>CAWHJR010000001.1:0-149189 GCA_963829805.1 Euzebyaceae bacterium
AACCGGTTGGCGATCTCGAGGGTCACGTCCAGCTCGGGGTGGCGGACGATGACCATGCCGTCGGAGATCACGTTGCCCGCCAGTCGCGGCGTGGCGCGCCGAGGGGCAGCAGGTCGACGCGCGACGCCCGCCGTACTCGTCCATCAGGCGGTCGAGCCCCTCGAGGGGTGATGCGCCCGATGCCGCGGGCGCGCTTGAAGATGCTGGCGGCGTTGTAGTGCCGCACGGGCTGGCTGAACCCGCCGTGGACGACGGCCGCCGCCCAGCCGGCGAACAGGTCGTCGTCGGTCGCGTAGTTCATGACGTCGACGGTGCGCCCGCCGGGCGGCCGCGCGCCGATCTCGCCGAAGACGACCTCGCCGTCGGCCTTGCGGTACCACTCCATGTGCGTGAAGCCGTCGCGGAACCCCAGGGCGTCGAGCACCTGCGCGGCCCATCGCCCGGCCGCCCTGCAGGTCGGCCGGCGTCAGGTCGCGCAGCGCGATCGTGACCGGGCTGACCCACTCGTGCTGCTTCGTCAGCAGGGGGCGCGGCCGGTACCAGCAGATGTTCTCGAACAGGATCTCGCCGTTGGCGCAGACGGTGTCGTAGGTGAACTCCTCGGCGTCGACGAACTCCTCGACGCTGACGCGCGGGACGTGGCGCAGCGGCGGCAGCACGTCGTTGAGCTCCTCGGCGCGAGTCGACGCGGAAGGTGTCCGCCGAGCCGGCGCCGGCGATCGGCTTGACGATGAGCGGGAAGCCGATGCGCTCGGCGGCCGCCCAGACCTCGGCGGCGGTCGTCGCGCTCTCGTGGCGCGGCGTGCGGATGCCCGGCCGCGTCGAGCACCTGCTTCATCCGCTCCTTGTCGCGGAACGGGATCGTCTGCTCGCACCGTCAGCCCCGGCAGCGCCGAGCATCTCGCGCAGCCGCGCCGCGAGGATCATGTACGGCTCCCACAGGCACTCGACGCGGTCGATGCGCACGTGCTGGGCCAGCTCGTAGACCGCGCCCGCGACGGCGTCCTCGTCGGCGAGCGACACGTGCACGTAGTGGGCGAGCGCCTCGCGGCGCCGCCGGCGGCAGGTCGTGCCGGCGACTGGTCGCCGATGCCGATGACGCTCGGCGCCGACCGACGCGAGCGCCGCGCGTGAACAGGGCCATCTCGGCCGGGTAGCCGGGGGAGATCATCACGACGCGCATCAGCCCAGCTCCACGCGCAGCGCCGGTGACGATGTGCCGCAGCGCGTCGGCGACCACCGCGGTCTCGGGGTGGCGGACGATGACGTAGCCCTCGCCCTCGTAGCGTGCCGGACGGCGCCTGGCCCGATCTGCGGCAGGTGCGCCTCGACGACGAGGCGCCGATCTCGCGCTGCAGCGTCGTCGAGGCCGCTGCACGGCCCGCGACGCGCCCGGCCCCCTGCCCGCGCAGGTACGACGACGCCGACGGCGTAGCGCCGCGGCGGCGGGTCGAACTCGTCGAGGATCATCAGCCGCGGCCACGTCGGCGTACAGGTCGATGTCGTGCGCGTACGACGATCGCCGACGAGATCTGCGCCCCGGGCGGCCGGGCGCCGACCTCCGAGACCGCGACCGTCCCGTCCGGGCGGCGGAACCACTCCATGTGCGACAGCCCGGTCCGCAGGCCCAGCGCGCGCAGCGCCGCCGGCGCCGACCTCGCGGATGTCGTCGAACTCCGGGCCGGTCGATGTCGCGCGGCAGCAGCACCGCCCACTGCATCCACGGGTTGCGCAGCACCTCCAGCGGCGTCGGCAGGTAGCGCGGAGATCGAGTGCCACACGACCTGCGCCGTCGACCATCACGCTGTCGAAGGTGAACTCCGTCGCCGGCGAGGAACTCCTCGATCAGCGTCGGGTTGGCCGGCGACGGCGGCGCGGTCTGCGAGCCAGCGGTGCAGGCGTCGGCGTCGTCGAGGCGGAACGTGCTGACTTGCGCGCCGGCGCCGGCGGGCGGCTTGACGACCAGCGGGAAGCCGACCTCGGCGGCGAACGCCGACGGCGTCCTCGGGCGCGCCGACCAGCCGGTGGCGGGCGACCGGCATCCCCGCCGCCGCGCAGCACGTCCTTCATCGCGGTTCTTGTCGCGGAAGTTCGTCGCGGCCTGCGGCGTCGCATGCCCGGCATGCCGAGCGCCTCGCGCGCCTGCGCGATGGGCACCTGCAGCCTGCTCCAGCGACGCCGATGATGCGCTCGACCGGGCCGCCCGGCCTGCTGCGGCCAGGCCGCGCACGGCGTCGACGAGCTGCTCGCGGGTCGAGCGCGTCGTCGACCCGCCAGTGCGCGACCAGCGACTCGCGCAGCGCGCGGCGGCAGCTGCGTCGCGCGGCTCGTGCGGTGATCACGCGCGAGCTCGACGCCCGGCAGCCGCGGCGGCGGCGTCCACGAACCGCGCGGTGGCTTCGAGCAGGTACGGGGCGACGAACGCGGCGAACGGCACGCGACGGCAGCCTAGGCGGCGCCAGCCGTCGGGCGTCTACGATCGCGCGACGTGAACATCATCTTCGTCGAGCCGTTCTTCCCGCCCAACCAGCGCCAGTTCGTGCGCGCGCTGGCCGAGGTCGGCGCCACCGTCATCGGCATCGGCGAGTACCCGCTCGACGCGTTCGACGACGAGCTGCGCGAGCTGGATGCACCACTACGAGCAGGTGCCGTCGGTCACCGACGTCGACCGCATGACCGAGGTCGTCCGCTGGGTGCAGGGCAAGGTCTGGGTCGACCGGCTCGAGGCGACGATCGAGGCGCACACGCTGCCGGCCGCGCAGGTGCGCGAGGCGCACGGCATCCCCGGCACGTCGGTGCGCACCGCGTGGCTGTGCCGCGACAAGCCGTCGATGAAGCAGGCGCTGCGCGAGGCCGGCGTGCCGACGGCCGCGTCGACCGCCGCCGACAGCGCCGCCGAGGTGCACGCGTTCGCCGAGCAGGTCGGCTTCCCGCTGATCCTCAAGCCGCGCGCCGGCGCCGGCGCGGCGGGCACCGTGCGCGTCGACGAGCCGCAGGAGCTCGAGCAGGCGCTGGGCGCGTTCGGCGCGCGAGGGCGTCGACTCGATCGCCGTCGAGGAGTTCGTCGAGGGCCACGAGGGCTTCTACGACACGCTCGCGATCAACGGTCACGTCGCGCACGACTTCGTGTCGCACTACTACCCGAACGTGCTCGACGCGATGAGGACGCGCTGGATCTCGCCGCAGTTCATCGCCACCAACCGCGTCGACAGCGTCGCCGACTACGACGAGGTGCGCGAGATGGGCCGGCGCGTCATCGCGGCGCTCGGCATCGGCACGTCGGCGACGCACATGGAGTGGTTCTTCGGCCCCAAGGGCCTGCGGTTCTCCGAGATCGGCTGCCGCCCGCCCGGCGTCGGCGCGTGGGACCTGTACTCCGCCGGCAACGAGATGGACCTCTACCGCGAGTGGGCGAACGCCATCGTCCACGGCACGCCCGAGCGCGCAGCCGTCGCGGCGCTTACGCCGCCGGCATCGTCGCGCTGCGCCCCGACGGCGACGGCACATCAGCGGCTACTCCGGCGTCGACGAGGTCGCAGGCGCCGCTACGGCGAGTGGGTGATCGACGCGCACTTCCCGTCGCCCGGGACGCCGACCCAGCCCGTCGAGGCCGGCTACATGGCCAACGCCTACGTCCGCATGCGCCACCCCGACTACGACACCCTGCGCGGGATGCTCGACGACGTCGGCCGCACCGTGCACGTGCACGCCGGCTGACGCCGCTGACCGTCATCCTGCTGGGGCCGCAGCGGTTCCGGCCCGACCGTGCGCAACGTCGTCGCGCTCGCCTGGCGCTCGAGGGCGCCGGTCGCCACGGTCACCGCCGGCTGGCAGGAGCGCGAGCCGGACGACGACGAGCTCGACGAGCCTGCTCGACGGGCGCAGCGTCGAACCTCGGGCTGTACGGCCGGCTGGCTGGACGTGCACGAGCGCGACCCCGAGTTCGCCGCCGCCGACCGCCGCCGCGCGCGAGGTGCTCGAGGAGCTGCAGGCGGTCTACGTCCTGCGGCTGGACCACGCGGTGGCCGCCGTCTACGAGCTGGTCCGTGCGCGACGTCCACGCCGCGTGTCGCCGCCGCGGCCCTGGACGACGCGATCGACGCGGTGCGCGCGCTCGACGCTCGCCACCTGGAGCTGGTCGCCGAGGTCCACGCCGAGTTCTACGACGGCTGCGATCCCGCGACGAGCGGCCCGCGATCGTCGAGCACCGCGCGGCGGTCGCCCGCGACACTGACGCGAGGCGCCGCGCGTCGCGATCGCCGGCGGGCACGTCGGCGTGCTGCTGCGACTGCCTGCAGCCTGTTCGACGTCGCGCCCGAGCTGGCCGGCAAGCCGTGGTCGCCTGGTCGGCCGGCGCGATGGCGCTGACCGAGCGCGTGGTGCTCTTCAACGACCGCGCGCCCGGACGGCCGCAGCCTACGCCGAGGTCTACGACGCCGGCCTGGGTCTGTGCCGCGGCGTCGTGCGCTGCCGCACGCGCGCCGCCGGCTGCACACTGGACGACCCCGTGCGCGTGCTGCTGTTCGCCCGCCGGTTCGCGCCCGCCGCCTGCGTGGTGCTCGACGACGGCGTCGCGGCTCGACTGCGCCTGACGAGCGGCTGCTGCCCCCGGGCACGCAGCGGTGCTGACCACCGACGGGCAGCGTCGTCGCCGCGGCGAGGCTGGCCGCGTGACCGCCGTGCACCGGCCCGCCGCAGCCGCAAGCTCGCCATCAACCGGCTGCGGGAGCGCCGCCCGCTCGACCGCGGCGCGATCGACGCTTCCTCGCCGAGCACGAGTGCCCGATCATCGAGGGCGACCGCGCGACGTTCCTGTTCCGCGGCGAGGCCGACGAGGTGCTGCTGCAGCCACTGGATCGTGGGCCTGCCCAGCGCAGATCCCGCTGCGCACTCCGGCTCACGGCACGCGACCTCTGGTACGCTCGTGCTCGAGCTGCCGGCGGGCTCGCGCGTCGAGTACAAGCTCGAGGTCGTCCGCGGCGAGCACCACGAGTGCATCGACGACCCGCTCAACCCGCGGGTCGCGCACAACCCGATGGGCCAGAACTCGGTGGTCCACGCGAGCGGCTACGAGATGCCGGACTGGGCTGCACGCACGATCCCGAGGCGCCGCCCGGCGCGCTGACGCGAGCTGGTGCTCCCAGCGCGGCGCTGCGGCGCGACGCGCACGTCACGCTCTACCTGCCGGCGCGCTTCCGGCCGTCGGCGCGCTACCCGCTGCTTGTCGTGCACGACGGCGGCGACTACCTGCACTACGCCGCCGCCAAGACGGTGCTCGACAACCTCATCCACCGCCTCGACGTCGCCGAGGTCCTGGTCGCCTTCATCGATCCCGGCGACCGGCTCGTCGAGTACGCCAACTACGCGGCGCACGCCGACTTCCTCACCAAGGAGCTGGTCCCGCGGCTGGAGACGGATCTGCCGCTGGTGGCGCGCCCCTCGGGTCGCTGCCTCATGGGCTCGAGCTTCGGAGCCGTCGCGTCGCTCTCGGCCGCCGCGCGTGCTCCCGGCTTCTACGGCTCACTGCTGCTGGAGTCGGGCTCGTTCGTCTTCACCGACATCGGCAACGACCACGGCGGCGGCCCGGTGTTCGACCCCGTCGTGAAGTTCGTCAACGCGTACCGCGCCGCGCCCCGGCGGGTCGTCGACCGCGCGTTCGTCACCTGCGGCGTCTACGAGCCGCTGATCGTGCGCAACCGCTCCATGGTGCCCGTGCTGCGCGAGACCGGCATGGACGTGCGCTACGTCGAGGCGCGCGACGGGCACAACTGGGAGAACTGGCGCGACCGGCTGCGCGACGGGCTGTCGTGGATCTTCCCCGGCCCGCACAAGCTGTACTACGAGTAGGTAGACGGGCAGCCACTCATCGTCTCGGGTGGAGCGGCCAAACGTGGCCGGCCAGACAGGGGCCGACCAGACAAGGGCGCGCGAAGGGGGGCCTCCCATAGCCTCACCGCCAGGGGGGAGACCGTAGCCCTACGCACTCTGGAGATCGCGTGAGTCGAGGTCGACGACCCAAGGTCGGACGTTGGTTGGTGCTGGTGCTGCCGGTGGTGATCGGGCTCATCGCGCCCGTCGCCTCCTGGGGCGTATCCCCCGACGACCCTTCCGAGGTGCCCCCCAACGAGCGCTTGGCCGTGCCGGATGTCCCGGCCCCCCTGGCCGCCATCGCGCCCGCGGCTCCGGCTCCGCCCGCGCCACCGCCGCCCCCGTCCGCCGGCTGGCAGCCGCTGCGTGTGAGCGCGGCCGGCCCGCTGCAGCTCGACGCCGGGGGGGACCTGTGGGTGGCCGACACGGGCTTCACGGGCGGGGCCGTCGCCGGGCCGTTCGACGCGGAGATCGCCGGGACCAAGGACGACTGGCTGTACGACAAGCACCGCTGGGGCATGCAGCGGTACTCCTTCGCGGTGCCGCCCGGCACGTACCGCGTGGTCGTGCACCTGGCGGAGACGGTCTTCACGTCTGCCGGTCGCCGGGTGTTCGACCTCACCTTAGAGGGCGCCCTGGTGCGCAACGACCTGGACGTGGTCGCAGCCGTGGGGCCGCGCACCGCCCTCCAGCTGGAGTTCGACGTCACCGTCAGCGACGGCCGGCTCGACCTCGGGTTCGTTCCGGTGATCGAGGACCCGATGGTCTCGGGCTTGGAGGTGCTCGCGGCCGGCGCCACGACGACGCCGCCGCCGCCTCCTCCGCCGCCGCCGCCGCCGCCGCCGCCGCCTCCGCCTCCGCCGCCTCCGCCTCCGCCTCCTCCTCCTGCCTCCGCCGCCTCCTCCTCCGCCTCCGCCTCCGCCGCCTCCGCCTCCGCCGCCTCCGCCTCCGCCGCCTCCCCCGCCGCCGCCTCCCCCGCCTGGGCCACGCGCCTGCCCGGCGTTCCCGGCCTTCCCCGACGCCGCCTGCACCGGCGTGCTGCCCGGCATCGCCCGCACCACCACCGGGTCGTTCGCCACCTCAGCCCCCGGCCAGGTCATCCAGAACCTCGACGTCAACGGCAGGATCACCGTCAACCACGACAACGTGACGATCCGCAACGTGCGCTTCCGCAGCGCCGGCCAGGCCATCAACAACCTCGGCCACACCGGCTTGCTGGTCGAAGACTGCGAGATCGACGGCAGCGGCGCCCCCGACGCCAGCAGCGCCATCGGCGAACACAACTACACGATGCGCCGCTGCAACATCCACCACGTTGGCGAAGGCCCGCGCATTAACGGCAACGTCGTGCTGGAGGACAACTACCTGCACGACTTCCTGAACTTCATCGCCCAAGGCGCCCACCAAGACTGCATCCAGATCACCTCTGGCTCCAACATCGTCATCCGTCACAACACCTGCATGATCCAGGTCGACGGCGCCAACGCGGCGATCATGACCGGGTCGTACGCCGGCAGCGACGTGCTGATCGAACGCAACCTGCTGGCCGGCGGCGGTTTCACCGTCTACTGCGGCGCTCACATCGGCTACACCAACGTGCGCCTGCTCAACAACCACTTCAGCACCGTGTACTACCCCCGGGCCGGCTACCACGGGCCGATCACCTACTGCAACGGCCTCGGGCACCTGGTGTCCGGCAACGTCTGGCACGACGGACCCCTCGCAGGCCTGCCCATGCTGGGCTGATCACCCCCGGCCGCCACCCGTCACGTCGTACGGGACCCGCGCTGGACGGCATCATGTGCGCGCAGAAGCTGTACGACGAAACGGAGACCGACTGTGTCCTGGGAGCGATGGCACTCCGACCGCATCGGCCAGACCATCACTCTGGGGCGCTGGGGCACATACGGCCGTCCCGTGCTGGTGTTCCCAACCGCGGGCGGTGATGCGGGCGAGATCGAGCGCGAGGGGCTGGTCGACGCCTGCGGGCAGCTGCTGGACGAGGGTCGCGTCAAGCTCTACAGCTGCGACAGCGTCGCAGGCCGGGCCATGGTCGGCGAGGTCGGCTCGCCGGAGTACCGCCTCTGGCTGCTGAACGCGTTCCACGACTGCGTGCGCAACGAGCTGGTCCCGGCGATCCAGTCCGACAGCGGCGGCACCGACCAGCTCATCATCGCCACCGGCGCCTCGATCGGGGCGTTCAACTCCGTCGCCATGCTGGCCCGCTACCCCGACGTCTTCGGCGCCGCGATCGGGATGAGCGGCACCTACGACCTGCAGCGCTTCTACCACGGCGCCTGGAGCGAAGACTTCTTCTTCTCGTCGCCGGTGCACTTCGTACCGGGCCTGGACGGCCACGCGCTCGACCTCCTGCGCCAGCGGTTCGCGGTCCTGGCGACCGGCTCCGGCCGCTGGGAGAACGTCGGGCACTCCTGGAACATGGGCAACACCCTCGGTGCCAAGGGCATCCCCAACCGCGTCGACGACTGGGGCCCGGAGTGGGACCACCAGTGGCCCACCTGGCGCCGCATGCTCCCGCAGTACCTCGCCGAGCTGGCCTGAGCTCGTCGGGGTTGCGCGTGGACGAGCAGACCTGGCGGGCCAGCAAGCGCCGCGTCGAGGTCGGCGAGGCGGCGATGGCCTACATCGACACCGGCGCCGGCGAACCGCCGGTCGTGTTGCTGCACGGCAACCCGACGTCGTCGTTCCTGTGGCGCGACGTGATCCCACCGATCGCGGCCCTCCGGCGCTGCGTGGCGCCCGACCTCGTCGGCATGGGCGACTCCGACAAGGTTGCGGGCGCGGCGTACCGCTTCGCCGACCACGCGCGCTGGCTGGCGGCATTCCTCGACGCGGTCGTTCCGGAAGGCCCGCTGGTGCTGGTCCTGCACGACTGGGGCTCGGCGCTGGGCTTCGACTGGGCGCGTCGCCATGCCGGACGCGTCGCCGGCATCGCCTACATGGAGGCGCTGGTGCGGCCGGTCACCTGGGACGAGTGGCCCGAGGCCGCGAGACGCATCTTCCAGGCCTTGCGCTCCGACGCCGGCGAGGAGCTGGTGCTGGAGAAGAACGTGTTCGTCGAGCGCATCCTCCCCGCTTCCGTGCTGGCGCCGCTGGACCCGGCGGTTCACGACGCCTACCGCCGCCCGTTCGCGGAGCCCGGCGAGGGCCGCCGCCCAGTGCTCACCTGGCCGCGTGAGATCCCGATCGACGGCGAGCCGGCCGACGTCGACGCGGTCGTCGCCGCCTCCAGCGACTGGCTGGCCTCCGCGGACGTGCCCAAGCTGTTCGTGAACGCCGAGCCGGGCTCGATCCTCGTCGGCGCCCAGCGCGAGCACTGCCGCTCCTGGCCGCACCAGCAGGAGGTCACGGTGCGCGGCAGCCACTTCGTGCAGGAGGACAGCGGCCCGGAGATCGGTGCCGCGATCGCCGCCTGGCTGCCCGCGTGACGGACTGGCTCTCCACGGTCCGGGTCGACTACGCCGACCGGCCGCTGGATCCTGACGACCTCGGAGCCGACCCCCTGGCCGCGTTCGCGCGCTGGCTGGAGGAGGCGCTGGCCGTCGGCGGAGGCGCAGGGCGTGGCTACGAGGAGCCCAACGCGATGGTGCTCGCGACCGCGACGCCCGACGGCCGGCCCTCGGCCCGCATCGTGCTGCTGCGCGGCCTGGACGAGGACGGCTTCGTCTGGTTCACGGGCTACGACAGCCGCAAGGGTGAGGAGCTGGCCGCCAACCCGCGCGCCGCGCTGGTGTTCCACTGGCCGGCCGTGCACCGCCAGGTGCGTGTCGAGGGACAGGTGGAGCGCACCGCGCCCTCGGAGTCCGACGCCTACTTCGCCTCCCGCCCCCGCGGCAGCCAGATCGCGTCCGCCGCGTCGCCCCAGTCCCGGCCGGTCACCGGCCGCGATGAGCTGGAAGCCCTCGTGGCGGCAGTCGAGGCCGCCAATCCCGACGCGGTGCCGCGACCCGGGCGCTGGGGCGGCTACCGCCTCGTGCCCGACACGTTCGAGTTCTGGCAGGGACGTCTCAACCGCCTCCACGACCGCGTGCGCTTCACGCGCGAGGGTGACGTCTGGGCGGTCGTGCGCCTCGCGCCATGAGCCCGCCCTCGGCGCTCACCCACCTCGAGGGCTCCGAGAGCGGCGCGCGCTACGACCCCGACGTCCTGCAGTCCGTGGACCCTCTCGACGGGCGGCCGCTGCTGGCGCGGTACGACCTGGCCGGGCCGCTGGACCGCCTGGTCGGCGACGGCCCCGGCCTCTGGCGGTGGGCCGGCCTGCTGCCGGTCCGCGACCACCGCCACGCGCTGCACCTCGGCGAGGGCGGCACACCGCTGCTGCCCGCACCGCGGCTGGCCGCGCACTTGGGGCTGCAGCGGTTCTTGGTCAAGGCCGAAGGCCTCAACCCCACCGGCTCGTTCAAGGCTCGCGGCATGGCGGTCGCGGTCAGCCGCGCCGTGGAGCTGGGGGCCGGCGCGCTCGTGGCCCCCAGTGCCGGCAACGCGGGCGGCGCGCTAGCCGCCTACGGCGCCGCCGCGGGCGTCGAGGTCACCGTGGTCGTGCCCGCCGGAACGCCGACCACGAACGTGACGGAGGCCACGGCCTGCGGTGCACGGGTGCTGACCGTCGACGGCAGCATCGCCGACTGCGGGCGCGTCGCCCGGGCCGTGGCAGAGCTGACGGGAGCGTTCGACCTGGCCACGCTCAAGGAGCCCTACCGCGCCGAGGGCAAGAAGACCATGGGGCTGGAGCTGGCCGAGCAGCTCGGCTGGCGCCTGCCCGATGTCGTCGTCTACCCCACCGGCGGCGGGACGGGGATCGTGGGCATGGCCAAGGCCTGGGACGAGCTCGAGGCGCTCGGCGTGCTGGGCCCGGCCCGACCGCGTCTGGTCAGCGTCCAGGCCGCCGGCTGCGCTCCCCTCGTGCGTGCGTTCCAGGCCGGCGCGCACGAGGCCGAGCCGTGGCCCGACCCGACGACGCGCGCGGCGGGTCTGCGCGTGCCGTCGGCGATCGGCGACCGCCTCGTCCTGCGGGCGCTGCGCGCCACCGGGGGGACCGCCGTGGCCGTCGACGAGGCCGCGATCGACGCCGCGCAGGCCATCACAGGTCGCCTGGGCGGCGGCTACGTCTCGCCGGAGACCGCCGCCGCGGTCGCGGCGACCGGTGAGCTGGCTGCCTCCGGCTGGATCGGCGCGCACGAGCACGTCGTGCTCTTCGACACCGGCGTGGGCCACAAGTACCCGGCGCCGCCCGGGTGGCCCGACCCGCGCCCGGTCCCCGCGGACATCGACGCCGACGCCCTCGCCGCGCTCCTTCACCCGCAGTACCGTCAATGACGATGCGTGCGGCCGTCCGGATGACTGCTGCCCTGGTCATCGGTGCCGCACTGGCCGGGGTGGGGGCCGCGCCTGCGGGCGCGGCATCCGCCTGCTTCGGCGACCCCAGCGGCGACACCATCGACAACGCGACTGACCTGGCCTCGATGGAACCGCGTGCGGACATCGTCGAGGTGTGCGTCGACTACTCCATCTCCGCGCTCCACCTGTCGATGCAGGTGGTCACGCCCACCGACCCCGCGACGACGCCGGAATGGCAGGAGAGCGGCAGCGCGGTCCTGTTCTTCTTCGACAACGGGTTCTGCGCGCAGCTGTTCCGCAACGGCGCGGGGCCGTTCGCGACCTACGTGTTCGCCGAGTGCGGGGGCCCCGGCGGGCCGCTGGTCACCCAGGTCCCGGCGACGTTCGACGGCACCCGCTACGAAGCCACCGTGGACCCCGAGGACATCGGCGCGCCCGCGACGCTGCGGCTGGACGCCCGGATGGTGTTCGGCGGCGACGTCGACGACCAGGCCAACACCGGCTTCACCGACTACCTGCCCAACGACAGTCAGTTCACCGACCCGGTCGACAACCTGCCGGAGGGCGGGGCCGAGAACGCCACCCGGCTGTTCGGGGCCGAGCGCATCGCGACCGCCATCGCGATCTCGGAGAACCTGTGGACGGCCGGCTCGGCCGAGGTGGTCGCGCTCGCGCGCGCCGACGTCTTCGCCGACGCGCTGGCCGGTGCGCAGCTGGCGGCGGCACTCGGGCCGCTGCTGCTGACCCCCGGCGACGTGGTGCCCGCTGCGGTGCTGGCCGAGATGGCGCGGGTGCTGGGCGGGTCCGGGGACGTGCGCATCCTCGGGGGGACCGCGGCGGTCAGCGCCGCCGCCGCCCAGCAGGTCGCCGCCGGCGGCCACACGGTCACCCGGCTGGCCGGGGTCACCCGCTACGAGACCTCGGTCGCGATCGCGGACGCCGGGAACCTCGATCCCTCCCGCATCTTCGTCGCCAGCGGCGACGACTTCCCCGACGCGCTCATCGCGGGCGCCACCGCACCGTCGCGCGGCGGGACGATGGTGCTCACGGCCGGGATCCGCATGCCCGCGGAGGTTCGCGCCTACCTCGACGCCCACTCCGACGCCGACCTCCTGGCGGTGGGCTCCGACGCCGCGGCCGCCACGCCGACCGCGGAGCGCATCCTCGGCGACGACGTCTACGAGACGTCCGCGCTGCTCGCCGAGCGCTTCGGCGACGACCCCGTGAGCGTCGCGATCGCCAGCGGCGAGAACTTCCCCGACGGCCTGTCGGGCGGCGCGCACGCCGCCACGCTCAATCTCCCCCTGCTGCTGTCGCCCCAGGACCAGATGGCCGGCTCGGTGCTCGACTACCTCGAGTCCCACGCACCGTTCGACCAGGTCATCCTCTACGGCGGGCCGGTCGTGCTCTCCGACACCGTCGCGGCCCAGGCGGCGCAGTTCGTCGGGCCCGTCGGGTGACACCCGCCGCCGACCACGTCGCCGCGGCCCAGCGCTGGCTGGCCGAGGACCCCGACCCCGCGACCCGCGCGGAGCTGGAGGGCCTGCTGGACGCGGGGGACGAGGCCGCGCTGGCGGACCGCTTCGGTGCGACGCTGCAGTTCGGGACGGCGGGGCTGCGCGGAGCGCTGGGCGCCGGTCCCAACCGCATGAACCGCGCGACGGTGCGACGCGTCACCGCGGGGCTCGCGGCGTACCTGCAGGACGCCGGCCCCGGCCCCGTCGTCGTCGGGAGGGACGCCCGCCACGGCAGCGCCGCGTTCGCCGAGGACGCCTGCCGGGTGCTGGCCGGTGCCGGCCTGCCCGTGCTGACGTTCCCCGGACCTGTGCCGACGCCGCTGGTCGCCTACGGGGTGCGGGCTCTGGACGCCGCTGCTGGCGTCGTGGTGACCGCCAGCCACAACCCTGCCAGCGACAACGGGTACAAGGTCTACGGCCGTGGCGGGGCGCAGATCGTCTCGCCCACCGACGCGGCGATCGCGGCCGCGATCGCCGCCGTGGAGTCGCTCGACGAGGTGCCACTCGCGCCGCCCGACGACCCGCTGATCTCGGCGGTGCCCGACGACCTGGTGGAGTCGTACCTGGCCGCTGCGGCCGCCCTGGCCGGCGACGCGCCCCGCGATCTGCGCATCGTGTACACGCCGTTGCACGGCGTGGCGGGAACCATGATGGGGCTGGCGCTCGTGACGGCCGGGTACTTCGACGTGCACGTGGTCGCCTCGCAGGCCGAGCCCGACCCGGACTTCCCGACCGTCGCGTTCCCCAACCCCGAGGAGCCGGGCGCGCTGGACGCTGCCCTGGCCCTCGCCGAGGAGGTGGACGCCGACCTGGTGATCGCCAACGACCCCGACGGCGACCGGGTGGCGCTCGCGGTGCGCGGCCCGGCGGGGTGGCGGACGCTCTCGGGTGACGAGACCGGCTGCCTGCTGGCCGACGCCCTGCTCGCGCAGGCGCCACCGGGGCCGCGCTCCGCCGTGGCGACCACGGTGGTGTCCTCGCGGCTGCTGTCGCGCATCGCCGCGGAGCGGGGGGCCACCTGCGGCGTGACCCTGACCGGGTTCAAGTGGATCGCGCGCGAGGCAGAGGCCGCCGACCGCCGCGGCGAGCGCTTCGTGCTGGGCTACGAGCAGGCGCTCGGGGTCAGCGCCGGCGACATCGTGCGCGACAAGGACGGGATGTCCGCTGGGGTGCTCGCGGCGGCGGTGGCCGCGACCGCCAAGGCCGGGGGCCGTTCACTGGAGGGGCTGCTCGACGACCTGGCCCGCGTCCACGGAGCGCACCTCACCGCCGGTCGCAACCTGCGGCTCGCGGCAGGAGACGACACGCTCGTCACGCGCACGCTGACCGCGCTGTTGTCGGCGCCCCCGGCCGACGTGGCGGGGGTCCCGGTGGTCGCGATCGCCGACCACCGCGCCGGGGTGCGCAGGCTGGCGGACGGGACGCTCCAGCACATCCCACTGCCCCCGACCGACCTCGTCGTCCTCGACCTCGCCGACGCCAGCTGGCTGGCGGTCCGGCCCAGCGGCACCGAGCCTCTGCTCAAGCTCTACGCCGAGGTCGTGCAGCCGGTGGCCAGCACCGTCGAGGACGCCCGCACGGTCGGCCGTGCCCGTCTGGCGACGCTGCTGGACGCCTTCGCCGCCCTCGTCCCCGCCACCTGAGCGGCTTTCCCTTAGAGGTTGCCGCGCAGGTCCTGGTCGCGCTCGATGGCCTCGAACAGGGCCTTGAAGTTGCCCTCGCCGAAGCCCTTGGAGCCGTGGCGCTCGATGACCTCGAAGAAGACCGTCGGGCGGTCCTGCACGGGCTCGGTGAAGATCTGCAGCAGGTAGCCCTCGTCGTCGGTGTCGATGAGGATGTTCTGCTCCTGCAGCGCGGCCAGGTCCTCGTCGATTTGGCCCAGTCCAGCTTGGCGCGCTGCTCCGCGTAGTAGGTCGTCCGGCACGCGCATGAACCGCACGCCGTTGCCCGCGCAGCGCCTTGACCGTCGCCACGATGTCGGTGCTGTGCCAGCGCCAGGTGCTGCACGCCGGGGCAGCGGTAGAAGTCGAGGTACTCCTCGATCTGCGACTTCTTGCTTGCCCTGGGCGGGCTCGTTGATCGGGAGCTTGATGCGGCCCTCGCCGTCCCACAGCACCTTGCTCATCAGCGCGGAGTACTCGGTGGAGATCGCCTTGTCGTCGTAGTGCACCAGCTGTCGGAAGCCCATGACGTCGGCGTAGAAGTCGACCCAGTCGTTCATCTTGCCGAGCTCGACGTTGGCCACGATGTGGTCGACGAGCTTAGCTCGCACGGCCCGGCATGGCTACAGCGGGGTAGTCGTGCCGTCCGAGCCGGCGCCGCTCAGCCGTAGCCGGGCAGGAACGACCCCGAGTAGTTCGAGGCGTCGACGAAGGCTGTGCAGCGTGTCGCCGTAGGCCTGGATCGCGGCGACGACGACCTTGCCGTGCTCGTCGGTCGAGGATCTCGGGCTCGCGCACGCCCTCGGCGCCGCGCTCGACCGCGACGCGAAGGCCTGCTCGGCGTCGGGCACGGCGAAGGCCACGTCGTCACGCCGTCGCCGTGCGGGCGGCATGCGCGTTGCACGGGTCGGTCCTCGGCCAGGCCTGCGGTCAACGTGAACGGATCTCGCCTTGGCGCAGCACCCACGACGCGCGGTCGCGCACACCGGTCTCCGGGCCTGCGTACGCGACCGGCGTGAACCCGAACGCCGCCCGGTAGTAGTGCGCCGCCTGCTTGGCGTTGCCGACGTAGAACTCGAGGTGGTGGTACCCGCTGAGCGGCATGAGGTCGGCCACGTTGCCTCTCCTCGGTCGTTAGGCGCGCTCAGGTCTCAGGTCGAACTCCGCGTCCCCGATCCCCAGCATCGCGACCGGGGGTCCGCCTTCCAGGTGGTCCATGATGGCGGGGATGTCGTCCTCCGTCACGCCACCGTACGAGACGTCGTCCGGGTAGACGGCCATGACCGGCCCGACCATGCAGGCCTCCAGGCACAGTGCGGCGACCACCTTCACGTCGGTGTTGCGCCTCGTGCCCTGCTCGTCGCGCAGCGCGTGGAAGAGGTCGATGCTGCCGAGAGCCGCGCACGACGGCCGCGCGATGCGAGGGGTCGCGCTGGTTGATGCAGACGAACGCGAACTTCGTGGGCTTGGGCACGCGCCCCAGTCTCCCGCCTCAGACGTCGACGAGCACGATCTGCTCGGGCTCGAAGTTCGGGCCGCTCTGGATCATGGCGACGCGGCGGCCGTCGCCGGAGATCGAGGGCGCTGCGAAGCCCTGGCCGTCCGGCGCTTCGACGATCAGTCGGGTCGTGCCGGCATCGAGGTCGCGCACGAACAGCGAGTCGTTCAGCGGCTCGGTCCCGCCGATCAGGCCCGGGTTGCGCGCGGTGAACGCGACGAGGCGCCCGTCGCCGGAGATCGAGCTGCGGTCGGACACCGACGAGCTGATCGACTCGCCGGTGGGAGTGACGTCGACCTGGGTGATCACGCCGGTCGCCACGTCGTAGGCGTACAGGTGCGTGCCGCCGCCGGAGCCGGCCACCAGGTCGCCCGCGCTGGAGGTGAAGGCCACCGTCGACCCGTCGTCGGAGATCGCGTGCCACTGGTCGACCTGGCCGGACGAGGGCTGGCCCGCCGGCGTGTGCGACACCAGCGTGACCGTCCCCGCGGCCAGGTCGAAGAGCACGATCTGGCGGTCGGCGCTGCCGGTGAGGTCCTGGCGCCCGGTGCGCAGCGCGATGCGGTTGCCGTCCGCCGAGATCGAGGGCTCGCCGATGCTGTCGCCGGCGGGGTTGTCGCCGGTCAGGCGCTGCAGCGTCTGCGTGGCGATCTCGAAGCGGTAGAGGTCGCTCACGTGGCCGATCGCGACGAAGCGGCCGTCGGCGGACAGCGCGCCGGTCTGGCTGCCGCGCTCGAGGGAGTCGGCGAAGGTGTCGTCGCGGCTCAGCACGACGTGCTCGGCCGCACCGTCCTCGAAGCGCGCCTGCGAGACCGCGACCGCGAACGCCGCGGGGTCGTCGTCGCCGATCCGCTCCGTGGCTACCGTAATCCGCCCGCGGTCAGCCCGCCCACGAGCCTGGCCCTAGCATCGCCGGGTCATGGACGAAGGGCTGCTCGACCCGAGCGACCCGCGTGGGGCCGACGCCGTGCTCGCGCACCCGCGCCGGCTGGTGCGCCACCGCCCGCCGGGGCCGGACGTGCCGGAGCCGCAGGCCCGCGTGCTGCGCTGGGCGTTCCCGGTGCTGGCGGCGGCGGGGTTGCTCGTGGTCGGGGCGGTGTTCTTCCGCGGGCTCTCGCCGGGCAGCAGCCTGTGGGAGGTCGGTCCGGAGCCGGCGGTGCGCGCGGCCGTGGCGGAGCGGCCGTGGCGGGTCTGCTACCGCGGCACGAACCCGTGCGCCTGGCTCACGACGGTCGAGGGGCGGCTGCTGGCGTTCAACACCAACGGCCCCCTGCCCGAGGAGTTCGGCCGGCAGGGCGTCGGCTGGTGCCCGTCGAGCGGGCGCTTCGGTGCCAACGCGACGGGCTCGCGCTGGGACGCGGCCGGGCAGGTCGTGCGCGGCCCGGCCTTCCGCGGACTGGACCGCTTCGACGTGACCGTGCGGGCCGACGGGGTCGTGGTCGTGAACTTCGCGAGCCTGACCGCGGGGCGCCACGCGTCGCAGGCCGCGGACCTCGTGCCCGCGACCGGCCAGGACTGCGAGCCCGTGCCGTTCGACCGCGCGCCCGACCTCGTGCTCTGAGCACTCGAAGACCGAGGGTCACTCCAGCCCGCGCAGGGTGCGCGCGGGGGCGCGCCACCCGAGGATCACCTCGACCATGCGCACGGCTCGGACGGTGTCGCGCACCTCGTGCACGCGCACGAGTCGCGCGCCCAGAAGCACGCTGGCGCACGCCGCGCCGAGGGATGCCGCGACGCGCTGGTCGATCGGCAGGTCCAGCGCCTCGCCCAGGAAGTCCTTGTTGGAGAGCGCCACGAGGACCGGAACGCCGAGCGCCGCCAGCTCGGGCAGGCCCCTGGTCAAGGCCAGCGAGTGCCAGGTGTTCTTGCGGAAGTCGTGCCCCGGGTCGATCACGAGGCGGTCGCGAGGCACACCGCGAGCTTCGGCGCGCGCGACGGTCGCGGCCAGCGTCTCGCGGACGTGCGTCACCACGTCGGGCAGGTAGGCGTTGCGGAACGGGCGCGTGCGGACCTCGCCGCCGCTGTGCATGACCACGAGGACCGCCGCAGGGTGCTGCGCGACCACCGTCGCGAGCTCCTCGTCGGCCAGCCCGCTGGTGTCGTTGACCAGGTCCGCCCCCGCCCCGAGCGCGGCGCGCGCGACCGCCGGCCGGAACGTGTCGACCGAGAGTGGCACTTCCGTCTCCGCGCGCAGCGCCTCGAGCACGGGCAGCACGCGCTCGAGCTCCTCCTGCTCGCTCACCGGCTCGCCCGGCCCCGCCTTGACCCCGCCGACGTCCAGGAGGTCCGCGCCGTCCTCGACGAGCGCCAGCGCGAGCGTCACGGCCGCGTCCAGCGCGAACGTCCGCCCCCGGTCATAGAAGGAGTCCGGCGTGCGGTTCACGATCCCCATCACGGCGACCTCGCGCGCGAAGTCGAACGTGCGGCCGCCGATCGTGGTGCGCATGTCCGACACTATCCTCGTCCCGATGCTGCTCGCGGCGGTGGTGGTGCTGGCGGGAATGGCCGTCGTCTTGTGGGCGCTGTACGGCGAGCCGCTGCCGGAGCCGGTCGCGGCCACGCCCATGGGGTGGGGGAGCGTCCTGCCGACCCCGGCCGACATCGGCCGCGCCGCCTTCCCGACCGTGCTGCGCGGCTACGACCCCGCGACTGTGGACGCGCACCTCGACGCCGCTGCGCGCGCCTACGCGGACCTCCTCGCGGCCGCGCCACCGGAGGTCGTCGCCCGTGCCCGGGAGCGTGCCGCCACCCGGCTCGGCCTTCCGCCGCCCACGCCCGTCTTCGCACCACCCACCCCCGTCCTCGCGATGCCCGCCGCCGTCGTGGCGTCGACGGCCGCCGGCTTCACGGACCCCGATGCCCTTGTGGCTGTGGAGCCGGACGCCGGGGTGGCGACCTCGGTGCTCGCCGACGCCCAGCCCCGGCCGGGGACGATGCGCGGGCTGCCCGGCGACGACGCGGACGCGCTGCGGTCTGCCAGCGTGCTGGGGCTCCTCGAAGGGAAGGCCGGGTGACCACCCCGCCGCCGGCCGGGCCGTGGCCGGGGTACGGGGCGCCGCGGTACGGGCCGCCGGTGCGGGCGATCCCGCGCACGATCGGGCGCGGTGCCGGGGCGGTGCCGCTGCGACCCCTCGCGCTCGGCGACGTGCTGGACGGGATGTTCCGGTTGCTCTCGGCGACCGCGCGGCCGACGTTCCTCATCACCGCGATCTTCGTCGTGCCCATCCAGCTGCTGGCCGCGTTCCTGCAGCGCGACACGTTCTCGATCGGGCTGGGCAACCTCATCACCAACCCGGAGGTCGCAGAGCAGGCGCTGGAGACGCAGTCGCTGATGGGCGCGAACGTCGCGCTCTTCCTCACCGCCGCCGCCAGCGGGTTCGTGCTGCCGATCGTCGCGGGTGCGATCTGCCAGCTGGTCGGCGCCGCCTACCTGGGGCAGTCGATCACCTGGCGCGACGCGCTGCGCGTGGCGGGACGCAAGTCCGGAGCCCTGATCGGGTCGTGGTGGCTGCACATCCTGGCCTACGCCGCGGCAGCGGTCCCCGCGATCGCCCTGCTCGTCGGCGGGTTCTCCAACGCCGTGCTCGGGTTGCTCGGCCTGCTGCTCACGTTCGTGGTCTTCATCGGGTTCGCGTTCCTCATCCCCCTCTTCACGCCGACCGCCCCGGCGATCGTCACCGAGGGGTTGGGGCCGTGGTCCGGCTTGGTGCGCTCGGTGCGCCTCGTGCGGCGCCGCTACTGGCCGACCCTGGGCACGGTGCTGCTGACCTCGCTGATCGTGCAGACGATCGCGGGCATCCTCAGCGGGATCCCCTCCACGATCGCGCTGTTCACCGGCGGGTCCTACGCGTGGCTGCTGGGGGCCGTCGGCGGGACGATCGGCAGCATGCTGACCGTGCCGCTCGTCGCGATCGTGGCGACCCTCGTGTACTACGACCTGCGCATCCGCAACGAAGGCTTCGACCTGCAGCTGCTCGCGTCCCAGCTGGGGCTGCGCGCGCCGGAGCCCGGTGCCGCCGTGCCAGCCTGGCCCGGCCCCGGCGGCGCCGTGCCAGCCTGGCCCGGCCCCGGCGGCGCCGTGCAGGCCTGGCCGGGCCCGGGCGGCGCGCCGGCCTGGCCGCCGCCCGCCGTGCCCAGCCCGCCTCCGACCCCCGCGCCGCTCGCCCCACCGGGCCCGTGGGGTCGCGACGACGGAGGGTGGTCCGACACCGCGCGGCGCGATGGCCCAGGCTGAGGTCGCCGCGCGCCTCGGCGGTCCGGCCGTCGACGCCGAGCTGGCGCACGACACCGCCCAGATGGTGCTCGCGCGACCGGAGTTCCAGCCCGCGCGCCCCGGGCTGCTGCAGCGCGGTCTGCAATGGGTCCTGGAGCGCATCGGGCGCTTCTTCGAGACCCTCGACGGCGGCACCGGCCGCGTCGGCGCAATCGTGCTGGTCGTCGTCGTGGCCGTGCTGATCGGGCTGGTGATCTGGCTGCTCGTCACCGTGCGGCGCTCGCGGTCGCTGGGGGAGGCGCTCTCGGGTGGCGTCGGGCGCCCGGCGATCGACTGGGCCCACGAGGCCGCGGAGCACGAGGCCGCGGGACGCTGGCGAGACGCGCTCCGGTGCCGCTATCGCGAGGTGCTGGCCGACCTGGCCAGCGTCGGCATCGTGCAGGAGCGGCCGGGGAGGACCGCCGGCGAGCACCTGCGCGACGTCGCCGACCGGCTCCCCGCCGCCCGCGGCCCCTTCGCGGCCATCACCGCCGCGTTCGAGGCCGCCTGGTACGGCGGCACCGCCGTCGACGCCGAGACCGTCGCCCAGGTGGTCTCCGACAGCGCCGCCGTGCGCGCTGCGGCCGGGCTGCACGCCGCGCGCCCAGCCGCGGTGGCGTCCTTGGCACCGCCGTGAGCGGCTCGCGCCGCCGGGTCGTTCTCGGCATCGGCGCGGTGGTCCTCGCCTTCGTCGTGGTCGGTGTGATCGTCGGTCCGGGCGACTCGGGGGCGCCCTATGACCCGGCGTCGGTCGGCGAGCTGGGCACCAAGGCGCTGGTGGACACGTTGACCGAGCTCGGCGCCGACGTCCGCGTCGGCACCGACCTCGAGGGCGCCGACGTCGCGCTGCTGCTCCTGGATCGCCTGGAGGACGATGACCGGCAGCGCCTCGGCGCATGGGTCGCCGCCGGCGGCCGCCTGGTCGTCGCCGACCCCGCGTCGGCCTTGGCGCCGGTCGCGATCGGCGGGACCTCCACCACCATCGGCGATCCCAGCCTGGATCGCGACTGCGACCTGCCGCTGCTCGCCGACGTGGACGTGGTCATCGCCCCCGGCAGCGCGGTCTACGAGCGTCCACGTGACACCGTCGCGTGCTTTTCGCGCAACGGCGGGCACTGGTTCGTGGCGACCGCGGTCGGCGAGGGCGTGGTGATCGCGCTCGGAGGCCCCAACGTGTTCGTCAACGGTCAGCTCGGGCGCTTCGACAACGCGATCTTCGCCGCGGCCGTGCTGCTGCGCGACGACGTCGACGCGACGACCGTCGCCTACCTCCACGGCGGCGGCATCGGCGGCGACGCCACGCTGTCCAGCCTGCTCCCGCGCGGCGTGCGCGCCGCCGGCATCCAGCTGGCGCTCGCGTTCGCGCTGCTGGTGTGGGCGCTGGGCCGCCGCCTCGGCCGGCCAGTGGCCGAGGAGCAGCCCGTCGCGATCCCGGCCAGCGAGACCGTGCTCGCGTCCGGCAACCTCCAGCAGCGCGCACACGTGCCGGCGCACGCCGCTGCCACGCTGCGCGCCGACCTGCGGGCCACGCTCTCCGACCGGCTCGGCGTCCCGGTCGCCGCCGACGACCAGGCCCTGGTCGCGGCCGCGGCCACGCGCCGCGACGTGCGCGCCGACCGGCTGGCCGCCCTGCTCGGCGCGCCGCTGCCCGACGACGACGAGGGCCTCGTGCGCTATGCCGCCGAGGCCGAGGCCGTCCGGAGCGCGCTGCTCACTCCCGCCCGACGCTGACCCACCGAACGAGGAGCCTTCCGTGTCGACTCCTGCCCCGCAAGCGGGGACCCCGCCGCCGCCCAGCGCGCGCGAGGCGCTCGGACGCGTGCGCACGGAGCTGGCCAAAGCCGTCGTCGGCCAGGACGGTGTCGTCACGGGCCTGCTCGCCGCGCTGGTCGTGCGCGGCCACGTCCTGCTCGAGGGCGTGCCCGGCACCGCCAAGACGCTGCTGGTCAAGGCGCTGGCCGCGACGCTGCGCCTCGAGCAGTCGCGCATCCAGTTCACCCCCGACCTCATGCCCTCCGACGTGCTGGGGCAGCTGGTCTACGCGGGCGACGCCCACGGCGGGGTGACGGCCGACGCCTTCCGGTTCCGCGAAGGGCCGGTCTTCACCAACCTGCTGCTGGCCGACGAGATCAACCGCACACCGCCGCGCACCCAGTCCGCCCTCCTGGAGGCCATGGAGGAACGGCACGTCAGCGTCGAGGGGACCCCGCGCGCCCTGCCCGAGCCGTTCCTCGTCGTCGCCACCCAGAACCCCGTCGAGTACGAGGGCACCTACCCGCTGCCCGAGGCCCAGCTCGACCGCTTCCTCTTCAAGCTCGTCGTGGGGTACCCCTCCGCCGAGGAGGAGCGCGAGGTCCTGGCCCGCCACGACGCCGGGGCCGACCCCCACGACCTCGCGAGCCTGGGCATCCAGGCCGTCGCCGGGGCCGAGGACCTCGCCCGCGCCCGCGCCGAGCTGTACGGCGTCCGCGCCGATCCCACCGTGCAGGCCTACATCGTCGCGCTCGCCGGCGCGTCGCGGCAGTCGCCGTCGCTCTCGCTCGGCATCAGCCCCCGCGGCTCCACGATGCTGCTGCGCGCCGCCAAGGCGTGGGCCTGGATCTCCGGGCGGACCTTCGTCACCCCCGACGACGTCAAGGCCATGGCCCTGCCCGCCCTGCGCCACCGCCTGCAGCTGCGCCCCGAAGCCGAGCTCGAGGGCGTCACGCCCGACGGCGTCCTGCAGAGCCTGATGGCGACCGTGCCCGTCCCCAGGTGAGCATCCTCCCCACGTGGCGGTTCGCGGCACTCGCCGCGGCGCTCGCGGTCGTGCTGACCCTCGTGTCCAACGGGGCCGTGCTCGTGCTCGTGCTCGGCAACCTCGCCCTGCTCGCGGTGGCGGGGGTGGACGTCGCGCGCACGACCCGGCCGGAGCGGCTCGCGGTCACGCGCGAGGCGCCGAAGGTCGTCGGGCTGTTCGGTCGGGACGTCGTCGCGTGGGAGGTGCGCAACCCCTCCGGCCGCGCGACGCGGGTGCGGCTGGCCGACGCCCTGCCGCCGTCCCTGGCGGCCGAGACCCGGCGCCCGTCGCTGGTGTTGCCGGCCGGGGGCGCGGCGCGGGCCGAGACCACGATCCGGCCGTGGCGCCGCGGCAGGGTCGACCTCGCGGAGGTGGTCGTGCGCGTCGAGGGGCCCTGGCGCCTCATGGCGCGTCAGAAGCCTCGCGGGCTGCCCGCGACGATCCGCGTGCACCCGCCGTTCCGGTCGCGGGCCGAAGCCGAGCTGCGCATCACCCGCCAGCGCATCCTCGAGGTGGGCCTGCGCTCCGCACGCGGCCGCGGCGGCGGCACGGAGTTCGACCAGCTGCGCGAGTACACGCCCGACGACGAGCACCGCCGCGTCGACTGGGCAGCCAGCGCGCGCGCCCAGCGCGTGATCGTCCGCACCTACCGCGCCGAGCGCAACCAGACCGTGCTGGTGCTCTTGGACCACGGCCGCACGATGGCCGGCCGCCTGCGACCGCGCGCCGGAGGACCAAAGACGGACCTGCGAGCACGCCGCCTCGACGCGCGCTCCCTCGAGGGGGACCTGCCGCGCCTCGACCACGCCCTCGACGCGGTGCTCGCGCTGACGCTGGTCGCGACGCGGCTCGGCGACCGCGCGGGCCTGGTGACCTACGCCGACAGGGTCACGTCCGCGCTGCAGCCCTCGGCCGCGCGCGGCCAGCTGGTCCGCGTGACCGAGGCGATCTACGCCCTGGAGCCCGAGCTGGTGGAGTCCGACCCCCGCGACGCCTTCGTGGAGACGCTCAGCCGCTTCCGGCGCCGGTCGCTCATCGTCGTGCTGACCGAGCTCGCGCACGCCGCGATCGGCGCCACGCTGCTGCCGGCCCTGCCGTTGGTCGCACGCGACCACGCCGTGATCGTCGGCGCGGTGGCCGACCCGCAGGTGGTCGCCTGGGCCCGCGGCACGCCGGCCGAACCCGGCGCCGCCTACCGCAAGGCCGCAGCGGTCGAGGCCCTCGAGCAACGCCGCCGCACCGCCGCCGCCCTGGCCGCCCGCGGTGCGATCGTCGTCGACGCCCAGCCCCGCGACCTGCCCGGCCGCCTTGCCGACGCCTACCTCGACCTGAAGGCCACCGGCCGGTTATAGATTCGACGGAGGCGGATAGGGTCACCCCCGTTGAGCGACCTCGAGACCTGGCCCGGGCGCGCCTACCCGTTGGGGGCCACCTACGACGGCGCGGGGACGAACTTCTCGCTGTTCAGCGAGGTCGCGGAGGCGGTCGTGCTGTGCCTGTTCGACGACGAGGGCACGGAGACGCAGCTCGAGATCACCGAGGTGGACGCGTTCTGCTGGCACGTCTACGTGCCCAACCTGGGGCCGGGGCAGCGCTACGGCTTCCGCGTGCACGGTCCCTGGCAGCCCGAGCACGGCCACCGGTGCAACCCCAACAAGCTGCTGCTGGACCCCTACGTCAAGGCGGTCGAGGGCGAGGTCTCCTGGGACAACGCGGTCTTCGGCTACGACTTCGGCGACGAGCACAGCCGCAACGACGCCGACAGCGCGCCGTACACCTTCCGCGGCGTCGTGCACAGCCCGTTCTTCGACTGGGGCAACGACCGCCCGCCGGACACCACCCTCGAGGACTCGGTCATCTACGAGGTCCACGTCAAGGGCTTCACCCGCAACCACCCCGACATCCCCGAGGCGATCCGCGGCACGTACGCCGGCCTGGCGTCACCCCGTCGCCATCGAGCACCTCACGCAAGCTCGGCGTCACCGCCGTCGAGCTGCTGCCGGTCCACCAGTTCGTGCAGGACTCCCAGCTGCTGGACCGTGGTCTGCGCAACTACTGGGGCTACAACTCGATCGGGTACTTCGCGCCGCACAACGCGTACGCCGCGAACGGCCAGACGCGGCGAGCAGGTGCAGCGAGTTCAAGGCGATGGTCCGCGACCTCCACGCGGCCGGGCATCGAGGTCATCCTCGACGTGGTCTACAACCACACCGCCGAGGGCAACCACCTCGGCCCGACGCTCTCGTTCCGCGGCATCGACAACGCCGCGTACTACCGCCTGGTGCCCGAGGACCGCGCGCTTCTACTTCGACTCCACCGGCACCGGCAACAGCCTCAACGTCGCCCACCCGCACACGCTGCAGCTGATCATGGACAGCCTGCGCTACTGGGTCACCGAGATGCACGTCGACGGCTTCCGCTTCGACCTGGCCGCGACGCTGGCCCGCCAGTTCCACGAGGTCGACCGCCTGTCGGCGTTCTTCGAGCTCATCCAGCAGGACCCCGTCGTCAGCCAGGTCAAGCTCATCGCCGAGCCGTGGGACGTCGGCGAGGGCGGCTACCAGGTCGGCAACTTCCCGCCGATCTGGGCGGAGTGGAACGGCAAGTACCGCGACACCGTGCGCGACTTCTGGCGCGGCGAGCCCGCCGCGGTCGGCGAGTTCGCCAGCGCGCCTGACCGGCAGCCCCGACCTCTACCAGGCCGACGGCCGCCGGCCCGACCGCCAGCATCAACTTCGTCACCGCCCACGACGGCTTCACGCTGCGCGACCTGGTCTCCTACAACGACAAGCACAACGAGGCCAACGGCGAAGGCAACGCCGACGGCGAGCGCCACAACCGCTCCTGGAACTACGGCGTCGAAGGCCCCACCGACGACCCGGAGGTCAACGCGCTGCGCGCGCCGCCAGCAGCGCAACTTCCTCGCCACGCTGCTGCTGTCCCAGGGCGTGCCGATGCTGCTGGGCGGCGACGAGCTGGGCCGCACCCAGCACGGCAACAACAACGCCTACTGCGCAGGACAGCGAGACCTCCTGGTTCGACTGGGAGGACGTCGACACCGAGGCTGCTGGCGTTCACGCGCACGCTGATCGCGATCCGCCGCGACCACCCGGTATTCCGCCGCCGCCACTGGTTCCACGGCCGCCCGATCCGCGGGATCGCCGACATCACCTGGTACGGGCCGGACGGCACCGAGATCAGCGACGAGGACTGGGGGGCGCCGAGGTCGGGACCATCGGCCTGTACCTCAACGGCGACGCGATCCCAGGGCGTGACCGCCGCGGGCAGCACATCACCGACGACAGCTTCATGGTGCTCATCAACGCCCACCACGAGCCGCTGGACTGGACGCTGCCCGACGGCCTGCGCCAAGGCTGGCAGCTGCTGGTCGACACGGCCCGCGACGACGTCGTCTCCGACCCGGAGCCGGTCGACGCCAGCAAGCCGGTGGTCGTCGCGGAGCGCGCGCTGGTCGTCCTGACTGCCCCCGCCCCGCGTAGCCCGCGTGCTTCACCCCGTCGAGGGTGACCTCGGAGCGCCCGGGCGTTTCTACGGTGCGCCGCGTGGGCGGCATCTGGTGGCGGCCCGACCGTCTGGCGTGGTGGATCGGCGTGTTGTTCGCCATCGGCTCCGTGCTGTTCCTCGTGCCGGCTGTGGCGGCGCTCGGCTCGTCGCCCGACTGGATCCCGGCCCGCGTCGACGTGCTCGCCGCGGCGGTCCAGTTCCCCGGCACGATCCTGTTCAACGTCAACACCTGGAACGCCTCAAGGCGGGCCTCGGCACCCGCCAGCTCGACGTGAGGGTGTGGGCGCCCGACGTGATCGGCTCGGCCTGCTTCCTCGTTTCGAGCCTGCTCGCGTTCGCCAACGTGGAACACCGCTGGCTCTCATGGCGCCCGCGCGACCCGGACTGGCAGATCGCGGCGCTCAACCTCGCAGGCTCGGTGGCCTTCGGCGTGGCCGCGATCGCATCCTTCTACCGCCCCGCCACTGGCGAGGCGGTGAGCGATCAGATCGCCAACGGCGGAACCGCGCTGGGCGCGCTGTGCTTCCTGGTGGGAGCCCTCATGTTGCTGCCGCAGGCACAGCGGCTGGCGAGCCGCGCTCAGTAGCCGTGCCCGGTGTGCACGCGGCGACGCCCGGCACCGCCCGCGGCCTTGTCGCGCAGGTGCGCGATCGAGTCGTGCACGTCCACCACGAGGGCGTCCACCAGCTCCCGCGTTTGGTTGAACTTCACGAGCATCCGCATGATCTGCTGGTCCTCGTTCGCCGGCGGCAGCTTGTACGCCGGCACCATCCAGCCGCGCCGCTGCGCCAGCTCGCCGACGAGGTCGGTACCCGTGAACGGCTCCCCCTCCCGCACCCTCGAGATCACGAGCGGCAAGCGCGGGTCTCCCTCGATCAGCTCGATGGCGTCCATGGCGGCGAGCTCCTTCGGCGAGGGTCCCCGCGTTGGCGTCCATGGCGCGCACCATCGAGGCGTAGCCTGCCTTTCCGAGGCGGATGAACTGGTAGTACTGGGCGAGGATGAAGCCGAGCTGCTGGAGAAGTTCAGCGTGAAGGTGGCATCCACCTGGCCGAGGTAGTCCTCGTAGAAGACGAGGTCCTCGGGCAGCTGCTGGTCGTCGCGGAACACGAGCCAGCCGACGCCGGGATAGACGAGCCCGAACTTGTGGCCCGAGACGTTGATCGACTTCACCGACGGCAGCCGGAAGTTCCACTCGAAGTCCGGATGTGAGAACGGGAACACGAACCCGCCGCTCGCGGCGTCGATGTGCAGCGGCACGTCGAGCCCGCCCGCGCGCAGATCGGCGAGCAGCCTGTCGATGCCCGCGACGTCGTCGCAGTCCCCCGTGAACGTCGTGCCCACCACCGCCACCACGCCGATCGTGTTCTCGTCGATGTGCGGCTCCATCTCCTCAGCGGAGACCGTGTAGCGGCCGCGGGTCAACGGCACCTGCCGCGGCTCGACGTCGAAGTAACGACAGAACTTGTCCCACACGACGTGCACGTCGGCGCCATAGACGAGGTTGGGGCGGTCCACCGATATGCCGGCCTTCTCGCGCGTGGCCTTCCAGCGCTAATCATGGCCAGCGCCCCGAGCATCACCGCCTCTGACGAGCCGGCGCACGCCGCTCCCGGCGCGTCCGGCTCGCCCTCACCGTGGAAGAGCTCGTGCAGCATCCGCACGCAGCGCTTCGAGATCTCGGCCGTCTGCGGGTACTCCGCGTGGTCGATGTAGTTGCGATGCAGGTTCTCGGCGATCACTTCGCGCGCCTCTGGCTCCATCCACGTGGTGACGAACGTGGCCAGGTTCTTCGCGGGATCGCCGTCGAGGAGCATCTCCGACTGGAGCAGCGTGTGCGCCGTGCGGGCCGGACGGCCGTGCTCGGGAATGCAGCGGTCGATCGCGGGTTCAGTGAAATAGCGCTCGGCGATGCCGATCTCTTCCCGCGCGGCGCTGACCTCGTCGGTCGCGAACTGCTGCTTGTCGAGCATGAGGCTCCTTCCCGCACCAAGTGGTTGGCCCCGGAGAGCAGGCGGATCCTGAAGCCTTTGGCGCGGGAGAGGCGTCGTCACCCGGCCCGGGTGAACTCCGGCGCGCGGTCAGGCCTCGACGCGTGAGCGCAGCCAGCCGGCGTCGTCGGCCTCGCCCAGGGCGCCCGTCCAGCCCTCTGCCGCGCGGGCCCGGCCGATGACGAGCCAGTAGACGAGGAACGCGGCTTCGACCACCACGCCGATGCCGACGCGCAGCCACGTCGGCCACGGCCGTCCGGTGACGAACGCCTCGATCACCGCGGCCACGGCGAAGACCACGACAAGACCCAGGACCACCACGAACGCGCGGCGGCCCTCCTCGCCCAGTGCCTGACCTCGGGTGCGGTCGCCCGGCACCAGCAGCGACCAGCCCAGTGCCAGGCCCGCGCCGCCCGCCACGAAGACCGCGGTCAGCTCCAGGAGCCCATGCGGCGCGATGAGGCCGTAGAACACCTCCTGGACGCCGTAGAAGTGGAACAGCCCGCCGGCCCCGCCCACGTTGAACCCGTTGTACGCCAGGATGAGGGCGGTCGGCAGGCACGCCAGGACCCCGCCGGCGAACGCCAGCATCCCGACCTGCGCGTTGTTGAGGCCGACCTGTGCCGCGAACAGCCCGGATGGTGTGGCCGTGTAGTACGCCGCGAAGTCCTCGTTGACGTAGGCGTCCTGCAGAGCCGGGGGGACGAGCGCGTCGCGCGCCGCCGGTGTGGTGGCGACCCAGGCTCCGGTGGCGATGGCGGGGACCAGGAACAGCAGCGCGGCCGCCAGCACGAACCAGCGGATGCGCCACAGCGCCGCCGGGAAGGTGGCCGCGAAGAAGTGCACCGGTGAGCGCCACGTGCGCGGCCGGTGGCCGTACACCGCGGCGCCCGCGCGGGCGACCAGGCGGGTCAGCTCTGCCACCAGGACGTCGTCGTGCAGGTGCGTCCGCGCCTGCGAGAGGTGCGTCGACGTGAGCTGGTACAGCTCCACGAGCTCGCCGAGCTCCGGCGCGGTGAGCCGCCGCGGGCTCAGCGCCGCGCGCCCGGCCAGCTCGTCCAGCCGCGTCCAGGCCGGGCGGTGCGCCGCGACGAACCGGTCCACGTCCTGCACGCATGCGACCATAGCCAGCGATGGACCAACGCACGGGTGCGCTGGTGACGCCGGAGGCCGTGCGGCTGGACCTCGACGTGGCGACGGTCGCGCCGCGGGCGGTCGGGGTGGCCCTCGACTTCGCCATCGAGCTCGTGGCGCTGCTCGTGCTCGGCTTCTTCGTCCTGACCGTGTTCACGAGTGGCTCGCTGTCGCCGGCGCTGGCGATCGTGGTGGGCATCACGCTCTACGTGGTGGTGTTCTGGGGCTACGCGATCGCGATGGAGACGCTCTGGCGCGGGCGCACCCTGGGCCTGGCCGTGATGGGGCTGCGGGTGGTGACGCTGGACGGCGCGCCGATCCGCTTCCGGCACGCCGCGATCCGCGCCGCGCTGGGGCTGGTCGACTTCCACCTGCCGCTCCTGCCGGGTGTTCCGGCGGTGCTGGCCTGCCTGCTGTCACCGCGCAACCAGCGGCTGGGCGACATGGTCGCCGGGACGCTGGTCGTCCGGGAGCGCACGGGTGGCGGGCGGTCGCATCCGGTGTTCTTCGCGGTGCCGCCCGGACTGGAGGGCTACGCCGAGACGGTCGACGTGACGGGCCTGCCCGCGGAGGACTACGCCACGGTGCGCCGGTTCCTGCTGCGGGCGGGCTCGCTCCCGCCCGACGTGCGGCTGAGCCTCGCGGCGGAGCTCGCCGCGGTGATCGCCCACCGGCTCAACCACGTGCCCCCGACCGGCACCCACCCCGAGGCGTTCCTCGTGATCGTCGCGGCGAAGGTCCAGGCGCGCCGCGGCTACGCCTGAGCACGAGAGCTAGGTGAGGAACTCCAGGATGGCCGCGGCGATCGCATCGGGCTGCTCCAGCGTGCACCAGTGCGACGCGGCGGGGACCACGCGGACTCGCGAGACCGGGATCTCGCGGTGCAGCTCCTCGGTCATCGCCAGGGGGGTCGAGCGGTCGTGGTCGCCGACGATCAGCAGGGTCGGCTGGCCGATCTTGGTGCGGTGGATCTGCGGGGCCTTGGCCAGCGCCCGGCAGGCCTTGGCGTAGCTGGCGGGGTCGTTGCGCAGGAAGAGGTCGCGCAGCAGGCCGACCAGCTGGGGCAGCTTGGCGTGCGTGCGGGGCGCGAGGGCCCCGGGCAGCCACTCGTCGACGATCGCGTCCATGCCCTCGGCCTCGACGCGGTCGGCGCGCTGCAGGTAGACGTCGCGTGCGGGTGGCTCGAACCAGGAGATCCCGCCGACCAGCACGAGCGTGTCGACCAGCTCGGGCCGGTCGACGGCCAGCTGCTGGCACACCAGCGTTCCCAGGGAGTGCCCGACCAGGGTCACCGCCGGCAGGCCCAGCGCGTCGATCAGCGCGCCGACGTCGGACACCCACTGCGAGACCGACAGGCCGCCGCCCGTGTCGGAGCGCCCGAAGCCGCGCAGGTCCATCGCGACCACGTGGTGGTGCAGCGCGAGGTTCTCCATGACCCCGTACCACACGTGCGCGCTGGAGCCCAGCCCGTGCACGAGCACGACGGGCGGGCCCTCCCCCTTGGAGACGTAGAAGTGCCGGGCACCGTTGAGCTCGATGAACATCGTCACGACACTACCGGGCATGACTCGGGCACGGCATTCCTCCGGTTCCCCCTTCGAGGAGCCGATCGGCTTCTCCCGCGCGGTCCGGGTCGGTGACAGGGTCCTGGTGTCGGGGACCGCGCCGGTCGAGCCCGACGGTGGCTGTGCCGAGGGTGCCGACGAGCAGATGCGGCGCTGTTGCGCGATCGCGCTCACGGCCCTGGAGGCGCTGGGCGCGTCGGCCGCCGACGTGGTGCGCACCCGCATCTACCTGACCGACGCCGCCGACTGGGAGGCCGTCGGCCTCGTCCACGGCGAGGTCTTCGGCGAGGCGCGCCCCGCCGCGACCATGCTCGTCGTGGCGGCCCTCCTCGACCCCCGCTGGCGCGTGGAGCTGGAGGTCGAGGCCGTGGTGGGTGTTTAGAACGTGCCGAAGAGCCGGTCCCCGAAGTCGCCGAGGCCCGGGACGATGTAGCCGCGGTGGTCGAGCTTCTCGTCCACGGCGGCCGTGATCACGCGTACGTCCGGCTGCTCCTCGGCCAGCCGCGCGAGGCCGGCCGGTGCGGCGACGACGCAGACCAGCCGCACGTCGGTGGCGCCCCGCTCCGCGAGCAGCCTGGCCGCGTACGCCGCCGACCCGCCGGTCGCCAGCATCGGGTCCAGCAGCAGCACCGACGCCCCCTCGAGCGACGGCACCTTCAGGTAGTAGCTGGTCGGCTGCAGCGTCGCCTCGTCGCGCTCCAGGCCGACGTAGCCGACCCGCACGAGGGGGAAGAGGTCGGTGAACGGCTCCAGCATCCCCAGGCCTGCGCGCAGGATCGGGACCGCGACGAGCGGCTGGTCGATCAGCATCGCCGGAGCGTTCGCCAGTGGCGTCTGCACCTGTCCGGCGCGGGTGCCGAGGTCGGCCGTCGCCGCCAGGGCCAGCACGGTCGCCAGGGAACGTGCGCTCGCGCGGAACTGCTCGGGCGTGGTTCGGTAGTCCCGCAGCGTGGCCAGCAGGTGGCCCGCGAGCGGGTGGTCGACGACCAGCGGGGTCATAGGGGCTGATGCTACGGTGGGAGGACTTGCGGAAGGACGGGACCATGGGCAGGTGGAGCACGGCGCGAGCCATGGCAGTCGCGGGAACGGTCACGGCGCTGCTGATGAGCGGCATCCCCGCGGCCGCCCAGGGGGTCTTGCAGGTTGAGACGATCGACCAGGGCACCACGACGCCGGAGGAGATGGCCCAGCTGCTCCTCGGGTCGACCGTCCAGGTCTCAAACGTCAGCTACCAGGGGCACACGGTCGCGGGTGGGAGCTTCAGCGGCGGCACCGGGGTGATCGGCTTCGAGGAGGGGGTCGTCCTCTCGTCCGGCCCCGCGTTCGGCGTCACCGGACCCAACGACAACCCGAGCTACACCGGGGTGATGGGCACCCCTGGTGACAGCGACCTCGACGTGCTGGCCAGCGACGCGGTGCACGGCCCCGCACAGACCCAGGACGCGGCGATCCTGGAGTTCGACTTCATCCCCAGCGGCGACACGCTGGTGTTCACCTACGTCTTCGGCTCCGAGGAGTACACCGAGTACGTCGGCGACATCTTCAACGATGTGTTCGCGTTCTTCGTCAACGGCACGAACTGCGCGACCGTTGCGACGCAGCCCGTCACGGTCAACAACGTCAACAACGTCACCAACGCCGACGTGTTCATCGACAACACCGGCGCCGCGCTCAACACGCAGCTGGACGGCATCACCACCGTCCTCACCTGCGAGGCGCCCGTGCTGGACGGCCAGGTCAACCACCTGAAGATCGCGGTCGCGGACGTCTTCGACGGGGCCTACGACAGCGCGGTGTTCATCGCAGCGGGCAGCCTCGTAGCCGAGCCGCTGGTTCCCGTGGGGGTCGACGGCGACCCCGCGACCACCGACGTGGCGAGGTACACGAGCCCGCTGTCCTCGACGATCGCGCTCTCCCAGGGCCTGTGGGCCAGCGCGGACTCGTTCGCCGGCGCCGCCAACCTGGCCCAGTACGCCGTCCTGGCCCGCAGCGACGAGTTCGCGGACTCCCTCGCCGGATCCCCGCTGGCCGCGGGCGGCCCGCTGCTCTTCACCGGGCGCACGACCCTGGACCCGACCGTCGCCGCGGAGATCGACCGCGTGCTGCCCGCGGGCGGCCTGGTCTACCTCCTCGGCGGAGAGGCCGCGCTGAGCCAGAGCATCGTCGACACGTTGCTGGCCCAGGGCTTCGACGTGGAGCGGCTGGCCGGAGGCAGCCGCATCGAGACCGCTGCCGCGGTTGCCGACGAGGTCCTGGAGCTCAACCCCGATCAGCGCATCGTCGCGCTGGCCCGGGCCTTCGCCCCGCCCGAGAACCCGACCGCCGCGTGGGCCGACTCCGTGTCCGGCGGGGCGTGGGCCGCCTCCGAGGGCGTGCCGATCCTCATCACCGGCACCGACGAGGTGCACCCGGCCGTGACCGACTGGCTGGAGCGCAATGACCCCGAGGAGACCATCGTGTTCGGTGGCACGGCGGCGCTGTCGGAAGCGGTGGTCTCGGCGATGCCCAACCCGCGGCGCGTGAGCGGCGCTGACCGCGCGGAGACGGCCGCCGCCGTCGCGGTGGAGCTCTTCGGGCAGCCCGACGAGGGCGAGCGCGCGGTGGTCGTGATCAACGGCTATCGCGCCGACGGCTGGGTGTTCGGTCTGGGGGCGGCCGGGTTCGCCGCGCGCCTGCCGGCGCCCCTGGTCATGGTCGACCGTGTCGAGCCCATCCCGCCCGCCTCGGTGGAGCTGCTGACCGAGTGCGACGAGTCCGCGATCGAGACGCTCGCGATGGGCAGCGAGCGGATCATCGACCCCACCGTGCTCGCCGCCATCGACGCGCTCGACGGCCAGGCATGCTGATCACCCTCTGAGGGTTACTACACCGGTCGCAGGTCGTTCTAGACTCGCCTCCAGGTTTCCGAGCACTAGAACCGAGGAGGACCTCGTGCGCCAACCCCGAAGGCTCGCCGCGTTTGCGGCCGTGTCCCTGCTGATGCTCCTGGCCGCCGCCTGCGGCGGCAACGACGCCACCGAGACCGAGGAGGCCACCGCCACGGAGGCGGCCACCTCGGAGGCCGCCGCCACGGAGGAGGCCACGACCGAGGCCGCCGCGACCGAGGAGGCCACGACCGAGGCTGCCGCCACGGAGGAGGCCACGACCGAGGCCGCCGCGACCGAGGAGAGCCACGACCGAGGCTGCCGCGACCGAGGCGGGCGGCGACGCCTCCGGTCAGGTCACGCTCGAGGACCGCTGCGCCGAGTACGCCGACGTCGAGGTGCCCGACGGCTTCAACGTCGGCCTGGTCACCGACATCGGCAGCGTCGACGACGGCACGTTCAACCAGTACGCCTACGAGGGCCTGGTCGGCCGCCGAGGAGTGCTTCGGCATCGAGACGAACTTCATCGAGACCGCAGAACGAGGCCGACTACGAGAACAACCTCGACACGATCCTCGGTGACGAGCCCGACGTCGTCGTCACGGTCGGCTTCCTGCTCGCCGACGCCACGGCCGCGAAGTCCGCCACCGAGAACCCCGACGTGATGTTCATCGGCGTCGACCAGTTCGTGCCGAGTACCCGGCGAACTACGTCGGCGTGCTGTTCCGCGAGGACCAGGGCGGCTTCCTCGCCGGCGCGATGGCCGCGCTGCTGACCGAGTCCGGCGTCGTGGGCGTCGTCGGTGGCCGCGAGGACGTGCCGCCGGTCGTCCGCTTCGTCAACGGCTACAGCAGGGCGCGAATCATCGCCGAGCAGACCGCGAGGACATCAACGCGTCTGTCGGTCTACAACCAGTCCTTCACCGACCACGCCGAGGGTCGTTCCGACGCCGAGCAGTTCCTCGGCGAGGGCGCCGACGTGATCTTCGGCGCCGGCGGCCAGACCGGCTCCGGCGGCGTCACCGCCGCGGCCGAGGCCGGCGCCTGGGCGATCGGCGTCGACCAGGACGAGTACTTCACGACGTTCGAGCGGCGGCAACGCGCCGGGGTCGGACCGCCTGGCGACTCGCGCCATGAAGCGCGTCGACCTCGGCGTCTTCACGCAACATCGCCAACGCGATCGCCGGGGACGTTCGAGTCCGGCATCTTCACGCTGGACGCTGCCAACGACGGCATCACCTACGCGCCGTTCCACGACGCGGACATCCCCGACGACGTCGCCACCCAGACTCGAGGAGATCCGCGCAGGGCCTGGCGGACGGCTCGATCGACACCGGCATCGACCCGAACACGGGTCTGCCCGCGTAGCAGCCCGCTCCACTAGGCTTTCGTGGCCCGGCGTCCCAGACGCCGGGCCACGTCGCTTCTGCGGGGAGGCAGGCTCAGTGGGATCAGACGCCGAAGTGGTCCTCGCCTCGGGGCATCACCAAGCGCTTCCCCGGGGTGACCGCCAACGCGGACGTGTCGTTCGACCTGCACCGTGGCGAGATCCACTGCCTGCTCGGAGAGAACGGCGCCGGCAAGTCGACGCTGATGAACGTGGTCTTCGGGCTCTACCAGCCCGACGAGGGGACGATCACGGTCAACGGCCAGCGCCAGGTCTTCCACTCCTCGCGCGACGCGATCAACGTCGGCATCGGCATGGTGCACCAGCACTTCCAGCTGATCCCGGTGCTGACCGTCGCCGAGAACGTGGTGCTCGGCAACGAGATCCGCAAGGGCCCCTTCCTGGACCTCGACACCGTGCGGTCGCGCATCCGCGAGCTGTCGCGAGCGTACGGCCTGCGCGGTCGATCCCGACGCGCTGGTCGGCGAGCTGTCGGTCGGCGCGCAGCAGCGCGTCGAGCTGGTCAAGGCGCTGTACCGCAACGCCGACATCCTGATCCTCGACGAGCCCACCGCGGTGCTGACGCCGGCCGAGGTCGACCAGTTCTTCGAGGTCGTGCGCTCCCTGGTCGACCAGGGCAAGTCGGTCGTCTTCATCACCCACAAGCTGCGCGAGGTGCTGGCGGTCGCCGACCGCGTCACCGTCCTGCGCGGCGGGCGGGTGGTCGGGTCGGCGGACCCCAAGGCCTCGACGACCAGCGACCTCGCGTCGCTGATGGTCGGCCGCGAGGTCGTCTTCGAGGTGCCCAAGAAGCCCGCCGAGCCCGGCAAGGCGGTGCTGGAGGTGCGGGACCTCGCGGTCGCCGACGACCGCGGCGTGCCGGTCGTCGCCGGCTGCGACCTCGACGTGCGCGCCGGCGAGATCTTCGGGCTCGCGGGCGTGGAGGGCAACGGCCAGCGCGAGCTGGTCGAGGCCATCACCGGGATGCGCAAGATCGTCACCGGCCTGGTCGCGATCGGCGGCACCCCGATCGGCGGGCGCACGCCGCGCGAGGTCGAGGAGCTGGGCGTCGGCCACGTGCCCGAGGACCGCAGCAAGCACGGTCTGGTCGCGCCGTTCTCGATCGCCGACAACCTCGTGCTCAACCGGTACTTCCGCCCGCCGTTCTCGCGCCGCGGCGTGCTGCCGGCGCGGCGCGATCGCCGCGCACGCGCGCGACCTGGTGAAGGCCTTCGACGTGCGCACGCCGGGCGTCGACATGGCGGTCGGGCAATCTCTCCGGCGGCAACCAGCAGAAGGTCGTGGTCGCGCGCGAGCTGTCCGGGGAGCTCGAGCTGCTGGTCGTCGCGCAGCCCACGCGCGGGCTGGACGTCGGCTCCATCGAGTTCATCCACAGCCAGATCGTCGCCAAGCGCGACGAGGGCGCGGCGGTGCTGCTGGTGTCCGCCGAGCTCGACGAGATCCTCGCGCTGTCCGACAGCATCGGCGTGCTCTACCGGGGGGCGGTGCTGGCGACCATGCCACGGGCGGAGGCGACGCGTGAGCGGCTCGGGCTGCTCATGGCCGGCGGCCAGGAGGGCTACGGCGAGCACGCGGCGCCGCCCGCCGAGGAGGTGGCCAGTGACCGCGCCAACGTCGTCTGACCGACCCCGGACCGCGGCCGGCTTCGCGCAGGCCTACTTCCGCCTCGCGCCGTGGACCGTGCCGATCTACGCGCTGCTGATGGCCATGGTCCTCGGCGGGATCGTGATCCTGCTGACCGGCCGCAACCCGTTCGCCGCCTACGGCGCCCTGATCGGCGGGGCGTTCGGCAGCTCCCCCGCCTGGCCACCTCGATCGGGCGTGCGACGCCGTTCATCGGCTCGGCGCTCGCGGTGGCGCTGGGCTTCAGCGCCGGGCTGTTCAACATCGGGGTCGAGGGCCAGCTGCTGGTCGGCGCCCTCGCCGGCGCGTGGGTCGGGACGTGGGCGTGGCTGGCGGGCCTGCCCGCGATCCTGGCGATCCCGCTGGTGCTGGTCGGCGGCGTCGTGGGCGGCGCTGCTGTGGGCCGCGATCGCCGGCTACCTCAAGGCCAGGACCGGCGCCCACGAGGTCATCACCACGATCATGCTGAACTCGATCGCGTTGCTGCTGACCGACCTGGCTGGTCACCTCGCGCGCGCCCGTGCTGCTGCTGGACACCGCCGCGTCGGTCCCGCACACCCGGCCGATCGTCGCGACTCGGCGCGGCTGCCCGAGTACGGCACGACCCGGCTGCACGCCGGCTTCATCCTCGATGCTGCTGCTGTGCGTGCTCGTGTGGTTCGTGATCGAGCGCACCACGCTGGGCTTCGAGATCCGCACCGTCGGGATCAACCCGCACGCGGCCACCTACGCCGGCATGAGCGTCAACCGCACTCACGATCCTGGTGATGGCGGCGTCCGGGTGCGCTGGCGGGCATCACCGGGGCAGCGCGAGGTCGATGGGCACCGACGGGTTCCTGCAACCGCGGCGTGTTCCGCAACATCGGGTTCGACTCGATCGCGGTCGCGCTGCTCGCGCGCGCCAACCCCTTCGCGGTGATCCCGGCCGCCTTCTTGTGGGGCGCGCTGCTGGCGGGCGCGGGCGACGATGCAGGTCGAGGCCGGGCTGGCCATCGACCTCGTGCGCATCGTGCAGGCGCTGATCCTGCTCTTCGTCGCCGCTGACGCGATCGTGCGGACGCTGTTCTTCATCCGCGAGCAGCGGCCGGCGCGGCTCCGGCGCACTGGTCAAGGAGGCTGGGGCATGAGCACCGCGCTGGAGGCGCCCCCGGCCCCCGGCCCTGCCCAGCCGGCGGCGGCGACGGTCCTGCGTGTCCCCCGGCCACGCCTGGTGGTGATCGGCACGATCGCGCTGCTGATCGGCTCGGTGCTGGCGGTGTACGCCGGAGCGTTCCCCGCCGCGGACATCACGTTCACGTTCGGCATCGGCCCCGAGGCCCCCGGGTTCACGCTGGACCCGACCAACACGATCCGCGCGTTGGGCATCCTGATCGCGCTGTGCGGGCTGGTGGGGATCTTCGAGCGCATCACCGGCCGCTGGGCCAACCGGTTCCTGCTGGTCGGGACCCTGCTGGTCGTGCCGCTCGTGCTGGTCATGTCCCTCGGCCTGGCCACGGGCTCCAAGCAGACCAACCTCATCCCGCTGTTCGTCGAGTCGCTGCGCCTGGCCACCCCGATCGCCCTGGGCGCGCTGGCCGGGTTGTGGTGCGAGCGCTCCGGCGTCGTCAACATCGGCATCGAGGGGATGATGCTGATGTCGGCCGGGGTCTCCTTCACGGTCTACGCCGTCATGAACGGCGCGCAGGGTGGGCTGCCGCTGGCGGTGGCGGTGCTCATCGCGGTGGCGGTCGGCGGGCTCATGGCCCTGCTGCACGCTCTGCTGTGCGTGACGTTCCGCACCGACCAGATCATCTCGGGCGTGGTGATCAACCTGCTGGCGATCGGCGTGACGTCGTTCCTGCGCAGCCAGGTGCTCCTGCCCCTGGGTCAGGTCGGCGGCGTGACGCTCCCCGAGATCTCGATCCCGCTGCTCTCCGACATCCCCGTCATCGGGTCCGAGCTGTTCGTCGGCAAGCCGATCTTCTTCACGATGTTCGTGCTCTTCGCGCTCACGACGTTCGTGCTGTTGCGCACGCCGTGGGGGCTGCGGGTGCGCTCGACCGGCGAGAACCCGCACGCGGTCGAGACCCTGGGCATCAACCCGCTGCGGGTGCGCTACATCGCGGTCGTGATCGGCGGCCTGATCGCCGGGCTCGCCGGCGCGTGGTTCTCGCTGGAGACCGTCGGGTCGTTCGAGGACGGCATGACCGGCGGGCGCGGCTTCATCGCGCTGGCCGCGCTGATCTTCGGCAAGTGGCGACCGTGGCCGGCGTTCGGCGGCGCGCTGCTCTTCGGCTTCTCCGACGCCCTGGGCACCCGCGTGCAGATCTTCAACGTCGAGCATCGGCGCCTTCCCGGTCCCGAGCCAGTTCCTGCAGCTCCTGCCGTACGTGGTGACGCTGATCGTGCTGGCGGGCGCGATCGGCACGGCCAGCCCGCCCGCTGCGGACGGCAAGCCCTACCAGCGCTCCAGGTGAGGGAGCCTCCGGCCGGGGCGGCGGAGCTACAGGTGTGACCGGCGTTCCTCTCGCGCCGCGCCGGCGCGTCAGCCGGCGGGTCGTCGGGGCAGTGGTGCTCGTGGTCTTCGTCGCCCTGGCCGCGCGCTTCGCCGGGCCGCTGCACACGCTGGACCCCGACTACACCGACCATGCGCGCCACACCTACGCGGCGCTGGCCTTCCTGCCGTTCGGGGTCGTCGCCAACACCGGACTGCTGCCGGTGGAGGTCGTCAACGGGCTGGCCGTCGCGCTCTTCGGGGCGGCCGGCGTCTGGGCGGCGCTGCTGCTGTGGCGGGCGCTGGAGCCCGCCTACCCGCGGGCGCTCGCGCTGGTCGTGGTGGTGCTCGCGACCGCAGTGCTCATGCCGCAGTGGCAGTCGTGGTACCCGCTGGCCTACGTGCCGCTCCTGGCGCTGCCACGGTCGGCCACCGGGCAGGGAGCCCTCGTGGCGGCCTGGGTCGCGCTGGCGCTGCAGGGTCCCGGAGCACTGGACGTGGTGGCGACCGTGAGGCAGCTCGTCGCAGCCGTGACCTGAGGTCACTGGACTAGGCTGCAAGCGGTTCCATCGGCCGGCAGGAGGCGACGTGCGGCGTGCCAAGATCGTGGCCACGCTGGGTCCTGCGCTGGACGACCCTGACAAGCTGCGGGCGGCGGTCGAGGCCGGCATCGACGTCGTGCGGCTGAACTTCTCCCACGGCGACCACGAGACGCACGCCCGGCGCCTGGAGGCCGTGCGGGAGCTCGCCGACCGGCTGGGGCGCAACGTCGGCGCGTTGGCCGACCTGCAGGGGCCAAAGATCCGGCTGGGGATCCTGCCCAAGGAGGGCGTCGCCCTGCCGACGGGGTCGGAGGTGTTCCTGATCCCCGGGCGCGAGGACCTCGACGACTACGCCAGCGACGGGCAGGCGGCGCTGCCGGTGGTGTACGAGGAGCTGGCCGGTGACGTCCACCCCGGCTCCCTCGTGCTGATCGACGACGGCGACATCCGCCTGGTCGTGTCCCGCAGGGAGGCCGACGGGGTGCGCGCCAAGGTGGTCTCGGGCGGTGTCGCGCTCAGCCGCAAGGGCGTCAACCTGCCCGGCGTCGCGGTCAGCGCGCCCAGCCTGACGGAGAAGGACCGCCGGGACCTGAAGTTCGCCGTCGAGCTCGGTGTGGACTGGATCGCGCTGTCGTTCGTGCGCCGGCCCGAGGACATCCACGCGGCCCGGGGGGCGGTCGCGGCGTTCGGGGGAGAGGCCCCGATCATCGCCAAGATGGAGCGGCCCGAGGCCATCGACCACCTGGCCGCGGTGGTCGCCGCCTCCGACGCGGTCATGGTCGCGCGCGGTGACCTCGGCGTGGAGATCGGCCCGGAGCGCGTCCCGGCGATCCAGAAGGAGATCATCGCCGAGGCCAACGCCGAGGGCCGGCCGGTGATCACCGCCACCGAGATGCTCGGAGCGATGATCACCTCGCCGCGGCCGACCCGCGCCGAGGCCAGTGACGTCGCGAACGCGATCTTCGACGGCACCGACGCGGTCATGCTGTCGGGCGAGACGGCGTCGGGCGCCTACCCGGTCGAAGCCGTGCGCACCATGGCGCGCATCATCGAGGTGGCGGAGCGCTCGCCGCACCTGCTGCACCCGCCGCCGCCGCCGCAGTCCGCGCTCTCGATCGGGCGCGTGGTCTCGCAGGCCGCGTGCAGGTCGCGGCGGACGTGGGCGCGGTCGCGATCGCCGTGTACTCGCTGTCGGGCAGCTCGATCCAGAACGTCAGCACGTACCGCCCGGGCGTGCCCCTCGCTGGGCATGACCACCTCGGAGAAGGCTCGCCGCCGCACCGCGCTGATGTGGGGCGCGGAGGCGGTGCTGGTGCCGTGACGCGCACCGGGGCACGGAGCTCATCGAGATCTGCGAGCGCACCCTCGCAGACGGCGGATGGGCGCAGCCGGGGGAGCGGATCGTGCTCGTCACCGGGCCTCCGGGCGGTGCGGGCGGGACCAGCCGGATCATGGTGCACCGGATCGGGGAGGAGATCAACCTGTGAAGCGCTTCCTGGTCGTCGGCGGCGATGCGGCGGGCATGACCGCGGCCAGCCACGTCAAGCGCGCGCTGCCCTCGGCCGAGGTGGTGGTGTTCGAGCAGGGCCCCTTCACGTCGTTCTCGGCCTGCGGCATCCCCTACTTGGTGGCCGGGGAGGTCGAGGAGCACGAGCGCCTGGTGGCGCGCACGCCCGAGAAGCACCGCGCCAACGGGCTCGACGTGCAGCTGCGGACCCGCGCGACCCGTGTCGACGTCGAGCGCAGGACCGTGGTCGTGACCGACCTGGTGACCGGCACCCCGCGCACGGAGCCCTACGACGCCCTGCTCCTGGCCACCGGTGCGCGGCCGCGGGTCCCGCCCATCCCTGGCGTAGAAGAGTTCGGCATGCCCCTGCAGACCCTCGAGGAGGGCGTGCACCTGCGTGACCGGCTGGTCGCGCGCGGCGTCCGGCACGTCGTGGTCCTCGGCACCGGCTACATCGGCCTGGAGATCGCCGAGGCGTTGGTGCAGCGCGGGATCGAAGCCACGCTCGTGGATCGGGCGGAGCAGGTCATGAGCACGCTCGACCCCGACATGGCCGCCCACGTCCAGGCGGCGATGGAGGGCTTCGGGGTCACGGTGCTGCTCGGCCGGGAGCTGAAGTCCGTCGAGCGCGACGGCAACCGCTGCACCGGGGTCGTGACCGACAAGGGCAACCTCGAAGCGGACGTCGTCGTGGTCGCCACCGGAACCCGCCGAACGTCGAGCTGGCCGAAGGTGCGGGCATCGTGATCGGCGCCAGCGGCGCGGTCGCCGTGGACGGGCGGATGCGCACGTCGGGTCCATCGGTCTGGGCGGCCGGGGACTGCGCGGAGTCGACGCACCTGTTGACCGGCCGCGCCGTGAACATCCAGCTGGGCACGCACGCCAACAAGCAGGGCAAGGTCGCCGGCCTGGACATCGCCGCGGTGCTCGCCGGCGAGGGCCATGGGGCGGCGGTCTTCCCCGGCGTCGTCGGGACCGCCGTCACGAAGCTGTGCCGACTGGGAGGTCGGGCGCACCGGCCTCACCGAGGGCGAGGCGCGCGAGGCGGGCATCGGCTACCGCGCGGTGACGTTCAAGGGAACGGCCCGCGCGGGCTACATGGACGACCCGGGGACGGTGCACGTCAAGATGCTGGCCGAGCGAAGGCACCGGCCGCGTGCTGGGCGCGCAGCTGGTCGGCACCGGCAACGTCGCCAAGCGCATCGACGTCGCGGCGACCTGGTGCCACCTGGGCGTGACCGTCCAGGAGGCGCAGTTCTTCGACCTCTGCTATGCGCCGCCGTTCGGCGGGATCTGGGACCTGCTGCAGGTCGGCCGCGCGCAAGCTGGTCGCGGAGCTGGGGCTGCAGCCGCAGCTCTGAGCAGACCGGGCCTTCGGCCTCAGGCGAGGGACGGCGGGATCGCGCCGTCGACGCGGCGCAGGAGCTCGACCAGCTGCTCCTGCTGCGGCGGGGTGAGCCCCGCGAAGAGGGCCGCGATGTCCTCCTGGTGCGCGGCGAAGTGGCGGCGCAGGAGATCCAGGCCTTCGTCGGTGAGCGCGACCAGGACGCGGCGGCGGTCGTCGGGGTGCGGAGTGCGGGTGATGAGGCCCTTGGCCTGGAGCGTGTCGAGCAGCCCGGTGATCGAGGGCCGGCTGACCAGCAGGCGCTCCGCCAGCGTGCACGGCTCGAGCGTGTGGCCCTCGGTGTTGTTCAGCGCCATCAGCACGTTGAAGGCCGACAGCGACAGCCCTGCGCTGCGCAGCGATTCGGTGGCCCGGCCCGAGGCGGCGTTGTAGGCCCGCGACAGCCACAGGAACACCTGGGTGGCGAGCAGGTCGCCGCCGGGCGCGAGCTCCTCCTGCAGGGCCAACCGCTCCAGCTCGACGTCATGGGTGCCCCGAGCGACCTTGCCTGCGGGGCGGCGAGCGGCGATCAGCGTCGGCATCCGAACGGCAATGCTAGGCGATGACCCTGGCAGCGACGACGTGGTCCTCCTGGACCTGCGCCACGGTCCCGTCCCGCCGACGCACGCGGAGCACGCCCTCGTCCCAGGCCTCCAGCACCCCGACGACGTCGGTGGTCGTCGCACCGTGGACGGGCGGGTCGAGGCGATGGCGCACGGTGACGCGCCGGCCGACGTCGGCGGGCGTGAGGCGCACCACGTAGCGGCCGTGCACGCTACGTCTCGAGCGCTGCGGCGACCAGGGCGGCCACGTCCTCGTCGCGGTCGAAGAAGAAGTGGTCCGCGCCGCCTACGACGTGGACCGCGTCGGGTTCCAGGAGCGTGGCGTCGGCCGGTGGGAAGAACTGGTCGTGCTCGCCGACGATCACCGTGCGTGGGGTGGGGCAGCCGTCCACGTCGGGGGGGATCGGGCCGGCGATCGGCACGCCGGACGTGGCGCGGGTGACCGGGGCGATGCCGACCCAGCGCGCGAACGCCGGCGCGCCGGGGCGCAGGGCCGCGCGCAACGCGACGAGCGCGCCGAAGGACCAGCCGACCAGTGCGGTGGGTGCGCCGGCCGGGAGCTCGGCCTGCAGACGCGCGACGGCCCCCAGGACGTCGTCGACCTCGCCGAGGCCTCCGTCGAAGGTCCCCTCCGAGCCGCCCGTGCCGCGGGTGTTGAGACGCAGCACCGCCCAGCCGGAGGCGGCCAGGCGCTCCGCGGTCACGGGCAGCAGCCAGTTGTCCATCGACCCGCCGAACGCCGGGTGCGGGTGCGCCAGCACCACGCCGCCGCGCGGCGGCCCGCCCGGGAGCCGCAGCCGCCCCTCGAGCAACGGCGGGTCCGCGCCCGCGGCCACGAACCGCACTGGGTCACCTGGTGCCATCGTGGTTAGTATCGGGAGCAGACGTTGCCCCTCCCGAGGAGCCCTCGCATGACCTACACCATCGCCGAGCCGTGCATCGATGTGAAGGACAAGGCCTGCATCGAAGAGTGCCCGGTCGACTGCATCTACGAGGGCGACCGGATGCTCTACATCCACCCCGACGAGTGCGTGGACTGCGGCGCGTGCGAACCCGCCTGCCCCGTCGAGGCGATCTTCTACGAAGACGACGTGCCCGAGGAGTGGCGCGAGTTCACCCCGATCAACGCCGAGTACTTCAACGACAACGTGACCGGCCTGGGCTCGCCGGGCGGCGCAGCGAAGGTCGGCCCCTCCGGCGTCGACCACCCCAAGGTCGCTGCCTGGTCCTAAGCGGCGTCGAGGGCCCCCTCGACGGCGCGCGAGAGCACCTCGCCCGCACGTCCGCGGATCACCTCGACCGCCAGGGCGTCCAGCGGCGTCGGCTCGTCGTTGACGATCACGAGCGGGATGCCGCGGAGCGCGGCCTGCTCGGGTAGGCCCGCGGCCGGGTAGACCTGCAGCGACGAGCCGATCGCCAGCACCAGGTCGGCTTCCCCGATCAGCTGGGCCGCGGCCTCCAGCACGCCGGGGAAGAGGTTCTGGCCGAAGCTGACCGTGGCCGATTTCACCAGCCCGCCACAGGCCGGGCAGCGCGGGTCGGTCTCGCCGGCGTCGACGCGGTCGAACGCCCACGTCGTGTCGGCGGTCCAGCCGCAGCCGTCCGGTGTCCCATGTCGCCAGGAATTTGAGGCGGACGGCGCGTGGCCCAGGCACATCACGGTGCGGCTGGTGCCGTGCAGCTCGACCACCGTCTGTGACCCCGCTGCCTGGTGCAGCCCGTCGATGTTCTGCGTCACCACGCCGAGGCACCGCCCCGCTGCCTCGAGCCGCGCCAGCGCGAGGTGCGCCGCGTTTGGCCGCGGCTCGGTGGCCCAGAACTCCCGCCGCATCCCCCACGCCTTGGCCCGCACCTCGGCGCTGCTGACAAACCGCGCGAACGTGAACTCGCGCGGGTCGTACCGCGTCCACACCCCTCCAGGCGACCGGAAGTCCGGGATCCCCGACTCCGTCGAGATCCCCGCCCCGGTGAACGCCACCACCGAGGCCGCCGCGCTGAGTCGCTCCGCCAGCCCCATTCTCACAAGGAGGCTACAATCGGCGCCCAGGCGGCCCGGGAAGGCGTCGGATCACTGAGCGTGGAGCAGCTCAGGTCTGTCCGATGGGAGGAGCAGTGCCTCGCCTCGGAACTCGCTACGCTCCCCTTCGACACCGATCAGGAAGCGTGAACCCCACCACCCCGACCGCCGCCCCCACTGGGGGAACCGCCCGCCCCGTTCGTGCGCGGCGCGGCGTCGGTGCGCGCCTGGCGGCGCTGGGGTTCCTCGTGGTGCTCGTCGTGGGGGTGGCGTTCCCCGCGATGGCACAGGTTCCGCCCGACATCCCCGGGCTGCCCTCGGAGGTCGCGCCCCCGGCGCCCCCCGTCAGCCCCACCACGGAGCCGCCGCCGGTCTCGGAGCCGTCGCCGACCTCGCAGCCGTCGCCGACCTCGCAGCCGTCGCCGACCTCGCAGCCGTCGCCGACCACGGCGCCTGCCACCGTGCCCCCCCTGCCGCAGTGCGCCGCCGCAGCGCAGGTGAGCGAGCCGTCCGACGTGCCCACGCTGCCGGGCGGGGCGTCCCCGCAAGCCACCGAGGGTTGTGTGGCGCCCGCCCCGTCGCAGACCGGACCCACCACGGTGGGTGCCGCGGGCGGCACGCCCATCGAGATCGCAGCGCCGCCGCCGCCACCTCCGCCCGCCCCGGTCCCGACCACCGGCGTCGCGAGCAGCCCGCTCCTCGTGCCCTCCGGCGTGCCGGCTCCGAGGGTCCATCAGGCGCCGTCCCCGCTGGTCGTCCCGAACTTCACCGTGCCAGGCTCGCTCGAGGCACCGGCTGTCGCCGACCCCGCAGCGGGTCCCAAGCCCGAGGTCCGCGCGATCCCCAAGCTGCAGCCCGCGTGGTACGGCCTGAACCAGGCCGCCACCCTCAGCATCTCGACGGTGCGCCCGCTGCCTCCGCTCGCCGCGGCCTTCGTCGCCCTCGGTCTCGTCGGCGCGTTCGGCTGGCGCGCACGCCGCCACGCCCTCGCCGCCACCCCACGCCGCCCGGCCTTCGCGTCGGTCCGGCCCCGCAACATCGACGTCGTCGAGTAGTCGAAGGGCGTCAGTGGGCTCGCGCGGCGTGAGCCGAGCCTTTCTCGTCTTCCTGCTGCTGCTCCTCGCGGGTGCGGTCGCGGGGTGCTCGGGGGGCGGAGCGACACCCGGAGCCGGGGTCGTGGCGACCGCGCAGTGCGAGGCGCTGGAGGCACAGCGCGTGCAGACCGGCAGCCACCTCTTGGACCCGGACGGCGAGCCGCCCGTGCCGTACACCTCCTCCCCGCCCACCTCGGGATGGCACGCGCTCGGCCTGCCGCCCGTCGAGGCCTACGCGGAGCCGATCTCGGACCCTGCCCAGGTCTCGATCCTCGAGGGGGGCGCGGTCATCGCGGCCTACGCCGGGCTCGGCGACGGCGACGTCGCCGAGCTGGAGTCCCTGGCCCGCGAGTTCTCCGGCCGTCTGGCCACCACCCCGTACCCCGCCCTCGACGACGGCGAGGTCGTCCTCACCACGTGGGGCGCCTTGCAGCGCTGCGACGGCCTGGACCCGGAGGCCGTCCGGACCTTCGTCACCGCCTTCGCCGTCCCTGACCCCGGCGCCCCCACCGACCACTGACCGGAGGTCCGGTCAGGCGCGTCGCGGCAGGAGCCCGCCGGTCGCGTCGGCGAGGAGGAGCAGCCCGGTGGCGCCGGCGAGGAGCGGGAGGTGGGCGGCCTCGACCACGAGGCTGGCGGCGGCGCGGCTGGCGTCGGCGGCGCCCGGAAGGATCGTGACGAGGGCGGCGATCGCGGCGACCGGCAGCAGGCCCCGCCCGTACCAGGCCGGCCGCCACGCCGCGAGGAGGAACCCGACGGCCAGCGCGCCCTGGAGGCCCGCGAGGTCGCGCCCGAGGTGATCGGCCAGCGGCACCGCCCACCCCGTCCCGATCAGCGCGGCCAGCGCCACGAGCACCCCCGCCATGCCCGCGGCGACCAGCAACCCGCGTGCTACCCCGATCTGGGTCGGACGCGCTCGGCGGCCGTGCAGCGGCGCGGCCTCCCGCGGCGCCGCCCCGACCCGCCCCCGTCCGGCGGTCGCGTGGGCGTCGCGGCGGAAGGCGGCGACTGCGGCCGCGGTGATGTCGGGGGTGCGGGGGATCGAGGGGGTGGGGAGCGACGTCAGGGCCGCGGCCCAGGCCCGGCACGCCGGGCACCCAGCCAGGTGGGCGTCCGCGGCCGCATCAGGGGTGGTGGCGCGGTCGGCGCGCGCGGAGAGGTGCTCGCGCGTGGACGTGCAGGCGGCGGAGATGGGCTCACGCGGGCTACGCATCGTGCTGCAAGGGTCGCGCGTGAGGCCCGGGCGGTTCCCGCGGTTGCCGGCGGAAGCCGCTCAGTCAAGCTGCTCGATCAGGCGGGCGCGGGCGCGGAACACCCTCGAGCGGATCGTGCCGACGCGGCAGCCCGCGACGGACGCGGCCTCCTCGTACGACAGCCCGACCAGCTGGGTGAGCGTGAAGGCCTGGCGCTGCTCGTCGGGCAGGGCAGCCACGAGCGCGGCGACGTCGACCTCCCCGGTCGGGTCCGGGGTGGGTCGGTCGGCGGGGTCGGCCAGCACGACCCGCGCGCGGCGGCGCTGCTCGGCGCGGATCAGGTCCGCGACGGCGCGGCGCGCCAGCACCAGCAGCCAGAGGCGCACGGGGGCATCTCCCCGGAACCGGCGGATCGCGGTGACGGCCCGCAGGAACGTGTCCTGTGCGGCGTCGAAGGCCTGCTCGCTGTCGCCGAGCAGCGCGCAGCAGTAGCGCCACACGTCGTCGCGGTAGGCGAGGCACAGCTCCTCGAACGCTGCGGCGTCCCCGCCGGCCGCGCGCAGCGCCAGCTCTTCGTGGTCGGTGGCCAACGGCCCGTCGACGGATCAGCTGTCTCCGGCGACCGGGATCGCCGCGCCGTTGACCGGCCACGACTCGACGGTGCCCAACCACGCGATGACCTTGGCGATCGCGCGGGGCGGGACGGCGCGGTTCTCGACCCCCTCGGCCAGGGAGGCGGCGTGTGCGGGGGTGTCGATCACGCCCGGGACCACGGCGTTCGCCGTGCGCCCCGTGCCGCGCAGCTCGACGGCCATCGTCTCCACGAGCGCGACCAGCGCCGCCTTGGAGGCGGAGTAGGACGCCTGACCGGCAGCCGGGCGGTTCACCGTGCGCGACCCGACCAGCACGACACGCCCACCGGCGGGACCCATGTGGCGCAGGCCCTCGTGGGCGATCACGAACGCGGAGCGGACGTTCAGCCGCAGCATCCGCTCCAGCAGTGTGAGGTCGTGCAGGTCCTCGACGGACGTGCCGCCCGCCCAGCCCCCGACCGCCGAGCACGCCAGCCACAGCGGCCCCCAGTCGGCGCCCAGCACGTCCAGCAGCGCGGCCACCTGGTCGTCGTCGGTGACGTCGCACTCCGACAGGCGCAGCCGCCCCTGCGAGACCGCTTCGACGTGCGCGTCACGCAGCGCATCGGCGTCGGCGGCGGTGCGCCACGGCACGCAGACCGACTCGCCGCGTTCCAGCAGCACGTCGACCACGGCCCGGCCCAACCCGCCGGTCCCGCCGGCCACCAGGGCGGTGCGCGGGCGGTCGTGCTCGGCAAGCGAAGGCGCCATCGCCGGGATCGTAGGACTACCCTCCGCGGTCGGCCCCGACGTCGGCGGAGCGGATGGACTTCGACCTCACACCAGAGCAGCAGAGCAGATCCGCGCGCTGGCGCGCGACTTCTGCGACAAGGAGGTCGCGCCGGGCGCGCGCGGAGCTCGACCGGACCGAGGCCTTTCCCGAGGAGCTGCTGCCCAAGCTGTTCGAGGTGGGCTTCCTGGGGGCGCCGATGCCCGAGGAGTCACGGCGGGATGGGCCTGGACTACCTGTCCTACGGGCTGATCGTCGAGGAGCTCGGCCGCACCGACGCCTCGATCCGCTCGCTGGTGAGCGTCAACCTCGGGCTGGTCGCGTCGTGCCTGTTGAACTGGGGGACGCGGAGCAGAGGCGCGAGTGGCTGCCGCGGCTGACGTCGGAGGGCCTCGGCGCGTTCGGCCTCACCGAGCCCGATGCCGGGTCGGATCCGGCGTCGATGACCACCGGCGCCCGCCGCGACGGCGGCGACTGGGTCCTCAACGGCGCGAAGATGTGGATCACGAACGGCAGTCGCGGGCATCGCTGACCGTGGTCTTCGCCAGACGACGGGCTCCGCGAGGGCATCACGGCGTTCCTCGTGCCGCAGGACAGCCCGGGCTACGAGGGACGCCCGATGCACGGCAAGCTCGGGCTGCGGGCCGGTGACACCGCCGAGATCGTGCCTGCGCGACGTGCGCGTCCCGGCCGGGAACCGTGCTCGGCGAGGTGGGCGACGGGCTCTAAGATCGCGCTGAACGCAGCCTCGACTCGGGCGCTTCTCCCTCGCCAGCCGGCTGCACCGGCATCTCGCAGGCGTGCCTGGACGCGTCGCTGCGGTACGCCGACGAGCGCACGCAGTTCGGCAAGCAGATCGCCGCGTTCCAGCTGGTGCAGGAGCTGATCAGCGACATCTACCTCGACCTGGAGGCCAGCCGCGCGCTGTACTGGAAGGTCGCCGCCGCAGCACGACAAGGGCGAGCGCCACACGATCGAGTCGTCCGTCGCCAAGACGTTCTGCTCCGAGGCCGCCGTGCGCAACGCCGACCGCGCCGTGCAGGTCCACGGTGGCTACGGCTACTCCGACGAGTACCCCGTCGGCCGCTACCTGCGCGACGCCCGCGTCACCACGCTGTACGAGGGCACCAGCCAGATCCAGCGCCTGCTGCTGGGCCGCCACCTGACCGGCGAGAACGCGTTCACATGAGCGGCGCCGATCCACCTGCGGCGTGATCTCCACACCCACTCCCGTGGTCGGACGGCACGACGTCGCCCGCAGGACAACGCGCGCTCGCACGCGACGCGGGTCTGGCCGGCCTGGCGATCACCGACCACGACACCGTCGACGGCTGGGTCGAGGCGGGCGAGGCCGCCTGCGCGGCCGCGGGCCTGCTGTTGGTCCCCGGGCGTGGAGCTGTCGTCCGAGCTCGGCGAGGCGCAGCGTGCACGTCCTGGGCTACTGGGTGGACCCGGCGCATCAGCCGCTGCTCGACGAGCTGCGACCGGCTGCGCAACGAGCGCGACCGGCGCGCCGCCGCGATGGTCGCCAACTTGCAGGCGTTGGGCTCGGCGGTGACCTACGAGGCCGTGGTCGCCAGGGCGGCCGGCGCCCCGATCGGCCGGCCGCACGTCGCCGCCGTGCTCGTGGCGATCGGCGAGGTCCCCGACGTCCAGACCGCGTTCGACCTGTGGCTGGCCGACGACGGGCCGGCCTACGTGCCCAAGCGCGCGCTGGACCCCGCCGCCGGCGTGCGGCTGATCGTCGACGCCGGCGGCGTTGCGGTCCTCGCCCACCCGGGCCTGACGATCGACCCGGCACGCGCGGACCTCTCGGCGGGTGTCGACAGCCGCATCCCGGCAGTGGCGCTGACCGTCGTCGACGACATGGTCGCCGCTGGCCTGCAGGGCGTGGAGGCCGAACACGCCGCCCATTCGCCGCCCGTGGTCGCATACTGGCAGGGTGTCGCGCGGGAGCGCGGGTTGCTCGTGACGGGGGCGAGCGACTTCCACGGCCAGAGCAAGGAGCTTGTGCTCGGACAGCGCACCACCCCGATGTCGGTTGTGGCGGAGCTGCGGGCCCGGACGAAAGGTTGAGCGTGGTAGGTCCAGCGAAACGGCTGACACCGTTGCCGATGTTCGTCGTGACCAGCGACGGCGCGCTGCGCGGGCGGGTGCTGGTCGTCGACGCCGACGAGCAGGTCCTGGGCCGCCGCTACACCAGCGACCTGGTGCTGGCCGACGCCCACATCAGCCGCGCCCATGCGAAGGTCAGCAAAGCCGGCGGGGCGGTGTTGCTCGAGGACCTCAAGTCCACCGGCGGGACGTTCGTCAACGGCGAGGCCGTGCAGGGGTTCGCGGCGCTCAAGCACGGCGACGTCGTGCGGTTCGGCTCCGTCGAGACGCGTTTCGAGGACCGCTCGTCGCTGATGCAGGGCGACGAGGACACCGAGCTCATCGAGCTGCGCGCCGATCGAGGAGAAGCCGATCCTCTCGCCGCGCCAGTGGGAGGTGCTGTCGTTCTTGAAGGACGGCCTGACCAACCCCGAGATCGCCGTGAAGCTGGGCGTCACCGAGCGCACCGTCAAAGCCCACTGCCAGGAGGTCTTCGACCGCCTGGGCGCGCGCAACCGCACCGCGGCCGTCGCCGCCGCGATGCGCCTCGGGCTTCTCGACGACCTCTGATGTAGTCCCGCGCCGTCAGCCGAGGGCGGTGGCCACGTCACTGGCGATGCGGTGCGACAGCGCGGCCGTGCCGCCGTACAGCGTCGCGCCGTCCAGCGGCTGGACCGTGGAGAGGTAGCCGGCGATCGTGCCCGGCAGGAGGTCCGGCCACGACAGCAGGAGCGGGAGGCCGTTGACCGCGGCGTGGACCCCGCCCGCCAGGCCGTCGGGGAACGCCACGCCGCTGGCCACCGCGATCCCCGCGGGGGTGGGATCGAGGCGCTCCGCCAGCAGGCGCGAGGTTGCGAAGTCATCGGCGCCCGCCACCGGCTCGGCCGCGGGGGCAGCGGCGACGGCCGCCGGGCCGACCGCCACATGGGGGACGTCCGCGTGGGCCTCGAGGTAGTCCGCGGACACCCCCGCCAGCTTCGTGCCGTCCGTGAGCACGACCACGCCGCGGGTCGCTCCGGCCGCCGCACCGGCGACCAGCGCCGCCGGGAAGGTGTTGCCGTCGGCGAGGTACACCGCGTCGGGTTCCGGTTGGGCGCGCTCCGAGATCGCGATCGCGGTCTCGTAGCGCGTCGCTCCGGCCAGGCGCGTCACGTCGTAGCCGAGCGCGCGGAGGCGCTCCTCGACGGCCCCGGTCAGCGCCGCCTCGCCCCCCAGCAGGTAGACCGGCGCGCCGGCCGTCAGGGCGCGCGCCAGCTCGGCCTCGACGTGCGGTAGCAGCTGCGTGCGCGACGTGAGCAGCAGCGGCCCGTCGACCGCGACGGCCAGAGGGGTCCCGGCGAGCGCGTCCGGGAACGCGTCGGCGCGTGCGAGGACCGCCGCCGCGGCGTCATCGGTTCCGTAGAGGGCCTGGGAGACGTCGATCGCGGTCTCCACGCGGCTGCTGCCGGCCAGGCGCTGCACCCCCGTCGGGGCGTCCGCAGCGGTCGTGAGGGGGCCGCTGTAGCCGGGGTAGGCCGGGGACTCGTCGAAGTAGCCCGTGGTCGTGGGGGCCGCGGTGTGGCTGTCGTAGAAGACGAACGCCGCGAGCGCGACGACGTCCGGCGAGGCGAGGCAGCTGGCGGGGATGTCCATCAGGTAGCGCGTGCCGTCGAACGCGCCGAGCCCGCTGCAGCGGACCGTGTCCTGAGCCGCCCGGTCCAGGACGCGCCACCGGATCTCGCCGCCGATCCGGCCGTAGTTCACCCCGAGCTCCGCGATGTCGTCACCCGTCGTGTCGAGCTCGAACCCCACGGCTGTGCGGAAGTCCTCCCATGCCGCCGTCGTGCGGGGGTCCGTCGGCTGGGCGGTGCGCAGCGCGAGCCCCAGCGACGTCGTGGACAAGTCCGCGCAGAACGACTGGACATCGGCCGGCGGGAACTCGACGACGCTCGAGGAGGCGTTGGCGAGCACGTCGCCCGAGGCGTCCGCCCAGCAGTCCGACTGCGCGGCCGCCGGCACGGCGGCGGCCAGGAAGGCCGCCACCGCCAGCCCGACCAGGAACCCGCGCAGTGGCACGCCGCTTGGACGCCAGCCGCGCGTCCGGCGGTGCGCCGCAGCGCCTCCGGGGGGCGGCGCTAGCCTGCGGGGGCGTGGCCGCCGTCGTCTACGCCGTCGCGAACCAGAAGGGCGGGGTCGCCAAGACCACCACCGCCGCGACGCTGGCGGCGGCACTGGCGGCGCGGGGGCAAAAGGTGCTGGCGATCGACCTCGACCCGCAGGCCTGCCTCACCTTCAGCCTCGGCTACGACCCCGACGAGCTGGACCCGACGCTGCACGACGTGGTCATCGGGCGGGCGCGCGTCGGCGACGTGGTGGTGGCGCACGCCGAGATGGACCTCGCGCCCGCGAACCTCGACCTGGCCGGCGCGGAGGTCGCGCTGCTGTCGCGCACCGGGCGCGAGTACGCGCTGCGCGCGGAGCTCGACGCGCTCAGGGACTCCTACGACACGATCATCGTGGACTGCCCGCCGTCGCTGGGCGTGCTGACGCTCAACGGGCTGACGGCCGCCGACCGCGTGGTGATCCCGGTGCAGTGCGAGACGCTCTCGCACCGCGGCGTGTCGCAGCTGCTGGAGACGATCGCCGACGTGCAGCGGCTCACGAACCGGTCGCTGGAGGTCAGCGGGCTGGTCGCGACGCTGTACGACGGGCGTGCAAGGCACTCGCGCGACGTGCTGGCCGACATGCAGGAGCGCTACCAGCTGCCGGTGCTGGGCGTGCCGGTGCGCAAGAGCATCCGCTTCGCCGAGGCCCCGAACGTGGGCCGCACGATCCTGGCGCACGCGCCCGGGGTCCCGGGCGCCGCCGCGTACCGTGTGATCGCGGCCGAGCTGGCCGGCCTGCCCGTCAACCCGGGCGACCGCGAGCGGGCCGACCCCACCGGGAGCATGAGCGCGTGAGCAGCTTCGATCGCATCAAGCCGCCGGAGCGGCGACTCCTGGAGCGCCCCGCGCCGCGTGAGCCGCAGTCCCCCGAGGCCGACGCGCTGGGACGCGCGGCGCTGTTCAGCGCGGGCCGACCGGCCGCGACCGGCCTGGTCCTGTTCGGCTTGCACTGCTCGTCCTGCGGCGAGGTGTCGTCGGTCGGACCCCGCGCCGCCCTGCGCAGCGCGCTGCCCCTGTTCCTGGTGGTCCCGTGGCGCCGCCACCCGATCTTCGCGCTCTGCCCGGCCTGCCGCCGCCGCGCCTGGCTGCGCCCGCAGGCGCACGGCTGAGCCGTCGCGCTCACGTTGCGGGGCGAGCCTGACCTCGACGCCCTGCGGGCGCTCGCGGAGCGTGCAGCCCGCGCGGCGGGCGACGTCCTGCTGCGGCATGCGGGCACGGTGCTGGCCGTGCAGACCAAGAGCAGCGCGACCGATCCGGTCAGCGCGGCCGACCGCGAGTCCGAGCAGGTGCTGGTCGGGCTGCTGTCGGGCGCGCGTCCGCAGGACGGGCTGCTCGGCGAGGAAGGCGCCGACGCGTCGGGGAGCTCGGGCCTGCGGTGGGTGCTGGACCCGCTGGACGGGACGGTCAACTACCTGTACGGCCACGTGGGCTGGAGCGTGAGCGTCGCCTGCGAGGCGTTCTCCGACGGGGAGTGGTCCGCGCTGGTCGGCGTGGTCTACGACCCGCTGCACGACGAGCTCTTCGGCGCGATCCGCGGCGGCGGCGCGTGGCTGGGCCAGCGCCGCCTGCACGTCAACGACCCCGTGGCCCTCGACCGCGCCCTCGTGGCGACCGGGTTCGCCTACGACGCGGCGCACCGTGTGCTGCAGGGTGCGATCGCCGCGCGCGTGATCGCCGCCGCCCGCGACGTGCGCCGGGTCGGGTCGGCCGCGCTGGACCTGTGCTCCGTGGCCTGCGGCCGCGTCGACGCCTACTACGAGGACACCCCGGCCCGCTGGGACTGGGCCGCCGGCGCGCTGATCGCCCGCGAGGCCGGCGCCGTCGTCACCCCTCTGCCCGGCCCCAACGCCGAGCCCGGCGTGCTGGCCGCAGGCCCGGCCCTCCACCCGCACCTCGCCGCCCTGGTGACCCGCCCCGCCCCACAGGCCCCGTAGGCCGGCCCGCAGGATCAGGGGAGGTGGGTGATCACCATGGGGCGGGTGGTGCGGGGGGTGCCGTCGCCGCGCGCCACCTCGGGGTCGACAGCTGGGCGGCGCGGCCCGCGGTCCTTGGCGTAGCGGTCGCGGCGCGCGTCGCGGCCATTGCGGTCCGAGCTGTCCCGGCCGCCGCGGCCGCCGTCGCGGCGGGCACCGTCACGTTCCCGGCGGACACCGTCACGTTGCCGCCGGGCATCACGGTCGGCGCCGTCGCGAGCGGTCCCCGGCCGCGTGGACGCCGGACGCGACGCACTGTCGCGACCGGACCGCTGCGAGGCGTCGCCGCCACCACTCCCGCCACGGCCACGGCCGGCTGGCGGCCGGGTGCGCCGCCGCTCCTCGGCGGCGGCTCCGGGCGCGCGGTCGGGCGCTGTCGTGACGACGCGTGTGCGCCGCCGCTGCCGCGGGCCGTCCGGCGACTCGTCCCCATCCTGGGGCGCGTCCGCACGGTCTGAAACCTCCGACGGCGTCGTGTCAGCGAGGCCGCCCGCCCCGCCGGTCGTGGAAGCGGCGCGGTCCGCCGCGGGCTCACCGCGCCGGCTGCGTCGCCTGACGCGCGCGCCGGCGCCCGCAGGCTCGCCGTCCACCACGCCCTGCGTCGGCCGCCTCGGTGTCGACCGCGACGCCGGCGGGGGCGGTGTCCGTGTCGCCTGCCGGGGTGCGCTCGGCCGCGCTCCGGCCGGAGCCGCGGCGGCGGCGGCCGCGGGAGCGGCGCGCGCCGTCGGCGGCCCCGTCCTCGTCGACCGGGGTGGCTGGCTTGTCGTCGGCGACAACCGCTTCGACATGGACGGGCGTCTCGTGCTGGACGGCGAGCGCGCCGGCCTCGCGCGCCTCGTCCTCGGCCGCGGCCTTGCCCTTCGTGCGCGGCGCGGCGCGGCGCGCCTTCGGGGCCTCCGGGACCGGCTTGCGGGCCTCGCGGGGCGGGAGGGAGAAGAGCTCGTCCAGCAGTGGAGAGGTGGAGAAGATCTCCTGGATCCCGGTTTCGATGTCGAGCTCGCGGCGGATCATCTCGAGGCGCGGTAGCTCGTTCCAGACCGCCAGCGTGACGGCGACGCCGGCGGCGCCGGCGCGGCCGGTGCGCCCGATGCGGTGCAGGTACATCTTCTCGTCGTCGGGGCAGTCGTAGTTCACGACGTGCGTGACGTCGAGTCGATGTCCAGGCCGCGGGCGGCGACCTCGGTCGCGACGAGCACGTCGATCTTGCCCTTGCGGAAGCGGCTTCAGCGCGCGCTCGCGGGCCTCCTGGCGCAGGTCGGAGTGGATGGCGGTGGCCTTGACGCGCTGCTCGCGCAGCTCCTCGACCAGCATGTCGGCCATCCGCTTGGTGCGGCTGAAGACCAGCGCACAGGCCGCGGTCGGGCGCCTGCAGGATGCGTGCCAGGACCGCCGGCTTGTCCATGCGGTGGCAGGAGAAGAAGTGCTGGCCGTGTCTGCGGCGCGATGCGCACCTCCTCGACGTCGGCGCGCATGAACGTCGGCTTGTTCATGTAGCGGCGCGCGAGCGCGACGACCGCGCGACGGCATCGTCGCGGAGAACAGCAGCGTCTGGCGCTGCGACGCGGTGGCCTGGATGAGCTGCTCGACGTCGGGCAGGAAGCCCAGGTCGAGCATCTCGTCGGCCTCGTCGAGCACCAGCCCGCTGACGCTCGGACAGCGTGAGCTGGCCGCGGCGCAGCAGGTCCAGCAGACCGCCCGGGCGTGCCGACGACGACGTCGGCGCCGTCGGCCAGCGCGTCGACCTGGACCTCGATCGCCTTGCCGCCGTAGAGCGGGACGACCTTGACGCCGCTGGCGGGCGCCGGCCGCAGAGGTCGTCGCGCGACCTGCAGGCACAGCTCGCGGGTCGGGACGATGACGAGGGCCTGCGGGTGCTTGCCGCCTGGCGGTCGCGCGCTGCAGCAGCGGGATGCCGAAGCGCCAGGGTCTTGCCGGTGCCCGTGCGGGCCTGGCCGATGAGGTCGGCGCCCGAGAGCGCGAGGGGGAGCGTGAGCTCCTGGATGGGGAAGGGCGTGGTGATGCCGGCTTCGGCGAGCGCGGCGGCAGATGGGCTCATCGACGCCGAGGTCGCGGAAGGTGGTGGTGTCGCTCAAGACTGACTTTCGTAGTTTCGCGGGGCCGTCGTGCGGGCCCGTCGTGATACCTAAGAGAGTACGGTGCCGATGATGAGCGTGACCCTGCACGTCCCCGACGCCGCGCTGGAGCGCCTGCGCGAGGTCTTCATCGCGGTCGAGGGCAGCTGCAACGCCTGGACCGACGAGGAGGTCGTGGCCCGCCTCCTGGTCCGCGGCGCGATGGACTACGCCAAGTCTGTCGGCAAAGAGTGGAGCGAGGTCAGCGCGCTCGCCACGGAGGTGCGCGGGGCCCTGGCGGAGGCTTGACCGTGGCTGCGCCGCTGATCGCGCCGGAGCGCACCGACAGCCCGGACACCGGGGAGTCCGACGAGCGCGACCTGCCCTGGAACGTGCTGGTCTGGAACGACCCCGTCACGCTGATGAGCTACGTGGTGTTCGTGCTGCGCAAGCTCTTCGGCTATGACGAGCCGACCGCGCACACGCTGATGATGCAGGTCCACACCGAGGGCCGCGCCGTGGTCTCCTCCGGGCCGCGGGAGAAGGCGGAGCTGGACGTCTACCGGCTGCACGGGCACGGCCTCCAGGCCACGCTGCAGCGTGATTGAGCGGCGCCGGGCGCGGACTCCGCAGATCCGCGCGCTGCCCGGGGGCGGGCTCCGCGTGACCCTGAGCGAGGGCGAGCGGGAGGCGCTGGCGGACCTCGTGCGCCACCTGCGCCCGCTGCTGGCCGCGGGGCCGGTCCAGGCCGGCGAGGAGAACGACCTGGCGGTGTCCGTGCGGCGGCGCCTCTTCCCGCCCGCCTACGACGACCCGCTGGACCAGCTGGAGTACACCGAGCTCAACACCGGCTCGCTCATCGACGGGCGGCTCGCGGCGCTGGACGCGTTCCGTGACTCGCTCGCGGCCGGCCGCGCGCGCGGGCGCTCCTGGGAGGTCAAGCTCGATGCCCAGCAGGCCGGATCGTGGCTCTCGGCCGTCAACGACGGGCGCCTGATCCTCGGCGGCGCGGTCGGCATCGAGACCGAGGAGGACTGGGACGACGTCTGGGACCGGCCCGAGCCCGAGGTGATGATGCTCGCCTACCTGGGGCTCCTGCAGGAGGAGCTCGTCACCGCACTCATGACGGCTCTGCCCGAGGAAGGGCCTACCCCACGGTAGGTTACCGTCGAGTAACCTCAGCAGCGGTGGCTGTGGAGCGGGTGCGGATGGCGGCGGCCGACCGCCGGGAGCAGCTCCTGGATGTCGCCGTGCCGCTCTTCGCCGAGCACGGCTACCACGGCCTGTCGATGGAGCAGCTGGCCGACGCAGCCGGGGTCAGCAAGCCGGTCCTCTACCAGCACTTCCCCTCCAAGCGCGCGCTCTTCCTCGCGCTCGTCCATGACGCGGTCGACCGCCTGCGCGGGCGCGTCACGGCCGCCCTGGAGGGCACCAATGACAACCGCGCCCGCGTCGAGGGTGCGATCCGCGGCTACTTCGACTTCGTCGCCGACGATCGCTTCCGGCTCCTGGAGGTCGCCGAGACCGGCGATGCCGAGGTCCGCCAGGCCGTGGAGGACGCCCGCTCCGACCTGGCCTCCCACGTCGCCAAGCTGATCGCCGAGGACGCCGGCCTCTCGCCTCGCGCGGCCGAGCTGCTCGCCACGGGCGTGCGCGGCTTCGCCCTCGACGGCGCCCGCTGGTGGGCCGCCCTCCCCGCCGACGCCCGCGTCGAGTCAGACGACGCCGTCAAGCTGCTCTCCCAGCTCCTGTGGCGCGGCCTGTCGAGCTTCGAACGCCCCTGAGGCCGGCGGCGGGCTGGGCTGAAGGTGACGCCCCGACCTCAGACCTCCATCTCGGCACGGCGGCCCAGGGCGAAGGCGGCGGCCTGTCGGTCGGTCATCGCGGCGCCGCGGGCGGTGAGGACGTCGAGCTCGTCGCCGAGGACCGCGCGCAGCTCCTCCATGCGGCGGTCGAAGCGCGCCTGGTCGACGGGGGCCAGGGAGGACCCGACCTTCGCGAAGAGCGCGGTCGCGGAGCCGGCCAGCAGGGCCGCGCGTCGGGGATCGCCGTGTGGCCGGGCGACGTGGATGAGCTCGGCCAGGCAGGACGCGACGCCGTCGCGGTCGCCCAGCGCGTCGAACCCGGCCAGCGCCTCCGTCAGCTGCGCGGCGGCGGGCTCGTCCTTGCCGTCGGCGAGCTGCGCCGCCGAGAGGTTGAGGAGGTCGACCGCCTCGCCCCAGCGGTTGCCCAGGCGCCGATCCAAGGCCAGCGCCTGCGAGTGGAGCGTGGCGGCGGTCTGGGTCTCGCCTCCGAAGCGGGCCAGCTCGGCGAGGTTCGTCAGGGTTGTGGCAAGCCCGGCGTCGTCGCCGAGGCTCACGCGCAGCGCCCTGGCGGCCTCCAGATGCGCGCGGCCACGGGCGAGGTCGCCCGCCGTCATCTCGACGACCCCCAGGGAGTTCTCGACCGCGGCGGCGAGCTGGTCGTCGCCCAGCGCCTGAGCCAGCCCGAGCGCGTCCTGGAGCGTGGCGCGCGCGGCATCGCGCTCGCCGGCGTCGTTGAGCAGCACGCCCAGCCGGTGCAGCACGGGTGCGCGGCGGCCTGGGTGGTGGTCGTCGCAGCGGTCGAGCACCTCGCGCAGGACGCTGACCCCTTCGCGCAGCTGCCCGCGCTGGTACCAGTAGCGACCCAGCGGCAGCGCCAGCCGCAGCCCGAGGCCCTCCGGCTCGGGGACCACGCCGGAAAGGACGCGTGCCAAGGCGGCCCGCAGGTTCTCGTGCTCGGCCCCGATGCGCGTCAGCCACGCGCCCAGCTCGCCGCCTTGGAACGACGCCGCCTCGGCGATGCCCAGGTAGTGCAGCGCGTGGGCCTGCAGCACGCGCGCCGCCGCGGGGTCGTCCTCACAGCGCTGCGTCGCGTACGCGTGGATCGCCCGCAGCATCGAGAAGCGCGGGGCGCCGGCGCCGTGGTCGACCCGGACGAGGCTCTTGTCGACCAGCGTCGTCAGCGCGTCCACCGGCTCCACGCCCTCGAGGTGGGGCGCCATCACCGCCTCCACGGCCTCGAGGTCGAACCCGCCCGCGAACACCGAAAGCAGGCGGAAGCAGCGTTGCTCATCGGGTGCCAGCAGCTCGTGGCTCCACTCCACGGCCGCCTCCAGCGTGCGCTGACGCGAGGGCGCGTCCGTCGGTCCGGCCAGCCGGAGCAGGTGGCGGTCGAGGCTGTCCAGGATCGCCGCCGGCCCGAGGAGCTTGACGCGGGCCGCGACCAGCTCGATCGCCAGCGGAAGCCCGTCCAGGCGCCGGCAGATCTCGGCGACTGCCGCGATGTCGGCAGCCCCTAGTGGCAGGTCGCGCCGTACCCGGCGGGCGCGAGCGACGAAGAGCGCCACCGCGTCGGAGGCCAGCAGGGTGGCCGTCTCGGCGTCCTCGGGTGGGAGCGCGAGCGGCGGCACGGGCTGCTCCAGCTCGTCGCGCAGGCGCAGGGGCTCGCGGCTGGTGACCAGCACGGTCGGCCCGCCTGAGTGCGTCAGCAGCTCGGCGACGAACGAGGCGGCGCCGAGCACGTGCTCGAAGTTGTCCAGGACCAGCAGCCGGCGCCGGCCGCGCACGTGGGTGAGCAGCACGTCGCGGTCGAAGGGCATCTCCATCCCGAGGGCCGCGGCGACCGCGGCGGGGACCTCGGCTGCGCCCGCGACATCGGCCAGCGCGACGAAGTACAGGCCGTAGGGAAACAGGCCCATGGCGGCCTCCGCGGCGGCCAGGGCCAGGCGGGTCTTGCCGATCCCTCCGGGGCCGGTCAGCGTGACCAGGCGCGTGCCGTGATCTCCGAGCAGCCCGACCAGCTCCTCGAGCTCCTGGCGGCGGCCGACGAGCGCCGAGCCGATCGCCGGCAGCCGCGTGGGGACGCCCAGGCTGTTGAGCGGGCGCTGGGTGCGCGCCATCCCGTGGACGCCGACCTCGAAGACGTGCTCGGGCTCCTCGAGATCCTTGAGCCAGTGCAGGCCCAGGTCGTGGAGCGTGAGGTCGCCGCCGTCGGTGTTCAGGGCGGCGGCGGTCTCGCCCGACACGACGATCTGCCCACCGTGCGCCGCGTTGGTGATGCGGGCGGCCCGGTGGATGTCCAAACCGACCTGCTCGCCGTCGACCAGCACGATCTCGCCGTGGTGCAGCCCCATGCGCACCCGGACGCTCACGCCGGCGGGCCACGCGTGCGCAGCCAGCGCGCGCTGGGCTGCGACCGCGGCCTCCACGCCGTCCTGCGCGGTCGGGAAGATGAGGAAGAAGGCATCGCCCTCGGTGCGCAGCTCGGTCCCGCCGTGCTGGGCGAAGACGTCGCGCAGCAGCCGGTGGTGCGCGGCGATCACCCCGACGAACTCGTCCCCGAGGCGCTGCAGCAGCGCGCTGGAGCCCTCGATGTCGGTGAACATCAGCGTGCCCTCGAGCACCGAGGTGGCCGCCACGGCGGGAGCATCGCACCGCGGCACGGCCCGCGAGCGCTCCGGTCTACGCTGCCGCGGTGGGCCAGGCGACGATTGTGGCAGTCGACGACGACCCCCAGGTCCTCGCGGCGCTGGTCACCGACCTGCGCTCGCACTACCGCGAGCAGTACCGGATCGTGAGGGCCGGAGGGGGCGTCGCCGCGCTGGACACCGTGCTGGATCTGCACCGCCGCGGCGACGAGATCGCGCTCTTCGTCGTGGACGAGCGCATGCCCGACATGGTCGGTACTGCCTTCCTGCTGCGCGCGCAGGAGCAGTTCCCCGACGCCAAGAAGGTGCTGCTGACGGCGTACGCCGACACCGACGCCGCGATCCGCTCGATCAACGAGATCGGCCTCGACCACTACCTGCTCAAGCCGTGGGACCCGCCCGAGGACCAGCTCTACCCCGTGCTCGACGAGCTCCTGGACGAGTGGCAGGCTTCGCGGCCGCGCGCACCCTTCGAGGGCGTCCGCATCGTCGGCGACCGCTGGTCGGCCGCGACCCACGAGGTCAAGGACTTCCTGGCCCACAACAGGATCCCGTACCGGTTCTACGACATCGAGCGCGACGACGAGGCGCGCAGGCTGCTGGACGCGCGCGGCGACACCGAGCCCGTCCTGCCGGTCGTCTTCTTCGCCGACCGGGAACCGGTCTCGCGGCCGGACACGCGCACGCTGGCGGAGCGCCTCGGGTTGCGCTCGCGGGCCAGCCAGCCGTTCTACGACCTCGTGATCATCGGCGCGGGTCCCGCCGGGCTCGCCGGGGCGGTCTACGGTGCCTCGGAGGGGCTGCACGTCGCTGTCCTTGAGCGCCACGCGACCGGCGGCCAGGCCGGCACGACGTCGCTCATCGAGAACTACCTCGGGTTCCCCAACGGGGTCAGCGGCAGTGAGCTCGCACGCCGCGCGACGGACCAGGCCGAGCGCCTCAAGGCGGAGATCCTCCGCCCCGTGGAGGTCGCCGGCGTCGGTGTGGCCGACAGTGCGCACACCGTGCGGCTGGAGGACGGCATGGAGCTGGCCTGCCGCGCCGTGCTCGTGGCCTCCGGCATGAGGATCCGGCGGATGGACGTTCCCGGGTTCGACCGGCTCACCGGGATGGGCGTCTTCTACGGGGCGACCGTCACGGAGGCGGCCGCATACAAGGGCGAGCGCGTCGTCGTGGTCGGGGGCGCGAACTCGGCCGGCCAGGCAGCGCTGCTGCTGGCGCGCTACGCCGACGAGGTCGTGCTGGTCATGCCGGGCCGGCCGCCTAGAAGAGGGCATGTCGCGCTACCTCATCGACCAGATCGAGGCGACTCCCGTGATCAGCGTGCGCAACGCGACCGAGGTGGTGCGCGTGCACGGGGCTACGCGCCTCGAGCGTGTCGAGCTCTGCTGCGGCGGCGTGACCGAGACCATCGAGGCCACCGGCCTGTTCGTGTTCGTCGGCGCCGTCCCGCACACCGACTTCCTCGAAGGGGTCGTGGCGCGCAACCTCCAGGGGTTCCTGCTCACGGGACCCGACATCACCGGGGACGGAAGCCGCCCGCGCGGCTGGCCGCTGGACCGCGACCCCTACCTGCTGGAGTGCAGCGTCCCCGGCATCTTCGCGGCGGGTGACGTCCGCCACGGGGCGGTGCGCCGCGTCGCCTCCGCGGTCGGCCAGGGCGCGATCGCGATCTCCCTGGTGCACGAGTACCTGGCGACCACGTGAGCGACCGCCTGCGCCAGGTGCCGCTCTTCGCGCAGCTGCCCGATGAAGACCTGGACCGCATCTGCGAGGGCGTCCTCGACCTCCGGCTCGCGCCGGGCGAGGAGCTGTTCCGCGAGGGCGAGGGCGGCGACACCGCGTACCTGGTCGTCGCGGGCGAGGTCGAGGTCCTCAAGGCAGGTGCGCGGCGGGAGACGCTGCTGGCCCTGCGCGGTCCGGGCACCGTGATCGGCGAGATCGCGCTGCTGCAGGGGACCCCGCGCACGGCCACCGTGCGCGCACGCACCGCGGCCGACCTCATGACGATCCCGCGGTCGGTGCTCGACGCGCTGCTCGTGACCAGCCCGTCGGCCGCGCGCTCGCTGTTCGGCACGCTGGTCGACCGGCTGCGCGAGATCGGCGAGCGCGAGCGCCAGAACGACCGCATGGTGCAGCTCGGCACCCTCACCGCCGGAGTCGCCCACGAGCTCAACAACCCCGCCGCGGCGGCCGGGCGCGGCGCCGAGCGTCTGGGCCAGGCGCTGGACGCGCTGGCTGGCGTGCTCGCGACCCTGGGCGACCTCCCGCCCCCCGCGCGCGAGCGCCTGGGCGCGCTGGCCGCCGGCGCGCGGTCGTGCCCGCTCGACGGGCTCGCCCGCAGCGACGAGGAGGCCGCGGTCGAGGACTGGCTGGACGCGGCCGGCGTCGGGGAGGCCTGGCAGCTGGCCGCGGCGCTGGTCGATTCGGGGTTCGGGGTCGACGACCTGCGCGCAGCCGTCGCCGACCTCGCGGCTGACCACGTCGACGCGGCGGTGCGCCTGCTGGCGGCGCTCTCGACCCCGCGCCGGCTCGCGGCCGAGATCGCCGAGGCGACGCGCCGCGTCAGCGCGATCGTCGGCCACATGAAGTCCTACACCTACCTCGACCGCGCGCCCGTCCAGGAGGTCGACGTGCACCAGGGGCTGGACGACACCCTGATGCTGCTGGCCCACCCGCTGCGCGGCGTGCGCGTGGTGCGCGACTACGACCCGGCGCTCCCGCGGATCCAGGCCGCGGGGGGCGATCTCAACCAGGTCTGGACCAACCTCCTGGACAACGCGGCCTACGAGCTGGCGCGCGCCGGCGTCGCCGAACCCACGATCACGCTGCGCACGCGGTCGGAGGGCGACGACGTCGTCGTCGAGATCGAGGACAACGGCCCGGGCATCCCCGCCGACGTGCGCGACCGCATCTTCGATGCGTTCTTCACCACGAAACCCCCCGGGGCCGGCACGGGCCAGGGACTCAACCTCAGCTTCTCGATCGTGGCGCTGGACCACGGCGGCGAGCTCACCGTCGACTCCCAGCCCGGACGCACGACGTTTCGCGTGACCCTCCCCGTCGCGGGCGTCTAGAAGATCGGGTGCACGACCCCGGTCGCCAGCTCGTACCAGCCGCCCTTGATGATGAGGCTGCGGTCCGCGATGAAGGCGGAGAGGAGCTCGTCGTCGCGCAGGGTGCGCAGGCCCAGCTCGACGTTGCGGATCACGACGTCCAGGCCCGGGTCGGCGAGGTCGTCGGGGTCGCGGGGCCCGAGGTCGGCTGCGGCGCTGCGCATGGCCGGTGCCAGCAGGGCGGCGACGGCACGCACGTCCTCGGGCGCCTCGTCGGGGTCGTCGGCCGCCTGCAGGGCCGCGTTCACCGCGCCGCACGACTGGTGGCCCAGCACGTAGACCACGCCCACGTGCAGGTGGCGCACGGAGAAGCGGGCCGACGCCACCACCGCGTCGAAGACCGGGTTGCCCGGGACGCGCGTCACCAGGAGGTCGCCGAGGCCGCAGTCGAAGAGCAGCTCGGGTACCACCCGCGAGTCGATGCAGCAGATCACGTGGCCGTACGGCTGCTGACCGCCGACCAGCGAGGCCCGGTACTCCGGGGAGCGGTGCGGCCGCTCCGGCACCCCCGCGGACCAGCGGGCGTTGCCGGCGTGCAGGAGCTCGAGGCATTCGGTCGGCGTCACGGCGGCGCACCGTAACCTGGCCCCGCCCAGGGAAGCGAGGCAGGGGACATCGTGGCCAAGCTGTGGGAGCCCGTCCGGCCCTTCTCCCGGGCCCTGGTGATCATCGCCCACCCCGACGATGCCGAGTTCGGCACGGCCGGGACCGTCGCGCGCTGGGTCGCCATGGGCACGGACGTGCGCTACGTGGTCGTCACCGACGGCGCCAGCGGCTCCTCCGACCCCGAGATGACGCGCGAGCGACTCGGCGCGATCCGGGCCGAGGAGCAGCAGGCGGCCTGCGACGTGCTCGGTGTGACGCAGCTGGAGTTCCTCGGCTACCGCGACGGCTACCTCGAGCCGACGCTCCCGGCTCGCCGGCAGGTCGCTGCGGCGATCCGCCGTCACCGTCCCGAGGCGATCATCACGCTCAACCCGGACGTGCGCTGGAACCAGCGCGGCTACATCAACCATCCCGACCACCGCGCCGTCGGCGACCTCGTGCTCCACGCGATCAACCCGGCCGCGTCGACGCGCCTGTGGGATCCCACGCTCATCGACGAGGGCCTGGAACCCTGGGACGTCTCCGAGCTGTGGCTCATGAGCTTCGGCGCCGGCCCGGACGTGGTCGACGTCACGGCGACCTTCGAGATCAAGCTCGCCGCGCTGCGCTGCCACACGTCGCAGCTCACGACCTGGGATCCCGAGCCGCGCCTCCGCGAGTGGTCCGCGCTTGCCGGCCAACCCGTCGGCGTCGCGCACGCGGAGACCTTCACCCGCCTGGCCTTCCGGCCCCTCGGCGACGTGGCTTGACCCGCTTGCCCCCCGCGGTCAGCGCAGGGACTCGCGGCGGACCTGGGGGGGAGCGACGTCGCACTGGCGCTTGTAGGCGGGGGCGCGGAGGCGGCCGTCGTTGGTGATCTCCCCGTACTCGATCTCGGCGGTGATCTCAGGGTTGACCCAGTGGACGAGGTCGCGGTGGGCGGGCGGCAGGTCACCCGGGGGGCCGGAGAACGGCGACGCGGGCGACCGCAGCGGCTCCAGCAGGGCCTGCAGGCGCAGCCGCTCCGCGTGGTCGAAGCCGGTCCCGACGCGGCCGACGTAGACCAGGTCCGCACCGTCGTAGGCCCCGACCAGCAGGCTGCCGAGCTCGGTGAGGTGGCCGCGCACCTGCGGCAGCCAGCCGCCGATCACGACCACGCCCGGGCGGCGCACCTTGATCTTCAGCCACTCCTTCGAACGTCGCCCCGGCAGGTACCGCGAGCCCAGCTTCTTGGCGACGATGCCCTCCATCCCACGCTGCTTGACCGCGGCCCACAACGCGGTGCCGACGCCGGGGATCGCGTCGCTGCGGCTGATCGCGCGACCGGGGACCAGCACCTCGTCGAGACGCGCCAGGCGCTCCTCGATCGGCAGGTCGACGAGGGCCTCGCCGTCGACGGCCAGCAGGTCGAACACCATGTAGGTGACCGGCGTGGCGCGGCGGGCACGGTCGACGGCCCCCTTGTCGCGCAGGTGCATGCGCTGCGCCAGCAGCTGGAAGGAGGGGTTGCCGTCGGGGCCTAACGCGACCACCTCGCCGTCCAGCACGGCGTTGCGTGCCAGCACGCGCTCCCACACTGGCGCGAGCTCCGGGTAGGCCGGCGTGCAGTCGTTGCCGTTGCGGGTGATGAGCGTGGCGCGGCCGTCCTCGCCGGTCCCGGGGCGCTGGCAGGTGGCGATCGCGCGCACGCCGTCCCACTTGACCTCAAAGAGCCAGCGGTCGTCGTCGAAGGGCGCCTCGCGGGTGCCCGACAGCATCGGCGCGAAGGTCGGCGGCCCGGGGGGCAGCTCCTCGGGTGGTGCGGCGCGCGTGACCATCCACTGCTTGGCGTCGTCGCGGCTCGTGCGGAACAGGTGCCACTCGCCGCGGTGGCGGCCGCCGTGCAGCACGAACGTGACCTTGCCGTCGACCCACTCCGGCGCCTCGTAGGTGCCGGAGTCCCAGATGCGCATCGGGCCGCCGCCGTACTCGCCGTCGGGGATGTCGCCCTCGAACGTCAGGTACTCCAGCGGGTGGTCCTCGGTCTGCACGGCCAGGTGCGGCACGCCGGGCACGGCTGGCAGCCCCTTGGGCACCGCCCAGGACCGGGCGGTGCCGCCGCGCTCCAGCCGCAGGTCGTGGTGCAGCCGCGTCGCGAGGTGGTGCTGGATCACGTAGCGGTTGCCCTTCTCCGCTGGCGGGACGGATGCGGGCGGCTCGGGCGTGCGTGCGAAGTCGCGCTTGGCCTCGTAGACCTTCAGGTCGCCGGGCTCCTCCTCCTCCTCCTCCGGCCGAATGTGGTGACCGGGGCCCTCGGGCTCGGCGTCGGGGTCCATCCGGAGGGCGGCCATCGCGTGGCGCAGGTCCTGCCCGCCCGCGATCACCGGCGGGAAGAGGTCGCCTACCTGCTCCAGACGCCGCCAGATCGTCGCGATCGTGAAGTCCTGGGGCTCGACGTCCTCCTCGAGCTCCTCCCACGTCAGCGGGGTGGACACGGTCGCGCCGCGCTCGGGTCGCAGCGAGTAGACCGCGGCGATGTTGCGCCCCTCGGTGTTCATGCCGGCGTCGAGGAAGACCTTGCCCGTGCGGTCGCTGACCTTCCATTCCATGGTCGTGCGCCCAGGGTCGGCGCTGTTCACGAGGCGGCACACGCGGTTGACCCACTCGCGGACCTGCCCGTAGGAGTGCACGCGCTCGATCGGCACGTAGAGGTGGATGCCGGTCGAGCCGCTGGTGCGCGGGTAGGCCCGCAGCCCCAGCTGGTCCAGCGCGGTCTTGATCACCAGCGCGACCGCGCGCACGGTCGCGAACTCCACGCCGAACGGGTCGAGGTCGAAGAACGCGTAGTCCGGCCGCGTGATCCGGTCGATGCGGCTGTGCCACGGGTGCATCTCGATGCAGCCGAGGTTCGCCAGGTACACCAGGCTGGGCCGGTCCTGGGCCAACAGGTAGTCGATGGTGGCGCGTGACTGCGCTCCCCAGCGCCCCTCGCCGCCGCTGTTTGAGGTCACGGTGGCCCGCGGCATCCACCCCGGCGTGTGCTCCGGCGCCTGCTTGGCGTAGAAGAACGGCCCGTCAGCCCCGTCGGGCATGCGCTTCATGGTGATCGGCCGGTCGCGCAGGTACGGCAGGATCGTCGGCGCGATGTTGAAGTAGTAGGTGACGAGGTCGCCCTTGGTGTAGCCCTCGGGCTCCCAGTAGAGCTTGTCGAGGTTCGACACGGCCTGGCTCACCCCGTCGACGTCGAGACGCCAGGACTTGCCCTTGCGCTCCACGGGGAGCGGCTCGGGGAACTCCACGGTGGTTGGGGCGGTGGCCACGGGTACATCATGGTGGAGACACGCGGGGCAAGCCCCCCGTGGACCCCCCAAGAGCAAAGAGAGGACACATGCCCCGCACCCTCTGGAAGGGCACGTTGTCGTTCGGGCTCGTGACGATCCCCGTCGGCCTGTACACCGCGACCGAGGACAAGTCGCCGTCGTTCAACCAGCTGCGCGCGTCCGATCACAGCCGTGTCGGCTACAAGCGCGTCGCCAAGGCCGACGACGAGGAGGTCGACTGGGACGAGATGGTCAAGGGCTTCGAGTACGAGAAGGACCGCTACGTGGTCTTCACCGACGACGAGCTCAAGGCCCTCAAGCCCAAGTCCTCCCGCCTCATCGACATCGAGCACTTCGTCCCGATGGAGCAGATCGACCCGATCTACTACGACAAGCCCTACTACCTCGCGCCCGAGCCCGCGGGCGCGAAGGCCTACGCGCTCCTGGCCGAGGCGATGAAGGACCGCGGCACCGTCGCCCTGGCGCGCGTCACGATGCGCGACAAGGAGCACATCGCCACGCTGCGGGTCAAGGACGGGGTCTTCGTCCTTGAGACCATGCACTGGCCTGACGAGATCCGGCCGTTCTCCCTCGACGAGGTCGGCATCGACGACATCCCCAAGCCCCGCCCGGCCGAGGTCAAGATGGCCGAGACCCTGATCGAGAACCTCACCGAGGACTTCGACCCCGCGCGGTTCCAGGACAGCTACCGCGAGCGCCTGGAGGACGCGGTCAAGGCCAAGGTCGCCGGCGAGGAGATCACGGTCGTCGAGGAGGAGGAGCCCTCGACCGTGGTCGACCTCATGGAGGCCCTCAAGCAGAGCGTCGCGGCGAGCCAGAAGGCGGCGGAGAAGGCCACGTCGCGCAGGGCGAAGAAGGCGTCGTAGCCCGTGCCCGTCCTGCTGGTCCTGCTCTTCATCCTGGTCCCGATCGTCGAGATCTGGGCGATCACGCAGGTGGCGGGCTGGATCAGCTGGCCGTGGACGATCGTGCTGCTGATCGTGGATTCGATCCTGGGCAGCTGGCTGCTGCGGCGCGAGGGCGCGCGTGCCTGGCAGCGCTTCCGTGAGACGCTGGGCCAGGCGCGCATCCCCGCGGTCGAGGTCGTCGACGGCGCCCTGATCATCTTCGGCGGGGCGCTGCTGCTGACCCCGGGCTTCGTCACCGACATCGTCGGCCTGGCCTGCCTGATCCCACCCACCAGGAAGCTGCTGAACGTGCTGCTGCGCCGCACGGTGCTGGCCCGCCTCGGGCTCGGCGCCGTCAAGACGGTCTCCGGGGGCGGCCCGCGCGGGCCGCTCCCGGGCGCGTCCATCGACGTCGAAGTCGTCGAAGTGAAACCCACGCAACGGCCGGAGTGACGTCGCCGTCGGGCCTGCTGCGCTGGGGGTTGGACGAGGTTTGGGAGGCGGCAGCACGCGTCGCAGGAGACGGGGCGCTGGCCCGCGTGCGGCGCCACGTCCGCGCCGGGCTGTGGGTCGCGACCGCGGAGTGCGACGACCTCTTCGCCGCCGTGCCCGAGGCGACGCCGCGGCCCGAGGGCGGGGTCGCGGCCGGGGACTGGGTCCTGTTGGGCGATCCGGTCCCACTGCCCGCCAAGGCCGGCGTGCAGCGCTCGGCGCCGGGCGTGGTCGCGGTCCTCGAGCGCCGGACCGAGCTCGTGCGCCGCGACCCTGTTGCTCGCGCCGTTGCGCAGGCGCTGGCGGCCAACGCGCCGATGGCTTGCCTGGTCCAGGGGGCCGACCGGCCGGTGAACGTGCGCCGCTGGGAGCGTGCGCTGGTCGTCGTGCACAGCGGCGGCTCGCAGCCACTGCTGGTCGTGACCAAGGCCGACGCCCACGACCCCGCGGCCGCGGTGCGGGCGCTCACGAAGGTCGCCCCGGACGCCCCCGTGGTCGTCACCAGCGCCCGCCGCGGGGACGGTATCCGCGGACTGCGCGCGCTCGTGCGCGACCAGGGCACCGTCGTGCTCGTCGGGGAGTCGGGGGCGGGCAAGTCCGCGCTCGTCAACGCGCTCCTGGGGCGCCACGCCGTGGCCGAGGGCGCGGTCCGCGCCGGTGACGCGAAGGGCCGCCACACGACGGTCCGGCGCGAGCTCCTCGCGCTTCCGCCCGGCCGCTCCGGGCCGGGCGGCTGCGTGCTCGACACCCCCGGGGTGCGAGCGGTCGGCCTTTGGCGCGATGACGGCGGCCTGGAGGCGACGTTCCCCGAGGTCGCGAGGGCCGCGGCGGGCTGCCGCTTCGGCGACTGCCGCCACGAGACCGAGCCCGGCTGCGCGGTGGAGGCCGCACTGGCCGCCGGCACGGTGGTCGGCCACCGGCTGCGGGCCTGGCGCGCGTTGCACGCCGAGCTCGACGAGGTCGAGGCCGCCCGCACGGCCCGCGCACGCCGTGGGCGCCGCTGACCCTCCTGGTCAGCCTCCTGACGCGACGCAGACCGACCGTAGACTTCTGCGCCGATGGCGAAGTCGGCCGCGTTCTTCGACCTTGACCGCACGCTGATGTCGGGTTCCAGCGCGTTCTACTTCGCGCGCGAGGCCTACCGCGCAGGGCTGCTGCGGCTGCCGCGCCTGGCCGCCGACGGTTCGCAGGCCCTGCTCTTCAAGCTCTTCGGCGCCTCGGACGAGAAGTCGGAGGCCCTGCGCGACCGCATCCTGGCGACGGTCGCCGGCACCGAGGCCGCGAAGCTGCACGCGATGACCCCCCACATCACCGAAGTCCTGCTGGGCAAGATCCGGTCGGAGGCGCAGGCCCTGCTGGACATGCACGCCGAGGCCGGCCGCGACGTCTTCATCATCTCGGCCTCACCGGTCGAGATCGTCGCCGAGCTGGCGCGCGCCCTGGAGATCACGGGGGGCCTGGGCACGGAGTCGGAGGTCGTCGACGGCGTCTACACCGGCCAGCTGGCCGCGCCGTTCTGCTACGGCGAGGGCAAGGCCGACATCATGCGCAAGCTCGCAGCGGAGCGCGGCTACGACCTGACAGCCAGCTACAGCTACTCCGATTCCGCGTCGGACCTGCCGATGATGCTGCTGGTCGGCCACCCCGTGGCGGTCAACCCCGATCGTCCGCTGATGAGCGTCGCGCACCGCCGCGGCTGGCCGGTCGTGGAGTTCAACCGCACCGGCAAGGTGGTGACGCGCTACGCGCTCGCCGGCACCGCCACGGCGACCGCCGGTCTCGCCGGCTACTTCTTCGGTCAGCACGCCGGCCGCGCCGCCACCGAGCGGGCGGTGACCCAGGCGCTGCGCCTGGCGCGGTGAAGGGCCCGCCGGGAGCGGATCGGGCGGTCACCGGCTCCCAGCACCAGGTGACCTACACCCACCACCTGGTCGGGCTGCTGGGCAGGGCCGAGGCGGCAGCCGCGCGTCTGGCCGACGCCGACCCTGATCGGCGCCGCGAGGTCGCGACGCTGGCGCGGCGCGAGGCGGCGCGCCGCTCGGTGCGCCTGGACGGCAGCCCGTTGGACGAGGACACGGCCGCCCGGGTCGACGCCGGCGCCGGGCCGGGCGCGGGGCCTGATGCTGCCCGCCCCGGCCTCGACCGCGAAGCCGGCACGGCGGGCGTGCGCCCCCTTGGGGTCCGAAGCGGCTGGAGTTCGGCGCTGAACCTGGACGGGATGGCCACGCAGAACGTCGCGGCGCTGGAGTACGCCGGGGCGTTGGCCGCCCACGACGCCGGGGCGGCCGCAGCAGCTTCCTGGCACGACGACCCGCTGGCGGTCCTCGCCGACCAGCATCGGCTACTCGTCGCCGGGCTGGTGGCTCCGGACGTCGCCGGCCGCTGGCGGCGGACGGAACAGGCGATCCACGACGGGGCGCAGGGGCGGATGCTGCACCGCGCCCCGCTGCCCGACGCGATCCCGGAGCTGATGGCCGGCCTGGCCCGGTGGATCGTGGGGCGCAGCCCGGCGGTGCCCGCGGCGGTCGCGGCCGGTGTGGTGCACGAACGCGTGCTCGAGCTGCTCCCGTTCGAGGCTGCCAACGGCCGCCTCGCGCGCGCGGCCGCCCGCATCGTGCGCCGGGCGCGTGGCCTGGACCCCGATGCCGTCGCGGTCCCGGAGCGCGCCCACGCGCAGGACCCCCTGGGCTACCACGCGGAGGTCGGGGCGACGGTGCGCCGCCGCGGCGACCTGGGGCCGTGGCTGGAGCGGGACACCTGGGCGCTGGTCGTGGCGCTGGAGGCGGCGGTCGACGCGGTCACCGGCCGCCCGCACCCTGAGGCGCTGCCGGCCGCCCGGGCAGTCGTGGACGCGCTCGCGCCCGGCGAGGGCATCACGGTCCCCGAGTTCGCCGGCCGCACCGGGCTGGGGACGGCCTCGGCACTGGTGCAGCTGGATGCGCTGGGGCGCGCCGGCGCCCTGGCACCCGACCCCGGCAGCCGGGGGCTGCGCTGGCGGCGCGTCGCCTGAGGGACACCGGACCTGTCCGCGCGGACGAGGTGCGTTCCGCGCATGACTGGATAGACCGGAGGTGCGCCCTCGTCGAGGGATATGACCCGATTGCGCCCCCACACGCCTTGCGCTGCCAGGGGGCCACCGAGGAGAAGAGCTTCCATGCGCATCCGCAACCACCTCGCGGCCGGGATGGCCGCGGGTCTGCTGGCTATCGCCGGCGTGGCCTGCTCGGACGACGGCACGACGACCGACACCGACACCGGTGCCACGGGTGCCGACGCCGCCGCCACCGGCGCGGCGACTGCGGTCCCGACGGCCGCGTCGAGCTAGACGCGATCGTTCAGCGCACCCCGTCGGCGAGGTCGCTCTGCAGGCGGCTGCGCAGCGCATCGAGGCGGGCGCTGCGGCGCACGGTCCAGCGGTCGGCCAGCGGCCGCAGGGCCGCGACCTCGCGGCGGCAGCGCTCGCGTGCATCGGCGACCCGCTCCGCCGGCCGCACCCGGTGGCCCGCGCGCAGCAGGGGCACCAGCAACGGGCGGCCGGGCAGGTCCTCGTCGGCGCAGCCGATGAGGTCGCCGTCGGGCCCCCGCCACACCTGCTTGCGCGAGGGGCTGGTCGCCTTGGCCGGCGTCGCGCTCAGCTTCAGAACGGGCTCGCCCTGCAGCTCGGCCAGCTTGTAGACCCCGGAGATCGTCGGGTCCTGCGCGGCAGTGACGAGCGCGGTGCCGACGCCGAAGCCGTCGATCGGCGCGCCTTGCTCGACCAGCGCGGCGACCGAGCGTGCGTCGAGGTCGCCTGAGACGACGATCTGCACCTCCTCCAGCCCGGCTGCGTCCAGCTGGCTGCGCGCCGCGACCGCCAGCGCGCCCAGGTCGCCCGAGTCCAGGCGTACCCCTCCCAGCCGGTGACCCGCGGCGGCCAGCTCCCGGCCGACCGTGATGGCGTTGGGGATGCCGACGGTCAGCGTGTCGTAGGTGTCGACCAGCAGCGTCACGTCGTCGGGGAACGTGCGTGCGTAGGCGCGGAAGGCCTCGAGCTCGCTGGGGAAGGCCATGACCCAAGCGTGTGCCTGCGTGCCGGCGACGGGGATGCCGAAGCGGCGGCCCGCCTCGACGTTGGAGGTGGCGTCGCACCCGCCCAGGTAGGCCGCGCGTGACGCGGAAAGGGCGCCGTCGGGTCCGTGGGCGCGCCGCGCGCCGAACTCCAGCACCGTGCGGCCGGCGGCCGCGGCCACCACCTCGACCGCGTTGCTGGCGATCAGCGAGGAGTAGCAGATCACGTTGAGCAGCGCGGTCTCGACGACCTGCGCCTCGCCGAGCGGCGCCTCCACCCGCAGCACGGGCTCGTCGGCGAAGACCGGGGTGCCCTCGGGCACCGCCCACACATCGCCCGTGAAGCGCAGATCGGCGAGGGCGTCCAGCGTCGCCCCCGGCAGGCGGCCCTGCGCACGCAGCCACGCGACCTCCGCGGGGGTCAGTGCGAACCCCTCCAGGTACTCGGCGGCCAGCGCCTGGCCGGCGGCGACGATCAGGCTGACGCCCTCGGGCGGGCGCCGGAAGAACAGGTCGAACGTCGCGCGGGACCCCGCGATCCCGGCCTCGAGGTAGCCGGCCAGCATCGTGAGCTCGTAGTAGTCCGTGAACAGCGCGCTCGGCATCGGTGCGCTCAGGCCGTGGCGGCGATGACGTCGTCGAAGAGCACCAGCTCCGCGGCGGCGAAGCGGTGGAGCTGCGCGGGGCGGTGCTGCCCGCGGCGCTGCCCCTCGGCCTCCTCCAGCAACCCCATCGCCAGCACCTTCTTCCGGAAGTTGCGCTTGTCGAGCGGTCGCGCGAGGACGGCCTCGTAGACCTCCTGCAGCTCCGTCAGCGTGAACGCCGGCGGGAGCAGCCCGTACGCCACGTTGGAGTACGACAGCTTGCCGCGCAGCCGGGCGACTGCTGCCGACACGATGTCCGCATGGTCGAACGCCAGCTGCGGTGGCTGGTCCAGCGGCCACCACGCGGCGTGCGTCGCGACCGCCGCCGGCTGTGGCAGCAGCGCGAGATGGCTTACGGATACCACCCGCCCGCGCGGATCCCGCTCCGGTGCCCCGAACGAGGCGAGCTGCTCCAGGTGCCGCGGCTCCTCGACGCCAACCCGCGCGAGCACTCGCCGCGCCGCGCCATCCAAGTCCTCATCCGGCCGCAACAACCCCCCCGGCAGCGCCCACAACCCCGCATGCGGCTCGTGGTCCCGCTGCGCCGCCAGCAACAGCACCTCCCCCGCGTCCCCGCGCGCCAACGCCACCGCATCCACCGCGACGCGCTGCAGCTCCGCCGCCCCCGCCCCCGGGGACCGTGCCGTGTCCCGGGGGTCAGGTGCGGGCATCGGCGATGACGCGCAGGACGTCCGTGCCGTAGCGCTCGATGCGGGTGGGGCCGAGGCCGGGGACACGCTGGAGGTCGATCGCGCCACTGGGGAGCGCGGCGGCGAGGGCGTCGAGCGTGCTGTTGGGGAAGACCACGTAGGCGGGGACGCCGTCGGCGCGGGCGCGCTCCAGGCGCCAGGCCTTCAGCGCGGCGGCGACGTCGTCGTCCACGGGGCCGTCGGGCACGAGCCGCGCGGCTGCGGGCTTGGCCGACTTGGCGGCCTTGACCGGGGTGGCCCCGCGCTCCGGCGCGCCAGGCCCCAGCCCGTAGAGGAAGCGCGAGGGCCGCCGGCGCTGCACGCGGCCCATGAAGCCCTCCCGCTCCGCGGCCCACGACAGCGTCAGGTGCGTCCTGGCACGCGTGACACCGACATAGAGCAGCCGCGCCTCCTCGGTGACGTCCGCGGGGTCCTTGGCGTGGCTGATCGGCAGCAGCCCCTCCTCGACGGCGACGATGAACACCGCGTCGAACTCCGTCCCCTTCGCCTTGTGGAGGGTGAGCAGCGAGACCCCGCCAGCCCCCACTTCGTCTGCCGCACCGCCCACGCGCTCCTCCACTTGCGCGAGCGCAGCAGCCAGGTCCATCGGGGGGAGTGCGGCATCCAGCGGCGGGGCCCCGTCGCCGCCGACCACCGCTTCGCGGATGAACTGCATGACGACGCCGATGTTGCGCCAGCGCTCCCGCTCGCGCGCTGCCTGTGGCTCCACGTCGGAACGGAAGCGCAGGGTGTCGCGCAAGATGCGCTCCGCCCACCGGACCGGGTCGATGGGCGGCGCGACCGCTCCGCCGACGGCCGGGATCGGGTCTTCTGGAGGCCCCGCCGCGACGCCCGAGCGCAACGCGTCCAGCGCCTGCCGTACCTCCGGGCGCGCGACGAACGCAGAGTCGCCGCGAACCCTGAACGGCACCCTTGCGGCGGCGAAGGCCGCTTCGAACAGGGCCGACTGGCTGTTGATCCGGTAGCAGACCGCGATCTCCGACGCCGGTGTGCCGGCGGCCAACAGCTCCTGGATCGCCAGCACGACGGACGCGACTTCGGCCCTGCCGTCGATGTGCTGCCGAAAGCGCACGGGTGGGCCTGAAGGCCCGTCGCTGACCAGGGCCTTCGCCCCGCGGCGGAGCGAGCCCGCGACGGCCAGGACCTCGGGGGAGCAGCGGTAGGTCGTGCGCAGCCGCACGACCTGGGCGTGCGGGAAGCGCCGCCCGAAGGTGAGCAGGTAGTCCGCGGACGCGCCGGTGAACGTGAAGATCTGCTGGTCGGGGTCGCCGACGACGCAGAGCTCCTCGCTGCCGCCCAGCCACTGCTCCAGCAGCGCCCACTGGGCGGGGTTGCAGTCCTGGACCTCGTCGACGGTGAAGGCGCGGTAGCGCTGGCGCACCTCGGCCGCGGCGTCCGCGTCGCGGGCCAGGAGGTCTGCGGTCAGCAGCAGCATGTCCTCGTAGTCGATGGCGTTGCGGGCCGACTTGTCGTCCTCGTACGCGGCGAAGACCGCTGCCATCTCGTCCGCGGGCAGCGGGCCCGCGCGGTCGCGTGCCGCCGCCGCGTACCGCGCGGGTCCCAAGCGCCGGGCTTTGGCCCACTCGATCTCCGCCGCCAGGTCCTGGGGCTCGACCCGCGCCCGCCGCGCCGTCCGCGCGAGCAGCGGGATCTTGGACGCCAGCACCTCCGGCAGCGGGCCCCCGAAGGCGCGCGGCCAGAACCAGCGCAGCTGCGCCCAGGCGGCGGCGTGGAACGTCGCGGCCCGGATCGCCGGCACGCCCAGCCGCGCCAGCCGGCCGCGCAGCTCCGCGGCGGCACGGTCGGTGAACGTCACCGCGAGGATCGCCGACGCCGGCACCGCTCCCGAGCGGACCTGCTGCGCGATGCGGTGCGTGACCGTGCGGGTCTTGCCGGTTCCGGGCCCCGCGAGGATGCACACCGGACCGCTGACGGCTGCGGCCGCAGCGCGCTGCTCGGGGTTCAGCCCCGCCAGCGGGTCCTCGGCGTCGTCGGTCTCGCGCATCGCACCGGCGAGGGTAGAGCCTGCCCGCGACACGCCCTGGGTAGCGCCGCCGTTCGCTGTGTACGAACGTGGCAGGCTGCCGCGCCATGACCGCGACGACCACCGCCGTCTCCGGCCTTGCCAAGCTGGAGGTGACCTACCGGGAGCGCTCGCCGCGCTCGGCCGCGCTCGCGGAGCGCGCCAACCGGGTGCTGCCGGGCGGCGACACCCGGGCGGCCGCGCACCACCCGCCCTACCCGCTGGCGTTCGCCTCGGGAGCGGGGTGCCGGCTGACCGACGTCGACGGCGTCGTGCACCTCGACCTGCTCGGCAACTACACCAGCCTGGTCCACGGGAGCGCGTACCCGCCGATCGTCGAGGCGGTGGCGCGGCAGGTCGCGCGCGGCACGGCATGGGCCGCCCGCCACGAGCCGCAGGTGCGGCTGGCCGAGGACCTCTGCGCCCGCATCGGCTCACTCGAGCGTGTCCGCTTCACCAACTCCGGGACCGAGGCCGCGATGCTGGCGCTGCACATCGCGCGGGCCGCGACCGGGCGGCCCGGGATCCTCATGGCCCGCGGCGGCTACCACGGCAGCCACGAGGCCACCGAGTACGGCACCCACCACGACGTGCCCGACCACCAGCCGCTCGGCGCCGGCGTCGTGCACCTGGCAGACCACGGCGACGCCGCGGGGTTCGCAACCGCGCTGGCCGAGCACGGCCCCGAGATCGCAGCGGTGTTCCTCGAGCCGGTGCTGGGCAGCGGCGGGGTCCGCGACGCGCCGCCGGGCTTCCTCGTCGAGGTCGCCGAGGCCGCGCACCGCGCGGGTGCGCTGCTCGTCCTCGACGAGGTCATCACCGTCCGGCTGGCGTCCGGCGGGGCGCAACAGCTGCACGGGGTCACCCCGGACCTGACGCTGCTGGGCAAGCTCATCGGCGGCGGGTTTCCCGTGGGCGCGGTCGGAGGTCGCGCCGACCTGCTTGCGCTCACCGACCCCGCGACCGGACCCATCGCGGCGTCCGGCACCTTCAACGGCAACCCCGTGACCGCTGCCGCGGGCGAGGTCAGCGTGCGCGAGCTCACCGCGGACCGCATCGCCGTGATGGCGGCCCACGCGGAGCGCCTCGACGCCGACCTGCGCGGGGCTGGCGCCGACGCCGGCCTGGACCTGCACGTGACGCGCAGCGGGTCGCTGCTGAACCTCTGGCTGGCGCCCCCGCCACCACCGGGCGCGTCCGGGCGGGCCGACGCCGTCGCGATCGCCGCCCTCCACCTCGCCGCCGCGGTGCACGGGGTGCACCTCGCGCCGCGGGGGCTGATCGCGCTCTCGACCGTGCTGACCGACGCCGACCTCACCGAGGCCACGGAGCGCCTGGCCGCTGCCCTGCGGGACGCGGCGGCGGCGCTCCTGCGCACCCCTTGACCGTCGCGGCGGTGGTGATCTCCGGTGTCGCGGGCACCGGCAAGACCACGATCGCCGGTGCGGTCGCGCAGGCGCTGGCCTGGACGTTCGTCGACGGTGACGCGCTCCACCCCGCGGCCAACGTCGCCAAGATGGCCAGCGGCACGCCACTGGACGATGCCGACCGGGCGCCCTGGCTGGCCGCGCTCCGCGACCTGCTGGACAGCCATCTGGCCCAGGCGACGCCGATCGTCGTCACGACCTCGCTGCTCAAGCGCCGGTACCGCGATGCCATCGGCCTCCCCCGCGACGACGTCCTGTGGGTCCACCTCACCGCGCCGCGCACGGTGCTGGCCGCGCGCCTGGCCGCCCGCCGCGACCACTTCCTCCCACCCTCCCTGCTGGACAGCCAGCTCGCCGCCCTCGAACCACCACAACCCGACGAGCGCGCCCTGGTCGTCGACACCGCGCGGCCCCTGCACGAGGTGGTGCCGCCGATCGTCGCCGCGGCACGCGGCATCGAGGGCGCGGACCCGCCGCTGCCGGTCCGCTAGGCGCGGGACCCTGCGGCGCGCCCGTGGGCGTTCGCGGTGAGCAGCACGTCGGCCTCGCGGCACAGGCGCACGACTGCTGCGGCGTTCGCCCGCTCGGAGTCGGTGAAGCGGTACTCGCGGCGCACGACCAGCATGCGGTGGTCGAAGGGCAGGACCAGCACGCGGCGGTCCTTGGGTGGCGAGCGGTCGACCATCTCCAACCTGGCGGACTGGGCCGCCAGCATGCCGCCCACCAGCACCTCGACCCCGTGCTCCAGCGTCATCGCACCCGACAGCACCCCCTCCAGGCCCACGGCCAGCCGGTTCAGCGCGTCGCCCGCATGCCCTCGCGACGGGCCGGCATGGACCACCTCCAGGCCGCTGACGCTCAGGAGCTGCTGGATGAGCGAGGTGAAGCCGCCGGCCCCCACGCGCACGACCAGGTCGTCGAGCGCCACCTCGCCGTCGGTCTCGACCACGGTGACGGACTGGATGTCCCCGCCGGCCTCGCCGATGGCACCCGTCAGCGCCGCCAGGGCACCCGGGCGGTCAGGCAGCGCACAGCGCAGCAGCACCTCCACGCTTGTCAGGCTAGATGCTGTGCGGTGACGAGCGTGTGAACGGGAGGTACGCATCGTGAGACAGCGCATGCTCGCCGTGCTGGGGACGAGCGACCCGGACGCCGAGATCGAGGCTGCCGCCGAGCTCGTCGGCGGTGCGATCGCGAGGGCGGGAGCGGTCGTCGTGTGCGGCGGGCTGGGCGGCGTCATGGCCGCCGCGTGCCGCGGCGCGCACGCCGCCGGGGGCCTCACGGTCGGCCTCCTGCCCGGCCTCGACCCGGCCGCCGCGAACTCCTGGGTGACCGTCGCCATCCCCACCGGCCTCGGCGAGCTGCGCAACGGCCTCATCGTCCGCGCCTGCACCGCGGCGGTCGCATTGGGCCGGGGCTACGGCACGCTCAGCGAGATCGCCCTCGCTCTCCGGGCCGGCAAGCCGGTGGCCGGCTGGCGCACGTGGGACGTCGAAGGACTGACGGTCGCCGGCAGCCCGCAGGAGGCCGCGGCCCTGGCGATCGCCGCGCTCGGCCACGGCCCGCCGGGTTGACGATGTCCTCGTGAGCGCGTACACAAGGGGCGTGCAGGCTGTGGCGGTCACCGGGCGGCGCACTCGCGCCGGGGCTGCTGACGCTGGGATGCATCGCCGTCACAAGTCCGGTGACGCCGATGCATCCTGGATCCTCCTCGCTCTGGGGCTCTTCCTCCTCATCCTTTGACGCCGCGGGGCGGACTGGTCGCATCCACACCCCCCGCGGAGTCGATCGCCGGATGCCCCCACCGCGTGACGAGAAGGATCCCGAGCGTGAACGACAGCACCACCACCCCGGTCCGCATCTTCGACACCACCCTGCGCGACGGCGAGCAGGCGCCCGGCATCTCCTGGACGTCGCCGAGAAGCTGGAGATCGCCGAGCAGCTCGCGCGCCTGCGGGTCGACGTCATCGAGGCCGGCTTCCCGATCACCTCCCAGGGCGACTTCGACGGCGTCCGGGCGATCGCCGACGAGCGTCGGCACGGCCAGGCCGGACGCGCCGGTCATCGCAGCGCTGGCCCGCTGCCACCCCGACGACGTCGCGCGCGCGGCCGAGGCGCTCAAGCCGGCGCCACCGCTACCGGATCCACGTCTTCCTGTCGACGTCGGAGATCCACCGCAACGCGATGCTCCGCGGCGCCAGCGAGGACCAGATCATCGAGCAGGCGGTCGACGCCGTGCAGACGCGCGCTGCGAGTACACCGACGACGTCGAGTTCTCGCCCGCAGGACGCGACCCGCACCGAGGTGCCGACTTCCTGATGCGCATCATCGACGCGGTCGTGCGCGCCGGCGCGACCACCGTCAACATCCCCGACACGGTCGGCTACGCGCGTGCCGCACGACTTCGGCGCTGACTCATCGCGGAGGTCGTCGCGCAGCGTCGGGGCGGAGGTCGCGGTGAGCGTGCACTGCCACAACGACCTCGGGCCTGGCCGTGGCCAACTCGCTGGAGGCGGTGCGCAACGGCGCCACGCAGGTCGAGGTCGCGGTCAACGGCATCGGCGAGCGCGCGGGCAACTGCTCGCCTGGAGGAGGTCGTGATGGCGCTGGCCACGCGCAGCGACCTGCTGCAGCCGGCCGATCGCGGTCAACACCCCCGAGATCGCCCGGACCTCGCCGCCTGGTCAGCACGCTGACCGGCTACCCCGTGCAGTTCAACAAGGCCGTGGTCGGGCGCAACGCGTTCGCGCACGAGAGCGGCATCCACCAGCACGGCATGCTCCAGGACCGCCTGACCTACGAGATCATGCGGGCCGAGGACATCGGCGCCGTCGGCGCCCAGATCGTGCTGGGCAAGCACTCGGGCAAGCACGCGTTCGCCGAGCAGCTCGAGCAGATGGGCTACGAGCTGTCCAAGGAGCAGGTCGGCCGCGCCTTCGTGCGCTTCAAGGAGCTGGCCGACCGCAAGATCGAGATCAGCGACGCCGACCTCGAGGCGATCGTGGCCGACGAGGTCTACGCGCCGACGTCGACGAGGCGTTCGAGCTGCTCTCGCTGCAGGTGTCAGGTGGCACCGCGACCGCCCCCACGGCGACGGTCAAGCGTCCGCCGCGTCGTCCGACGACAACGAGGTCTCGACGAGGCCGCCGATCGGCGACGGGATGGTCGACGCCGTCGGCGGCGCGATCCGCGGCGCCGTCGGCATCGACGGCACGGCTGGTCAGCTTCAACGTCGCAGCCGTCACCGCCGGCATCGACGCGCTCGGCGACGTGACGGTGCAGGTCGCCGTCGACGGTCACCGCTTCACGGGGCGGGGCGTCTCGACCGACATCGTCGAGGCCAGCGCCCGGGCCTTCTCAACGCCATCAACAAGTCCGTGCGGCTCCGCCAACGTGCGGTCGCCGCCGCCACGCACACCCCGTGAATCGGGCACGCAGCCCGAGAGAAGCCGCACCGTGATGACCACATCAAGCTGAACGTCCCGATCCGCAGCAGACCCCGGACGAGGAGGCCGAGCTGGTGGCCCGCGTCGCCGCCGCGGTCGGCCGGACGACCGGTGACCAGACGATCTCCTTCGAGCTGGTCAAGACCGAGGAGGTCAAGGTCGAGGGCACCGTCGCCGACCGCATGCTGGCCGCGCGGACGCTGGAACCTCTAGATGCCGGGTCGAGACCCTCGCCCAGAAGATCTGGGACCGCCACGTCGTCCGCCACGCGGAGCGGCGAGCCCGAGCTGCTCTACATCGACCTGCACCTCGTCCACGAGGTCACCAGCGCACAGGCCTTCGACGGGCTGCGCCTGAGCGGTCGGAAGGTCCGCCGCCCCGACCTCACGCTGGCGACGATGGATCACAACGTGCCGACGACGGACCGCTCGCTGCCGATCGACCGACGAGCTCTCGCAAGGCGCAGCTGGAGGCCCTGCAGCCGCAACTGCGCCGAGTTCGGCATCCGGCTGTTCGACATGCTCTCGCCGCAGCAGGGGATCGTGCACATCATCGGCCCGGAGCTGGGGCTCACCCAGCCGGGCATGACGATCGTGTGCGGCGACAGCCACACCGCGACGCACGGCGCGTTCGGCGCGCTCGCGTTCGGGATCGGCACGTCGGAGGTCGAGCACGTGCTGGCGACCCAGATGCCTGCCGCAGGCGCGACCGAAGATGATGGCGGTCGAGGTCGCAGGGCGCGCTGCCGTTCGGCGTCACGGCCAAGGACCTGATCCTCGCGGTGATCGCGCGGATCGGCGTCGAGGGCGGCGTCGGCCACGTCATCGAGTACCGCGGTGACGCGATCCGCGGCCTCTCGATGGAAGCGCGCATGACGGTCTGCAACATGTCGATCGAGGGCGGCGCGCGGGCAGGCCTCATCGCCCCGGACGAGACCACCTTCGCGCTGGCTCAAGGGCCGTCCGCACGCCCCGCAGGACGACGACTGGGACGTGGCCCTGGAGCACTGGCGCGACCTGCGCACCGACGACGACGCGGTGTTCGACACCGTCGTGCGCATCGACGCCGCCGCGCTCGAGCCGACGGTCACGTGGGGCACGACGCCGGCGATGAGCGTGCCGGTCATCGGGCCGCGTGCCGCTGCCGGAGCAGACCCGCGACGCCGAGCAGGCCCGCCGCGCGCTGGACTACATGGGCCTGTCCGGCGGCGAGGCGATCACCGACCTGCAGCTCGACCGCGTGTTCATCGGCTCGTGCACGAACGGCCGCATCACCGACCTGCGCGCCGCCGCGGGCGTCTTGCAGGGCCGCCGGGTCGCGCCGGGGCTGCGTGCGATGGTCGTGCCCGGCTCCCACGCGGTGAAGGTCCAGGCCGAGGCCGGAGGGCCTCGACGAGGTCTTCCGCGCCGCCGGCTTCGAGTGGCGCGAGCCCGGCTGCTCGATGTGCCTGGGCATGAACCCCGACATCCTCGCGCCGGGGGAGCGCTGCGCCTCGACCTCCAACCGCAACTTCGAGGGGCGCCAGGGCAGCGGTGGCCGCACCCACCTGGTCTCGCCGGAGATGGCGGCCGCGGCCGCGATCCACGGCCGTTTCGTCGACGTCAGGGAGGGCTGGTAGTGGAGCCCGTCCGCATCGTCCGCGGCCGCATGGTCCCGCTGGACCGCGCCGACGTCGACACCGACCAGATCATGCCCAAGCAGTTCCTCAAGCGGATCGAGCGCACCGGCTTCGGCGAGTTCGTCTTCCACGACTGGCGCAGCGACCCGTCCTTCGTCCTCAACGAGCCCGCCCGCGCCGGCGCCAAGGTCCTCGTCACCGGCGCCAACTTCGGCTGCGGCTCCTCGCGCGAGCACGCCCCCTGGGGCCTCCAGCAGTGGGGCTTCGAGGCGGTCGTCGCGCCGTCGCTTCGCCGACATCTTCCGCAACAACTGCGCCAAGATCGGCCTGCTCTGCATCGACCTGCCCGATCAGCAGGTCCGCGCGTTGCTGGATGTGGCCGCCGACCCGCAGGCCGAGGTCGCCATCGACCTCCACGAGCAGACGCTGGACTCCGCTGCCGGCCTGTGGTCCTTCGCGTTCGACCAGTTCACCAAGCAGCTCCTCCTCGAGGGCCTCGACGACATCGCCATGACGTTGCAGCACGCCGACGCCATCACCGCGTTCGAAGCCACCCGCCCCACCTGGATGCCCGTCACCACGCCCTGACCGGTCGCCGCCGCGGACCTCGACCCGCGGGCCTGGATCCGCCGGCGGCCACGGGTCGGTTACCGTGGCCGACGTGGGTCTGCCCGACCGTGCCGCACCGCGCGACGTGCGGGTGCCGGCGCACGCGTGGACCTGGCTGCAACGCTCACGGCCGGTCCTCGCCGAGGTCAGCCAGCAGCTCTACGGCTGCGCACCCGAAGCGGAGACGATGGTGCGGCTGCGCCTGGACTTCGTCGCCGACCGCCTCGTGCAGGACGTGGTGGTGGGGGCCGTGTGCGACGTCGCCTTCGGTGGCCGTCCGCCGCCACGCCGCCCCGCCGGGGCGCGATGGGACCGCGGGCTGGCGTGGTGGGCCGCGTTCGCCGCGGGCGTCCCCGTCGCGGTCTTCGACGCCGGGGCGACGCCCCCGGCCGACCAGCCGCCGCTCTTCGGCGCCGCCAACCCGGTGGAGCAGGCCGCCGCCGGCGCGGCCACCGGCACCGCCGCGCCCCCGCGGACGGCGCCGCGGGTGATCCCCCGCGCAGCGATGATCGCCGCGCTGAAGGACCTGCTGGCCTCCGGCGACGGGAGTCAGGTGCCCGCCGCGGCGATCCGCCAGCTCCTCGCGCAGCTGGAGGACGACGGGTCCGGCTGACCAGCGCGGACCGCGGGTAGGTTGGGCGGTTGGCCCACCAGGCACCCCGCCGCGTTTGACGCCCCAAGTCCTCTTCCTGCCGCACCCGTCCCGGCCCTCGCTGGGGCGGGTGGTGCTCTACGTCCCCCAAGGGTCGGAGGCGTCGGAGCTCGAGGTCGCCGCAGGGCGCACCGGCCTCCCCACGCCGCGGGAGACGCTGGAGCTGCGCGTGGCGGCTCCCGTCGGTGGCCGGGTGGAGCTCGTGACCGCGTGCGCCCTCGCGGTACCGCTGGCCGCCGCGCTGCCGTGGCTGGCCGCGGTGCCGCGCGACGCGGCACCCGCTTCGCTGCGTGCATGGTCGCTCGCGGCGCGACTGGGGCTCGCGCTCGTCGCCGGCCAGCATCTGCTCCCGGGGCTGGCCGCGGAGGGCGACCAGGCGCTCGCCGTGTGGTGGGCCGTGCCCGACGACGATCCGCCGCTGGCCGCGGCCGTGCAGCGCCTCGTCGCGGCGATGCCGCCCGCCGCGCACGCGCTGGCCCGGGGCGAGGGCGTCGAGGAGCCGGCCGCGCTGCTCACGGCGTTCCTCGACGGCGTCGCGGACCTCCTGGCGCGGGGCGAGCCCCGCCATGGCGACCGGCCCCGCGCCCGCCTCCTGCCCTGGACCGCGCGGTGGGCCGAGGCCCTGACCGATCCCCACGACCCCCAGGTGCCCCTCGGTGACGAGGCCGCCGACCGCATCGCTGCCGTCGCGGGGTGGCGCGTGCGCGAGGACGCCGCCGCCGGACGGCTGGAGCTGGCGGTCACCGCGCCCGACGACGATCGCCGGCCGTTCGAGCTCGATTTCGCCCTGGTCGACGACGCAGGCGTGGCGCTGCCGGCCGCGCAGGTGTGGGACGACACCACCAGGTCCGAGGCCCTGCTCACCGGCCTGGCCCGCGCTGCCCGGCTCTTCCCACCACTGGATGCCGCGCTCACCGAGGCACGGCCCGAACGCATGTCGCTGACGCTCGACCAGGCCTGGCGCCTGCTGGTCGAGGCCGCGCCGTTGCTGGAGGGCGCCGGGATCCTCCTGCGCCGGCCGGAGAACCTCGAGCAGGGCGCGGTGCACGGCCGCCTGGTGGTCGCCGCGGCCGAGCGGCCCGGCGCGGACGCTCCGACCCCCGACCTGCGCAGCGGGGCGGTCTACGCCTGGGAGGCCGTCCTGGCCGACGAGGTCCTCGATGACGCCGCGCGTGCCGAGCTGGACGCGTCAGGCGCCGGCCTCGTCCGCTGGCGCGGCCACTGGCTGCTCCTGGACTCCGACGCCCAGGACGCGCTGGCGCGCGCCGGCGGCCGCGGTGTGCTGCCGCTGGGCGAGGCGCTCGCGCTCGCCCTCCAGGGGCGGGCGCCACCGCCCGGCGGCGACCCCGATGGCCCGGCCTACGAGGTGCGCGCCACGGGCGCCATCGCCACCCTGGTCGACCGCCTCCAGCAGACCAGCGGCCCCGACGCGCCGGAGGAGGGCGCGCTGACGCCGGACGGTTTCGTCGGCGAGTTGCGCCCGTACCAGCGCCGCGGTGTGGGCTGGCTGGAGGGCATGGCGCAGCTGGGTCTTGGCGGCGTCCTCGCCGACGACATGGGCCTGGGCAAGACGGTGCAGCTGATCGCGCACCTGCTCGGACGACCCGACGACCGCCCCTCGCTGGTGGTGTGCCCGACCTCGGTCGTCGGCAACTGGGTGCGCGAGATCGTGCGCTTCGCGCCGCAGCTGCCGGTGGTCGCGCACCACGGCGCCGAGCGGGACCTGCAAGCCCAGCCCGGGGGCGTGGTCGTCACGAGCTACGGCACCCTGCGACGCGACGCCGACCTCCTCGCCGCGATCGACTGGGACGTCCTCACGCTCGACGAGGCGCAGCAGGTCAAGAACCCCGAGACCGTCGGCGCGCGGGCCGTGAGACGGCTGCGTGCCCGGCAGGTCGTCGCGCTCACCGGGACGCCGCTGGAGAACCGGCTGGCCGAGCTGTGGTCCCTGCTGGACGCGACGAACCCGGGACTCCTCGGCAGCCGGGCCGGGTTCGGGCGCCGCTTCGCCGCCCCCATCGAGCGGCGTGGCGACCCCGAGGCCACACGACGGCTGCGCCGGCTCGTGGCGCCGTTCGTGCTGCGCCGCACGAAGGCCGAGCCCGAGGTCGCCCGCGACCTGCCGCCCAAGATCGAGCGCACGGTCACCTGCACGCTCACGGCTGAGCAGGCGACCCTGTACCGGTCACTGGTCGAGTCCGCGCTGGCCGAGATCCGCGCGGCCGACGGCATCAGGCGCCGCGGGCGCATCCTCGCGCTGCTCACGGCGCTCAAGCAGGTCGCCAACCACCCGGTGCACCTGCGTCCCGAGGAGGGCCGGCCCGTCCTGGCGGGCCGCTCGGGCAAGCTCGAGGTGACCCGCGAGATCGTCGCCGAGGCCGTCGCCGCCGGCGAGCGCCTCCTGATCTTCACGCAGTTCGTGGTGATGGGCCGCCTCCTGGCGCGGCAGCTGGGCGAGGACCTGGGGCTCGCCGACCCCGCCCCGTTCCTGCACGGCGACGTCGACCTCGGCGGCCGCGACCGCATGGTCGCCAGCTTCCAGGAGGACCCCGAGTCGCCGCCGTTGCTCATCGTCTCGACCCGCGCGGGTGGCCTGGGCCTCAACCTCACGGCCGCGAGCCAGGTCGTGCACTACGACCGCTGGTGGAACCCCGCGGTCGAGGACCAGGCCACCGACCGGACCCACCGGATCGGGCAGACGCGCACGGTCGAGGTCCACAAGCTCGTGACCGCGGGCACCGTCGAGGAGCGGATCGCCGAGCTCTTGGAGCGCAAGCGCGCGCTGGCCGAGGCCGTGGTCGCCGCCGGCGAGGCCTGGGTGACCGAGCTCGACGACGACGCGCTCGCCGACCTCGTCGCGCTGGCGGTGGACGTCGAGGTCGCCGACTACGACGACGAGCGCGTTCCGGCCGGAGCGGGCACGTGGTGAGCTGGGCAGAGGCGTGGCGCGCGGTGGCGCGGGCCGTCGGGCGCGAGGCCGCGGTGCGGCGGGGCCGGGTGGCGCTGCGGGCGGGACGGGTCACCGACCTGCGGCTGCGCCCCGGGCGGTTGACGGCACGGGTCCAGGGTTCGCGTGCCACTCCCCTCCTCGTCGAGGTGGGGGTCGGCGTGCTCCCCGACGCCGAGTGGGAGACCGTGCTGGAGCTGCTGGCGGGGACTGCCCGCCACACCGCGCGCCTCTTGGTCGGTCAGGCCCCGGAGGGCCTGCTGGAGGAGGCCGCCGCGGCGGGGGTCGCGCTGCTCCCTCGACGTGCCGAGATCGACACCCGCTGCGGCTGCGGCGACAGGTCGCGTCTCTGCGCGCACGGCGCCGCCGCGTGGGAGGCGTTCGCGGAGCGCCTCACGGACGTGCCGCTGGACCTGCTGGCCTTGCGCGGCCGCAGTCGTGAGCGCCTCCTGCGCGATGCACAGCAGCGCCGCGCCGGGCCTGCGGCCGACACCGGCCTCCCGCTCGACGCGCTGGAGGCGGTTGGCTGGACCGCACCCCGCGCGGCGCTCGACGCTGTGCCGGTCCCGCGCTCGCGAGCGCCGGCGACCCCCGCGCCCTCGCTGCGGCTCGCGGGCGACCCCCCCGGCTGGGCGGGAGCCACCTCCGCCCTCGACCTCCTGGCCCGCTCCGTCGCCGCAGCCGCCGAGCGCGCCGCCCTGCTCACGCCATGACGGAGTGCTGCTAGGACCCCTGCTCGTCCTTCTCGAACGGGGGGGCCACGTGGCCCGTGGCCTTCTGCCAGCCCATGGCCGCGCCCCGCTGGGCGATCATCCGCGCGACCCCCATGCCGATACCGGTGGCCGCGGTCCACAGCAGGGCCTCGCCCCAGCCGGTCTCCGGGTCGGCGGGGTTCTCCGGTGGCGGGTCGGGGCGGGCCTTGGCCCAGACCAAGTTGAGCACCTTGGTGACGATCACCGCTGCGGCCGCTCCGGCGATGCCGGCGACCACCTTCCAGGCGATCTTCTCCATGCGGTACGCCACCTCCAGACGAACCTCATCGTCCAGCCGCCCCAGGTCACCGACCAGCTTGGAGCGCGCGGCCTCGACCTTGGCCATCTGCTCGCCGACCTTGGCGGGCTGCGCTGCTCGGGGCTCCGGGGCGGTCGTCACGGCGCAGCGCCCGGTGAGGGCCGCGGGACGGCCGGTGGGATGGCGGCCGTGGGCACGGCGTGGACGGGCGTCGGGGCCGGCTGGGGCTCCTCGCCGTTGCGGGAGATCTGCACGACGTGCTGCAGCCCCTGCTTGGTCACCTCGACGTCCTTGGCGACGCCGGTCTTCGCCATCTCGATGGAGAGCTTCATCGCGAGCTTCTTCTTGCCGATCAGCGCCACGATCGCGGCCGCGCCGAACAGCAGCAGCGTGACGATCAGCGCGGCGGCCCACCCGGGCAACCAGATCGCCAGCACGAACCCCAGCGTGACGAGCAGCGCGTTGATGCCCAGCCACCCCAGGACCCCGGCACCGGCGAAGAGGCCCACCCCCGTGGCCTTGGCCTTGATCGCGTCCTCGACCTCCGCCTTGGCGAGGTCGAGCTCGGCGCGCAGCAGCGTGCTGACGTCCTCGGCCACGGCCTTGGCTGCGGCGGCGGGACCGGCGGCGGGACGCCGGCCGACGAAGCGGGCGAGCGGGGGCGGGCTGCCGTACGGCGAGGTCATGGCGCGGGAACCTTACCGCGCGCGCCTGCTGCGCAACCCCTACCGCCACGCCGCCGCACGCAGAAAGTGCTTGCCAGGAGGCGGGCCTCACGTCACTGTAGGTCAGCGAGACCGGCCAGGTGCAGGAGGTCGCGAGGAGGCGTCGGACGTTCCAAGACGCGGCCGCCGAACGGGACCCCAGCCGTCAGTGCGACGCCCGCAGCGCACAACCCTAGCCAACGCCGCCGAACGACAAGGACCGACCACACCGTGCCCCAGATCGTCGAGGAGATGCCGCTGCACGACCACGTGCAGCTGTACCTGCGCGAGATGGCGCGCACCGCCCTGCTGACCGCCGAGGAGGAGGTCGACCTCGCCAAGCGCTACGAGGCCGGCCTGGAGGCCGAGCGTGTGCTGGTCGAGGTCAAGCGCATCGCCACCAGGCGCAAGCGCGAGCTGGAGCGCGTCGACCGCGACGGCAAGCGCGCCAAGGAGCGCCTCGTGCAGGCCAACCTGCGCCTCGTGGTCTCCGTCGCCAAGCGCTACCAGGGCCAGGGCCTGCCGCTGCTGGACCTCATCCAGGAGGGCAACCTCGGACTGCTCCGCGCGGTGGAGAAGTTCGACTACCGCCGTGGCTACAAGTTCTCGACGTACGCCACCTGGTGGATCCGCCAGGCCGTGGGCCGCGGCGTTGCCGACAAGGGGCGCACGATCCGCCTGCCCGTGCACATGATGGAGCGCGTGCGCCGCGCCCTGTCGATGCAGCGCGACCTGGCCGAGGCGCTGGGGCGGGAGCCCACCATCGAGGAGCTCGCGTCGGAGCTGGGCGAGGACGTCGACACCGTCGAGGAGCTGCTCACGTACGCGCGCACCCCGACGTCGCTGGAAACCCCCGTCGGCGAGGACGGCGACGCCGAGCTGGGCGACTTCATCGAGGACCGCAACGCCGACGACCCCATGGAGGTCGCGGCCAAGGGCCTGGCCCGCCAGGAGCTGCTGGACGTCGTTGCCGGCCTTCCCGAGCGCGAGCGCATCATCCTCGAGCTGCGCTTCGGCCTGCTCGACGGCGAAGCCCGCACGCTCGACGACGTCGGCCGCTACTTCGGCCTGACGCGCGAGCGCATCCGCCAGCTGGAGGCCCGCGCGCTCTCCAAGCTGCGCCACCCCTCCCGGGGCCGCGCCCTCAGCGACACCGCCGCCTAGACCTCCGGCGGCGCCAGGTCGTCGTGCCGGAAGGCGTCGAGGATCGCCTCGGTCATCAGCAGTGACGCGCCCGAGTCGGTCGCGAACTGCGCGATCACCAGGTCGTGCTCGGGGTCGACCGTGAGCGCCTGGCCCTCGATGCCGACCGCGTAGAGCACGCCCGGGCGTAGAGGGTCCAGCCACCAGTGCGCGCCGTACTCCGGGTTCGTGGTCGCGGGCGTGCGCGTGTACGCAAGCCACTCCGGATCCAGGATGCGCTGGCCGTCCCACACCCCGCCGCGCAGGTAGAGGTAGGCGAACTTCGCGAAGTTGCGTGCGGTGGTGTCGACCCCGAACGCGCCGATCCAGGTGCCGGAGCGGTCGAACGCGGTCTCGACACCGGCCATCCCCAACGGCGTGAAGAGCTCGGTGTCGAGAAACGCCCGGAAGTCGCCTTCGACGAGCTCGGCCATGACGCGCGCCAGCAGCACGGTCGTGCCGCTGCTGTACTCGAACGTGGTGCCGGGCTCGAACTCCAGCGGCGGCGCCGCGGCGAAGGCCGCCATGTCCTCCGCGTTGAGCATCCGCACGAAGTCCGAGCCGGCGCCCTGCCCGTCGACCCACTCCAGGCCGCTGCTCATGTGCAGGAGGTGCTCGATCGTGATCGCGGCGCGCTCGTCGTTGCGCCATGCGTCGATCGGCGCGCCCGCCGTAGCCGAGTCACCGTCGCGGGCGGCACGGTGGCCGCGGTGGCATCGCCGCCGCACCGAGCTCGGAGCTCGGGGCCGCGACCGGATCAGCCGGCGTGCACCCCGCCATGAGGCACGCCAGCGTCCACACGACCGCATGGCGGGCGGTGCGGCGGCCCCGTGCCTGCACGGTGGCACCGTACCGCCACGGCTCGCTTGCGCGGCTGGCCGCGATCGTCGCCCGGCAGGCCCCGCCTTCATGAGGGTCTAGCCTCCCGGCCACCATGTTGCGCTGGGGCATCCTCGGCGTCGGCGGGCTGGCGTCGGGCCGGCTGGCGCCGGCGCTGCGCGCGACGGGACACGACCTCGCGGTCGCGGGATCGCGCTCGCTGGTGCGGGCGCAGGCGTTCGCAGCCAACCACGGCGTCCGTCGTGCCCGCGGGTCCTACGACGAGGTCCTCGCCGCACCCGACGTCGACGCCGTGCTGATCTCGCTGCCCACCGGCGAGCACGTGACGTGGGCGATCGCCGCGCTCGACGCCGGCAAGCACGTGCTGTGCGCACGGCCGCTGGCCCCCGACGCCGAGGGCGCGACCGCGATGGCCGCCGCCGCCGCGCGCAGCGGGCGCGTGCTGCTCGAGGCGGTCGCGCCGCGCTACCACCCCCGGACGCAGGCGCTGCTCGAGCTGCTGCGCAGCGGAGCGGTCGGAGCGGTGCGGCTCGTCACGATCACGATCGCCGAGCCGCTCACCGCCGCGGAGTCCTACCGCACGACGCCCGACACCGCGGGCGGCGCGCTGCTGGACCTCGGTGTGGACGCGATCGCGATGTCGCGCTGGCTGGTCGGTGAGGAGCCCGAGGTCGTCCGCGCCGTGCAGCGCCGCTGGGCCACCGGCGTCGACGGCACGACGACCGCGGTGCTGGCCTTCCCCGGCGGCGCCACAGCGGCCCTGACCGCCAGCTACGACGCGGTCGCCCACGACACCATCGAGGTCGTCGGCACGGACGCCACACTGCGCGTGCCGCGCGCCTTCTCCGCGGGCGCCGAGACCGACGCGGTCGTGCTGCGCGGCCCGGCCGGCGCCGACGGCCCGGTCTCTGCCGCCGGCGAGGAGCTCGTCGGCACCTGGCGCGCCGACCCGTGGGAGCACCTCATCGATGCGTTCGAGGCCGCCGCCGGCGGCCGCCCCCGCTGGCCGACGTCGACGATGCCGTCGCGACGGCCCACGTACTGGACTGGATCCGAGGAGGATGACCGTGGCCAGCTTCGTCGCGCTCTACCGGCGCCCTGCCGACCCCGACGCGTTCCTGGAGTACTACAAGACCGAGCACATGCCGTTGCTGGATGCCGTCGTCGGCATCACCTCGCGGTCGCTGACGCGCTTCACCGGCACGCCGCGCGGAGGCGAGCCCGACTTCTTCCTGCAGTTCGAGGTCACGTTCGACTCCGACGAGGACCTCCAGACGGCGCTGCGCAGCGACGCGTTCCGCGCGGTCGGCCGCCACGCCGCCGAGATGGTCCAGCGCTTCGGCGGGGACCCGGTGATGCTGATGGGCACCGATGCCTGATCCCGACAGCGCTCGCGACATCAAGGCTGCGGGCGGCGTCGTCTGGCAGCAGGGGCAGGACGGGCCTGAGGTCTTGCTCGTCCACCGGCCGCGCTACGACGACTGGTCGCTGCCCAAGGGCAAGCTCGACGCCGGTGAGTCCTGGGAGCAGGGAGCCGTCCGCGAGGTCCGCGAGGAGACCGGGATCGAGGCGCGGCTCGGTCCTTGGCTGATCGACGTCAGCTACCCCCACAGCGGGCGCCGCAAGGTCGTGCGGTACTGGGCGATGCAGCCGGTCTCCGACGGTGGCTTCACGCCCGGCCACGAGGTCGACGAGCTCGCGTGGCTGCCGGTGCCCGCCGCGCGGGAACGGCTGTCCTACCCCCACGACCGCTCCGTGCTGGACGCGTTCACCGCCGTACCTTTGGACCCATGAGGTTCGTCCGCGCCGCGGTGGTGGCGATCACCGCCGGCCTGGTCGTGTTCTTCCTGGCCGCGCCCGCGATGGCGCACGGCCGGGGCAGCGACGCGTCGAACTACGACAGCCGCATCGCCGAAGCGCCCGACGTGCCCGGCATGACCTGGCGCATCTACAACGGCGACGAGTACCTGGGCGTCTCCAACCAGGCGGATGTCGAGCTGACGGTCCTGGGCTACCGCGGCGAGCCCTACCTGCGCATCGGCCCCGACGGCACGTTCGCCAACACCAACTCCGAGGCGTGGTACCTCAACCGCGACCGCTTCGGCGCCACCGCCATCCCCGCAGGGCTGGACCCCGATGCCGCCCCCGAGTGGGAGCAGGTCTCGACCCGCCCGGTGTACGCCTGGCACGACCACCGCATCCACTGGATGGGCTTGACGCTGCCGCCACAGCTGACCGACACGTCCGTCGAGAGCCAGATCCTCACCTGGGAGGTCCCCGTCCTGGTGAACGGGGAACCCGACGTCGTCAGCGGAGCGCTGTACTGGGTCCCCGGCAGCAACCCCGTCGTCTGGCTGCTGCCCGCGCTGCTCCTCGTGGGACTGGTGATGGTGCCGGCGTTCCGCAGCAAGCCCGACCTGGAGGGCGGCGTGTGGCCCGGGCTGGGGCGGCCCGCGGCGATGGTCCTGGCCGTGATCAGCGCGCTCAACGTGCTGCACCTGGTCGACGACCTCGTGGCCACCCCGCTGCCGTTCACGTCGTCGCTCGTCTCGGCCGTGCAGACGCTGTTCTTCATCGCGATCGGCCTCTTCGGCGCGCTGCGCTGCTGGCAGCAGCGCGAGGGCGCGTTCACGGCGCTGGGCGTGGGCTCGGTGGCGATCTTCATCGGGCAGGGGCTGCTCTACGCCCCGGTGCTGGCGTCCTCCCAGGACGCGAGCATCTTCCCCGGCTGGGTGACCCGCGCGATCGTGGCCCTGAGCCTCGTGCAGGTGGTGCCCCTGGTCACCGCTGCGATCCTGGCGACGCGCCGGCTCCTGCCGCCCGAGGAGGACGAGCCCGCCGACGTCGCCGCCCAGCAGACCACCGCCTGAGGTGGTCGCTCTCGTCGTCACCGACCTCGACGGCTCCCTGTGGGACCACGAGGCCCGGATCCACCCGGCCACGCGCGCCGCACTCGCGGAGCTGGACGCGCGCGCCGTGCCCTGGATCGTCGCGACCGGCCGGCGCCACCGCACGACGCGTGAAGCGCTGGCGGTCTACGACCTCGCGCCCAACGCCGTGCTGCTCGACGGCGCGATGGGGCGCGACCTGGCGACCGGGGCGTGGTTCCACCGGCGCACGTTCGACGTGGCGGGTGCGACGGCCGTGCTGGCCGCGTTCACCGCGCACGGGCTCTCACCGTGCGTGTACCTGGAGGACGACCACGTCGACTTCGCAGTCTCCGCGACGCCGTCGACCCATCCCGAGCACGTGCGCCGTGCAGGCCGCTGGGCGGTCACCGGCGACCTCGAGGAGGTGGTCGCCACCGGCGAGGTGCTCGGCTTCTCGATCGCGGGGAGGAAGCCCGAGGAGCTGGCGCTGGTCGTGCCGGCGATCGAGGCCACGGGGGTTGCGCACGCGGTCGTGACCCGCGACCTGGCGTTCGGCGGCGGCACGCTGATGGTGCGCGCGCGCGGCACCTCGAAGTGGGAGGGCGTCGCGGCCTACTGCGCCGTGGCGGGCCTCGACGAGCGCGGTGTGCTGGCCGTCGGCGACGGTGAGAACGACCTCGAGCTCCTGGCCGGCGCGGCGGTGGCCTGCGTCGTGGCGGACGCCTGCGAGCAGGCGCTGGACGCCGCCGACCACGTGATCCCCCCCGCCTCCGAGGGCGGCTGGGCCGAGATCCTGGCGCTGCTCGAGAGCTCTAGGTAGGGAGCCGCTCGCGGCGACCGCACTCAGGACGTGGCGTGTTTCGCCAGAAACACACCACGCTCCTAGAGGATGTCGGCCTTGAGGGCCTCCATCATCAGGCCGTCGTGCCACACCCCGTCGGGGCCGCGCTCGTACTGGCGCATCACGCCGACACGCCGGAAGCCGACGCGCTCGTAGGTGCGGATCGCCTGCTGGTTGTCCGCCGCCGGGTCGATCACCAGGCGGTGGTGCGCGCGGTCGTGGACGAGGTGGCGCGCCACGGTCCGCACCGCGTCGGCTCCCAGCCCGCGGTGGTGGAAGGCGGGGTCCAGGAACACGTCGATCCCGGCGTGGCGGTAGTCGGGCGACTGCTCCTCGTAGAACTGGATCGAGCCGACGACCGCGCCCTCGGCCTCGATCACGAAGACGGTGGTGTCGGGGGTCGGTTCGAGGAACTCCTTGGCGATGCGCCCCTCGTCGTAGGCCCCCCACCAACGGGCGACGTCCGGGGTCGCCAGGATCTCCGCCAGGCGTGGGAGGTCGTCCTGGAGCACCGGCCGTAGCGTCACGGACGCGCCGTAGAGGGTGGGGATCACCGGGCCACATCGTGCCAGGTGGGTGGGGGCGTCCACACTGGAACGCGTGGCGGTGCTGGCGCTGGACCTGATGGGGACCGTGCTGTTCGACCCGTACCGGCAGGCGCTGCGGGCGGCGCTCGGGCTGGAGGGCCCGCTGCACGCCGAGGCCTTCGAGGGCCGCGACGTCGACGCCTGGCCGGCTTTCGAGCGCGGCGAGATCGACGAGCCCACGTTCGCCGCACGCTTCTGGCACGACCCCGCGCGGGTGTTCGACCTCGTCGCGTTCAACCGCGTGCGGCGCCACCTCACGGCCTACTTGCCCGGCATGCAGGCGCTGGTCGGCGAGGTCGCGCAGGTCGTGCCGGTGTGGATCGCGTCGAACTACCCGCGCTGGATCGACGAGCACCTGCTGCGCTTCGGCCTCGACCAGCTGGTCGCCGGCAGCCTGGCCAGCTGCGACATCGGCGTGCGCAAGCCCGACCCCGCGTTCTACGCGGGCCTGCTGCGCTGCGTCGGCGTCCCGCCGACGGAGCTGCTCTTCGTCGACGACCGCGAGGACAACTGCGCCGGCGCGCGCGCCGCCGGCCTGACGACGCACCGCTTCGTCGATGCTGCGACCCTGCGTGCCTGGCTGCGCGATGAGCACGGCATCCTGTCCCCGTGACCTATCGCATCGCGGTGATCGGCGGCGACGGCATCGGGCCGGAGGTGACGGCCCAGGCGGAGAAGGCGCTGGAGGCCGCGGCGGGGCGCTTCGGCTTCGCGTACGAGACGACGCCCTATCCCCTGGGCGGCGGCCACTGGGTGCGCACCGGCGAGACCCTGCCGCCCGCAGTGCTCGACGAGCTGCGCGGCCACGACGCGATCCTGCTGGGCGCCGTCGGGACCCCCGAGGTGCCGCCCGGCGTGCTGGAGCGCGGCCTGCTGCTCGCGCTGCGCTTCGCCTTCGACCAGTACGTCAACCTGCGGCCGGTCAAGCTGCTGCCCGGCGTGCCGTCGCCGATCGCCGGGCTCACACCCGAGCGCTGCGACCTCGTGGTCGTGCGCGAGAACACCGAGGGCCTCTACGCCGGCGCCGGTGGCGTCCTGTACCGCGGCACGCCGCACGAGGTCGCCACGCAGGAGTCTCTCAACACCCGCCACGGGGTCGAGCGCGTCCTGCGCGACGCGTTCGCCCGCGCCGCCGCCCGCCGCGGCCGGCTCACGATCTGCCACAAGACCAACGTGCTGACCTACGCCGGCGACCTGTGGATGCGCACCGCCGACGCGGTCAAGCCCGAGTTCCCCGCCGTCACCGTCGACTACGTGCACGTCGACGCGTGCTGCCTCTACCTCGTGACCGACCCCGGCCGCTTCGACGTGATCGTCACCGACAACCTCTTCGGCGACATCATCACCGACCTCGGCGCGGCGGTGCAGGGCGGCCTCGGCCTCGCCGCCAGCGGCAACCTCAACCCGCCCCGCGAGACCCCTTCGATGTTCGAGCCCGTCCACGGCTCCGCCCCCGACATCGCCGGCCGCGGCTGGGCCAACCCGGTCGCCGCCGTCCTCTCGCTGGCGATGTGCCTGGACCACCTCGGCGAGCACGAGGCGGCCGCCGCCGTCGAGCGCGAGGCCGCCGCCGTCCTCCCCACCCTCGGCGCGATGGCCGGCGAGGCCATGGGCGCCACGACCGAGCAGATCGGCGACCGCATCGCCGCCGCCATCGCTGGATCCCCCCACTCGGGAAACCACCCCTCGCCGACCTAGCTCTGTGCGTGTTCTCGGACGAGGGCGCAGTAGCGGGGGGCGGGGAGGTCGAGGAAGGCCTCGGCGTGTCCGACGCCGCGGCCGACCTGCAGGGAGCGGAAGCGGTTCAGGCCGAGGCCCGCGGTCAGGTCGAAGGCGCCCGCCGCGGTGGTGTGGCACGCGATGGCCGCCTGCTTGAGGTCCAGCACGGGGGTGATGTCCACGACGCGGTTGGGGGTCAGCGGCGTCCACACCTCGGCGCCCCACACGTCGACGTCCTCGCCTGGGGACGCGGCGGCGAGCGCGTCGTTCAGCGCCCGATGGTCGCCGTCCGCATCCATGAACCACGGCAGCAGCACGAGCTCCGGCCGCAGGTCGCGCAGGAAGCTCCCGATGCGCGTCGCCATCGCGTCCACATGCGAGCTCAGGTCGCCGTCGGGCAGGCCCAGCGCGTGGACCGTCTTCACGCCGAGCACCGCGCCCGCGGCCTCCGCCTCCGCACGCCGCAGCGCCGCGACGTCGGTGGCGGGCAGCGCGCTGCCCAGCGTCGCCTCCCCGTCGCTGGCGACCACGACCGTCACCTGCGCCCCGGCCGCGGTGAGCAGCGCGAGCGTCCCGCCGAACCCCAGCGACTCGTCGTCGGGGTGCGGCGCGAGCGCCAGCACCCGCTGGTAGTCCGGGAGCCCCACCGCCACGCCACCTGCCACCCACGCCCGCGCGGCGAGCACCCCGCGCTGCACCCGCGACGGCAAGGCCGGCCCCACCGCCGCGGCCGCCCGCCGCACGAGGGGGCGCAACGCTCTGGGGACCGCTGCGCGAGCCGGAGGCGGGCCGTTGACCACGGCCGGTCAGGGTAGCCTCGGACGTCATGCCGGTGCCCAAGATGCAGACCATCTGGATGGACGGGGAGTTCGTCGACTGGGACGACGCCCAGATCCACGTGTTGAATCCGACGCTGCACTACGGGTGGGGCGTGTTCGAGGGCGTGCGCGCCTACGCGACGGAGCGCGGGCCGGCGGTCTTCCGCCACAAGGAGCACACCGCGCGGCTGTTCAAGTCGGCCCGTGTGCTGGGGATGGAGATCCCCTTCAGCCCCGAGGCGATCATGGAGGCGACGCGGGAGCTGTGCCGCGTCAACGGGCAGGAGTCCTACTACATCCGGCCGCTGGCCTACCTCGGCTACGGCGAGATGGGGCTGAACCCGGGGCCATCGAAGGTGCAGGTGCTGGTCGCCGTGTGGCCGTGGGGGACCTACCTCGGCGAGGAGGGCATCGCCAACGGCGTGCGCGCCAAGATCTCGTCGTGGACGCGCATCGGCGCGAACATGATCCCGACGGGAGCCAAGGCCTGCGGCGTCTACATCAACTCCTCGCTGGCCAAGGTCGAGGCGCTGAAGGCCGGGTACGACGAGGCCATCCTGCTCAACGAGCACGGGCGCGTGGCCGAAGGCTCAGGGGAGAACCTCTTCGTCGTGCGCGACGGTGTGCTGCTCACGCCGCCGCTGTCGGAGGGCGTGCTGGAGGGCATCACCCGCGACACGATCATCACGATCGCGCGCGACCTGGAGATCCCGTTCACGGAGTCCACGCTGCTGCGCCAGGACCTCTACACCGCCGACGAGGCCTTCTACACGGGCACCGCGGCCGAGGTCGTGCCGATCCGCTCCGTCGACGATCGCGAGATCGGCCCGCCCGGCCCGATCACCAAGCAGCTCCAAGACCTCTTCTTCGCGATCGTCAAAGGGCGCGAGTCGCGCTACGACCACATGCTGGACTACGTGCACGCCTCGTGAGCGCGGGGCTCACCCCACGCCTCGTCGTCGTCGGGGCCGGCTTCGGGGGGCTGACGCTGGCACACAGCCTGCGCGACGGGCACTTCGCCGTCGAGGTCGTCGACCGCCGCAACCACCACCTCTTCCAGCCGCTGCTCTACCAGGTCGCGACCGCCGGCTTGGAGCCGTCCGACATCGCCTACGCGGTGCGCGGCATCACGCGCCGCTACCCGGCGGTGCGGTTCGTCGGGGCGGAGGTGGTCGGCGGTGACCTCGCGCGCCGCGTGCTGCGCACCGCCGACGGCGAAGAGCTGGCCTACGACTACCTCGTGCTGGCGGCCGGCACGGTCACGGCGTCGTTCGGCGTGCCGGGGGTGCACGAGCACGCGTTCGGCCTGAAGTCGCTGGAGGACGCGATCGCGCTGCGCCAGCACCTGCTGGGGCGCTTCGAGCACGCGGCCTCCCACCGTGGCGACGAGAGGTCCCTCTCGGTCGTGGTCGTGGGTGGCGGACCGACCGGCGTCGAGATGGCCGGGTCCGTGAGCGAGCTCTTCACGATGGTGCTGCGCCGCGACTTCCCCGAGCTGGACCTGTCCCGCGCGCGGGTCCACCTCGTCGAGATGGCCGACAGCTTGCTGAGCCCGTTCGCGCCCCGGCTGCGCAAGCACGCCGCCGAGGAGCTGCGCGCCCGCGGTGTGCGGCTCCACCTCGGCTGCGCGGTCGAGGAGGTGACCGACAAGGGCGTGCGCCTCGCGACCGGCGAGCTGCTGGAGGCCGGCACCGTGGTGTGGGCCTCGGGCGTGAGCGCCGTGCCGCTGGGCGAGCAGCTGGGTCTTGCGACGGGCCGCGGCGGACGCATCGTCGTGGCACCCGACCTCTCGGTGCCCGGACACCCCGAGGTCTTCGTGATCGGCGACCTGGCCGCTGCCGAGGACCGCCGCGGCGAGCTGCTGCCACAGCTCTCCCCGGTCGCGATGCAGCAGGCGCGCCACGTGGCAGCCGAGCTGACGCGGCGTGAGGCCGGCCGGCCCGGCCAGCCGTTCCGTTACCGCGACAAGGGCACGATGGCCACGATCGGCCGCCGGGCCGCGGTCGCGCAGCTGCCGCTGATCCCCTTGAAGGGCCGCGCCGGCCCCCCCGGTCCGCGGCTCACCGGCACGCTCGCCTGGTTCGTGTGGCTGGCCCTGCACATCTGGTTCCTGATCGGCTTCCGCAACCGCATCTCGGTGCTCCTGAACTGGGCGTGGAGCTACGTGACCTGGGACCGGGCCGCACGGGTGATCCTCAGGCCCTTGGAGGAACCGGAGTGACCATGGCGGAGCGGGCGGACGTGGTCGTGCTCGGGATGGGGCCCGGTGGGGAGGACGTCGCGGGCAAGCTCGCCGAGGCCGGCCTCGACGTCGTCGGGATCGACGAGCTCCTGCTGGGCGGCGAGTGCCCCTACTGGGGGTGCGTGCCGTCGAAGATGATGATCCGGGCGGCCAACCTGCTCGCCGAGGGGCGGCGCATCCCCGGCATGGCCGGCTCCTCGGAGGTCACGCCGGACTGGGCGCCGGTGGCGCGGCGCATCCGCGAGGAGGCCACCGACACCTGGGACGACACCGTCGCGGTCAAGCGCTTCGAGGGCAAGGGCGGGCGGTTCGTGCGCGGCACCGGGCGGCTGGACGGTCCGGGCGCCGTGGTGGTCGGCGAGACCGACGGTTCGAGGCAGCGCGCGCGGTGGTCGTCGCCACCGGCACGCGCGCCGCGGAGCCGCCGATCGACGGCCTGGCGGACGTCGACCACTGGACCAACCGAGAGGCGATCGAGACCGAGGTCGTGCCGGGATCGCTGGCGGTGCTGGGCGGCGGGGCGATCGGGCTGGAGCTGGCCCAGATGTTCGCGCGCTTCGGCGCCGCCGTGACCGTGGTCGAGGCGCTGCCGCGCCTGCTACCCGGTGAGGAGCCGGAGGCCGGTGCGCTGCTGGCCGAGGTGCTGGCCGGCGAGGGGCTGACGCTGCACACCGCCGCGAAGGCGACGGCGGTGCGCGCGGTGGACGGTCGCGTGGAGGTCGACCTCGACGGCGGGGCCAGCGTCCGCGCGGAGCGGCTGCTGGTCGCCACCGGCCGGCGCGCCGACCTCGACCGCATCGGGGCGACCTCGATCGGCGTGGCGCCGGATGCGCGGTTCCTGCCGGTGGACGAGCGGCTGCGCGTGGCCGACGGGGTCTGGGCCATCGGCGACGTCACCGGCAAGGGGCTCTTCACCCACGTGGCGATGTACCAGGCGCGGATCGCGGTCGCCGACATCCTGGGCCGCGAGGTCGCGCCCGCGGAGTACGACGCCCTGCCCCGTGTGACCTTCACCGACCCGGAGGTCGGCTCGGTCGGCCTCTCGGAGGAGGACGCGCGCGACGCCGGCGTCGCGGTCCAGACCGGCTGGACGCGGGTCCCCTCGACCGCTCGGGGCTGGCTGCACAAGGCCGGCAACGAGGGCTTCATCAAGCTGGTCGCGGATGCCGAGCGCGAGGTCCTCGTCGGCGCGACCTCGGTGGGCCCGGTCGGCGGCGAGGTCCTCGGCCTGCTCACGCTGGCGGTGCACGCCGCGGTTCCGCTGGCGCGGATGCGCGACATGATCTACGCCTACCCCACCTTCCACCGGGGCGTGGAGGACGCACTGCGGGACCTGGGTCCATGAGCGGGCTCATCGGCGTCACGGGCGCGACGGGCGCGATCGGCGGGCGGGTCGCGCGGCGGCTCGCGGTCGCGGGCGCGCGGCAGCGGCTGGTGGTGCGAGACCCCACGAAGGCGCCGGACGTGCCGGGCAGCGAGATCGCGGTCGCCGCCTACGACCAGCCCGAGGCGCTGCGCCGCGCGTTCGACGGCGTGGACGCGCTGCTGTTCGTCTCCGCCGCCGAGGACGTCGACCGGTTCCGCCTGCACCGCAACGTGGTCGACGCCGCCGCCGCGGCCGGCGTCGGCAGGATCGTCTACACCTCCTTCGCGGGCAACCGGCCGGACTCGACCTTCACGCTGGCCCACGACCACTTCCACACCGAGGAGGCCCTCAAGGCCAGCGGCGTGGGGTGGACCATGCTGCAGGACAACCTCTACGCAGACTTCCTGCCGTTCTTCACCGGCCCCGACGGGGTGATGCGCGCGCCCGCCGGCGACGGCCGCGCGGCCCTCGTCGCCCGCGACGACGTCGCCGAGGTGGCGGCGCTCGTGCTGCCCGACGCGTCCCACGTCGGCCGCAGCTACCGCATGACCGGGCCGGAGGCCCTGAGCTTCGACGACGCCGCGGCGCTGCTGACGGAGCTGGCTGGGCGCGAGATCCGCTACGAGCCCGAGACGGAGGAGGAGGCGTACGCCTCGCGCGCCCACTACGGCGCCCCCGACTGGGAGGTGCGCGGCTGGGTGACCTCCTACCTGGCGATCGCCAACGGCGAGCTCGCGGATGTGTCCCCGGACGTCGAGCGGCTGACCGGCCACCCCGCCACCAGCGCGCGCGAGCTGCTGACCCGCCACCCCCAGCTGCTGGAGCCCCTCCAGCGCAGCTGACGGCGGTCCACGCGATCACGGTACCACCGCGTAGCCTCGGACCGTGACCGACGGGCCGGCGGGGCGGGGCACCGCCACCCGGGACCTGGACGGTCACGGAGGGGGGTGGGACCACGGGTCGTCGGGGCACGCCCGGCGCAGTGCCGACGCGACAGCGCGGCCAGCGCGGGGCCGGCGCCCACGCGGCCTGGCAGGCGTCGCCGCCCGCCGGGCCGCGCGCGACGCGGGGCAGCTGGTGCCCGCGGCGGTCGTCGTGCTGCTGGCCGCGGTGCTGGCCGCCGCGGCGCCGATCTACGCCGGCGCCGCGCAGACCGCGGGGGTGCGCGCGACCGTGGCAGGAGCGTCCCCGGAGGCTGCGGCGCTGCGGGTGGCCGCGCCGCTGGACGGCGGCGACGGGGCAGCGCTGGACGTGGGGGCGCGCGCGGCGATCGCCGACGCGGTGCGGCCGGGCACGGCCGTCGTGCGTGCGGGCGTGGAGTCGCGCTCGTTCGGGAGCCCCGCGGTGGGGGAGGACGGGCTGCTGCGGTTCCTCGCCGCCGAGGAGCTCGAGCACGACGCGGTGCTCGACGCCGGCCGCTGGCCCGGGGCCGAGTCCGCAACCGTCGTCGAGGCCGCGCTGCCCGCCGCCGCCGCCGAGGCGCTGGGCCTCGCCGTCGGCGATCGCCTCGAGACCACCAGCCGCTTCGACGAGGAGCGCGTGCTCACCGTTGAGATCGTCGGGCTGTTCCACCTCGGCACCGCGGCGTCGGTCTTCGAGGACGGCGACGGGCTGCTGCGCACGGGCGTCTACGACGCCGGCGGCTTCGTGACCTACGGCCCGCTGGTGGTGACCCGCGACGCGCTCCTGGGCCGCATCGAGCCGGTGGAGTCCACGCTGCGGTGGTGGGCGACGCTGGACGCGACGACGCTCCAGCCCGCCGACCTCGGCGCGATCCGGAGCGGCGTCGCAGGTCTCGCCCGCGCCGAGGGCGACGGGCTGGACGTCGACACGGGGCTGCCCGACCTGCTCGCCACGGCGCAGGCCAGCGCGGCCCGCAGCGCGGGCACGGCCGCGATCGCGCTGCTGCAGCTCGCGGTGGTGGCGGTCGCGGCCCTGCTGCTCGTGTCGGGCGCGCTGGCCGACGACCGGCGGGCGCAGGCCGGGCTGCTGCGCTCGCGCGGCGCGCCCACCGTCGTGGTCGGGGTCCTCGCGGGGGTGGAGGGCGCGCTGCTCGCGTTGCCGGCGGTGTTGCTGGCACCGCTGCTGGCCGTGCCGCTCGTGCGCGCGGCCGGGGCGCTGCCGCCGCCGGTCGGCTCCGGTCTGCACCTCCCGGCCGTGGCGGGACAGGCGGCCTGGGCGGCGGCGGCCCTCGCGGCCATCGGCTGCGTCGTGGGTCTGGCGGTGCCGGCGGCGCTGAGCGCGCGGTCGTTGGTGGCCGCCCGCGCGGCGCGTGCGCGGCGCCCGGCCGCCGCTGCGGTGCTGGCGGCGGGCGCCGACCTGGCGCTCGTGGCGCTGGCCGTCGTGGGGCTGCTGCAGCTGCGGGGAGCGGGCGGTGCCGTCGGGCTGGACCCAGTGCTGGTCATCGCGCCCACGATCGGGCTGGTCGCCGCCGCGGCGGTGTGCCTGCGCGTGCTGTCGCGGTCGCTGGGGCTGGTCGACCGGACCGCCGACCGCTGGGCGGGCGGGGTCGCGGCCCTCGGCGTCCGCGCGGTCGCGCGGCGGCGGCCGGCGGCGCTGCGGTCCGTGGCCCTCCCGCTGCTGGCGGTCGCGGCCGGCGTGGTGGCGCTGACGACCGGCGCGTCCTGGCGTGCGGCGCAGGACGACCGGGCGGACTTCGCCGCGGGCGCCGACGTGCGCGTGGCCGTGCGCGGTGCAACGCCGCCGACCGCGGAGCTGCCAGGGGTGACGGCGGCGACACCGCTGTGGCGGTCGCAGGTGCCGCTGACGCGTGAGGAGCAGGCCACCGTCGTGGCGCTCGACGCGTCGGCCCTCGCCCGTGTGGTGCCGCTGCGCGCGGACCTCGCGGACGCGCCGTTCGCGGAGCTCGCCGCCGCGCTGGAGGCAGGCCGGCCACCGCTGGCCAGCGTCGCGCTGCCACCGGCCGCCGGGCGGCTGGAGGTCGAGCTCGCCCTGTCAGCGCTCCACGGCGCGCCCGAGGCCCGGGTCACGGCCGTCCTGCGCGGTGCGGACGGGCTGCTCCAGCGCGCGGTCGCCGACACCTTCGCCCTGCAGACCGAGGGCGAGGTGCGCGTGCCCGTGCCAGTGCCGAGCGGCGGCCCGTGGGCGCTCGCGGGGCTGGAGCTGGGCGTCGTGCCGTCCCAGGAGGCGCGGCTGGAGCTCGCCGTGACGGCGGTGAGGGTCGACGGCGCGACCCTCGCGACCGGCAGCGCGTGGACCGTCACCCCCGTCCCGGTCCGCGATGCCATCCTGGCTCCCGAGGTCGTCGCCGACGCGGGCACCGACCACCTGCTCGCGGTCTCGCTGCGCACGCCGCTCGCCGATGGCACGGGTCCCGTGGCGCTGCTCCGGGCGACCCCCGGCGGCGGTGAGTTCGTGTCCGTGCCGATCCTCGCGACGCCGGCGCTGGCGGCGGCTCTCGGGGGCGGGCCGGAGGTGACGCTGCAGGTCGACGCGCTGCCGGCGCCCCTGCCGGCCACCATCGCGGGGATCGTGCGCGCGTGGCCCGGCACGGAGCCCGGCGAGGCCGTCGCGGTGTTCGACCTGGCGACCCTGGCAGCCGTCGCCTACGCCGGCGACGGCACGCTGCTCCCTGCCGAGGAGCTCCTGCTCGCGGTCGACGGCGACCCCGCCGCGGTGGCGGCGTCGCTGCTCGACGAGGGGGTGACGACGCGCCGCCCGGTCGTGCGCGCGGCGCTGCGCGACGCGGCCGGCGCCGATCCCGTCACCGCTGGGCTGCTCGGGGCGCTCGCGCTCGCCGCCGCGGGGGCCGCGGTCGCGGGGGCGCTGGGCTTCGCGGTCGGCGCCCGCGCGGCCGTGCGCGCGCGGCATGTCGAGCTGGCCGCGCTCCGGGCCCTGGGGCTCACCGCCCGCCAGGTCCGGCGCTCCCTGCGGGTCGAGCAGACGCTGCTCGCGGGCTTCGCGCTCGTCGCGGGAACGGTCGCCGGGCTGGTGCTGGCGGCCGCGTTCGTTCCGGCGGTGCTGCCCGCGGGGGTGCCGCCAGCGCGCCTGGTGGTCCCCTGGGGCGCGATCGGGGTCCTGCTCGTGGCGGTTGCGGGGATCGTGGCGGTGGCCGCCGTCCTGACGGCCCGTGCCGGCCGCGGTACCGCGTCCCTCCTGCGCGAAGGCGAGGACCAGTGAGCGGGGAGCTGCGGTCGCGCGGCGCGGCTCACCGGGAGCCGCCGCCGGCACGCTCGCGGGCCGGGTGGCTGCCGCCCGGGCTGGCCGTGAGGCGGCTCGGGCGCGACCGCGCGCTGGGGTTCGCCGTGGGGCTCGTGGTGGCCGTGCTCGCGGTCACCGCCGGGCTGGTGCCGGGACGTGTCGCGGCGACGCTGGACGCCGACCTGCGGCAGGCGGTCGCGGCCGCGCCCGGCCCTGCGCGGCGTCTGGACGCGCTGCGGCCGGGGACGATCGCCGCCGGACCCGAGGGTGACGCGCTGGCGCGCGTGGTCGCGACGGGCGAGGAGGTGCGCGGCGACTTCGAGCCGGCCGTGCAGGCGGTGCTCGGCCCCGCCCAGGTCGTGGTGCGCAGCGTGAGCTTCGCGTCCGTCGAGCAGCTGCCCGGGCGCCCCCGCTACGTGACCCTGCGCGTGCAGCCCGAGGCCGAGGAGCGGCTGGCCGTGGTCGCCGGCCGCGCGCCGGGCGTCGCCCCCGACCCCGGTGTGGTGGAGGTGGCGCTGTCGGAGCGCACGGCCGCGGAGCTCGTGCTCGCGGTGGGCGACGAGCTGCCGCTGCACACCGACGCCGATGACCCCTACGTGCGCGTTTTCGGGACGCTGCCGCCGCCCGCGGGGGTCGAGGGACCGCCGGCCGTGACGCTGCGCGTGGTCGGCCTGCTGGCCGGCGACGAGGACGACCCGCTCTTCCGCGACGAGCGCAACCTGCTGGAGCCCAACGTCGTGGTCAGCCCGTCGGGCAGCACGCGCACGGTGCGCGCCAGCGCGCTCCTGGGGACCGCCGCCTACGGGGACCTCATCGTCGAGACGGCCCCCAACCCGCTGCTGGCCGAGTGGCGCTTCCCGGTCGACCCCGACCGCCTCGACGCCGGGGCGATCGCCGGGCTGCGCGCCGCCCTGTCCGCGCAGGCGCAGCGCTTCGCGGACACAGCCTTCGTGCCGCTGGGGCAGACGCGGCTCGCGGGCGGCCTGGACAACCTGCTGGCCGAGGCAGCGGCGCGCCGCACCGCGGCGGCGGGCCTGGCGGCCAGCGCCCTGACCGCGATGGCCGGGGTCGCGCTCACCGTGCTGATCGCCGTCGGGCTGGTGCGCGGCGAGGCGCGCCGCGGCGAGGCGCGCCTGCTGCGCGGCCGCGGCGCCTCCGGGCGAGCGCTGCTGGCGACCGACGCGCTGGAGATCGCCGTGCTGGCGCTGCCGGCGGCAGTGCTCGGGGTGAGCGCGGCGCTGGCGACAGGCTCGGGGGGCGCGGGTGCCGCGCTGGCGGCGGCGACCGCCGTGGCTGCCGGGCTCGTGCTCTTAGTGGCGGGGCGCCCCGCGCCCGGGCAGCCGCACCCGCGCGCCGCCCTGCGCCGGACCGTGCTGCAGGTGGCGGTGGCCGTGCTGGCGGCCGCGGCGGCGGGGGCGCTGCTGCGCTCCTCGGGCGAGGAGGCGGGGCCTGACCCGCTGGCCGCCGCCGCGCCGGTGCTCCTCGCGATCGCGGCGGGACTGGTGCTGGGCCGGGCGGTGACGCCGGCGCTGCGGCTGGTGTCGCCGCTGGCTGGGCGGACCCGCGGCCTTGTCGCGGGTGTGACGCTGCGCGCGATCGCCCGCCGGCCAGGCATCGGCCTCGGGGTCGTGGCGGTGCTGGTGGCGACCGCGTCCGCCACGCAGCTCGCTGCGGTGTCGGTGTCGGGTGAGCGCGCGCGCACCGCGCGGGCGTGGGAGCTGGTCGGGGCCGACGTGCTGGTGGAAGGTCCGGAGGCCGGGGCCTTGGCCGACACCCTGCCGGACGTCACCACGGCGGCGCGCGCTGCGTTCATCGAGGGTGCGGTCGTCGGCGTCGCCGCGCTCGGGATCGAGACCGGCGAGGCGACCGTGCTGGCGCTGGAGACGCGGTCCTACGCAGCCGTCGTCGCGGGCACGCCTTCCGACGGCGCCGTGCCCGCGGCGCTGCAGGGCTCCGCGCAGGACCGCGTCCCCGCGCTCGCGTCGGTCGCGGCCGTGGGCCGGCGCCAGCTCACCGTGGGCGACGAGCTCGAGGCCGCCGGCGTGCCGCTGCGCATCGTGGCCGTCGCCGCCACCTACCCGGCCCTGGCGCCCGATGCGCCGTTCCTGGTCGTGCCGCTGCAGGCGTGGGCGGACGCGGGTGGCGAGGCCGCCGTCAACCGCGCCTACCTGCGGTCCGGCGATCCCGCGGGCACCGCGGTCGCCGCTGCGGAAGCCGACCCCGCGGCACGCGTCACAACGATCGCCGGCGCGCGCGGCCAGCTGACGGGTACGCCGCTGGCCCGCGGGACCGGCATGGCGGTGCGGATGGCCAGCGCGCTCTGCGCGGTGTTCGCCGCCCTCGCTGTCGCGGTCACCGCCGCACGCGCGGTCCGCGGTCGCCGCAACGAGGTCGCGCCGCTCCTCGCGGTCGGCGCCGCACCCGCGGAGGTCGTCGCGGTGCTGGCGGCGGAGCTGGTCGCCGGCGTCGCGCTCGGGGCCGGGGTGGGACTGCTGGTGGGCGTCCTCACCACCCGCATGCTCGCGGGCGGGGTCGACCTCGCCGTGCTCGCCGGTACGGGCTCCGCGGCGCTGCAGGTGCAGCCCCTGGTCGGGCTGGCGGTAGGAGGGTTCCTGGCGGCGCTCGCAGGGGTCGCCGCGGCGGCCGTCGGCGGGCGCCAGCGGCGCGACCTCGCCGCCGCCCTGCGCATGGAGGGACACGCATGACGGTCACGGAACACGCGCACGTCGCGGCACACGGCCTGGTCAAGATCTACTCCGTCGGCGGGCAGGACATCGTGGCGCTCGCGGGCCTGGACCTCGACGTGCAGCGCGGCGAGGTGGTCGCGCTCGTCGGCGCGTCCGGCAGCGGCAAGTCCACGCTCGTCAACGTGCTGGCCGGCCTGGAGGAGCCGACCGCGGGCCGGGTCCGCGTCGGCGGCCACGACCTCGCGACGATGGGATCCACCGAGCGCACGCACTACCGCCGCGACGTCGTCGGGTTCGTGTGGCAGCAGACCGGACGCAACCTGCTGCCCTACCTCGACGCGCGGGCCAACGTCGAGGTGCCTCTCGCCCTGGCGGGCCGCGGCCGCCGCGAGCGCCGCCGCCGCTCCGCGGAGCTGCTGGAGATCGTGGGCCTCGCCGACCGCGCGACGCACCGGCCGTCACAGCTGTCGGGCGGCGAGCAGCAGCGCGTGGCGATCGCGGTCGCCCTCGCGAGCGCGCCGGAGCTGCTGCTGGCCGACGAGCCCACTGGCGAGCTCGACACCGAGACCGCCCACGCGGTCCTCGACACGCTGCGCCAGGCCTCCCACGCCGAGGGCTCGACCGTGCTGATCGTCACCCACGACCCGCTGGTCTCGGGCTCCGTCGAGCGCACGGTTGCCATCCGGGACGGCCGCACGGCCACCGAGGTCCGGCGCCGGCGCACGATCGGCGTGGGCGGGCTGGAGGAGGTCGTCGCCGAGGAGTTCGCGGTCGTGGACCGCACCGGGCGCGTGCAGCTGCCCGGCGAGTATCTCGAGGAGCTCGACATCCGCGACCGCGTGCGCCTGGGCCTCGCGCACGACCACATCAGCGTCTGGCCCGACGCGGCCGCGCAGCGGCCCGACGAGGACGAGGCCGCGTCGTGAGCCCGGTGATCGAGCTGGCGGGCGTCTCGCGGTCCTACCCGGCGGCGGGCGCGCCGGTCACCGCGGTCGACGCTGTCGACCTGGTCGTGCAGCCCGGCACGCTGGTCGCCCTTCGCGGGCGCTCCGGCTCGGGCAAGACCACGCTGCTCAACCTCCTGGCGGGGCTGGACCGGCCAGACGCCGGGACCGTCAGGGTCGGCGGCGTGGACCTCGGACCGCTGGACGACCGCGGCCTGGCCGCGGTCCGGCGCCAGCAGATCGGCTTCGTGTTCCAGGCGTTCGGCCTGCTGCCGGTGCTGACGGCCGAGGAGAACATCGAGGTGCCGCTGCGCCTGCAGCGCACCCCGGTGGCAGCCCGGCGCGAGCGCGTCGCGGCGCTGCTGGAGGTCGTCGGGCTCGCCGACCGCGCCAAGCACCTGCCCCACGAGCTCTCCGGCGGCGAGCAGCAGCGCGTCGCGATCGCGCGCGCCCTGGCGGCCAGGCCGACGCTGCTGCTGGCCGACGAGCCGACCGCGCAGCTGGACACGGCCAACGGCCGCGTGGTGATGGCGCTGCTGCGCCACCTCGTCGACGAGGGCCTCACCGCGGTGGTCGCCACGCACGACCAGGTCGTGGTCGAGGTCGCCGACCGGATCCTCGAGATCCGCGACGGTCGGGTCGCCGCGGGCTGACATTTCCACAGCGCGGCCGGGCGCCCCTGGACGCGCCCGCGCCCGTCCGTACCGTCGGTGCCTGTCCTCTTTCGAGTGAGCTCACGGGAGGTCCGACGATGCCGGGTGACGTGGTGGTGCTGGCGCGGGAACGCGCGCAGGACGAGTGGCGGCGCGACCGGGCGCTGCGCAAAGCGGCGCGGAGCGGCGTGTGCCCGGAGTGCGGCGACCTCGAGGCGCTGCTCGGGCAGTACCGCCGCGCACGCTGGCTTGGCGCCGACGACGGCGACCCGCCGCCGCTGCGGACGCCGGAGGGGGAGCAGGCGGCCTGCAGCGTCTCGCTGTTCCGGGCCACGCACCGCGAGGCGGTCGGGGAGCTGCTGCTGGCGACTCTCTGCGAGACGTCGGGCGGCGGCTTCGTCGAGGTCGTGGCGACGCCGTCGGGCCCGTGGCCGCGGGCGAACCTGTGGTTCGACGCCGACGGCTTCCTCGTGCTGCTCGCCAGTGCCGGGGAGCGCACGGCCGCATACGACCTGCTCTTCGACCACTGCCTGCCGCCCGTGCGGCGCTGCGTCGCCTCCGGGGGGGCCGCGACGGCGGCCAACCTGCGCCTCCTGCGCATGCCGCCGGCCGGGGTGATCACGCCGCAGCCGTCGGTGGCCGCCGCGCTGGACCGCCTGATCCGCGAGGCCGAGGAGCGCTGGCTGGACCGGCCCGAGCGGCTGCTGGGCGGTGCGACGCCGCGCGCGGCGTGGTCCGCCGGGCCCGCCGCCCGGGCCGACCTGCGACGCCTCCTGCACCTCGGCACCAATAGCGCCCCCGCCCTCTACGGCGAGCTCGCCGCGTTCGACGCCCAGCGGGTGCTGCGGCTCCTCGCCGGCGTCGTGGAGTGATCGTGAGGCTCAGCGCTCGAAGCTCGCGACGACCTCGATCTGCGCCGTGTGGCCGAACTGGTCGACCGGCACCGCACGCCGCAGGCGGTAGCCGGCCTCGGCCAGGGTCGCCGCGTCACGCGCGAGCACCGCCACGTCGCAGGCCACGTAGACGACAGTCCGCGGACCCAGTGCCGCGATGGCCGTGACGACGGCCCGCCCGGCGCCCGCGCGCGGCGGGTCCAGCACGACGACGTCGGCGGTGGCGCCGGCGGCGGTCAGGCGCGCCAGGACCTGCTCGACCGGCTCGGCGACCACCTGCGCATCGAGACCCGCGAGGTTGGCCCGCGCGTCCGCGGCCGCCGCGTGGTGCGACTCGACCAGCGTCACCTTCGCGCCGTCGGCCGCCAGCGCCTGAGCGAAGAGCCCGACGCCGCCGTAGAGGTCCAGGACACGGTCCCCAGGCCCCACCCGGGCCGCGGCGCGCACCTCGGTGACCAGCGCATGCGCGCCGGCCGGTCCGGGCTGGAAGAAGCTCGTCGCGGAGACGCGCAGTGGCACCGCGTCGACCGTCACAGTGACGGCCCGCGGGCCGTCGATCGTGCGGGTGCGGCCGCGGCGCAGGAGCGTGACGGCTGGGCCCTCGTCGCCCGTGCGGATCGTGACCTCGTCGGTGCCGTGCCATGCGTCTCCCGCCGCCGTCCGGGCGTCCTGGGTCGCAGGATCAAGCAGCAGGCAGCGGTCGATCGCGACCACCGCGTGGCTGCCCCGGCGCCGGAAGCCGAGTGCCCCTTCCGGCGTCACGCCGAAGCGCGCGGTCGTGCGGTAGCGGTCGGGCCAGCCGCCGGCGGGCGTGACCACGTCGGCGACCTCGGCCGCCGCGATGTGGCCGAGGCGACCGAGCTGCTCGGCCACGACGCGCCGCTTGAGCTTGGCCTGCGCGGCCGGGGCCGCGTGCTGGAGCTGGCACCCGCCGCACGTCCCCACGTAGGGGCACGGCGGCGTCACCCGGTCCGGCGATGGCTCCAGCACGTCCAGCAGCCGCGCGCGCGCCCAGCGCGGCTTGGCCTGCAGCACTTCGACGCGGACGATCTCGCCGGGCAAAGCCCCGGCGACGAACACCGCGCGTCCGTCGGCGAGGTGCCCGACGGCCTCGCCGCCGTGGGCGAACCCGTGCAGCTCGACCGTCTCGGGAGCCGCTACGACGGTTGCGGGCAGGTCGGCTGCCACGCGCGCCCGGGAAGAGCTCGGCCCACTCGTCCTCGGTCAGATCCCGACCCGCGACCTGGCAGGCGTGCGCCTCCCAGCTGTCAGGGCGGGTGTCGAAGGCGAACGCCCCGCGATCGCCGCCAGCGGCGATCAGCGTATGGCCGTCGGGTGCGAACGCCACTCCGACCGGCACGTTGGGCGTGCCGGGGATCACGCGCCCGACGCGCTGCCGCGCCGCCACGTCCCAGAGCACGAACGCGCCGTCGCGCCCCCCGGATGCCAGCATGGCGCCGTCGGGCGAGAACGCCAGCGACACCACGGCTTCGCTGTGCCCGTCCAGCGGGACGCCCATCATCGCCTGCTGCCCGAGGTCGACCATGAGGACCTCGCCGGTCTGCGTCCCCACCGCGACGACGTCGGCGTCGGGGCTGAAGGCGGCAGAGAAGCCGGGCGACGGCAGGTCGACCCAGGCCACTGGGCTGCCGCTTGCGAGGTCGAGCACCACCATCGGGTGGGGCGCCTCCTCCCGGTAGAGGGTCACCACGGCGATGCGGCCGTCCGCCGTCACGTTGACGTTGTAGGCCAGGCCCCCGACGTCCAGCTCGCTGACCGGCTCCAGCGTGTCCGCCGCCAGCACCCCACCGCGCCCCTCGACGTCGAAGAAGACCACCGATCCGGTGTCCGCGGCGATCGCTAGGGCGAGGACCTCCTCGCCGTGTTCGTACTCGGCCAGGGCGTCGGGTCGCCCCCGCGCCCACAGGCGCACCACGCCGTCGGCGCCGGAGGTGACGAACTGCCGGCCGTCGGCCGCGAGGGCCGCCGAGCTGATCTCCCCGTGGCCGGTCTCCAGGGACGGCTCGACGCTGCCGTCGCCGGTGTCGCGCAGCTGCACCAGGCCCTCGGGCAGCAGGTGCAGGGCGACGGTGCCGTGGGCGTCCACGATCACGTCGCCCTGCGGCCCCGCGAGCGGCGGGCCGGCCGGCAGGGACCGCAGGATCGCGTTGGACCCCTCGGGCCGCCACGTCAGCAGGGTGCCGTCGATGCTCGCGCTGTGGAGCAGCCCGTCGGGCGTGAACGTGGCGCCCAGGACGCGGCCGGCGTGGCCCTCCAGCACGCGCGTGGCCGCACCGCTGGCGACGTCCCAGACGATCACGCGCCCGTCCTCGCCGCCGGTCGCGACGCTGCGGCCGTCCGGCCCGAAGGCGACGGCCTGGATGACCTCGGTGTGGGCGGACAGGGTGCGGCGCGGCAGCGCACCGGTGAGGTCGACGACGACCGCGTCGTTGCCGCTGACGCGACCCGTGGCCCCCGTTGCGGAGACCGCGCCGGGCGGGCGCGTCGCTGCGACCAGCCTCCGGCCGTCGGGGCTCAGCGCGGCGGGGGCGTAGACGCCGGGGATGCGCTGGCGCTCGGCGCCGGTGGTCGCGTCGAGCACCACCCCCTCGCCGTCTCCCACGACCACGAGGCGCTCGCCGTCGGGCGTGAAGGCGAGCGACGGGGCCTCGCCGAACGCCCCGCGGCCGCGTCCCTCAGGAGCCACGACCCACGCCGGCTCGGCCTGGCCGTCCTCCCACACGACCACCAGCGCCGCCCCGTCCTCCACTTCCTTCGGCCCGTAGGCGGCCGCGACCCGCGTACCGTCCGCGTTGAGCGCGATGCCGGTGATGTCGCCGCCCCGTCCGGAGGGCTCGCTCAGCGGCGGCCCCAGTCGCTCACCCGACGCGGTGTCGGTCAGGCGCACGAGATAGGTGCCCGTGGCGTCGGTGATGTCGGCCGCCAGCACGCTGCCGTCCGCGCTCACCGCCAGCGCGTCCGCGCCCCGCTTCTCGCGGTCCCACGGGAGCTGGTCGCCGCCCGGCCCGTACGCCAGCAAGGCCTCGTCGAAGCGGCCCACGTAGAGCGACCCGTCCGGACCGGCGGCCAGGCCGAGCACGTCGTAGACCCCCTGCGGCAGGCGCCGGGCCGCGACGGCCGACCCGCCGCGTGTCACGGCCGCGAGCAGGTTGGCGTGCGTGACCGCGCTGTCCTCGAGCCGCCGGCCGGCGACCGCGAGCAGGAGCGTCTCGTCGATGCTGGCGGAGGCCAGCGCCTGCGCGCCCGCACGCCGGGCGTCGGCCGCCAGCGCGCTGGCGCCGGCCACCTCGGCCTGGTTCGCCGCCACCTCCGCCTGCTCGTTCGCGCGGTCGCGCTGGATCAGGGCGTAGAAACCGGTGACCGCGGCCACGACCACCAGGACGCCGGCCGCGACCAGCGCGCCGCGCAGCCAGCGGTTCGTCCGCGCCTGCTCCTGGACGCGCCGGGCCAGCGCTGCCTGCTCGGCGTCGGCCAGCTCCTGCGCGGCAGCGAGGAACGCCCGCTCCTGCTCCGTGAGCTCGTTGGGGTGCGCGCCCGCCCAGTCCACCGCGGCGCCCAGCCGGGCGCCGCGGTACAGCTCGGCCTCGTCGCGGCCGGCGGCTTCCCAGCCCTGTGCGGCGTCGGCCAGGTGGCGGTGCAGGCGCAGGCCCTCGCGGTCCTCGTCCAGCCAGAGGCGCAGCTGCGGCCACTCGCGGATGAGGGCCTCGTGCGCGACCTCGACGGTGTCGGCGTCCAGTGTCAACAGGCGGGCCTGCGCCATGCGCTCCACCACGCCGTCGAGACGCTGCTCGGACACCCCGGCGGGGCGCAGCGCCCCGCGGGCGACCCGCCGGCGCGTGTCTGCGGCGCCGTCGCCCGGGTTCACCAAGCGCAGGAGCACACTGCGCACGAGGCCGACGTCCTGCACCGCCAGCGTCGCCAGGAGCTTGTCCGCGGTGGCGGCGATGGCGCCGCGGACGCCTCCGGTCTGCTCGTAGGCCGCCACCGTGAGCGTGCGGTCCGTGCGCAGCTCCCAGGTCGCGCGCAGCGCGTGCGAGAGCAGCGGGAGCGCGCCGGGCTCGCCGCTGACCTCCTTGATCAGCACGTCGACCAGGCCCGGCTCGACCGACACGCCCAGCGTCGCGGCGGGGCCGACGATCGCCCTGCGCAGCTGCGCCGCGTCCATAGGGCCCAGGAGCACGTGGTTGGCGGCGACGGCAGCGGCCAGCGCCGGGTGCTCGCTGCAACGGCCGTAGAAGTCCGCGCGCATCGCCAGCACCAGCACGTCGGGGTGGCGCAGCAGGGCGTCGACGATCACGGCCCGCCGGGCGGGGTCGGTGACGAGCGTGAAGAGCTCCTCGAACTGGTCGACCAGCAGTGCGCGCGGGGCAGGCCGCTGCGCCAGCAGCTGGGCCGGCGTCACCACCACCGCGCCGGGCAGCGCGGGCGCGATCCCCGCCCGTAGCACGGAGGACTTGCCGCTGCCCGAGCTGCCGACCAGCGCGAGCGGCCGCCCCGGTGCCAGGCGCTGCAGGAGCCCGGCGACGGTGTCCTCGCGCCCGTGGAAGCGCTCGCGGTCGCGGCCGGAGAAGGGCAGGAGGCCGGGATATGGTGGCTCCAGGGCGTCGGGGGGCGCGCTGGTCCCCTCCGCGGCGACCGCGTGGACGTGCTGGCGGCCGCCGGCGTACAGGTGCGGGCCGAGGTCGACCAGGCGCCACGGCGCGTCGGGGACGGCGACGAGCGCGGCCGTCGCGTCGGAGACCAGCACCTCACCGGGCCGCGCGCAGCCGCGCAGCCACGACGTGGTGCCCAATGCGGCGCCCACGTAGTCGTCGCCGCCGACCTCGGCCTCCCCGGTGTGCAGGGCGATGCCCATCGGCAGCCGGTCGCCCTCGGGGTGGGCGCGCTGGATCGCGACGGCGGTCGTCACTGCCGGGACCGCGCCCCCGAAGACCGAGAGGGTCTTCTCGCCGTCACGGGCCGCCAGGAAGCGGCCGCCGTGCTCCTCGACCAGCCGCGCGACGTGCTGGTCGGCCGCCGCGACGTCCCGCGCCATCGCGGTCGGGTCGGCCGCCCAGCGCTCCGCGGCCCCGTGGACGGTGGTCGCGAGGAACGTGAGCACGCCGGTCGGCAGCGTGGCGCCCCAGCCGGCGCGCATGCGCTCGACCAGCTCGCCGACGCTGCGCGGCCGGTTCGCCGGATCGGGGTCGAGGCCTGCCTCGATCGGCCTGGCGGACGACGGGGCCTGCCGGCCACGGGCCTGGCTCGTCGGGCGGCGGGGCGCCTGCCAGCAGGCTCCACGCGGTCGCCGCCAGCGCGTAGATGTCGCTCGCCCGCGAGGGGTCGCCGCCGGCCTGCAGCTCCGGCGCCATGTAGCCCGAGGTGCCGCCGCGCAGGCCTCCCAGTCCGGACGCGGCCAGTCCGAAGTCGACCAGCACGATGCTGCCGCCCTGCGTGAGCAGCAGGTTGGCGGGCTTGACGTCGGCGTGGAACACGGGCGGGTCCAGCGCGTGCAGGTGCGAGAGCGCGGCCGCGGCCTGGGCCAGCCACTGCAGCACCAGCGACGGTGGCAGCCCCGGCCGCCCGTGAGCCATGCGCAGGTCTGCCAGGTCGGTGCCGTCGACCCAGTCCATGACGATCACGTAGCGCTCGCCGTCGAAGAAGTCCTCGCGCACCAGGGGCAGGTGCGCGTGCGGCGGGATCGCCAGCAGCGTCCTGGCCTCGGCCAGGATCTCGGCCCGCGTGAAGCCGTCGGACACCTGGCGCACCTTCAGCGCGACCGTCCGGTCAAGCTGCGTATCGCGCGCCTTGAGCACCTGGGCCTCGGCGCCGACCCCGAGCTCCGCCAGCACCTCGTAGCGCTCACGGACCAACTGCTGCACGAGGCAGCCTACCCTGGGCGTGTGGGGCGCTTCCCCGAGCTCGCGTTCCAGGCCTCCCTGTTCGACGGCGACGCGGTGGCCTTCGACGCCACGTTCGCCGGCGTCGAGCGACGGGACCTAGCTGAAGGCGCGTGGGTCGAGCACGGCGCTGGGTGGCTGCGCGGTGCCGACCGGCTCTTCGAGCAGGTTCTCGCGGCGACGTCGTGGCGGCACAAGGACCGCTGGATGTACGACCGCATGGTCCCCGAGCCGCGCCTGACCGCCCGCTGGGAGGTCGACGACCCGCACCTGCCGGTGCCGGAGCTGCGGGCGGTCGCGCACGCGCTGTCGGAGCGGTACGCGGTGGCGTTCACGCAGGTCGGGGCGAATCTCTACCGTGACGGCTCCGACAGCGTGGCGTGGCACGGCGACCGGGTCGCGCGCGATCTGCCCGAGGCCGTCGTCGCGCTGATCTCACTGGGCGCGGTGCGACCGTTCAAGCTGCGGCCCCGGGGTGGTGGGCCGTCGGTCGGGTACCGGCCCGGCCACGGCGACCTGCTGGTCATGGGCGGCTCCTGCCAGCGCACCTGGGACCACGCGGTCCCCAAGGTGCGCAGCGCCGGACCCCGGATCAGCATCCAGTTCCGCCACGCCTACGACGTGCGGTGACGCCGCTGGACGCGCTGGACGCGCTGGTCGCGGACGCCGACTCCGCCATGGTCGTGGTGACGGCCGCGGACCCGGCCAGCGGTGAGCGCGACGGCTGCCTCGTCGGTTTCTGGACGCAGGCCAGCATCGACCCGGGACGGCTGCTGGTCTGCCTGTCGGTGCGCAACCGGACGTACCGGATCGCCGAGGGCGCCCTCGCGCTGGGCGTGCACCTGCTCGGCGCCGCGCAGCACGACCTGGCGGCGCTCTTCGGGTCGACGACCGCCGACGAGGGGCCCAAGCTCGCGCACCTCGCGTGGCAGGCGGGGCCGCACGGGGTTCCGCTGCTCGACGACTGCCCGAGCCGCCTGGCGTGCGCGATCGTGGAACGCGTGCCGCTGGGCGACCACGTCGGATTCCTGCTCGAGCCGCTCGAGGCCGGACCCGGCCGGCACGGGCCGCCGCTGCGGCTGTCGGCGGTGGCCGACCTCGAGCCCGGCCACGAGGCCTGAGGACTCGGCTCAGGGGTCCCAGAGGGCGCGCACGTGGTCGAGCGCGGCCTCGCCCTGGCGGCGCCCGGCATCGGCCGACGGCCCACGCGCCTCGGCCGACAGAGGGTTGGTGCCGAACGCCTGGAGCGCGGCCTGGTCGGCCTCGACCACGACCACCTCGCCGGTCTCGCGCAACGTGCGCAGCTCGTCGTCGAGAATCGGGCCCATCGGGTTGAACGGGAACCCACGGAATGGGACCACCACCAGCACCCGGTCGTGACCGGCCGCAAGGTCGGCGTTGGTCACCGAGCGCAGGCCGCCGTCGATGTGGCGGCGCCCTTCGACCGACACGGGAGGCCACACCGTCGGCACCGCGCAGCTGGCCGCGATCGCGTCGATCAGCCCAACGCCGGACTGTGCATCGAACGTGACGAACTCCCCGGTGCCGGCGTCGATCGCGGTGACCAGGAGGCGGCCGGTCGGCCAGTCCTCGAACCCCAGCCGCCCGCGGATCACGGCGAGGCGGGCTTCCTCGGGCACGGTCTCGGTCGCCAGCGCCAGCGCGCCGATGCGGGCCCGGGCGTCCTGCTCGCTGGACGCGCCCGCGAGGGCCTGGGCCAGGGCGTTCACCATGCGCTCGACGCTGAACTCGATCGCGAGCTCCCCACCGGAGTCCACCGCGGTCTGGTCGGCGAGCAGGGCCTCGAAGTCCCCACCCGCGCGCAGTAGCGCCCCGGTCACCGACCCCGCCGACGTGCCGACGACCAGGTCGGCGGCGTTCAGGTCGACACCCCCGTCGGCGAGCGCCGCCATGATGCCCGCCTCCCACGCAATGCCAGCCACCCCGCCGCCGCCGAGAACCACCGCACGCGTCGTCATGGAGCGCCAGCATGCCGTGGCCGTCGGCTGCGCCACGGCGCGCGTTGCGTCAGAAGCATGACCGGGTTCCCGACCGAGGGCATGACCCTCACGAAGCTGCTCGTCATCTCCGACATCGACGCGTCCGTGCGGTCCTACCGCAACGTGCTCGGCGCAGGCGTGCTCCGCGAGTACGGCGACTCCTCGTGCGTGCTGACCTTCGCCGGCGCATGGCTGCTGCTCGTGACCGGCGGCCCGCAGACAGCCGACAAGCCGACTGTGACGTTCGCCCCACCCGCCGACCGTGACTCGCCCGAGCCCGTCGACAACCTCCACCTCCGCATCGAGACGGAGGCGCGGGTCCGTTCCAGCCGAGCCGCGGCCTCCTGCTCCGGCAAAGCCAAGACAATCGCGTCCTCGTCTGCGGTCCAACGTCGCGCGTCGGCGCGAGCCCGCATCGTGGGGGGGCGCGTCCACGCGGCAACGACGTTGGCGGAAGCTTGCTTTCGGGCGATGGCCGGCCCACCCCGACCGTAGACAGTCGTTGCGAGGCGGGCGGCGCGGTCGTTCGTCACGAAGATGTTGAACGTGCCGCCGCGGGTATTTCGGCGGGCGATGGAGGACAGCCCGATCGTGGCGCGTAGGTAGCGCTTGTAGTACTCCGCCAGAGGCTGGCTCTCCGTCGAGAAGGAGACGAATTCCGGCTGCCGCAGGTCCATCCAGTCCACGTCGAAGACGGTACGGACCGGCTGTGACAGTCCCCGCCCGGGTCAAGAGTGGCTTTACGTTCCTTTGAAGTTGAGCACCTGGTTGATCTCCGTCACCACCTCGACGAGGTCGGCCTGGTCGGCCATGACCTGCTCGATGGGCTTGTAGGCCGATGGGTGCTCGTCGACCAGGCGGTGGGCACGGTCTACGAGCCATGTTCGGTCGCCCATCGCCTTCACGAGGTCCGTCCCGCTGAACTGGCGACGAGCCGCGCTGCGCGAGAGAAGTCGTCCGGCGCCGTGCGCCGAGGAGTCGTACGACGCGGGGTTGCCGAGCCCTCGGACGATGAAGTTGGACGTGCCCATAGACCCGGGGATCACACCGAGGTCGCCGGCGCGCGCCCGGATGGCGCCTTTGCGCGTCACCCAGATCTCGCGGCCGCCGTGCGTCTCGCGCGCGGCATAGTTGTGATGGCACTGGATGGTCCGCCGGTCCAGACCGGTGCGCGGGCGCCCTGTGACCTGCGCCAGGGCCGCGAGCGCCCGCTCGGCCATGGCGGCCCGGTTGGCCGCCGCGTAGTCCTGCGCCCACAACAGATCCTCGATGTAGTTGTCGAATGGCTTGGTGCCCTCCGCCAGCCACGCCAGATCAGGATCCGGGAGCAGGATCCGCTGGTCCGCGGCGATCTTGCGGGCGATCCCGATGTGGCGCTGCGCGAGCTGGTTGCCGATCCCACGGGAGCCCGAGTGCAGCATGAGCCAAACCTGCCCGGCTGTATCCAGCCCGAACTCGAGGTAGTGGTTGCCCGAGCCGAGCGTGCCGAACTGCTCGACGGTGGTGCGCTCCTGCTGGGGGGTGAGCGTCGTCGCGGGGAGGCCGCGCTTGCGCAACCAGCGCCTGCCGGAGTCGGTCGTGGTGTGGCCCTGGCCGACGCCGGCCGGGATGCGACGCTCGATCTCGCGCAGCAGTGGGCCAAGGTCGTCGGGGAGGTCCGCCGCGGTCAGCGTGGTCTCGACGGCCACCATGCCGCAGCCGACGTCCACGCCGACCGCCGCCGGAATGATCGCGCCCTGGGTCGGCAGCACCGAACCGACCGTTGCGCCCTTGCCCAGGTGCGCGTCGGGCATGAGCGCGACGTCACCGGCGAGGATCGGCAGCCGGGCGGTTGCGGCTGCCTGCCGGCGCGTCTCGTCGTCGAGCAGCGACGCCCAGGACAGCACGCCCGGGGCGATGTGGGTCGGCGGCACGGTGGTCTCCTCCTCCATCGCAGTGTGCCCAGGGATGGGTGCAGGTCGCCGGTGGCAAGAGGGCTTGACCCTGACGTCGGGTGAGGCTGCAGCCTGGCGCGCATGGACACACAACCGAGCACCCCTGGCCTGTACGGCGGCTTCGAGGTCTACCCGATGCCGGCCTACACGTCGTTGCCGGCCTCCGATGTCGCCGCCACCGTGCGCTTCTTCACCGAGGTCGTCGGCTTCGGGCTCATGTACCGAGGCCCCGAGGTCGGCGGCCAGCCGATGATCAGCCACCTCCGCGGCCGCCGGTACCAGGACGTGCTCGTGATGCCGGCCCGCGGCCCCGTCCATCCAGCGAACGGTCTCGTGGTCGCGTTCCTCGCGGACGACCTCGACGGGCTGGCAGCCCGCGCACGGGCCGCCGGGACGCCCTGTGACGGGCCCACGGTGCAACCCTGGGGCGCCACGGAGGTCCACCTCCGCGACCCCGACGGCAACGCGTTCGTGTTCTTCACCGCGCCACAACCCCCGGCGCCGGGGACGGACTTCGAGGCGACGATGGCGGCTGTCGCGGACCGTCTATCCCGCCCGCAGGGTTAGTGGCGGATCAGGCGCTCCGGGAGGGAGCGGCCGGTCGGGGGCTCGCCTGTGCGGGCCGCGCGCGCGTCGATGCGCGCGAGCCCGATCTGCATCGCGCGCGCGGCCAGCCAGCGCAGCGGCTCAGGCTCCCACGGGCGCACGGGGTGGTCGACGAACGGCAGGTCGTCCCATTCCGACGCGCCCTGCACCAGGCGCTGCGCGAGGATCCGACCGGCGAGGTTCGCCGTCGCCACGCCCTGGCCCGTGTACCCGAAGGCGTGCGCCACGCCCGCGGCCGCGTCGAAGGCGACCGAGGGCATCCAGTCGCGCGGCATCCCGATCGCCCCGCCCCACTCCGCGGCGATCCCCACGCCCTCCAGCTGTGGGAACCACGACCGCAGCTGCGACCGCAGACCCGCGTGCGTCGGCTCGTGGTGGTCGAACCGCGGCGCGACACGCGACCCGAGGTGGTACGGCGCTCCCCGCCCCCCGAACAGGATCCGCCCGTCCACCGTCCGCGAGAGGTAGTCGACGGTGTACCGCCGCGACGACAGGCACTCGTGACCCTCCCACCCGATCTCCCTCCACGTCGCCTCGGGCACAGGCTCGGTCAGCACGATCAGCGAGTACACCGGCAGCAGCGCCCGCCGGTACCCCGCCAGCCGCGGCATCCATGCCTCCCCCGCCAGCACCACCGCCCGCGCCGTCACGCTCCCCCCCGGGCCTCGCTGCCCGTCCAGATCCTCCACCGCCAGCACGGACGCACCCGGCAGCCCATCCGGCCGGCGCGGGACGACCTCGGTCACCCGAGTGCCTTCGTGGATCGCCACGCCCGCGCGCTCGACGGCCGCGGCGAGGCCGACCACCAGGGCGCCGGGGTCGAGCGCCGCGCAGTTGGGGTCGAAGACCGCAGCGCGGGCGTCGCCGACCCGGACACGTGCCGCGACGGCGTCGGCGTCGAGGCGCGCGCACCCGTCGTCGAGCTGGAGGCGGCACAGCACCTCCCAGTCGCGCTCGACCACGGGCAGCTCGTGCGCGCCGCGCGCGATGCGCAGCACGCCGCCCTTGCGGAACGCCGCTGCGATGCCCTCCGCGGCGCAGACCCGCCCGACCTCGTCGACCGTGCCGCGCATCACCGCCGCGACCCGCCGCGCCACCGGGCGACCGACCCGTCGCTCCAGCTCGCCCAGCGTCACCCCCAACCCGGCGCTGCACCACCCCCCGTTGCGCCCCGACCCTCCGTACCCGACATGCTCCGCCTCGAGCACCACGACGCGCAGCGACGGCTCCAGCCGCGTCAGGTACCACGCGGTCCACAACCCGGTGAACCCCCCGCCGACGATCACCACGTCCGCCTCCACCGCCCCCTCCAGCGGCGCCCGCGTCCGCCCCACCCCCCGCAGCCACCAGCTGACCTCACCCCCCGACAGCGGCACCGGACGCTCCGCACTTGCCGGGCGCGCACCACGCGCCGGGCGCCGCCTCAGGCACGGACCCGCGCGGCCAGCTCCAGGGCGAGGCCGAACTCCAGCAGGTGGCGGCCGTCGCGGGGGTCGTTGCCGGTCAGCTCGGCGACGCGCTCGAGGCGGTAGGAGAGGGTGTGGCGGTGGATGCAGAGCTCGGCGGCGGCGGGGCCGGGGCGGCAGCCGTGGCGCAGGTAGGCGCGCAGGCTGTCGGCCAGCGAGGTGCCCTCGCGCGCGTCGTGCTCCAGCACCGGCCCGATGACGCGGCTGACGAACGCGCGCGTACCGGAGTCCTCGGCGAGGCCCGCGAGCAGGCCCGGCAGACCCAAGGACGCGACATCGCGGACGCCGCCCGGTCCCGGCGCGGTCGCGGCGGCAGCTGCCTCGGCCAGCGCCGCCCCCAACCGGTCGACGCCCTCGACCGCCCCCGACCACCCGATGCGCACGTCGACCAGCCCGCGCGCGCGCGCGGCGCCGAGCAGCTGCTCGGGCTGCCGCGCCGGCGGCTGCACGACGGCGAAGGCCAGCCCGTCACGGTGACCGACGAGCGCGTGCGCGCAGGAGGATCCGGCGGCCATGTCGGCTTCGCGGTCCGCCTCGCCGGGCGCCGGCTCGGCGAGCCCGTCACCGGCGGCCGGGCGGGGGTCGCCGGCGCCAGTGCGCACCTCACGGGCCTCGGTGGTGGACTCCAGGGCGTCCTCGGCGAGGACACACAGGGCGCGCACGCTGGCGCGGCGGTCGGGGGCAACCGCGAGCACGCCGAACGGTGCCCGGGGATCGAGCCCGAACCGGTGCAGCCGGCGCTGGAGGGACTCCGACGAGGCGCGGCCGGTCGCGGCGTCCTCCAGCAGCTCGTCGATGCGCGCGCGGTGGGCCTCGCGGATCGACAGGCCGCGCGCGAGCTCCAGCGACACGCCGGTCAGCCCCTGCTCGAAGAGCAGCGCCTCGGGCTCGGACAAGGGCCGGTCGGTCAGCACGACCAGCGCCGCCTCCAGCTCGTCGGCGACCCGCAGCCAGGCCCCGGTGGCGACCGCGCCCTCGCGCAGGACCAGCTCGAAGCGCTCGCGGTCCTGGCGCCGCGCGGCGACCGCGTCCCACGACAGCAGCGCCGCCAGCCCCGCGGGGTCGTGCGCCGCCAGCACCTGCCCGTAGTAGTCGTAGGCCACCGCGGACGCGCCCGGCATCGGGGTCATCACCGTCGCCAGCACCCCCGCCACGCCGCCCCCGCCGAGCACGGTCGCCAGCACCGTGCGGTGCAGATCGACCGCGGCGCGCAGCGTGGCGTAGTGCTCGCTGAAGATGTGGTGCGACACGCGCTTGGCGACCGCGATGAACGGCACCTCGAGCGGCACGATGAACAGCGGCAGGCCGCGCGCTTCCGCCTCCGCGACCAGCGCCGGCGGGACCTCGTCCTCGATCACCCCGACTCCGAAGCCGACGGCCGCCACGCCGCGGCGGTCCACCGCCGCGATCAGCCGCCGCTGCGCCTCTGGGTCGCCGCGCACCCCCAAACCGGTCGTGAGCAGCACCTCGCCGCCCTCCAGCCAGGGCGTGGGGTCGGGCAGGTCCGAGGTCGTCGCCCAGCGGATCGGCCCGCGCGACGCGACCCCGACGCGCCCGGCGACGAGCTCCAGCCCGAGGGCCGGGTCGGCGAGCAGCAGGTCGAGGTGCATGGTGAGCCAGCAGTCTGGCCTGCCCACGCATGGCCAGACGGCGCAGCGTACCGCCCGCGATTCCGCCACCTGGCCAACGACGGCGGTCTCGACTGCCGCCTAGCCTGCATCCAGCCTGCCAAGCTGTACACGATGCGGGCTGGCGGTTGGACTGCTTGGCACCGAGGAGGACAACACCGTGCGCCGAGTGCAGAACTTCGTGGACGGCGAGCTGCGCGACGCGGTCGACGGCCGCACCAGCGAGCTGACCAACCCCGCGACCGGCGAGGTCTTCGCCCAGGCCGCCCTGTCCGACGCCGCGGACGTCGACCTGGCGTTCCAGGCCGCTGCCCGCGCCTTCCCCGGGTGGCGCGACGCGACCCCGAGCGAGCGCAGCCTCGCCCTCTTCCGCATCGCCGACGCGCTCGAGGCCGCCGGGGAGGAGATCGTCTCCCTCGAGGTCGAGAACACCGGCAAGCCCCACCAGCTGACCATGGACGAGGAGCTCCCGCCCATGGTCGACCAGATCCGCTTCTTCGCGGGTGCCGCCCGGGTTCTGGAGGGCCGGGCAGCCGCCGAGTACATGGCCGGCCACACCAGCTTCATCCGCCGCGAGCCCGTCGGCGTCTGCGGCCAGGTCACGCCCTGGAACTACCCGATGATGATGGCGGTCTGGAAGTGGGCGCCCGCGCTGGCGGCCGGCAACACGGTGGTGCTCAAGCCCTCCGACACCACTCCGGTGAGCACGGTCCGCATGGCCGAGATCATGGCTGAGCACCTCCCCCCAGGGGTCTGCAACGTGCTCTGCGGCGACCGCGACACCGGCCGCGCGCTCGTCAGCCACCCCACTCCCCAGATGGTCAGCATCACGGGCAGCGTGCGCGCCGGGATGGAGGTCGCCCAGGCGGCCGGCGCAGACCTCAAGCGCACCCACCTCGAGCTCGGCGGCAAGGCCCCGGTGATCGTCTTCGACGATGCCGACCTCGAGGCCGCGGCCGAGGCCATCGCCGTCGCGGGCTACTTCAACGCCGGCCAGGACTGCACCGCCGCGACGAGGGTCCTCGCCGGCCCGCGCATCCACGACGACTTCGTCGCCGCCCTCGAGGCCCAGGCCAAGGCCACGAGGACCGGTATGCCCGACGACGAGGACGTCCTCTACGGGCCGCTGAACAACGCCAGCCAGCTGGCCCGCGTGAAAGGCATCGTCGAGCGCGCGCCGCAGCACGCACAGATCGTGATCGGCGGCCAGCAGCAGGTGGGCGCCGGCTACTTCTACGCCCCCACGATCGTCGCGGACCTCCGCCAGGACGACGAGATGATCCAGGACGAGATCTTCGGCCCGGTCATCACCGTGCAGCGCTTCGACGACGAGGAGAAGGCCCTCGCCTGGGCCAACGGCGTGCGCTATGGCCTCGCCTCGAGCGTGTGGACCAAGGACCACGGGCGCGCGATGCGTATGGCCAAGGCGCTGGACTTCGGGTGCGTGTGGATCAACACCCACATCCCCCTGGTGGCCGAGATGCCCCACGGCGGCTTCAAGCACTCCGGCCACGGCAAGGACCTGTCGCTCTACGGGTTCGAGGACTACACGCGCATCAAGCACGTGATGAGCAACATCGAGGCTTGACGTGCCGCAGGCGCAGCTCTCCGACGGCCACCTCTGGCTGCACTTCACGCGCACCGACGACTGGCTGGGCCCTGAGCCCACGGTGCCGGTCCTCGACCGCGGGGAGGGCTGCTACTTCTGGGACACGCAGGGCCGCCGCTACCTCGACGGCCTCTCGGGGCTGTTCTGCGTGCAGGCCGGCTACGGGCACCCGGAGATGGCCGAGGCCGCCGCGGCCCAGATGCGCAAGCTGGCGTTCGCCACGAACTGGGGCGTCGCGCACCAGCCGGCCCTCGACCTCGCCCAGGCTCTCAGCGAGCGCTTCCCGCCGCAGCTGACCCGCTACTTCTTCGTGAACTCAGGGTCGGAGGCCGTCGAGTCCGCGATCAAGCTGGCCCGCCAGTTCCACCTGCTCAACGGTGAGCCGTCGCGCCGCAAGGTCCTGTCGCGCAGCTATGCGTACCACGGGAGCACGCTGGGGGCGCTCGGGGTCACCGGCCTGCCGTCGATCGCCGCGCCCTTCGAGCCGCTGCGTGCCGATCCACGTGCGCGTCCCCAACACCAACCCCTACCGCCCGCAGGCCGCAGGACCCCGCCGCCGCGATCGAGCTCGCGATCGAGATGGCCGGTCCCGAGACCGTCAGCGCGGTGGTGCTGGAGCCTGTGCAGAACGGCGGCGGCTGCCTGCCCCCGCCCGACGGCTACTTCCAGCAGGTCCGCGAGATCTGCGACCGCCACGGCGTGCTGCTCGTCAGCGACGAGGTCATCTGCGCCTTCGGCCGCCTGGGCAGGTGGACCGGGGCGGAGCGCTACGGCTTCGTCCCCGACATCCTCACGTTCGCCAAGGGCGTGACCAGCGGCTACGCGCCGATGGGCGGCATGGCGTTCACCGACCGCATCGCGGAGGCCCTGCAGAGCGCGCCCACGACGATGTTCCTCCACGGCGCGACCTGGGGCGGCCACCCCGTGGCCAGTGCCGTCGCCCTGGCCAACCTCGAGGTGTTCGAGCGGCACGACCTGCTCGCCAACGTGCAAGCCAACGAGGCCTGGCTGGGCGAGCAGTTCCGCCGCCTCGCCGAGGACCACGAGATCGTGGGCCACCACCGCGGCGCCGGCTACTTCTGGGCCGTCGAGCTGGTCGCCGACCGCGACGGCCCGGTGCTGTTCACCGCGGAGCAGTCCGAGGACCTGCTGCGCGGCTTCCTCAACCCCAGGCTCCTGGAGCTCGGCCTGATCTGCCGCTCCGACGACCGCGACGAGCCGGTCATCCAGGTCGCGCCGCCGCTGCTCGCGGACCGCACGGTCCTCGGCGAGCTCGTCGACGGGCTCGACCAGGTCCTGAGCGAGGCGCAGAAGCGAGTGCACCCGTGACGGCGCCCGCGGCCGGCGGAGGTGCTCAGGTGAGCAGCGCGCCCACCGCTCTCCTGCACCCCTTCGCCCGCCCGGCGGCCGGCGCGGACACGTTCATCGAGATCGTCCGCGGCGAGGGCGCGCTGGTCTTCGACGCAGACGGCCGCGAGTACCTCGACGCCCTGGCCAGCCTCTGGTACTGCAACGTCGGGCACGGCCGCCGCGAGATCGCCCACGCGGTCGCCAAGCAGCTGGGGACCCTGGACGCCTACCACCTGTTCGACCGCTTCACCAACGGCCCGGCCGAGGCCGTCGCCGCGCAGGTGGCGGAGATCGCACCCGCCCGCGACCCCCGCGTCTTCCTCACCAACGGCGGCTCCGAGGCGGTCGACACCGCGATCAAGCTCGCACGCATCACGCACGCGCTGGCTGGCCAGCCCCAGCGCACGGTCGTGGTGAGCCGCAAGCCCAGCTACCACGGCGTCACCTACGGCGGTCTCGCGGCCACCGGCCTGCCGCTGAACCAGCAGGGCTTCGGCCCGATGCTGCCCGACGTCGTGCAGACGCCGTACGACGACCTCGAGGCCGTACGGGCCGTCTTCGCCGAGCAGGGCGACCGCATCGCCGCGGTGATCGCGGAGCCCGTCGTCGGCGCGGGCGGCGTGCTGCCGCCGCCGCCCGGCTACTTCCCGGGCCTGCGCAAGCTCTGCGACGACCACGGCGCGCTGCTGATCCTCGACGAGGTGATCTGCGGCTTCGGGCGGCTGGGCGCCTGGTGGGGCGCCGACCACTACGGGGTCGTCCCCGACCTGCAGACGTTCGCCAAGGCGGTCACCTCGGGCTACCAGCCGCTCGGCGGCGTGGTCGTGGGCCGCGCGGTGGTCGACGTGCTGGAGTCCGACCCGATGTTCGTGTTGCGCCACGGCGGCACCTACTCGGGCCACCCGGCCGCCTGCGCCGCCGCGCTGGTGGTCCTCGACATCACGCGCGACGAAGGCCTCCTCGACCGCGCGAAGTCCCTCGGCAAGCGCCTCCACGACGGCCTCGCAGCCGTGGCAGCAGACGACGACGGCGCGGCCGGTGTGCGCGGCGACGGCGCCGTGTGGGCACTGGTGCTGCAGGACGGTGTCAGCGCCGGCGCGGTCCGCGAGGCGATGCTCGCCGGCGGCGTGATCGCCCGCCCGATCGGCGAGTCGGCCATGGCCTACTGCCCGCCCCTGGTGACCACCGACGCCCAGATCGACCGCATCATCGAAGTCACCGCCGCCGCGCTCCCGGCCGGCCGGTCTGGATGACCCAGGTCGCCGAGGTCGTGCGCGCCGCCGACCGGGAGGGCACGGCACCGCCGGCTGTTGCCCTGCGTGACCTGGAGAAGCGCTGGGGCGACGTCGTCGCGGTCGCGGATGTGACGCTCGACATCGCCGACGGCGAGTTCTTCTCGCTCCTCGGGCCCTCGGGCTCCGGCAAGACCACCACGCTGCGGATGATCGCGGGCTTCGAGACGCCCACCGCCGGCCGCGTGCTGCTGCACGGCCAGGACGTCACGGGCCTGGCGCCGTACGAGCGCGACGTCAACACGGTCTTCCAGGACTACGCGCTCTTCCCGCACATGACCGTGGGCCAGAACGTCGCCTACGGGCTGCGCGTGAAGCGCGTGGGCACGGCCGAGCAGCGCGAGCGCACGGCCGACGCCCTGGCGATGGTGCGGCTCGAGGGCCTGGCGGACCGGCGCGTCACGCAGCTCTCCGGCGGCCAGCGCCAGCGCGTCGCGCTCGCCCGCGCGCTGGTCAACCGCCCCCGCGTGCTGCTGCTGGACGAGCCCCTCGGCGCACTGGACCTCAAGCTGCGCCAGGCCATGCAGGTCGAGCTCAAGGGCATCCAGCGCGAGGTGGGCATCACGTTCCTCTACGTCACGCACGACCAGGAGGAGGCGCTGGTGATGAGCGACCGCCTCGCGGTCTTCAACGACGGCCGCGTCGAGCAGGTCGGCGCCCCCTCCGACGTCTACGAGCACCCGCGCTCCGCATTCGTCGCGGGCTTCGTCGGCGTCTCCACGGTCTTCGACGAGGACGCCGCGCTGGCGGTCACCGGGTCGCCGGAGCCGTTCTCGGTGCGGCCGGAGAAGATCCGGCTCGCAGAGCTCGGGGCGGCCGGTCCCGCGGACTGCGTGCTGCCGGGCGTCGTGCGCGACGCCGTCTACCTCGGGATGCACACGCGCTACCTGGTGGAGACCGCAGTCGGCGACGTGGTCGTGGTCCGCCAGAACCTCGAGGAGTCCGCCGCCGACCTGCTCAGCGCCCGCGGCAGGGCCGTGGAGCTGCGCTGGGACGCGACGTTCAACCGACCGCTCGCCGGGGGTCCGGCGGCATAGCACACGAGAGAGAGGGATCCCAGATGACGCGATGGCGTGCGCTGGCGCTGCCGGCGCTGCTCGTGCTCACGGTGGTGGCGTGCGGCGGGGGGGACGACGGTGATGCCGCGGAGGGACCGCAGGCGATCACCGAGGTAGGCGAGGGAGAGGGCGCGGTCAACATCGTCGCGTGGGCCGGCTACATCGAGCGCGGCGAGACCGACCCGGCCTACGACTGGGTGACCGCGTTCGAGGAGGAGACCGGCTGCATCGTCGACGTCAAGGTCGCCGGCACCTCCGACGAGATGGTCTCGCTCATGCAGGGCAGCGACGAGTACGACCTCGTCACCGCCTCCGGCGACGCCAGCCTGCGCCTCATCGAGGGCGGCACGGTGCAGCCCGTGAACACCGAGCTCATCGAGGGCTACGACACCATCGACGAGCGCCTCCAGGACGCCGACTGGCACACCGTCGACGGCGTGCACTACGGCGCGCCCTACCAGTGGGGCTCCAACGTGCTGGTCTACAACACCGAGGTCTTCGGCGGGGAGGCTCCGACCTCCTGGAACGTCGTGTTCGAGGAGCAGGACCTGCCGGACGGCGAGTCCAACGCCGGCCGCGTCAGCGCCTTCGACGGGCCGATCTACATCGCGGACGCGGCCATCTACCTGCGCGCGACGCAGCCCGACCTCGGCATCGAGGACCCCTACGCGCTCACCCGCGAGCAGTTCGACGCGGCGCTCGACCTCCTGCGCACGCAACGCGAGCTGGTCTTCCGCTACTGGCACGACGCGTTCGCGCAGATCGAGGACATCACCAACGAGGGCGTCGTGGCGAGCTCCACCTGGCCCTTCCAGGTCAACCTGCTGGTGGCCGACGGTGTGCCGGTCGAATCGACGATCCCCGAGGAGGGGGCGACCGGCTGGGCGGACACCACGATGCTGCACGCCAACGCGCCGCACCCGAACTGCGCGTACCTGTGGATGCAGCACTCGATCACCCCGCAGGTGCAAGGCGACCTGGCCTCCTGGTTCGGGTCGGTGCCGGCCGTGCCGAGTGCCTGTGAGGGCAACGAGCTGCTCGGCCCTGACGGCTGCACGACCAACGGCATCGACAACTTCGACCGCATCGAGTTCTGGAAGACACCCCAGGCCGACTGCTTCGGCGAGGGCGACGAGGAGTGCGTGCCCTACCACGAATGGGTCACGCAGTACATCGCCGTCCTCGGCGGTCGCTGAGCTCCCGCCCCCGGCCGTAGCGTGACCACAGCAGCGCCGCCGCCGCGCCTCGCCGCGGCAGGGGCACGCGCCGATCTGCGTGTCTCTGCGGCGCTGCACCGGCGCCCGTGGCTGCGGCGCACGCTCTTGCTGGGGCCGCCGCTGCTGTGGCTGGGGATCATCTACGCGGGTGCGCTGGTCGCGCTGCTGGCGCAGAGCTTCCGCTCGCTGGACGAGTTCACCGGGCTGGTCAACCCGGCGTTCACGCTGGACACGTGGGCGTCGCTGTGGACCGACTCCAATCGCTTCATCGTGCTGCGGACGGCCGGCGTGGCCGCCGCGGTGACCGTGGTCTCCGCGGTGATCGCGTTCCCGCTGGCGTACTACATGGCGCGGTTCGCGTCGCGCCGCACCCGGACCGTGCTCTACCTCGCGGTGCTGCTGCCGCTGTGGTCGTCCTACCTGGTCCGGGTGTACGCCTGGAAGCTGATCCTCGCGCGCGAGGGGATCGTCGCGTGGTCGGCGGACCGCGTGGGTCTCACCGGCGCCCTGGACGCCGTACTGGGGTTGCCGGTGATCGGTGGGCCCACCCTGTCGACCTCGATCCTCGGCCAGGTCGTGGTCTTCACCTACATCTGGTTGCCGTTCATGATCCTGCCGGTCGCCGCCTCGCTGGAGCGCGTGCCGCAGAGCTACCTGGAGGCGTCGGCGGACCTGGGCGCGCGGCCGGCCCGCACGTTCCGCCAGGTCACCTGGCCGCTGGCGCTCCCCGGGGTCGTCGCGGGGTCGATCTTCACGTTCTCGCTGACGCTGGGCGACTACATCATCCCCACGATCATCGGGGACTCCTCGCCGTTCATCGGGTTGGCGATCTACAGCTACCAGGGGACGTCGGGGAACCTGCCGCTCGCGGCCGCCTTCGCCGTCGTGCCGATGACGATCATGGCGCTCTACCTGATCGGCGCCCGGCGCAGTGGCGCCTTGGAGGCGCTGTGAAGCGGGGCCTGGGGCTGAAGGTCGCGGCCTGGGCGACCGTGGTGTTCCTCCACATCCCCGTCGTCCTGATCGCCCTCTACGCGTTCTCCACCGACGAAGGCGCCTTCACGTTCCCGCCCGACGGGTTCACGACGCGCTGGTTCGGCGTGGCGTTTCGCAACCCTGCGGTGCGCGAGGCCCTCAGCCTGTCGGTGCGGGTCGCGCTGATCTCGACCGCGATCGCGCTGGTGCTGGGCACGCTGGCGGCGGCTGCGGTGTGGCGCACGCGGTTCTTCGGCCGCGAGTCCCTGTCGTTCCTCATCATCCTGCCGATCGCGCTGCCGGGGATCATCACGGGCATCGCGCTGCGCTCAGCGATCGTGGTCGCCGACGTGCCGTTCACGTTCTGGACGATCGTGATCGGGCATGCCACGTTCTGCGTGGCGCTGGCCTACAACAACGTGATCGCGCGCCTGCGGCGGACGTCGGGGTCGATGCTCGAGGCCTCGATGGACCTCGGCGCGTCGGGATGGCAGACGTTCCGCTACGTGCTGCTGCCGCACCTCTCGTCCGCGCTGATCGCCGGCGGGATGCTCGCGTTCGCCCTGTCGTTCGACGAGGTCATCGTCACGACGTTCACCGCCGGGCAACAGCAGACGCTGCCGATCTGGATCTTCGCGTCCCTCACCCGCCCGCGGGACCGGCCGGTCACGAACGTGGTTGCATTCTTCGTGATCGCAGTGACCTTCATCCCGATCGTCCTGGCGTCGCGGCTGACGCGCGCCGAGGGGGCCGGGCTGCACCGCTAACAAGGAGCCACTGCCATGGCATATCGCCGACCACCCATTGACCCCGCCGTCGCCCGCTTCCTCGCGCGCACGGGCCTCACGCGCCGGTCGTTCCTGCGCTCCGTCGGCACCGGCGGCCTGGTGGTCGCCGCGGGGCCGCTGCTGGCCGCGTGCAGCGGGATCGAGGGCAGCAGCTCCACCGAGCCGGCCGCGGACGGCGGTACCGGCACGGCCGCCGCCGCTGGGGACGTCGTGAACTTCTCGAACTGGACGCTCTACATCGACGTCGACGACGACGGCAACTACCCCTCGCTGGAGCAGTTCACGTCCGAGACCGGCATCGAGGTCAACTACTTCGAGGACGTCAACGACAACGACACGTTCTTCGCGCGCCACCGCCAGCAGCTCGCCGCCGGTGAGGACATCGGACGCGACATCATGGTCCTGACCGACTGGATGGCGTCGCGGATGATCAACCTCGAGTTCGTCGAGGAGATCGACGCGGCGAACGTGCCCAACAAGGCCAACGTGATCGAGCGGCTGGCCGCGCCCGCGTTCGATCCCGAGCGGCGCTTCTCGCTGCCCTGGCAGTCGGGCATCACCGGCATCGGCTACAACCCAGGGCTGATCGGCCGGGAGATCACCAGCGTCAACGACCTCTTCGATCCTGCGCTGGCGGGGCAGGTGACGTTCCTTACCGAGATGCGCGACACCATGGGCCTGATCATGTTGACGATGGGCAGCGACCCGGCCGACCACACCTTCGAGGAGTACGAGACCGCGATCGCGCGCCTGCAGGAGGCGGTCGACAGCGGCCAGGTGCGCGCCTTCACCGGCAACGACTACGCCGCCGACCTGGCCGCCGGCAACGTCGGCGCCGCGATCGCGTGGTCGGGCGACGTGCTCCAGAGCCAGTTCGAGAACCCGGAGATCCAGTGGGTGATCCCGGCCGAAGGCGGGATGCTTTGGGCCGACAACATGCAGATCCCCGCCAACGCGGCGAACAAGGCCGGCGCCGAGGCGCTCATGGACTTCGTCTACCGGCCCGAGATCGCCGCGCAGATCGCCGCCTGGGTCAACTTCATCACCCCGGTCGAGGGCGCGCGCGAGGTCATGGAGGAGCTGGACCCGGAGCTGGCCGAGAACCCGTTGATCTTCCCGGACGCCGACATGCTCGCCCAGACCTTCGAGTTCAAGACGTTGACCGAGGAGGAGGACCAGGCCTACCAGGAGCTCTTCCAAGGGGTTCTCGGCACGTGATCGGGGCGGGCGACGAGGCCGGCTCGGTCACCCTGGTCGACCTGCACAAGCGCTTCGGGGACGCCGTCGCGGTCGAGAACCTCAACCTCGAGATCCCAGCCGGCTCGTTCTTCGCGCTGCTGGGCCCGTCGGGGTGCGGCAAGACCACGACGCTGCGGATGGTCGCCGGACTGGAGGTGCCGACAAGCGGCCAGGTGCTGATCGGCGACGAGGAGATCACGTTCATCAAGCCGTACAAGCGGCCCGTCAACACCGTCTTCCAGAGCTACGCGCTCTTCCCGCACCTCGACATCTTCGAGAACGTGGCGTTCGGGCTGCGCCGCACGGGCGTGAGCAAGGCGGAGATCGCCAAGCGGGTCGGCGAGGTGCTCGAGCTCGTGCAGCTGACGCGGTTCGAGCGCCGCAAGCCCGTGCAGCTCTCCGGGGGGCAGCAGCAGCGTGTCGCGCTGGCCCGGGCGCTGGTCAACCACCCCAAGGTCCTGCTGCTCGACGAGCCATTGGGTGCCCTCGACCTCAAGCTGCGCAAGCAGATGCAGATCGAGCTCAAGCGCATCCAGACCGAGGTCGGCATCACGTTCGTGCACGTCACCCACGACCAGGAGGAGGCCATGACGATGGCCGACACCATCGCCGTGATGCACGACGGGCGCATGGAGCAGCTGGGCACGCCGGTCGACCTCTACGAGCGCCCGATGACGGAGTTCGTCGCGGGCTTCCTCGGTCAGTCCAACCTGCTGTCGGGAACCTGGGAGCGCGGCGACGAGGAGCACGCAGTGCTCCGTGTGGGGTCCGACGCGGTGCGCGTCCCCGCGGCCCTGGTGGGCTCCGCGTCGGGCTCGGGGCGGGTGGGCGTGCGGCCCGAGAAGATCGCGCTGTCACCCGCGGGGAACGCGGCGACGAACGGGCGCAACACGCTGACCGCGACGATCACCGACGCGAGCTTCACGGGCGTGTCGACGCAGTACCTCGTGCGGACGCCGTCGGGCGACGAGCTCACGGTCTACGCGCAGAACCTCGCGGTCGTCGAGCTGCGCCCGGGCGACCCTGTCGCTCTGTCCTGGGACCCGCTGCACACGTTCGTGGTCACGTGAAGCGCACCGTCACGCCGTACCTGCTGCTCGCGCCCGGGCTGCTGTTCCTCGCGCTGTTCTTCGTGGTGCCGCTGTCGACGCTCGCGCAGACGTCGCTGCAGACCGGGTCGATCCAGGAGGGCTTCTCGCTCACCTGGGCGTTCGGCAACTACGGCGCGGCGCTCTCGGAGTACGCCCCGCAGCTGCTGCGCTCGTTCGCGTACGCGGCGATCACCACCGTGGTGGCGCTCGGGATCTGCTACCCGCTGGCGTACTTCATCGCGTTCAAGGCCGGGCGCTTCAAGAACCTCGTGCTGGTGCTCGTGGTGATGCCGTTCCTCGTCAGCTTCCTGGTGCGGACGCTGGCGTGGAAGATCATCCTGTCGGACTCCAGCGTGGTCGTGCGGGTGCTCGACGCCCTGCGGCTGCTGCCCGAAGATCGGATGCTGGCCACGGGGTGGGCCGTGGTCGCGGGGCTGGTCTACAACTTCCTGCCGTTCATGACGCTGCCGCTCTACACGTCCCTGGAGAAGATCGACCACCGCTTCATCGAGGCCGCGTCCGACCTCTACGCGTCGCCGTTCACGGCGTTCCGCAAGGTGACGTGGCCGCTGTCGCTGCCCGGGGTCGTGGCGGGGACGCTGCTGACGTTCATCCCGGCGGCGGGCGACTACGTCAACAGCCGCTTCCTCGGAACCCCGGCGACGTCGATGATCGGCAACGTCATCGAGAGCCGCTTCCTGGTGGTGCTGGACTACCCGACGGCGGCGGCGCTGTCGTTCGTGCTGCTCGCGATCATCCTCGTGCTGGTCCTGTCCTACCTCAACCGCGTCGGCGTCGAGGAGGCGGTGTGAGGGGCCCGCTCGCCTGGCTGGGTCGCAACTGGGTCTCGATCTTCGCGATCGGGGTGCTCATCTACCTGTTCCTGCCGGTGTTCGTCGTGATCCTGTTCTCCTTCAACGACGTGCAGGGGCGGTTCAACTTCCAGTGGCAGGGCTTCTCGCTGGCGGCGTGGTCGGACCCCTGCTCCGTGCCGGGGCTGTGCGACGCCGTCGTGAAGTCGCTGCAGATCGGGATCCTCGCGACGCTGATCGCCACCACGCTCGGCACGCTCATCGCGTTCGCGCTGGTGCGCCACCGCTTCCGCGGCCGCGGGCCGGCGAACCTGCTGATCTTCCTGCCGATGGCGGCGCCCGAGCTGGTGATGGGGTCGTCGCTGCTGGCGCTCTTCCTCAACACCGGCGTGAGCCGCGGGTTCGGCACGATCCTCATCGGCCATGTGATGTTCTGCATCAGCTACGTGGTGGTGACCGTCAAGGCGCGGCTGCAGGGCTCCGACGCGCGGCTGGAGGAGGCCGCGATGGACCTCTACGCCGACGAGTGGACGACGTTCCGCAAGGTCACGTTCCCGCTGGCCCTGCCGGGCATCATCGCCGGCGGCCTGCTGGCGTTCGCGCTGTCGTTCGACGACTTCGTGGTGACGAGCTTCGTGTCGGGCAACGAGGTCACGTTCCCGGTCTACGTGTGGGGCGCCGCGCAACGCGGCGTGCCGGTCCAGGTCAACGTGATGGCCTCCCTGATGTTCTTCGTCGCGGTGATCGCGATGCTGCTGGCGCTGACCGTGTCGCGCCGCCGCGTGTAGCCACCCTCTTCCAGCGATCCTTCCCCAGCCTCCACAGTCAGCGGCGGCGTACGCCGCGGCCGATGAGCACGCCGCCGAGGGCGGCGACGGCGCCGATCGCAACGAACGCGAGCGCGCGGCCGGTGTCGCTGGTCGCCTGGGTGGCCGGCGCGGGTGCGGCGGGTGCGGGGGCCGGCGTGGGTGCGGCGGGGTCCTGGGCGGACGCGGCGTCCTCGGCGGCAGCGTCCTCGGCGGGGGAGTCCTCGGCGGGAGCGTCGGCCTCGACCGGGGCCGGGACTGGCGCGGACGTGATGCCGACGAGGTTGTCGGCTAGCTCGTTGATGTAGACCTCGATCGCCGTGTACCCGCCGGCGAGCACCGTGGCGTGGTCGCTGCCGTCCGAGGGGTCCAGGCCGTGCTCGGACTCCCAGGCGTCGGCGATGCCGTCGCGGTCGGCGTCGGCGGGCGCGTCGGTGGGGGTGAGGCCCTCCATGAGGTCGTCGGGCTCCTGGGCGTCCCATTCGCCGGAGCGGTCCTGGACCTCTTGGACGGTGCGCACGGTGACAGCGTCGCGCGGCCAGGCACCGGCCTGGGCCAGGACGGGGTCGAGGATCTCGGATGCGGGCTGCACCGTGACCGGGAAGCGCACGCCGAAGTCGGATGGGCTGTCGGTCGCGTACTCCTCGCCGGGGATGTCCTCGAAACCCTCGTAGGGTTCGCCCCAGGGGTAATCGACGGTGGCGGAGTAGTCACGCGACGGGTCGTCGACGAAGTTGTCGGCCAGGTAGTAGGTGGTCTCGCCGGGCTCCTCGTCGTCGAACCAGAACGGCACGAGGTTCTCGGCGTTCGGCCCGTTCAGGTACTGGTTGCCGACGATGTGGAACTCGCCGTCGGCGGGGTTGTGGTGGACGAAGCCGTCCCAGACGTCGTAGTCGACGTTGTTGAGGACCTCGGCGGGGCCGCTCGCGATCGCCGGGCTGCGGGAGCGGTGGTGCGCGAAGAGGTTGTGATGGATCGAGACGTTGCGCACGTCGGGCCCGACGATCAGCCCGTAGTTGTGCGGCTCGTCGGGGTTGATGCGCGACTGCTCGATCGTGGACCACTGCACGGTGATGTCCCCGCCGCCCTCGAAGAGGTCGACGGTCTCGTCGACACTCCACGACGCGGTCACGTGGTCGAGGATCAGCACTGGGTTGTTGGAGAGCTGGATCGCGTCGTGGAAGTTCTCGGTATCGGGGCGCGGCGGCCCGGAACGCACCCGGATGTGGCGGATGATGAGGTTGCCGCCGGGATCGGCGCCGTAGCCGTCGACGCGGCCGCGGATCGTGATGCCGGCCCCCGGAGCGGTCTGGCCGGCGATCGTGACGTTGCCGCAGGTGAGGTCGAACTCCCCCTCGATGACGCCGCTGACCGCGAAGACCACGATGCGGGGTCGGCAGTCCTCGGGGTCGAGCGCTTCCCCGAACGAGCCCGGCCCGTACGGCTCCAGCGTGTCGACGATGACGACATCCCCCCCGCGCCCCCCGGTCGCGATCGCCCCGAACCCCTCCGCGCCGGGAAACGCGGGGATGTCCGGCTGCGCCATGGCCGGCGGGGCCAGCCCCAGCACCAAGAGCAACCCCACTGCCGCCGCAGCGGCCCACCCACTCCAGCTCCGCATGAAGCCACTCTGGCTGCGATCGCGGTCGCCGGCGGCTTCGGCAAGCAGATCGCAAGATGCTGCGCACGTTTCTCTATCCGCCGGGTCCCGTGGCGATCGGGCGGGACGGGTCGCGGCACCACTGGCTGTAGGAGCCGACGTAGACACGCGGCGCGCCGAGGCCGGCAGCCTCGATCGCGAGGGCGTTGTGGCAGGCGGTGACGCCCGAGCCGCAGCTGGCGATCGCGTCGGCGCCTGCTTGCAGCCGACGGCCTCGTAGAGGGCGCGGAGGGCCGCCGGGTCGCGGAAGCGGCCCTCCGCGTCGAGGTTGTCGGTGAAGGGGACGTTCACGGACCCGGGGATCCGGCCGGCGACCGGATCGAGCGGCTCGACCTCGCCGCGCCAGCGCTCCGGCGAGCGCGCATCGACCACGGGTACGCCTTCGGCGACCGCCGACGCGACCTCGTCGATCGTCGCGATGCGGTCGGCGGGCCAGGGTCGCGGCGCCACCTCGACCGGCGGCCGGGTGCTCGCGTCCGGGCTCGTCTCACCGGGCCAGTGCGCGAGGCCGCCGTCGAGCAAGGCGGCCGGCTGCCCGAGCGCCCGCAGCATCCACACGAGGCGCGCAGCGATCGAGCCGTCCCCGTTGTCGTAGGCCACCACCGTGTCGTCGGCGGCGATCCCCGCGTTTCCGAGGCTGGCCGCGAACGCCTCCGGCTCCGGCAGCGGGTGGCGCCCACCCGCATCGGTCGGCGCCGCCGCGAGGTCGCGGTCGCGGTCCACCACCACGGCCCCTGCCACGACGCGCTCCGGCGCCGCGCCGGTGGTGACGTGCACCACGACGACGTCATCGCGATGCTTGCGCAGCCATTGCGGCCCGACGATCGGCGACACGTCCATCACCTCGAGGATTCCCGTTCCAGCCGGCGATGAGTTTCATGGGCCGCGTTCGTCTGGGTGCGTGACGGCGGCCGCGTCGCGCGGCCCTGGCAGCGAGGAGACACGTCAGTGGCGATCGTGAGCAAGATCAACCCCTGCCTGTGGTTCGACACCCAGGGCGAGGACGCAGCGCGGTTCTACACCTCGGTCTTCGACAACTCCCGGGTCACGCAGGTCATGCACTACGGATCCGCGGGCCCCCGGCCTGAGGGCACCGTGATGACCGTCGAGTTCGAGCTCGAGGGCCTGCCCTTCATCGCGCTCAACGGCGGCCCGGAGTTCACGTTCACCGAGGCGATCTCCTTGCAGGTCAACTGCGAGTCGCAGGCCGAGGTGGACCGCCTCTGGACCACGCTGTCCGAGGGCGGCGAGGAAGGCCCCTGCGGATGGCTCAAGGACAGGTTCGGCCTGTCCTGGCAGATCGTCCCGACGCGTCTGAACGAGCTCGTCGCCGATCCCGACCCTGAGCGTGGGCAGCGAGCGATGGCGGCCATGCTGCGCATGGGCAAGATCGACATCGCGGAGCTGGAGCGCGCGGCCGACGCCGCCTGACCACACGGTCACCGCCGCTCCGGCCCGCTGAGGTTCAGCACCGGCGTGCGGTCGAGGAACGCGCCGTAGCGGTGCGCGGCGGCGTCGAGGGCGTCGTGCTCGTCGGTGGTCAGCGCGCGGACGAGCGTGGCGTCGAAGACGACCTCGGTCGCGCGCACCGTGCGGCGCATGTCGCCGACCATCTGGCCGTCGACCAGCACCATGCCCAGGGCCGCGGCCCTGCCCGGCGTGATCGCGCCGTGAGCGTCGAGGACGTGGCGCGAGTCCTGCACGCCCCGGAAGTACTCGTCGAAGATGTGCAGGAGGTGGCCGCGCGGCTCGAGCGGGCCGGTCCCCTCGGGCTCGGGTTCGCCGAACCAGTAGGTGCGGCCATCGTGCTCGAAGGTCGAGAGCTCATCGCGGACCGCGGCGATCCCCTTGCGGACATCGGTGAGCGTCAGCGTGGCCCAGTACGCGAGGTCGCGGTCGGTCGCCGGACCGTGGCTGGTGAAGTAGCGCAGGGCGATCTCGGCCAGGGCCTCCTCGCGGGTGAGCCGTCGGGCGTGCGGCGCGCGCTCGGACAGCAGGGCGTAGGTGTGCTCGCCCCGCCGCGCGCCGCTGCAGACGACGCCGTCGAACTCGGCCAGCCCCATGAGGAACGCCATGCCGTCCGTGGGGTGCCCGGCGTCGCGGAGCAGACCGGCCAGCTCGGCCCGCGTCGCGTGGCGGCCCCCCTCGAGGGCCTGCACGACCACGCCGACGGCGCCCTCCAGCCCGGCGTCGTCGAGCGCGAGCTGCCTGCGCAAGAGCGGCCGCACCCGCGGCGCGGTGAGCTCCAGCAACCAGCGCAGGTCATCGGGCAGCGCGAAGTGCCACGTCGGTCGCAGGACGTGCGTGCGCAGGAACACCCCGTCGTCGTGGAGCCGGTGGAGGTCGCCCTCCTTGCACGGGCCGGCTGTGCGCTCCGCGAGGGCCCAACACGTCTGCGCGTAGTTCTCCGCCTGCACGCCGAGGAGCCCGCCGACGGCCGCCTCCGGCGTGTCGAAGCTCTGCCCGGCCAGCCGCAGCGAGTGCAGCCGCCACCGGGCGATGCTGCGGTCATCCACGCTCGTCGTGGCCCGCCCTCGACCGCGTCGCCACGACCACCGCGATCGCTCTCATGAAGCGGTGGAGCCTACGCGCCGGCGGGGAAGCCCTCGAGGCGGCGGACGACCTCGGCGTTGATCGCGGCCTCGCCGCCGACCACGACGATGCGCTGCGGGGCAAGGCGGCGCAGCTGTTGCTCGACCGCGGCGGGCACGTCGTCGGGGGGCAGGAGCAGGAGCGGGGCGGCGGCGGCGATCGCTGCCGGCCCGGCCGCGAGGCCGTCGGCGAACGCGGCCCCGGTCGCGACGAAGACGGTGCTGGCCGCGTCGACGGTGTTCGCGGCCACGATCGCTGCGGTGTCGTAGCGGCCGTCCCCGGCCCAGCGATCGGTCGGGGCCTCGGCGGCGAGGCCCAGGAAGCGTTCGACGTCGTCGGTCAGGACGCCGGTGCCGCCGACGAGCACAACCTCCTCGGGTCGGAGGCGCGCGAGCTCCTCGGCGGTGGCTGCGGGTACCTGACCCGTGTCCGACAGCAGGACCGGCCCGGGCGCGGCGGCCGCTGCGGGGACCACGGCCAGCGCATCGGCGAAGGCGCCCGCGTTGACCACGAACACGCGGCGGGCCGTGGCCGGCTCCGGCTCGGCGGTGGGTTCCTCAGTTGGCTCCGGGGTGGGCGCGTCGGTGGCACCGCCGCGAACCTGCTCGGGTGCGTCGGGGAAGGCCTCGGTGCTGATGGCCGCCGCGGTGGCATAGCGGTCGGGGCCGGCCAGCCGCTGGACGTCGGCGTCGGGCAAGAGGTCGGCGACCTCCTCGAGCACGGCGTCGGCGACCGCCGCCTCGCCTCCGAGCACGTACACGACGTCGGGCCGCAGGCGCGCCAGCTGCTCCGCGGTGGGCTCGCTCAGCTCGTCGCGGGCCGTCAGGAGCAGGGGGCCCTCGCGCAGACCGGCCAGTACGCCGCCGACCAGCGCGTCGGCGAAGTCGTCCGCGCGGGCGATCACCACGGCCGGTGCGTCGTCGGGGAACGCCTCGAGCGCGACGCGGGCCGCCGTGGAGATGCGGTCCTGGCCGTACCAGCGCACGACCTCGGCGCGAGGCGGGATGCTGCCGTCGGCGGGCAGCTCCACGTCGCTGGGCAGCAGCACCACCTCGCCGCTGGCGATGTCGTGCACCAGCGACCAGCCGGCCTCGAAGAACGCGCGCTCGTGGCCGGCGGGGGTCGTCGTCACGTCCTCGATGGGGTAGCCCAGCCAGCCGGTCGGTCCGCGTTCGAGCGCGTAGCGGGTGGCGATCGGGTCGTGGACCTCGTGCGCGCCGGTCTCGGGGCTGGCGGTGATGGTGCCGCCCTCGAAGGAGGCCAGGCTGCCGCGCCCGTCGCCGACGCCGGTCACGGGGGTCAGGGGGTAGCCCAGGGCGGTGGCGGGCCCGCCGAGCGCCGCGTAGTGCAGCCCGATCTCGCCGATCAGGACCTGCACGCCGAAGGCCTCGACCCAGGTGATCACGCCCTGTTCGTAGATGGTCCAGCGACCGCCGCGGGGGCCGTCGGCCTCGGGCACGGTCACGGCACCCAGCGGCGAGCCCACCAGCCCCATGTCGGCGTAGGTGATCTCGATGAGGCTGGGGTTGGGCTTCGGCATGCACGTCGAGGAGTGGTTGACCGTCGCCCCGTCGCTGCGCAGCGTGGCGGTGCAGGCCGGGTCCCACTCCCACGGCGGCGTGCAGATCGCGATGCGGCAGACGACCGCGGTGGTGCCGGCGATGTGCTGGTTGCACTGCCCGTAGCGGAAGACGTTGCAGCACACGCGGCGGTGGTCGCACGCACCGGACGCGCAGTGGCAGCCGCACGACGACCCCGGCGAGCGGTTGCAGTCGACGATGTAGCGCGCCTCGCCGCGGCAGAACGAGGAGTTGCCCGCCTTCCACCACCCCGCGATGAAGGAGCCCGGCGGGCAGGTGTTGGCGCCGCCGTTGACCGTGCAGCACAGGGCGCTCCAGCCTTGGTTGCACTCGGGCTCGGGGCCGCACACGGTGGCGTACGCCGTGCCGGGCCTGAGGATGAAGTCGAAGGGGTTCACCGCCAGCGCGGTGCCCACGAGGGCGGCCTTGCCCAGGAAGTGGCGGCGGTTGTGGCCCCTGCCGGCCAGCATCGTCGAGACGCGCTCGGCGACCCGTTCCGCGAGGGTGCCGTTCACCTGTGCACCTCCGCCGCAGGCGCTCTCTGCGTGACCTCGAGGCCCGCGAGGACGCGCTCGGCCTCGCGGACCAGTCGCGAGGCCCGGCCGGTGCCGCCCAGGACCACGTAGAGGCTCAGCGGCCGCCCGCCTTCCGTGCAGAACGCCTGGTAGCCCGCCTGCCCGGGGATCCAGCGCTGCAGGGCGTCGGTGCGGAACCAGCTGGGCTGCAGTCGGCGCGGCAGTCCTCCGGCCTGGAACAACGCCGTCCCGAGGTTCTCCGGCCCATACTCCACGACCGCGACGAAGACGTCCTCGGCGGTCATCAGCTCGACGGCCCCGGACCCGAAGTCGCCGCGCCGCGCGGGCAGCCCGAAGGTCGCCAGGTGCACCGCGGGCAGCTCCGCGACCACGATCCCTCGCTCCGCGGCGCGCTGACGCGTCGCCGCGTCGACCGAACCCACCACCACAGCCCCCTCCCAGGGCTCCGGCAGCTCCACCCGGAACCCGTGCGAGTCCAACCGCACGACCCAGTGTCCTTTCGTCCTCGTCCGGGCGTCATCTACCTTGCCACGCCCGTCGGGTCGCCCCGCCTGACCCGCGCTTCGTCGCCTAGCGTCATCCGCCGTCCCGGCTCGCCGCGCCGCAGCGTCATCCGCCGTCCCGGCTCGCCGCGCCGCAGCGTCATCCGCCGTCCCGGCTCGCCGCGCCGGGTCAGACCTGGAGTGCGACCAGCACGGTGGCCGCGCCCACGGCGGCCTGGCCGATCCGGGAGGCGCGGGTCGCGGGGGCGCGCCAGCGGTCGACCATCGCCAGGCGCGCGCGCAGGGCGGCGGGCGTGCGCACGGTGGCCCCGAGCAGGAGGGGCAGCGCGCGCGCCACGCCGAACACGAGGCCGATCAGGGCTCCGGCGAGCGGTGATGCCGTGAGCGCCGCCGCGACCAGCGCGGCGTACAGGAGCGTCCCGGCGGCGACCGTGACGACGCCGAGACCGAGCTGGACGCCGTACCCGAACCCGTACGCCCAGCCGCGGTAGGTCTCCAGCCAGCGCTCGTCGACCTGACGCCGCCAGGTCGGAACGTGCGCCGTGAGGTCCAGCGCCAGTCCGATCGCCGTGATGACGGCCAGGACCAGCAGCGCGGCCGGCTGCGGGACCTCGCGCAGCAGCAGCCAGCCCAGCGCGCCCGCGGCGGCGCCGACCGCCGCTCCGCCCACCGCGCTGCCGACCGTGTAGGCCGTCACCGTCACGCCCCAACGCTGACCGCGCGCCGCCTCCCCGACCGGGGAGATGCTCGAGAGCATCGACTCCCCTCACGGCGACCACTGGCTGCGCACCGCCGCCAGCAGCGCGAGCACGACGCCGAGCCCGATCACCCTGCCGCTTCCGCGACCGGGTTGCCGCGGGGTGGCGCGCACCGGCCACCCGCGACGGCGGCGCCGGCCGCCCTCATGCCCCTGGCGCCTCGTCGGGCGTGGGGCCGGGGTAGAGGCTGGGGTCGCCGGGACGCAGGCCCGCGGCCAGGAGCTCGGTGTCCGTGTCGCGCTCGCGGGTCGCGTCGCGGCGGGGCTTGCGGGTGCGGGGGGCGGTCTCGCCGACGAACGCGAGGTCGCCCGTGGCCTGCGCGAGGAGGTTGGCGACCTGGTCCCACGAGGCGCCGGTGCCCTCGCCGATGACGCGTCCGTGCGCGCCGTCGACCAGCACCGCGTAGGGGGAGCCGGGCACCGCGTAATCGCGCCACGCCGCGCTGGACAGGACCAGGAAGGTGGTGTCGCCGACCAGGCCGGCCAGCCCCGACGGGCTCTCCTCATCCGCGTCGCGGGCAACCACGACCACGCGTGTGTCGGCGCGGGAGCGCCATCGACCCAGGCCGGGCGGCCGCCGCCCAGAAGTCGCGGCAGGTCAGGCACCCGCTGGAGAGGAAGAGCAGCAGGGTGTCGTGCGCGGCGCCCGCGACGCGCACGGCCACCGCGCCGCCGTCCAACGCCGCGCCGGAGAGGTCCGCCGCGTCGCGCCCCATCGGCGCGTCCGCCGGGCGCGGGGTCGCATCGGTCAGCCGGTGCCCGGCGACGCGCGGCTCGGCGCCTAGGTCGTGCAGACGTCGCAGGATCTCGGCATGGCTCCGCAGCAGCCCCACGACGAGGAACGCCAGCAGCGCGACCACGATCGCGAGCAGCACCACGACGACACTCACCCTGGCACCCCCGCCGTCCCCTGAGAGCGGCCGCCTTCCGCGCAGCGGCAGGGCCGTGGTCCTCGCTCGTCCAAGCGGCGGGGTGCCCAGCGAATGCTGGGCCGCCGGCTGCGGTGGCCGCGGGCGCTCACCGCGGCAGGACCTCGGCCTGGGATGCCACGACCAGGCGCACGAGCGCGACGCCGGTCACCACCAGCAGGATGGCGGCCGCGGCCAGCGGCACCCCCAGCCCGCCGAGCACCGCCGCTACGGACGCCGGCACGAACCACAGGCCGAGCACGCCCGCGGCGGCCGCGGCCGCGTTGACCGCGAGGTGCCCGCGCGTGACCTGCGTCGCGCGGGTCCCGAAGCACCCGCAGGCCAGCTGCTTCGACCGCTGGTAGGCCGCCACACCGAGCAACGCGAGGTAGGTCACGGCCAGCACGCCGGCGCCGAGCCGCCCGCCGATCACCGGCGCGGCCACGCCGATCGCGATCTCGCCCAGCCCCAGCACCCGCGCCGCTACGCGCCCCGACGGCAGGTGCAGCCGGTGCAGCGTGGCCATAGCCCCGTCGGGCACCGCCAGCTTCGCGAGGCCCGAGACGACGAGCAGCCCCCCCGCGATCCACAGCACCGCGGTCACCGCCGCCTGCAAGGCTCTCCTCCTGCCGGAAACCGGCGGCCGAGTGTACCGACGCCCCCGCAGGGGCCCACTGTGACCGATCGCGACGAGGAGCGGCTCACCCAGAGATGGCCGACCGTCCGACCCTCGGGTTCATCGCGGAGGCCGAGGCGATGCCGGAGCCCTCGGTGGTGGAGCTGTCCGCCGCCGGTGCTGGCCGTCATGGAGGAGGCGTGGCCGCGCGTGGCCGCGATCCTCGACGGCTGGCCGCCCAACAAGATCGTGGCGACGATGCTGCACCGCGACAGCCGCTTGCCGACGTCCTCTGCCCGCTGCAGCTTCCGCTGGGCGGCCTCGTCATGGGCCGGGGCCTTCATCCCGCCCGGGTGACCTCGCGCACAGCCGCTGCAGACGCTGCCCGGCGTCGACCACGTCCTCGAACGCGACGACGTCGAGGCGCCCGCGCACGGCCTCGAGCAGCTCGCCGCGACGCAGCAGGAAGTCCGGGTTGCGGGGCCGCCCCACGCGTTCCTGGCCGACCGCGAACGTCTCGTAGAGCAGCACGCCGCCAGGGGCGACCGCCGCGACGAGGTGAGGCAGCAGCGGCCGGTGCAGGTACCGGGTGACGACGACCCCGCCGAAGGTCTGCCCCGCGAACGGCGGCGCCGATCCGTCCTCCAGGTCGGCCGCGACAAGCGTCACGCCGGGGTCTGCCGCCAGGTCGGCGACGCCCACCAGGTCGCGGTCCACGGCCACCACCGGGTGCCCCCGCGCCCGGAACAGCCGCGCATGCCGGCCGCCCCCGCATGCGACATCCAGCACCGCCGCGCCGGGGGGCACCAGGTCCGCGAAGCGCTCGACCCAGGCCGATGGCCGCTCGCCGGTGTGGTTCCACACGCCGGAAGGGTCAGGCGGCGACGCGCTGGCGGCCCAGGGCGATCGGCAGGGTCTCCAGGCCGCGCAGGACGATGGTGGTCCGGCGCCGCGGGGTGCCCGCGAGCCGCAGGTCGGGGAAGCGCTCGAAGAGGGAGGCCAGCGCGATCTCGCCCTCGAGGCGCGCGAGGGACGCGCCCAGGCAGTGGTGCGCGCCCGAGGAGAATGACAAGTGGTCCTTGGCGTTGGCGCGCGTGAGGTCGAGCCGCTGTGGCCGGGTGAAGACCTCGGGATCCCGGTTGCCGGCGCCGAGGAGGCACAGGATGTGCTCGCCCTTGCGGACCTCGCGGCCGGCGACCTCGGTGTCCTCCTCGGCGTGGCGCGAGGTCAGCTGCACGGGCGAGTCGTAGCGCAGGAGCTCCTCGATCGCGTTGGGGCCCAGCGTGCGCGGGTCGGACGTGAAGGCGTCGCGTTGGTCGGGGGCGTCGAGGAGGGCCAGCGTCCCGTTGCCGATGAGGTTGATCGTGGTCTCGAAGCCCGCGATCAGCAGCAGGATGCAGGTCGCCACCAGCTCCTTCTGCGAGAGGCGGTCGCCGCCGTCGCGGGCCGCGACCAGCGCCGAGAGGACGTCGTCGGCCGACTCGTGACGGCGGCGCTCGAAGTGCTGGCCGAAGTAGGCGTCCAGCTCGCCCGCAGCGCGGTCGATCGCCTCCTGCTGCCCCGCGTCGACCATCTCCAGCGAGAGCGCGACGACGTCGCCCCAGCGGCGGAAGCGCTCGTGGTCGTCGGCCGGGACGCCGAGCATCTCGCAGATCAGCGTGACGGGCAGCGGCGCCGCGTAGTCGGCGATCAGGTCGACGGGCCCGTCCTGGGTAGCCGCGGCGTCCAGCAGGCGGTCGGCGACCTCCTGGGCGCGCTCGCGCAGGCGGGCGATCGCCTTGGGGGTGAAGGCCTGCGCGACCAGGCGCCGCACGCGAGTGTGGTCGGGCGGGTTGAGGTCCAGCAGCGACGGCGAGAGCGGGCTGTCCCAGTGGTACGCGCCCTGGTCGGCGATCGGCACGCCGACGCGCAGCCGGCGCACGGCCTGCAGGTTGGCGTCGTGCCCGGTCGCGACGTGCAGCCCGCCAACCCGCGTGCGAGCCAGCGGCCCGCGGCGGCGGATGCGCTCGTAGATCGGGTACGGGTCGGCCGCCAGCCTGCGCTGGTCCAGCAGCAGCCCGACCGGGTCGCGTGTGACCCGCAGGCCGAGCTTGACCGCCGCCTGGACGCCGGTGCCGAGGCCGTCGCGGGCGCGCTGGAAGAAGCTCACGCCCTGCACTGTAGTCCGGCGGCTGACCGGCGGTCAGTCGATCCCCGGGGGTGCGGCTGACGACCGGGCCGGGGGGCAAGCTGCGCCATCGCGCTGGTGGCGCAGCTTGGCTCGGTGGGGCTCAGTCGTAGGCGGGGTCGTCGACCACCAGGTCCCACCGGTCCAT
>CAWHJR010000002.1:0-2670000 GCA_963829805.1 Euzebyaceae bacterium
TGTCCTAACCTCTTCCGTTCATTGTTGATGACGGTCGCGGAGACACTGCCGTTCCGCGACAAGGAGTGCGATGAAGGTCGCGCTGGACGCGGGCAGGCATCCGCACGCCGCGCCACGAGGCGGGCCACGCACCGTCGCCGAGCATCTGGGAGGCCGCGGAGCGGATCGGCTACCCGTTGATCGTCAAGCCGATCGCCGGAGCGGGGTCGGCCGACACCTACCGCGTGCGACTCGCGCCGAACGCCTCGCCGAGGCGCTGCCGCTGGATGCGCCACGTCCCGAGCGTCAGCGTCGAGGAGTTCGTCGAGGCCGAGGAGTTCACCTACGACACGGTCTGCGCCGGCGGGCGAGATCCTCTTCGAGAACGTCTGCTGGTACCGGCCGCGCCCGCTGGAGACCAGGACGCGAGTGGATCAGCCCGGTGACCGTCGCGCTGCGCGACCTCGAGGTCGACCACCTCGCAGGGCGGCCGCGCGATGGGCCAGGAGGTGATCCGGTGCGCTGGGCTTCCGCGACGGGTTCACCCACATGGAGTGGTACCGCAAGGCCGACGGCGAGGTCGTGTTCGGCGAGATCGGCGCCCGGCCGCCGGGGGCACGCACCGTCGACGTCATGAACTACGCGACGGACTCCGACCTCTTCGCGGGATGGGCGGAAGCCGTCGTCCACGGCGGGTTGAGCCAGCCCGTGACGAAGCACCACAACGCCGCCTCGATCTTCAAGCGCGCCCACGGCAGCGGGCGCATCACCCACTACGAGAACCTCGACCGCCTGCTGTCCGAGGTCGGCTCGGCAGGTCGCGGCCGTGGAGCTCCTGCCCATCGGAGCGCCACGCCGCGACTGGCGCGCGACGCTCATCGCCGACGGCATGCTCATCGTCCGCCACCCCGAGCTGGACGTGACCCTCGACGTCGCCAACCGGTTCGCCCGGGAGCTGCACCTGCGCGCGGCCTGATCGGCGAAGGTGGGCGGCCGCCCGCACCGTATCGTCCTGGCATGACCACACGACGCGCTCCGCGCTGGTCGGAGCTCAAGCCGCTGCGGGGATCCAGGCCCCCGCGTTCGGGCGGGAGGCGCGGGTCGCGCGCGCGGCCAACATCCGCGACCTGCGCTCGCTGGCGCTGCGGCGGGCTCCCCGCGCCGTGTTCGACTACACCGACGGCGCGGCCGAAGACGAGACCAGCCTGCGGCGCGCGCGGCGGGCGTTCGCCGAGGTCGAGTTCCAGCCCCGCGTGCTGCGCGACGTTGGCCGAGGTCGACCCGACCACCGAGGTGCTGGGCAAGCCGTCGGCGCTGCCGCTGGTCCTGGCGCCCACGGGCTTCACACGCATGATGCACACCGAGGGCGAGCCCGCGGTGGTGCGCGCGGCCGCCAGGCCGGCGTGCCCTACGCGCTGTCGACGATGGGCACGACGTCGATCGAGGACGTCGCGGCCGCGGCGCCCGACGCGCCGGCGCTGGTTCCAGCTCTACGTGTGGCGGACCGCAAGGCCGGCGAGGACCTGGTCGCCCGCGCCCGCGGGCGGGCTACGAGGCGCTGGTGCTGACCGTCGACGTCCCGGTCGCCGGCGCCCGCCTGCGCGACGTCCGCAACGGGCTGACGATCCCGCCGAGCTCGTCCCTGCGGACGCTGGTCGACGGCGCCATGCACCCCGCGTGGTGGTGGGACCTGCTCACCACCCCGCCGCTGGAGTTCGCGACGCTCACCTCCTCGAGGGCACCGTCGCCGAGCTCATCGACTCGCTGTTCGACCCCACATGACGTTCGAGGACCTGGGCTGGCTGCGCGGGCCTGGGACGGGCGCCTGGTCGTCAAGGGCGTCCAGACCGCCGAGGACGCCCGGCTGGCGGTCGAGCACGGGGCCGACGCGCTGGTGGTCTCCAACCACGGCGGGCGCCAGCTGGACCGCGCCCCCACACCCCTGCGGTGCTGCCGTCGGGGTCGTCGAGGCCGTGGGAGGGCCGCGCCGAGGTCTACCTCGACGGCGGTGTCCTCCCGGCGGCGACGTCGTGGCCGCGGTCGCCTCCGGGGCCCGCGCGGTGCTGGTCGGCCGTGCCTACCTCTACGGCCTCATGGCCGGCGGCCAGCCCGGCGTGGAGCGCGCGCTGGCGATCCTCGCGGCCGAGGTGAAGCGCACCCTCGCGCTCCTCGGCGTCCGCCGCGTCGCCGACCTGACCCCGGACCACGTCCGCCTCCCCCAGGCGTCCTGGCGCGCCGAGGTCTGAGAACCTCGTCACCCCGTAGGCGGCTTGGGTTGGTAGACCTTGCGGCGGAAGACGTCGGTGCGCAGGGAGGCGACGCGGTCGAGGATCAGCAGGCCGTCGAGGTGGTCGAGCTCGTGCTGGAACGCGCGGGCCTCGAAGCCCTCGGCCTCGACGACGCGGGTGGCGCCGTCGGCGTCGGTGCCGCGCACGACGACGCGGAGGGCGCGGCGCACGTCGGCGGTCAAGTCCGGCACGCTCATGCAGCCCTCGCGCCGGACCTCCGAGCCGTCGGCCGACAGCAGACTGCGGGTCGAAGAGCACCACGAGCGCCGTGGTTGGGCTGGCCCGGGGTGGCCGAGACGTCGAGCGCGAACGCGCGGCGGCGACACCCCGATCTGCGGCGCGGCCAAGCCCGACGCAGCCGGGCGAGACGAGCATCGTGTCGACGAGGTCGCGCGGCGAGCGCCGCGTCGGGGCCGCCGACCGGCTCGGCGGGCCGCTTGAGCACGGCGTCCGGAAGCGCGACGACGGCGCGGCGGCACAGGTCAGAAGGTGGCGACGTCGAGGGGGTGGATGGACACCTCGAGCCCTTCGTGCCCTCGCCGGCGCAGCGCGCGCGGCGACGTCGTCCGGCGCGACGCCGTCGGGCAGCGAGATCTCCAGCACCATCGCGTAGACCGGGCTGCTCGCCGCTCCAGCACGCGGGTCGTCAGGTCGGTGACGTTGACGGCCCAGGTCCGCCAGCGCGGTGGCGGCCGCGTGCACGATGCCCGGCCGGTCGCCGCCGTAGACCTGAGCATGTGCGTCGGCGCGGCGCTGAGCGCGCCCTGCCCGACCGGCGCGCACCGCCACCACCAGCCCCAGGTCGGCGGTCGCCGCCGCGAGGTCGCGCTCCAGCACCTCGGGCTCGCGCCGGTGCGTCGACCAGCAGCACGATCGCGAACTGGCCCCCGAGGATCGTCATCGAGGAGTCCTCCAGGTTGCCGCCGTGCTCCAGCAGCACCCCGGTCACGCGCGCGATGATCCCCGGGCGGTCGCGCCCGATCGCGGTGACGGCGAGGTGCGGCAGGCTCAGTCCTCGCCCTCGTCGTCGCGTGGATCCGGCTGCTCCGGGGCCAGCTCGCGGACCGTCGCAGTCAGCCGGCGGATGGCGCTGACCCGCTCAGCGGAGTCCGGGATCGCCGCGGCGGCGACGCCGGCGACGTAGGACGCGAGCGGCGCGAAGCGGCGTTGGACCTCGTGCGCGACGACGCGGGCGAGCTCCAGGATCGCGTCGGCCTCCTCGGCACCCAGAGCCGGCGTCCCCGCGCGGGACCCCAGTGCGGCGAAGAAGCGCTCGGTCTCGTCCATGATCGTGCAGTCTCGCAGCAACCTTTCGCGCCCCGGCGGCGTCCGACCGCCGACTCAGCGAAACGAAGGGTGGTCCGGGGCATGCGACGCACATGGGTGGTGGTGGCGGGTCTGGTGGGGATGACCGCGGCCTGCACGGGGGGCGGGGCTGGTGCGCCGACAGCGGACCCGACCGGCGCGGCCGGCGCCGGCGGGTCGGACACGGCGATCGCGCCCGTGCCGCAGGGCGCGGCGCAGCTGACCACGTTCAGCTCCTGCGACGAGCTGCTGGCGTACTTCCAGCAAGAGGCGCTCGAGCGCGTCGGGCCGTATGGGCTGGGTGCAGGCGGCGTGTACTTCGGAGACGCGCAGGTGGCCGAGGAGTCGGCCGAGATGGACTCCGCCGCCGGCTCGTCGGCGGCCATCCCCGCGCCCGACTCCGGCGTGGCGCAGGTGGCGCCGCCGGCGTTCTCCGGCACGAACGTGCAAGAGGAAGGCGTCGACGAGCCCGACCTGGTGAAGACCGACGGCACGATCATCGTGGCGGTCGCCCAGGGCCGGGTGCGGGTGGTCGACGCGGCCAGCGCCACCGAGCTGGCGACGATCCCGCTGCCGGCGGACGCCTGGGGCCACGAGCTGCTGCTGGCGGGCACCGACCTGCTGATCCTGTCGACCGGCTCGCCGCCGTGGGGCGGCCCGATCCCGCTGGACGACACGCGGGCGCTGGTCCCGGCCTTCGGCCCGGTGCGCACGACGGTCACGAAGGTGGACCTCACCGACCCCGCGGCGCCCGAGGTCGTGGGCACCATGCGGATCGAGGGCGGCTACCGCTCGGCACGTCTCGTCGGCACGGTGGCGCGGCTGGTCGTGGGCTCGCAGCCCACGGGCCTGCTCTTCACCCAGCCCACCGACGCCGGCCTGGGCGCCGAGCGCGAGGCCGAGGAGGTCAACCGCGGCCTCGTCGAGGACAGCACGATCGACGACTGGGTGCCGCACTACGAGCTGGCCGGCCCCGACGGCGAGCCGGGCGAGATCGCGCCGCTGATCCCGTGCGACGCGCTGGCCCAGCCGCGTGAGTTCGCCGGGTTCTCGACGCTCGGGGTGGTCACGTTCGACCTCGCCGGCGACCTGGCGCCGACGTCCGCCGCGGGCGTGGTCGCCGAGGGCGAGACCGTCTACGCCTCGCCGACGTCGCTCTACGTGGCGACCTCGCAGTGGGGCGCCTGGGCGCAGCCGTTCTGGACGCGGCGGCGTGGCCCCGGAGCCCGAGGAGATCACCACCGACCTGCACCGCTTCGACATCTCCGACCCGGCGGCCACCAGCTACGTCGCGTCCGGGACCGTCGCCGGCACCCTCCTCAACCAGTTCGCGCTGGACGAGCAGGACGGCGTCCTGCGCGCGGCCGTGACCCGCAATCCGGAGTGGGTGACAGGCCAGCCGTCCTCGTCGTCGATCCACACGTTCCGCACCGACGGGGACACGCTCGCCGAGGTCGGCCGCCTCGAGGGGCTGGGCTCGACCGAGCAGATCTACGCGGTGCGCTACCTCGGCAACCTCGCGGCGGTCGTGACGTTCCGCCAGACCGACCCGCTCTTCCTCGTCGACCTGACCGACCCGGCGGCGCCGGCGCTGCTCGGCGAGCTGCAGATCCCCGGCTACTCGGCCTACCTGCACCCCGTGGGCGACGGCCGGCTGCTGGGCGTGGGCCAGGACGCCAACCCCGAGACCGGGCGAGATCCTCGGCGTCCAGGCGTCGCTGTTCGACATCTCCAACCCGGCCGCCCCGTCGCGCATCGCCCAGGTGCAGCTGGGCCAGGGCTGGACGCCGGTCGAGTCCGACCACCGCGCGTTCCTGTACTGGCCGGCGACCGGCAGCGTCGTGCTCCCGACCGAGCTCTACCCGCCCTTCATCGAGGGCCAGGAGCAGCAGGAGCAGGCCTTCTCCGGCGCGGTCGTCCTGCACGCCGACGCGGCGTCGCTGGCCGAGACCGGCCGCATCCAGCACCGGCCCGACAGCGCCTCGCCGGACTTCTACGCCCCACCGGTGCAGCGCGCCCTCGTGATCGGCGACGACCTCTGGACCCTGTCCGACGCGGGCCTCGCCCGCAACGACCTGGCCAGCCTCACGCGCGAGGCCCTCGTCACGTTCTGATCGCGCCCTCCGCGAGCAGCAACCAGTCCACGCCGATCAGCCCCTGCCCCACGCGGCGACGAGCGGCACCTCGACCTCGTCGGCCGTGAGCGAGCCGTGGCGCGACTGCAGCTGGTCCTCTCGCGGTGTCGCCGGGTCGGCGAACGCGACGGGCGCGAAGGGCGCCAGCACGACGTCGCCGACGCGCTGGCGGACCTCGGCGGCGCCGCCGGGGCCCAGCCAGCCCTCGTCGAAGAGCTGGTCGCGGGTGAACACCCAGGCCACCTTGCCGAGGTGCTCGCGCGCGGCCTGCAGCAGGTCGGCAGCCGCGCCGCGGCGGGCGTAGAGCGAGCGGAACCTGCTCTCCCCTGCACGGCCGGCCACCATGAGGTCGAGCACGTCCAGGCGGCGCACAGCCTCGGGGCCGACCTCGACCTGTCCGTGGTCGGCGGTCACGACCAGGGCGCAGTCGCCCGGGAGGCGGTCCAGCAGCGCGCCCACCATGTCGTCGACGTGCGCCAGCTCCGCGGCGAGGAACCCGTTGGAGAGCCCATGGGCGTGCGCGGTCGCGTCGATCCCGTCGTAGTAGGCGTAGACGAAGCGCGCGCCGCCGGCGATGAGGCGCCGGACGCGCTCCACCAGCACCGCGTGGGTCTGCCAGCCCTGGAAGTCACCGCCGCGCAGGTGCGCGATGGAGAAGCCGGAGCCCTCGTGGCGGGCGTCGGTGACGACGGGAACGGGCTTGCCGCCGAACGGCGGGACGGGCTGCACGCGGACGGGGTCGGGCGGGTGCCCGAGATCCAGCTGCCAGCGCAGCGCGTTGAGCACCCGCCCTTCGAAGCGGATGCGGTAGCCGACCAGGCCGTGCTCCGCCGGTGCGGCCCCCGTCGTCATCGACGTCAGGCCCGCCGAGGTGGTGGTGGGCACGATCGCGGTGATCGGCCCGCCCGCCATCCCTGCGAGCGTCGGCGCATCCGCGGCGCCGCGCTGCAGCATCGCCCAGCCGAGGCCGTCCAGCACCAGCAGCACGACCCGCGCCGCCGCGGCTGCCGGCTCCGGCAGCCAGCTGACCTGCCTCGCCCCCATGAGCGCCGGCACCACACCCCGATCCACGCCCCCCGTAGTCAGGCTTGACCGGCTGCGGCGGGACACTCATGGCGCCGGAACAGTACGCCGCCGGCGGGTTCACGCCAGCGCGGCGCGCCCGATCACGACGAGGCCGGCGAGGATCACGGCCGCAGCGGAGACCACGGGGAGGGCGGTCGCGGCGCGAGCCAGCCAGCCGCCGCCTGCGGCGGCCCGGTGGTCGAGGCGGCCCCGTGCGCGCTGCAGCAGCCAGCCCGCAGCCACCAGCGCGGCGGCCATCCCGATCCCGTACGCCAGCACCAGCACGACCCCGAACCAGGCCCGGCCGAGGGCGATCCCGCCCAGCAGCACGAGCAGCGCGGACGGGGTCGGGACCATGCCACCGGCCAGCCCCGGCAGCACCATCCCCCGCCACCCCAGCCGTGGTGCGTCGTGGTGGTCGTGGTGGTGGTGGTCGTGCGCCGGGGGCGCCACGGGACGCACGAGCGTGGCCACCGCCCCGTGACCCCCCGCGGCCGCGTGGTGCTCGGCATGGTCCTCGTGGCGGTGGTGGCCGCCGGGGCCGTGCGTGTGGGTGTGCGCGGGGTGGTGGCGGACGCGGCGCAGGAGGGTGATGCCGAGCACCACGAAGAGCGCGCCGCTGAGCAGGCCGAGCGGGCGGTAGAGGTGCTCGGGGGCGAGCGTGCCGGACAGCGAGATCGCCAGGCCCAGGAGGAGGACACCGATCGTGTGCGTCGCCGAGACGACGCCCCCGAGGACGAGGGCGTCGCGGGTGCGGCCGCGGTCGGCGACGAGGTAGGCCGCCATCACGGTCTTGCCGTGGCCTGGGGCGGCGGCGTGCAGGCCGCCGACGCCCAGCGCGATCGCCACGGCGAGCAGCGCGAACGGCACGGTGAGCTGCTGCCGGGCGACGAGGTCGGTGAACGCGTCGGTGATCGCGCCGAGGCCGGTCGGCGCGGGCACGCCGCCTTCGACGGGGGGCGGTGGTCCGGCAGGACCGCCGGACGGGTCGACCGCGAGCGTCGCGGACGTGACGCGCAGCGGCGCGGCCAGCAGGTCCTCGGGGTAGGCGGTGAGCCGGCCGCTGGAGGATTCGGCGGGGACGTCGGAGGACAGCAGCGTGGTGCGGTCGCCGACCGCGGTGACCTCGCGCCAGCCGATGCGGTCGTGGCGGGTGGTGTCCTCGTACGCGACGGTGGCCTCGTCCGGCAACGGGGGGGTCGCCGCGTGCAGCACGCACTCCAGCCGCAGGGTCATGAGCCCGGCGCGGCCGTCCGGGAACGTCAGGGTCGCCGCGTCGACCTGCAGCGTGGCGGCCGCCGAGTCGACCGTGAGCTGCTGCCCCGCGGCGATGCGCGCGCACTCGGCGCCGCGGTAGCTCGCGGCTTCGGCCTGACCGACCGCTCCGTCGCCGTCGGTGTCGATCGATCGGCGGACCTGCACGGTCGGCACCTCGGCCAGGTCCAGCACGTAGTCGACGCGCACGCTCTCCGACGCCCACCACCAGCCGTGCGGCGGTGTTGGCCGTGAAGTCCCCGAGCGGGTGGGCCATCGCGCTCCCGCCGAGCGCGACGACCGCCCCCACGACCAGCGTGGCCACGACGAGGGCGCGCCTCGCGAGGGTCACGGGGTCAGCCCCAGCTCGGCGGCCAGGGCGGCCCCGGCGTCGCGGTAGGCGACGGGCCACGGGGCTCCGGACTCGACGACGGGTTGCAGCGCGGCGCGCGCGGCGCCCTCGTCGCCCGCAGCCGCAAGCACGGTGGCCATGCGGAAGCGCAGCGCGCGGTCGGCCGTACCCAGGCGCAGCGCGTCGCGTGCGAACGACGCCGCCTGCTCGGTGCGGCCGTCGGCGTGCAGGGCCCACGCCAGGGCGGCCTGGGCGAACACGTTGTCCGGGCGCGCCTCGTAGGCGGCCTGCGCGGCGCTGACCGCGGCGGTGGGGTCGCCGTGGTCGGCCTCGAAGAGCGCGGCCTCGAGGTCGACGACCTGGCCGGCGTCGGCCTGCAGCGCGAGGGAGGCGCGGACCAGGGCGTAGGCGTCCGCGGCCGCGGCGCCATCACCGGCGGCGGCCGCGAGATCGCCCAGGAGCGTCGCGGTCTGTGGCGTGGGCGCCCGGTCGACGACGGGTTGCAGCAGCGCGCGGGCCGCGGCCAGGTCCCCCTCGGCGGCCAGCACCTGCGCGCGGCCGACGGCGACGCTCAGCAGCCCGGCGGTCAGGGACTCGGCGCGCTCGAACGCGCCGCGGGCACCGGCGAGGTCGCCGGCCTCCAGCGCCACCTCGCCGCGCAGCGCCGCGATGGACGCCACGTCGACGGGCTGGTCCGCGCCGGCGGCCTGGGCCTGCCGCAGCGCGAGGATCGCGCCGTCGACGTCGCCCGTGAGCTGGCGCAGGTAGGACGTGCGCGCGAGCGCAGGCAGTGCCGGCTCGCGGTCCAGCAGGGCCTGCAGGGTGACGGCCGCGGCCTCGTAGTCGCCGAGCTCGACCTGCGCGTCGACCAGGGCGGCGAGCGCGGCAGGGTTGCCGGGAAGCGCCGCGACGGCGCGCAGCGCGAGGTCCTCGGCGGCCGCGAACTCGTGCAGCGAGAGCTGCAGGTTCGCCCGGCCGATGAGCGTGTGCGGGTGGTCCAGTGTGAGCGCGTCGGCGCGGTCGAACGCGTCCTCGGCCAGCGCGTACTGCGACGCGTCGCCGGTGAGCGCCGCCCCCCGGGTCGCCGTCACGCCCAGCGCCTGCAGCGCGGCCACGTCCTGGGGCCGCTGCGCGACGATGGCCTGCGCCTGGCTGATCGCGGTCGCGAGCGACGCGACCAGGTCGACCGCCGGATCGGCGTCCGCGGCGGGCTGTGTGCCGACGAAACGCCCAACGGCCAGGCCGAGGACGACGGCGAGCAGCAACACGCCCACCGGCGTGACCCACTTGGCGGGGCGGGGCCGGCGCACCCGTGCGGGCGTGGCCAACGTGCTCGGTGCGGCGTGCGCTGCGGTCATCGTGTGCGGCCTGACTCTCGCGGTGGGAGGGGTTGCCCCGGGAACAGCGCGGTGAGCGCCGCCCCCGGGGCCCCCCTGGTTTGCTAGCCCGCGTAACCCGGGAACGGGTGCGCGACGTACGGGAACACGTCCAGGAACGGCACGTCGTTGAACGGCACGCCCTGGCTCAGCGCGTTGTTGGGCGCGACGTCGAAGTCCGGCGTCAGCGGCGTGGCACCGGCCACCGCCTGGAGGGCGATGTCGACGACGTCGTCGATCAACCGGCGGCCGTTGGGGAAGCCGGCCGCGTCGGGCGGGTCGGCCAGCACCCCGAGGCGCTCGCCGTCGAGGATCGACGGGCCGGCCGGCGGGATCGCGGTGTTGAGGCGCAGGTACTCGGCGGGCTGGAACTCCCCGCCGAACTGGTTGATGTCGGGGATGCCCGTGAGGAAGATCGTCACGAGGTCATCGCGCGGGACCGGCGGGAGGTCCGCGATCCCGCCCTCGCCGAACACGCCGGGATAGAGCACCGGCAGCAGCTCGGCGAGCTCGGGGTCGGTGACGATCGGGATGTCACCCTCCGTCGAGCCGCCGATCTCGAGGCCGGCCAGCGTGGCGGCGTCCTGGTCGGGGCGCAGCGTGTTGAACGCGTCCTTGAGCGCCAGCGGGATGACGACCTCGTTGACCAGCGGGTTGCCCAGGCGGGACACCTGCAGGAACGGGCCGGAGTGCTCCGGGGCCGCGCTGCTGCCGCCCGCGAACACGCGGGTCTTGCGGCGCGAGGCGGTGGCCCAGGCACCGATGACGTCCTCGCCCGAGGGCGAGAGCGTGTCGGCCGGGACCTCCAGGACGATCGAGTGGACGTTCTTGCCCGCGACCGCGTCGACACCGGGACCGTCGACGCCGGGGATGAGGTGCAGGCTGTTGAACGGACGCAGCGCGCCCAGGTCGAAGATCGAGCCGAGGTCGACCCAGAACGGGTCCTCGCGCTGGCCGGCGAAGGCCGTGATGCCGCCGGGGAGGTCGTTGATGGCCTCGTCGGCGAGGGCGGCGTAGTCGGGGGTCGTGCGTGCGCCGATGTTGTTGGGCGGGACCGGGAGGTTCTGGCCGAGCACCGTGCGCACGCCGTCGACGACCTGCGAGACGGTGTAGGTCTGGCGGATGTTCCAGTCGGGGTCGTCCAGGCTCTCGATCGGCCCGGTCGCGTAGAGGAACGTCGCCGGGTTCGTCAGGGTCGTCGTGAACGTGAACTCGTAGGTCTGGTCGGCGACGGCGTCGCCGTCGTTGTCGACGTGCATCGCGTAGAGCACGTCGTTGCCGAAGTTGTAGAAGTTCGGGCCGCCGGCGGGGTCCTGCAGCGGGATGTAGTTGGCCACGATCACGACGTTGTCGGGATCAGCGGGGCTGACGAAAAGGTAGGTGTCGGTGTTGTCGGCCACCGGGTCCTCGGTGATGAGGGGGGCCTCCCGGTGGCTGGACGCGCCGGACGGGGCGAGCATGGATGCCACCTGCACGGCCGCGAGGCCGAGCGTCAGCACCACGAGCCCCAGCCGGCGCGCGGCTGGCTGGACGGAGGAGCCGCCCCGCGCCGCAGGCGCAGGCGGCGGGGAGGAAGCGAGCCGCTCCCAGGCGCCGGCTGCGCGGAGCGGAGCGGAGCCATGTGAGGAGTGCGGGGACGGATGAGGGTCACGGGGTTGCCACCTTTCGAGCTGGGGTTGCGGGACACGGGCGGATCGAGCCGGTCACGGGGTCAGCGCCGCCTCCGCGGCGTCGCACGCCGCATCGCTGACTCCGGGCCCGCAGAGCAGCGGCACGTTGCCGCCCTCCAGGTAGGCCAGCGTCTCGGGTGGAAGGTCCTCGCCGTTGGCGAGGACCATGGCCGCGCCGAAGCCGCCCTGCGTGCCACCGGGCAGTCCGGTGCTGGCGGCGGACATGGCCTGGCCCTCGGCCAGCATCACCCGCGGCGCGGATGCGGCGGTGGGGTAGCCCAGCTCGACCGCCAGGGCCACCGAGGTCGCGAAGCGGTTCGGGCCGGCGACCCGGTGGGTCGTCCAGGCGGCCTCGGGCCCCTTGGCGTCCAGCGGCAGGGCCTCGATCTCGGCGATCACACCGTCGGCGATCGCCGCGGTGCCGCCGAGGACGAGCACGTCCTCGACCGTTGAGGTGGTCAGGTACTCCGCGGTCTCGGCCGAGAGCGCGGCGGTGTCGCTGAGGATCACGGGAACGCCCGCGGCCGTGGCGTAGGCCGTGGCCGTCAGCGCGTCCGCGAACGCCTGGGTCGGGTCGGTGTCGGTGCCGAACGCCCGCGCCAGCACGGCCGCGGTCGCGCCCGGATAGAAGCGCTCCGCCAGCAGCACCGCGGTGTCGAGGCGGGTGGCGCCGCCCACGCGGCTGACCGTGAGTCCGGCCAGCTCCAGGGCCGCGATGACCCCGTCGCTGACAGCCGCGGTGCCACCGAGCACGACGACCTCGTCGGCGCCGACGCGCTGGATCTCCAGCAGCGTCTCCGGGGACAGGACCTGACTGTCGGTGAACAGCAGCGGCGCGTGCAGCCGGGACTGCGCGGTGCCGCTGGCCAGGGCGTCGGCGAAGTCGTCGTCCCGGGCCAGGATCGCCGCGGAGGCCGAGCCGTCCGCGAACGTGGCCTGGCTCCAGGCGATGGCCGCCGCGACCGCGGTGTCGCCTTCGAGCCGGGAGACCGGCACGTCGGCGGACGCGGCCTGCGGGACCAGCGCGAGAGCCAGTCCGATGAGAACACCGGCGGTGGCCCGCCGGGTTGGGCCCCGCTTCAGCGGGGGTGCATGGGTCATGTCGTCGCTCCTCGCGAGAACATCCAGGGGTGTGGCGGACCACAACCCGAAACGAGCCGCGATCCGCAGTGCTTTCGGCGACGAACCACCTTGCGGATTGGGCTGGGTGACGGATCGCTCGCGATGGGCGACCCGGGCCGGCCCCCGAGACCCGGGAGCAGCACGGCACGATGAGCACCATGACGCAGACGCGCAGGGCCCCCGCACCGCCGGTGCGAGGAGGGTGGCGGCGGTGGGTGGCACTCGGGCTCGTCCTCGCCCTCGGTCTCGCGGTGGGCCTGGGGCTGGCGCAGCTGTTCGGCGGCGGTGAGGAGCCCGTGGCAGAGGACGTCCAGGCGCCGTCCGACGCCGGCGGGGACGCCGATGCGCTGGCCGAGCTCCCGGCGCCCGGGCCCCTCACCGACGCGGCGGCCGCGACCACCCCGCAGCTCGCGGTCGAGGGCTTCCTGGCGGCGGAGGCGCGCAGCGACTTCGCGGCGTCCTACGCGTTCCTGTCCGCGGCGGACCAGGACGTGGCCTTCCCGTCACCCGCCGTGTGGGTCTCCGCGCACGGCGGCTTCGTGCCGATCGACGCGTACTCGGTCACCGACGTCACCGAGGGCGACCCGACGACGGTCACCGGCCCTGGTCGGCGCCGAACCGCACCTGGACCCGGTGCTCGGGCTGGTGCCCTACCGGTCGCGCGTGACGTACGTCGTGGTCGAGGAGGAGGGGGTCTGGCGCCTCAGCTCGGCCCAGACCACGCGCCAACCCCTGTTCCCGGCCGACGATGGAGCCGCGGCGGCCGCGCAGGTCTGGGCGGAGCGGCGCGCCGCGTGCGAGCCCACCGGCGACCTGGAGGCGGGCCAGGTGGGGCAGCCGGCCGTCGCGGACGCGCTCTGCGCAGCCGGCGGCCCGGTGCGCGTCGGCCCCGCAGGGGCGCTGACGGACTCCGACGCCGCCACGGCGCTGCTGTCGGCGTACGGTCCCGAGGTGTTCGCCTGGGCGCGGGTGGTGCGGGTCGAGGAGCCCGCGCCGGTCGCGGTCGTCCTCGGACCCTTCGGGGAAGACTGGCGCGTCGTCGGGGTGCTTCCCACCACGGGCTGATGGGAGCGCCCGCGAGGCGGTGTGGTCAGATCCCCCCGTGGATGTGCCCCCCCGCCTGGCCGAGCGCCCCGTGTGGCCGGCAGGGCATGACGCGGCGCGTGCGACGCTGGACGCCCTGTTCCGGGCCGCGCCGTTCCACGCGACGCTCGGGATCGTGCTGCGGGACTGGGGCCCAGGGTGGGCGCAGGTGACGCTGCGGCCGGGGCCCGCGCTGGCCAACCTGGCCGGGAGCACGCACGGCGGGGTCGCCTTCGCGCTGGCCGACGCGGCCTTCGAGGTCGCCTGCAACGCCTACGGCCGCCTCGCGGTCGCGCTGGAGACCGCGTGCCACTACCTGCGCCCGGCCCCGCTGGACGAGGAGCTCCTGGGCGACGCGTGGGAGATCGGCCGCGGCGGGCGCACGGCCTCCTACCGGCTGCAGGTCAGCGCCGGCGGCCTGCCCACGGCCACGTACCTGGCGCTGGCCTACCGCACCAGCCGCTGGCACGTCCCGGCCGAGCAGCTGCCTGCAGCGTGGCGCTGAGCGCACCGAGGCCGCCGTCCATCCCCCTGGCGGCGCGCGCAACGGTGGCAGGATGCAGGATCGTGCACGATCTTGCCAGCGCCGCGCTCGACGCCGCGCTCGACGCGGGCGCTGCCTATGCCGACGTTCGCGCGGGTGAGCAGGCCTCCGAGTCGATCACCGTCGAGGCGCGCGGCGACCGCGCCCCGGGCGGAGCGCGCGGCGCGGAGGTCGAGGCGGTCGAGCGGGCCACCAGCTGCGGAGTCGGCATCCGGGTTCTGGTCGACGGGGCCTGGGGGTTCGCGGCCAGCGCGACGGAGGAGCCCGAGGTGGCCGTCCAGGCCGCGCTCCGCGCGGTGGCGATCGCGCGTGCGAGCGCCGGGGCGCGACGCACGCCCGTGCGGCTGGCGCCCGTGGAGCCGACCGTCGCCACGTGGGTCACGCCCCACGACCGCGACCCACTGGAGGTCGGCCTCGACGAGAAGCTGGCGCTGCTGATCGCCGGCGCGGATGCCGCCGGAGCCGTGGCGGGCATCGCCTACGCGACGGCTTCCGCGGACGCCTGGCGCACGCGCATGACGATCCTCACCAGCGACGGCACGGCGATCGAGCAGACCATCGTGCAGGTCGCCGGCGGCGTGGAGTGCACGGCGCTGGACGACGGCGAGGTGCAGCGCCGCAGCTTCCCCAACAGCTTCCGCGGCCACTGCGCCTCGGGCGGCTGGGAGGACGTCGCGGGCCTCGACCTGCCCGGCCAGGCTCCCGGCATCGCCGAGGAGGCCGTGGCACTGCTCACCACCCCCGATCTCCCCGCGGGCCGGACCACGCTGGTCCTCGACGGCAACCAGGTGGCACTGCAGGTGCACGAGAGCGTCGGCCACCCCCTGGAGCTGGACCGCATCCTGGGATGGGAGGCGGCCTACGCGGGGACCTCCTGGGTGGGGGTCGCCGACCTGGGGCGGCTGCGGTACGGCTCACCACTGGTGAACCTGACGGTCGACTCCACGACGCCGGGAGCGGTCGGCACCTTCGGCTATGACGACGAGGGCACGCCGGCACAGCGCGCTCCCCTCGTGCGCGAGGGCATGCTCGTCGGCGTCCTCACGTCCCGGGAGACGGCGCCCGTGCTCGGCCCGGAGGCGCGCAGCAACGGCACCGTGCGCGCCGACGGATGGGGCTCGCTGCCGCTGATACGCATGCCCAACATCCATCTGGAGCCCGGCGCAGGGACACTGGAGGACCTGCTGGCCGACGTCGACGAGGGCGTCTACATGCTGACCAACCGCTCGTGGTCCATCGACGAGCGGCGCCTGGACTTCGCATTCGGCTGCGAGGTGGCCTGGGAGATCAAGCGCGGCGCGCTGGGGCGGCGCTACCGCAACCCCACCTACGGGGGGCGCACCCCGGTCTTCTGGGGCTCCTGCGACGCGATCGGCGGGCCGGAGGGGTGGCGCGTCTACGGCACGCCCAACTGCGGCAAGGGTCAGCCGGCGCAGGTCGCCCGGGTCGCGCACGGCGCCGCGGCCGCCCGGTTCCGCGACGTCACGGTGGGCTCTGGCTGATGCAGTGGCCACGCGAGCAGCCAGGCCACCCGGTGCCGGGTGCGCTGGCCGAGGCCGCGCTGGAAGCGGCGACCGACGCGGGCGCCGCGCAGGTCGAGGTCTCCGTGCAGCGCGAGGTGCTGGGCCTGGCCCGCTTCGCCAACTCCGAGCTGCACCAGCACGTCGACCGCGACGACGTGGTCGTCCGTGTGCGGGCCGCGACCCCGGACGGCCGCGTCGGCGTCGGCAGCGCCCATGTGTCCACGCTCGACGGAGTCGCCAGGCTGGCGGCCGACGCGGTGCTCATCGCACGGGTCTCGCCGGTCGTCGCGGACTTCCCCGGCGTGGCGCCCCGAGCGGCTCTGCTCGACGCGCCGCCCGCGGACGCCGCCACCTTGGACGCCGGGCCGCAGGAGCGGGCAGCGGCGGTCCAGGTCGTGCTGAGCCGGATGCCGGCGGGCGTGCAGGCGGCGGGAGCGTTGACGACCGGCGGGCTGGACCTGTGCGTGCACACCTCGGCCGGCCAGCACGCGGGGGCGGTGCTCTCGACCGCCACGCTGACGGTGATCGCCACCGGGCAGAGCTCGACGGGCTACGCCGAAGGGGGCAGCCGCGCTTTGCGCGACCTGGAGCCCGCCGAAGTCGCCGACCGCGCCGCTGGCAAGGTCGTGGCAGCGGTCGACCCGATCAGCGTCGACCCGGGCTCCTGGCCGGTGATCCTCGAACCGGCCGCCACGGGGACGCTCGTGGAGTTCGTGGCCTGGCTGGGCCTGGGCGCGAAGGCCTGGCTGGAAGGCCGCTCGTTCGCGGCCCAGCGGATGGGCGAGCCCGTGTGCTCGCCGCTGATCTCGATCGTCGACGACGGCCTGTCAGTCGGCACGGCGGGCCTCAACGTGGACTGGGAGGGCAGCCCGCGCCGGCCGGTCCCGCTCATCACCGACGGCGTGCTGGTCGGGGTCGTCCACGACCGCGCGACGGCGGCACGCGCGGGCGTCGAGTCGACCGGCCACGCCCTGCCGCCGCCGAACCCCGAGGGACCGCTGGCCACGAGCCCGCTGCTGGCGCCTGGCGACGGCGGCACGGTCGAGGACCTGGTCGCCGGCTGCGCCCGCGGGCTGCTGGTCACGCGCTTCCACTACACCAACGTGCTGCACCCCCTGCGCACGACGCTGACCGGCATGACCCGCGACGGCACGTTCCTGATCGAGGACGGCCGCGTCGTGGCCGGCGTGCGCAACCTGCGGTTCACGCAGTCGGCGCTGGAGGCCCTCGAGAGCGTGCGCGCGGTCTCCTCCGAGACGCGCTGGAGCACCGAGCTCTTCGCGGGCGGCAGTCGCTGCCCCGCACTTGCGATCGAGGACTTCGCGTTCACCTCCGGCACGTCGTTCTGACCGCGGTGGAGCCGCGCGTCGGTGTCGGAGCGATCTGCGTCCGCGACGGGCGGCTGCTGGTGGTGCAGCGCGGCCGCGGCGCCGGCATTGGCAAGTGGTCGGTTCCGGGCGGTCACCTCGAGCCCGGCGAGACCCTCGCCGCCGCCGTCGCCCGCGAAGTCGCCGAGGAGACAGGCCTGACCGTGACCGTGGGCCCCCTCGTCGGCATCGCCGAACGCATCGGCCCCGACTGGCACTACGTCCTGCTCGACTTCGAAGCCAAGCCCGACGCCGACACCGACCCCGTCGCCGGCGACGACGCGCTCGCCGTCGCGTGGGTCACCCGCTCCGAGCTCGAAGCCCTCGACCGCATCGGCGGCCTCGACGAGTTCCTGGCCGAGCACGGCATCCTCGACCAGCTCCTTCCCTAACGCGGCTCCGGCGATGGGCATGCGGCGTTATGCAAGGGGTCGGGCGCGGTCCTCAAGGTCAAGATCAAGGTCAAGGGCATGAAGGAGGGGGCGCTGGGAGGGTGGCTGGCGCTGAGCGCCCCTTGAGCGCCGCGCGGGGTGCGGCCCGGTGAGAACCTGCCTAGGTCGTAGCGTGGTTGTCGCACGTGGGAACGTGACTAGGTCGTAGGCAGGTTCTTACGCCCACCACCACAGAACCGGTGTTCGCCGCGCCTGCGTCGCGCCAATGGGCTGGTCCCCGGAGCTTGATCGGGTGGGTCAAACGTGGGTCTTGATCCAGGCGGCGAGCTTGGGGACGGTCTCGGCGGCGTGCTCGAGGAGGAGCTGGTGGCCGGCGCCGGGGAGGACCCAGAGCTCGTGGTCGATGGTGAGGCGGGAGGCGATCGCGCGGGTGTGGGTGACGGGGAGGACGCGGTCCTCCGCGCCGACCGCGAGCAGCGTGGGCACACGCTGCGCCGCGATGTCGGGCTTGTCGGTGGGTTCCAGCAGCAGGGCCGCGAGGCCGTCGAGGTCGTAGCTCCGCACCGCTTGGTCGTGCCTGCGCAGGCGGCGCGCCGTGCCCGGGTCGTCGGCGAGGTCGGCCTCCGCCACGAGCAGCGTCGTCGGGATGCGCACGGCGCGGCGACCACCCTCGTCCAGGCGGCGCGCCAGCCGTGCCGCGACGGGCAGCAGGGCCTTCTGCCGCGCGCGCTGCAGCACCGGCCGCACGTCGCGCAGGTCCAGCACGTTGTGGCACGCGACCGCGCGGACGCGCCGGTCCTCCAGCGCCGCGTAGAAGGCCAGCGCGCCCCCCAGCGCGGTGCCGATCAGCCCGACCGGGCGGTCGGAGCGCTCCAGCGCAGCCCCGACCGCGGCCGCCACGGCATCCATCGCCAGGCGGTAGGTGAGGTGCCCGCGGCGCCCGCCGCTGCGCCCGTGCCCCGGCCAGTCCAGGGCCACGACGTCGAGCCCCTCGCCGGCGAGCGCGGCGTAGGGGTCGACCCCGGGCCGCGCCTCGCGCAGGACGTCCACACCCGTGCCCAGCCCGTGCAGCACGACCGCCGACGCGTGGGCCTGGCCCGCCGCGGGGTAGGTCCGCAGACGCAGCGACACGCCGCGCGCCGCGATCCAGATGTCGCGCACCTCCGCCGTGCTGTTCACGAGTCGGGCAGGCTAGCCGCGGGAGGGCGCGACCCGCTCGCCGCGAGCAGCACGCCGCCCAGCAGCAGCGGCGCGCCGAGGAAGAAGAGGGGTTCGGGCAGCTCGGAGAGGAGCAGCGCCGCGAGCACCCCCGAGCCCAAGGGCTCGGCGACGATGAGCACGGCGACGGTCGTGGCCGGCAACACGCCGAGCACGAGGTTGAACACGGTGTGACCCAGCAGCTGGGGCCCGACGACCATCCCCAGCAGCGCCCACCACGTGGTGGTGTCGAAGCCCGTGATCGCCGTCCGGGTCAGGACGCAGGCCGCGAGCAGCAGCAGCGCCGCGCTGCCGTACACCCAGACGCCGTAGACGGAGACCGGCAGGGTCACCCGCGAGACCTGGCCGAGGAGGAAGTACCCGGTCACGGCGACAGCGCACGCGACGGCCATCACGTCGCCCAGAAGCGGGTTCGGCGCGGCCTGTGCGGCGGTGCTGCCCGCGTCGGCCAGGCCGACCACGATGGCACCCACAAGCGCCAGCCCGATGCCCCACCAGGTCCGGCGGCTGGGCGGCTGGTGCAGGAACAGCGCCGACCCGATCCCGGCCCAGACGGGCACCGTCGCCGTGAGCACGACCGCCGAGGCGACCGTCGTGAAGCGCAGCGACCCGATGAACAGCGCGAAGTGCAGCGCCAGGAAGGCGCCGGCCAGAATCAGCGACCGGCGCTGCCGCGCCGTGGGGCGCACCTCGGCACGCGCGGCGAACGGCAGCAGCGCCACGGTGCCGCCGGCACACCGCCACCAGGCGATCGCCAGCGCCGGAGCCACCGCGACGCGCACGAGGATCGCCGAGAACGACACCGCCAGCACGCCGACCACGGCCAGCCACATGGCGGCCCGCGTGTCCAGCGTCACCCCGACGGGGGTGGCGACCAGCTCGGGGTGCTCCACGAGCCCTGGCTATACTCCGCGCGCCCGGCGCGCGCCACCCCGGGCCTTTCCCAGGAGCGCATTGGGTCGATGACGCAGGCTGAGGTCCACTACGCGCTGGCCATGGACCGCGAGCTCTGGCAGGCCAGCCAGGTCGACCCCTCGCTGTTGGACCCGATCGTGCGGGTTGGGTCCCTTCCCGGCACCTCGCGTCCGATTGCCGTGGTCCGCGACTACCAGGGGCCACAGGGGTCCTACCTGGAGAGCTTCCGGATCAAGGATGCCGCGGGTCGGCTCCTGTACCAGTCCGTACCAGGGAAGATCCAGCTGACCGGCGAGCAGTTCACCGACCGGGTCGCGACCGTCCTGCCGGGTCTGGAGCTGGTCCGCGGCGACGAGCACACGGTCACGTTCACCCTTGGCGACGAGGACGTGGCCGCGATCCCGATGTTCGTGGAGGTCGGCGAGGGCGGCGACCCCGCGATCGCGGCGAAGGAGACGTTCGCCAAGGCCCTGGGCAAGGGCAACGTGCTCTGGCTGGTGGTGCCTCCGGGCGGCAACGGCGCCGCCCGCCGGCCCAAGCGCAAGGTCCCACGCCGCGGGCTCACGCCCACCGAACGCCAGCAGCCCGCCTGGTACGTGCAGCAGGGCGACCGCGTCTACGTGCTCACCGGCCCGTCCGAGCAGCAGATCGCCGGCCTGGCCAACGCCTCGACGGTCGAGATCGTGGCCCGCTCCAAGGAACACCGCAGCCAGGTCAGCCGGGTTCCGGCGACCGCGCGGGTCGTGCCGGGCGACGACCCCCTGTTCGAGCGCGTGGCCCAGGCGGGGCTGGGCCGCAGGCTCAACCTGCCCGACGGCGAGGCCGCGCTGGAGCGCTGGCGCGCCACGTGCACGTTGGTCGAGCTGACCCCGGACTTCGCGGCCCTCACGGGCCACGGTGGAACGTCCTTCGGCGGTGGCGGCGGCGGGGCAGCGGCCACCGCGGCGGCGGGCCGCGCTGCGGCCGGACCGGCTGCGGCCACCGCTGAGGGCGCACCCGCGGCCGCCCCGGCGAAAGCCAAGCGTCCCGAGGACGAGATCCACGTCGAAGCCCAGGTCGACCAGGCGGTGTTCGACAAGCTCATCGCCGAGGGCAAGAGCGAGCGCGTCGCCCGCGCCCAGGCCAAGGCCGCCTACGTGCGCGCGGAGAAGGCGCGCATCCTCGCCGAGCGCGGTGGCGGCGACGCGGAGGCTCCGGCGAGCGGCGACGCCGAGTCCTGAGGCCAGGCCGCCAGCCCGGGTCCACCCCCGTCACATCCGGTCAGCCGCGGCGGGCCCGTCTGAGCTGAGGTGGCTGGCTCGCGTGCGGCGGCGCTTCACGGTGCTGCGGACGACGAGAACCACGAGCGCTGCGACGAGAGCGCCGGCTGCCGCCCCCCCTGCCAGCAGCAGGACGGTCGTCTGCGGACGCTGCGCGGTCGCGTTGAGCGGGATGCGGGCGCCGGCCGGGACCTCCCAACGCACCGCGGTCGGCACCTCCGAGGGCTGCGCGACCGGGACGCCGTCGGTCGTGAGGACCGCGCCGGGGAACGTCGCGGTCACAGTGAACGCGATCGTGTCGCCCAGGCGCGCGACGGCCTCGGCGGGTTCCACGCCGTACTCGACGAGCGCCTCGCCGGGGACCAAGGCGGCGCCGCCCGACAGCGCGAGCTCCTCCTCGGTGACCGTGAGCGCCAGCGGCTCGAGCAGCGTCGCCTCGGGTGCGGTGAACGCCTCGGCCAGCCCGGCGCTCAGCTCGGCCAGCTCCTCAGGGTCGTCGAATCCGGCGGTGAGAACGAGCACCGGCGGGTCACCCGTCGGGCCTTCGACCGTCCAGCCGTCGAGCTCGTCGACGGCCGCCGCCAGCTGCGCGATCGGGTCGACGCCCGCGTCGGTCGCCAGCGCCACCAGCTCGCCGTCCGGCGCCACGCGCAAGGCCAGCGACCCCGCACCCTCGGCGTCGACGGTGACGTCCAGGCCCAGGTCGACACGGCAGCCGGCCAAGGCGACGAGGCACGCCGCAGCCAGTGCAAACCGAGCTCCCCGCATGGGGGCGCATCCTGCCAGGCCGGTACCATGGCCCCGTCCAACCCTCGTAGGAAAGCGGTCCTCCGTGCCCACGACCGAGCAGGTCATGAACGCCCTCGCCGGCGTCAATGACCCGGAGGTCGGGCGGCCCATCACCGAGCTCGAGATGGTCGACCGCATCGACCTGGACGGGTCGCGGGTGCACGTCAAGGTGCTGCTCACGGTCGCGGGCTGCCCGATGCGCGACCGCATCACCAAGGACGTGACGGCCGCCGTCCAGGCGGTCGAGGGCGTCACCGACGTCACCGTCGAGCTGGACGCGATGACCGCCGAGCAGCGCGCGCGGGTTCGCCCAGTCGGTGCGCGGCGGCGCGGAGCGGGCGCCCGGCGGCCAGGTCACGATCCCCTTCGCGCAGCCCGGCAGCCCCACGACGAAGGTGCTGGCGATCGCGTCCGGCAAGGGCGGCGTCGGCAAGTCCTCGATCACCGCCAACCTCGCCGTCGCGCTGGCGGCCGAGGGCTTCCAGGTCGGCGTCCTGGACGCCGACGTCTGGGGCTACTCGATCCCGCGGATGCTCGGCGTGTCCGGCCAGCCCGTCGCCTTCGAGGGCATGGTCATGCCCCTGCAGGCGCACGGCTGCAAGGTCATCTCGATCGGGTTCTTCATCAACGAGGAGCGCCCGGTCATCTGGCGCGGCCCGATGCTGCACCGCGCGCTGCAGCAGTTCCTCGCCGACGTGCACTGGGGCGAGCTGGACTTCCTGCTCTGCGACCTGCCGCCGGGCACTGGCGACATCGCCATCTCGCTGGCCCAGATGCTGCCCAACGCCGACATGCTGGTGGTCACCACGCCGCAGCAGGCCGCGCAGCGGGTCGCGTTGCGGGCCGGGCAGATGACCGCGCAGACCGGCATGAAGGTCGCCGGCGTGATCGAGAACATGGCCACGTTCGTGGCCCCCGACACCGGCAAGGAGTACCGCATCTTCGGCGAGGGCGGCGGCCAGCCTGCTCGCCGACGAGCTGGGGACCAAGCTGCTGGGCTCGATCCCGATCGACCAGCGCCTGCGCGAGGGCGCCGACGCAGGCATCCCGCTGGTGGTCGCGCACCCCGACGCCCCCGCCGCCAAGTACCTCAAGGACATCGCGGCCGCGCTGGGCAAGGCCAAGCGCTCGATCATCGGGCGCAGCCTGCCGATCAGCACCCGGCGCCCGGAGCACCCGGGCCACTGAGCCTCGGGGTCGGGCCGCACCCGGAGCCCTGGCCGGACGACCCGCGGCTGGACTCGCAGCTGCTCGCGCACGGGGACACGCGCAACGTCGCGGACCGCTTCCGCTACTGGACGGTCGAGGCGATCCGCGAGGACCTCGCGGCCAACGCGCGCCCGTTCCACGTCGCGATCGAGAACTGGGTCCACGACCTCAACATCGGCACCGTCGTGCGCACAGCGAACGCGTTCGGCGCCGCCGGCGTGCACATCGTCGGCCGTCGCCGCTGGAACCGCCGAGGCGCGATGGTGACCGACGCCTACCTCGCGCTGCACCACCACGAAACGGCGGAGGAGATGGTCGCCTGGGCAGCCGCGAACGACCTGCCGGTCCTCGGCGTTGACAACCTCCCCGGTGCCGTGGCTCTTGACCGCGCCGACCTCCCCCGCCGCTGCCTCATGGTCTTCGGCCAGGAGGGCCCCGGCCTCTCCGAAGCCGTCCGCGCTGTGGTCTCGCAGGTGATCGCGATCCCTCAGGTCGGCTCCACCCGCTCCCTCAACGCGGGCGTCGCCAGCGGGATCGCGATGTGGGAGTGGGTCCGCCGCCACGCAGGCTGAGCGCCGTCAGCCTCGCAGACCCGGCAGCATCCGCCGCCATCTGGCCGCGGCGGGTCCGCGCCACGCCGCAGCCAGGATCAGGCCCATTCCGGCGCCGCCCAGCACGTCGGTCGGATAGTGCACGCCGACGTACACGCGGGTCAGGGGCACGTAGGCGGCGAGGGCGCCGAAGAGCCGGCGGCGGCCGGTGCGCGGGTAGGCGTGGTGGGCCAGCACGGCGAAGACCGCGGCGCCCACGGCGGCGTGGCCCGACGGGAACGAGGAGCCGGTGGGCTGCTTGATCAGGCGGCGCACCCCGTGGGCCTCGTAAGGGCGCTGCCGGAGCACGCGCCGCTTCGAGCGCTGCGCCACCATCCACGCGGCCAGCCCGACCCCGACGACATCCGCGGCCGCCCGCCGCCGCCCGGCCACGGCGAGTGCCGCCGCCGTCCCCACCACGGCATACACCGACCCCAGGTCCGTGCTGTGCACGACCACCTGGTCCAGCACCGGCGTCCCGAACCGCCGCACCGCATCCCCCACCCGCACATCCAGACGCTGCACCGCCTCGTTGCGAAGCCCGTACCACGAGCCCGCCAGCAGCACCCCACCGCCGATGGCCTGCACCACGGGGAGGCGCCGCCACGACGGGTCGCGCGGCGTCTGCCCAGTCACTGTCGGGGACGGGGTGGGGGTGGGGGCACGGTCATGTGGCGTCGTTGTCGAACGGTGCCGGGTTCAGGCCCGCGGCCACCATGCCGGCCGCGCCGGTGACGCCGGCCATGGCGTCCGCACCGGCACTGCGCAGGTCGTCGCGGACCGACTTCATCTCGGCGGTGACGCTCTTGAACTCCTCGAAGTCGGCCATCTCCTTGAGCTGGCCGAGCGTGGCATTGGCCTCCTTGCGGAACTTCGCGATGTTGCGGCCGACCGTGCGCGCGATGCCCGGAAGGCGCTCAGGCCCGAAGACCAGAAGCGCCAGCGTCACGAGCGCCACGATCTCCCAGAACCCGACGCTTCCCATCGCGGGTCAAGGTACCAACCACTCCCAGAGGCGCCGCATGCCGGTCCCGAGGCGGGTCCACGCGGACTGGGGCGTCGTGGCCATGTCGGCCACGATCGGGCTGACCTCGTCGGCGGGCGCGTCGCCGATCAGCGTGAACGTGACGCCGGCACCGGACCACACGACGCGACCGGGGAGGGCACCGGGCCACTCCCAGGCCTGGTGCTCCACGCCCACGACCTGGCGGCCGCCCGCGGGCAGTGCCTCCCAGTCCGGTAGGCCGGGCTGCTCGAAGAGCGACACGGCGTAGAGGCCGTCGGAGTAGATGGCGTGAACGGCCGCCGCGTCGGTGCGCGAGGGCCGCGCGCCCCCCGCGTAGACCGCCACGAGCTCATACCCGCCCGGCAGCGTGTCGGGCAGCGCCCACCCGCCAGCACGCAGGGCGGTGATCTGCCCCGCGGGCAGCTCCGGTGCGCTGACGCGGTCGGTGAGGCGGACCTCGCCGGGCCGCAGGTCGAGCGCGAGGTAGGACGCCAGGCGGGCGAGGTCCCCGTCCAGGCCGTAGGTCTCACGGCGCAGCGGCAGCATGCTGGCGCGGTCGACCCAGAGACGCTCCCGCAGCAGGTCGTCGGACCGCCGGGTCACTTCGACCACCACGCACGGCCGGGTCATGACGTCCTCGGGCTCGCCGAAGGCCAGCTCGTACTTGCGCGTGACGTCGACGGCGGCCGCCACGGCCCGCGGGGCCGCGAACCCGCCGGCACTGGCGACCTCGGTCTGCACGACGTAGGGCTCGTCACCGTCCCAGCTCACCAGCAGCGCCTCGCCGAGGTACGCCAGCTGCTGGGCGCTCTCCGCGGCACCTGTCAGCCAGGCCGGTGGGTCGCTTGGCGGGGCCCGCTCGGCGTCGGGCGGCAGCGCCGCCGCGGGCCCCGTGACGGTCGCGAGCATCACGCCCGCCACCACGAGCGCCAGACCGCGCCTCATTCCGCCATGGTGACCATCCCCGTTCGCACGTGGAACGGGGCGGAGGTCGCGAGCAGGGCCGGCCCATCCTCGAACACCACCAGGGCGGGGGCTCCGACCGGGCCGCCGGAGCGGGCCAGGTGCGCGCGCGTGAGCGCGTCGAGGGGGACCGACACGAGCTCCGGCGGGTCTCCACGGCCGGCCGGGGCCTCGTCACCCACTGCGAACGCGAAGCCCAGCAGCAGCGTCACGCCGGTGGCCACGCCCGTGACCACGCGCGTAGCGCGCCGCAGCCCGGGTCGGCCCGCGGGGCGGGTGTGCCCTCGCCGCGACCCGCGCGTCGCCTCCCAGTGCGCGTGCAGCGCCTGAGGGTGCACGAGCCCTTCGGGCACGTGGCGAACAGGCAGGCTGCGCAGGGCGGCACGCGCGCGTGCCAGCCCGTCACGCTCCGCGCGGCAGCCCGCGCACACCGCGAGGTGCTCGGCGACCAGTGCGCGCTCGCCGGGCTCGAGGGCTCCGTCCAGCCAGGCCGAGAGCTGCGGCTCCACCGACTCACAGCGCTCAGGCACGGCCGCCCCCGTCGCCCGCAGTGGCCTCCTCCGGCGAGGCGACCTCGAGCGCGGCGCGCAGCTGGCGGCGCCCGCGATGGATGCGGGAGCGCACCGTCCCTGCCGGCCAGCCGGTGGCGTCGGCGATCTCTTCGTACGACAGGCCCTGGACGTCGCAGAGGATCACGGCCAGGCGGAAGTCGGGCGGCAGCCCGCGCAGCGCGTCCTCGATGCGGGCCTCCAGCGTGGCGCGCTCCACCAGGTCGGCGGGGCCGGGGTCGGCGCTCGCGGGCTCGAGCGCACCGTCGTCGGGCAGGGGCTCCACGCGCAGCCGGCGGCGGCGGCGGACGCGGTCCAGGAAGAGGTTCTTGGTGATGCGGTAGAGCCAGCCCTCGAACGTCCCCGGCTCGTAGCGGTGCAGGTTGCGGTAGACCCGCACGAACACGTCCTGCGCCAGGTCGGCGGCCTCGTCGGGGTCGCCGGTCAGGCGCAGGGCGAAGTTGTAGACCGTGCGCCCGTGCAGGCGCGCGACGTCATCCCAGGTGGGCCGAGGATCCGCGCGACGGGGCGCGTGGCCAGGGAGTCGTGACACGCTGCCTCCGGGCTGGACAGGCGCCAGTGTAGGCACCTGCTCGCGCGCGAAGGAGGCCGTCACACCTGCGCAACGCGCGGCCCGGCCCCGCGGTTCCCGTGACGGTTCGTCGTGGACCGTTACGCTCCGCGGGTGGAGATCACCGATTCGCGCCTCGCGACGTTCGCGCGTGGGGTCAACGAGCCTGAGGATGAGGTCCTGCGTGCGGCGCGAGCGCGCAGCGAAGAGGCCGACATCCCCGCGGTCGCACAGGAGACCGGCGCCCTGCTGCGCTTCTTCGCGCGGTTGCTGCGGGCGCGCCACGTCGCCGAGGTGGGTTCGGGGGGCGGGTACTCGGGGCTGTGGTTCCTCGGCGGCATGGACCCCAAGGGGGTCCTCACCACGATCGAGGCCGACGCCGGCCATCAGGCGCTGGCGCAGCGCGCGTTCTCCGAGGGTGGCTTCGCAGGCCGGGTGCGCTCGATCCTCGGCCCCGCGCTGACGGTGCTGCCCAAGCTGGCCGACGGTGCCTACGACATCGTGTTCCTCGACGGGCTGACCACCGAGTACCCCGAGTACCTGCCGCACGCCCGCCGGCTGCTGCGCCCGGGCGGGTTGCTGCTGGCCGACGACGCGCTGGCCGGCGGCGGGGCCGACGACAGCGCACTGCGGGACTTCGCTCAGGGGGTGCGCGAGGACCCCGAGCTGCGACCGGTGCTGCTCCCGGTCGGCGGAGGGATCCTGGCAGCCGGTGCTCGAGGGCTGAAGCGCTCCGACGAGTCCGGGGACTTCGTCGGTGTGGAGCGCGTCGCTGCACGAGTCGGTCCGCAGGGCCGCAGCCGCGGGCGGGTCGTGGCCCGACCTGCGCGCGCGGCTCGACGCGGTCGGCGTGCTGGGGCTGCAGACCGCCGGGGAACGCGAGGCGGCACTGGTCGCCGGCGCGGCCCTGGCCGCGACCGGCAGCGTGCTGCCTGGCCTGCGCCTGGCCCTCGAGGACGCAGGGCAGTTGCTGCCCGCGCCGGGTGCTGAGCGGGTCGGGGGGATCGCCGCGGCGACCGCCGCGTGGCTGCCGGCGGCCGGGGACTCGGCTGCCTGGGGCACGTGGTGGCGGGGGGCGGCCGCCGCGTGCCTGGGTGCGTGCGAGGAGCTGATCGGGCGGGCGCAGGTCTACGCGCGTGACCGGGTCGCCTTCGGGCGGCCGATCGGCGCGTTCCAGGTGCAGCGCCACCGGCTGGCGGAGCTGGCCGCCCGCATCGCGGCTCTTCGCGCCCTGGTCACCGAGAGCGCGGGCGGCGAGGACCGCGAGGCCGCGGTCGCGTTCGCCGCCGCGGCCGGCACCGCGCGCTTCGTCGCCGACGAGGTCCTGCAGCTGCACGGGGGCTTCGGCTACGCCGAGGAGTCGGGCATCGCCGCGTGGTGGCGGGAGCTGCACGAGGTCGACGCGCTGCTCGCGCCGCCCGCCCGGGTGCTGGTCGAGTCGACAGCCCCGGCGGCGCGGGCCGCAGGGGCCCGTCCGCAGGTCGCCGAGGCCGGCCGCGCGCTGCTCGCCGAGCACGTCGTCCCCCACGTCGAGGAGTGGGAGGCCGCGGGGGACTTCCCGCGAGAGCTGTTCCGGACGGTCGGAGCGGCCGGGCTGTTCGGCCTGAAGTTCGACCCGCGGTGGGGCGGGAGCGGGCCCGACCCCCTGGCGCAGGCGACGTGGGTCCAGGAGCTGGCACGCGTCGGGGCCGGCGGGCTGGCCGCCGACCTCGGAGCGCACAGCGACCTCGCCTGCCTCTACCTCGACCGCGCGGGCAGCGACGCGCAGCGCGAGCGCTGGCTGGTGCCGTCGCTGCGCGGCGAGCTGATCGGCGCGCTCGGCGTGACCGAGCCCGACGCCGGCAGCGACGTTGCGGGCATCCGCACGCGCGCGCGCCGCGACGGCGACGGCTGGGTGCTCGACGGCGCGAAGACCTACATCACCAACGGCGCCTGGTGCGACTACGTGGTGGTGGCCGCGAAGACGGACCCTGCTCAAGGGCACGCGGGCATCACGCTGTTCGTGGTCGAGGCCGGGATGCCGGGGTTCACGCGCCGGCGGCTGCGGATGCTGGGGTGGCGCACCTCGCACACCGGTGAGCTGGCCTTCGACGGGGTGCGCCTCGGCGACGAGCACCGGCTGGGCGAGGTCGGGCGCGGCTTCTACGCGATCATGGCGAACTTCGTGTGGGAGCGCGTCTCGATGTCGCTCGGTGCGGCCGCTGCCGCCGAGCGCTGCCTGGTGGCGGCCCGCGCGGCGGGCGGCGCGGCGACCGAGATCGCGGCGCTGGAGGTCGACGTGGCGGCGGGCCGGGCCCTGGCCGACGAGGCCCTGCGCGTCCATCTCGCGGAGCGGGCCGACCCGAGTCCCGCGGGCCAGCCCGGCACCGCGGTGCGCACGGCCGCGATGGCCAAGCTCGTCACCCAGCGCCTGGCGCTCCGCACCGCCCACCTGGCCTACCGCCTGGCCCCCGACTCCCCCGCCGAACGCTGGCTGCGCGACGCCCGCCTCGGCCCCATCGGCGGCGGCACCGACGAGATCATGCGCGAGCTCATCTCTCGCGGTTCGGGCTAAGCGAACGCATGACGCCGAGTCCCGGCGGCGCGCCGGCGGCCTGGACGAGGGAGCACCGGAGCCCGCGCAGCGGGCGAGGAGCGGACTGAGGAAGGGCGCCGGTCAGAGCGCGCCGCCGCGCGCGCGCGAATGCGCGCGCCATGTCACGTAAAGAAGCGGAACTTGGAGGCCAGCTCCGCGGAGAAGGCCATGATCACCGCCAGGTAGAAGTAGCCGGTTGCGGCTTGGATGGAGCGGCCGCCCTCGTTGGCGAGCTTGATCGTGAACGCGCCGATCAGGGCGCAGATCGCGACCAGGCCGCCCGCCAGCAAGACGGTGAACGACGGCGTGGCGAGGAACGGGGAGATCTGCGAGGTGTCCGCAGGGGGCGGGTTCAGCGCCGCGAGCGCGGCCGCGCCGGCGGCGGCCACGACGCCGGCGACGTACAACCACGCGCCCTTGACCATGTGGCGCTTGTCGAGCCGGCGCTCGACGAGGTACCAGTGGCCGAGCAGCAGCCCGTAGACCGCCGTGCCCAGGAAGACGCTGCCCAGGACCAGCTCGGCGATGCCGCGGGCGACGCCGGCGTCACGGGTGGCCTCGGCGAAGAGGGGCAGGGTCACGACGCCCGCGATCGCGGCCGCCAGGCCGACAAAGAGCGACAACCGGTCCCGGTGCAGGGCCAGCAGGACCTGCCACACCACCAGCAACCCGGTGAACACCGCGATCGCGGTCACCGCCGGGCCGCTGAGCGCCCCGCTGACGATCGCCCACGCCCCCGCCGCGCACAGCGCCAGCGTGATCCCGACCAGCAGGAAGAACCCGCGCCGCACCTTCCCCCACACACCGCCCGCCCACAGCACGACCGCGCCGCCGACGGCCGTCTCCAACAAGATCACGGCCATCACACCCGACGGACCGGACATGCCGCCATACTGCCCTTTCCAATGCGTGACCCTCTCAGCCCCGGCCTGCGCGGCGAGGCGACCCTGACCGTCGGCGAGGAGGACACCGCGATCGCACAGCGCAGCGGCGACGTCGCGGTCCTGGCGACCCCGCGGATCGTGGCGCTGGTCGAGGAGGCCGCTGTGGCCGCCCTGGCGGGCCTGCTCCCCGCGGAGCAGACGAGCGTCGGCACGCGGATCCAGCTGTCCCACGGCCGGCCCAGCCCGATCGGCACGACCGTGTCGGCGACCGCGGAGCTCGTCGCGGTGCAGGGGCGGCGCCTGGAGTTCACGGTGCGCGCGGGCCAGGAGGACGGACAGGTCGCCACCGGGCTGCACTCCCGGGTGCTGGTGGACCGCAGCAGCTTCCCGGGCTGACCGCAGGCCTAGGTGGCCGCGGGCGCTCCCGCGGACAGCCACTCCAGGAGCGTGCCGACGCCGAAGCCCGTGCCGCCCTTGGAGAGGGTGGCGTCGTCGCCGTCCTCGGTGAACGCGGGCCCGGCGATGTCGAGGTGCGCCCACGGAATGCCGGCCGTGAACTCCTTGAGCAGCAGCGCGGCGACGATCGAGCCGGCTTCCCCGCCGCTGCCGATGTTCTTCCAGTCCGCGACCTCGCTCTTGAGCTGGTCGCGGTACTCGACGGGCAGCGGCAACCGCCACAGCTGCTCGCCGGCCCGCTCCCCAGCGCCGATCAGCGCGCCGACCAGCCCGTCGTCGGTGCCCATGATCCCGCCGATCGACCGTCCCAGCGCGACCACCTGGGCCCCGGTGAGCGTCGCGAGGTCGACCATCGCGTCGGGCTCCGACTCCGCGGCGTAGGCCAGCGCGTCGGCCAGCACCAGGCGGCCCTCGGCGTCGGTGTTGAGCACCTCGACCGTGGTCCCGCCGCGGTGGCGGATGACGTCGCCGGGGCGCTGCGCCACGCCGCTGGGCATGTTCTCGGCGATCGCGGCGTACCCCGCGACCGCGACTCCGACGTCGAGGTCGGCCAGGGCGGAGACCGTCGCCGCCACGGCCGCCGAGCCGGCCATGTCGCACTTCATCGTCTCCATGGCCGAGGGCGGCTTGAGCGACAGGCCACCGGAGTCGAACGTGATGCCCTTGCCGATCAGCGCGACCGAGCGCGTCGCGCCCTCGGGCTGGTAGCGCATCACGACGAGCCTGGGCGGGGCCGAGGACCCCTTGCCGACGCCGAGGATCCCGCCGAACCCCCCGTCGGCCAGGGCCTGCTCGTCGAGCACCTCGACCGTGACGCGGTCGCCAGCCACCAGGTCCCGGTAGGCCTCGGCCAGCGCCGGAGGGCGCTTGTCGGAGGGCCCGAGGTTGACGAGGTCGCGCGCGGCGCCGATGGCGTCCACGACCGTGCGGGCCCGCCCGACCGCGGCCTCGGCCGCGGCGTCGCCCACCACCACGATCGCTTCCAGGGCCACGGCATCGGGGGCCTTGGCCTTGTAGCGCGTGAACGCGTACGCGCCGAGCCCCGCACCCTCGGCGACCGCGCGCGCGGCGTCCGGGGCCTCACCCGGCGACTGCGGCACGACCACGGCGAGGCGCCCGTCGCGCGGCGTCGCGCGGGCGGCGTTGCCCGCGGCGCGGCGCAGCTGCCGCTGACCGACCTCGCCGGCCGGCCCGAGCCCCACGACCAGCAGCAGGGGTGCGCGCAGGCGCCCGAGCGTCGGGACCCGCGCCACGCTGCCCGCCTTGCCCTCGAACGCGACGGCTTTCAGGACTGCCGCCAGGTCGATCTCCAGCGCTGCGCCCAGGCGCGCCACGTCCTCCGGCAGCTCGCCCTCGGGCACCAGCACCGCGACGGCGTCCGCCTCGATGACCGCGGGGTCGGCGGAGGCGTGCTCGATCGGCGTCACGAAGGGCGGCTCCTGAAGGAAAGGGGATCTCTGAGCCTAGTCCGTAGGATCGCCAGCCGTGGACGACGCCCCGTTCGAGCCGGTCGCGCTGGACCTGCGGCACTACGTCACCTTCGCGGAGGACCGGCCCGCGGGGCACCGGCTGGTCGCCACCGACGTGGTCGCGGTCGACCTGCTGTGCCTGCAGCCGCAGCAGATCCTGGACGCCAGCACCTACGTCGACGCCGACGCCGTCTACACCGTGGTCGGCGGGCGGGCGTGGGTCGTGATCGACGACGCCGAAGTGGTGCTGGAGCCGCTGCAGGCGGTCCTCGTCCCGGCCGGCACCCCGCACGGCTTGCGCAACAGCGGCGCCGACCCGCTGATCCTGCAGCGCGTCACGAGCCCGCCCGGCGAGGTCGCGGCGCCCGAGCCCGGTGAGGCGTCCCCCGCCCTGGAGCCCCAGCGCCCCGGCCTCGTCGACCGCCTGCGCAGGGGCCTGGGCTCGACCTAGAGCCGGGCCCTCACTCGGGGCGCGGGACCACGTCGAAGCGGCCGGAGAGCGAGCCGTCGGCGAGGCGCAGCTCCAGCGTGCCGGCCCAGCGCGAACGCTCGACCGCGGTCACGGTGAGCGTGCCGTCCACGACGGGAAGGCGGTCGGCGGTGCCCAGGCGCAGCTCGACGATCGCGGCGCCGGCGACCGCGTCGCACTGCTCCGCGTCCGCGCAGGCGACATCCGCGATCGGCAACGTGGCACCGGCCTCCAGCGCGGCGGGGTTCTCGATCGCGACGATGACCTGCTCGCCGGAGATGTCCTCGGACACGATGCAGAGGTCGTCGTCCGGGCCGTCGCCCAGGTCGCAGTCGAAGACCAGCTCGGGCAGCCCATCGGTCACCGTGATCGCGCGCCCGTCCAGCCGGCCGGTGAGCTGCAGGCCGCTGCGGCCGCCTCGCGGCTCGGGGAGGTTGTCCTCCGCCGCGGCGCAGCCCGCCAGGAGCAGCGCGAGCAGGACCGCAAGAGCGCGCACGGCCATCATGTTACACCCTTGCCGAGAAATCCTCGATGGCTGTAACATGATCTTGTGCACGCCCGCTCCGCGCTCTTCACGCTCTTTGGGGACGTGGTGCTGCCGGCGGGCGGCGAGGCCTGGCTGGGCGCCCTGACCGCCTGCATGGGCACGATCGGCTTCACCCCTCAGGCCACCCGCACCGCGCTGCATCGCATGGCCGCCGAGGGCTGGGTGCAGCCCCGCCGCGCCGGGCGCCACGCCGCATACCGGCTCACGCCGCGAGGGGTCGACCGGCTGGAGGAGGCCGCTCCGCGCGTGTATCGCCACGGGGCGGAGCCCTGGGACGGCCGCTGGCGGGTGCTGCTCGCCCCGAAGCTGCCCGATGCGGCGGCGGCGGAGCTGGGCTGGATGGGGTTCGGCCAGCTGGCGCCCGGAGCGTGGGTGAGCACGCGTGACCACGGGCCGCGCCTGCGCAACGTCCTGGCCGAGCACGGCCTGGCCGGCACGACGGTGCTCGACGCGGAGATCCTCGGCGAGGAGCCCGCCGCGGTGGCCGCGCGCGCCTGGGACCTCACCGGCCTCGCGGAGCGCTACGCGGCGTTCCTCGCGGAATGGCAGGACGCCGCGATCCCGTCGCAGCCGGCGGAGGCCTTCGCGCTGCGCACGCGCCTGGTGCACGAGTGGCGCGGGTTCCTCTTCGCCGACCCAGGCCTGCCCGACGCGGTGCTGCCGCCGCGCTGGATCGGCCACCGCGCCGCGGCGTGCTTCCGCGACCGCTACGAGGCCGCCACGCCGCTGGCCACGGCTTTCTACGACGATGTCAACCAACTGAGCAGGGAGGGCCGGGCATGACCTACGAGACGCGCACCGCCGAGTTCAAGGCGCACATCGACGCCGGCGGCATGGTCGAGGCCACCGACTGGATGCCCGACGAGTACCGCGAGTCGGCGCTGAAGTTCATCGAGATGCACGCCAACTCCGAGATCATGGGCGCGCTGCCGGAACGCGAGTGGATCGCGCCGCGCCCCGTCGCTGCGCCGCAAGATGTCGCTGACCGCCAAGGTGCAGGACGAGGTCGGCCACGGCCACATGCTCTACCGCGTCGCCGAGGACCTCGGGAAGTCGCGCGACGCGATGATCGCCGACCTCATCGCCGGCAGGACGAAGTTCCACAACGTCTTCCACTACCCCACCTACACCTGGGGCGACGTCGCCGTCATCGGCTACCTGATCGACGGCGCGGCGCTGGTCACGCAGAAGGCGCTGCTGGACTCGTCCTACGCCCCGTACGTGCGGGTGCTCAAGCGCATCTGCGCCGAGGAGAGCCTGCACCAGCGCCACGGCGAGGACCTCGTCCTGGAGCTGTGCGGCGGGCACCGCCGAGCAGCGCCAGATGTTCCAGGACGCGGTCGACCGCTGGTGGGAGCCGATCATGCAGTTCTTCGGCACCGCCCTCGACCGGCGGGCGCGGACGTGCTGCTGGAGTGGCGGCCTGAAGGTCAAGTCCAACGAGGAGCTGCGCCAGCGCTTCTTCGACATGTTCGTGCCCAAGCTGTGGGACCTCGGCATCTCAGCGTGCCCGACCCCGCGCTGCAGTTCAACGAGGCCAAGGGTGAGTGGGACTGGACCGAGCCCAACTGGGACACGTTCTGGCAGGTCGTCAAGGGCAACGGCCCGATGACCGAGACCCGTCTGGCGTGGCGGCGCTGGATGCACGAGGCCCACGCCTGGGTGCGCGAGGCCCTGGCCACGACCCCGACCGCGGCATGACGACGATGGAGCGCTGGGAGGTGTTCGGCAAGCGCACGATGGACGACCCGTGGACGTCGGTCGGCGCGGTGCACGCGCCCGACCGGGAGATGGCGCTGATGCTCGCCAAGGAGTCGTTCTTCCGCCACGGCGAGGGGGTCGACTTCGCGGTCGTGCGCCTCGACGACATCCACGTGTTCGGCCGACCCGACGATCCTCGAGTTCGCGACCGACAAGTCCTACAAGCTGCAGTCGGGCTACACGGGCATGGGTGCCAAGCGCCGCCGTGCCCTGGATCACGTCGCCGCAGTGGGCGCGCGTCATCGACAAGCCGCGCCCGGTCGACCTGCGCGAGCACAACCCCGAGCATCGGGAGGCCTCGTGAGCACCGTGACCGACCGTGCGCCCCACCTGCCCGCGCTCGGCGAGGACCCGCGCCTCGACCTGCTGCTCGCACTGGCCGACGACGAGCTGGTCATCGGCCACCGCCACGCCACTGGACCGGCGTCGCGCCCCACCTCGAGGAGGACCTGGCGTTCTCGTCGATCGCGCAGGACGAGATCGGCCATGCCGTGCTCTGGTACGGGCTGGCCGCGTCGCGGCTGACCGGGCATGGACGCCGACGCGCTCGGCCTGGGTCGCCCGGCCAACGGCGTACCGCAACGCGATCCTCGTCGAGCGGGCCAACGGCGGCTGGGGCTACACGATCGCCCGCCACTACCTGTACGACGTCGCCGAGGACGTGCGGCTGCACCGCGCTCGGCGAGTCCTCATGGCGCGAGGCCGCCGACCTGACCGGCGCGCTGCTGCGCGAGGAGCGCTACCACCTGCATGCACGCGCGCTGTGGCTGCAGCGCCTGGCGCACGGCCCGGTCGAGGCTCGCCGCCAGCTGGTGGACGGGCCTGGTCGCCGCGCTGCGCGAGGCGCCGGGCCTGTTCGAGCCGCTCCCCGGCGAGGACGCGCTCGTCGCCGACGGCACGCTGCCGGTGACCTCCGGCACGCTGCTGGAGCGCTGGCTCGACGTGGTCGCCGGCGAGCTCGCGGCGCTGGGCCTGCACCGCATCCTCGACCTGGGCAGCACGCTCCCCGACGACGAGCTGGTCGCGACCGCCTCCGGCGAGATGCCAGCCCCCGAGACGCTGATCGGCCCGCACTTGGAACGCCGCGACGGACGCTGGGTCCCGGTCGGCGCGTTCAGCGGCCGCGGCGGCCGCCACGGCCGGCACTCCGAGGAGTGGCCCGAGGCCTGGGAGGAGATGACGGGCACGTACCGCGCCCATCCGGGAGCGACGTGGTAGCCACCCGCACCCTTGTGGAAGGGGTCCCAGACCCCGAGATGCCATCGGTCACGATCGGCGATCTCGGCATGGTCTGCGACGTGCGCGAGGGGCCGGACGGCGCCGTCGAGGTCGAGCTCGTCCCGACGTTCTCCGGCTGCCCGGCGCTCCGCATGATCGAGGAGGACGTCGCCAACGCCCTCCCCGATCGCAGCGTCACCGTGCGCTGGCGCCGCGACCTGGTCTGGGACCCCCGGCGCATCTCCGACGCCGGCCGCGAGAAGCTCCGCGACTTCGGCATCGCCCCGCTCCCCCGCGCCACCGGACTGGTCCAGCTCACCACCCGCCGTTGCCCCTTCTGCGGCTCCCGCAACACCACCCGGACTCGCCCTTCGGGCCGACGCCGTGCCGTTCGACGCACTACTGCAACGCCTGCCGGAACCCGTTCGAGGCGATCAAGCCGTGACGCCGGCGGAGGTGCTCGGGTGACCGCGCACCACCTCGCGCAGCTCAACGTGGCGCGCGCGCGCGGGCCGCTGGACGGGCCGGTGATGGCGGAGTTCATGGCCGCGCTGGAGCCGATCAACGGGCTGGGAGACGCGAGCCCCGGCTTCGTCTGGCGGCTGCAGACCGACGACGGCGACGCGACGTCGCTGCGACCGTTCGACGACGACCGCATGATCGTCAACCTCACGGTCTGGGAGTCGGTCGAGGCGCTGGCGGACTTCGTGTTCCGCACCCACCACGCCGACTACCTGCGCCGGCGGCGCGAGTGGTTCGAACGGCTGGGAGAGCCCGAGACCGTGTTGTGGTGGGTACCGGCTGGCACGATCCCCACGGTCGAGGAGGCGATCGCGCGCCTCCACCACCTGCGCGCGCACGGTCCGACCGCCGAAGCGTTCACGTTCCGGGCGCGCATGCCCGCCCCCGCCCTGGAGACCAGCCCGTGACCTTCCAGCTCTTCATCGACGGCGAGTTCTGCGACGCCGCCTCCGGCGCCGAGTTCGAGAGCGTCGATCCCTCGACCGGTGAGGTCATCGCGACGGTCGCCGAGGGCGGTCCCGACGACGTCGACCGCGCGGTCGCCGCGGCGCGTGCTGCCTTCGACGACGGCCGCTGGTCGGGCAAGTCGGCGCAGGAGCGCGCGGCGGTGCTCGGGTGGGTCGCCCAGGAGCTGCGCGAGCGCGCGGCCGAGCTGGCCGACTGGGAGACCCGCGACGCCGGCTCGACGGTCGCCAAGGCCAAGGCCGTCGACGTCGGCAACTCGATCCTGTGGTTCCGGGCCATGGCCGAGCTCGCCCCGGTGCTCGACGCACCCGACGTGCTGCCGTTCAGCACGGTCCCGGCTCCCAGCACGAACCTCCTGCGCCACGAGCCCGTCGGCGTCGTCGCTGCGGTGATCCCGTGGAACTTCCCCCTGCAGATGGCGGCCTGGAAGATCTCGATGGCGCTGGCCGCGGGGTGCACGGTCGTCGTCAAGCCCGCACCCGAGACGCCCGCGACGGTGACCCTGCTCGCCGAGGTCCTGCGCGACGCCGGCGTGCCCCCGGGGGTCGTCAACGTCGTCCACGGGCCTGGCCCTGGGACCGGCGAGGCGCTCGTCAACCACCCCGACGTCGACAAGGTCTCCTTCACCGGCTCCACCGCGGTCGGCAAGGCGATCATGGCCGCCGCCGCCGCGACGCTGAAGAAGGTCACGCTGGAGCTGGGCGGCAAGAACGCGTTCATCGTGCTGGACGACGCCGACCTCGACACGGCAGTCGACGCCGCCGCGTACGCCGCGTTCTTCCACGCCGGCCAGCAGTGCACCGCGGGCAGCCGCCTGCTGCTGCCGGACTCGCTCCACGACGAGTTCGTCGACCGCCTGCTGCAGCGCCTGCGGGCGATCGTGGTCGGCCCCGCCGGCGAAAGGGCCACGACCATGGGCCCGTTGATCAGCGAGCGCCAGCTGCGCACCGTGCTGGACTACATCGACCTAGGCCAGAAGGAGGGCGCGACGCTTGCCGCGGGCGGCGAGCGCCTCACCGCACGACGGCCTCGGCCAGCGGCTTCTTCGTCGCGCCGACGGTCTTCACCGACGTCAAGCCGGACATGACGATCGCGCAGGAGGAGATCTTCGGCCCGGTCCTCTCGGTGCTGCGCTACGGCGACGAGGACGAGGCCGTCGCATCGCCAACGGCACGCGCTACGGCCTGGCCGGCGGCGGTGTGGGGCTCCGGCGCAACGCGCTCGAGGTCGCGGAGCGCCTCCGCAGCCGGGACGGTGTGGGTGAACGAGTACCACCTGCTCAACCCGCACTACCCGTTCGGCGGCTACAAGCAGTGCGGCATCGGCCGCGAGCACGGCTACCTCGGGACTCCTGGAGTACACCGAGCCCAAGCACATGCACGTGGGCATCGACACCAGCCGCGCCAGCAAGCGCTGGTTCGACATGACCGTCCCGCAGGTCCGAGCCCAGTAACGATCCACCGCCGTCGCGCGTCCTTCCCTCTGGGACCTGTGAACGAAAAGAGGGCCGGGACCATGCGGGGACTGCGAACGGTCGCGCTGGTCGCGACGCTGCTGGCGCTGACGTCGGTGGCGGCGGCCCCTTCCGCCGGAGCCGACGCGCGGGCAGGTGAGCAGTGGCTGGCGCAGCAACGCGCCCGCGCGCCACGGGATGCCGCGACCGCGTGGTGGGGACCGTCGGGGAGCGGCGCGCACAGCGCGCGGGCGGCGGCTGCGGCGACTGCGGCGCGCCCGGCCCCCATCCGGGACCGGGCCGCGTGGCGGGCGGCCTTCATCGAGGCGGGAGGGCCCGCGGCCCCTGCCCGTGCCCTCGCGGCGCGCTACGAGGCCGCGGGAGTGGCGTTCGCGCAGGGTGGCGCGTACCCGCCGGGCCAGGGACTGGCGCAGTTCGACCGGGTGATCGACGCCGGCGACCTCGACGGCGACGGAGGCCGCGACGCGCTCGTCGCCGGCCGGGTGCTGTCCGAGGACCGCTTCGCGGTGCGCGCGGTCTCGGGGCGGGACGGCCACGAGCTGTGGGCGGAGACGTCGGTGTCGGCGAACATCCCCACGCTGATCCCGCTCGCGCCGGCCGGTGGGGACGTGCTGGACGTGTCGTTCATCGACCAGGGAGTGCACTACGAGGGCGACTGCGACGCGGCCGGCTGCTCGGAGTTCCGCGACCACACCTTCCTGTGGGCGATCCGGTTGCTGGCAGGCACCACTGGCGCGGTGCGCTGGGAGCTCCTGCTGCCGGGCACGCAGCGCGACTCCTTCGCGTACAGCCAGGACCTCGAGGGCTCCCAGGACGAGAACACCTTCGAGCGCGTCGATCGCGACGTCGTCGTGCTCCCCGCGGGCGACCTCGACGGCGACGGCAGCGGCGACTTCATCGTGCAGCGCGGCAGCGTGCGGGAGGAGTACCGGTCGGAGTACGTCAACGGCTCACCCGGCGTGCCGGGGACGTCCTCCAACCACGCCAGCGTCCGCGCGACCATCGTGGTCGAGACGCTGTCCGGCGTCGACGGCACCGTGCTCGCGCGCTACGAGGTCGCCGATGTCGCGGCCACCGCGACGCCCAGCGCGGGTGTGGACGTGGACGGCGACGGGCGCCCCGAGGTGGTCCTCGCCCACCAGTCCCGGCCGGACCGCAGCAGCTCGTGCGGCCCCGCGGGGTGCAGGGAGCAGCGCGGCCCCGAAACCGTCGCGCTGGAGGTCCTGGACGGGAGCACACTGGCCTCGCGGTGGCGCGCCGACGTCGCCGGCCTCAGCAACGGCTGGGTGGACCCACCCCGCGCCGACCTGGCGGGCGACGGCGGCACGGACCTGCTCGTGCGGGGCTCCGACCCCAGCACCGGGTTCGAGGTCCTCGCCGCGGTCTCCGGACGCGACGGAACCGCGCTGTGGCGTGTCGATACCGCCGGGTACATCGCGGCCGTCGTGGCCGCACCCATCGACGACGACACGGATGCCGACCTGCTCCTCGCGTACTTCCCATGGGACCCCAGCAGCGGCGACCTGGTCGTGGTCGACCGCCGTGACGGCGCCACCGGCCAGCTGATCCTGCAGTCCGCCGCCACCGCGCCCATGCCGGTGGAGTCCTGCTGCGTGTATGCGTTCGCGCAGCTGAGCCGGCTGGGCGACGCCGACGGCGACGCCGTCCCCGAGTTCGCCTTCGGCGTCACGACGTACGACTACGAGACCGGAGCCGAGCGGGCATTCACGTACCTGGAGTCGGGCCGTACCGCCGATCCGCTGTGGACACGCGACGGGTCCCTCTCGATCGTCCCGGGCGGGGACCTCGACGGTGACGGCAGCCACGACGGGCTGATCCTGCACGGCGACCGCATCGAGGCCGTCAAGCTCCTCGACGCCACCACACTCTGGGAGCTCCCGTCGTTCCCCTGGCAGCACACCCTGCGCCGCGGCGGCGACCAGGACGGCGACGGCGACGAGGAGCTCCTCGACCTCGCAGCCACCTACGACGGCGGCTACTACGCCACCGAGCTGTCCAGCCTGGAAGGGCGCGACGGCTCCACGCGCTGGACCTACCCGCCGCCCGGCCCGGTCGCCGTCGACCGCATCCAGGGTGAGGACCGCATCGGCACCGCGCTGGCGCTCTCGGAGGCGACGTTCGGCGCCGCCGCGGCGGCGGTGCTGGCTCGCGCGGAGCTCTACCCCGACGCGCTGGCCGGCGGGCCGCTGGCGGCGACGTTGCGCGGGCCGCTGCTGCTCACGGGCCAGGACGAGCTCGACCCGCGGGTCGCGACGGAGCTCGATCGGCTGGGTGTGGAGCAGGTCGTGCTGCTCGGTGGCGAGGGCGCGCTGGGCGCGCAGGTCGAGGACGACATCGCGGCCCTGGGCCTGGCCGTGGAGCGCCTGGCCGGCGGCGACCGGTACCAGACCGCGGCGATGGTCGCCGACCGCATGGTCGCTGCCGGCGCCGCACCCTGGCAGGTGCTCCTGGCCGAGGGCGCCGACCCCGACCCGATGCGCGGCTGGCCCGACGCGCTGAGCGCCGCCGCGTTCGGCGCCGTGTTCCGCATTCCCGTGCTGCTGACCGAGACCGACGTCCTGCCACCCTCCACCAGCGACGCGATCACGCGCCTGGGCGCCTACGACATCCGCGTCATCGGCGGCGCGCCCGCGGTCTCGCAGGCGGTCCTCGACGAGCTGACCGCGATCGGCCGTTACCCCTACCGCATCGAGGGCACCTCGCGCTTCGGCACGGCGCGCGCGGTGGCCGACGCCGCCACCGCGAACGGCGCCGACCCCGGGCGCGTCTACGTCGCCACCGGCAGTGCGTTCCCCGACGCGCTGGCTGCCAGCGCAGCGGTCGGCGCCACCGGCGGCGTGCTGCTGCTGGTCGATCGCACCGAGGGCGCCGGTGCCGCCGACGCCATCGGGTTCCTGTCCGCCCACCGCGGCCGCCTGCGCGAGGTCCACATCCTCGGCGGCCCCGATGTGGTCAGCACGGAGATCGAGGAGGAGATCCGCGGGGTCGCCGCGTAACCAAACGGCCTCGCTGGACGTCTCACTCTTCGAGGGCTGAATGCGAGGGGGTCGTCATGGACCGATGGCGGCGAGCGGGGGCGGTGCTCGTGGCGGTGGCGTGGTGCGCCGCGCTCGTGGTCGGGCCTGCGGCGGCGCAACCACCTCCCCGCGGTGACGGCCAGCGGTGGCTGGAGGCCACCCGGGCCGCGGCGCACCCCGGGACGGGTGCCGTGTGGAGCTCCCCCGACGGCGCCGGCCGGCCTCTGGTCACGCCGACCTCGGTGCGGCCGTTGCGGGAGCGGGCTGAGGGGACGGCGCGCAACGCCGATGCGTGGCGTGCGGCGTGGGAGCACGCCGGCGGCGACCGGCGGCCCGCGATCGACCTCGCGACGTGGCTCGCCGCTGCGGACGTCGCGTTCGCGCAGGCCGATCCTGCGCCCGACAGGCTGGAAGGGCTGGGGTTCATCCAGCAGGTGGTGCCGGCCGGCGATCTGGACGGCGACGGCATCGACGACGTGCTGGCCGCCGGGCAGTTGTACGACGAGGACACCGGCACCGCCCACGCCCTGTCCGGCGCCGACGGCCACGAGCTCTGGCGGGTCGAGGGTGCGGGCCACGCGATCCCGACGCTGCTGCCGCTGGCGCCGGGCGGTGACTTCCTCGACACCACCTACGTGCCGGGCGAGAGCGACTACACCGGCCATTGCGAGGCCGACAGCAACTGCGTCGAGACGCGTACCGCGTCGTTTTCCTGGTGGGTCCGCGTGCGCGACGGCGCCACCGGCGAAGCGCGCTGGGAGCGGTCCTTCCCGGGCTCCGAGGAGAGCTCGCACAGCAGCACGTCGAGCGACCAGGCCTTCGCGTTCGCGTCCACGACGGACGTCAGCGACCAGTCGGTCGTGACGCTCCCGGGTCCCGACGTGGACGGCGACGGGCTGCCGGAGGTGCTGGTCTCCCGGGGCGACGTGCACCGCGAGTACGAGGAGCAGTACGAGTACGCACCGTTCGGCGCCGGTGACTCCAGCTATCGCGAGACGCTGATCGCGACCAACGTCTTCGAGGTGCTCTCCGGGGCCACCGGGGAGCCGCTCGCCAGCAAGGTCGTCCCGGACGTCGCAGCCGTCGGTGTCCTGCGCGATGCCGGAGACCTGGACGACGACGGCCAGCCCGACCTCCTCATCGAGCACCGCGCGCAACCGCCCTTCCAGCAGGTCTGCACCGGGGGCATCACGGTGTCGTCCTGCGAGACCTCGGGCGGATCGTCGCACCTGGAGGTCGAGCGCCTCGACGGGCGGACGCTGGTCCCGCAGTGGCGCGCCTCCGCGCCCGAGGGCTCCGAGGCCGCGCTGCAGGGCACGCGCGCCGACTTCGACGGCGACGGCGTGCTGGACCTGCTCGTCAGCGAGTACCGCTACGACCGCCCGGAGTCGGCGATCACCGCGGTCTCCGGGGACGACGGCGCCATCCTGTGGCGTCACGCGTCCACCGGCTACCTCATCGTCGAGGCGGTGGCCTTCCTGGACGGCGACGGCGACGCCGACGTGCTGGCGGGCCTCTTCCCCAACGCCTCGTTCGGCCCGGTCCAGCCCACCGTGACCATCGAGCGGCTGGACGGTTCCTCGGGGGCGGTGCTGCTCAGCACCACGCTGGCACCGCCGCCCTTCGACCCGGCGGAGGAGTACGCGTTCGCCCAGCTGTCCAGCCCCGGCGACGGCGACGGCGACGGGGCGGCCGACGTGGCGGTTTCGGTCGAGATCTACCGGCCGGAGGACAACACCCAGCGGCGATCGACGGTGCTGGAGTCCGCGCGCACCGGGGCGGTGATCTTCCAGCGCGACGACCTGGGCGGCCTGTCCCCCGCGGGCGACCTGGACGGCGACGGCGGCGCGGACGCGCTGGGGCTGCAGATCGACCCGACCACGCTGCAGGTCTCGGTCGAGGCGGTGCGGCTGCGGGACGGCACCAGGATCTGGCGCCAGGTTGGCCACGGCGGCGGCGGCGTGCCGGCGGGCGACCACGACGGGGACGGCCTGGTCGACCTCGTGCGGACCGAGTCCTTCTACGGCGTCATCCCCATCAGCAGGGTCGTGAGCGTGAACGGCGAGGACGGCCTGGCGCGCTGGTCGTTCCCGCCCCTGCGCCCGGTCACGTTCGACCGGCTGGCCGGCGACGACCGCATCACGACGGCGATCGCGGTCTCCGCGCGGGCCTTCTCCGACGCCACGGACGCGGTCGTGGCCCGCGCCGACGCCTACCCGGACGCCTTGGCCGGGGCGCCGCTGGCCGCCGTGCGCGGCGGCCCGCTGCTGCTGACTGGCGGCGAGGGGCTGGACGGCCGCGTCGCGGCGGAGCTCGAGCGCCTGGGCGTGGAACGGGTGGCGCTGCTGGGCGGCGAGAGCGCGCTCGCGCCGGCGGTCGCGGCCGACCTCGCCGCGCGCGGCCTCAGCGTCGAGCGCATCGCCGGCATGGACCGTTTCGAGACCGCAGCGCTCGTCGCCGACCAGGTGGTGGCCGCGACCGGGTTCGGGGCAGAGGTGCTGCTGGTCCAGGGCTCCGACCCCGACCCTGCCCGCGGCTGGCCGGACGCCGTCAGCGCCTCGGCGTTCGGGGCGAGCTTCCACCATCCGGTGCTGCTGAGCGAGACGGGCGCGCTGCCCGAGGCGACGGCCGCGGCGCTGGACCGGCTGGGCACCTACCACGTGCGCATCGTGGGCGGGCCGCCGGCGATCGCGGACGCGGTGGTCGCCACGCTGCAGCAGCTCGGCCGCTCGGTGGAGCGGCTGGCCGGCGCGAACCGGTTCGCGACCGCTCGGGTCGTGGCCACGGTCGCGACGCAGTACGGGGCGGACTCGGGAGCGGTGTGGGTCGCGACCGGCCGCAGCTTCCCCGACGCGCTGGCTGCGGGTGCCGCAGTCGGCGCCACCTCGGGGGTGCTCCTGCTGGTGGACGGCCCCGGCGGGTCGGGCGCGAGCGATGCCGGCGCCTACCTCTCGGTGTTCCGCCCGCAGCTCTACGAAGTCCACCTGATCGGTGGACCCGACGTGGTGAGCCCGGAGGTCGAGGAGGAGCTGAGGGCGGTCACGGCGAACCCTTGAGGCATCCGCCGTGCTGTCCCGCTCCTCGTCGTGCTCATGTTGGAGGCGGCGCCGCGTCGCGAAGGCTCCACGGAGATCGCCGACCCCAAGGTCAAGCAGCAGTACGTGGCCGGTCGCTGGGGGTCAGCGCACCCGTCCGGATGAGTGAGCACCGGCTGGGGACTCGCGGCGGAGGGCTGTCACAGGGTCGCCGTATCGTCGACATGTGAGCGCGACCGCCGTGCTGGTGTCCCACGACCAGGTCGGTGGCTCGGCGCTGGTCGACGAGCTGCTGCAGCGGCTGCGGGACATCGATCGGCGGCAGGCGCAGGCCGTGGCGCTGGCCGCGCAGCTGCAGCGCGAATCTGTGGCAGAGCGCACGGTGGGCCTGCCCCTGCAGCGTCTCGTGGAGCTCGCCGCCGGCTGGACCGGTGGGGACAGCCGCATGCTGCTGGCCGCTGGCGAGGTGCTGCACCGGCTGCCGCGCACGGGCGAGCTGTTCGCCGCCGGGGACCTGTCGTGGGGTGTTGTGCGCGTGATCGTCTCGGAGGGCCGCCATCTCAACGCCGGCGCCTGCGAGGTGCTGGACAAGGTGGTCGCGGCGGCCGCCGTCATCGACGAGCCCGGGCAGGTTCTTGCCGCGGTGGACGCGTGCGTCGCGCGGCTGCGCCCGGAGCGCGACCGCCGTGAGGCCGCCAAGGGCGTCGAGGAATCCTGGCTGGCGTTGCAGCCGGCGCTGGACGGCTCGGTGCGCGGCGCCTTCGGGCTGGACCCCGAGGCCGCAGCCCCGTTCCTCGAGGCGCTGGACGACGCCGGGGACCCACCCGTAGCAGCGGCTCAGGGCGCGGCCCGGGCCGCCGACTGGCTCGACGACGGCGAAACGTCAGACGACCACGAACCCGATGCCGATGCGGACGCGCACGTCGCTGACGACGACGCGGTCGACCCGGTGGCGGCGGGGCGGGTGGCGGCGCCGACGCGGGCTCACCAGCGCGCTGAGGCGCTGCGCCGGGTGTGCTTGTTCTTCCTGGGCGGCGGGACGCCGCAGCGGGCACGCAGCCGGTTGCTGGTGCGGCTGGACGCCGCGGTGGCAGACGGCGATGTCGGCCGGGTCGAGGCGCTGCTGGCGATCATGGGGGGCAAGGTCCGCTGGAGCCAGGCGACCGGTGTGCGGCTGCTGTGCGACGGGGTGGTGCAGCCGGTGGTGTTCGACGGGCCGGTGCCGCTGGCGGTGGGCAGCCCCTGGGACCCGATCCCGACCGCGCTGCGGGTCGCGGTGATAGCGCGCGACGGCGGGTGTCGCTTCCCTGGCTGCAGGGCGCCGGCGCAGTGGACTGACCTGCACCACGTGGTGTGGCGCACCAAAGGCGGCGCCACCGCCGAGCACAACCTCGTTGCGCTGTGCCGCCGTTGTCACGCACTGGTTCATGAGGGTGGGTGGAGGCTCACCCTCAGCGCGGATCGATCGGTGACCGTCACTCGCGGCCGCTGGACCTTCACGTCCCGGCTGGAACCCCCGCCGCCACTACCCCGCGAGTAGCGCGAGTGCCGCACTTCCCGGCCGACCGACGCTTCGGCGGGCTCATGTGGTCCTTGACGAAGAGGCTCGACCGAGCACCTTCACGCGGCCCCCTGCCCGCGCGCCCCCGACTTGGCCAAAGGTTCAGCGACCCCCCATCGACTGTTCGCGCCGTCTATCGAACGGTCTTATGCGCCGAGGAGCTTCCGCGTCGTCGCCACGTCGGCGTCGATCTGGGCGACCAGGTCGGCGACGTCGTCGAAGCGCTGCTCGTCGCGCAGGCGGTGGCGGAAGTCCAGCGCGGCCTCGCAGGCCGTAGAGGTCGCCCTCGAAGTCGAGCAGGTACGCCTCGACGCGCAGCTGCTGCCCCCGAACGTCGGGTTCACGCCGATGCTGGTCGCGCATGGGCTGGGCGGTGCCGTCGGGCAGGTGGAATGCCCCGCGTAGATGCCCCGGGCGGGGATCGCCAGTCGCGGCGTCGACCTCGAGGTTGGCGGTGGGGTAGCCCAGCGTCGCGCCGCGCCGGTCGCCGCGCACGACGACCCCGTCCACGCAGGTGCGGGCGGCCCAGCAGCTCCGCGGCGCGTTCGACGTTGCCGGCGTCGAGCAGCGCGCGGATCGCAGTGGACGAGATCACCTCGCCGTCGACCTCAAGCAGCGTCACACCCTCGGCTGGTGAAACCCCGGGAGGGCCCGAGGTCGGCCAGCGTGGCGACGTTGCCCGCGGCCCGTGGCCGAACCGGAAGTTGGCGCCCACCACGACGTGGCGCGCCTGCAGCGGCTCGACGAGCACGAGGTCGACGAACTCGTCGGCGCTGCAGGTGGCGCAGATCGTCGTCGAACGGCAGCGCCACGACGAGCTCGACGCCCTGCTCCGCCAGGGTCGTGGCCTGCGTGCCAGCGTCATGCAGCAGCGGCGGCTGCGACCCGGGGTTCACGACCTCCATCGGGTGGCGGTCGAACGTCACCACGACGCTGCGCAGCCCGCGCTGCTCCGCGACCCGGGTCGCACGCGAGATGATCGACCGGTGGCCCCGGTGGACCCCGTCGAAGAACCCGATCGACGACCGCGCTGTCGACCGGCTCGACCGCGTCGAGCGAGAGCACGAACCGTCCATTCGTCACCGGAGCGTCGCCGGGTCGACGAGCACGACCATCGGTCCGGGCACCGCGCGCGGCCGTCGCGCACCATCGCCAGCAGCTCGCCTGCCCCGTCCAGGACCGCGACCGGCCCGGCGGTGACCTGTCGGCCGGCAGTGCGCCGCCGTGGGCCAGCAGCCGGGCGTCAGCGGCTCCGACCGTCACGCTGGGGTAGTCGGCGACGGCGTCCGCGGGCGTGAGCAGCGATCTCCCCCAGGCGCCCGGCAGCCGCCAGCGCCAGCGACCTTGTCGAGGTCGATCGCATCGTCGAGCGAGAACCGACCCGAGCCCAGCCGCCGCAGCGTGGAGAGGTGGGCACCACAGCCGAGGCGCTCACCGACGTCGGCGGCGAGCGTGCGCACGTAGGTGCCGGCGCTGCAGGTGACGAGGAAGGACGGCCTGGGCCTCGAGTCCCGGCGCGAAGTCCTCGAGGACGATGTCGTGGATGGTCACGCGACGCGCGGCGCGCTCGACCTCCTCGCCGCGCCGGGCCTTGGCGTACAGTCGCTCGCCGCCGATCTTGACCGCCGAGACCATCGGCGGGATCTGCTCGATGTCCCCGACGAACGACTTCAAGCGCCTCGCAGAGCGTGCTCCTCGTCGACACCCGAGGGGTCGCTGCCGCCGGTGACCTCGCCCGAGGCGTCCAGGGTCGGTGGTGGTGACGCCCAGGCGCAGCTGCGCGTCGTAGGTCTTGCGCGAGGCCTGCAGGTACGGCACGAGCCGCGTGGCACGTCCGACGCAGACGACCAGCACGCCGGTCGCGTCGGGGTCCAGTGTCCCGGCGTGGCCGACCTTGGGGCCGTGGCGGCGGCCGGGCCCGGCGACGCCCGCGTCGGCCAGCGCGCGCCGCAGCACCCCGACGACGTCGTGGGACGTCATCCCCGGCGGCTTGTCGACCACGAGGACGCCGTCAGGCATCGCCGGACTCCTCGCTCTCCGCCACTTCGGACAGCAGCTCCTCGATGCGCCGTCCCTGCTCGGGGGCGGGGTCGGGGCGGAAGTCGACCGTCGGCACCTTCCGCACGGACAGGGCCGAGGCGAGCTCCCGCCGCAGCAGCGGCGCCGCGCTGGCCAGACCGGCCGCGGTCTGGGCGTGCTGCTCTGGCGTGTCGGGCAGGACCGTGTACCAGACCGTCGCGTGCTCGTTGTCGCGCGTCAGCCGCACGTCGGTGATCGTGACGAATCCGATGCGCGGGTCCTTCAGCGTCGGCAGCAGCGTCGCGAGGATCGCGTGGACGCGCTCCCGCAGCCGGCCCTTCACCACTCCACCTCGCGGGGGACTCCGGCCACACTGACGTCGACCGCGATGAGCTCGATGCGGGGATCGCGGCACGACGATGCGCTCGACGTTCTGCGCCACCTTGCGGCCGCCGGTCTCACTGCTGGCCGCGATCGCGACCTCCAGCACGGACCGCTGCCACAGGTCCTGATGGTCCACCTCGGCCACGGACACGTGCAGGTCGTTGCGCAGCCGCGCCTGCACGCTCTTGACCACGCCGCGCTTGTCCTTCAGCGACCTGCACATCGGGAGGTGCAGCTCCACGGCCATCAGCACGGCGACCATGGTGCCGGTTACCGCTCGATCTCGCGCTCCTCGTACACCTCGAACTCGTCGCCTTCCTTGACGTCCTGGAACTTGTCCAGGCCGACGCCGCACTCGAAGCCCGTCGCGACCTCGGCCACATCCTCTTTGAAGCGGCGCAGCGACCCGATCGTGTCGTCGGCGACGACGACACCGTCGCGGATGACGCGCACCTTGGCGTTGCGCTTGAGGTCGCCGTCGGTGACGTAGCAGCCGAACACGAAGCCGGCGCGCGGCACCCGGAAGACCTCGCGCACCTGGGCGCGGCCGGTGACGACCTCCTCGAACTCCGGGGCGAGCAGGCCCTTGACCGCGTCCTCGATGTCCTCGGTCGCCTTGTAGATGATCGAGTACTGGCGCAGGTCGACGCCGCTCTCCTCGATCGCCTGGCGGGCGTTGGCCTCGGGGCGGACGTTGAAGGCGATGATGATCGCCTCGGAGCCGTGCTCGGCGAGGCTCGACGTCGTGCTGCGTGCACCGCACCGACGCCCTTGTGGATGATGTTGATCTTCACCTCGGGCAGCTCGAGCTTGTTCATCGCGTCGGCGACGGCCTCGACCGAACCGGCCACGTCACCCTTGATGATGAGGTTCAGCGTCTGCAGCTGGCCCTCGGCGATGGCGCCGGAGAGGTCCTCGAGCGACAGCGTCTTGCGGTTGGCGAGCTCCAGGCGGCGCATGCGCGCTCTGCGCGGTTGCGAGGCGATGTCGCGGGCGGTGCGCTCGTCGTCGACGACCCGGAACTCGTCGCCGGCGTCGGGGACCTCGTTCCAGCCGAGGACCTCGACGGGCGTCGACGGGCCGGCGTCCTTCACGGGCTTGCCGTTGTCGTCGAACATCGCGCGGACCTTGCAGTCCGCGATGCCGGCCACGAGGTTGTCGCCGACGCGCAGCGTGCCCGCCTGCACGAGCACGGTGGCGACCGCACCGCGGCCGCGGTCGAGGTGTGCCTCGATGACGGCGCCGCGCGCGTCGCGGTTGGGGTTGGCCTTGCAGCTCGGCGACGTCGGCCTGCAGCAGCACCATCTCGAGCAGCTCGTCGAGGTTCTGTCTTGGTCTTCGCCGAGACGTTGACCATCGTCGTCTGGCCACCGAACTCCTCGGCGACGAGGTCGTGCTCGGTGAGCTGGGTGCGGACGCGGACGGGGTCCGCGCCCTCCTTGTCCATCTTGTTGACCGCGACGATGATCGGCACCTCGGCGGCCTTGATGTGGTTGATCGCCTCGACCGTCTGCGGCTTGACGCCGTCGTCGGCCGCGACCACCAGGATCGCGACGTCGGTGACCTTGGCACCACGGGCACGCATCTGCGTGAACGCCTCGTGGCCCGGGGTGTCGATGAAGGTGATCTTCCGGCCGTCCTTGGTGACCTGGTAGGCACCGATGTGCTGGGTGATGCCGCCGGCCTCGCCGGACACGACGTCGGCCTCGCGGATGGCGTCGAGCAGCAGCGTCTTGCCGTGGTCGACGTGACCCATGACGGTGACGACGGGCGCGCGGGGCTCGAGGGCTCGTCGGTGTCCTCCTCGCCTCGACGCCGAACTCCAGGTCCTCGGGCGTGACGAAGTTGACCTCCGCCTCCATCTCGGCCGCGACGAGCTCGATGAGGTCCTGAGACATGCGACTGCGTGACCGTGATCATCTCGCCCATGCGGAACAGCACGCCGACGATGTCGGTCGGGTTGACGCCGATGGCCTTGGCGAACTCGCCGACCGTGACGCCGGGCACGCACGTCGACCGGGCCGGTGACGGTCGCCTTGACCGGGCCGCCGCGCTGCTGGCGCTGCGGCCGGTTCGGACTGCTCGAACTGCTCCTGCGAGCGTCGGCTCGCGACCGGCGCTTGCCCTTGCCCTTCTTGCCCTTGCCCGCGGGGCACCAGGCCGGGGCGCACGACCGGGGGCGCCGGAGCGCACCGGGACCGCCGCCGGGCCGGCGAAGCGACCGGGACCGCCGGGCCCACCACCAGGACGCGGCGGGTAGCCGCCGCCGGGGCGCGCCGGCGTAGCCGCCACCGGGCCACCGGGGCGGCCGGCGCCAGTGCGCCGGCCGACCGCGCGGCCGGGACGCCGCCGGGTGCGCCGGGGCGACCGCCGGGACCGCCGGGGCGCGGCCGCGAGGCGGTGCCCGGCGCCGGGCCCGGTCCTTGCGGGGCCGGCGCGCAGCGGCGGCGGGATGTACGCGCTTGCCGCTGCCCTCCTTGGGCAGGTTGTGCTCGAGGCGGCGCTTGCGGCTCGACGGGCAGCACCGGTGGCGGACGGCGACGTCGGGATGCGCGGCGGCACGGTCGGCTGGCCGGGGCGCGGCGGCGTGCCGGGGCGCGGGACGCCGGGGATGCCGCGCGGGGCCTTCGTCGTCGTCGACCTCGCGGCGCGCGCGCGTCGGCCGTCGTGGCGGCGGCTGGACGGCGGCGCCCGGCTGCTGCGTGGGGCGCGGCATGCCGGCGGGGCGCACGACGCCGGCGCGCGCAGCCTCGGCGGCGCGGTCCGGGCTGCGTCGGGCTCGGCGAACGCCGGACGGGGTTCGACCGCGGCTGCGGCGGTCGGCGCGGGCGCCGCACGTGGGGGTCGACTGGCGTCGCGACGGCGGCCGCCGGCTCCTCGGGCGTGGAGTCCGTCGTCGCCGCCGACGCTGACGCCGGTCCGAGCGGCGGCCGGAGCGGAACGGCTGGGCGCGCCGGCGACCGGGGCGGGGCGCGGCGGGTGCGGCCGCCGCGGCGGCCTTGCTCCTCCTGCTGCTGTGCGCAGGTGCGGCGGCAGGATCCGGTTGGCCTTGGCGCCGGGGGCGCAGGCTTCAGGGCCTCGAGGTCGTACTGCCTCGGCCTCCGGAGCGCTCCCGCTCCTCCTGCTGCTTGCGGCGCGCCTCGCGCAGCTTGCCGAGGCTCTCGCGGAAGCGCGTGGCGTCGGGCTTCCTCGACCGTGGAGGAGTGCGAACGCGCGTCGACGCCGAGCTCGGCAAGGCGACGGATGACCTCCTTGTTCGGAAGCCCGTCTCCTTGGCCAGCTCGTAGATCCGGACCTTGCTCACTCACTCACTCCTGCGCTGGAGGCCTGCCGTGCGGCTCGTGCTGCTGTCAGCTGCTGGTCATGCACCGTGTGTCGATGCGTGAGTGCGCGCGAAGCCGGATCGCTCCCTGCGCCAGCGCGGCATCGCGCATGACGGGCCTGACACAGATACGCCCCGCGGCCTGGCAAGTTGCCGACGGGTCGCGACGACGGTGCCGCTCGCGATCGTGAGCCGGGTCAGCGACGCCTTGCGCGCGTCGCCGGCAGGCCAGGCACGACCGCGTGGGGCCGCACCAGATTACTCGTTGTCGCGCCTCCGGTCCTGCGGCGTCAGCGTCGTCGCCGCACGCGCTGCCGTCGCGGGCTCGTCGTCCAGGCCGGCCTGCGGCGCCGAGGCGACGGGCACCTCGGCCGCGCGGCTCGCCGATGGGGCGCCCTGCTCGTCGACCTCGCCGCGCTCGTAGGCGGCCCGGAAGGCGGCCTGCTCCTCGGCGAACTGCGTCTCGCTCTTGATGTCGATGCGCCAGCCGGTCAGCCGGGCGGCGAGGCGGGCGTTCTGGCCCTCGCGGCCGATCGCCAGCGAGAGCTGGTAGTCGGGCACGACGACCAGCGCGGTGGCGTCCTCGTCGTACAGGTAGACCTCGCTGACCTTCGCCGGCGACAGCGCGTTGGCGACCATCTCCGCCGGCTCGGCGAGAAGGGGATGATGTCGACCTTCTCGCCGACAGCTCGTCGACGACGCGCCATGACGCGGCGTGCCGCGGGTGCCGACGCAGGCACCGACCGGGTCGACGGCGGGGTCGCGTGACTCTCGACGGCGATCTTGGTGCGGTGGCCGGCCTCGCGCGCGATGCCCCGGATCTGGACCAGTGCCGTCGGCGATCTCGGGGACCTCCAGGCGGAACAGCTCGGTCGACGAGGTTGGGGTGGCTGCGGCTGCAGATGATCTGCGGGCCCTTGAACGAGCGGCGCACCTCGACGATGTAGGCGCGGATGCGCGCGCCGTGCTCGTAGCGCTCGGTCGGCACCTGCTCGGCGTAGGGCAGCACGGCCTCGGCGTTGCCGAGGTCCAGCACGGTCAGGCCGCGCTCGTGGATCTGCAGCGTGCCGGTGACGAGGTCGCCTTCCTTGCCGGAGTACTCGCCGTAGGTCAGCTCGCGCTCGGCCTCGCGCAGGCGCTGCATCAGCACCTGCTTCGCGGTCTGCGCGACGATGCGGCCGAAGTCGTGCGGGTTGTCGATCCACTCGGCGACGATGTTGCCGTCGTCGTCGAGCTCCTGCGCGAACACGGTGACCTCGCCGCGTCGTCGCGGTCGATGACGACGCGCGCCTCCTCGGCCTACGGCCTGGCCCGCTTGTAGGCGCTGGCGAGCGCGCTCTCGAGCGCCTCGATGCACCGTGTCGAACGCGATGCCCTTCTCACGCTCGATGCTCTGCAGCGCCTCGATCTCGACCTTCACCGCTCACCTCTTCCTGGGGCCCCGTGTGTCACCACGGCAGCGCCTGCCGTGCGACGTCGATCTGCGCGTAGGCCACCTCGACCTCGCCATCGGAGGTTCGGAGCGTCACGGCGTCCGGACCGGCGGCGACGACGGAGCCTTCGACCTCGGCGCCGTCGGCCTGCGTCACGTGCACCGTGCGACCCTCGACCCGGTCGAAGGCCGCGCGGTCGCGCAGCGGCCAGTCCATGCCCGGCGACGTGACCTCCAGCACGAAGCGCCCCGGGATGGGGTCGGCCTCGTCCAGGCTGCGCCCCAGCTCCCTGGAGAGCTGCTGGCAGGTGTCGACGTCGACGCCACCCTTGCGGTCGACCACGAGCTTGACGTGCATGCGCCCGCCGGACCCCTTGACCGCGACGTCCAGCAGGCTGACCGCGAGGCGGTCGGCGACGGGTTCCGCGAGCGCACGCACTGCGTCCGCCGGGTCCTTCACGTCGTCACCTCCTCGCAGCTGTCGCTCGCCAATCCGCGTCCAGAAAGCAAAAGCGGGCGGTGACCGCCCACTTCTCGATGCACCGGTCGGTTGTGCCGGCGCACTGCGTGCCAAGGCACACCGCGGGCGCGGCTGACCGCCGTCCTGGGACGACGGTCACACAGCCATGCTAGCGCGGAGCCTCCGACTCATCCGAGGAAGGCGTGTAGGCGCCACTCCCCCGGGAACCCCTTCAGGGCCTGCAGGCCGCGGTCCTCGTCGGGCTGGGAGAAGCTGCGGATCCGCGACGACGTCATGGCCCCTCGGGGGGCCGGCAGTAGAGGCCCTCCGCGGCGCCGGGCTCGGTGGGCTCGAGGAGCTCGTTGCGGATCATCTGCGCCGCGTCGTCGCTGATCAGGTCGCGGTCGCCCGCGAGGATCAGGTTGTCGAGCTCGGGGAGGCAGTCGCGGAGCCAGACGCGGGTGTCCTCGCCGATGGCGGTGCCGCCGTCACCCTCGAGCGGGATGAACACGGCGCCACCGCCCTGCGCCGCCGGCGTGGTGGCGGCGAGGACGTGCGCGTACCCGTCGGCCCGGAAGACGTTGACCGCGATGCCGTAGGTGGCGTCCGGGTTGGAGAACGGGATGTCAGGGTGCTGGCCGAGCAGGAAGCGGGCGAGCTCGCCGATCCCCAGCGCCGTCAGCACCCGGGTCGCGCCGCCGACGCGGCAGGCGTTGATGATCCGCCCGTCGGGGAGCGTGCAGTACGCGCGCCCGTCGACGCCGACCGCCAGCGGTTCCAGCGCCTCGCGCACCGGCGTGGCGATCGCCGCCGTGCCGCCGATCACGTAGATCTGCTCGGGCTGCAGCTGCTCGAGGTACGCGCGCGTCGCGGGATGCAGGCTGTCGGTCGGCGTGAGCAGCACCGGCATGCCCCACAGCCCCGCGATCGCGCCGGCGACGACGGCGTCCGGCCAGTTCCCCCGCGTGGCCACGATCGCCGAGCGCAGGTCCGGGAACTCCGTGCCCGCGGAGAAGTCCTCGACGACGCGCCGGACCTCCGCCGCGACCAGCACGGCGGTCTCCTCGCGGCTGGCGCCGGCGAAGCGCACCACGGTGAAGCCCAGGCCGGCGAGCTGTGCCTCGACGCCGGCCGCGATCGCAGCCGCCCCGCCCATGAGGTAGACCGTCCCGCCGGGCGGCAGGACGCGTTGCAGCTCGGTCAGGGTGTTGGGCGCCAGGCGCTCGGGGTCCGCACCGGCAGCCGCCGCGGAGGCCGGGGAGTAGGTGTACAGCAGCGGGCCGAGGCCGAACGCGAGCGCGCTGCCGGCCAGCGCGTCGGCGTAGTCGTCGTTGCGGGCCACGACGGCCCACTCGGCGTCGGACGGGTTGAAGCTGTACTGGCTGAAGGCGATCGCCTGGGTGACGGGCTCGGTGCCGCCGATGCCGCAGGCGACGCGCAACGTGGTGATCTCGCCGGGGACGAACCCGTCCGCAAGGCCGGGGCACTGCGGGGCTGCGGCCTGGATGCGCCCGCTGGGCCCGGCGTCGTCACGCTCGAAACTGCCCGAGCCGTCGTAGGTCATCGTGACTGCCACGACGATCGCGGTCGCGTCGTCGAGGCATGAGCCCGGGACGCCGGCAACGACGTAGGTGCCGTCGAACTTGTCGACGTCCGGGTCCTCGTCCCGCTGCTCCCAGCGCGCCTCGCCCTCGCACGCCGCGCTGCCGTCGTCGCGCCGTGTCGCGGTGGCGGTGAGCTCGCCGCCGACCAGCGCGTAGCGGACCTCCACCCCGTCGCTCTCGGTCGCGAGGTTCGCGTCGGTGTCCACCACGACGGTGAGCGCGGTGTCCGCGGACTCCCAGCTGGGGAGGATCGTCGGGTCGACCGCGCTGAGGGTGTCGACGCGCACCTCCAGCAGCGGCTCGCTAGTGCCGGACGGGGCCTCGTACGTGACGCACCACGCGTAGATGTCAGCCTCCCGGCCGCCCGAGGACGAGCCGTCGGCCGCGTCGACGGTGTCACCCTCGGGGTCGCCGTAGCAGGCCGCGTCCTGCCAGTCGGTGCCCTGTGCGGCCGCGGGCAGCGCCAGCAGCGCCGCCAGCAGCGCGGCGGCCGTGACGCGGCCTCCAGGATGTGCGCGCATCGGTGAGCGCCGATCGTCGCGCCAACCGGACGCGCTCGTCAACGGGGGGGTGTCGCGCGATGAGCTCCTGGAGCGCGGCGTGCACGCCGGGCGCCGCCGCAAGGAACGCGCCCACCGGGCGACCGGCCGACGCCGCGCCCGACGGGTCGGTGGTGACCGCGCCCGCCTCGGCGGCGATGAGCAGGCCGGCGGCGCTGTCCCACGGGCTCTGACCGGAGCACCAGTAGGCGTCGAGGGTGCCAGTCGCCACCGCGCAGAGGTCCGCGGAGCACGAGCCCAGCACGCGCATGCCCAGCACGCTGGCGCCCAGGCGCCCCAGTCCCGCGAGCACCGCCTGCTGGCCGCCCCACTGCGCGGAGCCACGGGGGCCGTGCGACCACGCCACCACGGCCTCGGCGACATCGACCGTGGCGGCGGCGCGCAGCGGGACGCCGTTCCTGCTGGCGCCGCGGCCGAGCGCGGCGCTGTAGAGCTCGCGCCGCGCGGGGAGCGCGACGACCGCGGTCTGCACGACGTCGTCGGCGTCGGCCCGGCCCAGCGACACGCCCCACCAGTCCGCGCGCTTGAGGAAGTTCACGGTGCCGTCGATGGGGTCGAGGTACCAGCGGGCACGGCCCTCGCGCTGGACGCCTCCCTGCTCCTCACCGATCACCACGTCGTCGGGGAAGGCGTCGGCCAGGCGCTCACGGATCAGGGCCTCGACCTCGAGGTCGGCGGTGGTGACGGGGTTGCGCTCACCCTTGAGGTGCGTGGTCACACCGCGGTGGTGGTGGGCGAGCGCCAGCTCGGCAGCCTCCGCCACGATCACGGTGGCGGCCGTCAGGACCGCGTCGGCGTCCAAGCCTTCGACTACGCGAGGACGGTCGGCGCGCCCTCGCCGCGCTCGGCCCGGATCTCGTCGGCCATCTCGTTGGCGAAGTGCACGAGCGCCTCGACGATGTCCTCCTCGGCGACGGTGTAGAGCACCTCGCCGCGGCGGATGATCTGGCCCTTGCCCTTGCCGGCGGCGACGCCGAGATCGGCCTCGCGCGCTTCGCCCGGGCCGTTCACGACGCAGCCCATGACCGCGACGCGCAGCGGCACGTCCATGCCCCTCGAGCGCGTTCTGCACGTTCTCGGCCAGCGTGTAGACGTCCACCTCGGCACGGCCGCAGCCGGGGCAGGAGACGACGTCGAGGCCGCGCTCGCGCAGGTGCAGCGCCTCGAGGATGCCGATGCCGGCCTTGACCTCCTCGACCGGGTCGGCCGACGAGCGAGACGCGGATGGTGTCGCCGATGCCCTCGGCCAGCAGCGTGCCGATCCCGACCGCGGACTTGGTGATGCCGGTCTTGGGCGGGCCGGCCTCGGTCACGCCCAGGTGCAGCGGGTAGTCCGTGCGCTCGGCTCAGCAGGCGGTAGGTCTGGATCATCACCCAGGGGTCGGAGTGCTTGACCGAGATCGCGATGTCGGTGAAGTCGACCTCCTCGAGGATGCGCGACCTCGTCCAGCGCCGACTCGACCAGCGCCTCCGGGGTCGATGCCGCCGTACTTGTCCAGCAGGCGCTTCTCCAGCGAGCCGCCGTTGACCCCGATGCGGATCGGGATCCCCCGCTCCTTCGCCGCGTCGCCGATGACCTTGACCTTCGAGTGGTCGCCGGCCTTGTGGATGTTGCCCGGGTTGATCCGCACCTTGGCCACGCCCGCCGCGATGGCGGCCATCGCGTACTTCCACTGGAAGTGGATGTCGGCGACCACGGGGACCGTGGACTTCTGCGCGATCTGCGCCAGCGCGTCGGCGTCCTCCTGCCGGGGGACCGCGACGCGCACGATGTCGACGCCGGCGGCGTTGAGCGCCGCGATCTGCTGCAGCGTGGCGTTGACGTCGTGCGTCGGCGTCGTGCACATCGACTGCACGCTGATCGGTGCGCCGTCGCCGACCGGGATCTTGCCGACGTTGATGCGTCGCGTGGCGCGGCGCTCCGGGGGCTGCAGGTGCGGCGGCGTGGCCTGCGCGGCGACGACCGGCAGGCTGCGGCGCACGCTCACGTCGGAGGCCATGGCCTCCAACGGTACCTGGGGAGGTGCCTCCTACACTTGGGCGGTCTTGGATGTGACGGCCGATCGCCTCGCCGCCCTGCGGGGGATGTCAGCGCAGGAGCTGGCCGCGCTGCTGGGGCGCGTGCCGGGACTGGCGGCGGCGCTGGAGGGGCACGGGCATCTGATCGGCTGGCTGCGCTACGGCGTGCCGCGCGGTCGTGGCCCGGCCGACCTCGCGCTGCTGGCGCGGGTGCTGGCCAGCCCGGCGGGCCTCGAGGCCACGCTGGGCGCGCTGACGCTCACGGAGCTGCACGTGCTGCTGCTGGCGCACTGGGCGGGTGGCGCGCTGCAGCGCGAGGCCGCGCTGGCCGAGGCCGGTGCGCGGCCGGGCTCACCGCAGGCGGTGGCGCTGGACCGAGCGGCCGCGAGCCTGCACGCACTGCTGCTCAGTGACGGGGCGCGGGGCTGGGTGGTGCTGCGGCCCGGCGTCGAGGGCGGGCTGGCGCTGCCCGGCGTGACCCTGCGCGACGGGCTGCGGCACTGGCCGTCGGAGGCCGTGGCCGCCCGGCTGCGAACGATCGGCGTGGCCGCCGCCGCCGTCCCGCCGCGCCGGTCCGAGCGCGTCGACCTCCTGGTGGCCGCGCTGCGCGAGCCGGAGATCGCCCGCGCCCTCGTGGCCGACCTGCCGGAGGATGCGGCCCGCGTCCTGGCGCGGCTGCGGCTGGAGGGTTTGGTGCGCGTGCGCGACCTGGGGGTTGCCTGGTACAGCGGGCAGCGGCCGGCGTACTACCCCGAGACGCCCCTGGACGCGCTGGTCGCACGTGGCCTGGCCGGCGTCGACGAGGTGCAGCAGCTGGCCTTCGTGTGGCTGGACGTGGCGGTAGCCCTCAACGGCGGGCGGCTGTTCACCTCGTGGCCCGAGGCGACGCAGCCCACGCCGCGACCCCTGGAACGGCAGGCGGTCGCGGTGCCGGCCGTCGTGGCGCAGCTCGATCGACTCCTGCGCGTGTGGGAGGCGGAGCCCGCGCCCGCGCTGCAGGACGGGGGCCTGGGCGTGCGGCCCGTGCGGGCGGCCGCTCGGGCGCTGGGACTGCCCGACGGGGTCGTCGGCCTGCTGGCCGGTCTGGCGATCGGCCTCGGGCTGCTCGGCACGGTGAGCCAGGGCATGGTCGGCCGCGGCCGCCAGCGCCGCGAGATCCTCTCGTGGTCCCCGACCCGGGCGGCGCAGGCCTGGGCGTCGGAACCGGCCGAGGAGCGCTGGTCGCGTCTCGTGGCCGCCTGGCTGGACTCCGACCTGGTCGACGAGCGCGAGGGCCTCCCGGAGCGCTGCGACCCCGCGGCCAGGGAGTCGGGCGCGCGGCCGGCGCGCGCCGAGCTCCTCGCGCTGCTGGTCGACCTGGACGAGGGCTACGGGCTGGCGCTGGCCGAGCTGGTCGACGTGGCCGCGCTCAGCCGGCCGCGACTGCTGGAGGGTTGCGTCGCCGGCCTCACCGCCGCGGCCCGGGCGCTGGGTCTGGTCCCGCCCGGCGGGCCGGTCGGGCTCACCGACCTGGCGCGGCGCCTCCTGCACGGCGGGCCTGCGGCCGCGAGGGCCGCGCTGCCGACCCCCAGCCGGGAGTTCGTCGTGCAGGCCGATCACACGGTCATCGCGCCGCCGGACCTCCACCCGGAGGTCGCCGCGACGCTGGAGCGCTACGCGGAGCTGGAGTCGGATGCGGGCGCCCGCGTCTACCGGCTGACCGAGCGGCGCCTGGGTCAGGCCCTGGTCGACGGCGACGACGGCGAGGCGATCGCGGCGTTCCTCGACGAGCACTCGCGCACATCGGTCCCCCAGAACGTCGCCTACCTGGTCGCCGACTGCGCCCGCCGCCACGGGCGCCTGCGCGCCGGGGAGAGCCGTTCGTACCTGCGCAGCGAGGACCCCGGATTGCTGACGGCCGCGGCGGCGGTGCGCTCCGCCCGGCTGCGGGTCCTGGCGCCGACCGTGGCGATCTCGTCCCTGCCGCGCGACAAGCTGGTCGCGGCCCTGGCCGCCAGGGGGGTCGTGGCGGTGCCCGAGGAGCACGACGGTGCGGCGATCGCGGCCCAGCACCACCGGGCCGACCCGCACTGGCGCGTCGGGCAGGCCGCCACCGCCGACCGGCCTTCCAGCCTGCTCCCGGACCCGCCGGCGCTGCTGGCGATGGCCACGGCGCTGGTGGACGCCGACCGAGGCACCCTGGCCTCGTGACCGCCTACGAGAACGCACTGATCGTGCAGTCGGACCTCACGGTGCTGCTGGAGGTCGCCAGCCCCAAGGCGGGGGACGCCCGGGCCGCGCTCGCGCGGTTCGCCGAGCTCGAGAAGTCACCCGAGCACGTGCACACCTACCGGATCTCGCCGCTGTCGCTGTGGAACGCGGCGGCCGCCGGGGTGACTGCGGAAGAGGTCTGCGCGGCGCTCGACGACTTCGCGAAGTACCCCGTCCCGCCGTCGGTGCTCACCGAGGTGCGCGACCAGCTGCGGCGGTTCGGCCGGCTCAAGCTGGTCCGCGACTTCGACACCGGTGGCCTGGCCCTGACCTCGGCGGAGCCGGCGCTGCTGGCCGAGGTGGTGCGCGACAAGGCCGTCGCCGCCCTGCTGGGCGACCGCCTGGACGGCAACCGCTGGGCGGTGCGGCTGGGCGACCGCGGGGCGCTCAAGCAGGCGCTGCTGCGGCTGGGCTGGCCGCCCTCGGACGAGGCGGGCTACGTCGAGGGCGCGGCGTTGGACGTCCCGCTGGCGTGCACGCTGCGCACCTACCAGTCCGACGCGGTCGCCGCCTGGTGGGCCGACGGGTCCGCCGCCGGCGGCAACGGGGTGCTGGTGCTGCCGTGCGGCGCGGGCAAGACCGTGATCGGGCTGGCCGCGATGGCGCAGGCGGGGTCCCACACGCTGGTGATCGCGACCTCGATCCTGGCCGCGCGCCAGTGGATCGCCGAGGCGGCCGCCAAGACCGGCCTGGACCCCGACCTGGTCGGCGAGTACAGCGGCGAGCGCAAGGACCTCAGGCCCCTGACCATCGCGACCTACCAGGTGCTGACCTGGCGCGACCCGAAGGCGCCGGAGGACGCGCCGCTCGAGGTCGCCCACCCGCACCTCGCGATCTTCAACACCCGCGAGTGGGGCCTGGTGGTCTACGACGAGGTCCACCTGCTGCCCGCGCCCGTGTTCCGTGCGACCGCGCAGATCCAGGCTGTCCGGCGGCTGGGCCTCACCGCGACGCTGGTGCGCGAGGACCGCCGCGAGGGCGACGTGTTCTCGCTGATCGGCCCGAAGCGCTACGACGTGCCGTGGCGCGACCTGGAGGCCCAGGGCTGGATCGCGCCGGCCACCTGCACCGAGATCCGCGTGCAGCTCGACGAGGCGCAGTACATGGGCTACGCCACCGCCCCGGAGCGCGAGCGCTACCGGATCGCGGCGACCGCCTCGCCGAAGCTCCCGGTGCTGGACCTCCTGGTGGCCCGCCACCGCGGGGATCGGGTGCTGGTGATCGGGCAGTACCTCGAGCAGCTCGACGTCGTCGCGGAGCGGCTGCAGGCCCCGCTGGTCACGGGACGAACGTCGCAGGCTGTGCGCGAGGAGCGCTTCGCCGCGTTCCGGGACGGCTTGCTGCCGCTGCTGGTGGTCAGCAAGGTCGCGAACTTCTCGATCGACCTGCCCGAGGCCAACGTCGCGATCCAGCTGTCGGGCACGTTCGGCAGCCGCCAGGAGGAGGCGCAGCGCCTCGGGCGCATCCTGCGCCCGAAGGCCGACGGCGGGCAGGCGAGCTTCTACACCGTGGTCACGCGCGAGACCGTCGACCAGACCTTCGCCGCGAACCGCCAGCGGTTCCTGACCGAGCAGGGCTACCGCTACACGATCCTGGACGCAGGCGACCTACTGGAACAGCTCTGACGCCGGGCGGGTCAGGTCCACGTAGAGCGCGGTGAAGCTCAGCACCACGAAGAACGCGACGACCAGCAGCGCGATCGGGGTCAGCACGGCGGGGTTGAGGCGCCAGCGCGGTCCGGTCTTGCCGCGGACGCGGCGCACGCCGTTGACGACCTCCTCGGCGGCCAGCACCGCGAGGTGCCCGCCGTCCAGCGGCGGCAGCGGCAGCAGGTTCAGCACGCCGAGCACGATGTTGAGCTGGGCCATGATCGCCATGACGGCGAAGAGGTCGCCCTGGTTGCCGACCGCGTTGACGGCCTGCCCGACGCCCACCAGCGAGATCGGCCCGTCGGCCTCGCGTGGCCCGTCGTCGTTGATCGACCCGAAGAAGCGCGTGAGGCCCGACAGGCTGAAGACGTCCCCGAGCCCCGCGATGGTGAGCCCCGTCAGACGCGCGATCGAGAAGTCGCCGCTGATCGCCGCGCCCAGGCCCGCGCCGATGCCCAGCGGCTGGTCCTCGGCGGTCGGGCCGACACCGAGGAACCCGTCGTCGCTGCCGTTGGGGTGCGGCGCGTCGAGCGTGATCGCGACGTCGCGCGTCGCGCCGTCGGGGCTCTGCACGGTCAGGACCACGCTGTCACCGGCGCGCGGCGCGATCTCCTCGCGGACGCTGTCGAAGTCCTCGACCGCGACGCCGTCAACCGCGATGACGACGTCGCCCTCCTCCAGGCCTGCGACCGCGGCGGGGCTGTCGGCCACGACCTCGGAGACCTCGTTGGTCGCGACGGGCAACCCGATGAACGCCAGTGCCGACGCGATCAGCAGGAACGCCACGAGAAAGTGCGTGAACGAGCCGCTGACGAGCACGATCGCGCGCTTCCACGCCGCCTGCTGCCAGAACCAGCGGCCGTCGTCGGCCGGGTCGGCAGGTTCCCACGGCGTCATCCCCGCGATCTTCACGAAGCCCCCGGCCGGGAAGGCCTTCACGCCGTACTCGGTCTCGCCCCGCTTGGTCGACCACAACGTCGGGCCGAAGCCGAGGAAGAAGCGCTCGGCCTTCATCCCGAAGAGCTTGGCGGTCACGAAGTGACCGAACTCGTGGAACATGATCACCGCGACGATGGTCACGATGAACAAGACGACGTACACGTTCAGGAACTCCTAGGTCGCGGTGTGGGAGGCGATGAGGCGGTCGGCGGCGGTGCGGGCGCGTGCTTCGGCGTCGAGCACGGTCGCCAGGGCGTCGGCGGGCGCGGCCTCCACACCCCCCAAGGTTGCCTCGACAACGTCTGGGATGCCGAGGAATCCCAGGCGCTGTTCGCGGAACGCCATGACCGCCTGCTCGTTGGCGGCGTTGTAGATCGCGGGCGCGGTGCCCCCGGTGCGCGCGGCGTGGCGCGCGAGGGCGACCATCGGGAAGGTCTCCTCGTCGAGCGGCTCGAACGTGAGCGTGGGGGGGTGGGCCCAGTCGATGCGCTGCGGGGCGTAGGGCAGCCGCTCGGGCCACCCCAGCGCGAGCTGGATCGGCAGGCGCATGTCAGGCGGGCTCAGCTTGGCGACCACTGCGCCGTCGTGGAACTCCACCATCGAGTGCACGATCGACTGCGGGTGCACCACGACCTCGATGCGGTCGATCGGCACCTCGAAGAGCAGGTGCGCCTCGATCACCTCGAGGCCCTTGTTCGCCAGCGTGGCGCTGTTGATGGTGATGACCGCGCCCATGTCCCAGGTCGGGTGGGCCAGCGCCTCGGCGACGGTGACAGCGCGAAGCTGGTTGCGCGTGCGGCCGCGGAAGGGCCCGCCCGACGCGGTGAGGATCAGGCGCGCGACCTCGTCGGCGCTGCCGGCGCGCAGGCACTGGGCCAGTGCGGAGTGCTCGCTGTCGACGGGCACGACCTGGCTGCGGTCCCGCGCGGCCGCGTAGACCAGCGGCCCGCCGACGATCAGCGACTCCTTGTTCGCGAGCGCGAGGCGGCTGCCGGCCTTGAGCGCGGCCAGCGTCGCGGGCAGCGCCTGTGACCCGACGATCCCGTTCAGCACGATGTCCGCGCCACAGCCGGCCAGCTCCTCGACGCCCTCGAGCCCGTCGAGCACCGCGATCCCGGTGCCGTCCAGCAGCTCGCGCGCCTCCATGGCCGCGCCGCGGTCGGCCAGCGCCACCGTCTGCACGCCGTGCGCACGTGCCTGCTCCGCGAGGAGCTGCGCGTTGCGGCCGGCCGCGAGCCCGGTCACCGCGAAGCGCCCGGGATGCCGCGCGCACACCTCCAACGCCTGCGTCCCGATCGACCCGGTGCTCCCGAGGATGACCACCCTGCTGCGCGTCATGTTGGCGCCCCGGCGTGGGCGGCGACGCGGTCCGCGGCGCCCCGCGCCTGCGGGAGGATGCGGCCGGAGCCCAGGGCGTAGGTCGCGTAGAGCTGGCCGCAGGCGGCGTCGATCGCCGTGCCGCGGGTGCGGCGCAGGGTGGTGGTGATGCCGGCGCGCTGCAGCCGCTCGGCGAATGCGTGGCAGGCGGTGCGCGACGGGGCCTCCCACGGGATCCCGGGCGTCGCGTTGTAGGGGATGAGGTTGACGTGCGTGCCTTGGCGCGGGACGTGGCGCTGCAGGAGCGCCGCGAGCCGGTCGGCCTGTTGCGGCGCGGCGTTGATCCCGGCGATGAGGATGTACTCGAACGTCAGGCGCCGGTGGGTCGCGTCCCGGTAGTCCCGGCTGGCGGCCAGGAGCTCCTCCAGCGGGTGGACGCGGTTGATCGGGACGAGGTCGTCGCGCAGCGCGTCGTCAGGGGCGTGCAGCGAGACGGCCAGCGTGAGCGGCAGGTCCAGCGCCTGGAGGCGGCGGATGCCGGGCACGAGGCCGACCGTGCTGACCGTGACGCCGCGGGCGGACAGGCCGAACGGCCCGGTGAGCCAGCGCACCGCCGCGACCGTGACGTCGAGGTTCGCCAGCGGCTCGCCCATGCCCATGAACACGACGTTCGTGACGTGGTCGGGGACGCCGCCGGGCAGGTCGTTGCTGTTTTGCAGCACGCGCTCCGCCCAGGTCACCTGGCGGCAGACCTCGGCGGTGGTGAGCTGGCGGCGCAGCCCGACCTGCCCGGTCGCGCAGAACGGGCAGCCCATCGCGCACCCGGCCTGCGTCGACACGCAGACCGTGGCGCGCGCCCCGCGGTCGGGCTTGGAGGGGTACAGCATCAGCACGGCTTCGACGGGTTCGGCGTCGGGGCCGCACGCCAGCAGCGCCTTGCGCGTGAGGCCCTCGTCGGCGGTCGTCACACGCAGCACCCGCGGTGCGGCCGGCAGCACCTCGGCCAGCCGCGCCCGCAGGGCGCCCGGCAGGTCGGTCATCGCCTCAGGGTCGTCCACGCCCCGGGCCAGCCACCCCGTCACCTGCCGCGCACGGAACGCGGGCTCGCCGTCAACCACAGCGGCGAGCCCGGCAGGCGTGAACGGGTCATCCATCGACCCTCCGACGCTACTCGCCTCGGTCAGTCGGTGAACGGCGGGGGCGGGCCGAGCAGGGGGGCCAGGGTGTCCCACGCCGCGATCTCGCAACCGTTCGCGCGGGTCACGGTGCGGTCGATCGTCGAGATGGCGTCGCCGCCGATCAGGAGCTCGCCCGTGAGGTGCGCGACCGAGGGGCCGCCGAAGATCTCGGTGCAGATCTGGTCCGCGGGGGGTGGGGCGAGCGCGTCGAGCACGGCGCTGTCCTCGAGCGCGGCGCAGGCAGCCTCGGCGTCGGCCAGCGGGCCGCCCCAGTCGAAGGGCTCGTCACCGCTGACCTGCGCGGGCGAGCCGTCGCCGGCGCAGGCGAGCGTGCGCGTGCGGGCGGCCTCGGGGCCATCGGGGCCGTCGGGGTCGAGCTCGACCGTGAGGCTTCCAGAGGCGCCGGCAGGGATCTCGCCGGTTCCGCTGGGCATGGTGCCCGCGGCGGGGTCGTCGGACGTGGGCTGCGTCGGCCCGGTCGGGCCGGGCGAGGCGGACGGGGACGTCGAGGTCCCGCCAGCGCAGGCGGAAGCCGCCATGGCGACAGCGGTCAACAGCATGGCCGCGAGCAGGATGCGGCGGTGGCGTGAGTTCACGCGCTGTGAGACGCCGGTCACACCCGCAGTGTTGCAGCAATGCGCGCGGATCCCGCCCCTCGCCCCGTCGGGCGTGCTACGGATCGACGAGGCAGAGCTCGTTGCCGTCGACATCGGCCAGCGCGATCGCACCGGGGCAGGCGTCGCCCACGTCGAGGCGGGTCGCGCCCAAGGCGAGGAGGCGATCGAGCGTGGCCTGCGCGCTGGTCCGTGGCGTCGGGGCGAGGTGGAAGCGAAACCGCTCCTTCCCCAACCTCGGCATCAGCGGAGGACCGCTCCAGGTGATCTTCGGGCCGGTGCCGTCGGGCGCCTGGATCGCCGTCTCCTCGTCCTGGTCCCAGACCAGCGGCCATCCGAGCGCCTCACTGAAGAAGCACCCGAGGGCCCGCGTGCCGTCGCAGTTGACCGCCCCCAGACGGGGGCACGTGGCGAGGAAGCGGTTGGACGGCTCGATGATGCAGAACTCGTTGCCTTCGGGATCGGCAAGCACGACGTGGGTGTCGTTGGGGTCCTGACCGATGTCGATGTGCGTCGCGCCGATCGCCAGGAGCTCGGCCACCGTGTCGCTCTGGTCGTCGAGCGACGTGGTCGTGAGATCGAAGTGGACCCGGTTCTGGCCGACCTTCTGGTGCGCCACCGGCCGGAACAGCAGGCGAAAGCTGGTGGCATCCGTCGGCACGAGCTCGATCCCGCCCCCACCGGCCCCGCCGACGTTCCAGCGCAGCGCGTGCGCCCAGAACCGCGCGAGCTCGTCCGGCGCCATGGCGTCGAACGCGAGCGCGACGAGCTGTGCCGTCATCGTCGCCTCCTCGATGTGCGCCCCATCCTCAGGGCGTTCCTTTCGTGTGCCCGTGCGCCGCTACGCGTCGTCGAGGCGGAACCGGGTCTGGGCGAAGGCACCCTTCGCGAAGGCGAGGATCGTGCGCGGCTTGACCTCGAACACCCGGTGCTGAGCGCACCGTCGCGCCACACCGCGGGGAGCGGCGTGACGTGCGGGCGACCGGTCGACCGCACGGTCGCGATCCAGAACAGCTCGGCGGACTCCAGCACGCCTCGGGCCGCATCCCACGAGGTCGGGGCAGCGCCCGGTTCGCTGAAGCGCTCATCGAGCTCGGCCGTCGGTACGCGTGGGCTCATCGCTGCGGGCGGTAGATGCAGATCAACACACCCGTCGGCGCGGTTGTCACCGACGCCAGCTCGAACGTCCGCGCCTGCCCGTCGTTCGGGAAGATCCTCTTGCCACCACCGAGCAGGATCGGCTCGACCATCAGCCGGAGCTCGTCGACGAGGTCGTTGGCGACGAGGGCCTCGGCCATGCTGGCGCTGCCCATGACCTGGATGTCGCGGCCGTCCTGCTCCCGCAGCTCGCGCACAGCGCCGATGGCGTCAGCGGGCGGCAGCAAGGTGGAGTTCGTCCAGTCGAGGTCGTCCTGGGTCAGGGTGCGGGAGGCGACGTACTTCGGCATCTCGTTCATCCGGTCGGCGAACGGGTCGCCGGCGCGATCGGGCCAGGCGCCGGCCATCACCTGCCAGGTGCGCCGACCGAACAGGAGCGCGTCGGTCTGCTCCATTGCCTCGCCGAACGCCGGCCCCATCGACTCCTCGTCGAAGAACGGCCCCGACCAGCCCCCGTGGCGGAACCCACCGTCGGTGTCCTCCTCGGGACCCCCGGGTGCCTGCACGACGCCGTCGAGGCTGATGAAGTCGCTCAGGACGATGCGCATGACGTGCTCCTCGGTTGTCATTCGTGCTGGTCAGCCGACCCGGCACGGGCACGCGGCGGGGTCTGACGCCGACTCGTGCAGGAGAACTACCCGAACATCCGGATCCGGCACGTGACATCCGCGTCGACGTCGCTGACAGCGCTACGGTCGGCCGATGACGGAGTCCATGGGCCGTCGCCTCTTCCAGCTGGTCGAGCCCATCGCGGTTGTCGCCTACATGGCCGACGAACCGACCGAAGCGGTCATGGCGCTCGGTCTCCCCACCATGTGGGACGCGTACTTCGCCGGAAGAGCCGCGCCCCTCGGCCGCGACGTGCCGGCTGCGGTGGTCCACGCGCTGTTCTACAACTTCGCCGACGGCGAGGTCGCCCGCCACATCCCACGCGTGTGGGACAAGGTCACCCCCGAAGACGCCAACGCCGCGCGCCAAGAAGGCTCGGTCGCCGCGCTGCGGCGGATCCTCGGGAACCTCGCCGACACCTCCGGGGTCGCCCGGGCCGCCGACCTCCTCACCAAGGCGGGGACCAGCGCGCCGACGGAGGGACGGCCCCTTTACGCGGCCGTCCGGACGCTGCCCCTGCCCACAGAACCGGTGGCGCGGCTCTGGCATGGGGCCAACCTGCTCCGCGAGCACCGCGGGGACGGCCACGTCGCCGCACTCCTGACGGTGGGCATCGGCGGGACGGAGGCGCACGTGCTGCACGCGCTCTCGGAGGGCATGCCGCCGGAGAAGTTTGGCCGGGTCTCCCACCTGCCCCGGGCCCAGCTGGCAGCGGTCGTGGACGGGATGCGCGGCCGTGGCCTCGTCGGCGCCGATGGCTGGCTCACCGCCGCCGGCCGGCAAGCCAAGGAACAGGTCGAATCGCTCACCGACCAGCTCGCCGCACCGGCCTACGACACTCTCGGACCGGACGAGCTCGACCAGCTTGTCGAAGACCTCGATCCCCTCGCGGCAGTCCTCGTCGCTGCCGGTTCGCAGTAACACACCGCGATGTCGATGAAAGTCGGATGAGGTGTCGGAGCCAGAGGCATCGGGAATCACGAAGCCCATGGCCAAGCTCACTGCTGCCCAACGAGCCAAGCTCCCGGCAAAGGCGTTCGGTCTGCCCGAGAAGGCGCGTTCGCCGAAGGCCAAGAAGGAGACCGGGAACTACCCGATGCCCGACCGTGGTCACGCGATCAGCGCCAAGCGCCTCGCTCGCAAGAACCGCAAGGACGGCAACCTGACCAAGGACGAGTTCGAACGCATCGACCGCAAGGCCGACAAGGTGCTGAAGCGAGAAGCCAAGCCCTAGCGCAGCAGATCCGATGAGGACCCTGCACCTCGGCCTTCGTGTCACCGATCTCGACCGCTCGCTCGCCTTCTACACCTCCGTGGGCTTCGAGGTCGTGGGCGAGGTCCCGGACACCGACCTGGGGCACCTCACCATGCTCAAGCTCCCGAGTGACGAGTTCGTCACGATCGAGCTCGTGCACGATCCGGACGGGCCGGCTGTCGAGGCTGACACCCGCCTCAGCCATCTCGTCATCCAGGTCGACTCCATGGCCGCGACGCTCACCGAGCTCGCCGCTCGTGGGATCGACGCCGGCGCGCCCGCATCCCCCGACGGGTCCGACGACTTTCGGACAGCCTGGATCGTCGATCCCGACGGCAACCGGATCGAGCTCGTCCAGTGGCCCGCCGCTCACGCCGACGGCATGACCGCCGCCGACTTCGCGGAGTAGCCGCGGAGCGCCGCCCCGCGCTCACCCGGCGTGGGTGACGCCCCCGGCGGGGCCGACCTCGCACCGTGGCCGCATCGAGAGGGGTCAGGCGCTGGAAGGGCCCGCTCAGAATCGGGCTGGGGTCGCCCGATGGGTCCCCATCGCGGGCTGGCTGCCGCGCTACGACCGACGGTGGCTTGGCTCGGATGCCATCGCCGGATTCACCCTCTGGGGGCTGCTCGTCCCGGAGATGATCGCCTACGCCGGCCTCGCCGGGCTTCCCCCGGAGGCCGGGCTCTACACGCTGCTGGCGTCCCTGGGGCTGTACGCCGTGTTCGGCAGCAGCCGCCACCTCGCCGTCGCCGGCACGTCCGCTTCAGCGGTCCTTGTGTTCTCGACGGTGAGCGGCCTGTCCACGGCGGGCTCGGACCAGTACCGCGAGCTGGCAGCTGCCATGGTCATCATCACCGGAGTCGCGTTGGGTGTCGCGGGGCTGCTGCGCCTCGGGTTCATCACCGAGTTCCTGTCGCGTCCGGTGAGGACGGGCTTCGTCTTCGGCATCGCCATCTTCGTCACCGTGAGCCAGGCTCCCAAGCTGTTCGGCCTCGAGAAGGGCGACGGGAACACCGTCCGTCAGCTCGGCCACCTCGTCACGCATCTGGGCGACGCCAGCTGGACGACCGTCGCGGTCGGCCTGCTCGGCCTGCTCCTGCTCTTCGGCCTCCCGCGGGTCGCGCCACGAGTTCCGGCGGGCCTGGCCGTGCTGCTCGTCGGGATCACGGCCAGCGCCGCGCTCGACCTCTCGAGCCACGGCGTCGCGATCGTCGGCGACATCCCGACCGGCATGCCCTCACTCGTGGTGCCTCGCGTGTCGCTCGACGATCTCTGGGCGCTCATCCCGGCAGCGCTCGGGATGATGCTCGTCATCTACAGCGAGGCGCTCGGCGCCGCCAAGACGTTCGCCGACAAGCACGGCTACCGCATCGATCCGAACCAGGACATGCTGGCGCTCGGTCTTGCGAACCTCGGATCCGGACTGCTCGGTGGGCTCGCCGCGGGTGGGAGCCTGTCGCAGACGGCCGTCAACGAGGGTGCCGGTGCGCGCAGCGAGGCGTCTCCGCTCATGGCTGCCGTCCTCAGCCTGATCACCGTGATCGCGCTGACACCGCTGTTCCGCGACCTCCCCGAGGCCGTGCTGGCCGCGCTGATCATCCACGCGGTGTCGCACCTCATGAAGGTCGGCGAGATGCGCCAGTACCTGCGGCTCGCTCCGCAGGAGTTCTGGCTCGGGATGATCACGCTCCTGGGCGTCGTCGTGATCGACGTGCTCCCGGGTCTGCTCCTCGGCGTCGTGGTGTCCCTCGTCCTCCTCGTCGGACGGGCGAGCAGGCCCAAGGTGTCAGTGCTCGGACGGGATCCCGATTCGGGTGCGTACGGCGACGTCGACCGCCACCCCGGGATGCAGGCGCTGGAGGGCGTGCTGCTCGTGCGGCCCAACGCGCCGCTGTTCTACGCCAACGCGCAGGCCGTGCGCGACGCGATCGGCAGCCAGGCCGATGCGACCGCGCCGCACCCAACGGTGGTCGTGCTCGACCTCGACGCCAACGACCGCTTCGACATCACGACCGCGGAGCACCTCGGCAAGCTCGAGCACGAGCTCGCCGAGAAGGGCGTGACGCTCTGCATCGCCCATCTCCACACGCCGGCGCAGCAGATGGCCGCCGAGACCGGGCTCCTCCAGCGTCTTGACGGCCGCGTGTTCCCGAACCTCGACGCGGCCGTCGCGTGGGCCCAACAGCGCAAGCCAGCCGAGGGCGGCGTGTAGGAGGGAGCTCGCGACGCGCGGCCCTGCGCGTCGGTGCTCTCGGAGCTCAGAGGCCGAACGCGAGCAGGAGCAGGTGCGCGGTCGGCAGGCAGAACAGGATCGCGTCGACGCGGTCCATGACGCCGCCGTGGCCGGGCAGCACGGTGCCCAGGTCCTTGAGGCCCAGGTCGCGCTTCACGAGCGACTCGGCGAGGTCCCCGATCGTGGCGGCGATCGTGATGCCGGTCCCGATCACCAGGGCCGGGATCAGGTCGACGCCGGGCACGGTGCGCGTCGTCACGGTCGCGGCCAGCAGCAGCACCGTGAGCCAACCGCCGACCAGCCCCTCCCAGGTCTTGCCCGGGCTCACGCTGGGCGCCATCTTGTGGCGGCCCAAGCGGTTGCCGAAGGCGTAGGCGCCGATGTCGTTGGTCACCGCCAGCGCGATGGCCATCATGAGGTACCAGCGCCCGCCGTCGGGCCGCGCCAGCAGCAGGCCGATGTAGCTGGCCAGGAACGGGACCCACAGCGCCATGAGCAGCGTGACGCCGAGGCTGGGTACGGCGGCCTCGCCGCGCTGGGGGTCCAGAAGCACCCACAGCGCCGAGCCGAAGACCACGATCGTGAGCCCGAGCACCTGCCCGTCGGTGCCGCTCTCGTAGGCGGCGAAGAAGCAGACCAGGCCGCCGACGACCGCGATCGGCGTGGCGGGGCGCAGGCCCGTCGGCCGCAGCGCCCGGTCCAGCTCCAGCAGGCCGACGCAGATCAGCAGCGCGACGAAGATCAGGAACGCGTAGGCGTTGATGAACAGCGTGCCGAGGAACAACGCCCCGAGCGTCAGCCCGACCGCGATCGCGACCGGCAGGTTGCGGCCGGCCGAGCGCGGCGTCTTGGCCTCCTCCACGCCGGCCGACACCGCGTCAGACCTCCAGCAGCTCCGACTCCTTGTGTCCGAACAGCTCGTCGACGTGCTTGACCGACTTGTCGGTCAGCTTCTGCAGCTCCGCGTCGCCGCGGCGGGCGTCGTCCTCGCCCACGTCGCCATCGACGGCCAGCCGGTCGATCTCGGCCTTGGCGTGGCGGCGCACGTTGCGGATCGCGACTCGCCCCTCCTCGGCCCGCTCCTTGGCGAGCTTCACGAACTCCCTGCGGCGCTCCTGGGTGAGCTCGGGGAACACGACCCGGATCAGGATGCCGTCGTTGGAAGGGTTGAGGCCCAGGTCACTGCCCTGGATCGCGCGCTCGATCTCCTTCATCGCGTTGCGGTCGTAGGGAGTGACCACCAGCATCCGCGGCTCAGGGACGGCGATGCCGGCCAGCTGCTGCAGCGGCGTTGGGGTGCCGTAGTACGACACCTTCAGGTCGCTGATGAGCCCTGGGTTCGCCCGGCCGGTGCGGATTTTGGCGAACTCGGCCTTGGTGTGCTCGATCGCCTGCTCCATCCTGTGGGCGGCGTCCTTGAGCGTCTCCTCGATCACGTGCCGCTCCTGTCGCGCAGGGTGGGCTCACCCCGTTCAACGTACGTCCCGATCGGCTCGCCGGCGACGACCCGCCGGATGTTGCCCTCCTCCAACAGCTTGAACACGATGATGGGGAGGTCGTTGTCCATGCACAACGAGATCGCGGTGGCGTCCATCACCTTCAGGCCCATGCTGAGCGCCTCGAGGTAGGTGAGCCGGTCGAAGCGCACCGCATCGGGGTTCAGGTGCGGGTCGGAGTCGTAGACCCCGTCGACCTTGGTGCCCTTGAGGATGGCCTCGGCGTCGATCTCCAGCGCGCGCTGGGCGGCGGCGGTGTCGGTGGAGAAGTAGGGCGCGCCGAGGCCGCCCGCCAGGATCACCAGGCGGCCTTTCTCCAGGTGGCGGATCGCGCGGCGGCGGATGTAGGGCTCGCACAGCTGCTGCATGAGGACGGCGGACTGCACTCGCGTCGGCAGGCCGAGGTTCTCGACCGCGTCCTGCAACGCCAGGGCGTTGATGACCGTGGCCAGCATCCCCATCGCGTCGGCGCTGGAGCGGTCCATGCCTGTGGCCTGGGGCGAGGTGCCGCGGAAGATGTTGCCGCCACCGACGACCACGCCGATCTCCGCCCCCAGCGCGGCGACGTCGACCAGCTGCTGCGCGATCGAGCTGACGACCGTCGGGGAGATGTTGGAGGACGCGTCCGCGAACGCCTCGCCAGAGAGCTTCAGCAGGATCCGCCGGTACTTCGTCGCCATCGCTCCCTCGGTGCCGTCGTCGGTCAGCCTATGGCGCTCAGGCTCCGACCTGGTAGCGCGCGAAGCGGATCAGCTCGATCTTCTCGCCCGAGGTGCGCTGGAACTCCTCCAGCAGGTTGGCGATCGTGCGCTTCTCGTCCTTGATGAAGGCCTGGGAGAGCAGCACCCGCTCCTTGAAGAAGTCCTTCATGCGGCCCTCGACGATCTTCGCGATCACGTGGTCGGGCTTGCCGGAGGCCTGGGCCTGCTCGGTGACGAACTCACGCTCCTTGGCGAGCATGGCCTCGTCGACCTCGTCCTCGCGCAGGACCTGGGGGTTGGCGAACGCGATGTGCAGGGCGATGTCGTTGGCGAGCGCCTTGAACCCCTCGCCCTTGGCGACGAAGTCGGTCTCACACGCCAGCTGCAGCAGCACGCCGACCTTGGGCGGCAGGCCCGGGGTGGGCGTGTGCAGATACGCGTGGACGACGCCCTCCTTCGCGGCCCGGTCGGCGACGCGGTCGCTCATCTTCAGCCCGGTGCGCTCGCGGACCTTCTTGGCTGCCTGTTCGAAGTCGCCGTCGGAGTCCTGGAGGGCCTTCTTGCAGTCCATCATCCCCGCGCCTGTGAGGTCGCGGAGCCGCTTCACGTCGGCCGCGGTGAACTCTGCCACTGGTGGTGCTCCTTAGGGGGTCTGGCTCTCGTCGGCCGTCTGATCTGCGGTTCGGGAGGCCCCCATGCCGTGGATCGTGGACGCGTCCTCCGGCTGACCGGTGTCGGCTTGCGTCAGCTCGTCGACGGCGACGCCCGCCGCGTCGGCGGCCTCGGCGGGGTCGGCGCCCACGTCGATGGTGTCGGAGGTGTCGTGGCCCGGCGCGGCGTCGGCGCCCTGCGCCACCGGCGCGGCGTCGGTGCTCTGCGCCGCCTGCTCGGCGGGGGCCCTCTGGGCAGCACCGGCCTGGGCCGCCGCCGCGGCGGCCTCCTCCTGCTGCAGGGCGATCTCCCACTCCGCCAGCGGCTCGGCGGCGGGGCGGCCCGTCTGGACGGCCGCGGCACCGGCGGCAACGGCGGCGGTGATCGCGGCGGCCTGCTCGGAGATCACGTCGTCGGAGGTGCGCGAGGCGCGGGCCATGTAGCCCTCGGCGCAGGCGTCGGCGATGATCTTGGTGAGCAGGGCGCCGGAACGGATCGCATCGTCGTTGCCGGGGATGACGAAGTCGATACTGGTCGGGGTCGCAGTTGGTGTCGACCACGGCGACGACCGGGATGCCGAGGCGGTTGGCCTCCAGCACCGCGATGTGCTCCTTGACGGTGTCGACGATCCAGACGGCGTCGGGGAGCTTGTTCATCGTGCGGATGCCGCCGAGGTTGCGCTGCAGCTTGTCCAGCTCACGCCCGAGCTGCAGGGACTCCTTCTTGGGCAGCAGGTCCATGGTCCCGTCGTTGCCCATGTCCTCGAGCTCACGCAGGCGCGAGAGGCGCCCACGGATCGTTTCGAAGTTCGTGAGCATCCCGCCCAGCCAGCGGTAGTTGACGAAGGGCATGCCGACGCGGGTGGCCTGTGCCTCGATCGCCTCCTGGGCCTGCTTCTTGGTCCCGATGAAGAGGATCGATGCCACCCCCGGCGACGGCGTCGCGCACGAAGTGGTAGGCGGTCTCCAGCATCGCCACGGTCTGCTGGATGTCGATGATGTAGATGCCGTTGCGCTCACCGAAGATGTAGCGCTTCATCTTCGGGTTCCAGCGGCGGGTCTGGTGCCCGAAGTGGACCCCCGCCTCCAGCAGGTCGCGCACGCTGACGACAGACACGATGTGGTGCTCCTTCGCGGTTGGCCTTGCGCCGGCGGGCCCCACGAAGGGACTGATAGCGGGCCGTTGCCGCCCGCGCGGCCGCCGGCGCCGAGGTGTGGCGGGGTGGCCGCGTCGGGGGACCGCTGGCCCCGCGCCGACGCTGTGATGTCGGCCCGCCACACGACGGACCGCGTGAGAAAGGCTACACGGCGTCAGGTGCGGGTGCCAGGTGCGGCACCCAGCGGCGCAGCAGCAGCATCGGGTCGAGGTACGCGCCGTCGAGGCGCGCCCCCCAGTCCAGGTGGTCGGCGCCGTCCACCAGCCGACCCAGCACCCGGCCGCGGACGACGTGCTGGCCGGGCACGACACCCAGCTCGCCGAAGACCCCGTACGTCGTGCGCAACCGATCGCCGTGCGCGATCGTCACCCAGGTGAGGCCCGCGACACTCCCGGCGAAGCTCACGGTCCCGTCCAGCGCGGCGACGACGACCTCCCCCGGACCGGCCGCAAGGTCCACGCCGCGGTGACCGGGCAGCCACGGTTCCTGCGGCGGGTCGAACGGCCGCACCACGGCTCCGGGCACGGGTCGGACCGCGCCGCCGACTGCACTGTCCCCCGCCGCCGGAGCCCACGGCGCAAAGAGCAGGGCCAGGGCCAACACGGCGAGACGGGCGGTCACACGTGAGCGCATGGGGCCACGGTGGCAGGTGGGTCCGAGGACCGAAGGGCACGATCCGTCGTCCTGTGGATACCGCGGGGGCTATGCCCTGGGGTGCGCGAGGACGTAGGTCTCCCGCAGGTGCTCGCGCGTGACGCGGGTGTAGGTCTGGGTCGTCTGGAGGGCAGCGTGCCCCAGGAGCTCCTGCACGGTGCGCAGATCGGCTCCCCCCTCCAGCAGGTGCGTGGCGTAGGAGTGGCGCAGCACGTGCGGCGTCACGCCAGGTAGGCCGATCGCTGTCCCGGTGGCACGCACGATGCGCCAGGCCTGCTGCGGGCGCAGCCGCCCGCCGCGGATGCCGAGGAACACGGCCTGCTCGTCGCAGGGGCCGGCGGCGTCTTCCAGCACACGCGGGCGGCCGTCGTCCAGCCAGCGCTCCAGCGCCTGGACGGCGACCGCGCCCACCGGGACGACGCGCTGCTTGTCACCCTTGCCGTGCAGCCGGGCCCTTCCCTGGACCAGGTCCAGGGCCGGCAGGTCCAACCCGACCGCCTCGCTGATGCGTGCGCCGCTGGCGTAGACCAGCTCCAGCAGAGCGAGGTCGCGCTGCCCGGCCGGCGTGGCCACGTCCGGGACGGCGAGCAGCGCCGCGACCTGGTCGTGGCGCAGCGCCTTGGGCAGCGGCCGGTCACGTGCGGGCACCTCCAGGTGCTGCGCGGGGTCCGCCGTGACGGCACCGCGCTCCGCGAGGAACGCGAAGAAACCCCGCAAGGCGGCCGCCTTGCGCTGCACGCTCGACCGCGCATAGCCCTGCCGCCGCAGCTCCGCGAGGTGCCGGCGCAGAACGGTGGCGACCACCTCGTCGGGCTCGATCGCGAAGCCGGCGCAGAACACGGCCAGCTGCGTCGCGTCGCCCATGTACGCCCCGACGCTGTGCGCCGCGAGCCCGCGCTCATGCGCGAGATGCCCGCGGTACGCCTGCAGGGCCGAGTCCCACGCCGCGCCCAGCTCGTCACCCACGCTCGTCAGGGTCGCCTGCCGCCCGGCACAAGGCAACGACCCGCGCCGACCGCGATGTCCACAGGTGGGCGCGCCTGGGCGGCGTGGAGGGTGCGGCCGTGCCTACCGTCGGCTGCATGAGCACTCGCGAGCTCGCCCGGACCGGGGAGGATGTCGCCGCCGCGCACCTGCAGGCGCGCGGACTGACGATCGTCGCGCGCAACTGGCGCCATGCGGAAGGCGACGTGCGGGGGGAGATCGACATCGTCGCGCGCGATCGCGACGTGGTGGTCTTCTGCGAGGTCAAGACGCGGCGCGGCGATGCGGCCGGCACACCGCTGGAAGCCATCACGCCCGACAAGCAGCGCCGGTTGCGGCGGCTGGCCGCGGCGTGGCTGGCGGCCAACGGCACCAGGCATGAGCAGGTGCGCTTCGACGCCGTCGCGGTGAGCTGGCCGGACGGCACGGCGGCGCCGGCGATCGAGCACCGCGCCGGGGACGAGGTCGCCGACGTCGCAGCGCGCGTCGGCCGCGCCGCCAGCATGGAGGTCGTCGGTCTCGACGCGATCGAGGTCGCGGTCGAGGCCTGCGTGACCGGCGGCCTCCCCGCCTTCGTCGTGATCGGCGCCACGGGCGCCGCGAAGAACGCCGCGGACCGCGTCAAGACCGCACTCGCTGCGGTCGGCGTGCCGCTGCCACAGGCGCGCGTGCTGGTGTCCCTGGCGCCAGCCGACCTGGCGAAGTCGGGCGCGCGCTACGACCTCGCCCTCGCGGTGGCGATTCTGCGCCAGCTGGGCGACGTCCCACCCGGCGACGAGGTCCTCCTCGGCGAGCTCGCCCTCGACGGCACCGTCCGCCCCGTCGCCGGCGTCCTCCCGTGCGCCTCCAGCCTCGCCGGCACCGGCCGGCGCCTCGTCGTCGCGGCCGCCAACCACGCCGAAGCCGCCCTCGTCGCCGGCCTCCACGTGACCCCCGTCCGCACCCTTCCGGAGCTCGCCGCCGTCCTCGGCGGCGCCGTCCCCGGCCGCCCCGCCCGCGAACCGACCACCACCAAGCCGCCCCAGCTCTTCCCGGACCCCGCCACGGCCGCGAGCAGATCACCCGTCGCCGCGCCGGCCGGTGCCCGTCCTCGGATGCCAGCCGTCCAGGGAGCCGCGCCCGCTGAGCGGCTGCCGGACCTCGCCGATGTGCGGGGGCAACAGGTCGCGCGGCGGGCGTTGGAGATCGCGGCGGCGGGAGGGCACCACCTGCTGCTGGTGGGGCCGCCGGGGTGTGGGAAGTCGATGCTGGCACGGCGGTTGCCGGGGATCCTGCCCCGGCTCACGCCCGCGCAGGCGCTGGAGCTGGCGGCCATCCGGTCGGTCGCCGGGGCGTTCACGACCGGGCCGGCGCGGCTGGACGACCGGCCACCGTTCCAGGCGCCGCACCACTCGACCAGCGCGGTCGCGTTGCTCGGCGGCGGGCCCTCGGTGCCGCGGCCCGGCGCGTTGCCGCTGGCGCACAGGGGCGTGCTCTTCTTGGACGAGCTGTTCGAGTGGCCGCGCCATGTTCTGGAGGCGCTGCGCGAGCCTTTGGAGGAAGGAGTCCTGCGGCTGGCGCGCGCGCGCGCGATCGTGACCTATCCGTCCCGTGCGCTGGTGGTGGCGGCGGCAAACCCGTGTCCGTGCGGTGGCGGTGAGGCCTGCTTGTGCCGGCCCGAGGACATCCGCCGCTACACCGCGCGGCTGTCGGGGCCACTGGCCGACCGCTTCGACCTCGCCCCAGCGGTCGAAGCCGTCTCCGGTGAGGTGCTGTTGCGGGAGGCCGAGGGTGAGTGCAGCGCCCAGGTCGCCGCGCGCGTGACGGCGGCGCGCACGGCCGCCGCCGAGCGCTGGCAGCGTCCCCTGACGAACGCCGAGGCGCCGGTGGCAGCGCTGCGCCGGACCGCCAGTGCCGCGGCCATGGCCGCGCTGGCCCGGGCGGTCGACGCCGGGCTCATCACCGCCCGCGGCTTCGACCGCGCCCTGCGCGTGGCGCGCACGATCGCTGACCTCCAAGGCGCCACCACCACCGAGGGTGACCACGCCAACGAGGCTCTGGCCCACCGCTTCCAGCTCTCGACCCACGCGGCTTCATGACCACCCGGGAGCTGGCCGCGACCGGCGTCGATGGGCTGGTGGTGCGTCTCGCGGCGACCGCGGAGGCGCCGCGGCTGGCGGAGTGGGCGGCACGCTGGGCGCGCAGTCGAGCGGGGGCGACGCCGGGTGAGGCGATCGCCGCGCTGTCGACGCGTCTGCAAGCCAGCGCGGTGCTGGCAAGCGCGGAGCAGGCGGTGACCGCGACGGCCGCGCTGGCGCAGCACCAGGCGCGCGTGGTGGTCCTGGGGAGCGACGGCTACCCGCCGGCGCTCGCAGAGCTCTGGCCCGAGCACGCGAGCCCCCTGTGGCTGTTCGCGCGCGGGGCGCTCGTGGGGCAGGGAGGTTTGCCGGACTGGGACGAGCAGCCCGCCGTCGCAGTGGTCGGCACCCGCCGGCCCAGCCTGGACGGACTCGTCACCGCGCGGCGGGTGGCCCGCCACCTCGCGCAGCACGGCGTCACGGTGGTGTCGGGCATGGCGCGGGGCATCGACCAGGCCGCGCACCGCGCCGCGTTGGACGCCGGCGGGCGCACGATCGGCGTGCTCGGCACCGGCTTCGGCGTCGACTACCCCAGCGGGGACGCCGCGCTGCGCGACTCGGTGGCGGCAAGTGCGGCGCTGGTGACCGAACACCTGCCCGCGGTCGGGGTGCTGCCCGCCCGCTTCCCCGCGCGCAACAGGATCATCAGCGGGCTCGCAGGTGCCGTGGTCGTGGTCGAGGGGCGCCTGCGCAGCGGCGCCCTCATGACCGCCCGCCTCGCGGCCGAGCAGGGACGCGAGGTCTTCGCCGCCCCCGGCTCCCTCAACCAGCCCACCGCCGCCGGACCCCTCGCCCTGATCGCGGACGGCGCGCGACCGCTCGTCGACCTCGACGACCTCGTCGACGCTGCCCGGACCGCGTGGTCCGACCGCGTCCCGCTGCACACCCGTGCCACGTCCGATCGCGAGGTGATCACCAGCTGCACCGGCGACGCGGCGGCCGCCGCGCCCGAACCGTCAGCGATCGCCGTCCTGTCCCCGGCCGCCCGGGTGGTCTGGACGCTGCTGGGCGCGACCGCCGCCAACGCGGACGCGCTGGCGCGATCCAGTGGGTTGCCCGTCCACCGCGTGCTGTCGGCCTGCGCGGAGCTCGCGACCAGCGGGGTGGCACGGGCGACGGCGAACGGGTTCGTCGCCGTCGCGCCGGCCGGCTGATCTCCCCCCACCGGGCAGCGCGTACCGGAGCCCGGGGCGATCAGATGAGGCCGGTGGCCCAGGCGATGAGGCCGCCGATGATGACGACCGCGGCGACCAGCAAGGCGATGTCGCGGGCCTTGGCGTCGCGGTAGCGGCGGGTGGCGTTGAAGCCCATCGGCTCAGTGGAACTCGGGGGAGACGGCGTCTTCGGTCGTGGGTGATGCTCCTCGACGTTGACGTCGCGGAAGGTCAGGACGCGGACGCTTGCCGACGAAGCGGGCAGGGCGGTACATGTCCCAGACCCAGGCGTCGAGCAGCTCCAGCTCGAACCAGACGTCGTCGCCTCCGTCGGCGGAGCGGGGGGTGACCTTGACCTCGTTGGCGAGGTAGAAGCGCCGCTCGGTCTCGACGACGTAGGTGAACATCCGCACGCACGTCGCGGTACTCGCGATAGAGCTGCAGCTCCATCTCGGTCTCGTACCGCTCGAGGTCCTCCGCGCTCATCGCAGCCACCTACCGCTGGTCGTCGGCCCCACGTCGGCCTGCTCCGTCGCCAGGCCCTCCGGCGGTGTCGTCGGGGGCGCGGCGCTCGTAGGCCGGGATCGGCAGCCCACCCGCGTCGCCGAAGGGCCAGACGATCACGAACGCGCGGCCGATGATGGTCCCCGCGCGGGACCTGTGCCCAGCTGAGGGAACCGGCTGTCGGAGGAGTTCTGCGCGGTTGTCGCCCATCATGAAGTACTGGCCGGGCTCGACCACGGCCGGCCCGTAGTCGTTGGGACGTCGCCGGGCGTGAGGTAGCCGCCCTCGTCGCCGGCGGCCTCGGGCAGCTCTACGCCGTTGACGAAGACCACCCCACCGCGCATCTCCACGATGTCGCCGGGCAGCCCGATGATGCGCTTGATGTAGTCCTTCTCGCCGCTGGTGGGCACGCCCAGGCCCGAGCTGACCAGCGCCCGCAGCCGCTGCCAGCATGTGCCGCTGGGGCTCCTGCACGCCCGGCACGTCCTTGCTGAACACGACGACCTCGCCGCGCCGTGGCTCGCGCAACATGTACGACGACCTTGTTGACCAGCACGCGGTCGCCGACCTGAGCAGCGTGGGCTCCATCGACGCCGACGGGATGTAGAAGGCCTGGACGAGGAAGGTCTTGAGCAGCAGCGCCAGGACGAACGCGATCGAGCAGCACCCGGGCAGCTCCGGAGAAGAACCGCCGCTGCCGCTGGTGGCGGCCCCTCGTGGTCGGCGTCGCTCCTGGCGGGCGCGGGTCGACCAGTCGCTCGGAGCAGACGTCCACGAACGTAGCCTACGCAGCCCGTCGGGCGGTGCGCAGTCTCCTTGATCTTGGCCTTCTTGCCGACGCGGTCGCGCAGGTAGTACAGCTTGGCGCGGCGCACCTTGCCGCGGCGCAGGACCTCGATGTGGTCGATCACCGGGGCGTGCACCGGGAAGGTGCGCTCCACGCCGACGGCGTTGAAGCTGATCTTGCGGACCGTGAAGGTCTCGCGGACCGCTGCCCCGACGGGCGATGACGTCGCCCTCGAAGACCTGGATGCGGTGGCGGTTGCCCTCGGTGACCTTCACGTGCACGCGGACGGTGTCGCCGGCGCGAGAAGTCCGGGACGTCGTCGCGCAGCGTCGTGATGTCGACGAGGTCGGTGGCGTTCACAGTCGAAAGCCTTTCACGATGGGGGCACGGGCGTCACGGGCCCGCCTGTGACCGCACGAGGCTCGCCAGGGTAAGGGAGTTGCGGCGACGGTTCAACCGCCCGACGGTCCGGTGGCGCCGGTGGGCGCCGCTCCGGTTGCCGCGGGGGTCGCTGCTGGGGTCGCCGGTGCGGTCACCGCCGGTGTCGCCGCTGCGGTCGTCCCGGTCGCGCCTGTCGGGCCGACGTCGTCCTCCTCGCGCCCCTCCCCTGCCAGGGCGTAGTCGGCGTCGAGGGCCAAGGTGGCGTGGCCGGACGGGAAGAGGATGACGAAGGCGCGGCCGACGAGGTTCTCACGCGTCACGAAGCCCAGCGAGAACCGGCTGTCCTGCGAGTTCATGCGGTTGTCGCCCATCACGAACAGGAGTCCTCGGGCACGACCGTCGGCGCGAAGTCGCGGGTCTCGGGCTGGGCGTAGGGCTCCTCCAACGGGATGCCGTTGATGTAGGCGACGCCGCCGCGCAGCTCCACCGTCTCGCCCGGCAGCCCGATGATGCGCTTGATCAGGTCGATCTCGGCGTTGGGCTGCACCACTCCGATGCCCTCGAAGAACGAGCGCGCCACGCCCGAGATCGAGAAGCCCTCGTCGGGGAGGCCCGGGCGGCTGGAAGACCATGATCTCACCACGCTCAGGCTCGCGGAAGCGGGAGGCTGACCTTCTCGACCAGGACCCGGTCGCCGATCTCCAGCGTCGGGATCATCGAGCCGGAAGGGATGTAGAAGGCCTGCACGAGGAAGGTCTTGATCAGGAACGCGAGCACCAGCGCGAGCACGATCAGCCCTGGCAGCTCCCTCAGGGTCGCGCGCCAGCCGCGGTGCTCCTTGCGCTTGGGCTTGCCCTTCTCGGCGGCCGGCAGCAACGCCGACGACGGTGACGACCCGTCGGGCGGGCGCACGGAGCGCCCTGACCGGGCGGGAGAGCAGTCACTTCCGGCCAGCGTAGGGCGCGTCGTCCGCGTCCGGCCGCACAGGTCAGGGCGGCGCTCGCCGCGTCACGCGGACCGCCTGCTCGCTGGCGCCAGCGGGCGACTGCGCCGTGGTCGCCGGACAGCAGCACCTCGGGGACGGCCCAGCCGCGGAACTCGGCGGGACGGGTGTAGTGCGGGTACTCCAGCAGGCGTCCGCGCCCGCCTGGGCGGCGCTGAAGGAGTCGGCCGCCACCGAAGTGGCGTTGCCCATGACGCCGGGAAGCAGGCGTGTCACGGCCTCGATCACGACACAGGCCGCGACCTCGCCGCCGGCCAGCACGTAGTCGCCGACCGAGAGCTCATCGGTCGCCAGGTGCTCGTGCACGCGCTCGTCGATGCCCTCGTAGCGGCCGCACAGCAGCAGCAGGGCCGGCTCGCGAGAGAGCTCCTCGGCCAGCGCCTGGTCGAGCGGCCGCCCGCGAGGGGTCAGCAGGACCGTCCGCGGACGGTCGGCAACCGACCCGTACAGCTCCTCGACCGCGGCGAAGAACGGCTCGGGCTTGAGCACCATGCCGGCGCCGCCCCCGTAGGGCACGTCGTCCACGGTGCGGTGGCGGTCTGTCGCCCACCGGCGCAGGTCGTGCACCCCGACCGCGACCACGCCGTCGGCCGTGCGCCTTGCCCAGCAACGACGCCGTCGAGCGGCCCGGCGAAGAACTCGGGGAACAGCGTGAGGACGTCGATGCGCACGGGGGCCTCAGAGCGCCTCGCCGAGGTCGAGCAGCCCCGGAATGGGGTGCACGACCATGCGGTCGGCCGTGACCTCGCAGAGCTCGGGCACGAACGGCAGCAGCACCTCGCCGGCGTCGGGCCGCGCGATCACGAGGTAGTCGTGCGCGGCACCGTCGGCCACGCCCTCGACGACCCCGACCAGCGTGCCGTCGGGTTCGACCACCTCGCGGCCGAGCAGGTCGGAGACCCAGATCGAGCCCTCGTCCAGCCCCACGTCCGCGCGGGCACGACCCAGCACGACCCCGCGCAGCGCTTCTGCCCCCTCGCGGTCGGTCAAGGCCCTCGAAGAGCACGACCCTGCGGGAGCCCCGCTGCAGGTGGCTGGTCACGACCACCAGTGTCGACCCGCGGTCCGTGGGGTACGAGGCGCCGACGGGCAGCTCATCGCCCAGGTCGGAGTCCGCGAACACGTACACCTCGCCGCGCAGGCCGAACGGCTTGCCCACCGTCGCCACCGGGATGTGCCCCTCCGGAAGGAGGCCGTGCGGCATCGGCCGAGCTACTCCTCGATGATCTCGACGGTCGCGCTGGTGCCCTCGCGCGTCGCGGCCGCCTTGACCATCGTGCGCAGCGCCTTCGCGGTGCGCCCCCGCTTGCCGATGATCTTGCCCATGTCCTCCGGGTGCACCCGGAGCTCCAGCGTGTACTCGCCCTCACCCTCGTCGACCGTGGTGATGCGCACGTCCTCGGGGTGGTCGACGATCTCCTTGGTGACGAACTCGAGGACCTCCTCGGTCATCACGAGGACTCGTCCTGCGTCACCTCGGGCTCCGCGGCGGGCTCGGGCTCCTGGGCGACCTCCGGCTCCGCAGGCACCTCCGGCTCCGCAGCCACCTCGGGCTCAGCCACGGCCTCAGGCTCCGCAGCCACCTCCGGCTCGGCCACGGCCTCGGGCTCCGCGGCCACCTCGGGCTCCGCGGCCACCTCGGGCTCCTGCGGCGGCCTCGGGCTCCGCGGCGGCCTCGACCGTCTCAGGCCCCTCCGCCACGTCTTCCTCGAGCGCCGCGGCCGCAGCCGCAGCCTCCGCGAGGCGCTTGGCGTCCGCGGCCTCCCGCGCCTCGGCGGCCTTGCGCTTGGCTTCCGCGTCGGCCTGGCGCGCGGCGTGCTTGGCGCTGCGGTCGCGCCCCTCGTCGCCCGGCTTGAACTGGTCCCAGATGCCCTGGATGCGCAGCAGCTTGACCACCGGGTCGCTGGGCTGGGCCCCGTTGCGCAGCCAGTGCAGGGCGCGATCGGCGTCGATCGCGATCGTCGAGGGCTCGTGCAGAGGCTGGTAGAAGCCCAGGTCCTCGATGAAGCGCCCGTCACGCGGGCTGCGGGAGTCGGCAACGACGACGCGGTAGAAGGGCTGCTTCTTCTTGCCCTCCCGCCGCAGGCGCATCTTCACGGCCATGAGTTCTAGGAAATCCTTGTGCGATCGGCTGTCGCCGGTACCCGCCGTGGTCGCGTGGTCGACCGTCGGACGGTTCGGCGCGGGAACCATGCATGCTAGCAGGAGTGCAGGATGTCCCCGAGGAGCGCTTCGGCGAGCTGGTCGACGACGCGCTCGACGCCATCCCCGACGCGCTCTGGTCGGCGTTCGACAACGTCGTCGTGCAGGTCGAGGACGCCAACGCCGACGAGCCCGACCTGCTCGGCCTGTACCACGGGATCCCGCTGACCGCGCGCGGCGACTACGCCGGCGTCCTACCCGACGTGATCACCATCTACCGCCTCCCCCTCTGCGCCGAATGCGAGGACGAGGACGAGCTGGTCGAGGAGATCCGCATCACGGTCGTCCACGAGCTCGCCCACCACATGGGCATCGACGACGAGCGGCTGCACGAGCTGGGCTGGGCCTGACGGCGGGGTCGCGGAGCTAGCGGCGCTTCTTCTTGCGGGGCGGGACCTTCTTGTTGCGGCGGGGACCGGCTGCGCCGGCACCCGCGCCCACGCCCGCGAAGTCGCCGCCGCCGAGGGCCTCGAGCTGGGCGGCCATGTCCATCATGTCGGCGCCGCCGCCGCCCATGAGCTGGCGGGCGGCCTTCATGCGGCCCATGCCGCCCATGCCGGAGAGCTGCTTCATCATCTTCTGCATCTGCTCGAAGCTGCGCAGCAGCTCGTTGATCTCCTGCGCGCTGCGGCCCGAGCCCGCCGCGATCCGCTTGCTTGCGCTTGCCGTTGAGCAGCTTGTGGGTCGCGGCGCTCGCCGGGGGTCATCGACTGGATGATGGCCTCGACGCGCTTGAGCTCGCGCGTCGTCGAGGTCGACGTCCTTCAGCTGCCTTGCCCATCCCGGGGATCATCCCCAGCAGGCCCTGCAGCGGGCCCATCTTCTTGATCTGCTGCATCTGGGCCAGGAAGTCCTCGAGCGTGAACTCGGCCTTGAGCAGCTTGGCCTGCATGTCGGCCGCCTGCTCCTGCGGTGTAGACCTCCTCGGCCTTCTCGATGAGCGTCATCACGTCGCCCATGCCGAGGATCCGGCCGGCCATCCGGTCGGGGTGGAAGGCCTCGAACTCGTCGAGCTTCTCGCCGATGGAGGCGAACTTGATCGGGCGCTGCCGTGACCTCGGCGACCGACAGCGCCGCACCGCCGCGGGCGTCACCGTCGAGCTTGGACAGGATCACGCCGGTGAAGTCGACGGCCTCCTGGAAGGCCTTCGCGACGGTGACGGCCTCCTGGCCGATCATCGCGTCGATGACGAACAGCGTCTCGACCGGGTTGACCGCCGCCTTGATGTCGGCGGCCTGCTGCATCATCTCGTCGTCGACGTTCGTGCGGCCGGCGGTGTCGACGATGACGACGCCTGCACCCAGGCGCTTGGCTTCGGCGATGGCGTCCCGTGCGACCGGGACGGGGTCGCCGGACTCTACCGGCGCGTAGACGGCGACGCCGACCTGCTCGGCCAGGACCCGCAGCTGCTTGACCGCCGCGGGGCGCTGCAGGTCGCAGGCCACCAGCAGCGGCTGGCGCCCCTTCTTCTTCAGCAGCTGCGCGAGCTTGCCCGCCGCGGTCGTCTTACCCGAGCCCTGCAGCCCGGCCAGCATGATGACCGCCGGCGAGCGCGCTGCCGAGGTCCAGCGGCGCGGACTGCTCGCCCAGGATCCGCACCAGCTCCTCGTGCACGATCTTGACGACCTGCTGCCCCGGGTTGAGCGCGGCACTGACCTCCGCGCCGACCGCGCGCTCCTTGATGCGCGCCACGAACGTGCGCACGACCTTGAAGTTGACGTCCGCCTCCAGCAGCGCGAGGCGGATCTCGCGCAGCGCCTCGTCGACCTGCTCGCTCGGTCAGCGTCTTGCTGCCCGCGCAGGCGCGCGAAGACGGCTGTCGAGCCGGTCGGAGAGGGCGTCGAACATGCTCGCGAGGGTAGCGGCCGCAGCCGGCGGCTAGCGTCGGTGGCGATGGACGTCGAGCGACGCGCTGGAGCTGCGCTACCGCCCGTGGCTGGTGCTGCTGTGGGGGTTCATCGCGGCGGTGCAGACGCTGCTGATCGTCCTGACCCGCTCGATCGGCGGGTCGCTGTGGCTGCGCATCGCCGCCGCGGTGATCGCCGCCGGGGCCGCGGTCGTGCTGGCGACCGGCCGCCTCAAGATCGACCACCACGGTGTGGAGCAGCGCGGGGTGATGGGCCGCCGCGAGGTGCGCTGGGGCTCCGTCGAGAAGGTCGTGCTCGACCCGACGTCGCGCTTCGGCACCGTCAAGGTCGTCCCCCGCGGGCGCGCCCCGATCACCGCCGGCACCGCGATCTGGCAGCCGACGACCCCGGGGCGGCTGGAGCCCGCCGTCCTGGCGACCGCGTGCAACGACCTCGCGGTGGCGGCCGCGGTTCCTGTCGAACAGGCCCGCTGAGGACGCGCGTCGCTCAGCCGTAGACCTCGATGAGGACGTCGGCGACGCCCTCGTCGATCGTGAGTCCGATCACCTGGCCGGCGCCGATGGTCAGGTCGATGCGGTTGAAGGCCCCGCCGGGGAGGCGGTCGTTGACGACGACCTCGACGCTCGAGCCGTTGCCCACGTGGGTGACGCGCACGTGCGTGCCGAAGGGCAGCGTCCCGTGCGCCGCGGTGGCGGCCTGGGAGTTGAAGGGCTCGCCGCTGGCTGTCGTCCCGCCTTCCATGCCCGGGCCGTAGACCGTCGCGGTGCCGTCGAAGGAGTCCACCACCGTGAGCGGGGTGGGCGGGGCTGTCGCGGGCGCCGAGGGCTCGTCGTCGAGCAGGTTGGCCAGGCCGATGCCGCCCAGCACGAGGACCAACCCGCCGAGCGCGCCGAAGACCCACTGCCCGCGGGCGGTGAGCCGCGTGCGCGTGGCCACGGTCAGGCGCCCGGTGCGGGATGGTCGATGGCCGCGGGCAGGAGGCGCGCGCGGCCGATGCGGTCCACGGCGAACGCGCGCTCGTCGGTGCGCAGGTGACACCAGCCGCGGAGCAGGTCGTCGGCGAAGCTCCAGGGGTCGACCACGCGCTCGGTCGCCGCGCCGCCGCGCGAGGACGCGAAGTACTGCAGGCGCACCTGGCGGCCCTCCTCCAGGGCCCGCGTGAGCAGGGCTCGCACGGCCCGGGGGCCGACGGCCTCCTCGGTGGCGAGCGGCAACGCCGGTGCCTCGGCGGCCGCGGCGACGACCTGATCGTCGTCGAGCGCCACGCCGGCGGCCCGCAGCGCGGCGGTGACGGCCTGCGACCGGCGGTCGCTCACCGCGACGGTCGGGGCGACGGTGCGCAGGCCCGCGGCCGGCACCGCGACCGCCACGTCGAGCGCTGCCGGCGACGGCGCGACCACCACCGTCGCGGCGGCCTCGACGCGCACGGCCTCCGGCCCCTCGACGACCTCGAGATCCCCGGGCACCTCGCCCTCGAGCGGCAGCGCGGGCTCCCGGAACCCAGCGACGGCCTCGTCCGAGGCGTGCACCAGGCCGTCGTGCACCAAGACCAGCGCGCGCACCTGCAGCCAGTCCAGCGGGTCCGGCAGCGCACCCCGGCCCCACCACCCGCGGCCGAGGAGGTCCTCGACACTCGTACCCCCGCGGCTCGCGAGCGTGACGAAGGCCTCGCGCGCGGCGGCGGGCGCGGTCTCCAGCAGGGCCGCGACGACCCCCGGCTCCGCCAGCCGCTCCCGGGCCGCGCGCCCCAGCACTGCCCGCGTCCGCGCCTCGGGCACCTCGGCGCCCAGCAGCTCCAGCGCCTGGGCGATCGCCTCGGCGGGGAGGTCGGCCACGGACGGCAACGGCCCGGCCTTCAGTCCTCGTCGTCCAGCGTGCCCTCCTGGGCCGCCTCGGCGAAGAGCGCCTCGACGAACGCATCCGGGTCGAACTCGGCCAGGTCCTCGATCCCCTCGCCGAGGCCCACCAGCTTCACCGGGATCCCCAGTGCGCGCTGGATCGCGATCACGATCCCGCCGCGCGAGGTGCCGTCCAGCTTCGTGAGCACCACCCCGCTCACGTCGACGGCGTCGGTGAACGCGCTGGCCTGTGACAGGCCGTTCTGCCCGGTCGTGGCGTCGAGGACCAGCAGCACCTCGTCGAACCGGCCGGCGTCGCGCTCCACGACGCGCTTGACCTTCGACAGCTCGTCCATGAGCTCGCGCTTGTTCTGCAGGCGGCCCGCGGTGTCGATCATCAGCAGGTCCGCCCCCGCGGCCGACGCCGCCTTCCAGCCGTCGAACGCCACGGCCGCAGGGTCGGCGCCCTCGCCGTGGCGCACGACCCGCGCGCCGGCACGCTCCCCCCAGATCGCGAGCTGGTCGCTGGCCGCAGCGCGAAACGTGTCGGCCGCGGCCAGCACGACCTGGTCGCCGGCGTCGGTGTGGCGCTTGGCCAGCTTGCCGATCGAGGTGGTCTTGCCGGTGCCGTTGACCCCGGTGAAAAGCCAGACGCTGGTGCCCTCCTCGCGGCGGTGCAGCGTGCGATCCGTGACGGCCAGCTCCAGCCGCAGGACCTCCTTGAGCAGGGCCAGCGCGTCCTCGCCGGTGCGGACGCCCTCCGCCTTGGCTCGCTCGCGCAGGCCGGCGACCAGCTCCATGGTCGTGTCCACGCCGACGTCCGCCCCGATCAGCGCCTCCTCGAGCTGCTCCCACGCCTCCTCCGACACCCCCTTGCGGAACGCGCCGGCCAGGCTGCTGCCCAGCGCCCCGGAGGCCCGCGTCAACCGCTGCCGGAAGCGCTCGCGCAGGCTGAGCGGCGCCTCGGCCGGCGCGGCGGCCTCGACAGCCTCGGCGGCCTCGGTGACGGTCGGCGCATCGGGCTCGACCTCGACCTCGACGGCCTCCGGCTCCAGCGTCTCGACTGCGGCAGGGGGAGGCGCGGGCGCGGTAGGACGCTCCTCGGCCATCGGCGGCCCGCCGCGGCGCAGGAACGCAAGCGCGAACACCACGACGAGCACGACCACGACGACCACGACAGCGAAGACGAGTTCCACCGACACCAGAGCCTAGGTGCCCCACGTGCTGTGCCATGCTCCGGCGCGTGACGGACCGGCTCATCAACCTCCACAGCGACACCCAGACGCGCCCGACGGCGGCCATGCGCGAGGCCATGGCGGCGGCCGAGGTCGGGGACGAGCAGCGCCGCCGGGACCCGACAGTGAACCGGCTGCAGGACCGTGTCGCCGAGCTGCTGGGGCACGAGGCCGCGGTCTTCCTGCCGACCGGCACGATGTGCAACCTCGTCGCGGTCGCGACCCACACCCGCCCCGGCGATGCGGTCGTGCTGGAGCACCGCGGCCACGTGCTGCGGTCGGAGACCAGCGGCGCCGCGGCCGTGAACGGCTGCGTGATCGAGACGCTGCACGGCGAGCGCGGTCGCTTCACCCCCGACCAGCTCGGAGCGGCGCTGAGCGGGGGCAGCCAGTACGCCCCCCGCACCGGGCTGGTGTGCCTGGAGCAGACCCACAACTTCGCGGGGGGCGCCGTGTGGCCGCTGGACTGCTACCAGTCGGTCGCGGAGCGGGCGCACGCGGGGGGTGTCCCCGTCCACACCGACGGGGCGCGGCTCTTCAACGCCGTCGTCGCCAGCCGCGTCGAGGCCGCGGCCTGGGGCCACCCCGTCGACTCCATCTGGGTTGACTTCACCAAGGGCCTGGGCGCCCCGATCGGCGCCGTCCTGGCCGGCTCCAGGGAGTGGGTCGAGCGCGCCTGGCTCTTCAAGCACCGCTTCGGCGGTGCCATGCGCCAGGCGGGCATCGCGGCGGCCGGCTGCCTGCACGCGCTGGACCACCACATCGACCGCCTGGCCGATGATCACGCCAACGCCGAGCGCCTCGCTGAGGGCCTCACGCGGCTGGGCTGCGTGGTCACCCCGCCCGACACCAACATCGTGATCTTCGACCCGGCCCCGCTCGGCCTGGCCGCGGGCGAGTTCGCGGCGCAAGCCGAAGAGCTCGGGGTCGACCTCGTCTCGCTCGGCCGCGAGGTCCGCGCGGTCACGCACTTAGACGTCGGCGCCGACGACGTCGACGAGGCGGTCCGCCGCCTCCAGCCCCTTTCCGAGTAACGAGCACGAGGGAGGCAGCAAGCGCGATGGAGCTCGACGGGAGGACCGCGCTCGTGACCGGCGGCGGCAACGGGATCGGTGCGGCGCTGGTCAGGGCCTTCGCGCGCGAGGGAGCGCGGGTCGTCGTGGCCGACCTCGACGGCACCGCCGCCGACCGCGTCGCCGCCGAGGTCGGCGGCACCGGCCTGCAGGCCGACGTCGGATCGGCCGAGGGCAACGCCACGATGGTCACCGCGGCCGAAGACGCCGTCGGGCCGATCGACCTGCTGGCCCTGAACGCCGGCATCGGCGTCGGCGGCGGTGTCGAGGCCCCCGACGAGGACTGGGACCGCGCCTGGCGCGTCAACACCATGGCGCACGTCTGGGCGGTCCGCGCCTGGCTGCCGTCGGTGCTGGAGCGCGGCGAGGGCTACCTGCTCGTCACCGCCTCCGCCGCCGGCCTGCTCACCAACATCGGCGCGGCGCCGTACTCGGTCACCAAGCACGGCGCGGTGGCGCTGGCCGAGTGGCTGGCCGTCACCCACGGCGACCAGGGCCTGAAGGTCTCCTGCCTGTGCCCCCAGTTCGTCCAGACCAACCTGCTGGAGGGCCTCAAGGAGATGCCGGGCGGCCGCGGCCTGGCCGCCTCGGGCGTGATCAGCCCCGACGACGTCGCCGCGGCGGTCGTGGACGGCGTGCGCGCCGAGCACTTCCTCGTCCTCCCCCACCCCGAGGTCGCCGACTTCGAGCGCAACCGCGCCAACGACCGCGACCGCTGGCTGGCCGGCATGCGCAAGCTCCAGCGCCGCGTGATGGACGCCGGCTGATCAGGCCGGGATCAGCTCCGCCACCTTCTGGCTGACGACCTTGCTGATGCCGGTGGAGCTCATCGAGATGCCGTAGAGCGTGTCGGCGATCTCCATGGTGCGGCGCTGGTGGGTGACGACGATGAGCTGGCTGGCCGGGCGGAACTCGGTCAGCAGCGTCAGGAAGCGCTGGAGGTTGACGTCGTCGAGGGCGGCCTCGACCTCGTCGAGGACGTAGAACGGCGAGGGGCGGGCCGCGAAGATCGCGAAGACAAGGGCGAGTGCGACGAGGGAGCGCTCGCCGCCCGAGAGCAGCGAGAGGCGCTTGACCTTCTTGCCGGCCGGGCGGGCCTCGACCTCGACACCGGCCATCAGCGGGTCGTCGCCCTCCAAGACGAGCCGGCCCTCGCCGCCCGGGAAGAGCAGCGCGAAGGTGCGGGTGAACTCGCGGGCGACGTCGGCGAACGCGCGCTCGAACTCCTCGGTGATGCGGTCGTCGACGGCCGCGATCACCTCCAAGAGGTCGCGGCGGCTGGCGCGCAGGTCGGCCAGCTGCGTCTCGAGGAAGTCGTGGCGCTCCTTGGCCGCGGTGAACTCCTCGAGCGCCAGCGGGTTCACGGTGCCGAGCAGCGCGACGCGCGCGGACCAGGCGCTCCTCCTCCTCGGCCAGCTGTGCCTCGCGCTCCTCGCCGCCGCCAAGGGTCTCCGCGGTCGCCGCGGCCAGCGCCGCATCGGGGTCCGCGCCCAGCCCGTGCAGGCGCGCGCGCACGTGGTCGGCCGCCGAGGCCAGCTCCGCACGCGCCAGCTCGGCCGCGTGGCGGTCGTCGCGCAGCCGCGTGAGCTCCATCCCGACCTCGTCGCCACGCGCGCGCGCCACGCCCAGCCGCCGCTGCGCGTCCGCGCGGTCCTCCTCGAACGCGTCGCGGCGCTCGCCCGCCGCGATCAGCGAGCGGTCGGTGCGCACGAGCGCCTGCGCGGCCAGGTCGGCCAGCACCCCGCAGCGCGCGATCGCGTCGAGCCGCGCGAGGCGGCGGCGCTCGCGGTCGGCCAGGCGGCGCTCCACCGCGTCGGCCTCGGCCTGCAGGCCGGCGATGCGCCGCAGGTGCTCCTCGGCGCGCTGGGCGACGGCGCTGGCCGCCAGGCGCGCCTGCACCTCGCGCTCCCGCGCCCCGGCGAGCGCGTCGTCCAGGCGCTCGGCCTCGAGGTCGCCGCCCTGGCCCGCGAAGCGCGGGTCGGCGAGGAAAGGCTCCGGCCCGCGCGACTGCAGCGCGTCCAGGCGGCCCTGGTGGCCGGCGATCTCCGCCTCCAGGTCGGCCTGGCGGGCACGCAGCCCGTCGAGCTGCTCGGTCGTGCGGGCGAGCTCGTGCTGCAGTCGCCGCAGGCGCTCGGCGGCCGCGGTGATGAGCGCGTCGGACTCCTGCTGGGCCGCGGTCGCCGCGTCCAGGTCGCTCCTGGCAGCGGCCAGCTCCTGGTCGGCGTCGCCGACGCGGCGGTGCGCGACGAGCAGCTCGCCCGCCACCGCCTCGGCCGCCGTCGCGGCCTCCTCGCCCGCTGCGCGCGACGCGACTGCGGACGCGCGGCCCGGCCCCCCACCGGCGACGCCGCGAGCGCCGGCGACGTCCCCGTCCGGGGTCACGAAGATGAGCTCCGGGCGGCGGCCCGCGAGGAAGAGCGCGGCGTCGAGGTCGGCGACCAGGTAGCAGCCGTCCAGCGCGCGCCGCAGCCCCGCGAGCACCGGCGCCGGACCGTCCAGACCGTCGGCCAGCGGCTGCGCGCCCAGGGCGGCCAGGTCCTCGACCGGCCCGGGCGCTGCCGCGCGATCCGCGACCAGCAGCAGCACCCGCCCGATGTCACCGGCGCGCACGTGGTCGATCGCGCCGCGCGCGGCGTCGCGGTCGGCGACCACCAGCGCGTCACCCAGGGAGCCCAAGGCCGCCGCGACCGCGACCGAGCGCCCGGCCGGCACGACCACGTGGTCGGCCAACGGCCCCAGGATCCCCCGCAGCGTCCCCGCCCCGTGGGCGTGCAGGACCGCGTTGCTGCCCTCGCCCGCCTCGGCGGATGCGGCCCGCAGCGCGTCGGCGCGGGCCTCCAGGGACGCCCGCCGGCGCTCCAGCTCGCGCTCGGCCTTGGCCGCGGCGTCCGCGGTGGCCTCGCGCCGCCGCAGCAGCGCCTCCGCCTCGGTCACCTGGCGCGCCAGCCCCGGTGCGTCGGCGTCCAGGCGCTGGATGTCGGCCTTCGATGCGGCCAGGTCCTTGGCCAGCTCCGCCGCATGGTCGGCCAGGCCGGCCGTCTGGCTTGCCAGGCGCCCGTCCTCGGACGCGTACTGCGCCAGCGCCGCGCGCAGCGCCGCGACCTGCCCCTCCCAGCGCAGGTGCGCCTCGCGGGCCTGGGCCTGGCGGCGCTGCTCGGCGGCGGCGGCCTGCTCGTGCGCGCGGCGGGCCTGCTCGCCCTGGGTGCGGGCCTCCTGGGCCGCCGCGTAGGAGGCCTGCGCGAGGCCCTGCTCGGCGCGCACGCCCTCCAGCTCGGTGCCCAGGGCCGCCGCCTCGGCGCGCAGCTCCGCCGGGTCGCGGCCCGCGACCGGCTCCTCGACGGCCTCCACCAGGCCGTTGCGGCGCTCCTCGATGCGAGCCACCAGACCGCGGAGGCGCTCCTGCAGGTTGGCGAGGCGGAAGTGCACCTCGGTCGCGCGCCGCGCCTCGGGGCCCAGCCGGGTGACGCGGGCCTCCAGCGCGTGTTCTGACGACTTGATCGCGGCCAGCGCGGCCTCGACCGCGGCCAGCGCGGCCTCGACCTGCTCGCGCCCGGCGTCGGAGTCGTGCAGCTGCGCGCTCAGCGCCGCGAGCTCCCGCACGGCGCGGGTGCGGCGGACCGCGATGAGCTGCTCGCTCAGCGCGGCGTGCTTGGTCGCGGCCTCGGCCTGGCGCTCCAGCGGGCGCAGCTGACGCTTGAGCTCGCGCAGGACGTCACCGACGCGCTCGACGTGGGCCTCCATCGCGGCGAGCTTGCGCACAGCGCGCTCCCGCCGGCGCCGGTGCTTGGCGATCCCGGCCGCCTCCTCGACGAGCGCGCGCCGTTGCTCCGGACGGGCGTTGAGGATCGCGTCGAGCTGGCCTTGGCCCACGATCGTGTGGGTCTCGCGGCCCAGGCCGGTGTCGCTCAGCAGCTCCTGGACGTCCAGCGCGCGGCACTCGACGTCGTTGATGGTGTAGGTGCCCTCGCCGTTGGCGAACATCCCGCGGCTGACCGTGACCTCGCTGAACTCGAGGGGCAGCTGGCCCGCGGTGTTGTCGATGGTGATCGCCACCCGCGCACGGCCCATCCCGGGCTTGCCCGGCGCGCCCGCGAAGATCACGTCGGCCATCGCCCCGCCGCGCAGGTTCTTGGGGCTGGACGTGCCCAGCACCCACGTCAGCGCGTCCACGAGGTTGGACTTCCCCGACCCGTTCGGCCCGACGACCACCGTCACGCCGGGCTCGAAGTCCAGGCGGGTGGTGTCGGCGAAGGACTTGAACCCCCGCAGGGTCAGCGACTTCAGGAACACGGACCCATGCAACCACGCGCCACGCCGCGACCCGCCCAACCGGAGCGGGGCGAAAAGCAACACGGCCCCCGAACGGGGGCCGTTGCGAGAGGATCAGGGAGACGTCAGGCCGGGGTCGCCGCCAGGACGTCGTGGTCCTCGAGATCGAGCGTCTGCTCCCGCAGCTCGGCGTTCTCCGCACGCACGGAGTCGAGCTCGGCCTTGAGCTCGGCCACCTTCGTGCGCAGCGCGGTGACCTCCGCGAGCAGGTGGAGGGGTCGTGGGTCCCACGACCCGATGATCGCCTTCATCCGTGTCGTCCTTCTGCATGCCCAGGCACCCAAGGCTGGCATGACGTTGGGTTGGTCGTCAGGTTCGTCTTTGCGGGGCGCGGCGGGGCGCGCCCGGTTGATGACGTGAACCTGCCTCGCCTTTGCATAGGCTTCTGCGCGTGGTCGGCCCGGCGCACCAGGCGGTTCACAACCGCACTATAGGTGCTCGTGCGCGATCGCACAAGGCGCGGTCGGCCTGGCTGGGCCGGCTGGCCGTGACGGCCGTCGGGGCGGGGCTGGCCGGGGCCGCCGCCGTGGTCTGGTCGGCCAGCCGCAGCCGTCCGGCGCTCCCCGGCCTCGAGAGCTTCGACCCGCCGCCGCTGCCACCCGCGCGGATCGTCGCGGTCCCGGGACACGGTGAGCTCTTCGTCCGCGAGGACCCCGGCCCGGGCGAGGGCGCGCCCACCGTCGTGCTGCTCCACGGCTGGATGTTCCCGGCCGACCTCAACTGGTTCACCAGCTACGGGCCGCTGGCCGAGGTCGGCCGCGTCCTGGCCGTCGACCACCGCGGGCACGGGCGCGGGTCGCGGCCCAGCACCCCGTTCCGCCTCGCGGAGGTGGCCGACGACGTTGCCGCGCTCCTGCGGCAGCTGGGAACGGGACCGGTGGTCGCGGTCGGGTACTCGATGGGCGGGCCGGTCGCGCAGCTGCTGTGGCGTCGCCACCCGGACCTGGTGCGCGGGCTGGTGCTCTGCGCCACCGCGGCCCGGTTCCAGACCACGCCGCTGGCCCGCTACGGCTGGCGGGCGATGGGCCTGCTGCAGGTGACGTTGCGCCTCCTGCCGCGCGCCACGTTCGAGCGCCTGCTGCTCGCCCAGGTCCAGGGCCGGCTGCCGTTCCGGATCACCCAGGCGATCACCGAGGAGACCAAGGAGCTGGCCGGGCTCCTGCCCTGGGTCGTGGGCGAGCTCGAGCGCGGCGAGCCCGAGGACCTCGCCGAGGCGGGCCGCGAGCTGTCCCGCCACGACGCCCGCGCCTGGCTTCCCGCCGTCGACGTGCCGACCGCGCTGGTGCTCACCACCCGTGACCGCCTGGTGCCGCCGGCCGACCAGCGTGCGCTCGCCGCGCTCATCGCCGGCGCAGAGGTGTTCGAGGTGGACCTCGACCACGACGCGCCCGGCGCCGGCCCCGACGAGTTCGCCCGCGCGCTCACCAAGGCGGTTCTCCACGTCACCGGCACCTGAGCCCGCACCGCTGGCTCAGCGCGCCGGCCGCGCCGTCGGACGCCTGCTCGCCAGGCCGGCCGTGCGTGAGCGCCGGGCCCGCGCCCGCATGCGCCGCGCGCGGATCATCGGCTTCCTGTGGTTCCTCGCCTTCGTCTACCTGGGATGGGCGATCCCCGCGGGCGTGCAGCGCCTGCTGGAGGTGCCTGGGCGCACCGCCTCGATCGTCGGGGCCGTCGCCGGCGCCGTCGTCGGGCTGTGGTTCGACGCCGAGACCCGCCGCCGCGCACGCGGCGCCCCGCCCCGCCAGCGCACGGCGATGCTGCTGTTCGTCGGCTGGCTGCTGACGCTCGCGGTCGCCACGACGCTGGTCGTCGTCGCGGCCTGAGAGACCCGGTCAGCCCGACGCGAGCTCCGCCGTGCCGCCCCGGCCGAAGCGGCGCGCCAGGACCTCGTAGGCGACGGCCGCCGCGGCCTGCTCGGCCTCCTTCTTGCTGCGCCCGGTGCCGGCGCCCAGCCGCTCGCCGTCGACGCGCACCTCGGCGGTGAACTCCTTGGCGTGGTCGGGGCCGCGCTCGGAGACGTCGTAGAGCGGCAGCACGCCCAGCTCCGCGGCGGTGAGCTCCTGGAGCGAGGTCTTGTGGTCCAACGAGTCCCGGCGGGCCACAAGGTCCTCCAGCAGCGGCCCGCACAGCCGCCGGATGACCTCGGCCGCCATGTCCATCCCCTGGTCGAGGTAGACCGCGCCCAGCAACGCCTCGAGCGTGTCGGCGAGGATCGACTCCTTGTTGCGTCCGCCGGACTGCTCCTCCCCGACGCCGAGGCGCACCGCGGCCCCGACGCCGGCCCCGCGGGCCAGCCGCGCCAGGCTGGCGGTGTTCACCGCCGCGGCCCGGATCTTGGCCAGGCGGCCCTCCGCGGCGTCGGGGAGCGCGGCGTAGATCTCGTCGGCCACCACGAGGCCCAGGACGGCGTCGCCGAGGAACTCCAGCCGCTCGTTGTGGGGGATGCCACCGGCCTCGAACGCGTAGCTGCGGTGCGTGAGCGCCTGGCGCAGGAGGCCGCCCGCGCGGAGGGTCACGCCCAAGGCGGTCTCCAGCGCGGCCTCGGGCGCCGTGCGCGGCAGGTCCCAGACCGGCCGGGCCTCGCCGCTCGTCACGGGTCGGCGCGGCCAGCGCACACGCGGCCGCTCACGCCGCTTCCAGCCGGGCCGCGACGCGCCGGGCCAGATCCCCGGCCACGCATTCCGCCGCGTGTGCCAACGCGGCCGCGATCGCGTCGGCGTCGGCTGCACCGTGGGTGACCAGCACGGTGCCGTCGACGCCCAGGAGCACCGCCGCGGCGTCACCGTGGGCACCGAAACGCCGGCCCAGCGCCTCCGTGGTCTTCAGCAGGATGTTGCCGGTGAAGCCGTCGGTGACGACCACGTCCACCGCGCCGCTGAACACCGCTTCGGGCTCGACGTTGCCCGCGAAGCCCGGCAGGGCGCCGAGCAGATCGAACGCCACACGGGCCAGCGCGTTGCCCTTGCCGGGCTCGTGGCCGACGTTGAGCAGGCCGATGCGCGGCCGCTGGATCCCGAGGACCTCGGCGTAGGCGCTGCCCATGCGGGCGTGGGCCGCCAGCGCGTCGGGCTGCGCGTCCGCGGACGCGCCGGCGTCCACCAGCACCGCCACGCCGCCTGCGACCGGCAGGCGTGCCGCCACGGCCGGGCGGCGAACCCCGCCCGCGCGCCCCAGGGCCAGCAGCGCCGCCGCCAGCGTCGCCCCGGTCGACCCCGCCGACAGCAGCGCCGAGGCGCGCCCCGTCGCGACCAGCTCCGCCGCCACGCGGACGCTGGCGTGGGGCCTGGCGCGCAGGGTCAGCGCCGGGTCCTCGCGCATCCCCACGACCTCCGACGCGTCCACCACCGGCAAGTCCACCCCGTGATCGGCCAGCAGGGCGCGCAGCTCCGCCTCTCTGCCCACGAGCACGACCGGCACCCCCGCCGCGTGCGCCGCGACAGCGCCCCGCACCGTCACCCCCGGGGCATCGTCACCCCCCATCGCGTCCAGCGCGACGGGCGCGGTCAAGCCCGGGTCCTGGGCATGCCGCGCACCGGCATCGTCAGAGCGTGGGCTCGGCGACCTGGCGGCCGCGGTAGGTGCCGCAGGTCGGGCAGGCGACGTGGGGACGCATGACCTGCTTGCACTGCGGGCAGGTCGACATCGTCGGGGCAGCCGTCCGCAGCCACTGCGAGCGGCGGTGGCGGGTACGGGATCGGGACTTCTTGCGCTTGGGGACGGCCATCGGGCACTCCTGTAGGGCGGTCAGTTGGGCAGGTGGAGGTCGCGCAGCTTGCTCCAGCGCGCGTCTTCGGTCGTGTCGGTGCAGTCGCAGGTCGCGGCGTTCCAGTCGGTGCCGCACTGGGGGCACAGCCCGCGGCAGTCCGGCCGGCACAGGGGGCGGGCGGGCAGCGCGGTGGCCAGCCCGTCGCGCACCAGCGCGTCGAGGTCGATGGCCATGTCGGCGATCGCGTAGCCGGGTTCGAGCTCGTCCGCGGCGTCGACCTCGGCGGGGTCGCGGTACAGCTCCGTCACCCGCGTGGCGACGCGCTCCCGCAGCGGCGCCAGGCAGCGCGCGCAGACCAGGTCGGCCTCGGCCTCCAGCCCGCCGCGCACGAGCAACCCCTCGACCACGCTCTCCACCACACCCTCGAGCGCGACCGGCTCCAGCACCGTGACCAGCGGGAAGTCGAACCCCGCGGGCACGGGCAGGCGGAGATCGACCACCCGCGACGCGCCGGGCACGTCGAGGAGGTCGCTCACGGACAGGACGAGATCGTGCAGCACCGCGGCTCTTCAGACGGTCTCTTGGTCGAAGAACGCGGAGCCGCGGGACGGCGGGCGGTCCAGGCGGGGGAGGTGGTCGCTGGGGTGGGGGCCCCGGGGGGGTGCCTCGCCGGGGGCCCAGCTGTCGGGCATGGGGGCGCCGGTGCGGGCCTCCGGGCCGCGGGCCGGGGCGGCCGCGGGGGCCGTCCGCAGCTGCGGCAGCTCCTCGGAGACGAGGTCGTCGGTGGCGACCCGGCCGCGCAGCCGCTCGCGCCCGCGCTCGACGGTGCGCATCGTCTTCTGCAGCATGATCTCGAAGTTCGCGAGCCGGCTGTCGATGTAGTCCTCGGCCTCGAGCATGAGCCGGCGGGCGTCCTCGCCGGCCTTTTCGACCAGGCGCTGAGCCTCGCGCTCGGAGGCGCGCACGACCTCGGCCTCGCTGACCATGCGGTCGCGCTCGACGCGGCCGTCGCCGATGATCTGCTCGGCCTCGCGCGTGGCCTGGGCCAGGAGCTCGTCGCGCTCCTTGAGGACCCAGCGGGCCTGGCGGATCTCCTCGGGCAGTGCCGCCCGCAGCGCGGCGACCACCTGCTCGAGCTCGCCCTTGTTGACCATCACCGACGCCGACAGCGGCACGGGCCGGGCGTCAGCGAGTGCACGCTCCAGTTGCTGCAGCAGGGTCTCGGCATCCATGTCGAGGCTTTCGGTCAGGCGTTGGGGGAGCTCCCCGCGCGGCCGCTGAGCCGCTCCGCCACCAGGGGCGGCACGAAGTCGGTCACGTCGCCGCCGAAGCGCGCGACCTCCTTGACCAGGGAGGAGGACAGAAAAGAGTACACGGGGCTGGTGGTGAGGAAGAAGGTCTCGACCCCGCCCAGCTGGCTGTTCATCTGCGCCATCTGCAGCTCGTACTCGAAGTCGCTGACCGCGCGCAGTCCCTTGACGATCACGCCGACGTCGTGCTCCCGGCAGAACTCCACGAGCAGCCCCTGGAAGGTGTCGACCTTGACGTTGTCGAGGTGGCCGGTCACGGCCTCGAGCATGTCCACCCGCTCCTCCAGGCTGAACAGGCCCTTCTTCGCCACGTTGTGCAGGCACGCGATGATCACCGCGTCAAAGCGGGTGGCGGCCCGCTCGATCACGTCGATGTGGCCATAGGTCACGGGGTCGAAGCTGCCGGGGCAGACCGCGACGACGCTCACTCGGGCTCCTCTTCGCCAACGACGGTCAGGAAGTGGACGGTCGTGTCACCGTAAGCCCGTTCGCGCTGGAGGGCCAACCAGCCCGGCAGCTCGGGAAGCGCGTCGCCGCGGCGGCTGCGCTCCAGCACGACCGCGGCGTGGTCCACGAGCGCACCCGCGGTCTGCAGGCCACGCAGCAGGGCCAGCACCTGGGTCGCGGGCAGGTCGTAGGGCGGGTCGAGCAGCACGAGATCGAACGGCCCCCCGAACGGAGCCTCGACGAAGCGCGCCGCGGGCGCCGCCACGACCCGCGCCCGCTCGGCGACATGGGCCCTTGCCAGGTTCTCCCGCGCGACGCCGGCGACGCCCTTGGAGACCTCCACGAGGACCGCTGCGGCCGCACCGCGGGACAGCGCCTCGATCGCCAGGCCGCCGGAGCCGGCGAAGAGGTCGAGCACGACCTGGCCCTCGACATCCCCGAGCGAGGAGAACACCGCCTCCTTGACCCGGTCGGCCGTCGGCCGCACCCGCACACCCGGCGGCGCCGCCAGCCGCGTCCCCCGCGCACTCCCCGCGATCACGCGCATCGGGCTGCCACGCTACGCGGCGTACCGGGACGGGCATGACGGCGGCGGCGGCGTCAGCCGGTCGTGAGGGCGGCCAGGCGGTCGGCGCCGAAGCGGCGGGTGACCTCGTCACGAAGGAGGGGGTGGGCGTCCAGTGCCGGGTCGGACTCGACCAGCGCGCGGGCGTCGGTGCGGGTCTGGGCGATGAGCTCGGCATCGCGGGCCAGGCGGGCGATGCGCAGGTCGCCGAGGCCGGACTGACGGACGTCGAAGAGGCTGCCCTCGCCGCGCAGGCGCAGGTCGGCTTCGGCCAGCTCGAAGCCGTCGTGGCTGGCTGCGACGGCTTCCAGCCGCGAGTTGGCCTCGGGGTCGGACGTGAAGAGCACGCAGAAGTTCGTGATGCCGTCGCCCGCGCCCAGGCCCCGGTAGAGGCGGCCGCGCAGCTGGTGCAGCTGGCTGATCCCGAAGCGGTCGGCGTCCTCGATGAGCATCACGGTGGCCTCGCCGACGTCGACGCCCACTTCCACCACGGTCGTGGTCACGAGGATCGGCGCCGCGCCGCTGCGGAACTCCTCCATCACCGCCTCCCGCTGGGCGGCCGGCAGGCGGCCGTGGACCAGGCCGATGCGCGTGCCGGGGAACTCCTTGGTGAGCCGCGCGTGGACCGTCTCGACGTCGGCGACGTCCTCCAGCGCGTCGGAGCCCTCGACCAGCGGGCACACCACGTAGCAGCGGTGCCCGGCGGCCACCTCGTCGCGCACGAAGTCGTAGAGCTTGGCGCGCCGCGGCGAGGCCGTGGGCAAGACGAGCGTCCTCATCGCGAAGGTGTCGGCACCCGGGCGCTCCCGGAGCACGGTGACGTCGAGGTCGCCGTAGACCGTCAGCGCGAGCGAGCGCGGGATCGGGGTGGCCGTCATCACGAGGATGTCGGGCGAGCGGCCGTCCCGGCGCTTGTCACGCAGGCGCGTGCGGTGCTCCACGCCGAAGCGGTGCTGCTCGTCGATCACGACCAGGCCGAGGTCGACCGGCTGCACGCGCTCCTCGAGCAGGGCGTGGGTGCCGATCAGCAGGTCGACGCTGCCGCCCATCAGGTCGAGCAGCACCCGCTTGGCGTGGGTGGCGGTCGACGCGCCGGTGAGCAGCTCCATGCGCGGGCCGCCCGCGGCGTTCACGCCCAGCGGCGCCAGCAGGCGGGTGAGCGTGCGCTGGTGCTGCTCGGCCAGGACCGCCGTGGGCACCATGAGCACCGCCTGGCGGCCGTGCTCGACGACCGCCAGCATCGCCCACGCCGCGACCAGGGTCTTGCCGGTGCCGACGTCGCCCTGCAGCAGCCGGTGCATCGGCTTGCCGCGCGCCAGGTCGGCGTCGAGCTCCGCGAAGGCCCGCAGCTGGTCGGCGGTGGGCGCGAACGGCAGGCTGGCGACGAACCGCTCCACGAGGCCGCCCGGTTGCGGGGCCTGCTCGAGCCCGACGGCCTCCGCCTCCAGGCGGTGGCGGCGCTGCTGCAGGCCCAGCTGCAGCGTGAGCAGCTCGTCGTAGACCAGCCGGCGCCGTGCGGGCGCGACGTCGCCGAGGTGCTGCGGGCGGTGGATCGTGCGCACCGCCCAGTCGCGGGTCTCCAGCGCCCGGGCGGCGCGCAGCTCCTCCGGGAGCGGGTCGGGCAGGGGTCCGACGGCTTGGAGCGCGGCGGTGACCAGCGACGCGATGCGCGCAGACGCGAGGCCCTCGGTCGCCGGGTAGACGACCTCGACCGGGTCGCGCTCGCCTGCCACGTCCTCGGCGGCGGCCAGTGGGTCGAGCAGCGTCAGCTTTGCGTTCTTGAGCTGGCGCTGGTTCTTGAAGGCCTCGAGGATCCCGCTGACCGCGACGCGCGTGCCCTCGGGATGGCGGCCGGCCAGCCACTCCTGGTTGAAGAACGGCACCTCGACACGGCCGTGGGCGTCGTCGATGACCGTGGCCTTGGCGATCGTCAGGCGGCCCCGGCCTTTGGGCCGGACGACCTGCCAGCGGTGGATCGTGCCGACGATCGTGACCGGCTGGCCGATGAGGCCCTGGTCCACGAGCACCAGCGAGGACGCTTCGCGGTACTTGTCCTCGTGCGGGACGTGGTCGAGCAGGTCGCGCACGGTGCGCACGCGGAACGCCGTGTCCAGCAGCTGCGCGGCCTTCTTGCTGGCCCCGGGCAGCGCGGTGACCGGCTGGTCGAGCAGCGCCTCCATCGCTGCGACTGTAGGCGGGCGCTGCGACTACTCCATCTCGAACACCAGGCGCACCTCGGCGCGGTACTCGGCGATCGTGCCGTCGTCGCTGATGGTCGCGCTCGTACCGATCACGTCCAGGCGGCGGATGTTGCGCAGCGTGCGCGACGCCTCGCGCAGCGCCTCGTGCGCGGCGTCGGCCCAGCTCTCCGACGACGCGCCCTCGAGCTCGATCGAGTTCAGCACCGGCATAGGCCCAGCCTCCTAGGCGCGGGCCGCGCGCAGGATCTCCAGCGCATCGGACTCCGGGACCTGGGTGAAGTCGCGGTAGGCCTGGCCGACCGCGAGCAGGTGGATCGGGGTGGAGAGCACCACGACGGCGTCGGCGACACCGGCGAGCTCGCGCTCGAGGCGTGGCGGGCCCACGGGCACCGCCAGCACCACCGTGGTGGCGCCCAGCCGGCGCGCGGCCGCGCAGGCGCGGCGGGCGGTGCCGCCGGTGGCGACGCCGTCGTCGACCACCACGGCGGCGCCGCCGCTCACGTCCGCGGCGGGCGCGGCCTCGCGGTAGCGCGCGACCCGCTCCGCGACCACCGCGCGGCGGTCGGCGATCTCGCGCTCCAGGTCGGAGGCGCGGATGCGCAGGCGCGCGAGGGCGCCCTCGTCGACGTCGGCGAACCCGTCCGGTCCGACCGCGCCGACGCCCAGCTCCGGGTTGTGCGGGGCGCGGATCTTGCGCACGACCACCACGTCCAGCGCCGCGCCCAGCGCCCGCGCCACCTCCGCCCCGACCGGCAGACCTCCGCGGGGGATCGCCAGCACCACGACCCGCTCGGCCCCCGCGAGCGCCGGGTGGTCGACGAGCGCCGCGCCCAGCCGCCTGCCGGCGTCGCGGCGGTCCGCGAAGATCAGAGGTGGATCACCGGGCACGTCAACGTGCGGTCGATGCCCTCGATCGCCTGGATCTTGGCGACCACCAGGCGGCCGAGCTCGTCGACGTCGGCAGCCTCGGCACGCACGATCACGTCGTAGGGGCCGGTGACGTCCTCGGCGGCGCGGACCCCCTCGATCGCGGCGACCTTGCGCGCGACGTCGGCGGCCTTGCCGACCTCGGTGAGGATGAGGATGTACGCGGAGACCATCAGCCCTGCTCCCTCCTCGGCGCCGACCCTCTGACCGCGCCATCCTTCCACACGCCCGGGTGGGGCCGCGCGCGGGCTTCTAGGACAGCTTGGCCGCCACGGAGCTGGAGGCGCGAAGTGCGGCACCGTCGGTCGTGGCCGACCAGTGGGGGCGGTTGGTGCCGAGCAGGCGCGCCTCGGCGGCCAGGTCGGCGACCACCGTCGCGCGGTCGACGCCGATGGCGTTCCACAGGTACAGGCCCAGCGAGCCCGGGATGGTGTTGATCTCGCAGAGCGCGAGGCGCTCGCCGCCGTCGTAGAGGAAGTCGACGCGCGGGCCGCCGTGCAGGCCGACGGCGAGCACCAGCGCGCGGGCGGCGTCCTCGATGCGCTGCTGCACGCCCGGCGGGATGACCGCCGGCACTTCCTTTTGCGCCGACTCCATGCCGCCGCCGCCGCGCAGGTACTTCTGCTGGTAGCTGTAAGCGCCGCCGCCGGTGTTGGGGCGCTCGATCGCCGAGACCTGCAGCGCCGGGTGGGTGCGCACGGCGATGTTGAGGTCGGCCCAGCCCGTGAGCTGGGGCTGCACGACCGCGCCGGCGCTGGCGGGCCCGCGGCCGGCGAGCGCCTTGGCGGTCTCGAGGTCGGCCACGTCGGTGTGCACCCCCAGCGAGGAGCCGCCGAAGCGCGGCTTGACCACCCACGGGGTCGGCAGGTCGATCGCGGTGGTGTCGGCTGCGAGCACGGCGGTCGGGATGGACTCGATCCCGAAGCGCTCCAATCCGGCGGCGGCGACCATGCCGGCGGTCGCGAGCTTGTCCATCGCCCACGCGGCGCCCTCGGGCTGGGGGCCGCTGACAGGGATGCCGCACAGCAGCAGCAGCGCGGTGATGGTGCCGTCCTCGCCGGGTCCACCGTGGCAGCAGTTCACGACCGCCTCGAGCGCCAGCGGCGCCTCCCGCCCGAGGCGGCGGCGCTCGACGAAGCCCTCCGGCACGACCAGCGTCAGCGGCGTCGCCCCGGCGACGCGGCCCTCGGCGAAGTCGGGGGCCTCCAGTCCCGGCGGGACGCGCTCCCAGGCGCCGCTCCGCGTCCAGTACAGGGGCGCGACGTCATGGCCCCGCTGGCCGAGCAGGTGCGCGGCCTGCAGTCCCGTGATGATGCTGATGTCGTGCTCCGGCGAGAGGCCGCCGAAGAGCACACCGAGCGTCGCCATGCACGCGGACTCTACGGGTAGGTGTCGGGGAGATCGTTCTCCCACAGCACGGCGTCGCCATCGCCGAGGTTGGCCCGCACCCACTGCCGCGCGGCCTCGCGGTCGGGGACCAGCGTGGCGCTGCGGCACCCGGCCAGGAGCGCCGCCCGGTTGGTCCAGCCGACGACCAAGAGCTCGGCACCGGAGGTGTCCACGAACGCGCTGAGGTCGCGGTTCGCGGCGGCCTGCTCCGGCCCGAGCTCGACCATGCCGGGGGTCACGACCACGCGACGGCCGGAGCCGGGGGTGCGCAGCAGCGCGCGCACGGCCTCGTGCGCGCCCGCAGGGTTGGAGTTGAACGTGTCGTCGATCACGACCACACCGCGGTCGCTGACGGCCGGCTTGGCACGGCTGGGGGGCGGCTCCAGGCGCGGCAGCGCGGCCGCGACCGCGGGGCGCTCGACGCCGACGGCCAGCGCGGCGGCCACGGCGCACGCGACGTTGCCGCCGTGCAGCGAGCCGCGCGGCAGCGTGACGAGGTCGGTGCCGTCGACCTGGACGCGCAGGTCGTCGCCGACCTCCTCCGCCAGCACGTGGAGGTCGAACCGGTCCGGACGCGTGCCGACGCGCACCACGTCGGGCGCGCCGGCGATGCGCAGGTGGGCCGCCAGCGCCTCGAGGCGCTCGTCGTCGACGTTGACGATGCACACCTCGGCGCCGTGGAAGACCTCCGACTTGGCCTCGACGATGGCGTCGATCGTGCGGAAGCGCTCGAGATGGACCGGGCCGACGGCCGTCAGCACGGAGACGCGGGGGTGCACCCAGGCGACGAGGTCGGCGATCTCCCCCTTGCCGTACGTCCCCATCTCGGCGACGAAGACCTCCGTGCCGCGCGACAGCTGCTCGTTCACGGCACGCGAGAGGCCGGCCTGGTTGTTCCAGCTGGCCGGCGTCGCGAGCACCGTGAGCTGGGCCGCGCACAGGTCGCGGATGTGCCCCTTCACGGTCGTCTTGCCGTAGGAGCCGGTGACCGCGACCACGTCGGGTCGGATCTCGTCGAGCTTGGCCTCCGCGGCGCGCTGGAACCGCTTGGCCGACCGCTTCTCGACCGGGTGGAGCAGCCACGCCGCCGCGTCGACCGCCAGCAGCGCCACGGCCGGCGCGAGGGCCGCGGCGGCGGCGGCGGTCAACGGCACGGCGACGCCGAGAAGGGCCCCGGCCGCCAGCAGCGCAGCGGTCACGCCCAGCACGACCGCGCGACGGGTCGGCCTCAGCCGGGGCGAGCCGAGCACCCCCATGCCCAGCGGCAGCGCCACGCCGACGGCGGCCGTTGCGATCCCCGCGGCGACGCCGGCCCACCCCGTCAGGAGCAGGGCCGCGCCGAGGCCCACGACCCACGCGACGGCCGCCGGCAGGTTCGGCGGGCGCCGCCAAAGCCAGCGGGTCAGGCAGCGCACGACCGAGCCGGCGAGGTAGTGCTCGCGCTGCGACACGCGCAACCAGCGCAGCAGCGCAGCCGCGGCCGCCAGCACGGCGGCCGCCGAGGCCACGACGGTCACGCGGGGATCCCGCAGCGCTCGCGCAGGCGGACCTCCAGGGCCCCGGGCTGCGTGTGGTGGACGTCGTGCCCCGCGCCCGCGGCCACGTCGAACGTCGTGGGGGCCGGGACGAGGGCAGCGGCGGCCTGCGCGGCAGCGACGGGGAAGGCGGTGTCGTGCTCGCCCCAGACGAACGCGACCGGGCTCTGCAGACGTGCCAGCTCGTCCTCGTAGCTCTCGGCGACGACGCGGACCAGCACGGACCGCATCACACCGCGCGCGTTGGCGTAGTCGGCGGAGCCGTGCCGGCGGCGCAGGGACTCCATGCGGGCGTCGGAGACCAGGCCTCGGCGGTGCAGGGTGCGCACCAGGCGGTAGCGCAGCGACGGCGGTGGCCCCTCGCGGCGTGTGAGCGGCACGCCGCTCAGCACCAGCCCGGCCACGAGCTCGGGTCGCTGCGCCGCCAGGCACACCGCCACCCGGCCCCCGAAGCTGTGCGCGAGCAGCACCGCGGGCGACCGCTCGGCGACCAGCTGCTCCAGCGCGCCGGCGACGACGTCGGCGTACTCCCGCGCACCCCACGCCTCGGGCGGCGGCGGAGCGGCCCCGAACCCGGGGAGGTCCAGCGCGACGACCGTGCCCGGCAGCCCGGCCGTCACCGGCGCGAGGTCCGCCCGGTCGCGCCCCCACCCGTGCAGCGTGACGACCAGCGGGGCCCCCTCGCCGCCGACGTCGGCGAAGAGGACGCCCCCGGCCAGGACACGCAGCGTCATGTGGGCCCTAGTCTGGCGGGCGGTGAAGGGGCACAACGTGGCCGTGCTGGCAGGTGGGCTCTCGCTTGAGCGCGAGGTCAGCCTGCGTTCCGGCCACCGGGTGGCTTCCGCGCTGCAGGACCAGGGGTACGACGCCTACCTGCTGGACGTCGACAGCACGCTGGTCTCGCGGCTGGACGGCGTGGACGTCGCGTTCCTCGCGCTGCACGGGAAGATCGGAGAGGACGGCGGCATCCAATCGCTGCTGGATCTCCTCGGGGTCGCCTACACCGGCTCCGGCGTCGCCACGTCCTCGATCGCCTGGAACAAGCCTATTGCCAAGAGCGTGCTGCGCCAGGCAGGGGTGCGCACTCCCGACTTCGTCGTGCTCTCGAAGGCGTCGTTCCTGGAGCTCGGCGCCAGGAGCGCGATCGACCGCATCGTGGACGTCTTCGGCCTTCCGGTCGTGGTGAAGCCGGCCACCGGCGGCTCCGCGCTGGGCGTGCGGCGCGTGGTCAGCGCGCAGGACCTGCCGGGGGCGCTGGCGAACGCGCTGGCCTACGCCGACGCGGTCATCGTCGAGCGCCACGTGGCCGGGACCGAGGTCGGCGTGTCGTTCCTGCTCGACGAGAACCTGCCGGCCGTCGAGATCGCGCCGACCGGCGACTTCTACGACTACGCGGCGCGCTACACGTCGGGCGGGACGGTGTTCCGCGCCCCACCCAGGCTGGACGCTGCGGCGCTGGCGGACGCCATGGACACGGCGCGCCACACGATGAGCGCGCTCGGGGCGCGCCAGCTGGGGCGGGTCGACCTCATCGTGGACCGCGACGGCCAGGCGTGGGTGCTGGAGCTGGCCACGTGCCCGGGGTTCACGGAGACCTCGGTCTGGCCGCTGGCGGTCGACACGGCCGGCATCGGGTTCGGCAAGGCCGTGGCCGCGCTGGTCGACGCCACCGCCGCCTGAGGCCACGCGCCTCAGGCCCGCGGGAGGCTGTGGAACTCCTCCTTGGGGCTGCGCAGCATCAGGGCCTGTCCCATCTCGGCGATGTCCATGCGGTCGTGCACGACCTTCACGACGTGCTCGACAATCGGCATCTCCACGCCGTGGTACGCGGCCATGTCGGCAATCGCCTTCGACGACTTGATGCCCTCCGCCACCATGGTCATCTCCCCCAGGACCGCGTCCAAGGTGCGGCCGCGGCCCAGCTGCTCGCCGACGTGGCGGTTGCGCGACCAGCGGCTGGTGCACGTCGCGACGAGGTCGCCCATCCCCGACAGACCCTGCATCGTGAGGGCGTCGGCACCCTGCGCCACCGCGAGGCGCGTGGTCTCCGCCAGCCCGCGGGTGATGAGCATGGCCTTGGTGTTGTCGCCCATGCCCATGCCGTCGGCGACCCCCGCGGCGATCGCGATCGCGTTCTTGCAGGCGCCGCCCAGCTCGACGCCGAGCAGGTCGGGGTTGGTCCACACGCGGAACGACGGCGTGTGGCACGCCGCCTGCACCCGGGTGGCGACGTCGAGGTCAGGGCAGGCCGCGACCGTGCCGCTGGGCAGGCGGCGGGCGCACTCGGCGGCGAAGTTCGGCCCCGACACGACCACCACGCGCTCCGCGGGCAGGTCCCACTCCTCGCGCACGACCTCGCTGGCGCGGCGGTGGGTGTCCAGCTCGACGCCCTTGACCAGGCTGATCGCGACGCCTGCGGGCGGCACGAGCGCGCGCCACGACGCGAGGCTCGCCCGCAGCGCGTGGCTGGGTATGGCCACGGCGATGAGCTCGGCCCCCGCCAGCGCCTCCTCGGCGTCGGCGGTGGCGGTCAGCTGCTCCGGCAGCGCCACGTCGCCCAGGTAGTGGCTGTTGCGGTGCCGCCGTCGCACCTCCTCGGCAACCTGGGCGCGCCGCGCCCACATGACCACCTCGTTGCCGGCGTCCGCGCAGATCGCGGCGAAGGCCGTCCCCCAGGACCCCGCGCCCATCACCGCGACCCTGGTCACGCCGCGGGAGTCTAAGAGCGGCCGAAGCGCCGCAGGCGCAGGGAGTTGGCGACCACGCTGACCGAGGAGAAGCCCATGGCGGCGCCGGCCACGATCGGGTTCAGCAGGCCCAGCGCGGCCAGCGGGATCGCGGCGACGTTGTAGCCGAACGCCCAGCCGAGGTTCTGCGCGATCGTCCGGTACGTCGCGGCGTGACAGCGCGATCGCGGTGGCCACGCCGTCGAGGTCGCCGCGCAGCAGCGTCAGGTCGCTGGCCTGGATCGCCACGTCGGTGCCGGTTCCCAGCGCGATCCCGAGGTCGGCCTGCACGAGTGCGGGCGCGTCGTTGACGCCGTCCCCGACCATCGCGACGACCTGCCCGGCGGCCTGCAGGCGGGCCACCTCGGCCTGCTTGCCGGCGGGCAGGACGTCGGCGATGACCTGCTCGACGCCGAGCTCGCGCGCGATCGCTCCCGCGGTGCGCGCGTGGTCTCCGGTGAGGATCGCGACGTCGAGGCCCGTGGCGCGCAGCCGCCGTACGGTCTCGGCAGCGCCTGGCTTCAGCGTGTCGGCCACGGCCAGGACGCCGCGAGCGGCGCCGTCCCAGCCGACGAGGACCGCCGTCCGACCTTGCTCCTGGAACGCGCTCACGGCGTCGTCCAGCGCAGGTCCCACGTCGAGGCCCGCCTCTGCGAGCAGCCCGCGACCGCCGACCGTCACCAGGGTGCCGTCCAGCTCCGCCTGCACACCGCGGCCCGGCACGGCGCGGAACGCCGTGACGGGGGGCAGCACGCCGAAGCGCTCGCGGCCAGCCCGCACGATCGCCTGGCCGACGGGGTGCTCGCTGTCGGCCTCGACGGCGGCGGCGCGGCGCAGCGCCTCGCCGGGGTCGTCGCCGGCCACGCCCGCCACGCTCATCGTGCCGCTGGTCAGCGTGCCGGTCTTGTCGAACACCACGGTGGTGATGCGCCGCGAGCGCTCGAGGGCCTCGACCGACGCGACCAGGATGCCCAGCTGCGCGGCGCGGCCGACGCCCACCATCATGGCGGTCGGGGTGGCCAGTCCCAGCGCGCACGGGCAGGCGATGATCAGCACGGCGACCGCGGCGACCAGGCCGCCGAGGGGGTCGCCGGCCAGCAGCCACCAGCCGAGCAGGGTTGCGGCCGCGATCGCGAGCACCGCCGGCACGAACACCCCGGAGACCCGGTCCGCGAGGCGCTGCGCGTCGGTCTTGCCGGCCTGCGCGTCCTGCACGAGGCGCACGATCTGCGCCAGCGCCGTGTCGGCCCCGACCGCCGTCGCGCGCAGGGTCAGCACGCCGGAGGTGTTGAGCGTCGCGCCCGTGACGGTGCTGCCGGAGACCTTCTCGACAGGGACCGACTCCCCGGTGAGCATCGACTCGTCGACCGCGGAGGAGCCGTCGGTCACCGTGCCGTCGACGGGGATCTTCTCGCCCGGGCGCACACGCAGCAGGTCGCCGACCACGACCTGGTCGACCGGCACCATGAGCTCGGCGCCGTCCCTCAGCAGCCGCGCCTCCTTGGCCCCCAGCTCCGCGAGCGCGCGCAGCGCACGACCGGCGTCGCCCTTCGCGCGGGCCTCGAAGTAGCGGCCCAGCGCGAGGAACCAGATGATCAGGACCGCGGTCTCGAAGTAGAGGTCCGGGCCGCCGGTCACCAGCTGCACGACGCTGAACGCGTACGCCGACAGCGTGCCGATCGCGATGAGCGTGTCCATGCCGACGCTGCGGTGCCGGGCGCGGCGGCCAGCCTCGTACAGGAACGGCCAGCCCACCCAGAACTGCACCGGGGTAGCCACCAGGAACATCGCCAGGCGCCACGTGGGGTCCGACATCGCCTGCTCCCCCAGCACCATCGTGAGGAGCATGAAGAGCGCTGCGGGCGTCGCCACCAGCACGCGGCGCCACCAGCTGCGCCTGAGCACGTCGGGGTCGCCGTGGTCGTGCTCGTCGTGACCGTCTGCACCGGCGTCGTGCCCGTGCTGCGGCAGCTCGAGCTCGTACCCGGCGTCGCGGACGGCCTCCTGCCACGCCACATCGGGCTCCACCGCCGCGCGCACGCGCGCGACCCCGGTCGCGAAGTTGACCTCCACGCCCTCCACGCCCTCCTGGCGCTCCAGGACGCGCTGGACGCGCGCGGCGCAGGAGCCGCACGTCATCCCCGTCACCGGGAGGTCGATCGTCTTCAGGCTGGTGTCCATCGCTCCGCCATGATACCCTCTAGGGGTATGCGTGGCTACACGTTGGAGAAGGACGACTACCTCAAGCGGCTGCGCCGCATCGAGGGCCAGGTGCGCGGGCTCCAACGCATGATCGACGAGGACCAGTACTGCATCGACGTCCTCACGCAGGTGGCCGCGGTCACCAAGGCGCTGCAGAGCGTCGCCGTCGGCCTGCTCGACGAGCACCTGCGGCACTGCGTCACCGACGCGGCCGCGGGTGACGACCGCGAGCACGCGGCCGCGATGATCACCGAGGCCACGCGCGCGATCGAACGCCTCGTCAAGTCCTGACCCGCTGACGCCGTCGCGCACCGTTGCCCCACTAGGCTCTCCCGCTGTGACGATCGCCGTCGTGCCGGTGAAGACGCTCGCGGACGCCAAGGGGCGGCTGGCCGGCGCGCTGGACGCGGCGGGGCGGGCGGCGCTCGTGGCCGAGCTGCTGCGGCGGGTGCTGGAGGCGTGCGCGGCGGCGGAGACCATCACCGACGTGCTGGTGATCGCCGGGGACCGGCGCGCCGCCGCACTGGCACAGGACGCCGAAGACGTGGCCGTGCTCGTGGAGCCGTCGGCCGGCCTGGAGCCCGCGCTGCGCTGGGCCGACCGGACCGCGCGTCACCATCCCGCGTCGCTCGTGGTGCCGGCCGATCTGCCGCTCGTCACCGCCGCGGACCTCGACGCGGTCGCACGGGCACATGACGGCCCGGTGGTCGTGGTCGCCCCGACCGGCGACGGCGGCACCGGGGCGCTGCTCCGGCGCCCGGCCGACGTCGTGCCGCCCGCGTTCGGGCCGGACTCGGCGCGGGCGCACCTCCGGCTGGCGGCGCGCCAGGCCGTGCGTGGCGTGCTGCTGCCCCGCCCGGGCCTGGCCCTCGACATCGACACCCCGGAAGACCTGCGCGCATGGGCCGAGGTCGAGCCCGACGCCGCGCGCTTCATGCCCCGGTTCACCCGCAAGGCCGGTTGAGGAGACCAACGCATGCCGCAGGGCACCATCAAGCACTTCGACCACGAGACCCGCACGGGGACCCTGGTGACCGACAGCCTCGAGGAGCTGTCCTACGACGCCGAGACGTTCGCGGCGTCGGGACTGATCGAGCTGCGCCTCGGGCAGCGCGTGCGCTTCGACGTCGAGGGCGACGGCGACGCGCGGCGCGTGCAGCGCCTGCACCTGGTCAGCCTGTAGCGGAGCGGGCCGGCTCCCAGAGCCACTCGGTGCCGTCCGCGGTGTCGCGCACCTCGACCCCGGCATCGACCAGCGCGTCGCGGAGGCCGTCGGCGACCGCGTAGGCGCCGTCCGCACGCGCCGCGTCCCGGGCCGCCAGCACGGCCTCCACGAGCGGCGCGACCGCGTCGCGGGGGTCGCCGAGGCCGGCTCCGGCCACCTCGCCCAGGCGGGCGACCATGCGGCGCAGGAGGCTGCGCGCGCGGTCGGCCTCGTCGGTCTGGGTGGGGTCCGCCGACCAGTCGTGCAGCAGTGCCTCCAGATCCAGAACGGCCTGGACGGCGGCTGTGGCGCGCCGCTCGCGCAGTGCCGCGCCGAAGTCGCCCTCGAGGGCCTGCGCGTCGCCGAGCAGCGGCGGGGCGGCCGGGGCTGACGGCGCGGGCGCCGGCGTGGTGGGCGCGGCGCCCGCGACGCCGGGGCGCAGGTCGTCGATCGCGATCGTCGTGCCCGCCGGCACCACGCGGCCGGCGCCGCCCTCGCGGATCGTCACACCGCCGCGGCCGACGACCTCGGCGGTGCCGCCCTCGAGATCGAGGATCAGCGCGGTGTGCTCGTCCACGCCCAGGACGTACGCGCCGTGGGGAAGCTGCGCCTCCAGGGCCGCCAGGCGCCGCGCGCCCAGGTAGCAGTAGCGCGTGTCGTGCGTGCCGCCCTCGGCGTTGTCGAAGTGCGGCACCACCGCGGCCGGGAGGCCGGTGGCTCCGGTCAGCAGCTCCAGGCCGGGCGCCCACGACGGCTGCTGCCCGACCTTGTAGATCTCGTAGACCGGCACCGTGGCCACGCCGACCGCGACCGCCGCGGCGCTGGCGAACACCACGCACCCGCGCGTCGCCAGCAGCTCCAGCAGCGTCGGCACGAGCGCCGTGCCGCTCCACACGCCCAACGCGTAGGTCGGGCTCCCCGGCCCCGCGAACACGTACCCGGCCTCGCGCACCCGCGCGAGCGCCAGCTCCACCTCGGCAGCGGGTGTCGCGGCCGAGCGCCAGCGCAGCACCTCGAGCGGGCACTGCAGGTGCGTCGCGAAGAACCCCGTCGTCCGCGCAGCGATCTCGTCGGCGTTCTCCTGGAACCCGTACGGCGTGTCGAGCGCCACAGCGTCGACCTGCCCACCCATGCGCCCCAGCAGCTCACGGTGCACGCGCGCCATGGTGGGCGCGGTCTCCCCCGATCCCATCAGCACCAGCAACCGGGCCATCGGCCCCGCGAGCCTACCCCGCGACGTCCTGGCCGGGGCCTGCGCCGCGGAGGTAGGCGAGGACGGCCATCACGCGGCGGTGGGTGTCGTTGTCGCTGGTGGGCAGGTCGACTTGAGGAAGATCCAACGTGCTGCTCGGCGAACAGAGCGATTGTGGTGACGCCGGAAACAAGGTGCTCTTCAGTGCTGCCTGGACGATGGAGGGCGAGCAGCTGGAGTTCGCCGACGTCCGCTCCGGCCACGGCTTCCAGCTGCTGATGGAGAACCTGTTCGGCGGCCGGCCCTGGACACGCATCGGCTGAGAGAAAAAGAGAGAGGCGCGGCCGTGCGGGACGGCCGCGCCTCGGGGTCGGGCCCCTGTCGCCTCGGGGGTCAGAAGGCGACGGGTCCGTCGGGATGAGAGCTTGTGGTCAGAGCTTGTGATCAGACGCTGCGGGAGCGGAAGCCGGTGAACGCCGAGATCACGAGGAGCACGAGCGCAATGATCAGCAACCACTTCAGGCCTTCGACGAACAGGCCCACGCCACCAAAGATCAGCGCCAGGACTAGCAAGAGGATCACGAGGCCCACGTCAGGCCCTCCTTCGTCTGCATCACGCCGACCACTCTGGCGGCGCGTCGTGTCGGTTCGGGCCCCACGATGCCCTTCTCTCGAAGGTCCTAACCGACTGCGTCGACCCCTACCCGCGGCTCCGGCGAAGAAACCTGCACGCCCGGCCGACCGCGCGGGCTGGCTCTTACAGGGGCGGCCAGGGGTAGGGCCGGCGTCCCTCGGCCACCTCCGGGAGCTGCGCGAGGCCCGCGACGCGGCGCGCGCGCCGCGCCAGCGCCGCCAGCTCGCGGCGATCCAGCAGCTCCTCCAGCTCCGGGACGCAGCGGCCCGCAACGGCGTCGGCGAGCTGCTCCAGATCCGCGCGCCACGGCACGGGTACCTGCGCGGCGCCCAGGTCCCACACCACCGTGCGCAGCTTGGGCTCGACGTGGAAGGTCAGGCCCTGGTCGATGCCGTAGAGCCGCTCGCCGCTGCGCAGGATGTGGCCGCCCTTGCGGTCGGTGTTGTTGGTCACCAGATCGAAGACCGCGACCTGCACGAGCGGGCGTTCCCAGCGCGGCTCCTCGACCAGCGTGAAGTAGTGCTCGGCTGGGTCGTGGGGTACGAAGGCCTGCACGCTGCCGGGACCGGAAGGCCCGTCGCGCAGGACCGTCGGCGGGATCAGGCCCCAGCCGAGGCGCTCGCTGACCAGGAACGCGGCGACCTCGCGCTGGCAGAGCGTGCCCTCGGGGAAGTCCCACAGGGGGCGCTCGCCGCGTCGAGGCTTGTAGACCGTGTAGAGCCCTTCCTGGCCCAGGCGGCACAGCACGGTCGAGTTGCTCGCGTCGGAGATGAACCCCAGCGGCTCCAGCTCCTCGGTGCACAGGGCCGCCAGCCACTCCGCCGTGGAGGGCAGCCACCGCACGCCCTGCGGATCGAACGCCTGCCCGCGCGCGGCCACGTCAGATGGTGAGCGGGCCGTGCCCGTTGGTCGCGGGGCAGACGTGGCCGGTGACGGGCTCGATCGGGCGGCCGCAGAACCGGCAGCGCTCGCGGGCTCCGGCCTCGACCACGTAGGCGGCGTAGGCGGCCAGCGCGACGAGCTGGGCGCGGTCGAACCACAGCTGCGCGACGCCTGGTTCCTCGGCGTCGCCCTCCTCCTCGTCGTCGTCGCCTGCAGCTCCTCGGCCTCCAGGAGGAAGAGCGTGCCGTCCTCGTCCATGCCCAGGCCGAGCGTCCCGGCGCGCCACAAGGGCTCGATCCGGTCGAGCAGCCGCTGCCGTTTCGTCGAGGTCGTCGGGCGTGACCACCACGTCCACCCGGGCGAGCAGCTCCTGCGCCTGCTGCGCCAGCCACTGACCTGCGCCTTCTCGACCAGCAGCGCGATCACGCGCCCGCCGCTGCGGGCCTGGACGTAGAACGTGCGCCGCCCGGGCTCGCCCGATCGGGCCGGCGGTGATCCAGTCGACGGGGTCGGAGACTCGACCGACTCGCTCATCGCGGCGCGGTGTGCGGCGGAGCTCAGCGGGCCGGTCGTCGTTGAACCGCAGGACCATCGGCCGCTCGCCTCCGCCCAGTGGCGATCACCGTCACCGACGCGGACATCGCAGCCGATGCGCTGGAACAGGTCCAGCGGGCTGCCCGCGTAGAACGCGACCAGGGCCTTGATGACGTCGGCGTGCGTCACCGCGGCGATCGCGCGGCGGTTGTGGCGTGCGGCCAGGCGCTCGACGGCCTCGACGGCGCGCAGCTGCATCCCGCGGATCGACTCCCCGTCCGGGAACGTCACCAGGACGGGCCGCTGCTGGATCACCGGCCACAGCTTCGTGCGGGTGAGCGGCTCGAGTGCGCGGTCGGTCCAGCGGCCGTAGTCGACCTCCAGCAGGCCGTCCTCGGGCGATCGGCTCCAGGCGGTGCGGCGCGGCGACGATCTGGGCGGTCTCCGCCGCGCGCGGCGAGCGGGCTGGCGTAGACGGCCTTGAGCGCGCACCTCGGCCAGTCGCTCGGCCGTGGCCTGCGCCTGCTGCCGCCCGCGGTCGTCCAGCGGCGTCTCGGTGCGGCCACCGAGCCGCTTGCCCGTGGTGGCGGTGGTGGCGTGGCGCACCAGAGAAGAGTCGTCATGCGGCCAGCTAGCCACGCGCTGGCGTAGGCTACGCCTGCGACCCACGACAGGAGCGACCGGCATGGCCGCACCGCACGAACGCGACTCCATGGGCGCGATGGAGGTCCCGGCCGACGCCTACTACGGCGCGAGCACGCAGCGCGCCGTCGAGAACTTCCCGATCTCCGGCCAGGGCATCCCCCCCGAGGTCGATCCGCGCGCTCGGCCACATCAAGGCGGCCGCGGCGGTGGTCAACCACGACAAGGGCGCCTCGACGGCGAGCAGTACCGCGGCGATCCTGCAGGCGGCCGCAGGAGGTCATCGACGGGACGCTCAACGAGCACTTCGTCGTGGACGTGTTCCAGACCGGCTCCGGCACCTCGTCGAACATGAACGCCAACGAGGTCATCGCCAACCGCGCCATCGAGATCCTCGGCGGGGAGCTGCGGCATCAAGGACTCGTCCACCCCAACGACCACGTCAACGCCGGGCAGTCATCCAACGACGTGTTCCCGACCGCGGTGCACCTCGCCGCCTACGTCGGCGTGCGTCGAGCAGCTGCTGCCCGGCGCTGGAGCGGCTGCGCGAGTCGCTGGCGGCCAAGGCCGTCGAGTGGGCCGACGTCGACCAAGGCCGGGCGCACGCACCTGATGGACGCGGTGCCGATCACGCTGGGCCAGGAGTTCTCCGGCTACGCGCGGCAGATCGAGCTGGGGGTCGCGCGGGTCGAGGCGGCCCTGGTGCGCGTGGCGGAGCTGCCGCTCGGCGGCACCGCGGTCGGCACCGGCCTCAACGCGCCGGAGGGCATGACCGAGGGCGTCATCGCCGAGCTGCGCGCCTGCACCGGGATCGACGCGCTGCGCGAGGCGGACAACCACTTCGAGGCCCAGGGTGCGCCGCGACGCGCTGGTCGAGCTGTCGGGCGCGCTGCAAGGTGATCGCGGTGAGCGCTGACCAAGATCGCCAACGACATCCGCTGGATGGCGCTCGGGCCCGCGCACCGGGCTTCGGTGAGCTCCGCCTGCCCGAGATCCAGCCCGGCTCCTCGATCATGCCGGCGAAGGTCAACCCGGTGATCCCCGAGTCGGTGACGCAGGTCGCGGCGCAGGTGATCGGCAACGACGCCGCGGTCACCGTCGGCGGCCTGTCGGGCGCACTTCGAGCTCAACGTCTACATCCCGATGATGGCGCGCAACGTGCTGGAGTCGATCCGCCTGCTGGCGACCTCGTGCGACGAACTTCGCGCGCGCAGTGCATCGACGGGCTCGTCGCCAACGTGGAGCGCATGCACCGAGCTGTCGGAGAAGAACCTCTCCGTCGTGACGGCGCTGGTGCCGGCGATCGGCTACGACAAGTCCGCGGAGCTCGCGAAGAAGGCGCTGAAGGAGGACCGGCCCCTGCGCGAGGTCGTGAAGGAGGCCGGGCTGATCCCGCGACGAGCGAGGTCGACCGCATCCTCGACCATCAAGGCGATGACCAAGGGCGGGATGCGCTGAGCGCCGCCCCGGACGTCAGGGGCGCGTGAGGCAGTCGCGCAGGCGGTCGACCAGGCCGGCGGCTGCGGGGTCCTCGGCAGTGCCCGTCGAGGGGACGAAGAACGCGTCGCGCACCTCTGGGCCGAGCGTGGCGACCTGGGCGCCCAGCAGGTCGACGCCGGCGTCGGCGAACGTGTGGGCGAGGCGGTACAGGACGCCGGGCGCGTCGGGGCCGCGCACCTCGATGCGGGTCACGTCGTCGCCCTCGTCGACCACGACCGCGACCGGGATCGGCGCAGCCAAGGGCGGGGGCTTGGCGTCACGGCGGGCCTCGCGGTGCGCGACCAGCGCGACGACGTCGAGCTCACCGTGGGCCGCCGCGCGCACGTCGCGCGCGACGCGGTCCCAGGCGTCGTGCTCGGGACTGGTGCAGGTGAACCAGTCCAGGGCGACGCCGTCGGCGCGGGTGAACGCGCGGGCGTCCAGCACCTCCCAGCCGTGGCCGGTCAGCGCCCCGGCGCAGTCGGCGAACAGGCCGCGGCGATCGGGCGCGAGCAGCGACACCACGACCGTGCCCGCGACCGGCCCCGGGCGGCGGCGCACGTGCACGCCCTCGGCGGTGGTGGCCAGCATGCGGGCGTGCTCGACGAGCTGCTCCGCGCCGGCGTTGAGCAGGTAGCGGGGCGGCAGCCCCGCGACCAGGGCCTCGAGCTCCGCGGGACCGACGTCGCCGGCGCGGCGCGCGGCCTCCAGCACGGCCTCGGGGGCGTGCAGCGCGCGCAGCGCGTCGGCGTCCTGCTCCAGCACCAGGCGCGCCCGCTGGTAGAGCTGCGTGACGAGCAGCTCCTTCCATGGCGACCAGGCCGCCGGTCCGGTGGCCGTGCCGTCGGCGATCGCCAGCAGGTAGAGGCCGTCGAGGGTCTCGACGTCGCCCACGGCCAGCGCGACCGCGATGACCTCCTCGGGGTCGTCGATGTCGCGCTGGGTGGCCACGTCGGGCAGGAGGAGGTGGTGGCGCACGAGCCGCCCCACCCGGTCGCCGACCGCGGCGTCGTAGCCCATGTGTGCGAGCCAGGTGCGCACGACCGCCTCGCCGCCGACGCTGTGGTCGCCGGGCCAGGCCTTGCCGACGTCGTGCAGCCACGTGCCGAGGACCAGCGCGTCGGGGTCCTCGAGCGCGGCCCAGACCTCGACCAGGCTGATCCCTCCTGCCTCGGGAGCGGCTTGCCCCCCGGCCGGCCTTCTGTCCCCGTTGCGGGAGACCTCGACGGGGCGTGGGTCGAAGTGGCCCGCAGCCGCCTTGGCCAGCTGGGTGGCGGCCTCCAGCCCGTGGCTGTCGAGGTCCAGGCGGTGCAGCGGGTTGCGCTGCGGGTGGCCCCGCACGCGCTCCCACTCGGGGAGCAGCGCGCCGAGCAGCCCGATCTGGTCGGCGTCGGCCATGGCGCCCGCGCCGGACCGTCCGGCGCGCAAGGCGACCTGCAGGGCGGCGCGGCCGGGGGCGTCCCAGGCCAGCTGCACGCCCGTCGCCAGCTCGCGGCGGAAGCGCTCGACCGTGGCGCGGCCGAGATGGACGCCGCGTGTGGCGGCCGCCGCGACCGCGCGCAGGCCCAACGACGGGCTGACCGCGAGCGCCGCGCCGGGTCCCGCCTCGACCAGCCCGTCGACGAGGAAGACGTCGGGGTCAAGCAGCTCCGCCGGCGCCTTCGGCCGGCGGCGTCCGGCGCGCGCGTCGGCGAGCAGGCGTGGCCAGGTGCGTCCGTGCTGGTGTGCGATCGCCCGGGTGGCCAGCCCGACCTTGCGCAGGAGCACGTCGCCGTCGGGCAGCCCGAGACGGACGGCGACCTCGTCCTGCAGGTCCAGCCGCAGCTGGTTGTGCGTCGCCCCGCGCTTGCCCTGGTCGGCCAGCACGAGGTGCAGCGCGCAGCGGGCGCTCAGCAGCGTGGTGCCGGCGCGCACGAGGTCGGCGCGGTCGGCGGCGCCCAGATAGCGGGCGCCGACGAGGGCGTCGAGGGTGGGCTCGCCGAGCACGCACGCCGAGGCCCAGCGCAGGCTCCCGAGGTCCCGCAGGGCGCCGACGCCGTCCTTGAGGTCCGGCTCCAGGAGACCCAGGCCGAAGCGAGCATGGCGCTCCGCGTCGGCCGCGGCCAGCCGGTCCAGGACCTGGCCGCCGTGCTTGGACAACCAGCGGCGGTGGCGGATCGCGAGGTCGTCGAGCAGCCCGGGCTCGCCGGCGACCAGCCGCCGGTGCACGAGCGCGGTCGCGGTGTCGATGCGGTCCGCAGCGGCGCGCACCGCGTCCTTGGGCGTGCGGACGGCGTGGCCAACCGCAAGCCCCGCGTCCCAGAGCGGGTAGCAGATCGCACGCACGAGGCTCTCGAGGTCCCGCGCCTGCCAGCCGTCGTGCAGGAGGAGCAGGTCGACGTCGGACTGCGCGACACAGCTCGCGGCGGGCGTAGCTGCCCAGGGCGACGATGGCGACGCCCCCGACCCGTTGGCGCCCCGTCAGCTCCGAGAGCCAGCCGCGGACCGCGGCATCGACGGTCTGCGCCCACGCGCCGCACCACTCGGGCCCCGGAGGCGCGTCGACGGACGCGTGGGAAAGGGTCAGAGGGCGTCAGGCCCGTGCTCGCCGGTGCGGATGCGCACGACCTCCTCCAGCGGCAGCACCGCGACCTTGCCGTCGCCGATCTTGCCCGTGCGGGCCGACTTCACGATCGCGTCGATGACGCCGTCGACGGCGTCGTCCTCGACCATGACCTCGATGCGGCTCTTGGGCACGAAGTCGACCTGGTACTCCGCGCCCCGGTAGACCTCGGTGTGCCCGCGCTGCCGGCCGAAGCCGCGGGCCTCGGAGACCGTGAGCCCGGCGACGCCGACCTCGCGCAGCGCTTCCTTCACGTCCTCCACCTTGAACGGCTTGATGATCGCGATGACGAGCTTCACACCGGCTCCTTGTCCGAGTCGTTGCGCGGCAGCATCGCATCCGACCTGTTACCCCTGGATGCGCCGGTTGTTTCCTGGTTGTTACTTCGCCCGACCCCTCCAGGCGCCGCCAGGAGGGCTTGATGATCAGGCTGCGGTCTCTGCGCGGGACAGCACGTAGTCGTCGGCTTCCTCGTCCCAGCGCATGTCGATCAGGCCGCGGGTGCGCGCAGCCTTGGCGAACTGCAGGAAGCCGCCGAAGCCGAAGGCCTTCTCGCTGAAGTCGGGCTGGTGGCGGCGCAGCTCGTTCTTCAGGCCCGAGAGCGGCGGTGGCCGGTCCTGTGCGGTCTGCAGGTCGTCGACGACGCGGGCGAGCAGCTGGAAGGCGTCCTCCTCCGACGTCGACTCCTCGGGGAAGCTGACCTCGGGGTCGCCCTTGGCGGCGCCCTGGCTGAGCTCGATCACGCCCTTGTTCTCGAGGTGGCGCAGCAGCTCGCCGAACGCGCGGAAGCCGTAGTCGGCCTCGCTGAACGTCGGGTCCTTGCGCAGCATCGCGCGCTTGAGCGTGGACGCCAGCACCGCGCCGCCGCTGGAGCGCTGCAGGCCGGAGATCGTCTGCGTGACGAGCTTCTCGAGATCGGTCTCGGCCTTGGCAGCGTCCTGCTCCGCGGGCGGCGCCACCTCCTCGGCCTCGGCCGCGATCGCGGGCAGCTCCTGCGGCTTGGCGGGCGCGGGCGCTGCGGGGGCCCGGCCGCGGCCCTTGCCCCCGCGGCCGCCGCGGCCGCTTCCGCGCTTGCGCTCGGGGACGTTCACGCCCTCCAGGCGCTCGTAGAACAGGAACTCGTCGCAGGCGGGCGGCAGCATGCGCGAGGTCGAGGCCTCCAGGCCGACGCCGATCACCCGGCGGTTGCGGCTCGCGGAGCTTGGCGACCAGCGGCGTGAAGTCGCTGTCGCCCGTGGCGATCACGAACGTCGTGATGTAGTCGCGCTGGAAGCAGAGCTCCATGGCGTCGACCGCCATCTTGATGTCCGCCGCGTTCTTGCGGACCGCGCCCATGCGCTGCGGGATCTCGATGAGCTCGACGTGGTGCATCGTGAGCATCCGCCGGTCGGCGTCGAAGTACGACCAGTCCGCGTAGGCGCGGCGCACCACGACGCGCCCGCGCTCCGCCAGCGCGTCGGCCAGCGGCCGGAGGTCGAACGACATCCCGCCGAGGTCGTCACGCGCCCCGATCGCGAGGTTCTCGTAGTCGAGGAAGAGAGCGATCCGCTCCTCGTCACTCGTCATCGCGCCTGAGCCTACCGAGTGCCACCCCGCCAGGGCCGCCACCTTGACGACCACCATGCCCGACCGCACCATCGAGACGTCCTCCCCGCGGGGGTAGCCAAACTGGTATCGGCGGCGGCCTTAAAACTCGCTGGTCTCACGACCGTGCGGGTTCGATCCCCGCTCCCCGCACTGTGCTGGCCCCTCCCCCCTCCGGAACCACCAAGACCTTGAGCCTTCCCTTGGCCCTCATCGAGAAGCTGCTCGCGCCGGTCTGAGTCCTTCTATTCGGCCCACATGCTGCGGTGGGGGTCTCGGGCGATGCGGGCGAGGGTGCGGGACTCGGGGTCGACTGCGTAGAGCTCGCCCAGGAAGGGCTGGAGGCCGGGGAGGTTGAGGGCGGGGTAGGTGCCGCCGAGGACGATCGTGAGGTTCGCGCTGACCGCGTCGGCGAGCAGGCCGTCCTGCGGGTGCAGACCCGTCGGGATGTCGAGCGCGAGGATCGGCCCGGGGTGGTGGCGCAGCGCGATGACGCTGTCGAGCGCTGGGCTGCGCAGGGCGCCGTCGAGGCCCCGCCCGACCAGGGCGTCGATCACGAGGGCCGCCCGCCCGAGGTGCGGCGTCGGATCGTCGCCGGCGCCGAGCACGAGGATTGCGGTGCCCTCGGGTCCCAGCTCGTCGGCGAGGGCGCGGCCGACCGCGCCCGTCTCACCCGTCCCGGCAAGGACCACGACACGCTCGGGGTCCAGGCTGCGCACGGCCGCGGCGACCGCGTCGACGGCGGCTCGGAGGGGGGCGCCGGCTTGCGGGAGCGGGATCTCAGGCAGGCCCTGCAGCATCGGCGGGCGCACCGGTGCGGGCGCGACGTCGCGGTCCTCCCATGGCCGGACCTCGCGTTCCGGCGTCAGGTCCTGCGGTTGTGTGCCATGCGACCAGTCGGGGTCCAGCACGCCAAGGAGGACGGCGGTCACGATCGCCGTGGCGCCCCACAGGAGCAGGCCCTCGGGGACGCTCGGGTCAAGGTCGGACAGGTCCCACGCCCAGGTGGCCCCGCCCACCGAGAGCGGCACCGCGCGCCAGCGCGGCGGCTCGCGCAGGGCCGAGAGCGGGACGTGCAGGATGCGCTCGACCTCGGCCTCGGCGGGATGCAGGGGGTGCGGGGCGCGCCAGTGCCCCAGCACCGTCTGCAACCAGTAGCGCGAGGGTGGGATGTAGAAGCTGGGGAGCCGACCGACGACCTCGACGGTGGAGGGGTCGAGCGCCACCTCCTCGTGGCCCTCGCGCAGGGCGGCCTGCTCCGGGGACTCGCCGGGGTCGATGCGGCCGCCGGGGAAGCTGATCTGCCCGGGGTGCGACGAGAGGTGGGCCTGGCGCCGCGTGTAGACGAGCTTCGCGTCGTCCTGGCCGAGCGGCTCGAGCAGCGCGAGCACCGCTCCGAGCCGACCGTCGGGTGGGGGCTCCAGCGCTGCGGCCGGGAACGCGCGCAGCCCCTCGGCGAGGCGCTCGACGACGGTCACGGCGGGAGACGCCCCCCGGCCTCCCTGGCCCGCGCGGCCTCCAGGCTGGCGAGCTTGTCGGCGCCGGTCTGGCCGGGCTTGTCGGTGCGCAGGTCGAACTTGCAGACGAAGCTGACGCGGGGCGCGTGCTCGAGGACCGCGTCGCCGGCGGCTCTGAGCGCAGCCATGCACTCCTCCCAGGTGCCTTCCAGCAGCGTCCCCGACGGGTCGGTCTGGTGGACGATGCCGGTGGCCGCCACCGCCCGGAGCGCGTGCGCGACCTCGGCCGACACGCTGGCGGCGCCGGTGCCGATCGGCGTGACGGAGAACCAGACCAGCATGGTGATCAGCCCAGCGCCAGCGCGGCCTGCTCGTCGTCCGAGAGGTCGTGCGGCGCGTCGAGGAGCGGTTCGGCGGTGAAGCGGCGCGCCGCGGCGGCAGGGCGTGCATCGGCCTTGACGCGGTGGGCCCATGCGGCGGCCTCGACCAGGAGGGCGGCCTCGTAGGTTCGCGCCATGCCCCAGGCCAGACGCCGGCCGGTCGCTTCGGTGGGCTCGGCCAGCAGGGGCTTGAGCTCGTCGGCGGCGGCCCTGGTGCGGCGCGCGGGCTCCTCGAGGTCGGGATGGGCGGCACCGGCGACGAGACGCTCGTCGACGTCGGCGAGGAAGGCGTCGCCGACCTGGGGGTCGCGCAGCGCACGCAGCACGTCGTGGGCCATGACGCTGGAGGCCCCCTCCCAGATCACGTTGACGTGCCCGTTGCGCAGCGCCGCCGGGATGCCGGTGTCCTCGAGGTAGCCGGCGCCGCCGAAGGACTCCAGCAGCTCGCTGGTGGCCCAGACGCCCTGGCGGGCACAGGCCAGCTTGGCGAGGGGCACGACGACCCGCGCGAGGGCGGCGTCGCCGCTGTCACCCTGCTCCGTGCGCCCGACCAGATCTGCCGCGCGAAACAGCAGCGCGACCATCGCCTGATACGTCGCTGCGATCTGACCCAGCCAGGCCAGGTGCAGCGGCTTCGTCGCGAGGGGCCCGCCGAAGACCTCCCGGCGGTGGGCGTAGTCGCGGGCCAGATCGAGCAGGTGGGCGACCGGTGCGACGCCACCGTGGGCGGTCCACAGCCGCGTGATCGCGAGCATCGTGGCGATCTTCGGCACGCCGCGGCCGATGCCGCCGACGGGGATCGCGACCGTGTCGTGCAGGTCCAGCTCCGCGGTCGGCAGCGCGCGCGTGCCCAGCTTGTCCTTGAGCCGGCGCACGGTGAGGCCGTTCCAGCTGCCGTCAGGGCGGCGCAGCTCCAGGAGGAAGAGGGACAGACCGCGGCTGCCGGGCTCGCTCGTGGTGTCGGGCCGCGCGAGGGCCAGCGCGATGTCGGCGGTCGTTGCGGAGGTGAACCACTTCGAGCCGGTGAGGCCCCACGTGCCGTCCGGGAGCTGCCGCGCGGTCGTCTGCGTGCGGGAGACGTCGCTGCCGCCGGTCTGCTCGGTCATCCACTGGCCGGAGGTCCACCCGTGCTCGCGGGCGAGCAGCTTCGGGACGTAGCGGTCCGCCAGCTGCGGGTCGCTCGCCAGCAGGCAGCGCGCGGCGCCGTCGGTCATCGACAGCGGGCAGGTCGCGACCGCGCTGGAGGGCTCGAACAGCTGGAGCAGCGCGATCTGCACGACGCGCGCGGCGGCACCGAAGTCCGCCTCGTAGGGCGTCGCGACGAGGCCCTCCTCGGCCCCGATCGCCACCAGGCGCGTCCACGCCGGGTCGACCTCGACACGGTCGACACGGTTGCCCCACGCGTCGTAGGGCACATGCCGCGGCGGGTTGGCCTCGGCCTGCCTGGCCAGGGGCGCCAGCTCTGCGCGCGCACGCTCGCCCAGCGCGTCGAGGCGCCGGGCGGCCTCGGGCAGCGCGTCGGCCGGGACGAGCCGCTCGACCGCGTAGCGCAGCGCGGCGTCGGTGCGCCAGCGGTTGCGCTGCTCGGGTGCGTCCTGGACGAAGATGGGTCCAGGGTAGAACCACCCTCAGGGGACGAGGGCGGCGCCCTCCAAGGCCAGCAGCTGGCGCTTGCGGTCCAGCCCGCCCGCGTAGCCGGTGAGCGCGCCGTTGGCACCCACGACGCGGTGGCACGGGATCACGATGCCGATCGGGTTGTGGCCGACCGCGTGGCCGACCGCGCGGGGGACGCTGCCGGTCTGCGCGGCGATCGCTCCGTAGGTGGTGGTCTGGCCGAACGGGATCGCACGCAGCGTTTCCCACACCTTCTGCTGGTGGGGCGTGCCCTGCGGCGCCAGGGGCAGGTCGAAGTCCTCGCGCTCGCCGGCGAAGTACTCGGCGAGCTGGCTGCGCGCCGCGGTGAAGCCGTCGGCGTCCTCGCGCCAGCCCGGGTCGATCGCGACGCCGTAGCGCTGGCCGTCCATGAACAGGCCTGTGAGGGCGCCGGTCTCGTCCCCGGTCAGCAGCAGCGTGCCGACCGGGCTGTCGACGTGGGTGTAGCGGGTCATCTCGTGCTCCAGGTTGTCAGGCCGCGTCAGCGGCGGGGAGATCCGTGGTCGATCGGTGCTCCGGGCTTTCGGCGCCGGAGCGCGCAGCCCCAGAACGGGGCTCGAGGTCGCCCGTAGCGCTGGCCGCCCAGCGCGAACGCCGTGGGGGCGCCGAGGTCGTCGCCGCTCAGCAGCAGCGGGCCGAGGAGGCGGTCGACGTGGTGGGAGCGGGTCATTGGTGTCCTCGATGTCAGGCCGCGTGCGCGGCAGGGGGGTCGGCGGTCCAGAGGTGCTGGGCGGCGTAGGCGCGCCACGGTCGCCACGCGACGGACGCGCGGTCGAGTCCGGCGGGGTCGGAGGGGAGACCGAGTCGAGCGGCCTGGTGGCGCAGGCCGAGGTCGCCGGAAGGGAAGGCGTCGGGGTCGTGCAGCGCGCGCAGGGCCACCATCGCGGCGGTCCATGGCCCGATGCCGGGCAGGCTCCGCAGTGCCGCGTCGGCCGCAGAGCGCTCCGCACCGGCGTCCAGGACGAGGCGTCCGTCGGCGAGCGCCTCCGCGACCGCCCGCAGCGTCCGCACCCGCGACGCCGGCATGCCCATCGCGGACAGGTCGGCGCCCGCGACCGCCTCCGCGGTCGGGAAGACATGGGTCAGCCCGCCGTCGGGAGCGGTCAGCGGCTTGCCGGCGCGCGCCACCAACCGGGCCGTCAGCGTGGCCCCGGCCGCGAGGCTGACCTGCTGGCCCAGCACCATCCGGAACGCGGCTTCGACACCGTCGACCGCGCCGGTCACGCGGCGTCCGGGCGTCTTGGCGACCAGCGGCGCGAGCGCGGGATCCGCCCCCAGGTGCGCCGCCACGGCGACCGGGTCCGCGTCGAGGTCGAGCAACCGCCGGCAACGGTGCACCGCGGTCACGAGGTCGCGCAGGTCCGCGAGCCGCAGCGTCGCCTGCACATACCCGCCGCCGTCCGCAAGAGCGACGACCGCCGGCCCGTGCGGCAGCCCCAGCGTCCGCCGGTACGTGCTCGCCACGGCCGGACCGAGCTCCTCGATGCCGGTGATCATGCGGGCTGCGAGGTGGGCGAGCGTGCCCGCGACGTCACCGGGCTGGCGGTACGCCAGACGGAGCACCAGCGTGTCGGGGGCCGGGACGGTCTGCCGGCGGGCACGGGAGCGCAGCTCGGTGGGCGTCGTGGCGAAGACCTCGCGCACGGTGTCGTTGAACTGCCGCACGCTCGCGAAGCCGCTCGCGAACGCGACCTCTGTGAACGGCAGCGCGGTCGTCTCGATCAGCGTGCGGGCGGTCTGGGCGCGCTGCGCGCGGGCGAGCGCGATCGGTCCGGCGCCGACCTCGGCGACGAGCTGGCGGTGCACATGGCGCGCGGAGTAGCCGAGCCGGGCGGCCAGCCCGGGCACGCCCTCGCGGTCGACGACGCCGTCCGCGATCAACCGCATCGCACGTCCGACGAGGTCCGCACGCAGGTCCCACTCCGGCGAGCCCGGGGACGCGTCGGGCCGGCAGCGCTTGCACGCGCGGAACCCAGCCTCCTGGGCGGCGGCCGCCGACGGGTAGAACCGGACGTTCGCGACCTGCGGCGTGCGCGCCGGGCAGCTGGGCCGGCAGTAGATGCCGGTGCTGGTCACCGCCGTCACGAACCACCCGTCAAAGCGGGCGTCGCGGCTGCTGACGGCGGCGTAGCGGCTCTCGAAGGCGTCGTCCACGCTCCCGATGCTGACAGCCGGAGCGCACGTTGGCTCGCGGTTTTCGGACCCTCTCCTAGGACGTCCGAAAACCGCTGGTCGGTCGGTGTGCGGTGGTGCGCCGGCGGGGATTAGTCTGTGCCGCGCACCTGTCGAGGAGGGAGCTGGCGATGGCGCGCTACCTGGTGGTCGCGAACCTGACACTGGGCGGAGAGCCACTGCTCGCGACGCTGCGGGACCGCATCGCGTCGGGCTCCGCGCGCGTGCATGTGATGGTGCCGGCAACGTCGGACCCGGCCACCTGGCACATGCACGCCGAGGAGGAGGAGGTCGCCGCCGCGCGGCGCCGTCTGGAGACCGCGAAGGCGCGCTTTGCAGAGCTGGGCGCGACCGAGGTCACGGGCGAGGTAGGCGCGCTGCAGCCGGTCTACGCGGTCGGTGACGTGCTGAACCGCGAGAAGAACGATCCGTTCGACGAGATCATCGTGTCGACGCTGCCGCCACGCATGTCGAAGTGGCTGAAGATGGACCTGCCCAGCCGCATCGCCCGGGCGTACAGCATCCCCGTCAGCCACGTGTACGGCCGCGAGAGCGAGGCTGTCTGACGCATCGCCCCCGCCTGTTCGGGTGACGCGGGTTCAGGCCGTGAGCGCGAGGGCCTGAGCGGCCAGCCCGTCGAGCATGTCGCGTTCGCTGGCCACGACCTCGTCGAACCCGAAGCGCTCGAGCACGGCCTCGAGGATCAGCGCGCCGCCGGCCAGCACGTCCTCGCGGCCCGGCTGCACCGGGCCGAGCGCCGCCCGATCGCGCGCCGGCATCGACAACAGCGCACGGGTCAGCGCGCCGACGACGGTCCGCGGCACGCGCGTCCCGTGGATGCGCTCCGGGTCGTAACGCTCCAAGCCGAGGTGCAGCGCGGCCAGCGTCGTCACGGTCCCCGCCACCCCGACAAGGCTGCGCGGCCGCAGCTCGGGCTCGACGCCGAGCGCCGCCGTCGCGGCGTCCAGCTCGCCGGCGATCACGTCACGGGCGTCCGCGACCTGCTCCGCGGTCGGCGGGTCCGTGCCCAGGCAGCGCTCCGTGAGGCGGACGCAGCCCAGCTGCCGGCTGGTCGAGGCGTCGGGCGTGTCGGTCCCGATGATCAGCTCCGTGGACCCGCCGCCGATGTCGAGGACCAGCGCCGGGATAGCGACCGCGACCGCGGCGACTGCCCCGGCGAAGCTGGCGGCCGCCTCCTGCTCCCCCGTCAGCACCTCGGCCTCGACGCCCGTCCGTGCGTGCACCCCGTCCAGGAACCGCTGCCTGTCGGCCGCGTCCCGAACTGCCGAGGTCGCGCACAAGCGCAAGCGGGCGGCGCCCAGCTCGCGCGCGCGGCTGACGTACGCCGCGATCTGCGCGAGTGTCCGCTCGAGTGCCTCGTCGTCGAAGCGCCCGGCCGCGTCCAGACCCGCCCCCAACCGCGTGATCGCGAGCAGCCGCTCCCGGCTGACGAGGCCCTCAACGCCCGCGTCCGCGACCAGCAGCCGCACCGAGTTCGTGCCGACGTCGACGATCCCGACCGTCATGGCCTGGCCCTCACCCGACGGTGACGCACGGGGCGGGGCACTCGAGCGGCTCGATGCGCTCCGCGACCCAGGCGCCGATCGGGTTGTCGCGCGTCGCGAGGTGGTGGCCGTAGAGCGCGTGGAGGCACTTCACGCGGCCTGGCATGCCGCCGGCGGCCGCGTCGCTGGGCAGCTTGCCGCCGAGGCGGTCACGTGCAGCGACGTAGCGGGCGCCGGCGGCCGCGTAGTCGGCCGCGAGCTCGGCGTCCTGGTGCAGGCGGGCGTTGAGATCGACCATCACGCCGGACGCCTCCAGGCGCCCACATGCCTTGGACGCCAACGGACACGTCAGCCAGAACAGCGTCGGGAACGGCGTGCCGTCGGGGAGGCGGGGCGCGACCCGCAGCGCCGCCGGCAGCCCCCACCTGCAGCGCACCGCGACCGCCGAGTCGCCGCGCAGTGGTCGCCCGACCATCGCGCCCGCGAGCGAGCGATCGGCTGCGGGCATCGGGGGCAGGGCGAGCGCAGACTCGTACCCGGCCTCCGGCGGCGGCCGCAGAGCGTCGTGCACGACCCCACCTTCGCGCCTCCACCCGCCGACGGCAACGTCGGCTCCTCGTCTCCCTCAGCCCAGGGCGCGGCCGCCAGAGGCGCTCGAGCCAAGCGACATCGAGACGTGCGGGATGCCGTCGTCGAGGTACTCCGGGCCGGTCACGGCAAACCCTTCTGCCTCGTAGAACGCCACGAGGTGCGCCTGAGCGTTGAGCACGACAGGCCGCGGCGCATCTCGCAGCGCCTCGCGCAGCAGCGCCCGCGCCAATCCCCTCCCCCGCGCGGCCGGCGCCGTGACGACCCGCCCGATCCGCACCCCCCCGCCGGACTCGGCCAGCACCCGCAGGTACGCCACGATCCCGTCGTACGGCCCCCCCTCCCCCTCCCGCACCCACAGGTGCACCGTCCCTTCCAGCAGGTCCCGCCCATCCACCTCCGCGTACGCGCACCCCTGCTCGACCACAAAGACGTCGCACCGCAACCGCAAGATCGCGTGCAGCGTCCGCGCATCCACCTCCCCCGCCGCCGCCCGCACGAGCTCCACCACCGCGGAGCCTACGCACCCCCCGAACCGCCGCCGCTCGGGCCGGCGCTGCGCCGTTCATTCCAGACCTCCCCCGGCATTCCGGGGGAAAGCTGGAACGAAGCCGGGCAGGGCGGGGACCGGCAGGGCCTACTCCGGCGGCGTCGGAGGTTGCGTCGGGCGGGCGCGGCGGGTGGCGACGGCGGCGCCGACGGTGGCGGCGCCCACGACCGCCGTCGCGCCGGTGATCCAGGCGGCGGGGGGGATGCCGCCGGTCGAGACCGGGGTTCCTGCGGGGGTTGGGAGGGCGCCCGCGGTCGCGAAGGGGGTCGCAGCGCCGGATGCCGGCGGTGTGGGGCTGCCGGTGATGCCGGGTGTCGCGAGCGGCGGGGCGGCCGCGGCGGGTGCGGAGGGGCCGGTCGCGGTCGCGACCGCCGGTGCGGGGCTCCCGGATGCGGCTGGGGCGGTCGAGGGAGCGCCGGTGGCTCCTGCCGCGGGGCCTGTTGGGCCGGTGGTGCCGGCCGGCGCCGGGCCGGTGGGTCCGGTCGCCGCGACCTGGGGCGAGGGGGAGGCGGCCGGCGAGGGGGAGGCGGCCGGCGCGGGGGCGGACGTGGGCGTCGGGGACGGGGCGGGCGACGGTGGGGCGCTGCGGGCGGCGGTGACGCGGGTGGGGAAGTCGTTGATCACGAGGGCGTAGGCGGCGTCGCCGGGGCAGCTCGTCTGGGACATGTCGCGGTGGCCGCTGATCGTCGCGGCGGTGACCTCGGTGCCGGCAGGCCAACGGTTGGAGCCGCGGGAGATGAAGGTCGTGGTCGTGCCGGGGGCGGTGGGGATCGCGTAGCGGTCGGCCAGCGCGGCCAGGAGGGCGACCATCGAGGCCTGCGCCTCGGCGGTGGGCGGCTCGGTCGTGTGGTCGCCGACGAAGCAGCACAGGAGCGCGAAGCCCTGGCTGCCGCCGGTGGCGTCGCCCTTGATCGGCGCGCCCAGGCTCCCCGTGCGGCCCTCGTAGACGGCGCCGTAGCGGTCGACGAAGAAGTTGTAGGCGACGTCGGGCCAGCCGCGGTCCCCGGTGTGGAACGCGTAGAAGCCGCGCAGCTGCGGCACGGTCTCGTCCGGGCCGTAGCTGTTGGAGGATGCGGTGTGGTGGACGAGCAGGAAGCGCACGTCGCCGTCCGCTTCGGGCTCGAGTGGCCCGGTCGCGGGGAGGTCGCCGCCCCACGCTGAGCGCGGCACGACGGTCGCGGGCTGGGCCCAGGCGGGCCACGCGCGCCACCAGGAGCCGAGCAGCAGCGCGCCGCCGGCCACCAGCAGCCGCCGCCGGCCGAGCCGCCCCGTCGGTTCCGCCACGTCGCGGTCGAGCGTACCCTCCGCTCGTGGCGCGCCGGGCGGGTCCAAGGGTCGTGGCGGCGCGCTTTGCCCTGGGGGCGTCGGTCGCCGTCGCGGGTGTGCTGCTCGTGCGCCAGCTCCAGGAAACTCCGCCGGCGCCGCTGGCGCTGGCGACCGCCGTCCCGTCAACCACAGCCGACGCCGCAGTGCCCGCACTGCCGGCGGCGACGCCCACGACGACCCCGACGCCGACCGTCCCCCCGTTCGTCGCGGGGTCGGGGCCCGAGGCGCAGGGCTGGGTCGACCCCACCTCCGAGGGACTGCCCTATCCCGGCACGGTCGACGGCCTGCTCGACGTTCCGGGGCAACCCGACGCGCACGTTCTACGGGCGCGGCCCGGTGCCGGCGCAGCCGCGCGTGGTGTGGACCTACCCCGACAGCGCGATGTGCGGCCCCTCCTCGGTCGGCGGCGAGACCACCACCTGGTGCGGCAGCGGTTGGACCGGCCAGCCGGCGGTGTTCGCGCGTGACGGGCGCACCTGGGTGGTGTTCGGCGCGTACGACCACTCCGTGCACTTCGTCGATGCCGCGACCGGCGAGGACCTGCTCCCGGAGTTCCCGACCGGCGACATCATCAAGGGGTCGGTGACGATCGACCCCGACGGGTTCCCGCTCGTCTACACGGGCTCGCGCGACAACCGCTACCGGGTCATCGCGATCGACGGACCCCAGCCCCGCGAGCTGTGGGCGCTGGACGCCGCCACCGCCAGCGGCCCGACGATGTGGAACAACGACTGGGACAGCTCCGGGCTGATCCTGCACGACCACCTCTTCGTCGGCGGCGAGAACAGCCGCTGGTACGCGGTGCGCCTCAACCGCGCGATGGCCGCCGACGGCACCGTCACCGTCGCCCCCGTCGTGCTCTTCGACGCCGCGGGCTGGGACGACGAGCTCCTCAGCGACATCGGCGACAGCAACGTCTCCATCGAGAGCTCCGTCGCGATCTCCGGCGACACGCTCTACTTCGGCAACTCCGGTGGCCTCGTCCAGGGCTGGGACGTCGGCGCGCTCCGCCGCGGCGAGCAGCCACAGCGCGGGTTCCGCTACTGGGTCGGCGACGACACCGACGGCAGCGTGGTCGTGGGCGGCGACGGCACGCTGATCGTCGGCGCCGAGTACGAGCGCCACACCAACCGCAGCGCCGACGTCGGCCAGGTCGTCGCGCTGGCCCCCGCCGCCCCAGAGCCCCGCCAGTGGGGCGTTGTCGACGTCGGGCCCGATACGGCCGGCGTGTGGGCGACACCCGCGCTGCACCGCGACCTGGTGATCGCCCCGACCGACACCGGCCGCCTGCTGGGCATCGACCGCGCCACCGGCGTGGTCCGCTGGGAGAAGTTCCTCCCCGGCCCGCTGTGGAGCTCACCGGTGATCGTCGACGACGTCCTCATCCAGGGCGACTGCGCCGGCTTCCTCCACGGCTTCGACTTGCACCAGACCCAGACGCTCCCCAACGAGCTGTGGTCCGTCGAGCTGGGCGGCTGCATCGAGTCCACCCCGGCCGTCTGGGACGGGGGCATCTACGTCGGCACCCGCGCCGGCCTCTTCCACGCGCTCGGCTGACCGCGAGCTCAGCCGACGAGGTCGCCCAGCCGGTCGAGGACCTGACGCCACCACGGAAGCGGCGGCTCGTCCGGCGTGGCAGCCGCGGGGGCGGTCGTGGCCAGCTCGTGGACGCCCTCCACGACGTAGGGGATCTCGCCGGGACGGACGAGGCCGAGGTCTTCGCGGGCGATGAGCTCGATCTCCTCAGGGTCGGAGAGCTGCTCGCTGCGGGCCTCGAGGGCGACCACCTCGTCGGTGAGGGCGGCGTGCCGGTCGCTGAGCGCGTCGACGCGCGAGCTGGCGGCCTGGTAGTCCTCGTACGGACTGATCGCCGCGATGCCCAGCAGCAGCACGAGGACCAGCAGGCCGAGCTTCCACCGGCGCCCTCGCCACTGCGCGCGCCGAGCCCTGGAGCTCATCCGCCGACCCGGAAGGCCGCCCGACCCGGGTAGATCGCGGCGTCGCCGAGCTGCTCCTCGATGCGCAGCAGCTGGTTGTACTTGGCGACGCGGTCGCTGCGCGCAGGGGCGCCCGTCTTGATCTGGCCGGAACCGGTCGCGACTGCGAGGTCGGCGATGGTGGCGTCCTCGGTCTCGCCGGAGCGGTGGCTGATCATCGTGGTCCACCCGTTGCGGTGCGCCAGGTCGACCGCGTCGAGGGTCTCGCTCAGCGACCCGATCTGGTTGACCTTCACCAGCACGCTGTTCGCGCTGCCTTCGGCCAGGCCGCGGCGGATGCGCTCGACGTTGGTCACGAAGAGGTCGTCACCGACCAGCTGCACGCTCGTGCCGAGCTGCCGGGTCAGCAGCGCCCAACCCGACCAGTCCTCCTCCGCCATGCCGTCCTCGATCGACACGATCGGGTAGCGCTGCGCGAGGTCGGCGAGGAACGCGACCATCTCCTCGCTGGACAGCGAGCGGCCCTCAAGCCGGTAGCGGCCGTCCTCGAAGAACTCCGTCGAGGCCACGTCCAGGCCCAGCGCAACGTCCTCCCCCAGCGTGTACCCGGCCTTGTCCACCGCCTCTGCGATCAGGTCCAGCGCCGCCGCATTGGACGGCAGGTTCGGCGCGAATCCCCCCTCGTCGCCAAGCCCGGTGGCGTACCCGCCGGCCTTCAGCACCCCCTTGAGCGCGTGGTAGATCTCGGTGCCGTAGCGCAGGCCCTCGGAGTAGGTGGGCGCGCCCAGCGGGAAGACCATGAACTCCTGGAAGTCGACGTTGGAGTCGGCGTGGGCGCCGCCGTTGAGGATGTTCATCCCGGGGACCGGCAGCACGCGTGCGTTGGGTCCGCCCAGGTAGGCGTAGAGCGGCAGCTCCCGGCTGATCGCGGCGGCCTTCGCGACCGCCAGCGAGACCGCGAGGATCGCGTTCGCGCCGAGCTCGGCCTTGTTGTCGGTCCCATCCAGGTCGAGCATCACCTGGTCGATCAGGCGCTGCTGCGTCGCGTCCATCCCCAGCAGCTCGGGCGCGATGCGCGTGTTGACCGCACCGACGGCATCGAGCGTGCCCTTGCCCGCGTAGCGCTGCCCGCCGTCACGGACTTCCACGGCCTCGAACTGCCCCGTCGACGCGCCGCTGGGGACCGCCGCGCGGCCGATGCTGCCGTCCACGAGCGCCACGTCCGCCTCGACGGTGGGGTTGCCGCGGCTGTCGAGGACCTCACGCGCGCGGACATCCTCGATCTCCACGTCAGTCCCCTTTCACCTGCCGCAGCGGACGCTTCACTGTAGGCCACACACGCCACACTGCCAACAGTGGCTCACCCCTTGAAAGCGCTTGCGCTGGCTCCTAGGTTGAAGGCCGACGTGCGATGAAGGAGAGCCCGATGAGCGACACGGTGGCGGCGCGCGAGCCCAGCGGAGGAGCGCTCGGGTGGGTCGCACTGGTCTTGGGCCTGGTGGCGGCCTGGTCGGGGTTCAACGCGTTCAGCTACGCGAGCGACGCGCTCCTGGAGGGCACGATCAGCGAGGGGCAGAGCGTCGGGCTGATCTACGGCCTGTGGGCGGGGGCGATCCTGCTGGGCCTGCCGGCGTCGGTGCTCGGGCTGCGCGCCGGGTTCGGGTCCGGGATGGCCAACAAGGGCGAGCTCGCGGGCATGTGGGGCTGGATGCTCGGTGCGGCGGCATCCTCGGCGATCATCGCGCTGATGGCCTACGGCTTCCTGGGCCGCCCGCTGGCCGAGGCGCTGGACGACGGCGCGAACTGGCTGGGCGCCGTCGGCGGGTTCCTCGCGATCGTGATCGCCATGGTGGCGTTCTTCGCCGTGCCGTTCTTCATCGCGCGCTGGGCCCGCGGCGCCTGGGCGCGCACGCCCGACACCAGCGGGGACGTCTCGATCGCGCCGCTGACCGGGCCGCTGTCGTAGGCCGGGGCCTGCTCAGGCAGGCACCAGCCACCGCACCTGCAGCGGGCCGAGGCTGACGTAGCCGTCCTCGATCCCGGGATAGCCGTCAGGCCCCAGCACGTCGGCCACCACGCGCAGGCCGACCTCGGGCACGACCTGGTAGCCGACCGACACCGGCTCCGCCGAGAAGTTCGCCAGGCCGAGGAAGCGACCGCGGCGGGGGTGGTAGCGCGCGTAGGCCAGCACGCGGCGCTCGTCGATGTCGGGCAGCCTCACGTCGGCGCCTGAGCGCAGCTGCGGCGTGGCGGCGCGCAGGCGCGCCAGGCGCGCGATCCCGGTGAACACGCGGTGCTCCAGCGTCCCCGGCTGCGCGCGCCGGGCCGCGCGCTTCCAATCCAAGCGCGGCCGGTGCAGCCAGCGGTTGTCGGGCGCGTGCTCGGGGTCGGCCGCGAACCCTCGGTCGTCGGTGAGCGCGAGCTCGTCGCCCATCCAGATCAGCGGGATGCCGCCGTAGCTGAACGCGACCGCGTACAGCATCAGCAGGCGGCGCACGCCGAGGTCGAGCGCGAGGTTGGGGTGGTTGGGCTGCCGGCGCTGCAACGCTTCCAGCCGCGCCACGTCGTCGAGGGCGGACGGGTCCGCGCCCGCGTCGAGCGCGGCCTCGATCCCGCAGAGCGTCGCCGCCATCCCCGACGTGCGTGCCTCGCCCGTGGCCGGGTCGGGTTGGAAGCGCGCACCGCGCGCGAAGCTGCCGGGGAAGTCACCGGCGAAGAAGTCCGACAGGAACCGCCGGTGGGCCGAGCCACCCCACCCGACCGCCGCCGCGTCCTCCTCCCCGACCGCCCAGCCGATGTCGTCGTGGCAGCGCACGTAGGTCACCCAGGTCGTCGACGACGGCGGGCGCGCCATGCGGGACAGGGCGCGCTGCGCCAGCGCGGCGTCGCGCGTCGCCACCGCGCTCCAGCTCTGGGCCATGAGCTGGTTGTGGTAGGCCAGCTCGCACTCGCGCTGCTGGATCTCGCCCGCCCCGAGGTAGCGCACCAGCTCGTCGCTGTGGACGATCGCCTCGCCCTTGAAGATCACGGCCGGCATCGCCACGTCCATCAGCGCGCGCCACGCGCGCAGCAGCAGGTGGGCCTCGGGCTGGTTCTGGCAGTCGGTGCCCAGGCGCTTCCACAGGAACGGCACCGCGTCCAGCCGCAGGACGTCGACGCCGCGGTTGCCCAGGGTCAGCAGCACGTCGAGCATCGCCGCGAACACCGCCGGGTTGGAGTGGTCGAGGTCCCACTGGTAGGCGTTGAACGTCGTCCACACCCAGCGCCTGCATCTCCTCGACCCAGGTGAAGCTGCCCGGAGCGATGTCGGGGAAGACCTCGGGCAGCGTGCGCTCGTAGGCGTCGGGCAGCATGCGATCCGGGAACGTCAGGTAGTAGCCCAGGTAGGCCGGGTCGCCGGCGAGCGCAGCCTGCGCCCAGCGGTGCTCGCGTGCGGTGTGGTTGACGACCACGTCCACGCACAGGCTCATGCCGCGGGCGCGCAGGTCGCCGGCGAGGGCCTCGAGGTCGTCCATCGAGCCCAGCCGCGGGTCGACTTGGCTGTAGCTGGCGACCGCGTACCCACCGTCGTTGGGCTTGGGCCGCGGCTCCAGCAACGGCATGAGGTGCAGGTAGGTGACGCCCAGCTCGGCCAGGTAGTCCAGGTGCTGCCGCACGCCCTGCAGGTCGCCGGCGAAGCGGTCGGCGTAGCAGACGTAGCCAACCATGCGCTCGTGCAGGAACCAGTCCGGGTCGATCTCGCGGCGGCGGTCGAGGCGGCGCAGGTCGGCGGGGCGCGCAGCGGCCGCGTCGACCACGCGCGCGAGCAGGCCGTCCAGCAGCGCGGTGACGTCGTGGTCCTCCCCGAAGACGCCCTCGAGCGCGACCCAGGCGTCCGGGAACGAGTGGTCCAGGCGCGCGAGGAACGCGTCGGCGGCGTCGCCGTCCAGCGCCTTGGCCACGAGTGCCCCCACCGAGGGCTGCAGCTCGGCCAGGACGCGGCGGACATCGGCGCGCGACATGGGGCTCTAGGACTCCACGAGGACGCGCGGCGGCGTCTCGGACAGCAGCCGGCGCGTGGTCGCCAGGCCCCAGCCGTCCAGCGACCGCAGCCGGTCGCTGCTGGCCCGGACGCCGCCGTAGCGCTCGATGTGCGCGGCCCAGGCCTCGCGCTCCTCGACCTCGGGCCGCACGATCAGGCAGTCGGGGTCGGCCGCCCAGAAGCGCCCGTGGGTGAACGCCCGCGCCGCGCTGGTCAGCATCGCGGCCTTGCTCGAGGGCTGGCTCATGTCGCCCAGGAGCGGCTCGTGCTCCGGGCCCGTGTCGGGGCCGACGCGCAGCGCGTCCACGAGGCCGACGCTGGGCAGGATCGGGGCGCCGCAGCCCAGCAGGTAGGAGTCCGCGCCGATGGCCTCGCGGATCAGCGCCAGGCCGCGGCGGTACGCGGCGATCCCGGAGACGTCCTCGTGGCGCCGGCCCTCGAGCGCGCCTCCGTAGACGAAGTCGATCTTGTGCAGGCCGATCCCCCAGCCCGTCAGCGTCCGGAAGACCTCCTGCAGCCACTCCGCGGCCGCCGGGTGGGTGACGTCGAGGACGTAGCAGTCCTGCTCCCAGTTGCGTCCCGCGACCAGCGGTCCGCCCCGGCCGCCGACCAGCCAGTCGGGATGCTGCGCCGCGACCTGCGACCGCTCCCCGACGAGGAACGGCGCGGTCCAGATCCCCGTACCGCGGCCCCGCTGGCGGATGCGGTCGACGAGGTCGGGCAGCGAGTCGAAGCGGTGCGACAGCGACAGCCAGTCGCCGATCTCGGTCTGGTACCCGTCGTCGAGCTGCACCACCGCGATCGGCAGCTCCAGCTCGTCCATCGCGTCGAGGTTCTCGAGCACGTCGGCCTCGGTCACGGTGGTGAAGTAGTGGTACCAGGACGACCAGAAGACCGGGGCGGGCCGCACGGTGGGCGCGCCGGTGCGAGCGGCGTAGGCCTCCGCCCAGCGCGCCAGGGCGCGCTGCAGGTCGCCACGTTCCTCGCGCTGCTCGACGGGCCCGTCGGCGGCGACGACCAGCGTGGAGCCGCGGCGCTCCGCTCGGATCGACGGCACGACCGCACGCCCGTCCGCCGCCGCCACCACCAGCACCGGCCCGCCGTCGCCTGGGTCGATGGCCAGCAGGCCCTCGCCCTGGAACGCGTCGTCGGGGGCCGGGACCTGCGAGCGGTAGTTCAGCGCGCGGTGGTGCTCGTTGGGGGCCCGGAACGGGCGCTGGTCGAGCCGGTACGTGGTGGTCGGCGACCACGACTGCCAGCCGAGCTCGTAGACGCGGGCGCGGTCGGGGTCGACGTCGATCTCGGCAAGGGTTTCCACGGTCGAGGTCACCGGCTCCCAGCGGCGCGCGTGCCACTCCCACGCGGAGCGCACGATGTCGTCGAGGTCAGGGTGGGATGGCACCCAGCCCAGCAGCTCCCGCGCGCGCTCGGAGGAGGCGACGAGCACGGCAGGGTCACCCTCGCGCCGCGGTGCGTCCTGCGCGCGGACCGGCAGGCCCGTGACGCGCTCCACCGCGACGATCACCTCGCGCACCGTGAAGCCGCGGCCGTTGCCGAGGTTGCAGATCAGGCGCTCGTGACGGTCCAGCGCCGCGAGGGCCCGGACATGCGCGTCGGCGAGGTCGTCGACGTGGATGTAGTCGCGCACCGCGGTGCCGTCGCGGGTGGGGTAGTCGGTGCCGAAGACGCTGACCGCCGCGCGGCGCCCGGCGGCCGCGGCCAGCACGAGCGGGATGAGGTGGCTCTCGGGGTCGTGGTCCTCGCCGCGCTCGGCGGTGGCGCCCGAGGCGTTGAAGTAGCGCAGCGCGGCGTAGCGCAGGTGGCCCAGCCGGGCGAGCCACGCCAGCGCCTGCTCGACCGCGAGCTTCGTGGCGCCGTAGACGTTCGTCGGGTCGGTGGGGTCGTCTTCGACGATCGGAACCGAGCGCGGTTCGCCGTACACCGCCGCGGTCGAGGACAGCACGAAGCGCCGCACGCCGACGTCGAGCAGGCGCTCCACCAGGAGCAGCGTCTTCGCGGTGTTCGCGGCGTAGAAGCGCGCCGGGGTGCGCATCGACTCCCCCGGCTCGATGAGCGCCGCGAAGTGCACGCAGGCGTCGGCGCCGTCTCGCAGCGCCTTGGCGAGCGCGGCACCGTCGGCGATGTCGCCGACGACCAGGCGGGCGGCCGCCGGCACGGCTTCCTCGTGGCCGTTGCTGAGGTCATCGAGCACCACCACCTCGTGGCCCGCCGCCAGCAGCCGCGCGGTGGTCGTCGAGCCGATGTACCCGGCGCCGCCGGTGACGAGGACGCGCATCGGGCGGCTCATGCTTGTGGACTTTCTCCGGCATTCCCGACAGGTCCCGCAACCAGCCCTGCGCCGGCCGCGGGCAGGCACGGGTAGAGACGCGGCTCGTGGCCGGTCTGGCCGCGGTAGCGGTCGGCCAGCGTTCCGGCGAAGTCCTCCGCGGCGCCGGCGGCCACCAGCGCGACCGCGCAGCCGCCCCAGCCCGCTCCGGTCATGCGGGCACCGTGGCACCCGTCCAGCGCGGCGGCCAGGTCGACCATCGCGTCGAGAGCGGGCGAGGACGCCTCGAAATCGTCGCGCAGGCTGGCGTGGCTGGCCAGCATCGCGGCGCCCGTCGTGCGCGCGTCGCCGCGGCGCATGGCCTCGGCCGTCGCCTGCACGCGGGCGTTCTCGCTCACGACGTGGCGGGCGCGCCGCAGCAGCACGGGGTCGTCGAGGCGAGCGAGGTCGTCGAGCACCGCGTCACGCAGCGCCGGGACGCCCAGCTGCTTGGCGGCTTCGTCGACCTCGGCGCGCCGCTCGTTGTACGCCGAGGTCAGCAGCGTGCGGTGGGTGCCCGTGTGGCACACCACGACCTTGGTGTCGGGGGGCAGCGGCGCGGCCGTGGCCTCCAGCCAGCGGCAGTCCAGCAGCAGCGCGGTGCCCTCCACGCCGAGCGCGATCACCAGCTGGTCCATGATCCCGCTGGCGAGCCCGACCCACTCGTTCTCGACGCGCTGGCCGAGCTGCGCCATCGCGCGCGGGTCCCAGTCACCGCCCGCCGCCGCGACGAGCGCCCGCGCGGACGCGAGCTCCAGCGCGGCCGAGGACGACAGCCCCGACTCCACGGGCACGTCGCTGGCGACGGTCGCCTCGAGACCCAGCAGATCGAGGCCGGTCTCACGCAGCGCCCAGACGACTCCCTGCAGGTACCGGCCCCAGCCGTCGAGCTTGGGCCCGTCCTGCTCGACGTCCAGCAGCACGGGAGCGTCGAAGCCCTCGCTGACCGCGACCACCGCCCCGTCGCCGCGCGGCCGGAACGCGATCGCCACATCGCGGTCGATCGCCATCGGCAGCACGAACCCGTCGGCGTAGTCGGTGTGGTCGCCGATGAGGTTGACGCGCCCCGGCGCACGCGCGACCGCGGCCGGCGCCCCGCCGAAGCGGGACCCGAACAGGTCGCGAGCCCGGTCGACGGCCGTCAAGGCGAACCGCCCGCTGCGGCTGCGTGGCCTTCCAGGTAGTGCACGTCGGGCTGGGCGCGCAGGCGGGCGGCGGCGTCCTCGGCGGTGAGGTCGCGCTGGGCGTTGGCCAGGAGCTCGTAGCCGACCATGAACTTGCGCACGGTCGCGGAGCGCAGCAGCGGCGGGTAGAGGTGCGCGTGCAGCTGCCAGTGCGGGAGATCGTCGTCCCAGCCCGGCGCGCCGTGCCAGCCCATCGAGTACGGGAACGGCGTGGCGAAGAGGTTGTCGCAGCGCACCAGCAGGTCGTGGAGCGCGGCGGCGAGGGAGTCGCGCTCTGCTTCTGCGAGGTCGGTCAGCCGCTGCACGTGGCGGCGCGGCAGGACCAGCGCCTCGAACGGCCACACTGCCCAGAACGGCACGACGACCAGCCAGTCGGCGTTGGCCGTGATCACCCGCTCGCCGTCGCCGGCCTCCAGGCCGGCGTACTCCAGCAGCAGCGGCGCGCCCTCCTGCTGGGTGTAGCGGCGCTGGCGGTCGTCCTCGCGGGCGGCCTCGTTGGGCAGGCGCGTGGTCGCCCAGAGCTGCCCGTGCGGGTGCGGGTTGGACGCACCCATGGCCTCGCCGCGGTTCTCGAAGACGGCCACCCAGGGGTAGCGCGGGGCCAGCTCCGCGAGCTGCTCGGCCCACAGGTCCACGACGGTGCGCGTCTGGGGCACGGTCATGCGCGCCAGCGTCAGGTCGTGCTGCGGGTGGAAGCACAGCACGCGGCAGGTGCCCGGCTGCGTGTGCCAGCGCAGGAGCGGGTGGTCGTCCTCCTCCCGGTCGGGGGTGTCGGGCCGCAGCGACGGGTAGTCGTTGGTGAACACGTAGGTCGACGGGTAGTCGGGGTTGCGGGCGCCGCCGGCGCGCTCGTTGCCGGGGCACAGGTAGCAGCCCGGGTCGTAGGGCAGGCGCGGCGGCGGAGCAGCGGCCTCCGACTGGCCCTGCCAGGGGCGCTGCGTGCGGCCGGCGGACACCAGGATCCACTCTCCGGTCAGGGGGTTCCAGCGCCGGTGCGGGTCGGACGGGAGGTTCACGACACGGGCCTGATGGCCCCGACGTGGCGGGCGATCGAGGGCCAGAAGAGCGTCACCAGTGCCAGCCCTTGGACGATCGGGAGCAGGAGCGGGACCGTGCGCAGCCCGTCGGTCGCGGCCACGAGGATCCCGAAGAACACCACGTCCAGCGCGAGCAGGGCCACCCACGCCCAGCGCCGCCCGCGCACCAGCATGATGTAGAGGAAGGCGGTGAAGAGGACACCGACGCCGATGCCGCCGATGCCCAGGATCATCGGGAGGGCGAACGCGAACGCCCGGAGCGTCCCGTACAGCCACACGGCTGTCGGGACCCGCCAGCCGCGGGGGACGGCGCTCTGCGGGAAGGTCGACTCAGCCCTTGACGGAGCCGGCGGTCATGCCGCGGACGAAGAAGCGCTGCAGGGTGAAGAACACCACCAGCGGCACGAGCATCGTGACGAAGGCGCCTGCGGTGAGCAGGTGCCAGTCCTGCCCGCGGCTGCCGATCAGGCGGTTCATCGCGAGCGTCACGACCTGGTTGTCCTCCGCCGCGCCCAGGAAGATCAGCGCGATCAGCAGGTCGTTCCACACCCACATGAACTGCAGGATGGCGAAGGCCGCCAGCACAGGCGTGGACAGCGGGATCATCAGCCGCCAGAAGATCTGGAAGTGGCTGGCGCCGTCGACGCGGGCGGACTCCAGCACCTCGCGTGGCAGGGTGCCCATGTAGTTGCGCAGCAGGTAGACGGCAAAGCGGCATGGCCGAAGCCGGCGTGGGCCAGCCACACGGCAGGGAACTCGCCGACCAGGCCGAGCGGCCCGAACACGTCGCGCAGCAGCGGGATGAAGGCCACCTGCAGCGGCACGACGAGCAGGCCGATGAGGATCACGAAGAGGACCTCACGGCCCGGGAAGCGCATCCAGGCGAACGCGTAGGCCGCGAACGCTGCAGCCAGGATCGGAATCACGGTCGCGGGGATCGAGACCGCGAAGCTGTTGACGAACGCGTTCGCCATGCCACCTCCAGCACGGTGGTGTAGTTCTCGAGCGTGACGTCCAGCGGGCTGGCGAACCACGTCCACCAGCCGGTGGTCTGCACCGCCTCCTCCGGGCGGAACGAGGAGATCAGCAGCCCGATCGTCGGGATCAGCCAGAGCACGCAGAGCACCAGCAAGACGATGCGGATCAGCGCGCTGCCTGCCGCCGCCCAGCTGCGACGACGGCCTGCTCGGCCTTGGCGACCTGGCGCTTGGTGAGCGTCGGCTGGGTGACGACCGGCGGGGTGGGGGTCGCGGTCATCGCGCTTCCTGGGCCCGGAACTGGCGGATGTTGTAGACCATGATCGGGACGGTGACGATCAGGAGGATCACCACGATCGCCGCGGCGCGACCGAACCGGCGGAAGGTGAACAGCTCCTGGATGAAGCTGGCGCGATCACGTTGGTGTCGAAGTTCCCGTTCGTCGTCACGTAGACGATGTCGAAGATCTTCAGCACCCCGATCATGATCGTGGTGAGCACCACGGCGATCGTGGACGAGATCTGCGGGATGATCACGCGCCAGAAGATCTGCACCTCGGTCGCGCCATCGATGCGGGCGGCCTCCAGGGTGTCCTCGGGGACGCCCTTCACGGCCGACGACAGCAGCACCATCGCGAACCCGACCTGGGTCCAGATCATGATCACCATGAGCAGCAGCGTGTTGAGCCGGAAGTCAGAGACCTGCAACCAGGCCACCGGCTCGCCGCCGAACCCGGTCCAGACCGCGTTGAGCAGGCCGATCTGGGCCTGGCTGGCCGGCCGCCACGCGTAGACGAACAGCCAGATCGTCGACGCCCCCACCGCGCTGATCGCCATCGGGAGGAAGATCACCGACTTCGTGAGCCTTCTCCCCGCGCGCCGAGAGGCGGTCGGCCAGGACGGCGATGATCAGTCCCAGGGACACCGACACGATCGGGACGATCAGCAACCACAGCAGGTTGTTGATCAGCGATGAGATCAGCGCGGGATCGGTGAGCACGTCGCCGTAGTTCTGGAGCCCGACGAAGCCCTCCGAACGGTCGTCGAAGAAGCTGATGTAGACGGTGTTGACCGCCGGGAAGACCAAGAACACCCCGACGAAGATCAGCGCGGGCCCGATGAACGCGTAGGGCTTGAGGCGCTCCTCCCAGTGCTCCGGGAGCGCCTCGACCATCTTGTTCATCAGCCAGAACAGCAGGATCGTGCCGCCGACGCCGGCGATGACGGCGCCGGCGGCGTTGAGGATCTTGCCCATGGGTCGCCCTGCTGCCGTGCCGGCCTAGTCCGGCCAGCTCGCGTCGATGGCGGCCACCACCTCGTCGAGGCTGCTCTGGCCGCCGACGAAGTCCGCCATGCCGGTCCAGAACGAGCCGGTACCGACGGCGCCCGGCATCAGGTCGGACCCGTCGAAGCGCAGGACGTCGGCGCTCGTGCCGATCTCGGCCAGGCTGCGCTCGACCTCGGTTGAGTAGTTGGAGGTGTCGAACCCGACGTGCGGCGACAGCCAGCCGCCGGCCTGTGCCCACGGCGCGCCGAACGTGTCGGTGGCGATGAACTCCATCACCGCGCGGGCGTCCTCGGAGTCCTCCAGCATCAGCGCCAGGTCGCCGCCGGCCAGCACGGGGTTGCCGTCGTAGCCGCCGCCGGACGGGAAGTAGGCGACGCCGACGTTCTCGTCGATTGTCTCCTGCACGTCGTCGGGGAAGAACCCGGCGATGAAGTTGCCCTGGCGGTGCATGAAGCACCCCGGCGGGTCGGTGAAGAGGCTGTTCGGCGATTCGCCGAAGGGGATGGAGAGCATGCCCTGCGTGCCGCCCTCGACGTTGTCACCCGCGAACCGCTCGGCGAAGGCCTCGAACGCGGCGCGGACCTCGGGCGAGTCGAAGAGCACCTCGTGGCTGATCCACTGGTCGTACACCTCGGGGCCGTGCAGCCGCAGCATGTACTCCTCGACCCAGTCGGTGCCGACCCAGTCGGCGGTCCCCATGCCTATGCACCACGGCACGTTGCCGTCGGAGACGATCTGCTCCTCGAGGGCCGCCAGGTCGTCCTGCGTCTCCGGGATCGCGTAGCCCGCCTCCTCGAACTCCGGGATCGGGTACCACAGCGCGCTCTTGATCGCCATGCGCATCGGGAAGCCCATGACGTTGCCGTCGGCGTCGGTCGCGGCGTCGAGGAAGCCGGGGATCAACGAGCCTTCCAGCGCCTCGAGGTCGAGATAGTCGCTGACCGGCAGCGCGTCGGTCTGGTCCGCGACGTCCAGCAGGAGGCCAGGTTGCGGGAAGAGCGCGATCGTGGGCAGGTCGTCGCCCTGGATGCGTGTGGTGATCAGCGTGTCGAAGTCCGGCACGCCGTTGTAGACGACGTTGATGCCGGTCTCGTCGCGGAACGGCTGCAGGGACTCGTCGAAGAGGTCGGCCTCGGCGTCGACGAACCCGCCGAAGATCTCGACCTCCTCGCCGCCGCCCCCGCCGCCCTCGTCTCCACCCGCGGCCGCCTCGGTACCGGCGGCGTCGCCCTCGGTGCCCTCTTCGGCCTCGTCGCTGCCGCTGTCGCTGCCGAGGCAGGCCGTCGCGAACAGCCCCAGCACGGCGAAGATCACCAGCCGGGCATAGGTGCTACGGGTCAGCAGGTTCACGGGCTTCGACCTCCCTCAAGGTCATGGTTCCTTGGCGATGCAACCGCTTTCAGCTCGGGAGCCAACCACGTCAGTCGTAGGTGGTCAACGGGGAGATTCCGCGAGCGTGTTAGGCAGCGCGCGGGCGCGCCGCGGATTGGCCGGTACGGGCCCTGTCGTCTCCCGAAGCACCAACGCGGTCGGCAGCACGATCGACTCCCGAGGGCCGCCGCGCAGCAGCTCCAGCAGCGCGTACGCGGCCAGCTCCCCCTGCCGCGGGATCGGCTGCTGCACCGTCGTGAGGCCCATGAAGTCCGCCAGCTCGTGGTCGTCGAAGCCGACGATCGACACGTCCTCCGGGACCTTCAGGCCGCGGTCGCGTAGCACCATCAGCGCGCCGACGGCCATCTCGTCGGACTCTGCGAAGACCGCCGTGAGCTGCGGCTCGACGCGCAGCAGCTGGCCCATCGCCTCGGCCCCGCCCGTCAGGGAGAAGTTGCCGGGGGCCTCCCACGACGGGTCGGGCGTCACCCCGACCGCGGCCAGCGCGCCGCACCAGGCCTCGCGGCGGTCGATCGGCGCAGCGAACTGCAACGGGTTGTCGGGCAGCCCCGAGATCAGGCCGATGCGGCGGTGCCCCAGCGCGGTGAGGTGGTCGACGGCACAGCGCCCCGCCGCGACGTTGTCGATGGACACGGTCGCGAGCCGGTCGGAGCACAGCCCCACAGCCACCACGGCCGTGTCGAGTGCGCCCAGCATCCGTTGCTCCTCGCGGTCCAGCGGGACGTCCAGCAGCACCAGCCCGTCGACGCGCTTGCGGAAGGGCAGCGTGTCGAGGAACCGCGCGCGGGCGTCCTCACCGGCGACGGTGTAGAGCAGCAGGTCGTACCCGGCCTCGGTGAAGACGCCCTCGACGCCGGCCGCCAGCTGCTGGGAGAACCACGACGACAGCGTCGGCACGACCACGCCGATCGTGCGGGTGAAGCCGGCAGCCAGCCGCGAGGCGCTGGGGTTGACGACGTAGTCCAGCTCCCGGGCCGCGGTCATGACGCGCTCGCGGGTCCCCGGCGAGACGTTCGGCAGCCCTCGCAGGGCGCGGCTCACGGTGGCCACGGACACCCTGGCCCGCAGCGCCACCTCGGCGATGCTGGCACCCATCGCAGTCGCTCCACCGTCCGTCGGGGGCGGACGGACCCTACGCCCCGCAAGCGCTTCCATCAAGGGTCAGGAAGGGCCTCGTGGGGGTCGCGGAACGCCGCCGCGGCGGCGCGGAGCGCGAGCTCGGGGTCGACCCCCTGAGCGCGCGCCTCGGCGACCAGGCGCCACAGGCGCGCCGCGACGTCGTCGCCCTCGAGCTCGACCGCCAGGCCGGCCTTGGCAGCCCTGGCCTGCAGCTCACGCGCGTAGGCGAGAGCCGGCAGGCTGCGGGGGACCCCGTCCAACGGGCCGGTGCGCTCGGGCTTCTCGTCCGCCTTGAGCTCGTCCCAGCGTGCGATGACCTGGTCCGCGGTGTCCGCGGTCGCATCGGCGAAGACGTGCGGGTGGCGGCGCACGAGCTTGTCGACGATCCCGCCTGCGACGTCGTCGATGTCGAACGTCCCGGCGGCCGCGGCCAGCTGCGCGTGGAACGTGACCTGCATGAGCACGTCGCCGAGCTCCTCGCGGATGTGGTCGGGGTCGCCGGTGGCGATCGCGTCGACCAGCTCCGCGACCTCCTCCTGCGCGTAGCGGGCGAGGGACTCATGGGTCTGCTCGCGGTCCCAGGGGCAGCCGTCGGGCGCCAGCAGGCGCTCCTGCGTGCGCACGAGGTCCAGCAGCCTCAAGCCCGGGGGCGCGACCGCGAAGTAGACGATCTCCAGCTCGACGAGCCGCCGGGCTGCCTCCAGGCCCAGCCCACGGGTGAAGCCCGCGTCGTCGGCGGCGCCGTACAGGTAGGCGGTCTGGCCGGCGACGCGGTCGACGATCGCCTTGGGGTCGCGCTCGACGGTCTCCCACGCGAGGTCCGCGGCGTCCAGGTGCGCGGTCAGCGGGTGATCCGGCGAGCCCACCAGCACGCGGACGCTGGAGCTCAGCGCCTGCCACGCGTGCAGCGGCAGGAGCCCGGGCAGCTGGTCGACGGTGTCGATCAGCACGAGACGGTCCACGCGGTCTCAGCCCGTGGGCGACGGCGTGGCGACGGGGACCGGTGGAGCGGTCGGCACGGCCGCGCCGGCGACGGGCTCCAGGTCGCCCAGGGGGTCGGCGACGACCACCGTGCCCGTCGCGGGGTCCCAGAGGCCGACCCGCGGGTTCACGACGACGTCGGCGTCCTCGAAGAGCTGGGCGGTGAACGCCTGGATCTCGGGGTTGCCCAGCTGGTCGCGCAGCGTGGACTCGATCTGGTCGCGGACGTCCTCGAGCGAGGGCGGCGTCCCCCGCTCCGCGATCACGAAGACGTCCTGCAGCGGGAGCGGGCCGACCAGGTCGCCGTCCTCAGCTTCCTCGAGCGCGGCCTGCAGGTCGGGCGGGAACGCGCCGGGCTCGAGCGACCCGACCTCGCCGCCCTGCTGGCCGGAGCTGTCGATCGACACCTCGGCGGCGACTTCGGCGAAGTCCTCGCCGCCGGCGATCCGGTCGAGGGCGTCCTGCGCCTCCTCCTCGGTCTGCGTGACGATCGCGCGCACGCCCGGGACGGCGAAGTTGGCCTCGTAGGCGGCCTCGATGTCGGACTCGCTGATCTCGACCCCGGCGAGGATCTGCTCTGCCAGCTGCTCGCGCAGCAGCCCGGCGCGCAGCTGCTCCCGGATCGTCTCCTCGGTGATGCCCTGGTCGACGAGCAGCTGGTCGAACGCCTCCTGCGATCCGAGCTGCTGCTCGATCTGCAGCTCCAGCGCCTCGCTCACCTCGTCGTCGGTGACCTCGACGTCCAGCTGCGCCGCGCCCGCCTGCAGCAGCTGCTCGACCACCCAGTTCCCGACCACGGTGGCGGCGCCCTGCGCCGGCGCGCTCTCGGGATCGGAGGTCTGCAGATCCTCGAACTCGGGGGTCAGCGTGAACGCGGTGTAGAGGTCCGCCGCCTCGTCCACGGAGAGCCGCGACTCGCCCACGCTGGCCGCCAATCCCGGGTCACCGGTGAAGCACGCCGGCAGGGCTAGCGTGAGGCCGAGGACGCCGAGCAGGCGCACGAGTCGCATGGGCCGCAAGTGTAGGGATGCCGGTCAGCGGCCCAGCAGCGCGGCGAGGGTCTTGGCGAGCCAGCCGACCAGGTCGGTGCCGGACGGTGGCAGCGGCAGCTCGAGGACGCCGCCGTCGGAGGCCCAGCGGGCACGTCGCTGGGTGCGCTCCAGGCGGATCTGCTGGGCGTCGGTGAGGCGGAGCGGGACGATGCGGACGGTGCGGCGGGGGGTCGTGGAGACCTCGGTGATGCCCCAGCGGCGCATCGCGGCCTTGAGGGCGGCGACGGTGAGGAGGCGCTCCGCGGGCGGGGGGAGGGGGCCGTAGCGGTCGACCAGCTCGGCCCGGACCGCCTTGACGCCGGCGGCGTCACGGATCGCGGCGACCTTGCGGTAGGCCTCCAGGCGCAGGGCCTCGTCAGAGAGCCAGTCCTTGGGCAGGTGGGCGTCGACCGGCAGGTCGACGGAGAGCTCGGGCTCGGGCTCGGCGCTACTTGCCGTGGGTGAGCTCGGTCACGGCCTCGGCCATGAGGCGGCGTAGGCCTCGAAGCCGACCGCGGCGACGTGCCCGGACTGGTCGGCGCCCAGCAGTTGCCGGCGCCGCGGATCTCGAGGTCCGCCAGCGCGATCTCATGCCCGAGCCCAGCGCGGTGTGCGTCGCGATGCTCTCGAGGCGCTTGTAGGCCTCCTCGCTGAGGGCGCGCTGCTCGGGGTGGAAGAGGTAGGCGTAGCCGCGCACCGCGGACCGCCCGACCCGCCCGCGCAGCTGGTGCAGCTGCGCGAGACCCAGCATCTCCGCGCGCTCGACGATCAGCGTGTTGGCGTTGGGGATGTCCAGGCCCGACTCGATGATCGTGGTGCACACCAGCACGTCGAACTCGCGGTGCCAGAAGTCGAGCATCAGCTTCTCGAGCGAGGCCTTCCGTCCATCTGCCCGTGGCCGAACGCGGACCCGGGCGTTGGGGATGAGCTCGCGGACCTGCTCGGCCGCGGCGTCGATCGTCTGCACCTGGTTGTGGACCCAGAAGACCTGGCCCTCGCGCAGGAGCTCGCGGCGCACGGCGAGCGCGGCCTGAGCGGCGTCCCACTCGCCGACGTGGGTGACGATGGGCTGGCGCTCCTCGGGCGGGGTGTCGATCATCGAGAGGTCGCGGATGCCGGTGATCGCCATCTCCAGCGTGCGCGGGATCGGCGTGGCGGAGATCGTGAGCACGTCGACCGCGGTGCGCAGCTGCTTGAGGCGCTCCTTGTGGGCGACGCCGAAGCGGTGCTCCTCGTCGACGACCACCAGGCCGAGGTCTTGAAAAGCGACGTCCTTGGAGAGCAACCGGTGCGTGCCGACGACGAGGTCGACCGTGCCGGCGGCCAGCCCGTCGAGGGTCGCCTTCTGCTCCTTGGCCGAGGCGAACCGCGACAGCACGTGCACGCTTCACGGGGAAGCCGGCGAAGCGCTCCGTGAACGTCTCCCCGTGCTGCTGGGCCAGCAGCGTCGTGGGCACGAGCACGGCGACCTGCCGGCCGTCGAACGCCGCCTTGGCAGCGGCCCGCACGGCGATCTCGGTCTTGCCGAAGCCCACGTCGCCGCAGATCAGGCGGTCCATGGGCAGGGGCGCCTCCATGTCCTGCTTGACCTCGTCGATCGCCGACAGCTGGTCGCCCGTCTCGACGTAGGGGAAGTCCTGCTCCAGCTCGCGCTGCCACTCGCCGTCGGGGGGGAACGCGTGGCCCTGGCTGTGCATGCGCGCCTGGTAGAGGCGGATCAGCTCCGCCGCCATGTCGCGGACGTGGGCTTGCGGACCTTGGCCCGGGCGCGCTCCCACTCCGCGCCGCCCAGGCGCATGAGCCTCGGGGCCTCGCCGCCGACGTAGCTGGCTGATCGCGTCGACGGGTCGGACGGCACGAAGAGCTTGTCGCCCCGGGCGTACTGCAGGACCACGAAGTCCTGCGTCACGATGCCCGGTGGTGCCGCCGCCGGCGGTCACGGCGCCGCGCAGCTCCCGGGTGACGATGCCCTCGTAGCGGCCGATGCCGTGGGTGACGTGCACGACGGGGTCGCCGGGCGCCAGGTCGAGGACGGTCTGGCCGGCGGCGCGGCTGCGTGGGCAGGCGCCGGCCGCGGGCGCTGCGGCGCGGGCCGAAGAGGTCGTGCTCGCCGAGGACCGCGAGCCCGAGCTCGTCGGACGCAAAGCCCTCGGCGAGGCTTGAAGGAACGATGACGATCGCGCCGTCGCCGTCCTGGTCGGCCGGCACACGATCGAGCACCCGCGGGGCGAGGTCCTCGCCGCGGAAGACCTCCGCGAGGCGATGCGCGGGGCCGGTGCCCTGCGTCGTGAGCACGATCGCGGTGCCCTGCGGAGGCGAGGAAGCGCATGGCTGCGCTGCCGCCGTGACATCGCCGCGGTAGGAGTCCCAGCCGCGGCCGCGGACCGTCACGTCGGTGGCGTGCGAGGCGAACGGGGTCAGCTCGACGCTGCCGCCCTTGACGCGCGCGACCACGCGATCCCAGTCGGCGAACCCCGCGCGGTCGGCCGGTGAGTCGGCGCCGCCGAAGAGGAGGTCCAGCGCAGCCTCGTCGACACGGTCGGCGCCGCTGCCGTCGGACCCGGAGAGCCAGCCGGCGACCAGGAGCTCGGCGGCCTCGGTCGCGCAGGTCGGCTGCGGTGTCGACCACCCGCGGCGCGTCGAGCACCACCAGCTTGGCGTCGGCCGGCAGGAAGTCCGGGAGGAAGGCGGGCGTCGGGTGGATCGCGGTGACGAGCGACTCCATGCCGTCGAAGCGCGATGCCCTCGGCCAGCTGCTCGAGCTGGTCGCGCGAGGGGCGGCACCCTGCCCGCGAGCGCCCTCGCGGTCGTCCGCGGTCTCGGCGTCGAGCACCAGCTCCCTGGCCGCGTGGACCGTGACGGCCTCGAGCGTCTCGTGCGTGCGCTGGTCGGCCGCCGCGAACGTCGCGGATGGAGTCGACGTCGTCGCCGAAGAACTCCACGCGCACGGGGTGGTCGGCGCTGGACGGGAAGACGTCGACCAGGCCGCCGCGCACCGCCATCTCGCCCCGCTGCTGACCATCGGGGTGCGCGAGTAGCCCAGCGCAGCCAGCGCCGCGACCATCCCGTCGAGGCCACCGCTCTAGCGCGCGTCGATGCGCAGCGCATCCCGCTCCGCGAGTCGGGGGTCCATGGGCTGCAGCGCAGCGCGGACGGGCGCCACCACCACGCGCACGGTCCCGGTGCGCAGCCGGTCCAGGACCTCCAGCCGCGCCCCGACCGTGGCCGCCTGCGGGGACAGGCGCTCGTGCGGGAGGGTCTCCCAGGCCGGGAAGACCGCGACCGCATCCTCACCCAGGAACGCGCCGATGTCCCCCGCCAGCTGCTCGGCGTCGCGGCTGCGCGGCAGCACCACGAGCAGCGGCGCCGTCCCCGCCAACAGCGCGATCGCGTACGCGCGCAGAGCGGCGCCGACCGTGACGACGTCGGCGGAGGCCAGGTCCTGCGCAAGGTCGGCCCCGCGCGCGAGCAGCGCCCCCAGCGGTCCGCGGGCGTGCGGCGACCGCCCCGTCCTGCGGCGGGGTCGGGGGTGCCTCGTGGTCGACCGCGGAGCTGGTCGGCATGGTCCCGGCCATCCTGCCGTGCGGGTGCGACACGACAACGCGTGCCGCTACGTCGCGGCGGGCCGCGGGGAGGCGCGGCAGGGTGGGGTGGATGCGCACCACGCGAACCGCACTCCTGTCCGCCGCCCTCGTCGCGCTGCTCGGCGCATGCGGCTCCGACGGCGCCACGACCGCCACGACCGCGCCCACGTCCTCACCCACCGCCACCACCGCGCCGACCGCGACCGCGGAGCCGACGGACACCGCGGAGCCGACCGCGACCGCGGAGCCGACGGACACCGCGGAGCCGACCGCGACCGCGGAGCCGACTGGCACCGCCGCCCCGACCGCGACCGCCGAGCCGACCGCGACCGCCGAGCCGACGGCGACCCCAACCCCAAAGCCGCCTCCGACCGCTGAGCCGACCGACGCACCCTCGGACGGCGCAGCCCTGGAGGACTTCCCCTGCGACCTGCTGGACGCGGCCACCGTGGCGTCGGTCGTCGGGGCGGAGGTCACGCCCGGGCCGACGATCGGCAGCACCACGCGCGAGGACGTCATGGCCACGACCTCGGGCTGCGATTACGAGCTGGCGGACGGCACGGGCTCCTACTCGGTCGTCGCAGGCATCTCCGAGGACGACCCGGAGATCTTCGCGACCATGCGCGAGGTCGAGCGCGACGACGACGACTTCACCGAGCTCGACATCAGCGGCTACGAGGCGTTCCAGACCGGCTCGCCCGGCACCGGCAACAACCTCGACGTGTTCGTCTCGATCCCGCCGACGATGCTGATCGTCTCCAGTGACCTCGACCAGGCCACCGACACCACCGCCCAGACCGTCGCCGACCTGGCCCGCGCGGCCGTGGCAGTCCTGAGCTGACCCCATGTGGGGCGCTTGGCTCAGCTCAGCGGGTGCAGGCGGTTCTGCGCCGCTTCCAGGCCGTCGGTGACGAGGTCGACGATCGGCGTCGGCGGCGCGCTCGACGGTGACGTCGATGACCTCGCGCTCCTTGGCGCTGAGAGCGCTTGAGCACGAAGTCGGCGGGGTCCTGGCGACCCGGCGGGCGGCCGATGCCGATGCGGCAGCGCAGGAAGTCGGGCCCGCCGCAGCCGCCGCTGCACGTCCTTCAGCCCGTTGTGGCCGCCGGTGCCGCCGCCCGTCTTCAGGCGCAGCCGGCCCAGCTCGAGGTCGAGGTCGTCGTGCACGACGACGAGCCGCTCGCGGCGGCACCTTGTAGAAGGGCATGGCCTGCTGCACCGGGCCGCCGGACGTTGTTCATGTACGCCGAACGGCAGCACCAGCGACAGCGGCGTGCCGCCCGGCGGTCGAACGTGTCGGCGACCAGCGCCTGCACGCGGTGCGGCTTGAACGGCGCGCCGAGCCGCGACGCGAGCAGCCGCACGACGTCGGCGCCGACGTTGTGGCGGCGTGCCGCCGTACTCGGCCTCGGGGTTGCCGAGGCCGACCGACGAGCCAGCGGTCAGCCAGCGTGTCGGCTCGACCGCGGCGCCGGCGCAGCCGGCCGCCAGCGCGACAGCTAGCTCCGGCACGTCGCGCCACTCGGACGCGGCCGCGTCGGCCTCGCCGGCGGTCGGCACCCTCGGCCTCCGCCTCGGCCTCCGCCCTCGGCGGCCTCCGGCGCCTCCTCGGCACCGTCGGAGTCGTGACCTGGATGACGCAGGTCGCGACCGGTGGTCTCGCGTCGACGTGAGCGTCGACGCCGGACGGCAGGGTGAGGTCCCCGACGCGGATCGTGTCACCGACGTCCATCGCGCGACACGTCGACGGTGATGGAGTCGGGCACCTCGAGCGGCAGCACCTCGACGGCCAGGGCGTACAGCTCCTGGCTGATGCACGCCGCCCTCGACCACGCCGGCGGCATCCTCGACGCCCTCGAGGTGGATCGGCACGTCGACGGAGACCTTGACGTTGCGCGACGACCGTCACGAAGTCGACGTGCAGGACGTCGCGGCGCACGGGGTGGCGCTGGATCTCGCGCGCCAGCGCAAGGTGCGTCTCGCCGTCGACGTCCAGGCGCAGGATCGCGTTCGCGCCCGCGTCGGTGTGCAGCGCGTGGTACAGCTCGAGCGAGTCGACCGAGATCGGCGGTCGGCTGCAGGTCGGCGCCGTAGGCGATCGCGGGGACGCGGCCCTGCGCGGCGCAGCGCTGCGGGCCTCGCCTTTGCCGTTGCCCGGGCGCGGACTCGCGCGGCGAGTGCGACCTGCTTGGCCATGGTGGAACGCTCCTGGAGGTCGCGGTCGTGGAAAGCCGAGCGGGCGCAGCCAAACGGCGCGCACGTGACGCGCCATGGTAGCCAGCGCCGCGTAGGCGCGGGCAATCCCGCCGTCGCCGGAGCTAGCGCTGGTTGTCGTCGTCGAACAGCTCGCTGACCGACTCGTCCTCGAAGATCGCCTTCATCGGTGCTGGCGATGATCGGCGCGACCGACACGATCTCGATCTTGTCCAGGCGCAGTGCTCGGCGGCAGCGGCAGCGTGTTGGTCAGCACGACCTTCGAGATCGGGCTGTCGGCCAGGCGCTCGACGGCCGGGCCGGACAGCACCGGGTGCGTGGCGACCGCGACGACCTCCTTCGGCCCCGCGCTCCATCAGCGCCTCGGCGGCGCCGCAGATCGTGCCGGCGGTGTCGATCATGTCGTCGACGAGCACGCAGCGTGTGGCCCTCGACCTCGCCGACCACGGCGAGGGTCTTGGCCACGTTGTGCGCGCGTGCGGGTCTTGGCGAGGAAGGCGATCGACGGCGTGCGGGCAGGCGCGACTGGAACTTCGCCGCCAGGCGCACGCCGCCGGCGTCCGGCGACGCGATCACGAGCTCCTCGTCGCCGTAGTGCTCGATGAGCCAGCCGACCAGCAGCGGCAGCGCGGTGAGGTGGTCCAGCGGCTTGTCGAAGAAGCCCTGGATCTGTCCGGTGTGCAGGTCGACCGAGACGACGCGGTCGGCGCCGGCGACCGTCAGCATGTCGGCGAGCAGCTTGGCGGTGATCGGCTCGCGCGACCGCGCCTTCCGGTCCTGCCGTGCGTAGCCGTAGAACGGCACGACGGCGATGATGCGCTTGGCGCGACGCGCGCTTGGCGGCGTCGATGAGCTCGAGCTGCTCGAAGATGTTGTCGTTGACCGGCTTGCAGTGCGTCTGGATGACGAAGACGTCGCTGCCGCGGATGTTCTCGCGGTAGCGCACGTAGATCTCGCCGTTGGCGAACTCGTGGACGTCCACGTCGCCCAGCCGCATGCCGAGGTGGTCGGCGACCTCGCGGGCGAGCTCGGGGTAGCCCGCGCCCGCTGAAGATCTGCATGCGCTTCTTGGTGACGATCTCCATGCTACCGTTCCGCTGGCTCTCGGCGACTGCTCGTCGTGATCGTGCGCGGCGCCGCTGCGGCGTAGCCCTCGATGATGCGCTGCTCGGTGCGCTCCACCGCCAGCGCATCCGTGCGGGCACATCCTTGGTGATCACCGAGCCGGCACCGGTGTATGGCGCCGGCGCCGACGGTGACCGGCGCGACGAGCATCGTGTCGCTGCCGATGCGCGCGCCGTCGCCGATGACCGTGCGGTGCTTGCCGAAGCCGTCGTAGTTGCACGGTGACGGTCGCGGCGCCGACGTTCGCGTCGCGGCCGATGGTGGTGTCGCCGACGTAGGACAGGTGGGGCACCTTGCTGCCCTCGCCGACCGTCGAGTTCTTCATCTCGACGAACGCGCCGGCCTTGGCACTTGCGCTCCAGCCGCGTGCCGGGCCGCAGGTAGGTGAACGGGCCGACGGTGGCGCCCGGCCCGATCGATGGCGTCGAGCACGACGCTGTACGTGACCGACGCGCCCGGCCTCGACCTCGCGTGTCGACCAGCCGCGTGTTGGGGCCGATCGATGGCGCCGGCCGCCGATCGGCGTCGCGCCCTCCAGGTGCGTGCCGGGCAGCAGCACGGCGTCGGGCTCGACGCTCGACGTCGGCGTCGACGTAGGTCGTCGGCGGGGTCCACGACCGTCACGCCGGCGACGCATGTGCGCCGTCGAGGATCGCGGCTGCGCAGCGCAGCGGCCGCGGCCGCCAGCTGCGCGCGGTCGTTGACGCCGGCGACGACGTCCGGGCTCGCGCGTGCGCGGCGGCGACGCCCTGCGCGGCGACCAGCGGCGCGACGACGTCGGTGAGGTACTCCTCGCCCTGGGCGTTGTCGGTGCGTGCAGCTGGTCGCAGCGCCGCGCCAGCGGCTCGCCGGCGAAGGCGTAGATCGACGGTGTTGACCTCGCGTGATGGCGCGCTGCTCGGTCGGTGGCGTCGCGCTCCTCGACGATCGCCGGTGACCGCTCCGTCGCCGTCGCGCAGGACGCGGCCGTAGCCCGTGCGGGTCGTGCAGGCGTGGTCGTGAGCAGCGTGACCGCAGGCCGCCTGGCGCGCGTGCGTCGAGCAGCCGCCGCAGCACCTCGGGCGTCAGCAGCGGCGCGTCGCCGGGCACGACGAGCACGGCGTCGATGCCGTCGAGCGCGCCGGCCTCGACCGCCGTCGCGCACGGCGTGACCGGTGCCGTGCTGCTCGGTCTGCTCGACGGCGCCAGGCCTGGCACGGCCGGCGGCGGCAGCCTCGGCGGCGACGCGCCTCGGCCTGGTGCCCGACGACGACCACGACGCGGTCCAGCGTCCAGCGGGCGCAGCGCCTCGAGCACCCAGCGCAGCATCGAGCGGCCGGCGGCCGCATGCAGGACCTTGGGCCGGTCCGGACTTGAAGCGCGTGCCCTTGCCGGCGGCCAGGACGACGGCGGCAGTGGTCACGCGCGGCGGCTCCCCGATCGCGCGATTGGCTGGGAGGGAAGGGATCGAACCTTCAACTTCGACTCCAAAGGACGACGTGATGCCATTTCACCACCTCCCACCGGACGCGGTCGCCGGGCGCAGCGGTATGCCGGGCGACCCGTCGGTCACTGTAGCCCGCCTCAGCACGGGGCCGATCTCCGGGCCGCCGGCCGGCGAGGTCGCGACCTGCGACCGACGCGAACTGCGACTGCATCGCCGCACAGCGTCGCGCGGCGTCCTGGCGACTCGGCCAGCCCGAGCAGCGTCGGCCCGCTGCCGGACAGCACGGCGCCCAGCGCGCCGGCGTCGAGCAGCAGCTCCTTGTGCTCCGGCCAGCTCGGGGCGCAGCGCGAAGGCGGCGGGCTCGAGGTCGTTGTGCAGCGCCGCGCCCAGCGCCTCGGCGTCGCTGGTGCGCAGCGCCTGCAGCACCGCGTCGGGCTGCGACCTCGTTGACGGAGCAGTCGCGGTCCCAGGACTTGTAGACGTCGGCCGTCGGCAGCGGCTCGCGCGGCGGTGCACGACGACCCAGTGGAACGTCCCGCGGCACAGCACCTGGGCAAGCGCGGTGCCGCGGCCGGTCGCCAGCGCGGTGCCGCCGACGACGCAGAACGGCACGTCGCTGCCGAGCTCGGCGCCGACGCGCGCGCAGGTCGTCGCGCGACAGATCGCAGGCCCACAGCTCGTTGAGCGCGACGAGCGCCGCCGCGGCGTCGGCGGAGCCGCCGGCCATGCCGCCGCGCCGACCGGGATGGCCTTGCGCAGGTCGAGGACGGTGTACGGCGAGATGCGTGCTCGACCTCGGGGTCGGCGGGGCGCAGCGCGCGGGCATCGACGAACGCGAGGTCGATCACCCGCGGCCGCATGGCCCAGCGCGCGCGCGGCCTGCACGGCGAGGTTGTCCGTGCCGGACGGCACGGCGGTGCCGCGCGTCGTGCCACAGCGGCGACGCGCATCCGCCGCCGCGCGGCCGGGTGGTGGCCCTGGCCGGGCGGGCCGATGAGTCGCCGGCGCAGCACGGTCGTAGAGCGACACGGACTGGAAGACCGTGACCAGCTCGTGGAAGCCGTCGGGCCGCCGGCCGCGCACGGACAGGAACAGGTTGAGCTTCGCGGGCACGCGGACGGAGACACAGGCGCGCCGCTGTCCGTTCCCATCTCACGGTCCGACCGCTCCTTCCGGTCGTCCTCGACGGCATCCGCGCCGACCTGTCGGGCGAGCGCGATGCTAGGCGTGCTCTCGTACCGGCACGCAAAAGCCATCGCCAGTCAGGCGCACGGCCAGTCGCGCCAGCGTCAGACCCAGCTCCTCGGCGCGGGCGCCGGCGCCAGGACCGCGGCCTCAGCGCGGCCTCGACCGCGGCGGGCGGGCTGGCGTCGCTGGCCAGCGTGTTGCGCAGCCGCTTGCGCCGCTGCGCGAACCCGCGCGTCGACGAGCGCCGAGCACCGCGTCGCGTTCCCGTCGACGGCCAAGGCGTGGGTGCAGGCGCACGGTGACGGAGTCGACACGTTGGGCACGGGATAGAAGGCGTTGCGGCTGACGCGTCCGCTCAGGCGTCGCCTGCGGCGCAGCGCGGCGACCTTGACGCTCACGGCCCCGTACAGCGGGTGGCCGACGCCGGCGGTCCAGCGCTCGCCCGACCTCGCGCTGGACCATGAGCGAGCAGCTGCGCGAACACGCCGCGAGCGCAGCGCATGCAGCAGGAGCGGCGTGGCGGTGTTGTACGGCAGGTTCGCCACGAGCGTGGCCGGCGTCCGGACCGACGAGCGCCCGATAGTCGACGGCCAGCGCGTCGGCGTGGACGACCGTCACGCCGTGCCTCGTCAGCCCAGGACCTCCGCAGCGCGCGGCGACCATGCCGGCGTCGATCTCGACGGCGAGCACCTCCGCCCCGGCCTCCGCAGCGCCAGCGTGAGGCTGCCCAGGCCCGGACCGACCTCGACGACGAGGTCGCCGGGCGCCACGCCGGCGTCGCGCACGACCTTGCGCACGGTGTTCGGATCGACGACGAAGTTCTGGCCGACGGTACTTGTGCGGTGCGAGACCGTGGCGGTCGAGCAGCGCGCGCACGTCGGCCCGGCGTGAGCATCGCTACCAGGTGATCCGGACGTCGATCACGCCGGTGTCGAGGGCGGCGATCTGCCTCGAAGGCTTGCATCGTTGAGGTCGATGATCCGCCCGTCGATGTACGGGCCGCGGTCGTTGATCGTGACCTTGACCGATCGCCCCGTTCGCGAGGTTCGTCACCGTGACGACGGTGCCGAAGGGCAACGTGCGGTGCGCGGCGGTCATGCCCTCGTCGGGGTGGTAGTAGTAGGACGCCCCACCGGTCTGCTCGTTGGCGGGGGCCGGCTCGGGCGCGGGCTCGGCGGTCGGGGCCGGCTCGGGCGGGGGAGCGGGTTCCGGCGGGGGGCCGGGCTGCGGCGTGGGGCTGGCCTCCGGCCCAGGCTCGGCCGTCGGTGCGGGCTCGGGTGGGGGAGCGGGCGGTGCGGGCTGGGGTGGGGGAGCCGGCGGCGCGGGCTGGGGCGCAGGCGGGGCGGCCGGTGCCGGCTGGGGGGATTGCTGGCCGGTGCCGTCGCCGGCTGCGGCCGGCGCTGCCGCGGCCGGTGCGGGCGTCGGGTCGGTCGGCTCCGCGGTCGGCGCCCGTGTCGTCGCGTCCTCGCCGGGCCGCGCGTCCGGGGGCGCCGCCCGCGTCGCGGCCGCCAGCGCGATGGACCCGGCGTCGCGGGTCGCGGCCTCGGCCGGAGCTGCTGCGACGCGCACCGGCGTCTGGGCCGGCCCGGCGGCGGCCGTCAGGTCGCGCAGGGTCGCTGCTCGGGCCGGCAGCCCGTCACCCCACACCGGCAGCACTGCCGGGGCGACCGCGAAGGCCTGCGCCAGCGCCACGCGGTCGATGGCGTCGGGCGTCGTGGCGGGAACCGCGGTGGGGCTGTCGTCCAGCCGCACCGTGTGCGGCGCCGCCGGCTGCCCCACGTTCAAGACGCCGGCCAGACCAGCCGCCACCATCGCCGCGACGAGGAAGGAGATGAGCGCGCGCATGCCGAAAAGCGCTCGAACCTCCGGTGACATGGAGGCTGACCCTAGGCAAACCTCAACTCCTACCCGAGGGTTGCTGGTGTCCGATAGGACAGGCCGAAGAGGCGGGCCGCATTTGCGGAGGTCAGGGCCTGCATCGCCGTGGGGGCCACGTCGTGCAGCCCCGCGATCACCTCGACCGTGACCGCGACGCGCGCGGGGTGGTTGGGGCGACCCCGATGGGGGTGCGGAGACAGGAAGGGGCTGTCGGTCTCCACGACCAGCAGGTGCAGGGGGGTGGCGCGTGCGGCGTCGCGCAGCGGCTGCGCGTTGGCGAACGTCACGTTGCCGGCGAACGACACGAACCAGCCGTTCGCGGCGCACGTCTCGACCAGGTCCGGGCCGCCGGAGAAGCAGTGGAAGACGGTGCGCGCAGGGGCCTGCTCGTCGAGCAGGACGCGCACCACGTCGTCGTGCGCGTCGCGGTCGTGGACGACGAGCGCGCGGTCGAGGTCCTTGGCCAGGCGGATGTGCTCGCGGAAGGACTCCTCCTGGCGGACCTTCGGCGCGCCGAGCCGGAACCAGTCCAGCCCGGTCTCACCGATGGCGACGCAGGACGGGTGCGCAGCCAGCTCGCGGACGCGGTCGAGCACCGCGTCGGTGGCCTCGATCGCGTTGTTGGGGTGGATGCCGGCGGCGGCGAACACCCCGTCCTCCGCCGTGGCGAGGTGCACGCACTCCGCCGACGACGCGAGGTCGATCCCGACCGTCACCATCGCGCCGACCCCGGCCTCGCGCGCCGCCGCCGCGTGCTCCACCGCGCTCCCGCCCATGAGCGTGAGGTGGCAGTGCGTGTCGGTGAGCACGGTCCGAAAGGCTAGAGGTCGCCGGTACGGGTCAGTCGCCCGCGACGAGGAAGCGCCAGACGCCCGACTCGTCGATGCCGAGGCGGTAGTCGAGGTATCCCTGCTGCAGCGACTCCGGCGGCCACACCCAGAACCCACCCTCGGTGACCGTCGCCTCGCGGGCCAGCAGCCCGGCGAGCGTCCCGAAGACGTCGATGCCGTTGGCCTCCTCCTCCTGCCAGAACGCGATGTGGTCGGACTGTCCGCCGTAGTTCGAGGTGAACTCCCCATCGGCCGGCAGGAGCGCGCGCAGCTGCTCCCAGTCCCGCGCGGCTGCCGCGTCGCGCAGTGCCTGTGCCGTCTCGGCGACCTGCTCCGGCATCTCGGGCACCGGAGGTGCGGTGTCGTCGGGCGGCGTGGGCGGGCCCGCCGTCGCGGTGGGCTCCGCGGTCGCGGTGGGCTCCGCGGTCGCGGTGGGCTCCGCGGTCGCGGTGGGCTCGGCGGTCGCGGTGGGCTCGGCGGTCGCGGTGGGCTCCGCGGTCGGGTCGGCAACCTCGGTCGCGGTGGGCTCTGCGGTCGGGTCGGTGGTCGCGGTCGGGTCGGTGGTCGCGGTCGCGGTCGGGTCGGGCAGTCGCGGCGGGACGGGGGCGACCACGCCGGCCGCCGCCACGGTCCCGTCCATACGCACGACCTCGCCCCCGTGGACGCGCCACGCGTCACCGATCCCGTTGCCGACGACGACGAGCCCGGGGTTGTCGGGGCTGCTCGCCAGCCACGGCTCGGCTCCTTCAAAGGTGCCGGCGAGAACCTCCTCGGGGAGCGGTTGCTCGCCCGACCCCGACTCCAGCACGGGGTCGGACGGGAAGGGGCTGGGGAAGGAGATCGGACCCTGGGACAGGTCGGGATCGGGGTTGAGCGTGAAGCGCAGCCGTGCCTCGCCCGTCGCGACGACGACCCGGTTGCCCTGCGAGCCCAGCGGCACGGCCTCACCGCTGAACCCGAGCGCGCCGTCGCCCTGGCGCTCGATCGGCAGGCCGAACGCCTGATGGTCGGCGGTCGCGAGCAGCTCGCCGGTCGCGGTCACGCCGGCGCTCTCGTCCCAGCGCCAGCCGGACAGCACGAAGGTCGGTGAGCCGATCAGGGACTCGGGCAGGCCGAAGCTGGCGTGCGTCGCGATGAGCGGGCCGTCGTCGCCCCACTCGATCGTGTGGATGCCGATCGGGCCGCGGGCCGGCGCTTCCTCGACCCAGGCGAGGTGGCGGCCGTCGGGGGAGAACACAGGCGTGGCGTCGCAGGCTGCGCGTTCCGCGGCGGGGACGGGATCGACCATGCCGCCCTCGGCGGTACCGCCCGTGTTGGCGCCGCCGCCGAGGGCGTGGCTCCACCACAGCGTTCCGCACTCGTCGACCTCGCGCACGACCGCGTAGGTCAGGTCGTTGGTCGACGAGCCGGGCCGCACCGCCACCCCGCTCACGTCGCTCTGCCCGTCGTCGCCTTCCAGGGTGGCGATCGGGTTGCCCGTCGGCCCGAGCAGGGCGATGCTGCCGCCGTCGCTGACCACCAGGCTGCCGGCCGGCGCAGTGGCGGCCGTGGGCCCGGGCGTCGCCACGGGGAGCGTCGGCGCCGTGGGCTGGGCGACCACGGGGCCGGGTTGCAGCTCGACGTCGGTGCGGATCAGCGACGTGACGGCGACCGCGGCGAACGCCACGACACCCGCGACGGCCAAGCCCAGTGCCGCGACGCGAAACCGCCGGGTGCGCTCCGCGCGGGTGACGACGTGCTGGTAGGTCGCCGGGTCGGGGGTGACGTCGGTGGCGCGGGCGGACAGGGAGGCGCGCAGGGCGCGCTCGAGGTCGTCGGGAGGGTGGGTCACCGTCCGGCCTCCTCGCTGCCCAGCTCGGCGCGCAGCTTCGCCAGCCCGCGCGACAGCGTGCTCTTCACCGTGCCGACGGAGATGCCCATCGCGTCGGCGATGTCGGCCTCCGGCAGGTCGTGCCAGTAGCGCAGGACCAGCGCCACGCGCATCCGCGCCGGGAGCGTGTGCAACGCGCGGAAGGTCAGGTCCTCGTCGGCGAGCTGCTCGGCGTGGCCGCGGACGCCGCGGTCGTCTCCGCGCTGCTTGTCGGCCTCGCGGCGCTCGAGCCTCAGGCGTCGGAACCGCGAGTTCACCTCGTTCACCACCGCGCGCCGCACGTAGGCGCGGGGCTGCTGGATGCCGCCGCGCTGCACGCGCCGCCAGATCTTGACCCAGGCATCGGCGACCGCGTCCTCGGCGCGCTGGGCGTCACCGCACAGCAGGTAGGCCAGCCGCAGTGCGTCGGCATGCTGCGCCGCGTAGAGCGCGGTGAAGTCGTCGGCGGTGGTCGGCACGGTGTGCACGATCGTCGCCCGCGCGGTCGCCGCGATCACGGATTCGCCTCCATCTCGCTCTCGACGACGCATGCCGCGCGTGAAGGGTTGCTCGCTCGGTAGCCTCCCTGCCAACGGCCCCCTGCAAAGGGGGCCGGCAGACCGGCGTGGGGGGCAAACGCCTCCGCCGAAGCGGAGGTGTTTGGGCGTGGCGTCCGGGGTGAGACGCAAGGTGGACGACCTGGGGAGGGTCGTGATCCCGTCGTCGATGCGCCGTTCGCTGGGGCTGCGCGACGGCGACGCGGTCGACATCACACTGGAGGACGGCCGCGTCGTGATGGTGCGCGCCGCCGAGTCGTGCACGTTCTGCGGCGAGGCCGAGCACCTTGCGGAGTTCCACGGCAAGGCCGTGTGCTGGTCGTGCATGGCGGCCATGCGCGCCAAGGGATCGATGCTGGCCGCCGCCAGCGACACGACACCGGACGATGTCACGTAGCGTGATGTAGGGACCCGAACATGGACTTCTCCCTCACGGAGGACCAGCAAGAGCTGCGCAAGTGGGCGCACGAGTTCGCGGAGCGGGAGATCCGCCCGGTCGCCGGCCACTACGACGAGACCGAGGAGTTCCCTTGGCCGGTCGTGAAGAAGGCGGCCGAGGTGGGGCTGTACGGCCTGGACCTCTACCTGCAGCACCAGGCCGACGCGACCGGACTGACGCTGCCGTTGATCATGGAGGAGGTCTTCTGGGGGTGCGCGGGCATCGGCCTTTCGATCTTCGGCACCGGGCTCCCGCTGGCGTCGCTGGCCAGCGGCGGCACCCCCGAGCAGCTCCTGGAGTGGGCGCCGAAGATGTTCGGCACCGCCGAGGAGCCCGCGGTTGCCGCGTTCGCGGTGACCGAGCCGCAGGCCGGCTCCGACGTCTCCAACCTGCGGACGCGGGCGCGGCGCGACGGTGACAGCTGGGTGCTGAACGGGACGAAGGTCTTCATCACCAACGGCGGCGTGGCCAGCGTGTACCTCGTCGTCGCCACCGTCGACCCGGAGCTGGGCCATCGGGGCCAGGCGACGTTCATCGTCGACCGCGACGACCCTGGCATCCGGCCGGGCAAGAAGGAGCACAAGCTGGGGATCCGGGCCTCGGACACGTCGAGGTGATCCTCGAGGACTGCCGCATCCCCGCTGGACCGCGTGCTCGGCGGCGTCGAGAAGTTCGACAAGCGACTCGAGCACGCGCGGGCCGGTGAGTCCACCGGCACGTTCCTCCAACGCGCTGCAGACCTTCGAGCGCACGCGTCCGTTCGTCGCCGTGCAGGCCATCGGCATCGCCCGCGCCGCGCTGGAGTTCGCCACCGGCTACGCCCGCGAGCGCGAGGCCTTCGGCAAGCCCATCGGCCAGCACCAGTCGATCGCCAACCTCCTCGCCGACATGGCCGTCGACGTCGAGTGCAGCCAGCTGCTGGTCCGCAAGGCCGGCTGGCTGGCCGCGACCGGCGCAGTCCTTCGAGCAGGCCGAGGGCTCGATGTCCAAGCTCAAGGCCGGCGAGACGGCGGTTCGCGTCACCGAGCACGCCATCCAGATCCTCGGCGGCTACGGCTACATCCGCGACTTCCCGGTCGAGAAGTGGTACCGCGACTCCAAGATCTACACGATCTTCGAGGGCACCTCGCGAGATGCAGCGCAGGGTCATCGCGCGTCAGCTGCTGGAGGGCTGACCCCGCGGTCCTTTTCGACCCGTTTCGGGTGAGGCGGGACCCGGCCGGGTCCGGGACGGTGGCTGGAGAGCCGGGGAAAGGGTCGGTCGTTCTATGCCTGCATGGGTCGTGTTGCTGGTGGGCGTGGGCCTCGTGGTCACGTTCGTCAGCTGGCTGCTCCTCAATGACTCGCTGGTGCGCATCGGCCCAGGTCACCTGGGACTCCTGCTCATCAAGGGCAAAGCGACCGACCGCGTTCTGCCGCCGGGCCCGCACTTCCAGCCGGCGTTCCGCCGGCGCGTGATCGCCGTGTACCCCTCGCTGGAGCTGTCGTACCGGGCCGGCGACGTCGAGGCCGCGGAAGCCTCGGATACGGAGTTCGAGAACGGCGGCCCGCCGCTGGCCGTGCTGCTCGGGGATCGCACGGCGGCCACGATCTCCTACACCGTGCGGTTCCGGATCGACCCCGGGCAGCTGCGGGCCGTCCACGAGCGGTTCGGGAGCCAGGGACTGTGGGCGGTCGTGCGCGATCGCAGCGGGCGGGTGCTGCGCGACGCGCTCTGCCAGGAGTCCGTGGGCGTGGAGGACCTCTACGGCGCGGCCCGCCTGGACCTGGAGGAACGGCTGCGTGGGCTGGTGAGCGAAACGCTGGCCACCGAGGGCTTCGAGGTCACGATGTTCGGCTTGAACGACGCCGACGTGGGCCGCACGGGCGAGGTCATCCAGGCGACGGTCCGGGCCCGGCTGGACCTGGTCCGCGAGGAGGCGGAGGCCGCGACGCGCCGGGCACGCGCCCGCAACGACGCCGCGTTGGAGGGCATCGTCGGTGCCGGCGCGATGGAGGCGGCGCTGCGCTACCGCGAGGTCGACGCGTGGCGCGAGGTCGCTCAGGCGCTGGTGGACCGGACCGGGATGATCCCCGCGCCGATCACGCGCCCGGCAGGTGACGGGGCGGCCAAGGAGCCATCCAGCCCGGCCGCGGCCGATGTGGACGAAACCTCTGAGCAATGAACGGCACGAGGCGCGCGGCCACCCGCGCGCTCGAGATCCTGGCCGTGCTGCTCCTGGGAGTCGCGACCCTCGGCTCCGCGTGGTGCGGCTACCAGGCCAGCCGCTGGAACGGTGAGGAGAGCCGGGCCAACACGCGGGCCTCGGCCGGCCGGGTCGAGGCCTCGCGGCTGTTCGGCCTCGCGACCCAGGCGATCAGCTACGACAGTGTGATCGCCTCGCAGTACGCCGCGGCCGTGGCCAACGAGCAGCCCGGGCTCGCGGCGTTCCTCGAGGAGACCCTCGTACGGGAGGGGTTCCGCCCCTACCTCGATGAGTGGCGCGCGCAGGTCCAGGCCGGCGAACCCGCAATCAGCCTCGTCGACAACGAGGCCTACATCGCGTCCCTGCTGGGGCCGTACGACGAGGTCAACGCCCTGGCCGAGCAGGCGACCCTGGAAGGGGCCACCGCGGCGGGCAACGCCGACGACTTCGTGCTCACGACCGTGCTCTTCGCGTCCGCGCTGTTCTTCGCAGGTGTGACCACGTCGTTCCGGGCCCGCCTCGCACAGATCATGCTGATCGTCGCTTCGGGGATCACGCTGGCGTATTGCGCATCACGGCTCGTCGAGCTGCCGATCGCCTGAGTAGCCCCTGGTGGCTACCCTCCCGGCCATGCGCACGGAGACCGTCGTCCTGCACGGCCAGACCGTCAGCTACCGCACCGCCGGCGACCCGGCCGCGCCGCAGGTCCTCCTGCTGCTGCACGGCATCGCGGGGAGCTCCCAGACCTGGGCCGGCGTCGCCGACGCGCTGGGCGAGCGTGCCCTCGTGATCGCCCCGGACCTGCTGGGCCACGGCCGCTCCGCCAAGCCGCGGGGGGACTACTCGCTCGGCGCGTTCGCCTCCGGCACGCGCGACCTGCTCCTCGCGCTGGGGCACGAGCGCGCCACGGTCGTCGGCCACTCGCTGGGCGGCGGCATCGCGATGCAGTTCGCCTACCAGTTCCCGCAGCTGGTCGAGCGGCTCGTGCTCGTCGGCAGCGGCGGCCTGGGCCGCGAGGTCAGCCCGGTCCTGCGCGCCGCCGCGCTGCCGCTCTCGGAGTTCGTCCTGCTGGCGCTCTTCAACCGCTGGACGGCCGACGCCGGCGCCTGGGTCCAGGAGCAGCTCGCGCGCGTGTCGTTCGGCGTGGTGCGTCCCGGTCCGGGCACTCGCGAGATCGCCCGGCACGTGGCCTCCCTGTTGGACTCCCCCGCGCGCAGCGCGTTCGTGCGCACGCTGCGCGGCGTGGTCGACCCCGGCGGCCAGACCGTGGACGCCCGCGACCGGCTCTACCTCGCCGAAGGGCTACCCCTGCTGCTCGTCTGGGGCGGCCGCGACCCGATCATCCCGGTGCAGCACGGCACCGACGCGCACGCCCTGGTCGAAGGCAGCCGCCTGGAGATCTTCGAGCGCGCCGGCCACTTCCCCCACGCCGAGGAGCCCGCACGCTTCGTCGCCCTCCTCCGCGACTTCCTCGCGACGACGCAGCCCGCGTTCCTCGACACCGCCAAGGTCCGCGACCTCCTCGCCGCCGGCTGACGTACCGCTCTGGCCGCTCAGGGCGAGGCCCGACGCCGCGAGGCCGGCGCCGAGGCGGAGGCGGCTGCCCCCTGGGTCAGGGGGTCTTCTTCGAGGCCCCGATGCTCGCCGCGGAGGTGGGCGCCCTGCTGGCCGCAGGCGGCACGGTCTCCAGCCCGGCGGTGCCGATCCTGGGCTCCAGGTAGGCCGTCCGCGTCCCCAGGCGCACCTCGGGCACGACCCCCACCGCGTCGCCCAGCGCGTAGGCCAGCGCGCGCAGCGCCGCGGTGTCCTGTACCCCGCAATCCAGGCCGAGGACAAGCTCCCCGTCCAGCGCCTTGAGGCTCCACGCCTGGACGCGCAGGCGCGACGTCCTGGGACCCGCCATCACGGCGTAGGCGCGGCGCAGGTCGACGCGACGGCGGGTCGCGCCGTCGGTGACCTCGGGCTGCCACGCGCCGTCGCGGGCGTGCGGCGCGAGCCGCGGGACCGTGCTGCCGGAGACCGGGTGCGGGGTCCGGGACTCCAGCCCCGCCACCCACGAGCCGGTCGCGACGCGCAGCAGCGCGGTGCCGCGCCAGCCCAGGGACGTGACGACCAGCTCGCCGCCGGCGCCCTCGCGGACCGGCTCGCCGGTCACCGGGTCGCGGACCTCCAGGTGCTCGAGGTCGGGGTAGGTGAGCAGCCCGTAGGTGGCCTCCGGCGGGTCGTCCGGGGCCGACGGCGCCTCCCCGTAGAGCACCCGCGAGCACGCCGGCGCCCAGACGGCCTGTACCCGCACCGGGTGCCCGGCCAGGACCTGCCCGGCCATGGCGATCGCGCGGCGCTCGGCCGCCTCCGGGGGCGGCCCCACGACCAGCACCCGCCGCAGCGACGTCACCGCTGCCGTGCGGTGGGCCAGCTCGTCCAGCAGTGCTGCGGCCTCCCCGACCGGCACGGCCAGCACGCTGGCCGGCAGCATCGCCAGCGCCCGCGCGACCGCAGCGGCGGCCGGCAGCCCCGGCGAGCGCGGGTGGAGCGCGGTCATCCGCGTGGCCAACGCCAGGTGGTAGAGACCCCAGAACGCCAGGGTCGGTCCGGCGGGCACCGCGTTCACGAGTGCGTCGTCGCTGTCCAGACCGAGCACCTCGGCCAGCCGTCTGCCCGCCACGTGCAGCCGGTCGAGGTCGGTGCGCGTGTAGGCGATCGCCAGCACGCGGTCGACGCCGGCCTCGTGAACGTGCACGGGCTTGAAGCGCCGCAGCATCGCGGCGCGGCGGCCCTCGACGCCATGGCCGCCCACCTCCGCCGCCGCCTGCGAGAGGTCGCGGCGCGACGCGTGGCGCTTGAACGCGACCTCGTCGGCCGCGATCAGCAGGGCCGGGTTGCCGGGACCGCCCGCACCGGCGACGTCGGCCTCCTCGTTGGTCGCCACCGCCATCTCGAGGTCCGCCGCGCCGGTGACCTTGCCGTCACCGAGACGCTCCGCCCACCACGGGCAGAACGGGCGGACCTCGCGCGCGATCCACTCGGCGAGCAGCCGGTCGCGGTCCCGCGCCAGCACCGCCGCGGGCCGGCGGTGCCAGGCCCGGTCTCTCATTCCTTGCGCTTGGCGATCTCCTCGATCAGCGGCGGGATGACCTTGTAGAGGTCGCCCACGACGCCGATGTCGGCGATCGAGAAGAACGGGGCCTCGGGGTCTTTGTTGATCACGACGATCGTCTGGGAGGTCTGCATGCCGGCGCGGTGCTGGATCGCCCCGGAGATCCCGTTGGCCATGTAGAGCTGCGGCGCGACGGTCTTGCCGGTCTGACCGATCTGGTGGTTGTGGGGGTACCAGCCGGCGTCGGTGGCGGCACGCGAGGCGCCGACGGCGGCGCCCAGGACGTCGGCGAACTCCTCGATCAGCCGGAAGCCCTCCTCCTTGCCCAGGCCGCGCCCGCCGGCGACGATGATCGAGGCCTCGGTCATCTCCGGGCGGCCCGACTTCTCGGCCTCGACGAGTGTCGACGACCTTCGTGCGCTTGGCGTTGTCGTCCAGCGTCACGTCGAGCTGCACGACCTCGGCCGCAGAGCCACCGCCGTCCTCGGCGGTGGAAGCGTTGGGCTTCACGGTGACGAACTGCACGCGCCTCGGCCTTGGCCTAGCACTTCGAGGTCATGTCGCCGCCGAAGATCGCCTTGGTGGCGAGCAGCTGGTCGCCGTCCAGCTCGAGGTCGACGGCGTCGGCCACGACGCCGCCGCCCGTGCGCATCGCGGTGCGGCCGACCACGTCGGTCGTGAACGGGTCGGACTGCGTCGAGCACGATGGCGGCGCCGGACTGCCTCGACGGCGGCGGCCAGCGCAGCGACCAACGGCTCGGTCGCGTACTCCTCGGCGTCCGGGCTGTCCCACACGTAGACCTTCGACACGCCGTACTCGCCGAGCTTCTCCGCACCCTCGGACGCGCCGGCCCCGAACGCGGCGGCCGACACGGAACCGGCGCCCAGGTTGCGCGCCGCGGTGAGGATCTGGTTGGTGACCTTCTTCGGGGTGCCGTGCGTCGTGCTCGACGAGCACCAGGATGTCTGCCATCGCGCGCTCCTAGATGAACTTCTTGGTGGCCAGGAACTCGGCGAGCGCCTTCGCGCCGACGGTGCCCGGAGCCGTCGTCCTCGACCTTGTCGCCGGCCTGCTTGCGGCGGCCTGGGCGTCGCCTCCACGATCTCGGTCCAGGAGCTCGCGAAGCCGACCTCACCGGCGTCGACAGCCGAGCGCGGCGAGGTCCTTGGTGTCCAGCGGCTTGGACTTGGCCGCCATGATCCCCTTGAACGAGGGGTAGCGCGGCTCGTTGATCGCCTCGACCACGCTGACCACCACGGGCAGCCGTGCCTCCACGGTCTGGTGGCCCGTGGAGGTCTCGCGGCTGCGCGCTCAGCTTGCCGTCGTCGCGACCTCAGGCGCTTGGACGTAGGTCAGCGCCGGCAGGTCGAGGTACTCCGCGAGCATCGCGGGCACCAGCGTCGTCCGCGCGTCCGCAGGACTGGTTGCCCATGATGATCAGGTCGAACTCCTCATCTTTCAGGGCGGCGGCCAGCACGCGGGCGGTGGCGAGCGCGTCGGAGCCGTGGATCGCCGGGTCGGTGACCTGGATCGCCCCGTCGAGCCCGTACGACAGCGCCTTGCGCACGGTCGTCTGCGCCTGCTCCGGGCCCATGCACAGCGCGATGACCTCGACGCCGTCGCGCGCTCCTTGATGCGCATGGCCTCTTCGATGGACCACTCGTCGTTGGCGTTGAGGATGGCCTCGCCGGCGTCGCGGTCGAGCGTCTTGTCGTCGGGGACGACCTTCTTGTCGGCGGCCGTGTCCGGCACGCGCTTGACCGGGCAGATGATGCGCACGAGAGATCGCGCCTCCGCAGCAGGGCTTGGGGTTGCCTTCGGGGGGTCGTCGGGGGGCAGAGCCCCCCGACTGGGTGGTTACTCAAGAGTAACATCGCCCACGAAATGACCCCGGCGACGCGCCCCAACTTCCCCGGTCTGCGGCCGGCGAAGCTTGCCGCCCGACGGGCGCTGCGGTCCTCCCAAGGAAGGTCCTCGCTGCCCCTGACCGGTGAGCGCACGGTCCCCGGGGTCTGGCATGAGCGCTACTGGTTCCAGCGCCACGTGGCGGCCTACCGGGTGGCGGCGGCGCGCTGCGAGCGGCTGGCCGTGGTCGACGCCGGCTGCGGCGAGGGCTACGGCGCTGCGCTGCTGGCCGCCACGGCGGCCTCGGTCATCGCTGTGGACCTCGTCCCCGACGTGGTGGACCACGCCCGCCGCACCTACCCGCAGGTGCGCTTCGTCGAGGCCGAGCTGTCGCACATCCCCGACCTGGCCGACGGCGCCGCGCAGGCGGTCGTCAGCTTCCAGGTGATCGAGCACCTATGGGATGTGCCGGCCTTCCTGGCCGAGATGGGGCGGCTGCTGGCCCCCGATGGCGAGCTGCTGATCGCCACCCCCAACCGCCTCACGTTCACCCCCGGCTCCGAGACGCCCGTCAACCCCTTCCACACCCACGAGTTCACGGGCGCGGAGCTGAGCGAGGTGCTGGCCACGGCGGGCTTGCGGCTGCGGAGCATGCTGGGCCTGCACCACGGGCCGCGGCTGCGCACCGTCGAAGCCGTGCTGCAACGCCCGCTCCCGGAGGTCTTGCTGGCTGCTCCCCCGGAGCAGTGGCCGGCGTGGGTGCGCGGGGTCGTGCGCGCCGTGCGGCCCTGGGACTTCACCTGGCGCCCCGACGACCTGGACGCAAGCCTCGACCTGCTCGCCATCGCGAGCCGCCAGTGAGGGTCGCGTTCGTGCTCCACGGCCACCTGCCGTGGGTGCGCCGCCACGGCACCTACCCCTGCGGCGAGGAGTGGCTGTACCAGACCGTGTCGGAGTCGGTGCTGCCGCTGCTGGGCGTCCTGGAGCGGCTGGCGGCCGACGGCCAGCGCGATGTCCTCACGCTGGGGCTGACGCCCGTGCTGGCCGAGCAGCTCGCGGACCGCTACCTGCTCGACGAGCTGCACGGTTGGCTGGGCCGGCGCCTGCTCGACCTGCAGGGGACGGTGTCGCGCTCGCCCGGCTGGGACCGCGCCCACCTCGGCGACACGTGGAGCCACCACTGGCAACGCCAGGCGGCGCTGCTGGCCCAGGTCGAGGGCGGGCTGCTTGCGACCGGGCTCGTGGCGCCGTTCGCGGCGCTGGCCCGCGCCGGCGTCGTGCAGCTGCTCGGCGGCCCGGCGACGCACCCCTACCTGCCGCTGCTGGCGGACGCCGCGACGATCCGCGGGCAGCTGGCCGACGGCCTGGCCACGTCGCGGCGGCTGACGGGGCTCCCGGCGCGCGGGGTGTGGACGCCTGAGTGCGCGTATCGGCCGGCGGGTTCCGTGGCCGACCCCACCGTGGAGCCGTTCGAGGTCGTACGTGACGGCACCCCGGTCCTGCGGCGCCGCGACGTGGCCTTGCCCGGGCTGGAGACGTTCTGGGCCGAGGCCGGCGTCGACCACCTCGTCCTCGACGCCCCGACGCTGGCCCGCGCCGTGGGCGCGCCGCCGCGGGACTGGTCGGCGACCGCCGGCGCGATCGAGGCCCCGGGCGGGCCGCTGGACGTCCTCGACGCGCCGGTGTGGATCGGCGATGGCGATGTCGCGGCCTTCGGCCGCAACCTGGCGGTGAGCTACGCGGTCTGGAACCCCCACGGCGGCTATCCGACCGACCCCTGGTACCGCGATTTCTATGCGATCGACGCCGAGGGCGGATTCAAGTCCTGGCGTGTCACCGACCGTGCCAACCCGGCCAAGCGACCCTACGACCCGCAGGCCGCCGCAGCCCGTGCCGACGCGCACGCGCGCGAGTTCGTCGCGCTCCTGCACCGCCAGGCCGCCGGCCGACCCCGCGGGAGCGTGGTGGTCGCGGCCTACGACCTCGAGCTCTTCGGGCACTGGTGGTACGAGGGGCCGCGCTGGCTGGAGTCCGTGCTGCGCCTGCTGCACGACGACCCGGTCCTGCAGCCGACGACCCTCCAGCGCGCGCTGGAGGAGGTCCCGCCGCGGCGGCGCCTGGCGCTGCCGGAGTCGTCGTGGGGCTGGGGCAAGGGCCACGCCGCCTGGGTCACGGAGCGGACCCGCTGGTTCTGGCAGGCGCTCGACGCGGCTCAGGCGGCGTTCGCGATCGTCCCGCCCGGCCGTGCGCGCGATGCCGCGTGGCGCCAGCTCACCCTCGCGCAGGCCAGCGACTGGGCGTTCGAGATCGCCAAGGGCGGTGCCGCCGGCTACGCCACCGGCCGCGCCCGCCAGCACCTCGCGGCCGTCCACGCGCTGGCCGGCGGCGCGGATCCCGGCGCGTTCGCCGACCGCGACGACCCCGCCGCCACCCATCCCGCCGACCTCGGCGCGGCAGCCCCCGCCCTCACCACCGATCGATGAGGGCGGGCTGCTGGAGGACCTGCCGGGCCCTCCGGCCTACTGGGCGCTGACCGTCAGCGTGTACGGGCCGTAGCGCTCCCCGAACACACCGACCACGATCGTGTACTCGCCGGTGGTCGGGAGCGCGACGTTGATCCGGCTCTCGAGCGGGTTGTCCCCGCCGTCGTCGTCGAAGTCGACCTCCGTGCCGTCCGGTCCGAACAGGGTGAGCGTCGGGTCGGTCGCGGCGCCGGCCGGGATGGTGGCGTCGATCTGCACGTTGACGCCCTGGTCGCCCGTGAAGGTGTAGGCCACCTGGGGCATCGCGGCCGAGACCTCACCCTCCAGCGACTGCGTCTCGCCGCCCGGTGTCATGTCCGAGGGCATCGGGGTGCCCTCGGTGGGCGGCGCGCCCTCGTCGAGAAGCAGGCCGAAGGCGCCGCTGCTGCCGTTGAAGCTGCCGGCCTCGATCGTGTAGGTACCGGTCTCCGGGAGCGTGACGTCGATGAACGAGTCGAACTGGCCTGCCGCCACGTCGTCGTTGCGCGCGACCTCCGAACCGTCGGGGCCGAACAGCACCAGCAGCGGGTCCAGGGTGTCGTCGTCGGCGATCATGATGATCTGGACCTGCTGGCTGGCGGTCCCTTGGAACGTGTACTCGATCGGGGCGCCGTCGACGATCTCGCCCTCGGCGAAGCCGGGAACCGTGACCTCGCCGCCGCTCGACGGCGGCTCGTCGGCCTCCTCGGTGGGCTCCTCGGTCGTGGGCTCCTCGGTGGGCTCCTCGGTCGTGGGCTCTTCCGTGGGCTCCTCGGTCGTGGGCTCCTCGGTGGGCTCCTCGGTCGTGGGCTCCTCGGTGGGCTCCTCGGTCGTGGGCTCCTCGGTCGTGGGCTCCTCGGTCGTCGCGGCGGGCGTGGGGGTCTCCGTGCCGGTCAGCACCACGTCGGTGCCGTCGTCGCGCAGCAGGAAGAACCAGATCAGCCCGCCGACCAGCAGGACGCCCAAGACCACGATGGCCACGATCAGGCCGGTGTTGGACTTCTTCTTCGGCGGCTGCGCGGGGGGCCCGCCGTACCCGGGAGGCCCGCCGTACCCCGGAGGACCTCCGCCCGGCGGGATCCCCCCCGGGGGCCCGCCGCCGTAGCCGGGGGGACCGGGCGGCTGTTGCCCGCCCCCCTGCCCGTAGCCGGGCAGTGCGCCCGGCGGCAAGGCCTGGGTGGTACCTCCGGGCGGGGGCGGCGCTCCGGGCGGGGGCGCTCCGGGCGGGGGCGCTCCGGGCGGCGGAAACCCTCCCGGAGGCGGCGGCGGCTGGTTCCCAAACGGCGGTGGAGTGCTCATCGAGCCTAGACCTTAGCGCGCGCCCCGATCGCAGCCCACCTCGAGCGGCACGGCGTCATCACCCGTCAGGGGAGGCCGGGAGTTCGGGGACGGGGGCGGTGGTGACGGGGGCGGGCGGTGCGGCGGGGGCCGGGGGTGCGGCGGCCGGGGCAGGGGGTGCGGGGGCCGGGGCAGGGGGTGCGGCGGCCGGGGCAGCGGGTTGGGGCGCGGGGGCCGGAGGGGGAGGCGCGGGGCGAGGCGAGGGGCCGGGGCGGGCGATGGCGCCGGGGACGACCTGTCCCGGGGCGCCGAGGGGGTCGCCGGCGCCCGCGTCCTCGGCGGTGCACTCCACGAGGGTGAGGCAGAGTGCACGGACCGGCACGCCGTAGGCGCCTGGCAGCCCGGAGGGCCCGAACGGCGCGTAGCGCAGCGACGAGACCGCCACGACCCGGCCCGAGGCGTCGACCACCGGCCCGCCCGCGAGGAACGCGGTCGACGGCGCCGACGCCACCACGGCGCGCGGTGACACCCCGCCAATGCTGGCCGGCAGCACGACCGGCGTGTCCGGCCCCGCGACCCCGACGAGCCACACCGGGTCGCCACGCGCCAGCAGCGCCTCCGGCGGTCGCCACGGCAGGACCGGGAGGCCGCCGACGCCCTCGAGCATCAGCGTCGCCAGGTCGTAGCTCGGCTCGACGCCGCGCACGGGCGCGACGACGTCCCCGGTCGGGAGGTGCACGGTCGCCGAAGCGACCGCAGCCTCGTCGCCGACGGCAACGAGGTCGTAGGCCGTGACCAGGAACGTCATGGGCTCCGGCACGTCGACGGCATCGGAGTAGACGGTGAACGCGCTGCCGACGCGCACCTCGCCGCCAGCGTGGGCGGTGCTGACCGCGTAGACGCCCCCGTCGGCCGGCACGTCGAGCGGGGTCGAGCTCGCCGGGTCGTCCTGCTCCTCGGCCACCAGCCGCGCGATTTCGTCACGGGCTTCCTGGGCCGCCTCCAGGACCTGGTCGCGGGTAGCGAGGATCTGGCCGCGCGCGCCGCTGGTCGCATCCTCCAGCTGCCCGACGCGCTGCGCGTAGTACAGCGCCGCCAGCCCACCCGCCAGCACGGCCCCGATCAGGGCGGTGACGAGGAACTGCGGGAGGATCCGCAGCCCGATGCGGCGCCGGTCGCCGGACGTGTCGGCCGCGGCGGACCTGGCCAGCGGCGCCGTGGTGAGGGTCGCCGGATCCTGGGGGTCCGGCAGCTCCATCGGGTGCACGACAGCGACGGACTCTACCCCCGGGGTCGTGCCCGGACGTCGTACCCTTGCGGACGACGGGGACAGCGGAGGACGTTGGTGCGGGTTTCGCGGCGGGCGTTGATGAGTGCGGCGGCAGGTCTGGCGGTGGCCACGCGCTCCCTGCCGGCGCGCCTCCTGGTGCCGGCAGCGACGCCCGCGCCGTGGTGCCCGCTCCCGCGCGGTGCGGCCGGCACGTCCCCCGACCTGCTGCCACCGCCCTTCACCGTCGCGCTCCCGCGGCCGGCGGTCCTCGAGCCAGAGTCGACCACCGGCGAGGCCGACCGCTATGTCCTGGTCGCGCAGGAGGCGGACGTCGAGCTGCTGCCGGGCGTGGTCACGCCGATGCTGACCCTGGGCGGCACGTTCCCCGCCCCGACGATCGTGGCCCGGCCGGGCCGGCCGGTCGAGCTGCTGGTGCACAACCTGCTGCCCGTGCCGGTGTCCCTGCACCTGCACGGGGCGATCACGCCGGCTGCGTCCGACGGTCATCCGGACGCGCTGATCCAGCCGGGCGACGAGCGCACGTACTCCTACCCGCTGCAGCAGGGCCCCGCGACGCTGTGGTTCCACGACCACCGGGCCCATCACACGGGCGAGCAGGTCTACCGCGGGCTGGCCGGCGCCTTCCTCGTTGTGGACAAGGCCGAGGCGCAGCTCGGGCTGCCCGCCGGCGACGCCTCAGACGTCCTGGTGCTGCTGGGGGACAAGCAGTTCGCCGCGGATGGGTCGCTGGTGTACGGCACCGGCAGCCATGGAGGGTTCCTCGGCGACGTGACGCTGGTGAACGGGGCGGTTGCCCCCATCGGGGCCGTGCCGCCGGGGCGCGTCCGGCTGCGACTGGTCAATGCGGCCAACGCGCGCCGGTTCGACCTCGCGCGCGCCGACGGTGCGCCGCTGCGGCAGGTCGCGTGTGACCTGGGCCTCCTGGACGCACCGACCGAGCGCGACGTGCTGACGCTGTGGCCGGCCGAGCGCGCCGAGGTCGTCGTCGACCTGGCGCCCGGGCAGGAGCTGGACCTCATCGACCGGGCCGCCTCTGGCCGGCAGCGCGACGTGCTGCGGCTGGCGGCCGCCGAGGTCCCGGTGGGCGACCTGGCCCCGCTGCCGGAGCGCTTCCGGGACCCGCCGCAGCTGCCCGCGCCGACGTTCACGCACGATGTCACGCTGTCGCTGGAGGACAACGCGCGCTGGTTGCTCAACGGGGCCGGTTTCGACGACGGCGGCATCGACGCCCGGCCGCGCCTGGGTGGCGTCACGCGCTGGCGCTTCCACAACAGCACACCGATGGCCCATCCGATGCATCTGCACCTCACGCCGTTCCGGGTGCGGTCGCGCCAGCAACCGGGGGGTGCGCCGGTCGCGGCGCCCGCGTTCGAGCGCGGCTGGAAGGACACCCTGGTCGTCGCCGCGGGCGAGGTCGCAGAGGTGAGTGCCGTCCTCCCCGGTGCTCCCCCGCTGCGCGGGCCCGCCAGCGAGGACTACACCGGCAACTTCACCTACCACTGCCACATCCTCGAGCACGAGGACCACGACATGATGCGCGAGGTGCGGGTCATCGATCTGCTCCGGCTGGCCGGCAGCTCGCGTGCGGCGACGGCAGCGGCGGCATCGGCAGCGGCCTTCCCGGACGGTGCCGCCGTGGCCGTGGTCGCCGCAGGCGCACGCTTCGCCGACGCGCTGGCCGGGGGTCCTGCCGCCGTGGCCCTCGGAGGCCCGCTGCTGCTGGTCGACGCCGAGGGCGTGCCCGAGGCCACGGCCGCCGAGCTGGACCGGCTGGGGGTCACCCACGTCCTCGTGCTGGGCGGCGAGGCGGCCGTCTCGCAGGCCGTCGTCGCGCAGCTCTCGACGGCGACCCGCGTCGTCGAGCGCGTCGCGGGCGAGGACCGCTACGCGACCGCCGCCGCGGTCGCGGCACGGACCCACCCCGTCAACGCCCCGGTCGTGCACGTGGCCTGCGGCACGGCGTTCCCCGATGCGCTGTCCGGCGGCGTGGCGGCCGCCCTGGCGGGCGGGCCCCTTCTCCTCACCGCCCACGACCGGCTGCCGACCGCCACCGCTGAGGCCCTTGACCGCCTCGAGCCCGGGCGCATCGTCGTGCTTGGCGGCGCGGCGGCGGTCGCCGACCCCGTCGTCGCGGCGCTGCGGTCCTACGCGGGCGAGGTCGTCCGCATCGCGGGCTCCGACCGGTACGCGACCGCCGCGTCGGTCGCGCGGTCGACGTTCCCCAGCGGCGCCCGGTCTGTGGTCATCGCCACCGGCGAGGACTTCCCCGACGCCCTCGCCGCGGTCCCCGTCGCCGCCGCCGCAGGCGGCCCCCTCCTCCTGACCTCCCCCACCACCCTCCCCGAAGCGACCCGCACCGCCATCGCCACCCTCGCCCCCAAGCGCATCCGCATCATCGGCGGCACCGCCGCCGTCCCGGTCACGATCGAAGACGCCCTGGCTGAGTTGCTCTAGGGCTTCAGGCTCCCAAGGGGTCATGTGGGAGCGGGTGGCCGGCGCGTTGGAGGGCGAGGCCCTCTTCGACGGTCATGCCTTTGGGGAGGCGGGTGCCGATGATGCGCGCCGGGGTGCCGACCACGATCGAGAAGGGGGGGATCTGGCCCTTCACGAGGGCCTGGGAGGCGATCACGGAGCCGGAGCCGATGTCGGCGCCGCGCAGGATCGAAGCCTTCTCGCCGACCCAGACGTCGGCGCCGATGCGCACGGGTGTCTTCACGACGCCCTGGGACTTGATCGGGATGTCGAGGCGCTCGTAGATGTGGTCGAAGTCGCAGACGTAGATCCAGTCGCCTAGGAGGCTGTTGGTCCCGACCTCGATGTCGAGGTAGGTGTTGATCACGTTGTCGCGGCCCATCACGACCTTGGGGCCCAGGCGCAGGCTGCCCTCGTGCGCGCGCAGCTTGTTGGCGTTGCCGATCCAGCACCATGGGCCCAGGACCAGGCGGCCGTGGCCGGGGCGGGCGAGCAGCTCGACGTGCCGGCCGAAGAACACCATCCCCCGGAAGCAGACGTTGGGGTGGCGTGCCCGCTGGGCCAGGTAGCGCGCGTAGAGCAGCGCGTACTGCGGCGTGGTCATCCGGTGGTCCAGCGCGAAGCGCACCGCGCGGCGCGGCCCCCAGCGCACCCGCTCCGGCAGCTCGGGGATCGTGGGGACGCCGGCGTCGGCCCCGAGGAGGCCGGCACGGCGGGTGGCCTCGCGGGCGGTGGCCTGGCGGTGCTGCGCGGCTTGCGCTTCCGCGGCGACGTCCCGCGGGTCTGCGTCCGCCGGCTCCGCCGCCATCGCCGTCAGCGGTCTCGGGGCGCGGCCGCGCTGAGGATGCAGTTGTAGAACAGGTCGCGGGGGACGACCCGGCGCCACACGTGCTCGTCCATCCAGAACAGCGTCAGCCACGCCCGGTAGGCGGCGAAGCGGTAGCCGTCGGGCAGCAGGTCGGGCTTCACCATGGCCTCGACCGTGCGCGTGGTCCAGCCGAACCAGCTGGCGGTCAGCTCCTCGGTGACCGTGCGGACGTCGTTCAGTCCGGCGGCGCGCGCGTGCTCCTCGAGCTGCGCGGGTGTGAAGATGTGCTGGTCGACGTGCGCCTCCAGCGCTGCGGCCTCGGCGTCGGCGTCGCTGTGGGGCCGGTGCGCGGCCAGGACCCGGTCGCTCCCGAGCACCGCGGCGGCGATGCGCACGCCGGTGCGGGCCAGGCGCTTCCACTGGTTGGCCACCGCGTCGCCCAGGAAAGTCGGCTCGCCCGCGATCACGAGGCGCCCGCCGGGCCGCAGCACCCGGCGCGCCTCCGCGAACGCACCGCGCACGTCGGGGAGGTGGTGCGCGACGGCGTGCCCGATGACGAGATCGAACGAGTCGTCGGCGAACGGCAGGGCCTCGGCATCGGCCCGGCGACCGTCGACGCTGATCCCCAGGCGCCGCCCGTTGGCGACGCAGACGTCCACCATGCCCTGCGAGATGTCGGTGGCGTGCGCACGCTCCACGACGCCGCCCTGCGCGAGGTTGAGCAGGAAGAACCCCGTGCCGCAGCCGATCTCCAGCACGTCGCCGAACGTCGGGGTCTCTTCGGGGCCTCCCCGGACGGCCTTGCGGAAGCGCCCCAGCGCGTAGTCGATGCAGCGCTGGTCGAAGCTGATCGACCACTTGTCGTCGTAGTGCTCCGCTTCCCAGTCGTGGTAGCGGATGTTTGCGTCCTTGGGATCGACCGGCTGGGCGCTCATCGCTGATGGAACTGTGCTTTTCCGGGACCGTGCTCGACGAACGAGGCCATGCCGTCGGCCTGGTCGTCGGTGGCGAAGCAGGCCGCGAACAGCGTCGTCTCCAGGCGCAGCGCGTGGTCGAGGTCCATGTCCAGGCCGTCGTCGATGGCCTTCTTCGCCATGCGCAGGGCGAAGGGGCCCCGGGCGTAGCGGCGGGCGGCCTCGACCGCGCGGTCGTAGACCTCCTCGGGCTCGAAGACCTTGTCGACCAGCCCCATCGCCTCGCACTGCTCGGCGTTGTAGAGCTCGCCGTCGTAGACGATCGCCTTGGCCCTGGCGGGCCCGACCAGCCGCGTGAGGCGCTGGGTCCCGCCGGCTCCTGGGATCACGCCGAGCTTTATCTCCGGCTGCCCGAACCGCGCGTTGGTCGCCGCATAGCGGAAGTCCGCAGTCAGGGCCAGCTCCATCCCGCCGCCCAGCGCGTAGCCGTTGACCGCGGCGATCACGACCTTGGGGACCTTGGCGAGCGCGGCGAACGACTGCTGCAGCACGTGGGCGTGCGCGAAGGCCTCCTGGAAGTCCATGTCCCGCATCTGCACGATGTCGGCGCCGGCGCAGAAGACCTTGGGGCCCCCCCACAGGACCGCGGCCTTGATCGCGTCGTCCTCGGTGAGCTGCGTGGCAACCTCGCCGAACTCCTGCCAGAGCTGGCGGTTGAGCGCGTTGACCGGCGGGCGGTCGAGGCGGACCGTCGCCACGCCGTGCTCGTCGGTGGTGACGGTGACGAACTCGCCCATCGCTGTCGATCCCTTGCTGGTCCCGGCGCCGGTTCGCGGCGGAGTGTAGGCAGGCTGCCGGACTAGCCTCACCGGCGTGATGCCCGCTCCCGCTGCGACCCCGGTGCGCACGGGCAGGGTGATCGCGGTCGGCGTGCTGGCCGGGGTGCTCGCGGGGCTGTTCGGGGTGGGGGGCGGGGTGATCCTCGTGCCGGCGCTCGTGCTGCTGCTCGCGGTACCGCAGAAGACCGCTCACGCGACGTCGCTGGCGGCGATCATCCTCACCGCGGCGGCGGCCGTGGTGCCGTTCGCCGTCGCGGGGGAGGTGAGCTGGGGCGCGGCCGTGGTGATGGCGGCTGCGGCGATCGTCGGGACCGCGTTCGGCGCGCGGGCACTGCACCGGCTGCCCGCAGCCGTGCTGCGGCGGGCGTTCGCGGTGCTGTTGCTGCTCGTGGCCTTGCGGCTGGTGGTGGTCTCGGACGTCGGGCAGGCAGCGGCGGTCACGGGGGCGGGGCTCGTGGCCGGGCTCGCGGTCACGGGGTTCCTCGCCGGCCTGCTCTCGGCCACGCTGGGTGTGGGCGGCGGGGTGGTGATGGTGCCGGCGATGGTCGTCGGGCTGGGCTTCGGCCAGCACCTGGCGGAGGGCACGTCGCTGCTGGTCATCCTGCCGACCGCGATCGTCGGGACGCTGCAGCACCAGCGCAACGGCTACGTGCGCTGGGACCTGGGCCTGCGGCTGGGTCTGGCCGGCATCTGCGGGGGCCTCGCGGGTGGGCTGCTCGCCCAGACGCTCCCCGCGGAAGGGCTGCAGCGCGGCTTCGGGGTGTTCATGGGGCTGGTGGGCCTGCGGATGCTGCTGGGGCGCGAGCGTCCCGCGCCCGAGGAGCCGCCGGCGATGACGGTCCCCTGACCGCCCGGGCCGCCCGACGGCGCTCCCCTAACCTTGTGGACGATGGAGGAGCTGCCGGTCGGCACCGCGATCGCGGGCTACCGCATCCTGCGCGTCGCGGGCCGCGGAGCCACCGGGGTCGTGTACGTCGGCCAGCATCTGCACCTGGGGCGCGTCGCGGCCGTCAAGACCCTGTCGCAGGACGTGGCCGACGATGCCGAGTTCCGGGAGCGCTTCATCCGCGAGTCGCGCTCCGCCGCCGCGATCGACCACCCCCACATCGTCCCGATCTACGACGCCGGCGAGGAGAACGGGATCCTCTACCTGGTGATGCGCTACGTCGACGGAGCCGACGTCGCGCAGCTGCTCGAGCGCCAGAACGGGCCGCTGGAGCCTGCGATGGCCCTCGACGTGGTCGAGCAGATCGCCGGCGCGCTCGACGCCGCCCACCGTCGGGGGCTCGTGCACCGCGACGTCAAGCCCGCCAACATCCTCATCGAGCAGCACACCGGCCCGTCTCCGCACACCTACCTCACCGACTTCGGCCTGACGAAGGCCGCGACCGCGTCGACGCTGACGCGCGCGGGCCAGTTCGTGGGCACGCTGCTCTACATCGCGCCCGAGCAGATCGAGGGCCAAGCGGTCTCGGGGGCCAGCGACCAGTACTCGCTGGCCTGCGTGCTGTGGGAGACCCTGGTAGGGCTGCCGCCGTTCCTGCCCAAGAGCGGCTCCAGCCTCAGCCTGCTGTCGGCGCACACGCTCGAGCAGGTGCCGCTGATCACGTCGCGGCGCGCGGACCTCCCAGCGCAGCTCGACGAGGTCTTCCTGATCGCGCTGGCCAAGTCCCCCGAGGCCCGCTACGACGACTGCCGCGCGTTCGTGCGGGCCGCCCGCGACGCGCTCATGACGTGGGCGCCGGAGGCAACGATCCCGACGGGCCTGACACGGCCGGGCCCGCCCGGCTCCCCCGGCGCGCCCATGGGGGGGCCGACCCCACCGCCACCCGCCGGCGGCCCGCTTGGCCCACCGGTCATCACCCCCGGCGGCCTGCTTGGCCCACCGGTCATCACCCCCGGCGGAGCGCCGGGGCCGCCGCCCACGCCGTTCCGCCCTGCCACCTCCGACCGCTTCGACACCCGGCGGATCGGCCCCGGCGAGCTGGCCGCCGCGTCGCAGCTCAGCCCGGAGGACGACACCCCGACGGTCACCGGCAGCGCAGCGGACGTCGGCTGGGCCGCGGCGCTGGGTACCGCAGCGTTCGCGGCGGCAGTCGACCCCACCCCGACCCCGCCCACCGGCGGGCCGGCGGCGCCAGGGACCGCGCCGCCGCCACCGGCGGAGGCCCCACCAACCAGCGCGACGGCGCGCATCCCCATCGCGGACCTGCCCTTCGGTGCGACGCCGCCTCCGCCCGGCGTCCAAGCCGGGGCCACGCTGGCAGGGGCGAGCGGCACACCGACGCTGCCGGGGGCGGGCGGCGCACCGACGCTGCCAGGAGCGGGCGGAGCACCGACGCTGCCGGGGGCCACGCAGCCCGCAGACGCCGGGACGGGCGCGACGCCGCCGCCAGGCGGCGGCATCGCGGCGCCACCGTGGCCCGGCGGAGGCGGTCCTCCGCCGCCGACACCACTGCAGGTCGGCAAGAGCCGGGCGTGGTGGTGGGTGGTGCTGGTGCTCGTGATCGCGGGTGGGATCGTGGTGGCGGTGGTGCTGCTGGACGACGGGGCGGGCAGCGAGGTGTCCCTGACGGACGCGACGCCGACCCCATCCGGCGCTGAGTCGTCGGAGGTCGAGGCCGCGACGACGACGGCCGTCACCGAGGCCGCGACTCCCAACGCGACCGATGACGCGACCGGAGCGCCGACGGCCCCAGCGACGGTGGAGCCGACCGCGGAACCCACGACCGCCGCGACGGCCACCACGGCGCCGACGGAGGAACCCCTCGCGACGCCAACGCAGGAACCCGTCGAGACGCCGAGCGCGGAGAACCTCGCCACACAGCAGCTGCTCGAGCAGGGACCGTTCGCGTTCGTGAGCACGCGGGACGGGAACCCCGAGATCTACCTCGCCGAGCCCGACGGCAGCGACCCGCGCCGCCTGACCAACGACCCTGCCGCGGACGGGCAGCCGGCCTGGTCCCCCGACGCGTCGCTGATCGCGTTCTCCTCCGACCGCGCCGGGGGCGGCGCGATCTTCGTGATGGCGCCGGATGGCAGCGCGGTCCGCCAGGTCTCCACGGGTGGCGGCGACTCCGATCCCGCGTGGAGCCCCGACGGCACGCAGGTGGTCTTCAGCCGCGCCACCGCGACGGGGCGCGAGCTCGTGGTGCTCACGCTGGCCGACGGCAGCGAGCGCATCCTCGGCGTCACGACGGCCTTCGGCGGCCAGGGCCACGCGCTACGGCCGGCATGGAGTCCCGACGGCGCGAGCATCGCCTACCAGATCGACGGCAGCGGCGACTACGACATCTGGGTGATCTCGCCCGACGGCCAGGGGGCGCACAAGATCCTGGGCGTTGCCGGGGCGGGCGACTTCCACCCCGCGTGGGGGCCGGACGGCAGTGGCGTGCTCTACACGACGGATCGGGACGGGACGCCCGACCTGTGGTTCGGGGCGCCCGACGGGTCGCAGGAGGCGCCCCTGAGCATCAACACCGACGACCGCGACGAGCGCGACGGCGACTTCTCCACGGGCGGCGCGCACGTCGTGTACGTGCTGGACGCGGGGGCCGGATCGCAGCTGGTCACCGGCAGCATCGTGACCGGCGAGGTCGCCGTGGTCCCGGGCGCCCCGGGCGACACCGACCCCAGCTGGCGGCGCCCGCACCCGTAGGCCGGCGAGGCTTCAGGCCTCCGCGAACAGCTCCAGGCCCCGCGCGGGTGGCGTGCCGTCCCGGCCCAGCCAGCCGGTCGGCAGGTCCAGCCTCCGCCCGGCGAGGTCACCGACGTGAGGTGGCGGCGGGATGGGTCCCGCGCCGGCCGCACGCAGCTCTCCGGCGAACTCCGCTGCCGCGACCTCGACCGGCCCGGCCAGCGACAGCCGCAGGATCCGGTCGTCGCGGTCGCCGGCGACGCGCTCCTCGTCCGCGGCGACCAGCACCGCCGCGACGTCGTCGGCCCACAGCGGCCGTATCGGCGCCGCCGTTCCGGCGGCCGCCAGCAGTCCGGTCCAGCCGTCGGCTCTTGCAGCGCCGCGGCCGTAGGTCGGCCCGCACCGCAGGATCACGGTCTCCAGCGGCGCGGCGCCGGCGAGCTCCTCTGCCTCGGCCAGCGCCGCCAGCCAGGCGTTCCCGCCGGGGTCTGCGGCGCCGGGGTGCGACAGCAGCGCCAGCCGCCGCGCCCCCACCGCGGTCGCACCCCCGATCACGGTCGCCGCGGCTTCCAGCAACGCGCCGGGCGGCTCCAGCGGCGACGTCGCGAGGTGCAGCACGGTGTGGACCTGCGCGAGCGCCGACTCGACGTGACCTTCGTCGTCCAGGGCGCCCTGGGCCACCTTGCAACCCAGGCCGCGCAGCAGCTCCGCGTCGGCACGGGCGGGCCGCTGCAGGTCGCAGAAGACCCGCACCTCGCCGTCGCGGGCCCGCAGCCGGCGCGCGGTCATCAGCCCGACGGCGTCCTCGACGCCGGTGATCAGGACGGGCATGTCAGCAGGCGGCGCCCGGCACTAGGGTGCGGACGAGAGCGCGGTCAGGAGCTGCTGCTCGACCGCGAGCTCCAGCGCGGCCTGGCCGCCGTAGAGATAGCCGGCCGTCATGGGGGAATCGCTGACGAAGGCCTGCGCCTCGTCGGGGAGGAAGGAACGCGGAGCCAGCAGGAGCGGGGCGCGCTGGAACGCCGCGTGCGCGCCGCCAGCCAGGGCGTCCGGGAACTGCAGGCTGCTGGCGACCGCGACCCTGGTCGGGTCGACGTAGAACACGCGCCCGACCTGGACCGAGCGCAGCTCGGGGGTGTCGCCCGGCACGGTGTACTCGCCATCGACCGCCATGTCGGCCGCGGGACCCGCCGAGGTGAAGTTGCTCACGTCGTACTGCTGGAGGAAGTCCCGGGTCTCGGGCGTCAGCGTCGAGCCGTTGCTGAGGACGGTCACGCCCCCGACGAACCCGGCGGCGAGGGCACCGGCGACCAGCGCGTCGGGGAAGCTGCCACCGTCGGCGATCGTGATGAACTCGACCCCGTCGCGCCCGGCCACCTGCGCGACGGCGACCGCTGTCCCGAACCGGGTCTCGCCGGCCAGCCGCACCGGTGTGAACCCGAGATCGCGGACCTGCTCGGCGACCGGCTCCTGGATCGCGGCCGTGCCGCCCAGGATGTAGACGTCGGCTGCGGGGGCCACGGCGCGCAGCAGCTCGGTGGCGACATCGGCCGGCAGGGCGTCGGGCCGGGTCAGCAGCAGCGGGCCGATGACCTCGGCGGCCAGCGGAGCGCCCGACAGCGCGTCGGGGAAGAGGTCGGCGCGTGCGAGCACGGCCGACGCCGCGCCCCCGTCCATCCACTGGTCCCGGGAGATCGTGACCGCGGTGGCGATGCGCTCGGGCCCTGCCAGCCGGACGACCTGCGGATCCTCCTGCGCGAACGCGGCGGCAGGCGGGCGCGGGAGAGGACGCGGAGCGGCGGGGCCGCCACCGGTCACCGCGACCGCGGGCGCTGCCAGCAGCGCGGCCAGGGCCACCGCACCGGCCGCCACTACCGCAGCTCCCCTGGCCATCTTTCGTCGACCTCCACGCCGATCGCCCGTCTGAGTCTAAGTCGGCAAGACGGGTGGTAGAACCTGACTGCGGTCAGGATCGGCAGCGTCGGAAGGGCCCGCGACGATGGATCTCAACCCCACGCCGCAACAGGCGGCGTTCCGCGCCGAGGTGCGCGCCTGGCTGGAGGCCAACACGCCCCGGGAGCCGCTGCCGCCGCTCGGTACTCCCGAGGGGCTGGCCGCGCACCGGGCGTGGGAGCGCAAGCTCTACGACGCGGGCTACGCGGCGATCTACTGGCCCGCGCAGTACGGCGGCCGCGACGCCGACCTGCTGACCCAGGCGATCTTCGCCGAGGAGTACGTCCTGGTCGGCGCGCCGCAGCGGCTCAACGTCCTGGGGCTGGGCCTGGCCGGGCCTACGCTGATCGCGTTCGGGACGCCGGAGCAGAAGGAGCGCTGGCTCCCCGGGATCCTCTCGGGCGAGGACGTCTGGTGCCAGGGCTTCTCCGAGCCGGACGCCGGCAGCGACCTCGCCGCCCTGCGCACCGCCGCCGTCCGCGAGGGTGACGAGCTCGTCGTCAACGGCCAGAAGATCTGGACCAGCGCGGGGACCTACGCGGACTGGATCTTCGCGCTCGTGCGCACCAATGCGACCGCACCCAAGCACAAGGGCATCACGTTCGTGATGATCGACATGCACAGCCCCGGGATCGAGGTGCGGCCCATCGTCCAGATCAACGGCGACGCCGGCTTCGCCGAGGTCTTCTTCTCCGACGTGCGCGTGCCGGTCGAGAACGTCGTGGGCCGCATCGACGACGGCTGGCGGGTCGCGATGGCCACCCTGGGGTTCGAGCGCGGCACGGGGCTGGGGTCCGCCGTCCGATTCGCCCGCGACATCGCGGCGCTGGTCGGCATCGTGAAGGCCACGGGCCACGACACCGACCCGCTCTACCGCGACCGCGTCGCGCGGGCGTTCGTCGACACCGAGGTCTACCGCGCGAACAACTGTACCGAACGCTGACGGCGCTGGCCGCGGGTCAGGCGCCCGGCCCGGAGGCCAGCCTGAACAAGCTGTACTGGTCGGAGATGGAGGAGCGCATCTTCGAGACCGGCATGCAGGCGATGGGCGAGCTCGCCGAGCTCACGCCGGCATCGGACCTGGCCGTGGATCGCGAGCACTGGCAGAAGGAGTACTGGTACTCGCGCGCCGCGATGATCTACGCGGGCACCAGCGAGATCCAGAAGAACATCATCTGCGAGCGGGTGCTGGGCCTGCCCAAGGAGGCGCGGGGCTGATGCGCTTCGAGTTCACCGAGGACACCAAGGCGCTCTGCGACGGCGCCCGCGAGCTTCTTCAGCGCGGAGTGCACCCCCGCCCACGTCCGCGCGGTGTGGGACTCCCCGACCGGCCGCTCGCCCGAGCTGTGGAAGCAGATCGCCGAGCTCGGGTTCGTCGGGCTGACCGTGCCCGAGGAGCACGGCGGCCTGGGCATGGGCGAGGTCGACCTCGTGCTGATCCTGGAGGAGGCCGGCAAGGTCGCGCTGCCCGAGCCGCTGCTGGAGACCACCGCGGTCGCCGCGCCGCTCCTGGTCGAAGCCGGCACGCCGGAGCAGCAGGCGACGTGGCTGCCGCGCATCGCGGCCGGCGACGCGATCGCCACGGTGCAGCTGGGGGGCCAGCAGCTCGTCACCGACGCCCACGTCGCCGACCTGGTCGTGGCCGCGGTCGACGGCGGGCTCCACGCCGTACCCGCGGATCGCGTCCAGGCCCAGCCGCAGCCCTCCGAGGACGGCGCGCGCCGCGTCTTCACCGTGACGCTCGAGACCGACGCGCCACGGCGATGGCCGACGGCGAGGCGGGCCGGGCCGCCGCCGCGAAGGCGTGGGACCGAGGCGTCGCGGGTTCCGCTGCCCTGCTGGCGGGCATCGCCCGCCGACCTGGTCGGCACCTCGGTCGCCTACGCCAAGGAGCGCACGCAGTTCGGCCGTCCCATCGGGTCGTTCCAGGCCGTCAAGCACCAGCTGGCTGACGCGGAGCTGGTCGCGGAGTCCAGCCGCGCCGCCATCTGGTACGCGGCCTACGCGATCGCCCACGACACCGACGACCGGACCCAGGCCGCCGCGGTCGCGAAGTCCTACGCCTCCGACGCGGAGGCATGGCCAACGACGAGCGCTGCAGGTCCACGGCGGGATCGGCTTCACGTGGGAGCACGACCTGCACCTGTGGCTCAAGCGCGGCAAGGCGCTCGAGCGCGCCTGGGGCTCCGCCACCTGGCACCGCGCCAACCTGGCTCGAGGCCTGTTCGGCGACTGATTCGGCGGGCTCACCGACCGACGGTCAGCCGGCGCAGCGCCCGGTCAGCGCGTCCGCCACGTCCTGGGCGGCGGCGGCCGACACGACGTCCACGTCACCCAGGACCAGCGCCGGGGCGAGGACCGCGCAGGCCAGCGCCAGCGTGGCGTCCGGCACGAGGCTGCCGCCAGCAGCTTCGACCGGGAGCAGCAGCCCGTTCTGACGTGCCAGCAGCGGCGCCGCCGAGAGCACGTGCGTGAACGCATCGTCGCGGCGCAGGTTCACGACCACCCCGGCACGGATGCCGTCGCCGGACGCGGCCGTCTGGCGCCGCTGCTCGGCGCCGATCGCAGCGGCCGTCGCAAAGCGATCAGGGCCGCCCAGCCGGTCCAGCTGCGCGCCCGCGACGTCTGCAGCCGTCCACGCCGCCGCGTCGCCCACGGCGGCCGTGCCTCCGACCACGACGACCCGCCCCTGCGCGTGGTCCTCGAGCCACGCCGCGGTCACCGCCGACAGCCCGTCGGATGGCGTGAGCAGCACCGGCCACCCCCACCGCGCGGCGAGCTGCCCGGCGGTGACCCCGTCGGGCCAGTTCGCACTGCCCGCCAGCACCACCGTGCCACCGGCAGCCCCCGCGGTGGAACGGAGTCGCAGGACCTCGGTGGCGACGTCCACGGCGGTGTCCTCGCGGGTCGCGCCGCCCAGGCGGAGCGCGGTGAAGCCAAGGGCCTCGAGCTCGTCCTCGAGCTCGACTGGCAGGGCGGCCGGGCCACCCAGGAGGTAGACCGGCGCGCCCGGTGGGAGCGTGCGCTCCAGCTCCGCGCGAGTCGGGCCGGGAAGTGAGCCGCCGCCGCGGACGAAGAGCAGCGGGCCGTCGGGGCCGGCCAGCGCGCTGCCACCCAGCGCGTCGGGGAACGCATCGGCGCGGGCCAGCACTGCGCGGGTGGCGCCGCCCTGGGCGAACACCTGCGCGGAGACGGCGGCGGCCTGCGCGACCGGGTCGGTCACGCCGCCAGGCGCGCCGACGATGCGCGTCGGCACCTCGGCCTCGGGGGCGCCTGGTCCCGGCGCAACCCCGGTCACCCCGTACACCCACTCCCGGTAGGGCCCGACCAGCGCGTACACGCCCGGACGGTCGACGCCGCAGCTCTGCGAGCCGGCACTGGTCACGGCGACCAGGCCCGTCTCGCCGTTGATCAGCTCGCCGACCAACGGCCCTCCTGAGTCGCCTGCGCAGGCGTCGGCTCCCGGCGCCGCGGCATCGCCACTGGGCTCACCCGCACAGACCACGCCGGCGGCATCGAAGCTCTCCGGGTACGCGGCAGCGCACACCTCCGGCGTCTGGACGGGAACCACGGCTTCCTGCAGGTGGTCCGCCTTCGCGCTGCCATCCGGGACGATCGCCCCCCAGCCCAGGACGGTCGCCTGCACACCCGGCTCCCAGGAGCTCGGCTGGTTCGGGCCGGCCAGCGGCAGCGGCGTCACGGCCGACGGTTCCGTCAGGCGCAGCAGGGCCAGGTCCGCCGGTCGTCCCGGCCCCGCGTAGTCGGGGTGCACGACGACGTCGAGCGCCGCGCTCAGCGTCCCCCCGGTTCCCGAAAGCACGACCCGCCCGAGCAGCACCTCGAGCGTGTCGGGCTCCACGGCGACCCCGTCCGCGTCCGTCGCGCAGTGCCCCGCCGTGAGCACCCACTCGGCGTGCACGACGGTGCCGCCGCAGAACTGCCCGGACTGCGCGTCGGTCGCCTCCGCGCGCAGCAGCGCAGCGACCGCCGACCACTCCCCGACCCCGGTGTCGTGCCCGCCGACCACCGCACCCGCGGGCAGCGACAGCCCGGCCGCCACGCCGAGCGCGCCCAGCAACGCCGGGAGCTTCGCGCGCACGACCTTCATCGTGCTTCAAGACGCTCGCGCCCGCCGGGCCGATGCGCGCCCGGACTGCGAGTCCCGCCCCGGCGCCGCGAGACTGGGCAGTCATGTCCGCGGTGCTGTTCCACGACTACGGGTCGCCGGCGTCGGCCGTCGCCGTCGCCCGGGTGGACCGGCTCGTCGCGGCGGGGATCCCGCTGGCTGTCGAGGGGCTCGACGTCGTGGGGGTGGCGCTGCGGCTGCCACCGGGTGTGGAGGTCCTCGCGGAGCTCGGGGGCCTGACGGACGAGGCGGCGGCCGAGGGCGTCGTGCTGCGCCGCCCGCGGACCCTGCCGCCGACCGCGGCGGCACACGCTGTCGAGGACCTCGCGCGCGAGGTCGGCCTCGGTGCGGCCTGGAGGGCGGCCGCCTACCGCGCGCTGTGGGCAGACGCCGCGGACCTGGCCGACACCGACGTGCTCGTGCGGCTGGGCGCCGAGGCCGGGCTCGACCCGGAGCTGGTCGCGGCGGCCGCAGGCGACCGCGACCGCCTCACCGCGGTGCGCCTGCGGTCACTCGCACGCCGGCGGGAGGGGGTCGGCGGCGTCCCGGTCCTGCTCGCCCACCACACGCTGGTGCCCGGCCTCCTCTCGGAGGCCGACCTCCGCGCGCTGGTCAGCTGACCTGGCGGTCGCGGCCCTCCCAGTAGGGGGCGCGGAGCTTGAACTTCTGGAGCTTGCCCGTGGCGGTGCGGGCGAGGACGTCGCGGAACTCCACGCGGGTGGGGCACTTGTAGTGGGCGAGGCGGTCGCGGCAGTGGTCGATCAGCTCTCGCTCGGTCGCGGTCTGATCGGGGGCCAACACGACGAGGGCGATCACGGTCTCGCCCCACTTCTCGTGGGGGACGCCGATGACCGCGACCTCGGCGACGGCGGGGTGTGAGAAGAGGGCGTCCTCGACCTCGATCGAGGAGACGTTCTCGCCGCCGCTGATGATCACGTCCTTCTTGCGGTCGCTGATCGTGAGGTAGCCCTCGTCGAAGATGCCGCCGTCGCCGGTGTGGAACCAGCCGTCGACGATCGCGTCGGCCGTGGCGTCGGGCTGCTCCCAGTAGCCCTCCAGCACCACGTTCGCGCGGGCCAGGACCTCGCCCTGGCCGTCGACGGCCAGCTGCACGCTCAGCGCGGGCGCCCCGGCGCGGGACAGCTGCACGGCGCGGTCGCCCGGCGAGAGCTCGTCCCACTCGGAGCGCGCCCGGTTGATCGTCAGGAGCGGCGCGGTCTCGGTGAGGCCGTAGATCTGGATGAACTCCCAGCCCAGCTCGGCCTCGACGCGCTCGATCGTGCGGGTCGGCGGCGGCGCACCCGCCACCACGATGCGGGTGCGGCCCTTGCCGGGCACGTCGCCGTCCCAGTCCTTGGCCGCGTCGAGGATCGCGGCCACGACCGCGGGCGCCCCGCACATGAGCGTGACGCCGTGGCGGTCGACGCGGCGCAGGATCTCCGCGCCGTCGACCTTGCGCAGGACGACCTGGGTCACGCCCATCCCGGCGGTCGAGAACGGCATGCCCCAGCCGTTGCAGTGGAACATCGGCAGCGTGTGCAGGTAGACGTCGCGGTCCGAGACGCCGGTGTGCCAGCCGAACGTCGTGGCGTTGACCCAGAGCGCCCGGTGGGTCTGCTGCACGCCCTTGGGCCGGGCGGTCGTGCCCGACGTGTAGTTGATCGTCGCGGTGGTGTCCTCGTCGGGCGTCCACGGCTCCGGGTCGGGCGCGTCGGACGGCCACAGCAGCTCGTCGGTGTCGGACCCCAGCACCATCCGGTGGGGCGCCTGCACGTCCGCGAGCGCCTCGTCGAGCTCGGGGTCCACCAGCAGCACGGACGCCCCGCAGTGGCCGACGATGTAGCGGATCTCCTCGGCGTGCAGCCGGAAGTTGATCGGCACGAAGATGCGGCCGTAGCCGGACACGCCCCAGAAGCTGGTCAGCAGCCGCGCGGCGTTGTGGGACACCATCGCGACGCGCTCGCCGGGGGCGATGCCCAGCTTGTCCAGCGCGGCGGCCTGGGCCCGCGCCCTGGCAGCCAGCTGGGCGAAGGTGAGCTCCCCCCAGGAGTCCGCGGGCTGCTGGGGCTCGTCGACCACGGCGACACGGTCGGGGTACACCGTGACGGCCCGGTCGAGGAAGTCCGTGATCGACAGGGGAACCTTCATGGCGGTGCCTTCGCTCGGCCTAGATGACGGGCGGCTCGCGGTAGATGCCGAAGACGTCCTTCATCGCGCCGCAGATCTCGCCCATGCGTGGCGTCGGCGCGGACGGCGTCCATGATCACGCGGCACGAGGTTGTCGTCGCCGCGGCAGGCGGCCCGCAGGCCGGTCCAGCGCCGCGTCGACGTGCGGCGCCGTCGCGGTCGGTGCGCCACTCGGCGAGCCGCGCCTTCTGCGCGCGCTCGACCTCGGCGGAGATGCGCAGGATCTCCAGGTCGGGCTCGTCGTCGTCGGTGTAGCACGTTGACACCGACGATGCGCTTGGTGCCCTTCTCCAGCGCCTTCTGATACGCGAAGGCGGCGTCGGCGATCTCGGACATGAACCAGCCGGTCTCGATGCCGCGCAGCAGCCCGCCGGTGATCGGTCCCGTCCGGGGACATGCTCGAGGATCCGCGCGAAGTACGCCTCGGTGTCGGCCTCGACCTTGTCGGTCATCCACTCCACGAACCACGACGCCGCCCAGCGGGTCGATCGCGTCGGTGACGCCCGTCTCCTCGGCGATGACCTGCTGGGTGCGCAGCGCCACCTTGGCGGCGTGGTCCGACGGGCAGCGCCAGCACCTCGTCCAGCGCGTTGGTGTGCAGCGACTGGGTGCCGCCGAGCACCGCCGCCATCGCCTCCAGCGCGGTGCGGACGATGTTGTTGTCAGGCTGCTGCGCGGTCAGCGACACGCCGGCGGTCTGCGTGTGGAAGCGCATGCAGCATCGCCTTGTCGGCGGTGGCGCCGTAGCGCTCCTTCATCCAGCGCGCCCAGATGCGCCGGCCGGCACGGAACTTGCCGATCTCCTCGAAGAAGTCGATGTGGCTGTCGAAGAAGAACGACAGCCGCGGGCGCGAACTGGTCGATGTGCCAGGCCGCGCGACTTGCCCAGCTCCACGTAGGAGAAGCCGGCGGCCAGCGTGAACGCGAGCTCCTGCGCCGCCGTCGAGCCGGCCTCGCGGATGTGATACCCGGAGATCGAGATCGGGTGGTAGCGCGGCACGTTGCGCGGTGGTGAACTCCATGAGGTCACCGATGAGGCGCAGGTGCGGCTCCGGCGGGAACAGCCACTCCTTCTGCGCGATGTACTCCTTGTGGATGTCGGTCTGCAGCGTGCCGCCGAGCTGCTCGATCGCGAAGCCCTGACGCTCGGCCGCGACCGCGTACATCGCGAACAGCACGACCGCCGGCCCGTTGATCGTCATCGACGTGGTGATGTCGCCCAGCGGGATGCCGTCGAACAGCCGCTGCGACGTCGTCGATCGTGTCCACCGCGACGCCGCAGTGGCCGACCTCGCCCTGCGCGACTCGGGCTCGTCGGAGTCGCGGCCCATCAGCGTCGGCATGTCGAACGCGACCGACAGCCCGTGCTGCCCGGCCTTGAGCAGGTCGTGGTAGCGCTTGTTGGTGTCCTCGACGCTGCCGAAGCCCGGCGAACTGGCGGATCGTCCACGGCTTGGCCGCGGTACATCGACGGATACACGCCGCGCGTGAACGGATAGACGCCCGGGAAGCCGATCCTGCTCGAGGTCGGGCGTGTAGTTGTGCGGCCCGACCAGCGGCGGCACGTCGACCTCGGACAGGGTGGTGAAGTCCTCGTCGCGCTCCGGGGTCGCGGCGTAGCGGCGCTCCCACTCCTGGCGCGTCTCGTCGGGGTCACGGCGGCTCCTGGGCGTCGGGATCGGCGCAGTCGTAGGCTCGTGCCATTGTGCCACCGGCGTTCTGCGACAATCGGGCGACTCCGCCCGACTGCGAGGCCCCCATGACCACCGTCGAGCGCGATCTGTCCGTCGAGTCGACCTTCGACTCGCTCAACCCCGCGACCGGCGAGGTGATCGGGACGTTCCCGGTGCACGGCGAGGACGAGGTCGACGCCGCCGTGCGCCGCGCGCGCGACGGCCGCCGCGTGGTGGCGCGGCCTGGACTTCGACGGCCGCAAGCGCCGGCTGCGCGGCCTTCAAGGCGGCGCATCGCCACGCGGCAGGACGAGCTGTGCGAGCTGATCCACCGCGAGACCGGCAAGCCCGTCGACGACGCGCGCATCGAGCTGGTGCTGGCGATCGACCACCTCGACTGGGCCTACGCGCCACGCCGAGAAGGTGCTGCGGCCGGCGCAAGGCGCGCCGACGACCGGTGAACTATCGCGAACCACCGGGCGCTACGCTCGAGTACCTGCCGGTCGGCGTCGTCGGCGTCATCGGGCCGTGGAACTACCCGCTGCACACCCCGATGGGCTCGATCACCTACGCGCTGGCCGCCGGCAACGCCGTCGTCTACAAGCCCAGCGAGTACACGCCGGCCGTCGGGCGAGTGGATCGTCGACGCGTTCAACGACGTCGTCGGCGAGTACCCGGTGCTGCAGCTGCTCACGGGCGACGGCGACCACCGGCGCGCGCTGTGCCGCGCCGGACATCGACGTGCTCGCGTTCACGGGCTCGGCGCGCGACCGGCCGCAAGGTGATGGCCGCGTGCGCCGAGAACCTGACCAAGGTCGTCATGGAGTGCGGCGGCAAGGACGCGCATGATCGTCGCCGCGGACGCCGACCTCGACGCAGGCCGCCGAGGCCGCGCTGTGGGGCGGCGTGCGCCAACGCCGGCCAGACCTGCGCCGGCGTCGAGCGCGTCTACGTCGTCGCGAGTCGGGGTTCGGCCGCGTCCACGGCGAGGACGGGCTCAAGGAGTTCCTGGTCGCCAAGGCGACCACGCGCCCGCGCTTCACCCTGCCGCTGGAGTTCGCCAGCTTCGAGCGGCGCCCGCCCTGGCTCTTCCCAGTCCTCGTCAAGCTCATGAAGGTCCTGCACGGCCGGCGCTAGAGCTAGTAGAAGCGCTCCACCTGCGGGCCGCGGCGGTCGCGGTGGACCACGCGGTGGGCGATGCGCCACGTCCCGTCGGTGTCGCGGACCAGCTCGTCCTCGTAGGCGCCGGCGCCGACGATCTCGGTCGAGGCGCCGGGCGCGGAGTGGATCACCGCGAACCACGCGACGGAGTGCAGCCGGTCAGCGCTGAGCGGGGTCAGGGACGGGGTGTCCGCGAGGTGGCGGCGGCGCACGGCGGCGAAGATCTCCTGGAAGCCGGCGAGCGCCGCGACGATCGCCTCACGGCCGTGTGCCGGGAACGGGTACCCCGGGACCGGGACCGCGGGCTGCGGCGCGGTCTCCATGACGGCGTCGCGGGTGAAGAGGTCGCCGAGCCCCTCCACGACCCCCGCGTCGTAGAGGTGGGTGTAGCGGGTGATGAGGTCGGCCGCCTCCAGCCGGTCCTGGACGGGGATCGGCGCCCGCGGGCCGGGGCGGACGTCGGTCATGTCGGTCATGGCTCCTCCTGTGGGCCGGCCACCGCCCCGCCGGCGAGCAGCCGGGCGATCGCGGCGGCGTCGTAGCCGAGGTCCTGCAACACCGCGACGGTGTCGCGGCCCAGCGCCGGTGGGCCGCTGCGGACGCTGCCGCGGTCGCCGTCCAGCGCCAGCGGAGACCCCACCAGCGTCACCCCGTCGACCTCGACGAGCATCGTGCGGCGCGTCTCGGGGTCCGCCGCGACCTGCGCGACCGTGCGGACCGGGGCGTAGGGCACGCCGTGCGCTTCCAGGCGGCCCGCCCAGTCCGCAGCCGAGGCCTGCTGCAGGGCCTCGCGCACCAGCGCGGCGAGCTCGGCGCGGTGCAGGACGCGCTCGCCGTTGGTGGCGAAGCGCGGGTCGTCGGTCCACTCCTCGTGGCCCAGCGCCGCGGCCAGCGCGCGCCACTGGCGCTCGTTGCCCGCGACGACCAGCACGTCGTCGGTCGCGGTCGGGAACACCGCGGACGGCGCGGTGGTGGGGTGCGCCGTGCCCAGGCGGGCGAACTCGTGTCCGGTCATGAGGTGGCTGACGAGCTGCAGGCTCATGAACGCAGTGGCCGTGGACATCAGCGAGGTCTCGACGTGGGCCGGCCGGCGCTCCAGGAGCGCCGCCAGCACCCCCACGGCCGCGTAGAGCCCCGTGGCGTAGTCGACGAACGCCAGCCCCACGCGCGTGGGCGGCCCGTCGGCCTCGCCGGTGACGCTCATGATCCCGGCCATCGCCTGGATCGCGGCGTCATAGGCGGGCCGGTCGGCGTGCGGGCCCTCCTCGTAGCTGCGGATGCTGCACACCACCACGTCCGGGTTGACCGCCTGCAGCGCGGCGTGGTCGACGCCCAGCCGGCGCGCCACCGCGGGCGGGAAGTTCTCGATGACGACGTCGGCGGCGGCGACCAGGCGCCGCAGCACCTCGCCTCCCTCCGGGGCCTTGAGGTCGACCGCCACGGACCGCTTGTTGCGGTTGGCGATCATGAAGTAGGTGCTGGTGCCCTCGTGCAGCGGCGTCCAGTGGCGCATGTCGTCGCCCGGACCCGGCTGCTCGAGCTTGACGACCTCGGCCCCCAGGTCGGAGAGCACCTGGGCGCAGAAGGGACCGGCCAGAGCCCGGGACAGGTCCAGGACGCGGACCCCGGCGAGGGGCTGGCGGCTCACAGCCGCAGCAACCGGGCGGCGTTGGCATGCAGGACCTTGTGCTCCACGGCGGCGGGCAGGCCCAGGCCCTGCAGCTCCGCGACGAGGTCCGGCAACGGCCGCCCCAGGAGCTGCCAGGTTGTGCCCCACACCACCTGGTCCTGCAGCGAGCGCGGCAGGTGGTACCAGAGCACGTCCCAGCCGCTGCCGGGTGCCGCCAGGTGCCGCGGCGGGAACGTCGCCAGCTCCACGACGAGCGTCGGATGGCGCAGCGCGACCGCGACCATCTCGGGCACCCATGGCCAGCCGCCATGGCCGGCGAGGATCCGCAGCGACGGGTGGCGGCCCGCCAGCTCGTCGAGGTGGCTGGGGTGTTCCACGTTGATCGGGATCGCGCGCACCTGGTGCGTGCTGCAGTGGACGTAGCACACGACGTCCAGCTCCTGGCAGAGGGCCCAGAGCGGCTCGTACACCGGGTCGGTCGCAGGGGTGGCGTGCCAGAACGGGGTGACCGAGACGCCTCGGAACCCGTCGTCGACGATGTGCCGCCGGGCCTCCTCCAGCGTCTGCTCGCAGCGGGCGGGGTCGAAGCGCGCGAACCCCACGTAGTGACCGCCGGCCTCGCGTACACGGCGGGCCAGGTCGCCGTTGGTCAGGCCGCCCTCGGTCGGAGGCGGGTTGTGGATCACCGTGTGCTCCACGCCGCAAGCCTCGAGCTCGGCGGCCATCGCCGCCGGGGTGCGTCCGACGCCCTCCAGCAGCGCGGCGCCGGCATCCAGCGACGGCGCGGCCAGCACGCGGTCGACGACGTCCTCCGGGACTCCCATCACCTGCGACCAGCGGGCTCCGAACCGCGCGCGGTACCCCTCGGACGAGAGCAGGGAGCGGATCTCCTGCGCCATGCGCTCGGGTGTGGGCAGCACGCCGGACATGTCGATCACAGCAGCGCGTCCAGCCCCGCCGCGGCGTCCATGCCGACGTCGCCGGCGTAGACAGCGGCCAGTGCCACCACGTGCAGCAGCTGGCGGGCCGACGCTCCGCGCGCCAGGGCCTCCCGTGCCGCGACCTCGGCCGCGGGCCCGTCGTTGCGCAGCAGCGCCAGGTGCACCGCGCACAAGGGCGGCATGGGCTGGGGCAGCGCTCCCTCCTCGGTCCGGTGCCACTCCGGGGGCCAGCCGAGCCCGGAGGTAGCTGTTCCCGGCCATGCCGCGAACAGCGGCGCCCACGGCTCTGCGGACAGGTCGGCGCCGGAGAGTCCCAGGGCCTGGGCGCCCTCGGCCGCCGTCGCACCCAGCTCGCGCGCCCCGATCAGCTCATAGAGCGCTCCCTCCACGTTGCCGATCGCGGCGTAGGACGGCACGTGCAGCAGGAACACCCCACCCGGCGGCAGCCCGCCCGGCAGCGCGCCGACCGTCGCGCCCCAGCGGCGGTAGCGCACGAACACCTCAGGCCTGCGGTCCAGCCAGAACGGCACAAAGCGCGCCAGGTCCAGGCCGCCCTCGCCGTGGTAGCGCGCGTACCAGGCCAGGACCTCCGCGCGCTGCTCCGGCGAGAGGCTGACCGCTCCGTCGGCGAGGAGCCCGTGCCCGAAGAAGTCCTGGGCCATCAGCCCACCGCGACGACCAGGGCCGGCGCCACGCCGAACACGGCCGCCTGCCGGCGGTAGCGCCGGGCCGCGTCCGGTGCGCGTCGCACGACGGCGAGCTGCAGCAGGCAAAGCGGGACGAGCTGCCGCGGCAGCGCCTCGGTGACGGCGAGCTCCAGCCGGACCCGCATGGCCTTGAGCCCCTCGGGATTGCGGCGTGCGAGGAGGTCGACGTAGGCCGGCACCTCACCCTGCACGCGCTCGTGCCACCCCCGCAGGGCTCCGGCCTCGGCGGGCGTCAGGGTGAGCGTCGCGACGTCGATGCCGGAGCGCATGGCGGCGGCGTCGAAGGCCCACCCGTCGGGCCAGACCGCGCCGCGCCCGGGCTCTCGGTCGAGATGGGCGAGCTCCTGCTCCCACGCACGGGCGGCGACGTTCATGCCGAAGGGCCCGGCATGGACGTACGCCAGGGCCAGCGTGTCGAGCACCTCGGCTCGAGAGGCGCCGCTCGCAGCCACCGCGGACGCCGCCGCCCGCGCTTCCGGCGCATCTGCTCGCGCCGTGGCCAGGTGCAGGCGCAGCAGGGCGTCCGCGGCAGCCGTCAGCACGTCTGGACGCGCCATCTGATATCCATATCATGCACAGAGATGCGATGCCAAGGGCACCTAGCTGGGAAGGCGAGGGAGACATCATGACCGACAGGCCGGCGGAGGGCTACGCGCACCAGTTCGACACCGGGCAGGACTACAGCAGCGCTGAGATCACCGACGCCGAGTGGCAGGGAATGCAGAAGTGGTACGCCGACCTGCACGGCACCGGCGACCTGGACCTCGTGAAGTTCCTGCCGTTCATGAAGGGCCTGCGCCCCGACGCCCTGAAGCTCTACCGGCGGTGGGTCGAAACCGTGCCCGCCGGCGTGGGGCTGCCCGACGCGCTGCCCGGGCCGGTCATGGCGATGGTGTGGCTGCACTACTACGTGGTGCTCGGGTACCGCGAGGGCATCCTCTACGAGATCATCATGGCCAAGGAGTTCGGGGCGACCCGGGCCCAGGTCGGGGACGTGATCACGCTCGGGTGGCTGCGCGGCGGGCCCAACGGGCTCAACGCCGCGGCGGGCGTCGCGCTGGAGTACATGCAGCAGTGGGACCCGGCCGACCCCGGCGCCGGCATCGAGTGGCCCGCGGGCTGGGAGCCCGACGCCGAGGCCTTCCGCTCCGGCGCCGATCTGTCACCCGACAACGCGATGTCGCAAGACGACCTGGCCAAGCTCAGCGACTGGCACGAGCGCGTGCAGGGCGAGGTGCCGGCCTACGTCCCGTTCTTCGCCGAGGGCTACCCGCTGGCGCTGAAGATGTGGCGGGCCCGCTACGAGAACGTCGCCGCCGGCACGCTGCCCAAGCAGTTCATCGCGCTGCTGCAGCTGCACGTGGCCGCGCTCACCGGCGCGGACGACGGCGTCCGCCGGGCGGCGCACATGGCCAGGGCGTTCGGCGTCAGCCGCACGCAGGTGCTGCAGATCCTCGCCAACACCCAGGTCTACCTGGGCGACCTGGCCAGCAACCAGGCGGTCACGCCGGTCCAGGAGCTGCTCGCGGGCTGGGCCGATTGATGGCCTTCGCGACCGGCACGACGCTCGAGGTCGACGGCGTCCGCACCGCGCTCCACGACGTGGGGAGCGGGCCGGCGCTGCTGCTGGCGCACGGCAGCGGGCCTGGGGTCGACGCACCGATGAGCTGGTGGACGATCCTGGAGGACCTGGCGGCCGACCACCGCGTGCTGGCGGTGGACATGCCCGGCTACGGCCGCTCCGACATGCTGTCGGAGGGCGACACGCCGGTGATCGTCGCCGGCCACCTGTGGAAGCTGCTGGACCAGCTGGGCGTCGACCAGGTCGGGCTGATCGGCCACTCCCGCGGCGGCCGCATCGTCTGCGAGATGGCGGTCACCGCCCCGGAGCGGGTCGCGCACCTCGCGATCCTCGCCTCCGGCTCGGTCGCACCCGGAGGCCACGTCAACGCCGACGGCAGCTTCACGGCGCCGGCGCTCGAGCTGGTGTGGTGGGGCCAGGACGGCGACACCAGCTACGAGCGCTTCGCCAAGGCTCTGCGCACCCAGGTGGTCGAACCAGACCACCTCCCCGAGGATCTCCTGCGCCAGAGCTACGAGGAGTTCACCTCCTCGGGCCGCTGCGAGGAGTACGTGCGCAAGATGAAGGCGTTCGACCCGCTGGCGTACTACCACGCCCAGGATCCCGAGGCGTTCGTCGAGAAGCTGCGCCGCATCCCGGTTCCCACCACCGTGCTGTGGGGTCGCGAGGACGACACCTCCACCTACGACAAGGCGATGGACCTGCTCCCGGTGTTCGCCGACATCGAGCTGCACGTGCTGCCGCGCGCCTCGCACTTCGTGCAGCTCGACCGCCCCCGCGAGGTCGCCGCCCTGCTCGTGGAGTTCCTCACCCGCGCGCGGTGACCACGATCCCACCGGCGGCCCGGACGCTGCTGGACCGGCCGAACTTCGCCCACGTGGTCACGTTGCTGCGCGACGGCAGCCCGCAGCCGACCCCGGTGTGGTACCTGCGCGATGGCGACGAGCTGCTGTTCTCGACCGTCCGCGGTCGGGCCAAGGAGCGCGACCTGCAGCGCGACGCGCGCATCGCCCTGTCCGTCCACGACCAGGAGCACCCCTACGTCTACGTCCAGGTGCGGGGGACCGCGACCGTCACCGACGACGAGCGCTACGCGCTGATCCACCGCCTGGCACGCCGCTACCTGGGCGTCGACTACCCGTGGCTGCGCCCCGGCGAGCCGCGGGTGGTCGTGCGGGTCCACCCGACCCACGTCCTCCACCTCACGCCGCCTCCCGAGCGCCACGAGCTCCTGGGAGGCGCGCTCTGGTGAGGCCCGGCCTGCCCTCGCTCACCCACGAGTTCGAGCTCGACCCCGCACGCACGGCCCTTCTGGTGGTCGACCTGCAGCGTGTCGACGCCGACCCGGCTTGCGGGCTGGGCATCTGGCTCGCGGAGCACCAGCCCGAGGTCCACGACTGGGTCTACGGCCGCATCGCGGAGCAGGTCGTGCCCAACACGCGCGCCCTGATGGAGCGCTTCCGCGGGCTCGGCCGCCCGGTCGTCTACCTGACCAACGGCAGCGAACTCGACGGCTACGCCGACTACCTGCCCCGCCGGCGCGGGCGCGTGCGAGAGACCGGCTTCATCCCGCGCGTCGGCACCCCGGAGTACGCGATCCTCGACGCGGTAGCGCCGCAGGCCGGCGAGCTCGTGCTGGTCAAGCGCTCCACCAGCGGGTTCAGCTCCACGGCCCTTGACCAGCTGCTACGCAACCTCGACGTCAGCGATCTCGTGGTGGTCGGCGTCGCGACCGACGCGTGCGTGGGCCTGACGGCGGCCGACGCTGCGGACCGGGGGTACGGCGTGGTGCTGGTCGGCGACGCGACCGCGACCTACACGGCCGAGCGGCAGGACGCGTTCGAGGCTCTGTTCGGCACCGTGTGGGGCCAGGTTCGCACGACCGCCGAGGTCATGGCGCTGCTGGCGGGCTGAGCCGAGCGAGGACGGCCTCGCGCAGCTGCGGCATAGCCGGCTTCTCGCCGACGTTGCGCCATTCACGAGCCGGCCCTGGCAGCTCGAGCCCCACGACCGCGACGCGCGTCATGCGCGCACCTCCAGGGCTCCGGCCACGGCGTGCAGTGTGGCGATCGGGTCGCCGCCGCGCGCGGGCATCACCGGCTGGAGGATCACGTCGTCCGCGCCGGCATCGCGGTACGCGGCAACCCGGGCCGCCACGGTCTGGGCGTCGCCGGCCAGGAGGTGCGCGTCGAGCACGGCGTCGGACACGGCTGCCAGGCTGCCGGCGCGGTCGCCCCGCGCGAACGCGGCCTGCACGCCGGCGACTTCGTCGGCGTAGCCGGCTGCGGCGAACCAACGCCCGTACGGCGGGGAGTTGAGGTACTCGACCATCTCCTGGCGCACCGCGGCCCGCACCTCGGCCGGCTCGTCGGTCACGGCGCAGTACGCGCGCGCCACGATCCGGAAGTCCGCAGCGGACGCCGACGCTCGCAGCTCGGCCGCCAGTGGCGCGAGGGTGCGCGGCTCCAGCCAGGTGAGGATGCAGCCGTCCGCCACCCGGGCCGCCGTTCGGCGCATCGCGGGCCCCAGCCCGCCGACGTACAGCTTCACGTTCGGCACGGCCGCCGCCAGCCGAAATCCATCGGACGTGCGCACCGCCCCGGGGTGGCTGGTCCGCTCGCCGGCCAACGCCTGGCGCAGGATCGCGATCGTGTCGGCGACCGCCTCGGCGGGCCGGTCGAAGGCGGTGCCGTGCCAGCGCCGCACGATCACCTCGCCGCCGGCGCCGAGGCCGAGGTGCACCGTGCGGTCGCCCGACACCGCGGCCAGGTCTGCGGCGGTCATCGCCAGCAGCGCCGCCGAACGCGAGTACACCGGGACGATCGCCGTCCCGACCTCCAGCCGGGTCGCGGACGCGATCAGGGCTGCGGCGACGCCGACGTCCGGGCCCGAGTGCTCGGCCAGCCAGACCCGCCGCAGCCCGGCCGCCTCGACCTCGCGTGCCAGGTCGACGTACGCGCCGACCGGGCCCGGCCCGGCCAGCATGGCCGACAGCCAGGTCATGACGAGGCCAGGGCGCCCTGCTGTCGCGTGTAGTCCGGGATGTGGATGCCGTCGTGGGCGAAGTGCACCTGGCCGTCCTCGGCGTAGCGCTCCGGGAGGTCGTCGGTCAGGCGCCACACCGCGCCCAGCCGGCCGATGCCGACGTACGTGCCGATGTTGAGGCACAGCTCGACGATCTCGGACTCGTCGAAGTGCTGCCGCAGGTCGTCGAAGTGCGCGTCGGTGATCGCCAGGTGGTCGGTGGCGAGCAGGTCGGCCAGCCGCAGTGCGGCCCGCTCGGCCTCACTGAGGTCGGGGAGCTCCTCGGGCTGCTCGAGGGAGCAGACCAGGTCGTCGTCCAGCGGCTCCGCACCGAACCGCGATGCCATGCAGCGCCGGCACTGGTTGTGGAAGGCGACGCGCAGGCGCACGATCTCGATCAGGCGGCGGTCCAGCGTGCCGGTCTTGCGCAGGGCGCCGACGAACCCGAGCCACGCCATGGCGACCTCCGGCCGGTGGGCGAAGACCTTGAGGTGGCCGAGCTCGAAGTCGGTCAGGTGCTCGGTGAGGGCCCGCAGCTCCGGGGCGAACTCCTCACGGTCCAGCGGTCGCACGCGCGCCACGATCAGCCTCCGAAGAAATCTCTGGTTATGATATGTACCCAAAATGTACCAGACCCGGATCTTCAGCGATAGCACGGCCATGGCGCTGGACCTGCATGTGCCCGCTGGTCCGGGACCGCATCCGGTGGTCGTGCTCTGCCACGGGTTCGGGGGCTTCAAGCGCCTGCTGTTCGGCGACTTCGCGACGCTGCTGACCGCGCGCGGCTGGGCCGCGGTCGCCTTCGACTACCGCGGGTTCGGCGAGAGCGACGGCCCGCGCGGGCGCCTGTTCCCCGAGGAGCAGCTCGCCGACATCGCCGCTGCCGTGACCTTCGTCACCACCCGAGAAGAGCTCGACCCGAGGCGGATCGCCGCCCTGGGCATCAGCCTCGGTGGCGCCAACGCCGTCAGCGCGACCGCGCGCGACCCTCGCATCGCGGTCTGCGCCGCCCTCATCGCGGTCGCCGACGGCGAGACCTGGATCCGCGACCTGCACCGCTACCCCGAGTGGCTCGAGCTCCGGCGGCGGCTGGACGCCGACCGGGTCCAGCGCACGCTCACGGGCGTGTCGGAGGAGGTGGACCCCAACAGCGTGGTGCTCCGCGACGAGCCGTCGCTGGCTCGCGACTCCTGGTTGCGGGAGACGTTCGCGGAGCGCCGGGAGTTCACCCTCAGCCTCGCCTCCGCGGAGGCGTTGCTGCACCACAAGCCCGTGGCGGAGGTCCACCGCATCGCGCCGCGCGGCCTGTACCTGGTCGGCTGCAGCGAGGACACGATCACGCCGGTCGACCAGACGCTGGCGCTCCACGCGGCGGCCGGGGACCCCAAGGAGCTGGTGCTCCTCGAGGGCCTCAGCCACTGGGACCTCTACCAGCCCGAGCACCTCGAACGGGTGATGGACGGCATGATCGCGTTCTTCGACCGTCAGACCGCGTTGTAGCCGCCGTCGACCTGCAGCGTGCTGCCGGTCATCAGGATGGCCGCATCGGTCGCGCAGAACACCACGACGCGGGCGACGTCGTCGGGGACGGCGGCCCGCCCTCCCGGGCCGGAGGCGCCCAGCGTCGGCGCCACGGCGAGCACGCGGATCCCTTGCGGGCCTAGCTCCAGCGCCAGGTTCTTGGTCATGCCCTCGACCGCCTGCCGGGTCGCCACGTGCTCCGCCAGCCCGGCAGCCGACCCGCGCTCCCCCGCCGGCGGGGCCACGGTGACGATGCAGCCGCGCTCGCCTTGTTCGAGCATCCGCCGCGCCGCGAGCCGGGCACCGAGGAAGCAAGCGCGCACCGTGTCCCGGTACAGCTCGTCCCAGGCGGCATCGTCGACTTGAGCCAGCGGCCTGGCAGGAGCGGCGCCGGTGGTGGTGATCCAGACGTGCAGGCCGCCCAGCGCAGCCACGGCGCGGTCGGCCACCGCGGCCAGCGAATCCTCGTCGCGACAATCGACCACCGCGGCTTCAACGGTCGCCGCGTCGTGCGCAGACGCCACGGCCTCGCGCGCCTCGGCTACCGCCGGGTCGCTGTCGGCGAGCAGCACCGCGGCGCCGGCGTCGGCCAGCCGGTGGGCGATCGCCAGCCCCAGCCCGTGCGCGGCCCCGGTGACCACCGCCCCGCGGCCGCGGAGGCTGACCAGCTCTGACAGCGGCAGCGCGCTGACATCGGCGATCGGCCCGGCAACCGTCACGGGAGCAGCGTCATCGTCGCCCGCCGTCCGCCGGCGTCGACGGTCGCCTCCCCCGGCGCGAGGACGTCGCCCGGGCCGAGCTGCAGGCCGCACCAGACCAGGTCGCCGTCCGCCACGCTCCTGCCCACCCGCACGCTGCCCAGCAGGTCGGCCAGGCGCTCGGGCGGCATGAAGGTGCGGCTGAACGGCCCCTCCATGTGCACGCCACCCGGCGCGTCGAGGACGATCGTGGCCTCGTCGACGTCCATGACGTCGCCGACCACCGCGGCAGTGTGGACACCCTGGTCGGCCACCAGCCACGGGCCCCACATCTCGCCCACGGTGCGCAGCGACATCAGCTCGATCCCGACGTGGGAGGCGAGGATCGCTCCCCGCGCATCGACGCGGTGCACGCACTCGACCTCGAAGGCCGCCTTGTTGAGCACGCCGAAGCGCACGGGCTCCAGCGAGGAGGTGTGGACCGGCAGCACGAGCGGTTGCGTCAGCCCCAGCATCTGCTGGACGTCCTCGCGCGCCGCGCCGATCTTCCAGCCGATGATCGCGTCGCCGGCGTCCTGCCGGGCCTTGGCGATCAGGCCGGCGATCTCGTAGCCCTCGTCCTCGGTGAGGTCGGCGGGCAGCTCGACCAGCTCGCCCGTGCGCATCGCGGCGAGCAGGGCATCGGCGTACTCCTGGGCTCCCATGGGTTCAGCTCCGGTCTGCCACGGACGGCTCGGTCGGCTCGGATGGCTCGGACTTCTCGGACGGCGCGGTCTCCGGCGCGGCGCCGAGGTAGGCGGCGCGCACGTCGGCGTCCTGCGCCAGCTCCGACGGCTTGCCCTCGCGGTACAGGGTCCCGCCGGACAGCACGTAGGCGTAGCTGGAGACCTTGAACGCCTTGGCGACGTTCTGCTCCGCGATCAGCAGCGTGAGGCCCTGCTCCGGGAGGTCGCGCAGCACCTTGTAGATGGTGTTGACGATGATCGGCGCCAGGCCCGCGCTGGGCTCGTCGAGGACGAGCACGCGCGGCTCGGCCATCAGCGCGCGCCCGATGGCGAGCATCTGCTGCTCGCCGCCGGAGAGGCTGCCGGCCCGCCGCGCCGTCATCGCCTGCAGCAGCGGGAAGATCTCCAGGACCAGGTCGCGGCGGCGCGTCACGCGCGCCACCTCCTTGCGGTGCAGGTACGCCCCCATCCGCAGGTTCTCGTCGACGGTGAGCGCGGAGAAGACCTCGCGGTCCTGCGGCGAGAGCGACAGCCCGGCGGCGACCCGGTCGTGGCGCGGGAGCTTGCGGACGTCCTGGCCGTCGAGCTCGATGACCCCCGACTTGGCCCGCAGCCGGCCGGCGATGGCGTTCACGATGCTGGACTTGCCGGCGCCGTTGGGGCCGATCAGCGCGCGGATCTCCCCGGTCCCGACCGCGAGCGAGACGTCGTGCACGGCGACGACGTCGCCGTAGGCGACGACCAAGTCGCGCACGCTAAGCAAAGACCTCGTCCTCCTCGTCGCCGAGGTAGGCCTCGATCACCTCGTGGCGCCGGACGATCTCGTCCGGTGGACCCTCGGCGATCAGCTTGCCGAAGTTCAGCACGGTCAACCGGGCGCAGAACTCGCGCACGAAGGGGACGTTGTGCTCGATGAGGAGCACCCCGAGATCATGGTCCCGCGCCAGCTCGCGCACGAGGATCCCGATCGCGTCGGCCTCCTCACCGCGCAATCCCGCCGCGGGCTCGTCCAGGACCAGCAGCCTGGTCGCCAGGGCCAGGGTGCGCGCGATCTCCGCTCGCCGCGCCTCGCCCAGCGAGAGGCCCCCGCCCTCGCGCTCCGACAGCCGGGCCAGGCCGATGCGCTCCAGCAGGTCCAGCGCCTCCCGGGTCACCGCCGGGTCGCGGTGCGTGGTGGGCACCAGGGCCCGGAAGAAGCTCGGCTGGTGGGTGCGCGCGCGGATCGCGACCTCGACGTTCTCCCGCACGGTCAGGCTCTTGAAGAGCCGCGGCAGCTGGTAGCTGCGCCCCACGCCGGAGGCAGCGAGCTTGTGCGGCTTCATCCCGGTGACGTCCACGTCCTCCAGCCGCACCCGTCCGAGCGTCGGCTTCAGGTAGCCGGTCAGCACGTTCACCAGCGTGGTCTTGCCCGAGCCGTTCGGACCGATGAGCCCCAGGACCTCGCCGCGGTCCACGTGCAGGCTGACGCCGTCGACCGCCTTGACGCCGCCGAAGTACATGGCGATGCCGTCGGCCTCCAGCAGCCGGGTCACGCGACCGCCTCCTTCGCGACCGGCTTGCGCCGGCGCAGGAAGGTCGGGAGCCGCAGGCTGACCAGCCCGCCCGGCAGGAACAGGACGATCACCAGCAGCAGGACCCCGTTGAGCACCACGCGCCACTCCTCCAGCGAGCGGAAGCCCTCGCCGAGCAGCGTGACGACGATCGCGCCGATCAGCGGCCCCAGCACGGAGCCGGTACCGCCGATGATCACGAACGCGAGCATGTCGAGGATCCGCACGAGGCCGAACTCGCTGGGGTTGACCGTGAAGAACAGGTGGACGCGCAGGACCCCCGCGAGCCCGGCGATCGCCGCCGACACCGTGAACACGTACAGGTGCATGCGCTTGACGTTGATGCCCGAGCCGCCGGCGCCGAGCGGGTCGTCGGCGATCGCGCGCATCGCGACGCCGAAGGGCGAGCGCTTGAGCACGGCCAGCAGCGCCACCACCAGCAGCGCGATGAGCAGCAGCGGGTAGGTGCCGACGCGACGCGGCACGTTGAACAGGCCCTGCGCGCCCCCGATCACGGCGATGTTGTACGTGGCCGCCACCACCAGGCCGACCAGCGCGAACGACGCCAGCGCGAGGAAGACACCCTGCAGGCGCAGGAACACCGGCCCGATGAGCAGCGCGACCACGATCGCGACGAGGATGCCGATCAGGGCCGTGAGCACGAACGGGATGCCGGGTGCGTTCAGGCTCACGAGGGCGCTGGAGTACGCGGCGAAGGCCACGAAGGCCGGCTGCGAGACCTGGAACTGGCCCATCGAGAGGGGCAGGTACAAGCTGTACGCGAGGATGATGTTGACGCCCAGGACCCTCAGGAGGCTCTCGCCCAGCAACTCGGTCAGCACATCGTCTCCCCGCGCCTCAGACCACGCGCGTGCGGACGCCGAACAGTCCCTGCGGTCGCAGCAGCAGCAGCGCGACGATCACGCCGAGCACGATCATGTCGCGGCTGGACCCCCCGATGAAGAGCGTCGTGTAGGTCTCCATCACCGCGAGCAGGAGGGCCGCCACGAGGGCACCCGAGACGCTGCCGAGCCCGCCGAGGATCACCACGATGATCCCCTTGAGCTCGAACGACAGGCCCATGGTCGGCGACACCGAGCGGTACGCCAGGCCGATGAAGACACCGGCGACGCCGGCGAGCGCGGACGACAGCATCCACACGAAGGTGATGATGCGGCCGTCGTTGATCCCGACCAGCCCCGCCATGTCGCGGTTCTCGGCGACGGCCCGGATGGCCTGGCCGGTGGTGGTCTTGGCCAGCAGGTGGCGCAGGGCGAGGAGGATCACCAGCGCCATGCCCACGATGAAGACCTGGTACAGGGCGACGCGGATACCGCCGATCGTCCAGGCCGTGGTGGGGAAGGACTCCGGCGGGAACGACTGGTTGAGCACGCCGTAGAACTGGCGGGCCAGCCCTTCGAGCACGGCGGCGATGCCCAGCGTCGAGATCAGCGGGCCGAAGTTCACGCCGCCGCGCACGGTGGCCTGCCGGCGGTCGAGCGGCCGGAACGCGACGCGGTCGAGCAGGAAGCCCAGTGCCGTGCCGATCGCGATCGCGATGACGATCGCCACCAGCAGGTTCAGGCCGAAGACCTGCGAGGCCCACACCGCCGTGGTCGCGGCGAACATGAACACGAAGGCGTGGGCCAGGTTCAAGACGTCCAGCACGCCGAAGATCAGCACGAACCCGGCGGCGAAGAACGCATACGAAGCAGCCAGCACCAGCGTGAAGACGGCTTGCTGCGTGATCAGCAGCAGTGACACGCGTGGCTCCTCACGCTCGCCCGGCTGCTCCGGAGGATCAGCCCTCGTAGATCATGAACTGGCCGCCCTCGCCTGATCGGGAGGGTCGTGCCAGGCTCGCAGTCGGCCGCGCCGATGTCGTCGACGAGCATGGGGCAGCCGACGTACTGGAAGCCGCTGATGCCCGCCATCGCCGCCTGCACCGAGTCGCGATCGTACGGGTCCTCGGCCGCCAGCAGCGCCTCCGTCAGGAAGCGCGCGGTGTTGTAGCCGGTGGCCGCGAAGCGGGTCGGGGGCCGCCCGTTGGCCGCTTCGAACGCCGCGATGAACTCGGGGTTCTCGGGTGAGTCGTCGGCGAGGTTCCAGAAGTCCGGTACGAACACGTTGTCCGCGGCCGCGCCGGCCTGGTCCAGGGCGGCCTGGGAGTTCAGCTGGGCGCCACCGAACAGCTCCGTTTCCACCGGGATCCCGACCTCGTTGCGGGCCTGCAGCAGCAGTGCGCCGCCCTCCTGGGCGTAGATCGCCAGGACGATCGCGTCGGGGTTGAGCTCGCGGATCTGCAGCAGCTGGGAGGACCAGTCGGTATCGGTCGACAGGTAGGTCTGCTCGCCGAGGTTCTCCACGCCGAGGCTCCTCGAAGGCCGTCAGGTAGGCGTTGTAGGTCGCCTCGGACGCGGGGTCGTCGAGGACGCGCAGGAAGGCGACGGTCTGGGTGCCCAGCTCCGGCACCAGCGTGTTGACCATGTCGGGGATCAGCACCGGGTCGGACGCCGCGGTGCGGAAGATGTAGTCGCCGATCTCGGGGATCGGGCGGGCGACGCTGGTCGACAGGGCCGGCAGGCCGCCAGCGTCGACGTCGGGCATCAGCGCCAGCTGGTTGGCGGTGGTGATGTGGGCGACCATCGCGGGGTACTGCGGGTCGTTGACGCAGGCCTCGCCGAGCGTCACGGCCTGGTCGGTGTCCGAGGCGTTGTCGAAGGTGTCGTAGACCAGCTCGGCACCGTGGATGCCGCCTTCCTCGTTCGCCCGCGCGACGCCGATCTGCGCTCCCGCGTCGAGCTCGGTGCCGAAGAACCCGACCGGGCCTGTCAGCATCGCGATCTCGCAGATGTGGATCGGATCGGTCAGCGTGACCTCTTCGCCACCCTCGGTGGCGGCGGCCTCGGTGGTCGCCTCCTCGGTGGCGGCGGCCTCGGTGGCGGCGGCCTCGGTGGTCGCCTCCTCGGTCGCGGCGCTCGTCGCCTCCTCCGTCTCGGCGCTCGTCGCCTCCTCCGTCTCGGCGGACGTGGCCGCCTCAGTGTCGTCGGTGGAGCTCCCGCCGCTGCATGCGGCGAGGAGGACCACCAGCACTGCCACCAGAGCTTGCACGCCCCTGCGACTCGTCATCCGTCCCAATCCTCCCTGGACCCGCCCCGAAGGGGCGCCAATCCCTGATTATTGTTCCCATCAACTGTTGCCGTCAAGGAAGCGCCACGCAGGTTCACGCAAATCGCGCTCCTACCGGTGCAGAAAGAGCGCGTTAAGCACCGAGGAACCTGTCGATCTCGGCCACGAACTCCGTGGGCCGCTCGACGAACGGCAGGTGACCGCACCCCTCGAACGCCACGAAGCGGTGCCGGGGCAACCAGGCGATGGCCTCACGCGCGTCCTCCAGGCGCGCGACGCGGTCGGCGGTCCCCCAGACCACCAGCGTCGGCGCGGCGACCTCCGAGAGGCGGTCGCGGACCCGCCAGTCGGCGTAGCGCTCGGGTGCGACGAGGTCGCGGAAGACCCGCACCCAGTAGGCCGTCGCCCCGTCGCGGGACTGATCCAGCAGGCGTGCCTGAACCAGCTCGTCGGGCACGGAGCCGGGGTCGGGGAAGTAGTGCGCCAGGCCGGCGCGGCAGGACTCCCACGTGGGCCCGTCGCCTTCATGGGCGACGGCGGTCACCGTGTTCCGCACGGTGGCGGCGAGCGCCTCGGGCGCGGCGAACGTCGATGCGCTGTTCACGAGCACCAGCCGAGTGACGCGCTCGGGGCTGCGCAGGTGCAACAGGACGGCGAGGTGCGCACCGAGCGAGTTGCCGCAGACGGCGTAGGTCTCCAGGTGCTGCTGCTCCGCGAACGCCTCGAGGTGCGCGAGGAAGTGGGGGTGCGGGAGGTCGTCGCCCAGCGGACGCGGGTCGGTGCCGCCATGGCCTGGCAGGTCGGGGGCGAGCACCCGGTGGCGCTCCGCGAGCGCCGGGATCACGCGCAGCCAGCCCTCCGCGGACAGGTCGCCGCCGTGCACCAGCAGCAACGGGGGTCCGTCGCCCGCCTCGAAGTACCGCGTGCGCACGCCCTCGACCTCGGCCCAGACGACCCGCATGGTCAAGGCTCGGCGCGCAGGCCGCGCTGCAGCACGATCGTCTCCTCGAGCTCGTAGACCTTGAGCGTGGCGGGGCCCACGACGTCCGCGAAGTTGACGTGGTCGGCGAACGTCGCCGCCGTCGCTGGACCGGCGAAGGCCGCCTCCATGCTGGCGCGGTCGTCGAAGTACACCTCGACCATCCCGTCGAACTCGGCCTCCGCCGGGTGACCGGGCCGGGTGTTGTCGTCGTGCACCGAGTGGCTCACGACCCAGTTCTGGATCAGGCCGCGGAACCCTGGAGCGTCCTGGAAGCAGGCGACTCCCAGCGGCGCGTGCACGTCCCGGTAGTGCGTCCGGCACTCCTCCGGGGTCATGTCCGGGTGGTGCCGCCACATGAAGACGAGCTTGATCACGGCGTCTCCGACCCTCGGCTTCCAGACCTATCATATGCATTGATGTCCGCCCCATGGCGCGCACACGGCTCCGGGCTTCTGATCGCCGCGTCGAGTCAGCTGCCGTTCGCGCTCGCCGGCGCGCTCGGTCCGCAGCTGCAGCGCGAGTTCGGGCAGGACGACGCCGCCAGCGGTCTCGCCCTGAGCGCGTTCTTCCTCGCGTGCGCGCTGACGTCCTTGCCGCTCGGGCGGCTCACGGACCGCATCGGGTGGGCCGCGAGCGTCCGCGTCGCCGCGGCCCTCACGTGCGGCACCCTGCTGGCCATCGCCGCGCTGGCGTACTCCTGGTGGGCGTTCGGCCTGCTGCTGGCCATCGGCGGCATGGGCTTCAGCATCGCCATGCCGGCCAGCAACCTCGCGATGGTGGAGGCGGCGCCGCAGCGCTTGGCGCTGGCCATCGGTGCGAAGCAGGCGGCCCTGCCCGTGTCCTCGGCCCTGGCCGGGCTGACGCTCCCGCTCATCGCGCTCACGGTCGGATGGCGCTGGGCCTTCGTCCTCGCGCTGGTGCCGGCGGCCGTGGCCGGGCTGGTCGCCCCGCCGTCCGCGCGCCCACCGAGCCCGCCGGAACGGGCGAGACCCTCGTCTGGACGCGCCGCGCGGCCGGCGTTGTCACCCGGCATCGGCTGGATCGGGATCGCCGCGACGTTCGCGTCGACGGTTCCCGGCGCGATGCTGGCGTTCCTGGTCGTCACCGCGGTCGACGCAGGCTTGCCAGAGGGTCTTGCTGGAGCGCTGCTGGCCGCCGCGAGCGTCCTGGTCATCGTGCTGCGCGTGGTCTCGGGCTGGATCGTCGACCGGACGTCCGGCGACGGCCTGCTCTGGACTGCGGCGCTGACGGCGATCGGCGGGGTCGGCGCGCTGCTCCTGGCGACTCGGCAGCCCGCCCTGGTGGTCGCCGGCGCCATCGTGGGCCTGTGCGGTGGCTGGGGTTGGGGCGGTCTGCTGTTCTTCGGCGTCGTGAAGGCGAATCCCGCGGCGGCGGGGGCGGCGACCGGGGTCGTGCAGACCGGGGCGGCGATCGGCACGGCGGTGGGGCCGCTGGTCTTCGGCCTGGTCGCGCAGACCACGAACCACGCGGTGGCCTGGCTGGGTGCCGCGGTCGTCAGCGCGGTCGCGGCGGTCCTGACCGTGGTGGCCGCACGCAGCCTGCGGGCCCAGTCCACGGCGGCTCCGGCCGACGCGTTGGTGTAGATGGAGGTCTCATCCGCGGCGGCCCTGGGGGCGCGCGACCTGCGACGGCTGATGACGGGCCTGGCCACGGGAACGGCCCTCGCTGCGCTGGACACCACGGTCGTCGGGCCGGCGCTCCCGACGATCGCCACCGAGCTCGGGGGGCTGGGGCGCCTGCCGTGGTTGGTCAGCGCCTACCTGGTCACCGCGACCATCGCGATCCCGGTCTTCGCCAAGCTCTCGGACGTCTACGGGCGCAAGCGCCTGTACCGGATCGCGGTGCTCGAGTTCCTGGTGGCCTCCCTGCTGTGCGGGATCGCCGGCTCGTTCTGGCAGCTCCTGGCCTTCCGCGCGCTGCAGGGGATCGGCGGTGGCGCAGCGATCAGCCTCACGCACGCGATCGTCGGGGACACGATCGCCCCGCGCGAGCGCGGGCGCTACCTCGCCTTCGTCAGCACGGTGTGGGGTGTCACCACGGTCCTGGGTCCCCTGGTCGGCGGCCTGCTCACCGACCACGTCTCGTGGCGCGCGATCTTCCTGCTCAACCTGCCGCTGTGCCTGGCGGTCTTGTGGGTCACGCGGGCGGTGCTGCCCGGTCGGCAGCCTCACAGCCAGCACCGCGCGGACGTCCTCGGGCTGACGCTGCTGGGGCTCGCGTTGGCGGCGCTGGTCCTGACGCTCGTGCAGATCGACGGCGGCCGCCCGGACCTCGTGACCATGACGGGGGCTGCCGGGGCGACGCTCGTGCTCACCGCGGCGTTCGTGTGGCGGGAGCGGCACTCGCCGGCCCGGGTCTTCCCGGTCGAGGTGCTCACGGGGCGCACCGTGCGCGTCGCGCTGACCGGCGCCTTCCTGCACGGCGCGGGCCTGTTCTGCGCGGTGGCGTTCTTCCCCCTGTACCTGCAGACCGGGTCCGGAGGGAGCGCCACGGCGACCGGCCTGCTGATGCTGCCGTTCATGATCCCGCTGCTGGCCGTGCTGACGTGGGTGGGGCGGCGGATGTCGCGGACAGGCCGCTACCGGATCTACCCGATCCTGGGCTCCGCCCTGGTCGCGGCCGGCTTCCTGCTGCTCGGCCTCGGCGTCTCCGCCCGCGGCGTGCTGGGAGCGGTGCCGCTGGTGCTGGTCGGTTCCGGCCTGGCGATGGTGCTGCAGGTCCTCCTGATCGCAGCGCAGAACGAGAGCGATGCCGCGAACATCGGCATCGTCACCGGCAGCATCGCCTTCGTCCGCCAGATGGGGGCCGCGCTCGGCACGTCGGTCCTCGGGGCGCTCTACGCCGCCAGCCTGAGCACCGCGCTGGGAGGCGCGGACGGGGCCGCCGCCGCACCGGACCTCGCAGACCCGCGCGTGGCGGGCGCGGTGGCCGACAGCCTGCACGTGGTGTGGTGGACGATGGTTCCCCTGGCGCTCGCGGTGTGCGGCGTGATCGCCCTGCGGCTGCAGGAGGTGGAGCTGCGCAGCCGGGTTGCGACCGAGCCGGAGCTGCCTGCCTAGCGCCGAACGCTCAGCCCAGCGCCCGGACCACGGTGTTGGCCTCGAGGATCGCGTGGGTCAGCCGGCGGGGGGCGTTGCAGTCGCCGATGGCGTGGACCGTCGTGCCACGGGCGCGCAGCTCGCGCACCAGCCCGTCGACCGCGACTCCACGGCTCTGGATGACCACCAGGTCGGTCGCCACGAGGGTCTCCTCGCCGTTGAGCACGTCCACCAGGCGCGCCTTGCGGTCGTCGACGCCGGTCAGGTTGACCAGTGTCGTAAAGGTGGTGCCGCCCTTGCGCAACCGGCTCAGGACACCCTCGATCGACTCGTGCGGGATGGCCAGGCCGATGGCGCGCGCCGGGGTGGCGAGGTGCACCTGCCAGCCTTGCCCCAGCAGCAGCTCGGTCGCGCTGATGGCCGGCCAGAAGCCGCCCCCGTCGTCCACCACCAAGGCCCGCGCGCCCTCCGGGGCGGGTGGTGGGTCGCCGGCCAGCAGGTCGACGACGCGCACGATCTCGCAGCCGGGCTCGCCGTCGAGCGGCGGCAGCGGCGGCTGGGAGCCGGTCGCCACGATCACCACGTCGGCGGCTGCCGCCTCGACGCTGTCGGCCGTCGCCGCCACGCCGGTGGTGACCTCGACGTCCAACCGTCGGAGCTCGGACGCGGCGTAGTCGATCCACTCCGCGAGCTCGCCGCGGTGCGGGCCGCGCGCCGCGAGGCGCCACTGCCCGCCGAGGTGCTGCGTGGCCTCCACGAGCTTCACCGTGTGCCCCGCGGTGGCGGCCTGGCGCGCGGCCTCCAGCCCTGCGGGCCCGCCGCCGACCACCAGGATCGTCCGCGGGTTCGCGCTGGGGGGGCCTCGGTGCCGCCCCACTCGACCTCGCGGCCGGCGGCCTGGTTGACCGCGCACGTGAGCCCCCCCTGCGCGAGCCGGCAGTCCTGGACGATGCCGACGCACGGCCGGATCGTGCCCTCGCCGGTCCTGGCCTTCTCCACCCAGAACGGGTCGGCGATCAGGGCGCGGCCGATGCCGACGAAGTCGACGCGCCCCGCCGCGAGCGCCTCCTCGGCCAGCTGCGGGCTGCGGAACCGTCCGCCGACCATCACCGGGAGGTCGGTGGTCGCCTTGATCCGCGCGGCCCGGTCGAGGGCGACGCCCTCGGGCCACAGCGTGTCCTTCACGTAGGCGTTGCGCTGGCCGACCGTGATGTTGAGGAAGCTGACCAGACCGGTCGCCTGCAGGCGCTGGACGATCTCGATGGTGTCGTCGACCGTGAGGCCGTCCGGGATCTCCTCGTCGCACGACAGGCGCACCCCGACCGGCATGTCGGCGGGGACGCGCTCGCGCACCGCGTTGAGGCAGTCCATGAGGAAGCGCGTGCGGTCGTCCCAGGAGCCGCCGCCGTAGGCGTCGGTGCGCTTGTTGGAGGCCGTGGAGAGGAACTGCGGGATCATGTAGCCGTGTGCGGCGTGGATCTCGATCCCGTCGTAACCGGCCTCGACGTGCACCTGCGTGGTGTCCCCGAACGCCGCGACCACCATCGCGATCTCGTCGAGGGTCATCTCGTGCGGGATGTAGGCGTCCCGCGGGGACGGGATCGCCGACGGCGCCAGCGGAGCGGCGTCCGACTGGCCGTCGGGGGCCTCCCGGCCGAGGTGCAGGAACTGCCCGAAGACCTTGGCGCCCTGCGCGTGGATGCGGTCGACGCGCTCCTTCAGCGGGCCTGCGTTGTCGGGGTTCCACGGCTCGATGAGGATCCCGCCGCGCACCAGCGAGGTGGAGTGCACGACGGTCCCACCGGTGAGGATCAAGCCGACCCCGCCGCGAGCGCGCTCCTCGTGGTAGGCGATGTCGCGCTCGGTGATCACGCCGTGCTCGACCATGCGCGTGCCCATAGGGAGCATGACGAGCCGGTTGCGCAGCTCGACGGAGCCGATGCGGCCGGGCTGGAAGAGGTGCGGGTAGGCGGTCACTGGTGCAGGCCCACCAGGACGCCCTCGCCGCCGAGGTGCAGCGATCCCTGGTCGGGGGCGGTGTAGCGGTCGGGCATGTCGTCGTCGACGTTCCACGTCGCGCCGATGCGACCGAACCCGAGGAAGATCGCGATGTTCGTGCAGAGCTCCACGATCTCGCGGTCGCTGAAGTGCTCGCGCAGCGCGTCGTAGTGCCGGTCGCCGATCCCCAGGTGGTCGGTCGCGATGAGGTCGGCGAAGCTGATCGCTGCGCGCTCGGCCTCCGACAGGTCCGGTGCGTCCTCGGGCTTCTCCAGGCTGCACACCAGGTCCTCGTCGACCCCGCCGGCCCAGCCGTCGGCGAAGCGGATCGCCATGCAGTGGCGGCACTGGTTGTGGAACGCGATGCGCAGCCGCACGAGCTCGATGAGGCGCCGGTCGAGCGTGCCGTCGGCCTTGAGCTCGGCGAGGAACGCCAGCCAGCCCTTGGCCAGCCGTGGCATGTGCGCGAAGACCCGCATGTGGCCCTGCGCGAACGGCGTGTCCAGCGTGGCCGTGAGGGCCTGCAGCTCGGGGTCGTAGTCCTCGGGTTGGACCAGGCTGATGCGGCTCATGGCTCCTCCAAGCGCGCGAATCTGCTGGTAATCATATGTAGGGATCTACCCCGGCGGCAAGAGCCGTGGGCCGGCCACCGCGGCCAGCACCGCGCCCACCAGGCAGATCACAGCCGAGGCGATCCAGGCGGCCGGGTACCCGACCCCGGTCACCGCCAGCCCGAACAGCAGCGGCCCGGCCGCCGCGCCGCCCGCCAGGCCCATCTGCCCCACCGCGGACGCCGCACCGGGGGTCCGGGGGTTGCTGGTGACCACCGCGAAGGCGTAGAGGCCGGTCCAGCCCCAGCCGGCCGTGAACGCCAGCAGCGTGCCGGACCACACGCCGGCTGCACCCAGCGCGAGCAGGCCGAAGCCCAGGGTGCCCACGCCCATCATCCAGGCCACCAGGGAGGCGGCCCGCACCCGACCGGTGTCGACCAGCGCGCCGCTCCCGACGCGGGTGGCCACGTTGAGGACGCTGGCCACGGCGAGGAGGACCCCGGTCGTGGCCTCCGGGGTGCCCGCGTGGACGGCCGAGGACCCCGCGAAGGCCAGCAGGGCGCCGGTGACCGCGCCGCCGCACGCGCCGGCCAGCGCGAAGACCACCAGCGTCGGCAGCGCGGCACGGGGCAGCGGGGTCCGGGCTGCCCGCGTCTGGCCCTTGCCGGCGCGCGGCACGCACAGGGCGCTTGCGAGCGCGAGCACCGCCGCGCCTGCGAACGTCCAGCGCCATCCCAGGGGCACGGCCACGAGCGGAAGGGCAAGGCCGGCCAGCAGCAGCGCGACCGGGATCGAGGCCTGCTGCGCACCGAACAGCAGGCCCTGGCGATGGCGCAGCGGGGTCACCGCCAGCGCCGAGTAGGCCGCCAGGGTCGCGAGCGCGTGCGCCGCGCCACCCAGCGTCAGCGTCACGAGCAGCACCCAGCCCGAGGGTGCCGCCGCCCCGGCGACCAGCAGCGCGGCGACCACGACGGCGGCGATGCGCGACGAGCGGGCCCAGCCGATGCGGTCGACGACGCGGCCCAGCGCGATCGCGCTGAGGCTCGACGCCGCGAGGAACCCGGTGGAGATCGCACCCAGCACCGGCGGCGAGATCGCCAGCTCGCGCGAGAGCTGCGGACCGAGCGCCCCGACCAGCGCGAGCGGGCAGATCCCCGCGACGCAGACGACCAACGGCCCGAAGGTCGTGGCGGCGCCTGCCCGCGTCGGTGCGGGGGCGGCGGCCGTCAGCTCAGACCGCGAGGAGCCCGGCATCCACGAACACGGTGCTGCCGGACATGAACGTCGCGCAGTCGCTGGCGCAGAACACCACGGCCCTGGCGACGTCGTCGGGCTCGCCGACGCGTCGCAGCGGCATCCCGGCACCGATCTGCTCGAAGATGTCCACGCCGGACTCCACCAGGACGCGATCGCGCAAGGCGGTCGTGCCGGGCGTGCGCACCGAGGACGGGGCGACCGCCAGCACCCGGATGCCCGCCGGCCCCAGCTCGTGCGCCAGGCTGCGGGTCAGGCCCTGCACGCCGTGCTTGGCCGCGGTGTAGGCCGAGAGGCCTGCTCCGCGGGCGCGGAACCCGGTCGCCGACGAGAGGTTGACGATCACACCCCCGCCACCGGTCGCCATGTGCCGGGCGGCCTCGCGGGCGCCGACCAGCGTGCCCAGGAGATTCGTGCGCACGGTGTCGTCCCAGTCATCGGCGGAGACCTCCAGCGCCGGCTGCGTCGGGTAGGAGCCCGCGTTGTTCACCCAGATCGCGATGGCCCCGTGCGCCGCCACGGCGGCGTCCGCCAGCGCCGACACGCTCGCGTGGTCACGCACGTCGGCGTGCATACCGATGGCCGACCCGCCCGCAGCCACGATGCCCTCGACGGTGCGCTCCGCCGCGGCGAGGTCGCGGTCGCCGATCACGACGGCGGCGCCCGCTTCCGCGAGGCGCCTGCTGATGGCCGCGCCGATCCCGCGGCCGCCACCGGTCACCACGGCCGTCCGCCCCGCCAGGGACCACAGCTGCGCCCACGAGCGCACGCTGACGTCAGGGAGCACCTAGGCGTCGGCAGCGGCGGCAGCTGCGGCCGCGGCGGCGGCCTCCTCGAGGTACTCGTACCACTGCACCTCGAACTTCACCGGGATCATGTAGCGCACGTAGAAGCTGTGCAGGTTGGTCGGCTCGGCGTCGCCGATGAAGTCGCAGCGCATGTCGGTGACCTCGCAGCCCGGCTGGGTCTCGGCGAACTTCAGCGCGCGCTCGCGGTAGGTGTGGACCTGCTCGAGCTCGCTGACCTTCATGCCGAGGTGGTCGGCCATGGGGTCGGCGCGCACCTCGTCGGACCCGAAGAGCACGAGGAACTGCTGGGCGGACCCGGCCGACACCATCAGCAGCTTGCCGGGGTCGGTCCACGCCGGCCGCTCGTACCAGCCGAACACCTCGCTGAGGAACCGCAGGATCTCGGCGCGGTTGGTCTCGTTCATGAGCTCGCTCGGAACGGTCACCGCGAAGTGGTTGAACTGCGGGCGGCCGTCGACGGTCGTGAAGTCGTCCATGCTCAACGCTCTCCTTGTGGTCTCCCGTAGTACGCGCGGGATGGGTACACCTCGATCAGGGGTCGGCCGGCCGTGATGGCGGCGCGGGCTTCGACCTCGGCCTCCTCCATCGCGAGGCAGGCGTCGGCGATGGTCGTCGCGTGCTCGGCGGGGATGACCACGACCCCGTCGCCGTCGCCCACGACGACGTCGCCTGGCGCCACCTCGGCGCCGCCGCAGCTGATCGGCACGTCGATGCCCAGCGTCGTGAGGCCGCCGTAGCCGGCCGGCAGCGGTGTCGTGGCCGCGCCCCACACGGGCAGGCCGAGCGCGGCGATCATCGTGACATCGCGCACGGCGCCGTCGGTGGCCATCGCCACTGCGCCCAGCGTGTGGGCCCGCAGGGCGATGACGTCGCCGATCACCGCGAAGTCCTCCCCCGGCGGCACGCCGATGACCAGGAAGTCCCCCGTCCCGGCGCCGTCGACGAAGGAGAACGCGTAGGGGCGGTCGGTGACCAGCGTGGTCTTCGTGCGGTCGCGCAACCGGCCGATCTGCTGCGTGCGCGCGATCCCGACAGCGGTCTGCGTCGGCGACACCAGTGCCCGCACGCCCCGCATGACCAGGCGCTCGGGTAGCAGGCCGATGCCGAGCTTGATCACGGCGTCGCACACGGTCGCAGTGGGAACACCCCGCAGGCGCTCCACCACGTCCTCCACGTCGGTCACAAGCCCTCCGCTCGCCGAACCATGTTCATCATAGGCGTAGACTTAGACGCTGGCCAAGTGAAGGAGGGATCGATGATCCTGCACGCGGTGCGCCTGGACTTCGGCGCCGTCGAGGAACCGGAGCGCTCGAGGTTGGAGTCGCGCCTGCGCGAGCTCGCCAGCCTCCCCCAGGGCCAGAACCTGCAGATCCTGCGTGACATCGAGAAGCCGCACTTCACCGTGCTGGTCTGCTGGTTCGCCGACCGTGAGGCGATGGTGGCCTATCACGCCAGCCCGCTGCACGCCGAGGTCGGCGCGGAGGTGGTCGCCGCCGGTCTGGCGGCAACCTCTGCCCGCTTCGATGTCGAGTACCAGGCGCTCTGACCGCCGGACCGTCACGCCGGCACCTCCCTGCGCAGCGCGGTGAACACCACGGGGTACCGGGAGAAGAAGTCGGCGAAGGTGCGCGCGTCCGCCTCGGGGTGGTGCGCGCGGTCGGGCTCCAGCCCGGCCTGGTACAGCGCCAACAGGATCTGCACGACCGCGCCGGTGGTGCGGCGGCCCTCGCCCGCGCCCATCGCGAGCGCCTGGCCCAGGCAGGTGTGCGCGCCCGCGGCGAACGCCAGCCCGTAGGGCCGCACCGCCCCCGGGACCTGCCGGTGGGGGTCGAACGCGTCGGCGGACGGCCCGTAGACGAGGTGATCGCGCCCGGCGTCGCCGAGCAGCACGGCGACGACCTCGCCCTCCGCCACCGCCCGCCCGGTCGACAGCACCAGGTCGCGCGACGCGACGCGCAGGTTCGCGGGCGACGAGTGGTGCAGGCGCAGCGCCTCGTTGGTCGCGGCGCGCAGGAACGCCGGGTCGGTCAAACGGGCCGCGTCCTCGGGGTGCGCCGCGATCCACGCCTGCAGGTGGGCGACCGTGTGGCACACGTTCATCGCGGTGGTGAAGGCCGAGGCGACCAGGTAGAGCACGCACTCGCGCACCGGCAGCTCGGCGTCCCAGTAGGGAGAGGCCTGCAGGTGACCCTGGTGCGCGCCCATCACGGTCAGCAGGTCCAGTGGCCGCTCGCCCGCCGGCAGGTCTGCCCGGCGCGCACGCGCCGGCTCGTAGAACTCCTCGACGAAGCGCCGCAGGGCCTCGCGCGCCGCCTCCAGGATCGCGTCGGCGTCGCCCTTCATCCACTGCACGCGCACCCCGGCCGTGAACGCGTCGGCGAGGTCGCCCAGCCGGTCGGTGCGCGCGTCGTCCTCCAGCCCGTCCAGCCCCAGGATCTGCCCGCCGATCTCGAGCGTGAGGTTGCGGATCAGCCGGACGAGATCGACGCGCACCTGCCCCTCGGCGTCGGGTTGCACCGCGCGCAGCCGCCGCCAGATCGACGGCACGAGCGTGTCGCGCTCGTAGCGCTCCAGCGCCGCGCTGGCGACGAGCTCGGACTCCCAACGGCGACGCTCCTTGTGCTCCTCACCGTCGATGGCCACGAGCGAGCCGTAGAAGAGGAACGCGGCGCCGGGCATGTAGCCGAACGCGCGAAAGTCCGGGGAGCGCAGCACCTCCAGGCACTCGTCGAAGGACGTGAGCTGCTGCAGGTCGCGGATGAACGGGGGCACGAGGTCGGGGTCCATGGGCGAAGTCCGGATGTCAGGCGTTGGGGGCGGCCTCGAGGATGCGCTGGAGGTAGGTCGGCCAACGTGGGTCGGCAGGATCGGGGGCGGTTGCCACCACGCCGCCCGAGCCGAGCAGCTCGTCGCCACCGAAGTGCGGGGCGAGGCCGAAGTGCAGGTGGGCCACGTGGTCTCCGAATCCGTAGACGTAGATGCGCTCTGGACCGAGGGCCTCGCGGATCGTGCGCCCAAGGCGCGCGAGCGCCGGCCCCAGGGTGGCCGCGGGGCCGTCCGCCAGCTCCGCCAAGGTCGGGACGTGGGCCTCACCGACCAGCAGGCAGAACCCTGGAACCGGGCCTTGGGTCATCACCCAGGCGCGCCACCCGCCCTGCTGCCACAACGGCTCGAGCAGCAGCTCGCCGGCGGTGCGGGCCGGGTCGCAAAGGGGGCAATCGGTGGTCACGGCGGGCTCATGCTGTGGTGATCCCGGCCTGGAGGGCCACCCCGCGGGCGAGGAGCTCTGCGATCGTCGCGTCGCTCAGGCCGAGCTCGCCGAGGATCGCCCGGGTGTGCTCGCCCTGGCGTGGTGCGCGGGCACCCTCCGGCGGGCGGACGCCGTCGATCACGAACGGCGCGGCCGGCACGGGCACGGCGTGGCCCCCGCGCACGAAGCCGCGGTCGCGCACCCAGGGCTGGTCGGCGAGCTCGTCGAACCGGCGCACGACCGTCACGCAGGTGCCGGCGAGATCACGCTCGACCTGCTCGGCGGTCAGCCCTGACAACGCCTGGGCGAGGCGGGCCTTCACGGCGTGCTGGCGGGACTCGTCACCGTGCGCGGCCGCGAGGTCGGGCATGTCCAGAGCCTCGCAGAGTCGTGCCCAGAAGGGCTCCTCCATCGCGCCGACCGCAACGTCGCAGTCGGCGGCCCGGTAGACCGCGTACCAGGCCATCCCGCCCGTCCAGCGGTAGCTGTGGTGATCGGCGGGCGCGCGTCCCGCCAGCGCCTCGGCCAGCAGCGGATGCGGGACCGAGCCGATGCCCTCGGCGATGGACAGGTCGGCCTTCCCGCCCTTCCCGGTGCCCCGGGCGCGCACGACCAGGGCGACGATCGTGAGCGCGGGGAGCAGCCCGCCCCCGACGAGGTCGGCCCACGGGACCGCGGGGGCCTCGGGAGGACCGCCACCGGAGGGAGGCAGGAGGTGGCCCGTCATCCCGAGGAAGTTGATGTCGTGCGCCGGCACTGCGGCGAGCGGGCCGCCGGACCCGAAGCCACTGATCGATGCGCACACCAGGCGCGGGTGCCGCGCCAGGAGGTCGTCGTGCCCCAGGCCCAGCCGCTCCATGACGCCCGGGCGGAACGTGTCGACCACGACGTCGGCGGTCGCGGCGAGCCGCCGCGCGGCGTCCTGCCCGGCGGGGTCCTTGAGGTCGAGCGCGATCGACCGCTTGCCGCGGTTGACCAGCAGGTGCAGCGCACCGATCCCGTCGACCGGCGAGCCGATGGTGCGCACGTAGTCCCCGGCGCCGGTGTCCTCGAGCTTGACGACGTCGGCGCCGAGCTGCGACAGCAGCAGCGTGCAGTAGTCGCCCGGCAGCAAGCGCGTGAGGTCGAGGACCCGGATGCCGTCGAGCGGCAGGGCCGCCTTCGGGGTCACGACCCGCCGGTCAGGCGGGCCACCAGCACGTTGCGTTGCACCTTGCCGACCGTCGTGCGGGGGAACTCCGGCACCGCCACCACGGCGTCGGGCCAGAGCACCCGGCCGATCCCCTGCGCTTCAAGGTGGGTGCGCAGCACCTCGGCGGACGGGGCCTCCGCACCCTCGACGCACAGCACGATGCGCTCACCGAGCCGGGCGTCGGGCACGCCGACTGCCACGTGCTCGGCGATCCCGGGGAAGGTCGCCGCCGCGGCCTCGACGTCGCCGGGGACGACCGTCGCCCCTCCGCGCAGGATGACGTCCTTCAGGCGGCCGACGATGCGGACGTTGCCTCCGGCATCGGCGGTCCCCAGGTCGCCGGTGCGGAACCAGCCGTCCTTGGTGAAGGCCGCATCGGTGACAGCCTGGTCGTCGTAGTAGCCGAGGAACGTCGTCGGGCCGCGCGTGACGACCTCGCCGACCTCGTCAGCGGCCAGGAGCGCGCCCCCGACAGGGTCGCGGATGGCGACCTCGGTGCCGGGGCACGGCCGCCCCACCGCCACCTCGACCAGCTCGACGGGGTCGTCGGGGCGGGTCAGGAGGTTGGCCTGGCACTCGGTCAGGCCGTACATGGACAGCACGGTCGCGTGCCAGCGCTCGACCACGGCGCGCACGGTGCCGGGGGGCGCGGCCGCGGCGCCCGTGATCACAAGGCGCAGCGCGAGGTCCTGGCCACCGTCCACGGCCAGCAGGTCCAGCAGGTGCGTCGGCACGAGGAACGTGCAGGTCACGCCCTCTCGGCGCAACGTCTCCAGCATGCGTGCCGGGTCGCCGCGCGGGACGAAGACGGTCCTGGCGCCCGTGGCGATCGCCGGCATGAGCGAGTACAGCCACCCCGCGTTGTGGCTCAGCGGCGCCACGACACCCCAGACGTCGTCCGGACCGAGATCGGTGAGGGACAGCAGCCCGCGCAGGCCGGAGAGCTTGGTGTTCGCGGAGTTCATGACGCCCTTGGGGCGACCGGTCGTGCCGGAGGTGAACATGATCTCGCTGACGGCGTCCGGATCCGGGGCGTAGCCGGGCGGGGGCAGGGGTGCGCCGGCGGCGCCCAGGTCGTCCGGCAGCTCGAGGTGCTCGACACCCTCGGGGGCGGCCGGCCCGAAGTACCCGCGGGCACGCGTCCGCTCTGCGATCGCGGCGACCTCCGCGCTGCCGGTCACAGGAGCCAGTGGGACGCTGACCGCCTCGACGGCCTGCACGGCGAGCAACGCAGCCACGGTGGCCGCGCCGTCGGGTCGGTGGACCAGCACGACGTCTCCCCGGTCGATGCCCCGGGCCGACAGTTCGGAGGCGATCCGGCCGGCCGCGCCGGCCCACTGCGCCCAGGTCCAGCGCACCGCGCCGTCGACGACCGCGAGCCCGTCAGGGTTCGTGCGTGCCGACGCGGAGAGCAGGCCGGGCATGGCGCTGTCCTGCCACCAGCCTTGCTCGTGCCACGCGTGGGCGGCTCGCCAATCCGACCTCGCCAGGGCGCTCACACGACTCCTCCTCCGCCTCTCTCCGTCCCGGTCGGATCGGGTGGCGGTGGCGTGGTCCCGGTCGGGCGCGGCGACGGTGCGGGCGCCGGCGGCGGGGCCGGAGGCGGGGTCGTCGGCGCGGGCGCGGGGGGCGGCGTCGTCGGCGCGGCGGTGGGTGCAGGGGCGGGCGGCGGGGCCGGAGCCGGCGAGGGGGTCGGGGTCGGCGACGGCGGGGCCGTGGGCTCCGCGGTGGGTTCGTCGGTCGAGATCGCGTCGGGGACGATCGTGTCGGGGGTGTCGCCCGCCGGGGTGTCGGTGCCGGCGGTCTCACCCTCGGCCGGTGAGAACACGTGGTCGCCGCCGTAGAGCTGCACGGGCATCCCCACGGGCGCCCGGTCGAACAGCCACTGCGCGTCGGCACGCGTGACGCGCACGCACCCGTGGCTGGCCGGGTGGGACGGCACGGAGTTCGAGCCGTGGATCGCCCAGCCGCGGTGGAAGTACATGGGGTCGTAGAGCGTGCCGAGCGGCGCCTCGCGCACGCCCTCGATCTTGCGCTCGACGGTGAAGCTGCCGACCGGCGTGAGGGAGCGCGCGGAGCCGCCCGAGGCCGTCGTGTAGGACTCGCCGCTGCCCGAGCTCACGGGGACGATGCGCGTGAGCGCGCCGCCCTCGACGAGGTAGAGCACCTGGCGCGTCAGGTCGATCTCGACCCGCGTCGCCGCACCGCCGCGCAGCGACGGCTGCTGCGGCGCCGCCAGCGCCGCGAGCGTCTGCGGTCCCACCTCGCCGTCGGCGGCCAGCCCGTGGACCTTCTGGAACGCCACGATCGCGCTGCGTGTCGCGGGTCCGGCCTCCCCGTCGAGCGCGCCGACGTAGTACCTCAGGTCGGCGAGGACCTGCTGGTAGGACGCGACGTCGCCGTCCACCGGCGCGGCGGTCGTCGTCGGCGTCGCGGTCGCGGTCGGGATCACCGTCGGGGTCGCGGTCGGCGGGGCGGTGGTCGGCACCGCGGTCGGCGTCGGCGCGCTGGTCGGCGGGGTGGTGACCGCCGGCGGGGGGGTCGCGGGCGCCACGACGACCTCGTTGGCGTTCACCCTCAGGAAGAGCGCGACGACAGCGGCGGCGAGCAGTGCGGCCACGACGATCGTGGCCACGGCGAGGCGGCGTGGCACGACCCCGACCGTACCCTCGGACCCTCACCCGAGCCGTGCAAGCAGCTCGTCGGCGGCGGCGTAGGGGTCGAGCTCGCGGGCCGCGACGCGGTCGACCAGATCCTCGACCAGGGCGCCGTCGTCCAGGGCGGAGAACCGGCGCCGGACCGAGCGCAGGGCGATCTCGCGGACCTGGAGGCGGGCCCACTGGCGGCGGCGCTCCGCCAGGCGGCCGTCTTCTCCCAGCCACGCGCGGTGGCGGTCGACCTCGTCCACCAGGGTGTCCACGCCCTGCCCGCTGGCCGCCACGGTCTTTGCGATCGGAGGCAGCCAGGCACCGTGGCCCAGCTCCAGCATCCCGCGCAGCTCGCGCACGGTCCGGTCGGCGCCCGCGCGATCGGCCTTGTTCACGCAGAAGACGTCGGCGATCTCGAGGATGCCGGCCTTGGCGGCCTGGATCGCATCGCCCATCCCGGGGGCCAGGACCACGACGGTGGTGGCGGCGAGCGCGGCGATCTCGACCTCAGCCTGGCCGACGCCGACGGTCTCGACGATCACCACGTCGAAACCCGCGGCGTCCATGACAGCGAGCGCCTGGGGCGTCGCCCAGCTGATCCCGCCGAGGTGGCCGCGCGACGCCATCGAGCGGATGAACACGCCCTGGTCCAGAACGTGGTCCTGCATGCGCACGCGGTCTCCCAGCAGCGCGCCGCCGGTGAACGGGCTGGAGGGGTCCACCGCGAGGACGCCGACGGTGCGCCCGCGGCCGCGCAGGTCGGTGGTCATCGCGCTCACCAGCGTGGACTTGCCGACACCGGGCGCGCCGGTCACCCCGACCAGGTGCGCGCGGCCGGTGTGGGGGTGCAGGAGCGCGATGACCTGGCGCAGGCGCTCCTCCGACCCGTCCTCGACGTGGGTCAGCAGCCGCGCGAGGGCCCGGCGGTCGCCGGCGAGCAGCCGGTCGACCAGCGCGTCCGGTGTGGCCGCGGTCAGACCGCCTCGACGATCAGCGCGTCGCCCTGGCCGCCGCCGCCGCACAGCGAGGCAGCGCCGACGCCGCCGCCGCGGTTGCGCAGCTCGCCCAGCAGCGTGATCGTGATGCGGGCGCCGGTGCAGCCGATCGGATGACCCAGCGCGACCGCGCCGCCGTTGACGTTGACCTTGTCCGCATCGACGCCCAGCAGACCGGCCGAGTGGATCGCGACCGACGCGAACGCCTCGTTCATCTCGTACAGGTCGAAGCCCGAGGGGTCGCGCGTCGATCTTCGCGGCCGCGTTGCGGATGGCGTCGGCGGGCTGGTGGTGCAGCGAGGGGTCGGGCCCGGCGACGTTGCCGTACGACAGGACCGGCCGAGCGGCGCGATGCCCCAGCTCCTCGGCCTTTGCGGCGCTGGTGAGCACCACGGCGGCGGCCCCGTCGGAGATCTGCGAGGCGTTGCCGGCCGAGATCGTGCCGCTCTCGCTGCCGAACGCGCCGGCAGCTTGGACAGCGACTCGGCGGTGGTGCCGGGGCGCATGCCCTCGTCGGTGTCGACGATGATCGGGTCGCCCTTGCGCTGCGGGACCGCGACCGGCGATCGACCTCGTCGGCGAAGCTTGCCGTCCTTCCAAGCCGGTGACGGCGCGCTCGTGGCTGACATCGCGGACCACTCGTCCTGGGACTCGCGGCTGATGTTCGAGCTTGGCGTTACTTGGCATCGCTGGACGCCCCATGTGGCCGTCGTCGAACGCGCACCACAGCCCGTCGTGGATCATCGAGTCGATGATCTTGCCGTTGCCCATCCGGTAGCCCGTGCGCGCCTTGGGCAGCACGTAGGGGGCGTTGGACATCGACTCCATGCCGCCCGCGACCACGACGTCGTACTCGCCGAGCTGAGGATCTGCTGGTGTCGCCAGCGCGATCGCGGCCATCCCCGACAGGCAGACCTTGTTGACGGTCAGCGCGGGGACGTGCCGTAGCCGATGCCGGCCGCGTACGGCGGCCTGGCGGGCCGTGATCTGGCCCTGGCCGGCCTGCAGGACGTGGCCGATCACGACGTAGCTCGACCTGCGTCCGGAGCCACCTGCGCGCTCTGCAGCGCCGCGTTGATCGCGCGTCCGCCCAGGTCCATCGCCGTCAGGGTCGAGAGGCCGCCCTGGAACTTGCCGATCGGTGTGCGGGCGTATCCGACGATGACGACGTCGTTCATGGAGTCCTCCGAGACGACCGGCCTGGCCGACATTCTCACACGCGTCGGTGCGTTAGTGTCCGGGCGCGTGGCGGCAGTCTGGGTGCGGGTCTCCGACGCGACGTCGGGCAACCTGCCGCCGCTGTGCGCGCGCAGCGGAGTGCGCTGCCTGACCCGCTACCGCACGGTGATCGCCGACGTCCCGGGATGGGTCGAATGGCTGACCTGGACCTCGGCATGGCCGTGGCTGGCGCTGCGCGGCCGTGTGCGCCACAAGGCCCGGCCGGGCAGGCTCGCCGTGGTGCTGCCGCTGCTGCCAAGCCGGCATGCCCGCGGACGCTCGCTGCGACTGCTGCGTGACGCGTCGGCGTTGGGCACGCTCGCGTTGCTGGTCGCCGCGGTGCTCCTGCCCGCGACGGCGACCGGCGTCGCGCTGCGGGCCGCGGCGGTCCTGGCGGCCGCCCACCTGGTCGTCGCGCTTCTGGGCATGCGGCTCACGATCGGGACCAACCTGGACGCCACCGCGCACTGGCTGCGCCTGTCGCGCGTGCACCGCGCCTTCGCGGCCGCGGCGGCCGCCGGCTGGCCGCAGCCCACGACCCCACCCCTGTCCCCCGCAGGCGCGCGGCGAGCCCTCCGCGGCGGCGGGCGCCCGAGCCAAGCGGGCCGTCTCATCCCGCCCGACTAGTCTCCGGGGCCATGAAGCTGCAGCGCATCGACCACGTCGGCTACGCGGTCGAGGATCTCGAGGCCGCCGTGGCCTACCACGAGCGCCTCTACGGGGCCGAGGTCGCCCACCGCGAGTCCCTGGAGCGCGACGGCGTGCACGAGGCGCTCCTCGCGATCGGCGACGGCTTCATCCAGCTGCTGGCCCCGAGCCGCCCCGACTCCCCCGTCGCGAGGTTCCTGGAGCGCAACGGCGAAGGCGTCCACCACATCGGCTACGGCGTCGCCGACGTCACCGCGACCCTGAGCGGACCTCAAGGACCTGGGCGTCCGCGTGGTCGACGACCACCCCCGCCCCGGCTCCCGCGGCTGCACCGTCGCCTTCCTCCACCCCAAAGGCGCCATGGGCGTCCTCGTGGAGCTCGTGGAAGACCCGACCCTCGCCTAGCGACCTAGACTCGGCGGCGTGGGGCTGTTCGACCGCTTCCGCCGGCGCCGGCCGAGGGACATTCCGGGGGTGCGGGGGCAGGTCGTCGGAGACGGTGGCGGAGCTGCGGGAGTTCATGGCGACGCGGGAGGGGGTCGAGGGCTTCGTCGAGCCGCCGACCGCGGTCTACGCGACCACGGTGCTGCTGGTCGCCGCCGACGGGGAGTACCTGCGCCGGCCGGTGCGCGACGAGCGCGAGGCGCGGCGGCTGTGCGGGGAGTACGGTGTGCCGCTCTACGAGGCGCGCAAGGTCGGCTACCCCAAGCGCATGCGCGACTACGAGCGCGGGATCCGCTCAGCGCGAATCGGGCTGGAGGACCTCCCGCCGCTCGACCACGACCGACGAGCACGGCGGCGGAGTAGGCCGGGTCAGCCCAGCCGCACGGAGTGCAGCGTCGCCCCGCTGCGCGGACGGTCGTTGCGGTCGGTGGCCAGAGCCGCGAGGCGGTCGACGGCGTCCATGCCGTCGGTGACCTCGCCGAACACCGCGTAGTTCGGCGGCAGGCCGACATCGTCGACCCTGATGAAGAACTGGCTGCCGTTGGTGTTCGGGCCGGCGTTGGCCATCGCGAGCGTGCCGCGGTCGTAGCCGACGGTTGCGGGCTGCCGCCAGCTCGTCGGCGAAGCGGTAGCCCGGCCCACCCGAGCCCGTGCCGGTCGGGTCGCCCATCTGCACGACGAAGCCCGGGACGACGCGGTGGATCGGCGTCTCGTCGTAGAAGCCCTCGCTCGCCAGGAACGCGAAGTTGTTCGCGGTCGCCGGGGAGCGGCCGCTCAACAGCTCGACCGTGATCGCGCCCTCCGAGGTCGCGATCGTCGCGGTGTGGGTGGCGGCGTCGTCGAGCACCTGCTCTGCCTGCGCGTACTGCTTGCCCATCAGCTGGACCCCTCGGTCGGCGTGGCGGAACGGTCGCGGCCGGCGTGGCGGATGCGGAGGCGGAAGCGGACGGTGTCGCGGAGGCCGTCGCGGCGGCCGTGGGTCCGGCGGTCGCGGCCGCCACGGGGTTGCCCTCGGCGTCGGTGATCGTCACCGTCTCCATGTAGACCCGCTCCTGGGGTGCCTCGCCGGTTTCGCCCCCGGCCGTGATGGCGCCGATCGTCTCGAGCACGTCCAGACCCTCGACCACGTCGGCGAAGCGCGCGTACGTCCTGGCCGGCCCCTGGAAGGCCAGGTCGAAGCTGTCGTTGTAGACGAAGAAGAACTGCGAGCCGGCGGTGTTCGGGCCGGCGTTGGCCATCGCGACCGACCCCGCCGGGTAGCCCTCGGTCTGGGCCAGCGTGAGCTCGTCGGGCAGGCGGTAGCCGATCTGCCAGCTCGCGGTGTTCGTCCCGGAGCCCGTCTGCAGCGCCCCGATGGAGGTCGCGTTGCGGAAGATCTCCAGGGCGTCGAAGAAGCCCGCTTGCGCGAGGAACACGAAGCTGTTGACCGTGACCGGCGCCGCGTCCTCGCGCAGGTCGAGCACGACCGTGCCGCACGTGGTCTCGATCACGGCGCGGTAGTCGACGCCCTCGCCCAGCACCTGGGCCGGGCCTCCCGGGAAGGTGTCCCTGGCGCGCGTCGCGTCCTCCGGCTCCTCGCCGTCACACGCGACCGGCAGCGACGTGTCGACCGTGGGCGGCTCGCTCGACGCCACTGCCGACCCGGGGGTCACGGTGGGGTCGTTGGCCGCGACCTCGGTGACGGGCGGCGCGGTCGGCGTGGCGGTGCCGGTGGGCCCGGTCGGGCCGGTCGGGCCGGTCGCCGCCTCGCTGGCCAGCTCGACGCTGCGCTCCGAGGTGACGCTGAGGATGATCAGCGCGCTGCCGATCAGCACGATCGCGCCCACGATCGCCCCGGTCAGCAGCGACCGGCGGCGCTCCGCCGCCATCGCCGCCTGCCGCTGCAGCTCCTTCTGCCGCTTGGCCTCCCGCTTGTGTTGCTTGCCACTCACTGTGAAACCTCGATCATCGACTGCTGCTCAGCAGGGCCAGGCCGCCATCGGCGAGGATCGTCTGGCCCGTGAGGTAGGAGGACTTCGGGCCCGCCAGGAAGGCGATCAGCTCCGCGATCTCCGTCGCGTCGCCCCAGCGGCCCAGCGCCGACCCCGCCACGGCGGCCTTCTCGGCCTCGGGGTTCTCCCAGAGGAACCGCGAGAGGTCGGTCTTGATCCAGCCCGGCGCGACCGCGTTGACGCGGATGCCGGCGCGACCCCACTCCATCGCCGCGGAGCGCGTGAGGTGGATCGACCGCTGCCTTCGCCGCGCCGTAGCGGGCCAGCCCGGCGACGCGGTGGCGCCCGCCACGGAGGCGATGTTGATCACGCTGCCGCCGCCCTGCCCCGCCATGACCTTGCCGGCCTCCTGCATCGCCCAGAACACCGAGGTCAGAGTTGAGCCGGAAGATCTTGTCGAACCGGTCGGCCGCATCTCGGTCAGCGGGGCCATGAACGTGTTGCCGCCGGCGTTGTTGACCAGGGCCTGGAGGCCGCCCATCTCGGCAGCGGTGCGCGTGACCATCGCGCGGACCTGCGCCTCGTCGGTGACGTCGGTCGGGAAGCGCCAGCGTGGCGGCGCCCAGCTCCGCGCAGCGCGCGGCGGTCTTCTCCAGGTCGTCCGCCGAGCGCGCGGCCAGCGCGACGTCGAACCCGTCGCGCGCGAGCAGCACGGCTGTCTCCTCGCCGATGCCCCGCGACTGCGCCGGTCACCAGGGCGACGGGACGCGGCGATCCTCAGCCGTCCTCACCGGGGGCCGCCGGAGCGACGCACCTCGAGGCGCCAGCAGTGGCGGTGCCAGTGGCGCCGCAGGTCGGGGTCGTCCTCCGGCCACACCACGACGTGCGCCTCGCCCTGTGGGAACGACGTTGCCGCACTCCGGGCAGACGTAGTCCTTGACCGCGCTGTGCTCGTCGACGCGCTTGACCTCGTAGCCGTCCAGCTCCAGCTCGTCGTCGACGTCGCCGGACGGCGCCCCAGCAGGTGCGGAAGTTCCGCATGGCGGCGGGGTCCTGCCACGGCCGGGTCGCCGTTTCTTGCGCGCGCCCTTGCTCATCGTGTCGTTCGCTCACCGTTCTGCGACCCTCACTCGCAGGGTAGCACCAGTGCCAGACCTTCGTCGGTCCCTCGCCACTGTTCGTAGATCAGGTCGTATCCGGCGACCGTATGAGCCGTCGAAGGGCGGTGGTCATGACTGCCAGTCGTCGAGCCGGCCCAGTACCGGGATCCAGTCCGGCACGAGGTCGAACGGGACTGACGAAGTACAGCGCCGCGGCACCGGCGAGGGTCTTGTCCCGCCGCGGGACCCGAGGATCCGTCGCGAGATCCTTCAGCAACAAGATGACGTCTCCGCACGAGCCCCAGCACCGTTGGGGGCGGTCAGCGCCGGGGTCGCGCCGGCCTGGGTCGCGGCGCACGGCCACCGTGCGGCTCGGTCCACGTTCAGCCGTAGACGTGGAAGCCACGGCCGGCCTTCCGGCCGAGGTACCCGACGCTGACCATGTGCCCCAGCAGGCGCACGGGCGCGAAGCCCGGGTCGCGGAACTCGGCGTGGAGGGCCTTGACAGATCTCCAGGGTCACGTCCAGGCCGACGATGTCCATCAGCTCGAACGGGCCCATCGGGTGGCCGCAGCCCAGCTTCATCGCGGTGTCGATGTCCGTGACGGTGGCGTAGCCCTCCATCGAGCATCTTGGCGGCGTCGTTGAGGTACGGGAAGAGCAGCGCGTTGACGATGAAGCCGGCGCGGTCGCCGCACAGCACCGGGTGCTTGCCGAGCCTTCGGCGCAGCGCCCGCGCCTGCGCGACGACCTTGCGGTCGGTGCGCACGGTCGGCACGACCTCGACCAGGCGCATGATCGCGGCCGGGTTGAAGAAGTGGACGCCGACGACCCGCTCCGGCGCGGCGGTCGCCATCGCGCAGTCGATCGACGGGCATGCTCGACGTCGTCGTGGCGAGCACGGCGCTCGGGCTTCGTCGCCGTGTCGAGCTGCGGCGAAGAACTCGCGCTTGAGCGCCAGGTCCTCTGCCACGGCCTCGATGACGAGGTCGCAGTCGCCGAAGGCACGCGACGTCGTCGGTGGCGGTGATCCGCTCCAGCGCCTCGTCGCGGGCTGCCGGCATCGAGCTTGCCGCTGTCCACCGCCTTGCCCAGGCTCTTCGCGACCGCCTCTGGCCTCCTCGGCCTTCTCGACCGTGCGGCCGCGCACGCACGACCTCGTACCCGGCCTTGGCGCTGACCTCGGCGATGCCCGTCGCCATCGTGCCGGTGCCGAGCACGCCGACCTTGGTCCATGCGGCGATGCTCTCGGCGTCCGCGGGGGCGCCGCTGGCCCTCGTCGGTCGAGGGTGCGCGCGGGTTGGGCTCGACGTAGCGTAGAAGCCGCGCCCCGACTTGCGCCCCCTGAACTCGGCGGCGAGCAGCTGGCGGATCATCGGCCGCGGGGCGTGCCGCGTGTCGCCGAACTGCTCGTACATCCGCATCATGATCGCGTAGGCGCTGTCGAGCCCGATCAGGTCCATCAGCGCCAGCGGGCCCATCGGGTGCCCGGTGCCCAGCTGCATCGCGGCGTCGATGTCCTCGCGGGTGGCGTAGCCGGCCTCCAGCATCCCGACGGCCTGGTTCAGGTACGGGAACAGCAGCAGGTTCGCGACGAAGCCGGCGCGGTCCTTCGCCACGACCGGCGTCTTGCCGATGCGCTCGGCGAACTCGTTCGCGTCGGCGATGACCTGCGGGTCGGTGACCACGGTGGTGACCAGCTCGATGAGCTTCATCACCGGTGCCGGGTTGAAGAAGTGGAAGCCGAGGATGCGGCTCGCGCGGTGGGTCGTGACCGCGATGTCGGGACACCGGCAGCGACGACGTGTTCGTGGCGAGGATCGCGTCGGGCTTGAGGACGGCGTCGAGCTCGCGGAAGGTCTCCTGCTTCCACGCGAGACGCTCCGGCACGGCCTCGACGACCAGGTCGGCGTCGGCCAGCGACTGCGTAGGCGGTGTCGCCCGAGATGCGCCCGAGGACCGCGTCGCGCTCGTCCTGGGCGAGCTTGCCGCGGTCGACCGGCGCGTTGCAGGGAGCCGCGGATGCGCTCCAGGCCGCCTCGACGCGGTCGGCCGAGACCTCGACGAAGCGCACCGGGAACCCGGCCTTGGCCGACGACCTCGCAGATCCCGGAGCCCATCGTGCCGCAGCCGACGACGCCGACCGTGCCGATGCTCAACGTGCGCGCCTCCCTGTCGCTGGCCGCCGGACAAGTCTAGTGATCCCCTGCTACCCGGCTCCCGCCGTGGTCCGCAGCAGCACGACGCCGGCGGCGTTGAACGTCATGTGGGCCACGATCGCGGTCACGACCGAGCCCCGGCGCTGCACGATCCGGGCGAGGTAGACGCCGAACGGGAGCAGCAGGATCACCGCGACGACCTCTCCGTGGTAGAGGGCGAACACCAGCCCGGTCAGCGCCGCCGCCGGCCACGCGGGCAGGCGGCGGTACAGGCCGTGGAGCAGGACGCCACGGAACATCAGCTCCTCCACGAGGGGGGCGACGAGGATCGTGGCGATCCCGGTGAGCAGGGCGGTGCGGTCCGCGCGCACGACGTCCTGCAGCTGCTCCTGGACGGCGGGCAGCTCGCGCCCGAGCGCGCCGGCCAGCAGTTCCAGCAGGCTGCCCAGGGCGAACGTCACCATCACCCACCCGATGACGCCGTGGATCACACCCCAACCCACGTCGTTCCACGTCAGCTGCTTGGGGCCCAGCAGCAGCCGCCAGCCTCGCAGGACGCCGATCGGGCGGGAGCGGGCCATCACCCAGCCCAGCAGCACGATCGTGATCTGCAGGTTCGAGGCGATGATGTAGCGCGGGTCCGCCGCCGTGTCGGGCTCGCCCAGCACCGCGAAGACGATGGGCCCGCTCAAGACCACGAACGCCAGCCAGAGCAGCGAGATCGCCAGGAAGTCCCACCAGTCCCAGGGCAGCTGGTAGGGCGACCGCTGGTCGGACGGGGGGACCGTCCACTCCGCGGCGGGCACCGGCAGCGTCGCCGGCCGGGCCTGAGGGAGGGTGCCGCGCTCGGCGAGGTCCCCGGGAAGCTCGGGCGCCACCTGGCGCCTAGGCGCCGGCGACGACGGCGGCGCGGCGGTGCACGTCCGCGCCCAGCCGCTGGAGCTTGCCGGCGAAGTCGCTGTACCCCCGGTCGACGTGATGGGCATCGGCCACCACGGTCTCGCCATCGGCGACGAGCCCGGCGAGCACCAGAGCGGCACCGGCGCGCAAGTCGGTCGCCGTGACCGTGTCGCCCAGCAGCTGGCGCGGGCCGCGGACGACCACATGGTGGCCCTCCGAGTGGATGTCGGCGCCCAGCAGCCGCAGCTGCTCGACGACGCGCAGGCGCCCGTCGAACACGTTCTCGGTCAGCATCGAGGTCCCCACAGCTTGCGTCTGCAAGACCAGGAACTGGGGTTGCAGGTCGGTGGGGAAGCCCGGGAACGGCAGCGTCAGCGCGTCGAAGGCGCCGATGGGACGGTGTGCCTCCACGCAGAAGCCGCGCGCACCGGTCTCGACGGAGCAGCCGGCCTCGCGCAGCTTCTCCAGCGGGCGGCGCAGGTGCTCGGGGTCGACCCCCTGGACCGTGACGGCACCGCCGGCGAGCGCGCCGGCCACGGCGAACGTGCCGGCCTCGATGCGGTCGCCCACGACCCGGTGCGCGGCCGGCGCCAGCTCTGCCCGCCCCTCGATCACGATCTCCGGCGTCCCCGCGCCGCGCACCTCGGCGCCCATTGCCACCAGGAAGGCCGCGAGGTCGGCGATCTCCGGCTCACGCGCGGCATTGAGGATGCGCGTGCGGCCCGTGGCCAGGACGGCCGCCATGAGCAGGTTCTCGGTCGCGCCGACGCTGGCGTAGGGCAGGTCGAGGTCGACCCCGGACAAGCCGCGGGGCGCTGTGACCTCGAGGTAGTCCGCACCGACGTCCACCTCCGCACCCATGGCGCGCAGGCCGTCGAGGTGCAGGTTGATCGCGCGGTTGCCGAGGTCGCACCCCCCCGGCTGGGCCAGCCGCGCCCGACCCTGGCGCGCCAGAACAGGCCCGAGCACGACGATCGAGGCCCGCAGCCGCGTCACCAGCTCGGGCGGCGTCGTCGTGCCGATCTCCTCGGGCACCTCGACCGCCAGACGGTCCGCCTGCCGCGAGACCCGCGCCCCCAGGTGCCGCACCACCTCCACCATCGCCGCGATGTCGACGATGTCCGGCACCGACTCCAGCGTCGTGCGGCCGGGCGCCAAGAGGGCGGCGGCAAGCAGCTTGAGGGCGGAGTTCTTGGCACCGGACACGGCTACGGTGCCGTCGAGCGTCCTTCCGCCACGGACGACAAAGGCTTCCATGGGGTTCCCTGGAGTGTACGGTCGCCGCGTCGCCGGAACGGCAGGTGGAGGAGCTCCTCGAGCGGGCCGCGGGTGAACACCAGCCGCCACAGGGTTGCCAGGACCAGGCAGACGAGGGCGAAGCGGCCGATGCGCAGCCAGGAGTCCACGACGTCGTCGCGGGCGACGAGCCACTCGGGCTGGTTGGCCAGCACGATGAGGTGGCCGACGTAGATCGTGAGGGCGAGCTGGCCCATCGCGACCAGCGGCCAGGTGAGGCGGGGCAGTGCGGAGGCCAGCAGCAGGCAGGCGCCCAGGAGGGCGGTGGCCACGCCCACGGCGCCGATGATGTTCAGCGGCATGCCGCTGTGGCCCTCGGCGAGCAGCAGCCGGTCGAACCCGGCATCGCCGACGGGCTGGCCGAAGAGCGCGCGCAGCAGCTCCGATCCGCCGTAGGCGACCGCGGCCGCACCCATGCCGCCGGCCAGCAGCAGCCAGCGCGTCCGGGTCGCGCGCAGGTCGCGGCGGCCCAGCCACACGCCGAAGAGGATCGCCGGGCCCCAGGTCAGCACCGGGTAGATGCCGTCGACCCACAGGCCGGATGCCACGGCGAGAACGTCCCCCGGCTCCGCAACCCCCCGGTCGTGGTCGCCCAGCAGCCACAGCACCGGACCGACCACGGTCCAGACGGCGATGATCGTGAGCAGCACACGGTCCGACAGCCGCAGCGCTGCCGCGGCGACCACGTAGTAGGCCGCGTAGTACTGCAGGATCACCGCGACCGGGGTGTCGAGCTCCTGCAGGTACAAGCCCAACGGCAGGAAGATGGCGACCCGCCACGCGATCTGCCACAGCGCCCGCGAGAGCCGCTGCTGCGACCGGTCGCCGGCCAGCAGCGACACCCCGACGCCCGCCAGCGTCACGAAGAGGATCGACGCCCGCCCGTACGTCAGACGGTAGAGCCACCCCGCCGCACCCGGCGCGACGTCGAAGGGCCCCACATGCACCATCACCATGCCCACGATCGCGAGGGCCCGCGCCGCGTCGATGCCTCCGATCCGCCCCGTCGCGACCCGAGCCTTCGCGGCCGGTGCCCGCGGCGGCGGCGGCACCGGCAGCGGCGCCAAAGGGCGGACGAGGGCCGACACCCCGCCCAGCATGCCGCGCCGCTCTCGGGCCGGGACTCAGCTGAGGGCGAAGCCCGCGCCCACGGCGGGGCTGAGGACGTCGGGGCCGCCGACCAGCGTCACCGTGGCGATGTCAGCGGGGCGGTCCAGCCACGCACGCGTGCCCACGGCCAGCCCCGGGGTGCGGCCGTAGGACAGGACCAGCGGGCGGTCGAGCGTCGCGGCGGCCGGCCCCGCCGCGACGGCGTCGGGCCAGTTGTCGCCGGTCGCGACCACGACCTCGCGTTCGTCGGCGCCGAGGGCTACCTGGTGGGCGGCGACCGCCTCCGAGGTCTCCCAGCGCGAGGCGCCCGCGAGCCGGTCCACGGTGATGCCCAGCGCCTCCACGGCGTCCTGCACCTGGGCGCTGACGCTCGACGTCCCGCCGACGATCGTCACGGTCTCGTAGCCCGCGAGCGCGTCGCGGGTCGCCTCGGGCAGCTCGCCGTGCAGCGTCAGCAGGACGGGATCGCCGGTGGCGGCCGCCAAACCGGAGACCGCCAGGGCGTCGGGCCAGCCGCGCTGCGGGTCGGGGTGCGCGCCCTCGACGAGGTACGCGTGCCTGCTGGTCGAGCGTTCGGCCAGTGCCGCGGCGATGCCGAAGACCGTCCCATCGAGAGAGCCCACGCGCTCCGGCTCGACCCCCAGCGCGCGCAGGTCGGCGAGGACCGCCGCACCGAGCGCCTCCTCGTCGCCGACGACCAGCACCTCCCGCGGTGCCAGCCGCTGCACCTCGGCGGCGGCGGCCGGGTGCAGGCCGTCCGGGGTGCTCAGCAGCAGCGGCCCCTCGCCGCGCGTCGCGGCGGCGCCGACCAGGGCCTCCGCGTAGCGGTCGTGGGGCGCCACCACCGCGAGCGCCGCTGTCGCGAACGTCGAGGCCGACACCGCGGCCGCGGTCTCGAAGCGGGTCGGCCCCTCGTGGCGGAGGACCTGGCCGGGCGCCGGCGGGAAGAAGCTGAATCGAGGCGGTGGCGAGAAGGTCAGCCCTTGGAACCCACCGACGAGGGTCCCGACCTCACCTTGCTCGGGGGTGTACGCATGCCCGAACGTGGCCGCGCAGTGGCACCCGCTGTCGTCGGAGATCCAGAGCTGCACCTCGAGCTGCCTCGCATCCGGCAGCCAGACGCCCGTCAGTCCCGGAGTCGTCCCCTCGAACGGGAACTCGCCGGTCACCTCGCGGAGCAGCTCACCGCTGACCGTGTCGACGAAGCGCAGCCGGAGGTCGTCGAGCAGCGCGAGGATCCGGCCGTCCGGCGACGGCAGCAGCTGTGCGCCCGGGGCGACCCCGAGCGGTCTCCTCATCCCGTTGGTGAGGTCGTGGTGGACGACCGTGCCGTCCGCCAGCCGGGCGATCACGACCTCGCCGGCCGCCGTCCATTCGGCTGCCTCGACCACGCCACCGAGGTCGGGCACGAACTCCCCGCCGTAGGGCTCGCGCACGACCAGCGCCCCGTCCCGCACGAGCAGCAGGCTGAGCCCGGCAAGCGGGTAGCGCGGCTGGCTGCCGGGGAAGGGCGCCGCGGCCTTGGCCGGGTCGTCGGCGATCAGCTCCACGGTGCCGTCCGGGTGCTCGAGCACGAGCACCGCGCCGTCCGAGCGCCAGCCGCGGGGGCGCCCCTGGGTCACGGTCGACACCACCGGCCCGTCACCGGCCAGGGGTGCCACGTGCAGTGACCCCTCCGACCAGTACGCGATGCGCCCGCCTCCAGGGGCGACGACCGGGTCGCTGCCGTTCGCGAACGGCTCGCGCTCGTCGGCGCCCGTCGTGCTGATCAGCACCAGGTCGCTGTAGGCCGCCGCGTAGGGGAACCCCTGGACACCCGGCTGCGCGACCACGATGCCCGGCAGCAGCGCGAGCAGCCCAGCCCCGGCCGCCGCCCACCAGCGCCGGCTCATCCCGCGAGGATGCGCTCCGCGTCCTCCTTGGAGGAGGCCTCCTCGGCCTGATCGGCCAGGACGGTCAGTTGGTTGTCGCTGAACTCCAGGAAGCCGGAGTGCACGGCCCAGACGTGGGAGGTGCCGCCGCTGTCGACGATGCGCAGTGGCGCGGGGGCCAGCAGCAAGACCACGGGCTGGTGGCCGGGGAGGATGCCGATCTCGCCCTCGGTCGAGCGGGCGTAGACCTCGGTCGCCTCGCCGGCGAAGAGGTCGCGCTCCTCGGCGGAGACCGACCGTCGCATCTGCATCGTTGCCACTACGACTAGCCCTCGAGCTTCTTGGCCTTGGCCTGCGCCTCTTCGATGCCGCCGACGTTGAAGAACGCCTGCTCGGGGAGGTCGTCGAACTCGCCGTCGATCAGGCTCCTCGAACGACTCGACCGTCTCCGCCAGCGGCACGGTCACGACCGGGCTGGCCGGTGAACTGCTCGGCCACGTAGAACGGCTGGCTGAAGAAGCGCTGCACCTTGCGCGCGCGCTGCACGGTGATCTTGTCCTCCTCGGTGAGCTCGTCCATGCCGAGGATCGCGATGATGTCCTGCAGGTCCTTGTAGCGCTGCAGGATCTCCTGCGTGCGCGTCGCGACGCGTAGTGGCGCTCGCCGACGACCTGCGGGTCGAGGATGCGGCTGTTGGAGTCCAGCGGGTCCACGGCGGGGTAGATGCCGAGCTCGGCGATCGACGCGCGACAGCACCGTCTGCGCGTCGAGGTGGGCGAACGTCGCGTGCGGCGCCGGGTCGGTGATGTCGTCGGCGGGCACGTAGACGGCCTGCAGCGACGTCACCGAGCGGCCCTTGGTCGAGGTGATGCGCTCCTGCAGCTGGCCCATCTCGTTGGCCAGCGTCGGCTGGTAGCCCACCGCGGACGGCATGCGGCCCAGCAGCGTGGACACCTCGGAGCCGGCCTGCACGAAGCGGAAGATGTTGTCGATGAACAGCAGCACGTCCTGGCGCGCCTCGTCGCGGAAGTACTCGGCCATCGTCAGCGCGGACAGCGCCACGCGCAGGCGCACGCCCGGCGGCTCGTCCATCTGCCCGAAGATCAGCGCGGTCTTCTGCGAGGACGCCCGACTCTCCTGCATCTCCAGCATGAGGTCGTTGCCCTCGCGGGTGCGCTCCCCCACGCCGGCGAACAGCGACACACCACCGTGCTGCTCGGCGACGCGGTAGATCATCTCCTGGATGACCACGGTCTTGCCGACGCCGGCGCCGCCGAACATGCCGATCTTGCCGCCCTCGACGTAGGGCTCGACCAGGTCGATGACCTTGATGCCGGTCTCGAACATCTTGGCCTGCGGCTCGAGCTCGTCGAACGGCGGGGCGTCGCGGTGGATCGGCCAGTAGTCGTCGGCGGTGATCGTCCGAGGGGTCGACGTCGAGGGGCTCGCCGAGCACGTTGTAGATGTGGCCGAGGATGCCCGGGCCGACCGGCACCGAGATCGGGGCGCCGGTGTTGCGCACCGTCGTCCCGCGCACCACGCCGTCGGTGGGCTGCATGACGATGGCGCGCACGACGCGGTCGCCGATGTGCTGCGCGACCTCGGCGGTCAGCGTGCGCATTCTCGCTGCCGACCTTGCGCTCGAACTTCAGCGCGAAGTTGATCTCGGGCAGCGCGTCGGGCGGGAACTCCACGTCGATGACGGGCCCGACGACGGTCAGGATGCGGCCCTCTTCGAGCTTGCCGTCGCCTCGGCGCGGGGCGGTCTGCAGATCAGTCATGCTGCGGTCACTCCTTCGTACCCGACAGGGCCTCGGCCCCGCCGACGATTTCGGAGATCTCGGTGGTGATGGCGGCCTGGCGGGCGCGGTTCGCCTCGCGCGTCAGGTCTTCGATGATGTCGCCGGCGTTGTCGGTCGCGGCCTTCATCGCGCGCTGGCGGCTGGCGTGCTCCGACGCGGCCGACCCTCGAGCAGCGCCGGCGAAGATGCGGTGCTCGACGTAGCGCGGGATGCAGCGCGGTGAGGATCTCGTCGGGCTCGGGCTCGAACTCGAACTGCGGCGGGGAAGCCCTCGCCGCCACCGAGGTCGCGCGGCGTCCACGGGCAGGATCTGCGACGACGTGCGCTGACCTGGGTCATCGCCGACTTGAAGTCGGTGTAGGCCAGCCAGACGCGGTCGAGGTCGCCGTCGCTCGTAGCTCCATGACGATCGGCGCGCGACCTCTGGCGCGGCGGCGTAGCGGGGCGGTCGGTGACGCCGATCCAGCTCTGCGCGAGGGGCTGCGGCGGTACTTGAAGTAGCCCTCGCCCTTGCGGCCCAGCGCGTAGACCTCGACCTCGCGGCCGGCGTTCTGCTCCTCCTTGGCCAGCCGCTCGGCGCGGCGCAGCACGTTGGTGTTGTACGCGCCGGCCAGCCCGCGGTCGGAGGAGATCACGATCACCGCGACGCGCTTGATCTCGTCGCGCGGCTTGAGCAGGGGGTGCTCCGCGACCGCGTGCACCGCCGCGAGGTCGCGGATCACGCGGCTCACGCCGGCGGCGTAGGGGCGCGCGGCCTCGACGGCCTCGCGCGCCTTGTTGATGCGGCTGGCCGCGATCAGCTCCATGGCGCTGCGTGATCTTCTGCGTCGACTTGACGCTGCGCACCGCCTGCCGGAGTGCGCGAAGCTCGCCTGCTCCTGGCACCGGGTCGCTACGCCTCCTCGGCTCGTTCGCGCGCGACAGCGTGTCGAGCGTCGCGCGGTCGCGTGCTGCGTCCTCGACGGTCTCGACGCTGGCGCGCGTCGCGCTGCGAAGCGTGCAGGTCTTCGAACTCCTCGCATCAGCGCGTCGAGTCTCGCGCCTCGTCGAGCGGAAGTCGTCGATGCGACTGCTCCGTCGGTCGTCGCCAGCGCCGTCCATCACGAGGTCGCCAGCGCGACGTCGCGGCTGCGTAGGAACTCGCGCAGCTCGGTCTCGAAGCGCGCACGTCCGCGACCGGCAGGTCGTCGAGCTTGCCGTTGGTCACGGCCCAGATGACCAGCACCTGCTCCTCGACCGGCACCGGCTGGAACTGCGCTGCTTGAGCACCTCGACGACGCGGCACCGCGGTCGAGCTGCTGCTGCGAGGCCTTGTCCAGCTCCGAACCGAACTGCGCGAAGGCCTCCAGCTCGCGGTACTGCGCGAGGTCGAGGCGCATCGTGCCGGACGACCTTCTTCATCGCCTTGATCTGCGCGTTGCCACCCACGCGCGACACCGAGATGCCCACGTTGATGGCGGGGCGCACGCCCTGGAAGAACAGGTCGGTCTCCAGGTAGATCTGCCCGTCGGTGATCGAGATCACGTTGGTGGGGATGAACGCCGAGACGTCGCCACCCTTGGTCTCGATGATGCGGCAGCGCGGTCAGCGAGCCGCCGCCGAGCTCGTCGGACAGCTTCGCGGCGCGCTCCAGCAGCCGGGAGTGGAGGTAGAAGACGTCGCCGGGGTAGGCCTCGCGGCCCGGCGGGCGGCGCAGCAGCAGCGACAGCTGGCGGTAGGCGTCGGCCTGCTTGGACAGGTCGTCGTAGACGATCAGGCGCGTGCTCGCCCTTGTACATCCAGTAGCTGCCGATCGCGGCGCCGGCGTAGGGGGCGATGTACTGGAACGGGGCCGGGCGACGACGCCGGGCGCCGACACGACGACCGTGTACTCCATCGCGCCGGCCTGCGTCAGGCGGTTGACGATCTCGGCGACCGTCGAGCCCTTCTGCCCGATCGCGACGTAGATGCACTTGACCTGCTTCTTGGGGTCGCCCGAGGCCCAGTTCTCGCGCTGGTTGATGATCGTGTCGATCGCGATCGCGGTCTTGCCGACCTGGCGGTCGCCGATGATCAGCTGGCGCTGCCCGCGGCCGATCGGCGTCATCGCGTCGATGGCCTTGATGCCGGTCTGCAGCGGCTCCTTCACCGGCTGGCGGTGCGACCAGCCGACGGCGCCTGCACCTCCAGGCCGCGGCGGCCGTCGAGCTTGTGGTCGTCCAGCGGGCCCTTGCCGTCCAGCGGGTGGCCCAGCGGGTCGACGACGCGGCCCAGGTAGGCGTCGCCGACGGGCACCGAGAGCACCTGCCGGTCGGGCTTGACGACGTCGCCCTCCTCCACGATCGAGGCGTCGCCCATGATCACGGCGCCGATGGTGTGCTCGTCGAGGTTCAGCGCGATCCCGAACAGCGCGCGCCCGTCGTGGCCGGTACCGAAGTCGAGCAGCTCGTTGGCCATCGCGCCGGGCAGGCCGCTGACGCGCGCGATGCCGTCGCCGGACTCGACGACGCGGCCGACCTGCTCCTCGCGAGGCCGTCGTGAAGCGTCCAGCCGATGCGTCCGCAGGACCTGGGTGATGTCGTCGGGGGAGATGCTGAGGTCGGTCATCTGGGTGCTCCTTCGGGTGGCGCAGGATCTGTGCGGATCTAGCGCGCCGGCGAGGGCGGTGCGCGCCTGGTCCAGGCGGCGGGCGACGGCTGCCGTCGATGACGGTGTCGCCCACGCGGACGACCAGGCCGCCGACGACGTCGGGGTCGACCACGACCTTGAGCTCGATCGGCGCGGCCGTGGCGCTGCTTCAGCGCGTCGGCCAGCGCCGCGCTGCTGGTCGTCGTCGAGCGGGAGCGCGGTGCGCACCTCGGCGACCGCGGCGCCGCGGGACTCCGCGACGCGCGCCTTGAGCGTCCTCGGCGATCGCGCGGCAGCTGGCGCACCGCGGTCGGCGGCGACGATCCACGCCGCCGCGGCCTGGTCGTCTGCGGGTGGGCCTTGCGCGCCAGCAGGTCGTCGACGATCGCGTCGAGCTTGGCCGGAGGTCGACGGCGGGGTCGGTCGAGGCGGTCGCCGCAGCTCCGGGTTGGCCTCGACGCGCCTGCGCGAACGGTAGCAGCTCGTCCTCGACGCGGTCCAGCGGCGCCCTCGGCGCGTGCGGCCGCGAGGATGCCCTCCGCGTAGCCGCGGGCGACGTCGTCAGCCATCGTGGGTCGCTGCCTAGTCCTAGTTCAGGCCGGAGAGCTCGCTGATGTAGCTGGTCGACGAGCTGGCGTGCTGAGCCGGGTCGAGCTCGCGCTGTCGACGATCTTGCCGGCGAGGTCGACCGAGAGCGTCGCGACCTGGCCGCGCAGGTCCTGCACATGCGCGCCGCGCTCGGCCTCCTGCTCGGTGCGGGCGCGCTGGCGGATCGGCCTGCGCCTCCTCCTCGGCCTTGGCCAGGACGTCGGCGCGGACGCGCTCGGCGCTGGGCCTGCGCCTCCTCGACGAGCGCGTTGCCCTGGCTGCGGGCGTCGGCCAGCTGCTCCTCGTACTTGCGACGCAGCTCCTCCGGCCTGCTGGCGCTCGTCGGCCTGCTCGATCTGCCCCTCGATCGCCGCGCGCCGCTCTCGAGCATCGTCGTCGAGCGTGGGGAAGGCGAACTTCCGACAGGATCAGGCCATGAGCGAGCGACGAAGCCGACGAAGCCCCAGACCATCTCCGCGAACTCGGGCAGGACGAGGTCGAGCCCGGAGGCTCCTCGGCCTCCTGGCTTCGGTCGCCAGGAGCACGAGCTGGGCGAGCACGGACATCGGCGCTCCTTGCGCGTCGCTGAACGGCGTGAGACGATGAAGCTGAGCACGAAGCCGAACAGCGCGAGCGCCTCGACGAACGCGATCCCAGGAACATCGTGGTGCGGACCATGCCGGCAGCCTCAGGCTGGCGCGCCATGGACTCGATGGCCTTGCCGATCAGGAAACCGAGGCCGATGCCGGGGCCGATGGCGCCGAGGCCGTAGACCAGGCCCTTGCCGATGTTGAGTGCGATGTCGCCTTCCATCGATTTGCTCCTTCTCTGCGTGCCTCGGTGGCGCAGAACTGAGGACGGCTCAGTGCTCTGCGTGGATCGAGCTGCCGATGTAGACGGCGGTGAGGATCGTGAAGATGTAGGCCTGCAGCAGGCCGACGACGCAGCTCGAAGCCGATCAGCAGCGGCGCCGCGACAGCGCGAGACGCCGATCGGGAAGCCCGATGGGGAAGCCGTGAGCGCGGGATCGATCAGGAACGCGTGGATCGTGAGGAAGATCAGCGTGAGGATGATGTGGCCGGCCAGCAGGTTCGCGAAGAGACGAACGGCCAGCGTGAGGGGCCGGACGATGAAGACGTAGATGAGCTCGATCGGCGTCAGCAGGAAGTAGACCGGCCACGGGCGCGCCCGGCGGGAACAGCGTGTTCTTCAGGTAGCCGAGCCCTGGTGCTTGAAGCCCAAGAAGATGATAGAGCACGTAGACGATCAGCGTGATCGCGAAGCCGGGATGCCATGCGCGACGTCGGCGGGAAGTTGATGAAGGGGATGACCTCCAACAGGTTGTTGATCCAGACGAAGAGGAAGATGGCCGTGAGGAAGGGCACGAACGCGTTGCCCTCGTGCCCCATCACCTGGACAGCGATGTGCTCGCGGATGAACTCGACGAGTCCCTCGGCGGCGATCTGCAGCTTGCCGGGGACCACCGACTGCTTGCGGAGCCCGAAGTACATGAACAGGACCGCCAGCAGGGTCCCCGTCATCATGATCAAGACCGTGCGGTTGATCGCGAACGGCGTGCCCTCGAGGAGGAACGGCGGGAAGTCGAAGAGCTCGTTGACCGGAGGTACCACAAAGCAGCCGCCGAGCGCGTGCGCCAGCTCTTCGGGGCAGGCCTCGGTCGCGAGGACAAGCAGGTTCACGCTCCGGTGCCTTTCGACTCGAGCGAGGTTGGCGTGGTGATCCAGGACAGCTGCGGCGTGCTGTGCAGGTGCACGGCCTCAGCCAGGAGGGTTCCGACGACGAGCAGGATCGTCGCGATCGCGAGGGTTGGCACGTGGACCGCCGGGACGGCGGTGAGCACCGAGAACACGACCGAGTAGACCACGAGGCGGCCGAGGAACCCGCCGTACGCGCCCACGATCAGCATCCCCCCGCCACGGCGCGCCGCCCACGCCAGAACGCCCGCCGACGCGAAGCGCATGACCACCACCATGGCCGCCGCGATCAAGGCGCCGAGGACGCCACGCCCCTGCGCGGCGACCCAACCGCCGACCAACGCGGGCACGGTGAGCAGGGCCGCCCAGCGCGCGCTCACGATCGCCAGGTGGCGCTCCACGGCTTCCGGGGCACGGTCAGGAGCCATCGCGCAGGCTTCGGACGCGGGGAACGCGGGGGACTCGGGGCGGTGGTGGGGGCGGGCGCTGCAGCTTGCCGGTGCTGCGCGCCCACAGGATCCACAACCCCGTGCAGAAGCCCACGACGACGCCGATGACCACGAACAAGGGTCGTGTGTCGAGCCAGGCGTCGAGCAGCAGGCCGATGCCGCCCCACACCACGGTGGCCGCGACGAACTCCAGCGTCATCATCCAGCCGGAGTCGAGGTCGTCCCAGAACTCCCGCCGGATGTCGTCCGGGTCCCTCCTGGCCCCGAGCAAACGCGTGCGTGACTCGTCCCGGGGGGTCATGAGGGCGCGCACCCTACCTTCACGTCCGCGCTCATGTCAACCTCGTTACGGCTCGTGTTTTCGCAGGTCAGAGGCCGTTTTTGAACTCTGACGTGGCCTGCTTGTGAAAGCATACACAATCTCCGCGTCACCGCCAGTGCCCTTCGCCCGCCGCCGCGCGCTCCGCCGGAGGTGACGTCGCAACGCCCCGAGCAGCATCATGAGGATCCCCAGGAGGATGCCGCTGAGCAGCACGTTGACGACCACCCGCGCCGGCAGCAACGACGGGGCGACCACGCCGAACGCCAGCAGAGCCGACCAGTAGTAGAGCGTCAGGACGGCCCGCGGCTGGGACTGGCCGATCGCCAGGAGGCGGTGGTGCAGGTGCTGGCGATCCCCTGCGGCGATGCTGCGGCGGCCCAGGAGGCGCCGCACGATCGCGAGGATCGTGTCGACGAACGGCACGGCCAGCACGAGGGCCGGGACCAGCACGGGCACCGAGGCGACCGCGAAGTCCGTGCGCGTGGGCTGGATCGTGGTGCCGATCGCGGAGATCCCGCTGGCGGCGAGGAGCAGCCCCAGCAGCAGCGCGCCCGTGTCGCCCATGAAGACCGAGGCGGGGTGCCAGTTGTAGACCAGGAAGCCCAGGCACGTACCGACGACCGCGGCCAGGAAGAGCGAGTCGGAAGACACCGCGATCCCCGCGACCCGGCCCGGATCGCCGAACTGCGAGTACACGAACAGCGCTGCGGCGGCGATCGCGACGACGCCCGCGGCCAGCCCGTCGAGGCCGTCGACGAGGTTGACCGCGTTCATCATCGCGACGACCGCGATGATCGTGACGATGGCCGCGAGGTCCGGCCCGAGGTTGACGATCGTGCCGGGGTCGCCCGGCACGTAGACCCAGCGCAGCGAGACGCCGAAGAGCACGAGCATCCCCGCGGCGAGGAGCTGTCCGGCCAGCTTCGCGGGTGGCGAGAGGCCACGCGTGTCGTCGATCGCGCCGACCGTGGCGATCACCAGCGCGGCCAGGACGATCGCCTCGGGCTCGCTGGTCGTGCGGAAGACCTCGTCGAACGCCGGCAGGCGGGTGGCGACGCCGACCGCCGCGAAGACCCCTCCCAGCATCGCCAGCCCGCCCAGCGTCGGCGTCGGCCGCGCATGGATGTGCCGCTCGCCCGGCACCGCCACGGCGCCGATCACGCGTGCCACGACCCGCACGAGCGGCGTCACCACCACGACGACCACGAAGGCGACGCCGGCGACGATCGCGTGTTGCAGCAGGTGAGAGGTCAACCGACCTCGATCTCTGTGATCAGGTCGAGGCGGCGCTGGTGGCGACCGCCCTCGAAGGGGGTGGTCAGGAAGGTGTCGAGGATCTCCTCGGCGAGTCCGAGGCCGACGACGCGGCCGCCGATCGACAGCACGTTGGCGTTGTTGTGGGCGCGGGCCATGCGGGCGGTGTAGAGGTCGTTGCAGAGGGCGGCGCGCACGCCGGCAACCTTGTTCGCAGCGATCTGCTCGCCCTGGCCGGAGCCGCCCACCACGATGCCGAGGTCGGCCTCGCCGCCGACCACCGCGCGGCCGACCGCGGCGCAGATCGGCGGGTAGTCCACGGGCTCCTCGCTGTCGGTGCCGAAGTCCACCACCTCGACCCCTCGCCGCTCCAGCAGGCCCAAGAGGTGCTGCTTGACCGTGAACCCGGCGTGGTCGGCGCCGATCGCGACGCGCATTCAAGCCTCTCCGGACGCGTCGTTGCCGACCGGCTCCTCGGCGGCGGGCTCCTCGGCCGGGGGCGCGGGGGGATCCTCGGGGCGCGCACCCCACGCGACCGCGCCGTTGGCGACCTGGAGGAGGTGGTCGCGGGCGATCGCGCCGACGCGGCGCACCTCGGCGCGGCCACGGCTGACGTCGACCACGCTGGAGACGGTGCCCTCGCGCTTGCCCCCGTCGACGTAGAGCGCCACCAGCGTGCCCAGCATGTCGCGCGCCTCCTCGACGGTCCTCGGCCGGGGCTTCGCGAGGCGATTGGCCGACGTCGCGGCGATCGGCCCGACCACGCCGATCACCTCGAGCAGGAAGTCGTCGGTCGGCAGCCGCAGCTGCACCGTGCCGCGCGTGTCGCCCAGGTCCCAGGTCAGCGACTCGCCGTGCTTGAAGATCAGCGTCAGCGGTCCGGGCCAGTACGAGGCCATCAGCCGGTCCGCGCAGTCGGGGACCTCCATCGCCAGGCCACTGACCTGGCGCTGGCTGCGGATCAGCACCGGAAGCGGGACAGCGCGGCTCCGTCGCCGCGCGCCGAAGATGCGCTGCGTCGCCGTCGCGTTGAACGCGTCCGCGGCCACCGCGTAGACGCCCTCGGCAGGCAGCACGACGATCCCGCCGTCGTTGAGCACCTCGATGACCCGGGTGCGCACCCCCTCCGGGTCGTCGGCCAGCACCAAGGCGGCGTCGCTCATGCGCAAGCGATGCTAGTAGTCCCCGGTCTCCGGGCGGCCCATGGGGCGGCGGGCGACGACGACGCGGTCGCGACCGGTGAGGTCGGGGACGACGGCGGTCTCGCGGAGGCCGGCCGCCCCGGCGCGGTCGGCCGTGGCGCGCGCGCGGGTCGTGTCGACCTCCAGCAGGAGCCAGCCGCCCGGGGCGAGCCATTCCCCGGCGGCGGCGATGAGGCGGTCGCTGACCTCGTGGCCGGTCGGGCCGGCGACCAGCGCCGCTGCCGGGTCGTGGTCGCGCACCTCGGGCTCGGTCGCGGCCAGCTCCTCCGGCGTGAGGTAGGGCGGGTTGCTGGCCAGCACGTCGACCCGGCCGCGCAGGGCGGGATCGACGGGGCCGAGGAGGTCGCCGAGCAGCACCTCGACGGTCACGCCGTGACGGGCGGCGTTCGTGCGCGCCAGTGCGACGGCCTCGGGTGACACGTCGGTCGCGACGACGCGGCCGGGACGGGCCTCCTGGGCGACCGCGATCGCGACCGCGCCCGTGCCGGTGCACGGCTCGACCACGATGCCGTCCGCGGGGATGCGGGCGATCGCTTCTCCGGCGAGGACCTCGCTCTCCGGGCGCGGGATGAAGACACCGGGCGCCACGCGCAGGTCCAGGTGGCGGAAGCCCACCGCGCCGAGCAGCAGCTGCAGGGGCTCGCGCGCCGCGCGGCGCCTGACGACCGCCTCGACGCGGGCGGCGGCCGTGGCGCTGACCGCCACGCCGGCCGCGGCACGCACGTGGCCGCGGCCGACGCCCAGGACGCTCGCCAGGATCAGGTCGGCGTCGACCTCCGGCGAGGCCACCCCGGCAGCCGCGAGCCGTGCCACAGCGTCGGCGCGCAGTGCGGCCACGGAGGCGGTCAGGCGTTTCCCTCGGCCAGCGATTCCAGGCGGCGGCGCTGCTCCTCGGCGACGAGGGCGGCGAGCACGGGCGCGAGGTTGCCCGCCAGCACGCCCGACAGGTCGTGGGTGGTGAAGCCGATGCGGTGGTCGGTGATGCGGCGTCTGCGGGAAGTTGTAGGTGCGGATCTTCTCGGAGCGGTCGCCCGGTGCCGATCTGCGCGGCGCGGAGCGTCGGCGCGCTCCTTGGCGAGCGCGCTCCTGCTCGGCCTGCCAGCAGCCGGGACCGCAGGACGCGCAGCGCCTTCTCGCTTGTTCTGCAGCTGCGACTTCTCGTCCTGCACGACACGACCAGGCCGCGTGGGCAGGTGCGTGATGCGCACCGCGGAGTCGGTGGTGTTCACCGACTGGCCGCCCGGGCCCGGTCGAGCGGTACACGTCGATCTTGCAGGTCGTTGGGGTCGACGACGACGTCGACCTCCTCGGCCTCGGGCATCACCGCGACCGACGCGGTCGAGGTGTGGATGCGTCCCCCGGACTCCGTGACCGGGCACGCGCTGCACGCGGTGCACGCCGGACTCGTGCTTGAGCTGCGAGTAGGCGCCGCGCCCGTTGACCTGGAAGACCACTTCCTTCACGCCGCCGATGCCCTGCTCGGAGGCGCTCATGCTCCTCGACCTTCCAGCCCTGGCGCTTCGGCGAACTGGCCGTACATGCGGTACAGCTCGCCCGCGAACAGCCCGGCCTCGTCGCCGCCCGCGCCAGCGCGGATCTCCACGATCACGTTCTTGCCGTCCAGCGGGTCCGTGGGCAGCAGCAGCACGCTGCAGGCGCTCCGTCAGCGCCTCGGCCGCGGCGTCGCTGCCTCGGCCTCGGCGCGGAACAGCTCGCGGTCCTCGCCCGACGACTCCTTGGCCAGCTCCCGCGCCGTCTGCGGCGTCGCCGCGCCCGCGCGGTACTCGGCGTAGGTGTTGACGACCTCGGCCAGGTCGCGCGTACGCTTGGCGGCGCCGTGTACCGCGACGAGTCGCCGATGACCTCGGGGTCGGCGAGGTCGCGCGTCAGCTCCGCGTGCGTGCGCTCGAGATCGTCGAGTCGCGCGAAGATGCCAGCCATGGGTCCTCAGGCGGGGTGCGGCGGCCCAGCGCGCTACGAGTCGGCTCAGGAAGGCGTCGGCGTGCTGGTCGGGCACGGCGCCCGGTGACGTCGGTCCAGGCCGACGCTCCTCCGTGGCCTCGTCCGGGCCCCAGACCACGGGCGACGGCAGCGCGCGTGGTGCGGCCCTCCAGGTGCGCCGTGGGCACGACCGCCTCGAACGCGCGGATCGCGACCTCGACCTGGTCGTCGTCCGGCGGCTTCGTGGTGATCATCTGCAGCCACAGGCCCGGGCTTCATCAGCCCGCGCACGAGCGAGGTTGTCCTTGCCCGCGCCGAGGCGCAGGCCCTCGTACGCGAGGCCGGCGACGACCGGCAGCAGCACGATGCGCAGCCCGATCGTGGTAGGCGCGCGAACGACGTACCACGGGCGCCCTCGGGCGCGGGCACCAGGCTGCCCGCGATCGAGTACACGACGATCGCGATGCAGCATGACCATGAGCAGGAAGTTCGTGCCGCAGCGCACGTGCAGCGTCGAGTACTTGCTGCACCGCGCGAGGCTCGAGGAGCTCGTCGTGCTCCCACGCCGCGATCGTCTTGTGCTCCGCGCCGTGGTACGGCGAAGACCCGCCGGATGTCGGCCACCAGCGAGATCGCTGACAGGTAGAGCAAGAAGATCCCCATGCCGCACGACGCCCCTCGACGAGGTGGTACAGCAGGCCGTCGCCCAGTAGGCCCTGCAGCGCGAGCAGGCCGAGGTTGGGCAGCACGATGAAGACGCCGACGAACAGCAGCAGCGCGAAGGCCAGGCTGCCGCCCATCTGCCTTGCCGGAGAGCTGCTCCTCCTCCGGACCGACTGGTTCGCCGAGATCGTCAGCGCTCGCGTGCCGATCATGCATGGCGTCGACCAGGCGCGAACATGCCGCGGAACATCGGCTTGTTGAAGAGCGGGCGGCGCCGCGGGAAGTCGCTGACCGGGTGGCGCTCCACGTAGACGCCCCCATCGGGGCGGCGCACGGCGACGGCCCAGGTGCGGGCGCCGCGCATCATCACGCCTTCGACGACCGCCTGGCCGCCGTAGTAGTGCGGGTGCGCCTTGGCCTGGGGCGCGTCGTCGGAGTCGAGGACCGGGTCGGTGGCCGGGCCGCCCGGCGGCGTTGCGGGGGACATGCTCAGCCCAGCCGCAGGTCGGACCGCTGGATCTGGACGAGGAACTGGTTGTTGGACCGCGTGGCCTTCATCTTGTCGATCAGCAGCTCCAGCGCGGCCGGGCCCTCCAGCGCGTGCAGCACGCGGCGCAGCTTCCAGATGATCGCGAGCTCCTCGCGGCTCGATCAGCAGCTCCTCCTTGCGGGTGCCGCTGGACTCCAGGTCGATCGCGGGGAAGATGCGCTTCTGCTCGAGGCGCCGGTCGAGGCGCAGCTCCATGTTCCCGGTGCCCTTGAACTCCTCGAAGATGACCTCGTCCATCTTCGAGCCGGTCTCGATCAGCGCCGAGGCGATGATCGTGAGGCTGCCGCCGTCCTCGATGTTGCGCGCAGCGCCGAAGAAGCGCTTGGGCGGGTAGAGGGCCGAGCGAGTCCACGCCGCCGGACATGATCCGCCCGCTCGCGGGCGCGGCCAGGTTGTAGGCACGCGACAGGCGGGTGATGGAGTCCAGCAGGATGACGACGTCGTGGCCGAGCTCGACCAGGCGCTTGGCGCGCTCGATCGCCAGCTCGGCGATCTGGGTGTGGTCGTCGGCGGGCCGGTCGAACGTCGAGGCGATCACCTCGCCGGGGATCGACCGCTGCATGTCGGTGACCTCCTCAGGGCGCTCGTCGACGAGGACGACCATGAGGTGGCACCTCGGGGTTGTTCGCGGCGATCGCCTGGCCGAGCTCCTTGAGGATCGTCGTCTTGCCGGCCTTGGGCGGCGAGACGATCAGCCCGCGCTGGCCCTTCCCGATCGGCGCCATGAGGTCGATGATGCGCATCGAGATCGGGCCGTCGGGGGTCTCCAGCTCGAGCCGCTCGTCGGGGAAGAGCGGCGTCATGTCCTTGAAGTCCGGGCGCTGGCCGGTGCGGCCCGTTCTGGCCCAGCGCCTCGCCGTTGACGGAGTCCACGTGGTGCAGCGCCGGCACCTTCTCGTTGTTGCGCTGCGACGCGGATCGGCCCCTCGACGAGGTCCCCGCGCCGCAGGGCGTGCTTGCGGATCTGGCCCTGCGAGACGTAGACGTCCTGGTCGCCCGGCAGGTAACCGGTCGTGCGCAGGAACCCGTAGCCCTCGGGCAGGATGTCGAGCACGCCGGCGCGGACCTCGCCCGGCTCCGCTTCCTCCTGGGCTCCACGCGGCGGCGTCTGGGTCTGTGGCTGCTGGCCGCCGGCCGGACGCTGCTGCGGCGCGGGTCCCGCCGGCCCGCCGGTGCCCTCCTTGTGGCGGCGCCGCTCCCGCCGGCTGCGCCGCTTGCGACCCGCGCCGTCGGGCTCCAGGCCGCCCGTACCCTCGTCGTCGCCGTCGCCGTCGTGGACCGGGACCGGCCGCGGCTCGGGCCGCGTGGACGCCGGGGCCTCGTCGCGCGGCTCGGGCTCGTGCGCGCCCGCCTCGCTCTCTTCGCCGTCGTATTCCCCGCGGCTGCGCGTGCGGGTCCGCGTGCGCGTGCGTGGCGCGCCGTCGCCGTCGTCGTCGTCGTCGCGCGGCGCCGACGGTTCGGGACGCGCATCGCGCTGGTCCTCGTGGCGAGCGGGCGGCGTGATGCGCTCCGCACGTCGCGGTTCAGGCGGGAGCGCGAGCTGCCCGTTGCCCGCGACCTCGACCGGCTCCTGGTGGCCGTTGCCGGACGCGGGCTCGGCCGCCGGCGGGGTCGGCGCCGCCGAGCCGCCCGTGGCCGCGGCCAGGATGGCATCGATCAGCTCGGCCTTGCGGAGGCGCTGGAAGCCACGCATCTCGAGCGCCGTGGCGATGTCCTTGAGCTCGGTCAGAGGCTTGCGGGCGAGGACGCTGCGGTCCATCGGAGCTCGACCATCCTGTCGGTGGGAGGCGGTCGACCGGCCCGCCACGGGTGTCCTCGGGAGACGGTCACGCAAAGCCCATCAAGACCCAGGGTGACCGTCAGGAAGTTCGCGGCGAAGAGACGACGGGCGCACCGACCCACTCGACCGCGCAGGAAGCGGATGTGAAGATCGGGATCCACAGACGACGTGCGCCGCGACCCGTGATTCTAGCGTTCGCGGAGCTCACACGTCGGCCGCTACGTGCAGGCCGGCGAGGTGCCAGGCCAGCGGCCGCAGGGTGAAACCGTCCGCGGTGGCGCCGGCCGCCGCGACGACCTCGGCCTCCCTCCCCTTCTCGACGAGGGCCAGCACGCTGGGCCCGGCTCCCGAAAGGCAGGCCGGAACGCCTCCGGCACGCAACGCCGCGACCAGCCTGCCCGTCGCCGGCATCGCCGCGAAGCGCGGAGGTTCGTGCAGCGCGTCGAGGAGGTCGTCGACCCGGAGCGGGTGCAGTCCGGCCAGCGCGGTGAGGACCGCCGCGGCGCGCGCCCCGTTCGCCGCAGCCACCCCGAGCGGGACGTCTTCGGGCAGCAGGCCGCGGGCCGCCTCGGTGGCGAAGCCCTCTGAGGGCACCAGCACCACGGGGGTGAGCGTCGCGGTCGGCGTGAAGCGCACCGGCGCAGCGCCGGGCGTGCAGAGCACGACGCCGCCCAGCACCGCGGCCGCGGCGTTGTCGGGATGACCTTCCTCGTGCGCGACGAGCTCGATCAGGGTGTCGTCGCCGCCGCCACCGACCAGTGCACGCGCGAGGCCCGCGCCGGCCACGGCCGCGGCGGCCGATGAGCCCAGCCCGCGCGCCAGCGGGATCGGGTTGGCCACCCGGACCGACACGTCGGGGACCGGCGCGTCCACCAGGCGGCACCAGGCGACGAACGCGCGCCACACAAGGTTGCGTTCGTCGGTCGGCACCTCGGCGGCGCCCTCGCCCTCGGGCAGGACACGTTGCGGGCCCCGCTCGATCGCCCCCGCGACCAGCTCGAGGTCAAGGGCGACCGCCAGAGCGTCGAACCCCGGTCCCAGGTTCGCGCTGGAGGCCGGGACGGCGACAGCGGTCACCCTGGCACTCCGCCGCCCCCGGAGCTCACAGGCCCAGCTGCGTGGCGGCTGCGAACACGTCGGCGGGGATCACCGGGGGGCGCGAGGCTCCCGCGATCGCCCAGTCCGGGTCCTTCAGGCCGTGGCCGGTGAGGACGCAGACCACGGTGGCTCCTGGCGCGGGCAGGTCGCCTGCGGCGGCCAGCTGAAGGAGGCCGGCGACCGAGGCGGCGGAGGCCATCTCGCAGAACACGCCCTCCTGCGCGCAGATTCGGTACGCGCGAAGGATGTCACGGTCGGTGACGGCGCGGATCGAGCCGCCGGACTGGTCCGCCGCCTCGACGGCGCTGTCCCACGAGGCGGGATGGCCGATGCGGATCGCGGTCGCGATCGTCTGACGGCTTGTCGACGGGGTGGCCCAGCACGATCGGCGCTGCCCCCGCCGCCTGGTACCCGCGCATGACCGGCAGCGTGGCGATGATGCCGTCGCGCTGGTACTCGCGGTAGCCGAGCCAGTAGGCGGTGATGTTGCCGGCGTTGCCGACGGGGATGACGTGCAGGTCCGGGGCCCGGCCGAGGTAGTCGCAGATCTCGAAGGCGCCCGTCTTCTGCCCCTCGATGCGGTAGGGGTTGACGGAGTTCACGAGCTCGACGGGGTACTCGACCGCGAGCTTGCGGCAGATCTCCAGCGCATCGTCGAAGCTGCCGTCGACCTGCACGACCTGCGCGCCGTGCACGAGCGCCTGCGCGAGCTTGCCCAGCGCGATCTTGCCCTGCGGAACGATCACGCCGCAGACCAGCCCCGCCTTGGCCGCGTAGGCCGCCGCGGCGGCCGAGGTGTTGCCGGTCGACGCGCAGATGACGGCCTCGCGCCCCCTCCTCGACGGCCTTGGAGATCGCGAGCGTCATCCCGCGGTCCTTGAACGACCCGGTCGGGTTGGCGCCCTCGAACTTCAGCCACACGTCGCAGCCGGTGCGCTCCGACAGCCTCTCGGAGTGGATCAGCGGCGTCCCGCCTTCGCGCAGCGTGACGACGGGGGTGTCGTCCGAGACGGGCAGCCGCTGGCGGTACTCCTCGATGACCCCGCGCCACTGCGGCCGTGCCTCGCTGGGTGCCATCGCGGGGCGAGTGTAGAGGCGGGCGTCAGCCGCCCAGGACCGCGGCTGGCGGGGCGTCAGACCTCTCTGCCCTCGACGCGCATGAGGCTGGCGACGTCGCGCACCACGTCGAGCGCGCGGAGCGCGTCGATGCAGGCGCGGACGTTGCCCTCGCGGGCGGCGTGGGTGATCAGCAGCAGCTGGGCCAGGTCGCCCTCGCCCTCCTGCCACACGCTCTTGATCGACACGCCGTGGTCGCCGAACGTCGACGCGACCTGCTGCGAGCACGCCCGCCGCGTCGGCACGTCGAGCAGCACGTAGTACTGCACGGTGACGTCGTCGATCGGCCGGAACGGGCGGTGCGGTGACGTCGACGCGGGGGAGCTCGCCGCCGGACAGCAGCGCCCGGGCGACCGTGACGATGTCGCCGACCACCGCGCTGGCCGTGGGCAGGGACCCGGCGCCGCGGCCGTAGAACATCAGCTCGACCGGCGGCCTCGGCCTCGACGAAGATCGCGTTGAAGGAGTCGCGCACGGCCGCCAGCGGGTGGTCGCGGGGCAGCAGGGCCGGGTGCACGCGGACACCGATCTCGGTCGCCGTAGTCCTCGGCGATGCCCAGCAGCTTGATCACGTAGCCCATGCGCTGGGCGTGGCCATGTCGGTCGCGGTGATGCCGGTGATGCCCTCGCGGAAGACGTCGCTCGAGGGTCACCGTGGCGTCGAAGGCGAGGCCCGCGAGGATCGCGGCCTTGGAGGCCGCGTCGTGGCCACCGACGTCGGCGGTCGGGTCAGCCTCGGCGTAACCGGCCTCCTGCGCCTCGGCCAGGACGTCTGCGAAGTCGACGCCCCTCCTCGGCCATCTTGGTGAGGATGAAGTTCGTGGTGCCGTTGAGGATCCCCAGCACCTTGCGCACGCGGTCGCCGGCCAGGGACTCGCGCAGGGGCTTGACGATCGGGATCGCCCCCGCGACCGCGGCCTCGTACTCCAGGCGCACTCCCTTGCCCTGAGCGAGCGCGACGAGCTCGCCCCCGTGCGTGGCCAGCAGGGCCTTGTTGGCCGTGACCACGTGCTTGCCCTGCTCCAGCGCGGTGCGCACGAGCTCGTAGGCAAGGTCGACGCCGCCCATGGCCTCGACCACGATGTCGACCTCGGGGTCGGAGACCACCTCGCGCGCGTCGCCCGTGACGTGCACGTCGATGCTGCGTGGCTTGCCCGGGTCGAAGACCGCGACGGGCCCGACCGTCAGCGGCGCCCCGACCCGCGCCGCGATCTCCAGCGCATGCTCCCGCAGGAGCTTCACCACGCCGCTGCCGACCGTCCCCAGACCGATCAGCCCGACAACCAGCGTCCGCTCCTCCATCGGCGCGGGAGTGTATGGCTGGTGCCGCCGCGACCTTTCCCCGAGGGACGTCAGCCGCTCATGAAGGCGCCCTATCCTGCGTCATGCCGGGAGCCGCGGGCGATCTGGTGCCAGGCGTGAACGCGGCCACGCGCCCGCGGCGCTGCCCGGTCCTGCTGGAGCGCGACGTGGAGCTGGCGGAGCTCCTGCGACTCGCACACCACGCGAGTGCGCAGGCCACCGTGAGCATGGTCGTGCTGACGGGAGAGGCCGGGACGGGCAAGTCGCGCCTGGCAGCCGAGCTCCTCGCCAGCCTCCCCGCCGGCTGGTGCGCGCACAACCGGCGCATCGCCCGGAGCGGGGCTTCCCTGCCCGAGCTGCCGGGCGAGCGGCCGCTGGCGCTGGTGGTCGAGGATGCCCACCACCTCGATGCCGAGGCGATCGAGGAGCTGCCCGACGCGGTCGGGGCGGCCCCGGGCGGCGTGCTCCTCGTGCTGGCCTTCCGGCTGGGCTACCACCCGGCCGGCAGCCCCACCATGCGCGCGCTGGCGAGGCTCCTGCGGGCACCCGGCGTGCACGAGGTGCGGCTGGCCGCGCTGTCGTCGGCAGGGGTCGAGGCGATGGCCGCCGCGATGGGCCGCTATGCGCCCGCGGACCTCCATGCGCGCACGGCCGGGAACCCGTTCTGGGCGGAGGAGCTGCTGTGCAGTGACGGCGGCGTGCCGTGGACGGTGGTCGAGGCCGTCACGTCGCAGCTCGACGACCTGCCTGACATGGGCCGGCGCCTGGCAACCATCCTCGCCGTCGCCGAGGAGCCCCTGCGGTACCCGGTCGCCGGCGCCATGGTCGCCGATCTCGACGCGGGGCATCGGGCGCTCGCCGCTGTGGGGTGGCTGCTCGACACCGACCGCTGCCTGGCGCTGCGCCACGCGCTGGTGGGGGAGGCGATCGTGTCGGCGCTCGGGCCCGCGGATCGGGATGCCGCCCACGCCGCGCTCGCGGAGGCGCTGGCCGACGCGGGGCAGGACCCAGGTCGCGTCGCCCGCCACTGGCACGCGGCGGGGCGTCCCGACCGCGCGGCGGGTCCTGCCGCCCAGGCGGCCACGGCGGCCGAGCAGCGCGGCGCCCTGAGGTCTGCCTTCGAGCTCTACCGGCTCGCCGTGGCGCACCCGCCGCCCGACCCTCTGGCCGCCGCCGAGCTGCTGGAGGTGGCGGCCCTGTGCGCCGCGCGGATCGCCGAGTTCGACGTGGCGGCCACTTGGGGCCGGAGGGGCCAGGAGCGCTTCCGCGAGGCCGGCCAGCCCCACCGCGCCGCGCGCCTCCAGCTCGACCCGGGGTTCGACTATGTGGCCCCGTGGACGCCGGCGGACGCTGCCGACGACGACCCGGTCGAGCACCTCGTCGCCGAGGCCCAACGGGCGGTCGCCGGCCGTGACGAGGAGCAGGCCCGCTCGCTGCTGAGCCGGGCGGAGGCCATCGCCCGCGCGCGCCGCGACGGCATGGCGCTGTGTCGCGTCGCGCGGGCGGGCGTCGTCGGCCTCGGCGCGTTCGAGCTCGGCGACCGGCTGCTCGACGAGGCCCTGGGCTGCCCTGACGTCGCGGAGAACGTCCGCAGGCAGGGCCGCGTCCTCGCGATGCGGGCACGGGCCCGGTTCGCCGCAGGCGACATCCGCGAGGCGCTGGAGGTGAGCCGTCAGGCCACCGCCTCCGCAGGCGCAGAGGCGGAGGCGCTCGCATGGACCGGGCGGGCGACCTACGGCTACTACCTGATGCTCTCCGGGGACGTCGAGGGCGGCGCCGAGATGCTCCGGCAGGCGATGGCACACCTGCCCTTCGCCGAGACCTACGCCGCGCTGGCGAGCGGCTATCGACGCTTCGAGCAGGGCGATGTCGACGACGGCCTCGCGGCCCTGCGGCGCAGCGTCGACGAGGTGCTGCGGGTGCTGGGAACCGCGCCGATGCGGGGCACGCTGGGGGTCGCGCTGGTGGGCCTGTGCGCACTCGCCGACGCCCACCTCGGCAACCACGCCCTCGCCCTCGCGCAGGTGGCGCGTGGCGACGCGCTGAGCTACGAGCCCTTCGGCGTCACCAGCGGCGACCTGGCCTACGTGCTCGCGCGGTCGGGGGCCGCGCTGGGTGACGTGGAGGCGGTGCGCGCCGCGCGCGACCGGGTCGCGGCACTCGCACGCGCGGCGGACGGCGCGGGCGTGCGCGCGGCGGTCGACGCCGTGCACGGGTGGGCGGCGCGCCTGGAAGGTCGTGCCGACGAGGCTCTGGCGCGGTTCCAGGCCGCGGCGGACACCTACGAGCGTGCGCCGCGCGCGGTGCTCGCCGCCGAGCTGTGGTGCGACGCCGCCGAGGTCGCGACCGAGGCCGCGACGGCCGCTGCGGCGGTGCGGCGCGCGCGGGCAGCCGCTGAGCCGTTCGGGCTCGCCCGTGTGCTGGCGCGGGCAGCCGCGTTGGACCCCCGGCCTGTCGCCGCTCCCGACGGGGGCATGCTCTCCGGCCTGACCGACCGAGAGCGCGAGGTCGTGCACCTCGCAGCCGACGGGCTCAGCAACCGCGAGATCGGTGGCCGGCTGTTCCTGTCCGAGGGGACGGTGCGCAACTACCTGTCGACGGCCTTCGCCAAGCTCGGTGTGGCGCGGCGCTCGGAGCTGGGGCGCCTGCTCCGGGGCCCGCCCGTCACCGGGTGACCGGCTGGCGCTGCACGGCCAGCTGAGCCCGGAGCAGCTTGCCCGTGGGGTGGCGCGGGAGGGCCTCGACGACGACGAACTCCACTGGGCGCTTCCAGGGAGCCAGGCGCGTGGCCACCCAGGCGTCGAGCTCGGCTGCCGTGGCCGGCGCCCTCAAGGTGACGAACGCGACCGGGACCTGACCTTCGTGCGGGTCGTCGCGCCCCACGACGGCGGCATCGCCGACCGCGGGGTGCGTGACCACCGCTGCCTCGACCTCCGCGGGAGCGACGCTGTAGCCGCCGACCTTGATCAGGTCCTTGAGGCGGTCGACGTAGAAGAGGTTGCCCTCGTCGTCGAGCCGGCAGAGGTCGCCGGTGTGCAGCCAGCCGCCGGCGTCGGGGGAGCCCTCCGCCTCCTCGCCCACGTAGCCCCGCATCACCTGCGGTCCTCGGAGCCAGAGCTCGCCGACCTCCCCCGGACGCAGGCCGGCCCCGCTCGCAGGATCGACCACGCGGGCCTCGTGGCCTGGGGCGAGGCGCCCGCAGGAGCCGTGGACGATCGGGTCCGCGGGCGGCGCCGGGCACCAGCACTCGGTCATCCCCCAGGTGTCCGCGACGCGGCAGCCGATCCTGGCCTCGACTGCGGCTTCAAGGCCGGGAGGGCAGGGCGCAGCTCCGGTGTTCAAGAAGCGCACCGCGCCGAGGTCGAAGCGGTCCACCGCGGGGTGCCGCGCCAGGAGCTGCGCCGCGGGCGGCGAAAGCGGGCACACGGTCACGCGGTGGTCCTGCAGCGCGCGCAGGAACACGTCGACGTCGAAGCCCTCCATCGCCGGGACGACCACGCGGGCGCCGCAATGCAGCGCGTGCGTCAGGATCGCGGTTCCGTAGAGGTGCGCGAACGGCACGATCACGAGCGCGGAGTCGGTCTCCCGGAACGCCATCACAGGGTTGGCGGCGAACATCTGGAGGAATGCGGTCGCTCCGCTGTGGCGATGCGCCGCCACCTTGGGCAGGCCGGACGTCCCCGTCGAGGAGAACAGGTAGGCGAGGTCCTCGGGCGAGCGCTCGCCAGCCGGTGCGGCCGGCGCCCCCAGGAGCGCGTCGACCGACGCGACCATGGGGACGTCACCGAGCGCCTCGCGCACGGCAGCGGTCGCGGGCTCCGCGGCGATCGCGAGGGCCGGCCGCGCCGGCGCCAGCCGGTAGGCCAGCTCGGCCGCTGTCAGCATGGGGTTGGCCGACGCGACCGCGGCGCCGGCGCGGAGGGTGCCCAGGAGCGCGAGGACGTGCTCGAGGCCGTTGGGCGCGACGATCGCGACCACGTCCCCACGGCCGATCCCGCGCGCGGCCAGCCCACCCGCAACCCGGGCGCTGCCGTCCGCCAGCTGGCCGTAGGTGGCGCTGCGCCCGGCACGCTCGTCCACCACCGCGACGGCCTCGGGCCGGGACGCGGCGTGGCGCAGCACCAGCGCGTCCACCAGCGCCGGGACGATCATCGGCGCGGGGCCGCCGCGCCACACGTGCTCGCTCATGGAGGTCACGGTAGGAGCCGCGCCAGGGAGCGCGTAGTGACGAACGTCATGTCCCCACCCGTGACATGCGTCAGGGGTCTGCGAGGGGGACGTCGAGGCGGGCGACGTCCTCCACCGTCTCGCGACGGACGAGGAGGTCGGCGCGGCCCTCGTGGACCAAGACCATGGCCGGGCGGGGCAGGCGGTTGTAGTTGGAGGCCATCGCGTGGGCGTAGGCGCCGGTGGCGGCGACGGCCACGAGGTCGCCGGCCACGAGCGGCGGCAGGTCGACGTCGCGGGCGACGACGTCACCGGACTCGCAGTGCTTGCCGACGATCGTCACCGGGCCGTGCGGGTCCTCCTCGCCGGGGACGTGCGGCGCGCCGGCTCCGGCAGCCGCCACGGTGTAGCGCGCGCCGTAGAGCGCGGGGCGCGGGTTGTCGCTCATGCCGCCGTCGACCGCGGCGAACACCGGCCCGCCCGGCACGCGCTTGACCTCGCCGACGGTGTACAGCGTGACGCCGGCAGGCCCGGCGATGGAGCGGCCGGGCTCGATCCACAGGTGCGGGGGCGCGAGGTGCGCGTGGGCGGAGGCCGCGTCGAGCACGCTCTCGAGGGCCGCGGCGTAGGCCTCCAGCGGCGGGACCTCGTCGGCGGGCTCGTAGGCGATCGCCAGGCCGCCCCCGAGGTTGAGGTCGGGCAGCTCGACGCGGTGCTGCTGGGCGATCTCGGCGCGCAGGTCGCACAGGCGCTGCGCGGCGGCCGCGAACGTCTCGGGGTCGCGGATGTTGGAGCCGACGTGGGCGTGCAGCCCGGTCAGGTGCACGCCGGGCTCCGCGAGCGCTGCTGCGACGCCCTCGTGCGCCATCCCGGTGGGCAGCGAGAAGCCGAACTTCGAGGTGTCGCCGCCTGTCGCGATCGCGGCGTGCGTCGCGGCGTCGATCCCCGGCGTCACGCGCAGCAGCACGTCGACGGCGCGACCGCGGTCGCGCCCGAGCGCACCGACGCGGGTCAGCTCGCCGGGGCCGTCGACCACGATGCGGCCGGCGCCGGCCGCGACCGCGTCGGCCAGCTCGGCGTCGGACTTGTTGTTGCCGTGAACCACCAGCGTGGCCGGGTCGACGCCGGCGAGGAGCGCCGTGTGCAGCTCGCCGGCGCTGGCGACGTCGACGGCCAGGCCCTCGGCTGCGGCCAGCTGCAGGACACCCACCACGCACAGGGCCTTGGACGCGTAGACCACCGTGGTGGCCGGGCCGAACGCCTGGCGGTAGTGGCGCATGCGGCCCACCAGCTCGGCGCGGTCCAGCACGTACAGCGGTGTGCCGAACTCCTTCGCCAGCTCCTCGACGGCGACACGGCCCAGCGCCAGCAGCCGCGCCCCGTCGAAGACCGCCGACCGCGGGAAGACGACCGCCGCACCGCCCGCGACCATGGCTAGAGCTTGCCCTTGACCAGGCCGGCCACCCGCTCCGCGAGCTTCTCCAGGAAGCCGCGGTCCTCGAAGCGCTCGAGGTCGATCTCCTCGGAGTGCGTGAGGTCCTCGTCGAAGTCGGCATCCAGCTGCGCGGTCACGTCGCCGTCGAGGACCAGCAGGTTGCACTCCTCGTTGAGGGCCAGCGACCGCTCGTCGAAGTTCGAGGAACCGACGCACGCGGCCAGGCCGTCCATCGTGGCGATCTTGGCGTGCAGCATCGTGCGCTCGTAGTGCCAGATGCGGCAACCGCCACGCAGCAGGGACTCGTAGGTCGTGCGGCCCGCGAGGCCCACGACGCGCTTGTCGTGGTGCGTGCCCGGAACCAGGATCTCGACGGCCACGCCGCGGCGGGCGGCCTCGCAAAGGCGTTCGGTGAAGCGGTCGTTGGGCACGAAGTAGGCGCAGGTGATGCGCAGGCGCTCATGGGCCAGGAGGATCAGCGACTCCAGCAGCGATGGCAGCGGGCCCCAGCCGTGCCCGCTCTCCGAGGCGACGACCAGGGCGGGCGTCAGGCCGGGGCGTTCGGGCGCCGAGGGGACGTCCCAGTCGTCGATGACCGCGTGGCCTGTCTCGGCCCAGTTCTCGGTGAACGCGGCCTGCAGGCCGTCGACAGCCGGGCCGCGGATGCGGACGTGGGTGTCACGCCATTCGCTGGGGTTGCGGGCGTCGCCCTCCCACTCCTCGGCGATGCCGACGCCGCCGGTGAACCCCACCTCGTGGTCGACGACGAGGATCTTGCGGTGCGTGCGCTGGTCGAGCTGGTCGGCGGCCTTCAGCGGCGGCCGGAACCACTCGACCAGGCAGCCCGCGTCCGTCATCGTCGCGATCAGGTCGCGGCTCATCGGGAACGCGCCCACCGCGTCGAGCAGCACGCGCACGCGCACGCCCTCGCCCGCCTTGCGGGCCAGCAGGTCCGCGAACCGCGACGCGACGTCGCCGGTCCAGTAGACGTAGGTGGCGAAGTCGACCGTGTGGTGCGCGGCCGCGATCGTGTCGAGCATCGCCGGGAAGATGCGGTCGCCGTTCCTGAGCACCTCGACCGCGTTGCCGTCGGTGAAGGGGATGCCGACGCTGCGCTCGGTGAGACGGCGGAGGTGGTCGAGTGTGAGCACGGCTGGGGCTACATCCGCTCGCGCGGCGTGACGCCCAGGAGGTCGAGCGCGGCAGCGAAGGTGCGCTGGGCGGCGACGCACAGCCAGTAGCGGGCGCGGGCCAGGCCGGGCTCGGCCTGGATGACCGGGCAGCGCTCGTAGAAGCGGTGGAAGTGCTCCGCGAGGTCCTCGGCGTAGCGGGCGATCGTGTGGGGCGCGCGGTGCTCGGCGGCGAACGCCACCTTCTCGGGGAAGGCGCTGATCGTGCGGAGGAGCTCGCGCTCCGACTCGTCGGCGAGCAGGTCCAAGGCCGCCTCGTTCACGTCCGCGACGTCGACGCCGGCCGCCTCGGCCTTGCGCAGGATCCCCGCGATGCGCGCGTAGCTGTAGTTGACGTAGTGGACGGGGTTGTCGCGCTCCTCGCGCACGACCTTGGCGAGGTCGAACTCCAGCGTCTGGTCGGTGGAGGTGCGCACGAACGTGTAGCGGGCGGCGTCGGGGCCGACCTCGTCGAGCAGCTCGTCGAGCGTGACGTAGTTCGCCGCTGCGCTTGCCCATGCGCACGGGCACGCCGTCGCGGGTGAGGTTCACGAGCTGGCCGATGATGATCTCGATCGTGCCGTCGGGGATCCCCTCGGCCCTGGCGATCGCGTGCAGCCGGTTGACGTAGCCGTGGTGGTCCGCGCCCAGCAGGTAGAGCGCGAGGTTGAAGCCGCGGCCGACCTTGTCGGCCATGTAGGCGGTGTCGGCGGCGAAGTAGGTGGGCTCGCCGGTCGAGCGGATCAGCACCCGGTCCTTGTCGTCCCCGTACCGCGTGGTCGCGAGCCAGGTGGCGCCGTCGGCCTCGTAGGCCTCGCCGCGGTCACGCAGGGACTGCACGGTCGCGGCAACGCGGCCCTCGGCGTGGAGGCGGAGCTCGCTGAACCAGACGTCGATGAGGACGCCGAGGCGCTCGAGCGTGGTGCGGATCTCCTCGATCATCAGCGCGAGGGCGCGCGGGCGGATGTCCTCGTCCGCGGTGACCCCCTCGTCGCGGAGACGGTCGGCCAGCTCGGCGATGTAGCCGCCCTTGTAGCCGTCCGCGGGCGGCTCGGTACCGCGCTGGGCCGCGGCGACCGAGGCGCCGAAGAGGTCGACCTGCGTGCCGGCGTCGTTGAGGTAGTACTCGCGGGTGACCGTCCAGCCGGTGGCCTCCAGGAGCCGTGCGATCGCGTCGCCGCCCGCCACCCAGCGGCCGTGTCCGACGTGCAGCGGGCCGGTGGGGTTGACCGAGATGAACTCCACGTTGGCGCGGCCGGCACTGCCGCGGGGCGCGGTGCGGCCCCAGTCGTCCCCGGCGGCGACGACCTGGCGGACGACCGCGCCCAACGCGTCGGCGGCCAGCCGGAAGTTCAGGAACCCGGGACCGGCAACCTCGACGCTGACGATGCCCTCGACGCCGTCGAGCTGGCCGGCGATCGCCTGGGCGATCTCGCGCGGCGGGCGGCCCGCGTGCTTGGCCAGCGTCAGCGCGACGTTGGTCGCCCAGTCCCCGTGCTCGGGGTTGCGGGGACGCTCGAACGTCGGCTCGGCGATCGGGGAGACCCGCGGAGGCCAGAGCACGGCGCACCGCCCCCGCGAGGGCTTCGACGGTGGTCATCGTGGCTACGGGCGTCGTTGCGCGACGCAGCCGGTTGACGAGCTCCATCAGGTCGATGGGGTCGAAGGGCTTGGTGACGTAGGCCTGCACGCCCAGGTCGGTGCCCTTGCGCACGTCGGCCTCCATCGCCCGCGCCGAGAGGAACACGATCGGGATCGACTCGCGTCTCCGGGTCGTTCTTGAGCGCCTCCGCGACCTGCCAGCCGTTGACGTTGGGCATCATCACGTCGAGCAGGATCAGGTCCGGCAGCTCCTGCTTGACCTTCTCCAGGGCATCCGCCCGTCGACCGCCGTGATGACCTCGTGCCCCTCCATCTCGAGGTTGACCTCGAGCAACCCACGGATGACGTGATCGTCGTCCACCGCCATCACACGAGCCATCCGAGCCGCATGCTACCCGCGGTAACGTGGACCTCCCCCGCCCACGTAGCTCAGGGGATAGAGCGTCTGCCTCCGGAGCAGAAGGCCGTAGGTTCGATTCCTACCGTGGGCGCAGACCGAGGTGGGTGTGCTGCTCCTCGAGGACGAACACGGTGTGGGTGCTGACGCTGAGGAGGACGGCCAGCCGCCGCCCGATGCGCACGCGATCGACCACGGCGGTGAACCCCCGCAGCACGCCCTCGCGGCGCAGCCGGTCGAGGCGGCGGTAGGCGTTCGCCCGCGAGATGCCGGTGGCGGAGGCCAGCTCGTTGATCGAGCGGCGCCCGTCCTCGGCGAGGAGCGCGACGAGTCGCCGGTCGACGCTGGCGCCCACGTCCTGGGACTCGTGAAGCGCCGCTCACCCGCGCAGGACAAGGGTCCCGTTCCTTCATCGCATCAATGATGGCTCGGCGTATCACAATGTAATGATCGTGCTACGCTTGCCTTCATGGCGAAGTCCGAACCTTTCAGCCTGCGCCTCTCCTCGGAGTTGGACGAGCTGGTGAGCGGGGAGGCGAGGCGGACCCGGCGCAGCAAGGGCGCGGTGCTGGAAGCGCTCGCGGAGGAAGGCATGAAGACCCGCTTGTTCCCGGGCATCGCGTTCCGCGGGATTGACTGGGATCGTCGCGCCTGGGTCATCGGAACGGCGCTGGACGTGTGGGAGATCGTGGCCGCGAAGCGGGACTTCGCATCCGTCGAGGCAATGGCGGCAAGGACGGACTTGTCTGAGCGGCAGATCCGCTTGGCCCTCGCGTACAACGATCGCTTTCCTGCGGAGATCGCTGAAGCAGTCGCTCGCAACCATCGGACGCTGGAGCAACTGCGGGCTGAGCACCCTACGTTCGACGCGGTGTCGATCCCTACGCGCTGACCTGGCGTGCGGCTCTTCCTGGACGCCCACGTGTCAGGTCGCCGAGTTGCGACGGCCTTGCGCAAGGCCGGGCACGAGGTGAGAGCCGCGGACGAGGAACGCGAACTCGACGGCATGGCCGACGAGGATCTGCTTGCCTTGGCGGCTGCAGAGACCCGCGTGATGGTGACGTTCAACGTGGCCGACTTCCCTGGCATCGTCCGTCGCTGGGCTGAGGCGGGCCGAGCCCACGAGGGCTGCGCCATCCTGGTCGGCATCGACCACAGCGAGTTCGGCACGATCCTCCGCGTGCTGGAGCGCACGTTGGACGCGCGCCCCGATCAGGACGCCTGGCACGACTACACGTGCTTCGTAGCGCGGGCACCTTGAAGGCGAGCAGCTTGCTCGGGCGGGCGGCGGAGCTGGCACGGATCGCCGCGGTGGCTAGGCACGACCCGCCGCGGCCCTGGGCGTTGACGCTTGCCGGGGAGGCCGGGATCGGCAAATCGGTGTTGTGGCGGGGCGCGGTCACGGCGGCCCGGAACGCGTCCCGCGGCTTGGTCCTCACGGGGCGGGCGGCCGAGGAGGAGTCCGGCCTCGCGTATGCGGCGCTGACTGACCTCATGGAGCCGCTGGCGGCCGAGAACCTCGACCACCTGCCGGCGCCGCAGGCTCGGGCGCTCGGGCTGGCGCTGCTGCTGGTCGACCACGACGACCAGCGACCGGCGGATGCCCGCACGGTCGGCACCGCCGTGCTCGGTGTGCTCCGGCGCGCCGCCGCTGACGGACCCTTGCTCCTCGCGATCGACGACGTGCAGTGGATCGACAGCGCGTCGACACGCGTGCTCGCGTTCGCGCTGCGCCGCGCCGTCCACGATGGTCTGCCGGTCGGCCTGCTCATGACGCAGCGCACGCCCGGGGAACACCCGCTGAGCGCGGCCGTCGGCGAGGTCCACGAGACGCTCGAGGTCGGGGCGGTGACCCTCGCCGTGCTGCGTGAGCTCATGCGCGAGCGCCTCGGGCTCGTGCTGACCCGCCCGCAGCTGGTCCGTCTCGACGAGGCCTGCCGCGGCAACCCGCTGCTCGCTCTCGAGATGGGGCGTGAGCTGGCCAGGCTGGACCGCTGGCCGCTGCCGGGCGAGCCGCTGCCGGTGCCCGCCGAGGCCGGCAGGCTGATCGCCGGGCGCATCGCGCGACTCGGCACCCTCGACCGGCATGTGCTGTTCGTCGCTGCCGCCGCCAGCGACCCGGCCACGGAGACGATCGCGACCGTGCTCCAGCGGACGCCCGCCGAGGTCGCCGCCGCTGCCAGGCGCCACGCGGCCGCCGGGCTCCTGGACGGGTGGGCGTTCACCCACCCGCTCATCGCGGCCGCTGCCCTCGCCGCGCCGCCCTCGACCGTCCGCCGAGCCCTGCACGCGCGCCTCGCGGAGCTTGCGGCCTCCCCCGAAGAGCGTGGCCGGCACGCGGCCCTCGCCGCCGAGGGGCCGGGCGCGACCACCGCCGCGCGCGTCGATGCGGCCGCGCTCGCCGCGCGCCGCCGCGGCGCCCCGTTCAACGCGGCGGCCTGGTCGGAGGCCGCGGCGGACCTCACGCCCAAGCACGACCGCTCCAGCCTGGGCGCGGCCCGGCGGGTGCGTGCGGCCCGCTGGTTCGGAGAGAGCGGCGCCATCGAGCGTGCGCAGGCCGTGCTGGACCTGGCGCTCGGCGACCTCGAACCCGGCGACGCGCGCGCCGAGGCACTGGAGCTCGCCGCGCAGATGGCGGGTTGGTGCGACGGTCCGGCGGCCGTCGTCACGCTGGCCGAGCGCGCACTCGAGGACGCCGCCGACCCGATCGTGCGCGCGCGTGTGCTGCTGCGGCTCGCCGCCCAGGCCGACCACGTCGGGGCAGCGTCCGCGCTCCCTTGGGCGGTCGAGGCCGTCGAGCTCCTCGAAGGTGCCGAGGCCGAGGGGCGCGACCCGGACCTCGTGGCCTGCGCCCTCCTCCAGCGCGCGTCGCTGCAGTTCGCCACCGGGCGTGGGGACGACGAGGCTGCCGTGGAGCGGGCTGCTGCGCTGCTGGCGGACGAGCCACGCTCCACGCCCGACGGGGACATCCGGCCCGAGGGCTACCGCGCCCACCAGGACCGCACGGTCTGGGCGATCGTCCACGACCGCTTCGACGCCGCCCTCGGCGCGTACCTGACCGAGCTCGACCGGGCCCGCGCACGGGGCCACGAGCGGCCCATCCCGATCATCGAAGCCGAGATCGCCCAGCTCGCAGCCTGGTCCGGGGACCTGGGTGCAGCCGAGCGCCACGCGCAAGCGGCGCTCGACGCGGCCGCGTTCAGCGACCACCCCCAGGGGCGCACAGCCGGCCTGGCCGCGGTCGCGCACGTCGCCGTGCTGCGCGGCGACCTCGACAGCGCGGAGCGGGCCGCCACCGAGGCGCTCAGCGCGCACCCCGTCGACGATTGGCTGACCCTCCGCCTCCGGGCGATCCTCGGGTCCACCGCCCTCGCACGGGGTGACGCCGAGACCGCGGCGCGCCGGCTCGGTGCGCTCCTCGACGTGACCGTGGCGCAGGGCGGCCGGGAATCGCTCGACGGCCGGTTCGCCGGCGACCTGGTCGAGGCGGCCGTCGCCGCGGGCGACCTGGCGCGGGCCCGTAGCACGGTCGAGCTCCTCGAGGGATCCGTGACGCTGATTCCACGGCCGTGGGTCCGGGCGATCGCCGCGCGGTCCCGCGCGCTGCTCGAGGCCGCCACAGGCGACCTTGACGGGGCGATGACCACGATCGAACGGGCGCTGGCCGACCACGACGCGCTGCCGATGCCGTTGGAGCGCGCGCGCAGCGAGCTCGTCGCCGGACGCATCGCCCGCCGGCGCAAGGAGCGGCGACGGGCGGGCGTGCACCTGGACCGCGCGGTCGAGCAGCTCGCGGCCGTGGGCGCGAAGGCGTGGGTGGCCATCGCCGAGGCCGAGCGAGCTCGACTGGGGCGGCGCACGGTCACCGGCGCGGGCCTCACACCGACCGAAGAGCAGGTCGCGCGCCTGGCAGCCCAGGGGCTGACCAACCGCGAGGTGGGCGAGGCGGCGTTCCTCACGCCCAAGAGCGTCGAGGGGGTCCTGGCCCGCGTCTACGTCAAGCTCGGGATCCGGTCGCGAGCGGAGCTCGGCGCGTGGGTCGCGGGACTCGACCCGGGTCATGGCACCGGGAAACCCCCGTTTCGGGAGGCCGCACCGTCGGCCTAGCGTCGCCGGTGATGGTCACGTCGCTCCGCAGCCTGCTCGCCACCCTGTCCGTCGGCCTCGTCGCCTGCAGCGCGGGCACGACCGCCGCCCCGACCACGACCACCGTGGCGACCGCCACCCCGACGGCGGCGCCCGCCTCGCCGACCGCGCCGGCGGAGGCCACCACGCCCACCCAGGCGCCGGCCACCCCCGAGGAGGTGGGCGCCGACCTCACCGGTGACGTGGACGTCGGCGGCCGCGCTCTGCACCTGTCATGTGTGGGATCGGCGACCGGCGATGAGCCGACCGTGCTCCTGGAGTCCGGGCTTGCGGCCCCATCGACGGGCTGGGGCTCCATCCTCCGAGGCCTTGCCGACGACCACCACGCCTGCGCCTACGACCGTGCAGGGCTGGGGATGAGTGATCCGACTGGGCAGGCGACCCGCACGGCAGCCGACCTGGCCAGCGACCTTCAGGCGCTCGTCACCGCATCGGGCCTGGAAGGCCCGGTCCTGCTGGTCGCGCACTCGTTCGGCGCGTACCCGGCGATCCTCTTCGCCGAGCGCAACCTCGACGCAGTCGACGGCGTGCTGTTCGTCGACCCGCGCGGACCACGGGTGAGCGGCCAGTGGCGGGACGCGCTCCCCGCCCCCGCACCGGACGAGCCGCAATCGGTGGCGGCGAATCGCGAGGAGCTCGGCGCCTTCGAGACCGACCCGTCCCTCAACCCCGAGCACCTCGACCTGAGTACGAGCGCCGCCCAGGTCATCGCCGCGCTCGACGCGCCTGGCCCGCTCTTCGGCGACCGCCGGGTGGACGTCCTCAGCGCCGAGCTCACAACCCAGTCGTGGAGCGACCTGCCGCCTGAGCTCGCGGCGACGTTCGACGCGGTCTGGCTGAGCGGCCAACAAGAGCTCGCCGACGAGTCCACGACCGGGCAGCTGACCGTCGTTCCGGACGTCGGCCACGAGATCCACCGCGAGCAGGCACCCTTCGTGCTCGAGGCCATCGAGTCCATGCTCGCCGGCCTCGAGGGCGCTTGACGATGCCGACCTACCTGGCAGAGCGCTACTGGCCCGGCGTCACCCCCGCGTCGGCCGCTGAGGTGACGGCTCTCCTCGAGGCTTCGGGGACGCGTGTCGCCGAGACGATCCTGGCCGAAGACGACGAGGTCTGCTTCTGGACCGTGACCGCCGACTCAGCGTCAGCCGTTGAGCGCGCGTTCCAGGCCGCCGGTGCGCCGATCCATCGCGTCACCCCGGCCGCCGTGACACGCCGCTGACCGTGCGGGGCCTGCTCGTGGTCGCCGCGCAAACGCGCGTAGCCTCCCTACACGAGCGCGCCCGCTCGTGCGTAGAGCACGGGGCGATGGCGGGAGGCGCTGATCCGGGCGTGCCAGCACTGGGACACGGTCGCGCACAAGCCGTCGCCCCAGGCCTGGGTCACCGCGGTCGCGCTGAACCTGGCGCGCTCGTCGTTCCGGCGGCACCTCGCCGAGCGGCGGGCCAGGGAACGCCACGGGGCGCGTCCCGGCGAAGCCGCAGTGGTCGACGACGACGCCGACCGCGTCGCCGTCCGCGCGGCGGTCCGCGCGCTCCCGAAGCGCCAGCGCGCGGCGCTCGTGCTGCGGTACTACGCCGACCTGCCCGCCGCCGAGGTCGCCGCGGTGATGGGGTGCGCCGAGGGCACCGTGCGCGCACTCACGCACCAGGCCATCGCCAGCCTCCGCCGCACCGGGGGCCTGTTCGAGGAGCGCGCAGATGCCCGCTGAGGTCCGCACGATGCTCGCACGCTCTGCCGTCGAGCCATCCGCCGCGCTCGACGTCGAGCACGTCGTCGGCGTCGGCCTGCGCCGTCGGCGCCGAGCCCGGGGCACCCGCACGGTGGCCGGGATCGCCGCGGCGTCCTTGCTCGTCGTCGGAGTCTTCGCGGCCCTCGGTGGCCGCGGCGCCCCCGTGGTGCTGGCTCCGGGCGAGATCCCGGGCACCAGCAACGGGGTGATCGCCTTCATCGACGAGAGCGGCGACCTCGTCCTCGGCGACCCGGCCACCGGCACCGTCGAGCGCCTCGTCGCCGGCCCTTGGATCGACGGCCCGGTGTTCTCGCCGGACGGGTCGCGCATCGCGTTCCTGCGCGGCCAGCTTGCCGACGGGGATCCGGCCGACCTGCTGGTCGTCGCCGCCGACGGCACCGATGAACGCCTCATCGCGTCCGACGTGGTCGTGGCCCAGTTCGCGTGGATGCCCGCCGGTGACGCCGTCGTCGTCCACGGCGGCGGGCCCGGCGCGTCGGGCGATTGGGCGCTCACCGTCTACGACGCCGTGGGGAGCGCACCGCCCCGATTGCTCACCCCTCCGCTGCCGGTCACCCGAGGGGGGCCCGCCTTCTGGTTCTACGCGCAGGTCGCGCCGATGGTCCGCCCGCCCGACGGCGACCGGCTGCTTCACGCGGACACCCACGGGGGGGGTGCGAGAGACGGGCGCCAGAACGTCACCGTCATGGACGACGACGGGGGGAACGCCGAGGTGCTCGTGGACGGCGCCGACGGGCCCGAACAGCTCGAGTGGCCAGCCTGGTCGCCCGACGGATCGATGATCGCGTTCCTCGGCGCGGCGAGCGGGGACCTCCTCGATCCCACGTCGGACGACCCGCCGGAGACCGAGGCTCCGGTGCGGACCGAGGGCTTTACGGAGACGGAAGCGGCAGCGGACGTCGAGCCCGCCTCCGACGAGGATGTCGGCGTGACCTCCGCGCGCGCCCTGGTCCGGTACGCCTACGTGCTCAACGCGGACGGCACGCAGCTGCGCCGGCTGGCCCGGTTCGCGCACACCGGCTTCGCGTGGTCGCCCGACGGCACGCGGATCGCGGTCGAGCTCCGGCAGCCGCACTCGGACACGGTGAGGATCGGGATCTTCGACGTCGTGACCGGCGTGGGCGTGGAGTCCGAGCTCGCCGAGTTGTCCGGCCCGTGGATCTGGTCGCCGGACGGCCGCAGCATCCTCCTCGTCCGCCCCGACGACGCGCGCATGGTCGTCGTGGACGTCGAGACCGGCGTCGCGACGCCGCTGCCGTTCAGGACGACCGCGGCGGCGGGCGAGCCGGCGCCCAGCTGGCAGCGCGTGGGCTAGGCGGTGCCCCAGACCTCGGACGCGGTCTCCACGATCAGCGCGAGCTTGGCGACCTGCTCGTCGTAGGTGAGCACGTTGCCCTCGACGGTCGAGGAGAACCCGCACTGCGGGGAGAGGCACAGCTGCTCGAGCGGGACGTAGCGGCTGGCCTCCTCGATGCGGCGCTTGAGCAGGTCCTTGGACTCCAATGCGCCGCGCTTGGTCGTGACCAGGCCCAGGACCACGCGGGTGCCGGGGCGGACGTAGCGCAACGGCTCGAAGCCGCCCGAGCGCGCGTCGTCGTACTCGAGGAAGAAGCCGTCGACCGCGAGCTCGCCGAACAGCGCCTCGGCGACGAAGTCGTAGCCGCCCTCGGCCGCCCACGACGAGCGGAAGTTGCCGCGGCACAGGTGCGTGGTGACCGCCATGCCCGCCGGGCGGCCGACCAGCGCCGCGTTGATCTGGCGGATGTAGCGCTCGTGCTGGTGGAGCGGGTCGTCACCACGGGCCGCGAGCTGCTCGCGCTGCTCGGGGTCGTTGAGGTACGCCAGGCTGGTGTCGTCCAGCTGCAGGTAGGTGCAGCCCAGCTCGCCCAGCCGCCGGATCTGGTCGGCGTACGCCGCCGAGAGATCGTCCCAGAACGCATCGAGGTCGGGGTACACCGCGGGGTCCAGCGCCGCCCGGCCGCCGCGGTAGTGGACCATGCTCGGCGACGGGATCGTCAGCTTGGCGGTCGCGCCCGTCCCGGCCACGAGGTCACGCAGGTAAGTGAAGTGCTCACCGAAGATCGGCTGCGCGCCGACGCCCAGGCGCCCGTCGATGCGCAGCGCGGCCGGCGCGAACTCGATCGTCCCCTGCTCGTTGCGGAACCGCACCGTGAGGTTGCCCGGTGCCTGGCTCACACCCTCGAGCGCGTAGATGAAGTCCATGTGCCACGACGCCCTCCGGAACTCCCCGTCGGTCGCCGTGGACAGCCCGACCTCGCGCTGCATCGCGACGACGTCGGCGATCGCCGTGTCCTCGACCGCCCGCAGCCCCGCTGCATCCAGCTCCCCCGCGGCATGCCGCTCCCGCGCCTCCAGCAGCCGCCGCGGCCGCAGCAGGCTGCCGACGTGGTCGGCACGGAACGGCGGCCCCGATCGACGCGCATCCACGCGCCGGACCATAGACCTCGGGCCTAGTCTCCCCCCACCCGCTGCCGCAGATCGGCCGTCCGCACCTGCAGCCCCCGGTCCCGCCCGTCCCGCGACGACGACAGAGAGGAAGACCCATGGGCCGATCCACCGCACTTCGACGCCTCGCGCTGCTCCTCGGCGTGCTGCTCGCCGTGGCGGCGTGCAGCAGCGACGGCGGTTCCGACACCACGGAAGCCACCGCGACACAGGAGGCCACGGCCGGGGAGGCCGAGGCCACCGCGGACGAGGGGGAAGCCACGCCGACAGCCACGCCGACGCAGGAGGCGACCGCGACCGCGGAGGAGGGGGCAGCCACGCCGACGCAGGAGGCGGCGGCGACCGCGGCCGACGGCGAGCCCATCCGCATCGGTGTCCTCACGTCCTTCACCGGGCCGTTCACGCCCTGGGGCATCCAGGCCCGGGCCGGCATGCAGCTCGCGACCGACGAGATCAACGCCGACGGAGGCGTCGGCGGCCGGCCGATCGAGCTGGTGGAGGCCGACGACCAGAACAACCCCGAGGAGGGCGTCAGCGCACTGGAGCGCATGGTGGAGCAGGACGGCGTGGTCGCCGTCGGCGGGGTCATCTCCTCCGACGTCGCGCTGGCCACGGCCCGCACCGCCGAGGAGCTCGCGATGCCGCTGCTGCTGATCAAAGCCGGCGCCGGCAGCATCCTCACCCCAGACAGCCGCTACACGTTCCGCACCTGCCTGCCGGCCGCCCCCATGGTCGCCGGCCCGGTGGCCCAGTACGCAGTCGACCAGAACCTGTCCCGCGTCGGCGCGATCATCGCCGACTACGCGTGGGGGCAGGCGATCGGCGCGGCCCTGGAGACCACCTTCGCCGAGGTCGAGGGCGTCGAGCTGCAGATCGAGGTCGCGCCCGTGCCCGAGACGGACTTCACCACCTACCTCCGGGCGCTCGAGCCGTTCGAACCGGACTTCCTCGTCGCGACGGGGCACCCGCCGGGATCCGGGCCGATCACGCTGCAGTCCGCCGACCTCGGCTTCGACGTCCCCGTGGCAGGCCCGTACGCCCCCCTCGCTACGGTGTTCGAAGGCGTCGGCGAGGTCGCCTACGACCGCTTCGCCGACTTCGACTGCGTCGACTACTCCAGCGAGGGCTACCAGGAGCTGGCCCGGCGCTTCGTCGCCGCTGGCGAGTTCGGCTTCATGGAGGACGACGCCGTCGCCGGCTTCGGCATCGTGCACGCCGTGGCCGAGGCCGTGGGCGAGGTCGGGGACGACCCCGCGGCGATCGCCGAGTACCTGCACGCCGGCTCCTTCGACGTGCCCGGCTACGCCTTCCCGCTGGTCTGGACGGAGTGGGGCGAGCTGGCCGAGTCAGCGCCGGCGCTGTCGATCATCCGGGAGCAGGCCCCGCCTGAGGGCATCAACGAGGGCGCGACGTGGTACCCCGAGGTGCTGCTCATCCCCGAGCCCCTCGAGCCCTTCGTGCCTGAGTAGCCGCGGTTGGAGCCGATCCTCCGGCTGCACGACGTCAGCAAGCGCTTCGGCGGCCTGCCCGCCGTCGACCGCGTCAGCCTGGACGTCGCCCGCGGTCGCATCTTCGCGATCATCGGACCCAACGGTGCGGGCAAGAGCACGCTGCTGAAGACCATCAGCGGCATGCACCAGCCATCCGGTGGCCGGATCGTCTTCGACGGCACCGACATCACCGGCCTGCCCACGCACCGCATCCGGCAGCAGGGGATCGGCAAGGTGCTGCAGACCCCCCGGCCGCTGCCGACCATGACCACACGCGAGAACGCCGCGCTGGGGGCCATGTTCGGCACGCCGGGGGGCCGGCGCAGCGAGCGGGCGGCACTGGCGGCCGCGGACGACGCCCTCGACCTCGTCGGGCTCGGCAAGAAGGCGGGCTGGCACGTCGGGCGCCTCAACCTGCACGAGCAGAGGATCCTCGACCTCGCGCGCGCGCTGGCCGGACAACCCCGCATGCTGCTGCTCGACGAGGTCATGGCCGGGCTCAACCCGGGAGAGCTCGAGGCGTCCATGGCCATCGTGCGCTCCGTCCGCGACGGGGCGGACGTGACCGTCGTGTGGGTCGAGCACGTCATGCGCGCAGTGCGAGCGCTGGCCGAGGAGGTCGCGGTGCTCAACTTCGGGCAGCTGCTGATCACGGGCCCCCCCGAGGTGGTGATGCGTGACGCGGCCGTCGTCGAGGCCTACCTGGGAACCGCAGCCGGCAGCGATGCTGCTTGACGTCCAGGGCCTCTGCGCCGGCTACGCCGGCAACGACGTCGTCCACGACGTCACCCTCGGCGTGCGCGAGCAGGAGGCGGTGGCCATCATCGGGTCCAACGGCGCGGGGAAGACCACGCTGCTGAGCGCCGTGTGCGGGCTGCTGGCCAGCACCGCCGGGACCGTGGCCTTCGGCGACCGGGACGTCACGGGCATGGCCGCACACCTCCGGGCCCGCGCCGGCATCGCTTACGTCCCCGCCGAGCGGTACCTGTTCCCCGAGATGACGGTGGCGGAGAACCTGGCGCTCGGCGCGTTCCCCCGCCGGCCCGACCCGGCGCAGCACGACCGCGTGTTCGCGCTGTTCCCGCGCCTGGCGGAGCGGCGCAACCAGCACGCCGGCACGATGAGCGGGGGAGAGCAGCAGATGCTGGCCCTCGGCCGGGCGCTGATGTCCAGGCCTGCGCTGCTGATCCTCGACGAGCCGACCACCGGGCTCGCCCCCAAGCTCGCGGCGGCCGCCTACGAGGCGCTGCGCCTCCTGAAGCAAGACGGGATGACCCTGCTGCTCGCCGAGCAGCAGGTGCCGCTGGCGCTGGAGCTGGCCGACCGCGGCTACGTGCTGGAGGACGGCCGGATGCAGCTGGAGGGCGCGGCCGACGACCTCCGCAGCAATCCGGACGTCCGCCGCGCCTACCTGGGGATCGCCTGATGCAGGCGGTGCTCATGGACGGCCTGGTGGCGGGCGTCCAGCTCGGTCTCCTCGCGGCCGGTTTGACCCTGCTCTACGGCCTCGGCGGGGTGCTCAACTTGGCCCATGGCGCCATGGCGGTGGCGGGCGCCATGGTCGCCGCGCTCGCCATGGGAGCGGGCATGCCGGCGGTGCCGGCGGTGCTGCTGGGGATCGCCGTGGGCGCGCTGATCGGGCTCCTGCTGGACCGCACGCTGATGCGACCGGTCTACCGCATGGAGGGCGAGGGGCGGGTCTTGCTCAGCCTGCTGCTCACCCTCGGGGTCGCCTTCGTGATCGACGGCGTCCTCGGGTGGCGCTACCCCAACGAGGCCTTGAGCCTGCGGATCGGAGGGGGGCCCGTCGAGGTCCTCGGGGTCGCCATGCGGCGCGGCAGCCTCGTCGCCCTCGCCATCGCGATCATCGCGATCGGCGTGCTGGTGGCGTTCCTGCAGCGCACCACCCTCGGGCGGGCGATCCGCTCGGTGATCCAGAGCGAGACCGGTGCCCGACTGGTCGGCGTCGACCCCGCGCGCGTGCGCACGCTCATCTTCGGCCTCAGCGGGGCGCTGGCGGCGCTCTACGCGGTCACGCAGTCGATGACCGCCCCGGTGACGGTGACGTCCGGCTTCGCGTTCACCACCCTGGCGTTGATCGTGACGGTCGTCGGGGGCCTGGGCAGCGTCTCGGGGGCCCTGCTGGCCGGGATCCTGCTGGGCGTCGTCAATGCCCTGTCGAGCTTCTACATCGGGGCCTACGTCACCTCCATCATCCTGCTCGCGGCAGCCGCGGTGACGATCCTGGTGCGGCCTTCGGGGCTGCGCGGGACGCCCCGCCAGCGGGCCGGGTCGTCCCGGTCCCACGGGGCGGCCAGCATCGTGGTCGGCGACCGGTCCACCCGCGAGCGGCCGACGTGGCTGGCGTACGCGCCGATCGCCGTGGTCGCGGGTTTGCTGGCCCTGGTGCCGCTGGTCGCCGGCGACTCCCGCACGTACATGGGCCTGGCGTTCAACGTCCTGGTCTTCGCCGGGTACGCCACGGCGCTCAACGTGATCTTCGGGTCGACGGGGCAGCTGTTCCTGTGCCTGGGCGCGCTCGCGGGCGTGTCGGGCTACGGGGTGGCGATCCTGACCGACAGGGTCGGGTGGCCCCTGTTGGTGAGCCTGACGGTCGCCGTGGGTCTGGCGGCGCTGCTCGGCGCGACGTTCAGCTTCGTGTCGGTCCGGCGCTCGCTGGACGTGATCTTCACCGGCATCGTCACCCTGACCTTCTCTCTGGCGTTCGAGAACCTGCTGTTGGGCCAGCGCGACCTCACCGGCGGGGAGACGGGCCTGGTCGTCGCGGCCGGCGAGGGCACCCCGCTGGACGGACTGGTCAGCGCCTACCTCGTCCTGCTCGTGGTCGTCGCCGGCTTCCTGGTGCTGTTCCGCTGGCTGCAGAGGTCCCACTTCGGCTGGGCGTTCAAGGCCCTCCGCGACGACGAGATGACCGCCGAGCTCGCCGGCGTCGACGTAGCGCGCTACCGCATCTGGGCCGGGGGGATCGGGTCGGCGATGATCGGGCTGGTCGGCGCGCTGCAGGCACTGCACGAGGGGTTCATCAGCCCCGCCACCTTCGCCTTCGGCCACGTCGACGTGCGGACGCTGGTGATGCTCGCGTTCGGGGGGATCGCGACGATGCTCGGCCCGGTCATCGGAGCCGTCAGCTTCGGCGTGATCGACGAGCTGCTGCGCGACCTGGGGCAGCTGCGCGTCGCGGTCTACGGCGGTGTCTTGCTGGTGCTCTTCCTCGGCTTGCGCGGCGGGGTCGGCCCGGCGGCCCTGGCGCTGCGGGACAGGCGGCGCGCTCGCCGGCACGGCGCGATCACGTGAGCCACACGGGCTTCATCGCAGCGCTGGCGCCGCGGCGCTCACGCCACGCTGAGCCCGCCGTCGACGACGTACACCGCGCCCGTGATCCACTTCGACTCGTCGCTGCCCAGGAAGAGCGCGACATTGGTGATGTCGTCGACGGTGCCCAGCCGCCGCAACGGGTACCGCTCCGCGTCGCGGGCCATCCGGCGCTCTTGGACGCCGGCAGGGAGGCGGCCGCGGCCGTCGTAGGTGTTGGTCACCAAGGGGGTCGGAACCGTCCCGGGGCAGATCGCGTTCACGCGGATGCCGCGCGGCCCGAACTCGACGGCCGCCTGGCGCGTGAGCCCGATGACGCCGGCCTTTGCGGCCGCGTACGGCGCGATGCCTGGCACGCCGACCAGCGCGCCGATGCTCGACTGGTTGACGATCGCGCCGGCGCCGCGCTCGAGCATCGCGGGCAGCACCGCGCGCATGGACAGCCAGACGCCCGTGAGGTTCACCGCGAGCACGCGGTTCCAGGTCTCCAGCGTCGTGTCGAGCGCGCTCCCGACGCCGGCGATCCCGGCGTTGGCGTAGAGGACGTCGATGCCTCCGAGCTCGGCGACCGCGAGTGCCGCCATCGCCTCGCACTGCGCGGCGTCGGCGACGTCGACCGCGCACGCGCCCGCCCGCCCGCCGGCGTCCCGGATCGCCTGGGCGGTGCGCTCTGCGGCCCCGGCGTCCAGGTCGGCGCACATGACTGCCGCCCCCTCAGTGCCGAAGCGCACTGCCGCGGCGGCACCGAGCCCCGAGCCCGCACCCGTGATCACCGCGACCTTGCCGGCGAGTCGCGAACGGTTCACCCCTGCACCCCCTGGTCGGACCCGGGGACCAGCAGGCCCCGGCTCACCACGTCCCACATGATCTCCGCGACATCGTCGGGCGACAGGGGGCCCGACGGGTCGAACCACTGGTACGCCCAGGTGCACATCCCGAACACCGCGAGCCGGGCGACGGTCGGGTCCAGCGCGCGCACGCGGCCGGTGCGCTGGGCCTCCACCAGCAGGCCGGTCATCGCCGCGGCGTACTCGTCGCGCTTGCCGGCGACGCGCGGCCGGTAGCGGTCGGACAACCCCGCGAACTCCTCGAGGAACACGCGCACGTGGCCGCGCCTCGCGGCGACATACCTGACGAGGTCGTGCATCGCGGCCCGCAACAGCACGAGCGGATCGCGCTCGCCCCCGGCGATCCGGGCGCGATGGGGCTCGAGGAGCGACTCCATCAGCTCGTCGTGGAGCTCGAAGAGGATGACGTCCTTGCCCGAGAAGTAGTGGTACAGCGTCGACTTGCCGACGCGCGCGGCCGCCGCGATGTCGGCCATGCTCGTGGCGTGGTAGCCGCGCTCGGCGAACAGCGCGGCCGCGCCCTCGATGATCTCCAGCCGCTTCGCACGCCCGATGTCGGTGATCGCGCTCGCCACGTGAACTCCCCTCTTGACAGGCTGGTCCGTGAGGATCCATGATAGCAGACCGACCGGTCGGTCCGGAGCCTTGATCGAGATGGAGCGAGCCTCACAGAGGCTCGCGGGAGGGCGTTCAGCGTGACCCTGTTTCGAACACTCCTGCTCTGCGTGTGCCTGCTGGCGGTCGCCTGCTCGGGCGACACCACGACCGCGACCGACGAGGCCGCCACGGCCGAGCCGGGCGCGACGACCGGCGCAACCGCGACCGAGACAGCGGGAGGCGCCACCGAGGCGACCGCGCCCGCCGCGACCGAGACGGCCGCGCCTGCCACCGAGGCGCCGGCGACGTCCGAGCCCGCAGGGACCGAAGAGACCGTCGCCGCTGGCGGGGACTGCGTGACCGCCGCCCAGGAGATCGTCGACGCGGCCCGCACACCGCTCGAGATCGGCGACATCTCACCGGTCGACCTGACCGCGCACGCGGGCGCCTCGCTGTGGCACATCGCACCGAGCCTCGCCACGGGCTACGCCGTCACGGTCGCCGAAGGCGTCCAGGAGGCCGGCGCGGCCGCAGGCTTCGAGGTCAACGTCTTCGACGCCCAGGGCCAGCCCAACGTCATGGTGGAGGGCGTGTCCCAGGCCGTCGCCAACGGCGCCGACGCGATCGTGATCCACGCGATCTCGCCGGAGGCCGTCGCCGACCCGCTCGCCCAGGCGGCAGCGGCAGGCATCCCCGTGCTCAGCGTGCTGAACGCGCTCGACCCGGCCGCGCTGCCGGAGGGCATCACCGCGACGCTGGACCCCGACGTCGACGGCCTCGCGGAGCAGCAGGCCGCGTACGCGCTCGTCGACGGCGGCTGCGAGGTCAACGCCGTGGTGTTCTACGCGTCGGTCTTCCCGATCCTCAACCAGATGAACACCGCGATCCAGGCGTCCCTGACCGAGCTCTGCCCGGAGTGCACCGTCAGCGAGCAGAACCTCGACCTGCGCACGATGTCCCAGGAGCTGCCCGCGCAGACCCAGCAGGTGCTGCGCGCCGACGAGTCCATCACCCACGCGATCGCCACGTTCGACAGCGCGGCGCTGTTCATCGTCCAGGGCATCGACGAGCTCGGCAGCGACGTCAGCGTGATCGGCGCCAACGGCAACGACGCCAACCTCGACATCATCCGCGCCGGCGGGGCGCAGATCGCCGACGCCGCCTACCCGCCTGGCCGCTACGCCGGGTGGCAGATCGTCGACCAGGTCGGCCGCCTGCTGGCGGGCGAGGACGCCGCGCAGCGCGAGTTCCCGGTGCAGATGATCGACGCCGACAACGTCGGTGCCGACAACTCCATCGAGAGCGTCTTCCCCGGCCTTGCCGGCTTCGAGGACGAGTACCGGCAGGCATGGGGCGTCAGCTGACCGCGGTGCGGACCCGGGGCACGACCGTCACGACAGGCGAGGCGCCGGCGCCGCAGCGCGGCAAGCAGCCGGCCGAGCCGGCCGGCGCCCGCTTGCGCAGCGGGCTGGCGCGCTACGCGCTCCTGCTGGTCGTCGTCTTCATGTTCCTCGGGTTCTCCGCCGCCCGCCCCGAGCAGTTCTTCTCGCTGGAGAACATCCGGATCATCCTCACCAGCCAGGCGGTGACGCTGATCCTGGCGGTGGCGGTCACGTTCCCGCTGCGCGCTGGGGACTTCGACCTGTCCATCGGCTCGACCATGATCCTCGCGGCCTCGATCGTGGCCGTGCTCACCAAGGCCGGGGTCAACCCGGTCGTGGCCATCGTCCTCGCCGTGCTCGCGGGCGCCGTCGTCGGCGGCCTCAACGCCAGCCTGGTGGTCGGGCTCGGTCTGCAGCCGTTCATCGTCACGCTCGGATCGCTGATCACCGTCGAGGGGATCGCGCTGTCCATCACGAACGCCGAGTTCATCGCCGGGCTGCCGGAGGGGCTGCGCGCCCCGTTCACCACCCGGCTGGCCGGTCTGCCGCTCTCGGTCTGGTACGGCTTCGCGATCGCGCTCGTCGCCTGGTTCGTGCAGTCGCGCCGCGCGTTCGGCCGGCACCTGCTGTTCACGGGCTGGGACCGCAGCGCCGCGCGCCGCACCGGAGTACGCGTCGGGCGGGTCCGCACGCTCGCCTTCCTGACGTCGGCGACGCTCGCGGCGTTCTCCGGCGTCACGTTCGCGGCGTCGCTGGGGGCGGTCGACCCGGTCGCCGGGATCTCGTTCGTGCTCACCCCCTACGCCGCGGCGTTCCTCGGCACGACGACCATCGCGCTCGGCCGCTTCAACGTGCCCGGGACCCTCGTCGGGCTCTACCTCCTCGCGATCGGGGTCAGCGGCCTGCAGCTGCTCGGTGCCTCGTTCTGGATCGGCAACGTCTTCGACGGCCTCGCGCTCGTCGCGGCGATCGTGTTCGCGCGGCTGGTCGCTGGCCGGGAGCGTGACCAGTGAGCGCCGTGACCGCGCGCGAGGCCGCGATCGGCGCGCCGCTGTTGACCATGCGCGGCATCTCGAAGGCCTACGGGGCCGTGCAGGCGCTGCGCGACGTCGACCTGGACCTGCGCCGCGGCGAGGTCCTCGCACTCGTCGGCGACAACGGCGCCGGCAAGTCGACGCTGATGAAGGTCCTCGCCGGCGTCGTGGTGCCCGACACCGGCGCGATGGAGCTCGAGGGCCGGCCGGTGCGGTTCACCCGCCCGGAGGACGCGCGCGCCAACGGCGTGGAGATGATCTTCCAGGACCTCGCACTGTTCAACGAGGCCGACATCGCGTGGAACGTCTTCGCCGGGCGCGAGCTGTCGACCGGGTGGGGGCCGTTCCGGCGCATCGACACCAAGGCGATGCACCGCCGGGCCGAGGAGCTGCTCAGCGGCCTCGGCATCACGATCGGGCCCGCGACCACCATGGTCGCCGGCCTCTCCGGGGGCCAACGCCAGATGGTCGCGGTCTCCCGGGCGCTCGCGTTCGCGGAGGGCGAGCGCATCCTCATCATGGACGAGCCCACGGCGGCGCTCGGCCAGGCGGAGTCCGCCGCGGTCCACGACCTGATCCTGTCGCTGCGCCGCGAGCGCAAGGTCTCGATCGTCCTGATCAGCCACCGGATCCCCGAGGTGCTCGAGCTCGCCGACCGGGTGCTCGTGCTCCGGCGCGGGGAGTCCGTCGCCACACGCCAAACCGCCGACTGCACCGTCGAGTCGGTCGTCGACCTGATCGTCGCCGGCCGCTCCGAGGGCCGGTCCGCATCCTCACCTGACCAAGGAGCTCCCACGTGATCGCCCTCGAGGACCTGCAAGCCCTCATCGGCAGGCCGTTCCCGGACGGCACGTTCGTGCTCGATGCCGAGCGCAACGCCGCGTTCGTCGGCGCCGTCCACACCGACGCGGCCGGGGTCTCTCTCCCCCCGGGCGTCGCGCACCCGGTGTTCGCGCACCTCGCGACGCACTGCGGCATGGGCGTGACGCTCGAGGAGTTCTTCGCCATGGTCGGCGCGCCGATGGACTCCGGCGTGCTCTTCGGCGAGGGTGTGCTGACCTACGACGACGTGCTCCGCGTCGGGACGGCGTACCGCGTGAGCGGCGGGATCTCGCGCGTGGAGCGCAAGCACGGGCGCAGCACCGGGGCGTTCGACACGGTCACCGTGTACCTGGAGCTGTTCGACGGCGACACCCGCGTGTGCGCGTCGGAAGAGACCTACGTGTTCCCGCGAAGGGGCGAGGAGGCCGCCTGATGGAGCTCACAGCCGGGACGGAGCTGCCGTCGCTCGTGGTCGACGGGATCAGCGTCGACGACATCCGCACGGTCATGGACGTGATGGGCGACGTCAACCCAGTCCACATCGACGAGGAGCTGGTTCGGCGCCTGGGTCTGCGCGGGCTGGTCAACCAGGGCCCGGCCAACCTCGGCTACGTCGTCAACATGCTCCTGCGCACCTTCCCCGAGCCGGCCGTGCTGCGGCGGCTCGCGTTCCGCTTCCACGCCAGCTCGAGCCCGGGTGACGAGCTGACCGCACGCGCGCGAATCCTCGAGGCGAGCTCCGTCAACGGCGGCTCGGCGCTGCGCTGCGAGATCACGCTCGACCGCCAGGACGGCGCGCGCGTGCTCAGCGGCACCGCCGACGTGCTGGTCGGCGCCGGGGAGCGCTGATGGCGGGCCTGCACGAGGAGCTCGTGCTCCCCAACCTGCTGGCCGACCGGGCGACGTCGACCCGCACGTTCCTCCAGGACGTCGACGGCCGCAGCGCGACGTTCCAGGACGTCGAGGCCGCCGTGCTCGGCTGGGCGGGAGCGCTGCAGCGGGCGGGCGTCGGCGCCGGCGACACCGTGCTCATCATGCTGCCGAACTCGTTCGAGTCAGCCTACGCCTGGCTCTCCACGGCGCGGCTCGGCGCGATCGAGGTCCCGATCAACACGGCCTACCGCGGGACGATCCTCACCCACGTCGCGAACAACTCCGGCGCCACGGTCGGCGTCGTCCACGTCGACTACCTCGACCGCTTGGACGCCGTCGCCGACGACGTGACCGCGCTGCGCACGATCATCGCGGTCGGAGGCGGAGCCCCGGCCGCTGGCGGCTTCGACGTCGTCGCCGCGGACGACGTCGTCGCGGGCGATCCGGCGGTCGACCTCGTGCGCCCGCAACGCTGGGACGTCGCCTGCATCCTCTACACGTCCGGCACCACGGGCGCCTCGAAGGGCGTGATGGTGCCGTGGGCGCACGCCCACGCGAGCGCGACGGGCTGCATCCCGCTCGACGACCTCGGCGAGGACGACAACTGGTACTCGCCGTTCCCGATGTTCCACATGAGCGGCAAGATCGCGTTCTACGGGTCGGCGCTCATCGGCTCGCGCTTCGTGCTGCGCGACGGGTTCAGCACCAACCGCTTCTGGCACGACGTCCGCGAGTTCGGCTGCACGACCTCGCTGCTGATCGGCACCACGCCGGCGTTCCTCGCCAGCCAGCCGCCCCAGCCCGACGACGCCGACTCGCCGTTGCGCAACGTGCTGATGGCGCCGGTCCCCGACGACCCCGAGGGCTTCAAGCAGCGGTTCGGCGTGCGGATCGCGACCGTGTTCAACATGACCGAGATCAGCTGCCCGGTCTGGAGCCAGTGGGACCTCGGCCCCAAGGGCAGCGCGGGCCGCCTGCGCGACGGCTACGAGGTCCGGATCGTGGACGCGCACGACGAGGAGGTGCCCGACGGCAAGCTCGGCGAGATCGTCGTGCGCTCCAGGGACCCCTGGAGGCTGATGCTCGGGTACTGGCACATGCCGGACAAGACCGTGGAGGCGTGGCGCAACTACTGGTTCCACACCGGTGACGCCGGCCTCCGCGACAGCGACGGCTGGTACTACTTCGTCGACCGGCAGAAGGACGCGATCCGCGTCCGCGGGGAGAACGTCTCCTCGATGGAGGTCGAGGCCGAGGTCGCCGCACACCCCGCCGTCGCGGAGTGCGCGGCGATCGGCGTGCCGTCGGAGTGGGGCGAGGAGGACATCCTCGTTTTCGTCGTGCCCACCGACGCGGCGGCGGGCGTCGACCCGGCCAACCTGATTGCGTTCCTCGTCCAGCGCCTCCCGCGCTTCATGATCCCGCGCCTGGTCAGCGTCGTGCGCGAGCTCCCCAAGACGCCGACCGAGAAGGTGCGCAAGAACGTCCTGCGCGAGGAGCGCGCGAAGTACGACGTCTGGGACCGCGACCAGGCCGGCATCGTGCTGCCGAAGTGACACCCGACGCGTCCGTGCGCCACCGGATCTTCCTCGTCCCGCTGCTGGACGCCGTCTCCGCCGAGGCCGCGCGCGACCACTGGTGGCACCGGCACGGCGCCCTCTTCTGCCAGGTGCCCGGTCTCGCCGGCTACCGTCAGAACCGGCCCACGGACGCGTCGTGGACGCGGCACCGGCTGGTGTGCTCGGAGACCTGGTTCCCGTCGCGCGAGGCCGAGCGGGGCGCCTTCCTCGGCGACTACTACACCGACGTGGTGATCCCCGACGAGTCGTCGTTCGTCGCGCGCGACCGCGGATGGGTCGCCCTGCTGCGCTCCGAGGACCCGGCAGATGCCGTCGGGTCGCGCGCCGCCTACCGCACGCTGCTGTTCGGGTGGGCCGGCGAGGCGACCCCGGACGGCGCCAGTGTCCTGACGGTGGACCGAGCCGGACCCTCCGGCGGCCCCGCCGCCCTCCTCAGCCACTGGACGGACGACCCGGCCGAGGCCGAGCGCGTCGCCGCGCTGCCGTGCGACGTCGCGCTCGTGTGCAGGCCCGCCCGATTCCTCTGAGCCAACGACGTCTGGCGGCCCTTTCAACAGCCCAGCGCGTAGCTCACGGCTGCACAGACGCGGTGGAGCGTCTCCTCGTCCAGCGATCCCACACGCTTGGTCAGCGACGCCTGCGCGACGGTGTGAAGCCCGTCGCAGTTGACGACGGACTCCCGATCCAGCCCCACTTCTTCGTGGTCGACAACGACCTCTGCCGCCAGGCCACGGGCGTTCGTGGTGACCTCGGCGACCGTGACCAGTGCGCGGACGTCGAGGACCTCTGATCTTGTCAGCACCAGCACCGGTCGACGCTTACGACCGACTTCGGCGAGCCACACCTCTCCTCGGGTCACTCGGCCCAGGCTTCGGCGTCGTCCCAGAACCGATCAGGCTGTTCTGGCCGTCGCTCGTAGGCCTCACGATCGACTCGGGCAAGCGCTGCCCGCACCGCGGTCGCCACTCCGTCGCGTGCGGCCGCCGAGATGTTCACACCGAGCCGGCGAGCCTGGTCCGCAAGAGCCTCGTCCAGCGTGAACGTCGTCCGAGTGGTCGTCACATCTTCGAATGCTATCACCATGAAGTAGCATCGCTAGATGTGCCAGCCCAGGTTCGATTCCTGGCTGGGCATCGCCCGGACGCACGCGGGGGTCAGGTCATGGGGTGGTGAGGAGGTGGTTCATCGCTGCGCCCATGACGTCCTCGCGGACGGCGGCGCCGCTGATGCCCTCGAAGCCGAAGCCCAGGTAGATGGTGTTGTCGGTGACGACCGCGGCGCCCTCGGGGAAGCCGGCCGCGGTGATTCGCACGAAGTCGTTGCCGTTCGGCGCGCTGCCTGGCGGCGGTCCTGAGACGACCCAGCCGTCGAACTGGTCGCCGTCGTCCTCGAAGGAGGTGGTGCCCTCGCCCGTCGAGACCGCGATGTCGTCGAGGAAGACGCCCAGACCCTGGATGGCCCAGTCGCTCATGTAGGCGATCGCCACCTCGACCTGCTGCCCCGCGTACGGCGCGAGGTCGACCTGCCACTGCTGCCAGCCGCCTGAGGGCCCGGACGCGGCGTTCCACGTTCCGGTCGTCCCCGTGGGGCTGCACGTGCCGTCTGCGTTGAGCGTCTGGTAGTGGTCCAGGAACGGGTGCAGCTCACGCCACCCCTCCGGGCAGCTGTCGCCGGGGTCGGCGGCCGTGTGGCCGTTCAGGTCCGGCAGCGTCGTCCAGTTGTCCTGGCCGACCGTGTGCGCCTCGACCACCACGTGGTCCCAGTGCAGCTCGGTGTCGTAGGAGGTCCAGAACGACAGCGTGGCGCCGCCGGCGGGGACGGTGATCGTGCGGGTGAGCCGCTTGTAGGACACGTCCGCGATCTGGGAGTGCAGGTAGAAGGTGCCGGTGTGCGGGTCGAACGGCCCGCCCGGGCGGTCCCAGCGCGCGGCGATGTCGCTGGGGAAGCCAGGGACGGCTGCCGGCTGGAGGCCGCTCACCGTGACGAAGGACGAGCTGGAGCCCTGGTTGTCGGCGCTGTCGGGACCGTTGAGCTCCAACGTCATGCCCGTGAACGGGTCCCCGGTGCCGTTGACGTCGAGGATCTCGCCCGTGTCGGGGTCGGTGCCGCCGTCGGGGACGAGGTAGCCGGCACCGAACCAGTACTCGATGACGTCACCGATGCCGTCGCCGGCGCCCGACAGCGGCCTGCAAAGCGGACCGATGGCCGGGTCGCTGCACGGGCCGCCGCCGAAGGGGTCGTACAGCTGGGTGCCCAGCGCGCCGGTGTACTGCTGGCCCGCGCGCTGACCGGTGTAGAGCAGCCTGCCGCCCTCGTTGAGGTAGTCGCGCATCTCCAGCAGCTCGGTCATCGCCAGCGTGGAGGCGTTGCCCGGGCCCCACCCGAGGTTCCGGGTGACGACGTCGTCGCCCGTGTACCAGATCACCGCGTCGTAGTGGCTGAGCACGCCCAGCGCGTCAGGCGCCACGCGGCCGTTGGCGTCGACGTCGTAGACGTCATGGGCCACGCCGTTGGCGGTCAGTGCGTCGGTGTAGAAGCTCAGGTACTGCGGAGCCGTCACGCCGGGCTGGACCGGCGACGCCCCTGTGTAGTCCTCGGCCGCCATGACCAGCACGGGGTTGCCCGTGTCGGAGACGACCGTGTAGTCGAAGTGCTCGCTCTGCGTGGTGCCGCTCTGGAACCACACCTCGACCGTCTGACCGGGCGCGCCGACCGGCACCACGCCGCGCAGCACTCGGTAGTACTGCGACTGGCCCTCGTCGTAGCGCTCGCCGCCGGCCCACTCGCTGGTGGGGACGCTCTGCGCAGGGCCGCCGTTCACGCGGTAGTTCAGCGTCACGTTCGCGAGGCTCCGCTGCGCCAGCACCCGCACCTCCTGCGGGCTGCCGTAGGAGACATCGAACGTGAAGTCCATCATCGACAGTGCGGTGTTCTCGGGGTCGAGCTGCGCCTGGTCGAGGTAGAAGGGCTGCAGCTGGATGCCGACGGGTGAGACCGGGTTCCCGGGACTGGTGGCCGAGCGCGCGAGCGCCAGATGGAAGGCCAGCGCGTTCTCGAACTCCTGCTGGACGAGCGCTTCGTCGTCGGGGAACACGAAGCCGCCGCCCGAGCCGCCGTCGGACAGCTCGGGGGTGAAGGCGATCGTCCCATGCGTCACGTCGGCGTAGTCGGTGGTCTCGCCGTTGGTCACGTAGAGCTCGTCGGAGGAGATGCCGGGATCGAAGCCCGGGATGGCCGGGTTCGCGTCGGTGCCGGCCAAGGCGACGTACACGGGGTTGTCGGCGTCCGGAGACCCCGTCTGCCAGCCCTGCGGGTACAGGATCCAGGAGCCCACCGAGTGCAGGTTGGACTGGAACTCGGGCCGGGCAAGGTCCAACAGCCGGACCATCGCCTGCGTCTCCGGCTCCGATCCGGCGCTGGGGCCGCGGTACGTCTCGCTGGAGAACACCGACGAGGAGCCCTCCTCGTCGTAGTGGAAGTGCTCAGCAAAGTTGCGGTTCGGGTCCACGCCGTCGGCGATCGTCGTGACCCCGTCGCCGTCGTTGTCGCGCAGGTTCTTGCGCCAGAGCCGCTCCACGTCGAACGTGTACTGGTAGCCGTCAGGGTTGGCGACGACCAGGAACCAGAGCTCCGTGGACCTCAGGAGGTTGCGGACGTCGCGGTCGTTGGCCCGCCAGCGGTCGATGAACCACGTCAGCGTCCGCCGGTTGACCTCGCCGCTGATCCACTCGCGGGCGTGCTGCAGCGAGCTGTAGAGCACCGCGGGCCGCGAGCCGTCGCGCTGCCCGCGGGCGCCCTGCGTCAGCTTCAGCGCGATGATCTCGCGTCCGTCATGCGTGTGGCCGAGTACGACGAGCTTCACGAGCTGCGGGTTGTCTCGCGCGATCGCATAGAGCTGGTCGCGGATCCCGCCGGGCTCGTCGTAGGAGCGCCAGACGGTGAACCCGTTCACCGACTGAGCCAGCGCGGCCTCTCGCGCCGTGCGGCCGTTGTTGTCCCGACGAGGCGTGACCGCGTAGCCGCGCGCACTGAAGCCCTCGGCCTCGTCGGGTGTGAGCACGAGGTCCAGCTCGGTCTGGTCGCCCGCAGGACGAGTGTCGATCACGTCTCGTCCGCGAGCCACGTCGGCGGCCTGCTCGGCCGGGACCTGCACGGTGTAGACGTCCAACCCCAGACCCTGGTCCTGCTCCGCCGGCGCGGCGGTGGCGACGGACACGATCAGCAGCAGCAAGGCTGCTCCGACGAGGACGGCTCGCTTCATTGCGCCCCTCCAAGTGTTCAATTCCCGCTAACCCGGAGCGCGCAGCCAACCACTGCGGCAGACGGCGCACAAGGGCCCGGTGGCACGATGGCTCCAATGGGCTCGGCGCCGGGGCTGTACGACGGCCTCTTCGGCCGTGGCGAGGCGGCGGCGGCGGTCGCTGACGAGGCCTTCCTGCAGGCGATGCTGGACGTCGAGGCGGCCCTGGTGGCGGCCTGCGCCAGCGTCGGCCTGGTGCCCGCCGAGGCCGTGGCGCCGATCGCAGCGGCCTGCCGGGCAGAGCACTTCGCCGTGGCCGCGATCGGGCAGGCGTCGTCCGCCACGGGGACGCCGGTCGTGCCGCTCGTGGAAGCTCTGCGCGCGGCCGTCGGGCCGGAGCTGGCCGTGCACGTGCATCACGGCGCCACCAGCCAGGACATCGTCGACACCGCGACGATGCTGGTCGCGCGGCGGGCGCTGGAGGCGATCGCGGGCGACCTGCGCCGCGCAGGGGACGCGGCGGCGGCGCTGGCGTCAGAGCACCGCGCCACGGTGCTGCCCGGCCGGACGCTGCTGGCGCACGCGTCGCCCACGACGTTCGGACTCAAGGCAGCCGGGTGGCTCGACGGCCTGGACGGCGCACGGGGCCGCGTCGCGGCTGCCGCGCGTGATCTGCCGGCCGTGCAGCTCGGGGGCGCGGCCGGGACGCTGGCGGCCTTCGGCGACCGCGGCCCCGAGGTGGTCCGCGAGCTGGCCGCGGCGCTGGGGCTGGCCGAGCCGCCGCTGCCGTGGCACACGCAGCGCCTACGCCCGGCCGGGGTGGCGACCGCGGCCGGGGAGGCCGCGGGCGTGCTCGGCAAGGTGGCCCGGGACCTCACGTTGCTGAGCCAGACGGAGGTCGGCGAAGTTGCCGACACCGCCGAGCGCGGCCACTCCTCGGCCTTGCCGCACAAGCGCAACCCGGTCGCCGCCGTGACCGCGCTGGCCTGCGCGCAGCGTGCCCCGGCGCTGGTGGCGACCGTCCTGGGCGCGATGCACCACGAGCACGAGCGCGCTGCCGGCAGCTGGCACGCCGAGTGGGAGCCGCTGCGCGAGCTGCTGCGCGTCACCGGGTCCGCGGCGGCCTGGATCCGCGATGCGCTGGAGCACCTGGAGGTGCGCGCTGACCGCATGGCCGCGAACCTCGCCGCCGACGGCGGGCTCCTCATGGCCGAGGCCGCCGTGACGTTCCTGGCCCCGCCGCTGGGCCGCGCCCGCGCGCAGGCGCTGGTGGCCGAGGCGGTGAGGCGCGCGATGGCCGAGGGCGACCGGCTGATCGACGTGCTCGCCGGTGAGCCCGACGTCGTCAAAGCGCTGGGCGACGTGCGCGCCGCCCTGGCGCCGGACCGCTACCTGGGCGCGGCTGGTGCGCTCATCGACCGGGTGCTCGAGCTGCGCGACTGATCGGCGGGGGGAGTTTGGGGCTGGTCATCGGACGCGACACTGATCCCGATGACCGCGACCGTGGACACCGTCGAGGACCGCGGGCCGGCGCTGGAGGAGACCGACGGTGCGCCAGAGGAGCAGGCGGCGCCGCCACCGCGGCGGCGGCTGGCGTCCCTGGACGTGCTGCGCGGTGCGGCGATCGTCGGGATGGTCCTGGTCAACAACAACGGCAGCTACGAGCACCAGACACCGCAGCTTGAGCATGCGCTGTGGCACGGCGTGACCGTCGCCGACGTGGTGTTCCCCGCGTTCCTCGTCGCGGCCGGGGCGGCGCTGCCGTTCGCGCTGGCCGGGCGGAGCCTGGACCTGCGGATGACCGGTCGGCTGGTGCGGCGCGCGAGCGTGCTGATCGTGCTCGGCCTGCTGCTCAACCTTCAGCGCGAGCCCTCGCTGGCGGACCTGCGCATCCCCGGGATCCTGCAGCGCATCGCGATCGCCACACTGGTCGCGGCGTTCGTCGTCGTGCTGCTGCCCCGGTGGGGCTGGATCGCGACCGCGGCGTTGCTGCTGGTCGGTCACGCGATGCTGCTGGGCGGCGGGCTCGGCCCGCCGGGCGAGGCCACGGTCGCGGGCCACCTCGACGTCGCCGTCTTCGGCGTCGAGCACCTCTACGTCAACGCGCCGTTCGACCCCGAGGGCCTGCTCGGCACCCTCTCCTCGATCGCGACCGTGCTGCTGGGCGCGTGGGGCGGCAGCCTGCTGCAGCGCGGTGACGCCGTCCGGCCGTGGCGCGGGACGGTGGCCGTGGCGGAGCTCGGCGCGGGGCTGATGGCGGCCGGGCTGCTCTGGGCCGCGTTCCTGCCGCTCAACAAGTCGCTCTGGACGCCCAGCTACGCGGTCTTCACCGCCGGCGTCGCCCTGCTGGTCCTGGCCGTGCTGCACCTGGTCGTCGACGTGGCCAACGCTCGCTGGCTGGGCTTCCCGCTCGCTCTGATCGGCGAGAACGCGCTGGTCGTCTACGTCGGCACGGCGGCGCTCTTCCACGTCCTGCGCACCACCGTCCGCGACGCCTGGTACGCGGAGTGGTTCGTGCCAGCCTTCGGCGAGGTTGGCGGCTCGTACGCCTTCGCGCTCGTGCTGCTCGCCGCCTTCTGGCTCCTGGCCCTCGCCCTGCGCATCCTGGGCCTGCGCATCCGCGCCTGAACCCCCCTTCAGGCGCGGTCAGGGCGCGTTCAGGGAGGGGTCCGCACGCTGCGGCCCATGACCCCAACAGCGAGGATCTCCGCGTCCATGTCCCTGCTCGCCGTGCTGTGCGCGGGCTGCATGGCCGCCGAGCCGGCGAGCCCCGAGACCGCCGGCCTGCCGGTCGCCCCCGAGTCGGCGCGCGTCGACCTTGACACGCCGACGTTCTCCGACCCCACGGCCGTCGACAACCCCTGGTTCCCGATCGCCGACCTGCAGAGCGCGGTGCTGCTGGGCAACGTCGACGGGCTGGACTTCCGCACCGAGACCACGCTGCTGCCCGACACCGTGACGATCACCGTGAACGGCGAGCCGGTCGAGGCGTTGGAGTCGCAGTACGTCGCGTTCGTGGGCGGCCGCCTCCACGAGGTCGCCCTGGACTGGTACGCGCAGGACGACGCCGGCAACGTCTGGTACCTCGGCGAGGACGTCTTCAACTACGCCGACGGCGTGGTGGCCGACACCGAGGGCACGTGGGTCACCGGCGAGGACTTCCCGCCCGCGATGATCATGCCCGCCGACCCCGCGACAGGGCAGGTCTTCCGCCCCGAGAACGCCTGGCCCATGGTGTTCGAGGAGGTCACGATCCGCGAAGTCGGCCTCACCGTGCCCGGCCCGCAGGGTCTCGTGGACGGCGTGATCGAGACCCGCGAGCTGCACATGGACGGCGGCACCGAGTCCAAGCTCTTCGCGCCGGCGTACGGCGAGTTCTCCACCGGCGCGGGCGGCACGCTGGAGGCGCTGGCCCTCGCGGTCCCGATCGACGCGCTGGACGGCGCCGTTCCAGCGGATGCCGAAGCGCTCTACGACGCCGCGCTGGCCGTCCACGACGCCGTGGGCAGCGAGGACTGGGGACAGGCCCGGGCCGCCCTCGACGACGCCACCGCCGCCTGGCAGGCATTGCGATCGGCCGGCGTGCCCCCACTCGTCACGGCCTCCATCGACGCCGCGCTCGCGTCCACGACCGGCACCCCTCTGCACCCCGCGGTCGCGCAGGAGGACGCGGGCGGCGCCCAGGACCATGCGCTGGACCTCGCGCTGGCAGCGCTGGACGTGCACCTGCGCCACCAGCCTGTGCCGGACGTGGACCGCGCCCGCTTCGGCGTCTGGGTGCGCCAGCTCGCGCTCGACATCAGCCGCCACGAGACCGGCCTGGTCGCCGGCGACACCGCCACGCTGGAATGGATCTGGGACCGCGTCGCCCACACCGTGGACGCCGACAGCGCAGCCACGATCGTGGCGGCGCTGGACGACCTGCGCGCCGCGGCCGATGACGAAGACCTCGACGCCGCCGGTTCCGCAGCTCAGGAGCTGACCGCACTCGTCCTCTGAACCCGCTTGCTAGCGTCCGCCGACGTGAGCGCGCGGATCGTCGGGCCGGGTGCTGCGCGCTTGCGCGCCGCACTCCGCGGCGTCGCGGTCGACGACGGCGCCGCGACCGTGGTGTACGTCGCGTTGGAGGCGCCCGACCTCGACGGGCTCGAGGACGCCCTCACGGCGTGGGTCGACGCCGCGCGCGACGCTGCCGCGTTCGGCGGCGACATCGTGACCGTCGTCGCCGACGACCTGCTGGACTCCGACGACGTCGCGGGCTGCGCCTACGGGCACGGGCTCGTCGCGGCCACTCGGGCGTTCGCGATGGAGCGGGAGCGCGAGGGGGCCGTCGCCAACGTGGTCGCGGTCGACCCGTCGCAGCTGGACCGTGCCTCCTCGGCCGTCGCCTGGGTGCTCCGCGACCGGGCCGTGTCCGGCGAGGTGCTGCGTGCCGGCGCGCCGACCCACGGCAAGCAGCGGCTGTAGCACAGCCCTTCAGGACGGCTTCAGCCGCCGTGCGGCACGCTGGTCACGATGCGGGTGCTGCTGGTCGAGGACGAGGTGCGACTGGCCGCCGGCCTGCGCCTGGGCCTGGAGGCCGAGGGCTTCGCGGTCGACGTCGCCCACGACGGCGTCGACGGCCTGTGGCGCGCCCGCGAGCACCCCTACGACGCGATCGTCTTGGACCTCATGCTGCCGGGCCGCAACGGCTACCAGGTCTGCGCCGACCTGCGCGCGGAGGGCAACTGGACGCCGATCCTCGTGCTCACGGCCAAGGACGGCGAGTACGACCAGGCCGAGGCGCTCGACACCGGGGCCGACGACTACCTGACCAAGCCGTTCTCCTCGGTGGTGCTGCTCGCGCGGCTGCGCGCCCTGCTGCGCCGCGGCGCGCGCGAGCGCCCGGCCGTCCTGGAGGCCGGCGACCTCAGCCTGGACCCGGCGACCCGCGAGGTGCGGCGTGGCGACACCGTGGTGTCGCTCACTGCGCGCGAGGCCGCGCTGCTGGAGTACCTCCTGCGCCGCCGCGGGGAGGTCGTGCCCAAGCGCGACATCCTCGACCACGTCTGGGACGACGACTTCGAGGGCGACCCCAACATCGTCGAGGTCTACATCCGCCACCTGCGCAACAAGCTGGACCGCCCCTTCGGCCGGGAGGCGATCGAGACGTACCGCGGCGCGGGCTACCGGCTCGCCGCCGGCGGCGGCTGAGCGGAGCCCCGCGTGCGCCGCGCGCTGGGCACCGTGCGGGTGCGCACGACGCTGCTGGCCACGCTCGTCGTCGGCGTCGCGCTGGTCGCGGGCGCGATCGCGCTCGTCGCGCGGCTGGAGTCCGCCCTCACGGAAGGCGTGCTGGAGGCGGCCGCGGTCCGCGCCCGGGAGCTGGCGACCGAGGTGCGGGCAGGACGGCTTCCGGACCTGGACGCCGGCGACGCCGACGACGAGTTCGTCCAGGTCGTGGAGGGCAGGCAGGTCGTGGCGTCCAGCAGCCACCTGCGCGGCCGGGAGGTCCTCGAGGGCGGTGACGTCCGCGACGGCGTGACGTTCGCCACGGTCTCCGCCGACGCGGGCGACGGCACGACCGTCATCGTCGGCCGTGCGCTCGACGACGTGTCCGAGGCCACCGTCGCGCTGACGCGTCAGCTGATCATCGGGCTCCCCCTGTTGCTGGCCCTCGTCGCCGCGGTGACGTGGATCGTCACCGGTCGGGCCCTGCGCCCGGTCGAGTCGCTGCGCACCGCGGTCGAGGGCATCACCGCGACCGCCCTGGACCGGCGGGTGCCCCAGCCACCGGGTCACGACGAGGTCGCCCGGCTGGCCGGGACCCTCAACGGGATGCTCGCCCGGCTGGAGGACGCGACCCTGCGCCAGCGGCGCTTCGTGTCCGACGCCGCGCACGAGCTGCGCAACCCGGTCGCCTCGATCCGCCAGCACGCCGAGGTCGCCCGCGACCACCCCGACCGCCTCAGCGGCCCGCAGCTGGCGGACGCCGTCCTGGCCGACGACCTGCGCCTGCAGCAGCTGGTCGAGGACCTGCTGCTGCTCGCCCGCGCCGACGAGGGCGCAGCTGCCCGCGGCCGCGAGGTGGACCTCGACGACCTGCTGGTCGAGGAGGCCCGCCGCGTGCGCCAGGCCGGCGGCGTCGAGGTCGACGCCACCGGGGTGGGCGCCGCCCGCGTTCACGGCGACGCCACGCAGCTGCGCCGGCTGCTGGCCAACCTGCTGGACAACGCGGCGCGTCATGCACGGTCGCGTGTGGCGGTGTCGCTGCGCGCCGACGGGACGCACGCCGTGCTGCGTGTCGACGACGACGGCTCGGGCATCCCCCGGCCCGAGCGCACCCGTGTGTTCGAGCGCTTCGTCCGCTTGGACGAAGCCCGGGCTCGCGACGCTGGCGGGGCCGGCCTCGGCCTGGCGATCGTGGCGGCGGTCGCCGCGGCCCATGGTGGCGAGGCCGTGGCGGCCGAGGCCCCCGGGGGCGGCGCCCGGCTGGAGGTCCGCTTGCCGCTTGCTAGCGTCCCGGGACCATGAGGGAGACGGTCGTGGTGACCGGGGCGGCCGGGGGGATCGGCGCCGCGTGCGTCGCGGCGCTGGCACCCACCTACGAGCTCGTCGCGTCGGACCTCGACCCGCGGGTCACAGAGCTGTCCGGGGTCATCCCGGTGGTGGCCGATCTCGGCACCGCGGAGGGGCGCGCCGCGGTCGTGGCGGCCGTCGGCGACCGTCCGCTGCGCGGCCTCGTGCACCTCGCGGGCATCACCCGCGACGCGCTGCTGCCCAAGCTCTCCGACGAGCATGTGCGGCTGGTCCTGCGCGTCAACGCCGTCGCGCCGATCCGGCTGTCGCTCGACCTGGCCGACCGGATCAGCGACGGCGGCGCGATCGTGCTGGTCTCCTCGCGGGCCCATCTGGGCAACATCGGCCAGGTGAACTACGCGGCGTCCAAGGGGGCGGTCGTGGGCGCGACCTATGCACTGGCCAAGCGGCTGGCGCCGCGGGTGCGCGTCAACGCGGTCGCCCCCGGCCTGATCGCGACGCCGATGACCGCCGCGATGCCGCCACCCGTGCTGGAGAAGCTGATCGGGCGCGTGCCCCTGGGCAGGGCCGGTGACCCGGCGGACGTCGCGGCGCAGATCGCGTTCCTGCTCTCCGGCGGCGCCGGCTACGTCACCGGCCAGACGGTGTACGTCTGCGGCGGGCGGTCGCGCTGAGGTGCCGGTCATCGACGTCCACCAGCACGTCGTGCGGCTGGGCTCGCTGGCGCTGCCGGTCGCGGCGTGGGCCCCGCCGGGGGTCAGCGGCACGGCGGTGGAGTCGCTGTACCGCGCCGACGGCACCGCCGACCCCGCGGCCTACCTCGCGCACCTCGACGAGCAGGGCGTCGACGTCGCCCTGCTGATGAGCGAGTACAGCCCGCGCGTCACCGGCGTGCAGGCGATCGAGGACATGCTCCCGCTGGTCGAGGCCGATCCCTCGCGCGTCGCGGTGAACGCGTCGCTGAACCCGCACCTGCACTTCCCGATGCTGCGCGAGCTGGACCGCCAGCTGGCGCTCGGCGGCGTGGCGCTGAAGCTGCACCCGGTGCACGGCGGGTTCGACCCGTCCCGCAACGACCTGTTCCCGGTGTACGCGCGCTGCGAGGAGTCGCGCATCGCGGTGGTCTTCCACTGCGGCACCAGCAACTTCGCGGGGGCGTCGAACCGCTACGCGGACCCGGCGCTGCTGGCGGACGTGATCCGCGACTTCCCGCAGCTGCGCATCGTGATGGCGCACGGCGGGCGCGGGTGGTCCTACGACGCCGCGGCGTTCCTCGCGCTCACGTTCGAGCACGTCTGGATCGAGCTCTCGGGCCTGCCCCCCAAGCGCCTCCCCCACTACTACGCCAACGCCGGCTTCGAGCGGCTCGCCCGCAAGTGCATCTTCGGCACCGACTTCCCGGCGATCCCGGGCCTGCGCGACAACGTCGACGCGCTCCGCAACCTCGGCCTGCCCGAGGACGTGCTCGACGGCGTGCTCTGGCGCCACGCCACCGAGGTCTACGGACTGGCCCGCGTGGCACCGATCGCGGAGCGGCTAGGGCTCTGAGGCGGTAGGGCCGGAGCGCACGTAGCGCACGGTCTGGAACGGTGCACGCAAGGCCGCGACCTCGCGCCGGACATCAGCCGGGTCGGCCGTTGCGAACAGCACCGCGGCCGTCAGGTCGGCGACGTGTGCCATCTCGGCCGGGCCCAGCCCCCAGCGCGTGACCTCCTGCGTGGCCAGGCGCAACGCGTTCATGCCGTCCTCGCCTGCGGCCTGCCCGGGCAGGCCGATGCCCGACGCCAGGATGTTGGCCGGCTCGAGCAGCCGCGCGGCCGCGGTGCCGCCGCCCCACCGCTGCGCCGGCACCGCGAGCTGGTGCGACGACGTCATGCCGCGGCCGGGCACCGTGTGCACCGGGACGCCAGCGGCCTGCAGGGCCTCACCCAGCGCGCGGGCATTGGCGACGCACGCGGCCGCGTACGCCGCGCCGTGGACGCGCAGGTCCAGGGCCGCGACGGCCAGGGCCGCGGTGCGCGAGAGGTCGAAGTTCGCGGTGAGCCCGGGGTGCGCGATCGCGTCCAGCCGCTGGGCCAGCGCGTTGTCGTCGGTGAGCACCAGGCCCTGCGGCGGCCCGCCGAACGACTTGTAGGTCGAGCAGGTCATGAGGTGCGCGCCGCAGCGGAGCGGGTGCTGCCACGCGCCGCCGGCGATCAGCCCCGCCATGTGCGCGGCGTCGTAGACGACCGTCGCGCCGATCTCGTCGGCGATGGCACGGATCGCCGGGAGGTCGTAGGGGTGCAGGTTCATGCTGCCGCCGACCACGATCACGCGCGGCTGTCGCGATCGTGCCGCGGCCGCCAGTCCGTCGAGGTCGACCTGCATCCGCACGTCGTCGTAGGGCACGTCGACGACCGTGAGCCCGTAGAGACCGGCGGCGCCGGCCGCGTGGTGGGTGACGTGCCCCGCGGCGCGCTCCGGGAAGGCCATGAGCACGTCGCCCGGCTGTGCGGCGGCCATGAACGCGTAGAGGTTGGCCAGCGACCCCGACGGCACGCGCAGCTCGACGTGCCGGCACCCGAAGAGCTGCGACAGCACCGTGGTCGCGAGGATCTCGACCTGCTCGGCCTGCGCCATCCCGGTCTCGTACTTCGCCCCGGGGTAGCCGAGGCTGGGACGCACCCCGATCGAGTGCCCGAGCAGCGCCGCAGCCGCCGGGTTCATCACGTTCGTGCCGGCATAGAGGCTCACCGCCTCCCGGTCCATCGTCTGCACGTGCTCGTCGAGCAGTCGCCGCAGTGCGGCGTCGAGCGCGTCGGCGTCCAGCGCGGCGTAGCGGTCCGCGTCGGCCCTGATGCGCTCCTCGAGGTGCGCCGGCACCCACGCGCGCTGCCTCAGGGTGCGATCACCACCAGGAGGTCACCGGGCTCGACGCGGGCGCCGTCCTTGACCGGGGTGCCGACGACGCTCCCGCTGAGCGGTGCGGTGACCGAGGACTCCATCTTCATCGCCTCGAGGGTGGCGATGCGGTCGCCAGCCTCGACGCGCTGACCCTCGGAGACCGCGACGGTGACGATGCCCGTCAGCGGCGCGGCCACGTGGCCGGGGTTGGACGGGTCGGCCTTCGCGTGCGGAGGCACGGCGGGCGCGACGTTCTCGTCCTGGGCCTCGACCGCACGGAGCTGGCCGTTGACGCGGGCGACCACGGTGCGGCGGCCCTTGGCGTCGGCCTCGCCGACCGCGTCGAGCTCCACGATCATCACCACGCCCGGCTGCAGCGCGATCAGGATCTCCTCCTGCGGGGGCAGCCCGTAGAGGAACGCGCGGGTCGGCACCACCGACAGGTCACCGAAGGTCGCGACGGCCTTCTCGAGGTCGTTCGCCGGGCCGGGGAACTGCACCCTGTTCAGCGCCGCGCGCCGCTGCGGCCCGGGCGTGTCCAGCGCCTCGTCGGGCAGGTCCTCGTGCACGCTGGCCGCGTCGCCGTCGCGCCCGCGCAGCCCCAGCGTGCGGAACGGCTCCGGCCAGCCGCCCGGCGGCACCCCAAGGTCGCCCTCCAGGAACGCGATGACCGAGTCGGGCAGGTCGTACGCGGAGGGGTCGTGCTCGAACGCGTCGGGGTCGATGTCGCCCGACACGAGGTAGAGCGCGAGGTCGCCGACGACCTTGCTGGACGGCGTCACCTTGATGAGCCGGCCGAGCATCGCGTCGACGCGCGCGTACATGCGACCGATGCGGTCGAAGTGCTCGCCCAGGCCCATCGCCGCGGCCTGCTGGCGCAGGTTGGACAGCTGGCCACCGGGCATCTCGTGGCGATAGACCCAGCCCGTGGGCGTCGACTGACCGGTGTCGAACGGCGCGTAGAGGGCGCGCACCTCTTCCCAGTAGGGCTCGAGGTCGAGGACCGCGTCGAGGTCCAGGCCGGTCGCCCGCGGCGTCCCGTCGGTGGCCGCGACCAGGGCCGAGAGCGACGGCTGGCTGGTCCCCCCCGAGAGCGGCGCGGCGGCGCAGTCCACGATGCTGGCTCCGGCCTCGATCGCCGCGAGGTAGGTGGCCAGCTGCCCGCCGGCAGTGTCGTGGGTGTGCACGTGCACGGGCAGGCCCGTCTCCTCGCGCAGTGCCTCGACGAGGATCCGCGCGGCCGGCGCCCGCAGCAGGCCCGCCATGTCCTTGATCCCCAGCAGGTGCACGCCGCAGGCGGCCAGGCCGCGGGCGGTCTTGCGGTAGTGGTCCAGCGTGTAGAGCTGCTCGCGCCGGTCGGCGACGTCGCCCGTGTAGCAGACCGCGCCCTCGGCGACGGCCTCCGTGCGCAGGACCGCCTCGATCGCCGGCCGCATGCGGGCCACGTCGTTGAACGCGTCGAAGATGCGGAAGACGTCGATGCCGGTGCGCGCGGCCTCCTCGACGAACGCGCGCACGACACGCTCCGGGACGCTGCCGTAGCCCAGCAGGTTCTGCCCCCGCAGCAGCATCTGCAGGCAGAGGTTGGGGATGGCCGCCCGCAGCTGCTCCAGCCGCTGCCACGGGTCCTCCTTGAGGAACCGCATCGCGACGTCGTAGGTGGCGCCGCCCCAGACCTCCAGGGACCACAGCTGCGGCAGCGCCACAGCGAGGTGGCGCGCCACGGCGACGAGGTCGATCGTGCGCACGCGGGTCGCCAGCAGCGACTGGTGCGCGTCGCGCATGGTGGTGTCCATCACCGCGACGGCGTCGCGGTCGTGAAGGCTGCGGGCGAAGGCCGCGGGGCCCAGGCGTCGGAGCTCGTCGCGGGAGCCGGGCGGCGGTGCGACGTCCTCGGGCAGTGCAGGCAGGAGCACCGCGGGGTCGAGGCTGACCGGGGAGGAACCCTGGGGCCGGTTGACCGTGACGTCGGCGAGGTAGCGCAGCAGCCGCGAGGCGCGGTCCTGCCCGCCGGTCGCCGCCAGGAGATGCGGGTGCTCTTCGAGGAAGCTGGTGTGCAGCCGCCCCTCGAGCAGGTCGTCCTCGGCCAGCAGCGCGCCGAGGAACCCGAGGTTCGTCGCGACGCCGCGCACGCGGAACTCGGCCAGTGAGCGCGCGGCGCGCTGGGCGGCCGTGCGCAGATCCGGCCCGCGGCAGGTGAGCTTCACCAGCAGCGAGTCGAACCACGGCGTGATCTCCGTGCCCAGCTCCGCGGTGCCGCCGTCCAGCCGGACACCGGCGCCGCCGGGCGAGCGGTAGGCGGTGATCGTGCCGGTGTCGGGGCGGAAACCGGCCGCGGGGTCCTCGGTCGTGACCCGGCACTGCAGCGCCGCCCCGATGACCTGGATGCGGTCCTGCGACAGGCCAAGGTCCGACAGCGTCGCGCCCTGGGCGATGCGCAGCTGCGAGCGCACGAGGTCGACGCCGGTGACCTCCTCGGTGACCGTGTGCTCGACCTGGATGCGCGGGTTCATCTCGAGGAAGACGTGGCTGCCGTCCTCGCCGAGCAGGAACTCCACGGTGCCGGCGTTGCGGTAGCCCGCGGCGCGGGCGAACGTCACGGCGTCGGCGTGGAGCCGTGCGCGCACGGCGTCGTCGAGGTTCGGCGCCGGCGCGATCTCCACGACCTTCTGGTGGCGGCGCTGCACGGAGCAGTCACGCTCGCCGAGGTGCACGACCTCGCCGTCGGCACCGGCCAGCACCTGGACCTCGACGTGGCGTGGCCGCAGCAGCGCCCGCTCGAGGAAGACCGTCGCGTCGTTGAACGCGGCCTCGGCTTCGCGCCGCGCGGTCTCGACGGCGCTGGGCAGATCGGCCGCGTTGGCCACCAGGCGCAGGCCGCGGCCGCCACCGCCGGCCGCGGCCTTCACGAAGACGGGGTAGCCCAGGCGCTCGGCCTCGGACAGCGCCTCCTCGGGGGTCGCGATCGGCCGCGAGGCCGGAAGCACCGCCAGGCCGGCGGCCGACGCCGCGTCGCGGGCGCGCACCTTGTCCCCCGTGAGGGCCAGCACGTCGGCGGGCGGCCCGACCCACAGCAGCCCGGCGTCGGCGACCTTCTGCGCGAACACGGCGCTCTCGGACAGGAAGCCGTAGCCGGGGTAGATCGCGTCCGCGCCGACCTTGAGCGCGCATGCCACGATCGCGTCGGGGTCGAGGTAGCCCGCCAGCGGGCGCTCCGGCGGGCCGAGCTCGAACGCGCGGTCGGCCTTGATGCGGTGCAGCGACGCACGGTCGAGGTGGGTGTAGATCGCGACCGTCGCCAGCCCCAGCTCGACCGCGGCCCGGAACGCCCGGATCGCGATCTCCCCGCGGTTGGCCACGAGGAGGGTCAGGGGGCGGGCTCTCACGCTTGCACGCAGGCGCTCACAGGGCCCGCACCCTAAACGCTGTGCTGCTACAGGCCCGCGGCGGCCTGGGCGGCGGCCATCGTGGCGTCGCTGACCGCCGCGGTGCCCCCGAGGACTCGCAGGTGCGAGGGTCCCAGGGCCGCGAGGGCCTCGGCGGTCTCCGGGGGGAGGGTGTCGCGGGTCACGAGCAGGACCGGGCCCTGCTCGTTGTCGGGGATGCCGGCAGCGGCGAGCGCGTCCGGGAAGGCATCGCCGCTCGCGAGGTAGACGAACTCGGCGTGCTGCCAGAAGCGCAGCGCGAGGGTCGCGGCGGTCGCGTAGCGGTTGGAGCCGGCGATGCGCTCGGTGGCCAGGCCGGGCTCGCACGGCGGCAGGTCGGAGTCGGTGCCCTGCCCGATCACGACCACGCCGTCCAGCAGCACGTAGCTCTCGCCGTGGCGCGAAGTCGTCACCGGGTACTCGACGCCCGCCTCGACCGGGTTGGGGCCGTTGACCGGCTCGTCGACGCTGCCGCCGATGAACTGCGCGCCCCGGAAGACCAGGCGGCCGGGCTCCAGGTCGGTGTCGGACGTGATCGTCAGCCTGATGTTGGCCTCGGCGAGGCACGCCGCCATGAGGTCGATCACCGGCCCTGACGGCCCGGCCCCGGCCCAGCCCACGCCGGCGACCAGCGCCAGCGGTACGAGCAGCAGCGATCCGATGGTGCGCTTCATGTGCGGCCTCCCTCGCGAGTGTGGATGTCGGTCCCTACGACGCACCCCCATCGCGTCGCGTTGCTCGCCGCATCTAGCATCCGGCGCGGTGGCGACGACGCTGGTGGAGTGCTGGTACGACCCGGCGTGCCCCTGGTGCTGGGTCACCTCGCGCTGGCTGGTGGACGTGCGGGCGCAGCGGGCGGGCACCGCGGACCCCGTCATCCTCCTGTGGCGGCCGTTCAGCCTGCTGTGGAAGACCGGCGCCGAGATGTCGGACAAGGGGCGTGAGAAGTTCGGGCTGGGGCTGGCGACGCTGCGGGTGGTCGAGGCCGCGCGCGCCGCCGGCATCGAGCTGGCCGACGAGCTCCACACGGCCGTCGGCACGCGCATCCATCACGACGGCGAGCGCACCTGGGAGGGCCTCGTCCCCACGTTCAAGGACGCGGGCCTGGACGACGTGCTCATCGGCGCCGGGGCCGGCACGATGTTCGACGCCGCGATCCAGGCCGGGATGGACGAGGCCATGCTGGGCGCGGGCGAGGACATCGGCATCCCCTGCATCCGCGTCGGCGGGACCTGCCGGAGCACGTTCTTCGGCCCGATCCTCTCGCCCGCTCCGACCGGCGCGGACGCGGTGCGTCTCTTCGACGGCCTGGTCGCGGTGATCGGCGCGGCGGGCGACGCGTTCTGGGAGCTCAAGCGGCACCGGACCAGCGGACCGTCGCTGCCGGAGCGCTACTGACCTGCCTGGACGGTCCGGTCCCGCACGCCTGGCTGCTAGGCGACGGCGACCAGGTCGATGACGAACACGAGCGTGTCGTTGGGCTGGATCGCCGCCCCGGCGGGCGGTTGGGCGCCGTAGGCCAGGTCCGGCGGGATGATGAGCAGGCGCCGGCCACCGACCTGCATGCCGGGGATGCCCTGCTGCCACCCCGCGATCACGTTGGAGAGCGGGAACGTGACGGGTTGCCCGCTGTCGTAGGAGCTGTCGAACTCGGCGCCCGCGTTGAGCCAGGAGACGCCCGAGTAGTGGGTCGTCACCGTGCCGCCGGCGGCGGCGGTGGCGCCCGTGCCGGGCACGAGGTCCACGATCACCAGCTCCGTCGGCGGGGGGCCGGACGGGACGGTGATCGTGGGCTTGGCGCCGACGTCGCCGGTGACCACGACGCCGTGGGTGTCGGCCTCCGTGGCCACTCCGGACGGCGTGGGGGCGGCGGTGGGCGACGCCGTTCCGGTGTCACCAGCGCACGCGGCCAACAGGACCGCGGAGGCGAAAATGGCCACGACGGCACGCAACGGGATGGCCTTCCTTCCGGGGGGCGTGCAGAGCCTGCACTGCTACCCTCATCGTGCTGCACCGATCACCAGGGCGCCAACCGGGGCCTCGAACACCGAGAGGGAGTTCGCTCGACGCACGTCGGTCGGCAAGGATGGTTTCAGTCATGCCCACCGGCGTGGTCAAGTGGTTCTCCGATGACAAGGGCTACGGGTTCATCGCCCAAGACGGCGGCGAGGACGTGTTCGTGCACTTCTCGGCCATCAACGCCCAGGGCTTCAAGTCCCTCCAGCAGGGACAGAAGGTCGAGTTCGAGATCACCGAGGGCCAGCGCGGCTCGCAGGCCGCGAACGTCAGCATCCTCGACTGACAGCAGCGCTCTGAACCGGCCCTCACCCTCGTGAGCGGCCGGTCTTCTAAGTTTTGAGGCCTGACGCGCCGTGCCCGAGGGTGACACGATCTTCCGTGCGGCCCGCACGCTGCGCGCGGCCCTGGTGGGTCGCGAGGTCACCGGGGTGCAGACCACCGTCGCGCAGGTGCGCGCGCTGGGGCCGCGGCGGCTGGTCGGGCAGCGCGTCGACGCCGTGGAGTCGCGGGGCAAGCACCTGCTCATGTGGTTCGATCCGTCCGACCTCGCGCTGCACACGCACATGCGCATGACGGGCGTCTGGCACACGTACCGACCCGGGGAGCGCTGGCGCAAGTCGCCGGGGGCCGCGAGGTTCGTGCTGGAGACGGTGGAGGTGACGGCCGTCTGCTTCGCGGCGCCGGTGGTCGAGCTGCTGTCGCGCTCGCAGGTCGAGCGCCATCCCTCGCTGGCGGCGCTGGGGCCTGACCTGCTGGACGATGCGGTGGACCTGGCCGAGGCGCGGCGGCGCCTGGACCTGCAAGCCGACGTCCGGATCGGCGAGGCGCTGCTGGACCAGCGCGTGCTGGCCGGGATCGGCAACGTCTACCGGGCGGAGCTGCTCTTCCTGCACGCGGTGGACCCGTGGGCGCGCGTGGCGGACGTGCCACCCGCCACGCGCGATGCGCTGCTGGTGTCCGCGGTCGAGCTGCTGCACGCCAACGTCGTGGGCTCCGGCTTCCACCGCATCACGACGCGCGACCCTGCGGCCATCGCCTCGGGCTGGGCCCGGCCCGGGCGTGACGGGTCGGTGTACGTCTACGGTCGCGCGGGGCGGGGTTGCCCGCGCTGCGGCACCGCGATCCGCTCGGCCCTGCTGGGCGAGCAGGCGCGCCGCGTGTGGTGGTGCCCGGCATGCCAGGGCCCGGGGCCCGGGCGGTGAGCCGTACCATCCCGCCATGGCCGGTGAGATGCTGGTCTACCGACCGGTGGCGTGGGCGACCCAAGCGGTCTTCGCGATCATGCGGTGGCGGGTGCAGGCCACCGGGGAGGAGCACATCCCGCGCACCGGCGCGGTGATCCTCGCGACCAACCACATCAGCTACGTCGACCCGCTGATCGTGGGCATGCCCGCATGGTCGCGGGGCCGGCGTCTGTCCTTCCTCGCCAAGCGCGAGCTGTTCGCGAACCCGGTGATCGGCGCACTGCTGCGCAAGGCCGGCACGATCGAGGTCGATCGCGGCGGCCTGGCTTCCGCGTCCCTGGGACCCGCCGTCGAACGGCTGCACCGCGGCGACGTGATCGCGATCTTCCCCGAGGGCACGATCAGCACGTCGTTCGTGCCGTCCGCCCCGCGCCTTGGCGTGGCGCGGCTGGCGCTGGAGTCCGGCACGCCGGTCGTGCCCGGCGCGCTGTGGGGCGGGCAGCGCCTCGTGACCAAGGACCGCCGCGAGCTGCGACGGCACATGCTGACGACCGTGCGGCTGGGCGAGGCGATCGCGCCGACGCCCGGCGAGGACCCGCGCCACCTCACCGCACGGATCTGGGAAGCCGTCGGCCGGCTGGTCGACCAGTCCGCGCGCGACTATCCGGAATCACCCTCCGGGGCTGACGACACCTGGTGGCTGCCCGCTCACCTGGGCGGCACCGCGCCGACCGTCGAGGTGGCGCTGCGGCGCGCCCGCGAGGAGTCAGAGCTGCGCCGCGCGGCGCGCCAGGCCGCGCGCGAGGCCTCCTAAACGACGTCAGTCGCTGCCGGTCTGCTCCGCGGCGGCGGCCGCGATCGCGGTCGCGTTCGCTGCGTACCAGTCCTGGGCGGCCCGGGCGTTCTCGGCGATGCTGGCGTCCAGGTCGGCGTAGTCCAGCGTGGGGAAGGGGAAGCCGAAGTCGAGGTCGTTGGATGCCCTGGCGATCGCGTCGAGCGCGGCGGTGTCCACGCGGCCGGCGCCCGCGCCGTAGGTGGCGTTGCCGGGAGAGCCGTCGTAGAGCTCGGTCCAGCCAGCGAGCTCGGCTTCCGTGCGCGCCGGGTCGGTCGTCAGAGCGAGCAGGACGGGGATGCTCGCCAGCCGCCCGGCGATGCCGAGACCCTCGGCGGCGGACCCCCGGACCATCGGCTCGCTGTCGGAGAGCAGTGGCTCCAGCTCCAACGTGGCCGCGAAGGCACCCGCCGCGCCCTCGTCGGCGAGGTTGCCCAGTGCGCGGGCGGCCCGCCCCCGCACGACGGGGTGCTCGTGCGCGAGGGCCGCACGCACGGGCTCCACGAACGCCGCCGGGTCGGCGAAGCCGCTGATCTCGAACTGGTCCAGTGCCGAGACCATGATCCAGGGCTCGTCGGCGCTCATCGCGTCGAGCACCAGCTGCGCGACGCCGGGGTCGGCCTGTGCCGGCGGGGCGAAGGCGAACGTGGTGAGCACCTCTCGCAGGACGCTGCGTTCCGGGTGGTCGTTGCCCAGCGCCACCAGCGCGGCGACGACCGTGGGGTCGGGCTCGCCCTCGATCGCGTTGAGCGCGGCGTTGGTCGCGGCGTAGAGGACCGCCGGATCGGTGTCGACCGTCAGGTTGCGCACGACCGCGGCCGCGTAGGGCTCGTCGACGCCTGCAAGGTCCTCGGTGCCGCCGGCGATGTGGGTGAACCGGGCCGCCATGACGTCGAGTGCGGCGGCCACGACCTCGGGGTCCTCGTGCGCCGCCGCGATCTGCACGAAGAGCGGCGCGTTGTCGAGGTCCTCGGCCGCTGCGGAGGGGAACCCGAACCCGTCGAACTGCCCGGCCAGCTCCTCGGCCTCCGGCGAGAGGGTCACGGCCTGCGCGGTCGGCGCCGAGGTCGCCGCAGGCGCCTCGCTGGCTGCCGCCGTGGGGCTCTCGGTGGGAGCCTCGACCGGCGCCGGAGTCGGCGCGGCGCCGCCGCCGCTGCACGCGGCTGCCACCGCCGCCAGGGCAACCGTCGTCACCCAGCGCGCCGTGCGCGGGCGCGCGCTCAGGGCCTGCATCCCGTTCGATCGCGTCGTGGAGGCCCGTCATCGGGCCTGACCGTCATCAGCCGGCGAGGGTAGCGCGGCCTCGTGCGACCGCACCCGGTTGCTCGCGTGGCGGCCGCTCAGCGCAGGAGCAGTCCTTGGGGCGTGTCGACGAAGCCCGCGGCGCGCAGCAGCGGGAGGACCGGCGAGGCGGTGAGCGCCTCACCGTTGACGCGGGAGACGCGCAGTGAGGGGACCCGCCCGGTGCGCACGAGGTCGGCGAGCGCACCGATCGCCAGCTCCAACGGGTCGGCGCCGGTGTCGAGCGCGACCGGGAACGTCAGCAGCGACCGCCCCCCGCGCTCCGCGAACAGCGCGAGATGGCCGTCGACGAGCACGACGTGCGCGCCTGCGACGCGACGCGGCCGCTGGCGCACCGCGGGTGGGGGCTGGGGCCACGGCAGGGCAGCGCCGTAGGCGTTCGCAGGGTCGCTGGCGGCGAGCACGACCGCCTCCGGCTCCCGCGAGGCGTCGCGCGTCGAACGCAGGCGGTCGACCGCCCCGGGGAGCGCGAACTGCGCCGCGCCCAGCCCCTCCACGAAGTAGCCGCGCCGCGCGCGCCCCGCATCCTCCATCGCCCGCAGCACCGGATAGACGGCGCTGAACCCACCTGGCACGTCCTCCGCGGCCACCGCATCGCGTGTCAGCACCCCATGCCGGTCCAGCAACGTCGCGGTCAGCGCGGCCGCCCGCTCCGTGGCCGCCGGCACCGCGGTCAGATCCGCGACCAACGACCACCGCCCCGCCGCCGCCGGAGGCCCACTCCGGGCGACCCCCCTCCCCGGCCGCCTGCGCCTCCCACCACCCCGCGGGCGCCGCACCGACCCCCCGCCCACCAACGCCCGCAGCGGCGCGAGGCCGTCGTTGGTCACCAACCCCGCCCACACGAGGTCCCAGAGCGCGGCCACGACGTCGCGTTCCGTCGTCCCGGCCTGCTGGTTGTGGGATCTGTCCGGACTGCCGGGGGCTTCCCCCGAGCTGGGGGAAACGGCGCGGAGAGCGGCTTCGTACAGGGCGGGCCAGAAGCTGGCGCCGCGCGCGGCGAGGTGGGTGAGAAGTGCCTGGTGGAGGGGCGTGGAGGTGGTCTCGTCGGGGTCGGCGGGCCGGGGGATCAGCAGGGGGGCGGCGTCGCGGAGGTAGAGGGCGAGCTTGCCGTCATCGGTGCCGAGCGGGCCGCGGCCGACCCAGACGATCTCGCCCGACGCGGCGAGCTCGTCGAGCCAGGCGGGGGTGTAGCCGGCGACGCGCACGGGCAGGACGTCGCGCTCGAGGGCACTGGCCGGCAGCGCCGCGCCCTGGAGCTGCTCGACGGCCTCGAGGGTGCGGTCCACGCCACGGCCCTGCGCCCAGCCCGTGCCACGCGGGGAGGAACCGCGCGAGGGCCGCGGGCTCGACGGGCTCGACCTCCTTGCGCAGCGTGGCCAGCGAGCGGCGGCGCAGGCGGCGCAGGACGTCGGCGTCGCACCACTCCTGCGCGGCGGCCTGGGGGTCGGGGGTCGGGCGGAACGCGCCGATGACCACGCGTCCCTCGGTGACCAGCTCCTTGAGCGCGAGGTCGACCGCGTCGCGGGGCAGCCCGAGGCGCGCGCGCCACGTCGGCGCCGGTGAACGGCCCGTGCGTGCGCGCGTAGCGCGCGACGAGGTCCACCAGCGGGCGGGCCACGGGCTGGCCAGGAAGGCCTCGGGCATGCCGGGCGGCGACGGGATGCCCGAGGCCGTCGCGGAAGCGGGCCGCGTCCTCGGCGGCGACCCAGCGCTCCTCCCCCGCGATGCGCGCGCGCTACGCCGCGCCGCCCGCGCGCCAGCTCCTCCAGCCAGTCGCGCGGCAGGACCGTCGGTGCGCGCGGCCATCTCGTCGGTGGCGCAGGTCGCCGACCGTCGCGCAGCAGGTCGTGCACCGCGTCGACGGCAGCGGGCGTGCCGGTCCTGGGACGAGCCGCTGCAGCTCCAGCTCCAGGTCGGCGAGCGCGGCGGGATCGATCAGGTCGCGCAGCTCGTCGCTGCCGAGCAGCTCGGCGAGCAGCTCGCGGTCCAGGGCCAGCGCCGGATGCGCGGCGCTCCGCCAGGGGCGCGTCGCCCTCGTACATGAAGCCCGCGACGTAGTCGAACAGCAGCGACGACGCGAACGGCGACGCCGTGCGCGGTCTCGACCGCGGTGACGCGCACGCGGCGCGCCGCGACGTCGCGCCAGCACGTCCGCAGAGCCGGCACGTCGAAGACGTCGCGCAGGCATTCGCGGTAGGTCTCGAGCAGGATCGGGAAGCTGCCGTACCGCCCAGCGACCGCCAGCAGGTCGGCCGCGCTGCTGGCGCTGCTGCCACAGCGGCGTGCGCCCGCCCGGGCGGCGCTTGGGCAGCAGCAGCGCCCGCGCTGCGCACTCGCGGAAGCGCGCAGCGAACAGCGCCGAGTTCGCCAGCTCGCCCACGACGAGGTCGGCGATCTCCTCGGCCTCGGGGAGGAGCACCTCGAGCAGGTCGTCGTGGTCGCCGGGGTCGTCGGCGTCCGGCAGCCGCACGACGATGCCGTCGTCGGCGACCAGATCGTCTGGACCTCGAGGCCCAGGCGCTCGCGCGCGCGGGCCTCGATCGCCAGCGCCCACGGCGCGTGCACGCGCCCGCCGAACGGCGAGAGGATGCAGACGCGCCAGTCGCCGATCTCGTCGCGGAAGCGCTCGACGACGATCTGGGTGTCGGTCGGCAGCGCCCCGCCGGCCTCCTGCTGGTCGGCCAGGTACTGCACGAGGTTGGTCGCGGCGAGCGCGTCGAGGCCGTACTGGTCGCGCAGGAGCGCGATGCGCCTTGTCGGGCGGACCGCGCGCCGAGCTCGCGGAGGAAGGCGCCGACGGCGCGCCCGACCTCGACCGGCCGCGCCGGCGCGTCGCCGTGCCAGAACGGCAGCTTGCCCGGCTGGCCAGGCGCCGGCGTCGACCAGCACCTGGTCGCGGGTGATGTCGACTCGACGCGCCACGTCGAGGAGCCGAGCATGAACGTCTCGCCCGGGCGGGTCTCGTAGACCATCTCCTCGTCGAGCTCGCCGACGCGCCGCGCGCCGCGCCCTCGTCGCTCGGCGATGAACACCCCGTAGAGGCCGCGGTCGGGGATCGTGCCGCCCGACGTCACCGCGAGGCGCTGCGCCGCGGGCCGCGCGGTGATCACGTCCTCGACGCGGTCCCAGTCGACGCGGGGCCGCAGCTCGGCGAACTCGTCGGAGGGGTAGCGCCCCGACAGCATGTCGAGCACCCCGTCGAGCTGGCCGCGCGACAGCTCCGCGAACGGCGCCGCCGCCCGCAGCACGTCGAGGAGGTCGCCGACCGTGCCAGCGGTCCATCGCGCCATCGCGACGACCTGCTGCGCCAGGACGTCCAGCGGCTTGCGCGGGTAGCGTGGTCTCCTCGATCGCGCCGTCGTACATGCGCCGGACCACGACCGCGGCCTCGACCAGGTCGCCGCGGTACTTGGGGAAGAGCTTGCCGACGCTGACGGCGCGCCGACGCTGGTGGCCGGCGCGGCCGATGCGCTGCAGGCCGGACGCGACGGAGCCCGGCGACTCGACCTGCACGACGAGGTCGACCGCGCCCATGTCGATGCCCAGCTCCAGCGACGACGTCGCGACCACGCACCGCAGGCGGCCGGCCTTGAGGTCCTCCTCGATGAGCACCCGCTGCTCGCGCGCGACCGAGCCGTGGTGCGCCCGCGCCAGCGGCGGCGGCTCCGGGCCGTCGGGATCCTCGGCCAGGACGCGGTCGGCGTGCAGCTCGTTGAGGCGGGCGCAGAGCCGCTCTGCCAGGCGCCGCGAGTTGCAGAACACGATCGTCGACCGGTGCGCCAGCACGAGATCGAGGATCCGAGGGTGCACGGCCGGCCAGATCGAGCGCCGCTGATCGCCCTGCCCCGAGGCCGGCCCGACCGGCGGCTCCGTCGATGATCTCGCCGAGGCGGCCCATGTCCTCGACCGGGACGACGATCTCGACGTCCCAGACCTTGTCGCCCGGGTCGTCGACCACGACGACGGGCCGGGGCGTCCACCCCCGCGGCGCGCCCGGATCCTCGAGCGACAGGTGGTCGGCGCCGTCGCCGACGGCGGCGCCGGGCACCCCCCCGCCGAGGAACCGCGCCACCTCCTCAGCGGCCGCTGGGTCGCCGACAGCCCGATGCGCTGCAGCGGCGCGGCATGCTCACCGTGCGCGGACCGGCGCAGCGCTTCCAGCCGCTCCAGGCTCAGCGGCCAGGTGCGCGCCGCGCTTGCTTCCCGCGACCGCGTGGACCTCGTCGACGATCACGGTGTCGACGTCGACCAGCCCCTCGCGTGCCCGCGACGTCAGCAGCAGGAACAGCGACTCCGGGGTGGTGATGAGGATGTCGGGGGGCACGCGCGCCAGCTGACGGCGCTCCTCCGGCGACGTGTCGCCGGTGCGCATCCCGACGTCGACGGGGTGGACGTGCTGCCCCAGCCGCATCGCCGCCTGCTGGATGCCGACCAGTGGCGCGCGCAGGTTGCGGTCGACGTCATAGGCCAGGGCCTTCAGCGGCGACACGTAGAGCACGCGCGCAGAGCGCCGCCGGGACGGGTGCCCGCCCGGAGGCTGGGCCGGCGCGCCCGTCAGCAGCCGGTCCAGCGCCACCAGGAACGCCGCCAGCGTCTTGCCCGAACCGGTCGGCGCGCTGACCAGCACCGAGCGACCGCCGCGCGCGCCCTCCCATGCCCCGACCTGCGCCCGCGTCGGCGCGGTGAACACCGCCGTGAACCAGGCCTGCGTCGGCGCGGAGAACCCGGCCAGCGGATCCGCCTCTCCAACCAGTGCGTCGCCGACGTGTGGGGACATCGCGATCCAGGGTAGAAGTGCCCTGCGACAGGGGGTCCCTGCGCGCGTCGGGTCTAGGGTGGTCGATGGTGGACGGCACGGAGAACACGGTCACGATCACGATCCCGCCGATGGCGGAGTACGTCGCCGTGCTGCGCGCGGCGATCGCGGGCATCGCGGGCCGCGACGCCTTCACGGTGGAGCAGATCGACGACCTGAGGATGGCCGTCGAGGAGGCGGCCGCCCAGCTGCTGCGCCGCAGCACGGGGCAGCTGACGATGGCGGTCACACCCGACGACGAGGGCTTGGCGATCCGCATCGCGGCCAACGTCGACGGTGCCGACCCGGTGGTCGACGAGACGTCCTTCTCGTGGATGATCCTGTCCGCGCTGGCCGACCACGTCACGACCGAACCGGGGGAGCCCTACGTGTTCGCGTTGCACAAGCGCCGGCTACCACCTGACAGCGAAGGGTGACCGTGGTGACGGCCGTGGACCCGGTGTCGGGGGTGCCGTGGACCCGGGAGGACACCAGGGACCTCTTCGCGCTGCTCCAGTCGACCGGTGACAGCCGCTACCGCGACGCGCTGGTGCACCTGCACCTGCCGTTGGTGGAGTACCTCGCCAAGCGCTTCAAGGACCGCGGCGAGCCGCTGGACGACCTGGTGCAGGTCGGGTCGCTGGGCCTGATCAAGGCGATCGACCGCTTCGACCTGGAGCGCGGTGTGGAGTTCTCGACCTACGCCACGCCGACGATCGTCGGCGAGCTCAAGCGCCACTTCCGTGACAAGGGCTGGGCCATCCGCGTCCCGCGGCGCCTGCAGGAGCTGTCGCTCAAGCTCAACAAGACCACCACCGCGCTGGCCCAGAAGCTGGGGCGCTCGCCGACAGTCGCAGAGCTGGCGCGCGAGCTGGGCGAGACCGAGGACGCGATCCTGGAGGCCATGGAGTCCAGCCACGCCTACTCCACGACCTCGCTGGACGCCCCGACCGGCGACGAGGACTCCCCGACCCGCGGGGAGCGCCTGGGCGGCGAGGACGAGCGCCTGGAGAACCTCGAGTACTTCGCCTCCCTCGCCCCGATCATCGCCGAGCTCGGCGACCGCGAGCGCGACATCCTCTCGATGCGCTTCTTCCGCGGCATGACCCAGCTGCAGATCGCCGAGGCCGTCGGCATCTCGCAGATGCACGTCTCGCGGCAGCTCGCCCGCACCCTGCGCTTCCTGCGCAACCGCCTCGACGACCCGGACGCGACCTTCTGACCACCGGATGGCTGGGTGATCTCAGGCTGATCACGAGCTGATCCGGTGCGCGGGCCAGGTTGGCCGGAGCCGGTACCGTGAGGGCCGGATGCGCGTCCTGCTGCTGTACAACCCCAACGCCACACGCACGGGCCTGGCTGTGGCCGAGCAGGTCGCCGACCGCCTGGGCTCTGCCGTGAAGGTCGACGTCGAGGCCACCAAGCGCCGCGACCACGCGAGCTACCTGGCAGCGGGCGCGGCCCACGAGGGGTACGAGGTCGTCGCGGTGCTCGGCGGCGACGGCACGATCAACGAGGTCGTGCAGGGGCTGGTCGGGACCGAAGCGCGCCTGGCCGTGCTGCCGGGCGGCTCCACGAACGTGTTCGCGCGCACGCTCGGGCTGCCCAACGACATCCTGGCGGCCACGGACCTCACGCGCCAGCGCCTACTGGACCACCGGGACCGGCGCATCGGGCTGGGCCTGGCAAACGGCCGCTACTTCACGTTCCACGCCGGGTTCGGCTACGACGCCGAGGTCGTGCGCATGGTCGAGGCGCGTGGCCGCATGAAGCGCGCCGTGCGGCAGGCGACGTTCGTCTGGTGCGGGATCCTGGCGGCGCTGCACACCACCGCGAACGCGGCCGAGGTCTCGCTGGTGGCGCAGCCGCACGCGCCGGCGGGGTCGCACGAGGCCGTCCGCGGACTGGTCTCCGCGGTCTGCTGCGCGTCCGACCCCTACACCTACCTCGGCCCGATCCCCGTGCGCCTTCTCCCCGAGGCCTCCGTCGACCGCGGCCTGGAGCTGCTCGGCCTCACCAGCGCCCGCCTCCCCACGATGCTGGGCCTGCTGAGCCGCGTCATCCTGCGCCGCCCCATCACGCGCCTGCCGTCGGTCCGCACGTGGCACGACGCCGACCGCCTCCACCTGCAGGCCGACCGCCCCCTCCCCTGGCACGTCGACGGCGACTACGTCGGCACCGCCGACGCCCTGCGCCTGCGCCGCATCCCCAACGCCCTCACGGTGGTCGCCTGACCCGAGGCGCGACGGGTCGGCCCTCGACGTCGAGATGGAGCAATCGATCGGCATACTTGTCGAGAAGCTCTGGCCGGGACTCGGGCGATCTGCCGACGACCGAGGAGGGTCGCTGATGGTCAAGGTGCTCAAGGCCCCCGTTGCGTTCGACGAGCCGCTGACGACCCACCAGGCAGCGGCACGATTGGGCGTCGACGTCGGCGTGATCTGGGACCTCCTGCTCAGCGGCCAGTTGCGGGGCGGGCCGGACCGCTCGCGTCGGATCTGGATCGACGGGGAGCACCTGCGGGAGTTGGTTGCCGCCGGGTTCGTGGCGACTGGGAACAGCTGAGTTCAGCGAGGGCGCCGGGCCACGAGCACGTGGAGGCCGCACCCCATCTCCAGCACCACCCCACCGAGCTGGCCTCGATTAGGGACCGCACGCCTGGGGCACACGAACGGCGTGAGACCCGAATCCCAGGTGGTGCACCAGAGCCAAGTCGTCGCGGTAGAGTTCGCTCACCGGGGCAGCATGGCGGGAGCCATTGTTCTTTTGGCCGTGCAAACTTCTGCAAGCAGGTCTTTACGCGGTCGGGGGCGTGCTGCTACCGTCGGCAGCGACAGGCGTTTGTGACGCGATTCACAAATGCACATCACGAAAAGGTTGAGACCCTCATGACTTGGCGCACCCGCGCAGCGTGTCTGGAGAGTGACCCGGAGCTGTTCTTCCCGGTCGGGACGACAGGTCCCGCGCTGGATCAGACCGAACGCGCCAAGGCGTTCTGCCGGCGTTGCGACGTGACCGAGCAGTGCCTGGATTGGGCGCTGGAGACCAACCAGGACGCCGGCATCTGGGGCGGGCTGTCGGAGGACGAGCGGCGCACCCTGCGGCGCGCCCGTCAGCGCCGGCGGCGCCTGGCCTCCTGAGCGACCGCGCCGGCCGCCACATGCCGCCGCTCGCTGGCCGATGAGCGGCGGAGCTGGGGAGCCGGACACCGAGCCCTACGTCGCGGAGCCGCACGAGCCGCTTCCGCCGCCGCGGGGCGGGGCCTTCCTGGCCTTCCTCACGGTGGTGCTGCTCGCGGCGGCGGTGACCGCGGGGGTGCTCGCGCTGGTGTTCGCCAGCCGCGAGGACCCCGCGCTGCAGCAGCCCGCGCCGACGCCTGCGACCGGGGAACCCGAGGTTCCCCTGCCCCCGGAGATCGTCCCGACCGAGTCGCCCTGACCTCGGCGGGTCACGGCAGCGGGATCACCAGCTGGATCGACGTGCCCGCCTCGGTCGGCATCGCCTCGAACGTGCCGCCCAGCTCGGAGCTGATCAGCGTCCCGGCGATCTTCAGGCCGAGGTTGGCGACCTCGTCGAGGGTGCGACCAGGCGGCAGCCCCACCCCGTCGTCGGCGACCACCACGCGCAGGATGTGCGCGGAACGGTCGAAGAGCACCTCGACGTTGCCGGCGCGGGCCGGGAAGGCGTGCTCCACGCAGTTCTGGACCAGCTCCGAGAGGACCAGGGCCAACGGCGTGGCGACCTCGGCCGGGAGCTCGCCCGGTGAGCCCTGCACCGCGATGTCCACCGGGTGGTCCGGGTCGACGATGCTGTCGGCCAGCAGGTCGATGACGCGGTTGGCGATGACCTCGAAGCTGACCTTCTGGCCGGACTCCTGCGAGAGGGTCTCGTGCACCATCGCGATCGAGGAGATGCGCCGCACGCTCTCCTCCAGGGCGCTCTTGCGCCTCCGGCGACTCCAGCCGCCGGGTCTGCAGCCGCAGCAGCGAGGCCACCGTCTGCAGGTTGTTCTTCACGCGGTGGTGGATCTCGCGGATCGTGGCGTCCTTGATGCGCAGCGCGCGCTGGTGGCGGCGCAGCTCGGTGACCTCGCGGACGAGCACGAGCGCGCCGGTCACGACGCCCTCGTCCAGCAGTGGCATCACGCGGCGGATCACCGTCGCCCCCTCGAGCTCCAGCTCGCCGGTGACCGGCGCCTGCTCCTCGAAGGCCGCCTGCACGTCGGTCGGGGCCGGGTCGAAGTCGACGAGGGCGACGCCGATCACCTGGTCGAGGTGGCCCATGCGGCGATACGCGGAGATGGCGTTCGGCGAGGCGTAGGTGACGACGCCGTCGGCGTCGAGCTTGGCGATGCCGTCCCCGACGCGCGGGGCCAGCTCCCGCTCCTCGGCCAGTCCGGCCTGCGGCGTAGGGGAAGAGCCCCTCGGCCAGCATGCGGGCCAGCTCGCCGGCCGCCTGCAGGTAGGTGAGCTCCAGCTGCGACGGTGAGCGCGCGGTCGAGACGTTGGCCTCGCGCGTCACGACCGCGATGACCTCGTCGCGGTAGCGCACGGGGATGGCTTCCTCGCGCACGGGGACGCCCGTCGACCAGTCGGGATCGGCGTCGCGGATGACACGGCCCTCGGAGAACGCGCGCGCGACCATCGGCCGGTCCAGGACGTGGAACTCCATGCCGACCAGGTCGTCCATGTAGATCGTCTGCGCCGTGTACGGGCGCATCTGCCCGACGCACAGGTAGCCCGGCCGGCCGCCGCGCAGCTCGTGGTGGACGAACAGCACCAGGTCGGCGAAGGACAGGTCGGCGAGGATCTGCCACTCCGACAGCAGGAGCTGGATGTGGTCGATGGCCTCGCTGTCGAGCTTGCTGGCCTCCAGCAGCTCCGTGAGGACGGTCACGCGGACTCGCCGCCCCGGAGCACGGCGAGCACGTCGCCGACCTCGACCACGTCGCCAGCGCCGACACGGATCTCCACGACGGTCCCTGCCAGCGGCGCCGCCACGGGGATCTCCATCTTCATCGACTCCAGGACCAGCAGGGTGTCGCCCGCGGCGACGACGGAGCCCGGAGCAGCCGCCACGGCGACGACGCTGGCGATCATGTCCGCCTGGACCTCGACCACGGCTGGGATCATGCCGTTACGAGACCAGGTCGCTGGCGCGGTCGAGCACCGCCTGGCCCAGGAGCGAGTCGCCACCCAGCGCGAGGCCGCCGCCGGCAGCGGGACCCTGGAACCCAAGGCTGGCGAGGTATGCCGCGGTCGGGTCGGCCAGCCCTTCGGACGAGGACAGCAGCAGCGGCAGCCGCTCGCGGGCGGCCATGGGCGAAGCCGCCAACGCCCACGCCCAGGCATCGGCGGCGTAGCCGTTGGCCAGCAGGAAGCGCTGACCGTCGGACGCGGCCGTCACGCCCCACAGGACGGCCGCGACGCCGGCGGCGGTCCCCGACCGGTCGTTGCCCGCGACACGGCCAGGCTGGGGCAGTGCCGAGACGACCGCCTCGGAGACCGCGCCGGGCCCACCGAGCACGATCGTGTGCGCGATCCCCAGCTCCGCGATCGCGGCTGCGGTCGCGGGGGGGAGCGCGGTGCTGTCGGTGAGCAGGACCGGGGTCCCGGTGGCCGCGCCGAAGGCCCCGCCGGCGAGCGCGTCCGCCCACGGCGCCTGGTCGTCGGGTCCGGCCCGCGCGATCAGCGCGACATTGGTGCCGCTGCGCGCGACGACCACGCGGGCGACCTCGGCGGCCGTGGCGGCACGCCCGTCGCCGGCCAGCCGCACGACGTTCCAGCGCAGCGCCAGCGCCTGCACGACGTCATCGGTGAGCGCGGCGGGACCGCCCAGCACGTAGACGGTCGCGGTCGTTGGCAGCACGCGCGCGAGCTCCTGGTCGACGCGCTGGTCCAGGTGGGTCGACGGGGTCAGGAGCAGCGGTCCCGACGTCCCGGCCAGCGGCCCGCCGGCCAGCGCATCGGCGAACAGGTCCGCGCGCGCCAGCACCGCGTGCTGGGCCTCCAGCGGCCCGAACGTGGCCTGCGAGAGCGCGACCGTCGCGCCGACGGGGTCGGGATCGGTGGCGACGCGGTCGAAGTGGTCGAGGCGCACCTCCAGGGTGCCGGTGACGGGAGCCGCGTCCTCGGCGACCATGATCCAGCCATAGAGGCCCGGCGCGACCGACAAGCCGTCCCAGGTGGCGGCGAGCTGCTCGCCCTGGCCCGAGGTGCGGAACACCTCCGCGGCGTCCAGGCCGGTCACGGCCAGCTGCCATGTGGCGTCGCGCCACAGGGTCGCGCCGAAGCGCACCGGCTCGTGGAAGCCGTGGACGACGTCCGTGCGGCTCAGGCTCGGCTGGCCGGCCGCGTCGAGGATCTGCGGTGGCCTGAAGTCGACGTGCTCCGCCGCGGTGCGGCGGCCGGGAGACGCCACGGCCCACCCGTACTGGCCGAGCGCCCACGTCGTCCCGGCCGGCTCCCAACGGGTCGCCGCGACCGCCCCGCTGCCGGACGCCGTGTGCACCACGGTGCCCGCCGGGTCGGTGACCGTGACCGTCCAGTCGCCGGGCGGGTCGAGACGCGCGGTGAGGTCGATGCCCTCCACATCGGGGTCGCCGCGGATCACGCGCGTGTCGAGCACGGAGGACTCGTGGTCGTAGACCATCGGGCCCTGCAGCGCGCGCACGGCGTTGCGGGTGGCGGGCAGGGTGACCAGCACCGTGTCGCCGGGGCAGGTCGTGGTCGACACGGCCCGGTGACCGCTGATGTTGTCGAGGGTCACGACCGTGCCCTCGGGGTAGCGCGAGGACCCTGCGCTCGTCGCTTGAGCGGTGGCCAGCGGGTCGACGTGGTGGAAGTCCAGCTTCCAGGCGACGATCGCGCGGACCGCATCCAGTGCGGCCTGCGAGGGTGCGGAGGCGCTGTGGTCGCCCATGAGGCTGACGCCGGTCGACTCGAAGTTGAAGCCGCCGGCCTGGGCGCCGATCACCGCTTGTTCGATGCCGCCCGCGCGCCCCTCGTAGATCGTCCCGAAGCGGTCGACCAGGAAGTTGTAGCCGATGTCGTTCCAGCCGCGGGATTGCACGTGGAAGGCCATCACGCCACGCACGACGCCCGCTGCCTGGGCCTGGCTGTAGCCGTTGGAGCCGACTGTGTGGTGCACGAACGCGCGGCGCAGGCGGCGGGCGTAGACCGGCGGCAGCTCGACGATCGACTCGTCCGCGCCCCACTGCGCGCGGGTGACGATGGACGGCTGGGCGGCGTCGGCCGCTGCGGGCTCCCCGCGCGGCGCGGTGAACGCGGCCCGCACCGTGTCCCACGCGCGGCGCAGCGGGTTGCGGTCCAAGCCGAACGGGTCGACGAGGTGTGCGACCAGCTGCCCGGGGTCGACGCCCTCGGCGCGCACCTGCAGGTGGCGTGCGGGGCCGACCCACTGCAACGGGGTCAGGACGCGGTCGGTCGCGTTGCGGGCCTCGGCGCTGCCGGGGTCGGGGCCGTCTTCGTCCTCGTGGGGCGGCTCGGCCCACGGCGTCCACGCGCGCCCATCGGCCGAGGCGCGGACCTGCACGTGCGTTCCCGGCGGCGTTCCGGACGGCAGCTCGATCGCGACCAGGGCGAAGCCGATCGGGGTACGGGCAGGAGCCGAGGCCGCGTACCCCGCGGCGTCCCACGTCGCCGCATCGGCGTCGCCCAGGGCCAGCGTGCGGATGCGCACGGGCACCACGGGTGCGAGCGGCTGCGTCGCGGCCGGCGTGGCAAGGACGGACGTGAGGATGATGCCGGCCAGGAGCAGGGTCGGCAGGGCACGGCGCGGCACGACGACCGAGGGTAGCCCGAAGGCCGCTACTCCTTGGTCAGGAACTTCTCCAGACCGCGGATCGGCCCGACCTCGCGGATGCGCTCGAACGCACGGGTCTCGATCTTCTTGACCTCGGGGATCGTGAGGTTGAGCCGCGAGGCCACCTGACCCGGCTTGTTGGGCATGCCGTCGGCGAGACCCATGCGCAGCTCCAGGACGCGGCGCTCGATCTCCGGAAGGCGCTTGAGGACTCCGGCCAGCTTCGCGCGCAGCTGGCGCAGCGCGGCCTCCTCGGCCTCCTCGGCGTCGACGTAGGCGGGTCGGCCCTCACGACCGCGGTCCGGACGGTCGCCGCGTGGACCGCGGCTGCCACCATCGCGGCGGTCGTTGCCGCCGCGGCGGTCGCCGCGGGGCGCCCCTGGAGGGGCGGCGTCTGGGCGGTCGCCGCCGCTGCGGCGGTCGTTGCCACCGCCCTGGTCCCGGCGCTGGTCGTCGCTGCGCGGTTTGCCGCCTCCCTGGCGGTCGCCGCTGGGGCGCGCATCGCCGCCCCCGCGCTGGCTCGGCTGCGAACCGGAGCCGCGCTGCTCTGAGCCGGGGCTGCGCGGCGCAGTGGAGCTGCGCTGCTGGCCGTCGGGTGCCTTCGCGGCTGCGGGCGCGGAGCCGTTGCCGGCGGGGGCCTCGGCGGCCTCGGCGGCCCCCGCGGCCTTGGCCGCGCCGTCCTCTCGCCGCGCGTTGCGGGAGATGCGCCGCTTGCCGGGCTCCAGCGGAGCCTCGGGGGCGCGGATCGCGCACTCGGCGCGTCGGGGTCCGTCGCGTCGGCGACGGGCTGTGCCGGAGAGTCCTCAGCGCGCGCACCGTCGCGCGTGCGGCGGCGCACACGCGTGGTGGAGGTCTGGGGCTCTTCAGCAGCGTCCATCGAAGGTTCCAGAGGCGAAGGGGCGGCTCGCGCAGGCCGGCGAGAACGGCAGGGGCCGGGGGACGAGAGGCAGCCTACCCCACAACGCGCACGAGGACCCGGCGATCGCCGGGCCCTCGGTGCAGTGTCGGGCTAGTCGTGCGACGCCTGGTACTGCTTGAGGCGCGGGGACTGCTTGACCCACTCCTTGACGCGGTCGACCTCGATCACGTGCTCGTCGTGGTCGACCGCACGGACCGCGTCGGTCTCCACCACGACCTTGTGGGGCACGAGACCGCCGGTCGCGACCACCAGGTGCTCGGGGTCCATCTCGTGGGATGCGGCGTCGATCTTGCCGGCACTGCCGTCAACGGCCTCGACCCGGTAGCCGATGAGCGCGTCGTGGTCGGTGAGGTCGACGACCTCCTCGGCCTCCGGCGGCATCGCCATCGCGGGGTCCGGCTGGTTGTCTGGCTGGGAGCTGTCGTCCATGGAGAAACCTCCTTGCGCGCGTCCGCGCGTGCTGAGGTTCAACGTTCCCCGCGGGTCCCCGAAGCCCCTTGTCCAATCGGACGGGGCGGCGCAGCCGGCTCGCCGCGCGGCGCGGTCAGGCGACGGGGCCGGTGATCTCCAGCGTGATGCGCGCGACGAGGTCTGCGGGAGCATGGTCCCTGCACTTCGTGGCGACGATGGCACGCAGCTGGCGCTCGAACTCGGCGCGGTCACCGCAGGGGGGGCACGCCGCGAGGTGGTGAGCGATCCAGGCTTCCATGTCGTGGGGGCACTCGTGGTCGAGGAACCGATCGAGATCCTCGAGTACCTCCCGGCAGGGATCCTTCACCCTTCGCTCGCCTCCATGTCGCCGTCGACCTCCGCCTGGCGTACGAGGCCCCTCGCACGCGCGTACTCCCATAACGCCTTTTGGAGCGCGGCTCTTCCCCGGTGCAGCCGGCTCATCACGGTGCCGATCGGCGTGTCCATGATGTCGGCGATCTCGGCGTAGCTGAAACCCTCGACGTCGGCCAGATAGACGGCCATGCGGAACTGGTCCGGCAGCGCCGCCAGGGCGGCCTTGACCTCGTCGTCTGGGAGGTGGCGCAGCGCCTCGACCTCCGCCGACGCGCCGGTGGCGCGCGGGATCTGGTCGTAGAGCGAGAAGTCGCCGGCGTCGTCGAAGTCGTCGCGCACCCCGTCGGCGCTGACCTCCTGCGGGCGGCGCTGCTCCTTGCGATAGGTGTTGATGTAGGTGGTGGCGAGGACGCGGTACAGCCACGCGCGCAGGTTCGTGCCGGGCCGGAACTGGTGGAAGGACTGGTAGGCCTTGGCCATCGAGTCCTGGACCAGGTCCTCGGCGTCGGCGGCGTTGTTGCGGGTGTAGCGGAGCGCTGCGGAGTAGAGCTGGTCGACGAACGGCATCGCATCGCGGACGAACTGCTCGCGGCGCTCGGCGTCGGTGAGCTCTTGGCGGGTGGTCATCAGCGGCAAGAGTCTACGGGAGCCGAACTTGACTCCACTCTCCTTCTGTTGTTTCTTGTTGTTACTTGCTAGATGCTGTTGTATGTGGACAGGAGGGTGGCCGTGCCCGACGATCTGGATGCCTGGCTGGCCGGCACGGACGACGAACCGGACGCTGCTGGGGTGCTGACCGACCCGGGGCCCGCGTCACCCGACCGGGACCCGCCCGACCCGTTCGGGCGTGTGCCGCGCGGGTCGCGGTCCCGGTGGGACGAGCCCTCCATGCCGCGCAGCCGCGTGCGCCTGGTCCTGGTCGCGGGGCTGCCGTGGCTGGTGGTGGTCGCGCTGCTGGCCGCGCGACTGGGCGGCGGCACCCAGGCCGCCACGCCCGCGTCGCCCATCCCGTCCGCAACCGCGATGCCGCTCCCGACTCCGACGGCAATCGCCACCGCGCCGCCCGTGGCGCCGACGGCGCCGGTGATGCCGGCCGACGTCGCGGCTGCCGCGACACCAACCTTCCCGCCGGACGCAGCCGAGCAACAGGCCCGCACGCTCCTGGCGACGGCGGCGGCCGTGACCGCGGTCCGCACGGGTGTGTCCACCGACGCCGGAGCCGGACGCCACCGCTTCGTGGACCACACGGCCGTCGAATCCCTCACCTGGCGCGGCGACGTCGCGATCGCCCGCGTCCTCGCCGTCGTGCTCGAAGGCCACGACGCGCAGCTCACCGACACCGCCCTCCGCCACTACGCCGTCGCCCTCCGCCTGCGCCCCACCCCGGTCACGGCCAGCGGCCCGCCCGACGGCTCCGACTCCACGGAGTCACCGGTGACCACCGCTGGCGCGGGCGCAGGTGGGGTGGACGCCGGGTCGGCGGCGACGCGGTGGTCGGTGGAGGTGCTCGCGGGGCCGTGGGCGGTCGGGGGTGAGCCCGTGACCGTCGGCCAGGCGGGGTTCACGTACGCCACGCCGGCCGACGCAGGGGAGATCGTCGCCGCGCTCGAGGTCGCGGGGTGGGCACAGGTGGTGGTCCGGTCGGTCGGACAGGACCAAGCGATCCCGGGCGTGGTGGCAGTCGTGCTGGACGGTGTCGCCCCCGGCGACACGCTGGTCGCACCCGCCACGGTCTGGCTCGGCGACACCGGCAGTGGACTCGCCGTGCTGGGGACGTGAGGGCCGGTGGCAGGCCCCTTGGCGGTCGTGCGTGCCGTCCCCATGCCGGTCGCCGGAGGCGCACTCCCGGTGGGCGTGGTGGTGGTCTGGCGGGAGGGCGGCGCGGCGCGACCGGGCGCGGGGCGGGCGGGGCGGGCCCCGCTGGGGCCGGCCGGGCGGCGACCCGGCGCGACCAGCGGGTGGCGGGCGCTGCCGGCCCAGCAGCCGGTGCCGGAGGGGGTGCTGCGGGCGTACGTCTTCGCCATGCTGTTCTTGGAGGTCGAGGCCGGCCTGCGTCCGCGGCGGCAGCTGATCCCGCTGATGACGCCGGGAGCCTTCGCGCAGCTGCAGACCGTGTGGGTCCGCGGCGCGCCGGCGCGCCGGCTGCTGCAGGTCGCGGCGTGCGCCGCGGACCCGGTAACGGTCGACGCGGTCGCGCTGGCCGCCCCACCCCGCGGCCGGACCGCCGCGATCGCGCTGACCCTGAGACGGACACCACGTCGCTGGCTCGTCGCCGCCGCCTGGCGCCCGGAGGACGGCCCGCCTGCCTGCCTCGACGACGACGCGGACGACTGGCCGATCCCCTGAAGGCGGTCGTCGCGCGCGTAGCGTGGCGCGTGTGGACCTGACCCCGGCGGCGTTGGTGGAGGCGCTCGGCGAGCGGCTACCCGGCCGGGGGACGGTGGTGACGCCTGGCGTGCGGACGGCCGAGGCGCTGCGGGCGCGGGGCCTGAAGGTGGTGCAGGCCCAGCCGGACCAGCTGGAGGGTGGGCGGCTGGCCGCGGTGGCGCTGCTCGAGGACGAGATGAGCCTGGCGGGGGACCATGCGGAGGCTCTGCTGGCTGCCGCCGGGCGGATCCTGCGACCGGGTGGGGTCTTCGCGTGGACGTCCCGGAACGCGACCTACGCGAGCGTCACGGGGACCGACGGCGTTGACGACGGGCAAGCGCCCCGCGCATGGACGGCGGCCGAGGCCGTCCGCATGGCGGGCCTCGCGGGGTACAAGGTCGACTTCGTCGCGGCCCCGGGGGCTGCGGCGCGAGTGGCCGGCCGTGCGTGGGCCGGCGCGGCGGATGCCAAGCTGGACCGGGCCCCCGGGCTGCTGGACGCGGGGCCGCGTCTGCTGCTGGCCGGGCGGACCGCCCCGGATCCGGGTACACGGAGCGCGCGGTTCTTCGGGGCGCTGCCGCGCAAGATCGTCGCGGCCGCCGCGATCTGCCAGGACGCCCGCGGACGCCTGCTCTGCGTCAACGACATCTTCAAGGGCCGCTGGACGATCCCGGGCGGCATCGTCGACGTCGGGGAGAGCCCGAAGGTCGCCGCAGCCCGCGAGTGCCGCGAGGAGGCCGGGGTCCCGGTCGAGCCCGGCGCGCTGCTGGGCATCTTCATCCTCGGCGTCGCCGACCGGGTGCTGCTGACCTACCGCGCGACCGCCACCGAACTGATCGAGCATCCCACGCCGCTGCACCCCCACGAGATCTCCGACGTCGCGTGGCTGGACCTGGACGACGCGATGACCCGCTTCGCGCCCGGCACGCGCTTCCACGTGTCCAAGAGCCTGGACTCCCCCGGCGGCACCTGGGTGGAGTGACGCCGGGGCTCAGGCCCCGTGACAGCGCTTGTACTTCTGACCCGACCCACAGGGGCACGGGTCGTTGCGCCCGACCTTGTCGGGGTCGTTGCGCACCGTGCCCTGGGTCTTGGCCGCCTGCTCGCCGGCCTGGCGCGCCGACCCGGCCTCCCGTTGCCCTGCCTTGGTGCCCGCAGCCTTCGCGGGGGCCGCGGGGGCCGCGGGGGCCGCGGGGGCCTTGGCACGCGCGGCCGCCGGCGCGGCAGCCGCGGCCGCCCCGGCCCCGGCCTTGACGCTGTAGCTGGCGCCACCGGACGTCGACGAGGTGTAGTTGAGCTGGCGCGCCATGGGGCGTGCGGCCTCCGACGACAGCGACGGCCGGCGCACCTTGGGCTTGGCGCCGTTGCCCGGCCCAGCTCCGCTGGGCGCCCCGCCGCCCTTGCCATCGGGAGGCGCCTGCTGGGCCTCCGGGACCGGGCCGTCGGCGGGCTTCTGCACCGGCAGGTTGAAGAAGTAGCCGGTGGCCTCTTCCTTGATGTGCGCCATGCATCTCGTTGAAGGCCTCGTAGGCCTCGCGCTGGTACTCCACCAGCGGGTCGCGCTGACCGACCGCGCGCAGGCCGATGCCGTCGCGCAGGTGGTCCATCTCGTAGAGGTGCTCGCGCCAGATGCGGTCGACGACGGAGAGGATCACGCGGCGCTCGACCTGGCGCATGACCTCGGAGGCCGAGGTCGTCCTCGCGGCGCTCGTAGGCCGCCATCGCGTCGTCGAGCAGCAGTCTCCAGCAGCAGTGCGTCGCGCGTTCTTGCCGTGTCGAGGTCGAGCGCCTCGCGGTCGATCGAGACCGCAGTGGATAGAGCTCTGCAGCGCCGTCCAGAGCTCGTCGAGGTCCCACTCCTCGGGGAAGACACCCTCCGGCGCGTAGGTCGCGACGAGGTTGGTGACCGGTCGTCCTCGACGAAGTCCTCGGCGATACTCCGCGACCTTCTCGTCGGGGCCTTCCAAGACCGTCGTGCGCTGCGCGTAGATGACCTTGCGCTGCTTGTTCATCACGTCGTCGTACTTCAGGACGTTCTTGCGGATCTCGAAGTTGCGCGCCTCCACCTGGCGCCTGCGCGCGGGCGACGGCGTTGGACACCATCTTGTGCTCGATGGGCACGTCCTCGGGCAGCTTGAGGCGGTTCATGATCGACTCGACGGCGCGAGCGTTGAACAGCCGCATCAGGTCGTCTTCCAGCGAGAGGTAGAAGCGCGACTCACCCGGGTCGCCCTGGCGGCCGGAGCGGCCACGGAGCTGGTTGTCGATGCGGCGCGACTCGTGGCGCTCGGTGCCCAGCACGTACAGGCCGCCGAGGTCGCGGACCTTGTCGCCCTCCGTCCTTGCACCTCGCAGCTTCGGAGCGCTCCAGCGCCTCGTCGTAGGCGGCCTGGTAGGAAACCTCGTCGGCTTCGCCGGTCTCCGGGTCGTGCGGGGACTTGCGAGCCTCGGCCGCACGGGTCGCCAGCGCCTCGGGGTTGCCGCCGAGCATGATGTCGACGCCACGACCGGCCATGTTCGTCGCGACCGTCACGGCGCCGATGCGGCCGGCCTGCGCGACGATCTCGGCTTCCTTGAAGTGGTTCTTGGCGTTGAGGACCTCGTGCGGGATGCCGCGCAGCTGCAGGCAGCATTGCCGCCAGCTCCTCGGACTTCTCGATCGACGACCGTGCCGACCAGGACGGGCTGACCCGCCTCGTGGCGCGTCGGCGATGTCGTCGGCCACGGCGTCGAGCTTGGCGCTTCTCGGTCTTGTAGATCTGGTCCGCGTGGTCCTTGCGACTGGCCGGCCCGGTTCGTCGGCACCTGCACGACCCCGATGTCGTAGATGTGGCGCGAACTCGCTCTCTTCGGTCTTGGCCGTACCCGTCATGCCGGCGAGCTTCTCGTAGAGGCGGAAGTAGTTCTGCAGCGTGATCGTCGCGAGGGTCTGGTTCTCCTCCTTGATCTTCACGCCCTCCTTGGCCTCGATGGCCTGGTGCAGGCCCTCGGAGTAGCGCCGGCCGTGCAGCGTGCGGCCGGTGAACTCGTCGACGATCAGCACCTCGCCGTCGTCGTCGACCATGTACTCGCGGTCGCGCAGGTACAGCTCCTCGGCGCGGATCGCGTTCTGCAGGTGGTGGATCAGCGGGGTGTTGACGCACTCGTAGAGGTTCTCGACGCCGAGCAGCTCCTCGACCTTGGCGACGCCCTCCTCGGTCGCGGCGACGGTGCGCTTGGCCTCGTCGATCTCGTAGTGCACGTCGCTTGCTGCAGTCGGGCACCACGCGCCGCGCGAAGACCGTGTACCACTCGGTCGCCTGGTCGGCGGGGCCGCGAGATGATCAGCGGCGTGCGGGCCTCGTCGACGAGGATCGAGTCGACCTCGTCGACGATGGCGTAGTAGTGGTCGCGCTGGGCCTTCTCCTCCGTGGCCGCAGCACCATGTGGTCGCGCAGGAAGTCGAAGCCGAACTCGTTGTTCGTGCCGTAGGTGATGTCGGCCGCGTAGGCCGTGCGCTTGGTCGGCCTTGGTCCTGCTGCGCGTAGATCAGTCCGACCGACAGGCCCAGGAAGCGGTGGACGCGCCCCATCCACTCCGCGTCGCGGCTGGCCAGGTAGGGGTTGACCGTGACGACGTGCACGCCCTTGCCGGGCAGCGCGTTGAGGTAGACCGGCATCGTCGAGGTGAGCGTCTTGCCCTCACCGGTGCGCATCTCGGCGATCTCACCGCTGTGCAGCGCGATCCCGCCGAGCACCTGCACGTCGTAACGGCCGCTGGCCCAGCACCCGGTTGGCGGCCTCGCGCACCGTCGCGAAGGCCTCGGCCAGCAGGTCGTCGAGCGTCTCCCCGTCCGCGATCCGCTTGCGGAACTCCTCAGTCCGGGCCGCCAGCTCGCCGTCCGACAACGCCGAAACCGTGCCTTCCAACGCTGACACCTGCTGCCCGAGAGCCGTCAGCTCCTTGAGCCGCTTGCCCTCGCCCAGGCGCAGCACCCTGCCAAGCACCACAGAGCCACATCCTTCGTCGCCGAGCAGCCAAGTGTAGTAACGGCCGACTTCGCGGCCGGGGTTCCGGCCGGGCAGCGCTACTTGATCTCGAGCAGCTTCTCGCGGACGGCGTAGACCACGGCCTCCATGCGGGAGTGCAGGTGGAGCTTCTCGAGGATGTTGCGGACGTGGTTCTTGACCGTGTTCTCGCTGATGAACAGCTGCTTGGCGATGTCGCGGTTGTTGAGGCCCTGCGCGACGAGGGTGAGGACCTCCATCTCGCGGTCGGTGAGGCGCGGGGGGACGATCTGCTGCTTCTCCTCGTCCTTCCTGGCCATCGCCGCGAACTCGGTGAGGAGCTTGGAGGCCATCGAGGGGGAGATCAGGGACTGGCCCGCGTGGACGCTGCGGATGGCGTCGGCGACCTCCTCGATGGAGATCTCCTTGAGCAGGTAGCCCGACGCGCCGGCCTTGATCGCGTCGTAGAGGTCCTCCTCCTCGTCGGAGATCGTGAGCATGAGGATCTTGGCGTTGGGGACGGCGTCCTTGATGTCCTTGGTCGCCTCGATCCCGCCTTTGCCGGGCATGCGCACGTCCATGAGCACGAGGTCGGGCACGTGCTCCTCGGCCAGCCGCACGACCTCCTCGCCGTCGTTGGCCTCGGCCACGACCTCGATGTCGGACTCGCCCTCCAGGACCATGGAGAGACCGCGTCGGAAGAGGGCATGGTCGTCCGCAACGATCACGCGGATGGCGTCGGTGGTGGTGGCTTCGCTCATGTAGTCACAAGAGTCTAGGTCACAGCCTCGATCAGTCCGAGATCTCCGTCCCTGCGGCGGTACACGACCGCGCAGCGACCGGTGCTCTCGTGGGTGAAGAGGTAGAAGTCGTGACCGAGGAGCTCCAGCTGCAGCGCGGCGTCCTCGGGGAGCATCGGGTGCAGCGTGAACTCCTTGCGGCGCACGATGCGGGCCTCGAGGTCGTCGGCCGCGGTGGCGGGCGCCGCAGTCGGCCCGTGGCCGTTCGTGGCGCTGGCGGCGTGGGCGGCGGCCGGCGTCCGGCCGCGGCGGCCGCGGTCGACGAGCCTGGTCTTGTAGCGCCGCAGCTGCGTCTCGAAGCGCTCGATGGCGACGTCGACCGCCCCGCGGAAGTCGGCGCCGTGCCCCACAGCGCGGATGTGGTGGCCCTTGGTCCTGGCGGTGACCTCGACCGAGGCCGGCTCCGCGATGCGCGGGTTGACCTCCTCGCCGAAGACCATCTCCACGCCGACAACCCGGTCGTAGAGCCGGAGGGCGCGTTCCACCTTCGCGAGCGCATCGGTCTTCAGGCGCGCAGGCACGTCGCAGTTCTTCGCGGTGACGATGATGTCAACGTCCAAGATCCACCTCCCACAACGCAGACGCGCCCCAGGCGGGACTGCCGGGGGCGCGAACAGGCGAGGAAGACAGCGGCGGAACTGGCGTTCTGCCATGGACCATGCGCGTCCTCCTCGTGGGAAGGATGGTAGGGCTCTCGCGGGCCGACCGGTAGGGCCCTGTGGAGATCGCGTGCCGAACCGTCGCAGCACCGGGCTACGGTCGCCTGCGTGGTGCGTGGTGTGGTCGACCTGCTGTTGCCGCCCTCCTGCCCGGTGTGCAGGCGTCCCGGTGCCCGGCCGGGGCTGTGTGACCGGTGCCTGCGCGGAGCGGGACCGTTGCGGCTGCCGCGTCGCGGGGGCGTGCAGCTGGCGCCCGGTGTGCGCGCCGTCGGGGCGTTCGCCTACGACGGCGTGATCGCCGCTGCGCTCCGGGCGGTCAAGGCCGGGGCGCAGCACGACGCGGCGCGCGGGCTGGGACGGCTGCTGGTGACCGAGCTCGCGCTCCCGCCGCCCGGGAGCGGGCTGGCGGTCACCTGGGTGCCGACCAGCACTCGCAAGCTCCGTGAGCGCGGTGTCGACGTCGCGCGGCTGCTGGCACCGCCGGGAGCCACGCGCCTGCTGCGGCAGATCGGGGAGCGGCCCGACCAGACCGACCTGGACGCCAGCGCCCGGCGCGCCAGCCCGGCTGGCTGCTTCATCGCCATCCATGCCCCACCACCCGCCGTCGTGCTGATCGACGACGTCCGCACCACCGGCGCGACCGCGCTGGCCGCCGCGACGGCGCTGCGGCACGCGGGCGCACGCCGCGTGCTGGTCGCGACCCTGGCGGTGGGCGGCGACCAGGCCCGCGCGGCGGCCGGCCGCGCGTAGCCTGCGGCCCTGACGGCCCCCTGTTCAGGGGGGCGGAGGTCCGGCCGGGGGGCAATCTCCTCCGGCCGCAGGTCGGAGGAGATTGGGCGTGTTGGCGGCTTATGCAGACAGGTTCTCCGAGGACGACCCGGTGTCGGGGCTCGAGGTCGGGGAGCGGCCGGAGCCAGAGGTGCTGCCCGGGTGGGAGGTCGTCGAGGTGCGCGCCGCGGCGCTCAACCACCACGACCTGTGGAGCCTGCGCGGCGTCGGGCTCAGTGCTGAGCAGCTGCCGATGATCCTCGGCGGGGACGCGGCCGGGGTGACCGCGGACGGGCGCGAGGTGATCGTGCACGGCGTGGTCGACGGGCCCGACGGGATGGGCGAGGAGCTGTCGCCCTCCGTGAGCTCGACCCTGTTCTCGGAGCACTTCCCGGGCACCCACGCGCAGCGCCTGGCCGCGCCGACCCGCAACCTCGTCAACAAGCCGGCGGAGCTCACGTTCGAGGAGGCCGCCTGCCTGCCGGTCGCGTGGCTCACCGCCTACCGGATGCTGTTCTCCCGCGGCGCGTTCCGCCCGGGCAGCACCGTCCTGGTCCAGGGCGCGGGCGGCGGGGTGGCCACGGCCGCGATCCAGCTCGGCCGCGCGGCCGGCCTGCGGATGTGGGTGACCAGCCGTAGCGAGGACAAGCGCGCCCGCGCGCTCGAGCTGGGCGCCGACGCCGCGTTCGAGACCGGCGCCCGCCTGCCGGAGCGCGTCGACGGCGTCCTGGAGACCGTGGGCGAGGCGACCTGGACCCACTCCGTGCGCAGCGTGCGCAAGCTCGGCACGATCGTGGTGTCCGGCGGCACCAGCGGCCGCACGGCGCCATTGGAGCTCCCCCACCTGTTCTTCCGCCAGCTCAACCTGGTGGGCTCGACGATGGGGACACGCCAGGAGCTGCGCGATCTCGTGGCGATGCTCGTCACGACCGGCGTGCGCCCGGCGATCGACGCCACCTACCCGCTCTCCGACGCGCGCCAGGCCTACGCGCGCCTCGCCGCCGGCGACGTCTTCGGCAAGCTCGTCCTCACGACGTAGCGCGTGGCCTGTCTGTTCTGCGGCATCGCCGCCGGTGAGGTGGCGGCCGAGCTCGTCCTCGACCAACCCGGCGTCCTGGCGTTCCTCGACATCCGGCCCGTCTTCAAGGGCCACACGCTGGTGGTTCCACGCCGGCACCACGACACGCTGGCCGAGCTCGACCGTGACGCGCTCGTGGTGCTGATGACGGCCGCGCAGCGCGTCGCCGGCGCGATGGAGGGCGCGCTCGGCGCCGAGGGCAGCTGGGTTTCGATCAACAACCGGGTCAGCCAGTCGGTCCCGCACGTCCACGTCCACGTGGTGCCACGCACGAAGGGGGACGGCCTGCGCGGGTTCTTCTGGCCTCGCACGCGCTACGCCGACGCTGCAGAGGCCGGGGACTACGCCGCCCGCCTGCGCGCAGCGCTCGGCGATCGCTCCGAGCCCTGACGCCTACTCGAGCAGCGCGCCGGGCTGCAGCGCGACGATGCCGGTCGCGCCCAGCGCCCGCAGGTCGCCGAGGCGCTCCCACAGCTCGCCGTCGTGCACCACGAAGTGCACCGCGACGAGGTCGTCGCGGCCGGCCAGCGGCAGCACGGTCGGCGACGCCAGGCCCGGGAAGACGGCGCGCAGCTGGTCCAGCGACTCGCGGGGGACGTGCAGCATCACGTAGCGGTGGCGGCGCGCGTCGAGCACGGCCTCCAGGCGCAGCGTCATGTCGTCCAGCGCCGCGCGTGTCGTGGCGGCGCACGAACAGCGCCTCGCACTGCGCGCAGGACCTCGAGCACCCGCAGCCGGTTCTGTCGCCAGCGAGGTGCCGGTCTCGCGCAGGTCGACGATCGCGTCGGCCAGCCCGGCGGCGCACAGCGCCCTCCAGCGAGCCGCCCATCGCCACGACGGTGACGTCGATGCCCTTGCTCGGCGAAGAACGCACCGGTGACGTTCGGCAGGTGCGTCGCGACCACGGCGCCGGCGAGGTCGGCGACGCCTTCTCGCGGCCGTCGTCGTCGCGGCTGAGCGAGCACCAGGTCGCGAGCGGCTGAAGCCCAGGGGCAGCGAGGCCAGGTCGTCGAGCTCGTGCTCCAGCGACGATGTCGGTGGCGAGGAACGCGCGCGTCGAGCTGCCCCGCGGCCAGCGCGGCGGCGGCGTCGCGCGGCCGCATCTCGATGAACTCGCAGACCCGTCGAGCCGCGCGATCGAACCTGCGCCGTGCAGCATCGACGGTCGGGTAGCCCGCCGCCGGCCAGCAGCGCCAGGCAGTCGTCGCGCAGCCGGCCCTGCGGAGGGGACCGCGACCCGCGGCGCGGTCACTCGTGCACCTGCGCCGACCTCCGCGCGCGCAGCACCGCGCACACGTCCGCCAGCGTCACACCCGCGCCGACCAGCCCGGCCAGCACGTGGAACAGCAGGTCCGCGGCCTCCTCGGCCGTGCGCTCGCGGTCGACCGTGACCGCGCCCGAGCTCCAGCGTCAGCTCGAAGGCCTCCTCCACGATCTTGCGGCGCGCCAGCTCGGAGTCGGTGAGCAGCGTCACGCGAGTAGGACCCCTCGGGACGGGCTCGGCGAGGCGCTCCTGCAGGACCGCCTCGAGCTCAGCTCAGGACATCCAGCGTCGGCGTTGCTCACGTGCCGATGTCGTAGGAGGACAGGTAGTGCTCCTGCTCGCGGCGTGAGCGTGTCGATCGTCTTGCCCATCGACGCGAGCTTCAGCCGCGCGACCTCGGCGTCGAGCTCTCGTCGCAGGTCGTAGACCCGGGGCTGCAGGCCGCGCGTGGTTCTTCGCGAGCCACTCCGCCGCCAGCGACTGGTCGGCGAACACATGTCCATCACCGAGGCGGGGTGGCCCTCGGCCGCGCCCAGGTTCACCAGGCGCCCGTTGGCCAGCAGCACGATGCCGGCGGCCGTCGGCGAGCACGAACTCCTCGGCGTTGGGGCGCACCTCGCGGCGCTCCGATCGGCGAGCTTCTCCAGCGCGGCGATGTCGATCTCGACGTCGAAGTGCCCGGAGTTCGCGACGATCGCGCCGTCCTTCATGACCTCGAAGTGCTCCTGCGCGCAGCACCGAGGTGTTGCCGGTGACGCGTGATGAAGACGTCGCCCGACGGCGCGGCCTCCTCCATCGGCATCGACGCGGTAGCCCTCCATCGCCGCCTCCAGGCCGCGGATGGGGTTGATCTCGGTGACGATCACGTCGGCGCCCATGCCCTTGGCCCGGCTGGCGACGCCGCGGCCGCAGTAGCCGTAGCCCGCGACGACGACGGTGCGGCCGGCGAGCAGCACGTTGGTCGCGCGGATGATGCCGTCCAGCGTCGACTGGCCGGTGCCGAAGCGGTTGTCGAACAGGTGCTTGGTGGGCGTGTCGTTGACCGCGATGATCGGGTACCGCAGCGCGCTCGGCCTTCTCCATCGCGCGCAGGCGGATCACGCCGGTGGTGGTCTCCTCGGTGCCGGCGACGACCTTCGCGGCCTGCTCGGGGCGCTGGGCGTGCAGCCGGTTCACGAGGTCGCAGCCGTCGTCCATCGTCATCGTGGGCTGCAGGTCGAGCGCCGCGTCGATGTGCTGGTAGTACGTCTCGTTGTCCTCGCCGCGGATCGCGTAGGTCGAGATGCCGTACTCGGCGACCAGCGCCGCCGCGGTGTCGTCCTGCGTCGACAGCGGGTTGGAGGCGACCAGCGTCACGTCGGCGCCGCCGGCGCTTCAGCGTGCGCATCGAGGTTGGCGGTCTCGGTGGTCACGTGCAGGCACGCCGCGATCGTGTGGCCGGCCAGCGGCTTCTCGGCTTCGAAGCGCTCGCGGATGGCGCGCAGCACCGGCATGGACGCGGTCGGCCCACTCGATGCGCGCCTTGCCCAGCGGCGCGGCGGCACAGGTCGGCGACGTCGTGCGGAGGTAGTTCAGGCATGGAAAGACGACCTTTGCAGAGGGGATAGCCGCCCAGCCGTAACGCACGGCTCCGGCCCCTACGGGCTACAGCGCGGAGAGCCTCGCGCAGGATGCGCGCGAGGCGCGGGCCGCGCGGTCAGGCCGCCTCGAGGACCTCCGCGTGGTCGGTCTTGGCGTGCCGACCGGGTCGCGATCGTGCACGTTGGTGATCAGCGAGAACCCGAGCCACCCGCACGCCGGCGTCGCGCGCCGCGATGACCTCCATCACCGTCGACATGCCCACGGCGTCGGCGCCGAGGGTGCGCAGCATCGCGACCTCGGCGCGGCGTCTCGTACGCCGGGCCCGACGAGGCCGGCGTAGACGCCCGCCTGCAGCGGCTCGCCCAGCCGCGCCGGCCGCGGCCAGTGCTGACTCGCCGCAGGGCCGGGTCGTAGCCGGCCGCCATGTCGACGAAGTGCGGGCGGCACCGACGCCGATCAGCGGGCTGTCGCCGGTCAGGTTGAGGTGGTCGGTGATGAGCATGATGTCGCCGGGGGTCATACGCTCGTCGCGGATGCCGCCGGCCGCGTTCGTGACGCAGGAAGGTGCGCACGCCCAGCGCCGCGGCAGCGCGGACCGCCGCGGTCACGTCCGCGGCACGGTGCGCCCTCGTACAGGTGCAGCCGGCCCTGCTGCACCAGCACCGGCACCCCGCCCAGCGTCCCCGCGACGAGGCGCCCCGCATGGCCCGGCACGGTGACGTCGCGGCAGGCCCGATGTCGGCGAATCGAGGATCACGACCGGGTCGGCCACCTCCTCGGCGAGCGCGCCCAGCCCCGACCCCAGCGTGAGCAGCACCCGTGGGGCGAGTCCGCCCAGGCGCGCCCGCAGCGCGTCGACGTCCATCGCACCCCCTGGGTGCGTCAAGCGCCTGCTTGAGCGGGTCGATCGAGGCGATCGGCGTCGGGTCGACGGCCGCGCGCGAGCGCGGTGTAGACGCTGACCAGGTCGACTGAAGAGCAGCAGGGACGCGAGGCGTGCGAGGCTGGACGTGCCCGAAGCCGTGTGGCTGCGTTGCCAGGCCACGGCCGGCGCGAGCAGCGGCTCCGACGAGCTCGGATGCGCAGCGCGGTGCGCGGCGTGCTCGCCGGCGGGGTCGCGCAGCCCGATCACCGGCGCTGCACCCGGCGGGCAGGTGCGACGCGGGGTCGCCCTCCTCGGACTCCCAGCCGACGACGTCGTTGTGGTCGGCCTCCGGGACAGCTCGGCGTGGAGCGCCGGCAGCTTGGCGTTCTCGTTGAGCTGGCACTTGAGCGCGGTGACGCGGCGACGGCCGTCAGCGGGCTGCCGCCCACACGACCGGCACGACCCCCTCGGCCACGAGCGCGGCCAGGGCGCTTGGCGGGGTTCGCGGCGGTCGGAACATCACGCCCCCACTCGCGGGCCAGCGCCTCCAGCAACGCGACGGCCTCGTCCAGGCCGTCGTCGAGCCCCAGCGCGACGCAGCGCCGGGACCAGCAGCCACCCGAGCGAGTGCCGTGGCGTCGCCACCGCCGGGGATCGGCGATGTGCGCCAGCGCCTGCGTGTCCGCGAGCTCCGCCAGCGCGCCGCCGCTGGTGACCGCGAGCATCGGGCACCCGCGGTCCGCCGCGACCTGTGAACCCGACAGCGTCTCCTCGGTGTCGCCCGAGTACGACAACACGACGACCAGCGTCCGCCGCCCCGGTGAAAGCCGGCAGCCCGTAGCCCTTGTGCGCACGACGGGCATCGGCAGCCGGTCGGCAGCGACCGCCCCCAGGCACGTCGCCGGCGATGCCCGACCCGCCCATCCCGCTGACGCACGACGCGGTCGAAGGCCTCGAGCTCGCAGCGCCGGGACCGCCACCTTCGCGGCGGCCGCCCACTGCAGCGCGGTGCCCTCGACGTCGCCGAGCGCGTCAGACGGGTCGACCGCGTCGAAGCGCTGCGGTGCGTCGAGCACCGCGCCTGGATCCGGGGTCGACCTCCGCCGGGCGTCGGCCGCCCCGACGGGATCGTCGCCTCCTCGACGAGCATCACCGGGATGTCGTCGCGCACCGGGTAGTGCAGGCCGCACTGCGGTGCAGATGATCAGGTGCCGGCGGTCCTTGTACTCGACGGCGCCGTGGTCAGTCGGGGCAGACGAGCAGCTCGATGAGTGCGGCGTCGACGGCCATGGTCTCTCAGGCTCCTTGGTCTTGGTCGGTCACGAGCGCGAGGACCCGGTCGCGCAGACGCGCCATCGCGTCCATGTCGGCGGCCTCGACGTTCAGCCGCAGCAACGGCTCGGTGTTGGACGGTCGCAGGTTGAACCACCAGTCCGTCGGCCTCGACCAGCAGGCCGTCCGGACGCAGACAGCGTGAGGCCCGCGTCCCCGGCGAAGGCGGCCTCGACCGTGTCCATCGCCGCCGCCTCGTCGGCGACCGCGGTGTTGACCTCGCCGGACTGCGCGTAGCGGGCGTACGGGGCCACCAGGCGCGACAGGGTGCCGCCGGAGTCCGACAGGGCATCCAGCAGCATGACGGCGGCGATGAGGCCGGAGTCGGCGCGGAAGTTGTCGCGGAAGTAGTAGTGGCCGGAGTGCTCGCCGGCGAAGATCGCGCCGGTGTCCTTCATCACCTGCTTGATGAAGGAGTGGCCGACGCGTGTGCGCACGGCGTTGCCGCCGGCTGCGGTCGATGGTCTCGGGAACGGCGCGCGAGCAGATCAGGTTGTAGAGCACCGTCTCCCTGGCTGCGGCTGCGAGCAGCGGTGCGGCGATCACGGCGGTCACCAGCGACGGGTTGCACGGGCCTCGCCCGGTCTCGTCGACGCAGAACACGCGGTCGGCGTCGCCGTCGAAGGCCAGCCCGATGTCGCAGCCGTGCTCGGTGACCGCTGCCTGCAGGTCGACGAGGTTCTCGGGCTCGATCGGGTTGGCGGGGTGGTTGGGGAACGTGCCGTCGAGCTCGAAGTACAGCGGCACGACGTCCAGCGGCAGGCCGTCGAAGCACCGCCGGGCACCACGAGCCCGCCCATGCCGTTGCCTGCGTCGACCGCGACCTTCATGCGGGCGCAGGGTGACGCCGTCGGACGAAGGAGCGCACGTGCTGCGGCGTACTCGGCCAGCAGGTCCTGCGTGCGGTGGCGGCCCTCGGCGGCTGCAGGGGGGAAGTCTGACCGGCTAGCGCCCGGTCGCGGATCTGGGCGAGCCCGGTCTCGATGCCCACCGGCTCCGCGCCCGCGCGGCACAGCTTCAGGCCGTTGTACTGCGCCGGGTTGTGGCTGGCGGTCCACATCGCGCCGGGCATGCGACAGCCGTCCCGACGCGTAGTACAGCGAGGTCGGTCGAGCCAGGCCGATGTCGACCGTGTCGACGCCCTGGGCGCGCACGCCCGCGCATGAACGCCTCGGCCAGCGCGACGCCGACGACGGCCGCATGTCGCGGCCGACGACGACACCTCCGACCGTGCAGCTCGACCGCGGCGCCACGGCCCAGGGCCTCGGCGACGTCCTCGTCCAGCTCGTCGGGCACGAGGCCGCGCACGTCGTAGGCCTTGACGATGCGGGTCAGGTGCTCCATCCACCAGCATCGTAGGTGACGCCCTGCGAGGGGCCCCGGCCCTATGCGACGTGGCGGCGGCGACCACCGGCGCGATGATGTCCGCCTATGGCGGACTCCACGCTGATCGACGTGCCCACCGAGCCCATGGTGTGGAACGGTTGGGGCGACCCGGCGCAGCGCCACGGCATCCCGCCGCTGGCCCAGCGGATGCTGGCGGCCCGCTTCCGATCCCTCCCCGCGACGCCGCCGGTGGCCTTGGAGGACGTGCGGCTCCCGGAGGCCGCGCTGCCGGAGCAGGCGCGCGCCCGGCTGGAGGCAGCCATCGGGGCCGTCCACGTGCGCGACGACCGCATGACGCGGGTGCTGCACGCGGGGGGCAAGAGCTACCCGGACCTGCTGCGGCGGCGCACCGGCGACGCCGAGGACGCACCCGACGCGGTGGTGTACCCGGCCTCGCACGACGAGGTCCGCATGGTGATCGCCGCCTGTGTGGCCGAGCAGGTCGCGATCGTGCCCTTCGGCGGCGGCACCAGCGTGGTCGGCGGCGTCGAGCCCCTGCGCGGGCGCTTCAGCGCCGTGATCGCCCTCGACCTGGAGCGCATGGACGCGATCCTCGACATCGACACCGAGTCGCTCACGGCCACGCTGCAACCCGGCTTGCGCGCCCCAAGGGCCGAGGCGCTGCTGCGCGCGCAGGGCCTGTCGCTGGGCCACTTCCCGCAGAGCTACGCCTACACCTCGATCGGCGGGATGGTGGCCTCACGATCGGCCGGTCAGGCCTCCACGGGCCACGGTCGCATGGACGACCTGGTGCTGCGGCTGCGCCTCGCGACCCCGGCCGGGCCACTGGCCGCCGGCCGCGTCGAGCGCTCCGCGAGCGGGCCCGACCTGCGCGGGTTGCTGGTCGGGTCCGAGGGCGTCCTGGGCGTCGTGACCGAGGCCACGCTGCGGCTGCGCCACGCCCCGGAGGTCGAGGTCTACGAGGCCTGGCTGGCCCGCTCGTTCGAGCACGGCCTCACCGCGCTGCGTGCGCTGGCCCAGGCCGAGGTCGCCCCCGACGTCGTACGCCTCTCCGACGCCGTCGAGACCGACACCGCGCTGGCCCTGGCCGGGGGCACCCAGGCCAAGGGGCTGCGCGCCCTTCTGGGACGGCGAGGCGGGGGCTGCCTGGTGATCACGGGCTGGGACGGCAGCGCGGGCGGGGTCTCGTCCCGGCGCGTCGCCAGCCGGGCGGTCCTGCGCAGCCAGCGGCTCTGGCCGCTGGGGCGGGGCGCCGGGAACAGCTGGGCGCGCGGGCGCTTCGACGGGCCCTACCTGCGCGACGACCTCATGGACCGCGGGCTCCTGGTCGAGGCGCTGGAGACGGCGGGCACCTGGTCGACGCTCCCGGCACTGCATGCGGCCGTGCGCGCCGCGCTGCTGCAGGCCTTGGGCGACGAGGGCGGCGAGCCACTCGTGGCCTGCCACGCCTCGCACATCTACACCACGGGGGCATCGCTGTACTTCACGTTCATCGCGGCCGCGGGCGAGGACCCGCTCGGGCGGTGGCGGGCCGCGAAGACAGCCGCCGCGCGGGCGATCGTCGCCGCCGGGGGCACGATCTCCCACCACCACGGGGTCGGGGCCGACCACCGGCCGTGGATGCGCGACGAGGTCGGTGACCTGGGAGTCGAGGTCCTCGGGGCGCTCAAGCGCACGCTGGACCCGACGGGCGTGCTCAACCCGGGGAAGCTGCTCCCCGGGGTCTGACGAGGTTCTCCTCGACGGTGCGCCGGATCGCGGAGGGCAGCTCGCGGCCGAGGTACTGAACGCGCGCACGGCCGCCTTCCGTCCAGCGTGCGTACCAGTACGGCCCGTGGGGGCACGACCCGCAGCGCTTGCCGCACCGCACGGACCGCTGCGTCAGCCGCACCGAGGGCATGCCGGGCACGTCCGCGAGCCGCAGCCGCGGCCCGCCGGAGTCCTCCAGGAGGCTGTGCGCGAGGATCAGCAGCCGGCGCAGCTGCGCCTCGTCGAGGCGCCGAACCTGCCGCAGCAGGTCGGCCGGCAGCGTCACCGAGCTCTTTCCTGACCGAGGGTGCAAGAAGTCACAGCGAGCACAGTCAACCCTTGACCCACACGCGTCACGCCGGTTCGTCCGGCGGCGCGGGGCGGCGGCGGAACGGGACCACGTTGGTGTCGTCCCCCGGCTCGTGGCCGGCGACGGGGCCCGGCAGCGGGATCTGCAGCTGATGGAACCGCGGGTCCATCGGCGCGTCGGCGGGCAACCCCGGCGCCAGCTCGTGCGCCGGCGCGACCGGCGGCAGGGCGATCCGCGCGGGCGCATCGGCAACGGTGGCGGCGACCGCGTCGGCGGCGTCGAGGGCTGCGGAGCGGGGGGCGGCGGAATGAGGCCCGGAGGAGGCCAGGTCGGCGAAGATGTCGGATGCGGGGGCCGGCGGGGATGCGGGGGCGGGCAGGGTTGCGGGCGCGGGCGCCGGCGGGGGTTGGGGCGGTGCGGGAGGCACGAGCGCGATGCTGGGCCGCCGGGGGGCGGGGATGACCTCGTCGGGGTCGTGCTCGTCGGCATGGACGGCGGCCAGGCGCGGGAGGTCCGCGACCAGCTCCGCGTAGCGGTTGCGCCGGCCGCGGGAGGCCCCGACAGCCACGGTCTCCTCCTCCTGCGACGGGGCGGCGCTGCGGAGTACGGCCGCGCGCTCGGCGATCTCCGCCGCGGAGGGCTCCCGGCGGGCCTCCTTGAGGGTGCGCACGTCGGCCAGCGTCCACCCCCGGGGCGCCGTCTGTGCCTCGGCGTGGTGCGGGCAGAGGTCGTAGGTGGCGGGATGGTCCTCGCCGAGGTCGGACAGCCACGCGTCGCGCGTCGCGTAGCGGAACGACAGGCTCGCCGCGGCGGGCCACCGGCAGCCGGTCTTGGAGCAGGTGCGCATCACGTCGGCCACGGGCCGGGAAGGTAGCCCATCGCGCCGCGCTGCCCGCGGAAGCGTGTCGGGCGCGGCCCCGTAGGATGCCGCCGGTGGCACGGGACCGTCACGGGCGCAGCTGGCGGGCCGATGGGGACCCCGCGCGCCGCCCGACCGACGGGTTCCGCGCCCGCGACGTCCAGCGCTTCGCCCAGCTGACCCGCGACGCGCTCATGAGCCTGCCCGACGACGTGCGTGCTGCGGCGGCCGGTGCCGCCGTCGCCGTCGAGGACATCCCGCCGGAGCCGCTGGGCATCGCACCGGACGTGATCCCGCTGGCCACGTACCGCCCCGGACCGCCGCGGCGCCTGGTCGTCTACCGCCGCCCTCTCGAGCTCCGCGCGGAGAGCCGCGCCGACCTCGTCGACGCGATCCGCGACGCCGCCGGCAGCGCGATCGCCCGGGAGCTCGGCCTGCCGTGGGAAGAGGACGACGAGGACTGACCCTCGCGTGGGACGGGGGCCGGCAAGTCAGCCGATGACGCTGCCCGACTCGGAGCCAGGGCCGAGCGGGGGTGGACCGGTCGCGCCGGTCGCGCCGGTCGCGGCCGTCGCGCCGGGGGAGCCAGACGGGCCGGACGGGCCGGACGGGCCGCCGGAGGGCCCCTCGGTCACGTCCGCGGTCGGCTCCGGTGTCGGTTCGGGGGTGGGGGTGGCCGTTGGAGGGGCGGTCGCCGGTGCGGTCGGGCCTGTCGTGAAGCCCTCGGTGGCACCGATGACGCCCTCGCCCTCCTCGCCGGGGCTGACGGGGGCGAGCGGGAGCGGCTCCTCGCTCCCGGCGACGGGGTCGGCGGTGCGGTAGGGCACGGTCGCCAGCCTGGGGTCCCTGCGCACCGGCGGATGGTCCGAGGGCCCCAGCCACGCCGACTGCGGAACCCCCTCCACCGCGATCAACCCCTCGACGGCCGGCTCCGGCTCCGGCGGCGCGGTCTCCGTGGCGGTCGGGGTCGGGGTGGGCGTGGCCGTCGTGGTCGGCTCGGCGGTCGGCCCGGTCGCGCCCGTCGCACCGCCGGGCCCCGTCGCCCCCGTCGTCCCCGTCGGCCCGGTCGTTGGCCCGGTCGCCCCGGTTGGCCCGGTCGCCCCTGTCCCGCCAGTCGGCCCCTCGGTCGCCCCCGTCGGCACGGCCGTCTGTGCGGCCGCCTTCGCCGCGGTCGTCGGCGTGGCGGTCACGGTCGGGACGGGTGTGGCGGTAGCCGGGGCGGCGGGGGCATCTGGGGTGGTGGCGGGGAAGGTCGGGGGGGCGAGGGTTGGGGGCGTGGTTGGGAGGGCGGTTGGAGGGGTGGTGTCGGTGGGGGTGGGGGCGGATTCGCCCGGGTCGGTGCCGGCCGTCGCGGCGGCGACGACCGGGGCGTCGGCGTCGATGGTGACCAGCGCGACGGCGTCGGAGGGTGGCGGGCGGAGCTCGGCGAGGCCGCCGCCGGGGATGACGCTGCTCTGGGTGCCGGCGGCGGTGGTGAGGCGGACGGCGACGTCGTCGGGCCCGGGGTTCGCGATCGCGACCGCCCCGCCGGGGTCGGTCAGGACGGCCCACACCGTGTCGGGGGCCGTGGCGGCGGTGTCGGCCGCCGCGCCGTGCTCCGCGGTGGCTGCGGTGACCTGTGCCGCGACGATCTGCGCCTGAGTGCTGGAGGTGACCGTCACCGAGAACGTGGGCTGGGCGGAGAGGCCGGCCAGCGGGACGCGGCGCACGCCGCCCGCCGGCACGGAGACCTCGCCGACGAGGGCGCCCGGGGACGGTTCGGAGGTCTGCACCGTGACCGGGGCCGGTTCGAGGCCCGGGTTGTAGATCGTCAGCCACGCGTCGGTCCCGGGGCCGGCGGCGGCGCGCGGCAGCAGCGCGGTCGTCGTGGGCTGGGAGACGGCGGCCAGGAACGCGCGCCCCTCGGGTGCCGGCGTCTCCGGATCGCCGCGGCCCAGGACCTGCTCCCCCATCGGGACGACCCGGCCGCCGAGCACCTCGACGGTGACCGCGAGGTCGGCGATCTCGGGCTGGAACTCCCCGAGCTCGACCACCCGGAAGGAGCGTGCCGGCACCGCGAGGTTGTCGGCGATCACCAGCGCGACCGCTCCGGTCGGCGTGCCGAAGCGCAGCCGCACCGCCGCGTCAGAGGAGAACGGGTTGAACAGGTGCAGCCGGGCGAAGCTGCCCAGCCGCGTGTCGAAACCCACGAGATGCCAGGTCTCGGCGGTCGTCGACGCGCACGCCGCGCCGGCGGCGTCGGGCTCGCCCGCGAGCCGCCAGGTCGCGACTGCGGGACCGCCCTGCCACCGCACGCTCACCGGCGCGGGGTCGCCGGCGCCCAGCGGAACGGCGAGCACCTGCCCGGCAGGCACCTCCTCGGCCGTCACGCGCTCGGACGCTCCGCCGCGGTGGCGCACCACCTCGACGCTGCTGGGCTCGTCACCGACCGCGGCCACCTGCACCTCGGCCGCCGTGTCGGTGGTCGCCGCGCAGTACCACGTGCCGCTGGCCGCAGCCTGCAGGTCGCCGCCCTCCGGCGCCGGGACCATGACCGCCGGCAGCCGCACCTCGGCAGTCACGCCGGCGCCGACCAGCGCGACCACGAGGACCAAGAGCAGCGCGGCACCGACTCGCGCGCCGCGGGTCACGGTGCCGGTCCGCGGCTCACGCCGGGCGGCGGCGTCACGGTCGCGCTGCCGGCCGCGTCGGGCGGCAGGGGCGAGGGCGGCGGCGCGACCTCGCCGAGCCCCATCGTCCCTGGCAGCGCCCCGACCGGGATCGGGCCGGTGGCCGCGCCGACCCCGGAGAGCTCAGCGGGGAGCACGCGCGCGCGCAGGCGCCGCTCGGTCACCCCTGGCGGGCGCACGGCCAGCGACAGCACCAGCAGTCCCACGATGATCTGGCCGAGGACGATCAGGCGGCGGCGGAACGCGCCGGTGGCCTCCACGCTGACGGTGCGCTCGGCATCGCCTGCGGGCAGCACGAACGCGTTGACGTCGCCGAGCTGCACGCGTTCCAGCACCTGTCCGTCCGCGGCGGCCTGCCATTGCGGGTTGCTGGCCTCCGACACCACCACGAGCCCGCCACTGGTCCCCCGTATGCGCCCCGAGAACTGACCGGGTGCCAGCGCGACCAGGCTCTCCGACACCCGCGCCACGCCGGCTGGCGGGACCCCGTCAGCCAGCAGCGCCTCGGCGGCGTCGGCCGGGACGACGACCGCGCGCGGCAGCCACGTCGTGACCTCGTAGACCTGGCCGCCGCTGACCGGCAGCGGGTCCAGCGCGGGCTGGCGCACCAGCGCCGCCGGCAGCGCCTCCGAGGGCTCGGTGAGCACCACGTAGCGCACGTTCAGCAGGCCGAGCTGGTCGCCGGCCGACGGGTCCCCGCCAGCGGCCAGCGTCGCGACCAGGTCCGCGAAGGCGCGCAGCAGCCGGGGGCTGCTCACGGTCCCGTAGTCCTGCATCGAGGGCCCGCCGCCACGCGTCACCTCCCAGCGCACGCCCTCCGCGTCGCCGGCATCGTTGAGCAGCAGGACCCGGTACGGCCCCACGACGCCCTCCTGAGAGGACACGAACGCCGGGACCAGCGCGGGGTCCAGCCGCAGGTCGTCCCACGGTGTGTCCGCCAGTGCCGCGGTCGACGCCAGCAACGCCACCGTGACCGCGGCGCCCGCCAGCGTGATGGTGATCTGGCGCAACCCGAAGTCGCGGGCACCGAGGCTCTCGCGGAACCAGCGTCCGACGACCACGGCCAGCACGGCCAACGCCAGGGCACCGGGGAGCAGCACGGCGGGCACCCAGACGAGCCCCACCTGCAGGCGCGTGAGCGCGACGGCGCCGAGGCCCGACACGACGATGAGCAGGACCAGGGCCGCCGTCAGCACCGGGCGCGCCCGCAGCCCCACCAGCAGGCCTGCCAGCACCACGGCACCCGTGACCAGCGACGGCACCACGACACCGCTGCCCGCCAGGCCCGCCAACAGCCCCGGCGCCAGCAGCAGGGCCCGCCACAGGGGCAGCTCCGCCACCTCGGCGCGCAGCGCCAGGCCGAGGCCGAGCGACGCGCCGTCGAGCGACTCGCGCAGCACATCGACCGCCCACGGCGCCAGCAGCAACGCCGCGCCGCCCAGCGCGACCAGCAAGCGCACGCACGCCGCCCGCCGACCCGGCCCGCCCGCCAACGCCACCACCAGCAGCGCGATCACCACGCCGGTGACCAGCATCGAGGTCTCGATCGGCGCCGCGGAGGCGCACACCGCCAGCCCCAGTGCCAGCAGCCCGGCCGCGCGCCATGCCGACCCCGGCGGCGTCCGCGGGTCACCGGCGCGGAAGGTCACCGCGACCAGCCCAGGCAGCAGCGCCGCGATCACCAGCGCGCCGAAGCGGCCGGAGGCCAACGCCCCGAGCACCGGCACCGACAGCGCGTACACCGTGGCCCCGAGCACCCGCGGCCAGCGTCGCCTCGTCACCAGCCGCCCGGCGCGCAGCGCCAGGAACCACGCCACCGGCAGCAGCCCGAACACCGCGACACGCTGCGCCAGCCACGGGCTGGATCCCATGAGCAGCGAGAAGAGGCCGAGGAACGCCTGCGCCGGCGACGGGAACGCCGCGGAGGCCAGCGGCTCACCGTCCCACGGTGCCGTGTAGGAGCGCAGGAACGCCGTGGAGTCGTCAGGCCACGCGGCGATCTGGCCCCCCACCACCGGTCCCGGCCCCAGCAGCGGGATCAGCCCGACGAGGTAGGCCAGCAGCAGCGGCACCCCCACCACCACCGCGGGGCGGTCGCGCAGGTAGCGGCGGAACGGCCGTTCGGCGAAGGGGTCCGCGGACAGAGGCGCCACATCCTCGCCGGCGTCGACCAGCGTGCGGGTGCCGCCGCCCGCCAGCCAGCCCGCGAGGGCCTCGGCGTAGGTGCGCAACCGCGCCAGGCCCGGGGCCAGCAGCACCGAGAGCTCGCGGTCGCGGATGACCCGGCCGCGCTGCACCCGCCGCCGGCGCCGCAGCGTGCGCCCCAGCTGCGTCAGGTTCCACACCTGCGCACGGGGGATGGCGAAGGCCTCCGAGAAGCGCCGCGCCATCCCGAGGCCGAAGGCGCGCACCAACCCGAGCAGCACGACCCCCGGCAGCACCCACAGCAACCGCACCGCGCTGTGGTTCTTGATCTGCGCGGCCAGCGCGTGGCGCTCCGCCAGGTAGCGGGCGACCTCGGGGCGCGCGTCGAACGGCGCGCGCAGTCCCGAGGCCGCAGCCCCCAGGTGGTAGCCGACCGCGTCGGTCACCACGCTCACGCGCGAACCCGACAGCCACGCCCGCCAGCAGAGGTCGTAGTCGTCGCGGAAGAGCGGGAAGCGGGAGTCGAAGCCGAGCTTGGCGAGCAGCTCCCGCCGCACGAGCATCCCGGCGGTCGACACGAAGAGCACGTCGCGCTGCCCGTCGCGCTGACCCTGGTCCAGCTCCCCGGGCTCCAGCAGCGTGTCGGCCCGCCCGAAGTGGTCGGTGGTCATGCCGACCTCGGCCAGGACGTACTCCTCGGCCCACTCCCGCAGCTTCGGCCCGACGATGCCCAGCGTCGGGTCGTCGTCCAGCGCCGCGACCAGCAGCTCGACCGCGTCGCGGGCCAGCACGAGGTCGTCGTGGACCAGCAGCACCATCTCGGCCTGGGCGACCAGCGGGTGGCGCAGCGCCTGGCCCACGGCGCGGCCGAAGCCGAGGTTGGCCGGCTGGCGCAGCACCTGCTCCGCCGGCACGCGCCCCTCGAGCAGCCCGAGCGTCCCGTCGGTGCTGGCGTTGTCCACCACCACCACGTCCATGCCGGCATGGCTCTGCTGGCGCAGGGTGCGCAGCGCGGCGCCGACCCACTCCTCGCCGTTGCGGGTCACGAGGACCGCCACGACGCGGGACGGGGCCTGCAGGGCGACCTCCGACGACGACAGACCCATCTACGTGACCGGACGGTAGCCGCGCCGCCCGTTCGCGGAGCGGAGGTGGGTGGTCAGGAGGCCAGGCGCTTGAGCTTGCGGCGCTCCCGCTCCGACAGACCACCCCAGATGCCGAAGCGCTCGTCGTTGGCCAGCGCGTACTCCAGGCACTCCGAGCGCACCTCGCACAGCGTGCAGATGCGCTTGGCCTCCCTGGTGGACCCACCCTTCTCCGGGAAGAAGGTCTCGGGCTCCGCCTGCAGGCACTTGGCCTGAGGTGCCCACGGCAAGGACTCCAGGAGGACCATGGACCCTGCCACCTTTCACGACCGACGTGTAGTTACAAGTCTGTAGTCTGCGTCGGCGCGCAAGGTCTCGTCAACCCGGGTTCAGCGGGATTGCCTTAGTGGGTGCGCAGGTGCGCGGCCAGCCCCGCCGGGGTCTTGGCCTCGAAACCGCACTGGAGGCAGTGGCTGTCGGCCTCGCGCACGACGCGCAGCACACGCTCGTCGTCGGCGGAGGCCGGCGGTGGGGGCGGAGGCGCGGCGGCCACGATCGACCGCGGGGGCGGGGGCGGAGCCCGCAGCGCCCCGCGCAGTGCGGTGAGCTGCTCCTCCAGCGCATCCGCCCGCAGGCGGGTCCGCTCGTCCATCTCCGTGAGGCGGTCGGCCGCGGCGTCCACCCGCGCGACGACGTCGGCCAGGCGCGCCTCGGCACTCTCCAGCGCCCGGGTGGCCGTGGTCAGGCGGGTCAGCGCCTGCTCCTGCCCCTCGCGCAGCAGGTTCAGCACGTCTTCCTGGCCGTAGCGCAGGTCGGCCAGGGAGTCCTCCTGCGCGTCGCGCAGGCCGTGCAGCGCGGCCAGCACACCCTCCTGGTGGCTCGCCGCGTCCGCCAGCATCGGAGCCACGACCTCCGCGACCGCGGCCCGGATCGCGAGGGGCTGGCCGGCCACCAAGCCGTGGAGGATGCTGGTGGTGCGGGTCTCGACCTCGTGCAGGGCCTGCGTGACGGCGCCCTGCACGACCTCCGGACCGCCGGCGCGCCGTACCTGCGTGGTCAGGTCGTCCAGCCCGCCGACCAGCGTGGCGACGGCTCGCTCGACCTCTTCGATCAGGCGGCGCAGCTGGCGTTCCTCGTCCAGCTGCTCCTGGACCGCCGACGCAAAAGCGCGGTCGATCCGCAGCTCCAGGTCTGGCGCGACGTCCATGGCGGAACGTTATCGCCCAACGGCGGCTAACGGCCCGAAGCCACGCGATCGGCCCAGGTGGCGACCCAACGGCGGTAGTCGAACGGCTCGAACCAGCGCGCGACGACAGCGGCGGGGTCGACGGTGGCGGTGGCCATGATCGCGCGGCGCTGGACGCGGGCGGCAGGCAGGTGGCGGGCGAAGCGGCGCACCCCACGGGCGAGCGCGCTCGGGACCGTGAGCGCGAGCTCGCCCGTCTTGAGCAGCGTGGTGCCGCCGAACGCCGGCACGCGGCGGGCGAGCCCGGCAGGGTCGTCGTTGCGCACGACCACGAGCAGGCGGTTGGCCCAGTTGAGCTCTTCGACCAGCGGGCTGCGACGGATGCCCGCGCCTCCACGCTCGTGGCAGCCGGTCGCGGCCGGCTGGTAGCGGGCCTGCCAGCCGCGCAGCTGCAGCCGCCAGTCCAGGTCGACGTCCTCGAAGTACGCGAACAGGTCCTCGGCATAGATTTGGCCGTGCACGGCGACGTCCTCCAGCGCATCGATGCGGTACAGGGCGCACGCGCCGCTGACGCCGAAGACCTCGCCGGGCGTGTCGTGCTGGCCCCGATCGGGCTCGCCCTCGCCGCGGTTGCGGAACAGGCGGGTGACGAACGCGCGGTGTCCGGTGCTGTCCAGCACGCGCTCGGGGTGGAAGCGCCAGAGCTTGCCCTGCACGCTGGCGGCGCGCGGCTGCTCGTGCAACGTGGCAGTGAGCGCTGCGACGTGGCCGGGGTCCAGGCGCAGGTCGGGGTTGAGGAGGAGCACGGCGTCGGCGCCGGCCTCCCGGGCCATCGCGACGCCCTGGTTGGCCGCGCCGGCGTAGCCCCGGTTCGTGGTGTTGGCGATCGTGCGGGCGCCTGCGTCGCGCGCCGTCTGCGCGGAGCCGTCGTGGCTGGCGTTGTCGACGACCACGACGTCGAGGTCGCCGTGCGTCTGCGCCCGCAGCGAGGTCAGCACCGCGGGCAGGTGGTGCGCGGTGTTCCAGCTGATGACGCAGGCGAGGACCCGCACGGCCGGCGGCTCAGCCCCGCGGCTTGGGGGGCTGCCCGCCCAGCGGCCACAGCGGCGAGGGATGCTGCCGTGGCCCGCCGTGCTCCAGCTCTGGTGGGAGGCTCTCGGGGGGCCACACGCCCTCGGGGTTGTCCAGCGTGAAGCGCAGGTCGACCGGTGCGATCCCCTGATCGTGGGTCTCGCCCAGGACCAGGACCCGCGCCGCGTCGCGGCAGCGGTCGTGCAGCGCGTCGGTCTCGGCGTTGCCGATCTCGACGTCGAACAGGTAGCTGCCCGTGAGCACGTTGAGGTCGAGGTCGACCAGCGCGCGCAGGGTCTGGCCGGGTGGCGGGGGCGCGACATAGGTCACGCGCCAGGAGGTGCGGCTGGTGTACACGGGCGTCGGCAGGTCGGGGCGGCGCAGCGTGACGGCGAGGTAGAGCCCGCCGGCGCCGACGAGCTGCTCCTCGGCGCTGACCTCGACCTCGAGGCGTGCGTGGGTGCCGACCGGGACGCCGCGGGCGGGATCGTGATCGCCCGTGTCGAGATGGACCGCGGTGATGCGCGCGGCACGGTCGCCATCCCGGTCCCGGGGCTCCGGCTCCAGCGCGACCACGGAGGGCTCGCCCTTGCCGGCCGAGATGCGCCGCTCGTACTCCACGAGGCCCTGCTCTGTGGGTCCGTCGAAGAGCACGCGGCCGTGCTCGAGCACGATCACGCGGTCGCAGAACTCGGCGACCGAGCCGAGGTCGTGGCTGACCAGGACCACCGTGCGCCCCGACTCCTTGAGGCGGCGCATGCGCGCGAGCGACTTCTCCTGGAAGACCGCATCGCCCACGGCCAGCACCTCGTCGACCAGGAGGATCTCGGGGTCGACGTGCACGGCGATCGCGAACCCGAGGCGCACGTACATGCCCGACGAGTAGTTCTTCACCGGCGTGTCGATGAAGTCGCGCACGCCCGCGAAGTCCACGATGGAGTCGAAGGCCGCGTCGACCTCGGCGCGGGAGAGGCCGAGGAGCGAGCCGTTGAGGTAGCAGTTCTCGCGGCCGGTCAGCTCGGCGGAGAAGCCCGCGCCGAGCTCCAGCAGCGTCGCGATCCGGCCGTGCACCGCGACGGTGCCCTGATCGGGCGGAAGGATCCGCGCCATGCACTTCAACAGCGTCGACTTGCCGGATCCGTTGTGGCCGACGAGCCCGACCGTCTCGCCCTCGTACACGGTGAGGTCCACACCGTCGAGCGCGTGGAACTCGCTGAAGGCCGCGCGCCGGAACTTGTAGAGCCGCTCCTTGAGGCTGGGCGGCGCCTCCTTGTAGATGCGGAAGACCTCGTGCAGGTCGCGAACCTCGATCACGGGCCGGCGCGCCGGCACGTCGACGGCTGGAACCACCGCGTGCACGTCCGCGGCGGCCATCAGACCTCCTTGGCGAAGGAGGCGGCCAGGCGGCGGAACAGCGCCCATCCCGCGACCAGCGCGACCACGGCCCACGCGGCGCAGACCGCCCAGACCAGTGGGTCGGGGAAGTGCGGCGGGGGATTGGTGCCGGGATTCGCCGGCGTGCCGTAGAGCGCCTGCTGGAACAGCGTGACGTACCACGTGATCGGGTTGGCGTAGATGATCGGCAGGAACGCCCGCGCGGCCGGGTTGTCGGTCACGAAGAACAGCGGGTAGATCACCGGCGTCATGTAGAACCAGGCGAGGAAGATCACCTGGGTGAGCTCCTGCAGGTCGCGGAACTTCACGTTGGCAGCGGCGAAGAGCATCGACACGCCGGCCGTGAAGGCCCCCGCCAGGACCAGCCCGCCCGCCACCGCCGGCAGCGACACCCAGTGCAGCCCGCGGAAGATGATGAACAGCGGCAGCGTCGCGGCGAGCGCGAGCAGGAAGTGCACGGCTTGCGCCGCGACGAGGCTGAGCGGGATGACCTCGCGCGGGAACCACACCTTCTGGATCAGCGCGCCGTTCTGCACGATCGCCCCGACCGAGGAGTTCACCGAGTTCGCGAAGAACTGCCAGACCAGGAACCCCGACAGGAACAGCGTGGCGAAGTTCCCCTCACCCAGCGGCACGCGGATGAACGTCGCGAACACCACCGAGAAGACCGCGGTCATGAGCAGCGGTGTGACCAGCGACCAGAGGAACCCGAGGGCCGAGCCCTTGTAACGGACCTTGAGCTCCTTGGACACCAGGTTGCGCAGCAGCTCGCGCGCGTTCCACAAGTCGGCAAGCGCGCCGCTGCGGACGCGGCGCGGCGGCACCGCGGTGGCCGTTGCCATGGTCGGGAAGGGTAGCCCCGGCCCTTGCGGGACCGGTGTCTCACCGCCACTCGCTGTGTGCACCGCGCGGCGGGGTCGTCGTTGTGGTACAGCTCGTCGTCAGCCGCCATGACCTCAGACCAGCCCCGCGCGATGGCGACCAGCTCGGCGTTCGTGCTGGTCGTGCTGGTCGTGCTCGCGACCGGGTGCGCTCGCGCCGGCGGCGAGCCGTTCCAGCCGACGCTCTCGACCGTGGTGCCCCTCGCCGGCGGTGCCACCGTGGGCCAGACGTTCCGGTCGGCGACCGGCGTGGTTGCGGGTGTCGACCTCGTGACCGCGACCTACGGGGCGCCCGCCGATCCCGGCGGTCGCCTGCGCGTCACGCTGCGCGCGGAGCCCGGCGGTCCGGTGCTGGCCAGTGCCCGCGTGCCGGGCGCGGACCTCGGCGACGGCGAGTGGGTCGGCGTGACGTTCGATGAGCCCGTCGCCGTGCCGGAGACAGCCGTGCTGGAGGTCGCCTGGCGTGGGGCGACCCCGCTCGCGCTCTTCGCCAACGCCCCCGGCGAGGACGCAGCCGCGGAGCTGGCGAACGACCCGTACCCCGGCGGGGAGCTGCTGCACGACGGTGAGGCGGCGGTCGGCGACCTGGCGTTCCGCGTCCGCGGCGGAGGGGGTGCGGGGGCAGCGGTCGAGCAGGCCGCCGAGGTGGTCGCGTCAGCCGGCGGGCGTCTGCCGGAGCAGGCGCTGTTCACCACGGGCTGGCTTGCGCTGCTTGCCGGCGCGATCGCGCTGGCCGTCACCGGGTTCGCTCGCGACCGGCGGCTGCGCCGGACCCGAAGCCGCACCTGAGGCCAGCTCGCGCATCGCGGGCGCGGCCAGGAGCACCATGAGCGCGAGGAACGCCGAGCGCAGCGCGCCGGCCAGCTGCACCGGCAGCTCGCCGGCGGTCAGCAGCAGCTCGCGCAGGTTGGGGACGGCGGTGACGACGTCGGGCTGCAGCGGCTCGAAGAGGCCGAGGAGGGTGCCGGGACCACCCAGCAGGTCGGCGGTCGCCAGCACCACCGCGACCTGCAGCAGGTGCAGCGGCAGCACGCCGCGCCACGCCGGCCGTCGCGCCAGCGCGAGCATCACGAACGGCGTGAACCACGCGAAGTAGTGCGCGGAGAACGTCGCTAGCGCGAACATCGCCCCGTGGAGGACGAGCAGCCACACCCACAGGTCCGCGGTCTCGGGAGGCCGTCCCCACCAGCCGGCGCGGCGCCCCAGCAGGGCCCCGTAGAGCAGCAGCAGGGCCGTGACGAAGACGTAGACCGGCCCGACGCCGTCGACGGGCAGCGTGAACGCCAGGAACGTCGTGCCCGTGTGGAAGTCGCGCAGCGTCGCGAGCTCCCCGGCCTGCCCGGCCGCCAGCTGGTTGATCGCCACCACGGCCCCCAGCGGCACCAGCGAGAGCGCCGCCCAGCCCAGCTGGCGCCACCAGCCGCGGGTGGCGATCAGCGCGAAGACCGGGATCAGCAGCAGCGGGTAGCCGCGCATCGTGACCCCGACGCCCAGCAGCGTGGCCGCCCACCACGGGTGGCGCCGCTCGACCGCCCAGAGCGCCGCGACCACGCAGACCACCGCGAGCATCTCGTAGCGCCCGAACGCGTAGGTCGCGTAGAGGCCGATCGGCGAGAGCATCCAGAACGCCCACGCCCGCCGCACCAGCCGTGGCGCCAGCCCGCCGAGCAGCGCGAGCAGCAGCAGCCCGGCCCCGAGGTCCGCCAGCAGGTAGGGCACCTTCAGCACCAGCAGGGTCTGGAAGGCGTGAGGGTCGAGGCTGAACGTGCGCTGCAGCTGCGGCGCCAGCGCGGCGGAGTCGCTCCACCACCACGGGTGCGTCCAGAGGCCCTCGGACGGCGGCATGAGCGGCGAGGCGACCTTGAGCCACCCCGCGTGCACGTAGTGCGCGCCCATGTTGACCAGGTAGTCGTCGAACAGCGTGCCGTGGAACGCGATGAGGTGGCTGCGCCAGTACACCGCCAGCAGGTCGGCGCTGACCGCGAACGGCGCGATCAGCAGGCGCACCGCCAGCCCGACGCCCAGCCACCCCAGCAGCGCCGGGCGCTGCGCGGCGTCACGCAGTGGCGCGGGCACCCACCGGCTGATCGCTACCTGCCCAACCGCGCACGCAGGAAGTTGCGGGCGTGGACCATGGCCAGCTGCGGACCACCGACACGCGCGTAGTGCACGACGCGCTTGGCGTAGTGCAGCGGGGACTTCGACAGCACGATGTAGTCGGTGGAGATGTAGCGCTGGGGCTTGCCCTCCGCGTCGGCGGCGCGCTGCGGGTTGCTGCAGAACTGCACGATCGGCTCGAGGACCCGCTCCCACGTCATCTCGGGTTGCAGGGCCTCGATCCCGGCGACGCAGCGCTCGTAGAACGCGCGGTCTTCACGCAGCCGCACGATCGCGGCGGCGACGGCGTCGACGTCCTCGGGCGGGACGGTCAGCCCGAGCTCGCGCTCCTTGACCACCACCGACAGCGAGTCGCCATCGGTGGCGATGATCGGCAGGCTGCACCACAGGTAGTCCAGCACCCGGGTGCGGAAGCTGAACGCGGTCTCGAGATGCTCGTAGTGCGTCGAGACCCCGACGTCGGCCTCGAGCAGGAAGTTCTGGCGCTGGTGGTAGGGCACCCAGCCCTCGTTGAAGAACACGTGCTTGCCCAGCAGACCCAGCTCCTCGGCCAGGCGGTAGGCGTTGTGGGCCATCTGCATCTTGGGCACACCGGGGTTCGGGTGCGCCGAGCCCATGAACCACAGCTTCACTTCCGGGTGCTCGTCGACGACCTTGCCGACGCCGCGGATCAGCGTGAGCGGGTCGAACCAGTTGTAGATCCCGCCGCCCCAGACCAGCACGAAGTCGTCGTCGTCGATGCCGTCGACGACGCCGCGCAGCACCTTGCCCTCGGCCTTGATCGGCGGCCCGCCCGGGAAGCCGAACGGGGCGACGTCGATGAGCGCGCGCAGCGACTCGTCGTGGTCGAAGGTCGCCGGGTTGATGCGCAGCAGTGCCGAGAGCTGCCCCAGCCAGAAGTCGCGCTGCTTCTCCGAGGCGCACACGAAGAAGTCACCGCGCGTCAGCTGCTGGTTGAGCACTCCGACGTCGGTCCTCGCCGTGGCGTAGCGCTCCAGCTCCGGGTCGTGCTTGCGCAGGCTCAGACCCTCGAGGTGGAACGGGTCGTAGAGGTCGACGATCAGTGGCTTGTCGCCGGTGATGAGCTCGGGGTAGGAGAGGTTGACGAAGCCCTGGAAGATCACCACGTCCGCAGCGTTGTAGAGGGCCTTGAAGATGCCGCTGGTCGGCGCCAGGTGGTACACCCCGAACGGCGGGTTGAGCGCGTTCATGTGCGCGTCGTCGACGTTGCCCGTGGAGCCCAGGTCCACCTCGCAGTCATGCGAGAGCACGGTGGCCATCTCCCACGCGCGGATCGCCGGTCCGGCCATGCGTGCGCTCAGCGTGTCCTGCGTGAGGATCAGCACCTTGGGCGTCCAGCCCAGCTTGGCCTCGAGGTCGAACGCCTTGAGGACCTTGGCGAAGACGTCCAGGTACTGCACGCCGTTGACGTTGGAGCGGAACGTCTGGCGGAAGAGCTTGAGGATGGCCGAGTCCGCTGTCTTGCGGCGGCGCTGGACCTCCTGGCGCTTCTTGCGCAGGCGTTCGAGATCCAGGCCGAAGTCCCGCAGCGCCGCGAGGTGCGACGCGGTGTGCGCGGTGATCGTCACGGGCTCGTCGTCCAGCGGCTCGGAGCCGGTCTTGATCCGGAAGTCCGGGAGGTTGTCCTCCTTGTCCACGAACGCGCGCATGAGGACCAGCAGCAGCGTCGGGGGCAGGACGCTCGCGAGGTTCTCCTCGCCGTAGTTCTTGAACAGCGTCGCGAGGGCGTTGCGCTCGAGCAGGTAGCGCTCACGCGCGTAGCCGAAGCGCTCGATCGTGCCGTGGTGGCGATGGAAGACCTTGCTGGCGGGCACGAGGTGGACCTCGTGGCCGAGCACCCACAGGCGCCAGCCGTAGTCGACGTCTTCGAAGAACGCGAAGTAGCTGTCGTCGAAGCCGCCGACGTCGAGGAACAGCTCGCGCCGCGTGATCATCGCGCCGCCCGATGCGAACAGCGTGCGCTCCGTGACGGGCCGCTCGTCGTCGACCTGCTGGAGGCGGCGGGCGAAGCCGTGCCCGTAGAAGGACATCTCGCCGCCGGAGTAGTCGATGGTCTCGCGGTCGTCGCGCAGGATCTTGCTGGCGACCGCCCCCACCTCCGACCGCAGCTCGAGGACCTTGACGGCCTCGACCAGCCACTCCGGGTCGGCTTCGGCGTCGTTGTTGATCAGCGCGAGGTAGTCACCGCCCGCGAGCCGCGCGCCCTGGTTGACCGCCGGCGAGAACCCGGTGTTGGTGTCGTTGACCTCGATGCGGACCTCGGGGAAGACCTCCCGCACGTACTGCACCGACCCGTCGGTGGAGGCGTTGTCGATGAGGATGACCTCGACCTTGTCGGCCGCGTACTGCAGCCCGCGCAGCGACGTGAGACAGGGCCCCAGGTACGACTTGCCGTTGAAGTTGACGACGATGATCGACACCGTCGGGGTGGGCCGGTCCCGGAACTTGGGCATGGGCAGAGGCTAGCCTTCGCGTGATGTCGCGCGTCCAGCTGTCGGCGGTCGTGCCGGTGCTCGACGAGGCGGACAACCTCCCGCTGCTGCACCGCGAGCTGTGCGACGCGCTGGCTTCCACCGGGCTGGTCACGGAGATCGTCTACGTCGACGACGGGTCGACGGACGGGTCGACCGCGGTCCTCGAGGGCTTCGCCCTGGAGTCGCCGGGCACCGTCAAAGTCGTCGTGCTGCGGCGCAACTTCGGCAAGTCCGGGGCGCTGGCCGCTGGCTTCGCGCAGGCGCGCGGCGACCGCATCGTGACGTTGGACGCGGACGGCCAGGACGATCCCTGCGCGATCCCGGCCCTGCTGGCGGCGATGGACGCCGAGGGGCTGGACCTCGTCGGCGGCTGGCGCCGGCGCCGTGACGACCGCCTGGTCAAGCGCTGGACGTCGCGGATCTACAACCGCGTCACGCGGCTGCTGACCGGGCTGGCGCTGCACGACTTCAACACCGGCTACAAGCTCCTCACCCGCGAGGTCGCCGAGGAGCTGCCGCTCTACGGCGAGTTCCACCGCTTCGTGCCGGTCCTGGCCCACGACCTGGGGTTCCGCTGCGGGGAGGTCGAGGTCGAGCACCGTGCCCGCCATGCGGGCACCTCGAAGTACCTGTCGGTGCTGCGCTTCCCGAAGACGATGCTGGACCTGCTGACGGTCTTGTTCCTCACGCGCTTCGCCGACCGGCCGCTCTACTTGTTCGGGGGCGCCGGTGTGCTGCTCTCCACGGTCGGCTTCGGAGTGCTGATCTACCTGACGGTGCTGTGGTTCAGCGGGCAGGGCATCGGCCAGCGGCCGCTGCTGCAGCTCGGCGTCCTCGGCGTGCTCGTCGGTGTGCAGCTCATCTCGTTGGGGTTCCTGGGCGACGTGCTGCGCCATTCCGTGGCACGCCAGCAGGTCCCCTACCGCATCCGGCGCGTGGTCGACCCCGTCTCCGAGGTGGACTCGGCCTCCGAGCGGTGAGGGCGCTCGCCCTCACGCACGTCTTCCCGCGCCACGAGGCGGACGCGTCCGCGCCGTTCCTCCTGGACTGGGCGCGGGCGCTGCGGGCGGCGGGGCACGAGGTGGTCGTGGTCGCGCCGCACGACGCGGGGCTGCCCGCGCAGGGCGTGGTCGGGGGCGTGCCGGTGCGCTGGGTGCGCTACGGGCCGGCGGCGCTGGAGGTCCTCGCGTACCGCGGCGAGATGCACCGCCTGGCACTGCGGGGCTTCGGGCCGGCCACACTGTCGGCGCTGTTCGGGCGGGCGGCGGCGGCGGTGTGGCGGCTGGTGCGGGCTGGGCATCCGGACGTCGTGCACGTGCACTGGTGGATGCCCGGCATGGTGATCGCGCGCCTTGCGCCGGTCACCGTGCCGGTGGTGGCGCACCTGCACGGGACGGATGTGGGCCTCGTCGAGGGGCGTCCGCGCCTGCGCGGCCTGGCGCGCTGGGCACTCGCGGGCGCGGCGCGGGTCGAGGTCGCCTCGTCGGATCTCGGCGACCGGCTGGAACGCGCGACCGGGATCGTGGCCGACGCGGTGAACCCCATGCCGCTGCCTCCCGACCGCCTCGAGCCCCTCACCGACGCCGAGCGCGTCGCCGGCGATGGCGTGCCCCGGATCTTGGCGCTGGGCCGCCTGATCCCCGAGAAGGGCTTCGCCGACCTCGTCGCCGCGTGCGCGCGGCTGGACACGCCGGTGCGCCTGCGCATCCTCGGCGAGGGCCCCGAGGGCGACCGCCTGGCGGCACTGGCGGGCAGGCCCGGCGTCGAGCCGCCGTCCCCGACCCGAGCCGTCGCGCTGGAGCTGCCCGGTGCGGTGCCACCCGCCGCGCTGCGCGCGGAGTACGCCGCGGCGGACCTCGTCGTGCAGCCCTCGCACCGCGAGGGCTTCGGCCTCGTCGCGGCTGAGGCGGCAGCCCTCGGCGTCCCGCTGGTCGCGACGGACTCCGGCGGCGTGCGCGACGTCCTCGGACCCGACGCGCCGCTGGTCTGCGTAGGTGATGTCCCGGCGCTGGCCGCCGCGATCGCGCGCGTGCTGACGGACATCCCCGCCGCCCGGGCGTCCGCCCTCGACCGCGCCCGGGCTGTCCGCGCCCTCATGGCGCCGGAGGCCGCGGCGCACCGGACCGAGGAGGGCTGGGGGGCGGCCAGCGCCTGAGCAGGTCGAGGCCGAGGAGGTCCGGGGGGGTGCGTCGCGCCAGTACCCCGCAGGAGGTACTCCCGCGAGCCACCTCGGGGATAGGCCCGGAGGTGCGTCGCACCAGTACCCGTCAGGAGGTACTGGCGCGAGCCACCTCGAAGCGCGGGCGTGGGCGCCGCCGCGGGTCGGTCAGGTGCCGAGGCGGCAGCGGGGGCCGAGGACGGAGCCGGGGGGGACGGTCACGCCGGCGCCGATCACGGCCTCGAAGCCGATCAGCGCGTCGGTGATGGTGGCGCCGGGGCCGACCGTGACGCGCTCGTGGAGGATCGAGCCCTCGCACGCGGGCGTCAGCGGCGATCCGACAGCCCTCGCCGATCACCGTGTAGGAGCCGGGCGGCGGTGTCGTCGGCGGTGGTGTGCACGGCGGACGGGCCGGGGCGCAGCTGCATGCCGTCGGGGAGAGGCCACCGGCAGCGGCCGTCGAGCACGGCGCGGTGGCCGTCGAGGTAGCGCTGCGGCGTGCCGAGGTCCTGCCAGTAGTGGGTGGTCGCGACGCCGTGCAGCGCGTCGCCGGCGGCCAGCAGGCCGGGGAAGACCGCGCGCTCGAACGAGAGCGGGCCGTCGCCCGGGAATGCGGCGAAGGCCTCGGGCTGCAGGACGTAGGTGCCGGCGTTGATCGTGTTCGCGGTCTCGGCGCCGGCGGGTGGCTTCTCGACGAAGCGCAGCACGCGGCCGTCGGGGTCGCACACCACGACGCCGTACGCGGTGGTGTCCTCGACGGGGACGAGGTGGAGCGTCGCGGTCGCCTGTGCTGCCTTGTGCGCCTGCAGCAGCTGGGCCAGGTCGACGTCGCTGAGGACGTCGCCGTTGCAGACCAGCACGGGTTCGCCGGGGGGGAGCAGGGCGGCCTGGCGCCGCGCCGCGCCGGCGGTGCCCAGCGGCCCCTCCTCGGCGACGACGATGACGTCCAGCCCGAGCCGCGGACCGGCGGCCGCCAGCGGCACGAACGGCTCCGCGGACTGGCCGACCAGGAACGTGGCGCGCGTGACGCCGACCTCGACGAGGCGCCGCAGGAGGCCGTGCGCGTAAGGCTCGCCCATGAACGGCACGAGCGGCTTGGGCGTGAGGTGCGTCAGCGGCCGCAGCCGGGTGCCCTGCCCGCCCGCGAGGATCAGCGCGTCCATCGTTGGGGGGCGAGGCTAGCGATCTGCGCGCCAGGTGTTGAGGTCGGGCTCCTGCCCATGGGAGGCGGGGCGGTAGAGCGTGGGCAGGCCGTCGGGCCCGTACTGCTGGGGGACCCAGCCGGAGGGGTCGTCGTGGGGGTAGCGGTAGCCCTTGCCGTGACCCAGCCGCCGGGCGCTGCGGTAGGAGGCGTCGCGCAGGTGCGCGGGCACGGGCGCGTTGCCCAGCTGGAGGACGGCGGCGTCGGCCGCGTGCAGCGCCGTGGCGATGCTGTTGGACTTCGGCGCGAGGGCCAGGTAGACGCACGCCTCGGCGAGGGCGTAGCGGGCCTCGGGGAGGCCGACGAACTCCAGGGCGTGGAAGGCCGCGACCGCGACCTGCAGGGCGCGGGGGTCGGCGAGGCCGATGTCCTCGCCGGCGAGGATCACCATGCGGCGCGCGAGGAAGCGGGGGTCCTCGCCGGCGGTCAGCATGCGGATCATCCAGTAGAGGGCCGCGTCGGGGTCGGAGCCGCGCAACGCCTTGATGAACGCGCTGACCTGGTCGTAGTGCGCGTCGCCGGCCTTGTCGTAGCGCAGGTGCGGCTGGGCGAGGGCAGCGACGACGTCCTCGGCGGTGATGGTGGCGACGCCGGCGATCGTGGCCGCTGCCTCGAGACCGGTCAGCGCAACCCGGGCGTCGCCGTCCGCCGCGGCGATCAGGGCCTCGATGGCCTCGTCCTCGAGCGTGACGTCCGGCACGCCGCGCGGGTCGGTGAGCGCGCGCTCGATGAGGGTGCGGACGTCCGCGTCGTCCAGCGGCCGCAGCCGGTAGAGCAGGCTGCGCGACATCAGGGGCGCGTTGACCTCGAACATCGGGTTCTCGGTGGTGGCTCCGATCAGCGTGACGGAACCGTCCTCCACGCCGGGCAGCAGCACGTCCTGCTGCGCCTTGTTGAAGCGATGGATCTCGTCGACGAAGAGCACCGTGCGGCGGCCGTTCGCGGCGCGCCGTACGCGCGCGCCGTCGACCACCGCGCGCACGTCCTTGACGCCGGCGACCACCGCGGAGAGCTGCATGAAGGCCGCGGAGGTCGCCGCGGCGACCACGTGCGCCAGCGTCGTCTTGCCCGTCCCGGGCGGTCCCCAGAGGATCACGCTGGTCAGGCGGTCGGCCTGGATCGCCTTGCGCAGCGGACCCTCGGGGCCGAGGAGCGCCTCTTGGCCGACGACCTCGTCGAGCGTGCGCGGCCGCATGCGCGCCGCGAGGGGCGCGTCGTGGGGGACGGTCGGCGCCGCGGGCTCCTCGGGCGCCGTCTCGAACAGGCGGTCGGGCACTACGCCCCGGAGCCCTGCTGCGAGCCGACCAGCGGCTCGGAGGGGTTGTAGAGGATGCAGACGATCTCGCGGTCGTCGGCCTGGGTCCAGGACTCCTCGCTGGGGACCAGCGTCGAGGCGAAGAGCGCGGAGAGGTCGTACTCCTGGTCGACGTACGCCGTGAAGGCCTCGCCGCGGCAGCTCTCGTCGCCGAACTCCTGGACGACCTCGGCGCCGGGGTAGGGCTCGCCTGCCTCCGCGGGGTACGCGATGAGCGCGAACACCTCGCTGTCGTGCGGGCCGGCGCAGTCCACCAGGGGGACGGTCTGCACGCCCTGGGCGGTGTCGGGCTCGTCGAAGCAGTCGCCGACGGCGAGCTCGAACACGGAGCGCTCCGTTGGGAACGTCGGCGGGAGCGTCGCCGTGGGGGGCTCGGAGGCGGTCGGAGCCGTCGTCGCCGTCGGGAGCTCGGACGCCGCCGGAGGCGCGGTCGGCGTCTCGGTGCCCGCGGCCTCCGCGCCGCTGCCGCGCGCGAGGCCCCCGATCCCCAGGGCCAGCGCGACGCAGCCCGCGACCAGACCGCCCGCGGCGGCCGCGCGCGCGTCCCGCCGGGTCAGCGCCACCACCGCCAGCACCGCACCCGCGGCGCCGAGCAGCGCGGCGATCACCGCGGCCACGCCGGAGCGGCTCGCCACCGCGACGATCCCCACCGAGACACCCAGCCCACCGGCCGCCACCGCGAGCAGCGCAAGCAGGTTGGGTTGCGCCTGCCCGGGACCCTTGCCGGGGGGCCCGGCAGGTGCGGCAGCCGGAGGCGCCCAGGCCGGAGCGGGCCGCACCGCGCTGGACGGAGCCGGTGGCGCCCAGCCTCCGGGCTGCGGCGACTCCGGGGAACCCGGTGCGGGCCAGTTGCTCACACCGGCTGTCTACCCGGTCGGGTCCCGCCGTGCTAGTTCTCGCCCAGGTCCTCGAGGAGCTGGTCGAGCTCGCTGAAGGCCTCGTTGACCTCGGCGCTGCTGTCGTCCAGGAGCTCGTCGGTGACGCCGAAGGCCTCGCTGGCCTCGTCCAGCGCCTGGTTGGCCTCGGACACCACGAACGTCGTGATGATCCCGGAGAGCAGGCCGATCACGCCCAGGATGAGGCCCGCCAGCGCGAGGCCCTTGCCCGAGCCGGTCGTGTTGGAGGTCTTCATGCCGAGCGCGCCCGTCACGATCGCCAGCACCGACACGCCCAGTCCGACCAGCCCGATCACGATCCCGCCGTCGAAGAACACCCCCACTGCGCTCAACGGGGGGAAGACGAACAGCCCGAGGATTCCTGCGATCAGCGAGATCACCGCGCTGGCGTTGGACCCGCCTGTGCCGCTCGCGGCGTAGACCGGCCCGCCGACCGCGCCGTAGGGCGGCACGCCGTACTGCGGGGCCGACCCGTCGAACGCGGGCGGCGGCGCGTAGCCCGGTTGTGGCGGCGGCGGCGCGTAGCCGGGGTACTGCGGGGCACCGCCCTCGGGCGGCGCGGGTGGCCAGGTGCTCACAGTGAGGTGCCCCCTTCGGGCGGTCGCAGCGATCCGGGCAGCCCGACCTGGCCGCCCCTGCCGCCTCCGGTGTACCGCGCGACGGCGCCACCGGGCAATGACCGACATCACCCTGTCATCACTCGACGAGGCGGTTGCAGGGCAGCGGGGTGGCGCGCTGCGCCGCGAGGGGTCACCATCGGGGCCGGATGTCCGTGGACTCGGCCGATCTCGGAGCGCGCGAAGGCTTCGCGTCACGCACGCGCTCGCGTCTGCGCAGCCGCGGCACGACACCGGTCCTGATCGGCTCTGCGCTCGCAGGGCTGGGCGCGTACCTCTTCCAGGTGCTCGGGACGCGGGCCCTCGGCGAGGAGGCCTACGCCCCGATCGGCGTGCTCTGGACCATCCAGTACCTCGCGCTGTCGATCGCGCTCTTCCCGTCCGAGGCCTACGTGACCCGGGACGCGACGCTGCACGGGTCGGAGGGACTCGGCTCAGCCGACGCCGGGTGGCGTGCCGGCCGGCACCTGCTGCCGTGGCTGGCCGGCCTGTGCGTGCTGCTGCTGGCGGTGACCGCGGCGGCCCGCGTGCCGCTCTTCGGTCGCGACGACTTCCTGCTGCCCGTGATCAGCGCGCTGACCGTGGGCTGCTACGGCGTGTTCGTGGTGGTCCGCGGGACGCTGGCCGGGACGGCCCGCTTCGGCGAGTACGGGGCGGCCACGGGTGCCGAATCGATCATCCGCCTGCTGCTGGCGGCGGTGGTGCTGCTGGTCTCGGCGCGCACGGGCGCTCTGGCGCTGACGCTGCCCGCCGGCGTCATCGTCGCGACGGCGTGGTGGGGCACGCGGGCTCGCCGCTGGGTCCCCGACAGGCCAACCCCGGACCCCGTCGAGCCGGTGGCGCTGCCGACCCTCGAGGGCGCCCCGGCGGGCACCGGCCGCTTCCTGGCCGCCACGCTGACCGCCACGGCGTGCTCGCAGACGCTGCTGGCGGCAGGGCCGCTGGCCGTGATCGCGCTGGGCGCCTCGGCGGCGACGGTGTCGGTGGTCTTCGTGACGACCACGGCGGCGCGCGCGCCGCTGGTCTTCGCCTTCGGCGGGATCCTCTCGCGCGTCCTGCCGCCGCTCACGCGGGTCGCGCGCGCGGGCGACGTGCGCCGCCTGCGGCGGCTGGCAACGCGCACGGTCGCGGCGGCGCTGGTGCTGGCCGCCCTCGGCGGCGCGGTCGGCTGGCTGCTCGGCCCGCCGCTGGTCGAGCTCCTCTTCGGCGCCGCGTTCACGCCGTCGCCCGCGTTCGCCGCCCTCACCGGCGCGGGCGTGATCCTGTGCACCGCCGCCCTCGGCCTCAACCAGCTCCTCATCGCGATGCAGTCCGAGAGCCTTCTCGTGATCCCCTGGCTCACGGCCCTCGCCATCGGCATCGCCCTCGTGGCCTTCACCGGCCACCTGGACCCCGCCCTCCGCGTCGGCCTCGCCACCTGCATCGGTGAAGGCACGGCCGTCCTCGGCCTGCTCGTCGCCACCCGCGTCGCCGCCCGCCGCATCGCGCCTGCGTGAGCCCCCGTATCCTCGCGTCCGGTCACTCTCGAGAACGTCTGGGGTCATGGCGATCGATCTAGGTGTGTTCGACGCAAGCACGGCGGTCGTCACGGGTGGGGCAGGGTTCCTGGGGTCGCACCTGTGCCGGCGACTGCTGGCCTTGGGGGCGAGCGTTGTCGCGATCGACAACCTCTCGACCGGCGACGCGGCCAACGTGGGTGACCTCTTCGGCGACGCGCGGTTCCGGTTCCTGCACCACGACGTCACGGAGTTCCTGCACGTCCCGGGCGAGGTCGACTACGTGCTGCACTGGGCGTCCCCGGCGTCGCCGATCGACTACCTCAAGCTGCCGATCCAGACGTTGAAGGTCGGCGCCCTCGGCACGCACAAGGCGCTCGGTCTGGCGCTCGCCAAGGGCGCCCGCTTCATGCTGGCCTCGACCAGCGAGGTCTACGGCGATCCCGAGGTCCACCCCCAGCCCGAGACCTACTGGGGCAACGTCAACCCCATCGGCCCGCGCGGCGTCTACGACGAGGCCAAGCGCTTCGCCGAGGCCCTCACCTTCGCCTACCACCGCAGCCATGGCCTCGACGTCCGCGTGCCGCGGATCTTCAACTCCTTCGGCCCTCACATGCGCTTGGACGACGGCAGGGCCGTGCCCACCTTCGTGGAGCAGGCGTTGCGGGGCGAGGCGCTGACGGTGTTCGGGGATGGGTCGCAGACGCGGTCGCTGTGCTATGTGGATGACCTCGTCGAGGGGCTGCTGCGGTTGCTGGCCAGTGCGTACACGGGGCCGGTGAACCTGGGGAATCCGCGGGAGGTGACGTTGCTGGAGCTCGCGCAGCTCGTGGCGGCGGCGTGTGGGACCGACACCGGGGTGGTGTTCAGGCCGCTCCCCACCGATGACCCGAAGGTGCGGCAGCCCGACACGACGGTCGCGCGACGGGAGCTTGACTGGGAGGCTCAGGTCTCGCTCGAGGAGGGGCTGGCGCGCACCGTCGCGTGGGTGCGCGCTACGAGGTGAGGGCCTGCTCCAGCTGGCTCTCGACCTGGCCGCTGACGGCGCTGGTGCCGCCGACGATGTAGCCGCCCGCGAACTCCCCGTGCGCGGCGACGAACACCGCGGTGGCGGGGGCGTCGTCCAGGTCGCCGCTGGGCACCAGCAGCAGGGTGCCGCCCAGGTGGGCCGTCAGCGCGCCGGCCGAGAGGGCGTCCGGGAAGCCGGCGCCGGACGCCATCACCAGCGGGTCGCCCGCGCCCAGCCCGACCGCCCGGTCCCCGACAATCGCCGAGGTGGACCAGCGGCTGGCGCCGGCCAGGCGCTCGACCGCGTAGCCGCTCTGCTGCAGCTGCGTCACGACGGTGTCGGCGATCGCGCTCTGCCCGCCGATCACCAGCACGGTGCCGGCGCCCAGCGCGTCCAGCGCCTGCAGCGTCGGACCCGGGACCTGGCCGGCCTGCGACAGCAAGGTGGGGATGCGCTGGGGCGAGGCCGCCAGCGCACCCGCGGCGACCGCGTCCGGGAACGTCTCCCCGGCCACCAGGGCGACGACGGAGGCCGACGACCCTGCCGCCTGCGCGCCCAGCGCCGCCGTTTCGTAGCGGGTGGCGCCGGCGATCCGCTCCACGTCGATGCCCAGCGCGGCGAGGTCGTCCACCACGCCTGGGCCCAGGGCCCCCGAGCCGCCCATGAGCTGCACGGTTTGGACGCCGAGGCGGTTGAGCTCCCCGCCGACGGCGTCGGGCAGCGCATCGCGGTCCGACAGCAGCAACGGCGCTCCCAGCCGCGCGGCCAGCGCCACCGCGGACAGCGCGTCCGGAAACGATCCCGCGGTGGCGAGCACGGCCGTCGCGGATGCGTCCCACCCGGCCTGTGAGGCCGCGACGGCGGTCAGCACGCGGTTGGAGGCCGCAATCCGGTGGATCACGTCGGGCGGTGGCGGGGGCGGGGGTGCCGGGGGCACAGGCAGTCCCGGCTCGACCGCGACGCGGAAGAGCGTCGAGCGCAGCCCCAGCGCCCGCCGCAGGTCGTCGCCGCTGATCGTCGCGGTGCCCCCCGACCCGGTCACGCGCACACCGCCGTACCCGCGGTCGGGATCGCCGACGCGGCCGCCCCCGCCCAGCGGCGGTGGCAGCTCCACGTCGACCGCGTCACCGACGCCCGCTGCGCCGCCCACCTGCGCGGCCGAGAAGCCCACCGTCCAGCGGCGGTAAGGGTTGTCGGACGCGAGGTCCCAGCGCGAGTCGTCGACGGCCGCGGTGTACGCCAGCGTCCCCCCGAAGACGAAGCGCGTGGACTCGCTGAAGCCGCCGTGCGAGGACGAGTAGAAGGTCTCGGCGACCTGGCCCTGGTAGCCCAGCACGAGGTCGTTGGTGGCGTCGACCGCGGCGGCGAAGTTGCCACCGTGCGCGGCGTCCTCGGCCTCGAGGTCCCAGCCCTCGTAGTTCTGGTCGGTAGGGGTCGCGTACAGGTGGCAGCGGCACTGCTCCCGGATGCCCAGCGACTCGATGCGGCGCACGGCATAGGAGCGCGCGGCGACCGCCTGGGCGGCCAGGGACTCCCGTGGCCACGACACGGGGACCTCGGCGATGCCCTTGAGGTAGCGCTGGAACGACCCGATCTCCAGCGTGACGAACATGTACGAGGGGTTGGAGGCCACCGCGTCGAACTGCAGGACGCCCCAGCGGTAGCGCACGCCGGTCACCGAGACGCTGGCGACGCGGTGGTCGGCATCCGAGAGCGAGAGCTTCGCGCGCAGGTTGTGCTCGAAGTCGCCGCCGACCCAGATCTGGGTGCCGGCCCCGTCGGTGACGCGGTACGTCGCATCGGGCTGGACGGTCACCGTCCAGGTGCTGCCCTCCGGCTGTCGAAGCCCTGTATCGGCGCAGGCCAGCGTCTGGTAGTGGCACAGCTCCCAGGGCAGCGTGCCGTCCTCGGCTTGGACCGTCGTGCTCTGCACCGACTGCGCCAGGCCGAGCACCACCAGCGGCGGCGAGGCGTGCCCGACCAGGGCCGTGCCCGGGAAGTAGGTCGTGAGGATCGTGGCGGCGGCGCACCCCAGGCGCGCCGCGCCCTGCGCGCCGTACTGGCTCATCCCCGCGCCGTGCCCCCAGCCGCCACCGATCAGCGCGAAGTCCCCCGCGGCCGGCGCTGGCTCCGGGATCGCGCTGCCGCCCGCGGGACCGCAGCCGCCGCCCTGCGCGAAGGCGCCGTTGCCGGCGGCGGGATCGCCGGGCAGCGGCCGCGACTCCAGCTCGTAGGCCGGCGGGCCGCGGTCCGGGAGGGGTTCCTGCCCCAGCGCGGGCAGGGCGGGAAGCGCGGCGACAAGCACCGCGAGCACGACCACCAACCTGCCCATGCGCCCGGCTGGTGGTGTCCATCCTCCGCCCGACACCACGAGCGCAGGATAGGCCGCGGGCGCGCGCGACCACCGCGGTCGCCCTGACCGACCGGGCTACTTCGCGAAGGCCTTCTCGCCGGCACGGATGGGCACCTGCAGCCAGTTCTCCGGCGGCGGCAGCGGACAGGAGTACAGGTCGTTGTACGCGCAGTAGGGGTTGTAGGCGTCGTTGAAGTCGACGGTGACGACACCGTCCTGGCCCGGCCGGTCGACGTCGAGGTAGCGCCCCGCGCCGTAGGTCTCCGAGCCTGAGGTCGCGTCGCGGAACGGCAGGAAGAGGCTGTGGCTGTGGCCGCCCAGCCGCTCCAGCAGCGTCAGCTCGGCGCGTGCCCCGTCGACGGCGAAGCGCAGCACCCCGGCACGCCGGTAGGTCTGATCCTCCCCGGTCGAGGTCGGCACTGAGAACGCCTCCTGGTCAGCCGACGGCGCGAGCTGTCCCCGCACGACCAGGTCTGGCGCCTCGGGGAAGTACGCCAGCCCACGGAACTCCACGCGCTGCTCAGGCGTCAGCGGCGACTGCGGGTGCTCCCTGAGGAACTCGTCCTTGGCGGCGCGGAACTCGTCGAGCTCGCTCATCGCCCTCCACGGTAGACGCGCCCGCCCAGGGGCAGACTGGCGGCCGTGACGCAAAACGCGAACAAGCCGTCGCTCGACATGGTTCGGCAGCTGCTGCTGCGCCCCCAGGTGCTGCCGGTGCGGGTGATCGCAATGGCGGTCGGGCAGCTCGCCGAGGGCGCCGCGGAGCGCGCAGCGGAGCACGCCGGCCGCGGCGCTGTGCAGGAGCAGGCGGCGGCGGTCGTGACCGCGCACACGCGGGCGGCCGCCGCGCAGGGGGCCGCGCTCGGCGCGGGCCTGACCTGGGCCGGGGCCACCAGCGTGATCGGCAGCGCCGGGGTGCTCACACTGCCTGTGGCCGTCACCGGACTCGTGGCGGACCTCGTGGCCCTGGCATGGCTGCAGTGCCGGATGGTGCTGGAGCTCGCCGCCGTCCACGGCGCCGACATGGACGACCATGTCGCACTGCGGCGCGACCTGCTCACGCTGATGGACGCGGACACGGCCGCCGCCCAGGGCGTCGGAAGGGGGGCGCGCCAAGCGATCAGCATCCTGGTGAGGCTCGTCGGCCTCAGGCCGCGCTTCAGGCTGGTGGGCCGCCTGATCCCGTTCGTGAACATCGCGTTGTCGGCGCGCGCCAACGCCGCAGTGACCCGGGCGGTGGGGCAGAAGGCCCGCGCGTACTACGCCCAGCGCACGGCGCCCGCGGTACCGCCCGCGGTACCGTCCAGCCCATGATCGACCCTCGCAGCCTGGCCGACGTCGACCCCCGGGTCGCGGAGCTGATCCGCGCGGACGTCGGACGCCAGAACAGCCACATCCAGCTGATCGCGTCGGAGAACCTGGTCTCGTTGGCGGTGCTGGAGGCCGCGGGGTCGGTGTTCACCAACAAGTACGCCGAGGGCGTGCCCGGCAAGCGCTACTACGAGGGCTGCCAGGTCGTCGACGACATCGAGGACCTCGCGCGCGACCGCATCAAGGACCTCGTCGGCGCGGAGTTCGCCAACGTCCAGGCGCACTCGGGCGCGCAGGCCAACATGGCCGTGTACCACGCGCTCCTGGAACCCGGCGACACCGTGCTGGGCATGCGGCTGGACCAGGGCGGACATCTCACGCACGGGTCGCCGGTGAACTTCTCCGGCAAGCACTACCGCTTCGTCGCCTACGGGGTCGACCCGGTCACCGAGCTCATCGACTACGACGAGGTGCGGCGCCTGGCGCTCGAGCACCGCCCGAAGATGGTCCTGGCCGGGTACTCCGCGTACTCGCGCATCGTGGACTGGGAGGCGTTCCGGGCGATCGCCGACGAGATCGGCGCGCTCTTCTGGGTCGACGCCGCGCACTTCTTCGGCCTGGTCGCCGGCAAGGCCTACCCCAGCCCGGTCCCCTACGCCGACATCGTCACCGCGACTACGCACAAGTCGCTCCGCGGGCCGCGCGGCGGGCTGGTCCTCGCGCGCGAGGCCTTCGGCGCGCAGCTGGACAAGGGCGTGTTCCCCGACGTCCAGGGCGGTGCGATCTTCTCCCAGATCGCCGCCAAGGCCGTCTGCTTCCACGAGGCCGCCCAGCCAGAGTTCGTCGACTACGCCGCACAGGTCGCCCGCAACGCCAAGGCGATGGCCTCCACGTTCACCGACCTCGGCGTGCGCGTGGTGTCAGGCGGCACCGACAACCACCTGCTCTGCATCGACCTTCGGTCCGTCGACGCCGACCTCACGGGCCGCGACGCCGCGCGCCACCTCGACGAGCAGGGCATCACCCTGAACTTCAATGCGATCCCCAACGACCCGCGCCCGCCGTTCCGCGCGTCCGGCCTGCGCATCGGCACGCCCGCGATGACCACCCAGGGCTTCGCCGAGGAGCACGCGGTGCAGATCGCCACCCTCATCACCAGTGCCCTGCGCGACCGCGACGACGAGGCCTCCCTGGAGAAGGTCCGCGCCGCGGTGGCCGAGCTGACCGACGCCTTCCCGGCGTACCCGAAGGACTTCGCAGGGCACGCGTGACGCTACGTGACGCGCCGCCTCAGGCCGCCTGGGCGTGGGTGCGGCCCTTGAGCAGCGACCAGGTGCTGACCAGCAGGACCCACGCGACGAGGCCCAGGCGGATGAGCGGGCGCAGCAGCCGGCGGGGGCCATCGGCGTAGCGGCGGGCGAAGAAGCGGTCCAGGGAGCGGGCGTGCTCAATGGTCATGCGCACCGGCCGTCGGGAGGTCGACGCGCCGACCGCGTGGGTCACCTCGGTGACGGGGGCGAACACCACACGCCACCCGGCGTCGGCGAGCCGGGCACAGAGGTCGACGTCCTCGACGAACATGAAGTACGCGGGGTCGAAGCCGCCGACCGCGTCGAACGCGGCGCGCCGCAGGCCCAGGCAGGAGCCGGAGAGCCAGCCGACGTCACGCTCGCTGCGGTGGTCCCAGTCAGTCAGGCGGTAGGCGCGCGTCCACGGGTTGCGCGGCCACCACAGGCCCAGCAGGGCGTGCCCCACCGCCTGCGGCAGGGTCGGGAACGTCCGCGCCGACGGCTGGATGCGGCCGTCGGGAAAGCGGATCAACGGGCCCAGCGCGCCGACGTCGCCGTGCGCCTCCAGATAGGCCGCCATGGCCGCCACCCCGCCGGGCGCCATGCGCGTGTCGGCGTTGCAGACCACCACGTGCGCGGCCGTGGTGCTCGCCACGCCGGCGTTGGCGGCCCGACCGAAGCCCACGTTCGCCAGGCCCAGCAGGTGCACGTCCGGATACGCCTCCGCGACCGCCGTCAGCGTGTCGTCGCGCGAGCCGGCGTCCACCAGGACGATCTCGTCGGCGCCGGAGCGGACCAGGGTCGCGAGGCACTCCAGCGCCTCGTCGCGGGTGTCGTGGGTCACCACCACCGCGGCGCAGCGGCCGGTGACGTCGCTGTCGGGTGTCGCCGGCAGCCCGGGGCGGATCAGCGTCGCCGTCACGCCCCTCTGCCCCCCACGTGGATCTTCACTACGACCAGGTCGCGAGCAGGCGCTCCAGCGCGTCGGACCAGTGCGGGAGCGGCGTGACCCCGGCCAGCCGGGCCATGCGGTTGTCCAGCACGCTGAACGCCGGGCGCGGCGCGGGCGCACCGAAGGTGGCGGTGTCGGTCGGCGTCACGTCCACCTCGAGGCCTGCCAGTGCGAACGCGGTGCGCGCGAGCTCGAACCACGTGCAGTGCCCCGCATTCGTCAGGTGGTAGGTCCCGTAGCGACGGGTCACGGCCAGCTCGCGCAGCGCGGGGGCGAGATCCTCCCCGAACGTCGGCGTCCCGGTCTGGTCGTCGACGACGGAGACGGCGCCGCGGTCTCGGCCCAGTCGCAGCATCGTGCGCACGAAGTTCGCGCCGTCCGCGCCGTGGACCCACGAGGTGCGAACGATGTGGTGCGCCGGGAGTGTCTGGCGCACGAGGCGTTCGCCCGCTTCCTTGCTCCGGCCGTAGACGCTCAGAGGGTTGACCGCGTCGAACTCGTCGTAAGGCCGGCCCGCGGTGCCGTCGAAGACGTAGTCGCTGGACAGGTAGACCATCGCCGCGCCGGCCAGGTCGCACGCGCGCGCCACCCACCAGGCGCCCGCGGCGTTGACCGCCATCGCGGTCTCCGGGTCGGTCTCGCAGGCGTCGACCTTGGTGAACGCGGCGCAGTGGACGACCACATCGGGCAGGACGTCGCGGACCGCCGCGACCACCGCCGACTCCTTGGTGACGTCCAGCTCCGACCGTGGGAGCGCGACGACCTCGTCGCGCGCGAAGGCGCGCACGACGTCACAGCCCAGCTGGCCGGACGCGCCGGTGACGAGGACGCGCACGGGCTACCGGCCGGGCGAGGAGGCCACCAGCCCGCGCCGCGCGGTCGCGCCGGCCTCCTTCAACGGCCGCCACCACCAGTCGTTGGCCCGGTACCAGGCGATCGTGGCGTCCAGCGCCTCCTCGAAGCCGTGGCGCGGCGCCCAGCCCAGGGCGCGGATCTTGGCGGTGTCGACGCTGTAGCGCAGGTCGTGGCCCGGCCGGTCGGCGACGTGGCGGATGCGCGCCTGGGCGTCGTCGCCGGTGAGCCCGAAGCGCTCCAGCAGCGCGAACGCGAGCTCGCGGTTCGTCATCTCGTTGCCCGCACCGACGTTGTAGGTCTCGCCCGCGACGCCCGCGGTGAGCGCCAGCCACTGCGCCTCGGCGTTGTCGAGGACGTAGGTCCAGTCGCGGATGTTCGGCGCCCTCGCCGTAGAGCGGCACCGGCTCCCCGTCGATCAGGTTGGTGATGAACAGCGGGATGACCTTCTCGGGATAGTGGTACGGCCCGAAGTTGTTGGCCGTACGGGTCACGGTGATCGGGTAGCCGTAGGTCACGCCGTAGGCGCGCGCGAGGAGGTCCGCTGCGGCCTTGGTCACCGAGTACGGCGAGTTCGGCTCCAGCGGGTCGCCCTCGCGGAAGTGCCCGGGCTCCTCGATCGACCCGTAGACCTCGTCGGTGGAGATGTGCAGGCACGCGCCCGACACCTGAGTCCATCGCGGCACGGAACAGCACGTTCGTTCCGGCCACGTTGGTGAGCATGAACTCGTTGGCAGCCGGTGATCGAGCGGTCGACGTGGCTCTCCGCCGCGAAGTTCACGAGCGCGTCGTGGTCGGGGAGCAGCGCGCGCAGCAGCTCGGCGTCGCCGATGTCGCCGCGCGTGAACGCATACCGCGGGTCGTCCGCGACGTCGGCCAGCGACGCGAGGTTGCCCGCGTAGGTCAGCAGGTCGAGGTTGGTGATGCGGACGTCCGGCTGGGTCGCGAGCACGTGGCGGATGAAGTTGGACCCGATGAAGCCGGCGCCGCCGGTGACGAGCAGGCGCATGGCGGCTGAGGGTACCCCCCGGCCGGGTCAGCGCTCCTCGAACTCCAAGAAGCGCAGCATCAGCGCGCCGTACCCGCTCTTCTCGAGGTCGCCGCCGGCGTCGGCGGCACCGGCGAGCGCCCGCAGCTGCTCTGCGTCGATGAACCCCTCGCGGCACGCGGCGGTCTCCGGGGAACCGATGAGCAGGCCCTTGCGGCGTTGCTGGCCGGCGACCCAGGCCTGGGCGTCCAGGAGCGCGTCGAACGTGCCCACGTCGAACCACTCCGTCGCGAAGGGGAGCTTGGAGACCACGAGCTTCGCGCGCTGGAGGTAGTGGTTGTTCACCGCGGTGATCTCGATCTCGCCCCGGTCGCTGGGCGCGATCTCCTTGGCCACCTCGACCACGTCGCCGTCGTAGAAGTACAGGCCCGGCACCATGTAGTTGGACGGCGGGTCCGCGGGCTTCTCGTGGATCGCGACCACGCTGTAGCCGTCCTCGCCGAACTCGAGCACCCCGTAGCGCTCCGGGTCCGGCACCCACAGCCCGAACACCACGGCGCCGTCGGGCCTGGTGAAGGCCTGCAGCTGCTCCCCCAGGCCCCCGCCGTAGAAGATGTTGTCGCCGAGGATCAGGGCGACGGGGTCACCCGCGACGAACTGCTCGCCGACGAGGAACGCGTCGGCCAGCCCGCGGGGCTCGGTCTGCACGGCGTAGGAGAACGCCGCGCCCCATTGCGACCCGTCGCCCAGCAGCGCCTGGAACAGCGGCAGCTGGTCGGGCGTGCTGATGATCAGGATCTCGTTGATGCGCGCGTGCAGCAGGGTGGAGATCGGGTAGTAGACGAGCGGCTTGTCGTAGACGTGCATCAGCTGCTTGGACGTCGCGCGACTCGCCGGGGCGAGCCGCGTCGCGCGTCCGCCCGCCAAGACGATCCCCTTCAGCAGGCCACCTCGGAGAGCTGGGCGCCCAGGAACTCGTGCTCGGAGAGGTCGTCGCCGCCCGGGACGCTGGTGCCGGTGTCCGACAGCACCTCCTGCTCCTGTTCGAAGCTCGGCGCGTCGTCGTCGGCGCTGCTGTCCTCGTCATCGTCCTGGGAGACCGATCCCGAGCCGGAGTCCTCGTTCTCGACCTCGTCGGGTTCGAACGTCGCCTCGTCCGGGGGCGCCTCCTCCTCCTCGGTCGCGACGGGCTCCTCGGTGACCTCGGCCTCGTCGGTGGCGGGCGCCTCCTCGGCCGGGGCTTCCTCGGCCGGCTCGGGGTCCGGGGGCGGCGGCGCCTCGTTCGGCGCGCCCCCGACGCTCTCCGGCACTTCGGTCGGGCCCACCCCTGCAGCCTGGACGGGGTAGCCCAGCGACGCCGTCTCGTAACCGGAGCCGACCACGACGCGCAGCCCGTCCTCGGCGGGGCCCACCTGCAGCTGGGCGTCGCCGAGCGCGTCCGCGACGAGCTGGGCCTGGTCCTCGAGCTCCAGCGGATAGAACACGACCGTGGTCTCGAAGCCGAAGTTCTCGGCGGTGCCGGTCTCGGCGATCGTGAAGCCTGCGGCCGCCAGGGCCGCGGCCGCCTGCTCCCCCAGCCCGTCGACGTCGCTGCCGTTGAGCACCGTCAAGGGCTGCACGTTCTGGGGCCCCAGCTCCTGCGGAGCCGAATCCGCGCCGACGTGGTCGGGAAGGGTCTCGCCGGTGCGGAAGGCGCGGTAGAGGGCTTCGGCCTGGTCCTCGATCGCGACCACATAGGCAGCACCGCCGATCGTGCGGTTGACCGCCGGCACGGTGCGTACGTCCACCCCGTCGGCCGAGAGGGTCTGCATGCTCTCGACGAGGTCGATCATGTCGCTGGCGGCGAAGCCGCTGTCGACCTCGAGCGTTTCGGACAGCGAGGTGATGAGCGGGATCACCCGCGCCGGGTTGGCGAGCGTGCCGACGCTCGTGGCCTGGCGCAGGAGCTCGCGAGCGAAGCGCTGCTGGCGGGCGATCCGACCGAAGTCGCCGCCCGAGTCGAGGTGGCGGGCGCGGACGAAGCCCAGCGCGCGGGCACCGTCGAACGTGACGCAGCCCTCGGGGATGTTGAGCCCGGCGAAGTCATCGCGCAGCGGGCGGTCGACGTAGAACGTCACGCCGCCGACCGCGTCGACCACCTGGATGAAGCCCGCGAAGTTCACCCGCACGTAGTGGTTGATGTAGATCCCGGTGAGCTCTTCGATCGTCTGGACCAGGCAGTTGGCACCCTGGCCCTCGCCCATCAGCTCGCCCACGTAGAACGCCGAGTTGATGCGGCCGCGGGTCCCGTCGCAGTGGTCGACGAGCAGGTCGCGCGGGAACGACAGCATCGCGGCCACGTCGCGGCCTGGGTCCAGCTGGACCAGGATGATCGTGTCGGTGAGGTCGCTCCCCGCGTCCTCGGTGCCCAGGGCCCGGAGCTGCTCGTCGGAGAGGCCCTCGCGGCTGTCGGAGCCGACGACCAGGATCGTCTGGCGCTCGGTCACCGGCTCGGGGACCACATCCTGGGCCTCCGCAGCTGGGTCTTCCTCGGCTGCGACGACGGCCGGATCGGGCGCCTCCGTCGCGGGCACATGAATGGGGACCCGCGGCACGCCGCGGAACTCCAGGTAGGCGATCAGCCCCACCGCCGCGGTCCCCACGCCGACCACGCCGAGGACCACGACGAGCGACAGCGCGACGAGGCGTCGCCAGTCCGGGCCGCCGTGGCGCGGGCGGCCACCGGCCAGGACGGGTCCGTACGTCGTGCGACCCTCGGGTCGGGTGGTCGTGGCGGTCAGGTCTGGACCTCGTTGGGAAGGGCGGAGACGGCGTGCCGGGCGAGGAGGAGCAGGCCGCAGCAAAGGGTAGTGCGGGCTCCTCTAGAAGGCCTGATGGTAGTGCGGCTCCCGCCACCGCAGCCGTCCATCGGCCCACGCCGGCCTGCGCTCAGGGTGCCTGCGCCCCCCCCGAGAGCACCCGGCTGGGGAACGTGACGCGCTCCGCCCGGGCGACGGCGTCGGGGTCGGCCACCGCATGGCTGAGCACCACCGTCGCACCCGCGAGGAGCGCGGGCAGGAGGCCGTCGAGCGGCCAGCTGCCGGTGAGGTCCTCCAGTCCGACGACGGCCGTGGCCCCGAGCCCGTGCCGGCGTGCCACGACCTCGGCCGCGCCCAGCAGCCACGCCTGATCGGCCTGGGCACCGCCAGGGAGCTCGGTGGTGCCGTTGCCGTGCTCCCAGGCCGGGGTCTCGGCTGCCGCCTGCGGCTCGAGGAGGTCGTCGGGCATCGGCAGCACCGCGTCGGGGAACGCGGGCAGCGCCGTCTCCGCGACCGGTCGGGCCGTGAAGCCACCGCCGACCGCCAACGCCGGCAGCTGCCGTGGCACCACGTCCGCCAGCTCCGGCGTGACGAAGGCCGCGCGTGCCCGGTCCAGCCGGCCGGGCGCGCCGGTTGGCGGGACGAGCGGGATCGCCCCAGCTGCCCAGGCGCTCAGGAGGCAGACGGCGGCAGGCCACGTCGGTGGAAGGAGGATCGCGACGCGGTCGGCCGGACGGATGCCGGCCTCGTCCTGCAGCCAGCCCGCCGTCTTGGCGACCCAGTTCCGGAGCGTCGCGCCGGAGAGCTCCACCCGCGTCTCGCCGTCGTAGGAGACGATCGCAGGGCGGTGGCCCTTGGCCGACGCGTAGCCCTCGACGAGATCCCACACCGTCCGCGGTCGCACGGGCGCTATCCTGCCCACGTACGCTGTGACCCGCCGACGTGGAGAGGGGTGAGCCTGAGATGACCGAGCGCCGTTGCTGCGCGCCTGCGTCCTGGCGCGCTCGCCTGCTCCCCCACGGGACGCCGCAGCTGTCGATCTGAGCTCGCGCGCGGGGGAGCCATCCCTCCCCCCTGCGCACCAGGAGCTCCCGCGTTGACGCTGCTACATCCGACCTCTGACGAGGTCCTGCACTCCCTGGGCTGGTCCGACCACTGGGCCGCCCTGCTCGCCTCCGAAGTCCCTCCGACCCGCGTGGCCCGCGTGACCCGCGCCGACCGCGGACGCGTGCTGCTCGCGACCGCCGCGGCCTCCGCCACGGCGCGCGTTCCGTTCGACCTCGTCCCGCTCCCGGTCACCGGCGACTGGGTCGTGCTGGACCGGGCGCCCCACGAGCCTTCGCCCGACGGCAGCGACCTCGCGGTGGTCGCGGTCCTGCCGCGCGCCAGCGCGCTCATGCGGGCCACCGAAGAGGGCCCCCAGGCGCTCGCCGCGAACGTCGACCACGTCGTGGTGGTCCAGGCCCTGGACCGGCCGCTGAACCTGCGGCGGCTGGAGCGCGGGCTGGTGCTGGCCTGGGAGGCCGGCGCGGTGCCCGTCGTGGTGCTGACCAAGGCCGACGTCAGCGAGGACCTCGCCGCCGACCTCGAGGCCGTGGCGGCCACGGCGGCGGGGGTCGACGTGGTCGCGACCTCGACGGTGACCGGCGACGGTCTCGACGTCCTGGCGGCCATGCTCGGCGACGGGACGACGGTGCTGGTCGGTGCGTCGGGCGCCGGCAAGTCGTCGCTCGTGAACGCCCTGCTCGGCGCCGAGGTCGCCGACACCGGCGCGGTCCGCACGGGCGACGGCAAGGGCCGCCACACCACCGTCACGCGCGAGCTGCACCTGCGCCCCGGTGGCGGCGCGCTGATCGACACGCCCGGCCTGCGCGCGCTGGGCCTGTGGGCCGACGTCGACGGCGAGGGCATCGCGCTGACGTTCGCCGACGTCGAGGCCCTCGCGGTCGGCTGTCGCTTCGCGGACTGCACGCACGGCCAGGAGCCGGGCTGCGCGGTCGTGGCCGCGGTCGCGGCGGGCGACCTCGATCCGGACCGGCTCGAAGGCTGGCACCGCATCCACCGTGAGCTGGCGAACGCCGAGCTCCGCCGCGACGTCGCGGCCTGGCGGGCGAGCAACCGCAAGCTCGGGCGCATGTACCGCGACGTCGGCCGCGCGGCCAAGGACCGCGACCGCCGCCGCGGGCGCTGAAGCCGGCTGTTCGGTCCGGCGGCGGGGCGCTGCCAGCTCCAGCATTTCCTGCCAGGGGTTTCGCATGGCGCGCCGCAGTGGTACGACGAAGCAATGGCCACCAAGACCGCCGCTCCGCCCCGCCCGCACAAAGTCCAGAAAGTCCCCCGTGAGGCCTACGAGCAAGAGCTCCTGCGCCTCCAGGGCCAGCTCGTGCAGCTGCAGGAGTGGGTCAAGGCGGAGGGCCAGCGCGTGGTCGCGGTCTTCGAGGGCCGCGACGCGGCAGGCAAGGGGGGCGCGATCCAGCGCGTGGCGGAGAACCTGAACCCGCGTGTCGCGCGCATCGTCGCGTTGCCGGCGCCGACGGAGCGCCAGCGCGGCCAGTGGTACTTCCAGCGCTACGTCGAGCACCTCCCGGCCGCCGGCGAGATGGTCCTGCTGGATCGCTCCTGGTACAACCGCGCCGGGGTCGAACGCGTCATGGGTTTTGCGACCCCCGACGAGTACCGCCGCTTCCTGCACCAGTGCCCGATCTTCGAGCGGCTCCTCGTCGAGGACGGCATCCACCTGCGCAAGTACTGGTTCAGCGTGTCGGACGCCGAGCAGGAGAAGCGCTTCCGCGAGCGCGCCGCCGACCCCCTGAAGCGCTGGAAGCTCTCCCCGATGGACCTGGAGTCGATCACCCGCTGGGCGGACTACTCGCGCGCCAAGGACGAGATGTTCGTGCACACCGACATCCCCGAGGCCCGCTGGAACGTCGTGGAGTCCGACGACAAGCGCGCCGCCCGCCTCAACATGATCGCCCACCTGCTGAACAGCCTCCCATGGCAGCCGGTCGCGCAGCCCGAGCTGACCGTCCCCAAGCGCCCCAAGGCTGCCTCCTACCGGCGCCCGCCCCGCGAGCAGTACTCCTACGTCCCCGACCACGCGGCAGCGCTGCGCGGCTGAGGCGCCGGCTCCGCGAGCAGCACGATCCCTGCGGCGCGGAGGCACGCCGCACGGCGGCCGCGGGAGCCTTATCAAACTTTGACGTTTGGGCGGAACCGTCGACGCATACACTGAGGGTTGAGTGACGGCTTGTCACTGACGGGTAACGGGAGCCGACGCAGAGTCGGAAAGGAACCAAGTTCATGAAGCGACTGTTTGCTGCCGCACTTCTTGCGGCCATGATGCTGCTCGTCGGCATGCCGGCCGCCAACGCCGCCGGCAACGCCTACGGACGGTGGGCTGGCCTCTTGTGCGACTCGACCGCCAGGAACGGCGTCGCCTACAACGCGGCCGGCGACACGTACTGGGAGACGCGCAACTACGCCGACCGCGGGTCGTGCGTGGCCGCGGAGGGCCAGTCCCTCCAGCGCGGCGAGTGGGACCCGGCGGAGTGGGGTCTGTAGAGCCAGCGATCTGACGAAGGGGCCCGTGCACGCTCACGGGCCTCTCTTTTGCTGGTCAGAGGCGCCCGAGGAGCTGGCGCGCGATGACCAGCCGCTGGATCTGCTGGGTGCCTTCGTAGATCTGGGTGATCTTCGCGTCGCGCATGTAGCGCTCGACGGGGTAGTCCTTGACGTAGCCGTAGCCGCCGAAGATCTGGACCGCGTCGGTCGTGACCTTCATGGCGGCGTCGCCGGCCTAGAGCTTGGCCATCGAGGAGGCGGCGGTGAGGTCGGCGTCACCGCGGTCGGCCTTGGCCGCGGCGGAGTACACCAAGTGACGGGCGGCCTCCGTCTCGTCGCCATGTCGGCGAGCATGAACTGCACGCCCTGGAAGGTGCCGATCTTCTAGCCGAACTGCTCGCGCTCCCGGACGTAGTCGCGGGCGGCGTCGATGGCGCCCTGCGCGATGCCGACGGCCTGCGCGCCGACCACCAGGCGGGTGTGGTCGAAGGCCTGCATCGCGTAGGTGAAGCCGCGGCCCTCCTCGCCGATGAGGCGGTCGCCGGGGATGCGGCAGTCGTCGAAGTGCACCTGGCAGGTCGGCGAGCCCTTGATCCCGAGCTTGCGACTCCTTCTTGCCGACGGAGAACCCCGGGTCCTCCTTGGTCACGAGGAACGCCGAGACGCCCTTCGCGCCGGCCGTGGGATCGGTCTTGGCGAGCACCGTGTAGAGCTGCGACGGGCCTGCCATCGAGATCCACGACTTGGTGCCGTTGAGCACGTAGCCGTCGCCGTCGCGCACCGCGGACGTCATCATGCCGCCGGGTCGGAGCCCGCGTTGGCCTCGCGAGATGCAGTAGGAGATCAGGTCCTCGCCGGACGGCGATGCGCGGGAACCACTGCTGCTTCATGCTCCTCGCTGGCGCCCATCAGGATCGGCACGCTGCCGAGCTTCTGCACCAGCGGGATGACCGACGACGACGCGCAGACGCGGGCGATCTCCTCGACCAGGATCGCGAACGTCAGCGTGTCGGCGCCGGCGCCGCCGTACTCCTCGGGGATGTGCAGGCCCAGCAGCCCGTTCTCGGCGAGGACCTCCTTGACGTCCCAGGGGAACTCCTCGGACTCGTCGATCTCCGCCGCCCGGGGCGCGATGCGGTCCTCGACGATCTTGCGAACCACCTTGCGGAACTCGCGATGGTCGTCGGTGAGGGTGAACAGCTCGCTCACGGGGTTTGCTCCTTCGACCGCGCCGGACGAGTGTAGGCAGCACCGATCCGCCGGAGGTACCCCGCCGTGCCCCTCAACACCATCGCTCTGGAGCTGGTCCCACCGGCCCTCGACTGCGGTGACGCGCGCGTTGCCGAGGAGGCCGAGAAGGTCGTCACCCTCGCCCGCGGCGCGGGCCTGGAGGGCCGCATCGGCCACATCCTGATCCCCGGGATGATCGCCGAAGACGACGACCGGCCGGTCCCGATGACCGAGCGCATGGACGTCTTGGCCTGCTGGCAAGGGCTGGCGCCAGGGCTGACGGGCATTCGCGGCCTGTGCACGCAGGTCACCGCGTTCACCGACGAGCCGCAGCTGCGCGACCGCCTCACGACGTTGAAGCACGCCGGGTTCGACGGTGTGGTGTTCGTCGGCGTGCCGCGCACGATGCAGGACGGCGAGGGTTCCGGCGTCGCGCCCCTCGACGCGCTGGCGCTCTTCGCCGACGTCATCCCCCACCGCGGGGTCGTCCTGATCCCGACACGCGCCGACGAGCAGGCCCGTTTCGCCGCGAAGGTGCAGCGCGGGGCCACGTTCGCGCTCACGCAGCTGCTGTACTCCGACGCCATCGTCTCGACCATGCGCGAGTTCGCGAAGACCAGCGACGAGCGCCCCGAGATCCTCCTGTCCTTCGGCTGGGTCGCCAAGCTCGAGCGCGACATGGGCCTCATCCGCTGGCTCATCCAGGACCCGGGCAACGCGGCGGTCGCGGAGGAGCAGGCGTTCGTCCTGCGCCTGGCGGAGTCCGAGGAGCCCGAGCGCCGCCGCCTCCTGCTGGACCTCTACCGGCGCGTGGTCGACGGCGTCGGCGCGTTGGGCTTCCCGATGAGCGTCCACCTCGAGGCGCCGTACGGCGTGTCCGCGCCCGCGTTCGCGCTCTTCGCCGAGCTGCTGGACCACTGGGCTCCAAGCCGGCCCAGCTAGCCGCCGCCATGCGGCGACGCGGCCCGGTCGGGCGGCCGCCCGTGGTGCGCGACGTGCTCGCGCACTGGGCGGCGGAGCGCCGCACGATCCGCCAGGGCATCGCCGCGCTGGCGCTCTCGACGGGCGTGGGCATGGCCGCGGGGCTGGTGCTGGGCGCGATGGAGCGGTTGCTGGAGACCACGCCGGGACTGCTGGTCCTGGTGCCCGCCGCGATCGGCATGCGCGGCGCGATCTTCGGGGCGCTGGGCGCGCGGCTGGGGACCGGCATCCTCACCGGCGAGTGGGAGCCACGACTGCGCCGCGGCACGTTCCTGGGCGTCAACGTCGAGGCGGCCGTCCTGCTCTCGCTGGTGTCCTCGGCGCTCGCGGCGGTGCTGGCCCGCGCAACGGCAGCGGTCTTCGGGCTGCCGACCATCGACGCGCTGGCGCTGGCGGTGGTCTCGGTGCTCGGCGGGATGCTCTCGAGTGCGTTCATCCTCGGGGGTGTGCTGGTCCTCGCGCGCACGGCGGTCGCGCGGGACTGGGACATGGACGCGATCGGGTCGCCGCTCATCACCGCCACGGGGGACCTGGTGACGCTGCCGGCGCTGGTGGTGGGCACGCTCATCCTGGGGCTGGCGCAACCGGGTCTCGCCGTGCTGGGGGTGCTGTGCCTGGTGGCGGGGGTGGCCGCCGCCGTCTACGGGGCGCTCGGCGCTCCGCAGCGGGCGCGGCGCATCGTGCTGGAGAGCCTGCCCGTGCTGGCCTATGCCGCGCTGGTCGACGTGCTGGCGGGCACGGTCCTCGAGACCCGGCTCGACGCGTTCCTGGAGAGCCCTGCCCTGCTCGTGCTCGTGCCGCCGTTCATCGCCTCCTGCGGGTCGCTGGGGGGTATCCTCTCCGCCCGCTTGGCATCCGACCTGCACCTCGGCCTCATCGAGCCCCGGTGGCTCCCTGAGAAGCGCGCGGCGCTCGACGGCTCGATGACGGTGCTCTTCGCCTTCACGGCGTTCACGGGCGTGGGCGTGATCGGGCACATCGCGGCCTCGATCGCCGGGCTGCACTCGCCGGGGCTGGGGCGCATGGTCGCGATCGCGCTGCTGGGCGGGCTGCTGGCGATCGGGCTGCTCTTCGCCGTCGCCTACGGCACCGCCGCGGCGACCTACCGGTTCGGGCTGGACCCCGACAACGCGGGCATCCCGGTCGTCACCGCCACGATGGACCTGCTGGGCGTGCTCTGCCTGGTCGCCGCGATCGCCGTGCTGGGAGTCGGTGCATGAAGCGCCTGCGGCCGCCGAGAGCCGTGCGGCGCTGCGCGCAGCGCGGCCGCCTGGACGATCGAGGACCGGTGCCCCTCTCGCGAAGCGCAGGGGCGAGGACCGCAGGGAGGAAGGCGGCCGCTTACAGGGCGGCGGCGGAGGCGCTCAGATGAAACGCAAGGTCCGCAACGTCAAGGAGCTGCTGAGCCAGGCCAAGGACGCCAGCGAGCTCATGCTCGACCTCGCGTTCGCGGCGGTCTTCCTCGACGAGACCAAGCTGGCCGAAGAGGTCATGCGCCTCGAGGACGGGATGGACGAGGCCGTCCGCGAGCTGCGCGTCCTGTGCATGCTGGCCGCCCGCTCCCCCGACGACGCCGAGCAGCTGGCCGGCATCCTCAACATGGCCAACTGCATCGAGGCGATCGGCGACGCGGCCGAGGACATCGCCCGCATCGTCCTGCGCAACCTGGGCGTGCCCAGCGAGCTGCGCGACGACCTGCGCTTCGCCGATGAGGTCACGGCGCGCATCAGGGTGCGGAAGGGCTCGGAGCTGGTCGGCACCACCCTGCGCGGCGTGGCGCTGCCGTCGCGCACCGGTATGTGGGTGATCGCGCGGCGACGAGATCTGGACTGGGAGCACGGCCCCGACCCCGACACGCCACTGCGGGAGGGTGACGTGCTCTTCCTCCAGGGCCCGGTCGAGGGCGTGGACCTCGTGCGCGCGCTGGCCGGGGGCAAGCCGCACCATCTGGCGCGGCCGTCGACCGGAGGACGGCTGTCGAACCTCGACCGCGCGGTGGACATCCTCGTCGAGCTGAAGAACGCCGCTGAGGCCGCAGTGGGGCTGGCGTACTCCGCGATCCTCTTCCGCGACCTCGGGCTGGTCAGCGAGGTCTCCGGCGTCGAGGACCGCTGCGACGAGCTGTGGTACGGCCTGCAGCGCTGGGTGCTGCGTGCTGCGGCCGAGGTCTCCGACGACGAGCTGGACGAGCTGCGCTCGTTGCTGCAGATCGGTGCGTCCGCCGAGGCGATCGCCGACGCGGCGCAGGAGATGACCCGCCTGGTCGAGCAGGGCGAGGGTGTGCACCCCGTCGTGCTGGCAGCGCTCTCCGACACCGACGAGATGGTCGCCGACGCGCGCGTCACGTCCGCCGCGCCGGGGCTGGGCCGCACGCTGGCCGAGCTGCAGCTGCGCACGCGCACGGGGATGGAGGTGCTGGCCCTGCAGCGCGATGGGCGCTGGATCTACCGCCCGCGGGCCAGCCGCAGCCTGGAGGAGGGCGACCGTCTCCTGGTCATCGGCCCCGAGGAGGGCATCGCGCCGCTGCGCGCGCTGGCGGGCGATGTGCGCGAGTTCGAGGAGGTCGTCTAGGCCGGCTTGCGCAGGATCGCGACCAGCTGCTTGGTGGGTGCCAGGCCGGCGGTGCGCTGCTGGTGCGACCACCACTCGATCCACGCGGGCTCGGGGGGGGCGGGCCAGTACGAGGCGTGGTCGCGGCGGTGCACGCGCTGCGCGGTCACGCCCATCGTGGCGGCCAGCCGCTCGATGTCGCGCCACGCGTAGTTGGCCGTGCGGGCGCGGGGGACGCCGCCCAGGCGCTCGCGCGCGTGCAGGCCCATCCGCGGGATCCGCTCCAGCGCGAGGCACAGCACGTTCGCGACCCGGAGCGGCAGGTAGGTGACCCCGAAGACGCCGGTGTGCTGTTCGACCGGATACCTCCGGTTGGGCATCGCCATGAGCACGGTGCCTCCGGGCGCGAGGACGCGCGCGAGCTCGCGCACGTAGGCCGTGGGGTCGGTCACGTGCTCGACGACGTCGAGCGACTCGATGAGGTCGAAGCTCTCGTCCGCGAACGGCATCGGGCGCGCCGGGTCGATCTCCACGACCTCCACACCGGGGAGCTGGGCCGTCCGGCTGCGGCACAGGACGGCGAAGCCGTGGTCGACCTCCGTGCCGACCACCTCGCGCGCCCCGAGCGCGTGGAAGGCGACCAGCGACGCGCCGACGCCGCAGCCCGAGGAGAGCACGCGCGCGTCCGCGACCTCGTGGTGGGCGTCGAGGATCCGCGCCCACCCGAGGAAGTTGCCGACGTGCAGGTAGTTCGCCCGCAGGCTCTCGTAGTTGAACGACGGCTTCGCCGGCTCCAGGAACTGCTCGACCATGGCGAGGTAGTTGGGCGGGTTGGCGTCGAAGTCGAGGTCGTCCGTGTTGGGGACGCGATGCGCCATCACCTCGATCAGAGCCCGCCGGCGCGCATCGCTCACGTGTGCATCGCCGAAAACCCTAGCGCCCCCGGTGGGCTGTGTCCGGGGGCGCAGGGTCTGTGGGGTGGGCTTAGGTGCTGCGGTCCTCGACGCGGATGCGGACCAGACCGCCGTCCTCGACCTCGGCGTTGAAGCGCAGGTGCGTGGCGCCGTTCACGAAGTCGACCTCGACCTCGGGGGAGGCCTGATCGACGGTCACGGTCCAGCCGGCGGTGGCGGTGTGGGAGACGTAGCTCACGCCGCCGGCCGTGCGCTCGATGCGCACGCTGCCGGCGTCGCGGACCGGGAAGGTCTGCTGCTGGCCGACCGCGAGGTCCACGGTCTGCTCGGTTCCGGACGGGGAGGGGCTGGGGGTCGGGGACCCGGTCGGCGTGGGCGACCCCGACGGCGACGGAGTCGGCGACGGAGATGCGTCGTCGAGCAGTGCGGCGGCCTGGGTCAGCAGGTCGTCGCAGATCGCCGCGGTGCCGCCGAGCGCGACCACGCGGTGCGGACGCAGGCGCAGCAGCTCGGCGGCGACGACCTGGGGCAGCGTTCCGCAGTCGGGGACCAAGAGGACGGGGCCGCGCGTGAGCGAGCCGGCCGCGACGGCGTCGACGAAGTTGTCGGCGCGGGCGAAGTAGGCCTCGTCGGCGCCGTTCGGGAACTCGTACTGGCTGATCGCCACAGCCGTGGCGATGCGGTCGGGCCCGGACACGCGGTGCGTGCCCTCGAAGGCGCCGCCTTGGTCGTCGCTGGGCGAGCCGCTGTCGGTCGGGCTCTCCGACTCCGAGGGGCCGTCGCCGCCGCTTTGCGCCACGGCCAGTCCGGCCTGGAGCCCGAACGGCAACAGCGCGGCGAGCAGCACAGCCAGTGCCACGTTGCGCACCGTGCGTAGGGTCGAGGGGGTCACGAGCGGAGTTCCTTTCTTGTCACGGTCAGGGTTGGGACTTGGCGGGCTTGCGCGCCAGGATCGGCAGCACGCGCAGGAACGTGAGCGCGGCGACGCCGAGCAGGCTGGCCTGCACCACGGCGAGGAGGAGGCGGTTGGTGGTGTCGGTGCCGGCGGTGAGCAGGTGCGAGGTCGCGACCGCGTAGAGCGGCAGCGAAAGCCAGTGCAGGCGCTTCCAGAGCTTCGGCATCAGCTTGCGCGCCAGCGCGGTGCCTTCGACGACGACCAGCAGCCAGAACCCGATGACGCCCCACGCCACGGGCCCCGGCTTCCAATCCGACGCGAACGGCACGAGCACGTCGATCCAGCCGAACGCGACCGTCTCGTCGGCCATGAGCGCAGCGACGTGGGTGATCGTGAAGAACACGGAGACCCCGCCGAGGTGGCGGTGCACCTCGAGCAGCCAGGGCGGCGGAACGCGCTTGCCGAACGGCCGGCCGCTCAGCGCGAGACCCAGCAACACCGCGAGCGCGAGCAGTGCCCACGCCGTGATCCCGCTGCCGCGCGCGAGGTACCAGACGATGCGCTCGTTCATGCCGCCACCCGCCGGTCGTCGAGCAGGTCGCGGACCCGGTGGTCGTGGCCGACCTCCAGCGCGGCGGCGGCGTGTGCCAGGGCGTGGGTGCCCGCATCGAGGAAGGCCGCAGTGGCGAGCGCCTCGGCGAGCCAGCCCTCTGCGGCGGCCACCGTGATCGAGCGCTGCGGATCGCACGCGGGGCTGCCGGTGCGCGGATCGAGCACGTGGTGCGCGGTGCCGTCCGCGGTGGCCCAGCGGCGGCGCGCGCCGGTGGTGGTCGCGACCGCGCCCTCGTTCAGCGTGAGCGTGGCCGCATGCCCGCCGAGCGGGCCCTCGACCGCCACGCGCCAGCCGCCCTGCGGCGCCGTACCGGCCGCGCGCAGGTCACCCCCGACGTTGATCAGTGCCCCGTCTGCGCCTGCCGCGATCAGCTCCTCCGCGACGAGGTCCGCCGCCAGGCCCTTGCCGATCGCCCCCGGGTCGACCCGCGTCCCCGCGGGCAGGTGCACCCACCGCGCCCCCGTGGTGACCCCGGCCATCCCGGGTACCGGCCGCGCGAGGTCGTCCGCCGCGGGCGTGCGGGCTCCGCAGCCCTGTTCATTCCAGGACTTCTGCGGCATTCCGAGGAAATCCTGGAATGAGCCGTTGGGAGGTGACCCGGCGGGCGGGAGCGCCGCGAACGTGCGGTCGTAACCCGCCGCGAGGACGGCGTCGTGGACGGACGCGTCGCAGAGCCCCGCGGTCAGCTCCCACGCGTCGACCATGCGGCGCACGAGCAGCGCGGTCTCCGCGGAGGTCGGAACATGGGCGCCCGCGGCGGCATTGAGCCGCGACACCTCGCTGTCGGGCCGGAACCGGCTCCAGCGTGCGTCCAGGTCTTCCAATCGCCGCTGCGCAGCAGTCGCGAGCGATCGCCGTCCACCGAGCACGACCACGTGCGCGGTCGTGCCCATCGTCGGGAAGCGCGTCTCCACCTCAGCTCCCTCCGCTGCTGGTGTGCGCGGGCGGTGCGGCTGCAGGCGCAGGCGGGGCTGCCACCGGAGGCGGTGCCGCGGCAGGCGGGGCCACAACGGCCGCCGCGGCTGGAGCCGCCGGCGCCGCGCCGGTGCCCTCGACCGCAGGGGCCGTCGGGCCGGCCTGGGGGACGATCACGACGCGGACGACCGTGCGGGGCGGGGCCAGCGCGGCGCCCACCGCACCCGCGGCCCCGGATGCCAGCGTCGTCCCGGCGCCGGGAGCCGTGGGCACGTTCGACGCAGCGGTCTGGGAGCGCGCATCGGCGGTGGCGAACCCCGCCACCATCGCCAGCGTCGCGGCGACGGACATTCCACCGGTCAGCACCCGCGTCGCCGCCCCCGCCCTGACCTTCGGCGCCCGCGCCGCGCCACCCCTCGGCGCGGGCCGCGTCGGCCCCGCCGGCATCGCCGGGCGCCGCCCCTCCCCCACCTCCGAGACAGCCGGGACACCACGTCCCTCGTGGGCCGGCCCCTCGCGAGTCGCGGCGGCGCCGCGCGCGGCCGCGACGGCAGCGCGGCGGGCGCGGGCGGCCGCCACGCGGTCCGAGACCGGCGCAGCGTCGGCGGGGTCGGCCGACCGCGGGAGGGTCGGGGTGACCGCGGTCTCGTCAGCGGCGGCTGGGCCAACGGCGGCGTCGCGGGCCGTGGCGACGGCAGCGCGGCGGGCACGGGCAGCCGCGACACGGTCGGGGACCGGCGCCACGGTGGGCTTTGACTGCGGCGCGCCCTCTGACGCGAGCCGGTCCGGGAGCAGGTCAGTCGTCGTCATCGGAGCCGCTGTGGCCGCTGCCGGACGAGCCGCTGCCGGAGCTGTCGTCGTCGGAGCCGCTGCCGGAGTCGTCCGAGCCGCTGCCGGAGTTGTCGTCGTCGTCGGCGTTGCCCGGTCCCGAGTTGTCGTCGTCGTGGTCGTCGTCGTCATCGGACGGGCTTGGGGCCGGGGACGGAGCGGCGGGAGCCGCCGGGGACGGCGCGGCGGGAGTCGCTGGGGACGGCGCGGACGCCGGAGAGGGCGCGGACGCCGGGGAGGGCGCGGACGCCGGAGAAGGCGCGGGGGGCGGGGCGGCCGGTGGGACGAGGACGGTGATCACCTCGGTCGGGACCGCGGCAGGTGCGGGGCTGACGCTCGGGGATGCGCTGTCAGTGGGCGACGCGGCGTCACTGGGCGACGGGACCCCATTGGGCGACGGGGCGTCACTGGGGGTGGAGGAGACCGCGCTCAGCGCGTCGAGCTCGCCCAGCCCGCCGGTGTCGGTCGGCGCCAGGAGCCTGGTGTTGGCGGCGACGGCGAGCGTCCCCGCGACCAGCGTGATCGCGATCGCGGCGCCGGCGGCGGTGGCAACTTTTCTGTCCATGGCGGGCAAGGTAGGTGTCACCCGTCAGCAGGCCGCACGGGTGACCGCAGCGCCGCGGAAGGCGCATGTCAAGGTTGTGTTCAGATGGTTGACGTGCTGGTGGTGGAGGACGACCCCGCGATTGCGGTGCCGCTGGCGCGGGGGCTGGCACAGGCGGGATTCGGCACCGTCGTGGTCGGCACGGGCGCGGAGGCGCTGGCCGCACCCAGGACGGACGTCGTGCTCCTGGACCTGGGCCTGCCCGACATGGACGGCCTCGACGTGTGCCGCCGGCTCCGCGCCGCGTCCGACGTCCCGATCATCGTGGTCACCGCGCGCGGCGACGAGATCGACCGCGTCATCGGGCTGGAGGTGGGCGCCGACGACTACGTCGTGAAGCCGGTCGGTCTGCGGGAGCTGGTGGCGCGCATCCGGGCCGTGCTGCGGCGGGCCCGGCCGACCGGCGCCTCGGCCGCCGCGCAGGAGGGCGAGGTCTCCACCGCGGGCGACCTCGTCGTCGACCGCCGCACCCGCCGCGTCACGGTCGCCGGCACCGAGGTGCCGCTCACGCCCAAGGAGTTCGACCTCCTGGCGCTGCTGGCCGAGGACCCTGGCGCCGTCTTCCGCCGCACCGACATCATCGAGTCGGTCTGGGACCGCAACTGGTACGGCCCCACGCGCACGCTCGACGTCCACGTCACCGCGCTGCGCAAGAAGCTGGGCGACCCCGGCTGGGTGGAGACCGTGCGCGGCATCGGCTTCCGGCTGGGCGCACCCGCACCGTGACACGGCGTCTGCTGCTCGGTTCGCTGTCGATCGCGGCGTTCGCCCTCGTCATCCTCGTGGTGCCGCTGGGCGTCACCACCGCCCGGCAGGAGCGCGAGAGGTTGCTGGGCGCTGCCGAGCGCGACGCGGTCGTGATCGCCCAGCTGGTCGAGGACGACCTGCAGTTCGCGACCCCGACCGCGCTGAACCCGCCGCTCGGCGACTACACGCAGCGCACAGGCGCGCGGGTGGTCGTCACCAACCGCGACGGGCTGGGCGTCTTCGACTCCGACCCGCCCGCGGGCGGCATGCGGGACTTCTCGACCCGGCCCGAGATCGCGGAGGCCCTGGACGGGCGGCGGGCCGCGGGCGTGCGCTTCTCGGAGACGCTCGGGCGCAACCAGCTGGTCATCGCGGTGCCGGTGGCGTCGGGGGGCGGCGTGCACGGGGTCGTGCGCATCACGCTGCCCGCCAGCGACCTGGAGGCCCGCATCGGGCAGCGCTGGCTGTTGCTGGGCATCATCTCGCTGGTCGTGCTGGCCGCCACGGCCCTCGTGGGCCTGGTCGTCGCCTCATGGGTGACACGACCGCTGGCACAGACCGGCCACGCGGTGCAGGACATCGCCGGCGGCGACCTGTCCGCGCGCGCCCCGACCGACCGCGGGCCACCGGAGGTGCGCGACCTCGCGCAGCGCGTCAACACCATGGCCGACCGGCTCAGCGAGTCCATCGCCTCCCAGCAGGCCTTCGTGGCCGACGCGTCGCACCAGCTGCGCTCGCCGCTGACCGCGCTGCGGCTGGAGCTGGAGAACCTCGAGCCCGAGGCCGACGGCGAGGTCCGCGCGGGCCTGGAGCGCGCCGGTGACGAGGCCGCGCGCCTGGCCCGCATCGTGGACGGCCTGCTGCTGCTCGCCCGCGCGGACGGCGCGCGCCCCGAGCCGGCCGTCGTGGACGCCGCCGCCGTCGCGCGCGAGCGCCACGAGCTGTGGAGCACGCTCGCCGAGGAGCGCGAGGTCAACCTGGAGCTCGAGGCCCCGCAGCACGCGCCGGCACAGTCGGTGCCGGGCCACCTCGACCAGATCCTCGACAACCTCGTCGCGAACGCGCTGGAGGTGGCCCCCGCCGGTACGGCGGTGAGCCTCGAGGTCGCCAGCTTCGACGGCCTCGTGCACGTCGCGGTCAAGGACGAAGGCCCGGGGATGAGCGCCGAGCAACGCGCCCACGCGTTCGACCGCTTCTGGCGGGCGCCGGGGGCGGCGCACCGCGGGTCGGGTCTCGGCCTGCCGATCGCCCGCCAGCTGGCCCGCGCCGGCGGAGGCGACGTCCGCTTGGAGCGGGCCGCCGGCGGCGGGCTGCTGGCCGTGGTGGAGCTTCCCGCGGCCGCGCGGTGAAGAACGCCGCGGTGAAGAACTACGCGGCGCAGTCGCCCTCGAGACGCTGCCACGTCACGGGACCGACCCAGCCGTCGGCCTCCAGGCCGCGCCGCCGCTGGTAGTCGAGCACGGCGGCCTCGGTGGCCGGCCCGAAGAACCCATCGACGTCGACGGCGATGCCGCTGCAGCTCAGCAGGCGCTGCAGGTGCTTCACGGCTTCCCCGCGCATCCGCGGCTTCATGAGGTGGAGGCGTGCGCGGGAGCTGACGCCGCCCGCGGGCCCGAGAGACGCGACCGTGCCGGAGGTCGGCTGGAAGCCCTCCCCGGCGACGCTGGCCGGGTCGATCCCGTTCGCGAGGTCGGCGCGCTGCGCGACCACCTCGTAGTGCATCGCGTCCTTGTTCCTGCGGTAGTCGCCGCCCCAGCGGAAGACCCGCACGCCGTTGCGCGTCGAGATCGCCTTGATGTCGGCGACCATCCCGGCCGGCATGTTCGTGACCAGCGTCGGGCCGAACGGGTTCTCCGTCCACCAGTAGTCGGCCGCGATCCCGAACGCGTGCAGCGACATCCCCGTCCCGCCGGTGATCTGGCGGCAGGCGAACGCCCCGGTCGACAGCTTCGGCACGTGGTAGTCGTGCGCGGCCATCACGGTGTCGATGGCACGGAACGCGTCGGCGGCGGCGCGGCGCACGGTGATGCGGGCACCGTCGTTGGACGCGGCCAGTTGCAGCGTGACCATGTCCTCCGACGGGCAGGCCGGGCCCCACTCGCCTCGCAGCTGCTGGGTTGACTCCAGGCGGGCCATCAGTCCTCGCCCTCGATCAGATCGTCGATCCCTGCGTCGAGCAGTCCGTGTGCCGGAAGCTCGAGGTCCAGGTCCATCAGGACCGTGGTCTGGCTCATGGTCTCCTCCTTGGTGGTCAGCCCGATGCGCGGTGCAACGGCTGCCAGGGAGGAGGTGCTGCCCGGTCGGCTGATACGTCGCCGCTCCGTTAGCAGTTAGCGGAGCGCCGGCGCGGTCGGCAGGCCGATCGCGAAGCCCTCGTCGACCACCAGGTAGGTGTTCTCGCTGGCCGTGCCGGCCACGGCGTCGATGTATGTGCGCACGGAGTCGACGGAGTCGGCCTGCCACAGGCACACTGCGGCGGTCTGGTCCTCGGCGGGGCAGAAGAGGTGGGGGTGGACACCCGGCGGCGCGTTCTGTGCGACCGACGGGATGTCGTTGAAGAAGTGGGCGGGGTCCTTCACCTGGTGCTGGACGATGATGAACATTGCGGGCGCCTTTCGCGTCGGTGTGGGTCATTGACGCTGCTGACGATGGGCCTCGCGGCGCGGTCCGGCTTCGGCGAAGCCACCCATCTCGCACAGAACGTGCGGCGTGGGTGGAACCACCCAGCCCGAAACGTCAGACCAGCTGGTTCTCGTACGCGAAGGCGGTCGCGGCAGCGCGCGACGCAACGCCGGCCTTGGAGAAGATGTTGCTCACGTGGCGGTCGACGGTGCGCTCGCTGATCACGAGTTGCTCGCCGATCGCCTTGTTCGTGAGGCCGCGCGCGAGCAGCCGCAGGACCTGCAGCTCACGGCCGGTCAGGCCGCCCCGAGCGGTCGCGACCACGGCAGTGGCGAACGACCTGACGCGCTCGACGTCGGGCGCGGCGCCGAGCTCGGCGAAGGCTCTCTGCGCAATGCCCAGCTCGAGGAGCGCGGTGTCCTCGTCGCCCAGCGCGCGGCATGCGAGGGCCAGGAGCACCCGGACGCGTGCCGACTCGTAGGGCACGTCCAGCTCCTCCCACAGCTGCCAGCTTCCGCGCAGCGCCGGTAGGGCGCCCCGCGGGTTCCCCTCGGCAAGCGCAACGGAACCCTCCGCCTGGGCCGCCATCGCGGCGAGCATGTGGCTCTGCCTCACCTTCGCGACCGCTGCCAGCTCGGAGCTCGCGGCGCGGGCGGCGTCGACGTCGCCGGCTGCGAGCAGGATCTCGACAAGCGCCGGCAGCAGCCGGGCGCGCTCGAGCGGTGCCGTGGTCTCGGCGGCGACGCGGCGGATCGCCGCGCCCGCCGCGTCGAGGTTGCCCTGCGCCAGCCGCAGCAGCGCGAGTCCCGGCTGGGGTTCGCAGCCGCGCGCGGCTGCCTCTCGGTAGGCGAGCTCCGCCGCGTCGTAGGCACCCCGCTGACGGTGCACCTCCCCCTGCCGGTAAACCGCCTGCCCAGCCGAGGCGTGGTTGAGGACGCCCGAGCCGGCGCGGCCCTCGGCCCGCCGCGCCTCGGTCAGCGCGTCGTCCCAGGCTCCCCGCAGCTCCATGAGCTCCGCGCGGTGCACCAGGCACACCCCGGTGTGCGCCAGCATCTCAGGCCGCTCGTCGCACCACCGCGAGAGCGCAGCGGTCCACTCCCGGGCGCGCTGCAGGTCGAACATCCGGGCGCAGAACAGCAGCGTGTTGCAGTAGACGATCCCGATCACGACCGGCGAGAGCTCGCCCGTGGTGAGCGTGACCATGACCTCGTCCAGCAGTTGGAACCCGTCGTCCTCGCGGCCCTGCCGGACCAGCGCGTGACCCTCCTCCATGGTGACCAGCGCGTGCAGGTCGGGGTCGCCGAAGCGTTCGGCGATCGCCGCCGCCGTACGCGCGATCGCCAGGGCCCCCTGGCTGTCACCGCGCCCCACGCAGCCCAGGAGCCCAGGGATCATGAGGTAGCCGCGCTCCACGCAGTCCAGGTCGTGCTCCTGCAGGAGCCGCTCCCCGCGCCGCCACCATCCCGTGGCGCGCGCCGACTCGCCGCGCGGACCGAGGTTCAGCCCGATCCAGAACGCACAGCGCGCCGCCCGCGCCGGGTCCTCCGCCTGCAGGTGCCCTTCGAAGGCGCGTTCGAGGTGCGTGACATAGGTGTCGTCCTGACCCTCGAGGTACGCGACTCGCGCGAGCCCCTCGAGGTCGGGACCGTCCACCGGTGGCTCAGCCGCGGGGGAGGCCGAGGTCGCGGGCGATGAGCATGCGCTGCACCTCGGATGTGCCCTCGCCGATCTCGAGGATCTTGGCGTCCTGGTAGAAGCGGCCGACGCGGTACTCGGTCGTGAAGCCGTAGCCCCCGAAGATCTGGGTCGCCTCGCGCGCGGCGGTGACGGCGGCCTCGGTCGAGTAGAGCTTCGCGATCGATGCGTGCTTCTTGAAGGGAAGGCCCTCCATCATGCGCCAGGCGGCGTGCTAGTACATCGCCCGCGCGAGCTCCGCCGAGGCCTCGCATGTCGGCGATCTTGAAGGCCACGGCCTGGAAGGTGCCGATCGGCTTGCCGAAGGCCTCGCGCTCGTGGGCGTAGCGGATGCACTCGTCGATGCAGCCCTGGATCAGGCCCGTCGCGAGCGCGCTGATCGCGATGCGCCCCTCGTCGAGGATCTGCAGGAAGTTGGAGAACCCGCGGCCGCGCGCGCCCAGCTGGTGGTCCGCGGGGACGCGCACGTCCTCGAAGTAGAGGTCACGGGTGTCACTGGCGTGCCAGCCGACCTTCCGGTAGCCGTTGCCGACCGTGTAGCCGGGGGTGCCGGTCGGGACGATGAAGTTCGTGACCTCACGCGGCGAGGCGTTCGTGACCGCGGTGATCGTCACGAACTGGCTGATCGCGGTGCCGACGTTGGTGATGAACTGCTTGGACCCGTTGATCACCCACTCGTCGCCGTCCTGGCGGGCCTTCGTGCGCAGGCCGCCGGCGTCGGACCCGCCGCCGGGTTCGGTGAGGCCGAAGCCGGCCAGCTTCTCGCCCCGCGCGAGAGGCGGCAGCTAACGCTGCTTCTGCTCCTCGGTGCCGAACTTGCAGATCGGCATCGCCCCCAGCCCGACGGCGGCCTCGAGCGTGATCCCCAGCGACTGGTCGACGCGGCCCAGCTCCTCGATCGCCAGGCACAGGTCAGGTAGTCGCCACCCGACCCGCCGTACTCGTCGGGGAAGGGGAGGCCGAACAGGCCCATGCGCCCCATCTCCAGGACGAGGTCGACGGGGAACTCCCGGCGCTCGTTCATCTCCTCGGCGCGCGCCGCCACCTTGTCGGCCGCGAACTGCCGCACCAGCTGGCGCAGCGCCTCCTGTTCTTCGGTCAGCGCGAAGGAGAGGGACATCCTGGGAGCCTACGAAAGCAGGGCTGGTCAGGTCGCGGAGCGCGCGCGGCGGTAGACCAGGTCGGCGGTGACGAGGTCCTCGACCGCGTGGCCCATGGCCTTGTAGAGCGTGAGCTGCTCGGATGTGATCCGGCCGGGGTGGGAGCCGGAGACCAGCTCGCCCAGCTCGACGGCGGCTGCGGCGTCCAGGCCGGCCAGCTCCGCGCAACCCACCGGGGGCGGCGCGAAGGCCCTGCGGGTCTCGACCGCGAGCACACCGGAGGCCAGCGCGGCGGCCGCCAGGGCGGGGGGCAGCTCCCCCCGCGGGGGTGCGTACCCAACGGAGGACACGTGCGCGCCCGGGCGCACCCAGGCCGGGTCCAGCACGGGCTCCGCCGCACTGGTGGCGCAGAAGACCAGGTCGGCGGCCGCGACCCCGTTGGCCAGCTCGGTCCAGGGCACGACCTGGGCGCCGTGTTGGGCGGCCAGGCCGTGGGCCTGCGCGTCGTGCACCGAGGCGACCAGCACGCGCTCCAGCGGGCCCAGTCGGTCCAGCAGCGCGAGGTGGGCCGCTCCCTGCACACCACCGCCGATCACGAGCGCGGTCCTGGCGCCGGGTCGAGCGAGCAGCCGCGCGGCCAGGATCGCCGCGCCGGCCGTGCGCAGCGCCGTGACGGCCGCGCCGTCGATCACCGCCAGCGGGCCACCGGTGTCGGCATCGAACAGCAGCACGAGGGCCTGGTGTGTGGGGACGGCGGTGTTCTGATCGAACACCGTGACGACCTTGACACCCAGCGGCATCCCGGGGCTGTGGGCGGGCATCGTGAGCATGAGGCCTGCGGGGACCGTGATGCCGATCCGATCGGGGGCCGCGACCTCGCCGGCGGTCAGGCGGCGGAAGCCCTCGGCCAGCGCGTCCAGGAGGAGGTCGGGGTCGGCGAGGCGCCAGACCTCGGCCCCGGTGAGGACCAGCACGGCCTCAGCGGCGGCGCAGGACGTTGACCGCGATCGCGACGATCAGCAGCACGAAGGCCGCGGCGAGGACGAACTTGAGCAGGAACCCAACGACGGCCTGGACCACGATGAACGCGACGAAGCCGGCCAGCAGCAGGAAGAGCAGGCCTCCACCGATCCCGGCGCCGCGGGAGCGGGTGGGGCGGGCGGGCGTGCTCATGGGCGGGAGTCCTTCGTCAGGCGCTGGACGCGACGTTGGCCGCCGCTTCCGCAACGCGCTGCACGCAAGCCTGCCGCAGATGCTCGGCGACCGCTGCGCACAGCGCATCGGCGGCTGTGGTGTCGCCGCCCTGGTCGAAGACCGCGTTGCTGGCGGCGCCGTCGATGCACCAGGTCTCGTACTCGGGGCGGCCCAGGCCGCACCCGTCCACGACCTCCTGCACGTCCAGCAGGGCCAGACCCGAGATGTCCCGGCCCATGCTGCGGTAGCAGGTGCTGATGTAGTCGCCAGCGCGGTCGCACCACGTGAAGGCCTGCTCGATGTCGTAGTCGAGCTTCCACATGACGTACGAGGTCTGCATGAGGTAGCAGTCCTCGACCCATTCGGCAGCGATGGCGGTGCACGGGTAGAGCAGATCCTCGTCGTCCAGCGCGGGCGGGTCCTCGCGCCCCTCCTGCGCCGCGACGATGTTCTCCATGAAGGCACCGCTCATGCAGGAGCGCTGCTCCCAGAACTCGCCGAGGAGGCGGCAGACCGGCTCCGTCGCGAAGAGGTCGGCGTCCAAGCGCAGCATGACGCCGTGGCCCAGGCCGTGCAGGCAGTTGTAGTGCACGAACGAGTAGCGCACCTCCGCCGCCTCTGCGCAGATCCCTGGCACCTCCGCGCGCAGCTCCTCGTCGTCGAACCCCGCCAGCGCGGTCTCCATGACCCCGTGCGTGTAGCCCGACCAGCAGATGCCCGCGCTGGTCTGCAGCGCGCCGGCGATCGATCCGTAGTGCGCGAGCGCGTCGGCGCCCAGGTCGTGCGCGACCTGGTGGCACTGCTCGGTGACGTAGGCGTCTGAGGTGCTGAGGCGCTCCAGCTCGGCCAGCGCGGCGCCGGCGCCCGTGGCGTCCAGCAGACCGGCGAGGTAGTCGCGGTAGCACGTCGCGCTGCCGACCGGCAGCGTCGCGCAGACCGAGACGTCGGTGACGTCGGTCACGCCGACGGCGCTGGGCGGGAGCGTCGCCCCCGGTGCCTGCGCCGGCTGGTCGATGCTCACCAGCACGCTGCCGAGGACCACCACGGTGGCGAGCACCGCCGCCTCGAGCGGCAGCGTGCGGCGGTGACGCTCCCACACCGTGCGCAGCGGCCCGGCGGGCGGCGGGTCAGCGCCCCGCTGCCGTGCCGCGCGTGAGGCCAGCACCCGGTGGTGGCCGAACCCCAGCAGGAGCGCAACCCCGGCGAGCGCCGTCTTGGCGATCAGCACGCCGAGGCCCTGCCCCGTGGCGCCCCCGCGGCTGTCGAGCAGCGGCAGCGCCGTGACGCCGAGCGCCAGCGCGCTCCCGATCGCGAACGGCCCGAAGGCCCCGAAGACGACCCGCGTCGCCGCGCTCGGACCCGCGAGTTCCGCCGGCCCGGCGCGCCGCCGCCGGGCCTGCACCTGCAGCACCGTCCAGGCGAGCGGCACCCCGACCCAGACGACCGCCGCGACGCCGTGCACCCACCCAAACGCGGCGGCGGTCCAGGCGTCGGCCCGCGACAGCGCATGCCCCGCGAGCACCGACGCGACCAGCGCGACGAGCAGCGCGACCGCCGCCGCGACCGTGCGGTCCGCGGCCTTCCTGTCGCGGGTACCGGCCGCGCGGGGGACCGACGACGTCTCCGCGGATGGCTGGGCCGGGCTGCGCGGCAGCAGGGCGAAAGCGCAGGCGCAGGCTCCGGCGGCCGCAGCCCACCCGATCGCGGCGCGCCCGGTGAACGCGGCGCCCCCCGCCCCTGCGGCCAGCAGCGTCGCAACCGCCACCCCGCCTCGCACCAGGGCGGCGACGACCGCCAACCCGCATGCCGCGAGCGCGAGCCACGCCGCGTCGGCCGCAGCCTCAGCGACCCCCGACCCCCGCGGCGCGAGCGCGGCTCCCTTGTCCGACGCGCGCTCAGGCCCCGAGCCGTCGCCCGGCGCCCGATCCGGGCCCGCGGAGCCGGACTTGGTGCCCGTCGGGCCGCCGTCCGCAATCGTGGCGGCCGCCCGCCTGCGTGCACCCCCGCCGCTCGTGGCGGTCAGGGTGGTCGCGGCGCGGAGAGCGGAGGGGCCGCGGGTGGGAGTCGCTCCGGATCGCGGAGGGGCGGCGGCCGCACCCACGCCTGCCGTCACGCCGGCGAGCGCGGGCGCGCGGTCGGCCGGCGCGGCGCTGGTGCCGCCCGGGCGCGGCTTGGGACGGCGGCGGGAGGGGTCGGGGTCGGGGGTGGCGCGGCGGAGGTGGTAGGTGGCGAAGAGCGCGCCGGCGGCTATGGCGACCGCCAGGTACCAGAACATGCGCCCGATCAGCGCGGCGGTGTCGAGCGCGCGGTCGCCGGTGCTGACGCCGCTGCCCACCAGGGCCTCGGCGCCGTCGACGACCCCACCGCCGACCGCGAAGAGGATCTCACCGGTGGCGCGGTGGCCGTCGGGGCCCACCGACTGCCAGGTCGCGCCATAGGTGTCGTGCGCCAGGGCCGGCAGCGTGAAGTCCACCACCGTGCCGGACTCGGTGTCGGCCGGCAGCACCTGCGGCTCGGGTTGCAGGCCGCTTTCGACGCCGCGGAGCGTGACCGACACGAGCGCGGGGTCCACCGGCTCGGTGAAGACCAGCCGCATGGTCGCCGGCGACCCCGGGACGGAGCTCCGGTGCCCGGGCGTGCTGGCCGCGAGCGCGGTGTGCGCGGCCGCCGGTGCGGCCCACCCCACGACGGCCAGGACCACCAGCGCGCCGGCGACGACCAGCCGCCGGATGCTCGCGGCGAGGCCCGGGCACATGGAGAGCCCAACCCCGGGTTGCAGCCCCAAGTTCAGCAGTCTCCGCACGGCGGGGGTGGGCCCGGCGGCGGGGGCGGCGGTGCGGGCGGCGGCGGCGCCGGCGGCGGCGGCGCCGGGGGTGGAGGCGCAGGCGGCGGAGGTGCCGGCGGCGGCGGTGCCGGTGGCGGAGGCGCCGGCGGCGGTGGCTGCGGGGCCGGCGGTGGAGGCGCTGGCGGCGGCGGTGCCGCGGGCGGCGGTGCCGCGGGCGGCGGAGCCGGGGGTGGCGGTGCCGGCGGCGGCGGATCAGGGGTGGGCGTCGGCGTCCGCACGACGATGACCGGGCCCTCAGGGCGTGTGGCGTCCTCGGTCGGCTCGGGCGGCTCCGTCGGTGGTTGCGCCGGCTCGCTGGCGGTCTCGGTGGGCGACGGCTCTGCCGACGGCTCCTCTGATGCGGCCTCGGAGGAGGTCGCCTGGGACGCGGCGGTCGGCTCCTCGCTCTGCGCCGTCGTGTCGCTGGACCGCAGCACCGTGGCCCAGACGATCCCGCCACCGACCGGGATCAGCAGCAGCAGCAGGACGAGGAAGATGATCCCGCGGCGCCTGCGCGGGGTCGGCGTGGGCGTGCCGGGCGGTCGGGTGCCGCCCGCCCCGTGGGACCCGGGCGCCGTCGGCGCCTCAGCAAGCCCCACGGCGCCTGCGGACCCGGGCGCACCGAATGGGTTGGTGTCGCCCGCTCCGCCCACTGCGGCACCCGCGGCCCCGGCCCCCAACAGCGACGCCGTGAAGCCCTGGTCAGCCGTGTCTGCGGGAACGGAGCCGTCGGTCTCCCCGCTGGGCGGCGCGAGCGGTGGGACCACGTCGGTGGCGCCCGCGGCGTAGGCCACGGCGGCGGTGTCGGCCGCCAGGCCCATGCCCACAGCGGACGCGTCGGCCGCCACGGTGTCGCCGACGGCGGACGCTGCGGCGACCCCCAACGACGCCCCGAGAACGTCGGTCGCGGCCGCGGGGGCGTCGACGACGGGCACCGGCGGGACCGCGGCCGCGGCGATCGCCGCCGCGCCGACGATCGCGTCCGCGGTGGCCAGCGACCTGTCACCGGTGCGGATCACGCCGGTGTCGGGCGCGACGATCGGACCCGTCACGTCGCCGTCGTGGATCCCCACGTGCAGCGGCGTGACCGGGTGGCCGTGCATCGCCTGCGCCTGCTGCAGCGCCTGGCCAAACGCCAGGGCACTGGGGAAGCGACGCTCGGGCGAGCGCTCCATCCCGCCGGCGAGCGCCGCGAAGACGTCGCCGGGCACCCCGCGGTTCGTCAGGTCCGGCAGCGGCTTGGTCAGGATCCGCGCCAGCATCGGCATGATCGACTCGTCGGTCGCGTCTGCGAACGCCGCGCCACCGTTGAGCAGGGCGAAGAGGGTCGATGCCAGCGAGTAGACGTCCGCGCGCTCGTCCGGGCGCGCCCCGTCGAGGACCTCGGGCGGCGCGTGCGCCAGGCTGGCCGTGATCGTGCCGGACTTGGTCTCCACGCCACCGGCGATGCGCGCGATGCCGAAGTCGCCGAGGGACGGCTCCCCGAACGACGAGATCAGCACGTTCTCCGGCTTGATGTCGCGGTGCAGGATCCCGGCGCCGTGCGCGGTCTCCAGGGCCCCCGCCAGCTTCACGCCGATGTCGACGGTCTCGTGCCACGTGAAGACCCCGCCGTCGCCGAGCCGCTGCGCGAGGCTCCCGCCGGGCAGGTAGGCCATCACCAGGTAGGCGTAGCCGGTCGGCGACCGCCCGAAGGTGTAGACGGTGACGATGTGGGGGTGGTCGGCGAGGGCACCCATCGCCTGCAGCTCGCGCGTGAAGCGGTCCTCGGCCTTCGGGTCGAGGTGGATCTGGCCCAGGACCTTGATCGCGACCGTGCGGCGCAGCGCCAGCTCGCGCGCGCGGTAGACGACGCCGAAGCCACCGCGCCCCACCTCGACTGGGTCCGCGAAGATGTCGCCGAGCTGGTAGCGCTCCCAGTCGGCGAACGCTCCGGGGTCAGCTCCCGGCCCCGTCCTGGCTTCCTCGGTGGTCAAAGCATCCGTCCCGCGTACGTAAGGCCGCCCCATGGTACGCGGGCGGTCGCGGCCGTGACCACCGTGCCATCAAGGTTGCCCTTGAGACGTTAGGCTTACATGGCGACGGGGAGGCAGGGGCCTGGCGCACCGTTCGCTGGACGCTCGGCGTCTCCAACACGGAGGAAGGATCCAACATGCGGACGGTGGCGCTGCTTGCTGTGCTGGGCTGCCTGCTGGTGCCCGCGGCGCCCTCGGCGGCCGTCACGGCACCGGATCGCGGGGGCCTGGCCGAGGCGCGGCGCGCGTGGCCGCTCACGCCGGGTCCCGACCGGGTCGGCTTCACTGACCTTGGGTGCTATGACGATCCGTTCGGTGACGTCCTCGACGCGGGCCCGGTCGCAGGCCCGCTGCCGGAGAACCCCGAGGTCGTCGACGTGCCGGAAGCCGACCTCGTGCAGTACTGCGTGGGCTACCGGGAGCGGGCCGAGAGCGAGGGGGGCGGGGCGGTGCTCGGCTTCACCGCCCAGGTGCTGGAGCCCACCAACCCGCTCACCGACCCCGCGTGGCTGCAGGTGCAGACGTTCATCGGGCTGCTGGTCGACGTCAACGGCGACGACGACCCCGACCTGCGGATCGACTACGGCATCTTCGGGGGCGAGCTGGCCGCCAGCGTCGTCAACTTCGCCGACGGCACCGAGCTGTGCCGGCACCCGGCCGCGTTCAGCGGCGGCATCTACCAGGTCGCCCCGTTCGACGCCAGCTGCCTCGGGTCGCCCGCGCAGCTCCGCGTCGCGCTGGGCGTGTCGCGCCAGGAGCAGGACTCCGACTCCTACGTGCTCGACATCGGGCCCAACGACCGGCTGTACGACGGGCCGCTGGCGCGCGCCCCGCAGCCGGCGTTCCAATGCCCCGGTCCGGACCCGGACGAGGGCACCGTGGTCACGATCGTGCGCGTGCGCTCCTGCGTGGGCGGGACGGAGCCGGTCTCCCAGGCCGTCGCGGTCAGCGAGGCGACGTACAACACGTTCTCCGCCGCATCAGTGATCCTGGCGCGCGCCGACAACTTCGCCGACGCGCTGGCGGGCAGCGGCCTCGCGTTCGGGCTGGGGCCGGTCCTGTACGCCTACTCCCCGCAAGACCCCGACGCCGCGCACGACTCCACGCGCCTGCCCCCCAACACCCGCGCCGAGATCATCCGCGTGCTGCCCCGCGGCCAGACCGTCTACCTGATGGGCGGCACGTCGGCGATCAGCGCCGCGGTGGAGCAAGAGCTCATCGGCCTCGACTACCGGGTGACCCGCTTCGCCGGGGCCGGGCGCGAGGAGACGGCCGCACTGGTCGCCGATGAGGTCCGGTTCAGGCTGGAGACGTTCGCGTCCTTGACCGGGTTCCCCGACCTCAGGTCGGTGATCGTGGCGACGCGCAACAACTGGCCGGACGCGGTCGTGGCTGGGTCGATCTCTTCGTTCTGGGGCATGCCGATCCTGCTCACGGACGCGACCACGGTGCACCCTGCGACCCAGGCGGCGCTGGAGGAGATCCAGCCCGAGTACATCTACGTGATCGGCGGCTCCGCCGTGATCAGCGTCGACGTCCTGCGGGCACTGCGGCCGTACGCCAGCGGCTCGGCCGAACGGGCGCCGTACTGCCCGCCGTTCGACTCCAACGGCGACGGCACGCCCGACACGGCGTCCAACGCCTGCCGCGTCGGCGGTTCCAACCGCGTGCTCACGGCGCTGGGCGTCGGCGAGCTCAACCGCTTCCTGCTGGCGCAGAACCCCGACGCGGACAACCCCAACGGCTCGATCCCGCCGGACGCGGTCTACGCGGCCGCGATCAACCTGTTCCGCGCGGACGGCTTCGCGCACGCGCTGTCGGCGACCTCGTTCACGGGGGCCTTCGGCGGCGCGGCGTTCATCCCGCTGAGCGGGGACCTCGGCGACACCGTCGACACCGACACCGAGTTCTGGATCTGCGAGTTCCTCCCCCAGCTGGAGTTCCTCTTCCTGATGGGCGACACCGACCTGGTCAGCGACGGCGTCGGCGAGACCATCCGCGGCCTGCTCGAAGGCAGATGCACGACCTAGCGGTCAGCCCGTGATCGCGGGGGGTACGTGCGCCAGGGCCTGGACGACCCGGGACGGCGAGGGGCGGCCCAGCTGGCCCGCCATCCAGGCCGAGGTCTGGACCAGGCGGTGCAGGTCCACGCCCGTTTCGATGCCCAGGCCGGAGAGCATCCAGACGAGGTCCTCGGTGGCCAGGTTGCCGGTCGCGGACTGGGCGTAGGGGCAGCCGCCCAGGCCGCCGGCGGACGCGTCAACCGTGGTGACCCCGCAGCGCAGCGCGGCGAACGTGTTGGCGAGCGCCTGGCCGTAGGTGTCGTGGAAGTGCACCGCAAGGCGATCGGGGGTGACGCCCGCCTGCTCGAACGCGCCGATCAACGCGGTCACGTGCCCCGGGGTGCCGACGCCGGTGGTGTCGCCCAGCGAGAGCTGCCAGCAGCCCAGCTCGAGCAACCGCACGCCGGCCGCCACGACCTGGGCGACCGGGACGTCGCCCTCCCACGGGTCGCCGAAGCACATCGACAGATAGCCGCGGACCGCGACCCCGGCGGCCTGCGCCTCCTGCGCGACCGGCGCGAACATCGTGAACTGCTCTTCGACGGTGCTGTTGAGGTTGCGGTGCGCGAAGGACTCCGTGGCCGCGGCGAAGATCGCGATGTCGCGCACGCCCGACTCCAGCGCGCGCTCCAGACCGCGGCGGTTGGGCACCAGCACGGGCAGGCGGACGCCCTCGGGCACGTGCAGGTGCGAGAGCACCTCGGCAGCGTCGGCCAGCTGCGGCACCCACGTCGGGTGCACGAAGCTCGTGGCCTCGATCACGCGCAGGCCCGCCGCCGCGAGGTTGTGGATGAGCTCGACCTTGACCGCGGCGGGGACCTCGTGAGCCTCGTTCTGCAACCCGTCGCGCGGCCCGACCTCCCAGATCGTCACGGCCCGCGGCAGGCCGACGTCGGGCACGGTCATCGGGGTCCTCACGCGGCGCTCTCCACAGGCGCGACCTCGACCAGCGGCTCGTCCATCGCGACCTGCTGCCCCGCGCGCACGTGCAGCGCCGCGACCGTCCCGTCGAACGGCGCGACCAGCGGGTGCTCCATCTTCATGGCCTCCACGACCACGAGAGGCTGCCCGGCCTTGACGGTCTCACCCTCGGCCACATGGACCGCGGCCACCGATCCGGGCATCGGCGAGGTCAGGCGGCCGCCCGCGCCGACGGCCTCGCCGTGGCGCTCGGCCTCCAGGCGGTCGCGCTCCCGGACGAGCCAGGCCGCGCCGTCGCGACCGATCCAGGCGTGGTCGGATCGCAGCACGACGCGGTAGGTCCGTGCGGTCCCGTCCAGCGCGACGCGCAGCACGTCGCCGGACATCTCGACCTGCGCCGTCAAGGCCTCGCCGTCGCCGAGGGCCACCTCGACTGCGGAGGAGTCCGCGGTGCCGCGCACGCGCACGTCGACCTCGTGGTCGCCGGCCGACAGCCGCCACGTGGTCCACGCGGCCTCGCCCGGGCGCCAGCCGGTGGGGGCGGCGAACGGGTCGGCGGGCCGGCCCGGCTTCGGGCGGCGTCGCGCGACGCTGGCCAGGCCGACCGCGCGCAGGACGTCCTCAGGTGTCGTGGCCGGCGGGAGCAGGTCGTCGAGGTCGCGCTCGATCAGCCCGGTGTCCAGCCGGCCCGCCCGCACGTCGGGATGCTCCAGCAACGCGCGCAGGAAGGCCACGTTGGTGGTGACGCCGAGCGCGACCAGCTCCCCGAGGCCGGCGTGCAGCCGCGCCAGCGCCTCGTCCCGCGTCGCGCCGTGGGCGATGACCTTGGCCAGCATCGGGTCGTAGTGCGACGTGATCACGCTGCCGGTGGCGACCCCGGAGTCCACGCGCACGCCACGGGGCTCGTCCCACACGACCAGCCGCCCGCCCGTGGGCAGGAACCCGCGGGCCGGGTCCTCTGCGTAGACGCGCGCCTCGACCGCATGGCCGGACGGCCCGAGGTCGTCCTGCGTGAACGCCAGCGGCTGCCCGGCGGCCACGCGCAGCTGCTGCTCGACGAGGTCCAGCCCCCACACCAGCTCCGTCACAGGGTGCTCGACCTGCAAGCGGGTGTTCATCTCGAGGAAGAACCAGCCGTCGTCCGGGCGCGGGTTGCCGGCGGCGATGAGCTCGACGGTGCCGGCGCCCTCGTATCCGCACGAGCGGGCGGCCTCGACCGCGGCGCGGCCCATCGCGGCGCGCGTCGCGTCGTCCAGCACCGGGGACGGCGCCTCCTCGATCACCTTCTGGTGGCGGCGCTGCAGCGAGCACTCGCGCTCGCCGAGGTGCACGACGTGGCCGTGCGCGTCGGCCAGGACCTGGACCTCGATGTGGCGCGGCCGCTCGAGCCAGCGCTCCAGCAGCAGCGCGTCGTCGCCGAACGCGGACCTGGCCTCGCGCCGCGCGGCCGCCAGGGCGTCCGCCAGCGCCGCCGGCTCGCGCACGACACGCATGCCCTTGCCGCCTCCGCCCGCGGACGCCTTGACCAGCAGCGGGTAGCCGACCTCGTCTGCGGCGGCGGTCAGCGCGGCATCGTCCATGCCGGGACGGTGCACGCCGGGCACGACCGGCACGCCCGCGGCCTGCACGGTCGCCTTCGCGCGGATCTTGTCGCCCATCGCCTCGATCGCCGCTGGCGGCGGCCCGACGAAGACCAGCCCGGCGTCGCGGCAGGCGCGCGCGAACGCCGTGTTCTCCGACAGGAACCCGTAGCCGGGGTGGACCGCCTGCGCGCCGCTGACCTGCGCCGCGCGCAGGACCGCCGCGACGTCGAGGTAGGACTGCGCCGCCGGCGCGGGTCCCAGCCGCACGGCCTCGTCGGCCAGCCGCACGTGCGGCGCGCCCGCGTCGGCGTCGGAGTAGACCGCGACGCTGCGGATGCCCAGGCGGCGCAGGGTGCGGATCACGCGCACGGCGATCTCACCGCGGTTGGCGATCAGCACGCTGTCGAACAGCGTCACGACTGGGGTGCCCACGAGGGCCGGCGACGCTCGAGGAACGCGCTCATGCCCTCCTGCCCCTCAGGGGCCGCGCGCAGCCGCGCGATGATCGCCGGCATCCGGGCGGTGGCCTCGTCCAGCGGCGCCAGCGCCAGCTCCGGCAGCGCCTTGGCCACGGCGGCGGCCCCGGGCGCGGCGGACAGCGCGCGGCGGACAGCGGCCTCGACCGCGGCGTCGAGCTCGTCGGCCGCGACCACCTGGGAGACGAGCCCGATGCGCAGCGCCTCGGCGGCGTCGAAGCGCTCGCCGGTGACGAAGAGCCGGCGGGCGCTCGCCAGTCCGATGACCCGGACGACGTACGGCGAGATCACCGCGGGCGCGATGCCGATCGCGGCCTCGGTGAAGCCGAAGAGCGCGCCCTCGACGGCGATCGCCGCATCGCACACCGCGGTCAAGCCGCTGGCCCCGGCGATCGCGGCGCCGTTGATGCGCCCGATCAGCGCCTTGGGCAGGTCCCAGAGCGTGCGGAACATCGCGCTCATGCGCTCCGCGCCGGCGACGTCGTCTTCGAACGTGAGGTCGCGAGCGCTGCGCATCCAGTTGAGGTCCGCGCCGGCGGAGAACGCGTCGCCGGACCCGGTGAGCACCACGACGCGCACCGCGGGGTCGGCGGCGAGGTCCTCGGCGACCGCGCTCAGCTCCCCGATCAGCGTCGGGTTGAACGCGTTCTTCACCTCCGGCCGATGCAACGTGACCGTGGCCACCCCGCGGCCGTCGACCTCGACGAGGACCGTCTCGCTCATTGAGCGGCGGATCCTAGGTGGGCGGCGAGGAACGCCTTGACGCGGTCGACCGTCGCGCCGTGGCGGTGCTGGGTGAGCACGCTGTGCTTGCCGCCCGCGACCTCGACGGTGGTCAGACGTCCGCACTCGTGGATCAGGACGTCGCCGTCCTGCGCTGCGACCGGCGGGGACGTGGCCAGCTCCGCGCGGATCGCGGCCATGCGCTTGGACGGGCTGATCCGGTCGCCCTGGAAGCGCAGCGCGAGGACCGGCGTGGTCGAGGCCTGCGCCGCGAGCAGGTCGTCCGGCGACAGGCCGAGGTCGGCGCGGTCGAGGAACGGCGCGGACGGCTGGCTGGCCACCGCCGCCCCGACGCGCGGCTCCGTCAGCGTCCCCAGGACCAGGCCCCCGGTGAGGCACATCCCGATGACCGCGGCGCGCGGGTGCCCCGCGTCCTCGGCGCAGCGGTCGGCCAGGCGCCCCAGCCAGCGCGAGAGCGGGCTCGTGCGGCCGCCGCGCAGCAGGGCCATCTCCTTGCGCAGGCAGAACACGGTGCGGAAGGAGCCGATGACCATGCTCGACTCGCCGGGCTTGCCCGCGAGCACCGGCACGCTGACGCGGTACCCGGCGGCCACGAGCTCGCGGGCCAGGCCCAGGCAGGAGGTCGACAGCCCCGGGGCCTCGTGCAGGATCACGACCGCCGGACCGACGCCGAGGGTCAGCACCCGGTGCTCGATGTCGTGGTCACGGAACGTCCAGGGCGTGAAGTCCGATCCGTCCGCCGGCGGCTCGAGCGCAGGCGCCGACGGCGGGGGCGGCGGCGTGACGTCGGGGTGGAGCAGCAGGTGCTGCAGGTACGCGGCCGCCTCGTCGTACACCGGCTCGGCCCAGTACGCGCCGTGGTAGCGCCCGTGCGGGTCGGCCAGCTGGGGGGCGTCGACGTGCGCCGGGGTGACCACGGGGTCGATCGCGCCGCCGATCGGGTCGGTGACGCGGAAGAGGTTGCGCCAGCGGACGTGCCCGTCATCGTTCGTGAGCCGGTCCACCAGTGCCGCGAAGCAGGCTCGCGAGAACACTGCCGGGTACAGCTCGGCGTAGAGCCTCGCCAGTGGCGAGCCGTACGTGAGCAGCGCCACGTCCTGGACGCGGTCGGCGTCCGCGCCCAGCACGGCCGCCGCAGCGATCACCGTGCCCTGGCTGTGGGGCGCGAGCAGCACCGGGGCGGCCTCGGTCCGCTCGTTGAGCTGCTCCTGCAGGCGCGTGACCGCACGGTCGGAGTAGGTCGGCGGGGCGAACGGGTGAACCCAGCGCGGCCAGAACCCGCCGAGGTCCCACAGGACGCCCACGCCGCGCCGCACATCGCGGCTGCGCAGGCCCTGATAGAGCCCCACGTGGATGATCGCGGCGATCGGCAGGATCAGCGCGACGAGCTGCGCCAGATCCAGGAAGGTGCGCGGCGGCAGCACGACGCCGAGCACCTCGACGCTCCAGCCGCGCCCCAACGCGATGATCAGCGCCAACACCGCGCCCACCAGCGCCAGCAATCCCGCGAGCCTCAGCAGGCCCGTCGGCAACCGCCACGCCGCCCGCCCGGCCACGAACAGCACCACGGCCGCCACCGGCACCAGCAACGCGCCGATCGAGAGATAGCCGACAAGCTCCGGCAGGCTGTTGGGGTCGGGCAGGCCGTCTCCCCGCCAGGCCAGCACCAGGCCCGCCGCGATCGTCACCGTCGAAAGGCTGCCAACCAGCGCGAAGAGCCACGACGCGCCGGTCGTGAGGTCCGCCGCCGCGGCCATCGGGCGTCCTTGGACGGGGCCGACGCGCCGCAGCGCCCGCAGCGCGCCGACCAGCAGCACCCAGACCACCAAGGTCGCGATCCAGGTGAAGGCGATCGCGAGCCACTCGACGTTGACGCCGACCTCGACGGGGCACGGCGGCGGCGCCATCGCACCCATGGCGCCGCGCTCGCAGGTCCCGGCCCCCAGCAGCCGCGCGGTCTGCAGCGCCAGGCCGCTGCCCAGCCCGCTGCCGACCGCGCCCGCCAGGAGCACGAACGCCGGCAGCACCATCGACTGGCGCCAGGACGCCCGTGGCTCGCCCGGCAGCGCACCGCCCGTCAGCTGCACGAGGAAGGCCACCACGGCCGCGAGCAGCGTGGCGAGCGCGACCCAACCGCCCGCGCCACGGATGGCGGGCAGCCAGTCCGCCCCGGCGATGGCCTCGGCCGGCACCCCCGCCAGCCGCACCACCGCCACGATCATGGCCGCGAGCGCCACGATCGGGCCGATCCACCGCGCGAGCGGCCGCACCAGCGGCGCATCGGCTTGTTCGCTCCCGCCCGTCGTGAAGAGCACCAGTGCCGCGACCGGCACGAGCAGTCCCAGCCCGGCGAGCACCAGCGCAGCCACGTCCCCGGCACCCGTCTCATCGGTGAGCCCCGGGCGGGCCGCAGCCGTGACCGCGGCGATCGTGGCCAGCCCGACGGCCAGGTGCATGCAGCGCAGCCGCACGATCGTGCCCGGGCTGTTCCACAGGCGTTCCGGCTGGTGGTGCAGCCACGCCCGGCCCAGCGGATCGCCCTCGTGCTCCCAGGGCTTGACCTCGCGGGTCTCCTCGCGCAGCCGCACACGCGTGGCGCGGAAGAGCACGAGCACGACGAGCGCGGCGAGGACGGCGCCCACCGCGACCGTGATGGCGGGCCAGTCCCGCTCTCCCACCAGCCCCTGCGCGGCCAGCACGTCGGCGAGCACGAGGTAGCACGCCAACCCGAACGACGCGGTGACCGCCAGGCCGCCCAGCCGCGCGCACAGCGCGACCACACGCTGGCGCCAGCCGACCAGCGGCACCGCAGACCAGCCCGCGACGTTGGCGAACACGTAGGGCACCAGGAGCAGCCACAGGGCCTGCGACGGCCGTCCCGAGGTCAGGGATCCCCAGTCGAACGCCCGCAGCCGCCCGCGCGCGTGCGGCGCCCTCCACACGGCGACCTCCGGCGGGGTGGCGGCCTTCCCGGCGCCGCGGATCTCGTCCAGCACCGGTGCCAGCTCGAGCATCGCCGACGCCGGCGTCCCGGAGACGCCGTGCACCCGGAGCTCAACGGGCTCCGCCGGCTCGGCCAAGGCCGCGCATCCTAGAACCGTGCCGCCTGCAACTGCCCCGCTGGCTGCAATGGCCCTGCGGGTGCCGTTGCGGCGCTACCAGCAGCGGCTCCTCGCGGCCGCCGACTCGACCGCCGCTCGGGCCGACCACGTGCTGCACCTGTGCGCGCCGCCCGGGTCGGGCAAAACCTTGCTGGGGCTGGAGCTCGCACGTCGCCGCGGCCGCGCGGTGGTGGTGTTCGCGCCCACCACCGCGATCGTCGGCCAGTGGCGTGACGAGGTCGGGCTCTTCCTGCCGGCGGGGGCCTCCAGCGGGCCGCTCGTGAGCACCGACCCGTCGCGGGTCGCGCCCGTCACCGTCCTGACCTACCAGGCGCTGGCGACACCGCGCGCCGCATCCGCGCACCTGCTGGCCGCCGCGCAGGCCGCCTGGCGCGACGAGCTGGTGCTCGCCGACCGCGTCGCCGATGCCGCCGCAGCCGACCACCGCATCGCGACGATGGCGGCGGCCAACCCCGACGCCCACGCCCGCGAGCTGCGCCGCCGCGCCACCAGCCTGCGCCGCCAGGCGCTGCGGCACGCCCTTGAGCCGACCGCGGTCGCCGGCTGGCTGCACGACCACGCCCGCGCGCTGGTGGACCGCCTCGTCGCAGCCGGGGTCGGCACGGTGGTGCTCGACGAGTGCCACCACCTGCTGGACTACTGGGCGATCGTCCTGGGGCACCTCGTCGACCGGCTCGACGACCCGCTCGTGATCGGGCTGACCGCGACCCTGCCCGAGCCGGCGGAGGGCTCCCGGCAGGCCGACACCTACGCGGCGCTGCTGGGGCCGGTGGACCTCGAGGTGCCGGTGCCCGCCGTCGTGCGCGAGGGCGAGCTGGCTCCGTACCGCGACCTGCTGGCCTGCGTGGAGCCGACGCCGCGCGAGGCGCGCTGGCTGGCCGACGTCCAGGGCCTCTTCGGCGCGGCCGTGGTCGAGGCCACCACCGACCCGGCGTTCGTGCACTGGTTGGTCGCAACCACGCTGGGCCCCGCGCTGGAGGACGAGGAGCGCTGGGCGGACTGGCTGCTCGAGGAGCCCGTGCTCGCGGTCGCCGCGCTGCGGGTCGCGCGCGAGCGCGGCCTGGTGCTGCCAACCGCCTTGCCGCTACCGGTCGAGGCCGACGCGCCGCCCCACCTCGACGACTGGTGCGCGGTGCTGGAGCGCTGGGCGCTCGATGTGCTGGCGCTCTCGCCGGACCCCGCGGACGCGGAGCGCCTCGCACGCCTGCGCGCAGCGCTCGCACCCTTCGGGCTGGCGCTCACCGAGCGCGGGCTGCGCCAGGGCCGCTCACCCGGGGACCTGGTGCTGGCGCTGTCGGACGCCAAGCACGCGATGGCGGCGCGGATCCTGGCGGCCGAGGCGGCCGACCTCGGCGAGCGCCTGCGCGCGCTGGTGGTCGTGGACTTCGAGCGCGCCGGGACCGCCGTCGCGGCCCTGGACGCCGCGCTCGCCGCGGACGCCGGCAGCGCGCGGCGGTTGCACGCGCACCTCGCCCAGGACGAGCACGCGGCCGTGACCGCGCCCCTGCTGATGACCGCCCGCACGCTGCGGGCCGGTGCGCAGGGGGCCGAGGAGCTGCGCGACTGGCTGAACCTCGAGGCGCCGCGTCGCGGGTACGACTGCTGGTGGACGCTGCGCGGCACCGACCAGCGCCACGTCCTGGACCTGGTCGGCACCGGCACCGACGCGCGCCCCGCGGCCTGGGTCCCGCTGGTCACGGCGGCGTTCGAGGCCGGCCTCGTGCGCTGCCTGGTGGGCACCCGCGCCCTGCTCGGCGAAGGCTGGAACAGCCGGCGCTGCAACACGCTGCTCGACCTCTCCGGCGCGGCGACCCGCACCGCCAGCCGCCAGCTGCGCGGCCGCGCGCTGCGCCTGGACCCGGCCTGGCCCGGCAAGGTCGCGCACTGCTGGGACGTGGTGTGCGTGGCGCCCGGCTACGAGCGCGGCGACACCGACCTGGCCCGCTTCCGCCGCCGCCACGCGCACCTGTGGGGCCTCGAGCCCGGCAGCGACACGGGCGTCGCGGCGATCGTGCGCGGCTCGGCGCACGTCGACCCTGAGCTGACTGCGCAGCTGGCCACGGGTCCGTGGCAGCAGGCGGACTTCGCCGCCGCCACCGGCCGCTCCCTGGCGGCCGTCGGCACCCGCGAGGAGACGCGCCGGCGCGTGGGCGGTGGGGACCCCGTTCGAGGGTGTGGCCGAGACCGTCGCGCGCGTGGCCGCCTCCCCAGCCGCCGGCCGCGTGCACGTGCAGGCCGACGCGGTCGCTGCGGTCGGCGGCGCGACCCGCGGCCTGTCGTGGCTGGCCGCCGGGCTGTCGGGGGCCGGCGGGGTCGCGGCCGTGCTGGCCGTCGCGGCCGGGCCCGTCTGGCTGGCCGCGGCTGCCGTGGCCGGGGGCGCGGCGGCCCTCACCGCATGGCGCGCCCAGCGCCGCGCCGCCCGCGCCGTGCACGCACCGGCCGACCCCACGGCGGCCTACGCCGCGATCGGCCGCGCCGTCCGCGACGCCCTGACCTCGACCTCCGACGTCCTGACCCTCGGAGCCGCCCCGCGGGAGGTGCGCGCGACCGCGGGGAGCGACGAGGCGGTGGTGCTGGAGCTCGTGGGGGCACCCGCGGAGCTCAGCGCGCGATGGGCGCAGGCGGTCCGCCAAGCGCTGGGGCCGCTGGGGGCGCCGCGCTACCTCGTCCACCACCGGCTCGACGCGGGTGCGCTCCGCGCCGCCGGTGGGCTGGTCGGACCCCTGCTCGCGCGCGGGGTCGAGCCGGACGAGGGCGGGTGGCTGCGCGTGCCGGACGTGCTGGGCGTCAACCGCGAACGCGCGGAGGCCTTCGCCCGGGCGCTGACGGCCGAGCTGGGCGAGGTGCGACTGGTCGCGACCCGCACCCCCGAGGGCCGGCGCGCGCTGCTGGCCGCCCGCGCGCATCGGCAGCTCACGCAAGCCGCCCACGCCTTCGAGCGCTGGCGCTAGCGTCCCGAGCGGCCGCGGCCGGGTCCTACCTCGCGTCGTTCCTGCTGTCGGGCCTGGTGGAGGTTGCCGTCGCGGCGTTGATCGGGCAGCGGCGGGCGCTGGTGCTGAGCCCGGGGACGGTCGCGCTGCGCCGCCACCGCGAAGGCTGGGTCGACGGGCTCGCGCTGCGCGATGCCCGGGTTCGCGTGCTGCCCGATGACCCCGAGGCCGGAAGCCCCGACGCGGTCGTGGTCGACGACCCGGCCGCGCTGCGCCGCCACGTCGCCGCCGAGCTGGCCGCGATCGCCTTGCCGGTGTTCGCCTCCGTGCGCGCCCTGGCGCCGTTCGGAGCCGTCGGCATGGCGGGGAACTTCGCAGACAGCGCAGCCTGGGCCGGCGTGGAGCACGCGGGCGAGCGCGGGGTCGACGCCGCCTGGGCGGAGGTCGACGCGCTCCTCGACGAGCTGCGTCTCGCCGGGCTGGCGTTCCGGGCCCGCCCGAGGCTGGACTGCGCGGTCTGGGAGGGCACCCGGCGCTCCTTCGTCATCAAGAGCGCGTGCTGCCTGTACTTCCGCACCTACGAGGGGACGCCCGACCGCAGCGGCGAGGGCTACTGCACCTCCTGCCCGCTCCGCTGCGACACCTGGCGCCGCGAGCGCTTGGCGCAGTGGCTCGCCGAGGGCGCCCGTGGTTGACGTCGCCACGCCGCCGGCCGCGACCGCCGCCCCGCGACGGACGTGGCTGGAGCACCTGGAGCGGCGCGGCCTGCTGCACGGCGGCGGCTGGCGTGTCCTCGCCCTGCTCGGCGGCGTCGTGGTCCTCGGCCTCGTGGTGGCACTGAGCCTCGGCTTCGGCAGCCGGCCGATCCCTCTGCGCGAGGTCGTGGACGCGTTCACGGCCTTCGACGGCTCCAACGACCACCTCATCGTGGTCAGCCTGCGGCTCCCGCGGACGCTGGTCGGGCTCGGCGTGGGGATGGCGCTCGGCCTGGCGGGTGTGGTGATGCAGGGCGTGACGCGCACCCGTTGGCGGAGCCGGGGATCCTCGGCGTCAACGCGGGAGCGGCGTTCGCGGTCGTGCTGGCGATCTACCTGCTGGGCATCGGGTCGCTGCTGGGGTACGTCTGGTTCGCCTTCGGCGGCGCGGCGCTGGCCAGCCTGGTCGTCTACGGGCTGTCGTCGCTGGGCCGGGAGCGGGCCACGCCGGTCAAGCTGGCCCTGGCCGGCGCCGCGGTCACCGCGCTGGTGAACGCGCTGACGACGGCGATCCTGCTGACCGACCTCGCGACGTTCGACCAGTACCGCTTCTGGGCGGTGGGGTCGCTGGCGGGCCGCAACACCGAGCTGCTGCGCCAGGTCGCGCCGTTCCTCGTCGTGGGCTCGGCGGTCGCGTTGCTCCTGGGCCGCGTGCTCAACGGCATGAGCCTGGGCGAGGACGTCGCGCGGTCGCTCGGGCAGCGCGTCGCCCTGACCCGCGCGCTCGCCGCCGCCACGGTGGTGGTGCTGGTCGGCGCCGCGGTCGCGGCGGCGGGCCCGATCGCCTTCGTGGGCCTCACCGTGCCGCACATGGCGCGCGCGATCACCGGGCCGGACTACCGCTGGGTGCTCCCGTTCTCCGCGGTCCTCGCGCCCATCCTCCTGCTGGGCGCCGACGTGCTGGGCCGGCTGGTGGCCAGGCCGTCGGAGATCGAGGTGGGGATCGTGACCGCCGTCCTCGGCGCGCCGTTGTTCATCATGCTCGTGCGCCGCCGCAAGCTGGCCGAGCTGTGACCGCGCGGCGCTCGCTGGTCAACCCGGCGCTGCTGGCGGGGGTCCTGGGCCTCGCCGCGGTCAGCATCTGCGTCGGCGACTTCCCGATCCCCCTCGACGACGTGCTGCGTTCTCTGGTCGGCCAGGGCAGCGAGGACGGCGACTTCATCGTGCGGGTGCTGCGGGCACCCCGCGCGCTGACCGGGATCCTCGTCGGCTGTGCCTTCGGCCTGTCCGGGGCGATCTTCCAGAGCCTCGCGCGCAACCCGCTGGCCAGCCCCGACGTGCTCGGGGTCGAGTCGGGCGCCGCCGCCGGCGCCGTGCTGGTGATCCTGCTCGTGGGGGGCGGCAGCAGCGTGCCGGTCGCCGGCGGCGCCCTCGCCGGCGCGTTGCTCGCGGCGCTGGCCGTCTACCTGCTGGCCTACCGCCGCGGCGTCGCGGGCTACCGGCTGATCCTCGTGGGCATCGGGGTTGCCGCCGTCCTGTCCAGCCTCGTCTCCTACCTGCTGGTCAAGGCCGAGGTCTACGAGGCCCAGCGCGCGGCGCAGTGGCTCACCGGCAGCCTGAACGGGCGGGGCTGGGAGCACGTGCGGCCCGTCGCCGCGGCGCTGGTGGTCCTTGCGCCGGTCGCGCTGCTGCTGCGGCGCGAGCTGCGCACGCTGCAGCTGGGCGACGACACCGCCACGGGGCTCGGGATCGGGGTCGAGCGGACCCGGGCCTTCCTGCTGCTCGTCGCCGTCCTCCTGGCGGGGGTGGCCACCGCCTCGGCCGGGCCGGTCGCGTTCGTGGCGTTCGTGGCACCGCAGATAGGGCGGCGCCTGGCGGGCCAGAGCACGATCGCCCTGGTGCCGGCGATGCTGACCGGCGCGCTCGTGGTCGTCGGGGCGGATCTCGCGGGCCGCCGACTGCTCGCACCGACCGAGCTGCCCGTCGGCATCCTCACGGCGGTCGTCGGCGCGCCGTACCTGCTGTGGCTGCTGGCCCGCGCCAATCGCGCCGGGAGGGGCGCGTGAGCATCCGGGCGGAGGGGCTCAGCCTGGGCTACGACCAGCGCCTGATCGTCGACGACCTGTCGGTGACCATCCCGCAGGGCCGGGTCACGGTCATCGTGGGCGCGAACGCCTGCGGCAAGTCCACGCTGCTGCGCGGCCTCGCGCGCCTGCTGAAGCCGAGGGCGGGCGCGGTGTTCCTCGACGGCGACCTCATCTCGCGGCTGTCGACGCGCGAGGTGGCGACGCGCCTGGGGATCCTCCCGCAGTCACCGGTCGCGCCCGAAGGGCTCACGGTCGGCGACCTGGTCGGCCGCGGCCGCTACCCCCACCAGCGCTGGTTCCAACAGTGGTCGGCCGAGGACGAAGAAGCGGTCGCCGACGCGCTGCGCGCGACCCGCATCACCGATCTGGCGGAGCGGCCCGTCGACGAGCTGTCGGGGGGCCAGCGCCAGCGCGCCTGGATCGCGATGGCGCTCGCGCAGGGCACGCCGCTGCTGCTGCTGGACGAGCCCACCACCTTCCTCGACATCGCCCACCAGGTCGAGGTCCTCGACCTGCTGCTCGACCTCAACCGCGCCGAGGGGCGCACGATCGTCATGGTCCTGCACGACCTGAACCAGGCGTCGCGCTACGCCGACCACATCATCGCGATGGCGGGCGGCCGCATCCTCGCGGAAGGCCCGCCGGCGGACGTGGTCACCGAGGAGCTCGTCGCCGCCGTCTTCGACCTGCCCTGCCGCGTGATCCCCGACCCGGTCAGCGGCACCCCGCTCGTGATCCCGATCGGCATGCACCACAGGCACCTGCGAGGCGCCTCGACATAGGGCCGGCTACATCCGGAACAAGCCGAAGCGGGGCTCGGGGAGCGGGGCGTTCGCGGCGGTCGCGAGGGCGAGGCCCAGGACCGTGCGGGTGTCGGCGGGGTCGATCACGCCGTCGTCCCAGAGGCGGGCGGTGGAGTAGTAGGGGTGACCCTGGCGCTCGTACTGGTCGCGGATCGGCTGCTTGAAGGCCTCCTCGTCGTCGGCGGACCAGGTGCCGCCGCCGCCCTCGATGCCGTCGCGGCGCACAGTGGCCAGGACGGTCGCGGCCTGCTCGCCCCCCATCACGCTGATGCGCGCGTTGGGCCACATGAACAGGAAGCGCGGGCTGTAGGCGCGGCCGGACATGCCGTAGTTCCCCGCCCCGAAGGACCCGCCGATGATCACCGTGACCTTGGGCACGCGGGTCGTGGACACCGCGGTGACCATCTTCGCGCCGTCCTTGGCGATGCCGCCGGCCTCGTAGTCGCGGCCGACCATGAAGCCGGTGATGTTCTGCAGGAACACCAGGGGGATGCCGCGCTGGTCGCAGAGCTCGATGAAGTGCGTGCCCTTGAGGGCGGACTCGGAGAACAGGATGCCGTTGTTGGCGACGATGCCCACGGGGTGTCCCCAGATGCGGGCGAACCCGGTCACGAGCGTCGCGCCGTAGAGCGCCTTGAACTCGTGGAAACGGCTGCCGTCCACGACGCGCGCGATCACCTCGCGCACGTCGTAGGGCGTGCGGGTGTCGGACGGCACGACCCCGTAGAGCTCGTCCGGGTCGACCAGCGGCTCGTCGGCGGGCTGCACCTCCCAGGGCGCGTGCGGCCGCGGTCCCAGCGTCGCCACGATCGAGCGCACGATCTGCAGCGCGTGCGCGTCGTCGACGGCCAGGTGGTCGGTGACGCCGCTCGTGCGGCTGTGCAGGTCGCCGCCGCCCAGCTCCTCGGCGGTCACGATCTCGCCGGTGGCGGCCTTCACCAGCGGCGGCCCGCCCAGGAAGATCGTGCCCTGGTTGCGCACGATCACGCTCTCCTCGCACATCGAGGGGATGTAGGCGCCACCCGCCGTGCAGCTGCCCATCACCGCGGCGATCTGCGGGATGCCCTGCGCGGTCATCTGCGCGATGTTGAAGAAGATCCGGCCGAAGTCGTCGATGTCGGGGAAGACCTCGTCCCACATCGGCAGAAACGCCCCGCCGGAGTCCACGAGGTAGATGCAGGGCAGCCGGTTTTCCTCCGCGACCTGCTGCGCGCGCAGGTGCTTCTTCACCGTCAGCGGGTAGTACGTGCCGCCCTTGACCGTCGCGTCGTTGGCGACGAGCACGCACTCGCGACCGCTCACCCGGCCGACTCCGGTGATGATCCCCGCGCTGGGCGCGTCGCCGTCGTAGACGTCGTGCGCCGCCATCGGCGAGAGCTCGAGGAACGGCGTCAGGGGGTCGACCAGCGCGTCCACCCGGTCCCGCGGCAGCAGCTTGCCGCGCGCGACGTGGCGGTCGCGCGCCTTCGCGCCGCCACCCTCACGCACGTTTGCCAGCTGCGCCCGCAGGTCCGCGACCAGCCCGCGCATCGCCGCCGCGTTGGCCTCGAACGCCGCGGAGGTCGGGTCGGCCTTGCTCTCCAGCACGTCCATGTGCGGGCGCCTCGCTCAGTAGTGGTAGGGGAACGGCGACCAGTCGGGGTCGCGCTTCTCGAGGAACGCGTCGCGGCCCTCGGCCGCCTCGTCGGTCATGTAGGCGAGGCGGGTGGCTTCGCCCGCGAAGACCTGCTGGCCCACCAGGCCGTCGTCGATCAGGTTGAACGCGAACTTCAGCATGCGCTGAGCGGTCGGGGACTTCGCGCAGATCCGCCGGCCCCAGTCCAGCGCGACGTGCTCGAGGTCGGCGTGGGGGACGACCGCGTTGACCATGCCCATGCGGTGGGCGTCCTCGGCCGTGTACGCGTTGCCGAGGAAGAAGATCTCGCGCGCGAACTTCTGCCCGACCTGGCGGGCGAGGTACGCCGACCCGAACCCTCCGTCGAAGCTCGCGACGTCGGCGTCGGTCTGCTTGAAGCGCGCGTGCTCGCGGCTGGCCAACGTGAGGTCGCACACGACGTGCAGCGAGTGGCCGCCGCCGGCCGCCCACCCCGGGACCACGCACACCACGACCTTCGGCATCGTCCTGATCAGGCGCTGGACTTCGAGGATGTGCAGGCGGCCGCTGCGCCCTGGATCGATGGTCTCGGCGGAGTCGCCCTCGGCGTAGCGGTAGCCGTCCTTGCCGCGGATGCGCTGATCGCCGCCGGAGCAGAACGCCCAGCCGCCGTCCTTGGGCGAGGGCCCGTTGCCGGTCAGGAGCACGCACCCGACATCGGTGGTCTGGCGGGCGTGGTCGAGCACCCGGTACAGCTCGTCGACCGTGTGCGGCCGGAAGGCGTTGCGCACCTCGGGCCGGTCGAACGCGACGCGCACGACCCCGACGTCGACCGCGCGGTGGTAGGTCAGGTCGGTGAGGTCCTCGAACCCGGAGACCGTGGACCACGCGGACGCGTCGAACAGCTCAGAGACCGCCATCGCAGGTGACTCTACGATCGGTCGCGATGGAGGAGACCTTCGACCTGCTGGACGGGCACGAGCAGGTGGTCTTCGGGAGCGACCCGGCCACCGGGCTGCGCTGCATCATCGCGCTGCACTCGACCGCGCTGGGCCCAGGTCTGGGCGGCACGCGCTTCTACCCCTACCCCGACGAGCAGGCCGCGCTCGTCGACGTCCTGCGCCTCGCCAAGGCCATGGCCTACAAGAACGCCTGCGCGGGACTGGACCACGGGGGCGGCAAGGCCGTGATCCTCGGCGACCCGGCGACGGCCAAGACCGAGGCGCTGCTGCGCGCCTACGGGCGCATGGTCGAGTCGCTCAACGGCCGCTACGTCACGGCCTGCGACGTGGGGACGACCCCGGCGGACCTCGCGATCGTGCGCCGCGAGACGCGCTGGGCCACCGGCTACGACCTGGAAGCCGGCGGCTCCGGCGACTCGGGGATCCTGACGGCCTACGGCACCTACATCGGCATGCGGGCCTGCGCGCAGCGCGTCTGGGGCAACCCGTCGCTGAACGGCCGCCACGTCGCGATCCAGGGCACCGGCAAGGTCGGCAAGCGCCTCGCCGGCCACCTGCACGCCGAGGGCGCAAGGCTGACCGTCGCCGACGTCGACAAGGACTCCGCCGAGGACTGCGCGGAGCACACCAACGCCGAGGTCGTCGACCCCGCCGACATCCACGCCGTCGACGCCGACGTCTTCTCCCCCAACGCGCTGGGCGCGGTCATCAACGACGCCACCGTCCCGCAGCTGCGCTGCCGCATCGTCGCCGGCGCGGCCAACAACCAGCTGGCGGAGGACCGCCACGGCGCGGCGCTGGCGGACGCCGGCATCCTCTACGGCCCCGACTACGTGCTGAACGCCGGCGGCGTCATCCAGGTCGCCGCGGAGCTGCACCCCGCCGGCTACTCCGAGCCCCGCGCCCGCCACGCCGTGGAGCGCATCGGCGACCGCCTCACCGCGGTCTTCGACCTCGCCGACGCCGAGGGCGTCCCGACCAACCGCGCCGCCGACCTCCTGGCCGAGCGCCGCATCAGGTCGGTCGGCGCCCTGCGCGGCTTCTACCTGCGGTCGTGACCGAGCCGGGGACGTCCGGACGGCCTCCCGACCCTTCTGCCCGGCTTGCGAACGGCGCTGCCGACCCGGGTACCACCCTGCGGCCTAGGCAGGTCCCCACATGCGGGAACCAGCCTGCGACGTAGGCAGGTTCCCGGCCCGGTCGGGGCCCCCGGCGAGCGCCGGGGCGCGGATCGCCGAGCTCGGCAGCTCGATCGGTGCCATCACGCCCGCGGCGAGGAGCCGCTCCGACTTCGCGAAGAGCTGCTCGAGCTGGCCGAAGAAGGCGTCGAAGCTCCGCTCGATTCGGTGCCAGGTCGCGATGGCGATGGACCAGTCGGTGCCTGCGAGATCGGTGCGACGCACGCCACCGGCGTCGTAGGACGCGACGCCGTCGTGGTAGGCACGGCCGTCGCAGTCGATGGAAACCCACGACCGGGGCCATGGGATGTCGAGCTGACGCCAGCCGTTGGGGGTCGGCACCAGCAACGGGCGTGGATGAGGCTCCGGAAGCCCCGTGGTGCGAAGCAGATCACGGACGGCCAGCTCGAAGACCGAATCCACGTCCTCCGCGTCCAGCTGCGCCAGGATCCGGCGCAGCACGGCGACGCCGGAGGCTCGCGGGCGGCGCTCGCAGACGTCGCGCACCTCGGCGCTGGTCACGATCCTGCGCTGCCGGGCATCGATCACGAGCCGGCGCAGGTAGGCCGGCTCCACGAGGCCCGCCATGTCCAGCAGCGTCCACGCGACCGCGGTCACCAGGATCCCGTCCACGACGACCACGTCGGCGTCGGACAGCAGCGCGCTGCGCCCCACGCGCACCTTCTCGCTTCGTGGCCGCCACCCCTCTCCGGGCAGCACCAGGTCCACGACCGTCGGCAGGCTCGGTGTGAGTCCGTGCACCCAGAGGGCAGCCCACCGCGCTGCCGCCGCACCGCCGCACTCCACGCCGTGCTGGGCGGCCAGGAGTCGCTGACGCGGCTGGTGCGGCGCACCGTGGGCCGAGACGACGTTCGCACCCACCTTGCGCAGGGTGCGACGCGCGTGACGGTAGAAGGTGCTCGCGGGGATGCCGATCGCCGCCGCCTGAGCGCGTGTCACGAACCCCTCGCCCTCTTCGGCGAGCTCTGCGAAGCGCTGCCAACGTTCCATGCGGCCGAGCGTGCGTCACCGACCGTCCCCCTGGCAGCGACTGGGCCGCCGCCTGTGGAAACCGGGTCGTCCCCGCCGACCCCCGCCGCGCGGCCAGCCGATGGGAACCAGCCTGCGTCCTAGGCAGGTTGCCGCATGTGGGAGGCAGGCCAGGGCCTAGGCACGTGGTCGCCGGTCGACGGGCTGGGAACCAGGCTAGGCCGCAGGCACGTTGCCACATCTGGGTACCTGCCTGCGGCCTAGGGAGGTTGCCGCAGGCGGGGGAGCACGGTGCTCAGGTGAGGGTGATGCCGGCGCCATCCACGACCCGGCCGCAGTCCCACGCGGTGACCCCCCGGGCGGCGAGGGCGGCGACCGCGGCGGCCGGGTCCGGGACGATCGCGACCATCCCGACGCCGCAGTTGAACGTGCGCCACAGGTCGTCCTCGGGGACGCCGCCCAGCTCCTGGAGGCGGCGGAAGACGGTCGGGACGTCCCAGGTGGCGCGGTCGACGACGGCGCCGAGGCCCTGGGGCAGGACACGCGGCAGGTTGCCGGCGAGGCCGCCGCCGGTGACGTGGCACAGGGCGTGCACCTCGACGGCGCTGATCAGCCCCAGCACGTCGGGGGCGTAGATGCGCGTCGGCTCGAGCAGCTCGCTTGCCAAGGCGTCGTCCTGCGGGGCGCGGTCCAAGATTGCGCGCACCAGCGAGAAGCCGTTGCTGTGCAGCCCGCTGGAGGCCAGTGCGACGAGGGCGTCGCCGGGGCGCACGCGGTGGGGCCCGAGCAGGGCGTCGCGCTCGACCACGCCGACGCCGAAGCCCGCGAGGTCGAACGTGCCCGGCAGCATCGCGCCGGGGTGCTCGGCGGTCTCGCCGCCCAGCAGCGCGCAGCCGACCTGCTCGCAGGCCCGGGCGATCGAGGCGACCAGGCGCGCGACGACGTCGGTCTCGAGGCGCTCGATCGCGACGTAGTCGAGGAAGAACAGCGGCTCGGCGCCCGGCACGACGAGGTCGTCGACGACCATCGCGACGAGGTCCGCGCCGACGCCGTCGAGGAGGCCATGGCGGCGGGCGAGCTCCAGCTTCGTGCCGACACCGTCGGTCGCGGCCACGAGGACGGGCTGGCGCCAGCGCGCCACGTCGAGCTGGAACAGGCCCCCGAAGCCGCCGATGCCGCCGAGGACCTCGGGCCGGTGGGTGCGCGCGACGTGCGGCGCGATCGCCTCGACGGCACGGTCGGCCGCCTCCAGCGAAACCCCGGACTGCTCGTAGGTCAGGCGGCTCACTGCGTGGCTTGGACGACCGCGAGCACCGACTTGCCGGCGGCCTGCAGCTCGCGCGGCACGGGGATGGGGTACTCGCCGTCGAAGCACGCACGGCACAGCGAGGAGCGGGGGCGCTTGGTCGTGCGGATCAGCGCCTCGAGGTCCAGGTAGGCCAGCGAGTCCGCGCCCACGTAGTCGCAGATCGCGGTGATCGACATCCCCGCGCCGATCAGCTCGGCACGCGTCGCCATGTCGATGCCGTAGAAGCAGGGGTGGCGCACCGGTGGCGAGGTGATGCGCAGGTGGATCTCCGCCGCGCCGGCCTCGCGCAGCATCGCGACCAGCTGCCGCGCGGTGTTGCCGCGCACGATCGAGTCGTCGACCACCACGAGGCGCTGCCCGCCGATCACGTCGCGCAGCGGGTTGAGCTTGAGGCGGATGCCCAGCTGGCGCAGTGACTGCGTGGGCTGGATGAAGGTGCGGCCGACGTAGCGGTTCTTCACCAGACCCTCGGCGTAGGGGATGCCGGTGGCCTCGGCGTAGCCCGACGCCGCGGCCGTGCCGCAGTCGGGGACGCCGATCACGAGGTCGGCCTCGACCGGGGCCTGCTGGGCCAGGAGGGCGCCCATGCGCCGGCGGGCGGCGTAGATCGTGGTCTGGCCGGTGTCGTGGTCGGGCCGCGCGACGTAGACGTACTCGAAGAGGCACGCCTTCGGCGTGGCGGGTGCGAAGCGCAGGGTGCGCAGGCCCGACTCGTCGATCGCGACGATCTCGCCGGGGGCGACCTCGCCCATGCCGACCGCGCCCACGATGTCGAGGGCTGCGGTCTCGCTGGCCAGCACCCACCCACCGCCGGGCAGCCGACCGATCACCAGGGGGCGGACGCCGTGCGGGTCCCGGGCGCCGTAGATCGCACCCTCGTCCATCACGACCAGCGAGTACGCGCCGCGCACGTCGGCCAGCGCCTCGCTGAGCGCGACCTCGACCGCCACGTCGGGCTTCTCGGCGACCATCGCGGTGAGCAGCTCGGAGTCGGTGGCGCAGCCGTCGGCGACCCGGCCCAGCCGCCGCACGAGGTCCCCCGTGTTGACGAGGTTGCCGTTGTGCGCGAGGGCCAGCCCCTGCCCGGTCGGCGTGGTGCGGAACGTCGGCTGCGAGGCCTCCCACGTCGAGGACCCCGTCGTGGAGTAGCGCACGTGGCCGATGCCGATGTGGCCTGGCATCGACCCCAGCCGGCCCTCGTCGAAGACCTGGCTGACCAGGCCCATCTCCTTGGAGACCAGCAAGTCCTCGCCGTCGGACACCGCGATCCCCGCAGACTCCTGGCCGCGGTGCTGCAGGGCGTAGAGCCCGAAGAAGCACAGCTTGGCCGCGTCCTCCCCCGGCGCGAAGACCGCGAAGACCCCGCAGTGGTCCCGCGGTCCCCGATCACCAGCGTCCACCACTGGTTCGAGTGTAACGGGCGGTCTTCCCGCGGCCGCGGCGCCGGTTCCGGGACCGCGCGATACTGGGGGGGTGCGCGCCCGGACCAGGCGCGCGGAGGGCGAGAGACCCGGCCGTGGACCCTGAGCCAGGCGACCTCGAGTGGGGATCGGCCGCGCCTGCCAGGCGACCATGGGGGCTGGTCGCCGGCGCGCTGGTCGTGGTCGGCGTGGTGGGGTGGCTGGCCGGTGCCGACCTGCGCGGGGGCGCGCAGCTGCAGGTCCGCACGCAGGTGCTCCCGACCGCGGCGCCGAGCGCTGCCGAGCTGGTCGGCGCGGAGGCCGACGGCACGCGGCCGGGGGCGGGTGGGTGGCTGCAGCTGACCAGTCCGGAGCTCGCGGGCCGCGGTGACCACAGCGCGACGTGGACCGGCGACGAGCTCTTGGTGTTCGGGGGGCGCCCGGACCCGGGGGTTCACCGCCTGATCTCCTTGCGGGTCGAGAGCGACGGCGTGACGATCGAGGTGCTCCCGCCGGGACCGCTGGGCGGCCGTGCGGAGCACACGGCGGTCTGGACGGGCACCGAGCTCGTGGTGCTGGGCGGGGCTCGGACCCGACCGTCCTACGCCAGCTCCTACCAGCCGGCCCCCGCGGAGTCCGACGTCGCCGCGTACAACCCTGCCACGCGCACCTGGCGTGCGCTGCCCGTGCCCCCGATCGCGCTGGCGCTCAAGCGCGTCGCGGTGTGGACCGGCAGACAGGTCGTGGCGATCGGCCAGGCTTCGTCCGGTGGCCTGCCGGCCGCGGCCGCGCTGGACCTTGCGAGCGGCACCTGGACGACGCTGCCGGAGCCACCGATCGGGCTCTACCCGGCGCCGGTGGGCGTGTGGACCGGCGCGCCGGGCGCGGCGGCGGACGAGGCCGGCACGGGCGTGGTGCTGGTGTGGGGCGGCCAGCGCGGCGGTCCGGCCGCGGCCTACGACCCGCAGGCCGGCACGTGGCGCGAGCTGGCACCCGCCCCCGACGACCTGCGGCCGTTCAACTACCCCGTCGCGCTCTGGGCCGGCGGCCGGATGCTGGTCATCGGGCGCCCGTTCGGCTCCACCGCCCCGACCGCCCTCTCCGTCACCGCCAACGGCACGTGGGGGCGGCTGCCGCGGTCGCCGCTGACGTGGGCCACCCGCTACCAGGCCGCGTGGACCGGCGACGCGATCTACCTCGTCGGCGGCCGCGAGGACCTTCCCGGCGCGCAGTTCGACGCGTTCGGGATCTGGCGCGACCTCGCCCCGGGCCCGGTGGGCCCGATCACGGGTCACACCTCGACGTGGACCGGCAGCCAGCTGCTGCTGGTCGGCGGGATGACGCTGGACGGCGAGAAGCCTGCGGGGGCGGTCTTCACACCGCGTTGAGCGGTGCGGCTGCCGGGCAGACTGCTCGGTCGTGCCCGAGCCATACCCACCGATCGGCGACTACGCGCTGCTCGCCGACTGCCACTCCGCGGCCCTGGTGTCCCGGGACGGCAGCGTCGACTGGGCGTGCCTCACGCGCTTCGACCGCTCCAGCTGCTTCGGGCGCATCCTGGACTGGGAGCGCGGCGGCCACTTCGCGATCACCCCGCGCGGCGCGACCGCGTGCGCCCGTGCGTACCGCAGGGACTCGCTGGTGCTGGAGACCACGTTCACGACCGCGGGCGGCCGGGCCCGCCTGATCGACGCGTTCGCGATGCGGCGCGGCGGCCAGCGCCACCCCCGCCACCAGTTGCTGCGCATCGTGGAGGGCGTCGAGGGGCGCGTGGAGTTCGACGTCGAGCTGGTGCCGCGCTTCGACTACGGCGAGCTGCGGCCGTGGATCCGCTTCCACCCGTTCGCGCGCAGCTGGACCGTGGTCGGCGGCCACTCCGCGCTGCGGGTGACGACGCCGGTGGCGCTGGAGCACGACGAGGACGCGTGCGCGTTGCGCGGGCGGCTGACCGTCCAGGCCAGCGAGCGGCTGCCGTTCAGCGTGATCGCCACGACGCCGTTCGACAGCGACGTGACCGCCGAGCCCTTCTACACCATCCTCGAGCACCTCGACGAGACACTGGGCTGGTGGGACCAGTGGGCGGCGGGCCTGACCGACGCCGGCGGCCGCTGGGCCCCGGCCGTGCGCCGCTCCGCGGTCGTGCTCAAGGGGCTTACACACGCCACCACGGGCGCGGTCGTGGCCGCGCCGACGACCTCCCTGCCCGAGGAGATCGGCGGCGAGCGCAACTGGGATTACCGCTACTCCTGGATCCGCGACTCGGCGCTGGTGCTGGCCGCACTGTGCGTGGTCGGCCACGACGAGGTCGCGCGCGGCTTCAGGCTCTTCGTCATGCGCTCCGCGGCCGGCCGCGCCGAGGACCTGCAGATCCTCTACGGCATCGACGGCCGCCGGCACCTGCCCGAGGTGATCCTGGACCTGGAGGGCTACCGCGGCTCAGGGCCGGTGCGGATCGGGAACGCGGCGGCGCGGCAGGTCCAGCACGACGTCTACGGGCACCTGCTGGAGGCCGCGCACTTGTGGCGCCGCACGCACGAGGAGATGGAGCCCGACGAGTGGCGTTTCCTGCGCCAGGTCGTCGATCGCGCCGCCACGGTCTGGCGCGAGCCCGATCGCGGCATCTGGGAGATCCGCGGCGAGCCGCGCCACTTCACGCACTCCAAGGCGATGCTCTGGGTGGCCATGGATCGCGGGGTGCAGCTGGCGCGCGAGGTCGACGACGGCAGCGTCGACGTCGCCGCGTGGGAGGTCGTGCGCGATGCGATCCGCGACGAGGTCGAGGTCCACGGCGTGCGCCCCGACCCCGTGACCGGCGCGCCCCGGTTCGTCCAGGCCTACGGCTCCGACGAGCTCGACGCGGCCCTGCTGGTCCTGCCCGCGCTGGGCTTCTGCGAGCCCGACGACCCGCGCTTCGTCGCGACGGTCGCCGGCATCGAGCGCGAGCTCATGGTCGACGACACGTTCGTGCACCGCTACCGGACCGACTCGGCGCACGATGGCCTAACCGGCGGCGAGGCCACGTTCCTGATGTGCGCGTTTTGGCTGGTCGACGCACGGGCGATGACCGGTCGTGCCGACGAGGCCGAGGCGCTCTTCGACCGCCTCCTCGCCTGCGGCAACGATCTGGGTCTCTTCGCCGAGGAGTACGACCCCGCGACCGGCGAGCTGCTCGGCAACTTCCCCCAGGCCTTCACCCACCTGGCGCTCATCTCCTCCGCCCACCGCCTGACCACGCCCGCGACCCCCGTGACGCACGTCGAGCAAGCGGAGGAGCGCTAGGGCGACGCGACGCCGAGCGCGGCCGGGAGGGCTGCGTGCTGGGCGGCGGCGACCCTGTCGAGATCGAGCGTCACGAGCTCGCCCAGGACGAGCTCGCGCTCCGCGGTGGTGAAGCCGAGGCGGCGGACCGGCACGCCGTGCTCGGCCGCGAGCTGCTCCAGGCGCTCCGCCGCGCCGGGCGCGCAGGAGACCACCACGCGGGTCGGCGACTCGCTGAACAGCCACTGCACGGGGGCGACGTGGGGTTCGGGCGTGACGCGCGCGCCCAGGACCTGCGGTGAAGCCACAGAGCGCTCGGATGCGAGCAGGCAGGACTCGGCGAGCGTCGCGACGAGCCCACCGGCGGCCACGTCGTGCGCGCTGGCGAGCAGCCGTTGGATGGCCGCCGCGTGCAGCACGCGCTGCAGGGCGGCCTCGGCGTCGAGGTCGAGCAGGGGCGGGCGGCCGGCGACCCGGCCGTGCACCGCGCGGTCCCACACCGAGCCACCGAGGCCCCGTCGCGTCGCCGCACCCAGCAGCAGCAGCGCGTCGCCCGCGGCGCGGAACCCGGTCGGGACGCGGGCGTCGACGTCGTCGATCACACCGAGGATCCCGAGGACCGGGGTCGGGTGGACAGCGGTGTCGCCGGTGGCGTTGTAGAAGCTGACGTTGCCGCCGGTGACCGGGGTGCCCAGCGCCAGGCAGGCGGCTCGCAGGCCCGCGATCGTGGCAGCGAACGCGCCCATCACCGCGGGCACTTCGGGGGACCCGAAGTTCAGGCAGTTCGTCGCGGCCACGGGCAGTGCGCCGGTGCAGGCGACGTTGCGCGCGGCCTCCGCGACCACCAGCCGCGCGCCGACCTCGGGGTCGAGCGCGCACCAGCGGCCGTTGCCGTCGGTCGCGACCGCGATGCCGCGGCCGTGCGGGTCGGCGGCGGCACCCAGCGGCGGCGGCAGCCGCAGCACGGCCGCGTCGGAGCCAGGCCCCAGGACCGTGCCGGATCCGACGGTGCTGTCGTACTGCTGGAACACCCAGCGCGCGGGCGCCACGTCGGGGTCGGTGAGGACGGCCAGCGTGTCGGCCGCGAGGTCGCGCGGCTCCAGCTCCGCCTCGCCGTCGACGTCGGTCGTCGCGCCGGGATGCACCCAGGCCGCCTGCGGCCGCTCGTAGACCGGGCCTTCGTCGGCCAGTGACCGCGCCGGCGCGTCCACGACCAGCGCGCCCCGGTGGTGCATCACCAGGCGGTCGCCGGTCGTGACCTCGCCGATCGGCGTCGCGTCCACGCCCCAGCGGCGGCACACGGCCAGCACCGCGTCGAGCCGCTCGGTTGCGACCAGCGCGAGCATGCGCTCCTGGGACTCCGAGCAGAGGATCTCCCAGGCCTCCATGTCGGGCTCGCGCAGCACCACACGGTCGAGGTCCACGCGCATGCCCAGCCCGGCCTTGGAGGCCATCTCCGCGGTCGAGCAGATGATCCCCGCGGCGCCCATGTCCTGGATCCCGGAGAGGAGCCCGGCGGCGTAGAGCTCGAGGCAGGACTCGATCAGCAGCTTGCCGGCGAAGGGGTCGCCGACCTGGACGTTGGGGCGCTTGGCGGCCCCGTCCTCGCCGAACGTGGCGGAGGCCAGCACCGAGGCGCCGCCGATGCCGTCGCGGCCGGTGCGCTGGCCGATCAGCACCGCCACGTCGCCCGGCCGCTCCGCGCGCGCCAGCTGGATCGCATCGGCGGGGAGCACGCCCACGCAGAGCACGTTCACCAGCGGGTTGCCGACGTAGCAGGGATCGAAGCTCGTCTCGCCGCCCACGGTGGGCACGCCGATGGAGTTGCCGTAGTGGCCGATGCCGCGCACGACGCCGTCGACGACCCAGCGCGTGGTGGGGTCGGCCGGGTCGCCGAAGCGCAGCGGGTCCAGGAGCGCGATCGGCCGCGCGCCCATCGTGAGGATGTCGCGGATGATCCCGCCGACGCCGGTCGCCGCGCCCTGGAAGGGCTCGACGAAGCTGGGGTGGTTGTGGGACTCGATCTTGAACGTCACGGCCTGGCCGCCGCCGACGTCCACGACACCGGCGTTCTCGCCGGGGCCGACGAGCACGTGCGGTCCCTCGGTGGGCAGGTCGCGCAGGTGGACCTTGGAGGACTTGTAGGAGCAGTGCTCCGACCACATCACGCTGTAGGCGCCCAGCTCGGCGGTCGACGGAGCCCGGCCCAGGGTGCCGACGATGCGGTCGACCTCATCGGGCGCGAGCCCCAGCTCGGCGCCGAGCGCGTGCGGATCGGGCGCAGGCTCCGGCGTCTCCACTGACGGCAGGCTAGTCGGAGTCCTTGACGTCGCCGTAGCGGGCCAGCACGACGCACCAGATGGCGAAGAGCGCCAGGCCCAGGGCGGCCGCCAGCAGCAGCGGCGGGCCGTAGGGCTCCTGGACGAGGCGCTGCAGCGCGGCGTCCAGTCCGGCCTGCTCGGGGTCGCGCTCGACCGCGGCGCCGACCAGGAACCAGGCGGCGATGAGCATCAGCGCGCCGCGGCCGAGGTACCCCGCGACGCCCGCGCCGACCGCCCAGCGCCGCTCGGGGCCCGACAGGCCGCCGCGAAGGTCGTCCTCGAAGCCGCGCGTCGCGCCGCGCACCACCTGGTACACGCCCAGCCCGGCGAGCGTCAGCCCCGCTGCCGCCACCAGCCACGGTCCCCCGGGCAGCTCCAGCAACCGTGCGGTGAGCGCCTGCTCGCCGTTGCCGCCACCGCCGCCGCCTGTCAGCTGGCGCACCGTGAGGTAGGTGACGAACCCGTACGCCACCCCCCGCACGAGGTAGGCGGCGCGGTGCCCGAGGCCCTTCAGCCCGCCCTCGTCGCCGGGGTTGGTCCACACCTGGCTGAGCCGGAGCACGGCATAGCCCGCCAGGCCCACGGCCAGCACCCCGAGGAGCACCGTGCCGAAGGCGTTGCCGGCCAAGGTCTGGATCGCACCCTGCGCGCCGGGCTCCTGGCCGCGGCCGCCCAAAGCGATCTGCAGCGTCAGCGCGGCGCTCACGACGTAGAGCAGGGCCCGCGCGAGGAACCCCAGCCGTCCCGCGCGATCGACCGTGCGGCTGTGCGCCGCCCGATCGGCGGTGCGGCGCGCATCGGCGGTCACAGGCCCCATGGCGACAGTCCTTACCCTCGGGGGCATGGAGCGTCACCTGCTGCGCGTGGACTGGGCACCGCGGCGGCGCCAGGGGATCCCGCCGGACGTCGGGGAGTGGCCGTTCACGATCCCGGCGGTCGCGCAGCTGATCGCCGACCGCGGCCTCGAGGTGCCTGCCGGCGTGACGCTGCTGGTCGGCGAGAACGGCTCTGGCAAGTCGACGCTGGTCGAGGCGCTGGCCGCGGTCTACCCGCGAAGCGGCCACCTGCCCACACACGACGCGGACCTGGTCGTTGGGCCCGGGCCCAGCGAGGAGGACTCGCCGCTGCACTGGCACCTCAAGGCGCGCACCGCAGGGGCCGCCTCACCCGCGGGGTTCTTCCTGCGCGCCGAGGCCATGCACGCGTTCCTCGCGCGCGTCGGCGGCAACGTCCGCTCCCACGGCGAGTCCTTCCTCGACGTCCTGCGCCGCCACTTCGACGAGGTCGGCGTGTACTTCATGGACGAGCCCGAGGCCGCGCTGTCGTTCCGCTCCTGCCTCGCGCTGCTGCGGCTGCTGCACGTCATGGCCGAGGAGGGCTCCCAGGTCGTCGTCGCGACCCACTCCCCGATCCTGGCCGCCGTCCCCGACGCGACGATCCTGCAGCTGGGCGACCACGGCATCGCCGAAGCGGACTGGGAAGACCTGGGCCTGGTCAGCGACTGGCGTCTGTTCCTCGAGGCCCCGCCCCGCTATCTGCGCCACCTCCTGGCGGACTGAAGGGCTAGCCTCCGCACACCACGACCAGGAGGGACCCTGACGATGGCCGACCACCCGAATGCCGCGATCATCCGCGCCGCCGCCGAGGAGATCGCGCGGACCGGTGACATGTCCCTGCAGTTCCACCTGCTCGACGACGACGTCGTCTGGCACGAGATCGGCAACCCGGAGCCGATCCGCGGGAAGCAGGCGCTCCTGGAGCGCATGTCGGCGATGGCGGAGGGGGCCGGGATCACGGGCGAGAGCCACGATGTCGTGGCCAACGACGAGCACTGCGTCCAGCTCGTGACGGCCACCGCCACCATGGGCGAGCAGTCACTGACCTACCGCACCGCCGAGATCTACCACATGCGCGATGGCAAGATCACCGAGCGCTGGGCCTTCTCCGACGACACCGAGGCGATCAACAGGTTCTTCGCCGGGAGCTAGGCCCGCGCCGCGACCGCCTGCGCGAGCACCGCGCCGAGGAGCCGGCGACCGTCGGTCGAGCCAAGGAGCGGGTCGACGGCGTGCTCGGGGTGGGGCATGAGGCCGGCGACGTTGCCCTGGGCGTTCGTCACCCCGGCGATCGCGGCCAGGCTGCCGTTGGGGTTGGCCGCGTCGGTGATCGCACCGGTCGCGTCGCAGTAGCGGGCGAGGACCTGCCCGGCGGCGGCCAGCGCCTGCGGGTCGTCGTGGACGTAGCGTCCCTCGCCGTGCTTGACGGGGACCTGCAGGACCGTGCCGGCGGGCAGGCCGCGCGTCCAGGCGCAGTCGGCCTCGACAACGACGTGCTGGCGGCGGTGCACGAAGCGCAGGCCGGCGTTGCGGGTGAGGGCGCCGGGCAGCAGCCCTGCCTCGCAGAGCACCTGGAAGCCGTTGCAGATGCCGAGGACCGGGCCGCCGCGCGCCGCGAACTCTGCGACCGTGCCCATGACGGGCGCGAAGCGCGCGATCGCGCCGCAGCGCAGGTAGTCGCCGTAGGAGAAGCCGCCTGGCACGAGCACGGCGTCACAGCCCGCCAGGTCGGCCTGCCCGTGCCACAGCAGCACACCCTCCGCGCCGAGCGCCGCGACCGCCTGCACCGCGTCGCGCTCGTCGCACGAACCGGGGAACTGCACGACGCCGACCCTCATCGGGCGGCAGCGTACGGGGCAGCGGTGACGATCCCCTCGCGCGCGGCCCACAGGGCCAGGTCGTCGCGGCGGATGGCGGCGGCCAGCAGCCCCGGGAACGCGTCGGGCGTGCACGCGAACGCGGGGATGCCGAGGCCGGCGAACGCCGCCGCCAGCCGGTGGTCGTACGCCGGCGCCCCGTCGTCGGCCAGCGCGAGCAGCGCGACGACGGTCACACCGGACGCGGCCAGCGACCCCGCCTGGCGCAGCAGGTCCGCGGCGTCGCCGCCCTCGTAGAGATCGCTGATGAGCACGAGGATCGTCTCGCGCGGCCGCTCGACCACCCCGGCGCAGTAGCGCAGCGCCCGCGCGATGTCGGTGCCGCCGCCGAGCTGGACGCCGAAGAGCAGCTCGACGGGGTCGGCGAGGCGGTCGGTGAGGTCGACGACCTCGGTGGCGAAGGCCACCACGCGGGTGCGCAGCGCGCGCACGGAAGCCAGCGCGGCCGCGAACACGCTGGCGTAGACGACCGAGGGGCCCATGGAGGCGGACTGGTCGATGGCCAGGACGAGGTCGCGCTGCACCTGCGGACCGCGGCGCCCGAACCCGACGAGCTTCTCGGGGACGAGCGTGTGCTGCTCGGGCTGCCAGTGGCGCAGGTTCGCGAGGATCGTCCGCGGCCAGTCGACGTCGCCGGGCCGCGGCCGGCGCGTCCGCGCGGCGCGGTGCAACGCCCCGCCGACGGCTTGCCGGGCCGGTGACGCGAGGCGGCGCTCCAGGTCGGTGACCACGGTGCGGATCACGGCCCGCGCCGACTCCCTCGACCGCTCAGGGATCGCCCGGTTCAGCGCGACCAGCATCGCCGCGAGGTGCACGTCGGGCTGCACCGCCGCGAGGAGCTCGGGCTCAAGCAGCAGCTCGCCCAGGCCGAGGCGCTCCACGGCGTCGCGCTGCAGCACCTGCACGACCTGCTGGGGGAAGAAGCCGCGGATGTCGTCCAGCCAGCGCGCCACGCGCGGGGCGGAGCGCGCGAGCCCGCCCTCGCGGCCCGCGTCGTAGAGGTCCGCCAGCGCCTTGTCGCGCTTCAGGTCGTCGCGGCCGAGCTCGACGTCCGTGCCGTCGGCCTCCTCGCCACCGCCCAGCACCAGCCGCCAGCGCCGAATCGCCCAAGACGCTTCCTCCTGCGTCGGCAGCGCCTTGCCCCCCGGCCGGTCCACATTCGACCCCTGGCGGGGCCGACTGTTCCGGTCCTCGCTCATGGCCCCTCCCCCGCGGTGGACGCGCGCCCGGACTGCAGGGTCCCTTCGTCATCGCGACGGAACGCTGCACTCCCGTCGGGCAGGCCGAGGATCTGGCGCAGGAGGGGGAGCGGGAGCGTGGCGCGTTCCGGGTCGAGGTCGCCCGCGTCGGCGCGGCGTGCCGCAGGCCCAGGGCCGGCGTGGAGGCGGCGGACGTGCTCTCCGACCGCGCGGCGCTCCGGGGCGGGGAAGCCGGCGAACGTGCGGCGCAGGAGCGGGAGGACGTCGTCGAAGACCGCCGGCGGGACCGAGGCCAGCCAGCCGTCGACCACGCCGAGCAGCGCCGGATCGTGCAGCAGCAGCAGCGCGTCGCCCGGCGTCCCTGCACGCCCGCCGGCGGGGTCGGTCGCCCGGCCCACGAGGAAGCCCTCCAGCCAGGCGGCGGCCGCGACGTGATCAGCGGCGGACGACAGCGCGAAGCCCAGCCGGCGGCGCGCCTCGTCGGGCTCCAACCGGCCGGCGTCCAGCAGCAGCCGGGTGCTGCGCCCGGCGAGGATCCCGTGGACCCCGCCACGGCGGGCGACCACTGCGAGGCTGTCCAGCCAGCGGGCGCGCAGGTCCGGGCGGTCCGCCGTGGCAAGGCCGCGGTGCACCTGGTCGAGGAGCCGGCACAGGTCGCCCGCGGCGTCGTCGTCCAGACCAACCACCGCCGTGGGCAGCCCGATCGCCGCACGGGTGGCGATCCCGTCGAGGGCGGCGGCGACCGCGCTGGTGTCGGCCCGGCGGACGTTGCCGTAGCGGTGCAGCTGCGCGAGCGGCTCCACCGCGGAGAGGAGCGCGAGCGTGTCGCGCTGCACCGCGGCGGCGGCGGTCAGCGTGGAGATCACGCCGTCGAGCGCCTCGGGCAGATCGGCGTGGAGCGCGGCGTCTGCCTGGCGGCACAGCGTGGCGAGGTCGGCGTCGGCCGCGTCGCGCTGCACCGCCGCGGTCGCGGCCGCCGCCACGGTCGTGCCCAGGCCGCTGGCCGCGATCACCGCCACCGACAGCTCGGGCTGCCAGTCCAAGCTCCAGGCCTCGCGGAACGTCCCGGTCGAGCTGCGCGCGGCGGCCGGCCGGCCCCACGGGATGCCCAGCAGCTCCAGGCGGTGCAGCAGCACGCTGCGCTGCAGGTGGTTGGGCTTGCGCAGGTCGAGCTCCAGCAGGCTCGGACCGGCGGTGGGCGGCAGGCGCAGGCGGCGCTGCTGGGCGGTCAGGTCGCGCTGCAGCGGGACCATCGGCGTGTCGTCGGGGACCGACCCGAGGGCCTCGCCGACCACCAGCCGCTCGTGCACGAGGCGCAGCGGCACGTCCGAGCCTTCGCACAGGACGGCCTGGGTCGCCTCGAGCAGCTCCTCGAGGCCGGGGATCGGCCGCCCGCGCAGCGCTGCGAGCGCGTCCGCCAGCCGCGTCGCCTCGATCACCGAGGCCGTCGAGGTGTCCAGCCGCTGGTCGCGCAGCGCGACCGCCGTGCGGGTGAGCCAGCGCGGCCCGGGATCCTCCGGCGCCGCGAAGAGGTGGCCGTACCAGCCGGGCGCGGTGACGCCCGCGCCGTAGCCGGAGGCCAGCGCCAGCCGCCCCGCGGTCCAGGGCACCCACGTCGCCGCGACCTTGACCTTGGGCAGCCCGCGCAGCACCGCCGCGTCGGCCGAGGCGCTGGGCCAGGACGTTCGCTCCAGCACCGGCGCGTGCCACGCGCCGCACACCATCGCGACGCGGTCGGCACCGGCGGACGCGAGGCGCAGCACCTTGCGCATCGCGGCCTCGCGCACGAGGTCGTCCTCGTCGTCGGGCCACAGGCCGCGGACCTCGGCCATCGCCTCGCCGACGGCCTCGAAGGACGCCAGCCCGCCGGCCGTCTGGTGCTCGACCGCGTCCTCCCACCAGCGCTCCGCGTCGTCGTAGCCGGCGGCCTCGGCGAGCGCGGCGATCGGATCGGCCCGCGCCCCGTGGCTGCGCCGGCGGCCGCCGCGGGCCAGCGCATTGGCGCCCGGGAGGTCCGCGAAGCGCACGGGCCGGTCGCGCTCCAGCGCCCACCGCAGCGCGACCCACTCCGGGGAGAACGCGGCGAACGGGTAGAAGCTCGCCCGCATCGGGTCGTCGGGGACGTAGACCAGCGCAGCCACGGGCGGCACGAGGTCGGGCGAGGCCGCGACGGCGATGACCTTGTCGAGCTCCGGCGGCCCCTCGATCACGACGACCTGGGCGTCGTACTCATCGAGCGCGCTCGCCACCGCCCGCGCCGACCCCGGGCCGTGGTGGCGGACGCCCAGAACCGCCAGCCGAACCGCGGTCGTCACAGCAGCTCGCGGCAGGCCCGGTAGAGGTCGTCCCAGCCGTCGCGGTCGCGCGCGACGGTCTCGAGGTACTCCTGCCAGACGATGCGGTCCTGGACGGGGTCCTTGACGATCGCGCCCGTCATGCCCGCGGCGACGTCCGCGGCCCGCAGGACGCCGTCCCCGAAGTGGGTGGACAGCGCCAGGCCGCCGGTCACGACCGAGATCGCCTCGGCGGTCGACAGCGTCGCGGTCGGAGACTTCACCGCGGTGCGCCCGTCCTCGGTGGTGCCGGCGCGCAGCTCGCGGAAGACGGTCACGACCCGGCGGATCTCCGCGGTGTGGTCCGCGCCGGCCGGCAGCTCCAGCGCGGTGCCGAGCTCGGCGACGCGCTGGCGCACGATGCCGACCTCCTCGTCGAGGTCGTCGGGCAGCGGCAGCACGACCGTGTTGAACCGCCGCCGCAGCGCAGCCGAGAGGTCGTTGACCCCGCGGTCGCGGTCGTTGGCGGTCGCGATGAGGTTGAAGCCCACCTTTGCCTGCAGCAGCGTCCCCAGCTCCGGGATCGGCAGCGAGCGCTCCGACAGGATCGTGATGAGCGCGTCCTGGACCTCCGAGGGGATGCGCGTCAGCTCCTCGACCCGCGCGATCGCCCCGGTCTCCATCGCGCGCAGCACCGGGCTCTCCACGAGCGCGGCGCGCGAGGGACCGTCGGCCAGCAGGCGCGCGTAGTTCCAGCCGTAGCGCAGCGACTCCTCGCCGGTGCCGCTGGTCCCCTGCACCAGCAGCGTCGAGTCACCGCTGACCGCAGCGGCGAGGTGCTCCGCCACCCAGGTCTTGGCCGTCCCGGGCACGCCCAGCAGCAGCAGCGCGCGGTCGGTGGCCAGCGTCGCGACGGCGACCTCGATGAGCCGGCGCCGCCCGACGTACTTCGGCAGCACGATCGTGCCGTCCGGCAACGTCCCGCCCAGGAGGTAGGTCGCGACCGCCCACGGCGAGAGCCGCCAGCGGGGCGGCCGTGGCCGGTCGTCCTGCGCAGCGAGCGCCGCGAGCTCGGCCGCGTCGCGCTGCTCGGCGAAGGCCCGCTGCAGCCCGTCCGTGGTCACCCGAGGCCCCCCGCGAGCTCCTCGGCGATCACGCGGCGCAGGGTCAGCGCGTGGTGCAGGTCGTGGGCGGCGCGGCGCAGGAGGCCGCCGTGCGGCAGCGCGCCCGCCCACTCCAGCACGGCCGCGTCCACGCCAGGGTCGAGTCGGATGGACAGGAGCGCCAGCATGCCGGGTGACAGCGACAACCCCGCGCCCAACGCCGCGAACCGGCCCATTACCGCGAGCGACAGCCCCCGCGGCCACGGCCCAGGCAGCGCCCCCAGCTGCCCCTGCAGCGCCGGCGGACGCGCGGTTGCCGCCTGCGCGGCGACCAGCGCATGGGCGCGCGCTGCTGGCAGCACACCCAGGAGCCCGACGGCACCCGGCCGCACCCGCAGCAGCGCCTCCGCCCACTCCGCGTCCCGCTGCCGCGTGGCGGCCTGCTCGAGCCCCTCGAGGAACGCCGACCGCGCCGACGCAGCCCGGCCGGGGCTGGCGGGGGCGGGACCGACGACGAGGGCTGCGATCGCCGCGGGAGGAAGGCCGAGGTGGGCGGGCCACGCGGTGAGGGGGGTGGCGGCGACCAGCTGGGTGAGCCACGCCGCCTTGTGGCTGCCGGTGGCGGGATCTGAACGAGCGCTTCGCGCTCGCGGGCTGAGCGAGCCTCGGGGGGCTGAGGCCCCCCGAGGACTCGGGTCGCGGATGCCGTCGCGGCGGGCCGCGGCGTCCGGTGACGGCGGGTCGCCGACCTCCAGCCGCGGGTCTGCGTGCTGGGCGGGCGGGAGGGCGCGCCGGGTGGCGCGCGGCGCTGGCGCGACGCTCACGAGCGGGAGGGTGCGGGCCACCATCCGCGCCGCGCGCGCGGACGTCGGGAGGCCGTCGAGGAGCCGTGCCGCGGCCGCGCGGACCGGTGCGCTGCGGTCGTCGAGCGCTCCCTCGAGGAAGGGCTCGTCGGCCGGAGCGAGCCCGGTCTCCAGCTGCGCGACGAAGGCGGCGCGATCGGCCGCGGTCTCGGACGCGAACGTCGAGGCCAGCAGATCCCGTCCCCGGTCGGGGGCCGCGGCACGCATGCTCGCCAAGAGGGCGCGCCGCTCCTCGCGAGTCCCCAGTCTCCACGTCTCGGCGACGTCGACCTCAGCCTGCGGCGGTCGCGCCCACGCCCAAACAGGGTTGCGCTCCGCCAGCCAGGCGGCGCGCGGCCCGCCCACGGCACGGGTGGCTTCGCGCTGTGCGGGGTGTGCCGTCGCCCGGTCGAGCACCACCGGCAGCCACGCGGCGGGAACACGCCAACCCGCGCCGGCCCGGGCCAGCCACTCCCCCACCAGGGCGTCGACCCCGCCCGGCACCGCGAGCTCACCCGAGAGCAGCAGACCCAGCACCTCCAGCGCCCGGTCGGAGGCCTGCGGCCGCGGGTCATCCGGCGACGGGTCAGGCAGCGACGCGGGCGCCGCGGGCGCGACCCAGCCAGCCCGGCGCTGCGCGGCGAGCAGCGCGGCCTGCGCGAGCACCCGCTCCGGCGCCGAGCCCACCCCGTCGCCCACCCCGGCCGGCACCTCCCGTCGCGCCGTCCCGACCACCGCGACCGCGACCAGCTCCTCCCACGCCGTCGAGGCAGGCACCCACGCGACGCTACCAGTGGCCACCGTCAGTGCCGTGTGCGCGCATCCGCCCATCGCGACCCACCGGCGCGGTCACCGAGGACGTGCCCCGCGGCCCCAGGTCATTCGTCCCTGACAGCGCCCGGAAGGTCCTCGAGGTGGCCGTCGACCGCTGCGGTCGTGGGGTGGAGGCGGCCGTCGGCGATCTCGCCGAAGAGGTCGCAGGAGCGGCCGCCGGTGATGGCGAGCAGGCGCCACACGTTCGCGTCGGGGGCCAGCGGGAGGCAGGCGCCGCCGGGGAGCGCGAGCCAGGCGCGGTCCCCGGTCACGACGGGCGTCACGCCGGCCAGCGCGACGGGCGCGCGGACCTGCCAGGGGTTGGCCGCGAACCAGCCGGCCGCGCGCTGGAGGGCGGCGTCGATGCTGCCGGCGCCCGGCAGCACGGCGGTGGCCCCCACGAGGACCTGGTCGCCCGTGAGCAGCGCGCGGCACGGCGGCGAGCCCGGGTAGAGCGCCACGGTCGCCTCCAGCACGGAGCCCAGCACCTGCGGCACGGGCAGGCCCGTGTCACCGCCCACCGCGGCGAAGTCCAGCAGCAGCACGGGGTCGCCGCCCGACTCGGGGAGCAGCCAGGTGCGCTGCGAGCGCAGGCGGTCGTCGCCGCCCAGGCGCAGGCCGGCCACGACCCACCGCCCCGCCACGGTCGTACCGGCGGCGATCTCGTCCTTGCGGCGCGGCCACCCCAGGTAGGTGCGCAGGTCGGCCGCGACGGCCTCGGGCAGCGCGGCCCGCCGCGGCCAGGCGCGCACCGCCAGGTGCCAGCGCCCCAGATCGGCGAGCAGCGCGTCCACCCAGTCCGGCCGCGCATGGACGGCGCCGCCGGCCGTGCGGACGCGTTCCGCGAGGCCGGGCAGCTGCGCGTCGACCAGCCGTGCCGCCGCGCCGTCCCAGTACGTGTACGGCTGCCGCCGCGCCGCGGCCAGTCCCTCCTGGACGAGGTCCGCGAGCCACCGGCCGAAGTCCTCCAGCCCGGCGGTCATCGACTCCTCGCGGGCCGCGACCCGGCGGGCCGCAGCCTCGGGGTCGGCCACCGGGCCGCGGGCGCCAGCCGCCGCGGCAGCTGCCTGAGCCCGCGCGTGCGCCGCCACCACCGCCTCGGGCACCGCGTCACGACCCCCGTCGGTCCAGTCGCCCCGCACCCACCCCAGCAGCAGCGCCAGCGCGTGCTTGCACGGCTGCTTGCGGCTGGGGCACGAACAGCGCAGCGACGGCGCCGCGACGTCGACGCTGACCTGGTAGGGCTCCCGCCCGGAGCCCCGGTAGCGGCCCCACAGCAGCGTGCCGCCAGAGCCGACGCCCGACCACGCGGCACGGCGCGTCAGCGTCCGCGCGGCCGCCCGCGACGTCTCGTCAGGCGCCAGCCCCAGCACGCGCGCCACCGTCCACCCCTCCACCATCGCGCCCCACTGTGGCAGCGGCCCCCTATGGGGGCACCCGCGGGCGGTCAGGGTCCCCAGACGGCCTGGCGGTGCTTCACGCGGGCGACCATCGTCAGCGCCGTCACCACGTCGGTCCCCGTGGTCTCCAGGTAGGCACGGATCGCGTCGAGATCGCGGCCCTCATCCAGCAATGCCCGCACCCGGGCGGTCACCGGCGGCCGGCGCGGCGCCCACACGCCCGCGCGGAGTGCCAGACGTCGGAGCGGAGCCTTGTCCACCTTGTCCACTCGTCGTCCACCTCCTGTGAGAGCCGTCGCTGAGGTCGGTGTGCTGACATCTCCGACGCGTCCGGATGGCCGAGGGTTCCCGGCCCCTCTGCGCGGGCTCACGCGAATCCCGCCGCCCGCAACGCGGCCACCGGGTCGGGCAGCGCGAGCAGGGCCGCGGCGTCTTCGCAGCCCCGCGGCGGCCGCTCGCCGCCGAACAGGTCCGCACAGACGGCCGCCTCGGCGCTCCGCGCCTCCAGAGCGCCCTCGGCGGTCGCCGGGTCCGCGTCGAGGAACGTGAGGTCGTGCACCAGCAGCGGCGCGACGAACTCCGCGTCGGTGCGCGCGAACCGCGCGTTCACGAGCACCAGGGGAGGCTCACCGACGAGGTCGGCGGTCGAGTCCACGCCGGTCGCGTCGAACTGCGCGAAGCGGACGACTCCGCCCGCCTGCGCGAAGCGCCGCAGACGCGCGGCCACCTCTTCGGGGAGCTCGGCGGCGCAGAGCGACCGGAGCGCCTGCTCGAGGTGAGCGCGATCGTCCTCGGTGCCGGCGACGCGCACGCCGTCGAGCGGCCTGCACACGGCGGTCGCCGCGACCGGCTCCGAGGAACCCACCACGATGGCCCCGACCGCGTTGGTGTAGCCGTCCGCCGGCGGCGGCCGTCGCGCGGCCACGGGCACCTCCTGCGGGCCGAACACCACGAACGCCGCGATCGCGACCGCCAGCGCCAGCGGCACCAGCACGACCGCCAGCAGCACGAACCAGCGGGGTAGGACCTGGTCGGCCAGCTCGCTGGTCGGCGCGCGCCGCCACGGGTCGGACACGACCGCCCGCCGTCAGCGGACGGTGACCGTGAACGTCTCGATCACGGGGTTGGCCAGCAGCCGCTCGGCCATCGCAGCGACGCGCTGCTCGAGGTCGGCGGCGTCGTCGCACTCAAGCTCGACGTGCTTGCCGATGCGCACGCCGGTCACCCCCGAGAAGCCGAGGGACGGCAGCGCGCGCTCCACCGCCTGGCCCTGCGGGTCGAGGATCTCGGGCTTGAGCATCACGTCGATCGCGACCCTGACCACTAGCCCGCCCAGTCCTTGAAGGGACGGCCGGCCAGCCGCTCGTAGGCCTCGACGTAGCGGTCGCGGGTGCGCGCGACCACCTCGGCGGGCAGCTCCGGGCCTGGTGGCTGCTTGTCCCACCCGCTGTCGGAGAGCCAGTCGCGGACGTACTGCTTGTCGAACGAGGCCTGCCCGCGGCCGGGCTCGTACTCGTCGGACGGCCAGAACCGCGACGAGTCGGGGGTCAGCACCTCGTCGATCAGGATCAGCTCGCCATCGGGGAGGGTCCCGAACTCGAACTTGGTGTCGGCGAGGATGATCCCGCGCTCGAGGGCGTGCCCGGCAGCGCGGGTGTAGAGGTCCAGCGTGAGCTCGCGCAGTCGCCCCGCGAGGTCGGCACCGACGCGCGCGACGGTCTCCTCGAACGAGATGTTCTCGTCGTGCTCGCCGATGGGCGCCTTCGTCGACGGCGTGAAGATCGGCTCCGGCAGCTGCGAGGACTCCTGCAGGCCATCGGGCAGCGGCAGGCCGCAGACCGTGCCGGCGCGGCGGTACTCGGCCCAGCCGGAACCCGCGAGGTAGCCGCGCGCGACGCACTCGATCAGCACGACCTCCGCGCGGCGGCACAGCATCGCCCGCCCCTCCAGGGCGTCAGCGTGCTCCTGCAGCGGCTCCGGGAATTCCGCCAGCGCCGTGGCGATCCGGTGGTTGGGCACGGCCAGGAGGTCCAGCCAGTGGTCGGTCAGCCCCGTCAGCACCTTGCCCTTGTCGGGGATCGGCGTGGGCAGCACCACGTCGAAGGCGCTGATGCGGTCGGTCGCGACCAGCAGCAGCTGGTCGTCGCCGACCGCGTAGAGCTCGCGGACCTTGCCGGATCCGATGGGGGTGACGCCCGGAAGCGTGGGGAGATCGCTCATCACCATCGAGCCTAAGCCCCAGCTGCCCCGTCACCGATCGTGCAGCTCGCCCCGCGGCCGGTCCGCGCCCCCAAAGGGGGCGCCGCGGGGAACCTTTCCGCCCCGGCGCACGTCATTGCTGTGCCAGGGCCGGCCAGGCGCGCCCGGGGGCGGCGCCGACGAGAGGGTCATGGGGCATGCGAGCAGGTTGGAGGGGTCGGGTCGGGGTCGCGGTCGCGCTGCTCGCGGGCCTGCTGGGCGGAGGAGGGCCGGCCGCGGCGCAGAGCGGCTGCGGGCCGATCCGCACGGCGGACCAGCTGCAGGCCGGGGACCGGGCCACGGGGCTCACGGTCGCGCGCGGCAGCACGCCGGTCAGCTTCGACGTCGAGGTGCTGGGCGTCTTGGAGGACGGCGTCGCCGTCGGTCGCGACATGATCGTCGTCGAGGTGTCCGGCCCGGCGATCGACCAAGCCGGCGGCATCTGGTTCGGGATGTCCGGCTCGCCCGTCTCGATCGGCGGAGAGCTCATCGGCGCCGTGGCGTTCGGGCTGACCGGCGGTCCCTCGACGATCGGCGGGCTCACCGCGGCGGCCGACCTCGTGGACCTGGTCGACGGCGGTGCGGAGCTCGCGGCGCAGGAGTCGGGCCGCTGGGCGCGCGAGGTGCGGGTCACGGGCGACCTCGCGGAGGAGATCGCGCAGCGCACGGGCGAGCGCGGCGGTGCCGCCACGCTGCGCCGGCTGCACGTCCCGCTGGCGATGTCCGGGCTGTCGGCCGACCGCATGGACCGCTACGCGGAGATGGCCGCCAGCGCCGGGCTGGACGTCATCCCCTACGCCTCCTCCGCGGCGGGCCTGCGCCAGGCCACGACCGCCCCCGTCCCCGGCGGCAACTTCGCCGCGGTGATCAGCTACGGCGACCTCTCCCAGGCCGCGTTCGGCACGACCACCCTGGTCTGCGACGGACAGGCCGTGGCCTTCGGCCACCCGTTCTTCTTCGGCGGCGAGACCACGTTGGGCGCCAGCGACGGCAACGCGATCGGGATCATCCCCGACCCGCTGTTCGGGCCGTTCAAGCTCGCCACGATCGGTGCCACGTTCGGCACGGTCACCGACGACCGCCTGGCCGGCATCGCCGCGGCGATCGGCGAGCTGCCAGTGACGGTGCCGGTGACCCACGCGGTCACCGACCTCGACACCGGCCGCGCCCAGAGCACCCACACCGACGTCGTGCTGCCCGATGCGCTGGCGCAGGTCGGCGGCTTCGGCGCGGTCGCCGTGATCGACCCCACGATCGACCGCGTCGGCCCCGGCACCGCGACCGTGAGCTACGTCCTCACCGGCGAAGGCGCGGAGACCGGCCCGTTCACGCTGGCACGCGAGAACGTCTGGGCCAGCGACTTCGACATCGCGTTCGAATCGATCTTCGAGCTCTTCGACCACCTCGCCCTCGTGACCGGCACGCCCGTCGACGAGGTCACGATCGACGCGCTGGACGTCGAGATCGCGATCGAGGAGGAGGTCGACCGCCTCGCGCTGGACGCGCTGGGCATCTCGATCAACGGCTCCGACCCGATCCCGTCCACGCAGATCGTCGAGCTCTTCCTCGAGCCCGGCGACGTGGTGACCCTGATCGCCGACCTGCAGCCGCAGTCGGGCGGCCCTCTGCAGACGGTGACCCTCGACCTCGTCGTCCCCGACGGCATCGCGGGCTTCGGCTTCCTGGAGGTCGCGGGTGGTGGCTTCTTCCCCAGTGACGCGCCCCCGATCGAGTGCATCATCGACCCCTCGCTGTGCCCCGAGGAGGGTGAGACCAGCCTCACCAGCCTGCTGGAGGACCTCGCCAACGAGCCCCGCAACGACGACCTGGTCGCGCGCCTGACCGTCGACGGCTTCGGTGCGGCCGAGCCGGAGCCCCCGCTCGCCACGCCGCGCAGCGACTTCGCACAGAGCACCGAACCGGACGTCACGACCGTGAGCCAGCGGCTTGACCGCATCGCCAGCGGCTCCTTCGGAATCCCCGTGTTCGTCCCGGGCGAGGGCTGCCCCGGCTGCCCCGCGAACGTCAACCGCGTCGCCGGCGAGGACCGCGTCGGCACCGCGCTGGCCCTGTCGCAGCTGACGTTCGCCAGCACCGACACCGTGGTCATCGCCCGCCCCGACGAGTACGCCGACGCACTGATCGCCGGCCCGCTGGCCGCCCAGCAGTTCGCTCCGGTGCTGCTCAGCCCCACCGGCGAGCTCCCGCCGTCGGTCGCCGAGGAGATCGCGCGGCTCGGCGCCGTCCGGGCGATCATCGTCGGCACGACGGGGGCCTTCCCCGAAACGTTCGACGAGGCACTGGTGGGCGCCGGGATCACGACCGTCGAGCGCATCGAGGGCAGCGACCGCTTCGACACCGCGGCCCAGGTGGCGCGCCAGCTCCCGGGGAGCGCGGCCGTGCTGGCGCAGGGCATCGACAGCGACCCGTCGCGCGGCTGGCCCGACGCGCTCGCCGGCGCGGCCCTGGCCGCCACCCGGGGCGTGCCGATCCTGCTCACCGAGCAGGGCACGCTCCCGCCCGCGACGCTCGCGGCCGTCACCGACCTGGGCCTGGAGCAGATCACGATCGTCGGTGGCGAGGCCGCCGTGGCCCCCGCCGTCGCGACCCAGCTCGAGGGTGCCGGCGCGACCGTGGACCGGGTCGCCGGCAGCAACCGCTTCGAGACCGCGGTGGCCGCGGCGTTCCGCGCGGTCGACGCGTTCTCCGACCCCTCCTTCGTGTTCCTCGCGACGGGACACGACTGGCCCGACGCGCTGGCCGCGGCCCCGGTCGCGGCGCTGACCGGCGGCGTGCTGCTGCTGGTCGACCCCGACGACCTGGCGGGCAGCCCGGCCACCGAGGAGTGGCTCGCCGGGCTCGTCGGTCTGGGCCCGACCGTGACGCTGGTGGGCGGCCAGGCCGCGATCAGCGGCGCCGTCGAGCAGCAGGTGACCGAGACCGTCAACGGCGGCGCCGAGCCGCCGCCCGGCGAGGAACCCACCCCCATCAGGATCGACTGAGCGCGCGCCTGGTTACGCTCAAGCCCGTGAGCGAGGTGAGGCGCGTGCGTGTGCGGGTGAGCGGGCAGGTGCAGGGCGTGTTCTTCCGGGTCTCGACGCGCGAGGCGGCGCAGCGCTCGGGCGTGACCGGGTGGGTGCGCAACCTGCCGGACGGAGACGTCGAGGCCGAGGTGCAGGGCCCGGCCCCCGCGGTCGAGAGCGTGCTGGCCCACTGCCGGCAGGGTCCGGAGCTCGCGCTGGTGACACGCGTGGAGGTCGACGACGTCGAGGTCCAGCCGGGGGAGCATGGCTTCCGGCTCCGCTAAGCGGCCCGTCGTCGAGGGCAGCCAGGTGCTGCTCAGCAGCGCTGACAAAGCGCTGTGGCCGGAGCCCGGCTTCACGAAGGCCGACCTGGCGCGCTACTACGCGGCGGTCGCGCCGCGGCTGCTGCCGGAGCTGGCGGGCCGCCCGGTGACGCTGCTGCGCGCGCCCGCGGGGATCGCCAGGCAGACCTTCCTGCAGAAGGACCTGCACACCAAAGCTCCTGAGTTCGTGTCCACGTACAAGGTGTGGGCGCCCAGCGCCGACCGCGAGGTCGCCTACCCGCTGATCTCCGACCTCGACGGGCTGGTGTGGCTGGCGCAGCAGAACGTCGTCGAGCTGCACCCGGGCCTGTTCCGCGTCGACCGGCCCGACCGCGTGGACGTGCTGGTGTTCGACCTGGACCCCGGCGGGCCGGAGCCGCCGGTCCACCAGGCGGCGCACTGGGTCCGCGAGGTGCTGGTGGACCTCGGCCTGGAGCCACGGGTCAAGACCAGCGGCAAGAAGGGCCTGCACCTGCTGGTGCCGATCGAGCGCCGCTACGCGCCCGATCGGGTCCGCGCCCTGGCCCTGGCGATCGCGCGCATGGCCGCCGACCGCCACCCGGACGCGCTCACGGTGCAGATGCGCAAGGCGGAGCGCGAGGGGCGACTGCTGGTCGACTGGTCGCGGACGGGGATCGGCGCGACGCTGATCGCGGCGTGGAGCCCGCGGGCCTCGCCGCAGGGCACGGTGGCGACCCCGCTGACCTGGGACGAGGTCGGTCCTTCACTGGACCCCACGACGTTCACGCTGGCCACGGCCCCGGGCCGGCCCGACCCATGGGCCGACCCGGCCGCACCCGTGCGCCTGGAGAAGGTCGCCCAGCGCGTCGAGGCCGCGGGCTACGAGCTGGTCGACGCCAGCCCCCGGGGCCGCACCCCGGGCTAGCGGTCCTGGGCCCGCGCCTTGCTGGGTTGCACGCGGGGGGGCTCGCCGGGCATCTTCGGGTAGACCGGCGGCCACGGGGCGTCCAGCAGGCCGTTGGCCAGGTCGGCGTCGAACATGTCGAGGAAGGGCTGCAGGGACTGGGGGTGGTCGTTGATGTCGGCCCAGGGGTCGCCGACGCGCTCCAGGCGTTCGGGCAGGGACGCGAGCGTGAGCTCGTCGGGGTGGAGCGCGTCGACCTCGTCCCAGTGCAGCGGGGTGCTGACCTGGCCGCCGACGCGGGCACGAGCCGACCAGGCGCCGAAGACCGTCTTGTGCGGGGCGTTCTGGTTGTAGTCGAGGAACACCCGGGTGCCGCGCTCCTCCTTCCACCACGAGGCGGTGACCAGGTCGGGGCGGCGGCGCTCCAGCTCGCGCGCGATCGCGACCGCGGCGCGGCGCACGGCGATGGAGTCCCAGCGCCGCTCCAGGCGCACGTAGACATGCAGCCCGCGGTTGCCGGTGGTCTTGGGGTAGCCGGAGACGCCCTTGTCCTCCAGCAGGACCCGCAGCTCGCGCGCGGCCTCGCGGATGTGGGAGAAGTCGATGCCCGGAGTGGGGTCCAGGTCCAGGCGCAGCTCGTCGGCGTGGTCGGGGTCGTCGGCCTTGTACGGCCAGACGTGGAACCCGAGGCAGGCCATGTTGACCGCCCAGACCACGTGCGCGAGATCGGCGGCCAGCAGCGCGTCGGAGGTCGTGCCGTTCGGCGTCGAGACGATCGTGGTCTGCAGCCACTCCGGTGTGCCCTTGGACTTCGACACCCGCTTCTGGAAGAAGTTCGGCCCGCCGGCGCCCTCCGGGAAGCGCTGCAGCAGCACCGGCCGCCCGCCCATCGCGCGCATCAGCGGCTCGCCGACGCGCAGGTAGTGCTGCACGAGGTCCCACTTGGTCTCGCCGCGCTCTGGGAAGAACACCTTCTCCGGGCTGGTCACGCGCACCTCGTGACCGGCGAGCTCCAAGATCCGGACGTCCTCCGCCACGACTGGCAGGCTAGTGGGCATGAGCGAACCGGTCGTCGGCATCGTGATGGGCAGCGACTCCGACTTGGGTGTGATGAGACGCGCCGCGGACGCGGTCAAGGAGTTCGGTCTGGGGGTGGAGGTGCGCGTGCTGTCGGCGCACCGCACGCCCGACCTCGCGCTGGAGTGGGCGCGCGGCGCGCGCGACCGTGGCTTCCGGGTGCTCATCGCGGGGGCGGGGATGGCCGCGCACCTTCCCGGCGTGGTCGCGGCCGTGACGACGCTGCCGGTGATCGGGGTGCCGATCTCGTCGGGGGTGCTCGACGGCCTCGACTCCCTGCTGGCGATCGTCCAGATGCCGCCGGGCATCCCGGTCGCGACGGTCGCCGTCGACGGTGGCCGCAACGCCGGCCTGCTCGCGGTCCGCATCCTCGCCGCCGGCGACGAGGAGCTCACCGTCAAGCTCGTGAACGCCCGCGAGGACATGGCGCGCAAGGTCGTCGAGAAGGACGAGAAGGTGCACGCCGAGTTCGGCCCCGAGCGCGCGGCCTTCGGTTTCCGCTAAGCCACCCTTTGCGCCTCAGCGCGCTGCGGCGGTGAGCTGGCGGCGCACGTCGGCGTGGTCGGCCAGAAGGGCGTCCAGCGGCTCCAGCACGTGGGTCGCCGCGACCTCGCCGACCTGGGCCCGCAGTGTGGAACGGGCCGCGCGGGCTCGCCGCCGCGCACCGGCGCCGGCCACCGCGCGTGACAGCAGCGCGAGGAGCCAGCCCGCGGCGACGCCGCCAACCAGGAGCAGCGTCGGCAGCGGCACGTCGCGGACCTCGGGCGTGAGCGGTTCGACGTCCAGGCGCAGGAACGCGTCGCCCAGGAGCAGCACCAGCAGCCAGACACCGCCGAGCAGCGCCACGGCCAGGAGCAGCGCCTGGAGCGCGCCGGCCGCTCGCCACCAGCGCGGCGGCCGGCGCAGGCGCTGCAGCCCCGCGGCGGTCATGTGGTCGAGCGCCGCAGCCACGGGCTCCGCCGCCGCCAGCGCCTCCTGCCGGGCCACCGGCGCCCACGTCCCCGCGACTGCGCCCGCCGCGGCCTCGCCGACATCGCGCAGCGCCGCCGCCACCGCGGCCCTCCCGACCGGGCTGCGGGCCGTGAGCGGCAGGTCCCGCGCGGGCGCCCGCCGCCACCGCCGCACCCAGCGCAGCAGCGGCCAGCCGGTCGCCAGGACGGCATCGCGCCGGTGCTGGGCGGCCACCACGTCTGCCGCCGCACCCACCCCGGCGGCGTCGACCAGCGCCTCGGCGAGCTGACGGCGCGCCGGCTCGGCGAGCACCGCATCCGACGAGGCATCGTCCAGCAGCCCGGAGGCCGCGGCGCGGACATCGGCCTGCAACCGCTCCACCTGCGCGCGCTTCGCCGCGACCTCCGCGGACAGGACGGCCCGCAGGTCGGCGAGACCCTCGGTGGACACCGCCGAGAGCAGCGCAGGCTCGACGCCGCGCAGACCGTCGTCGACCAGCAGGCGCGCCAGGTCGTCGCGCACGCGGCGCCGGTCGCCGTCCGCGAGGAGGTCGGCCTTGCCCAGCAGCACCCGCACGACCGCCGCGTGGTCGGCCAGCGGCTCCAGGTAGGAACGGTGCAGCGCCGCATCGGCGTACTTCTCCGGATCGACCACGAAGACCAGCAGGTCGACGACCGCGAGCAGCCGGTCGACCTCGCGGCGGTGCGCCTCCTCGGTCGAGTCGAAGTCCGGCAGGTCCAGGAGCACGAGCCCGTCGAGCTCGCCGCCCGCCGGGACGTGGTGGCGACGCCGCACGGCGAGCCAGTCCAGCAACGGCGCCGCGCCGTCCTCGCCAGCCCCGAAGACCGCGGCGTGCGCTTCAGCCGTCGTCGGCCGGAGCGCCGTCACGTGCGAGACCTGCGCGCCCACCAGCGCGTTGAAGAGCGCCGACTTGCCCGCTCCCGTCGGTCCTGCCAGCGCGACCACGGTGTGCTCCGCCCCGAGCCCCAGCCGCTCGCGTGCCCGGCGGACGACCACGACGGCGGCGTCCACGGCCGGGCCAGGCACCCGCCGCCCCGCCACCGCGACGGCAGCCTCCAAGGCGTCCAGCCGCTCGGCGATCCCCGGCGTCCGCGCTGCGGCCGCGGCGCGGGTCCTCACTCCTGCACCTCGGCCGGAGCGCTCATCGGGCGCGAGCCACGTCGAGCTCGGCGGCGGCCTGCCGCAGGGTCGCGGCCGCGGCCTCGCCGGGGACCATGGCCAGCAGGTCGTCGAAGCGCGCGCGCTCCGCGGCCAGGAGGCGGTGGATGCGCGTGCGCAGGTCGTCGCGGGCCTGGCGCGCGAGGTCGCGGACGGCTTGCTCGCCGAACACCGCGGTCAGCAGTGCCTGGCTGACCGTGGCGGTGCCGCCCGCCACGACCAGCTCGGCCCCTGTCAGACCGCCGGTGTGGGCGAAGACCACGACCATGAGCGCGGTGCCGACGGCGTTGACGCCCACAGACAGGCCGCGGGCGACCGCCATCTTCGCGCCGGCGCGCGTGCGCACGAGGTCGAGCACGGCGTCCTGCCAGGCCTCGACCTCGGCGGCGATGGCGGCCGGCAGGTCCTCGCCGGCACGGTCGAGGCGCCCCCCTCGGGCGAGCAGCGCGGCGCCGCCGGGCAACGCGCTCCAGGCGGCGACGCTGGCGGCGGCGGCCCCGTCCGCGGCGTGGCCGACCAGCGTGGCGAGGTCGTGTCCCAGTGCGCCGCGGGCCTGGGCGTCCACCGGGTCGCGGCCGCGCAGGCGGTCCAACGCGCGTCCCGCCGCGCGCTGCAGACGGTCCATCCACAGCGCGGTGCCGACGTGCTCGCGGAAGCGGTCGAGGACCTCGCCGCGCAGCAGGGCGCCGTCGCCGAGATCGACGTCGACGGTGCGCTGCGCCTCGGCGTAGGCGTGTGTCGAGGCCTCGCGCAGCGCGGACGTCGCGCGGCCTTGCTGCTCGAGGGCGACAGCGACGCGCCCGGCACGCGCCGGGTAGGACGCCAGCACCCCGTCCAGCGTGCGCAGGACGACCGCGCGCCGGGTGGCCGCGTCCGCCACCAGGCCGGCCAGCCAGGAGCGCACCGGCTCCACCGCGGCACCGATCAGCCCGTCGTCCAGCGCCTCCTCGGGGACGACGAAGAGGGTGGCGTCGCCGAGGCCGTGCTCCGCCAGGCGGCGGCGCAGGTCGCCCGGGACGTCGCGCAGTGCCCCGGGCGGGACGCGGTTGAGGATCACGGCCAGCGCGACCGCCCGCTCCTTGGCCCGCGCCAGGTACGCCCACGGCACGGCGTCGGCGTACCGCGCGGCAGTGGTCACGAACAACCACAGGTCGGCTGCCCCCAGCAGCTGGGCGGCCAGCTCATGATGGGCCTCGACGATCGAGTCGATGTCGGGCGAGTCCAGCAGCGCCAGCCCCCGCGGCAGGCCCGCCGCACGCACGATGTGCAGCGAGCCGGGCGCCGAGGGCCGCTCGCCGGTCGTGCGCGGGAGCCCGCCCAGGATCCGGTCCCCGAGGAACCAACCCGCGTCCTCCGGATGGCACACCAGCACGGGCGCGCGTGTGGTCGGCCGCAGCACCCCCGGCTCCGACACCTCCACTCCCACCAGGGAGTTCGCCAGCGTGGACTTCCCCGCACCGGTCGACCCACCCAGCACCGCCAACAGGGGCGCGCCGGCATCGGCCAGCCGCGGCACCACGTAGTCGTCCAGCTGCGCCAGCGCCTCGTCGCGGGTCCGCACCGCCTCGTCGACTCCCGCGAGCGGCAGCGGCAGGGCGGCCGCGGCCAGCCGCGCCCGCAGGCCGGCGAGCGCCGCATCGACCCGGTCGTCGGCCACCGTGTGGGAACGTACCCGCCCCACGACCATGCCCGACGGCGAGCGGCCACACCGGTGGTGTGGCCGCTCACCCGGGAGCTGTCAGCGCCAGCGTGCGCCTTCGTCGCGGCGGTAGGCCCACAGCGCGAGGGTGGCGAGGAGCAGCAGCCACGCCGCCCAGCGCAGCAGGTCGTCCCAGGGCACGGGCTCGCCGAGGGCGGCGGCCCACACCAGCTCCGCCCAGGCGCGCAGCGGCATCCACGGAGAGAAGCCCTGCACCCAGCCCGGCAGCATCTCGGGCGGCAGGAAGAGCCCGGCGGCGAACGCCATCGGGAGGTAGACGAGGTTCGCGACCGGGATCGCCGCCTTGAACGGCACGCTGTAGCCGATCGCGATGCCCAGGGCGACGAGCGGCGCGGCACCGCCGATCAGCGCGAGCCCCACGAGCGGCAGCCGCACCAGCGGCACCGAGGCCTCGGTGAAGAGCGCCGCGACCACCACGGCCGGGGCGACCGCCAGCGCCGAGAACCCGACCGTCATGAGCAGCCGGCCCAGGAAGCGCGTGAGCCCCGTGACGGGCAGGGTGCGGACGTAGCCCTCCCAGGGCTTGGCGCGCTCCTCCGCGACGCCGACGCCGAACTGGAACATCGCGACCCCGGCGACCGCGAAGACGAGGACCGACGCCGCGCTGAACGTCGCAGCCACCGGGTCGTCCGAGACGGCCGGGACCACGAACATCCCGAAGAACAGCGCCGGGAAGACCATCATCGGGACGACGGCGGCCGGGGTGCGGCGCAGCTCGTCGAAGGCCGCCCGGGCGTGCACGATCACCAGCGTCACGACGCCACCTCCAGCTTCTCCTGTGCGGTCAGCTCCAAGAACGCGTCCTCGAGGCTGGCGGGCGCAACCTCGAGGTCGGTGAACGGCACGGCATCCGCGACGAGCGCGCGCACGACCTCGTCCGACTCCGGGGTCACCACGACGTGGCGGTCGTGGAAGGTGGCGACGCTGACGGCGTCGCGCTCCACCGCAGCGGGCGGCGGGTCGCCGGCCCAGCTGACCCGCGCGACCTTCACCAAGCGGCGCACGTTCGCGACGGTGTCGTCGGCGATCACGCGGCCGCGGGCCATGACCACCACCCGACTGGCGAGGCGCTCCACCTCGGTCATGTCGTGGGTGGACAGCAGCACGGTGCCGCCGTCGGTGACGAACGCCTCGATGCCGTCCCACACCTGGTGCCGGGTCTCGATGTCGAGGGCGGCGGTGGGCTCGTCGAGCACGGCGAGCTCCGGCTGCCCGGCGAACGCGAGCGCGACCGCCAGGCGCCGGCGCTGGCCACCCGACAGGCCACCCACCTGGCGGCGCGCGAGGTCGGCCAGGTCGTAGCGCGCGAGCACCTCGCCGACCGGCAGCGCGTTGGCGAAGTGGGCACAGGCGAACCCCACGAGCTCGCCGACGCGCAGCGCGTCGGGGAAGCCGGTCTGCTGCGGGGTGACGCCGAGCTTGCCACGGGCCGCGGGCAGCGTCGGGTCCCGCCCGAAGAGGGTCGCGCTGCCGGCGTCCGGTCGGCGCAGCCCCACCAGCAGCGAGATCGCGGTGGACTTGCCCGCGCCGTTGGGGCCGAGCAGCGCGAGGACCTCGCCCGGCTGGACGGCCAGTGACACGTCGTCGAGCGCGACGACCGGGCCGAAGTGTTTGCGCGTGTGGATGAGCTCGCTGATGGCGGTCATGGCTCCACCTCCAGGGCGACGGGGTTCAGGTAGGTCTGCAGGGCTTCGAGGTAGGCCCCGAAGGCGTCGCGGCCCAGCTGGCTGACCTCGATCCAGGTGATCGGGACGCGACCGCGGAACGACTTCTCGACGTCCACGTAGCCGGCGTCCTCGAGCTTGCGCAGGTGGGTGGAGAGGTTCCCCGCGGAGAGCCCCAGGTGCTCCTGCAGCTTCGGGAACGCGACCCGGTCGCCGCGATCGATGGCGCAGAGCGTGGTCATGATCTGCAAGCGAGCCGGGGCGTGGATCGCCGGATCGAGCTCCGGCAGCGCCATCAGGACGTGGCGACCGCGCGGCGCGTCCCCCGCGGCCAGGTCGCCAAGCCGAACGCCAGCAGCGCGCCACCACCGGCGATCGCCATCACCAGCGAGTACCACTCGCCGCCCAGGGCCGTTGCGACCAGGTTGGTCGCGAGGATCCACACCCCCAGCCACACCTGCCCGCGCTGGCCGTAGACGGCTCCCGTCACCACGTACACGACCGCGACGACCAGCACGATCACGGCCGAGACGAGATGGTCGGTGAGCCCCGCCACCAGCGGCAGCGCCGCAGCCCCCGTGAAGCTGGCGGCCATCGCGATCGCGAGGAGCGAGCCGTTGGACTGCTGGACGCCGCTGCGCGGTCCGGCTGCGCGCGCGAAGTACAGGAACGAGAAGACCGAACCGGCGACCCCCAAGACCAGCCACGTCAGGCCGATCGCGACGCCCGCGCGTTCTTCGGTCCATGGTGCAACCTGCGACGCCCAGTGCGTGAACCCGAAGGCGACGAGCCAGATGAGGCCCCACAGGGCCTGCACCGGGGCGGGCGAGATGGCGGTGAGGCCGTGCGCCCGGGCCAGGGCCTGGCGGATGACCTCGACGGAGTCTTCGGCGGTCGGAGAAGAATCGGCGGTGTCGTTCATCGCCAACTACTTTGCACTACAAAGTCGTTTGTGTCAATCCTCTTCTTCCAGGAGGGTGTCGAGGCGCGCGCGGACGACGTGGTGGCGGGCCAGGAAACCGCGCGGGTCGAGGGTGGCGGGGTCGACCTCGACGCCTTCCTCGGCCAGCGTCTGCGCGAAGGGGGTGCCCGTCTCCCAGGTGCGCATCGCGGCGGCCTGGACGACCTTGTAGGCGTCGTCGCGGGCCATGCCGCGTGCCACGAGGTCCAGGAGCACCTGCGACGAGGCGACCAGCCCGCCGGTCGCCTCGAGGTTCGCGCGCATGCGCTCCGGGAACACGCGCAGGCCGTCCACCACGCGCGTCGCCAGCCGCAGCTGGTAGTGCGCCGCGGCGAAGGAGTCGGGCAGCACGACGCGCTCCGCAGAGGAGTGGGAGATGTCGCGCTCGTGCCACAGCGCGACGTTCTCCAGGCCGACCAGCGCGTTGCCGCGCAGGACGCGGGCCAGCCCGCAGATGCGCTCCGCCGTGATCGGGTTGCGCTTGTGGGGCATCGCCGAGGAGCCCTTCTGGCCCGCCTTGAACGGCTCCTCGGCCTCGCGCACCTCGGTGCGCTGCAGGTGGCGGACCTCCAGGCCCAGCTGCTCGACGCACGCTGCAAGTACGGCCAGCGCGGCCAGCAGCTCCGCGTGGCGGTCGCGCGCGACGACCTGGGTCGCGACCGGCTCGATGCCGATGCCCAGCGCCGCACAGACGTGGGCCTCGACCGCCGGGTCGATGTTGGAGTAGGTGCCTACGGCGCCGGAGATCGAGCCGACGGCGGCTGACTCCTGCGCGGCGCGCACGCGGCGGCGGCCGCGGTCGACCGCGAACGCGAGCTGCGCCAGCTTGTGGCCGAACGTCGTCGGTTCCGCATGGACGCCATGGGTGCGGCCGACGCAGAGCGTGTCCCAGTGCTCCACCGCGCGGCGGTGCAGCGCGGCGACCAGCGCCCCGGCCTCGGCCAGCACGAGGTCGCACGCGCGCTTGATGGTCGCGCCCTGTGCGGTGTCGATCAGGTCCGACGAGGTCATCCCGTAGTGCACCCAGCGCGACGGGTGGTCGTCCCCAGGCGGCGCTCCGACCGGTGGAATGGTCTCCGCGAACGCCGTGAGGAACGCGATCACGTCGTGGTCGGTGGTCGCTTCGATCTCGCGGACACGCTCCGCGCTCGGCACGCTGCCTTGCCGGATCGCGGCCAGGTCGGCGTCGGGGACCACGCCGAGGTCGCGGTGCGCCTCGCACGCCAGCACCTCGACCTCGACCCAGGTCGCGAAGCGCGCCTCGTCCGACCAGAGCGCGCCCATCTCGGGCAGCGTGTAGCGCGGGATCACGCCCCGGACCGTATACCGCGCATGCGACGATCAGCCCGTGGAGGCAGTGGTGGGCGGCGTGCTCGTGGCCGGCCTGGTGATCTTCATGGTCGGGGCGGCGCGGTGGCGCCTGGCGTACGAGCGGCCGCCCGCGGAGTCGCTGCCGCTGATCCACGCCGACCGGCGCCGGCGGGCCTGGATCCACCGCTGGATGCTGGTCGCGATGTTCGTGACCTCTGCGGGCGTGGCGGGCGTCGCGGCGGTGGGCGGCGGGGCGGTCGCGGCGATGGCGGCGGTGGTCTACGCGGTCGGCGCGGTCTGCATGATCGCGATGATCGCCTTCCGGCTCACCGTGGTGCCCTGGGCGGCGGAGCGCACGGTGTCCGACGGCGCGCCGCCGAACGGCTACGCGGCGCTGGACGCGTGGGCGGGCACGCTCTACGTCGCGCACATGGCTTCGGCCTACGCCGCGTTCGCGGTGCTCGGCGCCGCGCTCCTGGAGTCCGGCCTGCTACCGGCCTGGGCCGGCTGGGTCGGGGTCGGGCTGGGCGTCGGGTGCCTCGCCGGCTTCGTCGCCACGCGCTTCGCGGGCCCGTTCAACCCCCCGTTCCTGGCGCACCTCTACACCGGGATCGTCGGGGTGGCGCTGCTGGTCACCTGACGAGAGTCGCTTCAGAAGCGCAGGCCCTCGGCCAGGCCGGCCTTGAACTCGGCGAGCTGCTCGCGCAGGTCGGCGTCGGCGACCGCGAGGATCTGCGCGGCGAGGATCGCCGCGTTCGAGGCGCCGTCGATCGCGACGGTGGCGACGGGCACGCCACGCGGCATCTGCACCATGCAGTAGAGCGCGTCCTCGCCGCGCAGCGCCGACGTGCCCGACAGCGGCACGCCGATCACTGGCAGCACGGTGTGGGCGGCGAGCATCCCCGGCAGGAAGGCCGCCTTGCTGTCGCCCGCGATCAGCACCTCCAGCCCCCGGCTCTCGGCCTCCTCGGCGTACTGCGCGACGGTGTGCGGGTCGCGCGCGGCGCTGGCGACGGCGACCTCGAAGCTGACGCCGAACTTGTCGAGCAGCACCCCCGCCTGCTCCATCGCCGGCCGGTCGGCGGCGCTGCCCACGAGGATCCCCACCACCGGGTCGGTCACCGTGGGGACTGTAGTCCCGGCCCCCAAGGGCTCAGAGGTAGGCGCCATTGGGGATCAGCAGCCGAGAGAGCGTGACGTCCGAGGTGAAGACCGGGCCGTAGGGCTGCAGCGCCATGCCCGCGGTCAGGCAGGTGCGCGTCGCCCAGTCCATGCCGGCGCGCAGCCACAGCACCTCGGAGTTGGGTTCGGGGTCGGGCGTGCCGATGCCCGACAGCGCCGTGGCCAGCAGCTGGACCGCCGCATCCTCGTCACGGGCGTGCACCGCCAGCGGACGCCGCTGCACGATCCAGGCGTAGCCGCGGCCGGGGACGAGCGCGAGCGTGCAGCCCGCGGCCAGCGCGGCCTGGTGGTCGGGGCCGCGTAGCCAGCCGCGCACCGTGCGGTCGATCGTGTCGAGATCCCCGAGGTCGGCGGCACCACCGAGGACGACGTCGGGGAACGGTGGCAACCGCGCCGGGTCGACCGCCCCGATGGCCCGCACGGTCGGGTGCAGCTCCAGCCCTACGGCGGCGTAGCGCCGCATCGCGCGTGGGTCGGTCGAGGAGATGATCACCTTGGCGTCTCCGGGCCGCGCCAGGCTCAGCGCCGCGTCCAGCAGCTGGCGTCCGACGCCGCGGGCCTGCAGGTCGGGCCTGACGACCAGGAGCGACAACCCCCAGTACCCCCGATCGTCGTGGCGCGAGCCGACGTGGCGCAGCGCCAGGGCAACCCCGACGATCGCACCGTCCTGCTCCGCGACCCACGCGCCACCGGGGTAGTGCGTGACGAAGTGGCGCTGGCGGATCGCCGCGCCGTCGCCGCTGGTCATGCCCTGCGCGGGCTCGCGCGGGTCGGGCACCTCGTCGGCGAACGCCGCCACCGCCACGGGCACGGCGTACGGCACGTCCTCCAGCCCCATCGGGCGGATCGTGGCCACGTCAGACCCTGGCCGCGGCCGCGAGCGCGATGTCGCCCCGCCGCTGGACTCCGTCGAAGTCGATCGCGTCGGCGGCGCGATAGGCCGTCGCGCGCGCGTCCGCGAGCGTCGCGCCGAGACCGCTCACCGCGAGCACCCGCCCGCCGGCCGTCACGACCGCCCCGTCGTCGCGGCGCTGTGTCCCCGCGTGGAACACCACGGCGTCCGTGACCTTGGCCGCGTCCTCCAGCCCGCTGATCGGCACGCCGGTGCGGTACTCCCCGGGGTAGCCGCCGGACGCCAGCACGACCGTCACACAGGCGCGCGGGTCGAACGCCGGCGCCGCACAGCCGGCCAGGTCACCCGCTGCGCAGGCCGCCAGGAGCGCGCCGAGGTCGCCCTGCAGTCGCGGGAGCACCACCTGCGTCTCGGGGTCGCCGAAGCGGGCGTTGAACTCCAGCACGCGGGGCCCGTCTCTGGTCAGCACCAGCCCGGCGTAGAGCACGCCGGTGAACGGCGTCCCGCGAGCCGCGAGCTCGGCGACCACCGGGGCCAGGACCTCGTCGCGCAGGGTCGCGACCACTCCGGCGTCGACCGCCGGCACCGGCGAGTACGCGCCCATCCCGCCCGTGTTCAGGCCGGTGTCGCCTTCGCCGGCGCGCTTGAAGTCCTGGGCCGGCTGCAACGCGACCACGGCGCGGCCGTCGCACAGACCGAAGAGCGAGACCTCGGGACCGTCCAGGAACTCCTCGACCACCAGCGCCGAGCCCGCCGCTCCGAACGCACCGCTCAGCGCCGCCCGGGCCGCGTCCCGCGCGAGCGACCGGTCGGGCGTGACCACCACGCCCTTGCCCGCCGCCAGCCCGTCGGCCTTCACGACGTGAGGCGCGGGGAAAGCGTCCAGCGCCGAGTCAACGGCGTCCGCGTCGGTGACCACCACGTGGCGCGCGGTCGCCACCCCGACGGCCGCCATGACGTCCTTCGCGAACGCCTTGGACCCCTCGATCCGCGCCGCGGCCGCGATCGGGCCGAACACGGGGAAGTTGCCGACGTGCAGCGCATCCGCGACACCCGCGACCAGCGGCGCCTCCGGCCCGATCACGACGAGGTCGGGCACCAACCGCCGCGCCAGCGCCAGAACCTCGTCGGGATCAGCCGCGTCGACGGGCACGAGCTCGGCCACGTCGGCGATCCCGGCGTTGCCCGGTCCGCACAGCAGCTCCCCCACCGACGCAGAGCGCGCCAGCCGCCAGCACAGCGCGTGCTCGCGGCCCCCGCCGCCGAGCACGAGCACCCTCATACGCGGTCCCTCATACGCGGTCCAGGGTCTGGTGGCGGTCCGGGCCGACGGAGACCCAGCGGATCGGCACGCCGGAGAGCTCCTCCAGGCGCTCGACGTAGCTGCGCGCCTCCTTGGGCAGGTCGTCGTAGGTCGTGACCGTGCTGATGTCCCCGGCCCACCCCGGGTGCTCCTCGTAGATCGGCTGGGCGTGGTGGAAGATCGACTGGTGGGGTGGGAAGTGGTCGTACTCCTCGCCCTGGTAGCGGTAGGCGCGGCAGACCTTGAGCTCCTCGAACGCCGACAGCACGTCGAGCTTGGTGAGGAAGTGCGCGGAGAGGCCGTTGATGCGCGCGGCGTAGCGGGCGAGCACGGCGTCGAACCAGCCGACGCGGCGGCGGCGGCCGGTCGTGGTGCCGAACTCCTGGCCGATGTCGATGAGGCGGGCGGCGTCCTCGGCCTCGCGGCCGGGGCCGCGGTCCTCGCGGAGCTCGGTCGGGAACGGCCCGGAACCGACGCGGGTCACGTAGGCCTTGGTGATGCCGATCACGTCGGTGATGTCGCGCGGGCCGAGCCCGGATCCCGTGAGCGCACCGCCGGCCACCGGGTTGGAGGAGGTCACGAACGGATAGGTGCCGTGATCGAGGTCCAGCAGCGTCCCCTGCGCCCCCTCCAGCAGGATCGTCTCGCCGCGCTCCAGCGCCTCGTGCAGCAGCATCGTGGTGTCGGCGATGTAGGGGCGCAGGCGCTCGGCGTAGACCGCGTACTCGGTCTCGATGTCGGTCGCCTTCATCGGCAGGCGGTTGTAGACGCGGGAGAGGATCGCGTTCTTCTCGCGCAGGACCACGTCGAGCTTCTCGCGGAAGATCTTCATGTCGTAGAGGTCCTGGACGCGCAGGCCGACCCGCGCCGCCTTGTCGGCGTAGGTCGGCCCGATGCCGCGCCTGGTGGTGCCCAGCCGCTGGCGGCCCAGGTAGCGCTCCGTGACCGCGTCGAGCTCGCGGTGGTAGGGCATGATCAGGTGCGCGTTGCTGGAGATCTTCAGCTTCGACGTGTCGATGCCCTGCGCCAGCAGGTCGTCGAGCTCCTCCAGGAGCACCCCCGGGTCGACCACGACGCCGTCGCCGATGACCGGCGTGACGTGCCCGTAGAGCACACCGCTGGGGACCAGGTGCAGCTTGAGCGTGGTGTCCCCGACGATGATCGTGTGCCCCGCGTTGTTGCCGCCCTGGTAGCGCACGACGTAGGCCACCTGGTCGGCCAGCAGGTCGGTGGCCTTGCCCTTGCCCTCGTCACCCCACTGCGTTCCGACGACGACGATGGCAGGCAAGCCCAACCTCCTCCACTTCGTGGAGGAGCTTGCCCCCCACGCCGGACCGGCGGCCCACCTCACGGCGGGCCGCCTCCCTCATGCTAATCCGCAGTTCGCGAGGATCGCGTCGCGCATGTAGACGGCCAGGCCGGGCTTGGCCTTGTCGATGTTGGCGGTGAAGCGGGGGTCGTCGACGTACATGCGGGCCAGTCCCGCGTGGATCTCCGGGGAGCACTCGTAGAACCAGCGCGAGAGGTGCGCGCGGTGGGCCTCGGCGATCGCCATCGCCTCGGGGCTGTCGGCCGGGGTGCCGGCGTCCATGAGCGCGATGAAGTCCGCGTTGAGCTTGGCGCCCTCGTCGCGGATGGCCTCCCACTCGGCCTTGCCGTAGCGGTTGACACGCCGCTGGGATTCGGCATAGGCGTCGGTGTGGCCCCAGCGCTCGCGCGCCTCGTCCTCGTACTGGGAGTGGTCGAAGCCTCCGAAGAGGTCGGCGTCGGTCACGGTGGTGTCCTCCTGGGTGGCCTTGAGCGCGGAGGTGACGGCCTCCTCGAGCGCGGCGAGGTCCTCGGCACGCTGCTTGAGGAGCGCCAGCTGCTCGCGCAGCGCGGCGGCCCGGTCGTGGGTGGGGTCGTTCACGATCGCCCGGATCTCGGGCAGGCCGAAGCCCAGCTCACGCCAGAACAGGATCTCCTGCAGGCGCTCGAGGTCGGCGCGGTCGTAGAGCCGGTAGCCCGCGGCGGTGCGGGCCGAGGGCGCCAGCAGCCCGATCTCGTCGTAGTGGTGCAACGTGCGGACGGTCACGCCCGCGAGCCGCGCCACCTGGCTGACCGTGTGCATGGTCCGACGGTAGGCCCTGACGTGGCGTGAGGGTCAAGCCCCCGCGCGGGCGAGGGTGCTACTCGTTCTCGAAGCCGGCGATGAGCTTGCCGACGCCGTAGGCCGCGATCTCGCCAGGGCTGGGGGCGTCGAAGGCCTCGGCCGCACCGGTGGCGCCGACGAACTCGAAGCTCACGACGACGTCGGACACCAACGCGACCACGAGCGTCCCCTCGAAACCCTCGCCGATCGCGCCGACGGCGTAGGCGGGCGCGCCGACCTCCGTGCTGGCGTCGACCACCTCGGTGAACGTGCCCACCGACGGGTCGACGGTGTCCTCGCCGCAGGAAACGGCCTCGCGGCCGCGCGCGAACGCGGCCTCGGCGCCCTGGATCGACTCGTACACGCGGAACTCCTCCTCCAGCTGGAGCTCGGCGTCGGTGGGGGCCATCAGCCGACCGAAGTGCGCGAACGGCGGGAGCTCGGCGTCGACGTCGACGCCGCACCCGTTGGGGCCCTCGGCGGGCCGCCACTCCGACTCGACCCAGGTGCTTCCCAGCTCGATGGGGTCGATGAAGAACGGCTCGAGGTAGGCCTCCAGCGCGGCGACGAACTCCTCGTCGCTCATCGACTCCGTCGGCGGCAGCGTGCCCGCGTCCGTCGGCAGCACGACCTCCGTCGGGATCGTCATCCCAGGAGCGTCCTCGGTGGTCGCCTCCTCCGTCGGCTCCTCCGTGGTGGGCTCCTCCGTGGCCTCCTCGGTGGTCGCCTCCTCCGTCGGCTCCTCCGTGGTGGGCTCCTCGGTCGCCTCCTCGGTGGTCGCCTCCTCCGTCGCCGCCTCGGTGGTGGCTTCCTCGGTCGCTTCGTCCGCGGTCGGGGTCGCGGTGGTGTCCCCGCCGCATGCGGTGAGCGCGAGCGCGGCGAGGGCGAGGCAGAGGGCGCGCAGGTGCGTCATGCCGTCATGTTCTACCCGCAGGCGGCGGCGTCCGCGGCGTCGAGCTCCGCGACTCGCCGACCGGGGGTCAGCGTTCGATGCGGAAGCGGATGCGGATGTGGGTGTGGTACTCGCTGATCGAATCGCCGTCGACGACCGCGGAGGTCTCCAGGACGTCGAAGCCCTCGATGCCGCGCAGGGTCTTGGACGCCTCCGCCAGGGCCTTGTGGGCCGCGTCGCGCCAGGATTCGGTCGAGACCCCCACCAGGTCGATGGTCTTGATCACAGCCACGCGGGATCCCTCCATTGCTCGGGGCGGCCTGAGGGTAGCCTCGCAGCATGAGCCTCATCGACGCGATCACGGGCGCGCTCGGCGACGACGCTGCCGACCTGCTGGAGCACAAGGCCGTCGTCGACGCGGGGATGCTGCACCTGCCCGGCCCGGACTTCGTCGAGCGCGTGCTGACGCACTCCGACCGCACCCCGCAGGTGCTGCGCAACTACCAGCTGCTGGTGGACCACGGCCGGCTTGCCGGCACCGGGTACGTGTCGATCCTGCCCGTCGACCAGGGCATCGAGCACTCGGCCGGCGCCAGCTTCGCGCCCAACCCGGCGTACTTCGACCCCGAGAACATCGTGCGCCTGGCCATCGAGGGCGGCTGCAACGCGGTCGCCTCCACGATCGGCGTGCTGGGCATGGTGGGTCGCAAGTACGCCCACCGCATCCCCTTCCTCGTCAAGCTCAACCACAACGAGCTGCTCACGCTGCCCAACCAGTTCGACCAGGTGATGTTCGGCAACGTCCAGCAGGCGTGGGAGATGGGCGCGGCCGGCGTCGGCGCAACCATCTACTTCGGGAGCGAGCAGTCCACGCGCCAGATCCAGGAGGTCTCCGAGGCCTTCCACGAGGCGCACAGCCTCGGCCTGTTCACGGTGCTGTGGTGCTACCTGCGCAACAGCGGGTTCAAGAAGGACGGCGTCGACTACCACCTCGCGGCGGACCTCACGGGCCAGGCCAACCACCTCGGCGTCACGATCGAGGCCGACATCATCAAGCAGAAGCTGCCGGAGAACACCGGTGGCTACACCGCGATCGGCGGCGGCTACGGCAAGACCCACCCGCTGGTGTACTCCGACCTCTCCAGCGACCACCCGATCGACCTCGCGCGCTATCAGGTCCTCAACTGCTACGCGGGGCGTGCGGGGCTGATCAACTCCGGTGGTGCCTCCAGCGGCGAGTCGGACCTCGCTGAGGCGGTGCGCACCGCGGTGATCAACAAGCGTGCGGGCGGGATGGGCCTCATCAGCGGGCGCAAGGCGTTCCAGCGCCCGATGGCCGAGGGGATCGAGCTCCTCAACGCGATCCAGGACGTGTACCTGGCGCCCGAGGTCACGATCGCCTAGCTACAGGCCCTCGAACGGGGGGGCGTAGCGGAACGGGCCGACCAGGGTCGGCTCGTAGGCGGCCAGTGCACGGGCCATGAAGTGCTCGCCCCAGTCCGGGTCGGGCGCGTCGATGCCCAGCCGGGACGCGCTGACGAAGCCGAAGCGGCCGTAGAAGGCCGGATCGCCCAGCAGCGCGATCAGCGGCTCCCCGCGGGCCTCGGCGGCGGCGACCACGGCGTGCATGAGCGCGTGCCCGAGTCCGTGGCGCTGGAACGACGGGAGCACGCCGATGGGGCCGAGGCCCAGCGCCTCCCGCTCCGGCCCCACGTGCGCTCGCGTGCAGACGACGTGGCCGACGACCGTCCCCAGGACCTCGCCCGACTCCCCCGATCCGCCGGATCGAGCGGCTTGCCCGCCCGCCTGTCCCGAGGCCCGCACGCGGAGCTCGGCGACCAGGGACAGCTCCGGGATCCAGGCCGCGCTGTCGCGCAGCGCGGCCAGCAGCTCCACTTCGACCGGGGTTGCCCGATCCGCACGACCGAACGCGCGGCCGTGCACGATCGCAACGGCCTCGACATCGCCAGGCCGCTCCCGGCGCACGACGACGGCGGTGGTCACCCGGCCGCGACGAAGCGCGTCACCTGGCGGATCAGCGCCGGGCTGGAGATCACCTGCTCGGCGTCGCCCAGCACGGTCACGATCCGCGCGTCGTGGAAGAGCTGCGCGAGGCGCGGGACGCGGGCGCGGTGCTCGTCCTCGGTCCCGACGGCGAGCAGCACGGGGGTGCGCAGGGCACCGAGGTTGGGGGCGGCGGGCCAGCGGCGCCGCTCGAGCCAGCTGGCCAGGGTGTCCTCGTCGTGGCGGGGGTCGCGGCGGGCGCGCGCCAGCAGCTCGGCGGCCTCGGGGTTCCACACGCGCGCCCCGGGGTCGCGCAGCGCCCGGGCGACGACGTCGGCGTGAGGGATGTCGACGCGGTCGTCGCAGGAGATCAGCGCCAGCCGGGTCACGCCGGCCGGGTTGCGCACGCACATGTGGCCGGCGGTGGTGCCCCCGTCCGCGTGGCCGACCACGCCGACCGGCCCGTCGGCCAGCGTGCGCAGGTCGGCCTGGATGAGCTGGGCGGTCCAGCTGGCGGGCTCCCTGCCATCGGGGATCGGGATGTCGGCGGAGTCCCCGTGGCCCGGCAGGTCGGGCACCAGCACGGCCAGACCAGCCTCGGCCATCGCGGTGACCCACCCCGTGGCCGCCCACGCGGCGGGGCCGGCGCTGCCCCAGCGGTGCAGCAGCACCACGCCGGGAGCGTCATCGCCACCCGCCCGCTGCCACGCCAGCACCGTGCTCACCGGCGAGCAGCGTAGGCGCAGTACCGTTCTGTTCCCGTGAGCGCGCCCCTCGATGTCACCGTCGTGCTGCCCGCCTTCAACGAGGTGGGGCACGTGCGGGCCGAGGTCGACCGCATCACCAAGGCGCTCAAGGAATCGGTCTACGACTTCGAGATCCTGGTGGTGGACGACGGGTCGACGGACGGGACCGCCGACGCGGTCGAGGGGCTGCCCTTCGTGCGCGTGCTGCGGTTCGCCACCAACCGCGGGTCGGGGACCGCGCGCCGCATCGGCACGGCGCAGGCGCGCGGCCGCGTCGTGGTGTGGACCGATGCGGACATGACCTACCCCAACGAGCGCATCCCGGAGCTGGTCGAGATCGTCATGTCGGGGCGCGCCCACCAGGTCGTCGGCGCGCGGCTCTCCGAGGAGGGCACGCTCAAGGCGCTGCGCGTACCGGCGAAGTGGGGCATCCGCAAGCTGGCGGAGTACCTCACACGGTCGCGCATCCCCGACCTCAACTCGGGTCTGCGGGCGTTCTCCGCCGAGCACGCGCGTCCCTACCTCGGGCTGCTCCCCCAGGGCTTCTCCTGCGTGACCACGATCACCCTGGCGTTCCTGTCCGACGGCCTGACCGTCGAGTACGTGCCGATCACCTACGCGCAGCGCGCAGGCCGTTCGCACTTCCACCCGATCAAGGACGCCTACCGCTACGTGCTGCAGGTCGTGCGCATGGTGACGTTCTTCGAGCCGCTGCGGGTGTTCGGCCCGCTGGCGCTCGCACTGCTGGGGCTGGGTGCCGGCAAGTTCATCTTCGACCTGATCGCGCACCCCTTCCGGATCGCGATCAACACCATCCTCCTGCTGCTCGCCGGCCTGATCCTCTTCAGCGTCGGGCTGCTCGCGGACCTCATCGTGCGCGTGCACCGCGCCGACCACCCACCGCCGGAGTAGAGACCCCTCAGCCTCTCGTGCGGGCCAGCTGGCGGGACTGGCCGACCAGCGTGCCCGCCGAGTCCCACACCTCGGCGTCCTCTTCCAGCGCACCGTCGACCAGGAAGCGGGTGCGGTGCGCCACGCGCAGCCAGCCCGGCTGCGGTCGGGCGCGGACGTGGACCGTCATCTCGATCGTCGGGACCCAGCTGAACATGCCCAGCTCGAAGACCGTGGGCGGGAGCGAGTCGGCCGCCAGCACGACCGCCAGCGGGTCGGGCTCCTGCCCGTCGACCAGGCGCAGCCACGCGACGGTCTCCAGGTTCCCGCTGGGCTGGCCGTGTGCCCAGCCGGGCTCACCGGGCAGCGAGCGCAGGTCGAAGCGCCGCTGGAACTCCGGGGTCTGGGTGCCATGGCCCTGGCCGCGCGGGTCGGACAGCTCGTCGGGTGGCGGGAGGTCGGGTGCGGGCGTGCGTGGGCCGGTCGGGCCGCGCCGGGCCGAGGTGTCGCCGCAGATGCCCATCATCGTGAGGACCTGCCTGCCGTCCTGCGACATGCGCACCAGTGCGCTGCTGGAGGAGCGGCCGGTGTGCAGCGGCTCGACCTGCAGGACCACGCGCCCCGGCGACGGGGAGCGGTGGAAGTGGGTGGTGACCGTCAGCGGGTCGGGGCGCTCTGTCGCGGCGAGCAGCGCCCGCGCGGCGATCACCATGAGGTACCCGCCGTTCGGCGCGCCGAGGATCGACCAACGGTCCGTGAGCGTGGCCGTCCAGCGCCGCTCCCCGTCCGGCGCGATCGCCGTGTCGGCCTCGAACTCGGTCGCCATTTGGCGCCGAACGCTACGCCACTAGGCTGGACCCTCCCCATGGTCGCCACGAGCCCGCCGTCCGCGCCAGAGACCCCCGGCGTCGTGATCGGCAACCACTACCACAAGTACGACGGGGGCAACGTCCTGATCCGCTTCCTCACGGAGCGGTTCCTCGGCGCGCTGGACGGGCTGCTCGACGGCATCGCCGCGTCCGGCACCGTCGAGCGCGTCCTCGAGATCGGCTGCGGGGAGGGCGAGATCGCCACCCGCCTGCGCGCGCGGTTCCCGCAGATCGTCGGCCTGGACCTCCCCGACGCGGGCCTGCGCGAGCACTGGTCGAAGCGGGAGGGCGTCGCGTTCCTCCACGGCGACGCGCAGCACCTGCCGTTCCCGGACCGCACGTTCGACCTGGTGGTCGCGGTCGAGGTGCTCGAGCACCTCCCCGACCCGGCGTCCGGGCTGGCGGAGCTCGCCCGGGTCGGCCGTCGCGACCTGGTGCTGTCCGTGCCGCGCGAGCCGATCTTCCGCGGCGGCAACCTCGCGACCGGGCGCCACGTCCGCGCGCTGGGCAACACCCCGGGCCACCTCAACCACTGGAGCACGCCGGCGTTCCTGCGCTTCGTGTCGCGCGAGGCGGCGCTGGTCGAGGTCAGGAAGCCGCTGCCGTGGACGGCGGTCTGGGGGCGGCTGCACCCCTGAGGCCCAGCCCGAGCAAACCCCACAGCGCGTCCGCCAGCGTCATCACGGCTCGGGAGAGCAGCGCCAGGGTCAGGGCCACGCCCGGCGGGCCGCCCAGCAGGGCGACGAGCACGGCCTCGCGCACCCCGGCCCCCGCCGGTGCGATCACCACGACGAACCCCGCCACCCAGGCGGCGGCGAACGACCCGGTGGCGAGCGCCCAGCTCACCGGTGCGTCCAGCGCCTGGGCGAGCAGCCACAGGTGGGTCCCGTAGCACGCCCACATCGCGACGGCCCAGGCGACGGCGGCTCCCACGTCAGCCAGGCGGGGACGGGCAGGCAGCGGCTCGCGGCGCAGCAGGCGCAGCACGCGGTCCAGCACCGCGACCAGCGGCGCGGGCACGACCAGGACGAGGCCGGCCAGCCCGACGGCGCCCACCCAGGCCGGGACCCGCCCCGCCGCGGCGAGCCCGAGACCGGCGAGCACCCCGCCGGTCACCACATGGGTCCACAAGAACAGCACCTGGCCCGCGACGGACACGCGCCGCTCGACGCCGTGGTCGCGACCCAGCTCCGCGCCGGCAACCACCGACCACATCGTCCCGGGCAGGTACTTGCCGAGCTGGCCGACGAAGAACACGCGCGCCGCGGTCGGCGGCGGCAGGGGTGCGCCGAGCCCGGTCATGAGCGCGCGCCAGATCTGGCCGCTGGCCCCCACACCGACGACGGCCGCGAGCGCCCCGCCGAGCGCGGGCCACGGCTCCAGCTGCGCCAGCGTCCCGGCGACCTCGTCCCAGCGCGCGACCAGCGCGGCCCCCAAGGCCGCCAGCACCGCGATCCCGAACAGCGCGCGCACGAGCGCCCGGCCGGGGCCGCGTGAAGGGTGGGCGTGCGGGTCGGGCTCGATTGGAGCATCCTCGCTGCTGATGTCCACGACCCAGGCGACTCCTCCCCCCGGCTGGCACCCGGATCCCTGGCGGCGACACGAGCTGCGGTACTGGGACGGCACGACCTGGACCGGGCACGTCTCGACGCAGGGTGTCCAGGGCCATGACAACCCGACGCCGGTGCCGGTGGCCGACCACGCGCCGGAGCAGGTGCAGCGTCAGGTGCACGTGCAAGCGCGCGCCGGCGGCGGGCCACAGGGCGGCGGGACCGTGTTCACCGAGCCCGTCTTGGTGGTCAACCAGAAGGCCAAGTTCATCGAGGTCACCAACGAGTACGCGATCCACGACCAGCACGGCCGCCAGATCGGCGCGGTCCGCCAGATCGGGCAGTCGGGGGGCCGCAGCTGCCTGCGCGCGCTCACCAACGTGGACGCGATCCTCACGCTGAACCTCGAGATCGTGGACGTGCAGGGCCAGGTTCTGCTGCGCATCACGCGCCCCGGCACCATCTGGAAGTCCACGGTGGTCGTGACCGACGCGCAGGGCGCGGAGCTCGGCACGATCGTGCAGCAGAACCTCGTCGGCAGGGTGCGCTTCGGCCTGGAGTCCGGCGGTCAGCAGCACGGCCTGCTCTCCGCCGAGAACTGGCGCGCGTGGAACTTCAAGATCGAGGACCACACGGGCACAGAGGTCGCCCGCATCACCAAGACCTTCGAGGGGGTGCTGACGCTCCTTCACCACCGCCGACAACTACGTCGTCCAGATCCACCGCCCCCTCGCCGACCCCCTCCGCAGCCTCGTCATCGCCTCCGCGCTGGCCGTCGACACCGTCCTCAAGCAGCACGAGGACTGACCGCGGCTAGCGTTGCGGCCCATGCCCATCGACCCCGACAAGCTGTTCGCCTACGAGAAGTCGTGGGACGCGTCGTGGACTGCGCAGGACGTGGTGCTCTACCACCTCGGGGTCGGGGCGGGCGACCCGCCGACCGACCCTGGTGAGCTGGCGTACACCTACGAGCCGCAGCTCAAGGTGCTGCCCTCGTTCGGCGTGGTGCCGGCCTTCCTGCCCATCCCGGAGTTCGTGCAGATCCCGGGTCTGGACGTGAACTTCGCGATGCTGCTGCACGGCGAGCAGGAGACCGCGGTGCACGGGCCGGTGCCGACCGAGGCCACGGCCACGTCGACGATCCGGCCGGTCGCCGGTCTACGACAAGGGCAAGGGCGCGCTGCTGGTCAACGAGGTCGTCACGTCCGTCGACGGGCAGCCGGTCTTCACCAACCGCATGAGCGCGTACATCCGCGGCGAGGGCGGCTTCGGCGGAGACAGCGGTCCGGCCGACCCGGTGGCGCCCCGACCGCGAGCCCGATCTCGTCGTCGCGTCGCGCACGCTGCCGCAGCAGGCCCTGCTGTACCGCCTCAACGGGCGACGCCAACCCGCTGCACGCCGACCCCGACTTCGCCAAGCTCGGCGGCTTCGACCGCCGATCCTGCACGGCCTGTGCACCTACGGCATGGTCTGCAAGGCCGTGGTCGACACCGCGCTCGACGGCGACGTCACGCGCGTCAGCGGCTACCGCGCCCGCTTCACCGGCGTCGTCTACCCCGGCGAGACGATCACGACCCGCATCTGGCGAGGGGACGGCGAGCTGCTGCTCGAGGCCACCGTCCCGGAGCGCGACGCCACCGTGCTGTCCAACGGCCAGCTCACGCTGCGCAGCCGCGAGGCCCTTTCGAACGCATGACGCAGCGCACGGTGGGGCAGGGTTCCCGCGTGGTGCGCTGCAGGCGGGTCGACTGTGCGGGTCCGGGCTACACCCGGCGGCGCGCCGGCAAGGGCTGGAGCTACCGCGACGAGCACGGCCGCCCGATCACCGATCCCGCGATCCGCGCGCGCATCGCGGCGCTGGCGATCCCGCCCGCGTGGACCGAGGTCTGGATCTGCCCGGATCCCCGCGGCCACCTCCAGGCAGTCGGGCGCGACGCGGCCGGGCGCCGCCAGTACCGCTACCACGACGCGTGGCGCCAGCGTCGCGACGGCGAGAAGTTCGACCGCATGCTGGACTTCGCGCGGCGCCTTCCGACCCTGCGCGCGCTGTGCGACGAGCGGCTCGACGGCAGCGGCGCCGTCGATCGCGAGTCCGTCCTGGCGTGCGCGGTGCGGTTGCTGGACCACGGCTTCTTCCGGATCGGGTACGAGGAGTACGCGCGGCTCCACGGCTCCTACGGGCTCACGACCATCCGCCGCGAGCACGTCAGCGTGCACGGCGACGCCGTGGTGTTCGAGTACGTGGCCAAGCACGGCGTGGAGCGCGAGCAGGCGCTCGCGTCCCCCGGCGTCGTGGCCGTCGTCCAGGCGCTGGTCCGTCGCCGGGCTGGTCCGCAGGATCTCCTGGCCTGGAAGCAGGCCGGCCGCTCGGTCGACGTGAAGGCCGAGGACGTCAACGGGTTCCTGCGCGACGCGATCGGCGAGGAGTTCAGCCCCAAGGACTTCCGCACCTGAATGCCACCTGCTTGGCGGCATTGGCCGTCGCCGTGGCGAGGCCTGCGCTCTCACAGAGCGCTCGCCGGCGGGTCGTGACGGCAGCCTGCGCGAGGTCGGCCAGCGCCTCGGCAACACCCCGGCGGTCGCCCGCTCCGCCTACATCGACCCCCGCGTGTTCGACCGGTACCACTCAGGCTGGACCGTCCACGGGGTGCTGGAGTCGCTGGGCGAGGACGCGACGCCGGGCGCGCCGATCACCCACGGCTTGGTCGAGGAGGCCGTCGTCGACCTCCTCACCGAGCGCGCCAGCGACTACGTCGAGCACGCGGCCTGACCGACCGCGGACCATTCGCGCCGAGCAGGGGGTACCTTCGGGAGCGTGACCCAGCCGCTGGCCGCGGAGCCGGGCACCGCGGGCGCGGGCCAGGCGCTGGTGGCCGGCTGCCGGCTGCTGCGCAAGGTCGGTTCCGGCGGCGAGGGGGAGGTCTGGGAGGCCGTCGGGCCGGAGGGCGAGCGCTGCGCGCTCAAGCTGATCCGCCCCGGGGCCCTGCTGCCGGCCCACGAGGCCGCGCGGCGGGGTCGCTGGCTGGTGCGCATCGCGCACCCGTCGCTGGTGCGGGTGCGCCGCGGAGGGCTGATCAACCGCGGTGACTACGCGGGCTGGGGCTTCGTCGCGATGGACTTCATCGAGGGGGAGTCCCTGGCCGGCGCCGACGCGATGCCCGACGCGGCCCGCCAGCTGTGGGGCGTCGCCGAGGGGCTGGACCTGCTGCACGCCGGACGCTGGTCGGACGGCGTGCCGCTGGTGCACCGCGACGTCAAGCCCGCCAACATCGTCGCGTCGGCGCACGGCCTCGTGCTGGTCGACCCGTCGACGCTGCGCGGCACCGACTCCACGGAGATGACCCGCGTCGGCACGCCCGCCTACGCGGCGCCCGAGGTGTACAGCGGCCGCTTCGGCCCGCCGGCCGACGTCTACGCCCTCGCCGCGACCGCCGCGGCGCTGCTGACCGGGGAACGCGGCGAGGGGCTGCTCGCCGTGCTCAGCGACCCGTGGAACGCGGGCCTGCCCGACGGCGTCTGCCTCGGGCTGGCGCTCGACCCGGCGCAGCGCCCGCGCGCCTGCCGGACCGTGCTGGACCCGCGCACCCGGCTGCCGCAGCCCGAGTCGCCCCCGCCGACCGCACAGCGCACGCGGCTCAGCCTGGTGGCCGCCTGGTGGCTGCTCGCGCTGGTCACCGTGCCGCCGCTGGCGGCCTGGGGCTGGTCGCTGGGCGACGCCCGCCTCCGCCTGGTGATCTCCGCCGCGGCGTTCGCGGGCCATCTCGTGGTGCAGGCGCTGACCGGCCGCCCGTGGCTGGGCCTGCTCGCGCCGCCGGCCGCCTGGGCCGCCCTCCTCGGCGAGCGCGTCCGCGGTCGCCCCGCGCGCCGCATGTGGGCCCGCACCGCGCTGACCGGCATCCTGGCCGGCGGCACCCTGGCGGCCATCGCCGTCCTGCTCGGGCCCGAGGACGCCACGGTGCGGGCGTGCCCGGGGCCGCGGTCGGCCAGGCCGCGGCGATCGGTGCCGCCGCGCTGGCAGCGACCGTCGTCGTGATGCTCGGCGCGATCACGGGCGCCGGCCCGGGCCTCATCCCCCGCCTGCTCGTGCTGCCGGCGTGGGTCGTGGGCGCCGTGCTCCATCTGGCGGGCGCCGGGCTCATGGCGCTGGTCCGCGGGGCCGGCCTCGGCGCGGGCAACCACCGCCTGGCCCGCGGCACCCTCGGCTCCCTGCTCGAGACCTTCCGCGGCCCCGGTCCCGACGGCCACGCCTAGGATCCCGCGGCCATGACTGCGATCCTCATCGACGGCAAGGCCGCCGCGGCGGCGGAGAAGGAGCGGATCGCGGCGGAGGTCGGGCGCCTCGCCGAGCACGGGGTGGTGCCGGGACTGGCGGCCGTGCTGGTGGGGGACGACCCGGCCAGCCACGTCTACGTCGACGGCAAGGAGCGTGACTGCGTCGCGGTCGGGATGAACTCACTCGGGGCGCGGCTGCCGGCCGACATCACGCAGGAGGAGCTGCACGCGGAGCTGGACCGGCTCAACGCGAACCCGGAAGTCAGTGGGATCATCGTGCAGCTGCCGCTCCCGGGGCACCTGGACCCGGTCGCCGCGCAGGAGCGCACCGACCCGGCGAAAGACGTCGACGGCCTGCACCCGGTCAACGCCGGCCGGCTCGTGCGCGGCGACCCGCTGTTCGTGCCGGCGACGCCGCTGGGCTGCCAGGTGCTGCTCAAGCGCTACGACATCCCCACCCGCGGCGCGGAGGTCGTGATCGTCGGGCGGTCGCAGCTCGTGGGGCGGCCCCTGGCGCTGCTGCTGTCGCTGAAGGGGACCGACGCGACCGTCACGATCTGCCACACCGGCACGCGCGACCTCGCCGCGGTCACACGCCGGGCCGACATCGTGGTGGTGGCCGCAGGGCGCATCGACACGCTCACCGGCGCCATGGTCAAGCCCGGCGCGGCGGTGCTCGACGTGGGGATCAACCGCGACACGGAAGGCAAGCTCGTCGGCGACGTGGACTTCGCGTCCGTCGCCGAGGTCGCACGCTGGATCACACCCGTGCCCGGTGGCATCGGCCCGATGACCCGGGCGCTGCTGCTGCACAACACGGTCGTCGCGGCACGCGCGCAGCACGGGCTCGCCTAGAGTCTGCCCGGACCTGTCCACAGACAAGGAGCTGCGCAGCGTGAAGGTCACCGTCGTCGGCGCGGGCAAGTACGGATCCACCACCGTCCAGCGCATCGCCGAGAAGGGCTGGGCCGACGAGGTGGTGATGACCGACATCGTCGAAGGCCTGCCCCAGGGCCTGGCCCTGGACATGAACCAGTCGCGCCCCATCCAGCGCTACGAGACGCAGGTGGTCGGCACGAACGACTACGGCCCCACCGAGGGCAGCGACATGGTCGATCGTCACCGCCGGCAAGCCGCGAAAGCCCGGCATGAGCCGCATGGACCTGCTGGCCGACAACGCCGCGATCGTCGGGGCTGTCGCCAAGGAGATCGTCGCCACGTCGCCCGACGCGGTCGTGATCGTGGTCTCCAACCCGCTGGACGAGATGACCGCGCTGTTCCAGCAGGTCACGGGCTTCCCGCACGCGCGCGTGATGGGCCAGGCCGGGATGCTCGACACCGCGCGCTTCCAGGACAAGGTCGCCGAGAAGCTCGGCGTGTCGCCGCTGGTCGGTCGACGCGATCACGCTGGGCATCCACGGCGACACCATGGTCCCCGTGCCCGAAGGTCACGGTCGACGGCAAGCCCGCTGGCCGAGCTGCTGTCCGCCGAGGAGATCGAGGAGCTCGTCGACGCCACGCGCAACGGCGGTGCCGAGGTCGTGGCGCTGCTCAAGACCGGTTCCGCCTACTACGCCCCCTCGGCCGCCGCCGCACGCATGGCGGAGGCGATCGCGAAGGACGAGGGCGCGTCATGCCGGTCTGCGCCTGCGTCACCGGCCAGTACGGGATCTCCGACGTCTACCTGGGGGTGCCGGCCAAGCTCGGCGCCGGCGGCGTGAAGGAGGTCGTCGAGATCGGTCTGACCGACGAGGAGTTGGGCAACCTCAGAGCGGCGGCCGAGGCCGTGCGGTCAAAGGTCGCCGACCTGTCCAACCTCGGCTAGGGAGAACCGGAGGCGCCTCATGCAGCGCACACGACCCGGCGGTGAGTCCAAGGGCGGCGACGGCCCGCGCCAGCGGCCGCGCAGCACCGGGGGGGAGCTGGAGCTGTCGGAGGAGGAGAAGCGGGCGCTCGCCGACGAGGGGCTGGACCCCGAGGACCTCGAGCGCGTCCAGCGGGACCGACCCGGGAACGCCGAGGCCAGCGACCACGATCGCGACTCCGCCCGCGACGACCTCGAGGCACTGGTGATCGAGAGCGAGGAGCGGCAATGACGAACCCGTCGCTGGAGAACCTGCTGCGCGAGGACCGCACGTTCCCGCCGCCGGAGGCGTTCCGCGCCAATGCGCTGGCGAGCGACGAGGCCGTCTACGACGAGGCGGACGAGGACCCCGAGGCCTGGTGGGCCGCATGCGGAGCGCCTGCGCTGGATGCGGCCCTGGGACACGTGCTGGAGTGGGACCCGCCCCACGCCAAGTGGTTCTCGGGGGGCCAGCTCAACGTCAGCGACAACTGCCTGGACCGCCACATCGACGACGGCCACGGCGAGCAGGTCGCGTACCACTGGGAGGGCGAGCCGGGCGACACCCGGACCGTCACCTACGCCGAGCTGCGCGACGAGGTCTGCCGCTTCGCCAACGCGCTGAAGGGCCTCGGGGTTGCCAAGGGCGACCGCGTCATGATCTACCTGCCGATGATCCCGGAGCTGCCCGTCGCGATGCTCGCCTGCGCGCGCATCGGCGCGATCCACTCGGTGGTGTTCGCGGGCTTCTCCAGCAAGGCGCTGATCGACCGCATCGAGGACGCCGACGCGCAGGTCGTCATCACCGCCGACGGCGCGTACCGCAAGGGCAACATCGTCCCGCTGAAGGACACCGCCGACCAGGCGATGGACGCGGAGCCGACCGCGTCGCGACCTGCGTCGTCGTGCGCCGCACCGGCGAGGAGGTCGCCATGCGACGAGGGGCGCGACCACTGGTACCACGACCTCGTCGCCGACGCAGTCCGACGGACTGCCCGCCCGAGCCGATGGACGCCGAGGACGTGCTCTACATCCTCTACACGTCCGGCACGACCGGGAAGCCCAAGGGCATCGTGCACACCACGGGCGGCTACCTCACGCAGGTCGCCGCCACCCACCGGCTGGTGTTCGACCTCAAGCCGGAGACCGACGTGTACTGGTGCGCCGCCGACATCGGCTGGGTCACCGGGCACAGCTACATCGTGTACGGACCGCTGGCGAACCGCGCGACCTCGGTGATGTACGAGGGTGCCCCCGACCACCCCGCCAAGGACCGCTTCTGGGACATCATCGAGCGAGTACGGCGTGACGATCCTCTACACGGCGCCGACCGCGATCCGCAGCTTCATGAAGTGGGGGCCGGAGCACCCCGCAGCGCACGACCTGTCGTCGCTGCGGCTGCTCGGCAGCGTCGGCGAGCCGATCAATCCCGAGGCCTGGATGTGGTACGCCGAGCACATCGGCGGCGGCCGCTGCCCGGTCGTCGACACGTGGTGGCAGACCGAGACCGGCGCGATCATGATCACCCCGCTGCCCGGCATCACCGCCGCCAAGCCCGGATCCGCCATGCGCGCCTTCCCGGGATCAAGGCGGTCGTCGTCGACGAGCGCGGGCGAGCCGGTGGAGCCCGGCGGCGGCGGCTACCTCACGCTGCAGCGCCCGTGGCCGTCGATGCTGCGCACGCTGTGGGGTGACGACGCAGCGGTACGTCGCAGACGTACTGGTCGCGCTTCGGGCCAAGGAGGTCTACTTCGCCGGCGACGGCGCCAAGCTCGACGAGGACGGCTACGTCTGGCTGCTGGGCCGCGTCGACGACGTCATGAACGTGTCGGGTCACCGCATCTCCACGACCGAGGTCGAGAGCGCGCTGGTCGACCATCCGGCCGTCGCCGAGGCGGCGGTCACCGGCCGCAACGACGCGATGACCGGCCAGGCGATCGCCGCCTTCGTGACGCTGCGGGGTGACCGCCAGGGCGACGAGGAGCTGGCGGCCGAGCTGCGCGAGCACGTCGCCGAGCGGATCGGCAAGATCGCCCGCCCGGCGAACATCCTGTTCACCGAGGACCTGCCCAAGACCCGATCCGGCAAGATCATGCGCCGGCTGCTGCGCGACATCGCCGAGGGCCGCGAGCTCGGCGACGTCACGACCCTGGCCAACGCCGACATCGTCGCGTCGATCAAGGACCGCGCCGCGGCCGGCAAGAAGGACGAGGAGGACTAGGCCAGGGATGGACGCGTCGTTCGAGCACCACTCGGTCATCCCTCCGCGGTTGGTCCGCGACGTGCCGCGGCTGGACCCCGTGTGGCTGGAGCGCTTCGCCGGCGTCAGCACGCCCGACCTCTGCGACCACGTGGGCCGGCTCTACACGATGGAGGGCATCCAGCCCCTCTACCGGCCGATCACGCGCGCGGTGGGGCAGGCGCTCACCGTCAAGGTCTGGCCGGGCGACGGGCTCGCAGTCCACGGCGCCGCCGCGATGGCGGTGTACGGCGACCTGCTGGTGGTCGACGCGCGCGGCTACCTCGGGGTCAGCAACGGCGGCTTCCACGTGCTGAACGGGCCGCACCAGCGCGGCGTGCGCGGCATCATCGTCGACGGGGCGATCCGCGACGCCGACGAGATGCAGGAGGTCGGCTTCCCGGTCTTCGCCCGTGCCCGCGCGACGCACGCCTCGACCAAGCGCAGGGCCGGCGAGATCAACGTGCCGGTGTCGTGCGGCGGCGTGATCGTCGAGCCAGGCGATCTCGTGGTCGCCGACAGCGAGGGCGCGGTCGTCGTCCCGCGCGCCTACGTCGCCGCGGTGTGGGACGCGGTCAGCGCGCCCCGTGCGGTCGCGGTCGACGTGACGCACGTCGAGGGCGCCGACCGCCAGCGCCGCGAGAACTACGAGCGGGTCTTCGCGGCCGCCGGCGGCACGACCGTCGACTGGGCTCCGCGCGTCACTTGACCGCACCGGTCGTGATGCCCTGCACCACGTAGCGCTCGACGCGCATGAACACGATCACCAGCGGCACGACGGTCAGCAGCGCGAACGCGGTCTCCATCGGCAGGTCCGAGAGCCCCAGCCCCTGCAGCGCGTAGAGCTCGTAGGGCAGCGTGCGCTGGCTCGCCGAGGTGGTGAGCACCAGCACGAGCTGGAACTCGTTCCAGGCCTCGCGGAACGCCAGGACCGCGATCGTGATGATCGCCGGCAGGGTCAGCGGCATGACCACGTAGCGCAGCCGCTGCCAGAGGGTCGCACCGTCGACGCTGGCGGCCTCCTCGATGTCGCGCGGGATGCTCTCGAAGAAGCCGGTGAGCAGCCACACCGCCAGCGGCAGCAGCATCCCCGTGTAGACGACGATCAGCGTGTAGCGCGAGTCCAAGACCCCGAACGTCGCGGCCAGCCGGTAGAGCGGGACCATGATCCCCACGCCGGGCACCAGGCGCGGGAGCAGCACGAACAGCAGCAGCAGGTGGCGCCCGCGGAACCGGAAGCGCACGAAGGCGTAAGCCGCGGGCACGGCGAGGACGAGCGTCAGGACCGTCGAGCCGAAGCCGATCAGCACCGAGTTGAACAGCGCGGTGCGGAACCCGGGCCGTGCCAGCACGTCGAGGTACGCCTGGAACGACGGGTCGCGCGGGAGCAGGCTGGGGTTGGCGAACACCTCCCCGCGCGTCTTGAGCGAGACCGCGAAGCTCACGACGAACGGCGCGACGGTCCACAGCACGAGCATGACCGTCGGGATCCCGATGAGGACGCGTTTGAGGATGCGCATCGGCTAGTCCACCCGGAAGCGGCGCGCCAGCCGCAGGTAGAAGACGGTGAGGGCCGCGTTGAGCAGGAGGATGACGTTGGCGATCGCGAGCGCGGAGTAGGTGTCGAAGCGGTCGAACGCCGTCGAGTACATCTGCATGGGCAGGGTCTGCGTCGCGGTGCCCGGGCCGCCGCCGGTCAGCGCCAGGATCACCCCCAGCGAGGTCAGGCAGCTGTAGCTGAACCAGATCGTGCTGAGCGCGAGCTGCGGCGCGATCAGCGGCAGGGTCACGTAGCGGGCGCGCGTCAGCCCGTTCGCGCCGTCGACCAGCGCAGCATCCAGCAGCTGGCCGTCGATGGTCTGCAGGCCGCCCAGGATCACGAGGATCGACAGCGGCAGGTCGCTCCACACCTGGGCGATGATCACCACCACCATCGCGAGTGCCGGCTGGGTCAGCCACGAGGGGCCCGCCAGGCCCACCAGCTCGAGGATCTGGTTGGGCAGCCCGATGTCGCGGTTGAACAGGATCCGGAACATCACGGCGCCGGCGACGCTGGAGACGATGTACGGCAGGATCGAGAGCCCGCGCAGGAACCGCAGCCGTTGCACCGCCCGGTTGAGGGCGAACGCGAACACGACCGCCAGCACCTGCCCGATGACGAGGCAGCCCAGGATGAACACGCCGGAGCGCGCGAGGGCGGACCAGAACCCCCCGTCGCGCAGCAGCTCGAGGTAGTTGGCGAACCCCACGAACCGGACGGGCTGGCCCAGCGCCTCGCGCGCAAAGAGGCTCTGGTAGAGCGAGTACAGGACCGGGAAGGCGAGGATCAGCCCGACCAGCGCGACGGCGGGACCTGAGAACAGGTACGGCGCCATCGCGTTGTAGCCCAGGAGCGTGTGGTCGGTCTTGGCCTCTCCGCCGCTCGCCGCCGCACGCTTCGGCGGCTTGCGGAGCGCGTTACCCAGCTTCGACGGCATCCAGCTCGGCCTGCCAGCGCTCCGCGAAGGCGGCCGGGTCCTCGTCGGGGCTCTGGATCATGTCCTGGATCATCCGCTCGAGGACCTCCACCACCCCGAAGAAGTTCGACGCAGCCGGGAACGCGCTGCCGTTCTGGAACGCGTCGAGGATCTCGGGCTCGACGAACGGGTAGGCCTCAGCGAACTGGTCGGAGGACAGGACCTCGGTCTGCAGGTACAGGGCACCGCTCTGCGCCGCGTCGATGGCGTTCTCCGTGGTCATGGCCAGGCGCAGCACGAGCATCGCCTCGTCCTGGTGCTCCGACGTCGGCGGGATGTGGAACGTGCGCGTGGCGACGACGTTGGAGCCGGAGCCCTCGGCCGGCAGCAGGCCCATCCGCCAGCCCTCGGGATTGCTGATGCCCAGCCCCTCCTCGATGGCGTTGCCGATGTCGTTGCTGGAGCGGATGCCGTCGATCATCAGCGCCGCCCGGCCGCCGATCCATGCGCCGCGGGCCTCGTCCTCGCCCCAGGCCAGCACCTCCGGGTCGACCAGGCCTTCCCGCGAGAGCGTCTGGTAGAAGCTGATCACCGACTGCCCGGCCTCGCTGGTCATGTCCGGCGTCACGCCCTCGAACTCCACACCGGCCGCGACCAGGTGCGAATAGAACCAGTTGGCGCCCTCGCCGCGGGTCCCGATCATCGAGAACGGATAGGACTCGGGGTCGGCTTCCTTGAGCGCCCGGGTGGCCTCGAGGATCGCGTCGAAGCTGTCGAGCGGCTGGTCGAAGCCCGCCTCCGCCAGCAGGTCGGGCCGCTGGTAGAGGATGTCCATCGTCCCGGTCGTGCCGAGCCCGACGATCGCGCCCTCGTGCTCGTAGAACACGGTGTCGGCGACGAGCCCGAAGGTCTCCGGCTCCTCCTCCTCCCACCGGGCGACCTGGTCGGTGAGGTCGATCGCCAGGTCGAGGTCGTACATCGGCGCTGCGTAGTAGGAGTCCAGCTGCACGAGGTCGGGCAGCGGCTCGCCGGCGTCGGCCATGCGCTGGAGCTGGAAGAACAGCGCGTCGTCAGGCTGCAGCTCGGCGGTCAGCGTGATGTTGGGGTAGGTCTCCGCCAGGCTGGCCAGGAAGCCTTCGGTGGGCAGGTACTGCTCGCGCGCGACCCACATGGTGATCTCGACCGGTTCACCGGCATCGGCCGCGCCGGTGCCCTCCGCCGCGGGCGCCTCGGTCCCGCTGCCCTCTTCGGCGGGCGCCTCGGTCTCGCTGCCCTCTTCGGCGGGCGCCTCGGTCTCGGCTTCGCCACCGGTGTCTCCGCCACACGCGGCCGCGACGAGAACCAGCAGCAACGCGGCGAGCAGTCTCCAGATCCGCACGATATCCTCCCTGCCCAGATACTCGATACCGTGCATCCTACATAATGCCCCGTTGCGGTCAACGGCCCCTGTCGTAGGGCGAGATCGACCACCGCACGTGGTCGGCCGAGAGGTCGGCGAGGCTGCGGCACCCGAGCATCCCGAGGGTCGTGCGCGTCTCGCCGCCGAGCAGCTCCAGCACGCGTGCGACACCCGCGGCCCCGCCGACTGCGAGGCCCCAGCACTGCAGCCGGCCGACCCCCACCGCGCGCGCACCCAGCGCGAGGGCCTTGCAGACGTGCGTGCCGCGCGTGAACCCGCCGTCGACGAGCACCTCGGCGCGACCCTCGACGGCCGTCGACGACCTCGGCGAGCACCTCGATCGTGCTGATCGCGTGGTCGAGCGCCCGGCCGCCGTGGTTGGAGACGTAGACCCCGGCGACCCCGCAGTCGACCGCGCGGGCCGCGTCGCGCGCGCGCAGCACGCCCTTGACGACGACCGGCAGGCGGGAGCGCTCACAGAGGAAGGCGAGCTCATCCCAGGTGAAGCGCGCCTTGAAGGCGTCGCTCCCGGGCTGGTTGGCGTGTGCCGAGCCGTGCTCCGCCCGCCAGTCGTAGCCGGCCTCCACGAGGCGGTCGCGCCAGGCCGGCACGGGGCTGTCGACGGTGACGCACAGCGCCGCGAACCCGGCCCGCTCCGCCCGGTCGGCGGTCTCCGCGAGCCAGCCCCGGTCGCCCAGCACGTACACCTGCAGGACGTGCTGTCCGGGCGCGGTCGCGGCCACCTCCTCCCACGAGGCCTGCGTGCGGTGACCGCAGAAGCTGATGGTGCCGGCACGGGTCGCCCCCTGCGCGACCGCCAGCGCGCTCCCGGGGTGGTACAGCTGCGTGGACCCGACCGGGGCGATGAAGACGGGCAGCGCCAGGGGCACGCCGAGGAAGGACGTCGTGGTGTCGACCTCGGAGACGTCGCGCAGCAGGTTGGGGACCAGCGCCAGCTGGTCCAGCGCCGTGGCGTTGCGTGCCACGGTGGCACCCTCACCCGCGCCCGCCTCCGCCCAGGTGAAGAGCGCGGGGTCGATCACCTCCCGCGCGCGGTCGACGAGCTGCCCCAGCGTCCCGAACGTCTCTTCTGACATCACCTGAGCGTCGCGCCCCGGGCCGACCAGCGGCCCGCTGCGTGGTCGAGCTCCAGGGGCTGGTCGAAGAGTGCGGACAGCGCGTCGGCGGTGAGCACCTGGTCGAGGGGGCCCTGGGCGGTGATCGCGCCGTCGCGGAGGAGTGCTGCGTGGGTGAAGCCGGGGGGATCTCCTCGACGTGGTGGGTCACGAGCGCGATCGCGGCGGGGCGGGCTTGGCCGGCCAGGTCGGCCAGGAGCACCAGCAGCCGCTCGCGGCCGCCCAGGTCCAGACCGGCGGTGGGCTCGTCCAGCAGCAGCAGGTCGGGGTCGGTCATGAGCGCGCGGGCGATCAGGACGCGGCGGCGCTCGCCCTCCGAGAACGTCGCCACCGCGCGGTCGGCCAGCGCGGGCACGCCCATGCGTCCGAGCAGGTCGCGCGCGCGGTCGAGGTCGGCGGCGGTGTAGCTGTGGCGCCACGGGGCCAGCGCGGCGTAGCGGGCCATCGCGACGGCCTCCAGGCCCGTGCTGGTCGGCCGCAGGAGCCGCTCCAGCGGGGCGCTGGTGTAGCCGATGCGAGGGCGCAGCTCGCGGACGTCGACGCGCCCGACGGTCTCGCCGAGGATCGCGACCCGGCCGCGGGTCGGCAGCTCGTACGTGCTGGCGATCTGCAGCAGCGTGGTCTTGCCGGAGCCGTTGGGCCCGAGGACGACCCAGCGCTCCCCCGCCTGCACCTGCCAGGACACGGCGCGCAGCAGCACGTGGCGGGCGCGGACGACCGTGACCGCGCAGACGTCGAGGACCGCGACCACGCGCTCAGACCGGGAGGGTGTCGCGGGCGGCCGCGAAGAGCAGCACCGCCTCCGTGATGTCGAAGGCCTCGTCGGGGTTCACGACCGAGCCCGTGAGCGCCGCCAGCTCGCCGTCCGCGTCCTCGACCAACCACGCGACCGCCGCGAGGCCCGGCTCCGAGCCACCCTTGAACGCGATGGTCGTCCAGCGCCCCTCGGGGCCGGGGACGCCGGGGTTGGCGGTGAGGATCGTGCGCAAGGGCTCCAGGCCGGCCTCGGCCCCACGCTGCCACAGCGTGGCCAGCGCGCGGCACAGGTCACCCGGCGTCGCGAACCACTCCAGGACGTCCGGCTGGACGGGATCGACGAACTCGTCGAGCGAGATGTCCTCTCGCGGCACGGCCGCGAGCGCGTCGAGCACCGCGCGCCGCGACGCGACGTCGCCGTCCAGCCACGCCTGCTGGGTGTCCTCGTCGGCGACCTTCAGCGCGAACAGCTCGCGGGTGGTCATGAAGGGGGTGTTGAGAGCGGGATCGCTGTGGCCGTAGGCGGCCTGCGCCGCCTCGACCGCCTCGCGCCCGACCGTGTGCAGCAGCAGGTCCGTCGCGGTGTTGTCGGAGATCTCGATCATCAGCTCCGCGGCCTCGAGCACCGGCACGGTGGAACCCACCTCGCGGTCCATCAGCACCCCGCCGCCCAGGCTGAGGTCGGCCTCCGTGAGCGTCAGCTCCTGGTTCCAGGCCAGCGACCCGGCGGCGATCGCGTCGGCGACGGCCCCGAGCACCCAGAGCTTGAACGTCGAGCCGAGGGGCGCCGCCTCCTCTTGGCCGGGGCCGAGCAGCGGGGTGCAGCTGGAGCCCTCGACGCGGGCGCCCAGCATGCGCACCGTGCCCAGCTCTTCCAGGCGGGCGGCTGCCTCCAGCGGTGACGTCGGCGGGTCGTCGAGCTGCGGTGGTTCCGCGGGCTGGACGACGAGCCCGGCGATCCGCCCGTCCGCGTCGAGATCCAGGTGCACGACCAGCGCCGTGCCGTCCGCGGCGGTGATCGTGGCCGACAGCCCCAGCTCGCCGCGCTGCTCCACCTCGGTGAGCGTGTACGGCGCGCCCGGGCGCAGCTGCTCCACCACGGCGACGAACATGTCGTAGGGCACCGCGTCGCGGAACGACTGCGCGAAGCGCTCCTCGTACTCCGCCTCCGAGATCTCGTTGCCGGCCAGCACGCCGAGGAACCACTCCAGCTCCGCGCGCACGGGGTCGGCGGTGTCGGTCGAGGCCGGGGTCGCGGTCGCGGTCGCGGTCACCTCCGGGGTCGCGGTCACCTCGGGGGTCGCGGTCGCGGTCGCTTCAGGGGTCGTGGACGCGGTCACTTCGGGGGTCGCGGACGGCTCAGGCGCCGCTGCCGAGCACGCGGCGAGGAGCAGGCAGGCCACGACAGCGAGGACGCGAGGCATCGGCGCATCATCGCGGACCGTCCGGCTCGTCCTGGACGTCGACCACGTGGCCCCAGAGCGTCCGGCCGCGCCACGCGATCGTCAGCGCGCCCACGATGCTGAGCAGGCCCCCGGAGACCACCGAGAACATCGGGCTCACCACCTGCGCCACCGCGGCCGCCTCGGCGTCCCCGAACCGCGGCGCCGCGCCGGACAGCGCGACCTTCACCGCCGACACGCGGCCGCGCAGCGGATCGGGGACCGAGAGCTGCTGCATGCTGGAGCGGAACACCGTCGAGATCAGGTCGGCGACGCCCGCGAGCGCCAGGAACGCCAGCGCAGGCCACAGCGAGCGCGTGAAACCGAACGCGATGATCGCGAGGCCGTAGCCGACGACCGCCGCCACGATCGCGCGCCCCTGGTGCCGCACGTAGGACACCCACCCGGCGGTGAGCGCCGCCGCCAGGGCCCCGACGGCCGGCGCCGCGTGCAGGAGCCCGACCGTGGAGGCGTCGCCGCCCAGCGTCACGGTGCCGATCAGCGGGAAGAGCGCGCGGGGCAGGCCGAACACCATCGCGACCACGTCCAGCGCCATGATCTGGGCGAGCACCGGCTTGCTCACCAGGTAGCGCCAGCCCTCCAAGACGGCGCGGACCGTGACGCGGCCGCTGGCCCCCTCCGTCGGCACGGGCCCGAGCCCCAGGCGGGTGATGCCCGCGCCGGCGTGCGCGAGCGCGGCGATCGCGTAGACCACGACCAGCCCGAACCGGGCGATCAGCAGGCCGCCGACCGCCGGCCCCGCGATCTGCATGGTCTGCCCCAGCGTGGAGTGCAGCGCGAACGCCCCGGTGACCTGGTGGCGCGGCACCACCGCCGGGATCAGCGAGGAGCGCGCGGGCCCCTCGACCGCGATCGCTGCCGACTCGAGGGCGACCAGCACGAGGATCAGCGCGACGGACTCCTCGGTTCCGGCGTTGACGGCCAGGCCGATGCAGGTCAGCGTCATCGCTGCGCTCACGGCCACCAGCAGCCGGCCGCGGTCGAAGGCGTCGGCGAGCGACCCGCCCACGAACGAGCACAGGATCAACGAGCCGGCGCTGATCAGCCCGGCCAGCCCCACGAGCAGCGTCGAGCCGGTGAGGACGAAGAGCTCGTAGGGGATGGCCACGACCAGGATGTGGCGCCCGAGGTTGGTCCCGAGCTGCCCTCCCATCAACCGCCGGAAGCGCGGGTGCTCGCGGAACGGGGTGATGTCGACCACCGCCCCGCGCAGCAGGGCGCGCGTGCGCCCGCCGCGCGGGGCGTCGGTCACGGCGCCACGTAGGACGTGGTGACGGTCGTGTAGAACTCGCGGGCGTAGGACCCCTGCTCGCGCGGGCCGTAGCTGGACCCCTTCGTGCCGCCGAACGGGACGTGGTAGTCGACGCCCGCGGTCGGCAGGTTGACCATCACCATGCCCGCCGCGGCCTGCGCCTGGAAGCGCTGGGCGGAGCGCAACGAGGTCGTCACCACCCCTGCAGTCAGCCCGAACGGGGTGTCGTTGGCGACCGCCAGCGCCTCGTCCTCGTCGGCCACGCGGATCACGGCGGCGACCGGCCCGAAGATCTCCTCCCGGTTGAGCGTCATCGCGTTGGTCGAGCCGACGAACAGCGCGGGGCTGAGGTACCAGCCCTCCGTCGCGCGCTCCAGGCGCTCGCCCCCGAACGCGAGCTCCGCTCCCTCGTCGCGCCCGATGCCGAGGTACCGCAGGTCGGTGTCGAGCTGGCGCTCGTCGACCACCGGTCCGAGGTCCAGCGGTCGGCCAGCGCGTGGTCCACGCGCAGCGTGCCAGGCGGTCGACCAGCGCGTCGACGAACGCGTCGTGGATGCCCGCGGTCACCACCAGGCGCGACGACGCCGTGCAGCGCTGGCCGGTCGAGAAGTACGCGCCCTGGACGGCGCACTCCACGGCGGTCGGCAGGTCGGCATCGTCCAGCACCACCAGCGGGTTCTTGCCGCCCATCTCCAGCTGCACCTTCGCGAGGCGCCCCACGGCCACCGCCGCGACGCTGCGCCCGACCTCCGCGGACCCGGTGAAGCTGACCGCGTCGACGTCGGGATGCCCGATCAGCTCGGAGCCGACCCGGCGCCGCTGCCGACCAGGAGGTTGAAGACCCCCGCCGGGCAGCCCGCGCGGTCCAGAGATCGCCGCCAGCTCCCAGGCGCACGCGGGCACCAGCTCCGCGGGCTTGAACACCACGCAGTTGCCGAACGCGAGGGCCGGGGCGATCTTCCACGCCGGGATCGCCAGCGGGAAGTTCCACGGCGTGATGATCGCGACCACGCCGACCGGGCGGCGGGCGACCTCCACCCGCACCCCGGGCCGCACGGACGGCAGCAGCTCACCGCCGGTGCGCAGCGCCTCGCCGGCGGCGAAGCGGAAGATGTTGCCCGCGCGCGTGGCCTCGGCGATGCCCTCGGCCCGCGTCTTGCCCTCCTCGCGGGCCAGCAGGGTGCCCAGCTCCTCGGCCCGCCCGAGGATCTCGTTGGCCGCGGCGTGCAGGACGTCGGCGCGCTGCTGCGGGGTCGCCGCCCTGGCGACGGGCAGCGCGGCGCGCGCGGCGGCCACCGCGGCCCGCGCGTCCTCGCGCGTGGCGCGGCTGTACACGCCGACGACCTCCGACAGGTCGGAGGGGTTGCGGTCCTCCACGAGCTCGTGGGAGGTGACCCACTGCCCTCCGACGTAGTTGCCGCGCAGCGCGGTCACGACGCGGCCGCCCGGAACGCCGCCACCTGCTCGCTGAAGGACTGCAGGAGCCGCTTCTCCGGGAACGGCTGGCACGGCACGAACGCCACTCCGAGCTCCGCCAGCTCGGCCGGTGAGCGCGGGAAGCCGCTGTGCCCGGTCGCCATCGACAGGCGGCGCCGCCCCCCGGACCGGGCCGCCGCGACGATCCTGTCGACCGCCGCGGCGAGGACCGCCGACTCGGGCTCGCCGAAGACCCCCAGCGCCGCCGAGAGGTCGTTGGGCCCGAAGCCGATGACGTCGATGCCCTCGATCGCGGCGATCTCCTCGACCTCCTCCAGCGCGCGGCGCGACTCGATGGTGACCTTCACCACCACGTCGGCGCTGACCTCCGCCAGCACCGCCGCGGTCGGCGCGACGGTCCCCCGCCGCCGCATCGCGCGGCTGTTGAGGATCACGCCGCGCTCACCATCGGGCGGGAAGCGCACCGCGCCCACGAGCGCGCGCGCCTCGTCGGCGCTGGCCACGCCTGAGAGCTGGATCCCCTGCACGCCGAGGTCCAGCAGGCGCGTGACCAGTCGCGGGTCGAAGCCGGGCAGCCGCACGACCGGCGTGATGCCCGCCCCCTCCGCCGCGAGCACGTGCACGAGCACGTCGCCGAGGTCGAACCCGCCGTGCTCCAGGTCGATGAGGACGCCGTCGTAGCCCGCCAGCCCCATGAGCTCGATGACCGTGGGGCCCGTGAACGACCCGAGGATGCCGACGAGGGCCATGCCGCCCTCGTCGATCACACGCTTGACCCGGTTGCCGACCGCGTCCACTGCCGCCCTCCCTTCCGTCGCAGGATCACATGCGCGAACGACGCGCCCAGTGTCAGGACGCTGTCGACCGCGAAGACCAGCGTGAGCGAGATCGGCGCCAGCGCCCCGGCGAGGAAGAAGCCGCTCGACGAGCCGATCGACACGCCGGTGCCCAGCACGCCCATCGTCAGCCCGCGCTGCTCGACCGACGACTCCCCCGCCGACGTCGAGAACGCCAGGGTGATCGTGGTGCCGAGCGCGGCCCCGGCGAGGACGCGCAGGACCAGCAGCTGCCACAGGCTGCTCACGAACGCCAGCGGCGCGCAGATCAGGGCCAGTGCGAGCAGCGAGACCAGCTGCGCCCGCTCCTTGTCCACACCGTTCGCGGCGCGGCCCATCGCGCTGGACGCGAGCGCCGTCGCGACCAGGCCCGAGGTCGCGATCACCGCGGTCGCAGTGGCCACGCCCAGCCCGCCGGCGCCGACGTCTGCGACGACCAGCGGCAGGATCGGGTCGAACGTGCGCTCCACCAGCCGCGTGACGAGCACGACCACGAGGATCGCGAGGAACGCCGGGGTGAGCATCTCGCGGCGGCCGCCGGTCCGGGCCTTGCGGCGCGCCTCGAACGTCGCGCGCCCGTGGTCGCTGGCCAGCAGCGTCACGACCAGGAACGCGACGATGCCGCCCGCGACCGAGACGAAGCACGCGGCGCGGAAGCCCACCGCATCGGCGAGCACGCCCCCGGGCAACGGCCCGATCGCGAGCCCCAGCACACGCGCCGACTGCACCCGGCCGACGCCGCGGGCGATCTCCTCCTCCGGGCTGGTCGTCGAGACCAGCGCGAGCGCCGCGCTCACGAAGCCGCCCACGATGCCCATCCCGGCCCTGGCCGCCAGCAGGTGCCACGGCTCGGTCGCCAGGCCCATCGCTCCCAGGCAGATCGTGAAGCCGATCAGGGAGCGCTGCAGCGCCAGCTTGGCCCCGTAGCGGTCCGCGACCATGCCCCACAACGGTGACGTGAGGCCCGACATCAGCGGCGCGATCGCGAAGATCACGCCCGACCAGACCGCAGCGGTGGCCGCGTCGAAGTCCCCCAGCTCCTGGACGTAGAGCGGCAGGAACGGCAGCACGAAGTTCGTGCCGGCGAACCACACGAAGACCGCAGTCGCGACCGCGAGCTGCGTGCGCTTCCAGTCGGGAAGCGCGTCAGACGCCGGCGCGGCCCGCAAGCGCGACGAGCTCGGGGTCCAGCTGGTCGGCCGCCGCGTCCAGCGTGGGACGCGCGACCTCCTCGAACCGTGCCAGCTCCCCCGGGGACAACGCGAGCACCGCCACACCCGCCGCGCGCAGCTCCGCCGCAAGGCGGACCTCGGCGGCCTCGGCCTCCAGACGCTGCGCGGCGATCGCCTCCCGCACCACGTCGCGCAGCAGGTCGACCCAGGACGCCGGCCAGGTCGCCAGCTGCCGGGCGCTCGCGTAGACCCCGCGCGCCCCGTACACGTGCCCCGTGAGCGACAGGTGCGGGTGCAGCGCCTGGATCCCGTAGGCGACGAAGTTGGCCAGCGGGTTCTCCTGGGCGTCCAGCTCCCCGGAGACCAGCATGGCGATGCCGTCACGCAGGTCGGTCGCGACCGGCTCCGCGCCGAGCGCGCGGAAGAGGTGCTCGTGCGCCCGGTTCGGCTGCAGCCGCACCTTCAGGCCGCGGCAGTCCTCGGGCGTGCGCACCTCGCGCCAGCGGTTGGAGAGGTGGCGGAAGCCGTTGTCCCAGTACCCCAGCGCGACGAGGTCGGTCGCCGCGGCCGTGCGCTCCGACAGGCGCGCCCCCAAGGTCCCGTCCAGCGCGGCGTGCGCGTGGGCCAGCGAGGCGAAGAGATAGGGCAGGTCGACGAGCCCCACCTCCGGCACGCGCTCGGCCAGGTAGCTGGTCGAGAAGTAGCACAGCGTGGTGGTCCCGGCCTCCACGTCGGCCAGCAGGTCGCCGATCGGCCGCCCTTGGTCCAGGATGTTGTGGTCGATGCTGACGCTGACCGCATCCCCGAGCTCGGCGCGCAGGCGCGCTGCGATGTGCTCCAAGGCGTGCCCGTGGGAAGCATCCGGCGGTCCGTACCCCCCGAGGGTGACCACCGAGGCTTGCATCATGCATGATATCGTATCCGCACTCGCCCGAGGGATGACGCACACATGCGGTTCGAGGTAGGGCCAGCCAGCGAGATCCCGCCGGGTGCGCGCAAGACGGTGCACCCGTTCCCGGGCTCCGGCATCGGGGTCTTCAACATCAAGGGTCGCTACTACGCGGTCAAGAACACGTGCCCGCACATGGGCGCGCCGCTGTGCCAGGGCGTGCTGACCGGGACCACGCGCTCGCAGCCGCTGCCCGACGGCCGCATGGGCATGGAGTGGATCCGCGAGGGCGAGATCCTCAAGTGCCCCTGGCACCACTGGGAGTTCGACCTGCTCACCGGGCACACGATGTTCCCCTCGCGCAACCGTGTCGCGACCTATGACGTGAGCGTCGAGCCCGTCGCGTCGACCGAGCCTGTGCAAGGCGTCGAGACCTACCCCGTGGTGGTCGAGGACGCCGTGGTCTACCTCGAGCTGGCCTGACCCTTGGAGGACCGATGACCGCCACCAGCACCCTGGAGCGCACCGAGGTCGAGGTCAAGATCGTCGACTGCGACGTGCACCTCGTGCCGCGCAGCAAGGACGAGCTCCTCGACCGCATCCCCGCGGTGCTACGCGACCGCCTTGGCAGCCGGCGCGCGAACAACTCCAGCGGCAAGGAGGGCTACGCGGCCTACGGCCCGGCGCGCCGGTTGGACTCGATCCCGGCCAGCGGGCCGGCGGGCTCCGACCCGGACCTGGTGTTCGCCCAGCTGTTCGACCAGGCCAGCGTCGACCTCGCCGTGCTGATCCCGGAGATGCGCTACACGGTCGACCCGGAGCTCAACGCGGCGCTGGCGCACGCGTTCAACCTCTGGGTCTCCGACACGTGGCTGGGGCCGTGGAACCTCGGCGACCGGCTCTACGGGACGATCAGCGTGTCGCTTGACGACCCCGACCGCGCGGTCCGCGAGATCGAGGAGTTCGCGGCGAACCCGCGCTTCAAGCAGATCCTGATCTCCAACTACAGCGCGCGGCCGCTGGGCTTCCCGCAGTACGACAAGGTCTGGGAGGTCGCCTCCCGCCACCGGCTGCCGGTGGCGATGCACAACACCGCCTACGCCGCGGGTGCGATCGGCTCGACGCCGACCGGGCGCTTCCAGCACTGGGTGGACTTCCACTCGCTGGCGTTCCCGCTGATGTACTCCGCGCACCTCGTCAGCTGGATCACCAACGGGGTCTTCGACCGCTACCCGGACTTCAAGGTCGTGTTCGTCGAGGGCGGGTTCCTCTGGCACCGTCCGATCGTGGCCCGGCTCGCGCGCCACTGGCAGCAGCTGCGCGGCGAGCTGCAGGCCCGCCGCGACGACCCGTTCAGCTACGTGCGCGACCACATCCGCTTCACCACCCAGCCGATCGAGGAGACCGACGACCCCACCGAGGCCGCCCGGCTGCTGGAGCTGGCCGACGCCGCCCACGTGCTGATGCTGTCGAGCGACTACCCCCACCACGACTACGACGAGCCCAGGCGCACGCTGCCGCGTGGCGTGAGCGCGGCGACCCGCCAGCGCGTGCACCGCGAGAACGCGATCGAGCTCTACGACCTGCCGCGCACGCGCTCCGCGGCCGCGTGGGAGCCCCGGGGCGTCGGCGCGCCCGAGGGCTCGGTCGGGGACACGAAGGCCGCCGCGATCGCCGGCAACACCGCCCGCCTGGAGGGCACGTTCGGATGATCGTCGACGCCTCGGTCCACCCCGTCCTCGGCGACGACGAGCTGCGCGGGCGCATCGGCCCGCCGTGGTCGAAGGGCCGCGTCCCGCACCTGCTGGGCACGCGCTACCAGCCGCCGTTCGACGAGATCCCGTTCGACCTCGAGGCCGCGGGCGACCCGGCGCAGGTCGCGGCGGAGCTCTTCGACATCCAGGGCGTCGACCTCGCGATCGTCACGCCGCTGACGCGCGGCCTGCTGCCCAACCCCCAGCAGGCGGCCGCGATCGTGTCCGCCGCCAACGCCTGGGTGGCCGAGCGCTGGCTGGACGCCGACCCGCGCTTCGCCGGGTCGCTGCGCGTGTGCGTCACCGACGTCCCGTCCGCGCTCACCGAGATCGAGCGCTGGGCCGGCGACCCCCGCTTCGTGCAGCTGGTCGTCCCGCTGCGCGCGTTCCAGCCGTACGGCGACGAGGGCTACTTCCCGATCTGGCAGGCCGCGGTGGAGCACGACCTCCCGGTCGCGATCTTCGACGACGACGCCACGGTCGTGGAGCACCACGAGACGCCGGTCGGCGCGCTGCGCTACTTCTCCGAGAAGCACGCGCTGCGCCCGTTCGCCGGGATCGTGCACCTGGCCAGCCTCATCACCTGCGGCGTGTTCGACCGCCTGCCGCAGCTCAAGGTCGTGGTCGGCGACGGCTCGGTCGACTTCGCGCGACCGATGCTGTGGCGCGTCGACCGCGACTGGCGCCAGGGCCGCGTCGAGATCCCGTGGGTGGAGAAGCTGCCCAGCAGCTACCTGCCCGACCACGTGCGCTTCGTCACCCAGGCCGAGGACGGCTCGCCGGACGCGTTCCACCCCCACGAGGACCTCATCCGCATCGCCGACGGCGAGCGCCTGCTGGTCTACGGCAGCCGCTGGCCGTACTGGGACCGGCGCGAGCCGGCCACCGTCCTGGAGGGCTGGCCCGAGGACGTGCGCGCCCGGATCCTGGAGCGCAACGCGCTGGACTTCATCCCGCGGCTTGCGGCGCTGGCTGCGGAGCGGGTGCCGTCGGGGCCGGCGGGCACCGCGCCAGCAGCGCCGTAGCGCCCAGCCCCACCAGGCACAGCCCGGCCAGCAGCGCGAAGCCCAGCGCGAACGATCCCGTCGCGTCGCGCACCGCGCCCAGCGTGTACGCGAACGTCAGCCCGCCGAGGTTCGCGCAGAAGTTCGAGAAGCCGTTGACGCTGCCGGCCGCGCGGTCGCCCAGCAGCTGCAGCGGCACCTCGAAGAGCGGGCCGAAGTAGACCTGCACGAACACCGAGAACACCATCACGATCACGACCACGCCGACCGCGCTCTCGACCGGCACGAGCAGGATGCAGCACACCGCCAGGACGACCAGCGAGGTCGCGATCACCGCGATCGGCCGCTGCAACCGGTCGGCGACGTAGCCGCCGATGATGTTCGACGGCGCCGTGATCGCCGCGCTCAGCGCGACCACCACGCCGGCGGCCTGCAGCGTGAAGCCCTTGTCGCCGACCAGGTAGGTCGGCAGCCAGAACCGGGTCGCGGTCACGACCGCGAGCCGCACGAACTGCACGACGCCGGCCAGCCAGAGCACGCGGCCGCGCAGCAGGTCCGCGAGCTCGCGCAGGTGGGGCACCGTCGACCCGGGCGGCCGCACCGGGTCGGTGCCCAGCCACCAGTGCAGCCCCACGAGCACCAGGCCCACGAGGGAGAAGACCACGAACGTCCCGCGCCAGCCCAGCGGCTCGACCATGAAGGGCCCGAAGAGGTTGAGCACGATGCTCGAGGAGAACCCCCCGGCGACGTAGAGCCCCATGGCGGTGGAGCGCCGGTCCGACGGGAAGGCGGAGCGCACGAGCATGAGCCCGGGCGCGAACACCAGCGCGCGGAAGAAGCCCGACGCCGCCTGGTTGACCAGCATCCAGCCGTAGGTGTGCACCAGCGCCAGGGCCAGCGAGAGCAGGTTGGAGCCCAGCAGGCCGATCGCGAAGAGGCGCTTCGCGCCGTAGCGGTCGGTGGCGTACCCGGCCGGCACCTGCATGAGCGCGTAGATCAGCGTCGAGGACGCCGCGATCGTGCCGGCCTGGGAGAAGGTCAGGCCGAGCTCCTCCTGGATCAGGGGCAGGAAGAGCGCGATGCCCCCGAAGGCCAGAGCCTGCATGCTCTGGCCGAGGACGACGAGCGCTACGTCGAGCTTGGTACGAGGCGCCACTTGCGCAGCGAGACCCACTCGCCCCGCGGGGGCGGCTCCTTGAGGTCGGCGATCCAGGCCTCGCAGACCTCGGCGATGTAGACATCGCCGCGCGAGTCGACCGCGATGCCGTGGATCCCCATGAACTCATCGTCGCCGAAGCCGGGCTGCTCCGCGCCGAAGCGGGCGACCTCCTGGCCGTCCGGGGTCAGCGCTTTCACCTGTGCCCCCAGCCGTGCGACGCCCCTGCGGTTGGGGATCGCGGAGCGCGCCTCGCCGACGAAGAGGTACGGGGCGGCCGCGGAGCCGAAGGCGATGCAGAACGGGCGGTGCAGGTGCCACTGCTCGAGGAACTTGCCGTCGGGGTCGAAGATCTGCACGCGGAAGTTCTCGCGGTCGCAGACCAGGATGCGATCGTCGGCGGTCACCAGCAGGTGATGGGGCAGGCTGAACTCGCCGGGGTCGGAGCCCGAGCGCCCCCACGAGGTGATGCGCTCGCCCTCGCCGCTGAAGCGGTGGATCGCGGAGTTGCCGTAGCCGTCGGCGATGAAGAGGTCGCCGGTCAGCGGATGCACGCCCAGGTCGCACGGGCGGTTGAACGGCTCGCCGCTCTCGCGCGGCGCGGGCTGGTCCTTGGTCCCCAGCCGCAGCAGCAGCTCACCGCCGCGCGTGCGCTTGTCGATGAACGAGCCGCCGTCGTCGATCAGCCAGAGGTTGTCGTCGGCGTCGATGAAGATCGAGTGCGGCCGCGTGACCATCGTGGGGTCGTCCCACGCCTCCAGGAGGTTGCCGTCAGGATCGAACACCATCAGCGGGTGCGACCCCCGGTTGAAGACGTAGACCCGGTCCTGGGAGTCGACCGCGACGGACGTCGCGCTGCCACGGAACGTCATCCCGTGGGGGATCTTGGCCCAGAACGGTACGGGCTCCCACCGGGGACCGGTCAAGTCGCCACCTCCGAGAACTCTTGCAGCATGCGTGATCGATTCTATAAGGTGCGTGATGGAGGAGGTGGACCATGACGACCACGAGCGTCGTCGATCCGGCGCAGCGCACGGACGTGCCCGTGCAGATCGTGGACTGCGACGTCCACGTGGTCCCGCGCAGCAAGGACGAGATCCTCGAGCGCATGCCGGAGCCGCACCGGAGCCAGATCGGGGCCCGGCGCGCGAACGCGACGGGCAAGGCCACCTACATCCTCTACGAGCGCGGCAAGCGCGGGGACAGCTGGCCGCCGGGTGGTGGGCCTCCGGGATCGGACCCGGACTTCCTCTACGGACAGCTGCTGTCGGAGGCCGGCGTCGACCTCGTGATGCTGATCCCGGAGGGGCGCTTCACGGTCGACCCGGCGATCAACGCCGCCTGGTGCCGGGCGCACAACGACTGGGTCGCCGACACCTGGCTGGGGCCGCTCAACCGCGGGGGCCGCTTCTTCGGCGCGATCGCCGTCTCGCTGGACGACCCCGACCAGGCCGCGCGGGAGATCGAGACGTGGGCCGGCCACCCCGGCTTCAAGCAGGTGATCATCGGCGACGTCAGCGACCGGCCGCTCGGCTTCCCGCAGTACGAGCCCGTGTGGGCCGCCGCCGCGCGCCACCGCCTGCCCGTGGCCATGCACTTCTCGGGCAACACCGCCGGCGTCCTCGGGGCCTCGCCGGTGGGGCGCTTCCAGCACCACACCGACTACCACTCGATCGCGTACCCGATGTTCTACTCGGCCCACCTGGTGAGCTGGCTCTGCAGCGGCGTCTTCGAGCGCCACCCCGACTTCAGGGTCGTGTTCGTCGAGGGCGGGTTCCTGTGGCACCGCCCGATCGTCGCCCGGCTGTCGCGTCACTGGAAGGCCTTCGCGCGCGAGGCCGGCATCTCGTCGCGCGACCCGCTGGACGTGGTCCGCGAGCACGTGCGCTTCACGTCCCAGCCGATCGAGGAGACCGACCCCCCGACGGACGCCGCGCGCCTGTTCCTGGTGTCGGGTGCCGACCGCGCGCTGATGTTCTCCAGCGACTACCCGCACTACGACTACGACGATCCCAAACGGGCACTGCCCCCGGGCCTGCCCAAGGAGGTCCGACAGCGGATCATGGCGGAGAACGCCTGCGAGCTCTACGACCTGCCCCGCACCCGCCCCTTCGACCCGGAGCTCGACCGTGCCTGACGCCCCCACCTACGAGCCGGTGCCGTACTGGGGGCGCATCCCTCACGGGATGACGTTCGGGTGCGAGGCGACCTCGGTGGCGGTGGGGCCTGACGACCGCGTCTACGTCTTCAACCGCGGGTCGCACCCGCTGATGGTGTTCGACCCCGACGGCAACGTGCTGGAGGCGTGGAGCGACCCGAAGGTCTTCGGGCGGCCGCACGGGATCCGCGTCGCCGACGACCACACGCTGCTGCTGGCCGACGACAGGGACCACGTCGTCGAGCACCGCACGCTGGAGGGCGAGCTGCTGTTCAGCTTCGGCGAGAAGGGCAACCCCCATCCCAAGCAGGGTCTCGGCGACGGCAAGCTCTTCAACCGGCCCACCGACATCGCCGTCCACCGGCCGACCGGCGACATCTTCATCTCCGACGGCTATGGCAACTCGCGCGTCCACCGCTTCACCGCGCAGGGCGAGCACGTCACGTCCTGGGGCGAGCTGGGGACCTACCCCGGCCAGTTCGGGCTGCCCCACGGGATCGTGGTGACGCCCGACGACCGCGTGCTGGTGGTCGACCGCGAGAACTACCGGATCCAGTCGTTCACGCTGGACGGCGAGTTCATCGAGCTCTGGTGGGTGCACCGGCCGTTCTGCATCGACGTCGGGCGCGGCACCGACCCGCTGCTCTACATCGGCGAGGCGGGGTCGGCGATCCCCAACCGCAAGGGCCTCCCGCGCCTGGGCAACCGCATCTCCGTACGCAGGCTGGACGGCACCGAGGTCGCCGCGTTCGGCGCCGACCTGCCCGGCTTCGGGCCGGACCAGTTCAACGGCATCCACTCCGTGGCCGTGGACTCCCACGGCGACGTCTACATCGCCGAGGGCTCCAACAGCTTCGTCGCCGACCTCGACGGACCGCCGCCGCGCGGCGAGTGGCCGACGCTGCGTAAGTGGCGTCTCGTCACCAGCTGAAGGTTTCTCGCGGTGCAGGGGTACCAGGCGGTCTCCGAGCTCCTCCGCCGTGCCGGTCACGAGGTCGTCTTCGCCCTGCTCGGCGGTTCCAACGCGGCCTGGGTCGCCCACGGCGTGCAGCAGGGGACGCTGCGGCTGATCAAGACCCGGCACGAGGACACGGCGTGCAACGGCGCGATGGGGTACGCGCGCTCGACCGGACGCACGGGGGTGTTCAGCGTCACGCGCGGGCCCGGTTTCGCGAACTGCATCAACGCACTGAGAGCGGCGGCCGTCGCGCACACGCCCCTGCTCATGCTGGTCGGGGAGTCCCCGGCGGTCGGGGTCAACACCGAGCAGAACATCGACCAGCGGGCGCTGGCCCCGATCCTGGGCGTCGGCTTCCACCACGCCGCGACCCCGGCCGCGCTGGAGACGACCTTCTGGGCCGCGGAGCACGCGGCGCGCTTCAACGGGACGCCGCAGGTGCTCAGCATCGCCGACGCGGTGATGCCCGCCGAGATCCCCGCGTTCGCCGACGCGCCACCGCCTTCTCCGTTGCGGCCGCAGCCGGACGCCGAGGCCGTCGCCACCGCGATCGACGCGCTCGCGGCGGCCCGATCGCCGCTGATCCTCGCCGGCCAGGGGGCGCAGCTCGCCGGCTGCCGGGCCGAGCTCGAGGAGCTGGCCGACCTCGTCGGCGCGCGCGTCGCCACGACGCTGCGCGCCCACCGGTTCTTCGCCGGTCACCCCCGCGACCTGGGGCTGTGCGGGAGCTGGGCGCCGGAGCCCGTGAAGGAGCTGCTCGCCGAGGTCGACGTCGTGCTCGCGGTCGGCGCGGCGCTGAGCCGCCACACGACCGCGGAGGGCTCGATCTGGCGCGCGGCCCGGGTGATCCACTGCGAGGTCGACCCCGACCGCCCCTTCCGTGCCAGCTCACCCGAGCTGGCGCTGCTCGGCGACGCCCGCGCGACCGCGCGCGCACTGATCGCGGAGTGGCACCGGCGCGGTCTTCCGGCCCGGCAGGGGTCCGAGGAGGTCGTCTCGCACGACGCGGTGCTCGCGTCGCTGCGCAGGGTGGAGCTGCCGCACGACCCCGAACGCGGCCTGGACATCCGTGACGTCTACGCCGTGTTCGACGCACTCCTGCCCGACGACCGCATCGCGGTCACCGACACCGGCAGCCACCTCGGGCCGATGGCCGCGATCGTGCGGGCGCGGGATGGCCTCAGCTGGGTGCTGAGCCGCGGCTACGGGTCGATCGGCCTGGGGCTGGGCGCCGCGATCGGTGCGGCGGCCGCCCACCCCGGCCGGCCCGTGGTGCTCTTCTGCGGGGACGGCGGCTTCATGATGGCGTCGCACGACCTCGACGCGGTCGGGCTGAACGGCCTCGACGTCGCGGTCGTGATCATGAACGACGAGATGTTCGGCTCCGAGGTCCGCTACCTCGCCAAGTACGGACTGCCGATCGACACCATCCGCCAGCCGCTGCCCGACATCGTGCGGCTGGCCGAGGCGTTCGGCGGCAGCGGGACCGTGGTGCGCACCGAGGCAGAGCTGGCCGCGGTCAAGCTGACGCACCAAGGGCTGGAGCTCGTGGACGTGCGCCTCGACCCGCAGGTTCAGGGGAACGCTCTGCTCTGACCGCCGGCAGCCCGTAGAGCTCGCGCGCGTTCTCGGCCATGACGCGCTGGCCCAGGTGGGCGTCCACGCCGCGCGGCAGGGCCCGCCGCGGCTCGTCGAAGTCGTAGTGCGGGTAGTCGCTGGAGAACATCAGCGTGCGTTCGGCTTCCGCCAGCCGGAACAGCGCCGCGACCTGCGCGGGGTCGTCGGTCTCCTCGATCGGCTGGGACGTGAAGCGCACGTGTTCGCGCACGTAGTCCAACGGGTCGTCGCGGCGCGCCTGGACCTCTCCGCGCAACGCCGGCCAGTGTCGGGCGAGCCGCGCCAGGATCGGCCGGTGCCACAGGAAGCCGCCCTCGACGAACACGATCCTGAGGTCCGGGTGGCGGTCGAACACGCCGTTGCAGATCCAGCTGACGAGGTGGGCGGAGTAGACCAGCGGGTAGGCGATCGAGTGGTAGTCCACGTGGTGCTGGAAGGTCCCCACGGGCGACACGCCGAGCTTGGCGGCCCCGTGGCCGCTGAAGTGCATCGCGACCGGGAGGCGGTGCCGCGCCGCCGCAGCCCAGATCGGCTCGAACTGCGGCATCCCCAGCGGGCGGTCGCTGACGTCGGCGATCAGCACCTGCCGGAACTGCGGGTGCGGGCCCCACTCCTCGATCTGGCGGACCGCGCCTGGCACGTCGTCGGTCGACACGCAGATCGACCCGAAGAACCGGCCGCCGAGGTTCCACGCGTCCAACCAGCTCGCGGCCAGCCACGCGTTGTGCGCGGCGCACCAGACGGTGTTGAGCTCGGGGTCGACCGTGTAGCGACCCTCGGGAATCAGCATCGCGAGGTCGACCTTGGCCTCCTCGAACAGCTGCCGGTAGACGAACGCGGGGTCGGAGCCGGGCAGCCCGCCGCCAGGCGGATGGCTGTCGGCGCGCTTGGACTTCTCGTAGGAGGCGTACGTGGCCTTGCCGGTGGCGTTGGCGCGCCGCGCGCCCAGGCGGCTGCGCCAGGGCTCGGGCATGCGCTCCAGCAACTCGTCCCGGCTGCGCGGGACCAGGTGGACGTCGCAGTCGACGATGCGGACGTCGACCTGGTCGTCAGCCACGTCCGATCAGCCTGAGGGCGTTGCCCCCCAGGATCAAGTCCTTGTCGGACCGCGACAGCCCTGGCAGCGCCTCGATCCTTGGGACCTGACCCCAGTCGCCCATGTCCGCGGCGTAGTCGGTGCCGTGGATCACATGCTCCGCCCCCACGGTCTCGACCAGCCACCCGAGCGTTTCGTCGTCGTGGATGATCGAGTCGAAGTAGAGCTTCTCCAGGTAGTGCTCCAGCGGCTTGGTCACGCCGTTGACTTTGGTCTCCTTGCGGACCTCGTGCGTGCGGCGCCAGCGACCCTGGATCCACGGCGTGTAACCGCCGGCGTGCGCGAGGCAGAGCTTGAGGTCCGGGAACCGGTCCAGCACCCCGCCGAAGATGAGCTTGGCGGTCGCGATCGAGGTCTCCAGCGGGTTGCCGATGCAGTTGATGAGGTGGTACGGGATCAGGCGCTCCTTGAGGCCGGGCGTGTGCTTGGCCACCGAGGTCGGGTGCAGGAACACCAGGGCACCCAGGCCCTGCGCGGCCGCCCAGAACGGGTCGAGGCCGGGGTCGTCGAGGTCGCGGCCCTGGACGCTGCTGCCGATCATCACGCAGCTCATGCCCAGGTGGTCGACCATGCGCTGCAGCTCCTTGGCCGCCAGCTCGGGGTAGCCCAGCGGCACGTGGCCCACGCCGATGACGCGGTCGGGATAGGCGCGCATGTCCTCGGCGAAGCCGTCGTTGATCGCCCCCGCCGACCACGCCGCGGCCTCCGCCTCCTGGAAGTAGGCCATCATCCGCGGCGTCAGCGACTCCATGACGACGTCGATGCCGGCCTCGTCCATGTCGGCCAGGCGCGCGTCCTGGTCGGTGCGCCGGGGCCGCAGGTCGGAGGTGCCGCCCTCGGGCGTGGTCAGCTCCTCGGTGCCCTCGGGATAGAAGATGTCCTTGGAGGTCTCCGCGGGCCGCTCCGCGTCGGGCGTGTGCAGCGTCCAGCCGAAGCGGGCGCCGTCCTCGCGCACGCGCTCGACGAAGCCCCTGGGGATGCCGTGGTTGTGGATGTCGACGACGGTGGTCATGCCGGTCCTCCGATCGGTGCGGGGTCCGGCTCGGCTGCGCCGTCGGCGGCGTCCAGCCAGCTGCCGGTGGTGCTGGGGATGCTCGCGAGCAGCTCCTTGGTGTAGGGGTGCTCCGCAGCCTTGAACAGCTGCGCGGTCGGCCCCACCTCGACGACACGACCGGCGGCCATCACGGCCACGGTCGAGGCGAGGTAGGCCACCGTCAGCAGGTCGTGGGAGATGATCAGGTAGGTCACGCCCAGCTCCGCCTGCAGGCGCTTGAGCAGGATGAGGATCTGGGCGCGCACCGAGACGTCCAGGGCGGACGTGGGCTCGTCGAGCACGATCAGCTCGGGCTTCGGTGCGAGCGCCCGCGCGATCGAGATGCGCTGGCGCTGGCCGCCGCTGAACTGGTGCGGGTAGAGATCCGCGCGGCCGGGCGGCAGGCCCACGAGGGTGAGCAGCTCGGCGACCCTCGCATCCAGCTGCTTGCGCGGCACGCGCCGCCCCAACGTCAGCGGCTCGGCGACGATGTCGCGCACGGTCATGCGCGGATCCAGGGAGGAGAAGGGGTCCTGCAGCACGACCTGGCGCAGCCGCTGCAGGTCGAGACGGTCGCGGCCCTGGACCCGGGCGAGGTCGTGCCCCGCGACGCGGACGGTGCCCGCCGTCGGCGCGACCATGCCCATGACGAGCTTGGCGATCGTCGACTTGCCGGCCCCGGTCCCGCCGACGATGCCGGTGGTCTCGCCACGCGGCACCGAGAGGCTGACGTCGTCGACCGCCACGATCGGAGGCCGGTCGGCGCCGATGAGGCGGCGTCCCCCGTAGACGACCGAGACCCCGTCGAGGAGGACGAGCTCCTCGCTCACGAGGGCAGCCATCCCTGGTGCACGCCCCAGCAGCGCGCCGGGCGGCCGCCGTCGACCGTGCGCAGTGGCGGCGGGGCGGTGCAGACGTCCCGGGCGTGGGGGCAACGCGGGGCGAAGCGGCAGCCCGTGAGCTCCTCGCCCACGTCGGGCGCCTGCCCCTCGATCGGCGTGAGCTCGATCGTGTCGCCCAGCGTCGGGATCGCCGCCAGGAGCGCCCGCGTGTAGGGGTGGCGCGGGGTCGTGAAGACCTCGTCGGAGGCGCCCTCCTCGACCACCTCGCCCGCGTACATCACCACCACGTGCTCGCAGACGTGCCGCACCACGACCAGGTCGTGGGCGACCAGCAGCAGCGCGAAGCCCGTCTCGGCCTGCAGGTCGTTGAGCAGGCGCAGGTAGCGCACCTGCGTGGTGGCGTCCAGCGCGGTGGTCGGCTCGTCGGCGATCAGGACCCTGGGCTGGCCTGCCAGCGCGATCGCGCTCGTCATGCGCTGGCGCATGCCCCCCGAGAGCTGGTGCGGGTACTGGCGCAGCCGCTCGCGCGCGGACGAGAGCCGCACCTGCTCCAGGGACTCCACGATCGCGCTGTCGAGGTTGCGGCCCGACAGCCCGCGGTGCTGCCGCAGCGGCTTGGCCAGCTGGCTCTCCACGGTGAACGACGGGTCCAGCGCGGTCATCGGGTCCTGCAGGATCATCGAGAGCCGCTTGCCCCGCAGGCGCTGCAGCTCGCGCTGGCTCTTGGCCAGCAGGTTCTCGCCCTCCAGCAGGATCTCGCCGGACTCGACGCGTGCCCCGGCGGGGAGCAGCCCCATGATCGCGAGGCTCGTCATGGTCTTGCCGGAGCCGGACTCCCCCACCACCCCCACGGTGCCGCCCGCCGGGACCTGGAACGAGACGTCGCGCACCGCCAGCGCGCGGTTCCCGGTCCGGGTCGGCACGCTGACCGTCAGGCCCCGCACGTCCAGCGCCGGTGGGCCGTCGCCGCTCAAAGGTCCCTCGTCTGCGGGTCGTAGCGATCGCGCAGCCAGTCGCCGATCCCGTTGAACGCCAGGACGGTCAGCACGATCGCGATCCCGGGGAACAGCGAGATCCACCAGCCGGTCGCGATGAGCGCGCGCCCCTCGTCGATCATCCCGCCCCATGTTGGCTGGGGCGGTGGGAGCCCCGCACCCAGGAACGACAGCGACGCCTCGGTGAGGATCACGTTCGCGACCTCCAGCGTGGTCGCGACCAACAGCGTGGGCATGACGTTCGGCAGCACGTGGCGCCAGAGGATGCGGCGGCGCGGCACGCCGATCGCCTTGGCGTAGCCGACGAACTCGTGGTTCCTGAGCACCAGGGTCTCGCCGCGGATGAGGCGGGCGATGTTGGGCCAGATGAGCAGGCCCAGGATGAGCACGAGGTTGCGCAACGATGGCCCCAGCGCGACGGCGGCGACCAGCGCCAGCAGCAGGGACGGGATCGCGAACATGACGTCCACCAGCCGCATCAGGATCACGTCCGTGCGGCCGCCGGCGTAGCCCGACCAGATCCCGACCCCGCTCCCGATCACCACCGCGATGAGCAGCGAGAAGACCACCACGAGGAGCGAGACGCGCGCCCCGTACAGCACGCGCGTCAGCACGTCGCGCCCGAAGGTGTCGGTGCCCAGCAGGTTCGTCGACGTCCCCTCCTCCGTCCACGCGGGAGGGATGAGGCTGTTGATCAGATCGTTGTCGACCGGGTCGTGCGGGGTCAGCCAGGGTGCGAAGAGCGCGGCGATCACGAAGAGCGCGAGCACGAAGAACGACAGCGACGGGTTCAGGCGCATGCGCTGCCAGCGCCGGCGCGGCGGGGTACGCGGCGGCGTGACCATGACCGGACGGTCGAGCTCGACGCTCTCCGGGGACGAGGTCTCGAGGCGCTCGGTCATGCGGTCCTCAGACGCGGGTTGATCACGATGTAGAGCAGGTCGATCAGCAGGTTGCCGAAGATGAAGGCCGCGCCGATCAGCAGTGTGACGCCCTGGATCACGGAGAAGTCGCGGAACTCGATCGCCTCCACGAGCAGGTTCCCGACCCCCGGCCACACGAACACCGTCTCCACGAGCACGGAGCCGGTGAGGAAACCGATCGTCATGATGCCGACGAACGTCAGCGCGGTCAGCCCGGCGTTGCGCAGCACGTGGCGCCACAGGAGCTGGCGCTCGGGGACGCCCTTGATGCGGTGGAACGTGACGTAGTCGCTGCTGAGCTCCTCGATGACGCTGGAGCGCAGGAGCCGGGTCAGGCGGGACATCGGCTCGAAGGACAGCACGAGCGTAGGAAGGATCAGGTACTCCAGCCCACCGGTCCCGCCGGACGGGAGCCAGTCCAGGTGCACCGAGAACAGCAGGATCGCGAGCAGGCCCAGCCAGAACGCCGGGACGGCCTGCCCCAGGCCCGCGATCGCGCGGGCCAGGACGTCGAGGGGCCCGCTGCGCTTGTACGCCGAGTACACGCCCAAGGGCACCGCGACCACCAAGACGACCACCAGCGCCGCCGCTGACATCACCAGCGTGGCGGGCAGGCGGCGGAAGAACAGGTCCGCCACCGGCACCTCGTAGCGGTAGGACTGCCCGAGGTCCAGCTGCGCCAGGTTGGCCATGTAGATGCCGTACTGCACCGGGATGGGCTCGTTCAGGCCCAGCTCCTCCCGGACCCGCTCGCGGTCGGCCGCGTTGGCCTGGGGTCCGGTGAGGAAGGACGCAGGGTCACCGGTCAGGCGCACCATCCCGAAGACCAGGGTCGTCAGGAAGAGCAGTGCGAGCAGCGCCTGCGCACTCCTGGCCAGGACCTTGCGACCCATCGGCGGCGCGCTGAAGTCCCCGGCTCAGGCCGGGCGCACGGACTCCAGGCTGTTGATGGTGTTCACGCCGGGGAACGGCGTGAAGCTCGCGACGTCCTCGCTCAGGACGAACGGCATGTTCACCGACATGAGGTTGATCGGCAGGTGGTCCTCGTTGAGCGTGGTCTGGACGTCGCGGCCGACCTCCCAGCGGACCTCGAAGTCCTGCTCACCCACGATCAGGGCGTAGCCCTCGTCGAACGCCGGGTGGAAGATCTTGTCGTCGAAGTCGTCGTCGTTGAGGTAGTTGAACCACGTCGGTGCGGGCTCGGCGTAGTAGGGGTTGATGTTGACCCACCCGTAGCCGGCGGTGGTGCGGTTGACCAGCAGCTCATCGACGAAGTCCTCCTCGACCTGCGTGCGGGTCACCGTGATGCCGATGTCCTCCCACATGCCGGCGATGGCCTCGCCCATCCCGACCGTGTCGACGTCCTGCGGGAACAGCAGCATCTCGATCTCGAACCCGTCGGGGTACCCGCCTTCGGCCAGCAGCTCGATGGCCCGCTCCGGGTCGTACTCCGGGAAGCCCCAGTCCTCCTCGTAGGAGATCGACAGCGCCTCGTAGGTGATCAGCGGGCCCCTGGCCAGCGCGCCCTCGCCGTGCAGGATGCGGTCCAGGATCAGCTCGCGGTCGATCGCCAGCGACAGCGCCTCGCGGATCGCACGGCCACCGGGGTCGGCGGGGTCCAGGCTCTGCACCCACGGCGCGTCGACGTCGACCAGGGGGTCGTTGCCGAAGTAGGCACCACCCAGCATCACGTCGGCATGGCCGATGTCGGTGTTGGAGACGATCTGCAGGCCGGCGGCCTCGGCCTCGCCCGACAGCTCCGCGGACAGCTGCCCGACGCCGACCGCGCCGCTCTGGACCTGCGCCAGGATCGCCGCGCCGTCGCCGATCGTGCGCAGGATCAGCTCGTCATAGGCCGGCTCGTCGCGCCACGGGTGCTCCCCGGGGGCGTTCGCCAGCACCATCTCGATGCCCGGGTCGGAGCTCACGAACTCCCACGGCCCGGTCCCGATCGGGTGGGTGAAGGCGACGTCGGGCTCCTCCTCGAAGTAGCGCGCCGACGTCACCGTCATGCCCGTGCTGCAGGAGCACAGCACCTGCGGGAGGACCACCACCGGGTCCTCGGCGTGGAGCGCGAACGTGAGGTCGTCGATGATCTCGAAGCCGTCCATCGAGCCGCCGACGGCCTGGCGCTGCTGGCGCGCGCGCGAGCCGTGGTCGGAGTCCTCGGCGATCCACTCCGACCAGGTGAACGCGACGTCCTCCGACGTCACGGTCCCCCAGTCGTCGTGGAACGGCACGTCGGGGCGCAGGTGGAAGGTCCAGGTCCGGCCCTCGTCGGACAGCTCGAACGACTCGGCCAGCGCGCCGACGATCTCGCCCGTCTCCGCGTTGATCTCGGTCAGCGTGTCACCGAAGTGGATGGACGCCTTCTCGTTGTCGACCGAGGGGTCCCAGTCCATCGGGTCGCCTTCGGTGATCGCCGCGACGAGGGTCGTCCCCTCACCGGCGGCGGCCGCATCCTCCGTGGCGGCACTGCCGCCGTCCTCGGTGGCGGCGGAGTCCTCGGTCGCGTCCCCGGTCGTGTCCGCGTCGCTCCCGCAGGCCGCCGCGAGCAGCACGAACACCCCCAGCAGCACGATGAAGCGCAGCGTGCCGACTCCCACCGATGACCGCATGATCCCTCCAGACAGCGACCTCACACTTTGTATGATGCATCATGTTAGGGGATTGGTCGAGGAGAGGGGCGACGGGTGGACGGCTTCGCCAAGGGCCAGTTCAACGTCGGCTACGAAGAGCGCGTCGACGTCCGTGAGCTGCGCCGCCAGCGCGTCGCGCGCGCCCAGGCGGCCCGTGAGACCGCCGGCCTGGACGCGGTGCTGGTGTGGAAAGACGAGTCGGTGCGCTACCTCACCGACCTGCGCGCCCAGCTGATCGCGTCGAAGTCGTCGTTCCTCAACGGGGCGCTGCTGGTGGCCGGGGAGGACCCGATCCTGCTGTGCTCGGGCGGGGAGCGCGACCGCGTCGACCGGGTGATGCCGTGGGTCAAAGAGGTCCACACCATCCCGATCATGGAGGAGCGCTCGCTGATCGCGGGGTTCGTGCGCGAGGTGCTGGTGCCGGTGCTCACCGACCGCGGCCTGGACCGCGGGCGGCTGGGCATCGACGCCGCCTCCACGATCCTGCACCAAGAGATCGCCGCCCAGCTGCCCGGGGTGGAGATCGACGACGGCGACACCCCCATGCAGCAGGCGCGGCGCATCAAGCTGCCCGGCGAGATCGCGCTGCTGGAGGAGGCCACCGCGCTCGCCGACGCCGTCACCGCCGCGGCGGTGCGCGCGGTGCGCGAGGGCCGCCGCGAGAACGACGTGGCCGCCGACGCCATGCACGAGCTGTTCCGGCTGGGCGGCGAGTACGCCCACGTGATGACGCCGTTCGTGGCCTCCGGTGAGCACATGGCGCCGCCCAACCGCATCTCGTCGGACAAGATCATCCGCCACGGCGACCTGGTGTTCATCGACATCGGCGCGTGCTGGGCGGGCTACTACGGCGACGTCGCCCGGGTGACGGTGTGCGGCAAGCCCTCGCAGCGCCAGCGCGAGATCCACACCGCGCTGTATGAGGGGCTGCAGGCCGGGATCGCCTGCATGCGGCCGGGCAAGACCAACTTCGACGCCACCCGCGCGATCAAGGCCGCCGCCGAGCCCTACGGGCTGGCCGGCAACTTCTTGTCGCTGTTCATCGCCCACGGCGTGGGCATCGGCTCCAACGAGCCGCCCTACATCGGCGAGACCCTGCCCGGCGCGCTGGAGTACGAGTTCGAACCCGGGATGGTGTTCGCGATCGAGCCGCTGATCTGGGTCGAAGGCGTGCGCGGCGGCGGCGGCGTGCGCCTCGAGGAGATGGTGCTGGTCACCGACGGCCCCGCCCACGTCATGTCCCGCGCCGCCTTCGACGACCGCTTGATGTTGTAGGGGGATCGTTGGCTAGGGGGTAGTGCGATGACGCGGCGCACGGTGGGGATCGTCGGACTGGGGAAGATGGGGCGGCCGATCGCGCGGCGGCTGCTGGCCGCGGGCCATGTGGTGCGCGGGGCGAACCGCTCCGGGGCCGCGGTGCAGGAGCTGGCCGCGGACGGCCTGATCGCCTGCGCGGGGGTGGCGGAGGTCGCGGTCGGGGCCGACGTCGTGCTGCTGTGCCTTCCCACCGAGTCGGCCTCCGAGGAGGTGTCGTGGGCGGTGCTCGAGGTGGCCGGCTCCGGCTCCGTGCTGGTGGAGCACTCCACGATCTCCCCGCAGCTGGCGCGCCGCGTCGCGGAGCGCGCGGGCGGGCGCGGCGTCGGGTACCTGGACGCGCCCGTCTCCGGCGGACCGGCCGGGGCGGAGGCCGGCACCCTCACCGTGATGGTCGGCGGCGAGGAGGACGTGCTCGACGCCGCGCGCCCGGTGCTGGAGGCCTACGGCGCGCGCATCCACCGCTGCGGCGACGTCGGCAGCGGCGAGGTCGTGAAGCTCGTCAACCAGCTGCTCGTGGCGGTGAACACCGCCGCGGTCGCCGAGGCCGCCGCGCTCGGGCAGCGGCTCGGCGCGGACCTGCAGGTCGTCCTGGAGGTGATCAGCACCTCGTTCGGAGGCTCGACCATGCTCAACCGCAACCTGCCGCGGGTCGTCGCCGGCGACTTCTCCCCGGCGACGACGGTGCGCCTGCTGCGCAAGGACCTCGCGCTGATCCACGACGCGGCGGCGGAGCACCGGGTCGACCTGCCGCTTGGCGCACAGGCCCAGCGGCTCTTCACCGAGGCCGCTGATCGAGGGCTGGACGATCTCGACATCGCCGTCCTCAGCGAGCTGTGGAGCCGGGACGGGAGCGGCTGATGGGGCTGTACGCGGATGCCGAGCACGCGTGGGTGACCCACCGCGAGGCCCTCCAGGCAGAGCTGCGTGCGCCCGGGGGCTGGGCCGACCGTGGAGTTGCCGCGCTCCGGCAGGTGCTGGGCGGTCGCGCGGTCCGCTGGCGGGACGCCGTGCCGTGGGCGGTGCTGGGCGATCCCTTCTGGTTCGACAAGGTCGTCCTGGAGCTGGTCGAGGACGGCGAGCCGCCGTGCTGGGTCGTGGTCGACCACTCCCAGGCTGGCACCGATGGCGCCGTGCTCCTGCGCCTGGTCGGCACCTGCCCACGGTGCGAGCGCACGGCCGTCCTGGACTCGCCCGTCAGCGACCTCGCCGGCCTGTGGCACGCGCGCCGCTACGGCACCCCCGTGCACCACCGGCGGTGCCCGCAGGTGGTCGAGGTGGACGTGCTGCCTGCGCTGCGGGCCCACCCAGCCGACCAGCGCCTGCTGGCCCGCTGAGCACAGGCCAGTGCGTCAGGCCGGGCGCACCGACTCCAGGCTGTTGATGGTGTTCACGCCGGGGAACGGCGTGAAGCTCGCGACGTCCTCGCTCAGGATGAACGGCATGTTCACCGCCATCAGGTTGATGGGGAGCCAGTCGTCGCGGGTGATGCCGGTGACTTCGCGCCCGACCTCCCAGCGGACGACCGGATCCAGCTCGCTGACCACGCGTGCGTAGCCCTCGTCGAAGGCGGGGTGGAAGATCTTGTCGTCGTAGTCGTCGTCGTTGAGGTAGTTGAACCATGTCGGCGCCGGCTCGAAGTGGTACGGGTTGATGTTGACCCAGGCGTAGCCCGCCGTGGTGCGGTTGACCAGCAGCTCGTCGACGAAGTCCTCCTCGACCGGGGTGCGGGTCACCGTGAGCCCGATGTCCTCCCACATGCCGGCGATGGCCTCGCCCATCCCGACCGTGTCGACCTCCTGACCGAAGAGCAGCATCTCGACTTCGAAGCCGTCGGGGTAGCCGCCCTCGGCCAGCAGCTCGATGGCCCGCTCCGGGTCGTACTCAGGGAAGTCCCAGTCCTCCTCGTTCGAGACGGGGAGCTCCTCGTAGCTGATCAGCGGCCCACGGGAGAGCGCCCCCTCGCCGTGCAGGATGCGGTCCAGGATCAGCTCGCGGTCGATCGCCAGCGACATGGCCTGGCGGATCGCCCGGCCACCGGGGTCGGCGGGGTCCAGGCTCTGCACCCACGGCGCGTCCACGTCGACCAGCTCGTCGGCCCCGAAGTACGCGCCCCCGACCATCACGTCGGCGTGGCCGATGTTGGCGTTGGAGACGATCTGCAGGCCGGCGGCCTCGGCCTCGCCGGCAAGCTCGGCCGACAGCTGGCCGACGCCGACCGCGCCGCTCTGGACCTGCGCGAGGATCGCGGCGCCGTCGCCGATCGTGCGCAGGATCAGCTCGTCATAGGCCGGCTCGTCGCGCCACGGGTGCTCCCCGGGGGCGTTCGCCATCACCATCTCGATGCCCGGGTCGGAGCTCACGAACTCCCACGGTCCGGTCCCGATCGGGTGGGTGAAGGCGACGTCGGGCTCCTCCTCGAAGTAGCGCGCCGACGTCACGGTCATGCCGGTCGCGCAGTCGCAGAGGATCTCGGGCAGCACGACCACGGGCTCGTCGGTGTTGAGCGCGAACGTGAGGTCGTCGATGACCTCGAAGCCGTCCATCGAGCCGCCCACGGCCTGGCGCATCTGCACCGCGCGCGAGCCGTGGTCGGAGTCCTCGGCGATCCACTCCGACCAGGTGAACGCGACGTCCTCCGACGTCACGGTCCCCCAGTCGTCGTGGAACGGCACGTCAGGGCGCAGGTGGAACGTCCAGGTGGTGCCGTCCTCGGACAGCTCGAAGGACTCCGCGAGCGCGCCGACCAGCTCGCCGGTCTCCGCGTCCTGCTCGACGAGCGTGTCACCGAAGTGGATCGAGGCCTTCTCGTTGTCGACCGAGGGGTCCCAGTCCATCGGGTCGCCCTCGTTGATCGCTGCGACCAGCGTGGTGCCCTCGCCGCCAGCCGCCGCTGCGGTTGCGCCGCTCCCGCTGGCCTCCTCGGTGGACCCGCCGGAATCGTCGCCGGAGCCGCACGCCGCGGCGATCAGCCCCAGCAACGCCAGCAGCAGGGCGGCGCGCGCCCCCGCCTTCGTGGATGCACGCATGCCCGCGGCTCCTGCCAGTGGGGGCCTACGCCCCATCGCCCGATACCTTGCAGGATGCAGCATTTGGCTGTCCACGCCTCTGTGTCAAGGCCCCCGAAGCGCCGATGCACTCTGTATGATGCATCATGTTAGGGGATTGGTCGAGGAGAGGGGCGACGGGTGGACGGCTTCGCCAAGGGCCAGTTCAACGTCGGCTACGAAGAGCGCGTCGACGTCCGTGAGCTGCGCCGCCAGCGCGTCGCGCGCGCCCAGGCGGCCCGTGAGACCGCCGGCCTGGACGCGGTGCTGGTGTGGAAAGACGAGTCGGTGCGCTACCTCACCGACCTGCGCGCCCAGCTGATCGCGTCGAAGTCGTCGTTCCTCAACGGGGCGCTGCTGGTGGCCGGGGAGGACCCGATCCTGCTGTGCTCGGGCGGGGAGCGCGACCGCGTCGACCGGGTGATGCCGTGGGTCAAAGAGGTCCACACCATCCCGATCATGGAGGAGCGCTCGCTGATCGCGGGGTTCGTGCGCGAGGTGCTGGTGCCGGTGCTCACCGACCGCGGCCTGGACCGCGGGCGGCTGGGCATCGACGCCGCCTCCACGATCCTGCACCAAGAGATCGCCGCCCAGCTGCCCGGGGTGGAGATCGACGACGGCGACACCCCCATGCAGCAGGCGCGGCGCATCAAGCTGCCCGGCGAGATCGCGCTGCTGGAGGAGGCCACCGCGCTCGCCGACGCCGTCACCGCCGCGGCGGTGCGCGCGGTGCGCGAGGGCCGCCGCGAGAACGACGTGGCCGCCGACGCCATGCACGAGCTGTTCCGGCTGGGCGGCGAGTACGCCCACGTGATGACGCCGTTCGTGGCCTCCGGTGAGCACATGGCGCCGCCCAACCGCATCTCGTCGGACAAGATCATCCGCCACGGCGACCTGGTGTTCATCGACATCGGCGCGTGCTGGGCGGGCTACTACGGCGACGTCGCCCGGGTGACGGTGTGCGGCAAGCCCTCGCAGCGCCAGCGCGAGATCCACACCGCGCTGTATGAGGGGCTGCAGGCCGGGATCGCCTGCATGCGGCCGGGCAAGACCAACTTCGACGCCACCCGCGCGATCAAGGCCGCCGCCGAGCCCTACGGGCTGGCCGGCAACTTCTTGTCGCTGTTCATCGCCCACGGCGTGGGCATCGGCTCCAACGAGCCGCCCTACATCGGCGAGACCCTGCCCGGCGCGCTGGAGTACGAGTTCGAACCCGGGATGGTGTTCGCGATCGAGCCGCTGATCTGGGTCGAAGGCGTGCGCGGCGGCGGCGGCGTGCGCCTCGAGGAGATGGTGCTGGTCACCGACGGCCCCGCCCACGTCATGTCCCGCGCCGCCTTCGACGACCGCTTGATGTTGTAACGATGGACTGCCGCATGGACGGGCGGGTGGCGCTCGTCACCGGCGGCAGCCGCGGCTTGGGGCGGGCGATGGCCGAGGCGTTCGCACGCGCCGGTGCCGACATCGCGATCGTCGCCCGCCGCCCTGAGGTCCTCGAGGAGACCCGCGCCGCGCTCGCCGCCCAGGTCGGCACGGAAGTGCGCGCCTACGTCTGCGACGTCGCGGACCCGGCTGCGATCACGGCGGCCTTCACGCACGTGCTCGAGGACTTCGGGCGCGTCGACGTGCTGGTCAACAACGCGGGCAGCTCCTTCAACGCCAGCGTGCTGGAGTGCACCGACGCCGAGTGGCAGCACGACCTGGACGTCAAGCTCTTCGCGATGATCCGCTTCAGCCGCCTGGCCATCCCGGGCATGCGCGAGCGGCGCTGGGGGCGGATCCTCAACGTGATCAATGCGGGGGCCAAAGTCCCGCGTGCGGGCGGCGCGCCCACCCAGGTCTCGCGCGCCGCGCAGCTGGCGCTGACGAAGATCACGGCCAACGAGCACGCGGCCGACGGCATCCTCGTCAACGCGCTCATTCCCGCGACCGTGGTGACCGACCAGGTGGCGGGGCGCCACGCCCGCGAGGCGCCGGACGTGGCGTTCGAGGACTACCTCGCCGACCTCGGCAGCCGGCTGCCGATGGGACGCATGGGCACGGCCCAGGAGTTCGCCAACGTCGCCTGCTTCCTGGCCTCCGACGCCGGCTCCTACGTCACCGGCACGGTGATCAACGTCGACGGGGGCCAGACCCCGGTCCCCTGACCGGACCGAAAGGCGCGCACCCGATGGTGACCATCCTCGTCGCGGAACCGATCCACGAGGTCGGGACGCAGTGGCTGCTGGCTCAGGGCGCGACGCTGCTGGAGGGTTGGGAGTCCGACGCCTGGAAGGCGCATGCCCAGGAGATCCGCGCCGTGATCGTGCGCAGCTTCCCGGTGGACCAGGCCCTGCTCGACCTCCTCCCCAACCTCGCGGTGGTCGGCAAGTACGGGGTCGGCGTCAACACCGTGGACCTCGACGCCTGCGCCGCCCGCGGGGTCAAGGTCACCAACGTCCCCGGGGCCAACGCCCAGGCGGTCGCGGAGCTCGCCGTGACACTGCTGCTCGCGGTCGCGCGCGACCTCGTGATCTGCGACGGCATGGCGCGTGAGGGCCGGTTCCGCGACCGGTTCGGGCTGCGGTACATGGAGGAGATCGACGGGGCCCGCATCGGCATCCTCGGCGCCGGTCGCATCGGGCGGCGGGTCGGCGCGATCCTCGAGGGCGGGTTCGGCTGCACGACCGCCTACCTCGACCCCTTTGCCGCCCCTGACGGCGCGACCCTGCTGCCAACGATCGGTGAGCTCTGCGCGTGGGCCGACCACCTCGTGATCGCCGCCCCGCTGACTCCGCAGTCGCGGGGCCTCGTCGGTGCCGCCGAGCTGGCCGCGCTGGGCCCGCAGGGGATCGTGGTGATCTCCAGCCGCGGCGGGATCGTCGATGAGGACGCCCTGGCGGCGGCGGTGCGTGACGGGACGATCCGCGGTGCCGGGCTCGACGTCTACGCGACCGAGCCGCCGGCCGTCGAGGGCCCGCTGTTCTCCACGCCAGGCATCGTGCTGACCCCCCACGTCGGCGGCGCGACCGAGCGCAGCCGCGAGCGCATGGCCGTCGAGGTCACGCGTCAGGTGTGGGCCCTGCTCCATGGGCAGCCGGCTCCTCTTGTCGGAGCAGAGGCGTGGCTGGAGCCCTCCGCCGGCGGTGCTGGCGCCACAGGCTGAGGATCAGCAGCGCCAGCGAGACGAGCAGGAGCACCCCGGTGATCGGGCGGGTGACGAGCTCCCAGAAGCTGTCGTGGCTGAGCGCGAGCCCGCGCCGCAGGCTGGACTCGAAGCCGCGCGAGAGCACCACCGCGAGGGCGGCCGCCGCGGGGCTGTAGCCGTAGCGGTACATGAAGTAGCCGATGACCCCGAAGATCAGCATCACGACCACGTCGGTGATGCTGGACTTCACCGCGTAGGTGCCCAGCAGCACGAGCGCGAGCGCCGCCACCAGCACCGAGGAGCGGTCCACGCGGGAGATCGACAGCATCCAGCCCGCCATGCGCATGCCGACGATCGCGAGGAAGACGGTCGCGCCGAGCAGCCCGGCCACGGCCGCCCAGAGCAGCTCGGGGTTGTCGACGATCAGGAAGGGACCGGGGATGAAGCCCTGGGAGTTGAGGGCGCCCAGCAGGATCAGCATCGAGCCGCCGGCGGGGATGCCCAGCGCCAGCGTGGGGATCAGCTCGCCCGAGTTCGCGGCGTTCTGCGCAGCCTCGTTGGCGATGATCCCCGTCAGGGAGCCCTTGCCGAACTCCTCGGGCTTCTTGGACCAGAGCTTGGCCTGCTCGTAGGACACCAGCGCCGCGGTGGTCGACCCGGCGCCGGGGATCGCCCCGATGAACGTGCCCAGGACCGTTCCGCCCAGCAGGGACGGGATCATGCCCTTGCCGCCCATCTCGGCCAGCTTCGGCAGCCGCACGCGCCGGCGCTTGGCCTCGCCGCCGAGTCCCCAGTCGAAGCTCTGCCGCAGGGACCGGAAGATCTCCCCGAGGGCCAGCAGGCCGACGATCACCGCGGCGTCGTCGAGCCCGGGGCGGATCTCGGTGATCCCGAAGGTGAAGCGTGAGAACGAGGTCAGGGGGTCGAGGCCGATCAGGCCGACGACCAGGCCGAAGCCCGCGGACAGCAGGCCCTTGAGCACGTTGCTGGACGCGAGGCTGACGACCGCCACCAGGCCGAGCACGTACACCCCCAGGAGCTCCGGGGGCTGGAACACGTAGGCCAGGTCGGCCAGGGGCACGACCAGCAGCACGAAGAGCGGGACGCTGATCAGCTGCCCCAGCAGCGCCGCCAGGTAGGTGGCCCCCATGGCGACGTCGCCCTTGCCCTGCTTGAACAGCGCGTGGCCGTCGAGGACGGTCATGATCGTCGCGGGGCTTCCGGGGATCGCCAGCGTGATCGCCGGGAAGCTGTTGCCGAAGGCGTTGCCGACGCTGACCGCCAGCAGCATCGCGACAGCGGCCACCGGGTTGAGGATGAACGTCAGCGGGAGCAGCAACGCGAACCCGACCGGCGCGCCGATGCCGGGCATCGCGCCGACGAACACGCCCCAGGTGGAACCCAGGAGGATGCAGCCCCAGGTGAGCGGGGACAGCAGCGCCTCGAAGGCGCCGGCGAACGTCTCGAAGAACACGGCGCTCCCGTCAGACCAAGTTGAGCGCCTCCAGCGGCGCCTGCAGCAGACCGCCGGGGAGTCGCACGTTGAGCAGCGGGCCGAAGATCGCCCAGGTCACCACCGAGTAGACGATCGGGAACCAGACCAGATGCCGGCGGCGGCGGGCCCCCATCGTCCACATGCACGCGAAGATCAGCAGCGCGGACGCGATCAGGTACCCGATGCGGGTGAGCAGCAGCGCGTAGAGGAACGACCAGAGCATGATCGTGAAGGTCCGCCGGGACGACCCGGGGTAGCGAGGGTCGTCGCCGCTCTCCTCGGCCTCCGCAGCGGCCGTCTCGTCGGGATCCGCGAACGGCAGCCCGGACGCCCGGCGCAGCGCCAGCACCCGCTCGGCGATCAGCCCCACGCCCAGCAGGGCGGTGAAGCTCCCGATCACGAAGGCGAAGCCGCGCGGCCCGATCGGGTCGAACGTGTACGCCGACGCGGACGGCGGGATCGCGACCGCGGCCAGCACCACGACCGCGAACCCGAACACCGCCAGGCCGACCGCCAGGATCAGGTCGACGCGGCGGTAGGTGCTCATCCTTCGAAGAGCAGTCCCAGGCTTTCGAGCACGTCGGTCACGATCGCGTAGTTGCGCTCCTCGGTGGCCCGTGCCTCCGCGCGATCCTCGACGATGACCTGCACGCCCGGGATCTCCTCGCGCGCCGCCACGTAGTCCGGGTCGTTCGCGATCGCGGCGAAGAGCTCGTAGAGCCACTGCAGACGGATCTCTGGGACGCCGAGGCCGGCGATGAGCTGGCGCCCGCTCACGAGGCTGTCCTCGATGCCCAGGTCGCCCGCCGACGGCACGTCGGGGTACTCCTCGACCCGCTCCTCGCCGTTGACCATGAGGATGTCGAGCCGCTCGTTCTGCAGGTGCGGGAGGATCGGCTCGTAGGTCGTGTTCGTGACGTCGCCCTCGCACGCGGCCGTGGCGGTGGCCTGCTCGACGGTGCCGCCGATGGGGATCGCGTCGAACTCGCCGGCGTCCAGGGCCATCATCGTGGAGAAGAAGCCCAGGTCGACGCCGCCGCCGGCGCCCTGCGCCATGTAGCGCACCTCGCCGGGCCGCTCCTGGCTCTCGGCCACGAGCGCCTCGATGGTCGGCTCCCACTCGACCTCGACGCACTGCGTGATGTACCAGCGCCCGATCTCGAGGCCGATGATCGGCGCGACCGTCGCCAGCGACTGGCCCGTCGAGCCCTCGACGTCGGCGGCCGCGGTGTCTGCGATGCCACCGACCGTGGCCAGCGGCTCGATCAGGTAGCCCTGCTGGCCCTCCTCGTCCTCACGGATGTACTGCAGAGCTTCCCATGTCGGGAACGACTCGAAGTCGTCGCGGATCTCGATGTCGATCGGGACCGGGGAGTGCTCCTCGGAATGCGCCTGCAGCGTCGTGGCGAGGATGCCCTCGGAGCTGGTGGCGTCGTCGGCCACGACGATCGTGATCGCGTGGTCCGGGAAACCGTCGGGGAGGGGCTGCAGGATGCCGTCGACGAGCTCCGGCTCGAAGTCGGCGGCAGCAGCCTCTTCGGAGGCCGCGCCCGTGGGGTCAGCGGCCTGCTCGGTGGCGTCGCCGCCCGAGTCCGAACCACACGCCGCCAGCAGCAGCATGGCTGCCGCCGCTCCTGCCCAAGCCCACTGCCCACGCAAGCGCACGCCGTCCTCCTACGCCACTAGTCGATATCATGCAACATACAGACTGTGGAGTGCAGGGGTCAACGGGGCCAGAGCGGCGGGGCGGGGTCGGTCCAGCGCACATGTTCGGGGGTGAGCTCGTCGACCGTGGCGCAGCCGATGCTGGCGAGGGTGACCTCGAGCTCGGCGCGCAGGATCTCCAGGATCCGCGCCACGCCGGCGGCCCCCCCGACCGCCAGACCCCAGCACTGCAGTCGCCCGAGGCCGACCGCCCGCGCCCCGAGGGCGAGCGCCGCGCACACCTCGGTGCCACGGGTGAACCCGCTGTCGACCAGGACCTCCGCGCGGCCGGCGACGGCATCGACGACCTCGCGCAGCACCTCGATCGTCGACAGGCCGTGGTCGAGCGTGCGGCCGCCGTGGTTGGACACGTAGACCGCCTGCACCCCGACCGAGAGCGCGCGCTCGGCGTCCGCCCCGGTGAGCACGCCCTTGAGCAGGACGGGTAGCGGAGAGCGCTCGCAGACGAACGCGAGGTCGTCCCAGTCGAAGCTGCGCCGGTAGCGGGTGTCCCAGCCGTGCTGCACGAGGTTGACCGGCGTGCCGCCGCGCTCGTTGGTCCACACGAAGCCGCCGGCCTCGCTGCGGTCGCGCAGCCCCGGGATCGGGGTGTCGGCGGTCACGCACACAGCCGCGAAGCCGGCCGCGGCGACCCGTTCCAGCACGTCCCCCAGCCAGGCGCGGTCCCCGAGCACGTAGAGCTGGAAGACGTTGCGCCCTGGCGCGGTCGCGGCCACGGCCTCCCAGCGGGCGTTCGCCAGCTGGGTGGCGCAGAACGCGATGGTCCCGGCCCGCGCGGCGCCGTCGGCCGAGCCCTCGGCGTCGCTCTCGTGGTAGAGCGCGAGGGCCCCCACCGGCGCGAGGAACACCGGCAGTGCCAACGGGATGCCCAGCAGTGAGGTGCGGGTGTCTACGGTCTCAGCGCCGCGCAGCAGGCGTGGGACGAGCGCCAGCCGGTTGAGCGCGAGCAGGTTGCGCGAGAGCGTGACCTCCTCCCCCGCCGCACCCGCGGCCCAGTCGAACAGGCCCGGCTGGGTGACCTCGCGCGCGCGAGCGACGAACTGGCTGATCGTGCGCAGCTCCTCTCGAGGCCCGGCGCGTCCACGGCCGTCAGTCGACGTCGGGCACGTCGACCGTGCGGCGCTCAGCGGCGGCGCGGGCGATCGCGTCGGTCAGCACGACGCTGCGCAGGCCGTCCTGTCCCGACGCGTTGGGCTCCTCGCCCGCGAGCACGGCCCGGGCGAACGCGCGCAGCGAGCGCTGGTGCGCCTTGGGGTTGGGGTAGGGCGTGACCGTCTCGCCCTCCTCGGTGCGCACGTGCAGCTCGCCGTCCAGGCGCGAGCGCGTGAGGTTCTTGCCGACGAGGCGCCCGCGCGTGCCGTAGATCACCACGTCGTTGAGCGGGTCGCGCACGCGCTCGTTGAAGTTGCAGAACACGCGGGTCCCGTTCGCGAAGCGCAGCAGCACCATCGCGAGCATCTCCACCTGGCCCGACCCCGGCGCGGGGTCGAGCATCGCGCTCACCTCGACGGCGCGGCTGTCGAGGATGACGCCCAGCCAGTCCAGCGGGTGGCCGCCGACGTTGGACAGCGTCCCCAACCCGGCGAGGGCGGGGTCGGCGCGCCAGTTGGTGTAGTGGCGCGGCCCGGAGCTGGCCTCGATGTGGATCACCTCGACGTCGCCGAGGTGGCCGTCGGCGATCAGGCGGGTGACCTCGTGCAGCCACGGCAGGTGGCGGTTGTGGAAGTTCACACCCAGCGCGACCCCCGCATCGCGGCACGCCGCGATCGAGCGCACGGCCTCGGCTCGGCTCAGCGCCAGCGGCTTGTCGCACCAGACGTGCTTGCCGGCGCGCGCGGCGGCGACCGTCTGCTGGCCGTGCAGCGCGTTCGGCGTGGCGATGTAGACCGCCTGGACGTCGGGGTCGGCGAGCATCGCGTCGTAGTCGGCGTAGGCGCGCCTGGCGCCGAAGCGCTCCGCGAACGCGTCCGCGCGGCCCTGGTCGCGGCTGGTGCCCGCGATGAGCTCGCACTCCGCGAGCTCCAGCATCGCCGGCGCGATCGTGCCGACGGTGATGTTGCCGAGGCCGACGATGCCGAAGCCCAACCGGTCCATGCGTCCTACTCCTGGCTCGAACGGCCCAGGAACACGGCGGCGTTGCTCTGCAGCACGGCCACCTTCTCCTCCTCGGTCGAGCTCGGGGAGGCCGCGCACCCAGCGGACCGCGTCGTGCAGGAGCATCGGCGCGGGGTAGTCGGTGCCGAGCATCACCCGGTCGCTGCCGACGGTGTCCAGGAGGAAGCGCAGGACGGGGCCGCTGTAGGTGCAGCAGTCGTACCAGAAGCGCGAGAGGTACTCGCTGGGCGCGCGCGCGAGGCCGTGACCGCCGTCGGGGAACGGCGACGTCAGCCCGCCGCCGGGCTCCATGGCCCCCGACACCTTGTCCATGCGCGGCGCGCCGTAGGGCGCGTACCCGCCCCCGTGTGCGAGCAGCGGCTTGAGCCCCGGGCAGCGGTCGATCACGCCGCCGAAGACCAGCGCGGCGAACACCAGGGCGCGCTCGGTGAGGTTGCCGATCGCGTTGCCGAGCTTGTAGCGCGACGTGCGCGTGTGGACGATGGTGTCCCCACCCTGGTGGAAGAACACGATCGCGCCGAGGGCCTCGGCAGCCTCGAAGAACGGCAGGAACACCGGATCGTCGTACATGCGGCCCTGGACGTGGTCGCTGATCATCACGCCCTCGAGGCCGAGCACCCGCATGGCGCGCTCGAGCTCGGCGACCGCGGCACCGGTGTCCTGCATCGGCACGGTCGCGAGGCCCTTGAAACGGTCAGGGTGGGCCTGGACGATCTCGGCGATCTCGTCGTTGCACTCGCGCGCGATCTGCCTGGTGGTCTCCAGGTCGTTTCCGTACTGGTAGAAGCCCGCGGTCGGCGTCACCAGCTGCATGTCGCAGCCGAGCGCGTCCATGTCGGCGAGGCGCTCCTCCACGCCCTTGTCGAAGCCCCCCGGCCCAGCTCGCCCGGGGTCTCGTCCAGGCCGTACCAGTGGCCCTTCGTGCGCAGCGCGTGCTTGTAGCGCTCGGGCGTGTGGTGCGCGTGGATGTCCACGATCGGGGCGGGCTGCGTCATGGGGCGACGGTCACCTTCAGGGCGTCGGGGGTCGCGCTGGTCGCGAGGGCGTCGCGGACGTCCTCCAGCGCGAAGGCGTGGGTGTGGAGGCGCTCGACGGCGAGCGTGCCGTCGGCGACCAGGCTGATGGCGCGCGCGTAGTCGTCGGCGGTCGCTGCGCGGGGGTAGTGCAGCCGCAGCTCGCGCGCGTAGAGGCGGTAGAAGGGCAGTGTGGCGGTCGGGGTCCCGCCGATCGAGCCGAAGGCGACCACGGTGGCACGGAAGGCCGCGAGCTCGATCGCCTGGACGAGGGTGGGCACGCTCCCTACGGCTTCGACCACGAGGTCGGCACCTTCACCGCGCGTGAGGTCGGCGACGGCGGCGGCGGCCTCGTCGGGCGCGGCGGTGGCGGTGGCGCCCAGCTCGCCGGCCAGCTCGCGCTTCCAGGCCGAGCGCGTGACGCCCACGGTGGCGATCCCCCGCGCGTGCAGCAGCTGCAGGATCAGCAGGCCGGTGACGCCAAGCCCGATGACCACGGCGGTCTGCCCGGGAAAGACGGGCTCGTCGCGCTGGGCGTGGACGCAGGTTCCCAGGACCTGCAGGAGCGAGGCGCTCTCGCGCGTGATGTGCTCGGGCACGTCCAGCAGGCGGTGCTCCTCGACCGCCAGGAGCTCGGCGAACCCGCCGTCCTCCTCGCGACCCATCAGCCCGCCGTTGGGGCAGAGGTGGGCCAGCCCGCGGCGGCAGGTCGTGCACTGCCCGCAGGCGATCGAGGGGTTGACAAGCACGCGCTGCCCGGCCGTGAGCAGCCCGAGAGGTCCGGGTGCGACGACCCTGGCCACGACCTCGTGACCCAGCACGCGCGGTGGCGACACGGGGAAGCGACCGGCGACGATCCCAAGGTCCGTCCCGCAGATCCCGGCCACCTCCGGCGCCACCAGCGCCTTGCCGGCGGAGGCCGGCGCCTCGACGTCGCGCACCTCGACGGCGTCGGTGGCGACCAGGACGGCAGCGCGCATCGTGCGCACCCTACCTGATCATGCATGATGCGTGATATACCAACCCGCTGAAGCGTTTCCTGCTCGACCTGAGCCCGCTGCGGGTGTCGCGCGATGTGCGGCTGCTCATGGTCGGCCACGTCATCTCGGTGACTGGCAGCCAGGTCTCGGCGGTCGCGATCCCGCTGCAGGCCTACGAGCAGACCAGGAGCTCGCTGGTGGTCGGTCTGCTCGGCGCGGCGCAGCTGGTGCCGACGGTGGTGGTCGGCGTGCTCGGCGGGTCGATCGTCGACGCCTACGACCGTCGCAGGGTGCTGCTGGCATCCCAGGCCATGCTGACCGCCACCGGCGCCGGCCTGGTCGCCAACGCGCTCACGCCGGAGCCGTCGCTGGGGATGCTCTTCGTCCTTTCGGCGGTGATCGGAGCCGCGTCCTCCCTCAACGCGGCGGCGCGGATCGCGGTCGTCCCCCGGTTGGTGGAGGGCCCGCAGCTGGTCCCCACACTCGCGCTGGTGCAGACGGTCGTGCAGCTCGGGCGCATCGCCGGTCCCGCGCTCGCGGGGATTCTCATCGCCACGTCCGGCTATACGACCGCCTACGCGGTCGACGCCGTGGGCTTCGCTCTGGCGCTCGTGGCCACGGCTCTCATGGCACCGATCCCGCCGATCGGGGACGGCGACGCCCGGCGGGGGGCCCGGGCCACGCTCGCCGCCACGATCGAGGGCCTGCGGTTCGTGCAGCACGAGCCGATCCTGCGCGCCGCCTTCCTGGCCGACATCCTCGCGATGTTCCTCGCGCTGCCGCGCGCGGCATTCCCGGAGCTCGGGCTCACGGTGATGGGCGGCTCGGCGGCCACGGTCGGTCTGCTGCACGCCGCGCCCGGGGTCGGTGCCCTGATCGGCCTCGTGGGCAGCGGCTGGACCGCGCGGGTGCGCTACGCCGGCCGCGCCGTGCTCGCGTCGGTGGCGCTGTGGGGGACGTGCGTCGCGCTGCTGGGCGTGACGACGCTGGTGCTGGGCATGCGAGCGCTGCCGCTCGCGCTCGCGCTCCTCGCTGTCGCAGGAGCGGCGGACACCATCTCCGCCCTGTTCCGCAGCGCGATCCTCCAGTGGATCACGCCCGACCGCCTACGGGGCCGGATGGGCGGTCTGCACGTGGCGGTGTCGGCCGGCAGCCCGCGGCTCGGGGATGCCCAGGTCGGCGTGACCGCATCGCTCATCGGGGCACCGCTGGCCGTGACGCTCGGCGGGGCAGCCTGCCTCGCCGCGGTCGGGGTGCTGGCGTGGTGGTTGCCGCAGCTGCGCGACTGGCAGGTCCCCGTGGCGCAACCGGTCGCCTGAACCCTGGCGGCGAGATCCTACGCCAGGCGTACTATTCGGCACCGATGGGACTCACGCAGGCGGGGGTGGCGCTCGACGCGGAGGTCCTGGGGCGCCTGCGGTTCGCCGTGATGCGCCTGGCCCGGCAGCTCCGCCAGCATGCGGGCACCGGTGCAACCCCGTCGCAGAGCTCCGCGCTCGCGACGATCGCCCGGATCGGACCGCTGTCGCTGGGCGCCCTAGCCGCGGCGGAGCGCGTCGGCTCCTCGACGGTCACCAAGGTGGTGGCTGCGCTGGAGTCGGCGGGCCTGGTCGATCGTGGCAGCGACCCGGCCGACCGCCGCGTCGCGCTGGTCGGCGTCACGCCCGCGGGGATCGCGCTGCTCACGCGCGGTCGCGCCGCCGCGGCCGCCTACCTCGGTGAGCGGCTCGCGGTGCTGGACGACGACGAGCTCGCGACGTTGCTGGCCGCCCTCCCGGTCCTCGAGCGCCTGGTGGCCGAGTGACGAGCGTGCGGGTCGCCACGCGCGAGACGTTCGCGTCCTTGGGCACCCGCAACTACCGCCTCTACTTCACCGCCCAGGTGGTCTCGCTCACCGGCAACTGGATGCAGCAGATCGCCCAGGCGTGGCTGGTCCTGCAGCTGTCGGGCTCGGGCTCGCTGCTGGGCGTGACCGTGGCGCTGCAGTTCCTGCCCACCCTGCTGATCGGACCGTGGGCGGGCGTGATCGCCGACCGCCGGGACAAGCGGCGGATGCTCGCCGTGACCCAGTCGCTCGCCGGTGCCCTCGCGGTGTCCCTGGGCGCGCTGGTCGCGACCGGGGCGGTGCAGCTGTGGATGGTGATGGCCTTCGCGCTGGTGTTCGGGTGCGTCCTCGCCTTCGACAATCCGGCGCGGCAGAGCTTCGTGCTGGAGATGACCGGGCCGGAGCAGGTCCTCAACGCGGTCACGCTCAACACCATCCTCATCAACGTGGCGCGGGCGCTGGGGCCCGCGGCGGCGGGGTTCCTCATCGCCGGCGCCGGGATCGCCCTGTGCTTCCTGCTCAACGGCCTCACGTACGTGGCGATGCTGCTGGCCCTCTTCCTCATGCGACCCGACGAGCTGCACCGCGGGGCCCCCACGCCCCGCGGGCCCGGGCAGCTGCGCGAGGGCCTCTCCTACGTCTGGCACGAGCCGGTCCTGCGCATCCCGCTGCTGGTGATGGTGGCCGTGGGGTGCCTGGCGTTCGAGTTCGCGGTCTCGCTCCCCCTGCTCGCGCGCTTCACCTTCGGAGGCGATGCGACCACGCTGGCGTGGCTCAGCGGCGCGATGGGCGTCGGCGCGATCGTGGGCGGCCTCGCCACCGCGCGCCGCTCGCCGCCGACCGCGGCCACGCTCCCGCACGTGAGCCTGTTCTTCGGCGCGGCGATCCTGGTGACCGCGGCCGCACCGACGTTGCCGCTCGCGATCGTCTCGCTCCTGGCCACCGGGGTCGGCAGCATCCTGTTCCTCTCGACCGCGAACGCGTGGCTGCAGATCACCTCGGCGCCCGCGATGCGCGGGCGTGTCATGGCCCTGTGGACGGTCGCGTTCATGGGCACGACCCCGATCGGCGGGCCGATCGTGGGCGCGGTCGGGGAGTCGGTGGGCCCCCGCTGGGCGCTGGCCCTGGGCGGGCTGACCACGATCGTGGCGGGCCTCGTGGGCGCGTGGGCCCTGCGGCGCGCCGCTGGGCGCGCCGAGCCTGCGATCATGTACGTTGCCTGATATATGACTGAGACTGAGGTTCCCTGGCCTACGCAGACGAGCCCCATCGACGGTCAGGGCGGGCGGGCGCCGCTCAGCCGCGACAGTCAGCAGTGGGTGCTGGACTGGCTGATCCAGCAGACCGGGCGGGTGTTCCACTTCCAGGCGGACGGGCGCGGCGAGCTGCCGAAGTCGGTCAAGAGCCACGCGATGATCGCCAAGCACATGGGTCTCGAGGCCCAGCGGCTGGAGCGCTACGGCGAGGCCGAGCTGGCCGCCGGGCACCCCGAGACGGCGATGCGCTTCGCGTGGGAGGCGGCCTTCCAGTACGGGCGCGCGCAGCACCCCCTGTTCCAGCTCGACGACGAGAAGCGCTTCCTCTACGACGGCGTGCGCCGCACCTACGACCGCGTGATCGAGCTGGCGCCGTACCGCATCGAGCGGGTCGAGATCCCCTGGGAGGGCACGGTCGTCGAGGGGCTGCTGCACCTCAACCCGAACGTCGAGGGGCCGGCGCCGCTGCTGTTCTGGATCTGCGGCTGCGACGCGTTCAAGGAGAGCTTCCCCGCACCCCGACGACAACCTCGGCCACCGGCGCGGCTTCCACGTCTTCAGCTTCGAGGGGCCCGGGCAGCCGTCGTCGAACCTGCGCGGGACCGTGCTGACCGCCGACAACTACGAGCGCGCCGCCTCGACGGCGCTCGACGCGCTGCTGGAGCGCCCGGACATCGACCCGGAGCGCGTCGTCCTGCTCGCCAACAGCTTCGGCAGCCAGTGGGGCATGCAGTTCGCGGCGCGCGACCCGCGGCTCGCGGCCGTCGCGGCCACGCAGATCTCGATCTGCCCCAAGTGGATCCACATGGATCTGGAGTCGCCGCGCTGGAAGCAGCTGATGGCCTTCCTCACCCGCGCCGCGGACGAGGTCGAGCTCGACCGGATCATGGCGGCGATGTCCATGGAGGGCCGCCTGGCAGACATCAAAGCCCCGCTGCTGTGGACGGTCGGGGAGTACGACCCCCGCTCGCCGCTGAGCGAGGTCTATCCGCTCTTCGACCAGCTCACCTCACCCTCCGAGCTGTGGGTGCTCACCGACCAGCACCACAACGTGACATACGGGGACAAGGGCGGCGGGGCGTGGGGGCGCGCGAGCTTCTCGACGGCGATCGACTGGCTGCGCGACCGCCTCGAGGGCAGGCCCCAGCCCCACGCCGGCCAGGTGCGCTTCGTGCCCGGCGGCAGCGGCCCCAACAGCCCGGCCGCCAAGCCGCGCCGCGCGTGGTTCGAGGACGCTTGACGTGACCGGCATGACCGCGGAGCTGGCGGCGTTCGTGGCCGCGACCACGTACGACGACCTGCCGGCCGCGGTCGTGCAGGCCGTGAAGTGGGTGGTCCTCGACACGCTGGCGGTGACCATCGCCGGGCTGGAGGAGGCCGGGCCGCAGATCGTGGCCGACGTGGTGCGCTCTGCGGGCGGCAGGCCTGCGGCGACCGCCTGGGGCTTCGACTTCCGCACGGATCCGGCCGCGGCGGCCCTGCTGAACGCCACCAGCGTCCACGCGATCGACTACGACGACTACAGCTTCGCGATGAGCGGGCACCCCAGCGCGGTGCTGCTCCCGCCGGTGCTGGCCCTGGGCGAGGACGCGGGGCTGTCGGGCCGCGACCTGATCCGCGCCTACGCCGTGGGGTTCGAGGTCGCGATCATGGTGTCGCGCACCGTCAACCCTGACCACTACCGTCACGGGTGGCACCCCACCGGCACGCTCGGCGCCATCGGCGCGGCCTGTGCCAGCGCCAGCCTGCTGGGCCTGCCCGAGGAGCAGGTGCGCAACGCGATCGCGGTGGCCGTGTCGTCGGCTGCCGGGCTGCGCCAGAACTTCGGCACCGACATCAAGCCGTACCACGCCGGCAACGCCGCAAGATCGGGGGTCATGGCCGCCCAGCTCGCGGCGCGCGGGTTCGCGGGCCACCCGGCGACGCTGGAAGGCCCGTGGGGCTTCTTCCACGTCTTCACGCCCGAGCGCAAGGACCGTCCGCGCCCGGAAGGTGGCCTCGGGCACCCCTGGGCGACCCTGGACCCGGGGATCACCACCAAGCTCTTCCCGGCCTGCGGCTCGAGCGCACGCCGCGATCGGCGGGCTCCTCGACCTCCGGGAGCGCGGCCTGCGCGCCGGCGACGTCGAGCACCTCGCGGTCGGGGTCACCGACATCGCGCACGCCAACCTGCAGTACCCGCTCCCCACGACTGCGCTGGAGGGCAAGTTCTCCATGAGCTACTGCGCAGCACGCACGCTCGTCGAGGGGCGCCTCACGATCGACCACTTCAGCGACGCGGCCGTCAACGACCCGGCGCTGTCGGAACTCGTCCGGCGCATCGACTGCCACCACGACCAGGGGCTCACCGATGCGTACGTCTGGGGGGACCACCGGCCCGCGGTCCTCACCGTGCGGCTGCGCTCGGGCGAGGTCCTGACCCACCGCCGCGACGCCCCGCCCGGGGCTCCGGGCCACCTGCCGCGGGCCACCCTGCTCGACAAGGTGCGCGACTGCGTCGGGCCGCGGCGCGATCCGCACGAGCGCCGACGAGCTGGCCGCCGCGGTCGAGGGGCTGGAGGAGCTCGACGACCTGCGCGCCTTGGGCGCGCTGATGATGGCGGCATGACACGCGTCGCGGTCGTCATGGGCGGGGGCTCGGGCATCGGGCAGGCGATCGCCGTCGCGCTCGCGCGGACCGGCGCGACGGTGGTCGCGGCGGGGCGCCACCTGGAGCGCGTCGAGGAGACCGGCGCGCTGGCTCGCGACGCAAGCGGCGGCCTGCACGCCGAGCAGGTGGATGTGACCGACGCGGCGACGCTGCACGCGCTCGCAGAGCGGGTCCGTGCCGCCCACGGCCCTGCGACCGTGCTGGTCAACAGCGCGGGCGAGCACCTGTCGAAGCCGGCGATGGACGTCACGACCGAGGAGTGGGACGCCGTTCAGGGCACGCAGCTGCGGGGGGTCTTCTTCGCCTGCCAGGCGTTCGGTCGCCAGATGGCGGAGCGCGGCTACGGCAAGATCGTCAACCTCGGCTCCACGTGGGGGACGATCGCCGGGCCCAGCCGCAGCGTGTACGGCATCGCCAAGGCGGGCGTCGCCCACCTGACGACCTGCCTGGCGGTGGAGTGGGGTCCGCTCGGCATCCGCGTCAACGCGGTGGCCCCCGGCGCGACGCTGACGGCCGCCGCACAGCGCGCGGTTCGAGCAGAACCCTGGCCGCCAGCAGGCGATGGAGGGGCGCACGCCCCTGGGCCGGCTGGCACGGCCCGACGACGTCGTCGGCGCGGCGCTCTTCCTGGCCGGACCGGAGTCGGACTTCGTCACCGGCGAGACGCTGCACGTCGACGGCGGCTGGCGGTTCGCGACGTAGCTCATGGGACGAGCACGCGCAGCGGCGCACCGTCCAGCCAGGCCGCGATGTCCTCGACCACGTCGGCGTACCAGCGCTCGTAGCTGCTGCGCGTGACGTAGCCCACGTGGGGCGTGAGCACGAGGCCGTCCAGGGTGCGCAACGGGTGGTCGGGCGGGAGCGGCTCGACGTCGAAGACGTCCAGGGCCGCACCGGCCAGCCTGCCCTCGCGCAACGCCGCGATCAGGGCGTCCTCGTCGATCAGCGGGCCCCGCGCGGTGTTGACGAGGTAGGCGCTCGGTCGCAGCAGCCCGAGCTCGCGGGCGCCGATCACGCCGCGGGTCGTCGGCGACAGGCGCAGGTGCAGGGTGACGACGTCCGACCGGGCGAGCAGCTCGTCCTTGCCGACCGCCGCGATCTGCTGCGCCGTGGCCGCCCCGGGGTCCAGGTGCGGGCTCCAGTCGGGTAGCGTCGCGACCGGGTGAGCGGGCTCGACGCGGTGTGGGTGCTGCTGGGCGGCGTGGTGGCGGGGGCGCTCAACGCGGTCGTCGGCGCCGGCACGCTGGTGACCTTCCCGCTCCTCGTGGCGCTCGGTGTGCCGCCGATCACGGCCAACGTCTCCAACACGGTCGGCCTGGTCCCGGCCTCGGTGTCCGCGGCGTACGGCTTCCGGCGCGAGCTCGCGGGGCGCTGGCGCACGGTCGCGTCGATGGCGGCCCTCTCGGTCGCCGGTGGCGTGGCCGGTGGCCTGCTGCTGCTGGCCTCCAGCGAGGAGACGTTCACGGCCGTCGTGCCCGCGCTGCTGCTGCTCGCGGCGCTCCTGGCCGCCGTGCAGCCGCGGGTCGCCGCGGCGGTCCGGCGCCGGGCGGTCGAGGGGTCCGCAGAGGCGGGCGCGGTGCGCCCGCTGACGGGCGGGCTGATGGCCGGGCTGCTGGTGACGGGCGTGTACGGCGGGTACTTCGGAGCCGCGCAGAGCGTGATCCTCCTGGCGCTGCTCGGCGCGCTGTGGGCGACCGACCTGCGCATCGCCAACGGCGCCAAGAACGTGCTCACCGGGGCGACCAACCTGGTCTCGGCGCTGGTCTTCATCGCCGGAGGCGAGGTGGACTGGCGGGTCGCCGGACTGATCGCCGCGGGCTCCGCGGTCGGCGGCGCGGTGGGCGCGCGCATCGGCCGGCGCCTGCCGGCGGCCGTGCTGCGCGCCGGCATGGTCGGGGTGGCGGTGGTCGCGGCGGTGCTCATCTGGCTCGCCTGACTCCAGGGCGACGGCCGCGCACCCTATATGCTGCATGATGCATCGCACCAGGACCGAGCTGATGTTCCGGTCGCTGCGCGAGCGCAACTTCCGTCTGTTCTTCGCGGGGATGACGGTCTCGCTCACCGGGACCTGGATGGAGACCACGGGGCGGGCCTGGCTCGCGCTGGAGCTGTCGGGGGACCCCACCGCGGTGGGGATCGCGGTCGGGCTGAACTACCTGCCGGTGCTGGTCCTCGGCCCCTTCGCGGGTCTGGTGGTGGACCGGTCCGACAAGCGCCGCCTGCTCGTGCGGTCGCAGGCACTCATGGCGACGACGTCGCTGGTGCTGGCGACCGTCGTGCTGACGGGGGTCGTGGAGCTGTGGATGCTGTACGCGCTGTCGGCCTGCAACGGGATCGGGCTGGCGTTCGAGAACCCCGGCCGCCGCAGCTTCATCCCCGAGATGGTCCCGCGCGAGGACGTGCCCAACGCCGTCGGCCTGCAGAGCAGCCTGGCCGCGATCGCCCGCACGGTCGGCCCGGCGATCGCCGGCCTCGTGATCGCGGCGTTCGGCACCGGCCTGGTGTTCCTCGCCAACGCGACCTCCTACCTCGCGAGCATGGGCGCGCTGCAGGCGATGGAGCGGAGGGCGCTGCGCCGCAGCGAGCCGCTGGTGCCGGCACGTGGGCAGATCCGCGAAGGGCTGCGCTACGCCGCGACCGACCCCCGGGTGCGGCTGCCGTTGGTGATCCTGGCCGTCGTCGGGACCCTGGCGTATGCGTGGCCGGTGACGGTGCCGCTCGTCACGACGCAGGTGTTCGAGGCCGGGCCGCGCGTGCTGGGTGTGTTCCTCGCGGCGATGGGGGTGGGGGCGCTCGCGGGTTCCCTGACGGTCGCCGCGAGCCAGCGCGTCACGCACCGCTCCCTGGCGCTCGTGACCCTGGCCTTCGGTGTGGTCGTGGTCGTGACCGCGTACGCACCGACCGTGGCGGCCTTCGGCGTGCTGCTGGTGCTGACGGGCGGGGTCGGCACCGCGTTCGTGGTCCTGAACAACGGGGTGCTGCAGCTGGAGGCCCGTGACGCGTTCCGCGGGCGGGTGATGGCGCTGGTCTCCGCCGCGTTCGTGGGCAGCACGGCGATCGGCGGCCCCCTGGCCGGCTTCGTGGCGGACACGCTGGGCGCGCGCGCGGCCTTCGCGATGGGCGGCGTCGCGGCCGTGCTGTGCGGCCTGGCCGCGCTGGCGTCACCCGTGGTGCGCGTCGCCCCTGAGCTCGGCAGCGAGCCGGGTGGCCCCTGACCGCAGCAGGCCGACGTCCGCCTCGGTCGTGAGGAAGCGCACCCCCTCGCCGATCGCACGCCGCAGCCGCGCGACGTCGCGTGTCCCGCCGACGCCGGCGTGCTTGCCCTGGCGACGCGCAGCGGCGACCGTGCGCGCGACGGCGGCCACCAGGTCGGGGTGGTCGAGCTCACCCGGGTGGCCCATCGCGATCAGCAGGTCGTTCATGCCGACGTGGACCACGTCGACGCCGTCGACCGCGACGATCTCCTCGACCGCCTCGACGGCGGCCGGCGACTCGATCATGCAGACCACGAGCGTGGCCGCGTCGAGCGCGGCGATGGCCTCGTGGACCGGCAGCGGCGCGAAGTCGAAGTGCGGGTAGGTGCCGCCGTAGGAGCGCCGGCCGCGCGGCGCGAAGCGGGTGGCGTCGACGGCGGCCTGGGCCATCGCGGGGCTCTCGACGTCGGGGAACACCACCCCGGTCACGCCGACGTCCAGGAGCCGCGGCACGTCGGGGTCGGTGACGCTGCGCGCGCGGATCACGGGCGCGACGCCACAGGCCAGCGCGGTCTGCGCGATCGCGGTGACGGTCTCGACGTCATGCGTGGCGTGCTGCCCGTCGAGGTAGACGAAGTCGTGGTCGGCCGCCCGGGCGATGCGCACGATCTCCCCGGAGCGCACGATCCGCACGGCCAACCCGAGGGCGACCTCGTCGCGCCGCAGGCGCTCGAGGACCGGGTTGGTCAGCACGCGCTCAGACCTGCTCGAACGCTCGCAGGTCCTCGGGGGTCATCGCCCAGGTGCTCGCGGCCGCGTTCGCGCGGACCTGCTCGGGTGAGGTGGCGCCGACCAGCACCGAGTTCACCGCCGGCCGGGTCAGCAGCCACGACAGCGCGAGGTCCAGCACCGTGTGGCCGCGCTCCTCCGCGAAGGCCTTGAAGGCCGCGACCCGGTCCAGCGTCGTGTCCTCGACGTTGATGTGCTCGCGCGGCTTCCAGAAGGCCAGGCGCGTGCCCTCCGGGGGCTCCTCGCCGCGGCGGTACTTGCCCGTGAGCAGGCCGCTGGCCAGCGGGAAGTACGGCAGGAACGCGAGGTCGTGCTTCACGCACGCCGGCAGGACGTCGGGCTCGGGCTCGCGGTGCAGCAGGCTGTACTCGTTCTGCACGCTGCCGAAGCGCACGACGTCGTGATCGGCGCTCGCGCGCATCGCCTCCTCGATCTGCGGCTCGGTGAAGTTCGAGCAGCCCGCCTGGCGGATCTTGCCGGCAGCCACGAGCTCGCTCAGCGCCCCCAGCGTCTCGGCGATCGGCGTCGAGGGGTCTGGCCGGTGGATCTGGTACACGTCGATGTAGTCGGTGCCGAGTCGCCGCAGGCTGTCGTTGCAGGCCTTGTGCACGTACTCGGGCTTCGCGCCGCGCTCGGTCGGATCGGTGTCGCTGGCGGGGTTGCCGAACTTCGTGGCGACGATCACGTCCGCCCGCCGCGCGCCGAGGGCTGTGCCGAGGAACTCCTCGGACTTCCCACGGCCGGAGTACGGGTGGTCGCCGTACCCGTAGGCGTTGGAGGTGTCGAAGAAGTTGATGCCGGCGTCCAGCGCGGCATCGACCACCGCGGTCGAGGCCTGCTGGTCGATCTTGCGGGCGAAGTTGTTGCAGCCCAGACCGATGACGGACACGGTCAGATCGCCGAGGCGGCTCATCTCCACAGGACGGTCCTCTTCTCTCTCAGGGAACCCACACGACGTCCTCGGCGGGCAGCGGGCGGCCGGCGAGGTAGGCCTCGGCGTTGGCGAACGCGCGCTGCATCATCGAGGTGAAGTTCTCCACGCTGACCCCGGCGACGTGCGGCGAGAGCACGACGTTGCCGAGGTCGGCGAACGCGAGGCCGCCGCCCGGCCGCTCGTTCGCGACGCAGTCAAGCCCGGCGCCTCCGAGGTGGCCGTCGCGCAGCGCGTCGAGCAGGGCTGGCTCGTCGACGAGCTCCCCGCGGGCGCAGTTCACGAGGATGGCTCCGGGCTTCATCGCGCGGATCCGCCTGCGGTCCAGCAGCTCTCGCGTCTCGGGGAAGAGCGGGAGGTGCAGGGTCACGACGTCGGCCGTGGCGACGAGCTCGTCGAGCTCGACCGGGCGCACACCCAGCGCGGCCTCGACACCCGCAGGCTGGCGGTGGATGTCGAAGTACAGCGCCTCGGCCTCGAAGGCGCGCACGCGCTTGGCGACCTCCTGGCCGATGCGGCCGAGGCCGACGATCCCCACGACCTTGCCGCGCAGCTCGCGGCTGCCGGCGCGGGCGAGCTCCTTGCTCCAACCACCCTCGCGCACGTGCCGATCCAGCAGGAGCAGGCGCCGGTAGACCGCGAGGATCAGCAGCAGCACGTGCTCGGCCACCGCGACGGCGTTGTTGCCGGTCAGTCGCGCCAGGCCGATGCCCTTGGCCTTGCAGAGGTCGACGTTGATGTTGTCGAAGCCCGCTCCGAGCTTCTGCACGAAGCGCAGCCGGCTCGCCTGCTCGAGCATCGCGTCGGTGGTCTTCTGGGCGGCCGCGAAGATCACGTCGGCGTCGAGCACCATCGCCAGCCGGCGGCCCTCGTCGCCGTCGACCGCGAGCTCGTAGGTCCACCCCTCCGGCGCCGCCGCCGCCACGACGCCGTGCCAGTGCGCCGGGTAGATGTCGGTGAGCGCGACCTTCACCGCCACCCGGTCAGGCCTGGACGTCGTTGGTGAGCGCCCGCTCCTGGATGCGCCACTCGCCATCAGCGAGCACCAGGCGGTCCTGGTACCAGCCGCTGGAGACCACCTGGGGGACGCCGTCGACGTCGCGCACCACGGTCTTGTAGGAGCGCACGTGGGCCTCCTCGTCCGTCTCGCGCTCCACCAGCACGTTGGTGATGAGGTGCTTGCCCTTCGAGGGCGGCGTGCTGCTCCAGGTGCGCTGCACGCCCGCGAGGATCGCGTCGCGCCCCTCGACCACGCGCCCCGTGGGCCCGGTCACGGTGAAGGTCGCGTCCTCGGTGTAGCAGCTCGCGATGAGGTCGGCGTCGCGCAGGTCGGTGCCCCAGGCGATGCGGGTCAGCACCTGCTGGATGGCGGCGCTCGCGCTCACGGTCCCTCCCATTCAAGCTCAGCGGATCGCATATCTTACAGACGACATGATGTCACGTTCGAACTCGGTGAAGCGCGCCCTGGCCGAGGGACGCGTCCAGATCGGCACCTGGATCCACGTGCTGGGGCACCCCAGCGTCCCCCAGGTCATCGCCACGGCGGGGTTCGACTTCGTGCACGTCGACATGGAGCACTCGCCGTTCTCGACCGACACGGTGGGGCACCTGTGCGCCGCGGCCTACGGCGCCGGGCTCATGCCCTTCGTGCGGCCCCCGACCCGGGAGGCCCACCACATCGGCAGGGCCCTGGACAGCGGCGCGATGGGCGTGCTGGTCGCGCACATCGACACCCCCGAGGAGGCCGACGCAGTGGTCCGGGCGGCGAAGTTCCCGCCACGCGGGCTGCGCGGCTCGCAGCCGCCCAGCCCGCACATGGGCTACGGCAAGGCCAACGCGGGCGAGGCCAACCCGGCGCAGGACCGCGAATCCCTGGTCCTCGTGCAGATCGAGAGCGCGCGCGCCGTGGAGAACGTCGACGCGATCCTGGCGGTCGACGGCGTCGACGGCGCGTCGGTGGGGCGCGGCGACCTCTCTGCCGCGCTCGGGGTCGCGGGCCAGCGCAACCACCCGGACGTGCTGGCGGGCGTGCACGCGATGATCGCGGGAGCCCGGCGCCACGGGAAGACGCCGGCGCTGCTGCTCAACGACCTCTCCGAGGCCGACGAGTGGATCGCTGCAGGCGTCCGGCTGCTGACCTACGGCGGCGACGCGATCTTCCTGCGCACGGCGGCCGAAGCGGCCGCCACCCACCTGCGGGCCTCGGCGGCGGCTGCCGGCCTCGTGGGATGACCGCGGTCGCGGAGGTCGTGGTCGACCTCCTGGTGGCCGCGGGGGTGCGGCGCGCCTACACGGTGCCGGGGGAGAGCTTCCTGCCGCTGCTCGACGCGTTCGACCGCCACCCCGACATCGCGCTGGTCTCGACCCGGCACGAGTCCGGGGCGGCGTTCATGGCGGAGGCCGATGCGAAGCTCACCGGCGTCCCCGCGGTCGTGCTCGCGACCCGCGCCGTGGGGGCGGCGAACGCCGCGATCGGGGTGCACACGGCCGACCAGGACTCGACGCCCATGGTCGTGCTGCTGGGCCAGGTCGAGTCCGCGAACCTGGGCCGCGAGGCCTTCCAGGAGGTCGACCTCCCGCGCTTCTACACCGAGCTCACCAAGTGGTCGGCGACGGCCTCCGCCGCCGCCGAGATCCCCGCCCTGGTCACCCGCGCCCTCCACCTCGCCACCACCGGCCGCCCCGGCCCGACCATGCTCGCCCTCCCCTCCGACCTCCTCACCGCCGACGTGGTGGACATCCCCTCCACACCAGACCCCGAAGCCGCAGGGGTTTCGCTGGAGGCGGATGCGGCTGCGATCGCGGAGGCGCTGAGCGGGGCGCGGGCGCCGGTCGTGATCGCGGGGGGTGGGGCGCAGGGGGCGCGGGAGCAGCTGGTCGCGGTGGTGGAGCGGTTCGGGTGCGGGGTGTACGCCGCGTTCCGGCGCCAGGACGTGTTCCCGAACGACCATCCCGGCTACTGCGGGGTGCTCACGATCGGCACCGCGCCCGAGACGCTGGCGGCGTTGCGCGAGGCCGACGTCGTGCTGGCGGTCGGCACGCGCCTCAGCGAGATCACCACGCAGGGGTACCGGCTGCCGCGCCCCGACCAGCGGCTCCTGCAGATCGACATCGAGCCCCGCAGCATCGGCGCAGTCCTCCCGATCGAGACGGGGATGGTCGCCGATGCCGCTGCGGCGCTGGACGCCGTGCTGGCCCACGCACCGCGGGACGCACCGGCACGCGACTGGTCGGCCGCGCACCGGGCGTTCGTGCAGGCCAGCACCCCAACCTGGTCGGAAGGACCGGGGATCCACCCCGCCGCGGTCATGGCGGCCCTGGCGCGCGCCTTCCCTGCCGACACGATCGTCGCCAACGACGCGGGCAACTTCTCGGCGTTCGCGCACCGCTACTGGCGCTTCACGCAGCCGCGCACGCAGCTGGGGCCGACCTCCGGGGCGATGGGGTACGGCGTGCCGGCCGCGATCGCCGCCGCGCTGGCCGCGCCGGGCCGGGAGGTGCTCGCGCTCGCCGGCGACGGCGGGTTCCTCATGAGCGGCCAGGAGCTGGAGACCGGCGTCCGGCTCGGGCTGGCGTTCACCGTCGTGGTGTTCCGCAACGGCCTCTACGGGACGATCGCGCTGCACCAGGCGCGCGACCTCGGCCGCACGGCCGCGGTCGCGATCGGCGACGTCGACGTGGCGGGGCTGGCGCGCGCGTACGGCGCGGCGGCGTGGTGCCCCGCCACGCTCGCCGAGCTGGACGTGGCCCTGGCTGAGGCTCGCACCTGCGGCCGCCCCGCGGTCGTCGACGTCGTCACCGACCCCGACGTGCTCTCGCCGACCGCGACGCTGTCGGGCCTGCTGGCCAAGGAGCGCTCGTGACCGACCACAGCCCCATCGCCGGGCAGACCGGCCGCACGCCGCTGGAGCGCGACCGCCAGCAGTGGATCCTCGACTACCTGATCCAGGAGACGGGCCGGGTCTTCCACTTCCAGGGCGACGGCCGCGGCGGCCTGCCGCGCAGCGTGCGCAGCCACGCGATGATCCCCAAGCACCTCGGCCAGCGGGCGCGCAAGCTGGAGGGCTTCGCCGACGTCGAGGCCGGGCTGGGACACCGGGCCTCGGCGCTGGACGCGTACTTCCAGGCCTGCCAGACCTACGTCGCCGCGCAGCACCCGATCTTCGAGCTGAGCCCCGAGAAGCACTTCCTCAACGCCGGGGTGCGGCGCTGCTACGACCGGGTGCGCGAGCTCGCGCCCTATCCGCTGGAACGCGTCGAGGTGCCGTGGCGTGGTGCGGTGGTCACCGGCAACCTCCACCTGGACCCGGCGGCGGAGGGGCCAGCGCCCCTGGTGCTCTTCGTGCCGGGCTGTGACGTGACCAAGGAGCAGTGGCCGCACCCGCACGCCAACCAGGCCCACCAGCGCGGGATGCACGTGTTCTCCTTCGACGGTCCGGGCCAGGGCGAGGCCAACCTGGCCGGCATCCGCATGACGCCCGACGGCTACGAGGACGCCGCGGGCGCGGTCCTCGACGTCCTGCTGGCGCGCCCCGAGATCGACGCGGACCGACTCGGCGTCTACGCCACGAGCTTCGGGACGTTCTGGGGTCTGCGCATCGCCGCCACCGATCCGCGGGTCCGTGCGGTCGCCGCGATCCAGGCCTCGATCTGCGAGAAGTGGATCCAGGCCGACCTCGAGTCACCGCGCTGGAAGCAGCTCTTCGCCTTCCTGACACAGGCGGCGAGCGAGGCGGAGCTCGACGCGGTCCTCGCCGCGATGACCATGGAGGGGTTCATGCAGCGGATCACCGCGCCCACGCTCCTGACCGTCGGCGAGTACGACCCCCGCGCGCCGCTCGACGACGTCTACCGCCTCTACGACCAGCTGACCGCGCCCGCCGAGCTGTGGGTGATGGTCGACCAGCACCACTCGCTGTCGGTCGGCGGCGGGCCGGACTGGGCGCGGGCCAGCCACGGGATGGCGCTGGACTGGATCGCCGACCGCCTCGCCGGCCGCCCCGTGGCGCGCCCCGGCACAGTCGTGCGCGTCGACCCCGGCGCCAACCCGAACGCCTCCGACGTGCCCCGGCGGCGGCACTGGTACGCCTAGCGCGGTGCATTCTGTAGGATGCAAGGTGCAGACCATGCGGAGGGAGACATCGTGAGGCATCCGTTGCGCTTGGCGTTCGTGCTCGCGCTGACCCTGCTGGCCGCCGCGTGCGGGGGCGACAGCGGGACCGACGACCCGTCGGAAGAGGCCCCGGCGGCGACCGAGGACGCAGCGGAGTCCTCCGAGGAGGGAGCCACCACCGAGGAGGCGGCCGCGCCTTCCGGCGAGGCCACCACGGTCAGCCTCTGGGTCAACCGCGAGCAGTACCTGCCGACGCCGGGCTTCTACGAGGCGCTCGGAGAGGAGCACCCTGAGATCACGGTCGAGGCCGAGCTCGTGCCCGACGACGACCTCTTCTTCCAGCTGATCCGCATGCGCGAGGCCGGCGAGGACCTGCCCGACCTGGTCCAGCTCGACGACTTCTTCGCGGTCGCGATGACCGCCGCCGAGTTGCAGGTGCCGCTCAACGACTACGTCGAGGCGTGGGAGGCCGAAGACCCAGAAGGCTTCGCCGCGGTCTCGCCCAACGCGATCTTCACCGACGCCGAAGGGACCGTGGTCGGCATCACGCCGGTGGCCCAGATGGATGTGATGTACACGCGCACCGACTGGCTGGAGGAGGGCGGCGCGAGCGCGCCGTTCACGAGCTGGGCCCAGTTGCTCGACGGCTTGCGGGCGATCCACGAGGCCCAACCCGACGTGACCCCCATCGCGCTGCCCGCGGGCCGCGGCAGCCAGGTCAACTGGTTCATCAGCATGCTGGCCGCGATGGGCACCGAGTTCGACGGGTCGGTCCCGGACCTCACCGGCGAGGGGGGCGTGGCCGCGATCGACTTCCTGCAGACGCTGTCGCGCGAGGGCCTGACCACCGAGGAGCAGCTGGCCTGGACCGACGACGAGTCCCGCGGCGCGTGGATCGGCGGAGATGCCGCCGTCACCTACGACAGCATGCGCTCCGTCAACGACCTGGGTGGCGAGCTGACCGCGACGGGCGTCGAGTACGGCGACGGCTGGGCGATCTTCTCCGCCCCGCTCGCTCTGGAGGAGGGCGGCGATGAGGTCGGGACCCACCTGCTGGGCACACGCACGTACCACATCACCTCGACATCGGATGTTCCCGACCAGGCGTTCACCGTCCTGCAGGAGCTGATGTCGCCGGAGCGCGCCGTCGAGCAGCTCGACGTCAGCAACATCCCGTTGCAGCCAGCAGTGCTGGCGTCGCCGGAGTTCGCCGAGCTCCAGCCGTACATCCCACCGGACATGACCGCGGACCTCCTCGCCGGCACGCAGCGGCCGAATGACGAGCACTTCTTCGAGGTCATCGAGCTGCTCGAGCAGATCGTCCAGGACGCGCTCAGCAACCCGGACGAGGACCCCGCGGCAATGGCCGCGCGCTGGCAGGAGCAGCTCGACGCCGTCCGCGACTGAGGCGGCCCCCCGGCCGCGTCGCGCGCGGGCGCGCGCCAGGGACAACAGCGCCGCACAGCTGACGGTCGGCTACGGCCGGATCGTCCCCTACGCGTTCTCGGCGCCCGCGCTCCTCGTGATCGCGGTGGTGCTGGTCTTCCCGGTCCTCTACGCGTTCTACGAGAGCACCCTGCGGGCCGAGTTCATCGGCCTGGAGAAGCACTTCGTCGGGCTGGCCAACTACGTCGACCTCTTCGGCGACCCGGCCTTCTGGCGCGCGTTCGGGCGCTCCATCACGTTCGTCGTCGGCTGCGTGGTGGTGGGGCAGGTGCTGGCGGTCGCGTTCGCGTACGTCCTGAACGCGTTCGCCGGCAAGCTGCGGTTCGTCCGCGGCCTCGTCGTCCTGCCCTACATCGTCTCCTCGGTCGCGCTGGCCGTGATGTTCCGGGTGACGTTCCACCAGAGCCTGGGGCTGCCCAACCGCCTGATCGGCCTCCTCGGCCTCGAGGGCCCGGCCTGGCTGGCCCAGGGACCGCTGGCGATGCTCGTCGTGATCATCGCGCAGGTCTGGTCGGACATGCCGCTGTCGGTGATGCTCGTCCTCGGCGGCCTGCTGACGCTCGACCAGGACGTGCTGGACGCGGCATCGGTCGACGGGGCGTCGTCGTGGGCGCGCGCCCGGTTCGTCTCCCTGCCCCTGATCGCACCGCAGCTCGTGCTCTCGACGCTGTGGCTGTCCTACACCAGCTTCACGACGCTGGGCGTGATCCTCGCGCTCACCGGCGGCGGGCCCGGCACGGCCACCCAGACCCTCACGATGGAGATGTACTCCACGGCGTTCCGGGGGCTGGACTTCCAGGCGGCGATGGCGATCGCCGTGATCCTCCTGCTCTGCAACGTCGGGCTGAGCCTGTTCTACCTGCGCCTCGCGCGGCGGTACGAGACATGAAGCGCCGGCTGCGCAGGATCGCGGGCTGGGGGATGCTGGCCTTCGTCGTGGTGTGGACGCTGGCCCCGTTCGTGGTCACGCTCTCGGCGTCGCTGAAGTCCCGCGGTGCGGTGTTCGCCGACCCGTCGATCATCCCCGCGCACCCGTCCCTGGATGCCTATCGCGAGGTGCTCGCGCGACCCGGCTTCCGCCGCGCGTTCCTGCTGAGCATGACGCTGGGCTTCGGGACGAGCGCCCTGACGCTCCTGCTCGCGGTCCCCGCCGCCTACGCGCTGGCGCGCTTCCGCTTCCGCTACCGCCACCTGCTGCTGCTGCTGGTGATCGCACCGCGCCTGGTCCCCGGCGTCGCGCTCCTGCTGCCCCTGTACCGGGTGGCGGCGCTGCTCGGGGTGCTGAACTCGACGCTCACGCTCATCGTGGTCTACAGCGGCGCGCTCCTGCCACTGGCGATCTGGCTGCTCATGGGGTTCTTCCAGCAGATCCCCAAGGAGGTCGAGGAGGCGGCCGCCGTCGACGGCGCGTCCCTGCGCCAGCGCCTCTGGTACATCGTGCTGCCCCTCGCGATCCCCGCGCTGCTCACGATCGCCGTGCTGGCCTTCCGGGAGGCCTGGAACGAGTTCCAGCTGCCGCTGGTGCTGGCGACCCAGGCAGACAGCCGGCCGCTGCCGTTCGAGCTGTACTCGCTGCAGGGCCTCAACCTCGCCAACCTCCCCGCCGAGTCCGCCTTCGCGCTGCTCACGATCGTGCCCCTGGTGCTCGTCTACGTGTGGATCGAGCGCTACATCACGCAGGGCATGGTCAGCGGCGCGGTGAAGTAGGAGCTGCAGATGACCGTCCTGGTGATGCAACCCCTGCCGGTGGTGGCCACCGACTGGCTGGCCGCACAGGGTGCCGAGATCCTCTACGCCTACGAGGGCGACGCATGGCTGGCGGCCGCCGATCGCGTGCGCGCGCTCATCTACTACTCGATCCCGATCGACAAGGCGCTGCTGGACCAGCTGCCTGCGCTGGAGATCATCGGCAAGCGCGGGGCCGGCATCGACTCCGTGGACCTCGAGGAGACGCGCCGTCGCGGCATCCCGGTCTCCAACGTGGCCGGCAGCAACGCGAGCTCGGTGTCGGAGCACGCCGTGATGCTGCTGCTGGCGGCGACCCGGGACGTCGCCCGGCGCGACGCGGCGACGCGCGCCGGGCGGTTCACGACGCGCTTCGACATGCGGCTGGTCAAGGAGATCAACCACACGCGGGTGGGGATCGTGGGAGCCGGCAACATCGGGCGGCGCATCGGGCAGATCCTGCGGGACGGCTTCGGGTGCGAGATCGGCTACGTCGATCCGTACGCGCCCGAGGACGCCTTCGAAGGCGCCCAGCGCCATCCCGACGTCACCAGCCTCTTCACCTGGGCCGAGCACGCCGTGATCGCCGCGCCGCTGACCGACGAGAGCCGCGGCTCCATCGGCCTCCCTGAGCTGGCCTGCCTGGGCCCCGAGTCGACGCTGGTGATCATCAGCCGCGGAGGGATCGTCGACGAGGATGCCCTGGCGCGCAGCGCTGCACGACGGCGTGATCCGCGCGGCCGGCATCGACGTCTACGACCACGAGCCGCCGCGCGACGACCACCCCTTCTTCGCGGTGCCCGAGGCACTCGCTCACACCGCACACCGCCGGCGCGAGCGACCGCTCGCGCGAAGCCTCCTCGCTGCTGGTCTGCCAGCAGGTGTGGGCGCACCTGAACGGCGAGGAGGTCCCGATGGCAGCCGAGCAGCCGTGGCTCTGACGTCACGCGGAGGAAACAGGGTGGTCTGCATCATGCACAGTACGATCGATGAGGTGAGTCCATGACGAAGTTGGATCTCCTGGCCAGTCCTCGGCAGACCGCGCACGAGATGGTCCGCGACACGCTCCGCAAGGCGATCCTCCGGGGGACGTTGCCGGGCGGCACCCGTCTCGTGCAGGGGGACATCGCCAAGCAGCTGCAGGTCAGCACCACCCCCGTGCGCGAGGCGCTGCGCGACCTGGCGACCGAGGGGCTGATCCAGCTCGACCCGCATCGCGGCGGCATCGTCAAGCAGTTCACGTACGACGAGATCCGTGACATCCACGACGTGTGCAAGCTGCTGGAGCCCGAGGCGATGCGCAGGGCGGCGACCGAGCACACGCCCGAGATCCTCGACCGCGCCGCCGAGCTCGTGGCGGTCATGGACCACGAGACCGACGTGGGCGAGTGGGCCGACCTCAACCGCCGCTTCCACGCCACGCTGGCGGCGGGGATCTCCTCGCCGCGGCTCATCGGGCTGCTGCAGGGGCTGCGCGACAGCGCCGCGCCCTACACGGCGCTGGGGCTGCAGACGCGCAGCAACCAGATGGGCTCCGCCAACCACGGCCACCACGAGCTCATGGAGGCGCTGCGCGCCGGCGACGGGGAGCGCGCGGCGCAGGTCGCGCTCGAGCACCTGGAGCTCACGATCCGCACGCTCGAGGTCAACCGCGACTCGTTCCCGGAGGGGCCCGCCCCGGTCAGCGGGTGACCTGGTAGTCGGGGGGCTCGCCGGTCAGCACCTTGCGGACCTGGGTGGCAGCTTTGCGCTGCGACTCGGCGAGCGCCGACTCGGAGTAGAAGGCCGTGTGCGGCGTCGCGATGAGCCCGGGCACACCGACGAGCTGCGAGGCGTCCGGTGGCTCCACCTCGTAGACGTCGAGGGCCGCGCCGCGGATCGTGCCGGCCCGCAGGGCGTCGAGCAGGTCGGCCAGCACCACGAGCGGCCCCCGCGAGGTGTTGACGAGCACCGCGTCGGACTTCATCGCGGCGAGCTGCGCGGCGCCGATCAGCCCGCGGTTCTCAGGCGTCAGCGGGCAGTGCAGGCAGACCGCGTCGGCGGTGGCGAGCAGCTCGTCGAGGCCCAGCAGCGCGATCGTGTCGTGCCGCGCGACGAACGGGTCGTGCGCGACCACGCGCACCCCCAGCGCCTGCAGCCAGCGCGCCACGAGCCCGCCGATGCGCCCGATGCCGACCAGCCCGACGGTCGTCTCCGAGAGGCGGCGCACGGGGCGGATCGCGTCGACGCCCCAACCTCCCGCGGCGAGCGACGCCTGCGACTCCGGCAGCTTGCGCAGCAGGGACAGCAGCAGCGCGAGCGTGTGCGCCGCCACCTCCTCGACGCAGTAGTCGGGGACGTTGGTGACGACGATCCCGCGGTCCCGGGCGGCGTCGAGCGCCACGTTGTCGACGCCGATGCCGTAGCGCGCGATGACCTTGCAGCGCTCCAGCGCGGCGACGAAGTCGGCGTCGAGCGGCAGGTAGGTGTTGAGCAGCGCGTCGGCATCCCGCGCGACTGCGAGCACCGCGTCACGGTCGCCGGCCGCCACCTCCAGCGAGGCGCCGATCTCGGAGAGCAACGCGCGCTCGGTGTCCACGTCGGGGAACACCTGGTCGGTCACGACGACGCGATACGACATCTGGCCCTCCGGCCTCAGACGATGGTCACGGTGCCGGCCGCACCGTCGACGGCGGCGAGGCGCGGCGGTCCCTCCGCCAGCGCCCGCAGCGTGGGCGCGACGCCGGTCAGGTCCACCTGCACCACGGTCGCGACGCCACACGACCGCGCGACCTCGACGAGGTGCGCGCCCGCCGTTCCCGCGGTCGTGACGAGTGCACCGGCACTCCACAGCAACGACGCGAGCGCCGGCACCGGGCGCTCCGCGACCAGGACCTCCCGCCCCCCGAGCCGCAGGTCTGCGTGTGGATCGAGCACCACCCGCACCGGCCCCGCGGCGATCCCGTCGACGGCCGCCTCGCCCTGGAAGGGCGTCCCTGCCGCCGTGACCGCCGCGTGCACGAACGGCTCCCAGCGGTCCGGCCCGGTCCCCGCCGCCGGCTGCCGCCCGACCTCTCCCGCCAGCAGCCGGTCCAGCTCCTCCGGCCCGTAGCGCCACGCCCACCGAGCATGCGGCACGAGCCCTCGCGCCGCCGCCGCCTCCGCGACCCCGTCAAGCAGCGCGAGCACCTCCTCGACCGCGGGGGCATCCACCGGCCGCAGCCGCCCAACCGCCTCCAGCGCCTCGACAGGGTCCGGCCCCAACAGCTCCCGCACGAGCGCGGCCCACGCCGCGCCGGCCCGCGCCGGCGGCAGCTCCCACACCTGCCGTACCAGCGCGGCCGCCAGCTCCCGCGCCCGCCGCAGGTCCCCTCGCGGGTCGGCGGGCGCGTGCGAGGCGGAGTGGGCGGGTTGGATGGCGGCCGCGGCCGGGAGTGTGCCGGCCGCGGCCGCCAGGCCTGCGGCAATCGGAAGGACGAGAGCGTCGCCGAGCGCGCCGGGCGCCCGCACGGCGAGCCGGGCGAGACCCAGTGCGGCGGGAGAAGCCCAGGCGTCCGGACCCGCGGCGGGCGCCGGGGCGCCCGCGACTGGTGCGACGCGCCCCGCGGCGGTGGCGACCTGGAGCAGGGTCAGGTCGGGGCCGCAGGCCGCCCACTCGATGAGGGTGGCGCCGAGGCGCGCCTGCGCGTCGCGGGCCAGCGCGGCGACCGCGCGGAGGACGTGGACGCCGAGATGGTCCTCGGCCTCGGTCCCGCGGACCTCGCCGTCGGGCGTGACCACCGCGCGCCAACCGGCGGCCCAGCCGCTCAGGAGGTCGCGGGGGCCGCCGCGCGTGGCGACCACCTCGACGGCACCGTCGCGCAGGACGCGGGCGGTGCCGCCGTGGTCAGGCTGGAGCTCGCGTTGCACCAAGACGGCGAGGTGGGCCTCGCCCGGCGCGACGCCGGTCGCCTCGGCGCGGCGGAGGGCGTCGACGCCGAACGCGGACGCCCACACGCCGCGGACGGCCGTGTCGACCTCTGCCGGGCCGATCCCGTCGAAGCTGGAGAACGCACCCGACCAGGCCGTGTCGCCCTCGTGCGTGCTGGAGGAGCGCACGACCACCGTGGAGCCCTGCGCGCGGACGTGCTCGTCCAGCGCCGCGCGGAGCGCGTCCGCGAGGGGCGTGGCCATCGCCTCCATCCGGGCCCGGCCGCTGCCGCCGCGCTCCAGCGCCGCGGCCCCGCGGGCCGCCGACGTCGCGCCGGCGCCGACCGGGACGACCGCCCCCGGCAGCACGGGCAGGCCGGCGCGCAGCGCGCGGTGCAACCCCGCGGCCTTCGCCCCGCTGACCAGGGGGTCGCCGCAGCGGGCGTCCGCCAGGTCGAGGAGACCCCTAGTCAACGACCACGATCTCGTGGCACTTGAAGGTCGTGAGCATCTCGATGCCGGTGTCGTTGACGACCAGCATCTCCTCGAGGCGCACGCCGTGGTCGTGGAGCTTGCCGTGCTGGGTCTCCAGCGCGAAGACCATGCCGGGCTCGATCTCGATGGGGTGGTCCAGCGACCAGATGCGCGAGATCACCGGGGGGTCGTACTGGGCCAGGCCCAGGCCGTGGCCCCAGAGGTTGGCGGCTGCCTGGTCCTCCTCCTCGTAGCCCCAGACCTCCTTCGCCGACGGCCACTTCGACGCGATGTCGCGGGTGGTGACGCCGGGCTTGGTGGCCTCGATGGAGTCCCACAGCCAGGTGTGCGCCTCGTCGTAGGTGCGCTGGTGCTCGGCGGTCGGCTTGCCGCCCACGCAGTAGGTCCGGTAGCAGCAGGACTTGAAGCCGTTCCAGGTCAGCGCGGCGAGGTCGATGATCACCAGCTCGCCGGGCCGGATGATGCGGTCGGAGAAGTTGCGCCAGTTCGGCCACGCGTTGGGGCCCGAGGAGACGATGACGTCCTCGACGTCCTCCATCCCCGGGATCGCGTAGAGCTCGTGGAAGCCGAACGCGGCGACCTCGTTCTCGGTCATCCCGGGCTTGATGAACTCCATGAACTTGTAGTGCAGGACGTCGCAGATGGACCCCACCATCCGCATCGCCTTGATCTCGTCGGGGCTCTTGATGGCCCGCGCCTCCATCATCGGCGACATGCCGTCACGCCACTCCAGGCCCGCCTCCTCGAACGCGCGCAGCATGTTGATGTCGATGAAGTCGACGCCGATCGGCTGGTCGCGCACGCCCGCGTCCTCGAGGTCGTTGATCAGCGCGCGGGTGAACTTCGCGACCTGCTGCTGGGAGGCGGCGCCCGCCGCACCCTTGATCCACGAGTAGGAGTAGCGGACGTTCTCCTCGGGGATCCACGGGCTGTGGGCCTTGACGTGGAAGCCGATGTCGCCCTGCTCGTAGACGATCGGCTCCTTGCCCTCGACCAGGATCCCGTAGCGCAGGCCGGGCTTGAGCCGGTTCCAGCCGGGCGTCAGCGTCGAGGAGATGTAGCGCAGGTTCTCGTCGTACATGCACAGGATCGCGCCCAGCTCGTGGCGGCGCATGGCCTCCCGCGCGCGCTGGAGCCGCCACTGCCTGACGGCCGCCCAGTTGATGCCTTCCTTCCAATCGGTCGACAGGACGCCGAAGGCTTCCTTCACGCAGGTCCCTCCTCCGCTGGCTTCATGTATCGTGCATCATATGCAACGCACGCCCTGGCATAACGAGCACTGGTTCACCTCTCCGTGGAACCACGACCCGGCGGTCGCCGCGGACTACCGCTTCCCCGAGCAGGTCACGATCCACGACGTGACGCTGCGCGACGGCGAGCAGCAGGCCGGCGTGGAGTTCACGGCCGAGCAGAAGCTGCGCATCGCCGAGGGTCTGGCCGAGGCCGGGATCCAGCGGATCGAGGCCGGCCTCCCCGCCGTCTCGCCCGAGGACGAGAAGGCCGTGCGCATGATCGTCGACGCGGGGCTGCCGTCGACGATCTACGCGTTCTCGCGCTGCATGGTCGACGACGTCAAGCGCGCCGTGGACTGCGGCGTGACCGGCGTGGTCATGGAGGTGCCGTCCAGCCGCCATCTCATCGAGAAGGGCTACCGCTGGACGGTCGAGCGCGCGATCGAGGCGTCGGTGGAGTCGACCGCGTACGCCCACGAGCAGGGGCTGCTGGTCACGTTCTTCCCGATCGACGCCACGCGCGCGTCGCTGGAGGACTACATCAGCCTGGTCGGCCAGGTCGCCGACGCCGGCCACATGGACGCGCTGGCACTGGTCGACACGATGGGCGCGCTCGGGCCGCACGCCGTCGCCACCTTCGCCAAGGCGTCGCGCGAGCGCTGGGACGTGCCGCTTGAGACCCACATGCACATGGACTTCGGTCTCGGGGTCGCGAACACCGTCCTGGCCGTCGCGGCGGGCGCCAGCGTCGTGCAGACCACGATCGCCGGCATCGGCGAGCGGGCCGGCAACACGCCGATGGAAGAGACCGTGATGGCGCTGCGCACGCTCTACGACGTCGACTGCGGGCTGGACCTGTCCAAGCTCAAGAAGCTCGCGCAGCTGGTCGGCGACCTCTCGGGCGTCCCGCAGCCGCCGAACCGGCCCGTCACCGGCGACCGCCTCTTCGCGATCGAGTCCGGCATCATCGCGACCTGGGTGCGCAACTCGCGCGACGAGGAGGTGGTCGAGGCCGTGCCGTACGACCCGCGCCTCGTCGGGCAGGACCTCCCCCGCATCGTGCTGGGCAAGGGCAGCGGCGTGGACAACGTGCGCGAGCACCTCGAGCGCCACGGCCTCACGGCCGACGAGGACCAGGTGCAGGCGCTGCTCGCCCGCGTCAAGGAGGCGTCGCTGGGCAAGCAGGACCTGCTGGAGCCCGACGAGTTCCTCGCGCTGGCCGCCGACGTCCTGGGGTGATCCTGCACGTCGTCCTCATGCGCTTCCCCGCGCCGGGGGACGCGGAGGAGGCGGTGGCGCGCGCCAGGGGCATGGCCGCGCAGATCCCCGAGGTGCGCCGCTGCACGGCCGGCCGCAACGTCGTGCCCGGTCCCAACGCCCATGACGTGCTGCTGCAGGTGGAGCTCGACGACCTGGAGGCGCTCGACCGCTACCGCGCGCATCCGGCCCACGAGGAGGCGGCAGCCTTCTTCCGCGCGCGCCGCAGCGCCGTTGCCTCCCTCGACGTCGAGGTCGCGGCGAACGATGGCAACCGTTCGCATTGACGCTTGACCATCTCGCTCCAGGCATGGTACGAACACGACTGCAATCGTCTGCGGTAGATCGAGAAGCGAGGGCTCAGATGGTTTGGAGTTCCAGTGGGCGCAGCACGCGCTCGTCGGCGGTCTGGGTGCTGCTGGCGGTGCTGGTCCTGACCGCGGCGGCGTGCAGCGGAGATGGCGGTGAGACCGCGGCGGACGACGCGGCCGACGCGGGTGGCACGGAGGCCGCCGCGGCGGACGGCGCGGCGGACGCGGGTGGCACGGAGGCCGCCGCGGCGGCTGGCGACGAGGCCACCGTCGTGCGCTTCGCGTTCGCTCCGGACGCCGTCGTGGACTACATGGTCGACACCGGGACGCTCGACGAGCTCCAGGAGGAGTGGGGCATCACGCTGGAGATGACCGAGGCCTTCGACGAGTTCGCGTTCTTCGCGGGCGGCCACGGCGACGTGGTGTCCACGTCGTCGCACGAGGTCGCGGCGCTCGAGCAGGAGACCGACATCTCCACCGTCACGTTCGGGCGCTACAACCACAACCACACCCACATCCTGGTCCGCAGCGACAGCGACTACGAGACCCTGGAAGACCTCGTCGGCGAGCGTGTGGCCGTCGGCTCCGAGGGTTCGATGTCGACCTGGGGCGCCTATGCCCAGGACGAGTACGGCGTGGACTTCACGTTCGAGGGCGGCGACTACGAGATCGTCCTCAACGACCACGCCGCCAACCCGGAGCTGCTGGTCCGCGGCGAGGTCGAGGCCTGCCTGTGCCCGACCGAGCTCGCCGCGCACCAGCACGCGCTGGAGGAGGTCCGGCCGCTCTACGACGCGACGATCTCCGAGCTGTGGCGCGAGGAGCACGGCCACCACGGGATCATGCAGAACGTCTTCACCGCGACCGAGGAGTTCTACGACGCCAACCCGCGGGCGATCGCGTTCTTCCTGGACCTGTGGGACACGGGCATCCAGCTCTGGCACGAGAACTCCGAGGAGATCATCACGACCTACCCCCATCACTTCAACGTGGAGGCGGAGGAGGACATCGCCTGGGTCGTCGACTACCTCGGTGAGCACGACTGGAACGTCGAGTCGGTCTACTTCGATCAGGCGTGGGTCGACGGCGAGCAGGCCTTCATCCGAAAACCTGAAGGACACCGGCTTCCTGGACGCCGACCTGCCCGCGACGCGCTTCGAGCCCTGGACGGCCGAGGACGTCCAGGCGCAGCTCGACGGCTCCGCCTGAGGCCGAGCCGCCCCCTCCCGCCTTGACCGCCGCCACCGAGGCCCCCGCCGGCGTCGCCGCGCGCGGCGCGGCACGCGGGGCCTCACGGTCGCGGCGTTCGCCCTCGACCCTGCCCTGGCGGCTCCTCGGCTACGTCGCCTTCCTCGGCATCTGGCAGCTGCTGTCGACCTTCGTGGTGGCCGACCACATCCTGCCGAGCCCCGTCCAGATCCTGGCAGAGATGGGCACGATCCTCACCCAGGGCAACTTCCTCGAGCACTTCTGGGCGACGATGCAGCGGGCGCTGATCAGCCTGCCGCTGGTCTTCGTCGTCGGTGCCACCATCGGCGTGGCGATGGGGCTGTCGCGCTGGTGGGAGTCGTTCTTCCGTGACTTCGTCACCGTCCTGCTGAGCCTGCCTGGCTTGATCATCGTCCTGATCTTCATCCTCATCATGGGACTGAACCCGGCAGGCCCGGTCATCGCGATCGTGGTCACGAACTTCGGCTTCGTCACCGTGCAGATCTGGGAGGGTGTCAAGGCCCTGCCCCTCGACCTGCGGGAGATGGCGATCGCCTTCGGGGTCCGGCGCGGCAGGATTCTGCGTCACATCGTCATCCCCGCACTCGCGCCGTTCCTCTTCACCGCGTTCACCTACGCGTTCACGCTGACGTGGAAGCTCGCGATGCTCAGCGAGCTCTTCGGCGGCAGCCGGGGCGTGGGGTTCCGGATGCGCGCGGAGTTCTGGAACTTCAACGTCGCCGGGATGCTGTCGTGGGCGCTGCTGCTCTTCGTGATCACCCTCGCGATCGAGCGCCTGGCCCTCAAGCGCATGGAGCGGCACGTGCTGCGCTGGCGGGAGGCGTCCTTCGCATGACGACCGCCGCCGCGCCGGCGGAGGTCGCACCCCGGGGCGCCCGCCCCGGCGACCGCCGCTTCTGGGACACCACCTTCCCACGCGTGCTGGCGATCGTGCTGTTCCTCGGCACGTGGCAGCTGCTGGTGCCCCGGCTTCCGACGGTCCTGATCCCGACGCCGGTGGCGATCGTGCAGTTCATGGTCGCCGAGCTCCGCGGCGACACCGTCGCTCGTGCGAGCGTCTACGAGAGCTTCGCCATCACCTTCGCGCGGCTGGCCGTGGGGTTGCTGGCGACCTTCGTGTTCGGCATCACGCTCGGCGTGGCGATGGGGGTGTCCAAGCGCGTCGACGCCATCTTCCGCGACTTCGTGATCGGCGGGCTGGCGATGCCCTACGTGATCTGGGCCCTGATCGCCGCGCTGTGGTTCGGCTTCACCTTCAAGACCCCGGTGATCGTGGTCGTGCTCGCGGCGGTGCCGTTCGTGATCAGCAACGTGGCCGAGGGCGTGCGGGCGGTACCCAAGGACCTCGTCGACATGGGTCGCGCCTTCGGAGTCGGTCGCGCACGGGTGGTGCGGCGCGTCGTGATCCCCTCCCTCATGCCCTTCCTCTTCGCAGCGTTCCGCTACGCGCTCTCGCTGGGCTGGAAGGCGCTGGCGGTCGCCGAGGTCTTCGGTGCCAGCAGCGGCGCCGGCTGGGTCATCCGCTTCTGGTACGACAGCCGCAGGATGACCGGCCTGTTCGCCTATCTGGGGTTCTTCGTGATCTTCGCGATCCTCATCGACGTGGTGGTCCTCAAGGGAGTCGCCAACCGGGTGTTCCGGTGGCGGCCGACGGCAGCGGGGCGGATCGCATGAGCACGATGGTGCGCGTCGAGGACCTCCGCAAGGTCTTCGAAGGTTCCAGCGGCGACGTGGTCGCGCTCGACGGTGTTTCCTTCGAGGCGAGCGGCCACTCGTTCGTGAGCGTCATCGGGCCGTCGGGCTGCGGTAAGTCGACGCTGCTCAACATCCTCGCGCGCATCGAGCAACCCACGTCCGGCGTCGCCGCGATCACCCATGACGGCAAGCCGGCGCGCCTCGGCTACGTCTTCCAGGCCCCGCGCCTGCTTCCCTGGCGCACGGTCCTCGACAACATGCTCTTCATCCACCCGAAGGTCGACGATGCCGCGCGCGAGCGCTGCCGCAACTACCTGCGCATGGTCGGCCTGGAGAAGGTCGAGAAGAGCTTCCCCGGGCAGCTGTCAGGGGGCATGCAGCAGCGCGTCGGCATCGCCCGCGCCTTCTCCATCGAGCCGCACGTGCTGCTCATGGACGAGCCCTTCAGCCACCTCGACGCGATCTCCGGGCGCCAGCTGCGCACCGAGCTCCACGACATGTGGATGCTGACGAAGAAGACCGTGGTGTTCGTCACCCACGATGTCGGTGAGGCCGTGGAGCTCTCCGACCGCGTGGTGGTGCTGGCGAAGGGCGGGCGCATCCACGACATCGTGGAGATCGGGCTGCCGTTCCCGCGCGATCCGGCCGACGACCGCGTGGCACTGCTCAAGGCCGACCTGTTGCGCCGCTTCGAATCCTGGCGCGAGGAGGTCGTCGCGACGTGAGCGACGGCGTCGAGCTCCCAGCCGGGATGGAATTCGGCGAGGTCATGGGCCTGTACATCACCGCGCCCGTGGCTCGCGGCCTCGCCCACCACACCACGCTGCCGCGTCCCACGCGCCACTTCGCGACCGCGACCTTCGACACGATGGCGGGCAACACCATGCTCGCGATGCACCTCGCGAACATGGAGGTCGGCGTCGTCAAGTGCGACCACCGCCACCTCGACGAGACCGCCACGTTCATCCTGGCGGGGCGCGGCTACAGCGAGTACCGGCAGGCCGAGGAGGGACCCGTCCTCCGGGTGGACTGGGAGGCCGGCGACCTGCTGGTGATCCCGTCCAATGCCTGGCACCGCCACGTCAACACCCAGGACACCGACGCCCGCCAGATCAGCTTCCGCACGACCCGGCTGATGACGTCGATCCTGCACGGCGGAGCCGGGCAGTACGCGAAGTCCGAGGCCGTCTACCACCAGGGTGCCCGCTTCACCGACCGCTTCGACGACGAGCCCGACTACTTCACCGTCCGCGAGGACCTGGGTCCCGGCCGTGTGCGCACGAACTTCGTCAAGCAGGTCGCCGCGCAGCCCCTGCCCGCGGAGGACCCGGAGTACGGCGACGGTGTCGCGATCCTGGCCTTGGCGATGGGCGGGCAGCGCATCACCGACCTGGCGGCCGTCGGGATCCGCGCCGGCGGCGCGACGCGACCGCACCGGCCGTGGGCCGAGGAGGGGGTGCTGGTGCTCGCCGGCACCGGACGCACCGAGGTCTGGAGCGAGAGCGGCGCGCGCCGCACCTGGCGCTGGGGACCGGGCGACCTCGTCTCCGCTCCGCTGGGGGCCTGGCGCCGGCACACCGCCGACGGGGAGCAGGACGTGCGCCTCCTCATCGGCCGCAGCACGCTGATCGAGCGCGCGCTCGGTCTCGTCGACCAGTCCGGACCGTGGCGGCTGGACACGCCGCTGCCCGACCGCTTCTCTGCACTGGTGGCCGGTGGGCTCGCCGACGCCGAGAGTCGCTGACAAGGAACCCGAACCATGGCACCGAAGTACACGAGGTCCGAGGCCAAGGCGGCAGCCCGCGAGCTGATCCGCGGCATCCTGTGCGCGCCGGCGACGCCCGTCGACGAGCACGGGGAGATCGACGAGGCGGGGCTGCGCCACGACGTGCGCTACCTCATCGACGTGCTCAAGGTCGATGGTCTCTACATGAACGGCTACTACGGCCACTTCTGGCTGCTGTCCTCCGAGCAGCGCCGCAAGGTGATCGAGATCACCGCCGCCGAGGCCGCCGGCGCCGTGACGCTCATCAACCGCTGCGCCCATCCCAGCCCGCACGAGGCGATCGCGCTCGCGCGGCACAGCCAGGACCTGGGTGTCGACGTGATCTCGCTGGTGATCCCGCAGTTCGGCGGGGCCCACGAGGACCTCTTCGTCGGCTACTTCGAGATGATCGCCCGCGAGATCGAGCTTGGCATCACGATCTTCAACACCACCCAGGCCGGCTACACCGTGACCCCCCAGCAGTTCGCGCGCCTGGCCGAGATCCCCAACGTGGTCGCCCTCAAGAACGGCACCGGCTTCGACGCGACGGCCGAGGTCCGCGCCCTGGTCGGGGACCGCCTGCTGGTGATCGATCCCGAGGAAGAGAACTTCCTGCACAACTACCTCGAGCACGGCCAGACCGCGATCTACACCGGCTCCAACATGATGATGGACAGCGCAGCGGCGCAGCCGATGCACGACTACATGCAGGCCGCCCTGGAGGGTGACCGCGAGCTCACGGCCAAGCGCTACGAGGCCATGCAGCCGCTGCGCGACCTCCATCACCGGTGGATCCTCGAGCCGTGGTGGGCGACGGGGCTGTGCCCGGTGTCGACCGTGAAGTTCTGGACGCAGCAGCTGGGGATGACCGGCGGGCCCGTGCCCGAGCCGCTGCCCGACCTGCTGTCGGACGCCGAGAAGCAGCAGCTGCGCGGGGAGATGGCCGCCGTGGGCCTGCCCGTCTCGGCATGAACGTCGACGTCCACTGGCACCACCTCCCGGAGGCGGTCGCCGAGGGAATCCTCGGCGGGCGCGTGCCGGTCGGCGGCACGTTCGACCGCAGTGGGGCGGTGCCCACGCTCACCGTCCCGCAGGGATTCACGTTCCGCTTCGCCGAGCGCACGCGCGACGTCGGCGCCGCGCTCGCGGCGATGGACGAGGCAGGGCTGGACGTGGCCGTCCCGACGATCCCACCGCCGCTGCGTCAGTACGACGCCCCGGCTGCCGATGGGGTCGCGTTCTGCCGGGCCGTCAACGACGCGCTCGCCGAGATCCAGCAGGACACCGGTGGCCGCCTGCGCCCGCTGGCGGACGTGCCGCTGCAGGACACCGACGCCGCCGTCGCGGAGCTGCGCCGCGCGGTCGGCGAGCTCGGCCTGGCCGGCGTCGGCGTCGGCACGAACATCGACGGCGCGAACCCCGGCGCGGAGCGCTTCCGGCCCTTCTGGCGCGTGGTGGCCGAGCTCGATCTCTTCGTGCTGTTCCACCCCGAGACCGTCATGGGCGCCAAGGACCGGCTCTGCGACCACGAGCTGGAGAACCTCGTGGGCTTCCCCGTGGACACCGCGGTGGCCGCTGCGTCGATGATCTTCGACGGCGTCTACGCGGAGGTCGGCCCGCTCAAGACCTGCTACGCCCACGGAGGAGGAGCGCTCCCGTACCTGCTGTCGCGGTGGGACCACGGGTGGCGGGCACGGATCGCCCAGCGGGGCACGGGGGTGCGCGAGCCGTCGTCCTACCTCGGGTCGCTGTACTGCGACTCGCTCACCCATGGCGCCGCGCAGCTGCGCTTCCTCGTCGACCTCGTGGGTGCCGACCACGTGATGCTCGGCTGCGACTTCCCCTTCGACATGGGCGACCCCCAACCCGTGCGCACGATGGAGGCTGCGATCAGCGACCCGGAGGCCCGCCGCCTGATCGCCGGCGCGAACGCCTCGGCCCTCCTCGGGCTGCAGCCCCCCGTCCCGACGGGCTAGCCGGGCCGTCCCGTCGAGCCACGCTCCACGAAGGTCACCGGCACAGTCACGCGCTTGGGGGGGCCGCCGCGGCCATGCAGCTGATCCAACAACATCCGCGCGGCCTCGGCGCCCATCTGGTGGTGAGGGGTCCGCACGGTCGTGAGCGGGGGGCGCAGCTTGTCGACGAAGGGCATGTCGTGGAAGCCGACGATGCTGCAGTCGTCGGGGAACGCCAGGCCACGCTCGGCCATCACGTCGTAGCAGCCCATGGCCAGCAGGTCGCTGGCGGCCATCACCGCGGTGAACGGCGCGGGGCCGTCAAGCAGGCGGCGCAGGGCCTCGGCGCCGTGCTGCACCGAGAAGCTCGGGCACACCGTGACGAGCTCGTCGCGCAGCAGACCGTGCTCGCGCATCGTGGCGGTGAAGGCCGCCAGCCGCTCGACGGCGGGTGAAGCGGCCTGCGGGCCTGCCAGGTAGGCGATGCGCTCGTGGCCCAGCGCGAGGAGGTGCAGCACACCCGCGCGGGTCCCGGCCGCGTTGTCGGCTACCACGCTGTTGACCGCAACGTGGTCGAGCACGTCGTGCACGAGCACGACGGGCAAGCCGGCCGCGATCGCGCGGTCCGTGACAGGGTCGCCGGCGCGCGCGGTCGCCAGGATCAGGCCCTCGACCTGGCGGGCGCGCAGGACCTCGAACTGGCGCTCCTCGCGGCGCTGGTCGTTGTCGGTGTTGACCAGCAGGACCGTGTAGCCCGCCGCGTCGAGCGCGTCCTCGACCCCCCGGACGGTCGGAGGGAACAAGGGGTTGGTGATGTCAGGCACGAGCATGCCGACAGTCAAGGTGCGACTGGTGCGCAAGGAGCGCGCGATCGTGTTGGGCTGGTAGCCGAGCTGCCTGGCCGCCGCGGTCACCCGCCGGGCCGTGGCCGCGTTGACCCGCGAGCGCGTCTCCGGGTTCAGGGCCCTCGACACCGTGCTGGGATGCACCCCGGCGCGTTGGGCCACGTCACGCAGGGTCGGCACCTTCATCCGGATGGGAGTCTGCCACCCCAGCCCCCAGCGACCGCCTAGGATGGCCAAGTTCTGTCAATCGATTGCAGGTGGTGGAGCCGATGGCGGCCGAGAGCGCGGGCAGGGTGATCGACTGCGACGTCCACAACGACTTCAAGGACTTCAAGGCGCAGGTGCTGCCCTACCTCGACCGCGACTGGCAGCACTACATCACCAACCGGGGGTTCAACACGCTGTCGATGCGCCCGTACACGCTCTCCCACGGGCCTGACAAGATGGATTCCTATGCCCCCGACGGGTCGCGCGGAAGCGGCCACTGGGAGCTGCTGCGCGACGACCACCTCGACGCGTGGGATCTGGAGTACGTCGTGATGACCGGCCCGGTGATGGGGCTGTCGGTGTGCTACCTGGCCCAGTGGGAGTGGGCCACGGCGCTGGCGAAGGGCATCAACGACTGGGCCGTGGACACCTGGTACGAGCGCGACCCGCGGATCAAGGGCTCCATCGTGGTGGCCGCCCAGCAGCCCGAGACGGCGGCCCGCGAGATCGACCGGTTGGGTCGGCACCCCGACGTGCTGCAGGTCATCTTGCCCACGCGCTCGCCCGGTGGCGTCGCCTGGTCCGACGAGAAGTACGACCCCATCTGGGCGGCTGCGCAGCGCAACGACATCGCGGTCGGCTTCCACGTCAACGCCGATGGCGGCAACGTGGCACCCCCGACCACGGCGGGCTGGCCCCGCAGCTACATGGAGGTGTCCAGCGGCTACGTCGTGGGCGCGCAGTCCGAGCTCATCGGGCTGCTGTGCCGCGGGACCTTCGAGAAGTTCCCGCGGCTGCGGATGTGCATCGTCGAGAACGGCTTCGGGTGGTTCCCCAGCCTCATCTGGCGCCTCGACAAGCACTGGCGGGAGCTGCGCGCCGAGGTGCCCTGGCTCAAGCGCAAGCCCAGCGAGTACGCCCGCGAGCACCTGCGCTTCACGACCCAGCCGATGGAGGAGCCGGCCAAGCCCGAGCACCTGCTGCAGATGCTGGACATGATGGGCTCCGACGAGATGCTGCTGTTCTCGACCGACTACCCGCACTGGAACTTCGACTCCCCGCTCCGCGCCCTCCCGGCCAGCGTCCCCGCCGACCTGCGGCGCAAGATCTTCTCGGAGAACGCGCGCGCGTTCTACGGGCTGCCGGCAGCCGCGGCGTGACCACGCACGTGCTGTGCCGCCGCGACGCGGTGGCCCCCGGCGCCATGGCGGTTGTGCGCGTGCTGGGTCGGGAGCTCGCGGTCGCCCGCACGCCTGACGACCGCTGGTACGCGATCCGCGGAACGTGCCCGCACCAAGGCGCGCCGCTGGGGCGCGGCATGCTGACCGGCACGTTCGTCCCGTCCGACGTCGGGGAGTTCGTCTACGGCCGCGACGCGGAGGTCGTGCGCTGCCCCTGGCACCGCTACGAGTTCGACGTGACCACCGGCCGCTCGCTGCACGACCCGGAGGGGTGCCGGGTGGCGAGCTACGACGTGCGGGTGGTCGGCGACGACGTCCTGATCGAGTTGGCCTAGTCGCTTGGCAATCGGTTGCAGTCTCTGTCAGACTCGCGTGCAGCCCAGGAAGAGCAAAGGGGAAGGTCCCAACGTTGCTCGACGACATCTTCGTCATCGACACGGTGATCCACGTCTACGACTTCTCGGACGCCAACACGCGCCACGAGCGCAACGACATCGAGGCGTGGAAGGACCACTGGTGGCGGGTCACCGAGCGCGCGCGCTTCCCGGAGGGGGTCGGCAAGTTCACCCCTGAGGGTTTCGACTGGATCCCGCGGAAGTTCACGCTCGAAGACATGTACGAGATGGAGTTCGTGCTCTCCCCGGTCGACATGGCGATGGCACACGCCGTCCCGGTGTGGGACTGGTTCAAGGACGGCGTGGCACCGATCAAGGCCCAGGCCGACTTCGTCGCCGCCCACCCGGAGCGCACGCTCCTGTGCGGCGCGGTCGACCCCCTCCACCACGGCATCGAGGGCGCCAAGATCGAGATGCGCCGGCAGGTCGAGGAGCTGGGCGCACGCTCGTTCAAGTTCTACAACGGCCATGTCGACGCCAGCTGGGAGTGCGACGACCGCGAGGTCGCCTACCCGCTCTACGAGCAGGCCCAGGAGCTGGGCGTCGACGTGCTGCAGTTCCACAAGGGGCTGCCGCTGGGCATGTGGCCGATCGAGTACCTGCGGCCCAACGACCTGCAGCGTCCCGCGCGCGACTTCCCCGACCTGAAGTTCGTCATCCACCACCTGTCGTTGCCGGCGTACTTCGAGGAGACGGTCTCGATCGCGTCGCGCTTCCCGAACGTCTACCTGGCCCTTTCGGGTGTCCTCTCGGTCGCGCGCATCGCGCCGCGCAAGGTGCAGACCCAGCTGGGCGAGCTCTTGTCCCACGTAGGCCCGGAGAAGCTGCTGTGGGGGTCGGAGGCTGCGATGACCGGCCCACCCGGTCCCTTCCTCAAGCTCTTCATGGACCTGGAGATCCCGGAGGACCTGCAGGAGGGCTACGGCTACCCGCAGATCACCAAGGCCGACAAGCGGATGATCCTGGGGGAGAACTTCGCCCGGCTGTTCGGCATCGACATCGCGGCCAAGCAGCGCGAGCTCGGCCTGCTGTCGGGTGACACCATGACCGCCAGCCCCGACGGCAGCACGCCGGCATGAGCGATCACGCGACGATCGCCGAGCGCGTGAGCGCGCTCTCCGATCTCATGACCATGCACGCCGGCGGCCTGGAGCTGGAGACCGTCGACGCGGACGGCAACGTGCGGGTGCGGTTCACGGGCATGTGCACCGGGTGCCTGTACCGGCCGGTGACGATGGCCGCGACGATCCGTCCCGCCCTGATGGAGCTGGATGGTGTGACAGCGGTGCAGGCCGCGGGCTCGCGGGTGTCGGAGAGGGCCGAGCGCCTCCTCGCCGAGGATCTGGGCGGCGGATGGTGGAACCTGTCGGCCCGCGCAACGACGTGAGCCCTGCCCCGCTGCAGGCGCCGTTCTTCAACTACTTCGCGGACTACCGCTGGTCGTCGGGCCTGCTCATGGCGCTGGGCTCGGCGGCCTACGGAGGCGCAGACATCGGTGAGGTCCACGCGGTGGGCCGCCAGCTGGCCGACCGCGTCGGCGACGACGAAGCATGGTTCGCGGCCTGGCGCGGGCTCGGGGAACGCCTGGACGTGGCGGCAGAGGCGCACCACGAAGCGGGGCGCACGCTCACGGCGGCATCGACCTGGCTGCGCGCGTGCAGCGCGTACCAGATCGGCGAGCGGTTCCGCACGCACAAAGACGACGCGGCGCTGGCGACGTTCCGCCGATCGGTGGCCTGCTTCGGCCGCTTCGCCGCACTCACGGACCGCCCGCTGGTCGAGCCCGTCGAGGTGCCCTACGAGGGCGGTGCCAGCCTCCCCGCCTACCTCGTGCACCCGACCGGCCCGACCGGCAGGCCGGTTCCCTGCGTCGTCTTCTTCGACGGCCTGGACATCACCAAGGAGCTGCAGTACCTGCGCGGCGTCGAGGAGCTCTCGCGCCGCGGGATCGCCTGCCTGGTCGTCGACGGCCCGGGCAATGGCGAGTCCATCCGCTTCCGCGGCCTTCACCTGCGCCACGACTACGACGTGGCCGGGACCGCGGCAGTGGACTACCTGGAAGGCCGTGATGACGTCGACCCGCGCCGCATCGCGGTGATGGGCATCAGCCTGGGCGGGTACTACGCGACGCGCTGCGCGGCCTTCGAGCCGCGGTTCGCGGCCTGCGTGGCGTGGGGCGCGATCTGGGACTACCACGACCGCTGGACCCGGCGGCTGCGTGCGACCACCGACGTGCCGATGTCCGTGCCCCTGCACCACATCGCCTGGGCCTTGGGCGCCCACACGACCGAGGAGGCGCTCGAGGTGCTGGAGGACTGGAAGCTGGAGGGGGTCGCCAAGCGCATCGTCGCGCCGACGCTGGTCGTGCACGGCGGCCACGACCAGCAGGTGCCGATGAGCGACGCCCAGGCCCTGCTGGCCGAGGTCAGCGCGGACGACAAGGAGCTGCTGGTCTTCCCCGAGGGCACCCCGGGGGCCGAGCACTGCCAGCTGGACGCGCCCGTGCCCGCGATGCAGGCGATCGCGGACTGGTTCGCCGCGCGGCTGGGTTGAGCGGGTGCGCGCCACCACCCGTTACCGCGCGCTGGTAGAGCGCGATGCGATCGCGGTCGCCGTCGGCGCCTACGACGCGCTGTCCGCGCGCCTCGTGGAGCGCGCCGGCTTCGACCTCGCCTTCGTGCACGACTTCGGGGTCTCGACCGCACGCCTGGGCATGCCCGACCTCGGCCTGGTGACGCTCAGCGAGATGGTCGACGTGGTCGGCGACGTCGTGCGGGCGGTCGACCTGCCGGTGATCGCCGACGGGGGCTGCGGCTTCGGCAACGCGCTGAACACCTACCGCACCGTCGAGGCCTACGAGGCCGCCGGGGCGGCCGGGGTCAACCTCGAGGACCAGGTGTACCCCAAGCGCTGCGGCCACCTGGCCGGCAAGGCCGTGGTCGGCGCGGATGAGATGGAGGCGCGCATCGCGGCTGCGTGCGACGCGCGTCGCGACCCGGATTTCGTGATCTGCGCGCGGACCGACGCGCTCGCACTCGAGGGGGTCGAGGCGGCGATCGCGCGAGGCAACCGCTATCTGGCTGCGGGCGCCGACCTGATCTTCGTCGAGGCGCCGACCTCGGAGGAGGAGATCGCACGGATCGTGGCCGAGACCCGTGGGGCTTCCTGGGTGAACATGGTCGAAGGCGGACGCACCCCGCTGGTCCCGATCCCGCGCCTCCAGGAGCTCGGTGCCGCTCTCGTGGACTACGGGCCGCTCATGCTGTTCGCGGCCGCCGAGGGGATGCGGCGGGCGTTGGAGGTGCTCAAGCGCGAAGGCACGACGGCGTCGCACCTCGGCGACCTGATGACGTTCACGGAGCTCACGCAGCTCCAGCGCATCGACGACTTCCGGGCGCGGGAAGCGCGCTACGCGACCTGATGCGCATCGGCGTCAAACGCGTCCAGACGGGGCGCTTCGCGGACGCCGACGCACTGCTCGCGCTGATGCGGGCGACCGCCGACCTGGGCTTCGACTCGTTCTGGCTGGGCGATCACGTGGGCTTCCCCGACGTGCTCGACTCGGCCCACCGGGGTCGGTGGCGCACGGACCCCGACGCGCCGTTCCTGGAATCCGTGGCCACGATGGGGTTCCTGCTCGGCGCGGTCGCTGACCTGCCCGTCGGGATCCACGCCCTGGTGGCGCCCCTGCGCCACCCGGTACTGGTGGGCAAGGCGCTCGCCACCCTCGACCACCTGTCGTCCGGCCGCGTCCGCATCGCCCTCTGCGCAGGCTGGATGGCGGAGATGTGGCCGGTCGTCGGCGCGCCGCCCTTCGCGCAGCGCGGCACGGTGCTCGAGGAGCAGGTGGCGATCCTGCGCGCCATGTGGGAGCACGGTCGCAGCGCGGCCGACGGTGAGCACTACGGCTTCCCCTCGACGCGGCTCCTGCCCCGCGCCGCCGGTCGGCTGCCGATCCTGCTGGGCGGGCACGGCCCACGGGCGCTGCGGCGCGCGGGACGGCTGGGCGACGGCTGGGCGGCCGCCCGCCTGCCGCCGGAGGTGGTCGTGAAGTCCCTGGCGGAGGTGCGCCGGGCAGCCACGAAGGCCGGGCGCGACCCCGCAGCACTGCAGGTGGTGGTGGAGGCCGACCTGCACGTTGGCGACGGCCTCCACCTCGGGCCGCTGACCGGCGATGCCGCAGCGCTCGCGGCCGGCCTTGCCGCGTACCGGGACGCGGGCGTGACGCTGCTGCTGGCCAACCCGGAACACGAGGATCCTGAGGCCGCGCTGGTCGACCTGCAGGTGCTGCGGGACGTCGCCACGGCGGTGCTGGGTCGCTAGCGTGGCCGTCATGACGGGAACAGGGGTTCGCGCGCGCCATCACATCGCGTACCAGCCGGCCGTGGGGCTCAACGCCGAGCACCCCATCGGCGGGATGATGGAGGACGTCGTCCACGGGCTGGGCGACCGTTGGCACCTGGCGGTCCTGCAGCGGCGCTACCACTCGCTGCTGGTCCTGGGGATCTTCGCGTTCGTCAACGGGATGGTCTCGATCGGGATCATGGCGGGCGCGGCGCTCCTGACGCACCAGCCGATGCTGTTCCCGTCGCTGGGCGCGTCGGCGTTCCTGCTCTTCTACTCCCCGCTGGTGCCCGCGGCCTCACCGAAGAACACGATCGTGGCCCACCTCATCGGCGGCGCCGTCGGTTTCGTGTGGTTGTGGGCCCTGGGTCTGGGGATGGACGCTCCGGCCCTCGCGATGGGCTTCGACGGGCCGCGCGTGCTGGCGGTCGCGCTCTCGATGGGCTGCACCGCCGGGTGCATGGCCTGGTTCAAGGTTCCTCACCCCCCCGCCGGCGCGACCACGCTGATCGTGAGCCTCGGGCTGCTGACCACGCCGCTGGACATGGTGGTGCTGGTCGTGGCGGTGCTGGCCCTGGTCGGCCAGGCGATCGTGATCAACCGCCTGGCCGGCATCGACTACCCGCTGTGGGCCCCGCACCAGCCGGCTCCGGAACCTCAGAGGTCGCTGGCCACCAGCCCGTAGACCAGCGGGTCGAACCGGCGCCCGCGGCGGTCGATGCCCGCGCGCCGCACTCCCTCGGCGACCGCGCCGGCCTGCTCGGCGACACGGCAGGACGCCACGTTGCCCTGCTCGATCAGGATCTCGATGCGGCGCAGCGGCAGCTTCGTGAACGCCCACCGGGCGAGGAGCCGGACCGCGGTCACGGCGACGCCGCGCCGGCGCGCCGGGGCGGCCGTCCAGTAGCCGATCTCGGCCTCGCCCGGCCGCGCGTCGGCCAGGTGCAGCGCGACCGCGCCCAGCACCACGGCGGCAGGGTTCCGCACGGCGAACGTGAGCTCGGCGCCGACCGTGGCCGCCTGGCGCGCGATGCGCACGAACTCCCGCGCCGCCTCGGCCGTGTAGGGGTCCGGCAACGCCAGCCACCGACGGATCTCGGGGTCGCCGCACGCCACGACCAGCGCGTCGACGTCGCCCGGGACGAAGCGGTCCAGCAGGATCCGCCCGTCGGTCAGGGCCGGCTCCGGCCAGGGCAGCGGCCCGGCGACCCGCCCGTCCGGCCGTACCCTCATGCCCCCATCATCGCGACCTGAGAGGAGCAGCAGCCGCCATGGCCCGCGTGTTCTCCGGCATCCAGCCCACCGGTGACGTGCACCTGGGGAACTGGATCGGGGCGATCAGCCGCTGGGCGCGCGAGCAGCAGCCGGACCACACCTTCTGCATCGTCGACCTCCACGCGATCACGCTGCCGATCGACCCGGACGCGCTGCGCGAGCGCACCGTCGACCTGGCCGCCTGGCTGCTGGCCGCGGGGCTGGACCCCGACCGCTGCACGCTCTTCGTCCAGAGCCACCTGACCGAGCACCCCGACCTGGCGTGGATCCTCAACTGCACCGCCGCGATGGGCGAGCTGTCGCGCATGACGCAGTTCAAGGAGAAGTCGGCCGGGCGCGACTCCGTACCGGTGGGCATCTTCACCTACCCGGTGCTGCAGGCCGCCGACATCCTGCTGCACCACGCCGACGAGGTGCCGGTCGGCGAGGACCAGCGCCAGCACATCGAGCTCACGCGCGACATCGCCGAGCGCTTCAACGGCCGCTACGGCCGGACCTTCACACTCCCGAAGGCCACCGTCCCGAAGGTCGGCGCCCGCGTCATGGACCTGCAGCACCCCGGCAAGAAGATGTCGAAGTCCTCGGAGTCCCCACTCGGGACCGTGCAGCTGGCGGAGGACGCAGCTGTGACCGCGCGCAAGCTCCAGCGCGCGGTCACCGACTCCGACACCGTCGTGCGTGCCAGCCCGGACAAGCCCGGCGTCTCGAACCTGCTCGACCTGCTGTCGGCGGTCAGCGGACGTGCGGTCCCGGAGCTCGAGTCGGAGTTCGGCGACGCCGGCTACGGCACGTTCAAGAAGGCCGTGGCCGAGGCCGTCAACGACTTCCTGGCCCCCGCGCGGCAGCGCCACGCCGAGCTCGTCGCCGACCCCGCGACGCTGGTCGAGGCCCTGCGTGTCGGCGCCGCGAAGGCCCGGGCGGTCGCGGCGCCCACACTGGCCGACGTCCGCGCGAAGGTGGGCTTCCTGCCCGCCGGCTGAGGCACATGCACCTCGTCAACCTCGATCGCGTCACCAAGCGCTACGCCGAGAAGGTGCCGCTGCGCGCCGTGAGCCTGGGGATCGACCGCGGCCAGCGGGTGGGCGTGATCGGGCTCAACGGCAGCGGCAAGTCGACGCTGCTGCGGCTGGTCGCCGGGAGCGAGGAGCCCGACGAGGGCCGGGCCACGTGGGCGCGCGACGTGACCGTGGCAGCCGTCGGCCAGCAGCCGGACCTCGACCCGGACGCGGCGGTCCTCGACGTCGCCGCCGGCCCGGGAGCGGGCGAGGAGCGCCGCCGGTCTGCCGCCGCCGTGCTGGACCGCCTCGGCTTCCGCGAGCCGTCCCACGAGCGGCCGGGCGTCCCGACCGACGCGCTGGTCGGGACGCTGTCGGGCGGCCAGCGGATGCGGGTCGCGATCGCGCGCGCGCTGGCCGCGGATCCCGACCTGCTGGTGCTGGACGAGCCCACGAACCACCTGGACCCCGACGCCGTCGAGTGGCTCGAGGAGCACCTGCTCGCCCGCCGCGGCGCCACGCTCTTTGTGACCCACGACCGCTACCTCCTGGACAGCGTCGCGACCCGGATCGTGGAGGTGGTCGACGCGTCCCTGGTCACGTTCCACGGCTCGTTCGGCGACTACCTGATCGAGCGCGCACGCCGGACCGAGCTCGAGGACTCGGCCGCCCGCACGCGGGCCAACCTCGCGCGGCGGGAGCTGGAGTGGCTGCGCCGCAGCCCGTCGGCGAGGACGGGCAAGGCCCGCTACCGCGTCGAGCAGGCGGAGGCCCTGATCGCCTCGACCGCCAAGGTGGCCGACTCGGCGCTGACGCTGGACCTGCCGGCCCGCCGCCTCGGCAGCCTGGTCGCCACGCTGCACCGCGCGGGCAAGCGCTACGGCGACCGCACGGTCGTGCGGCAGGTCGACCTCAAGGTCCCGCCCCACGCCCGCTGGGGGCTGGTCGGTCCCAACGGCTCCGGCAAGACCACGCTGCTCGGGCTGGTCGCCGGCCGCCTGGACCCCGACGAGGGCTCGGTGCGCCTGGGCGGGACCGTGCACGTCGGCTGGTACGGCCAGGACCCGACGCCGATGGCGCCCCGCACCCGCGTGGTGGACGCCGTGCGCGAGGTCGCGCTGCGCGCCTCCACGGTCGAGGGCCTCAGCGTCAGCGCCGAGGACCTGCTCGAGCGCTTCCTCTTCGACCGCGACTCCCAGCGCGCCTGGGTCGAGGAGCTCTCCGGCGGCGAGCGCCGCCGCCTGGAGCTGCTGCGCGTCCTGGCCGACGCGCCCAACCTGCTGCTGCTGGACGAGCCCACGAACGACCTCGACCTCGACACGCTCGCGGCGCTGGCGGACTACCTCGACCGCTGGCCCGGCGCGCTGCTGGTCGCCAGCCACGACCGCTGGTTCCTCGACCGCGTGTGCACCGACCTCTTCGCGCTGCAGCCCGAAGGCACCCTGCGCCACCAGCCCGGCGGCTGGTCCGCGTGGCGCGCAGCCGCGGCGGAGACGCCGACACGCGAGCGCGAGCGGGTGCCGTCACGCAAGGCCAGCCCTCAGTCGCCGACGAAGCTCACGTTCAACGAGCAGCGCGAGCTCACTGCGCTGGAAGCCCGCATCCCGGAGCTCGAGCAGCGCCGTGACGACCTGCAGACCGAGCTCCAGGTTGCCGATTACCGGCGCGCGGCGGAGCTGGGCGCGGAGCTCACCGCCACCGTGGCCGCCCTGGACGAGGCCGAAGAGCGCTGGCTGGTCCTCAGCGAACGCGCGGCGCCGTAGGTTCCCGAGCGTGCTGAGCGACCCGTTGGTCTGGATCGACCTGGAGATGACCGGCCTGGACGTCGAGCGCGAGGTCATCGTGGAGATCGCGGTGATCGTCACCGACGGGCAGCTGCAGACGGTGGTGGAGGGGCCGGACCTCGTGGTCGGCGCGGACGCGGGCGTGCTGGAGGCGATGGACCCCTACGTGCGCGACATGCACACGGGCTCGGGACTGCTGGCGCTCATCGCCGCCGAGACGAGGACGGTCGCCCAGGCCGAGCAGGAGGTGCTCGCGTTCGTGCGCGAGCACGTCGCCGAGGCTGGTGCCGCCCCGCTGGCCGGCAACAGCGTCCACGCCGACCGGACGTTCCTGCGGCGCTTCATGCCCCGCCTCGAGCAGTACGTGCACTACCGCAACGTCGACGTCTCCACCATCAAGGAGCTCGCCCGCCGCTGGTACCCCGACGTCGCCGCAGCGACCCCGGTCAAGACGGGCAACCACCGCGCGCTGGCCGACCTTCACGACTCGATCGCGGAGCTGCGGTTCTACCGGGAGCAGCTGTTCCGCTGAGCCCGCGGGTCAGGCGAGCAGGCCGGCGGCGGGGAAGACCAGGTACTCGGCGAAGAACAGCACCCAGATCGAGAGGTAGAAGCGGGTCACGGAGCCGGGGCTGGCCAGGTCGAGGCGGCGCAGCGCCAGCAGTGACAGCCCCAGCAGGACGAGGTGCCCGATCGCGAGGACCGGGCCGTGGACGCCGGGGAGCCCGGCGAACGCGGCAGCCGCGAGCGCCAGGTAGCAGGTCCACAGCAGGGCCAGGCCCAGGGCGATCGTGCGCCGCGGGCCGAGCCGCAGCGTCAGCGTGCGGATCGCGTGGAGGCGGTCGCCCTCGGCATCGGGGATGTCCTTGAACCACGCGATCACGGTGGACAGGCCCAGCACCATCGCGGTCAGCGCCAGCACGTGGGGCGGCGGCGTCGGCTCCCCGCCCAGGCGCGTCGCGAAGTGGCCGAACACCAGCAGGTTCACGACCAGGCCGCGCACGAGCACGATCGCGGCCGCGGCCGCGAACGGGAACCGCTTCAGACGCAGCGGACGCGCTGAGTACGCCGTGCCGACCAGCGCGCCCGCGACGATCGCGGCGAGCAGCCACGGCCCCTCCAGCGCCCCCAGGACCAGGGCGAGGAGCAGGCTCCCCCACGTGAGAACGCGCCCGGTGCCCTTGGAGAAGGCACCAGACGCGAGCGGCAGGTACGGCTTGTTGACGCGGTCGATGGGGATGTCGGTCAGCTGGTTGAGACCGACGATGAAGACGTTGACGCCCAGGGCCGCCAGCAGCGTGCGGCCCAGGGCGCCCGGCTCGCCACCTCCGACGTGCGCGACCGCGAGCACGTAGAGCGCGAGCACCGACAGCGTCGTGCCGATGATCGTGTGGGGGCGTGAGAACAGCCACGCGGCGCGCAGGGCGGCGGGCACGGCCCCCATCATCGCTCAGGAGTGCAGCTGCGCTTGCACTTCGAGCTCGATCTTGAGCTTCGGGCCGACCAGCACGCCGCCCGCCTCCAGCGGCGCGTTCCAGACGATGCCCCACTCCTCGCGGTTGATCTCGGTGTGGGCCGAGAAGGCCGCGACGGTGGCGCCCCACGGGTTGGCGTGGGTGCCCAGGTAGGTGGTGCGCAGGTCGACGGGGCGGGAGACGCCGCGGATCGTCAGCAGGCCGGACACGACCCACTCGTCACCGTCGGCGCGCACGCCCGTGCTGCGGAAGGTCAGCTGCGGGAAGCGCTCGACGTCCAGGAAGTCCGCGGAGCGCAGGTGCGTGTCGCGGTCGGCGCTGCGGGTGTCGATCGACGCGGCGTCGATCTCGACCTCGACCGCCGAAGCCTCGGGTGTCTCACCCACGGTGATCGTGCCGCCGAAGCGTGCGAACGAGCCGCGGACCTTGCTGACGACCAGGTGGCGCGCGACCGCCTCCACGGTCGAGTGCGAGGCGTCGATCGCGTACGAGCCGGCCGCGGGGACCGGCTTCGCGGCGTCGGTCCGGGTGGAGCTCTGCGTGCTGGTGGTGCTCATGGCGGGACTCCTTGGCGTCTGCAAATCGTTAGGGAACGATTGTTTGAACGCACAAGTATCGGCTGGCATTCCCGGTCAGACGTAGCCGCGCAGGTGGGCGGCGGTCGCGACGCGCTCGACCCCGATGCAGAAGGCCGCGGAGCGCAGGTCGGTGCGTGAGGACTCGGCCCGCTGCTTCACGGCCCGGTACGCCGCGGCCATCTTCTCGCCGAGCTCGGCATTGACGCGCTGCTCGCTCCAGGAGAACTGCTGGATGTTCTGGGTCCACTCGAAGTACGACACGGTGACACCGCCCGCGTTGGCCAGGATGTCGGGCAGCACCACCACGCCGCGCTCGGCGAGCATCCGGTCGGCCACCGGCGTGACCGGCGCGTTGGCGGCCTCGACGACCCAGTGCGCCTTGACCGCGTCGGCGTTGGCCTGGGTGATGACGTCGCCCAGGGCGGCGGGGATGAGCACGTCGCACGGCAGTGTCAGCAGGTCGTTGTTGCCGATCGGCTCGGCCTCGGGGTAGCCGACCACGGTCCCGGCCTGGATGACGTGGGCCCGCAGGTCGGTCTGGTTGAGACCGTGCGGGTTGTGGATCGCGCCGCGGACGTCGGACACCGCGATCACCTTGTAGCCCTGTGCCGCGGCCAGGCGTCCCGTCCAGGAGCCGACGTTGCCGAATCCCTGGACCGCAACCGTGAGTCCCTCGGGTTGCCGGCCGGCGTCCTTGACGGCTTCGTCCAGCGTCATGACCACGCCGCGGCCGGTGGCGGCCTCGCGGCCCAGGGATCCGCCCAGCTCGACCGGCTTGCCCGTGACGATCGCCGGCGTGTGGCCCGCGCGCTGCCCGTAGGCGTCCATCATCCACGCCATGGTCTGGGCGTTGGTGTTGATGTCGGGCGCCATGATGTCGCGGTTCACGCCGACGATGTAGGACACCTGGGCCATGAAGCGCCGCGTGAGCCGCTCCAGCTCGGGCGCAGACAGCACCAGCGGGTCGACCTGGACGCCGCCCTTGGCACCGCCGAACGGGACATCGACGATGGCGGTCTTCCAGGTCATCAGCGCGGCCAGGGACCGCACCTCGTCGAGGTCGGCCTCGGCGTGGTAGCGGACCCCGCCCTTGTAGGGCCCGCGCGCCCCGTTGTGCTGGACCCGGTACCCGTAGACCGTCTGCACGCTGCCGTCGTCGCGCCGCAGCGGGATCTGCACGCGCATCTCGCGATAGCTGCCGGCCAGGACCTCCCGGGTTTGGTCGTCCATCGCCAGCTGGTCCGCGGCGCGGTGGAAGAACCACGTCACCGCCTCGAAGGGGCTCAGATCGTCACGCAGGTCAGCGGCCATCTACGCTCACCCTATACAGCGGCACTCTTCGTAGGAGCGACAGATGACGACGGCGGCGCCACCGGGAAGAGGCGTCTCCCCGCTGCAGCCGGCACCGCGGCCAGAGCCGCCCCGCAAGACCATCTGGCCGATCGAGCTCTACCGCTCCGCGGTCGGCAAGAAGTACGTGATGGCGGTCACGGGCCTGTTGCTGATGGGCTACGTGCTGGCCCACATGGTCGGCAACCTCAAGCTCTACCTGCCCGACAACGGCGCCGAGCTCAACGAGTACGCGGAGTGGCTGCGCGGCCTGCTCTACCCCGCGTTCCCGCGCACCGTCGTGCTGTGGATCATGCGGCTGGGCTTGCTGGCCGCCACCCTGCTGCACATCCACGCGGCATACGCGCTCACGGTGCAGAACCGCCGCGCCCGCCCCCAGCGCTACCAGGGACCGCGCAGCTACGTCGCGGCGGACTTCGCGGCGCGCACGATGCGCTGGACCGGGGTCATCATCGCGCTCTTCGTGCTGTTCCACCTGGCGGACCTCACCTGGGGGTTCGCCAACCCCGACTACGTGCACGGCGAGGTCTACGACAACGTCATCGCGAGCTTCTCGCGGCCACCGGTGGCGATCCTCTACGTGATCGCGAACCTCGCGCTGGGCTTCCACCTCTATCACGGGGTCTGGAGCCTGTTCCAGTCCCTGGGGCTGGTGAACCGGCGCTTCAACGCCTGGCGCCGCTACCTCGCGGTGGCGTTCGCCGTGGTCGTCGCCGGCGTGAACGTGACGTTCCCGCTGGCGGTGCTCTTCGGGGTGATCCCATGACCGCGACCGAGGTCGCCGCCAAGCAGGACCTGGACGGCCGGGTCCCACCGGGCCCGCTGGCGGAGAAGTGGACCAACCACAAGTTCACGATGAAGCTGGTCAACCCGGCCAACAAGCGCAAGTACGAGATCATCGTCGTCGGGACCGGTCTCGCGGGGGCGTCGGCCGCGGCCACGCTGGGCGAGCTGGGCTACAACGTCAAGGTCTTCACGTTCCACGACTCGCCGCGGCGGGCGCACTCGATCGCCGCGCAGGGCGGGATCAACGCGGCGAAGAACTACCGCAACGACGGCGACAGCGTCTGGCGGCTCTTCTACGACACGGTCAAGGGCGGGGACTACCGGGCGCGCGAGGGCAACGTCCACCGCCTGGCCGAGGTTTCGACCAGCATCATCGACCAGTGCGTCGCGCAGGGCGTGCCGTTCGCGCGCGAGTACGGCGGGCAGCTGGACAACCGCTCCTTCGGCGGGGCGCAGGTGTCGCGCACGTTCTACGCGCGCGGGCAGACCGGCCAGCAGCTGCTGCTGGGCGCCTACCAGGCCATGGCGCGGCAGATCCAGGCCGGGTCGGTGCAGAGCTTCGTGCGCGCCGAGATGCTCGAGCTGGTCGTCAAGGACGGGCGCGCGGTCGGCATCGTCACCCGCGACCTGCTGACCGGCGAGGTGCGGTCGCACTCCGCGCACGCCGTGGTGCTCGCGACCGGCGGCTACTCCAACGTCTTCTACCTGTCGACCAACGCGATGGCCTGCAACGCCACGGCGATCTGGCGCGCGCACCGCAAGGGCGCGCTCTTCGCCAACCCCTGCTTCACGCAGATCCACCCGACCTGCATCCCGGCGTCGGAGGAGTTCCAGTCCAAGCTCACGCTGATGAGCGAGTCGCTGCGCAACGACGGGCGCATCTGGGCGCCGGCCGGGATCGACGACGGGCGTCGCACCGCGGCCGACATCCCGGAGTCCGAGCGCGACTACTTCCTGGAGCGCAAGTACCCCGCGTTCGGCAACCTCGTGCCGCGCGACGTGGCCTCGCGCAACGCCAAGACCGTGATCGACGAGGAGCGCGGCGTCGGGCCGCTCAAGAACGGCGTCTACCTCGACTTCCGCGACGCGATCGCGCGGCTGGGCGTCGAGGTCATCGCCTCGCGCTACGGCAACCTCTTCGAGATCTACGAGCGCATCACCGGCGAGGACCCCTACAAGGTGCCGATGCGCATCTACCCCGCTCCGCACTACACGATGGGCGGGCTGTGGGTCGACTACGAGCTGCAGTCGACGATCCCGGGGCTGTTCGTGATCGGCGAGGCCAACTTCTCCGATCACGGCGCCAACCGGCTGGGCGCGTCGGCGCTGATGCAGGGCCTGGCCGACGGCTACTTCGTGCTGCCCTACACGATCGGCAACTCGCTGGCGCCGCTGCTGGGGTCCAAGCCCGTGCCGATCTCCGACCCGGCCTTCGGGGCGGCGGAGGCGGAGGTGTCGGACCGCACGGCGCGCTACCTGGCCACCAAGGGCACGCACACGGTCGACCACTACCACCGCGAGCTGGGCAAGATCATGTGGGAGCACTGCGGCATGGCCCGCAGCCGGGAGGGACTGGAGAAGGCGCTCTCGGAGATCCCCGCGCTGCGCGCGGAGTTCGAGTCGAACGTGCGCGTGCTGGGATCCGCCGCCACCCTGAACCAGTCGCTGGAGAAGGCCCAGCGCGTCGCGGACTTCTTCGAGCTGGGCGAGCTGATGTGCGCCGACGCTCTCTACCGCGAGGAGTCCTGCGGCGGCCACTTCCGCGTCGAGCACCAGACCCCGGAGGGCGAGGCCCTGCGCGACGACGAGCGCTTCGCCCACGTCGCGGCCTGGGCGTGGTCGGGCGACTCCGCCCGCCCCGAGCTGCACGTCGAGCCCCTCGAGTTCGAGGCGGTCGCGCTGACCCAGCGGAGCTACAAGTGAGGCTGATCCTCAAGGTCTGGCGGCAGGACGGACCGCAGGCCGCCGGGCGGTTCGAGACCTACGACTGCCCGGACGTGTCGGAGGACATGTCGTTCCTCGAGCTGCTCGACAACGTCAACGAGCGGCTGCAGACCGACGGGCAGGAGCCGATCGCGTTCGACCACGACTGCCGCGAGGGGATCTGCGGGTCGTGCGGCGTGATGATCAACGGCAAGCCGCACGGGCCGCAGCTCAACACCGCGACCTGCCAGCTGCACCTGCGCAAGTTCGCCGACGGCGACACGCTGGTCGTCGAGCCGTGGCGTTCCGCGGCGTTCCCCGTGATCCGCGACCTGGTCGTCAACCGCAGCGCGTTCGACCGCATCATCGAGGCCGGCGGCTACATCAGCGTCAACACGGGCGCGGCGGTCGACGGCAACGCGATCCCGGTGCCCAAGGACGACGCCGAGACCGCGATGGACGCCGCGGCCTGCATCGGCTGCGGCGCCTGCGTGGCCGCCTGCCCGAACGGCGCCGGCCAGCTCTTCACGGCGGCCAAGGTCAGCGCGCTCAACGTGCTGCCGCAGGGCCAGGCGGAGCGCCTGGAACGCGTCGAGGCGATGGTCGACACGATGGAGGCGTTCTTCGGTTCCTGCACGAACTACGGCGAGTGCACCGCGGCATGCCCCAAGGGCATCAGCATCGACTTCATCGCGCTGATGAACCGCGACTACCTGAAGTCGAAGTTCCGAGGCAAGCGCGAGGTCTCCGCGGAGGGGTTCGGCTAGGCGATCCGGCGAGGGAGCGGTCATGGGCTACGAGCACGTCGAGCTGACCTGGCACGACTGGTACGCCACGGTCACGCTGATCGATCCCGAGCGGCGCAACGCGCTGTCGCAGGCGGTGCTCGAGGAGCTGATCGACGCGTTCAACGAGGTCGGGGCGTCCGACATGCGCGGCGTGATCCTGGCCGCCGAGGGGCCTGCCTTCAGCGCGGGCCACGACTTCTCCGACATGGTCGACCGCGACCTGCTGGGGATGCGCGAGCTGCTGTCGACATGCCGCTACCTCATGCTCCTGCTCAACGGGCTGCCCCAGGTCGTCCTCGCGCGGGTGCACGCGGTGGCGACCGCGGCGGGGTGCCAGCTGGTCGCCGCGTGCGACCTGGCCGTGGCCGCGCAGGAGGCGTCGTTCGCCACGCCTGGCGGCGGAGGCGGGTGGTTCTGCCACACGCCGCTGGTCGCCGTGGCCCGCGCGGTGGGGCGCAAACGGGCGCTGGAGATGGGGCTGACCGGGGACCGCATCTCGGCCCAGACCGCTCTCGAGTGGGGCCTGGTCAACCGCGTGGTGCCCGCGGCCGACCTCGACCTCGCGTGCGTCGAGCTGCTGAGCCGCGCGACGCGCGGCAGCGCCGCCAGCAAGGCCTGGGGCAAGCAGACCTTCTACGCGCAGGTCGACCGCGACCTGGGTGCCGCCTACGACCTGGCGACCGAGGTGATGGCCGCGGCCAGCCAGCTGGCCGACGCCAAGGAGAACATGGCTGCCTTCCTGGAGAAGCGGGACGCCACCTACGTCGACCGTTGAGTGAGGGCGGGGCAGCCGCCCGAAGGGTGGGTCGCTGGGGGGAGACCGGGGACGCCCTCGTCCGGGCGGTCGCGGGGGGGATGCTCTTCGGGATCCCGCTGCTCTACACGATGGAGGTGTGGTGGATCGGCACGCAGTCCGAGCCGCCGGCGATCCTCGCGGCGCTGCTGGTCTCGGCCGTGCCGGTCTACGCGCTGAACCGCACGGCCGGGTTCCGCAGGACCGCCGACGTGCGCACGGTCGACGCCCTCGCGGACACCGCCGAGGCGCTGGCCGTGTCGCTGCTCTCGGCAACGCTGGTGCTGTTCGTGCTGCGGGAGATCAGCCTCGATGCCGGCGCGCTCGAGGCCGTCGGCAAGGTGGTCTACGAGGCGGTGCCGTTCGCGGTCGGGGTCTCGCTCGCGCGCCACTACCTCCAGGGCTCGCGGGAGGGGGGCGATGACGAGGGCGGTGACGAGGAGAAGGGTGAGGACAGCGACGAGGGCGGCCGGGTGCACCAGACGGCCGCGGACCTCGGAGCGGCGGCGATCGGCGCGCTCTTCCTCGCGTTCAACATCGCCCCGACCGACGAGGTGCCGATGCTGACGGCCCCGATCTCGGGACTGTGGCTGGTCGCGGTGATCGTGCTGTCGCTGGTGCTGACCTACGGGATCGTGTTCGAGGCTGGCTTCCGCGGCTCGGAGCAGCGGCGCAGCCACGAGGGTCCGCTGCAGACCCCGCTGGCCGAGACGCTGGCCGCCTACCTGATCGCGCTGATCGTCTGCGCCCTGCTGCTGTTGTTCTTCCAGCGGCTGGACTTCGCGACGCCGCTCTCGGAGTGGGTGAGCCAGGTCATCGTGCTGGGGCTGCCCGCGGCGATCGGTGCCGCGGCCGGCCGGTTGGCGGTCTGACGGTGTCGCGCAGCGGACCGGAGCGCATCGTGCTGGGGGTCGCGGTCGCCCTGCTCGTGGCCGTGGTCGGGTACGTCGTGGTGGAGTGGGCGGTCGGCGAGGACGGGCCCGCGGACCCGCAGGTCGAGGTCGTCACGACCGAGCAGGTCGGCGAGGGCACCTGGCACGTCGAGGCCGAGGTCACCAACGGCGGCGGCCAGACCGCCGAGCAGGTCGAGGTCACCGCGTCGCTGACGATCGGCGACGAGGCCCCGCTGGAGGGCACGCAGACCATCGACTTCCTGGCGGCCGGCGCGGACCGCTCCCTGCGCTTCGTCTTCCCCGAGGATCCCGACTCAGGCGAGCTCGAGGTCCTCGTCACCGGCTACTCGATCCCCTAGCGCGCCGGCATAGGCGCGCGCTGCGACGCCGACCAGGAGCGCGTAGCCGACGCTGCCGAGCAGGGCGCGCCACACGGGCAGCTCGTCGAACAGGCCCACGGCGACCAGGCCCGACGTCAGGGCCGCCCCGACGGCGCACACGATGCGGAAGCGCCAGCCGGTAGCCACCAGGACGGCGAGCGCGCCCAGCGCGGCCAGCGGGAGGACGCTGTCGGAGCCGCCCACCCCGATCGCGAGGACGCCGAGGCCCGCCGCCAGCCCCAGGAGCAGCCGCCACGGCCAGCGCGGCCGCGTCCCCCGCAGCGCGGCGGCGCCATAGACGATCGGCGGCACCATCACGGCGCCCGGCGACGCCGCCAGGAGCACGATGCCCGCCAGGCCGGCCGCATGCGCGACACGCGTGGGCAGCCGCGGGGCCGGGTTCGCCGCGGCCGCGTACGCCAGGCCCAGCAGCAGCCCGATGATCCCGAATGCCAGGAGGATCGACAGGGTCCCTGACCAGGTGAACTCGGGGTCGGTGGCGATCAGCCGCATCCAGCCGCGAGCGGCGACCCCGTACGCGACGCCCAGACCGGCGCCGATGGGAAGGCTGCGCCACCGGGACCGCTGCTTGGTGAGGATGCTGCTCTGCTCGGTGACCGTCGCGATCGCTGCCATCGTGGACCTCCCGCTCGTCCCTGCTTGCTGGTACGGACGAACGCGGGGCCTTGGCGGGTGACAGCGCTGCTCACCCCAGTCCCAGGAACGTCACCACCAGTGCCGCGAGGAAGCCGCCCAGCCCCGCGAGCACCACGGCCACCACCACCATGCGCCCCGCGACGCGATCGGCTGCCACCGCCCTGGGGTCGGACGGCAGGGCCGCTGCGCCGAGGCGTGCCCGGACCCCGCGGCGGCGGATGCTGCCCAGGACCAGGCCGACCACGGGCACCGCGGCGATCGTCACCGCGTGCAGCACGCCCATGAGCAGCAGCAGCGTCGCGGCGCGGTTGCTGGCGTCCTGCAGCTGACCTGACAGCCCGTCGCGGAGCCAGGCCGACTCGGGAGTCACCCGCACCGTGGCCGCCACGAAGCCCAGGAAGACCAGCCGGTAGGCGAGGTCCAGCACTCCGCGGAGCGACCGCGGCGCGGCGCCGCCGCCGAAGGCACCGTCGACGAACGCCACCCCGACACGGCGCAGGAGCGGGCCGAGCACGACCACGACCGTCAGCAGCACCGCGTCGAGGGCGACCTCGACGGCCCACCAGGGTGGGGCGTCGCCACCGCCGGTCACGCCCAGCCACACGGCGAGGGCCAGCACCCCGGCGGCGATCAGGGCCGCGGTGCGGCGGACACGGCCTCGATGGCTCGCGTGCTCCGCGATGCTGCCGGTCACACGATCCAGCAGGTCAGGGCTGGGCACGTAGGCCGCTGCGGCCTCCCCGGCGTCGCGCAGGCGGGCGTCCAGGCTCACGGCTCACCTCCCAGGGCCGATCGCAGCGCGGCCAGCCCGCGGCGCGTGTGGGTCTTCACGGAGTTCGGTGAGATGCGCAGGGTGGTCGCGATCTCCGGCCCCGACAGGTCCAGCCAGAAGCGCAGCACCAGGCAGTCGCGCTGGCGCGCCGGCAGGTCTCTCACGGCGTCGAGCACGGCCGCGCGGTCGGCTCCGGCGACCACTGCGTCCTCGAAGCCGGGGAGCTCCGCGGGTGGGGGCTCGCGGTGGCGCAGGCGCATCAAGCCGCGGCGGTTGTGGTCGCGGGCGAGGTTCAGGACGATCGACCGCAGGTAGGGCGCGGCCTTCGTGTCGTCGCGGAGGCGGTGAGCGGAGCGGTGGAGCCGGACGAACGCCTCCTGGACGAGGTCCTCGGCCGCGTTGCGGTCGTCGGTGAAGAGGCGGGCCAGCCGCACGAGGTTCTCACCCTCCTCTCGGAAGAGCGTCTGCACGAGCGCGTCGGCGTCCGTCACCTCAGCGCGCGGGTGTCACCTCGTCCTGTTGGGGGACGTCGCGCTCGAGGTCGCGCCCCAACCCGAGCAGCCTCCCGACGACCGGGAGGCTCAGCACGTTGAGCCCGTGCAGGAACCCCATGAGGAGCAGCATCCCGCCGACGCGGCGCACCTCGTCCTGGACCTGCGCGGCCGTGACCTCCGTCCCCCATCCGGATTGCGGCGCGAACGAGGCGGTGAAGAGCACGAACGCCGTGAACACCAGGTAGTACGCGACGTCCATGAGCACCAGGTAGCTCTTGCCGGTCCGCGGGTTGGCGCGGAAGACGTCGCCCGCGTAGGTCTTGCCGAAGCGCTTGATCAGCGGTCCGAGCAGCAGGACCAGCGCGAACAGCAGCACGTTGACTGCCACCTCGAGGACCCACCACGCCATGCGCGCCTCCTTGCCGTCATGGTGACAGACGCTCGGCGGTCGTCTGCGGGTGACCCAGGAGGCGGTCCACGATGCGGTCTGCGGCCTCGCCGGGGGGGACGGCGCCTGCGGCCACCTCAGCGGTGAGCGCCGCCACCTGGTCGGCGGCAGCGGTGTGCAGGGCAGCATTGAGCCGCTCGCGCACCTCCGACCACATCCAGGCGACCCGCTGGCCGGCCCGCACGCGCGCCAGGTCGCCGGACTGCTCGAGCGTCTGGCGGTGGCGTACGAGCACCTCGGCCACCTCGGGGATGCCGTGACCGTGCAGCGCGGCGATCAGCAGGACGGGCGGGTCCCAGCCGGTGTGGCGGCGGTGCAACAGCGCGAGCGACTGGCGCAGGTCCGCGGCCATGCGCCGCGCCGCGGCCGTCAGGTCGCCGTCGGCCTTCGTCACCGCGACGACGTCGGCCAGCTCCATCACGCCGCGCTTGATGCCCTGCAGGTCATCGCCGCCGCCGGGTGCCACCAGCAGGAGGAAGCTGTCGACCATGTCGGCGACCGCCGCCTCGGACTGACCGACGCCCACGGTCTCGACCAGGACGCGATCGAAGCCGGCGGCCTCGCACAGCAGCATCGCCTCGCGGGTGCGGCGGGCCACGCCGCCGAGGGTCCGCCCGGAAGGCGACGGCCGGATGAACGCCTCGGGGTGCGCGGCGAGCTCCGGCATGCGGGTCTTGTCGCCCAGGATCGACCCACCGGTGCGGGCGCTCGACGGGTCGACCGCGAGGACCGCGACCTGGTGGCCGCCGGCGATCAGGTGCTCGCCGAACGCGTTGAGGAACGTGGACTTGCCCGCGCCGGGCGCGCCGCTCACGCCGATGCGGTGGGCGCCGCCGGTGCGGGGCAGGACCCGCTCCAGCAGCACGGTCGCGGCCGCGCGGTCGTCCGGGCGGGTGGACTCGATCAGGGTGATGGCCCGCGCCAGCGCACGCCGGTCGCCCGCGAGCAGGCGTTCCGCGAGCTCCGCGGGCACGGTCAGCTGCGCAGGAGGGCGAGGACCTCGGCGGCGGCCTTGGGGATGGGCGTGCCGGGGCCGAAGACCGCCGCGACACCGGCGTCGTGGAGGAACCCGTAGTCCTGCGGCGGGACGACGCCGCCGACGACGACCTTGACCCTGTCGGCGCCGGCGTCGCGCAGGGCGGCGATGAGCTGCGGGACGAGGGTCTTGTGGCCGGCCGCCTGGGTCGAGACGCCGACGACGTGGACGTCGTGGTCGACGGCGTCGCGGGCGACCTCGGCAGGTGTCTGGAAGAGCGGGCCGACGTCGACGTCGAAGCCCAGGTCGGCGAAGGCGGTCGCGATCACCTTGGCGCCACGGTCGTGGCCGTCCTGGCCGATCTTGGCGACGAGGATGCGCGGGCGGCGGCCCTCGGCCTCGGCGAAGGCCTCGACCTCGGCGGTGATGGCCTTCCACTCCTCGTCGCCCTCGTAGGCGCTGCCGTAGACCCCGCTGATCGCGCGGACGTCCGCGCGGTGGCGCCCGAAGACGTCCTCGAGGGCCTGGGAGATCTCGCCGACGGTGGCGCGGGCGCGGGCGGCCTCGATCGACAGCTCGAGGAGGTTCGCCGTGCCGCGGGCGCCCCGGCGCAGATCCTCGAGCGTCCTCTGCACGGCGTCGGGGTCGCGCTCGGCCCTGACGCGCTGGAGGCGGGCGACCTGGGACTCGCGCACCTTGACGTTGTCGATGTCGAGCACGTCGACGTGCCCCGGGTTGGCGTCGACGTAGCGGTTGACACCGACGATGACGTCCTCGCCGCGGTCGACGCGGGCCTGGCGCTTGGCGGCGGACTCCTCGATGCGCAGCTTGGGCAGGCCCTCGACCACGGCCTTGGTCATGCCGCCGAGCTCGTCGACCTCGGCGATGAGCGCGCGGGCCTTGTCGGCGAGGTCGGCCGTGAGCCGCTCGACGTAGAAGGACCCGCCGAGGGGGTCGACGACCTGGGGGATGCCGGTCTCCTCGGCCAGGATCAGCTGGGTGTTGCGGGCGATGCGGGCGGAGAAGTCCGTGGGCAGGCCGAGGGCCTCGTCGAAGGAGTTGGTGTGGAGGCTCTGCGTGCCGCCCAGCACGGCGGCGAGGGCCTCGTAGGCGGTGCGGACCACGTTGTTGTACGGGTCCTGCTCGGTGAGGGACACGCCGCTGGTCTGGCAGTGGGTCCGCAGGGCGCTGCTGCGCGCGTCCTTGGGGTCGAACTGCGCCATGAGCTCGTGCCAGAGCAGCCGAGCGGCGCGCAGCTTGGCGACCTCCATGAAGAGGTTCATGCCGATCGCGAAGAAGAAGCTGAGGCGCGGGGCGAAGCGGTCGACGTCGAGACCGGCGGCGATCGCCGCGCGGACGTACTCGATCCCGTCGGCCAGCGTGTAGGCGAGCTCCTGGTCCGCGGTCGCTCCCGCCTCCTGCATGTGGTAACCGGAGATCGAGATCGAGTTGAACTTCGGCATGTGCGTCGCGGTGTGGCCGATGATGTCGGCCACGATGCGCATGCTGGGCTCCGGGGGGTAGATGTAGGTGTTGCGGACCATGAACTCCTTGAGGATGTCGTTCTGGATGGTCCCGGAGAGCTTGGCCTGGGGGACGCCCTGCTCCTCGCCCGCGACGACGAACCCGGCCAGCACGGGGAGCACCGCGCCGTTCATCGTCATCGACACGCTCATGCGGTCCAGCGGGATCTGGTCGAAGAGGATCTTCATGTCCTCGACCGAGTCGATCGCCACGCCGGCCTTGCCGACGTCGCCCTCGACGCGCGGGTGGTCGGAGTCGTAGCCGCGGTGCGTCGCGAGGTCGAAGGCGACGGACAGCCCGCGCTGGCCGCCCTCGAGCGCGCGGCGGTAGAAGGCGTTGGACTCCTCGGCCGTGGAGAAGCCGGCGTACTGGCGGATGGTCCAGGGGCGGTTGGCGTACATCGTGGCGTAGGGCCCGCGGACGAACGGCGGCTGGCCGGGGAAGCCGGGGTCGGGGAGGTCGGCGACATCCTCGGCCGTGTAGAGCGGCCTGACGGGGATGCCCTCGGGGGTCTCCCAGGTCTTCTCGGCTGCGGGGGCGCCGAACTCGTCGGCGGCCTGCCGCTCCCAGTCGCTCGCGCCGGCCATGGTCGAGAGCCTACGGGGCGGGTTCGAGCACGAAGACGGGGATGCGCCGGCTGGTCTTGCGCTGGTAGTCGGCGTACGACGGGTAGGCGGCGACGGCGCGGTCCCACCACTCCTCGCGTTCGGGGCCGTCCAGCTCGCGGGCTCGCATGGGCGTGCGCTGGGGGCCGTCCTGCAGCGTGATCTCCGGGTGCGCCTTGAGGTTGGCGTACCACGTGGGGTTCTGGGGCTGACCGCCCATGCTGGCGACCGCGGCGTAGCGGCCGTCGTGCTCGACGCGCATCAGCGGGATCTTGCGGGTGCGGCCGGTCTTCGCCCCGCGCATCGTGAGCAGCACGATCGGCTTGCCGGCGATGGTGTTCGCCTCGGCGCCGTCGCTGGCCTCGTAGCGCTGGGCCTGGTTGCGCACCCAGCCGAGCGGGCTCGGGTCGTAGTCCTCGGTCATCGACGTACTAGTGTCGCTGGTTGTGGATGTGCTCATCGTCGGGGGGTCGAAGTTCGTCGGGCGGTCGATCGTGGAGCGCGCGCTGGCGCGCGGGCACCGGGTGACGACGTTCAACCGGGGGATGTCGAACCCCGGCCTGTTCGAGGGCGTCGAGGAGGTGCGCGGCGACCGCAACGCCGAGCTCTCGGCACTGGCAGGCCGGTCGTTCGACGCCACGATCGACTGCTGCGCGTACTTCCCGCGGCAGGTGCGCTCGCTGCTGGACGCGCTGGGCTCGGGCGTGGGTCACTACGCGCTCGTGTCGAGCGTCTCGGTCTACCCCGAGGACGTGCCGGAGGGGGTGACCGAGGACCTGCCCCTCGCCGCCCTCCGCGATGACGCCGGCATCGACGCGGTCACCGACGAGAACTACGGGCCGCTCAAGGTCGGCTGCGAGGAGGTGGCCGCGGAGGCGTTGGGCGACCGGTGCGTGAGCCTGCGGCTGGGCCTGGTCGTCGGACCGTGGGACCACACGGGCCGGTTCACGACCTGGCCGGCCCGGCTGGCGCGTGGCGGCGAGGTGCTGGCACCGGGGGAACCGTCCCGGCCCGCGCAGGTGATCGACGCGCGCGACATGGCGGCGTTCGCGGTGCACGCCGTCGAGGCCCGGTTGAGCGGGCCCTACAACGTCGTCGCGCCGCCGCGCCCCTTCGCCGCGTTCCTGGACGAGGTCGGCGCCGGCGTCGGCTTCTCCGGGTCGCTGACCTGGGCCGACGACGCGTTCCTCCTGGAGCGCGGCATCGAGCCGTTCACGGTGCTGCCGCTGTGGCTGCCGATGGGCGAGCACGGGATCCTCGCGGCCTCGGGAGCCCGCGCCCGCGGCGACGGCCTCGAGACGCGCGCCCTCGGCGACACCGCCCGCGACACCCTGGCCTGGCTGCAGGCCCACCCCGGCGTCGGCGACCCGATCGGCATCGACGCGGCCACCGAGGCCGAACTCCTTGCCGCCTGGCACGCCCGCTGACCCCTCGCCACCGACCCTGCCCGGAGCCTGCGCCTGCGAACATGCCTAGGGCCTAGGCAGCGTCCCAAATCCGGCAACCTGCCTACGGCCTAGCCTGCTTGCCGCTCCGCGGTCGGTTGGAAGCTGCCTAGGGCGTTGGGACGTTCCCAAATCCGGGAACCTGCCTGGGGCCTAGCCTGCTTGCCGGTCGGTCGGGTCGGAGTCGGCCCCCTTTTCGAGGAGTCGCCGGCGGTAGCGTGGGGTGGTGCGGCGGGGCGTCGGCTGGGTGGCAGGGGCGGTGGCCGCGGTGATCGCAATCGGCGCGGGGGTGCCCCGGGTCGCGCAGGCCGAGGCGGACCTGACGCCGGTGCGCATCGCGGGGGGGTCGCGGGTGGAGACGGCGGCGCTGCTCGCGCAGGCGGCGTTCCCCGGGGGCGCTTCGCAGGCCGTCGTCGCGTCGGTCGATGCGCCCGCCGACGCGCTGGCGGCGTCCGGACTGGCCGGCGCGCTGCGTGGGCCGGTGCTGCTGGTGACGCGCGACGCGGTGCCCGACGCCACCGCGACCGCGCTGTCGGGCCTCGGCGTCGGGTCGGTGCACCTGCTGGGCGGTGAGGCCGCGATCTCGGGCGCCGTGGAGGAGCAGCTGGCGGCGAGCGTCGACGTAGTCCGCCTGGCCGGCGGAGCCCGTGAGGAGACCGCCGCGCTGGCCGCCCAGGCGATCGCCGACCTCACCGGCACGGCCCCGACCCGGGTGCTCCTCGCGGGGTCCGGCGCTCCGGCCGACGCGCTCGCCGCGGCCGGCCTTGCCTGGTCAGGAGCCCTACCCATCCTCCTGACCCCAGCGGAATCCCTCCACCCCGAGACCGCGGCGGCACTCGACGAGCTGGTCGCCGCCCACTCCGGAGCCGGCGGCGAGGGTGCCGTGGCGGCCGTGGTGGTCGGTGGCACGGCGGCCGTGTCTGAGGCGGTCGCGGCGGAGGTCGCGGCCCGTGGGGTCGCGGTCCAACGGGTCGCAGGTGCGACACGAGCGGCGACCGCCGTCGCGATCGCGGACCTCGTCGCCGCGGCGTCCCGCGTCCTGCTGGTCGCGTCCGAGGACCCGGTAGACGCACTCGCCGCGGCTCCGCTCGCAGGCGGCGCCACCGGCAACACCCCCGCCGCTGTGCTCCCAGTGACCGGCCCGCCGCCCAGCCCGCCTCCAGCCGCCGCTGAACCCGCGCGTGCCGGAACGCCACCCACCCCACCGCACGACCCCCCGCCCACCTCACCCCACCCCCTCCCGGCCACCACACTGAACGACCCGCCAGCGACGGGCCAGGAGAGGACCGTGACGGCCGGATCCCACCCGACCACGACGGCCGTACCCCAACCGATCGAGACAGCCGGACCTCAGACGACCGCGGCGGCCGGACCCCACCCGACCGAGACAGCCGGACCCCAGACGAGCGCGGGGGCGGGGTGGAGCGGTGCGGGGGCGGGGCTCGGTGGGGGGTTGCCGCCGGAGGTGGCGGCGTGGTTGGGGGCGCGGTGCGGGACGGGGGTGGTGGTGCAGGCGCTGGGTGGGGAGGCGGCGGTCCCTCCGGGTGCGGTGGATGCGGCACTGCGGGCGGTGCGGGACTGCGACGCGGTGCCGGGGACGACGGTGCGGTTCGCGACGGCGGTGGACCCGGCGGTGGCGGTGGACCCTGCGGTGTTCTCGGGGGAGGTCACGGCGATCTTCGGGGACGTCCGGGGGTGGGGGACCGCGGGTCGCCTGGCGTTCACTCCGGTCGCGGACGCGCACGACCTCGGGGTGATCCTCGCGGGCGAGGGCACGCTGGCCGCGGCCGGCCCGGCGTGTGTCGCCGCGGGGGGCTGTCGACTCGGGCGCGACCTCCTCGTCGACGCGCGCGGGTGGGTGGCCGCGGATGCGCGGGCGCGGGCCGTCAACCACCTCGTCGGATTGTGGCTGGGTGAGGCCGCGGGCGGGTGCGAGGCCGGGGTGCTGGGGCCGGCGACGTGCTCGCCGGTGGTGGGGTGGCCGGATGCCGGCGCAGCGGGAGCGGGTGGCGGACCGCTACGCGCCGCAGGCGGTGCTCGCGTTCGGGGGGGACGTCCACGGGGAGGGGCGGGTCGCGAACCTGCTGGCGGCCGGGGGCAACCCGTTCGCGCCCTTGGCGGGGCGGCTGGGTGGGGCGGACCTCGCGGTCGTGAACCTGGAGACGCCGATCTCGACGCGCGGGACGCCGGCGCCGGACAAGCCCTTCACGTTCCGCGCGCCGCCGGCGATGGCGGGAGCGCTGGCGGCGGCCGGCGTGGACCTCGTGAGCCTGGCGAACAACCACGCGCTGGACTTCGGCGTCGACGCGCTGCTCGACACGTTCACCTACCTGGAGCAGGCGGGGGTGCGCTGGGTCGGCGCCGGCCGCGACGCCGCGGAGGCCTACGCGCCGGCCGTGCTCGACACGCCCGCCGGTCCGGTCGCCTTCGTCGGGCTGACCCGGATCCTGCACACGCTGGCGTGGGCGGCCGGGCCGGATCGGCCGGGTCTGGCCTCGGCGTACGACGAGGCCGCGGCGGTCGCAGCCGTGCAGGCGGCGGCGGAGCTCGCGGACCTCGTGGTCGTGCAGATCCACTGGGGCATCGAGCGGGCGGACTGTCCGGACGCGCACCAGCGCAACCTCGCGCGGCTGCTGACCGAGGCGGGCGCCGACGTCGTCGCGGGCCACCACCCGCACGTCCTGCAGGGCCTCCAGACCCGCGCCGACGGGACGCTGGTGGCTTACAGCCTGGGCAACTTCGTCTGGTACCACTCGGCGGCGCCGTCCTCCTCCACGGGGGTGCTCGAGGTCACCCTTCCGGGCAACGCGTGGACGCTGCACCCCGCGGTGATCGGCGAGGGCGGCGCACCCTTCCCGGTCGAGGGCGCCGCAGCCGACGCGATCCACGCCCGCGTCGCCGCCCGCTCCCCCGGTGGTTCCGCGGGCTGCGCCTTCTCCTGAACGGCGACGCGGTTTAGGGTGCCCGCTGCCGTCGACGAATCGGGGCAGCAGATGAACCTCGTCGTGCGCTCGTCGCCTCCCGCGCCGGTCACCCGGCCCCCGCGGGACGACGGGGCCGGGTGGACCCGCCTCGCGCGTGCGCACCGCTGGGTCGCGATCGGCTCCGCCACGGCGGGTGTGCTCCTGCTGCTCAACGACGAGCCGGCCCTGGGCGCGGCGGCGCTGGGCTTCGCCGTCACCGTCCGCGCGTACATCGCGGTGACCCTGGCCTGGAACCGGCGCCACGTGGACCCGCCCGGCGCGGCCACGCCCGAGCCCGCGGCCGTCGGCAAGACGTTCGGGGACTTCGCCGCGGTCCTGGTCGCGCTGCAGGGCGTGACGCTCGCGCTCGTCCTGACGCTGGGCGGCGCCGCACCGACCTCGACGATCAGGGTCGCGGGCGTCGCGCTGGTCGCGGGTGTGCTGCTCGGGCTACTGCTCGGCCAGGCGGCCGCGGGAGGCGTGAGCGCAGGCCAGCGGCTCCTCGCGACGGTGTTCCTGACGCTGACCGTGTGGGCGTGCGCGTTCGGGCTGCTCTGCCTCGGCGCGGCGCTCGTCTTCGAGGGCTGAACGATGCCGCTGATCACACGTCCGCTGGTCGTCGACCAGATCGCCCGGGTCGGCGGGGTCCTCCAGCTGGAGGTCGAGGTCGACCCGGCTGCCGCCTGCGCGTGGAGCCACAACAACGCCGCGGTGCCCAACACCGGGCCCGCGCACGAGGTGAACCCCGTCGGACCCGAGCATGCCGGGGTGTGGACCGTCGTGGTCACCAAGGGCGCAGAGGTGGAGTCCTCGAGCGCGACGGTCTTCGTCGTCGAGGCCGCCGGAGACGCGCCCACCTTTGTGTGGCACTCGGAGTTCGCCACCAGGGTCGGGCTGTTGCTTGCCATCGTCGGAGGGGTCGTCGCCCTCTTGATCGGGGCACGGCTCGTCTGGCTGCTGGGCACCAGGGTGCCGGGCGCCGCGGATGCCGCGCTGGTGGCGGGGGTGCTCGCGCTGGCGGGTCTGGTGGCGCTGCTGCTGGGCGCGTTCCTGGCCGCGGTCGAGGTGCGCGGCCGGGCCCGCGATCCCGGGCCGGGCGCCGCCGCGGCGCTGGACGTCACGGGCGAGGACGTCGAGAAGGTGATCAACGCCCTGGGGCGGCTGCGCGGCTCGCAGCTCTTGGTCGTCGCGGGCCTGCTCGCGCTCTCCGGCGCCGGGCTGCTGGGATGGCAGCTCGTCGACGCTCCTCCGCCGGTCGGGAGCGGTGACCCACCCGCGGTCGAGCAGACCCCGGCCGCCGAGCCGACACCGACCGTGACCTGAACTTCGCGCCGGATGTCACACCGCGGAGGGCTGATCCGTCGAAGGCGGTGACGCACATCCGAAGGAGGCGAGCGGTGATGACGCACGACGTGCTGGTGGTCGGCGGCGGTCTGGCCGGGCTGGCCGCGGCGGCGGTCGCGGCGCGCGACAGGGGCGCGAGTGACGGTGCTGGAGGCCGCCGGGCAGCTGGGTGGACGCGCGCGGACCGATGTGCACGACGGCTTCGCGTTCAACCTCGGGCCGCACGCGGTGTACGAGGCCGGTGCCGGGCGGCGGCTGTACCGCGAGCTCGGGATCCCGGTGCCGGGTGGGCATCCGCGGCTGCACACGACGCAGCTGCTCATCGACGGCCGGCCCCGCAGCGCGCCGGGGCTGCTGCGCGGCGTGGGCATCCGCGGGGCCGCCGACGCTGCGCGGCTGCTGCGGCGCATCGCAGGGGCCGACCCCGACGCGGCGGTCGGCAAGACCACGGCGGAGTGGCTGGACGCCCACGGCGCCGCCGGGCCCGGACGCGACCTCGTGGCCACGTTGCTGCGCACGGCGACCTACAGCGCCGACATCGAGCAGCAGGCGGCCGACGCCATGATCCGCCAGCTGCGGATCGCGCTCACCCCCGTGACCTATGTCGATGGCGGCTGGACCGTGCTGGTGCAGGGCCTCTCGCGCGTCGCGGGCGAGGCCGATGCGTCCGTGCGCGCGGCGACGCCCGCGCAGAGCGCCCACCGCGAAGCCGGCCGCTGGGTCGTGACGACCCGCGACGGCCGCGAGCTCGCCGCCCGCGCGCTGGTCCTCACCGGCGAGGCGCGCGACGTGCTGACCCTGCTCGGGGACGCCGCGCCGCCGCAGCTTGCGGACCGCGTCGCGCGCGCCGTCCCCGCCCGGCTCGCGACCCTGGACGTGGCGCTGAGCCGCCTTCCGCACCCCCGCCGCGAGGTCGTCCTGGGCGTGCCCGATCCCCTCTACTTCTCGGTCCACAGCGCCGTCGCCGACCTGGCGCCACCGGACGGGGCGCTGATCCACACGGCCCGCTACCTCGGGCCGGAGGGTTCCGACCCGGCCCGCGACCGGGCCACCCTCGAAGGATTCCTGGACGTCTGCCAGCCCGGATGGCGCGACCTGGTCGTGCACCAGCGCTTCCTGCCCGACCTCATGGTGGCCGGCGACCTGCCGGCGGCGGCCACCGGCGGCCTGCCCGGACGGCCGGTCGTCGACCAGGGCGACGGATTGTTCCTGGCCGGCGACTGGGTCGGCGAAGAGGGCCTGCTCTCCGACGCCAGCCTGGCGAGCGCCGCGGTGGCAGGCCGGCTGGCGGCCGCGGTCGGCTCGACGGTCCACGCCGGGGTCCGCTGACGCCGTGACCGCGACCGTCGAGCAGCACGTGGCCGAGCGGCCGCGGCTGCTCGCGATCGCCTACCGGATGCTCGGCAGCCGGGTCGAGGCGGAGGACGCGGTCGGTGAGGCCTACCTGCGCCTGGCGCAGCAGGAGCCCGGAAGCGTCGACAACCCGGCGGCCTGGCTCACCACCGTGGTGACCCGCCTGGCCGTGGACGCCTACCGCTCGGCGCGGCTGGCGCGAACGGCCTACGTCGGGCCATGGCTGCCCGAGCCCCTCGTGGGCGACGACGCCGCACTGGGCGGCGACCCCGAGGAGGACGCGGTGCTGGCAGAGACCGTCTCGACCGCGCTGCTGGTGGTCCTGGAGTCGTTGTCGCCGGCCGAGCGCGCGGTGTTCGTGCTGCACGAGGCCTTCGGCTACGGCCTGGACGAGGTCGCCGCGATGCTGGAGCGCACGCCTGCCGCCACGCGCCAGCTCGCCAGCCGGGCCCGCCGCCACGTGGCCGAGCACCGCCCCCGCTACGAGCCCGACCTCGACACCCGCCGCCGTGTGGTGGAGCGCTTCCGCCGGGCCGCGACCGGCGGCGACGTCGCCGCGCTCATCGAGGTCCTCGCACCGGACGTGGTGCTGCGCTCCGACGGCGGCGGCGTGGTCACGGCGGCGCTGCACCCCGTGAGGGGCGCGGACAAGGTCGCCCGCTTCGTCACCGGCCTGCTCGCCAAGGTCGACCGCTACTTCCCCGGCGTGACCTTCACGTTCGAGGAGGCCGCGGTCAACGGCACCCCCGGGGTGCTCCTCCTGCTGCCCGGCGGCGTCCTCTACGGGACCGTCGCCTTCGGCATCGCCGACGGGCAGGTGACCTCCGTCGACCTGGTCGTCAACCCCGAGAAGCTCCCGCCGCGCCCCTAGCCACCCGCCGGCACGCTCTGCACGAGGACTCCACGCGGCCGGGGAAGACCTGGACGTCCAGGCGCCCCCCGCAGGCCGTGCACCACCGGGGCGGGTCGTAGGCGAGGCGCCCCGCACAGCGGTCCGCGCAGGCATCCAGGGGCCGACCGCAGCCGCCGCAAAACGGCGCGGCATCCGGGCTGGCACCCACCATGCTGCGTAGGATGCAGCCCGAGCCGATGCCTGACCAGCCCGCGAACGACACGCCAGCGGCTCGGATCCTCGTCGTCGAAGACGACAAGACCGTCGCCGAGGTCACCCGCCGCTACCTCGAGCGCGCGGGCTTCGAGGTCGAGCACGTCGCCGACGGCGCCGTGGCTCTCGCCCGCATCACCGAGAGCCGGCCTGACCTCGTGATCCTCGACCTCATGCTCCCCGGCATCGACGGCCGCGAGGTCGCCCGCCGGGTGCGGGCGGTCAACGACGTCCCGATCATCATGCTCACGGCGCTGGGCGAAGCGTCCGACCGCATCAGCGGCCTGGAGCTGGGTGCCGACGACTACATGCCCAAGCCGTTCTCCCCGCGCGAGCTGGTCGCGCGCGTGCGCAACGTCCTCAGGCGCACCGGCACGCAGGCGGAGGAAGCGGCCCCGCAGGCGCCGCTGGAGGCCGGCGGCATCGTGCTGGACGCCAAGTCGCGCGAGGTGACGATCAACGGCACCGCCGTCGACCTGACCGTGCGCGAGTTCGACCTCCTGCACTTCCTCATGCAGCACCCGCGCGAGGTCTTCCGCCGCGAGGTCCTCCTCGAGCACGTCTGGGGCTACACGTTCGGCGACACCTCGACCGTGACCGTGCACGTGCGCCGCCTGCGCGAGAAGATCGAGCCCGACCCCTCCAACCCGACGTTCGTGCAGACCGTGTGGGGCGTGGGCTACAAGCTCGGCGTCTGATCCCGGAGGGCGCGAGCATGCTCGTGGCGGTGTTCGGCGACGTGCACGGGCACGCCGACGCGCTGGAGGCCGTGCTCGCCGCGGCCGAGCGTCACGGCGCCGAGCAGCTCTGGTCGCTGGGCGACATGATCGGCGGCGGCCCGGACCCCGAGCACGTGGTCCGGCGCACGCGGGAGCTGTGCGCGGTCGCGCTGATGGGCAACCACGACTACGTCGCCACGGGATCGGTCGAGATCGAGCGCATCGGCACGCAGGGGCTGCGCTCGCACGAGCTCGCGCGCGAGCGGCTGACGGAAGACGACGTCGAGTGGCTTCGCACGCGTCGCCCCGCGGCGCGCCGTGAGGGCGTCCAGTGCTGGCACGGCAGCCCGCGCAACCCGGTGTGGGAGTACGTCGGCCCGTCCAACGCGGCAGCGTGCCTGGCTGTGCAGCGGGCCTCCGTCGGGCTCGTCGGGCACACGCATCTGGCGGCCGCCTATGAGCAGACGCCCAGCGGGGCGCGTCGCGTGGCCGTCCAGCCGGGCGTGCCGCTCGACCTGGCGGACGGGAAGTGGCTGCTCAACCCCGGCGCCGTCGGAGCGCCCATCCCGCCGCGCCGCGGCTGGTTCGGAGCGCTCGACGTCGAGTCCGCCGACGGCGCGTTCTGGCTCGCGCTCGACCTCGCGGCGCGCACGGCGACCTGGCACCGCGCGCCGTACGACCCCGCGCCGGTGCGCGCTCGCGCCCGGGCGCTCGAGCTCGACGACGCTGCTGGGCCGCCGGCCGCCGGGTCCGGGTTGCGCGGGGCATCATCGGGTCCGTGACAGCACGCGCGCCACGCGCGACGGTTTGGGTGGTCGGGCTGCTCGGCCTGGCGGCGGTCGGCCTCACCGCGGTCGCGCTGGGTCTGCCGATGGACGACTCGATGCAGCTGGTCGCGATCGCCGGCGGCGCCGCGATCGCCGCAGGGCTGGTGGGGGCGGCCCTGCTGCACCTGCTGCGCGGGCGCTCGTTCGCGGCGCAGGTGTCGGTGGTCGCGCTGACCTCGACCGGCGCGGTCGTCGCGGGGGCCCTGGCCGCGGGCAACGCGATGTTCATCAACACCCACGACCTCTCGGCGCTGGCGGTCGTGGTCGCGATGAGCGCGGTGGTCGGCGTGGTCTCCGGCCTGCTGCTGGGCCAGCGCGTCGGCCGGGCCAGCGCGTCGCTGCGCGAGGCCGCCGCCCGCCTCACCGACGACGAACCGCCCCCGACCGTCCGCGAGGGACCGGGTCCCATCCGCGAGCTCGCGCGTCTGCATCAGGAGCTCGACGACATGGCCGCGCAGCTGCGCAGCGCGCGGGAGCGCGAGCGCGCCGCCGACGCCGCCCGCCGCGAGCTGGTCAGCTGGGTCTCCCACGACCTGCGCACCCCCCTGGCCGGGATCCGCGCCGTGACCGAGGCGCTCGAGGACGGCCTCTACAGCGGCGACGAGGTCCCCGACGCCTACGCCACCATCCACCGCGAGACCGACCGCCTGGCGCTCCTGGTCGACGACCTCTTCGAGCTCTCGAAGATCCATGCCGGCGCCGTGCGCCTCAAGAAGCAGCCCGTCGAGCTGGCCGGCATCGTCGGCGAGGTCGTGACCGCCGGTCGCGCCCTGGCCGAACGCCACGGGGTCCGCCTGACCGCCGAGGCCGGCACCGGGTCCGTCACCGCCTCCCCCGCCGAGCTCGGCCGCATCCTGCGCAACCTGGTCGGCAACGCCCTGCGCGAGACCCCTGCCGGCGGCGAGGTCGTGATCGCCGCCCACCGCGAGCCTGACGCCGCGGTGTTCGCGGTCACCGACACCTGCGGCGGCATCCCCGACGACGTGCTCCCCCGCGTCTTCGAGACCGCCTACCGCGGTGACCGCGCCCGCACCGCCACCGACACCGGTGGCGCCGGGCTCGGCCTGGCCATCGCGCGCGGCCTGGTCGACGCGCACGGCGGCACGATCGCGGTCGAGAACGTCGCCGACGGCTGCCGGTTCGAGGTCCGGCTGCCCGCATGACCCAACCCACCCGCGGTGTCACGCCGCGGCCGTGGGTTACGGCCGCGGTCTGGGCCGTCGGGATGCTGGGCGTGGTGGCGGCCGCGTTCGCCGTGCGGGAGCGTGTCGGGGGGGTCGCGGAGGCGGGGGGTTTGCCGGCCCTGCCCGCGATGGCGGGGGCGGTGGTGCTGCACGTGGTTGCGAACGGCGTGCTGGTCGAGGCCTGGCGGCGGATCGTCGCCCTGGCCGGGCCGCGCATGGACCGCGGGGTCGCGGCGTGGGTGTGGAGCTCCAGCCAGCTGGCGCGCTACGCGGTCGGCGGGGCGCAGGTCGCCAGCCGCGGCCTGATCGGGCAGCGCTACGACCTGCCCGGGACGGTCGTGGCGCTCACGGCGCTGGTCGAGGTGGTGTGGCAGGTCGCGATCTCCGGCGCCATCCTGCTGATCACGCTGCCGTACTGGTCCGGCGAGACCGACCTGGACTCCGTGGGATGGCTGGCGGTGCTGCCGGTCGGCGGTCTGGTGGCCGCGCTGGTGGCGCCGCAGGCGGTGCTGCGGTCCGCGGCGGCGGTGCTGCGCCGCGTCCCCGGCATCCGCAACCGGGTGCCGTCCCCGGATTCGGCCGCGCTGCAGACGGTGACCCGCGGCTCGGTGGCCGGCTTCACCGCGTTGCAGCTGCTGAACACGGTGCTGCGCAGCGTCGCGCTGCTCCTGCTCTTCGCCGCGGTCGGCGGCGACGTCGCCACCTACGGTGCACGCGCGATCGGCGCCGACGCGGTCGGCCAGTTCGCCGGCCGCGTGGTGGTCTTCGCGCCCGGCGGCGTCGGCCCCCGCGAGGGGGCCACCGCGCTGCTCCTCGCCCCCGTGCTCGGCGCCGCCAGCGCGGTGATCCTGGTCGCGGCGGCGCGTCTCGCTGAGATCCTCGCCGAGCTGGCCTTCCTCGGCATTGCGCGCTTCTGGCACCACCGCGGCAGCACAGCCGAGGGGGAGGGGGGACGGGAGTCAGAGATGGTCGAAGAGGCCCCAGGGGAACGCCCAGGTCAGTGAGTCCATCGGGGGGAGGTCCTCGACGTTGGGCACGACGCCGAAGTGGATGGGCCGGGGCTCGAAGCGCTCCGGGAGACGGCGGAAGCCGGCCGCGCGGACGTGGGGGCCCGCGTAGGTCCCTGGTGGCACGATCGCCGCGGCCCCGACCGCCTCGCCGCGCTCCTCGACGACGGCGGCCAGCACGGCGGCCGCGTCGCCGGGCTCCTCGGCCAGCAGGTCCAGGACGTGCAGGAAGGGCGCGTCGAGCACCTCGCGCACCGTGACCGCGACCATCGCGACCAGGCGGCCGCCCCGGTGCGCCGCGGCGAAGCGGTAGGCGTGCCGCGGGCGCGCCTCGTAGCGCCACCGCCACCAGGCCTCGTCGCGGAGGACCCCGGAGCTCACCCGGTCCGCGAGGCGGTGCCACAGCGCCTCGACCTCCTCCGGGACCGTCGCCACGAGTGACGCAGTCGCGTCATGGCCGCCCTGCCCGCGGAACATGGCAGCGCGGGCGGCGCGCGCCGCGGCCCTCGGCAGGTGGAAGCGCTCCGCCACCCAGGACGGGTCCAGCGGCAGCACGTGCAGGGGGATGCGGGCCACGTCGACCATCCCCGCGCGCACCGCGCCCTTGAGCGAGGCCGGGTTGGGGTTGCACAGCGTCACCGGCATGCCGTGACGCCCGCAGTCGGCGTAGACGCTGGTCGCCAGCGTCGTGAAGAGGCCGCGCCCGCGGTGGCTCTCGGCCGTGGCGGCGTCCGCGCCCCACGAAGCGGTCACGTCGGCGCCCGCGACGCGTCCGGGAACGGGATAGGCGGCGTAGTGGCCGACGATCGCGCCGCCGTCCTCAGCGACCCACGCGCATGCCGGCCCGTAGGGGTTGTCCCAGTACTGCCACCGCAACGTGGCTGGATCGGCCTTGGGGTTCTCCGGCTGGACGGACGCGAGGAACGCGCTGACCGCGTCCGCGTCCTCCGGGCCGGTCGCGCGTGTCGTCGTGGCGTCAGCGGCCTCGTCATCCATGGGCGCTATCGTGCCCCCGCGTGCTCCTGAGCCTGGTCATGCCCGTCCACAACGAGGCGGCGACCCTGCCCGAGGTCGCCAAGCGCCTCGGCGCAGTCGACTTCCCCTGCACCTGGGAGCTGATCGTGGTGGACGACGGCTCGACCGACGGCGGGGTCGAGGGGTTCGACCGCTCGTGGGTGCCGAACGCCGAGAGCGTGACGGTCGTGCGCGCGCCCACGAACCACGGCAAGGGCGCCGCGCTGCGCAAAGGCTTCGCCGTCGCGGCGGGCGACCTGCTGGGCGTCCAGGACGCCGACCTCGAGTACGACCCCGCGCAGCTGCCGAGCCTCCTGGAGCCGCTGCTGGACGGCCGCGTCGATGCGGTCCTCGGCAGCCGCCAGTTCGGCGCGCACGCCAGCTACTCGTTCTGGTACGTGGTCGGCAACCGCGGACTCAGCCTCTTCGCCTCGGCGCTCTTCAACCGCTACGTCACCGACGTCTACACCTGCTACAAGCTCTTCACCCGCCGCCACTACGAGCAGCTCCGCCTCACGGCCGACGGCTTCGACATCGAGGCCGAGCTGGTGGGCGAGCTCCTCCGCAACGGCGCTCGCGTCTTCGAGCTCCCGATCAGCTACACCGCCCGCGGCCGCGACGAGGGCAAGCACATCCGCGCCAAGGACGGCCTGCGCGGCCTAACCCGCCTGCTCGAGGTGCGTCTTCGCCGTGGTGAGGGGCGGAGGCGCTGACAGGGTCTGCGTCAGCGCGGCCAGGAAGGCGGCGAGGCCGACAATGAGCACCGGGTCGACCACGCCGACGCGGTAGCGCACGTAGGGCAGGTGCACGGCCATGCCGACGAGGCCGACGACCGCCGCGGCCGCCAGGAAGCGGCCCGCGGCACCGCGCCGCGCCGCCAGGACCGCGAGCCCCAGGAAGCCGCCGAGGAGCACCGGCCCGGAGGTCGCCCAGAGGACCAGCGCGGCCGCGGACGAGGTCGCCTCCTCGCGGCTGGCGTTGTCCGGCGCCGGCTCCAGCGCGAGCAGCACCTTCTGCGCGGTGCGCACCATGAAGCGCACCGGGTCCTCGCGGATCGCCGCGGTGGCCTGCTCGCGGAACCACTCGTCGCGGGCGGCCTCGTCGGCCGCCTCGAAGTCGAAACCGTCCTCCGCGGCCACGTCCACGATCCCGGCGAAGTCGCGCCCGTAGACCCCGTAGTCCTCCAAGCCGGGATAGGCGGGGTCGCGGAAGACGTCCTTGACGCCCTCGGCGTCCAGGCGGTTGGCGACCCAGAGCGTGAAGCCCTCGTTGGAGACGACCGGGACCGGCCCGCCGATCGTGACGGCGTTGCGCACGGTCCACGGCACCACGACCGCCAGCGCGGCGATCCCGAGGAGCGCGGCGATGCCGATGCGGAAGTGCAAGGGCGCGGCCCGCGCGAGCAGCACCGCCAGCCCGGCGACCCCGAGCACCGGCAGCACCGCGGGTCGTCCCAGCACCGCGAGGCCCCACAGCACCCCGGCTCCCAGTGCGGCCCGACCGGTGGGGCGGGTCAGCAGCGGCACGGTCGCGGCCAGCGCGAAGACGTAGAGCGGCAGCGAGAGGTTCTCGCTCAGCAGCTGGCTGGCGAGGTGCACGAACGGCGGGTAGAGGGCCGCCGCGAGGCCCGCGAACGCCGCCGCCCACCAGGGCAGGACGACGCGCCGCGCGAGCAACACGATGCCGAGCACCGCGACGGCCCCCAAGAGGGCCTGGGCCACCTGGACCGCGCGGACCTCCGCGCCGACCACGCGCAGGAGTGCGAGCAGGAACGTGTACGCGGGCGGCCGCCACGCGGTCGCGCTGCCCTCGTAGGCGTAGCCCCGCCCGTCGGCGACGTTGCCCGCCACCGCCCAGAAGCTGGTCTCGTCGTCGGTCAGCTGCGGCGAGACCAGCAGGAACGCGTAGCCCAGCCTCGCGGCGACAGCGACCACCACCAGCCCCGCTGCCAGGACCACCCGGTGCTGCGCGAGCCACCCGTCGAGCCGCTCCAGCCGCTGCCGCACCCGCCGGAGGCTACTTTCGCTGACCGTGATGCTCGGGAGCTTCGTCGTGGCCAACACCAACGTCACCGCGCCGCCGCTGGTGCCCGAGCTGCGCCTGCACCTGGCCGAGGAGCCCTGCGCGCTCTGGGAGCGCACCGAGGAGGAGCTGGGAGGCCAGCGGGTCGAGCCGCCGTTCTGGGCGTTCGCCTGGGCCGGCGGGCAGGCCCTGGCGCGCTACGTCCTCGATCATCCCGAGGTCGTGCGCGGTCGCAGCGTGCTGGACGTCGCCTCCGGGTCCGGCCTCGTCGCGCTCGCGGCGATCCGCGCCGGCGCGGGCGAGGTCACGGCCAGCGACGTCGACCGCCATGCGGCCGCAGCGATCCTCGCGAACGCCGCGCTGAACGGCCTGCTGCCACCCGCGCTGGCCGGCGACGTGCTGGACGCGGCCGTCGATGCCGACGTGGTCCTCGTCGGTGACGCGTTCTACGAGCGCAAGCTCGCCGACCGCGTGCTGCCGTTCCTGCGTCGGGCCGTGGCCGCCGGCGCGAGGGTGCTCATCGGCGACCCGGGGCGCGCGTACCTGCCCACGGGCCTCTCGCAGCTGGCGACCTACGACGTCCCCGTCAGCCTCGAGCTGGAGTCGACCACCAGCCGCACGACGCGGGTCCTCACCTTCTAGAGGAGCGTGGCAGCTCCAAGGATTCTCGAAGCACCGGTGAGGCAAACTCCCGCCGTGGGACGGCGACGGTGGATCGTGGGGCTCGGCGTGCTGGGGCTGGCGGTGGCGGCCACAGGGGTCACCGCGACACTCGTGCACCTGCGGCTGCCGACCCCGACCGGCCCCCACGCGGTCGGCCGGCTCACCACCACGGCCGCCGACCTGCCGCTCACGGTCTGGTACCCCGCGGAGCCCGGCACCGGCACGCCCGCGGCGTACGTCGAGGACCTCGACGCGCTGCGCGACGGGCTGGTCGCCAGCGGCGAGCTGGGCGCCCTCGAGGTCGCCGGCCTGGCCCTGGTCCGCGACCCCGCCCGCGCGGACGCCACGTTCAGCGACGCGCAGACGCGCTGGCCCGTCGTGCTGCTGTCGGCCGGCAACGCCACGAACGTGGCCTTCGCGGCCGCGCTGGCCGAGGACCTCGCCAGCCGCGGCCACGTCACCGTGGGAGTCGACCACCCCGGCCAGTCCACGGCGGTCCTCGCCGACGGCGAGGTGGTCGTCTACGAGGGCGACCGCGGCCGCTCGCAGGCCGACCGCATCGCGCAGCGCGTCGCCGACCTGCGCGCGGTCCTCCTCGCGCTGCCAGACCTTGCCGTTCGCGCCGCGGCTGGACCTCGACCGCGTCGCGGCCGTCGGGCACTCCAACGGCGGCCTCGCCGCGGCGGCGCTGTGCTCCGCGCCGCCGGTGGTCCGCGCCTGCGCGAACCTCGACGGCCAGGGCTTCGGCGGGCCGTTCGGGACCGCCCTGCAGCCTCCGGCGGCGCCCTTCCTGTTCCTCACGAAGGAGACCGCCGTGCACCCGGCCGTCGAGGACACCTTCGAGGCGGCCGGTGCCGGGACCTATCGCGTCACGGTCCCGGCCGCGCGCCACGACGACTTCGCGGACGGAGCGCTGCTGACCCCGGGCCTGTGGCCGTTCGAGCGCCGGGCCGACCGGGTCCAGGCCGATGCGCGCGGGTTCGTGGCGGCGTTCCTCGACATCGGCCTGCGCGGCGCGCCCCAGAGCGTGCTCGGCGACCTCGCGGTACGCACCGACGTGCAGGTCGCCGTCTACCCACTGCGTCACTGACACGATGGCCGCCGTGCTGACCGAGCTGGAGCCACGCAACCCCCAGGCGGTCGACGCGGCGCTCGTCGAGGCGGGGACCCAGCACCCCATGCGCATCGTCACCCGCGCGGCCGCAGCCGAGGTCGGTGCCTGGACTCCGGACACCGCGCGCGAGGTGCGCGACCTGTTCGACGAGCTCGCCCCCGACTGGCGCTGGCGTCACACACCCGACCGACTGGACGCCCTCGAGGACGCACTGGCCCGCGGCCTCACGGCCGCCGACCGCGAAAGCTGGTGCCTGGAGCTGGGCAGCGGCGACGGCTGGGCGACGTCGCGGCTGGCCGGCGCGTTCCCGCGTCTGCTCGGCACCGATCTGTCCGGGGCGATGCTGGACACCGCGGTGCGCGACGGCCGCGCCACGGCGCCCTTGTTCCAAGCGGACGCCGCCGCGCTCCCCCTCGCCGACCACTCGATCCGCACCGCGGTCTTGATCAACATGCTGCTGTTCCCGTTCGAGCTGGACCGCGTGCTCGCCCTCGACGGGGCGCTGCTGTGGATCTCCAGCCGCAGCGAGGCGACACCGATCTGGCTGCACCCCACCGAGGTGGACCGCGCGCTGCCGGGCCGCTGGGACGGCGTCTGGGCGCGCTGCGGCCCCGCTACCTGGGCCGTCCTGCGCCGCTCCTAGACTTTCGCCCATGACCGCGCTCTCCCCGGCCGCCGCCGCCGCGTTCGCGCTGCTCGACGAGGTCGAGGAGGCGCTCCTGACCCGCCGCCAGCGCATCACGGCCGAGCAGGCCTACGCGCTGGCCGACCTCGTGGAGCTGGCGCCGCACGAGGACAGCGGGGTCCTCGGCCGGATGCTCGACCTCGCGCACCGGGTGCGGCTGGCCTGGTGCGGCGAGGAGGTGTCGCTCGAGTCGATCCTGTCGACCAAGACCGGCGGCTGCCCCGAGGACTGCGCGTTCTGCTCGCAGTCGGCGACGTTCCAGGCCGGTCAAGCCGCAGCCCTACCTCGCGACCGAGGACGTGCTGAACGCCGCGCTCGACGCGCAGGCGTCCGGCGCCACCGAGTTCTGCATGGTGCTCGCCATCAAGGGGCCCGACGACAAGGCGATGGCGCACATCCTGGAGTCGGTCGCCGCGGTGCGGGACGGACACGCAGCTGGAGGTCGCGGTCTCTGCGGGGCTGCTCACCCGCGAGCAGGCGCAGCAGCTCGCCGACGCCGGGGTGGTCCGCTACAACCACAACCTCGAGAGCGCGCGCGTCAGCTACTTCCCGCAGATCTGCACGCACGCACACGCTGGGACGAGCGCTACGACACCTGCCAGCACGTCCGCGAGACCGGGATGGAGCTGTGCTCGGGCGGGATCCTCGGCATGGGCGAGACGGCCCGGCAGCGCGCGGAGCTCGCGCTCGCGCTGCGCCGAGCTCGAGCCCTGCGAGGTCCCGGTCAACTTCCTCAACCCGCGTCCCGGCACCCCGCTGCAGGACAGCACCGTGCTCGACGCCGCGCGTCGCGCTGCACGGCGTCGCCCTGTTCCGGCTGATCCTGCCGTGGGCGATGCTGCGCTACGCCGGCGGCCGCGAGGTCGTGCTGGGCGACCTCCAGGGCGCTGGCATCCTGGGCGGCGCGAACGGGCTGATCGTCGGCAACTACCTCACGACCCTGGGCCGCAGCCCCGGCGCGGACATCGCGATGCTGGCCGACCTGCAGGTCCCCGTGAAGGCGCTGACCGGCATCCTGTAGGTCAGAACACCACGATCGGGTCCAGCCGCGCGAGGTCCTCGCGGTCGGGCACGACCGCCAGGACCGGCGCCATCGCCGCCAGGCCGTCGAGGTTGGTCTCCTCCGCGAGATCCGGAACGGTCGGGTAGCGGTTGACCACGATGCCGGCGACGGCCAGGCCGCGGGCCCACGCCGCCTCCAGCGTCAGGCGGGTGTGGTTGAGCGTGCCGAGCCCCGCGCGCGCGACCACGACCAGCGGCAGGCCGAGGTCCGCCGCGAGGTCGGCCAGCGTCGTGCCGTCGGTCCCCAGCTCCACGAGCAGCCCGCCGGCGCCTTCGCCGACGACCGTGTCCAGCCCGGAGAAGGTCGCCAGCAGCGTCGCGCGCGTCACGGCGACGCCGGCGCGCCGTGCGGCCACGGCCGGCGCGAGGGCCTCGTCGAACGCCGGCCCCGTGCGCACGGCGACGCCCGCCAGGCGTGCCACGACCGCCGCGTCCGGTTCGTCGCTCGCCAGGCCCGTCTGCGCCGGCTTGACATAGGTCGCATCCGGCCGCCCGCGGCACAGCTGCGCCGCCACCACGGTCTTGCCGACCCCGGTGTCGGTGCCCGTGACCAGCACGCCGCGCACGGTCAGCGAGGGTAGACCTCGCGGCCCAGCGGGCATCTGACCGGTCATGGGCAGCTTGCACGAGACCAACCGCTCGCTGTGGATCGCCACCGCGCCGGACGAGGACCGCTTCCCGCCGGTGGCGCCCGGGCTGATCGTGGACATCGCCGTCGTGGGTGCCGGCATCGCAGGGACGACGCTGGCCAGGCTCCTGGCCGAGGACGGCGCCAGCGTCGCGCTCCTGGATTCCGGCGCCGTCTGCTCCGGCGTGACCGCCAACACCACGGCGAAGGTCACGGCGCTGCAGCGCACGGTGCTCAGCGACATCGAGCACCGCCACGACGAGGACGTCGCCGCGATCTATGCCGCGGCCAACCTCGCGGCTGTCGAGCGGGTGGCTGTGCTGGCGCAGGACATCGACTGCGACCTCGAGCGCGCTCCCGCGTGCACGTACACGCTGCTCCCCGAGCACGAGGCAGAGGTCCAGGCTGAGTTCGAGGCCGCACAGCGCGCCGGTCTGCCCGTGCGGCTGGGCCAACCGCCAGACCTGCCCTTCCCGGTCCACGCCGCCGTGCTGCTCGACGACCAGGTCGCCTTCCACCCCCGCAAGTACTGCCTGGGCCTCGCCGACGCCGTCGTGCGCCTGGGCGGCACGGTCGCCGAGCGCACCCGGGTCCTGTCGGTCGACAGCGGCAGCGACGGCGTCACGCTGGAGACCACCGAGGGCAGTGTGCACGCCTCGCACGCCGTCCTGGCGACGCACCTGCCCATCGACGACACCGGGGGCTTCTTCGCGCGCGCCCACCCGCGGCGCTCCTACGCGATGGCGGTGCGTGTGAGCGGCGAGCGCCCCCGGACGATGGCGATCAGCGTCGAGGAGCCCACCCGCAGCCTGCGCTCCACCACCGACGGCTGGGTGATCGCCGGCGGCGAGGGCCACCGCGTCGGTCACGGCGACTCCACCGCGCAGTGCTACGCCAACCTCGAGGCGTGGGCGCGCGAGGTCTTCGACGTCACCGAGATCGGCCCGCGCTGGTCGGCACAGGACTACGAGAGCGTCGACGGCCTGCCGTTCGTCGGGACGCTCACGCCCGCGCACCCGCGCGTCTGGGTCGCGACCGGCTTCCGCAAGTGGGGCATGACGAACGCGACCGTCGCCGCGATGGTGCTGCGCGACCGCATCGCGGGGCGCGACAACCCGTGGGCTGCGACGTTCGACGCCAGCCGCCTGCCGCTTGGCGCCTCGATCAAGTCGCTGGTGACCGAGAACCTCGAGGCCGGCAAGCGCATGATCGGCGACCGCATCCGCCGCCTGATCGCCCGCGACGCCTCGGAGCTGGCCCCCGGCGAGGGCGACGTCGTCAAGCTCGACGGCGCGACGGTCGCCGCCTTCCGCGACGACGACGGCACGCTCCACGCAGTCGACCCGACCTGCACCCACATCGGCTGCCGCGTGGCCTTCAACGACGCCGAGCGCTCCTGGGACTGCCCGTGCCACGGCTCGCGCTTCACGGTCGACGGCGAGGTGCTGCAAGGACCGGCGGTGCGCGACCTCGAGCGCAAGGCCTAGCTCGAGAGCAGGGCGGCGATCGCGCGGTCCACGACCGCCTCGTCGTGGGCGGCGGAGAGGGCGAAGCGCAGGCGGCTGGTGCCGTCGGGGACGGTCGGGGGGCGGATCGGCACGACCAGGAGGCCGTGCTCGGCGAGGCGGGCTGCCGCGGCCAGCGCTGCCTCGGGAGGGCCGAGGACCAGCGGGACGATCGCGGCGGCGGGTGCGGGGACGCCGAGGCCGGCAGCAAGCTGCCGGGCGAGAGCGGTGCAACGCTCACGGCGCCAGGGCTCCGCGGCGGCGATGCGCAGGCCTTCGAGCGCCGCCGCGACCGTCGCGGGCGGCGCGGCGGTGTCATAGACGAACGTGCGGGCGCGGTTGCGCAGCCAGTCGATGAGGTCCGCCCGTCCGGCCACGTAGCCGCCGGCCGCGCCGAACGCCTTCGACAGCGTGCCGAGCTGCACGTGCACGCGGTCGGCGACGCCCTGCGCGGCGGCGGTGCCGCGGCCGTCGGGGCCCAGCACGCCGCAGCCGTGCGCGTCGTCGACCATCACCATCGCGCCGTGCGCCTCGGCCACGTCGCAGATCCCACCGAGGTCGGCCGCGTCGCCGTCCATCGAGAACACGCCGTCGGTGACGACCAGCCGCCGGCCGGCCGGCGTGGCGCGCCCAGGCAGCGTCCAGCGCGGCCAGGTCGCCGTGCGGGAAGACCCGCACCTCCGCGCGCGACAGCCGGCACCCGTCGACGATCGACGCGTGGTTGAGCGCGTCGGAGGACACGACGTCCCCCGGCCCGACCAACGCCGCGATCGTCCCGGCGTTCGCGAGGTAGCCCGAGGAGAACACCACCGCGTCCTCGGCGCCCTTCCACGCCGCGATCGCCGTCTCCAGCTCGCGGTGCAGGGTCGTGCCGCCGGTGACCAGCCGTGAGGCGCCCGCGCCGGCGCCGAAGGCCTTGGCCGCGTCGGCGGCCGCCTCGGCCAGCCGCGGGTCGCCCGCCAGCCCCAGGTAGTCGTTCGACGAGAAGTTGACGAGCCCGTCGACGGCCGCGTCCGGCGCGCCGTCGCGATGCCGCAGCCGCCGCCGCAGCTGCCCCGCCTCGAGCTCGGCGAGCCGCTCCGCGACCCATGCCAAGGGGTCAGCCACCGGCGGCTCGCGTGGCGGCCAGCGGCGGCGCGGTCGGGGCGGGAAGCGTCGCGGTCGGGGCGGCGGGGAGCGTCGCGGTGACGTCGTGCAGCGCTTGCAGCAGGCGGTCGGCCAGCAGGCGCAGCTCCTCGGCAGACATCGCCAGCGCCGGCATCACCACGAGCGTGTCGCCGAGCGGCCGGATGACCAGGCCGAGGTCGCGGGCGCGACGGCACACACGCGCGCCGACACGCCACTCCGGCGGGAAGGGCGCCCTGGTCGCGGGGTCGGCGACCAGCTCGATCCCGGCACATCAGCCCCCGCTGGCGGACGTCGCCGACGTACGGCAGGCCGCGGAAGCGCTCGAGCTCGACTGCGAGCGCGTCCGGCCACGGCACGGGCGCGCGCGAGCGTCCCCTCCTGCTCGAACACGTCGAGGTTGGCCAGCGCCACAGCGGCCGCCAGCGGGTTGCCGCAGTAGCTGTGGCCGTGGAAGAACGTGCGGCCCGGCCCGACGAACGCGTCGAAGACCTCCGGTGTGGTCAGCGTCGCCGACATCGGCAGGTAGCCGCCGGTCAGGCCCTTGCCGACCGCCATCAGGTCGGGTTCGACGCGCTCCTGCCTCGCAGGCGAACAGCGTGCCGGTGCGCCCGAAGCCGGTGGCGACCTCGTCGACGATGAGCAGGACGCCGTGGCGACCGGGCGATCGCCGCGACGCGCGCGAGGTGCCCGTCGGGCGCGGTGATGATCCCGTCCGCGCCCTGGACCAGCGGCTCGACCACGACCGCGGCGACGCGGTCGCCCTCGCGGGCCAGCACGTCCTCCAGCGTGTCGGCGCAGGCCAGCGTCGCACGACGGGTAGGTCAGCCCCAGCGGGCAGCGGTAGCAGTACGGCTGCGCGAAGCCGCGCGTCGGGAAGAGCAGCGGCTCGTAGGTGGCGTGGAACACGCCGATGCGGCCGACCGATGACCGACCCGACCGTGTCGCCGTGGTAGGCGCCGTCCATCGAGACGAACAGCGAGCGCTGCGGCTGCCCGCGGTGGCGCCACCAGGCGTGCGCCATCTTGATCGCGACCTCGACCGCCGACGCGCCGGACTCCGAGAAGAAGACCCGCTCCAGACCGCCCCGGCGCCAGCGCCGCGAGGCGCGCGGCCAGCTCGACGGCCGGCGGGTTGGTGAGCCCCAGCGTCGTGGTGTGCGCGACGCGCCCGAGCTGCGCGCGGAGCGCCGCGTCCAGCGCCGGATGGCGGTGCCCGTGGACGTTGACCCACAGCGAGGCGTTGCCGTCCAGGTAGCGCCGCCCGTCGGTGTCGAACAGCCAGCAGCCCTCGGCCTCGGCGATCACCAGCGGGTCGTCGGCCAGCCACTCGTCCAGGCGCGCGAACGGGTGCCACAGGTGCGCCTTGTCCAGCGCCTGCAGCCGCTCCGTCTCACCCACGGGCGGGGATGCTACGGACTCACGCGCGGGCGAAGGTCGGCGTGCCCCATCGGGCCGCGGTGAGCGCCTTGATGCCCGCGGGGAAGCTGCCGGCGGCCGTGTGGTGGGCCGCGGTGAGCGCGAGCTGCGCCTTGGCGTCACCGGCGAACGCGGTGGCGCACATCTCCGGCTCGGCGTTGGCGAGGGCGAGCACGGCGCCGGCCGCGCCCAGCGGGCCCGCGAACGCCAAGATCGCCGAGGAGCCGGTGTAGACGTCGCCGTCGTACTCCGTCAGCTCGCGCAGGAGGCGTGCGGGGTCACCGCTGGAGTCCTTGACGCCCTCGACGGGGAGGTCGAAGAGGTGCTCGACCGCGATCCCGGGCGCGCTGGCGTTGGGGAAGTGGTACGCCAGCAGGCGGCCGCCGACGCCGGCGACCTGCTCGTAGTAGGGCCGCGGGTCCGCCACCCTCGGCGGGGACAGCACCAGGCAGGCATCGGCGCCCGCGTCGAACGCCTCCGACGTCATCCGCACCGCCTGGCGGGCGGAAGGCGCCCCGGTACCTGCCACCACGGGGACGTCCGCGGGCACGGCGGCGCGCAGGGCCTGGATCAGCGCGCGGCGCTCGGCCTCGTCCAGCGTCGGCGCCTCACCGGTGGATCCGGCCACGACGACCGCGCGAACGCCCGCGCCGCACAGGCGCACCGCGAGCTCCGTGGTCGCCGGGACGTCGACCGCGAGGTCCTCGGTGAAGAGCGTCACGAGCGCGACCCCGACCCCGGTGAAGAGTGGCATGGGCGCTAGGGTGCCCGGCGTGAAGCCCATGCGCATCGTGATCATCGGTGGTGGGCCCGGGGGGTACGAGGCCGCACTGGTCGCGGCCGAGCAGGGCGCCGACGTCACCGTGGTGTCGCGCGACGGGTTGGGCGGCAACAGCGTCCTCAACGACTGCGTGCCCTCGAAGGCGATGATCGTCTCGGCGCAGGCCATGGGGTGGATGCAGTCCGCCGACCGGCTGGGCGTCCGGCTGGAGGACGGGAGCCACGTCGGCGAGCGCACCGTCGTCGACCTCGGCGCGGTGATGCGGCGGGTGCAGTTCCTGGGCATGGAGCAGTCCGCCGACATCGAGCGCAAGGTGCTGGACTCCGGCGCCAAGGTGCTGCGCGGATCTGCCCGGCTGGCGGGGTCGGTGGTCGTGGAGGTCATCGACGCGCTGGGGACGACCCAGGCCCTGCCCGCCGACGCGGTGTTGGTGGCTACCGGCTCCGCACCGCGCATCTTGCCGTTCGCCCGCCCCGACTCCGTGCGGGTCTTCACGTGTCGCGAGCTGTTCGCGCTGGAGCGCCTGCCCGAGCGATTGGTGGTGGTGGGCTCGGGGGTCACCGGCGCCGAGTACGCGCAGTGCTTCGCCAAGTACGGCAGCGACGTGCACCTGATCTCCAGCCGCGAGCAGATCCTGCCCAACGAGGACTCCGACGCCGCCACGGTGATCGAGCGCAGCTTCGAGCGCTGGGGCATGACCATCCACCGCCGCTCCCGCGCGGTCGACCAGGAGGTGGGCGCCGACGGCGTGCGCGTCAAGATCACCACGCCCGACGGCCAGACCTGGGTCGAGGGGACGCACGCGCTGTGGTGCGTGGGCCAGACCCCCGCCTCGCGCAACCTGGGCCTGGAGGCCGCGGGCGTCGTGATCGAGGAGGGCGGGGCGGTCGACGTCGACGCGGTAAGCCGCACGAACGTGCGCACGATCTACGCGGCCGGCGACGTGACGGGCGGGATCATGCTGGCCAGCGTCGCGGCGATGCGCGGTCGCATCGCGATGTGGCACGCACTGGGGATGCCGGTCGCGCCGCTGCGGCGCGACGACATCGCCTACAACATCTTCACCAGCCCGCAGGTCGCCACGGTGGGCATCGACGCGGCGGGTGCGGCGGCGGCGCAGATCCCGATCGACTCGCTGGTGCTGCAGCTGGCCGGCAACCCCCGCGCGAAGATGGACGAGGCCACCGAGGGGTTCGTCAAGATCCACGCGCTCAGGGGCTCGGGCACGGTCGTGGGCGGCGCGATCGTGGCCGCGAACGCCTGCGACCTCATCGGCCCGCTCTCGGTCGCCGTCCACAACCGCCTCACCGTGGGTCAGCTCGCGCAGGCCTTCACGATCTACCCGTCCGTCAGCGGCTCCACCGCCGAGGCCGCCCGGCAGATCGCCGCGCGCCAGGACCGCCTCGGCATCCTCGACGACAACTAGCTCCGCGAGCGGCTGCCGGCGCGCCGCCGGAAGATGAAGAACAGCGGGATGAGACCGACGGCGGCGAACACCAGGAAGCCGACGCTCACCGCGTCGGAGGCCAGGGGCGACGCCGGGTCGGCGCGGTGGCCGAACCACTGGTCGACCGCGATGCCGATCGACTCCATCACGCCGAAGACCAGCCACGCGCCGGCCACCAGGACGCCCAGGGGGCGCCGCTGCCACAGCCACCAGGCCGCGACGGTCACCATCGGCAGCCAGAACGCCAGATCCTGCACGTGGACCGCGTTGGTGCCCACGCCCAGCCCGTCGATCAGCGACCCCGGGTCACCTGCCAGCAGCGCCGGGACGATGACGCCCAGCCACGCCAGCGCGTTGAGCGCGACGACCACCCAGCAGTACACGGCCAGCCCGCGCACGGGCATCCGCCCGACATGCTTCGGCGGCGCCCAGTCGCGGCTGGCGACCAGGAACGCGATCGTGGCGAACAGCGCCAGCGACAGCGTCGCCAGGTTCAGCAGGAACAGCTGGTTGACCGGCGTGAGGAACACCAGCAGCAGCGCGTTGTACAGCAGGTAGGCCAGGCGACCCCAGCCACACCAGCTGCGCCCGCCAGGAGCCGCGCTGCGCGTGGCGCATCGCGCCCGCGAGCAGCGGCACCGCCAGCAGCGCCATCACCACCGCCGTGCCGCGCGCGTTGCCGTTGGTGACCGCGGGCCCGGTCAGCACGCCCGGCACGAGGAACGTCAGGGCCGCGGTCACCCCAGCGACCAGCGCCAGCGCCCCCGAGAGGACGACGACGTGCCGCGGCAGCACTGCCTGTCTCTGCAGCCGCTCCCCGACCTGTCCCGCAGCCCTGCCCGCGATCGCCGTCGCCATCTCGCATCACCTCGGTCCCAGCATCCCGCGAAGCCGGGGCTGCGACCCGGGCCGAACGACCCGGAAGCGCACGACCAACGGCTTGTTAGGCGACGTCCTCGCGGGTCACGCCCTCGAGCTCCAGCGCGAAGTCGGGCCCGAGGAGCTTGGCGGGCGTGCTGAAGCCGGGCTCGCAGGTGCCGGCCAGCACGCGGCGCGCGACCTCCAGGCAGGACTCCTCGGTCAGGCTGTAGCCGTTGGGCGTGCGCATCCGCGAGATCGCGAGGCCGCCACTGCGGTCGCGGGCCTCGGCGACGATCACGTGGGTGGCCAGGGCCCGCTCGCGCTCGTCCGGGCCTGCGGGCTGGCGGGCGACGCGGTCGTTCAGGAACCGCTGCACCGGGGCGGTGCCCAGCAGCGGGCGCACCAGCCCGCCCAGCGCGTTGCCCCAGCGCAGCGCCGCCGGTGCGCGGAAGTACACCTCGATGGTCGGCACGCCGGTGGAGTGGTAGGCGCTGGCGACGTCACCCCACGGCACGAGCATCGAGCCCTCCGGTCCGCGCCCGTAGTCGAACGCGCGCTGCTTGCCGAAGCGCACCGTCTCGATGCGGCCATCGCGGCGGGCGAGCGAGCCGCGCGCCAGGCCCTCGACCGCGGTCCGGGCGGTGCCCTGCGACGGCCGCCCCGGGCCGTCCAGCATCCCGGCGAGGCCGAGCTGCAGCTCGGTGGCGCCGGGGAGGCGGCCCGCGACGTGCGCCGCCAGGCAGTCGGACGGCACGACGTCGAACCCCACGCCCGGAAGCAGCATCACGCCCGCTGCGCGGGCCTCGGCGTCTCGCGCTGCGAGCGCCTCGTAGACCGGGATCTCGCCGGTGATGTCGAGGTAGTGCACGCCGGCCGCGATGCAGGCGTCCACGATCGGCTCGGAGGTGCGCGAGAACGGCCCGGCCAGATGAAGCACCACCTCGGCACCGTCGATCCCGCGGGCCACGGCCCCGGGGTCGTCGAGCGCGAACGCCCGGTGCTCCCACCCGTGGGGCTCGGCCAGCGCCCGTACGGTCGCCGCGTCCCGCCCGGCCAGCACCGGCGCCATGCCGTCGGCCGCGGCCCGCTCGACCACGAGCCGGCCCGTGTAGCCGGTGACGCCGTAGATCAGCAGCACGTCAGAGGATCTCGCGCACGCGGTCGGCGGGCCGCGCCAGGACCGCGCGGTCGCCGCGGATCACGATCGGCCGCTCGATGAGGATCGGGTGCGTCGCCAGCGCCTCCAGGAGCGTGTCGCGGTCGGCGCCCTCCAGGCCGAGCTCGTCGAAGAGCGGCTCCTTGCGCCGCACGATCGTCATCGGGTCGTCGGTGCCCAGCAGCTGCAGCACCCGTTCCAGCTCGACCCTGGGCGGGCGCGTCTGCAGGTAGCGGACCTCGTCGACCTCGACGCCGGCCTCGTCCAGCACGGCGCTGACCGTGCGGCAGGTGGAGCAGGCGGGGTTGAACCAGACCTCGGCCTTGGGAGAGGTCACGCCGGATCCTCGATGGTCGCCAGCACGGAGCCCGCGGAAACGGTCTGCCCTGCCTCGATCGGGAGCGCGGTCACGACGCCGGCGCGGTGGGCCGTGATCGCGTTCTCCATCTTCATGGCCTCGAGCACCAAGACGAGGTCGCCCATCGCGACCGTGTCGCCGATCGCGACCGCGGTCTTGACGATCGTGCCCTGCATCGGCGCCACGAGGTCGGTCGAGGACGCGCTGCGCACGGTCGCGGCGCGGTCGCGGCGGGAGCGTGCGGGAGCGCCTGCCGCCGGGCCTGCCGCCGCGCCGAGCGCGCCCTCGGGGTCGAAGACCGCAACCTCCAGGCGCCGGCCGCCGATCTCGACGACCAGGGTGCGGTCGGGTGTCGCAGGCCCGCCGCCTTCTTGCGGAGCCGGCGCGGGCGCGATGCCGGAGAGGTCCCACTCGGTCTCGACGCTGACGGTGCTGACGCGACCCGCGACCACATCGGGGTGCTCGAACGCGACGCGGTGGAAGTCCAGCGTGGTGGGGACACCCTCGATCACGAACTCGGCCAGGGCGCGGACCATCTTGCGGCGCGCCTCCTCGCGATCGGCGCCGTAGGTGATGAGCTTGGCGATCAGCGAGTCGTAGGCGCGCGGCACCTCCCAGCCCTCGACCGCGGCGGCGTCCACCCGCACGCCCGGGCCGGAGGGCGGCACCCAGCGGGTCACCACCCCCGGCGAGGGGATGAAGCCGGCGCCGACGTTCTCGGCGTTGACGCGGGCCTCGAACGCGTGGCCGCGGAACGCGATGTCGTCCTGGTCGGGCTCCAGCGGCTCGCCCGCGGCGATGCGCAGCTGAGCATGGACGAGGTCGATGCCGGTGACGAGCTCGGTGACGGGGTGCTCGACCTGCAGCCGCGTGTTCATCTCCAGGAAGTAGAAGTCGCCGTCCTCGTAGAGGAACTCGCAGGTGCCGGCGCCGGTGTAGCCGACCTCGCGGCTGACCAGCACGGCGGCCTCGCCCATGGCCTTGCGGACGGTCGGCTCCAGGCCGGGCGCCGGGGCCTCCTCGATGAGCTTCTGGTGGCGGCGCTGGGCGGAGCAGTCGCGCTCACCCAGGTGCAGGACCTTCCCGTGGGTGTCGGCCAGGATCTGGATCTCGACGTGGCGGGGGCGGGTGAGGTAGCGCTCGACGTAGACCTCGGCGCGGCCGAACGCGCTGAGGGCCTCGCGCTGCGCGCTGTCGAGGGCGTCCTGCAGCTGCTCCGCGCGGCGCACCACCTTCAGACCGCGGCCGCCACCGCCGAACGCCGCCTTGATCGCGACCGGGAAACCGTGCTCGTCGGCGAAGGCTTGGACCACGGCCGGGTCATCGGTGGGCTCGAACGTGCCAGGCACGACCGGGCAGCCGGCCGCGGTCGCAGCGGCGCGTGCCGAGAGCTTGTCGCCCATGCGGCGGATCGCGTCGGGCGGAGGACCGATCCAGACCAGGCTCGCGGCCGTGACCGCCTCGGCGAAGTGGGCGCTCTCCGAAAGGAAGCCATAACCGGGGTGGACGGCTCCGGCTCCGGACTCCTTCGCGACGGCGAGGAGGCGCTCGACGTTGAGGTAGCTCTCGGCCGGGGCGGCCGGCCCCAAGAGGTGAGCGGTGTCGGCGGCGCGCAGCCAGGGAGCGTCGCGGTCGGCCTCGGAGTACACGGCGACCGTGGGGACGCCCAGCTCCTTGCATCCGCGCAGCACGCGTAGCGCGATCTCCCCCCGGTTGGCGACCAGGACAGGCCCCAAACCCGCGAGCGTGCTGCCGGATCCGGACACGATGCCTCCGCTTGGTTTCCTGGGACAGCGTCACGGTAGCCTGCCCGCTCATGCGCCTCGCTGCCGCCTGCCTCCTGGTGCTCCTGTCCGCGTGCACGCTGGCCCCTCCGGAGGTCGCGCTGAACGACCAGGTACCCGCGGACCAGCGCACCAGCGACCCGACCGAGGGGGCGGGTGAGGGCGGGGGCGGCGGCGGGGGTGAGGTCGCCGCCACCTGGGTCGCCGGCACCGCCTTGGCCTACGAGGAGGCCCCGACCACGCTGCCGGCCGGGGACATCGTGATCGCACTGGAGCTGACCGGCGGCCTCCCCCACAACGTGACCTTCGAGGGCGTCAACGGCGACGACCCCGTCGTGGAGGGCACGGAGGCCGGCACGACCACCGGCGAGGTCGCCCTCGAGGCGGGCGACTACACGTACTACTGCTCGATCGTCGGCCACCGCGAGGCCGGCATGGAGGGCACCGTCACCGTCGGCTGACGCCCTCGCGCAGGCCCTCGCGCAAGCGAGGATCGGAAGCGTCGGAGAGCGGGGCCTGGCCCAGGCCCTCCAAGCGCGCGCCGCGAGCCCAGCGCGGAGGCACCTGGGGTAGCGGCGGAGTCGGCCGGTGGAGCACCGCGAGCACCGCCACGACCGCCGCGGCCTCCTGCGGTGTGGGCTCCGGGGTGATGCGCAGCACCGTCATCGCGGACCATCTTGCCGCGTACCTTTGCGGCCGTGAGCACGCCCGCCTGGACGGATCTGCTGGACCCGACCGAGGGGGAGGTGCGCGCACGCTGGCCGGAAGACCTGCACGGCAGCGCGCTGGAGGTCCTCATGGCCCCGGCCGCCGAGGTGTCGTCGCGCAGGCCGCGGCTGGAGAGCCACGGGGACTACGTGATCGGCGTCCTGCTGGTGCCGGTCGTGCACACCGGCGAGGACCGGCTCTTCTACGAGGAGGTCGACCTGCTGCTCACCCGCGAGCACGTCCTGACCGTGCGCAAGACCCCGATGGACGACCGGCCGTTCGATCTCGCGGACGTGCACGACAGCTGCCGCCCCGGGACGCCCGTCGGCATGGTCGCGTACCTCATCGTCGACAAGGTCGCGGAGGGGTTCCTCGATCTCATCGACGCGCTCCAGGAGGAGATCGACGAGCTCGAGGACCACATCGACGAGTGGACCAACGCCCAGGTCCGCCAGCGCATGACCACGCTGCGCCGCGACATGCTGCAGATCCGGCGGACGCTGTCGCCGACCCGGGACGCAGTGCGGCGCGTGGTGGACAACCGCGTCGAGCTGGACGGCGACGAGCAGCTCTTCCCCCACGACGTCGAGCTGCGCTTTGCCGACGCCTACGACAAGCTGCTGCGCTGCACGGAGGGCCTGGACACCGCGCGCGACTTGATCGCCGGTATGCGCGACTACCACCAGGCCAAGGTCGCCCACGACCAGAACGAGATCATGAAGGCGCTGACGATCGTCGCGGCGATCTTCCTGCCACCGACGTTCATCGTCGGCGTGTACGGCCAGAACTTCGACCACATGCCCGAGCTGCACTGGCTGCTGGGCTACCTGTTCTCGTGGGTCGTGATCGTGGCGGTCACGGTCGTGCAGCTGATGTACTTCCGGCGCAAGGGGTGGATCGGCGCGGAGGCGCGCCGCGCGCGGCGGGAGAGCTTCCGTCCCTCGATCCAGGTCGACCGCTAAAGCGGGATGTTGCCGTGCTTGCGCGGCGGGCGCTGCTCGCGCTTGGTCAGCGTGAAGCGCAGGCCCTTGATCGAGGGTGGGCCGGGTCTGGGAGGGCTCGATCACGCCGTCGAGGTAGCCGCGCTCCGCGGCGCTGCCACGGGTTGGCGAGACGCGGTGTCGTACTCCTCGACGAACTCGGCGCGCGCGGCCGCGGGGTCCTGGGCCTTCTTGAGCTCGTCCTTGTAGAGGATGTTCACGGCGCCCTGCGCGCCCATCACGGCGATCTCCGCCGTCGGCCAGGCCAGGTTCACGTCGGCGCCAGCGTGCTTGGAGCCCATGACGTCGTAGGCGCCGCCGTAGGCCTTGCGCGTGATCACCGTGATCTTGGGGACGGTCGCCTCGCAGTAGGCGTACAGCAGCTTGGCGCCATGGCGGATGATCCCGCCCCACTCCTGGCTGGTGCCGGGCAGGAAGCCCGGCACGTCGACGAACGTCACGATCGGGATGTTGAACGCGTCGCAGGTGCGCACGAAGCGCCCGCCCTTCTGGCTGCTGGCGAGGTCCAGTGTCCCGGCCAGCTGCATGGGCTGGTTGGCGACGATGCCGACCGGGTAGCCCGTCCAGGCGTGCGAAGCCGAACACGATGTTGGGCGCCCAGTACTGCTGGACCTCGAAGAACTCCTCGTCGTCGACGACGCGGCGTGATGATCTCGCGCATGTCGTAGGCGGCATTGGTGCAGTCGGGAATGAACGTGTCGAGGTCGGGATCAGTGCGGAAGGGGTCGTCGCCGGTGTCCTCGTGCGGCGGGCTCTTCGAGGTTGTTGGCGGGCAGGAACGACAGCAGGTGCTTGATGTCCTCGATGCAGGACTTCTCGTCGTGGGCGGCGAAGTGCGCGACCCCGGACGGCTGTTGTGGCTCATCGCGCCGCCGAGGTCCTCGATCGACACGTCCTCGCCCGTGACGGTCTTGATGACCTCGGGGCCGGTGATGAACATGTGCGACGTGTGCTTCGACCATGAAGATGAAGTCGGTCATCGCCGGGGAGTAGACGGCGCCGCCGGCGCACGGACCCATGATCGCGCAGATCTGCGGGATCACCCCGCTGGCCTGCACGTTGCGGTAGAAGATGTCGCCGTAGCCCCCCAGGCTGACGACGCCCTCCTGGATGCGCGCGCCGCCGCTGTCGTTGAAGCCGACGAGCGGCACGCCCATCTTCAGAGCGACGTCCATGATCTTGACGATCTTCTCGGCGAAGACCTCGCCCAGCGAGCCGCCGAAGACCGTGAAGTCCTGGCTGAAGACGCACACGCGCCGGCCGTCGACGGTCCCGCAGCCCGTGACCACGCCATCGCCGGGGATGCGCTTCTTCTCCAGGCCGAAGCCGACGGCGCGGTGGACGGCCAGGCGGTCGGTCTCGACGAAGCTCCCTGGGTCGAGCAGCGCGTCGATGCGCTCCCGAGCGGTCAGCTTGCCCTTGGCGTGCTGCTTCTCGACCGCGCGCGCGGAGCCGGCGTGCTCGGCCTCGTCGACGCGTCTTCGCAGCTCGGCGAGCTTCTCGGCGGTGGTGCGGGTCATGGCCGTGGAGTTTAGGTTCGACGGGTGGAGGGTCCTCCGGACGCGCTGGTGCGTTCGCTGCTTGACGGGCCTTCGTCGGTGACGGGGTTCGAGTGGCACGGGGTCGTGGCTTCGACGAACGCGCTCGCCATGGAGGCGGCCGCGCGGGGTGTGCCGGAGGTCCTGGTCGTCGGCGCGGAGCAGCAGACCGCGGGCCGCGGGCGGCTGGGGCGGCGGTGGGAGGCGCCGCCGGGGTCGTCGCTGCTGGTCTCCTTCCTGCTGCGGCCCGTGTTGCCTCGTGGGTGGTGGCCGACGCTGGCCTTGGCGGCCGGCGTCGCGCTGGCAGACGTCGCCGCGCGGTGGTGCCCGGATGCGACGGTCGCGCTGAAGTGGCCGAACGACCTGCTGCTTGACGGGGTCAAGGCGGCCGGCGTGCTGGTGGAGGCCGCCGCGGACGCGGTCGTCGTGGGCATCGGCTTGAACGTGGACTGGCGCGGGCTGGAGCGCTCGGTTGCGGCCGTGTCGCTGGCCGAGGCCGGCAGCGGGCCGGTCGACCGCTGGCGCGTCCTGGCCGGGCTGGCCGGGGTTCTCGACCGGACGTACCAGGCCTGGTCGGACGACCCCGCCTCCGTCGTGCACCGCTACCGTTCGCACTGCGCAACGCTCGGGAACCCTGTGCGAGTGGAGCGCGTCGGACAGGAGGCCCTTGAAGGCGTCGCGCTCGCCGTGGCCGACACTGGCGCGCTCACGGTGCGCACGGCCGATGGCCACGAGCACGAGGTCCTCGCCGGCGACGTCCACCACCTCCGCCCTTCCCCCGCCCCGGAGTCGACATGACGGAGCCAGACCCCACCCGCCCGCTGGGTACCCCTTCGCCGCACGACCCGACGCGCGCGCTGCCGGGGCGGCCGACGCCCCCGCGGGAGGCCACGCGCGTGCTGGAGACACCGGTCTCGTCCTACACCGAGGAGCCCTCGGTGGCGGCGGACTACCGCGACCAGTACCGCGCGGACGCCCCCGTCGAGGCCGACGAGCCAGGCCGTGCACCCCGGCTGCCGCGACGCAGGCGCTACGCCGCGGGGATCGTCGCGGCGTGGGCCGTCGTGGGCGTGCTCGTCGGCGCCATCGCCGCGCTGCTCTTGCTGCCCGAGGAGGCGGCCGCGCCGGTCGAAGCCCAGCTGGTGGCGGCGGCCAACGAGATCGCGGCGCGTGATCAGCAGCTCGCCGCCAGCGCCGCCCGGATCGCAGAGCTGGAGGGGCAGATCGCCGCGCTGCAGGCCCAGATCGCCGACCGGGATGCGCAGATAGCGCAGCGCGACGCACAGATCGCCCAGCTGACCGCGCAGCAGGCCGACGACGCGGCCGCGCAGGACCAGGCGGCAGCGGAGCGCGAGCAGGCGCTGCAGGAGCGCGAGGCCGCCCTGGCCGAGCGCGAGGCCGCGCTGAATGCCCGTGACGCCGAGCTGGCAGCCCGCGAACAGGCCGTCGCTGCGCGCGAGCAGGCCGTCGCCGACGCCGAGGCGGCCGGTGGCCAGGACGGCGGCATCGCCCTGCCGAACGTCGACCTCCCCGAGGTCGACCTGCCGTCCCCCGACGAGGCCCGCAACGCGTTCGACCGCTTCCTCGACCGGCTGCGCGACCTGCTGCGCATCGACTGAGTCCGGGGCACACCGGCTGGTCCCGGCGCGCCGGGGTCAGGCTTCGACGGTCACCGTGGTAGTGAAGGGCGGGCGGCCCTCGCCGCCGGAGGGGTCGTCCTCGACGGCCTCGACGGTGTAGGTGCCGGGGCCGGGGAGGGTGAACGTGTGCTCCCAATCCCCTCGGCAGCCGGTCCCGCACGTCGCGGTGGTGAAGGTCTCCTCCAGCTCGGCCCCGTCGCCGTCCAGCAGGCGCAGCCCGAGATTCGCCTCGAACGTGTTGGCGGTACCCGCGACGATCAGCTCCAGGCCGTCGACGGTGGCGCTCGTGATGATGATCGGCGAGAGCACGAGCTCGTCGGGGACCAGGGGCTCGCTCCAGTCGCTGTGACCCCAGAGGGTGTCGATGTCCTCGCCTTCGATGCGGACGCGCACGGCGTCGATGCCGTCGAACTGCGTCCCCGTGTGTGCGAGCAGCTGCTGCAGCGTGGCCTCGGCCTCGCCGCCCAGCGCCGTGTCCTGCACGGCGGCGTTGAGGTCGACGGTGAGGACCCCGTCGGCGATCGAGGCGCCCAGGACCTCGCTGGCGGGGTCGGTGAGGCGCGTGAGGCCCGGATCGTCGGGATCGGGGCCGGCGAGCACGAGGCCGATCGCGGCCCGCGCGACGCCGGTGGTCGGCTCCTCGAGCGCGAACGTGGTGGGCTCCACCCAGAGCATCGTCCCGTCGTCGCGGGCGAGGAACACCGTCAGCTCCGTCACGCCGCTCGGGGTTGCCTCGCCGTCCATGGGGGGCGCGGTCTCCGTCGCCGTCGCGGTCGCGGACTCGGTCGCAGACGGTGTCGCGGTCGGCGCGGCAGTCGCGGGGTCGGTCGCCGCTCCGGTGGGCCCGGGCGTCGCGTCGGTGGGCAAGGGCGTCGCGTCCGTGGGCCCGGGCGTTGCCGTCGGGGCTGGCGTGGGCGTCGCGTCCGTGCCGGCCCCCGCACCGCACGCCGCGCTGAGCACGGCCAGCATCAGCGCCCCGACAAGCGCGCGAGCCGCCTCCGGACGGGATCGGGGTCGCGCATCGGCGGTCGCGGGGTGGGCGCTGGGGGCGGAGGCGGACATCGAAGTGGCCTTTCGCGCTGGCGGTGCGTGGCCGGGGCGGATGCCGTCCGGCACCCGGTCAGACGGAGGACTGCGCTGCCACGTTGCCCGTTGGTGCCCGCGTTCGCGCGCCGTAAGGATCGAAAAGCTACTGGCCGCGGTAGGTGCCGAAGCTCCAGAGGTTGCCCTCGGGGTCACGGACCGTGAAGCCGCGGGAGCCGTAGTCCTCGTCGACCAGGCCGCGGACCACCTCGGCGCCGGCAGCGGTGGCGCGAGCGAAGACGTCGTCGGGCTGGTCGGTGACGATGTAGCACGAGGCTGCGCCGGTGGGCATCCGGGAGAACTCGCTGTCGGGCCGGTTCGCGGTGCCGCACATGACCCCGCCGCCCTCGGGCCAGCGCAGCTCCGAGTGGACGATCACCTCGGGGTCGCCGTCGGTATGGACCGCGACACGCTCGAAGCCCAGCACATCGACCAGCCATTGGATGCCGGCGTGCGCGTCCTGGTAGTTGACGCAGGGCCAGATGAACTTCTGTGCTTGTGCCATGCGGCTCAGGATGCGGCTGCGGGCTCTTGAGCGTCTTGAACGAATGGGAGCTCGGCGGCCAGCCACTCGGTCGGCGGCAGACCTGCGATCTCGCGCCACTCGCGCGTGAGGTGGGCCTGGTCCGCGTAGCCGGCGGTGGCCGCCACGTCGGCCAGCCGCGGGCGTCGTCGCGAGACCAGCAGGCCCCGCGAGCGCTCGAAGCGCAGTACGCGGGCAGCGGTCTTGGGCGAGAGCCCGAGCTCCGCACCGAACCGCTGGGCGAGGTGCCGGCGCGACCAGCCGACCTCCTCGGCCACCGCGGCGACGGGGGTCTTCCCGCCGCTGGCGCACAGCACGTCCCAGGCGTGCGCAACCTCGGGCGCCACCCGCGGCGGCGGCCCGACGCGGGCGAGCAGGACGGCGTCGAGGGCCCCGAATCGCGCCGCCCAGTCCGGCGCCTCGACGACGCGCTCGAGGAGCTCGCGACCGGGCGCGCCCATCACCTCGGCGAGGTGGAAGACCCCGCCCGCCAGCGCGCCCGCCGGCACGCCCAGCAGGGCGGACGCCGCCCAAGGTGTGAGGTCGACGTGGATGCCGTACTGCAGCCCGTCGTAGGCGATCACCGCCGGTCTCGCGTGCAACCCGCCGACGAGGGCCTGGAAGCCCTCGGGGCGTGCCGCCGGGTCCGGCATCCCGACCACCTCGACCGGCTCCGCCAGGCTCAGCACCAGCGTGAGGTTGCGCGACGGCAGCCCTTGGTGCGTGCCCGGCTCGCCGCGGTCCTGGCGGTACCCGTGGTAGGTGCTGACGTAGCGGCGCAACGCGGGGGCGGGCTGCCCCTCGACGGCCTCGGCGACGACTTCGGACACCGCGGACCAGGCTAGGCGGGGCGGACCCTACGATGCCCGCGCTGCGCACCAGCGGATCTCAGAGGTTGCTCATCTCCTGGATCATTTGGATGAGCGGGGAGGCGGCGATGGCGTTCAAGGGGTGGCCACGAGCTCTGATCGAGTTCTACGACGAGCTGGAGGTCCACAACACCAAGGACTGGTGGGAGGCCCACAAGGCCACCTACGAGCAGGATGTCAAGGCCCCGATGGAGGCGCTGCTGGAGGAGCTGCGAGGCGAGTTCGGCGAGGCCAAGCTCTTCCGGCCGTACCGCGACATCCGGTTCTCCAAGGACAAGACGCCGTACAAGCTCGAGTGCGCAGCGACGATCCGCGACCCCAAGGGGGGCGGCTACTACTTGCGCGTGAGCGCCGGCGGGCTGGGCGCCGGCGGGGGCATGTTCCACTTCGACGCGGGTCAGCTGGAGCGCTACCGCGCCGCGGTGGACCAATCACGCAGCGGAGGGGAGCTGGCCAAGCTGGTTGCCGAGCTGGAGAAGGGCGGGTACGCGCTCTACGGCGAGGAGTCGCTCAAGACGGTCCCACGCGGCTTCCCCAAGGACCACCCCCGCGGCGACCTGCTCAAGCGCAAGGGTGTCATCTGGTTCCGCGACACGTCCGCCAAGGGCGTCGTGCACAGCGCCAAGGCGCGCGACTGGGTCACCGAGACGTTGCGCGCCGGCTCCGGCATGGCGACGTGGCTGCGCAAGCACGTCGGACCGGGAACGGAGCCGTTCGGTCGCGGCCGCTGAGCGGCCAACGGCCGCGGCGGCGCTCAGGCAATGCCCGCGCCTGCCGGGCCTGTAGCCCTCAGAGCACGTCGCCCAGGAACACCTCGCGGCTCTCGAGCAGCGGCCAGATGCGGCCCTGCGCGACCTCGGCGAAGTGCGGGGAGGCGCGGTGCGCGTCGAGCGCCGCGTCGTCGCGGTAGTGCTCGTAGAGGACGAAGTCGCGCGGGTCGTCGCGGGACTGCTGCACGACGAAGAGCGCGCAGCCCGGCTCGGCGCGGCACAGCGGCGCGTACTCGCGCAGGAGCTCGGCGACGTCCTGGTCGCGCCCCTCTGCTGCCCGGTAGCGCGCGACGATCGCGATCACGCCGATGCGCCCTTGGCAACGGCCTTGGCCGCCTGCTTGGACGCCCGCACCTTCTGCACGGCCTCCGGCGAGTCGATGTCGGCGACCGACCGCGGCTCATCGTCGCCGTACTTCCCTGCCGCCTCCCGCCACCCCGAGAGCTCGACGCCGAACCGCTTGCCCAGGATCGCGACGAAGATCTGCGCCTTCTGCTCCCCGTAGCCGGGCAGCGCCTTCATCCGCTTGAGCAGGTCGTTGCCATCCTCGGCGTCGCCCCAGATCCGCCCCGCATCTCCGCCGTACTCCTCCACGACCACCTTCGCCAGCTGCCACGCCCGCTTGGCCATCGAAGCCGGATACCGATGGATCGGCGGCCGCTCCCGGAACACCGCCTCCATCTTCTCCTCCCCCGCCTCCACGATCACCCGCGGATCCAGCACCCCCATCCGCTGCTGCACGCGCAGGGGCCCAGCGAACGCCCACTCCATCGCCTGCTGCTGGTCCAGCAACATGCCGAGGAGCAGCGCGAAGGGATCCGCGTCGATCAGCGCGTCGGCCTCGGGATCGCCGGTCACCGGGAGCTTCGCCACGGGGTACCTCGGGAGGAGGAGTCGCTGGGGTGCCCAGCAAGCCTAGGGAACGAGGCGGTCGCGGTGGCGCGTTGACCTATCGTGCTTCGTCGCCGTGATGTCGTCGCTTCGAAACGGTGGGCAGACCAATGGACATCGAGACCGGCTTCGCGGACGTCGACGGGGCCAGGCTGTACTACGAGGTGGCCGGTGACGGGACGCCGTTGGTCTTCGGCCACGGCTACTCACTCGACCGGCGGATGTGGGACGACCAGTTCGAGCTCTTTGCGACCCGCTACCGGGCCGTGCGCTACGACCTCCGCGGCTTTGGGCGTTCGGATGTGCCCACGGCGGCGCCGTTCTCGAACCACGACGACCTCCGGCGACTCTTCGACCTCCTCGGCATCCAGCGGGCGCACGTCTGCGGCCTCTCGATGGGTGCTGGCGTCATGATCGACTTCGCCCTCGAGTACCCGGAGCGGGTGCTGTCGGTGATCGGCATCGGCTCCGCCCTCGGTGGCTCCCGCGGTGGCTTCGGCTCGATGACCGAGTCAGTGACCGCCATGGGAACGGCCGCCGGCCGTGGGGACCTGGCAGAAGCCAAGCGCATCTGGATCGAGTCGCCACTCTTCGTGCCCGCGAACCGGGAACCCGCCATCGCCCGGCGGCTGCGCGAGATGGTCGGCGACTGGTCGGGCTGGCAGCTGACGAACCAGCCCAATCACGTCGACCCCGACCCGCCGTCGGCCGATCGCATCGACCGGCTCTCGGTGCCGGCTCTCGTCATCAACGGCGAGCTGGACAACGAGGTCACGCGCGGGATCGCCGTCGAGATCGAGGCACGAGCGCCGAACGCCCGTCGGGTGGACGTAGCAGGCGTCGGCCATCTGGCGAACATGGAGGCGCCGAAGGCCGTCAACGATCTCATCGCCGCCTTCCTCGCGGAACAAGGGGCAGGTCCGGCCCGGCCGCAGCCGCCGAAAGGACCGGCACCGGCGGGTAGCTACACGACGCAGAACTCGTTGCCCTCGGGGTCCTGGAGGACGATGTGGTCGAGGCCCGGGGTGTCCCAATGCTCCCGGACCACCGTTGCGCCGGCGGCGACCAAGGTCGCCACGTGGGCGCGGATCGCGGTCTCGCGCTGGTCCCACGGGTGGTGGCGACCACCGGAGACCTGGAGGTCGAGGTGGAACCGGTTCTTGGCAACCTTGCCTTCTGGGACCTTGAGGAAGCAGATCTCGGGGAGCGCGCCGGCCGGGTCGACCACGGTGGCGACGCCTTCCAGCTCCCCCGTGGGGAATCCGGTCTGGCTGGCCCACTCCTGCCAGGACACGAAACCTTCGGGTGGGGGGTCGACGACGTAGTCGAGCGCGAGTGACCAGAACGCTGCCTGTGCCGAGGGGTCGTGGCAGTCGACGGTGATGGTCCATGGCGTCATGGGCTCAGTTTCGCCGTCCCGGGCCGGGTGGTCAGGCCTTCCCCGCTGGGCCGTTTCGGCGCATCCGCCGCGACGCGACGAGCCCGATGCCGATGCCGAGGAACAGCGCGAAGGGTGAGGCCAGCAGCGCCCTTCCGTCCTCGGCGAACGTGACCTTCGGGGCCACGACGAGACCGACCACGGACTTGGGGCCGACGTGCACCTGACGGGCGCTCACGATCGTCTGCGCGCCGCCTTCGCGGATCGAGACCTCACCGGTCGTCAGCAGGGGACCGCAGCCGCCGCGCTCGATGCTCACCGCGCCCTTCGCGGCCACGAGGGCGGAGCCGCTCTGGTGCATGGCGACGTCACCGGATGCCAGGACCACCGCGTTCAGCGACCTCTTGAGGTTCACGCGGTCAGTGTGCCCGTGACGCGGGTGGTGGTGGTGTCGCCTTCGAAGGGGCCGGGCTGGGTGTCGGTGCAGTCGAAGGTGACGGTGGAGCTGTCGGCCGACAGCGTGCCGGTGAGGCCCCAGCCGTTGGCGGAGGGGCAGGCGGGGAGGAAGTCGAGGTGGTCGGAGTAGGACTGGTTGCCGCAGGCGTCGTCGTCGCTGGCGATCACGGTGTCCTGGTCGAAGTCGGTGTGCAGGAGGAGCAGGACGGGGCGCTCCGTGCCGGATTCCTCGAGCGGGATCAGCGCCGCGGCGTCCGCGGCCAACGGGCCCGACCCCGCCCCGGTCGAGTGCGTGGTACCCGTGCACTGGTCGCCGCGGACGTAGGTGCTGTCCTGGGAGGACATGGTGGTGTGCGTCGACCCGGGGCCTGCGACGAAGGAGCCCGGTGACTCCGGGTCCTCGACCAGCTGCAGCGCGACCGTCGTCTCGACCTCGCGCGTTCCGCTGAAGGTGTCCACGCCGTCGCCGTGTCCGATCGCGATGGTCTCGGTCACCGTGAGCGTCCCGCTGAAGCCGCCGCAGCTCGTGCGGTTGACCATCTCGGCGCCCTCGCGTGGGAAGTTGATGAGGTTGGCGCCGGACTTGTCCGCCAGGCCGTTGGAGTAGACGAGCTGCACCTCGGCGACGTCCTCGTCGGGCTGGTCGCGGCAGAAGGTCAGCTCACCGGACTCCGTGATGTCCTCGACGCGGACCGACCCGTCCGCGAGGCGGATCCACGCCTGGATCTTGCCGTGCTCGGCCTCGCCGTAGCCAAAGCCGAGACCGCGCAGCTCGATCCGGCGGACCGCGTCCTCGAACGCGAAGCCCACCACCTGGACCGAGAGACCCTGCACGATCGAGCGGAAGTCCGCGCGGAGGTCGTGCACACCGACGTCGTAGACCGACGGCGCCTCGCGCACGATCCCGTTCGTCAGGCCGTCCCAGCGGGTGAGGTCGTCGGCACCCCCGAACTACGCGACCGCCGCCGCGCCGACCGTGTGCTCGAGGTAAAGCAGGAACGGCCAGTCCTCGTAGCCGTTCTTGTCGCCGTACTGGCGGCCCTAACTGGTCGCCCGGGTAGACGTAGTCGATCGCCCAGTTCGCGGTCGCCTCCGACAGCCAGTTGTAGTCGTCGCAGTCGGCCTGGAAGTCGTAGCCGCCGAGCTGCAACACGTGCGCGAACTCGTGGGCGAGTACGTCGCGCACGAGCTGCGCGCTGCGGGCGAAGTCCGGTGCCATCGTCATGAACGTCGGGCGCAGCTCGCAGCCCGGGGCGTACGCGGTCGTGAGCGCACCCGTCCTCGACGACGCGCGGGTGATGTAGATGTCCAGCCGGCCGTCGCCGCCGTTGCACGGCAGGTCGGTGTCCGGCACCGGCTCCACTCCGAAGAGCGAGGTCTCGGCGGCGTAGATCTCCTCGATGACCTCCGAGGCCCACTCCGCGGTCCGAGAACCTGCTCGGGCGAGGACAGCAGCGCCCCGCTCCACACGTCGCCGGCCTGCGGGTACCAGACGATGGCATGAGCGGTCTCGATGCCGACCCATCCGGACTGCACCGACGGGCGCGCCTGATCGGTGAGCGCGAAGCAGTCGAGCGCCGCGTTGGCCGCCTGGCCGAAGCCCGTGCCGCCTGCTTCCGGCAGGTAGGCCGGCGCGGCCAGGAACGGCGCCAGCTCGGCCTGACCCTCGGTGGAGAGCGACGGCCACGTCTCCGCGGCCAGGCGCAGCACGCGGAACCCGTCCGTCGCCGGGCCCGCTATGTCGTAGGCCGCAGGCAGGCGTGGGTCCCCGACCAGGCGCAGCACGCGGTAGCGCACCGGCCTGCTCGGCGGTGAGCTCGCCCGCCGCGAGCGCCGCGTCGATCGGATCGCCCGACGCGGGCGCATCGCCCCCGGCGGCCTGCGCGAGGAGCGCCGCGCACACGGCGGCCTCCCCGCCAAGCGCGACGACGCGTGCGGGCGCGAGACGCGCGAGCTCGCCCGCGACCGCGGCGGGGAGCGCGCCACAGGAGGGCACGAGGAGGATCGGCCCGTCGGTCAGCGTGCCGGCGGCGATCGCGTCGGCGAACACATCGGCGCGCGCGAGGTACGCGGTGGACGCCGTGCCCGGGAAGGCGGCACCCGCGATGGCGACCGCGGTCTCCACGCGGCTCGCGCCGGCGAGACGCCCGGTGGCGCGCCCGTCTGCGGCCTCGGCCAGGAGCGAGTCGGGGACCGCCGCCGCACGCCCAACGCGACCACGCGCGCGGGATCCAGCGTCGCGATCACCGCGCGCACCGCGTCCGCCAGCGGCGCACCCGGCACCACGAGCAGCACGGGCCCGTCGGTCAGCGAGCCGGCCGCTACGGCGTCAGGCGAGTCGCCCGCGTTCGCCAGGTAGACGGTGTCCGGGCTGCCCGCACCCGCAGCGGCCAGCGCGACCGCCGCGGCGGTGTCGACCGCGTCGGGCCCGCCAGCCTCGCGACCGCGCGCCCGGCGCCGGCCTGCGCGAGCAGCGCCTCGCAGACCGCGGCTTCCCCGCCCAGCGCCACGACCGTCACGGGGTCGAGGCGCGCGAGCTCCTCGTCCACCACGGGCGGCACGTCGCCGGCACGACGGCACGAGGAGGATCGGCCCGTCGGTGAGCGCGCCCGCGGCCAGCGCGTCGGCGAAGACGTCGGCGCGTGCGAGGTAGGCGGTGGGCGCGCCATCGGGGAACGCGGCACGGCTGATCGCGACCGCGGTGTCGACGCGCGAGGCGCCCGCGATGCGCTCGGCCGTTGCGGCGGCGGCCTCGTCTGGCGGCAGCCAGGCGACGAGGGGGACGATCAGGGCGAGGCAGAGCAGCGCGCGCAGGGCGCGCCGCGGCAACACGGCAGGCACAGCAACTCCGGGGGTTGAACTCGAAACAGGCGGCGGTCGCGTCCCGTCTGGCGCGACCGCAGGCCAGGCTAGCCAACCACCGCCGGGGCCGGGCCGCCGGATCCGCGCCTTGACAAACCAACATAAACGGGCGTAGAACGGACTCATACGGGCTACGACCGGAGGGCGTATGTACGCCGAGGAGCGGCAGCAGGCGATCGTCGGCCTGGCGCGCCGCGACGGGCGGGTCGATGTCGCAGAGCTGGCCGGGCACTTCGGCGTGACGACGGAGACGATCCGCCGGGACCTCACCGCGCTGGAGCGCGCACGGTGTGCTGCGCCGGGTGCACGGGGGCGCGATCCCGATCGAGCGGCTGGGCTTCGAGCCCGCGGTACGGCCGCCCGGGACGGGGTCATGACCGCGGAGAAGGAGCGCGATCGCCAAGGCCGCGCTGGCCGAGCTGCCCGAGGAGGGCGGCGATCCTGCTCGACGCCGGCACCACCACGGCGCGGCTTGGCCGCGGTGCTGCCCGACCGACCGCGAGCTGACGGTGGTCACGAACGCGCTGACCTGACGCGCTGATGCTGGTCGCAGCGGCCCAACCTGACCGTGCTACGTGCTCGGCGGGCGGGTCCGGGGCCGGACCTTGGCCACGGTCGACGACTGGGCGCCTGCGCCCGCTGGCCGATCTCTACGTCGACGTGGCCTTCATCGGCGACCAACGGCGTCTCCATCGAGCGCGGGCCTGACCACGCCCGGACCCGGCCGAGGCGGCGGTGAAGCGGGCAATGATGGACGCGGCCCGGCGGACCGTCGCTGCTCGCCGACCACACCAAGGTCGGCAACGACCACTTCGCGCGCGTTCGGTGACGCTGCGCCGACATGGACGTGCTCATCACCGACACCGGGCTGGACGATCGGATGGTCGCGGCGAGCTCGAGGCCGCCGGGCCCGCGGGTGGTGCGCGCATGATCGTGACGCTGACGCTCAACCCGAGCCTGGACCGGACGATCGAGGTCGACGCGCTGCACCCGCGGCGAGGTGATCCGGGCGGTCGGCGGCCGCGTCGACCCCGGCGGCAAGGGCGTCAACGTCTCCCGGGCGCTGCTGGCCAACGGCATCGCATCGCGGTCGCCGTGCTGCCCTGCGGCGGCGACGGAGGGCGCGCAGCTGGCTCGGGCTGCTGGCCGAGCGAGGGCGTCGACGTGGTCACGGTCCCGGTGCGCCGGCGCCGACCCGGTCGAACGTCACGCTGGTCGAGCCCGGACGGCACGCGTGACCAAGATCAACGAGCCGGGCCGCACGCTGCACCGCCGACGAGGTCGACCGGCGCTGCCGGGCGCGGTCCTGCGACGCCAGCGCCGGGCGCGGCGACTGGGTGGTCGGTGCGGCAGCGCTGCCGCCCGGCGTCGCCGCTCGACCTGTACGGCCGACCTCGTGCTGCCAGGTCCGCGGCCGGCGGGGTGCGCGTCGCCGTGGACACCACCGGTGCCGGCGCTGGCCGCGCTCGCCGCCGGCGCGGCCCGAGCTGGTCAAGCCCAACCGCGAGGAGCTGGCCGAGGCCGTCGGCCGCCGGCTCGACACGCTCGGCGACGCGCGTCGAGGCGGCCGAGGCGCTCGTCGCGGGCTGGGCGCCGGCGCCGTGCTGGCGAGCCTGGGCGCGGACGGGGCGGTGCTGGTCACGAGCACGCCGGGCGCTGAGCCGGCGAGTCAGCCCGCGGTCGAGTCCCGCGCAGCACGGTGGGCGCCGGCGACGCGCTGCTGGCCGGCTACCTCGCCGCCGGGCGCGGTCGACCGGCGCCGCAGGCGCTGCGCCAAGGCGCTCGCCTGGGGTGCGGCGGCGGTCGCGCTACCCGGGCAGCCGCGATGCCGGCGCCGGAGGACATCGACCTCGCCGCCGTCGACGTGCAGCGAGGAGCCACTGCCGGCCGGTGATCCAGACCGTTCGGCCGCCCGCGCGAGCTGACCACACGACCGCGCTGACTCGAGCGAACGAGCCGAAGCACCGACGAGGAGGGACCAGCCCCATGACCGCGATCCCGGCGACCGGCAGGCGCCCCAAGCTGCAGGGCACGGCTGGCGCAGGCCAACGTCCAGCGCTTCGGCGGCTACATGGCCGCGATGGTCATGCCAAACATCGGCGCATTCATCGCCTGGGGCCTGATCACCGCGCTGTTCATCCCCACCGGCTGGATGCCAAACGAAACAGTTCGCCAAGCTGGTCGGGCCGATGATCAACTACGCTGCTGCCGATCCTGATCGGCTACACCGGCGGCCGGCTGGTGCACGGCCAGCGCGGCGCGCGTGGTCGGCGCGGTGGCGACGATGGGCGTCGTCGTCGGCGCGGATATCCCGATGTTCCTGGGCGCGATGATCATCGGCCCGCTGGCCGCGCTACCTGCTCAAGATAGATCGACGGCTGGTTCCGAAGACAAGATCCCGATCGGCTTCGAGCTGCTGATCGACAACTTCTCGGCCGGCTTCCTCGGTCGGCGCGCATGGCGCTCGCTGGCGAACGTGACGCATCGGCCCGGTCGTCGACCGGCTTCACCACCGCGCTGGGCGACGGCGTCGACTTCCTGATCGACGAACAGCCTGCTGCCGCTGGCCGCGGTCTTGATCGAGCCGGCCAAGGTGCTGTTCCTCAACAACGCGATCAACCACGGCGTCCTCGGGCCGCTCGGCGTCGGCCGAGGCTGCAGGAAATCCGGCAAGGCGATCCACTTCATGCTCGAGACCAACCCTGGCCCGGGCCTGGGCCTGCTGCTGGCCTTCTGGGTCGCCGGCCAAGGGCAGCCTGAAGCCAGACGGCCCCCGGCGCGATGATCATCCATTTCCTGGGCGGCATCCACGAGATCTACTTCCCGTATATCCTGATGAAGCCGCGCTGATGCTCGTGGCGATGCTGGCGGCGCGGCCGGTGTCGGCCGATCTGGTTCGTGATCAGGGGCGCCGGCCTGGTCGCGACGCCCGTCGCCGGGCTTCGATCTTCGCCTACATGGCGGTCACCCCGCGGGGGCGGCTACTCCGCCGTGCTGCTCGGCATCGCGGTGGCCGCGGCGGTGTCGTTCTTCTCGGGCGTCGCGCTCTTGCGGTTCTCGCGGAGCGGCGGAGGACCGTGGACCTCGACGAGGCGCGAGGCACAGTCTGCCGCCGAACAAGGGCCGCAAGGCTCACCGCCGCGGACGGCGGAGGCGTGAGCGTCATGGGCGACTCGCCAATCCGCAGCGTGGTCGTCGCGTGCGAGGCGGGCATGGGGTCAGCAGCGTGATGCTCGCCAGCGCAGCTGTCGCAGCACCTGAAGCGCTACGGCGTGACGGTCGACGCACACCCCGGTCAACCGCCATGCCCGGACGACAATGCCGACGTGGTGCTGTGCCACGAGGGACTGGCGGCGCGGGCCCGCCAGGCGCCCCGGGGACGCCAGTGCTCCCGTTCCAGATGTTCATCGGCGACCCGGCCGTCGACCAGCTCGAGGCCGCCGATCACGCGACGGCAGTGCGCTGATCCGCATGAGCTGCACCGTCCCTTCTTGCCGGCGCAGCGGTGCAGCTCGGTCTCGAGCGCCGCCGACCGTAGCGACGCGATCGCGCCAGTGCCGGCGCAGCTGCTGGTCGGACGTCGGCGCCGTCGAGCCGGCGTACGTGGACGGCGATGCACGACCGGGAGCAGTCAGCTGTCGACGTACGTCGGGCGAGGGCTGGCGCATCCCGCACGGCACCGTCGAGTCGGCGCGGACCACGTGCAGCCGCGACGCGCTCGCGTTCCTGCAGTTCCCCGACGGGGTGGACTGGGACGGCAAGCCGGTGCAGCGTCTGCATCGCGATCGCGGTCCGCGGCAACGAGCACGTCGGAGATCCTGCCCGCCTCGCGAGCATGCTCATGGACCCTGACCGGCCGCGCGAAGCGCTGCGGACGGCCGAGCGACCCCCGCACGACGTGCTCGAGCCTGCTCGCGAGGGCACCGGCTGATGAGCTCGCGGCGACGTTCCACGGCCCCGGTGACGTCGGCTGGAGCGAGGTCCCGAGCCCGGCCCCCGGGCCGCGCGAGCTGCAAGTTCGGCGATGAAGGCACTGCTCGACCTGCGGCACCGACGTGAAGATCTTCGCGCACGGCCACCACCGCCTCGACCCGCCGAGGGTGATCGGACACGAGATCGCCGGCGAGATGGTCGAGGTCGGCGGCGACGTCGAACGGCTGGGCCGACGGGCGACCGGGTGCAGGTGATCGCCGCGATCCCGTGCGGCCAGCTGTGCCGAGCTGCCTCGCGGGCCGCCTGACGGTATGCCCGAACCAGGAGTCGATGGGCTACCAGTACGACGGCGGGTTCGCCGAGTACATGATCGTGCCGCGAAGCCGTGCTGGCGCGTCGACGGGCTCAACCGCATCCCGGACGGGCTGTCGCTTCGCCGAGGCGTTCTGGTCGCCGAACCGCTCGCCTGCGTGCTCAACGGACAGGAACTGGCCGGCGTCGGCCCGGGCGACGACGTGGTGGTCATCGGGCGCCGGCCCGATCGGCTGCCTGCACGTGCGGCTGGCCCGCGCCCGCGGTGCCGCACCAGGTGCTCCTGGTCGAGGACCTCAACGCGGACCGGCTGGACCTGGCGGCCGACCTGGTGCAACCCCGACGTGGCGATCTGACGGCAGCCGATGTCGACGCGGTCGACGCCGATGCGCGAAGCGACGGACGGCCGCGGGCGCCGACGTGATCATCACCGCGGCGGCTCGGGCGCACCCAGGAGCAGGCGCATGCGATGGCCGCCCGGCAGCGGCCGGATCAGCTTCTTCGGCGGCCTGCCGAAAGACGACCCGATGATCACCTGCGACTCCAACCTGGTGCACTACCGGGAGACTGACCATCGTCGGCGCGAACGGCTCCAGCCCCGCGCACAACGCCGAGGCGCTGGAGCTGATCGCGACCGGCGCGGTCCCGGTCGCCGACCTCATCACGCACCGGATGCCGCTGGCCGAGGTCCACGAGGCCCTGCGCGCGGTGCGCTCCGGCGAGGCGATCAAGGTGGTGATGGAACCGCGACCGACGTGAGCGCCGCGGCTGAAGAAGCGCAAGGTGGTCGTGGGGTCGGGGTGGGCCTGCACGCACGCCCGGCGGCGCTGGTCGCGCAGGCGGCGGCGAACGGCGCCGGTGCGGAGTGATGATCGCCGGGGATGGTCGCTCGCGGTCGACGCCCGCAGCGATGCTCGCGGTCTTGTCTGCTGGGGGCAAAGCACGGCATGACCGTCATGCTCACCGCGGATCGGCGCCGAGGGCGCGGAGGAGGTCGCGTCCCTGGCCGAGCTCATCGCGGCGCTGGACCTCGACGCCGAGCGAGCCGCACCCTCACGGGCGGGCAGCCCAGGGCCAGCCCGGCGTCAGCCGTCGGGCCCGTCGCGCGTATGGCCAGCCCCCTGGGCGCGCTGCCGCCCGGGCAGGTGGTCACCGACACCGACAAGGAGGGGCAGCGCGCGGCGGAGGCTCTGGAGGCCACGGCGCTCGCTCTCGAGGAGCGGCGCGACCGGGCTGCCGGCGACGCGGCGGCGATCCTCGACACCCAGGCGCTGATGGCGCGTGACTTCCTTCTGGCCGAGGCGGTCGCGACGCGCACCGGCCGCGGCGAGCCCGCCGAGCACGCGATCGACGGTGCGTTCGCCGACCTGCGTGCGCAGCTCGAGGCGCTGGGCGGCTACATGGCCGAGCGCGCGGCGGACCTCGGCGACCTGCGCGACCGTGCCGTGTCACACCTCCTGGGCCTGCCCATGCCAGGGGTGCCGCGGCGCGCGGCACCGTTCGTCTCGTGGCCGAGGACCTGGCTCCGGCGGACACCGTCGACCTCGATCCGGCGCTCGTGCTGGCGCTCCTGACCGTCCGCGGCGGCCCGACGAGCCACACGGCGATCATCGCCAAGGCGCTGGGCCTGCCGGCGGTGGTCGGGTGCACCGGAGCGCGCGACCTGCCGGACGGCGCGACCGTGGTGGTCGACGGGGAGGCCGGCACCGTACTGGTTGACCCCTCGGACGGGGCGGTCGAGGACGCCTCGCGCCGCAGGGCCGAGCGCGCTGCGCGGGTCGGCGTCCAGTACGGGGCCGGGCCGCACCGCGGACGGGCACCGCGTCGCGCTCTACCTCAACGTCGGCAGCACCGACCCCGCTGCAGGTTCCCTGGACGCCGAGGGCGTCGGCCTACTGCGCACCGAGTTCCTGTTCCTCGACCGGACCACCGAGCCCACGGTCGAGGAGCAGACCACGAGCTACCGCCGGCTGTTCGACGCCTTCGCCGGGCGCACGGTCGTGGTCCGCACCCTCGACGTCGGCGCGGACAAGCCGCTGCCGTTCGTCCCGGCCGGCCCCGGCGCACAACCCTGCCCTGGGTGTGCGCGGCGACCGGCTGCGATGCTGGACCCGGGCTGCGCGAGCGTCAGCTCGCCGCGCTGGCCGCCGCTGCGGGCGGGAGCGCCGCGAAGGTCGCGGTCATGGCGCCGATGATCGCGACGGTCGCCGAGGCGCAGGCCTTCGTCGCCGCCGGCCGCGCGGCCGGGCTCGAGCGCCTCGGCGTGATGGTGGATATCCCGGCGCTCGCGCTCGTCATGCGGGCTGACCAGCGTCGTGAGATTTCGTGAGCATCGGGATCAACGACTGTCGCAGCACGAGTGAGTTCGCGTCGATCCGCCTCGTGTCGGAGCTGGCTGGCCTGCTCGACCCCGGCAGCGGCGCTGCTGTCCCTGGTCGCGGGTGGTCGGCGGCGCAGCGCGGCATCCCGGTCGGGGTCTGCGGCGAGCCGCAAGGATCCCGGCTGCGCCGTCTGTGGAATGGCTAGTGTTGTGAGGGGGTGGAGTGGATAGCGAGTGGGGATGAAGCGGGGGGCCGCTCGAGGCCCACGACCCGGCGGCAGCGCGCCTCGTGGCAGGAGCCTGAGCAACCCGCTCTCGTCAGCCCGCGCGTTGGGCGTCGCGGGCGGGGACGACCGGCCACGTGGGTGCCCCCAGGCTGCGGGAGATCCGCACCGCGGCGTCCCGGACGGCGTTGACCAGCATCGGGTCGTCGGTCAGCTCGGGCGTCGGGATCACGACTCCGACGGCGCCCACGGTGACGCCGTCGGCGTCCACGATCGGTGCGGCGATCTCCGACTCCCCGATCACGACCTCATCCTGGCCGTAGGCGATCGCGTCGGCACGTACCTCCTCCAGCCGCTCGTCGAGCTCGTCGACGTCGACGATCGTGCGACCGGTGAGGCGCGGGAGCGGCCCGTCCCGAGGAAGCAGCGCGCGGGCCTCCGGGTGGAAGGCCAGAAGCGCCCGGCCCAAGGCGCTGGCGTGCACGGGGATCGAGATCCCGGTCTCGCTCATCTGCCGGCTGCCGTCCGGGCGGAAGACGTGGTGGACGACGATCACGTCGGTCCCCAGCAGCACCCCGACGCGGACGGCGTGGCCCGTACGCTCCGCCAGCGCGTCCACGGCGGCCAGGCTGCGCAGTCGCAGCTCGTTGGACTCCAGGTAGACGTTGCCCAGCCGCAGGACCCCGGGCCCGAGCATGTAGCGCCCCGTCGCGTCCTGCTCGACCAGCCCCTGCGCGACCAGCGTCTGCACGATCCCGTGGCAGGTGGAGTTCGCCAGCTCCAGCCGGCTGGCGAGCTGCGTGAGGCCGAGGCGACGCGCGTCCTGCAGCTCGAAGAGGATGCGGACGGCGCGGTCGACGGATTGGATCACCGTTCGCCGGACGGCTCGTCGCGCGCCACCGCGGCGAGGGCTGCGAACAGCATCGCCGAGGAGGTCGCGCCCGGGTCCTGGTGGCCCTCACTGCGGGCACCGAGGTAGGAGGCCCTGCCCTTGCGGGCGCGCATCGGGATCGTGGCGACCGCTCCCGCCTCCGCAGCGGCCGCAGCCGCGGTGAGCGCTGCCGCGAGCGCGGCCCCACCCGCGACCTGCTGCTCGAGCTCGGCCACCGCCGGGGCGATCGCATCGATCATGGTCTTGTCGCCCACGACCGCGGCACCCAGTTGCTGCACCGCCCGGAGCGACTCGCGCAGCGCCGTGACCAGGGCGTCGGCCGCGACCGCCTCATCGTCGGGCAGCGCCCGCCCGAGCGCCAGGAATACCGTGCCGTAGAGCGGCCCGCTGGCCCCGCCCACCGTGCGCGTGAGCGCGCCGCCGACCTCGCGGCACGCGCGCGCCGGCCCCGGCGCCCCAGGCGCCAGCGCGACCTTCGCGGCGTGCAGCCCGCGGGTCATGTTGGTCCCGTGGTCGGCGTCGCCGATGGCGGCATCGAGCTCGGTGAGCAGGCCCTCGGCCTCCGTCACCAGCTCGTCGAGCACCGCGATCCAGCGCGCGATGAACCCGGCATCGACGCTCGCCCCGGCTTGCACGGTTCTCATCCTCAGCCCTCGCGATCCCACCCCTTGACAGCCTAGCCCCCAAGGGTGTTTGCTGACCAGGGTTCGACATTATCGAAATCAGTTCGATAAGACGGCAAGCAAGTCGGATGCGGCCAGAGGGACTCAGGAGGGTCAGATGGCGGAGAACTCGAGATTGCAGAAGCTCGCGAGCGAGGCGGTGGGCACCGCCCTGCTCGTGTTCATCGGTGTGGGATCGGTGCCGGCGACGCTCATCATCAACGGCGACTCGCCGTTCACGATGGCCGACCTCGGCATCATCTCGCTGGCGTTCGCGACCGTGGTGATCGCGGTCGTCTACGCGCTGGGCCACGTGTCCGGCGCGCACATCAACCCAGCCGTGACGCTCGCGCTGGCCGTGACCGGCAAGTTCCCGTGGAGGGAGGTGCCGGCGTACATGGGCGCGCAGGTCGTCGGTGCGATCGCGGGCGCGGCGGCGATCGCCGGCGTGCTCGGGCAGGCGGCCGTGGACACCGGGCTCGGCGTCGCGGCCTTCCACGCGGGTGTCGGCGGCGGCCAGGCCCTGTTCGCCGAGCTGGTCGGCACCGCGATCCTCGTCTTCACGGTGTTCGGCGTGATCGACGACCGGGCGGCGGGCGGCTGGGCCGGCCTCGCCATCGGCTTGGCCGTGTTCGCGATCATCATCGTGGTGGCACCCGCGACCTCGGCCTCGATCAACCCGGCGCGGACGTTCGGGCCCATGGCCGTGCTGCAGGCGCTCGGCGGGGCCGTGAGCTGGTCCCAGCTGCCCGCCTACCTCGTCGGCGAGTTCGCCGGCGGCGTGCTCGGAGCCCTGACCTACCTCGCGATCGCCCGCACCCGTGCGGCGGCCCGCGTCGTGACGCTCCCGGCCGACGCGACCGTGACCGAACCCTCGACCGTCTGAACGACCACCCAACACCTCAGAGAGGCGAACACACCATGAAGAAGCTCATCAACACCCCGGACACGGTCGTCACCGATGCGCTGCGGGGCATCGCGGCCGCGCACCCGGACCTGGCCGTCGACGTCGAGCGCAAGATCATCGCCCGGGCGGACGCCCCGGTCGCGGGCAAGGTCGGGATCATCTCCGGCGGCGGCTCCGGCCACGAGCCGTTGCACGGCGGCTACGTCGGGTACGGCATGCTCGACGCGGCCTGTCCCGGCGAGGTCTTCACCTCGCCGACCCCCGACCAGATGCTGGCGGCGACGACACGCGTCGACGGAGGTGCCGGCGTCGTCCACATCGTCAAGAACTACACGGGCGACGTGCTGAACTTCGAGATGGCCGCCGACCTGGCCAAGGAGGCCGGCATCGAGGTCGTCGCGGTGGTGATCGACGACGACGTCGCGGTGCAGGACAGCACGTGGACCGCGGGCCGGCGCGGGGTCGGCGCCACGATCCTCGCCGAGAAGATCTGCGGCGCCGCGGCGGAGGAGGGCAAGGACCTCAAGGAGGTGGCGGACTACTGCCGCCAGGTCAACGCCAACGCCCGCAGCATGGGCATCGCCCTGACGTCGTGCACCGTCCCCGCCGCGGGCCGCCCCACGTTCGACCTCGGCGAGGACGAGATGGAGGTCGGGATCGGCATCCACGGCGAGCCGGGCCGCGAACGGCGGCCCCTCGGCTCGGCGGCGGAGATCGCCAAAGCCCTCGTCGGGCCGATCCTCGAGGACCTGCCGTTCCGTTCCGGCGACCGTGTCCTCGCGTTCGTCAACGGCATGGGCGCCTCCCCGCTGATCGAGCTCTACGTGGTGTTCAACGAGGTCGCGCAGCTGCTCGCGGCCCAGGGGATCACCATCGCCCGCAGCCTCGTGGGCTCCTACATCACGGCGCTGGACATGGCCGGGTGCTCGGTCACCCTGCTCAGGCTCGACGACGAGCTCACGCGCCTGTGGGACGCGCCGGTGCGCACGCCTGCCCTGCGCTGGGGCACCTGACGTGGCGCTGGACCAGGCCACGGAGGTCGTCACCGTGGCGCAGCTCGTGGGCTGGTTCCGGCGTTTCGCCGCGGCCGTCGAGGTGAGGGCGGACGAGCTGTCCTCCCTCGACGCGGCGATCGGCGACGGCGACCACGGCACGAACCTGCGGCGCGGGTGCCGTGCGGTGATCGAGGCCCTGGACGAGGGGCGGCCGCCGCACGCGGCCGGCTTCGGCCGCACGGTCGGCATGCGGCTGATCTCCTCGGTCGGGGGTGCCAGCGGGCCGCTCTACGGGAGCTTCTTCCTGGCGTTCGGCACGGCGGGCGGCATCGACGCGGACCTTTCCCCGGAGGCGCTGGCGGCCGCGTGGCAGGCCGGCGTCGAGAACGTCGCGCAGCGGGGCAAGGCGGTCCCCGGGGACAAGACGATGCTCGACGCGCTCGTGCCCGGCGTCGCGGCCCTGGGCGAGGCAGTCGCGCAGGGTCGACCGCTCGAGTCGGCGCTGACCGCCGCGGTCGAGGCCGCGGCCGAGGGCATGCGCGCGACGATCCCGATGGTGGCCCGCAAGGGGCGGGCCAGCTACCTGGGCGAGCGCAGCGCGGGACACCAGGACCCGGGCGCCACGTCGTCGTGGCTGCTGCTGCGGGCGTTCGCCGCCCCTGGCGATCGCTGACCGGGAGGTACCCGTGGCCGTCGGCATCGTCCTCGTCTCCCATAGCGCCGCGCTGGCCGCTGCGGCGGCGGAGCTCGCCCACGAGGTGGCGCCGGGCGCGCTGCGCCTCGCGCTGGCGGGCGGGGTGAACGACCCAGAGCACCCGCTGGGCACCGACGCCCTGCGGGTGGCGGCCGCGATCGAGCAGGTGCACGGGCCCGACGGCGTGGTCGTGCTCATGGACCTCGGCAGCGCGCTGCTGTCGGCCGAGCTGGCGCTGGACCTGCTGCCCCAGGAGGTCAGCCGCGGCGTCGTGCTCTGCGACGCGCCGCTCGTCGAGGGCCTGGTCGCCGCAGCCGTGCAGGCGGCGGTCGGTGCCAGCCTCGAGGTCGTGGTCGCGGAGGCGCGCGGGGCGCTCGCGGCCAAGGCGGCGCACCTCCTCGGGTCCGGCACGGCACCGCCGGTCCCGGCCGATCCGGGTTCATCGGTGGGCGAATCCGGCGGGGGCTCGTCGGTGAGGCTGACGATCCGCAACCCGCTGGGATTGCATGCACGCCCGGTAGCCCGGCTCGTGACCGCGCTGAGCGGCCACGACGCGGACGTGACGATCAGCGACGCGACGACCGGCCGTGGCCCGGTGCCGGCCCGCAGCGTGAACGCGCTGCTCACGCTGGGGGCGAGCCACGGACACGAGCTGGTCGCACGGGCCACTGGCCCCGATGCCGAGCGGGCCCTCGCCACCCTCGTCGACCTGGCCGCCAGCGGCTTCGGCGACGGGGTCACGGCCGTGGTGCCCGTGGCGTCCCCCGCCGACCAGCCGGCTGCGGACGCGGGCGCGCGGCAGCTGCGGGGGCTGCCCGCCGCGCCCGGCATCGCGATCGGGCGAGTCCATCACGTCGGCGCACCGGCGCCCCGGCAGGGCACTGCGGCGGGCGACGCGGCGGGCGAGCGCGACCGCCTGCTCCTTGCGCTGCGCCAGGGCGCGGCAGCGATCACGGCCGCGCAGGCCGTGCTGGCCGTCCGGGCCGGAGCGGAGGCGGGCGAGATGCTCGACGCGCACCGCCTCCTCCTCACCGACCCGCAGCTCACCGACCACGCGCTGCAGGCGATCGACGCAGAGCGCGTGAGCGCCGAGGAGGCGTGGCGACGGGCTGTCGCCACGGCCAAGGCCGGCTATGAGGCGCTCGAGGACCCCTACCTCGCGGCGCGTGCCGCCGACCTCGACGCCGTGGCCACCGAGGTCCTCGCACAGCTGCAGTCCGGCGGCGAGGGCGACGATCCCGGAGGCGTCCTCGTCGCCCGCGAGCTCGGCCCCGCGGCGGCGGCGCGGCTCGACCCCGCACGCGTCGACGCGATCGTCACCGTGGAGGGCAGCCCGACCTCGCACACCGCGCTCGTGGCGCGTGCCCTCGGGATCCCGGCGGTCGTCGGGGCCGGGGCGGCGGTGCTCGCGCTCGCGGCCGGCACGCAGGTCGTCGTGGACGGGGGCACCGGGGTCGTTGACGTGGACCCAGACGGCGGCGCGCTGGACCGGGCGCGGAGCGCGGAAGCAAACCGTGCGGCCGTGCTTGCCGAGGCCCGACAGCACGCGGCGGCGGTCGCGTCCACGCGCGACGGCACGGCGGTCGCGGTCCTCGCGAACGTGGGGTTGCCGGGCGATGCCGACCGCGCGCGCGCCGACGGGGCGGACGGGATCGGACTGCTGCGCAGCGAGTTCCTCTTCGGCGACGGCGCGCAGCCCCCCGACGAGGCCGCGCAGGTCGCGGCCTACGCGGCGATCTGCGACGCACTCCCCGGACGACCGGTGGTGCTGCGCACCCTGGACGTCGGCGGGGACAAGCCGCTCGCCTGCGTACCCGTCGACCCCGAGGCCAACCCGTTCCTCGGGCTGCGCGGCATCCGCCTAGGGCTGCGCCGACCAGCGCTGCTGCGCACCCAGCTTCGCGCAGCGCTGCGGGTCGCGGCCACCCGTTCGCTGCGCGTCATGGTCCCGATGGTCTCGACCCTGGAGGAGATCGCGCAGGTGCGGGCGCTGGCCGATGAGGTCCGCGCGGAGCTCCTCCGCGACGGGTTCCCGGCAGCGCAGCGCGTGGAGCTGGGCGTCATGGTCGAGGTGCCCGCGCTGGCCTTGGCTGCCGAGCACGCCGCCGCGGCCGTCGACTTCTTCTCGATCGGTACCAACGACCTCACGCAGTACACCCTGGCCGCCGAGCGCGGGAACCCCGCCGTGGCGCACCTCGCGGACCCCCTCGACCCCGCGGTGCTGACGCTGATCGCCACGGTCTGCACGGCCGCGGCCGCAACCGGCATACCCGTCGGGGTGTGCGGCGACATGGCCGCGGATCTCCCCGCCGTGCCGCTCCTGCTCGGCCTGGGCGTCCGCGAGCTCAGCGTCCCCCCGCCCGACATCCCACTCGTCAAGCAGCGCGTGCGCGCGACCGACCTGCGCGCGGCCGAGGACCTCGCGGCCCAGGCCCTGCGGGCCACCTCCGCACGCGCGGTCCGCAAGCTCCTCGAGACGATCAGCGCTGCGGGGGCGGGCGGACCGGCACGGGCTTGACGTGCCAGATGTCGCGGCAGTAGTCGCGGATCGAGCGGTCCGAGGAGAACCACCCCGACCGGGCGGTGTTGAGGATCGACAGGCGCGTCCACCGTGCGGGGTCCCGCCACGCGGCGTCGACGTCGTCCTGGCAGTCGACGTAGGAGCGGTAGTCGGCCAGCACCAGGTAGGGGTCGTGGTCGAGGAGCCCCGCGACCAGGCCCGCGAAGGTGCCGGCGTCGCCGTCGGAGTAGGCGCCCCCTGCGATCGCGTCGACCGCCGCGCGCAGCTCTGCGTCGCCCTCGTAGTAGCGGCGCGGCTGGTAGCCGCGGTCGCGCTCGGCGAAGACCTCCTCGGCGGTCAGCCCGAAGAGGAAGAAGCTCTCTGCGCCGACCTGGTCGCGGATCTCGATGTTCGCGCCGTCCAGCGTGCCGATCGTGACGGCGCCGTTGAGGGCGAGCTTCATGTTCCCGGTTCCGGAGGCCTCGGTGCCCGCCAGCGAGATCTGCTCGGACAGGTCGGCGGCCGGGACGATCAGCTCTGCCAGCGAGACGTTGTAGTTGGGCAGGTAGACCACCCGCAGCGGCCCCTCGCGGTTGACGACCGCGCCGACCGCGTTGATGAGCTTGATGATCCGCTTGGCCGCGTCGTACCCCGGGGCGGCCTTGGCCCCGAAGACGAAGGTCCGCGGCGCGACGGCCAGCCCGGCCTGCACCCGCCGGTGCAACGTCACGATGTGCAGCACCTTCAGCAGCTGGCGCTTGTACTCGTGCAGACGCTTGACCATCACGTCGAACAGCGACGCCGTGTCCAGCTCCAGCCCCAGCACCGCGGCCGCCCGCGCAGCCAGGTCCAGCTTGTTGGCCTGCTTGATCGCCTTCCACTCCGCCTGCAGCGCGGCGTCGTCGACGGACGCCTCCAGGCCCTGGAGCCGCTCGAGGTCGGTGAGCCACCCCTCGTCGCCGAGGCGTCTGGTGAGGAGCGCCGACAGCCGTGGGTTGGCGAGCCGCAGGAACCGCCGGGGGGTGACGCCGTTGGTGACGTTGGTGAACTTCTCGGGCGTCAGCGCCGCGAAGTCGCGCAGCGTGCGCTCCGCCAGCAGCCGCGAGTGCAGGGCCGCGACCCCGTTGACCTTGGAGCTGCCGATCACGGCCAGGTGGGCCATGCGCACCTTGCGCCCGCCGTCCTCGTCGATCACCGAGAGGCGCCGCACACGCTCGTCGTCGCCGGGGTGCTGCGCGCGCACCTCCTCGAGGAAGCGGTGGTTGAGCTCGTAGACGATCTCGAGGTGACGCGGCAGGATCCGCCCGAACATCTCGACCGGCCAGGTCTCCAGCGCCTCGGGCAGCAGGGTGTGGCAGGTGTAGGCGAACGTCCGGCGCGCGATCGACCAGGCGCGGTCCCAGGCCACGCCCTCCTCGTCGACGAGGATGCGCAGGAGCTCGGGGATCGCCAGCACCGGGTGGGTGTCGTTGAGCTGGATCGCGACCTTGTCGGGAAAGGCCTCCCAGCCCGTGTTGCGGAAGCGGAACCGCCGGATGATGTCGCGCAGCGAGCAGGCGACGAGGAAGTACTGCTGCTTGAAGCGCAGCTCGCGGCCGGCCGCGGTGCTGTCGTTGGGGTAGAGGACCTTGGTGAGGTTCTCGCAGCGCACGCGCTCCTCGACCGCCTCGGCGTACAGGCCGCGGTCGAAGAGGTCGAAGTCGAAGCTCTCGTGGCTGGCCGCCGCGCGCCACAGCCGGATGATGTTGACCGTGCCCGTGCCGTAGCCGGGGACCAGCACGTGGCTGGGCTCGCCCAGCACGACCTCGTCCGGCACCCAGCGCACCGTGGTCGCACCGTCGTCGCCGGTGACCTGCTCGGTGTGCCCCCCGAACGCCACCGGCTCACGGTCGTCGGGGTGGGGGAACTCCCACGGGTTGCCGAAGAACAACCAGTCGTCGGGCCGCTCGACCTGCCAGCCGTCCTCGAACGTCTGGCGGAAGATGCCGTACTCGTAGCGCAGGCCGTAGCCGACCGCCGGGATGTCCAACGTGGCCAGGGAGTCCATGTAGCACGCCGCGAGGCGACCCAGGCCGCCGTTGCCCAGGCCCGGCTCGACGTCCAGCCCCTCGAGCTCGTCGACCGAGACGCCGAAGTCCGATCCGACCTGGTCCAGCAGCGTGCGCATGCCGGTGTAGAGGATGTTCTGCGGCAGCTGGCGGCCCAGCAGGTACTCCGCGGACAGGTAGTACACGCACTTGGGGTTGGCCTGGTGATGGGCCTGCGCCGTGCGCGCCCGGCGCTCCACCAGCCGGTCGCGCACGGTCATCGCCAGCCCGACGTAGGCGTCCTGCGCGCTGGCCGAGGCGACCGTCGTGCCGCGCCCGTAGTAGAGGTTGCTGAGCAGCTCGCTCTCGAGCTCCTCGACGGTTGTCCCGACTCTGCGGATCCTGGCCACGGGCGGATCTTGGCTCCTCAGGTCGCGCCGAAGCGCTCGACGCGGATGCGGTCGGCGGGGAAGTCAAGGGCGATCAGGGCGTCGGTCGCGGCGTCGCAGAAGCCGGTGGAGCCGCACACGAACGCGGTGGCGTCGGCGAGGAGCAGCGGCCGCAGGTCCTCGGGGAGCAGGCGCCCGACGGGGCGGGAGTCTCCCGGCGGCGCGGCGCGGGTGTAGACGACGGTGGTCTCAGGTCCGGCCAGCTCGCCGGCGTAGTAGAGGTCGGCCGGCGTCCGGGCAGACACCAGGAGCCGCACGAGATCGGAGTGCCCGATGCGGCGGGCGTGACGCAGCATCGCCATGAGCGGCACGACACCGGAGCCCCCACCCACCAGGACCGCCGGTGTCACGCCGTTCCAGACGAACCAGCGGCCGATCGGGCCGCGCACCTCGAGCTCGTCGCCGACCATGAGCTCGTCGTGCAGGAACGGGGAGACCTCGCCGTCCTCGAGGCGCTCCACGGTGAGCTCCAGCTCCGGTCCGGGGTCGGGCGCGGACGCAATCGAGTACGAGCGCGCGGCCGTGTAGCCGTCGGGCGCCGTGAGGCGGACGACCAGGTGCTGGCCGGCGTGGTGCAGCGCGGGTGTGTGCAGGCGCAGTCGCACGCTCTTGGCGTGCGCGGTCTCGTCGCGGATCGCCACGACCGTCGCCGCGCGCCAGGTCGCCTCCCGGGGAGCGTCCACCTCAGTCACCCTGGTAGCGCTGCTCCTGCCACGGGTCGCCGCGGTCGTGGTAGCCGTTGACCTCCCAGAACCCCGGCTCGTCGCGCTCCAGCAGCGCGAGCCCGGAGACCCACTTCGCGGACTTCCAGAAGTACAGGTGCGGGACGAGGAGCCGCGCCGGGCCGCCGTGCTGCGTCGGCAGAGGCTCGCCGTCCACCTCCCATGCGACCCACGCCTTGCCGCCGGTGACGTCCTCCAGTGGGAGGTTCGTGGTGTAGCCGCTGTGGGAGCGGGCCAGCACGAAGCGCGCGTGCGGCTGCGGGCGGGCAGCCTCCAGCAGCAGGTCGACCGACACGCCGGTCCACACCATGTCGAACTTCGACCACGTCGTGACGCAGTGGATCGCGCCCGCGTAGGACGAGTGCGGCAGGGCCTGCAGCTGCTCCCAGGTCCACTGCAGCGGCTGCTCGACCAGCCCGTCGACCGTGAACGTCCAGGTGTCCGTCGACAGGTGCGGGGTGGCCTCGGCGGTCAGCACCGGCCAGGTGCGCCCCGTGTCGTACTGGCCCGGCGGCAGCCTGGGATCGCGCTCCGCCCGCGCACGCCCCGTGAAACCCCGCGTGATGCGACCCACCGCCGCAATCTAGCCTCACCAGCGATGCGCCGCGGAAAGATCATCTGCACGCTGGGCCCGGCCACCGATTCCGCCACCGGGGTGCGCGCGCTCATCGACGCGGGGATGGACGTCGCGCGCCTCAACCTGAGCCACGGGACCTACGCCGACCACGAGGCCGTCTACCGCCGGGTGCGCGAGGCGTCGGACGCCAGCGGGCGCGGCGTGGGCGTGCTGGTCGACCTGCAAGGACCCAAGATCCGGCTGGGCACGTTCGCATCGGGTCCCGTGGTGCTGGAACGGGGCGCGCGCTTCACGATCACCACCGAGGACGTGCCGGGCGACGTCTCGGAGGTCTCCACCGTCTACGAAGGCCTGCCCGGCGACGTGGACGCCGGTGCGACGATCCTCGTCGACGACGGCAAGGTCGGGTTGCGCGTGCTCGCGGTCGACGGGCCGCGGGTCGTCACGGAGGTCATCGAAGGCGGGCGGGTCTCCGACCACAAGGGTCTCAACCTCCCCGGCGTCGCGGTCTCGGCGCCGGCGATGTCGGACAAGGACGTCGAGGACCTGCGCTGGGCGCTGCACCTGCGCGCGGACCTCATCGCGCTGTCGTTCGTCCGCAGCGCGGCGGACATCGCGCCGGTCCATGCCGTGATGGACGAGGAGGGCGCGCGCCTTCCCGTGCTGGCCAAGATCGAGAAGCCCCAGGCGGTCGAGCGCCTCGAGGAGATCCTCGACGCGTTCGACGGGATCATGATCGCCCGCGGCGACCTGGGCGTGGAGCTGCCGCTGGAGCGCGTGCCGGTCGTGCAGAAGCAGGCGATCGCCGCGGCGCGACGGCACGCCAAGCCGGTGATCGTCGCGACCCAGATGCTGGAGTCGATGATCGACGCGTCACGCCCGACACGCGCCGAGGTCTCCGACGTCGCGAACGCGATCATCGACGGCGCGGACGCGGTGATGCTGTCGGGCGAGACGAGCGTCGGCCGCTTCCCGGTCGAGACCGTGCGCACGATGAAGAACATCGTCGAGTCGACGGAGGACCACGCGCTGGCCTCGATCCCGCCGCTCACGACCACGCCGCGCACCCGCAGCGGCGCCGCGACGCGCGCGGCGTCGGAGATCGGCGAGTGGCTGGGCGCGAAGTTCCTCGTCGCGTTCACCTACGGCGGCGACGCGGCGCGGCGGATGAGCCGTCTGCGCTCGCCGATCCCGCTGCTGGCGTTCACGCCGCAGGCCTCGACCCGCAGCCAGCTCGCGCTGACATGGGGCGTCGAGACCTTCCTCGTCCCCGAGGTCTCCCACACCGACGAGATGGTGCGCCAGGTCGACAAGGCCCTCACCGACCTGGGCCGCGCCCAGCCCGGCGACGTGGTCGTGATCGTGGCGGGCAGCCCCCCGGGCGTGCCTGGCGCCACCAACACCCTGCGCATCCACCGGATGGGCGACCCGACCTAGGCGTTCCGCGGCTGGATCTGCTGCACCGCCCAGCCGTTGCCGTCGGGGTCGCTGAAGAACACGAACGAGCCCCAGGGGAGGTCCTGGATCTCCCCGACCTCGACGCCACGGGCCGCAAGGTGGGCGTGCGCGGCCTCGATGTCCGCCACGACCAGCTGCAGACCTGCGACCGAGCCGGCTGGCGCGGTGCTCATGCCGGTGCCGATCGCGATCGAGCACCCCGAGCCCGGCGGTGTCAGCTGCACGAAGCGCAGCTCTGGACTGACCTGATGGTCGTGGTCGAGGTTGAAACCGACCTGCTCGACGTAGAACGCCTTCGCGCGGTCAACGTCGGAGACGGGCACGGAGATCAGCTCCAGCTTCCAGTCCACTCGGTCATCTCCTCGAGTTGTCGATGAGTCGTGGCGCTCGCACGTCGTCAGAACAGGGGAGAATCTCCTCGGACCATCACAGGAAGGACCGCGGATGTCGAAGATCAGGGTGCTCGTCGGCACGCGCAAGGGCGCGTTCATCCTCACGGCGGACGGCACACGGCGCGACTGGAAGATCGAAGGGCCGCACTTCGCGGGCTGGGAGATCTACCACGTCAACGGGTCGCCGGCGGAGCCTGACCGGCTGTACGCGTCGCAGTCCAGCGGCTGGTCCGGCCAGGTCGTGCAGCGCTCCGAGGACGGCGGCCAGACCTGGGAGGCGGTCGGCAACGAGTTCGCCTACGCCAGCGAGCCCGGAACCCACCAGTGGTACGACGGCACGCCGCACCCCTGGGAGTTCGCGCGCGTCTGGCACTTCGAGCCCTCGCCGCACGACCCCGACACGGTGTTCGCCGGCGTCGAGGACGCCGGGCTGTTCAAGTCCTCCGACGGCGGCAAGACCTGGCAGGAGCTGGAGGCGCTGCGCACCCACAGCACCGGCTCGACCTGGCAGCCGGGCGCCGGCGGGCTGTGCCTGCACACGATCCTCATCGACCCGGCCAACGTCGACCGCATGTACGTCGCGATCTCGGCGGCGGGCGCGTTCCGCACCGACGACGGCGGCAAGTCCTGGCAGCGCGATCAACAAGGGCCTGCGCTCGCCGTACCTCCCCGACGAGGACGCCGAGGTCGGCCACTGCGTGCACAACCTCGCGTTCCACCCGTCGCGGCCCGACACGGTCTTCATGCAGAAGCACTGGGACGTGCTGCGCACCGACAACGCGGGCGAGCTGTGGACCGAGGTCAGCGGCAACCTGCCCAGCGACTTCGGTTTCCCGATCGCCGTCGACGCCAACGAGCCCGAGACGGTGTACGTGGTCCCGATCACCAGCGACAGCCGAGCACTACCCGCCCGAGGGCAAGCTGCGCGTCGCGCGCAGCCGCGTGGGGCGGCAACGAGTGGGAGCTGCTGACGCAACGGGCTGCCGCAGGCGAACTGCTACGTCAACGTGCTGCGCGACGCGATGGCGGTCGACGCGCATGGATCCGTGCGGCGTGTACTTCGGCACCACGGGGGGCGACGTCTACGCGTCGCCCGACGGCGGCGACACCTGGACGGCCGATCGTCGAGCACCTGCCGGCCGTGCTGTCGGTCGAGGTGCAGACGCTGCCGTGACAACGGTGCGCGTGCGCGATGCCCGTCGCACCTGCGCACGCTCGCCGGCGTCGACGGCGCCGAGGTGGCGGTCGACGTGCCGGACACGCCGACGATCGCCGACGTCCTCGACGCGGTCGAGCGCGACTACCCGGTGCTGCGCGGGACGATCCGCGACCACGCCGGCGGCCAGGCGGCGCGCGTTCATGCGCTACTTCGCCTGCGAGGAGGACCTCTCGCACGAGCCTCACGACACGCGACTGCCCGAACGTGTCGTCTCCGGGGACGAGCCCTTCACCGTCGTGGGGGCGATCGCGGGGGGCTGACACCGTCATTCGTCGCCGGGTTGACATTGTCAGACCTTGATGTGACAATGTCGCTCGATGGATCGCACACTGCGACTCGCGGAGTTCGCCGAGCTCGCCGCCACAGCGGTCGCCGCCACCGGCCTGGCGGCGGCCAGCGACCGCGTGCGGGTCGTGCCGGGCGAGCGGATGTTGCGCTCCTATGTGACCCAGGGGGTCCTGGACCGCCCCACGGTCGTCGCCACCCCCGCGGGCCGGGAGGCCCGCTACGGCCGCCGCCACCTCCTGCAGCTGGTCGCCGCGAAACGCCTGCAGGCCACCGGCGCCACCATGGCCGAGATCCGCGAGCGGCTGGCCGGCGCCGACGGCGCCGCCTTGGCCGCCCTGGCCGCGCTCCCCGAAGGGGTCGTCCCCGACGGCCTCGGCGACACCGCGCCATCCGCCCCCTCGCAACGCCGCGCCGACTTCTGGCGTGAACCCGCGGCCCCGGCCGCCGCGACTGCCGCGCAGGCCTCGGCCGCGACTGCCTCGCCGGCCGGGCGGCCCAGCGCGGTCCCGGTCCACACCGTGCACGTGCTCAGGGTCGCCGCCGGGGTCGAGCTGCACCTCGACGCGCGCCGCTGGAGCGCGAGCGGGGCCGGCGAGCTCGCAGCTGCGGTGAGCGCCGTACTCGCCTCACACGGGACCGGACCCGCACGACACCACCCGGCGCACCGCCGAGCACGAAGCCCGATCACTGCACGACCCCGAGGAGACGCCATGACCGCTTCCCCACCCGTCCTCGACCGCTCGCTGGTCGACTTGCCCGAGGAGCCGGGGCGACCCGGCTGCGGCGTCGCGCGGACCGAGCACGGCGCACTGCCGCTGGTTGCGATGGACGTCGATGCGCGGATCGTGGGGCTGACCGCGGCGTGCACCGTGCGCCAGACGTTCCGCAACACGGGGACCGCACCGGTGGAGGTCACCTACGTGTTTCCCCTGCCGTCGCGGGGGGCGGTCACCGCGCTGCGGGCGGTGCTGGGCGGGCGCATCGTCGAGGGTCGGATCCTGGAGCGCGGCGCCGCCCGGCAGGTCTACGAGGACGCGCTCGCGGCGGGGCAGCGGGCGGCGCTGGCCGAGAAGGAGCGGCCGGACGTCTTCACGACCACGCTCGGCAACCTGCGACCCGGCGAGGACGCGGAGGTGGCGCTCGAGCTCGTCAGTCCGTTGGCGGTCGATGACGGCGAGGCGACGTTCCGCTTCCCGCTGGTGGTGGCGCCGCGCTACACGGCGGGCACGCCGCTGCCGGGCGAGCAGGCCGGGACCGGCGACGATCCGGACACCGACGCGGTCCCGGACGCCTCGCGCGTCACACCGCCGCGGCTCGGCGACGGCGACCCTCGGCCGGACCTCTCGGTGCGCGTCACCCTCGACGCCGCGGGACTCGGCCTGGAAGACTGGCGGTGCAGCCACGACATGGTGGTGGACAGTGACGCGCTCACGCTCGCTCCCGGCGCGCGCCTCGACCGCGACCTGATCCTGCGGGCGCGGCTCGCGGACGCCGGACCCCAGGCCGCGATGGTCACGGTGGCGGACGCCGACGGCGAGGAGGGCACGTGGGCGGTGACCGTCGTGGCACCGCGCGACGCCGCGCGGACGGCGGACCTCGACGTGGTGGTGCTGCTGGACCGCTCCGGGTCGATGCGCGGCTGGAAGATGGTCGCCGCGCGGCGGGCCGCGGCGCGCCTGGTCGACGGGCTGGGCAGCGGGGACCGCTTCGCGGTGCTCGGCTTCGATGATCGCGTCGAGCAGCCGGACGCGACCGGGCTGCAGCCCGGCACGGACCGGCTGCGCTTCGCCGCGGTGCGCTGGCTGTCGGCGCTGGACGCGCGCGGCGGCACGGAGCTGGGCCGCGCGATCGAAGCCGGGACGCAGATGCTCCCGCGCGACCCCGGCGGGCGGCGGCGCTGCGTGGTGCTGGTGACCGACGGGCAGGTCAGCGGCGAGGACCAGGTCCTGCAGACCGTCGCCGGCCTGCGCGACACCACGATCCACTGCGTCGGCATCGACAAGGCGGTGAACGCGGGGCTGCTGGAGCGGCTCGCGCGCAGCACCGGCGGCCGCGTGGAGCTGGTCGAGGGCGAGGACCGCCTCGACGAGGCCCTCGACCGCATCTGCCGGCTCGTCAACCCGCCCGTGCTGACCGACGTGACGGTGGACGTGGACGGCCTCATCCCGGGCACGGAGATCCCGGAGGTGCGCGACGCCCTCGGTGGCGTGCCGCTGGTCATCGCCGGCCGCTACCGCGGGCAGCCACCACAGACCGCACGGCTGCGCGCGAACGGCGGGCGGCTGCCCGCGGAGGTCGCCGCCGGCGCGGGCTCCCCGGCGCTACCCGTGCTCTGGGCCCAGGCGCGCATCGCCGAGCTCGAGGACCGCTACGCAGCCGGCCACGGCGCCGGGCTGGACGACGAGATCGTCAGGCTGTCGCTGCGCCACCACGTGCTCAGCCGCTTCACCGCCTTCGTGGCCGTGGACCCCGAGCGCGGCGAGACCGACGACCTCGTGCAAGTCGTGCAGCGGGTCGAGGAGCCGGCGGGCTGGGCTGGCGCGCCGATGCTCGCGGCGATGGCCTCAGCGCCGTACGCACCGGCGCCTGCCGGGAGCGGCCCGTCCCATCGGTCCCTGCGCGCCATGCGCCTGTCGCGTCCCGAGCTGCGGAGGCCGGCCGGCCGCCCGAAGGCTCCCGACCTGGTGGCTGCGGTGCGGGAGCTCCTGGACGACCTGCGCGTCGCCGCGCCGGACGTCGCCCGGCGGGCACGGGAGCTGGCGGCCACGCTGCGGGTCACGCCGGGGCGCGCAGAGCTCGCGGCTCTCCTCGAGCTGCTGGCCGACGCGCTCGACGCCGGGCAGCAGCCCGACACCGACCTCCTCGACCGCATCGAGGCAGCGTCGGGTGGCGCCCGCAGGCGCTTCTGGGAGCGCTGAGCCGGCCTACGGCTCCGAAGCCGCCATCGCCGCCGCGGAGGGCGTGGGGCCGACGTGCTCCAGGTCCTCCGCGGCGCGCGACCGGCGCCGCGAGGCCATCAGCGCGACCGCCAGCAGGATGACCGCTCCGCCCAGGACGGTCTGCGGCGTCACGGTCTCACCCAGGAACACGAACCCCAGCAGCACCGCCACGACCGGGTTGACGTACGCGTAGGTCGCGGTCAGCGAGGTGCGCGCGTTCTGCAGCAGCCAGGTGTACGCGCTGAACGCCAGCAGCGACCCGAAGACGATGAGATACGCGAGGCCCAGCAGCGACGTGGCCGTGATTGCGCCGAGGTCCAAGCGGCCCAGCTCCCCGCCGGCGATGCCCATGACGAGCAGCACGGCGCCGCCGCCCAGCATCTGCACGGCCGTCGAGACCAGGGGGCGCTGCGGCAGCGCCGCGCGCTTGGACCAGGCCGAACCCAGGCCCCAGAGGCACGCCGCAAGCAGGGTCGCGAGCACCCCGATCAGGCGGGCGGTGCCGCCACCGTCAGGGCGGACGAGGATCGCGACACCGGCGAAGCCCACCGCGATGCCGACCACCGCCTGCACACCCATGCGCTCGCGGTTGAGCAGGCGGGCCCACAGCGCGAACCACAACGGGACGCTGCCGACCAGCAGCGCCGAGAGCCCGGTCGGCACCCACTGCTCGCCCCACGAGACCAGGCCGTTGCCGCCCGCCAGCAGCAGGCCGCCGATCAGCAGGCCGGCGCGCCACTGGCGTGGGCCCACCCGGTCGGCGGCGGCGTCGCCACGGCGGGCCGCGAACGCGTAGAGGATCCCACCCGCGATCAGGAAGCGGCTCGACGCCATGAGGAACGGCGGGATCGTGTCGATCGCGTAGCGGATCGCGAGGTACGTGGAGCCCCAGACCACGTAGACGGTCGCGAGCGCGGCGACCAGCGGAAGGGTCCCGGCCCCCGGCAGCCTGGGGGTCCGGGCCGCGGGGGTGGGAGCGTTCGAGCTCACGCCAGGGCGCCGTCCACGATCGGCGCGAGCGCCTCCAGGCGGAGCGGCACGACCCCCGCCCAGACCGGGAGGTCCATGTCCTCGGGCTCGTCGACGGGCGGGCCGGAGCGGGCCTTCGCCGAGGCCTCGTCCAAGGGCAGGGTGACGACCGTGGTCTGGCGCAGCTCGTCGGCGTTGGGCCAGCGCGCGGTGCGCGAGCGGCCGGGCTCCATCTTCTCGACGATCGCGGCGAGGGCTTCAGCCTTGTCCTCGGGGTCGGCGAGCTCCGACGCCGTCCCGAGCACGACGACCGAGCGGTAGTTCATGGAATGGTGGAACTGCGAGCGCGCCAGAACGATTCCGTCCAGCAGCGTGACCGTGACGCAGCACGGCGCGCCGGAGGCGAGCAGCTTCATCGCGCGGCTGGCCGTCGAGCCGTGCAGCACGACGCGGTCGCCGTCGCGCGCGAACGCCACAGGGATGCAGACCGGCTGGCCGTGGTCGTCGATGGCGACGTGCGCGACCAGGGCCTCGTCGAGGATCGCGTCGATCGTGGAGCGGTCGTACGCGCCGCGCTGCGGAAGGCGGCGGACTCGCGTTCTTGTGCTTGCTGCGCTCATCTGTGATAGTACAGGGTAGATGTCTGTACTGGCACATTACGCGATCAGCGGGCGGACGGCAAGCGAGGTCGCCGGCGCGGTCGAGCGGGCCGTGGACGCCGGCCGCCTGGGCCCCGGCACGCGCCTGCCATCGGTGCGCGCGATGGCCGACGAGCTGGCTCTCAGCCCCGCCACGGTGGCGTCGGCCATCAGGGACCTGCGCCAGCGCGGCGTGCTGGTCACGCGCGAGCGCAGCGGCACGGTGGTGGCGGAGCGCCCGCCGCTGCCGGTGCGCGGCGACCCCGAGGTCCCCGAGGGGGCCGTCGACCTCATGACGGGCAACCCCGACCTCGCGCTGCTGCCAGACCCCGCCGCGGTGTCCGGGACGCTGCGGCAGGTGGGCTACGGCGAGGTCGCGGTCCTGCCGGCGTTGCGCGCAGCCGCGGCCGCCGCGTTGGAGCGCGACGGTGTCCCTGCGGAGCACCTCTGTGTGGTGTCGGGCGCGATGGACGGGGTGGAGCGTGTGCTCGGCGCGCACCTGCGACCCGGCGACGCGGTCGCGGTCGAGGACCCGGGCTACGTGGGCGTGATCGACCTCGCGCGCGCGATGGGGTTCACGACCGTGCCGGTCGCCGTGGACGACGAGGGTTTGCTCCCGCGGGCGCTCGAGGCCGCGGTGGAGCGCGGCGCGCGTGCGGTGGTGCTCAGCCCGCGCGCGCAGAACCCGACCGGGGCGGCGCTGTCCGAGGAGCGTGCAGCGCAGCTGCGTCCGGTGCTGGCTCGCGCCGCCGAGGTCCTGGTGGTCGAGGACGACCATGCGGTCGAGGTCGCCGGCGCGCCCTGTGTCAGCCTGGCCACAGGGCGTGAGCGTTGGGCCGTGCTGCGGTCGGTGGGCAAGACGCTCGGCCCGGACCTCAGGCTCGCGTTGCTCGCCGGCGACGCGGTCACGGTCTCGCGGGTCTCGGGTCGCCAGCGGCTGGGCTGCGGGTGGGTGAGCCTGCACCTCCAGGGCATCGCGGCGGCGCTCCTGTCGGATCACGCCGTGGGGCGGCAGCTCCAGGCCGCGGCCGCGGTCTACACGGCCCGGCGCGCCGCGCTGCTGAAGGCCCTGACGTCCGAGGGCATCCCCGCGCACGGCCGCTCCGGGCTCAACGTGTGGGTCCCCGTCACCGAGGAGCAGCCCGTCGTGCGCGGCATGGCGGCCCGCGGCTGGGCGATCCGCGCCGGGGAGCCGTACCGCCACGGCGCCCGCCCGGCCGTCCGCATCACCACCGCCAGCCTCCCCGAGGCCGACGCGGCGCGCGTCGCCGCCGACCTGGCCGCCGTCATCCACCCGGCGTCCCACCGCACCCGCACGACCTGACCGGGCGTTCCCCGTTCGGGGGGTGCGTCGCGGCAGTCCCCTCTGGAACCAACTGCTGCGAGCCACCTCGGCCGCGGCGTGAGAGGTGCGTCGCGCCAGTCCCCTCTGGAACCAACTGCTGCGAGCCACCTCGGTGGACGGTCAGGAGGCGGCGAGGCGTTCGACGAGGGACATCGCGGCGAGGACGAGGGCGTCGGCGTCGGCTGGGCCGACCAGCTGCAGGCCGATGGGGGCGCCGGCGGCGTCGTGGCCGGCGGGGACGGAGCCCGCCGGCAGGCCTGCGAGGTTGAACGGGGCGGTGAGGTAGGTGAGGGCGATCTCGAGGGGTCGGGACTCGCCTCCGACGTCGGTGGCGGTGGCGCCGGCGGGTGGGGTCGCAACCGCCATGGTCGGCATGAGGAGGACGTCGACGGTCCCCAAGACGCGGCGCAGCGCGGCGCGCAGGTCGCGGGCGTGGGCGAGCGCCGCGGGCGCCTTGGCGGCGATCTCGGCGCGGCGTTGCGCGAGGTCGAGGAACCAGGCGGGGTAGCGGGCGGGGGCGGCGGCGAACGCCTCCGCGTGCACAGCGAGCCCCTCGAGCACGAAGAGGCGGCCGTGGGCCTGCGCGGCGCCGTCGAGCTCGGGCAGGGCGACCGGGCTGAGACGGATGCCAGCATCGAGCAGGCGCTGCTGAGCCTGCTCCCAGACCGCCCTGACCACGGGGTCCAGCGGGAAGCGGACGACCTCGTCGGGGATGCCGACCCGGCGAACGCGCTGCTCAGACACCGCCTCGACGGTCGGGTCCAGCGCGCGCAGCACGGTCGCGCATCCGGCGGTGTCCGCGGCCAGCACGCCGACGGTGTCGAAGCTCGGGCTGGTCGGCTGCAGGCCCGCGGTGGGCAGCCGGCCGAACGTGGGCTTGAAGCCGGCGACGCCGCAGCACGCGGCCGGGATCCTCACGGAGCCGCCGCTGTCACTGCCCAGCGCCGCGTGGACCAGGCCGGCCGCCACCATCGCGGCCGACCCGCCGGACGACCCGCCGGCGATGCGGTCGGCTGCGACGGGGTTGCGCGTGCCCGGCGTCGAGACCCCCCACGCCAGCGGGTCGAGCCGCGTCGTCGCGACGACGCTCGCACCCGCCGCCACCAGCCGCGCGACCACCGCGGCATCCAGCGCGAAGGAGTCCTTCACCGCCGCCACCACGCCCGCGAGCGGCCCCCCGCGCGCTCCGGCAAGATCGACGGCGGTGACCACGGCGCCGAGGTCCGGCTCGGCGGCGGCGATCCGCGCCCGCGCGTCCGCGACCAGCGCAGCCTCGGTCCACGAGCCACGCAGGACGGACTCCGCCGCTCCGCGAACGTCCAGCCCACCCGGCCCCAGCACGGCCGGGCACCCTACCGTCGCCTCACGGCGGGTCTAGCCTCGTCGACGTGACCGAGGCTCGGGCGCGGCTGGCGGAGCTGCGCTACCGCTGCGAGCGGACGTTGAACCACCACGGGCAGCGGACGCCGCAGGAGGTGCTTGCGGAGCTGCCGGCCGAGGTGGCGCCGGACCGCAACAGCTCGGGTGGGGTGGTCGACGACCTCGAGGAGGAGGTTGCGCGGCTGCTGGGCAAGCCCGCCGCGGTGTTCATGCTGAGCGGGACGATGGCGCAGCAGATCGCGCTGCGCCTCCACGCGCAGCGCACCGGGCGGGAGACGGTGGCACTGCACCCGACCAGCCACATCGTGCTGCACGAGGGCGACGCCGCGGAGCGGCTCCACGGATTGCGCACCCGGACCGCCGGCGACGCTCGTGAGCTCCTGGCCCTCGACGACCTCGAGGACATCGCGGAGCCGCTGGCGGCGCTGCTCCTCGAGCTCCCGCAGCGCGAGCTCGGCGGGCGCCTGCCGACCTGGGAGCAGCTCGAGCAGCAGGCCGCCTGGGCCCGCGACCGCGGCGCGGCGGTGCACCTCGACGGTGCGCGGCTGTGGGAGTGCACGCCGCACTACGGGCGCTCGCTGGCGGAGATCGCCGCGCTCTTCGACACCGTCTACGTCTCGCTCTACAAGGTCCTGGGCGGCGCCTCCGGTTGCTGCCTGGCGGGGCCGGAGGAGCTCGTCGCCGAGGCGCGCGAGTGGCGCCACCGCCACGGCGGCGCCCTCTTCGCGCTCTGGCCGTACGCGGCGTCCTGCCTGGCCGGGCTGCGCCTCCGCCTGCCGCGCATCCCGGACTACGTCGAGCACGCGCGCGCGATCGCGGCGGCGCTGGCGGACCTCGACCGCGTCGAGGTGATCCCGTCCGACCCTCCGACGAACATGTTCCACCTGGCCCTGCGCACGACCGACGAGGCCTTCGTGGACGCCGCGCTGGGCCTCGCCGAGGACCGCGGCATCTGGACCTGGCCCGGCACGTTCCCCACGGACCTGCCCTCCTGGCGCCTGGTCGAGCTGGGCGTCGGCGACGCCACGCTCACGTTCGCGCCAGAGGAGGTCAGCGAGCTCGTCAGCCAGCTGCTGGGCACACCGCGGCGATGACCGCGGGGCTCCGGAGGGTGGCCCTCCCAGGGCTGGTGGTGCTGGCGGCCTTCGCGTGCAGCGGAGGTGAGACGGCCACGCCGACGGTCGGAGCCGACGCGGTGCCGGCGGGGTTCGTGCTGACCAGCGGCGCGTTCCCGGAGGGCGGGCCGATCCCGGTCGAGTACAGCTGCGACGGCGAGAACGTTCCGCCGCCGCTGCAGTGGACCGGCGTCCCTACCGAGGCGGCCGCGCTGCAGCTCGTGCTGGGCGACCCCGACGCCCCGGGCGGCGAGTTCATCCACTGGGTGGTCGTCGATCTGCCCGGCGGCGACGGAGGACTGGACGGCACCGTCCCGCCCGAGGCGGTCGAGGCCACCAACGACACCGGCACCCCGGGCTACGTCGGCCCCTGCCCACCGCCGGGCGACCCCCACCACTACACGTTCGAGCTCACCGCCACGAGCGCGCCGCTGGGCCTGACCCCGACCGCCACGGCCGCGGAGGTCCGTGCGGCCGCCGCCGCGACGTCTGTCGGCGCCGCGACGCTGGTCGGCACGTACCCCCCGCCCTGACGCCGCGCACGCGGAGTCCGGCTGGCACGTCGCGTGAAGGCCTGAGAGAATCACGCTTTCCCGGGGTAGGAGGTCTTGATGGCACGCGCCACTGCAGTTCGTCCGATCATCGGTGCCCGACTCGAGGAGATGCTCGCGCTCGTCGCGAAGGCCGACACGGTCGAGCTCAAGCTCACGGTGCCCGAGTCCAACCAACGCTCGGCCGTGCGGTCGCTGGGGATGGACCCGCTCGAGGCGGAGATCCGCCAGGTCTTCTTCTTCGACACCCCTGACCTGACCCTCGACAAGGCTGGGGTGGTGGCCCGCGCCCGCCGCGGTCAGCGCAAGGGCGACGACACCGTCATCAAGCTGCGGCCCGTCGTCCCCGGCGAGCTGCCCAAGGCGCTGCGCAAGAACCCCAACTTCGGGGTCGAGGTGGACGCGATGCCTGGCGGCTTCGTGTGCTCCGGATCGATGAAGGCCGCGCTGGGGATCGGCGACGCCGTGAAGAGCACGGTCGCGGGGCTGAGCCCCCTGCGCAAGCTCTTCACCAAGGACCAGCGCGCGCTGTTCGACGAGAACGCTCCCGAAGGCGTGACGTTCGACGACCTCGTGGTGCTCGGCCCGATCCCGTGCTTCAAGATGCGGATGCGACCTACGGACCTGGGTCGCAAGCTCGTGGCCGAGCTCTGGCTCTACCCGGACGGCGGCCGGATCCTGGAGCTGTCGACCAAGTGCACGCCGCCCGAGACCGTCGAGGTCGCCACGCAGGCCCGGGCGTTCCTCGAAGGCCACGGCATCGACCTGAGCGGCGAGCAGCAGACCAAGACCCGCACGGCGCTGACCTTCTTCTCCAAGGAGATCAAGGCCGCGCAGGCCGCGTAGCGATCGTGCGGCATCCTGGGACCATGATCGCCGTGCCTGTCGACGTCGTTGCCGCCGCCCACCGCCCCCTCGACGAGCTCGAGCGCGGGCTGCCCGAGGTGATGGCCGCGCCGGCCGACCTGGGGCGCATCGAGATGATCGTCGCGCGCCCGTCGGTGGAGGCGCGCACCGTCCTGGACGAAGGACAGCTCACCCCCGAGGACGGCCTGGTCGGCGACGGCTGGCGGGAGCGGATGGGCGACGCGGCGACCGTGGGCGCCAACACGCAGCTCACGCTCATCAACCGCCGCTGGCTGGAGCTGATCGCGGGCGACCGCGAGCTGTGGCCGCTGGCCGGCGACCAGCTGGTCGTCGACCTCGACCTCAGCAAGGACAACCTGCCGCCCGGGACGGTGCTCCAAGCCGGCACGGCCACGCTGGAGGTCACCGCCAAGCCCCACACCGGCTGCAAGAAGTTCCTGGCCCGTTTCGGCCTGGACGCGATGAAGGTCATGTCCACCGACGAGGGCTACCGCCTGCGCCTGCGCGGCATGTACGCCAAGGTCGTCGACCCCGGCACGGTCCGCCCCGGCGACGCGATCACCACGCGCCGCTAGCCCGCGGTCAGGCTCGCGTACGACGTCTTGATGATCTCCTCGAGCACCTCGAGGTCGACCGCCTCCAGGTCCTTGAGGTAGAGGCACCCCACCCCGGTCGTGTGCGGCCCCAGCCGCTCCAGCGCCTCGGTGTGCGCCCCGACCCCGTCGACGAGGTAGACGGTCGTGGCGGCCTTGCGCGCGGCGAAGGCGGCCGCGGCCGTGTCGCCCTCGCGCCCACTGGCGTAGCGGTAGTGGTACTGCCCGAAGCCGACGATGGTGCCCCATAGCCGGGGCTCCTCACCGGTCGCGCGGCGCATGATCGCGAGCATCGTCTCCGCGTCGCGGCGTCGCTTCGCAGGCGTCACCCCGTCGAGATACTGCTGCACGTCGTCGGCCACGGCGTCTCCTTTCCGGCGACGGCACCGTAGCCCGGCGTCGCGCCGAGGTCGATGAGATATGTTGCGAAATGCACCATGTGTGAGAGGAGCAGTTAGGTGAAGGTCGGCGAGGCGATCGCCGCGACGCTGGTCGCCGAGGGCGTCGACACGGCCTTCTCGCTGCTCGGGGACGCCAACATGGAGGTTCTGGTCGCGCTCGCCGGGCACGGGGTCCGCATCGTGGAGTGCCGGCACGAGGCCGCGGCGATGGCCATGGCGGACGGCTACGCGCGTGCCAGCGGGCGGCTGGGGCTGTGCGCGGTGACGGCCGGCCCCGCGCTCGCGCACACGTTCACGCCCCTCACCTCCGCGGTCCGCATCGGGTCGCCGGTGGTGGTGCTCACCGGGCCGCGCGCCCGGGACGACCCGGCAGAACGCCAGAACCTCGACCACCAGGGCCTGGCGCGGCTGACCGGCGCGGGCTACCTCGCGATCAGCAACCCCGACACCGTGGTCGAGCGCGTGCGTGGCGTGGTCGACCAGGCGCTGTCGACGCGCACCCCGGTCGTGCTCGACGTGCCGATCGACCTGCAGAAGCAGGAGCACCCGTGGCCCGTGGAAGCGCGCGAGGCCGCGGCGTGGCAGCGCCCGCAGCGGATCGCGCCCGACCCCGCGGTGGTCGCGGAGGCCGCGCGCATCCTCGCCGCAGCCGAGAGGCCCGTGCTGATCGCCGGCGAGGGGGCGGTGCGGTCGGGCGCGCGTGCGGAGCTGCTCGAGCTCGGCGAGCGCACCGGGGCTCTGCTGGCGACCGCGCTGAACGCACGCGGGTGGTTCGACGGCGAGGAGTTCGACGCGGGCGTCGCGGGCCTGTACTCGCGCCCCGAGGTCGTCGAGCTCTTCACGCAGGCCGACTGCGTCGTGTCCTTCGGCGCGAGCATGAACCGCTACACGACCATGGAGGGCTACCTCTTCCCCGAGGCTGCGTTCGTGCAGGTGGACATCAGGCCGCCCGCGCCGATGCCCAGCGGCGACGTCGCGGCGTGCTACGTCCAGGCCGACGCGCTCCGCGCCGCGCAGGGGCTCCTGGGCGCGCTGGACGGCGTGCGCAACGAGGGCTACCGCACCGACGACGTCGCCAAGCGCCTGCGCGCCGAGCCCGACACCAAGGCGTTCGACCTCGCCGACGGCGAGCTGGACCCGCGCGCGCTGTGCGCGCAGCTCGACCGGCTGCTGCCCGGGGACGTCGGCTGGGTCAGCGGCAACTCGGGCCACTTCTGGGGCTTCCCGATCCTGCACATGCCCCGCCGGCGTGAGCCGATGCTCTTCGCCACGTACTTCGGGGCGATCGGGTACGGGATCCCGGTCGCGGCGGGGGCGGCGATCGGCAGCGGGCAGCCCGTCGTGGCGTTCGAGGGCGACGCCAGCCTGCTGATGCACCTCGCGGTGCTGGAGACCATGGCGCGCGCGCGCGCCCACGTGCTCGTCGTGGTGATGAACGACCGCGCGCTGGGTGCGGAGCTGCACAAGATGAACGCGCACGGCCACGACCCGACGATGGCGCTCACGCCCGAGGTCGACGTGGTTGCGGTGTCCGAGGGGCTCGGCTGCCCGGCGGTGACCGTGACCGACCTCGAGCAACTGCCCGCGGTGGTCGGGCGCTTCGTCGCGGGGGACGGGCCGCTCGTGCTCGACGCGCGCCTGTCGCGCCAGGTGATCTCGCTGCCATTCCGGCGCCTGTTCTACGGCGAGTGGTAATGCGCATCGGGATCGTCGGGCCGGGCCGCGTCACCCGCCGCCGCACGCTGCCGGAGCTGCGGGCGATCGAGGGTGTGGAGGTCGTCGCGGTGGCGAGCTCCTCCGCCGCCTCGACGGCGCGGGCCGCCGTGGAGCTCCAGATCCCGCGCACCCACGACCGGTGGCAGGACCTGGTGGCCGACGACGCACTCGACGCCGTCGTCATCGGCACGTTGCCGGACCTGCACTGCGAGGTCACGGTCGCCGCGCTGGACGCGGGCAAGCACGTGCTGTGCCAGGCGCGGATGGCGACGGACGCCACCGCGGCCCGGGCGATGCTCGCGGCCGCCCAGGGGCACCCGGACCTGGTCGCGCAGGTCGTGCCGTCGCCGCGGACGCTGGTCGTCGACCCGGTGGTCCAGCGCCTGTTGGCCGAGGGCGCGCTGGGCCGCCTGCTCGCGGTGAACGTGCACTGGGCGAAGGCCGAGTTCGTCCAGCCGGACGCGCCGCTGCACTGGCGGCACGACGCCGCCCGCAGCGGGCACAACGTCATCGACCTCGGCCTGGCCTACGAGTCGCTGCTGCGCTGGGTCGGCCCCGCGCGCTCGGTGCTGGCGGCGGGGGCAGTGCACGTCCCGGTGCGCCACGACGAGGTGGCCGGGCGCGACGTCGCCGTCGAGATCCCCGACCACCTCGACGTGCTCGCGGAGCTGCCCGGCGGTGCGAGCGCCCACCTGCAGGTCAGCACCGTGACCGGCCACGCGCCGCCACCGGCGTTCTGGCTGCACGGCAGCGAGGCCACCCTGTGGGTCGGCCTCGAGCCGCCGGCGCTGGCCCTGGGCCGGCGCAGCGACGCGGCGCTGCAGCCGCTGGCGCTGACGCCCGACGTGGCCGGCGCCTTCCGCGTCGAGGCGGACTTCGTCGCCGCGATCCGTGGTGAGCGGCCCGTCGGCCCCACGACGTTCGCCGACGGCGTGCAGTACATGGAGTTCACCGACGCCGTGCACGCGAGCCGGCTCTCCGGGCACCGCGAGACCGTCCACCCGCTGTGAGCACCAGCCCAGGAGGCACCCCGAGTTGACCACCACCGTGCGCCTCGCCCACACGATGTTCGGGGCCGGCAACGCGCCGCTCACCCTCGGGCTCGAGCAGGGCTTCTTCGCCGACGCCGGGCTCGAGGTCGAACGCCTCGAGGTCGCCAGCGGCACCGTCGGCATCCAGCGTGTCGTGGACCGCGAGTCCGACGTGTGCGTGTGCGGCGGCGTGCCGATCCTGAAAGGTGCGCTGGCCGGCGGCGACCCGCTGATCGTGATGAGCATCGAGGCCGAGAACGTCGTGGGCATCATGGGCGCGCGGCACATCACCGACCCCGAGCAGCTGCGCGGCGGCGTGGTCGGCGTCACCGGCATGGACGACCCCGACCGCACGTTCCTGCACCGCGCGCTCACCGATTGGGGCATCGACCCGCACAGCGAGATCGAGTTCCGCGTTCTCGGTACCCGCGGCAAGGTCTGGGACGCCATGGTCGCCGGCGAGGTGCTCGCGATGGCGGCGACGATCCCGCAGCCGCTCCTCGCGCGCAGGCTGGGACTGCCCGTCCTGCGCGACTTCCACGACGAGCACGAGGTCTACCAAGTCGGGACGATCGTCACGTCGCGGCGCTTCGCCGACGAGCAGCCCGAGGCGCTGCGCGCGTTCCTCGCGGCTGCGCGCCGCAGCATCGAGCTGTTCTCGTCCGACTTCGAGCTCTCACTGCCGCACCTCAAGGCGCGCAGCAAGCTCGACGACGTCGAGGTCCTGCGCGAGACCCACCGCCTGTTCTCCGAGGCGATGGCCGACTACGTCCCGAAGGTCGAGGCCATCGCCGCGGTCGCGCGCGACTACGCGGCGGCGACCGGTCAGCCCGTGGAGCTGGACTTCGACGCGCTCGTCGACGCTTCCTTCGTCCCACCCAGGTAGCGCGCGACGTTGCCGCTGAGGATGGCCTCCTCCTGCTCGGGGGTGAGGCCGGCGCCGCGGATCCAGGCGACCGGGTCCGGCTGGCCCATGTCGGCGGGGTAGTCGGTGCCGAGCATCACGCGCTCGATGCCGACGCGTTCGATCACCAGGCGCAGCGTCTCGGGGCTGTGGACCAGCGAGTCGACGGCCAGGCGCTTGAGGTACGCGCTCGGGATCGACGCGGCCTCCTCCGAGGCCTCCGGGCGCACCGCGTAGCCGTGGTCGATCCGCCCGATGCCGGTGCAGGCGAACCCGCCGCCGTGGGCGAGCAGCACGTCGAGGTCGGGCAGCCGGTCCAGGACCCCGCCGAAGACCAGCGAGCAGAAGGTCACCGCGGTCTCGAGCGGGTTCCCCAGGAGGTTCTTGAGGTGGTAGCGGTCGAGGAACCCGCGCCCGCGGATGCGCGCAGGGTGGACGAAGACCAGCTTCTGCAGGTCGGTGGCGGCCTCGAGGATCGGGAAGAGCTCCGGATCGTCCCAGTCCTTGCCGTTGACGTTCGTGCCGACGATCGCCCCGGCGAAACCCAGCTCGCGCACCGCGCGGTGCAGCTCCTTGACCGACGCCTGGGGGTCGCGCAGCGGCAGGTAGGCCAGCGCGCTGAAGCGGTCCGGGTGGGACGCGACGATCTCGGCGAGCTCGTCGTTGACGGTTCGCGCGTGGGCGACCGCGTCCTCGGGCTCGGTGCCGTACCAGTGGATGCCCGGGCTGAGCGAGAGCAGGTGGTGATCGACGCCCATGGCGTCCATGCGCGCGATGCGGCCCTCGACCGACTCGGGGAAGCCCTCGTAGGTGAGGCGCACACGCTCGTCGCCGAAGCGGCTGACGAGGTAGCCCTCGGGGCTCAGCGAGAAGCTGATCCCGTCGAGCTCGCGGCCGTCGATCGCGGCCTGGACGATGCTCGGCGTGAGGATGTGGGCATGGACGTCGGTGATCAAACGGGGTTCCTTCCCGGGGGCAGGTACGAGGGGTCGATGAGCGCGCCGAGGTCCAGGGTGACGGCGGTCCCCGTGTAGTCGGCGACCTCGTCGGCGACGCCGCGCAGCGAGGCCTCGGTGGGGACGGCGGCAGCCAGCGCGTGGCAGAAGAGGCGGTGGGTCTCGGTCAGCACCTCGACGTCGTCGAGCTTCGTGCGGGCCTGCAGGTGCGGGAGCGCCGCGTCGAGCGTCGGTGCGGAAGAGGTCGACGGCGTCCTCGATGGCGGCGAGGAAGGCCCTGACCACGTCGGGTCGCTCGTCGGCGAAGCGCCGCGTGGTCACGATGCCGCCCATCTGGAACGGCTCGGGGGCGGCGGCGAAGTCCTTGAGGACCGGCAGGCCGCGGCGGCGGGCGAGGAAGGGCTGGGGCGCAGCCGAGGCCATGGCCTGGACGTCGCCGATGAGGAGCGCGTCCCAGGCCCGCCCGCGGCTGCCGCACGCGCGGGTGATGACGTCGCGCTCGGGGTCCAGGCCCCAGCCGCGCAGGGCGCGGCGGGCGATGAGGTGGTCGACCTCGCCCGGGCCGACCACGCCGATCGTCGCGCCGAGGAGGTCGCCGGGGCCCGTCACCCCAGGCGCACCGATGATCCCGTAGCGGTTGCTGCCCTCGATGCTGCGCAGCATCACGGGATCGCCGCCGGCGGCTGCGGCTGCGAGCACCGCGGTGCCACCGCAGAGCGCGATGTCCACCTCGCGGGCCACCACGGCCCGGGCGATGTCGCCCGGACGGTCGAGCTCCCGGCGGTCCACGTCGAGGCCGCGCTGCGCAAAGAAGCCGTGTTCCTCCGCGAGGCTGATCGGCGCGCTGCCCGCGCCGAACCGGGTGTGGGCCACGCGGACGGGCACAGCGCCCGCAGGCAACGTCGGCACGGATGTAGTAGATATCATGCAGGATGCACGCGCACGAGCCTGTCGACGTCGACGAGCTCTTGGCGGAGCTGGTAGCGGGGGTCGACTCCGTACCCGAGGCCGCACGCGTGGCTGCGGCGCGGCAGGCGCTGGACTGCGCGGGGGTCGCCCTTGCGGCCGCGGCGCACCCGGCGGGGCGCGCCGTGGCGCGCGTGGTCTCGGCCGAGGGCGGCGCGGCCGTGGCGCGCGTGGTGGGCACCGGCCTCGTGACGTCGGCCGCGCAGGCGGCCTGGGCGAACGGGGCGCTCGCGCACCTGCTGGACTTCGACGACACGGGGTTCTCGCACCCGACCGCGTGCCTGCTGCCGGCGGGGCTGGCGGTCGCGGAGCTCGAGGACGCCTCCGGTGAGCAGCTGCTGACCGCGCTGGTGCTGGGCTACGAGGTGTTCGAGCGCATCGCCGCCAGCGCCCGGCCGTTCGAGCCGGCCCTGCGGGAGCGCGGCTGGCACCCGACCTCGCTGTGGGGCTGCCCGGCGGCGGCGGCGACCGCGGGGCGTCTGCTGGGACTCGACGCGGCGCAGCTGCGCGTCGCGATGGCGATCGCCGCGTCGAACGGGTCGGGCGTGACCCAGCAGTTCGGCACCTGGGCGAAGGGCGTGAACGCGGGCAACGCGGCGCGCGCTGGCGTGGTGGCGGCGCTCCTCGCACGCGAAGGGTTCTTCGCCGACGACGCTGGGGTCGGCGGCCGCTACGGGCTGCTGTCGGCCGTGGTCGGGCCGGGCGCTGCGGACCTCTCGGGATTCGGCGGCGATCTCGGGTCGCGCTGGTCGATCGTCTCACCGGGGCTGGGCATCAAGCCCTGGCCGGCCTGCACGAGCACGCTGCGCGCCGTCGACGCGATGCTGCGCATCGCCGGTCGCGACGGCTACGACCCGTCGGGCGTGAGCCGCATCGTCGTCGAGGTCCACCCCGACCTGCTCCACACGCTCAGGCACCGCGCGCCGCCCGACGGCTTCCGGGGCAAGTTCAGCCTGGACTACACGGTCGCAGCGGCCGCGCTGGACGGCGACCTCACGTTGGACTCGTTCGACGACGCGGCGGCGGCGCGGCCCGAGCTGCGCGCGATGCTGGCGCTGGTGGAGCTGGCCAAGCACCCCGAGTGGCCCCTCGCCGAGCGCCACACCAATCCGGTGACCGTGCACTTCGCCGACGGCCGCAGCGTGACCGAGTCGGTCCCGGTCTTCCACGGCGCGCCGGCCGACCCGCTGTCGACCGCCGAGGTGGAGACCAAGTTCCGCGCGTGCGCCGCCCGCGCGCTGGGTGCGGACGGAGCCGAGCAAGGGCTGTCGGCGCTGCAGTCCTTGCCGGCGGCCGCCTCGGTGCGCGCGGTCGTCTCCGCCCTGACGCCGCGGCCCTGACGTGGAGCGCGAGGATGTCGCCGCGTTCCTGCCGGTGGCGGCGCGGGTGCGCAGGGAGGTGCTCGAGCCGGCGGAGCGGCTGCTGGACGCGCTGGCGGACCCTGCGGCCGTCTCCACGCACGCCGCCTTCGCCGACGCGGCGTCACGGGCCCGGGAGGTGGGCCTGGGCCGCATGACGCTGCCCGAGCGCGACGGCGGGCTGGGCGCGCCGGTGGCGGCGGGGCTGCTCACGGCGGCCGAGGTCGCCGATGGCGCGCCCGGCTTTGCGGCGCAGCTCCTGGGCGAGGAGGTCGGGGCCGGTCTCGCGGGCGGCGCCGGGCGCTGCCTGGTGGTCGTGCAGGAGGGCATGGAGCCGTCACCGCTCCCCGGTTCGCGCCTGGCGTGGCGCAGCGCCCGCGTGCGCGAGCCCGCCGCGCGTCTGGGCAGCGTGGAGCGGTCCGGGGGCATGGTGCGTCTGCGCGGGGTCACCGTGCCCGCGGTCGCGGGCGCCGGCTCGTGCGCTCGCATCGTGGTGCTCCTCGCCCGCGGCGCGGACGTGGAGTCCCACGTCGTGGACCGCGCCGCGGTAAGCGTCGGCCCGCGTCGTGCGCTGACCGGCCTGCGGGTGCAGTCGCGCGCGGACGTGACGTTCGAGGACGTGGCGCTCGGCGCGGGCACGTTGGTGCTGCCGGGGCGCGAGGGCGCGTGGCTGCTCGAGCGGGCCCTGGTGGCCGCCTGCCTGGTCACGACGGCGATCGGGCTGGGGATCGCGCGGCGGGCGCACCGCGAGGCCCTGGCCTACTGCCGGACCCGCGTGCAGGGCGGGCGGCCGATCATCGAGCACCAGAGCGTGGCCGGGGCGCTGTGGCGCGCCGCCTCCGCCACCGCGGTGGCGGGCCTCGCGCTGGAGCAGTCGCTCGCGACGCCCGAGGACGACCTCCCGGCCCTGCGCGCGGCGTTGGCGCTGCGGTCCGCGACCGCCGATCTGGTCCCGCGTGTGACCGTCGACATGCTCGAGCTGCTCGGCGGCTACGGCGTCACCACCGACTACCCGATGGAGAAGCTGTTCCGCGACGGTCGCGCGCTGCTCTCGACGACCGGGTTCGTCGAGGGCGAGGGCGTCGACGTGCCGGTCGGGTGGCTGTAGCGGTGGACTTCGCGCTCACCCCGGAGCAGCTGCAGCTGCGCGACCTCGCGCGCGGGTTCGCCTACGACGAGGTGCGGCCGACCGCGCGCCGGCTGGAGGCCAACCTCGACCCCGCGGCCTGCTACCCGCGGGAGCTGATCCGCCGCGCGGACGAGCTGGGCCTGAGGCTGCTGAAGGTGCCCCGCGAGCACGGCGGTCTGGGCGCGGACTGCCTGACGGAGGTCGTCGTCCTCGAGGAGCTCTGCACCGGCGACTGCGGATTCGGCATGACATTGCAGCACGCCTGGCGCGAGGGCTGGGGGCTCTCGCAGGTCACGACCCCCGAGCAGCGCGAGCGTTACCTGCGGCCGTTCCTCGACGATCCGACGGCGATCACCTCGCTGGCCATGAGCGAGCCGGAGGTCGGCACCGACATCGGCGCCGGCTACGCGGGCGACCTCGACGCCGGCCCGCGGACGACCGTGCGCGACGCCGGCGAGCACTGGGTCCTCAACGGCCAGAAGCGCTGGATCACCAACGGCATCAACGCGCAGATCTTCTTCGTGGTGGCGCGCAGCGACCGCAGCGTCCCCTGGCCCGAGGGCATCACGGTCTTCCTGGTGCCGACCGACGCACCGGGTCTGGCGGTGACGAAGGTCGAGGACAAGATCGGCCTGCGCACGAACATGAACTGCGAGGTCCTGCTGGAGGACGCGACGATCCTCAAAGGCGACCTCGTCGGCGAGTGGAACCGCGGACGCGAGGTCCTGCACGCCATGGGCAGCGGCGCGAAGGCCAAGACCGCGGCGAAGTCGCTGGGCATCGCGCGCGCGGCCTACGAGGAGGCGCTGGCGTTCGCGTCGGCGTCGCTGCGCGTCGACCAGCGCACCGACGACCTGCTGGCGACGCTGGCGATCGAGATCGAGGCGACCCGCACGCTGATGTGGCGCGCCGCGTGGTCGGTCGACCACGACCGCGGCGCCGCGCCGGACCTGGAGCGCATGGCCTTCACCAAGGCCGCCGAGGTGTGCGTGCGCGCCGCGCTCACCGCTCAGGAGCTCATGGGTCCCGCCGCGCTGGAGCGGGGCACGCACATCGAGAAGCTCGCGCGCGACGCCGTGGTCCTGCTGCACGCCGGCTCCGGCAAGCACGCGATCCGCGCGCGGCTGGGCGCGACGCTGCGAGCCACCTCAGGCCTGTGGGGCGACGTCCGCATCTGAACCGCGTCCCGGTCGAGAGGTCGCGACGCCGACCGCGTTCGCCGTCACCACGATCGCGATGCCGAGCCACTCGTGGAGGGCCAGGACCTGGCCGAGGAGCACCAGCCCGGCGAGTGCGGCCCACACCGGGTGCACGGACTGGAAGACCCCGAAGAAGCGGGCGGGGATGTGACGCAGCACGGTGAGGTCGGCGGCGTAGGGGATCACCGAGGACAGCACCCCGGCGGCGACCGCGAAGAGCAGGGACCGACCCGTCATCCGCCCGAGGGCCACGGTCGTCGCGAAGACCGGCAGGTAGAGGACGGCGGAGATCGAGGTCGCCGCGGCCACGCCCTGGAGGCCGGGGAGGCGACGCCCGACCACCCGGTTGACGAGGATGTAGCCAGCCCAGCAGCCGGCCGCGATCAGGCCCATGGCGATGCCGAGGACGTCGCTGGACGGGCCGGGCAGCACGAGGAGGTAGACGCCGGCGGCCGCGGCCACCGCGGTCAACAGGTGCAAGCGGCTGCGGGCGCTGGCCAGCGCGACCGCGAGCGGGCCGAGGAACTCCAGGGTGACCGCCAGCCCCAGGCCGATGCGGTCGACCGCGGTGTAGAGGGAGAGGTTCATGCAGGCGAAGACCGCGGCCAGCAGCAGCGTCGGCCACCACTGCGCCCAGGTCATGCGCCGCAGCTGCGGCCGGGCGACGGGGACGAGCACCGCCGCCGCCACGACCTGCCGAACGGCCACCACCCCCGCCGGGCCGATCGCCGGGAACGCGAGGGCACCCATGGCCGCCCCGACCTGGCTGCTCAGCGAGCTGCCGAGCATGGTCGCGACGCCATGCTGCGGGGCGAGCCGCGGAGCCGCGACGGCGGTGGTCATGAGGGCCAGGTTCGGGGTCGGGTTCGATACGGCAAACGCGATCTGGACACATGATTGATACGCTTGGTGTATGGAACTCGAGCTGCGGCAGCTGCGGGCGCTGGTCGCCGTGGTCGACGAGGGCAGCTTCACGGCTGCGGGGGCGCACCTCGGCCTGTCGCAGGCCTCGGTGTCCCGCGCCGTCGCGGCGCTCGAGCGCGCGGTGGGGGCACCGGTGCTGCACCGCACCACGCGCGACCTGTCGCTGACGGCCGCGGGCGCCGCGATCATCGGCCACGCGCGTCGGGCGCTGGCCGAGGCCGCCGCCATCACCCGCGCCGCGCACGGTCCGGCCGAGCTGCGCCTGGGCTACGCCTGGGCGGCGCTGGGACGCCACACCCGGACCGCGCAGCAGCGCTGGGCCGCCGCCCACCCGGGGTCGGAGCTGCGCTTCGTGCAGTCCAACACCGCGACGGCCGGCCTCGACGAGGGCCTGGTCGACATCGCGGTCGTGCGCCGCCCGGTCAGCGATGCCCGCTTCGCGACGGCCCTGGTCGGCGTCGAGCCGCGGTACGCGGCCGTGGCCAGCGACGACCCGCTGGCGCGCCGCCGCGGCGTGCGGCTCAACGACTTCGCCGGCCGCACGATCGCCGTGGACGCGCGGACCGGGACCACGACCCCCGACCTCTGGCCTCCCGACGGCGGACCGGCGGAGACCCGCTCCGTGCGCGGCACCGACGAGTGGCTCACGCTGATCGCCGCCGGCCAGGCGATCGGCATCACCAGCGAGGCCACTGCCCGCCAGTACCCACGCCCCGGCGTCACCTACCGCCCGCTCCGAGACGCGCAGCCGATCGCGGTGTCCCTGGCCTGGTGGCGCGACCACCCCCCACCCCACGCCCCCGCGCTCGTGCAGCTCGCCTGCGAGCTCTACGCCTCCTCCGACTAGTCGTCCAGCCTGCCCGTGAAGAGGGCGAAGTGCGCCCCCTGGGGGTCGCGGGCGACCGCGAAGCGGCCCGCGGGGATCGCGATCGGGGGGACCACGACCTGCCCGCCCAGCTTGCCGACCGCCTGCACGGCGGCGTCGAGGTCCGCGCTCACGAAGTAGGCGAGCCAGTGCGACACGCTGCCCGCGTCGTCGGGCAAGTGCATCATGCCGCCGTTGAGGCGGCCGTCGGCCCGGTTGATGCTCCAGTACGGCGGGCCTCCGCCCGTGTCGATCGGGGCGATCTGCCAGCCGAACAGCGCGGAGTAGAAGTCGGTCGCGGCCTCGGGGTCGCTGGAGTTGAGCTGGTTCATGGTGAGCGCGCCGGGCGCGTTCACCAGCTCCGACCCGATGCTCCCCTTGGCCTGCCACACGCCGAACACCGCACCGGTCGGGTCGCCGAGGACCGCCATCCGACCGGCGTCCCCGACGTCGAACGGCCCCGCCATCACGGCCCCGCCGAGCTCCTGGGCCTTCGCCGCCGCGGCGTCGGCGTCGGCCACCGTGACGTAGGACAGCCAGTTCGGGGGCGTGCCCTGCTCCGGCGGAGGGGAGTGGCCGCCGGTGACCGTCTTGCCGTCCAGCTTCGACAACCAGTAGGAGCCGCCGCCGTCCAGCGCGACGCGCTCCCACTCCCAACCGAACAGGCCCGAGTAGAACGCCCTCGCACCGTCGATGTCGGGCGTCAGCAGCTCGACCCAGGAGAAGGTGCCCGGCTCGTACGCGGTCCGCAGTCCCATGAAGACGAGCGTAGCCAAGGGCCTTCGGCCGGACTCATCCAGCCTTCGGACCGACGCGGTCGACGCGGCCGCCCAGCTCCAGGGTCGCGGCGCGGGCGGCGGTCAGGAGTGGCTGCACGAAGCCCACGAGCTGCCGGTGCGTCATGCGGCTGGTCGGGACGGACACGCTGATCGCCGCGGCGACCTCGTCGTGGAGGTCGAAGACGGGCGCGGCGATGCAACGGATCGTGTGCTCGTGCTCGCGGTCGTCGACCGCGTAGCCCCGCACCCAGGTCCGGGCGGCTTCCTCGATCAGCGCGTCGCGCTCGACGATCGTCTGGTCGGTGAAGCGCTTGAGCTCCATCTCCGCCCAGAGCTCGGTCGGCGTGTACGCCAGGAGGGCCTTGCCGACCCCGGTGCAGTGCAGCGGCGCCCGTGCGCCGACCCGGGAGTACATGCGCACCGGGTGGATGCTCTCCACCTTGTCCAGGTAGACGACCTCGGCGCCGTCGAGCATGCCGAGGTGCACCGTCTCCCCGGTCTCGGCCGCGAGCTTCTCGATGTGGCGTCGCGCCGCAGAGCGCACGTCGAGGTCGGCGAGGATGGCGCCGCTCAGCGCGAGGATGCGCAGTCCGAGGGTGAACTCCGGCTCACCGCTCCGGCGACGGATGAACTCGTGCGCCTCGAGCGTCTGGACCAGGCGCAGCACCGTCGACTTGTGGACGCCGAGCGTCTCGGCGAGCGGGCCGAGGCGCAGCGGCCCGTGCGCCAGCTCCTCGAGGATGCGCAACGCGCGGTCGACGCTCTGGCTCACCGCAGCAATCCTCCGACTGTCGGCGTTGACCGCTCCGAGGGGTTCGGACTAGCATGCTTGCAACACCGTTGCAGCATACGCAACACGACGGAGGGCCACATGAAGAACATCGTGCACCCCCGAAGCCGCCGTCGCCTCTGGTCGGCGCTCGCCGTCGCGACGCTCCTGGCGCTCGGCGCCTGCAGCTCGGACGGCACCAGCGATGACGCCACCGACGCAGCCGACGCCACTGCCACGGAGGAGCCGGCGACGTCGGCAGCGACGGAGGACGCAGCCACCGAAGCCGCAGCCACCGAAGACGCGGCCACGGAAGCCGCAGCCACCGAAGACGGGGCCACGGAAGCCGCGGCGGGCGACGGCGAGGCCGTGCAGATCGCCTACTTCGCGCCGCAGGCCAACACCTATGCGGAAGCAACCTTCCGTGGCATCGAGGACGTCGCCAACGAGCGCGGCGGCGAGGTCACGCGCGTCGACAGCGGCTTCGACGCCACGCTGCAGTTCAACCAGATCCAGGACGCCGTCACGCAGGAGCGCTACGACGCCTTCATCATCATCCCGCTCGACTACACGCTGGTGCTGCCCGCGGTCGAGGAGGCGATCGCCGCCGGCGTCGCCGTCGTGAACACCGACCTGGCGCTCGGACCGGACTTCACGACGTCCGATCCGCAGGTGGAGGGTCAAGCGGGCACGGTGGTGAACCCCGGCAGCGAACGCGCGCTGCGCATGGTCGACATGATCGAGCTGGCTTGCGAGACGCTCGACGAGTGCCAGATCGGCTACATCGCCGGCCTCGCCACCCTCGACTTCGAGATGGAGGTCCGTGCCGAGCTCGAGTCCCGCGTGGCGGAGCACGACAACTGGGAGCTCGTCGCGTACCAGGATGGTCACGGGTACCTCGCCGAGCCGGCGATCCCGATCGCACAGAACATCCTGCAGGCCAACCCGGAGCTGAACGTCCTCGCCACCAGCAGCGACCAGGCCACGGCGGGCGCCGAGCTGGCGGTCGACGAGTCCGGACGCGCGGGCGAGATCCTGATCGTGAGCTCCGGCGGGTCGTGCCCGGCCGTCGAGGCAGTCGAGGAGGGACGCTGGTTCGGGACCGTCGTCGACCTGCCCTACGACGAGGGCGTCGCCGGTGCGGAGATCGCGTTCGACTGGCTGGAGGGCAACACCGAGCCAGTCGGCCGCAACGTCGTCGCGGAGTCCGAGCACGAGGTGCTGCTGACCGCGGACACGCTCGAGGGCTTTGAGTGCCAGTGGGAAGGCTGAGCACCCCCACACGCGAGGAGCAGGCATGCCCGCAGCCCGGGAGCCCGCCGCGGACAAGCGTTCCGACGACGTCCACGTCGAGATGCGCGACATCCACAAGCACTTCGGCGGCACCCGCGCTCTCGACGGCGTCTCGATCGCGGTCCCGCGCGGCGAGATCCGCGGGCTGATCGGCGAGAACGGCGCGGGCAAGTCGACGCTGATGAAGATCCTCGCCGGCGTCATCAAGCCCGACGCCGGCGAGATCCGCATCGACGGGCAGAGCGTCAGCTTCAACGCGCCACGTGACGCGCTCGCCCAGGGCGTCACCGTGATCGCCCAGGAGCTGCTGCTCGAGCGCAGCCGCAGCGTCCGCGACAACGTCTTCCTGGGCATCGAGCCGCGGCGTTGGGGAGTGATCGGCAAGCGCCTGCTGCGGCAGCGGTTCGACGCGCTCGCCGCCCACGCGGGCTTCAAGCTGAACCCGGATGCCCGCGTGGGCTCGCTCCGCGTCGCCGACCAGCAGAAGGTCGAGATCCTGCGCGCGCTCGCGCGTGACGCCAGGGTCCTGATCATGGACGAGCCCACGGCCGCCCTTGGCCCGCAGGATGCCGCGACCCTCTTCGAGGACGTCCGGCGGCTGCGCGACGCGGGCACGACGATCATCTACGTGTCGCACCACCTCGACGAGGTGCTCGACCTGTGCGACAGCGTCACCGTCCTGCGCGACGGCCGCCTCGTCGCCACCGGCCCCACCGCCGAGCAGACGCCGGCCACGCTGGTGAACGCGATGCTGGGCGCCGAGATCGAGGTCGCGGTGCCGGACCGGCCGACACCGCCCACCGATGCGCCGGTCGTGTGCCGGGTGAAGGGCCTGACCACCGCCGTCCTGCGCGATGTCTCCCTGGAGATCCGCGCGGGCGAGATCGTCGGTGTCGCGGGGCTGATCGGCAACGGGCAGCCGGAGCTGGCCCGCGCGATCTTCGGCGCCGACAAGATCCACTCCGGGACGATCGAGATCGCGGGCGAGGCGCGGGTGATCCGCTCCCCGCGGGATGCCGTCGCGGCCGGGCTCGCGATGGTGCCGGAGTCACGCAAGGACGACGGCCTGCTGCTGGGCCGCTCGATCAGCGACAACATCACCCTGCCGCACCTGGCGACGTTCCAGCGCGGGATGGTGGTGCAACGCCGGGCGGAGCGCCGCGAGGTCGACGCGCTGGTCGAGAAGCTCGGGGTGCGCACCCGGTCCGCGGCGGCCGCGGTCTCCAGCCTCTCGGGCGGCAACCAACAGAAGGTGCTGTTCGCGAAGTGGCTCCTCGGTGAGCCCAGGCTGCTGCTCGTCAGCGAGCCGACCCGGGGCGTCGACGTCGGCGCCAAGCGGGCGATCTACGAGCTGATGGTGTCCCTCGCCGAGGAGGGGATGGCGATGCTGCTGGTGTCCTCGGAGGTCGAGGAGGTCCTCGGCCTCGCCAACCGGATCCTCGTGATGCGCAACGGCGCGATCGTCGCCGAGCTGGACGGCCCGACCGCGACGGAGGACTCGATCCTGCGCGCCGCGTTCGCCAGCGAGGCCGTGGCCCGGTGACCGCCGCGGAGGTACCGGCGGGCAGCCGCTTCGGAGGGCGCGGCCTGAGCGCCCTGCGCGACTACGGGATCGCGTTCAGCTTCGTGCTGCTGTTCATCGTGCTGAGCATCGCCAGCCCGGTGTTCCTGACGACGCGCAACCTGCTCAACGTGGTGGACCAGTCGGCGACGATCGGCATCATCGCCGCGGGGGGCACGCTCGTGCTCATCGCCGGCGGCCTGGACCTGTCGACCGGCGCCGTCTTCGCGCTGACCGGCGTCGTGGCCACGAAGTTCGCCGACAGCATCGGCATCGTGCCCGCGATGCTGCTCGCGCTCCTCGCGGCCCTGGCCGTGGGCTTCATCAACGGCTTCCTGGCCTCCAAGGGCCGCATCAACCCGATCATCGCCACGCTCGCGACGGGCATCATCTTCCGCGGCGTCGCGCTGGCCGTCACGGCCGGGTTCCTGTTCCGCGTGACGAACGAGGCGTTCACCACGCTCGGCCGCGGACAGCTCGCCGGCGTCCGCTACTCCAGCTTGCTGTTCGTCCTCGTGGTCGCGGTCACGTGGTTCCTGCTGTCGAAGACCACGCTCGGGCGCTACATCTACGCGGCCGGCGGCAACCCGGAGGCGGCCCGGCTGTCGGGCGTCCGCGTCCACCTCGTCCGCACCACCACGTTCCTGATCAGCGCGTTCTGCGCCGGCCTGGCCGGCCTGCTGGTGAGCTCGCGGGTGGCGACCGGGCAGGCCGACTCCGGGATCGGCCTGGAGATCACGGCGATCGCGGCGATCGTGATCGGCGGGACCAGCCTGGCCGGCGGGGAGGGCGCGATCTGGCGCACGGTGCTCGGGGTGCTGCTGCTGACGCTGGTCGGCAACGGCTTCAACCTGCTGAACCTCGACCCGATCTACCAGCAGATCTTCCAGGGCGCGATCATCCTGGCCGCGGTCGCGATCGACGCCTGGTCGAGGAAGGAGTCGACGACGTGAGCGCTGACACCGAGGAGTTCGCGGAGCTGTACCGGCGCTGGTTCGCCGCGATCCCCGACGACCGCGAGGGGTTCTTCGAGCGCCACCTCTCCGACGACTGGCACTACACGAACTTCTTCGGGACGGTCCGCGGCAAGCAGGAGTACGCCTCCTACATCCAGGCCGTCCCGCCGGGCGCCGGCCCCCGCGAGGCGCACGACCTGCTCGTGCGGCGCTTCGCCGAGCTGGCGATCGTGCACGGCGGCTACCGCTCGCCGCCGTCCATCGGGGGCGAGCCGACGGAGGCGCGGTTCACCGCGGTGTGGATCCATCGCGACGGGCGCTGGCAGGCGCTGACCCACCACGCGACGCTCGTCAAGGACGAGGGCTGAGGGCCCAGGGAGGCCGGAGCATGCAGCTGCAGGACAAGGTGACGGTCATCACCGGCGCGTCGCGCGGCCTGGGCGCCGCGCTCGGCACGCCGCTTCGCACAGGAGGGCGCGCCCGTGGCCCTCGCGGCCCGGGACGAGGGGCGCCTGAAGGACCTCGGCGCCGAGATCGAGGCCGCCGGTGGCACGGCGCTCGCGGTGCGCTGCGACGTCACCAGCGCCGACGACGTGTCCGGGCTGGCCGAGCAGGTGCTGGACCGCTTCGGGCGCGTCGACGTGCTCATCAACAACGCCGGGGCGCTGGAGTTCGGCTCCTTCCTGGAGGAGAGCGACGAGCAGTGGCAGCGCATGCTCGACGTCAACCTCAACAGCGCGAGACGGGTCACGCGCGCGTTCCTGCCGGCGATGCTCGACCAGGGCAGCGGCAAGGTGATCTTCATCTCGAGCAACGCGTCGAAGAAGGGCTTCGCCAACGACGCCGGCTACTCCGTGGCGAAGGCCGGCCTCGACGCCCTGACGCGTGTGCTGGCCGTGGAGTACGGCACCCGCGGCATCGACGTGCACTCGGTGCTCCCGGGGCTGATCGACGAGACCGACCTCGGCCAGAAGGTCGTCGTGGACCACGTCGAGCGGTTTGCCGGCAGCACCGAGAAGTTCTACGAGTGGGCCAACACGCTCTCGCCGAAGGGCTTCCACCCGCGCATCGCCGAGGTCGTCGACCTCGTCGCGTTCCTCGCAACGCCGGGCGCGACGATCCTGCACGGCAACACCATCACCGCCGACCACGGGATGACGCCCTACTAGGAGCGCGCTGCCTCCAGGGCGCGGCGCACGGCGGCCGCGCGCCCGGCGAGCCCGTCGAGCGGCGCCCGCGCTGGGACCAGCGCCGACCCCAGGCCAACCGCCGAGGCGCCCACGCGCAGGAACGCGGCGATGTCGTCGAGCCCGACCCCGCCCGTCGGGACGAACGGCACGTCGGGGAAGGGGCCGCGCAGCGCCGCCAGGTAGGCGGGCCCGCCGGTGGCCGGGAAGAGCTTGACGAGGCCCGCGCCAGCCTCCACCGCGCGCTGCACCTCGGTGGCGGTGAACGCGCCCGGCACCGCGACGAGCCCGGCCGCGCGCGCCGCGGCGACGACCTGCTCGTCGAAGCCGGGCGACACCACGAACCGGGCGCCGGCGTCGGCGACGCGGCTGACCTCCTCGGGGGTCACCACGGTGCCGGCGCCGATCACGGCATCGCCGCCGAAGCGCTCGGCCGCCGCGGCGATCGCCTCGAGCGCGCCCCTGGAGTCGAGCGTGAACTCGACCGCCCCGAGCCCCTCTGCGAGCAGCGTCTCAACGATCTCCAGCGCGACCGCAGCCGTCAGCTCGCTGCTGCGCACGATCGCGACGGCCCGCTCCCCGAGCAGCCGCGCCAACGCGTCCGTCACGCGCGTTCCAGCGCGCCGATCAGGCGCTCGAGGCCGCGCCGGACCTCGTCCTCGGCCGTGGCCAGCGACACGCGGACGTGGCCACGGCCGCCGGCCCCGAACGTCTCGCCGGGTGCGACGGCCACGCCGTGGTCGCGGACCAGGCGCTTGGCGACCGCGTAGGTGTCGTCGCCCAGCGGACTCGTGTCCACGAGCAGGTAGAAGGCGCCACGCGGCCGGCTGCGCGCGATCCCGTGGGTGTCCAGCAGCTCGACGGCGACGTCCCGGCGACGCTGGTAGGCCGACACCATCTCCCGGATGCAGCCCTGGTCGCCGTTCAGCGCGGTGACGGCTGCCATCTGCGACACGGCCGCCGCGCAGGCCGTCACCGGCTCCTGCACCTTGGCGATGAGATCCGCGAGCGGTTGCCGGGCCACGGCCCACCCCAGGCGCCACCCGGTCATCGCGTAGGCCTTGGAGACGCACTGGATGGTGATCACGCGGCCGGTGGTGTCCAGGCTCGCGGGGGAGAGGTGCGTCGCGCCGTCGAAGACGATGCGCTCGTAGCACTCGTCGGACACGACGTAGACGTCGAAGCGCTCGGCGAGCTCCAGGACGCCGCGCACGATCGCGGGGTCGTAGACGGCGCCGCTCGGGTTGTTCGGGCTGTTGAGCACGATCGCGCGCACCCGGGGCTCCTCGGCCAGGACGCGTGCGAGATGCTCGAGGTCCGGCTCGTAGCCGGCGGCGGGGTCGAGCGCGTACCCGACCGCGCGCGCCGAGAGCAGGTCGGCGATCATCGCGTAGTTCGGCCAGCCCGGGTCCGGCACCAGGATCGCGTCGCCGGGGTCGACCACCACCACGAGCGCCTCGTAGAGCACGTTGATGGCGCCGCAGCCGACCACGATCTCGTCGATGGTGGCGGTGATGGCGTTCTCGCGCGCGAGCTTGGCGACGATGGCCTCGCGCAGGACGGGCAGCCCCTTGTTGGGCGTGTACCCGTGGTAGCCGCCCTCGGCGGCGGCGACGGCCGCCGCCACGATGTGCGGCGGGGTGCGGAAGTCGGGCTGGCCGACCTCGAGGTGGACCACGTCGGGCTGGCCGGCGGCGAGGTCCATGATCTCGCGGATGCCGGAGCGCGGCATCGCCACGATGCGGTCGGCGGGGCGCGGCATGAGGCGTGCCCGGGTTTCAGGCGGCCGCGCGCAGGCGCGGCACGATGTCGCCGGCCGCCAGGTCGATGAGGTCCTCCGCGCGCTCGTGCGGCACCGGGAAGAGGCACACGGCGTCCGCGCCGGCGGCCAGCAGGCGGTCGATTGCCTCGGCACAGGCCTGTGGCGGCCCGCTCACGCTGAGGTCGGCGATCCATTGGTCGGGCATGCGCTCGCGCACGGCGTCCACACCACCCTCGCGGATCATCCCCTCGAGCTCGGCGCTGATGCCGTACGCGTCGGTCAGCGCGTTGGCGCCACCGGCCCCGAGGTAGAAGGCGACCGTCGGCCGCAGCGCTTCGCGGACCGCCGCCTCGTCGTCTCCCGCGGCGTAGAACGCGAAGACGACGACGCGATGGGCGGCCGGGTCGCGGCCCGCCCGCCGGGCACCGGCGGCGATGCGCTCGCGGGCCCAGCGCACGTAGGCGTCGCCCGCGAGCACCGAGACGAGCGTGGCGTCGGCGATCTCCCCGGACAGCTCGAGCATGCGCGGGCCCGCGACCCCGAGGCCGATCGGCGGCGTGGCGGCGCCCAGCGGGTAGGCCAGCTTGACCCCGTCGAACCTGAACGTGGAGGTGGGCTCTGAGAGCTCCTCGCCCTGCAGGAGTGCGCGCAGGGTCTCGACCGCGTCCCGCACCGCGCGCAGCGGGGACTGCGGGCGAAGGCCCATCTGGTCCAGCCACGCCGGCACGCCCAGCCCGATCGCCGGCCGCAGTCGCCCCGGGTGGGCGTGCGCGAGCGTGGCGACCTCCATCGCGAGCAGCGCAGGGTGGCGCGCCACCGCGGACACGACGCCGAGGCCGACCGGGATGCGCTCGGTGGCGGCGAGGGCGAGCGCCGCGCCGGCGATGCCACCCGTCATGAAGTAGTCCTCAGAGAGCCAGAGCTCGCCGAGCCCGGCGGCCTCGGCGCGGGCGGCCATCGCGCCGAGTCGGGCGGGCGGGATCTCCGAGCCCAGGACGAGCCCCACCGGGGGCGGCGCGGTGCTGGCGGTCATGCGTGCGGCTCCTCGTAGCGCGGGAAGTGGCGGTGCACGGCGCGGACGTCGTTGTTCTCGTGCAGCGCGACGATGCGGCCGTCGCGGACGTGGATGACGTCGACACCGTGGTTGACCCAGTCGGCGCCGCCGGCCGTGCGCGCGGTCTCCGACCACGTGACCGCGGCGACGGGCCCGTCGACCACGACGTCGCGGATCGTGAAGGCGACGTCGGTCAGCAGCCCGGCCGAGAACGCGAAGAACCGCTCGGCCGCGGCCCTGCCGCGCAGCCGCGTCTGGCCCAGGAACCGCACGTCCACGTCGTCGTCGAGCAGTGCCAGCATCCCCGCGCCGTCCCCGGAGAGGAAGGCGGCGTAGAGCCGGTCCACGACCTCCCTGGTCGTCGCCGTCGTCATCGCGCCTCCTGCACGACCCGGTCGGCCTCCCTGCCGCTGGGCAGCGCCTCCCAGTCGCTGTCGGCGGTGATGACGCGAGCGGCGAGCAGCGCCCCGAGGCGGGCACCGCGCTCCAGCGGCCAGCCGCGCAGCCATCCCGAGACGACCCCGGCCGCGAAGGCGTCCCCGGCGCCGACCGGATCGACGACGGTGTCGACGTCCACCGCCGGCACGTGCACGGCTCCCCCGCCGTTGACGGCCACCGCACCACGGGGCCCGTCCTTGACCACGACCCCGGCGCACCCCTGCCGGCACAGCTCTGCCGCGACGTCCTCGCCCGACCGCCCGGGGACCAGGTGCGCCAGCTCCTCGCGGCCGGCGAGCAGCACAGTGAGGTGCCGGCGCAGTGCCTCGAAGTCCGCCCGGGCGGCGTCGCCCTCCCACAGTCCGGGACGGAGGTTGGCGTCGAACACGGTCGTGATGCCGCGGCCGTGGCAAAGACGGATCGCCTCGGCAGCGAGGCCTCCAAGCCCTTCCGGTCCGCCGAGGCCCAGCGTGAGGCCGGAGACCACCAGCACCCTGGGCGCCAGCCGGTCGAGCGCCGCCAGAGCGTCGCGGCCGAGCCGCGAGGCCGCCGATCCGTCGCGGTAGTAGAAGACACGGCGCTCCGCCGACGGGGTCGGGTCCTTGAAGAAGACCCCGGTGCGCGCGCGGGGGTCGCGGACCACCGCCGAGGTGTCGACGCCCTCGTCGTGCAGCATGCGCAGCACCGCGGTCCCGAACGGGTCGGCGCCCACGGCCGACAGCAGCGCGGTGCGGTGGCCCAGCCGTGACAGGCCGATCAGGACGTTCCCCTCGGCGCCGGCGACGCGCATCGAGAGCGTGCTCGCCAGCTCGAGCGGCGCGCCCTCCGGCACGAGGAGGACCATCTCCTCGCCGATGCCGACGACGTCGGTCACCGCTCGCTCCCGGAGGCCACGGCCAGCGGCCCGACCGCGCGCGCGCGCACACGCACCGCGTTGCCGGGGAGGTAGGCCAGCGCGATCTCCTCGACGTCGACGTCCCTCAGGCGTCCGGCGTCCGCTCCGGAGGCGACCGCACGCTCGCGGGCCTCGGCGCGGGCCTCGGCCAGCACGTCGGCGCGGTCCCGCCCCTCGAGGTCGACGACGCGGTCGGTCTCGCCACTGACCTCGGCCATGGCGGCGCCGATCGCGTTGGCGACCTCGGCGTGCCGCGGGCGCAGCACGTCGGCGGCGCCGGGCAGCGTGTCGGGGACCAGGAACGCGCCGCCGCCCACCGCGATCACGGGCACCGGGTCGCGGCGGGTCTTGATGCGCTCCAGTGAGCGCGCCAGCAGCGCGTCCGCCAGCTCCCTGGCCCGGACCGCGACGTGGTGCGGCACCTCAGCGGCGACGCGCTCGCGGTCCCCGAGCTCGTGGCCGAGCGCGACCGCGGCGTCGGTCAGCGTGGTCGTGCCCCCGCCGAAGCAGCGCGCCTCCTCGGTGATGCGGTAGCCGACGCTGTCGGGTCCTAAGACCACCTCGCCGGCGTCGACGCGCACGATCGTGCCGCCCCCGAGTGCGACCGACACGAGGTCGGGCATGCGGAAGTTCGTGCGCACCCCGCCGACCTCGACGGCGGCCGCGGACTCGCGCGGGAAGCCCTTGACCAGCACGCCGAGGTCCGCGGTCGTGCCGCCGACGTCGACCACGACCGCGTCGCGCAGGCCCGCGAGCCAGCCGCCCCCGCGCAGGCTGTTGGTCGGGCCGGAGCCGATCGTGAGCACCGGCTGGCCGGCAGCCCGCTCGAACGTCATCAGCGTGCCGTCGTTCTGGCTCAGGAAGGCCGCGGCGGTGATGCCCGATGCCCGCAGGGCGGCGGCGAAGCCCTCGGTGGCGCGCTCCGCGACCCCGGTCAGCGCCGCGTTGAGGACCGTGGCGTTCTCCCGCTCGAGCAGGCCGATCGAGCCGATCTCGTGGCTGCGGGAGATCGGTACGTCGAGGTGCTCGGCGCAGCAGCGCCGCGGCGACGTCCTCGTGCTCGCGGGTGACGGGCGAGAACACCGCGCTGACCGCGACGGCCTCGACGCCCGCGTCGCGCCAGCGGCGCGCGGTCTCGGCGATCGCGTCGGTGTCGAGGGCTGCGATCAGCCGGCCGTCGTAGTGGAACCCGCCGCGCACGATGCGGTGGTCGGCGAGCACCGCATCGACCAGGTCCGCCGGCCACCCGGCCAGCGGCGGCACCGCGGTCGTGGCGGGGGCGCCGATGCGCAGCACGCCGACGCGCCGCAGGTCGCGGCGCTGGACGATCGCGTTCGTGCACTGGGTGGTGCCGAGCATCGCCAGCGCGACGTCCGCTGCGGACCGCCCCTCCAGCACGGCCTCGATGGCCGCGTGCACGCCGCCGACCACGTCCGTGGTGGTCGGGCGCTTGGCCGAGGCGACCACCGTCCCCTCGGGCGTGACCAGCACCGCGTCGGTGTTGGTTCCGCCGACGTCGATCCCGAGGCGCAGCGTCACCGGGGCCCCCCGAGCCGCTGCGGCTCCAGGTCGTAGCCGAACGCACGCGGCGCGACCAGCGGAAGCGCCTCCGGTCGCCACCAGACCTCGCTCGCCGGAGCGCCGACCACGTGCACGCGCACGCCGTAGCGCGTCGTCTCGGTGGTGAGGGGGCGGCCGGTGTCGGCGTCGATCAGGGTGATGAGGTCGGGCACGGTGGCCAGCACCACGTCCTCGGCCCGCACGATCAGGTTCTCGTTCTGGAAGTCGACCGTGGCGGTGACCCCGGCGTCGGTGTCCAGCCCCTCGACGGTGAGCGTGCCGCGGGCGAAGCCGGCGGTCGTGCGGCGCTCGACGTCGACGACCTTGCCGGAGAACAGCCGCTGCGCGTCGCAGGTGGCCTCCAGGGCGGCCAGCGCGTCCCCGCCGTGCTCGGCGACGTCGCGCAGCGCGCGGCCGATCCGGATCGCGAGGCTCACCGTGTGCGGCACACCCCACCGCTGCACGTGCTCAGCCGTGACGGCGTAGTGGCCGATGACCGCCGAACCGCCCATCGAGACCACCACGTGGCGCGCGGTCCGCTCGGCCGCGGCGTTGTCCGGGCAGTCGACGAGGCTGACGGTCGTGCCCGCTTCGTCGACCAGCGTGAGCGGCCAGGCCGTGGCGCCGCCCGCCCCCAGCGTGACCATCTGCACCTCGGGGAAGGCGCGTCCCATCCCGTCGGCGTCGACCACCGGGAGCCCGGTGCGGGCCGCGAGCACCAGCGGGATCGTCGAGTTGATCCCGCCGGCCTCGATCGGCATCGTCGCCTCGACCTCACGGCCGAGTAGGCGGGCCATCTCGGCCATCGCGAGGTCGAGCTCGTGCCCGCCGGGGATGCGCTCGACGATCACGGTCGGCGCGCCGATCATCGCGAACGGCACGACGAGCGCGCCGGGAGCGAGCGCCTCCGGGGCGACCAGCCTCACAGGACCGTGCTGCTCGATCGCGGCCCGCGCCATCAGCTCGCCGATGAGCGGGTCACCTCCCCCACCCGTGCCGAGGAACGACGCGCCCAGCGCGAGGTCGGAGACGGTGGCGGCGTCGATCTCCTCGATCGCGCTGACCACGGGCGCCATCCCTCAGCGCTCCAGCCCGACGACCCGCTCCGGCGTCATCGGCAGGTCGCGGAACCGGCGGCCGGTCGCAGCAGAGACGGCGCTGGCCAGCGCTGCCGCAGGGACGATGATCGGAGGTTCGCCGACGCCCTTGGCGCCGCCGGGGCCGACGGCCGACGGGCGCTCGACGATGATGACCTCGATGGGGGGCGACTCCACGGCGGTCGGGAGCTTGTAGCCCTCGAGCGTGGCGTTGACGACGTGGCCGTCCTCGAGGCGCTCCTCCTCGTAGAGGGCCATGCCGATCCCCTGGAGCACCCCGCCCTGGATCTGGCCCTCGATCGCCGGCGGGACGATCGCGCGGCCCACGTCCTGGACGGCCACGTAGCGGACGACCTCGACCTGCCCGGTGACCTCGTCGACGGCGACCTCGGCGGCATGGCAGTGGAAGCTCGGCGAGTTGAAGGTCGGGTAGAAGTGCTGCGGGCCGACACAGCCGGGGTCGAACGGCGTCGGCGGCCCGAGGTAGCGCGCCGAGCCGTGGATCGGCCCACCGCGGTACAGCGCGAAGGACGCGATTGCGCCGAGGCCCGCGCGATGCTCCGGCGAGCCGGCGACGCGGACGAAGCCGTCCACGAGCTCGAGATCGCCGGGCGCGGCCTCGAGCAGGTCGGCGGCCTCCTGGAGCAGCTGCTCCCGGACGCTCTCGGCCGCCAGCAGCATCGCGTTGCCGACGTTGAAGGTCGTGCGGCTGCCCTGCGCCCCGAAGTCGAACACGCCGGTCCCGGTGTCCGCGGTGGACGCGAGCCGCACCTGCTCGGGCGCGATCCCGAAGGCCTCCGCGGTCAGGTGCACCAGCCCGCTGGCCACCGCGCCGGAGCCGATCTCGGTCGCGCCCGTGACCACCGAAACGCTGCCGTCGGTCTCCACGCGCACGGTCGCGCCCGTGGGTCCGTAGGTCGTCGTCCACCAGGCGCAGGCGAGGCCGATGCCGTGGCCGGGTGGCAGGTCGCGGCCGTAGCCGATGGCCTCCACGGCGCGGTCGAGGCACTCGCGGATCGAGACGGCCTCGACAGTCTGGCCGTTGTAGGCGTGGTCGCCCTCGTCGAAGAGGTGCCGGCGGCGGTACTCGACGCGGTCGACGCCGAGGTGCTCGGCGATCTCGTCCATGTGCGACTCGACGGCAAGGACCATCTGGGGTCCCGTCGGGCCGCGGTAGGCACCGGTGGGCTGGGTGTTGGTGTAGACCGCGAGACCCTCGGCGCGGACGTTGGGGATGCGGTACGGGCCGGTGGCCTGGATCGTCGCCACGGCCGCGAGGAACGGCGTGTCGTGGGCGTACGCGCCGGAGTTCAGCAGGCACCGCACCTCGCGCGCGAGCAGCGCGCCGTCCGCGCCGATCGCGCTGCGGATGTGCACGACGGAGTCCTCGCGGGGGTTGGCGGCGAGGAGCTCCTCGGCTCGCGACGACACGAACTTCACGGGCCGCCCGGACTTGCGCGCGAGCAGGCAGGCCCAGTGCTCGAACGTCACGTCGAGCTTGCCGCCGAAGCCCCCGCCGACGGTGGCGCCGATGACCCTGACCGCGGGCTCCGGGACGGCGAGGATCTTGGCGAGGGTCGCGCGCACGCCGAAGGGGTTCTGGGTGCTGGTGCGCACGGTGTAGCCGCCGTCGGGCTCCGCGGTCGCGACGCACGCGCGCGGCTCGATGTAGCCCTGGTGGACGCGTGGCGTGGCGTAGCGGCCCTCGACGATGTGCTCGGCCGCCGCGAAGGCCGCATCGACGTCACCGGCCTGGGTCACGGTGCGCGCGCAGATGTTGCCCTCCTGCGGGACGGGGAACGTCGCGGCGTAGGGCTGCAGGTCGGCGTGCACCGGGTGGGCGCCGGCGGCTGCCTCCTCGAGGTCGGTGACGAAGGGCAGGGCCTCGACGTCGACCGTGACCGCGGCCAGCGCCGCGACCAGGGTCGCCTCGTCGGGCGCGGCGACGGCGGCGAGCGGCTCCCCCGAGAAGCGCACGCGCGTGGACGCGAGCGGCGGCTGGTCGTCGATCACCATGCCGTAGCGCGCCACCGGCAGGTCCGCGGCGGTGATCACGGTCACGCCCGGCAGCGCCTCGGCCGCGGCGACGTCCACGGAGCGGATCACGCCGCTGGGGACGCGCGCCCGCACGACACCGCCGAGGAGCATCCGGGGCTCGACCAGGTCGACGCCGTAGACGGCGCGGCCGGTGACCTTGGCGCGCGCGTCGGCCCGGTAGAAGGCGTCAGGCACGGCTGGTCGCCTCGCGCCGGAGGACCTGGCCGGCTGCCTCGAGGATCTTGCTGTAGCCCGTGCAGCGGCACAGGTTGTTCGCCAGCTCGCGCTGCACCTGGGCGCGGGTCCAGTCGCGTTCCTCGTCGAGCATCGCCCGCAGCGACAGCAGCATGCCCGGGGTGCAGATGCCGCACTGCACGGCGCCGCTGCGCTCGAACGCCTGCTGGACGGCATCGAGCGACCCGTCGGAGGCGGTCAGGCCCTCCAGCGTCGTGATCTCGTGCCCGGCGACGCGGCCGACCGGCAGGAGGCAGGAGATGGCCGGCTCGCCGTCCAGCAGCACTGCGCACGCCCCGCAGCGGCCTTCGCGGCAGCCTGGCTTGGGGGTGAGGTCGCCGAGCTCGTCGCGCAGCACGTCGAGCAGCGGCGTCATCGGCTCGCTGGTCACCGTGACGTCGCGGCCGTTGAGGTGCAGGCGGGTCATCGCCGTGCCTCCTCGAGGGGGACGTCACCGTCGGGGCCGGCCTCGAGTGCGAGCGTCAGCGCCCTGGCGACGACGGCCGGCGCGACGCGACGGCGGTAGGGCGCGGAGGCCTCGGCGTCGCTGCGCACCTCGATGCGGTGGGTGGCCGACTCTGCGGCGTACTCGACGGCCTCGGCCTCGCCCTGACTGTCCACGAGCACGGCGGCGACGGCGGGCAGGTGCACGGGCGTCGCGGCCAGGGCCTGGGCGGCCACCTGGGCGTGGGTGACCGTGCCGTCGTCGGCGTCGCGGCGCACGACCACCGACACCGTCACCACGGGCCAGTCCATGCCCCGCCGGGAGAGCTTCACCGTGGCACCCGAGGCCTGCGTCGCGTCGTAGGTGAACCCGGTCAGGATGCGGTCGGGCGGACGGTCCGCGACGTAGCGGGCCACGGGCATCGCGGTCCCGTCGGAGAAGTGGGCCTCGGCGTCGAGCGCCATGAGCGCCGGCACCACGTCCCCGTCGGCGAACCCGACGTTGCCGCCCACCGTCCCGAGCGTCCGCACGAGCGGTCCGGCAGTGACGGCCGCGGCCATCGTGAGGGCGCGCTCGGCGCCGGTGCGCGGACCGCGCTCGAGGTGCCGCAGGGTCGTGAGCGCACCGACGCGGCCCGGCTCGAGCTGGTCCAGGCCGGGGATGCGGTGCAGGCCGACGAGGTGCTCCGGCTGCACCTCGCCGTGCGCCGCCATCAGCATCACGTAGGTGCAGCCCGCGCCGAGACGCACGTTGCCGTGGTGGCGGGCCAGCAGGTCGGCCGCCTCCTCCAGCGTCTCGGGCGCGTGGAGGGTCAGCGCACGGCGCCCCGTGCTGCGCTGATCGTGCGGCCACATGAGGTGCCTCCCGTGCACCAGCGGTTGTTGCAGCATGCGCAACGGTATTGCAAAAGGACGCTAGCCCGCGGCCAGCCGCGGCGCAAGGCCTAGGACGCAGCCTCGCGCGGGTCAACGTAGATGCGCAGCTCCTCGGCGGCGCCGGCGGCGTGAGCGCACACGACCGTGGCCGCGGCGTTGCCGCCGACCTCGAGCTCGAGCACGGTCGGATTCCCTCGCACCGCCGTCGCCAGGGTCACCGGCCGGTCCCCGCGCCACCGCCGCCACGCCTCCAGGCCGCTGCCGAGGTCCTCGTACCAGCCGGGATCCACGGCGATGAAGACCCTGCAGGTCGGCGACAGCCGCGGAACCGACGGCTCGCGCAGCGTCGCGATGATCGCGTCGACGTCCACGCGTGGATCCTCCTAGCGATCCTGTTCGGCGAGGAACTCGGCAAGTCGGTGGTACTTCCTGAACGGCCTCGTGCCGTCCCAGGACGCGGCCGCCTCCTTGATCGCATGGAACCCCGTGCGGCGCTCTGGCGGGAGATCGATGATCTCGATGAAGCAGCCGATCTCCGGCGGGGCTTCGTAGTAGACGGTGCGGTTCGCGGCTCCCGGCGCGCTCACCTCGAACGCGGTCTTCAGGTTTGCCGCATCTGCCGCGGCCACGGCCGCCGCGTAGTCATCGACGAAGAAACCGAGATGGTGCAATCCGCTGCCGCCGCCGTCGAGGTAGGCCCGGTGCGGGGACTCGACGTCCCTGTGCGGCTGGATCAGCTCGACCTGCACGTCGCCGAAGTAGCTGAAGGTGTTGGTCATGCGGATGTCCAGGTCTCGTCCGCCCCAGTGGATCTGGTACCCGCTGTAGTCATCCACCGCGATCCAGGGGCCGATGCCCAGCATCGCGCCCCAGAGCACACTGGCCGCTTGCGCGTCCGGCACGACACAACCCAGCTGCAGCTCTGCCCCTTTCAGCGCCGGGAGCACCTCTTCCAGCCTGCTGCCCAATCGAGAGGATCGACTCAACATGGGCCACGCCCTTTCGCTCGAGCACCTGACGGTGGCGACGGTCGGTCCGCTTGAGCTCCTCGACATCGCCGCTGCTTGCGGGTGCGAAGCGGTCAATCTCCGCATGGAGCCGGCACCCTATCTGCCCGTCCCCTACTACGACGTCATCGGCAGCCCCTCGATGCGCGCGAACCTCCGCGCCAGAGCGGGTGATGTCGGCGTGCAGGTCCGCACGGTCGATCCCTTCGTCCTCCGCGAGGACACGACCATGGAGAGCCTGCAGCCCTACGTCGAAGCCGCGGCGGACCTCGGCGCGATGGCGATCAACACCGTCGGCTACGACCCCGACCTCGATCGGCTGACCGACCACCTGGCCGCGCTGGGCGAGATGGCCGCGGCCCATGGCCTGACCACGCGGATCGAGCTCTTCGCCTTCTCCGGGGTGAACAGCCTCGCGAAGGCGCTGCAGGTCGTGGAGGCCACGGGACGCCGGGACGTGACGCTCAACGCCGATGTCCTGCACCTGACCCGCACCGGGGCGACGATGGAGGAGCTCGCCCGCGTGCCCCGGGACCGGATCGGCTACGCACAGATCTGCGACGGTCCGGCCTCCATGCCCAGCGAGGAGCAGATGGCCGAAGCGACCCTGGAGCGCATGGTGCCGGGAGAGGGCACCTTCGACCTGGAGGGCTTCATCCGCGCGCTGCCGGAGGGCATCACCATCGGCATGGAAGTGCCGTCGCGCACGCTCACGCAGCAGGGCCTGACGCCGCTGGAGAAGGCGCGCCACATCGTCGCAGCGACCCGCGACGTGCAACGTCGCGCAGAGGTGGCCTGAGCAACGCTACGCCGCGCGGTTTGGCCGGCTCTGGGAGTCCCTGCTCGTCAGCTGACCATCGGGCTTGCGGAGTGTCACGCTGCACGCGCCCAACCAGGCGACCAGGCCGACGATCAGCGGGTCGGGTCCCTCCTCGAACGCCAGCACGCCGAACAGTGCGAGGACGAACGCCAGCAGCGTGACCGGCGCGAGCACCATGCCCACCGAGGCGAGCCAGCGGGGGAGGAGGTCGTGGCGCAGGGCCGCGACGGACACGGCGGCGACGAAGAGGGCGAGCGGCAGGTACGCCGTGTAGTCCGCGAGGGCTGCGGAAGCCAGGCTGTCGAGCATCCCCTGCACGCCGCCGGATTCCAGGATCAGGACCGCGTAGAAGACCTGGGCCACGACCTGCAGGACCACGAAGAGCCCGGCGCCGGCGACCGCGAGCCACGCCCACGGGCTGCGCCTGCCCATCGCCGAGACGACGACCGCGCAGACGCCCCGGAAGAACCACACGATGAGCACGAGGGCCACGGTCGCCGTGAACCAGGCCAGCACGGTCTGCGGCCGGTGCTCCCGGAGCACCGCCGCCGCGGCCTCTGCGGTCGGGTCGGAGCCGAGATCGGGCACGCTGCGCACGAGGGCGCGCGTGACCAGCAGCAGCGCGACCGCCGCGAGGCCAGGTGCCGGGTTGAGGCCGGCGCGGACGTCGGGAGCACGTTCCGGGGCGGCCACGGCCGGCGGCGTCACGGTGACCTCCGGGCCGCTGCCGGCGTCGAACGCAACCGTCGCGTCGGCGTCCTCGACGGCGGCGCGGGCCCGCGGCAAGGCCATCGCCGACACCGCGACCCCGAGCGCCCGCTGCACCTCCTGGAGCGCCTCCCCGAACGCGGCGGCCGATTGGTAGCGCTCGGCGGGCCGCTTGGCCATCCCGCGCAGGACCACGTCCGCGAGCTCCCGTGGGACGCCGTGCGCGGCGAGCTCGGGCGGCGGCTCGGAGGCGATCCTGGCCAGGATCGGGATCAGCGACTCGTCGTCGGGGCGGGCGAACGCCGGCTCGCCGGTCAGCGCATTGTGGAGCGTCGCCGCGAGCGAGTAGACGTCCGACACCGCGTCGGCGCGCCGGCCGGCGAGGACCTCAGGCGCCGCGTAGTGAATGCTCGCCGTGATGATCCCCGACCGGGTCTGGGTGCTGTCGTGGACCCGCGCGATCCCGAAGTCGGTGAGCTGCGGCTCGCCCCAGTCGGTGAACAGCACGTTGTCGGGCTTCACATCGCGGTGCAGCACCCCGATCGCATGGGTGGTCTCGAGGGCCCCCGCGAGCTTGACCCCGAGGTCGGCGGCCTCGGTCCACGTGAGGCGCCGGCCCGCGGCGATCCGGTCGCCCAGCGAGCCGTCCGCCATGAACGGCATCACCAGGTACGGCCGGCCGTCCGCCGTCGAGCCCGCCTCGTGGACCACGACGATGTTGGGGTGACCCGACACCGCCCCCATGGCGGCGGCCTCGCGCTCGAACCGCGCCCGGGAGCGGTCGTCGACGGACTCGGCCATCACCTTGATCGCGACCACCCGCCTGAAGGTGGGCTGCCGTGCCCGGTAGACCACCCCGAACCCGCCGCGCCCGATCTCCTCCACGTCCTCGAAGCCATCGATCGTGAGCGCCACAGCGGCCGTCCCCTCCGCCCCCGAGGCTCATTATGAGGACGACGCGGGCCGCCGACCAGCCCGGTGCGCCCGTACGCTCGCTCGGATCGTGTTCGCCCCACTGCCCGACAAGCCGGACCACGACGCCCTCGAGCGTGCGGTTCTGGAGCTGTGGGAGCGGGACCGGACGTTCGATCGGCTGCGCGCCAAGAACGTCGGGGGGCCGCGGTTCAGCTTCATCGACGGCCCCGTCACGGCCAACAAGACCCTCGCGGTCCACACGGCGTGGGGGCGCACCCTGAAGGATGTGTTCCAGCGCTACAAGGCGCTGCGGGGGCACCACCAGCGCTACCAGAACGGCTTCGACTGCCAGGGGTTGTGGATCGAGGTGGGCGTGGAGCGCGCGCTCGGCCTCAACTCCAAGCGTGAGATCGAGGAGTTCGGGCTCGCCGAGTTCGCGCGGTGCTGCCGGGAAGTGGTGGAGCGCTCCGCCGCCGACCTGACGGCGGGCTCGATCCGTCTGGGGCAGTGGATGGACTGGGGGCGCGACTACTTCACCTTCTCCGACACCAACATCGACTACATCTGGCGGTTCCTGTCGATCGTGCACGAGCGCGGGTGGCTGTACCGGGGCCACCGCTCGACCGAGTGGTGCCCGCGCTGTGGCACGTCGATCTCGGCCCACGAGCTGGCCGGCAGCTACGTCGACCGCGAGGACCCCTCGCTGTTCGTCCGCTTCCCGCTGCGGGACCGACCGGGACAGTCGTTGGTGATCTGGACGACCACGCCCTGGACGCTGCCGGCGAACGTGGCGGCTGCGGTCAGCCCGACCGCCAGCTACGGGCGGCTCGGCAACGGGGACTGGGTGGCGGTGGCGCGCAGCCAAGGCCCGTTCGAGGAGACCGCGGTCGGTTCCGACCTCGTGGGGCTGCGCTACGAGGGTCCCTTCGACGCGCTGGGGCCGGGCGCCGAGGTGACGCACCGGGTGATCGGTTGGGACGAGGTGTCCCTCGACGAGGGCTCCGGCGTGGTCCACATCGCACCCGGCTGCGGCACCGAGGACTTCGAGCTGAGCAAGGTCGAGGACCTCGCCGTCCTCACCCCGGTCGACGAGTCGGGCCGCTTCTACCCGGAGTACGGCTGGCTGGCAGGCCGCTCCGCCCACGACGCCGCCGCCGACCTGACCGGGGACCTGGACGAGCGCGGCCTGCTCGTCGAGGCCGGCACGATCAGCCACCGCTACCCGGAGTGCTGGCGCTGCCACACGCCGCTGATCTTCCGCATCAGCGACGACTGGTTCATCTCCGTCGGCGAGATCCGCGAGCCGATGCGCGAGGCGAACCGCACCGTGGAGTGGACCCCGGCGTACATGGGCAAGCGCATGGACGACTGGCTCGTGAACATGTCGGACTGGAACATCTCACGACGCCGCTACTACGGCCTGCCGCTGCCGTTCTACCCGTGCGCGTGCGGTCACCTCACGGTCGTGGGGTCCCGCACACGGCTGCAGGAGCTCGCGACCGCCCCCCTGGACGGGCTGGAGGAGCTGCGCCGCCCCTGGATCGACGCGGTGCGGATCCGCTGCGAGCAGTGCGGCGAGGAGGTCACGCGCATCGTCGAGGTCGGTGACGTCTGGCTCGACGCGGGCATCGTGCCGTTCTCGACCCTCGGCTGGCAGAACCCCGAGTGGATCGACGAGGGGTACGCCACGGGGGCCGCCCACGGCCTGACGACCGCCGACCTGCCCGACCACGACTACTGGCAGGAGTGGTTCCCCGCCGAGTGGGTGTCGGAGATGCGCGAGCAGATCCGGCTGTGGTTCTACTCGCAGCTGTTCATGTCGGTCGCGCTCACCGGCCGGGCGCCGTATCGCAAGGTGTTGGGCTACGAGAAGATGCTCGACGAGGCCGGCCGGGAGATGCACGGCTCGTGGGGCAACATGATCGACGCGCACGAGGCGTTCGCCCGGATGGGCGCCGACGTGATGCGCTGGCAGTACTGCGCGCAGTCGCCCAGCCACAACCTGCTGTTCGGGTTCGGGGCAGCTCACGAGATCCAGCGCAGGCTGCTCACGCTGTGGAACAGCGCGGCGTTCTTCGTCCAGTACGCCAACATCGCCGGCTTCGAGCCGGACGCGTCGCTCATCACCGGCGAGCCCGCGGCGGACGGCCTGACCCAGCTGGACCGCTGGCTGGTGGCCCGCACCCGGCAGATGGTGCGCGAGGTCACGCACGCCTACGACGACTACCTCACCGTCGACGTGCTCCAGGCGTTCGAGGCGTTCGTCGACGACCTCTCCAACTGGTACATCCGCCGCTCGCGCCGGCGGTTCTGGGACGGCGACGAGGCCGCGCTGGCGACGCTGTACCGCGCGCTCGTCGACGGCCTGCGGGCGATCTCGCCGATCATGCCGTTCCTCACCGAGCACCTCTGGCAGGTGCTCGTCACCGACGCCGTCCCCGGCGCGCCGGACTCGGTGTTCCTGGCCGGCTGGCCAGAGGTAGACGCCGGCGACGACGACCTGCTCGAGGAGATCGCCGCGGTGCGCCGGCTGGTCGAGCTGGGCCGCCAGGCGCGCGCGGCATCGAAGATGCGGACGCGCCAGCCGCTCCGCCGGCTCGTCGCCGAGGGACTCGACCTCGCCGCCGGCCACGCCGAGGAGATCGCCGACGAGCTGCGAGTGAAGGAGGTGACGTTCGCACCGGTGGACGCCACCGAGCTCCGCGTGCGGCCGAACCTCCGGGTGCTCGGACCCCGCCTCGGTGCCGACGTCAGGAGGCTCCAGGAGGCGATGGCGGCGGGCGAGTTCGAGGCCCTCCCCGACGGCGGCTTCAGGGTCGCCGGGCACGACCTCACCGCCGCCGAGGTGCTGCTGGAACGCACCGAGAAGCACGGCTGGGCTGTGGCCACGGGCGGCGGCGCCACCGTGGCGCTGGACCTCCATGTCGACGACGCTCTCCGCCTCGAGGGCCGCGCCTACGACACCATCCACGCGGTCAACAACCTGCGCAAGCAGCACGACCTCGCCCTCACCGACCGCATCGACGTCCGGCTCCCCGCCGACGACGCCGAGCTCCTCACCCACGCCGAGTGGATCGCGCGGGAAACCCTCGCCCTCAGCGTCGAGCTCCACGAAGGCCACGAGCTGGCGATCGCCCGCCACTAGATCCGGCTGGGTCTCGCCAGTGGTTGTCCACAGGCCCTCGCGAGTGGGTCCGCGCGGCCTGCCATGCTCGACCGATGGACAGCTCCGTGCCGACCCAGCGTTGGGAAGACGTCGAGGCCTTCCTCCTCGCGGAGGCCACGCGCGACCTCGAGCGGTACGGCAGTGAGCACGGCCTGGAGTCGATGCGGCCCTGCGTCGTCGCCTACGCCGGTGACACGCCGCTGCTGACCGCGTTCCTGCGGCCGTTCCCTCCCCACGGCGCGATGACGCCCATCATCGAGGTCCTGTCCGCGGCGGTCCCACTGGGCGCTGACCGCGTCGCGCTGTCGCTGTCGGGGCGGGCGTGGTCGATGCACGACCCCCTGCCACCGGTCATCGACGGCGTCGGCGACCTGCGCCAGCGCGTCGTCATCCTGACGTTCGTCGACGACCACGAGCGGCGCGGCCACCGCACCGAGGTGATCCACCCGTTCGAGGTCGCGGCGGGGCGCGTGGTCTGGGGTGAGCGCCGCGACCTCGGCCCGTCCATCGGCGAGGTGTCCCAGGGTCTCGAGCTGCTGGTACGCAATCGCGACGAGCTGCGGGCCACCGACAAGCAGATCGCCGTGCAGCTCCGCCGCTGCTCGCTGCTCGGCCACCTCGTCGCGGTCGGCCCCACGGTCGCCGACCGCATCGACCTCGACGACCCGCTGCTCGACGACGTGGCCCGCCGCGCACTGCCGGCATGCCCCCGCCCGCCCGCCGCACGACGCAGCCCTCGAATCGCCCGCCGCCCCACCCGCCGGCGGTCAGACCGGCGCTAGCCCGAGCCGCTGTCCCCCGGGGTTATGGACGGGTGAAGGTCAGGTGGGTGACGCCGCTCGGTGACGAGACCGCCTCGACGTCGTAGCGCTCCTCGACGCCCTCGACCCCATCCCACAGGCGGACACCGCGGCCGAGCAGGATCGGCACCTGCACGACGTGGAGCGTGTCGATGAGGTCCGCGGCGAGGAAGTCGCGGACAACCGTCGGGCCACCACCGATGCGCACGTCGAGCTCGCCGGCTGCCTCCCGGGCGAGGTCGAGCGCCTCCTGCGGGCTGGCGTCGACGAAGTGGAAGACGGTGCCGCCCTCCATCTCGATCGACGGGCGCGGGTAGTGGGTGAGCACGAAGATCGGCGTGTGAAAGGGCGGGTTCGGCCCCCACCAACCGCGCCACTCGTCGTCGGTGCCGACATCGGTCCACGGGCCGGTCTGCGGGCCGAACTTGCCCCGGCCCATGATCTCGGCACCGATGCCGAGGCTATGGCGTTCGGCGAACGCGTGGTCGACACCCGAGGTGCCACCGGTCTGGCCGACCATCGAGTGCCAGAATCGCGTGGCGAAGATCCACTCGTGCAGGCGTTCCCCGGCGTGACCGAAGGGGGCCTCGAACGTGATGCCGTCGCCGGTCCCCAACCCGTCCAGGGAGATCGAGAAGTTGTGGACACGGACCTTGGACATGGCTGCCTCCGGAGCCGCAGGGTGGTTGCGACATACAACTGCTTGCCGCACGCCGCCGTCGAGGTGCTGGGCTACGCCGGGCGACGCTCGTGCTGCGCGACATCATGTTCGGCAACCGCCGCCACTTCCGCGAGCTGATCGTCGGCCTCCGTGGAGGGCCTCCGAATCACCGACCATGAGAGGGTGCCGGATGTCCGATCCGATCTCGCCGCAGCGGCCGTTGCCCCCCGACGAACCGGCCCCGCTTGCCGCCGGTGGAGCCGCCGCCCATGCCGCCCGGGCCGTCCCCGCTGCCGCCGGACGAACCCGCCCCGCTACCTCCCGACGATCCCCCGCCCCTGCCGCCCGAGCCGTTGCCGGTGTAGCGCGTCAGCGGAGCTCGCGTCGAGCCGTGGCCCGGGCGAGGGTCAGCAGGGGGCGGCCGCGACTCGTGCGGCCAACGCGTTCTGGACGGCGGCGACGTAGGCGGAGCGTCCCAGCACCAGCAGGGCGGCGTGGTCGTCGGCGCAGGCCGGCAACGCGGCGTCGGTCTCCGGCGGGAGGCCGCCGGCCGAACCGAGCAGCACTGGGGCGTCGCGGTCAGCGGCCACCCCGGCGGCGGCCAGCCCCGCAACCCAGCCGACGTCGCTGGAGCCGTCGACCAGCACGGCGCCGGCGGTCGTGCCCACCAGCTCCTCGGCGATGGCCACCGCGGTGCCGGCCCGGGTGGAGCCGGCGATGCGGAAGGCTCCGGGAACGGCGTCCTCGACGGCCTGCGACAGCGCCGCCGTGCCGCCCAGCAGCAGCGTCTCGGACACACCGAGGTCCGCGAGGGCCTGGGCGACCACGGGTGCGACCTCCTCCTGCGGGGTCAGGAGCAGCGGCGCCCCCGTATCGGCCAGCCAGGCGCCGGCCGAGATCGAGTCGACCCAGGCGGCCGTCGGGTCGGTCGGCGTGCCGAACGCGCGCGCCAGCGCGACGGTGCCGATGCCCTCCGGCGCGACGCGGCCGGCGACCGCGACCGCGGTGTCGATCCTGGTCGGCCCCGACAGCCCGGTGACCTCGTAGCCGAGGGCAGCGATCTGCTGGCGCACCGCGGGGCTGACCGCAGCGTCGCCGCCCAGCACCACCACCTCGCTGCCCGGCGGCAGGACGCGCTGCAGCTCGGCGGCGACCTCGGGTGGCAGCTGCGCCGTGGGCGTGAAGAGCAGGGTGCCGTCGGCGAGCAGCGGCGTGCCGGCGAGGGCGTCGGCGAAGTCGTCGTCGCGGGTCACCACCGCGAGCGCCGCCGAGCCGTCGGCGAAGCGTTCGCGGCTGACCGCGATCGCGGTGGCGGTGGCGGTCTCCTCGACGATCTGCTCCGCGGGACCGGTCGGCGGCACAACCGGTCCGCCGCCGAGCGGACCGACGGTGAAGGTCCAGCGCGCCTCGGTGCCGTCGTAGGCGATGACCGCCTCGTAGGTCGCCCCGTCTTGCAGCGCGGCCCGGGGCACCAGGTAGGCCGCGCCGGAAAGCCGTTGGCGCCCGTAGTCCTGGTCCTCGGGGACCGCGTTGACGTACTGCGACCCGGGCACCAGGCAGTGCTCGAGGTCGGCGACGTCGGGGGCGATCCGCCGGAAGCTGGAGCCGTTCACCGACGGCTCGGTGCCGGAGAAGGCGGGCTGCAGCTGAGCGGTGAGGATCAAGCCGGTGTCGTCCGGGTATCCGCACCCCTCGGTGGGGGACGGAAACTCGCAGCACGACGTGGTCAGGGGCATCGTCGCCCCGTCCCCGGGGAACAGGATCGGGAACACGCCGGGGTCCGGTGCGGTCGGCTCACCCACGTCCGCCCAGGCTGCCGCGGTGTAGGGGAGGCTCCCCGCGGCCGCGTCGCGCGCGCTCCCGAACCCGACCGACGCCAGCACCGGGTCGAGCATCCCGATCGCGTGGAACGGTCCGGTCAGCCAGGTCTCGATGGCCCGGCCGTCGGGGAAGTTGACATCGCCGTCGCCGAGCACGTTGCTCCTCTGGGCGGCGTCGGCGCCCTGGGGCGTGTAGCCGGGCGCCGACGGGTCCTCGTCGTGAGTGATGTCCTGGTTGAGGAGCATGTACTGCGCATGGAGCCGGTCGGCTTCGGACTTCGCCGGGTCCTCCGCCACCGGCGGCAGGCCGGACTGGGCGCGGTAGGCGTTCCACGTCGCGAGCCAGTCGGAGGGCGCCTGCGCCGACCCCGTCCCCGCCACCCCCAACGCGGCGCCGACGAACGCCAGCAGCACCACGACACGTCCCGCTCGTTGCATGCCCACCACTCCCGCCGATCGACCGGTGGCGAACTGTAGTCGTCGCGAACCGTCCCGGCTGCACGGACTGCTGGTGTCGATCGCCGGGCCGACGGACGAGGGTGTGCGGATCATCTGGATCTGACGCAGCGAGCAGGCCTGGCGGGGCTTCTCGTCCGACCGCCTGAAGCCGGCGCTGGCCGCGGTCGGAGCCCGCCTGCTGGTCGCGCCGGTGCTGCGCGGTGTTCGAGCCGGGCCTGGTGGTTACGCCCCCAGGTCCTGCGCCACCTCAGCCACGACGGCGTCGCTGATGAACTCCACGTTGCCCATGACGTAGGCGGTCGCGGCGGGCGGCTCGAGACCCTGCAAGTAGCCGTTGGTCTCGGCCGCGGTGACCCAGGAGGCCCGCGTGGGGCCGCGGGAACAGCGCCGTGGCGATCGCCGCCGACCGTGCGTCGCCGCTCCCGATCAAGCCGTGCCCGCCTCCGACCATCCCCTCGACCCGGAGGGGCCGTCCCGACTTTCCGCAGCTTGCGGGCGAGGGGGCCCGGGGCCCAGCTGCGCAGCACCCCCGAGGAGGAGCTGCTCGAGGGCTTCTGCGCCGGCGGTGCGCCCGTCGTAGGAGCGGATGGTGTGGCCGAGGCGCGCGGCCGCCTTCCGGTGGCTCCCGTCGAGGAGCAGCTCCTCGATCGCGGTGCGGATGCGGGTTGGCGAGGACCGCCTGGAGAGGGTGCGGCCGGCGCCCGCGGCTTCGACGACGCGACCCACGAAGGGCTGGTCGCCCCCGGAGTCGAGGGGCAGGACGAGGACGGGCAGGTCGTGCGCCAGCGCCGCCATGGTGGTGCCGTGGCCGCCGTGGCCGACGACCAGCGATGCGGTTGGCATGACCTGGCGGTGGTCGAGCCAGCGGTGCAGCTCCACCCCGGTGGGCACTCGGAGCCCAGCGGGATCGATGGCCGGGCCGGTGGTGGCGATGATGCGGGCGTCGAGGCCGTCGAGCGCGTCCAGGACCCGTTGCCAAGTCTTGGCCAACGCCGGGAAGGCGTAGGTGCTGAGGCTGACCAGCACGGTCGGCTGCTCCGGGTGTGCTGGCACGCCCTGGCAAAGGGGTCCAACGTGGGTGACGTCGCCGTGGCCTTGATCGAGCTCCCGGACGGTGGCCGTCACCCGCACCGTCCCTGCGTCGATCAGCTCCAGGGGCGGGAGTCGCCGTGCCCGCAAGGCGAGGCCCATGGGGCCCTTCGCCGCCCCGCGGAGAAAGCCGTCGAAGACGTGCTCGAGGACGGCGTAGGGTCGCCCTGCCCGGCGCAGCGTATCCATGACAGCGAACAGGACGCAGTCGACTACGACCAGATCGGCACCCCGGGTATCGAGATCGGCGAGCACATCGCGGCCCATCGCCCGGTCACCGATCACGGCCAGCAGCGCCAACCGGCCACCCGGATCGGTCGATGTGTGCGGCCGCGCCGTGGGGAAGCCGGTGAACGCGAGGCCGGCGGCGCTGACGGAGTCGGCCTGGCCCGGATGGCCGAGCACGCGGACGGCGTGGCCGCGCTCGCGCAGCTCGGCGCCGATGCCGAGGGCTGGCGCCACGTTGCCGCCGCCGTCCCAGGTGACGAACACGATGCTGCTCATGCGGACGGTTCCTCCTCGAGAAGGGAACGGGTAGGGCGAGCAACGGATGCGAACCGGATGCCCCCCGCTGAGGTCGTCGCTCCGCGCCTCTGGCGCCCTGCGCGGTCCTGAGATACGCGGGTCACGTGTCGTGCCCTCCACCCGCGAGGGCGGCGGCCAAGAACCGTTCGAAAACCGCCTGGGTCTCGGCCACGCTGAAGGCGAGGTCACGCCGAAGCAGCTTCCACACGTACACGTCGAGCGCGGCGTGGATCTCGCCCAGCATCCGCTGCCGTGCCCGGCCACGGCTCGGGAGCACGTCGGCGAAGACGGTGGCCAGGAACCGGTGGTGCTTGGCGCGGTTCTCCTCCATCAGAGCGCCGACCGCCGGGATCCGGTCCTCGACCGCGAGCAGGCGGATCACGGCGTCGCCGACCAGCTCGTGCTCCTCGAGCAGCGTCGCCACGACCCGGGGTCGGTCGGCAGGTCCGCGGAGCCGATCACGAGGCACCGGGAGCGATCGCGCCGCCTCGACGAAGAGGTGCTCCTTGGAGTCGAAGACGTTGAGCACCGTCTGGCGGGTCACTCCGGCGTCGGTAGCGACGGCGTTGAGGGTGACGTCCTCGTAGTGCGAAGCGAGGAACCGGGCCTGGGCCGCCTGCAGGATGCGTTGCCTCGTGGCGGCCGCTTTCGCCGCCCGTGCCTCCATCCGGTAGGGGCGCCGCGGGGACCCCGTGCCCGTGGTCACTCAGCCACCTCGCGCGTGCCGGTCATCCCTTCGTGCCCGGACATGTCGCCCACGAACGCGGGGCACCTGCGGACAGGTCGTTCGCGACGCGCCGATCGGTGCCGGCGGGGAGTTCGACCTCCAACCAGGTCCCGTCGACCACCGGACCCCTCCAAACAAGTTAGTTTAACCGAAGGTAAAGTCGATGTGGCATGCCTGTCAAGAGGTTGTCGGAAGGGGCGCCCGCGCGGTGGCCCCCGCGTCAGCAGGGAGATGGCAGGGCGGGCCCTCCGCTCGCCAGCGGACCCCACCCGCGCGGCACATGGGCCGTTCGGCGTCGGCGGGCCGGCCTGTCCCTCCGCCGAGCAGACCACAGCGCGGCTCGTGAGTCAGGCGACTGACGACCGCCACGAGTTCAACGCCCGGTCGGATCGCCCCGCATTCCCTGGGGACCGGTCCGCCGGCGCGTGGGGCAGCCGATGCCCCACGCCGCGATCGTGATAGGCCTTCTGACCCGGGCCAGGTGACTCGGCGCTCAGCTGGGATGGGTGGCGGGTGACCCGAACCCTGGCGCCAGGTGGCGCGCTGTTCGCCGACGACTTCTACGACGTGCCGCCCAACGCGGCCACGACGTCGGGCGGCAGGGTCCTGGGCGCTCGGCGGTCGTGGAGGCGTCGGACTCCCGAATGTCGACGCCGAGCCGCAGTCCCTGGGCGGAAGGTTCGGTGTCGCCGTGCTGTCGCCCGCGGCAGCCGGACGGCCGCCACCATGCGGTGGGCCACAGCCCGGCTGACGGGGCCTAGTCGCCAGAGCCTTCGGGAGTGCCGGGACTGATCGCGCCGGACTCGAGGTCGGCGCGCACGGCCTCGCACTCGGCGTCGGTGCCTTCGCGCACGGGCGAAACGGTGCCGTCGGCGGCTTGGACCTCGTCCGGGGTCTCGAGCGCGCCACCGTGGGCGGTCGTGCGCCCACCGGACTGGTCGTCGGGCTCGACGTTGGCGTACCACGTGCACGAGATGGTCTCGTCGCCGACGTCCTGGATGACGGAGTTGAACGTGGCGTCCTGCACGGCGTCGGCGCCCACGGCGCCGGCCGAGAGCACCATGCCGGAGACGATGGCGCTCGCGGCGACTGCCACGGAGACCAGCCCGATGACGATGTTGCGCCTGCGCATCTCTTGCTCCTCATCATGCTCGCCCGGCCGTTCCGGGCACTGCAGCGACCATCGGCGCCGGCCACTGAAGGCAAGCCCGGGTGAACCTGAAGGCTGACTGAATGCGCCGGAAGGCTCGGGGCGGCGCCGTCGCTACGTTGGCTCCATGCGGGTCCTGGTCATCGAGGACGACGACGCCATCCGCAGCGTGCTCGAGCGAGGACTGCGGGCCGAGGGCTTCGACGTCGAGTCCTGCGCCGACGGGCAAACCGGGCTGTGGCGCGCCCTGGAGGGCGGCTTCGCGGCGATCGTGCTGGACCTGCTGCTGCCGGGCCGCAACGGGTGGCTCGTGTGCGAGGCGATCAGGGCGGAGGGCGATCGGACCCCGATCCTGGTCCTGACGGCGAAGTCTGGCGAGTTCGACGAGATCGACCTGCTCGACGCGGGGGCCGACGACTTCGTGACCAAGCCGGTCAGCATCAACGTCCTGGCCGCCCGCCTGCGCGGGCTCATCCGTCGAGCGTCGGCGCTGGCCGACAACCGGATGGAGCGGGGCGACCTCGTCTACGACCTGGGCACCCGCGAGTGCCAGGTTGGCGGCCGTCCCGTGCGCCTGACCAATCGTGAGGACGACGTCCTCCGTGAGCTGCTCCTGGCGGCGGGGGCGTGCCGCTCACGCGGCGAGCTCGTCGAGGCCGTGTGGGGCAGCAACGCCGGCGTGGATCCGACCAACCTCGACGTCCACCTGCGCCGCCTGCGCGACAAGCTGGCCCCGGTCGTGGTGGAGAACGTGCGCGGCCTGGGATACCGCATCGCGCTCTCTCGATGAGTCGCTTCCTCATCGGCGTCACGGGCCGCGTGACCTTCGGTGTGCTGGCCGTCTCGGCTGTGCTGTTCTCGGCCCTGGCGACCATCGGTTTCGTGCAGGTCGCCAGCAGCGGCCGCGAGGCGATCCGCGAACGGATCGAAGAGGTGCTGGACAGCCTCGAGGCCGGGCTCCGCGCCGGCACGGGCACCGTCGCCGTGACCACCGCAGACGGCGTCGCGGCGAGCGTCGTCGCCCCAGGTGACCCGCAGCCGGCCGCGGCGCCTGGCCAGCAGCTCGTCGCCCGCGCGATCACGCTGGACGGCCAGGAGCTCCTCATCGTCAGCCGCGCATCCGAGGCCCGGCTCGCAGAGAACCTCGACGCGCTCTGGCGTGCCCTCTGGGTGGCGGTGCCGCTGGCCAGCCTGCTCGCGGCCGTGATGGCCGGCGTGGCGACCCGGCAGGCCCTGCGCCCCGTCGGAGCCATCACCGCACTGGCCGCCGGCATCAAGGACGCGACCGCGATGGGCCGCGTCCCCGTCCCCGACAGCGGCGACGAGATCGAGCGCCTGGCGACCACCCTGAACGGCATGCTGGCCCGCATCGAGCGGTCGCACATCGCCCAGCGACAGTTCACGTCAGATGCGGCACACGAGCTGCGCACCCCGTTGATGGCCCTGCAGTGCGAGCTGGAGCTCGTCGCCGGGCGACCCGCCAAGGTCGACCAAGCACTCCTCGAACGCCTCGAGGCGCTCGCGGAGCGGCTCGCCGCGCGCATCGACGACCTGCTGCTGCTCGCCACGCTGGATGAAGTTCGGCCCACGGAGGCCACCCGCCTCGCGCTCCTCGACCTGGTCAGCGAGGAGGCCGTGGTCGCGAGCGCCGACGTCGTCGGAACGAAGGCCACGGTCGTCGCCGACGAGCGCCTGCTGCGACGAGCGATCAGCAACCTGGTCGTCAACGCGCGTCGCCACGCGCGCAGCCACGTCATCGCGACCGTGGAACCCCTCGGCGACCGTGTCTGGCTGCACGTCGACGACGACGGGCCGGGCATCGAGCCAGCAGACCGCGCCCACATCTTCGAGCGCTTCGCCCGCCTGGACGAGGCTCGCTCCCGTGACGACGGAGGTTCGGGGCTGGGCCTCGCCATCGTCGCGTCCATCGCCAACGCAGCGGGCGGAGGCGTCACCGCAGCGACCAGCCCGACCGGCGGTGCGCGGATCTCCCTGTGGTTGCCATCAACCTCCGCGATAACCACAGCCGACGGGCGATCCAGGTGAGGTGATCTCCTGGGCTGATGGGGTGGACAGGGGCGGGGTCGAACCGCCGCCCTTTTGGATTCTCAGCTCGCCCTGATGCCGGACCCCGTACCGACACCAACGCACCTCCCGAGCAGGACGCTCGTCCGTGCGAGACCCCAAAGTGGGCGAGTGTGACCGGGGCGTGGATGACGGAGGGTCTGTGCTGCCTGTGGACGTCACGCGGTCGAATGGTCCTGCCGGCCCTACTTCAGCCAGCGGTCATACCAGGCCACCACTCGACGCATCAGGTCAAGCTGGTGGAGGCGCTCGCCGACCGCGTGCGGCTCGCGGGGGTAGGTGACAAGCGCGACCAGCGCCTCTTGATCACGCAGCGCGCGGTAGAACGCCACTGCCTGACTGTGCGGCACCCGCTCGTCGTTCGCGCCGTGGACGATCAGCAGCGGTGTGGTCCGGCGGGCTGCGTACGACACCGGCGACCCGATGGCGGCGTGGTGCGGCCCCGGCCCGTCCCAGAGGACGCTGCCACCGAGGGCCGCCTCGAATGTCGGCAGGTCGCTGGTGGCCGCCATCATTCCCCAGTCGCTGACACCGGCCCCCATCACGCCAGCCCGGAACCGGTCCGTCTGGGTCACCGCCCATGCGGTGAGAAACCCGCCCTGGCTCCACCCGCCGATGCCCAGCCGGTCAGGATCGGCGATCCCGCGCTCCACCGAGGCGTCGGTCGCCGCCATGACGTCGTCCCACTCCACCGTGCCCATGCCGGCGACGGCGGCGTTGGCGAACGCGTTGCCGTGGCCCCGCCCGCCGCGGTAGTTCGGCAGCAGGACCGCGTAGCCCGCCGCGGCCAACAGCTGCGCGGGGATCAGGCGCAGGTGCGGCTCCCGACCGGACCGAGAGTACGGCCCCCCGTGCACCAGGACCACCGTCGGCGCGGGTCCACCTGGCGTGTCGAGCGGGCGGATCAGGACTCCGTCCAGTGGGCGCCCGTCACGTCCGGCGAAGAGGAAGTCCTCCGCCGGCGCGAGCCGCGCTCCGCCCAGGTCCTGCCGGTGATCCGACAGCACCGCGACGTGCTCGGGCGGCCCGGCCCACACCTCAGGCGGCTGCGTCGCGCTGGCGGCAACGGCCGCCACCACCGGACCGTCGGCGGTGATCACCACGTCGGCGGACTCGACCTCCCCGGGCGCGGTCCACAGCGTCGTACGGCCACCTGACGGTTCACACCACTCGAGCCGGGTGTCGAGGCCCTCCTCGACCTGGACCACGACCCGCCGCTCGCCGACCGGTGCGACCACCCCGACGCCGCACCGCTCCTCGTCGCGGCCAGGCCCGGCGACCACCGGGTCGCCGCCGTCGACCGGCACCCGCCAGACGGTCCAGGCCGAGCATGGCGACAGGTCGTGCGGCGCGACGCACGCCAACTCGCTGCCATCACCGACCCAGCTCAGCCGGTGCGCGAACGGAAGAACAGCCACGCGGCGCGGCTCGCAGGAACCATCCGCGGCGAGCACCCAGATGCTCGCGCGGGCCATGTCGTCGAGGTCGGTCGTCGGCTGGGCGAGCACCGCCAGCCGATCGCCGGTCGGCGACCACACGATCTCGATCGCGTGCAGGTCGGTCGAGAGCACGGTGGTCGGCTCGCCGCCGTCGAGGGCGACCACCAGCACCCGGTGCCACTGTCGTCGCTCGCCGAACACGTCGGCGTCGTCCCGCTCCTTCTGCCGGCGCTCGTCCTCGCCGTCGGGCTCGTCGGGGGCGAGCATGGCGATCGACCGCCCGTCGGGTGCCCAGGCGTGCGCATCGACCGAACGCTTCCGTACGGCCAGCGGTCGGCCCTCCCCGCCAGCGACGTCGAGGACGTACAGGCCGGCCGTACCGCGCTCGGCGCGGTCGGAACGGAACGCCAGGCGGGTGCCGTCCGGCGACCAACGGGGCTGGGAGTCCTCACCGCCGTGGGTCCACCGGCGCGTCGACTCCGGGTTGCCGACCTCCGCGACCCAGATCCCGCTCTCGGGATGCTCGTCCTTCTTGCCGAACGGTTTGGCCGTCCAGGCCACGCGACGGCCGTCGGGCGAGAGCCGCACGTCGCGCGGCGCCCAGGTCGAGACCAGCAGCTCAGGCGTCAGGTCGCGGTGCGCCGTTGCGTTGGCGTCACCGCCTGACGAGGCATCGGTGGACGCTGAGGGCGGCATGCGCGCAGGCTAATGTCCGCCGACGTGTCGGTGCCCCAGGTGGCCGTCGCTGGTCAGCACAGGTCAGTTCTGGTCGTCGGGGATGACGTCCGGCGGCATGTCGACCAGCGACGCGTCCAGGTCCGAGAGGCGGCGCTCCGCGCCTCGGACAACAACTCCAAGAGCGCGTGTGCTTTCCCCACGACATCCAAGGCAGCCCGGGTCTTGGCCAGCTCGCGTGACAGCCGCGCGTTGGCGCGTCGCAGCTGTTCGAGCTCGAGCTGCTCGGGCGAGTGTCGCGGCCGCGGCGCAGGCGTCAGGCCCGCGAGCGCGGCGGCGTCCCGGGCGCGCCGCCAGTCCACGACGTGGGAGGAGTACAGACCCTCGCGGCCCAGCAGCGCGGCCTTGGCGCTCGGCTCGGTGGCCGCGTCGTAGGCCTCCAGCACCGCCAACTTGTAGTTCGCGGTGAACGTCCGCCGACGCGGCCGGGCAGAGAGTCGTCGTCGCCCATCGCCCCATGGTCCACCGGTGACACCGCCGGCGGGTCAAGATCGCAGACATCGCGGACGCAGTCCTCGCTCGCCCGTTGACGGCCAGATCACCCGGCACCCCGGGTGTCTCGCGTCAGCCTGACGGACAGGCTTGAGCGCGCGGACGGCTGCGTCGCCGGTGCGCATCTGGGCAGCGGGCAGGGCTGCGATCCACCCGGCCCGACATCCCCGGAGCTGCCCGGAGGAGGCGTGAATGTTGATCACCTTCCCGCAGCCAACCTCGTCACCATGGCCATGAACGGCTCGGTTGAGGAGGAGTCGGCATCGTGGCTGAACCTCCAGGCCCCCCCGGTCGCCGGCATCGATCTGGTCGACGGCCCGCGTCAGGTCACCGGCCGGACCGCTCGCGACGAAGAGTGGGAACGGCTGTGGTCACTCCGGCTTGTACCTGCTGACCGCGTGGCGGGCGCCTCCCCGCGCTGGGGTCCGGCGATGTGAAGTTGATGCCCAGTGCGAAACCGGCGGTGCGCGCCGTTTCGCTAATCGAGGAGGGTCAGGAAACGGGGGAACGTCGGTCGGTTAGGCGGCGATCTTCACGCCGTAGAGCCCGAGGTAGGCCGGGTGGACCTCGAGGATGCCGTCGGGGTCGGCGTCGGGGTGCGGCTGGTGGACCTCGCGGGCTGCGTCGAGGGCTTCCTGGGTGGGGACGCCGATTGCCTGGCCCGCCCCGACGAGGAACACCGGCCCGGTGCGCACGTCGTTGATGACGGCCTGGGCGAGGAACGCGATCTCGCTGCCCAGGCGCGCCGCCTTGGGACCGGGCTGGCGGGCCTCGGCCTCACCGTCGACGTCGGGCAGCAGGCTGCTGAGCTCGAACGCGCCAGGGTCCCAGTGATCGTTCTCGGGCACGTGGCGGTGCCCGCAGATGCCGTCGAAGGCCTTCCACGCGGCTGCGCTCATGCGCTGCGGGGCATTGAACGTCGCCGACAGCGCGATGGCGCCGGTGGGGAGGGCCTGCATGCCCAGACCGTGCCCCTTGAGCACCAGCACGAGGCGCCGCAGGGTCGCCATCTGGGCGTCGGTGAACTCCGTGTGGGTCTCGCTGGACTTGCCGACGACCTCGACCTGCCAGGCGCCGCCGCGGTTCGTCTGCGTCCCGCCCTCGAGGTTCTTGAGTGCCCGCGCCGCCCGGTTCAGCCCGATGTGCTGGAACAACGTCCCATCGCGGTCGAGCGTGAAGTGCGGCCACGACTGCTTGCCGAAGTAGGAATTGGGATTAGGCGCGAACGACATCCCCTCGGTGGTGTGGATCACGAGCTTGCGCGCAAATCCCTCAACGAATGCGCCACCATCCAGCGGCGCGAGATTTGCACGGGCGAAGTCGAGCATGGTCACGGCGAACCCCCTACAATCGATGGGCGAATCGTCTTGGCGCGTTGAACACACAATTCACCCAACGCCGATACCGTCACGACCGAGACGTCATTGCGCGGTAACCGCCACGCCCGGCATCCAACCGCCTGTGGCCGAAGGCAGGGCTCGTTCCTGACGAGACGCTCCACGCCGAGGGCCGACGCACCACACGACGGACGCGCATCTCGCCGCGGGCCGGCGGCGCAGGGACAGCAGCGCGTGAGCCGTGGCCCGCTCGTTGTTGGCAGCGACCCAGACGCTGCTACCGCCCTTGCGCTGCCGGGAGGCCTCGGCGTACAGGTTCCAATGGCGCCCAGGTGGCGCGCGCTGCTCACCCGCCACCTCAACGACCCGGCGACCCACCTCGGCGATCACGTCGGACGGCAGATCTCCGCGCCTTGCAACGGATGGGGACGCGGGGCAGCGAGGCTGCGTCTCCCAGGCGCGCGCGCGACGCCGAGGACCGTGCGGTGGTCAGGGGCGGGGTCGAACCGCCGACCTTCCGATTTTCAGTCCCGCGAAGCCGTCTTCTTGTGCATCCTAAGAAGGGCTGGAGTCCCTGGCCTCACTGGATATCGGCCTCGAGCCGATCCTCGCGCGACGTAGCGTCTTGCGGTCTACGAGGGCAGCAACGGGGGCAGCGAACTTGCTCCAACCCGCTGACTTGGCAGCCCGAGTAGACCGCTCGTATCGAAGCGGACCGCTCACCCGCGAGCGGGCACCATCGACCGCCCGGTGCAAGCCCGCGGCCATCGGCTCACACAGAGTGGCGCACCAGGGCCGGCAACCTCAATCTCCAGCTCAACCCGAACGCAGCTCGCCTCCTGTGGGGCCGCGTGGCGTTCTTGGTGGACGACGTAGGTGCGTCACCAACCCGGTGGCGTAGGACACGGCGGCGCCGGGCTGGAGGTGCGCGCCGGCGGCCCAGGCTTCCTCGAACACCTCGGCGTCGAGTGCAGCCCTAACCCGCCTCGTCACCTCCTCGATGGCCCCCTGGTCTTCTGCTGGCGCCTTCACACCGCTCGCGGCTCGGAGCGTCGCGCCGGCGGCGAGGAGGGTGACGGCGGGCAGGAGCTCGTCCTTCGCCAGCGCCGTTGTGGCGAGCCCTTCGAGGCATTCGGCCAGCCCGCCCTCGTCGCCCAGCGCCTGTCGCAGCCGCATGCTGTCGAGGAGCAGCGCGGTGGCCCGGGCGTGGTCGCCGCGCCGGTTGGCGATCGTGGCGAGGTTCTTGTTCGTCGACGCAACGCAGCGCCGGTCCCCGTTGGCCCGGAACGCGACAAGCGCCTCGTCGTAGGTGCGCTCTGCAGCGGTGTCGTCACCGCGCAACCGGGCGACGTCGGCGATCGTGCTCAGGGGGTGGGCCGCGGCCGCCGGGTTGTCACTGGCGGTGTACGCCTCGATCGCCTGCCGGCTGATCGCAACGGCCGCGTCCAGGTCGCCGGTGGACCGGGTCGCCCGGGCGAGGAGGAACAGCCCGATCGCCTGTCCGCCGACGCTGCCGACCTCGGCCCACGCGTCCACTTCGAGCAGATGGCGATCACGAGCCTGCTCGTGGTCGCCGCGCCGGTCCGCGACCAGGCCGTACGCCTCCAGCGTTCGGGCGACGAGCAGGGTGTTGCCGGCCGCGCCGGCGTCGGCCAGCACGGCCGCGAGCTCCGCCTCGGCTGCATCGAGCGCTCCCTGGTTCCCGAGCGCCATCCCATGGGCCAGCCGCGCGTGGCACAGGCCGCCATCGTCACCGATCTCGCCGAACCAGCGCACCGCCTCGTCGGCCCAGACCGCCGACCGCCGCGCCTCCCCGGTCTCGGACCACAGGGTCGCCGCCGCCGTGAGGGCCCACGCGCGCAGCTCGGGCGCGAGACGGCCCGGTTCTTCCAGGAGTGGTGTGAGGTACGCCACCCCCTCAGCGTTTGCCCAGCTCATGCTCCAGTAGGGCCACAACGCGACGCAGAGCTGCGCGGCGAGGGCGCGTTCGTGCTGGCTGGCCCACCAGATCGCGGCGCGCAGGTTGGGCTCCTCCGCGCGCAAGCGCCGCTTCCACGTCAGCTCGGCCGGGCCGAAGTGCTCCCACCCGGCCGCCTCGGCGAGCCCAAGGTAGAACCGGGCATGGGCGTGGTGCGCGGGCGCGAACGCCTCGCCCCGCTCGAGCTGAGCAAGACCGAAGACCCGGAGCGTCTCCAGCATCCGGAAGCGCGCGACCGCAGCCGGTCCCCGCTCACGGGTCAGCAGTGAGCCGTCGACCAGCTCGCTGATCGCGCCCAGGACGTCCGCCCTCCCGACGGCAGGCGGCGCGACCGCCTCGGCCGCCTCGAGCGTGCACGACTCCACGAAGACCGCCGTTCGGTTGAACATCGCGCGAGCCGGCTCGGAGAGGAGCTCGTAGCTCCACGCCACCGCCGCCTCGAGGGTCCGTTGCCGGACGGGCCCGGCAGTGGACGTCGCGGCGAAGCGCAGCCGGTCGTCCAGCCGCGTCGCGATCTCGGCCGGCTCGAGGATCCGCACCTGGCACGCAGCCAGCTCGATCGCCAGCGGGATCCCGTCGAGCCGCGCACACACGATGGCCGCCGCGGCGAGATCGTCATCGGAGAGCTCCACGCCAGGCGCTGCCTCCGTTGCCCGCTCCGCGAAGAGCTCGACCGCGGCCGACCGCCGCCCGTCGTCCCCGGGATGCTCGACGGCGAGCGGTCGCAGTGGGATGACGTGTTCTCCGGCAATCCCCAGCCGCCGACGGCTGGTGGCGAGCACGCGGACACGCGGCGCGCTGAGGAGCGCCCGCCCGACGACGTCGGCGCAGGCGTCTCGCAGGTGCTCGCAGTTGTCCAGGACGACGAGCGTCTCGGGCCGGTACGAGAGAGCGCCCGCCAACGAGTCGAGCACGTCCTCGCCGGGCTGCTCCACGACCGACAGCACGTCGGCGACGGCGCGCGGGACCATCGGGGCCTCGCGGACGGCCGCCAAGTCCACGAACCAGCACCCGCCCGGATGCCGGCCGGCGACGCGGGTGGCGGCCTCGATCGCCACGCGGGTCTTGCCGATGCCGCCCGTGCCGGTGAGTGTCACCAGGGGATGGCTCGCGAGGGCGGCATCGACCGCGGCCACGTCGGGCGCCCGGCCGACGAGGCTCGTGCGGGGTCGCGGCAGGTTGCCCGCCGTCTCGCCGCGGCGCGCCACGGCGGGTCCGCCCAGCTCAGGATCCTGTCGCAGGACGGCCACCTCGAGCGCCCGCAGGGCTGAGGACGGCTGGAGGCCGAGCTCGTCGGCCAGCAGCCTGCGGTAGCGCTCGTAGGCACGCAGCGCGTCGACCTGGCGGCCGGACCGGTACAGGGCCAGGATCAACGATGCCCACAGCCGCTCACGCACTGGCTCGACCTCGACCAGCTGCGCGGCCCGCGTGACGACATCGACGGGGTCGCCGACGGCGAGCTCCATGTCGAGCGCCGCCTCGAGCGCGGAGAGCCGCAGCTCGGTGAGCCGGGCGTGCTCGGGCGCGACGAACGCGGCATCGGGAAAGTCGGCGAGGACCGGACCGCGCCACAGCCGGTCGGCCTCGGCGTAGAGGGCGACGGCGCGCCCGACGTCGCCGGCACGCTCAGCGCGGCGGGCCTCCTGGAGTAGGCCCTCGAAGCAGCGGGCGTCGATCTCCTCGTCGGCCACGTCCAGGAAGTAGGCGCGACCCCGGGTCCGCACGACACCGGGCCCCAGTGTCTTGCGCAGCTCGACCACGTACTTCTGAAGGGTCTTCACGGCCGTCGGCGGCGGCTGGTCACCCCAGACGGCGTCGACGAGCGCGTCCGTCGAGACGACCCTGCCAGCGTCGACAAGCAGGCGGGCGAGCACCGCGCGCTGCCGCGGTCCCCCGAGCGCGAGCGCGACGCCTTCGGCCTCGACCTCCAGCGGTCCGAGCAGCCCGTACCGCACCACCGCTCCAGACTACGGCCGGCTCTTCTACCCAGCTTCTACCGTTCTCCCGCCGCGGGGGACGACGGTGCTCCCACGCCGACCGCACCGGGAGGCGACACTCTCATCAGGAGGCAGGAGCCATGGCGGCACCGTTCATCTTCACCGGCACGTTCGGGATCCGCGAGGGCAAGCTCACGACCGCCAAGGAGGCGCTCGCGCAGCTCGCCCGGCACGTCGAGGCGAACGAGCCCCGCGTGCACCACTTCGGGCTGTACTTCGACGAGGAGCACGGCCGGGTGACCGTCGTCCAGGTCCACCCCGACGCCTCGTCGATGGAGCTCCACCTGAAGGTCATCGCCGGGCACCTGCAGGACTCCGGCGACTACCTCGACTTCACAGACAGGAAGTCGCAGATCTTTGGCACCCCCGGCGACGCCCTGCTGACCCAGTTGCGGGAGTTCGACGGAGACGCCCTGAGCGTCGCCACACCCCTCACCGGCTTCAACCGCATCCCCGCCACCTGAGCCACGGAGCACGGTTCGCTCCCCCTCCCATGCCGCCAGAGCCCCCACCGCTGCCCCCCGACGAACCCTCCCCGCTGCCGGGTGACGACCCTCCGCCCTTGCCACCGCAGCCGCTGCCGCTGTAGGCACGGCTGCATACGTAGTGGTCAGGGGCGGGGTCGAACCGCCGACCTTCCGATTTTCAGTCGGACGCTCTACCAACTGAGCTACCTGACCGGGAGCGGCCGGCCCCGGGGGAGCCGGCCGCAGCGGACCTGACGGGATTTGAACCCGCGGCCTTCACCTTGACAGGGTGACGAGCACTCCTAGCTGCTCCACAGGTCCTTGCTGTTCGAGTTGGCTAGCTCATGTGGGCCGTGCAGGACTCGAACCCGCTCCGCCGGATTAAAAGTCCGGAGCTCTACCCGTTGAGCTAACGGCCCGTGGGGCAGGCTACCGTCCAGCGAAGCGACCGCGGAGTGTAACCCGCGTCAGTGGTGGGGTGGGGCGTCGCAGGCGGCGCACAGGCCGGTGCACCACCACCTCGACGCTCTCGGCCGTGAAGCTGTGCTCGCGGCCGAGATGGTCGCGGATGCCGCGGACCGCGTCGCCCGGGTGGTGTGTCACGGAGCCGCAGACGCGGCACGCGAGGTGGAGCTGCTCGTCGGGGTGGGCCAGCTCCCAGCGGCCGCGGCCGTCACCGAGCCGCACCTCGTGGGCGAGGTCGAGCTCATCGAGCAGGGCGAGCGTGCGGTACACGGTGGCGAGGTTGACCTCGGGCGCCTCGTGCGCGACACGGGCGTGGACCTCCTCGACCGTCAGGTGGCCCGACGCTGCCGAGAGCACGTCCCACACCAGCCGCCGCCCCGTGGTGACGCGGTATCCCTGGGCGCGCAGGCGCTGGTCGACCTCCACACCTCCAGCATGCCCGCTGCCCGCCACGGTTAGCCTCACAGCGCGGCCCCCTGCCCAGGGGGCCCGCGGACCGGCCGGGGGGCAAGCTGCTCCACGGGACGTGGAGGAGGTTGGGCTATGCACCACGTCACGGTGCGCCACCACCTGGACGCCAAGGTGCTGGCCGACATCCTCGAGCTCATCGAGGACACCACGCGGATCGAGGGCCACCCGCCCGTCGGCGAGCACAAGTACGCCCACCTGCGCGTCGGCGCCGTCGACTGGGCGGGGATCACCGCGGTCGAGGACGGCCAGCTGGTCGGCTACGCGCACCTGCGGTGGGGCGCGGGCGTCCCGCGCGTGGCGGTCGAGGTCGTGGTCCACCCCGACCACCAGACCCCCGACCCGGCGGACGGCATCGCCCCGCTGCTGCTGCGCGAGGCGCGCCGAACGCTGGCCGACGCGGGCGGGGGGGCGATGTGGCTGTGGGTGCACCGCGTCGCCGATCCCGCGACGACACTCGCCGCGCGGATGGGGTTCGGGGTCCAGCGCGAGCTCGCGTACATGACCCGGGCACTGGGCCCAGTCGACGAGCTGCCCTACCCCGAGGGCATCACGGTCCGCCCGCTCCGGCCCGGCGTCGACGAGGCTGCGCTGCTCGAGGTGAACAACGCGGCGTTCGTCGGTCACCCCGAGAACGGCGGGTGGGACCTCACGGAGCTGGAGAACCGCATGGGGTTGCCGTGGTTCGACCCCAAGGGCGTGTTCCTCGCGTGGCGCGGCGACGAGCTGCTGGGCTTCCACTGGACCAAGTGGCACGGCCACGAAGGCGACGCGCCGCATGCCCCCGTCGGCGAGGTCTACGTCCTGGCGATCCACCCCCGCGCGCAGGGCCTGGGCCTGGGGCGGCGGCTGCTGCGCACGGGCCTCGCCCACCTGCACGAGCGTGACTGCCGCGAGGCGATCCTCTACGTCGACCGGGCAAGCCGCGGTGCGGTCAAGCTCTACGTCTCCGAGGACTTCGCCTTGGAGTACCTCGACGTGTGTTACGAGGACGAGGTCGCCGCCAGCCCACCCGCCCCCGTCGTCGAGCTGCTGCGGCCAGCCTGAGACCGACCGGCGCTCAGCGCGCGGCGCCCGTCCTCGACCACGGTCGCCAGCTCAGTCCAGGGGCTCGTCGGTGTCGCGCGGCCCGCGCGCGGGCCCCTCAGGGTCCAGCTTGTAACCCACGCCGCGGACGGTGCCGATCAGCTGATCGTGGTCGACGCCCAGCTTGGCCCGCAGCCGCCGCACGTGGACGTCCACGGTGCGGGTGCCGCCGAAGTAGTCGTAACCCCACACCTCGGCGAGCAGGTGGCTGCGGGTGAAGACGCGGCCCGGGTTCGAGGCCAGGTACTTCAGCAGCTCGAACTCGCGGTAGGTGAGGTCCAGCGGCTTGCCGCGCAGGCGGACCTGGTAGGTGTCCTCGTCGATCTCGAGGTCACCGACGCGCGCCGTCGCCTTGCCGCGGTCCGCGGAGCGGTCTCGCAGCAACCGCATGCGCGTCTCCACCTCCGCCGGCTGCGCCCGCGGAAGCACCAGGTCGTCGAACCCCCACGACGCCTTCAGTGCCGCCAGGCCGCCTTCCGCAACCACGACGAGGATCGGCCGCTCGATCTCCGACGCGGCCGCCGCCCGGCAGGTCTGCGCCGCCCCCGCAAGGTTCGTCGTGGCATCCACGACGATCAGATCGGACTCCGTCGCGAGCTCCAGAGACTCCGGCTCCAAGGCCGCGGTCACCAGCGTGTGGTCGAGGAACTCCAACGCTGGCAGCAACGCCTCAGCGCCCCCCGAGCTCCCGAGCAGGACCAGCAGGTGCACCGTGGCACGGTAACACCGCCCCTACGCGCTTGGCCGCCCGGTGGGCACCACGCTGTCGTCGATCGGGATCGCGAGCTCGTCCCCGACAGCCAGAGGGTTCGTGGCGTCGACGCAGTTGCTCACGGCGAGCTCATCGGCGGCGCCGGGGGCGACCAGCTCGGCGATCGACGCCAGCGTGTCGCCTGCGACCACGATGTAGATCGACGAGCGCGTCGCGTAGGAGAGGTGATCGCATGCGCGCGGCCGCCGTTCGGGAGCCGGCGGGATGGTGAGCTCCTGCCCGATCCGCAGGGGGTTGCTGTCGCTCACGCCGTTCGCGCGGGCGAGGAGACCCCAGTAGCCGGCCTCGCCGTAGACGACCTCCGCGATCGTCGACAACGTGTCGCCCGATTGCACAACGTAGAACGGCCCGGCGATCGGACGCGGAGTCGGCTCGGTCGGGACCACGGCGGGTTCGGACGGCGGACTGGCCGTCTCGGGCAAGGGCGGGACGATGAGCTCGCTCCCGGCCAGGAGCGGCTGGTCGGCGCTGAGGCAGTTGGCCACCTCGCAGGGGGAGGGCGAGGCTGTCATGTCACTGGGGGCGGGCCAGGGGCGGTGGGTCACGACGGCCAGGGCCTGCTGCTCGCCGTCGGGGAACGTGACGCCGAGGGTCACGCGGTACCACCCGGGTGGAGTGCCGGCGGAGGAGGACATCCACGGGTCGCCGACGTGGAGCTGCCAGCTCGCGGGGTCAAACGGCACGAGCAGCAGTCCGGGCGGGAGCGCAGCCGCCCGGCCGGCGGCAGGTGGGATATCGCGCCAGCCCGCGCCGTCCCAGCGGGCGATGGTGACCGGGCCGAGCGAGACGTCGGCCTCGCCGCTGCCCGTGACTGCAATGCCGAGCGGCGCCGGGACCAGCGCGACGCCGCGGTACGCAGACGAGCCCTCGACGCCGGGCAGGACGGCCGCCTGCTGCACCTGCTGACCATCACGCCGGACCACCAGGGAGAGGTCTCTGTCCTCGAGCCCCACGACGACGGCATACCAACCTTCTGCGAGTGGGGACTCGGCCCGCATCGTCGTCTGGACAATGCCACGGGTGATCCCCGGCACGACTGTGGGGACCACCGGCGTTGGCGAAGGAAGCGGCACCCAGGTACTGCCGTCCCAGGCCTGCAGCGTGAGGTCGACGACCGTCACGGCCTGGTCGCCGTGGTTGGCGATCCACGCCTCGACCTCGACCGTGCTGCCGACCTGGAGGATCACAACCTCCTCGATGCCCACCGATTCGTGCGACGGTGCGAACGGCGCCACCGGCGACTGGCCTGGGTTGTCGAACGCCACGGTCCCGGGGCGGGGGATCGCCACCAGCGCGCCGACGACCACGGCCAGGAGGCCCGCCACGGCGGCGCCCTGCGCCCAGTGCAGACGGCGCTGACGGCGCTGGACGCGCGCGCGGATCGCCGGGAGGTCAGGCTCGGCATCGACAGCGAGGGCGTGGTGGAGCTCGTCGGCGAGGGTCATCGCCCCTCCTCGTCATCGTCGGTGACGCCGCTGCGGCGGAGCGCGGCGAGGGCCTGGTGGGTGAGGGCCTTGACAGTGCCCTCGCGGCAGCCGAGGGCCCGCGCGGTCTCGGCGACCGAGAGGTCGGCGAAGTAGCGGCAGACCACCGCCGCGCGCTGCCGCGGCGGGAGCGCGGCGACGGCGGCCCGCAGGGTGACGGCCGTGGCCACGTCGGGCTGGTTGGCCACGCGCTCGCCCGACACACGGGTGAGCGCGTCGCGCTCGCGGGCCAGCCGCCGCAGGTGGCGGCGCGCGAGGTTCACGGCGATCCGGTGCGCGTACGCGCCGGGGCGCTCCATGCGCCGCACGCGCTCCCACCGCGTCCACACGCGGGCCAGCGCCTCGTGCGACAGGTCCTCGGCCAGCGCCCGGTCGCCGAGGATCGCCGCGAGCGTTGCGACCAGCCGGGCATGCTCCGCGGTGCAGAACGCCCAGAATCCACGGTCCTTCGGCGCGTGGATTCCGCCCCCCGGCCGGACCTGCGTTTCCCTGCCGGGAGACGTCGGCTCCACGGTCCCGTCCATCGCGGGGTCGATCGTGCGCTCCTCGGCCGCAGCTTCAAGCACCACCCTGCCAAGTCCCTGACCGCCGCGAAGGTTTAGCCGGCCGCGAAGCTCAGGTGCCTCCCAGCGACAGGCAGAAGCCGACGACCGCCGCCACTCCGGCCAGCTCCCCGCCCCGCTCGTAGGCGAACGGCATGAGCGAGTTGGTGAGCATGGCCAGCAGGCCGCCGGCGGCCAGGGCGGCCATGCGTGCGCCGGTGAGATCGCTGGCGAGGTCGGCAGCGAGGAAGCCCAACGCGCTCGCCACACCGCACGCGACGATGACGACGAGCCACAGGCGACCGAGGCGACCGACGCTCCAGCCGGCGGCAGCCAGATCCGCCGATGGGGCGATCGCCTGCGGCACGTTCGAGATGAGCACGGCGGCCAGGAAGCTCGCGCTGAGAGGGACCCCGGCCGCGACCTGGATCCCGAAGATGATCGACTCCGGCACGCCGTCGACGACCGACCCGACGACGATGCCCAGCGCTCCGCCGGTCCCCTCGTCGCCGAAGCGTCGTTCCACGATCCGGTCGCCGACGAGGAGGACCGCGACGCCCACGAGCATCCACAGGCCGAGCTCCCACTCGTCGAGGGCGTCGGCCTCGGCGATCAGGTCGAAGGAGATCGCCGCGATCATCGCGCCGGCGCCGAAGCCGGCCAGCATGCCGACCACGCGCCGGGGTACCGCGACCTTCGCAGCGAACAGCCCGGCGAGCAGGAGCGACGACTGCGCCAGCAGCCCGAGTGCGAAGGCACGTAGCACCGCCGGCCATCCTGGTCGGTCGGTGGTCGTCGGGCTTCACCCACCGGGGGTGGCCGGTCCTAGAGGGTGGAGCCCGCGCTGCGGACCAGCAGATAGGCGACCGGGGCGGCCAGCAGGAGCGCGCACGTGGCCTCGGTCAGCCGGCCGCGCGAGGTGGAGGCGGCGCGGGTCGCGCGCAGCAGTGTGTCGGCCAGCGACTCGCGCAGCCGCCGGGCGCAGACCGCTGCGGCCAGCGCCACGAGCGCAAGTCGCGCCACGACCAGCGGCGACAGCTCGGGGTCCAGCGTGACGGTCAGGATCAGCCCGGCGACAGCGAGCGCGACGGCGGGCGCGAGCAGCTCCCACACCAGACCCGGCCGCCGCACGAGGAAGTGCAGCGTCCCCAGGGCCACCTGTGCCGTCGCCACCAGCACCAGCACCGCGAGCGTGAAGCGGAAGCCCGCCGGAACCCACGGCAGCGCCGCCAGCCCGGCGCCGCCGATGCCGCCCAGCGCCACCACCACCGCCGTGGCCGACAGCACCTCGGTGACCCCCTCCCGGATCCTCCCGACGATCACGAGCGCGAACGCGAGCAACGCCGCACCCGCGACGAGCGCCGCGGTCGCCTCCCACGACCCGTCGCTCAGCAGGACCGTGAGCGGAGCTCCGAGCACTGCCACCGCCGCGGCCGGCAGGAGGGGCCGGGAACCACCGCGCCCGAGCAGCGCGGCCAGGTCCACCGTCGCGCCGGCGCTCAGCACGATCGCCACGACGCCAACGGCGACCGGCCCGATCAGCAGGGCGAGCAGCGCGACCACCGCCACGACGACCGGCAGGGGTGGTGGCGGCTCTGCCGCGGCAGCGGGTCGCACGAGGCCCGGTGCCGGCACGGGCGGCTCGTCGCTGCTGCCGCCGGAGAAGGGGGGAAGGAGTGCGACCTCGGCGCCGTCGGGGACCTCCACGGCAGCGTCCTGCTGCAGGCGACGGCCGTCGACGAGGACGCTGGCCTGGGAGAGGCGGCGGGTGAAGAGGTCGCCGAAGCGGTCGCGCAGACCGTCGAGCAGGGTCGGCAGGAGGGCGGGATCGACCGCGACCTCGCCCACCCCGGCAGCCTCGCGGAGGGCCGCGAACAGGCGCACGCGCACCGCCATCGACTCCCACCCTAGAGGCCGCACCGGTATCCACCGTTCTCCCCGTCGGTACGTACCACGATCAGAAGATACAACTGGTCCGCAGTGGAAACCCAGGTCGCCCCGTCCACGGTGCCTCTGGCGAGGGCGCTCGGATCCACGACGCGCGCGCAGATCTACGAGCACCTGAAGGCCTCCGACCACGACCTCACGGTCAAGGACGTGGCCGAGTCCTTCGACCTGCACCCCAACGTCGCGCGCACGCACCTGTCGGTGCTCGCCGACGCGGGCCTGTTGGTGGTGGGCCGCCGCAAGCACCCCGGTGGCGGACGGCCGGCGCGGATCTACCGCGCGCGTGACGAGGTCGAGGCCGAGGTGGGGCAGCTCGATGCTGCGGGCCAGCCGGCGGGCGGCGCCGCGGCCGCCCTCGTCGTGCGCCTGCTGGTGAACCTCCTCGACCGCCGCGCCGTCGAGGGCCCGCTGGCACCGATGGCATCGCGCGCCGCGATCGAGGAAGGCCGCCGGCTGGTCGCCAGCCTCCCCGACAGCGCTCCTCCACGGTCGGTCGGGGCCGCGGCCGGCATCGCGGTCCGCGCGCTGCGTGCGTACGCGCCCGACGCCCGCGTGCGCCGTGGGGGCACCGACTGGGCGGAGATCTCCGGCACCCGCGCGATGGTCGCGCTGGTCGAGCGCGTCGACCCGGCCCTCGGCGAGGTGCTGGAGCGGGGCCTGGTGCTGGGCGCCTGCACCGCCACCGGCATCACGGTCACGATCGCCGAGGCCGAGGCCGACCCCAGCGGCGAGCACGCCTGGCGCCTGGCCGCCTCCACCGGCACGACCACCCGCGCCGCGATCGTCCCCACCACGACCGTCGACGCCCGCGGCCTGCAGCGCGAGACCGGCGTCGTCGAGGCGATGCGCGCGATCACCCGCCTGCGCGCCGGTGATGTCGTCGAGGTCCTCGCCGAGGGGCCCGGCTCCCCCGCAGCCTTCGCGCGCTGGGCCGACCGCGCCGGTCACCAGCTCCTCGCGGTCGAGCGCGTCGCCGACGCCGGCGGCCGCCACGCGATCCGCCTCCTCGTCCGCAAGGGCAGCGCGTGAGCCCTCGGGTCGTGGTCGTGGCGACCAGCGATGCGGCCTGGCCGGCGGATCTCGCGGCGCGTTGGGCCGAGGCCGGCGACCAGGTCACGCTGGTGCTCCTGGCCGGCGCGGCGGCGGCGGCACGGGCGGGGCACGAGGCCGCGGCCGCCGTCACCCAGGCGCTGGGGGCGGGCGTGGCCGTCACCGCGCACGACGCCGCCCTGGCGCGCCGCAGCATCAGCGGGGAGCGGCTGCTGGACGGGGTGAAGCCCACCGACCTCGACGCGGTCGCCGACCTCCTCGCCGAGGGCTCCGACCGGGTGGTGTGGCTGTGACCCCGCGCACGCGCCGGGTCGCCCTCATCCTCAACGCCCCCGTGGCCGACGAGCGCACCATCACCGCGCTCCAGCTGGCCGAGCGCCTCCGCGCCCGCGGCGTCCGCGTCACGGTGTTCGCACACGACCACGCCGCTGCGATCTCCGCCGGCGACGGCGAGGTCGCGCACGCCATCGAGTCCCTGCTGCGCCGCGGCGTCCACGGTGGGACGCTGGACTGGGTCGTCGAGGCCGACGCGACCAAGGCCCTCGGCGTCGAGGACACCCAGGCCCGCGGGATCGTGTCGGGTGACCACGCCGACCTGTGGGCCTTCGTCCGCGAGGCCGACGTCGTCCTCAGCGTGGGCGGTGACCGCTGATGGTGCGCCGCGTCGTGTCGGTCGTGAGCACCGCGCCGGGGACGGTGCGCGCCGCGGAGCCCGCGCTCGAGGCCAACGCCTACGCCGTCGCAGAGGACCTCGACCTCGTGGTCGTGCTCCGCGGTTCGGCGGTCGAGCTGGCGGTGGCCGGGGGCGAGGTGCCACCGACGACGCTGGCCGGGACCGCGCTGCCCCCGTCGGCCGCTGCGCAGGACCTGCGCGGGCTGCTCGAGAGCGGGTTGGCGGTGCACGTCGAGCGCGCCGCGCTGCGCCGCCACGGCCTGCGCGCCGCCGACCTCGTGCCCGGCGTCGTGATCTCCGATCCCGAAGCGCTCGCGGCCCTGCTGCGTGGCGCAGACGCAGTCCTCGCGTGGTGACACAGGAGTCCGTGATGAAGATCGACGTGCGTGGCCCGCGGTTCTCCGCGGCGATCACGTTCGTGGTGCTGGTGCTGGCGTTCCTGCTGAAGTCACCGATCCTGTTGGCGCTCCAGGTCGCGGTCTTCGCCGTCGCCGCGCTCGCCGGCCTGCGCTGGTCGCCCTACGGCAACATCTTCCGCTTCCTCAAGCGCAGGCTGGACTGGGGACCGCCGCCGGCCACCGAGCCCGAGGCCGGCCCGCGCTTCAGCCAGCTCATGGGGCTGATCTTCAGCGCTGGCGGTCTGATCGCGGTCCTCGCGGGCGCGACCACCCTGGGGTGGGCTCTCGTGCTCATCGTGATCGCGCTGGCCGGCCTGCTGGCCGCGACCGGCATCTGCGTGGGCTGCGAGGTGCACGCCCTGGGCGCACGCTTCCTGCGCCGGGAGGCGACGGCGTGACCAGCGTCGCCGCCCTCGTCACGGTCGTCGCCGTGGTCGGCGTCTTCAGCCTCTGGTACCGGGCGCGGCAGGGCCGGGTGCGCACGGGGGCGCGCGTCGCGCTGGGCGCCGACCGCCTTGCGGAGCTCGGCGCGACCCCCGGCCGCCAGCTGCTGCTGGAGCTCACCGCTCCCGGCTGCGCGCCGTGCGTCGCCGCCAAGCGCGTCCTCGACGAGGTCGCCCGCGGCGCTCCCGTCGACGTCCTCACCGTCGACGTCGCCGACGCGCAGGACATCGCGCGCGCCAACCGCGTGCTGCAGGCTCCGACCACCCTGGTGGTCGGACCCGACGGGATCGTCAACGCACGCATCAGCGGCGTCCCCGACGCCGGCGAGCTGCGCGCCCTCCTGGGGGTCGCCGCCTAGACCTCGGGCGCGCCCGCGGCCAGGCCCGGGCGCGGAGGGCTCATCACCACGGCGAGCAGGCCGCCCATCAGCCCCGCCCAGAGGATCGTGCCGCTCCACACCTCGACGCTGAACCAGACGCCGCCCAGCGTCGCCGCGCCCGCGGCGAACCACAGAGACCACAGCACCAGCGGCGCCAGCAGCCCGAGGAGCCACACGCGAGGGTTCGCGCCCGGCCGCACGCGCAGCACGCGGATCAGCACGTCGGTGAGCAGGCCGGCCACGATGCCGGCGGCCATCAGCCCCGGCGCCCAGAACTGCCCCAGCGCGGAGACCAGCACCGCCGGCACCGCGAAGAGCGTCGTGGCCGTACCGAACGGCAGCACCCAGCGCCGTGCCATCAACACCAGCGGCGCGAGGAGGATCAGCGTGGTGGCCATCACGCTGGCCACCGGCGAGATCAGCTCGTAGTAGCCCCGCGCGAACGGACCGAACGGGTCGCCGTCGAGGAACGCCGACTGGAACTGCCACATGAACGCCACGAGCACGGTGCTGAGCGTGACCGAGGCCAGGGTGGGGAGGAACCGCGAGTAGCGGGGCGCGGCGTCGAGCGGGTCGGCGGCCCACGCCGCCCGCAGCGGGCTGGACAGGATCAGCAGCATGCCGACGAACAGCAACAGATGGGTCGGGGAGAAGAGCGCCTCGACATCCTGCTCGATGCCGAAGATCGAGTGCCACAGCAGGTCGCCCACGCCGCCGATGCCGAAGATCACGACGCCGACCAGCCCGAGTCCGTATCCGAGCGGCACGCGCGCGAGCCCGCGGCCGGGCCGCCGCAGCGCCTGCCACGCGATCCATGACGCCGTCGCGATGAAGCCCGAGTAGAAGGCCGCGTGCCACGGCGTGAAGAACGTCTCGAGCTGCTCGAGGTTGCCGTGCGCCCACCCGTCCACGAACAGCCCGAGCATCAGCCAGGTGCCCACGGCGACGGTGACACCCTCCGCCCGCGGCGACAGGCGCGGCCGTGCGGGCTCGAGCGTCGTGGGGACCTGTTCCGCGACAGCGGTCATGACGACCTCCAGCGAGGTTCGGCGACGACCCCCACGGTGACGGCCGGCCCCACCGTAGTCCATCAGGGACCGCCCTGACCGGCCCCTGGGCGGACGGGACCGGCCTCGCTACCCTCACCGTCGCATGGGATCAGTGGGGGAACGGACACGGGCGCGCCTGCTGCACCGCCTCGCCCGCGCGCAGACAGAAGGGCGGATGCCCTCCGTCGTCGCGGGCGTGGTGCGTGACGGCGCGCTCCTGTGGTCGGCCGGTCGCGGGCGACTGCCGGACGGGACCACGCCGGACGCGGACGTGCAGTACCGGATCGGCTCGATCACCAAGACCTTCACGGCCGCGCTCGTCATCCGCCTGCGCGACGACGGCCTGCTGCGGTTGGACGACACGCTGGAGCAGTACGTGCCCGGCACGCCGCTGGGCGGAGCCACGCTGCGAGACCTGCTGAGCCACCGGGCGGGTCTGCAGGCCGAGACCTCCGGGCCGTGGTGGGAGCGCACCGCCGGCGGCGCTTGGCCCGCGCTGGCGGAGACCCTGACCGCCGGCACGCGCGCGCTGCAGCCCGGCGAGCGCTTCCACTACTCCAACCTGGGGTTCGGCGTGCTCGGCGAGGTGGTCGCGCGGCTGCGCGGCCGTCCGTGGGAGGCCTGCGTGGCCGCCGAGCTCCTGCGGCCGCTGGGGATGGTGCGCACGACCGCGCGGCCGCAGCCGCCTGCAGCGCCCGGCCTGGCGGTCCACCCGTGGGCCGACCTCGTGCTCCCAGAGCCGGAGCACGATGCCGGCGCCATGGCACCGGCGGGCCAGCTGTGGTCGACCGTGACCGACCTGGCCATGTGGGCGACGGCCCTGCTCGGTGACGGCGGCGGCGTCATCTCCGCCGAGTCCGCCGAGGAGCTGCGCACCCCGGTCGCGCTCGAGCCCGACCCGGACGGCTGGTCGGGTTACGGCCTGGGCGTGCAGGCCTGGCCCAACGGGATGGTGGGGCACGGCGGGTCGATGCCGGGCTTCCTGGCCGGCCTCGTCGGGCGCCCGCACGGCGACGCGGCGATCGTGATGGCCAACGGCACGGCCGGCCTGGACCGGACCCTCAACCGCGACCTCGTGGCGATCGTGGAGGAGGAGGAGCCACGGCTCCCGGCGGAGTGGGTGCCCGGGCCGCCCCCCGACCACGACGTGCTGGAGCTGCTGGGCCCGTGGTACTGGGGGCCGGCGCCGCTGGTGCTCAAGGCCCGTGACGAGGGCCTGCGGCTCGAAGGGCTTGGCGGCGTCGGCCGGGCGTCGAGGTTCGTGCGCGACGGCGACGCCTGGCGCGGCCTGGACGGCTACTACGCCGGGGAGCGCCTGCGTGTCGTGCGCGACCCGGACGGCCGCGTGAGCCACCTCGACCTCGCGACGTTCATCCTCACTCGCGAGCCCTACGACGCCACGGCCCCGATCCCCGGCGACGTCGACCCGGAGGGCTGGCGCCCGACCAGCTGAGGGAGCCGCTGGCGGTGCAGCGGCCCCCACGCCTGCACCGCGCAGAACGGCGCGCACTGGTCGCCGGACTCCGACCGCGTGCCCACGTGCACGCAGCACTGCAGCAGCCGCTCCTCCAGCATCGTGTGCACGTCCATGAACGGCTTGACGGTCACGCGCACGACGCGCTCGGCCAGCAGCCGGCGCAGGCGCGAGCCCCGGCCCAGCGTCGCGTCCCCCGCGACCCGCAGCAGCCCGCCGATGCCGAGGTCGCAGCCTCCGCAGAGCACGTCCTTGAGCAGCGCGCCCATCGACGGCTGCGTGAGCGCCGACGACTCCGACAGCATCCCCAGCAACGACTCCTTCAGCGCGGCCAGGATCTCGGCGGGCAGCTCGGCGTCGGCGATGCGGTTGCTGACCAGTCCGAGGTTGGCCTTGAGGCGCTCGGCCCCGACCAGCGCGACCAGCGACGCCACTCGCCGGCGTCGGTGCGGAACAGGTAGCCGATCGAGCAGCAGTGCGGGTGGCTGCACGGCAGCGCCGTGAGGTCGCGCCACGTCACCAGGCCGCCGGTCTGAGGCCCCAGCCGCGCGAGCACCCCGCCGTGGGTCAGGCGGTCCAGCGGGTCCACCGCCGGCGACCGCCCCGACGTGAACTGCGGCTGGTCGCTGACGCCCGCGACGAAGGGGGTCTCCAGCGCGACGCGCAGCACGTCGCCGATCTCGTCGTCGTTGACACCCTTGGCGACCGTCATCACCAGCGTGGTGAAGACCTCCGCCGTGGACAGCCGGGCGATCGCGGAGGACTTGACCGCCGCAGGTCGGCCGCGCGGTGGTGGCGGTGGGTCTCCAGGCGCAGGCCGTCGAACTGCAGGTAGACCTCGACGCGGCGGCGGTGGCGGTGCAGCAACCTCGACCAGCGCGTCGTCCCGGGCGATCGCGATGCCGTTGGTGTTGACCAGGATGCGGGTGATATCGCGATCGACGAGCGCGCCGAGCAGCCGCGGAAGCTCCGGGTGCAGGGTCGGCTCGCCGCCGCGACAGCATCAGCACGTCGAGGTGCCCGTTCTCGCGAGCCAGCCGCCGGTCGACGTTGGCCAGCACCTCCGCGACCGGCACGACCCCGGCCAGCGCCGGCGAGGACGCCGCGAAGCACGTGGGGCACGACAGGTTGCACCCGTGCCTGCAGGTCCTGCAGCAGGATGCAGGTGTGCTGCGTCTGCAGCTCACCGAGACCGCGCAGGTACACCGACGGCACGGGGTCGTAGTTGCCGGCCATATCCGGCGTGTGGACCTTGGTGGGCGCGGTCCACTGCTCGAGATAGGCCAGGATCTCCGGCTCCTCGTCGTAGAGCGTGGTGATGCGCCCGTGCCGGGGCAGCCACGGACCAGCCACATGCGCCCACCGGCCTCCGCGAGGTAGCCGCCCAGCCGCTGCACGTCCGCCAGCGGCCGCTCGGGCTGCTCGGCATGGCACGCCGGGCAGAAGGCGCTCACGTAGCGGTGGACTCGGTCCTCACGGACGGGCATCCCGGTCATCGGCGGCCTCATTTCCTCACCGCGGCGACGATTGACACGATCCCCAGCACCAGCGCCGCCAGCCCCAGCGCCAGCACGTAGAGGACGGCTCCGGCCAGCGCGAGGAAGCCGCCTTCGATCGTGTCGGTCTGCGCGTTCAACAGGGTGCAGACCCCGCCGCTCAGGAGCGACAGCATGGCGTAGCCGGCCACAAGTCCGAGTGCGAACACCCGCCAGCGCAGCAGGAAGAACGCCACGGACGCAAGGCCCACCACCAGCGCCAGGAACGCCAGCCCGACCGTGAGCAGATCGTCCGGGGCCGACGACGTCGCCACGACGAAGGTCCCGATCGACGCGCCCGTCACGACCACCATGCCCAGCAGCACCAGCCAAGCCTGCGCGAGCTTGCTCAAGCGGGCACCCCTCCCGGGACGGCGCGCCGCCGCCGGGCCAGGTGGACGGCCAGCAGCACGGTCGGCAGGACGAGGAAGAGCTGCGAGCCCGTGAGGCCCGCCAGCACCACCGGGCTGCCGCGGACCGACTCGAGCGCGAACCGGAAGACCGCGTAGGCGAGGAGGTAGCGCTTGAGGCTCAGGCCGGGGCGCAGGTCCCGGTCGCGCCAGACCACCAGGGCGAGGAGCGCCGTGAGGTGGAACCCGATCTCGTAGAGCATGGCCGGGTGCAGCGGCACGCCGGCCAGGCACCCCGCGCACTGCGGCACCCGCGCCGCGACCGCGCGCGGGACCACGAAGCCCCAGGCCAGGCCGGTCGGGTCGCCCACGGGCTCGGTCAGGAAGCAGCCGATGCGGCCGACCGCCATCCCCGCGGCGACCGCAGGCGCGAAGAGCTGGCCGGTCGACGTGCGGTAGCCGACGAGGCGCTTGGCGAGCAGTGCGCCCCCGTAGGCGCCCGCGAGCCCGGACAGGATGCTGCGCCCGGCGGTGACCATCAGGACCGCCAGGGGCGCGTCGGGCGCCACCGCGACCTTGGCCCACACGACCTTTCCCAGGTGTCCCGCCAGCACGCCGCACAGCAGGGCGCCCGCGACCACGGCGATCAGCCGCTCGTCGCCCGCGCCGCGCCGCCGCACCTCCAGCGCGAAGACGCCTGCGCCGACCGCGACGCCGAGCAGCACGAAGACGTCGTGCGTCGCGATCGCGACGGGGCCGACGTGGAAGGCCACGGGGTACACCGCCGCGCACGCTACCGGAGCCCGCGACAGCAATGATTTCAGTGTGATATCATCCTGCTAGCGGGGTTCACAGCAGGGAGAAGCCGATGGCTCAGCAGGTGCGGGCAGGGCAGGAGCGGTCAGCGTGGAGCCTTTCGGGGACGGTGATGGTGGTCGGGCAGCTGCTGGCGCTGGCGCTGGCGGTCGCGCTGGTCGTCGGCGGCGCGACGGCGAGCTCGACCGTCCTCGTCGTGGCGGGCGTGCTGCTGTTCTTGGTCGACGCGATCGCGGTGGGTGGCTACGTCACGGTGCAGCCGCTGCAGTCGCGTGTGGTCACGCTGTTCGGCCGCTACATCGGCACGATCCGCCAAGAGGGCCTGCGCTGGGTCAACCCGTTCACGGTGCGGCGCAGCTTCTCGCTGCGGGTGCGCAACCTCGACAGCGACACGCTGAAGGTCAACGACGCGGTCGGCAACCCGGTCGAGATCGCCGCGGTCATCAACTGGCAGGTCGTGGACACCTTCAAGGCCGCCTTCGCCGTCGAGCTGTACGAGGGGTTCGTCCGCATCCAGACCGAGGCCGCAGTCCGCCACGTGGCCAGCGAGTTCCCCTACGACGACTACGAGGAGGGCCAGGCCTCGCTGCGCGCGAACGCAGACCAGGTCGCCGACACCCTCAAGGTCGAGCTGCAGGGCAAGCTCGAGGCGGCCGGGGTCGCGGTCCTCGACTGCCGCCTGCGCCGTCTCGCGTACGCCCCCGAGATCGCCGGCGAGATGCTGCGCCGCCAGCAGGCCAGCGCAGTGGTCGCCGCCCGCAGCCGCATCGTCGAGGGCGCGGTCTCGATGGTCGAGCACGCGCTGGAGATGCTGTCGGAGCGCGAGGTCGTCGAGCTGGACGAGGAGCGCAAGGCCGCGATGGTCTCCAACCTCCTGGTGGTCCTCTGCAGCGACCGCGGGGCCCAGCCGGTCGTCAACGCCGGCACGCTCTACAGCGGCTGACCGAGCACGGTGGCCGAGCGCAAGTCCTACCTGCTGCGGATCTCCCCGGAGCTCTACGCGGCACTGGAGCGCTGGGCCGCCGACGACCTCCGCAGCGTCAACGCGCAGATCGACTACCTGCTCACGGACGCTGCGCGGAAGGCGGGCCGCCTGCCGAAGAAGCCCGGCCGGCCCCGCGAGCGACCGCCGCGCTGACCAGTGCGGCATTCGATCCCGCCGCTGTGCCGTCGGCCAGCAGCAGCGTGTCCTCCAGGCCGATGCGGGTGCCCCAACCGCGGCGCACGGACTCGTCCAGCACGGCCCAGGCCGCGGCGTCCAGGCCGTGCAGGATGCGCGGCAGGTGGACGCCCGCCAGCGCCTCCGCGATCTCCGCGGTGGTGTCGAGCGCGGCCTGCGCCTCCGGGTCCATCGGTTCCAGCAGGAGCCAGCCCGTGCCCGGCGGCAGCGCGGCGGCGATCCGCTCCGCGTCCGGCCGGTCCCACACGCCGGCCTCGACGACGATGCCGCGCTCGGCGAGCAACGCCGCGACCTCGAAGGAGCCCTGCTCGCGCACGTTGACCGAGGCGAAGTCCGGCAGCACGACCCAGTCAGCGATCGCGCGCAGCCGGTCCTCGACGCCGGGCAGGATCCACGCGCCGGTCGTGACCCCGACCGGGACCTCGGGGACGGCCGCCCGGAGGGCGAGGATCGCCGCGGCCACATCGGTCGGTGTCAGCGACTCGCGGCCGTCCCGGCCGCGTGGGTGCACGTGGACCGCGTCCGCCCCGGCCGCGTACGCCGCCCTCCAGGAGGCGGCCAGCTGCTCCGGCGTGGCGGGAGCGAGGTCCGCCGGCCGCCGCCCGTTCACGCAGCACTTCAGCAGGGGTGCTGTTGGCGTCGCGCCGAGCATCAGTACACGAGCGCGGTCGTGTCCGGCGCGGTCGCGAGCTCGACGAAGCGCGCTGCCCCGGCCATCACGGTGCCGGGGAGGAAGTCTTCGGGCGCCAGGCCGCGGCGAGCCGCGCAGGAGGTGCAGACGACCACCTCGCCCCCGGCGTAGAGCGCCGCGACCAGGTCCTGCAGCGGGGGCCCCTGCTCGACGTGGACCGTTGCCGCCACACCCGGCATGGCGAGGCGCACGCCTTCGACGGCGAGGAAGACGTGGACGTCGAGGCCGGCCGCCAACGCGACGGACGCGACGTTGCACGCCAGGTGGGCGCGCTCCGGGTCGTCCTGCGCGTGGGTGGCCTTGACGACGAGGAACGCCACGACCTCAGCGCTCGCCGAGCGCCGCCCGGTCCGCGATCAGCAGCACGTCGCCGTCCTGGCGCACCCGGGCCGCGGGCGCGGACGGGTCCTGGGCCAGGACGGCCTTCACCGCCGGGCCCTTGGCCATGCCCTCGACCTGCCAGACGATCGTGCGGGCACGGTCGATGGCCGGATACGTGAGCGTGACGCGCTCGTGGCCGCGGTACGGGCGCGTGCGCGCCACGTCGCGATCGGTGACGTCCAGCACGGGGTCGCCCGGAACCAGCGACGCGGTGTGGCCGTCGTCCCCGAGCCCCAGGTGCAGCACGTCGATGACGCGCTCCGGCCCCGCGACCTCGCCGAGCTTGGCGTCGTAAGCCTCGGCTGCGTCCTCGTCTTCGACCATGATCGGATGCGCGTTGCTCTGCGGGACGTGCGCGGGCCACACCAGGTTGCGGTGCAGCATCGTCCAGTTGCGATCGTCGTGGCCCCACGGCGCGGCGCGCTCGTCGACCTGCACGACGTGGATCTTGTCCCAGTCCAGGTCGGACGCCGCCAGCTTGGCGAAGGTCATCGCCGGGGTGCTGCCGCCGCTCAAGGCGAGGACGGCCTGTCCTCGCTCCGCCACCGCGGTCCGCAGCCGGTCCGCGATGGCGTTGGCGGCAGCTTCGGCAACCCCTGCCGCGTCGTCACATCCCACGATCTCCATCGGCCCTGCGCTCCCTCCCACGTCCTGGTCGTCCCAGCCAAGCCAGCGTCGCACACGCCGCAACGCCTGGAAGACCGGGAAAGCAGAACCGCCCGGGCCGTGGGGCCCGGGCGGTTCCTTGCATCCAACATCACCCATCTGTCGTCTCGCATCCCCGGCGGGCCGCTTGCGCGGGACTCCGGGTGGGCGGGGGTGACCAGCTCCCGCGACGCGTGGGCGGGTGATGAGCTTGGATTCGCTGGCGACCGACATCCAGCCTGGATGCGTCGCCTGCTGCAGAGGTGGTCCGGAGGCCTCGGCGACTCCGCGGCCAGAGGCCGGGGGGGTCGGGAGTCCGTTGCCGGACGCCCCGCGCTGGCGGGGCTGCAGTCGCCTAGCGGCTCATCACCTCGACGGTCACGCAATGACTACCAGGACTCATGCTGTGGACCACCTCCTTTCCGTCGTGCGCGCAACGATGCCACGCGCGCGCCGCGCGCGCCAGGGTTTGTCTCCAATCGCGTTGCGCGCCCCGGCCACAATGGGTCGCGATGGCCCTCCTGCGCGACCTCACGGCTGTGCATGCGCGCGACGACGGCGTGATAGGAGTCACCGGCCGCGAGCGGCTCGCCTACCTGCACCTGCAGCTGTCCCAGCACCTGGCCGATGCGCCGGCGGGCAGCGCGGCGGACTTCCTGTACCTCGACGCCAAAGGGGTGGTCCTGGCCGCAGGGCGGGCCGTGGTGCACGCGGAGGCCGTCTACCTGGTCGTGCCGCGGGTCGTGGCCCCCGGCTTCGCGGACGCCCTCGAGCGCTACAAGTTCCTCATGGAGGTCCAGGCGGAGGACCTCAGCGACCAGTGGGCGATGGCCAGCATCCGCGGCCCGGGCGACGTGGTGGCGCCAGGCGCCCGCTCGGAGCCCATGACCGCCGCCCCCCACGGCCAGGGTTTGGTGATCCGCGACCGCAGCGGTGGGGTCGACCTCCTCGGTCCGCGCAGCTGGGTCGCGGACCGTGTCGCCGACCTCGACCTCCCGCAAGCCTCGGCAGCCGACTGGGAGGCCTGGCGCATCGCCGCCGGCATCCCGGCGTGGGGCAGCGAGATCGCTCCCGGCCGCCGACCCCACGAGCTCGGGCTCCTGCCCACCCACGTGCACCTCGCGAAGGGCTGCTACCCGGGTCAGGAGGTCGTCGCCAAGCTCCACAACCTGGGCACGGCGCGGCGCGGGCTGGCGGTGGCCGCCGCCGACACGCCGCTGGAGCCTGGCGCCGCGGTCGAGGGTGGCCCCAAGCCGGGCGAGCTCGACGAGCGCGGCCGGCGGCGTCGCACTCGCGCTCCTCCCGCTGGACGCCCAGGGCCGGCTACCCGACGCGCCGTGGTCGGTCGCCGGCGTCCCACTGCACGTCCACGCGCTGGTGGGAGCCGGCGTCCCCCAACCCGGCCTGGGCGAGCGCCAACCGGTTCAGCGCTGACGCAGGGCCTGCAGGGACTTCGTGGACTGGTCCTTCGGGCTGATCTTGTCGAACACGGCGAGGATCTTGCCGTCCTCGGCGATCACCACCGAGGAGCGGATGACGCCCAGGTAGGTCTTGCCGTAGTTCACCTTCTCGCCCCAGGCGTCGTAGGCCTGGATGACCTGCTTGTCCGGGTCGGCGAGGAGCGTGTGCGGCAGCTCGTACTTGTCGGCGAAGCGGGTGTGGGACGCAGAGGTGTCCGGTGAGATGCCGACGACGGCGGCGTCCATCTCGGCGAACTCCGACCAGTGGTCGCGGATGTCGCACGCCTGTGCGGTGCACCCCGCGGTGTCGTCCTTGGGATAGAAGTACAAGACCACGGGGTGGCCGCGCTGTGCGGACAGCGACCACGGTTCGCCCGCGGCATCGGGAAGCGTGAAGTCGGGGGCCTCGTCACCGGGCTGCAGCGGCATGAGGTTGACGCTAGCCGATGGCGCCTGGTCGAGGCGTGGTCGCCTCCGACTAGGCTCGGCGACGGATGCGGATCCTCATGGTGTGCCTCGGCAACATCTGCCGCTCGCCGACGGCGGAGGCCGCGCTCGTCGAGGCGTTGAAGGCGGCGGGGCTGGACAGCGAGGTCGAGGTCGACAGCGCGGGGACCGGGGACTGGCACCTGGGGGACCCACCCGACCCGCGGATGGTGCGCGCCGCCGCCGCCGAGGGTCTGACGCTGCGCGGGCGCGCGCGCAAGGTCACGACCGCCGACTTCCGCGACTTCGACCTCATCCTCGCGGCCGACGGGACCGTGCGCGACGAGCTGCTGCGGATGGCACCCGACGACACCGGTCGGGATAGGGTGCGCCTCTTCCGCGACTTCGAGGAGGGGGCCGTGCACGTCGACATCCCCGACCCCTACTACGGCGGGCCGGAGGGCTTCCGCGACGTCGTCACGATCGCCCGAGCCGGGGCCCGCGGCATCGTGCACCACCTGGCCCAGCGACCTCTGGAGCGGTGATGGACGTCGTCGAGGTGTTCGTCGAGATCCCGAGCGGCTCGCGCAACAAGTACGAGTGGATCCCGGAGCGCCGCGGCTTCGTGCTGGACCGCATGCTCTTCTCCGCGGTGCACTACCCCGGCGACTACGGCTTCGTGCCCTACACGATGTCAGGCGACGGTGACCCCCTCGACGCGCTGGTGCTGCTGGGCGAGCCGACGTTCCCGGGCTGCACGATCCTCGCGCGCGTGGTGGGCGTGTTTCGCATGCACGACGACAAGGGCTCGGACTCCAAGCTCATCACGGTCCCCGACTCCGACCCGCGCTGGAGTCACGTGCGCGAGCTGTCCGACGTGCCGCAGCACATGCTCGACGAGATCGAGCACTTCTTCTCGATCTACAAGGACCTCGAGGGCAAGACGGTCACGGCGGAGGGCTGGTTCCCGCGTGAGAACGCCATCGCGCTGGTCGACGAGGACCGCCGGCGCTACGAGACGCTCCCGGACAAGCCGAACATGCCGTAGCACCTGCCGGCGACGCGGTAGCAACCTCGCCCGAAGCCAACGCCTAGGCTGCCCGTGCAGTGGGCGCCGAGGTGCTGGTGGAAGTGACGCGCGACGGCGTGGTGGAGTCCCGGCACCGGGGGCACGCCGTGGTGTCGGGCGCGGACGGGGCGGTGCTGGCCGCGCTCGGTGATGCGGCGCTGCCGATCCTCGCGCGCTCGTCGCTCAAGCCGTTCCAGGCGGCGGCCACGCTGGCGTTGCTCGACGGCGCGGGCGCTGGACCTCGACGCGGCCTCGGTTGCGATCGCCTGCGCGTCGCACATCGGCAGCGACGACCACCAGATCGAGGCTGCCCGGATCCTGGCGGAGGGCGGCCTGGACGAGAGCGCGCTGCGCTGCCCGCCGGCGCTGCCCGAGGACCTGGTGACGCTGGTCTCGATGCGGGGCGTCCCGACCGCGCTGGCCCACAACTGCTCGGGCAAGCACGCGGCCATGGTGGTCGCGCAGCTCGCGGTGGGCGCAGAGCCGGCCGCCTACCTCGACGTCGACGCGCCCCTCCAGCAAGCGGTGCGCGAGGCAGCTCATCGCCGTGCTGGGGCACGCGCTGGTGGGGCCGGCGATCGACGGCTGCGGGGCGCCCGCGTGGATCGTGCCGTTGGCGGGGCTGGCGACCGGGTTCGCGCGGCTGGCGGCGGGGCGCGGCGCGTACGGCCGCGTGCGCGATGCGATGCTGAAACAGCCGGAGCTGGTCGGCGGCGGCAGCTGCCAGGACACCGCGCTCATGTTGCAGGCTCCCGGTGTGGTGGCCAAGCGCGGAGCCGAGGGCGTGCTCGCCGCCGGCGTGGTGCTCCCCCGCCTGGGACCGCTCGGCATCGCGGTCAAGGTCGAGGATGGCGCCGCGCGCGCGGCCGGCCCCGCCGTCGCGGCCCTCCTGGCGGGGCTCGGGGTCGAGACGCCCGACGCCGTCCGCAGCGCGCCGGTCCTGGGCGGCGGGATGCCGCGCAGGCGCGATCGAAGCCGTGCCGAGACTGGCCGAGGCTGGTCGCCGCCCGCGTCGCCTGAACCGGCTACCTCAGGTTGACAGCCTGCTTGCAGATGTTTATCGTTGGGACAACCGGGGCAAGCACTTGTCCCCCCACCGAGCGAGCGGAAGGAGGAGCCGTGATGGACCCGCGCGACGCGACCTCCGTCGCCGTCGAGAGACTGCACGACCTCGGCGCCTTCATCCGCGAGCAGCGGCGCATCGCGGAGCTCTCGCTGCGCAACCTGTCGACGCTGGCCGGTGTGTCCAACCCGTACCTGTCGCAGATCGAGCGCGGGCTGCGCAAGCCGTCCGCCGAGATCCTGCAGGCGATCGCCCGTGCGCTGGCGATCAGTGCAGAGACGCTCTACGTGCGTGCCGGCATCCTCGAGGAGCGCGAGAGCGACCTCACGGCCGCGATCCTCGCCGACGAGACCCTGACCGAGAAGCAGCGGCGGGCACTGCTCGAGATCTACCGGTCCTTCCGCCAGGAGCACGCTCCTCCCGCGCAAGAGCAGGAGCCTCCAGCACGCCGCCGGCGCAGCACCGGGGCGGCGGAAGCGGCCGCACCCACCCAAGAAGCCCCCGCAGCCGAAGTCTCATAGGGTCTGCTGGCCCTCCCCGACCTGGTCAGGGGGGCGGTGCTCGCCGTACCGCCCTCCACACGGTTTCGCCCGTCCCCCTGGCCTTCAACGTCCCCGTCACGCCCAGAACCCACCAATCGCACCACGAAACCGAGGAGCCGCCATGGCGACCACCGCCACCGCCCGCAAGACCACCAAGACCACCAAGACCACCAAGCCCCGCGTCACCGCCACCACGACAAAGCCCGCCGCGAAGCCCGCCGCGAAGCGCCCAGCGCGCGGTCAACAACGGGCAGGCCGCCGCGACCGACGCCAGCAAGGCGCTGCGCACCTTCGTGGCCGAGGCCGGCTACGCCTACGTCGGCGCCGGCGACGCAGCCGTGGCGTTCGTCCGCAGCCTGCCGGAGCGCACCGAGTCCCTCGCTTCGACCGCCGGCGACCGCGCGAAGGCGATCGTCCCGACACCCTCGAAGCTGCAGGAGCTGGCCAAGGAGAGCAACGAGCGCCTGATCAAGCTGCTGGAAGACACCCGCAGCGCGCTGACCTCGCAGTTCGACGAGTACGTCGTGCGCGGCAAGAAGGTCGTGAAGTCGGTCCGCGAGTCCGCCCCCACCCGCCGCGCGGTCGCCCAGACCAAGACGGCCCGCACCCAGGTCAAGGGCGCCGTGACCAGCGTGCGCAAGGCCGCGAACGAGTCCGCCGAGGCCGTCGAGGCCGCCGGCAACAAGGTCGGCGCGACCGCCTGACCTCCGGCCGCAAGGCACGAAACCAAGCCCACCTCCAGGCCGCCGCAGGCAAGGAACCGGGACACCACCCTCCCGTCCCGGCCCTCCTCGTCGTCCCCCGCCCAGGGGGCGGCGCCTCCCGGCCGGCCCTTGATCTTCGAGAGCGCCCTCCGCACCTCGCGTGCGGCGGGCGCTCTCGTCGTTTGGCGGCCCGCCCACACCGGGAAGCGTCGCGGAGGGCCACGGCTACAGTGGCGCGGCCCTGAGGTCGCGCGAGGAGGCAGTCGTGGTAGACGGCGTGTGGGGGGATGCGCGGCCGTCGGATCGGGCTGGGCCGGCTCGCGACGGCGCGCCGCGGAGCGTCGGGCTGGTCAGCGTGCACACCTCGCCGCTGGCGCAGCCGGGAACCGGCGACAGCGGTGGGCTCAACGTCTACGTCGACGCGGTTGCGCGGCGCCTGGCGCGCAACGGCGTGGACGTGCACGTCTTCACGCGAGCGGCGGGCGGCGACCTTCCGCCGACCGTGCACGTGGCCGAGCGGCTGGCGGTCCACCACCTCGAGGCCGGGCCGGGCAGCGCGCCCAAGGAGGAGCTCGCCTCGCACTTGTGCGCGTTCTACCTCGGGCTCGCGAGGCACCCGGCGACACGCAACCTCGACCTGCTGCACTGCCACTACTGGCTGTCGGGATGGGTGGGACGGCAGGCCCGGCAGCGCCTCGGGCTGCCGTTCGCGCAGACGTTCCACACGTTGGGCGCCACAAAGAACGCCGCGCTGGCGCCGGGCGACCGGCACGAGCCGCCGCTGCGCCTGACCGCCGAGACGCGCATCGCGACGCTGGCCGACGCGGTGATCGCGCCGACCCCGGCCGAGGCCGAGCTGCTGCACGCGGTGCTGGGCGTGCCGGCGGAGCGGCTCCACGTCGTGCCGCCCGGCGTCGACCTGGAGATCTTCGGACCGGGCGACCACGCGACGGCGAAACAGGCCCTCGGCGGCGGCCGCATCGTGCTCTTCGTGGGGCGCCTGCAGCCGCTGAAGGGCCCGGACACCGCGATCCGTGCGCTCGCCGCCCTCGACGCGCTGCTACCCGACGACGGGCTTCCGACGCGCCTGGTGATCGTCGGCGGCGCCAGCGGCAACGGCCGCGGCGTGAGCGACCCGGCGCGACTGCGGGCGCTCGCGACGCAGCTGGGCGTCGCCGATCGCGTGGCCTTCCTCGCACCGCGCCCGCCGCACGAGCTGGCACCGCTGTACCGAGCCGCCGACGTCGTGCTCGTGCCCAGCCACTCCGAGAGCTTCGGCCTCGTCGCGCTCGAGGCGCAGGCGTGCGGCACGCCGGTCGTCGCCAGCGGCGTCGGCGGGCTGCGCTACGCCGTCCACCCCGCCGCCGGGACCCTGGTCGACAGCCACGAGCCGGCCGCGTACGCCCGCGCCCTGCGGCCGTTCCTCATCGACGACCAGCTCCGCGCCGCCGCGGGCGCGGCCGGCGCGGGCCACGCGGCCGAGCTGACCTGGGACGCCACGACGCAGGCGACGCTCGACGTCTACACGCGTGTGCTAGCGGGCGACGACGCGACCGCGGCGGTGGCCCAGGGGGCCTGAGCACGTGCCCGAACAGCTCGTCGCCAACGCCCTGGCGTGCGTCCAGGAGTGGGCCGCGACCCAGGACGACCTCGAGATCGAGCGCCTCGGCGACCGCGGCTGGTTCACCGTCCTGCAGGGCGAGCGCAAGCGCACGATCCCGTTCCACCTCGAGGTCGGCGATGCGACCCTGCTGGTGCAGTCCCACCTCATGCGCGCGCCTGAGGAGAACCACGAGCGCCTCTACGCGCTGCTTCTGCGCCGCCAGCTGCGCAGCTACGTGCTGCGCTTCGCGCTGTCCGACGACGGCGACGTGCTGCTGCTGGGCGTGGTGCCGCTGGCGGCCGTCACGGTCGAGGAGATCGACCGCCTCGCCGGCCAGGTCCTCGAGGTCGCCGACAGCACCTTCAACGAGGCGCTGCGCCTGGGCTTCGAGACCTACATCGCGCGCGAGCAGGCCTGGCGGGAGCGGGCGGGGCTGCCGCGCAACCCGATCACCTGACTAGGCTCAAGCCAAGATGCTTCGCACCCTGCTCATCAAGGCCGGCGAGAGCGACCGGCTGCGCCGCATCGTGTCGGGGTGGCGGCCGACACGGGCGGTCGTGGCGAAGTTCGTCGCCGGCGAGACGCTGGAGGACGGGCTGGCCGCCGTGCGCACGGTCGCGCAGACGCAGCGCACCGTGACGCTGGACTACCTCGGCGAGAGCGTGACCGAGGCAGGCGCCGCCAGGCCGCAGCCGGCGCTATCTCGAGGCCCTGGAGCGCATCGGCGAGGAAGGGCTGCCTGCCGGCGTGTCCGTCAAGCCGACGCAGATGGGCCTGCTGCTGGTCCCCAGCTGGCGCGCGAGCTGCTCGGCCGAGATCGTGCGCGGCCGCGAGCCCGCGCGGCGAGCACGTCACGCTGGACATGGAGGGCAGCGACGTCACCGAGGCGACGATCGCGCTGGTCGAGCAGCTGCGCGCGAGCCGGCCGGACCTATGTCGGGTGCGCCGTGCAGTCCTACCTGCACCGCACGCGGGCGGACGTCGAGCGCCTGTCCGACGGCCGGCGCGAGCCTGCGGCTGTGCAAGGGCGCGTACGCCGAGCCTGCGGACGTCGCGTACCAGAGCCGCGAGCCAGGTCGACGCCAGCTACGCGCGCTGCGCCGACTACCTGCTGCGCCACGGCACGTATCCGCGATTCGCGACGCACGACGACCGGCTGATCCACTACGTCCGTGCGCGGCGAGCGCAGCCGCGCTCGGCAGGCCCGCCGACAGACTTCGAGTTCCAGATGCTGTACGGGATCCGCACGCCGCTGCAGGACGAGCTGGTCGCCGCAGGGCTACCGCGTGCGCGTCTACGTCCCGTACGGCGAGCAGTGGTACCCCTACTTCATGCGCCGGCTGGCCGAGCGCCCCGCCAACGTCGCGTTCTTCCTGCGCGCGCGCTGACGGGAGCACGTGATGGACGGGACGACTGGCGATCCTCGGAACGGGCCGCATGGGCGAGGCCCTGCTCGGCGGGCTGCTGCGTCGGGGTGGGCGACGCCGGACCAGGTGTGGTGCACGGTCCGCAGCGCCGGAGCGTGCGCAGCTCCTGGCCGAGACCTACGGCGTGCGCGCCGACACCGACTCGGCGGCCGCCGCGGCCGACGCCGACGTCGTGCATCATCGCCGTCAAGCCGCAGAACATCCGCGCGCTGCTCGAGCGAGATCGCGGCGCAGGTGCGCCCGCGCCAGACCGTGATCTCGGTGGCGGCCGGCGTGCCGACACGCGACGATCGAGGACGTCGCTGGCCGACGGCGTGCCGGTCGTGCGCGTGATGTCCAACGTGCCGGTGCTGGTCGACGAGGCGATGAGCGCGATCGCGCCGGGCCGCCACGCCGGCGAGGAGCACGTGGCGCATCGCCGATCGGATCCTCGCGCCACGTCGGCAAGGTCGTGCGGCTGGCGAGGAGCACCTCGACGCGGTGACCGCGCTGTCCGGCTCCGGGCCCGCGTACTTCTTCCTGCTGGCCGAGGCGATGATCGACGCCGGGCATCCTGCTCGGGCTGTCGCGCGACGTCGCCACCGAGCTGATCATCCAGACGATGGTCGGCAGCGCCAAGATGCTGCGCGACACCGGGCGCCACCCCGTCGAGCTGCGCGAGTCGGTCACCAGCCCCGGCGGGACCACGATCGCGGCGATCCGGGTGCTGGAGGAGCAGCGGGTCCGCGCGGCGTTCCTCAACGCCATCGAGGCGGCCAAGCTGCGCTCCGAGGAGCTCGGCCGGTAACAACTCGGCAGGGAAATCGTTGCGACCTCGAAATGGTGCTGACGCTGCCGATAGGTACCGTGGACGCCAGAGCCCAACACCGAAGGGACCAACCCCGTGGCCCCCGCGCCCGTTGCCGACCAGCTCAGTGCCGCCTTTGCAGGACCATGGCGTGACGACACGCCGGTGTTCGGCTGCTGCCGCAAGACCGTGGCGGTCGCCGTCGCAGGCGTCGATCCTGTCGCGCTGCTGGCGATGGACGCGACCGCGCGCGTGCAGGCACTGCGCGCCGCGGTCGACGCCGAGCTCCCCGGCCACCTCACGTCCCACCGCTGCTGCATCGGCCACATCGCCGACCTCGCGTTCGACCTCCCCGACCTCCTCGCCGGCGCGGGAGAGCCCGAGACCGCAGCGCTGTAGGGCGTGCTGAACGCCGCCGCCAGAGCCGTACTCGCCGAGGGACGGCTGGCGCACCTCGTCACCCTGAACCGCGACGGGTCGCCGCAGATCAGCTGTGTGTGGGTCGGCTTGGATGAAGACAGCGACGGCGACGAGCTCGTGACCGGCCACCTGCGCGACCAACAGAAGCTGCGCAACGTGCGGCGCGACCCACGCGTCGCGCTGTCGATCCAGTCCGGGGTGCGCAACGACTTCGGTCTCGACGAGTACCTCGTGCTCCACGGGCGTGCGCGGATCACCGAGGGCGGCGCGCCAGAGCTGCTGCAACGGCTGGCCCACGACTACCTCGGGCCGGACGTCGACTTCCCCTACCCGGGAGCCCCGCCAGGTTGGATCCTGCACATCACCGTGGATCAGGTCGGCGGCAACGGCTCCTGGGAGGAGTAGGTCCCCAGCCTGTTACCGACGGCGAACGAAGGCCCGCGGTACGGGGGGCCACCCGCGCCGATGTGCGACAGTGGGCGCGAAGGCAGCAGTTGGGTCGGCCGTGAGGGGTGGCACGTCATGGTGATGATGCGGATCGGGACGCTGCTGATCGTGTTCGGGGCGGGGTCGTTCCTGCTGGGACTCTTCAACTACGAGTTCCGGCTCCTGTCGTGGGTCGACAACTGGGGGCCGGCGGCCGGGAACGTGATCCGCGTCGGGCTGATCGCGCTGGGTGCGGTGCTGCTGATGCTGGGACGCCGCGCCGCCAACCGCAAGGCCCAGGCCGCCGGCGCGCAGGCCGTCGGGGCCGCGCCACCGTGGGCCGACGGCCAAGTCGGGCAGCAGCCTCTCGCGGCGCCCGGCGCTCCCTCGGCGGGCTTCGACCCCGCGGCACAGCCGGGATGGCAGCCCCAACCACCGCAGCAGCCGGGTTGGGCGCCCCAGCCGCCCGCGCCGCCTCAGGGCTGGCAGCCCCAGCCGCCCCCGCAGCAGGGCGGGTACCCCCCACAGGGCTGACGCCGTCCGGCGCGCACCCTTAGGGTGGCGGCGATGGGCGACGCCGCGCTGATCTGGGACGACCGGCGCCTCGAGTACGACTTCGGACCCGACCACCCGCTCAAGCCGATCCGGGTGGAGCTCACGGTCGAGCTGATCCGCGCCGTCGGCCTGGACCGCGGCCCGGGGGTGCTCACGCTCCCCCGCGCCGAGTACGACGAGGACGACCTCCTGCGGATCCACGACCGCCGCTACGTCGAGGTCGTGCGCAGCCTGTCCGTCGACCCCGACCCGCGGGGGGCGCCGGCGTTCGGGCTCGGCCCCGGCGACACGCCGGTCTTCGCAGGCATGCACGAGGCGTCGATGGCCGTCTGCGGCGCCTCGGTCGCAGCGGCGCAGGCCGTCTGGGAAGGCAAGGTGGACCACGCGTTCAACCCCGCCGGCGGTCTGCACCACGCGATGCGCGGGCGGGCCAGCGGCTTCTGCGTCTACGACGACCCGGTGGCCGCGATCGACTGGCTGCTGGTCCATGGCGCGCGCCGCGTCGCCTACGTCGACATCGACACCCACCACGGTGACGGGGTACAGGACTTCTTCTTCGGCGACCCACGCGTCCTGACGATCAGCCTGCACGAGGACGGCAACTACCTCTTCCCCGGCACGGGCTTCACCGACGAGGTCGGTGCCGGCGACGGCGTGGGCACCGCGCTGAACGTCCCGCTGCCGCCCTACACCGTCGGCGAGGTCTACCTCGACGCCTTCGACGCGGTCGTCCCCCACGCGGTCGCGGCGTTCGCACCCGACGTGCTCGTGACCCAGCTGGGCTGTGACACCCATGTGACCGACCCGCTGGCGCACCTCGCGCTCACCACCGACGACTACGCGGCGCTGGCGACGCGGCTGCACGACCTCGCCCACATGCACGCGCACGGACGTTGGGTGGCGACGGGCGGCGGCGGCTACCAGATCGGGACCGTCGTCCCGCGTGCCTGGACGATTCACTTCGCGACGCTGGCCCACCAGCCCGTTCCCGACGTGGTCCCCTCCGCGTGGCGGCAGCGGGCCTTGGAGGCGACGGGCGGGGACCCACCGCCCACCTTCCTGGAGGGCCGGGTGAAGCTGGACGCGGACCGGCTGGCACGGGTGCGAACGCAGGCGACCCTCGCGGTCGAGGACCTCAAGCGCGACGCGTTCGACCTGCTCGCCCGTCACACGTGACGGTCACGGTCCGCGCGTTCACCGACCATGACGTGCCCGCGGCCACGGCCGTCCTGACCGCGACGGGCGAGCGGCTGGCAGGCCTGGACCCGCCGCTTGCGGGCCTCGGCGCGGGCGCCCTGGCCAGGGAGTGGGAGCGCGACCGCAGCGCCGGGGTGGTCGCGGAGCGCGACGGCCGCCTCGTCGGCTACCTGCTGGCCGCCCCCATGGACGGGCCCCCGTGGCGGCGCTCGACCTGGACAGGGCTGGGCGGCTGGGCACGGGCCGACGGTGAGCCTGCGACCACGATCGAGGACCTCTACGCAGCGGCGTCCGAGGGCTGGGTCGCCGACGGCCGGTTCGAGCACGCCGTCGTCACCCCCGCGCAGGACCGGTCGTGGGAGCCTTGGTTCCAGCTGGGCTTCGGCGCCGAGCAGACCCATGCCCTCCGCGCGACCACCGGGCTGGAGGCGGCACCGCCCCAGGGGATCGAGGTGCGCCGCGCCGGCCCCGACGATCACCCGCTCGTGGTGCCGCTGGCCAACCTCGTCGCGGAGCAGGTCTCATCTGCGCCCTCGTTCGCACCGAGCACGCGCGAGTGGCGCGCGGACTTCCCCGCAGGCCACGCCGACCTGCTGGCCGACCCCGAGGTGCGCTACTGGGTCGCGATCGAGGACGGCCGCGTGCTGGCGTTCTGCGTCCTGTCGACGACCGAGCCCGCCCCGGGCTTCCCGGAGGACTGCGCGGTGCTGGACCTGGCCGCGACGTTGCCCGAGGCCCGCCGGCGCGGCCTGGGACGCGCCCTGCTCGCCGCCGGCCTCGCGGAGCTGGCGGCCGAGGGGCGGCGCTGGTGCGAGACCGACTGGCGCTCCGCCTCCCTGCGCGCGGCGCGCGCATGGACCGGCCTGGGCTTCCGCCCGACGCACTACCGCCTGCGCCGGCGCCTGGACGACCGCATCGCCTGGGCCCGCGCCTGACCGCCCAGCCGGCCGACGCGATGCAACGCTACGCTCGTGCAACCGAAGGGTTGCGCACGAGGAGCTGGTGGCCCATGGAACTGACCGACGTGGACGTGCGGCGCGAGGCCACCTTCGACGTCCCTGCCGAGATCGTCTGGCACGCGCTGACCGCGGAGGGCGGCCTGGCCGGCTGGATGGGCGCCGGCAGCCACCTCGACCCTCACCCCGGCGGCCAGGGCTGGTTCGCCGACCCCGCGGGCGGCTCCCCACGGCGCGCCCGCGTGGTCGCCGTCGAGGACGGCCGCCGTCTCGCCTGGGAGTGGTGGTCCGAGGACGACCCCGCCCAGCGCTCCCTCGTCGAGCTCACCCTGACCGAGGACGCGCCTGGCCGCAGCCACCTCGCCGTGGTCGAACGCCCCCTCGCCACCCCCACCCTGCAGGCCAGCACGACGGCGGCGGCCGGCGGCGCCTGGGCGTGGCGTCTCGCGCTGCTCCAGGTCCTGGTCCTGACTGCCGCCCTCGTGGGGTGAACGGCCCGAACGCCGTGTTCGCGGCGCTGGCGGACGCGACGCGGCGCCAGCTGATGGGGATGCTGGCGGAGGGTGGGCCGACGACCGCGACGCGGCTCGCGGCTGCGCTGCCGATCACGCGGCAGGCGGTCGCCAAGCACCTCGACGTGCTGGAGGCCGGTGGCCTCGTGCATGCGACGCGGGCGGGTCGGGAGACGCGCTGGTCGTTGGATCCCGCCCCGCTCGACGACGCGGCGGCGTGGATCGCGGAGGTCGGTGCCGGCTGGGACCGCCGCCTCGCCGCCCTCCGCGAGACCGTGGAGCGCCGAGCGCCCCGCGCCTGAACCGGAGCCTTCTCCGAAACGCGCAACCTTCCGGTTGCGTATCGCAATCGGCCGTTGCAGACTGTTGCGCAACCGAACGGTTGCACGAGGAGGTCGAGGCGTGATGCTGGTCCCAACGGTCGTGGATCCGACCCCGCGCGGTGAGCGGGCGTTCGACCTCTACTCGCGGCTGCTGAACGAACGGATCGTGTTCCTGGGGCGGCCGATCGACGACGACGTCGCCAACCTCGTCGTCGCGCAGCTGCTGCACCTGCAGGCGGTGCACCCGGACCGCGACGTGCAGCTCTACATCAACTCGCCGGGCGGGGACGTCACCGCCGGGTTCGCGATCCTCGACGCGATGCAGGCGCTGTCGTGCGACGTGCGCACCGTCTGCGTCGGGCAGGCGGCGTCGTGGGCGGCCGTGCTGCTGGCCGCGGGGACGCCGGGCAAGCGCGCGACCCTGCCCAACGCGCGCGTGCTCATCCACCAGCCCCACGGCCGCGCCCAGGGCCAGGCGACCGACATCGGCATCGCCTACGAGGAGATGGCTTTCGCCCGCAAGCGCATCGAGGAGATCCTGAGCGCGGTCACCGGCCAAACCATCGAGCGCATCGCCGCCGACATCGAGCGCGACTACATCCTCCGCGGCGACGACGCGGTCGCCTACGGTCTGGTCGACGAGGTCATCCGCCCCGCCGCGCGCCGACCGGCGCAAGCGGCCTAAGGGTCTGTCGCCGGCGCCTGCTCCGTCTCGCGCGCGGGTTCCGGCGGCGGGGGCGCCGCGTTCGGGTCGGTGGGAGGGCCCGGTCCCGAGACCGCGGGGGGTTGCCAGGTGTAGCCGTACGGGCCGTACACCGGGCCCGCCGGAGGCGCGGGGTGGCGGTGGGCGGGGCTTGGGGGGGCGGCGGCGGCGGTAGGCGCGCCATGCCCAGCGCGCGGCCCAGGCCAGGGCACCGAAGACCAGTGCGAAGGGCAGCAGGAAGCCGAGGGACGCGAGCAGGACCTTCAGCACGTTCACGAGCGCGGCGAGGCCGTTGCGCAGGCCGCCGCCGAAGCCCGGGATGTCGGGGTCGACGCTGATCGGCGCGTCGGGGCCGACCAGCTGAACGGTCACCGTGGAGAGGTCGATCTGCTCGCGCAGGACACGCAGCTGCGCCTGCAGCGCCTCGAGGTCGGCCTCGCGGTTGGCGAGCTCGGTCTCGAGCGCGACCACGTCGGTCAGAACCGTGGCCTCGTCGAGCAGCTCGCGCAGGCGGGCGATCGTCGCCTCGGCCGACGCGATGCGGCTCTCGACGTCGACGACCTGCAGCGTGACGTCCTCCGCGGACAGCGACGACGCCTCGACGCGGCCCAGCCCCCCGAGGTCCTCCAGCGTGGCGCTCAGCTCGTCGGGCGGCACGCGCAGCTCCAGCAGCGCGCGCCGGTCCTGCCGGCCCGACACGTCCGAGGAGAACACCTGGCCGCCGTGCTCCTGCGCGATCGCGGTGGCCGCCTCGACGGCCGCGTCGACGTCGTCGACCCGCAGGAGCAGGTCGGCGGCGAAGATGATCTCGCGCGCGGCCGCACCGGCGTCGATCTGCGAGGGGTCGACCTGGGCAACTGCGCCGCCACCAACGTCAGCCTGTGGTTCGCCCGCGGCCTCTGGCGCTGCCACCCCACTGCTGTCGCCGCCCTCGCCGGTGCACGCCGTCAGCAGCACCAGCGCTGCGACGAGCCACGCCGCACGCCTCACCGGGCTTCGCCTTCTGGCCCGCCGCGCAACGCCGCCAGCTCCTCCGACAGCCGCAACAGCTCCCGCCGTAGGTCGCGTTCGGTGGGCAGCGCCGCCACCGCCGCGCGCACGTCGGCCAGCTCGCGGGCCAGGTACTCGGTGTCGGCCAGGGTCCGCGTGTCGACCTCGCGATCGCGCTCCGTCTGCTGGCGGTCGCGCTCCGCCTGGCGCGTCTGCGCCAGCAGGATCAGCGGCGCGGCATACGACGCCTGCGTGGAGAACACCAGGTTCAGCAGGATGAACGGATAGGGATCCCACGCGCCGCGCCGCACCAGCACGAGGTTCGCGCCGATCCACACGGCGACCAGGATCGTCTGCACGAAGAGGTAGCGGCCGGTGCCCAGGAAGTGGGCGATCGACTCCGAGAAGCGTCCGAACGCGTCCGGGTCGTAGTGGGCGCCGGGCCGCGTCCCGCGCGGGCGGCTGAGGTCCGAGCCACGAGTGCGCACCATCACGCGTCCTCCCTCCAGTCGGGCGGCAGCAGGCGATCGAGCACGTCGTCGACCGTCACGGCTCCCAGGAGCCGCCCGTCGGCGTCGCAGACCGGCCAGGCGAGCAGGTTGTACGCGGCCAGGTGCGCCGCGACCTCCTGCGTCGCGACCGCCGGCGTGACCGGTACAGGGTGCTCGAGGGTCGCCAGGCCCCGCAGCGGCGTCGACGGCGGCTCGCGCAGGAGGCGCTGCACATGGCAGGTGCCCAGGAACGTCCCCGTCGGCGTCTCGGTCGGGGGCTCGACCACGAAGACCTGCCCCGCCATGCACGGCGACAGGTCCGGGTTGCGCACGCGCGCCAGCGCGTCGGCCACGGTCGCATCCGGCCCCAGCAGGATCGGCTCGGGGTTCATGAGCCCTCCGGCGCTGTCGGGGTGGTGGCGCAGCAGCTCGAGCACCGGCCGGGATTCGTCCGGCTCCATGGCCGCCAGCAGCGCGTCACGCGCCTGGGTGTCCAGCTCGCTGAGCAGGTCCGCGGCGTCGTCGGGCTCCATCTCCTCCAGCACGTCGGCGCCGCGCTCCACGCCCAACAGCGGCAGCAGCTCTGCTTGGACGTCCTCGGGCAGCTCCTCGAGCGCGTTGGCGAGGTCTGCGTCGGCCAGCGACAGCACCGCCCGCGTGCGCTCTACCTCCGCCATGCCGTGCAGGCGCCGCGCGAGCTCGACGGGATGGAGGTGGCGCAGCTCGGCGAACGGGTCGTCAGGCCCCGGGGCGAACGCTGCCGCCACCGCCGCCCACGGAACGAGGCGCGGCTTGGCCCCGCGCGCCGACCACGGCAGCCGCCGCGCTGGCACGAGGTGGGCCGCGACCACCTCCCAGCCGTGCCGGCGGGTCGGGGCAAGCGCCACGTCGTTGATCCGGTCCGCGCCGACGCGGTGATCCACGACGTCCGCGGCGAGGAGCAGCTCGCTGGCGCGCTGCGCGAACGGTCGGAGGTTCACGCTGGCCGTGCCCAGCCGTACACCGTCGGCGGAGAGCCCGGTCACGCGGCCGGCGCTCACGAAGATCCGCCGCCCCGGCACGCTGGTCACGAACCCCAGAACGTGCGGCGCTCCCACGCCCTGCGCCGACGCCACGACGTCGAAGAGCTGCCCGATCGGGGGACCGTCGGGCGCGTGCACGGGCAGCCCGACCAGCCGCGAGGTGAACGTCAGCTGCGCCCCGGGTGCCTCGAGGTCGACCACCGTGCTGCTCCTGGTTTCGCCGTCCTGGCGGTCCAACGTTGCCACGGTCGCGGCGCCACCAGGGTGCCGTAGGCTCGGGTCGGGACGGACGGCTGGAGGAACCCGCAGTGGACGAAGGCGCGCGGCGGATCCTCATCACGGGGATCGGCGGCGCGCTCGCGACGCGGCTGGCGACCGTGCTGGAGGCCGACCCGCGGGTCGCCTACGTCGGCGGCATCGACCTCACTGCGCCACAAGGGCAGCTGGTGCGCACCGAGTTCGTGCGTGCCGACCTGCGCAACCCGCTGGTCGCCAAGGTCATCGACTCGACCGCAGTCGACACGGTCGTGCACCTGGCGATCACGGCCGAGCCCCAGGGCGCGGGCGGCCGCCCGCGCATGAAGGAGCTCAACGTCATCGGCACGATGCAGCTGCTGGCGGCGGCGCAGAACGCCCCACGGCTGCGACGCCTGGTGATGAAGTCCACCACCGCGGTCTACGGCAGCACTACGCCGACCCCGCGCTGTTCCGCGAGGACTCCGCCCCCCTCGTCTCCGCCCGCACCGGGTACTCGAAGGACGCGGTCGAGGTCGAGGGCTATGCCCGCGCGTTCGGGCGGCGCCGACGCGACGTGGACCTCACCATCCTGCGCTTCGCGAACTTCATCGGCCCGAGCGTCGAGACGCCGCTGGCCAGCTACCTCGGCCTGCCGGTCGTGCCGCGCGTCATGGGCTACGACCCGCGGCTGCAGCTGTGCCACGAGGACGACGCGATCGAGGTGCTGCGCCGCTGCACGATGGAGCACCACCCGGGCATCAACAACGTGGCGGGCCCCGGGATCGTCTACCTCTCCCAGGCCATCCGCATGGCGGGCAGGCCGTCGGTGCCGGTGCCCTTGCAGCTGGCCGACGGGCTGGCCGGCCTCATGCGCCGGGGCGGCCGTGTGGACTTCTCGCCCGAGCAGCTGCAGTTCCTGCGCTTCGGCCGCGTCGGCGACATCACGCGCCTGCGCACCCAGTTCGGCTACGAGCCGCGCTTCTCCTCGCGGTCGGGCCTGGAGGATTCCTGCAGTCGGGCGTGTCGCGCCGCTGGTGCGCGCGCAGACCGTGCAGCGGCTCGAGCAGCGGCTCGGCGACGTGCTGGTCGCGGGCGGTCCGCACCGGGCGCCGCGTAGTGGAGCGGACCTCGTCGAACCGCCCCGTGGGCAGCGCCGAGGTCATCCACCTCGACGAGCATCGCCGGGCGCCTGAGCCGCAGCCCGCTGTCGGCGGAGCAGGCGCTGCCCGGCCAGGCCCCTCACCGTGACGGACGAGGAGCGCGCGGAAGCGGGGCGGGCGGTCCGCGCCGCGCTGGCCTTCGCCCGGCGGCGCCTGACCGGCGAGTACGACGTCGACGTGTACGGCTTCGACCGCGAGCTGACCGAGCAGGTCCTGCTGCCGCTGGCCCGGCCCCTGTACCAGCGCTACTGGCGCGTGCGGGTCGATCGGGCTGGAGCACGTCCCGTCCGAGAGCGGCGCGCTGGTCGTCGCCAACCACGCCGGGACGCTGCCGTTCGACGCGATCATGACCAAGGTCGCGCTGCTCGACGAGCACCCGGCCCACCGGCACCTGCGCGAGCTGGCCGCCGACCTGGCGCTGCGCGTGCCGATCATCGGGCCGCTGGCCCGCAAGACCGGCAACACGCTCGCCCACGAGGACGACGCCCGGCCGCCTGCTGACCTCCGGCGAGCTCGTCGGCGTCTGGCCGGAGGGCTTCAAGGGCATCGGCAAGCTCTACCGCGACCGCTACAAGCTGCAGCGGTTCGGCCGCGGCGGCTTCGTCTCCGTCGCGCTGCGCAGCCAGGTCGCCGATCATCCCGGTCGCCATCATCGGCGTCCGAGGAGATCTACCCGATGCTGGCCAACGTGCAGTTCCTGGCGCGGCTGTTCGGGTTCCCCTACTTCCCGATCACGCGCGCAGTTCCCGCTGCTCGGCCCGCTGGGTCTGCTGCCGCTGCCGTCGAAGTGGGTCATCGACTTCGGCGAGCCGATCGACACGACCGGGTACGGCCCCGAGGCGCGCGGACGACCCGATGCTGGTCTTCGAGCTGACCGACCGCGTCCGCGACACCATCCAGCAGATGCTCTACCGCAACCTGCATGGGCCGCCGCTCGATCTTCCTTTAGGACCCGGTGACGGTCACCGCCACCCGCTGGATCGCGTGGTTGCGGTAGCCGCCGAGGTTCCACCGCGGCCGGTCGGGTTGCGCCTCGCCGGTCGCGTCGGTGGCGCGGCTGCACAGCTCGAGCTCGCCCGGCCCTGCGTCGAGCAGGAAACGCCAGCCCTGCCAGGCGCCCAGCTCGGTCGGCGGGTCCAGCTCCACGTCCGCCCAGGTGGCGCCGCCGTCGCTGCTGATCTCGACGCGCACCACCGGAGCGCTGCCCGACCAAGCGCGCCCGACCAGCTCCAGCGCGCCCGCCGCGACGGTGCGACTTCGCGACGGGAAGCTCGGGACCCCGGGCGGCACCATCAGCGAGCGGGGCGCGATGCGTTGCACCGGGGTCCCGACCTCGTGCTCAGCGCCCCGCAGACGGTAGGCCACCGCCTGCTGGTAGCCGTCGAACGGCCGGGTCACGGCCGTGATCGTCGACAGCCACTTGACGCTTGTCATGCCGTACCACCCCGGAACCACCAGCCGCAGCGGGAAGCCGTGCTGCGGTGGCAGCGGCCGCCCGTTCAGCTCGTCTGCGAGGAGCGCACCGGCTTGCATCGCCTCGGTGACCGGCAGGCTGCGCTCGTAGGACTGCTCGACGCCGGCCTCGACCCCGCGGTCCGCGCCGGTGAACACCACCTCGACCGCGGAGGGGTCCAGGTCGGCCATCGCGAGCACCGTGTGCAGCTCGGGGCCGGCCCACTCGCCGGTGCCGACCGCCTCCAGCAGCCACGGCTGGCTGGTGGGGCGCGGGTCGCCCTGCAGCACCCGCCCGTTGCCCGCACACTCCATCGTGACGGCACGTGTGCGCCGGGGCAGGCGTCGCAGGTCCTCGAGCGACAACTCCAGCGGGCGCCCCACCGCTCCCCCGACCTGCAACCGCCACGCCGCGGCATCGACTGCGGGGATGTCGTAGTGGATCAGCAGGTAGTGCAGCCCCACCGGCGTGATCGGGTACCGCAGCGCCTCCAGGGGCATCCCATGGTTGCGCGTGGACTGTTGCAGCTCGACCAGCGAGAACATGGGGGTCAGTATCGGACGAGGGCGCTGCCCGAGCTCGTCTGGCCCTACCTGCCCACCAGCAGCTGCACCACCAGGCTGGCGACGATGATCACGAGCAGCGCCGCGATCACGATGGTGGTCAAGGGCCGCATCCCGCGCTCCAGTTTCGACGTAACGCGTCAGGATGCCTGCATGACGACTCCGAGCGCACCACCCGAGCCGGGCACCCGCAACCCGCGTGCCTGGGGCTTCCTCGAGGAGGCCCTGGGCGCGCCGGAGCGCGAGCAGCTCGCGCGAGCTGCTGGAGCTGCGCTTCCCGGGGCACGACTTCACGCCCGAGGCGCCCGCTGAACCGCTCCCCCTGCCGCCGCCGCGACTGCAGCCGCCGTCGGCGCTCGCGTCCTGGTGCGACACCGCCGAGCAGACCCGCAGGGACCACACGCTGGGCCGGTCCTACCTCGACCTCGTGCGCGCGATGCGTGGCGACTACTCGGGTGCCCCCGACGTCGTGGCGATGCCACCGGACCCCACCGCGGTGGTCGCGACGCTGGACTGGGCCGCCGAGGTCGGCGCCACGGTCGTGCCGTACGGCGGCGGCACGTCGGTCGTCGGCGGGCTGGACACCCGCGCCGTGGACGGCCCGGTGGTGGTCCTGCAGACGCGGCGCATGGACAGGGTGCTGGAGGTGGACGCCCGGTCGCGGGCGGCGCACATCCAGGGCGGGGCGTCGGGGCCCGTGCTGGAGGCGCAGCTCGCGCGGCACGGGCTGACGCTGCGGTTCTTCCCGCAGTCCTTCGCGCTGTCGACGCTGGGCGGCTGGATCGCGACCCGCGCAGCGGGGCACTTCGCGACCGGGCCCACCCACATCGACGACCTGGTCGAGGCGGTCTCTGCGGTGACGCCGACCGGTCGCTGGAGCTCGCGCCGGCTCCCGGCGTCAGGCGCCGGGCCCAGCCCCGACCGGCTGCTGCTTGGGAGCGAGGGCACCCTCGGCGTGGTCACCGACGCCTGGGTGCGCGTGCGGCCCCGGCCGCGCTTCCGGGCGGGCACGACCGTGCACTTCCAAGGTGCCGACGACGGCTTCGGCGCGGGCTGCGAGGTGGTCCGCGCGCTGGCGCAGTCGGGCCTGCAGCCCGCCGGCTGCCGGCTGCTGGACCCGCTGGAGGCGCTGCTGAACTCCGTCGGCGACGGCACCGGCAGCGTGCTCCTGCTGACGATGGAGTCCGCCGACGTCGAGGTGCACGGCGCCGCGCTGCAGGCCGCCGAGCTCTGCCGCGACCTGGGCGGCACCGTCGAACCGCTGACCGAGGGCGACGACCCGCAGGAGACCGGTACGACCGGCGCCTGGCGGCAGGCGTTCCTGCGCATGCCCTACGCGCGCGACGCGATGCTGGGCTTCGGCCTGCTGGTCGACACGTTCGAGTCGGCGTTCACGTGGGACGTGCTGCCCGCCGCGCTGGAGCGCGTCCGCACGACCGTGACGACCGCGCTGCAGGAGACCTGCGGCGACGGCGCCGTGACGTGCCGCCTCACGCACGCGTACCCCGACGGCGCCGCGCCCTACTGGACCGTCGTCGCGCCGGCGCGGCGTCGCAGCGAGGCCGCGCAGTGGTCCGCGGTCAAGGCCGCCGCCGGCGAGGCGATCCTGGCCGCCGGAGGGACCATCGCCCACCACCACGCGGTCGGGCGCGACCACCGCCCCTGGTACGACCGCCAGCGCCCCGACCCGTTCGCCGCCGCGCTGCGCGCCGCCAAGACCGCGGTCGACCCGCGGGGCCTGCTCAACCCCGGCGTGCTGCTGGACTAGGTGACCTCGGCGGGCTCCTCGTCCTCGACCTCCGCGGGGTGGGCGGCCAGCATCTCCTCGGCCTTCTCGCGCTCCCGCGCGAGGAAGCTGACCAGCGACTCGCGGCTGTCGAGGTAGGCCCGGCAGTCCAGCTCCAGCGTGATCGTGCCGCCCCACCCGGACGACCCGACATGCGCGAGGAAGTCGCCGCAGCGGCAGCACCCCGGCGCCCAGCGGGGCGTGGCTGTCCTTGCCGTTGCCGAAGTTGTCGGAGACGTGCAGGTGCAGGATGCGGTCGCGCAGGGCGTCCCAGGCCTCGAAGAGGTCGATGCGGCTGACCGCGAAGTGCTGACGTGTCGAACACCACGTGGCGGAAGGCCGTGAGCTCTGCGGGCGTCACGACGCTGCTCCAGGTGCGCCCCCCGACCGGGAAGAGGTTCTCCATCGCGAAGGCCACGCCGTGCTCGTCGGCGATCCCCTCGACGTCGTTCGCCAGCCACTCGCGGGCGCCCTTCTCCCAGCGGAACGGGGCATGGGCCACCATGGCCTTGGCCCCCATCGCGGCGGTGAGCTCGAGGGCGCGCTGGGTCTTCTCGATGTAGTTCACGCCCAGGACCGTGCGCAGCACCAGCAGGTAGGGGCCGTGGACCACCGGCACCTCCAGGCCGGACTGCGCGGCATAGCGGGCGATCCGCTCCGGGTCCCGCGTCGCGGGGTTCTGCGCCAGCATCACCTCGACCGCGGAGTAGCCGGCCTCGGCCACCGCGTCCATCACCCAGTCGACGGGCGTGAGCAGCAAAGGACCGGTCGCGGCCAGCAGCCGGGGCCGGGCACGCGGGGGCGAAGGATCCTGCGTCATCCGGCGGCCAGCGTAGCCCCGCCCCGGGAAGCGCTCCCTGGACCGCGGGTAGGCTCCGGGCGACCCATGAACCTCGTCGACGGCCTCCTCGCGACCGCCCGCCGGCTGCCGGACAAGGCGGCGCTGGCGACGGCCGCCGAGGAGGTCTCCTACGCGCAGCTGGCGACCCGCGTGGCCACTGCCGCGCGGGCGCTGGCCGGTGCCGGGATCAGGCCGGGTGATCGCGTCGCGCTGCTCCTGGGAAACTCGCCGCGGTTCGCGGAGGTGCTCTACGGGGCCCTGCTCGCCGACGCGGTGGCGGTACCGCTCAACCCGACGCTGACGCCCACCGAGCTCGAGGCGATCCTGCGCGACGCAGGGGTCCGCGCGGCGGTCGTGGTGCCGCAGCTGGCGGCGGCCGTGGTGGCGCTGCGCAGCACGCTGCCCGACCTCGACGTGGTGTGGGTCGACGGCGAGGCACCACCGGGGGCCGTGTCGTGGGCGGCTGCGAGCGCCCAGGAGGCACCCGTCCCGACGGCTGCCCCCGACGGCGCGCCGCGTCCAGGGCTCCCCGACGGCGTGCCACCCGACCTCGCGCTGCTGCAGTACACGTCGGGTACCACGGGAGAGCCGAAGGGCGCGATGCTGACCCACGGCCAGCTCGCCGCCAACCAGCGCCAGATGCAGGGCACCCGCCTGCGCGTGGGCGAGCGCGACGTGGTGTTCACCGTCCTGCCGCTGTTCCACATCTACGCCCTGAACGTGGCCCTGGGCCTGGCGGTGACGATGGGCGCGACGCTGCTGATGGCGGAGCGCTTCGATCCGGCGGAGGCGCTGCGGCTGATCGCGGAGCGACGTGCCAGCGTGGTCGTCGGCGCGCCGCCGATGTACGTGGCCTGGGCGCAGCTGCCGGACCTCGACGATGTCGATCTCGGCAGTGTGCGCATCGCGGTGTCCGGAGCTGCGGCGCTGCCTGCGGAGGTGCTGGCACGCACGCGCGACGTCCTCGGGCTGGACGTCTGGGAGGGCTACGGGCTGACCGAGGCCGCCCCGACGGTCACCTCGACCGCGATGGGCGAACGCCCCGTCCCGGGGTCCGTCGGCCGCCCCCTGCCCGGGATCGAGCTGGACCTCGTCGACGAGGAGGGGCGCAGCGTGCCCACCGGCGAGCTCGGCGAGGTCACGGTGCGCGGACCCAACGTCTTCGCCGGCTACTGGCGGCGCCCGGGCGACACCGCGGCCGTGCTCCGCGACGGCTGGCTGGCCACCGGCGACGTCGGCTACCTGGACCACCACGGCGACCTGCACCTGGTTGAGCGCAAGCGTGACCTGGTCATCGTGAGCGGCTTCAACGTCTTTCCCAGCGAGGTCGAGAACGCCCTGCGCACCCACCCGCGCGTCGCCGACGCCGCCGTGATCGGCATGCCACATCCCACCACGGGCGAGGCCGTCATGGCCTTCGTCGTCGCCGCGGACGGTGCCGAGCTCTCCCCCGACGAGGTGTTGGCGCACGCCCGCACCCGCCTGGCCCGCTACAAGCTCCCCGAGTCCGTCACGGTCGTCGAGACGCTGCCACTGCTGCCGACCGGCAAGGTCAAGCGCCGCGTGCTGCGCGACTCCTGAGCCAAGGAACCCGGTCCGTGAACGTCGTCTTCCCCCTGATCGCGGTCGTCACCGCCGCGGTCTTCGCGACGCAGCTGGGGCGGCAGTGGGCCGCGCGGCGCCGCTCCCACGCGCTGGCCTGGTGCATCTCCATCGCGTTGTTCGGGACCGGGCACGTCGCGGTCGCGGTCGCGCTGCTGTTGCACTGGACCCCGGCGGTGTTCGGCGTGTACTGGCTGGCCGGTGCCCTGCTCAACGTCCCGTACCTGGCGCTGGGGCAGCTGCTGCTCCTGGACCGCCAGCGCTTCTGGAACGTGCTGTGGTGGACCATCGCCGGGCTCGCGACCTTGTGGTGCGTGATCTTCACGGTCACCGCGACCTACGACGCGGCTGCGCTGGACGCCGCGAACGCGGCCGGGGCGATCCCGCTGGGCGAGGACGTGCTGGGCGGCACCGTCGCCTACGCGCTCCTGCGCCCGATGACCTACACGTTCGTGATCGTCGTCGCCGGCTGCATCTGGTCGGCCGTCAAGACCCGGCGCTGGGGCGTGCTGCTCATCGCGCTGGGCGTGCTGATCGCAGCCTCCGGCTCCGCGACGATCCGCGTCGGCGGCGGTGAGCTCTTCCCGATCCTGTCGTCCGCCGGGATCGTCGTGATGTACCTGGGCTTCCGCGCTGCGTCTCGCGTCCCTGTAGCCAAGCCCGTTCCCGCAGGGGTTGCGCCAGCGTGACCACTGTCACCGTGTACACGCGGCGCGGGTGCCACCTCTGCGAGGAGGCCGAGCGCATCGCGTTCGCGGTGGCCGCCGGCAGGGCTCGCGTCGAGCTGGTCGACATCGACACCGACGACGCGCTGCGCGACCGCTACACGGTGCGCGTGCCGGTCGTCGCCGTCGACGGCGTCGAGGTCGCGCAGTTCGTCGTTGACACCGCCACGCTCGCTGCGGCCTTAGATGGTGCAGCGACCGCTGCGCCGTAACCTGGGGCCTACCAGCACGGCATGGTGGCAGCAGCGTGAACGACAGGGGAGATGCAGGTGACGCCGCGGCAGATCCCGGAAGCGAGCGTGGCTCGCCTCCCGGTGTATCTGCGTGCCCTGGTCGAGGCCGCTGAGCACGGCACCCACACGGTCTCCAGCGACGCGCTCGCCAAGGCCGCGGGGGTCAACCCGGCGAAGATCCGCAAGGACCTGTCCTATCTCGGCTCCTACGGCACGCGCGGCGTGGGCTACGACGTCGACTACCTCATCCACCAGATCAGTCGCGAGCTGGGGCTGACGCAGGACTGGGCGGTCGTGCTGGTCGGCGCCGGCAACCTGGGCCAGGCGCTCGCGCGTTACGAGGGCTTCGCGGAGCGCGGGTTCCGGATCGCGGCGATCCTCGACACCGACGCGGCCAAGGTCGGCGGCAAGCTGGCGGGCGTCGAGATCGGCCACCTCGACGAGATCGAGCGCGTCGTCAAGGAGGACGACATCTCGATCGCGATCGTGGCGGTCCCGGGCGAGGCGGCCCAGGACGTCACCGACCAGCTGATCGCGGCCGGCATCACGTCGGTCCTGAACTTCGCCCCGGCCGTCCTGCAGGTCCCCGAGGGCGTCAGCCTGCGCAAGGTTGACGTCGCGATCGAGCTGCAGATCCTGTCGTTCTACGAGCAGCGCCGCGCCGCCGAGGAGTCGGTCCGCCGCGGCACCGCCCGCCGCCGCCTCGCGCAGGTCAGCGACGGCGAGGACCACGCTGGCGCCTGACCCCGTCCCCCTCTTCGTCGAGGTGGCGGGCAGGCCGGTGCTCTGCGTCGGAGGCGGCACCGTGGCCGCCCGCAAGCTCGCTCCCCTCCTCGAGGCCGGCGCGGCGGTGACCGTGATCGCCCCCGACATCGACTCCGCGCTGAAGGTTGGCGTCGAAGCGGTGACCTGGATCGCGCGGTCGTGGCGCGACGGGGATGTCGCCGGCGCCCACCCGCGGCCGTGGTTGGTGGTCGCGGTGACCGGGGTTGCAGCGGTCGACGCGGCGGTGGCGGCGGAGGCCGAGGTGCTCGGCGTGTGGTGCGTGCGTGCCGCCGGGCACGGGTCCGCTGCGCTCCCCGGCGTCGTCCGCGACGGCCCGGTCGTAGCCGCCCTGACCACCGGCGCCCCTGCCCTCACCGCCGCGCTGCGCGACCGCGTCGCAGAGGCGATCGCCGGGTCCGGACCCGCCGCCGCGCTACTCGCCGACCTCCGCGACGAGCCGACCGTCCGCGCGGCCCTGGCCGCGCTGGATCCGGCCACTCGCCGCGCCCGGTGGGCTGCCGCCGTCGCTGCCGTGCTGTCGGAACTGCCGGCGCCGGCGGACCGCATTCGGTCCATGCTCACCGGCGGGCCCGCGCACACCTGAGCCGGAGGTGCGTCGCGGCAGTACCCGCCAGGGGGTACTGCTGCGAGCCACCTCGCCCGCATCACGCGACCTGCGTCGCGCCAGTACCCACCAGACGGTACTGCTGCGAGCCACCCCAGCGGGGCGGCGCGATAGGGTCAGCAAGCGATGGCGACCGACCTGCTCTATGCAACTGACGCCTACCTCAAGCGGTTCGAGGCGCGCGTGGTCGGCGTCGACGCCGAGGGGCAGCGGGTCGAGCTCGATCGGTCCGCGTTCTTCCCGGGCGGTGGGGGGCAGCCGGCGGACACGGGACTGCTCGTCTGGGATGGGGGGCGGGCGGAGGTCGTCGGGGCGGCGCGGGACGGGGGCATGCTGTGGTACGCGCTGGGGCCGGGCGCGGGGTTGCCGGATCCCGGGACCGAGGTCGAGGGGGCGCTGGACTGGGAGCGGCGACACCTCGTGATGCGGACGCACACGGCGCTGCATGTGCTCTGCGGCGTGATCTGGACCGAGTACGGGGTCGCGGTCACGGGTGGGAACATGACACCGGGTGAGGGGCGCTTGGACTTCGAGCTCGACGCGATGAGCGTGGAGCTGGGGCAGCGGGTCGAGCGGCGCGTCAACGAGGAGATCGCCAAGGCGCGGGAGATCCTCGTGGCGTTCCTCGCGCGCAGCGAGGCCGACGCCGATCCCGCCCTGATCCGCACGAAGGCGAACCTCATCCCGGCCAGCGTCGACCCGCTGCGCATCATCGACATCGTGGGGTTGGACCGCCAGGCCGACGGCGGCACGCACGTGGCGACCACAGCCGAGGTCGGTGCCGTACGGGTCGTGAAGACGGAGTCCAAGGGCAAGGCCAACAAGCGCATCAGGCTCGTGGTGGAGGACGTCACGGCCTCGTAAGACCCGTGCCATGAGGGCCGTGGGACACTCGCCCCTGATGGGGACCGACGTCCGGGAGCGGCAGGCCTCAAGGCGTCCGCTGCTGGAGTGGGACACCAAGGCGCTGGTGGCGATCGTGGTCGTCGGCGGGGCGGTGGTCGTCGCGACGCGGCCGTCGTTCGTGACGGGCTTCTTCGGCAGCGCGGTGGCGGTGGGGGTGGCGGTCGCGGTGCCGCTCCTGCTGCTCGGGCTCTGGGCGTTGCTGCGGCGGTTCGTCGACCGGCCCACGGTGCGCTTCGTGGTCATGCTCGTGGCGCTTGGCGGCGTGGCGTGGCTCCTCGTGGTGCCCGCGTACCGGACGACCACGGTCGAGGAGGCCTTCCCGACCGTCGCGGCGGCGCCCGCGCAGCCGCAGCCCACGGTCGCGGCGGAACCCGAGGAGGACACCGCGCCGGCTGCGCCCGAGGCCACGGCTCCCGCAGCGCCGGCGGCCGCGGCGACCGCGGCTCCCACTCCCGCGGCGACCGAGGCTCCCACTACCGCGGAGACCGAGGCTCCCACTCCCGCGGCAACCCAGGCACCGGCGCCGCCCGAGCCGCCGCCGCCACCCCCCGAGCCGGTGCGCGTCACGACCGGCTCCCTGGTCGGGCTGGCGCGCCACGACGCGACGGGTCCCGTGAGCGTCTACCGCCTCGGCGACGGCTCGCACATCGTGCGCTTCGAGGACGTCGCGATCGAGCCGGGACCGGACTTCGTGGTCTACCTCGTCCCCGGTCACAACCAGGAGTCGCCCGCCGACGGCGCGATCGCCCTCGGCCCGCTCACCGCCACGAACGGCACCTTCAACTACACCGTGCCCCCGGACTTCGACACCGCGCAGCCGTTCACCGTGCTCGTGTGGTGTCGCGCGTTCGCCGTGCCGATCGGCGCGGCGAGCCAGGCGTAGGCTGCCGCGCTCCCGCGTCGCCGGCCGACCCTACGAGGCGGCCGCCCGGTGGCACAGGAAGATCACGACCGCGCCCAGGAGGGCGCCCACCAACGTCTGGATCGGGGCGGTGTTGAGGCTCAAGAGGCTGATCACCGTGAGGACCACGACGACGTTGCGCGCCGCCGCGGCCGCACGGCGGTCGCCCTTGCCCACCCGTGAGGCCAGGATCGCGATCACCACGACGACGGCCAGAGAGATGACCGCAACCACGAGCCCGACGCCGCCCAGCCCAGCTGCGGAGCGGTTCAGGACGATCACCACCAGCACGAGCGAGGCCAGCTGCAGCGCGAAGAAGACCCACAGCGCCAGTGCCGCCTGCCGGGTCTCCTGACTGGGCGTCGCGAAGGTGCTGGACATCGAGGATGTTCCCCGTCTACAGGGTCAGGCTGTAGCCCTCCGCGCGGGCGCCGGGGGCGGGTTCGTGGTCAAGCTCGGGCGCGCGCTCGAAGCCCATGCTGTCGGTGAGCTCGCGCATGGAGTCCATGACGGGCATGGTCGTGAGCACGACGCGCTTGCGGCCCTCGCGCCGGCCCTCCTCGGCCACCCACTCCAGGATCGCGCGGCCCACGCCGAAGCCGCGCGCGTTCGGGTGCACGGCCAGGAGGCGGACCGACACCGCGCCCTCCTGCGCGCCGCGCCAGCCGCGGTAGATCGTGACCGTGCCGACGATGCGCTCATCGACCTCCGCCACGAGGATCTCGCCGTCGGTGCGGCGGCCGTGCACGTTGGCGATGTCCTGCGCGAACGTCGACCAGGCATCGGGCGACATCACCGCCGCGTACTCGGCGTAGGCGTCGACGATCATCTCGGCCACGGCGTCGAGTTCGTCGTCGTTCGCCGTCCGGATCGCGATGTCGGTCATGGCCGTGCGCGGATCCTACTCAAACCTCGACGGTGCGAACGCGGGGCGCTGTGGTAGGACTCCCGCCGGTGCTCCGCAACGCTCGTGGCCGTGCCTGGGCAGGTTGGGGTCTTGTCCTGCTGCTCGTGGGCGTGACGGCGTCGGTGCTGCCGGCGGGGGCCCAGGACACCGCCACGATCGAGCGCGGCGAGGCGCTGTTCCAGATGCACTGCGCGCGCTGCCACGGCGGCGTGGGCCAGGGCGGCGAGGTTCCCGGCGGTGGTGGGGAGGCGCCGCCGCTGGTCGGCCGGGACGACGTCACCGCGGCCTACGTCGACCTCACGCTGCGGACCGGGCGCATGCCGCCCGTCGGCGACCCGTTCGACAACCGAGCGCGGGCCGTGACGATCGAGGGTGAGGACAGCGACGCGCTCCTGGCCTACATGACCGAGCGGCTGGGCCTGGAGGACGACATCCCCGAGCCCGTCGAGGGTGACCCCGCGGAGGGCCTGAGCGTCTACGCCGCGAACTGCGCGCACTGCCACGGCAGCTCCGGCGAGGGCGGCGTCGCCGGCGCGGGCGCGTACACGCCCCCGCTCACCCAGCACGACGCGGTCACGATCGTCGAGGCGATCCGTGTCGGCCCCTTCGAGATGCCGGCCTTCTCGCCCGACCAGATCAGTGACGAGGAGGCGGCGGGCGTCGCCGCGTTCCTCGAGGTGGTCGGCAACGACCCCGGGACGCCCCTCCTGGGCCTGGTCGAGCTCAACCCGGTCTACGCCGGGGCGTTCGTCGCGCTGCTGTCGGCGCTGCTGCTCTTCTCGCTGTTCTACATCGCCGGCCGCGCCACCTGGTTCCCCGACGCCCGGCCCGCGCCCGGCTCCGCAACGGCCGAGCGCACGCTGGACGCAGAGGAGCCGTTCGCGGCGCCGCAGCCGCCGCCCCAGGGCGAGCCACCGCCGGGCACCGGGCCGCACGACCCCGCGGCGGGGAACCCGGCCGAAGGGTCGGTCGCGCCGGAGCAAGCGGAAGAGGGGCAGCCAGATGGCAGCTGACGAGGAGGGCCTGCGCATCCTCGAGCGCCGCGACCCCCCCGAGAGCGGCGTCAACGACGCGATCGTGATCGGGTGCTCGATCGCGGCGGGCGTCTTCGCGCTGGGCTTTGCGGTGACGCTGCTGGCCGGGCTCTCGCTCGCGGCGTACGGCCCGCTGCTCGCGCTGGCCCTCTTCCTCCTGGCGGTCGCGGTGCGCCGCTTCTTCGTCGACCGCTTCCCCGACGTCGAGGCCACCGAGCCCCGCGGGTCCTTCGAGGACGCCGCTGGCGCGGGTGGGCCCTGGGCGGCCGTCCAACCGGTCGGACGCCGGCCGGTCGCTGCTGCGCGCGCTGGTGGCGGCCTCCGCGGTGTTCGGAGCCAGCCTCCTCGCGCTGGTGCCGTCGCTGGGCCCGCGGGTGGGCGACCGCCTCCGCCGCACGCCCTGGCGGGCAGGCCTCCCGCTCGTGACCAGAGACGACGAGCTGATCCGCCCGGACGATCTCGCCAGCGGCAGCGTCCTCACGGCCTGGCCGGAGGGCGACATCGGCTTCGAGCGCGCCGCGGTGGTGGTCCTGCGCCTCAACTCCGAGCCGCTGGAGCCCACCAACCCTGACTGGGTGGTCGACGGACCTCGTCGCCTACTCCAAGGTCTGCACGCACGCCGGGTGCCCGGTGGCGCTGTTCCGCGAGCGCGACAACGCGCTGTTCTGCCCCTGCCACCAGTCGACGTTCGACGCTGAAGCGCGGCGCCACGCCGACGTTCGGGCCGGCGGCGCGCACCCTGCCGCAGCTGCCGCTTGGGCACTCGACGACGAGGGGTACCTGATCGCGCTCGGGCGACTTCACAGAGCAGGTCGGCCCGGCGTTCGGATGACTCGAGAGCGCAGCTAGCCGTGACGCCCGCTGTTCGCCTGGCTGTTCGACGCGCTGGACGAGCGCCTCGGTCTGCGGCGCCCCGGGCGCAAGGTCGCCAACAAGGTGTTCCCGCACAACTGGTCGTTCCTGCTCGGCGAGGTCGCGCTGTTCGCGTTCGTCGTGCTGGTCGCCGACCGGCGTGTTCCTGACGATGTTCTACCGGCCCGTCGATCGAGCCGGTGACCTACAACGGGTCGCATCGAGCTGTACCGCGGCACGCAGCAGCCCGGCGCGTTCGAGTCGATCCTGCGGCTGTCGCCACGACGTGCCCGGCGGACTGCTGTTCCGCCGCATCCACCGCGGCGCCGCGCACCTGTTCATCGCGGCGAGCGTCCTGCACATGCTGCGCATCCTGCTGACCGGCGCGTTCCGCAAGCCGCGCGAGGTCAACTACCTGGTCGGCATCGGCGCTGATCACCTTCGCCTTCGCCGCGGGCTTCACCGGCTACTCGCTGCCGTACGACTCGCTGGCCGGCACCGGCATCCGCATCGCCTACTCCGAGCTGCTGAGCTTCCCGGTCATCGGTGACAGCGTGGCGTTCTGGATCTTCGGCGGCGACTTCCCGACCGGCGACGTGATCCCGCGCTTCTTCGTGTTCCACGTGATGGTCCTGCCCGCGATCATCATCGGTGCGGTCGGGCGTGCACCTGCTGCTGGTGGTCCGCCAGCGGCACACGCAGTTCCCGCGCGCGCGGCATCGACGGGCACCGGTTCGTGCTCGGCAAGCCGCTGTGGCCGGCGCAGTTCGCCGAGTCGACGACGCTGCTGCTGTGGGTCGGCGGGCTGCTCGCGCGGCGGCGGCCGTGATCGTGCCCTGGAGCGACGTCGCCCTGCTGGGTCCGTACGTGCCCGGGCGAGGTCGGCAACAACGCGCAGCCCGACTGGTACATGTTCTGGGTCGAGGGCGCGCTGCGGATCTTCCCGGCCGTGGAGTTCACGCTGCTCGGGTTCATGACGATCTCGGGACCGTTCATCGCCGGGCATCCTGCTGCCGGGGCTGGTGTTCACGCGGGCTGGCGCCTACCCGTTCCTCGAGCGGCGCGTCTACGGCCTCGAGGGCGACTGGCACGTGCTCACCAACCCGCTGGAGATCCCCCTGCGGGCCGCGTTGGTGATCGGGCACGTTCTGCTTCGTGCTCATCGTGTCGGCCGCCGCGACCAACGACATCCTGTCGCGCCTGCTCGGCATGCCGATCGAGACGGTGACCGTGTTCTTCCGGATCACGGCGCTCGCTGTGCCGCCCGTGCTGGCGTTCCTCCTCTACCGCTACTCCAAGCGCCGCATCGCCGACCGCGGCCAGGCCGTGGCCAGCACCGAGGAGCAGGCAGACAGCCGCTTCCGGGATCAGGAGCTCATGGTCGTCGAGTAGCGGCTCGCGCGACCGCGGCCGGCAGTCCGGCGAGGATCCCGCCCGGGCGGAGGATCTCCGCGACGAAGTCGGGAGCCGGGCGCTCGTCCTCGGGGAACCACGTCACGAGGACCACCGGCGGGCCGAGATCACCGAGGTCACCGACGAGGTCCGGCCCGCTGACGACCACGTCGGCCCCGGCCGGAACCTCCGCAGACGTCACCGCGTGCACGACCTCCCCCACCAGGCCCTCGAGGGCCGCGGCCAGCACCTGGCGGACGCCCTCGTACGCGCAGGCCACCACGACGCGGATGCCGCCGCGAGGGGTGCATTTATGATCGGGAGGCATGCCAGACCCGCTGCTCTACGTCATCTTCGGCGCGATCGTCATCGTGCTGCTGGGCGTCGATCTCTTCGTGGTCCAGCGCAACCCGCACGCGGTCTCGATCAAGCGAGGCCGCGGTGTGGTCGTGCATCTGGATCGGTGTCGCGATCCTCTTCGGCCTGTTCATCCCGCAGCTGCACACGACCGGCGGGCCCGACGCGGTCCTGAACTACTTCACGGGCTACGTCATCGAGAAGTCGCTGTCGGTCGACAACGTCTTCCTCTTCGTCGTGATCTTCTCGACGTTCGCCGTGCCGCGCGACCTGCAGCACCGGGTGCTCTTCTACGGCGTGCTCGGCGCGATCGTGATGCGCACGGTCCTGATCTTCGCGGGGGCCGAGCTGGTCGAGCGCTTCCACTGGATCCTCTACGTCTTCGGCGTCTTCCTGCTCTACGTCTCCTACCGCACGTTCCGGGAGCGCAACGAGCGAGCCGGACATCGCCAACTCGAAGTCCCTGGCGTTCATACGCCGCTTCGTGCCGACGACCGAGGGCTACCGCGGCGAGCACTTCTTCGTACGCGAGAACGGCCGGCGCATCGCGACCCCGATGTTCATCGTCCTCGTCCTCGTCGAGTTCACCGACCTGGTCTTCGCGATGGACTCGATCCCGGCGATCTTCGCGGTGACGACCGACCCGTTCATCGTCCTGACCTCGAACATCTTCGCGATCCTGGGGCTGCGGTCGCTGTACTTCCTGCTCGCGGGGGTGGCCGACCAGCTGCGCTACCTCTAGGTCGGGCTGGCGATCATCCTGAGCTACGTCGGCCTGAAGATCCTGACCGCGGACATCCGGGGGTTCTGGCACCCCACCCCGCTGCAGAGCCTGGGGGTCATCTCCGCGATCCTCGCCGTCACGATCGTGGCGTCGCTGCGCGCCACGCGGCGGGAGGAGCGTGCGGGGGAGGCGGACGCGGGCGAGCGCGACGAGGCCGAGGTCTCCGGCGACTGATCGCGGTCCCGGTGTCCGCGCGGTGGCGGGCTGGAGGCCTGCTGGTCCTCGGAATGGCCGCGCTCGCGGTCGCGTGGTGGACCAAAGGCCGCTGCCTGCAGGACGGCGTGTGGGACGCCGGCGAGGAGTACCTGCGCTGGTGCTACACCGACGTGGTCCCGCTGTGGCACACGCGCGGGCTGGAGCAGGGCTTGGTGCCCTACCTCGACACGCCGCTGGAGTACCCGGTGCTCACCGGCCTGCAGCTGTGGGCGGCGGCGGCGCTGGCGTCCAGCGGGGCGGGCGTGCTGGCGTGGACGGCGGCCGGTGGGGGGGTGATGCTGCTCGCGACGGCGGCGGTGCTGGCCTGGGAGGGCGTCGGCTGGGGGCGGCTGGCGGTGTTCCTCGTCGCGCCGACGCTCGTGGTCTACGCGGCGATGAACTGGGACGCGGCGCCCGTCCTGGCGATGGTGGGTGCGATCGCCCTGCACCGCCGTGGCCACGACGGCTGGGCAGGGGCGGTGGCCGGCCTGGGCGCCGCGGCCAAGCTCTTCCCGGCACTGCTGCTGCCGTTGTTCGTGCTGGCGCGGTGGCGGCAGGGCCGGCGACGCGACGCGGTGCGCTGCGCTGTGGCGTTCGCGGCGGTGCTCGTGGCGGTGAACCTGCCGGTCGCGCTCGCCGCGCCTGAGCGCTGGAGCGAGTTCCTCCGCCTCAACGCCACGCGGCCCGCGGACTGGGACACGCTGTGGTTCCTCGCCGAGCAGCTGCAAGGCCAGGCCTTCAGCCTGTCAGCGCTGAACCTCGCGTCCGCGGTGCTGGTCCTCGGTGGAGGCGTGGTGCTGTTCGTCGCTGGTGCCCGCCGCCGCCCACCCGATCGCTGGTGGGAGCTGGCGCTCCCGCTGCTGACCTGGTTCCTGCTGATGAACAAGGTCTACTCGCCGCAGTTCAGCCTGTGGCTGCTCCCCCTGCTGGTCTGGATCGTGCGGCCGGCCGCGCCGCTCGCGGCCTTCCTCGTCGCCGACCTCATGGTCTTCGCGGTGCGCTTCCCCTTCCTCGCCGGCCAGGCCGGGTACCCCAACGCCCCGGACTACGCGCTCCTGGGCTTCGCCGTCGCGGTCCGCGCCGCGATCCTGCTGTGGATCGTCGTCACGGTCACGCTGGATCGCGAGCTGGCCCCGGCGGACGTCGCTGCGTTGGCGCCGTAGCAGCTGCTTGCTGCGTCGCAGGCGGCTCGGTGGGCTCAGGCGGCTCGGTGGGCGGCGGCGCGGTCGGGACCTCGGTGGGGACCTCGGTCGGGAGCACGTCGGTCGGGACGGGGATGGCGGTGGGGGGCGCCGTCGGCGTCGCGGTCGCCGTGGGCGTGGCGGTGGCCGTGGGCGTGGCGGTCGCCGTGGGGGTGGCGGTGGCCGTGGGCGTCGCAGTCGCCGTGGGCGTGGCGGTGGCGGTGGCCGGCGGCGCCTGGCCGGCGGCCGCCGGCCTGCTGGGCGGGGCGGGGAAGTCCTGGGCGGCGACGCCCTCGAGCGCAGTGCTCATGAAGCGGGCCCAGACCTCGGCCGGCAGGCCCCCGCCGGTTGGTTCGCCCTCCATGGTCTGGTTGTTGTCGCGGTTGCCCATCCACACCACCGCGGTGAGGTTGGGCGTGAACCCGGCGAACCAGGCGTCGCCGTAGTTCTGGGTGGTGCCGGTCTTGCCGGCGGCGGGGCGGCCGATGTCGGCGGCCGCCCCCGTGCCGGAGGTGATCACGCCGCGCAGCGTGTCGACGACCGTGGCGCTCACGCCCTCGTCCAGCACGCGGGGCGCGTCCTGCGCGTGGCTGTAGAGCAGCACGCCGTCGCGCTCGACGCTCACCACGGTGAAGGGCGCGTGGCGCACGCCGCCGGCTGCCAGGACGTTGTAGGCGCCGGCCAGCTCCAGCGGCGTGACCTCCTCGGTGCCGAGCACCAGCGACGCCTGGGGCGGGAGCGCACGGTCGGGCGGCCGCCCCAGCAGGAGGTTGGCCACGTCGGCGGTCGCCTGCGGCGTGACCTGCTCCTGCATCTGGGCGTAGACGGTGTTGATGCTGTTCCACGTGGCTTCGCGCACGGTGACCGAGCCGTAGGACGCGCCCCCGTAGTTGGAGACCACCCAGTCCGCCCCCGCGTCGGCGCCCGGGAGCGTGACCTGCGCTGGGCCGTCCAGGCGGCTCTCGGGCGAGTTGCCGGCCTGCACCCACGCGGTCAGCGTGAAGGGCTTGAACGTCGACCCCGGCTGGCGCTCGGCCAGCGCGAGGTTGACCTGGTCGGCTTGGTGGTTCTCGCCCCCGACGACCGCGACCACCGCGCCCGTCGGAGGGTCGACGGCGACCAGCGCGCCGGTGGGCGCCACCTGCGGGAACGCCGCGGCGTACGCGGCGTCCGCGTGGGCCTGCACCCCGAGGTTCAACGTGGTCTGCACCGTGAGGCCGGACCCGGCGCCGACCCCGAGCTCGCGCTCGAGCTCGCGCCGCACGAGATCGACGAACCACGGCGCGCGAACATCGGCGACCGCGGCGCTCCCGACCTCCCACGCCGGCAGGACGCTGCTCAGCGCAGAGGCCGCGGCGGGGTCCAACCAGGACTCCTCGACCATGCGGGTGAGCACGTAGTCGTAGCGCACCTGCGCGGCCACCGGGTTCACCGCCGGGTCGTAGCTGGAGGGCGCCGGCAGCAGGCCCGCCAGCAGCGCGGCCTGGTCGACCCGAAGCGCCGCGGCGTCGACCCCGAAGTAGGCCCGTGCGGCGGCCTGGATGCCGTACGCCCCCCGGCCGAAGTACACGGAGTTCAGATAGAACTCGAGGATCTGGTCCTTGGTGAACTCGCGCTCCAGCTTCAGCGCGAGCGCGGCCTCGCGGATCTTGCGCAGCAGGCTCTGCTCGTCATCGGCGGTGTGCACCTTGAGGTACTGCTGCGTGATCGTCGACCCGCCGCCCGTGATCTCCCCCGACGTCACGTTGCCCCAGAGCGCGCGCAGGATGCCGGTGACGCTCACACCGGGGTGCTCGTAGAAGTCGGCGTCCTCGGCCGCCAGCACGGCGTGCACGGTGTCCGGGTGGAGGTCGCTGAGCGCCACGTCCTCGCGCTGGAACTCCGACGTGAGCGTCGCGAACTCCTGCCCCGTCGCGTCCAGCAGCACCGTCGGCCCGCCCCCGATGTCCGACGGCAGCGGCACCGACACGAAGAAGTAGAAGAACGTCACCGCCCCCGCGATGACCAGCAGCGCCCCCGGGACCACCAGGAGCCACAGCAGCGTCCGCAGCCAGCGCCGTCGAGGGGCGCGCCGCCGCGCCCGCCCGCCGTGCACGGCCGGACGCCTGGCGCGGGTCGCGGTCGGCACCCACCCGACTATGCCATCGGGCCGCCGGGTTCGACCCCGTCCGGCTCAGCCCACGTGCGCCCGGCCCAGGAGGTAGGACTCGACCAGGTGGTTCCAACCGCAGACCAGACAGCACTCGACGACATAGGTGGTGAAGGAGCGGTAGCGGCGGGCCATGCCGGCGAGCTCGGCGTTGTCCCAGACCACGTGCCCGCTCTTGGTGCGCAGGTCGTCGCCGAAGACGTAGGTGACCTGGCGCAGGGTGTTCTCCTCGTCCAGCGGGATGCTCGCGCGGTCGTCGGCCAGCCGGCAGATCGGGCAGGTCCGGGAGGTGCGCTGGCCGATGTTGCGCGCGGCCCTCAGGAGCTCCGGGTGGGCGTCGCAGACGTCGGTCACCGCGACAGCCCCGCGGGTCACCTGGCGAACCAGTGTCCGCTTCGCGAGGCGGTAGCTGACGCGGCCCATCAAGCCAGCAGTTTAGGTGTGGGGTTGCTGGCGCTTGTGGCGGCGCGATGTATCCTCGCGTCATATCAGCCCGATACATCGAGCCGATACCTACACCCGGAGAGACTCGTCCCGTGCTGGAGCTCGCAGTCCTCGGCTTGCTCAAGGAGCGGGCCATGCACGGCTACGAGCTCAAGCGCCAGCTCAGCCAGCGCCTCGGCATCTTCTGGAGCGTCTCGTTCGGGTCGTTGTACCCGACGCTGAAGAAGCTCCATCGGCGCCGCCTGGTCGAGAAGATCCTGGACCCCGAGGAGACACCGCGGCGCCGGCAGGTCTACCGGATCACGCCCGCGGGTGAGCAGGAGTTCTTCGAGCTCATCGCGGAAGGCGCGCACTCGGCCTGGGAGGAAGACAAGTTCCCGCTCCGGATGGCGTTCTTCCGCTACCTCAGGCCGGAGATCCGCATCCGCGTCCTGGAGCGGCGGCGCGCGTACCTTGAAGAGAAGTTGTCCGAGGGGCGCGACTCCTTGAAGCGGGTCCGCGGCCCGGACTACTACACGCTCTCGCTGATGCGCCACGGGGTCGACGTGGCGCAAGCCGACATGCGCTGGATCGACGAGCTCATCGCCGCCGAGCGCGCAGGCATCTCCCCAGATCTTCCCCCGGAGTACGAGCCCGAGCCAGCCCCCGAGCCCGGCAAGCCCGATGAGTACGACCAGAAGCTCGCGCCGGACCCCGATCCCCTCACCACCGCACCCTGAGTCAGCGCCGTCGGTCCCCGCGGCACCACCAAGGAGCACCCATGAGCACGCCCTCCGTCCCAGCTGACGTGCGCCGAGCACGCGGCCCCATCCGGGTCGCGATCGTCGGCGTCGGCAACTGCGCGAGCTCGCTCGTGCAGGGGGTGACCTACTACCGGGACGCAGACCCGGCGGAGCGCGTGCCCGGGCTCATGCACGTCGAGCTGGGCGGCTACCACGTCCGCGACCTGGAGTTCGTGGCCGCCTTCGACGTCGACGCCAAGAAGGTCGGCCGCGACCTGGCCGAGGCGATCGTCGCGCCGCCGAACAACACCATCCGCTTCGCCGAGGTGGCGCCGACGGGCGTCACGGTCCTGCGCGGCCCGACGCTCGACGGCTTCGGCGAGTACTACCGCGAGGTCTCCGAGGAGGCCGACGAGCCCGCGGTCGACGTGGTCGAAGAGCTGCGCCGCTCAGGGGCCCAGGTGGCGATCTGCTACCTGCCCGTCGGGAGCGAGCAGGCCGCCCGCCACTACGCCGAGGCCGCACTGCAGGCTGGCGTCGCGTTCGTCAACTGCCTCCCGGCGTTCATCGCCACCGATCCGGAATGGGCGCGCCGCTTCGCCGAGGCGGGGGTGCCGATCATCGGCGACGACATCAAGAGCCAGGTGGGCGCGACCATCACCCACCGCGTGCTGACCCGCCTGTTCGAGGACCGCGGCGTCGTCATCGACCGCACCTACCAGCTGAACTTCGGCGGGAACATGGACTTCATGAACATGCTGGAGCGCTCAGCGCCTGACCTCGAAGAAGATCTCCAAGACCCAGTCGGTGACCATCGCAGATGGTCGAGCGGCATCGCCCGCGACAAGATCCACATCGGCCCCTCCGACCACGTCCCGTGGCTGGAGGACCGCAAGTGGGCCTACATCCGCATGGAGGGCCGCAACTTCGGCGACGTCCCCCTCAACATCGAGCTCAAGCTCGAGGTCTGGGACTCCCCCAACTCCGCCGGCGTGGTCATCGACGCCGTGCGCTGCGCGAAGGTCGCCCTCGACCGCGGCATCGGCGGCCCGCTGCTGGGCCCGTCGAGCTACTTCATGAAGTCGCCGCCCGCCCAGTACCCCGACAGCGTCGCCCACCAGATGCTCGAGGAGTGGATCGCCGGCCCCATCGCCGCGACCCCCGGCGAGGCCCTCAACCTCATCGAGGTCGACTAGGGAGCTGCTCCACGGCCGCGGCGAAGGCCGCGGCGCGGGCGCGGTAGTCGGCGTAGCGGTCGAAGCTGGCCGCGGCGGGTGAGAGCAGGACGACGCCCGCCTGCGGCTGCGCCCAGGTGAAGGCGGTGTGGACCGCGGCGGCGAGGTCCTGGGTGGTGGCGACCTCGACGCGGCCGTCCAGAGCCTCGGCGATCGCGTGGCCGGTGGTGGGCATGGGCACCACGAGGGTCGGAGCCTGGCGATCGGCAAGGTGGTCGGCGAGCGGGGTGTAGTCGATGCCGCGGTCGAAGCCGCCAGCGAGCAGGGCGAGGGGGCGGCCGGGGAACGCGTCGATCGCGGCGATCGTCGGCAGGACGTTGGTCGCGAGGGAGTCGTCGATGAAGTCGACGCCGGCGATGGTGGCGATGCGGTGGAGGCGGCTGGGGAGGCCGGCGAAGCCCTCGGCCGCGGCGCGCAGCTCGCTGTCGCCTGCCGGGAGGCCGAGCGCGTCGATGCAGGCCGCCGCGATCATCGCGTTGACCGTGTTGTGGGCGCCGGGCAGTCCCAGTGAGTCGGCCCAGGGCGCGGGGGCGGGGTCGACCCACCGCACGCGCGGGCCGAGCAGCGCGCGATGCTCGCGGAGGCGGGCGTCGGCGCCGTTCGCGATCGTCAGGTCGGCACCGGGTCGGGTACAGGCGGAGAGCTTGTCGGCGTAGTAGGTCGCCACGTCGCCGTGCCAGGTGAGGTGGTCGGGGTGCAGTGACGTGACGGCCATGATCGCGGGGGAGGTCACGAGGTCGGTGGCCTGGTAGCTGGAGATCTCGACCACCCAGAGGTCCGCGGTCGCCGGCGCGTCGGGGGCCCAGGGCGGGGTGCCGAGGTTGCCGCCGATCGTGACGTCGACGCCCAGGCCGCGCAGCAGGTGGCCGAGGATCGCCGTGGTCGTGCTCTTGCCCTTCGTGCCGGTCACGCCGACCACGCGCCGCGGGTCGGTGTCCTGCAGCCACAGGCCGAGGCCGCCGAGGACGGGAACGCCCCGCGACTCGAGCTCGGCGACCTCCGGCCGGTGGCGGCTGATCCCCGGGCTCTTGACAACCGCGACGCACGCGGCCAGCGCCTCGAGGCCACCAGCACCCGTCGCGAGGACGCCCGGCTCCGTCGGCACGTCCACGACCTGCACGCTCTCGGCGCCGAGCGCGCGCAGGCGCGCCAGCGTCGCGCGGCCCTCGACGCCCAGGCCCCAGACGCCGACGCGCGCGCCCGCGAGGTCAGACCAGGACCGCGTACGCATCGGGCACGTTCGTGGGGCCGAGCGGGCGCCGCAGGTCCTCGGCGCCGGCGCGAGCGCGGGCCACGGCGTCGGGGCCGAGCTCGGCGAGCAGCTGCGCCAGCACGGGCTCGCCGGAGCGGTCGGGACGTTCGGCGGCCAGGACCGCGGCGCTGCGGCACTCGCCGACGTCGCCCACGCACTCGAACGGCTTGGCGTCGGGCAGCAGGCCGAGCAGAGCGCGGAGCTGTGGCACCCGCTCGACGTCTCCCAGGGGCTCGTGGCCGCGGAAGACCGTGCGCAGGGCTTCACGCGACAGGAACGGCGACAGGATCAGGTCGATGAAGCAGCACTTGTCGCACACGCCGCACCAGTGGTCCAGCCGCCGTGCGGGATCCTGGTGGAACGCGCGATTGCAGCTGCGGAAGACCGGGTGATACTGCTCGAGGGCCGCGAAGCGGCGGGCGACCCACAGCTCGCTGCGGTCGCGGAGGAACGAGAACCACTGCGGGGGCGCGTCGAACGCGCTGTCGAGCACCGCGCGCAGGTCGTTCTCGAACGCCCAGCTCTTGGAGTGCTGGTGGTTCACGGTGCGCCCGGAGCGGCCGTCCCGCGATGCCACGACGCTGCCGATCGAGGCCGACCACTCGTTGGCCATCACCACGGCGCCGCGGCCCTCCAGCACGGCGGCCAGCACGGCGATCGCCGAGATGATCGCGGTGATCGGCACGTGGCCCTCTCGGAAACCGCGCCCGCCCTCCAGGAGCGCCGGGTCCAGCCGCCGGTCGGCGCGCACCACCGGCAGGCCGGTGACCGCGGCCGCGTCCTCGATCGCGGCGAAGCGCGCACCCGCGCGGCTGACCACGAACAACGCGCCGTCGCGCCCGGCGGCGCGGGTGGCCTCGACCGTGACGATCGAGTCGATCCCGCCGCCGAACGGCAGCAGGGGCCGCTCGAGGTCACCGGCGAAGGGGGCGCCGGGCTCCTCGACCGCGGTCCCGCCCACGACCACCAGGCCGTCGAGGTCCAGCCCGTTGACATGCGCGAACTCGCCGAGGCCTTCGACGTAGTAGGAGCGCAGGAAGCCCGCCTCGCCGGGCCGCAACGGCGTGTCGCCTGCGTCCACGACCGGCGGAGCCGCGGTCTTGTAGTAGGAGATGCCCGCCAGCAGGTAGACCAGGCGCGCGGCCTCCCCGGCAGCGGCGGTGTCCCACGCTCCGCCCCGGTCAAGCGCGATGTGCTCCACGAACGTCACGGCGTCGTCGAGCGCATAGGTGCAGCGCAGCAGGCCGCGCGACGTGTCCACGTCGTAGCCGGCGTAACGGAAGCGCTCGATGCGCGCGGGGTCGAAGGTCATCGCGGCGTCGGGGGAAGGGTAGCCAGGCTCCCGGCCCGCTCCCGGGGCTGGTAGCGGTAGACCGCCCGCCCGACGACCAGCGCCGGCGGCACCGGGCCGAACGCGCGGCTGTCGGTGCTGGCAGCGGGGTGGTCGCCGCGCACGTCCAGGGCGCCGCCCGCAGCGACGGCGGCCACGCGCTTGGTCAGCAGCCGCCGGGGCGCCCGGGGATCGCGCACCACGACCAGGTCGCCGACATCGGCGCGCCGCGTCCGGCGCACCAGCAGGTGGTCTCCCTCCAGCAGCGTGGGGGCCATGCTGGAGCCCTCGACGGCGACGCGGGTGAAGCGGGTCAGGAGGAAGGCCAGCGACACCGCCGCCGCGCTCAGCACGGCGATTGGCCCCCGGGTCACCGGGGATAGAGTACGGGCGACCGACCCCCATCCCAGGAGGACACCATGGTGCTGAGGCACCTGCTGGCGCTCGCCGACCACGTCCGCCCGCCGCGGCTCGCGGCGGCGCACTGCGACCTGATGTGCGGGGTCTATGACCCGGCCCAGGCCCGCATCGAGGCCGACTCCGTGAAGGGCTGCATGGAGAAGTACCACGGCTCCGACGACGAGGTCTTCCGCCAGCGCGCGATCTTCATCAAAGAGGAGCGCGCCGAGCTGGTGAAGCACCACCTGTCGGTGCTGTGGACCGACTACTTCAAGCCCCCGCACGTCGAGCAGTTCCCCAACCTGCACGATCTGTTCTGGCGCGCCATCAAGGCCGCCGGCCAGGCCAAGAAGAGCGTGGACCTCGCCGACGCTGACGCACTGCTGGACCTCATCGCGGAGATCGACGAGATCTTCTGGAAGACCAAGCAGGGCTGAGCAGGACACCGCTGCGGCCCCTGGCGACGAGCCGTGGACGAGGGGCTGCAGCGACTGGCGGCCCTCCACGGCGTGAGCACCGCGTACTCCGACATCGTCCGCGGCTGGGTCGACGTCGGAGAGGACACCGTCCGGGCGGTACTCGAGGCGCTGGAGGTCGACACCGCCGATCCTGCGGCCGCCGCGGAGGAGGCCGAGGCGGCGGCGTGGCGCCGGGTCCTCCCAGAGGTCACGGTCACGCGTCAGGGCGTCGGCGGCACCGTCACGCTGCACCTGCCCGCGGGGTCCCGCGCCAGCGCGACGGTCGAGGGTTCCGACGGCAAGCAGCACCTCACGGTCTGGGGCGCCCTCGCGGGCCGGACGGTCGACGGCCGGCCGCTCGAGCTGCGTCACCTCGTCCTGCCGCTCGACCTGGAGCCCGGCGACGCCGAGCTGGTGGTCCGCGCAGCCGGTGTCGAGCACCGCACCCCCCTGATCGTCGCCCCGCGTGCCGTGCGAACCCCGCGCCGCGGCTGGGGCTGGACGACGCAGCTCTACCAGGTCCGCTCCGGCCGCTCGTGGGGCATCGGCGACCTCGCCGACCTCGCCGAGCTGGCCGAGACCCTCGCCGGCGCAGGCGGCGACCCGACCTTCCTGCTCACCGAGCCCTTCCACTCCCCCGCGCCGGCCTCCGCGATCGAGCCCTCGCCGTACTTCCCCGCGACCCGGCTCTTCACCTCACCGCTGCTGATCGCGGTCGAGGACGTCGTCGCCACGGCCCGGGCCGCGCCCGCCCTCGCCGGGCCGGTGGCGGGGATCGGCGCGACCCCGGGGGAGGCGCTGGCGCGCGCCCGCGCGGCGGCCGAGGCGGCCCGACCATCCCTTGATGCGGCGCACCTCGCGGCCCTGAGCGACGCGGCGCGCGCAGCTTCACACGAGCGGCTCGATCGCGACGCCGTGTGGACCGCCAAGCGCGAGGCCCTGGAGGCCGTCTTCGCCGGCGGGCGGTGGGAGGGGTTCGCCGCGTGGCGCGCTGCGCAGGGCCCTGCACTGGAGCGCTGGGCGCTGTGGTGCGCGCTTGCGGAAGACCACGGGCCGCGCTGGACCACGTGGCCGGCGGCGTTGCGGCACCCCGGCGGGCCCGGGGTCGCCGCGGCCGCGCGGGCGCGGGCCGACCGCGCGACGTTCCACGCCTGGCTGCAATGGGTCGCCGACGGACAGCGCGCCGCCGCGCTGGAGCGGGCCGTGGCGGCGGGCATGGTCGAGGGTCTCGTCGCCGACCTCGCGGTCGGGGTCAGCCCGGAAGGAGCCGATGCCTGGGCGCTGCAGGACGACCTCGCGCTCGGGGTGTCGGTGGGCGCGCCGCCTGACTTCATGAACGCCCTCGGGCAGGACTGGCGGCAGCCGCCGCTCCGGCCCGACCGGTTGCAGACGACCGCCTACGCGCCGTTCCGCGAGATCGTGCGCCACGCCGTGCGCCACGCCGGCGGGCTTCGCGTCGACCACGTCGCCGGCCTCTTCCGGCAGTGGTGGGTACCGGCCGGCGCCGCGCCCGACCAGGGCACCTATGTGGCGATGCCGTCCGCCGCGCTGCTGGACGTGCTGGTCGCGGAAGCGGCCGCTGCCGGCGCGTTCGTGGTCGGCGAGGACCTCGGCAACGTCCCCAGCGCCGTCCGCCCGGCACTGGCCGAGCGGGGGATGCTCGGCAACCGGGTCGTGTGGTTCGAACGCCACCCGACAGGCCGGCGGCTCGCGGCCCGCGAGTACCCTCGGCAGTCGTTGGTGATGGTGACGACGCACGACCTGCCGACCGCGGCCGGGTGGTGGAGCGGCGCCGGCGCCGCGCTCCAATCGAACCTGGGCCTGCTACCCGGGACGACCACCGACGAGGCCTACGCGGCCGCCGCGCAGCGCGAGCGCGACGAGCTGTGGGAAGTGCTCGCGGACCAGGGCGAGGCACCCGACGGCGTGGACGACCTGGTCGTCGCCACGTACCGCTTCGCGGCCCGCACACCCTGCCGGCTGGTCGGCGTCGCGCTCGCCGATGCCGTCGGCGACCGCCGCCAGCCCAACCTCCCGGGCACGATCGACGAGTACCCGAACTGGCGCCTGCCGTTGACCGACGCCGAGGGCGCCCCGGTCGCGCTCGAAGACCTGGCCGGGAACCCCGGCCTCGCGGCGCTCGCGACCGCCGTGGGAGCGTCGCGGGCCAAGCGGTGACCGAGCGCCTGGGACGCGAGGAGGTCGAGGCGGTGCTGCGGCGCGCCGCCGAGCTGGAGGCCGCGCAGGACGACGACGACCCCACCACCGTCGAGGTGGAGGCGCTGGCGGCTGCCGCCCACGAGGCCGGGATCTCCGAGGTGGCGCTGCAGGCCGCCCTCTCCGAGCTGCGCGCCGGGCTGCTGGCCCGCGGCGAGCCGCGCGGCCTGGACCGCCTCGGCCCGCCCGCCGTGATGGTGGCGCGCGACGTGGACCTGCCCGCCTCGCGGGCTGCCGACCGCGCCGCGGCGTTCCTGCGCCGCCAGTGGTTCACGGCCGTGCGGGACCAGGGCGGCACCTCGCTGTGGCGCCCCAAGGGCGGGCTGCTCGCCGACCTGCGACGCGAGTTCGACTTCGCCAACACGCTCAAGCTGGCCGGTGTGTCGCTGATCGCGCTGACGGTCGTCCCCGTGCCGCAGCAGGACGGCCGCGCCCCCACAGCGCGGCTGCAGCTCGTCGCCCAGCTCGGCGACCACCGCCGACAGCTCGCCACGCGCCGCGTGCTCCCGTGGCCGATCGTCGGGGCCACCGCCGGCCTTGTGGCGGCGCTCCTGGGCGCGCCCGAGGCGGCCCTCGTCATCGTCCCGGTCTCCGCCGCGGTGGGTGGCGGGGGCTGGGTCCTCGCTCGGCGCCGCTACCTGGAGCGCATGGCTGGCGTGCGCGAGGCCCTCGACGGCATGGTCGACCGGGTGGCCGGCTGACTGATCCCCCGGCCTAGCCGGCGGCGGGTCCGACCCACTTGGCCAGCCACAGCGCCTCGCCCAGCTGCTCGAGGTTGGCGAGCTCCGTCTCGGCCTGGTCGACGTGGTGCTCCTCGTCGAGCAGGAAGCGCTCGAGCACCACCCGGGTACCCGGATCGCCCACTTCGACGCAGATCCCGATCCCCTGCTGGTAGCGCCCGACGGCTTCCTTCTCCATCTCGTAGTTGAGCCGGAACTGCTCGACGACGTTCTCGCCGACCCGCACGGGGAAGTAGCGCTGCATGTTGGGGACGCCGTCGAGGTAGAGGATCCGCTCGATCAACGCCTCGGCGTGGCGCATCTCGCCGAGCGATTCGGTGTAGTAGTCGGCGGCGAGGCGGTCATAGCCCCAGTCGCTGGCCATCTTCGACGCGATGAAGTACTGGTTGACGGCGGTGAGCTCGGCGGTCAGCGCCTCGTTGAGGATCTCCAAGACCCGGGGGTTGCCCTGCATGGCGTGAGCCTACGCGGCCCGCAGACGCGGCGTGCCTGCAGGAGCCGCCTACGCGGGCGCGGCCACGGGGCAGCCCGCGCACTGGCCCAGCAGCTCCACGACGACCGGGACGCAGCCGCCGCACACGGTTCCGGCGCCGCACGCCTGCGCCACGTCGAAGACGTCGCGCGCGCCGGCAGCGATCGCGTCACGGACGTGACGCTCGGCGACTTCCTGGCAATGGCACACCAACATGCGCGGGTAAGGTTGCCCTTACCTCACTGGGCTGTCAACTCCCCCAAGCACCTGGAGTTTTCTGGTAGTAAGTCGAAGCCTGAACAACCCGGATGGCGTTCATCTTTCGATCCCGTTGCTGGAAGATACTGCTAGGCCCTCCGTCGCGGCCCACTGGTCCAGCAGGGCATAGGCCTCCTGGTCCCCCATCGGGCCGCGCTCGAGCCGGGCGTCCAGGAGCATGTGCCAGGCCTTGCCGACCAACGGCCCAGGTCGCAGGCCCAGGTGGGCCATGATCTGGTTGCCGTCGAGCGCCGGGCGCAGCCGCTCCAGGGTCTCCTGCTCCGCCAGGCGGGCCACCCGGCGCTCCAAGTCGTCCATCGCGGCCCCGTAGCGCGCGCGGCGCTTGGCATCGGCGGTGGTGACGTCGGCCCGGGTCAGCAGGTTCAGGCGGCGCAGCTGCTCGGGCGAGCCGGCGTCGCGGACGTAGCGGCGCACGGCGCTGTCGGTCCAATCACCGTCGGCGTACCCGTGGAAGCGCAGGTGCAGCCGCACCAGCTCGGCGACCGCCTGCACCACGTCTCCCGGATAGCGCAGCGCCTCCAGCCTGGCCTGCGCGATCCGGGCCCCCACCACCTCGTGGTGGTGGAAGGAGACCAGGTTGCGGCCGTGGTAGCGCCGCGTGGCGGGCTTGCCGACATCGTGCAGCAGCGCGGCGAGGCGCAGGACCGGATCGTCGGCCGGCACCCCCGCGACGACCGCCAGGGTGTGGCCGTAGACGTCCTTGTGGTGGTGCCCGGGGTCGCGCTCCATGCGCAGGGCCGGCACCTCCGGCAGCACGTGGTCGGCGACCCCGGTGTCGCAGAGCAGGTCCACGCCCCGGCCGACGTGATCACCCGCGAGCAACCGGTCGAGCTCGTCGCGCACGCGCTCGGCCGAGACGCTGAGGACCTGCTCGGCCATCGCGGTGGCCGCCGCGACCGCGTCCTCGTCGGCGTCGAACCCGAGCACCGAGGCGAAGCGGGCCATCCGCACGATGCGCAGCGGGTCGTCGGCGAAGCTGCGCGAGGGCTCGGCCGGCGTTCGCAGGATCCCGCGACGCAGATCCGCCAAGCCGCCGTGGGGATCGACGAAGAGGCGGTCGGGGACGCGCACGGCCATCGCGTTGACCGTGAAGTCACGCCGGCCCAGGTCGCCCTCGATGGTGTCGCCGTACTCGACGGCCGGATGGCGCGATCCAGGCGTGTAGCGGTCGGAGCGGTAGGTGGTGATCTGGACGTGCAGCCCGTCCTTGCGCGCCGCGACGGTCCCGTAGCGCGCGCCGATCAGCCAGATCGCGTCGGCCCAACCGCGCAGCACGCGCTCGGTCTGCTCGGGCGGCGCGGACGTCGCGAAGTCCAGGTCGCGGGTGGCTTCGCGCTGCAGCAACGCGTCGCGCACGCGGCCGCCGACGAGGTGCAGCTCGTGCCCGGCCGCGGCGAAACGCTCGCCCAGGGCGTCGGCCAGCGGCTCGTCCACCAGCCCTGCGAGGACGCGCTGCTGCTGCGCCTCGAGTGACGACGCCATCGCGACCCAGGGTACGGGCGTGGACGGCGCCGCCCCTCCCGTCTCGGCGTCCCGGCCGAAGTGCCCGGTGGCTCTATCCTTCGTGGTCAACAACCACGACCACGTCGGTGGTCTCCGCCGAGCCTGTGGGACACGCGGTGGCGCGTTACCCGACCAAGCACGCGACCTCAGCCGGCGGCCTGGTCTTCGCTGATCGGGCCGACGGCCGCTGGGTCGTGCTCATTGCGCACCGCAACGCGGCGGGTGCGTTGCAGTGGACGTTGCCCAAGGGTGGCCTGGAGGACGGCGAGGACCTGGAACAGGCGGCGGTACGCGAGGTGCGTGAGGAAACGGGACTGCTCGTCCACCTGCGCACCAAACTGGGGGTCGTGGACTACTGGTTCGTCTGGCGCCCGGATCGCATCCGGTACCACAAGTTCGTGCACTACTTCCTCATGGAGCACCGGGGCGGCGACATGAGCCTGCGCGACGACGAGGCCGAGGCCTGCGAGTGGGTGCACATCGACGTGGCGCTCCAGCGGCTGGCCCACCCCAACGAGCGCGCGCTGGTCGAGAGCATGCTGCCGACGGCGCCCGCATGAGGTTGGCTGTGGCGTGCGCGCTGGCCGCGCTGGCCGTGGCCGGCGGCGCGGGCGGCGCGGGCGCGCAGGAGGAAGGGCCGGCGCCAGGCCCGCCACCGACGATGGCGCTGACCGGCCTGGAGGCGGTCCTGAGCCCCGAGGACGAGCTGGTCGTCGAAGTCACGATCGCCAACCACCGCAGCGGCGTCGCCGAGGACCTGCGGCTCGTGGCCACCCTGTACAGCCCGGTCAACGGACGGGTCGACCTCGACCGGGCCCTCGCAGACCCCGGGGAGCGCGACGTCTGGGAGGCGGCCGATGTCGAGCTCGACCCGCTGGGCGAGGGGCTCGTACGCGTCGCGGAGCTGCGGGTGCCGGCCGCGGACCTCGACCTCGACGACGACCCCGACCGCTTCGGGGTCTACCCGCTGGACATCCAGCTCCTGGAGGGCGACGAGGCCGTCGCGGGGGTCACCACCGCACTGGTGTTCGCCCCGCAGCGGGTCGAGGAGCCGGTGCGCCTGGCCACGCTGGTCGGGTTCGACGAGCCGCCCGGCGTCCTGCCCGACGCCAGCGTGCGACCGGGCTACCCGGCGACGTTCGCCCCCGGCGCGCGCCTGGACGTGCTGGTGCGGGAGCTGCTGGACGCCCGGCCCGAGCTGACGGTCGCGCTGTCGGGCCTGCTGCTGGAGCAGGCCGCGGATCTGGCCGACGGGTTCGAGAGCGGCGGCAGGCTCGTCCCGGCCGACAGCCGCGACGCGCGCCACGCGGCCGCCTTCCTCGACCGCGTGCGGGAGCTGGCCGAGGACGCCGAGGTGGTGGCCCAGCCCTACGGCCCTGCCGACCTCGTCGCGCTGGTCCGCGGCGGCCTGCGCAGCGAGGCCACGCGCCTTCTGGCCGCCGGCGAGGAGACCGTCGAGCGCCACACCGGCGTCCGCCCGGCGCCGGGCGTGCTGGTACCGCCGGACGGGCTGGACGTCGCCACGCTCTCGGAGGCCCAAGCCAGCGGTGCCGAGATCGTGGTCCTGGGGGCGGGCTACCTCGCCCGGGTGAGTGCGCTGACCGAAGGCACGCCGTCGCCGGTGCGCACGCTGGGCGGCGGCAGCGGCGGACCCGTGGTGGCGCTGGTGCCCGACCCGCATCTCAGCGAGGTGCTGGCGCGGCCGGCGGACGACGGCATCGTCGCCCACGCCCAGCGTGTGGTGGCGGAGACGGCGGTGGTCTTCTTCGAGCGTCCCGACGCGCCGCAGCGCCGGGGACTGCTGCTGGCCACCCCGGCGGGGTTCGACCCGGAGCCGGGGCTGCTGGCCGCGGCACTCGAAGGCCTCGAGGCGGCGCCCTGGGTGGCCGACGTGCCGCTGACGGACCTGGTGGGCGGCGTTCTGCGCGCCCCGGACGCCGTGCAGCTGGCCTACCCCGCCCAGAGCCTGGCCAGCGAGCTGCCGTCGGGCTACGTGGCCTCACTGGGCCAGGCGCGGGCCGCGCTGGCGCCGATGGCCGCCGTGCTGGCGACCGACCCCGAGGACTCCCTCGACCTGTCCGACGGCCTGTCGATCGCCGCGGCCGTGCACTACCGGCCGGCAGCGCTGGCGGCCGAGGGTCAGGCCCGCATCGGCGGCGTCCTCGACGACCTGTCGTCCCTCTCGCAGGCGGTCGAGGTCCTGGAGACGCCGCCGATCACGCTCACCGACGACGTGGGGCAGGTGCCGGTCATCCTCGTCAACCACGGCGCGGTGCCGGTGCGGGTGCAGGTGCGCCTGCAGAGCTCCGCGTTCGAGTTCGAGCCAGCGGTGATCGAAGACCTGGAGCTGGATCCCGAGGTCGCCCGCACGATCACGTTCACGGCCCGCGCCAACGCGCTGGGCGGCCTGCGCAACGTCGGGGTGGTGGTCGAGGACCCCTCGGGCACGCGGCGGCTGGCTTCGGCCGAGCTCGCGGTGCGCACCGCGTCCTCCTCGGTCGTGGCGCTGGCGCTCACGGGCAGCGCCGGCGTGTTCCTGCTGGTGTGGTGGGCTCGCGAGATCGTGCGCACCCGCCGCTCCCGGCGCGCGACCGGCGCCCGGCACGCGGCGTGAGCACGGGCGAGGATCCGCCACCACCACCGACCGCAGCGCCGTCGCGGCGCAACGCCGCCCTGGTCGGCTCCGGCATCCTGCTGTCGCGCCTCTCGGGGCTGGTCCGTGAGCGTGTCATGGCCCAGACGCTGGGCGCGGGCCTCGGGGCGGAGGCCTTCCGCGCCGCGCTGAAGATCCCCAACCTCCTGCAGAACCTGCTGGGCGAGGGGGTGCTCTCGGCCTCGTTCATCCCCTCCTACGGGCAGCTGCTGGCCGAAGGGCGCCACGACGACGCGCGGCGCCTGGCGGGCGCGGTCGCGGGGTTCCTGCTGGTCATCGTGGGGGTGCTCGGGCTGATCGGCGTCGTCGGCGCGGAGGTGATCACGCGGATCGTGGCGGCCGGCTTCCCGCCGGGCTCGGAGAAGTACGAGCTGACCGTGCGGCTGGTGCGGATCCTCACGCCGGGGGTCGGCTTCCTGGTGCTGTCGGCGTGGTGCCTCGGCGTGCTCAACACGCACCGGCGCTTCTTCCTGTCCTACGTCGCGCCGGTGCTGTGGAACGCCGCGATGATCGCCGCGCTCGTCGGCGGGGCGCTGGCCGGGCTGGGTGAGGCCGACCTGGCGGTGGCGCTGGCATGGGGCACGACGATCGGAGGCGCCGCGCAGCTGGGCGTCCAGCTGCCGACCGTGCGGCGGCTGGTGCCAGGCCTCCGGTTCAGCCTCGATCGCGGCGCGCCGCGACTGAAGCGGGTCGTGCGGGCGTTCGGCCCGGTGGTCGCCGGCCGGGGTGTCGTGCAGCTCTCGGCCTACCTCGACCTGCTGCTGGCGTCGTTCCTTGCCAGCAGCGCGGTGGCGGCGCTGGGGTACGCGCAGACGCTCTACGTGCTGCCGATCTCCCTGTTCGGGATGGCGATGGCCGCGGCGGAGCTCCCGGAGCTGGCGACGCTGGAGCCCGCCGAACGCGACGTGCTGGGCAACCGCCTGGACGCAGGCCTGTCGCGCATGGCCTGGTACGTGGTGCCGAGCATGTTCGCCTACCTGCTGCTCGGTCCGCAGCTCGTGGCGCTGCTGTTCGGCGGTGGGCAGTTCGACCCGCGCACGGCGGTGCAGGTCGGCCTGATCCTGTCCGCGTTCGCCCCGGGGCTGCTGCCCGCGACGGGCAGCCGCCTCGTGCAGTCGGCGCTCTTCGGCCTGGGCGACACGCGGACGCCGGCGCTGGTCGCGGGTGCGCGCGTGGCGCTGTCGACGGTGGTGGGGGTCGTGCTCATGCTGCAGCTCGACCAGGTCGAGGTCACCGCCTCGGGAGGGCTGGCCGTGGTGGGCGACCTGCCGTCCTTCAGCGTCGCGCCAGAGGCGCTGCGGGTGGCCGACGAGAACCTCGCGCGCCTGGGAGCCGCCGGCCTGGCACTGGGCACGGCCTGCGGATCGTGGCTCGAGTGGGTGCTGCTGCGCCGAGCCCTGCACCGCCGGACGGGTGCGCGGCCGCGGCTGGGAGGCGGGCGGTTGGCCCGGACCCTGCTGGCGGGAGGGGTCGCGGGCGGGTTGGCGTGGGCGGTGCCCGACCGCGGCGCGTGGGGCACGGTGGCGGCGCTGGCCGTCCTGGCCGTGGTGCACCTGGGGCTGTCGCGCGCGCTGAGCCTGGAGGAGGGGACGGCCCTGGCCGGCCAGCTGCGGCGGTCCGTCCGCCGCGGGAGCTGAAGAGACAGGAGCAAACGGCCCGGTCAGGACGGGGGCGAACCGTACAATCGCCCAGATTGGGGAGTCCTGACATCCGCGCCACCGACCCCGCGATTCCGGCGAGCCCAGCGACCGGGAACGGGGCGGCAGCGCGCGTGCGGCTCCTCGGCGGGCGCTACCTGCTGGAGGAGCAGGTCGCGGGCGGCGGGATGGCGTCGGTCTGGCGCGCACACGACGAGGTCCTCGCGCGAACCGTGGCCGTCAAGGTGCTGCACGACCACCTGGCCGCCGACCCGGGCTTCCGTGAGCGCTTCCGGCGCGAGGCCGTCGCTGCCGCCAAGCTGACCCACCCCCACATCGTCAGCCTCTACGACACCGGCCGCGAGGACGACCGCGTCTACCTGGTCCTGGAGTACGTCGAGGGCGCCACGCTGGCGCAGGTCCTGGCCCACCACGGCGCCCTGGCCCCGGCGGTCGCGACGGCGCTCGCGCAGCGGGTCGCCGGCGCGCTGGACCATGCGCACGAGCGCGGCCTGGTGCACCGCGACGTCAAGCCCGCCAACATCCTTCTGGGCGCCGACGGGTTGGTGAAGGTCACCGACTTCGGCATCGCCAAGGCCGAGGGTGACACGAGTGGCCTGACCCGCACGGGCGCGGTCATGGGCACCGCCGCCTACGTCGCCCCGGAGCAGATCGTCGGCGGGGACGTCGACGGCAAGGCCGACCAGTACGCCCTGGGCTGCGTGCTCTACGAGGCGCTGGCGGGCCGGCGCCCGTTCGAGGGCGCCTCGCCGGTGGAGACCGCCGCCCTGCGCCTGGAGGGCGACGCGGCGCCGCTGGCCTCCGTGCGCCCAGGTCTGCCGCCCGGGCTGGACGCCGTGGTCGCCCGGATGATGGCGCGGCGGCGCGAGGACCGCTACCCCACAGCGGCGCAGGCCGCCGCGGCCCTGGGCCCTTATGCCGACCACAATCCTGACCAGCTCGCCGCGCTCGTGGCGGCCGCGACCCGGCACCCCTCGGTCGATCCTCCCCCGGGCAGCGTGCAGGAACGTGCGCGGCCGCGCTGGGTGACGCCCGTCCTCGGTGTCGTCGCCTGCGTGGTCCTCGTGGTGGGGATCGCGCTGGCGTCGGGCTTCCTGCGCGGCGAGGACATCGCGTCGCTCTTCGCGCAGGAGGTGCTGGCCACGACCACGCCGCCGGTCCCGGCGACCCCCACCCAGCCGACCGCCGCGGCCGTCGCCGAGGCGCAGACGGTGACCGTGGCCCGCCTGATCACGCTGGACGAGGCCGGCGACGGCGAGAACGACGACCGCCTGCTCGCGCTGACCGACGGCGATGGCGACACGGCTTGGGAGACCGAGCGCTACCACTCGGCGGCGTTCGGCAACCTCAAGGACGGGGTGGGCTTCGTGGTCGACCTCGGTGAGTCGCGCGAGGTCACGGCGGTGATCCTCGACGTGGCGACGCCGGGCGTGCGCTACGAGGTGCGCGCGATCCAGGGCGACGCCTCCGAGGACGCCGAGGACTGGGCCTTGGTGGCAGGCGAGGAGGACGCCGCCGGGGGCCCGGTCCGGACGGTGTTCTCCGAGCCGGTCGCGACGCGCTACCTGCTGGTCTACGTGACCGGGGACCTGCAACCGATCGACGGACGCTTCTCGGCGGCGTTCTCCGAGCTGGCGGTCGAGGCGCTGCCGTGACCTCGTCGGCCGCGGCGGAGGCGGCCGACGAGGATCTGCTCGCCGCCTTCCTGCGCGGCGACGAGGCCGCGTTCAGCGCCCTCGTGGCGCGCTACCAGCGGCGGGTCTTCGGGATCTGCATGAAGTACTTCGGCAACGCCGCCGATGCCGAGGACGCGACCCAGGACGCCTTCGTGGCCCTCTACCGGCGTGCGGACACGTTCGCGGGGAACGCGAAGTTCTCGACCTGGATGTACCGGGTCGCGACCAACGCCTGCAACGACCTGGCGCGCAAGCGGGCGCGGCGGCCGCAGTCCGACGGCACCGACCCGACCACGCTGGGCGAGGCGGGCCCCGACGTGATCGCGCAGCGCGAGCTGTCGCTGGAGCTGGCGTCCGCGCTGGCCACGCTGGACGCCGAGCATCGCGAGGCCGTCGTGCTTCACACCGTGCAGGGCGTGCCGTACCACGAGATCGCCGCGCGGGCGGGCGTGCCCGTGGGCACGATCAAGTCGCGCGTCCACCGGGGGCATGCCCGTCTGGCTGTCGCGCTGGCACATCTGCGCGGAGCGCAACCATCTCCGGCCCGGCCACCTCCTACCGACTGATCCCCCTCCCGGCGTTTCCCGACCCTGCGATCGAACCCGACGATGCCCGAACTGACCGACGAGCAGCTGGCGGCCTGGCTGGCCGGCGACCTGGACCCCGCCGAGGCGGACTCGGTGGCGGCCTCCGTGCGCGCCGACGCCGGGGTCGCGGCGCGGGCCGACGCGCTGGCCGAGGTCCTGGTCGGTCTGTCGCGCGCGGATGAGGCCGAGCTGCCGGACGGCTTCGAGCAGCGGCTGGCGGCGCGGCTGGCCGCCGAGCGCACGGGCGCCGGGCGCGACGTCGTGACCGGCGGCGCGGTGGCAGCACGATCGCGTGGTCCGGGGGCGCGCGGGCCGGGTGACGGGCGCCCCACCGGCGCCGCGTCGGCCACCCGGCCGCGCCGGCTGCAGCGCGTCCTGTCGGGTTTTGCGGTACTCGCGCTGGTGGTGGTGGGCGCCTCCGTCGTGTTGCGCGCGCGGGGCTTCGGCGACGGTTCGACGACCGACAGCGCAGAGGTCCGCACGGGCGTCGCGGCGGTGCCGGAGAGCGCGCGCACGTCGGAGGCCTTCGCGGCGCAGGACACCACCGCGCTGGAGGCCGCAGAGCCGGCTGCGGACGCCGCCGACGAGGAGATCGCGGCCGCGGCGACGGAGGAGGCGACCGCGGCGGCGACCGAGGCGGCGGCAGCGGGGGCGACCGAGGAGGCGGCGGCGACCGAGGAGGCGGCGGCGACCGAGGGCGCAGGCGAGGGTGCGCTCCCAGCGCCGCCCGGGGGCGTCACGATCCTCGACGAGGGGGCGGAGCTCGCGGACGAGGAGGCCGTGGCCCTGGCATACGCCTCGCGTCCCGAGCTGCGCACGGCTGACGACGGGGCTGCCGCGAACGCGGCTGCCGTGCACGACGCAGCAGCCTTCTCCGACGGCACCTCACCCGGGGCGTGCCTGGATGTCGTCGCCGGCCCAGGCGACGTCGTGGTGCTCGTGGAGCGCTTGCAGTACGCCGGCCAGCCCGCTACCGCCTTCGTCCTCGTCGGCCCCGACGGCCCGGTGGCTGCGATCGTCGACGTGGAGGGCTGCGCGACCCTGGCGACCGTGCCGCTCTGACGCGGCCGCGGAATACGCTGCGGGTTCGCCCCGTTCGGAGGTTTCGGTGGACACCCGTGACGTCGTCATCATCGGCTCAGGCCCGGCAGGGCTGACGGCCGCCATCTACGCCGCGCGCGCCGACCTCAGGCCCTTGCTGATCGAGGGCCGCCAGGCCGGCGGCCAGCTCATGCTCACCACCGAGGTCGAGAACTACCCGGGCTTCCCCGACGGCCGCATGGGGCCCGAGCTCATGGTGGACTTCCGCAAGCAGGCGGAGCGCTTCGAGACGGAGATCTGGACGCTCGACGTCGACAAGGTCGATCTCACGCACGGCTCGCCGTTCACGCTCACCGTCGGCGACCAGGAGGTCGCGGCGCGCTCGGTGATCGTCTCGACCGGCGCGACCGCGCGCTGGCTGGGCCTGACCAACGAGCAGCGCCTGATCGGCAAGGGCGTCTCAGCGTGCGCGACCTGCGACGGGTTCTTCTTCCGCGACCAGGATCTCGTCGTGGTCGGTGGCGGCGACTCGGCGATGGAGGAGGCCCAGTTCCTCACGAAGTTCGCCTCGAACGTCACCGTGGTGCACCGGCGCGAGGGTCTGCGCGCCAGCGCGATCATGCAGGACCGCGCGAAGGCCAACCCGAAGATCGACTGGGAGCTGCAGCTCCCACGTGGTCGACGTGCTGGGCGACGAAGCCGTCGAGGGCGTCGTGCTGGAGGACGTGCACACCGGCGAGCGCCGCGAGCACCCGACCGGCGGGCTGTTCGTGGCGATCGGCCACGACCCGGAGACCGCGCTGTTCCGCGGTCAGCTGACGCTGGATCCGGAGGGCTACATCATCGTGACCGAGCCCACGACCGCGACCAGCGTCCCCGGGGTCTTCGCCGCGGGCGACGTGGTGGACCGCTCCTACCGGCAGGCGATCACCGCGGCAGGCATGGGCTGCAAGGCCGCGATCGACGCGGAGCGTTGGCTGCACCTGCAGCACTGATTGCACTGGAATACACGGGTTGCGGGAGGCGTTTCTGGGCACAACCACACGTAGTCCGACGATGCCGCCACAGCGGCAAGGAGCCGAAACAACCATGACGCAAGCGGTCACCGACGCCGAGTGGCAGCAGGTCGTCCTCGAGGCCGATAAGCCGGTCCTCGTCGACTTCTGGGCCGCATGGTGCGGCCCCTGCAGGATGGTCGGCCCGATCGTCGACGAGATCGGCAGGGAGAACGCCGAGCACCTGACGGTCCTCAAGCTCGACGTCGACGCCAACCCGAAGGTGACGCAGCAGTACCGCGTCATGTCGATCCCCTCGCTGATCGTCTTCAAGGGCGGCGACGAGGCGAAGCGCATCGTCGGCGCGCGCGGCAAGGCCCAGCTCCTCGACGACCTGCGCGACTACCTGCCGGCGCCCACCGGCTGATCTTTCCCGACCTGACGAACGGGCCCTCATCTGGGGCCCGTTCGGCGTTTGCGGGGAGGTCGGGACACTAGACTCGCCGCGCGTGACGCTCGCGATCGGTCCCGGCGATGTGGGCGCCGCGGTCCGCGACGTGCAGTCGCGGTTGGTGCGGTGGGCGCTGCGGCAGGGGCCTGAGGACGCGGACCTCGCGCAGCTTGTGGTCGACGGGGACTTCGGGGAGGCCACGCACGAGGCCGTGCGGCGGTTCCAGCGCCAGCGCGGGCTGCCGGCCGACGGGACGGTGGGCGAGGACACCTGGCGGGCGTTGGTCGAGGCCGGTTACGCGCTGGGCGACCGGCTGCTGTGGCACTCGCGCACGATGATGCGCGGCGACGACGTGCTGGAGCTGCAGCACCAGCTCAACCGGCTGGGGTTCGACGCGGGGCCGGAGGACGGTCTGTTCGGGCCGTTGGCGCGCCACGCGGTCACGGAGTTCCAGCGCGACGCGGGGCTCAGCGAGGATGGGGTCGCCGGCCCGCGGACGCTGGCAGCGCTTTCGCGGCTGGTGCGAGACTTCCAGTCGGGTGGGATCGGCGTGCGGGTGCGCGAGCAGGAGGGCCTGCGGCGGCTGATCGCGCGCGGGTTCCACGGTGCGCGGCTGCTGGTGGATCCCGCGGGAGGCCCCGACGACGGAGATGGCGACACCGTGTCCGGGGCGGCCGTCCACGCGCTGACCTGGGCCCTCGGGTCGCGGCTCGCCGCCGAGCTGGCCGCCGCCGGGGTGCAGACCCGGCTGTCCCGGGGGCCGGGCACGACCCCGACGTCCTCGGAGCGGGCCCGGCTCGCGAACCGGCTCGACGTCGACATCGTCGTGACGCTGGCGGTCGCGGTGGACAACACGCCGGGGGCCAGTGGCAGCGCGACTTACTACTTCGGCTCGCCGCGGTTCACGTCGGAATCCGGGCGCGAGCTCGCGGAGCTGGTGCAGGAAGCCGTTATCGCGGCGGGCCACGGCCCCGACTGCCGGACGCATCCCACCGCCGCGGGTGTCGTCCGGGAGACCAAGATGACCGCCGTGCTCCTGGAAACCGGATTCGCCGGGTCGGAGCAAGACTGCAGTCGTCTGGAAGATTCTTCCAGTCAAGGTGTGCTGGTACGCGCGGTTGCGGCCGCGCTCCGGCAGTTCGTGGAGCGCCGCGACGATGGTGGTCGCGGGGCTCAGGTCAGCGCGAGCTCGAGGGATGCCCGGGGTTGAGCGCCGGCTGACGCTCGCGCCGGGCGATGCGCTCGAGCACGGAGGCCACGGCCCCTCCCACCACGTCCCAGCGCGCGGTGCGGCGCAGATCCAAGCGGTAGAGCGGCGTGCGCGGGTGTGATCGGTGCAGCTCGAAACCCAGGGCGGTCAGCGCACCGGCGGGTGCTACGCAGCGCCAGGGCTTGTCGCCGGACTCGTCTGTGCCGGTCAGCTCTCCGTAGGCCTCCAGGGCCCGGTCACCACGCGACGCGGCTTCGCGCAACGCTGCCTGCACCAGGCTCCTCCCCAAACCCCCGCCCCGGTGTTCAGGGTCGACCCACAAGGAGACCAGGAGCACGGCGTCGTCGGAGACGATCGGGCCCAGCGTGGCCGTCCGCGGGACGAAGGCGCCGGGGGCGAACGTCGCGTACGCGACCAGCCGGCCCTCGACGTAGATGGCCTTGCCGGGCGTCCCCCAGTCCAGCTGGACCGCCTGGTGCCAGGCTTCCTTCGCCGGGTCGACGCCGGGGCCCAGCGCTGCGGCCTCGTCGGGGGGCACGAGGGGCCCGCGGTCGCCGTGGCGACGCTCCCAGAACGTGCAGCGCCGGCACGGAGCGGGCAGGTCGGCAAGCGTCTCCAGCACCAGGTCGCGCATGCGGCCGTGCACGTCTCAGGCCTGCCCTGGATCGCGCGGGATGAGCCAGGCCGCCAGCGCGCCGGTCGCCAAACCGAGCCCCAGCCCGACGATCGCCCGCACGGGCGCGGAGGGCCCGTCGGCGTGCGCCGGGGTCCCCAACCCGGGCGCGGGGTCCAGGTCTGCATGCGCTGCGGGGCTGTCCATCTCCCGGGGCCGAGTGTAGTGGCGCAAGGACCGCGGCCGGGGCGGGGAGCACGGCAACGCGACGAGTACCCTGCCTTGTCCACAGGAGGCTCTCCCGTGCAGTCGATCACGCCCGACCCCGATCTCCACCGCTACGCGACGCGCACCCAGGGCATGGCCGCGTCGGAGATCCGCGCACTCTTCGCCGTGGCCAGCCGGCCGGAGATCATCTCGCTGGCCGGGGGCATGCCCGACATCTCGGTGCTGGACTTCGAGGCCGTCGAACAGGTCACGACCGAGGTCCTGCGGACCAACGGCGCAACGGCGCTGCAGTACGGCGGGGGGCAGGGCAGCCTTGCGCTGCGCGAGGCACTGGTCGGCGTCATGGCGGCCGAGAACGTGCCGGCCCACGCCGAAGACATCGTCGTCACGGCGGGGGGCCAGCAGGGCCTGGACCTCGTCACGAAGCTCTTCTGCGACCCAGGTGACATCGTGGTGGCGGAAGGTCCCACGTATGTCGGGGCACTCGGGGCGTTCTCCGCCTACCAGACCGACGTGCGGCACGTTCCGATGGACGCGGACGGGATGATCCCCGAGGCCCTCGACGAGCTGGTCGTGCGCCTTCGCACGGAAGGCCGCGTCCCCAAGCTGCTCTACGTCATCCCCAACAGCCAGAACCCCGCTGGCGTGTCCCTGGCACAGGCGCGGCGCCACGCGATCGTCGAGATCGCCGATCGCCACGACCTGTTGATCCTCGAGGACAACCCCTACGGGCTGCTCGACTTCACCGGCGAGGCCCGTGTGCCGTTGATCGCGCTGGCGCCACACCGGGTGGCCTACGTGGGGACGCTGTCGAAGATCTTCAGCCCGGGGCTGCGCGTCGGGTGGGTGGTCTCCCACCAGCAGGTACGGGAGCGGCTGATCCTGCTGAAGGAGGCCGCGGACCTCTGTCAGTCGAACTTCACGCAGGCCGTGGCGGAGACCTGGCTGCGCACCCAGCCCTGGCTCGACCAGGTCAAGGCCTACCGCGAGCTGTACCACGAGCGCTGCGACGCACTGATCGCCGAGGTCGCCAACGCCTTTCCCGCCGGCGCGCGCTGCGAGCCCCCCACGGGCGGCCTCTTCGCCTGGGTGAAGCTGCCAGGTGGCCTCAACAGCGGCGATCTCCTCGTCCGCGCGATCAACGAACGCGTCGCCTACGTGCCGGGCCGGGCCTTCTACGCCGACGGTTCGGGCCAGGAGGAGCTGCGCCTCAACTTCAGCTACGCCCCCGTGGACCGCATCCGCGAAGGCGTCCGCCGCCTCGGCGAGATCCTTCAGGACGAGCTGGAGATCCGCCGCGCCCTGTTCGGCTGAGCGAACGCTCCCGCGGGTTTCACGTGGAACCGGCAACGTAATGACCTTTGATGATCAGCTCGCCGCGTTCCTCGCGGGGTCGCCGCACAATCTCGTGTCGCGGGGCGAGCGTTACCGCGTCGGGGTCCACGTGGCTGAGGCACGTGCTCTCGCGGAAGTGCTGCCGGTCGACTCTGGGTCGCGGTGGCTGGACCTCGGGACTGGCGGAGGGCTTCCCGGGCTGGTGTGCGCCCATGCCCATCCGGCGAGCCACTGGTACCTGCTCGACGCCACGGCCAAGAAGCTGGCTGCCGTGCAGGACTTCGTCGGTGAGGTGGGTCTCGCCAATGTGACGCTGCTCCCTGGGCGCGCGGAGGTCCTTGCCCGTCGCGCCGACCTGCGCGGGCAGCTCGACGGCGTCGTGGCTCGCGCCGTCGGACCCCTGGTCGTCGTCGCGGAGCTGGCGCGGGGCTTTGTTCGCGACGGGGGCACGCTCGTGGTCGTGAAGGGACCGAACTGGCAGACCGAGGAGGCGTCATTCCTGCGTGCACGGGGTGCGCTGCGCCTGAGTCGTCCACAGGCGGCCGTCCTCACCTCCGCGGAACGGCCGACGGTCGTGGTTACCATGCGAGCGGAGGGGTCCCCTCCCCAGAAGACCCCTCGCGGTGACGGACTGCCGCGCGCGCAGCCACTTGGAGACGCTTGAAGGTGTCGTCGCGCAACAACCACGCCGCGCCCAGCGCCCGTTGGTACCGCTATTGGGCCAACAACGGCCCGCCGAACGACGATCAGCCGGCCCCGACCGCCCCAGGGGCCTCCAACGGCGACGCACAGCCTGACCGGGGACCTGCAGCGCCCACCCGGTACGACCGCGGCTTTGTGCTCGCGATCGCGAACCAGAAGGGCGGCGTCGGCAAGACCACCACGGCAGTCAACACGGCCGCCGCGCTGGCCGAACGGCACCTGCGGGTCCTGCTCGTGGACCTCGACCCCCAGGGCAACGCCACCTCCGGCCTGGGGCTGCGCAGCGAGGACATGGACGAGCGCTCGACCGTCTACGACGTGCTCATGGAAGGCGAGGGCCTTGACGACGCCATCGTGCCGACCTTGCAGCCCGGGCTGTGGCTGCTGCCCGCGACCCTGGACCTGGCTGGTGCGGAGGTCGAGCTGGTCAGCGCGTTCAGCCGTGAGCAGAAGCTGCGCCGCGCGCTGGAGCCCGCGCGTGAGGCGTTCGACGTCGTGGTGGTGGACTGCCCGCCCAGCCTCGGCCTGCTCACGGTCAACGCGCTGACCGCGGCCGATGGGCTGCTGGTCCCGATCCAGTGCGAGTACTTCGCGCTGGCGGGGCTCGGTGCGCTGCGGCGCAACGCCGACCTGATCCGCGAGCAGCTGAACCCCGGCCTGCACATCCTGGGCTTCGTCCTCACGATGCTCGACAGCCGCACCCGCCTGAGCCAGCAGGTCGTGGCCGAGGTCAAGCTGCACTTCGGGGACCGCGTGTTCGAGACCCGCATCCCCCGCACCATCCGCCTGGCCGAGGCGCCTGGCTTCGGCCAGCCGATCACGCGCTTCGACCCGCCGTCGCGCGGCGCGATGGCCTACCGGCGACTCGCCGGGGAGGTCGTGACCCGCCTGGACGCCCTCCACCGCCTGGAGCGCCGGCCCGTCCCTGAAGGAGTCCCGTCATGAGTCGATCCCATGGCCTCGGGCGCGGCCTGTCCGCGCTGCTGCCGGCTGCCGCCCCGGGTCAGTCCGGCCTCATCAGGATCGGCCTGGACGCCGTGCGGCCGAACCCCCGGCAGCCGCGGCGGTCCTTCGACCCGGAAACCTTGGCGGAGCTCGCCCAGTCGCTGCGCCAGGTCGGGATGCTCCAGCCGATCCTGGTGCGCCCGGTCGAGCAGGGCCGGTACGAGATCGTCGCCGGGGAGCGCCGCTTCCGGGCTGCGCAGCTGGCCGGCATGGACGAGGTGCCCGCAATCGTCCGCCACACCGCCGACGACGCCCTCCTGACCGAGGCCCTGATCGAGAACATCCACCGCGCGGACCTGGACCCGCTGGAGGAGGCCTCGGCGTATCAGCAGCTCCTGGAGGACTTCGGCTTCACCCACGAGGAGCTGGCCGTCCGCCTCGGCCGCAGCCGACCGGCGATCTCCAACAGCCTGCGCCTGCTCGCGCTGCCACAGAGCGTGCAGGACCTGCTCACCACCGGCACCCTGACTGCGGGGCACGCCCGCGCCCTGCTGGCCCTCCAGGACGCCGGCCAGCAGCAGCGCACCGCGCAGCGCGTCGTCGGCGAGGGCCTGTCCGTGAGGGCCACCGAGGAGCTGGTGCGACGCCTCCTGGCCGCAGGAGACCCGCAGACCGAACAAGCGATCGAAGAACTCGCGACCGCGGCCAAGACACGTAGGCGCCAACCCTACGGCGAGGCCCAGCGGCGCCTCGAGGACGCGCTGGGCACGCGGGTCACGATCATCGGCACAGCCCGCAGGGGCCGCATCGTCATCGACTACGCCGGGCCCGAGGACCTGCAGCGGCTCCTGCAGCTCATGGGCGCCGCGGAGGACGACGCCGCCTGACGGTCAGGCGGGGCGGATCACCACCCGGCGACGGGGCTCGTTGCCCTCGCTGGCCGAGGTCACGCCACTGGCGGCGGCCGCCAGGTCGTGCATCATCTTGCGCTCGTAGGCGTCCATCGGCTCCAGCCGCACGGGGTGACCGGTCTCGCGGACCTCGGCGATGGCGTCACGGCACTTGTCGCGCAGCTTGTCCAGCTGGCGCGCCCGGTAGCCCTCGACGTCGACGCGCACGTGTGAGCGCCGCTGCGTCGACCGCTGCACCGCGCACCGCACGATCTCCTGCAGCGCGTCGAGTGTCGCGCCGCGCCGCCCGATGAGCAGGCCGCTGCCGACGTCTTGCACCGTGACGATGGCCTGGTCCTCGGTGACCTCGATCTCGATGTCTCCGGGCAGGTCGAGCAGGTCCAGCAGCCCCTCCATGAAGTCCGCGGCGATGTCGGCTTCCTGATCCAGCCGCTTCATCCGCTCCTCAGGGGTCTCGGGAACGGGCTCCTCGTCACCCCCGGGCTCGCCGGAGCCATCCTCGTCACGGACCTCGGGGTCCGGATCCGGTGTCGCAGTGGCCTCAGCGTCCTCGGCCGCGGCTTGGTCCTGCTCGACCTCGACCCCCTCCCGCAACGTCACGCGCACCCTGATCGTGCCGTCGTGGTCCTCGTCGAGGATCTCGATCGTCACCTGGCTGCGCTGCACGCCCAGCTCTTGCAGGGCGTCCGCGACGGCTCCGTCCAGGGTGCCGCCGCGGCCTTCCGTTGACCTCATGCTTCGTCCTCCCGCGTCCGTTTGCTCCGACGGCCGGTTGCGGGATCCCGCAGTTCCGAGCCGTTCACCTTGAGGTCTGGTTCCCCGTTGCTGGCGGGGTCGCCGCCGCCGCGCGGCTTGGCCGGCTGCCCGTTGCCGCCCGTCGACGAGGGCTTGGTGGGTCGAGGCGGCTTGGTCTGACCGGGCGCCTTCGACGCGTCTGGCCTGGACGTGCCGGGCGGCTTGGTCGTCCCAGGCGGCTTCGACGCGCCGGTCTTGGGCGCACCCGCCGGCCTGGTCGTGCCGGCCTTGGGCGTACCCGCAGGCTTGGTGCCGCTCTGCGGCTTGGCCGGCGCCTTCCCGGTGCCTGCGCGCTGCGCGCTGCCCTTCGGGCGCCCCGGCTGCGGCTCGTTGTCCGGCGGCGGGGGCACGGTCTCGTCGACGCGCCGGAAGATGAACCACTGCTGGCCCATCGTCCAGACGTTGGTCGCCACCCAGTAGATGAGGACACCGGAGGGGAAGTTGAGCGAGAAGAAGCCCAGCATGGCCGGCATGAAGTAGAGGAGGATCTTCTGTTGGCTCGCCATCTGGTCGGTGGTGGCGACCTGGCGGCTCATCATCTGCTTCTGCGAGTAGAACGCCGTGGCGACCACCAGCACGATCAGCGCCCACGCGCCCCAACCGGCAGCCGGCACCTCACCGACGGGCCGCGCCGCGAAGTGCAGCTGCTCGATGCCGTACCAGGGCGCCGTGCTCATCGCGGCGGCGGCCTCCGGCGGATTGCGCAGCACGTTGAACAGCGCGATGAAGATCGGCATCTGCAGGATGAGCGGCAGGCACCCGGCTGCAGGGTTGGCCCCCGCCTCCTGGTAGACCTTCATGGTCTCTTCCTGCTGCTTCTGCTTCATCTCCTTGTAGCGCTGCGGGTCGGTGCGCATCAGCGCGCGGTCGACCTTGTACTTCGCCTGGATCTTCTTGACCTGCGGCTGCAGGCGCTGCATCGCGCGCATGGACCGGGTCTGCTTCACGGCCAACGGCACCAGCAGCAGCCGCACGAAGAACGTCAGCAGGATGATCGCCCAGCCCCACGCGAAGGTGCCGAAGACGGGCTCCATGAACGAGTGGAAGGTCTGGAGGATGCTCCCCAGCCCCGCCAGCAACGAGTTCCAGATCTGACTCACGGACGGCCTCCAGCGGCCAGCGGGGGATGAACGCGAGGCGGAACGTGGTCAACGCCCCCGGGGTTGAACGGATGGCAGCGCGCGATGCGCCGCACTGCCAGAGAGGTGCCGCGCGCGGCGCCGTGCACCTCCAGCGCCTCCAGCGCGTACGCCGAGCACGTGGGGTGGAAGCGGCAGCGCGTCACGGGGCCCTTGGGAACCAGGCGATAGAGGCGTACGAGCGCGATCAGCACGAGGGTCACGGGTCCCCGCCGCCGAGCTTGCGGCCGGCCGCCCGGATCTGTCCCACCAGCGCCGGGAACGGCACGGTCAGCGCCGCCGGCTTGGCGACCGCCACGACGTCCAGGCCGGTCGGCAGGCCGGCCTCCGCGATCGCGTGACGCAGCCGGCGCTTGGCGCGGTTGCGCGCCACCGCCGACCCCACCCGGCGTCCGGCGGCGACCGTCCAGCGCGTTGGTGCCATGGGATCGTCCTGGCGCCGCGCGTGCAGCGTCACCGCCGGCCCGTGCGCCACGAGCTTGGCCGCGAACACCGCGCGCACCGCCCCCGCGGGACGAAGCCGGGACCGCTCCACGACGGGGCGGGGCTGCAGGCCCGCCGGCCGCTAGGTCGTCCACGCCTCAGGCGGTCAGCCGCTTGCGGCCCTTGGCACGCCGGGCCTTGATGATCGCCTGGCCGGCCCGCGTCTGCATCCGCGCGCGGAAGCCGTGCTTGCGCTTGCGGTGACGGTTGTTGGGCTGGAACGTGCGCTTCATCTGAGACCTTCTTGGCAGGACGACCCGATGGACGAAAGACCCCCGACGCGTGTCACCGCGGGGCGCGTCCCCTCGGGTGGCGTGGCGTCCGGGAGCGGAAGGGGCCGTCCCGAAGGTGGACGTTCGCGCGCCAGTGTAGCTCACCCGGAACCGGGCCCCGACATGGCGTCCGAACGGGGCACGGAGGGTGTCTGCGGGGTGGCCGGAGCGCGTCCATCCAGCCCTTGCGCACCGACGACGACGGCTCCTACACTCCGTTCGCCTGGAGTGTTCAACCACATCTGTACGTAACAACACGCACTACGGTGACGTAAGCGTCTTCCCCACGCCGACGTCGTCCATCGAAAGCACCGCGGCACCAAGGCTTTCCGTAACCCTTGCGGGAAGGCGGGTTGGAGCTCCCCAGGTCACCGCTTCCCCGGTGTTCGGCACGTTAGATCGCGCGATCGTCCGCTCGGTGCCCCTGGGGTGCGATTCGCCGTCCACAGGTTGTGGAAGCCGTTGTGGAGTCTCGAGGGTCGGCCCAGCGTCCATGTCGCATCCGCCAGCCGTGGTCTTACCAAGAGGAGCACGGCGTTGACTGACATCGCGCTGCCCGACGCCGCAGCACTGTGGGCCGGCGCGCGGGAGCGGCTCATCGGCCACCTCAGCGACGTGGCCCAGCGCACCTGGCTGGCCGAGACCGTGCCAGTGGGGTGCGACGGGGAGACCCTGGTGCTCGCAGCACCGCACAGCTTCGCCCGCGAGCAGCTCGACAACCGCTACGCGGGCCTGGTCCGCGCGGCGCTGGCCCAGGCCGCGGGGCGTCATCTCAAGGTCGTCGTGACGATCCGCACCCGCCTGGACGCGGAGCCGGACCGCAGCGATGCGGAGCCGCTCCCCGAGGTCCCGCCCCTGCCCGCTGCCGGGCAGGGCCATGCGAGCGCGCTGCTGGGGGACCCCGCGACGCGAGGCGACCTGCACGACCGCTACACCTTCGACCGCTTCGTCATCGGGCCCAGCAACCACTTCCCGTGGGCCGCCGCCTTCGCGGTCGCCGAGACACCTGCCCAGAGCTACAACCCGCTGTTCATCTTCGGCGGTCCGGGGCTGGGCAAGACCCATCTCCTGCAGGCCGTCGGCCACTACACCCGCAGCCTCTACCCCCACCTGCGGGTGCGCTACGTCAGTGCCGAGCAGTTCACCAACGAGTTCATCGACGCCGTCCTGCACGGCCGGCAGAGCTCGTTCCAACGGCGCTACCGCGACGTCGACGTGCTGCTGGTCGACGACATCCAGTTCCTGGAGAACAAGGAGCGCTCCAAGGAGGAGTTCTTCCACACGTTCAACGCGCTGCATCAGGCCTCGCGCCAGATCGTGATCTCCTCCGACCGTGCGCCCAAGGACATCAAGCAGCTCGAGGAGCGCCTGCGCACCCGCTTCGAGATGGGGCTGGTCGCCGACGTCAAGCCACCGGAGCTGGAAACCCGCATCGCGATCCTGCGCCGCCGCGCCGAGCAGGACGGGCTGGAGGTCCCCGCCGAGGTCCTGCAGCTCATCGCCGAGCGCATCACGCGCAACGTGCGCGAGCTCGAGGGCGCGCTCAACCGCGTCGCCGCACACGCCAGCATCAACCGCATCGCCGTCACCAGCCAGAGCGCCGAGGACGCGATGGCCGAGCTCTTCCCCGAGGAGGCCCGCAGCCCCACCAGCGTGGCGATGATCCTCGAGGAGACCGCGGCCTACTACGGCTTCAGCGTCGAGGAGCTGTGCTCCACCAGCCGCACCCGCACGCTGGTCAACGCCCGTCAGATCGCCATGTACCTCACCCGCGAGCTCACCGACCTGAGCCTGCCGCGCATCGGCAAGGCCTTCGGCGGCCGCGACCACAGCACCGTCCTGCACGCCCTGGGCAAGATCACCAAGCTCATGCGCGAGCGGCCGCAGACCCACCAGCAGCTGCGCGAGCTGCACCGCGCGGATCACCGCCCGCGCCAGCGGCCCACGGTGAGGCCCCTGCGGGCGACGGAGGTGCAAGTGCGACTGGGGACACCCGGGGGACGACCCAGCGGAGCGGTCATGAAGTTCCATTCGTGTGACAGGGATCACCAGCACCTGGATGTCGCACCTGTGGAGCACCATGGGGTTGCCCACACGCCACCCACAGCCCCGCACCGCACCGACCCACAGCCCCTCATGCGCTCTGACCTGCGCCGACCCGCATTGTCCCCAGCTTTGACGTCCCCCGACGACGACAACGCCTTGAGAATCTGCCAACCTCGTCCCTACAAGGCGCGGCCTGAAACCGTGGACAAACAGCCGCGCTCGGAGGAAAGACCATGAAGTTCCGTGCGGAGCGAACGCAGTTCGCCGAGGCGGTCGCCTGGGCTCAGCGCACTGTGGGCGACCGCGTCAGCATGCCGGGCCTGGCCGGCATCCGGCTGACGCTCGAGGGCGACCGGCTCGTGCTGGAGTCCACCAACGTCGAGGTCGACAGCCGGGTGACGCTGACCGTCCAGGGCGAGCAGGACGGACGTCTGCCTGGTGTCGGGCAAGCTGCTCTCGGATGTCGTGCGCGCGTTGCCGCAGGACGCTGTCAGCCTGCACGTCGTCGGCGACCTGTTGAACCTCACGTGCGGCCGTGCCCAGTTCGAGCTGCGGCTCATGACCTCCGACGACTTCCCCAGCCTGCGTGAGCCCGCGGCGGACGCGCCCGTCGCGACGATGAAGGCCGACGAGTTCGCCTCGACCGTCGCCCAGGTCGCGCGCTCGGCCAGCAACGACGACGCGCGGCCGGTGCTGACGGGCGTGAACCTGGAGGCCACGCAGGGCCGGCTGACGGCTGCCGCCACCGACTCCTACCGCCTCGCGGTGCGCAGCGTCCCTTGGGACCAGGGGACGGACATGACCGTGCTGGTGCCGCGTCGTGCGTTGGATCAGGCCCGCCACGCCGCGGACGCGCTGGGCAGCGAGGTCAAGCTCATCTTGGAGCCGCAGCAGGCGACGTTCGAGTTCACCGACCGCCGTCTGGTCACGCGCCTCATCGACGGGCGCTTCCCGGCGTACCGCGAGCTGATCCCCGCCGACTTCGAGCGCGAGGCCACGGTCGACCGCGCCGAGCTCGCCGAGGTCGTCAAGCGCGTCGCGGTGGTCTCCGACCTCACCAGCACCGTGACCCCGGTGCAGCTCCACCTCACCGAGGACACGCTGACAGTGCGGGCTGCCTCGGCCGAGACCGGGACGGCCGAGGAGGCCGTGCCGTGCGAGCTGCGCGGCGAGCCGCTGGAGATCGCGTTCAACCCGCGCTACCTGTCGGACGGTCTCGACGCGGTCGGCACCGAGGAAGTCCTGATGCAGTTCCGCGACCCGCTGAAGCCCGCGGTGCTGCGCCCGGCGCCCGTCGAGCCCGGCGGCGTGGTCGGGGACTTCCTCTACCTGCTCATGCCCGTGCGGCTCTAGGAGCGTGGTGTGTTTCTGGCGAAACACCCCACGTCCTGAGTGCGGTCGCCGCGCGCGGCTTCCTACCTAGAGGCCGCCGGCGTGCTGCTCGAGCACCTGGAGCTGCGCGACTGGCGGAACCACAGGGAGACCGACCTGGCGCTCGCGCCGGGTGTCACGCTCCTGCTGGGGGGCAACGCCCAGGGGAAGACCAACGTGATGGAGGCCGTGCACTACCTCGCGATCGGCTCCAGCCACCGTGTCACCACCGATGCCGCGCTGATCCGGCGCGGCGCCGGCGCGGCGGTCGTACGGGCGCGCGGCCGTGGCGCCGAGGGGCGCGCGATCGGGGTGGACGTCGAGCTGCGCGCGATGGGCAACGGGGTCCGCCGGCGCCTGCAGCTCAACGGGGCAGCGCAGCGCAGCGCGTCCGACGTGCTCGGGCGGATCCCCAGCGTGCTCTTCGCTCCCGAGGACCTGGCGCTGGTGCGCGGGGATCCGAGCGACCGCCGGCGGTTCCTCGACGATCTGCTCGGGTTGCGCCGCCCCGCCTACACCGCCGCCCGCCGCGAGTACGACCGCGTGCTGCGCCAGCGCAACGCGCTGCTGCGCGACCGGCGTGCTGCGCAGAGGGCACCCGACCCCGGGCTGCTGGCGGTGTGGACTTCGGCGCTGGTGAGCGCCGGCGCCACGGTCCTGGCCGCGCGCATCGCGGCCGTGCACGCGCTCGCCGCCCCCGTGGCGGAGGCCTACGCCGACCTCGTGGCCGGCTCGTCGCCGGCCATCCGCGACCGGCTCCCGCGACTGGTGTACGCGCTGTCCAGCGGACGCCAGGTCGAGGCCCAGCCCGACGCGGGTGTGCCGGAACCCGCGGAGCTGGCCGCGGAGCTGGAGAGCGCGCTGGAGCGTCTGCGCGAGGCCGAGCGGGAGCGCGGCATGACCCTGGCCGGGCCGCATCGCGACGACGTCGTGCTGCACCTCGGCGAGCTGCCCGCGAAGGGCTACGCCAGCCACGGCGAGCAGTGGTCGCTCACGCTCGCGCTGCGGCTGGCGAGCGGTGCCGTGATCGCGGCTGTCGGTGAGGATCCGATCGTGCTGCTCGACGACGTCTTCGCGGAGCTGGACGAGGAGCGGCGGCAACGGCTGGCGGCCCGCTGCGCCGGCTTCGGCCAGGTGCTCGTCACCGCCGCCGTCGCCGCTGACGTGCCCCTGGACGGCCCGCGGCTGTACGTGACCGGCGGCGCGGTCACGCCATGACCCGTCGCAGCGGCGAGCCCCGCCCCGCGCCGGTCGCGCTGGCCGCGGTCCTCGGTGAGCTGAACGCGCGCCGCCGGTGGGCCCAGCGGCTCGACGATGCCAGGATCGTCGACCGCTGGGAGGAGGTCGTCGGGCCGCCTGTGGCGTCCAAGACGCGGGTCGTGCGGCTGGCCGGCGGGGTGCTCGTCGTCGCAGTCGCCGACCCTGCCTGGGCGCAGCAGGTGCGCTTCCTCGAGGCCGAGATCGTGGCCCGTGCAGCGGCCGTGCTGGGTGCCGATCGAGTGCGCGCGGTGCACGTCATCCTCGATCCCCAGGGCCATCCAGAAAACCGCCTCTGACCTGCGCAAACGCCTTGTGAGCGCGCCAGCCGTCAGGCCCTACCGCGTGGTAGGCTGGACCTCAACTTCCCTGCTGCGCGCCGCAATGGCTGGCTGAGGCCCGCTCCGGCGCGGTGGCCACCCTCGACAAGGCTTGAGTCCTCTTGACCGATGAAACCCCTCTCGGGGTGCCCGCAGTGCCCCGTGAGCCTGGCCCCGACCTGCCGGGGGACGACGAGTACGGCGCCAAGGACATCACCGTCCTGGAGGGGCTGGAGGCCGTCCGCAAACGCCCCGGCATGTACATCGGATCGACGGGTCCGCGCGGGCTGCATCACCTCGTGTAGGAGGTCGTCGACAACGCCGTCGACGAGGCGATGGCGGGTCGCTGCTCGCTGATCGAGATGACGCTGCTGCCCGACGGCGGCGTGCGCGTGGTCGACGACGGCCGCGGCATCCCGGTCGACGACCACCCGACGCTGCAAAGTCTCGGCGTTGGAGGTGGTGCTCACGGTCCTCCACGCCGGCGGCAAGTTCGACAACAAGTCGTACGCGGTGTCGGGCGGGCTGCACGGCGTCGGCGTGTCGGTCGTCAACGCCCTGTCGCAGCGCCTCGTGGCGGAGGTGCGCCGTGACGGCCGCGTCTGGCGGCAGAGCTACGTGCGCGGCGTGCCCGAGGGACCCGTCGAAGCCATCGGCGAGGTCCCCGACGGCGAGACCGGAACCACGATCACGTTCTGGCCCGACCACGAGGTCTTCGAGACCGTCGACTACAACTGGGAGACCATCACCACGCGCTTCCGCGAGACGGCGTTCCTGTCCGCGGGCCTGCGGCATCACGGTCACCGACACGCGGCCGGCCCACGCCGAGGAGGACGGCAGCCCGCGCACCGACTCGTTCCTCTACGAGGGCGGTCTGCGGGACTTCGTCGCCCACCTCAACTGCCGCCCAGCAACGCGCTGCACGAGGAGATCGTGGCATTCACCGCGCGCGAGGAGACTGCGGAGAACGGGTCCGCTGGAGGTCGACGTCGCGCTGCAGTGGTCGGCAAAGGCCTACCACGAGACCCTGCACACCTTCGCCAACACCATCAACACCCACGAAGGCGGGATGCACGAGGAGGGCTTCAAGAAGGCCATCACCAGCGTCGTCGACGCGCTTCGCGACCGCCCAGAAGATGCTGCCGTTGCCCGGCAAGGAGAAGGATCTCCAGCTGACGGGCGAGGACATCCGCGAGGGGCTGACCGCCATCGTCTCGGTCAAGCTCGCCAACCCGCAGTTCGAGGGGCAGACCAAGACCAAGCTCGGCAACACCTCCATGCGCAGCTTCGTCGAGCGCACCTGCAACGAGCAGCTGCAAGAACTGGTTCGAGGAGCACCCCGCCGAGGGCAAGCTCATCGTCGAACAAGGCCGATCCAGTCGGCGCGGGCCCGCGTGGCCGCGCGCGCTGCCCGCGACCTCACGCGCCGCAAGGGCCTGCTGGACTCGACGTCCCTGCCGGGCAAGCTGGCGGACTGCCAGTCCAACGTGCCCGCGGACTGCGAGATCTTCATCGTCGAGGGCGACTCCGCCGGCGGCTCCTCGAAGAGGCCCGCAAGCGCGAGATCCAGGCGATCCTGCCGATCCGCGGGAAGATCCTCAACGTCGAGAAGGCGCGGCTGGGCAAGATTCTCGAGAACAAGGAGATCCAGGCGCTGATCACCGCGATCGGCACGGGCATCGGCGAGGAGTTCGACCTGTCCAAGGCCCGCTACCACAAGATCGTGATGCTGATGGACGCCGACGTCGACGGCGCGCACATCCGCACCCTGGTGATGACGTTCCTGTTCCGCCACATGCGCGAGCTGATCGAGGCCGGCTACGTCTACATCGCCCAGCCGCCGCTGTACCAGCATCGAGGCGCCGGGACAGCAGGGCGACAAGGAAAGATCCGCTACGCGTTCTCCGACCGTGAGCGCGACGAGACCTGCGCGGAGCTCGAGCCAACGCTGAGGCGGCAAGAAGGCCGAGATCAGCGCTTCAAGGGCCTCGGCGAGATGAACGCCGAGCAGCTGGAGATCACGACCATGGACCCGGCCTCGCGGACCATGCTGCAGGTCGGCATGGACGACGCGGCGACCGCGGACCAGCTGGTCAGCGTGCTGATGGGTGACGACGTCGAGGCGCGGCGCACTTCATCGTGCGCAACGCCCGTGACGTCAGGATGCTCGATGTCTGACACCACCGACCTGCCGACCCCGGAGGTTTTCGAGGGCGTCCAGATCGAGGAGGAGCTGCAGCGCTCCTACATCGACTACGCCATGAGCGTGATCGTCGGCCGCGCGCTGCCCAGCGTGCAGGACGGCCTCAAGCCGGTGCACCGCCGGATCCTGTACTCGATGTTCGAGGGCGGGATGCGCGCCGGCACCCCGCACCGCAAGTGCGCCGCGGCCGTCGGCGACGTGATGAAGAAGTACCACCCGCACGGCGACTCGGCGATCTACGACGCGCTCGTGCGCATGGGCCAGCCGTGGGCGATCCGCTACCCGCTGATCGACGCCCAGGGCAACTTCGGGTCGATCGACGGCGACCCGCCGGCTGCGCCAGCGGTACACCGAGGCGCGCCTCTCGGCGATGGCGATGGAGATGCTCCGCGACATCGACGAGGAGACGGTCGACTTCCAGGACAACTACGACGGGCAGGAGTCAGAGCCGCTGGTCCTGCCCAGTCGCGCTTCCCCAACCTGCTGGTCAACGGCAGCGCGGGGATCGCGGTCGGGATGGCGACCAACGTCCCGCCGCACAACCTCGTCGAGATGACGAACGCGGTCATCGCGCACGATCGCCAACCCCGACATCACGTACGAGGAGCTCCTGCGCATCGTCCCCGGCCCGGACTTCCCGACCGGTGCCCTGATCATGGGCAGCGCCGGCATCCGCGACGCCTACGTGACCGGCCGCGGCTCGATCCGCATGCGGGCGGTCGCCGAGATCGAGGAGGACAACGGGCGCGAGCGCATCGTCGTCACCGAGCTGCCCTACCAGGTCAACAAGGCCAACCTCGCGATCAAGATCGCGGAGCTGGTGCAGCGACAAGCCGCATCGTCGGCATCCGCGACCTGCGCGACGAGTCCAACCGCAAGGGCATCCGCCTCGTCATCGAGCTCAAGCGCGACGCCAACCGCCAGGTCGTGCTCAACCAGCTCTACAAGATGACCCAGCTGCAGGACACCTTCGGGGTCATCAACCTGTCGCTGCGATCACCGACGGCGTGCCGCGCACGCTGTCGCTCAAGGCCACGATCGCGCACTACATCGCGCACCAGGTCGAGATCATCACGCGGCGCACCGCGTACCGGCTGCGCAAGGCACAGGAGCGCGCCCACGTCCTGGACGGCTACATCATCGCGCTGGACAACCTCGACGCGGTGATCGCGCTCATCCGCGGCCGCGGCGTCGGCCGAGGCCGCGCTGCAGCCAGCTGTGCGTGCGCTTCGACCTGTCGGAGATCGCAGGCGCGCGCGATCCTCGACATGCAGCTGCGCCGGCTGGCCGCGCTGGAGCGCCAGGACATCGTCGACGAGCACGCCGAGCTGGTCAGGCCATCATCGCAGAGCTGCGGCGAATCCTGGCCGATCCCGCGCGCATTCGCGACGATCATCGTCCAGCGAGCTGACGGAGCTGCGTGACAAGTTCGGCGACGCCCGGCGCTCGCGCATCGTCCCTGGCTGAGGACGACCTCGACATGGAGGACCTCATCGCCGAGGAGGACGTCGTCATCACGCTCACCGATGCCGGGCTACGTCAAGCGGGTCAGGGCCAGCGAGTACCGCACGCAGAAGCGCGGCGGCCGGGGCGTCGTCGGGCACGGCGCTGAAGGAAGACGACATCGTCCGCGACCTGTTCGTCACGACCACCCACCACTGGCTGCTGTTCTTCACCGACCGCGGCCGCGTGTACCGCGTGCAAGCGCCTGGCAGATCCCCGAGAAGAGCCGGACCGCACGCGGCACGTACGTGGCCAACGTCGAGGGGCTGGCGCTGCAGGACGAGCAGATCCGCGCGATCGTCGCCGTGCGTGACTGAAGGCCGACGCCGACGACCAGTACCTGCTGTTCGCGACCAGCAGGGCATGGTCAAGCGCACGCGCGCTGGCGGAGTACGACAGCCCGCGGGCGACGCTCATCGCGATCAACCTGCGCGAGGACGACGAGCTGATCGGCGTGCAGGTCACCGGCGGTCCGCAGACGACGAGGTGATCCTCGTGTCGCGCCAGGCGAGTCGATCCGCTTCCACGAGACGCGACGCGCGCGCCATGGGCGTGACACCTCCGGCGTGACGCGGCATGCGCCTCGCGCCCGGCGACGAGGTCTTCTCCATGGCCCGCGTGTCCCCGACGGCCAGCTCTCGTCATCACCGAGGAGGGCTACGGCAAGCGCACGCCGCTGGAGCGCTACCCGCGTGCAGCACCGCGGCGGCAAGGGCGTCATCACCGCCACGCTCGTCGAGTCGCGCGGCGGGCTGGTCGGCGCGCTGGTCGCCGCCTACGAGCAGGAGATCTTCATCGTCACCGACATCGGCACGATCATCCGGATGGACGTCAAGGACATCCGGCCGACGGGCCGCGCCACCCAGGGCGTCCGTGTGATGAACACCTCCCAGGGCGCCCGCGTCGCCGCCGTCGCACCGGTCCACGAGCTCAACGGCCACGACGACGCCGACGACGCCGACCTCCCCGAGAGCGCGGAGGAGCCAGAGGGCGCGGACGACGCTGACGCCGCGGACGAGGTCGAGGCGCGCAGCGACGTCGACACGGACGGCGCGGAGTCCTAACCGGCTTCGACTCCGTCCGGGGGTTGGCCTCTGCGGGGAACGCGGGCGGGGCCGGCGGTGTAGCAGGGGCATGACGACCTCGACGCGTTCGTTCGTCCTGCTGGGCGCGGCCTTCGGGCTGCTGGTGGCAGCTGCCATGCCGGCAGCTGCGAAGGGGCCGACGGCGGCCTCGATCGAGGGGCCGGGTGGCGGCTCCGCCTTCTTCAGCGGTCCCGGGGAAGGACCCGGCACGCCGCTGGGTGACCTCGTCGAGCGCAGCGGGTTCTTCCCCGCCGTGTGGAGCCAGACTCCCGACCCGATGCTGAGCGACACTCCGGCGGACGCCGAGCTGGGGCCGCGATGGACCGTCACGTGGGAGATGCCGTCGGAGGACGGTGTGGTCCACATCGTCCAGGAGCTCTACCCGCTGGCAACGCCGCAGCCGCTGGGCTATGTCGCGCCCGGCCAGGACCTGGGCGCTGCGGGGATGACGACGCCGGGCGGCTGGTACCTCGCCACCGCTGCGCTCGGGGCAGCGATGACGCAGCTCGGGCTCGACCTCGACGAGCGCGCACCTACCCAGATCCCAGCGGCCGTGCCTTGGACGCTCGGTGGGGTCGCGGCGCTGGCGGTGCTGATCCTGCTGGGCCGCACGGTGGCGCGGCGCCCCGCCGCGGTGGTCGCCGAGGCCTAGTGCCGCGAGCCGCGTCCCCGCTGGCCGCCGCGCCGTTGGTCGCGCTCGCCCGTCGAGCCGGGGGTGAGGACTGAGAGGCCGCGCGGCGCCGCTGTCGGATGCCAGCGACGAAGTCCTAGCACTTCGCGCGCAGGCCGGCGACGGCGAGGCCTTCGCCAAGCTGGTGCGCCGCCACGCGGCAGTCGCCCACCGTGTGGCGGCGCTGCTGGCGGGCAGCTGGGCCGACGGCGAGGACGCGGCCCAGGACGCGCTGGTCAAGGCCCACCTGGCGCTCGCGTCGTACGACCCGGGGAGGCCGTTTCGCGCATGGCTGCTGGCGATCGTCGCGAACACGGCGCGCAACCGCCGCCGCGCCGGCGTGAGACGTCTGCGCTACGAGCTGGCGGCGCCCCACCCGGGTGCCGCGCCGAGCGCGGAGGAGGCGGCGATCGCCGGAGAGCGCCGCCGCACGTTGCTGGCGCTCGTGGAGGCGCTGCCCGAGCACGAGCGGCTGGTCGTGGCGTGCCGCCACCTCCTGGAGCTCTCGGAGGCGGAGACGGCGGCGGCGCTCGGAATCCCACCCGGCACGGTGAAGTCCCGCCTCTCCCGCGCTCGCGCCCACCTCGCGGCCGCGCTGACCGCCGATGCTGCACAGGAGGCCCGCACATGACGACCGCCGCCCCTGACCTCGACGCGCTGCTCGCCGATCTCGCGGCGCACATGGCGTTCCCGAGCTCCGACGACTTCACGGCCGCCGCTGTGAGCCGCATCGCGGCGCTCGGCTCCGCCGGGCGCGAAGCGGCGTCCGCCGACTCCGGGCACGCCGTGGGAGTGAGACGCAACCTGGGCCGCAGGCTGATTGCCAAAGGTGAGAACCGCCCTAGGGCGCAGGTTGGTGCTCACCGCCCGGCGCGTCGATTGAGCGTGCCGGCCCTGGTGGCCGCGGTCCTCGTGGTCGCAGGCGTCCTGTTGGCGGTGCCGACCTCGCGCGCGGCGGTGGCGGGCTGGCTCGGGCTGGGCGGCGTGCGGGTGGAGGTCGTGCCGGTGTCGCCTGACGCTCCCGCGGTCGACCCGGAAGCCCTCGGGACGCGGGTCGCGCTCGAGGAGGCGACGCAGCTGGCCGGCTTCCCGTTGCTGTTGCCGTCCGGCCTCGGAGAGCCGCAGGACGTGCGGCTGGCCCGGCCGAGCGGCATCCCCGCGGTGACGCTGCTCTACCGCGACGGAACGCTGCTGGTCACCGGCTTCCCGGTGCCGGCTGGGACGCAGATCGCGCACAAGGAGGCGGGACCCTTCACGACCGTGCAGGACGTGACCGTTCGCGGCAACCCGGGGCTGTGGCTGGGCGGGGAGCCGCACGCGTTCACCTGGTCCAACGGTGGCGCCGACCAGTTCGAGACCCTGCGCCGCGCCGCCCCGACGCTGCTGTGGACCGAGGACGGGATCCTCTGGCGGATCGAGGGCGTCGCCGACCTGGAGGGCGCGCTGAGGCTCGCCGAGGGGCTCCGACCGCGCCAGTAGACTCCAGCGGCGATGTCGACCGTTCAGCGTGGCACGCCCCCACGCGCTGCCGTCACCGCGCCTCCGCGGCCGGTGGCGCGCCAGCGCACCCGCGCGACCCAGGTGGTCCGCCGCCGCGCCACGATCCGCCGGGTCGACCCGTGGAGCGTCCTGAAGCTCTCCCTGATCTTCTACTTCTGCTTCCTGCTGGTCGTGATGCTCGGCCTGACCGTCTTCTGGTCGGTGATCAACCGCCTCGGTCTGATCGAGACCGTGGTCGGCTTCCTCGACGACCTGCGCATCACGCTGGTGATCAACGGCGGGAACATCGGCCGGGCCCTGTTCCTCCTCGGCCTGCTGAACGTGGTGCTGTGGACGGGCATCAACGTCTTCCTCGCGTTCCTCTACAACCTCGTGGCGGACCTCCTCGGCGGCTTCCGCATCGAGCTCGCCAGCGAGGAGTGACCTCGCACCCCCGCGCTACACTCACGACCTCGCACGGGCCATTAGCTCAGGCGGTTAGAGCGCACCCCTGATAAGGGTGAGGTCCGAGGTTCAAGTCCTCGATGGCCCACGCACGACGGCAACCCCGCACCGGGGAGGAGGCCCCCCATGAAGAAGGTGCTGTTCATCCTCTTGGCCGCCGCCGCCGCCGCGTTCGTCCTGAAGCGCCAGCGCGACCGCGAGCTCGACGAAGCCATCTGGGAAGAGCCCCGCAAGCTCTGACCCCGGGCCCTTAGCTCAACTGGTAGAGCGCCGCCTTTGCAAGGCGGAGGTCAGGGGTTCGACTCCCCTAGGGTCCACCCCAAGCCGCGGCAAGCAACAGCGAGGCGTGCGTGTGCTTACCTTGTGCGTTGCCGATCCGACGGAGGGCGTGATGCAGGCAGCGCGCTGGGTGTACGTGGTCGAGTGGCTCTTCCGAGTGTTCCTCGTGGTGACGCTGGTGATCGCGGTCGTGGAGTTCTTCGCGCTAGGGGGCGAGGCGCCGACGTACGACACGCCCGAGGCGCAGTCGCTGGGCGACGCCCTCCACGCGACGGGCTACATCTTCCCGCTGCTGGTCGCCGCGGAAGGGCTGGTCGCGCTCATGATGCTGGTGGACCGGCTCGTGCCGGTAGGGGTGCTGCTGGCCCTGCCGATCGCGGGCAACGTGGTGCTGTTCAACGCGCTGCTGGACGACAACCCGGGCGGTCTGGTAGCAGGCGTGATGATGCTCGTGGCGATCGCGTTCATCGTGTGGTCGCGTCGGGCGGCCTTCGCCAAGCTGCTGGCCCCCCCGAGGGCCGGCACGCCGGCCGGGACGGGCTGACCGCTCACGGCGGCAGCGCCGGAGTCGAGCGCACCGCGCAAGCGGTGCAGTGAAGCCCCGCGCGCGTGTGGTGGGGCGCAAGGCAGACCAGTCCTCCGGCTCAGCTGACCGTTCCGGCGGTGCCGTCGACGGTCACGACCTGACCGTCTGCCAGGCGCGTGGTCGCGTCGCCGGTCGCGAGGACTGCGGGGATGCCGTACTCGCGGGCGACGATCGCCGGGTGCGCCAGCAGCCCGCCGCCGTCGGTGACCAGCGCGCCGAGGCGGCCGAACACGATCGCCCAGCTCGAGTGGGTCGTGGGGCTCACGAGCACGTCGCCCGGCTGCACGCGCGCGAGGTCGGCCTCGGTCGCGACCAGGCGCACCGGCCCCGAAGCGCCCCGGTGAGGCGCCGACACCGGTGATGCCACCGACCGCCGTGCCCGACGGCGGCTCGGCCGGAGCCATCTCCCCGGCCAGCTCCCACAGCGCGGCCTCGAGGACGCGGCGCGCGGCGCGCGGGATTGCCCGCACATCGGGCGGCGCCACTGGGGGCGGTCCGTGGACCGCGGGGCCGGGCTGGGCGAGCACCCACGCCGCCTCGGCCCGCCGGCGGCGGACGCGCTGCCGCGGCGTTTCGGCCGCCTCGCCACCGGCCCGCGCGTCCGCGAGCTCGCCGACCTCGAGGTACGCCACGTCCCCGGCACGCTCCAACGCGCCACGGGCCGCGAGGCGACCCCCGACCTCCAGGAGCACCCGCCGGACCAGCCCGCTCGGCATGGCCTCCGTGTACGGGACGTTGTCCTCGCGCAGCGGGTACACGAGCTCCGCGAACGCCAGGGCCCGGTCGAAGCGGGCGCGGTCTGCAGGATCGGTGATCGCCGACCGGGCGGCCGTGACCGCCTCCTCGCGCCGCCTCGGGACGTCGCCGATTTGCTCAACGGCCTGGTGCGAGGCGAGCAGCGCGAGCACCAGGTCCTCGCGCTCGGCGAGCTGCGGGGAGCCGGGGTCGAGGTCGATCGTGCCGAGGCCCCAGCGCGCGAGCCACGCGTCCAGCCGCGGCCCGGCGGGCGTGCGTCGCACCGCGTCAAGGCCCTGCTCGACGACCCCTGCCGGCAGGTCCCGCGCGATCGCCACCAGCTCGCGGGCCGGCGCGGTGGTCGTCGTCGACAGCCCGCCGAGCAGATCCAGCACCTGGCCGAGCCCCCAGGCGAGCACCTCTGCGCACACCCGCTGCAGCTCGAAGAGACCGACGCTGCCGGGGACGAAGAGCTGGAAGTGGATCCTGATGTGCGGCAGCACGACCTCGTCGACCACCCGGCGCAGCTCGGTCAGCAGCGCGCCGTCGGTGAGGCTGCCGAGATCGACTGCGCGGGCCTGGTCGATGCGCTCGAGGCACTCCGCGCGCCACCGGTCGTCCCACAGGCGCGGGTACACCTCGACCTTCGCGCTCGCGGCCGCGGCGTCCGCCACACGCCGGCGGAACAGCGGCACGACCCGGCAGGCGATCGCCAGCACCCACCACGGCGGCGGCGCCCCCGGCCGGTGCTTGCCGTCGAGGTCGACTTCCTGCATGTAGACCTCGCCGCCGAAGGCGCGCACCCGCAACATCTGCAGTGGCAGGCCGAAGTCCTCGCAGATGCCCTGCTGCGCCCCCGCCTCGTACACCGGCAACAGGATCGACGCCCCCATCGGGGTCATCGGCCCGGCGCAGTGCGCAGTGTCCTTGAGCCATCGCCCCGGCGGGACCTCGATCGCCGGCGCGATCGGCAGGTGCGTGATCGGGCGCGCCTGCAGCAGGTGCAGCTCCCCGCCAGCGAACGCCCACTCGACGTCCTGGGGCCCGCCCGCTCCTGCGCCACGCGCCGGACCGTCCCGGCGAGGCGCCGGGCAAGGGCTGCGTCCAGCACCCCCGAGTCGACCACGGCGCGCGGCCCGGCCGCGTCGACCACCCAGCGGTCTGGGTCGGCCGTGCCGTCGACCAGCCGGTCGCCCAGCCCGGCGACGGCCTCGATGAGGACCTCGGCGTCGCCCGAGCGCGGGTCGTGGGAGAACGCCACCCCGGCCGCCTCCGCGGCGACCTGGCGCTGCACGAGCACGGCGATCGGTGCGGCCTATTGCGCGTGGTGCGTGCGGTAGGTCTCGGCCTGCTCCGAGCCGGCGGAGCGCCGCACGCGCTCCACGGCCTCGAGCACCTCCTCCGGCGAGATCACGCCGAGGACGGTGTCGTAGCGGCCCGCGTAGGAGGCGTCGCCCAGGTCCTCCGCAACGCCCGACGACCGCACCGCCCAACGGCCGGGCCCGAGCCGCGCGAGCGCGTCGCGCACGACCTCCGGCGCAGGCGGCGCCCCGACCGGGAGCACGAACCCTTCCGGCACCCGGTGCCCGGCGCGCAGCAGGGCCGCGAGCGTTGCGGCCTTGTGGCCGCACGTCGCCGGGTCGCCCGCCTCGGCCAGCGGGAGGGCGCCCGTCGCGAGCAGATCATCGATCACCGTCATCGCCGTCGTCCTCCACGTTCGGTTGTCCGCCCCGTTCGAGATCTGCGGCCAGCGCCCGCACCGCCCACGCCGCGGTCGCCACGGCCTCGCCGGCCGTCAGGCCCAGCTGGCGCCTCAGCAGGTGCCAACCGGTCGACGACAAGAACATGCGCAGCGCCGCGGCGGCCCGGCGGGCGGTGCCGCGGTCCAGGCCCAGCTCGTCGCAGAGGACCGCGGCGAGCCGCGCCGTGCGCTCATTGGTCACCTGCGCTTCCGCCCCCGTGGCGAGCATGAGCGCGACGTTGACGTGCACCTCGCCGGCGATGACTTCGAACGCCTGGTATGTGGTCGTGACCAGCTCGGCGAGCGACGCGAACGTGAGGTCGGGGTCCGGTGGCAGCTGGCCGTCGCCGCCGAGCGTCTCGGCCAGGCGCTCCTCGACGTGGACGCCGAACGCGTCGTTGAGGGCGTTGCGCGTCGGGAAGTGGTTGTAGACGGTGCGGTGCGTCACCCCGGCCCGGTCGGCGACCTCCTGCACGGAGAAGCCGAGCACCCCCGAGTCCGCGACCACCTCTGCGAGCGCGCCGAGGATCGCCCGCCGCGTGGCGTCGCGCTGCGCCTCTCTCGCCATCCTTCACTTCATAACTTATGAAGTGAAGGTTGTCAATCCCTTGAGGGACGCAACACGCAGTGTTCTTTCGAACTGGCGTTCAGCACGCCGCGAAGGCCACTTGCCCGGCACCAGCACGTCGTAGCAGCGGAGCTGGGGGCGGACTACACTCACACAGCGCTCCGGGGCGGGCGTCGGTTGCGGGTTTCGACGTCTGGCGGAGTAATGCGGGCAAGGGTTCTGGCTATTCCGGTTCGTCTCGTGCTGGCCCTGGTGCTGGCCATCGCGGTGGTCGTGGCGGCGCAGCTGCCGGCGGAGGCCACGACGATCACGGTGAACACGGCGGCGGACATCGCGCCGTCGAACACCCAGCAGGGGCTGCGGTACCCCAACGACGGGTTGTGCAGCTTGCGCGCGGCGATCACGGCGGCGCAGAACAACAGCAACGCGCACGACAGCAACTGCGCGACGGGCGTGCTCGACGGGCTCGACGTCGTCCAGATCTCGCCGACCCTGACCGGGCAGACGTTCACGCTGTCGTGGCGCGATGCGCAGAACCGGGTCCAGGCGTTCGACCAGATCTCCGGCCCCGACAACCCGCTGCAGATCATCGGCCCGACGACGAACGCCACGCAGTTCGTGATCAGCGGTGGTGGGAACGTGCGGCCGTTCGCCGTCGGCTTCATCACACTCCCGAGTGCCGCCGGCGTCCTGACGATCGCCAACCTCACCATTCGCGACGGCAACGCGATCGGCGGCGGAAACGTCTGGACGATCGACGGCGACGGCGGCGCGTTCTACGTCGCGGACGCCTCGACGGTCACGCTGGACAACGTCATCGTGCGCAACAACACCGCGACCGCGCAGAGCGCCCGCGGCGGGGCCGTGTACCTCAACAGCTCGACCCTGATCAGCAACGGCGGGGCCTTCATCCAGAACAGCGCCATCGGCTCCGGAGCGCAGACGCGCGGCCAGGGCGGGGCGATCTTCGCGGTCGACGACTCCCAACGCGTCCGGATCGAGGGCTACGCCGCGCTCTATGACGGCAACACCGCGTCCTTCGGCGGCGGTGCGGTGGCGGGCAACTTCACCGGCGCCGCCAACACGGCGGTGATCCAGCGCTCGCTGCTGATCAACAACAGGGCGCAGTTCGGCGGCGTCTTGTGGGCGAACCCCCAGTCGGCGGGGAGCTTCGTCGCGAGCATCCACGACTCGACCGCGTCGGGGAACTCCGCGCCCGGCGGCGGCGGCGTGTTCCAATCTGCGGTCACCGCCCACCGCTTCGAGTTCCTGCGCGACACGTTCGTGGGCAACACCGCGGGCAACGGCGCCAACAGCGGCGGGCTGTTCAACGCCGGCCGCGGCGCGATCTGGAACTCGATCATCAAGGACTCCACCTGCCGCACCGTCACGGCCACCACCAACTTCCAAGGCGGCGGCAACCTCTCCTCGGGCGACACCGCCGGCTGCGCCCCGATCAACCCGGGCGCCGCGGTCACCGGGCTCGCGGCATCGCTGGCGCAGAACGGCGGCCCCGGGGTGCAGCGCACGTTCGCGCTGGCGCCCACCAGCAACGCGATCGACGCCGGCGGCTCGAACTTCTGCGGCACCATCGACGCGCGCTCGGTGCCCCGCGGCGTCAACGGCATCGGCGCCGTCAACAGCCCCCAGCAGGGCGACTGCGACATCGGCGCCTACGAGTACGCGGCGGTCGTCGTGAACTGGGACACGGGTACCAGCAGCGTCCTCGAGACGCAATCGACGAACATCAGGGTCCGCGTCTCGCTCCCGGACCGGCCGCCCGGCGGCCTGGCGTTGCCGGTCATGATCCCCGTGACCCGCGTTATCCAAGGCTCGACCGCACGTGCCGGGATCGACTACCAGGTGCCCGCCGCCGGCCTTGTCATCCCACCGGGGACCCTGCACGGCGCGCTGCTCAACTACAGCGTCACGACGATCAACGACAACGTCGCGGAGTTCAACGGCGAGCAGGTGATCTTCGAGCTCGGCAGCGCTCCCGGCGCCGCGATCGCCGAGCCGCGGCGGCACACCCTGTCGATCGCCGACGACGACCAGGCGGGCGTGCTGGTCAATGACGGCGGCAACGGCACCACGGTGACCGAGGCGAACGTCAACACGAGCGACACGTTCACCGTGAGCCTGCGCTCGCAACCGGACTACGTGCCGCCCGACGACCCCAGCGGCACGCCCGCGGACGTCACGATGAACATCCGACCCGACCGCGATTGCACCGTCACCGCGGGCGGCCAGACCGCGACGGTCTCCAGCCCGATCAGCGTCACGATCCTCAACGCGAACTGGCAGACCGGGCTCCAGCTTCACGGCGCGCGCCGTGCAGGACCTCTACGACGAGGACTTCCGCAACGAGGAGGCCCACCACCCCTGCACGATCACCTACACGTTCACCAGCCCCGACGTCGTCTACGGCAACACCACCGACCGCTACGACGTGATGGTCGTCGACGACGACGTGGCCGGGGTCACGGTGACGCAGACCGGCGGGACCACCACGCTCGCCGAGGGCACGCTCACCGACACCTACACGGTGGTGCTGCAGACGCCGCCCGACCCGGGCGACCCGCTGCCCGCGCCGCCGCGCGGCCCGACCACAGTGGTCGTCACCCCTGACGCCCAGTGCAACGTCGGCAACGGCGCCGGCGTTGCCCGCACGCTCAACTTCACCGCGGCCACCTACAGCACCCCCAGACCGTCACGGTCACGCCGGCCCAGGACCCGACGGTCGAACTCGATCACCAGTGCCAGATCACGCACGCCGTCGGCGGCAGCGACCCGGTCTACGACGACATCGATGCGCCGCCCCCGATCACCGGCCGCGCCCCGGAGCCGATCGCCGCCGCGATCCAGGACTACGACCCCCCGAACGGCATCACGGACGACCCGCCGTTCGTGGTGATCAGCACGGGCGCCGGCACCGCGGTCAGCGAGGCCGCTCCGGGCACCGTCGGCACGCTCTCGGTCGTGCTGCTGCGCCAGCCGCTGACCAACTCGGTCACGGTCACGCTCACCGATCGCCCCGACCCGCGCAACCCGGGGCCGGGCAACCAGGTGCTGCTCGACGACCCGACCACCCCGACCGCGGCGGCCGCCACGCTCACCGTCACGTTCACGGCCGCGAACTGGGACCAGGCGCGCACGGTCGAGGTCGAGGTCAACGACGACGACTTCGACGAGGCCACCAGCCACCTCGCCACGATCGATGCCACGATGAGCTCCACCGCGCGCGGGTTCAACAACCCCGCCCTGCGCGCTTTTGTGATCGACGGCGTGAATACCCTCAACCAGGCCGCGTTCACGATCCCCGTGACCGACGACGACACCTCCGGCGTCACCGTCACCCAGTTGGGCGGCACGACTCAGGCCACGGAGGGGAGCACGATCGACAGCTGGACGCTGGTCCTCGACACCCACCCCTACGCCAACGTCGCGATCACCGCCGACCCGGAGGCCGGCTGCAACCTCGGCGCCGGCGACGGCCAGCCCGTCCAGGTGAACTTCCCGGACGCCACCTGGAGCACCGCCCAGACGGTGACGCTCACGCCGGTCGACGATGACCTCGTCGGGCCGTCTCCGCGCACCTGCGCGATCACCCACAGCGTGAGCAGCGCCGACGTCCTCTACCAGGGCATCACCACCGCAGGCGTCACCGCGCAGATCACCGACGACGACGACCCCATCGTCAACGTCGCCACGAACGACGGCTCGCTCGACGTCGACGAAGCGCAAGCCGCCACGTCCGAGACCCTTACGGTCTCGCTGCCGAACCGCCCCGACGCGTCGGTCACCGTCAACTTCGCGATCGCCGACGGCCAGACCGCGTTCACCGGCGGCGCGGCGACGACCGCTGTGACCTTCACGACGGTGGATTGGAACACCTCCCGGCTGGTCCCGATCTTCGCCGTGGACGACGACGTCGACGAGGACTCCCCGCACGCCAGCGGGGTCACGATGAGCGTCACCAGCACCGCGACACGCTTCAACGCCCCGACCCTGACCGTGGACGCCGCCCCGGCCGTCGCGGTCCGGATCGACGTCGCGGACGACGACACCGCGGCGCTGGTCACCGTCGGCGCCGACGACCTCGACGTCACCCAGACGGGCGGCACCGACACCTACACGATCGCCGCCGACACGCTCCCCGTCGCCGCGATCACCCTGCAGCTCACCACCGACGGCAGGTGCCAGGTCAGCCCGGCCAGCATCCCGCTGACGGCCGCGCAGGCCCGGACCCCGCAGACCGTCACGGTGTCCTCGGCCGACGACGACGCGGTCGACGGCGCCGTGACCTGCACGATCACGCACAACGTCGAAAGCGCCGACCCCAAGTACGACGTGCTGGTCACGACCGCACAGGCCAGTGTCACCGATTTCGAGCTGGCGCGGATCCTGCTCACCGCGGGCACGCTCGCCCTCGACGAGGCCACCCCGGCGACGACCGACGGCATCACCGCGGTGCTGGACGCCCGCCCGTCCGCCGCCGTGACGCTGACGCTCAGCAGCACCGACGGACAGACGGCGCACAGCGCGGGCGGCGCGACCTCGCAGACGCTGACGTTCACCTCGCTGAACTGGGCCAGCCCCCAGACAGCCAACCTGTACGTCGTCGACGACTTCATCGACGAGGACGCCAGCCACGCCGGCCAGGTGGGAGCGGCGGTCGCCTCGACCGCTGACGGCTACGGCGACCCCGCCGTCCGCGACGTGGTGGTCGACGGCACCCTCACGGCAGAGCCCCTGACCCTGTCGGTCACCGTCGCCGACAACGACACCTTCGGGGTGCTGCTCACCGAGCCCGGTGGCGGCACGCAGGTCATCGAGGGCGGGGCCACGGACAGCTACAGCGTCCGGCTGGGGACCGTTCCGGCCGGCGACGTCACCGTCACGGCCGACCCCGCCGCCGGGTGCGACGTGGGCGCGGGCGCCGGCGTCCTCCTCACGCGGACGTTCGCGCCCGGAAACTGGAACGTCAGCCAGGGCTTCACGGTCAGCGTGGTGGACGACCAGGTGGTCGGTGCCTCGCCGCGCACCTGCACGGTCACCCATGACGTCGCCAGCGCCGTCGACGCCGCCTACGACGCATCGACGCTCGACCCGGTACAGGTCCAGGTGACCGACGACGACGACCCGATCGTGGTCGTCTCCAGCACGGCCGGCGTCGGTGTCTCCGAGGCCACGCCGGCCACCACCGACGCCGTGAGCGTGGTGTTGCAGAACCGCCCGGACGGCGACGTCGCGGTGACGCTGACGGTGACCGACGGCCAGACGACCGTGGACGGCGCGGCCGCCAGCACGCTCACATTCACGACGGCCAACTGGGACAACCCCCAAGGCGTCGCAGTCGCGGCCGTCGACGACGACGTCGACGAGACGGACCCGCACCCTGGCTCCGCCGCGCTCTCGGTCACCTCGACCGCGACGCGCTTCGGCGCCGTCTCCTACCTGGTTGACGGGGTAGCCGGGACCACCGTCGCGGTTAGCGTGGCCGACGACGACGTCGCCGCGCTCGAGGCGACCGACGAGGACACCCTCGCGGTCGAGCAGGGCAGTGTCGGCGACACCTACACGCTCGCGGCGCTGACCACCCCCACCGCGGACGTGACGATCACGCTGACCGGCGGCGCCGGCTGCACGGTCGATCCCGCGACGGTCACCCTCACGCCCGCCGACGCGCAGGCGGCGCACACCGTGACGGTGCGCTCGCCCGACGACGGCTCCGTCGACGGCCCGACCACCTGCACGATCACCCACGCGGTCGACAGCCCGGACGGCCTCTACGACGTGCTCACGCTCGCCGACGCGACCGTCGCGATCGACGACGCCGGCCTTGCCGCCGTGGCCGTGACCGCCGGCGACCCGCAGGTCGACGAGGCCGTCGTGGACACCAGCGCGGACCACACCGTGGCCCTCGCCGCCGCACCCCAGTCGGCCGTGCAGGTGACCGTCGCGAACACCGACGGCCAGCTCGCGCTGGGCACCGCGGGTGCGCAGAGCACCACGCTGACGTTCACGTCGCTGGACTGGGACCAGCCGCAGACCGTGACCGTGTTCCCGGTCGACGACAACCTCTTCGAGGGCACCCACAGCGGCGAGGTGGCGTACACCGTGGCCAGCGCGGCCTACGGCTACGACGCCGCCCCGGCGATCCTCATCGACGGCAGCCCCGGCAGCGCACTGGAGGTGGCGATCATCGACAACGAGCCGCCGCCACCGTCGCCGCCTGCACCGCCCCCTGCACCGCCGCCGCCGCCGGATCCGACCCCGGAGACCCCAGCCGCGCCCGGCCAGACCACCACGCTGCCGGGAGGCACCGCGGCCCAGGCGGCGGTGGGCATCTCGCAGGCCTCGCTGGGGGACGACAGCACCTCGGTGGCGCTGCTCGCGCGCGACGACGTCTTCGCCGACTCGATGGCCAGCAGCGGGGCGCAGGGCGCCGACTACTCGACGTTCGCCCAGGCCGCTCAGCAGGGTGCGCCGCTGCTGCTGACCGGCAGCGACGCGCTGGACCCCGCGACCGCGGACGAGCTCGAACGGTTGGGCGTCGACCTCGTGATCTTGCTCGGTGGCGACCAGGCGCTCTCCCAGGAAGTCGAGGACGCGCTCGTGGCCCTCGGTCTGCGCGTCCAGCGCGTCAGCGGCGCGACCCGCATCGAGACCGCGGTCGAGATCGCTGCGACCAGCCTCCCCGACGCGACGACCGCGCTCGTCGCGCGGGCCTTCCCGGCTGGGGAGGACCAGTCTCAGGCCTACGCCGACGCCCTGGCGGTGGGCCCGCTCGCCGCCGAGCGCGGGTGGCCGGTCCTGCTCACCCAGACCGACACGCTGTCGGCCCCCGTCCGCGAGTACCTCGAGAGCTCCGCGATCACCGAGGTCGTGATCGTGGGCGGCGCCGCGGCGGTCTCCGACGACGTCGCCGCCGAGCTGCGAGCGCTGGGTTTCGACGTACGGCGGATCTCCGGGCCCTCGCGGTTCGCGACCGCGGTCGCGGTGGCCCAGGAGCGCGGCTTCGACGACATCGGCGACACCGACCGCGTGCTCCTCTCCGAGGGCGGCCCGGTCGAGGGCGCCTGGGTTCCCGGCTTCGCCTCGGCGGTCCAGGGGATGCTCTTCGACGCGCCGATCCTGCTGACTTCGCAGTCCGACCTCACACCGGAGACCGAGGCCTTCCTGTCCTCCCCGGAAGTGGACCAGGAGACCTTCGTGCTGATCTGCAACGCCTTGGTTGACGAGGCGGCCTGCGCGGCCGCGGACGAGCTGCTCTTCGGATGACGCAAGGCCGGGAGGCGCGACGCACGTCGACCCGCACAGCTCCGCGACCCTCCGACCGGATGCCTCCTGTTCGTCCGGAGTACGACGGCGTGCTGGGGCAGGACGACCTCGCCAAGGACGAGCTCCTCGGCGCCACGCTGCTGCCTTGGCCCCGGCCCGCGGTCCAGTTGCTGGCGGGCAGCACCGCTCCCCGGGGCGGCACCCTCCGCGCTGACGTTTCGCCGCGCCTCTCCCGCCGGAGTGGTGTGGTGCACGCCGAAAGCGTTCAGCGAGCGCGTTCGCGGTCGCACCAGCCTCGTACTCGGCCAAAAGCTGGCCGACTTCGTGGCGCCTCAGGCGGCGCTGCGGGAACATCGGGGCGAGTTGACTTCGAGGTGCTTCGGGGACGGTAGTGGTCGGAGCCAGCGCGACCCTGCGGGTCTCAGTCGCTCGCCCTCGCATCGCGACTTCAGGCCGGCGGCCTCGTTGGCGAGATAGCGATCGGTCAGGCCGCGATAGAACCGGCCCATCACCGACCCGAGCCAGCCGCCCTGCTCGACGGCCAGCGTCAGCCGGCTGCGGCCACCGGGCAGCTCCTCGACGTCGTGCCGCGCAGTGGTCGTCACTCCAGGACGGGTGGCGACCCAGGTGAACGACCGCCCGGGGTCGAGCTCGGTCACGACATACTCGGTCTCGGGGATCTTGGGCTGGTTGATCTTGGCCCGCGACCCGGACCGCAGCGGCCCCTCGTCGAGCCGCCGCACCGAGGTCACCGTCTCGGTCCACTCCGACCAACGCTCGACGTCGGCCAACACCTCCCACACGCGCTCTGCAGGTGCCGCGATCTCGACCGTGATGCTCTGCTCCATACCTGCATCGTCGCGCAAGGTCAGCCCAGGCGCCGCGGCCGATCAGCGAACGATGAGGTAGCTCGCGGCGAAATCCCAGAACAGCGGTTCGGCGTCCGGCCAGGCCGCGTCGGAGGACACGAAGTTCAGGGCGTAGCCGTAGTCGTCGCCGCTGACGTTGAGGTTGTAGGCGTGCACGCGACCGTTGCGGCCCTCGTAGGTGTACTCCCAAAGCGCGGCGGGTTCGCCGCGGTACGTGAGTGGGGTGAGCTGCACGCGCCGGTAGCCGGAGTGCGAGGAGGCGAACACCTGCTCGTACTCCTCCCAGTCCGCGATGGGGTCCGGATGGGGGTCGTCGGTCCAGTCCAGGCGCAGGTACGTGGGTGACGCGGGATCGGCGAGGTCGGTGCGTGTCGCGTCGAGGCGCTGGACCTCCCAGCCGTCAGGGTGCGCGACCGCGTACGGAGCGTCCTCCGGCGCGAACGGGACCCACCCTGTCTGGGTCACGACCTCCTGGTCCTGCGGGAGCGTGGCGCCTGGCCGACCCGGAGGTGCTCGCCTCCGCGGTGCCTCCGGGGTGGGCGTCGCGGTGGGGGTTGGGGATCGGTGATGCGGCCGGAGCGGGCGCCGGTGCCGGCGGCGGCACGACCGCTGGGGTCGGGGCGACCGCGGTGGGGGCGTCGCGGGGGCGATCGCGGTGGGGGCGTCGTGCGGGGCGACCGCGGTGGGGGGTCGTCGGGGCGACCGCGGTGGGGGCCTCCGTCGGGGCGGCGGCCGGGGACTGGGACTGCGGTGGGGGCGGGGGCGTCCTCCGCCTGCGCGTCGGGGGCTCTCCACCTGCGCCGCCTCCGTGGCCTCGACCACGGCGTCGGTCCGGGTGGCGCGCACCGCGTACAGCACGCCGACGACCACCGCGAGGAGCGCGCAGGCCACCGCGGCCGCCAGCAGCGCCGTACGTCCCCGCCGCCCCCGGCCAGCACCGGTGACCGCCGGCCCCTCCGCCGCGGCGCTCTCCTCGGGATCGAGGACGATCACACTTCCGGCGCCCTCGGTGAGCAGCCGGCGCACATGCCGGGGGGTCGCGCGGGCCGCCGGGTCCTTGACGAGGAGTAAGCGCACAGCCTCGGATACCGGGCCGCTGGACACCATGGGCCGGATGGCGCCATCGACGACCTGCCGGGCGGTGGCGATCGCGGTGCCGGCCGCGAACGGCGGCACACCCTCGAGGGCGTGGTACAGCGTGGCCCCCAGCGACCACAGATCCGTCTCCGGGCCCAGCGGCCGGCCGAGCGCCTGCTCCGGCGACATGTACGCCGGCGATCCCAGCACGGTGTTGGAGGCGGTCAGGCGGTCGTCACCCGCGAGCACGGCGGTCCCGAAGTCGGTGAGCTTTGGCTGCCCGCTCCCCGCCAGCAGCACGTTCGCGGGCTTGACGTCCCTGTGGAGCACGCCCGCCGCGTGGGCCCGCTCCAGGACCGTGAGGAGTTCGAGCCCGATGCGCGCGACCTCGTGGGGCGGGAGCGGGCCGCGCGAGGCGATGACCTTGCCGAGGTCCGGGCCGTCGACCAGCTCCATCACGATCGTGGCGATCTCGTCGTGCTCCAGGACGTCGTAGACCTGGACCGACCCGCGGTGGTCGATGCGTGCGGCCGCGCGAGCCTCGCGCAGCACGCGGGCGCGCAGCTCCGCGCGATCGCCCGCAGCAAGGTCGGGCGGCAGGAGCACCCGCTTGATCGCGACCGGCCGGTCCAGCAGCAGATCGTGGCCCCGCCACACCTCGCCGGTGCCGCCCCGCCCCAGGCGCCCGCGCAGCTCGTACCGGCCGGCGATCGTCGTGGGCGCGGCGAGGTCCATCGCGGTCATGGTCCCCCCTCTCGTCCCCGACGATGCGCCCGCCGCCGGAACCCGCACACGGCGGGAGGCGGTAACTTCTCCGCATGGTGGACGGCGGGCGGTACCCGCGGTGCGCGTCACCGCTGCGGATCGGCAACCTCACGCTGCGCAACCGCATCACGCGGACCGCGCACGGCACGGGGTACTGCGTCGACGGCAAGGTCACGGAGCGGCTGATCGCCTACCACGAGGCGCGGGCGCGCGGCGGTGCGGGGTCGGTCTTCCTCGAGACCAGCGGTGTGCACCCCAGCTCCCCGGGGCCGATCTGGGCCTACACCGACGAGGTCATCGATGGCTGGTCGCTCATCGCCGAGCGCCTCCACCGGCTGGACACCAAGGTGATGCCGCAGCTGTGGCACGCCGGCGGGCAGGGACAGCCGCCGGACGGCAGTGCGCCGTGGGCGCCGTCGGCGATCGCCGACCCGATCAACGGTCGTATGGCGCAGGCGATGACCAAGGGGATGATCGACGAGGTCGTCGCGGGGTTCGCCGCCGCCGCGCGCCGCGCCCAGCAAGCCGGCCTCGACGGGGTCGAGGTCCACGGCGCCCACACCTACCTCGTCTGCGCGTTCCTCTCGCCGATGACCAACCTGCGCGACGACGAGTACGGCGGGAGCCTCGAGAACCGGATGCGCTTCGCGCGCGAGATCCTCCAGGCGATCCACGCCACCTGCGGGCCCGACTTCGTCGTGGGCATCCGCCTGTGCACCGAGGCCGCCGAGGGCGGCATCGAGCCTGAGGAGGCCGCGACCATCCGCCGCACGCTCGAGGACGAGCGGCTGGTCGACTTCGTGGACGTCTCGATGGGCGGCTACCACGCGTTCTCCAAGATGATCGGCGCATGCCACGAGCCGCACGGCTACGAGCTGCCGACCAGCGAGGTGATCACCCGCAACGCCACGGTGCCCACGATCGTCACCGGCCGGATGCTCTCGCTGGCCGAGGCCGAGGGGGTGCTGGAGCGCGGCCAGGCCGACCTGGTGTCGATGGTGCGCGCGATGCTCGCCGATCCCGAGCTGCCGGCGAAGAGCTTCGCCGGGCAGGAGCACCTCGTGCGGCCGTGCATCGGCTGCAACGAGGGCTGCGTCGGGCGCCGCTTCGCGATCGGCGCCGCGGTGGGCGAGACGGGTTGCACGGTGAACCCCGACGCGGGCTTCGAGTACCGCCAGCAGCCGCTTGGGACGGCGGCCACACCGCGGAGCGTGATGGTCGTCGGTGCCGGTCCGGCCGGGCTCGAGGCGGCGCGGACTGCTGCGCTGCGCGGCCACCGCGTCGCGCTGCACGAGGCTGCCGACGCCCCCGGCGGGCTCGTGCGCTACTCGCGCGCGGCTCCGTTCCGCGACGAGATCGGCGGCATCTGCGACTGGCTGTGGGGCGAGCTGGACCGCCTCGGCGTCGAGCGCCACCTCGGCTCCCGCGTGGACCTCGACCGCGTGCGCGCGGATGCCCCCGACGTGGTGATCGTCGCGACCGGGTCGCTCCCGCGCCGCGACGGCATCCAACGCATGCGCCCTGCGTGGCGGGTCGACCGCCTCGACCTCCCCCACGTTGTCACCCCGGTCGAGGTCCTCGGCGAGGGTGTCCCCACACCGGCACGTGCGGTCGTGTTCGACGACCTCGGCAACTACCAGGCGGTCGGGTCCGCCGAGCGGCTCCTGGAGCAGGGCGCCGAGGTGGTCTTCGCGACCAGCTTCGCCGAGCTCTGCCCCGACCTCTTCCGCTCGTTCCAGCGCGATGCCGTCGCGGCGCGGCTCGGGCGGTACCCGGGGTTCCGGCTGGTGGTGCGGTCGTCCGTGGACGCCGTGTCCACGACCACGGTGACCCTGCGCGACGTCGACAGCGGACGCGTGGAGGAGATCGACGCCCAGCTGCTCGTGCTCATGACCGGCTTCGACCCCCAGACGCAGCTCGTCGACGCCCTGCAGGCGGCCGGGATCGAGGCCCACCTCGTGGGCGACGCGCTCGCGCCGCAGCTGATGCCTCACGCCATCGCGACGGGCCGCACGGCCGGCGCCACCGTCTGACGTCGCACGTGGTCCCGCGCTGACGCGCCTCACGCGATCCGTGGTCGTCAGGCTCAGGGCCTCCGGCTGCCTGTACCCGGAGGACGAGGCCCGGATGCTCGTCGCCACCGCGCGCGGGCCGGCCGAGCTCGCCGCGATGGTGGATCGGCGCGCCGACGGCGTGCCCGTCGAGCACGTTGTCGGTTGGGCCGAGTTCTGCGGCCGGCGCATCTTGGTGGACCCCGGTGTGTTCATCCCTCGACGTCGTACCGAGTTCCTGGTGGAGCAGGCAGCCCGGCTCGCTCGCTGGACCGCAGAGCGGCGCCGCTTGGTCCTGGACCTGTGCTGCGGCTCGGGCGCGGTGGGCGTCGCCGTGGCCGCCGCCCTTCGCGGGGTCGAACTGCACGCCGTCGACATCGACGCGGCCGCAGTGCGGTGTGCTACGCGCAACGTGCGCCCGGTCGGTGGCCGGGTGTACCAGGGCGACCTCTACGAGGCGCTCCCGCCGGGACTTCAGGGTGGTGTCCACGTCATCGTGGCCAACCCTCCGTACGTCCCGACCGCTGCAATCGAGCTCCTCCCCCGTGAGGCCCGCCTCCACGAGCCGCGCGCGGCCCTCGACGGTGGCGCGGACGGGTTGGACGTGCTCCGTCGGGTGATGGCAGGGGCGCACTCGTGGCTCGTGCCGGGAGGTCACGTCCTCGTCGAGACCAGCGATCGCCAAGCCGCGCAGACGGTCGCCGTGGTCTGCCAACAGGGTCTGCTCGCGACGGTCGCCAAGTCAGAGGCGTTGCAGGCCACAGTCGTCGTCGGCAAGCGTCCGCCCGCGGGCCGCCGCCCAGCGTGAGCTACCCCGCGAGGATCTTGGCCTTGCCCTGGTCGAACTCGGCAGGGGAGAGGACGCCCTTGTCGCGGAGCTCGGCGAGCTGGGCGAGCTCCGCAGCGGTACCCGCGGAGGCCGAGCTGCCTGCGGCGTCCTGGACCATGGCCTTGAACGCGACGTCTCGGTCGTGCGCGTCCTGCACCGCGTGGGCGGCCATGTCGTCACCGCGTGCGATCAGGTAGACGAGGACTCCGATTCCCGGCAGGAACAGGATGAAGAGCAGCCACATCGCCTTCGCGAACCCGCCCAGGTCGCGACTCCGGAAGACGTCGCCGATGACGTGGAACAGGATCATCAGCCAGGCCACGAAGAGGAAGAACCACAGGAAGGACCAGAAAAGATCAAAGAGCGGCATGGACCTACTGTCCGGTCGCGAGGTGGCGTCTGCCCTCACCCTGTGCGGGTGGAATAGGGTGAGCCCGTGACGGACCTCGCGGCGGTGCAGGGGTGGATCGCGGGCTACCAGCGGGCCTGGGAATCCAACGCGCCCGAGGACATCGGCGCGCTCTTCAGGCAAGACGCGCGCTACTGGACGGCGCCGTTCCGCGACCCGTGGCAGGGGCGCGACGCGATCGTCGCCGGCTGGCTGGACCGCAAGGACGAACCGGGCTCCGCGACCTTCACGTGGCAGCCCGTGGTGATCACCGGCGACGTCGCCGTCGTGCAGGGCACGACCACCTACGCCGACGAGACCTTCAGCAACCTGTGGGTCCTACGGCTCGACGCCGACGGCCGTTGCCGCGAGTTCACCGAATGGTGGATGCAGCACCCCGGCTGACTCGCGACTTGGCTCAGGGCCCCCGGCCGTGCCAGACGGCTCGCTCGGTCACGGGATCGAAGGTCTGGAGCGCGCCGACCTCGACGGCGAGCTCGGCCGCATTGCCCACCCTGGGCCCGGTGCGCGGATCGAAGCGCGCGACCAGCACCCCGCCGTCGACGGCGCCGTGCACGAGGTCCTCACTGCCCAGCCGGTCGACGCGCGTCACGGTCACGTTCAGACGTTGGTCTGCTGGGTGGCCCGGAACCGTGGCGGCGTCGTGCAGGTGGTGCGGCCGCGCGCCGAGCAGGACGGTCCCGCCGGCCCGCTCCCGCAGCGCACCGGGTAGCCCCCCGGGACGCGCAACCGTTGCCCGGCGACGTCCAGCCATCCCAGGCCGGCCTCGGAGACGACCCGGGCCTCGACGAACGCCATCGCCGGCAGCCCGAAGAACCCCGCCACGAAGACGTTCGCCGGGCGTGCCAGCAGCGCGTCGGGGGAGGCGACCTGCTCGATGGCCCCGTCGCGCAGCACCACCACGCGGTCGGCCAGCATCAGCGCGTCGAGCTGGTCGTTGGTCGCGTAGAGCGTGGTCACGCCCATGCCCTGCTGCACCCGGCGGATCTCGTGGCGCAATCGCGCCCGCTCCGTGGGGTCGACGTGCGTGAGGGGCTCGTCCATCAGGTAGACGCCCGCCGGGCGGACGGTCACGCGCCCGAGCGCCGTGAGCTGGCGCTGCCCGGCCGACAGCTCGCGCGGCCGGCGTTTCAGCACCCGGCCGAGGCCGAGGACCCGCGCCTCGGCCTTCACGCGGTCGTGCAGCTCCTCCTCGGGGGTGTGGCGGATCTTCAGCGGGAACGCGAGGTTGCCCTCGACGTCGAGATGGCGCAGCAGCGCGTGCTCCTGCGAGATCATCGCCACGTTGCGCTTGCCAGCGGGGATCGTGTCGGCCCGCACTCCTTCGAGGACGACGTGCCCGCCGGTCGGGGCGTCCAGCCCCGCGACCACCCGCAGCAGCGTGGTCTTGCCGCTGCCGGACGGTCCGCAGATCACGACCAGCTCGCCATCGGCGACCTCGAGGTCCACCCCTGCCAGCGCGACCCCGCCGCCGGGGTGGACCTTGCGGATGCCATCGAGCTGGACGCTCGCCACGTGACCCAGTCTGCCTTCGGGCAGACCAGGGGCCGGCCACTCGTAGCGGCCCCCTGACGCTCTGTCTGCCGGCCTCACGGCGGTAGCGTTGCGGGTGGTGGCGGCAACGAGCGAGCGTGAGGGACTGCCTGCGCCGGTTGAGCCCTCGATCCTCTACACCAGCAGGCCGGGGCTGCCGCGGCGTGCCGGGCGGGCCGTGGCAAGGGGGCTCGACAGCCTCTTCTCGACCGGCGGTGCGGGCTTCCGCATCCTGGCGCTCGCGCATGCCAGCAGCACCGCTGGCGACACGCTCGTCGCGATCGCCCTCGCGGACTCGTTGTTCTTCTCGGTTCCCTCCGGCGAGGCCCGCGGCAACGTTGCGCTCTATCTGCTGCTGACGGTCCTGCCGTTCGCCGTGATCGGCCCGCTGCTGGGGACGTTGCTGGACCGCCACGGGCCTGGCCACACCGCGCTGGTGGTGGCCGCGGCGGGGCGGGCGGTCGCCGCGGCGCTGCTGGTCTGGCAGGCGGACTCGCTGTGGTTGTTCCCCCTGGCGTTCAGCCTGTTGGTGCTGTCGCGTGCGCACGGGATCGGCCGCAGCGCGCTGCTGCCGGTCGCGCTGGACTCGCCGGTCGCACTGGTCGCGGCCAACGCGCGGCTGGCGCGCATCACGGTGCTGGCCGGGGCGATCGTGGCGCCGCTCGGCATCGGCGCCGCACGCGTCTGGGGACCGATCGGACCGTTGGTCCTCGGCTGTCTCGCCTTCGTGCTGGCGACGCTCCAGAGCATGCGGTTGCCCACCGGGGCCGCGGTGGAGGAGACCCCCGAGGAGCGCATGGAGGGCCACGAGCGCATGGCCCACCTGCCGACCCACGTGCGGCTCGCACAGATCGCGACGGCGGTCGTGCGGATGCTCAACGGGATGCTGGTGCTGCTGCTGGCGTTCTCGCTGCGCCGCCGCGACGCGCCGCTGCTCGACTTCGGAGCGATCCTGGCCGCGGCCGGCGCCGGCTACGGGCTCTCGTCGCTGCTGGCGCCGACGCTGGAGCGGCGGCTGCGGGAGGAGCCGATGGTCGTCGCTGCCCTGGCGCTGGAAGCCGCGGCCGCGTTCGCCACTGCCCAATGGTTCGGGCTCGCGGCCGCCGCGGCCCTGGCGCTGGCCGCCGGCTTCGCGTGGGGGACGGCGAAGTTCGCGTTCGACGGCCTGCTGCAGGCGACCGTGCCACCCGGCCAGCGCGGGCGCGCCTTCACACGCAGCGAGACGCTCTTCCAGCTGGCCTGGGTCACCGGCGCCGTGATCCCGACGGCGCTGACGCTGCCGGCGGATGTCGGGCTGGTGCTGGCGGGCTTCACGGCGCTGGCCGTGCAGACCGTCTACGTGTCACGCCTGCTGGCGCCGCAGCGGGCCGCGCCGCCCGGCTAGCGGCCTGGCAGAACCCGGTCGACAACCCCCGGCCGCGCCGCGCGATGCTGTCGCGCCGATGGCGGACGTGGTGCTGCTCCACGGTGCGGGCACGGGCGGATGGTTGTGGGAGGCCGTGGCCGCCGACCTCGAAGCACGCGGTCATGCCGTGACGGCGCCCACGCTGATCGGCATCGGTGAGCGCCTGGCCGAGGGCGGGCCGCACACCTCGCTGTCCGAGCACGTCAGGGAGGTCGCCGACTTGCTGCGTACCCGTCCGGGCGTCCGCTTGGTCGGGTTCAGCTACGGCGGGCTCGTCGCGGGGATCGTGGCGGCGCAGGACCCTGACCGCGTGCGCCGGCTGGTGTACGTCGACGGCTTCCTGCCGCAGCCCGGGCGGGCGTTCCTCGACGCGCTCCCACCTGAGGTCGGCGCCCAGATGCAGCAGCTGGCGGACGCGCACGGCGACGGCTGGCGACTGCCACCGATGCCGCTCGAGCGCGTGGGCGGCCTCGGCGCCGTCAGCCCCGACGTCGACCGCGGCTGGCTCGACGCGATGCTGGCACGGCGCGGGCCGCACCCGCTGGTGACCTACCGGGAACCGGTGCCGGCCATGGAGGCCTTTCCGCCCACGCGCACCGTGTACGTGGCGTGCACCGACAAGCCGCCGGGCGACCCGATGGGCCGCATCGCCGAGGCTGCCCGCGCGGCCGGCATCCCGGTGCGCGCTCTGCACACCGGCCACTTCGCCATGCTGACCCAGCCCGCCGAGCTGGCCGCCCTGCTGGACGAGCTCGCCCGCACTCCGTGACGGGGCTGCCCAGGGCGGCCGCCTTGCACTAGGCCCTCTGCGCGTTGAGCGCGCTGAGGACCTCGGGGCCGTGGCTGGCCAGGCGCCGCGCGGCGAACGTCACGCCGATCCAGGCGATGGCGGCGCCGTAGAGGGGGGTCGCCACCGCCAGGGCGGCCAGCCAGCCCGGCGCGCTGCGGGCCGCGAGGATCGTGCCGACGACCACCGGCGAGAGCAGGATCACCAGCGACACGATCGCCGCGACCTGCAGCAGTGCGGTGAGGGCGTTGGCGCCCGAGCGGGAGCCGAAGACGTTGCCTGCCAGCTCCGGCTGCGCGAACGGGGCGATCACCGAGATGGTGTCGCCCACGCCGCAGGCGCAGAGGTAGGCGCCGAGCAGCAGCAGCAGGGCGACGGGCACGTACCACCAGCCGCCGGTGAACGCGGCGGCAACGAAAGCAGCGACCAGGGCGAACGGCGCCGCGGCGAGCGCCGATCCGAGGTTCTTGCCAGCGAGGTCCGCGCGGTGGTCCCCGCCGACCGCCACCAGGAGCCAGGTCGCGCCGCTGTCGGCGCCGAACGCGTTGAGCGTGCCGAGCGCGAGCGGGAAGGCCAACGCTCCGACCACCAGCACCGCGCGCGGGTTGCCGCCGAACGCGATGACCCCCGAGACCACGATCGCGATGCTGAACGCCGCCTGGATGATGGCGGCCAGACGGTAGCGCGGCTCGCGCGCGGTGTAGCGCAGCTCGCGGGCGGCGGCTGCTCCCAGGCGGTTGGCAGGCAGGAAGGCCGCCCAGCGCGGGATCAGGTCGTCGTCGGCCCGCTTGGCGGGTCCGGCCTGCTCGGGCCGGCTGGTGAGCGTCTCCAGGCCGCGCACCCACCACCAGCCCAGCGCGGCGGCGTAGCCAGCCGTCGCGACCAGCCATCCGAGGGATTCCAGGAAGCGGTCTTCGGCGGCTGCCGCCATCGCCGCGCCGGCCCAGCCGGGCGGGATCAGGCGGGCGGCCTGGGCCAGGGTCTGCAGGCCGGTCTCCAGGCCCTCGGCGCCCAACGCGTTGAACAGCAGGTTGGGCCCCTGGCTCACGACGACGATGCCCAGCACGAGGAGCAGCCCCGCGATGTCGCGACCGCGCCGCGACCGCAGCCGGACCGACAGGGCCGTCGTGATCGCGCGTCCCGCCAACACGCAGGCGGCGAGCTGCAGCGCGGCGGCCACCAAGGCGAGCACGGCCGCGACCGGCGACGTCGCGCTGCCGACCACGGCCCCGAGCAGGACCAGCGCGGTCATCGTGGGCCCCGTCCCGATCAAGCTGGCCGCCGTCATGCCCACGACCAGCTGCCGGCGCGTGAGCGGGAAGAGAGCCAGCCGCCCTGGGTCGAGGGTCTCGTCGATGCCGAAGAACAACGGCGGGCCCACGATCCACAGCAGGCCCGTTAACGCGACGGCGACGAGCACGACGTCGCTCCCCTGCTCGAGCACGCGTCCCCCGATCGCGACGCCGACCCCGAGCGCCAGACCCGCAGGCAGCAGGAGCGCCCACGCGACGAGCATCCCGACCATCTGCTGCCACCCGCGGCGGAAGCCGCCGCCGATCAGTGCGAGCTTCAGCCGGACGAAGAGCCGAGCCACGACAGACCCCCCTCGGCCCGCGTCGCGCTGCCCACCAGCGCGAGGAACGCGTCCTCCAGCGACCCACCGCCGCGCACGGCATCCAGCGGACCGGTCGCGACCACGCGGCCCTGGTGCATGACGGCGACGTGGTCGCAGAGGCGCTCGACCAGCTCCATCACGTGGCTGGACAGCACGACGGTGCCGCCACGCATGACGTGGTGCTCGAGCAGCCCCCGCAGCGTGCGCGCGGAGACCGGGTCGACGGACTCGAAGGGCTCGTCGAGGAAGAGCACGCGCGGGGCGTGCAGCACGGCCGCGGCCAGACCGATCTTCTTGCGCATGCCGGTCGAGTAGTCCACGACCAGCGTGCCGGCCGCGTCGTCGAGCCCCAGCACGCTGAGCAGCTCGGCGCTGCGGCGCTCGACCTCGGCGTTGGGCAGCCCGCGCAGCAGGCCCGTGTAGGTGAGCAGCTGGCGGCCGGTGAGGCGCTCGAAGAGCGCGAGGTCGTCGGGCAGCACGCCGATCCGGCGTTTGGCCTCCAGCGGCTGCGCCCACAGGTCGACCCCGTCGACGACGACGAGGCCCGCGTCGGGACGCAGCAGCCCGGTGGCCATCCGCAGCGTCGTGGTCTTCCCGGCACCGTTGGGGCCGACCAAACCGAAGAACGCGCCGGCCGGCACGTCGAGGTCGATCCCGGCCACGGCGATCGTCTGGTCGAAGCGCTTGGCGAGCCCGCGCACCGTGACCCCCGCCGCTGCGAGCATGGCGGCCAGCCTAGTGGCGCGACCGACGACGGGACCCTGATGGACAGCTACCGGCAGGCCAACCTCGAGAACTGGGAGGACCGCGTCCCGATCCACCTCGGACCGGGCGGGTACGACCTCGATCGGCTCATCGCCGACCCCGACGGGCTGTCGGGCGTGGTCGGCTTCGACGCGCCGCACCTCGGCCGTCTCGACGGGCTGCGCGTGCTGCACCTGCAGTGCCACATCGGCACCGACACGCTCTCGCTGTCCAGGCTGGGCGGCACGGTCACAGGGCTGGACTTCTCGCCTTCGGCGCTGGCGGCCGCGCGCGACCTCGCGGACCGCGCGGGGCACGCGGTGCGCTACGTGCAGTCCGAGCTCTACGCCGCGCCGGAGGCTCTCGAAGGCGAGCGGTTCGACCTCGTCTACACGGGTGTCGGGGCGCTGAACTGGCTGCCCGACGTCGCGGCGTGGGCACGGGTGGTCGCTGCGCTCCTGGCCCCGGGCGGCCGCCTGTACCTGCGCGAGTGCCACCCCGTGCTGGCCGCGCTGGACGACGAGCGCGACGACGAGCTGCTCGTGCTGGCCTACCACTACTTCGAGACCGTCGAGCCGCAGCGCTGGGACTACCCGGACAGCTACACCGGCCGCGGGACGCTGGAGCACTCGGTGACCTACGAGTGGAACCACGGCTTGGGCGAGGTCGTGACCGCGGTGCTGGACGCCGGGCTCACGCTCACGCGGCTGGTCGAGCACACCGAGGTCGAGTGGCTGGCCCTGCCGTGGATGGTCCCGATCGGCGGGGGGCGCTACGGGCTGGCCGAGGGCCGCGAGCGCCTCCCCACGATGTTCACGCTGGAGGCTCGCGCCCCACAGAGCGTTTGATCAGGTGACGGTGACCGTGCCCTGCATCGCGGAGTGGATGTTGCAGTGGTACGGGAACTCGCCGGCCGCGTCGAACGTGCGCTCGTAGGTGTCGCCGGCCTGCAGCGTGCCGGAGTCCTCGCCGTCGTCGAACGTCACGGTGTGGCCGAACCCGTCACCGTTGGTCCAGGTGACGGTGGCGCCGGCCGCGACCGGAAGGTCGGCGGGCTGGAAGGAGATGTCGACGATGCTCACCGCGGTGCCGCCGACCCCGCTGTCGTCGCCGCCGGAGGGCACGGTGCCGGCGGCCGCGCCACCATCGGTCGCGGCCTCGGTTGCGGCCGCGGTGGCGGCCGGGGTTGCGGCCTCGGTCGCGGCTGGCTCCTCTGTCGCGGTCCCGCTGTCGCCGCCGCACGCAGCGGCCAACAGGAGCAGTGCGAAAGCGGTGGCGTTCGCGAGAGCGCGCATGGGTTCCTCCGGGCGTCGGGTGAACGAGCACTGTAGTAGTACCCACGTACGACGTCGCTGCAGGGCGCGGTTCACCGCGGGCGGAGGATCACCGGCAGCGTCGGGACCGGGGCGAGGTAGCGGGCGACCCGGTGGTCGAGCAGCCGCTCCGCCACGGCGGGCGCAGGCGGGAGCGGCCAGCCGTCGCCGTGGTCGCCGGCGCGCAGCAGTGTGAGGTGCAGGTCCAGGGCGCGTGCCAACCGCCGCAGCGCCAGCAGCGAGAGGTTCTGCGTGCGCATGCCGCGCAGCGTCCGGTACTTGTAGCGGCGGTCCTCGTCGAGGCTCGTGAGGCGCTCGCCGAGGAAGCCGAAGAGCCGGTCAGCCAACCCGACCGGCAGCCAGGGCGGGCCGACGATGCCGAGGTGCTGCTCGATGGGCCAGAGCCGGTTGGGCGTGACAAGGAGGATCACGCCGCCGGGCGCCAGCACCCGCCGCAGCTCTGCGAGGTAGGCCAGTGGGTCGGTGGTGTGCTCGATGACGTCCATCGACTCGACGATGTCGAACGTCGCGTCGGGGAACGGGAGGCGGTCGCCGTCGTAGGCCAGCACCGCGGCTGCGGCCATGGGCTCCACGCGCAGCTGGCCCATGCGGACGTAGTCGGCGTCGACCTCGACCCCGACGGCGCGGGCGGCGCCGGCTTCGGCGTACGCGACGACCGAGCCCGCGAAGCCGCATCCGGAGGACAGGAACTGCGCGCCCTGGACCCTGCGGTGGCGGTCCACGACGGTGGCCCAGCGGCGGAAGCGCTCGACGTCGAGGAACGTGTGCAGGAGCTGGTCGTAGTTGAACTGCTCGCGGGCATGGGCCAGGTAGGCGTGGACCGCGTCGACGAAGGGCTGCGGGTTGCCCGCCACCTACGATGGCCTGGTCATGGAGGCGCGGAGCGGCGCAGTGGGCGGGGTCGCGTGAGGCGCGCGCCGTGGGTCGTGGCAGGGCTGGCCGCGCTGGCGGCCGCGACCGGGCTGATTCCCTGGCAGTGGGTGCTGGCGCCGCTGCTGGGCCTGCTGATCTGGCAGGTCGGCGTCGCGTCGCTGGGCTCGTTGCGGCGCGGGGCGGACCATCTGCCCGACGGGCCGCCGACACCGGTGGACGCGGCCGAGGAGCGCGTGACCTACGTCTGCGGCGGCTGTGGCACCGAGGTCCTCTTGCTGGTGCGGGGTGCGGCCACCCCACCCCGCCACTGCGGCGAGCGCATGCTCAGCGGGGATCGTCGCTGATGCGCTCGGCCCGCTCGCGCAGGTCGCGGTAGTCCTTTCCGCGGGTCTCTCCCACCAGGCTGTCGGTGGCCTTGAAGCCCCAGGAGCCGTAGCGGACGGCGACCCGTGACCAACGGCGGCGCAGGGGGCCGGCGCAGTCGGGGCAGCCGGCCTCGGGCGGGGGCGCCCCCAGCGGCGCGAGTCGCTCGGTCGTCGTGCCGCACGCACCGCAGGTCCACTCGTAGAGCGGCACGTCACCGCCAGCGGCTGAGCACGACCAGTCCGCCTGCCATGAGCACGAAGCCCACGATGATCGACCAGTTCCCCAGCAGCGGGATCCCGTTGAGGATGTAGTTCAACAGGATCAGCGCCAAGCCGCCCACGATCAGCGCAGTGCCGGTGATCGGCACCCAGCGCGGGCTGGGTGGTGGCTTGCTCGGCTTGGGCGGGATGTACGTGGACCGCTTGGACTTCGACTTCGGCATCGACCCTCTCCGGCGACTTTCGACCGCCCCAGAAGGCTACCCTCGCCGCTGTGCGGGTCGTGGTGCGAGGCCTGGGTTGGCTGCTGGTGGCGGCTGGCGTGGTGATTGCGCTCTACCTCGTCTACTCGCTGTTCTGGACGACCCTCGAGACGCGCACCGCCCAGCGCGAGCTGCGGGATGACTGGGAGCTGGAGGTCGGCGACGTCGAGGGCCGGCTCGAAGGGGGCGGTGCGGTGGCGTCCACGGGGGGCGGCCGCGACGACCCGGAGGTCGGCGACGACCCGGTCGTGGCGGCGCAGGATCCCTCCCGTGAGGTCGTGCCCGTCATCCCGCTGGGCGAGGCGGTCGCGGCTCTGGAGTTCGAGCGGCCGGGCAGTGACGAACCGCCCGTCCTCGACGCGCCGGTGCTGGTCGTCGAGGGCGTCCACCTGGACGCCCTGGCGACCGGGCCGGGTCACTACGTGGGCTCCGCACTGCCGGGGCGGCAGGGCAACTTCGCGGTCGCCGGCCACCGCACGACCCACGGGGCGCCGTTCTTCGACCTCGACCAGGCACAGCCCGGCGACCTGGTGCACGTGCAGGACCGCGACGGCATCTGGTTCACCTACGAGGTGCGAGAGAGCCGCATCGTGCAACCTGACGCCGTCAGCGTGCTGGGCCCTGACCCGCTGAGCACCGGGCAGCCCACCCTGACCCTGACGACCTGCAACCCGCGGTTCTCGATGGCCGAGCGACTGGTGGTGCTGGCCACGCTGCAGGAGGCTTAGGTGCTGCGGCGCGTCCTGCTCGTGCTGCTGATCGTGGCGATCGCGTTCGGGGTGGTGGCACTGCTGTTCACCGTGGTCTTCCCGTGGGTCGACCGCACGTTCATCACCGACCCGGTGATCGGCGCCGCCTGACGGTCGCGTAGGCCACCAGCCCGAGGGCGACCGCCAGCAGGGCGGCCGCGGCCACCGCGAGCGGTGCGACGGGGCGCGAGGGCACCGGCGCGAGGCCGAGCGGTGCGGGGTCAGGCGCGACCGTCGGTGCCGCCGGCGGAGGGGTCACGGACCGCTCCTGCGGTGCCGTGCCCGGCTCCGCCTGCACGGGGCCAGTTTGGGCCGCGGGGTCGGGTTGTGCCGCCGGGGCTGGAGCTGCCAGGGCCGGGGCGTCGCGGGCGCCGGGCGCGCCCGCGGTTTGGAGGGCGCCGTCGATGACCTGCCAGGCGGGCGGGTCCTCGAACCCGGCGCGCCACGCGGCGGTGCCGGCCAGCTGCCAGCGCCCGACCAGGTCGAGCTTGCGGCCCAGGCTGGCGGTGTCCTCGTGCCAGACGCGGTGGGTGCGCCCCTCGGGGTCGGTGTACTGGTGCAGGTCCATGCCGGCGACCGGGTCGTACGTGGCCTGGCTGGCGACCGCCCGCAGCCGGCGGCCCATCGCGGCCATCCCGAGCGTCGCGTCGAGGCCGACGCCCTGGTCCTCGCCAGGGTCGTCGACCCAGTCGCGCGAGTAGAACGGCACGCCCAGCACCACCCGCCCGGGTGGGACCGAGCGCACGAGGAACTCCACCGACTCCTCGACCCAGGTGAGCCCGGCCACGGGCCCGTTGCGCCGCAGGCGGTTGTGCTGGTCGTAGGCCATGAGCATCACGTAGTCGGCGACCTCCCCCAGCCCGCTGCGGTCGAACGCCGTCGACCAGTTGCCGAGCATCCAGGTGTCGGTCATCGCGGTCACGTCGACGCTGATCACGTGACCCGGCAGCGCCGCCTTGAGCTCCGCCACGAACCGGGTGAGCAACGGCGCCGTGTGGTCGTGGAGGTTCTCGAAGTCCACGTTGACGCCGTCGGCGCCGGCCCGCGCCGCGGCGGCCGCGAGCTCGCCGACCAGCCGTGCACGGGTCGCGTCGTCGCGCAGCACCTGATCGGTGAGGTCGGGGTCGATGCGGTTGCCGATCAACGGCCAGACCGCGATCCCGCGATCGTGCGCGAACTGCGTGAGTGCCGGGTCCGCGCGATCCGCGACGGCACCCGGGTCCTCCTCGTCGAGGAGCCACCAAGTCGGCGAGATCACCGACAACCCCGGCATGCGGGTGATCTGGTCGGCGTAGTCCGCCGTCGTCCCCCCGTAGAACCACGCCAGAGCCAGATGTCCATCGCCCCGCAGATGAGCCCCGCTCGGCGCAACCGCCTGCCCCCCCGCCGGCCACGCGGTCCCGACGACCGCAACCAGCCCGAGCAGCAGCGCCCAGAGGCCCGCTCGACGCATCCCCCGACGGTAGCAACCGCATTCTGGGCGGATGGAACAATGCGGGCGGACGCCGGGGCGCCATCCGCCGCCGGTCGAGACGGAAAGGGTGCAGATCGTGTCCGGCGAGCAGTCGAAGGCGGCAGCAGCCGCCGGGGCCGAACCCGAGCCCGCCGGGACCACGGTGGGGCTGGACGCGTTGCCCGGCCCGCCGGCCGCTGCGCTCATCCTCCCGGAACCGCCGTCCCCGCCCGCCGCGGAGCCGGAGCCGCTGGTCCTCCCTGAGCCCCCGGCCCCTCCCGCGAGCTTCGATCCCGGCGCCACGGTCCGCCTCACCCCCGCTCTCATCCAGGAGGCGGCCGCCGACGGGAACGCGGAGGATGCTGCGCTCCTGGTGCTCCCGGAGCCGCCCAGAGCCCCGCCCGCTCCCGGGTCGACCGTCTCGGCGCCGGAGGACGGGGCGGGCGCCGGATCCGTCGCCGTGGCCGGCGGGCTGGCGGCCACGGCCCTGGGAGCGGCGGTCGCCACCCTCGACCTGGCCCGGCCCGCAGGTGAGGCGGGGTTCGCGGGCGACGCCGACCAGCCGGCGGCAGGCGAGCCCGAACCGGCCACCACGGCGGAGCCGGCAAGCGATCCGGGCGCGTTGGCGGCCGCAGCGCAACGGCCCTGGCGCGACTCCTACCCGCCGCAGGTGCCCGACACCTACCGCTACCCGCTCGTGCCGTTGACCCGGCTGCTCGACGACGCGGCCGCGGACTTCCCAGACACGGCCGCCGTCGACTCCGGCACGCGCGGGGCGACGCTGCGGTTTCGCCAGCTGCTCGACGCCGTGGACCGCTGCGCGATGGCGCTCGCCGAGCTCGGGGTGTCCAGTGGGGACCGCGTGCTCCTCGCGCTGCCCGCGTGGCCGCAGCTCGTCGTGGCGCTGCACGGCGCCTGGCGTATCGGCGCGGTGCCGGTCTTGGTCGACCCCGCCAGCGACGAGGAGGCACTGGCCGGCGTGATCGCGGAGGCTGAGCCCGTCGTCGCGATCGCCGCGGATGGCAACCTCGCGGTCCTGGCGGGCGTGATCTCACGGTCGCCCGCGCCGGCGCAGCTCGTGGCGACCTCGCAGGACGACGCCGGGAAGACCTTCCGCGGCCGGCTGCCCGGCGGCCGCAAGAGCCGGTCGGGCGTCGGGACCGCGGCGCGGTGGGCAGATCTCCTCGCCGCGGCCGCGCCCACGGCCACCCAGGTGGCGCTGGACCCCACGACCCACGCCGCGGTCATTCTGCGCAGCGCGGGCGGCCGCTTGGTCACGCTGACCCACGTCAACGTGCTCGCGAGCGCCTTCCAGCTGCGTCTCTGGGTCCCCGACGTGCAGGCCGGCCGGGAGCGGCTGCTGATGGCCGCGCCGCCCTGGACCGCGTTCGGGCTGACCAGCTTGCTCGGGCTGGGTGTCCTCGCCGCGGCGACTGTGGTGCTGCCATCAGACCCGTCCCCGGACGGTCTCGCCCGGACGGTCGCGCGCGCCCGGCCCACGCTGGCGGTCGGCGACCCCGCGACGCTCGGCGGCCTGGCGGAGGCCGGCAAGCGCTCCGACCTGGCCAGCATCCGCGTCGGCCTCGTCTGGGGCGCGCACCTGCCGGCCGAGGCCGCCCGCGCGTTCGAGGCCCGCACCGGGGGGCGTCTGCGCGCCGTCTACGGGCCCGCGGAGGCCGGCGGGGTCACGCACGCGAACCCCGTCTACGGCAAGGCCAAGGACGGCACGGTCGGCCTGCCCGTGACCGACACCGACTGCCGGGTGGTGGACCCCGCCGACCCTGACCGCGCCGCGCCGCCCGGGACGCCCGGCCAGCTCCTCGTCCGTGGGCCGCAGCTCGCCGGCCCGCCCGACCGTTGGCACCCCACCGGCGACACGGCGACGATCGACGCGGAGGGCTACCTCACCCTCACGCGCTGACTGACCCTCGGTCAGTCTTGACAGACTCGGCTGAACCCCGTTAACTGAACAGCGTTAACCCATTCGTAAGGGGTCGCACCGTGCTGCAGCGTCTGGGTCAGTTCATCGTTCGCCGCCGCCGTTTCGTTCTGGCGGTGTCGCTCCTGCTCATCGTCGGCGCGGGCGCCGTGGCCGGCAGCGTGCCGGGCCTGCTGTCCACGGGTGGGTTCGACTCCCCTGACGCGGAGTCGTCGCGCGCCTTGGCGATCATGGACGAGGAGTTCGCGGGCGGGCAGCCCAACCTGCTGCTGCTCATCACGGCCGAGGGTGACGCGACCGTCGACGACCCCGCCGTCGCCGCCGCCGCGCAGGAGGTCCAGGCCCAGCTGGCCGCGGAGGAGGGCATCACCAACGTCGCCTCCTACTGGAGCCTGTTCAACGCCCCGCCCCTGCGCAGCACCGACGGCACCCAGGCGCTGATCTTCGCCCGCCTGGCGGGCGCCGACGGCCAGGTGCCCGAGGGGGCCGTCGAGCCTGATCGAGGAGTACACCCGCGAGGGCGAGGTGATCAGCGTCGGCGTCGGCGGCGCGACCGCGATCTTCCAGGAGCTCCAGGAGACGATCGAGTCCGACCTGGCCCGCAGCGAGGCGCTCGCTCTGCCGATCGTGCTCCTGCTGCTGATCGCGGTCTTCGGCGGCGTGATCGCCGGTGTGCTGCCGTTGGGCGTCGGGATCGTCGCGGTGCTGGGGACGCTGGGCATCCTGCGCCTCACCGTCGAGTTCACCGAGGTCTCGATCTTCGCGCTCAACCTCACCACGGCGCTGGGCCTGGGGATCGCGATCGACTACTCGCTGTTCATCGTCAGCCGGTTCCGCGAGGAGCTCCGCGCGCTGGGCGTCGCACAGGGGCAGAAGCCGGAGCGATCGCAGGTCCACGCCGCCGTCGTGCGCGCCGTCGACACCTCTGGCCGCACCGTGCTGTTCTCCGCGGCGTCGGTCGCCATCTCCCTGGCCGCCCTGCTGGTGTTCCCGCTCCCGTTCCTGTGGTCCTTCGCCTACGCCGGGATCGGCGTGGTGCTGTTCTCGGCGCTCGGCAGCGTGGTGATGCTGCCTGCGCTGCTGGCCGTCATGGGTGGTCGCATCGACCACTGGTCCTTGCGCCGCCGCCGCGAGCCCAAGCCCACCTCCGAAGGCTTCTGGCACCGCGTCGCCGTCGCCGTGATGCGCCGTCCGGTCCCCGTGGCCCTCTCGGTCACCGCGTTCCTGCTGGTGCTGGGCTGGCCGTTCCTCTCGGCCCACTTCGGCTCGGTCGACGACCGCGTCCTGCCGGTCGAGGCCGCCAGCCGCCAGGTCTCCGACGACCTCCGCGAGAACTTCGCCAGCCGCGAAGCCACCAGCATGACCGTGGTCGTCAGCGACTACGAGGAGCTAGACGCCCCGGACCTCGCCCGCTACGCCGCCGCGCTCTCCGCGGTCGACAGCGTGGCCCGCGTCGACGGCGCTGCCGGTTCCTATGCCAACGGTGCGTTCGTGTTCCCCGCCGCACCCGGCGCCACCGAGCGCTTCGCCTCGTCGGAAGCGACCTGGCTCTCGCTCGTCCCCTCGGTCGAGCCCGTGTCCCGCGAAGGCGAGCAGCTGGTCCGCGACGTCCGTGCGCTGCCCACCCCGGAGACGCTGGGCGACGTGCTCGTCGGTGGCGCCGCCGCCCAGGATGTCGACGCGCGCGATGCGGTGTTCTCCCGCGTGCCGCTGGCCGCCGGGCTCATCGCGCTCGTGACGTTCGTGGTGCTGTTCTTGATGTTCGGCAGCCTGCTCGTGCCGGCCAAGGCCGTGATCCTCAACCTGCTCAGCCTCACCGCGACGTTCGGCGCGATGGTGTGGATCTTCCAGCAGGGCCACCTGTCGGGCGTCTTCGACTTCACCGCGACGGGCAACATCGACGTGACCACCCCGATCCTGATGTTCTGCATCGCGTTCGGGTTGTCGATGGACTACGAGGTCTTCCTGCTCTCGCGCATCAAGGAGGAGCACGACCTCGGCCTGCTGCAGGGCGAGACCGATCTCGTGGCCCTCAACGAGCGGGCCGTCGCCAGGGGTCTGGAGCGGACCGGGCGCATCGTCACGGCCGCCGCGGCGCTTCTGGCCGTGGTGTTCATCGCCTTCGCGTTCAGCGACATCATCTTCATCAAGATGCTGGGGGTGGGCATGGCGCTCGCGGTCCTCATGGACGCGACGCTGGTGCGCGGCGCGCTGGTGCCGGCGTTCATGAAGCTCGCCGGCCGCGCCAACTGGTGGGCGCCGGCGCCGCTGCGCCGCATCCACGAGCGCTTCGGCATCCACGAGCTGCCCCCCGGCGAGCAGCGCGAGGAGGAGGTCTTGGTCCCGTGACGTCCCCCGTCAAGGGGACGGAGCGCCGCGCCCGGGCCCGGCGCGGCGAGGGTGAGCACCTCCGCGAGGAGATCCTGGAGGCCGCCACCCGCCTGGTCGCCGAGACCGGCAGCGTCGACGCCGTCAGCATGCGGATGATCGCCGACGCGGTGGGCGTCTCACCGCCCAGCCTCTACCTGCACTTCGCCGACAAGAGCGAGCTCGTCTTCGCGTGCTGCGACGCGCAGTTCTCGCGGCTCCTCGAGCGCGTCACCGTGGTGCTGGCCGAGGTCGAGCAGCCGCTGGAGCGCTTCCTCGCCCTCGGTCGTACCTACGCCGCGTGGGGCCTCGAGCACCCGGAGGCCTACCGGCTGCTCTTCCTGACCCCCCACCCGCACATCCCCGATCACGTCGACCACGCCGAGCTGGCCGGCGCGGCCGCCTACGGGCTGCTGGTGGCCTGCACGCGCGACGCGATCGCCGCGGGCGACCTGCGCGGTGGCGATCCCGAGGTCGTCGCGGTCGGCTGTTGGGCCGCCGTCCACGGCGCGGTCAGCCTCCTGCTCACCAAGCACGAGCACGCCGAGCCCGGCCTGCCGCAGTTCCCGGAGCCCGACGTCCTCGTCGAGCACGTGCTCACGACCTACCTCGCTGGCCTGCGCAGCGTCTGAGTACGCTGCCGCTCTCGATGGCGCGCATCCTGCTGGTCGACAACTACGACAGCTTCACCTACAACCTCGCCCAGGAGCTCGGCGAGCTCGGCGCGCACGTCGAGGTGGTGCGCCACGACGCCTTCACGCTCGAGGACGTCGAGGTCGCCCCGCCCGACGGGATCGTGATCTCACCCGGGCCTGGCACGCCGCAGGACGCCGGCCTCTCCAACGCCGTCATCGAGCGCTTCGCCGGAAGGGTCCCGATCCTGGGCGTGTGCCTAGGCCACCAGTGCATCGCCGAGGTCTACGGCGGCGACGTCGTGCGCGCCCCCGAGCTGGTGCACGGCAAGACCTCGGCGATCAGCCACGACGGGAGAGGCGTGTTCGCGGGTCTCGAGCAGGGCTTCGCCGCGACGCGCTACCACTCGCTGGTGGTCGCGCCCGAGACCTTCCCGAACGTGCTCGAGGTCACCGCCACGACCACGCCCGCCGGCGGCGGACCGGAGCTCATCATGGGGCTGCGGCATCGCTCCCTGCCGGTCGAGGGCGTGCAGTTCCACCCCGAGTCGATCCTCACGCGCAGCGGCATGGCGCTGCTCGGCAACTTCCTGCGGGCGCTGCCCGCGACGGTCGCCGCCTGAGCGCCACCAACCGGGTCACGCGGTCGGGGTGGCCGTGGGTGTCGGCTCGGTGGTCGGCGGTGGTGGGGGTGGCGGCTCCGGCGGTGGTGGGGGCGGAGGCTGCGGGATGACCGTCGGCGGTGTGGTCGGCGGCGGAGGGGGCAGCGGCGGCGGCGTCGGAGTCGGCTCCTCCGTGGTCGGCTCGGGCGTCGGCGTCGGCTCGGGCCCACGCGACACCGTGACGTTGACGATCGAGCCGATCCGCACCTCCTGGCCCGCGGCCGGCAGGGTGCTGACCACGATGCCCTCGGGCACGCTGTCGTTGAAGTCGGACTCGGGGATGATCGTGACCTGCGCGCACGGCGGCGTCGGGCAGGCGTTCTCGATCTGGGTGCGTGCCTCGTCTCCGGTGCGGTTGACCACGTCGGGCATCACGAACGTCTCCGACCCGGTGGAGACGATCAGCACGACCGGGGTGCCCACCGGCACGGGAACGCCCGCGGCCGGCTCACTTCCCACCACGAGCCCGGCTTCCTGCTCGTCGTTGGGTATCTCGCGGCTGCCGTCGAAGGCCAGCCCCAGCGCCTGCAACGCGCGCGTGGCGTCCTCGAGCGTCATACCCGCGAGCTGCGGGATCGTGACCGGCTGCGGCCCCGAGCTGGCGATCAGCACGACCGTCGAGCCCGGTGGGGCCAGGCTCCCCGGCGCAGGCTGCGTGGTGATGACGATGTCGGCCGCCCTGACCGGGTCCTCCCGGAACGTGACCTCGGACTCGAAGCCGGCCGCTGTCAAGCGCGTCTGCGCCTCCTCGACGGTGAGGTCCACCACACTGGGGACTGCGACCGGGGCCTCGGTCGGCGTGTCGTCGCCTCCGAGCAGGTCCATGAACAGGAACGCCGCGACCCCGAGCAAAGCAAGAATGAGGAGCACGAGGAACGCATAGGCGGCGATGCGGCCCGCTCCCGCGCGGGTGTACTCGGGATAGACGTCCAGCACCTGGGCGCCGGGCGGCACCTGCGGCCCCAAGGCCTGCGTCGCGGCGTAGGCCGCGGTCATGCCCGTGGGCGTCAGCGCCTGGGTGGCCGCGTAGGCAGCAGCGCCGATAGGCGCCATGACCGGCTGACCCGCGACGGCGCGCTGGAGGTCGTCTGCCAGCTCGCGTGCGGTCTGGTAGCGCGCAGCCGGGTCCTTGGCCATGGCCATGAGGACGACCGCCTCGAGCGCTGGCGGCACCTCGGGGTTGAGCTGGCTGGGCGGGACCGGGGGCTCCGACGACGTGCTTGTAGGCCAGGGCGACCGCGGAATCGCCGGAGAAGGGCTGCCGTCCCGTGAGCATCTCGTAGAGGCAGCACGCCCAGCGCGTAGATGTCGGTGCGGCCGTCGACGGGCAGGCCCTGCGCCTGCTCCGGCGCGACGTAGGCCGCGGTCCCGAACACGGCGGCTGTCTGCGTGACGGTCTCGGCGTTGACCGCGCGCGCGATGCCGAAGTCGGTGACCTTCACCTGGCCCTCGTCGGAGACCATGATGTTGGCGGGTTTGATGTCGCGGTGCACGAGGCCGCGCTCGTGGGCGAAGTGCAGGGCCAGCGCGGCCTCGATGCCGATCTCGGCGGCGCGGCGCGGGGAGCACGCCCTCGCGGCGCAGCACCTCGCGCAGGCTGCGCCCGGCACGTACTCCATGACGATGAACGGCCGCCCTCCTCGTCGCCCGTGTCGTAGACCGCGACCATGTTGGGGTGGTTGAGGCTGGCGGCGGCCTGCGCCTCGCGGCGGAAGCGCTCCAGGAAGGACGGGTCGTCGGCGTAGCGCGGGTGCAGGATCTTGACCGCGACCTGGCGGTCCAGCACCTGGTCGTGGGCCAGCTCGACGTCGGCCATCCCGCCCTGGCCGAGCAGGCCCTGCAGCGCATAGCGGCCGGCCAGCACGCGCCGCGGCTGGCCGGCAGCGGCGTCGTCTCGTCCGACTCGCTCCTTGTCCTTCTCAGTCCGACGGGCTCGCAGCGCCGCCTCCATCACCGCACGGGCGATCGGGGCGGCGACGCGCGCCGCCGGTGGCCTCGTCGCCGACGTCGCCGCCGTGGGCACCACGACGGCGACCGCGACCTGCGGGTCCTCGGCCGGCGCGAAGGCCACGAACCACACCGTGGGCTGCTGGCCTTCGCCGGTCTGGGCGGTGCCGGTCTTGCCTGCGACCGCGATCCCGGCGATCTGCGCGCGGCGTGCCGCTGCCGCGACTCCACGACGCCGCACCATCATCTCGGTCAGGGTCGGCGGCGGTCGCTGGGGCTGCACCGCCTGGGGGCCGGGCTGACCGGGCGGGGTGTAGCGGCTGGAACGGCATCTGCAGCACCACGCGCCCGTCGAAGTCCTGGATCTCGGTCGACCATCCGCGGGGCCATGAGCACGCCGCCGTTGCCGATCGCCGCCACCGATCATCGCCATCTGCACGGCGGTGACGCGCACGTCGCGCTGCCCGATCGCGCTCTGCGCGGGGACGGGGGGTCGAGCTCCGCCGGGACCACGCTCGCCGCGAGGGGCACGTCGAAGGGCACCTCGGCATTGAAGCCGAAGCGCCTCGCGCCTGCGCGACGAGCCTGGTCCGCGCCCAGCTCCAAGCCAAGCTGCGCGAAGATGGTGTTGCAGCTGACCTCCAGCGCGCGCTGCCAGGGTGATCGGTGCGCCGCCGTTGCACAGCCCGCCGCCGAAGTTGCCGATCGTGGCGGTGGTCTGGGGCGGCGTGGACTCGCTGCGGGTCCTCGAACGTGCGGTCCGGGTCGATGCCGCTCTCCAGCGCGGCCGCGGCGACCACGATCTTGAACGTCGAGCCTGGTGGATAGAGCTCGGCCGTCGCCCGGTTGCCCGCGCGGCTCCTCCGGGTCGGTCACGAGGGCGTCCCACGCCGCACGCACCACGTCGCCGTCGTGACTGGCCAGCAGGTTGGGGTCGTAGCTGGGGTGGGAGTACGAGGGCCAGGATCGCCCCGGTGCGGGGGTCCAGCGCGGCGATCGCGCCGGTCTGGCCCTCCAGGGCCTGGCGCGCGACGTCCTGCACCGTCGGGTCCAGGGTGGTGATCATGTGTCGCCCTGCTCCTCGCGCCCTTCCAGCAGATCCGACAGGGTCAGCACCAGCCCGTCGGGGGCGGCGCCCGAAAGGAACGTGTTGTAGCTGCGCTCCAGCTGGGCGCGGCCGAAGATCAGCGAGTGGTACCCGGTCACGTGCGCCCAGGTGGCGCCCCCGGGGTAGCTCCCGCTGGTAGCGCAGGTCTCCGCCGGTGTCGAAGGAGCGGGCGATCTCGGTCTGGCGGTCGTCGCCCAGCACGATCGAGCCGCGCTCCACGGCATACTCCTCGATCAGCACGCGGCGTGTTGCGGTTGTCCTGCGCGAGCTCGTCGGCATGGAGCACCTGCAGGACGTTGAGGTTGACGAACAGCGCGCCGAAGAGCACGAACATCACCCACGCGGCGCGCCGGACCTGCCGTGTCATGCCTGCCCCGAAGCGGGCTCCGGGAGCGCGCTCAGCGACGGCAGCGGCTGGGGTGCTGGACCGCGGTCGGCGGACACGCGCAGGAGCAGCGCGATGAGGATGTAGTTGGCGAGCAACGAGGAACCACCGTAGGACATGAACGGCAGCGTGATGCCGGTCAACGGGAGCAGCCGGGTCACGCCGCCGAGGATCACGAAGACCTGCAGCCCGAACGCGAAGGTCAGCCCGCCGGCCAGGAGCTCCCGAAGTCGTCACGGGCGCGCAGGGCGATGACCCAGCCCCGCCCGACCACGAGGAAGTAGCACCAGCAGCAGCGCCGTCGTGCCGAGCAGCCCCAGCTCCTCGCCGAACGCGCTGAAGATGAAGTCGCTCACCACGTCGGGGATGAGGTCGGGCTGGCCCTGGCCCAGGCCCACGCCCGTGATGCCGCCGGAGCCCAGCGCGAACAGCGACTGCGCGAGCTGGAACCCGCCGCCCGTCGGCGTCCGCCAACGGGTCCAGCCAGATCGCGATGCGGGTCTGCACGTGTGCGAAGACCGTCCAGGCCGCGTACGCCCCCAGCGCGAAGAGACCGCCGCCGATCAGCACGTAGGCGATGCGCCCGGTCGCCATGTACAGCAGCGCCACGAAGATCCCGAACACCAGGAGCGACAGCCCCAGGTCGCGCTCGAAGACCAGCACCGCGAGGCTGATCGCCCACGCCACGAGCGATCGGCGCGAAGGCGCGCAGCGGCGGCACCGGGAACGGCCCCAGTCGGTTGGTTGCGGTGGCGAGCAGCGGCCGCTTCTCGGCGAGGTAGCTGGCGAAGAACGCGACGAGGCCGAGCTTGGCGAACTCGCCGGGCTGCAGGCTGAACCCGAACGCACGCACCCAGATCCGCGAACCGCGCCCGAAGTCCGTGCCGATCAACGGCAGCAGCGGGGTCAGCAGCGCGATGAGCGCCAGCAGGCCGAGGATGTAGCGGTAGCGGTCGAGCACGGTGTGGTCGCGCAGCACGATCAGCGTCAGGCAGAAGGCCGCCACGCCGACGACGGTCCACACGGTCTGCAGCGGCGCCAGCTGCACGCCGTCGCCGACCGACTCCGCGTAGTCGATGCGCCGCACCATCACCAGACCGATGCCGTTGAGCAGGAACGCCATCGGCAGCAGCAACGGATCGGCTCCGGGCGCCATGCGGCGGGTGACCAGGTGCGCGGCCAGTGCCAGCGCCGCCAGCGCGCCCCCGTAGAGCGCCACCCCCGAGGGCAGCACCGGACGCAGCGAGAGCCCCACCAACGCGTAGGCGATCGAGGTGATGACGATCGCGAGGATCAGCAACAGCAGCTCCGTGCGCCGCCGCGACCGCGCGTCGGCGGGGATCGCGCCCAACGTGCTCGCGCCTCCGCCGCGACCACGTTGCCCCCCGCCGGTTCTCGGTCCCCCTGACGGGGGAACCGAGCGATGGCGCCGGCGCGGCTGCGACCGGGCGAGCGCATCAGCTGGGGGTCGGCGCTGGCTCGGTCGGGGCCGCCAGGGGAGGCTCGTTCTTGTCGGTCTCCGTGGCAGCGGGCTCGGCCGCGTCCGCCGTGGCCTGCGCGGGGGCGGCGACCGGCACCTCGGTCTCGGTTTCGGTGACCGTCGTGCGCAGCGTGCTGTCGATGTAGCGCATGGCGGCGGCCAGGCTGCCCTGCGGCACACCGTCCTCGAGCTGCCGGACCAGGCGAGCGGGCAGGTCCTCGATGGCGACGTCGCTGGTGGCCACCACGGTCGAAAGCTGCAGCCCGAAGATCTCCTGGTTCAGACCGCGGTAGACCGCCACCTCGTCGCCGTTGACGCCCACGTAGTACGCGCGGTTGACAAGCAGCCATCCGCCGACCGCGAGGATCGCCACCAGCAGGGCGCCGGCCAGCAGGCCGGACGCGAAGCGCCGCCGCCGCCGCCCGCGCAGCTCCGGCGGGGTGTCGTCGACTGTGCCCTCGGTCAGCGAGCGCAGTGCCTTGGGGTCGAACGACTGCGTGCTGTCGATGTTGCCGGTGGTCGTGCGGCGCGGTCCGGTGCCCGCCACGGCCGCCGAGGAAGCGGCGGACCGCGCCGCCGCCGTCGACGTGCTGGGCAGCTCCTGCGTGGCCTCGTCGTCGCTGAATCCGATCAGCGGTGCCGTGCTCGTGACGGGGCCGTCGCCCTCGGCCCGCAGCAGCACCACGGTGATGTTGTCGGGGCCGCCGTTGGCGTTGGCCGCGTCCAGCAGCCGCTGACAGGCGACGTTGCCGTCCTCTTCCGACGCCAAGATCGACTGGATCTGCGACTCCTCCACCGGGCCGGTGAGCCCGTCGGAGCACAGCAGCACCTGGTCGCCCGGCTGCAGCTCCAGCGGGGCGTTGGTGTCGACCTCGACCATGCTGTCGACGCCGATCGCGCGGGTGATCACGGACCGGTGCGGGTGCTCCTGGGCCTGCGCGGGGGTGAGGCGACCCTCGTCGATGAGCTGCTGGACCAAAGTGTGGTCGCGCGTGAGCGGCGTCAGTGTCCCGCCGCGCAACAGGTAGGCGCGGCTGTCGCCCACGTGCGCGAGGTGCAGCCGCCCGTCGCGCAGCAGCACCGCGGTCAGCGTCGTCCCCATGCCCCGCTTGTCGGGGTCGGCCGCCGCCATGCGGAAGACCATCTCGTTGGCACGGTGCACGGAGTCCGCCAGCGCGTCCGTAGCCCCCTGCATGTCCCCGTAGGCCTCGCCGTCGAGGCCGGACACGGGCTGCAGCGCGGTCTCCGATGCGACCTCGCCGGCGGCGTGGCCACCCATGCCGTCGGCGACAGCGAACACGGTGTCGCCCACGAAGAAGTTGTCCTCGTTGCCCTCCCGCACGAGGCCCTTGTTCGTCTGGCCGTACGCCCGCACCACAAGCTCGGCCGTCAACTGAGCGCCTCCGCCGCCGCCGCAGGCGCGCTCACTTGCGGACCTCGATCACCGTGCGCCCGATCGCGACCTGGTCACCGGGGTGCAGGGGCGTCGGCACCGCGAGCCGCGCGGAGTTCAGATAGGTGCCGTTGGTCGACCCCGCGTCCGTCAGCATCCACTCCTCGCCGTCCCGGTAGACCTGCGCGTGGGCGTCGCTCACGTAGGGGTCGGCGATCACGACCGTCGCGTCGTCCCGCCGCCCGAATGTGATCGACCCAGCACCGTCCAGCGAGAGTACGCGAGGCGGCGCCTCCGGGGCGCGGATGACCAGCTCGCCGGCGGTCCCGCCCCTGCGTGCCGTGCGCGGCGGTGCCACGGTCCGCGCGACCGGCGCCCCCGCCGCCGGGGCCACGACCGGCGCTTCCACGGGTGCGGGACCACCCGGCGAGGCGTTGCGCACGTCGCGCACCACCCAGCGCACCGCCCGCGCCACGAACGCGTAGAGGAGCACGAGGAACGCGGCCTGCAGGAGGGTGAACAGCAGGGGCGACATCGCCGCTCAGGGTCCCGGCCCGACCCGCGCGGCGTGCCCGGCGGAGAACCCGAAGAGCGCGCCGCCGAACTCCACGCGGTCGCCGTCACGTACCTCGGCGGCGGCGACGTCACGCCCGTTGACGCGCACCCCGTTGGTCGAGCCCAAGTCGGTCACCGTCCAGCGGTCGCCCTCGAGCTGGATGCGCGCGTGGCGGCGGGAGACCGAGGCGTCGGTGAGGACCACCTGGCACTCGGGGAGGCGGCCGACGATGGCGGTGCGCACGATCTCGAAGCGGCGGCCCTGCTCCAGGCCCTCGAGCCCGACCAGAGTCGCGACGCCGTTGCTCGCGGGCCCGGCGGCCGGGGGAGGGCCGGCCGGCGCCGCCACGGCGACGGACGGCGGGGGGGCGCTGCGCGGGATCCGCTCGACCGTGGCCCCCGCCGCGGGGACGTTCGCGCCGGCGGCCTCGATCTTGCCGCGCAGCTCGTAGGTGCCGACGCGGATGGAGCTGTCGCGCTCGAACTCGATGCGGATCGGCCCCAGCGTCCGCCAGCCCTTGGCGTCGGCGGTGCGGCGCGCCACGTCGGCGAGCTCGCGCTGCAGTGCGCGGGCAAACCCGCTGAAGCGCTCCAGGTCGTCCGGCGAGATCGTGAACCTGTAGACGTTGGGCACCACGATGCCGTCGGTGTCGACCTGCTGGTAGCTGCTCCCGTAGCGCTGCACGGCCTTGGCCAGCTCGACCGGTTGCAGCCCCGATCGGAAGGCGCGAGCGAAGAAGCCTTCGACCGCCCCTTCGAGCCGCTTTTCGAAGTCCCGGAGGATGCTCATTTGAGAGTGCGCTGGAGGGCCCAGGTGAGGCGCCTGTTGACCGCACAGTGTAGTGGCGGCCCGGCCGGTCCTGGCGTTGTCCCGACAGCCGGTCTATGAGGAGGCGCGCGGACTCTCGCCGAGCGGGTGGGCGAAGCCGACCACTTCTTCCTCCGCCACCGAGAGAGTTGCGGGCAGGCCGGCGGCGCGGATCACCGCGATGCGCTCGCCGGCAACCTCGCACCACAGCAGCCCGTCGCCTGTCACGCCCGAGATCAGCAGGGCCAGCTCGTCGCGGGTGCCGTGGGCGCGGATCTGGCGCCGGCCCTTCGGGGCCAGGCTCGACAGCCACGACGCGATGGTGACCGCCACCGCGCGCGGGCCGTGCACGTGGGCCTGCCGGCCCTCGGCCCCGACGATCACGAGCTCGCACCCCTCCGCGAGCAGTGCGGTGAGCGCGGCCACGTCGTCGCTGGCCAGGGCGGAGCGCAGCGCCACCCCCACCGCCTTCCCCGCGCGGTCGGTGCGGCGCACGTGCGTCGCGATCACCATCTCCGCCGGAGGCTCGCTGCCGTCGATCCCGGCGCTGGCCAGGGCGTCTGCCAGCAGCTGCGTCGCGGCGTCGTGGCCGCCCTTCAGGCGGAGCAGGGCGCCCAGCGGCGCGTCGCACAGCCAGTGCACGATCACCGTGCCGTGGTCGCCGGGGGCGGGGTCCTGCAGCCACAGCCACTCCTCGCGCACACCGCTGGCGCGCAGGAAGCGATCGTGTGCGGGGTGGCGGCCCTCGTCGTGCCAGGCCGCGGCGAACTTCGGCCCCGCGCCCGGGGGCAGCGGAACGGCGAACGTCAGCGCCGAGGGTGCCGGCCCCGCGATCGCAGTGCTCCCGCCCAGGACCCTGACGGCCGGCGGCGGCCAGGGCCGCAGGGTGGCGCCGAGGAGGTCGTCGGTGGCCAGGTCGTCCTCGGCCGACCCGCCCTGGAGGCCGAGCCCCAGCGCCTGCTGGACGTTGTCGCAGTCCCACACCACGACTGCCAGCGACTCTCCGGACGGCAGGCGCTGCAGCCAGATCTGTTCGCGCACGATGCCGCGGGCCAACAGGCGCTGGCGGTGCACGCCGGCACCCGGTCCCAGCGCGGTGGCCGCGTGGGTGCGCCAGCACGCCACACGGTCGTCTGGGACCGTGAGGGCGAAGGCGGTCCGGGGCATCGGCTGCAAGGCCTCCTGAGTTGCGCCCGCTCCCCCAGCGGGACCTGCGACCCGGCGTGGCCGCGAGCAACTCCAAGGCTGCGGCACACCCAGGCGCTCGGCCATGGCCCGAACGAGTCATTTCCCCTGGCCAGGTGACTCAGGTAGGCCATGACTACATCGGGTGAGAAGCGATCTGGGCGGCGGTCCAGAGGAGCCTAGGTCCGCCGCCGCCCCCAACCTCACGGCCGCTACACTCCCTGACCCCGGCCCACGCGGCCGCCACGGGCGAGTGGCGGAATGGCAGACGCGCACGGTTCAGGTCCGTGTGTCCTTATGGACATGGGGGTTCAAGTCCCCCCTCGCCCACCAGCACGAATCCGCAGGTCAGCCTCCCTTTCGAGCAGGAACTGACGGTCGGCAACGGGAACATCTGGAGGCCGTTCGGCCTCGCCATGACACAGCCATGACACAGGAGCGGCCGCGCTGACGGCCGCGCAGACGGTCATCGGTCGTCCTAGTTCCACCAGGTGCCGTCGCTACGCGGGAAGATGAGGTCGTGGTCCTTCCACGCCGGCCCGACGAGGGCCCTGGACGCGTCCTGGGTTTCGCGGTGCCGGCGCAACGCGTCGGTTGTTCGAGTGCTGAGGTGGATGGTCCGGCCCGACGAGACGCTCTTCTGGTCGAGCTCGAGGCGGAAGCCGTCCGGCCCAGCGATCACGATCGGCTTCATCGGGCCGTCCGCTTCCTGCGGTTGACGTCCGACCAGCGGATGCCGAGCAGCTCGGAGCGCGGGACACCCGTGGTCGCCGAGAACACCCACATCGCCTGCAGCGCGTGCCCGTCCGTCGCGCGTCGTTGAACAGGCCCTCGCCCTCGACGCTGCTGACCAGCCGCCTCGGCGCGCCCAGGCGGCGCATTACGACGGCCGCTGCGAGTGGGTCGGTGGGCGACACGATCGCGCCGACGACGAAGGCGACCGGCCACGGCAGCCCCACGACGGCGTGCGCGACCCACGCGACCGCGGTCATGGTGGAGCCAACCCGACGGCGTTGAACACCAGGGCACGCGCGCTGCTCCGCAGGTCGCCGAAGTTCGCGAAGATCGAAGCGCCGTACAGCAGCGCCACTGGACATGCGCGTCGCTTGGATCGGCCGTGGTGGCCAACTGCCCGAGGGGACTTCCGACGCCCAAGTGCTCGAGTCCGCGAGCTGGAACGCGTGAAGCGCATCGCGATCGAGCGTGGCAAGCGCCGACGGCGCGCCGAGACACGCCTGAAGAAGGCCGCCGCTTCCCGATGGCGGGCTGCTCGACGAGATGGCACGGGACGAGTAGCAAGCCGCGTCAGTCGTCGACCAGCGCCTGCCGCATCAGCGCTGCCGACGCTTGGACGCTGATCGCCGAGCGCTTCACGTGCCGAAGGAAATCCGGCGAGGGTGATGCCAGCGTCCATCTGGGCCTAGCGGTGGGGTCTACGGTCGAGTCCGTGGAGCCGTGCACGCCGTTTGCCGTGGCCGTTCCTGAGGAGACGCTCGCGGATCTGCGTGAGCGGCTCGGCCGGACGCGCTTCATCGACGACTTCCCCGCGGGCGGCGACTGGACATATGGCGTGAGCCGCGCGTACCTGCAGGAGCTCTGCGAGTACTGGCGGAGCACGTTCGATTGGCGTGCCCAGGAGGCCCTCCTGAACTCCTTCGATCAGTTCCAGGTGCGCGTCGACGGGCAACCGATCCACTTCATCCATGCGCGATCTTCCAACGCCGCGGCTCTGCCGCTGCTGCTGGTGCATGGTTGGCCTGGATCGATCTTCGAGTTCGTGAAGATGATCGGGCCGCTGACTGCGCCGGCGGCGCACGGCGGGGACCAGGCGGACGCGTTCCACGTCGTGGCGCCGTCCATCCCCGGCTACGGCTTCTCGGGCCCGACCGTCGAGCCCGGCTGGGGTCCGCGGCGCATCGCCACGGCGTTCGCCACGTTGATGGAGATCCTCGGCTACGACCGTTACGGAGCGGCCGGAGGTGACTGGGGAGCGATCATCACGACGGAGCTCGCGCGCGTCGACAGGGGCCGACACGTGTGCGGACTCCATCTCACGTCACCGCACGGCGAGCCACCGGAGGACGTAACCGAGGAGAACCTGAGCGCAGCCGACCGCAAGGGACTCGAGGACTGGGCCGCCCATCAGGCCAACGGGACGGTCGTGCACGTGCTCATCAACAGTACGCGCCCGCACACGCTCGCCTTCGCGTTGAACGACTCTCCGGCCGGGCTGGCAGCTTGGCTGTTGGACAAGTACCGGACCTACAGCGACTGCGAGGGCGACGTCGAGCGCAGTTTCACCAAAGACGAGCTGCTGGCGCAGATCACCACGTACTGGGTGACGGGCACCATCGCATCCGCCTCACGGCTGTACTACGAGCGCGCTCAGGACGGAACGGGCGCGCCTCCACTGCAACGCGTCGACGTCCCGACGGGTTGTGCGATCTTCCCGCGCGACGTCAAACGGGTGCCGCGACCGTGGGCCGAGCGCGCGTACAACGTCCAGCGGTGGGTCGAGATGCCGAGAGGTGGCCACTTTCCAGGCGTGGAGGAGCCCGACGCGCTGACGGCCGAGCTGCGCAGGTTCTTTCGCCCCCTGCGCTGAGCGGCGGCAGGAACACGACGAGGACGACCTCCAGGTGCAGCTCGACACGCGGCACGGCGGGGATGACCGCGAGCAGGGCACCGCCGATAGCACGATCGGGTACGGCAGCGACAGCCGACTGGCCAGGACGCTGAGTCCCGCTATCGCGACGAGGAGCCCCGCCACGACGATCTCGGCGTGCGCCATGCTGTCGGCCTTCCCGGTCACACCCGCGCGAGCGGGTCGTCGGTCATCCTCGGTCGATTGCGAGCTCGCCGCTGTCAGGGCAGCCGGACGTCGGTGAGCCGGGCGAGCTCGTCGAGGAGCGCGTCCTGGAACGTCTCGTCGAGGGCCGCCGGGGCGGGCGGTCGGCGCTGCTGGTGGTACCAGTAGCCAGCCGTCCTTGTGTCGGGATCCGGGGTGACGGCGAGCCACACCTGGGAGCGATGCCCGAGCTCGAGGTCGTCGGGTGCGCCGGGACCGCCCATCCGGGTCGGCACCCAGCCGGGGTCGACCGCATGGACGTACGTCGCCGGCCATCGCCGGGCGAGTGCGAACGCCAGCGTCGTGACGTGGAGCTTGCTGTCGCAGTACGCCTGCACGCCGTTCCAGCGGCGCCTCGTCCAGTCGAGGTCGTCCAGCGAGGCGTCGCCGGAGGTGTGCATGCCGCTGCTGAGGTAGATGAGCCGGCGCGGTTGGTGGATCCACGCGGTAAGCAGGTACGGCGCGAGGACGTTGACCGCGAGCGTGCGGGCGTGTCCGTCGGGCGTCGCGTTCCGCTGGTCGTCGACGTAGATGCCGGCGTTGTGGATCACCGCGCCGAACCGGCCGATGGCGTTGGCCTGGTCAGCCACGGAGCGCGTCTCCTCGATGGAGGAGAGGTCGCCGATCACGAGAGCGGAACCGCGCCGGGTGATCTCGGCGACATCGGCGGCCCGCGCCGCGGTGCGCGCGTGCACCACGACGTCGTGTCCCTCGTCGAGGAGCTGCTTCGCCGCCGCTTTCCCCAGCCCCGTGGTGGAACCCGTGATGAGCACGCGAGCCCGGCCGTCAGCTGGCATCGAGAAGCTCGAACGTGACCTCGCCGTCCAGGGCCGCGAGGTGCTCGGTTGGGCCGTCGGTCCGGCCGAGGAGCACCAGCCCTTCGGAGTGCCCGACCTCGGGCCTGAACTGTCGCCCGCGTGTGCTGTCCATCAGATCGTGAGCAGCGTCTTGATCGCGCGTCGCTCGTCCATGGCCCGGTAGCCCTCGGCGGCGTCTTCGAGGGTGAGTGTGAGGTCGAAGACCTTGCCGGGCTGGATGGCGCCGTCGGCGATGAGGCGCAGGTGCTCGGGCAGGAAGCGCCGGACGGGCGCGGGGCCGCCGTGCAGGTGGACGAGGGACATGAACAGCTCCATGCCGGCGATGGTGGCGTCGTGGGTCACGCCGACGAAGCCGACGTGACCGCCGGGCCGGCAGGCGTTGATGGCCTGGAGCATGGACTCCTGGGTGCCGACGGCCTCGATCACCGAGTGCGCGCCGAGCCCGTTGGTCATGTCCTTGATCCGGGCGACGCCTTCGTTCCCGCGCTCCGCGACGATGTCGGTGGCGCCGAACTCGAGCGCCAGCTGCTGGCGGTCGGCATGGCGGCTCATCGCGATGATCCGCTCGGCGCCGAGCTGGCGTGCGGCGAGCACGCCCAGGAGGCCGACCGCGCCGTCACCGACGACCGCCACAGTCTTGCCCGGGCCGACCTCGGCGGCGACGGCCGCGAACCAGCCGGTGCCCAGCACGTCGGAGGCGGCCAGGAAGTGCGGGACGAGGTCGGGGGAGGGCACCTCGGGGGTGGCGACGAGGGTGCCGTCGGCGAGGGGGATGCGGGCGTACTCGGCCTGGGTGCCGATGGTCCCCATGAGGGTCCGCTGCACGCAGGCGCTGTGGTAGCCGGCGTGGCAGAGCTCGCAGGTGCCGTCGGAGGACCAGAACGAGCCGACCACGAACTGGCCCTGCCGGATGGTCGTGACGGCGCTGCCGACTTCCTCGACGATGCCGCAGTACTCGTGACCCATCGCGGTGGCGCCGTCGAGGGCCTCGACGCCGCGGTAGGGCCACAGGTCCGAGCCGCAGATGCAGGTCGCCGAGAGGCGGATGATCGCGTCGGTCGGCTCGACGATCCTGGGATCTGGGCGGTCTACGACGCGGACGTCGCCGGGGGCGTACAGCACGGCTCCACGCACGGTGGTTGCTCCTTGTTGGTCGAGGTGCTTCGAGTTCGTCGTGACCCAGGCAACCGTGATCCCGGAGAACCGGGGAGACCGCGTTGAGACTGGTACTGCCAGGGCCTCCCTCGGGCGGCGCGGCGGCCGTAGCGTGAGCCTATGGACCCCGTGACCGACATCCGCGAGTTCCTCGCGTCGCGACGAGCGAGGATCACACCGCAGCAGGCCGGTCTGCCGGCCTACGGCGCCAACCGCCGCGTCAAAGGCTTGCGCCGCGAGGAGGTCGCTGCTCGCCGGGATCAGCGCCGAGTACTACGTCCGGCTCGAGCGCGGCAACGTGCGCGGCGCCTCCGAGGAGGTCCTCGACGGCATCGCGCGCGCCCTGCAGCTCGACGAGGGCGACCGGATGCACCTGTTCGACCTCGTCCGCGCCGTGAACACGTCATCGGCGCGGCGCAGGAGCCGACGCCAGCCGCAGGAGCACGTGCGACCCGTCGTCCATCACATCCTCGACTCCTTTGTCGGTGTCCCGGCGTTCGTCCAGAACGCCCGCACGGACGTCCTGGCGGCCAACCTGCTCGGCCGAGCGTTCTACGCGCCGCAGTACGACGACCCGGCGCGGCCCGTCAACGGCGCCCGGTTCGTGTTCCTCAGCCCGCGAGCGAAGGAGTTCTTCCTGGACTGGGAGACCATCGCCCGCGACGTCGTCGGCATCCTCCGCGTCGAAGCCGGTCGCGACCCCTACGACAAACGGCTCTCCGACCTCATCGGCGAGCTCTCGACGCGCAGCGACGACTTCCGCGTCCGTTGGGCCGCCCACGACGTCAAGCTCCACCGCACCGGCGTGAAGCGCTTCAACCACCCCGTCGTCGGCGAGCTCACCCTCGACTTCGAGACGCTCGACCTTCCGGTTACCCCGGCCAGCGGATGCTCCTCTACAGCGCCGAGGCCGGGTCGCCGTCACGGGAGCGGCTCGACCTCCTCGCCAGCTGGGCAACCACACCCGCTAGAACCCAGACGTCCTAGTCGCGTCCCATCGCACCGACTCTCCGTCACACGCGGCACCGAACACGACCGGGACGCTTGACCTGGTCCGCAAGTCGCGACGAACGCGACGCCGTCCGCGACCGCCCTCATCTGGCGACGGGTCCGGTGTCCGGGCGCCCACCTCAGGCCGGCCGGGTCCTTCCCTGACCGCGCTCCTAGGTGGCGCCGGGACCGCCACGTGTCCGCCCAACTCGTCGGCGCGGTGCTCGGCAGGGCACTCGCAAACGTGCCCCGATGCCTCCGCCGCCCCGGCTGCGTAACCCGAAGCCTGTGAGATCTCGCTGTCAGCCACCTACCGGAGCCAGAGTGTCAGGCGGGTACCGGAACTTGACACGGCCGCGCAGCTCCGAGCCCGCCCTCCATGACACAAGCCATGACACAGCCGGGGCCCCCGACCTGCCCTCCCGCCGGCAGGTCTCAGCCCGCAAGCTCCGAGCGACCGTAGAGCACGTTGGCATGGCAGCGGAGGCCAGCTGATCGTCCTCAGGTGGTGTGACGCAGGCCGTGGGTCCCGACTTCGGGCAGGCCGGTCACCCGGGCGTGCCGGGTGGTGGCCTTTCGACACCGAGCAGTCGGAGCAGGAGGGAGGCGGTGAAGTGCCAGCGAGGCGACGCCGGCCGCGACTGCTGCTGGGCGCGCTGCGCCTTCGCGCGCGGCGGGAACGGCTCTGGTCTTGCCGTCTGACTGCGCCACGACCTTGCCCGCGGCGAGGGTCACGGTCTCGCGGACGCGCAAGGTCCGGGCCTCGAGTTCGACGTGCTCCCAGCGCAGCGCCGCCGCGCCGGTGGCGGCCCGCGGCATGGGGCGACGCGGAGCCACGCCTTTGACCGCGGCGACGTTGCGCACGACCAGCTCGTCGGCGACGGCCAGGTCCAGCGCTTGGCGCAGGCAGCCGTGGACGCGCCGCACGCTCTTGGGTGCAAGGCCGTGGTGTCGCTCTGGGTCGCAACCGTGCTCGCGGCACGTGATGCCCGCTGTCCTGCAGCCACTCGCGGCCAAGCCTCGCGACGCGAGGTCGGCGTAGAGCTCGCGCAGCATCGCCGGCGTGAGATCCCGCAGCCGGACGCCCCCTATACGCGGGAGCACGTGGACCTCGATGTCCAGGCGCAACCCCGCGACAGTGGTCGGCTTGAATCGGTTGCGACACCCGTCGAGCCAGGACCGTAGGAACTCGGCGGACGGTGACGTCAGTGGTGTCGACAACACGACCCTTGGACTGCTCAGCGTGGAGCGTCTTGACGAACTCTGCCGCGTCGCCCTTGCGGGCGAAGCAGGCCCTGGACCTCATCCGCCGTTGACGCTCGGGACCCGGCGGGAGTTCCCACCGCACGCGCCAGCGCTTGCCGCCCTTCACCGCGTAGTCGTCGATCCAGGTCTTCATGCTGCGACTCCTGCCACGGTCGGCTCGGGCGGCTCAGGTTGGACGAGAAGCAATCCCAGTGTCCGACCGAGGTACGACACGCGGGCGGCGGGGACCCGGAGCTGTGGACACCATGCCCCGCGCTTACTCGTCGTCAGCTGCATGCCGCTGGGCCACCGTTGCTCTCGGGGACGTCCATGACTCCGAGAAGTCGCAGGAGGGAGGCGGTGGGCACGAGGAGACGACGCCCGAGACGGATGGTGGGCAGCTGCGCCTTCGCGGCGGCGCGATAGGCGCTGCGCCGGCTGATGCCCAGGATGGCCGCGGCTTCGTCGATCCTCATCGTGGCCCCGAGCGACGCCAGTAGCGCCGGCGCGTTCATCCCGCTGGCGTCCTGTAGGTTGCGCACGGTCGACTCGTCGGTCGCGGTGACGGTGGGCGCGCTGGTTCGCATCGGAGGCCTCCGGGGACTTTGGTGATCTGCTCTCGGTAGGTGCGCATCGCGGCCCCGATTCGTCTCGCCAACGCCGCGTCAGCCCTGGCGCTTGCCGCGGGCGGCGTCGGCAAAGGCCTGCAGGTCGCGAGCAGCTGAAGTTCCGCACACTCAACGCGGCGGCGCTCGCGTCCCTGGGCGAGGGTCCCACGCACATCAAGGCGCTGGAGCAGGGCGGCATGACGACGCGGGTCGGCGAGTGGCTGCGCCGCTGGTACCTCGACGAGCTGCCGCAGCTCTGCAACATCGTCCGCGGCGACATGTTCCTCATCGGGACGCGCCCGTACCCCCTGGACGCCTACGAGGAGGAGTTGGTGCGCGGGGTCACGCGCAAGTTCGACATGCCGGGCGGGCTGGTCGGCCCGGTCCAGTCCCAGAAGGGGCGGCCCGGGGCCACGGAGCTGAGCCACGATGCCGCCTACTGGGAGGCGTTCACCACGTTGCCGGGCTGGCGGCTGCTGTGGCTGGACATGCGCATCCTCTGGCGGTCGCTCGCGTGCAGCTCGCACACGAGGGGCTGTGACCGCACCGGCGGAGCTCGGACGGCCTGATCTTCACCAGCAGGATCACGCGATGTGGTGATGCCGGGTCACCACCCTCGTCCCTACGGTCGGCTCATGGAGCACACCGTGACCGCACGAGGGAAGTCCACCTGGTGGGTGCCGATCGGGTTGATCGCACTCAGCCTCCTGCCGGTCGTCGCCGGCTCTGTCCGCCTGGCCGCGCTCTCGGGTGGCGCTGCGCTCACGCCGGAGAACGCGCGGTACTTCGGCACGCCGGCCCCGCTGGTCGTCCACATCGTGAGCGCGACCGTCTACTCCCTGCTCGGGGCATGGCAGTTCTCCGCCGGGCTCCGGCGCCGCCACCCGCGCTGGCACCGGGCGGCCGGACGCCTGCTGGTGGTCATGGGCCTCGCCGCCGCGGTCTCGGCACTGTGGATGAACCAGCTCGAGCCGCGCCTCGGCGCACCGGAGTGGCTGCTGTACGGCCTGCGCCTGGCCGTCGGGTCGGCGATGGCCACAAGCCTCGTCCTTGGCATCACCGCGGCGCGCCGGCGCGACATCCGTCGGCATCGCGCCTGCATGATCCGGGCGTACGCGTTGGGCCTCGGCGCCGGCACGCAGGTGCTGACCCTCGGCTTCGGCGGCGCGGTCTTCGGCACTGGCCCGCTCAGCAACGCGCTGCTCATGGGTGCGGCGTGGGCCATCAACCTCGCCGTCGCCGAGGCCGTGATCCGGCGCCCCGCCCTGCGCAGAGCGCGTTCCGTCGCCGCCGTCCCCGCCCTGCGGTGAGCACAGAACCGGGCGCGGAGCGCTACGAGCTGCGCATCGCGGGTCACCTCGACGACCGCTGGGTCGCCTGGTTCGACGGGCTCACGGTCACGCGCAGCACCGACAAGACGACCTCGATCTGCGGGGCGGTGGCGGACCAGGCCCAGCTGCACGGCCTGCTCGCCAAGGTGCGCGACCTCGGTCTGACGTTGCTGTCCGTACGCGCGATCGCGCCCCGGGGCTCCTGACGAGTCACGCCGGCGTAGCGTGGGGCCGGGTGGACATCGCGGTTCCACTGCTCGCGACCAAGCTCCACGTCCCCGGACGGCGGCGGGGCGTGGTCGGGCGAGCGCGCCTGACCGGGCGGCTGGACCGCGTGTCGGAGTGCGCGCTCACGCTGGTGTCGGCGCCTGCCGGGTTCGGGAAGACCACGCTGGTCGCGGAATGGCTCGCCGGCCTGGGCGACGACGGGCCGCATGCAGCCTGGCTCTCGCTCGACCCGGGCGACAGCGACCCCGCGCGGTTCTGGGCCTATGCCGTCGCGGCCCTGCGGACGGCGACGGGAGACGACCTCGGGGCCGGGGCGCTCGCCCTCCTGGAGTCCTCGCAACCGCCAACCGATGCAGTCGTCACCGCGCTGCTCAACGATCTGCTGGCGGTCGCGCACGAGGTGGTCCTCGTCTTGGACGACTACCACGTGATCGCGTCGCGCGAGGTGCACGAGGGCCTCGCGTACCTGCTGGAGCGGCTGCCGGCGCAGGTCCACGTCGTGATCACCAGCCGCGCCGACCCCGCGCTGCCGTTGGCACGGTGGCGAGCGCGCGGCGAGCTCGTCGAGATCCGCGCCGCCGACCTCCGTTTCAGCCCGGACGAGTCCGCGGCGTACCTCAACGGTCCCATGGGCCTCACGCTGTCGGAGCGAGAGGTCTCGGCGCTCGAGGGCCGCACCGAGGGCTGGATCGCGGCGTTGCAGCTCGCGGCGCTGTCGATGCAGGGGCGCGAGGACAGCGCCGGCTTCATCGCCGGCTTCGCCGGCGACGACCGCTACGTCGTGGACTACCTCACCGAGGAGGTGGTGCAACGCCAGCCCGAGCCTGTCCAGCGCTTCCTGCTGAGGACCTCGGTCCTCGACCGGCTGACCGGCCCGCTGTGCGACGCGGTCACCGGGGAGGAGGGTGGCAAGGAGCAGCTCGCGGCACTGGAGCGCGGGAACTTGTTCCTGAACGCCCTCGACGACCAGCGCCGGTGGTACCGCTACCACCACCTCTTCGCCGACGTGCTGCGGGCCCAGCTGCTCCACGAGCGCCCCAACGAGGTCGCGGAGCTGCACCAGCGGGCCAGCACGTGGTTCGAGGAGCACGGAGAGCCGACCGAGGCCATCCGCCACGCCTTGGCCGCCGGCGACGTCGAGCGGGCGGCGGACCTGATGGAGCTGGCGATGCCGGCCATGCGCCGCAGTCGGCAGGAGGTGACGATCCGCAGCTGGCTCGACCTGGTCCCGCCCGAGATCCTGCGTGCGCGCCCCGTGTTGGCCGTCGGCCTCGCCGGTGGGCTGATGGCCTCCGGCGAGGTCGAGAGCGTGGACGGGCTCCTGCGCGACGCCGAGCGGTGGCTCGACGGCCCGACCGGTGAATCGGAGGGGATGGTGGTCGTCGACCACGACCAGCTCCGCCTGGTCCCCGCCACGATCGCGATGTACCGCGCCGGGCAGGCACTCACCCGCGGTGACCTCGCCGCAACCGTGCAGCACGCCCGGCGCACCCTCGAGCTCCTACCCGAGGGCGACGACCTCGGGTGGGCGGGCGGCACCGCGCTCATGGGCCTCGCGTGGTGGGCGGCAGGCGACATCGAGGCGGCGTGCGGGGCGTATGTCGACGCGATGGCGGGCCTGCAGCGGGCGGGCCACGAGTCCGACGCGCTCGGCTGCGCGCTGGCACTCGCCGACATGCAGGTCGCCCGGGGTCGCCTCGGTGACGCGCTGGCGACGCTCGAACAGGCGCTGCGGCGCGTGACCGGTGAGGGCGTGCCAGTGCTGCGCGGCACTGCGGACATGCACCTCGGGATCAGCGAGGTGCTGCGCGAGCGTGGCGAATCCGCCGCGGCCGACGAGCACCTGCGGCGCAGCCGGGAGCTGGGGGAGCACTCCGGGTTGCCGCAGCACCGGTACCGCTGGCGCGTGGCCGTGGCCCAGGCGATGGACCGCGACGGCGACCGCCAGGGAGCTCTCGCGCTGCTCGACGAGGCCGAGCGCGCGTACACCAGCGACTTCTCGCCGCCCGTGCGGCCGGTCGCTGCGATCCGGGCCCGACTGCAGGTCGCGCACGGCGACGCGGGGGCCGCCCTGGCCTGGGCGCGTGAACGCGGGCTGTCCGCCGACGACGATCTGTCCTACCTGCGGGAGTACGAGCACATCACCCTGGCCAGGGCGCTGCTCGCTGAACACGCCGGCCCGGCCCTCGCGGGAGGCGACCGGGCTGCTCGACCGGTTGCTGGCAGCCGCAGAGGCCGGCGGCAGGACGGGCAGCGTCATCGAGATCCTGGTGCTGCAGGCACTCGCCGACCAGTCGCGTGGCGACCGCGCCGCCGCCCTCGCCTCGCTCGAGCGCGCGCTGACGCTGGCGGAGCCGGAGGGCTACGCGCGCGTCTTCCTCGACGAGGGCCCGCCGATGATCTCGCTGCTGCGGGTGGCGGCCAACCGCGGCGGCGCCGGGGGCTACGCCCAGCGACTGCTCGCCGTGCATGAGCCGGCCCCGGATCGCCGCCGCGAGCAGCTGCTGCCCGAGCCGCTCAGCGAGCGCGAGCTCGAGGTCCTCCGGCTGCTGGGGACCGACCTCGACGGCCCCGCGATCGCCCGCGAGCTGGTGGTGTCCCTCAACACGGTGAGGACCCACATCAAGCACATCTACACGAAGCTCGGTGTGACGAACCGGCGCGCCGCGGTGCGCGTGGGCGAGGAGCTCTCGCTGCTGACGCGAACCGCCCGCCGCTGAGATCACCACCCGGGATCACCACACGTGGGGATGCCGGTTCACCAGGGGCGTCCGTACGGTCGGCTGCATGAGCGAACAACCCCTCCTCTCCGCACGTGGCGTGACGAAGACCTACCGCACGGGAGCCCGTGAGGTTGCGGCCCTGCGCGGCGTCGACCTTGATATCTGGGCCGGCGAGCTCCTCATGGTCATGGGACCCTCCGGCAACGGCAAGACCACCCTGCTCAACTGCCTGTCCGGGCTCGACGACATCGACACGGGCACGGTCACCGTCGACGGCGCCGACCTGTTTCGGATGTCCGACGCCGACCGCACCCGCCATCGCGCGGAGCACATGGGCTTCATCTTCCAGGCGTTCAACTTGATCCCGGTGCTGTCCGCCGCGGAGAACGTCGAGCTGCCGCTGGTCGTCACCGGCGTGCCGTGGAAGGAGGCGCGGGACAGGGCGCGGGCGATGCTGGCGCGCGTCGGCTTGGGCGACCGCGCGGACCACCGGCCGGGCGAGCTCTCTGGCGGCGAGCAGCAGCGTGTCACCGTCGCGCGAGCACTGGTCGCCGAGCCCGCGCTGATCTGGGCCGACGAGCCCACCGGCGCGCTGGACAGCCGGACGGCCGGCGGGATCGTCGAGCTGCTCCACGAGGTGCACGCGGCCGGGCAGACCCTCGTCGTCGTCACGCACGACGAGCATCTGGGACGCTCCGGCCAGCGGCTCGTGCAGGTGCGCGACGGGATGGTCGTCGAGGACAGCGCCCCCGTGGCCAGCCGGGCGCTCGCGTCCGCCGGTGCGCGGTCATGACCGCGGCCGTCGCCCTCGGGGCGCTCGCCGCCGCCCTTCTGGTTCCGCTCGCGGTGGCGGGGCTCCGGCAGCGGGCCTTGCTGCGCATGGCCCTGCGCAACATCCGCCGGCGCCGCGCGGAGGCGGTGCTCGTCGTCGCGGGAGCGCTGCTCGGCACGGCGGTCATCACTTCGTCGCTGGTCGTCGGCGACGTCATCGAGGGGTCCTTCGCGGACGCGGCGCGGATCACCCTGGGCCCCGTCGACCTCACGGTCACGCCGAATGCAACGGCCACCTTCGAGGACGTCGACGCTGCGGTGCGGGCGGCGGCGGTGGACGGTGTCGACGGGCTGCTCTCCGCGACCACGAGCACGGCCTCGCTCGAGGCCCCGGAGCACGGGACCGCCGCGCCGCAGATCGCGGTCGTCGAGTTGGACGTGGAGGAGGCGCAGGCGTTCGGGCCGGACGTGGCGATCAGCGGGCTCGCAGGCGTCGAGGCCCCCGGCGCTGCCGAGATCCTCGTGAACGCCGCGACGGCCGAGCGGCTCGACGTCACGGCCGGCGACCAGCTGCGCGTGCACGCCTACGGCCAGGCGGTCGACCTCGTCGTTTCCCAGATCGTGGCCGAGGTCGGCCTCGCTGGGTACGGCGGCGCGATCGTGGCTCCCGGGACCTTCGGCTCGCTGGCGGACGCCGGGGCGGCCGCCCCGCGTACGGAGCTGCTCGTGTCCGTCGACGGCGCGATCTTCCCCGACCGGGCCCTGGCAGACGCGGTCGGCAACGAGCTGCGCGCCGCGGTCGCGCACCTCGACGGGATCGAGGTAGCCGCGCCCAAGGCCGCGGTCCTCGACGACGCGGAGCGGCAGGGATCCGGGCTCAGCACGGTGTTCAGCGGCATCGGCATGTTCAGCGTGCTCGCCGGGGTCCTGCTCCTCGTGAACCTCTTCGTGATGCTGGCCGAGGAGCGCAAGACCGAGCTCGGGATGCTGCGCGCCGTCGGGTTCACCAGGCGCCGGCTGGTGCGCGCGTTCGCGCTGGAGGGCGCCGTCTACGCGATCGTCGCCGCCGCGGCGGGTGCGGTGGCCGGCATCGGCATCGGGTGGGTCGTCGCGGCCGTCGCGGGCCCCATGTTCGGGACGGGCGGCTCGATGCCGCTGGTCGTGGAGCCGCTGAGCCTGGCCACCGGCGCGCTCGCGGGGCTGGCGATCTCGCTGCTCACGATCTGGGCCACGAGCCTGCGGATCGCCCGGCTCAACATCATCCGCGCGATCCGCGACCTGCCCGAGCCGGGCGCAGGGCGCACGCGGCTGCGTACGCGGGTGCTCTCGGTTGCCGGCGTGATCGCGGGCGCCGCGCTGGCCGTGCTCGGATTCGCCAGCCAGGCGGCGGTCCCGCTGCTGCTGGGCGTGCCGGTGGCCGCGTTCTCCGCAGGCCCGCTGCTGCGCGGGGTCCTGCCGGCGCGCACGGCGCGGCTGCTGGTCGCGATCGTCGTCCTTGGATGGGGGTTGGGCGTGAACGCGGTCTTCCCCGAGGTGATGGGGGGCGGCGAGATGGCGCCGATGGTCGTGGGCGGCGTGGTTCTCACGGCCGGCGCGGTGGCGCTGGCGTCGGACCTCGACCGGGTCTGGACCTTGGCCATCCAGCGGCTGGGCCGCCGCGGTCGGGGCCTCGGCGCGCGCCTCGGCGTCGCCTATCCCCTCGCGCACCGCTTCCGCACCGCGATGTCGCTCGGCATGTTCTCGCTGGTCATCTTCACGGTGACCCTGCTGACCGCGTTGTCGTCGGTGCTGGGGGCGAACACCGGCTCGACGGTCACGCAGCTCGGCGCCGGGTTCGACGTCGTGCTCGACTCGAACCCGACCAATCCGATCACCGCGGCCGAGCTCGCGGCGCGCCCGGACGTGGCCGCGGTCGCCGCGGTCGCCCGCGGCATCGCGACGTTCTCGGCACCGTCGGTTGACGGCACGCGCACCGCCCCCGTCACCGGCTACGACGCCGAGCTGCTGGCCCACGGCGGGCCGGCGCTGCTCGAGCGCGCCGCCGGCTACGCCAGCGACGCCGACGCCTACTGGGCCGTCCTGGCCGATCCCTCACTGGTGATCGCGCCCGGCGCCCTCCTCGCGACGGGGACCGAGTCCGCCACGCTCGCCGTCGGCGACACCGTCACGCTGATGGCCGCTGGTGGGGAGCAGCGCGAGCTGACGATCGCGGCGCTCGGCGGGACCGACTGGCTCGCCAACGGCGCGCTCGTCTCCCGGGAGGTCACCGACGCGCTGCTCGGGGCAGGGGCCCCCACGGCGCGCACCTACGTCGAGGTCGCCGACGGCGCCGACGCCGAGGCGGTCGCGGCCGAGCTGAACGCCGCGTTCCTGGCGCAGGGCGCTGACGCGCGCACGTTCGACGCGGTCGCGTCAGCCGGCGCTCAGGCCTTCACCGGGTTCCTCGCGATCCTGCGGGGATTCCTGTCGTTCGGGCTGCTCGTCGGCATCGCCGGCGTCAGCGTGGTGATGGTCCGGGCCGTCCGCGAGCGGCGTCGCGAGATCGGGATGCTGCGGGCGATGGGCTTCGGTTCGCGGCTCGTCCGCACCGCCATGCTCGTCGAGGCGGGTCTCGTCGCCGGCCAGGGGACCGTGATCGGCGCCGCGCTCGGGCTCCTCGTCGCGCGCCAGCTGCTCTCCTCGTCCGACGCCTTCGGCGGCGAGCCGGTCGCATTCGCCGTCCCGTGGGTCGGGCTCGCTCTGATCGTCGTACTCCCGCTCGCCGCAGCGCTGGCCGCCAGCGCGTGGCCGGCCGCGCGCGCCTCGGCCATCCGACCCGCCATCGCTCTCCGCATCGCCGACTGACGTCAAGAAGGGTCCCAAAATGATGAGCCCCACCCCTGCAGACCAACACCCGCTCTCCGCAACGGACGCGCCGCCGTCAACGATGGAAGCGATCGTGCAACGGCGCTACGGGTCGCCGATCGAGGTCCTCGAGCTCGCGCGCTTGGAGACGCCCGCCGTGGGCGACGACGACGTGTTGGTCGCCGTGCGCGCGACGAGCGTGAACACCCCAGACGTCGTGGCCGTGACCGGCCAGCCGCGCGTCCTGCGGCTCAAGCTCGGGCTCCGCCGCCCGTCCAACCCGGTGCGTGGCAGCGACGTCGCCGGCGTGGTCGCCGCGGTCGGCCGCAATGTCACCGACCTCCGGCCGGGCGACGAGGTGTTCGGCTCGCTCTGGGACAACGCGCCGGTCCAGCCGGGCGGGACGTTCGCGGAGTACGCGGTCGTCCCCGCGGCGCAGCTCGTCGCCAAGCCCGCGGGCATCGGCTTCGACGAGGCCGCTGCCTCTGTGATGGCCGGACTCACGGCGCTCGCCGCGATCCGCGACGCGGGTGGAACCAGCCCCGGCTCTCGGGTCCTCGTCAACGGCGCGTCCGGCGGCGTCGGCACGATGGCCGTGCAGATCGCCAAGGCCCTCGGCGCGCACGTCACCGGCGTGTGCAGCACGAGGAACCTCGACCTCGTCCGCTCCCTGGGCGCCGACGCCGTCATCGACTACACGACCAACGACTTCACACAAGGCGACGACCGCTACGACGTGATCCTCGACAACGTCATGAACCACGCCCCGGCCACCACGCTGCGCCTCCTGGCGGACGGCGGCACATTCATCCCCAACAGCGTCGGCACGTCCGGCGGCCTCCTCGGCGGCCTCCCCAGAGTCGCCCGCGCCCAGCGCCTCGCCCGCCGCAACCCCACCACGGTCCAGCTCGTCACGTGCGACGTGACCCGCGAGAACCTTGCCGCCCTGAGCAACCTGCTCGCCTCAGGACACCTCCACCCCGTGATTGACGAGCGCCACTCCCTCCACGACGCCCCCCAAGCCGTCGAGCACGTCGCTACCCATCACGCCCGCGGCAAGGTCGTCGTGACGCCCTAGCTCGGAACGAGCCGCGTCATACGCGGATGTGGGTAAAGGAGGGGCATCGCGAGGACACCCCAGTTGTGGTCGAGGGTCGTGAGCGAACTGTGAGCGGCTACCTGCTCCCCCCCACGCCGGCCGAAGGGCTGGCCGGGTACGTGGCGTCGGGGGGCGGGGAAGGGCTGGCGAGGGCGTTGGCCCTGACACCCGAGGAGGTGATCGCCGAGGTTGCGGCCGCCGGCCTGCGCGGGCGGGGCGGCGCCGGGTTCCCGACCGGCGTGAAGTGGCGCTCGGTGGTCGACGCCGGGCTGGAGACGTCATCTCCCGTCTACCTGGTGTGCAACGCCGCCGAGGGGGAGCCCGGCACGTCCAAGGACCGCGCGCTCATGACCCGGGCGCCGCAGCAGCTCATCGAGGGCGTGCTGATCGCGCTCCATGCGCTCAACGCCGAGGAGGCGATCATCGCGACCAAGGCGAGCTTCGTCGAGGAGGCCGACGCCCTGCACATCGCGCTCGACGAGGTGACCGCCGCCGGCTGGGACGGCGCCGACCGGGTCCGTGTGGTCGAGGGGCCTGACGACTACCTGTTCGGCGAGGAGAAAGCCATGCTGGAGGTGATCGAGGGCAACCTGCCGCTGCCCCGGATCCTCCCGCCGTACATGCGCGGGCTGTTCGCGACCATGGACCGCCCCAACCCGACCGTGGTCAACAACGTGGAGACGCTCTCCCACCTGCCGCACATCCTGCGCAACGGCGCGATGTGGTTCCGCAGCCGCGGCACGCAGGAGGCACCCGGCACGATGCTGTTCACGGTGAGCGGCGACGTGGACCGCCCGGGCGTCTACGAACTCCCTCTGGGGACGTCGCTGCGCACCCTGCTGGTCGACCTCGCAAGGGCCACCGACATCAAGGCCGTGTACTCCGGGGTGTCCAACCCCGTCATCCTCCCCGACCTGCTCGACCTCCCCATGGACTTCGAGTCCTTCGCCGAGGCCGGCACCGGGCTCGGCAGCGGCGGCTTCCTGGTCTACGACTCCAGCCGCTGCATCGTGCGCGTCGTCGCCGAGTTCGCGCAGTTCCTCGCCCGCGAGTCGTGCGGCCAGTGCCTCGCGTGCAAGCTCGGCACCACGGAGATCGCGCAGCGCCTGACCGCCATCGACGAGGGCACCGGCACCGCCGAGGACTTCGAGCACCTCCGCCCGCGGATGCTGACGGTCACTGACCAGGCGCGATGTGGCCTCCCGGTCGGGGCCCAGGCCCTCCTCACCACCCTCGAGGCGTTCGCCGACGAGATCACCGCTCACCTCGGTCGTCCCTGTCCCGAGGGCGCGCGCCGCGCGTCCGGATCGTCCTAGAACCGCGCACCCGCGCGGGGACGGCCGCCAGCGTCATCGCGGGCGGCGGTCGATTTGAGGCTGGGTGACTGGCTCCGAAGTTCGTTGACCTGGTTGGACGGTCTCTGCGGACCCCGGAGGCCCAGCCGCCGCGACCTACGCACCGTCAGTGATCACATCCGCAACGATTCGTCGAGCGCTGGAGGGCATCCTGTTCGGCGTGAACGGCGCCCGGCGGACGCGGTCGACCCGCCGTGCCGGATGCCTGGACGACCAGTGTTTCTCCCGCGGCGTGAGACCGCATCGAGGGTTGACTGACCATGGACTTGCTGTTCGTGATCCCGCACTTCTCGACGGCGCGGGACGGCGTTGACCATGGTTCTGCCAGCGACGGGCGCGAGGTGCGCGCGGCCAAGTTGTCCAGGGTCATCGCGGGCCTGCACGACGCGTTCCCGGAACGGACGGTCGAGGTCGCGTACGCGCGGCGGCACTTCCACGCGCTTCCGGTCGCCGAGCGGTTCGCTGTGCGGGTGCTGGTGCTGACGACCGCGAAGGACCACGTCGCGGGCCAGCTCGACGTCCATCCCCGCTTGTTCGAGCACGTCGAGGTCGACGTGGACGGGCCGATGCTCGGGTTTGCGGCGCGCCGCATGCTCGCCAAGGAGCTGGGCTCGTACGACGCCTGTGGCTACGTCGAAGACGACATCCTCGTCAGCGATCCGGAGCTGTTCGACAAAGTGCGGTTCTTCACCGAGCTCGCCGGGCCCCAGTGCGTGCTCATGCCAAATCGTGTGGAGGTCACGGAGAGGGACGGGCGCGGAAAGGCCTTCATCGACGGCGACTTCGTCAGCCACCACGCCGCACAACACGCTCTGCCCGACGGGCCCGGGTGCCCTGCCGTCCTGGAGGCCGTCCACCTCGGTCGCCCCGTGCGGTTCGTGCGCGCCGTCAACCCGCATGCAGGTGCGTTCTTCCTCATGGCTGATCAAGTCGAGCGTTGGGCCGCCACGCCATGGCTCGAAGACGAAGACGCCTCCTTCAACTCCAGCCTCGAGAGTGCCGCCACGCTCGGGCTGCTGAAGGCCTTCGCCCTCTACAAGCCCGACGCCGCGGGCGTGCCGTTCCTGGAGGTGCGCCACCTCGGCGAGCGGTTCATCGCGACGGTCCTGCCGACGCCTCCGGGGCTCCCGCCCGACGCACCTGCGGGCGTGCGGGCGGGGGCGATGGCGGCCGAGCTACGCCGCATCACGCAGCTGCTCGAGGCAGAGTCCGCCGCGCACGCCGACCTCAAGATCCTTCACGAGCACGTGACGGGGTTATACGAGCACCTCGACGTAGCGCACGCGCATGTCCGGGACCTGCACCGCGAGGTGCTCGCGTCGACGTCGTGGAGGATCACGGCCCCCCTGCGCTGGCTGGTCGGCCGGGTCAGGGCCAGAGGCGGCGCCCGGTGATCCGCCGCACGGCCGGCAGCACCACCCGCCGGTAGCGAGCGGGGTTGCCCATGAGGGGCATAAGGACCTTCCGGACCGCCCGCTGGCGTGGCGTCCCGGCCAGAAGGGGTGCGTAGCGCCGCAGCCGTGAGAGGGCCTCCAGCGCCCGCGTCTCGTCGCCCTGCTCGAGGCGCCAGTGGTACAGGCCGAAGGCGATCCCGAAGAAGCGCGGGGCGATGCAGTCGCGCACCCAGTACAGGCCGGCCGCCGGCTCGTCGGGGAACCTGGCGATGAGCTTCTCGGCGTAGGTGTCCCGGCTGTCGTCCATCCGCTGCAGGTTGCTGGCGTTGCGCCCGTGGAGGCGCCACTGGCTCAGCGAGCGCTCCACGAAGGACGGCCGCCGACCAGCGCAGAAGATGCGCAGGAACAGGTCGTCGTCCTCGTAACCCATGAGCCGCTCGTCGAAGCCGCCGACCTGGGCGAAGGCCGCCTTGTCGACGAGGCTGGCCGACGGCAGCACGAACATGTCGTTGCCGAGGAAGGCCGCGAGCGACCGCAGTGGCACGAACCGGCCACTCGAGCGCAGGAAGTCCAGCTCGATAATCCGTCCGCGGTCATCGGTGCGGTCGACGTCGGCGTAGCTGAAGCCGAGGTCGGGCTGCTCGAGGAAGGGCTCCGCGAGGACTCGCAGGTGGTTGGCGTACCAGACGTCGTCTTGGTCGAGGAACGCCAGGTGGGTGCCCTCAGCCAGCCGCGCGCCGTGATTGCGAGCCGCGGACTGCCCTGCGTTCGGCTGGCTGACGGTCCGGACCGGGAACGGGGCCGACAGCGCCGCGACGACCTCCATCGAGGCGTCAGTGCTGCCGTCATCGATGACGACCAGCTCGCAGGGCTGCACGTCCTGGGCGACCACCGACTCCAGGGCCGCACGCAGGTAGCGCTCCCCGTTGAACACCGGGCAGATGACGCTGACGGACGTCACGACACCATCACCCCGGACGTTGGACCAGCAGTGCTGATCCGGTCAGTGTCACGGGGTGGAACCACCCCGCGTCAAGGGCTTCGCGGACGCCTGGGAGCACGCCGTAGTCCTCGGTGCGGTGCCGCTCGTCGTTGCAGTCGTGGAAGAGAGCCAAACCCGAGGGGACGAGCAGGTCGACGAGGTCCCTGCATGCATGCCGGGTGGGTTCGAGCCGGTGATCGTGGTCCACGAACGCGAAGGAGAAGCGTCGCGACTTGCGCGCCAGCCTGCTCGCCACCTCGTGTGCCTCGCCGATGAGGACCTGCGCCCACGCGCTGACGCCCTGTTCGGCCAGGACCCTTCGCGCCTCGTCAGCGTGCTCGGGGTTCAGCTCGATCGAGAGGACATGCTCCGCGCGCCCTGCGTCGCGCTTCGCCCTCGCCAGGATCGTGGTCGACAAGCCCCACGCGGTGCCGAGCTCGATGGTGTCGCCTCGTAGGTGGTAGGCCAGCTCGTACAGCTTCAAAGCCTCCTGCGGTCGGAGGAAGCCGCGAAGGCCGAGGTCGATCAAGGCCCCGTCGACGGGTGCGTCTTGGATCTCGCGCGCAGCGAGTGTGTCCGGAACCCCGTACGTGGGGGCGAAGGCCGGAAAGGCGGCACCCGCGTTCTTGAGGCTGGGCACCACCGCCTCGTGGGCGGCAAGCGCCGCCGGTGACGGCACGGCAGGCTTCCGCAACAGCCTCAACGCAGAGCCGCAAAGGGCACGCGTGGAGACCGACGCTCAAGTTGAGCGTGTTGCGCTTCGATGGACTGCCGGCTCATAGGCCCGGCGGCACGCGCTTCATGAACTGCTGGTGCACCCGCAACTCGTTGCCAGTCCGCGTCACGTCCACGATCTCCCTCACCCACTCGGGACAAGGCGGGAGCGACATCGGGTCGAGGGGCTCGTGGGAGGGGTGCTGGAAGATCCATTTGTGCGCATTGGTCGCCACGGACCGGCTGATCTGCTCCGCGCGCTCGAGCGGTGAGTCCACGACACCTTCCTTGCCTCCCCGCAGCAGTGCCAACGCGTGCTGCCTGTCCAGCGGCGGCACCCGCATGACCCTGTTACTCGGCCGCTGCGGCCCGGCCGGTCAGCTCCGCGGGGACCATGAGCCGACGATCGATGTGCCTGGAGCCCGGTGGTCGAGGCTGCCGGGCACAGGGCGAAAAGGCCCACGCATCCTGGGTCGTCGATCAGCGGGCGGGGCGGGGGCCCGGGGGCTGGCCGGCGTTCGCGCGCGATCCCTTCCGGGTCCGCATCGCGTCTGGCTTGGTGCGCTCCGGGAAGCGCGACACGAACTCGCGCTCCAGCTCGAGCATCCGCTCGGTGTGGTAGAGCAGCGCTTGGCGCGAGCCGTCGAAGAACGTGTCCGCCCGGGTCGCGTAGAGGTGACGTAGCTCGCGCTCCAGCGCGACGTCGTCGAGATCGCGGGGGTCGAGACCGAGCTTCCCGGCCGACATGGCGGGCCTTTCGCCGCAGGCTAACGCTCGTCAGGATACGACCCGGCCCCGCCGCGGGCGCCATTTGCAGAGGGAGGGAGTGGCCGCCATGGCGCTCGAGTTGACCGCAGAGGAAGTAGACGCGCTGAGCGAGGTGCTGCGCCGCTACCTCGGCGATCTCCGCGTGGAGATCGCCGATACCGACAACGCGCAGTATCGGCGCGGACTCAGAGACGAGCAGCGCCTGCTCGAGGGGATCGCCGGCCGGGTCGCGAACCCGGCGGTGGGGCCGCCGTCGGAGCCACCGGTCGGCGCGGCCGTGGGGCCGCCGTCGGCGCCACCGGTCGGTGCGGCGGTGGGCCAGGTGGCGTTCGTGGAGCTGGGGGTCGCGGACACCGCCCGCGGGCGGACGTTCTACGAAGGCTTGCTGGGATGGGCCTTCACCCCTGGCCCGAGCGCAGGCGGGTTCATGATCGCCACGCCGAACGTCCCCGTCGGCATGCACGGCGGGGACGCGGGCGCGGCCCCGTACGTGTTCTTCGCCGTCGACGACATGGAGGCGGCCCTGCAGCGGGTGCGCGAGCTCGGCGGCGCGGTGGACGAAGCCGACGTCGAGGGCGACCCCGAGACCCAGGCCCGCTTCGGCCGCTTCCAGCTGTGCCAGGACGACCAGGGCTCACCGTTCGGCCTGCACCAGCCCCCGGCCCACTGACCGACCGGCCCGCGCGGCCTCGGGATCCCCGGCGCCACGCAGCCCAGCGTGACGCGGGGGCTTCAATCGGTGAAGTGCGGGATCACCGGTGAGCCGCCGGTAACCATGACCGTGAAGGTCGCGCCGGTGCGGGCGAGGACCTCCGCCTGGACGCCGAGGACGTCCGTGGAGCCGCCGACGCGCAGGACGTGGTCGGCGCTGCCGGGGCGGCCGAGCGCGGGGGCCATGCGGCGGTAGCCGGCGCAGGTCGCCTCCTCGAGCTCCAGACCGCAGGGATAGCCGCGCTGGTCGACGAGCCCGAGCTCGACGCCCTCGGCCGGCAGGGCGCGGTCGACGCCCTCCCAGACCCGCGCCTCCAGCGTCAGCAGTGCGCCGGGCTCGGCGCCGGGCACCGCGACCAGCTGGATCCCCGGGTGGCCGAGTGCGGTGATCTCGTAGGTCGCGGTCCCGCCGCGGTGGACCGCGACCTGCCCGGGGTCCAGCCACCCAGCGGCGTAGCGGTTGAACGCCATCGTCCCGGAGGGGAAGAGCAGGCCGTCTTCCTGCCAGGACGGCGCGGAGCTCATGAGGTCCATCGGGTCGTCGTACTGGTCGCCGAGCTCGTCGGGCCGGTGGACGTGCGACCAGCCGATCGCGTGGCCCAGCTCGTGGGCGAGCACCGCCACGTCGGTCACGCCCCCGAACGGCGTGAGGTGCGCCGCGGTCAGGACGGCGTGACGCCGCGTGGAGTGGAGGGCCGTCTCGGTGGCGCAGCGCAGCAGGTCGCAGCGGTCGCTGAGGAACACGCCCCCGACCGCGAGCGAGTCCAGCACGTCCATCACTACCAGGACCCCGCGCACCGCGGTGCTCTCGGGCTCCGCCTCCAGCACCTCCTGCACGCAGCCGCCGCGCGCGTACGCGTCGTCCGCGGGCACGGTGACCTCACCGCCGACCGCGAACGTCGGGTGCCAGCGGCCCGCGGAGACCACCGACCACCAGCGGTCCGCCAGCGCCTGAGCCGCGTCGCGGGCGTGGCCCAGGTCGACGGCGAGACGCTCGGGCGGCAGCGACGTGTCCGCCGTCTCGGCCGGTACGTGGCACACCCACACGGCCCAGGGGTCCTCGCCCAGCGTGAACGCCTGGGAGAACCGCAGGTCCCAGGCGATCCCGGCCGGGTCCTGAGGGCCTGCCATGTACGGCTGATCGGCCAGCGCCCCGGCGACGCCGCGCGCGACCACACCAGGCACCGCACCAAGCCCGCCGACCACCATGACGGCGTCGAGGACCCCGGCGTGGCGCCGCAGGTCCTGGTGGATCGCGTCCGACCAGACCCCCGGCACCGCGAGGAACCCGGCCCCCCGCCGCGCGGCGAGCGCGCCCGCCGCCAGCGCGTCCGGGAAGCGCTCGCCGGTCGCCACCACCAGCGGACGCGCGGCGCCGTCCTCCAGGACCCGCTCGAGCACGAGCAGCCCCGTCTCGCTGCGCGTGTCTCCCGCCAGCCGTTCGACGGCGAAACCGAGCGCCTCGACTTGCTCCGCCACACCCTCACCCAGTGCAGCGGTCCCGCCGACCAGCAGCACCCGCTCCGCGCCGAGGTCACCCAGCCGATCGAGGGCGCCTGCGGTCGCCGGGGGCAGCGCATCGCGCGCGCTCAGCAGCACCACCGCAGGGTCCGCGCCCGCGGCGAGCGCGCCCGCGGCGAGCGCGTCCGCGAAGCCCTCGCCCGACGCCAGCGCAACCAGGCCCACCGGGCCGACGCCGGCCACGGTGTCCGCGATCGCTGCCGCCGTCTCGTACCGCCCCGCGCCCGCGAGGCGCTCGACCTGCGGCTGGCCGGGCAGGCCGCGCACCGCGTCCGCGACCGCGTCCGCGATCGCGGCCGGGCCGCCCAGCAGCACGACCCGCCCCACGGCGAGCCGCACCAGCTCGTCAGCCACGGCCTCCTGCAGCGCGTTGGCCGCAGTCAGGAGCAGCGGGGCCTCCAGGCGCGCCGCCAGCGCGGTGCCGGCCAGCGCGTCGGGGAACGTCCCGGCCGTCGCGAGCACCGCCACGGGCGAGCCCGCGGGCCACCCCTCGCGGCTGACCGCAACCGCCGTCGCCACCCGGTCCGCCCCTGCGAGCCGCACCACCGGCACCTCCATCGGCTGCGCCCCCGCCGTCGCCCCCGCACCGACCGCGACGAGCGCGATCCCGACAGACCATGTCACCCATCGACTCGACCGCACGACCCGTCCTCCGACGCCTCGGCCACCCTTCGACACCTAGGACGCGCGAGACGGCGGAAAACTGCCTCCCCCGCGAGGCGTCGCGCGCTAGTGGCCGATCGCGAGGGCCAGCGCGGCGACCGCGGCGGCCAGCCACGGCAGCCGCAGCGCCTGCTGCTGGTTGAGCAGCGCCCACCGCGCGGCGACGGCGAGGGTGCGGAGGACCTTCGGCCCGACGCCGGCGCCCACGGCCGGGGCGCGGCGCGGAAGCGGAACGGCGGGGCTTGCGGTGCTCATCGTCCTCACCCCTCTGGAAGCGGGTTCGTCGGTTCAACGATTCCGACGGGCCGGCGCTGCTCATCTCATCGGTCGCGCGGTGAGACGTCCCGGTCGGCCGTCGCGTTGCACGCATCCGCAGTGCCGGGCGGTTCGTAGCCGCCGCGTAAGCGGCGGAGTCCGCGTCGCGGACGAGGAGCCACGCGCCGGCGTCGGCGGTGGACAAGGTGGCGTCTTCCTTCGAGCGGCGACAGCACGCCTGCGCTCTAGGGCGCCACGGGCGCCTTGACCCGGGTCATGCTCCGCAACGTCGGCGGCGGTGACCCGGCCCACCGGGAAACAGCGCTGCCCGCGCGCCTGCCTGCCAGCGGCCTTCTGCACGTGTCGGAACGAGGACGACCTTCGCAAGGGCCGTGGTTGACTGCCGTTGATGCCCGCGAGCCCACCTGACGGTGCTGTCCGCGCGCGCCTGCTGGAGATCGTGTCGGATCCCGCGGTGCTGCAGCGCCTGCCGGAGCCTGTCCGCCTCGCTTCGGGGCAGATGAGCCGGGAGTTCATCGACGGCAAGCACGCGGTCGACGACCCGCAGGATCTCCAACTTGTCGGGACGGCGATGGCGGACGCCGCCCGCGGAGCCGGGATCGTGTTCGACGCGGTGGGTGGGCTCGTCCTCGGTGCCGTCCCGTTCGCCTTCGCCGTCGCGGCGGCCGCGCGGTGCCGGTGGTTCCTGATCCGCAAGGAGCCCAAGGGCCGGGGAACCAACCGCTGGGTCGAGGGTGCCCGACTGGTCGACGGCATGAGGGTCATGCTCGTCGACGACGTCATCACGACCGGCGGCTCGATCCGCGTGGCATACGAGCGGGTCCGCGACGAGGGGGCTGACGTCGTGTTCGCGACCACACTGGTCGACCGCGGCGACAACGCGACAGCGTTCTTCGCGGAGGTCGGCGTGCCCTACGTCGCGCTGCTGACCTACGCGGACCTGGCGATCGCGCCCCTCGGCGCCGCACCGGTGTCCTAGGACGGAACCGCCCAGTTCACGAACTCCGACTCTGCGCCCTCCGGTTGCCTCAGGAACGACACGACGGCGGGGGTGATCCCCGGGTCGACGAGGAAAAGCGTGCAGTCCTCGAACTCCTCGCCCGGTGCCAGCTCGCCATCGGAGACGTTCGGGCACGGCCCCGAGGGGCCCTCGCCCCAGTCGAGGATGACCGTCTTACGGCGGCAGGGCGCGTTCTTCGGGATCGAAGACAGCCCGCCCGCCTCGAGCTCCTCGATCGTGCCCTCCTCCACCGACACCGCCGTGACCGCCAGGGTGGTGGACCTGCTGTTCGTGCCGTCGAACGGTGTAGCCGAGGGCCACCTCCTCCCGCAGGCTCACAGGCTTCCGGACCCGGCCGAGCGGACCCGGCTGCGTCGCGCCGTCCGCCTAGACTCCGCGCACGAGCCGCACTCTCGCCGCTGAGTTCTTCGTCCTGCGGGTTCCGTTGCTGCCGTGGGGGTCCTTTACGGGGTGGGCCGCCGGTGTCCGCGCTCCGGGCGCCTGCGCGGGCGACGACGCCGCGCTCGCGGCCGCGCTGGAGCACGATCGGCGACTGCTGCGCGAGCGGCTGCGCGCGACCTGCGCCGACGCGCAGGTCGCGGCCGCACTGCGCTCGGCCTCGCCCAGCCTCGTCGAGCACGGGCTGCGCCGGCCGTCCGGGGACCGCAGCAAGCGGGCCCAGTCGGCGGAGCACTCGCTGGTGCGCTACGTCACGCGCATGGCGACCCGGCCGACGCCGTTCGGCACGCTGGCGAGCTACCTGGTCGGCGGGTTCGCCGACCGCGCGGAGCTGCAGCTCGCCCCACGCGCCGCGCTGCGGGTCCGCGCGCGGCTGGATCTCGGCGTGCTGACGGCGCTGGTCGACGCCGCGGCGGAGCAGGCGCGGGAGGACGACGCGCTGCTGCTGCGTGCCAATCCCAGCCTCTACCGGGTAGCGGGGGCGGTGCGCGTGCCGGCACGCGTGGCGTCCGACGGCCAGATCCGCCGCCGGCTGCTGTCGCTGCGCAGCACACCGTTGCTGGAGGAGGTGCTGGACGCGGCCGCGGGCGAGGCGGCCGCCGGGGCGCTGGTCGCACTGCTGCACTCCCGGGGCGTGAGCGGCGAGCGCGCGCGCGGCTTCGTCGCGATGCTCGTCGACCGGCAGGTCCTGATCCCGGCACGGGCGCTCTCGGTGACCGGCGGAGACCCGACCGCGCAGGCGCGGACGGTGCTGGAGGCGCTCCCGGGGGCCGGGGCCTTCGCGTCGGCGCTTTGCGACGCCGCCGCCGAGGTCGACGCGGCCGTCGCGAACAGGGACTTGGACTTCGCCAAGGCGTCCGCGCGCCTGGAGAGCCTGGCCGTCCCGCTGCCGTCACGCGGGCAGGTCCAGGTCGACAGTGTGCGCCCCGGCTCGGCCCGGCTGCCGGGAGTGGTCCTGCGGGAGCTGCGCCGCGCCGTCGAGCTCCTGGATCGCATCGCGACCCCGGTCGAGGACCCGGTACTGAAGGCGTTCCGCGAGGACTTCGTGCGCCGCTACGAGACGCGTGAGGTCCCGCTGGCCGAGGCGCTCGACCCCGACTGGGGCCTGCCGCTGCGTGACGACTGGAGCTCCCGCCAGCTGCCCGCGACCGCCCGCGCGCGCACGTTGGTGCTGCTCGAGCTCGCCGAGCGCGGCCGGGCGACGGGCGAGGTCGAGCTGACCGACGAGGACGTGGCGCGCCTCGAGCACGCGCAGAGGGTGCCGCTGCCCGACGCCTTCGTGGTGACCGCCACCCTGCTGGCGCGCGACGCCGGCGCGCTGGACGCCGGGGACTTCATGGTCGCCGGGCCCTCGGTCATCGGGCCGTCGGGCGCGCGCCTCCTGGGCCGTCTGTGCGACGGCGATGACGAGCTGGCAGCGCACGTCCTGCGCCACCTGCGGCAGGAGGAGGGCCTGCAGCCGGGCGTCGCCTTCGCGGAGCTCGCGACGCTTCCCGACACCGCCTGGGCGCTCAGCGTGAGCCACCGGCCGGTGCTGCGCGACTGGGAGGTCGAGTGCGGCGGCACGTCCGGCGCGGACCCGGCGCGGCGGCTCCCGTTGGAGGACCTCCTCGTGAGCGTCGACGGCGAGGAGATCGTGCTGCGGTCGCTGCGACTGGGGCGGCGGGTCGAGGTTCGGGCCACGACGGCGGTGAACACCGACTGGGTCCCGTTCCCGGCGGCCCGCTTCCTGCGCCGCCTGGAGGGCCGCGGCCACGACACGACCCGGGAGTGGTCGTGGGGACCGCTGCACGACGCGCCGCACCTTCCGCGCGTGCGGCACGGGCGCATCGTGGTCGCACCGCGGCGCTGGTACCTGCGCGGACCCGAGGCGGCGGCAACCGACGGCGCCCGGTTCCGGCAGGTCCAGGCCTGGCGGCACGCCCACGACCTCCCGCGGGTTGTGAGCTTCGATGCCGCGAAGGCGCCGGTGGTCATCGACTTCGACAACGCCCTCAGCGTCGAGGCGTTCCTGACCTGGTCGCGCAGGGTCGAGCGTCTGCGCCTCGTCGAGGTTGCGCCGGAAGAGCAGTGCCCCGTGGCCGGCGAGGACGGGCGCTACGCACACGACCTCGTGGTCCCCTTCACCTGCGAGGTCCAGCCGCCGCGCCGAGCTCCGCGCGCGGCTGCGCGCGCGGTCATCGAGGACGGGACCCGGCGCCTGCCACCGGGGTCGGACTGGCTCTACGCCAAGCTCTACGGCCCGGCGACGGCGGTCGACGCGGTGCTGCAGTCCCTCGTGCGGCCTCTTGCGGCGCGGCTCACCGAAGCCGCGGCGATCGACCGCTGGTTCTTCGTCCGCTACGCCGACCCGGATCCGCACGTGCGTGTGCGCCTGCACGGCGCTCCAGACGGCCTGCTGGCCGCGGCGCTGCCCGATCTGCTGCAAGCCGCCGCGGCCGCCTTGGAGGCCGGGCTCATCAACCGGATCGCGCTGGACACCTACGAGCGTGAGGTCGAGCGCTACGGGGGAGCCGAGGGGGTCGCGTTGATGGAGCAGGCGGCCCACGCGGACTCCGAGGCCGCGGTCGTGCTGCTCGCGACCATGCCCGGCGAGGCGTTGCGCCGCCATCTGGCCGCCGCGAGCGTCGCCGCGCTCTATGCCGACGCGGAGCTCGAGCTGGGCCTGTGTCGTGACCTCAGCGCGGAGCAGGTGCGTACGCTGGCGCTGCGCACGGGCTCCGGAGCGGCCGAGCTGGCGGACGGCCAGCGCGCGGAGCGCCCGGCGGTGGAGGCCCTTCTCGCGTCGCTCGACGACCCCGCCGCGCAACCGGCCGTCGCGGCGCTCCGCCGGCGCTCGACGATGCTGCGACCGGTGCTGACGGCGCTGCGCGAGCTCGACAGGGAGGGCCGGCTGGGCCGCGACCTGCCGGGCATCGTGGCCACGCTCGGCCACCTGCAGGTGAACCGCCTGCTCAAGCAGAGCGGCGGCGTCGCGGAGCTGCGGGTCCACGACGCGCTCGCCCGGTTCTACCGGGGGGTGCTCGCGCGGCGGCGGGGCACGTGAACATCGGAGCGCTGCACGTCCTTCGCCGGCTGCGCCAGGGCGGCGGGGTCGAGGTCCGGCAGGCTGCGGCCGAAGGGTCCCAGGTCGCGGTGAAGCTCGCGCGCGACGCCGGGCCGCACCCGGGTCTGGAGCGCGAACAGCGGACCCTCGAGCTTCTCGGCGGACCACCGGCCCCCCGACTGGTCGACGACGGGGCGTGGGAGGGGCGCCGGTACCTGGTCCTGGAGTGGTGCGTGGGTGTCGGCGCGGCGACCGCGGCCCGTCAGCTGCGCGAGGCAGGCTCGCGGACCAGCCTGCTGGCGCTGTGCGTCGCCCTGGCGCGGGCGTACGAGGCCCTCCACGCGCGCGGGGTGCTCCACGGACAAGTCCACCCGGCGCACGTGCTGGTCGACCGCGACGGCCAGGTGCGCATCCTCGACTTCACGCTGGCGTCGATCGACGGTGGCCCGACGGCCCCCCGAGGCCCGGTCGGCACGCTGCTCGAGCCGGAGTTCCTGGGGCTCGACGGTGCCGGCCCGCCGCGGCCGCTGACCGCGCGCGGTGAGCAGTACGCGGTCGCCGCGCTGCTCTACCTGCTGCTGACGGGCAGGCTCTCCTGCGACTTCGCCAAGCAGCGGGCGCAGGTGCTGCGGCAGATCCGCGAGGAGCCGCCGCTGCCGTTCGCGGAGCGCGGCGCGGCGCCGTGGCCCGACGTCGAGGCCGCCCTGACCGTTGCGCTCAGCAAGGACCCCGCGCAGCGGTTCCCCTCCCTGGGCGCGCTCGCCGAGGCCCTGGAAGCGGCTCGGCCGGCGGCCGCTCCGTCCGTGGTCAGCGCGGACGCGCTGCAGCGCAAGCTCGACGCGTACCTGGAGGTGACCGCAGGCGGGGGGCCGCTGCTGGCCGAGGGCCTCGGCTCGGCGCCGCGCTGCTCGGTGAACTTCGGCGCGGCGGGCATCGCCTTCGCCCTCTGCCGGCTGGCGTCCACCCGCGGACAGCCGGAATTGCTCGAGCTGGCCGCTGCCTGGATCACGCGCGCCGAACGCGACCGCGGCGAGCCTGGGGCGTTCTTCACCGATCCCGCGGTGGGGCTCACCCCGGAATCCGTCGGGCGCGTCTCGCCCTACCACACGGCCAGCGGCGTGCACCTGGTGCGGGCCCTGATCGCAGGGGCCCAGCGCCGGGAGGAGGCCTGGAGCCGGGCCGTCGACGCGTACGTGCGCACCTCCAGCGGACCCTTCGCGCACGAGGACCTGACGTTGGGGCGCGCCTCGGTGCTGCTGGGGTGTGCGCTCCTGCACGCCGACGCGTCCGGCCGTGGAAGCGTGGCGCCCTCCGAGCTCATCGGCCACGGCGACCGCATGCTGGACGAGCTGTGGCGAGGCGGCGACCACGCCATGGACGGCTACCTGGGCATCGCCCACGGTTGGGCGGGGAGGCTCTACGCCTCGCTGCGGTGGTGCGAGACCCAGGGGGTTGGCCTGCCGGCGGCCGCGGGCGACCGCCTGGCGTGGCTGGCCGCGCAGGCGGTGCCCATCGGTCGCGGACTGTGCTGGCCCGTCGAGCTGGGCGGCACCCACGACGTGTACGAGGCGAACTGGTGCCACGGGTCCGCCGGCTACACGTTCCTGTGGACGGCGGCGCATCGCGTGCTGGGCGATGAGGCCTGGCGGACGCTGGCGGAGCAGGCGGCGTGGACCGCCTGGGACGCACCCTCGCCGGTCACGAGCCTGTGCTGCGGAGCGGCCGGCCAGGCCTACGCGCTGCTCGCCGTGCACCGGGCGACCGGCGACGAGAGTTGGCTCGCGCGCGCCGCGCAGGCCGCGCGCACGTCAGCGGCGAACGGCGCGCTGGGCAACGATGCGCTCAACCCCACCAGCCTCTACAAGGGCGACACCGGCCTGGCCCTGCTGGCCGCGGAGCTCGCCACGCCGGGTCAGGCCGCCATGCCGCTCTTCGAGCCGGTCCCCGGCTAGGTCGTCCCGGTGCTGCAGGTGCCCGAGCAGCAGGTGTTGGTCGCGCAGGTGTAGTTGCAGTCCCCCTTGCGCCCGCCCACGACGTCCTCGGCCGGGGCCTCCAGGTCCTCGACCTCCTCCGCGTCCTCGGGAAGATCAGGGGCCGGGGTGTCGCTGGTGTCGCTGGTGTCGCCGGTGTCGCTGGCGTCGCTGGTGTCGCTCATACCCACCCTCCCAGGTCTGTGCTGCACGAGACGCGCTCACGCTACGCCTTCCTGGCAGCCGGAGCTTTTACGTCATGCCGTCGTAGTCGAGAAGACCGTTGTCCAGTCGTGACGCATGCTCACGACGGTCCAGCCACTGGTACGCGCCACCTGTGAGAACGGGTGCGCCGAGCCCACGGTCACCCCCTCGGACTCGTAGGCGAACTCCCTCTCGGAGTCGTCGTGCTCGATGACCACGGCCAGGCTGGGGCTCGGCGAGGCGGCCGCGTATTCGAGCATCTCGATGTCGCCGGGGCTGTTGCCCACGGCGAGGATGGGGCGCTGGCCGAGGTGGCGCTGGATGTTTGCGACCTTCTCGGGTCCCTCGTTGGGGCCTCCGTCGAGCTCGGCCGTGCGGAGCAGGACCGTGCCGGCTTCACGACGCATCAGGTCGTAGCGCACGAGGGTGCCGACGACCCGGTCGGGTGTCACGGCGTAGAGCTCACGGCTCACCGCGCGGACGAACTCGGTCCCACCTCCGGTGACGATGAAGACGAGGAAGTCCCGCTGCCGGAGCTCCTCGAGCAGCTCGAGCATGGGTTGGTACGCCGTGTCCGCGTAGGGCCGGCCCAGGGTCGGATGGGTGCGGGTCAGCACGAACTGCCGGGCTCGCTCCGCGAAGGCCTCCGGCTCCATGCCCGCGCAGAGCTCCGCCAAGGCGTGGGCCAGCCGGTGCAGGCCGATCGCGCCCATCGCCTGCCGGTCGCCTCCCAGGATGGCGGCGTACTCCTCGCGGCTGCTGAGCGCCGGTTCGGCGACCACCGCGTCCGCGAGCACCGCCACCATGAAGTCGAGCTGCGCGTAGTTCGGGCGCTCGCACCACAAGGTCCCGTCGTTGTCGAGGACCGCGACGCGGCGCTCGGGCGGCAGCGACTCGGCCGCGCCGAGAAAGGCGAGCAGGCCGTCGCGAGTCGAACCCGCGGTCCACGAGGGGAGCACGGTGGTCACGTCGCTTCTGCAGTCCGGGTGACGCAGCGGAAGCCGATGTGGCTCGTGCCGGTGTCGACCATCTGCGGCCGGCGGGCGGCGGGGCGGTAGCGGTGGCAGTAGGTGTCGGCGCAGAGATAGGAACCGCCCTTGACCACCTTGCGCGCGATGCGGAACTGGGGCTGAGCGGGGTCGTAGCTCCGCTCGCGATCGTCGTCGGCTTGCCCCCCGGGAACACAGCACGGACGCTGCTCGGCCGTGCCGCGCTCGACGTACCAGTCCTTCGTCCACTCCCAGACGTTGCCGGCCATGTCGTACAGGCCGTAGCTGTTGGGCGGGTAGGAGCCGACCGGCGATCGCCGTCCGTAGTCCTTGTCCGCGCGCCACGGGAAGTCGCCGTGCCAATAGTTCGCCAGCTGCTCGCCCGGAACCTCGGGATCGTCGCCCCAGACGTATGCCGCGGCGGCCAGCCCGCCCCGAGCCGCCCGCTCCCACTCGGCCTCCGTGGGTAGGTCTTTGTCAACCCACGACGCGTACGCCGCGGCATCCTCGAAGGCCACGTGCACGACCGGCTCGTCCTCGCGCCCGAGGAGCCCGCCGTGCGGACCGTCGGGACGCTTCCACACGCGCCAGGCGTCCACGTCCACCACTGGCTGAGATGGCGCAAGTCGACGGGGCCCCTCGTCATCGTGAACACCAGCGAACCCGGCACGAGGTTCTCCGGCGGCGCTCCAGGGAACGCCCCCGGATCGAGGGTCTGCTCGGCCACGGTGACATAGCCCGTCTCCGCGACGAACTGGCCGAACTGGCGGTTCGTCACGGGGAACGGGTCGATCAGGAACGCGTCCACGGTCACATCGCGCGCCGGGCGCTCCTCGGGGTAGTGGTGGTCCGAGCCCATGCGGAAGGTGCCTGCGGGGACAAGGACCATCTCCCCGTACAACCCGGGTCCGCCTACTGGCCGGCGAGGGCGGCCTCGAGCTTGGCGACCGCCTGGTCGATCGTGAAGCTGGCGGCCTTCTGGCGCGGCGGGAACTCCTCGAAGGTCTCCAGGAAGCGGGTGACCAGACCACTCGCGGCCAGCACGAGGACTGCGCTGTCCAGGATCCAGTCCCAGTACGTGTTCGCCGTCACGTCGGCGCGCTCGAAGGGGTCGGTGCGCAGGTTGAACAGCTTCGGGATGCGCAGTGCCACGAACGGCTCCACCCAGATCGCCAACGTGCCCTGGACCCGCTGCTCCATGAAGACGGTCTTCCAGTTGTCGAACCGGAGCCCGAGGACGTCGCCGTCGTCGTGGACCTTGTACGTGCGGTCACCGATCCCGTGGCCCTGCTTGAGCTTCTCGACGATGTCGGGGTCGCCCGCCGCCGCGAGGAGCGTCGGCAGCCAGTCGTGGTGCTGGATGATCTCGTTGGAGACCACGCCCGCGGGGATGTGACCGGGCCAGCGGACCACCTCCGGGAGCAGCGCCCCCACCACGTTGTCGTGGTCGATCATCGTGTCGTGGTAGGGCGACTGCCAGCGCCCCGCCTGGCCGATGCTCTCGGGCTTGGGGTGCGTGCGGAAGTGCATGTGGGTGGTGTTGAACCACACGAAGAACGGGGTGCCGGCCGCGTGCTGGCGCGCGATGAAGTCGAGCCCGTGCTCCAGCACCTCGTCATCGATCGTCTCCATCCGCTTCCTCGTCAGCGGCCCGGTGTCCTCGATGCGCTGCCTGCCCACGCGACCCCACCGGGGGTGCTTCGTGGGGTCGTCCTCGTCGGTCGCCCAGCAGTGCAGGACGCCGCGTGGCCCGAACCGCTCCCGGAAGTGCGGGAAGTCCTCCGCAGGCGGGTAGTTCGGCGACTCCGGATCCTCCTCGGCGTTGAGGTGGTAGAGGTTGCCGAAGAACTCGTCGAAGCCGTGGACCGTCGGCAGGAATGCGTTGAGATCACCAAGGTGGTTCTTGCCGAACTGCCCGGTCGCGTATCCCAGGGGCTTGAGGAGTTCGGCGATCGTCGGGTCCTCGGCCTGCAGGCCGATGGGAGCGGCCGGCATCCCGACCTTGCTCAGCCCGGTCCGGTACACGCTCTGCCCGGTGATGAACGCGGACCGCCCGGCGGTGCAGCTCTGCTCCCCGTAGGAGTCGGTGAACCGCATGCCCTCGTCGGCGATGCGGTCGATGTTGGGCGTGCGGTAGCCCATCAAGCCGTCGCTGTAGCAGCTGAGGTTCGTGATCCCGATGTCATCGCCCCAGATGACGAGGATGTTGGGCTGGTCGGTTTGCGCCATCACACCAGTGCGGCAGGCCCGGGCGATTGCGACATTACCCCGCGAGAGTGACCCTGAGCCCCCGGACGTGCGGGTTAGCTCCTTACGACGGCGGCGTGGCCGCCGCCGCGGCGGGCGGGTTCGGCGGCGGCGAGGAAGCTGCCGTCGGGGAGGAGCTCGATGCCGGTCGCGGCGCCGATCTCTGGCGTGCTCGCGAAGGTGTGGCCGTAAGCCTGGAGGGCGGGGCCGAGCGTTGCGATGAACGCGGGCTCGGCCTGGACGGCCGCCGTGTTGCGCTGCGACGCGCGCGGCGCGGCGATCGCGTCGGGCAGCGGGACGTCGCGAGCGAGTCGTAGCAGCAGGATCTCGGCCACCGTGGTGATGATGGTCGCGCCGCCGGGGCTGCCCACCGCGAGCAGCGGGGCACCGTCGCGCAGCACGATCGTGGGGCTCATGCTGCTGCGGGGGCGCTTGCCGGGCGCGGGGAGGTTCGGACCGGGCGGGGCGAACGAGAAGTCGGTGAGCTCGTTGTTGAGCAGGAACCCGCGTTCCGGGACCGTGATGCCGCTGCCGCCGGTCTGCTCGATCGTGAGCGTGTAGCTGACGACGGTGCCCCAGCGGTCGGCGGTCACGAGGTGCGTGGTGGAGCCGCCCGGGAGCGTCGTGGTCGTCGCCGCAGCGGGGCAGCCGCCGGGCTCGTAGGGGCACGGGTTGCCCGCGGGCACGGGCTTGGCCGCCGCCACCGCCGGATCGATCAGCGCCCGGCGCTCCGCCGCGAAGCCATCCGACAGCAGGCCCGTCACGGGGACGAAGACGAAGCGGCCGTCGGCCACGTAGGCGTTGCGGTCGGCGAACGCCAGCGCGGTGGCCTCGAGCTGCAGGTGCCAGAAGTCGGCGTCCGTCGCGCCCGAGAGGTCGAAGCCCTCGACGATGTTGAGCGTCTCCCCCACGGTCGTCCCGCCGCTGGACGGCGGGCCCATTCCATAGATGTCGTAGCCGAGGAACTGGCTGTGCGTCGGCGGGGGCGTGAGGGCCTCGTAGCCGGCGAGGTCGTCGAGGGTGATCAGCCCCGGCTGCCACACCTCCGTTGCGTTGGGGCTGGTCGGCGGCTGCTGCGCCGTCGCGACGATTTCGGCCCCCAGCGCCCCGGAGTAGAAGGCGTCGGGACCCTCGCGCTGCAGCAGCTGGTAGGTCGCCGCCAGGTCGCGGTTGCGGAAGCGCGACCCGACCGCGGGGGGCGCGCCGCCGGGCAGGAAGAGCTCGGCGGTCGGCGTGATCTGGCGGAAGCGGGCGGCGTTCGCCTGGGTCTGCTCGGCGAACGTCGCGTCGACGATGAACCCCGACCGGGCGATGACCACGGCCGGCTGCAGCGCCTGCGCCAGCGAGATCGTGCCGTAGGACTCCAGTGCCGCCACCCAGGTCGCGAGCGTCCCCGGCACCCCGACCGACAATCCGCTGTTCACGGCGTCAGCGAACGCCAGCGGTTGGCCGGTCGCGGGGGAGATGAAGACGTCCGCGTCGAACGCCGGGTCCTCCGGCGCCTCCTCGCGCCCGTCGATCGTGACCACGTCGCCGCCTGGCAGCGCGATGACCATGAACCCACCCCCGCCGATGCCGGCCGAGTACGGCTCCGTCACGCCCAGCGCGGCCGCTGCGGCGACCGCGGCGTCCACGGCGTTGCCGCCGCGCCGCAGGATCGCGAGGGCCGCCGCGGTCGCGTCGGGGTCGACCGTGGCCACGGCGCCGCCCGTGCCCTCGGCGACCGGCACGTGCGGCGGCGGCGGCGGAACGGCGGCCGCCGGCAAACCCGTCAGCACGAGCGCGGAGATCAAGACTCCGAAGGCGGTGAAACGGCCCATGGCAACCCCCTGTCTGGACGGCGCGGGACACGCTACGCCTGGACCCGGCGGCGCGGAAGGGTCCGGCGACGGGACGGCTGTGCCCCACCCCGGAACGTCCCGTGCAGCCGCGGCCAGATTGCTGCTACGCGGCCCGGCGGAGCATGCGTCCGAGGTGGACGGGATCGAAGAACTCAACCGGTGACATGGAGGCGGCCGCCAGGCTCACGAAGGCGTCCATCGCGGCCGGGTTGCCGGCCATCGCGGCGATCAGGGACTGGAGTTCTGGCGGTGGCGGGGCGAGCGCGGCCATCTGCGTGGTGAACTCGTACAAGGGCAGGGCCTCGGCATCGCGGGTCTCCTGGTAGCCGGCCATGGCGGCATCGAACGCCGCCGCGCCGCTGAGCGCCTGGTCCAGCGCGGCCGTGCACAGCTCCGCGTCGCGGAAGGCGTCGCTGATGCCGTGCGGCACGATCGGGTCGGCAGTGTGACCCGCGTCACCGACCAGCGCCCACCCGGGTCCGTACGGCACCCGGAAGAAGTTCGGGGAGGCGCCACCCATGAAGCGCGCCTCCCGCGTCGCGCCGCGGACCCGGCCGGCGAACGCTGGCAGCAGGTCGAACGTCGCCAGGTAGTTGCCCTCCACGTCGGCCCGGTAGGCATCGGCCTCGTCCATCGGCCACGCGACCGCCAGCAGCGTCAGCCCGTCGTTGGTGGGGATCGCGCCCCAGGCACGGTCCGGGCGTACCACCGTCTCGATCCCCGCGACCGGCAGGCCGCTGAAGTAGGTGTAGTAGCTCAGCTCCAGGCGCGGCTTCTCGTGGTAGCGCGCGGGGTTCACGGCCCGTGCGACGGCGGAGTTGCGGCCGTCCGCGCCCATCACGACGCGGGCGCGCTCGTCTACTGGCAGCCCGTTCGCCGTCCTGCCTCGGATACCGACGACGCGGCCCTCGTCGACGAGGACTGTGCCGAGGCTGAAGCCCTCGCGCACCTCGGCGCCGGCTGCGGCCGCGGCGCGCACCAGGATCGTGTCGAGCACGGTGCGCCGGGGCGCGTAGGCGGTCGCTACGCCGTCGACCGGCCGTGGCGACCCGGCGATCGTTACCGGGCCGAAGTCGAACGACCAGTTCGTGATCGCGGGGCAGCCGCTCGCGACGACCTCCTCGAGCAGGCCCCACCGCGCGAGCGCGGCGACCCCGCGCGGCTGGATCGCGAGCGTGGACAGGGTGTCGCTCGGGAAGGTCGCACGGTCCACGAGGAGCACGCGGTACCCCTTGCGTGCGAGGAGCAGCGCGCTGGATGCGCCGGCGCACCGCGCCCCCACGATGATCACGTCGTACGAAGCTGCCATCTGCCGACCTCCCTGTTTTCCGCTGGTGGGTCGACGATGACGAAGCGGCGCGCAGCGCGGATCGGGGAGATCCCTAGTCCGCGCCCCCAGTTCTGCGGGCGGCATACGCCGCGGCCTCGGCCCGCGACCGCAGGCCGAGCTTGGCCAGGATGTTGCCCACGTGGTGCTCGACCGTCTTGCGGCTGATGTACAGGCGCTGGGCGATCTCCGGGTTCGTGCCGCCGTGGCTGAGGATGTCGAGGACTTCCTCCTCTCGCCGTGTGAGCCGCCCGTCGGTCGGCCTGGGTGACGGCGGCTTCGCGCCCAAGGTCCTCATGAGCGCGGCAGCCTCACCCGCGTGCCCGGCTGCATGGAGCCGCTCGAAGGCCTCCAGCGCGCCGCGCGCCTCGGCCAGGGCGACCTCTGGGTGGTCGGCGATCTCCGCACCTGCCAGCTCCAGCCGGGACCGGGCCAGCTCCATCGGCATCTGCGCCTGCGAGAAGCCGGCGACGGCCGCGCGCAGGGACGCCCGCGGATCCCCGGTGCCGGCGGCCCGGCTGACACGACCGCGAGCGAGCGCCGCGGTCGCCTCCAGGTAGCGCGTGCCGTGGCGCTGCGCGACGGCCTCCAGCCGTGCGGCGGCAACCTCGGCGTCAGCGATCCGCCCGGCCGCGAGGTGCACGTCGACCAGCGCCGCCCACAGCGGGGCGGCCGCCGAGCTGCCCTGGTCGACCTGGGCCAGCGCGCGCTCCAGGACGTCCGCGGCGCGCTCGGTCTCGCCGCGCTGCAGGTGGATGGCCGCCAGTGGGAGCGCCGCCTCGAGGTCGTGCTCCAGGCCGGCCAACAGCTGCGCCGCCTCCTCGCTGCGGCCTTGGCAGACTCGCAGGTAGGCGAGTCGGACCAGCGCCCGGTCACGTAGGCCTGCATGGTGCGTGAGACCCCAGAACCGCACGGCCTCGGTCAACGCCGCCTCGGCCTCCGGCCAGCGTCCCGCGGCCGTAAGGACCCCTCCATAGTGCGTCCGGCAAAGGGCTGACACCGCCGGGAGGCTGCGCCGTGCGGCAATCGCATCACCGATGCGGATCCAGCCCTCGGCGCGGGCCACGTCGTGGGTGTGCTCGCAGGCCTTGAAGAGCTCGCAGAAGACTTCCTGGAGCACCGAGAAGTCGTCGACCTCGTCGCCTGCCAGTGCCGCCAGGGCCTCGTCGAGCAGGGGCATGCCCTCGAGGGCGCGGTCGGTCAGGACGAGGAACGCCCCCAGGTACCCGAGCGCCGCCACCTCCAGGTCCGCGTCGCCCAGCCCTCGGCGGCCCTCGTCGAGCGCCTCGCGCAGCTGCTGCTCCTTGTGCGCCGGGTCGGGTTCGAACATCCCCGTGTTCAGCGCCACCCAGCCCGCTTCGGACGCGGACGGCACTGCGCCCAAGAGCGTGGTGGCGCGGCTCACCCAGCCACGCCAGACCGCCCAGTCCCCCACGACGGAGCCGTACATCCCACCCAAGGTGCGCGCCACGCGCACGGCGCCGACCGCATCCCCGGCCGAACGGTGAGCGGGGTAGGCGCGCTCCCACGACGCGATCGCGCCCATCATGTCCAAGGCGAGGTAGCAGGCGCGTGCGACCCCCTCCAGCGCATCGCCCGAAGGGCTGAGCGCCACCGCGGCCTCGAACGCCCGCCGGGCCGCCGCCGCGTCGCCCAGCCGGAGCGCGGCCCGGCCTTGGCTGAGCAGGTCCTCCCCGGGCGCCACTGCCCCATCGTCGTCCCGCGGTCAATCGTCGTGGTGGCAGCGGCCGTAGCGATGGTGGATGCGATAAGGAACGTGGGCGGCCAAGCTGGAAGGCCCTGTCAGGGTTGGGCCGAGCGGCGGCGATGGCGGCGTACCCCACGGGAGCGCATCACAGAGCGTCGCGCTCCGGTCTGGTCGGGGAACCTGACCGGAGGGTGCCGTCGGGGGTCAGCAGCCGCAGAGCGGCACGGCGCCTCGCACCGCGTCCGCGAAGTCGGCGACTGCTGCCTCGTGGTCGTCGGCCGCCAGCGACTGGCCGCCGCGCGTGATCAGCGCGGCGATCTCGTCGAGGCGCCGCTGCTGTGGTGGGCTCGCGGGCGCCGTCGCGTCCACGGCCTGGTCGTGGGTGTCGTAGGCGATCGCGAAGGCCGCGAGCCCGACGAGGTCCTTGGCGAGTCCCAGATCGCCGGCCCCCGCGGCCTCGGCCGCGAGGAGCCCGTCGATCGTGTCGACGAGCTTGCGCATCGCCGCGTCGAGCTGGCCGGAGGCCAGCAGGTCCAGGGCGCCGTCCGAAGCCGCCCCGAGCACGTGCCCGTCGATGGCGTCGCGGGCGTCCAACAGCGCGCGGCGGGCCGCGCCGGTCGCCGTGAGGAGCCGCCCGTCGAGGTCCTCCAGCACGAGCTCGAGCGCGTCCGCCGGTGAGAGCACCTCGATCACGACCGTGGCCGTGGTGGTGCCGCCGTCGTCGTCGGTCACGGTGACCTGGATGCTGAACGTGCCCGGTGCGGTGAAGACGTGCGCGTGGGAGAGCGTCCCGACGGCGCCACCGTGCGCGTCGCTGAACGCATCGAAGGCGGTGCTGGGGTCGACCGTGCCGTCGTTCCAGTCGATCGCGGCCGTCTGCATGTCGGCGACGCCCGGGTCGATGAACGATGCCTCCACGGTCACCGGCAGCCCGAGGAGCGTCACGGGGATGTCGACGCCGATCTCGGCACCGGTGGGGTCGAAGGCCCCCACCGTGGTGATCGCGGGCGCAACGTTCGTCACGCCGACCGTGGCGGTGGCGGTGCCCGCCCGCAGGTCGGTCGGGTGCACCGCGCGCATGGGCACGCTCGCGGTGAGCGGCCCGTCCAGCGTCGCCGCGGAGAAGTCGACGTCCGGGCCGGTGGTCTCGAATGAGCCGTTGCCGTCGAGGTCCCACTCCACGCCCATCGTGGCCGAGTAGTACGCGTCACAGTCGGGGCGGAACTCCACCGACGTGATGGAGCTGTCCATGTCGTCGTCGCCGGCGTCGTTGCTCACGTTCGCGAGGTCGGCGAACGCGCCCTCGACCACCACGCCCTGCCCTGGGAGCGTCCTGACGTTGTCGCCGGGGAAGTCGTCGTCGCCGAAGTCGTCGTCGTTGAGCCGCAGCGTGCAGCCGACCGGCGCGAACCAGCGCACGGAGCTGGGGTCGTCGCTGAAGTTGTCGGGGTCGGTGGTCTCGCCGTCGAGCTGGTCGAAGTCGTCGTAGGACTCCAGCGCCCAGTCCTGGTAGTCGACCATCGCACTGCGGTCGCTGAACCCGGGATCCGCGAAGAGCTCCATCCACGCGGCGGTGACCGGCGGGTCGCCGTGGCCGTGCAGCTGGACGGTGCTGCCCTCGGGGACGGTGTACGGGCCGCCCGGGTCCGCGGTCGGGTCGAGCGTGGGGCTGCCGTCGCGCACCACGCGCCGGTTGCGCCACTCGCCGAAGTTCGCGCTGCCGCTGGGGCCGGTGTTGTCGTGCTCGGTGGCGTAGAAGAGCAGCTCGCCGCTGGGCGTCACGTGGATGCCGGACCCGGCCGCGAGGTTGGCGATGTTGCCCGAACCGAGCGTGCCGTCGGTCGTCGTCGCGTGCGTGTCGAGGTGGCGGTCGCCGATCTTGTCGAGCGAGAAGCCGCCGACGAGGTCGACCTGGTAGAGGTCGAGGTGGTCCTCGGCCAGCGGCGCGCCGGAGTTGGAGTTGCGCGCGCCGATCAGGAAGAGCTGATCGTTGCCGGGGCCTTCGCGCACGAAGTTCAGCATCTGGTGGGCGTCCCCGAAGGGCGGCCCGTTCTCGGGCCAGTCCTCGCCCAGCTGCTCCTCGAGCTGGTCGGCGGTGACGAACGCAGGTCCCGACCACGTGAGGCCCGGGTCGTGGAGGCCGGTCGGCGACAGCGAGGACGTGAAGAGCTTCAGCAAGTCGTTCTCGCCGCCCGTGACGAGCATGAAGTAGCGGCCGTCCGGCAGGCGCGTGACCGCCACCAGCCCGGCGCTCCACTCGAACGACTCGGGCGCGACTCCGGGGTCGAAGGTGCTGATGAGCGTCGGCTGCTCGGGGTTGGCGACGTCGAGGAACGCGATGAGGTTCGGGGTCATCCCAGGCCCGCTGGGCGCCTCGAGCGGCACCACGAGCACGTCGCCGACGAGCTGCATGCCGCCGGGGTGGAAGTAGTCGGGCCAGCTCCCCTCGTCTCCGACGATCGGGCTGCCGTCGAACCGGATCAGCGTCACGCGTCGGTCGCTGCCGGGCGGTGCGGTGTCGACGATGTCGGTGTCGCGCTGCAGGCGGTTGCTGCGCCACCGCTCGCCGGTCTGGTCGCGGGAGTCGAAGCGCACGATCGAGAGGTCGCCCGAGGCGTCGTCGTCAGCACCGGGGCACGCCGGGGTGTTGTTGCCGCTGCGGCTCACGAACAGGTGCTGCGGCCCCGGCCCTTGCGAGCGGGCGACCCCCTGCCAGTGCTTGCACATGCTGGGATTGGGTCCCTCCCCGTCGGGGGATGGGAACCACCCCATGGCTTCGGGACGTGTCGTGATCGCCGTGAACTGCGCCAGCGCGTCGTACAGGTACGGCCCGCCTGAAGGCGCCACCCCCTGTGCGTGCGCCGTACCGATACCGACGGCGAGCAGCCCCGCCGCCAGCGCCAGCACCGCGACCAGTGCCGCCCAGCGGCGGCGAACCTGCAGCAACGCTTCCATGTGACCCATCCTCTGATCCCCTGACAGGGCGCCCTCGGACCCCGTCGCTGAGGGCATGGAGGAGGAGAGCATGGCAGGCGAGGCCGTCGTGAACCTGGCGACAGGGCTGGAAGACCCGAAGACCCCGAGACTGTAAGAAGGTGACCCGGAGCCCTGGTGGCTAGACACCCGATGGCCGGGGTACCCCGCCGACGACGCACCAAGCACGCGCCGTGAGGCGGAAGGCGCCGGTGGGGCTGCCGAGACGACGGTGGTACTCGGCTCGGAGAGCGGCTTGGGCGCGGTCGTCCAGCGATGCCGCGTACACCCCGGCCGGGCCCACGCCGGCGAGGAAGGGCGCCCACAGGTCGTCGAAGCTCTCGTAGTCCGCGGCGGCCGTGAGCGCGGCGGTCCGGATCCCCTCGAGCCCGACCGCCTCCCACAGTGACCGCAGGCGGTCGGGATGGCACAGGGGGAAGGCCTGGCCCTCGTCCAGTGGTGCCGCCCGCCGTGGATCCAACGCCACCGCCGCGTCCCAGAACGCCCGCAGCAGCGTCATCGCGTCGGCGTAGTCCCACACCGCCGCGGCGACCACGCCGCCGGTGCGGGTCACACGGCGCATCTCCCGTACGCCGAGCTCGGGGTCGGCCATGAAGTTGACCGCCAGCTGGGCCAGCGCCGCGTCGAAGGTGCGGTCCTCGAACGGGAGGCTCTCGGCGGAAGCGTGGCGCACGTCGGCGTCCGGCACTCGCGCCCGGCAGGCAGCGAGGAAGACCGCAGACGGGTCGACGGCCGCGACGTTGCTCGCGCCGACGAGCGTCGCAAGGTGCGCGGTGAGCGCTCCCGGACCGCAACCCACGTCCAGGACCTGGTCACCGGGCCCGATCGCGGCGGCGTCGCAGAGGCCGCGCGCGAGCTGCGCGCTGTAGCGGCCGACGTAGCGGTCGTACATGGCGGGCGCCGCCTGGAAGCCCGCTGAGCTGCTGGCTGCCATCAGGTCGACACGATCATGAGGCATGGCTCGCCTCCCTGTCCCCGAAACGAGCGCGCTGTAGGCTGCGCGCCCGTGGTCGTCGGGCTCATCATCCGGGTTGTCGTCCTCGCCCTGGCTGTGTGGGCGACGACCTTGCTGGTGCCCGGCTTCGAGGTCAACGGCGGCGCCGGCACGTATCTCCTCGTGGCGCTGGTGCTGGGCACGATCAACGCCTTCCTGGGGACGCTGCTGCGGCTGCTCACGCTGCCGCTGATCCTGCTGACGTTGGGGGTCTTCTCCCTGGTCATCAGCGCGATCTGCCTGCTGATCACCGATGCCCTGATGGACACGTTCCTAGTTGAGGACTTCTGGGCGGCGTTCTTCGGCGCGATCGTGATCGCGGTCGTGACGTTGCTCCTCGACCTCCTCCTGGTGCGCGGCGACAAGAAGGCTTGAGCGAGCTCACGGGGGCGGCGCGCAGCGTCCTGCTCACGCGACGGGCGGCGTCGACCGCGGGGATCGTGTTCGGGGTGCTCTTGGGGACTGCCAGCATCGTGCTGCGGCTGACGCTCGGCAGCGACCCGGTCCGCATCGAGGCGTTCGCCGGACCCGGGCGCTCCGCAATCGTGTTCGCGCTGGCGCTGCTGCCCTTCGCGGGCATCGCCTTCCTTTGGTTCATCGGTGTCGTGCGCGACCGCGTCGGCCCGGGCGAGGACCGCTTCTTCGCGACGGTGTTCCTCGGCAGCGGGCTGATCTTCGTGGCGGCGATGTTCGTGACCGGCGCGCTCGGTGGTGCCCTGCTCGCCGCTGCGGATACGGGAGTCAGCCTCGACGACGGCGTCTGGACGTTCGGTCAGTCGGCCCTCAACACCCTGTGGACCGTGTACGCGACGCGCATGGCGGCGGTGTTCACGCTGTCCACCACGAGCCTGGGCATGCGACTGGCGATCGTGCCGCGCTGGATGGTCGTCCACGGACTCGCGACGGCGCTCCTGCTGTTGTTGCTCGCCGGTCCTGTGCAATGGATCGAGCTCGTGTTCCCGGTCTGGGTGCTCACGTTCAGCACCCACGGGTTGATCATGACGTTTCGTTCACCCCCGACGGGTGACGCCAGCGTCGTGCCGGGGGGCGACGCTCGCTCCTGAGATCGCGCCCCCCTGGTGCGGCACGAGGAGGAACGCTATGGCGATCGACCGTTCAAGCCTGGGCCCCGTCGAGATCCTCGCGGTCGCCTTCCCCGGCAACGAGTTCAAGGGCGAGATCGTGCCCGCGCTCGCCGAGCTGGTGGAGGCCGGGCTCATCCGCGTGCTGGACCTTGCCTTCGTGGGCAAGGACATCGACGGCAGCGTGACGATGTTCGAGCTCAGCGAGCTGGGCGAGGAGGCGCAGCTGGAGTACGCCTCCCTGGGGCCCCTCGAGGAGGCGCTCGTCAACGACGAGGACATCGCCGGCTTCGGTGAGCAGCTCCCACCCGGCAACAGCGCCGCGCTGCTGGTCTGGGAGGACCGCTGGGCCAAGAAGCTCGTGGACGCGATCCGCAACGCGAATGGGGTGCTGATGGCCCACACGCGCGTGCCGCACGAGGCAGTCGAAGAGGTCCTCGACGCCCTCGCCTCCGCGTAGGACACACGACCGCACGACGACGAGGAGCAGACATGCGCAGGATGGGACGGCCCGGATTGGTCGGGACGATGGCACGCACCGCGGTGGTCGCCGGCACCGCCGGCGCCGTGCACCACCGCCAGGAGGCGAGGTACCAGGCGAAGGAGCAGGAGCAGTACTACGAGCAGCAGGCCGCCCAGCAGGAGGCAGCTGCCCAGCAGGCGGCGTACGAGCAGCAGCAGATGGCCTACGCGCAGCAGGCAGCCGCCCAGCTGGCGGCCCAGCAGGCAGCCGCCGCGCCGCCGCCGCAGGCCGCCGCACCGCAGGTCGACCTCACCGCGGAGCTGCAGCGGCTCGGGGACCTCAAGACCCAGGGCCTGCTGACCGACGCGGAGTTCGCGGCCGCCAAGGCCAAGCTGCTCGGGGGGTAGCTACAGCAGCTCGAGCTGCCTGGCCAGCACCACCGCGTCGCGCCGGCGCTCCACGCCGAGCTTGCGGTACAGCGCCTTGAGGTGCGTCTTCACGGTGTTGACCGAGAGGTTCAGCGAGTCCGCGATCTCGTTGTTGGACATCAGGGTCGGCAGGAACTGCAAGACCACGAGCTCGCGCTCCGTGAGGGGCTCCACGTACACCGGCGCTTCCGCGGGCCGTGAATCGTCGAGCAGGCGCAGGGCGAGCTCGTGCTCGGGCCTGGGGGACGACGCGTAGCCGACGAGGAGCTGGTGCAGGTCGCGCGCGTGGTCGGCCAGGGGTGCGACGGTGCCGTGGACGGCTGCGAGCTGGAACGCGTGACCCACGTACCACGCCGCTGCGTCCCGCGATCCCAGAGCGTCGTACGTGATCGCCAGCAGCGTCACGAGCTCGATCTGGGTCCGCGGGTGCGCGTCCACGTCGGCGTTGCGACTCCAGGGTTCCAGCACGCGCGCCGCAGCGGTGGCGTTGTGACCTGCGAGTGCCTCGCGTGCCCGGCGGATCGCGGCCTCCGCCGCGCCGCCCACGGGGATCACCACGCCGGCGGGATCGACCACCTCGACCACGCCGAGCGCGGTCAGGATCCGGGACGCCAGACGATCGTGGGCCGTCGCGGCACCCAGCCACGGCCGCTCGCTCCGGGCGGCGCGCACCACGCGCAGGCAGGTCGTCAGCGCGTGCGAGCCGCTGAGGGCTCGGTCGACCGATGGATCGAGCAGGGACGACTGGGGCCCGGCCCCCTGGCGGGACTGTGCGCGCGCGATCTCGTCCGCGACGGCGACGATCGCCCGCACGCGAGGGTCCGCGGGCAGTGTGAGCCCCCTGGCAAGGCGCATCGCGCCGTTGGGCTGGCCGTCGACGGCGAGGACGAGCGCGAGCAGCGCCGACGCCTCGGTGGCCCACCGCGACCGCGGGTCGCCCTCGCTGAGCTCCTCGAGCAGCAGCTTGGCGCCCCGTACGTCGCCGCGGTCGAGGAGCAGCTCGGCGCGGCGGAGCCGGGCGAAGACGCGCAGTGGCACCTCGACGGGGGGGCGGCTGAGCTCACGTGCGGCGGTGACCGAAGCTTCGTCAGCGCCGAAGGCGCACCCGAACAGCAGCCGCGCGGTCAGCGCGATCACGCGGCTGTCGTCTTCGGCACTGCCCTCGCGCAGGGTGGTGGGCTCCTCCTCGTAGCGGTCCAGCGCCGTGGCGAAGCGCGCCGCCTCCTCGAGGTCCCCCCGCACGCTGGCGACGCCCATCCCGACGGCCGCCAGCGCGGGCGTGCTTCTCACCAGGTCGTCCGGCACCGCGGACACGTCGATGGTGGTCAGCTCCTCGCCCGCGCGCAGGGCCTTGAGCCAGCGCCGCCCCACGATCGTGCCGAGGTGCGGCCAATCCTCGCCGGCACGCGCGTGCTCCTCGGCCTCCTGGTCCATGGCGTGCTGCTCGAACCACTCCGACGCCGTGCGGTGCAGGGTGCGCAGCAGGGTGGGGTCGTCGCGTCGCATGCGTGCGCGCAGGAGCGACGAGACCAGGGAGTGGTAGCGGTAGGACACTCCGTCTTCCAGCGCGACCAGGAACAGTCCGTCACGCTCCGCCGCCACGAGCTGGCCAGGGGCGTCCCGGGGGTGGAGCACCTGGGCGAGGTCGGCGTTGAGCCGGTCGACGATGCTGGTGTGCAGCAGGAAGTCGCGGGCGTCGGGATCCAGCTGGTCGAGGACCTCGCTGATGAAGTAGTCCGCCACGACCGCGTCCGCGGCCGCCGAGTCGAAGGCGAACCTGCGCGGATCGGCTCCATCCTTCAGCGCCGACGCGACCAGCGCGAGCGCGGCTGCCCAGCCCTCGGTGTGTCGCACCAGCCCCCCGACGTACTGGCGGCGGACCCCGAGGCCGTACGCCTCGAACAGCGCCATGGCCTCGGCGAGCGTGAACTGCAGGTCGACGGTGCGGATCTCCCCCAGGCGCCCCTCCAGCCGGAGTCGCGCGGTGCGCACGACCGAGTCCGCGCGGGTGGACACCACCACGTGCATGGCCTCCGGCGCGTGCTGCAGGAGGTGGCCCAGGACCTGCAGAGCCTCGATCGAGGAAAGCTCCTGGACGTCGTCGAGCACGATGATCTGCTGCGGGCCGTCGGCGGCGGCTGCGAACGCGAGGTCCAGGAGCCAGGTGCCGTCCCTGCGCCGCCCTGAGGCCGGAGGGTCCTCGCCCGTGAGCACGGCGTAGAGCTTCCTGGCGAGGCGTCCCGGCTCGTTGTGGTGGCGGCGGGCCGTGAGCCAGAGCGGCCCGTCGCCCCGCCGGCGCTCGGCCCAGGCCGCGAGCAGCGTCGTCTTGCCTGACCCAGGAGGAGCTGCCAGCAAGGTGACGGGGCGGCGGTGCGCGTCGGCCAGCAGCGCATCCAGCCGCGGCCGGCTGACATGGCGTGACGGAACTGCCGGCACGGCAGACCGACCGCCCGGCAGAACTACCTGGCCCGTGCGCATCCTGATCCCATCGCGATCCCTAGCGTTGCAAAAGACGCTAGGAAACCCGCTGAGCGCGTACATCACCTACATCGCACGAACGCCCGCGGGGACCAGGCCAGCGCTCACTCAGTCGAGGTGACCGATTTTATGCCAGGAGCCGTGCCTTCTGCACTGCGAACTCCTCGTCGGTCAGGGCACCCGCGGCACGCAGCTCGTGGAGCGTCTGCAGCTGTGCGAGGCGCTCGCCGAAGGGGCCGGCGCCGGCGCCGGGCTGGTCGGCTGGCGCCTCGCTGGGGCCGAACATCGCGATGAGGCCGAGCCCGCGACGACGGCCGGCTGGCGACGGCTTGCGCGCCACGGCGGGCTAGCCCATCTTCGTGGCGGTCATGAGGTTGGCGACCTCGTCGACGACGGCGCTGGGGACGCGGCCGTCGGCCACGACGAAGCCGCCCGCTTCGATCACCGCCTGTCGCAGGTGGGCGGCCCAGGCGTGCTCCAGCAGGAGCATCACCGCGGTGGTCTCCACGGGTAGGTGGTCGGCGATCGTGGCGATGTCGTCCTGAGCGAACCACGCGAAGCGGTCCCGCTCGCCTGCCGGCTCCTCGAGCGTGCCGAGGGCCACGAGCTCCTCTGGTGTCAAGTCCGACACCTCCCGGACGACGACGTCGCCTTCGTCGTTCTTGGTGATGAACAGCACGTCGAGGATCCGGATGGCCCCGACGTTGCGCACCGCCTCGAGCTCCCGCACGATCTCGCCGCCGAACAGGGTCCCCTCGAAGCCGACCACGGCGTACTCCAGTGGGCCGATCATGGTTGCCGCCAGAACCAGAACAGTGCCCCGGCCGCCACGAGCAAAGCCACCAGCAGCGCGGTGGCCGCGTCGCGGAGTGGTCCGACGAGCTGGTCGACCGCGACGCGCATCGCGTCCTGGCCGCTGACGGTCTCGGGCAGCGCGACGGCGCTGTTGCCCACGGCGACGAGGACCCACACCAGGACGCCGACGACCAGCGCACCGCCCAGCGCGAGCGCGAAAGCCGTCCGGATGCGCGCCCGCGACGTGAAGATGGCAGCGGCGCTGAACAGCGCGGTCGCCACCACGGCGACGATGCCGAGGCTGTCGAGCAGTCGCATCAGGCCCTGCAGGGATGCCAGCCGGCCGCCGTCGTCGATCACGATCACGGTGTTCTGGGGTTCGACCACGTTGGCGAACAGCCCGGCGAGCTGCGGGGCCCGCTCGGCGATCCTGTCGACCGCGGCGTCGACGACGGGCTCGAGGTCGACGGTCACGCCCGTGTCCGTTGCCTCGACGAGCTCGCTCTCGTCGCGGAGCAAGGTGACCACCCGGCCATGCGTGACCTCGATCGCCCGGGTCACTGCGTTCGTGAGCCTCTCCGAGGACAGCACGGCCTCGACCTGGTCGTGGACGAAGCCCTCCAGCGCGCTCGTGAGCGGGGCGGCCAGGATCGCGCCCCCCGGCAGCTGTTCTTCGAAGAAGGCGGCGGCCCCGAGCGCGTCCATGATCTGCGTGGTCAGCTGGTCGGTGAGCGCGTTCTCGACGGCGGGGTCCTCGACGATCGCCGCCGTGGCCGCGACGAAGTTCTCGGTGTCGAGCAGCGAGCGGCCGACCCACACACCGAGGACCGCGACGAGCAGCGAGACGCAGGCGAGCAGGACGCAGACCCAGACGACGGCGGTACGCGCGACGGCCGCGGCCCGGCTGCCGCCCTTCGGCTCGTCGGACATTCCCGCCACGGTCCGCGTCCCACGTTGGGCTTGGCTTCACCCGGCCAGGGTGACGACGGCAGGGACCAGGGACTCCGACGATGGTGCCCGACCCAGACCGTTGATCCAAGGAGGCCTGCATGGCAACGCTCACGGTGTGGAAGTTCAAGACCGCAGAAGGCGCGGAGCAAGCCGAGGGCGTCCTCCTGGGGCTCGCGAAGCAGGAGCTCATCACCATCAACGACGCGGCCGTCGTGACGTGGCCGCTGGGGAGGACCAAGCCCAAGACCCGTCAGCTCGTCGGGCTCGGGGGCGCCGGAGCCCTCGGCGGCGCGTTCTGGGGGATGCTGTTCGGGCTGCTCTTCTTCGTGCCGCTGCTCGGCATGGCGGTCGGGGCCGCGACGGGTGCGCTGGCCGGCAAGCTGTCCGACGTCGGCATCTCCGACGACTTCATCGAGTCGCTGCGCTCCCAGATCCAGCCGGGGACCTCCGCGCTCTTCGTCCTCTCCAGCGATGCGGTGATCGACCGTGTCAGTGACGCCTTCGCCGGGTCGGAGCTGCTTTACACCAACCTGTCGGCCGAAGAAGAAGAGCGTCTGCGCGCTGTCTTCGGCGAGGAGGACTAGACCGCGATGTCGAACTACAAGACGCTGCGCACCTGGGCGTCCGTGCTGGTGCTGCTCGGGGCGGTCAGCGTCGTGCTGACCGTGATCGGTGTCATCTCCTGGGCGATCGCCGTCGAAGGCTTCTGGAACACCGTGGGCGTCATCCTGCTCGGGGCACCGCTCGCCATCCTGCTCGCGACCTGGCCCATCGCGATCGGGCAGGCCCTCCGGGCCATCGCCGACATCGGTGATGCCGTCGTCGATGTCACACCGATCGCGATGCGTTCGGTCTAACGCTCGGCAACGTCCAGGCGGTCGGCACCAGCCTGGTGGGGGGAGCACGCTCCTCCGCGCGATGGACGCGGAGGAGCGTGGTGTTTTTGGCGGGTCCTACGGGGTCAGCGCAGCGAGGCTCTGCAGCACGCCACGGAGGTACCCGAGGGACGCCCTGCTGTCGGGCGTGTCGCGGTGCGGTCCGCGCAGCTCGGCGACGAACGCGACGAGGTCGTCGAGGTCCCAGCGGCGCTGGAAGAACCTCAGGGCCTGTGTGTCGAGCGTCACCCCGGTCGCCGCCGCGTAGCGGTCGAGCATGCTCCGCCAGGAGGGTTCGGGCCTCGTCGCTCAACGGCCCGGCATCCCAGCGCAGCCGGACGTCTCGCAGCGCCGCGCGCAGCGTGCCGGCCGACGTGGCGACCGGCGCGACCACGAACTCCAGGCCCGCGTCGGCCAGCGCGCGGGCGGTTGCCAGTGCTGCCCGCAGCCGCACCAGCGGCTCGGGGTGCGCACGCCCGGGGGCTTCGAGGTCGTCGGCCGTCACGAACCAGCGCCTGTTGTCGGCCGCCCGCACGTCCCAGTGGTGGCTGCCGAAGCCCACAGGCAGGTGACGGACGCTGGTCGCCTCCCGGCCCCAGCCCGCGGCGACAGCCGCGGCCACCGCGGCCTCTGGCAGCTCCTCTGGCGGGGCCTTCAGAGGTCAGGCGCTCACGATCTGGATGAGGTTGCCGCAGGTGTCGTCGAACACCGCGGTCGTGACGGGACCCATCTCGGTGGGCTCCTGGGTGAAGCGCACGCCGAGGGCGCGCAGTCGTTCGAACTCGGCGGCCACGTCGGCGACCGCGAAGGACGTGTACGGGATGCCGTCGGCGACCAGCGCCGCCTTGAACGGCTTGGCGGCCGGATGCTCGTCGGGCTCGAGCAGCAGCTCCGGACCGTCGGACTGCTCGGGCGACACGACCGTCAGCCAGCGCGCCTCGCCAACCGGGACGTCGTTCTTCATCACGAAGCCGAGCGTGTCGGTGTAGAAGGTCAGCGCCTTGGCCTGGTCGTCGACCAGGACACTGGCGAGGTTGATCCTCATGCTCGGCCCCTTTCCACGGGCTTTTGCCACCGCTGGCTCAGCTCGTCCAGCGGTGCGGTGTCGATCGAGTGGAACTTGTAGCGGCCCTCCCGGCGGGTGACGATCAGCCCTGCGTCCTCGAGCACGTCGAGGTGCTGTGAGATCGCCTGCCGGGTCGAGGACAGCTGGTGCTTCATGATCAGGCGGGTGCAGAGCTCGAAGAGCGTCTGGTCGTCGCGCTCGGTCAGCTCGTCGAGGATCGCCCGCCGGGTCGGGTCGGCGAGGGCTCTGTAGAGGTCACCCACGCCGACCCACCATAGGCAAGTGAACACTTGCCTGTCAAGCGGCCACCGCGACCCGCACCCACGATCGCAGAAGATGGCCGCCACATGACCGCGATCCACCCCGGCGGGCTGCGCGCCCGGCTGGCGCAGGCAGGCGACGCCCCGCCAGGACCCGACGCGATCTTCGATGCGTTCGCGGAGTGGGTCGAGGAGCAGGGCCTGACGCTGTACCCCGCGCAGCTCGAGGCCCTCATCGAGGTGGTGTCCGGCGCGCATGTGATCGTCACGACCCCGACCGGCTCAGGCAAGAGCCTGATCGCCACCGGTGCCCACTTCGCCGCGCTGGCCGAGGGCCGGCGCACCTGGTACACGGCCCCGATCAAGGCCCTGGTGAGCGAGAAGTTCTTCGCGTTGATCGACGCCTTCGGAGCCGCCGATGTGGGCCTGGTCACCGGTGATGCCAGCGTCAACGCGGACGCGCCGATCGTGTGCTGCACCGCCGAGATCCTCGCCAACCTCGCGCTGCGCGAGGGTGCCGCGGCGGACGTCGGCCAGGTCGTGATGGACGAGTTTCACTTCTACGCCGACCCCGATCGCGGCTGGGCCTGGCAGGTACCGCTGCTGGAGCTGCCGGACGCGCAGTTCGTGCTGATGTCGGCGACGTTGGGCGACGTGTCGCGGTTCGCCGACGACCTCGAGCGCCGCACGGGAAGGCCGGCCGCAGTGGTCTCCTCGCTGGAGCGCCCGGTCCCGCTGTCGTACGGCTACGTCACGACGCCGGTGCACCAGACCCTTGCCGACCTGCTGGACGCCGGCCGCGGCCCCGTCTACGTCGTGCACACCACGCAGGCGGCCGCCGTCGAGCGCGCCCAGGCCCTGATGAGCGTCCCGGTCGCCACACGGGAGGAGCGCGACGCGATCGCCGCGGCCATCGGGGCCTTCCGCTTCACGGCCGGGTTCGGCGCGACGCTCTCGCGACTGGTGCGCCACGGCATCGGCGTTCACCACGCCGGGATGCTCCCGCGCTACCGCCGCCTGGTGGAGCGCCTCGCGCAGGCCGGGCACCTGAAGGTCATCTGCGGCACCGACACGCTCGGGGTCGGCATCAACATCCCGATCCGCACGGTGCTCTTCACCGCGCTGGCGAAGTACGACGGCACCCGCACGCGCCAGCTCAAGGCCCGCGAGTTCCACCAGATCGCGGGCCGCGCCGGCCGCGCCGGCTTCGACACGCAGGGCTGGGTCGTCGCCCAGGCGCCCGAGCACGTGGTCGACAACGAGCGCGCGCTCGCCAAGGCGGGCGACGACCCGCGCAAGCAGCGCAAGGTCGTGAAGCGCAAGCCGCCCGAGGGCTTCGTGGGGTGGAGCGAGTCGACCTTCGAGCGCCTGGTCGCCGCGCCGCCCGAGCAGCTCACCTCCAGCTTCCGGGTCACCCACGCCATGCTGCTCAACGTCATCGCGCGTCCCGGCGACGCGTTCGCGGCGATGCGCCACCTGCTGCGCGACAACCACGAGGACGCGGCCGCCCAGCGCCACCACATCCGCCGGGCCATCGGGATGTTCCGCAGCCTCCTGGCGGCGGGCGTCGTCGAGCGCCTGGAGGAGCCCGACGCCGAGGGCCGCCGCGTGCGCCTGACCGTCGACCTCCAAGAGGACTTCGCGCTCAACCAGCCGCTGTCGGCGTTCGCGGTCACCGCCATCGAGCTGCTGGACCGCGACGCGCCGACGCATGCGCTGGACGTGCTCTCGGTGCTCGAGGCGACGCTCGAGGACCCGCGCCAGGTCCTCGCCGCGCAGCAGTTCAAGGCACGTGGCGAGGCCATCGCGGCCATGAAGGAGCAGGGACTGGACTACGAGGAGCGCATGGCGCTCCTGGCGGAGGTGACCCACCCGCGGCCGCTGGCAGACCTGTTGGAGGCCGGACTCGCGATCTACCGCCAGACGCACCCGTGGGTCGACGACCACGTGCTCTCACCGAAGGCCGTCGCGCGCGACCTGTCGGAGCGCGCGATGACCTTCACCGAGTACGTGGCCTTCTACGGCCTGGCCCGCTCCGAGGCCCTGGTCCTGCGCTACCTCACCGACGCCTACAAGGCGCTGCGCCAGACCGTCCCCGACGAGGCCAAGAGCGCGGAGCTCGACGACCTCGAGGCGTGGCTGGGCGAGCTGGTGCGCCAGGTCGATGCCAGCCTGCTCGACGAGTGGCTGGCCCTGGCCGACCCCACGGTGGCGCTACCGCGCCCGGAGGCCGTGGACGACGGCCCGCCGCCCGTCACGCGCAACACGCGCGCGTTCCGGGTGCTGGTGCGCAATGCGCTGTTCCGCCGGGTGCAGCTGGCGGCCCGCCGGTCGTGGGAGGAGCTGGCGGAGCTTGACGGCGCCGTGGCGTGGGAAGCCGCACTGGCCCCGTACTTCGAGGAGCATGAGGAGATCGCCACGGGCCCTGACGCGCGCGGCCCGGCCCTGCTGGTGATCGAGGAGCGCGGGCGAACCTGGCGGGTGCGCCAGATCCTCGACGACCCGGCCGGCGACCACGACTGGGCGATCACCGCCGAGGTCGACCTGGACGCCTCCGACGCGGCCGGCAGCGCTGTCGTGCGGATCGTCGACGTCAGCCACACGGTCCCGCCGCTCGGGTGATCCTGGTGCAGGGTGCGGCTTCTGGGGGGAGACTGGGGGTATGGCCGAGAGCTCGCTTCTGGAACAGGCAGCCGAGGCCTTGCGCAACGAGGGGATCTACGTCCACCCCGACGTCGCCAGCGAGCTGAGCGCCGATGAGGTCGCGCAGCTGCGCTCCGAGATCGCCAGCGCGGACGTCGGCCCGGTCTACATCGCGGTGCTGCCCGAGGAGGCCCTGGCTGCGGCCGGCAACGATCCCGATCAGGCGCTGCGCACGATCGCGGAGCTGGTCGACCGCGACGGCACCTACGCGCTGGTCGCCGGCGACACGTTCCGCGCCGGCGCGGACGCCGACGCGCCGTTCGAGGTCGGCGAGGTCCCGCAGGCGGCGACGATCGCGGCGCAGGAGGCCGGCGGCGACGTCGACGCGCTGCTGACGACCTTCGTCGCCGAGCTCGATGCGCGCGCCGACACCGGTTCCGCGGGCGCCGGAGGCGGGTTCGGCGGACTCGGGTTCGTCCTCGTGCTGGTCGCCGGGGCGGTCGGTGCGCTGGTGTGGTCGCGCCGGCGCCGCCGGGAGCGGGAGGCAGCCCAGCTCGCGGAGGTGCGCCGCGTCGCCGAGCAGGACGTCACCGCGCTCTCCGACGCGATCCTGCAGCTGGAGCCCGAGGTGGCGATCGCCGGGGACCCGCGCGCGCCGTCGGCCTTTGCCGAGGCCTCCGGGCACTTCCTGCGCGCCCGGGACCTCCTGGCGCAAGCGCAGCGCCCGGCCGACCTTGAGCCGGTGACCCACGAGCTGGAGGAGGCGCGCTACGGCCTGGCGCGCACCCGCGCCGCGCTGGCGGGCCAGCCCGACCCGGAGCGGCGCCCGCCGTGCTTCTTCGACCCGCGTCACGGGCCCTCGACCCGGGACGTGACGTGGGCCCCGCCCGGTGGCGAGCCGCGCCCCGTGCCCGCGTGCCAGGCCGACGCGCTGCGGGTCGAGCGCCACGAGGAGCCGGAGATCCGCCAGCTCGAGCTGGCCGGCGGCCGGCGTCCCTACTGGGAGGCCCCGGCCTACTACGGCCCGTGGATGGGCGGCTGGTACGGCGGCTTCGGCGGTCTCGGCTTCCTCAACGGGCTGATGCTCGGGTCGCTGCTCTCCGGCCCGGGCTGGGGCTACGGCGGCTGGGGCTACGGCGGCGGCTGGGGGGGCGGCGGAGGTGACGGGGGCGGCGGAGGTGACGGGGGCGGCGGCGACTTCGGCGGAGGCTTCGGCGACTTCGGCGGCGGCGACTTCGGGGGTGGTGACTTCGGCGGGGGCGACTTCTGATGCCGCAGTGAGAACCCGATGCCGTGGCACTGCGTCCAACCGCGCATGAGCACCCGCACCGCCCTCACCAGCCTGGCGGTGGCCTTCGCGGCCGCCGCACTGACCGCCTGCGCCGGGAGCGCCGGCTCTCCGCCGACAGCAGACGAGGAACCCGTCGACGAGGCCGCATCGCCGTCGCCCGACACGTCTGACGACCGGCCGTCGGCCACGGCATCCGAGCTGACCGGCCAGTTCACCTCGGTGGCGGTCACCGGTGCGACGCTGGTCGACGGCACGCAGGTCGTTCTGACGTTCGACGGCAACGGCCGCGTCAGCGCGATCGCCGGGTGCAACACGCTCTCGGGCTCCTACACCGTGGAGGACGAGCAGCTCGTGGTCGGGGAGGAGCTGGCAATGACCCGCATGGCCTGCAGCCCAGAGCTCATGGACCAGGACACCTGGCTCGCCGAGCTGCTGACTTCCAACCCGACGATCGTCGTCGACGGCGACACCCTGACGCTCACCGCCGACGACGTGACCCTGGAGCTGCGCGCGAGCTGATCTGGCAGGCTGGCGCGGCATGGACCGTGCCGCGGCCGGCGACCGGACCCGCCATCGGCCCAACCCGCTGAGCGACGCCGGCCTTGACCGACTGGGCCTGCTCCGCGCGGACCCGGCCGCCCTCGAGGCGCGCCTCCACGGCCTCGAGCCTCGCGTCCTGGCCGTCTGCGCCGGCGAGGTCGCGGTCACCGCGGACTGCAGCGCCCTGGCCCTCGTCGCACAACCCGACGCCGCGGGCGGCGGCGGGGTGGGTGCCGACGGCACCTGGGTGCTCGGGGTCGGCGGAGGCGTCGCCTGGCTCGCAATCGAGGTCGCCGAGGCGGAGTGGGAGTCGCACACCGGTGGCGCGGTGCGGGCAGGACTGCGCGACGTCGCGCTGCTGTTGGCGCCGCTCGAGGCGCATGTGGCGGCGACCGCGAGCGCGCTGGCGACGTGGCACAGCACCCACCGCCACTGCGGGCAGTGCGGCGCGGCGACGACCGTCGACTGGGCAGGGCACCTGCGCCGCTGCCCCGTCTGCGGCCGGGAGCACTTCCCGCGCACGGACCCGGCGGTGATCGTCGCGGTCACGCACGCCGACCGCCTCCTGCTGGGCCGTCACCCGTCGTGGCCGGACGGCCGCGGGTCGGTGCTGGCTGGGTTCGTGGAGCCCGGCGAGTCGCTGGAGGACGCCGTCGCGCGCGAGGTCCTCGAGGAGGCGGGCATCGTCGTGCGCAACGTCGCCTACCACTCGTCGCAGCCGTGGCCGTTCCCGACGTCGGTGATGATCGGGTTCACCGCGGAGGCGGTCGACGACACGCTCCACCCCGATGCGTCCGAGCTCGTCGACGCGCGGTGGTGGACCCGCGACGAGCTGCGCGCCGAAAGTGTCACGCTGTCCACGCCGCTGTCGATCAGCCGCCGCCTGATCGACGACTGGCTGGCGGCGGGCTAGAGGGGACAGCTTGCACGTCGTCTGCACCGCGGGGCACGTCGACCACGGGAAGTCCGCGCTGGTCGAGGCCCTCACGGGGATGGTCCCCGACCGCCTCGACGAGGAGCGGCGCCGTGGCCTGACGATCGACCTGGGTTTCGCCTGGACCGACCTGACGCCCTCCGGCGGCGGCCCGCCGGCCACGATCGCGTTCATCGACCTGCCGGGGCATCGGAAGTTCCTGGGCAACATGCTGGCCGGCGCGGGCCAGGTGCGCACCGCGCTGCTGGTGGTCGCTGCCGACGACGGCTGGATGCCGCAGAGTGCGGAGCACCTGGCGATCCTCGACCTGCTGGAGGTCCGCCGCGGCGTGGTGGCGCTCAGCAAGACCGACCTGGTCGACGACGAGATCTGCGCCCTGGCCGAGGAGCTCGTGCGCGAGGAGCTGGCGGGCAGCGCCCTGGCGGACGCGCCCCTGGTCGCGGTCAGTGCGCGCACGGGGGCCGGGCTCGACGCGTTGCGCACCGCGCTGTACGACCTGGTCAGCGCCGACCGCGAAGCGGACGCCGGCCGGCCCCGTCTCTGGGTCGACCGCGCGTTCACGATCCGCGGCTCCGGCACGGTCGTCACCGGGACGCTTGCCGGCGGCAGCCTGTCGGCCGGCGACGCCGTGGAGCTGCTGCCGGGCGAGCCCGCGCGCATCCGCGGCCTGCAGAGCCTGCAGCAGGCGGTCGCCACGATCGGCCCGGGGTCGCGCGTGGCCGTGAACCTCGCCCGCGTCGCCCATCACGAGGTGCCCCGTGGTGCGGCCCTCGTGCACCCGGGCCAGTGGCTGGCCGTGCGGGCGCTCGACGCCCGCGTCCGCGTCCTCCCGGGCGAGGAGGTCAGCCGCCGCGGCGACTGGCACCTCCACGTCGGCTCCGGCGAGCACCACGTGACCGTCCATCCGACGCTCGCCACCGCCTTCGGCGAGCCGGGCGGCTTCGCCCGCCTCGATCTCGCTGCCCCGATCGCGGTCACGGCCGGCGACCGCTTCATCCTGCGCGAAGGCGGCCGCGCGGCAACGGTGGCCGGCGGCGTCGTGCTCGACCCCGATCCACCCTCCCGCCCTCGGGGCCACGCAGCCCGCGAACGCCGCGTCACCCAGCTCTCCGAGCTCGAAGCCGCCCTCGCCGCCGATGACCGCGCAGCCCTCCTCACCGCCCTCGTGCACCACCGCGGCCACTTGGACGCCCTCCGCGCCCACGCCGCCGCCGGCCTCCCCACCCCAGGGCCACCGTCGACGGCGGAGCTGGTGGTGGTGCGCGGCGTGTACGTGGCCGAGCAGCAGCTCGCGCGGTGGGGGGACACCGTGGCCGGGGCGGTCGGGGCGTCCCATGCCGCGCATCCGTTGCTGCGGTGGGCGCCGCGGGAGGTGGCGCAGCATGCGCTGGCCGGGGCGGGGTGCCCATCGGGGATCGCCGACGAGGTGCTGCGGCTGGTCGCGGCGCGGGGCGTCATCGAGGTGCGGCAGGCGGAGGTGCGCCTGCCCGGGCACGCGGTGCAGCTTGATCCGGCGGCGGTCCGTCAACGTGAGGCGGTCCTGCTGGCCCTGACCGCGGACCCGTTGGCGCCGCCGTCCGTCGCGGAGGTGCTGCGCGCCGTCGGTGCGGAGCCCGAGCTGCTCGCCGAGCTGGAGGCGGGCGGCGACGTCGTGCGGCTGCTGCCCGACCTCGCGATGACCGCGGCCGCGGTGCGCGACGCGCACGGTCGTCTGCACGACGCCTACCTCGCGGAGGGGCCTCTGACCGCCAGCCGCGCCCGAGAGATCCTCGCCACCACGCGCAAGTACGCGCTCCCTCTCCTCGAGCATCTCGACGCGATGGGCCTGACCCGGCGCACCGGCGACGTGCGCACCGTCAACCCGCCACCTTGAGCCGGAGTTCCTGCCGGGCCCGTCCTGGGCACGGGTGAGGGCATGACCGCCGCGCGCACGTCGGACCTGTGGTGGAAGAACGCGATCGTCTACTGCCTGGACGTCGAGACGTTCCTCGACTCCGGCGACGACGGCATCGGCGACTTCGGCGGGCTGACCGAGCGCGTCGACTACCTCGCGGGGATCGGCGTCACCTGCGTGTGGCTCATGCCCTTCTACCCGTCGCCCAACCGCGACGACGGCTACGACATCACCGACTACTACGGCGTCGACGCGCGGCTCGGCTCGCTCGGCGACCTCGTCGCGTTCCTGCGCACGGCCAAGGACCGCGGTCTGCGCGTGATCATCGACCTGGTCGTGAACCACACCTCCGACCGCCACCCGTGGTTCCGCCAGGCCCGCCGCAGCCGCTCGTCGCCGTTCCGTGACTGGTACGTCTGGGCCGACGATCCCCCGGCCACGCCGAAGGGCGAGCCGGTCTTCCCCGACGCCGAGGACAGCCTGTGGTCCTACGACGAGGTCGCCGGCCAGTGGTACCTGCACCACTTCTACGCCCACCAGCCCGACCTCAACATCGCCAACCCCGCAGTGCGCGAGGAGATCGCGAAGCTCTGCGGCTTCTGGCTGGAGCTCGGCGTGGACGGCTTCCGCATCGATGCGGTGCCGTTCATGCTCGAGCTGGGCGGCATCCCCGGCGCCGAGGACCTGGACCCGCACACGCTCCTGCGCGACCTGCGCGCGTTCATGGCGCGCCGGCGGGGCGACTCCGTCCTGCTGGGCGAGGTGAACCTGCACTACCCCCAGCTCGTGGAGTACTTCGGCGACGACGGCGACGAGCTGCAGATGCTCCTCGACTTCCCCGGCATGCAGGCCATCTACCTCGCGATGGCGCGCCAGCAGGCCGAGCCGGTGGCCGCCGCGCTCACCGCGCTGCCTCGCACCAGCGACGCCTGCCAGTGGGCGATGTTCCTGCGCAACCACGACGAGCTCACGCTGGACAAGCTCAGCGACGACGAGCGCGCCGAGGTCTTCGCCGCGTTCGGCCCGGACCCCGACCTGCAGCTCTTCGGCCGTGGGCTGCGGCGCCGGCTGCCGACGATGCTCGACGGCGACGTGCAGCGCCTGCGCATGGCGTACAGCCTGATGTTCAGCCTGCCCGGCACACCGGTGCTGTTCTACGGCGAGGAGATCGGCATGGGCGAGCAGCCCACGATCCCGGGCCGGCTGGCCGTGCGCTCGCCGATGCAGTGGACCGACGACGCCACGGCCGGCTTCACACGGGCCAAGCCACGAAAGCTGCTGCGGCCGTTGGCGGAGGGCCGGTTCGGGCCGCTGGCCGTGAACGTGGCCGCGCAGCGCCGCGACCCCGACTCGCTGCTGAACTGGATGGAGCGGTTGACGCGCCGCCGCCGCGACACGCCGGAGCTGGGCTGGGGCGAGTGGACCGTCCTCCACAGCGGTGACCCTGGGGTCCTCGCACACCGCTGCGACTGGGAGGGCCGCGCCGTGCTGTGCCTGCACAACCTGGCCGAGGACCCCCGCGTGGTCGCGGTCAAGGTCGAGGACCGCCAGGACGCGCAGGCCGTCGACCTCTTCGGCGGCACCGACCAGCAGGTCATACAGGGGCGGCTGGAGCTGACACTGGAGCCGTACGGCTACCGCTGGTTCCGCCTGGTTCGCGAGGGCGAGCGGCCCCCGCCCTGACGTTCAGCGGGCGGGGGTCCCGATGAACGTGCGCGCTGGTGCGGGGGTGCCGGGCTGGTCGCTCGTGGCGCTCAGGCCGAACGCGACGCGGTCGGCGCTGACCGCCAGCCACTGGACGCTGGGGTACGCGTCGACGTCCCCGGCGATGTCGGCCAGCGGGGTCGCGGTCCAGGTGATGCCGTCGTAGCTGGTGAGCAGCACGAGCTCGACCGCGTCTCCTGTGGCGCTCGTGCCGTTGACCATGAGCGCGGCGCCCAGCGGGCCGGCGTCGAAGTTGGCGGTCCACAGCTCGGCGTAGCGGCCCTCGGGGTCGGCCAGCGCGCGCAGGTCCTGCGACGCCCACGTCGCGCCGCCGTCGTCGGACGTGGCGACGGTCAGGGTGGTGCCGTCGCTGCCCGCGGCCAGGAGCCGCGTGCCCAGCACCTCGTAGTCGAACCACTGGTCCTCGGCGGTGGCCACGACCTGCCAGTCCGTGCCGTCCGTCGAGCGGTGCACGCGCAGCGTGCTGGTCTCGGTCGCCGGATCGAAGCCGTCGGTGATCGCGACGAAGCCGCCGGGGATCGCCGCCAGCTCCTGGAGCCAGTCGGTGCCGAACGACGCGTCGAGGCGCTGCCAGGTGACGCCGTCGGCCGAGGTGAAGAGCTCGTTGACGTCGAGAGCCTGCTGGCCCGCCAGGCCGAGGTCGGCCCAGGGCACCACGCGGGTGGGCGTCGCCGGCGGCTCGCACGGCGTCGGACGGAGCAGGGCAGCGCTGGCGTCGGCCGTCGGCTCGGGACGCGGCGGCTCCGGGCAGGGGTTGGCGTAGACGGCCAGACCGTCGGCGGTCGGCTGGGTCCAGTCGCCGTTGGCGGACTCCTCGGATGTCAGGACCGCGCTCTGGTCGACGTCCCAGCGGGAGTGCACGGAGGCCAGCAGCAGGTCCTCGCCGACGGCCAGGTCGGCGTTGACGCCGGGACCCCACAGCGGCACGGTCGCGGGCGGCGCGGTCACCGTCGAGGGCAGGTCCGCCCGCTGCCAGGTCGCGCCGCCGTCCGTGGAGACCGCCGCCCGGCCCGTGCCGCCGTTGGTCGCGGGGGCGGTCGACAGCGCGTAGAGCACGGTGCCGCGCGCGTCGAGCGCCGCGATGCGCTCCGCGCCGTCGACCGCGACGTCGGTCCAGGTCACGCCGTCGGTGGAGCGGTACAGCGACTGGGGCACCCAGCCATCCGGGCTGCTGTCCTCCCAGGTCGTGCCCGGCGCGGTCGAGAGGGCGTAGTACGCGCCGTCGGCCGTGACGACCACGTCCTGGGTCGCGCCCAGCACGCCGGCCTCCTCGCGCCAGATCAGGGCCGCCGGCTCGCCGCTGCCGACCGCAGGCCCGGCGAAGTCGACAGAGGTGCCGCCCACGCGGGACGCGACGAAGGCGCCGCCGCCCAGCACGACCAGCGCCGTGAGACCGGCCCCGGTCGCGCGCAGGCGGCGTGCCCGCTGCCCGGCCCGGGCACGGGCGTGCTCCGGCCCCTCTCCGTGCAGATCCAGGCGGCCGGCGCCGTCGCGCAGCGCGGAGCGGATCGTGGTCTCGATGCTCATGGCGTCATCCTCAGATGGGCGAGTCGGGTCTCGAGGTCACGCAGCGCGCGGTGCAGCCGGCTCTTGACGGTCCCGGGCCGCACGCCCAGTGCGGCGGCGGTGTCGTCCACCGACCAGTCCAGGAGCAGGCGGCACACCACGACGGCGCGATGGTCCAGCGGCAGCGCGCGCAGCGCCGCCGCGATCGCGGGATCGGCGACCGGCGGCTGGAGCACGTCGGGCCGCTCGCGGACCGGCAGGCGCCGGCTGAGGCGCCGGTGCGTCGAGCGGGCCCAGTTGAGCCCGACCCGGTACACCCAGCCTCCCGGGTTGTCGTAGCCCGCGAGCGCGTCCCACCGCGGGTAGGCGCGGGCCATGGCCTCGTCGGCGGCCTCGCGCGCCAGGTCGGTGTCGCCCAGTGTGTAGGCCAGGGCGCGCGCGACCGCGGGGTAGGCGTCGCGGTAGAACCCCGTGAAGTCGACCTGCGCCCGGGTCGTCGCGCCTGCGTCGAGCGGGAGCGCCAGCTCCGTCACACCGTGCTCCTGTGCGCCGCGGTCCATGCGACCACCTACACGCCCGAGCCGGCCGGGAGGTTCCCGGCCAGCTCCCGCGCCTGGTCCAGGAGCTCCCTGAGCGCGGGGTGGTGCGGGTCGGCGGCCGTGAGCTCCTCGAGTGCTGCGACCGCCGCGGCGGTGTCCTCCGGCACGCCCGACCTGACGGCACGGTCGAGGAGCAGGCGTGCCCGCTCCTCCCGCAGCGCGGGATCGCGTGGCGACCACGCCAGTCCCGCCTCCACGGCTTCCAGAGCGGCATCCACCGCGTGGATCGTGCCGCCCTGGTGCGCGACCCGCGCGGCCACGAACCACGCCCGGACCGAGTCCGGGCGCAGCCGCGTCGCCCGGGCCGCCGCGGCGACGGCCGCGTCATGGTCGAACGGCCCGTCGAGCTCGGTCGCCCGCCGCAGCGCGTGGTCCGACGCCACGTCCAGCAGCCCCGCCCCGAGCGCGAGCACGGCCGCCAGCGCCAGGGCCGCGGCCGTGACACGCCGCGCAGTCTGCGAACCCGGCGCTGAGGCGGTGCTGCCCGCCAGCAGACCGACCAGCATCCAGAGCAGCGGGTCGAGCTCGAGGAGCGGGAAGAGGAAGAGCTGCTGGGCCAGGTAGCCGACCACGCCGGCGGCGCAGCCGGCCAGCCACGGCTCCCCGCGCCGGGAGCGCCATGCGGCCCGCACCGCCAGCGCCAGGAGCACCGCGTAGGCGAGCAGCGACGGCAGACCCCCGGCGAGCGCCACATCCAGCGGCCCCGAGTGGGCACGGTCGGCCAGGACGTCGCGCCCGTGCCGCTCGACGTAGGCCGCATCCAGCGCCCCCGCCCAGACGACGCGGTACCCCTCCGGCCCGTACCCCACCCACGGCCGCTCCAGGAGCGCGGCCACCCCGACCCGCCACTCGTCGCCCCGGCTGCTGATCCCCTGCCCGAACGCCGACAGCGCCCGCGCCCCGACCGGCGTCACCACCGCCACCACCACGAGCGCACCCACGAACGCCGCGAGCAGTCCCCAGCGCATCCCGGCCACCCGGAGCCCGCCCGTCGCCCCCCGCCCGGCCGCCCGGGCCGTCCAACCGACCATGCGGGGGAGGAAGAGCAGGGCGGCTACGGCGGCCCCGACCCAGGCGCCGCGGGTCCCGGAGGCCAGCAGGGCGAACGTCCCCAGCGCGGCGCCGGCCCCGGCAGCGACCCGCCAGCCGAGCCGCTCCGACCGGGTCGCCGCCAGCCCGATCGCGACCGGCACCAGCAGGGTGCAGGCCGCTCCCAGGTAGGCGGGCTGAAGGTACGGCCCGCCCGCGCGCCCGGCCGCGAACGCCGTTCCGGCGGCGAGCTCCACGGCCGCCCAGACCCCGAGCACGCCCGAGGCCACGGCGGCGGCGCGCGCGATCCAGCAGCCCTCGGCCCTGCCGGCGAGACCGGCCCCCGCGACGCAGGCCGCCGCGCACAGGACCCACGACAGCCAGCCCATCCGCCGGTCGGGGGTGCCGAGCCACGCGTGGAGCGGGTCGACGGCGAGGGCCGACGCCAAGAGCAGCACCAGCAGGAACGCGCCCCACGCCACCACGAGCGACCGCGGCAGCACCGCGGTGCGCACCGCCGCCGCCGCCGCGACCAGCACGAGCACCGTCACGACGGTCGCGCGCAACGGCCCGGCGGGCGCGAAACCGAACGGGTCGAGGGCCGTCACACCGGCCAGCACCAGGGCGGCGAGCAGCCCCGCGAGGACCCGCTGCCTGCCTGTGCCCGAAACGAGCGCCGAGATGCTGACGATTGTTGCAGGAGACGCGGGCGACCGCCGGTGCCGCGGCCTGGTCGTCGACGGTCAGGCGGTCGGCAGGGCGAGGAGTGCGCCCAGGTCGGCCAGATCGGGGACGTCGGCGGCGCAGACGGGCCGCAGCGGGGTGTACGTCGCCCAATCCGTGGCCAGCATGGCCACGTCCGTGTCGGGGTCGCTGGTGGCCTGGCTCTCCTCGTAGGCCAACTTGACGTAGCCGGCACCGGACTCCGCCACCACGGTCTGCACGGCACCGAACGGGGCCAACGCCGCGCGGCGCAGCCCCTGGAGGCCGGCCGGCGGGACGTTGGGGACGTTGACGTTCAGCACCAGCGGGTCGCGGTTCTCGAGCACCCACGCCAGCCCGGCCGCGGCCACGAGCGCTGCGGTGTCCCAGTAGGCGACGGTCGAGCGCTCGCGCAGGTCCAGGGAGACGGCCAGGCCGGGACGCCCCTCGGCCGCCGCGGTCAGCGTGGCCCCGACCGTGCCGGAGTGCAGGATCGCGAAGCCGGTGTTGGGACCGTGGTTGATCCCCGAGAGCACCACGTCGGGCGGGTCGCCGAACGCACCGGTGAGCGCGGCGCGGACGATGAACGCGGGCGCGGCCTGCACGGCCCACACGGCCACGCCGGGCAGCCCCTCCAGCTCCCGTTGATCGGTCAGGAAGCTCCCGTCCTGCTCCAGCACGGCCATGAGCGAGGCGCTGGCGCCGCTGGAGTCCGCCATCGGCGCCGCGACGGTGCACTCCAGGCCGGCCTCCAGCGCCGCCAGGGCGAGTGTGCGGATGCCGACGCTCTCGACGCCGTCGTCATTGGTGATCAACGCCCTCACTTGTGCACCTCCTCGACCTCGATGTGCTCGGCGAAGCGCACGACGTCCTCGCGGTTGCTCGACGCCAGGCCGCGGCGGGTGACGTTCATCGCGCCGGCCGCGGTGCCCAACCGGACGGCGTCCCTCAGGTCCGCCCCGTAGGCGAGCGCCGCTGCGACCGCGGCGGTCAGCGAGTCGCCCGACCCGCGCGTGTCCACCACCTCCAGCGCCGGGGCGGTGGCCTCGACGAGCTCGCCGTCCAGCAGTGCGAGGTTGCCCCGCTCGGCGCGCGTGACGATCACGTGCTGGGCGCCCTGGGCGGCCAGCTCGCGCATGGCCGCGATCAGCGCCTCGGTGTCGTCCTCGTCGCCCAGGTGGCCGTCATCCACGAGCTCCTCGGCGCTGACCTTGAGCACCGTGAGGCCGCCGGCCAGCGCGGCCTGCAGCGGCTCGCCGGAGAGGTCTGCGATCACGGCGGCGCCTCCGGCGCTCAGGTCCTTGGCCAGCCGCTCGTAGACCTCCGACGGCAGGACGTCGGGTTCCGATGGGCCGCCCAGCACCACCACGTCGCTCTCCAGGCCCTCGACGAGGGCGGCGCCGTAGAGCTCGTCGACCTCGTGACGGCTGAGGGCCGCGGCGGGCATCGTGGCGACCTCCTCGCGCTCGCCGCTGCGCCGGTCGTGCACGTAGGCCCCGTTGCTGCCCTGGGCGTCCACGGCGCGCAGGGTCAGACCCTCGGTGGCGATCAGCGCGCGCAGGACGGCGCCGGTCTCGCCCCCGCAGGTCGCGCAGAGCACGACCTCGACGCCCAGCTCCGCCAGCAGTCGGCCGATCCACAAGCCCTGCCCGCCGGCGTGCAGGTGCAGCTCGTTCGCGCCGTCCTCGTCGCCGGCGCTCTCGATCGTGACCGTGAGCAAGGGTGAGGGCGCGAGCACGCAGGCGCGCGGGTGGTGCTCCTCGGCAGCCATATCCCTTCGAAGTACCCAGCACGTGGCGTGCGGGAACAGCATCGGCGGCTGCACTGTTGGGGACGGCATGGCGCAGCGTGGGCGGGTGAGGGTCGAAGTGGGCTCCAAGCGCGTACGGATCTACCTCGGCGGCGAGCTGGTGGCCGACACCACGCGGCCCCGGCTGGTCTGGGAGAAGCCGCAGTACCCGGCGTACTACTTCCCCCTGGAGGACGTGCGCGCGGAGCTGCTGGAGCCGTCGGCGCACACCTCGCGCTCGCCCAGCCGGGGGATCGCGCAGCACTTCCACGTCAAGGGCGGCGACCGGACCGCGGTCGACGCCGCCTGGACCTACGGCGACTCGCCGATCGAGGAGCTGCGCGGGCTCGTGCGCTTCTCGTGGCCGGACATGGACGCCTGGTTCGAGGAGGACGAGCGGGTGATCGTCCACCCGCGCGACCCGTACACCCGCATCGACATCCTGGCCTCCAGCCGACACGTGGTGGTGACGCTGGGCGGCATCGTCGTCGCCGAGAGCCGCCAGCCGCGCCTGCTCTTCGAGACCCACCTGCCGACCCGCTACTACCTGCCGCCGACCGACCTCCGCCAGGACCTGGTGCGGCCTTCCGACCTCGTGACGCAGTGCCCCTACAAGGGCACCGCGACGCACCTGTCGATGGAGGTCGACGGCAGCGTGTTCCGCGACGTGGCCTGGACCTACCCCACGCCCTTCCTGGAGTCGGTCAAGATCGCCGGGCTGGTGGCCTTCTACCAGGAGCGCGTCGACGTGACCGTGGACGGTGTCCTCCAGGAGCGCTGATGCTGCGCAGGTTCCTCAAGCGGATAGCCCGCCCCGCGCACGAGGCCGTCGCGGCGTTGCCGGGCGTGCGGCGCCAGGAGGATGTCCTCGGGTTGGCGCAGGCGTCGCGCGGACGCGTGGTCAAGCGCGGCAACGGCACGCTCGCGCTGACGGCAGACGCACTGCGCTTCTACCCGTGGTGGCCCTCAGACGAGCTCGTGATCCCACTGTCGTCGGTCATGGTCGTGGACACCACCCGCAGGCACCTGGGCAAGTCCGTCGGCGCGACCCTCCTGCGCGTGCAGTGGCGCGCGGGCGGCATCGACGACTCGATGGCGTGGAAGGTCGGCGACCTGAGCGGCTGGCTGGCCGACCTCAGCCGCTGACGCGGCCTACGCTGGGGGCGCCCGTTACGGAGGACAGGTGGCTGGAGCGTCGGCGTTGATGCGGTTGCTGCGGAGCCCCGGGTTCCGGCGCCTGGTCACGCAGGCGGGTCCCGTGGTCGGCCCGCCGCTGCTGCGGCTGGTCCAGCAGGAGCGCTGGCGGCAGGTCGCGCTGCTGCACGCCCGCACGCTGCAGGACGGCACGGTCAGCAAGGTGATGGTGACGGGCAACGTGCACCACCTGGTCTGGAGCGGGGACGAGGTGGTGGCCCTGTACCCCACGGCGAGCGAGAGCCTGGCCAAGGTCGCGCGCACCGCCGACCCCGATCAGCGCATGCGACCCGAGGACATGCCGGTGTCGCAGGCGCTCAAGGGGGTCACGGACGCGGCGCGGCGCATCGCCGAGCGAGCGCGCGAGCTCAGCGCGCAGACGCAGACAGAGAACGAACGCCCAGGGAAGAGCTAGCCAGCGGCTCAGGGTCCATCAGGCGGGCTGGAGGGCGTCGAGGACGGCGTCGGAGACGGCGGCGGGGCCGCCCAGGGCGGTGACGCGCGTGGGCTGGAGCGTGGCGACGGCCTCGGCGGTTGCCGGTGGGACGGCGTCGGGCTCCACGAGCAGCAGCGCCGCGTCGGAGGCCAGGGCGGCGGGGACGCCGGCCAGGGCGTCGGCGAACGTGCCGCCGTCGGCGAGGTAGACCTCGTCGGGGGTGTCGAGCTCGGCCGCGATCGCTGCTGCCGTGTCGAAGCGGCTGGCGCCGGCGATGCGGCGCGGCGTCACCCCGGTCAGCTCCTCGATCCGGGCGAGGGTCTCGTCGGAGACCGCCTCGACGCCCCCGAGCACCACGACCTCCGTCGGCGCGAGCCGTGACAGCTCGAGCTCGGTCTCCGGGGGCAGGCCGAAGCGCGTGAGCAGCAGCACCGGGGCGTCCTGCTGGCCCGCGAGGACGCCGCCGGCCAGGGCGTCGGCGAACGTGGCCCCCGTCGCGAGGACCACCGTGCCGCCGGGTTCGGCGTTCGCCTCCGAGACCGCGGCCGCGGTCGCGTAGCGGTTCGAGCCCGCGAGGCGCACCACTTGCGCGACCGCGGCGAGCTCGTCGACCGCGTTGGCGCCGACCGCTGCCTCGCCGCCGACGACGACGATGCGTTCGGGCGCCAGGCGCGCCAGCTCCTCCAGCACGTCCGGTGGCACCGCGTCGGGCGGCGTCAGCAAGATCGGCGCACCCAACGGGCCCGCCGACAGCGCGTCGGGGAAGTCGAGCGCGGTCGTCACGACGACCTCGGGGACGGGCTCGCGGAACGTGGCGCGGCTGATCGCGACCGCGGTCTCGATGCGGGTCGCGCCGGCCAGGCGCGGCGCCAGCGACGCCGTCGTCGGCGGCCCCTGCACGGTCCACAGCAGCCAGTCGACGACGTCGCGGAACAGGCCCTCGGGGTGCTGGCGGAACAGCGGTGCCGACCCGGTCAGCACGACGCGCGCCGTTCCGTTGCCCATGGTCCCGGCCAGCGTGAGCGCACGACCGGCGGCCTCGGCCTGGGTGTGCTCGGAACCGTCCAGACCCGACTCCGGGGTCGGCCAGTGCCCGCCCAGGAGCACGGTGTCGCCAGCGGCGTAGCGCTGCTCGACGGAGAACTCGGGGAAGCTGGCCAGGAACCACGAGGGCGGATAGCCGAACGACGCACCCTCGGCAGCGCGGCCCGGCATCACGGGCGAGTCCACGCGGTTGGTCACCGCGACGACCCCGTTGGCGTTGACATTGGGCTCGACCCAGCCCATCGCGGGCAGCAGTGCGGCGTCCACGAACGGCAGGTGGGCGGCGCCCGCCGCCACGACGCCCCCGCCGCCCGTGACCCAGGTGCGCAGCGCCTGCTGCGCGTCAGGGGTGAGCGCGGCCCACTCCAGCGGGATCGAGGCGAAGAGCGCGTCGAGCCCGTCGAGCAGCCCCGGGTCGGCGTTGAGCCCCTCGACCGAGACGAACGTGACGCCGAACCCGAGCTCGCGCAGCAGCACCTCCTCGGCCAGCTCCCCGGAGATGCCCAGCCGCAGCGGCGCCAGCGCCGTGCGCTCCGCGGGCAGCTCGGTGACGGCGGCGACCTGCAGACCCTCGGTCTCGGCCAGCTCGAGCAGGCGGTCCCGGGACGCGGGCGAGACCAGCACGGTGCCGTCCGCGGCGCGCTGGACCGGGAGGCCCTCGTCCAACAGGGCGTTGAGGGCGCGGATCTCGGCGGCGCTGGTCAGGGTGAACGTGTAGGCGGCGGCCGGGCCGTCCGCGACGGAGCCCGCGTTCTCGGCGCGGTCGATCGGCGTCACCGCGCCGGGCAGGGCGTCCACCGGCGTGACCGTCGCACCCCAGAGGTCGCCCAGGCTCCAGCCGGAGATGTCGTACATCAGGTCGAACGCCTCGGAGATGTCCTGACCGTGGCTGAGCAGCGCATGCGCGAGCCCGCGGAGCGGCTGGTGGAGGTCGACGACGTACGAGCCGTCGTCGGCGGTGCCGACGGCGATCTCGTTGTCGAGCAGGAACTGGGCCAGCCGGTGCGCCGAACGGTCCGACGCCTGCCCCTCGCCCAGCGGGATCACGTAGGCGCGGGGGAAGACCGTGGCCCAGCGGTCCTCGGGGCCGAAGCCCTCGACGAAGCCGTCGGGGATCGCGTCGTTGCGGCTGGGCTCACCGGCGGCGCCGCGGCGGAAGAGCTCCTGCTGGTCGGCGACGAGCTCCTCGCGGTGCTCCACGCCGAACAGGAGCATGGCGTCCATCGTCGCCCGCTGCCAGGCGATGTTGGTGGTGGTGCGGCGCGCGAGCTCGGTGGCGCTGATGTCGGGCTCGTGCGGCCACAGCGGCATCTCCAGGGTCAGCGCCGCGGCGCCGTGGTACGCCGCGTACTGCGGGGTGAAGATCGGGGGCCAGTCGTCCCAGCCCTCGCTGTAGTCGCGGAACGGCACGTCGGCCTGGGTGACCTCGAGGTTGGAGGCCACGCTGGGGCGGCGGAAGACCTCGGCCTCCATGGCCAGGCCCAGCGGCAGTGCGTTGCCGATGAAGAGGTCGTACTCGTAGCCGGTGCCGTGGGGCGGTGTGCAGGGCTCGATCAGGCCGCCGAACTCGACGTAGCCGTGGTGGTCGCCCAGCAGCAGGGGCTGGTGAGAGAGGATCGCGTCGCGCATCACGAGCGTCTCGGGCTGCGACTGCGTCACGTGGTCGCGGTTGAGGTCCAGGCCGTTGGCGTTCGCGCGCTGCCCGAGGTACCGCCCGTCGGGGTTGGCGCTGGGGATCAGCACCAGGCGGTACGCGCTGAGGAAGTCCGCGACGGTGGGCAGCGCCGCGAGCTCCTCGGGCGTGCGCCCCTCGGCCGGGACCAGCGGCGCGTCGGCGTCGGCGGTCGCGAGGTAGTCGATGAGCTCGAGCGCGGCGTCCATGCCCTCGAGCTCGTCGCCGTGGATGTTGGCGTTGACGAGGATCGCGGGCCGGGAGTCGTCCTCGTCGGGCGCGGTGACGGTGACGACGGGGACCTCGCGGCCCAGGATGGTGGTGCCGCCAGCCTCGAGGGTCACCCGCCCGCCCGGCGCCGCGGCAGCGGCGCACAGTCGCGGTGCGAGCTCGTCGTAGGGCGTGAGCCCGACCGCGTTGGAGGCGTCCTCGGGAGCGTCTTCGTAGATCTGCAGCGCGCACGCCGGGTCCTGCGCGAACTGCGGGGCGAGGCGGGCGGGCGCGCCGGCCGTCACCTCGTCGCGCGTGACCCTCGGGGCGCCGTGGCCGGTCGCGGCCTCCTGGCGGTCGCTGTGGCCCTGCGGGCGCTCCGGCGGCTGCGCCGTGCCGGGCGCGACCGGTCCCAGGAGCGCGGCGGTCAGGACCAGGACGGCGGTCAGGCGGGTCATGCGAAGGCCAGGGTCGGACGCTGCCGATAGGGCGCCTCGAGCCGTTTGCGCTCCTCCTCGGTCAGCTCGAGGTCGAGAGCGGCGACCGCGTCGACGAGGTGGTCCGGCTTGGTCGCCCCGACGATCGGAGCGGTGATCCCGGGCTGAGCGAGCACCCACGCCAGCGCCACGTTCGCCATCGGCACGCTGCGCTCGCGGGCGACCTCCTGGACCGCGGACACGATCGCCGGGCCGGCGTCGTGGGCCATCGTCCCGGCCATGTGGTCCATGCCGCCGCGGGTCGTGGCGGTGGCGTCCGCGACCGGCCGCGTCAGCCGGCCGCGCGCCAGCGGGCTCCACGGGATCACGCCGACGCCCATGTCGCGGCACTGCGGCAGCTGCTCGCGCTCCTCCTCGCGGTAGAGGAGGTTGTAGAGGTTCTGCATGCTCACGAAGCGGGTCCACCCGCCGAGGTCGGCGGTGAACTGGGCCTTCGCGAACTGCCAGGCCCACATCGACGAGGCGCCGAGGTAGCGCGCCTTGCCGGCGCGCACGACGTCGTTCAGTGCCTCCATGGTCTCCTCGATCGGGGTCTCGGCGTCCCATCGGTGGATCTGGTAGAGGTCGACGTGGTCGACGCCGAGGCGGCGCAGCGACGCGTCGATGGAGTCGAGGATGTGCCCGCGCGAGAGGCCGCGGTCGTTGGGTGCCTCGCCCATGGGGTGATGGACCTTGGTGGCCAGGACGTAGTCCTCGCGGCGCGGGAAGACCGCCTTGAGGGCCTTACCGGTGACCTCCTCGCTCACGCCGACCGAGTACACGTCGGCAGTGTCGAAGAAGGTGATCCCGAGGTCGGCAGCCTGGCGCACGAAGCGCTCCGTGTCGTCGTAGCCCAGCGTCCAGGGCCGCCACGCCGGGTCGCCGTAGCTCATCATCCCCAGCGCGATGCGCGACACCCTCAGGCCCGAGCCGCCCAGCCGCACGTAGCGCATGTCAGGTGCCTCCATGTGGACGCGCGGACCCTACCGCGGGGCCGCCGCGTCGGGGCACGCGGCCCGGTACGGGCAGGTCGCGCAGTGCGGCCCGGGGTCCGGGTCGATGCTGGCCGGCACCCGCTCAGGCCTGCGCGGGGTGGCGGCGACCACGGTGGCCCGCGGAGGCGTGAGCCGCTCCACCACGGCCCGCGACGCGGCGACCCCCGGGTACCCGCGCAGCAGGAACGCGACGTTCGCGGCCCGCAGGTCGTGCTCCGCACCGACCGCGTAGCAGCGCGCCTCGTGCGTGCCGTCGGGCCAGATCCAGACGGCGTCGACCGGCACCAGCGCGAGCGCGCCCTCTGCGGGATCAGGGGCCCAGGGCAGCGCCCAGCTCCCGGCGTACCGGGCGCCTTGCAGGCGCGGGCAGCGCTCCAGGTGCGCCGCGACGTGCACCCCGACCTGCGGGTCGTCGGCGCGCCGCGCCTGCGGGCTGAGCAGCCCGGCCGCATCGTGATCGACCTCCGGACGATGCCGCAGCGCCAGCTCCGCGCGCACGGCCGCCAGCCCGTCGCAGGCGCAGTCCGCCTCGGCCGCGGTCGCGTCGACCGCGTGCCGCCGCGGGCAGCAGACGCCGCTCACGGGACCGGTCCGGGGAGGTGGCGGACGGCGGGGCAGCTCGCGGGGAAGGGGCAGGTGGTGCACCACGTGCCGGGCTCGGGGTCACCGCCGTCGACGGAGGCTTGGACGCGTGTCGCGAGCTCCCGCCCGACCGATGCCACCTCGTCGGACTGCAGCACGCGCTCCCCCACGGTCCGGTCCAGCAGCCCGAGCCGCACCCAGGACAGCGCGGGGACCCTGAGCACCAGCGCGGCGGCAACGGCCTCGGCGTCGTCGGCCACCCCGTCCCCGTGCGCCCACGCGACCCGCCGAACCTCGACCGGTGCGCCGGGAACGGTGACGACCAGGTCGACGGGAACGGTCAGGCGGTACAGACCGGTGCGGCTGACGGCGCTGCAGGTGGGTGGCGAGTTGTCGTCGGGTTGGCCCGGACGGTCGCTGGTCAGGGCCGCGTAGCCCTCGAGGGCGGCGTCGACGGCCCAGAGCAAGGCCGGGGGCGGAGGATCCGCTGGTGCTGGCTCGGGTCGGGGTGCGTCTCTGCCCGGAGGGGTGGCCGTGCGCAAGCGTGCGACCACGTGGGCGCGCGCCAGCTCCCACGGATCCGGCGGCGGACGGGGCGCGTCGGGGTGGCGCAGGTGCAGGTGGAGGCGGAGGCTGCACCGCATGCCGGCCCACAGGTCGGCGGGCAGGAGCGTGGCCGGGTCACCGATCAGGCGACGCTACGCGGCACCTGCGACATGTCGGCCGGTCACGGGACCCGGTCGCCCCAGCCCTGGGCGTACTGCAGGAGGTAGCCGCGCTGGCGCACCGTGCGGATCTCCAGGCCGAGGGGGGACAGGCGACGGCGCAGCCGCAGGATGTGGACGTCGAGGAGGTTGCGGTCGACCGGGAGTTCCCAGCCGCGCTCGTTGAGCTCCTCACGGGGCACGACGGAGCCGGCGCGTTCCAGGAGCACGCTGACGAGCCGCACGTCGACCTCGGACAGGAGGACGTACGTGCCGCCGGCGGACAGCACGCTGTCCACGAGCTGCAGGCGGCCGTGGCGGCCGGCACGGGCCGCCAGCGCCGCCGTGCGGGCCCGGATGTCGCGCTCGAAAGCCGGGACGCGCACCCAGTCCTCGAGGCAGTCCGTGACGTCGGGCGGGAGGGCGTCCTCTGCGACCAGGAGGAGGCGCGGCTGGCGACCCAGCGCCACCTCGTCGCGGCGGACGGCCTCCTCGGGCCACCGGATCACCGCGACGTCGAGCTCGGGCTCGACGGCCAAGAACTGCTCCATCTCTCCTCCCCTACTGACCCCATTTCACTGCGTCGGCGGCAGTCTACGAACGCCGGGGACGCCTGCCGGGGGATGTCGCAGGCCGGCCGTACGGTGCGGCCATGCAGGTACCCACCTCGGCGGAGCCCGCCGGCCGCGTTATCGGCACGGAGGCGGCGACGCCCCTGGAGTTCCAGGTGCACGTGATCGACGGTCGGCTGCTGCAGCTCGACGACATCGTCACCGTGCGGCGGGAGGTGCCGGGCGTCGGCGGTGTGCCTGTGCCGGTCGACCTCTACGGGGTCGTCACCCAGGTGCGGGGCTTCCACGAGGGGATCGAGCACCACTCCGACGTCCACCGCGTCGTGCAGGGGCAGATGTACGGCAAGACGTCTGAGGTCGCGACCGTCATGACGACCCGGATCGAGCCCGAGGTGTTCGTGCCGCCGCTGCCGGGTGGCGACGTGCACTGCGTCACGGGGGCGGCCAGGGACCGCGCGCTCTTCCTCGACAAGATCGCCCCGGAGCGGCGGCTGCCGGCGGGCCTGCACCGTACGGGCGGGGCGGTCTTCCTCGACGCGGACTTCCTCGACGGCGTCAACGGCGCGCACGTCAACATCTCCGGGGTGTCGGGGGTCGCGACCAAGACCTCCTACGCGACGTTCCTGCTCCACGCGGTCTTCCACCCCGGGTCGGAGGTGCTGGGCATCGGGCAGCGCCACGCGCGCGCTCTGGTGTTCAACGTCAAGGGGCAGGACCTGCTCTACCTCGACCAGCCCAACGCACGGCTGTCGACGGAGCAGCGCGCGCGGTGGGCAGAGGTCGGGCTGCCGGCGCAGCCGTTCGGGTCCGTGGCGTTCTGGTCGCCGCCGGTGAAGGGTGCGGCCGCGCCGGTGCCGTCCAGCGCGCGCAAGGACAAGGTCAAGGCGTACTGGTGGTCGCTCGCGGACTTCTGCGCGAACGGGATGCTGGCGCTGCTGTTCGCCGACATCGACGACGACCGCCAGCAGTACACGGCGGTGGCCCGCAACGTGGCCTCGGCGCTGGAGCGTCACGCGGTCGCGACGCCGCAGGGCGGCGTGCAGGTCGGCACCCGCCACGCGCGCACGCTGCCGGAGCTGGTCGCGATCGTGCGCGACATGATCGAGGGCGAGGACCCGCACTGGGTCGGGCGCTTCGTCAATTCCGCCAGCGTGGGTGCGTTCATGCGGCGGCTGGAGAGCGCGGTCGACCATGTCGGCCACCTCATCCGTGGCGACGCCGAGGCGTACCAGCGCCACCGCGTGCGCGTCCTGGACTCCGACGAGCAGGTCAACGTCGTCGACCTCACGCCCCTGTCCGGCCGGGCGCAGAAGTTCGTCGTCGGTGCGCTGCTGGACCAGGAGTTCACGGCCAAGGAGGCGCGCGGCACCCGCGACCCTCTGCTCTTCGTGGTGCTGGACGAGCTCAACAAGTACGCGCCACGCCAGGGCCAGTCGCCGATCAAGCAGACCCTGGTGGAGATCGCGGAGCGCGGGCGCAGCCTGGGCATCATCCTGATCGGGGCACAGCAGACGGCATCCAGCGTCGACGACGCGATCACTGGGAACGCCGCGATCAAGGTCGTGGGCCGCCTGGACCCGGCCGAGGCCGCACGCTCGGAGTACCGCTGGATGCCCGACAGCCAGCGCGACCGGGCGACGCTGATCAACCCCGGCACGATGATCCTCAAGCAGCCGCGCGTGCCGGCGCCGCTGGTGGTGTCGTTCCCGATGCCGGCGTGGGCGACCCGGTCCGAGGAGGTCGCGTTCGACACGGTGGCGGCGACCGACGACCCCTTCGACAACCCCTTCCGGCGCTGAGGGTCAGCGTCGCGTGAGCCAGGCGCGGCGCTCGTCTTCGCCGTAGCGCTCGATCGCGTAGCGCAGCGCCGTGCGCGGCATCGCGGTCGCGTGGCGCTCGAGGAAGCGCCGCAGGGCCGCAGGGTCGTGCTTGCCGACCTCGCGCAGCATCCACCCGACGGCCTTGTGGATGAGGTCGTGGCGGTCGGGCAGGAGCGCCTCGGCGATCCGCAGCGCGTCGTCGACCTCGCCGCGCCGGATGAACCAGTGCGTCGCGACCATCGCGATGCGCCGGTCCCACAGCAGGTCCGACACGGCCAGGCGGTCCAGCAGGCTGCGGTCGCTGCCCGTCTCGGCCAGCCAGCGGCCGACCAGCGTCGGGGCGGTGGCGTCGACCAGGTCCCAGTTGTTCACACGGTCCGAGCGCCGCAGGTAGAGGCGGTGGATGCGCTCCCTGGTCGCCGCGTCGCCGCGCTCGAAGAGGCGGACCAGGGCGAGGAGGCCGGTGAGGCGCTCCTCGTGCCAGGGGCTCGCGAGCAGCGCCTCGGCGCCGGTGATCCCCAGAGCCGTGGCGTGCTCCTTGGCGATGCGCCGCTGGTCGGGCACCCGCACACCCAGGAGGCGGTCGCCCTCGCCGTACTGGCCCGGGCCGGTGCGCACGTAGATCGCCATCATCTCGGCGCGGTGGGGGTCGGCCACGGCCCGCAGCGCCCGCTGCACCTCCTCGACAGCCCGCATCCCGGGGAGTGTGCACAAGGAGGCGCGCGCCTCCCCGGTGGTGTCACAGGCATCGCGTACGGTCGGCCCCGATGAAGCTGCTGCACACCTCCGACTGGCACGTCGGCCGCACGATCCGCGGCCGGTCGCGCGCGGACGAGCACCGTGCGGTGCTCGAGCAGGTGGTGGCTGCGGCCCAGGAGCACGCCGTCGACCTGGTCGTGGTGGCCGGGGACCAGTTCGACGTGCAGGCCCCGGCGCCGGAGGCGGAGCAGATCGTCTGGACGGCGCTGCAGCGGCTGGCGGACGTCGCACCGGTCGTGGTGCTGGCCGGCAACCACGACAACCCGCGGCGGCTGGCCGCGGTCAGCGGGCTGCTGGCGCGGTACCGCATCTACGCCGGGGCGGACACCGCGCGGCCGGACGACGGCGGGGTGCTGCGGCTCCAGGCCGCCGACGGCACCGACGTGCAGGCCGCGTTGCTGCCGTTCCTGCACCACCGCAACGCGGTCGCCGCGGCCGACCTGTTGGACCCTGAGCAGGGCGAGAGCGAGTACGGCGCGTCCTACGGCGCGCGCTACCAGCGCATCGCCGAAGGGCTGTGCGCGGGCATGGGCGGCTCAGCGGTGAACCTGGCCGTCGCGCACGTGACCTGCTTCGGAGCGGCTCTCGGCGGCGGGGAGCGCCACGCCCACACGCTGGACCGCTACGCGGTCGACGCGCGCTCGTTCCCGGGCGTGCTCGACTACGTGGCGCTGGGTCACGTGCACCTCGGGCAGGAGGTCGGCACCGCGCCGCCGGTGCGCTACTGCGGGGCGCCGATGGCGTTGGACTTCGGCGAGGTTGGGAGGGCGCCCTCGGTCTCGATCGTGGCGCTGCAGACGGGCCGGCCACGCAAGGTGACCGAGGTGCCGATCACCGGCGGTCGCGACCTGCTCACGGTGCGCGGCACGTTCGAGCAGGCCATGGCGGCGGACGTCGGCGACGCCTGGGTGCGCGTGGTGCTGTCGGGCCCGGTGCCCGCAGGCGCGGCGGAGGAGCTGCGCGCCCGCCTCGGTGACGGTGTCGTCGACGTGCGGCTGGACCGTCGCGAGCAGCGCGGCACCCGCGCCGAGGAGCGCGTCGGACGCCCCCCGGCCGAGCTGTTCCGCGCGTACCTCGCCGCGCGCGAGGTCGCCGACCCGCGCGTGCCCGCGCTCTTCGACACGCTGCTGGAGCAGGCCCAGCGGGAGGACGACCATGCAGCCGCATGAGCTCGTCGTCCAGGGTCTGACCGCGTTCACGGCGCCGATCACGGTCGACTTCCGCGACGCGCCGCTCTTCGCCATCGTGGGAGCGACTGGGGCGGGCAAGTCCACGATCCTCGACTCCATGACGTTGGCGCTCTATGGACGGGTGGCGCGGCTGGGCAAGGGCGAGCTGGCGCCGGTGATGACCACCGGGAGCGACCTGTGCCGGGTGGGATTGACCTTCGGGGTGCGCGGGCGCCGCTACCGCGCCGTGCGTGAGGTGCGCCGCACCGCACGTGGGGTCACGACGCCGGAGGCGGTGCTCGACGAGATCGACGATGCCGGCGCGCTGCTGGCGACCCTGGCGGGGACGGCCGACCAGGTGACGGTGGCCGTGCAGGAGCTGCTCGGGCTGTCCTTCGACGAGTTCTGCAAGGCCGTGATCCTCCCGCAGGGCCAGTTCGCCGAGGTGCTGCACGCGCCGCCGGCCAAGCGTCAGGACCTGCTGGTCACGCTGCTCGGGACCGCCGTGTACGAGCGCGTGAAGGTCATGGCCGGGCAGGAGGCCAGGGGCGCGGTCGTGCGGGCGGACCAGATCGCGCGCCAGGTCCTGGACCTCGGCGACGTCAGCGCGGCGGACGTGGACGACGCGCGGGAGCGGGTGGCGCAGCTTGTCGCGCTGGAAGCCGCGCTGGCGGAGGACGACCGGGCCCTGGACGAGGCGCGCGAGGCGCATCGCGTCCAGAACGAGCTGGAGCGCGCCGCGCTTGGCGCGGTCGAGAGGCTCGCGGCCATCGGGCGTCCGCCCGACGGCCTGCTCGACCTGACGGGGCGCATCACGGTCGCAGACGAGCTCCTCGCCAAGCACCATGACGCCGCCGCACAGGCCGCGGAGGCGCTCAGTGACGCCCAGGGGCGGCTGGAGGGGTTGGGCGACGCGGCGGAGCTGACCGCGGTGCTGAGCCGCCATGCCGAGGTGACCCGGCTCGTGCAGGAGGAGGCCGCTGCGGCGGAGCGGGTGCCGCAGCTGGCGAGTCTGACCGAAGCGCTCGAGGCCGAGGTCACGGACGCCGAGGCTCGTGCCGCCGCGGCGCAGGCTGCGGTCGCGGCGCAGCGCCGGGAGCACGCGGCGGCGCAGGCTGCCGCGGGTTTGGTGGTGGGCGACGCGTGCCCGGTGTGCGCCCGGGAGCTGCTGGAAGCCCCCGACCTGCACCTGCCTGCCGACCTCGACGCTGCGGAGTCCGCCGCGACGGCCGCCCTGCGTGGCGCGGCGCAGGTCGGTGCCCGCCTGGAACGCGCGCGGCACGACCTGGCCGCTGGGCGCGGCGACGCCAAGGCCGCGGCTGAGCGTGCGGCCGCGGCGCGGGAGGAGGCGGCCGCACTGCCCGCGGCCGCTGCGGCGCAGCAAGCGCTGGCGGGGATCGCCTCTCAGCGCGCAGTGGTGGCGCGGGTGACCGCGGAGGCGCGGGAGGCCCTGGCGGGGCTCGACGCCGCACGCGCTGCACGCGCCGCGCTGGACGCCGAGGCCGCAGCGTTCCGCACCGCGTACGACCGCGGACGTGTCGCGGTCGGGGACTTCGGGCCGCCCGAGCCGGTCGACGACCTCGTGGCGTCCTGGGAGGCGCTGGGCGAGTGGGCGGAGGCCACCGCACTGGCGCGGCGGGCGCTGGCCGACGCGGCGGCGGCGGAGCAGCAGCGCATCGCTGCCGCCGGCGGCGCGGTGCGGGCCCGCATGGACGCGGCCTGCGCCGCGGCCGGCGTCGCCGTCGTCGACGGCAAGCCCCTGCCGTCCGCGGTCGCGGCGCGGGCGCAGGCCCAAGCGCGGGCCGCGCACCTGGCGGAGGTCGCAGAGCGCGTGGTGCGCCTGCGCGCGGAGGAGGTGGCTGCCCGGCATCAGGCCGAGGTCGCCGAGCTCCTCGCGCGCCTCCTCCGCGCCGACGCCTTCCCGCGCTGGCTGCTCGACCAGGCGACGCGCGCCCTCGTGCAGGGCGCCAGCCGCCACCTCATGGCGCTGTCGCGCGACCGCTACGAGCTCGACCTCGACGACCGGGGCGGCATCGCGGTGGTGGACCTTGCGTCCGCAGGCCAGCGCCGCAGCGTGAAGACGCTGTCGGGCGGCGAGACGTTCCTCGCCTCGCTGGCCCTCGCGCTCTCCTTGGCCGAGCAGATCGCGGAGCAGGCCGCCAGCCAGGTCGCGCTCGAGTCGCTCTTCATCGACGAGGGCTTCGGCGCTCTGGACCCCGACGCCCTGGACGTCGCCGCCGACGCGATCGAGCAGCTCGGCTCCGGTGACCGTGTCGTCGGCGTCGTGACCCACGTCACCGACCTCGCCGACCGCCTGCCCACCCGCTACCAGGTCACCCGCTCGCCCGGCGGCTCCCGCGTCGCGCGGATCGGCTGAGCGGTGCGCTTCCGCCTCGACGCGTGGCAGTCGGACTACGCCTTCCCCTACCAGCCTCCCGAGGAGCTCACGGAGGAGGAGCGGCCGGTCGTCCTCGACGTCGAGGCGCCGCCGCACGACTGGGTGCCGATCCGCCCCGACGCGGAGCCGTTCTCGCAGGTGCGCTTCGTCGACGGCGTGCAGTGCTCCGACGCGGTGATCTGGATCGATGACGGCGACGGTGGCGGACCCCTTCCGGGGCTGGTCGCCTCGTGGGCCGCGGGGGTGATCCGCAGCCGCCCGGACGGGGCGGCGCTGGAGCACTTCATCGTCGAGCGTGGCGTGTTCAGCGACGCCCGCAGCCTCGGCCCGATCATCGCCGAGAGCCTGACCTGGCGGCCACGGGTGCGCGCCCCCGACGATGACGGCGAGCTGCGGTTCCGGCTGAGCGCGGCGCGCCGCCGGCTCGAGAGCCAGGTCGGGCGCCTGACGGACGACGGCTCGCTCGTGGTCTACGACGGACTGCTGCACTCCGGCCCGCGGCCGATGTTCGCGGTCGGCATGGCCAAGCGCGCCTACCGCGAGTACCTGCCAGCGCCGCTGGCTGCGGTGGCGCGCAGCCTCCGCGCCGGGGAGCGCACGCCCCTGTTCGTGACCGACGCCGCCCGCGGCCGCCACTCCTTCTACCTGGCGCTCGCCGACCCCCTCCCCCCGCGCGTGGCCGAGCCCAGCTCGGGGATCGCCCGCATCGAGACCGAGGTCGCCGCCGGCACCCCCATCGCCCAGACCGTCGCCTTCGCCGACCGCGTCGCCGCGACCCTGCCCGCCTTCGCCTCCGAACCCCACCACGACCCCCGCGCCCCCCAGAACCTCGCCCCCATCCGCGGCCTGGAAGACGAGCTCCGCCGCCTCCTCGGCCGCCCCTCGACGATCCGCCCCCTCCTCGCCGCCTGCGCCGCCGCCACCCCCGACGCCCCGCCGCCCAGCCGGTGACCCCCCCGCCCCACCGGCCGGCCAGAACCCACGGCCCAGGTTGTGACCCGTATTTGGGCGCAGCCTAGGCCCTGAGGGATCTGCCGGCCCGCGGCGGCGCGTCGGGACGCCGGGCCTGCGGGCGGGCCGGAACCTATGGCCTAGGTTGGGACCCGTATTTGGGCAGCAGCCTAGGCCCTAGGGATCTGCCGGCGCGGGCCGGCGGGCGGTGACGGCGGTGGCGTCGGGGCCGGCCGGGTTCGGGCGCGGTGCTGTGGTGCTGCCGGGGCAGGCGGTGCCGGAGGCGCTGCGCACGGCCGTGCGGGTGGGGGTTGATGCCGGCGTGCTCGCGGACGGGAGGGAGACGGCCGACCGGTTGCATCGGGCGTGGGTCGCACGCCGGCCGGTCGTCGTGGAGCTCGCGGTGCCGGCGGAGGCGTTGCAGGAGCCGGAGGTGTGCACGCGGCCGGTGTGGACCGTGGCGGCGGACTTCCTCTTCCACCGCGAGCGGCTGGGGTTCCTGGTGTGGGCCAACACGGTGGACCTGCGCAGCGGCGCACCGGTGTGGTGGCACGCGGTGAAGGCGGAGCGCGCGGTGCCGGGCGTGAGGGTGGGGGGTCCGGCCGACGTCCTCCTGCCCGACGGCACGCCGGCCTGGATCGACGGAGGTCCGCCGCCAGCCACTCGAGGCGCCCGACGGCCACGTCGTCCTCCACCGGGAATCGACCGAACGCGGCTCGATCGCACCGGCTGGTCCGCATGCGTGGGAGGGATGGACCGCGCTGGAGGGTCAGACGCGCGCACGAACGCGGACCGCGGCCTCGGTGCGCTGGCGGCCGGGCGGGGAGGCTGGCACGAACCGTGCACCCTCGCGGGGCGGCGGGGCGGGTCGATCGGCGTGGCTGGATGGGTTGGCTCCCGACCAGCGGGCGGCGGCGACGGCCGTGGCGGGGTGCGTGCGGGTGGCGGCGCCGGCGGGGAGTGGGAAGACGCGCGTGCTGACGGCGCGCCTCGCGGAGCTGCTGGGGCCGCGCGGCGTGGAGTCGGAGCTGGTGCTGGCGCTCGCGTACAACACCGACGCGGCGGCGCAGCTGCGGGAGCGCTGTGGCGCGCAGGGGATCAGGGGGGCGCGGGCCACCACGATCCACGCGCACGCGCTGGCGATCCTCACGCGGCACCGCGGCGCGCCGGCGGTGTGGGACGAGCGCCAGGCGCGCGCCGCCCTGGCCGGCATCGTGCAGCCGGAGCCGCGCGCGAACACCGATCCGCTGGGTCCCTACCTCGAGGCGCTCGAGCGCGTGCGTGGCGCGCTCGTCCCGCCGGAGAAGGTGATGACCGAGCGCGCGGACGTGCCGGACCTGCCCGTCGTGCTGGCCGCCTACCGCGCACGCCTCTCCCGCGCGGGCGCCGTGGACTTCCCGGAGATGGTCTGCGCCGCGGTGGAGCTGCTGCTCACCGACCCCACCGCGCGCCGGGCGGAGCAGGCCCGCGCGCACCACGTCCTGCTCGACGAGCTGCAGGACCTCACGCCGCTGTACCTCCTGCTCGTCCGGCTCCTCGCCAGCCCGCAGCTCGCGGTGTTCGGCGTCGGGGACGACGACCAGGTCCTGTACGACCACGTCGGGGCGACGCCGCGGTACCTCTTGGACTTCGAAGCCCTGTTCCCCGGCGCGGCCGAGCAACCGCTGACCGTCAACTACCGCTGCCCGCCGGCGATCGTGTCGTACGCGTGCAACCTCCTGGCCCGCAACCAGGAGCGGGTGCCCAAGCAGATCACCGCCGCCCCCGGCCGGGCCGACCTCGACGACGCCGTGCGCCTCGTCGAGGTCCCGGCGACACAGCAGGCCGCCGCCGCTGGCCAGGTGCTCGAGCTCTGGCTGCGGGACCGCCGGCCCCAGGACATCGCGGTGCTCGCGCGCGTCAACGTTGCCCTGCTGCCCGTCCAGGTCGAGCTCGCGCTGGCGGGGATCCCCCACACCTCGCCGGTGGGTCCGGCGCTGCTGGAACGCACGGGGGTGCGGTCTGCCCTGGCGTACCTGCGCCTGGCCACGGCCGCGCACGGCGCCCTCGACGGCGCCGATCTCGCCGAGGTGCTCTACCGGCCCTTCCGTCCCTTGCCCGGCGACCTGCGTGATGCGCTGCGCGGCCGGCGCTGGACGGTCGCCGCCCTGGCCCGCCTCGGGGCGGACCGCCTCGAAGGTCGATCGCTCACGTCATGGCAGCAGCTGGTCAGTGACCTGTCGCAGCTCCGCGACGCGGCGCAGCAAGGACAGCCCAGTGCTGAGCTCCTGCGCCTGGTCCGCGACCACGTCGGCGTGGACCGCGCGGCCGGCGACCTGGACGCGTCAGGCGACAGCAGCGTCGGCGCCAGCCACGTCGACGACCTCGACGCACTGGCCCTCATCGCACTGCGCTGCCCTGATCCCGCCCGCCTGCCCACGTTCCTGCTCGAGATGCTGGGCCTGTCGGTTCCCAGCGGCACCCCAGCGGTCCGCTTGTCCAGCGTCCACAGAGTCAAAGGGCTGGAGTGGCCATGCGTCCTGCTGGTCGGCGCGGCCGAGCGCCTGTGCCCCCACCGCCTGGCCATCGGCCCCGCCGCCCTCGAGGCCGAGCGCCGCGTCTGGCACGTGGCGATCACCCGCGCCCGCGAGCGGCTTGCGGTCGTCGTCCCCGTCCCCGGCGCCAGCCGTTTCCTCGCCGAGATGCTGGAAGCCCCCACCTTGGCGGCCCAACCCGGGCCGACCCGCGGTCGCCCCGCGATCGCCGGTGCGCCGCGCCAGCCCACAGCGGCCAGGCCCGGCGCCATCACCCCGTCCCCACGCACGCGGCTCATCGCGGCCGTTGCGGGGTTGCGCCTGCAGGCCCCGGGCGGCCTGCGTGGCGAGGTCGCCGCCACCACCCCGTCCGCCGCCCTCCTGCGCACCGCCAGCGGCGCCCTCCTCGCCGTCCCCTACGGCTCCCGTGTCACCGCCGGCGACACCGCCGGCCGCCTCGTCGCCCCCGGTACCGCCGCCTAGGACCAAGCCCCTCGCCACCACCACCGGCCGTGCCCCCACCCGCAGCCCCGTCGCCCCGACCCGCCGGCCCGCGCTGGCAGATTCCCTAGGGCCTAGGCCGCGGCCCAACTACGGGTCCCAACCTAGGCCATAGCTTCCGGTCGGCCCGCACCTCCGCCGCCACGACCCGCGCGGCGTTCCCCAGCCGCCAGTCGGCGTCCAGAGGCGTTGACCGGGATCAGGTGTGGGACGGGCGGTCGGTGGGGAGGCGGGACAGCCACCAGTCGAGGACGGCGGGGTCGTCGATCCCGTAGGCCGCGCAGGTGGCGCGGCCGCACGCTTCCAATGCCGCGCGGCGGGCGAGCGGGGCGGTCGCGTCGGTCGCGTCGCGGAACGCGGCGGCCGCGGCATCCCAGGCGGGGCCGGGCGCCGGCGCGGGAAGCGCAGCGACCTCGCGCGCCGCAAGCTTGAGCGCCTCGGCGCTGCGCGCGGCCCCCGCGTGGTGGCGCGCGGCCCAGGCGACGAGCGGCGGGCCCGTCAGCGCCGCGGCGACGTGCCAGGGCGCGGCCGACGTGATCGTGATGGTGGGCACCCCGGGCAGCCAGCGGCCGTCGACGTCCACGACGCACTCCAGCGTCCGCGCCTGCGTGGCGAGCAGCACCTTCGGCACCCGCCGCCGCCGCGCCCACGCAGCGAGCTGGGGCGCTCCCGCCGCCAGCGCATCGAGATCGACCGCCGGGCGCAGCAGCCGCCGCCCCGCGTAGCGCGCAGTCCGCAAGCCCCACAGGCAGACAGCCGGGTCGATCAACCCCACCGTCACCAGCCGCGCCCAGCGCGACGACCCAGCTCCCGCTGCGCCGCGGATGGCCTCCGTCGACAGGTCGCTCTCGAGGCCAGGGTCGTCGTCGGGGAGGTCGTGGACGTACGGGACGAGGCCGTAGAACTGGTCGCGGAAGTCGGCGGTCGCCGCCGCGAGGCCGCTCAGCGTGCGGGTGGGGTCGAGGTCGACCGGCGGGACGCCGCGGGCCACCAGGTGCGACCAGGTGGGCGCCCGTTGCAGAGCGCCCCGGGTGACCGGGACCTCCGGCGCCGCCTGCGCGTCCGGTCCGTTCGCGCGACCGACGGGCCAGCTGCGCGGCGTGTCCGGGGTGAGCACCACGGCGACGGTCGCGACCTGGGCGTCGAACCCGCTGATGCCGTGCCACAGCCACCGCAGCGTCGCGCGCCGCAGCACCGCGTCGCGTCCGCCCCGCCCGTCGCGCGTCGCCAGCAGCGACGCCGGCAGGACGAACCCGACCGCTCCACCGGGCGCGACCAGGTCCAGCGCCTGCAGCACGAACAGCGCGGCCAGATCGACGTAGGCCGTGGCTGCGTCGCCGAAGCGCCGCCGCAGTGCGGACCGCGAGTCGGGGTCGGGCGCGCCCGCCCGCGTCAACGGTGACAGGAACGGCGGGTTGCCGACCACGAGGTCGAACTCCGCCCCCGGCTCGCGCGCCAGCCCGTCGCCGACGCGCAGCGCGAACCGCTCCTCGGGCACCCCAGCGAGCCCGAGCACCTCGCGCGCGACGCAGACCGCCTTCTCGTCGACGTCCGTCCCCGCCAGCAGGGCGCCCGGCGCTGCCTGTGCGACCGCCAGCAGGAACGCGCCCGCCCCGACGGCCGGATCCACCGCCCGCAGCGCTCGCGTGCGTGAAGGCGGTGGGCGCACCCATCTCAGGGCCTCGCGTACCACCGTTGCTGCGACGAACGGGGGCGTGGCGACTGCGCCGGTCACGCGTCGGGCGGCACGGGTGCGCAGCGCCTGGTGGGCTGCGATCAGCTCCTCGGGCGTTGCTCGAGGTCCGCGTGTCGAGGTCGTGGCGGCCCTCCTGGTCGAGAGCTGACCTACGACTGGGCGCTCTCGAGCTCGGCCAGATCCTCGGGCTCCAGCCGCAGCTCAGCGGCGGACACGTTCTCCTCGAGGTGCTCCAGCGAGCCCGTGCCCGGGATCGCCACGATCACCGCGTCGTGGGCCAGGAGCCACGCGAGCGCGACCTGGTAGACGGTCACGTCCCGGCGCTCCGCGACCCGCGTCAGCGCCACGTTCTGCAGGCCGCCCGACGACAACGGGTACCACGGGAGGAACGGCAGCCCTTGGGCGGCGCACGCCTGGAGCACGTCCTCCGACTCGCGGTCCAGCAGGTTGTAGCGGTTCTGCACCGACACGACGGGGACGATCGCCTGCGCGACGGCCAGCTGCTCGACGCTCACGTTGGACACCCCGACGTGGCGGACCTTGCCGGCCTCGCGCAGCTCCGCGAGCGCGCCGATCGTCTCCTCGTACGGCACGCCGGGGTCGGGCCGGTGCTGCTGGTAGACGTCGATGCAGTCTTGCCGCAGCCGGCGCAGGCTGCGCTCGCAGGCGGCCTTGAGGTAGTCGGGGCGGCCGTTTGCCGGCCACTGCCCCGCCGGACCCGTGCGCTCGAGGCCGCCCTTGGTCGCGATCACCAGGTCCGCCGGGTACGGGTGCAGGGCCTCGGCGATCAGCTCCTCGCTGACCGCCGGCCCGTAGCTGTCGGCCGTGTCGATGAGGTTGACGCCCAGCTCGACCGCGCGCCGTAGCACGGCGATGGCGAGGTCGGGGTCCGGCGGCGGCCCCCAGATCCCGCGCCCGGTGATGCGCATCGCGCCAAACCCCAGACGGCGGACAGTGAGGTCTCCGAAGGAGACGGTGCCAGCGGTGTCGTCGTTCATGAGGCTGGCCAGTCTGCCGCGCCCAGACGAGCCAGACGGGCCAGACTTGGCAGCCATGCGCACGGTCACGGCGGGCGACCTCATCGCGGTGGTCGCGCCGTCGGGGCCAGTCCACGAGGAGCTGCTGGAGGCCGGGATCGCGAACGTGCGCGCTCTCGGCTTCGCCGTCCGCGAGCAGGCACACGTCCGCGCCCACGACGGCTTCCTGGCCGGCACCGACGCGCAACGGCTCGCCGACCTGCACGCGGCCTGGGCCGACCCTGGCGTCGCCGCGCTGTGGTGCGCCCGCGGCGGCTTCGGTGTGCAGCGGCTGGTCGACCAGCTCGACTGGGACCTGGTGCGCGCCAACCCCAAGCCGTTCATCGGCTACTCCGACGCGACGGCCCTGCACCTGGCGCTGCACCACCGCGCAGGCCACCACAGCATCCACGGCCCCAACCTCGAGGCCACCGCCGGGCGGCTGGGCCCCGCGGCTTGGGAGTCGGTGCGCGACCTGCTGGCCGCGCCCCCGCGTCCCGGTGCGCGGCTCCTCGACGGCGCCACCTGCCTGCAGCCCGGCCGCGCCGAGGGGCCCCTCGTCGGCGGGAACCTCTCGCTGATCGCCGCGACCATCGGCACCGCCGACGCCGCCGCCCTCGACGGCGCGGTGCTGCTGGCCGAGGACGTCGGCGAGGCCCCCTACCGCCTCGACCGCCTGCTCCTGCAACTGCGCCGCGCCGGCGTCCTGCAACGCGCCGCCGGCCTGATCCTCGGGGGCTTCACCGACTGCGGCGACCCCGCCGCCGTCGCGGCGCTCCTGTCCGAGCATGCCGCCGCCGCAGCCCGACCGGCCGTCACCGGCTGGGAGCTCGGCCACGGCCCGGACCAGCGCGCCCTCCCCCACGGCGCCCGCGTGGTCCTCGACGCCGACGCCGGCACCTTGACGGCTGCCTAGCTAGCCGCCCACTCCCAGCGCCAGCAACCCGAACACGAAGAGGCCGAACGCCGCGAACCCCGCGGCCGCGCGCAGCCGCCGCGATCGTCCGCCGCCGGCGAGGAGCGCCCCGACGGCACCGAGGACGAGCGCGATCCCGATGGCGAGCAGCGGCCGCGCCAGCAGGCCGATCACGACCACGCTGGTCACCGCGGCGAGCACCGCGACGAGGCCCGCGAACTGCAGTGCGCCGCCGCTTCCACGCCGCGCCGTCGCGAGTACGCCTCGAGCAGCCATGTGCAACGCCATCCTGCCTCGCAGCCCGGCCCGCGCGCGCAACCACCCACGCGTACAGTGTCGGGATCGGGAAGGCCGGGAGCTCCGCCGCAAGGCGCGTCAGCGCCCTGGGGTCCGCCGCCGCCGTGGCGGTCCTCGGTTTGCTCATGGCCGCGTGCGGCCCGCCGCAGCACACCTACATCGCCAACAACGAGCTCGGCACCTACCTGCGGCTCCCGCACCAATGGGAGACCTTCCAGTCCGATGAGGTCTCGCAGTGGCGCGAGGACGCCCTGCGCGACCGGATCCCCGACCTCGAGGGGTACATCGCCCGCCGCTGGACCGTGGCGTTCGACGCCCATGACGACCCCGACCTCGACCGCCTCAACAGCCTGACCCCGTGGAACGAGCCCTTCGGGTTCGTCGAGGTGCAGACGCTGCAGAGCCGCGACCGCCAGACCTTCTCCCTGCGCGATCAGCGAAACCTGCTGTTCAACATCGACGCGGCCGAGCAGCAGGACCCGCCGCTGGCGACCGTGATGAACGAGGGCGAGCTGATCAACGAGGACGGCTACCACGGGTACGGGGTGGTGTACGACCTGGTCGTGCCCGATGGCGTCCTGCGCGTCGCGCAGACCACCTGGGTCGACCCCACGACCGAGCACGTCTACGTGCTCTTCATGGGCTGCTCGCCCACCTGCTTCGAGGACAACATCAACGCGCTCGGCGACGTCGTCGAGTCCTACCGCGTGAGGGCAGCGCAATGAGCGGACTCGCCTGGCCGGCCCACGACGTCGGACCCACGCCCCCGCCCGAGTACGTCTCCCGGGCCCGGGACGATGAGCGCACGACGCGCAAGAAGATGGCGTTCTGGGACCGCACGAAGTTCCTGCTGCTGTTCTTCCTGCTGTTCTTGTTCTTCCTCGCCAACACGCTCAACCAGTTCGAGGGGATCATCACCCTCGCCGACGGGCTGCGGTTCGCGCTGCAGGAGTCCGTCTGGCTGCTGCTCCTCGCGGGCGCCGAGGTCATCCGCCAGGTGCACTACCTGGTCAGCGAGCACTGGTCGGCCTACCACCTGTTCTGGACGCGCAAGGTCTTCGGCGGCGTCAACCGCCGCCTGGACCGCATGAACGATTGGAACCGCTTCCGCCTGGCGCGGGCCGGCAAGTGGCTGTTCATGCTGGTCCTGCTCGACTTGGTCATCGCCCAGATCACGGGGCTGCCGGCGTGGTCGGCGATCCTGCAGGCGCCGGTGCTGATCCTGCAGGCCCTGCCGCTGATCTTCCAGCTCGCGTTCGCCGCCTTCTTCCTGATCTTCCAGTTCGGCATGCTGTTCTGGTTCCTGTCCAAGGGCGGCGTGCAGACCTACTTCCCCGACGACATCAAGACCCGTTTCACCGATGTGTGGGGCCAGGACAACGTCCTGAACAAGGTCAAGGAGAACATGGTCTTCCTCGAGGACCCGGAGTCCATCGAGAAGCGCGGGGGCTACGTGCCTGGCGGCATCCTGCTGTGGGGTCCTCCCGGAACCGGGAAGACGCTCATGGCGGAGGCGGTCGCCGGTGAGACCGGGCGCCCGTTCATGTTCATCGAGCCCGGCGCCTTCACGAACATGTTCATGGGTGTCGGGATCCTGAAGGTCAAGTCGCTGTTCCGGAAGGCGCGCAAGATGGCGCTGCGGTACGGCGGGATCATCATGTTCTTCGACGAGGCCGACGCCCTGGGCAGCCGCCAGGCCAAGAGCGGCCCCGAGGGTGGGTGGCGCCAGGCCCCGGGTGGAAACGGCCTTCCGTGGGAGCAGCTCAGTGCCTGCAACGGGCTGGCGTACCAGGACGACCGTGCGAGGGCGCTGCTGGTCGGGCCCCATCGCGACGGCATCATCATGGGTGGGATGGGCAACGGCGGCGGGGGCATGGGCACCCTGCAGGCCCTCCTCACCGAGATGAGCGGCCTGAAGAAGCCCGGGGCTTCTTCAACCGGATCCTGCGCCGCGCGCTGGGCATGCGCCCCAAGCCGCCGCCGAAGTACCGGATCCTCATCATGATGGCCAGCAACCTGCCCGAGGCACTGGACGACGCCCTCCTGCGCCCCGGCCGCATCGACCGCATCTACAAGGTCGGCTACCCCTCCAAGGGCGGCCGCATCCGCACCTACCAGGGCTACTTCGAAAAGGTCAACCACCAGCTGACCCCCGCCGAGATCGACCGGCTGGCGACGATCACGCCGTACGCCACCGGCGCGACCATGAAGGACCTGGTCAACGAGGCCCTGATCAACGCGATCCGCGGCGGCCGCGAGGTCATCGGCTGGCACGACGTCATCAAGGCCAAGCAGCTCAAGGAGCTGGGCCCGCCCGAGGACGTCGAGTACGTCGAGCGCGAGCGCCACGCCGTCGCCGTGCACGAGGCCTGCCACGCCGTCGCCGCGTACCGCGTCCGCAAGCACCTGCTCATCGACATCGCCACGATCGAGAAGGGCGGCACCTATCTCGGCATGGTCGCGTCGATCCCGCCCGAGGACCTCTTCGTCACCTGGCGCAGCGAGTACGAGTCCAGCATCATCGTCAGCCTGGCGTCGCTTGCGGGCGAGCGCATGTTCTTCGAGCACGACAACAGCTCGGGCGTCTCCGGCGACCTCATGTCGGCCACCCACATCGCCACGATGATGGAGGGCTACTGGGGCATGGGGTCCACGATCACCTCCCACCGCGTCGCCAAGGAGCACGGCATCGGCGGCCTCGGCGGGGGAAGGCGAGAGGGCGGCGAGGGCGAGAAGGATCTGCTCAAGGACATCGCGTTGGGCTCGCGGATCGAGGACCAGCTCGCCGAGCTCTACCAGCGCACGGTCGACCTGCTGACCGAGAACCGCCAGCACGTGCTGGCGGTCGCCCACGCGCTGGAGACCCACAAGACCATCACGGGCGAGGACGTCAGCGCGATCATCGAGGGCACCTCCGGTCCGCTGGTCGACGGGCGCCCGTACCACTCCGAGGTCTTCCGCGAGCTCGCCGAGAACTACCACCAGCGCGTCGTGGAGGCCCACCGCGGCCACGCCAAGGTGGACGCTCCGCTGCCACGCCTGCCGCAGCCGGTCCCGGTCGTGGCGGGATGGGCCGCGCCCGACGGCGGCTGGGGCAATGGCCACGGCAACGGCAGCAGTGCGGTGTTCAGGCCGCTGCCGCCGCCACCCCCCGCAGCATCACCACTGCCGGACTGAGTCCAGGTCAGCGGTACTTGCCCCTGGGGGGGCGCGGAATGGGGCCCTTGGGCATGGGCAGGTCGTGCTGCTTGAGCGCGGAGAGCTTGGTCTCCAGCGGGCCGATCTCCTTGGGCTTCAGGGCCCTCGGGAGGCGGGTGACGTGGAGGCTCAGGCCGCGCAGCGGCACCTGGCCCTCGCCGTCGCCGACGATCACCTCGTGGACGGGGGCGCTCCCGGCGGCCTTGGCGACGCGCCGCTTGGTGGTGCCCATCAGCTCCTTGGCGCGCGCGGGGGTGCCGGCCTCGGCGACCAGGACGACCCCGGGCCTGCCGACCACGAGGTGCACGAGGTCCTGGCGGCGGTTGAAGCCGATCGCGGGGGTGACCTTCCACGGGCCGCGCATCGCCTGCAGCACCGCGGCGGCCGCGCCGGGCCGCCCCGCGATCTCGGCCAGCGCGGCCTTCTCCGCGCGCCGGCCCAGGACCACGATCGCCGCGAGCACGGCACCGAGCACGCCACTGATCCAGAACACCCAGCTGACGAGGATCGCCAGCGCCGCGAACACCGCGAGCGTCCCCAGGACCGCCACCAGCGTGTAGGGGACGAGCTTGGGGTCCTTGGCCGCGGTGGCCCGGAATGTCGCGAGGATCTGCTTGACGCGGTCCACTACGCGAAGATCTGGGTGGTGATCTCGAAGTCACCGGTCGAGGTGGTGCCGAAGCGCGTGACCTCGATCTCGTACTCGCCGGTGCCCGGCAGGGTGACCTCCAGGCGGGCGTTGGGGAACCCGCCGCCGTCGTCGTCGCGGCCGAGCTCGTTGCCGTCCCCGTCACGGAAGATCACCAGCGGGTCGAGCGTCGAGCCCTCCGCCCGGTTCACGTTGATCACCACCCGCGTCCCGCTGGCCACGGTCAGCGTGAAGAAGGTGCTGGGCGCGGAGTCGGTGATCGTGCCGGTGTCGGTGAACGTGTCGAGCGCGTTCATCACGGTCGGCGTGACCGGCGGGTCCGTCGTGGTGCCGTCGGTCTGGCCCTGCTCGCCGTCCAGCAACTGCAGCGTGAAGCCGCCGATGTCGTCGCCGCCGAAGCTGGAGACCTCGATCGTGTGCTCCTCGGCGCTCTCCAACACGTAGACCAGGCGGGTGTTGAGTCCCGGGCCGCCGTCGTCGTCGTCGGCCACTTCCTCTCCACCGGCCGAGAGCCGTACCAGCGGATCGATCTGCGTGCTGTCGACCAGGATCGTGATGGTCTGGCCGGGATCGCCGGAGAACGTGTAGAAGGCCGACGGGGCCGCTTCGTCGATGCTCCCCTCGACCACGTCGCCGATGGACAGCGCGACCGGGCCGGCAGGCGGGTCGGTTTGCGGGTCGGTCTCGGGCGGGTCGGTCTCGGGCGGGTCCGTTTGCGGGTCGGTCTCCGGCGGCTGCGTCTCCGTCTCGGGCGGCGCGGTCGGGTCGTCACCGCCGGACGTGACCGCCAGGATCCCGGCGACGCCCCCGCCGACCAGCACCAGCGCCGCGACGATGATCGCGATGATCAGGCCGCGCGAGGTCCCGCCGCTGGACGGCGGTGGACCGCCGCCCTGCCATGTCGGCTGGGGCTGGAACTGCGGCGGGTAGGTGCCGCTGGGCTGGGCCGCGAACGGCTGCGGTGTCGGGTAGGGCGTGAACGGCTGCGGCGTGGGCTGCGCCGTGTAGCCCTGCGAGTACGGCTGGCTGGTCTGCCACCCCGCCGGGGCGGCCCACTGCGCCTCGCTGGCGGCGTACTGCCCCCCGGCCTCCCACCCCGGCGGCGGGGTCGTACCCCACCCGGCTGCGGAGAAGACCTGCGTGCCGGCCGCCTCGGCGCCGCTGTCGCCGGTCGGCGGCTCGCCCGGCACCGTGATCGGGGTCGCGGACTGGCCGGTCGACCGCTGCGCCGCCTGCAGGGCCCGGCCCATCGCCAGTGCGCTCTGGTAGCGCTCGCTGGCCGTCTTGGCCATGGACTTCTCGATCACCGCGGCGACGTCGGCTGGGACGCCCTCCTGGCGAAGGTCGGGCACCGGCTCCCGTGCGATCCGGCCCAGCGCCTGCAGCAGCCCCTCCTGGCCCCCCTCCGCCATGAACGCGTAGCGCCCCGCCATGAGCGTGAAGAGCGTGGAGCCCAGCGCGTAGACGTCCCAGGTGGGGTTGGGGGTGGAGCCTCCGAAGATCTCCGGCGCCGCGTGGGCGACGCTGGTGGTGACCTTGCCGGTCGAGGTCTGGGGCCCGCCCTCCAGCCGCGCGATGCCGAAGTCGGCGAGCTTGGGCTCGTCGTAGCCCGAGATCAGCACGTTCTCGGGCTTGATGTCGCGGTGCAGCACGCCGGCGCGGTGCGCGGTCTCGATCGCGCCGGCGACCTTCACCCCGACATCGAGCACCTCGCGCCAGTCCATGCGGCCCTGCTCGCGCAGCCGGTCGGCGTAGGACCCCTTGGTCATCAGGTCCATGACGAAGAACGGGCGGTTGGCGGCGTCGAAGCCGCCCTCGAACACCGTGATGATGTTGGGGTGGCCGGAGAGCTTGCCGAGCGCGATGCACTCGCGCTCGAAGCGCGTCCGGACCTCCTGGTCGGTGACCTTGGCGTCGATCACCTTCACGGCGACGTCGCGGCCGAAGGTCGGCTGCTGCGCCTTGTAGACGGTCCCGAAACCGCCCTGTCCGATCTGCTCCGCATGGTCAAGACCGTCGATTCCGAGATCGACGGCCCCCGCGGCCCCTTCGGCCATCACTGTCCTCGTCTGGTCGGCTGGCACCTACGAGCGTACGTGCTCGCCCCGTCCTGTCGTCGGTACGCAAGGTCTGGGGCTAGCCTCGGGCAGGGTGATGGCGACGGCGCGTCGGCTGGCCCCCGCTGCCCTGCTCCTGGCCCTGGCGTGCGCCGCGCCGGTGGCGACCGGGCCAGGTCCGGCCGACCCCGCGCAGCCGTCCGTCCCCGACGTAGCCGCTGCACCGATCACCACGGCGATCACGGGCGAGGACGACCTGCGGCTCGTGGACTTCGGGCGCCAGGGCGCCGAGGCCACGCTCACGGTCGAGGTCAACCCGGGGGACGCGTCGGTCCTGCTGCTGCTGGAGGCGCCCGCCGAAGACCAGGTCGTCGGGATCCAGCGCGTGTCCGCCCCCGACGCGTCGGTGCTCTACGAGGCCGACTTCGCCACCTCCGAGGTGCTCGTCGGGGACGCCCATCCGGGGGTCCTCGCCGACACCGGCGGGATCGCGCTGCTGCTGCCGTCCCGGCCCGAGCAGCCGCTGCAGCAGGGCACCTACATCGTCGACGTAGTCGGCAACGACGGCATCGGCACCGCCCAGGCGATCGTGCGGTCCGGCGACGTCGACGGACCGCAGGCTGCCGACCTGGCGCTGTGGGTCACCGCGGACCTCAGCGATCAGGCACGCGCGGCGGTCGCGCCGGCGGTCGTGGCGGCGACGGAGCCGGCACTCGCCCCGCACGGTCTGCGGCTGGGGATGGTCGAGGTGGTGCAGGCGGACGCCGCGGCCCGCGAGCGCTTCGGCGCGCTCGAGCTCGCGAACGCCGCCGCGGAGCTGCACGCCGTCTGCGAGGAGGCCGTCGCCACCGTGGGCATGGGCCGCCACGCGATCGTGGTGCTGGTGGACCGCCTGGCCGCGGCGGGCGCTGACGCGGCGTCCAGCGCCGGCCGCGTCGCGGGCTTCGCAGCGGCCGCACCGGGGTCGGTGCTGCGCGGCGCGGCGTCCCGCGCCTGTGCGGCCGTGGCCCTGGACGGTGGCGCCGTCACCCCCGAGGTCGCCCGCACGGTGGTGCACGAGGCCGCCCACCTGCTGGGGCTGACCGGCCACACCAGCGAGCCCGACGGACGCACGTTCGACCGCTTCGCCGACACGCCGGAGTGCACGATCTCAGACCACGACGTGGACGGTGACGGGGTGGTCGACCGCGAGGAGTGCGCCGCCGCCGACGGCGGCTACCTGATGTTCTGGGGCGACGGCGGCGACCAGCTCTCCGCCGACCAGGCCTGGACCCTGCGCCGCCACCCGGTCCTGCGCGCCGCCTGAGCGGCGGCGCTCTCAGGGCTGGAACAGGAAGGTCGCCAGCGCGCGGTCCAGGGCCTCCAGGTCGCGCTGGGCGTTGACCTGGACCTGCACCACGATCACGAACGCGCGGGAGTTGGGGACCGCGGCCAGTACGAGGTACTGCGCCTCGGTGCCGCCGCACTGCTCGAAGACGTCGAACTGGCCGTGGTAGAGGCCGTCGTCGTAGTCGGACCGGCCGACGTAGGTGCACTGCGAGGCGAAGCCCGGCTGGAGGTCGTCGAGGAAGGCCACCTCGTTCATGCTCTGCGCAGCGTCGCTGGAGGCGGTGACGATGATGCCCGGGGTGTTCCACGTGGTGAGGAAGGCGTCGAGGTCGCTGGACGCGCGCACGTCGAAGAACTCGCGCCCCGCGTCGTCGCTGAACGGGCGGCCGTCGATGTCGGACCACTCGTTGGGGACCTCGACGGACACGGTGCCGGTGTCGTCGAAGATCAGGGTGTAGCCGGAGTAGGGCGTGTCGTCTGGCACGTCCATCACCGGCGGCTCCATGCTGTCGGCGAAGTCGTCGGTGACGGTGGAGCCCGGCGGGAGCGAGCCGCCGGTCGGAGCGCTGGTCCCCTCGGCGACGGGCTCGGTGGTCCCCTCGACGGTGGTCTCCTCGACGACGGGCTCCGTGGTCTCCTCGACGACGGGCTCGGTCGTCTCCTCGACCGGGGGTTCGGTGGTCTCCTCCTCGGTCGGCTCTGGCTCGGTCGTCTCCTCGGGCGTGGGCTGCGCCTCGGTCGTCGCCTCGTCGGTCGCCGCGGTGCTGGAGGGCGGGGGCGGGGGTGGTGTGGTCGAGTCGCCGCCGCACGCCGCGGCCAGGATGGACACGACGACTGCGACGAGCAGCCGGCTCTGGGTGGTGGACATCGTGCAGCGGACCTTCGCTCGGGATCTCAGCGGTGCCCGCCAGTGTGCCGAGCGGACGCGCCCTCTACGCCGTCAAGCTCCGCGGCTGGAAGGCCAGGATCGCGTCGAGGATCTCCTGCGGCGCCTCCAGCTGCGGTGCGTGCCCGGCATCGTCGAGCACGTGCAGCGCGATGCGGGGGTTCGCGGCCGCCGCCGCTCGGGCATGCGCCAGCGGGACCAGCCGGTCGCGCGCGCCGTGCAGCGCCAGCGTCGGCACCTCGACGCCGGCGACCAGCCGGCGGTAGGCCGCGGCGCCCGTGGTGTTGCGCGCCACGACCGAACGGGCCGCGCTGATGAACGCCCTGTCCGCCCACGGCAGGTGCAGGCGGTCGCGCGCCATGTCCTCAAAGGCGCGGACGACGTCCTCGGGCACGCGCTCCGGGTGCGCGCAGCACAGCTGCAGCGTGTCGGCCACCGCCCGCCGCGGCCCCAGCCGCATGCGCCGGGCCCTGGTGAACGCCGGCCCGACCACCGGCACGGAGTAGATCGCGAAGAACGCCAGCACCCGTGGGTCGGGCAGGTTGCCGGGCGTGCGCGCGCTGAGTCGTCGGCCCCCGGCCATGCGCGCCAGGGCCGCGGCCTGCCCGGCGGAGGGCGGCAGGCTGGCGTCGATCAGCACCAGCCGCTCCAGCGTCTCGGGGTGCCGGGCCGCCTGCAGCAGACCGACCATCCCGCCCATGGAGTTGCCGACGACCGTGGCGGGCGTGCCCGCGACCTCGCGCAGGAAGGTGTCCAAGACGCGCTGGAAGCCGTCGACGGTGGTGGGTCGGCCGGCGGGCGGCGTGCGCCCGAAGCCGGGGAGGTCGGGCGCCAGGACGCGGTGGCCGGCGGCCGCGAGCCCAGGCCCGAGCGTCAGCCACGACACGTGGGAAGCCCCCAAGCCGTGGACCAGCACGATCGGTGGCCCGTCGCCCCCGAAGTCGGCGTAGCGCACCTCCCCGCCGAGGTCGATGCTTCGCACCTGGGTCATGCAGTCAGCACCCGGGCGAGGATGTCACGCAGAGCAGCGCGGTCGTGGTGGTCCAGCGCGACGAGCACGGGGTGGTCGTCCAGCACACGCTGGCGCAACGCGTCGCGGCGGCGGCGACCCTCCGCGGTGAGGGCGACGGTCTTCACGCGCCGGTCATCCGGGTGCGGCTGGCGCGCGACCAGGCCGGCCTCCTCCAGCCGGTCCACGATCCCGGTGATGTTGGAGGCATCGCAGAGCAGATGCGTCGCCAGGTCGCGCATGGGGATCGGCGGGTCGAGGTGCTGCAGCGCGGCCGCCTGGGCGAAGGTCAGCCCGAGCGCGGAGGCGCAACCCTCGAAGTGCGCCCGCATCCGCGCGCCCAGTGCGTGCAGCTGCTGGTGCAGCTCGCGCGTGACCGGATCGGTGGTCGCGTCCGTGAGCGCATCGGTGATCATCGTGGAGCCTCATGATAGTCGATAACCGCAAAGGTTGACAACCTCAACTACCCGGCTACGGTATCGGCCTATGGCTGAGCCCATGATCGTGGTGGAGGGGGTGGCGCGGCACTTCGGAGAGGTGCGCGCCCTCGACGGCGTGGACCTCGTGGTCCCGGCCGGGTCGGTGCTGGGGCTGCTCGGCCCCAACGGCGCCGGCAAGACGACGTTGGTGCGGATCCTGACGACCCTGCTGCGCCCGACGGCCGGCAAGGCGACCGTGGCGGGCCTCGACGTCGTCCGCGACGCGGCGGCGCTGCGGACCCGCATCGGTCTCGCCGGCCAGTCCGCGGCGGTGGACGAGGCCCTGACCGGGCGCGAGAACCTCGTGATGGTCGGGCGCCTCTACCACCTGGCCGTCGCGGAGGCGGAGCGCCGTGCGGACGAGGTGCTGGAGCGCATCGACCTCGTCGAAGCCGCCGACCGCAGCGTCAAGACCTACTCGGGCGGCATGCGGCGCCGGCTCGACCTTGCGGCCAGCCTCGTCGGGCGGCCGCAGGTGCTCTTCATGGACGAGCCGACGACCGGCCTCGACCCGCGCAGCCGCGCGGACCTGTGGCAGCTGATCGCGGAGCTGGTCGCCGACGGCACGACGCTGCTGCTCACCACGCAGTACCTCGAGGAGGCCGACCGCCTGGCCAACACGATCGTGGTGATCGACCACGGCAAGCTGATCGCCGAGGGCACCGCGGACGAGCTGAAGTCCCGCATCGGCGGTGACGTGCTGACGCTGACCGTCGGCGAGGACCACGACATCCGCGAGACCGCGAACGTGCTGGCGCGCCTGTCCTCTGACGGCGTGCGCGTCGACGAGCAGCGGCGCTCGCTGCTCATGCCGGTTGCGGACGGCCCGCAGAGCCTGGTGCAGGCCGTGCGTGGCGCTGGACGAGGCGGGCGTGCGCATCCTCGACATCGCGCTGCGCCGCCCGACCCTCGACGAGGTCTTCCTGACGCTGACCGGCCGCTCGGCCGAGGAGGCCGCCGCTGACAGCGCGCCCAAGCCGCGCGGGCGCCAGAATCGTTCGAGGAGTGCCGCATGAGCACCGCCACCGCCCCCGCGCCTGCCCAGAGGGCGCCCGCCGTCGCCCGTCCCGGGTTCTCCTGGACGGTGAAGGACGGCTGGGTCGTCACCAAGCGCAACCTGCGGCGCTACTCGCGCTCACCGCAGCTGATCGTCTTCTCGACGATCCAACCGGTGATGTTCGTGCTGCTGTTCACCTACGTGTTCGGCGGCGCCGTGCTGCTGCCCGTCCCGGGCCTGGCCTACATCGACTACCTGCTGCCGGGGATCCTCGCCCAGACGTCCCTGTTCACCTCGACCAACACCGGTCTGTCGCTCAACGACGACGTCACCAAGGGCATCGTCGACCGCTTCCGCTCCCTGCCGATGGCGCGATCGGCGGTGCTGGTCGGCCGCACGGCGGCGGACGCGGCGCGCATGCTCTTCGTGATCCTGCTGATGATCGGCGTGGGGATGCTGGTCGGGTTCCGCTTCCACGGCAGCCCCGTGGACGCGGTCGGCGCGGTCGTCCTCATGGTGTTCTTCGGCTTCGCGTTCTCCTGGATCAGCGCGAACATCGGCCTGCGCGTCAAGGACGCCGAGACCGCCCAGACCGCCGGCTTCATCTGGATCTTCCCCCTGGTCTTCGCCTCCAGCGTCTTCGTTCCGACCCAGTCCATCCAGGTCGGCTGGCTGCAGTGGTTCGCCGAGCGCTCCCCGGTCACGCAGACCGTGAACGCCGTCCGCGGCCTGATGCTAGGCCCCGAGCTCGCCGCCCAGCTGGGCATCCCCGACGTCGGCGCGGCCATCCAGACCTCCCTGTGGTGGATCCTCGGGATCCTGGTGGTCGCCGTCCCCCTCGCCGTCCGCGGTTACCGCAAGACGGCCTAGCTCCTCCGCCGTCGTTCCCCTTCCCGAGGGTTGTCAGGGTCGGATGAGCTCGCGGGTCTGCAGGTGCGCGGCCAGCGCGTCGGGCACCACGTCGACGCCGAGCCCGGGACCCCGCGGGACGCGGATGCGGCCGCCTTCCAAGACGAAGGGTCGCGTGAGGTCCTCGGCATAGAAGCGGTCGGAGGCGCTGATGTCGCCGGGCAGCGTGAACGCGGGGAGGGAGGCCAGTGCCGCGTTGGCGGCGCGGCCCAGGCCGGTCTCGACCATGCCGCCGCACCACACCGGCACGCCGTGGGCGGCGCAGACGTCGGCGACGCGCACGGCCTCCAGGTAGCCGCCCACGCGCCCCGCCTTGACGTTGACGATCCGGCAGGCGCCCAGCGCGATCGCGTCGGCCGCGGCCTGCGCGGAGGTGACGCTCTCGTCCAGGCAGATCGGGGTGGCGACGCGACGGGCCAGCTCGGCGTGGCCGCGCAGGTCCTCCTCGGGCAGGGGCTGCTCGATCAGCAGCAGGTCGAACACGTCGAGCCGCGCCAGGTGGCGCGCGTCGCGCAGCGTGTACGCCGCGTTGGCGTCCACCTGGAGCAGCACGTCGTCGCCGAAGCGCTCGCGCACCGCGGCCACGGGTGCGATGTCCCAACCGGGCTCGATCTTGAGCTTGATGCGCACGTAGCCCTGGTCGAGGTAGTCGCCGACGGCCTCCAGCAGCGTCGGGATCGTCTCCATGATCCCGACGGAGACGCCGCTGTCGACGAGCTCGCGGACGCCGCCCAGGTGGTCGGCCAGCGCGGTGCCGGCGGCCCGCAGCTGGGCGTCCAGGACCGCCATCTCGAGCGCGGCTTTGGCCATGCGGTGGCCGTGCAGCCCGCGCAGGCGCATGCCCGACCCCGGCTGCGGTCACGTCGCCCGCGGCGAAGAGACGCGGGAGCAGGTGCGCGCGCGTCACGTGCGCCGCGGCCTCGACGTACTCCGAGGAGTAGACCGGCGCCTCCATCGCGACGCACTCGCCCCAGCCCTCGAGGTCCCCCGAGAGAGCACGCAGCAGGAGGATGTCGCGCGAGGACTGCGTGCCGAACGACGTGCGGAACGGCGCAACCAGCGGCATGCGCACGCGCAGCAGCTCGACGGCGTCGAGCTTCATCGCCCCACCCCCCCAGGCGAGGCGAGGACGAACCAGCCGTCCGAGGTGGCGTCGACGGCCACCCAGCCCGCGTCCAGTGCACCCCCCAGCGCCTCGCGCGCGGCCAGGCGCCACGCCAGCGCGCTGTCGCGGTCGTCGCGGCGCAGCTCCAGCACGTCCATGGGGACGCGGCAGCGAGCCAGCCCGGCGGTCGGCAGGGCGTCGGGTCCCGGCCGCGGCCGGCCGGCGTCGTCGGCGTCCAGCAGCACGGCGGCCTCCGACGCGTCGACCGCGGCGGGCCGGCCTGCAGCCGCCGCGGCCGCGCGGGGGGACGCCAGGTCCCAGCGCACGACCAGGCGGTCGGTGTGGTCCCCGGCGTTGATCGCGTCGGGCATGTCGCCGTAGAAGTCCGCGGCGTACGCGGTCGCCAGCGCCCCGAGCTTGCGGAGGTTGAAGTGGGCGTTGCGGCTCACCAGCGGGTCGAAGGTCCACGTGACCGTGTCGATCCCGCCCGCCAGGCACCACGCGCGCTGGTGCAGCTTGAGCGCGAAGCCGACGCCGGCGCCGGACGCCAGGGCGCCGGTGATGTGGGAGTGCAGCAGGACCTCGCCGGCGTCGCGGCCAACGAAGCCGAAGGCTCCCCCGACCATGGCCCCGGAAGCATCGAACGCGCCCGCGACGTAGCCGCCGGCGTGCGCCACCGCACGCGCGAGGTTGGACGGCAGGATCGCCCCGCCGGGCTGGCGCCAGATCTGGCCGAACACCGCGCTGAGGTCGGCGAACTCCCCAGGGTCGTGCAGCACGCCGACCGTGCAGGCCGCGCGGTCGGCGGCTGCTCGGGCGGTGGCTGCGGCCTCGGCGGGGCCGGCCTCGAGGCCGACGCCCGGAGCATCCACCAGCGCCTTCGCCTGGTCGGAGGTCATGGCCCGAGTGTGCAGCCGTCAACGGGGTTTGCGCTGCGACCGCCGGCGTGGGTACGGTGGCGACCTCGTGATGGTCGTCGCCGTACGCGCCGCCACCGTGGCCATCGCCGCGGCGATCATTCGCGCCATCCCCTAGCCCAGCCGACACGCCGGGCTCGCGGGAGGCCCGGCAGGTCAGAGCGTCGGAGCCACCAGGGAAGCCCGGTCAGACGAACCGGAGCAGTAGCGCCATGCATGCCGACCATCGACTGGTCCTGGGCCTCAACGACCGGCGCCACGCGCTCACGCGCGTGCTCCTGCTGATCGAGGGCCGCGGGTTCGCCGTGCACGACGTGCGCTTCCGCCAGGGCGACACCGAGCTGCAGCTGTCAGGTCCCTGCGACCGCCTCGACCACCTGCTCGGGCGGCTGCGGCAGACCTCGGGTGTGCTGACCGCAGAGCTCGTTGCGGGCGAGCCGGGCCAGCGCGACCCCGACGTGGTCGTCACCGAGCTGCGCGTGCACACGCGCGGCGGCGAGGGCGAGCCGGGCCTCACCGATGTCACCGTGGTCGTGTCGGTCGACGGCCACGGCGTGCGCGCCGCCGCGGACGCGGCCGATCCGCTGGTCGCGGTCGCCGACGCGGTCCGTGCGGCGCTGCGCAGCGCCCGCGGCGTCGCAGCCGACGACCTGGTCGTCGGCGACTGGTCGGTCCAGCACGACGAGCACGGCACCCTCGTCCAGGTGGTCGCCGTCGGCCCGGCTGGCACCTTTCGCGGCGCCGGCCGCAGCCCCAACCTCCTCACCGCCGCCGCCGCCGCGGTCGCCACGGCCTTCGCGCCGGCGCTCCCGGTCCAGCCCCTGGCGCGCTCCGCCTGACCGCGTGCCCGATCAGGCGGCCGGGATGAGCTTGCCCGGGTTGAGGATGTTCAGGGGGTCGAGTGCCTGCTTGACGGCGCGCATCGCCGCGACGGCGGGGCCGTGCTCCTGCTCGAGGAACGCGAGCTTGCCGTGGCCGATGCCGTGCTCGCCGGTGCAGGTGCCGCCCATCGCGAGGGCGCGTTCGACGAGGCGCTCGTGCAAGGCCAGCGCACGCTGGCGCTCGTCGGCGTCGTCGGGGTCGAAGACCACGATGAGGTGGAAGTTGCCGTCGCCGACATGGCCGACGATCGGGGCGAGCAGGCCGGTCTCGGCGATGTCGGCCTGGGCGGAGACGATCGCGTCGGCCAGACGCGAGATCGGCACGCAGACGTCGGTCGGGACGCCGCGGGCGCCGGGGCGCAGCGCGAGCGCCGCGTAGTAGGCGTCGTGGCGCGCCTTCCACAGGCGGTTGCGCTGCTCGGGCTCTGACGACCAGGCCCAGCCGCTGCCGCCGTTGCCCTCGGCGATCTCGCGGACCGTGCCGGCCTGCTCTTCGACCCCGGCGTTGCTGCCGTGGAACTCCAGCAGCAGCAGTGGCTGCTCGGGCAGGTCGAGGCTGGAGTAGCGGTTGCAGGCCGGTACCTGCACGGCGTCGAGCAGCTCGATGCGGGCGACCGGCACGCCCAGCTGGATCGTGGAGATCACGGTCTGCACCGCGCCGTCGACGGTGTCAAACGAGCACACGGCGGCGCCGATGACCTCGGGCACGCCCTGGAGGCGCAGCGTCACCTCGGTGATCACGCCGAGCGTGCCTTCGGAGCCGACCAGGAGCCGGGTGAGGTCGTAGCCGGCCGAGGACTTGCGTGCCCGCGAGCCGGTGCGGATCACCGAGCCGTCGGCCAGCACCACCTGCAGCGCCAGCACGTTGTCCTTCATCGTCCCGTAGCGCACGGCGTTCGTGCCCGACGCCCGGGTCGCCGCCATCCCGCCGATCGAGGCGTCCGCGCCGGGGTCGATCGGGAAGAAGAGGCCCTCGCGGCCGAGGTGCTGGTTCAGCGCGATGCGGTGCACGCCGGGTTGCACGACGCAGTCGAGGTCCTCGACGTTGACGGCGAGAACCCGGTTCATCTGCGAGACGTCCAGCGAGATGCCGCCGTGCAGCGCCGCGATGTGGCCCTCCAGCGAGGTGCCCGCGCCGAAGGGGATGAGCGGGACGCGGTGGGCGGCGCACGCGTTCACGACCGCGACCACGTCGTCGGTCGCGCGGGCGAAGACCACCGCATCGGGGGTCGCGCCCGTGTGCCAGCCCTCGTCGCGACCGTGCTGCTCGCAGATCGCGGCGGTGGTCACGACGGCGTCGCCGAGCTCCGCGGTCAGTGCGGCGAGCGCGGCCTCGACCTGGTCGCGCGGGGTGCGGGTCGGCGCCTGGATGGTCGTCACGGAGCGCTCCTGCCGTGGAAGAGCGAACGGCGCGCCGGTTGTACGTCAGGCCCGCGCAGCCGTCGTCGTAGAGCGTAGGGGCGGGCGAGCGTGGTCGTGGTCGTGGCGAGGTCGACGGCGTGCTCGTCAGGCCTGCGGCGGCCGGGGCGGCGCTCGGAGCTCGGCGAGGATCTCCGCGGTGTGCTCCCCCAGCGCGGGGGCGGGTCGTGGTGGGGTGGCGATGCGCAGAGGGCCTTGGACGACGGTGTAGGGGCCCTCGGGGGAGTCGACGGTCACGACCGCGGTCGCGGCCTCGGGGGTGCGCAGCGCGTCGAGCACGCCGCGGATGGGGGCGCAGGGCACGCCAGCGGCGCGCAGGGCGGCGAGGGCGTCGGCGGTGGTGAGCACGCCGAGTGCGGCGCCGACCGCCGCCTCGATGGTGTCGCGGGCGTGGAGGCGGCCGGGGGCGAGCTGGAGGTCCTCGCGTGCCGCGAGGTCCGCGGGCAGCGCGAGCGCCGTGCAGAGGCGGGACCAGAAGGTGTCGCCGAGCACCGCGATCGCGATCCACCCGTCCGCTGTGGGCCAGGCGCCGTAGGGGACGAGGCTGTGGTGGCCGGAGCCGACCTTCTCGGGGTTCGTGTCGTGCCAGGCCGCCGCGGTCGCCACGTAGGAGAGCAGTGCGAGGGTCGCGTGGTGCAGTGGCACCTCGATGTGGCGGCCGCGGCCGTCCCGAAGGCGGGCGGCGTACCCCGCCATCGCCGCCAGCGCGGCCCAGAGCCCGGCCGCGAGGTCGCCGATCGGCACGCCGGCGCGGACGGGTGCGCCGGCCGGCTCGCCGGTCACGCCCATGATCCCGGCCTCGGCCTGCACGGTCAGGTCGAACGCGGGCTCGCCCGCGCGGGCGGAGCCTGACGCGAAGCCGGTCACGCTGACGACCACGAGGTGGGGGTGGCGGGACAGCAGGCTGGGCGGGTCGCAGCGCAGGGCGCGGCCCGCGTCGGGCCGGAAGTTCTCGATCACCAGGTCGGCGCGGGCGAGCAGGGCGTCGAGCACGGCGCCGCCCTCGGCCGACGCCAGGTCCAGCACGATCCCGCGCTTGCCGGTGTTGAGCGCGGAGAAGTACAGCGACCGCCCACCGGTGTGCGGCCCGATGCCGCGCGCCGGGTCACCCGAGGGCGGCTCGATCTTGACCACGTCCGCGCCCATCTCCGCCAGCACGGCCGCGGCGTAGGGGCCGGCCAGCACCCGCGACAGGTCGACGACCCGCAGCCCCTGCGCCAGCCCTTCTGCCACCTTCGTGACGGTACCGGCCGATCACCTTGGTACCGGCAGCTACCGCGCGCGGGCGTCGACCACGCTGATGACCGACGTCGCATCGGACGCCGACGTGGCGCGCACATACCTTGTGAAGCGGTCCGGGAACTCCTCTGCCGTTGCCGTCCCACCTGCCGGGAACGGTGGTGCCTGTGATGAGAGCCCGAGCTCGTCGCCGAGCTGGGTGCGGGCGTCGGCCGTGAGGTCTGGGTTCACGGTCCGCAGCAGGACGTCGAACGCATCGCGGTAGAGCTGGTTGCTCGAGCTCTCGTCTCCGCCCGGGGTCCACACGAGCAGCGCCTTGGCCACGCTCTGGTCGTCGTTGCGGACCACGCCGACGAGCCCGACCCGGTCCGACAGCGGGGCGATGAACGTGGTCGCGGTCGGTCCGTTCTCGAGCGCCGTGACCTCGGCCTCGGTCACTGCCGGGACGTTCGTGCCGCTGGCGTTGGCGTTCCAGCTCGCTGCGAAGGCACGCGCGTTCGCCGCGATCGCACCAGGGGGGATGGGGAGCACAGGCCCCGCGGGTGGGGTTGTGGGCGTCGGTTCTTCGGTCGGCGTGGTGTTCTTCGGTTGGCGCTGGTGCTTCGGTCGGCGTGGGCTGGTTCTTCGGTTGGCGCTGGTTCTTCGGTTGGCGCTGGTTCTTCGGTTGGCGGCGTGGTGTTCTTCGGTTGGCGCTGGTTCTTCGGTTGGCGTTGGCGTGGGTTCTTCGGTTGGCGTTGGCGTGGGTTCTTCGGTTGGCGTTGGCGTGGGTTCTTCGGTTGGCGTTGGCGTGGGTTCTTCGGTTGGCGTTGGCGTGGGTTCTTCGGTTGGCGTTGGCGTGGGTTCTTCGGTCGGCGTTGGGGTTTCCGACGTCGAGTTGAGAGGGGAAGGAACGGTGGTCGTCGCCCCCTGCTCCTCGTCCGCCAGCTCTTCGAGGGCATCCTCGATCGTCGCGGCGTTGCTGGTGGCCTGCCATGCGACGATCCCGGCGAGCACCAGGATCAGCACGCCGGCGATCGGGATGACGATCTTCGCCCAGCGCGGCAGAGCTGCGAAGCCCTGGGGTTGAGCCGCCGGCTCGGGAGACGGGGGTTCAGCGGGCGGATCGGTATCACTCACGGGGCCGAACCTACGAGATCTGACCCCGCCGGACGGGGAGGACGCGAGCGGCGGTACCGCGCCGCTCACCTTGGTACCTTCTGGCCGAGATGCGCTGGACGACCCGATCGACCGGATCCAGGCGCTGCTGCTCACCGCGGTGCGCGAGCTGCGCGACGCCAGCGTCGCGTTCGCCGAGGACGTCGCCGCCCATCCCGGGGTGCGCACGCTCTTCGAGGGTCACCACCGCTACGCGATGAGCCGTCTCCAGCGGCTGGTCGACGAAGCCAGGGGGGCCGGCGCACTGCGCACCTCCGACCCGCGCCTCCTCCTGGACGGCGTCCGCGCTCACCAAGGAGTCTGATCCCTATGAAGCGCACGCTGTACGCCGGGGAGCACGAGCTGTTCCGCGAGACCTGCCGCGTCTTCCTCGACAAGGAGGTCGTGCCCTACCACGATCAGTGGGAGGCCGACGGTCTGGTCTCGCGCGAGGTGTGGCGCGCCGCGGGGGCCCAGGGGCTGCTCTCGCTCGCCGTGCCCGAGGAGTACGGCGGCGCCGGCGTCGACGACTTCCGCTTCTCGTGCGTGCTCATCGAGGAGATGGCCAAGGTCGGTGCCAGCGGCCCCGGCTTCGGGGTCCACACCGACATCGTCGTGCCCTACCTGCAGACCTACGGCACGGACGAGCAGAAGCAGCGCTGGCTGCCCGGGCACGCGTCAGCGGCGAGCTCATCACCGCGATCGCGATGACCGAGCCCGGCACCGGCAGCGACCTCGCCGGCGATCCGCACGCGCGCCCGCCGCGACGGCGACGACTACGTCCTCAACGGCGCGAAGACCTTCATCACCAACGGCCAGCTCTGCGACCTCGTCGTGGTCGTGGCGAAGACCGACCCGGCGATGACCCGCACAGGGCCTCACGCTCCTGGTCGTCGAGCGCGGCATGGCCGGGCTTCGAGCGCGGCCGCAAGCTCGAGAAGATCGGCATGAAGGCGCAGGACACCGCGAGCTGTCCTTCCAGGACTGCGCGTGCCGGTGGCGAACCTGCTGGGCGAGGAGGGCCAGGGCTTCACGCGCTGATGCAGCAACCTGCCGCAGGAGCGGCTGGTGATCGCGGTCATGGCGGTCGCGGCGTCCGGCTCGCCTACGAGCAGACGCTCGCGTACGTCAAGGAGCGCACCGCGTTCGGCAGGCCGATCGGGTCGTTCCAGAACACGCAGTTCGAGCTCGCCGAGGTGCGCACGGAGCTCGAGGTCGCGCAGGCCTTCCTCGACCGCTGCATCGCCGCGCAGGTGGACGGCGAGCTCACCGCCGAGGAAGCGGCGATGGCCAAGTGGTGGACCACCGAGCTGCAGAAGCGCATCGTCGACCGCTGCCTGCAGCTGTTCGGCGGGTACGGCTACATGCTCGAGTACCCGATCGCCAAGCACTACCTCGACACGCGGGCGCAGACGATCTACGGCGGCACCACCGAGATCATGAAGGAGCTGATCGGTCGGTCCCTGGGGCTCTAGAACGAACGCACGCCGCCTAGCCTGACCCGCGTGACGACTCCACCGCTGATCCCCCTCGAAGACCTCTTCGCCGACCCAGAGCGCTCGCAGGTCAGGCCGTCACCGGACGGCACCCGGCTGGGGTACCTCGCGCCGCTGGACGGGCGGGTCAACGTCTGGGTGCGGACCCTCGGCAAGGACGACGACCGCCCCGTGACGCACGACCGGGAGCGCAGCATCCAGCAGTGGGCGTGGTCACGCGACGGGCGGGTGCTGCACCTGCAGGACACCGCAGGCGACGAGAACACCCACCTGCACGTCACCGACCTCGACACGGGCGAGACCCGCGATCTCACGCCGTGGCCCGGGGTCCGCACGGACCTCCTCGCACTGCCGCTGCGGGCCCCCGGCACCGCCGTGGTCATGGCCAACCGCCGCGACCCCTCCCTGTTCGACGTGTGGCACATCCCACTGGACGGCGGTGAACCGGTCCTCGAGCTGGAGAACCCCGGTGGCGTCGTGGGGTTCGCCTGCGACGCCGAGGGGCGCGTGCGTGTCGCCCTCCGCCAGATCGAGGGCGGCCACCACGAGCTGCTCGCGCGCCCGCCTGGCGGCGAGCTCGCGGTGCTGCACCGCTTCGACCGCGACGACGACGGCCACCCGCTCGTCGTCTCCGAGGACGGCGCCAGCGTGCTGGTGCGGTCCGCCGAGGGCAGCGACCTCGCGCGGCTGGTGCGGCTCGACCTCGGCTCCGCCGAGACGGAGGTCGTGGACGCCCACGACGAAGCCGAGCTCGAGGACCTCTGGCTGGCGTGGGACGACCGTCCCCTCGCCGCCATGTACCGCACGCATGCGGGGCTGGAGCTGCGGGCCCTGGACCTCGGCGTGGCCGACGACCTGTCCCGCCTGCGCGAGCTTGCCCCTGGCAACCCGATGATCGGCGCGGCGGACGCCGAGGACCGCCGCATGGTCGTGAGCTACGAGCACGACCGCGACCCGGGCGTCCACTACCTCTACGACCGCGCCACCGGCGCACACGAGTTCCTGCACCGCCCCTACCCGCGCCTGACACCTGAGCACCTCGCACCGCGCCGACCGGTGGAGATCCCCTCCCGCGACGGTCTGGTGCTGCGCAGCTACCTCACGTTGCCCCTGGGTCTGGAGCCCGAAGGCCTTCCCGCCGTGCTCCTCGTGCACGGCGGTCCCTGGGCCCGCGACGCCTGGGGTTGGGACCCCATGGCGCAGCTGCTCGCCAACCGCGGGCTGGCCGTGCTGCAGGTCAACTACCGCGGCTCCACCGGCTTCGGCAAGGCGTTCGTCGCCGCGGCGGAGAAGCAGTGGGCGGGCGCCATGCACGACGACCTGCTCGACGGCAAGGCCTGGCTGGTCGAGCAGGGCATCGCCGACCCCGCGCGGGTCGGGATCGCCGGGGGTTCGTACGGCGGCTACGCGGCGCTGGTCGGAGCCGCGATGACGCCGGAGGAGTTCGCCTGCGCGTACTCCATCGTCGGGCCGTCCAACCTGCTGACGCTGCTGCGCTCGTTCCCGCCGTACTGGCGCCCAATGCTCGCCAACAGCTTCACGCGGCACATCGGCGACCCCGACGACCCCGCCCAGGAGGAGGACCTCAAGGCGCGCTCGCCGCTGTACTCCGCGGACCGCATCGTCCGCCCGCTGGGCATCACCCAGACCGTCAACGACCCGCGCGTGACCAAGCAGGAGTCCGACCAGATCGTCGACGCGCTCCGCGCCCGCGGCGTCGACGTGGACTACCTGGTCATCGAGGGGGAGGGCCACGGCTTCGCCAACGTGGAGAACCGCCTGCGCGCGTTCGCCCACATGGAGGCGTTCCTCGTCAGGCACCTGGACGGGCGGGAACCGCCGCAGCCGCTACGACGTTTGTAGAATCTGGGAACGCGCCATCGCCGTGCGTGCCTCGGGCACCGGGTAGGCGCTCCGCAGGCTCGACCAACATCCGGGAGATTCACCGATCATGACCACGCGCGCTTCGAGGAGCGCCGCAGCGCTGCTCGTCGGCTTCCTCGTCATCCTCGGCGCGGCGGCGCCGGCGGGCGCCCAGAACGCGGCCTTCACGATCTCGACCAAGTACCCCGCCGTCACGGTGCAGCCCGGTGACAGCGCCTCGTTCCCGATCGACCTGGCCGGCACCGCCGGCCAGCGCGTCGACGTGAGCATCGACGGCGTGCCCGAGGGTTGGACCGCGACGCTGCGCGGCGGCGGCTCGGTCGTCACGGCGGCGACGATCGAGCTCGACCCGGCGATCTCCGAGCTGACCCTCGACGTCGACGTCCCGGCCGAGGCGGTCGACGGCGAGACGACGCTCACGGTCGGCGGCACCTCCGGGATCCAGCGTGCATCGCTGGACCTGGGCCTGACGGTTTCGCTCGGGGCCGGTGGCGAGGTGACGCTGACGACCGACTCGCCCGCCCTGAACGCCACCCCGGACGCCAGCGTGACGTTCACGCTGGACTTGGACAACCAGACCCCGCAGGAGCAGACCTACACGCTGCAGGCGTCCGGCCCGCCGGGGTGGATCGTCGAGGCCCGACCGCAGGCCGAGGCGCAGGCCGCGACGCTGACGGTCGCTGCGCGGGAGTCCGCGCAGGTCACCGTCGAGGTGACGCCCCTGCCCGATGCAGCCGCCCAGGAGTACCCCATCACGGTCACCGCCTCGGGCGGTGACGCAGACGTGACCGCGGAGCTGATCGTCAACATCACCGGCAGCTTCGAGATGTCGCTCACGACACCCGACCAGCGGCTCAACGCCGAGGTCACCGCGGGCGGCTCCGGCACCGTCGACCTCCTGGTCGTCAACGACGGCGCCTCGCCGCTGCAGGGCGTGACCGTCACCGCGACCCCGCCGTCGGGGTGGGAGGCCACGTTCAGCCCGGAGAGCATCGACGTGATCCAGCCGGGCGAAGCCGCGACGGTCACCGCCACGCTGACGCCCACCGGCGAGACCCTCGCCGGTGACTACGTCGTGGCGTTCCGCGCGAACAACGCCGACTCCAGCGCCAACGCCGAGGTCAGCATCCGCACCACGGTCAACACCTCGCGCCTCGCGGGGATCCTCGGGATCGTGGCCATCGGGGTGGCGCTGCTCGTGCTCGTCTTGGTGTTCCAGCGCTTCGGGCGGCGATGACGTGGCCGAGGTCTCGGCGACCCCGAACAAGCCGCGCAAGGGCGCGGCCAGCACGAAGCCCGGCAAGCCGGCCAAGCCGGCCCGCACGCCGCTGGTCCGCGCCCAGGGCCTGACCAAGCACTACGGCGACTTCGTCGCGGTCGACCACCTCGACCTCGAGGTGTACGGCGGCGAGATCTTCGGCCTGCTGGGCCCCAACGGTGCGGGCAAGACCACCACCATCCTCATGCTGCTGGGACTGTCTGAGCCCACCGAAGGCACCGCCGAGGTCCTGGGCATGGACCCCATGCGCAACCCCCTGGGCGTCAAGCAGCGCGTCGGCTACCTGCCCGACAACGTCGGCTTCTACCCGACGCTGACGGGGCGCCAGAACCTGCGCTTCACGGCGCGGCTCAACGGCCTGAAGCGCGGCGACGCCGAGGACGCCATCACCGACCTGCTGGACCGGGTCGGCCTCACCGATGCCGCCGACCACCGCGTCGACACCTACAGCCGCGGCATGCGCCAGCGCCTCGGCATCGCCGACGCGCTGGTCAAGGACCCCGAGATCGTGATCCTCGACGAGCCCACGATCGCGATCGACCCCGAGGGCGTCCGCGAGATCCTCGCGATCATCCGCTCCCTGGCGGTCGAGCGCGGCGCCGCGGTGCTGCTGTCGTCGCATCTGCTCTACCAGGTCGAGACCGTCTGCGACCGCGTCGGCATCTTCGTGTCCGGCAAGATGATCGCCGAGGGCACGAAGGCCGCGCTGGCGGACACGTTCGCCGGTGGCGTCACCACCGTGATCGTCGCGGTCGACCCCGAGACCGAGGTGGCGCGGGTGACCGCGGTGCTCGAGGGCGTGGAGGGCGTGCAGGCCGTGCGGCCCGCGGGCCTCGCGCGCTTCGAGGTCGACGCCCTGACCGACGTCCGCGGCGCGGTCGCGCTGGCCTTGTCCCAGGACGGCATCGGAATCTGGGAGCTGACCCAGCGCGGTGCGGCCCTGGACGAGATCTACCGGCAGTACTTCGGCGAGGCGGTGGCGCGGTGAGCGCGGAGGTGCAGGGATGACCGACGTGACCGTGGCGGAGCCTACGGCCCTCGAGGACGTCGACCGCCCGCGGCTCCCCCGCGGCTGGGCGGTCGTGGCGCGCAAGGAGATGGCCGACCTCTTCTTGTCCGTGCGCTTCTCGCTGCTGCTGGTCCTCCTGGCGCTCGTGGCGGCCGGTGGCATCTACGCGGCCGCCGGCGGCATCTCCTCGGTGGCGTCGGAGGTTGGCGAGGTCCCGCAGCTCTTCCTGCGCGTCTTCACCGCACCGCCCGCCCGCTACGTGCCACGGCTCTACGAGCTGATCGCGCTGCTGGCCCCGCTGCTGGGCATCGCGTTCGGCTTCGACGCGGTCAACAGCGAGCGCGCGCAGGGCACGTTGCCGCGCCTGCTGGCCCAGCCGCTCTACCGCGACGACGTCGTGAACGGCAAGTTCGTCGCGGCGATCTCGGTGATCGCCACGGTGATCGTCAGCCTGGTGATCCTGGTGTCGGGGATCGCGATGCTGCGCCTGGGCGTCCTGCCAGGCGCCGAGGAAGTCATCCGCATCGTCACCTGGACCCTCCTGACGCTGCTGTACCTCGGCTTCTGGCTCGCACTGGCGATGCTGTGCAGCGTGATCTTCCGCTCCGCCGCGGCCTCGGCGCTGCTGGCGATCTTCGCCTGGCTCTTCTTGGTGCTGCTCTTCCCCTACATCACCGGGATCGTCGCATCGGCGGTGAGCCCCCCCGGCACGAACGCCGCGGATCCCGCCACCGTCGCCAACGCGAGCTTCGAGTACACCATCTCCCACGCCTCCCCCAGCACCCTCTACAGCGAGGCCACCCTCTACCTGCTGACCCCCGAGCTCAACACCCAATCCCCCATCATCACCGGCGCCCAGTTCGCGGAATCCCAGTTCCAGGTCTCCAGCCAGCTCTCGGTCGGGCAGAGCCTGATCCTCGCGGTCCCCCAGATCCTCGGCCTCGTCGCCCTGACCCTGGTGTGCTTCATCGCCGCCTACATCCTGTTCATGAGACAGGAAGTCAGGGCGTGAACGCAGGCGCGACCGGGAGGTAGAGCTCGACGCGGGCGCCGCCGAGGTCCGTGTCGGTGATCGCGACGCGGCCGCCGTGGACCTCGGCGGTGCGGCGGACCAGGGCGAGGCCCAGGCCGGCGCCGGTATCGCCGGCGTCGAGACGGGTGCGGGCCTCGTCGAGGCGCACGAAGGGGTCCCAGACGCGGTCGCGGTCGGCGATCGGGATGCCGGGGCCGTCGTCCTCGACGGCGACCAACGCCTCACCGTCTTCGACGGTCACGACCGCGCGGATGTGCCGGTCGGCCTCTCGGGCGGCGTTGTCGAGGAGGTTGCGGACGGCGGCCGCGAGGTGGTCGGGCGAGCCGTGGACCTTCACGGGGTGGACGCCGGACACGTCGATCTCGCGCGGGACCAGGCCGGCCTGCGCGATCACCAGGTCGTCGAGGTCGATCTCGCGGCGCGGCGGCGGGGCCGGCGACTCCAGGCGGGCCAGGCGCAGCAGGTCGGCGACCAGCCGCTCGAGGTGCCCGGTCAGGCGCAGGACGCCGTTGCCCGTGCGCGGCCAGTCCGCCAGCGCGCCCTCGGCCAGCGTGGCCTCGACCTCGACACGCAGGGCGGCCAGCGGCGTGCGCAGCTCGTGCGAGGCGTCGCCGGTGAAGCGCCGTTGCGCCTCGGCGGCCTCCTCCAGCCGGGCGAGCATCGCGTTCATCGTCCGGGCGAGGTGCGCGACCTCGTCGTTGGTCGGGGGTTCCGGGACGCGGTCAGCGAGGGTGGAGTGCGTGATCGCCTCGACCCGCGCCGTGATCGCCTCGACCGGCCGCAGCGCGCGCCCGGTCAGCACCCACGCGCCGGCGCCGATCAGCGCGGTGAGGACCGGGATCGCGATCCACAGCACCTGACCCAGGACGGCCAGTGACGCCCGGATCGGCGCCAGCGGGCTGGCGGCGACCAGCACACCTTCCCCGGCCCCGGCCGGGACCGGCACCGAGAAGGTCGCGAACTCCTCGTCGGCCCCCGCTGGCCTGGTTGTGGTCAGGATCCGTCCGCCGGACCCCTGCCCTGGCACCGGCGCTGCCGCGGACTCGCCGAAAACCGACGGGTCCGCGATCGCGATCACGTCGCCGCCAGGCTCGAAGAAGAGGCCCGGTGCCCCCGGCGTCCAGGCCCGCACGTTGCCGTCGACGATCACCGTGAAGAAGGAGCCGCCGGGACCCGGTGGCAGCGGACCCTCCAACCGGTCCGAGGACGCCCCCAGCGCCATGAGCGCCACCTCGGTCCGCACGCGCAGATCGCTCCGCAGCGCGCGGTCGACAGCGGTCACGAGCCCGACCGCCGCCAGGGTGAACGCCGCGCCGCACAGGAGCGTCACGGCGACCACGAGGCGGGCGCGCACGGAACGCGGCAGGAGCGCGCGGGGGCTCACGGCGCCACCGGCACGGCGCGGCTTGCCGGCACCCGGTAGCCGACGCCGCGCACGGTCTGGACGTGCGACGGCTGCCCCGCGACGTCGAGCTTGCGTCGCAGGTAGTGGACGTACACCTCGAGCACGCCGGGATCACCGGCGAAGTCCATCCCCCACACGACGTCGAGCAGCCGCGCCCGGCTGTGCGCCACGCCCGGCTCCGCCATGAGGGCCTCGAGCAACGCGAACTCGCGGGGTGTGAGCTCGAGCGACTCGCCGGCGCGCGTCACCCGCTGGGTCGCGCGGTCCAGGACGAGGTCGCCGCTCTGCAGGGCGGGCGCGGCCACTCGTCCGCCCCGGCGCATGAGGGCGTGCAGCCGGGCGACCAGGACGACCAGGCTGAACGGCTTGGTGAGGTAGTCGTCGGCGCCGGTGTCAAGGGCCTCAGCCTCGTCGTACTCCCCGTCCTTCGCGGTGAGCACCAGGATCGGCGTCCAGTTGCCCTCCGCGCGCAGGTCGGCGCAGACCTGGTAGCCGTTGCGCCTGGGCAGCAGGAGGTCCAGGACGATCGCGCGGTAGGAGCCCTCGCGGGCGCGCCACAGCCCGTCGAGGCCGTCGTGCGCTATGTCGACGCTGAAACCCTCTGCGACCAGCCCGCGGGCCAGCGCGGAAGCCAGCGCCCGATCGTCTTCCACCACGAGCACCCTCACCAGCGTCCAGTATCGGCACGCCCGGCTTGGAGGCTCCTTAGAGCGGGCAAAGGGACTCAAAGGTTGTGCCAAGGCACGCCGGCGCAGCGTGGCGTCCATGCGCACCTCACTGCTGTTGCTCACGTTCGCGCTCGCAGCCGCCTGCTCGGCCCCCACCGGCGGCGACGCCGTAGACGACGACGTCGCGAGCCTCGACTCCGGCGCCGCGTCGGAGGCCCCCGACGAGGACTCCTCGGCCGCCCCCACCGATCCCCAGGAGGCGATGCTGGCCTTCGCCGAGTGCATGCGAGACCACGGCATCGACATGCCCGACCCGCAGGTCGCCGGCGAGGGTGAAGGCGGTTTCGCCATCGTCGGCGAGAGCCCGGGACCGGGCGAGGGACCCGCTGATCGCGAGGACTTCGAGGCGGCCGAGGAAGCCTGCAGACCAATCATGGAGAACGTCATCGAGGCCCTGCCGGAGCCCGACCCCGAGCAGATGGCCGCGATGCGGGAGTACGAGCTCGCGGTCACCGAATGCGTGCGCGAGCACGGCCTGGACATCCCCGATCCGGAGTTCCAGGGCGGTGGCGTCACCATGGAGATCCCCGAGGGCATCGACATGGAGGAGCTGCAGGCCGCGCAGGAGGAGTGCCGCGAGGGCCTCGGCGACCCGCAGGGCTTCGGGCCCGGCGGGGGGAGCTTCGAATCCAGCGCCGTGGGGGTCGTGCAGTGACCCCGCGCCGCCGCGCCGTGCTCGTGGCCGTGGTCGCACTGGGAGTCGTCGCCACGGCCGTGGCAGTGGTCTCGGCCCAGGTCGTGCGGGGCGGCGGCCCGCCCCCCGTCGTTGGCGATCCCACGGTCGGCGAGGAGGCCGGGGTCGAGACCGCGGGGGTCCGCCGCGCCGACCTCGTCACGACCGAGGAGATCGCCGGCACCCTCACCTATCCCGACCGCCGCACGCTCGGCAGCACCCTGGCCGGCACTGTCACCTGGCTGCCCGAGGAGGGCGCGCACGTCGGCTTCGGCGAGCCGCTGTGGCGCGTCGACGAGTACCCGGTCATCCTGCTCCCCGGTGCGGTGCCGGCCTGGCGGACCCTGAACACCGCCAGCGCGGGCGAGGACGTGCGCCAGCTGGAGACATGGCTGGTGAACGCGGGCTACGCGACGCCCGAGGAGCTCACCGTCGACGACGACTTCACCAACGCGACGGCGCGCGCCGTCCGGGTGTGGCAGGCGGCGCTGGGCGTCACCGAAACCGGCACGATCGAGCTCGGGCGCATCCGCTTCGAGACCGCGCCCGTCCGGGTCGCCGAGCGCGCGGTGCGCCCCGGTGCCGCAGCCGGCGCCGAGCTCCTGACCGTCACGGGGACGACCCGCACCGTGCTCGCCGACGTGGACGCCGGCGACGCGGGGGGCCTCAGCCTCGACGAGGCCGTGGCCGTCGAGCTGCCCGACGACTCCGAGGTCGAAGGCACGATCGTGGCGATCGGGCAGACCGCGGCGGTCGCGGAGGATGGCAGCGCCACGATCGAGCTCGTCGTCACCGCGCCCGACCTCCCCGCCGAGGTCGCCGACGAGGCGCCGGTCACCGTGCACGTCACCGACGAGGCGGCGCTCGGGGTCCTCGCCGTACCCGTCGAGGCGCTCCTGGCCCTCGCCGAGGGCGGCTACGCCGTGGAGACCGAGTCCGGCGAGCTCATCGCGGTCGAGACCGGGACGTTCGCCGACGGCCTGGTTGAGGTCACCGGCGACGTCGCCGAGGGCGACAGCGTCGTTGTTGCCCGATGACCGCCGTCATGGAGCTGGAGGGCGTCGCGAAGGTCTACGGCGGCGGCCGTGGGGGGGCTCCGGTCCGCGCGCTGGATGGCGTCGACCTGGAGATCCGCGAGGGTGAGCTGCTCGCGATCGTCGGCGCTTCCGGGTCCGGCAAGTCGACGCTGCTGGCGATCATGGGCGGGCTGGCCCGGCCGTCGGAGGGCACCGTCCGCCTCGACGGCCACGACGTCGCGAAGCTCTCGGATCGTCGCCTGGCGGGGCTGCGGGCCTCGCGCCTGGGGTTCGTGTTCCAGCAGTTCCACCTGGTCGGCAGTCGCAGCGCGCTGGAGAACGTCGCCGACGGCGCGCTCTACCGGGGCGTCCCGCCCCGCAAACGTCGCGTGGAGGCCGCGGCCCGCCTCGCCGAGGTCGGCCTCGCCGACCGCGCCCGCCACCGCGCGCGCCTGCTCTCCGGGGGCGAGCGCCAGCGCGTCGCGATCGCCCGTGCGCTGGTCGGCGACCCGGCCGTGGTCCTGGCCGACGAGCCCACGGGCAACCTCGACTCCGCGACCGGCTCCGAGGTCATCGGCCTCTTGCGCGCCCTCCACGAAGAGGGGCGCACGATCGTGGTGATCACCCACGACGAGGCGATCGCCGCCACCTTCCCCCGCACGATCGTGCTGCGCGACGGCCGCGTGGTCGCCGACACGGCACTGGTGGCCGTATGACCGCGGTGCCGCTCCCGCGGCTGCGGTCGCGCGACCTCGTGTCCGTCGGGACCGTGGGGCTGCGTTCGCGGCCGGCGCGGACGCTGCTCACCGCACTGGGCGTGGCGATCGGCGTCGCCGCGGTGGTCGCGGTCCTCGGCATCTCGGCGTCGAGTCGGGCGGATCTCCTCGCGACGCTCGACGAGTTGGGCACGAACCTGCTCGTGGCCACGCCCGGCAACGACTTCTTCGGCGAGCAGAGCACGCTCCCCGACGCCGCGGCCGCCATGATCCGCCGCATCGGCCCGGTCGAGCGCGCCAGCGCCACCACCCAGGTCGACGCGACCGTGCGGCGCAACGACCACGTCCCGGAGACGCAGACGAACGGCCTCTCCCTCGTCGCGGTCGAACCGTCGCTGCTGGAGACCCTTGAGGCCGTCGATCTCGCTCACGGGCGCTTTCTCGAGGAGCGCGACGGCAGCTTCCCGGTCATCGTGCTCGGGTCGACCACCGCGCGTCGGCTGGGCATCAACGACCTCGACGGGCTGCCGCGGGTGTGGCTCGACGGGGAGTGGTACGCCGTGGTCGGCATCCTGGAGCCGTTCGCGCTGGCGCCCCAGCTCGACGCGGCGGCGCTGATCTCCTACCCCGCGGCGGAGCGCTCGTTCGGCACGGAGACCTCCGCCAGCGCGATCTTCCTGCGCGCTGACCCTGAGGACGTCAACGCCGTCGCACAGGTGCTGCCCCGGACGGCCAACCCCGAGGCGCCCGACGAGGTCGACATCACGCGCCCCTCCGACGCGCTGGAGGCCCGCGCCGCGGTCGACTCCGCGCTCACGAACCTGCTCCTCGGCCTGGGCGCCGTGGCGCTGGCCGTCGGCGGCGTGGGGATCGCGAACGTGATGGTGATCGCGGTCCTCGAGCGGTCCTCCGAGATCGGCGTGCGTCGTGCGCTGGGCGCCAGCCGGGCGCACATCCGCCGCCAGTTCGTGGTCGAGAGCGCGCTGCTGGCCCTGTTGGGCGGTCTTGCCGGGCTGGCCCTGGGCGCGGGCGTCACCGCGGCGTACGCCGCCCGCCGCGGCTGGACGGTCGACGTGCCGCCCACTGCGTTGCTCGTCGGTGTCGGCGCGGCGCTGGCGCTGGGCGCGCTGGCGGGGCTCTGGCCGGCCTCGCGGGCGGCGCGCCTGGATCCCGCCGAGGCTGTGCGCGCGACCGGCTGAAGGCTGGTCAACCGCGAGGGCTGAGCTGACGGGTCGCTGGGTATGGCTCCGGGTGTCACCCGCGACGCAAGGGGCATCTGCATGAGCCAGTTCGACAAGATCAAGGACGTCGCCCAGGACCTCGGGGAGAAGGCCGACGACCTGGCCGAGCAGCACGGCGACAAGATCGATCAGGGTCTCGACAAGGGCGAGAAGTTGATCAAGGACAACGTCGCCGACCAGCACGACCCCAAGGTCGACGCCGCGATGGACAAGGCCCGCGCGTACCTCGACAAGATGCAGGAGCCGGAAGCGGACGACCCACCCAGGCCCCGCCAGCCCTGACGTCGGCGCCGCCCGGGTACCGACCCGCGGTTAGGCCTTGCGGGTGGCGTCCTCGGTGGTGGGCAGCGCCGGGGGTGCCGTTGGCGGTTCGCCCGCGCCCAGCACGCGGTAGAGCGCGAACGCGAGCGCGCCGCCGACGAAGGGTGCCGTCAGATAGATCCAGAGCGATTGGAGATCGCCGCCGACCACGGCCGGGCCCAGCGACCTCGCGGGATTGACCGACGCCCCGGTCAGGGGGATGCCGCCGATGTGGATCACCACCAGGGTCAGCGGGATCACGACGCCGGCCACGATGTCCCCACGCTTGGAGACCACGAGGATCACCATGATGAACATCGCGGTCAGCACGACCTCGATGAGGAACGCCACGCCCCCGCTCATGCCCGCGGCCGGGAGGTTGCGGGTGCTGAGCACGGCCTCACGGTCGGCGATGACGAGGATGAAGAGCGAGGCCAGAAGCGCGCCGACCACCTGAGCCACGAGGTAGGCGACCGCGTCCTGCGTCCCCAGCCGCTTGTCCAGCAACGCCGCCAGCGTCACCGCTGGGTTGTAGTGCCCGCCCGAGATGTGCGCGGTGGCGCCGATCGCGGCCAGGAGGGCAAGCCCGAAGCCGAAGCCCGCGACCAAGACCAACGGCGCTTGCGTGGTGTTCGCGGCCAGGATCGTCATCGACCCGATCGCCACGAGCATGAACGTCCCGACCACCTCGGCGACGTAGCGCTGCATGCCTGATCTCCCTCGTGCTGCGGCCCGGAATCCCGGGCGGCAGTATCCCACCATGGATGCCATTTCCCCTGTAGCCGGGCACCTTCACCTGGGCGAGGAGGTCGACCCGGCCCGCCACGAGCGCACGGGCAAGCCCGTGCAGTACGAGGCCGCCAACCTCACGACCCACGGGGTGATCGTCGGCATGACCGGCTCCGGCAAGACCGGGCTGGCGATCGTCCTGCTGGAGGAGGCGTTGCTTGCGGGCGTCCCCGTCGTGGCGCTGGATCCGAAGGGCGATCTCGGCAACCTGCTGCTGACGTTCCCCGACCTGGCGCCTGCCGACTTCCGACCCTGGATCGACGAGTCCGAGGCGAAGCGCGAAGGCCGTACGCCCGACGAGCACGCGGCCGCCGTCGCCACGACCTGGCGCGATGGTCTGGCCGGGTGGGGCATCGGCCCCGAGCGCATCGCTGCCCTGCGCGCGGCGGCGCAGTTCACGATCCTGACGCCCGGCAGCGACGACGGCGTGCCGCTCAACCTCGTGGGCACCCTGGCGCCGCCCGCGTCGCTGACCGACTCCGCCCAGCAGGCCGCGGACACCACCTCGGGCCTGCTGCGCCTGGTCGGGGTGGACTCCGACCCGCTGACCGGGCGCGAGCACATCCTCGTCACCAATCTGCTGGACCGCGCGTGGCAGGCGGGCATCACGCTGGACCTGCCCGGGCTGATCCTGCAGGTGCAGGAGCCGCCGCTGCGCAAGCTGGGCGTGATCGACATCGACACGTTCTTCCCGGCGCCCGACCGCACGAAGCTGGCGCTGCGGCTCAACGCGCTGCTGGCGTCGCCGACGTTCGCGGCGTGGGGCCGCGGTGAGCCTCTCGACATCGACGCGTGGCTGGGCCAGGGGCCGCGCTGCACGATCGTCTCGCTGTCGCACCTGTCGGAGGACGAGCGGCAGTTCGTGGTGACGCTGGTGATGAGCCGGGTCGTGAGCTGGTTCCGGGCACAGCCGGGCACGTCCAGCCTGCGGGCGCTGGTGTACTTCGACGAGGTCATGGGGTTCGTGCCGCCCGTTGCCGCCCCGCCGTCCAAGGCACCGATCCTCACCACGCTCAAGCAGGCCCGCGCGTTCGGTGTCGGGCTGGTGCTGGCCACGCAGAACCCGGTCGACCTCGACTACAAGGCCATCTCCAACGCGGGCACGTGGATGGTCGGCCGGCTGCAGACCGAGCGCGACAAAGACCGGCTGCTGGAGGGCCTGCGGTCCGCCAGTGGCGCGGCCGACGTCGATGCGGCCGGGGCCACGATCAGCGGCCTGGCCAAGCGCGAGTTCCTGCTGCACGAGGTGGGGACCTCGGTCCCGCGCGTCTTCACCTCCCGCTGGGCGATGAGCTACCTGCGCGGGCCGCTGACGGGACCGCAGATCGCGACGCTGATGGCCGACCGCAAGCCCGCACCCGCGCCGGCGGGTCCGGCCGTCGCACCGGAGGCGGGTTCTCCGGCGCCGCAGGCCGCCGCGACGCCGCCGACCCCGGTGCCGCCGGACGAGCTCGTGCCGCCGGTGCCGGCCGCCACGCCCGGCGTGAGCCCGGTGCCGCCGACCACACCCGGCGTCGACGCGGCGCCGGACTTCATGGACCTTCCGGCGCCGCCGCCCGACCCGGGCGAGGAGAGCCCGGTCGCGCCCAAGGTCGCCGAGGGGGTCCCGATCCGCTTCCTGGACCCGGCGGCACCTTGGGCCTCGCAGGTCGGGGGACAGCCGGGCGGTACCCGGCTGGTCGCCGGCCTGGCCGCCCGCGTGGTCGTGCGCTACGACGACACCGCGGTCCGCCTCGACCACACCGAGGAGTACGAGCTCGTCGCCGTGCCGCTGGCGCGCGACTTCGACGCCGCGGCGGTGATCGCGGTCGACTACGACGACCGCGACCTGCGCTCGACACCGCCGGCCCCGGCCTCCTACGTCCTGCCGGACGCGCCGGTCCACACCAAGACCTGGTTCACCTCGGCGGCGGCGGCGTTGAAGCGCCACCTGGAGGACTCCCGCTCGGTGACGGTGCTGCGCAACACGTCGCTGAAGATCGCCAGCCGCATCGGCGAGGACCGGGCCGCCTTCGAGGCGCGCTGCCGCGAGGCCGCCGGCAACGCCGCGGACGCCGAGGGCGAGAAGCTGCGCGAGCGCCTCGAGCGCCAGTCCGACCGGCTGCAGGACGTCCTGGAGCGCAGCGAGCTGCGCCTGGGCGAGCTGGAGGTCGACGTCAAGCAGCGCCAGAACGAGGAGTGGCTGAGCGGCGCCGGCGGCATCCTCGGCAGCCTGCTGGGCGGCCGCCGTGGCGTGCGCGGCATCACGCGGGAGATGCGGCGCGCCTCCGAGCACCGCTCGCAGACCGCCCGCACCGCCCAGCGCGCCGAGACCGCGCAGTCGCGCGTCGACGACGCCCGCGAGGAGCTCGCCGACCTGGAGACCAAGCTGGCCGACGAGCTCCTCGACATCGACGGCCGCTGGAACGCCGCCGCCCTCGACGTCGAGGAGCTCACGGTGACCGTCGACAAGGGCGACGTCACCGTGACCGAGCTCGCGCTCGTCTGGATCCCGACACAGCCCGGCTGACCATCCGGGACCCACGTAATCTGGGGTCATGCGCACCGCCAATCCGGCGCTCTCGGAGACCTCGTACCAGAGGCTCCGCCAGGCGCCCTATGCCGCCACAGGCCTGGAGACGTTCACCGCCGAGGGGGCGATCTCCAAGACCGCGTTGCTGCTCGTCCTGGTCGCGGGCACCGCGGTCGCGACGATGACGCAGGTCACGCCCCAGTCGGCCAGCCTGGCGATCTGGCCGGCGTCGCTGATCGGGCTCGGCTTCGGGCTTGCGACCGCCTTCAAGCCCACCTGGGCACGGATCACCGCGCCGCTGTACGCGCTGGCCGAGGGCGTGGTCATCGGTGGGCTGACGCTGATCTTCAACGAGCGCTTCCCGGGCATCGGCGCGCAGGCGGCACTGGGCACCTTCGCCGTGCTCGCGGTGATGCTGGTGCTGTACCGCACCGGCCTCATCAAGGTCACGGAGCGCTTCCGCTTCGGCGTGATTGCCGCGACCGGCGCGGTGTGCCTGATGTTCCTGGTGAGCTTCCTGTTCAGCTTCTTCGGGAGCGGCCTCTCGATCTTCTCGTTCCAGAACTCCAGCCCGCTCGCGATCGGCTTCTCGCTGCTGATCATCGCGGTCGCGGCGCTGAACCTGGTGCTCGACTTCGACTTCATCGAGAACGCCGACAAGGCCGGGCTCCCGAAGCACGCCGAGTGGTACGCCGCGTTCGGGCTGATGGTCACGCTGATCTGGCTCTACATCGAGATGCTGCGACTGCTGGCGAGGCTGCGCCGCTGATCCTCGGGCGGTGCCCGCCAAGGGCAGCCCCGCCGACGCGTTCGCGGCGGTCAGCCGCGCGATCTTGTCGATCGCGTCGGAGCGTGAGCTGGAACCGGTCCTGCACGGGCTGGCGGAGGCCGCGCGCGAGCTGGTCGGCGCCAAGTACGCGGCGATCGGCGTCCCGTCCGAGGACGGCGAGAGCTTCGCGCGCTTCGTGCACGTCGGCATGACCGCCGAGCAGGTCGCGGCGATCGGGCCGCTGCCGCGCCGCCACGGGCTGCTGGGCGCGCTCCTGGCCCGCGGCGAGGCGCTGCGCACCGACGACATCGGCGCCCACCCCGAGTTCGAGTGGTGGCCCTCGGCCCACCCGCGCATGCGGTCCTTCCTCGGCCAGCCGATCGTGGCGCGTGGCGAGGTCCTGGGAGCCGTGTACCTCACCGACAAGGAGGGCGGCGGTCCCTTCGTCGAGGACGACCAGCGCGTCATCGAGGTCCTGGCCGCCCACGCCGCGGTCGCGATCGACCTCGCGCGGCTGCTGGAGCGCTCGCGCGAGGCGTCGCTGGCGCAGGAGCGCGCGCGGCTGGCGCGGGAGCTGCACGACTCCGCCAACCAGCGGCTGTTCAGCCTCCAGCTGCTGGCGCGGACGGCGGCCGACCAGGTGCTGACCGACCCGGCGCAAGCGGCGGCGGCGCTGGCGACCGTCGTGGAGCTGGCGCGCACCACCCTGGAGGAGCTGCGCGCGATGGTCGTGGGGCTGCAGCCGCCCTCGCTGACCGCCGACGGTCTGGCCGGCGCCATCGCCAAGCACGCGCAGCTCATGGAGCGGGCGCACGGCACGCCGGTGCGCCTCGCGGCGACGGGGTCGCGAGGGCTGGGCCCTGCCGCGGAGCGCGAGGTCTTCCTCATCGTCCAGGAGGCGCTGGGCAACGCGCTGCGTCACGGGCGGCCGCGGGCGGTCTCGGTCACGTTGGCGACGGACCGCGAGCCCGCCCGCGTCGAGGTCAGCGACGACGGCGCCGGGTTCGACCCGGCCGACGCCCGCCACGAGGGCCACCACCTCGGCCTGGTCTCGATGCGCGAGCGCGCTGCGGCGCTGGGCGGGACGCTGGAGGTGCGCTCCGCGCCGGGGCAGGGCACGACGGTCGTGCTGGACGTCCCCTCGCGCGGGCTGCACCCGGAGCACCCCGTGCGGTGAACGCGGAGATCCGGGTGCTGGTGGTCGACGACCACCCGCTGGTGCGTCAGGGGCTGCGCGCGTTCCTGTCGTCGCGGGAGGGAATCGCGGTGGTCGCGGAGGCGGCGGACGGGCTGGAGGCCGTGCGCAAGGCGGCCAGCGTGCGGCCCGACGTGATCCTCATGGACCTGGTGATGCCGGGCATGGACGGGATCACCGCGATCGGGGCGCTGCGCCAGGCCGGGAGCGCAGCACCCGTGGTCGTGCTGACGTCGTCGGCCAGCGAGGAGCACGTGCTGCCGGCCGTGCGCGCCGGCGCGTCGGGCTACCTGCTCAAGGACGCCGACCCGTCCGAGGTCGAGCGCGCGATCCGCGCCGCCGCCGCCGGCCAGGCGCTGGTCGACCCCGCTGTGGCGGCGCGGCTGCTGCGCGAGGTCGCGGCGCCGAGCGCGTCCCCCGTCACCGGCATCGACGACCTGACGGCCCGGGAGCGCGAGGTGCTCATGCTCGTGGCCTCCGGTCGCACGAACCGGCAGATCGCGCGGTCGCTGGGCGTCGCAGAGAAGACCGTCAAGACGCATGTGAGCCACGTGCTGGGCAAGCTCGGGGTCGCCGATCGCACGCAGGCGGCGCTGGCCGCGGTCCGGGCCGGGCTGGTGGAGCCCTGAGCTCCTACGGGTAGGGTCCCCGGCCATGAGCGCCGCCGAGAAGCCGCACGTCTACGTCCCCGCGGGCGAGACCCCGCCGTCCGAGATGGTGATCGAGGACCTCGAGGTCGGCGACGGCGCCGAGGCGACCAGCGGCTCGAACGTCGGCGTGCACTACGTGGGCGTGTCGTGGAAGACCCGCAAGCAGTTCGATGCGCGAGCTGGGACCGCGGGCAGCCGTTCCGCTTCCGCGTCGGCGGCGGGGAGGTCATCCGCGGCTGGGACGAGGGCGTCGCCGGCATGCGCGTGGGCGGCCGCCGCCGTCTCGTCCTGCCACCGGCCTACGCGTACGGCAGCAGCGGCGCGGGCGGTGTGATCGGCCCCAACGAGACCCTGGTGTTCGTCGTCGACCTGCTCGAGGTGCGCTGAGCCGCCTGCGGGGTCAGCGGCGCAGCAGCAGCGTGCTGTCGCCGAACTCGTGCCAGAGCAGCCCGTGCGCGCGCGCCGCGTCGTACGTCCGCGCGACGACCTCAGGCCCCGCGACCGCCTCGAGCAACCCCAGGTGCGAGGCCCCGGGCGGGTGCAGCCCGGACACGATGCCGTCGACGACCCGGGCGGGCCGGTCGGGCCCGAGGACCAGGTCGGTCCAACCCCCAGAGCCGCCGGACTCCAGCGCGCGGGTGACGGTGGTGCCGACCGCGATCACGCGGCCGCCGCGGCGGCGGGTGGCGGCGATCGCGCGCAGGGTGTGGGCGGGGACGCGGTAGGGCTCGGGGTAGGGCGGCTCGTGGGCCTCGGGTGACGACACGCCGGTGTGGAGGGTCACGACCGCGAGGCCGACGCCGCGGCGGCGCAGCGCGCGCAGCACGCGCGCGCTGAACGGCCGCCCCGCGCTGGGCATCTCCGCGCTGCCGGGCTCGCGCGCGAACACGGTCTGGTAGGCGGCCAGCGGCCAGTCGCCGCCGGTGTAGGCGTAACGGATCGGACTGCCGTGCAGGTCGAGGAAGCCCAGCAGGTCGCCCGGCACGTCGAGGTCGGCGACCCAGAGCCGCGTCCCGTCGGACTCGGTCGCGGCGTACGGGTGCAGGAGGGTGGCGGTTGCGCCGCAGGGCAGGGTCAGGATCTCGCCGGCGTGGCGGTCGGGGTCGGGGCGGGTGCCCCAGCCGTGCGGGCGGCGGACCTCGACGATCCAGCGGCGGACGCGGGCCACGTCGGGGAGTCGGTCTGTGTCGGGGCCGGCGCCCGGGTACGGGGTGGACAGGTGCAGGCGGCCACCGCCATCCAGCGGGAGCGCGGCGGGGAGCGTCGCGGAGGTGTTGACCACCACGAGGTCGTGGGGCCGCAGGGCGTCGACGAGGTCGGTGAACCTGCCGACCTGCGTGCCGGAAGGCGAGGCGACGACGAGGGTGACCTCGTCGCGCGCGAGTCCCCGCTCCTCCGGGGGAGCGGTGGCGACCAGCTGCTCGGCCGGCGCGGCGGGCTCGGCCAGCGTCATGCGGCACCCGCGACAGGCAGCAGCTCAGCCGCGCGGTGGCGGCCGCTGGGCACGTCGGACTCCAGCAGGTGGATGAGTGCGGGCACGCTCTCCTCGGGGAGCGGCCGGTCGGAGATGTCCTCGCCGGGGAAGGCGGCCTGCTGCATGGCCGTGCGCAGGTCGCCGGGGTCGACGACGTGGATCGCCAGGTCGGGGTGCTCGACGGCCAGGATCTTGCAGAGCTGTTCGAACGCGGCCTTCGATGCGCCGTAGGCGCCCCAGCCCTCGTAGGCCTCGACCGCGGCGTCGGAGGTGATCGCGAGGACGCGGGCGCCGGCACGGAGCTCGGCCCGCAGGGCCTGGAACACGCCCAGCTGGGCGACGGCGTTCGTGCGCAGAACGTCCTCGAGGTCGCCGAGGTCGACGTCGGCCAGCGCGGGCAGCGGCGTCGGGCCCAACGCGCCCGCGTTCAGCACGAGCACGTCGACACCGCCGAGGTCGGCGGCCGCCCTGGCCAGCGCCGCGCGGTGGGCCGGGTCGACGATGTCGCCCGCCAGCCCGTGCACGCGCGCGGGGTCGCCCGGCCGCGCGGCCGCGGCGTCCCGCCGCAGGTCCGACACCGCCTGGTCCAGCGCGTCCGCGCCGCGGGCGTCCACCAGCAGGTTCCACCCGCCCGCGGCCAGCGCCCGAGCCAGGGCCAGCCCCAGCCCGCGCGACGCCCCGGTCACCACTGCCGTCGATGTGCTCCTCATGTCCGCCAGCATCCGCGCCGGACTCCACCGCCGCGTCCTCCCTCGGCCCTGCGAGTCTCAGCCCTTGGTCCTAGGCCCGGCGCTGGCTAGCCTGGGGCCGCGATGTCGGTCGCACTGTGGGAGCCGGATCGCGTCCTGGTCGCGGGGGACGTGCACGGCAGCCTCGCCTGGCTCACCACGCTGGCGGAGCTGGCCGGCGAGCACGGCTGCGGCGTGATCCTGCAGCTGGGTGACTTCGGGTACTGGGAGCACACGGAGAAGGGGGCGCGCTGGCTGGAGGCCGCCGACGCGCTGCTGGCCGAGGCGGGTCTGCGGGTGCTGTTCGTCGACGGCAACCACGAGAACCACCCCATGCTGTGGGAGCGCTACGCCTCCGGGCCGGACGGGGTGGCCGCCGTGCGCGAGCACATCGCGTACGCGGGTCGGGGCGCGCGCTGGACCTGGCACGGTGTGCGCTTCCTGGCCGCGGGCGGTGCCTACTCCCACGACCAGGGGCTGCGCCGCTTCGCCGAGCAGCGCACCGGGCGCGCCGCATGGTGGCCGGAGGAGGAGCTCACCGACGCGGACGTCGCGCGCTGCGCCTCCGGTGGCCCGACCGACGTGCTGATCGCGCACGACTCCCCGGCCGACGTGGACCTCCGCGCGGTCTTCGGTCCACCGCCGGAATCCATGCAGCGCAAGATCGCCGCGGCAGAGGCCCGCGGCCGCACGTGGACCTACCCCGGCCAGCGCAACCGCCAGCGCCTCCAGGAGGTCGTCGACGCGACCACCCCCCTCGCGGTCTGGCACGGCCACTACCACCGCCGCTACACCGTGCACCTTCACCACACGACCAACGGCCACCACCCCTACGTCGTCGAAGGCCTCGCCGACCACCGCACCGGCGACCACCGCAGCTGGTCCGCCGTCGACCTCCGCACGCTCGCCGCGACCATGCGCACGCCCGACCCGATCCTGCTGACCGCCCTCGCGCCCCAGCCCTCCCGCTGACCGCCGGCGGGCCTCGTCCTCAAGTGCGACGGCGCGACGCGGGTCGCACGGGTCAGAGGTGGATGGGGGGTTCGGGCTTGCGGCGACGGCCGTTGCCGCTCCGGGGGGCATTGCGGACCGCGACGAGGTCGGCCAGGACGCTGCGGTGGCAGCGCTCCGCGTCGGCCTCCGTGCAGAGCAGGACGGAGGGGCTTTCGGCGGCCAGCTCGGCGACCTGGGCGACGACGTGCGGGTCGAGGCCGTCGCGGTAGGCCTGGGCGAACGCGTCGAAGGGCAGCTCGTCGGAGCGGTAGGCGGTGAGGAGGTCGGCGGTGGGCGCGGCGTCCGGGAGGTGGGTGTAGTCGGCGTCGCAGAGCTCGGCCAGGAGGAACGGCAGGTCGCGGCGCTTCGTGTAGCCGGCGAGCTGGCTGGTGTTGAAGCGGCGCACGTCGATCAGGCGTCGCACGCCGTGTTCGCGCAGGCGCGTGAAGAACCCCTGCGCGTCGCGGCCGGCGAAGCCCGTGGTGAACAGCGTCATGGTGAAGTCCTCCTGCGAGACGGCGGGCGGCACGGGGCACCGCGCCAGTTCGCACGGTAAATGCGGCACCGTTCACGCCCGCGGGGTTGTCCACAGGTCCCCCGGGTCACCGCTCCTGTCGCCGCCGCAAGCGGCGGCTAGTTGATCGTCTCCAGGCGGTAGACGGTCGTGTACTCGTCGATGTCGTTCCAGCCGTCGGCGCCCGTGCGGTCGCGCGCGACGGTGATCGTGAAGGAGCCGTGCTCGTTGGGGCGCTGCTCACCGGTGATGGTCTCGACGGTCCAGTAGGGCGTCGACCAGAACGTCACGGTCACCGAGGTGTCGGTGAACGACGTGTCGACCACGATCGCGTACGGCGAGTCGTTCTGGATCTCGAGGTTGACGCCGGGGTAGTTGATCGTCGCCTCGCGCCCCGCCGGGTAGCGCGAGATGTAGATCGAGTGCGGCTGGTGGCTGATGATCTCGGCCCCGGCGAACCACGAGGCGTTGAAGAACGTGGTCGCGAACTGGCTGACACCGCCGCCGACCGAGGTGACGAACTCGCCCTCGAGGATCGCGCCGCCCTCGACGAAGCCGGCCTCCGTGGTGCGCTCGCCGACGAAGTGGTTGAGCTCGAAGTACTCGCCGGGGAGGATCTGGTGGCCGTCGACGATCTCGGCGATGCGGTGGATGTTCGTCACCCGCGACTCGCAGCAGGCGTGGAAGGTCGTGAACGAGGCGACCGGCACCGCGACCCCGTACGCGGTGGCCTCGGCATCGGTGAGGTCGGCCTCGACGGGGGTCAGGGGGACGGGGATGTTCCAGGGCGCGCTGGAGCCTGCTGACGTCGCGACGTGCTCCAGCAGGAGGCCCCGCAGCCCCGCGAAGTCGACGGTGGCGCCCGGACGGCCGGGCTCCACGCGAGAGGCACCGCCCCAGCGCGCCGTGTCGAGGGGCTGCTCGCGGCTGGGCGGCGCAAGCTCCACGGGCTCGACCACGATGCGGGCGTCCACGGGCGCCACCTCGAGCGCCGCCAGCGGCTCGGCCAGGAGTGCCGTGAGCGCCTCCTGCGGCAGGTCGAGCCGTAGCCGGCTGCCGGGGGCGGCGGCGGGGTCCTGCACTGGCAGCGCCAGCGCCGCCAGGTCGATGCCGCGGATCTGGGCGGCCGGCGCCCCGTCGGGGCCCAGCAGGAACACCGTCGCGTTCGCCAGTGCGCGCCACGCGTCGGCGACCGTGCGCGCCTCGGCGTCGTCCACCGCCGCGGGGCGTTCCTCGGCGGGCACTGCGATCGTCGAGCTGGCCCGCGGCGCCGCCCGCCAGCTGGGCAGCCGCGGCGTCGATCGCGGCCGCCACGTCGGTCGCGGCGACGCTTGCGCCGTGCGTCGCGGGGTTGGTGGTCACCTGACCGGTGGCCGGGTCGAAGTCGACCGTCGCCGCGCGGGGCTCGACGGTGAGGTCGGCCGCGACGGTGCTGGCCAGGGCGTTGCGGGCGTCGCCGTCGACGCGACCGCGAGCGGGAGGTTCACAGGCGCGGGGTCCTCGGCATCGCGGTCCAGAACGGCCTGCAGGCGCTCGAGCGGCGAGGGCAGCAGTGCGCGGACCGAGGCCAGCGTGGCGTCGACGTCGACCGCGATGCCCGCCTCGGGGGCGGAGATCTCGGAGCGCAGGCTCTCCGGGCCGGCCTGTGGGTCGAGGAAGAGCGTCGTCGCGGCCACGGTGTCCGCGAGGCCCTGGACGGTCGTGGTGGCCGCCTCCTCCGAGAGGCCCGACAGCTGGGTGCCGGCCACGGTCACACCCTCGGGCACCTCCGGCTCGGTCAGCAGGAGCGCGGACCCGGCAAAGGCGAGCACGGCCACCAGCAGCCCGAGCAGGGCGAGGCTGACCCCCAGGACCAACTTCCGCGCCGTCACGCCGCTCGACTGTAGCCCCGGCCGGTGCGGGCGGCCAACCGGCACGCCGGACTTGACCACACTGGTTAACTGGTGAGTACAGCAGCCACAGGAGCCACAGCCGCCCGGAGCATCCGGGCCTTCCCCCAGGAGGACTCCCTTGGCCAGACGCCTGCTCGCCTGCGTTGTCCTCGCGGGCCTCCTGCTCACCTCCCAGCCCGCTCTCGCCGCCGAGCAGCACGTCGTGCGCCGCGGCGAGACCCTGTGGTCGATCGCCCGCAGCTACGACGTCCGGGTGCGCGACCTCGCGGCCGCCAACGGCATTCGCGACCCCAGCCGCGTGCGTGCCGGCACGGAGCTCACCATCCCCGACTCCCCGGGCGCGTCGACCACCGGCGGGGCCTCCAACCCGCAGGTGCGCCGGCGCATCGGCGCGCTCCTGCGCGACACCGCCGTGGCCTACGGCTGGCGCCCAGCCGTGCCGCAGGGCGTGGCGATGGTCGAGTCGGGCTGGAACAACGGCGTCGTGTCCGCGCGCGGCGCGATCGGGATCATGCAGATCCTGCCCGCGACCGAGGCGTGGCTGGAGGACCACATCGTCAACCGCGAGCTGGACCTCAACAACCCGGCCGACAACGTCGAGGCGGGGATCGCCTACCTCGACTGGCTCTACGGGCACCTCGGGCGCGACGTCGATCTCACGCTGGCCGCGTACTACGAGGGCTACAACCGGGTCCGCCAGAACGGCCCCTCCGCGGCAGCCCGCCACTACGCGGCGACCGTGCGCGCGGTCGCAGAGGACTTCTAGCGATGGGCGAGCAGCTGCGCCGCGAGGTCATGGGCGACGCCTACGTCGATCGCGTCACGTCGGTTACCACGCCGTTCTCGGCCCCGCTCCAAGAGCTCATCACCCGGCACGTCTGGGGCGAGGTGTGGAGCCGCCCCGGGCTGGACCGGCGCAGCCGCAGCATCGCGACGATCGCGACCCTGGCCGCGCTGCGCGCCGACGAGCTGGCGCTGCACGTCCGCGCGGGGCTGAACAACGGCCTGACGCCGGAGGAGATCGGCGAGGTGCTGCTGCACATCTCGGTCTACGCGGGCGTGCCTGCCGCGGTGAACGCGTTCGGGATCGCGGAGCGCGTGATCGCGGAGGCCGCCGGTCCCTGACGCGGCGCCGCGCTACCAGCTCGCGGCGCGGAAGCCCGTGCCGATCGTGCGCTGCCCGCCGTCGGGGTCGATCGCGACCACCGCGCCGTCGTCGTAGGTCACCAGCAGCCACCTGCCGCTGGGGTCGAGGTCCTGGTCCACCACGAAGCCGGGGTGGGGGAACGTCGCGACCACCTCGCCGTCGGCCGGATCGACGACCGCCGCCTCGCCGGGCTCGGTCGCGGCGGGCTCGGAGAAGCCGCCGCAGCACTGCGCGGCGACCACCAGCAGGCCGTCGGCCCGCCAGGCCGGCAGCTGCCAGCCGGGGCCCTCGGGCTGCGGCACCTCGTGGGCGGTGGCGCCGTCGACTGCGTCGGCGACCGCGATCTGGTCGCCGCCCTCGCTGAGGCGCTCCCACGCGACCTGCGACCCGTCGGGCGACCAGGCCGGCGCGCGCAGCGAGCCCTCGTAGCCGGGGTCGGGGATCTCGCCGACGCGCTCGTACGTGGCGGCGTCCAGCAGCGCGATGCCCACGGCCACGTCGAGGACCGCGAGCGTGCTGCCGTCGGGGCTGACCGCGGGCGCGTAGTAGTACCCGGCGCCCGCCCGCGTGCCGCCGCCGGTGAGGATCGCGTAGAGGTTGCCGGAGACCGGCTCGCAGCAGTCGTCGTAGTAGGCGATGCGGCCGTCAGGCGCGAGCGCGACGCTGTCGAGGTAGTTCGGCGGTGGACCCTCGGACGACGTGGCGGAGGGGGACCCGGCGACGTCGAGCTCGCGCAGCTCCTCGCCGGTCGCTGCGTCGAGGAGCACGAGGCGCCCGTCGGTGGTGATCGCCACCAGGCGTGCGGGCGGCTCGGCGGACGCGGTCGGCGGTGGGCTCGGGCGTCGCGGTGGCGGTGGCGGTGGGCTCGGGCGTCGCGGTGGCGGTCGGCTCCAGGCTCGCGGTGGCGGTCGCGGTCGGCTCCGCGGTCGCGGTGGCCTCCGGTGTGGCCGTGCCGGTGGCCTCGACGGTCGGGGCCGACGCCGCCGGTGTCCCCTCGTCGAGCGCGACGTTGTTGGCCCGCCGGATCTGGATGACCGAGTAGACCGCGACCCCGATCGCGACCAGCGCGATCAGGCTGAACGCGGCGGTGAGCCGTTTCCACACCGCCAGCTCCTCGGGCGTCGGAGGTGCGGGGTCGGTCACGTGCGCCACTTTAGGTGCGCCTCCACGTGCCCCCGGCTCGCGGCTCGCACGCGTTGCAAGGGCCGGGTCGCGCAGCGACCATCGGGCGGTGCGTCCGCTGCTCGGGCTCCTGCGCCGCAACGCCGACTTCCGGCGGCTCTTCCTCGCCGCGCTGATCTCCTACTGCGGGGACTGGTTCGCCCTGGTGGCGGTCAGCGGGCTGGTGGCGGAGCTGACGGGGCGGGAGTCCTCGACGGCGCTGGTGTTCGCGGCGGAGGTGCTGCCGCTGTTCCTGCTGTCGCCCCTGGCGGGGTCGCTGGCGGACCGCATGTCGCGCAAGACGCTGCTCATCGGGTCCGACGTCGCACGCATCGTCCCGGCTCTCGGGCTGCTGGTGGCGGCGGCGACCGGGACCGCGTGGGTCGCGTACGCGTGCGTCCTGGGGATCTCGGCCCTGGCGGCGTTCTTCGCGCCGGTCGCGCCCTCGGTGGTGCCCAACCTCGTCGACGACGAGGACCTGCCGACCGCCAACGCCGCGCTCGGCGGCCTGTGGGGCGCGATGCTCTTCGTCGGCGCCGCGCTGGGCGGGCTGGTCGCGGGGATCTTCGGGCGCGAGGTCTCCTTCGTGCTCAACGCCGCGTCGTTCGCGGTGTCGGCCCTGCTGCTGGTGCGCATCAAGCGACCGTTCAACGCCGAGCGTCCCGTCGGGGTGGGCGGGGTCACCGTGCTGAGCCACCTGCGCGAGGTCTGGGCGTTCGCCAGGGAGCGCAAGGCCGTGCGCGCGCTGATGCTCACCAAGGCGGGCGTCGGCGTGGGCAACGGCATCATCGGGCTGCTGCCGGTGCTGGCGGTCACGACGTTTCACACGGGCGACGCCGGGATCGGGCTGCTGCTCGCCATGCGCGGGCTGGGCGCGCTGGTCGGGCCGTTCGTGGGCCGCCGGTTCGCGACGCGCTCGCTGCGCAGCCTGGTGCTGTCGGCAGGCTCCGCGATCGTCGCCTATGCCGTGTGCTACCTGCTGCTGCCGTTCGCGCCCTCGCTGGCGGTGGCGGCGGTGGTGGTGTTCCTCGCGCACCTCGGCGGCGGGTACCAGTGGGTCGCGTCGACCCTGGGCCTGCAGCAGGCGGCCCCGGACGGGATCCGGGGCCGGGTGATGAGCCTGGACTTCGCGCTCGTGACGCTCTCGATCGGCGTCTCGGCTCTTGTGGGCGGCGCCCTGGCGGAGGCGCTCTCCCTGCGCGTGGCCGTGGGGGTGCTGGCGGGGTGCTCGCTGCTCTACGGGGTCAGCTGGCTGACGTGGACGCGCGACGTGTGGCGCCGGCCGGCGTCAGGCGGCGACGGCGAGGACCTCGTGGTCGGTGAGGAGCAGGTGCAGGCAGGCACCGACGCGGGTTGACCAGTCCGTGTCGGGGCGGGTCGCGGCGGCACGCAGCTCGGCGTACGAGGTCGCGGCGCCTTGGGCGCGGATCGCGTCGGAGACGGTGCGGGCGTCGGCGCGACCCTCGGAGCCGAGGACCCGCAGCGCCGCGGTGAGGGGACCGGTGCGGGGGCCGCTCATCGCCTCCCACTCCGCCGCCATGACCAGCTGTGCCACCAGGGTGTCCGTGCCCATCGTCCGTGTGTTCCTTCGCGAGTGCCGGGTGTTGCTCTTGTCACCAACACTCGCGCGAATCACAACATTCCTCACCGAAACCACCCGATGGGAGCATTCGAGGTGACCCGCTCGGCCTAGTCCGCGACGGGGGCGAGGACCCGCTCTGCGAGGTCCGTGAGGAGGCGGTTGACCTCGTCCGGCGCCTCCAGCGGGGCCATGTGCCCGATGCCCTCCAGGACGGCGAGTTCGCCGTCGGGGAGGTGCGCGGCGATGCGGCGCGAGTGGCTGGGCGGGGTCAGCCGGTCGGCGTCGCCGACGATCACGAGGGTCGGCACCTTCAGCTGCTCCACGGAGTCCGCGATCGCGAGGTTGGCCATCGTGCCGCCGAACGCGGCGCGCACGTCCACGGGGAGGCCGAGGACCAGCCGCTCGGTGAACCGCACGACCGCGGGGTCCGCGTCGCGCCCGAGCCCGAACCAGCGCACGATCGGCTGACTGATCGCCGGGTGGACCCGCGGCAGCGGCACGGGGGTGCGCAGCGCCCGGGACGCGACGCGCCGCGTCAGCTTCGGCGCCAGCGCCGCGGCGACCGGTAGGAGCAGGGCCTCGTGCAGGAGGTCCTCGGTGCCCATGCTGATCAGCGCCGCGCCGGCGATCCGCTCGGCGACCGTGCCGGCGTGCTGCCCGGCCCACGCGACCACGCTCATGCCGCCCATGGAGTGCCCGGCGACCAGCGGGCGCTGGCCCTCGGACACGGTCTGACGCAGCACCGCGTCGAGGTCCGCGCCGAGGGCCTCCACGGAGTAGTCGCCGGTCGTCGCGCGCCCGCTGCGGGCGTGCCCGCGCTGGTCGTAGGCGACCACGCGCCAGCGCCGGGACAGCTCCGCGACCTGGAGGGCCCAGAACTCCACGGCGCAGACCCAGCCGTGCGACAGCACGATCGTCGGGGCGTCGTCCGGGCCGAACACCTCCGCGTGCAGCAGCGTGCCGTCCTCCGAGCGCACGGCCATGGGGCGCCCGCGCGGCGGGTCGTCGAGCAGCTCGTGGCGGAGGTCCTCGCGTCTGCGCGACAGCACCCGGCTGACGGCGAACGCGCCGCCGGCGAGGGCCGCCGTCGCGGCCAGCCCGCCTGCGATCCAGCTCCAACGTCTCATCAGGCCTGCATTCTGGCGTGGTGCAGCGCGAGCTCGTGGTCCTGGGGACGGCCAGCCAGGCACCGACCCGCACCCGCAACCACAACGGCTACCTGCTGCGCTGGGACGGCTGGGGCGTGCTCGTCGACCCGGGGGAGGGCACCCAGCGCCAGCTGCTGCTGGCCGGCGTCCCCTCCAGCGCGATCACCCACATCTGCGTCACCCACGCGCACGGCGACCATCTCCTCGGCCTCCCGGGCGTGCTGATGCGCATGGCGCTGGACCGCGTCGCCCATCCCGTCCACCTGTGCTACCCGGCCCACGCCGAGCCGTACGTGCGGCGCCTGCGCGCGGCCGCCGTGTACGACGACCGCATCGACGTGCGCGAGCACGCGCTGGACGGCGCGGCCGACGTCCCGAGCGACGCCGCGACCGGTCTGCGAGGCCGCGTCTCGGGTGGCCCGCCGTTCACGCTGCGCGCCGAGGTGCTGGACCACCGCATCCCGACGCTGGGCTGGCGCGTGCAGGAGCCCGACGGGCGGCGCATGCTGCCCGACCGGCTCGAGGCCGCGGGCGTGCGCGGGCCGGCGATCGGGGCGCTGCAGGCCGCGGGGTCGCTGGAGGTCGACGGCCGGGTCGTGCGGCTGGAGGACGTGAGCGCCCGCCGGCCCGGGCAGTCCGCCGCGGTGGTGATGGACACGCGCCCCTGCCCCGGTGCCGCGACCCTCGCCGCCGGCGCCGACCTGCTGGTGGCGGAGGCGACCTTCCTCGACCGCGACGCCGAGCTCGCGCAGCACTACGGCCACCTCACGGCCGGCCAGGCCGGCGCGCTGGCCGCGGCGGCCGGCGCCCGCCGCCTCGTCCTCACCCACTTCAGCCAGCGCTACCCGGAAACGGTTGAGCACCTCGCCGAGGCGTCCCTCCACCACGCCGACGTCCACGCCGCTTCCGACCTCGACGTGATCCCGGTCCCGCCCCGGCGCACCTGACGCCTGACGGGACGCCGCCTGTGGATCGCCGGGCGGGGGTGTCGCAGGGCGGCGGCATACTCGCCCTGCGAGGCTGGCGAACGGGACCCGGCGGACCGCCGGTGGAGGGAGTGGTGTGCTGCACGTGGTCGCCGCGGAGCGCGCGGACCAGCTGGTCGGCGCGCTGGCCGACGTGCTGGCCCCGCCGGCGGCCGACCCCTTCGCGGTGGACCTCGTCGCGGTGCACTCCCACGGGATCGAGCGCTGGCTGTCACAGGAGCTGGCGACGCGTCTGGGTGTCGGAGCGCGCGGCGCGGACGGCGTGTGCGCCAACGTCGAGTTCCCGTTCCCGGCCCGGCTGGTCGCGCGCGCGGTCGCGGCGGCCACCGCCGTGCCAGACCCCGACCCGTGGGAGCCCGACCGCCTGGTGTGGCCGCTCCTCGAGGTCGTGGAGGTCAACCTCGGGCAGCCGTGGCTGGCGACGCTGGCGCGGCATCTGGGGCGCCAGGACGGGAGCCGCGACCCAACGCGCGCCAGTCGCCGCTTCGGGGCCGTGCGGCGGATCAGCCAGCTCTTCGACCGCTACGCGGTCCATCGCCCGGAGATGCTGCTGGCCTGGCGCGACGAGACCGACGTCGATGCCGGGGGCGACCCGCTCGACGCGCGCCAACGCTGGCAGGCGGCGTTGTGGCGGGCGCTGCGCGCGCACCTGGCGGTGGCCTCGCCACCGGAGCGCCTGGGTGCGGCGGTCGCGGCCCTGCGTGCCGCTCCGCACGATCTCGGCCAGGTCCGCCACGTCGCGGCGTTCGGGCTCACGGCGCTCCCGGCCTCGACGGTCCAGGTGCTCTGCGCGTTGGCCGCCCACCGCGACGTCCACCTCTACCTGCTCCACCCCTCCGGCGGCCTGTGGCGGCGGGCGGCGCCCGCGCTCACCGCGGGCCCGGTCCCGCGGAGGGACGACGATCCGGCCAGGCAGCTGGTCGTCCACCCGCTGCTGCGCTCCTGGGGGCGCGACGCGCGGGAGCTGCAGGTGGTGCTGGCCGCGGCCGGGGTGACCGCCGACCCCCTCGCGCTCCCGCCCGCGGCGCCGACGCTCCTGGGCACGCTGCAGGACGACCTGCGCGCCGACCGGTCGCCCTCCGGCGCGCCGCGCCGACGGCACGGTGGCGGTGCACGCGTGCACCAGCCGGACCCGCCAGGTCGAGGTCCTGCGCGACGCGATCCTCCACCTGCTGGCCGACGACGCCACGCTGGAGCCACGGGACGTGGTCGTGATGTGCCCGGATGTCGAGGCCTTCGCGCCCCTCGTGCGCGCCGTGTTCGCGGCCACGCCCGACGCCGGGGACGGCACAGACCCCGACGCGGACGACCCCGGCAGACGGCTGCGCGTGCGCCTGGCCGACCGCGCGCTGCGGCAGGTCAACCCCGTCCTCGAGGTGGCCGCCGACCTGTTGGACCTGGCCGGCGCACGGGTGACCGCCAGCGAGGTGCTGGACCTGGCCGGCAGAGCGCCCGTGCGGCGCCGCTTCGGGTTCACCGACGACGATCAGGAGCGGCTCGCGGACTGGGTCAGCGGCCTCGGGATCCGCTGGGGCCTCGACGCCGATCACCGTGACGCCTACGGGCTGGGCGGCATCGCGCAGAACACGTGGCGTGCCGGGTTGGACCGGCTCCTCCTCGGCATCGCGATGCCCGACGTCGACGACCGGGTCGTCGCCGGCACCGTGCCGTTCGACCACGTCGAGGGGACGGAGGTGCATCTCGCGGGCAAGCTCGCCGAGCTCGTCGGCCGGCTCCACGCGGCAGTCGTCGCGCTGCAGCAGCCGCGGCCCGCCGCCGCCTGGGCCGCCGACCTCACCCAGGTCACCGACACGCTGACGGCCGTCGATGCGGACACACGCTGGCAGGCCGTGCAGCTGCACACGCTGCTGGCCGAGGTGTCGGAGGCCACGACCCGCGACGGCGTCCCGTGCGCGGAGCCGATCGATCGGGCCGAGGTCCGGGCACTGCTCGCGGAGCGGCTGCGCGGCAGGCCCTCGGTCACCAACCACCGTGCCGGGGACCTCGTGGTCTGCACGCTCGTGCCGATGCGGTCGGTGCCGCACCGCGTCGTCTGCCTGCTGGGCATGGATGACGACACCGACGCCGGGCCGGTGTTCCCGCGGCGCACGGCGGAGGACGGCGACGACCTCGTGGCGGCGGCCCCGCGGGTCGGTGACCGCGACCCGCGGACCGAGGACCGCCAGCTGCTGCTCGACGCGGTGCTCGCGGCCGGCGACGCGCTGGTCGTCACCTACACGGGCAAGGACCCCCGCACGGGCCTCGACCGGCCGCCCTGCGTGCCGATCGCGGAGCTGGTCGAGGTGTGCGCGGAGATGACCGGGGTCGACGTCGTCACGCGGCACCCCCTGCGCGCGCACGACCCCCGGAACTTCGCCGCCGGCGGGGGCCTGCATCCGCGGCGGCCCTGGCGCTTCGACCGCGCCGCCCTCACGGCCGCGCGTGCGGCCGCGCTGCCGGCGCAACGGGCCGCACCGTTCCTGGCCTCGCCCCTGCCCCCGCCCCCCGACCGCGACTGGACGGTCGACGACCTCGTCCGTGCCCTGCAGCACCCCGTGAAGGAGCTGCTGCGAGCCCGGTTGGAGCTGTGGCTGGAGGACGAGGAGCTGCCCGCGGACCGCATGCCCACGGAGCTGGACAGCCTGGCCGCCTGGAAGGTCGGCGACGGCTATCTGCGGGCGCACCTGGAGGGCAGCGACGTCGCTGCCTGGTCAGCGGCCGCGCGGGCCCGCGGCGTGCTGCCGCCTGGTCGCTTCGGGCAGCAGCTCCTCGATGGTGTGGAGGAGGAGGTCGCGAACCTGCTGGGGGTGGCCCGCGGCGTGCTGCCAGGTGACGGCCCGGGCGGCCTCGCGCCGGAGACCGCACTGCCGGTCGACGTGGTCCTACCCGACGGTGGGCGGGTGACGGGCACGGTCGCGGTGCGCGGGACGACGGTCGCCGAGCTGCAGTACGGCAAGGTGCGCCCCCGCCAGCGGCTGGCGCAGTGGATCCGCCTGCTGGCCGCGCAGGCGTCGGTGCCGGATCCCGACCGCACTGCGATCCTGCTGGGCCAGAACCCGATGCGCTCCGCCAAGCCGACGCAGCGCAGCGTCCTCACAGCGGCTCCGGATCCGGTCGCGGAGCTCGCGGCGCTGGTCGCCATCGCGCACGCCGCCCGGCGGGAGCCGCTGCCCCTGCCCTGCGCGTCGGCCTGCGAGTACGCCGAGCGCCGCACCCGCGGCCGGTCGCCCGCCGACGCCCGGGCCGAGGTGGAGCGTGCCTGGCTGCGCGCCGGCGGCGACGGCCGCGACCCCTGGCTGGCCATCGTCCACGGCGAGAGGCCGGAGCTGGCGGCCGTGATCGGAGCCATCGGGTCTCCAGGCGCGGAGCCGATCGTCGGCTGGGGTGCCGAGGAGCCCACGCGCTTCGGCCGGCTCGCCGCGGCGGTCTGGCTGCCCCTGCTGGAGCGAGAGAAGACGGTGGACGAGTGAGCACCCACCTGCGGCTGGTGCCACCGCTCGGCGAGGAACCGGCCGGGGCGGAAGCCCCGCTCGAGGAGTTCCGGCCCGACGGCCCGCTGCCCGGGCCAGGGATCACGGTCCTGGAGGCCAGCGCCGGGACCGGCAAGACCGCCGCGCTCGCCGGGCTGGTCACCCGCTTCGTGGCCGAGGAGGGTGTGCCGCTCGCGCGCGTCCTGGCGGTGACCTTCACCCGCATGGCGACGGTCGAGCTGCGCGACCGGGTGCGCCGCCAGCTCAACGAGGCGGCGACGTTCCTGCGCCGCGTCGAGGGCGGGGGGCCCGTCGACGCGTCGGACGCCACGCTGCTGCAGGCACTCGCCGCGACCGATGTGGCGCTGCGCCGCGGCCGTCTGGAGCGCGCACTCGCGGAGCTCGACACGGCCACCATCACGACCATCCACGGCTTCTGCCGCCAGGCGCTGCTGGGGTTGGGGCTGGCCGCGGACCACGACCCGGCGGCGCAGCTCACGGCGGAGCCGGCCCAGGTGATCGACGCGCTCCTGGACGACGTCCTGGCCGCGACCGACCCCGAGGGACCTGCGCCGCCGTCGTTGCGCGACCTCGCCGACGGTGTGCGCAAGGCCCTGACCAGCGCCGCGGCGGTGCTGGGTCCCACCGGCGACGTGCCGGACGCGGTGCGCCTGCGCGTCGAGCTGGTCGAAGCCGTCCGCACGGAGCTGACGCAGCGCCTGGCAGCTGCGGGCACGACCACCTACGACGGCCTGGTCTCCGCGCTGGACCGCTCGCTGGGCGACGCCGCGGCCGTCGCGCAGCTCGCGCAGCGCTACGACGTGGTGCTGGTCGACGAGTTCCAGGACACCGACACCACGCAGTGGCACATCTTCCGCGCGGCCTTCACGGCCCGCGACGACGTGCGCACGGTGCTGATCGGCGACCCCAAGCAGGCGATCTACGCGTGGCGCGGCGCCGACGTCGACGCCTACCTCGATGCGACGCAGGACCAGCGCCGGCAGACGCTCGACGCGTCCTGGCGCTCCGACGAGCGTCTCCTCGACGCCCTCAACGCACTCCTCGCCGGGGCCGAGCTCGGCCACGACCGCATCCCCTACCGGTCCGTCCGCCACGCCCCGGGCCACGAGGGGCAGCGCATCTCCCACCCCAGCGGCCACGAGGTCGTGCCCTTGGAGGTGCGGATCGTGCAGCGCGAGGGGGGCGCGCCCCTCACGGCCGAGTTCGCGGTCAGCCGCATCGCCGCGGACGTGGCAGAACGCATCGACGCGCTGCTGCGCTCGGGCTGCACGCTGGCGCGCGGCGACGGCAGCGATCCCGCGATCCGCGCCGACGACCTGGCCGTGCTCACCCGCACGAACGCCGAGGCGCGCCTCGTGCAGCGCAAGCTCGCCGAGGTCGGGATCCCGGCCGTGCTCGGCGGCGCGGGCGAGGTCCTCGACAGCCCGGCGGCAGCAGCCTGGCAGGCGCTGCTGGCCGCGCTGGAGCGGCCGTCCGCCTCCGGGCCCGCCCGGCTGCTGGCGCTCACGCCGCTGGTCGGCTGGGGCGCGGAGCGGGTCGCGACGGCGTCGGAGGAGGACTGGGACGGCCTGCACGAGCGCCTGCACGACTGGGCCGCGATCCTCGCCCAGCGCGGCGTGGCGGCGGCGTACCGCGCCGTCGCCCGCAGCCAGGACCTGGCGGCGCGCGTCCTGCGGCACGACGGTGGCGAGCGGCTGCTCGCCGACCTCGACCACGTGGCCGAGATCCTCGACGCGGAGCCCGACCGCCGCAGCCCGGTCGCACTGGCGGCCTGGCTGCGCGAGGAGCGCGACGCCGCGCGGGCCCGTGCCGACCTGTCCGCCGCCCGCCGCCTGGAGACCGACGCGCCCGCGGTCACCGTGCTCACGGTGCACCGCGCGAAGGGCCTGGAGTTCGGCGTGGTCTACGTGCCGTTCCTCGCGACCGGCATGCGCAAGGAGTTCGGCGCGCTCGTCGTCCGCGACCCCGGCTCCGGGCGGCGCATGGTGCACGTCGGGGGGCCGGGGGCGCCCGACCGCCGCGAGGTCGAGGGACGCGCCGCGATCGAGCGCTACGCCGAGGAGCAGCGCCTGCTCTATGTCGCGCTGACCCGCGCCCGCCATCGCGCGATCGTGTGGTGGGCGCCGGTGCGCTACGCGCACGAGTCCCCGCTGGCGGCGGTGCTCTTCGGCCGCCGCGACGACGACGGCCGGCTGGTCCCGGGCGCGCGCTGCCAGGCGTTGCCGCCCGACGAGCGCGCGCGCGAGCAGGTCGATGCCATCGCCGCCCGCTGCCGGCGCGCCGTGAGACCGTCATGGGTCGCGCTCGAGCCCGCGGCGATCCAGCCCCACGCTCCGGCCGCCGTGGGCGCGCTGGACGTCGCCGAGTTCGCCCGCGGGATCGACCGCACGTGGCGGCGCGCCTCGTACACGGCGCTGGTCGCCGGCGCCCACGCGGCGGTCGGGCTGGTGCCCGGTGAGCCGGAGCAACGCGTCAAGGACGACGAGCCCGAGGTGGGGCCATCGGCGGTGGACCTCGCGCCGCCGGACCCGGGGCTCGCCGCGCCGCCGCCGCTGGCGGCAGTCCCGGGTGGCGCCAGCGTCGGCACGTTCGTGCACGCGGTGTTCGAGCACGTCGACTTCGCCAGCGCCGGGCTCGAAGACGACCTGCGGAAGGCCGTCGCGCACCACGCCGCGCTGACCGGGGTCGCACACCTCGTCGGCGACGGCCAGGAAGTGGCGGCCGACCTGCTGCGAGTCGTGGAGACCCCGCTCGGCGCGCTGGCCGACGGTCTGCGGCTGCGCGACGTGGCCCGCCCCGACCGTCGCGACGAGCTGTGGTTCGAGCTGCCGCTGGCGACCGCGGGGGAGGCGTCCGTGAGCGTGCACGCCTTCGCCGCCCTGCTCGAGGCGCACCTGCCGGCCGGCGACCCGCTGCGCGGCTACGCGTCGCTGCTGCGCGCCGACCCGACGCTGGGCGAGGTGGTGCGCGGCTACCTCGGCGGCGCGATCGACCTGGTGCTGCGCCTGCCCGGTGCGGTGCCGCGCTTCGCGATTGTGGACTACAAGACCACGACGCTCGGGCCTGCGGTGTGGGACTACCGCCCGTCGGCGCTGCGCGCGGCGATGGTCGAGGCGCACTACCCGCTGCAGGCGCTGCTCTACGTCGTCGCGCTGCACCGGTTCCTGCGGTGGCGGCTGGCGGGCTATGACCCGGCCAGCCACCTGGCCGGCGTCCTGTACCTGTTCGTCCGCGGGATGGCCGGCGCGTCGACTCCGCAGGAGGCTCCCGGCCAGCCGTGCGGCGTGTTCGCGTGGGCGCCACCGGCCGGGCTGGTCACTGCACTCTCCGACCTGCTGGACGGGGGTGCACGGTGACCGCGGTGACCTGGGTCGCGGGCGAGGCGGTTGCACCGCTGGCGGCGTTCCACGCGGCCGCGGTCCTGTCCACGGCCGACCTCCACGCGGCCGCGACGTTGTGCCGCCTGGTCGGGGAGGCGTCGCCGGACGTGCAGCTCGCCGCTGCGCTGGCGGTGCGCGCCCCGGGCGCCGGGCACGTGTGCCTGGACCTCGCCACGGTTGCGCAGACCGCGGCGGGCGAGGGCGATCCGGCCCTCGACCCAGGGAGCCTGCCATGGCCTGACCCTGCGGCGTGGCGGGAGGCCGTGGCGGCCAGCCCGCTGGTCACGGGTGCGCCGGCGCCGCTCGTGCTGGACGGCGACCACCTCTACCTCGAGCGCTACCACCGCTACGAGCGGGCACTCCTCGCCTGGATCGGCACGCACGGGGCGGAGCCGGGAGCGGACCTCGAACCCGTGGACGACGCGCTCCTCGCCCGCGTCTTCCCCGACGACGACCAGCAGCGCTCCGCGGGCCGCGCGGTGCTGCGGCGGCGCTGCACGGTGATCACGGGGGGCCCGGGCACGGGCAAGACCACGACCGTGGGCCGCATCGTCGGGCTCCTGGCGGAGGGCTGGCCGGGCCCGGAGCCGCCGCGCGTCGCGCTGGCCGCCCCCAGCGGCAAGGCCGCGACCCGGCTGCAGGACGCCGTGCGCGCCCAGGCCGCGGACGGCCGGTTCTCGCCCGAGGTCGCGGCCTGGCTGGCCCAGACCAACGCCCAGACGGCCCATCGCCTGCTGCGCTGGCGCGGCGGCACGCGCTACGGCTTCGGCCCCGAGCGGCCGTTGCCGGTCGACGCGCTGGTGCTGGACGAGGCCTCCATGGTGTCCATCGCCCTGGTCGTGCGCCTGCTGGAGGCGCTGCCGGCGCACGCCCGCGTCGTGCTGGTCGGCGATCACGAGCAGCTGGCCTCGGTCGAGGCCGGGGCGGTGCTCGGCGACCTCGTCGCGGCGGCGCGGGCCGGCGCCCCCTCGCTCAGGGACGCGGTGGTCACGCTCGACCGGGTCCACCGGTTCCGCGGTGGGATCGCGGCGCTGGCGGGCGCGCTCCGCGCGGGCGACGCCGACACGGCGGTCTCCCTGCTGCGCGCAGGCGGTGACGGGTTGGCGCTCGTGGAGCCTGCGGACGGCGAAGCGGGGTTCGCCGCGCTCCGGCCGCTGGTCGCCGGCGCGGCCGCGGAGGTCGTGCGGGCGGCGGCCCGCGGGGACGTCCATGCGGCGCTGGCGGGGCTCACCGGCGTGCGGCTCGTGACGCCGCACCGGCGCGGCCCCGACGGCGTCGAGGGTTGGACGCGGCGCATCGAAGCCTGGCTGGCCTCTGCCGTTCCCGGCCTGCGGGCGTGGGAGCCGGGCTACGCCGGACGGCCGGTGATGGTCACGGGCAACGACTACCGCCTGGGGCTGTTCAACGGTGACCTCGGCGTGGTGGTGCGCGACGCCGACCGCGCGATGATCGCGTTCCCGGCCGCCGGCGGGGAGCCGCGCCTCGTGGCGCCCGCTCGCGTCGGGCCACTGGAGACCGTGCATGCCATGACGGTCCACAAGGCGCAGGGGTCGCAGTTCGGGCACGCCGTCGTGGCGCTGCCCCGCCACCCGTCACGGCTGCTCACCCGCGAGCTGCTCTACACCGCGGTCACCCGTGCCCAGGAGCGGGTCACCGTCGTCGGGACGGAGGCCACGATCCGGGCCGCCATCGCGCGGCGCGTGCACCGGGTGTCCGGCATCCAGGCGGGACTGCTGGCAAGCGACGACGCCGGCGGGTAGGGCCCGCCGGCGTCGATCCCTCGCGCTGGGAGGTCAGGCCTCGGAGCTCTCCTTGGCCGCGACCGGAGCGCCGACGGTCACGGGAGCGCCGGTCGAGAACGCCAGCGCCTCCAGCTGGTAGGCGGTCTCTCCGTGGAGGCTGGAGTCCAGGCCCTCCTGCTCCTGGTCCGGCGTGATGCGCAGCCCGATCGTCAGGTCGATGACCTTGGCCAGGATGAACGACACGACGAACGAGAACGCCAGCGTGGCGATCGAGGCGATCGCCTGGTCGGCCAGGAGGCCGGCGCCACCGCCGACGAGCAGGCCCTCGGTGCCGATGCCGGTGGCCGCCGGGTCTGCGAACACGCCCAGCAGCAGCGAGCCCACGAGCCCGCCGACGAGGTGCACGCCCACGACGTCCAGCGAGTCGTCGTAGCCCAGCCGGTACTTCAGGCTGATCGCGAGGAAGCAGAGGGCACCGGCGATCGCGCCGATCGCGAGCGGTGAGAGCCCGCCCACGAAGCCGGCGCACGGCGTGATCGCGACGAGGCCGGCGACCGCTCCCGAGCAGGCGCCCAGCGTCGTCGCGTGCCCGGTGCGCAGCTTCTCCACCAAGACCCACGACAGCATCGCCGCGGAGGCGGCCAGGAAGGTGTTCATCAGCGCGACCGCGGCCAGGCCGTTGGCGCCCAGCGCCGACCCGGCGTTGAACCCGAACCAGCCGAACCACAGGATCGCGGTCCCCAGGGCCACGAACGGCAGGTTGTGCGGGGGCATCGCCTTGTCGGGCCACCCGGTGCGCTTGCCCAGCACGATCACCATGGCCAGGGCCGCGGCGCCGGCGTTGATGTGCACGACCGCGCCACCGGCGAAGTCCAGCGCGCCGAGGTTGGCCAGCCACCCGCCCGCGAACACCCAGTGCGCCACGGGCGCGTAGACCAAGAACAGCCACAGCCCGATGAAGACCAGGTAGGCCGAGTACTTCAGCCGGTCGGCAGTCGCACCGGTGATCAGCGCCGGCGTGATGATCGCGAAGGTCATCTGGTAGGCGCAGAACAAGATGCCGGGGATCGTGAGCGCGGCGCCGCTGAGCACCATCGGATCCAGCCCGACGTCCCGGAGCCCGAAGAACTCGAAGCTGCCGATGAAGCCGGCGTCGCCGGAGCTGCCGAACGCCAGGCTGTACGCGCCGACGGCCCAGAGGACCGCCAGCAGCCCCAGCGCCGAGAAGTTCTGCATCAGCATCCCCAGCACGTGCTGGCTGCGGACCATGCCCCCGTAGAAGAAGGCCAGGCCGGGCGTCATGAACATCACCAACGCGGTGGAGATCAGCACCCAGGCGGTGTCGCCGGTGTCCATCCTCTGCGGCTCCTCGAGGTCTGCGGTCCCGAAGGTCGGGGCTCGAGCGGCACGCTCCGGCATGTCTGTTTCCTGGGCGTTTCGCCAATGTGAAAGGCGTGGGAAGAAGCGCGGGGGACTACGAGCCGCAGGTGCTCTCCCAGACGCTGCGGTCGACGCGCTCCGCCGCGATCTCCTTCATGAGCGGCGTGGAGCACGCGCAGCGCACGTCGTCCACCTTCAGGTCGACGATCGGCGCGTAGGCGTCGAGCTCGGCGAACAGCGGCGCAACCGCCTGCGCGGCCTGCCATGCCCCCTGTTGTGCGTCCTCGCCCCCGCGTGCCCGGATGACCAGGCTGTCGGTGATCGGGTCGAAGCGCACCTCCTCGACCGCGACGAGCCCGTTGCTCTGCTCCATGATCGCGTTGGCGATCGTCAGCGGATCGGCCACCGCAGCGGCGAACTCCGCCTTCTCGGTCTCCAGCGTGCTCCCGTCGCTGCTCGTGGGCGCCGCCAGGGCGACCTCGATGTCGTCGCTCAGCCCGGCGACCTCGGACTCGAGGCCGGTGATGCGGTCCGACAGGTCCGCGATCGCCTCGGTGTCCTCCGAGGGTGCGGCGCACGCGCTCGCCAGCAGCACCCCCACGAGGAGCAGCGCCCAACGCATGTCCGGCAGCCTAGGCCGCCGCCCTCCGCGTGGCGGCGCGGCGCCGGATCGTCACCGGCCTGTGAGGGATCGACGCGTGGCGGGCCCGACTACCCTCGACCGCGATGGTGTGGTTCCGGTCGGTGGCCGAGGAGCGCGACGACGTGTTCGCGGCCGGCGCCGACCCCTTGGCGGCCGTCTGCATGCGCGAACCGCGCGCGCGTCCGGGCGCCGACCCCGGGATCCTGACGCCGACGATCCTGCCCGACCAGGCGCTGCTCGAGGCCGCCGCGGCGGCCGTGCCGCTGCTCATGGCCCTCGACGGCGATGCGACCGCGGTGGACCCCGCGCTCGTGCACACGATCGTCGACGCCGGCGGCCGCGGCGACGGCGCACCGCTGGACCGGCTGGGCACGGCCGTCGACGCCTACCTCCGCGCCGGCCCGGTCGCCCGCCTCACCACCCAATCCCAACCCGAGCGCTGGCGCCGCGCCGCCGACCGCCGCCTCCCCGTCCTCCTCCTCACCCTCTACGAGCTCCCCGACGACGCCGCCGTCACCCCTGGCGACCTCGCCCTCCTCGCGGCCCCCGGCCCCGAGAGCGATCTCGACGCCCCCGCAGGTCTGCTCCGCGCAGCCATCCAGGCCGTCGTCGACGAGCTGGCCATCGCCGGCCTCCTCACGGTGAGGACGCCGGGGCCGGTGGTGGCGTTGACGGACCTCGGGCGGTGGTACGTGCACGGGCTGCTGGGAAGGGCGGGGTTCGTGGCGCCGCTGGCCGGGGAGGTGGCCGACCTCGATGCGGAGCACCTCCTGCGGGCCGCCGCCCGGTGGGATGTGGGGGTGGCGGGGCGCGAGCTGGCCGCATGGGCGCACGTGCGCGGGCCGCGGGCGGCCGTGGCGGAGGTCGCCGAGGCCGTCCACGCGACGCGCGACCCGCTCCTGACGGCGGGCGCGCCACTGGCGTTCGCGGCGGCAGGGGCGGAGGCCGCGCCGCACGTGCGGGCGCTGGCGGCCGACCCCGATCTGCGTCCGGCAGTGCTGCTGTGGGCGCAAGACGGCGGCGACGACTGCGGCCCCGCCACGCCGGACGACCTGCTGGCGATGCTCGCGCTGCGGGCCTACGGCGCGTGGATCCGCGGAGGCTCAGCCGCCGCCGCCGACCTGCTGGAGCGAGCGGCGCCCAACGACCTCGCGCTGGCCGCGATCCTGCACCGCCTGCTGGCCACCGGCAGCCTCCACGTCGTCGACCTCGTCGACGCCCTCGCCGAACACGCCCCGACCACCGTCGCCCGCGCCGCCCGCGCCGCCCGCGCCCGCGCGCTCCACTAACCCCGCATCAGCCTGGTCCCCTCGTCCTCAGGTGGCGGGCAGGGTCAGCAGCGCGCCGCGGATCGCCACCTCGACGGCGGCGTCGCCCGCGAGGATGGCGTGCATCCCGGGTTCGCCGAGGTTGCGGTCGTAGCGCGGGAAGGCGCCGCCGCAGACGACCAGCCGGATGCGGTGCCCGGCCCCGAACCGATGGCCGAGGGCGGACAGCGCGACGCGGACGTGGTCGGCGCCGGCGACGCGGACCACGCCGTCGGTGAGCACGCGGGACGTGCCGGACGGATCGACGTCGCAGAGGCGCGCGAAGAGGTCGAACGCCGGCCGGCTGGCGCCGACGTCCAACGCGAGCTCCGGTCGGCCGATGACCTCGAGGCCGGCGGTCAGGCGCTCGCTGGTCCAGATCAGGACGTCGGGGCGCGCCTCGAGGTCGGCGTCGTCGACGGACCCGGCCGCCAGGGACAGCAGGCGCCCGCCCAGCGCCGGCGTGGGGTCGGCGGGGTCGTAGCGGAAGCTCCGCGCCTCGGTCGGCTCCGAGGTCGTCGCGTTCGTGCGCCGTAGCCCGCCGTCGGCACCGGCCTGCCAGCGCCGCGGCGTCGAAGCCGGCGGCCAGGTCGGCAGATCGCGCCATCCGACGCCCCCGCCGACGTGGACCCGAACCGGCGCGCGCTCCGGAGGCGGCCCGCCGCGCAGGTGGTGGTCGAGCCAGGGGATGCCCTCGCGCAACCCCGCCAGCAGCACGCGCGGGTCGAGGTGGTGCCACGGGCCGACCGTGAGGGAGGCGGTGCCGGGAGCGGCCGCGGCGAAGTCCTCGAGCTGCTCGTCGACGAAGAGGTCCCACCAGCCGGTGATGTGCGCGGTCGCGACCCAGGCCCGCGCGTCGCGGTGGTCCGCGGCCTGCCAGTACGGGTCGGAGGCGTCGGGGTGCGCCATCCAGGCCTCCCACGCGGGCGAGGGATGACCCAGCGCCTCTTCGGCCAGCGTCGCCAGCGGCAGGTGGGTCAGGGCCTCCTCCAGCGCGGTGTCGGACCCCCGCAGCGTCACCAGCTGCCGCCCGCGCGCCCACCACGACTCCCCGGCCGGCTCCATCACGTCCAGCGACGCCAGCCACCGCACCGTCGTGTCGAGGTGCCGCAACCCGCCCGGGTCGGGGATCCCCAGCCGGGTCGAGGTGGCCATCGCCACGAGCACCGTGACCTCCGGCGCCCTGGCCGCGGCCCAGCCGGTCGCGCCGACGTAGCTGGGTCCCCAGGCGCCGACCTTGCCGTCCGACCACGGCTGGGCCACGACCCACGCTGCGGTCACGGCACCGTCCGCCGCCTCGCGCACGAACGGCGTGAACTCCCCCCCGGACTCGAAGCGCCCGCGCACGTCCTGCGCCACGACCCGGAACCCGCGCTCGGCCAGGAGCTTGGCGAGCACGATCGTCGGCACCCCGGTGACGCCCCGCCGCCCGTAGGGCGTGCGCACCAGCACCGCCGGCCCGCGGTCCAGCCCGACCGGGTGGTAGACGTCGGTCACCAGTGACACCCCGTCACCCGCCGGTACGACCACCGCCCGCTCCACCGTCACGCGGTACTGCGGCGCCCCAAGCTTCAGGGCCACCCCAGCCAACCGCCGGCGTGCGGCAACCCCCGCCGCGCCCGCCAAGGCGACCGCCGCCGCCGGAACCACCACCCGACCGCCCGCAGCCATCACGCCCATGATGCCCGCCGCCGCCCCCGGACTAGGCTCGGGTCAGATGAGGTTGCATGCCGTGGTGGCGGCGGTGGTGGTGCTGGGTGCGGCGGGGTGCGATGGCGGGGAGGCCGCCGGCACCGCCGAGCCGGTGCCCGTCGTGACGGCCAGCACCGCGGTCGCCGAGGCGCCGACGACGGCTCCCGCGACTCCCGCGACTCCCGCTGCGCCGGCGCCGACGACGGAGCCGGCACCCGTCGCCACGACGCCGCCCCCCCCGCCGCCGGCTGCCACCGAACCCGCGGTCACGCCCACCGCCGCTGACGGGCTGGCGGACTGGCTCACGACGATCGACGCCACCCCCGAGGCCACAGGGTTCGCCGCGCGGCCCCCCGATGCCTACCGCGGCGCGGTCGCGGTCGGCGACCGCACGGCCCTGGCCGCGGCCGCCGATGAGGCGCAGAGCGTGCAGGAGCTGCTCGCGCTGATCGACGCCGTGGGTCCGCCCCCGGACGGCCAGCCGCTCGCGGACGCCTGGGCCAACAGCCTCGTCGCGCTGGCCGGCGGCCTCGACGCGCTGGCCGCGTGCGCCGACCAGGCTGCCTGCGACGCGGCGCTCGCGACCTACGACGCGGCGTACGCCGCCTGGCAGGACGCCACCGCCGCCCTGCCGGTCCCCGTCGGGTGACCACGCGCCAGCCCAGCGCGCCCACCGACGCGCTCACCGCGCTGCACGCGGAGCTGGTCGTCTGCCGGCGGTGCCCGCGGCTGGTGGCCTGGCGGGAGGACGTTGCGCGGACGAAGCGGGCGGCGTTCGCGGATCAGGAGTACTGGGGGCGGCCGGTGCCGGGCTTCGGGGACCCGGAGGCCAGGCTGGTGATCGTCGGCCTCGCGCCGGCGGCGCACGGCGCGAACCGCACCGGGCGGATGTTCACCGGGGATCGCTCCGGCGAGGTGCTCTTCGCCGCGCTCCACCGCGCGGGGCTCGCCAACCAGCCGCACGCGACGCACGTGGGCGACGGGCTGCGCCTCACCGGCGTCTTCATCACGGCGCCCGTGCGCTGCGCGCCCCCGGCCAACCTGCCGACCAGCGAGGAGCGCGCAAGCTGCGCCCCCTGGATGGCCGCCGAGCTCGCGCTGCTGCCGGTGCGCGCCGTGCTGGCGCTCGGAGCGATCGGCTGGGACGCGGCCGTGCAGCAGCTCGCGCAGCGGGCGGGCCTGCCTCCGCCGCGCCCACGCCCGAGGTTCGGGCACGGTGCCGAGACCACCGTCGGCGACGTCGCACTCCTGGGCTGCTACCACGTCAGCCAGCAGAACACGTTCACCGGACGGCTCACACCGGCGATGCTGGACGGCGTGCTCGCGCGCGCCCGGGTGGTTGCGGAGTCCTGACGCCGGGTCCCAGCGCCGCCGCGCTCACCTACAGTTGCCAACCGAACGCCGTGACGGCGTGACGGGAACGCAGTAGAGGAGCCCCTTTCGTGCGGAGAACGACAGCTGGGCGTGGACGAGCAGCGCTGCTCGTGCTGCTGGCGCTGGTGGCGGCGGCGTGCACCGGCGGCGACGACACGACCCCGACGCAGACGCCCGTCGACGAGGGCTCCACGGTCGCGGCAGCGCCCGCGTCGGAGGAGCCCAGCGCAGAGGCAACCGCGTCGCCCACCGCGACGACCGACGAGTTCGCCGACCCCATGGCACTCCCGGAGGCGACGGGGGCAGCGACCATGAGCCTCAGCGACGACGAGCTCATCGCGATCGCCGACGACTGGATCGCCGAGGAGTCCGGCCTGGACTCCGTGTACCAGGAGCAGATCCACTTCCACGGGCTGCAGCGCTCCGGCCGCGTGGCCCACGTCACCTACGTCCAGGGCCACGACGACGTCGACGTCCGCGGCGCGACGTTCATCGTCCACGTCCTCGACGACGGCACCGTGCAAAACGCGTCCAACTCGCTGCGCGACGCGATCCCAGCCGGTGACGTCGAGCGCACCCTCGACGAGAGCGACGCCGTCGACATCGCCGGCCGCGCCGTGCCGGGCACGGTTCACGGCGAACCCAGCGTCACCCAGACCTGGATCCAGACCGCCGAGGAGCTGCGCCTGGGCTGGCAGGTCATGTTCTCCACGCGCGAGCCCTACGGCGCCTGGGCGGTCGTCGTCGACGCGACCACGAGCCAGGTGCTGTCGGTGGACCCCCTCGGCGCCAACCACTCCCAGGTCGAGGTCGCCCAGGGCGGCGGCGCGGCCTGCAACCTGCCCGGCGACGGTCCTGGCGCGTGCGTCTTCCTCGTGGACCCGCTCTACGCCGTGGGCGCGGGCTCGCCCGACGAGATCAGCGAGGACCAGGCCAACGCCGGCCTCGTCGGTGTGCGCCTGCAGAACCTCGACGACCCCGACGTCGTGCGGGGCGCGTACGCGGAGCTGGGACCCGAGCTCGTGGACACCGTGACCATCGGCGGCGCCCTCGGCGAGGGCGGCCGGGGCACCGACGACTTCGAGGCCGGCATGGCCTACTTCTGGGTCGACTACGCCCAGCGCCAGCTGCAGCGCCTCGGCATCACCGACCTGCACTCCGAGGAGCCGATCGACCTCTACCCGGTCGTGAGCGACCTGCCGGACAACGCGTTCTTCGACTTCATCGCCGACGGCATGTTCCTCGGCTTCTCCTCGGTCACCGACCGCTTCTTCGCCGAGGACGCCTCCGCGATCATCCACGAGTACGGCCACGCGATCGTCAACGACGGCGTCGGGCTCATCTTCTCCGCGGAGGGCGGCGCCTTCCATGAGGGCTTCGCCGACGTCTTCGCGCTGCTCACGACCTTGGAGCTGCGCAACGGCGACACCGCCTGCCTGACGCAGTGGGTGACCGATGAGTGCCTGCGCCGCATCGACGAGGACGCCGTCTACCCCGGCGACCTGGTGTTCGAGCCGCACCTCGACGGTCAGATCTACAGCGGCGCGATCTGGGACCTGCTGGAGCTGCGCCTGCAGCTCGACGGGCTGACCGTCGAGGACTGCGTCGCCGACCGCGAGGCCAACCCCTGCGGGCCCGCCCGCGACGAGCTGCTCCTCACGCTGGCCGCGTCCCTCGGCTACCTCACCCCCGAGCTGGGCCTGCACGACGCGGCCGCCGCGTTCTTCGCGGCCGACCAGGCGCAGCTGGGCGGCGCGAACGAGGCGATCATCGCCGCCGCCTTCGCCCAGCACGGCCTGGCCACCGACGGCACGGGCACCACCAGCAACACCGGCGGTGAGCTCCCCGACAGCATGACCACCCCGGGCTCGGTCGGTGCGATCGCGATCGACATCCGCCACACCTACCGTGGCGACCTCGACGTGGACCTCGTCGTGGTCGACGCCGCCGGCACGGTCCTGTGCGAGGCCTCGGTCTTCGACCCCGACTCCTCCGACGGCGAGGACGACCTCACCGGCGTGCTGGACCTCGAGGGCAGCGGCTGCGAGGGCCTCCTGCCGCCCAGCCCCGACCGCATCTGGGCCCTCACGGTCGTGGACACGCTCGCGGCGGACATGGGCGAGGTGCTCGACTTCACGGTCTTCGACGGCAGCACCCCGTACCCCGCGCAGGGCCTGCCCCTGCCGATCCCGGACGCCGACCCGGCGGGCGTGGTGATCACGGTCGACGGCAGCACCGGTGCGCCGCCGCCCGACGACGAGGTCCTGGGCGGGGACGACGAGGGCGTCAAGCCCCCGGACATGGAGACCATGCCGCCCGCCCCGGATGGCAGCGTCACCGTGGAGCTCGCGGTGACCCACACCTACGTCGGCGACCTGCAGATCCGCGTCGGCGTGGCGGCGCCCGACGGCGCGGTGCAGTGCTCGATCACGCTGCTGCAGCCCGATCCGGGCAACGCCGCCGACAACGTCTCGGGGACCGCGGACGTGAGCGCCTGCGGCGCGCTCTACCCGCCGGCGCCCGACCGGCTGTGGTTCCTGGAGGTCGTCGACACCGCGGCCGCCGACGTCGGCACGATCGATCGCTTCGCGCTCACCGGGCCTGGCGGCACCAGCTTCGCGTTCACCGGCGCGCAGCCGATTCCCGACGACGACCCGGGCGGTGCGCTCGTGCTGATCGACGGGACGTAAAGTGCCCCTGTGAGGCTGGAGGCCCTCGGGCGCACCGACACCGGGCTGGTTCGTGAGAAGAACGAGGACCGAGGCTTCATCGGCCAGCGGCTCTTCGTCGTCGCGGACGGCCTGGGTGGCCACGCCGGAGGCGAGGTCGCGTCGGCGATGCTGGTCGAGCGGCTCGAGCCCCTCGACACCCTCCCCGTCTTGGACCACGCGCACGCGGCGGCGGTGCTGACGGAATCGGTCAAGGACGCCAACCGCCTGATCCGCGAGCGCAGCCTGCATGAGGCCGCGCTCAAGGGCATGGGCACCACCTGCACGATCGCGCTACGCGTGGGCGAGGATCAGCTCGTGCTGGCACAGGTCGGGGACTCCAGCGCCTACCTGCTCCGCGGCGACGGCCAGCTGCAGCGCATCACCCCGGACCACTCCTTCGTCGGGGCGCTCGTCGAGGCCGGCTACATCACCGAGGACCAGGCCCGCACCCACCCGCAGCGCTCGGTCATCCTGCGCGCGATCGGCCTGGAACCCGACGTCGAGGTCGACGTCGGCGAACCGCTCGCCCTCGAAGACGGCGACGTCGTGGTCTTGGTCTCCGACGGCGTCAGCGGCGTGGTCACGACCGAGCAGCTGACCGCGATCGTGCGCAGCGACTCCCTGGAGCAGACCGTCGACGCGATCATCGACGCCGCCAAGGCCGGCGGCGGCCCCGACAACATCACGGTGGTGTTGATCCACGTCCACGCCGACTGAGGCGACCCCCGCCGTCGCGACCACGCGCCGCGCGGCCAATCCCCGCGCGCTCGCACGCAACGTGCTCCTGGTCTCGGTCGCCGTCACGGTGCTGCTCATGGTCCTGCCGCTGGACCGGGTGGCCTACCCGCTGCTGCTGCTCTCCACGCTGGTGCACGAGCTCGGCCACGGCGTCGCCGCGCTGCTGGTCGGCGGTGACTTCGTCCAGCTGCGCATGTTCGGCGATGCCTCCGGGTTCGCGGTGACCGCTGTTCGACCAGGGGCGTTCCAGCATGCACTGGTGTCCGCCGGCGGGCTGATCGGACCGGCCGTCGCGGCATGCCTCGGGTTCCTCCTGGGCCGCAACCCGCGCACCGCCCGGATCGCGTGCCTGGGCCTGGGCGTGTTCGGGATCCTCGCCACCGTGCTGTGGATCCGCGGCGCCGCCGGGCTGCTGACCGCGCTGCTCTTCACCGTGCTGTCGTTCGTCGCCGGGCTGGCCAAGCCCGCGTGGATGCCGCAGCTGTGGCTGGTCTTCGCCGCGGTGCAGCTGAGCCTGTCGGTGTTCACGCGCGGCGACTACCTCTTCAGCGACACGGCCTCGACCGGCGCCGGCGTGCAGCCCTCGGACGCGGGCCAGCTGGCCGACGCGCTGATCGGGCCGTACTGGCTGTGGGGCGCCGTCTGCGGGCTGCTCTCTGTGCTGGCCCTGCTGGTCGGCGTGGTGCTCTACGTCATGCCCGCGCGACGTCGCCGAGGATCGCGGCCAGCTCCCGGGGCCGCGTGAACATCGGCCAGTGGCTGGTCGGCAGGTCGACGTAGGAGAGGTTGCGCAGCTCGGCCAGGCCGCCCAGCCAGGCCCAGCCCTCGCCGACCGCGTCCTTGTAGGTCTGCGAGGTCATCCCGGTGCAGATGACCGTGGACGGGACGTCGAGCCGGGCGGGGTTGGTCAGCACCGGCCCCTCGCGGAAGGCGGCACCCGGCTGGGGGACCGCCCGCTGCTCGAACGTCGCGCGGAGCTCGGGCGTGAGGCCGTCGAGGTTCTCGGCGCCGGCCGCGAACTCCTCCCACGTGGGCAGCGGCACCTCGACCGCGGTCTCGCCGGGGTTGATCGCGCCGGTCGCCGGCGCCGAGTCGACGTAGATCATGTGCGCGATCTGCTCCGGGATGCGGTCTGTGGCGCCGTAGCCGGACACCCCTGCGCCGCTGTGCACGGCGAGCACCACGGGCGGGCCCGCGGCGCTCACGGCCGCGCAGATCGCATCGACGTGGTCGGCCAGCGTGACCGCGGAGCGGTCGGCGTCGACCGACTCCAGTCCGGGGAGCGTCACCGCGGTGACGTCATGGCCGTCGGCGCGCAACGCCGCCGCCACCTCGTCCCACGCCCACGCGCCCAACCAGAAGCCAGGAACCAGGACAATCGGTGTGGTCGTCATAGCTCGCGACCTTAGTCCGGGGCAGTGACAGGCTCGGCGTCGACGTCGGGGAGGGCCATGACCGTGTCCATCAGCGCCTTGCTGACCTCCAGCTGTGCGCGCCGGTCGCGGCGGCCCTCCCACGCGCTGAGGTCGAACGGCGGCCCGATCGTGACGCGCGCCTCGCGCCGGCGCGGCACGTGCGGCCCGTGCAGCTGCTCGATGCCGCGGATGCGCACCGGCAGCACCGGCCCCGGGCAGCTCAGCGCGAGCAGGCCGGCACCCGGCCGCGGCCGCCGTTCCTCGCCCGCCTTGGGGATCCCCCCCTCGGGGTAGATGACGACGCACTCGCCGACGCTCAGCGGGCGCATCGCGGCCGCGACCATCCGCGTCGGGCCACCCGCCCTGTCCACCGGGATGTGCCGCGTCGAGCGCAGGAACCATCCCGCGAGCGCATGTGAGAACAGCCACCGCGATGCGAGGAACCGCGTCCGTCGCCGCGCCCACATCCCCACCCTGATCAGCGTCAGCGGATCGAACGCCGACACGTGGTTGCTGACCAGCAGCACCGCCCCCTTGCGCGGCACGTGCGCCAGCCCCGCCACCCGCAGTCGCGCGTACGCCCAGAGCACCAGGCGGTACGGCACGTACAGCCCCAGCCAGGCACGTTCGGGCTCGGTCCAACGCTCCCGCCGCAGGAGGGGATCGTCGCCCTCCACTACGCCGCGGGGAGGGCCTTGCGACCGGTTGAGGTCAGGCGCAGATCGGGGGTGACGTGGCCGCTGGTGAAGAGCGTGTTGATCGTGCGGTGGACGGTGGTGAAGTCGCGGCCGGTGAGGAGGGCCGCGGCGTGGACGGTCTGCACCACGCCGGTCTCCTCCAGTCGGGCGAGGGCCCTGAGCACCGCCGTCTCGGCCGCGTCCGGCTTGCCGTCCTGCACTCGCTGCCCTTCTCCGGTTGAGCGCGCAGGCTACCGCTGTGACCTGTCCGCCACGCCTAGGTCGGGATCAGGCCGAGCCTGCGGGCGCACTGCGGCCACGCCTCCCAGCCCTGCACCTGCCACAGCAGGGTGCTGCGGTAGATCTGCTCCTCACGCGAGTGCTCGTGCGGGAGGCCGGTGCCACCGACGAGGTGCCAGGACTCGGGCAGGAACTGCACGCCGCCGTAGTAGCCGTTGCCGGTGTTGATGTGCCAGTCGCCGGAGGACTCGCACAGCGCGAGGTGGTCCCAGACGTTCTCAGGCGTGAGCTCGAGGTCGACCTCGACCGGCCCACTGCGCGCGGTGGGGTCGGGCAGGACCTCGGCCTGCACGCCAAGCGCCTGCGACACCCCCTCCGCCACGGCGGCCACCGGGACCGCCGGATCGGGTGCCGCGTAGAGCGTCGCGGGGATCGCGGTCACGCCGAGCTGCTGCCCCAGCTCGAGGTCGACCAGCGCGTCGGCCACCGGGGGCGTGCCGATCGACGCGTAGGCGCCGATGCGAACCGGCACACCCCCGCCCGCCGCGGCCGTCTCGCCGAGCGGCAGCCCCGAGGATTGCCCGAACCCGTAGTCGAGCACCGCGTCGCCCTCAGCCAGCCGCTGCCACACCGGGACCGAGTCCGCGGTGATCTGCGGCGTCAGCGCCCGGAAGTCCTCGGGCAGCACCGCGCCGACGACCGCCTGGCGCCCGTCGTCCAGCGTGACCGTTGCCAGGTGCACCGCGGCCACGTGCAGCACACCCTCGACCCCGCGCGCCGCGAGCGCGGCCGCCGGGTCCGTCGCCCCCTGCACCCGGATGCGCGGCACGCCGACCGTCACGGGCTCGAACGCCGGGTGCACGTCACCGGAGGGGGGCGCCGTGGGCTGGGCTGGAGGCGCCACGTCCTGCACCGGCGCCGGCAGCTCCGGGATCGCACCCTGCGTGGCTGACGCCGGCACCAGCTCCGTCGCCGTGCTCTCGGCGATGGCGCCGGCCGTTGCCGAGGGGGACTCCGCGGGGTCGTCCGCGACCAGCGCCACCGTCGCCACCGTGCCTCCCACCAGGGACGCAACGGCCAGAAAGCCCGCGGCCACGGCGAGCGCAGCGCGCGCCGCGGTGCCGGGCGGTTTGCGCGCCACGTCGGGCGGCGGTCAGACCTCGCGCGCGAGGTCGGGGACGACGCGCGCGCCGGGGAGCTCTGCGAGGCCGGCGGGGGCCAGGACGATCTTCAGGCCGCGGCTGCCGCCACCGATCACGATGCGCGGCTGCTGCATGACGCCCTGGTCGAGGAAGATCGGTAGGCCCGGGGGCAGCGCCAGCGGGGTCACGCCGCCGGGCAGCATGCCGGTCACGGGGATCGTGTCAGACTGCGGGGCGAAGGAGGCCTTTCGGGCCCCCACCAGGAGGCGGGCGTGGCGGTTGAGATCCAGGCGCCGGGACGCCTGCACGAGTGCGGTCGCGTGCACGCGCTCGCCGGTCTTGGCGACCACCAGCAGGCAGTTCGCGGACTCCTCGGCGGTGTAGCCGTAGCGCTCGCAGAACCGCGCGGTGTCGGCGTCGGCGGGGTCGATGCGCAGTGCCTCGAAGCCCGGGTCGATCGCCGCCGCAGCGGCGAGAACCCTCGCCTCGAGCTCCTCTGCGTCCGCCTGTTGCACTGTCGTCACGGCCACGAGCCTGCCACGGCGGCGGAGCGCAGAATCTGTGTGGGAACCTCACACCCATGAGCGGCGTCCAAGCCAGGTCCTTCGCCCGGGATCCACGACCATCCAGGAGGGCCGCGATGGATCGCCCCGCTCGCCGCCGTGCCGTCTCGTTCGCGCTCGCGCTGGCTGCCGGCGTCGCGCTGCTGGCGCCGGCGCCAGCGGCGGCCGAGCCGTTCGCGCTGCCCGACCCCGTGCGCAGCGCGCTGGACGGGAACCCTGCGACCACGGAGCGCCTCGACGCGGCGGACCCCGTGTCCGCGGCCGTCGCGGTCAGCGAACAGCGCTTCGACGGCGCCGGTGGGGGGCGCCCGGCCGCGCACGTCGTGCTCGCGCGCGACGACGACTTCGCCGACTCGCTGGCGGGCGCAGCGCTGACCGGGACGGGGCCGCTGCTCCTCACGGCCTCCGACCAGCTGACCGCGGCGACGCAGCAGGAGATCGAGCGTGTCCTGGCACCCGGCGGCCGCGTGCTGGTCCTGGGCGGCGACAACGCGATCGCCCCCGCGGTCACCGACGCGCTCGCGGGCTACGCCGTGGAGCGGCTGGCTGGCACGACCCGCGTCGAGACCGCGATCGCCGTCGCGGACGCCGTGCGCGCCGGGACCGCCGGGGACCGCGTCCTGCTCGCGCGCAGCGACGCCCCGGCCGCCAACCCCACGGCCGCCTGGGCCGACTCCGTCACCGCCGGCGCGCTGGCCGCCGCGACCCGGACGCCGATCCTCGTGACCCCGACCGCGGGGCTGCACGACGCGGTGGCCGCGTGGCTGGCCGCTGACGCCCCCGCCAGCGTGGTCCTGCTCGGCGGCGAGGCCGCCTTGTCGCCGGCGGTCGCAGATGCCGTGCCCGGCGCGCAGCGGGTGTTCGGTGCCGACCGCACCGGCACCGCGGGCGCCGTCGCGGAGGACCTCTGGGACGCGGACGGCCAGGGCGCGCGCCGCTACGTGATCCTCGACGGCGGCCGTGCCGACGGGTGGGCCTACGGCCTGTCCGCGGCGGGGCTGGCTGCCGATGCGGTCGCGCCGCCGCTGCTGGTCGTCGGCGCTGTGGCCGCCGCCACGCGCCGCCTGGTCTCGGCCTGCGGCGCCCCCGCGGTCGACCTGCTGCTGGTCGGCAGCAGCGACGTGATCACCGCGGACGTGGCCGGCACGCTCGACGGCTACGACGGCTCGTCCTGCGGGGGTGCCGCCGCGCTGCGCCGGCTCGCCAGCTGCGAGGAGACGCTCGCGTACTTCCGTGAGCAGGCGCTGCAGCAGGTCGGTCCCTACGGCCTCGACGGCTTCTACTGGGGCGGCCCGGAGCCGGTGCCGGTGGACGGTGGCCCGGTCGTCGCGGAGCCCGAGCCTGCGCCCTCACCCGGCGCACCCCCAGGTGAGGGGTCCGAGGACGGCGGCGGCTTGGGCGGCGACGGTGACGTCTCCGGGACGAACGTGCAGGAGGCGGGCGTGGACGAGCCCGACCTGCTGAAGGTGCGCCCCGACGGCTCCGCGGCCTACGTGGTCGCGGGCGGCGGGCTGCAGGTCGTCGACCTCACCGGCCCGTCGCCGGTGCTGGCCGGCACGCTGGAGCTGCCGCTCGGCTACGGCCAGGAGCTGCTGCTGGCCGGCAACACGCTGCTGGTGCTCGCCAACAACGACGGCTACGTGTACCCGCCCGGGGTCGCCGAGGACGGCACGTACTTCGCCCCGCCCCACTACTTCCCCGAGCCGCAGGTCACGCTGACGCGCTACGACGTCAGCAACCCGCTCTCACCGCAGAAGCTCGACGAGCTGACGGTGGACGGCGCGTACCGCACCGCCCGCCTCATCGGCTCGACCGCCCGGGTCGTGGTCTCAGCGAACCCACAGGGCTTCGACTTCGTGTTCCCGCAGGACGGGTCCCAGGAGGCGCACGACCAGGCGCTGGCGCACAACCGCGAGGTCGTCGCGAACGCGCCGGTCACCGCGTGGCTGCCCAACATGAGCCTGAACGGGGGAGCCGAGCAGCCCGCCGTGCCCTGCGACCAGGTCGACGTGCCGCCGGACTTCTCCGGCCTGTCCACCGTCACCGTGCTGGGCATCGACGTCGCCAGCGGCGTCGTCCCGACGTCGAGCGCCGCCGTCGTGGCGATGGGCGAGATCGTCTACGCCTCGGCCGAGCGCCTGGTCGTCACGACCAGCCAGTGGGGCGTCTGGACCGACGTCCCGCCGTCAGAGGGCGTCCACACCGAGCTGCACTCCTTCGCGATCGACGACCCAGCCACGACCACCTACGTCGCGTCCGGCAAGGTCGACGGCTACGTGCTCAACCAGTTCGCGCTCTCGGAGCGGGACGGGTACCTGCGCGTCGCCACCACCACCGAGGCGCCGTGGACCGACGACGGCCCCGGCCAGACCGACAACGGCCTGACCGTGCTGGCCGAGGGCGGAGGGCAGCTCTTCGAGGTGGGTCGCCTCTTCGGCCTTGGTGCCGGCGAGCGCATCTACGCCGTGCGCTTCCTCGGCAGTGATCTCGCCGCGATCGTGACGTTCCGCCAGGTTGACCCGCTCTTCCTCGTCGACCTCGGCAACCCGGCCGCCCCCACGCTGGTCGGCGAGCTGCACGTCCCCGGCTTCTCCAGCTACCTGCACCCGATCGACGAGGACCACCTGCTGGGCCTGGGTCAGGACGCGACCGACCAGGGCCAGGTCACCGGCCTGCAGGTCTCACTGTTCGACATCTCCAACCGGGCGAACCCGGTGCGCACGGACCAGCTGCTGCTCGGCTCCGGCTACAGCGAGGCCGAGTACGACCACCGCGCCTTCCTCTACTGGGCCCCCGAAGGTCTGGCCGTGATCCCCGCGCAGGTCTACGACCCGGGCACCGGCTCCAACGGCTTCAACGGCGCGATCGGCATCGACGTCGACGCCGCCGCGGGCTCCCTGGACGAGCGCGGCCGGGTCAGCCACGCCCAGCAGGACGTCTACTACCGGACCGTGCGGCGCTCGTTCATCGCGGGGTCGCGCCTGTTCACGGTCTCCGACGTCGGCGTGGGCGTCGCCGACCTCGCCACGCTGGTCCCCGGCGGCTTCGCCGAGTTCCCGCAGAGCAACCCGCCGCCCCCGTGCTGCTTCATCGACGACCCAGATCCGGGTCAGCCCCCGCCGGATCCGGGTCAGCCCGTGGCGGACGGATCGGGCGCAAGCTCCAGCGAGCAGGAGTTCATGCAGTAGCGCTGGCCCGTGGGGTTCGGCCCGTCGTCGAAGACGTGGCCGAGATGGCCGCCGCACGCTGCGCACCGCACCTCGGTGCGGACCATGCCGTGAGCGATGTCGCGGTGCAGCGTCACCGCGTCGGACTCCATCGGCTGCCAGAAGCTGGGCCAGCCGGTCCCGGAGTCGAACTTGGTGTCGGAGGTGAACAGCGGCGCACCGCACCCCGCACACCGGTAGGTGCCGTTGCGGTGGTCGTTCCAGTACGCGCCGGTGAACGCCCGCTCCGTGCCGCCCTTGCGGAGGACCTGGTACTGCTCGGGAGTGAGGCGCTCGCGCCACTCCGCGTCGGTCAGCTGCACCTGCTCGGACATGGTCTGATGCTCCCCTGAACCTCTTCGAGACGGCCGTCACCGAGGTTATCGCGGGGCTGGAGCCAGGCGAGGTCGTGTCCTACGGCGAGGTCGCCGAGATGGCCGGCTACCCCGGCCGGGCGCGCGGCGTCGGCACGGTGCTGCGGGACTCCGAAGGGCTCCCGTGGTGGCGGGTCGTCGCCGCCGACGGCCGCCTGCGCGCCCCTGACACCGCGCTGCAGACCGCTCGCCTCGAAGCGGAGGGGCTGACTATCATCGACGGCAGGGTCAGGCTTCCCCGGCGCTCCTCCGGCCCGTAGCAACGTGGGAAGGGACCACCCTGGACGGCACCCTGTTCGATCTCGACCTGCGGCCCAGCGCCGAGGCCCTGCCGACGCTGGTCGACGCCCCGGTCGCCCCGGTCGCGCGTCGGCCGACCGTGGTCGCAGGCCCCACGCTGCTCGCGGTGGACGGCAACTCCGTGGCGCACCGCGCCTATCACGCCTACGTCGCGCCTCACGTCGACACGCCCGGCCGCGACCTGGTGGGCGCCGGCGTCTACGGGTTCCTCGCGCTCCTGGCGGCCGTCGCCGACGTCACGCGGCCGGCAGCCGTGGTGGTGGGCTTCGACTGCCGGGTGCGCAGCGACCGCAAGGCCCGCTGGCCTGGGTACAAGGCGCAGCGCCCTGACAAGCCCCCGTCGCTGGAGGCGCTGCTCGAGGAGCTCCCGGCCGTGCTCGCGCAGCTGGGTGGCTACAGCGTGTGCATCGAGGGCTGCGAGGCCGACGACGTGGTCGGCTCCGCGGCGACCGTGGCCGAAGCCGCGGGTTGGCGCTGCGCCGTGGCGACCTCCGACCGCGACGCCTTCGCGCTCGTCACCCCGCGCACGACCGTGCTGCGGCTGCGCAGCGGCATGGTCAACGCGGTCGTCGTCGACGAGCGCCGCATCCGCCGCGAGGTCGGCATCGCCCCCGCCCAGTACACCGAGTACGGCGCCCTGCACGGCGACACCTCCGACAACCTGCCCGGGGTCCCCGGCGTCGGCCCGCGGCGCGCGAAGCTGCTGCTGCGCGCCTACCCCGACGTTGCCACCGCCGCCGCGGACCCCATCGGCTGCCGCAGCGTCCTGGGCCCCGACGCCGGGCAGGCCCTGCTCGACGACCTGGCCCGCACCGACTCGACGTTCCGCCGCAACATCGACCTCATGGCGCATCCGGCGTGACCTGCCGGTCGACCTCGACCGCGGCCGCCCCCGCACCCCTCCCGAGCAGATCGAGGGCGTCCTGCGCCCGCGCCGCCTGGCCGGCCTGATCGCCCGCATGACCCTGGTGTTCGGCGACGTCCGCGACGCCGCCCCGCCGGTCGGGGACGCCGACGCCCCTCCGTTCTGAGAGCCCCCCGTCGGGCGTTTGTGCCAGGATGTCGCCGATGGCACGGCCGGAGCTGGCGGACAGGGTGGTCGAGGCCTACGGGGGCGCGGAGCGCTGGCGCGCGGCGGAGGAGATCCACGCCACCGTGACGCTGGGTGGCCTGCTGTTCAAGGTCAAGGGCAGGGGCAAGGTCCCACCTGCCCATGCCCGCTACACGGTCGCGGTCCACGAGCCGCGCACGCGCATCGACCCCATCGACACCGCGGGTCACGTGGGTGTCCTCGAGGGGCACGACGTCGACCTGGAGGACGCGGACGGCAACGTGGTCGAGCGCCGCCCCGACGCGCGCAGCTACTTCCCCTTCAAGGGCCGCCGGGCGCTGCGCTGGGACACCCTCGACCTCACCTACTTCCTCGGCTACGCGTTCTGGAACTACCTCGCGCTGCCCGCCCTGCTGCTCCGCGACGACATCACCTGGACGCAGGAGGGCGCCGACACGCTGCGCCCGTCCTTCCCGCCCGAGCTGCCCACCCACGGCGCCGACGAGCACATCCACGTCGACCCTGCCACCGGCCTGGTCGAGCGCTTCGAGTACAACCCCGAGATCGTCACGCCGCAGCGCTTCATCAAGGCCGCCAACCTCGTCGACGAGCACCGCACCACCCCCGACGGGATCCCGTACGCCGCCAAGCGCACGGTGCTGGTCCGCGACCCCGTCGGCAAGGGCCTGTGGAAGCACCCCGTGCTGGTCGCGATCGACATCGAGGACTTCGCCCTGCGCTGACCCACGGTCCTCCGCCAGCCGTAAAGTGTGGTCGAGCCATGGATGAACGACGCTTGGTGATGTTCGCGGCTGGGGCGCTGACCGGCTCGCTGGTCCACAACGCGGTCGTCCTGTTTGCGAGCCGGCGCCGGGCGCTGGCGTTGACGCGCCTGTTGGAGCACGACGGGCTGGTCGGGTCGGGCGACGCACCACTGCGCCTGGTGATGATGGGCGACTCCGGCATCGCGGGCAACGGGCTGACCGACCCTGACGCAGCCCTCCCGCGCCGCACCGCGCACGGGCTGGCGGAGGTGCTGAACCGCCCGGTCGACCTCACGGTGCTGGCCCGGTCCGGGATGCGCACGCGCGCCCTGCTGGAGGAGTTCACGCCGGCGGCCATCGACGCCCGTCCCGACGCGATCGTGGTCTCGGTCGGTGTCAACGACGTGCTCGGTCGCGTCACTCCGGCGCGCCTGTACACCGACACCGTGGACCTCATCGCCGCGCTGCGGGAGGGCGCGCCCCAGGCAGCGCTCGTGTTCTGCGTGATCCCCGACATGCGCCACGCACCGGCGGTCCCACCCCCGATCAACGGACTGCTCTCGGTGCTGTCGGCGCAGGCCGGGAACATCCAGCGCGAGGCCCTCGCATCCGTCGGTGGCACGCTGACGCTGGTGTCGCTGCCACAGCCCGAGCCGGGGCACTACGGGGCCGACGGCTTCCACCCCGGGCCGCGCGGCGTCCAGCTGGTCGCCGACGCCATGGTCGACGAGCTGGCGGCCGCCCTGGGCGCGGAGAGCCGCGCGGCCTGAGGGTCCAGACCGCGCGGGCCCCGACCGGCATACTGCGCGCGTGGCGTATCCCCGCGAACTGCTCTACGAGGGCGAAGAGGTCGCCCTCGACACCCACCCGCACTGGCGCATCTTCCTCGTGCCGCTCGCGCTGCTGGTCCTGCTGCTGGTCGGCGGGGGTGTGCTGACGCTGATCTTCGAGGAGGAGCTGGGCGCATCGGTCAACGCGACCCGCATCGCGCTGGCGGTGCTCTGGGCGATCGCACTGATCTGGTTCATCGCTCGCTTCATCGTCTGGCGCACGACCCACTTCGTGATCACCACCGACCGCTTCATCTACCGGTCGGGCGTGATCGCGAAGAAGGGCAAGGAGATCCCGCTGGACAAGCTGGACTCGATCACGTTCAGCCAGTCGATCGGCGAGCGCATCCTGGGCGTGGGCGACCTGCAGATCGAGTCCGCCGGCGAGAGCGGACGCGAGGTGTACTCCGACGTCGGCAAGCCGTCGGCGGTCGTCAACCTGATCCACCAGCAGAAGGAGCGCGCGCAGGAGCGGGACTCGACCCGCGAGGCGCGCGCCGGCCTGTCGGTCGCCGACGAGCTGGCCAAGCTCGACGACCTGCGCGCACGCGGGGTGCTCACGATCGAGCAGTTCGAGGAGCAGAAGGCCCGGCTGCTGGGCGCGCCCTGAGCCGGGGGGCAAACTCCTCCACCGGGATAGTGGAGGAGTTCGGGCGATGACAAGAGCCAGCCGCAGCGGCCGCGACCGGATCACCGAGTCCCAGTGGTTCTTCCCGACGCTGGCGGTCATCGGGGCCATCGTGCTGGGCACGCTGATCCCGCGGCTGCCGCCGCCGACCGGGGGGCTGGCACGCTTCGGCGCCGCGACCGATCCGGACGCCGCGCAGACGCTGCTCAGCCTCGTCGCGGGTTCGGTGCTGTCGATCGCGGTGTTCAGCTTCAGCGTCACGCTGCTGGCGCTGCAGATCGCCGGCAGTCAGTACTCGCCACGGCTGCTGTCGGGGTTCCTGCGCGACCGCGGCAACCTGCTCACGCTCTCGATCTTCCTCGGCACGTTCGCCTACTGCCTGGCGGTGCTGCGCACGATCGAGGAGCTCGCGTCGTTCTGGGCGATGCTCGTGCTGCTGCTGGCCGTGCTGGCGTCGCTGGGCGCGTTCGTCTACTTCATCAACCACGTGACCCGCACGATCCGCGTCGACGAGATCATGCGCCGGGTCGAGCGCCGCGCGCTGGAGGCGATCGTCCGCAACCACGGCGACGCGGTCGGCGGCGTCCTCTGGGAGTCACCCGTGCCCGCGGTCCCGGACAACGCCGTGCCCATCGCGGCACCGGCCAGCGGCTACATCACCACGTTGCAGCCGACTCCGCTGCTCCCGCTGGCCACGCGCGAGGACGTCGTGATCGCGTTCGACGCACGGGTCGGCGACTACGTCGCCGAGGGCGCGCCCCTAGCCTGGGTGTGGTCCCGCCAGGCCTTCACCGAGGTCGTGCATCCGGAGCGGGTCGCCCCGGCGGTCCAGGCCACCGTCGACCAGGGCACGGAGCGCACGCTGCAGCAAGACGCCGCGTACGGGTTGCGCCAGCTCGTCGACATCGGCGTGAAATCCGCGTCCGAGGCGATCTGCGACCCGACCACCGCCGTCGACGCGATCGGGCACCTCTCGGTGCTCGTCACCGCCCTGGCCATGCGTCGCCTGGGTCCCGAGGTGCTGGTCGACCAGGCCAACACGGGCCGCGTGGTCGTGCCGCGCCGCGACTTCGGCGAGTACCTCGACCTCGCGATCACGCAGATCCGGCTCTACGCGCGCGACGACCCATTCGTATTCGAAGCGCTCCTGCACCTGCTGCGCGACGCCGGCCTCGCCACGCGGGCCGAGGACCGCCACGCGGTCATCGACGCCCAGATCCAGGCCGTCACGTCGCAGGCCCTCGGCGTCCTGACCGAGCCGCAGGACCGCGCTCGCATCGAGCGCGACGCCGAGACCGTGCGCCGCAGCATCCGCGTGCAGGAGCGCTCGCTGCGCGCCCGCCTTCTGGCCCGGGAGCTCGAGCGCGGCTAGGTGGGGGTCGAGGCGCTCCCCGCGGGGCGCCGGGACAGGCGCAGGATCGCGAGGCCGAGGACCAGGGCGCCGAGCATCACGCCCGCGAGGTCCTGGGTGCGCGACCCGGTCGAGGCCAGGACCGCGGGGGCCGCCGCGGTGTCGGCGACCACGGTCACGTCGCCGGACCCGGCCGACTGGGACCCGGTCACGACGTCGAGGATCGTCATCGGCGTCGCGACCTGACGCGGGATGCCGTTGCCGTCGAGGCCGGCGACGATCAGCGTGTGCGCCCCGGGCGGGAAGTCGGCCGGGACGGTCACCGTCTGGCTGAACGACCCGTTGGCGTTGATGGAGGCCGTGCCCAGCAGCACCGGTTGGCTGGTGAGGGTGATGGTCACCGCCGAGCCCGGCAGCCACCCGCTGCCCGTGACCGTGAACGACTGGCCCTGCGCGACGGTCAGGCGGTCAGGGCCGCCGGTCACGTCGATCGGCGGCTCGCAGGCGTCGCCCTCGCCGTCGCCGTTGCTGTCGGCCTGGTCGGGATTCGCGGTGGCCGGGCAGTTGTCGAGCGCGTCCACCACCCCGTCGTTGTCCGCGTCGGGGTCGCAGGCGTCGCCCAGGCCGTCGCCGTCGCCGTCGGCCTGGTCGGCGTTCGCATCGGCCGGGCAGTTGTCGGCCGCGTCGGGCACGCCGTCGTTGTCCGCGTCGTCGTCGCAGGCGTCGCCCACCCCGTCGGCGTCGGCGTCCTCCTGCATGGGGTTCGGCGTCGTGGCGCAGTTGTCGCTGGGGTCGGGGACGCCATCCGCGTCGGTGTCGGTCACCGCGTCGCAGGCGTCGCCCAGCCCGTCGCCGTCGGCGTCGGCCTGGTCGGGGTTGGGCTCGTTGGGGCAGTTGTCGCCGGTGTCGGGGATCGCGTCGTCGTCGTCGTCGGCGTCGCACATGTTCCCGGCGCCGTCGCCGTCGGCGTCGGCCTGGTCGGCGTTGGCCACGTCAGGGCAGTTGTCCTCGGTGTCGAGGACGCCGTCGCTGTCGGTGTCCTGGCAGGCGTCGCCCGTCCCGTCGGCGTCCGCGTCGGCCTGGTCAGGGTTCGGCGTCGTGACGCAGTTGTCCTGGGTGTCGATGACGCCGTCGTCGTCGGTGTCCTGGCAGGCGTCGCCTTCGCCGTCTCCGTCTGCGTCCTCCTGCAGCGGGTTGGAGACGAAGGGGCAGTTGTCTTCGATGTCGAGGACGCCGTCCGCGTCGCTGTCGACGGGCCCCGTGGGCCCCGTGGGCCCGGTGGGCGTCGGGTCGCAGACGTCTCCCAGGCCGTCGTCGTCGGTGTCTTCTTGGCCGACGTTGGAGATGGTCGGGCAGTTGTCCGACGCGTCGACGATTTCGTCGTTGTCGGAGTGGTCGCAGGCGTCGCCCATCCGGTCGTTGTTGAAGTCCGCCTGGCCCGGGTTGGGGGTGACTGGGCAGTTGTCGACGTCGTCCGGAACGCCGTCCTCATCGCTGTCGGAGGGCCCCGTGGGCGTCTCGTCGCAGACGTCTCCCAGCCCGTCGCCGTCGGCGTCGGCCTGGTCGGGGTTGAAGTCAAGGGGGCAGTTGTCCTCGCTGCCGAAGAGACCGTCGCAGTCGGGGTCCCCTTGGCGTCCTGCCGCGCCATCGGCCGTCATCCGTTCGCTCGGGCAAACTCCCTGCGGGACGATGCCCTCGGGGGCCTGGGGCGTCGCGACGGGGCGCTCGAAGTCGTCGGGGCCCGCGGGCGCGGCCCCTTCGGCCTCCCCCTCCTCGCGCGGAGTCAGGTCCGCGGGGGGAGCGGGTTGCTCAGGGGCGGGTGCTGGCTCGGGGGCGGGCTCGGGGGCGGGTGCGGGCTCGGGTGCGGGCTCGGGGGCGGGTACGGGCTCGGGTGCGGGCTCGGGGGCGGGAGCGGGCGGCTCGGCCACCGCCTGTCCGGCGTCCACCGCGTTTCCGCCCCACCCGCCACGCGCCGGACTCTGGGCGTCCGCCGCGGTCAGCAGCGCGTCAGGGCGCGCGAGCAGCAGGACGACCAGGGCCAGCAACGAGGCCGTCGCCAACCGCGCGACCACGCGCGGCCGGGACGGCGCGCCGGTGGGTGCGAGATGCCTGGACATCGTGTACCTCCCTGGCCCCGGCCCCACGTTCCGCCCGGGTCAGGGATCCTAACCGATAACTCCCCGGCGCCCCCGCCTGACTCACCGTTGTCATCTACTCTCGGCAGCGCTCATGACCGACGCCGACACCACCGCCAGCGCGGAACGCTGGATCGCCGAGGAGTTGCCGTGGCTGACTGACCTGCGGCCGCTGGCCCGCGGCGGCTTCGGGGTGGTCTACACCGCGCGTCAGCCCTCCCTGAACCGCACGGTGGCGGTCAAGGTGCTCACCGCGCCGGTGCTCGACGACACGGCCCGCCTGCGCTTCGAGCGCGAGTGCAAGGCCATGGGCATGCTCTCGGACCACCCGAACATCCTCACGCTGTTCGAGGCCGGGTTCACGCCGTCGGGGCGGCCGTACCTGGTCATGGAGCTGATGAGCGGCGGGTGTCTGCGCGACGTCTTGGATCGTGAGCCGCTGCCCTGGGAGGAGGTGCTCGACATCGCGGTGCGGGTCGCCGCGGCGCTGGAGACCGCGCACCGCGCGGGGATCCTCCACCGCGACATCAAGCCCGAGAACATCATGCTGTCGGACTACGGCGAGCCGCAGCTGGGCGACTTCGGCATCGCCCGGCTGCATGGCGGGCCCGAGACGCGCACCGACAGCCTCACGGCCAGCATCGCGCACGTGAGCCCGGAGCTGCTGTCGGGCCAGAAGCCCTCGCGCGCCAGCGACGTCTACGCGCTGGGATCGACGCTCTACATGTTGCTGGCCGGGCAGGCCGCCCACCTGCGCCCCGGCGAGGAGTCGATCGTCCCGGCGCTGTCGCGCATCGCGCACGACCCGGTGCCTGACCTGCGTCCCGGCGGCGTGCCCGACGCGGTCGCCGCCTATGTCGAGCGTCTGATGTCCAAGGACCCGGCCGGCCGGCCGGCGAGCGCGGAGCAGGCAGCGCTGGAGGCGCAGCAGCTCCAGCAGCGGCTGGGGCTGCCGGTGACGCCGATGCGCATCCCCGACCTCCCCGAGGAGCTGGAGGCACGCAGCACCGACGACCCCCTGCAGGACTCTCTGACACTGGGAGCGCCCACCGAGAGCGGTCCGACCGTCGCGCCGCGCCGGCACGGTGGGAGCGCGAACCGTCCCTCCGACTCCACGGTCGTCCTCGACGCGACACCCGGCGCCACGGCCGATCGGGCGGCGGCCCACCTCCGCGGGCCCCAGCCAGGCGTGACCGCGCCGGCCGGCGCGGTTGCCCACACGGTCTCGACCGTGGACGTTGGCCCGCCGACGCCGGGCGCCGTGGAGGAGCCGGGCGCTCCCCCCGCCCCACCCTCGTCAGCGCGGAAGTTCCCGCTGGTGCCTGCGCTGGCGATCGGGCTCATCGTGGTCGGGGTCGTGGCGTTCCTGGTCCTGCGCACAGGCACGCGGGACCCGGCTGCGACCCCCTCCCCGACCGCGGTCGCGGCGGCCACGCAAGCTGCTGCGACCGCCGCCGGGACACGGCCGCGCCGGCGCTGGAGGTCACTCGCGCTGGCCACGGCGATCGCCGCGCAGCTGGAGGGCGTCCGCGGCCTGCCCGCGCCCGCCGACCTGCGCGCCGAGGCCGTGCCCACGGCCGCGTTCCTGGGCGACGTCGCCGGCTACGCGGTCGCGCGCGAAGGCGACCTCGCGCTCGAGGACCGCCTGCTGACCGCGCTGCACGTGCTGCCGGCCGAAACCGACCTGCCGCAGCTGTGGGAGGACCTCGCCGCCGAGGAGTACCTGGGCTACTACGACCACGAGCAGCACCTCGTGCGGGTCCGCGCCGACGACGCCGACCTCAACGAGCTGGAGCGCTCGATCCTGGCCGACGAGGTCGTCGCGGCCCAGATCGACGAGGCCTACGGGCTGGACGCCCTGCTGGCGCGTGACGACCACGACGCCGCCAACGCACGGCTCTCCCTCGTGCGCGGGGACCAGTTCCTGACGTCCAACGGCTGGGTCCTGCGCTTCATGACCCAGGCCGAGCAGAGCGCCCTCAACGCCGACTTCGGGCTGCTGCCCGACACCGTGGGGCGCACCGCACCGCCGCCCGTGCGCCAACGGCTGGTGTTCCCGTTCGTTGCGGGCAGCGCGTTCGTGAACTCGCTGCTGGTGGCCGCTCCCGACCCGGTGGTGGCCTTCGCCGGGGTCGACGCCGCCTATGCCGACCCCCCCTCCACGACCGAGCAGGTGCTGCACCCGGAGCGCTACCAGGCGCGCGAGCCCGCAGTGCCCGTCACGGTCGGCGCGGCGCCGGGCGAGGGCTGGGAGCAGGTGGCTGACCGGACCTTCGGGGAGCTCGACCTCGTGCAGCTCCTCCTGCCGCTGGACGCCGCACCCGTCGCGGCGGGGCAGGCCGGGCGCGCGGACACGCTCGCGGACGGGTGGGGGGGCGGGCGGCTGTCCGCGTGGTCTCGCGGCGACGAGACCGCGGTCGCGGTGTGGCTGACCTTCGACGATCCCGCCGACGCGGCCGAGGTCTGCCAGGCGCTGCCGGAGTGGTACGCCACGGTCAGCGGGGCGCCCGCGGAGGCCGTCGACGGGGTCCAGACGGGACCGTCGGACGCGTTCGCGGTGGCGTGCAGCGGCGCCGACGTGCACCTGGCGCTCGCCCCGGACGCCACCCAGGCCGCGGCGCTGCGCTGACCGTGGGCCAGGGACTACCCTGGGGCGGCACCGGGGGCGCGGGTCATGTGGCCGTGCGGAGGATGGTCGTTGATGGGGATGCCTGGGAATGCAGGAGGACGGGGCCGCCCAGCGGGCCCGTGGTCGACCTCGGCATCCCGGGTGTCGTCGGCGCGGAGCGGCTGGGCAGCGGCGGCTACGGCACCGTCTACCGCGCCAGCCAGCCCGCGCTGTCGCGCACCGTCGCGATCAAGCTGCTGCACGGCATGGTCACCGACGACGCCTCGCGTCAGCAGGTCGAGCATGAGGCCCGCGCCATGGGCGCCTTGTCGGGCCACCCCAACATCGTCACGGTGTTCGGGAGCGGCCTGACGCAGTCCGGCGAGGCCTACATCCTCATGGACCTGCAGCCCGGCGGCAGCCTCGCCGACCAGCTGACGGCCGGCGGCCCGCTGCCGTGGGACGAGGTCGTCGCCATCGGCGTCAAGCTGGCCGGCGCGCTGGAGACCGCGCACCGCAGCGGCCTGCTGCACCGCGACATCAAGCCCGCCAACGTCCTGCTCTCGCGCTACGGGGAGCCCCAGCTGACCGACTTCGGCATCGCCCGCCACGTCGGACAGACCGCCTCCGGGCCGCTGCGCGGGTCCGTCGACCACATGGCCCCGGAGCTCGTGGCCGGCCAGAACGCCTGCGCCGCGACCGACGTGTACGGGCTGGGTTCGACCCTGCACATGCTGATCCGCGGCCTCCCGCCCTTCCGGTCACACGCCGACGACACGGTGGTCGCGGTGCTGGCCCGGTTGGCCACCGACACCCCCCCGGACCTCCGCGACTCCGGTGTGCCCGCCGTGGTCGCCGACGCCATCGCCGCGATGCTGGCGAAGTCGGCCCAGGAGCGCCCGGTGACAGCCGCGGACGCTGGACGGCTGCTGCAGGAGGCGCAATGGGCGCTGGGCCTGGAGCCGACCACGATGGCGATCCTGGGCGAGCGCCCGGCGTCGGTGTCCAGCATCCACCGGCGGCCCGCGGCGGCCGCCCCCGCCGTCACGCCCGCTCCGCAGCCGCACCCGTCCGGTCCGCTGCCCCCGCAGCCCGCCGCGCCGGTGGCGCGGCGGCGCTGGCTCGCGCCGGTGCTCGTCGCAGCGGTGCTGCTGGTCGGCGGCGGGATCGCGGCCACGGTGCTGGCCGGTGGCGGCGCCGACCCCGCCGCCGACGCGACCCTGGAGCCGTCCGCCGCGCCCAGCGCCGAGGCGGCGACGCCCGCAGCGACGGCCGGCCCGACCGCGGCCCCCGCGCCCAGCGCCACCGCCTCGGCGGGGGAGCCCACCGGCGCGGCCCTTGCGCTGGCGGCGGCGACGCTGACGGCCGAGGACCTCCCCGGCGAGGGCTGGGGAGCGGACCCCGTCTTCGAGACGGAATGGGAGCCCAATCCCGGCTACCGCCTGTGCCAGCCGGCTTTCGGCGACGCCGTTGCGACGGACTCGAGCCTGGGCGCGTTCCGCCAGGATGGTTCGGGGCCCGCTCAGGTTGGCGCGCGCGTGCAGGCCTTCACGCCGGGTCAGGCAGAGGCGTTCACGGCCGCGGCGCGTGCCAATGTCACGGCCCTGGGCTCGTCCGGCCCCGGCTCCTGCGAGTTCCAGGACGTGGTGCTGACCGATCTCCAGCTCGACGCGGACGAGGCGTTCCTGATCCGCTACGGTGCTAACCGCCCGTCGGCAGGCGGTGTCGTGACCACCAGCCTCGCGTTCATCCGGATCGGGGCACTGGTGGCCGAGGTGATCGCCATCGTCCCGCCGGGGCAGAGCTCGGACGACATCCTCACCGAGGCTGTCCTGACCACGTCGGCCTCCCGCCTGGCCGCCGTTCCCCAGTAGCCATGACGATTCCCGACCCCGCGACGAGGTAGTGCCTGATGGTGGATCAGAACCGAACCGTGACGTTCAACCCCTCCGATGGGCGCGTCGTCGAGACCGGCGCCGGCGGGGGTGACCTCAACGACGAGCTCATCAACACCGACTTCTGGACCGACGACATGGTCGCCCGGGCCGGAATCCCGGTCGTCGACGTGCCGTTCGTGTGCGTCGGAGGCGGAGTCGGGTCGATGCAGCTCGTCACCTACCTGCGCGTGTCGGGCGTGCCGACCAGCTCGATCAAGGTGCTGACGAACATCGAGACGCCCATGCAGTCGTGGGCCTGGCTGTGCAACAACTCGCAGATCCCGCTGCACGAGCGGATCCGCTCCGACTCGGCGTCGTGCCCCGGCAACATCTGGGGCTTCCCGTCCTACGCCGTGCGCGAGTCCATCAAGCTCAAGCAGCCCAAGCTGCTGTGGAACGTGTTCGTCGAGCCGGTCTTCGCGAACTTCTTCACACCGCTGCGCGGCACCGTGATCGCCGAGGTGGAGCGCGAGGCCAAGCGCATCGGCTGGTTCTCGATGCTCGAGAAGGGCCAGGTGCGCATGATCCGCCGCCGCGTCGGCGGCGGGTACTTCACGATCCTCACCCCTCCGGCCGGCACCACGAGGACCAAGCGCGTGGCGTACCGCTCGACGTGGGTCCACAGCTCGGTGGGGTACCCGGCCCTGCGCTTCCTGCCAGACCTGCAGGCCTATCGCGAGAAGTACAACGACTTCACCCGCGTGGTCAACGCCTACGAGCCGCACGAGCACGTCTACGAGGACCTGAAGCGCCGCCCCGGCGTGGTCATGGTGCGCGGCGCCGGCATCGTGGCCTCGCGCATCCTGCAGCGCATCACCAACGACCGCGACGAGCACGGCGCCCAGACGCTGGTCCTGCACCTGTTCCGCACCTACCGCACCACGGTCAAGCACGACAAGCGCTGGGGCGGCGGCAGCCAGCCGATCAAGGACGGCTGGGCCTTCCAGGGCTTCAACATCACCAAGTCGTCCTGGGGCGGGCCCGACTACTTCCGGCTGCGCGACATGCCGCGCGAGCAGCGCGCCGAGTTCATCGACTACATCGGCGGCGGCGCCCACACCCCGCACCGCAAGGACTGGAAGGAGCAGATCGCGCGCGGGCTGGCGCAGGGCTTCTACCGCCAGCACGTCGGCGAGGTGCAGGAGGCGTTTCCCGGTCCCGACGGCGACTCAGTGGTCTCGCGTGTGGTCGGCAAGGACGGCTCCGTCACCGACATCGCCTCGCGCTACGTGATCGACTGCACCGGCCTCATCGGGTCGCCGCGCGAGAACCGCATGCTGGCGGACCTGCTCGACCACGGCGGTGTGAACATCAACACCGTGGACCGCATCGAGGCGGGGCCGAACATGGCGTTCCTGGGCGCCGAATCGCCCCCGGGGAAGCTCTACGGCTCGGGCGTGTCCACCGCCGGCAACCACTTCGCCGGCGTCGACAGCTTCCTCGGGCTGCAGCTGCAGGCCCACATCATCCAGCGCGACCTGGCGGCACAAGGCTTCGGCAAGAAGATCGGCCCTTGGCGCTCACTGTCGCAGTGGTGGAAGTGGGCGCTCAACAATTCCCCGGACTGACTACAAGGAACTCGACGGCATGCTCCCCACCATCGGCGGGCGCTACCAGACCCGCACGTTTCTGGTGCTCTTCATCGGCGTCCCGTGGACGCTGCTCATCACGCCACTGCTGCCCGGCCTCTCCGGTCTCACGCTCGGGCAGAAGTACACCTCGACGTTCGTCACCCTCGGCTGGGTGCTGCTCCTGGGTTACCTGTGGGAGCCGCTCTACCACTACATCCAGTACCAGCGGTGGGAGAAGGACTGGCCGATCCTCTTCGCGTTCCTCGTGTTCATCAACGAGGGGATCCTGGTCTGGGTCGCCGTCGGCGTGCTCGACCTCAACCCGTACCCGCCGCCCTTCTCCGCCTTCCTGATCCACTTCCTCACGACCTGGATCCTGCAATGGCTCTACGTGGTTGGACCGATCCGTGCAGTCTTCTACCGGCATCGCTTCAACGGCGCCAAGTTCTTCGGCTGAAAGGCCTCACGGCATGAGTCGGATCGCCGACTACGAGACCATCCAGAGCCTGGGCGGAGGCAGCCACGGTCAGGTGTGGCTCTGCGGCCCACCCGCGCGCTTGGGCCTTGCGGTCGACACCGTGGCCCTCAAGATGTTCGAGCGCGCCACCGACGCCGACGAGTACGCCCGCGTGGTCGAGGAGGTGCGCGTCTACGCGGCCGCCGGGTCGGAGCAGCTCGTGCCCGTCTACGACGTCGGGCGCCACGGGGAGCGGCTCTACTACTCCATGGAGTACTTCCCGCGGGGCGCGCTGTCGAACGCGGCGGGCCTCTCGGCATCCGAGATCGTGCGCGCGGTCGCCGACGCCGCCCGCGGTGCGCACGCGCTGCACGAGGCGGGGATCGTCCACCGCGAGATCAAGCCAGCCAACATCATGCTGACCGAGCGCGGGGCCAAGCTCGGCGACGTGGGCCTGCAGCACGTCGTGTCGCCGGGGCAGACCGTCACCGGGGTCGGCATCTCCTCGGTGGAGACCATGGAGCCCGGCATCGTCCGCGGCGAGAAGGCAGCGCGCGCCTCCGACATCTGGTCCCTGGGCGCGTCGTTGCACCAGGCGCTGTCGGGCAAGACCGTGTTCGGCGAGCTCCCCGACTCCAGCCTCATCGCGGTGCTGCGCCACGTGATGATCAGCTCGCCCGAGCTGGCCGAGGAGTCCATCCGCCCGGACTACCTCAACGTCATCCGGCGCTGCCTGGACCCCGACCGGATGGAACGCTACCCAACGGCCGCAGCCCTCGCCGAGGATCTGGACCGCGCAGAGGGTCTGGTGAACGCCTGATGAGCACCAACAAGGTCGTCGTCCGCCCAGGGCAGGGCCTGGTCGCGCGCTACGGGGGCGGGCTGCTGGTGCTGCTGTCGGGCGGCACGCAGGAGGTCGGCGGGCAGCTCATGGCGCTGGTCCGCGAGGTGGGCGAGGGGAACGCCACCCCCGGCCGCGCGCTCGCGCGGCGGATCGTGGGCCTGCTGTCGCAGGCCGACCCCGATGCCGTTCCGGCCTTCGCCGCCTTGGGAGCGGCCGAGCAGGGGTGGGCGGTGATCCTGCACGGCGGGGTGGAGCTCACGATCACCCGCGCGGCGGGGGCGGAGCGCCTGTCGGGTTTCGACGCGGCCACCTGGGTCGACCGCATCGTGGAGCCGGGCTTCCTGCTGTTGGACGTGCAGCCTGTCGGCGGCGGTGCCGGCGAGGCCGACCCGCGCTTCGACCTCTCCGGCGGTGTGGTCCCCGGCGCCGGCGTGCAGATCCAGGGCACGGCCGACCTGGCAGGCGGGCAGCCCGCAACGCAGGCGGCTGCCCCGGTGGCGCCCGCCCCCCTCACCCCCGAGGGCGCTCCCTCGCCCGAGGTGGGGCCGGGGGCGGCCGCACCCGCATGGCAGCAGCCCGAGCCCGCGCCGGCGTGGCAGCAGCCCGCAGCGCAGCCCGAGGCGACGCCGGCCTGGCAGCAGCCCGAGGCGGCGCCGGCTTGGCAGCAGCCCGCAGTGCAGCCCGAGGCCGCGCCGGCATGGCAGCAGCCCGCAGTGCAGCCCGAGGCCGCGCCGGCATGGCAGCAGCCCGCAGCGCAGCCCGAGGCCGCACCCGCGTGGCAGCCACAGCCCGGAGCGGCGCCCGAGGCCGCGCCGGCATGGCAGCAACCTGGCGCGCAGCCCGACCCCGGGCCGGCGTGGCAGCCGCAGCCGACGCCGGAGCCGGCACCCGGGTGGCAGCAGCAGCCGGGTGCATGGCAGCCCCAGCCGCAGCCGGAGGCCGCACCCGCGTGGCAGCCACAGCCCGGAGCGGGACCCGGGTGGCAGCCCCAGCAGCCCGAGGGCACGCCAGCCTGGCAGCCCGCGCCCCAGGGGACTCCCGACCCCGCCCAACAAGGGTGGCAGCAGCCCGGTCAGCAGCCCTGGCCCCAGCAGGGCGGCGAGCAGGCATGGCCGCAGGAGCAGCCGTGGCAGCAGCCTGAGCAGCAGCAGCCGCAGGCATGGTCCGCGGGGCCCGCGCCGGCGCCGGTCGAGGAGCCCCCCACGCTGATCCAGCGCGGCGCCGCATCGGAGGCCGCGCCACCGGCCGAACCGCAGCCCGTCGCGACCGTCGCGACCGCCGAGGTCGAGGAGGACGTGCCGTTCGAGTACGTGCAGCTGACCGAGGTGCCGGCCAGCGCGCGGCGCGAGGCGCTCCCCGTGCTCTCGGGGGAGCAGCCAAAGGAGGAGGCCGTCGAGGACTCCGACGCGCCGCTCGTCTACGGCGTGCTGTCCCCGGCCGGCTACTTCAACCACCCCGACGCGCTGTACTGCGCCGTCACGGGCGTCTCGATGCTGCAGCGCACCCACGTGCTGGTCCAGCGGCCCCGTCCGCCGTTGGGTGTCGTGGTGGCCGACGACGGGTCGACGTTCACGCTCGACAAGAACTACGTGGTCGGGCGCGAGCCGGAGCGCGACCCGGGGGTGGTCTCCAAGGAGGCGCGCCCGCTGAAGCTGGTCGACGCGGAGCGCAGCCTCTCGCGCGTGCACGCCGAGGTGCGGCTGATCGACTGGGACGTCTACGTCGTCGACCGCGGCTCCGCCAACGGCACCTACGTGCTGCCGCGCGACGCGCAGCAGTGGAAGCGCCTCGTCGCCGACACGCCTGAGAAGATCGCACCCGGCACGCGCATCGCGTTCGGCAAGCGCGTCATGACGTTCGAGACCCACCACCAGATCAACCCGCGCGCCGCGGTCTGAGGCTCCTCGATGTGGCAACAGGCGGGTTTTCGGAGCCGGCGCGCCGGCGATCGCGTGGACGGAGGAGCACCGGAGCCGCGCGCCGGCGCGGCGAGGAGCGGACGTAGGAACGCGATCGCGTTGCGGTGTGCCGGCGGAGCTCCCCCTCCCCCTGGGGGAGGGGGCGGGGGGGAGGGGGGAGGAGTAATGGCAGCGGGGCTCTTCGAGGGCGCGACCGGGATCCTGGCAGAGGCGCTGCAGCACGCGCGGGTGTCTGACGACACCGTCGAGCTGCTGCAGCACCCGGAGAGCGTGCTCAAGGTCTCGATCCCGGTGCGCATGGACGACGGGTCGCTGAAGACGTTCCGCGGCTACCGGGTCCGCTACAACGACGCCAAGGGCCCCACGAAGGGCGGCATCCGCTACCACCCCGACGTCAACGTCGAGGAGGTGCAGACCCTGGCGTTCTGGATGACCGTGAAGTGTGCGGTCGTGGACCTCCCGTACGGCGGCGGCAAGGGCGGCATCACGGTCGACCCCAAGCAGCTGTCGATGGCGGAGCTGGAGCGCCTGTCGCGCGGTTACATCAACGCGATCGCGGACTTCATCGGCCCCGATGTCGACGTCCCGGCCCCCGACGTCTACACCAACCCGCTGATCATGGGCTGGATGATGGACCAGTACTCCACCATCGAGCGCGGCCTCACCCCCGCGGTGATCACCGGCAAGCCGATCGCGCTGGGCGGCTCCCTGGGCCGCGACACGGCCACGGCCGATGGCGGTTTCTTCGTCACCCAGACGCTGCGCGACGCGGTCCTGCCGGGCATCGCGGCGCCCACTGCGGCGGTGCAGGGCTTCGGCAACGCCGGGATGACGATGGCGCGGCTGCTGCACGACGCGGGCTACAAGGTCGTGGCGATCAGCGACTCCCAGGGCGGCATCGTCAAGCCCGACGGCCTGCACGTCCCCAGCGTCGCCCAGGTCAAGCTCGAGTCCCGCGAGCTCAGGGGCGTCTACTGCGAGGGTGCCGTCTGCGAGCTGGTCGAGCACGAGCGCATCTCCAACGAGGAGCTGCTCCACCTCGACGTCGACCTGCTGGTGCCCGCGGCCCTGGAGAACGCGATCACCGAGGCCAACGTCTCCGACGTCAAGGCCCGGATGATCGTCGAGCTGGCGAACGGGCCGATCACCCCGGGCGCGGACAAGGCCCTCTTCGAGCGCGGCGTCGTGGTCGTCCCCGACGTGCTGGCCAACGCCGGCGGCGTCACCGTCTCCTACTTCGAGTGGGTCCAGAACCGCCAGGGCTTCGCCTGGACCGCCGACGAGGTCCGCACCCGCCTGGAGACCCGCATGGTCACCGAGGCCCGCCGCCTTTGGGACTTCGCGCAGGAGAAATCCGTCTCCCTGCGCGTCGCCGCCTACGCCCAGGCCCTCGAGCGCATCGGCGACGCCGTCGACGCCAAGGGGCACCGGGAGACCTTCCAGCCCACCTGATCGCTCGGCGCCCGAGGGGCGCGCCTCTACACGCCGAACTGCTCGGAGAGGATGCGCTCCTCCAGGCTGTGGTCGGCGTCGAACAGGACGCGGGCAGAGCGCTCGAGGTCCTCGCGGATCGTGACGTCGACGACGTCGCGGGCCTCGTTGAAGTCGGCGACGGCGGAGACCGGGCGCTTCCAGCCCTCGAGGATCTCGATGCGGACCTCGACCGAGGAGGGAAGGATCGCGCCGCGCCAGCGCCGGGGCCGGAAGGCGCTGATGGGCGTGAGGGCCAGCAGGGGCGCCGCGATCGGCAGGATCGGGCCGTGCGCGGACAGGTTGTAGGCCGTGGAGCCGGCCGCGGTGGCGACGATCACGCCGTCGCAGATCATCTCGGGCAGGCGCACGCGCCCGTCGATCGAGAGCCGCAGCTTGGCGGCCTGCCGCTCCTGGCGCAGCAGCGAGACCTCGTTGAACGCCAGCGCGTCCAGGCGGGACCCCGACTCCGACTCCGTCTGCATGCGCAGCGGGTTGAGCGCCACCGCGTTGGCCTTCTCGATCCGCTGTGCCAGGTCGTCCTCGCTGTAGCTGTTCATCAGGAAGCCGACCGACCCGCGGTTCATGCCGAACACGGGGATGCCCAGCCGCAGGTGGCGGTGGAGCGTCTCGAGCATGAAGCCGTCGCCGCCCAGCGCGACGATCACGTCGGCGTCCTGCGGGCGGGCGTTGCCGTAGCGGTCGGCCAGCTGCGGCAGCGCCTCCTGCGCGGCCGGCGCGTTGCTCGCGACGATCGCGATCCGCTCGAGCCCGTTCTCAGCCACGGGTGATCACGGCCACCGGGCAGGGAGCCTCCCGCAGGATGTCGTCGATCTCGTGGCCGAGGAAGGCACGCCGGGTCGTGGGCTTGACGTCGCTGCGCAGGACGATGAGGTCGGCACCGCAGCTCCTGGCGCGGTCGATCACGACGCGCGCCAGGGGCTGCTCCGTCACCAGCGCCTGGGTGTGCACGATCGCGCCGGCGGCCAGGCCGATCTTGGCCTCGGCCGCCAGGATGTCCTCGGCGAGGTCGGTGGCGTGCTCGTCGCCGATCTCGGCCCAGGTGTCGGAGGGCTCGACGATGTGGATCACGTCGACCACGGCGTCGTCGTCGTTGGCGATCTCGAACGCGATCTCCGAGGCGTTGCGGTTGATCTCGCTGCCCGTCGTGGGTAGCAGGATGCGGCGGATCGGCAGCGTGTCGATCGCCTGCGGGCCGTCGTCCTCCCAGCGCGAGCTCACGATCAGCACGGGCACGGGCGAGCTCTGCAGCACCTGGTCGACCCAGTCGGAGAACATCGCCGAGGAGTGGTCGGCGACGTCGCGCGTCTCGGTGGCGCCCAGTACGACGAGGTCGTAGCCGCCCTTCTTGGTCTCGGCCAGCACGGTGTCGGCCAGGCCGCCGTTGAGCTCGCGGACGCTGCGCGTCATGCGCTTGGCGGGCATGCGCAGGTGCTGCTCCACGCGCGCGAAGCGGTCGTCGCTGGCCTCCGCCTGCGAGCCCACCTGCAGCACGGTGACCTCGAACGCCGCGCCGTCCGCCATCCGCGCGACCATCTGCGCCGCCACCTGGCTGTTGGTCCCGCCGCGCGTGGGCAGCAGCACGCGGTGGATGTTGCCCAGCAGGCTGGTCTTCTCGGCGGCCTCCCGCTCCAGCCGGGCGCGCTCGTCGTCGGTGTAGGGCACCTTCGGCAGGAACGCGCGCAGCAGGGGCGGTGCCATCAGCGAGGTCACGATCGCGACCATCACGATGATCGTGTACATCTCGGTCGAGAGGACACCGAGCCGCAGGCCGATCGTGGCGATGATGATCTCCACGGCGCCGCGCGCGTTCATGCCGGCGCCCAGGCTGAGCGCCTCCCACTTGCCCAGCCCGGCCCACTTCGCGCCCAGGTAGGCGCCGACGAACTTCCCGCCGATCGCGATCGCCAGGACGATCAGCGCGATCACCGCGATGCGCGGCTCGCCCAGCGCCAGGAGGTCCACCCGCGTGCCCGCGGTCGCGAAGAACACCGGCGCGAACACGGCGAGCGTGATGATCTCCAGCGTGTGGACGATGTGGTGGTTCACGCGCCGGATCTGGCCGAAGATGATCCCGACGACGAAGGCGCCCAGCACGGCCTCGACGTTCAGCGCCTGCGCGAACGCGCCGAAGGCCAGCGCGCTGAGGATGATCAACGAGATGATCGGGCCGTCGCCCGGCAGGTTGCGCGAGACCCAGGTCGTGGCGCGGATGACGAGGAACCGGCCCAGCGTGTAGGCGACCACCAGGAACCCCAGCACGCTGGCGATGCTGATGAGCACCGTGCTGGCCTCGATCGCGCCGCTGGTCGCCAGCCCCGACACGACGCCCAGCAGGATCCACGCGAAGGTGTCGTCGACCATCGCGGCCGCCAGCGTGAGCTGGCCCAGGTCGCGCTTGAGCACACCCAGGTCGATGAACACCTTGGCGATCACCGGGATCGCCGAGACCGCCATCGCGATGCCCAGGAACATCGCGAACGGCAGCTGCGACGAGCCCTCCGCGATGTAGGGCATCAGCAGCGGCAGGAAGCCCAGGCCGATGCCCAGCCCGAACGGGATCGCGATGCCCGTCAGGGAGATCTTCAGCGCCGCTGTGCCCTTCGAGGCGATCAGCCGCAGGTCGGTCTCCAGGCCCGTGAGGATCAGCAGCAGCATCACGCCGACGAACGACACGATGTCGAGCAGGTTGCCCTGGTTGAAGACCTGTGCCCGGACCTCGGGCTCCAGCGCGAGGTACTCCGCGGGCGGTGGCGGGAAGAGGAACGACCGGAGCTCGGGGGCCAGCGCCCCCAGGATCGTCGGCCCCAGGATCAGGCCGGCGATGAGCTCGCCCACGACCGAGGGCATGCCCAGGCGGTTCGCGAGGATGCCCAAGCCGCGTGCCAGCAGGAGCAGGGCGCCGAACTGCAGGATGAAGATCAGCAGCTCGTGATGCCCGATACCCGGCGCAGGACCTGCCGCCGCAGCGAGTACTTCCATGTTGCACTCCCGTTCCTACGATCCCGCCGGAGCAGGGTAGCGGTCATCATCGTCGCGTGACCAACAGCCTGGCGTCGGAGCTGCCCGGTCTGACCGACCTGTCGGTGGTGGGGCGCGGCGGCTTCGCGACGGTCTACCGCGCGCGGCAGGAGGCGCTGCGCCGCGAGGTCGCGGTCAAGGTCCTGGAGACCCCCGTGGGCGATGCGGTGGCCCGCCGGCGCTTCGAGCGCGAGTGCGCCGCGATGGGCCTGCTCGCCGAGCACCCCCACATCCTCACGGTCTTCGACGCGGGCTTCACCTCCAGCCGGCGCGCCTACCTGGTGATGGACCTCGCACGCCGCGGCTCACTGGCCGACCGGCTGGAGCGCGAGCAGAGCCTGCCGTGGCAGGACGTGACCGCCCTCGGGATCAAGATGGCGGGCGCGGTGGAGACCGCGCACCGCGCCGGGATCCTCCACCGCGACGTCAAGCCCGCGAACATCCTGCTCACGGCCTACGGCGAGCCCCAGCTCGCGGACTTCGGCATCGCCCGCCTGGCCGGCGAGGAGCACACCCGCACCGGCGCCCTGGCGATGAGCATCGCGTTCGCGGCGCCGGAGGTCCTCGACGGCCGCGAGGCGACCGTCCTCACCGACGTCTACAGCCTCGGCGCGACGCTGTTCTGCCTGCTCCGGGGCGAGCCGCCGTTCGTCCGCGCCGAAGACGAGAGCATCCTGCCCGCGGTCGCGCGCATCCTCACCGAGCCCGTCCCCGACCTGCGCCCCCTCGGGATCCCCGACCGCCTCGTCGCGGTCGTGGAACGCGCCCTGGCCAAGGATCCCGCCGGGCGCTTCTCCTCCTGCGAGGAGCTCGCCCTCGCGCTGCGCGTCCTGCAGCGCGAGCACGGCCTCCCCGTCACGCCCCTCCTCATCGGCGGGCCCGAGGGCCTCGACCGCCCTGCTCCGCCCCGCCCCGTGATCCCGTTCGCTCTGCCGTCGCCTCCGCGCGCAACGCCCGCGCCGCCACCGAACGCCACGATCGTGCTGCCGCTGCGGCGGGGGCGGCACAGCTCCGGCCGCCGCCGCGAGGTGGGGTTGGTCCTGCTCGGCGTCGTGGCGCTGCTGACGGTGGGGGTGGTGCTGCTGGTGCTGGGCACCCGTCAGGCGGACGCACCCGCCGGCGCACCGACCGCACCGCCGCCGACCCCGACGGCGACGCCGCAGCTGGCGGGCCTCGACCCGGTCGCGATCACCGCCTCGGCCAGCAGCACGCTCCCACCGGACGGCGAGCTGACGTACGGCCCCGGGAACACGGTCGACGGCGACCTGCAGACCGCCTGGAACCACGGCACCGGCGGCGACGCAGCCGGCGAGATCCTGCGCTACGACTTCGCCAACCCGGTCGACCTCGTCACGATCGGCGTCGTCAACGGCTACGCCAAGTCCGAGGAGCTCTACGCCGCCAACCACCGCCTGCGCGACGTGGTCGTGCGCACGGACGCAGGGGCCTTCCCGCTCACGCTCGCCGACACCGTCAGCCACCAGGAGCTGACCGCGAGCTTCGGGATCACCACGTCTGCCGAGATCCTGGTCGTGAGCGTCTACGAAGGGTCCGACTACGACGACCTGGCGGTGACCGAGGTCGACTTCACCGTCCGCCCCTAGTCAGGAGGGCCGGCGGGCCAGTCGTGGCCGCCACGTATCCTCGGCGCTGCATGGCCCAGAGAGTGCTCACCCCGCAGTCCGAGGACTTCCCCCGCTGGTACCAGGACGTCGTCGCCAAGGCCGAGCTCGCCGAGAACGGCGCGGCGCGCGGCACGATGATCATCCGGCCGTGGGGGTACGCGCTGTGGGAGCGCATCCAGGCCGAGCTCGACGACCGCATCAAGGCGACCGGCCACGACAACGTCTACTTCCCGATGTTCATCCCGATGGAGTTCTTCCAGCGGGAGGCCGAGCACGTCGAGGGGTTCAGCCCGGAGCTGGCGGTCGTGACCCACGGCGGCGGCAAGGAGCTGGCCGAGCCGCTGGCGGTCCGGCCGACGTCCGAGACGGTCATCGGCGACGCGATGTCGCGCTGGATCCAGGGCTACCGCGACCTGCCGATGCTGCTCAACCAGTGGGCGAACGTCGTGCGCTGGGAGCTGCGCCCGCGCCTGTTCCTGCGCACCACCGAGTTCCTCTGGCAGGAGGGCCACACCGCGCACGCGACGTGGGAGGAGGCGCAGGCCGAGACGCTGCGGATCCTCGTCGACGTCTACAACGAGGTCATGCGCGACGTCCTCGCCATGCCGGTGATCCTGGGCCGCAAGACCGAGGCCGAGAAGTTCCCGGGCGCCGAGGCGACCTACACGCTCGAGGGCCTGATGCGCGACGGCAAGGCCCTGCAGATGGGGACCAGCCACCACCTCGGGCAGAACTTCGCCAAGGCGTTCGACATCACGTTCTCCGACGCGACGGGCAGACCCAGCACGCGTGGACCACCTCGTGGGGCGTGACCACGCGCGCCGTCGGCGGCGCTGGTGATGGCGCACGGCGACGACCGCGGGCTGCGGCTGCCGCCGCGCTGGCCCCGGTGCAGGCCGTCGTGCTGGCGGTCAAGGACGAGGCGCATCGAGGCCGCGCGACCGCTCGTCGGCTGAGCTGCGCGCGGCCGGCGTGCGCGCGCGCGTCGACGACCGCACGAACCTCGGCTTCGGCCGCCGCGCCGTCGGACTGGGAGCTCAAGGGCGTGCCGGTGCGGCTGGAGCTGGGCCCCCGCGACCTGGCCGAGGGCGTCGTGACCGTCAGCCGCCGCGACGCGGAGGGCCCCGACGCCAAGCAGGCCGTCGCGCTGGGCGACGTCGCGGCCAAGGTCCCGGCGCTGCTGGACGAGATCCAGACGGCGATGCTGGCCGAGGCATCGCCGGCGTTCCGGAGGGCGCCACCACCGAGGTCGCCACGCCCGAGGACGTCGACGGCAGCGGCTTCTTCCGGCTGCCCTGGAAGGCGGTCGGCGACAGTGGCGAGGACGCCCTGGCCGACCGCGGCTACACCGTGCGCTGCCTGGTCCGCGAGGACGGCGGCGTGCCCTCCTCACGAGACGAGGACGGTCTCCTGGCCTACGTCGCGCGCGCCTACTGAGCGGGCCTACGATCGCCCCGGTTCGAGGGACAGGAGGCAGTGATGGGCACCACCGCCGAGGTCGTGCAGGACATCGCCGCAATGGTCAACGCGCGGCGCTGGCAGGACCTCGATGCGCTCTACGCCGAGGACGTCGTGCTCCACGCCGGCGTGCGCAACCGCCCGAGCTTCGGGCGCGAGGCCGCGCGGACGTTGTACGAGGACCTGGCCATCGCGGTCCCCGATCTGCGCTACGACGTGGTCGACACGATCATCGAGGGCGACCGCGCCGCGGTGCACGGTCAGCTGGCCGGCACGCAGAGCGGCCCGCTGGGCGGGTTCGACCCGTCCGGCCGCACGTTCGCGGCAGTCGACGACGCGCGCTGGTACCGCATCCAGGACGGCCGGGTGACCGAGGAGTGGTTGATCCCCGCCACGGGCCGCATCCTGGAGAAGGTCGGCCAGGTGCCGTCCGGCCCGCCGCCCAAGCCGCTGATGTTCCTGCTCGGGCTCAAGGCCCGCATGGCGCCCACGCCGCCCACCAGCCCCCGCGACCTCACGCCCGTCGAAGTCCCCGACGCGGGCCAGGCGCGGTTCGGCGGGGTCGCCCCCGAGAAGAAGGCCGTGATCCAGCGCGGCATGACGACGCTGTTCAACGGCCGGCGGTGGGACCTGGCCGAGGAGGTCTACCATCCCGACTACCACCTGGCGTCCAACATGGACACCACCTCGGGCCGCGACGCGGTGATCGCCTTCTACCAGAAGGTCACCAGCTCCCTGCCCGACATGTTCTTCACGCTCGACGACATGATCGCCGAGGGCGATCGCGTCGGCGTGCTCTGCACGGTCCGCGCCACCCACCTCGGCCCGTTGGAGGGCTTCCCGCCCACCGGCAACCGCCTCGAGGCCAGCGAGATCTTCTTCTACACGGTCACCGAGGGCAAGGCGAAGGCCACCTACCACCAGGTCAACGTCGACTCCATGCTCACGCAGCTGGGGCTCGCGCCCGAGGGCCGCCCGCCGCTCCCGCTGCGCATGCTGCTCAAGCTGGCCAACCGCCAGGCTGCCTAGGCCACCCTCATCGTCCGCATCGGCAGGCCGTTGTCGGTGCGCAGCGTGAAGTCCATGCTGTGGTGGGGCTCGTGCCCGGCGACCGCCTCCAGGCGGAACCGGCTGGCCACGTGCGCGGCGACCAGGGTCACCACCAGCAGGCTGAGGTTCTCGCCGATGCAGCCGCGCACGCCGCCGCCGAACGGGAAGTAGGCGAACGGGTGGCGCTCGCGGGCCGTTGCGGGTTCGAAGCGGGCGGGGTCGAACGCCTCGGGGTCGGGCCAGAACTCGGGGTGCCGGTGGGTGATGTAGGGGATGTTGAGCACGAACATCCCGGCGGGGATCTCGTACCCGCGGAACGTGTCGGGCTCCGTCGGGGGGCGTGACCACAGCCACAGCGGCGGGTGCAGCCGCAGGGCCTCGGCGATCGCGGCCGACATGCGTGGCAGCTTGCCAAGGTGCTGCAGGGTCGGCGGCGAGCCGTCCAGGACGCCGCGGACCTCGTCGGCCGCCTCGCTCGCGATCTCCGGGTGGCGCCCCAGCTCCCAGAACAGCCAGGCCAGCGCGATGCCGATGCCCTTGAACGCCCCGAAGAGGGCGGTCATGACCTCGTCGCGGACCTCGACGTCCCCCAGGCCGGTCGGGGCGTCGCCGGCCCGGGCGGTCAGCATGGCGCTCAGCAGGTCGTCGCCGGGGTCCAGGCCGCTGGCCAGAGCGCGCCTGCGCGACCGCACGGCGTCCAGGACCAGCTGGTCCATGTGGCGCAGCGCCCGCTGGGCGCGGTGGTAGGCCGGCTGCACCACGGCCGGAGGGCTGAACGGCAGCAGGATCAACGGGATCGCGTAGTCCGCCGCGGTCTTGAGATCCGTCGCGAGCGCATCGGGGGACGGGCCGTCGCCCGCACCGAACAGCAGATCGCAGGTGACGACCATCGCCAGCCGCATCATCTCGGCCTGCACGTCGATCGTGCCGCTCCAGGTCGCGGTCATGGCCTCGGCCGCGGCCACGACGCCGTCGGCGTAGGGGGCGACCGCGTCGGGGGTCAGGAGGGGGTCCATGAGCCCGCGGGCCCGCCGGTGGGCCGGGCCGGCGGAGACGAACAGGCCCTCGCCCATGATCGGCCGCAGCCCGTCGACGATGGGCTGGCTGCGCGGGTAGATCTCCTGGCGGTCGACCAGCACCCGCTGGACGTCGTCGGGATGGGCGACCAGCACCATCGGGCGCGGCCCGCGGTAGCGGCAGACGTCGCCGACCTCGCGCCAGCCGTTGACGAAGGTCCCGAGGAAGTCGCGGACCAGTCCGGGCACGCTGCCCAGCAGCGGCCCGGCGTCCTTGGGGTGCGGCGGCAGCACGCCGGTGCTCAGGCCCCGGAGAGGTGCTGGACGACCTGCTGGCCGGCCTGGGGCCCGCTCACCTGGCCCTGGATGCTCCCGTCGGCGCCGATCACGATCGCGATCGCGTTGTCGCCGGGGTCGCCCACGCCGTACGTCTGCGCGACGGTGCCGTCCCAGTCGACCAGCATCACGACCATGCGTGCCGGGTCGCCGATCGGGACGCCGCGCCGCTGGCGGTCCGCGGAGGCGTCGCGCACGGCGCCCTCGTAGACCTTGCGCAGCTCGCGCTTGGCGATCGGGCGGGCCAGCTTCGGCACCCCGGCCGCGTGCACCACCGAGACCAGGTTCACGCGCTCCTGGAGGTTTGCCCCCACGGCCTGTGCGATGGACTCGGCCTGCGACGACGCCGACTTGCCGGCGATCACCAGCACGACGGGCTTGCCGAAGAACTCCGACAGCGACATCTGCTGGCCGTCGACGTGCTCGAGGGTGAAGTTCTGCGCCTGCACGGTGGCTCCTTGCCTTTCAGCGGATCCGGGTCTTCAGCTTGAGGACGATGGCGGCGACGGTCAGCGGCACCACGATGAACGCCCCGAGGACCAGCAAGTTGAGGCCGAAGTCCTGGAAGAAGCCCTCGTACTGGATGGTCAGGGACTGGGCGATCGGGTTGGTCGTGGTGCCGAAGAGCCCGGGCAGGTCGACGGCGTCACCGGCCGACTGGAACGCCGGGCGCAGCACCGTCACGTGGGAGAGGAAGCGGCCCACGGAGTTCATGCCCGAGATCGCGATGATCGCGCCCGAGAAGAGCACGTTGGGCAGGATCCAGATCGAGAGCACGTCCGACGCCTGGGTCGGTGTCGCCGCGATCGCCGAGGTCATCAGCGCGATGCACAGCCCACCGGCCGCGCAGAGGATCACGGTCACCAGCATCGGCAGGTAGAAGGCCGTGATGACGTTGCAGGTTTCGGGGTCGACCACGCAGTCCGCGGGCAGCCGGTTGGTGACCCGCAGGATGGCCATCATCACCGCGCACGACACGGCGATCAGCGGCATGAGGAACGTCAGCTTCGACAAGACGTAGGGCACGACCCCCTGCCCCACGAGCCGCTCTCGTCGGAAGATCGCGAACTCCTTGGCGATCACCAGGATCCCGTAGAGCAGCCCGAACGTGTACCCCAGGAACAGGTACATGAAGGTCAGCGTCGAGGCCTCCGTCGGGTTGTCCGTGCCCGCGTCGAAGACCCCGGAGTTGAACGTCGCCAGCAGCAGCCCGACCATGATGAGCGGCTGCATGAGCAGCGGCATGAGCGCCGGGGGGCTCGCGTAGGTGCGGGCGTTGCGCGACGACAGCACGACGAACTGCCGCAGCTGCCGCCCCAGGCCGCCCCGCCGCCGCGGCGGCAGGTCCACCGGGCGAGCCCCGGACACAAAGCCCTGGCGGCCGGCGATGATCCGGTGGTAGTCCTCGGTCTCGCGGAACTTCGCGCCCCACTCGGCCGGGGTCCCGGTGGCCAGCAGGTCGTAGATCTCGTCGAACTCCTGGGTGCCGAAGTACTCCAGGGCACCGCGCGGCGTCCCGACGTAGGCCAGGTGCCCGCCGCGGGCCAGGAACACGACCTTGTCGGCCAGCACCACGTTCTTGGTCGCGTGCGTGGTGAGCACCACGGTGCTGCCGTTGCTGGTCAGCTCCCGCATGAGCTTCATCATCGAGGTGTCGGCCGCCGGGTCCAGGCCCGACGTCGGCTCGTCGAGGAAGAACACCCGCGGGTCGGTGAGCAGCTCGACCCCGATCGACGCCCGCTTGCGCTGGCCGCCGGAGAGCTGGTCGACCTTGATGTCCTGCTGCTCGGTGAGGCCCAGCTGGGCGATCGCCTTGCTGACCGCGGCCGCGCGCTCGGCCGTCTTGGTGTCGGGCGGCAACCGCAGCCTGGCGGCGTAGTCCAGCGTCACCTGGAGCGGCAGCTCCTTGTGGATGATGTCGTCCTGCGGGACGTAGCCCAGGGTGTGGGAGAACAGCGCCCGCCGGCCGTAGAACTCCTCGCCGTTGTAGAGGACCTCGCCGCCGTTGGCCGGCCGGACCCCTGACAACGCGTCCATGAGCGTGGACTTGCCGGCGCCGGACCCGCCGACGATGCAGATGAACTCGCCGGGCAGGATCGTGAGGTGGATGTCCTGCAGGAGGTTCTTGCCGCCCTTGACGTCCTTGCGGACGCCGATGGCGTCGATGCGGATGCCCTTGGGCTCCACGATCTGGACCATCTCGCGCCGGTCGAAGACCAGCCGCTGGTCCGCGATCCAGATCTGGTCGCCGTCCTTGAGCTCCGCGCGGCGCACCTCCGCGCCGTTGACGTAGGTCCCGTTGGAGGAGCCCAGATCCTCCAGGACGAAGGAGTCCCCGAACCGGCGCACGACCGCGTGCAGCCCCGAGACCACCCGCGACGGCAGCACGATGTCGTTCTCGGGGGAGCGCCCCATCGTGAGCTGCTGCTGGGTCTGCAGCAGCGTCGCGAGGTTGACGCGCTCGACGTCGTACTCGCGCTGGGCGAGCTCCTGCTGGCGCAGTGCCCCCGCCCGGCGCACGGCCGTGGCGAGTCCGGGATGGTGCTCGATCAGCCGCGTGAAGTCCGCGGCCCCGAGCACCCAGAGCTCGCAGGCGGTCTCCGCCTGCACGCTGGCGACGCGCGGGCCGCCCGTGAGCAGGGCGATCTCGCCGAAGAACTCGCCGGGTCCCAGGCGGGCGACCGTGCGGCCGCGCGACTGCACCGCGAGCGTGCCGAGATCGACCAGGTAGAGCGCGTCGGCCACCGCGCCCTCGGCGATCACCAGCTCGCCGGCCGCGACGGTGTGGGGCCGCAGCAGCTTGGCCACATCGTCCAGCAGCAGCGGCGACAGCAGCTGGAACACCCCGACTCGACTGAGGAACTGGATGCGGCGGGAGCGCTCAACAACCTCCTCAGCCGCGGAACCGTACGCACTCACCCGCTGTCCCCTTGGGAGCGCTCGTGGACGTCGATGAATCTACTCCTGACGCGCGCGCCAGGTGCCGACGCCACGAGTCCGTTACAGGCTGGGCGCGATGCGCCCCGGTGTGCGATGCTCCGCCCAACCCGGTGAACGGACTGAAGGGGAAACAGGGCCATGGCAACGCGTGAGGAGATCGAGGCAGCGGTCCACGAGGCCGTCGCGGACGCGCTGGCGTTGGACGCCGACGAGGTGACCGGGCAGGCCACCTTGATGGATGAGCTGGGCGCGGAGTCCATCGACCTGCTGGACATCTTGTTCCGTCTGGAGCGCAGCCTCGGCGTGAAGGTCCAGGCCAGCGACCTGGCCGACCACGTGCAGGGCGGCATTCCCGACGACGAGTTCGGCGACGAGAACGAGATCGTCACGGCGGCGGGCCTGGCCCAGCTCAAGCAGGTCATGCCGCAGATCGACACCGACGAGCTCGGCGGCAAGCTCAAGGCCGACGAGGTCATGGGCCTGTTCACCGTCGACAACCTCGTGCAGCTCGTCGAGGCGCGCGCCGGCGCCTGACCGGCGCCTGACCGGCGGTGCGGGCGGGCGCGGTGCGCGTCGGGGTCGACTTAGTCCCGGTCGCCCGGATCGCCCGGCTGCTGGCGTCCCAGCCGACCATGGTCGCGCGGCTCTTCACTGCCGAAGAGCAGCGCTACTGCGGAGGCCGCAGGCTGGCCGAGGTGCACTACGCGGCGCGCTTCGCGGCCAAGGAGGCCGTGCTCAAGGCGCTGGGCACCGGTCTGGGCACGGGGATGCGCTGGACAGATGTGGAGGTGCGCAACGCCGTCAACGGCCGGCCGCGCGTGCACCTTCACGGGGCGGTGGCGGAGCGTGCGCGGGCGGACGGCCTCACCGACGTCGACGTCTCGCTCTCACATACCGATGAACACGCGATCGCGCACGCCATCATGGTCTTCGCGGAGGTGGTCGAATGACGGCTCGAGTGGTGGTGGTCGGGCTGGGCGCCGTGACGTCCCAGGGTCCCGACGCCCAGGCGTTCTGGGAGAACGTGCGCGACGGTCGCGTCGCGATCCGCAAGGTGCAGCACATCTCCATGGAGGGGCTGCGCACCGAGATCGCGGGCGAGGTGGAGAAGGTGCCGCAGCCGGCGCACGACTACCGCCGGCCCGACGGCTTCGCCGACCGCGCGTACGAGTTCGCGCTGCAGGCGGCCGAGGAGGCCACGGAGGCGGCGGGGATCGACCCGCACGCCGTGCCGCCGGAGCGCTGGGGGCTGGTGCTGGGCACGTGCAACGCGGGCCTGCTGTCCGGGCGCGAGTGGTTCCTGGCCCACCGTGCGGGCAACGAGGCCAACCCGCTGCTGGCCGCCCAGTGCACGCCGCAGTCGATCGCTGAGGCGCTGGGCGGGGCGTTCGACATCAAGGGTCCTGTGCTGACCGTCGACACGGCGTGCGCCGCGGGCGCGAACGCCGTGGGCCTGGCCGCCGATCTCATCCGCCAGGGCCGCGCCGACGCGGTCCTGGCCGGCGGCACCGACGCGCTGTCAGACGTGCTGGTCTCGGGGTTCAACTCCCTGGAGTCGCTGTCACCGCTGCCGGCGGCGCCCTACTCCGTGGACCGCCAAGGGCTCTCGCTGGGCGAGGGCGCGGGGATGCTCGTGCTGGTGCGCGCCGACCTCGTGGAGTCGCTGGGGGTGACGCCGCTGGCGGAGATCGCGGGCTACGGCCTCTCCGCGGACGGCTACCACCCGACCGCCCCGCATCCGCAGGGGCTGGGCGCGGCGCGTGCGATCAAGGCGGCCCTGCGCGCGGCCGGCGCGGACGCGTCGGAGGTCGACTACGTCAACAGCCACGGCACGGGCACCGCGAAGAACGACCCGGCCGAGACCAACGCCACCAAGGTCGGTCTGGGCGAGGAGAACGCGCACAGGGTCGCCGTGTCCAGCACCAAGTCGATGGTCGGCCACCTGCTCGGCGCCGCCGGCGCAGTCGAGGCGCTGATCACCGTGCAGGCGATCGCCACGCAGACCGCCCCCCCGACCGCGAACTTCACCGAAGCCGACCCCGAGTGCGACCTGGACTACGTCCCCAATCACCCGCGCGCGCTGACGATCGACACCGCGGTGTCGAACAACTTCGCGTTCGGCGGGGCCAACGCGTCGCTGGTGCTGCGCCAGCCCGGGTACGGGGCCTCGCCGCCGGATCTGCCGGTCGACGAGGTCGTGGTCACGGGCATCGGCGCGATGACGCCGGCCGGGCTGGACCTCGACGCGCTGTACGAGGCGTTCACGTCCGAGCGCACCCTTGGACCCGCCGTCGACTTCAACGTCGCGGACTTCCTGCCGCCCAAGGAGCGCAAGCGCGTCGACCGCCTGGGGCAGCTCTCGATCATCACCACCCGCGCGGCCCTGGCCGACGCGGGGATGGAGCTCACCGACGCCAACCGCGAGCGCGTCGGGGTGATCCTCGGCACCGGCGTGGGACCGATGGAGGCGATGGAGGAGTTCTCCGTCCCGCTCTTCGACGAAGGCCCAGCCGCCGCCCACCCCGGCATCTTCCCCAACACGGTCTACAACGCCGCCGCCGGGCAGGTCGCGATCAAGCTCGGCGTGATCGGGCCGACCTCGACGGTCACCGCCGGGCACGCGGCAGGAGCCCACGCCCTGGCCTACGGCTACGACATCACCCGCATCGACCAGGCCGACGCGATGGTCGCGCTGGCCGCCGACGCGCTGACCGAGACGGTCGCCGCGGCGTACCGGGCCCTGGTCGGCGACCAGCTGGCGATCGCCGAGGGCGCCGTCGCGCTGCTGCTCGAGCGCGCCGGCCACGCCCGCGCCCGCGGGGCGACGCCCTACGGCAAAGTCCTCGGCTATGGCCTGGCCTCCGACGGCCAGGGCGTCGCCCGCTGGGACCGCGACGGCCGCGGCATCGAGCGCGCGGTGCTCGAGGCTCTGGAGTTCGCCGGCCTGCAGCCGGACGACCTGGCCGGCGCCTACCTCGCCGCCGCCGGCCTGGCCACGGCCGACGGGCCCGAGGAGACCGCGCTGGACCGGATCCTGCCCGCCTCCGTGCCGCGCCTGGCCCCCAAGCGCACCCTCGGGGAGCCGATGGGCGTGGGCGGCGCGCTGATGGCCGCGCTCGCCTTCGCCTCCTACCGCCACGGCGGCCAGACCGCGGGCGGCCCGGTGCTGATCCTCGCCGACTCCCTCGGCGGGACGCACCTGGCCACGGTGCTGGGGCCCGCGACCTGACCCGGCGGCGGCTCCGGCCCGAGGAACACCGCATCCGCGTCGAGGGGCTGGAGCTCAACGTCGCGGTCGGGGGCGACCCCGAGAAGCCGCCGCTGGTGCTGCTGCACGGGCTGGCCGCGCGCTGGCAGGCGTTCGGGCCGCTGCTGCCGGCGCTCTCGCAGGACTGGCGGATCGTCGCTCCGGACTTCCGGGGGCACGGGGGTTCCGACCACGCGCCTGGCACGTACCGGGTGCCGCAGCTGGTCGACGACGTCGCGGCGGTGCTCGACGACCTGGGTACCGGACCGGTCGTGGTGTACGGCCACTCGCTGGGGGGCTGGGTGGGGCTGACCCTGGCGGCACGCGAGCCGGAGCGGGTGCGGGCGCTCATCATCGGCGACACCGGGATCGACCCGCGCGGGATCGACCCGGATCTGGCCGTCAGCTACTTGGCCGACGTCCCGATGGCGCTGCGCTCGCTGGCGCAGGCGGTGCGGGTCATGGACCCGGCGGTGATGCAGGAGTTCCGCGCCGGCACGCTGGCCGACGAGTTCCGTCCGGAGGACGTGCTCCCGCGGGTGCACTGTCCCGTCCTGCTGCTGCAGGCCGACCCGGCCGAGGGCGGGCTGATGACCGACTCCGACGCCGCACTGGGCCGCAGGCTGCTGCCCGATGTGGCCCACGTGAAGTTCACGGGCGTGGGCCACGGGCTGCACGTGGAGGCGGCGGACGCTGTGGCAGCGGCGCTCGAACCCCTCTTTGCTAGGCTCGACGCGGCCGACGGACGATCCAGAGGGGTGGGCATGGGTGACGAGCTGCCGGGCGACGTGCTGGAGTACCTGCGCGCCAACTCCATCCTCAGCCTGGCGTCCGCGACGCCGGACGGCACGCCGCACGCAACGACGCTGACCTACGTCAACGACGGGGCGACGTTCTACGTGTGGATGCGCCCCGAAACGCTCACCGCGCGCCAGCTGGACGCCAACCCCCGGGTGGCGTTCACGATCGACAACTACGGCGAAGGCGGCCGCGCCGCGGAGGGCGTGCAGGCCTCCGGCGAGGCCCGGCAGGTCCTGCAGCCCGCGGAGCGCACGCGGCTGCTGGGCATGTTCGCCGAGAAGTTCCCGGGCATCGACACCTCCGAGGCCCGGCACCTGACCTTCTTCAAGCTCCTGGCGACCCAGCTGCACCACATCTTCTCGCCGCAGGAGCCCAAGCTGGGTGCCACCTACAACCGCGAGCTGGTCTTCAGCGTGTTCCGGGAGCTGCCCGCCGAGGCCGTCGACGAGCTCACCGCCAACCTCGAGACCCAGGGCTACCGCGACGGCGAGGTGATCGTCCGCCAGGGCGCCCCCGCGGACAAGTTCTTCATCATCGTCAGCGGCGACGTCGAGGTCCTGCGCAGCGACAGCGAGGGAGAGCGCACCGTCGGGTCCCTCAAGGCGGGGCAGTTCTTCGGCGAGATCGCGATCCTGCGCGACTCGCCGCGCACCGCCACCGTGCGGGCCAAGGGCGATGTCGAGGTCCTGGCGATGCACCGCGACACCTTCCGCGACCTGGTCGCGAGGTCGCTGGGCACGACCGTGCGCCTCGATGAGATCGTGAGCGAGCGGCTCACCGGCCTGCAGGCGTAGACCGATGGCGGAGCCCTTCAGCGCGGGCGATTTCCGCAAGGCCCTGGGCGCGTTCGCGACCGGCGTCACCGTCATCACCACCGCCGGACCGGCGGATCACTACGGGATGACCGCCAACGCGTTCAGCTCTGTGTCGCTGGACCCGCCGCTCGTGCTGGTCTGCGTGGTCTCCGGCACGCGGGGCGCCGAAGCCCTCAGCACGAACGGGGTGTTCGCGGTCAACGTCCTGACCGAGGAGCAGGAGCAGGTCTCCAACTACTTCGCGTCACGCTCCCGCCCCAACGGCCGCTCGGCGTTCGACGAGGTGCCGTTCGAGGACGGTGTCACGGGTTCCCCGCTGCTCAAGGGTTGCGCGGCGCATCTGGACTGCCGGCTGCACTCCCAGTACGAGGCCGGCGACCACATCATCTTCATCGGCGAGGTGCAGGCGATGGCAGTGGACGGCGAAACCCGGCCCCTGCTCTTCCACGGAGGGCGGTACGCTTACCTTCCCGGCCCCGTCGAGGGAGGGTCGTGAGCCTCGAGGACACCGTCGCGCGCGCGGTCGCCGCCTATGGCGGCGCCGAGCGGTGGCAGTCCGCCACCACCGTGACCACCCGCGTGGGGATGAGCGGACTGCTGTTCCGCATGAAGAAGACGCCTCTGCCGCCGTCGATCCGCATCACCACCACCTTGGCGGAACCACGTTCCCGCCTCGAACCCATCGACGCGCAAGGCAACGTCGCGGTCCTCGAGGGCCTCGACGTCCGCCTGGAGCGTCCGGACGGTGAGGTCATCGAGCACCGCGAGAACGTTCGCGAGCGGCTGCCCGGTCCCGGCCGGTTCGGTCGGCCCTGGGACAGAGTCGAGGTCGCCTACTTCCTGGGCTATGCGTTCTGGGGCTACAACGCGATGATCCGCTGGCTCCTGCACGACGATGTGCAGCGCCGCGAGCTGGCGCCCGACGTGCTCGAGCTCACGTTCCCGCGCGAGTGGCCCGTGCACAGCCACACGCAGCGCTTCTACTTCGACGACCACGGGCTGCTGAAGCGCAACGACTACCACGCCAACGTCGTGACCTCCCAGGAAAGGGCGTGGGTCGCCAACCAGGTCAAGGAGCACCGCCGGTCCGAGGGCATCCCCTACCCCGCGGTGCGCCGCGTGACGATGGCCCCCAAGCCGATGAAGCCACCCACGCCCGGCCCCACGCTGGTGGGGATCCGCATGGCGGACTGGCGGCTGGTCTGACCTAGCGGGGCGGGTTCTGCGGGTCGTCCGGACCGAGCTGCGGACGTTGCCAGATCCCCGTCCGCGAGCCCTGCGACAGATCGGCGGGTTGGGGCTGCGGCTGCGGCTGCCCGAGCGGCGGGATGCCCCCTGGTGGTTGCGGCTGCGGCTGCCCGAGCGGCGGGATGCCCCCTGGTGGTTGCGGCTGCGGCTGCCCGAGCGGCGGGATGCCCCCTGGCGGTTGCTGCTGCGGCTGCCCGAGCGGCGGGATGCCCCCTGGCGGTTGCTGCTGCGGGTACCCGAGCGGCGGGATGCCCCCTGGCGGTTGCTGCTGCGGCTGCCCGAGCGGCGGGATGCCGCCCTGGGCCGGGGGGGCGTACGCGCCCCCCAGCTGCGGGATGCCACCCGGCGTCGCGGCGGGCACGCCATAGCCCGCGGCCGGGGCCGCGACCATGCCGATGAGGTCGTCCTTGCGGCGCAGCAACCCGACGATCGCGATCACGGTCGGAGTGATCGTCACCACCAGCACCGTGATGAGCACGCCGAGGTTGTCGTGGCCGTCGTCGCCGCTGTAGTCCAGGATCGCCAGCACGATGAAGGCCGCGGTGATCGCCGAGCCGATGCCGATGAAGAGCGGCAGCGACGCGGCGTTGAGCTTGCGGTAGGACATGAAGAAGCCGAAGGCGCTGCCCAGCACCGGGAAGATCGAGGCCGGCAGCAGCATCGGGTAGTCCAGCGATGTCGATTCATCGGGCGGGACGTTCACCCACTGCAGCGCGATGGCGACGATCAGGCCGTTGACGGCGATCGCCACCAGGATCAAAGGCCAGGTCGCTCCCCAGAGCTTGCCGATGGTGAGCTGGGTCTTCATGCCGCCGCCCTCACCTGCTCGCGGGCCCGCACGCTCATGAGCAGGCCGTGGCGGGGCCGCAGCGAGATCGCCGGCTGCGGCTGCACTGGGAAGCCCGGCGCAAGGTCCAGCCGGTAGCGCTGCAACGTCATCGCCACCATGATCTTCATCTGCACCAGGGCGAACTGGTCGCCGATGCACTTGCGCGGGCCGCCGCCGAACGGGAAGTAGGCGTAGCGGTGCCGCTCCTTGATCTTCTCGGGTGTGAAGCGGTCGGGGTCGAAGCCCTCTGGATTGTCCCAGAAGTCGCGGTGGCGGTGCGTGACGTACGGGCACAGCGCGACGAACGGGCTGCCCTTGGCAGGGATCGTGTAGCCGCGGAACTGGCGGTCCTCCAGCGGGGTGCGCGGCTGCACGAAGAGCGGCGGGTACAGGCGCAGCGTCTCGTCGATGACCTGCTGGATGAACGTGAGCTTCGGGAGGTCGTCGACGCCGGGCGTGCGGTCGCCGAGCACGGTGTCGATCTCCTCGACGATGCGCTCGGTGGCCTGCGGGTTGACCGACAGCAGGTACCACACCCACGACATGCCGGCCGAGACAGTCTCGTGCCCGGCCATCATGAAGGTCATGACCTGGTCGCGGACCTCCTCGTCCGTCATCTTCTCGCCGGTCTCCTCGTCGACCGCGCGGATCAGGAGGGACGTGAGGTCGGACGCCTCGGCGCTGTCGGGGGCCGCGCGACGTTCGCGGATCGTCCCGTAGATGATCTCGTTGATCTTCTCGCGGGCCTTCAGGAACTCGCGGTACTTGGGAAAGGGCATCCACAGCGGCAGGTCGATGGCGGTCAGCAGGCGCCGGTCGGCGTGCATGTTGGCGATCGTGACCGCGGGCTCCATCTCGTGGACGTGCGCCGACCAGTCCGCCCCGAACAGGGCGCGCGCCAGGTTGTTCAGCGTGATGTTGACCAGCTCGAGGCGCATGTCGACGTACTCGCCCGACTTCACCAGGCGCTCCCAGGTGCCCAGCATCTCGGCCGTGGTGTCGGTGAAGAGGTCCACGTAGTCCTGCAGCACCTGGCGATGGAAGGCCTGCTGGGAGAGCCGGCGGATCTTGCGCCACTGCTCGCCCTCGATCGTGGTCAGACCGTGGCCGACGATCTCCCCGAGCTTGCGGTTGAGGAACGGCGGGTGGATCCAGTTCTTGTGGTCGGCCTGCAGCACCTGCTGCACGTCGTCGGGGTGGGCCAGGCAGTAGATGTCGAACAGCCCCACCGGGTAGCGGACGACGTCGCCGATCTCCTGGTAGCCGCGCAGGAACGTCAGCGCGTTGTCCTTGCGGATCTCAGGCAGGGCGCCGACGTAGGGCAGCATCTTGGCCGGGGTCGGCGCGAGCTGGGACTTGTCCACGCCGTCTCCGGCCGCGCGCTTGCGCGCGACCGCCACGCCGCCCGCGGCCACGCCTCCCAGCACCAGCCAGCGCATCAGGCTCATGGCGTCGCCTCCGTCGGGGTCTTGACGCTGTGCACGGTCATGGGCAGCCCGCCTTTGACGCGCAAGCTGACCGCGGGCTGCGGCTCGATCACGTGGCCCGGTTGCAGCTCCAGGTCGAAGGCCTGCACGATCATCGGGACCACCAGCTGCATCTCGAGCAGGCCGAAGTAGTCGCCGATGCACTTGCGCGGCCCGCCGCCGAACGGGTAGTAGGCGTAGCGGTGGCGACCCGCCTGCAGCTCGGGGGCCATGCGCTCGGGGTCGAAGCCCTCGGGGTTGGGCCAGAACGCGGGGTTGCGGTGCACGACGTAGGGCGGGCAGAAGACGAACGTCCCGGCGGGCACGTGGTAGCCGCCGATCTCGTCGTCCTCGAGCGGGGTGCGGGCGATCAGCCAGATCGGGGGGATCATCCGCAGGGTCTCGTCGATGACCATGTTGGAGTAGCGCAGGTTCGCCACGTCCTCGACGGTGGGCGTGCGGCCCTGCAGGACGCGGTCGACCTCCTCGCGCAGCTTGCGCCGCACGGCGGGGTGCTGGGAGAGGAACACCATGACCCAGGTGAGCCCGGTGGAGACCGTCTCGTGGCCCGCGAAGATGAACGTCATGATCTCGTCGCGGATCTCGAGGTCGGTCATCCCCTCGCCGGTCTCCTCGTCCCGGACGTCCATGAGGATCGAGAGGAACTCGCCCGTGTCGCGCTTGTCGCTCCGGGCGCGCCGCTCGTGGATCAGGTCGTAGACCATCTTGTCGAGCGCCGCGCGAGACTTGAGGAACCGCCGGTTGGCCGGGATGGGCACGTTCAACGGCGGGTCGATCACCGCGTTGAGGCGCTTGTGGGTGTGCTCGAACATCACCGAGACGGCCTCGCTCACGGTCTCCGCGTGCGCGCTCATGTCGGTGGCGAAGAGCGTCTGCGACATGATGTCCAGGCTCACGCGCATCAGCTCGTAGCGGAAGTCCAGCGTCTTGCCCGTGTCGGCGACGCGCTCCCACGACGCGATCGCCTTCTCCGTGGTGTCGGTCATGATCGTGCCGAACGCGGCGATGCGCTGGCGGTGGAACGCGGGCTGCGAGAGGCGTCGCTGCTTGAGCCAGTGGGGGCCGGATGCGGTCAGCAGACCCTCGCCGGAGATCCGCTTGAACTTGTTGTCGACCAGCGGGATCTTCGGGTAGTTCTTGTTGTTGTCCTGCAGGACGTGCTTGACGTAGTCGGGGTGGCCGAGCAGGTAGATCTGGTAGCGCGGAATCGGGAACCGCACGATGTCGCCGTACGTGCGGAAGCCCTCCATGAGCTTGCCGACGATGTCCTTCTGCATCTCCAGGCCGACCCCCATGACGGGGATGCCCTTGGGCCCGGGGGGGATGCGTGGGGTCATGACGAGGTCCTTCCGGCCGCGGCCGGCACGTCCACCGGCGTCAGCGTCATCCACAGGGGGTCCTTGGGCCGGGTCGAGATCGCCGGCTGTGCGACCACGGGCGTCCCCGGCACCAGGTCCAGCCGCCAGCGCTGGGCGATCATCGCCACCACGATCGGCATCTGCATCATCGCGAAGCTGTCGCCGATGCACTTGCGCGGCCCGCCGGCGAACGGGAAGTAGGCCAGGCGGTGGCGGCCGGCGGAGCGCTCCGGCAGGAACCGGTCGGGGTCGAACCCGTCCGGGTTGTCCCAGAAGTCGGGGTGCCGGTGGGTCACGTACGGGCAGAGCACGATGTTGGATCGCGCCGGCACCCGGTACTCACCCATGAGGTCGTCGTCGACCGCGAAGCGCATCAGCACGAAGATCGGGGGGTACAGCCGCAGTGCCTCGTGCAGGACGCGGGTGGTGTACTCCAGGCGCGGGACGTCCTCGGCGGTGGGGACGCGGCCCTGCAGGACCGCGTCGACCTCGTCCTTGACCCGCCGCCAGCACTCGGGGTTCTTCGACAGCAGGTACCAGGTCCAGGTCAGGGCGCTGGACACGGTCTCGTGACCGGCGATGAAGAACCCGCTGACCTCGTCGCGGACCATGGTGTCGGACATGGGCTCGCCGGTCTCCTCGTCGACGGCGGCGAGCAGCATCGACACCAGGTCGGTGCCCGGGTTGGCGCGGCGCTCGCGGATCAGCCGGTAGAGGATGTCGTCGAGCGTCGCGAGGTTGCGGTCGAACTCCCACGACACCGGCAACGGGAGCGTCTGCACGTCGATCGGCCCGGTCAGGCGGCGGTTGGTGTGCTCCAGCAGCGCCGCGACCATCGGCTCGACCCGGTCGATCTCGCCGGACAGGTCGGCCTGGAAGAGCGCCGTCGCGAGGTTGCCCAGCGACAGGTTCATCATCTCGGACTTGACGTCCAGGGCCGTTCCGCCGGCCGCCTTGCGCTCCCAGGCGTCCAGCAGCCGGCCGGTCGTCGTGGCGAAGATGTCGGCGACGCCCTTGACCGTGTCGCGGTGGAAGGCCGGCTGGGTCAGGCGACGGCTGCGCAGCCAGCTGGTGCCCTCGCCCGCGACCAGCCCGTCGCCGACGATCGACTGCAGCTTGGACTGCACGAACTCCGGCCGGGGGTAGTTCTTGTTGTTGTCCTGCAGGACGCGCTTGACGTCGTCGGGGTGCACGACCAGCGTGATGTCGAGCACGCCCGTGAAGTGCACGAGGTCGCCGTACTCCCGCCAGGCGTCCATGAACGCCTGGATGTTGTCCTTCTGGATCTGCGGGATCCGGCCCAGCACCGGCAGCCCCTTGGCGACGGGGATCGTGCGGCCGGCCGCGGCGGCGTTGGGCTCACCCTCGGGCACCTTGCGCCGGCGGGCCTCGTCGCCGCTCTCCTTGCTGACCACGCGCTCGTGGCGGCGCCACGGCGGCCGCTGGCCGCGCAGCGTGCCCGCGGCCACCGCCGCCGCGCCGGCAGCGGCAACGGCGCCCGCGATCACGGCCTTCGTCGCGGCGCTCACAGCGCCATCGGGGGGATGTCGTCGGGCTTGAACGTCGGCACGTCCACTCCGGTCCCGAGGTCGGCCAGGATCATGCGAGCGGTGTTCATCCCCGACAGCACGACCCGGAAGGACGCCGGCCCCTCCTCCGACCAGTGGCTGGACAGGTAGAGGTTGCCCAGGGGGCCGCGGTGCTTGGTGCGCTTGGAGCCGATCTGGGAGGGGCTGAGCTCCCACCCGTAGGTCGCGCCCTCGAAGTTGCGCGTGTAGCGCTGCAGGGTCTGTGGCGTCCCGCTCATCACGAACTTGAGGTTCTCCCGCAGGCCCGGGAAGTGGGGCTCGAACTGCGCGAGCAGGTCCTCCTGGAAGGACTCCTTCACCTCGTACCAGGGGCGCCCGATGTCCCACTGCGCGACCGAGGTGATGATGATCGTGTGGTCGCCGGTCGGCGCCAGCGTCGGGTCGACCAGGGTCATGATGCTCATCGACATGCCGCCGGGCTTGCCCTGCTGGATGTCCTTCCAGGTGTCCTCGTGGTCCCAGTGGTTGTAGACGAAGGTCTCGTGGGCAGGGTCGAACTCCAGCAGGTCCTGGGACGTCGCGCCGTAGACCACCGCCGCCGACATCGAGGGCTTCATCCGGTTGTAGCGGGCGACGAACCCCTTGGGCAGGTGCTCGAGCCCGATCAGGTCGTCGAACGTGTGGTGCACGTCGGCGTTGGAGATCACCACGCGCGCCCGCACCCGCGTCCCGCTGTCGAGGGTCACGCCGGTGACGGCCCCCTCCTCGACGTGGATCTTCGCCACCGGGGTGGAGAGGAGCAGCTGGCCGCCGTCGCGCTCCAAGGCGTGCACGAACGCGTCGACCAGGTTCTGGAACGTCCCCTGGACGTAGAAGGGCCCGTCCATCAGCACGCCCAGGAACTGGGCGTAGGCGAAGAAGGACAGCCGGTCGGGCGGCGAACCCATGTACGGCCACAGCGCTGTGCACAGCGTCTGCAGCTTGGGGTCCTTCACGAACTCCCGGAGGACGTCCAGCATCTTGGCCTGCCGGAACCGGAACAGCGTCGGGAACTTCTCCGACGCGGCCTGCAGCTCCGCCGGCGACAGCGTCATCGGCAGCTGCGCGGCCTCGAGGAACATCTGGCGCCGCAGCCCGAAGAACGTGCGGATGCCCTCCTCCTCTTGGGGGAACAGGCGGATGTGGGCCTCGAGGAACTCCTCCAGCCCGGTCGGCGCGAAGACCTCCACCTGATCCGGGAAGTACGCCCGGTAGAGGTGGTCCATGTGGATCAGCTTCACGCGGTCCAGCACGCCGAGGTGCGCCAGCAGACCCTCGATCATCTCGCCCTCGGCGATCACGCGGATGGCGGAGTCGAACTTGTAGTCCCCACGGCTGAACCCGTGCGCGTAGCCGCCCGCGCCCGCGTCCTGCTCGCACACCAGCACCGAGAGGCCGGCCTTGGCCAGCAGCGCCGCGGCGCTCACCCCGCCCAGGCCGCTGCCGACGACCACGACGTCGTAGGCATCCTCCCGGGGTTCCCCCGTTGCTGTCGCCTCAGCCATCCCCAACCCCACGTGTCGCGGTCTTGGCGACGAAGCCTAGACCCAACGAATGGCCGGGACCCGGGCCGCGCAGGGTCGTGACCGGATCGTCATCCGCCCATTGTGCTAAGGTCTGATGATGTTGCCATTTGGAGGGGTGCGGCGATGCCCAACGTGACGGTGGAGTGGTTGGCCGGACGAACTGTCGAGCAGCGGCGCAAGGTGATCGCGGCGATCACCGATGCCCTGGTCGAGCATGCGGATGCACGCCGTGAGGCGGTCCAGGTCACGTTCTGGGAGATGACCAAGGAGACCTGGGGGCGCGGCGGCCTTCTGGGCATCGACCGCACGGACGTCGTGCCGTGACCCCGGCGATCCACCACCTCCTCCTGCAGACGAGCGACCTGGCAGCGGCGGAGGCCTTCTACGTCGGGTTCCTGGGGTTCGGAGTGCGCAAGCGCGAGGACTTCCGCGACGGCCGCCCCCTCACGGTCACCGAGGCGGGGCTGGGTCTGACCAGCGGCGCGCCGGGCGGGCCTGGAGCCCTCGAGCATCTCGCCTTCCGCACGGCCGACGTGCCCGGGATCGCCGAGCGCGCAGCAGCGCAGGGGATCACGATCGTGCGCCCGCTGGGGCCAGGGCCCTACGGCTTGACCGTCTACCTGGCCGACCCCGACGGCAACACGATCGAGCTCTTCGAGGACGAGGCTTGACCGACTGGGGACGCGTCCGGATCGCCGTGGTAGGAGGTGACGCACGCGATCCCGAGATCGCCAGGCTCGCGGCGGCCCTCGGGGCGGACGTTCGCGCCTACGGCCTGCCGTGGCCTGAGGCGGGGATCGCGGGCGTGACCCTCGAGCCGTCGGCCAAGGCCGCGGTGGACGGTGCCCGGTACCTGCTGCTCCCGATCCCCTTGGGGGTCGGCACGCGGGTCTACGCCACCGACGCACCAGAGCCGATCGACGCGGACGTGGAGCTTCTGGGCCTCCTGGAGCCTGGTGCGCACCTGTTCTGCGGCCGCGTGACGCCCGAGATCGCGGTGGCGGCCGCGGAGGTGGGCGTCACCGTCCACGAGTACGACCCCGACAGGGAGCTCATGCTCCTGCGGGGACCGGCGATCGTCGAGGGCGCGCTGCAGCTCGCCATCGCGGCCACGGACGTCACGATCCACGACGCGGAGGTCGTGGTGGTCGGCCACGGGACGATCGGGTCCCTGCTCGCGCGCACGCTGCGGGCGTTGGGGGCGCGGGTGCACGTGGCTGCACGCAGCCCGATCCAGCGGGCCGCGGCCCGCGCGGACGGCTGCATGCCACTGCCGCTCGAGGACCTCCCGGCGCTGGCGCCCTCGCTGGACATGGTGTTCTCGACCGTGCCCGCGCGGGTCGTCGACGCGACGATCCTGCACGCCTTGCCCAAGGGCAGCCTGGTCCTCGACCTGGCGCCGCCGCCCGATCATGCTGATCTCGACCTCGCGGCGCAGCTGGGGCATCGCGCCGTGTGGGCGCGAGGGCTGGGGCGGCGGGCGCCGATCACCGTCGGCGCCAGCCAGTGGATGGGGCTGCAGCGCCGCATCGAGGCTCTGGAGGCGACCCGTCAGGGCGGGGGAGCGGCCCCATGACGTCGCGCGGGCTCGAGGTGGCCGTCGTGGGCGGCGGCGCCGTCGGGCTGTCGTGCGCCTACGAGCTGGCGCTGGCCGGCGCCAAGCCGGTGGTGCTGGAGCGTGAGCCGGACGTGCTGTCGGGGTGTTCGGCCGGCAGCGCGGGCCTGCTCTCGCCGGCGCACAGCACCCCGCTCGCGACGCCGGGTGCGGTCAAGGAGGGGCTGCGCCACCTGCTGCGGCGCGACAGCCCCTTCTCGATGCGCCCGCGGCCAGGGGTCCTGTTGTGGCTCGCGCGCTTCCTCGCGGCCGCCACCACGGAGCAGGTCACCGCAGGGACGCGGCTGCTGCGCGACCTCTCGATCGCCAGCCTCAAGCGCCACGAGGTTTGGGCTGCAGAGGGGCTGGACACGGGCCTGATCGCGCTGGGGGCGCTCAACGTCTACGAGACCCCGCAGGCCTACGCGGGTGGCCGCGCCGAGTCGGCGGCGCTGGCCGAGCACGGCATCGTCTCGGAGGTGCTGGACGCCGCCGCCGTGCGGGCGTTCTGCCCGTCGCTCACGGACGGGATCGTCGGTGGGGTGTTCTATCCCGACGAGGCCCAGTGCGACCCCGAACGCTTCCTCCCGGCGGTCGCAGCAGCCGCGATCGGCGCCGGCGCCGAGATCCACACGCGCGCCGAGGTCCTCGATGTCGTCGCTCGGCGCGGCCGGGTGGTCGCACTCGACACCACCGAGGGCCGCCTGCCCGTGGGCGAGGTCGTGGTCGCCAACGGGGCCTGGTCCGCCGTGCTGGCGCGACGGCTGGGCCGCCCCCTGCCCGTCCTGGGCGCCAAGGGCTATCACGTCGATCTGGCGCCCGCGGCCGCCACGGACCCCACGATCCCGGTCTACCTCCAGGAGGCCAGGGTGATCGCGACGCCGTTCGCCGACCGCATGCGCCTGGCCGGGACCCTGCAGCTCACCGGGCTGGACACCTCGGTCGACGCGGTGCGCGTGGACGCGACGTTGCGGTCGGGTATCCGTGCGCTGCGAGGCGTGTCAGAGGAGCGTGTGACCGGAGTGTGGCGCGGCATCCGTCCCTGCACCCCCGACGGCCTGCCGGTGATCGGCCGCTCTGAGCGCCTGGCCAACGCAGTCTTCGCGACCGGCCACGCGATGAAAGGACTGCACCTCGCGCCCGAGACCGGCCGCCTGGTCGCCCAGCTGATCACCGACCCAGGGGTCAACGGCAGCCTGGAGCCGTTCAGCCCCGATCGCTTCGGCGGCACCCTCGGACGACGGACAGAGAGGAGCCCATGAACGGCGACATCGTCGCCAAGTGCGTCGAGGTGATGGAGCGCGAGGACCTGGACGGCCTCATTGCGCTGTCACCGGAGAACTTCGCCTACGTGGTCGGGTTCGTGGTGCCATCCCAGCCGGTGCTGCGCTGGCGCCACGCCGCCGCCGTGATCACGCGTGACGGGCGCACGGCGCTCTACGCGGTCGACATGGAGGCGTCCACGGTTCGCGACCTGCGCCCCGACCAGCCGCTGGCGGTCTGGGAGGAGTTCGCCGAGGACGCCATGCCCGTGCTCGCGGACCTGCTGCGCGACCTCGGCCTGGACCGCTCTCGGGTCGGCCTGGAGACCGACTACCTGCCGGCCCGCGACCTCGAGGAGCTTCGAGGACTCGTCCCGGACGTCGTGTGGATACCGGCCCACCCGCTCTTCAACCGCCTGCGCCAGCTGAAGACCCCGCGCGAGGTCGAGCTGCTGCGCGGCCTCGCGCGCCTCACCGACCGTTCCATCAAGGAGGCGCTGGAGAGCGTCACGGTGGGGTCCACGGAGATGGACCTCGCCGGCGCGGTGACGGCCAACCTCTTCCGCTACGGCGCGGACTCCTTCAAGTGGCTGATCCTCGCGTCCGGCGAGCGCAGCCAGTACCCCAACGTCGGTCCGACCGACCGCGCCCTGCAGCCCGGCGACCTCGTGAGGCTTGAGGTGTTCGGTCAGCTCGACGGCTACCACGCGGGCATCTGCCGGACGGCGGTGGTGGGCGAGCCCAGCGCCGAGATCGCGGGGATCTGGTCGATGATCGTGGAGTGCCGGGACATGATCTTCGGCGGGGTCCGCGATGGCGCCAGCGGCGCCGAGATCTACGGCGGCGTGACCGCGCGGTTCCGTGCCGATGGCTACGAGCCCATGAGCTTCGTGGGCCACGGCATCGGGCAGTTCGTGCACGAAGAGCCCTACGTCGGCCGTTACGGCGATGCCCGGCTGGAGGCGGGCATGGTGCTCGGAGTCGAGCCCGTGCTGCTCCTGCCGGGGAAGTACGGGTTCCAGGTCAAGGACCTCGTGGCGGTGACGCAGGACGGCTGCGAGGTCCTCAGCGACGTGAGCAACACCGACCAGCTGCTGGTGATCAGCGAAGCGTGAAGGAGTTCGGGACGTGGATCTAGGACTGGCTGGCCAGAAGGCCGTGGTGACCGGTGGCAGCAAGGGCATCGGCCGGGAGACCGCGCGGCTGCTGGCCGAGGAGGGCGTCGACGTCGCGATCATCGCGCGCGACCCCGAGCGGCTCGAGAAGGTCGCCGCCGAGCTGGCCGCGGCGACCGGCCGCACGATCATCCCGATCGCCGGCGACATGAGCGACTCCAAGGACGTCGCGCGCACGATGGCCGAGGCACTGGAGCGGCTGGGCCACGTCGACATCCTCGTGACGTGCGCGGGGAGCTCCCCCGGGGGGCTGATGGAGGAGCTCACGGAGGAGCAGTGGCTGTCCAGCGTGAACCTGAAGTTCCTGGGCTACGTCCACAGCTGCCGGGCGATCCTGCCTCACATGCGCGAGCGCGGGACCGGGAGCGTCGTGCTCGTCGTCGGCAACGACGGCCTCAAGCCCTCCTACTGGGAGCTCACCGCCGGTATCGCGAACGCGGCCGACATCAACTTCGCGAGCTCGATCTCGGAGCAGTACGGCCGCCATGGCGTGCGCGTGAACACCGTCAACCCCGGGCCGGTCGACACCGACCGCTGGGACGGCCTGGAGAAGCGCTACGCCATGGATCGCGGGATCGAGCAGTCCGAAGCGCGAGACATCGTGATGCGCACGCTCCCGCTGGGCCGTCTCTGCACGGCTGACGAGGTGGCCAACGTCGTGGTCTTCCTCGCCTCGCCGCTGGCCAGCTACGTCAACGGCGCGCACATCCCAATCGACGGCGGGCAGATGAAGGGCCTGCTCGACGCCGGTCTGCACCACTGACGCGGGCCAGCACGTGCCCGGGCTCATCGACGTCCACTCCCACGACTACCCCGACAGCTACCTCGACGCGTGCCGGCGCGAGGACAGCGGCTTCACGCACTACATCCGCGATGACGGCCGCCTGATCGTCCTGCAGGACGGCGCGGTGGCGCTGGCCGCGCCCCAGCCGATGCCGCCGATGGAGCACCGCCTCGCGATGATGGATGCGGCCGGCGTGGCGGTGCAGGTCCTTTCGGTGTCCGCGCCCAACGTCTTCCGGCTCCCCGCGGATGTCCGCATCCCGCTCACGCGCGACCTCAACGACGAGTTCTCCGACGTGGCTGGCGCAAGCAGCGGGCGCCTGAAGGCGTTCGCGAGCCTCCCGCTGCCCGACGTCGACGCGGCGCTGGCCGAGCTGGACCGCGCCCTCGCGCTCCCGCACGTCGTCGGCATCGCGCTGTGCACGACGATCGACGGGGTCCCGCTCGACGACGCGCGCTTCACCCCGCTGTGGGAGGAGCTCTCGCGGCGGGGAACCGTGGTGTTCTGCCACCCGACGGTCGCGGCGTGCACGGACGGGCTGCGCGAGTACGCGCTGGGCTTGGCGCTGGACTTCCTCGCCGAGACCACCAACGCCATCGGCCGCCTCGTCTACAGCGGGACGCTCGAGCGCCACGCGGGCATGCAGTGGATCTTCACCCACCTGGGGGGCACCACGCCCTTCCTCGTGCCGCGCTTCGACAACTACTTCAAGCAGTTCCCTGATTGCCGCGAGTTCATCGACCGGCCCCCCTCGGAGATCATGCGGGCGCTCTGGTTCGACTCGTGCACCATGCACCCGCCGGCGCTGCGCTGCGCGCTCGACACGTTCGGGCCGGGACAGCTGCTGTTCGGCTCGGACTACCCGCACGTCCCGGGCGGCATCGACCGCTTCGTGGACGTGCTCAACGGTGTCGGGCTCGACGACGCCGGGCTCGCTCAGATCGGCTGGGACAACGCCGCCGGGCTCCTGGGGCTCGAGGTGCCGGCATGACCCGCACGCTCGTCCGCGGGGGGCGTGTCGTCACGTCCGCCGCCGACTTCCTGGGCGACGTCGTGATCGAGGACGGCCGCATCACCGCGGTGGGCGTCGTCCCCGACCTGCCCACCGACGTGGTGATCGACGCCACCGGCAAGCTCGTGCTCCCCGGCGGGGTCGACCCGCACACCCACCTGGACGCCCCCCTCAAGGGCACGATGACCGCCGACGACTTCTTCTCCGGGACGGTCGCGGCCGCGGTAGGGGGAACCACCAGCATCATCGACTTCCCGGTGCAGGAGAAGGGCCAGGACCCGCGCGAGTCCCACGGGATCTGGTACGACCGCGCGCACGGCAAGGCCGTCGTCGACTGGGGCCTGCACCAGGTGATCGTCGACCTGCCCGACAGCTACTTCCCCTCGCTGACGGAGCTCATCGAGGGCGGCTCGCCGAGCTTCAAGCTCTTCATGGCCTATCCGGGCGCGCGCATGGTCGATGACGCCACGATCTTCAAGGCCATGCGGCACGCGGGCGAGCACGGCGGCTTCGTGCTCATGCACGCCGAGAACGGCCCCGTGATCCAGCTGCTGGAGGAGGAGGCGCTGGCCGCCGGCCACACCGACCCCACCTGGAGCGCGAAGACCCGGCCTCCCGTGACCGAGGCGGAGGCCACTGCACGTGCGATCTCACTGGCGGAGCTCGCGGGCGTGCCCCTCTACATCGTCCACCTCTCGGCCTCGACCGCGCTGGATGCGGTGGCCGCGGCGCGAGCGCGCGGGCTGCCGGTCTACGCCGAGACCTGCCCGCACTACCTGCTGCTGACCGAGGACGTGCTGGCCGAGCCGGACTTCGGGGGCTCGAAGTACGTGATGTGCCCGCCGCTGCGCACGGCCGCCAACCAGGAGCTGCTGTGGGCCGGGTTGCGGGCCGACGACCTGCAGGTGGTGTCAACCGACCACACGCCGTTCCGGTTCAAGGGCCAGAAGGAGATGGGCCGCGACAACTTCGCGAAGATCCCCAACGGCGTGCCTGGGCTGGAGTGGCGGCTCCCGCTGCTCTACCACTACGGCGTGCGCGAGGGCCGGCTCACCCTGCACCGCATGGTCGAGCTGCTCGCCACCAACCCGGCCAAGCTCTTCGGCCTCTACCCGCGAAAAGGCGAGCTCGCGCCCGGCTCGGACGCCGACGTGGTGGTCTTCGACCCCGAGCAGGAAGCCACGCTGTCCGCGGCCACGCAGCAGTCGCAGAGCGACTACAACCCCTACGAGGGCTGGGTGATCCGGGGCGCGGTCGACACCGTGCTGCTGCGCGGTGACGTGATCGTCGAGGGCGGCCGCTTTGTCGGGCGCGCCGGCCAGGGCAGGTTCCTGCAGCGCGGCGTCTCGCTGCCGCTGGGCTGAGCCGCCCTCAGCGCGCCGCGACCAGCGGCGGCAGCCACACGTCCACGACCGCCGGCGCGCCGCTCTCGACCGCCCCCCGGGCCTTCTCCAGGGCCGGCACGAGGTCGGCGGGCTCGGTGACACGCACGCCGAAGCCGCCGGCCGCGCGGGCCTCGGCGGCGAAGTCGGGCGGCGGGTCGAAGGTCCCGCCGCTGAAGTCGTGGGCCTGCACGGCGGCCCCGTCGGGGTAGTCCTCGCGCAGCCGCACCGTCCCGGTGCGGTACCCGCGGTTGTTGGCGACCACCGTGAGCACCGGAGCCGCGTACTGGGTCTGCGCCCAGAGCAGGGCGCTGGGCACGCCGAACATGTAGGCGCCGTCCCCGGTCAGGCAGGCCGCGAACCGCTCGGGCTGCGCGGCGCGGATCCCGATGCCCGCGGCCACGGCCCAGCCCAGGCTGGAGCCGCCGGAGTCGAAGAGCGTGTCGGGCAGGTCGCGCGGGATGGCGTTGGTGTCGGTCATCTCCCACGTGAGCGCGTCCTCGGGCGTGAGCACCTCCGCGAGGCCGGCAGCGAGGGTGAGCTCGTCCAGACCGGGGGCAGTGGCCGCGCGTGCCGCCTCCCGAGAGCCCGCATGCTCCTCGAACGCGCGCCAGCGGCGGTCGCCGCGCTCGCGGTCGGCGGCCGTGCGCTGCGCGCGCATCGCCTCGGCAAGTGCCTCCAGGAACCGTGCCGGGTCCACGACCATCCGCAGGTCGGCCGGGAACTCGTAGAGCGGCACGTGCGCACCGGCGGGATCGGGACCGGCGACCGCGATCCAGGCCTCCGCGGCCGGGCGCTCGCGCACAGGGATCCACGGCACGAGGTGATCCACGACCAGCACCGCGTCGGCGTCCGCGAGGCCGATCAGCCCGTCGCCGCGGGCGATGCCGGCCGAGTTGTAGCTGCCGCCCGCCCAGCGCGAGGGGTGGCCGTCGGGCAGGTTCAGGCGGTGACGCGTCGCGCGCACGGCCAGCCCGAACTCGCGCGCGAGCGCGCCGAGCGCCGCGACCGCGGCAGGGTCGCGACCCGCCCGATCGGTGATGAGCAGCGGCCGCTCGGCCGCCAGCAGCCGCGCCGCGACGGCCTGGAGCGCGTCGTCGTCGCCGGCGCCCAGGCGCGCGAGGCCCAGGTAGGCCGGGGTCCGGACCGTCAACGGCGCCTGGCTCCGCTGCGTCGCGACCTCCTTGGGCAGCGTGAGGTACGCAGGCCCCTCGGGCGGCGACATCGCCAGCTGGAGGGCGCGGGCGGTCACCAGCGCGGGATCGTCGTGCGCCGCCAGCCGGTAGTCCCACTTCATGAGCTGGCGCACCAGCTCGGCCTGGTCCCAGCGCTGCTGCTTCCAGAACACGGGGATCGTGCGGTGCTCTGGTGCGATCGGGGGATAGCCGGTCACGATGAGGACCGGGTAGCGGCCGACGTAGGCGTTGTGCAGGCCGCCGCCCATGTGCAGCAGCCCGACGTCGACGTGGGCCGCCACCATGGCAGGCGCGCGCCGGACCACGGTCTCGCCCATCGCGATCGCCAGCGCGACGTGCTCGTGCACCATCGTGCGGATCTGCGGCGCGGGGAGGCCGCGCTCGCGCGCGACGGCTGCGGCCTCCTGGAAGCTGACGACGTCGTTGCCGCTGCAGAACCAGAGGTGCTCCACCCCCGCGAGGCCGGCGACGGCGAGGATCGCCTGGGCGGCCTGTCCTCCGGGCGGGAGCTCGAGAAGGTCCATCGGTAAGACCATAGTATTCTTTGCCGGTGACGGAACGCCCGATCGGCGCGCGACGCACCGTGCTGGCGCACCTCGATGCCGCGATCACGGTCGACGCCGACGAGCGGGTCCTCCGTGACGCGACCCTCGTGGTGGAGGGTGACCGCATCGCCGCGGTGGGTCCGGCGGCGACCGTCGCGGTCGGGCCCGACGACGTCGTGATCGACGCGCGCGGCCTCGCGGTCGTGCCGGGCTTCGTCGACACCCACGTGCACCTCTCGGAGACGCTGTCGCGCGGCAGCTTCCCCGACCGCCTGGGGACGCGCGCATGGGTCTTCCACTGGGTGATGCCGTACTACGGCGAGCTCACCGTCGAGGACGAGCGGGTGGCGGTGCAGCTGGCCGCCGCCGAGATGCTGCGCAACGGCACGACCTGCTTCCTGGACATGGGCGCGCTCAACGACCCGCGTGTGACGGTCCCTGCCCTCGCTGCGATCGGCATCCGGGGCATCACCAGCCGGCACGCCGCCGACACCCCACCCGATCCCATCCCCGAGGGCTGGTCGCCCGCGATGGTCGCCCACCACTTCTTCCCCAGCACGGCGGCTGCGCTCGTCGAGCTCGAGGCGTGCGTGCGCGAGCTGGACGGCGCCGCCGGCGGGCGCATCCGCGTCTGGGCGAACATCCAGGGCAAGGAGCCGTGCAGCGCGGAGCTTCATCTCGGTGCCCGCGAGCTCGCTGAGCGCCTCGGCGTCGGCACCACCTACCACATCGCCTCGACCACGACCGAGACCGCAGGCGTCCGCACCCGCCACGGACTCACCCCCGTAGCCCGCATCGCCAGCCTCGGCGGGCTCGGGTCCAACCTCGTGCTGGCCCACGCCGTCGCCGTCGACGATGCCGAGATCGCGCTCCTCGCCGAGCACGGGACGAAGGTCGCGTTCTGCCCGGGCACCGCCCTGAAGCTCGGCAAGGGTGCGACGCGGGTCGGGCGCTACCCGGAGATGCTGGATGCCGGGGTCGTCGTGGGGCTGGGGACCGACGGCGTGTCCGCCTCGGGCAATCTCAGCCTCATGCGCCAGCTGCACCTCGTGGCGGGGCTCTTCAAGGACGCCCGGATGGACCCGGAGGCGATCGGCGCCCGTCGCGCGCTGCGCATGGCGACGATCGACGGGGCCCGGGCACTGGGCTGGGACCACGAGATCGGGTCACTGGAGCCGGGCAAGAAGGCCGACTTCGTGCTCTTCGACCTCGACCATCCCGAGTGGGTGCCCTGCGGCGACCCGGTCCAGGTGCTGGTCTGGTCGGCGACACCGGCGAGCATCGCCCAGACGTGGGTCGACGGCGTGCCGGTCTACGTCGACGGTGCGGTCCGCACCCTGACCGACGAGCGGGGTCTGCGCGCTGAGGCCCGCGCACGCGCAGCGGCGGTGCTCCGCCGGGCGGGCCTCGACCGCGGCGAGGGCCCGCTGGTCACGTCGACCTACGCGTGAGCGTGCGGCTGGGGTGTCGCTGCCTGCGCCGGGATCATCGCCAACAACAGCTCGTGGGTGTGGCGGATGTGGTCGCGCATCGCGTCGCGCGCCGCAACCGGGTCACGGCTGGTGATCGCGTCGACGACGTCGTGGTGCTGGGCCGACGGACGCCGCGGGTTGAGCTCGGGCGTCTGCTGCAGGTGGGCCAGCAGGTCGTGCAGGCGGATCTGGACCTCCAGCACGGAATCCAAGAGCAGGTCGGACCGCGCCGCATGGGCGATCACGATGTGGAGCATCGAGTCCGCCTGCCGCAGCTCGCTGATGGGCACCGACTCGCCCCGCTCCTGCAGCCAGCGGATGCCCTCGAGGTCGTCCGCTGTGGCCCGTTCTGCCGCGAGCTCGGCCGCCTTGGGCTCCACCGCCGCGCGCAGGTCGACCAGGTCGCGCAGGGTGGTCCCGAGGTCGCGCACCAGGCGTTTCACGTCGGTCTTGGTCAGGGGGGAGTTCTGACGGGACGAGACGAACGTGCCGCCGTTGCGGCCGCGGCTGGTCTCCAGGTACCCGGCCTGCTGCAGTGCGCGCAGCGCCTCGCGCAGCGTGGTCCGGCTCACCCCCAGCAGCTGCACGAGCTCGCGCTCCGGTGGGAGCCGCGAGCCGACCTCCAGCGCGCCCAGCTTGATCGCCTGCGCCAGCCGCTGGACCGCCACCTCGTGCGCGCTGTGCCAGTGCGCCTGGCGGAAGAACACCGAGTCCAGGACGACTTCGATGTTCACAGGCATCGGCACGTTGCGAGAATACCCATTGGTATGACCTCAGGCCGGGCACCGTGAGCAGCCTCGAGCTTCCCGTCGACCGCTCCCGCCCGGTGGCCGATCAGCCCCAGCGGTGCCACACCCGCTGGCACCCCGATCTCCGGCCCGCGCTCACGTGCGCACCCGGCGACGACGTGCTCATCGACTGCCGCGACGCCGTGGACGGCCAGCTGACCCGTGCGTCCACCGCAGCCGACGTCGCTTCCGTCGACCGCTCGGTCGTGCACCCGCTGACCGGGCCGATCCGGATCGAGGGGTTGGGGCCGGGCGACGTGCTCGAGGTCGAGGTGCTGGCCGTCAACCCGGCGTCGGACTTCGCGTACACCGCGATCTTCCCCGCGTTCGGGTTCCTGCGCGACCGCTTCCCGGGGCCGTTCCTCGTGCGCTGGGACGTGGAGGCAGGCCGCGCGACCTCGCCGGACCTCCCCGGCGTCGCGATCCCCGCCGCGCCCTTCATGGGGACCATGGGCGTCGCGCCGTCCCACGACCTCCTGCGCAGGATCCTCGCCCGCGAGCAGCGCCTGGCCGCCGCCGGCGCGGACGTGGCGCTGCCGCAGGCCGCAGGCGCGGTACCTGCGACGCCCGCCGTGGCGGCTGAGGGTCTGCGGACGAAGCCTCCCCGTGAGTTCGGGGGCAACCTCGACGTGCGCCAGCTCACCGCGGGGGCGCGCGTGCGCTTCCCCGTGTGGACCGACGGCGCGCTCTTCTCGGTCGGCGACGGCCACGTCGCCCAGGGCGATGGCGAATCGTGCGGCACCGCCATCGAGGTCGCCGCGACCGCGCACCTGCGCTTCGGTGTCGCCGAGGGCGCCGCGACCTCCGGCGGCGTGAGCGTGGTGGCGCCGGCGACCCCACCGGGCGGCCCGGCGTTCGCCACCGCGGGGCACTGCCTGCCAGGCGCGGGGGAGGGCGCGGCCGAGGATCTGACGGTGGCGGCGCGCGCGGCGCTCGAGGCCATGCTCGACCACCTCACGGCCGAGCGCGGCTACACCCGCGAGCAGGCCTATGCCCTGTGCAGCGTCGCGGTGGACCTGCGCGTCGCCCAGGTGGTCAACGCCCCCGCGTTCACCGTGACCGCGTGGCTGCCCATGGACATCTTCGTTTGAAGATGCTTTGGTAGGACCACATGCTGAATCTGCCGGAGGCGGACCGCCAGGAGATCGAGCGCTACTACGCCAACCTGTCGTCGCAGATCCGGCTGTTCGGGGCGGAGCACCTCGGCCGGGCCTACGTGGTGGTGCGGCTCGCCCGCATCGAGGCCACCGGGCCGCTGGACTACTCCGACATCAGCCGGGTGCTGGCCCGCGTGGTCGACCTGCGCACCTGGTACCCGGCGTGGCACGAGGAGGCGCTGGCCGCCGAGGAGCTCGCGGAGCACTTCGAGGCCGAGGGCCGCAGGATCTCCGCCGCCGACCTGTGGCACCGCGCCTCGGCCTGCCACCACTGGGGGGCCTACCTCGCCCGCATCGGTACTCCGGGCAAGGCCGAGGGGCGGGCGGGCCGCGTGCGCACGTACGCGCGGGCCGCCGCGCTCTGGGACTTCCCGGTCGAACCGTTCGCCGTCGCGTACGGCGACGCGACGCTGCCCGGGTACCTGCACCTCCCCGCTCCCGCGGACGCCGCGCCAGCGTGTGTGGTGATGGTCAACGGCGCGGACTCCGTCAAGGAGGAGTACCACAACTGGGCCCGGGCCTTCGTGCGGCGCGGCCTCGCCGTGCTCACGATGGACGGCCCCGGCCAGGGCGAGATGGTCGGGGTGGTCCCCATGCGGCCCGACGCGTGGGAGGAGCCCGTCGGGGCCGCGATCGACGCGCTGGCGGCCGACGGGCAGGTCGACGCCGGCCGCGTCGGCATCTGGGGCAGCAGCATGGGCGGCTTCCTCGCACTCCGGGCCGCGAGCTTCGAGCGGCGCGTGCGCGCGGCGATCTCGTCGGGAGGCTTCTTCGACTTCCGCGACTACCGCTTCTGGCCAGTCTCGACCCAGCTCAACGTCATGGAGGACCTCATGAGCGGGTCGCTGGCGGAGGCGCGCGCGACCGTCGAGGCCGGCTGCACGCTCGCGGGCGTCGTCGAGCGGATCGCCTGTCCCTACCTGGTGATCCACGGCGCCCGTGACGAGCTGGTCAGCGTCGAGGAGGGGCAGCTCATGGCAACAGGCCCGCTGGGCGAGTTCGTGAACTTCGAGGACGGCTTCCACACCTGCACGAACTACAACGCCACGCTGGTGCCGCTCATGTGCGACTGGATGGCGGCCAAGCTGGCCACCACGGCGTGAAGCCGGCGGCGTTCGCCTACGCCGTTCCTGGCAGCGTCGAGGAGGCTGTCGCCCTCAAAGCTGAGCACGGCGACGACGCGACCGTCCTCGCCGGCGGTCAGAGCCTCGTGCCGCTGATGGCCCTGCGGATGGCGCGGCCTGCGCTGCTGCTCGACGTCAACGGGCTCGCGGCGCTTGCCCACATGCGCGTGGAGGGTGACCTGCTCGTGATCGGTGCCACCACCCGCCAGCGCGCGGTGGAGCGCGACGCCGGCCTGGCGCGCCGCTGTCCGGTGCTGGGCGACGCGGTGCCGATGATCGGGCACGTCGCGATCCGCAATCGCGGCACGGTCGGCGGCAGCGTGGCCCACGCCGACCCTGCCGCCGAGTGGCCGGCGCTCCTGCTCGCCCTGGACGGCGAGGTCCGGGTGCAGGGCCCGGAGGGAACCCGCACGATCGCGGCGCAGGACTTCTTCGTGGGCCCGTTCATGACCGCGATCGAGCCCGAGGAGCTCGTGGTCGCGGTCGCGGTCCGCGTCCCGCGCGGCGCCGCCTCGGCGTTCGTCGAGCTCGCCCGCCGCCACGGGGACTTCGCCGTGGTCGGCGCGGCGGTCGTGCTCGAGCCCGGTCCGGACGGGAACGTGACCGCAGCGCGCGTCGCGCTCACCGGGGTCGGCGAGGTCGCTCTGCGGATCCCTGAGGCCGAGGCGCTCCTCACCGGCGACCTCCCGTCCGACGAGCGGTTGGCCGAGGTGCAGGCGGTCGTCCGCGAGGCAGTCCGGCCGCGCGACGACGGCGGCGGCTACGGCGCCGCTCACCGTGACGTCGCCGGGGTGATCGCCCGGCGCGCCGTGTCGCTGGCCCGTTCCCGGTGGGCCGCCGCGTGAGCACCTTGCGCTTCGAGGTCAACGGGTCCGCGATCGAGGTCGCGGTCGAGCCGCGCCGGACCCTGGCCGACGTGCTGCGCGAGGACCTCGGGCTGACCGGCACCCACCTGGGCTGCGAGCACGGCGCCTGTGGCGCCTGCACGGTGCTCCTTGACGCCGGCTCCGTGCGCTCGTGCCTGCTCTTCGCCGTGCAGGCCGAGGGGCGGAGCGTGCGCACGGTCGAGTCGCTGGCCGCGCCGGACGGGACCCTGCACCCCCTGCAGCAGGCCTTCAGCGACGAGCACGGCCTGCAGTGCGGCTTCTGCACGCCCGGCATGCTCATGAGCGCGGTCGAGCTGCTCGCCGAGGACGCCGCGCCCGACGAGCGCATGGTCCGCGAGCACCTCGGCGGCAACCTGTGCCGCTGCACCGGCTACGACGGCATCGTGCGCGCCGTGCTGGCGGCGGCGGCGGCCATGCGCGGGGACCGTGGTGCGTGAGCCGCCCGACACGGCGCCGCGCCTGGGCGCGGCGATCGGTGCACGCATGCCGCGCCGCGAGGACCGCGCGCTGCTGACCGGCAACGCGCGCCATGTCGGCGATCTGCGCCTGCCCGGGATGCTGCACGCGGTGCTGCTGCGCAGCCCGCTGCCGCACGCCGAGATCACCGCGATCCACACGCAGGCGGCACAGGCGGCACCCGGCGTGGTCGCCGTGCTCACGGCCGCCGATCTCGAGGGCCGCGCCGGACCGCTGGCGGACGTCGCGCGCGAGGAGCTCTCCCCGGCGATCGTGCGCGCCGCGGCGATCACGGTGGCCGCGCTGCCGCAGCCGCTGCTGGCGCGCGACCGCGTGCGCTGGGTCGGCGATCCCGTCGCCGTGGTGGTCGCGACCGACCCCTACCTCGCCGAGGACGCCCGTGACCTGGTCGATGTGGACTACGAGCCCTTGGCAGTGGTGCCGGACGCGCGGCGCGGCCTGGAGCCGGACGCGCCGCTGCTGCACCCGTCGCTCGGCAGCAACATCCACACCACCTTGCACGTGCAGGCCGGGGACGCCGCGGCGGCGCTGCGCTCCGCTGAGCACCGACTGACCGAGCGCTTCGTCGTCGGCCGCCAGGCGGCGAGCGCGATCGAGCCCCGCGGGGTCCTGGCCTCCTGGGAGGCGGGCCAGCTCACGGTCTGGGACACGACCACCAAGCCCCACCTGGTGCGCACCTATGTCGCGCGCGCCCTGGAGCTGCCCGTCGACGCGGTCCGCTTCGCGTCCCCGGACATGGGCGGCAGCTTCGGGGGCTCGGTCTACCCCGAGGAGGTGCTCGTGCCGTTCCTCGCGCGCCACCTGGGGCGCCCCGTGCGGTGGCTCGAGGACCGGGCCGAGAACCTCACGGCGACGGTGCACGGCCGCGACCAGGTGCACGACGTCGAGGTCGGCTTCTCCGGCGACGGGACCATCACCGCCATCCGGACCCGCTTCCTGATCGATGCCGGCGCGTACCACACGGCGGCGGTCACCGTCGCCTACAACACCGTGGCGCACCTGCGGGGCCAGTACCGCATCGACCACCTCGACGCCGCCGCCACGGTCGCGCTGTCCAACCGCGCACCCGCGGCGCCGGTGCGCGGGGCAGGCCGGCCGGAGGCCGCGTTCGTGATGGAGCGCGTCGTCGACCTCGTGGCCGCGCGGCTGGGCCTCGACCCGCTGGTCGTGCGGGCCCGCAACCTCATCCGTCCGGAGGACATGCCGTACGCGATGGGCATGCCCTACCGGGACGGCGTGCCGATGGCCTACGAGTCAGGGGACTTCCCCGCGCAGCTGGACACCGCGCTCGAGGTCTTCGGCTACGGGGCCTGGCGCCGCCGGCAGGCGCAAGCCAGGGCCGAGGGACGCTGCCTGGGCATCGGCGTGGCCGGATTCGTCGAGGGGTCCGGTCACGGCCCCTTCGAGGGTGCGATCGTGCGCATCGACGAGACCGGGCACGTGACGGTCCTGACGGGGGCGCGCCCGCACGGCCAGGGCCACGAGACCACGCTTGCGCAGGTGGCCGCCGACCAGCTGGGCATCGACCCGTCCATCGTCACCGTGCGCGCCGGCGACACCGGGCTGATCCCGCACGGCCGTGGGTCCTACGCCAGCCGGACCGCGGTGGTCGCGGGCAACGCGGTGGCGGTGGCGGCGGCGAAGGTGCGGGCCAAGGTTCTCGCGGTCGCCGCTGAGCTCCTGGAGGTGGACCCGGCGGACCTCGTGCTGCAGGACGGGCGCGTCCACGCCGTCGGCGCGCCCGACTATGGTGCCGACCTGGCGGCGATCGCCCGGGCAGCCGCCCCCGGCCCGGCCAGCCGCGTCCCGGCCGGCAGCGAGCCCGGCCTGCAGGAGCAGCACTACTTCGTGCCGCCGACGGCGACGTTCGGCTCGGGGACCCACGTCGTCGCGGTCGAGGTCGATCTGGAGACGGGCGTGGTGCGGATCCTCGACTATGCGACCGTCGACGACTGCGGCACGGTCATCAACCCCATGATCGTCGAGGGGCAGGTGCAGGGCGGCGTGTCGCTGGGGGTCGGCAATGCCCTGTTCGAGGAGGTCGTCTACGACGACGACGGCCAGCTGCTCACCTCGACCTACCTCGACTACCTCCTGCCGACGGCCACCGACCTGCCGGCGATCCGCGTGCACCACGAGGAGCATCCGTCCCCGCGCAACCCACTCGGCGTCAAGGGGGTCGGCGAGGGGGGTGCCGTCGCGGCGCCCGCCGCGGTGCTCAACGCGGTGGCGGACGCCCTGGTCCCGCTACGGGTGCGGCTCGTGCAGCTCCCGCTCACGCCGGCACGCCTGCTCGCCGCGATCGCCGAGGCACGGGCGGCGTCGGCCGGAGGCTAGAGCGCAACCGCCTCGGCGCCGGCCTGCGCGACGGCGACGTCCTGATCCCCGTTCCCGGAGCTCACGCCCACGCCCCCCACCACCTGCTGGTCGACGACGATCGGGACGCCGCCGCGCAGGTTGGTGAGGCGGCCCCCGGTCACGAGGGCCAGCTCCAGCGCGTGGTGCGCCTCGCGGCCGCCCGTCGGCGCCCGGCTTGATGCGGCGGTCGCAGCCTTGCGCTGTGCCGTCCCGATCGACAGGAAGCGGGCGCCGTCCATGCGCACGAAGGCCAGCAGGTTGCCACCCTCGTCGCAGACGGCGATGCACTGCGGCACACCGATCTCGTCGGCCTTGGCGATCGCGGCCTGCAGCGCGGTCAGGGCGGCTGCGTGGGTCAGGCGCTGCTGCGGGGTGGTCGTGCTCACAGTACCTCCGGGTCCAGCCGGCGGGCCCCGCCGGGGTGGTAGCGGTGCCCAGCGGCGCTGCCGGGCGGCAGCAGGGCGTCGAGCCGGTCGAGGTCCCCCGTCGTGAGCACCACGTCGAGGGCGTCCAGGTTCTCCTCCAGGTGGGCGCGGCGGCCGGTGCCCACCAGCGGCACGACGTCCTCGCCGACCGCGAGGACCCAAGCCAACGCCAGCTGGCCCGGGGTGCAGCCGTGCTCGGCGGCGATCTCCGCGATGCGGTCGACCAGCGCGACGTTCTGCGCGAGGTTGCCCTCCGAGAACCGCGGGAAGGCCCGCCGGTGGTCGTCGGCGGCGAGATCGGCATCCCGCGAACGCAGGCTGCCCGTGAGGAGCCCCCGGCTCAGCGGGCTGTACGCCAGGAGGCCGATGCCCAGCTCGCGGCAGGTCGGCAGGACCGTGGCCTGGACCTCCCGGGTGAGCAGCGACAGCTCTGATTCCAGCGCGACGAGGGGGTGGACCGCGCAGGCCCGTCGCAGCAGCGACGGCCCGACCTCCGACAGACCGATCCCGCGCACCAGCCCGGCGCCGACGAGGTCGGCCATCGCGCCGACGGTCTCCTCGATGGGAACGCCCGGGTCCACGCGATGCAGCAGGTACAGGTCGAGGTGGTCGACGCCGAGGCGGTGCAGGCTGGCCTTGCAGGCGGCCTGCAGGAACTCCGGGCTGCCGTCCACCCCGGCGAAGCTCCCGTCCGGCGCCAGCACGGCGCCGCCCTTGCTGGCGAGCACGACCTGCTCGCGCCGGCCTTGGATGGCGCGGCCGATCAGCTCCTCGAGGTGGCCGGCGCCGTAGACGTCCGCCGTCCCGATGAGCGTGATCCCCAGGTCCAGCGCCGCGGAGATCGTCGCCTCCACGGCCGCGTCGTCGTGGTCGCCGTAGAGGAAGGTGCCCAGGCCCAGCGCGGAGACCACAGGCCCGCGGCTCCCCAGGGCGCGCTGCTGCATCCAGCGGCCTAGGAGCCGTCGCGGAGGAAGCCCTCCAGCCGCGTCAGGTCGCGGCCGGCCAGGCCCAGGCGCTCGAGGGTCAACCCCTCCCGACGGTAGTCGATGCCGTTCATCGTCGAGCCGAGGGTGATGAGCGCGTCCATCACCGGCGTGGCGATGCCCAGCTCCGCGGCCATCGCCGACCACGGCACCAGGCCCCAGCCAACGTCCTCGTGCACGTAGCGGTGGTCCAGCGAAGGCGGGCCCTTGATCCAGCGGTTGGGGGCGCTGTCTTGGAGCGTGGCGTACGCCGAGCCGGTCGCGGCCGCCTCGCGCGTGGTGTAGCCCAGGTCGGCGAACTGCTCGACGAACGGCTTGGCCCGGATGCCTGCGGCCGCAGCGACCGCCAGCCGCTCTCGGTCCAGCGCGTCGATCACCCGGCCGACCGCCGGCGTGGTGCCCTCGTAGTAGAAGAGGTAGTCACCACGGGTGTGCTCGACCCACCCGGCGTTGCAGAGGATCTGCGGGGGGTGCTCCACGGCGTTGATGTCGCCGAACCCTGTCTCCAGGACGTCGCCCACGGGGACGATGTCGGGATAGAGGGGCCGCACGAGCTCGGCCAGCTCAGCGGTCAAGCGTCCGGGGAACGCAGCGAACGCCAGGTTGGTGGTGACGTTCATGATGTTCACGGTCGTGGGGCTGCGCAGCCGGCAGCCGTAGGTGAGCGTCGTGACCTCGCAGAGCCGCAGACTCCGCCGCCCCGCCAGGCGTTCGAGCTCCCGGGCGAGGAACAGCCCGCCGCCCATGTGCCCCGGGTTGAGGAACAGCACCTGGTCGTCGGTCAGCACCTCGGCCAGCTGGCCCGCGTAGTGCGGATGCGCCGAGATCGGCACCGCGAGCATCACGAGGTCGGCCCCAGCGACGGCCTTGGGGACGTCGTCGGTGACGAGGTCGACGCGCGAGAAGCCCTCGCCGCAGGCGCCGGTGCGATCCAGGCCGCCGTGCTCGGCGATCTGCTCCAGGCGCGCGCTGGGGCGGCTGGCGAGTCGGACCTCGAAACCGCGCGCAGCCAGGTCGGCGGCCGCGGCGCACGCCCCGTTGCCCGCGCCGAGGACCGCGACCGATCGGATGGCGCTCACACCGGCACCTCCCTTGACGTCCGCCTCTCCCGAGAGGTACAAGGTAGCGGATCTATTGTCCTACCTTGAAACCTTTGAGGAGTGGGCTGCTGGCTGCCGACGGAGACGTGGAGGTCCGTGGGGTCACCAAGACGTACCCCCGCACCACCGGTGACGGCGTCCTGCACGTCCTCGACAGCGTGGACCTCGACCTCCTGGACGGCACCTTCACGTGCCTGGTCGGCCCCAGCGGATGCGGCAAGTCCACGCTGCTGCGCATCATCGACGGGCTGATCCCCGCGGACGAGGGGACGGTGCGGATCGGGGGGAAAGCGGTCACAGGCCCGAGCCTCCACCGGGGCTTTGTGTTCCAGCAGTTCAACCTGCTGCCCTGGCGGACCGTGGTCGGCAACGTCGAGTTCGGCCTGGAGAACCTGGGGGTCCCCAAGAAGCAGCGCCGCGAGCGCGCCCAGAAGATCCTCAAGCTGGTCGAGCTGGAGGACTTCCATGCGTACTACCCCGGCCAGCTGTCGGGCGGAATGCAGCAGCGGGTCGGCCTCGCGCGGGCGCTCGCACTGGAGCCCAGCCACCTGCTCATGGACGAGCCGTTCGGCTCCGTCGACGACCAGACGCGCATGCTCCTGCAGGAGGAGCTGCTGAAGATCTGGGAGGTCGACCACAAGACGGTGATCTTCGTCACCCACGACATCGAGGAGGCGCTCTTCCTCGCCGACCGGGTCGTCGTCATGCGCAGCCGGCCCTCGCGCATCACGCGGGTCATCGACGTGCCGTTCGGGCGACCGCGCCGCTTCGAGGTTCGCGGCTCGCCAGAGCTGGCGCGACTCAAGCAGGAGATCTGGGAAGAGCTCAAGTCCGGGGCGACGGTCGAAGGGTGATGGCCGTCGGCACGCAGCACGTCGAGGCGGGGCCGCAGGAGCGCGACGCGACTCCCGCGCTTCCTCCCGCCCGCCGGCCGTCCGTGGTGCGCAGGCTGCTCGACAGCCGCTGGGGGCTGCGCCTGGTGGTCTACGGGGCCATCGTGCTGGGCTGGCAGGTCACCGCGATGGTGAAGGGCGAGTTCTTCCTGCCGACGATCCCCGCCACGATCCGCGGCATCGGCGAGCTCTTCACCGAGGGCTACTACGTGCGCTTCGGCACCAGCCTCCAACAGCTGCTGGTCGGGTTCTTCATCGCGTTGCTGATCGCGATCCCGATCGGCGTGATGATCGGCCGCTTCCGGTTCGCCGAGGATCTGCTGGGGCCCTACGTCAACACGCTGTTCGTCACCAGCAAGGAGTCCCTGCTCCCGATCATCATCATCACGTTCGGGGTGTCGTTCTGGTACCGCACCTCGGTCGTGATCCTCTTCGCGATGTTCTTCCCGATCATCAACACCGCGGCCGGGGTCCGCTACGTCGACAAGGAGCTGAGCGAGACCGCGCGCGCGTTTGCGACCCGCCCGTGGCGCATGGCGACCCGCGTCTACCTCCCGGCGGCCGCGCCCTACGTGGTCTCAGGGGTCCGGCTCGGGCTCGGGATGGCCCTCAAGGGGATGGTGATCGCGGAGCTCTGGGTGCTGCAGGGCACCGGGGAGCTGCTCAGCGCGTTCGCTCGCGCGCCTCGGCGGCTGGACCTCTACTACGCCCTCTGCGTGTTGATCCTGGCGTTCGCCGTCGTGGTCAACGAGGGCTTCAAGGTGCTGGAGCGCCGGCTGCGCCCGGCTACCCGGTCCGCGCGACGGGCGGCCTGAGTTGCGGCGCCGGGGAGGCATCGACACCACCAAGCTCTGGCGCTGGGCGCTCTCGATCGGCCTGTTCTTCCTCATCTGGGAGCTCATCGGGCGCAGCGGCGTCATCATCTCGATCGTCCCGGCCTCCGAGGTCCTGCCCGTCCTGTGGGATGAGCTCCTCCACGGCGAGGTCATCGAAGGCACGCTCGCGACGCTGGGCCTGGCCGCCGTGGGCTTCTTCTTCGGAGCCCTCATCGGCGTGCCGGTCGGCATCCTCATGGGGGTGTCGGCGCGCTGGAACTCGGTGCTCGACCCGCTGGTGAGCGCCGCCTTCGCGGCGCCGATCGCGATGTTCATCCCGGTCATCACGGTGTACATGGGCCTGGAGTTCGAGGCCAAGGTCGTGCTGGTCGTGCTCTTCAACGTCTTCGTGATCATCGTCAACACGGCCACCGGGATCCGCGAGGTGCCGGAGTCGGTCAAGGAGATGGCACGAGCCTTCGAGGTGCGCGGCTCGCGCCTGTACCGCAAGATCATCTTCCCCTGGGCCGCGCCCTACATCGTCACCGGGCTGCGGATCGGCGTCGGGCGCTCCGTGCAGGGCGCGATCCTCGCGGACCTGATCCTGCGGGCCCAGAACCTCGGCCTCTTCATCCGCGAGGCACAGGGCTCGTTCCAACTTGCCGAGCTGCTGGCCGCGGTGTTCTTCATCACCATCCTCGCCGCCGGGACCATGGGGGTGGCCCGGCTGATCGAGTGGCGTCTGCTGCGATGGAAAACCCTCTAGGACAAAGGAGTTGACGATGGCGCGACGGGTCCGCGTGACAGGCGTGCTGCTGCTCGCGGTGCTGACCATGGCTTCGGCCGCGTGCGGCAGCGACAGTGGCGAGGACGCGACCGAGGAAGCTACGGAGGCCGGTGCGACGCAAGCCGCTGGTGGCGAAGAAGCCACGGAGGAAGCGGCGGCCGGCGAGGGTGACCTCGTGCGGCTCGCCGCCAGCTCCGCGGGCCCGGCGTACGTCGGGCAGTACCACGCCCCGCAGGTGTTCGGCCCGCAGTTCGGGATCTCGACCGCGGACCACGTCACCGAGTTCGAGTCTCACGCGACGGCCGCCCAGGTGCTGGTGTCCGGGGGGGCCGAGGTCGGGTCCGGGGGGCTCACGCAGGCGCTGCAGCTGATCCAGGAGGGTCAGGACTTCCGGGTGTTCTGCCCCGTGCAGAAGGACAGCACGGAGCACCTCGTCGGCCTCACCAACGCGATCACCGAGCTCGAGCAGATCACCGACCCTGCGATCCGCGTCGCGGTGGACAGCCCGGGTGGGCTCATCAACTTCATCATGAACCTGGTCTTCGAAGAGCAGGGCCTCGGCATCACGGTCGACGACCTCGAGAACGTCACGATCCTCGAGGACGGCGGGCTGCGGTTGTCTGCCCTGGCCTCCGGCGACGTCGACGTGGGCTCGGTGGACCTCTTCGAGGTCGCCGACCTGCGCGAGCAGCTGGGTGACGACGCGGTGACCGTGCTGAGCGTCACCGCCGAGGACTCCGAGTTCCTGGCCAACATCTACTTCGCGCAGGCATCGTGGCTCGAGGAGAACGCCGACGTCGCGGCGCGCTTCTGCGCGACCACGCTCTACGCCAACCGGGCGCTCGCCGCCAACCTCGACGACTACGCCGAGGTCGTCGACACCTATGTCGAGGGGGGCGTGCCGCCCGAGATCACCGAGGGCGTCTGGGACTTCGCGCGCGAGCACGAGATCTGGCCCTACAACGACGACACCCTCCTCGACGAGGAGGGCCTGCGGCAGCAGATCCAGGTTTCGGTCGATTCCGGCACGCTCGAGGAGTCGTCGCTGGACCTCGCCTACGAGGACTTCGTCGACCCGCGGCCGGTCGCGATGGCCATGGAGCTGCTGGGCGGCCGCCTCGAGCCCGAAGAGGTCGTGGCCGGGCAGTCGGAGCCCTCGTGACCGAGCTGCCCTTCGCGCGCGTCGACCCAGCCACCACCCGGGTGATGGTGATCGACGTGCAGAACGACTTCGTGGCAGACGGCGGCTGGTTCGCCAACCACGGTGAGGACCTCACGCCCATGCGCGAGGCCATCGACCGCACGGTGGCCTTCGTGGCCGTCGCCAGGTCGGCCGGGGTCAAACCGATCTGGGTGCAGGCGACCTACGACCTGAAGTACCTGTCGGCCCCCATGTTGGAGCGCCACGAGCTCGTGGGCTTGGACACCAACCACTGCGTGACCGGCACCTGGGGCGCCGACTTCTTCGTCGTCGAGCCCCAGCCCGGCGATGACATCGTCGTCAAGCACCGCTACAGCGCGTTCGTGGGCACGGAGCTGGAGTCACTGCTCCGCGCCCAGGGGGTGCGCAACCTGATCTTCACCGGGATCACCACCAACGTGTGCGTGGAGTCCACAGCCCGTGACGCCTACATGCGCGACTACCACGTGATGGTGGTCTCCGATTGCACGGCCAGCTACTCCGACGCGCCACACCTGGCGACGCTCGCCAACATCCGGCGGGCGTTCGGCCGGGTCGTGACCGCTGACGAGGTCACCGAGGTCTGGCGCGGCGCCGGGTTGCTGCCGGCGCCAGTCGCCGCGCAGGCCTGACGCGCGTGGAGGTCGCGCAGGTCGAGACGATGGCCGTGGCGCTGCCCGCCCGGCGGCGCCACGGCATGTCCTTCGACCTCGCGTCCCAGCTCGGTCGCTACGTGCTCGTGCGCGTGGTGGCCGATGACGGGACCGAGGGCTGGGGCGAGGCGACCGTCCTCAAGGAGTGGGGGGGCGACCACGGCCGCTACTTCGGGGAGACCCCGGAGCTCACCGTGGCGCTGATCGAGACGGTGCTCGGGCCGGCGCTGCTGGGCCACGACCCACTGGCGATCGCGGCGGCGCACCAGCGCATGGACAAGGCGGTCAAGGGCTACCCCTACGCCAAGACGGCCCTGGACGAGGCCCTCTACGACATCGCGGGCAAGGCGCTGGGCGTGCCGGTGTACCAGCTGCTCGGTGGGCTGGTGCGCCGCGAGATCCCGGTGGCGCACTCGCTGGGGATCATGGAGCTGGACGCGGCCGTCGCGGAGGCGGCCGCCGCGGTGGCCGAGGGCATCGCCACGATCAAGATCAAGGTGGGGCGCGACCCCGAGTACGACGTGGCGGTGGTGGAGGCGGTCCGCGGCGCGGTGGGCGATGACGTGGCGATCGTGGTGGACGCCAACCAGGGCTGGGCGACGCCCAAGGCGGCCTTGGCGATCCTGCGGCGCATGGAGCCGTTCGGGATCGGCTACGCCGAGCAGCCGGTGCAGGGCCTGGGCGCGATGGCCCAGGTGACGCGCGCGACCAGCATCCCGATCATGGCCGACGAGTCGGCGTGGACGCCTCAGGACGTGCTCGAGATCGCCCAGCGCCAGGCCGCCGACATGATCTCCCTCTACACCACCAAGCCCGGTGGGCTGCACCGCGCCAAGCAGGTCGCTGCAGTGGCGGAGGCCGCGGGCCTGCCGATGAACGTCAACGGGTCGCACGAGACCGGGATCGGCAACGCCGCGAACCTCCACCTCGTGGCCTCGACGGTGGGGGTCAACCAGACCGGGGTCTTCCCGGTGACCACGGTGGCCGGCAAGGAGCCGACCACGATGGCCGGGCGCATGTACACCGACGACATCGTGATGGACTCCTTCACCTACCGCGACGGCTGCATCGTGATCGGCGACGCCCCGGGGCTGGGGGTCACGGTCGACCCCGCCAAGCTCGACAAGTACCGGGTCCGCTGACGTGGGAAGCGTCGTCACGGACGACGGCGTGCGCCTGCACGTGGAGGAGGCGGGGAGCGGCACGCCGATCCTCTTCATCCACGAGTTCGCCGGCGACCACCGCTCGTGGGAGCCGCAGGTGCGCCACTTCGCGCGCGCCTACCGCTGCGTGGTCTACGCGGCGCGCGGCTTCCCGCCGTCGGAGGTGCCCGCCGACGTCGCGCGGTACGGGCAGTCGCGGGCCGCAGCGGACGCGGTCGCGGTGCTGGACGGCCTGGGCATCGAGCGCGCCCACGTCGTCGGCAACTCGATGGGCGGCTTCTGCGCGCTGCACGTCGGCCTGCGACACCCCGAGCGCGCGCTCTCGCTGGTGGTGGGAGGCTGTGGCTACGGGGCGCACCCGGACGCGCAGGACGGCTTCCGAGCGGAGTGCGAGCGCCTGGCGGCTGCGTTCGACACCGAAGGCTCCGCCGAGGTCGCGACCTGGTACGGCATCGGCCCTGCGCGGGTGCAGTACCAGCGCAAGGACCCACGGGGCCACGCCGAGCACGTGCGCATCCTGGCCGAGCACGACGCGCGCGGGGCCGCCCTGACGATGCGCGGCGTGCAAGCGGGCCGGCCCTCGCTCTACGACCTTCGCGAGGAGCTGGCCGGCATGCAGGTGCCGACGCTCGTGTTGGCCGGCGACGAGGACGACGGTGTGCTCGACGCCAACCTCATGCTGAAGCGGACACTGCCGCGAGCCGGCCTGGCCGTGCTGCCGCGCACCGGCCACGTGAGCAACCTGGAGGAGCCAGAGCTCTTCAACCACCTGGTCGAGCGATTCCTGGCAGAGGTGGAGCGCGGCGGCTGGCCGGCGCGCGCGGCGGCGGGCGGCTCACTGATGGGGTTGCGCGCGGCGGATTGACCCGCTCCTACACTCGGGGCTTCGGGGCGGCCGCAAAGGTGCCGGAGGGGCCATGGCACGGGTGAGCAGCGCGATCGTGATCGGCGGAGGGATCGGGGGCCTGACGACCTCCCTGGCGTTGCGGGCCGCGGGCATCGACGCCCAGGTCTACGAACGCGCCACCCAACCGCTGCTCCTCGGCGGGGGCATGACGATCTTCCAGAACGCGATGCGGGTGCTGGGCCAGCTTGGCCTGGCTGAGAAGGTCGAGGGCGCGGGCCGCCACATCGACACCATGGACTTCGAGTCCGACCAGGGCCGCCGCTTCGCCCGCTGGCGCATGGACAAGATCGAGCAGGACGAGGGCATTCCGGCGATCTCCCTGCAGCGCGCCGACCTCCAGGCGGTACTGGCCGATGCCTGCGCCGGGCACCTGCACCTCGGGGCGACCTGCACCGCCCTGGAGGAGCGCGAGGGATCGGTGAGGGCGACGTTCGCCGACGGGCGCGAGGCCACCGCCGACGTCCTCGTCGGGGCGGATGGCATCACGTCGGGTGTCCGCACGCTGCTGCACGGCGAGGTCCCGCTGCGCTACCTCGGCTTCACGCTCTGGCAGGGCGTCGCGCAGGGCAGCCCGCCGGGGCTGCTGCCGGGCGGGAGCTTCCACCACCGCTTCGGGCGCGGCGTGACCGTCGGCTGGTACCCCGTCGGCGGCGACCGTCTCTACTGGTACGTGACGCGCCGCGGCCCGATCGGCGGGCGCGACCCCGAGGGGGGCGCCAAGCCCGAGCTGCAGCGGCTCCTGGCGAGCTGGGCCGCCCCCGTTCCGGCCATCCTGGAGGCCAGCGATCCGGCCTCGATCGTGCGCGCCGACATCCGCGACCTGCCCTACCAGGAGACCTGGGGTCGCGGGCGGGTGACCCTGATCGGGGACGCGGCGCACGCGATGTCGTTCATGATCGGCCAGGGCGCCTGCCAGGCCATGGAGGACGGGGCCAGCGTCACCCGCCACCTGCTGGACGATCCCGACGTCCCGGCCGCGCTGCGCAGCTACGAGGGTGAGCGCCAGCAGGCCACCAAGCCGCTGGTCACCCAGGCCCACCGCATCGGCAAGTCCGCTCACTGGAGCCACCCGGCGGCGGTCGTCGTCCGCGAGCTCGTGATGAGGGTCGGCCTCAACGGGCCGGGCCGCGCCCAGCACTTCAAGCGCGCCACCGTCAGGCCCGCGACCTTCGCTCCCGCCGCCTAGGCGCGCCCGGGTTCGCTACGCTCCGCCGGGGCATCACGGGCGGCGCGAAAAGGAGCGGTGCAATGGCCAGGGCGCAGATCATCGCCACCGGGGGGTACCAGCCCGGGGATCCGATCGACAACGCCACGATCGAGCGCCTCGTCGGCCCGCTCCAGCCCGACGTGGCCGAGGGGATCTCCATCCAGCAGCGCTTCTGGATGATCGACCCCGAGACCGGCAAGCACCACGAGAACAACGCCGACATGGCCTTCAAGGCGGTCACGATCGCCCTGGAGACCGGCGGCGTGGAGGCCGGCGAGCTCGAGCTGATCATCTACTCGACCGGCACGCCCGAGTACCACCTGCCCGCCTCGGTGAACCTGCTGCAGGAGAAGCTCGGGCTCGAGCGGTGCGCGACCATGGAGCTGCGCTCCGGGGGCGCCGGCGGGTGCCAGGGCCTCGACATCGCGCGCATGTACCTGGAGCGCGGCGTCTTCTCGACGGCCCTGGTCGTGGGCGCGGAGGCGATCTCCCCGGTCATGGCGCCGGTGTTCCTCGGGCGTGACCCGAACAAGATCCGCATGCGCGACCGGCTTCCCCTCTACATGTTCGGTGACGGGGCCGGTGCGTTCCTCCTGCGGGCGTCGGAGGAGGACGAGGGCGGGATCATCGGCGCGGCGCAGTGCGCCATGGGCGGCACGCGCAAGGCCGGCATCCACTCCGTCGGTGGGGGGACGCACGAGCCGATCGCCGATCAGGTTGCCCGCAAGCGCCTCGTCGACCTGCAGGTCGATGTGGTCGGGGCGGGGGACTTCACGCCCAAGATGGTCACCGATTCGTTATCGGACGTGCTGGGCAGCAGCAAGGTGGACGTCGCCACCGTGGACTGGTGCCTGATCCCCGAGGGCAACGTCGGCTGGATGCTGGATTCCCTTGCGGAGCACGGACTTCTGACCCCGGAGTGGAAGGCCCTCGAGGGCAAGATCTTCGACAACCTCGCGATGACCGGGGCCTGCGGCTCCGCCGCGGTGCCGCTCTTCCTCGACCACGCGTGGCGCACCGGGATGATTCAGCCCGGCCAGCGGGTTGTGCTGATCGGCGTCGAAGCGACGAAGTGGATCTACGCCGGGGTGGTGGTCGACTGGACCGCCGCGGCGCCGGCCTGACAGAAGGGCAGGGGACATGGGCAGGCTCGCGGACAAGGTCCTCCTCGTGACCGGCGGGTCGCGCGGGATCGGCAAGGCGATCGCGCTCGCGGCGGCCAAGGAGGGCGCGACGGTCGCGGTCAACTACCGGTCCGGCGCCGACGAGGCGCAGGCGGTCGTCAAGGAGATCGAGGCCGGCGGCGGCCGGGCGGCGGCGATCCAGGGCGACGTCAGCGACTTCGACCAGGCCGGGACCGTGATCGCCCAGGCCGTCGAGCAGCTGGGCGGTCTGCACATCCTGGTCAACAACGCCGGGATCGCCCGCGACGCGCTGCTGTTCAACATGGGACCGACCGACTGGCTCGACGTGATGCGGGTCAACTTCGGCGGGACCTTCAACTGCACGAAGCAGGCGCTGCAGACGTTCATGGGGCAGCGCGAGGGCGTGATCGTCAACATCTCCTCGGTGATGGGCGAGCGCGGCTGGGTGGGTGAGTCCAACTACGCCGCCTCCAAGGGCGCCGTGAACGCCTTCACCCGCTGCTGCGCGATGGAGCTGGCCCGCTTCAACATCCGCGTCAACGCGGTGCTCCCTGGCTTCGCCCCCACCGAGCTCGTGCACGGCCTGACCGCCAAGGACGGCGGCAAGCCGATCAAGCAGCAGATCCCGATGAAGGACTTCGCCACGGTCGAGCAGGTCGCCGACGCGGTGATGTTCCTGGCCAGCCCCGACTCCAGCTACATGACCGGGTCCTTCGTGACGGTCGACGGCGGCGCCTCGACCGCGCTCGGGCTGGGCCGCACGAAGCTGTGAAGCGCGTCGCGATCACCGGCATCGGCGCCGTCACGCCGGTCGGCAACGACGCCGAGAGCACGTGGCAGGCGCTGCGGGCCGGCCGCAGCGGCGTCGGCGAGATCACCACGTTCGACGCTTCCACCTTCGACGTGCGCATCGCCGGCCTGGTGAAGGACTACGACGTCCAGGCCTACCTGCCCGACGACCGGAGCCTCAAGCGCCACCTGTCCCGGGCGGCCTCGTTCGGGGTCGGCGCCGCGGTGCAGGCGCTGGAGGCCGCCGGCATCGACGACGACGTCTACGACCCCTGGGACCGCGGCATCGCGATGGGCGGCAGCGTCGGCCGGGCCGAGCTCCAGGAGCTGGTCGACATGGCGCACGTGCTGGCGTCGACCGACCACAAGGAGATCTACCGCCAGGCCCCCAACGACGTGCTGCTGCGCGACCAGGGCCTCGGCGTGGCCGAGATCGCCATGGCGGCGCGCTGCTACGGGCCGATGGTCAACGTCTCCACCGCGTGCGCCGGGTCGGCGCACTCGATCGGCGAGGCCTTCCGCCATGTGCAGGAGGGCGACGCCCCGGTGATGGTCGCGGGCGGCTTCGACGCGCTCACGACCTGGCTCGACGTGATGGGCTTCATGCTGCTGGGCGCGCTGACCACCGAGTACAACGACAACCCCGAGAACGGCTCACGGCCGTTCGACGGCAAGCGCAGCGGCTTCGTGCTCGGCGAGGGCGCGGTCGCGTTCGTGCTGGAGGACCTCGAGCTCGCGCAGGCGCGCGGGGCGACGATCCTCGGCGAGATCGTGGGCTACGCCTCGACGCTCAACGCCTACCGCATCACCGACGCGCCCCCGGACGGCCGCGGGGTCAAGGATGCGATCCGCCTGGCGCTGCAGGACGCGGGGATCGCACCGTCGGAGGTCGACTACGTGGTCGCGCACGGCACGGGGACACACGGCAACGACGTCTGCGAGACCGCCGCGATCAAGGACGTCTTCGGCGACGACGCCTACGGGCTGGCGATCTCCTCGCCCAAGTCGATGACCGGGCACCTGACCTCGGGCGCCGGTGGGCTCAACCTGCTGGCCGCGCTGGGCGCGATGCGCGACGGGGTGATCGCGCCGACGCGCAACCTGACCTCGCCAGACCCCAAGCTCGACCTCGACTACACGCCCGTGCAGGCCAAGGAGCGCGAGGTCGACATCGCGGTCGTCAACGCGTTCGCGTTCGGCGGCACGAACGGGTCGCTGGTCGTGCGCAAGGTGGCCGCGTAGTGGCCGAGCGGCGGGTCCTCGTCACCGGGGTCGGGCTGGTCACCGGCCTGGGCATCGGCACGGAGGAGACCTGGGCCGGGCTGCTCGAGGGTCGCAGCGCGATCGCGCCGATCGCGTCCTACGACACGCGCTCCCTGCACACCACGATCGCGGCGGAGATCCCCGACTTCGACGCCACGCGCTTCGCCGACCGCAAGACGCTGCGCCCGACCACGCGCAACGACCAGCTGGCGATCGCCGGCGCCGCGGTGGCGATCGCCGACAGCGGCGCCAAGTGGTCGGAGGAGGAGGCCTTCCGGGTCGCGCTCTTCAACGGCGGCAACAAGGAGATCTCCAAGCCCATGTCGCTGCTGGACGGTGCGCTGGCCGCCCGGCAGGAGGACGGGAAGGCCAGCTACGAGAAGCTCGGCCAGGACGCCCGCGGGGCCTTCCACCCGCTGTTCTTCATCGAGGGCCTGCAGGCGGCGTCGCTGTTCTACGTGTCGCTGCTGTTCGACATCAAGGGCGCGAACACCTACTTCGCGGGAACCGCGGACGCCGGGGCCAGCGCGATCGCGCGCGGCTTCCGGGCGGTCAAGCACGGCGAGGCCGACGTGGCCGTGGCCGGCGGCTTCGACGACGCCTCCTCGTGGTGGGTGATGTCGAAGATGGACGGTTTGGGCGTGCTCACGCGCGACAACGAGCGCGGCGCCGCGGCGTTCCGGCCCTACGACCGCGACCGCAGCGGGTCGGTCCTGGGAGAGGGGGCGGCCTTCGTCGTGCTGGAGGACGCGGAACGGGCGCAGGCGCGCGGCGCCCGCGTCTACGCCGAGGTGACCGGCACGGGCGCGGCGTTCTACGCGCACAAGACGCTGACGCCCCATCCGGAGGGCAAGGCGCTGGCGCGCTCGATCGGCAAGGCCCTCGCCGAGGGGGCGACGCCCGCAGACCAGGTCGACTACGTGGCCACGCACGGCTGCGGGACCCACCTCGGCGACCCCAGCGAGGTCAATGCGCTGCGCCAGGCGTTCGGGGAACACCTCGGGCAGCTGTGCGGCAGCAGCACGAAGCCGGCAACGGGGCACCTGGTCGCGGGCGCCGGCGCGATGAACGTCGCGGTGGCGGCTCTGGCGCTGCACCACCAGGCCGTGCCGCCCACGCTGCACCTGGAGGAGCCCGACCCGGCCTGCGCCGACCTCGACGCGGTGCCCGGGGAGTCCCGGCAGCTGCGCGTTCGCAACGCCGTGGCGCTGGCCCGCGGCCTGGAGGGCCAGCAGGTCGCGCTGGCGCTCCGGGCGGTCTGAGCCCGCACCGCCGATGCGCGTCGCGGTCGCGGGGGGAACCGGCACCGTCGGCACGGCGCTGGTCGCGGCGCTGCGCGAGGCCGGGGACGAGGTGCTGGTGCTGTCGCGCCGGGACGGCCCCGGCCTGCTGCGCTGGGATCCGGCCGCGGGGGCGATCCCGGCGCAGGAGCTGCTCGGCGTCGACGCGGTCGTCAACCTCGCCGCCGCCGACATCGCCCGGAAGTGGTCCACGGAGGTCAAGCAGGAGCTGCGCGACGGCGCGCTGCTGCCCGCCCGGCTGCTGGCGACCACGCTCGCGAGCCTGCCGGAGGGACCCCGCCTCCTCGTGCAGGTCACCAACGCGCTGCTGTACGGCACCGCGCTGGGCGGCGCGGAGGTCGACGAGGGGTCGCCGGCCGGCACCGGCTTCGCAGCGGAGCTCAACGCCGAGTGGGAGCGCAGCCTCGACCCGGTGCGCGACGTGGGCCTGCGCACGGTCGTGGTGCGCGCGGGGCAGGTGGTCACCGCCGAGAAGGGTGTGCTGAAGGCCGCGCTCGGCCCCTACAAGGCCGGGTTCGGGACGAAGTTCGGCGCCGGCGCCAACGTCGTGAGCTGGATCTCGCTGCACGACCTCGTGCGCGTCGTGCAGCACCTCCTGCACGACCCCGCCGCGGAGGGCGTCTACGTCGCCGCGGCGCCGAACCCGGTGCGCTCGGTGGACCTGACGCGGGCCGTGGGCGCGCGCCTGGGCAAGCGGTGGGTCCTGCGCCTGCCGCGGTTCATGCCCCGCCTGATCTTCGGCCCCGAGGCGGGCGCGGCGGTCCTGCAGGCCGACGTGCGCCTCGTGCCGCGCCGTCTGCAGGCCGCGGGGTTCGCGTTCGATGACGCCACGATCACGGACGCCGTGGCGCGCTACGTACCGCCGCCGTGACCGCACTAGGATCGATTCGGTCGCCTTCGAAGGGGGTCGTGATGAGCACAACCGCTGGCGGAAGGGAGGCGCCCGGTCCGAAGGGCGTGCCGATCCTCGGCAACGCCCGCGGGTTCCAGGCCGACATCATCGGGACGCTCACCAAAGGGTGGCGGGAGTACGGCGACGTCGTGCAGTTCAAGGGGGTCGGGCCGCTCTTCCCCGTCTACCTGCTGGCCAACCCGGACCACATCCAGCAGGCGCTGCAGCGCAAGCACCAGATCTATCCCAAGACCCCGTTCGTCAACGACAAGTGGCGGATGGTGGTCGGGGAGGGGCTGATCTGCAGCACCGGGGACTTCTGGAAGTCCCAGCGCCGCCTCGTGCAACCCGCGTTCCACCGCGACCTCGTGGGGGCGTTCGCGGACGCGATGGTCACCACGACCGCCGGGATGCTCGACCACTGGGAGCAGCACGCGGAGTCCGGCAAGCCGGTCGACATGGCCGAGGAGATGGTCCACCACGCGCTGGCGGTCCTGGCGCAGGCGTGCTTCTCGGCCGACTGGAAGCGTGAGGCCGAGGTCATGGGGCCCGCGGTCGCGATCGCCATCGGCCACGCCTACAAGCAGATGGGCCAGATCGTCTCGGTGCCGGAGAAGGTCCCCACCCCCGGCAATCTGCGCTTCCGCAAGTCGCGGGAGACCCTCGACGAGATCGTCTACCGGCTGATCGCGGAGCGCCGCCGGTCGATCGAGCGCGGCGAGCCGCAGCCGAAGGACCTCCTGGGCCTGCTGATGGACGCCCAGGACGAGGACACCGGCGAGCGCATGCCCGACGAGCAGGTCCGCAACGAGGTCATGACGTTCATGTTCGGCGGCCACGAGACCGTGGCGTCGGGCCTGGGCTGGTCGCTGTACCTGTTCTCCAAGCACCCCAGCGTCGCCCAGCGGATGCGCGACGAGGTGGAGCAGGTGCTCGGGGGCCGCGACCCCGTGCTGGCCGACCTCGAGAAGCTGGAGTACGGCAAGCGCGTCATGCAGGAGTCGCTGCGGCTCTACCCCCCGGTGTGGCTGATCTCGCGCACCCCGATCGAGGACGACGAGGTCGGCGGCTACCACCTGCCCGCGGGGTCGATGACGCTGATCAGCGCCTACATCGCCCACCGCCACCCGGCGTTCTGGGACAACCCGGAAGGCTTCGACCCCGACCGCTTCCTGCCGGAGCGCTCCGCCGACCGCCCGCGCCACGCCTGGATGCCGTTCTCGGCCGGGCCGCGCAAGTGCATCGGTGACTACTTCGGCCAGATGGAGATGCAGATCGTGCTCTCGATGATCCTGGCGCGCTACCGCTTGGACCTCGTCCCCGGCCACCAGGTGATCCCGGCGCCCGGCATCACCCTCGGGTTCAAGAAGGGCCTGATGATGACGGTGCACCGCCTGTGAGCGCCGATCTCCGCGAGGAGAACGCGGCGTACATCCGCCACGGCATCGAGGAGATGTTCAACCACGGCCGCTTCGCGGTGGCCGACGAGCGGTTCGCGGACAGGATCGCGCTGCACTCGCCGGCATCGGAGGAGCCCGTGGTCGGGCGGGCCGAGGTCGTCGGCTTCATCCGCAAGCTGCGCACCGCCTTCCCCGACCTGCACATCGTGATCGAGGACCTCATCGCCGACGGCGACCGCGTGGTCACACGCTGCACGACCACGGGGACGCACCTGGGCGACTACTTCGGGGTGCCGCCGACCAGCCGGCGTGTGCGCATGGCCGAGGTGCAGATCTTCCGCGTCGAGGACACGCGGATCCAGGAGCTGTGGCTGACGTTCAACGTCCTCGGGGTGCTGCAGCAGATGGGGATGGTGCCGGCGGGCGGGCTGCCGCCGCCGGTGATGAAGGTGCTGGCCTACGTACAGCGCCAGCTCGTGCAGCGGAAGGGACGATCACCCAGATGAGCGAGTTCGTGAGGGTCGCGTCGGTCGGTGACGTGCCCGATGGGCAGATGCGCATGGTCGGCGCGGGCGCGCAGGACGTGCTGCTCGTGCGCACTGGCGGCAGCTGGTACGCGACCGGCGCGTGGTGCACGCACGACGAAGGCCCGCTCGAGGAGGGCGAGCTCGAGGAGTCGTGCGTGCGCTGCCCCTGGCACTTCTCGCTGTTCAGCCTCGAGACCGGCGAGGTGATCGAGTCGCCGGCCGCCGACCCGATCCCCGTCTACCCGGTGCGGATCGAGGGCGACGACGTGCTGGTGGAGGTGCCGTGATGGCCACGGACGTCGACGCGGTCGTGATCGGGGGAGGCATCGGCGGCCTGACCACGGCGATCGGGCTGCGCCGTGTCGGCCTGGAGGTCGCCGTCTTCGAGCGCATGCCCAAGCTGACCGAGGTCGGGTCAGGCCTGACGTTGTGGATCAACGCGATGCGCGCCCTGCGGCGCCTGGGCATCGCCGACGCGATCGGCGCCCGCGGCGGTCGGGTCGACGAGATCGAGAACCGCATGGCCGACGGGTCGACGCTCAAGACGCTGCCGGTCGGCGAGCTCGCCCGCAAGCACGGCCAGGACAGCTTCGGCCTGCACCGCGCCGAGCTGCAGCAGGGGCTGGCCGCGGAGCTGCCGGACGGCACGGTGCGCCTGGCCTCGCAGTGCACCGGCTACCGCCAGGACCGCGACGGCGTCACTTCGACGTTCGCCGACGGTTCGGAGATGCGCTCCGAGATGCTCATCGGGGCCGACGGGATCGGGTCGGTCGTCCGCAAGGGGATGCTCGGTGACCAGCCGCCGCGGTACGCGGGCTACACCTGCTGGCGCTCCGCGACGACGTTCGATCACCCCGAGACCAAGCCGCACACCTACGTGCAGCTCTACGGCAAGGGCGCGAACTTCGGCGTCTTCCCCGTCGGCAACGGCGTGTGGTCCTGGTACGGCACGGGGATGGCCGAGCCGTCGACCAACATGTCGCGCGGGCCTGACATCGCCAAGGAGGCGATCGCGCAGTTCCGGGACTGGTGGGGACCGGTCCCGGCGGTGATCGAGGCCACCCCGCCCGAGGACGTCGTGCGCCAGGACATCTACGACCGCAAGCCGGTCGACGTCTACGTCGACGGCCGCGTGGCGCTCATCGGCGATGCGGCGCACCCCACGACCCCCGCCCTGGGCCAGGGCGGCTGCATGGCGATCGAGGACGGCGTCGCGATCGCCCGCGAGCTCTCCCTGCGCGCCGACATCCCGATGGCGCTGCGCCGCTACAACGAGGAGCGCCGCGAGCGCACCAGCTACATCGTCAACCAGGCCCGCCTCCAGGGCGCGCTGTACCACGGCAACAACGCCCCGGTCGCCCTCGCCCGCACGCTCGTCCTCAACGGCCCCGTGAGCGTCGCCATGCGCATCGTCGACAAGCTCATGGGCTACGAAGTCTGAGTCAGGGCTGGTCGCAGGACAGGGGGCCGGGCGCCGGCACGCTCCTACACTCGCATCGCGATGGAGTTGTCGACGTCGACCCTCGGCTTGCTGCTGGCGCTCGCGATCGCGCTGTCGATCGGGGCGCTGGTCGTCGGCGTGCTCGCGATCCAGGGGCAGCGGCGGGTGCGGGCGGCGTACGGACGGTTCTCGCGTGGCAGCCGCGACGACGTGATCACGCTGATCGACCGGCACATCGAGGAGGTCGCGCAGCTGCGTGAGGAGGTGCGCCGCCAGCAGGCCTACGCCGATCAGCTCCGCGCCCTGATCGGGCGCGCCATCAGCAAGGTCGGCACGGTGCGCTACGACGCCTTCGACGACATGGGCGGGCGGCTGTCGTTCAGCCTCGCCCTGCTCGACGAGCACGGCGACGGCTCCGTGGTCAGCGCGATGAACGGCCGCGAGCAGACCCGCACCTACGCCAAGCCCGTCACGGGCGGCACCAGCCCGCACAACCTCTCCGCCGAGGAGCTCGAGGCCATCACCCTGGCGCTCGCGGGACGCGAGCAGCCGCGCCCGGCGCCCACCCCCGCCGCTGCCCGGCGCCAGCCGCGCCCGCTGTTCAGCTCCCGCCCGAAGCGCCCCACGCCCCGCCACGCCCGGCCCGGGCCAGGGGCTGCGGAAACGCCTGCCCCTGCAGAACAAGAGGTCCAGGGCGGGGTGGCCTCAACCTCTACTTGACCCGTCCGATAGGCCGCGGACGGCTCGCCTTGGGTGCCCCGGGGGTCTGGCAGCCTAGCTGCGGTCATGCCAGAGCCGCGCCGAGGCGCGGGCGTTCGTGGGGTCACCACGCGTTCGCGCCTCCTTCCCCCAACGCTCGCCCTGGCAGCGCTCGCGCTGCTGGGCGGCCTCCTCGCGCCCCCCGTGGCCGCGCAGAACTCGACTGAGCTGCGGGAGTCCGAGGCCGAGATCCGCGAGGAGCTGCAGGGCGCCGAGGAGGCGGCCGACGCCGTGTCCACCGAGCTGGACACCGCGACGCAGATCCGCGAGGAGGTGCAGGCGCGCCTGGACGCCGCGGTGCGCCACGCCGAAGAGCTCAATGCCCAGCTGACCGCCGTCCGCGAGCAGCAGCGCGCCCTCGAGGCCGAGATCGCCGGCCTCATCGCCCAGGCCGATGCGGCCGCGGAGTCGCTCGGGGCGCAGGTGCGTGCGCTCTACGTCAACGGTGCCGGGGAGTCCTTCGCCGGCCTGTTCGACATCGAGGGCGCCAGCGACGTCTCCATCCGCACGCACTACCTGGCGGCCCTGTCCCACGCCGACCAAGCCGACATCGAGCGCTACGGCTCCCTGGAGACCCGTCTGGAGCGGCGGCGGGCGGACCTCGCCCTGGTCGACCAGGAGCTGGCCGAGCTGTCCGCGCAGGCCGAGCTGGCCCGCCAGGCCGTCGACCGCGAGTTCCTCACCGCCGCCGGGGTCGAGCAGCAGCTGGTGGACGACCTGGCGACCGCCGAGGCCAACGCTGCCCACCTCGCCGCGCTGGCCGAGGAGGCAGAGCGCGCCGCGGAGCAGGCGGAGGCCGCCGAGCGCGCCGCTGCGGAAGCCGCCGCCCGGGCTGCCGCCGAGGCGGCCGCGCTGGCTGCGGCCCAGGCCGAGGCCGCCCGGCAGAGCGCGTCGGTCAGCGGCGGCGGCGGCCCTGCGCCGGTCAACACCACGGGCATGGCCTGTCCGCAGGACAACCCCCGGTCGTTCACCGACACCTGGGGCGCGCCCCGCTCGGGGGGTCGCAGGCACAAGGGCACCGACATCTTCGGGGCCCGCGGCGGGCAGGTGTTCGCGATCGTCCAGCGGCGTCGTGGAGAGCACCCGGGTCGGGAGCCTGCGGGCTGTTCCTGTCGCTGCGCGGCGACGACGGCAACACCTACTGGTACATGCACCTGCAGGACTTCGTCGCCTCGCCCGGGCAGCGGGTGTCCGCCGGCGAGCTGATCGCCCACAACGGCGACACCGGCAACGCGCGCGGCACCACGCCGCACATCCACTTCGAGTACCACCCCGGCGGCGGCGGCGCCGTCAACCCCTACCCGCTGGTGCGCAGCGTCTGCGGCTGAGCCGTGGGGCAGCCACGCGTGAGAACGGTCGTCTACACCGACGGGGCGTGCTTGGGGAACCCCGGGCCGGGCGGCTGGGCCTGGGCGATCCCGGACGGGGCGTTCGCGGCCGGCCCCGATCCGGCCACCACGAACCAGCGCATGGAGATCCGCGCCGCGCTGGAGGCCGTGCGGGCCAACCCCGGACCGCTGCACGTGATGAGCGACTCGACCTATGTCGTCAACTGCTTCCGCGACCGCTGGTGGGCCAAGTGGCAGCGCAACGGGTGGCGCAACGCTGCGCGCAAGCCGGTGGCCAACCGTGACCTGTGGGAGCCCCTGGTCGAGCTCGTGACCAGCCGCAACGTCACGTTCGGCTGGGTCAAGGGTCACGGTGGCGACCGGTTCAACGACCTCGTGGACCGGCTGGCCGTCGAGGCCGCCGGGACGCAGACGCCGCGCTCGGGCCCGGTCCTACCGGACGAGGTGTGAGCCCCGGCCCCGACAGACCAGGCGGGTTGTGACACGGGGGTAGCCTCGCGTTCGCCATGATCGATCTCCGCCTGCTGCGGGAGGACCCCGACGCGGTGCGGCCAGGGCTGCGGCGCCGGGGGGTGCCCGACGTCGACCTCGACCATCTGGTGGAGCTGGACGCGCGGCGGCGTGCGCTCATCACCGAGGGCGACGGGCTGCGCGCCCGGCAGCGCCAGTCCGGCAAGGAGATCGGCGCCGCGCCCGCCCGACCAGCGCGCCGCGCTGATCGAAGCGACCAGGCAGGGCTCCGATCGCCTGGCCCAGGTCGAGGGCGAGCAGGCCCAGGTCGAGGCGGCGATCCAAGAGCTCCTCGACGTCATCCCGAACCCGCCCCACCCGGAGGCGCCGGACGGCGGCGAGGACGATGCCGTCGAGGTCGACCGCTTCGGCGCCAAGCCCGAGCTGCCCGACCCCCGGGACCACGTGGAGCTGGGCGAGCGCCTGGGGCTGCTGGACCTCGACCGCGCGGTGAAGGTCTCCGGCAGCCGCTTCGCTTTCCTGCTCGGCGACGCGGTGCTCCTGGAGCTCGCGCTGGTGCGCTACGCGCTGGACATCCTCATCGCGGAGGGGTTCGTGCCCGCCGTGCCCCCGGTGCTCGTGCGGCGCGAGGCGCTCTACGCGACCGGGTTCCTGCCCACGGGCGAGGACCAGATCTACGCGGTCGAGAAGGACGACCTTTACTTGGTCGGCACGTCGGAAGTGCCGCTGGCCGGCATGCACTCAGACGAGATCCTCGACGCCGAGCAGCTGCCGCTGCGGTACGCGGGGTTCTCCACCTGCTTCCGGCGGGAGGCCGGGACCTACGGCAAGGACACGCGTGGGATCCTGCGCGTGCACCAGTTCGACAAGGTCGAGATGTTCTCCTACACGACCCCCGAGTCGTCCTGGGACGAGCACGAGCGCCTGCGCGAGCTGCAGGTGCGGATCCTCACCGGCCTGGGGTTTCACGGGCGGGTCGTCGACATCGCCGTGGGCGACCTCGGCGCGTCGGCGGCGCGCAAGTACGACATCGAGGTGTGGCTGCCCGGGCAGCAGGCCTACCGTGAGCTGACCAGCGCCTCCAACTGCACCGACTACCAGGCCCGGAGGCTGCAAGACGCGCTACCGGACGCCCGACGGCGAGACCGCCCCGGTGCACACGCTCAACGGCACCGCGGTCGCCGTGGGCCGGACCCTGATCGCGCTGCTCGAGAACGGCCAGCGGGCGGACGGCTCGGTGGTCGTGCCGGAGGCGCTGGTCGGGTACCTCGGCAAGGAGCGCCTCGGCCCGTGACGACCTACGCGGGCATCGACCTGGGCGGGACCAAGATCGCCGGGGCCCTGGTCTCCGAGACGCTCGAGGTGCTCGCGCGCGTGCGTTCCAAGACCCCCGCCGGCGGGCCGGACGCGGTCGTGAGAGGGATCGTCGCCGCGCTCGAGGAGCTGGGCGGCGAGCCTGCCGCCATCGGCGTGGGGGCGCCAGGTCCGGTGGCCGACGGCGTGGTGCTGACCGCGCCGAACCTGCCGGGCTGGACGCACCCGGTGGCGCTGGAGCGCGTGCTGGGCCGGCGGCTCTCCGCGCCCGTGGTCGTTGCCAACGACGGCAACGTCGCGACGCTGGGCGAGTGGGCCGTCGGCGCGGGGCGCGGCGCCGACCACATCCTGGGGGTCTTCCTGGGCACCGGCGTCGGGGGCGGCCTGGTGCTGGACGGTCGCATGCACGGCGGCGCCACCGGTCAGGCCGGTGAGTTCGGGCACGTCACCGTGGCGCTGGACGGACCCGAGTGCGGCTGCGGGCGCCTGGGCTGCGTGGAGGCCTACGCGGGACGGGCCTCGATGGAGCGGCGGGTCGCTGAGCTGGTCGCGGAGGGGCGCACGACCCTGTTGCCGCAGCTGGCCGCCCGCAAGGGCAAGAGCCGCTTCACGTCCGGCGTGTGGGCCGCGGCGCTGGAGGAGGGCGACGCGGTCGCCCGCCAGGTGCTGGACCAGGCCGTGGTGGCGCTCGGCGCCGCGATCGGCGGCGCCCTCAACCTCCTGGACCTCCAGCGCGTGGTGATCGGCGGCGGCATGACCGAGAAGCTCGGCACCCCGTTGGTCGACCGCATCGCCGCCGCAACCGAGCCTTACCGGATGACGCTGGCCACCTCGGTAACCTTCACCCCGGCCGCGCTGGCCGACGACGCGGGGGTCCTGGGCGCGGCCGCCCTGGCCCGCGCCGCGACGATGGGAGCTGTCGTCCGATGACGCAGACGATCCCGGCGCGCGAGCGGCTGATCTTCGCGCTCGACGTGCCCACCCACGACGACGCCCGCCGCCTGGTCGACGAGCTGGACGACAGCGTCGTCTTCTACAAGATCGGGCTGGAGCTCCTGCTGGCGGGCGACTACGCCGCGCTGGCACGGGAGCTGCTCGAACGCGGCAAGAAGCTCTTCCTCGACCTCAAGCTCTTCGACGTGCCGGAGACCGTGGCCGGGGCGGTTCGCGCGGCGAGCCGCATCGGAGCGACGTACCTCACGGTGCACGGCAACGACGCGATCCTGCAGGCGGCGGTCCGCGAGCGTGGGGATCTGCGCATCCTCGCGGTGACGGTCCTCACCAGCCTCGACCGCGGGGACCTCGAGGACCTCGGGTTCGCGGTGGACCCTGAGAAGCTCGTGCTCTCGCGGGCGCGGAGGGCTCTGGAGCTCGGCTGCGACGGGGTCATCTCGTCCGGCCTGGAGGTCGCGGGACTGCGCGCCGCGCTGGGCGACGGCCTGGTGGTCGTGACGCCCGGAATCCGCCCCGTCGACAACCGCCCGGTCGACGACCAGAAGCGCGTCGCCACGCCCGAGCAGGCGTTCGGGGGCGGCGCAGACCACATCGTGGTCGGCCGGCCGATCCGTGACGCGCCGGATCCGCGGGCTGCCGCCGAGGCGATCCAGGCCACGATCGCGGGGCTCTTCACCGCCTGACCGTGGAGCCGGCCGACGCGCGGCGTCGTTTCGCAGCGGCACGGTTCGCGCGGCTCGCGACCGTCCGCCCCGACGGGTCCCCGCACATCGTCCCGGTGGTCTTCGCGGTGGACGGCGACGTGGTGTGGACGGCGGTCGACGATGCCAAACCGAAGCGCTCGCCCCGCCTGCAGCGGCTGGCGAACCTGCGTGCCGAGCCGCGCTGCGCGCTGCTGGTCGACCACGAGGACGACGATTGGACACGCCTGTGGTGGGTCCGCGCGGACGGGGTGGCCGAGATCCTGGACGCGGCGGCCCACCCGGCCCTGGCCCTGCTGACGGCCCGCTACCCGCAGTACCGCGAAGCCCCGCCCCCCGGCCCCCTGGTGGCCGTGCACGTGCAGCGCTGGTCCGGCTGGTCCGCGGTGACCTGACCTCGACCGACGGTGGGCCAATACCCGTTGATATGTCACGGTCGCGCTCCTAGGTTCGCGGGTGTCAGGACCGCCGACCCCTCGAGGAGGGCGCATGCCCCTGAACCCCCCCGACGAGGCCGCGCTCGCGGCGATCGCGGAGCGCTACGGCCTCGCCCTGTCCGCGGACGACCTCGCGTCCTTCAGCCCGTTCGTCACGGGGCTGCTCGGCTCCTGGGACTCAGTCGAGCAGCTGTATGCCAAGATCGCGCCCGCCCCGCCCGAGCGGGCGTGGCAGCGGCCCTCGGAGGCCGAGAACCCGCTTGGCGCCTGGTACGTCACCACCGAGATCACCGAGGCGCACGCCGGCCCGCTCGCCGGGCGGACGGTGGCCGTCAAGGACAACACCATGGTCGCGGGCGTGCCGATGATGAACGGGTCGGACACCCTCGAAGGCTTCATCCCCACGCGCGACGCGACGGTGGTCAGCAGGATCCTCGCCGCAGGCGCGACGATCACCGGCAAGGCCGTCTGCGAGGACCTGTGCTTCTCGGGCGGCAGCCACACCTCGCGCAGCGGCCCGGTGCGCAACCCGTGGGACACGACGCGTGCCGCGGGCGGGTCCTCTCAGCGGCAGCGCGGCCCTGGTCGCCGCCGGCGTGGTGGACCTGGCGACGGGCGGGGACCAGGGTGGCTCGGTGCGCATCCCCAGCGCCTACAGCGGCACGGTCGGGCACAAGCCGACCTTCGGCCTCGTGCCCTACACCGGGGCGTTCCCGATCGAGCAGACGATCGACCACGTGGGGCCGATCACCCGCACCGTTGCCGACGCGGCGCTGATGCTCGACGTGATCGCCGGGCCTGACGGCTTCGACCCGCGCCAGCCCGCGGGCCTGGTCCCCGCGCCGTACCACGCCGCGCTGCAGGAGCCTGCGACCGGCCTGCGCATCGGTGTCGTGACGCAGGGCTTCGGCATCCCCGGCACCTCGCAGCCCGGCGTCGACGACGCGGTCCGCGCCGCCGTGGACACGCTGAGGGGCGCCGGCCTGACCGCCGAGGACGTCTCCATCCCCTGGCACGCGGACGCGATGCACGTCTGGAACGTGATCGCGACCGAGGGCGCGACCGCACAGATGGTCGACGCGAACGCCTACGGCATGAACTGGCAGGGGCTCTACGACCCCGAGCTCATCGCCTACTACGGCAAGCAGTGGCGCGAGCGCGGCGAGCGCTTCTCCGAGACCGTGAAGCTCGTCCTCCTCGCCGGCCGCCACGCGATCGACACCGCGTACGGCAGCCACTACGCGATGGCGCGCAACCTCGCGTTCGAGCTGCGCCGGGCCTACGACGAGGCGCTCGCGTCCTACGACGTGCTCGTCATGCCGACCCTGCCGATGACCGCGAGCGTGATCCCCCCGGCGGACGCACCGCGCGAGGAGGTCATCGCCCGCGCCCTCGAGATGATCCCCAACACCGCGCCGTTCGACGTCACCGGCCACCCGGCGACGTCGGTGCCCGCCGGCCTCGTCGACCGCCTGCCCGCCGGGCTGATGCTCATCGGCAGGCACTTCGACGACGCCACGTGCCTGCGCGTGGCCCACACCTTCGAGCAGGCGGTCGGGGGCTTCCCGGCACCGCCGGACACTGCGAACCTGGTCTCGACCACGGGTGAACGGAGCAGCTCATGAACGGCGTGCACGACCTCGGCGGCACCGACGGCCTCGGGCCGGTGGCGGTCGAGGAGAACGAGCCGGTCTGGCACTCGGAGTGGGAGAAAGCAGCCTTCGCGCTGTTCGCCACGAACTTCCGCGCCGGCTTCTTCAATGTCGACATGTTCCGCTACGGCATCGAGCAGATGCACCCGGCGGAGTACCTGTCGTCGCGCTACTACGAGCACTGGATGCACACCGTCGAGCACCACGCCGCGATCGCCGGCGCGCTCGACCCCGCAGAGCTCGACGCGCGGACCAAGCACTACCTCGAGCACCCCGACGAACCGCTGCCGCAGACCAAGGACCCCGACCTGCTGGCGTTCGTCGATGCCGCGGTCAAGGGCGGCGCGCCGGCGCGCCGCGACAGCGATGCCGCGCCGCGCTTCGCGGTCGGCGACCAGGTGCGCGTGACCGACGGCAGCCCCCTCGCGCACACCCGTAAGGCGCGCTACGTGCGGGGAAAGACCGGCGAGATCATCCTTGCGCACGGCACGTTCATCTACCCCGACAGCGCCGGCAACGGCCGGGGCGACGACCCGCAGCATGTCTACACGGTGCGCTTCAGCGCGCAGGACCTGTGGGGCGAGGAGGACGGCGACCCCAACGGCAGCGTCAACTTCGATGTGTGGGAGCCCTACCTGGAGAAGGTGAGCTGACATGACCGCGACCGACAGCCCCCTGCCCACTAGCGTCCACCAGCGCTCGGACGCCGAGGTGGCCGCGCGCATGAAGGCGCTCGAGTCCATCCTGATCGAGAAGGGGATCATGACCACCGAGGCGGTCGACCGCCTCGCGGAGATCTACGAGCACGAGGTCGGGCCGCAGATCGGCGCCGGCGTCGTCGCCAGGGCCTGGAGCGATCCGGACTTCAAGGCGCGGCTGCTCGAGGACGCGACCGCCGTCCTCGCCGAGCTCGGTATCGGCGGACTCCAGGGCGAGGACATGGTCGTCGTGGAGAACACCGACACGGTGCACAACGTGATCGTCTGCACGCTGTGCTCGTGCTACCCGTGGCCGGTGCTCGGCCTGCCGCCCAACTGGTACAAGTACCCGGCCTACCGCTCCAGCATCGTGCGCGAGCCGCGCCGCGTGCTGCGCGAGGACTTCGGCCTCGACGTGCCGGACTCCGTCGAGGTCCGCGTGTGGGACTCCTCGTCGGAGATGCGCTACTGGGTGCTGCCGCAGCGCCCGGACGGCACCGAGGGGATGTCGGAGGAGGAGCTCGCGGCCCTCGTGACGCGCGATGCGATGATCGGAACCGGGCGGCCGGCCGCGCCGTGAGGGCCGCGACCACCCAGGTCGGGGACGCCCGGCGGCGGGTCGAGCAGCTGCTCGTCGCACTGCCGGGCGCTGACGGCGACCTCGCGTTTGCGCAGCCCTGGGAGCTGCGCGCGTTCGCCGTGGCGGTCGCCGCGTACCACGCCGGGCAGTACGACTGGACCGAGTTCCAGCTCGCGCTGATCGACGCGATCCGCCGCTGGGAGCGCGGCGAGGCGGACGCGCCCTGGAACTACTACGACCGCTGGCTCGAGGCGCTGGAGACCGTGCTGTCAGGCACTGGCGTGCTCGACCTCGGTGAGCTCGACGACCGCATGCACACCGTCCTGACGACCCCGCGCGACGCCAACCACCACCACGCCCACACCGAACCCGTGGCCGTCGACCGGGCCCGAGAGGAGACCTGAGATGCAGTCCGACGCCCGCCTGAGCGGCGAGCAGCTGGCGACGCCGGCCCTCGCCGCGCTGCTCCTCGCACTCCTGGCCGCCTACCTGGTCCTGTTCGACCAGGGCGCGCTGCTCGCCCCGGTCACCCACGCCATGCGTGACTCCGGGGGCGTCCTCCACGAGCTCTTCCACGACGCCCGCCACCTCTTCGGGGTGCCCTGCCACTAGCGAGCGCGTCATCACCGTGCAACAGGCCGCCGAGGTGTCCGGGCCTCGGACGCGATTTCACGAGAGCGGAGGCGGTGGGATTCGAACCCACGGGGCCCGAAGGCCCTCAGGTTTTCAAGACCTGCGCTTTCGACCGCTCAGCCACGCCTCCGGTGGCGCGAGTGTAGGCAGAGGGTCAGACGAGGTCTTCGCGGCGCAGGCCCGTGATGGTCTGGTCGCCGATCACGCGCTCGCTGCCTTCGCGCAGGCGGTGGAGGATGTACGCGCGGACGGGTTCGGCCTTGCCCTTGAGGATGAGGGGCTCGAGGGGGCTGACCTCCGCGAAGCCGCGCAGGACGGAGTAGGTCTCCTGGCCGATGACGACCGTGCCGACGGGGGCGGCACCCTCGAGGCGGGAGGCGAGGTTGACCGTGTCGCCGATCGCGGTGAAGAGCTTGCGGCGCTGGCTGCCGATGCTGCCCACCGTCGCCGGGCCGGTGTTGACCGCGATGCGGAAGCGCGGCAGGGCACGGTCGTCGCCGACCATGGTCGCCACGGAGTCGCGCAGGGCCAGGGCGGCCCGAGCCGCGAGCAGCGGGTGCTCGGGCTGGCGCCGGGGGGCTCCGAACAGGCCCATGATCGCGTCGCCGATGAACGTGCTGACCGTGCCGCCGTTGTCGACGACGGCTGGGACGGCGAGGTCGAAGTAGCGGTTCAGGAGGGCGACGACCGCCGCGGAGTCGTGGCGCTCGGAGTAGCCCGTGAAGCCCATGAGGTCAGCGAAGAGGATGCTGACGTCCCTGGTCTCGCCGCCCAGCCGCGCCTCCTCGGGCCCGGACAGCAGAGTCCCGGCGACGTCGGCGCTCATGTACTCGGCGAGGAGCTCGGTGAGGCTGTCGAGCAGGCGGCCGTTCTCGATCGACGGCCGCGACGCGGCTGGTCAGCAGCTGCAGCAGCGCCGCCTCGGCGGCCGACAACCCCGGCGCGCCTCGCCGCGCCAGCAGGAAGCCCGCGGTGGAACCGCCGACGCGCATCGGCAGAGCTGCATCCACCGGTGCGCCGACCACCAGCCCTGCGGGGTGGCCAGATCCCAGCGCCTCCAGCAGCGCCGCCCACGTGCCGTCGTACAGCGGCGGCGAGTCGGTCACGAAGTGCAGCACCCCAGAGCGCAGGAGCGCGAACGACACCGACATGCCCCCCAACGCCGGACCCAGGGTGCCCAGCGTCTCCCGCAGCACGTCGGCGGCGGGGTGAATCGGAGCCGCACGCGTGATGATGACGCAGCCGATCTGCCCTGAGGATCGTACGCTGGCGGCTGCGAGGATACGCGCGGGGTCCGCGTGAAGCGTCAGGGCGCGCGGCCCCCTGATGGAGGTGCGGTGGTCGCGAACGCAGGCGTCGTGGCCGGCCCCGGACTCGTGGTCAACGGGCCCGCTGGGTTGCTGGTCTTGCGCCCGGGCACGGACCCCCACCTGGCGGAGAAGCTGATCGCGCTGGTGATGCAGCAGGAGGGCCCCAGCCTGCTGGCAGCGGCGCGCCAGGCCGCCAGCTGCGTGCCCGGTCCGTTCGGGATCATCACGCCGATCCCGCGCGGTTGGGGGGCCCTGGTCGGCACGGGGTTGGAGTTCCGCTCGGAGCACATCGGGTACCGGCGCACGCACCTCGGGCCCGCCGAGCTCGCGATCAACGGGGCGGTGCGGATCGCGCTCCTCACCCAGGGCCCGGTGAACGGCAGCCTGGGCACGACGGAGCTGCCGCCCGGCCGCTACCCCGGCTCCGGGACCTCGGTCATGCTGCAGCAGCCGGTCGGTGACAACCCCCCGATCGTCGAAGGTGTGGGGTGTGGCTGTGGGGGCTTCGTCCACCCGTTGGCGCTGCAGTGCCCGGCCTGCGGCGGCCAGGTCACGCCGCCGCGTCGCGTCCAGCGCGAGCCTCGCCCGCCGATCGTGCGGCTGGTGATGGACGACGGTCGCGTCATCGCCCTCGCAGGCGACGTCGTGATCGGCCGGCGCCCCTCGATCGACCCGGAGGTGATCGCGGGCCGCATGACGCCGCTCACGATCAACGACCCGGAGCGCACCGTCTCCCGGGTCCACGCGCAGCTGACGATCGAGGGATGGGACCTGCTCCTGACCGACCGCAACGCCGAGAACGGCACCGCCCTCAAGCCGTCCGGCGTGGCGAACTTCACCCGCTTGCCTGCCGGGGCGTGCGTCCGGGTCCTGCCCGGCACCACGATCGAGCTGGGCCGGCGCCGGATCGTGCTGGACATCTGACCAGGATTCGGGCGCGATAAAGACCGGCCGGGCCCGGCCCGCGCGCGCTTGCTAGGTTGCGCGCCATGGGCATCGCGTTCGTCTTCCCTGGGCAGGGATCGCAGAAGCTTGGAATGGGCAAGGACTTGGTCGAGCGCTACCCGGACGTCGGTGAGCGCTACTTCGCAGAGGCCGATCGGATCCTCGGGATGGAGCTGACCAAGCTCTGCTTCGAGGGGCCCGAGGACGCCCTGCGCTCCACCGACAACACCCAGCCCGCGATCTTCACCATGTCGATGGCGGTGCTGGACGTGCTGCGGCGCGAGGGCGTCGAGGCCGACATGACCGCCGGCCACAGCCTGGGCGAGTACGGCGCGCTGGTCTGCGCCGGCGTCCTGGAGTTCCCCGACGCCTTGCGCCTCGTCCGGCGCCGCGGGCAGCTCATGGCCGCGGTCAACGCCCGCACCCCGGGAGCGATGGCCGCGATCATCGGGCTGTCCCCCGAGACCGTCGAGGAGCTCTGCGCCAAGGCCGCGGCCCAGGGCGGGGTGGTCGAGCCCGCCAACTACAACGAGCCCGAGCAGACGGTGATCTCCGGGGAGGCCGAGGCCGTCGGCCGAGCCTCGGAGCTGGCCAAGGAAGCCGGCGCCCGCGTCGTCCCGCTGGAGGTCGGCGCGCCCTTCCACTGCAGCCTCATGGACGCGCTGGGCGAGGAGTTCGCCGCCGAGCTCGACCGCTTCGACTTCGCCGACCCCCGCATCCCAGTGATCGCCAACGTCACGGGCGCTCCGGTCACGAGCGCCGAGCAGGTCAAGGACGCTCTGCGCCGCCAGGTCGCCGGCGCGGTGCGCTGGACCGACACGCTGCGCCGCCTGGCCGCCGACGGCGTCGACACCATCGTCGAGGTCGGCCCGGGCCGTGTGCTCGGCGGCCTGGCGATGAAGACGGTCCCTGACATCGCGACCCATGCGACCGGCGAGGTCAAGCGCCTGGAGAAGTCTCTCCAAGCGCTGACAGGCCCTGCCTGAACCGAAAGGCGCGGACTATGCTCCAGGCCGGCTCCAGGGACGGCCGGCGGGTGCCGGCTCGACTGCACAGGGGGTGGTGACGATCACCGCCGAAGTGATCACGGAGGCAGAACGGGCGCTCGGGGCGGGCGACCTCGAGCGGGCGCTCGAGGTGGCGACCGCGGGCCTCGCCGACGGCGACGACACGGCGCTGCTGCGCGTCGCGACCGAAGCCGCGGTGCAGCTGGGCGACGACGAGGCCGTCGACCTGGCCCGCCGCCTGGTCGCGCACGATGCGCACGACGCGGCGGCCCAGCGCTGGCTGGGCCTCGCGCTCCTCGCCGACGGTGAGGCCGAGGCCGCCGAGCAGGCCCTGCGCGCCGCTGTCCGCATCGACCCCGAGGACACCTCCGCGGTGATCGCGCTGGGGCACCTCGTGCGCCGCCACGGCCGCGACGCCGACGCCGCCGAGATGCTCGAGCAGGCCGCCAAGGCCGACCCGGGCGACGTCGACGTCGTGCGCAACCTCGTCGACCTGCACCGCATGGCGGGCCGCATGCGCAAGGCGCTGCAGTGGGCCGAGCAGCTCGCGGAGCAGGCCCCGGACGACGAGCTCGCGCTCCTCGACCTGGCCGAGCTCTACCTCGAGGCCAACGAGCACGATGCCGCCCGCGGGACCTTCGACCGCCTGCGCCACGCCGACGTCGAGCCCGGTCGCCAGATCGTCGCCTACCACGGGATGATCGAGGCCGAGATCCGCGCCGGCCGCCTGCGCGCCGCACTGGACCTGGCCGTCGCCGCCACGGCGGTCGACCGCAACCACGTGACGACCGACGTGCTGGCCTACGTCGTGACGCAGGTCTTCGGACGCGGGGACCGGCCGGCTCCCACCTCAGAGCAGCTGCAGCAGGCGCTCGCAGCCGAGCGCAAGGAGCTCCGCACGATGCTCGAGCAGTCAGTGGTGGCTTCATGACCCGCGAAGAGGCCCAGTGGCTGAAGTGCCCCAACTGCGAATCCTTCGTCTACCGCAAGCGCCTGGACAAGAACCTCAAGGTCTGCCCCGACTGCGCGTTCCACTTCCGCATCGGCGTGGACGAGCGCCTCGCCCAGCTCCTCGACGAGGGCTCCTGGGAGCAGCTCTCCAAGGGGATCGAGTCCCATGACGTCCTCGGCTTCGTGGACTCCAAGCCCTACCCGGAGCGCCTGGCCCAGGCCCGCGCCAAGACCGGCCGCGACGACGCCGCGGTCTTCGGCGTCGGGCGGATCAACGGCCACCCGGTGGTCGTCGCGGCCATGGACTTCGCGTTCATGGGCGGGTCGATGGGCAGCGCGGTCGGGGAGATCGTCACCCGCGCGGCCGAGCACGCCCTCGACCAGCGGCTGCCGCTGCTGATCATCACCGCCTCGGGCGGGGCGCGCATGCAGGAGGGTGCGATCTCGCTGATGCAGATGGCCAAGACGTCCGCGGCGCTGGCGCGCCTGGACGACGCCGGCCTCCTGTCGATCTGCCTGCTGACCGATCCGACGTTCGGCGGCGTCACCGCGTCCTACGCGGTGCTCGGCGACGTGCTGGTCAGCGAGCCCGGGTCGATCATCGGCTTCGCGGGTCCGCGGGTGATCGAGCAGACCATCCGCCAGGAGCTGCCGGACGGCTTCCAGACGGCGGAGTTCCTGATGGACCACGGGATGCTCGACCTGGTCGCGACGCGCGAGAACCTCAAGCGCGAGCTGGCCAAGCTGCTGGGCTACCACGACGCCGACAAGCCGGCCGACCTCCCCACGGGGGAGGGCGAGGCGCTCATCACCGACGCCGCGCAGCTGACGTCCCGCACGGCCTGGGACACCGTGCAGCTGGCCCGCCACCAGGACCGGCCCACGACGCTGGAGTACATCGGCTACCTCTGCTCGGACTTCACCGAGCTGGCAGGCGACCGGCTCTACAGCCACAACCTGGCGATCGTCGGCGGCCCCGGGCTGCTCGAGGGCCTGCCCGTGATGGTGATCGGCCACCAGAAGGGCCACAGCACCTCGGAGCTCGTGGCCCGCAACTTCGGGATGCCCCAGCCCGACGGCTACCGCAAGGCGCTGCGGCTGATGCGCTACGCCGAGAAGTTCGGCATGCCGGTCATCACGCTGGTCGACACCCCCGGTGCGTTCCCCGGTTTGGAGGCCGAGGAGCGCGGCCAGGGGATCGCGATCGCGGTCAACATCCTGGAGATGGCGCGCCTGAAGGTGCCGATCGTCGTGCTGGTCACGGGCGAGGGCGGCTCCGGCGGCGCGCTGGCCCTCGGCGTCGGCGACCGCGTGCTGATGATGGAGAACTCCTACTACTCGGTGATCTCGCCCGAGGGCTGCAGCGCGATCCTGTGGAGCAACGCGGCCGACGCGCCGCGCGCGGCCGAGGCGCTGAAGCTGGACGCGCCGTCGCTGCTGGCGCTGAAGGTCATGGACGGCGTCGTGCCGGAGCCGGAGGGCGGCGCGCACACCAACCCGGCGGCGACCGCCGCCAACGTCAAGGAGGCGGTCGCGGGCACGCTCAACGAGCTGCTGGCGATGCCCATCGACGACCTGCTGGAGGCGCGTTACCGGCGCTTCCGGATGTTCGGCACCGAAGCCCAGCCACGGATCGGGAGCAAGGCATGAGCGACGACGACCTGGACACCGGCCTCCTCAAGGCGGTCGCCGAGGAGGCTTCCGCGCTGGCCGCGAAGGTCAAGGGCTCCATGCGCCGCCTGTCGGTCGAGGCCGGCGCGTACCGCGTGGAGATCGAGTGGCAGGAGGTGGCGATCGGCGTCTCGCCGGTCGTCCCGTCCGGGGCGCCGATGGCGGTGGGCGCATCCCTCACCGGCGACGGCGCAGTCGCCCCGATGGAGGAGGAGGGCGGCCACGCGATCACCTCGCCGCTGGTCGGGACCTTCTACAAGTCCCCGGAGCCGGGGGCCGACGCGTTCGTGACGGAGGGCGGACCGATCGAGGCCGGCCAGGACGTCGCGATCGTCGAGGCCATGAAGATCATGAACCGCATCCAGTCCGACGTGACCGGGACCGTGCGCAAGATCCTGATCAACGACGGCGAGATCGTCGAGTTCGGCCAGAAGCTCATCATCGTCGACGTGGGCTGAGGCGATCGGCCGTGATCTCCAAGGTCCTGATCGCCAACCGCGGCGAGATCGCGCTGCGCGTCGCGCGCGCCTGCCGCGAGCTGGGCCTGCCCTGCGTCGCGGTGTACTCCTCGGCCGACGCCGACTCCGCGGTGGTGCGCTTCGCCGAGGAGGCCGTGCAGATCGGCCCGCCGGCGACCGGCAAGAGCTACATGAACGTGCCGAACATCATCGGCGCGTGCCTCAAGACCGGTGCAGACGCGGTGCACCCGGGCTACGGCTTCCTGTCAGAGGATCCCTTCTTCGCCGAGATCCTCGACTCCCACGGGATCACGTTCATCGGCCCCTCGCCCGAGGTGATGGAGAAGATGGGCGACAAGGCCACCGCCCGCGACCTCATGTCCAAGGCCGGCCTGCCGCTGCTGCCGGGGACGATCGAGCCCGTGCCGACCGTCGACGAGGCCGACGACATCGCCAAGGAGATCGACTACCCGCTGATCATCAAGGCCTCGGCCGGCGGTGGCGGGCGCGGCATGACGGTCGTGCGACGCCGCGAGGACCTGCGGGCCGCGTACCAGACCACCCGCGCCCAGGCGCAGGCGATCTTCAAGAACAGCGCCGTCTACATCGAGCGCTACCTCGACCGCAGCCGCCACACCGAGATCCAGCTGGTCTGCGACACGCTCGGCAACGGCGTGCACTTCGGCGAGCGCGACTGCTCGGTGCAGCGCCGCCACCAGAAGCTCATCGAGGAGGCACCGTCGATCCACGTCGACGACGCCAAGCGCGCGGACCTGGGCGGCACCGCGGTCGACGGGGCCCTGTCGATCGGCTACACGGGCGCCGGGACGATGGAGTTCCTGCTCGACGACGACGGCAAGTTCTGGTTCATGGAGATGAACACGCGGATCCAGGTCGAGCACCCGGTGACCGAGGCCGTGACCAGCGTCGACCTCATCAAGGAGCAGATCCGCGTCGCCGGCGGCGAGCCGCTGAGCGTGTCGCAGGACGAGGTGGAGCTGCGGGGGCACGCGATCGAGTGCCGCATCAACGCCGAGGACCCCGACCGCAACTTCGCGCCGTCCGCTGGCCGCCTCTCGCACTTCAACCCGCCGGGCGGGCCCTGGACGCGCGTGGACTCCCACTGCTACCCCGGCTGGATGGTGAGCCCGTTCTACGACTCGCTGATCGCCAAGCTCATCGTGTGGGGCAAGGACCGCGAGGAGGCCATGGACCGCACGCTGCGCGCCCTCTCGGAGTTCGACATCCAGGGGCCTGGCATGACCACCACGATCGGCTTCCACCGGCGCGTGCTGTCCCACCCGGTGTTCCGCAGCGGCGACTTCTACACCGACTTCGTCCCGACCCACATGCTGAAGGCCTGAGGGGGTCAGAAACCATGAGTGACGTCGACACACTGCGAGCCGCGTTGGAGCGCGAGACCACGCTGCGCAAGCGCCTGGTGGAGCTCGCGCGCACGCTGGGCTCGACCCTGGACGGTGACGCGCTGATCGGCACGATCATCGCCGCCGCCGACGACCTGACCGGCGCGGAGACCGCATCGGTGCTGGTGCTGGACGAGGAGACCGGCGACCTGGAGATCGCGTTCGCGGCGGGCGGCGTCGCTGAGTCCATCACCCGCCAGCGCGTCCCCGCCGGCCAGGGCGTGGCCGGCTGGGTGCTGACCAACCGCCAGACCGCGGTGATCAACGACGCGGCGGCCGACGGCCGCTTCTACAGCGGTGTGGACCGGGCCTCGGGCTTCGACACCAACCAGATGGTCGCCGTCCCGCTGCTCTCGGGCGAGCGGGCGGTCGGCGTCCTGGAGGTCATCAACAAGCCCGGCGGCTTCACGGACGACGATGTCGACCTGACCGAAGCACTCGGAGGTCTCGCCGCCATCGCGCTGGAGAACGCCCGCACGTACGCCAAGCTCGCCGACGCGGTCGTCACGGCCCGCATGAGCTACCGCATGTGACGAACTGAGAACCCTCCGCGGGGTCTTCACAGGTCCTCCACATCCAGGGTCGACGCTGTGGTCACGGAACACACGAACCCCTTCAGGAGGACTGCAGCAATGGGTCACGACCACCACGGGAGGCCCTCCGGCCCACCCCCGTTCCTCTTCCCGCTCATCGGGATCGGCGTGCTCGCCATCCTGGCCAAGCGGTCCCGCTGCGGTAACGCCGGCCCGCCGTGGGCACGCGGCGAGGGCGAGGGCGGCCCGCCCTGGATGCGCGGCGAGGGCAAGGGCGGCCCGCCCTGGGCACGCGGCGAGGGCAAGGGCGGCCCGCCATGGATGCGCGGCATGGAGGAGCGCCTCGAAGACTGGCACCGCCGCGCCCACGAGGACGACAGCGCCGAGGCCTGACCACGCACGATCCAAAGAGCCGTCGCCCAGATCCGGGCGGCGGCTTTTCAGCGTGCGCTGATCGCCACCGCGAGGGCCGTGAACCAGCGCAGCCGCTCGGCCCAGGGGACTGACGCGTTCGCGGGCGACGTCGACGGCAGCACGAACAGGCGGGTCTGGGCCAGGTGCCGTGGCTGCACGCCCAGCTCGGCGCGGGACCCGAACGTGCCGCGCCAGGCCTCCTTGCCGACGAAGGCGATCCAGCGCGGCGCGAGGTCGACGGCCACCCGCTCCAGCCGCTCCGCCGCGCCGGCGAAGTCGGCCTTGCGCAGGTCGCCCGAGCCGGGCGTCGTGCGGTCCGCGGCGTTCGTGATCCCGCAGCCGTAGGTCAGCAGCAGCTCCTGCTCCGCGGGGGCCAGCAGGCGCGGCGTGAACCCCGCCGCGTGCAGCAGGCGCCAGAAGTCGTTGCGGGGGTTGGCGAAGTGGCGCCCGAGCGCGCCGGACATCCGTCCCGGGTTGATCCCGCAGAACACCACATCCAGCCCCGGCGCCAGGAGATCTGAGAGGTCGGTGACCCTCCCCATGGTCTTCACACCTCCTCCACATCGCGGCCGCAGTCTGATCCTCACGCGGTCCACACAGGACCGCACAACCCAGATGAGGAGGAAGTTCCGATGCGCAGGGCATTCGGTCCCGCGATGGTGCTGGCAGTGATCTTCGGCGTGGCCGCGATCGGCTACGCCGCCTTCAACGCCGGGGTGGAGCGTGGCCGCGCCCAGGCGGTCGTCACCCAGGCCGTCACCGAGGTCGAGGAGGGCGCCACGACCACGACCGAGGGCACAGACGTGGTCCGGGTGGTCGACGACCGCTTCGACGGACGTCCCCCGTTCTTCCCGGGATTCTTCTTCTTCCCGCTGCTCGTGATCGGCGCGATCGTGTTCTTCTCGCGCCGCCGTGGCTACGGTGGCCCGCCCTGGGGCCCGCCGGGTTGGGGAGACCAGCGCGCTGAGGAGTGGCACCGCCGCGCCCACAGCGAGCCCGCCGCCGCGACCACCAGCGAGGCGCCCGCCGAGGAGCGGTGACCTCGACATCCTTCGAAAGCAGGGTCGGGACTTGTCCCGGCCCTGCTGCCTCGTCCACGCTCCCTGACGTGGCCCGCGTACTGGTGGTCGAGGACGAGCGCGAGATTGCCAAGGTCGTGCGCGACTACCTGGTCGCTGCCGGCTACGACGTGGCGGTGGTCGGCGACGGCGACGCCGCGCTGGCCCAGGCCCGGGCCCAGCCCCCGGACCTCGTGATCCTCGACCTGGGGCTGCCGGGCCGCGACGGGCTCTCGGTCGCGACCGAGCTGCGCCGCTCCTCGCCCGTGCCGATCGTGATGCTGACCGCCCGCGGCGAGGAGACCGACCGCATCATCGGGCTCGAGCTGGGCGCCGACGACTACGTCGTGAAGCCGTTCAGCCCGCGTGAGCTGGTCGCGCGCGTCAAAGCGGTCCTGCGCGGCCGCGAGCTGGAGCGCTCCGCCGCGGCAGAGATCCTCGTGACCGGCGAGGTCACGATCGACGTGCCGCGCATGCGCGTCACCCGCAGCGCGGAGACGATCGACCTCACCGCGACCGAGTTCCAGCTCGTCACGGCGCTGGCGCGTCAACCGGGGCGCGTCTTCACGCGCGGCCAGCTGCTGCAGGCACTGCGCGGCGTCGCGTTCGAGAGCTACGAGCGCGCGATCGACGCCCATGTGAAGAACGTGCGGCGCAAGCTGGAGCCCGACCCGCGCAGCCCGCGCTACCTGCTCACCGTTCACGGGGTCGGGTACCGCTGGGCCGATGACTGAGGGCCAGCGGGGCGGCGCGCCGCCGCGTCGCGGGCCGCCGTGGGCACGGGGGCAGCCGCCGCCCTGGCGGGGCGGGCCACCGCCGTGGTGGCCCGAGGGCGAGCCGTACCCGCCCCGCGGACCTGCCGCCGGCCGCTTCGCGCGCCGCCTGGTCATCTTTGGGGTGCTCGGCTTCCTGCTGGTCTCGGCCGGGGTGTCGTTCCTCGCGCGGGACATGCCGTGGTGGGAGGACTCGACCCGCGACGGCCCGCCGTGGTTCGTGCCGTTCGTCCCGATCGCGGTCATCGGCTCGATCGCGGTGGCCCGTGCGATCCGCCGTACGACGCTGCCCCTGTTGCAGGTGATGGACGCAGCGGACCGCGTCGCGGAGGGCGACTACGGGGTCCGGGTGGAGCCGCAGGGCTCGCAGGAGGTGCGCCGGCTGGCCGACTCGTTCAACGCGATGACCGAGCGGCTGGCCACCGGCGACAGGCTCCGCCGCGACCTCCTCGCCGATGTGGCCCACGAGCTGCGCACGCCGCTGGCCGTCGTCCAGGGCAACGTCGAGGGGATGGTCGACGGCGTGTACCAGCCCGACGCCGAGCACCTGGGCGTGGTGCTGGACGGCACGCGGGCGATCGCGCGTCTGCTCGACGACCTCTTCACGCTCAGCACCGCCGAGGCCGGCGCGCTGCGCCTGCACCGCGAGACCCTGGACCCGGCGCACGTCGTGCGCGACGCCGTGGCCGCCTTCACCGCGCAGGCCGGGCAGGCGACGGTCTTGCTGACCGCGCTCGCAGAAGATGGGCTGCCGGCGGTCGATGCCGACCCGACCCGCCTCGACCAGGTGCTGGGCAACCTGATCCGCAACGCCCTGCAGCACACCCCTGCCGGCGGGTCCGTCGAGGTCGCTGCGGCGGCCGCACCGGGCGGCCGCGTGCGCTTCCGCGTCACCGACTCCGGTACCGGCATCGCCGCCGAGCAGCTGGCCAGCGTCTTCGAGCGCTACGTCCGCTCCGACTCCTCCGCAGGCGCGGGGCTCGGCCTGGCGATCGCCCGCCGCCTGGTCGAGGCCCACGACGGCACGATCCACGCAGAGAGCAGCCCCGGCTCCGGCACGACGATCACGTTCGAGCTCCCGGCGGGCTGAGACCTCGACCGCTGCTAGCGTCGCCCGCAGATGACGTTCGCGTCCGCCGCGGCGGCGGTCCGCCCCCTCGATGCCCAGGCCGTGAGCGACGCGGCCGGGCTCCAGGCGCGCCTCACCAAGCCGCTCGGTGCGCTGGGACAGCTCGAGGAGCTGGGCATCCGCCTGGCCGGGATCGCGGGGTCCTGCCCGCCACCCGTGCCCTCGCCCGCGGCCGTGGCCGTCTTCGCCGCCGACCACGGGGTTCTGGCGCAGGGCGTCTCGCCGTGGCCGCAGGAGGTCACGGCGCAGATGGTCGCGAACTTCCTTGCCGGAGGGGCGGCCATCAACGTCCTGGCGCGGCAGGTCGGTGCGACGGTGATCGTGGTCGACGTCGGGGTCGCCACGGACCTGGAGCCGGCACCCGGGCTGCTGGTGCGCAAGGTCCGCGCGGGGACGGCCGACCTGTCGGAGGGTCCGGCGATGTCGGCCGCGGAGGCCGTCGCCGCCCTGGACGTAGGCGCGGAGCTGGCGGGCGAGCTCGTCGCGGGCGGGGCGAGGTGCCTGGTCACCGGCGAGATGGGCATCGGCAGCACGACGGCAGCGGCCGCGGTCATCGGCGCGCTCACCGGGCGGCAAGCCGCGGAGGTGACCGGCCGCGGCACGGGCATCGACGACGCGGCACTGGCGCGCAAGGTTGCCGTCGTCGAGCGCGCGCTGCACCGCCACGAGGCCGCGGTGGCCGCAGGCCCGGTCGCGGCGCTCGCCGCGCTGGGCGGGTTGGAGATCGCCGCGCTGGCCGGCTTCGTGGTCGGCGGCGCTGCAGCCGGCGTGCCGGTGGTGGTCGATGGCGTGATCGCCGACGCGGCGCTGCTCGTGGCAGCCGCTCTGGTGCCGGATGTCACCGACCGCGTCATCGCCGGGCACCGGTCCGCGGAGCCGGGGGCGCAGGCCGCGCTGCTGCACCTCGGCCTCACGCCGTTGCTCGACCTCGGCCTGCGGCTGGGGGAAGGGACGGGCGCCTGCCTGGCAGTGCCGCTGGTGCAGGCGGCCGCGCGGCTCCTCGCGGAGATGGCGACGTTCGACGCGGCGGGCGTGTCTGCGAAGTAGCGCCGACCCTCGGCGGCAGGCCCGCTCCCTCGCTCAGCCGACCGCGGGCTCCGTCCCGTCGGTCGTCGGCAGGCCGGCCGCCAGCCAGGCATCGACGCCGCCGGCCAGGTCGGTGGCCCTGCGCAGGCCGAGCTGCTGCAGGGAGGCCGCCGCGAGGCTGGACGAGTAGCCCTGCTGGCAGATGACCACGACCTCGCGGTCGTGGTCGGTGGCCTGCGGGATGCGGTGCGGGCTGGTGGGGTCCAGCCGCCACTCCAGCACGGTCCGCTCCACCACGACCGCCCCGGGGATGCCACCGTGGGCCGCGCGCTGCGCGGCCGGGCGGATGTCCACCAGGAGTGCGCCCGCAGCAGCCGCCTGGGCGGCTGCGTGCGGGTCCAAACGCTGCAGGCCGCGGCGCACCGCGGCCAGCAGCTCGTCGATCATCAGGACTCAAACGTTAGCGGCGGGTGCCGATCACGACGAGGTAGGGGCGGACCTGGTTGATGCCGGCGGGGGTCCGGTGGCCCTCGAAGAACGCGACGAACGCGGCGTGCAGGGCCTCGCGGCGGTCGGGCTCCAGCGACTCGGCGAGCGTGCGGCAGGGGCCGTAGACCGTGGAGAACAGCTGCCAGACCTCCTCGCCGTCGGCCGCCAGCTGCGGCGCGTCACCCTCCTCGAAGCGCAGCTCGAACGCCTCGCCGAGGAGCGACTCCACGTGCCCGCGGTTGCCCCAGCGGAACGGGGAGCCAGCGCCCGGCGGCGGCGGCGGCTGGAACGGCACCAGCACCTTGAACATGTCGATCACGCCGGACTGGTCGCTCCAGTGGCCCAGCACGAGCCGGCCGCCCGGGCGGCAGACGCGCGCGAACTCGGCGGCGACCCGGGCGTGGTCGGGAGCGAACATCGACCCGACGCTGGAGGTCACGACGTCGAACGTTCCGTCGGGGAAGGGCAGGCCCTCGGCGTCGCCCACCTCGTAGGCGATCGGCAGCCCCTCCTCCGCGGCCAGCCTGCGGGCGGTCGCGACCAGCGCGGGCGCGAGGTCCACGCCGGTGACGCTGGCGCCCGCCCGGGCCAGCCGGGTTGCCAGGGCACCCGTCCCGGTGGCGACGTCGAGGACGCGCTCACCGGGGCGGACGGCGGCCGCCTGCGCCAGGTGGTCCAGGAGCGGCAGGTAGTGCTGAGGCATCTGCTCGTAGGGGCCGTTGCCCCACACGACGCTGTGCTTGGCCTTCAGCGCGCTGAAATCGGTCGTTGCGATGTCGGTTGTCGTCATGCGCTGCACGTTGCGCCTGGTACCTCAAGGACCGCTGGGATCGTCGCTCAAGGCCAGGTTCCGGCACGATGCAGGCGGTGACAAGCGTGCAGTTCCGCATGCTGGGACCGTTGGCGGTGCTGCGCGACGGGGCCCCGGTGACGTTGGGCGCGGGCCGGGCGCGTGCGCTGCTGGGCGTCCTGCTCGTGCACGCCAACACCGTGGTGACGGCCGAGCAGCTGCATCGAGGCGCTGTGGCAGGGCCAGCCGCCGGCGAGTGCGGACCACGCGGTCCAGGTCTACGTCTCGGAGCTGCGACGCGCCCTCGAGGGCCCACGCCCTAGGGGGGCACCGCCGCAGGTGCTGCAGAGCCGCAGGCCCGGGTACGTCCTGGTGGTCGAGCCGGACGCGTGCGACGCCGAGCGCTTCACGGAGCTGGTGGCGGCGGGTGGCCGTGCGCTGGACGAGAACCGTCCCGGAGAGACCGCGACGCTGCTGGGCGAGGCGCTCGGGTTGTGGCGCGGGCCCCCGCTGGCCGATTTCGCGGACGAGCCGTGGGCCCTCGTGGAGCGCGCCCGTCTCGAGGGCCTGCGGCTGGTCGCGACCGAGCGGCAGATCGAGGCCGAGCTCGCGCTCGGCCGGCACGCCGAGGTCGTCGGTGACCTCGAGGGGCTGGTGGTGCGTCATGCGTTCCGGGAGCGGCTCTGGGCGCACCTCATCGTGGCGCTGTACCGGTCCGGGCGGCAGGCGGACGCGCTCGAGGCCTACGGCCGCGTGCGGGCGCTGCTCACCGAGGAGCTGGGGCTGGAGCCCGGACCCGAGCTGCGCGACCTGGAGGCCCGGGTGCTCCGCCACGACCCGGGGCTGGGGCTGCAGGCCGCGCCCCCCGCGCCGCCGGCGGCCTCCCGCCCGCCCGACGCGCTGCTCGACGCCGTACGGCGGCTCCCGATGGTCGGCCGCGAGGCCGAGCTCCAGCGGCTGCGGGAGCTCTGGCAGGTGGCGCGGACCGGTGGTCGCCGGGTGGCGGTGGTCTCGGGCGAGGCGGGGATCGGCAAGACGCGGCTGGTCGCGGCCTTGGCGGCGCTGGCCGATGTCGACGGCGGCCTGGTGCTGGTCGGCCGCTGCGACCCGCTCGCGCTGATCCCCTACCAGCCCGTGGTCGAGGCTCTGCGCGCCGCGCCGGTGGCGGAGGCCCTTCCTGGCGACACTCCTGGCCTGCACGCCTTCCTCGACGCGGTCGTCGACCGGTTCGACGCTCTCGCCGCGCAGGCGCCGGTGCTGCTGCTGGTCGAGGAGGCCGAGCACCTCGACCAGGCCAGCGCTGTGCTGCTGGGCCACCTCGGCCGGCACCTCCCCGCGCGCGTGCTCCTGGTGCTGTCCTTCCGCGACCCCCCGGGCAGCCGGCACCCGCCGCTGCTCGAGCTGCTCGCGGACCTCGGGCGGCACAGCCTGGCCGACCGGTTGCCGCTGGAGCCGTTGGGCACGGCCGACCTCGCGAACCTCGTGGCCGTGCGCACGGGCGCCGAGGTCTCAGACGTCACGGTGCGGCGCCTGGAGGCCTGGACCGGCGGCAACCCGTTCTTCGCGGACGAGGTGGTCCGCCACCTCACCGGCCGAGGCGTCTGGGACGAGGTCGCGTGGAGCCTGCCGTCCGCGTTGCGTGACGTGCTGCGCGACCGCCTGCGGGGCCTCGCACCGATGGCCCAGGAGATCACCAGCTGCGTGGCGGTGCTGGGCTCGGCCGTCGAGTTCGGCGTGCTCACGCGGGTCGCGGACCGCTCGGAGGACGACGTCGTCGAGGGGCTCGACGAGGCGATCCGCGAAGGGTGGCTGGTCGAGGTCGGCCACGCCTGGGAGGCCGGGTACGCGTTCCGCCACGAGCTGCTCCGCGAGGCCGTGGAAGAGGACGTCCCGGTACCGCGTCGCCAGCGGCTGCACCTGCGCGCCGCGGAGGCGCTGGAAGAGCGCGGGTTGCGCCGTCCAGCCGAGGTGGCCGCGGCCGCGTCGCATCTGCAGGCAGCCGGCGGTCTGGCGGACCCGGAGCGCGCGGCCGAGCTCAACCTGCGGGCCGCGGACGAGGCCGCGCGGCTCTACGCGTGGGACGAGGCCGTGGCCTACGCGGAGGCCGCCCTGGCCGCGCTGCACCATGCCGGGGCACCGCCGGCCCAGCAGGCGCGCGCCGCAGTCAGCGCGGCGACGCTCCTGGTGCGCTCCGGCCGCGACCAGCGCCGTGCGGTGAGCCATCTCGAGTCGGCGATCGACCTCTACCGGCTGGCGGGCGACGCCACCGCGGTCGCGACCGTCCGCAGCCGCCTGGGGAGCGTGCTGGCCGCGGACTCCGTGACGATGGACATCCCGCGGGCGTTCGAGCACCTCGCCGCCGCCGAGCACGTGCTGGTCTCGGGCGAGCCGGCCCTGCACCGCCTCACGGTGACGGCCCAGGCTGCGGTGTTCGGGGTGCGCACCGAGCTGGGGCTGGATGCGGCGCGAAGGGCGCTGGAGCTCGCCGAGGTGCTGGGGAAGCCTGCGCTCACGGTGTGGCCCCGGTGGGCGCAGGCGTGGCTCCGGTTCAACCGGGGGGAGCTGGCCGCTGCGCGGAGGATCTTGGAGGAGGCGTGGGCGACCGCTCGCGACGTCGACGACCCCTACCTCGGGTGGGGACCGGCGGCCGCGGCGGCCACGCACGCCAACCTCTTCTTGCTGGACCCGGCAGCCGCCGAGGCCTGGTGCCGGCGAGGGCTGGCGCAGCCCCGCGTCGACACGCTGGCCCAGGCGCACGGCGGCGTGCTCGACCAGCTGGTCTACGCGCTGGCGCTGTCGGGTCCGCTCGCCGCGGCACGTGATGCGGCTGCCGGGCTTCCGGACGACGCGGTCAGCGTGCGACACCTCCTGCTGCTGGAAGGTCGGTGGGAGGAGGCGGCGGCCTCCTGGTCCGCCGCGGTCGACCACGACCGGCGCGCCGGTGACCTGCTGGATGCCACGATGAACGGTTCGGCTCTCGGTGAGGCCCGGCGTCTGCTCGGAGACGGCGAAGGCGCGCTCGCCGCCCTGCGCAGGGCCCTGGCCGACAGCGTCGAGGGACCGCAGGTACCGGGCGAGCTGATGCTCCGCGCGGGCCTCGCCCGGCTCCTCGCGGAGCGCGACGAGGTCGGCGAGGCGGAGCGCCACCTCGAGCGCTGCGACGCGATCGTCGGCGGCGGCGAGGACTGGCGGGGCCTGGCCGGCGCCGTCGAGCTGGCGCGCGGGGCGATCACCGCGGCGCGCGGACGGCACGAGGATGCTGCGGCCGCACTGCGGCGGGCAGCGGGCGTCTTCGCCGAGTACCGCCTGCCCTGGCGGCGCGCCGACGCCCTACGGACGGCGGCCACGTTGCTCGCCGCCGCCGGCAGGCGGGACGAAGCCCTCCACCTGCGCCGTCAGGCGGGCGCCATCGACGAGGAGCTGGGAGCACCGCGACGCTGGCGCGACGCGGCGAGGTCGTCGTCCGGGAGCGGGTAGGGAGCCAGGACCGGCAGGTAGGGGTCCGGCTCGCCCTCCCAGGCGTAGCCGCGGATCCGCGCGGCCCCGCGCCGGCCGCTGATCGTGCGGAAGAGCTCGAGGCGTGGCGCCGTGAGCGTGGCCTGTGGGTCGCCCTCGCCGACGGTCCAGCTGCGCTGCCCGTCGGTCAGAAGCAGCGCCGGGAGCCCGCGCTCGATCAGGCGTGTGCCCAGCCAGCTGCGGTAGACCGCGAAGCCGAGCCGCGTGACCGGCGCGTCCTCGTCCCCGGGCCGGCCGAGCGCCTCGCGGAGGTCCTGGAGGTGCACGGCGAGGTCGGCGACGGGGGCCGAGTAGACCCACACCTGCGCGCCGTCGGCGAAGCCGTCACCCCGCCGCAACGCGAGCTCCAGCTGGGCCGCGCGATCCCGCCACTCGCGCAGCAGGTGCGCGAGCTTTGCGCCGTTCCGGGGCGCGACGTGGCCCGCGGTCCAGCGCTCGAGGTCACGGGCGGCGTCCGGGACGCGCCAGGCGATGGGCGCCAGGGGGAAGAACTCGCCGCGCACGGTGTCGCCGGCGACGCCGACGAGGTGGGCGACCAGATCGTGCACGGTCCAGTCCGGGCAGGCGGGCACGTGCATGGCCAGGTCCTCGTCGCTGGCGTCCTCCAGCAGCGCGGCCACCCGCTGGTGCCCGTCCCGGTACGCCCAGGCGGCGTTCCAGCGGGCGTCCCGCTCCGGCGTGAAGATCACCGAGGGGCGGACGTGCCTGGGGAAGACGTCGCGGAACTGCTGGCTGGCCGCGGGATCGGCGGCGAGGCCCGAGAACCGCACGGCCGCGCGCGGCGACGGGTAGCGCGCGAGGTCGAAGGAGTACGCGGCATGCTCCTCGCCGCGCTCGTCGCGCCACCGCTGGTACTCCGACAAGGGTCGGCCGGCGGCCAGGTGCCCGGCCACGTACCAGGCCTGCTCCACCGCGTCACCGATGCCCTGGGCGGTGGCGGGGTGCTTGAAGTGGCCCGCGTCGCCCAGGAGCGCCCACCCGGGCCCACAGGCCTGGCGGTCGTAGCCGCGCATCATCGTCTCCGGGACGGCGATGACGTCCGAGATGCGCGCGGCCCGCGCGAGGAGGCGCGGGTTGAGCACCGCAGGGAACTGACGGAGCGCGTCGTGGTAGCGCACCTCCCGCTCGGCGGCGGTGCCGCGCGTGAGTTCCGCGCGGCCCGCGAGCGACAGCAGGTGCACCCCGTCCTCGCACGGCGCCGACAGCAGCGCGGCCGTCTCGTGCACGTCCATGTGGCTCCACTCCGACGGCGGGAGCCCGCGCCAGTACGCCAGCAGGAACGCCATCTCGCCGCGCTGCTCGCCGGTGCGGGGCAGCCCGAGGTGGCGGGCGACCGTGGAGGCCCGACCGTCCGCACCGAGCACCCAGGGCGCTTCGACGTGCTGCCCGCCGTCGAGCACCACCCCGCGAACCGGGTCGTCTATCTGACCCTTGCCGAGCAGGCCGACCACCCCGACCCCGGCACGGACCTCTGCACCGGCGGCAACCGCGGTCTCGACGAGCGCGGCGTCGAGCGTCACCCGACGGATGCAGGCTGCGCGGTCATGGTCCCCGACCGGGGTGAACGTGCCGCCGACCTCGTGGCCCAGCACACGCCACCCGAACTTCAGCAGCGGGATCGTGTGCCGCTCGCGGAGCCGCGACATCACGCCCAGCTCCTCGAGGCGGGCCAGCGTGTTCGGGAAGAGCACGTGCGTGGACACCACGTCGCTGGGGAGGCGATCGCGGTCGACCACGAGCACGCGTCTCCCCGCCGCCGCCAGGAGGGTCGCGGCCGTCGCCCCGGCGCAGCGCGCTCCCACGATGATGACGTCGTAGCGCGTGTCGGCGGCGGTGGTCATGGTCTCTCCTGGGATCGTGCCATGCCCCCACGATGCACAGCACGCCTCAAGGGCCCTTGTGATGATCGCTCAAGATGACGGCGCCCTCTGGGCAGCCGGGGCTCCGCCGGACTACGTCGTCGCGGCGGTGATCTGCCGGCGGACGGAGCGGACCTCGTCGACGGCGGCTTGCCAGCGGGTGCCGGTGCCGGGGGGTGCGGCGACGACGCGGCGGAGCGTGCGGGCGCCGGCGCCGGTGAACTCGCGGCGGGCGTGCTGGGTGGCGATGTTGTTCCAGACGACGAGGTCGTGGAGGCGCCAGTGGTGCTCGTAGAGGTTGTCGGGGCCGTAGAGCACCTCGGTGACCTGGGACCGGAACGCGGCCTCGTCGGGGACGTCGCTGACCTGGCCGCAGAACATCTCGTCGACGATGAGGGCCGGCTTCCCGCTGATCGGATCGGGGAACAGCGGGGTGTGCGCCCAGCGGGGTGTGAGCGGGTGCACGTCGCCAGGCCAGGACTCGGGCCCCTGGAACCTCGCGGTGAACGTGGCCGTCGCGCGGGCGGCCTGCTCGTGGAGGGCGGGATCGAGGCGGGTCGCCGCCCGCACGTTGTTGAAGAACAGCGTGGGGGTGGGCGTCTCGGGGAGCTCCACCGCGTACAGGGAGATGATCGCGAGGGGCATCTCCAGGTAGAGGTAGTCGGCGTGCGCGGCGAGGCGCCCGCTGCCCGCCTTTCCCTCCTTGTGCACGTTGGAGATGATCGACTGGAAGGTGCCGTCGCCCTCCTCGTCGACGACGTCCCCGACGTAGGCCACGATCGCCTGCTGCTCCGCGAGGGACCACTCCGTGCCGCGGAAGACGAGCAGGTGGTGCTCGGCGAACGCCGCGCGCAGCTGGTCGGCCTCGGAACCGGAGAGCTCGGCACCCAGCGGCATGCTCAGGACCTCCGCCCCGATGCCTGCCCTCAGCGGCTGGATCCGTAGCGTGCCCGTTGACGCTTCGCGTTCGGTCGTCATCGCGGAGGCGGAGGGATTCGAACCCTCGAGGGTGGTGAAACCCAACGTCATTAGCAGTGACGCGCACTAGACCGGGCTATGCGACACCTCCGGAGGGGCGTCAGTGTAGAAGCCGTGGACGGGCTGGTGCTCCTGGGGAGGGTGGGTGGCGGGTCGATCTGCGAGGTGTGGCGGGGGCGCACCGCGGACGGGCGGGCCGTGATCGTCAAGCAGGCGCCCTACGACGTGGAGGTGGAAGCGCGCGGGCTCGCCTTGCTGCGACAGCACGGGGCGCCGGTGCCTGCGGTGCTCGCCGTCGAGGGCGCGATCCTGGTGCTGGAGGAGGTCGGTGGGCCGCCGGATTGGGCCGCGCTCGGCCGGGCGCTCGCGGCCCTGCATCGCGCCAGCGCGCTGGACCCGCCGCGCTTCGGGCTGGACCACGACAACCGCATCGGCCCACTGCCTCAGGTCAACACCTGGCACGACGACTGGCCGTCGTTCTTCGCCGAGCGCCGGCTGCGGCCGCACCTCGACGCCCTGCCGGTCCCGCTGCGCCGGCGCCTGGAGCCGCGGCTCGACCGGCTGGGCGACCTGCTGCCCGCGCAGCCGCGCGCCAGCCTGATCCACGGCGACCTGTGGTCGGGCAACATCGTCGCCGGCCGCTGGTTGATCGATCCCGCCGTCGCCTACTGCGACCGCGAGCTGGAGCTCGCCTTCCTGCGGCTCTTCGGCGGCGTCCCCCCGGAGCTGCAGGCTGCGTACGAGGCGGAGTGGCCCCTGGACGCGGAGTTCCGGGAACGCGAGCCCCTCCTGCAGCTGTACCACCTGCTGGTGCACGTGCGGCTCTTCGGCGCCGGGTACCACGCGGCATTGAGCGAGCGCCTCGACCGACTACGGTGGTAGGAGACCACGACGGAGGAGGTCGACAACGTGTCCGAGGCGTCGGTGCCCGCTTCCCGCACCCGCGTGGCGGCCCTCGGGATCATGGCCGCCCTGACGTTGATCTTCGTCTCGCTGGCGGTGAGGTCGTTCGGGGCTGCAGACGTCGGCAGCGCCGTGCTCTCCGGGGTCGCCGCCGACCAGGCGGGCGGCCTCGGGAGCTTCTTCGGGATCGCGCTGCTGCTCCTCTCCATCCCCTACGCGATCGCGATGATCCTGCTCGCGATGCGCCGTCCGGCGGGCCGCGACGGCACGATGCTGCTGGCGCTCGTCTACGGCGTGGTGAGCCTGGGCGTGGCCGGCGCGACCTTCTTCACCGTCGGCGGCGGCAACTCCTGGCAGGGCGTGCTCATCGGGCTCGCCAACCTGGCCGTGGCCTACCTGGCGTGGCACCGCTCGACCCGCACCGAGATCGAGATGGCCGAGCGGCGCCGCGCCAGACGTTCGTAGCGCGCCGGGCTCAGGTCAGGCGTCCTCCAGGGCGCCCTCGAGGACGTCGCGGACGTCGGCGACGAGCCGCACGTCCAGGTCGGCGAGCACGAGCTCCGGCACGTCCTCCAGGTCGGCCTCGTTGCGCTGGGGCAGGAAGACCGTCGTGAGGCCTGCACGGTGCGCGGCCAGCAGCTTCTGCTTCACGCCGCCGATCGGCAGCACGCGACCCTGCAGGGTGACCTCGCCGGTCATCCCCACGCCGGGCCGCACGCGCCGTCCGGTGAGCAGCGACGCGAGGGCCGTGACCATCGTCACCCCGGCGCTCGGCCCGTCCTTCGGGATCGCGCCGGCCGGCACGTGGACGTGCACGCCGTTGTCCTTGAAGAGGTTCGCGCCGACGCCGAGCTCGGCCGCGTTGGCCTCGACGAACGAGCGGGCGATCGACGCCGACTCCTTCATGACGTCGCCCAGCTGGCCGGTCAGGCGCAAGCCGTCCCGACCGCCCTCACCGGGCAGGAGCGTCGCCTCGACGAACAGCACGTCGCCGCCGCTGCCGGTCACGGCCAGGCCGGTGACGACGCCGGGGATCGTCGTGCGCTCCGCGACCTCGGGGAAGACGCGCTGGCGGCCGAGCCACGGCGCCGGCTCCTCGACGACCACCGGCGCTTCGACGCCACCGGCGATCTTCGTCGCGACCTTGCGCGCGAGCTTGCCGAGCTGGCGCTCCAGCTGCCGTACGCCGGCCTCGCGGGTCCAGCCCTCGACGACGCGGCGCAGGACCTCGTCGGAGATCTCGACCTCGTCCAGGCCCAGGCCCGTGCGGGTCAGCTGCCGCGGCAGCAGGTGCTGGCGGGCGATCTCGACCTTCTCGACGTCGGTGTAGCCGTCGAGGTTCACGACCTCCATGCGGTCCAGCAGCGGCGCCGGGATGGTCTCCACGACGTTCGCGGTCGCGAGGAACAGCACGTCGGAGAGGTCGAGGTCGACCTCGAGGTAGTGGTCGCGGAACGTGTGGTTCTGCGCCGGGTCGAGAACCTCCAGCAGCGCCGAGGAGGGATCACCGCGCCAATCGCTGCCGACCTTGTCGATCTCGTCGAGCAGCATCACCGGGTTCATCGTCCCGGCCTCCGCGATCGCGCGGGCGATGCGGCCCTGCTGGGCGCCGACGTAGGTGCGGCGGTGGCCGCGGATCTCGGCCTCGTCCCGGACGCCGCCGAGGGCGACCCGCACGAACTTGCGACCCAGCGCCCGTGCGACGGACTCGCCCAGCGAGGTCTTGCCCACACCGGGCGGACCGACCAGGGCCAGGATCGCACCGTGCCCGCGGGTGCTCGCCGGGGTGGCCGTGGTGAGCGGCGCCTCCTCGGTCCCGTCGGCGGCGGGGTGCCCAGCCGCAGGCGGGGTCCCGTCCAGGCCGCGCTCCTTGCGAAGCTTGCGGACGGCCAGCTGCTCGATGATCCGGTCCTTCACCTCGACCAGTCCGGTGTGGTCGGCGTCGAGGATCGCTCGGGCCTCCTCGAGGTCCAGGCGGTCCTCGCTGCGCTCGTTCCAGGGCAGCTCGAGGATGCGGTCGAGCCAGGTCCGGATCCACGACTGCTCCGGCGACTGCTCGCCGGTGCGCTCGAGGCGGTCGATCTCCTTGACCACGAACGTGCGCACGGTCTCGGGCAGGGTCTCCGCGCGGCGGCGGTAGTCCGCCAGCGCATCGCCGTCGCCCTCGTCGCCGGTGACCTCGGCCAGCTCCTTGCGGATGGCCTCCAGCTGCTGGCGCAGGATGTACTCGCGCTGCTTGCGCTCCATCTTGTCGGTGACGTCGTCCTGGATGCGCTGGCGCACCTCCAGATCGGCCAGCGTCTCGCGGGCCCAGCCCACGACCTTCTCGAAGCGCGCGACGAGGTCGACGGTCTCCAGGACATCGACCTTCTGCTCCAGGGACAGGTCCGGCGAGTACACCGCGGTGTCGGCCAGCTGGCCGGGATCGGTGATCTCCTCGATCGCCTGGGCGATGCGGCCCGCGCCTCGGCGCTGCAGGATGCCCTCGACCAGCGCTCGGTACTCGGTGGCGAGCTCCTCGACGCGCTCGGCGTCGGTGACCTCGTCGTCTGCGACCGTGGCCTCGACCCAGGTGGTCGAGCCGCTGGCCGGGGCGTCGTCGGGTGCCGTGGTGCCGGTGGTGATGCGGGCCCGTGCCAGGCCCCGGACCAGGGCGCCGCGACGCCCGCCGGGCAGCCGGTCGGTCTGCTCGACCTTGACCACGGTGCCGACCGCCGCGTAGCGGTCGTCGACCCGCGGTACGAGCAGCAGGCGGCCGCCGGCCGCGGGCGCCGCCGTGAAGGCGGCGGTGGCCTGCGCGGAGTCGATCGCGATCGTCACGACCATGCCGGGGAACACGACGCCCCCGGGCAGGGGCAGGAGCGGGAGGGTGATGGTCGCCGAGCGACCCCCGGCGATGGTGTCGACCATGGTGATTACTCCCTTACACGGATGTTCTCCCAGGGTAACGACGCGTGCGGCGCTCGCATTCCCCTTGCGTCTTCCACGCTCAGATCATCTATGTGCTCCTCCTGGCGATAACGCATTTCTTTCGTTCGTGGTGGCGAGGGTCCCTGTAGCGGACACTGGCCGCCGGAGTTGGCGGCGACCAGGGATGAAAGAGGTACGGATGGGCGGGCAGGCTCTGCTGCGGCAGGTTGCAGACCGAATCGACGGCGACGAGGACTTTGCGATGTCGGTCGGCGAGGACCCGCGCGCGGCGCTCACCGCGGCCGGGCTGGACGGCACGTTGATCGACAGCGTCCTCACCGACGAGGTGGCCGGCTTCGGCCAGCAGCCCCGGGGGCAGCTCGACGACGCGGAGCGTCAGGCCCTGGTCCGCTGGGTGGCAGGCCGGGCACGGGAGCTCGCCAGCGCCTGACGGCCCCGCGTGCTGGCACGGCTGCCGCCACGGCGGAGACGGCGACCGCCCCGGTCCTGGGGAGGTTTGCGCACCGCGACCAGACCGTGGCCTACGAGATCCACGGCGAGGGCTCGCGGCTCATCGTGCTGATCCACGGCCTGCTGCTGGACGCGGGCGTCAACCGCGAGCGGCGCATGAGGACGCCGACGTGCCGGGTCGGGTTCGTGGGCGCGCGGTAGGGGGAACCTGAGGGAACCTGAACGGGGGACCCTGAGGAGGAACCGCCATGTCTGACCCGACCGATCCCAGCGACACCACCGAGGGCATGACCACCAAGGAGCGCGTGATCGAGGGTGACCGCAAGGCCTTCGCGGCCGAGCACGGCACCCAACCGGAGTCACGGGCCCCCGAGGGCGGCTTCGAGGTCGAGCCCGACCCGCTCGCCGCGACCGTCGGCGAGAGCGAGAACCGCCGCGGCGAGGACGTGCTGGGCGAGGACGGCAAGGAGCCCGGCCGCTTCGACAAGGGCGCCAAGGGCGAGTCCGACCGTCCCTACGGCGGCTCGACCCCCCGCGACGCCACCAGCGTTGGCCAGACCGATGACGCCGAGTCCGCCACCGACACGCCGGGGGCCGCCGGCCGCTGACTCGCGGTCGTCAGGCTGCGGGGCCCTGCACCGTGCGGGACTCCGTGACGATCGCGGTGATGAGGGCTGCCGGGGTGACGTCGAAGGCCGGGTTGGCGGCCTGCGTCTCCTCGGGGGCGGTGCGCGTGCCAGCGAAGGTCGTGACCTCGTCGCCGGAGCGCTCCTCGATGGCGATCGCGTCGCCATCCGGCGTGGCCGGGTCGACGGTCGACTCGGGGGCGGCGACCAGGAACGGCACGCCGGCGTGGCGGGCGGCCAGGGCGAGGCTCAGCGTGCCGACCTTGTTCGCCACGTCGCCGTTCGCGGCGATGCGGTCGGCCCCGACGACGACGGCATCGGCCGCGCCGCGTGCCAGCAGGCCCGCGGCGGCGGAGTCGACGATCAGGCGGTGTGGGATCCCTGCCTGCGCCAGCTCCCAGGCTGTGAGCCGCGCGCCCTGCAGCAGCGGGCGGGTCTCGCACGTGTAGACCAGCTCCAGCGGCGCGCGGGCGTGCACGCTGCGCACGATCCCCAGCGCGGTGCCCCATTCGACGCAGGCCAACGCCCCCGTGTTGCAGTGCGTCAGCATCCGCCGGGGCGACCGGCCGAGCAGCTCCTCGAGGAGGTCCGCGCCACGCTCGCCGATCGCCCGATCCGCCGCCGCGTCGTCCTCGGCCAGCTGGAGGGCGCATGCCAAAGCCGCCTCCGCACCGCCGTCGCGCCAGGCCGCCATCGCCCGGTCTACGCCCCACCCGAGGTTCACGGCCGTCGGCCGCGAAGCGCGCAGCGCCGCCGCCGCATCCTCGACGTCCTCCCCCCGGTGCGCGGCGAGCGCCACACCCAGCGCTCCAGCGACCCCGAGCGCCGGAGCCCCCCGCACGGCCAGCCGCCGGATGTCCCGGACGAGGTCCGCCGTGGTCGTCACCCGCCCGACCACGACCTCCCCGGGCAACCGCGTCTGGTCCAGGACGGCCACGGCCGTGGCCCCAGCGTCCCAGTCGATCGCCCGCATCCGCCGCCACCCTAGCCGTGGACCCCCCGCCGCCCGGCGGCTACGATCACCCTCCTCGCGCCGGTAGCTCAGCGGATTAGAGCAGTTGACTACGGATCAACAGGTCGGGGGTTCGAATCCCTCTCGGCGCGCTCTGCTTGTCCAGGTGGTGTGGGCGCCGTGATCGGTGTCGAGGAGCTCGGCACGATCCTCGGCGTCTGGGCGCACCCCGACGACGAGACCTACCTCATGGGCGCGATCATGGCGTTGGCGCGCGACGCCGGGCAGCGGGTGTTGTGCCTGAGCGCCACCCGCGGCGAGGCCGGGTCGCAGGACCAGGAGCGCTGGCCGAGCGCCACGCTCGGCGAGGTCCGCGAGCGTGAGCTGACCGCGGCGCTGGCGATCCTCGGCGTCGCGGAGCACCGGTTCCTGGGCTACCCCGACGGTGGCTGCGACGCCGCCGACGCCGACGAGGCCAGCGCGACGATCGCCGCGGCCATCGACGAGGTGCAGCCCGACACCGTGCTCACGTTCGGGCCCGACGGCATGACCTTCCACACCGACCACATCGCGGTGCACCACTGGACGACGGCCGCGTTCAAGGAGGCGGCGAAACCTGGCGCGCGGTTGGCCTACGCGACCCACACGCCGGAGTTCATGGCCTTGACCTTGCCGTTGCTGGAGGGTCTGGGTGTCTTCTACGGCGCGCCCCCACCAGCGACGCCACGCACGGAGCTGTCGTGTCTCGTCGAGGCCGTCGGTGACCTCGCCCTCCGCAAACGTCGCGCACTGCTGGCCCAGGAGAGCCAGACCGCGGGCCTCTTCGCCGCCATCGCCGACGAGGACCTGATCCTCAGGGTCCTCGCCGAGGAGGCCTTCCGGCCCGCGTGACTTGACCGACGATGTAGTCGTGTCTACGTATGCCAGCCTTTCCCAGCCTCGAGTGGATGCAGCGCTACGCCGAGCTCCTCTCCGAGCACAAAGACGTCGACACGATGGCGCGCGGCCTCGACGGCATCTACCGGTTCGTGATCGACGCGGGGCGCAACGTCCCGGAGCGGCACTCCTACGAGATCGAGATCCGCCCCGGCAGCCCGCCGATCGTCGAGGCCCGCCCCTCCACCTCCGCCCGCGCGGTCCTGGAGGTGGGCGGCCTCACCGAGCGCTGGCGCGAGCTCGTCGAGGGCCGCACCGACCTGCTCACGGCCGTGCTGCTGCGCCGCATCCGCGTCAGCGGCGACTGGGCCTCCTTGCGCTCCCGCCTCAAGGACGCGACCCCGCTGATGGACGCGCTCCATGAGGTGGACACCATCTGGCCGGGCTCAGGCGGCGCCTGACCGGAACGTGACGAGATCGGCCTCGACCATCTCGCGGACCAGGTCCTCGAACGACGTCCTGGCCTTCCAGCCCAGCAGGCCCCAGGCGCGGGTGGGATCGCAGCGCACGTGGGGGACGTCGGCGGGGCGGTAGAGGTCGGGATCGATCTCGACATGGTCGCGCCAGTCGCGGTCCACGACCGCGAACGCCAGCTCGAGGAACTCCCTGAGGGAGTGGCTCTCACCCGTGCCGATGCACAGGTCGGTGGGCTTGTCCTGCTGGGTGATGAGCACCATCGCTTCGACGTAGTCGCGGGCGTGGCCCCAGTCGCGCCACACGTCGAGGTTGCCCAGCTTCAGCACGCGCTGCTGGCCGGCCAGGATGCGTGGCACCGCGCGGGTGATCTTGCGGGTGACGAAGCCGGTGCCGCGGCGCGGCGACTCGTGGTTGAACAGGATGCCGTTGGACGCGTGCAGCCCGTAGGCCTCGCGGTAGTTGATCGTGGCGTAGTGCGCGTAGACCTTGGCCACCGCATAGGGCGACCGCGGGTGGAAGGGTGAGTACTCGTGCTGCGGCGGCGGGGTGGCGCCGAACATCTCCGAGGACCCTGCCTGGTAGAAGCGGATGTCGCCGTCGACCTGACGGATCGCGTCCAGCAGGCGCACGACGCCGAACCCCGTGACATCGCCGGTGTGCAGCGGCTCCTTGAAGCTGGCCGACACCTGGGACTGTGCGGCCAGGTTGTAGACCTCGTGCGGGCGCACGTGGGCGACCACGCGCATGAGCGACGAGGCGTCTGCCAGGTCGGTGGTGTGCAGCGCCACCAGTGGGTCGTCGCCCTCCACCAGCGGGCGCAGCGCGGAGTGCTCCAGCGACCCGGTCGAGGGCCGGACGGTCCCGTGCACCTCGTAGCCCTGGGCCAGCAGGTGCTCGCAGAGGTAGGAGCCGTCCTGACCGGTCGCTCCGGTCACCAGCGCGCGCCGTCTGCTCATGTCAGGCGTGCCTCCATCCCGGGTAGGGCATCAGTGGCCAGCCTAGGGAGGAGTATGAACCGCGGTCGCGCCACGGGCGTAGACTGACGCGCATTCCCCACCACCCGGTCGCCTGGCGGCCGGGTGGTTCGCCTTATCCGGGACTTGAAAGGGCGTGGGATCCGTGGCGGAGATCGAGATCGGGATCGGCAAGAGCGGTCGGCGTGCCTACGGCTTCGACGACATCGCGATCGTGCCGTCGCGGCGCACACGCGATCCCGAGGACGTCGACATCACGCTGGCAGATCGACGCCTACGAGTTCGCGCTGCCGGTGCTGGGCAGCGGCCATGGACGGCGTCGATGTCGCCGCGCACCGTGATCGAGCTGGGCCGGCTCGGCGGGCTCGGCGTGCTCAACCTCGAGGGCCTGTGGACCCGCTACGAGGACCCGGAGCCGTTCTTCGAGGAGATCGCGACCCTCGACGGGGCGGTCGCGACGACGCGGATGCAGGAGATCTACAAGCAGCCCGTGCAGGAGGAGCTGATCGGGCGACGGATCGAGGAGATGAAGGCCGCCGGCATCACGACCGCGGCGTCAGCCTCACGCCGCAGAAGGTCGAGCGCTGGCACAAGCCTCGCGCTCGACGCCGGCCTCGACATCCTCGTGATCCAGGGCACCGTGGTCTCCGCGGAGCACGTGTCGACGCACTCCGAGCCGCTCAACCTCAAGGACTTCATCGCCCGCTACGAGCATGCCCGTGGTCGTCGGCGGCTGCGCCTCGTACTCGTCGGCGCTGCACCTCATGCGCACCGGCGCGGCGGGGATCCTCGTCGGGGTCGGGCCCGGGCAACGCCTGCACCACGCGCGGCGTGCTGGGCATCGGCGTCCCGCAGGCCACCGCGATCGCCGACGCGGCCGGCGCGCGCGCCGCCACCTGGAGGAGACGGGCCGCTACGTCCACATCATCGCCGACGGCGGCATGCGCACCGGCGGCGACGTCGCCAAGGCGATCGCGGTCGGCGCGGACGCCGTGATGCTGGGTTCCCCCCTGGCGCGCGCGACCGAGGCGCCCGGCCGCGGCTACCACTGGGGCATGGCGACGTTCCACCCCGACCTGCCCCGCGGCGCCCGCGTGGAGGTCAGCCAGATCGGGTCCCTGCGCGAGATCCTGCTCGGGCCCCGCGCACGAGAACGACGGCTCGCTGAACCTGGTCGGCGCGCTGCAGCACCTCGATGGCGACCTGCGGGTACGCCACGATCAAGGAGTTCCAGCGCGCCGAGGTCATGGTCGCCCCGTCCCTGCAGACCGAGGGCAAGCCTACCAGCGCGCGCAGGGCGTCGGCATGGGCCGCCGCTGACTCAGAGTTCAAGCCGGGCGGACGAGAGCCACGCCCGGCGGGAGGCCCGACACCCCGACGGCGTCGCCGTCGACCTCGATCGTGACGCGTGCGCCCCCCAACGGAACGCCGGAGAGGGTCAGGCGGCGCGCCCCGGCCGGCAGCACCGGCTTCAGCGCCAGCGTGCCCGACGGGCAGGTCGGGCTCCCAGCCGAGGAACGCGCGCAGCAGCAGCAGGGGGGCGGCCGAGGCCCACGCCTGCGGCGAGCACGAGGCCGGGTAGGGGACCGGCCCCGGGAACTCGGCGGTGGTCAGGCCGGCGAAGAGCTCCGGGAGCCGCCCGCCCGCCGCGGCCGCCGCGGCCAGCAGGTCGGTTGCGATCTGCACGGCCTCGTCGACGAACCCCGCGCGGCGCAGGCCCGCGACGCACAGTGCCGTGTCGTGCGGCCACACCGAGCCGTTGTGGTACGAGAGCGGGTTGTAGAGCGTCATCGAGGTGGCCAGGGTGCGGATCCCCCAGCCCGTGGCGAGCTCGGGGGAGACCAGCCAGCGCGCGACCGCGGCGGCCTTCTCGTGATCCTGCACGATGCCCGACCACAGGCAGTGCCCCTGGTTGGAGGCGACCGCGTCGACCTGGCGCTTGTCGCCGTCGAGGGCCAGCGCGTAGGCGCCCGCCTCCGGCATCCAGAAGTCCTGGTCGAAGCGGCCGGCGAGGTCGTCGGCGCGCGCGTCGCGCGCCGCGCCGGTGGCCGCGTCGCCGGCGGCCCTGGCCAGCGCGGCACCTGCCGCGCCAGGCGGCGTAGGCGTACCCCTGGACCTCGCACAGGCGCGATGCGGCCCGGCCGGCATGCGGCCGTCGGCGAAGCTGATCCCGTCGCCGGAGTCCTTCCACCCCTGGTTGGCCAGCGACCCGGGGAAGGAGGGCGCGTACTCCAGCCAGCCGTCGCCGTCGCGGTCGCCGTGTCCCTGCATCCACGCCAGGGCGGCGTCGACGGCCGGGAGCAGCGGCCGCAGGTCGTCGATCGCGCAGCCCCAGCGGTGGAGCTCGGCGACCAGCACGACGAAGAGCGGCGTGGCGTCGACGCTGCCGTAGTAGACGTCGCCGTCGGCCAGGGCCAGGGACGCGCCGCTGGAGTAGCGGACCTCGTGGAGGATGCGGCCCGGCTCTTCCTCGGTCGCCGGGTCGACGCGGGTGCCCTGCAGGCGCGCCAGTGCCCGCGCGGTGCCCAGCGCCAGCGTCGGATCCAGCAGCAGGGCCATCAGCGAGGTCAGGATCGAGTCGCGCCCGAACAGGGTCATGAACCAGGGCGCGCCCGCGACGACCAGCGGTTCGTCGGGGTGGTGGGGGTCGAAGAGGCGCAGCGCGCCCAGGTCCTCGCCGGTGCGGCCGAAGGCTCCCAGCAGCCCCGGGACGTCGGTGTCGAGGGTCGGCAGCCGCCGGGCCCACGCGGCCTGACGCTCCGTGGGCACGGCCGACGCGGGCGCCACGCCGCAGGGGTAGCGCGACGCCACGACCTCGCCGCCGCGCACGGCCAGCAGCTCCACGCACGTCGACCACTCCGCCCCGGGGTCGAGCTCGGCGTGCCAGGCCACGACGCCGTCGTCGCTGCAGCGGGAGCCGCCCTCCGAGCTGACGACCAGGCCGCGCGCGTCCGCGGCGTCGGCGATGCGCACGCCGCCTGGGGAGGCCGAGCAGGCCGTGGCCGCGACCTTCGGGCCGGCCTTCCTTCACCGAGAAGAGGTGCGCGAGATCGGTGTCCACCTCCAGGCGTACCGCCACCGCGCGATGGGTGGCGGTGAGGTTGCGCACGCGCACGTCCAGGCGGGCGCCCCGGCCGACCCAGAGGTCGCGCTGCACCAGCAGGGAGCGGTCCGCGGTGCGGCCGGCGAAGGTGGCGGCGAACGGCGCGTACGTGGCGGTGGCGAGCGGCTCGAGGCGGCGATCCGCGACCGTCAGCACGCAGGCGCGAGCAGATCCGCGTGTCGCCGACGAAGATGCCCTGGACGCCTCCGGTCACGTCGCCGCGCGCGTCGCAGATCGCGAAGCTCGAGCCCTGGACCAGCGTGACGGTCCCGGCGGGGACGGGCTCGCTCTCCTCGGTGAACGCCCAGGGCTCCATCCGGCGAGCGCCCGCTCAGGCGACTCGCAGGGCCCGGTGGGTGCGCATGACCCGCTCGTAGACCACGAGGTGCTCGACCACCATGCGCTCCATCGAGAAGCGGTCCTCGGCCGCGGTGCGGCAGGCACGGCGGTCGAGCTGCTCCACCGCGGCAGGGCTCCGATGAGGGCCGCGTCGGTGCTGCGCACGAACCCGGTGAGCCAGTCCTCGACGATCTCTGGGACGGCACCGTGGGGCGTCGCGACGACGGGGGTTCCGCAGGCCAGGGCCTCCACCATCACCATGCCGAAGGGCTCGGGCCAGGCCACCGGGTTGAGCAGGCACGTGGCACCGGCGAGGAGCTGCAGCTTCTCGGCGCGGTTGAGCTCGCCCACGTACTCGAGTCGGCGCCCCGCAGGTGCTGCGCACGCAGGCGTCGAAGTAGGCCTGCTCGTGCGGCTCGCTGCAGCTTGGCGGCGATCTTCAGTGGTATCCCGGCGGCGTGGGCCAGGTGAGCGGCGACGTGCACGCCCTTCTCGGGGGTCATGCGCCCCAGGAACGCGGCGTACCCGCCGTCGCCGGCGCCCACCGGGAACGCCTCGACGTCCACACCGTGGTGGATGACCGCCGCGATCGGCGTCGTCCCCGCGGTCGACGCCTGGTGGCGGGAGATCGCGATGATCGGCACCTCGTCGGCCAGCGCGGCGTAGAGCTCGCCGAGCTCACCCTCGAACGGGCCGTGGTTGGTCGTGACCACCGGGAGCGCGAACCGCGAGCCGTAGAACGGTCCGGCGGTGGTGTGGTCGTGCACCACGTCGGCGCCCCAGGCCTGCGCCGCGTCGTAGCCGTGGATGACGTGGCGCAGCTCGACCACGGCGCCGGCGACCCCGATGCCGGCGGCCTCGGGCAGCACCCAGGTGGTCTCGACCGGGCAGGTGCTGTCGCCGGTCGTGAACAGGAGCACGTCGTGGCCCATGGCCTGCAACCCGCGCGCCAGGGTGTCCAGCACGGCTTCGGTGCCCCCGTAGGCGGGCGGCGGAACGGGAACCCACGGCGGAGCGATGATCGCGATGCGCATTGCGCGGAAGGTGCCCCGGCTTGCCACACTTGAAGCCACGCCGACGCAAAATGACTAGTCCGGCCGTTCCGGCGTGGTGGTCAGGTCCCGGCCGCGGCGATGAGGGTGCGCCCGCGCGCGGTGTAGCGGGTGCCGGTGGGGCCGAGGGCGAGCGACGGCCAGCCCCAGACGGCGCTCGCGAGGTTCGCGACCTCGGTGGTGGGTGCGAGGGTCGTCGGGTCCAGGCGCAGCAGTGCTCCGGTCGCGACGGCGTGGATGCTGCCGGCCAGCGCGCGCAGCCTGCCGCCGTCCGGTGCGACCCTGCGGCGGCGGGCCACCCCGGGTGCGGCCGGGTCGATGGCCACGGCCCAGCCCTCCGTCGTGAGCGCGTACAGCAGCGCGCCGGTGCGGGCCATGCCCAGCACGAACCCCGTGTCGGGCGTGACCGCGTCGAGGCGCCACCGGACCGCACCCGTGACGAGGTCGACCTGCGCGACGCTGGGGTTGGTGCCGGACCCGCCGACGTAGACCGTCGCTCCCTCCACGGCCAGCCCCGCGGGGATCTGGCCGTTGCCCAGCGGGTTGCGGGTCGTGCTGACCCTGCCCGTGACCGGGTCCACGACGTGCAGCGCCCCGACGCTGAGATCATCGGTGGTGGTGACGACCAGACTGCCCAGGCGCGGGTCGTGGGCCATCGCGATCGGGCGGAGCTGGTCGGACGGCAGCTGCGCGACCCGCCGGAGCTCCTTGGTCCCGAGGTCCAGCGCCCAGACCTCGGCGATCGGGTAGAGCGCGAGGTAGGCCGTCGTGCCGACCAGCACCACGTCCTTGGGCTCCCCGGGCACGCGGATGCTGGTCGAGGTGCCGTCCACCAGATCGTGGACTTGCGCGCGGAAGCTCCCGCCGACCACCGCGAACTTCGCGTCCGCGGCCAGCGACTGCGTCAGCTCCGGGCGCAGCGGGAGGCCCAGGTCGGGCGGCGCGACGACCTGGACGTTGCCGGTCTGGGTGCGGTAGCGGTAGACCTCGCCGGTGCCGTTCGCGCCCAGCACGTCCGTCCCGTGCAGTGTCAGGAGCCGTGTCTCCGAGAGCGGCACGGGCACCGCCAGCCGACGCAGCGTGCCGTCGGCGATCGTGAGCTGGTAGAGCCCGCCGGACGGTCGCGCCGATCCGTAGATCACGCCCGGCGCGTGCAGGACGCAGTCGATCGTCGCCTCGCGCGGGAGGCGCACGATCTTGGTGGCCGCGGGGTCGGCCAGGTCCAGCAGCGCGAGCGCCGGCATCGACATCCCCGGCCCGGTCGTGCCGACCGCCAGGCGGTTGCCGCTGGCGGCCAGCGCGTACACCAGGCGGTCGCCGGCCAGGTCCGGCGGCAGGATGTCGCGGCGGTCCTGCCCGGCCAGGTTGACCGAGTACAGCAGCGCCTTGCCGTTGCGCGCCCCGCCCACGATGACCCGCCCGGCGGCCACGGTGACCACGCGCAGCTGGTCGCCCGACTGCACGCCACCGAGGTCGTTGGCCTGCTGGGTCGCAGGGTCATAGCGGAAGAGCAGCGTCCGGTCCGACGTCACGCCGTAGAGGCGCCCGTCGGGCGCGGCCGCGAGCGACCAGATGTAGTTGGCGTCGAGGGCCGCCAGCACAGTGAGCGCGCCCGAGTAGCGCAGCAGGTTGCCCTGCGCCTTCGCGCCGAACAGCCCGATCGCGACGCTGGCGTCGGGCTGCCTCGTGAGCCCCCACGCCCCGGCGCCGATCGTGGTGTCCTGGTCGACCAGCGTGTTGGACGTGACGTCCAGGGTCGCGACGCGCGTCGGCGCGAGGTTGCGCGAGACCAGCGTCATCCGGTCCCCGGCCAGCGCGGCCCCGGTGACCGAGAACCCCTCGACGGCGGTCCCCAGCACGGCGACGGTGACGGCCATTGCCGCGTCACCCTACGGGTCCGTCAACAGCAGTTGACAGGCCGCGTTCGTCAACGTAGATTGACGAGCGAGCGGCCCGACGGAGGAGCTTGGGCGTGAGCAGTGCAACGGAGGTGGCGGCCGCGGCGTCCAGCCGGGATCCCAGGGTCGGGCTCGCGGCGGTGGCGTCGCTGCGGGTCCTGCTGGAGTCGCTGGAGGAGCTGCAGGTGGACAACGCACGCGAGCAGGGCTGGTCGTGGCAGGAGATCGCGGCGGTCCTCGGCGTGAGCAAGCAGGCGGTGCACAAGAAGCACAGGATGCCCCGACGGACTGGGAGGTCACGCTGATGTTCGAGCGGTTCACCGACCGCGCTCGAGCCGCGGTGCGCGGTGCGCAGGAGGCCGCCCGCGAGCTCAAGCACGGGCGGATCGGCACCGAGCACCTGCTGCTGGGGATGCTGAGCCAACCCGAGTCGATCGCGGCCAAGGTCCTCGACGGCGCGGGCATCACCCGCGAGGGCGTCCTCAGCGACGTCCAGAGCGCGGTCGCCGGGAGGCTCGACACCGGCGACGCCCTGGCCTCGATCGGGATCGACCTCGACGAGGTCACCCGCAAGGTCGAGGAGGCCTTCGGTCCCGGCGCGCTCCAGCGCACCCGCGCGGGCGGCGGCCGCTTCGGCGGTCACATCCCCTTCTCGCCGCGCGCCAAGAAGGTTCTGGAGCTGTCCCTGCGCGAAGCGCTGGTGCTCAAGCACAACTACATCGGCACCGAGCACATGCTGCTCGGACTGCTGCGCGAGGGCGAGGGACTCGCCTGCCAGGTGATCGGCGATCGCCTCGACCACGCCGGCGCCCGCGCGACGATCGTGGCGATGCTGCAGCGCCGCGCCGGCTAGGAGTTACTGTCCGGACGTGGAGACCGACACCGTCCTGGTCCTCGACTTCGGCGCGCAGTACGCGAACCTGATCGCGCGCCGGGTGCGCGAGGCGCACGTCTACTCCGAGATCGTGCGTCACGACACGCCCGTCGCGGACCTGGTCGCGCGCCGCCCCGCGGGCCTGATCCTCTCCGGCGGGCCCAGCAGCGTCCACGCCCCCGGCGCGCCGCAGGTCGACCCGGCGCTCTTCGACGCAGGCATCCCCATCCTGGGGATCTGCTACGGCCAGCAGCTCATGGCGGCCACCCTCGGCGGTGAGGTCGCCCGCACCGGCACGGCGGAGTACGGCCGCACCGAGCTGACCGCGGATCCCGGCAGCGTGATGCTGCGCGACCAGCCCGCGGAGCAGACCGTGTGGATGAGCCACACCGACACCGTCGTGCGGGCACCGGAGGGGTTCCGTGTCGTCGGCGCGACGCCGGCGACCCCGGCGGCCGCGTTCGAGGACCCCCAGCGCGGCCTCTACGGGGTCCAGTACCACCCCGAGGTCTCCCACACCCCGCACGGCCAGGACCTGCTCAAGGCCTTCCTCGCCGCCGCGGGCACCCGGCCGACCTGGACCGCCCACAACGTGATCGAGCAGCAGGTCGCTGCGATCCGCGCGCAGGTCGGCGCGGCCACGGTCCTGTGCGGCCTCTCGGGTGGCGTGGACTCGGCCGTCGCGGCCGCGCTGGTCGAGCGCGCGGTCGGCGACCAGCTCGTCTGCGTGTTCGTCGACCACGGTCTGCTGCGCCACGGTGAGGCGGAGCAGGTCGAGGAGACCTTCGGCCGCCACTCCGCCACGCGCCTGGTGACGGTCAAGGCCGCGGACCGCTTCGCGGAGAAGCTCGCCGGCGTCACCGACCCCGAGGCCAAGCGCAAGGCCATCGGGACCGAGTTCATCCGCACGTTCGAGGAGGCGGCGCGCGAGCACGCCGGCGACGCGGGCTTCCTCGTGCAGGGCACGCTCTACCCGGACGTGATCGAGTCGGGCGGCGGTTCCGGCGCCGCGGTCATCAAGTCCCACCACAACGTGGGCGGTCTCCCCGACGATCTGGCGTTCGAGCTGGTCGAGCCGTTGCGCTGGCTGTTCAAGGACGAGGTCCGCCGCGTCGGCGAGGAGCTCGGCCTGCCCGAGGAGATCGTCTGGCGCCAGCCCTTCCCCGGCCCCGGCCTCGCGGTGCGGATCCTCGGCGAGGTCACCCCCGAGCGTCTCGACCTCGTCCGCCGCGCCGACCGGGTCGTGACCGAGGAGCTGCGCCGCGCCGGTCTGGAGCGCTCGATCTGGCAAGCCTTCGCCGTCCTCGCCGCCGGCGTGCGCAGCGTCGGCGTCCAAGGCGACGAGCGCACCTACGGTCACCCCGTCATCGTTCGCGCCGTCACCAGCGAGGACGCGATGACCGCCGACTTCGCCCGCGTCCCCTACGAGACCCTCGAGCGCATCGCCACCCGCATGATCAACGAGGTCCCCGGCGTCAACCGCGTCGCCTACGACCTCACCTCCAAGCCCCCCGGCACGATCGAGTGGGAGTAGATCGAGCAGCCCGGGGAGGGTATGGGTCATCCACGACAGGAGGTGCTGACGTGCCCAAGCCACAGCAACCGGAGCTCCCCAAGCCGAAGGACGCTGGGCGGCTGCCTGAGGCAAACCGGCCCGGCCACACGCCGACACGCGACCAGGACAAGCCGTCGCCGGACGCGCGGCCACGGCCGAAGGCGGCGCGCGAGAAGCCTTAGGCCCGGCCCAGGTAGCGCAGGACCGCCGCCAGCGTCTCGTGCGCTGGGCGGAGCGAGTCGACGACGAGGTGCGGGTCGGTCCAGGGTTGGTACTCGGCAGCGCGGGCCTGGACGTCGGCCCACGTCGGCTCCGCGAGGCCGGGGTAGCGCTGCTGGCGCGCGGTGATGCGCCGCTGGTGCTCGGCCGGATCGGAGCAGACCACCTCGATCACGGCCTGCGGGGTCTGCTGGCGCGCAGCCAGAGCGCGCCAGAGGGTGCGGGACTCCTCGACGTGGTTCACGGCGTCGATCACCACGTCCAGGCCCAAGGTGAGCTGGGTCTCGGCGAGGCGCTCGGCGCACAGGTAGGCGGCGGCGACCATCGCGGCGGTGCGCGGGATGCCGCCCTCGGCCATCGCCGCCTCGATCGGGTCCAGCGGCAGCACGGGGGACCGCAGCGCCCCGCCGATTCCGGAGGCCACCGTGGACTTGCCCGAGCCCGGAAGGCCGGCGACGACGATCAGCAACGCGGATGCTCAGCCGCGAACCGCGGACAGCGTCTGGTCGAGCTGGGCGAGGTGGGCGCGGTCGTGGCCGGCGATCGTCTCGGTGAGCAGGCGGAAGGTCGTGAGGCCGCGCTCGGCGTGCGTGCCGGCTCGGTTCCAGGCCGACTCTGGCGTCCCGCGCGCCAGTGAGAGGTTGGCGGTGCGCAGCGCCGCGAAGCCGCCCAGCAGCTCCGGGAACCGGGGGTGGGGGAGCGCGGCCCAGGACTCCTGGTCGTAGCCGATCAGCCAGGGGTCAGTGCCCTCGAGGATCGAGCGGGCGCGGAAGGAGTACGCGATCTCGGCGTCGAAGAGGTGAGCGAGGAGCTCGGCAACCGACCACTCCTCGGGCTCGGGACGGCGCCCGAGCAGGTCGGCGGCCACGCCCTGCGTCTGCTGGGCGAACGTGCCTGCCGTCGCAGCCATCACCGAGATCGGGTCGCTGCCGCCCAGCAGCGCGAGCAGCTCCTCCTGGTAGCCCTGTGGGTCCCCGACAGGGTCCGCCTTGATGATCCGCTCCTCCATCTACCGCTTCCTCCCGGCCCAGGTCCACGGGTAGTCCGCGTCCTCACTGCTGTGCGCCGCCGGGCCCAGGGCGAGAGGTCGGAACGTGTCCACCATCACCGCGAGCTCCTCGGTGGCCTCCGCGCCGATCGAGGCCTCGACGCTGCCGGGTTGTGGTCCGTGGGTGAACCCGGCGGGGTGCAGCGAGATCGACCCCTGCTCGATGCCTGCGCCCTTGCGGCTCATGAAGTCGCCACCGCAGTAGAAGATCATCTCGTCGGAGTCGACGTTGGCGTGGTTGTACGGGGCGGGGATCGACAGCGGGTGGTAGTCGAACTTGCGCGGCACGAAGCTGCAGATCACGAAGTTCGGACCCGCGAAGGTCTGGTGCACGGGCGGCGGCTGGTGCACCCGGCCGGTGATCGGCTCGAAGTCGGCGATGTTGAACGCGTAGGGGTAGAGGCAGCCGTCCCAGCCGACCACGTCGAAGGGGTGGTGAGCGTAGGTGTAGCGGGTGAGCCCCTCGCGGTGGCGGACCAGCACGTCGACGTCCTCGCCGTCGACCGCGAGCAGCTCGGAGGGGCCGCGCAGATCGCGCTCGCAGTACGGGCTGTGCTCGAGGAACTGGCCGCGCGCCGAGAGGTAGCGCTTCGGCGCGCTGATGTGGCCGCTGGCCTCGATCACAAGGACGCGCAGCGGCTCGCCCGCGTCGGGCACCCAGCGGTGGGTGGTCGAGGTGGGGATGACGACGTAGTCGCCGGTCGCGACCTGCAGCGCTCCGTAGACCGACTCGAACGTGCCGGAGCCGGACTCGACGTAGACGCACTGGTCGCCGACCGCGTCGCGGTAGAGCGGGGAGGGCACGTCTGCGGCCACGTAGGAGAGACGCACGTCGGCGTTGGCGAGGAGCAGCTGGCGGCCCTCGACCGCGTCCCCGCCGACCTTGAGCTGATGGGTGCGCAGGTGGCGCGGGAGCAGCGGATGGTTGGCCGCGAGGTCGTCCGGCTCACGGTGCACGGCCTCGGCCGCGACGATCGCCGTCGGCAGGTGGCGGTGGTAGAGCAGCGCCGACTCCGAGGAGAACCCCTCCTCGCCCATGAGCTCCTCGGCGAAGAGCCCGCCGTCGGGGCGTCGGAACTGCGTGTGGCGCTTGTGCGGGACCTCTCCGAGCTGGCGGTAGTACGGCATCACGGCCCTCCGGTGCGCGCATGACGACCCCGCGACGGTAGCGTGCGCGCCAGCCGCTCGACGCTGATCGGGAGGACGCCATCATGAGCAGCACCCCCGGGAGCAACCCCCCACCGCCGCCCGGCAGCCAGCCGCCGCCGGCCCCGCCTCCCCGATCTCCTGAGCGCCCCAGCGAGTCCACCGTGACCTTGGACTGGTCGACCCTCCAGGCCACCAAGGGCGCCACCACCCCGGCCGCCCCCGCCGCGCAACCGCCAACGCCGCCGGCTCCCGCGGCGCAACCGTCAGCACCGCCGGCCCCCGCAACCGCCTGGCAGCCGCAGCCGAAGCCGCCCGCGCCGGCGCCGGCCGGCTGGCAGCCGCAGCAGCCCGCGGCCGCGCCGCATCCGGCCACGCACGCGGGCTGGACCGCGCCGGCCGCGGCCGCGACCGCGCGGCGACGGGGCCACCCGGTGCTCGCGACGCTGCTGCTGCTCATCGGGCTGGCGTTCGCCAGCCACACGGTCATCGACCTGGCCGGCCTCGACAGCTCGGTCCTCGCGCTCCAGGTCGTGGAGACCGCGGCCGACGACCTCGACATCGGAGCGCTCTACGACATCGGCCGCACGTTGCTGCCGGCCCTGGTCATCCTGGGGGCGGCGGTGCTCTTCGCGCGGCGCTGGGGCGCCGTGCTGACGCTCGTCGGGCTGCTGGGGATCTGCGCCGCGTACGCGTACGCGGCGGTGGCGATCACCACCGACGTGCTGACGCCGTTCAACTCGCTCGACGGGGTGGAGGGCATCCTGCTCTCGGTCTTCCCGCCGCTTGCGCTCATCGGCCTGGTGCTGTCCATCATCGCGCTTGCACGCCGCTAGCCGCCCCGGCCGCGTCCTGCTGCTGGACGGGGCCGCCCGCGGCGATGCGGTCACGGTCGGCACGGACCGGGGTTGGGCGGCGCGCTTCCCGGTCGTGATGGGCCGTTACCGGGCCGTCGCGCCGCTGCTGCCGGGCGCCAACGTCGTCACCGCCGGCGAGGACCGGTTCGCTGTCGAGGCCGGCGACCCGGCCGTGCCGCCCTACCGCGCCGTGGTCGCGCTCGGACGCGACGAGCCGGCGGTCGACCCCGATTTCGGCAGTGATCCGAGCCGGAGCCACGCTGGCGAGGACGGCGGCGACGCCATCGCGACCCGCTTCGCGACCGCGCTGGACCTGCTGCAGGCCGTGCTGGCGCAGCTGCTGGTCGAGGCCGGCCACCCGCGCCGCACGTTCGCGCTCGCGCGCGCGCCCGGCGGACGCGTCGCGGTCGCGTTCCACCGCCTCCCCGAGACGGCCGAGGAGCTGCGCCACGCCGACCCGCTGACCTACTGGAAGCGCGTCCGCGGATCGCTGGCCGACGCCACCGCCACGACGCCGTACGTCGCGCTGATGGGCTGGAGCCGCTACACGCCGCCCAGCGCCGAGCACCCGCGCGGTCGCGTCCTGGGGCACTGCGCCCGCGGCGGCGCCGGCCTGGGCCTCTTCGGGTCCGCCAGCGTGCACTCCTGGCCCCGCGACCTGGCCGACGTGCCGCGCGCGTTCACCGACACCACCCGGTGCGGGCCGGACCGCTACGACGACAGCGCGTTCCGAGGGACCAGCTGGGCCTCGGCCGCGACCACGATCGGCGCGATCCTCCACGAGATCGGCCACACCCTCGGCCTCGGGCACTGCAAGCAGCAGCACTGCCTGATGCTGCGCGGCGGCGACCACCTCAACCGCCACCTGGTCGCCGCCGAACCCGGCCCGCGCCTGCGGCTGTGCCCCGGCTGCGCGGCGCACCTCGCCGCGCATCCCCTCCTGGGCGGGGCTGTCACCGCCGCTCCGTAGACTCGACAGCCCGTGCCGCAGACCACCGACCACCCCCTGCTCGAGGGGCTCAACCCGCCCCAGCGTCAGGCGGTCGAGCACGAGGGCGGCCCGCTGCTGGTGATCGCCGGCGCGGGCTCGGGGAAGACCCGCGTGCTCACCCACCGCGTGGCCTGGCTGCTCTCGGAGCGTGACGTGCACCCGCTGGAGGTGCTGGCGATCACGTTCACGAACAAGGCCGCCGACGAGATGAGCGAGCGGCTGGGCAGGCTCGTCGGGGAAGGCATCGTCGGCGTCGAGCGCGACGCCCGCGGTCGCCCGCGGCGACGGTTCGGCGGCATGTGGGTGCAGACGTTCCACTCGGCCTGCGCGCGCATCCTGCGCACCGACGCCGTGCACCTCGGCTGGCCCAAGAGCTTCACGATCTACGACAGCGGCGACGCCCAGCGCCTGGCCGGGCTCGTGATCGACGAGCTCGGCATCGACACTAAGTCCCTCAGCCCGCGCGGGGCCGTCAACGCGATCTCCGCGGCCAAGAACGACCTCGTCGACTTCGAGACCTACGCCGCCGACGCCCGCGGCCCCTGGGAGTGCCGCGTCGCCGACGTCTACCGCAACTACCAGCTGCGCCTGCAGCGCGCCGGGGCGTTCGACTTCGACGACCTGCTCGTCAAGGTCGTCGAGCTCCTGCAGCTGCACCCCCAGGTCCTCGAGCGCTACCGCAGGCAGTTCCGCCACGTGCTCGTCGACGAGTGGCAGGACACCAACCGCGTCCAGTACGAGCTGGTGCGCATGCTCGCCCAAGAGCACCGCCAGGTGCTGGTCGTCGGCGACGACGCCCAGTCGATCTACGCGTTCCGGGGCGCCGACATCCGCAACATCCTGGACTTCCAGCACGACTTCCCGGACGCCACGCGCATCACGCTGGACCGCAACTACCGGTCCACGCAGACGATCCTGGACGCCGCCAACGCGCTGATCGCCAACAACCCGCGGCAGATCCGCAAGCGGCTGTGGACCGACGCCGGGGCCGGCGGCCCGGTGGTCGTCTACCACGCCGACTCCGAGCACGACGAGGCCGCCTTCGTCGCCGAGGAGGTCCAGCGCCTGGCACGCGCCGGCCTGTCGCGCGACCAGATCGCGGTCTTCTACCGGACCAACGCGCAGTCGCGGGTCCTGGAGGAGGTCCTGGTCCGTCTCGCCGTGCCGTACCAGGTCGTGGGCGGCACGCGCTTCTACGACCGCAAGGAGGTCAAGGACGTGCTGGCGTACTGCCAGCTGCTGGAGAACCCCGCCGACGACGTGGCCGCGCGACGCGTGGTGAACACGCCGCGGCGCGGGATCGGCGACAAGTCCGAGGACGCGGTCGCGGCGTTCGCCACCAGGCAGCGCACCCCGTTCCTGGAGGCCTGCCGTCGCGCCGTCGAGATCCCGACGCTCTCCACGCGCGCGAATGTCGCGATCCAGGGCTTCGTCTCGTTCCTGGACGTGCTGCGCACCCGCATCGTCGAGGAGCGCCTGACCCCCGCCGAGGTGGTCGACGCGATCGTCGACGACACGGGCATGCGGCGCGAGCTGGAGGCCGACCACAGCCCGGAGGCCGAGGGGCGCCTGGAGAACCTCGCGGAGCTGGCCGGCGTCGCCCAGGACCTGACCGATCGCTTCCCCGGCGCGACGCTCGGCGACTTCCTCGAGCGCGTTGCCCTGGTCGCCGAGGTCGACGACCTCGAAGCCGACGCGGAGGGTGCAGGCCGCGTCGTGCTCATGACGTTGCACAACGCCAAGGGCCTGGAGTACGACGCGGTGTTCGTGACCGGGATGGAGGAGGGTCTGTTCCCGCACCAGCGCACGCTGGACCAGCCCGAGGAGCTGGAGGAGGAGCGCCGCCTCGCGTACGTCGGCCTCACGCGCGCGCGCACGCACCTGGCTCTGACGCACGCCTGGAGCCGCACGATCTTCGGGGCCACGACGCAGACGATCCCGTCACGTTTCCTGTCGGAGGTCCCGGCAGAGCTGGTCGACGACCGTGGGGGTGACCGCGGTGGACCGTCGCGCCGGGCCTTCGGGCGGCTGGTGGGCCGCCGCGGCGGGTCCGGGCCGGGGGCGCGGTTGGCGCGGCCCACCCCGCGCGACGACGACGGTGGTGACCTCGCGGCCGGCGATCGGGTCCTGCACCCGCAGATGGGCCTGGGCCGGATCCTCGAGCTCGACTCGGACCGCGAGGAGGCCGTGATCGACTTCGACGACTACGGCACGAAGCGGATCCTGCTGACCTACGCGCCGCTCGTGCGCGTCTGAGCGGTCGGCTTGCCCGCCGTGCTGCGGCGCACGCGCTGGGCGGCGGTCGGCAGTGACGTGACCTCGGGGACGGGCTCAGGGCGCCCCGCGCCCCGGTCGACGAGGTCGGCGACCAGCCCGCGCAGCACCTCGCCCGACATCAGGAACGAGAGGTGCCCGGTGTTGGCCAGCTTCACGTTGCGGGCCTGCAGGGCCGGGTGGACGAGCTTGGCGCTGGCCGCCGGCACGACCAGGAAGTCCAGGTCGGAGTAGTAGGAGATCCAGCGCACGGAGCTGGGGCGCGCCGTCTCCTCGAGCTTGCGCATCAGCGCCGATCCCGGCCGCATCTGCGTCGCGGCCGCTCCCCAGCCCAGGTACGCCGAGTACGTCCCGCGGTGCGGCGACCCCATCGTGATGAGCGTGTCGACCGTGTCCTCGCCGCCCAGCTGCTGCACGTAGTAGCGCGCGATCAGGCCGCCCATGGAGTGGCCGACGATCATGCACTTCTCGGCCCCGGTGCGCTCCAGGACCCGCTCGACCTCGCCCGCCAGCATCCCCGCGATCTCCGGGACGTCGTGGGTCAGCGGGTTGTAGTCGAAGGCGTGCACGTGGCGGAACCCCGCGCGGTGCAGCGCCCGGCCGATCGCCAGGAACGCGCTGCGGTTGTGTACGTACCCGTGCAGCAGGATCACGGGCAGGTCGGCGGTCTCCGCATCGGCCACCTCGCCCGCGAACGGCGAGCGGTACTCGCGAGAGCGTGACTGGTCGTTGCGGGACATGCCCAAGGGGTAGGCAGCGACGTGGACGGCGGTGAGCATGATCTCCCGCGCGGTCCCGAGGTAGGTGCCCGGGCGCAAGAGGCTGAGCAGCGCCGCGCGGGCCTGGCGGCGGATCAGCGCGACGTCGTCCGCCTCATCCTCCGAGACGGGAGGCACATCCGCGGGCTCGTCCTCGCCAGTGCGCAACGAGTGACCTTTCCTGTAGGGATGCTCAGTGTGCCTCGCAAGCGCGCGATGCCGGCACATGTCATCGGGTGGTTGCAACCGGCACCCATGAACTAGTGAACGCAGGCAGCCTCGACGTCCTGCGGTGCGGGATCCAGCAGCGTGCCGTTGGTGGGGTCGACGTAGACGACGCCGTCGTGCACGACCGTGGGGAGCACCTCCAGCGAGGCGCCCTCGCCCCCGAGGAGTCGGCCCTGGCGGCTCCAGACACGGCCGTCCGCGGCCTCCAGGCGCCCGGATGCCGGGCAGTAGACGACGTCGGCTCCGGCCACGTAGGCCTGCACGGCGCCGCCCGACCGGACCAGGAGGACCTCTTCGTCACCGGCCGCGGCGACGAGCTGTCCGACCGCCGAGACCGCAGCCAGGTCGACCGCGGCCACATACGGCGCCTCCGGGGTCCCGCCGCGCAGCAGCCAGGAACGCCGCGCCCGCGCCCGCGACCACGACCGCGGCCAGCAGCGCCGCGACGGGCCACGACAGCGCCATCCGCTCGCGAAGCACGATCTTGCGCGCACGCTGCGCCGCCCGCGGCGGCAGGTACCCGCCCGGCCCGGCGTCCACCGGCCGCTCAGCGTCGCTCAAGGGCTCCTCCATCGCTCCTCTAGTCTCTGTGCCGTTGCCAATCCGCGTGCTCATCGGCAAGCCGGGCCTCGACGGCCACGACCGGGGGGCGAAGATCGTTGCGCGCGCGCTGCGCGACGGGGGCATCGAGGTCGTCTACAGCGGCCTGCACCAGACGCCCGAGCAGATCGTCGAGGCGGCGCTGCAGGAGGACGTGCAGGCGATCGGGATGTCGGTGCTGTCGGGCGCGCACATGACGCTGTTCCCGCGCGTGGTCGAGCTGCTGCGCGAGCGCGACGCCGAGGACATCGTCGTCTTCGGCGGCGGCATCGTCCCCAAGGACGACATCGCCGAGCTCGCACGCCGGGGCGTGGCCGAGGTCTTCACGCCCGGCGCCCGCACCACCGACGATCGTCGACTGGGTCAAGAGCAACGTGAAGCCGCGCGACTAGCCGACCGACTCGCGTCCCGAGGGCGCAGCCCATCCCGGAGGGATCACGCATGGACTTGATGGAGTACCAGGGCAAGGAGCTGTTCCGCCGCTACGGCATCCCGACCGACGCCCTGGGCGAGGTCGCCAAGACGCCGGACGAGGCGGAGCGCTCGCGCGCGAGGCTTCGGCGTGCCGGTGATGGTCAAGGCGCAGGTGCTCACCGGCGGCCGCGGCAAGGCCGGCGGTGTGAAGTTCTGCAAGACGCCCGAGGAGGCCCGCGCCAACGCCGAGAAGCATCCTCGGCCTGGACATCAAGGGCCACATCGTCGACCGCGTGCTGGTCGAGCCGGCCAGCGACATCGCCGAGGAGTACTACCTGTCGATCCTGCACGACCGGGTGTCCAAGGGCTACAAGGTCGATCGCGTCGGCCGAGGGCGGCGTGGACATCGAGGAGACCAACCGCACCGACGCCCGAGAAGGTCGCCAAGGTCGACATCGACCCCACGCGTCGGCATCGACGCCAGAGGTCGGCGCGGTCGATCCTCAGGCGGCGTCGGGTTGCCGAGGAGACGCGCTCGACGGCAGCGCCGAGACCTGCTGTCAGCTGCTCTACCAGGGCTTCGTCAACGCCGACGCGACGCTGTTCGAGGTCAACCCGCTGATCTCGACGCCCGACGGCCGCGTCATCGCGCTGGACGCCAAGGTGTCGATCGACAACAACGCGATGTTCCGCCACCCCGAGCTCGAGGAGCTTCGAAGGCCCCGGCGACGACGAGGGACGCAGTCGCTGGAGGCGCAAGGCGAAGGCCAAGGGCCTGCAGTACGTCAAGCTCGACGGCGACATCGGCGTCGATGGGCAACGGCGCCGGCCTGGTGATGTCGACGCTCGACGTCGTCGCACCAGGCCGGCGGCGCGCCCGGCGAACTTCCTCGACGCCGGCGGCGGCGCCGAGCGCCGACAGCATGGCCGAGGGCATCGCCTTCGTGCTCGTCCGACCCGCACGGTCAAGGTCATGCTGGTCAACATCTTCGGCGGCATCACGCGCTGCGACGACGTCGCCCGCGGCGTGCTGGGGGCGCTGGACCAGCTCGGCGACGTGCCGCAGAAGCTGGTCGTCCGCCTCGACGGCACGAACGCCGAGGAGGGCCGGCGCATCCTCGCCGAGGCGGCGCACCCCAACATCGAGACCGCCGCCAAGATGGTCGAGGCGGCCGAGAAGGCCGTGGCGCTGGCCAAGGAGACGACGCGTGAGCATCTTCATCGACGCGAACACCAAGGTCGTCGTCCAGGGCATCGGCAGCCAGGGCACGTTCCACGCCAAGCGCAACCAGGCCTACGGCACGCAGGTCGTCGCGGGCACGCACCCCAAGAAGGGCGGGTCGACCTGGGAGGAGCTCGGCGTGCCGGTCTACGCCACGGTGGCCGAGGCCGTGCGTCCGAGACCGGCGCGAACACCTCGATGATCATGGTGCCGGCGCCGTTCACGAAGGACGCGATCCTCGAGGCCGTACGAGGCCGGCGATCAGACGATCGTCGTGCATCACCGAGGGCGTGCCGCGTGCACGACATGGCCGCCGTCTACAACACGCTGTACCCGCGCCAGGCCGACGGCACGTTCCAGCACGACGGGCGCGCCGGTGCTCATCGGCCCCAACTGCCCCGGGCTGATCTCCCCCGGCAAGGCCAACGTCGGGATCATCCCCGGCGAGATCACCAAGCCCGGCAACGTCGGCCTGGTGAGCCGCTCGGGCACGCTGACCTACCAGATCATGCACGAGCTCAACCTGGCCGGGATCGGCATCTCGACCTGCGTCGGCATCGGCGGCGACCCGATCATCGGCAGCGAACTTCCTCGACGTGATCCCAGCGCTTTGCCGACTGACCCGGAGACCGAGGCCATCGTCTTCGTCGGCGAGATCGGCGGCACCGAGGAGCAGCGCGTCGGCAAGTGGATCCAGTCGAACATCCCCGACACGCCCGTGGTCGCCTACGTCGCCGGCTTCACCGCGCCCGCCCGGCAAGCAGATGGGCCACGCCGGCGCCATCGTCAAGGAGGGCGGCGAGGGCGGCGAGACCGCCGCCGACAAGAAGGCAGCCCTGGAGGGCATGGGCATCTCCGTCGGGCACCAACCCGACCGAGACCGCCGAGCTGATGATCGAGCGCCTGCGGGCCTGAGGGCGCTCAGGTCACAGCACGTAGCCCCAGATCGCCAGGTAGTGGCAGATCGTGCCGGCGATCACCAGCAGGTGGAAGACCTCGTGGAAGCCGAACCACCGCGGCCACGGGTCGGGGCGGCGGCGGGCGTAGACCACGCCGCCCAACGTGTAGAGGATCCCGCCCAGTGCGATCAGGCCGGACCCGGCCAGCGGCAGCGCCTGGCCGATCTTGATCAGCGGCACGACTCCCAGCCAGCCGAAGGCGATGTAGCCGACCGTCCCCAGCCAGCGCGGGGCCTTCAGCGGCGAGGCCGCGAGCGTCGCGCCGACGACCGCCACGAACCAGGCCACCACGAGGCTCCAGACCCGCCACGCCCCGTCCAGCGTGTGGAACGCGATCGGGGTGAACGTGCCCGCGATCAAGAGCACGATCATCGCCGTGTCGACACGGGCCAGGACCGTGCGGACCTTCGCCGGCCAGCGCCACGTGTGGTACATCCCGCTCGTGCCGTACAGCCCCAGCAGGCAGCCGCCGAACACCGCGATGCTCGTCTTGCCCGCCGCCCCGGTGCTGGTCGATGCCAGCAGGACCACGGTCCCGGCGAGGACCAACGGGACCATGCCCAGGTGCAGCCAGCCGCGCAGCCGCGGCCGGATGTCTGCGAGCTCGAACATCGTCATCAGTGATCGGCAACCCCCCGTGGCCAGGATACGCCTGTGACGCGCATCGTCGTCCTGGTCTCCGGGTCGGGCACCAACCTGCAGGCGCTGCTCGACGACGAGGAGCTGGGGCCGCAGGTGGTCCTCGTGGTCAGCGACCGGCCCGCAGCCGGCGCTCTGCTCCGCGCGGAGGCCGCCGGTGTCCCGACCGTCACGCACGCCCTGGCCGACTTCCCCGACCGCCCGACCTGGGAGGCGGCGCTCACCGAGGACGTCGCCGCGGCTGCGCCGGACCTCGTGGTGCTGGCCGGCTTCATGCGCATCCTCTCCGCCGCGTTCGTGGAGCGCTTCCGCACGGTGAACACCCATCCCTCGCTGCTGCCGGCCTTCCCGGGCGCCCACGCCGTGCGCGATGCCCTGGAGTGGGGCGTGAAGATCACGGGTTGCACCGTGCACCTGATCGACGAGCAGGTCGACCACGGCCCGATCCTTGCGCAGCAGGCGATCGCGGTGGAGGACGGCGACGACGAGGCCACCCTGCACGCGCGCATCAAGGGCGTCGAGCACCTCCTGCTGCCCGAGGCCGTGCGCGCTCTGGCCGCCGGCAGGGTCGCGGTCGCAGGCCGTCGTGTCAGGATCACGACGTGATCCCCGTCGACGTCGTCCCCATCCGCCGTGCCGTGCTGTCGGTGTTCGACAAGACGGGGCTGCTGGCACTGAGCCGCGGCCTGGTGGAGGCGGGGGTGGAGCTGATCTCCACGGGTTCGACGGCGCAGGCGCTGCGCGGTGACGGCATCCTCGTGACCGAGGTCGCCGAGGTCACCGGGTTCCCGGAGATGCTGGACGGCCGCGTGAAGACGCTGCACCCGGGGATCCACGCCGGGATCCTGGCCGACCGCGGCAAGTCCGAACACGTCGAAACGCTCGCCGAGCACCACATCCGCCCGGTCGAGCTGGTGGTCGGCAACCTCTACCCGTTCCGCGAGACCGTGGCCGCGGACCGCAGCGAGACCGACATCATCGAGATGATCGACATCGGCGGTCCGACGATGGTGCGTGCCGCGGCCAAGAACCACGCCTGGGTGGCGGTCGTCACGACGCCCGACCTCTACGGCGTGGTGCTCGAGGAGCTGCGCGCACACGGCGGCACCACGCTGGCGACGCGCCGGCGGCTGGCGCGCCAGGCCTTCGCGCACACGGCCTCCTACGACGCGGACGTGGCGGCCTGGTTCGCCCGCGGGGACGAGCTCCCGGACCGCTGGGCCCCGGTGCACCACAAGGCGCTGGACCTGCGCTACGGCGAGAACCCGCACCAGCAGGCGGCCTGGTACGTGGAGCGCGAGCGCTGGGGCCTGGGCTCGGCCGAGCAGCTGGGCGGCAAGGAGCTGTCGTACAACAACCTGCTGGACGCCGACGCGGCATGGGGCATGGCCCGCGACTTCGCAGAGCCCTGCGTCGCGATCATCAAGCACACCAACCCCGCGGGCTGCGCGATCGCGTCGACGCTGGCGGAGGCCTACCCGCTGGCCCTGGCCGGGGACCCCGTGAGCGCGTACGGCGGCATCGTCGCCTGCAACCGCGAGGTCGACGCCCCGACCGCCGACCAGATCATCGAGGTCTTCACCGAGGTGGTGGTCGCCCCCTCGTACTCGGAGGAGGCGCTGGACGTGCTGCGCACGAAGGCCAACCTGCGGATCCTCGCGATCGCTCGTCCCGAACCGCCGGCAGGCTGGCTGACGACGCGGTCGCTCAGCGGCGGTGTGCTGGTGCAGACCGCCGGACCTGCTGGTCGGGGAGCCCTCGTCCTGGACGCGTGCCGACGATCGCCAAGCCCGACGAGGCCACGCTGGAGGAGCTGGCGTTCGCCTGGGCGGTCTGCAAGCACACCAAGTCCAACGCGATCGTGCTGACCAAGGACCGCGCGCTCGTGGGCGTCGGCAGCGGGCAGATGTCCCGGGTCGACAGCGTGCGCATCGCGGTCGAGAAGTCCTCCGGCCGCGCCGCGGGCGCGGTGCTCGCCAGCGACGCGTTCTTCCCGTTCCGCGACGGCCCCGACCTGGCGCTGGAGGCCGGCGTGAGGGCGATCGTGATGCCCGGCGGCAGCATCCGCGACGACGAGGTCATCGCCGCCTGCGACGAGCGTGGCGTCCCCGCGGTCGTGACCGGCGTGCGCCACTTCCGCCACTGAGGTCCGGCGCCGTGGACGGGGTGCTGCCGGCGCTGGTCACGGCCCTGCAGCGCCTGGACCACAACGCGCGCGCGCCCCTGTCGGTCGCGCTGACGATGCAGGTGCAGGCCCCCGACAAGCGCTATCAGGTCGTGGTCGGCGTCAGCGCCCACCCCGAGCGCCTCGCGCTGCTGTCACCGCCCCTGCTCCTCGCGGTCCGCCCCGGACCCGGCGGCGGACACACCATCGAGTGGGGCGCCTTCGACCCGCTCGTGCCGTCCCCGGGCGCCACCCCCACCGGCCTGGGCGCCATCACCGGTGGCGTGCTCATCTCCGGCGTGATCCCCGGGTGGCACGTGGCCGCCGCCGGCCGCCCCGCCTGGGCCGCCGTCACCGACCTGACCTTCACGTCCGACACCCTCGGCGCGCTCGCACCCCTCCTCGCCACCGGCCCAGCCGGCAGCGCCCGCATCGCCATCGCCGACCTCGAGGTCTTCGACGAGGGGCGCCGCCTGCGCGCCCGCCGCGTCCTCGCCATCCCCGAGCCCCACCTCGAACGCGTCGAAACCGGCGCCGTCCTCCCCGCCTGCTATGTCCCCACCCTTCCCGCCCGCACCGCCACCCTGCGCTGGTCCGCCCTCGGCACGGCGGATGCCCGCGTCCCCGGCGCCGTCCACGCCCTGCTCTCCGGCGCCACCACCGCACGCCGCCGCCAGTCCTGGCTCAGCTCCCAGGACCGCCGCCGCACCGCTGCCGCCGTGGCACGCAACGATGCCGCTCTCGACCCCGGCGGCTGAGGCCAGTGACCAGCTACGCGTGCAGGCGGGTCGCGGGCGTGCCGATCGTGATGCCGTCGGGGCCGGCGTCGATGGTGAGGGTGTCGCCTTCGCTGACGGTGCCGTCCAGGATCGCCATCGCGACCTGGTCCTCGACCTCCTTGCGGATCACCCGCTTGAGGGGGCGGGCGCCGAAGACCGGGTCGTAGCCGCGGTCGACGAGCCACTCCTTGGCGGCGTCGGTGAACTCCACGGTGAGGTCGCGCTGCGCGAAGCGCTCGCTCAGGCGCGCGAGCTGCGCCGCGACGATGCCGCGGAGGTCCTCGCGGGTGAGGCGGTGGAAGATCAGCAGCTCGTCGAGGCGGTTGAGGAACTCCGGCCGGAAGTGCGAGCGCACCTCGGCCATGACCTTCTCGTGCACGACGTGCTCGGTCTCCGTCGGGTCGAGGATGAACTGCGACCCGAGGTTGGAGGTCATGATGATCACGGTGTTGCGGAAGTCCACGACGTGGCCCTGGCCGTCGGTCAGCCGCCCGTCGTCGAGCACCTGCAGCAGCGCGTTGAAGACGTCGGCGTGCGCCTTCTCGACCTCGTCGAGGAGCACCACGCTGTACGGCCTGCGGCGCACCTGCTCGGTGAGCTGGCCGCCCTCCTCGTAGCCGACGTAGCCCGGTGGCGCGCCGATCAGGCGCGAGACCGTGTGCTTCTCCTGGTACTCGCCCATGTCGAGGCGGACCAGCGCGCGCTCGTCGTCGAACAGGTACTCGGCGAGGGCGCGGGCCAGCTCGGTCTTGCCGACGCCGGTCGGGCCGAGGAAGAGCAGGCTGCCCAGCGGGCGGTCGGGGTCGGCCAGGCCGGCGCGCGAGCGGCGGATGGCGTTGGCGACCGCCTGCACGGCCTCGCGCTGGCCGATCACGCGCTGGGCGAGGTGGTCCTCCAGCCGCACGAGCTTGTCGCGCTCGGCCTCCAGCATCCTGTTGACCGGGATGCCGGTCCAGCTGGCGACCACCTCGGCGACGTCCTGGGCGTCGACCTCCTCCTTGAGCATCGCGCCGTCGCGCTGGAGCTCGTCGAGGGCGGCGGTGGCTTCGTCGAGCTGGCGCTCCAGGGTCGGGATGCGGCCGTACTGGATCTCGGCGGCGGCCTGCAGGTCGCTCTCGCGCTGGGTGCGCTCCAGCTGCTCGCGGGCCTCCTCGATCTGCGCCTTGAGCGCGCCAACCTGCTCGATCGCGTCCTTCTCGCGCTCCCAGCGCGCGGTGAGGGCGCCGAGCTCGCCGCGCAGCTGCTCGAGCTCGTCGGCGATCACCCGCAGCCGCTCCGCGGTCGCGGGGTCGCCGGACTGGTCGCTCTCCAGGGCGGCCTTCTCGATCTCCAGCTGCTTGGACCGGCGGTCGAGGACGTCGATCTCCTGGGGCATGGAGTCGATCTCGATGCGCAGGCGCGAGGTGGCCTCGTCGACGAGGTCGATCGCCTTGTCGGGCAGGAAGCGCTGGGTCAGGTAGCGGTCCGACAGCTTGGCAGCGGCGACGAGGGCGGCGTCGGTGATGCGCACGCCGTGGTGGACCTCGTAGCGCTCCTTGAGGCCGCGCAGGATCGCGATGGTGTCGTCGACCGACGGCTCGCCCACGGTGACGGGCTGGAAGCGGCGCTCCAGCGCCTTGTCCTTCTCGAGCTGGCGGTACTCGTCGAGCGTGGTCGCACCGATCAGGCGCAGCTGCCCCCGCGCGAGCATCGGCTTGATCATGTTGCCTGCGTCCATCGCGCCCTCGGCCTTGCCGGCGCCCACGATCGTGTGGAGCTCGTCGAGGAACGTGATGATCTGGCCGTCGGAGGACTCGATCTCCTTGAGCACGGCCTTGAGGCGCTCCTCGAACTCCCCGCGGTACTTCGCGCCGGCGATCATCGCGCCGAGGTCGAGTGACACCAGCCGCTTGCCCTTGAGCCCCTCCGGCACGTCGCCGGCGACGATGCGCTGCGCGAGGCCCTCGACGATCGCGGTCTTGCCGACGCCGGGGTCGCCGATCAGCACGGGGTTGTTCTTCGTGCGCCGCGAGAGCACCTGGATGACCCGGCGGATCTCCTGGTCGCGGCCGATGACGGGGTCGAGGTCGCCCGCCTCCGCGGCGGCGACCAGGTCGGTCGCGTACTTCGCCAGCGCCTCGTAGGTGCCCTCCGGGGTCTCCGACGTGACGCGCTGGTTGCCGCGGACCTGGCGCAGCGCGGCCAGGAGCGCGTCGCCGTGGACGCCGGCCTCCTTCAGCAGCTTGCCGGTCGGGCCGCGGTCCTCCGAGAGCGCGAGCAGCAGGTGCTCGGTCGAGACGTAGTCGTCGCTCAGCGCCTTGGCCCGCTCCTCGGCGTCGTCGAGCACCTTCACCAGCTGGGGCCCGATCGCGGGCTGGGCACTGGACCCGCGCGCCGCCGGCACGGCCTCGAGCGCCCGCTCCGCGGCCTGCCGCAACGCGACCGGCGACACCCCCAGCCGATCGAGGATCGACGGCACCGGCCCTTCCGGCTCCGCCAGCAGACCGAGCAGCAGATGCTGCGGCGCGACCTGCGTGTTCCCCCGCGCCGCAGCCTGCGAGATCGCCTGCTGCAGGGCGTCCCGTGACTTTAGCGTAAAGCGCTCAATGTTCATGTACTAGATGCTAGCAGCAAATGGCTCCGCCTGTCTGTGGGTACCCAAGGATCGTGGACCTCGAGGAGCTGGCTGAGGCTGCCCGGACCTGCACCCGCTGCCACCTCTACGAGGACGCGACCCAGACCGTCTTCGGCGATGGGCCGCAGGGCGCCCGTGTCGTGATGGTCGGCGAGCAGCCGGGAGACGTCGAGGACCGTACAGGCCGGCCCTTCGTCGGGCCGGCGGGTGGCGTGCTCGACAAGGCGCTGGACGCGGCGGGCATCGACCGCGACGCGGTCTACGTCACGAACGCCGTGAAGCACTTCAAGTTCGTGCGCCGGGGCAAGCGCCGCATCCACTCCAGCCCCAACGCCGGGGAGATCGGCGCCTGCAAGCCGTGGGTCCTCGAGGAGCTGGCGATCATCGCACCCGAGATCGTCGTCCCCCTGGGTGCGGTCGCCGCGAAGGCGCTGCTCGGCAGCGCGTTCAAGGTCACCCAGCAGCGCGGCCAGCTCATCGAGCGCGACGGCACCCGCTACATCGCGACCGTGCACCCCTCCTCGATCCTGCGCGGCCCGCCCGAGGACCGCGACGCGGCCTTCGCCGCCCTCGTGGCCGACCTCCAGGCCGTGCGCAAGGCCATGCGCTGACGCGCCTTTCAGATGCGCACGACGACCTTCACGGTCGCGTCGGGGTGCTCGCGCGCCTGCCGGAAGGCCTCCGGTGCGTCCTCGAGCGCGAACTCGTGCGTGACGAGACGCGCGAGCTTGGGCGCCGCGCGCGACGCCAGGGCGACGGCGTCACCGAACCGCGCGCACGACCGCGAGCCCACGACCGTGAGCTCTTTGAGGGTGAACAGGCGCAGGCTGACGCTGAGCTGCTCCTCGGAGACACCGATGAGGGCGATGCGGCCGCTGGGAGCGACCAGGTCGAACGCGGTCGCGGCGACCCGCGGCACGCCGGTGGCCTCGATCACGACGCCGGGACCGTCTCCGCCGGTCCAGCGCTGCGCGGCCGTCGCGACGTCATCGGTGCCCCGCACCGTCACCGCGGCACCGAGCTCCGCCGCGAGCTCCAGCCTGGCCTCGTGCAGATCGACGGTCATGACCTCCGCGCCGCGGTCGACGGCGGCGATGAGCGCGGCCAGGCCGATCGGGCCCGCGCCGAGTACGAGGACCTGCTCCCCGGCCTGCACCTCCGCGCGGCCGACGGCGTGCAGCGCGATCGAGAGCGGCTCGCAGAGCGCGGCGGTCACCGCGGGGAGCCCGCCGACCGGGTAGCAGGCGGACGCGGGCACGAGCAGCTGCTCCTGCAGGCCGCCGGGACGCTGCACGCCGATCGCGCTGAGCGCGACGCACGCGTTGGGGGCTCCGCGGCGGCATGCGTAGCACCGGCCGCACGAGGTGACCGGCTCGACCGCCACGCGCTCGCCGACCGCCAGCGGCCCGTCGTAGCCCTCAGGCAGTGCCGCGACGAGCGCTGACACCTCGTGACCCTGGATCAGCGGGTAGGCCACCGGAAAGCTGCCATCCACGATGTGGAGGTCGGTCCCGCAGAGCCCGACGGCGTCGACCGTGAGGAGCACCTCTCCCGCGGCGGGGCCTTCGGCGCGGGCCACCTCCTCGACGGCGACGTCGAATGGTGCGCGCGTGACGGCTGCTCGTGGCATGAGGGCTTCTCCTCGTGTGCGACGACCGACCGCCCTCAGCGGCGGCGGCCGGGGTGGCGCTCGATCTCGGAGCCGGGGGCCTGGTAGAGGACGATCTCGGACCCGGTGCGCGCGATGGCTTCGCGCAGGGCGGCGCGCGCCTCGGTGCGGACCTGGTCGAGGCGGGCCTGGGCGTGGACCAGGGAGTCCTGGAGGCTCTCGATCTCGTCCTGCAGCGCGAGGATGCGCAGCACTCCGGCGAGGTTCACGCCCTCGCCCTGCGTCAGATCCTGGATGAGGCGCACGCGCGCCACGTCGCGCTCGGAGTAGCGGCGGGTGCCGCCTGACGTGCGCGCGGGCTTCAACAGGCCCTTGCGCTCGTAGGTGCGGAGGGTCTGCGGGTGCACCCCGGCCAGCTCCGCGGCGACGGAGATGATGTAGACGGCGCGCTGGTCGACCACCTCGGGCTACACCCCCAGGCCCGCGCGCAGCAGGGAGGCGTCCTCGGTCGCCGCGTAGTCGGCCAGCAGCTTCTGCTGCGTCTTGGTCAGCTTGTGCGGGACGTTCACCTCGACGGTGACGAGCAGGTCGCTGCCGCCGCCCAGAGGGCGCCCGACCGCGCCGCGGCCCTTGACGCGGAACGTCTTGCCGGTCGGCGTTCCCGGCGGCACCTTCAGGGTCACCGCGCCGTCCAGGGACGGGACGGTGATCTGCGCGCCCAGCGCGGCCTCGGCGAACGTGATCGGCACGGTGACCGTGATGTGGTCACCGCGCCGCCCGAAGACCGGGTGCTCGGCGACACGGACCTTGACGTAGAGGTCGCCGGGGGGACCGCCGCCCGCGCCGGCCTCGCCCTTGCCCTTCAGCCGCACGACCGCGCCGTCCTTGACGCCCGCGGGGATGCGGGCGCGCAGGTTGCGGGCGCGCAGCTCGGTGCCGCTGCCGGCGCAGCGCGGGCAGGGCTCGGTGATGATCACGCCACGGCCGCTGCAGGCCGGGCACGGGCGCGAGAAGCCGAAGAGGCCCTCGTTGTCGGAGACCACGCCGCGGCCGTTGCAGGTCTGGCAGGCCAGCGGCACCGTTCCCGGCGCCGCGCCGGAGCCGTGGCACAGCGAGCAGTTGGCCTGCCCGCCGATGCGCAGGGTGACCTCGACGCCCGCCATCGCGTCGTCGAAGTCGAGCTTGACCTCGGTCTCGACGTCGCTGCCGCGCCGCGGCCCGGTGCCGGTGGCGCGGCGCCGACCACCGGTCGTGAACCCGCCACCGTCGTTGCCGCCGAACAGGTTGCCGAGCAGGTCGTTGATGTCGAACGAGGCCGCGCCGCCGCCGGGGCGGCCGCCGAAGCCGCCGCCCGGGCCGCGGTACCCGGCCGCGACCATGTCGCGGACCTGGTCGTACTCCGGGCGCTTCTCGGCGTCTGAGAGGACGGCGTAGGCCTCGCCGATCTGCTTGAAGCGCTCTTCGGCAGCCTTGTCGTCGGGTCGGGCATCAGGATGGTTCTCGCGCGCGAGCTTCCGGTAGACCTTGCGGATGTCCGCCGCGGACGCGGCCCGGTCCACGCCGAGGACCTTGTAGTAGTCCTTCTCGAACCAGTCGCTCTGCGGCGCCACCGGCGGGCCTACTGCGTGACCTTGACCGAGGCCGGCCGCAGCAGCTGGCCGCGGAAGCGCCAGCCGGGGCGTAGGACCTCGGAGACGACGGGGTCGCCGTCGCCGTCCTCGTGCGCGATCGCCTCGTGGATCACGGGGTCGAAGCCGGCGCCGACGCCGGGCACCTCCTCCAGGCCGGAGCGCTGCAGCGCCGACAGGAGCTGGCCGTGCACCAGCTCGACGCCCTTGGCCAGCTGCTGGTCGTCGCTGCTGCGCGCGGCCTGCAGCGCGTACTCGAAGTTGTCGAGCACGCCGAGGAGCTCGGTCACGACGTGGGCCGCGCCGCGGTCCAGCGCCGTCATGAGCTCGCGCGTCTTGCGCTTGTTGAGGTTCTCGTAGTCGGCGCGGGCGCGCAGCAGCTGGTCGGCCAGCGCCGCGCGCTCGGCCTCGGCCGCGACGAGCAGCGGGTCGCGGCGCCGCGGGCCAGTCGTCGGGGGCGGCCGCCTCAGCGGCGACCGCCTCCTCGATCGCAACCTCGGGCGCGGCCGCGGCGACCTCGTCGGTCACGTCGACGACCTCGTCCGGGGTCTCAGGATCGGTCACGCCGCTCCCTTGTCCTCGCCCTCGTCGACGATCTCCGCGTCGACGATGTCCTCGTCGTCGTCCGCTGGGGCGTCGCCGTCGTACGCCCCGCCCCCGGCCGCTCCTGGCTGGTCGGCCGTGGCGGCGTAGAGCGCCTGACCGGCCTCCTGGGCGATGCGCGCCAGGCCGTCGGAGGCGTTGCGGATCGCGTCGGTGTCGTCGCCGTTGAGGGCCTCGCGCAGCGTCTGCTGGGCCTCCTCGAGCCGGGCCTTCATGGCCGCGTCGAGCTTGTCGCCGCTGTCGGTCAGCACCTTCTCGGTCTGGTACAGCAGCGTGTCGGCGCCGTTGCGCAGCTCCCGGCCTCCTTGGCGCGGCGGTCGTCCTCGGCGTGCTGCTCGGCGTCGCGGATCATCCGCTCGATGTCGTCCTTGGGGAGGGCCGACTGACCGGTGATGGTCATCGACTGCTCCTTGCCGGTCGCGCGGTCCTTCGCGGAGACGTTGACGATGCCGTTGGCGTCGATGTCGAAGGTGACCTCGATCTGGGGCACGCCGCGGGGCGCCGGCGGGATGCCGGTGAGCTGAACTTGCCCAGCGAGTTGTTGTACGCGGCCATCTCGCGCTCGCCCTGCAGCACGTGGATCTCGACCTGCGGCTGGCTGTCGTCCGCGGTCGTGAAGACCTCGCACTTGCGGGTCGGGATCGTGGTGTTGCGCTCGATCAGCCTGGTGGTGACGCCGCCCTTGGTCTCGATGCCCAGCGACAGCGGCGTGACGTCAAGCAGCAGGACGTCCTTGACCTCGCCCTTGAGCACGCCGGCCTGCAGGGCCGCGCCGACCGCGACGACCTCGTCGGGGTTGACGCCCTTGTGGGGCTCCTGCCCGCCCGTGAGCTCCTTGACGAGATCCTGCACGGCGGGCATGCGCGTCGAGCCGCCGACGAGGATCACGTGGTCGATGCCGCTGGCGGTGACGCCGGCGTCCTTGAGCGCCTGCAGGAACGGAGCGCGCGTGCGCTCGAGCAGGTCGCGGGTCATCTGGTGGAACTGCGCTGCGGGTGAGCGTGTCCTCCAGGTGCAGCGGACCCTCGGCCGTGGCCGTGATGAACGGCAGGTTGATCGACGTCTCCTGCGCGGTGGACAGCTCCTTCTTGGCCTTCTCCGCGGCCTCGCTCAGGCGCTGCGTCGCCATCTTGTCCTTGGACAGGTCGACGCCGTGGTTGTCCTTGAAGCTCTTGACGAGCCGTCGACGATCGCCTGGTCCCAGTCGTCGCCGCCGAGGTGCGTGTCGCCCGCGGTGGACTTGACGTCGAACAGGCCCTGGGCGATCTCGAGGACCGACACGTCGAACGTGCCGCCGCCCAGGTCGTAGACGAGGATCGTCTGCTCCTCGTCCTTGTCCAGCCCGTAGGCGAGCGCGGCCGCGGTCGGCTCGTTGATGATGCGCAGCACCTCGAGGCCGGCGATCTGGCCCGCGTCCTTCGTGGCCTGCCGCTGGGCGTCACCGAAGTAGGCGGGGACGGTGATGACGGCCTGCTGCACGTCCTCGCCCATGAACGACTCCGCGTCGCGCTTGAGCTTCTGCAGGATCCGCGCGCTGATCTCCTGCGCGGTGTAGGTCTTGCCGTCGACCGTGATCTTCCAGTCGGTGCCCATGTAGCGCTTGACGGACTGCACGGTGCGATCGGGGTTGGTCACGGCCTGGCGCTTGGCGACCTCGCCGACCAGCACCTCGCCCGACTTGGAGAACGCCACGACGGACGGCGATGTGCGCGAGCCCTCCGCGTTGGCGATGACCGTGGGCTCGCCACCCTCCATGGCGGCGACCACCGAGTTGGTCGTGCCCAGGTCGATGCCTACTGCCTTTGCCATGTGCCTGCTCCTCTGGACCGCGGGACTGTCGTTGCGCCAGCCTAACCGGCCTCAGCGTAAGAGGCAACAGTAACTTGAGTCCGAAAGGCTCAAGTTAGCGCCGGGTGTTCGGCCTACCGCGGGAATCGGCACGCTCGGTGCCGTGGAAGATCCACGCCAGCACGAAGGGGAGCAGCGCGAAGACGGCGGCCGTGGCGAGCGCGAGCTCCATGGCGGCGGGACCTCTCGGTTGTGGGACGCCAGAGGGCGACGGTCGGCACGCACGGTAGCGAGTGCCACACTTCGGGGTCGTGACGACGGGCAGGAAGCTTCGCGCGCTGGCGGTCACCGCGACGGCGTTGCTTCTGGCCGCCTGCACGGGGCAGGACCCGGGGCGGCCCACGCCGATGTCGGTGCCGACGTCGGAGGCGCCCACCCCGACCGGCACGCCGGAGCCGACACCGACCGCCACGCCGGAGCCGACACCGACCGAGCTGCCACCGGCGACCGCGACCGCCACACCCGAGCCCGACGCGTCGGAGGAGGCGCCGGTCGCCGACAGCATGGCCGACCTCACCGACGCGGAGCTCGAGCAGATCGCGACGGACTGGATCGCCGAGAGCTCGGGGCTCTCGGCCGACGTGCAAGACCAGCTCCAGCCGACCGCGGTGACCCGCACGATGGACGCGATCGGCCACGTCGCGTTCCAGCAGGTGATCTCCGATGTCCCCGTGCGGGGCGCCAGCTACACGGTGCACATCGGCCCGGACGGAGCGGTGCTGGGCGCCAGCACCTCGCTGTCGGACGCGCAGCCCGAAGCCGACCCGGACCCCGGGCTGACCGAGGCCGCCGCGGTCGACCTCGGCACCAAGGCCGTGTCCGGCACGGTCGAGGGCACGCCGGCCGCGAGCCTCGCCTGGGTCGAGGACAACGGCGTCCTGCGCCTGGGTTGGCAGGTCGACTTCGCGACCAGCGACCCGCTGGCCTCCTATGCGGTGGTGGTCGACGCGACCACCGGCGAGGTCATCTCCGTGGACACCATGGGGTCCAGCGCAGCGGCGCGAGGCGGCTTCGTCGCGACCGCGCCGGCGCCGGGTGGGGGCGCGACGACCTGCGACCCGGGTCCGGCACCCAGCGCGTGCGTCTTCCCGGTCGACCCGATCGCGGCCACCGGCGACTTCGCGTTGACGGCCGACGAGGCCAACGCGACGCTCGTGGGCGTCCCGCTGGAGCGGCTGGACGACCCCGCCGGCGGGGTGCTGGCCGGCCAGTGGGTCGCACTGGCGCCCGGTGATCTCGAGACCTTCGTCGAGGCGGACCGCACGTGGGGCACGGGTGGCCGCGCGACGGCCGGCTTCGAGGCGGGGATGGCCTACTACTGGGTCGACTTCACCCAGGCCCTGATCCAGCGCCTGGGCTTCGCGTACCACGGAGACGACCCGGTCGAGGTCCGCCCGGTCGACGACGGGATCGTCGACAACGCCTTCTACACGTTCGTGGAGGACCGCATCCACCTGGGCGTCGGCTCCAACGGCATCAGCGAGGGCGAGGACGCCCAGGGGATCATCCACGAGTACGGCCACGCCCTGCTCCAAGCCGCGGTGCCCGACATCACCTCCGCCGAGGGCGGCGCCTTCCACGAGTCCTTCGGTGATCTGGTGTCGTTCCTCACCACCTTGGAGTACCGGGCGGCGGACCCCGCCTGCCTGTTCCCGTGGGCCGAAGAGGGGCAGTGCCTGCGGCGCGTGGACAGCACCAAGGTCTACCCCGACGACCTGGTCTACGAGACCCACCTCGACGGTGAGATCTTCTCGGGCTCCGTCTACGACGTGCTGGTCGGCCTGCTGGAGCGCGACGGCCTGGGCATCGGCGACTGCGCCGACGTCGTGGCCAACCCGTGCGGGCCGGCGCGCGACCGGGTCTTCGCGATGCTGCTGGGGTCGCTGCCGTTCCTCACGACCCAGCTCACGCTCAACGACGCGGCGACCGCGTTCGCGACCACCGCCGACGCACTCTTCGACGGCGTGGACGCGGACCTGATCGCCGCGGCGTTCGAGGCCCACGGCCTGGTGACCGACGGCACGCCCGCGATCCGCATCGAGGGGCTGGAGCCCGACGCCGTCACGGACGCGGCCCTCGGCGTGAAGATCCAGCACGAGTACCGCGGCGACCTCGCGATCCGCTTCGAGGTCACCGACGGCGCCAGCGAGCAGCTGTGCGCGGGGATCGTGCTGGACCCCTCGCCGGAGGACGACAGCGACAACGTCACCGGCCGCTACCAGCTCGCCGGCACCGACTGCGAGCAGTACCTGCCGCCGGGGCCGGAGCAGCAGTGGTCGCTGATCGTGGCGGACACGCTGCCGCAGGACCTCGGCGAGCTCCTGCACTACACGGTGTTCTTCGAGGGCACCGCCTATCGCGCAGCCGGCCTGCCGCTGTCGATCCCCGATGCCGATCCGCAGGGCATCCGGGTCACGATCGGTGGCGACTCCGGCCCGGTGCCGACGGACCCGATCGGCACACAGGGCGCGGTGACGGCGGGGATCCGCCTCACCCACACCTACATCGGCGACCTCGAGATCATGGTGGGCGTGCGCGATGCGGCCACCGACGAGGTGCTGTGCTCCTTGCCGATCCGTGAGCCGGAGCCGGGGAACTCCGATGACAACTTGCGCGGCACCGCCGACGTCAGCGACTGCGAAGCCTTCTACCCTCCGACGCCGGACCAGCCGTGGTACCTCCAGGTCATCGACCGGGCTGCGATCGACGAGGGCACGATCGAGGCGTTCGGCCTGCGTGGACCGGACGGGGAGGAGCATGTCGTGCTCGGACCTGTGCTGATCCCCGACGACGATCCCGCAGGCGCGGAGCTGGTGCTCGAGGGCTGAAGGCGCGCGGGTAACCTCCCAGCCGAAGGTGAGCTGCGACGCGGCGAGGAGCAACCGTGGACAGCTTGGACTGGGTCCGTCTCGCAGCCGGTGTCGCGGCGCTCGTGGCGGCTGGGGTGTTCGCGCTGCGCAAGCTGTCAGAGCTGGTGCGGCTCGTGCGGGTGGCTCAGCCGATGCCCGACCGCACCAGCAACCTCGGCGCCAAGCTGAAGTACGAGATCACCCACGTGCTGGGGCAGCAGAAGCTCCTGCGCTGGACCGCGCCGGGGGTCATGCACGCGTTCGTGTTCTGGGGCTTCATCATCCTCCAGACCCAGACCCTGGAGGCCGTGGGCGAGGTCTTCGACCCCGACTTCCACATCCCGTTCTTCGGGCCCGGCACGCCGCAGGCGGAGGCGCTGGGGTTCCTGCAGGACCTGTTCACGGTGCTCGTGCTCATCGGCGTGGTCGGGTTCGTGCTGATCCGCTTCGCCCAATCACCGGTGCGGCGCGGGCGCGGCTCGCGCTTCGCCGGGTCCTACCTCGATCAGGGCTGGTACGTCCTGATGTTCGAGTTCGGCCTGCTCTACAGCGTGATGATCCTGCGCGGCACGCGCTTCGTGGAGGGCACGCTGCCGTACGAGGACGGCGCGTTCGCGACCCGCTGGCTGGGGCAGCAGCTGACCGGCATCGACGAGGCGGCCCTGCACGTGATCGGCACCGTGGCCCTCGTCGCGCACGTGCTGATCTTCAGCGGTTTCCTCGTCTACACGCTGAACAGCAAGCACCGCCACGTGTTCTCGATCGTCCCGCAGGTGCTGTTCAGCCGGCTGCCCAAGGCCCTGGGCAAGCTGGAGGCGGCGCCGATCGACCTGGAGGCGATGAGCGAGGACGACATCCTCGGCGTCGGGCAGATCGAGCAGTTCGGGTTCAAGCGCTTCCTGGACTACTACTCCTGCACCGAGTGCGGTCGCTGCCAGAGCCAGTGCCCGGCGTGGAACACGGGCAAGCCGCTCTCACCCAAGCTGCTGATCATGGACCTGCGCGACCACCTGTGGGAGAAGGGCCCTACCTGCTGGACCCCGCGAAAGCCGAGAAGGAGAACGGGCACGGGGACGTCGACGTGCTGGGGCGCCTGCTGGTCGGCGACGAGCCCGGCGACCCCAACGCGGTCATCGACTTCGACGTGCTGTGGTCGTGCACCACGTGCGGAGCCTGCGTCGAGGAGTGCCCCGTCGACATCGAGCACGTCGACCACATCGTCGACCTGCGCCGCTACAAGGCGATGATGGAATCGTCGTTCCCGGCCGAGGCGGGCTCGATGCTGCGCAACCTCGAGAACTCGGGCGACCCCTGGGGTGCCGGGGCCTCCAAGCGCCTGCAGTGGGCCGACGGCCTCGAGGTGCCGGTCGTCGACGACTCGCTCGAGGGCTACGAGTACCTGCTGTGGGTCGGCTGCGCCGGCGCCTTCGAGGACCGCGCCAAGAAGACCACGCGCGCCACGGCTGAGCTGCTGACGGCTGCCGGCGTCACGTTCGCGGTGCTCGGGCAGAACGAGACGTGCAACGGCGACCCGGCGCGCCGCATCGGCATGGAGTACCTGTTCCAGGCCAAGGCGCAGGAGAACGTCGAGGTCCTCAACGCGATCGGCGACGAAGAAGATCGTCACCGCGTGCCCGCACTGCCTCAACACGCTGAAGAACGAGTACCCCGACTTCGGCGGCCGCTTCGACGTCGTGCACCACTCCGAGCTGCTGGCGCAGCTGGTCGTCGACGGCAAGCTGGCCCCGCAGCGGGCCGGCGCGGCGCAGCGCATCACCTACCACGACCCCTGCTACCTGGGCCGTCACAACGACGTCTACGACGCACCGCGCGCACTGCTCGAGGCCGTCGACGGGGTCGAGACCGTGGAGATGCAGCGCTCGCGCAGCTACGGCTTCTGCTGCGGCGCGGGGGGTGCGCGCTTCTTCATGGAGGAAGACCTGGGAAAGCGCGTCAACCACGAGCGCATCGACGAGGCCCTGGCGCTCGCCCCGGACGTGGTCGCGGTCGCCTGTCCGTTCTGCAAGAACATGCTCGACGACGCGGCCAACGACCGGGTCACGTCGGGCGCGATCGTCGAGGGCCAGGTCGCGGTCACCGACGTCGCGCAGCTCCTCGCCCAGACGTTCCTCCCCGGCGCCGACCCGGTGCCCGTGAACGACGCGCCCGCGGAGTCCGCCGGCCACCCCTGAGTCGCAGCCCACATGTCGCAGGTCATGGGCAGCGCCGCGGCGGCCGGTTCGCCGCTCGTGGGGCGGGTAGCGGAGGTGGCTGCGCTCAAGCGTGCGGTCGGGCTCGAGGGGGACGGGCGGCCGCCGGGCGGTAACGCGCTCGTCGTGGGCGACGCGGGCGTCGGCAAGACACGGCTGCTCTCGGTGCTGGCGGATGCTGCCACACGCGCCGGCTGGCGGGTGCTGGTCGGGCACTGCCTGGACTTCGGGGACAGCGAGGTGCCGTACCTGCCGTTCAGCGAGGCGTTCGGGTGGCTGGCGGGCAGGTCACCGGGGCTGGTCGAGACGCTCGTCGCGGCTCACCCGGGCATCGAGCCGCTCCTGCCGGGCCGCGCCCCCGACATCGCGCGGCGGTTCGAGCGCGCCGAGCTCTTCGACGCCGTGCACGCCGCGCTCGGGGCACTGGCCGCAGAGGCGCCGCTGCTGCTGGTCGTCGAGGACGTGCACTGGGCCGACCAGTCGACGCGCGACATGCTGACGCTGCTGCTGTCGCGCCCTTTCCCGACGCCGGTCGCGCTCGTCGCGTCCTACCGCGGCGACGACCTCCACCGGCGTCACCCGCTGCGCGCCGTGGCCTCGCAGTGGGCGCGGCTGCCGGCCGTGACGCGGATCCACGTGCCGCCGCTGCAGGAGGACGACCTGCGCGCGCTCATCCGCGCCCTGCAGCCGGCACCCCTGAAGGAGCGCGAAGTCCTCGACATCGTCGAGCGCTCCCAGGGCATCCCGTTCTTCGCCGAGGAGCTGCTGGCGGCCACCGGTTCAGGCGCCGGGAGCCTGCCGGCCGATCTTGCCGATCTGCTGCTGGTGCGCCTCGACCAGCTCGACGAGCCGGGCCGCCAGGTCGTGCGTGCTGTGGCCGCAGCCGGGCGCCGCGTCACCCACGACCTGCTGGCACGGGTCGTGCTGCTGCCGGCCGAGGAGCTCGAGGGCGCCTTGCGGTCGGCCGTGGAGCACAACGTGCTGGTCCCGGTCGGGGACTCGGGCTACCAGTTCCGTCACGCGCTGCTGGCGGAGGCCGTCGACGGCGACCTGCTCCCGGGCGAGCGCGTGCGGCTCCACCGCGCCTACACCGAAGCCCTACGCACCAGCGAGCAGGCGGCCGACCTGGCACGACACGCTCGCGCCGCCCACGACGTCGCCACCGCGGTCCGGGCGAGCATCGCCGCCGGCGACCAGGCGATGGCGCGGTCAGGCCCCGACGAGGCGGCGCGCCACTACGAGGTCGCCCTGGGACTCCTCGCCGACGACCGCGGGGAGCTGGGCGCCGAGGTCGACGCCGTGGCCTTGACCGTCAAGGCCAGCGAGGCGGCGACCGCCTCGGGCAACCCCCACCGCGGCGCGCGCCTGGTCGAGGACCAGCTGCGCCTGCTGCCGGCTGACGCACCGCCGATGCAACGGGCGCAGCTGCTGGCGGCGCTCGCCACGGCTGCGCTCCTGACCGAGACCAGGATCGACCTGCTGGAGGTCACGTCCCAGGCCCTGGCCATGCTGCCCGAGCATCCGCCCAGCGCACTGCGCGCGCAGCTGACCGGCATGCAGGCGCGGGTGTACGCCGACATCTACCGCACCGAGGACGCGGCGCGCTGGGCCCGGGAGGCCCTCGCGATGGGCCGGGAGCTCGGGCTCGCCGACGTCGTGGCCCACGCAACCACCACGCTGGCCCGGCTCGAGGGGCTGGCCGACGACCGCGCGGCTGTCCGGCGCTCGCTCGAGCGCGGCGTCGCCGAGGCGCGGGCCGCCGGGGCGATCGAGGCCGAGCTGCGCGGCCAGTACAACCTCGGCAACCTCGACTTCGAGGCGGGAGAGCTTGCGAGCGCGCGTGCCCTGCTGGAGAGCACCGCGCACCGTGCCCGCGAGACGGGCCGGCCGTGGGCGCCCTACGGCCTGGGCGCCCGCGCGCTCGCCGCCTTCGTGGCGTACGTCGCGGGTGACTGGGACGACGCTCTGCGGATGGTGGACGTCACGGGTGAGTCGCCGCCGGGGATCGCCGAGGCGACCCTGGCCGCGACCGGGCTGACCGTTGCGGCCGGGCGCGGTGAGGAGCAGGCCATCGCGCTGCTCCAGCAGCTGCGGCCGTGGTGGGAGCGGGACGGGCTCATCGCGATCACCGGCGGCGGCGCGGCCATCGACCTGCACGGCGACAGCGGTGATCTCGACGCCGCAGAGGAGGCCTGGCGCGACGTGACCGCGTGCCTGTCTGGGCTGTGGCGCATGGACGCCTTCCCGGGCCGGCTCCGCCTCAGCGCCCTGCTCCTGGGACACCTCGCCGACGAGGCCGCGCTGGCCGGCGCGCGCGACCTGGACGGGCTCGCCGATCGAGGCGCCGCAGCGGCGACGTCAGCAGCCCCCGCCTTCACCGGGACCGAGGGACCCGAGGGCCAGGCGTGGCACGCCCGCCTGCTGGCCGAGGGCGCGAGGCTGCGATGGCTCACCGGCGTCGACCCGCCGTCCGACGGTGATCTCGTCGCGGTGTGGGAACAGGCGGTCGTGGCGTTCGAGCGGTTCGGGCATGTCTTCGAGACCGCGCGCTCGCAAGCCCGGCTCGCCGCTGTGCTGCGCGCCGTCGGGCGCCCCGCCGAGGCGCACGCGGTGGCGGCCGCGGCCAGTGACGCGGCGACACGGCTGGGCGCCAAGCCCCTCCTGCGCGAGCTGGAGCGGCTGGGCGAGCGGCCGGCCCGGGCCGCGGCCAACAACGCGAGCCGCGAGCTCACAGGTCGCGAGCTGGAGGTCCTGACCCTGGTCGCCCTCGGGCGCAGCAACCGCGAGATCGGCCGGCAGCTGTTCATCAGTGCGAAGACGGCCAGCGTCCACGTCTCCCACATCCTGGCCAAGCTCGGCGCGACGGGACGCACGGAGGCCGCCGCCATGGCGCGCCGCCGCGGCCTCCTCGACGACGGCACCGGCTGACGTCCCGGGCGCCCTGAACCGCCGCCGTGTCGGCGGCGGTGCAGGATCAGACCGAAGCGACCGTGCGGCCGGTGTGGTAGACGCCGCGCTCGCCGCAGGTGCAGTGGTAGTGGACGCGGATGCCGTCCGCCCCGTTCTCCACCAGGTCGATGGAGGAGGGGAAGATCAGCGTGCGGGCGCCATGACGCGCGCAGTAGACGGTGAACACTGTGAAACCCCCTTCCGGTTACGATATCTAAGGTTCTCCAACGTTCGCGCCTACGATTTTAGTCCTCAGCCGCATGATTCGGTAAGGTTTCTCGGCTCAGAGCGCTCCTGGCCACGTTCGTGGACGCACCGTCACGGCAGAATGCGCCGCAACGGCCCTCGCCAGGGGGTCGGCGGACCGGCCAGGGGCGAAGTGCTCCAGCCGGAGGATGGAGGAGCTCGGGCGTGGTGTTGTTGCCGGCCCACGCCGAGGGTGTCCTGCCCAGCCAGCTGCTGGCCCAGGCGGTCGCGGAGGGCGTTGTGGATGCCGGCGAGTACCGCATCCCTCCCGAGAGCATCCAGCCGGCCAGCCTCGACCTGCGCCTCGGTGAGGTGGCCTACCGCGTGCGCTGCAGCTTCCTGCCGGACGCGCAGCGGGTCGAGGACAAGCTCGCCGACCTCGTCATCGACGAGCTCGACCTGCGCCGCCACGGCGCCGTGCTGGAGACCAACCGGCCCTACCTCATCCCGCTCATGGAGTCGGTGCGCCTGCCCGCGGGGCTACGGGCGCGCACGAACCCCAAGAGCTCGACGGGGCGGCTGGACGTCTTCACGCGGGTCATCACCGACGGGTCGTTCCGCTTCGACGAGATCGCGCCCGGCTACGAGGGGCGGCTCTGGCTCGAGGTCGTGCCGCTGTCGTTCACGGTGCGCGTGCGCCAGGGGCTGGCGCTCAACCAGCTCCGGCTGGTGGCCGGCTCCACGCGGCTGTCGGACGCGGAGCTGCGCGCGGCGCACGCGGCGGATCCGCTGCTGATGGTCGGCGGGCGCCCCGCTTCGGCGTCGGAGCTGGTGTCCGAAGACGGCGGGCTCTTCCTGTCCCTGGACCTGCGCGGCGACGCGTCCGGCCGGGTCGGCTACCGCGCCAAGGACCACACGCGGCTGCTCGACATGGGCGAGGTCGGCACCCACCCGCCCGACGCTTACTGGGAGCCGGTCGAGCGCGAGCCGGGCAACCGCATCGTCCTCGCGCCGGAGCGCTTCTACCTGCTCCTGTCAGAGGAGGCGGTGCGCATCCCGCCGGGGCTCGCCGCCGAGATGACCGCCTACGACCCCACCGCCGGCGAGCTGCGCACCCACTACGCGGGGTTCTTCGACCCGGGCTTCGGCTGGTCCTCCGACGGTGCGCTGACCGGTTCGCGCGCAGCGCTCGAGGTCCGCGCCCACGACGTCCCGTTCATGATCGCCCACGGCCAGCGGGTGTGCCGCCTCTCCTTCGAGCGCATGCTCGCCCCACCCGAGCGCCTCTACGGCGACGGCATCGGCTCGAACTACCAGGGGCAGACCGAGACGCTGAGCAAGCACTTCGCCCGCTGAGGGTCAGGGTGGAAACCGGGGTGGCCCCTGATGCCCGGGGCTCCGCCCACGGGGGATGCTGGGCCCATGACGACCTTCGTCGCCTCCCCACCCCGCCGCCTTGCGACCACAGTCCTCGCAGGAGGGCTCGCGCTGCTCGGCGGCTTCGTGGCCTTCCAGGCCGCCTTCTGGGGGATGGTCACGTTCACGGGCTGCTTCATCTCGTGCGGTGACGCCGACCCGCTGGCCGGCTCGCTGCTCCTGGTCGGAGCCGTCGGGCTGCTGGGCGTGGCCGGCGGGCTGGCCCACGTGGCGATCACGGCAGCCGTGCTCGGCCACGGCGACCGGGCGGGCACCTTCGCGGCCGCCGGTGCCTCGGCGGCTCTCGCGGGGCTGATCGCGGCCGTTCTGGCGCTGGTCACCGACGACCTCGGACTGGCCGCCGCGGCGCCGCTGCTGGCGGCCACCGCGCTGGGGGCTGTGCTGGCCGCGCGTTGCTTCCCCCGTGCCGCTCGCCCCCGAATCGCCTGGGCAACCCCGCTCGTCCTGGTCCTCGCCGGCTGCGTGGCCGCCCTCGTCACCGTCGCCGGCTGAGCGCTGCGCGGAGGCGATCAGACTCAGCCGAGGATCTCCTCGACGGTGCCGGCCCGGGGGTCCTCGAGCCACTGGTAGAAGCAGGTGATGCCGCGCTCACCGGCGTCCCAGCCGTCGGTGAGTGGGATGAAGAAGCCCAAGCCGAGGTCGGCGGGGACCGACGCCCCGGCGCCGAGGTCCGGCAGCACCTCGTTGCACCGCGAGTTGGCGTACTCCTCCAGGGTCTCGCGGCCCGGGTACGCGTCACCGCGCGGCGCCGGGTGTTCGAGCTCGGCGAACACCTCGCCCTGGTGCTCCTCCGCGCAGGGCATGACGTCGATGTCGGTCCCCGAGACGGTGAAGCACTCGCCGAGCGCGAAGTCGTGGGTCTCCACGACCGGGTCGAGCGACGGCAGCGGACCGATGGTCGGCAGCATCGTGGAGGCCGGCGCCGCGCCACTCTCGGCCTCGGCCTGTGTCGCGGTGTCGGCGTCGACGGTCGGCACCTCGAGGTCGACGTCGGCGACACGTGAGAGCACCGCGATCGTGAACGCCACCCCGGCCAGCAGCCCGATGATCGACAGGACCAGCCCCGAGACCGCTAGGCCCGTGCCGGCACCGACCTTCCGCGCGCGCCCCATCCCCGGGACCGACAGCACCAGCCCCACGATCGACAGCGCGAACCCCACGAAGGGGACCCACGCGAGCACGAACCCCAGCAGCCCGCACACGAACCCCCCGATCGCCAGGCCGTTCGTCGGCGGCGGCCCGTACGGCGGCGGCGGGCCTTGAGGCACCGGCGGTCCTGGCGGCCCGTAGTAAGGCACCTGCGGCCCCGGCGTCCCACCCTGCGGATACGTGCTCATGACTGACGCTACGCACACGCCGAGCGCGCTGACAAGCCCTCACGGCGGTTTCCGCCGCGCTGCCCGCCGCGCTACCGATGTCCGGCCGCGCTACGTTGCCGGTCGAGCGGTGCGGTGGGGGTTCGACGATGGTCTGTTCGGAGTGTGGGACCGCCAACAGCGCCGGGCGACGGTTCTGCGGGCATTGCGGCGCGGCGCTGGCCCCCGGCTGCCCGGCGTGTGGGGCGGCGAACGAGACGGGGATGCGCTTCTGCGGCGACTGCGGAGCGCCGCTCACGGCGGGACAGGCACCGCGAGCGACGCCCGCCGCGGGCGCGGCTGCTCGGCCGGCGGCTCCCGCCTCGGCGGAGGTGCGCCAGGTCTCCGTGCTGTTCTGCGACGTGGTGGGCTACTCGACGCTCTCGGAGTCCATGGACCCCGAGGACACGCGTGCGCTGCTTTCGGGCTACTTCGACGCCGCGCGCACCGTGGTGGGCCGCTACGGGGGATCGATCGAGAAGTTCATCGGCGACGCTGTGATGGCGGTGTGGGGGTCACCGGTGGCCCGCGAGGACGACGCCGAGCGTGCGGTCCGCGCGGCGCTGGACCTCGTCGAGGCGGTGGCGGCGTACGGCGAGCGCGGCGCGTTGCCGCTGCAGGCCCGGGTGGGGGTCGTCACCGGTCAGGCCGCGGCGATCGCGAACCCTCAGGAGGGCCTGGTCGTGGGGGACCGCGTCAACACCGCGGCCCGGGTGCAGGCGACCGCGCAGCCGGGCACGGTCTACGTCGACGAGGTGACGCGCCAGGTCACCTCCGCCGCGATCGCCTACGTCGACGTCGGATCGCACCGGCTGAAGGGCAAGACCGAGCCGCTGCACCTCTTCCGGGCCGAGCGGGTCGTGGGCGGGGTGGGCGGGGCCGCCCGCGTCGACGGGTTGGAGGCGCCGTTCGTGGGGCGTAGGCGGGAGCTCGCGATGGTCAAGGAGCTCTTCCACGCGAGCTTGGAGGAGGGGCGCGCGCACCTGGTCGCGGTGACCGGCCCGGCGGGGGTGGGCAAGTCGCGGCTGGCATGGGAGTTCGACAAGTACACCGACGGGCTGGCGGCGGAGGTGCGGTGGCACAGCGGCCGCTGCCCCGCCTACGGCGACGGCGTCGCGTACTGGGCGTTGGCCGAGATGGTGCGCCAGCGCTTCGGCATCACCCAAGACGACCCCGCCAAGGACGCGCGTGACAAGCTCGCCCAGGGTCTGGCGCGGTGGGTGCCGAACGAGCGGGCTCGGGCGTTCATCGCACCACGGGTCGGGGTGCTGCTGGGCGTGGACGACGCGGCATTGAGCCGTGAGGACCTGTTCGGCGGCTGGCGGTTGCTGTTCGAGCAGCTCGCCATCGCGAGCCCGGTGGCCCTGATCCTCGAGGATGTGCACCGCGCCGACGAGGGACTGCTGGACTTCGTCGAGCAGCTGCTGGAGTGGTCGGCCGACCACCGCCTGTTCGTGCTGCTGTTCGCCCGCAGCGAGCTGCTGGAGCGCCGCCCGTCGCTGGTCGCCGGGCGTCGCAACGCCACCCAGGTGCGGCTGGATCCGCTGAGCCCGGCCGCGATGGCCCAGGTGCTCGACGCCCTGGTGCCCGACCTGCCCGCCGAGGCCGCGCGCCTGATCGTGGAGCGCGCGGAGGGCATCCCGCTCTACGCCGTCGAGACCATCCGCAGCCTCATCGACCGCGACGTGGTGGTACCGCGCGACGGCGCCTACACGCTGGTCGGGCACCTCGGCGAGCTGGACGTCCCGCCCAGCCTCACCGCGCTGATCGGCGCTCGGCTCGACGCGCTGCCGGCCGTGGAGCGCTCGCTGCTGCGCGACCTGTCGGTCTTCGACGGCAGCTTCCCCCGCAGCGCGGTCGAGTCCGTGATCGACCTGCCCGAGGCCGACATCGACCTGGCACTGGCCGCGCTCCAGCGCAAGGAGCTGCTCAACGTGCGCCGCGACCCGCTGTCCCCGGACCGGGGCCGCTACACCTTTGCGCAGGCGCTGTTGCGCACCGTGGCCTACGAGACGCTGAGCAAGCAGGAGCGCAAGGTCCGGCACCTGCGCATCGCGCAGTACCTGCGCGCCACCCTCGCCGACGGCGAGGACGTCGCCGGCGCGATCGCAGAGCACTACCGCGAAGGCTGGCGTGCCGGAGCGGACGACCCCGACAGCGACGACCTTCGCCGGGAGGCCGCCGCCATGTATGCGCGCGCAGGCGACCGGGCGGCAGCGGTCGGAGCTCCCACGACCGCGGAGCTGGCATACCTCACCGCCGCGGAGCTCAGCGACGACGAGGAGCAGGCCGCTGCGCACACGGCGGCCGCCGCGGCGATGGCACTGCGGAGCGGCGCCCACCAGCGGGCACTTGAGCTCCTCGACCAGGCCGAGGACGCGCACCGCGCTGCCGGCCGCGTCGCCAGCGCCGACGCGCTCGTTCCGGCGCAGGCCGAGGCACTGCTGATGATGAGTCGCGTCGCCAACGCGGTCGCGCGCGTCGAGGCCGTGCTGGACCACGTCCCGGCCGACGATCCCACGGCCGCGGACCTCGTGCGCCAGCTGGCCCGGGCCGCCGCGCGGACGGGCGACCACGACGGCCTGCGCCGCCTCAGCGACCAGGCGCTGGACATGGCGGCCGCCTCGGCGCAGCAGCACCTCCTCGCGCGCGCCGCGTTCGGTCGCAGCGTCTTCCTCATGACGGCGAACCGCGTCGACGAGGCTCTCGTGATGATGCGCTGGGCCCTGCAGCTGCTCGGTGAGGACGGCTACCCGTTCGAGCGCCTCGCCGTGCTGGTGGACCTGGGCGACGCACTGACGAACGACGACCGGCCCGGAGCGCGGGAGACCCTGGAGACCGCACTCGAGCTGGCCCGCCGAATGGGTTCGGGGTACGTCGACGTCCTGGTGTGCAACCTCATGAACCTCGACCTGCTCCAGGGCCGGTGGGACGAGGCCGCGTCTCGCGGGGAGAGCTGGCTCGAAGCCGCGCCGCCCGCCACCGACACGGCGTACGCGCACTCCGTGCTGGCGCAGCTCGCCGCCCTCCGGGGCCGGGTGGACGACGTCGAGGCGCATGCAGCCGCGATCCGTCATTGGGAGGACAGCGAGGACAACCAGGACCGCAGCTGCTTCGCGCTCGTCGCCTGCACGCGCGCGTGGGCGCGGGGCGACCTCGAGGCGGCGCTCGAGCTCGGCAGCGCCGCGGTGCGGCTGTCCGCGGACGCGCTCGGGCTGGCCAACGACACCACCCGGACGAGCTTCGGCGTGGCCGTCGACTCAGCCCTGCGCCTGGGCCGCCTCGACGAGGCCGAGTCGCTCCTCGAGGTCGTGGCAGCCCACCCCCCCGGCCACATCCCGCCCCTCCTCCACGCCCAGCTGGCCCGCTTCCGGGGCCTGCTCGCCGCTGCCCGCGGCGACCACGCCCAAGCCGAAGAGCCACTGCGCACCGCCGTCGCCCACCTCGAGCAGCTCGCCTACCCCTACTGGCACGCCCTCGCCGCATCCGACCTCGCCTCCTGGCTCACCACCCAGGACCGCACGAGCGAGGCCGAACCCCTCCAAGCTGCCGCCGAAGCCACCCTCAAGCTCCTCGGCGCCCACCCCGCCCTGGCCCGCACCGACCGCCCCCAGGCCGCGTGGTAGGCTCCTCCCACCTGCAGCACCCCCCAAAACCGCAGGTCAGCGCGATTCCGCGGGTGTAGTTCAATGGCAGAACACGAGCTTCCCAAGCTCGATACGGGGGTTCGATTCCCCTCACCCGCTCCAGGCAGAACCAGAGATCGTGGGCGGTTTGGGGATGCCCTGGGGGTACTGCCGCAGAGGCGTCTGATCGATTCCGTGCGGCGCGGTGCCTGGGCGACGGTGGCTCCGGTTGCTGGGCGACACCGGGTCCGGTAGGTAGCTGACACTTCGTGCCTCGAGGGCCGGATCAGGGTTGCTGGCTACCTGGGGCGGTGGCGCCGTGGGGACCGGGGTGGTGGCCGCCGCCGGCGATGCCGTCGAGGACGAGGTCGACATGGGTCTCGACGTACCGATCGATGTCGAGGGGCCGGGAGGTGCTGCCCGACAGGGGGTCCTGGTGGAGCAGGGCGACGAGCAGCGGGCCGAGGAAGGCGAGCGCCGCTTCCCGCAGCGGCAGGTCGGCGGGTAGCTCGCCCCGTTGCACGTGCACGGCGAGCCGCTCCTCGGTGGCGTTGACGAGTGGCTCGATGATGGTGGTGACGGTCGCCGGTCCGTGGGCCGGGTGGGCGAGCCCTTCGGCGACGCCGTTGGCGAACAGCTGCCCGACGCCGGCATGGCGCCAGGCAGCGACGAAGGATCGGGCGACGGCGAGCAGCGACGCCCGCGGGTCCAGTCCGAGGGGCACCTCGGTCGTCGCCGCCAGGTGCGGCGCCCCTTCGGTCGCGACCGCGTGGAGCGCAGCGGCGACCGCGCCGTCGCGGTTGCCGAAGTAGTACTTCAGGGTTGCCTGGCTCACGCCGGCGTGCCCAGCGAGCTGCTTGAACGTCGCCGGCATCCCCTCCTCGGTCCGGAGGTGGCGGGCGACCGCCATCGCGAGACGGTGCCTGGTCTCGTCGTAGTCGAGATTGCGTGCGCCCGGCGTCCGCGGCATCGATATATTCTTACAACTGCACGAGGCTATTGACAAGCATCGGCTCGCACGCGATAAATGATTGCTATGACTCGACGAAATGTCACCCGAGACGATGTTCCTGGCGCTCGCTGAGCTGCGCCGCGCCAAGGCGCGGTTCGGGTTGCTGGTCGGCGCGGTCGCTTTGCTGGCGTTCCTGATCCTGGCCCAGCAGGCGCTGCGGGACAGCCTGCTGCGCCAGTTCGTGGGCGGCATCCGCAACCAGTCGGCCCCGGTGCTGGTCTTCAACGTCGACGGGCGGCGCTTCCTGCAGGCGAGCTCGATCCCGCCGGAGCTGGAGGCTGCAGTGCGCGATGTGCCCGGCGTGGCCGTCGTTGGCCGGATTTGGCAGGGGACCTATCCGGTGTCGATCGCCGGCGAGGTGGAGGCAGTGTCGGTGGCGGCGTGGGACACCGACGGCGCCGGTTCTCCAGCGCGGCTGACCGAGGGCCGGTTCCCGTCGGCGTCCGGCGAAGTGGTGGCCAACGCCGAGGACGCTGACCGAGGCTTCGCGCTCGGTGATCGTCTGCGGGTCGAGCCGACCGGGGTCGAGCTGACCGTCGTCGGATTGGCCGACGACGTCGGGCTGAACGTGGCGCCGACGGTGTGGAGCTCCTTCGAGACGTACGTGGCCGTGGCGCAGACCCGCAACCCCGAGCTCGGGCCCGACCTTCGGCCCAACGCCCTCGGCGTGCGACCCGCTGACGGTGTTGCTGCCAGCGAGCTGGCCACCCGCATCAACACGGCCTCTCCCGATCTCGACGCCTTGACTCGTGACGACGCCGCAGATGGCAACCCGGGTGTCGAGAGCATCACGCTGTCCTTCGGGGTCATTTTCGTGCTGTTCGCCGCCGTCGTGCCGCTCGCGGTGGGGCTGTTCTTCCTCATCCTCACCACCCAGAAGGCGCCCAGCCTCACCGTGCTTCGGGCCGCCGGTGCGCCCTCGCGTCGCCTCGTCGGCAGCGTGCTGGTGCAGGTGGGTGTCGTGCTCGCCGCCGGGATCGTCGTGGCAACCGTCCTCTACGGGCTGTTCTCCCGCCTCCGGGTCGACGGGCTGGCCGTGGCCTTCGACGGTCGCGCCGTGCTGACCTGGGCGGCGGCCCTCGGCGTCCTCGGTCTGCTCAGCGCGGTCGCGTCGGTCCGCCGCGTCCTGGCGGTGGAGCCGGCGGTGGCGCTCGGCGGAGGGCTGGACCGGTGAGGCTCGGCCTGCGCGAGCTGCGCCGACGGCCCGGCCGCTTCGCCGGTGCCGCCGCCGTCCTGCTGCTCGTCGCCGTGCTGCTCGTGTTCCTGGGTGGTCTCGCCGACGGGCTCAACGCCAACAACGACAGCGCCATCCGGGCCCAACCCGGCGAGCTGTTCGTGTTCTCGGCGACCGCCGACCGCACCCTCCCGCAGAGCGCGATCAGCGCCGACCAGCGCCGGACTATCACCGAGCTCGACGGCATCGACGGGGTCGGACGCCTCGACCTCCTGCAGCTCGGTGCCCGCCTCCCGCACCGAGACGAGCGGGACATCCTCGACGTGGCGCTGTTCTCCCACGAGCTCCCTGTGGCCGGCGCCGCCCCGCTCGGGCCGGGCCGGGTGTGGGCCGACGGCACCCTCGAGGCCCGAGGGGTCGAGGAGGGCATGACCGTCCGGATCGGGCCCGCCCGGGTGCCGGTCGAGATCGCCGGGTTCGTGGAGGGCACCGGCTACCAGGGGCAGGGGACGCTGTGGGCCTCGACCGACACCTTCGCCACCGTCGCCACTGCCACCGCCGCCGGGGACTCCCTCGCCGCCGGCGCCAGCCGGGTGCTGGTTGTCGACGTGGCCGACGGCGTGTCACCGATCGCCGTCGCCGCGGAGATCGACGGCGCCCTCGGGAGCGCCACCGACACCGTCACCCGTGACGAGGCCGCCGACGCCGTGCTCGACATCGGCGGGGGCGTGCTCACCGTCATCGTCGGCCTGACCGCGGCCATCGCCGCCATCGTGGTCACGCTGTTCTTCGCGCTCCTCACCCTGGAGCGGGCGCCGCTGTTCGCCGTGCTCAAGGCCTTCGGCGCCCGCACCCGCACGCTCGTGGCCGGCGTCGCCACCCAGGCCGTGACCCTCGCCGCCGTCGCCGGGTTCGTCGCCGTCGGCCTTGGCGTCCTCGCCGACCGGTCCCTCGACCCGGGCATCGTCCCGTTCCAGCTCTCGGCCGAACGAGCCGTCGCCAGCGTCGCCCAGCTGCTTGCCGCCGCCCTCGTGGGCGCGGCGCTCTGCATCCGCCGCATCGCCCGCGCCGACCCGGCATCCATCATCGGAAGGACCCAGTGACCGCTCCGTCCCTCGTGCTCAGCGACATCACCAAGACCTACGAGGTCGGTGACACCACCATCACCGCGCTCGACCACCTCGACCTCACCGTCGACGCCCGCGAGATCGTCGCCCTCATCGGCCCGTCCGGCTCGGGAAAGACGACGCTGTGCTCGATCGCCGGCGCGCTCCTCACGCCGAGCAGCGGACGCGTCGAGGTCGGCGGCGTCGACATCACCGACTGGTCCCCGGCCAAGCGCACCGAGTTCCGGCAGCGCAACGTCGGGTTCGTGTTCCAGACGGTGAACCTCATCCCGTTCCTGACCGCCCGCGAGAACCTGCTCGTCGTGGACGAGGTCGGCCCCCGGCGCCGCCGGGCCGCGAGGCGGCGCGCCGACCAGCTCCTGGACGAGCTCGGCCTCGCCGACCGGGCGGCCAACCTGCCCGCCGAGCTCTCGGGCGGACAACGCCAACGCGTCGCCATCGGTCGTGCGCTCATGAACGAGCCGACGGTCGTTCTCTTCGACGAACCGACCAGCGCCCTCGACACGACCACCGGTGCGTCGGTGATGGAGCTCATCCGCAGCGAGATCAAGGGCCAGGGCGCCGCTGCCATCGTGGTCACCCACGACCACCGCGTCACCGAGTGGTGCGACCGGACCGTGACCATCAGCGACGGCCGCATCGAAGCCGGCGCCGAAGCCGCCGCCGCACGCTGAGGAGGAGGCCGGCATGGCCAAGCTCGACGAGCCGCTGCAGCGGCTTGCCACCGGACGGCAGCTTCGCCGCGCCACCCCGGCCGAGTGGCACGAAGCGCTTCTGTGGGCCGCCTGGGGGGACGAACGCGGCGGCGTCCGTAGGCTCTCGTCGTGAGGATCCTCGTCACTGGAGCCACCGGGTACGTCGGGGGGCGGCTGGTCCCCCTCCTGCTCCACGACGGGCACGATGTGCGCTGCCTGACCCGCCGCCCGGAGAAGTTGCGCGATGTGCCGTGGGCGGACCGGGTCGAGATCCGCCGGGGCGACGTGCTCGAACGGGACGGGCTCGAGGCGCTGCTCGAGGCGATCGAGGTCGTCTACTACCTCGTCCACGCCATCGGGAGCGGCGCCGACTTCGAGATGGCGGACCGCACGGCCGCGGCGAACCTCGCGAGCGCGGCTGCCGCTGCCGGCGTGCGCCAGATCGTCTTCCTCGGGGGACTGGAGCCGAGGGACGAGCCCGTCTCCCCGCACTTGGCGTCGCGGGCCGAGGTAGCCGACGTGCTTCTCGCCGGGACCGTCCCCACGATCGTCCTGCAGGCGGGAGTCGTCATCGGCAGCGGCAGCGCCTCCTTCGAGATGCTGCGTTACCTCACCGAGCGCCTCCCGGTCATGATCACGCCCAAGTGGGTGGACTCGAGGATCCAGCCGATCGCCATCCGTGACGTCCTCCGCTACCTCATGGGCGTGCTCCGACTCGACCCGGCGACCAACCGGCGGTTCGACATCGCCGGACCCGATGTCCTGACCTACCGGACGATGATGGTCCGCTTCGCGGGGATCGCCGGGCTGCGGCGACGGCTGATCGTGCCTGTCCCCGTCCTCACCCCACGCCTGTCGAGCCACTGGGTCAACTTCGTGACGCCGGTGCCGAAGGCCCTCGCCCAGCCCCTCATCGAGTCGCTCCGGAACTCGGCGGTGGCGCACGAGACTGACATCCGCTCGCTCGTCCCGTTCGACACCATGCCCTTCGACGAGGCCGTGACCCGCGCCCTGCAGCGCATCCAGCAGGGCGATGTCGAGACCCGGTGGTCGGGCGCCTCCTGGCCCGGCGCACCGGCGGACCCCCTCCCGTCCGATCCGGACTGGACAGGCGGGACGGCATTCGTCGACGAACGGGACCTCGAGCTCGACGTGGGTCCCGACGCGGTGTGGCGCATCATCGAGGGCCTGGGCGGGGACCGCGGCTGGTACTCCTTTCCCTTGGGCTGGGCCGCCCGCGGCTTCCTCGACCGGGTGGTCGGTGGGGTCGGGCTACGACGCGGTCGACGCGCTCCCGATCGGCTCCATCTGGGTGAGCCGCTCGACTTCTGGCGGGTCGAGGCGCTCGAGCGCCCGCGCCTGCTGCGGTTGCGGGCGGAGATGCGCCTGCCCGGCGACGCATGGCTCGAGTTCCGCGTCGAGCCCGCCGACGGGGGCGCTGTGCTGCACCAGCGAGCGGTCTTCGTCCCCCGCGGGCTGGCCGGGACCGTCTATTGGTGGGCCGTAACTCCCTTTCACGGGCTCGTGTTCGGCTCGATGATCCGCAACATCGGCCACGCCGCGACCGTCGCGGCGACGACATCGCCCCCGGCGCTGTAGCGGTTCGCACAAGCGCAGGACGCTCACGCTGCGTCATCCGGCAAGGAAGTCCGACACGAGCCGGTTGAAGTCGTCGGGGCGCTCGATCGGGACCAAGTGCGAGGACCCGTCGCCTCGGATGACCTCGAACCGTGCGCCGGGGATCGCGTCGGCAACCTCGCGCGCGATCCAGGGTGGGGTCAGCAGGTCCTGCTCTCCCACGACGACCAGGGTCGGAGCTGTGATTCCGCCCAGCCGATCGAGGGCATCGAACTGACGGTACGCGTCGGCCTGTCGCCCGTACGCCTCGGGACTCATCGGGTACGGATTGCTTGCCAGCAGCTCGGCGGTGTCACGCACCGCCTCGTGGTTCCGCAGGAAGGTCGTGGAGAAGAGGGAAACGAACTGCTGCCCCCCGAACACCTCCCCGGTGGCGTCGTTCGCCTTCACCCAGCTCCAGATCTGGATCGGATCGACGGCGCTTTGACCCGGCGCTGCTCCCGTCCCGGTGAGCACGAGCCGATCCAGCCGGTCCGGATGTCGTAGAGCGAACTCCTGGGCGATCATCCCTCCCATGGACAGTCCCAGCAGGTGGGTCCGCGGGATCTCCAGGGCGTCGAGCAGACCGGCGAGGTCGTCTGCCATGTCTGCGATCTGGTACGGGTGGCTGGCTTTCGAGCTGCGGCCGGCGTCGCGGTTGTCGACCAGGACAACGCTGAACTCCGTGGAAAAGGCCGGCACCTGCGCCAGCGTCCAGAGCGACGAGTCGTACCCGATCCCCATCACCAGAACCAGCGCGGGTCCGTCCCCGTGGAGCTCGTAGTACAGCTCCTGACTGTTCGCCTGCACCGTTCCTGACCGTGGCACCCGAATCACATCTGTGCTCGCTGCGGTTGTCATCGTTGCTCCTTGAGCGTGTTGGGATCGCTTGTTCGCTTGGTCCGGCTCACGGCGCCGCCCTCGCGGGCGGCGCCTTCGGCCGACTTGCTTGGCGCTACGCCGTCGCCAGTTGGCCGGCGGCCAGGTTCTTCACGTCGGCGGTCGTGAGGGTGTTGCCGCCCATGCCCCAGTCGCCGCTGCGCACTTCCTCGACGACGCACCACGTCACCGGACGCATGTTCTCGCCCTCGATGCTGACCATGGTGTCGGTCAGCTTCTCGACGATCTCCCGCTTCTGGTCGGCGTCGAAGACGCCCTCGATCAGCTTGACGGTGATGAACGGCATTGCGAGTCTCCTTTGCGTCGCATCGACGGTCGACGCGTACTCCCAAGGCGTGAGCAACACCGTTACCGGAGGAACGTTCACGGTTACACCTGCGATGAGCGACGGAACCGGTGAGACGCTCCTGGGCCGCGCACGGGCAAGTGCCGCGGTGGGCGACTGGCACGGGGCCTACGACCTGCTGGCGGAGGCGGACGGAGGCGGTCTCGTCGGTGCCGGCGATCTGCCGCTCTTCGCCGAGGTCGCTTACGCGGCTGGCCATCTCGATGTGACCATCGAGGTGTGGGAGCGGGCGCACGCGCAAGGCGTGGCGGCCGGAGACCACGTGGCTGCGGCAGGAGCGGCGGTGCGGGTCGCCATGCACCTGCTCTTCGACTCGGCCCTCATGGCGCCGGTTCGCGGTTGGCTCATGCGGGCGGAGCGTCTGCTCGGTGTTCAGGGCGACACGCCCGTCGACGCCTGGCTGGCGGCTGTGCGCGCCAACGAGCGGATGCTGACCGGTGACGTGCGCGGCGCGAGGGAGTGGGCCCGACGGGCGATCGACATCGGTGCGCGTTGCGACCCGGCCGCCGCGGCCATGGGCCGGCTCGCAGAGGCGCGCTGCCTCATCCTCGCCGGCGAGGTCGAGCAGGGGCTGGCCCTCCTCAACGAAGCCGGGGTGGCCACGGCTTCCGGCGAGCTGGATCCGCTGTCGACCGGGGTCGTCTACTGCGAGCTCGTCTGCGCCCTGCAGGGACTTGCCCAGTACGACCTGGCCGAGGAGTGGACCGAGGCCATGGAGCGATGGCGTCAGTCCAACGCCATCGGCAGCCTTCACGGCCGCTGTCGCGTCCACCGCGCCGAGATCCTCCGGCTGCGCGGGTCCTGGGGCGAGGCCGAGAAGGAAGCGATGATGGCCTGCGAGGAGCTGCGCCCTTACCTGCGGCGGGAGCTGGGCTGGCCGTTGAGCGAACTTGGACGGATCCGACTGCGCCGGGGCGACATCGACGGCGCCGAGGAGGCCTTGCTCGCCGCTCACCGCGCCGGATGGGATCCACAACCCGGCCTGGCCCTCGTGCGGCTGGCCCAAGGGGACGTGGCGTCGGCGGCCGCCTCCATCCGGGATGCGCTCGAGAATCCCACGCGGGTGCCGTCGAAGGAGCTCCCTCCGAACACCGACCTTCGTCGGGCGCCCCTGCTCGAGGCGCAGGTCGAGATCGAGGTCGCGGCCGGCGACCTCGAGCGGGCCCGAGCGGCTGCCGAAGAGCTGGGACGCGTGGCCGGCAAGTTCGGGAGCAAGGCGCTGGCGGCCGGCGCCGCACTCGCCTACGGGCGGGTCCGGCTCGCCGAAGGCGCCACCGCCGATGCAGAACGGCACTTCGAGGAGGCGGCGCGTCTCTGGCACGAGATCGGCGCACCGTACGAGGCGGCCGTCGCCCGCACGGGACTGGCCGAGGCGCACGGCGCCCGCGGCGATGCCCGCCGGGCGGAGGTCGTTCCCGAGCCCGATCAGACGCGTGCTCCGCGCCTCGACGGCTTCCTGCGCGAGGGTGACTACTGGAGCATCACCTTCGACGGGCACACGGTCAGGGTGCGGGACCTCAAGGGCATGCGCTACCTCGCCCGACTTCTCGTCGACCCCGGGCGGGAGTTCCACGTGCTCGACCTCGTCGCCGCCGAGAGCGGCCAAACGGCGGCCGGGGGACGAGCCGGCGAACCCGGGCTGTTGCACTCTGGGCTCGGCGACGCCGGCCCACTCCTCGATGCCCAGGCGAAAGCGGCGTACCGCCGGCGCCTCGCCGAGATCGAAGATGACATGGGCGAGGCGCTGGCCATCGGGGACGGTGAGCGTGCCGCGCAGGCCGACGTTGAGCGCGATCTCGTGATCGGGGAGCTGACCCGTGCCGTCGGCCTCGGTGGTCGCGACCGGCGAGCGGCGTCCGCATCCGAGCGCGCTCGCGCCAGCGTCACCCGGGCCGTGCGCCAGGCGATCGCTCGCATCCGTGACCACCATCCGTCCCTCGGAACCCATCTCGACCGGGCGATCCGCACCGGCACGTACTGCGCCTATCTCCCCGACTCTCCGGCCTCGGTGGAGTGGAAGATCTGATGCGACGGAGTCAACGGGTGGAACGCGTCTCAGCCGGCGGCGCGCTAGCAGCCGGTGATCGCACCGCCGCCGGGTTCGACTGAGCAGGTGTCGGCGCCGGCGCCGCCGTCGATGGTGTCGTAACCGGCGCCGCCGAAGAGGGCGTCGTCTCCGCCGAGGCCGTAGACGACATCGTTGCCGCCCATCGCATCGATGTGGTTGGCGGCGTCGCTGCCGCGCAGCTCGTCGGTGTACTGGCTGCCGATGATGTTCTCGATGTCGGTGCGGACGTTGTCCTGCGCGAAGTCGTGGATGTGGTCGTTGGCGAAGCCGTCGATCCTGATCTGAGCCTCGTCGGTGAACATGATCGTGTCGGCACCCGCGCCGCCGCGGTAGTCGCTGGACCCCGGCGACGTGCAGCCCCCCGTGCAGTACCCGGCGACGACGCCGTGGATCTGCGCTGCCTTGATGAGGTCGTCGCCGCCGCCGGCGTCGACCAGGTCGGCGTGGTAATCGCGGTCGAGGATGACGTCGTTGCCTTCCCCGCCGAGGACGGTGTCGTTGTCGTCGTCACCGTCGAGGTCGTCGACGCCGGTGCCGCCGTCGACGACGTCGTTGCCCCAGCCGGCGCGGATGCGGTCGTTGCCGTCGCCGCCGAGCAGGACGTCGTCGCCAGTGCCCCCGTCGAGGGTGTCGTTGCCGCCGCGGCCGTCCAGGCGGTCGTTGCCTCCCGCGCCCACGAGGTAGTCACCCCCTGAACCGCCCAACAAGGATTCGAAGTCAGACCCCACGCGGTCGCCCTCGCCAGGGGCACCGTCGTGGCCGTTGCCGTCCATCGCGACCGTGACTGGCGCGGTGCGCAGGCCATAGTCCGCGATGTCGATGCCGTCGCCGCCGGTGACCCGATCAGCGCCGTCCGGGGTGGGCTCGGCGACGATGACGTCGTCGCCGGCGGCGCCGTCGACGATGTCGTCGCCGAAGCCGCCAACGAGCCGGTTGGCGGCGGCGCTGCCGACAATCCCGTCGTTGCCGCTGCCACCGGCGACGTTCTCGATGTCGGTGCGCACGAGGTCGCCTTCGCCGGACTGGCCGTCGTTGCCGAACCCGTCGAGGTACACGGTCACGGGGACCGTGCGGTCGCGGTACACGACCCAGTCGACCCCCGCGCCGCCCCGCAGGTCGTCGGCACCATCAACGGTGCTGTTCGCGAGCAGGACGTCGTCCCCGGAGCCGCCGTCGACGACGTCGTTGCCGTTTCCGCCCGCCAGGGTGTCGCCGCCGAGCCCGCCGGTGATCACGTTGGCGTCGGCGTCGCCGGTGATGCGGTCGCCCCCGCCACCGCCGTTGACGTTCTCGAGGTCGCTTCGAAGGTTGTCGAGCTCGTTGACTGCACCGTCGTCGGCCGCGTCGTCGAGGTCGATCGTGACCGCCACGTTCCGCAGCGTGTAGTCCGCGAGATCGATGCCGCCGCCGCCGATCACGGAGTCGGCGCCGTCGCCGGCCGGCTCGGCCACGTACACGTCATTGCCGGGGCCCAGGTCGACCGTGTCGTTGCCGGCGCCGGCAAACACGCGGTCGTTGCCGCCTGCGGCCACCAGGTCGTTCGCTGCGGCTGATCCGATGAGCAGGTCGTCGAACCCGGTCCCGGTCAGCTGCTCGACGTCGGTGGCGATGGTGTCACGCTCGGCGCCCGCCTGGCCGTCGTCGGGCGAGCCGTTGAGGCTCAGGCGCACGCCTGCGGGCCGGAACGCGTAGAGAACCCGGTCAATGCCTGCGCCGCCCTGGAACACGTCGTCGCCGTCGACCGCGGTTTCGGCAACCAGCTGGTCGTTGCCGATCCCACCCACCAGCGTGTCGTGGCCATCGCGCCCGAAGACCGTGTCCGCGCCCGCCCCCCCATCGAGCCGGTTGTTCGCCGGGCTGCCGATCAGCACGTCGGCGCCAGCCCCGCCGATCACCACCTCGACGTCGCTGCCCACGTCGTCGCCCTCGGCAAACTCACCTGTCACGGGGATCTGGCCGTCGTCTGCCTGGCCGTCGCCGTCGACCTGAACCGCCCGGGTCCGCGTCTCGTACGAGACCGTGTCCGTGCCGCCACCTCCGACGAAGCGGTCGGCGCCATCGGCAACGCTCATCGCCGTAGCCGTGTCGTCGCCCTGGCCGCCGTCGTGCACCAGCAGAACGGGCAGCGCCGACAGCTTGCGGGACGTGTCGTTGCCGTCGCCCAGGCGCAGCTCGACCTGCGACAGACCTGCCGCCGGGCACGACAGGGTGTTGGCGTCGAGGGACGCGCAGCCCGACGCCACATCGGTGAACAGCGCATAGCTGTCACGGAAGACGATCGCGTCGCCCGACGCCTCAACGGTCACAACGTTGACCTCACCCGGCCCGGCGGTGAGCGTCAGGACTCCTCCCGAGCGTGTGACCGTCCCCGACGCCAGCGCTGACGTGGCGAGGACGAACTGGGTCGCGACCAGCAGCAGGAAAGCAGTCACGGTGGCGAGGGCGCGGGTGCCCATGGCGGTTCTCCTTCGTAGACGTAGTGGCTCCGATGACCCAGTCCCGGTACGAGCCGCTTTCCTTGCACCACGTCACCGGTTCGCAAGGGTTCGCGGCGCGCCCGTGTGCGGGCGGCGGTGGAACCGGGCATGCCGTGGAATCGGCTCGCTGGGCCTCTGCTGCGGCCCCACGCGGCGGCCTGACCGGCGGGCGACGTCCTCGCGGCGATCGCGTGCGGCAGGGCCTTCACTGGCCGTAGCCAGACGATCACTCCCTGCCGGGTCCGAGACCCCTTGCCGCGATCAGCCGCGTTCGCGCGCCTGCCGGCCGAGGGCGATGGTCTCGTCCTCGAGGTGGAGCGGGACGATGTAGCCGTCGCGCGACTGGATCTCGGCGGGGGCTCATGCACGAGCAGCCCGGCGCGAGCTCGCGTGCTCGAGGCCGTCCAGCCGATTCCTCAGCTATCGGCGGGGCTGGGCCAGGCGAACGAGGCCGCCACCATGGGGCAGGTTGCGCGCACACAATCGTGCGGCACACTGCTCGCTTCCTGCCCGGCCGAGGCCCGTGGAGGTGCGCGAATGACGACGGCGGCGAGGGTCACGGGGGTCAACCGCGACGGCTACGCCGTGCAGCTGCGCGCGGGTCACCACGACCTGGTCGCCGACGAACCGGTGCAGCTGGGCGGCAGCGACCAGGGGCCGGGGCCGTTCGGGCTGGTGGTGGCGGGCCTGGGCGCCTGCACCGCGATCACGTTGCGGATGTACGCCGAGCGCAAGCGCTGGCCGCTCGGGGCTGTGAGCGTGGCGCTGACCATGACCCACGACGGCGACGGCGACCGCATCGAGCGTGTCATCACGCTCGACGGCGACCTCGACGACGCCCAGCGTGCGCGGTTGGCCGAGGTCGCCGAGAAGACGCCGGTCACCAAGTTCGTCAAGCGCAGCGCGCGCATCGACACCACGCTGGGCTGAACCCCTCCGCGACCACGCGCGAGCCGACCCGTCCCCCGGAGGCGACGATGAGCGGACCGATCCAGCCAGCGGACCGCCGCTGCGAGAACGAGCGCCTCGAGGGCGTCGAGGCCCGCGAAGGCAGACGCACCACCGTCGGTGGGCTCGACGTGGTGCGCGTCTTGCCGACCAAGGGGCGGCGCACCGTGGGGGCGTGGTGCTTCGTGGACCTGATGGGCCCGGTGGACGCCGAACGTCCCGACCCGCTGGAGGTCGGCCCCCACCCCCACATCGGGCTGTCCACGGTCACCTGGCTGCTGGAGGGCGAGGCGCTGCACAGCGACTCGCTGGGCACCCAGCAGGTCATCCGCCCCGGGCAGCTCAACTGGATGACCGCCGGCCACGGCATCGCCCACGCCGAGCTGGCCGCGCGGCCGCCGTTCCGCGGCGCGCAGCTGTGGGTCGCCCAGCCCGAGGCCACCCGCCACGGCCCGTCGTCGTTCGTCCACCACGCCGACCTGCCCCGCGTCGGTCTCGACCACGCCGAGGGCTGGCTGTTCGCCGGCGCGCTGCACGGTCAGGTCTCCCCCGCGCGGGGCGACACCCCGATCGTCGGGCTGGACCTGGCGTTGCGCCGCGGCACGTCGGTCGTGCCCACGTCCACGACCTTCGAGCACGCGGTCGTTCCCCTCGACGGGCGCATCGGCGTCGGGCCCGAGGTCATCGAGGAAGGCTGGCTGGCGCTCGTGCCCGCCGGCATCGACGAGCTACCAGTGCACAGCGACAGCGACGGCGCCCGCGCGCTGGTGCTGGGCGGCGAGCCGCTCGGCGAGCGGGTGGAGATGTGGTGGAACTTCGTCGCCCGCGACAAAGACGAGATCACCGCAGCGTGGCGCGACTGGCGCGACCGCACCGACCGCTTCGCGCACGTCGACACCCCGCTGGCGAGGATCGAGGCACCACGACCACCGTGGCTCCCCGCAGGCCGGGACTGAGCGCGCGGCCCTTGCCCGCGCACCGCGAGTGGGACGACGTCGTCGATCCGCCGTGCCGCGCTGAGCGACGGCACGCATCTTCAGCCCCCGAGTGGCACTGGGAATAGGGCGGGCAACGTCACCGTTGTGGCCAGCGAAAGTATTCTTGAACGCTCAACAATCTCGGAAGGGACGGCAATGGCCACCATCACGATCATCGGCACGGGCAACATGGCACGCGGCATCGCCGCACGTGCCCTGGGGGGCGGCCACGACATCCAGCTGCTGGGCAGTACGCGAGAGAAGGCCGAGCTGCTCGCCAAGGAGCTCCACAGCGACCGCATCACCACGGGTGAATCGTCGGATGCCCTCACTGGTGACATCGTCTTCCTGGCGGTGTGGTACCCCGTCGCGACCGAGCTCGTGCAGCAGCTGGGCGACGCGCTGGCCGGCAAGGTCGTGGTCGACATCACCAACCCGGTCGACGTGGAGACCTTCGACGGTCTGGTGACGCCCGCGGACAGCTCGGCGGCCGAGGAGATCGCCAAGCTCGTGCCGGCAGGCGCCAAGGTCGTGAAGGCCTTCAACACCACCTTCGCCGGCACGCTCGTCGTCGGTCAGGTCGACGGCCGGCCGTTGGATGTGCTCATCGCCAGCGACGACGACGACGCGAAGGCCAGCGTCACCGAGTTCGCAGAGTCTGCGGGGCTACGCCCGCTGGACGCGGGCCCGCTGCGCCGTGCGCGTCAGCTCGAGGCGCTGGGCTTCCTGCACATGACGCTGCAGCCGAACTTCGGCGGCGCGTACTCGACGGCCGTGAAGGTGCTGAGCTGACTCGACAGCGGCGACTGGTTCGTGATGCGCGCGCTCGCGGCGCGCTCGCCTGGCGCCGCGAGCGCAACCTCTCGCCCGCGCGGGCCATCGACTTCGTGCGCCGCGAGACCTAGCCCTTGCGCTTCCAGGCGCCGATCATCAGCGGCCACATGGCGGCATGCCCGCCGGACTCGGCGACGTCGCGCGCCAGGTCCTCGAACCACCGCTCGCTCCGCTCCTCGGTGGTCAGACCCAGCGCCAGGGCACCCGGGAGCACGCTGCGGTAGACGGCGCCGAACATCGCGCTCGCCGCGGCGAACGGCTCGAGCCGCCCCGCGACGTCCGTGCCGTCGGGAGCGCCGATCCCGGCCTCGGCGAACAGCAGGGGCAGGTGGTGGCCAGCGCGGCTGTCGCAGCCGGCGGCGTCGAACGCCCCGGAGACGACGCGCCTGAACTCGTCGATCGTCTCGAGCTCCGGCTGGACGTTGCACGGCTCGACGTCGTAGTCCTGGACCACGAGGTGCCCGCCCGGCGCCACCCAGTCCCACAGGTTGCGCAGCACGCCCACGCGGTCGTGGACGTGGAACAGCAGCAGGCGAGCGAAGACGAGGTCAAAGGGCCCGCCAGGGACCCGCCCAGCCAGCGAGACGTCGCCCTGCTCGAACGCGCACTGGTGGTGGCCAGCCGCGTGGAGCGAGCGAAGCGCCTGGGCGCCGAGCGGAGCGTCGACGTCGACGCCCAGCACCAAGCCCTCTGGGCCGACGCGCTGGGCCATCATCCGCATCGTCTCGCCGGGCCCGGAGCCGGCGTCGAGGCAGCGCGCGCCGGCGCCGAGCCCGACTTGATCGAAGAGCCGCGCCGTGGCGGCCTCCCACACGCGGGACTGGGCCCGCAGGCGCTCGTACTCCTCGGGGGTGCGCCCGAGCGCGTATGTGTCGACGAGAGTGCTCATGCCGCGATGCTCGACCGCGGGCGCTCCGCGCGCATCGTGGACGACCCCACGAGGTTTGTCGCGTGCCCTGGCACCGATCGATCAGCAGGCGTACGGTCACCCTGATGCTGCTCGACCGCGACAGCGATCTCGCGGCCATCGGCCGGCAGCTTGCGGCGGTCCGCGCAGGCAGCGGCCGCGTGACGGTGGTGGAGGGCCCGGCCGGGATCGGCAAGTCGAGCCTTCTGGCGGCGGTCGCCCACTTCGCGGAGGCGGACGGGATGACCGTCCTGCGTGCCCGCGGCGGCCCGCTCGAGCAGGACGCCGCCTGGGGTGTTGCCCGGCAGCTGTTCGGTCGAGGCGACGACGCCGTCGGCGCCGCGGGGCTCGCCCGCCGCGCCCTCGATCCCGAGACGCCCGAGCCCGCGCTGGCGGGCGACGCCATGTACGCCGCCGCGCACGGACTCACGTGGCTGGCGAGCGACCTCGCCGACCAGGCGCCGCTCCTGCTCGTGGCCGACGACGTCCACTGGGCCGACGCGCCCTCGCTGCGCTGGCTCGGCCAGCTCGCCCGCCGGCTCGACGAGCTGCCGCTCGGCGTGCTCTGCGCGGTGCGCGCGGGCGAGCCGGTGCCGGAGCCGGAGCTGCTCGCCGAGCTGCTGGCGACGGCCCAGCCGCCGGTCCGCCCGCGCCCGCTCGGACCCGCCGCCGCCGAGGCGCTCGTGCGCGCGCGGCTGCCGCAGGCGGACGCCTCGTTCGCCCATGCCTGCCACTCCGTCACCGGGGGAAACCCGTTCCTGCTGCACGCGCTGTTAGGCCACCTCGTCGCCGAGCGGATCGCGCCCACCGAGCAGGTCGCGTCGGGACTCAGCGCCTTCGGCCCGGAGCAGGTGGCGCGCAGCGTTGAGCGGCGCCTGTCGCGGCTCCCGGAGGGCGCCGCGCCGCTGGCCCGCGCCTACGCCGTGCTCGGCCGGACCGCCCCGCTGCGGCACGCCGCCCGGCTCGCCGGCATGGAACCGGCGGACGCCGCCCCGCTGGCCGACGCGCTGCGCGCCGCCGGGCTGCTCGAGGGCGACGGGCTCGCCCACCCGCTCGTCGCGGCCGTCCTCTACCGCGGCCTGCCGCCCGGCGAGCGCGCGCTCTGGCACGCCCGCGCCGCCCGGTTGCTCGAGGGCGAGCACGCCGGCGCGGAGGACGTGGCGGTGCACCTGCTGCGGACCGAGCCCGTCGCCGACCCCGCCACCGTGGCCACGCTGAGGCAGGCGGCCGCCATGGCCGGCGCCCGCGGCGCACCCGAGAGCGCCGCGGGGTTCCTGCGCCGCGCGCTCGCCGAGCCGCCGCTCGATCCGGCCGTCGCGGCCGACGTCAGCGGCGAGCTCGGGCAGGCGCTCGCCGCGCACCTGCACCCCGACGCTCCCGCGATACTGCAGGCCGCCGTCGCGCGCGCCGCCTCGCCGGAGCAGCGCTGCGAGCTCGCGCTGCGGGGCGTCCGCGCGCTCGGGCTCGGCGGCCACTTCCCGGCGGCGATGGACGTCGCCCGGCCGGTGCTGGACGACCCCGGCGGCGTACCGGCCGAGGCGTTGGTCCGCCTCGAGGCCGAGTACGTGGCGAACGGGTGGACGCACGCGGCGACCGTGCCCGAGTCGCTCGACCGCGTGCGGAGCGCCGCGCCCTCGACGCTCGCGAACGTCAACGCTGCGATGGCCGCGATGATGGCCTGCGAGCCCGCGGAGACGGCGCTGGCACTGCTGCGACCGGTCTTCAAGGGCGGAGTGCTCGAGGACGACTCGCTGCTCGGCACCGTCGGCTGCATCGTGCTCGTCATCGACGAGGAGCTGGACACGGCGATCGCCTACTGCGATGCCCTCGTCGACAGGGCACGCCCGCGTGGCTGGCGGATCGCCCTCGCGCACGGCTGCATGATCCGCTCCATGGCGCTATTGCGCGCGGGCCGCCCGCGCGACGCCGAGGCCGACGCGCGCATCGCCTTCGAGTACAAGCTGCCGGTCACGCCCGCGCCCGCGATGCTGTGGACGCTCACGTTCCTCCTGGACGCCCTGATCGAGCTCGACGAGCTCGACGACGCCGACGCGGCGCTCGCCCGGGCCGACCAGCTCGGCGACCCCCCGCGGGGCGCGCTGCCCGCGCCGCTCCTGCTCCAGTCGCGCGGCCGGCTGCGGCTTGCACAGCGCCGCCACGCGGAGGCCCGGGCCGACCTGCTCGCGGCCGGGGCCCGCTGGAGCGAGCTGGGCATCTCGCACCCTGGCTTCGCGACGTGGCGCGTCGACCTCGCCGAGGCGTCGGAGGACGGTGCGCGCGAGCTCGCGGAAGAGCATCTCGCGCTCGCCGAGCGCGTCGGGCTGCCCGGTCCGAAGGGCGCCGCCCTACGCGCGCTCGCCCGCAGCGGCGACCGCATCCCGCTGCTGGAGGAGGCCTGCGCCCTGCTCGAGACCTCGCCCAACCGGCTCGAGCACACGCGCGCGCTCGTCGACCTCGGGGCCGCGCTCCGGCGCGCCAACCGCCGCAACGACGCCCGCGAGCCCCTGCGCCGGGCGCTCGATATCGCCGACCGCGGCGGCATGCGCCTGCTCGCCCGCCGCGCCCGCCACGAGCTGCAGAGCGCCGGCGCCCGGCCGCGCCGCACCGCGCTCTCGGGCATCGAGGCCCTCACCCCGGCGGAGCACCGCGTCGCCATCCTGGCGGCCGAGGGGCTCACCAACCGCGAGATCGCGGAGCAGCTCTACGTGACCCAGCGGACGGTCGAGACCCACCTCACACACGCGTTCCAGAAGCTCGACATCACGAGCCGCTCGGAGCTGGTCAGTCGCCTCGGCGAGTCTCACGCGCTCGTTTAGATTCGCGCCGTTACGATTCTCCGCGGAGCGGAGGGGAGGCACGCCGGAGGAGGCTCGCTTGCGATGACGACCGGGTTAGCGCCCGTCGCCGACGAAGCCGACGCCGACCTCCTCGCCGCGCTGCGGGCCGGGGACGAGGACGCCTTCGCGGCCCTCGTCATGCGCAACCACGGCGGCATGGTGCGGCTCGCCGTGCAGTACGTGGGGTCGCGCGCGGTTGCCGAGGAGGTCGCGCAGGACACCTGGCTCGCCGTGATCCGCGGGCTCGACGGCTTCGCCGGGCGCTCGTCGCTCCGGACGTGGATCTACGCGATCCTCCTCAACCGCGCGCGGACGGAGGGCGCCAAGCGCGCCAGGATGGAGGTCGTGGGGTTCGATGACGACCGCGCGGCGCAGGCCCTGCCGCCGGAGCGCTTCCTCGGCCCGGGCGACCGCTCAGGCTGGGAGGGCCGCTGGCGGGTCCCGCCGACGCCGTGGCACGCCGACCCCGAAGACCGCGCCCTGCAATCGGAGGTGCGCGCGATCACCCGCGACGCGATCGCCCACCTGCCACCCCAGCAGCGCGATGTCATCACGCTCCGCGATGTCCAGGGCTGGCCCCCGGACGAGGTGTGCGCGCTGCTCGACCTCAGCGAGGGCAATCAGCGCGTGCTGCTCCACCGGGCGCGCGCCAAGGTGCGGGCGGCGCTGGAGCACTACTTCGAGCAGGCGGCGGTGACGTCATGACCGATCCCTGGTCGCTGACCTGCCAGGAGGTGGTGGACCTCGTCACCGCCTACCTGGAGGAGGCCCTCACCGCCGACGAGCGCGAGAAGTTCGAGGCCCACCTCGCGGCCTGCGACTCGTGCGTCACCTACCTCGAGCAGATCCGCGAGAGCGTGCGCCTCGCCGGCACGCTCCGTGAGGACGACCTCGACCCGGCGGACCTCGCCGAGCTCACCGCGGCTTTCCGCACCTGGCGCCGGTAGCCGCGCGCCCCTCGCCCTCCTCGTGCCGGGCGCAATGCGCGTCCTACCCACTGGCACCGTGACCTTCCTGTTCACCGACATCGAGGGATCCACGCGGCTGCTGGAGCGGCTCGGCAGCCGTTACCGGGATCTCCAGGGACGCCATGACGCGATCGTCCGCGCTCGCCGGTGTGCAGTCCCATCCTCACCCGTAGGGCGGCGCCATCCTGCCACGCCTCCGCGGCCAGCGCGCGCTGCGCGCTGACGGCCGCAGCCGGAGGTGTTGCACCGGGTCGTGATCGCGGGTCTCGAGCAGGACTTCCCGCCGCCCCGGACGGGTGTGTCAGGGCGTCCCACGCTCCCGGCCCTGCTCACGCCGTTGATCGGTCGCGAGGACGTCAGCGCCCAGGTTCGCCAGCGGTTGGAGGCCAACCGTCTGGTCACGCTCACGGGTACGGGAGGGACGGGCAAGACCCGGCTGGCGCTGGAGGTCGCCCGCGTCGCCGACGCCGCCTTCGTGGACCTGTCCGCCGCGACCGCCGAGGACGTTGTGCTGCGCATGATCGGTGAGTCGCTGGGGGTGCACGAGCAACCTGGCGGGTCGCTCCTCGAGGACTTGCAAGCGCACCTGCTCGATCAGCGCCTGCTGCTGGTGCTGGACAACTACGAGCAGGTGGTGGCGACCGCGGCTGACGTGATCGCGCCGCTCCTGGGCGCCAGCCCTGGCCTGTCGGTGCTGGTTACCAGCCGGATCCCGCTCCGCCTGTACGGCGAGCACGTCTTCCCGGTCCCGCCGCTGAGCGTCCCCGACCGCGGTCGGCGGATCGATCCGGCCGCGGTCGGACGGTGCGAGGCCGTGGTGTTGTTCGTGGAGCGGGCCAGGGCCGTCAGGCCGGGCTTCCGCCTCACGGCGGACAACGCCGCGGTGGTCGCGGAGATCACCGCGCGGCTGGACGGGCTGCCGCTCGCGATCGAGCTGGCGGCGAGCCGCCTGCGGCTGCTCGCACCGGCCGAGCTGCTGGCGCGTCTGGACCCCCGGCTGCCGCTGCTCAGCGCGTCCGGTCACCAGGTCCCTGGACGTCAGGGGACCGTGCGGCGAACGATCGAGTGGAGCCACGACCTGCCGCAGGAGCCCGAGCAGCGCCTGTTTCGCCGCCTGGCGGTGTTCGCCGGCGCCGCCGACCTGGATGCGGCCGAGGCGGTGGCCAACCCCGGCGGTGAGCTCGGCGTCGACACGCTCGACGGGCTGGCGGCCCCTACTGGACTGCAACCTCGTGCGCAGCGGCGAGTCCCTGTTGGGCGGCATGCGCTGCGGCATGCTCGAGACGATTCGCGAGTTCGCGCTGGAGCGGCTCGGGGACAGCGGCGAGGAGGCCGCCGCGGCGGACCTCCACGGCTGGCTCGCCGACCCCGCGTCGATGGACCGCCTCGCCGATGAGGCCCTGGCCATCTCGCTCGAGGTGAACGACCGCCCCGGAGTCGCGGACGCGCTGGCGAACCGGGGCTGGGCGGCGCTGCAGGCAGGGCAGCTCGAGGCGGCGGGCCAGGACCTGGCGGAGGGGCTGCGCCTGTTCACGGAGCTCGACGACGCGCCGAAGGCCGCGAACTGCCGCCAGGGGCTGGGCATCCTCGCCGTCATCCAGGGCCGTTGGGGGGAGGCGCGGGAGCACCACAGCGCGGCCCTGCGCACGTTCCGCGCGCTGCAGGACGACTACTCGATCGGGATGTCGGAGGTGTTCGTCGCCGGCGTCGACCGTGAGCAGGGCGACCTCGAAGCAGCGGCCATGGACCGCGCTGCCGCGGTCGCCTACGCCATAAGCCGCTTCCGGTAGAAGGGTGCGACTAAGCTGCCGCGAGCTCCTCGACGCGGCCATCGGCGTGGCGGGCGAACCGACGCGACTCAGGTCCGTGGTGGGGGTCGTTGACGGGCCAGGGCCAGCCGCCGAAGTACGTCTCCTGGTAGTCGTGGTAGGCCTTGAGGATCTCGGCCTTCGTGTTCATCACGAACGGCCCGTACTGCATGACCGGCTCGCGGATCGGTCGGCCCTGGAGGATCAGCACCTCGGACCCCTCGCCGGTGTCCAGGAGCGTGACCGGCAAATCGGTGCGGACCACGGCGCCGTGACCGCCCGTGACCTCGTTGGCGCCGATGCGGACCGATCCGCCGGCGAAGACGTAGACCGTGCGCAACGTGTCCGGGTGGGACGCCGCCGTGAGGGGCCACGCGGCCCCGGGCGAGATCACCCCGTGGTAGATGCCGACGTCGGTGTCAGGCCGTGAGGCCCAGGAGTGCGGCGGCGGTGCGGGCGCGCGCTGGCCCGCGACGAGCTCGCCCGCGACGACGGTCACCTCGGTCGGCCTGCCCGCCCGGTCGAGCAAGGTGTGCCGCGGGATCTGGTGGTTCCACAGCATCGAGAAGTGCGGCGGTACGAGCTTGTCGGTCGACGGCAGGTTGATCCAGATCTGGAACAGCTCCATCTCGTTGCGCCCGTCGCGCTGGAGGAGCGGGAACATCTCGGCGTGGACGATCCCCGAGCCGGCGGTCATCCACTGCACGTCCCCGCTACCGAACCGCGCCGCCGCGCCGAGCGAGTCGGAGTGGTCCATGAAGCCGCGGCGCATGAACGAGATCGTCTCGAAGCCCCGATGCGGGTGCTGCGGGAAGCCCGGCACCAGCGAGCCGTGGTACATCGACCAGCCGTCACGACCGGAGAAGTCCATGCCGAGGTCGCGACCGACGAGCGGAGCGCACGGGCCGAGCTCCTCGTCACCCTCCGGGTAGTCGTCGTCGTGGTGGACGCAGAACAGGAACGGGTCGAGGGTCGGCCAGACGCGGCCGAGCTCGACCTGCTGCAGAACCACACCATCGCGGCTAGTCACACTTCGAGAACGTCTCATGCCGGTTGGTGATTCCGGACCTCCCGGGCCTCAGGTCCTGAAGAGGGAGGTTGCGGTAGGTCGGTGTGGTGCTCACGAGCTCGGCGAGCTTGCTCAGGGGAGCCGCAGCGGGGCCCATCCAGGCCCCGCTGCGCGACCCTCCTACGGCAAGTCGGAGCTGTCTTCTGCCTCTTGCTCCACGGCCACGCTGACCGCACCGGTGCCGCCGAAGATCAGCACCGCCCGGATGGTGTCGCGGTGGGCGATCAGGTAGGCGGCGACCGCGTCGGGCAGGTCGGCCGGGTCGGTGAGCAGCATCGCCCCCGGGCCGATCTCCAAACGGCCGATGAGCGTGCCGCCCGTCAACGCGTCGGCGAAGTTCAGGCCGGTCGCCAACCCCACGATCCGCGGGGCCTCCAAGAAGCGCTCCGCCACCATCACCGCGGTCTCGAAGCGGGTCGCGCCGAAGATCCCCTCGACTTCGGGGAAGGCCCTCGCGGCCGCCCCACCAATCGCGATGGTCCTCGGGTCGTCGCTGCGGCTGGCGAGGTAGTCAGCGGTCTCGGGCGGGATGTTCTCGTCGGAGGTGAGGATCACCGCCGCCGGCTGCGTCTCGGTGCCCGCGGCCTGTGCCACGGCGCCGGCGACGACGGAGTCGGCGAAGCGGCCGCCGTTGGCCGCCAGCAGCGTGTCGGGGTTGCCCAGGCCCTCATCGGCGATGATCGCCGCGGTGCCGAAGCGGTTGGCCCCGCCGTAACGCACCGCGACGTAGCCCAGCTCGACGATGCGGTCCTCGACGGCCTGCGACAGCGCCGCGGTGCCGCCCAGCAGGTACACGGTGCCGCCGGCGGGCAGCACACGCTGGATCTCGGCCTCGGTGGCCGGGTTCAGCGACGCCGGCTCCGACAGCAGCATCGCGGCGTCCTTGAGCGATCGCCAGCGGGGTGCCGGCCTGCGCGTCGGGGAACAAGTCCGAGCGCGTCAGCACCACCCCGTCGGCCTCGCCGTCGCAGAACAGCACCTGCGACACCGCGATCGCGGTCTCCACGCGGGTCACGCCCTCCACCCGCATCGGGCCGTCGTACGTCGATCGGCACACACGGGCCCGGCCCCGGCCCCGGACCCGGCGGCGGCGGGATGGCGGCACGACGGCGACGGTGGCCGAGCCGGTGGGCATGGCGTCATTGCCGTCGTCGTCTTCGACGGTCGCGGTGATGGTGTTGGTGTGCATGTCGCCGGCCACGCCGGTGACGGCGGCGCGGAACGAGCAGCGGAGCTCGTCGGCTCCACCCGCCGCGTTGTCATCGGCGGCCAGGGTCACCGGGAGGACGGCGCAGGTGTTGTTGGCGACGTTCGGGTTGGCCGCGTCGTCGAGGTCCCCGTACACGCTGTCGGTCAGCGCAGTGACCGTGACTTGCTCGCCCGAGGTGTTCGCGACCACGACCTCGAAGTCGACCGGCCCGCCGGGGGCGACGACCGTGCCCGGCGTCGCGGTCTTCGTGACGTCGGCCGTCGGTGCCACGTCGAGGACGCAGTCCTCCGGTGCCGAGTTGGGCTGCTCCGACGGGTACGAGCAGGTGTTGAGCAGCTGCGCGCCGGCGCCCAGATCGGCGAGGGTCGCGTCGCACTCGGCGGTGGTGTCGTCCGGGTGCTCGTCACCGGAGGCGAACGGGTCAGTCGCGGTCTGACCGACCGTGCACGTGGAGCTGGTGGCGACCAGGCTCTGGGCCTGGGTGCAGCGGTCGGAGCGCTCGTCGCCGCAGGTGTAGGCGCGTGTCTGCTGGTGGACCAGGGGGTCCCCGCCGACGGTCACACACAGGGCGGAGTTGGCGTTGCCGTCCGCGTCGGTGTCGAACAGGGCGCACGCGTCGGCGGTGTTGCTTCCCGAGAGGCCGGTCTCGTCCCAGCTCCACGCCACGCCCAGGTGACCGGCCCCGAGCGCGGTGTCCACACCGTGACGGGTCAGGTCGCGCTGGCCGTCCCCGGGCGTGTCGTTGGCGCCGCCTTGGTCGTTGGTGTAGACGAAGGCGGCGGAGGCCGGGGCGACCCCGACCACGCCAACAAGCGTGAGCGCGAGGAGCAGGGCGGTCGCCCCGCGCCGGACACCGCGCCGATGACGAAGCGTCATCGCGGTTCCACGCCTCCCGCCACGAATCGTCACCAGGCCAGGAACTGAACTCATCGGTCCCACCTCCAGCGCCACCCCACGTGGCACTCAGTCAGGCCGCGTAGCGTACCGAAGGTGTCGGTATTGATGGAGGGCGGCGCTGCTCGCGGTGCACACGTCGCTGGGCGTCCTTTTCTGCATCGACCCGAGCACCGGTGATGCCAGCGAGATCGACCTCGGAGGCGCCGACGTGAGGTCCGGCGACGGCATCCGCCTGCAGGGCCGGACGCTCGACTACGACGTGGTGGCGGTGCCGCGCTGATCAGGCGCTGACGCGGGCGCGGCGGAGGCATCCGCCCGGTCCCGGGACCGAGCCCGTGAGGGGAGTCGCAGCGGGGCCCATGGCGGGCCCCGCTGCGCGATCCCTTACGGCAACTCGGTGGTGTCCTCGGCCTCTTGCTCCACGGCCACGCTGATCGCGTTGGTGCCGCCGAAGATCAGCACCGCCCGGATGGTGTCGCGGTGGGCGATCAGGTAGGCGGCGACCGCGTCGGGCAGGTCGGCCGGGTCGGTGAGCAGCATCGCCCCGGGGCCGATCTCCAGACGGCCGATGAGCGTGCCGCCCGTCAACGCGTCGGCGAAGTTCACGCCGGTCGCCAACCCCACGATCCGCGGGGCCTCCAAGAAGCGCTCCGCCACCATCACCGCGGTCTCGAAGCGGGTCGCGCCGAAGATCCCCTCGACTTCGGGGAAGGCCCTCGCGGCGGCCCCACCAATCGCGATGGTCCTCGGGTCGTCGCTGCGGCTGGCGAGGTAGTCAGCGGTCTCGGGCGGGATGTTCTCGTCGGAGGTGAGGATCACCGCCGCCGGCTGCGTCTCGGTGCCCGCGGCCTGTGCCACGGCGCCGGCGACGACGGAGTCGGCGAAGCGGCCGCCGTTGGCCGCCAGCAGCGTGTCGGGGTTGCCCAGGCCCTCATCGGCGATGATCGCCGCGGTGCCGAAGCGGTTGGCCCCGCCGTAACGCACCGCGACGTAGCCCAGCTCGACGATGCGGTCCTCGACGGCCTGCGACAGCGCCGCGGTGCCGCCCAGCAGGTACACGGTGCCGCCGGCGGGCAGCACACGCTGGATCTCGGCCTCAGTGGCCGGGTTCAACGACGCCGGCTCCGACAGCAGCATCGCGGCGTCCTTGGCGAGCGCCAACGGGGTGCCGGCCTGCGCGTCGGGGAACAAGTCCGAGCGCGTCAGCACCACCCCGTCGGCCTCGCCGTCGCAGAACAGCACCTGCGACACCGCGATCGCGGTCTCCACGCGGGTCACGCCCTCCACCCGCGACGGGCCGCCCACGTCGATCGGCACACACGGGCCCGGCCCCGGCTCGACGACGACGGTGCCGTCGTCGGTGTCGTTGTCGCTGTTCGGGTCGGGGGTGGGCGAGTCGACGACGGCCACGTTGTCGAACGTGCCCTCCTCGGTCCCCTCCACGGTGATGGTGATCGACCGGGTCGCCTGGTTCGCCAACGTGCCCAGCGCGCAGGTCACGGTCTGGCCGCTGGTCTGGCAGGCGCCGGGCGGCCCCTCGACGTCGACGATGTCGAGGCTGTCGGGGACGTCGTCGGTGACCGTCACGTTCGTCGCGGCGTCCGGACCGTGGTTGGTCACGGTGAGCGTGAACTCGGCGGTCTCGCCGACCTCGATGGTGCCGGGGTCCACCGACTTGTCGACCTCGAGGTCCGCGCGCGGGGGCGGCGGCGGAGGCGGAGGCGGCGGAGGCGGCGGCGGCGGCGGGCCTGCCAGGACGTTGACGGTGGCCGAACCGGTGTCCATCGCGTTTGTGCCGTCGTCGTCGACGACGGTCCCGGTGACGGTGTTGGTGTGCGTGTCGCCGGCCACGCCGGTGACGTCGGCGCGGAACGAGCAGGCGAACTCGTCGGCTCCACCCGCCGCGTTGTCGTCGGCGCCCAGGAGCACCGGCAGGACGGCGCAGGTGTTGTTGCTGATGTTGGGGTTGGCCGCGTCGTCGAGGTCTCCGTACACGCTGTCGGTCAGCGCCGTGACGCTGACCTGCTCGTCGGAGGTGTTCGCGACCACGACGTCGAAGTCGACGGGCCCGCCAGGGGTGACGACCGTGCCCGGCGTCGCAGTCTTCGTGACGTCGACCGAAGGTGGCACGTTGGTGTTGGTGAACGTGCAGGTGATGTGATCGCCTGCGGCAGCGTGGATGCCGCCGATGGTGCTGCCGACGAGGGTGCCGTTGCTTCCGGTGGCGCCGGTGCAGCTCGCGGAGGCCAGGATCCAGCCGCCAGGCACATCCTCCATCAGCGAGTGATCGACGTCAGACGCGATCGAGATCGGCCCGCTGACTTCGCTCCCCTTGGCTACGAACACGGGTGTCTGCTGGCCGTCGAGCGTGAACCGGAACTTGTGGTCGTTGTCGGGGATGGCGACCTTGACGATCGTCAGGGTCGCGGTGCCCGCCTGGCCGCCCCTGGGCGTTTCGTTCGCGGAAGCCGGAGCGGCCGCCACCGCGCCGACGAGGGTGAGCGCGAGGAGGAGTGCGGTCGCCCCTCGCCGGACACCGCTGCGATGACGGAGCGTCACCGCGGCGCCGCGGCCGGCACGCATCGTCATTAGGTCACGAACTGAGCTCATACCGTCCCACCTCCAGCGCCACCCACGTGGCGCTCAGTCAGGCCGCGTAGCGTACCGAAAGGCCGTCGTGGCTGTCCTGCTTTTCGTGATCGGCCTGCCCACCGCCGGCGGCCGCTCCTACGAGCGAGCCGCTGGTGGCGCTGGTGCGCGGAGCGGCGGGCCTGCGCGTCACGACCGTGGCCTCCGGCTCGGGCGCGTGCTCGGTGGTGGACGTCGCTCTCGACGAGGCCCTGGCGCCGGACGTCGTGGCCGCGCGCGGCAACCACCGCCAGCGCGGCAACCCGGCGATCTACCCCGCGTCGCACCCCGGCGGGATCGCCGTGGCGGCCACCGACTGGACCGACGGCACCGCCACGTTCTCCAGCACGGGGGGCTCGCTGGACCTCGCCCCGCCGGGTATCGCCATCCTGTCGACCACCCCTGGCGCTGCGCACGAGAACTGAGTCGGGCACGTCGATGGCCTCCCCGAACGTGGCCGCCGCCGCGCTCCTGCTGCGCGCGGCGCGGCCGGACCTGGCCTCCACGGACATCCGGGCCGCCCTGCTGGGGACCGCGGTCGACCTGGGCCCCGCCGGCTGGGACGCTCAGACCGGCGCAGGCCGCTTGGACGTGGCCGCAGCGGTCGGGGCAGAGCTCAGCCGCGAGCACTGCCCACGGCGTGCCCCCGGAGGCGCCATCGTCGCGGAGGGTCAGCCGGTAGGCGAGGTGGCCGCCGACGGGGACGGGATCCTGCGTCTCGTGGGGCACGGCCGTCGACTTGGAGCGCGCCGGACAAGACCCTGGTGTTCGACGCCGTCCTGCCCTTGCTGTTGCCCGTTCTGGGTGGTGACCCGGTGTCGCTCGACTACGACGTGGTGGCGGTGCCGCGCTGATCAGGCGCTGACGCGGGCGCGGCGGAGGCATCCGCCCGGTCCCGGGACCGAGCCCGTGAGGGGAGTCGCAGCGGGGCCCATGGCGGGCCCCGCTGCGCGATCCCTTACGGCAACTCGGTGGTGTCCTCGGCCTCTTGCTCCACGGCCACGCTGATCGCGTTGGTGCCGCCGAAGATCAGCACCGCCCGGATGGTGTCGCGGTGGGCGATCAGGTAGGCGGCGACCGCGTCGGGCAGGTCGGCCGGGTCGGTGAGCAGCATCGCCCCGGGGCCGATCTCCAGACGGCCGATGAGCGTGCCGCCCGTCAACGCGTCGGCGAAGTTCACGCCGGTCGCCAACCCCACGATCCGCGGGGCCTCCAAGAAGCGCTCCGCCACCATCACCGCGGTCTCGAAGCGGGTCGCGCCGAAGATCCCCTCGACTTCGGGGAAGGCCCTCGCCGCGGCCCCACCAATCGCGATGGTCCTCGGGTCGTCGCTGCGGCTGGCGAGGTAGTCAGCGGTCTCGGGCGGGATGTTCTCGTCGGAGGTGAGGATCACCGCCGCCGGCTGCGTCTCGGTGCCCGCGGCCTGTGCCACGGCGCCGGCGACGACGGAGTCGGCGAAGCGGCCGCCGTTGGCCGCCAGCAGCGTGTCGGGGTTGCCCAGGCCCTCATCGGCGATGATCGCCGCGGTGCCGAAGCGGTTGGCCCCGCCGTAACGCACCGCGACGTAGCCCAGCTCGACGATGCGGTCCTCGACGGCCTGCGACAGCGCCGCGGTGCCGCCCAGCAGGTACACGGTGCCGCCGGCGGGCAGCACACGCTGGATCTCGGCCTCAGTGGCCGGGTTCAACGACGCCGGCTCCGACAGCAGCATCGCGGCGTCCTTGGCGAGCGCCAACGGGGTGCCGGCCTGCGCGTCGGGGAACAAGTCCGAGCGCGTCAGCACCACCCCGTCGGCCTCGCCGTCGCAGAACAGCACCTGCGACACCGCGATCGCGGTCTCCACGCGGGTCACGCCCTCCACCCGCGACGGGCCGCCCACGTCGATCGGCACACACGGGCCCGGCCCCGGCTCGACGACGACGGTGCCGTCGTCGGTGTCGTTGTCGCTGTTCGGGTCGGGGGTGGGCGAGTCGACGACGGCCACGTTGTCGAACGTGCCCTCCTCGGTCCCCTCCACGGTGATGGTGATCGACCGGGTCGCCTGGTTCGCCAACGTGCCCAGCGCGCAGGTCACGGTCTGGCCGCTGGTCTGGCAGGCGCCGGGCGGCCCCTCGACGTCGACGATGTCGAGGCTGTCGGGGACGTCGTCGGTGACCGTCACGTTCGTCGCGGCGTCCGGACCGTGGTTGGTCACGGTGAGCGTGAACTCGGCGGTCTCGCCGACCTCGATGGTGCCGGGGTCCACCGACTTGTCGACCTCGAGGTCCGCGCGCGGGGGCGGCGGCGGAGGCGGCGGCGGCGGAGGCGGCGGCGGCGGCGGGCCTGCCAGGACGTTGACGGTGGCCGAACCGGTGTCCATCGCGTTTGTGCCGTCGTCGTCGACGACGGTCCCGGTGATGGTGTTGGTGTGCGTGTCGCCGGCCACGCCGGTGACGTCGGCGCGGAACGAGCAGGCGAACTCGTCGGCTCCACCCGCCGCGTTGTCGTCGGCGCCCAGGAGCACCGGCAGGACGGCGCAGGTGTTGTTGCTGATGTTGGGGTTGGCCGCGTCGTCGAGGTCTCCGTACACGCTGTCGGTCAGCGCCGTGACGCTGACCTGCTCGTCGGAGGTGTTCGCGACCACGACGTCGAAGTCGACGGGCCCGCCAGGGGTGACGACCGTGCCCGGCGTCGCAGTCTTCGTGACGTCGACCGTGGGTGCCACGTCGTGGATCGTGACGGTGGCCGTGGCGGTGTCGGTGAAGTTGCCGACCGTCGCCGTCACGGTGTCGCTGGCGGGACCGGGCTGGCCCCCGACGAACGCGTCGAACTGGCACGTGAGCGTGTCGGCGCCACCGACCGTCCCGTCGCTCGCGGCCAGGGCCGCAGGCAGCTGCTCGTCGCAGGTGTTGTTGCTGACTTGGGGGTTGGCCGGGTCGTCGAGGTTGCCGTAGGGCGCGTCGGTCAGCCCGGAGACCGTGATCCCGCCGTGGGTGAACTCGTTGTGCACCACGACGGTGAACGTCACGGTCTGGCCCGGCTCGTCGATGTCGAGGTCGCCGGCGGTCTTGGTGACGTTGAACTGCCCGGCGAAGTCGACGGTGTTGGTGAACGTGCAGGTGATGTGATCGCCGGCGGCGGGGTGGATTCCGATGATGGTGCTGCCGGAGAGGGTGCCGTTGTTTCCGGCGACGCCGCTGGCGCCGGTGCAGCTCGCGGCGGTGAGGCTCCAGAGGCCGGGCACGGCCTCGTGCAGCGCGTGATCGACGTCAGCCGCGATCGTGATCGGCCCGATGACGTCGCTCCCCTTGGCTACGTACACGGGTGCCTGTTGGCCGTCGAGCGTGAACGCGAACTTGGTGTTGAGGTCGGGGATGGAGACCTTGACGATCGTCAGGGTCGCCGTGCCCGGCGGCGGCGGAGGCGGTGGTGGTGGTGGTGGTGGCGGCGGCGGCGGTGGCGGCGGCCCGTCGAAGCAGAAGTCCACATGGCTGATGTCATGCCCGCCGGGTGGGATCAGGTTGGTGTCGCCCTGTGACTCCGGCGAGTAGGCATAGACGTTGGCGCCGTTCCCGGCCTTGACGATCACCGCGTCGACGCCGAAGTTCGAGGTCCAGTCGAAGCCGTCGGCGGAGCTGTTGCTGATCGTGACCGTGAGGTGTGGGAAGCCCCCCTGGGGGGCGTTGCCGCTCAGCTCCCCGTTGGCCGATGTCAGGGTGTAGGTGCCGTCGGTGGGGATGCGGTCGATCTTGAAGCCGAACTCGTAGCCCAGGTCGGCGCAGGTGGGGTTGCCCGGCACTTCCGTGGGCGTGACGGATGCGGCTGCGGCGGGCGGTACCTGCACGAGCAGCAACCCGAGCATGGCGATCATCACCCCCAGTCCGCGGAGGTTGCGGGTTACCTTGCGCGTGCTGCTGGTCTGCATTGCCGTCCACCTTCCGTGAACAGTGCGTCTGGCCTGCCTGGGCGCTGGTGTCGGAGAAGGCTCGCGGTGGCGCAGTGGGACGGCCATCGAATCCCCTCCTCTGAACAGACACCGCCTTCCCCGTGGGTCCACGTGGCGGCGCAACGCTGGTCCCACCGACCTCGGCCTTCGCTCGGCCTCGGCCTGTAAGAAAGAAGGTAGTCCATCGCAGGGGCGTTTGTGGACACAACTTTAGGTGCTGCGCTGATTACTATGCGTAGTAGAGCGCGAGGCCGAGGCTGAACACTCGGTCTCGTTGGTCGAGCTCAAACCCGAGTCGCGCTCCGATTCCGAGGACGGATCGCCGTCGGCGCCGCCCGGGTCGTCAAGCCTCGGGTTGGCTGGGGCCGGTGCGAAGTCGTGGAGGCCTGCTGAGGACACCGCCGACCAGAAGTCCACGTTCCTCATCGCCGAGTTGACCACCACGCGACCGCGAGGATTGCGGTAGTAGTTGTCGACGGCCCCGATGCCCCAGACCATGCGCCGGTTGCGCTCGTCGATGTCGCGGTTGTAGGCCTCGTGGACTTCGGGTTTGACGGAGGCGGCTGGCCAGCCGGCCGCGTGCATCTCGGTCAGGAGGCGGACGATGAGCTCGACCTGGAGCTCGATGAGGCTGGTGATGCTCCCGCCGTGCCCGGGTTGGAGATTGGGGCCGTAGAGCGTGAAGAAGTTGGGGAAGCCCGGGACGGCCGAGCCGAGGTAGGCCTTGGCGTCGTCGCGCGACCACGCCTCGCGGAGCGTCCGGCCGGCCAGGCCGCGGACCTCGAATGAGCTCAGGTAGTTGACGACGTCGAAGCCGGTGGCGTAGACGACCGCGTCGACGGGCACGTGCTCGCCTCCCGCCAGCACGACGCTGTCGGTGGTGAGCTCAACGACGGGTTGCGAGGTCAGCCGCACGTGGTCCATCCGCAGCGCGTCGAACCACCCGTTGTCGAGCAGGATGCGCTTGCCGAAGGGCGGGTAGTCCGGGGTGCAGGCGGCGAGGAGGTCGTCACGGCCCGCGAGCTTCTCCTGCAGGTAGCTCAGGAAGAAGTTGCGGTGCCGCGCGTTGGTGGCGCTGGCAGAGCGCGGGAGCTCTGGCCAGTCGGGATCCACCCGCAGGGCTTCGTAGAGCCGGTCGTTCCACAGCCATGCGAGCCGCAACCGGTACAGCGCCGCGTAGAGCGGGACGTTCGCGAGGAGCCAGCGCACGCCCTCCGGCACGTGGACGCGGAAGCGGGGGAAGGGCGACACCCACTGGGGCGCCTTCTGCACGACCAGAAGCTGCCGCGCGGTCCTCGCCAGCGCGGGGACGACCTGCATCGCGCTGGCGCCGTTGCCGAGCACGGCGACCCTGGCACCGTCCAGCTCGAGGCCGCGGGGCCACTGGGCCGTGTGGAACTGGTGACCCGTGAAGCGCTCCTGTCCGGGGAGCACGGGGACCTTCGGCGTGTTGAAGGCACCCACCGACGAGACGACGACCTCCGCCTCGTGGTGGCGATGGGCCCCATGCGAGTCCTGGTAGTCGATCAGCCACGAGCGGCGGTCCTCGTCGAACGTCACGCGGTTCACCGTGGCCCCGAACTCGGCGTGTTCGCGCAGGCCGATCGCGTGCGCGACGTCCTCCAGGTAGGACAGGATCTCGTCCCGCAGCGGGAAGTACATCCGCCAGTCGTTGGGGTGGAAGCTGAACTCGTAGAAGTGCCCGGGGGTGTCGACGCCTGCGCCGGGGTAGCGGTTCGCACGCCACACGCCGCCGACGCCGTCATCGCGCTCGAGCACGGTGTAGGCGATACCCAGCTCGCCCAGACGGCGCGCGGCGGCGATGCCCGACAGGCCCGCGCCGATGATCGCGACGCGGCTGGGCACACTGCCGCCGGCCGGTCCGCGGGAGTGCTCCAACGAGGCGTGCAGCTCAGCGGTGAGCATCGGCTCGTACTCGGGGGGGACCTCCTGCCCGACCGAGACGCTCAGCAACCTGCGAAGCGTCTCGCCGCACGGAGGATCCACCCGGGGGCACCCGGCTGCCCACCACCGCTCCAGGGCGCGGAACGCGAGCCGGCGGATGGCCGCCTGCGCCTCGGTGGTGAGGCCGCCGTCGTCGAGATCGTCCATCCCCACGGGCCGTCGCATCGGCGCCGCGAGGACGGCCGGGCGCTGCCCGGGCTCCAGCACCCCCACGAGCATCGCCAGGGTCGGGACGTTGGCCTCGTCGAGCGACCGCCGGAGCCCTCCAGGGATCCGACTCATCAGCGCATGAGCTCCTCGGCCAGCGTGACCAGGTCGGCCTTCTTGACCTTCGTCGCCGACATCGGCCACACGTCCACGGCGAACACCCGTCGAGGGACCTTGAACGAGGCGAGGTTCTCCCTGCACGACGCCAGCAGCGCCTCCACGGACACGGCCGCGCCGGGGGCCGCCTCGACGAAGGCCACGGGGACCTCGCCGTACTTCGCGTCGGCCACTCCGACCACCTGGGCCATCTTCACCCCGGCCAGGGACTGCAGGTAGCTCTCCACCTCCAGCGTGGAGACGTTCTCCCCGCCCACCTTCAGCATGTCCTTCTTCCGCCCGAGGTAGACGAGACGGCCTTCCGCGGTGAGGCGCCCGAGGTCCCCGCTGCGCCACTGCTCGGGCGGGCTCGAGGTCCCCTGCGGCGAGAAGTACCCGGTGAAGAGCGTGGGGCCGCTGACCGCGATCTCGCCGACCTCGTCAGCGGGCAGCTCGACCCCTTGGTCGTCGAGGATCTGCAGCGTCACGCCAGGGAACGGCGTGCCTTGCGTGACCCGTGCGTCGATCGGGTCGTCCAGGGCGGTCATCGTCACCGAGCCACCGGCCTCGGTCGACCCGTAGGCGTTGACGAGCACCGACGAGGGCATGGCGGCCTGCAGCCCGCGCAACGACTCCGGCGGGCCGACCGTGAAGACCGCGCGGACGTGCCTGAAGCTGGCCTCGGTGTAGTCGGGGTGGAACACGAGCTCCTGGGTGAGCGTGGGGAAGGCCGTGAAGAGGACGCTGATGCGCTCGTCGTCGATCAGCCGCATCGCGCGGTCCGCGTCGAAGTGCGACATGCTCACGAAGGTCCCGCCGGCGTACAGCATGGCAAAGAAGGCCTGCCACGCCCCGATGTGGAAGAACGGCTGCGGGTTGAGCATGCGGTCCTCGGGCGCGAGCCGCATGCGCCGCGCCGTGCCCTCCGCGGTCCGCGTCAGGGCCTCGTGCGTGAGCTGGCAGCCCTTCGGTGCCGAGGTGGTGCCCGACGAGAAGTACATGACCGCCACGTCACGCACCCGGCACGCGTGGGCCAGCTCCGCGAAGGCAGGGCTGGGGTGCGCCGCCGCGCCGTCGGCATCCGGCAGCTGCGTGCACCTCCAGCGGTCGGTGGCCCCGCCTGTCGGCGTGTAGAGGTAGAGCTCGGACCCCGTGGAGTCCGGCGCCTCGCCGACGTGCACGGCTCGGTGCAGGCGCGCCCGGTACGTGGCCCCACTCGCGACGATCGCGCTCAACCCGGCCCTGGGGAGCACGGCCTGCAGCTCGAAGGTCTTGTAGCGCGAGTTGATCGGCACGGCCACGGCCCGGGCCAACGTGATGGCGATCACCGTGGCCACCTGGTCGACGGATTGCAGCATCGACACCGCGACGTGTGCGCCGGGTCGCACCCCGGCGTCGCGCAGGATCCGCTGGCGCCGCTCGACCAGCGAGCACAGCTCGCCGAACGTCACCCGGTCGTCGTCCATGACCAGGCACTCGCGGTCGCCGTGAGAGAGGTACGCCGCGAGCAGCAGCCCGGCGAAGCTCGCGGGCCTGGGTGCGGCGGCCTCCCCGCCCGCAGAGGCGTTCACGGGGCTGTCAGGGCGTGATGATCGCCAGCACGGATCCGTCCGTCGACGGGCTCGTCTCCATCGCTTCCTGGATCTGGTCCAGGCTGTACAGCGAAAACCGGGCCTTCTCCAACGGCGGGCGGTTCGTGCCCGCGTCCAGGCTCACCGCGCGGTGCAGGTGGCGGGGGCGGTGGCCGAGGACCCCGCGGTAGGTGAGCTGGTTGGTGACCAGCGCGGCGCTGTCGATGCCGGCGAGCTGCGGAGGCTGCTTCACGGCGACCTGCACGATCCTGCCGCGGTTCGCAGCGACCTTGATCGCGGTGGCGGGGACTTCGTGGGCGGTCGCAGAGGAGACGTCGATGACCACCGGCGCGCCCGCGCCGCCCGTGAGGTCCCGCACCCGCGCGATGACCTCCTCGGGGGAACCGGACACGACCACGTCGGCGCCGATGTCCTTCAGCGCCCCGAGCCGGGTGCTCTCGGCGCGGCCCACCACGATGATCTGGCCGGCGCCGGCCAGGCGCCCGACCATGACCGCGGCCTGGCCCAGCGCGCCGGTGCCGAACACGACCAGCGTCTCGCCGGGTTTGAGCTCCCCGGAGTCGACGACCCAGTTGGTGGCGTCCGAGAGCCGCTCGAGCATGCACAGCTCCGCGGCCGACCGCTCGTCGGAGACCTTCGCGAGGCGCGACATCGGGTGCAGCACCATGTACTCCGCGGCGCCGCCCCACAGGTGCGGCGGCTGGGTGAAGTCGAACCAGAGCCCGTACCCGGCCAGGTTCAGGCACCGTTCGAACTCGCCCACGCGGCAGGCGGCGCAGCGGTAGCACGAGACGTCGTACTGGACGATCACCCTGTCACCAACGGCGACCTCCCAGGCGCCCGCCGCGTCGGCATCGACCTCGGCGATGTGGCCGACCACGATGTGCCCCGGGATGAACGGGAACCGGAAGTCGCTGACCGCGTCGTAGGAGTCGACGTTGATGTCGGAGAACCACTCGTAGTCGATCCCCGCGAGCGCCGCAGCCTCGACCTTGAGGAGCCCACCGCCTCCGAGCTCGGTGGGGAAGGCGAACTCCTGGACCTCGGCCTTGCCTGGCTGCGTGACGACCCCCGCACGCACGGTCCTGCTGGTCATCGAGCCTCACTCTTTCAAACAGTCGGATGGTTGGTCAGCTCCCAGCCGTAGCAGCGGCTGCGCCAGGTCGGTGCCTCGCGGTCGTAGAAGCGGTGGGCATCGGTGCGGGCATCGCCGGAGTCGAGCTCGAGGTGGGTCGCGCCGTGCGCCCGCGCCCACTGCTTCGCGGCGTCGAGCAGCCGCTTGCCGTGGCCTTGGGAGCGCTGGTCGGGACGGACGGCGAGGTCCTCGACGAAGGCGCGCTGGCCGAAGCGGACGGACTCGAGGTCGAGGTAGACCGTGGCGAAGCCCACGAGCTCGCCGTCGGCCTCGGCGACCAGTGCGGTCGACCGCGGTGATGCGACTGTCCGGCGGAGTGCGGCCTGCGCGTGCTCGGGGTCCCAAGCGGCGGGCGTGCTGCCTGGCGGGGCGAACAGCCACTCGTACGCCGCCAGGAGCGCTTTGCAGTCATCCACGGTGGCCGTACGGATCACGGCCCCAACGCTAGTCGGGCCGGTCGGCTCGGTCATGGCGGTTAGCCTTGCGGCGTGCACCGGGAGGTCGTCACACGTTCGATCGAGGAGGTCTGGAACCGGGGCGACCTCGGCGTGGTCGACGAGCTGTTCACGCCCGACTTCGTGTTCTTCACGCCGGCGGAGCCGGAGCCGCTGCATGGGCTCGAGCCCTACAAGGCGTATGTCCAGAGGATCCGCAGGGGGTTTCCGGATGTGCACCTGACGATCCACGACCTCCTGGTCGACGGGGACCTGGTGGCGTTGCGCCTGACGATGACGATGACGCACGTCGGCGAGTACCTGGGGCTTCCGCCGACCGGGCGGCGGCTGGAGGCCAGCCAGATGCTGCTGGACCGCATCGCGGGCGACCGCATCGCGGCGAGCTACCAGGAGATCGACGCGCTGCGGATCCTCACGCAGCTCGGCGTCGTCCCGCGCCCCGGGACCGGTCCGCTGGGGCTGCTGGGCTGGAGCTTCGGGCTGATCGGCCGCGTCACCGCCCTCAAGGCGCGCGAGGCCGTGCGCGCCCGCCGCGGCCGGCCCTGAGCCAGCCTCAGCGACCGAGCAGTTCCTTCATCTGGCGGGCGACGAGGGCCGCGGCGCGGCGCGGCGCGAGCCGGTAGAGGGTGTCCATGAGCTTGGCGTCGCGGCCGACGAGGATGCGGTAGGCGTTTGCTTCCATGCCGTCGAGGATCTGGCGGGCGGCGTCGGGGGCCGTCGTGACCTTGCGGCCACGTTCCGCCATCTCGGCGGCGGCGATCGGGATGTCGACGCCGGAGTTCGTGGTGATGTTGGTCGCGACACCCCCGGGGAAGACCACGGTGACGTGGACGTTCGTGCCCTCGCACTCGGAGTGCAGGCCCTCGGTCAGGAGCTTGACCGCGGCCTTCGTGGCGCCGTAGATCGTCTGGCCTGGGACGGGGAGGAAGCCGCCCATGCTCGAGATGTTGACGAGGTGGGCCTCTGGGCGTTCGAGCAGCAGCGGCAGGAAAGCCCTCGCGAGGTGCAGCGTCCCCCACCAGTTGACGTCGACGACGCGTTGGATCGCCGGGTCGTCGAGGTCCACCAGCTTCACGAAGGGCTGGATGATCCCTGCGCAGTGGATGAGGCCGTCCACCGAGCCGTGACGGTCGATCACGCCTTCGGGAAGCGCGCTGACGGCCGCCTTGTCCGTGATGTCCACCACGTGCGTGGAGAGGCGCTCGCCGCTGACCGCGAGTCTCGTGGTCTCCTCGAGCGTCACCGGGTTCAGGTCGACCGCGGCGACGCTCGCGCCACGGCGCAGCGCCTCGAGGGCGACCTCGCGCCCCATGCCGCTGCCGGCGCCGGTGACCACCACGACCTTGCCTGCGAGGTTCATCCGGCCATCCTCGCGCGGGCCGCATCCTGGCACGCGTGTTTCCGGGGTACCCCGTACGGGCAAACCATGCGACATGAACCGAGACCAAGTCAACGAGCTGCTGTATCAGTCCATCGAGACCGAGCTGGGCGGGGAGCAGGTCTACCTCGCCGCGATCGAGGCCGCCGTCCACCCCGAGGTCAAGGAGGAGTGGACGAAGTACCTCGAGGAGACGCGCAACCACCAGACCGTGCTAACGACGGTGTTCCAGGCTGCGGGGTTGGACCTGCAGACCGAGACACCGGGGCGGCAGGTCGTGCGCGCCAAGGCGGCCGGACTGGTCGACGCGATCCAGACGGCGATGAGCACCGCACCCGGACCGGCCGCGCAGCTGGTCGCCGCCGAGTCCATCGTCGAGGCCGAGACCAAGGACCATCAGAACTGGACGCTGATCGGCATCGCCGCCGAGCACCTCACCGGCGACCTGAAGCAGGCGTTCCAGGACGCCTACGACGAGGTCTACAGCGAGGAGGGCGAGCACCTCTTCCACACGATGGGCTGGGCCCGCGAGCTGTGGCTGGACTCCATGGGCTTCCCCGCCGCGCTCCCCCCGCCCGAGGAGGAGAAGCACACTACGACGCAGGTCGGGGCCGGCCGCGCGGCCAAGGCGCGCGACCAGTATGTGGATTGACGGTGTGCTGCTGGCCGCGGTCGGGGGCGCGGCGGCCGCGGCGGAAGGGGCCGGTGATCTCGTAGGTCATGCCGGGGCCGACCCCTTGGGCGAAGGCGTTGTTCGGGGTCAGGCCGCGGAGGCCGCCCTCGCCTCCGCGCTGTGAGGAGACGTAGAGGCGGGTGCCGTCGGGGGAGAAGGCCGGGCCGGTGAGCTCCGAGCCGTCCTGGCCCGTGAGGCGCAGCAGCGGGGTGATCACCCGCTCCGCGGAGATGATCACGAGCTCCATGTTGCCGCCGTCCTCGGCCACGATGATGTCGCCCGCCGCCGAGACCACGACGTTGTCGACCCCGGTGAGCGGGGCGTCCGGGAACGTGCGGCCGTCGTAGAGCACCGCGAGGTGCTCGCGGATCGTGTCGTAGAGCCACACGCGCTGGTCGCCCTTGGTGGTGAAGTACACGCGGCCGGCGTCCCACCAGATGCCTTCGCCGCCGTTGAAGGGCGTGGTCTCGGGCAGTCTGACACCGGACTGCGGCGTGGCCGGGCTCGCGACCGGGTGCCAGGCGACCGCGCCGTCCTCGGCCACCCCGGCGGCCTCCAGCTGCCCCGCGTCCAGCGCAGCCGAGGTGCCGGGCACACCCTCGGGCCAGCTCGCCGGCGTGAAGCGGTAGAAGCGGCCGTCGGGCGCATCCTCGGTCAGGTAGATCTGCCGTCGGATCGGGTCGACGGTTGCGGCCTCGTGGGAGAACAGACCCAGGGCCGGCTTGGCGACGCCGTTGGACGGCTCGAACGGGTTGCACTCGTAGACCAGCCCGTCGCGGACCTCCTCGCACGACAGCCAGGTGCCCCACGGGGTCCTGCCGCCCGCGCAGTTCATGCGGGTGCCGGACAGGATCCGGTACGCGTCGGCGATCTCGCCGTCTGCGGTGAACCGCAGGGCCGACACGCCGCCGCCCTGCACCGCGGGGACCTCGGAGTTGGAGGTGTAGATCCAGCCGCCGTCCGCAGTCGCGTAGGTGGCGCCGCCGTCGGGGAAGGCATGCCAGGGGTAGGTGGTCCCCGCGACCGGCTGCAGCGAGCGCGCGAGCACGCGGCTGCCGAACCCCTCGGGCAGCTGGAAGCCGTTGGCGTCGGGTGGCAGGAGCGGGCCGTAGGGCCCGGCGCCGGCCGTCACGGTCTGCGCGACCGCACCGTGACGCAGCAGGTCGGGCAGCAGGCCCAGCGCGCCCGCCGCCAGGCCGGCCTTCAGAAGGTTGCGTCGATCCACCATCGGGAGCCTCGTCTCTTCAGGCGGCAGCCGCGGCAGCCAGCAGGTCGTCGCACACCGCACCCTCGCCACCGAGCGCGACGATGCGCTGCGGGTCCAGCTGGGCCACCGCGCCCGCGACCGGCGCCGGCAGCACCCCGCACGACGGGACCAGCACCACCGGCCCGGCCGTGAGCGTCCCGCCCGCGACCGCGTCGGCGAGCACGTCGGCACGCGCGAGGTAGAGCGTGCCCGCACCGTCGGGGAAGGCCTTCAGCGCGATGGCGACCGCGGTCTCGATGCGGTCGGCACCGGCGAGCCTGCCGGCAGCGGCGGTTCCGGCCGCGTCGGCGAGGAGCGCCTCGCACACCGCGCCCTCGCCGCCCAGCGCTGTGACGGCGGTGGGCGCCAGGCGGTCGAGCTCGGCGCGCACCGCCGCAGGAACGGCGCCACAGCTCGGCACCAGCAGGATCGGGCCGTCGGTCAGCGCGCCGCCGGCCACGGCGTCGGCGAGCTCGTCCGCCCGCGCGAGGTACGCCGCTTCTGCCTCGCCAGGGAACTGCGCCGCGCTGATCGCGACGGCTGTCTCCACCCGCCCGGTGCCGGCCAGTCGCGAGGTGGCGCGGCCCGCTCCCGCCTCGGCCAGCAGCGCGTCGCACACCGCCGAGGTCCCGCCCAACGCCACGACCTCGTCGGGGTCGAGCCGCGCGATCTCGGCCGCGACGACCGCCGGCACGTCGCCGCACGACGGCACGAGCAGCACCGGCCCCCCCGTGAGGCTGCCGGCGGCGACAGCGTCCGCCAGCACGTCGGCGCGCGCGAGGTACACCGTCCCGGCCTGGGCAGGGAACGCCTCCTGCGCGATCGCGACCGCCGTCTCGACGCGGCCCGGACCCTGCAGGCGCGCGATGGCCCGGCCGCCGCCGTCGGGGCCCCGGTCCGTCGCGACGGGCGAGGCGTCGTCGCCGGGATCGAGGTCCAGCGACACCAGCGCGTCCAGCGCGACGGTGGCCGGATCCCCGAGGCACCCGGCCGGCACCTCGACGGTGTAGCGCCCGTTCGCGGCCGACGCCGGCAGCTCGATGCAGGCCTCCAGACCCGTGGCCACATCGACCACCGCGCCGCGCAGCTGCCCGTTGAACTCGACCCCGAACACCACGACGCGGTCCGCGCCCGGACCGCCCCCGGTGTCCACGCCCCACGAGACGAACGAGTCGTCGGCGTCCCACCGCGGGTCGGCGAGCGGGTCGGCCGGCTCCGCGACCGTCACCGCGAACGACCAGCCGTCCTCCGCGGGCGTGACGCAGACCTGCGTGAGGTCGGCGGCGGGTTCGTCCAGCGCCGCACCCCCGTCGCGGGCGGCCACGTCCCCCAGCGGATCGCTCCCGCAGACTGGCTGCCGCGTGCGCTCGGACCTGCTCTGCGCAACGTGGACGTCGGCGGCGGCGGGCACGCCGGCTGCAAGGACGGCGACCGCCGCCAGGGCGGCAAGGGCGCACGCGGGGTGGGATCGGCGGGGCACGCCACTACGGTGCCAGCCGCCCGCGTCAGTTCCCTGCACGCGCCGGCACCCTGCCTCATGGGTAGGCTCCGCGCGCCAGCCCGACAACGAAAGGTTGAGCTCGTGGCCTCAACACTGAACCCGTACCTGACGTTCGGCGGCGACGCGCGGGCGGCGATGGAGTTCTACGAGCAGGTGTTCGGTGGAACCCTGACCCTCAACACGTTCGGCGAGTACGGGATGCCGGACACGCCTGACGCCGACAAGGTCATGCACGCACAGCTCGAGACCCCTCAGGGGTTCACGCTGATGGGCGCCGACCCCGCGCCGGGCACCGACGCCGACCCGCAGGGCCGGGTCTCCGTGAGCCTCAGCGGTGACGACGGGGACGAGCTGCGCGGCTGGTGGGACAAGCTCGCGGACGGCGCGACGGTGCCCGTCCCCCTCGAGAAGCAGATGTGGGGCGACGAGTTCGGCATGCTCATCGACCGCTTCGGCACGACCTGGATGGTCAACATCGCCGGCACGCCTGCCTAGCTGCGTCGTCGCCCCGGCATCGGTGATCAGCCGCCTCCGACCGCTGCCGGCGGCGGGTCGTAGAGGGCGTCCTCGACCGGCTGGCCGGTCAGGCGCTGCAGCGTCTGGCGGACCACGTCGGTGACCTCCTGGCCGCTCTGGCGCGCCGCGCCGGCGATCGCGTCGTCGTTCAAGCGGTAGGCGTCGAGCAGGTCGAAGCGCCAGGTCTCCTCGGCGCGCTCGAAGCGCCAGCGCAGCGGGGTGGGGTTGTCCTGGCGGGTGATCACGCCGACCGCGAGCGCCTCGTCGACGAGCGTGATCTCGCCGAGGCCGCCCAGAGCGCGGTCCTGGCCGGCGTACCCGCCCTCGACGAGGAAGGTCAGCACCTCCTCGCCGCCCTGCAGCGTCTGCAGCTGCGCCGGGGCGGCCACCGCGCGCAGGGTCAGCACCAGCAGCTGAGGCGTCGCCGGCAGGTCACGGACCGCCTCGGCGTCCGCGGTTCGTGCGAGTTCGCCGACCTCCGCGAACCACGCCACCGCCTCGGGGGTGACGGCCTCGAGGACGGCGTCGGGGGCCCCGGCGACCACCCCGGCCCGGTAGGCGCCGAAGGTGCCGCGGATCGCGGCCAGGTCGGCGGTCGCGCTGGCATTCGTGGTCGGCTGCGAGGACGCAGCCGGCGCGCCGCAGCCGCCCGCGAGCAGGGCGAGGAGGGCAAGGAGCGTGACGTGCCGGCGCACGCGCGCCGACGATACCGGCCGCCCCGCCCGTAGGCTGCCCGCCCGTGGGTGCTGCTGCCGTCCAGCTGGCCCCCGGCGTGTGGCGGATCCCCACCATGGCCCGGGACCAGATCAACACGTTCGCGCTCGTCGACGACGACGGGCAGGTGACGCTGGTCGACACCGGGATCAAGCGCGCGCCACCGGCGATCGTGCGCGGCCTGGAGGCGATGGGCAAGGGCCTCAGTGACGTCACCCGCATCCTGCTGACGCACGCGCACGCCGACCACGCGGGCGGCGCCGCCGAGCTGGCACGTCGCAGCGGCGCCCCGGTCGCGATCCACGAGCTGGACGCGGAGTTCCTCGCCAAGGGCACGCCGCCGCCGCGGGACCGCAGCATCCCGGCTGGCCAGGCTCCTGGACCGCCTGCCCGGCGGGGGCTTCCCGGCCGTCGACGCAGGCGACCGGCTCGCCGACGGCCAGGTCCTGCCGATCGCGGGCGGCGTGCGCGTTATCGCGACGCCCGGGCACACGCCCGGCCATGTGTCGCTGCTGCTCCAGTCCACCGACGTGCTGATCACCGGTGACGCGCTCTTCAACTGGCTGTTCGCGCGCGGGATCTCCTTCTCGCCGCGGCCGCTGTGCAGCGACTTCCGGCTGACGCAGCGCAGCGCGCACGAGCTCGGCGAGCTGGAGTACGACACCGTCGCGTTCATCCACGGCCCGGAGATCCGCGAGCACGCGCGCGAGCAGGTCCGGGCGTTCCTCGCCTCCCAGCCGCCGCCCGCGGCCTGACGCTGGCTAGCTGGGCAGCAGATCCGCCCAGACGACCTTGCCACCGGGCACCAGGTCGTGCCCCCAGCGCGAGGTCAGCGCGCCCACGAGGTGCAGGCCGTGCCCCCCGAGCGACGCCATCGCGGGGTCGCTGGGCAGCGGCGTGAGCCGGCTGGTGTCGCCGACCACCACGCGCACGCCGGCGCCCCGGCGGGACAGCGTGACCGTGAAGTCGGAGCCGGCGTGGACCGCCGCGTTGGTCGCGAGCTCGGTGACGACCAGCTGGCCGTCGTCCAGCAGGTCGTCGCGGCCCCAGCCCTGGAGGGTCTCGGTCAGGAAGTGGCGCGCCATGCGGGGCGCCTGGAGGTTGCTGGTGAAGCGCCGCCCCACCTCGGCGTCGGTGGCGGCGGGCGCACCGGAGATGACCTCGCTGTGCAGGCCGCAGAGCTCCGACGAGTCGGCGCCGACGCGCCCGGGGTAGCCGCAGAACAGGGCAAATGGCACGTGGGCACCGAGGCTGTTCCACAGCCGCTCGAGCTCCGCCGCCCCCGCGACGTCGCCCGCCTCCCACAGCAGGGCCACCATCTCCCCGTACGCGCGCACCGGCCGGCCGTCGGCGGCGGCGCGCCGCACCACGGTTCCCACGACCGCGTCGAAGCGCCGCGCGTCCAGCGCCCCGCCGAACAGGAGCTGCTCGAGCGTGGTGGCCGCGTCCAGCAGCGTGAGCCGTCCTTCCGCCAACGCGGTGTCGACGCGCACGCCGGCGTCGACCAGGGCCGCCACCATGCGTCGGGTGCGCGCCGGCGCGGCGATCACGATCACGGCCTCGCCCGCGAGGGCGGAGGCGGCGAGGTAGCCGCCGACCATGACGTCCAGCTGCTCGTCACGGCTGAAGAACTGCACGACGTGAGCACCGTCGAGCAGGCGCAGATCAGTCCGCGCGGACATCTTCAGAGAACTCCAACCTTTCGCGCCCGCAGCCGGCCTCCTTTGGCGCGACCGCGTCACGCTACCCATCCTGAGCGCGTCGAACCCCGAACGTGGGGGCTCCGCGGCCGCTCGCTCCACCCGGTGCGCGCCGGTGCGTAGGGTTCGGTCGCCGAGCCGTGACGAAGGGAGCCGGTCGTGACCATGGGGCTGGACGGCAACGCCCAGGACGGAAGCGACGTGATGCGCGCGTTCGTGCCGGCATCACCGCTGGTGCGGCACCTCGGCATCGAGCTGGAGGAGCTGGGCGACGGGACCGCGCGGCTGCGTCTGCCATTCCGCCCGGAGCTGGCGACGATGGGGACCACGGTTCACGGAGGAGCGATCGCGACCCTGCTCGACACGGCGGCGATGGCAGCGGCGTGGGCTGGGGCGCCGGTGCCGGCGAAGCTGCGCGGCACCACGGTCGCCCTGCACGTGGCCTACCTGGCACCAGCGGACGGGGCGGACCTGGTCGCGGAGGCGACTGTGCTACGGCGCGGGCGGAGCATCTCGACGGTCGACGTGGTGGTCAGCGCGGGGGCCGAGGCCGTCGCCCGGGGCACCGTGACCTACAAGGTCGGCTGACGCGATCACGGGCCGTCTGCCAGGCGCGCGACACGGGTTCGCGCCCTGCGAGACTTTCTCCAGCTCGATCCCGGGGAACTCGCAGTCGCCGGCCGGCGACCTCTGAGCGATCGTTTGGCTCGGAAAGGGACTGACAGGAATGAAGACCGCCTCGCGCCGGGCCGGCGCGCTGCTGCTGGGATGCGCGCTCACGGTGCTGCTCGCGTCGGCCGCCTTCGCGCACACCGGCATCGCACCGGACGTCATCGCTGCCGGGGTCGAGTCGGAGCTGACCGTGTTCGTCGGCCACGGCTGCTTCCCCGAGGGGGCGGAGGACGGCGCGGAGGGCTCGCCGACGGTGGAGATCTCTCTTCAGGCGCCGGAGGGCCTGCAGATCATCTCGGCCGCCGAGCGCACCGATGGCTGGGCCGCAGCGATCGACGGGCAGGTCATCACCTGGACCGGAGGAACCCTCCCTGACGGTGAGTCCGGAGACTTCGTCTTCACCGCGCTCGCCACCGGCGCCGAGGGCGACGAGTTCATCGTCCCGCTCTACCAAGGGTGCGAGGTCGGCGAGTACCAGTGGGCCGAGCCCCCCGCGGCCGACGGCTCGGAGCCCGAGCGCCCCGCAAGTGTCCTGCGCATCGGCGACCCAAGCACGGCCACGACCGAGGAGCACGAGGAGGGTGCAACCGAAGCGGCGGCCGGGACCGAGGTACCGACAGCCGTGGCGCCGACAGCCACCCCGGCGCCGACAGCCACCGCGGCGCCGGCTCCGACCGCCACGGCATCCGCCACGCCGGAGGCGTCGACCGCCGCCCCCGCCCCGACGTCGCCGGCGGCTCCTGACGCAACCGCCGTCCCGTCCGCCACCACCGCAGCCACGCCTGTGGGCGGCGTCGCAACCGGCGCCGGCGGCACGGCGGACGGCGGGCCTGCCTGGTGGCTCATCGGCGCCCTGGCGCTCGTCGTGATCGCGGGCGCGGCGGTCGCGCTGCGCCGCCGAGGCTCCTCCGCATGACCGGCCGGGCGTGATCGCGACCGCCCCGACGAACCGGTAGCCGTCACGGCTGCGGCTCGGCGGCGGCGCCCGGGAGTCGTGCGCGGCGCGGCCGTGGGCCTCGCGTGGTGCGCGGTCGCGGCGGGGGTGGCCGTGGCGCGCCCGTCTTCGCTGCCGGGGGCTGCGCAGGGGTCGACGGCGGATGGGTGGTCAGGGTTCGGGAGCGTGGCGGCGGCGTCGGTGCCGTTCATCCCAGCCCAGGACCAAGCCGGAGAACCCGGCCGGTCTGCCACTGGACGCGACGCGGATGTCGCGCGCTTGCGAAGTCTGGAGGAGCCTGCCGAGGACCCCACCGCGCCGCCGGGCCCCGTGCCGGTGGTGCTGCGCATCCCGGCCATCGAGCTGGACACGTCGCTGCAGTGGTTGGGGCTGACCGCGCAGGGTGCGCTGGAGGTACCCGAGAACTTCGAGCTCGCCGGGTGGTGGTCCGGTGGGACGCGGCCGGGCGATGAGGGTCCGGCAGTCATCGCCGGGCACGTCGACTCCTACCAGGGGCCGGCGGTGTTCGCGCGCCTCGGCGAGCTGGAGCCCGACGACCGTGTGCTCGTGCGGCGCCTCGACGGGTCGACGGTGGTGTTCGCAGTGACCGGTCGGCAGGTCGTCGCCAAGGACGCGTTCCCCAGCGGTGCGGTCTACGGCCCGGTCGACGGACCGGAGCTGCGTCTCATCACCTGCACCGGCGAGTTCTTCGATGACGCCTACCGGTCCAACCTCATCGTGTTCGCGCGCAGAGTTGGGATCATCCTCGCCTGATCGCGAGGCTCACCCCGTCAGCGGCGCGAACGTCAGCCCGGCGAAACCCCAGACCGCAAGCGCGACGCCCAGCGCGACCTTCGCGATCGCGGTGCGCACCGACGGCTGGGTGAGCGGCTTGCCGTCGTCGTCCAGCGGCTGGCCGGGGAAGACCCCCTTGCGCCGGTAGTGCAGCAGCGCCGCCCCCGTCCCGAGGGCGAGGGCGGCGCCGACCGCGAGCAGTCCCCAGCTTGCGACGTCAGCCCACGTCTGCGGTGTCATGTCCGGCCTGCGGCTCCTGCTCGGCGGGGCGCTGGGCCCGTCCGTCGCCCAGCGTAGGCGCGCGGCGCGGCCGCAACGCCCGCCAACCCAGCAGGCCCACAACGGCGATCGCGAGGAACGGGGCGAGGAACAGCAGCACCACGAGGATCGTGCCGATGACGTCGACGATCACCTCACGGGCGACGTCCCAGTAGTGGCCCAGGCCCTCGGCCTCGTCCTCGGCCGTGGTCAGCGCGCTGGTGTCCGCGCCCTCCTCCACGACGTTGGCCGTCAGCGTGGAGAACGCGGTGCGGTCGTCCAGCAAGTTGAGCTGCCCGGTGATCTGCTCGATCTGGCCCTGGATCCCGTCCAGCTGCTGCTGCACCGCGATCGCGTCCTGCACGGTCTGCGCCTCGGTGAGCAGGTCGAGGTAGAAGGCCTCCTGGGCACGCAGGTGACGCAGCCGCGACTCGAGGTCGACGTACTGCGTCGTGACATCCTGCGACGTGACCGTGCGGTCGGTGACCGTCCCGACGTCGCCGAGCCCGGTGAGCAGGTCCTCGTAGGCAGCGACGGGCACGCGCACCGTCACGGAGCCGGTGACGAACCCCTCGTCGTCGGTGCTGCTCGACGACCCCACGACGTGGCCGCCCAAGGCCTGCGCGCGCTGGATCAGCGCTTGGAAGGCCTGGTCGAACGTGCCCTCCTCGACGGCGATCGTGACCGTGCCCTCCTTGATGATGCGCTCGCCGGTCGCCGCGACGCCGGGATCGGGCACCGGCGCCTGCGCGGCGGCGTCGACCTGGCCGGTCGCCGCGGGCTCCTGGGCGTCCTCGGCCTGCGGAGCCGCTTCGGTCGCGGCACCCTCCTGCGTGGCCTCGTCGCCGCCGAACGCCGGCGCGCCGACCTCGTCGGTGACCTCCCGGCCGTCAGTCGCCGTGCTGTCCGTCGTGCCACCGCTGCACGCCGCGGCCAGCACCACCAGCGCCGCTAACGCCACCCATCGACCCACCCGTGCCGCCATCTTCGAACCTCCGAACTCGGTCGTCGTCGACTAAGTCAGAGGCCGCGAAGCACCCGAGGGTTCTCGAACGTTCTCAGAACGCGTCCTGCGGCGGCGGCACCGCCTGCAGGTATGGCCCCGGCCGCCCCCCACCAGGCGGTTGCGGCGGCCGCGGCGGCGCCCCACGCGGCACGCCCCGCGCCATGCTCGCAAACCGCGAGTGCTGCCCGATGAACGCCAAGTTCACCGTATCCGTCCGCCCGTTGCGATGCTTCGCGACGATCAGCTCCGCCTCGCCCTTCGCCGGCGAATCCTTGTCATACATGTCGTCGCGGTAGATGAAGCAAACCAAGTCGGCATCTTGTTCGATCGAGTTGTGACTAACAATCCCATTCGCAATGAAGTTGTGTGTCTTCTCAACGCTGGCGTCGAACACGGGTCGCGGCCCAAGATCCTCTATCTTCGCGATCGGGTCCCACCTCACGTCCGACAAGAAGGACTGCTGAGCGTCATTGCCGTCGATGTCGACCTGGTAGGCCTGCCGATCGGCCCCCTGCGCCTTGATCCCGATCCGGCTTTGAATGCGCAGTCGCAGCAGAAGGCGCTGTACATCGTCCGCCAGCCGCCGGCTCGTCGTCGCATAGTGCAGACGCATTGCGCCCGTCGTCTGCGACTTCAACAGTGACCCGTCTGTCGCCCACAGGTGTCTGAGGAACAGCGCGATCTGATCGGCTGCGGCACGGTGGACGTCGTCGGGGATGAACTTCTGGTGGCTGCGACAATCATGGAGTCCAAGGTCGTCCCACCACGCTGTGATCGGGTTGCGGAGCCCGTGTGTGAGGTGGTGGGATGACGGCAGGTACGTGTGCCCCCAGCGGTCTTGGACGACGCGGCGAGGGGTGATGCCGAATCGCCGCCGCGCCGCGGCCTCGACGGCCTCGAGGTTGGCGGGGTCGGCGCTGGTGTAGTGGACCGGTTGGCGCGGCAGGACGCAGCCGTCGCCCAGCAGGTGGGCCAGCAAGACGAGCTCGTCGGGGTCCATTCGCACGGTGTCGGACGGTTCCGGCAGGCGGCGGGGCACCGCGAGGCGGTCGCCCAGCTGCAGCTCTTCCAGCGGCGTCCACGCGTCCAGAGTGCGGAACTTGTGGTTGCCGGTTGCCTCCACAACGCGGCCCGAAGCAAGCGTCATGCGGAACACCGGCTTGGTCCCGCTGGGGAACGCGTGCGTCAGGTTCGACCGGACCAGGCGCCAACGATCGTCAAGGCTCCAGACGGGGACGTCGCGGGCACCGCTGGCAGCGAGGTCTCCGAGCGTCACCTCGGTACCGGTGTCAGCCCGCAGGAGCCGCGTCGCAGCGGTGAGGCAGCCCGATTCCCGCAGGTCGGAGAGGACGGGGCGGCGGTCGTCCTTCGCGCGCTCCTCGGGCTTGCGGGACAGCTGGGAGAGGGCGACGACCGGGACGTCGAGCTCTTTGGCGAGGACCTTGAGGCCGCGGCTCAGCTCCGAGACCTCTTGCACGCGGCTCTCGACGCGGCGGGGGGACGCCATGAGCTGGAGGTAGTCGACAACGATCAGGGAGAGGCCGTGCTGCTGCTTGAGGCGGCGGGACTTCGAGCGGATCTCGGTGAGGGTGATGCCTGGCGTGTCGTCGATGAACATCGGCGCTTCGGAGATGCGGCCGACGGCCTGGGACAGGCGGGGCCAGTCGTCCTCCTGCAGGCGACCCGTGCGGATCCGGTCCGACGCGATCCGCGCCTCCGAGGAGAGGATGCGCAAGACGAGCTCGATCTGGCTCATCTCCAGCGAGAACATCACCACGGGCAGGCGCAGCCCGGCCGCGACGTGCATCGCCATGTTCGTGACCAGCGTCGACTTTCCCGACGGCGGGACGCGCGGCGACGATCACGAGGTTGCCGGGCTGCAGGCCGGCGGTGAGCTCGTCGAAGTCCTTGAAGCCGGTCTCCAGGCCGGTGATCGCCGAGTCGTTGGCGTGGAGGCGCTCGATCAGCTCGAAGGCGTTGTTGACGAGCTCCTTCATGGCGGTGATGTCGCCGCGCCGCTGGTGCTCCGACACCGCGTAGAGCGCGGCCTCGGCGGCGTCCACGGCGTTCTCGGCCTCGCGCTCGCCGTCGAACCCGAGGCGGGCGATCACGCCCCCGACGTCGATCAGGCGCCGGCGCAAGGCATGCTCGGCGACGATGCGCGCGTAGTACAGCGCGTTCGCGGCCGTGGGCACGCGCGCGGCGATGTCGGCGATCGCCAGGCGGCCGCCGACGTCCGCCAGGCGCGCAGCGGCTCTCGAGCTCGTCGGCGAGCGTGACCTCGTCGAGGGGCTCGCCGCGGTCGTAGAGCGTCGCGCGCGGCCTCGAACATCGTGCGGTGGGCGCCGCGGTAGAAGTCGTCCTCGCCGACCAGCTCGCTGACCTCGGCGATGGCGTCGCGGGACAGGAGCATGGCCCCGAGGATCGACGCCTCGGCATCGAGGTTGTGCGGGGGCGTGCGGTCAGTGCCGGCGGGGAAGGAGCGCCGACGTCCAGCGTGGACGTCATCGAAGCTCCAGTGGTGGGCTTGCGGACGACCTTAAGCCAGGCCGCCTGTGGAGCGCTCTGTGAGTTGCGTGTGGATGAGCGCTACGAACCGCCGACGACGTCGACGGAGATCGTCGCCGTCACGTCGGAGTGCAGCTTGAGGGGCACCTCGTAGCGGCCGACGTGCTTGATCGGGTGCTCCAGCGGGATGCGCCGGCGGTCAACCGTGAGGCCCGCCTGGGCGGACAGTGCCGCAGCGACCTCGCGGTTGCCGACCGACCCGAAGAGCGTTCCGTCCTGGCCCGCGCGGGCGGTGATCACGATGGGGCGCGCCTGCAGGCGCTCGCGCAGCTGCTCGGCGTCCGACAGCGTGCGCGCGTCACGGCGGATGCGCGAGCGCTTGAGCGCGTCGGCGTCGGCCTGCGCGCCCTTGGTCGCGCGCATCGCCAGGCCGCGTGGGACCAGGTAGTTCGTCGCGTAGCCGTCGGCCACGCCGACGATGTCGCCGGGCTGCCCCAGGTTGGGGACGTCCTTGTTGAGGATGACCTTGATCACGGCAGGGCCTAGCGGCTGGTGTAGGGCAGCAGCGCCATCTCGCGGGCGTTCTTGATCGCCTGGGCGAGGAGCCGCTGGTGCTGGGGGTTCGTGCCGGTCACCCGCGCCGACCGGATCTTGCCGCGGTCGGAGACGAACCTCTGGAGGAGCTCGACGTCCTTGTAGTCGATGTACTCGATCTTGTTCTTGCGGAAGAAGTCCTCTTTCCGCTTCGGGGGGCGGCTGGTGCGGGGCTTGGGCATCCGGGGTGCTCCTGGTGCTGGGGACGTGGTCTTAGAAGGGGACGTCGTCGGCGGCAGGCGCCTGTGCCGGCGGGGGACGGTCGGCCGTGCCGCCGCCGCCGCCACCGCTGCGCTGGCCTCCGCCGCCGCCACGCACCTTCTCGATCTTGGCGCGGGCCCACCGCAGGGAGGGGCAGACCTCGTCGGCCTCGATCTCGGTGACCCAACGAGTCTGGCCTTCCTTGTCCTCCCAGGAGCGGGAGCGGATCGAGCCCTGGATGAGCACGCGGTCGCCCTTGTGCAGTGACTCGGCCACGTTCTCGGCCATCTCACGCCACACGTTGACGGTGAAGAAGCCGTCGGTGCGGTCCTCCCACTCGTTGGTCTGGGAGTTGCGCACGCGCCGGTTGACCGCGACGCGGCAGTTGGCCACCGCGACGCCGGTCGGCGTGTAGCGCAGCTCCGGGTCATCGGTGAGGTTGCCGACGACCGTGACCGTGTTCTCTTGCGTCATGGTCCTCGTTCCGCTTCTGGCGGGCGGCCGGCCGCACGATCTTGTGGCGCACGACCTCGTCGGCCAGCCGTAGCTGGCGCTCCAGCTCGTTGAGGCCGTCGCCGTTGATCGACAGGTCGATCACGGTGTAGTAGCCCTCGCGCTGGTGGTTGATCTCGTAGGCGAAGGCGCGCTTCCCCCAGTGGTCGACCCCGTCGACGCTGCCGCCGCGGTCGGCGATCAGCTTGGTGAAGCGGTCGATGTTGCTGGCGACGGCCTTCTCGTCGAGGTCGCCGCGCGTGATCATCATCAGTTCGTAGCTGCGCATACCCATCCTGTGGTCTGGTCGGCCCCAAAGAGTCGGGAGGGGGCGAGCGCCAGCGGTGGCGGTGGAGCCGCCCTGAGCCAGCACAGCGCCCCGTCGCCCGGGAGGGGCAGGTGGGGGATTCCGAGACGGTAGCACCCCACGGACGCTACGGCGACCCTGTGACAGGCCCACGCCGTCGGCGGCGCGCGGTGCTCAGATCGGCCCGTCGATGCCTGCCGTGGCCATGACGCGCTCGGTGGATTCCAGGCGTTCCACCTCCTCTGGGGCCAGCTCGCCGCGGGCCGGCATGTGCTCGTCGCCGGGAGCCGGTGCGGACTGCGGCGGCCACTCGCGCTGCCCCCGGCGCCAGCCGCGCCACCGCAGCGAGGGCGCCACGTCCTCCGCCGTGAGCTCGGTCTTCCAGCGCTTCTCGGAGCTGCCGTCAGGCGTCCACGACGACTGCACGAAGTGGCCTACGACCACCACGCGGTCACCCTTGCGCAGGCTGCTGACCGCATGGTGGCCCAGCTCCCGCCAGGCCTTGACGTCGAAGTAGCCGTCGAAGTCGTCCCCCCACGCTTGCTGTTCCTTGTAGTAGCGGCGGCGGCTCACCGCGAGCGTGAACGTCGCGTAGGGGACACCGGAAGAGGTGGAGTGGAGCTCGGGGCTGGCGGTCAGGTTGCCCAGGACCGTGGTGTGGTTCTCGAAGGACATGGCGGCCTCCACTTTCGTTACGCGGCGCGGTCGGTCCGAGCCGTCGGAGAGCCGACGGTAGGCAGCCTCAGCGGCGTGTGGGGGCGGAGAGCTCCGGAGCTGTGGAAAAGGCCCAACCCGCGCCGGAGGCGTCGCGGAGCCACGCCGCCAGCAGCTCCTGGCCGGCGGCGCGGTGGCGGGCGTTGACATGCCGGGCGCCTGCGACCAGCCGCTCCGGGGTCCAGCCGTGCGCGGCGAGGTAGTCCGCCACGCCTTCGGCCTCGACGTAGGCAGCGACGAACGACGCGTCGATCTCGGGGTGGAACTGCAGACCCAGCGCCGCCCCGACGCGGAAGGCGTGGACGCTGGCGCCGTGCGGAGGCGGCCCGGCGGTGGCGTCGGCGCCGGTCGACCACGCCAGCAGCGTGGCGTCCGGGCCGAGCGTGATGTGGTCGCGGTGGGCGTTGAAGAACGGCACGGCCTCGTCGAGCGCGGACAGGACAGGATCGGCGGTGCCCGCCGCGGTGCGGCGGATCGGCAGCCAGCCGATCTCGGGCACGCCGGGCGCCACGCTGCCGCCGGTCGCCTCGGCCAGGAGCTGGGCGCCCAGGCACAGCCCGAGGGTGGGGACACCCCGCGCGACGGCCTGCTCCAGCAGGCGTCGCTCCTCGGCGAGGAAGGGGTAGTGCGCGTCCTCGTCGGTGTCCATGTCCCCGCCGAGCACAGCGATCGCGTCGAACACCGCCGGGTCCGCAGGGACGGGGTCGCCCTCCCAGAGGCGACGCTCGTCGATGTCGGTGTGGGCGGTGACGAGGACCTCGCCCAGGACCCCGGCGTGCTCGTGCGCGAGGTGGCGCAGGACCAAGACCCTCACCGCCCGCCGGCCTCCAGGTGCTGTGGCTCGCCGGCGGCGACCCGGCTGGCCTCCAGCTCGAGCAGGGCGATCGCCTCCTCGGCGTCGGTCGCGACGGCGAAGAGGTCACTGATCGAGGCTGCGGCGGTCCCTTCGTCGACCATGCGCGCGAACAGCACCAGCAGCGGATCCCAGTAGCCACCGGGGTCGACCAGGACCACGGGGCGATCGTGGTAGCCGAGGTGGCGCAGCGTGATGATCTCCATGAGCTCCTCGAGCGTGCCGATGCCGCCGGGCAGCACGGCGAAGGCGTCGGCGCGCTCGTCCATGAGCTGCTTGCGCTCGCGCATGGTGTCGACGCGGATCAGCTCGGTCACGTCGTCGAAGGCGATCTCGCGGCGGGCGAGCCGGTGGGGGATCACTCCGGTCACGGAGGCGCCGCCGGCGAGGGCGGCGCGCGCGACCTCGCCCATGAGCCCGATCCCACCGCCGCCGTACACGATCTCCCAGCCCAGTGCCGCGGCGCGCGCGCCGAACTCGCGGGCGACGCAGCGGTGGTGCTCGCCGACGGCCTCGCTGGAGGCGGCGTAGACGCAGACGGTGAACGGCACGGAGGGCAAGGCTATCGAGGGGCGGCGCCCAGACGGCTCCCTCCTCCGTCGCAAAGCAGTTGGTCCCCGGCCCGTCCGCGTCGGCGCCGCCAGCGGCCTCTAGCGGCCGGTCGCGGAGAAGTGCATGGAGTCGGTGAGGGACGTCCACGTCGCGCCCCACGTCCAGCCGATGTTGGCGAACGCCTGTGTGACCACGTCGCCGGGGAGGATCATCCCGGGTCGCACCCAGCCGCGGTCGAGGTAGGCACTGGCCAGCTCCGGCAGCACCAGGTCGTCGCGCACGTAGGGGTTCTGGAAGGGGTTGACATCGATCGCGAGGCCCGACGCGTGCGCCGACCAGGCGCCTGACTGGCGCGCTGGCCGGCAGATGAACGCGCCCGTGATGTTGCCGTCCCCGGTCGGTGGCGCGTCGAGGTCGGCACCCGTCGCGAGGCGCATGCCCTCCAGCGGGAAGCGCGCCGCGAAGAGCTGCTCGAAGACGTGCGCGACGTCCTCCGCGACGTCCGCGTGGACGATCATCTCGCCGGTGTGGGCGCGGTCGTCGAAGCCCCAGAAGACGAGGGTGAGGTAGCGCAGGTCCTCCAGAGCCACGGGGCAGCCGTCCTGCCACGCGCCCCCGATGCGGCCGGCGATGGTCGCATCGACTGCGCCGGTCGTCGCCGCGAAGGCGCCGTCGGCGGGCGGCGGGAGCACGTCGACGGTCGGCAGCCGCCGGTCTTGCAAGACCTCCGGTGTGGGGAGCACCTCGCCGAACCCGTCGGGCCGCAACGGCAGCAGCGTGGTTCCGACGACCCAGGCAGGGTTTGGGGTCGCAGTCGGGAGCGCAGGCGCGGGCGTTCCCGTCGCCACCGGCGTCGCGGTCGTGATCGGCAGAGGCGCTGGGGCCCCGGTGCCCGCCGCGACGGCCGTCGGAGCCTCGAGCGTGGGCGCGGTCGCGACGTCGGAGGCGACGGCCGCCGTTGGTTCTGCGGGCGTGTCGGACGCCCCCGACGAGCAGGCGACCACCGTCAGCACGACCAGCGGCCCGAGCAGCCTGCGCACATCCCCGAGGGTGACACAGCCGGGCTCAGGGGAGGGTCGGGGGCGTCCCCAATGGGCGGGAGCACGGCGCGTCCGTAGTGTCCTCGACATGAGCACGACCTACCCCGCCGCCCCCGCCCGCCGCCTCTTCCGATCCCGCACCGACCGCCACATCGGCGGGGTGTGCGGTGGCATCGCGCAGGCGATGGGGTGGGACCCCAACATCGTCCGCCTCGTCGCGGTCGCCTCGATCCTGCTGCCCGGTCCGCAGGTCCTCGCCTACCTGATCCTGTGGATGGTCCTCCCCGAGGAGCCCGCCTACCAGCCCGACGCCGCGTGGGCGCCCGCCTCGACTGACAACCGGGCCGAGGACCCCGTCGCCGTCTGACCCCCATCTCGCGGTCGGCCTTCCTCCCGGCCGGCCGCGCGCCCCCCGGTCCGCCGGCCCGGTTCCACCCCACGGGGTGAGCCGCGCCGGCGGGCCGTGGCTCGTTCCAGGAAAACCGCGGCATGCCGAGGGAATCCTGGAACGAGCCGGGAGCACCGGTCGTTCAGCGTCTGGCCGTGGTCCGGCGGACGTGCAGCGCGAGTGTGCGGGCCACGGTCGCGGCCGAGACGAGCCCGTCGCCGAGGCCGAGCTCGCTCACCTCGGCGAAGACCGCCGGGTCGCGGGTGACCTCCAACGCGCTGCGGGTGAGCGGCAGCGAGGTGATCAGGGCCGCCAGTGCGCGGGTGTGGCGCAGGTGGCGTCCGAGGCGGCGCGCCAGGAGCCGTCGGTAAAGCCGGCCCGCGCCGTCCGGTGCAGCGACCGCCGCCGCACCCGCGAGGCGGCCCGACGCGATCGCGTAGAAGATCCCCTCGCCAGTGAGCGGGTTGATCAGCGACGCCGCGTCGCCCGCGAGCAGCACGCGCCCCACGGCCGCCCGCGGTCGGCCGGAGCTCAGCGGCAGGTGATGCGTCGCCAGCGTCGCGGGGTCGACCGCGTACTCCGGCAACGCGGAGGCCAACCGCTCCGCCAACCCCGCCCCGCCCGGCACCCCGCCCGCCCCCGACCGCCGCATCCCGTACCCCACGTTCACCCGCCCGTCGCCCAGCGGGAACACCCACGCGTACGCCGGCCACCCCTCCGCCACCAGGTCGATCCGCAGCCGGTGTCCTCCGGTCAAATCGGCCCCGCGGCCGAGCCCGCGGCCACGATCGGCCGGATGCCGCTGGCCGCCACGGTCTGGGACCACCGTGCGATCCACGGACGCGTCGTGGTCGGCCTCGGGGGCGTAGCCGCGGACTGCGATGGCGAGGTGGCGGTCGTGGTTGCGCGCGACGCCGACGACGCGGCGCACGACGGAGCCGGCGCCATCGGCGGCGACGACCACGGGTGCGGTGAAGCGGTCGTCGACCTCGACCCTTCCGCCGACCTCGCGGACAGATCGCACGCGGTGGCGGCGCAGGTCGGCGCCCGCCTGTTGCGCGGCGGCGACCAGCAACGCGTCGAACACCGCGCGCGGGACCACGCGGCTGGGGCGTGGCGCGCGCCCGACCACCGCGTCCTCGATCGCCGTCGAGGGGGGTCGCAGCGACAGCAGCGGGACCTCGGGCCACCCGTCGGCGACGCCGGTCACGCCCATCGCGGCGAGCTCGTCCAGCGCCTGCGGGGCGATCCCGTCGCCGCAGGCCTTATCGCGCGGGAACGCCGCGCGGTCCAGCAGCACCACACGGGCGCCCGGCCGCGCTCGCAGCGCCCCCAGCGCCGCGGCCGCACCCGCAGGCCCCGCCCCCACCACGACGAGGTCCGCGCGCTCCACTGCGGTGGACGCTAGCGACCCCATACTCCGCGGCGCGCATGGACCTCGTCATCTTCCCGGGCCGCCACCACCTGCTCACGCGGTTCCAGGCCGACTACTTGCATGCCCTCCTCGGGGGGCGGTGCCACGACGCGGGAGGCCTGCCGCTGGAGGTGGCACCCGCCGCGCGGATCGTGTTCGTCGTGACCTCGGCGAACCACGCCAACACGCGGCGCAACCCGCTGCCGGCCCACCGGCGCGAGGCCGCGATCGAGCGCTTCGCCGCGCAGGAGGGGCTCGACGTGCTCGTCGTGCCGGTGGTCGACACGCGACCGACCGACCGGTTCGCCGAGGTCGTGCTGACCAGCGTCAGCCTCGCCACCGGCCTGCAACCCAGGCCCGCGAACGCGGTCGTCGCCTGCTCGACACCCGAGGTGGCCGCTCTCTACGCGCGCCTCGGCTTCCGCATCGCCGGGGTCGAGGCCGATCCGCCAGCCCCGCCGGGCGACCGGGCGCCGGCCCGGCCATGGGAGGTGGTCGAGCTCCTCGCGGCCGGGGACGAGGACTGGCGGGCACTCGCGCACCCTTCCAGCCAGTCGGTCCTCGACCGCTACGGCCTGGTCGACCGCATCCGGATGCTCTTCGCCGACCCCGTGGTCTCCGGCGACGGCGCGCTCACCACGACCCGCGCCTACCGCAGCTACGCCGCCGCCTTCGAGGAGGCAGCCGACCGCAAGTGGGCCGAGGTCTCGCCCTTCGTGAAGCCCGGCCGCATCGTCGACATCGGCTGTGCGACGGGCGCGCTGCTCGAGCGCGTTGCCACTGACCCCCGCCTGCGCGAGTCCGATCTCTTCGGCGTCGAGATCGACCGCCACCTCCTCGCCGAGTGCGAGCACAAGAAGGCCCAAGGCGTCTTCGCCAACCCCAACACGTTCTTCCTGCAGCGCAACGTGCTGGCATCCCCCGCGTTCCCGCCGGGCTCGGTCGACACGACGCTGACGCTGGCGCTGACGCACGAGATCGTGTCCTACGGCGAGGGCGTCGCCGACCTGGAGTGCTTCGCCGGTCGCGTCGCCGAGCACACCGTGCCGGGCGGCGTGTGGATCTGCGCCGACGTCTGCGGTCCGGACGGCGGCGACCGCGCGGTCCTCCTCGAGGTCAGGGCCGACGACGGCGCCGACCTCGACGACCCGGCGGTGATCCTCGAGGATCGTGACGGCGCCGCAGTCGAGGCGTTCATCGGCGGCCTGTCGACCCGCTCGCGCCTGCTGCGGTTCGCACACGACTTCCCGCGGCTCGCGGGCTGCGCCTTCGCGGTCGAGGAGATCGAGCGCGGCCTCTTCGCGACGACGCTGCGCGACGCGATGGAGTTCCTCACACGCAAGGACTACACGGCGAGCTGGCTCTCGGAGTGCCACGAGCGCTTCTGCGCCATGGAGGGCCGTGACTGGTGGGCGCTCGCGGAACGCGTCGGCCTGGTCGTCGATCCGGCCTCGCGGACGTGGCGCAACGACTGGATCGTCCGGGAGCGGCTGGCCCCGGTCGCGGTCCTGCGGGACCCGGTCACGCGCGCGCCGCTGGAGTGGCCGGTGACGCACGTCCTGCTGGTCGCGTCACGCCCCGCCTGAGCCACGACGTGACCGGCGCTGTGGACAACGCCAGGCCCGCCCGCCGACGGCGGCGTTACCCTGCCGTGCCGATGGGCTTGCGCGCCTACCGGCCGGGTGACGAGGAGCCGCCCGAGGCGCTGCTTGCCCGCCTCGAAGCGCGCCTGGACACCGAGCTTCGTGCCGAGCAGGCCGACTACGAGCAGCTGGCCGCCAAGGGTGTGCTGCGCGACCGCGACCTCGCGGCGGTGGCACTGGACCTGCTCTTCCGCGGCGATCTCGTCGCTGTCGAGATGGCCGCGCTAGCGGTCACCGGGCGGGTCGTGCACGCCGCCGGCGATCTCCTCGTGGTCGCCACCGCCGGGGGCGAGGTCGACGTGAACCTGGCCGCTCCGCTGTCGCTGACCGTCGTCGAGCGCGTTCCCAGCGGCGGATCCTGCCGCGGCGCGGGGCCGCGGTCGTTCAAGGCGCGGCTGTGCGAGCACGAGGCCAGCGGCCGACGCCTGGAGCTGGGGACGCGCCTGCCAGGGCGCGCGGTGTCCGGGGTCCTCAGCGCCGTGGCCCGCGACCACGTCGTCGTCGACGGGCCACCCCGCCGCATCGTGGCGCTGTCCGCCCTGGAGTTCGTGCGCGGCCACCCGCGGGAGCGCTGACCTTGCTGGTCAGCCCGAGGCCTGGGTCGGGGCCTCCGGGGCCGCCGCCGGTGCCTCTGCGTTGGCGGGCTGCCGGCGCAACCAGTCCAGCACCTCGTCCTTGAAGTAGTGGAACTTGCGCCCCCCGGGGATCCGGTGCGCCGGGATCACACCCTCGCGTGAAAGGCGACGCACGTAATCGAGGTTGAGCCCCAGCAGCCGCGCGACCTGGTCGGCGTCCAAGAGCGTCGGCAGCTCGTCGGCGTTGAGAATCTCCGTCATCGGCTCCACTCCGGTTGGGACCTGTCAGATGATAACCCGTGGCCGGGCCATCTGGCGGTGATTGTCCACATCCTGTGGAAGTTGGCGTGGACTAACACGCATAGACCTGCTATCACATGTGTTGGCATTTCTTCCGGATGACTCTTGCCCGGCATTTGCGGTCCGGCTAGGGTCACGCCGCCGCCGGGCGCGGGGAAGCGCCCGGAGGCTCCGCTACGCAGTGAAAGGTCGCGATGGCGACGGTGAGCCCGGCCGCGCCTGTGGTTCAGTCATCGGGTCCGAGGCCGGTCGGTGGTGCGCGCCGCCGATGGCGCCCCCGTTTCGCACGCGGTCACGTCGTGACCGCGCTGGCGGGCGTGCTTGCGCTGGTGCTCAACGTGATGGTGCTGCGCTCGGCCGACGACACGGTCGAGGTGGCGACGGCGGGAGCCGACCTCAGCGCGGGCACGGTCCTGCGGGCCGACCAGCTGCGGTTCAGCGCCGTGCACGTCACGCCCGAGGTCCTGGCCGGGCTGCTGACGCGCGAGGGGCTGGAGGCGCTGGACGCCGGCGTCCTCGCCGCCGACGTCCCGCGCGGCGCCCTTGTCCGCGCCGCCGACCTGCGGTCCGCAGCCGCACCGGACGGGCGGCGGGCGATGAGCCTCGCCGTGCCGGCAGCCAGCGCCGCGGGCGGCGCGCTCGCGGCCGGCGATGTCGTCGACGTCATCGCCGGGGGCGAGGACGCCCGCTACGTCGTGGCTGCCGCTCCGGTCCTGGCCGTCGGCGGCGAGGGCGGCCTGGGTCTGGGGGGAACGCAGGGGCTGGTGGTCACCCTGGCGGTCGACGACGACGAGGCGTTGCGGCTCGCGGCGGCGATCGCCGGTGGTGACGTGCAGCTCGTGCGCGCAACCGGAGCGCCGCCGGTTGGTGAGGACCCTTGACGGTCTTCGACCCGGTCGTCGCCCTGGCCGCCACGCCGCGGGGCTGGGCGCAGCGCCTGCACCGCCACGTCGCCGATCACGGCGGCGCACGCGTCCGCGCGACGGTGCTGCACCCCCGCGACCTCGAGCAGGAGGAGTTCGAGGTCTTCTGCGCCGACGACGTCACGTCGTTCCTCACCGTGCAGCTCGTGGACGCGCTGCACCGCCGCGGCCGGGCCGTGCTGGGCGTCTTCGACGCGGAGGACGACCGCGGCAAGGGCGAGCTCCTCGCGATGGGCGTCGACGCGGTGGTCGAGCAGGGCGCCTCGGCCGAGGAGCTGCTGACCGCGGTGCGCGGGCTCGCGGTGCTCATCCGCCGTGACGCGCGCGAGCCCGCCCTGCCCCGCGACGCGGGTCCTTCGCTGCCGTCCGGGGCGCTCGTCGCGGTCGGTGGCCCGTCGGGCGGCGTCGGTGCGACCGAGATCGCAATCGAGCTGGCCCGCGCGCTGTCCCACGACGGCGGCGCGGTCGTCTTGGTCGACGGTGACGACCACGCGCCGGGGCTGGCCGCCAGACTCGGGGTCGCGCAGTACCCGAACCTGCGGGCGGCGTTGGATGCGCAGCGCGCGGGCGTCGATGCTGCCGGTGCCCTGCAGCCCCTGACAGGCGATGGCCGCCTGGGGGCGATGGCAGGCCTCACGGCCCCGCGCGACTGGTCGGAGCTGCGGCCCGGCGACGTCCTGGCCGTGGCGAAGGCGCTGGCGGCCGGTCGTGATGCGGTGGTCGTGAACATCGGGTCATGCCTCGACGACGCGGCCGGCTCGGGCCGCTACGTGCAGACGCGCGAGGTCGCCGCGGCCGCCGATCTGCTCGTGGCGGTCGCGACGCCCACGCCCCTGGGTGTCGCGCGCCTGGCCGAGTGGCTGGCCGACGTCGCCGCGCTCCCGCGCCGCGCACCGGCGCACGTCGTCGTCAACCAGGCGCCGTCGGGTTCGTGGCAGCGCCAGGAGCTGCTGGCGGAGGTCGATCGCTGCTGTGCGACCGCGTCGCTCTCGGTCGTGCCCTTCGACGGCCGCGTGACGCGCGCGGCCTGGGACGGCGGCCCCGTGGCGCGCGGCCCGTTCACCCGCGCGGTCGCGAAGCTGGCCGAGGAGCTGACACCAGCGCTGGACGCAGCGGCGCGGCGGCAAGGCGCGGGGACGTGGCTGTGAGGAGCGCGACGGTCGGCGCCTACGACCAGCTGCGCGCTGCGGTGCTCCGCCGGCTGGAGCGTGAGCGCATCGCGGCCGACCGCGACCTCGAGGCGGTGCGCCTCGCGATCCTCGAGGAGGTCGAGCGCTACCAGCGCTCCGCCCACCTCGGGGTCGAGACCGCGCTGCACGACCCGGGCGGCATGGTGGGGCGGCTGCTCGCATCGGTGACGGCCTTCGGGCCCCTGACCGACGTGCTCGTCAGCCCCGAGGTCGAAGAGGTCTTCATCGAGGGGGCGCGCGTGACCTGGCTGGACCGCCGGGGGCGCCTGCACGGCCTGGATCACCCCACCACCGCCGACGAGAACCGCCAAGTCGTCGACCGGCTGCTGGCGGCGACGCAGCGGGCGCTGGACGCGCGCCACCCGCTGGTGCAGGCCCGGGTCCTCGACGGTGCCGCGCGCCTGTCGGCCGCCATCCCGCCCGTCGCCGACGAGCTCTCCGCGACGATCCGCCGCCACGCGCTGCGGCGCGACACGCTGCTCTCGCTCGTGCAGCGCGGCGCCCTCACGACGCCCGCCGCCGGGCTGCTGTGGGCGGCGATGCAGTCCGGCGCCAGCATCCTGGTGTCTGGTCCGCCGGGCGCCGGCAAGACGTCGCTGCTGGCGGCGCTGCTGGGGGCGGTGCCGGCGACGCGCTGCGTGCGCGTGTGCGAGGAGATCCGCGAGCTCTCCGTCCCGCTCACGCTCGGCGCCTGTTACGAGGCGCGCCCGGCCGGGATGGGGGGCGACGCCGAGATCTCCCTGCGCGACCTCATCAAGTTCAGCCTCGGCATGCGCCCCGATCTCATCGTCGTGGGCGAAGTCCGCGGCGCGGAGGCGTTCGAGCTCACGCGCGCGGTCAACGCCGGCAGTGCGTTCGCCTGCACGGTTCACGCCAACGGCGCGCGCGAGGCGCTCGAGGCCGTCACCAACGCCGCGCTCATGGCGGGCGAGAACGTGCCGGAGCGCGTCGTGCGCAAGGTCCTGGCCCAGGCCATCGACCTGGTCGTGCACCTCGATCTCAGCGAGGAACGGGATGGTGAGCTGCGCCGCGAGGTCCGCGAGATCATCGCGCTGGTCCCCGCCCTGCACGACGACTTCTCCACCGAGGGGCTGTTCGGCCGCCCCCACCCGGGCGGTCCTCTGACGTGGTCGGGCGCACTGCCCGCGGTGGTCGAGCGCATCGGCCGCCGCCTCCCACCCGGAGTCGACCTCCGCGCCGTGCTCGCGGGCCGGCAGGTGGTCACGTGAGCCGGAGGCTTGCGCCGTGAGAGGGCTCGCGCTGCTCGCGTCGGTGGTGTTCGCCGGGTTGCTGGCGGCGGTGGTGCAGTCGCCGGCTGGTCTGCCGTTGCGGCTGCGGCGGGCGGCGGGGCCGCGGCGTAAGGGGCGCGCGCAGACCTGGCTGCTGCAGGCCGGGGCGGCGGTGACGCCGGTGCAGCTGGTCGCGGCGTCGACGGTGCTCGCGGCGGTGGTGTTCGTGCTGGTCGCGGCGGTCACGGCCACGCCGGGGATCGCCGTCGTGCCGGCCGTGGTCGCCGGGCTCGCGCCGCGCCTGTGGCTGGCGCGCGAGCGCGGGCGGCGATTGGCGGCCGTGCGAGAGGCGTGGCCCGACGGCCTGCGCGTGGTGATCTCCGCGGCGACGGCGGGTCGCTCGCTCAGCGCGGCACTGCAGGAGCTGGCGGACACAGGCCCGGTGCCGCTGCGCGCGCCGTTCGCGCGGTTCCGGGGGATGGCGCAGGCAGGCGGCGTCGCGGCGGCCCTGGAGTCGATTCGGGCGGAGCTCGCCGACCCGACCAGCGACCGCGTGATCGAGGTGCTGCTGGTCGCGCATGAGCAGGGCGGGCCGGTCGTGCTCGACGTGCTGCGCGACCTCGCCGAGGCGACGACCGCGGACGTGCGGGCCGCGCACGCGGCGGCGACCCTGGCGCTCGAGGGCGCGCTCAACGCGCGGATCGTCTTCGTGCTGCCGTGGGTCGCGCTCGGGCTGCTGTGCGCCCGTCCCGGCCCCTTCCGCGATTTCTACGCGTCGGGCCGAGGACTGGCTGTCCTCGCCCTCGGCGCGGCGCTCTCGGCCGCGGGGCTGCTCTGGGTGGGCCGACTCGCCCGCCCCGTCCCCGAGCCACGGGTCCTCGACCGCCGGGAGGCGCCGTGAGCGCCTGCGGCCACCGGAGCCGGCGGCCCAGCATTCGCTGGGCACCCCGGCGCCCGGGCGAGCGCGGACTCCAGACCTGCCGCAGCCAGGAAGGCGGCCGGGCCGCGGGGCCGGCTGAGGTGCATGGGTGAACGCGGTGCTAGCGGGCGCGGCGGCCGTGTGCAGCGCCCTGGCGGTGGCGGGCCTGATGCGCACGATCGTCCGGCCGCCGAGGCCGCTCTCGGGGCGGGTGCGGCCCTACACGGCAGCGGCACTGGCGCAGCTGGGCGTGGCCCCGGAGCCGGTGGCGGAGCCCGGCGTGGTGCTGTCGGGTGGAGTGCTGCGCCGGGTGCTCGGGGCGCCGCTGCTGCGTCTGGTCGGGCGGGTCGGAGGTCAGGCGGAGGAGCTCCCGTTGCGCCTGGAGCAGGCCGGGCTCTTCGCGGGCACGGATCCCGCACAGCGGGTCGCGGAGTACCGCTTCCGCCAGCTGGCTTCGGCGTTCGGCGGTGCGGTTGTGCTGGGCGCCCTGGCGCTGGTGGCCGGGCTGGGGGCGCCAGGGGCGTTGCTGCTGGGAGGTCTGGGGGCACTGCACGGCACGCTGCGCTGGCGTGCGCGGGTGGATCGTGCGATCGCCCAGCGGCGGGAGCGGCTGCGCCTGGAGCTCGCGACCGTGAACCAGCTGCTGGCGCTGCACGTGCGCATCGGTGGAGGCGTGGTCCAGGCGCTGCAGTGGGTCACGGAGCGCTCGTCGGGCGCCGTGGCCGAAGAACTCGGCCAGGCCCTCGGTCTGCACCGCGGCGGGTTGGCTCTCGACGAGGCGCTGGCCCACATCGCCGAGACCACGCCTGAGCCGCAGGCGGCCCGCACGTACCGGTTGCTCGCCGGGGCGGTGACGTTGGGCTCCGACCTCGCCGTTGCGCTGCGCGCGCTGTCGGTCGACCTGCGCTCGGAGCACGTCGAGGAGCTCACGCGCGCGGCGACGCGCCGCCGCGCGTCCGTACTCGTCCCGATCGTGATGGTCCTGGCACCCGTGATGCTGCTGTTCATCGCGGCGCCGATCCCCTCGCTGGTGTTCCCCGGTTCCTAGCAATCAGGCACAGGAAGGCGTGAGCGATGCACGACGACGTCCCCCGCCTCGGCGACGAGGGCTTCTCGACCGCCGAGCTCCTCGGCAACGCGGCCCTCGCGATCGGGGCCTTGATCGTGATCTGGGCCGCGCTCCAGAGCCTGGGCGTGGACGTGGTCGCGTGGATCCGCGGGCAGATCCTCGGCGGCTGAGCGGCGGGTTCGTCACGCCGCAGCTGCTGGTCGTGGCGGGCTTCACGCTGCTCCTCATGGTGCTCGTCGCGCAGGTGACCGTCGTCGCGTACGCGCGCGGGGTGGTCCGGGCGGCCGTGGACGAAGGGGCGCGGCAGGGCGCGGCCCGCTCGTCCGACCCGGTCGGGGCCTGCCAGGCGCGTGCCGCGGAGCTGCTCCACGACCTGCTGGGCGGGTCGCTGGGCGCGAACGTCGCACCGGTCAGCTGCGCCGCGGACGCCGGGACGGTCACCGCCGCGACGAGCGGCGACGTCGCCTCCTGGCTCCCTGGCCTTCCGCCCTGGAGCCTGGACGCGCAGGCCGCCGCGGTGCGCCGTCCCGATCCGGCGGCGGGATGAGGCACCGAGCCGCGGCTCGTGCCACGCGGTCCTGCGCCGCGCCCGTCGGCCAGTCCGCCGCTGACGAGGGGATGGTCGCGGTGGAGTGGTCGCTCGCGATCGCGGTGCTGCTCGTGCCGATCCTCGTGCTGGTCGCGGTGCTGCCGACGTGGTCCGCGCGGTCGGCGGCCGCGCGACTCTCCGCGGAGCAGGGGGCGCGCGCAGCCGCGCAGGTCGACGGCGTCGCGGCTGCGGTGGCCGCCGGGCAGGCCCAGGCCGCGGTGGTCGTCAGCAACCACGGCTTCGCGGACGCGCTCGCGGAGGTGGACATCACCGTGCCCGACGCCGACGGGGACGGGGTCCTCGATCGCGACGGTGCGGTCGTGGCAACGGTCTCGGTCGCGGTGCCGGGTGTGTCGCTGCCGCTGCTCGGCACCGTCGGCGGCTTCCACGCGACGGCCCGCCATGCCGAGCCGGTCGACCCGTACAGGAGCATCGGGCCGTGAGCTGGCGTGGCGACCAGGGCAGCGCCACCTTGTGGGTCCTGGCGACGTGCCTGGCGCTGCTGGCCCTGGGTGGTGTCGGGTTGGACCTGTGGCGCGCCGTGGGGGAGCGCCAGACCGTCGCCGGCATCGCCGAGGCCGCGGCAGCGGCTGGTGCCAACGCCTTGGACGAAGCCGCGCTGCGGCAAGGTCAGGCCCGTCCCGATCCGGCGCTGGCCACTGCGGTGGCACTCGCCGCGGTCGACGCCCACCCCGCGGCCGGCCACGTGACCGGGCGGGACGCGACGGCCGGCCTCGACGTCGTCACCGTCCGGGTGACGGGCCGTCTGAATCTCACCCTGCTGCGTCTGCTGGCAGCCGAGGACCACCTCCAGGTCACGGTCACGGCGTCAGCCCAGGCACGCCGCTCTGGCTGACAGTCACAGGGGAGGTCAGGAGGTGCACCCGCTGGTCGGGGCCTGCACGGGGTCCATCGCCCGGCCGAGGTACCAGGCCTCGAGGAGCGGTTGCGGGCAGACGCTCTTGCCCGCGACGCGGATCCCCAGGTGTAAATGCGGGCCCGTCGAGTTGCCCGTGTTGCCGCTGCTCAGGATCTGCTGGCCGGTCGTCACGGGAGCTCCCGCTGTCACGAGGAGCGCGGACGCGTGGCAGTAGCTGTAGCGGTGCCCGTCCTCGGCGTCCACGACCACGCCGAGGCCGCAGCGGCCGCCTTCGCTCGTGGACGCCACCACCCCGCCGCGCACGGCGAACACGGGCGTGCCCACCGGGATCCCGAAGTCCCACGCTGGGTAGTCGTGGTGCGGCCGGCGGATGCGCTCCAGCGTGAGCAGCTCGGCCCGCACCGGCAAGGCGTAACCCGCCGGCCGTGACGTCGCGGTTGCACCGCCGGCGCCGAGCGCGTCGTAGGCGAGGACCCACCCCAGCACGGTGTCCACGTACGCGTGCGAGTGGTTGTAGCCGAACAGCGCGCGGCGCAGGTCGTCGGTCTGGGTGTAGTCGCCGGGTGTCGCCATGCACAGGTGAGTCGCAGCCGCGAGTGCCGCGTCGATCACGTTGTCGGGATCCGCCTTGCCATCACCGGACGCGTCGCGCCCGTAGAGCCGCCACGAGCTGGGGATGAACTGCAGCGGCCCGACCGCCCGGTCCCACACGGCGTCGCCATCCCACTCCCCACCATCGGTGTCGCGGATCGCAGCCGTCCCACCCGACCCGTCCAGCCGCGGCCCGAGGATCGTCGGCGTGACCAGCCCGTCAGGGTGCACCACCGCCCGATCCCCCCAGTGCGCCCCGTGCCCGCTCTCGACCTTCCCGATCCCCGCGAGGATGCTCCAGCGCACCTCGCACCCCTCTGCGATCCCCGACGACATCCCGGCAGCCAGCACGTACGCCCGAAGGAAGATCTCGGGGATGCCCGCCCGCTCCGCGGCCTCCGGCGCTGCTCCCGCCGCACCGCCGGCACCCGCCCCGCCCAACGCCAGCAACGAGGCCATGCCAAAGACCACGACGAAGCCAGCGACGCCGAGCGCCGCGAGCGTCCGCACGACCCGCACGTCAACTCCCTCGGCCGCGGCTGATTGCAGTGGACGCGGCGTTCGCGGCGACACCGGCGCCGAACGCCACCCCCGCCTGCACTGCCGTGTCGTGCACCGCGGCCGCTGCCGCCCGCGCCTGCGCGAGCCGGTTGCGCGTGAACGTGGCGTGCACGACCTCGTGCGGCCGGAGCGCGTCGACGTGCGTGTACCCAGGGCTGCCGAGTCGGTGCAGCGAGAACCCCGTGTCACCTGACGGGTCCCCGAACCCCAGCCAGCGCGGCCCATACCGGTCCTCATGCTTCTCGCCGTGGGCGATCGCGAACCGGTGGCCGGCGATGAGCAGTCGCCTGCGCACTACGAACGTCGCGCCGCACGTCGCGCACAGCAGGAGGCAGGTCAGCAGCAGCGGCTGCCCTTCCGTCAGGTCCAGCAGCGCATCCCACAGGACCACGAGGAACGCCAGGAGGCCGGCGCTGGCGAGCACAGCCATCACGACCCGAGCCAACCCGGTCAGCCAACGGATCAGGAGCTGGCGGCCCGTCCCTGGCACGATCCCGATCGCCAGCGCCAGCGGACCGACCGTCATCAGCAGCAGGCCGATGATCTGCGCCACTGCGATCGTGAACGAGAGCGCCAGCGTGGTCCCGCCGACGAAGAGAACGGCCAGCAGCACAAGGAAGGCTCCCGCCAGCCGCTGCAGGCTGGGCTGGGAGTTGAACTCAGTGAGCGGGTAGCACTCCGGGATCCGGGCCAGCGCCTCCCGGCGTTCGTCACGGCCTCCCCAGGGCCCGCTCCGGGCGGCTTGGTCGGCGTCCGCGCGGCAGGGGGACTGCGGGATGGTGCCCCAGTTGAGTAGCAACGCCGGCTCCACGACCAGGGACTCGGCGATCGCCCTGGCGAACGGCCGCAGCTGTGCGCGGTAGCGCCCGCCCGCGTCGTCCGAGCAGCCGTCCACATCGGTGGCCTCCGCCTCCGGACCTCCCGCTGCGATGGCCAGCACCTCTCCCGAGAGTCCCGCGATCATCCGCAAACCGGCGCAGGTGGCCGCCCCCGGGTCGTCCAATGCGACGGCACCGAGTCCGGCGATGAGCAGCGACACCCCGAACTCGGCGAGACCTCTCGCTGCCCGGTTGCGCACCGCCTGCCATCCCGACCACGCGACCGCCCCGAGCAGCCCCGTCTGCACCAGGTTCAAGGGCTTGATCAACCGCTCGCCCAGGGTTTCAGCAAGCGCTCCCGTCGCGGTGCCGAACGTCCGACCGATGCCGAAGGAGAAGACCCAGTCCAGCACCCAGACGACGAGCGCCACGCCCCAACCCGCCGCCGCGAAGACGAAGTTCGTCATCCCCGCGAGCACGATGTCGAAGTTGAGCTGGAGGTCCGGGTTGTAGCCGATGTCGTAGCGAAAGATCTCGATCGGCGCGTCGCTCGGTCCGCTCAGGAGCTCGTCGGGGATCTCGATCAGCTCGTCCAGTAGCGGCGGCTGCCCGGTTGTCGGATCGGTGGGCGGCGGACCAGTTGGGTCCTCGGTCGGGCCGGGCTGCTCCGATGGAGGTGGCCCGCTCGGTGCGGGTGTCTGGGCATCGGCCGGCCGGGCCAGCAGGATGATGACCGCCAGCGTGAGGAGCGTGGCCCTAGCCACTGGCGGCGTCGACGGGTCGCGTGTCGAGGGCGTCGCGCAGCTGGGCGGACCCCGCGGGCAGCACCTGGACGAGCCCCACGCGGTCGCGGACATCGCGCAGGAGGCACTGGCCCTCCTGGAGGGCCTCGAGCAGCTCGATCAGGTCCGGATGGGGCTCGGCTCCCACGAAGCGCAGCGCAGCCGGCGCGGCGGCTCGCGGCTGGCGGAACACGACGCGCACGCCCAACAGGTCGGCGAGCGCGTCGTCGCCCAGGTCGCCCGGGTGCTGCGACGCCAGCCACACCGCCGCGTTGTGCTTGCGCCCGTCGCGGATGCCGTCCAACAGCAACTGCCGACCCTGCGCGCTCGCGGCGATCGCCCACGCCTCGTCGAACAGCGCCGCCGCGAACCGCCCGGGGTCCGCGAACGTGGTGCTCTTCGCGACCGCCGCCACGAGGTAGAGCAGTGCTAGGCCGAAGAGCTGCTCGGGGAGCATGCCCTCGTGCTGCGCGATCTGATCGCGATCGGGGAGCGCGAGCCCGGCGGCGTGGAAGCACAGGTAGTCGGCCTCCAGCGACAGCGGCTGGCCGTCGCCCAGCGCGAGCGCCGCCAACGGGTTGCGCGCATGGCTCGCGAGCTTGCGGTGCAGCGTGCGCGCGTCGGCGTCACGCGCGGCGGCGGGGCGCAGCACGTCGACGACCGCGGCCAGGCCCAACCCTCCCTCGGCGGCCTCGCGCACGGCGTCGGCGAGCAGCGCACCCTGCACGTCGCCCGGCGCCGTGCGCGTCAGCAACGTGAGGAACCCGACCGCAACGCGGAGCCGCTCGTCGCCTGCGAAGACCCGCAGCGGGTCGAGGCAGACCGCCGCGTCGGCGGTGAGCGTCATCACCTCGGCCGAGCCGGGGACCGCTGCCGCGAAGCGCGCGTACTCGCCAGCCGGCGTGCGGTCCAGCACGACGACCTGACCACCACGGGCGAGGGTGGCGTGCGTCAGCCGCTTGACGAAGTAGCTCTTGCCGCTGCCCAGCGCCCCGAAGACGCCCATGGAGCCCGACCGGTTCGTTGCCGGGCCGTACGCCGGGTCCAGGAACACCGGTCGGCCCGTGCCGCTGTCGAGGGACAGGCCGAGCAGCATCCCGCGCGGGTCGCCGATCGCGCAGCCCGCAAAGGGCGCGCCAGCCGCGAGGTCCCGGGGAAGCAGGTGCTGCGTGTAGTCGCGACAGACGGCGGGGAGCGGCGTTCCCGGCAGCATCGATTCGGTCAGGCGCAGCTGGCCGCCAGTGGGCCGCGGCGTTGCGTAGCCGCGTGACTCGTACAGGGCCGCCACGCGTGCCGCCCGACCCTCCAGCGCGACGAGATCCCTGGCCCACACCGCGAAGGTGATCGTGGTCTCGAGCTCGGGGTCACCGGGGTTGGCGGCCAGGTGCGCGTGCTGGTCGTCGAGTCCGGCGACCGCGGCGGCCAGCGTGCCGGGCGGCCCGACCGCCTCGCCGTCGTACTCGGCGAACTGGGCTGCCAGCTGGCGCTGCTGGCGGCGCGCCCGGCTGCGCGCCTGCGCGTTGGCGACGACCACGATCCGGGCCGCCCAGTCGACGGGGAAGTCGAGCTGGTCGGCGTGGAAGAACCACTCGCCGGCGCCGTCGGGGTAGGTGAAGGTCGCCGGCATCTCCGCGATTGCCAGCACCGATGTGTAGGCGGTCCCGGCGTCGCCGGAGATGCGGAGATAGCGCCGGTGCCGGGGCCGCCCCGGGTCCTCGCCAGTCCCCCCTTCGTGCACGACCGCATCCAGAAGCTCCAGCCGCTGGGCGGCCGGTGCCATCCCGGGACCCGGCGGCGGCGCGTCCACGATCCCGCGCGCGAGCGGCCGTGACCACACCCATCGCAGCTCGGCGGGGGTGACGGGTTCCACGGGAAGGGTGGAGCGCAGCCGTGCCTCCAGCTCGCCGGCGGCGGACCGCACGCGGTGCGCGGCCCGTTGGGTGACCGCGGGCGGACGAGCGCCGAACGCCTCCGTCAGCGCCGTCGACGCGGCGCCGAGGGCGTCCCGCCAGCCGCCGTCATCCGGCAGTCGGCCGGCCAGGTAGTACCGCCGCTCCTGCAGGTCACGGCCGTCGAGCTGCTCCAGGCCAGCGCGCACCTCTGCCCGCCATGCCGCCCCGGCCGGCCCGGCCTGTGCGGTGCGCATCGCGGCAGCCACCTCGCGCGGTCGCACAGGGCGGCACACCGAGAGCAGGAGTGCCTCCTGTTGGAGCGCCAGGAGCGCGCGCCGCACGCGGGCGTGCACCTTGAGCTTCTCCGCGACGGGCAGGTACGGGTAAGTCACGGGAGCGACCCGCCACACTGCCCAGACCGTGCCGGTACGGGTCCATACGACGTTGCCGTCGACCGCCCGGCCGGGCAGGCGCACGGCACCTCACCCCCGCCAACGCAGGGCGCGGACGCATCGCACCGGGCGGCCCTGGCGGACGCCCAGCCGCGGCCGCAGCGCGTAGGCCACGAACCCCGCGGCGGCCCGTAGCGGTGACCGGCCCTCCACGCGCGCATGCCGCACCGACCAGCTGAGAAGCAGCGGTGCCCCGATCGCGACGAGCACCTCCGCGCGCCCAGGCAGGACGCTCCACACGCGCCGCGTCGCCAGAAGCAGCAGCGCGCTCCCCAGCAGCGTCACCACCTGAGCAGGCGTGAGCGGTGTGGGCAGCGCGTAGCCGCCGATCCGCCCGACCACCAGTGGGAAACGCCGTGCGTGGGTGTAGCTGCGGCAGGTGAGCCGTTCGGCATCGATCGTCACCGCACACCTCGCCGAGCCGGACGGACCGGCTGCGGACGTCGCGGTCCGCGCGGTGGCGCCTTGGGCTCCCGACGCCACGTGCCCAGTCGCAGCATGCCCACGAGCGCCGGCGCCTCCGGCGTCTCGCTCATCTCCTCGATGGCCTCGCCGACCTGGCCCTCGAGGAAGGTGATGTTGTTGGCGGCCCAGACCACCACCGCGGCCAGGGCGACCGCCGCGAGCGTCGGCACCAGCGCCTTGGTGCGCCACCAGATCCCGGCCACATAGATCGCCGCGGCGACAGCGAGGGCGCTCTTGACGAGCACCTCGGTGTTGTCGATCAGTCCGTTGAGGGTGTTGATCACCGGGAAACCACCTCTCGGATCGGAAGGCTGTCGAGGAGCTGCGCTACCTCCCAGCGGCCGTCGCGCTGGACCAGACGCAGCGGGTACTGCAGGTGCTGCACGCCTCCGGACGTGCGGGTTGCGGCCACTTGGGCCAGGACCTCTTGGCCACCCGCGTCGTCGGCGACTGCCGCGAGCCCGGAGAGCGCGACCGCTGCGAAGGGGGCTGGCCGTACCGCCGTGATCGCGGCGTCGGGCGCGACCCAGCGCTCCAAATCGGTCGCCGGTGTGAGCAGCGCGCTCAGGAAGCCGCCCACCGTGACAGCCAACGGGTCCTCGGGCCGCGGTTCGCGCGGAGGGCCAGTGAACGTCCGGGCACGTGGAGGTGGTCCCGGGCCGGGCAGAAGCGCCGGCCAGGCAACGGCCGTCAGGGCGCCTTCCACTTCGGCGACCTGGACGCCGTAGTGCTCGACGCGGGGAGCGGCCGGCACCGACACCCCGTCCACGGCGGGTGGTGGATCGCGGACGACGGCCGCGACGAGCACCCACCACCGTCCCGGCGCAGGCGACGTCGCGCGGACCGTGGCTGTGCGCTCCACCTCCAAGGGGGCGACCTCTGTCGGGGGGTCATCACGGACGAACTGGGACACGTCGTCCCCAACGCCCGAAAGGAACGCGGCGACGAACAGCTCCGCGAACCCCGCCGCGGCTGTGGCTGGTCGCGGCGGAGGGGGAGGCACCAGGTCCGAGGGATCGGGCAGCCGTACGAAGGAGGCGACGCCCAACCCGAAGGCACCGGCCACCAGTGACCACAGTGCGGCGGCGGCCAGGCGGGTCAGCACGGCAGGCGGGACACGCGGCGGGGTCATGGCGCCGGGTCCGTGAGCGGTGGGAGGGTGAGGACTTCTCCTGGGAAGATCAGGTCGGGGTCGCCGGAGCGCAGGGTGGCTTGGTTGGCGGCGATGAGGCGGACCCAGTAGGCGTGGACGTCGCGGGTGGTCGGGTGCGGCGTTGCGTCGGCCACACGGGCGACGGCGATGCGCCAGAGGTTCTCGCCGGCGGTGACCGTGTGGGAACCGAGCTCACCCGAGGTGGGGCCCGGTGGGGTCGAGGGCGGCGGCGTGGGGCTTGGGTCGTCGAGGACGCCCGTGAAGCCCGGGGGGAGGTAGGGGGCCGCGCCGCCGCCACCGGCCTGGACCGTCGCGGTTGCCGGCGGGGGCGGGCCGGGCGTCGCGGGGCCGGGAAGTGGAGTGGCCGGTGGCGGCGGCGGCGCCGCGGGGGCGGGTCCGGTGGGCGACGGACCGGCGGTGGTGCCCGCGGGCGGGAGGCGGAGCGCAGGGACGGAGGGGTCGAACGTGGAGGTCGCTGCCGTGGCCGGGGGGAGGGCGAGGGCCGGTCCGGGCGTGAGGGCCGCACCGGCGAGGGCCAGCGCGAGGGTGCGGTCCACCAGGGGGCGCAGCAGGGGCAGTGTCAGGCGGCGCGCGAGGTCGGCGGCGGCCGGCCGGCCGGAGGCCCGGGCCGCGAGGGCGGCCAGCGAACCCAGGAGCAACCAGCCGACGAGCGCCAACCCCAGCAACCGGACGAACGCGGCGATCGCGACGTCGGGCGGCGCCGTCGCCAGCCAGGGCCGGAAGCCGTCCAGCGGCACCGCCAGGCCGGCGTCTCCTGCCTGCCACAGCGCCGCGGCCGCTGCGCACTGCAGCAGGAGGAGCGCTGCGCCGCGGACTCGCCGGATCGCCATGCGCAGCACGATACGACGTGTGGAACCGGTCTGACAAGTCTTAATATGTGTAAATCAGTGTTAGATCATGCTACAGCGGCAGCCGCGAGCCCCGCGTCCTGGCCTGCGAGGACGTCCGACCAGCGCACCGGTACGGCCACGTCGACCGGGATCGCCGGCGTGTTGGCGGGGAACGACCCGTCCGGCAGGTCCTGCGTCCCGATCAACACGGTCGCGCCCGAGACCGGCAGCTCCAGCTGCGACGCTGAGCCGTAGCTGCCAGGGGCGCCGCCGCTGGGCTCGCCGACCACCCGCACGTCCACCTGGTCGAGGAGGTCGATGAGGCAGTCGACCGCGGCCGAGAACGTCACCCGCCCGGTCAGCACCCGCACGGTCCCGGGGCTCGCCTCATCCATCCGGACCAGCGCGCCCACCAGCGACCCGCAGGTGGTGTTGTCGCCACCCCCGTTGGCGCGCAGGTCCACCACCACCCGCGCCGCACCACGCGCGACCAGCTCCTCGACCTCCGTCGCCAGCGCCCCCAACGAGACACTGCCCGAGAAGCGGTGCACATGGCGGTAGGCCACGTAGACCGTCGAGGGGTCGCCTGTGAGGGGCGCGGCCCAGAAGTCCTCATCCGGCCGCTGCTGCGCGAAGAGCCCCGACGCCGCGGGGATCGGCCCCGCCGGCCCCGCCCACGACACCCACCGCGACATCGGCAGGGTCGGCACGTCCGTCACCAGCGAGCCGTCGACCGCGATCGACGGCTCCAGCCCGGCCGCCACGAGGAACGCCGGGATCACCGCCTGCTCGACGTGGTGCAGCCGGAACGTCGAGGTGTTGTCGCCCGACACGAACGGCGCCAGCGCGGCCAGCGCGTCCCCGACCGCGAGACCGCCCAGCTCCGTCACCACACCCCCGACCAGCTCCTCCAGCGGCGCCCGCGCGTCCACCACCCGCAGCCCGTCGTCGAAGTCATACAGCCGCAGCGGCCACGCCTCGTACGCGTCCTGCATCCCCGGGAACGCCCCGGTGTGCCCATCGCGCGGCCGCCCACCCAGGAGGTCCGCCAACCCCACGACGAACGCCGCACGGTCCGTCACCCCCCGCAGAGCCGCGGCCTCGGCCCTCACGCCCGCCTCGTCACCCAGCCACGGATCCGGATGCCGGTCCTCCAGCTCCTCGAGCAGCAGGTCCACGTCCGCCGCAAACGGCCCCGCCATGGCCTGCGTGGCGGACGGAGTCGCGGCGGCTGTGTGGGTCGCGACCGCCGCGGCGTCGGTCGGGAGCGCCTCTGGAACCGTCGTGCACGCCGACACCATCCAGGCGAGAGCCAACATGACGCGTGCCATCGGTTCGCCCATCTGTTACGGATTCGGAGGATCTACTACGATACCGGAGTAGATGCTCTCGTTGCTCTTCGATGCGTTCGTGCTCCAGGGGCGCAGCCGCGACCTCCTGGCGCTGGCTCTGGCGGACGCGCCGCTGCGGCCGGACGAGTACGCGTTCACCAGCGCGCTGCACGACGGGCGGGCGCGGAGCACCACGGCGCTGGCCCGGCTGCTCGGGCTGCCGGTCGCGACAGCGCACGACGCCGTCCGGGCGCTGGTCCTGCGAGGTCTGGTCGAGCGGCGCCGCGACCCACGCGACGGGCGGGCGTGGCTGCTCACGCTGACCGGCGAAGGCCTCGCCGCCCACCGCGAGACCGGCGCCGCGTTCAATCGGGCGATCGCGCTGGTGCACGAGCACCTCACCGTGCCCACGGACGAGATCGCCCGCGCGCTCCACGACCTCACGACCGCCTGTGCGGCCGCGACGGACCAGCTCCGCCTCGACGACATCGCAGCTTCCGCGTAGCCAGACGGTCGGTTGGTCAGGGGAACGGCCTCTGGCTACCCTCGCTGCAGCGGGCCCGCAGCAGGCGGGCCCTTTTGGAGGGCAGGAACGAGGTCGCGGATGGCAGGGGTCGAAGGACGGGTTGTGGTGGTCACGGGGGCCGGTGGCGGGTTGGGCCGGCTGCACGCGCTGCTGTTCGCCCAGCGGGGCGCCAAGGTGGTCGTCAACGACCTCGGCGGCACCCGCCACGGCGAGGGTGCGGGCAGCGAGATGGCCGACCAGGTGGCCGACGAGATCACGGCGGCCGGGGGAGAAGCGGCCGCCAACTACGACAACGTCGCCACCTCAGAGGGCGGGAGGTCGATCGTCCAGACCGCGCTGGACGCCTTCGGGCGCATCGATGTGGTGGTCAACAACGCCGGGATCCTGCGCGACTCGTCCTTCGGCAAGATGGAGGACAGCCAGTGGGACGCCGTGCTCAAGGTCCACCTCTACGGCGCCTACAACGTCACCCGTGCCGCCTGGCCGCACCTGCGTGAGCAGCAGCACGGCCGCATCATCGTCACCTCGTCGACCAGCGGGACCTACGGCAACTTCGGGCAGAGCAACTACAGCGCCGCCAAGCTCGGCCTCGTCGGCCTCATCAACTCCCTGCAGTTCGAGGGCAAGAAGTACGGCATCACCGCGAACGGGATCGTTCCCATCGCGCGGACCCGCATGACCGAGGACCTCTTCCCAGAGGAGCTCGGCAGGGTCTTCGACCCGGCGTTCGTGCCTCCGGTGGTCGTGCACTTCGCCAGCGACGAGTGCACCGACACCGGCACGATCGTCCTCGCCGGCGGCGGTCAGTACGCCCGCATCGCCTACGCCCAGGCCAAGGGCGTGCACTTCGCCGCGGTGCCCAGCGTCGACGACCTCGCCGCGAGGTGGGGCGAGATCACCGACATGACCGACGCCCCGCTGGGCCTCCCGTTCGGCAACGGGAACTAGCGCCCAACGCAGAGGGTCGAGGGGTCGAGGCGCCACCCGGCGGCCTCGCCCTCCTCGACGAGCTCCTCTGGCAGCACGATCACCTCGAGGCCGCCCGGCTCCGCGCCGGGCGTGCCTGCCGAGGCCGCCATCGCCCCGACCACCCACCCGCTGGCGGGCTGCTCGACGGTCGGGTCGAACGCGGTCGCAGGGCCGTCGAAGCCGGTGATCACATCCCACACCACCGGCATCCCGCGCTCCGCCGCGAGCGTCGCGATCTGCGCCGGCGCCACCGGCCACCCCAGCGCCGGGCAGTCCACGTCGCCCAGCACGTCGCCGGCCGAGAACGCCGGGTACGCGATCGTCGGCAGCTCGTCCGCACGGGCCGCCCGCGGCACCAGCAACGTGACCACGCCCTCGAACACTGCCGGGTCGAGCGTCGCGCTGAAGATCTCGTCGGTGTCGCCCGGGTAGATCCCCGCCGCGCCCACCCCGACCTCGACCCCCGGCTGGTCGAACTCGACCAGCACGTTGGTCACCTTGCCCACCACGCTGGGCGAGCCAGCCGGGTGCTCGACCGCCACGGCAAGGCCCGCGGCCTCCAGCGACGCCTGCGCGCCCACGGGATCGTCGAAGAGGTCGAGCAGCTGGACCGCCACCCGCCCGTCGGCCTGCGGCTCGACCGCGAACGCCGCCGGCAGCGACCGCGGCCACAGCACCGCCCCGGCGACGAGCACGAGGACCAGCGCGCCGACCGCGCCAACCCACAGGCCCGTGCGCCGGCCGGATCCCGCCTCCCCGGAGGACCCGACCCGAGACCGCAGCTCCTCGAGCAGCCTGTCTTCGAAAGCCACCTCACCCATCCGACCCACCTCCGACCGGCACCGGTGTGCCGGGGTCGCTGACCAGCGGGCGCAGGCGGCGGCGCCCGCGCGACAACGCCATGCGTGCATTCGCGGGCGACACACCCAGGGCGCCGCCGCCTCAGCGGGCGTGAGCCCGTCCACGTCGACGAGCAGCACCACCGCGCGGACCCGTGACGACAGCGCGTCAACCGCGGCCACGAGCTCGCGCGCCTGCCGCTCGGCGTCGATCCGCGCCTCCAACCGGGCGACGTCGTCCTCGTCCAGCAGCCGCCGACCGGCGAGCCGCTGCGTCAGCGCCCGGTCACGCCGTGCCCGCCGCCCCCGCTGCGCGGCAACGTGGTTGGCCACTCCGTAGAGCCAGGCCCGCGCAGAGACGCGGGACGCATCGAACCGCACTGCTGACCCCACGACCGCGAGGAACACATCCGCGACCAGGTCCGCCGCGTCCACCGCCGATCCGCAGCGTCGCGCGGCGAATCCGACCAGCCCGTCCACGTGGCGCCGGTAGAAGAGCGTGAACGCCTCCGCGTCCCCGCGTCCTACCCGAGCGAGCAGCTCCTCGTCGTCCGCCACGAAAGGAACTTGTCAGAACCGCCCCGATCGCAACACCCCGCGGCGGGCGCGCTCAGCCCGTGAGGGGTGCGGCGGGCTCAGCCCGGGGGGTTGTCTGCCGTGGGGGACCGCGGCGACACCGGTGCGCACTCCGGGTGGCCGCAGCCGCAGCCGTCGCCGGGGGACGAGCCGCCGTCGGCGACGTGGTCCTTGCAGTGGCTGGAGCAGTACGCCTCCTCGGACTTGCACGCGCAGGCGTCGTGGGCGCAGTCGTTCATGACAGCACCCTGCCCCGCGCGGGCGCCTGGCACGCGCGTCCTCCGCAAGGACTACGGTCCGTTGATGGACTTCGCCCTCTCCGAGGAGCAGGAGGCGCTCTACAAGACCGTCGCGGACTTCGCAGCCAAGGTCGTCGCGCCGGAAGCCGGCCTGCGCGACCGCGAGGGCCGGTTCGACCGAGCGGTCTGGGACGCCTGTGCCGAGATCGGCCTCACCGGCCTGCCGATCGCCGAGGAGCACGGCGGCCAGGGCACTGACGCCGTCACGACCGGCGTCGCGCTCGAGGCCCTGGCGTACGGCGGCCGCGACGCCGGCCTCGGCCTCTCCCTGGGCGCGCACCTCACGATCGGCAGCCTGCCGATCGAGCTGCACGGCACGCAGGAGCAGAAGGACCGCTACCTGCCCAAGCTGACTAGCGGCGAGTAGATCGGGGCCTTCGGCATCACCGAGCCCGACGCCGGCTCCGACACCGCCAGCATCCGCACGAACGGCCGCCGCGACGGCGACGGGTGGGTCCTCAACGGCACGAAGACGTTCATCACCAACGGTCCCATCTGCGACGTCTTCACGGTCGTCGCGCGCACCAATCCCGACACGACCGCCGGTCAGGGCATGACCGCGTTCATCGTCGAGAAGGGCACGCCAGGGCTCGAGCGTCGGCCGCCACCTCGACAAGATGGGCAACCGCTCCAGCCCCGACCAGCGAGATGGTGCTCACCGACGTCCGGGTCGGCGACGAGCAGCGCCTGGGCGACGAGGGCAGCGCCCTGTGGAAGGTCGCCTTCGAGTGCTTCGACTGGGAGCGCACCGTGATGATCGCCAGCGCGATCGGCGGCATGCAGCGCGGCCTGGAAGACGCGATCCGCTATGCCAAGGAGCGCGACGCCTTCGGCAGGCCCATCGCCGCACTTCCAGGCGGTCAGCCACAAGCTCGCCGACATCCAAGATCCGGCTGGAGACCAGCCGCCTGCTCCTGCGGCACGCCGCGTGGCTCAAGGACCAGGGCCGCCCCCACCAGATCGAGGCGTCCATGGCGAAGGCCTACATCGCCGCGTGCGGGACGCAGAACGCCGAGGACGCCATCCAGATCCACGGCGGCTGGGGCTACATCAAGGAGTTCGACTGCGAGCGCGGCTGGCGCGACGCCAAGCTCACCAGCCTGGGCGGCGGCACCACCGAGATCCAGAAGGTGATCATCAGCCGCATGCTCCTCGGCGAGGGCTGACCCGCCGCTACGGCGCCGGTCGGGCCGGCAGCGCCCAGACAAGGACCGCCGGGCTCCCCACGGCCGCGAGTAGTCCTTGCCTGCCGATCACCGTGCTGGAGGCGCTGTCGGTGGCCTCTATGCTCGGAGGCGGTGTCCCTCCTCGTCTACGGGCTCAACCTGCGCACCGCCGGCGTGGACCTGCTCGAGCGCTTCGCCGTCACCGAGGAGTCCGCGGCCAAGGCGCTGCGGTCCCTGATGGACCGTCCGCACGTGTCCGGCGCCGTCGTGCTCTCGACCTGCAACCGCGTCGAGGTCTACGCCGACGTCACCCGCTACCACGGTGGCGCGGGCGATCTGCGGGCGTTCTTCGGCGAGTGGGGTGGGGTCGCGCCCGAGGACTTCGCCGGCCGCGCCTACGACCACTTCGACGCCTCCGTCGCGGCGCACCTGTTCACCGTCGCCGCCGGCTTGGACTCGGTGGTCGTGGGTGAGCGCCAGATCCTCCAGCAGGTGCGGGCGGCACTGCAGACCGCGGAGACCGAGGGCGCCGCGGGACGTGAGCTGGGCGCGCTGTTCCGCCACGCCGTGCGGGCCGGCCGGCGCGCCCACGCCGAGACCGCGCTGTCCCAGCACGCGGCGACCCTGGTCGACGTGGGCTTGGAGGCCGCGGCGCGCCTGCTGCCGCCCCGCGGCGACCGCGGGCTGGTGGGGTTGGTGCTGGGCGCAGGTGCGATGGGCGCCCTCGCCGCCACGCGCCTGGCGCGGCGCAGCGACCGGCTGCTGATCGTCAACCGCTCCCCGGAGCGCGGCGCCCGGCTGGCGGCGCGCGTCCACGGCGAGGACCTGCCGCTGTCGCATCTGCACGAGGGCCTGGTGGCGGCCGACGTGGTCGTGGCCTCGACCGGCGCCACGGAGCCGGTGGTCTCGCGCGCCGCGCTGGAGCAGGCGATGGCCCTGCGCGCCGACCGACCGCTGGTGTGCGTGGACCTCGCGGTCCCGCGCGACCTCGAGCGCGGCTGCGGTGACCTCCCGGGCGTCACCGTCCTGGACGTCGATGGCCTCCAGCCGGATGCCCCCGACAGCTCGACCCTGGCGTCGCTGGAGGCGGCCAGGGCGATCGTGGCCGACGAGGTCGCGCGTTTCGGCGCGGCGCGCCAGGCCGTCGCGGTGGGGCCGACGATCGCGGCGCTGCGCGACCGGGCCGAGACCGTGCGTGCCGCCGAGCTGCGCCGCCTGGAGGGGCGGCTCGCGCAGCTGCATCCACGCGAGCGCTCCGCGGTCGAGGCCCTGACGCGGCGCATCGTCAACACCCTCCTGCACGAACCCACGGTCCGGCTCAAGGCCCTTGCAGCGGAGGAGGGCGAGGCCCCGGTGACCCGCCCCGCCGGCCCCCGGTCCACCGAGTACTCCGCGATGCTCCACGACCTGTTCGACCTCGATCCCGCGGACGCGCCCGACCCACGCGGGTGACGGTCCGGATCGCGACGCGCCGCTCCGCGCTGGCGCGGGCGCAGGCGCACCAGGTCGGCGAGCAGCTCGCGCTGCGTACGGGGCGGCCGTTCGCGCTGGTGGCGCTGGCGACCACCGGGGACCTGCAGCCGCAGCGCGCCGTGGCGGCGTTCGACGCGAAAGGGCTCTTCGTCGACGCGGTGCGGCAGGCCGTTCTGGACGGCGACGCGGACTGCGTCGTGCACTCGCTCAAGGACGTGCCCACGGAGCCGGCGCACGGGCTGGTCGTCGCCGCGATCCCTTCACGGGCCGACCCCCGCGACCTGCTCGTCACGCGCCAGGGCTACCCGCTCGCCGCGCTGCCGGACGGGTCCACGGTCGGGACCTCGTCGGGGCGCCGGTCGGTGCAGCTCCGCCGCACGCGGCCGAAGCTGCTGGTGATGCCGCTGCGCGGCAACCTCGACACGCGCCTGGGCAAGGTCGCCTCAGGCGAGCTCGACGCGGTGGTCGTCGCGCTGGCAGGGCTGCAGCGCCTCTACACCGACCCCGAGCACGGCGGCCTCGGACCGCTGGGGCTGCCGCTGAAGGCCGTGCCGCTGGAGCCCGGCGAGTGCCTGCCGGCGCCGGGCCAGGGTGCGCTGGCGGTGGAGTGCCGGGCGGACGATGCCCGCACGCGCTCCGCGCTGGAGGCCATCGACCACCTGCCGACGCGTCGGGCCGTCGAGGCCGAGCGGGCGCTGCTGGCCGCGCTGGGCGGGGGGTGCCTCGCGCCGATCGGTGCCCTCTGCAGCCTGGACGGCCGCGGTGGCCTCGACCTGACCGGGATGGTCGCCGACGCGGAACGCGGGCGCATGCTGCGGCGCTCGCTCCAAGGACCGTTCGACCAGGCCGAGCGCCTCGGCCGCGACCTGGCCGCCGACCTCTTGGCGGCGGGCGGCGCCGACCTGCTGGCCGCGGTGCGCGGGGACGCGGGTGCCTGAGGCGCTGCCGTTCGGCGGACCACCGGCGGTACGCGGCACGGTGCACCTCGTCGGCGGTGGGCCTGGTGATCCTGGGCTGCTCGGGCTGCGGGCGGCGCAGCTGTTGATGACGGCGGACGTCGTGGCGCACGACCGGTTGGCGCCCGCGGCCGCGCTGGAGCTGTGCCGCGCCGGCGCGGAGCTGGTCGACGTCGGCAAGCAGCCTGACCGGCACCCGCTGAGCCAGGAGGAGATCAACGCGCTGCTGGTGGCCCGCGCGCAGGCCGGGCGGGCGGTCGTGCGCTTCAAGGGCGGCGACCCGTTCGTCTTCGGGCGGGGGTCGGAGGAGGCGCTGGCGTGCCGGGCGGCCGGCGTGCCCTTCGAGGTGGTGCCGGCCGTGACCTCCGCGGTCGCCGCACCCGCCTACGCGGGGATCCCCGTCACGCACCGGGGCCTCGCGCCGGCGTTCGCGGTCGTCACCGGGCACGAGGACCCGGACAAGCCCGAGGCGCAGGTCGACCTCGAGGCGCTCGCGCGGTTCCCGGGGACGCTCGTGCTGCTCATGGGCGTCGGGCGCCTGGGCGCGATCGCCGGCGCTCTCGTCGCGCACGGCAGGCCCGCGTCCACGCCGGTCGCGCTGGTGCGCTGGGGGACAACGCCGCGGCAGGAGGTCGTCACCGGCACGCTCGCGAACATCGCGGAGAAGGCGGTGGGCGTGGCGCCCCCTGCCGTGACCGTGATCGGGGACGTCGCGGCGCTGCGCGAGGAGCTGGCCTGGTTCGACACACGGCCGCTCTCAGGCAAGCGGGTGCTCGTGCCGCGGACGCGCCACCAGGCGAGCGCGCTCTCGGAGCGGCTGCGCGCGCTGGGCGCCGAGCCGGTCGAGGCGCCGACGATCGCGATCACGCCCGCCCGCCAACCGGGGCTGCTGCGCGGGGCGCTCGTGCGCGTGCGCGACGGCGGCTACGCGTGGGTCGGCTTCACCTCGGCGAACGGGGTGGAAGCCGCGTGGCGCGCGCTGGCGCGACCTGCGCGGCGACACCCGCTGGTTCGCCGCAGCACGCGTGGCGGCGGTCGGGCCCGGCACCGCGGAGGCGCTGGAGGCCCGCGGCGTGCGCCCCGACCTCGTGCCGCGACGCTTCACCACGCAGGGCCTCGCGGAGGCCCTGCTCGCGAGCGCGGACCCGGCGCGCATCCTGCTCCCGCGCGCCGACCTGGCGACGCCGGCGCTCACCGCAGCCCTGCGCGACGCCGGCTGGCAGGTCGACGAGGTCGAGGCCTACCGCACCGCGCTGCCGTCACGTCTCCCGCCGGGCGTGGCCGATCAGCTGCGCGACGGCGGGGTCGACGCGATCGCGTTCGCATCCTCATCGACCGTCTCGAACCTCGTCACGCTGCTGGGCGGCCCGCCCGACCCCCGCGTGCGCATCGCCTCGATCGGCCCGGTGACGTCGACGACCTGCCGCGACCTGGGCCTGCGCGTCGACGCAGAGGCCGACCCCCACGACCTCGACGGCCTGGTCGCCGCGGTGCAAGTCGCCCTTACTCGTGCACCTCCGCCGCCCCCTTGACGCGGTCGCTGCGCCTGACCTGACGGGTTCTCGCCGTGGACGACGGGGTATGGGGCAGGGGCAGCCAACTGTGAAGGAGGCGGACCCCATGTTCCGCAGGCTGACCGCAGCCCTTGTGCTGTCCCTCGCCGTCCTGGCCTCGGCATGTGCCGATAGCGGCTCGTCGGGTGAAGCCACTGGCGGCAGTGCCGACAGCTCCGCCCAGGATGGCGGCGACTCCGGTGACTCCGCCGACTCCGGGAGCGACGGCTACTAACCCCCGTACGCTGGCGCGGTGCCCGCTGCGCCCGCGCCGTTCCCGACGTCCCGGCCCCGCCGCCTGCGCCGCACCCCGGCCCTGCGGGCAGCGGTGCGCGAGACCGCGCTGACGCCTGCGGACCTCGTCGCGCCGCTGTTCATCAAGGACGGCATCAGCGGGCCGGTGCCGGTCGCCTCGATGCCCGGCGTGCAGCAGCACACGGTCGAGTCGGCTCGTGCGGAGGCCAAGGAGCTGGCCAGCGCCGGTGTGCGCGCGTTCCTGTTGTTCGGGATACCCGCGGCCAAGGACGCCATCGGCAGCGGCGCGTGGGACGCGGCGGGGGCGGTGCAGCGGACGCTGTCGGCGTTGCGCGACGACCTCGGTGACGACGCGCTGCTGATCGCCGACACCTGCCTGTGCGAGTACACCGACCACGGCCACTGCGGCCCACTGCGCGGCCAGACCGTCGACAACGACGCGGCGCTCGACGGGCTGGTCCGCGCGGCGGTCAGCCAGGCGGCGGCGGGCGCCGACCTCGTGGCGCCCAGCGCCATGATGGACGGCCAGGTGGCCGCGATCCGCGCCGGGCTCGACGCCGCCGGCCACGCCGACAGCGCGATCCTCGCGTACTGCACGAAGTACGCGTCGGCCTTCTACGGGCCTTTCCGCGATGCGGCCGAGTCCCCGCCGTCGTTCGGCGACCGCAGCGGCTACCAGCTCGATCCCGGCAACGCCGACGAAGGCGTGCGCGAGGCCTTGGCCGACGCTGCCGAGGGCGCCGACCTCCTGATGGTCAAGCCTGCCCTGCCGTACCTGGACGTGGTCCGCCGCGTGAAGGATGCGACCGCGCTGCCGCTGGCCGCCTACCAGGTGTCCGGCGAGTACGCGATGCTCCACGCCGCCGCCGAGCGCGGCTGGCTGGACTACGACCGCGCGATGCCGGAGGCACTTCTCGCGATCCGCCGCGCCGGCGCCGACCTCGTCATCACCTACGCCGCCGGCTGGATGGCCCGCCGCCTCGTCGGCTGATCAGCTCGCGAAGACGGCGGCCAGCGCCACGCTCAGGTTGGCCGTGGTCGACGCCACCAGCGCGATCATGAACGCCCGGGTGTGCTTGGTGAACTCCGCGTGGATGAATGCGGTCAACTCGAGCCGCAGGGCTTCGAGATCGCGCTTGGTCGCGATCTCGTCGCCCGCCCGCGGCAGCAGCTCCATCAGTGTCGTCGCACGCTCCTGTCCGAGCTGGCGTCCCAGCTCCTCGTACAGCTCGTGCCGGGCGCGCTCGCTCACTTCCATGATCGTCCTCGGGGTCGGCTGCGGCAAGGGTGCCGCGTCTCCCGCAGGCCACGGCTCCCTCGGCGGCCGGGCTGTGGAGAACGGGTCCGTGGCTAGGATCGGCCGGCATGAGGTATCGGGAGCTGGCGCCTGGCGTCACGGTGTCCGAGGTCGGGTTCGGGAACTGGACGACGACGACCGGGTGGTGGGGGAGCTACACGCGGGAGGAGTCGATCGCCCTGCACCGCGCCGCCTTCGACGCCGGGATCACGTTCTTCGACACCGCCGACACCTATGCGGAGGGGTACGGGGAGGAGGTGCTCGGGGAGGCGCTCGCCGACGTCCGCGACGACGTCGTGATCGCCACCAAGTTCGGGTACGACATCACCTCCGACGCGCCGCGGCGGGGGCAGCAGGAGCGCGCGCACCGCACCGACCTCGCGTACGTGCGGGAGCGGCTGGAGGCCAGCCTCAAGCGCCTCGGCGTCGACACCATCGACGTCTACCAGCTGCACAACCCGCGCATGGCGCACCTCGACGACGACGACCTCTGGGCGTTCCTGGAGGACGCCAAGGCAGGCCGGCAAGATCCGCACGTACGGCGTGGCCCTCGGGCCCAAGATCGGCTGGCGCGAGGAGGGGATGCACGCGTTCCGGCACCGCGGCGTGCCCACGCTGCAGATGATCTACAACCTGCTCGAGCAGGACCCCGGCCGCGAGCTGCTCGCGGTCGCGGCGGAGACCGGCGGCACCACGGTCGTGCGGGTGCCGCACTCCAGCGGGATGCTCGAGGGCAACCTCACCGCGGACACCGTCTTTCCCGAGGGCGACCACCGCCGCCACCGCCCGCGCAGCTGGCTGGTCGAGGGCGTGCAGAAGGTCGCGACGCTGGACTTCCTCACCCACGGCCGACGCTGGGCCAGGCCGCGCTGCAGTGGGTCCTGGCCGACCCCTGCGTCGCCACGACGCTGCCGAACATCTACGGCGGCGCGCAGCTCGAGGAGTTCGCGGCCGCCCCCGATCTGCCCGCCGCTGACCGAGGACGAGCTGACACGCGTCGCCGAGCTGTACGCCGAGAACTTCGGCGTCGCCGCGACGGTCACGTCCTAGACCACGTGGGCCAGACGGCGTCGCAGGATCTTTTCGAGCGCGCCCTCGCCGTCATCCCCGGCGGGGTCAACTCGCCGGTGCGCGCGTTCCGCGGCGTCGGCGGCACGCCGCGCTTCATGGCCCGGGCGAGGGCGCACGCATCACCGACGCCGACGGCCGGACCTACCTCGACTACGTGATGAGCTGGGGACCGCTGATCCACGGCCACGCTCACCCGGCGATCGTCGCAGGCGGCCGTCGAGGCCGTGCAGCGGGGGTCCTGCTTCGGCGCCCCGACGCAGGCCGAGGTGGAGCTCGCCGAGGCGATCGTCGCCGCGGTGCCCGGTGTGGAGAGCGTGCGCTGCGTGTCCTCCGGCACCGAGGCGACGATGAGCGCGATCCGCGTCGCCCGTGCGGCGACCGGCCGCGACGAGATCGTGAAGTTCGCCGGCCACTACCACGGGCACGCCGACGCGCTGCTGGTGCAGGGCGGCAGCGGCGTCGCGACGCTCGGCCTGCCCGACAGCCCGGGCGTCACCCCGGGCGCGGCGCGCGACACGGTGGTGGTGCCCTGGAACGACCGGGCCGCCGTCGAGGCCGCGTTCGCGGAGCGCGGCACCGCGGTCGCCGTGGTCATCTGCGAGCCGCTCCCCGCGAACATGGGCCTGGTCCCGCCCGACCCAGGGTTCCTCGCGTTCCTGCGCGAGGTCACGCAGGCGCACGGCGCATTGCTGCTGTTCGACGAGGTGATCAGCGGCTTCCGCGTCGGCCGCGCCGGAGCGACGGGCTGGAGCGGCGTCACGCCCGACCTGGTGGCGTTCGGCAAGGTCGTCGGCGGCGGCTTCCCGCTGGCCGCGTTCGGCGGCCGCGCCGACCTCCTGTGCCTGCTCGCCCCGGAGGGGCCCGTGTACCAGGCCGGCACGCTGAGCGGGAACCCGGTCGCGGTCGCGGCGGGCCTCGCGACCCTGGCGCTGCTCGACGGGGCCGCCTATGCGCGCCTCGAGGCACTCGGCGCGCGCCTCGCCGCCGGCCTCCAGAAGGCGTTTGCGGACGCCGGCGTCGCGGCGCAGATCCCCCGGGTCGGGAGTCTGCTCACCGTGTTCTTCGCCGAACACCCCGTGCGCGACTTCGCGGGGGCCCGCGCCGCCGACCACGCCCGCTACGCCACGTTCTTCCACGCGATGCTGCGCGCGGGCTTCGCGCTCCCGCCCTCGGGCTACGAGGCCTGGTTCCTCTCGACCGCGCACACCGAGGACGACGTCGACGCCACGGCCGCCGCCGCCGCCGAGGCCGCCCGCACGCTCTGAGCCGAGGGCTGCGCCGCCACCAGCCGATTACCCTCGCGGACCAGATGCGCTGTGTGCTGTGGGCGGGGCTGGCCCTGCTGATGCTGGGATCGGCCTGCGGGCAGGCGCCGGTCGACGCGACCTGTGGCGGCGCGGTCGCCCAGCCCGGGGACCCGGCGCCCGACCAGCTGCCCGACTGCCCGCTGGAGCCCTTCGCGGACGGCCCCGAGGTCGCGCTGGCCGATTACCGCGGCACCCCGATGGTCCTGAACTTCTGGGCCGCCTGGTGCGAGCCCTGCCGCGACGAGATGCCCGACCTGCAGTCCGTGCACGAGGCCGCCGGCGACCGGGTGGCCTTCCTCGGCGTCGACACCATGGACGCCGCGCTGAACGCCGAGCCGTTCGCCGAGGACGCCGGGATCACCTACGACCTGGCGACCGACCGCACGGGGGCGCTCTACACGGCGATCGGCGGCTTCGGCATGCCCACGACGTTGCTGGTGGACGCCGACGGCGCGATCCAGTGGCGCCAGACGGGCCCCGTGGACGCCACCGGACTCCGCGAGCTCATCGAGGAGCACCTCGGGATCACGATCTGACCCCGACGGGTGTTTCGGCGGGAAGCCTTGGGGCGGTAGGGTTCGCGTCGTGGAATGGCTGACGGAGTTCTTCGCCACGATTCCCGAGGCGTTGAGCGCGCTGTGGTCGTTCGGGCGCGGCTGGGCCGGCCTTGCCATCACGATCGGCAGCGCCGTGCTCACGGGGCTGTGCCTGCTGGGTGCGCAGCGCACGCGCGACACCGCGGGCTGGGTCTCGGCGACGCTCGGCGGGGTCGCCGCGACCATCGCCGGGTTCTGGGCCTTCGGGATCCTGCCATCGGCGTGGGTGTACTTCGCCGACCAGGCCCGCGACACGCTGCTCGACCAGATCATCCCCAGCCAGATCGCGGTGCCGTGGCCGGGCCGCGACGAGCCGTTCGTGGTGGTCGGCAACTTCTACCAGGTGTTCCGCGACTCGATCGTGATGGTCGAGACCTTCGTGGCGATGGCGGCCTTCACGGTCGCTGCGCTCATGATCCAGAAGCGCTACCCGCGCACCCTGGCCGAGGGCGAGGAGGCCCGACCGCAGTCGGGTGGCTACAAGTGACTCCGATACCCTGGGCAGCCACAGTGCCGGCCGAAGGAACCACCACGTGGGGAAGACCGACCAGGGTCTCCACCCGGAGATCTTCGACGACTACCGGATCGAGACTCGTCGACCCGAATGGCTGCAGGAGCGCGTCAAGCCCAAGCGCCACATCGGGCTCACGCCCGAGCTGTGCATCCTGTGCCGCGCGTGCGAGGACGTCTGCCCGTGGGAGTGCATCTAGATGCTGTCGCCGGAGATCGTCACGGACGCGGAGAACCCCGAGATCATGACGCTGGCAAACACCGCGGCCGCGATCTTCGTGATCGACGACAACGAATGCACGCGCTGCGCGATCTGCGTGGAGCGGTGCCCGTCCGATGCCCTGTGGCTCGGACGCGTGACAGCTAGGAAGGACGCCGGTGGCCCGCATCTCGCTCCCGCCCGCCCCGCCGCAAGCCCGGACGAGCTGAAGAAGCGCGTCCAGGACAACGTCATCTGGAAGTCGATCTTCCGTCCCGGCTCGATCTACCGGAAGGGCTACCGCGACACGTCGCGTGACCGCGCGCTCGCCGCCATGAACAACGTGCTCTACCACCTGCACCCGGTGAAGGTGAAGCGCCACGGCCTGAAGCTCACCTACACCTACTGCCTGGGCGGGCTGAGCTTCTTCCTCTTCATCCTGCTGACGATCACCGGCATCTTCCTGATGTTCTTCTACCGGCCGGCCGCGGGCGCGGGCAACGAGCTGGCCTACGCCGACATGCAGCGGCTCATCCGGGTGGTGCACGTTCGGCGACCTCGTGCGCAACATGCACCGCTGGGGCGCGCACCTCATGGTGCTCACCGTGTTCCTGCACATGGCGCGCGTCTTCTATCACGGTGCCTACAAGCCGCCACGCGAGTTCAACTGGGTCGTCGGCGTGATCCTGCTGCTGCTGACGCTGCTGCTGGCGTTCACCGGCTACCTGCTGCCGTGGGACCAGCTGGCGATCTGGGCAGTGACCGTGGGCACGTCATGGCCGGCTTCACGCCGGTGTTCGGCCAGCAGGTCCAGTTCGTGCTGCTCGGCGGGGTCGAGATCGGCCCCGAGACCCTGCTGCGCTGGTACGTGCTGCACGTGCTGGCGCTGCCGTTCGTCGCGACGCTGTTCCTCGCGGTCCACTTCTGGCGGATCCGCAAGGACGGCGGCATCTCCGGTCCGCTGTAAGGGAGACCCCGCAATGAGCGAACCCGTCGAGATGGACCAGAGAGGTCTACGACGAGCTGATCGCGGAGGGCAAGAGCGAGCGCATCGCGCGTGCCAAGGCCAAGGCCGCGATGCGTGCCAAGAAGGCAAGGTCGAGGCCGGCGAGACCCTGGGTCCGCGAGAGGCTTCGAGGAGCAGAAGGCCACAGCGGCCGCCGCGGGCGGGCCCGCCGCGGGCGGGGGCGGCGGCGCGCGGACGGCGGTCGCGGAGCGGCGAGCGCGGGCAACGGCGGCGGCCTCACGCTCGAGGAGCGCCAGAAGCGCGTCGCGGCGGCGCTTTCGGCGGCAGATGGGCACCCTCGGCTGCCGCTGCAGCGGCCCGAGGCCAAGCTGGCGGGCCAGTCGCACACGCACCGGCTGCTCGCGATGGTGCCCCCCTCGGGCATCCAGCAGATCCGCGGCAAGCAGGAGGACAAGGTCTACACCTGGCCGCACCTGATCAGCGCCGAGTTCATCGCACTGCTCGCGATGCACCGCGCTCGTGCTGCTGCTCTCGGTCCTGCCGGCGTTCCCGCTGCGCGACCTGGCCAACCCCAACAGACCCCGAACCCCTCCAAGGCGCCCTGGTACTTCCTCGGCCTGCAGGAGCTGCTGCGCTACTTCCACCCGATGATCGCGGGCGTCACGATCCCCGGGATCGTCGGCCTGGTCGGGCTGATGATCATCCCGTACGTCGGACAAGAACCCGTCGGTGCGACCCGACAACCGCAAGTTCGCCTTCGTGCTGATGACCTTGTTCATGCTCGGGTCGGCGATCATGACGATGGCCGGGTCGTTCTTCCGCGGCCCGGGGTTCAACTGGGTGTGGCCGTGGGTGGACGGCCTCTTCTTCGAGCTATGACGCGAGGGACCCGATGACCACCACCTCAGACGCGCCGACCGTTGCGGAGGGAAAGGGCGAAGCGCCCGCCCCCGTCAAGCCGCCGCAGCGCAAGGCCAAGTCCGGCCCGGACCGGCGCACGTTCCTGCGTGGCGCCTGGCTGGGCGCGATCGGCGGCGTCGCCGCGGCGTGGGGCCTGGCCTCGATCGGCTTCCTCTGGCCCAACCTGCGCGGTGGGTTCGGCGCCGTGATCGAGATCGGGACCGAGGAGGAGATTCGCAACGCGATCGCGGAGGGCGGAGGCCGCTACGAGTACCCGGCCGGCCGCATGTACGTGGTCGGCTACGACGCGTCCGAGGACGTCGACGGGCAGTACGCCGACGTCACCAACGGCGCGCCGTTCATGGCCCTGTACCAGAAGTGCGTGCACCTGGGCTGCCGCGTGCCGTGGTGCGCCTCGTCGCACTGGTTCGAGTGCCCCTGCCACGGCTCCCGCTACAACAACTGGGGGGAGTACCGCTTCGGCCCCGCCCCGCGCGGCCTTGACCGCTTCCCGCTGGAGGTCGTCAGCGGGGTCGTGCAGGTCAACACCGGTGTCGTGGTGACCGGCCCGTCGCGCAACGTCAACAAGCTCGACCAGCCGCCCGAGGGACCGCACTGCAACTGACGAACACGTTGCGTCAGGGGAGCACTGAGTGAGCGCCACCACCATCGCCGTCGTGATCCTCGTGGTCGCGGCGGCCGGAGCGCTGGTCATCTTGCTGGTCAACTCCAACAGCAAGCGCCAGCTCACCGACGACATCCCGCCGGCCCTGCGGCCCGGGTACTCCGACGCCCAGCTGGAGACCACGGTCCTCGAACGGCACATGACCTGGGGCCTGGTGCTGACGCTCTTCTTCGCGGTGTTCCTGCCGGCGTACTGGTTGCGCGAGCCCAGCCGCATCGCCCACAAGCAGCAGGAGGAGTTCGCGCAGAACTTCCAGTTCGGCGAGGAGCTCTTCGTCACCAACTGCTCGAGCTGCCACGGCACCGACGGCAGCGGCGGCTTCGCCACGTCGCCCTACACCGGCGAGCCGTGGCCGGCACCGAACCTCACGACGATGGCGGCGCGGTACGAGGAGTCGCGGACGGTCACCGACGTGCGCCAGCACATCGTCGCCACCGTGCAGCGCGGCCGTCCGGGTACGCCGATGCCCACCTGGGGCTCGCGCTTCGGCGGTCCGCTCACCGACTTCCAGATCGAGATGCTCACCGACTGGATCCTCGCCAACCAGCAGGACGCCGACGCCGCCGAGGTCGCGTTGGCCGACGCCTCGGGCGAGGACCTCTACCTGGCGAACTGCTCGCGGTGCCACGGCCAGAGCCTGCAGGGTGTGGTCGGGCCGACGCTGATCGGCGTCCAGGAGCGCCACGACCCCGGGACGATCCGCGGGATCCTGCGAGAACGGCATCAACGCCACGGGCAGCGGCATGTTCATGCCGCCCTGGGGTGAGGCGACCTGGTACCTGGAGGGCTCGCGCTACGACACCGAGGCGCTGGACCGGATCATCGACTACCTCGAATCCGCGCAGCCCCGGCAGCTGCCCGCCGACGCGGCGGAGCACCAGGCCACCGGCCTCGGGACGCCCGACGAGGAGCCGCCGGCGGTGGCCGAGGAAGCGACCGAGGAAGGGACCGAGGAAGCGACCGAAGAAGGCACCGAAGAGGCCACCGAGGAAGCCACCGAAGAGGGCACGGAAGAAGCCACCGAAGAGGGCACGGAGGTCTGACGGTGCTCGACTCACTGCTGGTCCTCGCGACCGAGAGCGGCATCCCGACCTCCAACCCGTGGTCGAAGGCCGCGATGCCGCTGGGCTTCATCATCTTCGTGGGCGGCGTCTACCTGCTGGTGCGCAGCAACCTGGGGACGCGGCGCGGCTACCTGGTCAGCGCCACCTCGTTCTTCGGGTTCTTCTTCGTGCTCGCACTGTTCTGGACGTTCGGCGCGCCGGGAACCCCGCCGAACACCGGGCCGCAGAACCTGCCGGGCCAGGACCTGGAGGCCTACCTGCCGGTCTGGCGGCCGTTCGCTCCGGACTCCACGCTGGCGGTCGAGGAGTACCCGTTCACGCAGGACTACCCGGAGGGCTTCGAGCCCGTGCCGGAGGACCTGGAGGTGCTCGCCGCGGAGGGCGGCCAGGAGGTCGTCACCTTCTTCTCCAGCCTGACGGAGCCCTACGACCCGGTGGTGGACTCCACCGACGCCGCCGCCGAGGACGAGATCCTCTACTACGACAACCCCGACGGCTACGACGTGATCTCGGTGCCGGTCTACCCGACCTACCAGCTGGAGCCCACACCCGAGGACGCGCCCGAGGACTTCGAGCCGCAGCTCACGGTCGGCGGTGCGGCCGCGGAGGAGGACGGGTCCAACGTCGCCCCCGAGGGCGCCGCGGCCGGGGACATCGCCACCGAGGCCGAGCCCACGCTGCTGTTCGCGTCCTTCGACCCCGGAGCGCCGTCGTTCCCCAGCTTCGTGACGCTGGGCCTCATCACGCTGATCTTCGCGGCCCACATGGCGCTGCTGTACCGCGACGAGCGGCGCGAGCACCGCGAGCGTGAGGAGTCCCGCGCGGCGACCGCGCCGCCGCCGCAGCCGGAGCCCGCAGAGCCCGTCAACGCCTGACCTACAGTTGCCCTCCATGAGGGCGCGCCTGGCGGTGGTGGTGGCGCTCTTCGCGGTGGGCTGCACCCTCTCGGCCCAGCAGCAGTCGGGGCGTCCGGCCGGGGCGATCAACATCGACACCGTCCCGCTCGTCGCGCTGCCGGCCCGGCCGCCGGCGCCAGAGCTCGCAGGTGAGACCACCACGGGCGGACCCCTTGACGGGGGGATCGCCGAAGGGCGCCCGGTGGTCGTGAACTTCTGGGCCTCGTGGTGCGGGCCGTGCGCCACGGAGATGCCCGAGCTGGTCGCGACCCACGCCGACTACGGCGACGACGTCGGGTTCGTCGGCGTCAACGTGCGCGACAGCGCCACGAACGCCCGCGCGTTCGAGCGCGACCTGGGCGTCACCTATCCCTCGGTCTTCGACCCCTCGGTCGAGCTGGCCGGGTCGTTCGGCGGGATCGCACCCGCGGCGCTCCCGTCCACCGTGCTGCTGGACGCCGACCGGCGGGTCGCGGTGCGGCTGTTCGGTGCGGTGACCGCCGCCACCCTGCGGCCGTACCTCGACGCGCTGCTCGCCGAGTAGAGGGGTCGTGGGCGTCCAGGAGCTGATCATCGACGCGAACCTCCTGGTCGCGGCAGGGATCGCGTTCGCGGCGGGGGTGGTGTCCTTCGCGTCGCCGTGCGTCGTCCCGCTGGTCCCGGGCTACCTCGCCTACATGACGGGCCTGTCCGGCGCGGAGCTGGACCGGGGCGGGCGCGGCCGGGTGCTCCTCGGCGGGCTGCTCTTCATGCTCGGGTTCGCGATGCCGTTCACGCTGCTGGGCCTGCTGGGCGGCCAGCTGTCGCGCTACCTGGCGTCGCGCCCGTGGCAGATCGCCATGGGGGTGCTGGTGGCGTTCCTGGGCCTCGCGTTGACCGGGCTGCTGCCGTTCGACTTCCTGCAGCGCGAGGCCCGGGTCACCGACCAGGCCATCGACAAGGGGGTGCTGGGGGCGCTGCCGCTGGGGTTCGTCTTCGGGGTGGGCTGGACGCCGTGCATCGGGCCGGCGCTGGCGGCGATCTTCACGTTGTCGGCCGCGCAGGCGAGCGGCAGCGGACTGCGCGGCGGGGTGCTCGCGTTCGTCTACGCCCTGGGGCTGGGGCTGCCGTTCATGCTGTTCGGGCTGCTGTACTCCTCCGCCGGCCGCGCGCTGGGGTTCCTGCGGCGCAACGCGCGCCATCTGCAGATCGCCGGCGGCGTGCTGCTGACCCTCGTCGGCGTGGCGATCGCGACGGGCCTGTGGAGCGAGTTCATCGACTGGCTGCGCCCGATCATCGGCCGCTTCGAACCGCCGCTCTAGCGGCCGCGATACTGGCGTTCCTCCCATGGCCGAGCCGAACCCCAGCGCGCTGCCCGCGATCCCCGGGCCGCTGACCGCGCTCGGGATCGGGTGGCGGCGGCTGCGGCGCATGTCGACGGCGCTGATCCTGCTGGGGCTGCTGGCCCTGGCCAGCCTGGTCGCGACGTTCGTGCCGCAGCGGCCGGTGATCGGGCCGACCGTGCGGCAGTGGCTGGCAGGCACGGCGGGTCCCGGCGCGGGGGTCGCGCGGGTGTTCGACGGCCTCGGCTGGTTCGACGTCTTCGGGTCGTGGTGGTTCACGGTGATCACCGTGCTGCTCTTCGTGAGCCTGACCGCCTGCCTGATCCCGCGGTGGCGGGCGTTCCTGCGCCGTGGTGCGGGAGCCCCCGCGGCGGCGGTCGGTGCTCGATGGGCTGCCCCACAGCGAGACGCTGGTGGTGGCCGCCGACCCCGACGCGGCGATCACGCGCGCACAGGCGGCGCTGCCCACCTATCGGACCCGGCGGGTCACCACGGTCACGGGTGCGCCCCAGCTCGCGGTCTCACGGGGGCACTGGCGCGAGGCCGGCTGCCTGGTCTTCCACACGTCCTTCTACCTGCTGCTCGCCGGGATCGTCCTCGGGAGCGCCTTCTCGTTCACGGGTCATGTCGACGTCGTCGAGGGGGAGGCGTTCACCGACACGCCGATCGGCTACGACGTCGCGATCCCGGGGCGCTTCTTCGACACCGGCGACCACCCCGGGTTCACGACGCGGCTGGAGGACTTCGACGTCCGCTACCAGCCCGACGGCGTGACGCCGGCGGACTTCCGGTCGACGGTGACGTTCCTGGAGGGTGGGCAGCCGACCGGCGAGGCGCTCGTGCGCGTCAACGACCCGCGCACCACCAGGGCCTGACGATCTACCAGCGCGCGTTCGGGTTCGCCCCGCACCTGGTGATCCGTCCCACCCTGAGGGGCGCGACGACGCGGCGCCGCTGTTCGACAAGCCCGTGGTGCTGCAACCCAGGGGACCGATCTGGCAGGGACGCGAGAAGGTGGCGCCGGGCAACCCCGCGCGCGGCTTCCCGCAGATCGCCGTCGACCTGACGTTCCTGCACGGACGCCGAGATCCTCGACGACGGCAGCGTGCGCGTGAACAGCCCCGAGCCCAACGAACCGCGGCTGGTGCTGTCGCTCTACGCGGCGCCCGATCTGGGGCTCTCGCGACCGGTGCCGCTGTCGCAGCTGGAGTGGCGCGAGGACCAGCTGGTCGACCAGGTGATGATCACCCCCGGCCAGACGCTGCCGCTGCTGGGCGGGGCGATGGAGGTCGAGTTCGCCGACCTGGCCATGTGGTCGGGCTTCCAGGTCTCCCACCAGCCGTTCCGCTGGCTGCTGCTGCTGGCCGCATCGCTGGCGTTGTGCGGTCTGGTACCGTCGCTCTACAGCTACCGGCGGCGGCTGTGGATCACGGCGACGCCGTCGTCGCACGGTGGCGGTAGCGTCTTGTCCGTGGCGGGCTCGCCCAGCAACGCCCGACCCGGTTCGCCGAGGAGTTCCCGGAGCTGGTGGCGCGCCTGCGCGACCGCCTCGGTCCGGCTCCGGAGCACGACGTGCAACCCAGTCCGCGAGAGACGGAGCCGGTATCCCAGTGAGCGAGCAGCTGGCCTCGACCTCGAACACGCTGTTCAACGTGGCGCTGGTGGCGTACATCGCCGCGATGGTGGCCTGCTTCTTCCGTCTGGCGTTCACGCGCGTCGCGGTCGAGGGCGTCGCACCCTCGCCGACGACCGCGGGTCGGCGGGTCGGGGCCGCCGCGCTGGCGATCGCGGCCGCCGGCACGTCGCGCACCTCACCAGCATCGTGCCGCGGGGCGTCTCCGCGGAGCGCGTGCCGTGGGGGAACATGTACGAGTACTGCTCGGTGCTCGCGTTGCTCGCGGTCGCCGCCGGGCTCGTGGTGGTCCTGCGCAAGCGCGAGTTCTCCCACCTGCTGGGCTTCGTGCTGCTCGCGGCGACGGTGATGATGGCGACGTCGCTGCTGCTGTTCGCCGATGCCGGGCCGCTGGTCCCCGCCCTGAGCAGCTACTGGATCAAGATCCACGTCAGCGGGATGATGGTCTCGTCGTCGATCATGATCGTCGGCTTCGTCGTGACCGCGCTCTACCTCGTCAAGGACACCGCCGAGCGGCGTGTCGCCGTCACCTCCACCTTCGGCGGCTCGACGGTGGGCGCCGGCCAGGTCGGTGGTGCGCGACGGCGTCGAGGGGCGTGTCGACGGCGACGCGCTGGAGGAGCGCGAGGCCACCGCCGGCCGACCAGCGCGCCACGCTGTCGCCGGTGCTCTTCCCGGTCGTGCCGTTCGCGGTCGTCGGGCTCTTCGCGCTGGTGGTGTGGCGGGCGCCGCTGGCCGCGATCGTCGCCGGCTCCGTGGCGGCCTTGCTCGGGACCGCCGCCTGGTACGCCGTGCCGTACCTGCCGCCCGCGGCGCGCCTCGACAACCTGGCGTACCGCATCATCGCGTTCGGCTTCCCGATCCTGACGTTCGGGATCATGGCCGGCGCGATCTGGGCCGAGGAGGCGTGGGGCCGCTACTGGGGCTGGGACCCCAAGGAGACCGGGTCGTTCGTCACCTGGGTGCTCTACGCCTGCTACCTGCACGCGCGCTCCACCCACGGCTGGCGTGGCCGGCGCGCGGCCTGGGTCGGCGTGACCGCCTTCACGGCGCTGATGGTCACCTACTACGCGGTGAACCTCTTCGTCGTCGGCCTGCACAGCTACGCCGGCGTCTGACCTCCGCCGCCGCGTGAGCTGATGGCGGCGTTCCTCGGGCTGCTCGGCGCGTTCGTCTACGGGGCGGGGGACTTCGTCGGCGGGCTGACCAGCCGCCGCGCCGAGCACCTGGCAGTGGAGCGCGGGTCGCCCACCGGGGCCGCGGGGGTCGTCGTGTGGTCGCAGATCGTGGGGCTGGCGATCCTGCTGGTGCTGCTGGTGTTCGAGCGGCGCCCGCCGACCGCGTCGGCGCTGGTGTGGGGCGCGGTGGCCGGTGTCGGCGGCGGGCTGGGTGTGCTCTTCCTTTACCGCGGCCTCGCGCGGGGGCGCATGAGCGTGGTGGCGCCGGTCAGCGCGGCGATCGCCGCTGTGATCCCGCTGGTCTATGGGGTTGCGACGGGGGAGCGGCCGGCCGTGGTGGCGTGGGCCGGGGTCGCCCTGGCGCTGGCCGCGGTGGTGCTGGTCTCCCGCGGCGAGGTTTCGGGTGATGCCCCCGCCCGCGCGGGCATCCCGGAGGCGATCGGGTCCGGCCTCGGCTTCGGCGTGTGGTTCGTGGCGCTGGGGATGGCGGGGGAGGGCGGGACCTGGGCGCTGATCGCGGCGCGCACGTCGATCCCCGTGGTCGCGCTGCTCGCGCTGGCGACACGTCAGCCGCTGACCGTCGCGCGCGTCACGTGGCCCGGTGTCGCGCTGACGGGGCTGTGCGACCAGGCCGCGAACGTGATCTACCTGCTGGCGTCACGCCGTGGGATGCTCTCGCTGGTCGCGGTCCTCACGTCGCTGTATCCGGCCAGCACGGTGCTCCTGGCCCGGATCGTGCTCAAGGAGCGCTTCACCGGTACGCAGCTCGTCGGGCTGTCGGCCGCCGTCGGCGGCGTGGTCCTGATCGCGCTGGGCTGACGCCCTCCCTAGTCCTCGTCACCGGTGTCGTCGTCGGCCAGCAGATGCGCGGGCGGCGGCGGGAGCACACCGGGCAGCTGGGAGCGCGGCACGGTCGGCACGTCGCAGTCGGGGCAGACGTCGAGGAACGCCGGCAGCTCACGCCGGCAGGACGGGCAGGCCACGAGGTCGAGGTCGAGGTGCAGCCCTGAGCCGCCCTGCTCCTGCTCCTCGCGGTCGTACTCCTCGCCCGGCCGCACGACGCCCATCACACGTACTCCTCAGTGATCGCCGAGCAGGTCGGCCGGGGTGACGACGGCGGTACCGGAACGGGCGAGGACGGCGACCTCGTCGGGGGGTGGCAGGCCGCCGGAGGCCAGCGCCGCGCGCACCCGCTCGGCGATGGCGACACCGTCGATGCCGCGGGCCCAGTGTGCCGCGGCAGCCGCGACGGGGCCGGCGCCGTCCAGCGCCACGACGTCGACGACGGCGCGGCCCGCGCGGTCCCACCACGCGCCGGACGGGAGCCCGGTGCGCTCCGCCAGCCAGTCCCGGGCCACCCCGCGGAACGTCGTCTGCTGGCTCGCGGCGATGCGCTCGGCGGCCGCTGCCAGGACCTGCTCGCCGCGGCCGAGCTCGAAGGCCTCGCGATGGGGCTGCACCACCGCCAGCCACAGCCGCAGGAGCGGGTCGCGCAGCATGGTAGCGCACCCGTCTTCGTGCGTCGCGGGTCGGCGCCACGGGGGTCGCGCGGGTGAGCAGCCCCAGGCCCTCCAGAGGTCGTGAGGGCCTCGCTGGCGGTCGCCGGTGCCAGCCCCGCCTGCGCCCGCACGGCGCCGAACGTGTCCGCCCCCAGCGCCACCAGCTCCAGCACCCGGGCGGCGGCCGAAGCAGGCGCGAGCTCCTGCAGCACGACGGTGCCCTCGTCCCCGAGCGGCGCGCCCGGGCCGTCCAGCAGCGCCGCGAGGTTGGTCGCGGCGTCCAGCCGGGGGTCCCAGAGCGCGAGGTAACGGGGCATCCCGCCGACCGTGCACGTACGCCTCGAGCCACGCTGTCGGGTCGTCGCCGTCAACCAAGCAGCGCGGCCTCGCGCCAGCGAGAACGGGGCGACCCGGAGGTGCGCGTCAGCGCGGCCGAACAGCGGCGCGTCCGCGGCGACGAGCTGCTCCATGAGCCCGACGTGGCGACCCGGCGAGCACCAGCGAGAGCTGGCTCTCGCCGCGGTGGTCCCAGCGGGCCTGCAGCGTCGAGGGCAGGGAGGGGTCGGCCTCGCAGAGATAGGGAAACTCGTCGAGCACGACGAGCAGCGGCTCCTCGCGCGCCCGCGCGAGCAGGTAGCCCAGCGCGGCGTCCCAGGACGGCAGGTGGCCCAGGTCGAGCAGGTCGCCCGGGCGCGGCGGCAGCACCGCGCGCAGCCGCTCCTCGAAGCGGCGCAGCGCCTCGCGCCACCGGGGCTCGCGTCCCCGGCAGGAACACCGCCAGCCGCCCGGACGCGAACCGGTCCAGCAGCGCGGTCTTGCCGACCCGCCGGCGGCCGGAGACCACGGCGAGGCCGGGTGGAGCAGGCGCGCTCCAACGCGGCCAGCTCACGTTCGCGGTCGACGAACTTCGCCATCACCGAAGTTTGTCACGAACGAACAACGCTACGACGGAGGTGCGACAGGTCAGCTGCGGCAGCGGCCGGCCGCGTCGACCGCGGCGTCGATCACGCTGTCGCTGATCGCGCCGTCGCCGCCGATCACGGCGATCTGGCGCACCTGGCCGCAGCGGTCGCGCAGCCAGGCGGCGGTCTCGGTGCCGAGCTCGGTGCGCGAACCGACCAGCAGCAGCGGGCCGGCGCGGTCGCCCGCGTAGGGCGCGGCCGCCAAGGCGTCGGTGAGGTCGTCGCCGCGGACCAGGGTGACCACGTCGGGGCGCAGCGCGGCCTCGACGAAGAGGGCGTCGGCGATCGCCACGGCGGTGCTGAGCCGGTTGGAGCCGGCGAGGCGGCGCACCTGCACCCCCAGGTCCTCGAGCTGGTCGATCACCGCATCGGCGATGACGAGCTGCCCCCCGACCACGAAGATCTCGCGCAGGCCCAGGTCGCGGATGGCGCGGGCGGCCGGTTCGGGCAGCTGCGTGGTCTGGGTGAGCAGGATCGGGCGCGGTGCTTCCGCGCTGGCCGCGACGGCGCCGGCGGCCAGGGCGTCGGCGAAGCTCTCGCCCGACGCCAGGAAGGCGCTGTCGACGGAGGGCGCGGCAGCGACCACGAGGCGGGCGATCTCGGCGGCGGTGTCGTAGCGCGTGGGGCCCGCGACGCGTCGCACCGTCTGGCCGGCGCTCTCGACGCGGCCGAGCACCTCGTCGTTGATGTCGGTGCCGAGGATCAGGACCTCGGCGGGGTCGAGGTCGTCGATCGTGGCCCGGGCGACCGAGGAGTACGCGGCCGGATCGGTCAGCACGATCGACGTGGACAGCGCCCCCGCCAGCCCCGTGCCTGCCAGCGCGTCGGCGAGGGCGTCGCCGGAGGCCAGCAGCACCACCTCGACGGCGTCCTGGGAGGCCGCGCGGGCGACGTCGGCCGCCGTCGTGTAGCGGTCGTCGCCGTCGAAGCGCACGATCTCGATCGCAGGCGGGTCCGAGAACGGCGAGCGGAACGCGAGGAACCAGGCCATCGCGGCGAAGATGATCACGCCGATCGTGGTGCTGACCGGGCGCTCGAAGAGTGCGGTCACGGGCTAGTGGCCAGACCCGTGGGGCTCCTCGGCCCCGTCTGCGGCGCCGATGAGCGGCTCCTCGGGCGCGGCGCCTTCCCACAGGCCGCCGGCGATCACGAGGCCGAGGCCGATCACCACGGATGCCAGGGCCTCGGTCGCGAACACGCTGAAGATCACCGCGAACCCGAGGAAGACCACGGCGTGCGCCAGCAACGGCCCGCGGACGGGTGCGGGCAGGGCGGCGGCGTGGGCGGCGTCGTTCTCCGACATCACCCGCCTTTGTAGCCCATCCGGGTCGACAGGGTGGCCAGGCTGTGAGAGTCTGGCCGACGTTGCGAGCAACTACTCTCATGGTCGTGGCTCGGTGAACCGCTACGTCGAGGCTGCCCGGCCGCGCACGCTCCCGGCGGCGGTCGCGCCGGTGCTGGTCGGCACCGCGGCGGCGGTGCGCTTCAGCGCGTGGCGGGCCCTGGCGGCGCTGGGGGTCGCGCTGGCCGTGCAGGTGGCGGTGAACTACGCCAACGACTACTCCGACGGAATGCGGGGAGTCGACACGGCCGCGCGGGTGGGGCCGCGGAGGGCGGTGGCCTCGGGGCTGATCGCGCCGGCGGCCATGAAGGTGGCGATCGGCTGCGCGCTGCTCGTGGCGGCGGCCTTCGGGGTGGCGCTGGCGGCGGTCACGACGTGGCTGCTCCTGCTGGTGGGGCTGGTGTGCTTCCTCGCCGCGCTGGGCTACAGCGGGGGGCCGCGGCCGTATGCGTCGCTCGGATTGGGCGAGGTCTTCGTGTTCGTGTTCTTCGGGCTGGTCGCGACGGTGGGCAGCCAGTTCGTGCAGGACGAGGCGATCGGGCGCCTCGCAGTGATCGCGGCGTTCCCGGTCGGGTTCCTCGCGGTCGCGATCCTCGTCGTCAACAACCTGCGCGACATCCCGACCGACACCCAGGCGGGCAAGCGCACGCTGGCAGTGCGGCTGGGCGACGGGTGGACGCGGCAGCTCTACCTCGGACTGATGCTGGCCCCGTTCCTCTTCGTCGGCGTGCTGGCGCTGGCGGCGCGGTCGGCGTGGCCGCTGCTGGCGCTGGTCGCGCTGCCGCTGGTCGTGGGCCCGACGACGCTGGTCCGCAACGGCGCGGCAGGACCCGAGCTGATCGCGGTCCTGGGCCAGACGGCGCGGGTGCAGCTGGTCTTCGCGGTGCTGCTCGCGCTGGGGCTGGCGCTTTCATGAGCGCGCTGCGGGTCGTCGCGATCCCACTGGTCACGACGTTCCGCGGGACGGTCGTCCGGGAGGCGGCGCTGCTCTCGCAAGCCCGGCCCGACGGGGCGGTGGCGTGGGCGGAGTGGTCTCCGTTCTTGGAGTACGACGATCAGGCTGCGGCGCGGTGGTTGCGGGCAGCGCAGGAGGCGCTGGCAGGTGGGTGGCCCGCCCCGCGACGTGCCCAGGTTCCCGTCAACACGACCGTGCCCGCGTCACTGAGCGCGGAGGCTGCCGCGGCGTTCGTCGCAGCGTCGGGCTGCACGACCGCGAAGGTCAAGGTGGGCGAGGCGGGGCAGACCCTCGATGACGACGTCGCGCGCGTCGGCGCGGTGCGCGACGCGCTCGGGCCCCGCGGGCGGCTGCGGGTCGACGTCAACGGAGCGTGGGACGCGGCGACCGCAGCACACCGGCTGGGGGTGCTGGCCGAGTTCGACCTGGAGTACGCCGAGCAGCCCTGCGCCACGTGGGCCGAGATGGGGGCCCTGCGGAGCCTGACGGCGGTGCCGCTGGCAGCCGACGAGCTCGTGCGCCTCGCTCCGGACCCGCTGGCCGCGGCGCGGCGCGTGCGCGAGGTTGCCGACGTGGTGGTCCTGAAGGTGCAACCGGTGGGCGGCGTGCGCGCCGCGCTCGCGATCGCCGAAGCGGCCCTGGTGCCCGCCGTGGTCTCCAGCGCCCTCGAGACCTCCGTCGGGCTCGCCGCGGGCGTCGCGCTGGCCGCCGCCCTGCCCGACCTCCCCTACGCCTGCGGCCTCGGCACCGCCACGCTGCTGTCAGGCGACGTGACGCGCTCGCCGCTGCTCCCGGTGGACGGGCACCTGCGCGTCGTCCCCGTCGAGCCCGCGACTGAGCTGCTCGACCTCTGGGCCGCCTCGCGCGAGGTCGTGGATCGCTGGGAGGCCCGCCTGGTCCGCGCCCAGGCGCAGCTCCCTTCCGCGCGCGCATGAACCCGGCGACCGCGATGGCGCGGGTCCTCGTGGACGAGCTCGTGCGGCACGGGGTCACGGAGCTGGTGCTCAGCCCCGGGTCGCGGTCGGCCCCGCTGGCACTCGCGGCGCACGAGCACCGTGGCATGCGGCTGCACGTGCGCATCGACGAGCGCTCCGCGGGGTTCCTCGCGCTGGGGATGGCACGCGGGGCGGGCCGGATGATCGCGGCCGTGGTCTGCACGTCGGGGACGGCGGTGGCGAACCTGCTGCCCGCCGTGGTCGAAGCTGACGAGGCGGGCGTGCCGCTGCTGCTCCTGACCGCGGACCGCCCGAGCGAGCTGCGCGGCACCGGCGCGAACCAGACGATCGACCAGGTGCGGATCTTCGGGTTCGTGCCGCGCTGGGCGTGCGACCTCGGCGTGGCGGAGGAGCGAGTCGGATCGGTCCAGGTGTGGCGCTCGACGGTCTCGCGGGCGGTCGCGGAGGCCGGCGGCCTCGGCGGCGCCGCCCCCGGCCCCGTCCACCTCAACCTCCCCTTCCGGGAACCGCTGACGCCAGGCGAGGACACCCCCTTCGTCGAGCCCCTCGACGGCCGCCCCGACGGCGCTCCCTGGACGCGCGTCCGCGCCAGCGCGACCGCGGCAGCGTCCGCGGCCGGGGAGCAGGGCGCGGTGCTGGGACGTCTGGCTGCGGCGGAGCGGGGGGTGGTCGTCGCGGGGGACGGCGGGGATCCAGGGGCCGCGCAGCTGGCCGCGCGGCTGGGCTGGCCGTTGCTGGCGGAGCCGACCAGCGGGGCGCGGCACGGATCGGCGGCGATCGGGACGGGCGCGCTGCTGCTGGCCTCGGCGGCGTTCCGGGACGAGCATGTTCCCGATCTCGTGGTGGTCAGCGGCAAGCCGGGGCTCTCCCGATCCGTGCAGGCGCTGCTGGGTGCCGCGCCGCAGGTGCGCTTCGACCCGCATGGGCGGTGGTGGGACCCCGTGCGGGGCACCGAGCTGCTGGTGCCGGCGCGCGTCGACGCGTGGCTTGCCGGTCTCGTCGACGAGCTGCCCGTGGGGCCGGTGCCGTGGCTGGCCGCATGGCGTGATGCCGACGCGGCGGCGCGGGCCGCGGTCGATGCTGCACTGGACGCCGACGATGCACTGTCGGAACCGCTCGTGGCGCGGGATCTGGTGGGCGCGCTCCCCAGGGACGCGCTGCTCGTCGCGGCCTCCAGCCGGCCGATTCGCGACCTCGACGCGTACGCGGTGCCGCGGCCGCTGGCCACGGTGGGCAACCGCGGGGCCAGCGGGATCGACGGGTTCGTCTCGACGGCGCTCGGCGCGGCCCTCGCCTGGGACGGGCCGGTCGCCGCGCTGGCGGGCGACCTCTCGGTCCTGCACGACGCGAACGGGCTGACGCTGGGACCCGGCGAGGTCGTTCCCCCGCTGGCTCTGGTCGTGGTGAACAACGACGGCGGCGGGATCTTCCACCAGCTGCCGCAGGCCGGGGCTGATGGCTTCGAGCGCCTCTTCGGCACCCCGCACGGGGTCGATTTCTCCGACGTCGCACGGGTCGGGCGCCACGGGCACCGCCTCGTGAGGCTGCCCTCGGAGCTCCGGCCGGCGGTGCTGGAGGCGCTGCAGGGTCCCGGCGTCACCCTGGTCGAGGTGCGGACGGAGCGCTCGGCCACCGCCGCCCTGCACCGCGCGCTGGCCGGGGCGGTCGCTGCCGCGATCCGTTGACCGGCCTCAGCTCTCGAGCGCGGCCCGCATGGCCAGGAGCTTGAGCCGGGTCTCCTCGAGCTCGGCCTCGGGCAGCGAGCCCGCCACGATGCCGACGCCGGCGAAGATCCGCGCGCGTGTCCCCGCGACCTCGGCGCAGCGCAGTGCGATGCCGAACTCACCGTCGCCCTGCGCGTCGACCCAGCCGACCGGGCCCGTGTAGCGCGCGCGGTCGAGGCGCTCGAGCTCGCCGATCAGCGCGCGTGCCTGGGTGGTCGGCGTCCCGCAGATCGCGGCGGTCGGGTGCAGGCTGCCGGCCAGCTCCAAGGCCGAGGCGGTGCTCTCGAGCGTTCCTCGGACCCACGTCGCCAGGTGCTGGACGTGCGGCAGCCGCAGCAGGTGCGGAGCGGGGTCGGTGGTGACGTCCGACGCGAAGGCGGCGAACCCCTCACGCACGGAGGCGACGGAGTGGGCGTGCTCCTCGCGGTCCTTGTCCGAGGTGAGCAGCCCCTCGCCCAGCCGCACGTCCTCGCCGGAGTCGCGACCGCGAGCCGCGGTGCCGGCCAGCACCAGCGACGTGACCGCGCGCCCGCGGCGGCGCAGGAGCAGCTCCGGCGTCGCGCCCACCAGGCCGTCGAGGCAGAACGTCCAGCTGTCCGGCTGCGCCGCGGCGAGACGGCGAGCCAGCGCGAGCGGCTGCAGCGGCTGCTCGGACCAGACGTGCACGTCCCTCGCGAGCACGACCTTCTGCAGGCTGCCGCCGCGTACCTCCTTGATGGCCCTGGCCACCGCGTCGAGCCACGCCACCTCGTCGAGCGAGGCGCCGGCGTAGCGCACGCGCGACTGCCGGTGGGGCGTCGGCACCGCGGCGAGGTTGTCCGTGCCCCGGCACACCGTGCGCGGGATGAGCAGCGTGGAGCCCTGGGCGTCGGGGTCGAAGGTGAACGCGGCGAACGCGACGGCGCGATCGGGGGGGTCCGTGCCAGCCAGCGCGGCGGCTGCGTCCGCGGCGGCTCTCGCGAACCGCCCGGCACCGGGACGCACGGTCCCGCGCCATCCCTCGCCCCAGCCGACCAGGCCCGCACCGCCGCGCAGCCAGGTCGCCACCGTCGCCGGATCCGCACCCGCGGGGACCGCATCGAGCAGGGCCCCGGTGACCATCAGCTGGCCGCGGTGACGGGCTGGTCGTCGTCGCCGCCCTCCAACCGGGCGCGCGCGGCCGCCAGCAGGGCCTGGCGGAACTGGCGGGACGCGAGCGCGGTCGCCGCCGGGAGCATCGCGGTCAGGGCGGCGACCATGCGCGCGGCGGCTTCGCTGTCGTCGTCGGTCGTGGCGCGGATCGGGTCGCGCACGTAGCGGGCGAAGAGATCGACGGCGTGCACAGCGACCGCGCGGGTGGCGGCGTCGTGCTCGCGGGCCAGGGCCAGGAGCTCCGAGAGGGGGACGCCGGCCTCGAGCAACGCGATGCCGGCGCGGACCGCCTCGGCGTCGCTCTCGTCGTAGGCCTGGTCGACGTCGGGTTGGGGGACCAGAAGCCGCTCGCGCTCCAACGCTTCCAGCAACGTCTCCGGGACCCCGGTCATCTGCGCGAGGCCGGCGCGATCAAAGCGCCGCTCCGGGCCGCCACCCTCGCCGGCGAGGGCCGCCGCCAGCGCCTCCTCGCCCGCGTCGAGCTCCCCGGCGAGCACCCGCGCGATCATCGTGAGCGTGAAGCCGCGGCCCTTGAGGTCGCGGACCCGCTCGAGCACCGCGACGTGCTCGTCGTCGTACCAGGCGAGCCGCCCCTGGCGTGCCGGCCGCGGAAGCAGCCCGCGCGCCTGGTAGTAGCGAACGGTGTCGACGGATACCCGGCAACGAGCGGCCAGCTCCTCGACGCGGTACCTCACGACCTGCCACTCTACGAGTCAGCGCTCGCGTGATCCCGGGTTCCTCCGACCCCCCGAAGCCGACGGCGTGGCCGGCCAGTCGGTTCCCCCGGTCGTCGGCGACGGGACGTCCTCGGCGGCTGGCTCCGGCCCTTCCACGGTCTCGGGCAGCGGCTCGGCGGGCCAGTCCGTTGGCGGCCCGGTGTCGCCGGGTGCCGTCGCGCGGTGGAGCGCCACGATGCCGCCGCTCAGGTTCGACCACGCGGGTTGCTCCCACCCCGCGGCGGCTACCAGGCGCGCCAGGTCCTGCTGGTCCGGCCATGCCCGGATCGAGTCGGACAGATAGCGGTAGGCGGGGCCGTCCGACGACACCAGCTCGGCCACGCGCGGCAGGAGGGCGACGAGGTAGCGCTCGTAGAGCAACCGGAACGGTGCCCACGTCGGCTTGGAGAACTCCAGCACGACGAGCCGCCCACCAGGCTTCGTCACGCGCAGCAGCTCGCGCAGGCCGCCGACCGTGTCGGGCAGGTTGCGCAGACCGAAAGCGATGGTGACCGCGTCGAAGGTGGAAGCTGCGAACGGAAGCCGCGTGCCGTCCCCGTTCACGAACGCGACGCCTGCGCGGTCGGCGCGCTGCGCGCCGGCCTCGAGCATCGGCATCGAGAAGTCCACGCCCACGACCCGCGCGCCGGCGTCACACAGCGCGGTCGCGAGACGACCCGTCCCGGTGGCGACGTCCAGCACGAGGCTCCCGCCGACCGGTCCCACCGCCGCCGTCGCGCAGCGCCGCCAATGCTGGTCCGACCCGAACGACAGCAGCGCGTTCGCAAGGTCGTAGCGGCCCGCCACCCGGTCGAACATCCGCTGCACCAGCACGGCGTCCTTGTCCGCCGTCGGCCTCGCGTCGGGCAACGGCCCGCGAGCGCTCACCACGCGAGGTGCTCCTCGACTGCGGGCCACGGCTGTGACGGGTCGTCGCGGCGGGCCTTGATCACACCCCCCAGCACGGTCAGCACCACGTGGCCCCGGGTCACGACGTCATGCCAGACGCTGCTGCCCGATTCCTGGAATGCGATCCCGACCAGATCGGCGGGCCGCCCGACCTCCAACGTGCCCGCAGTCGCGCCCCACCCCAGCGCCTGCGCGCCGCCCACCGTGCTCAGCCGCACCGCCTGCTCCTCCAACGAGACCGGCCCGGCCGCCGACGGCCAGTACGCCAGGCCCCGCGAGCGCGCGACATCGCACCACGCCGCGGCCTCCGCCAGCAGGTCCGGCGCCCCGGACGCCGCGGGGCTGGCCGTTCCCAGCGCGAGCGCGACCCCGGCCTCGGCGTAGCGCTCCAGCGGCGCCTCGCCGACCTTCAGCATCCGGTTGGCACGGGGGCAGACGACCACGGGCACCCCCGCGGCCGCCAGGGCGCGGGCCTCTGCCAGCTCGACCCACACCCCGTGCACGACCACGGTCCCGGGGCGCAGCGCACCGAGCTGCTGCAGGTACTGCACCGGCGAGGCGGACGCGCCGCCGTCGAGCCACTCGAACGCCATTCCGGCACGCCGCGCGGCGTCGGCCAGCGGCCCCACCGCGTTGCGCAGCGCGGCCACCTCGGCAGCGGTCTCGCCGGCCCTCACATGCAACGGGACCCCGTGCCGCTCGGCCACGTTCGCCAGTGCCTGCAGCACACCCGTGCCGACCGAGTGGGGCGCGTGCACCGCGACCCCGACCCGCCGCCCGCCCGCGGGTCGCCCCAGCGAGTACTCCAGCGCCGCCAGCACCGCATCCTGCTCCGTCACGTCGACGTCGCAGATCTCGACCAGCGAGTCGCCAGCCACCCCCGCCCGGGCCAACGCCGGCACCCCCGGCCCACGCCGCACCACGTCCGCCGTCAGCGTCACGCCGGCCCGCAGCAGCTGCTGGACGCCGCGTTGCGCCGAGCGCCCCCACCGCTCGGCGGGCCAGGCCGCCGTCGTCCCCGCCACCGCGGGCAGCCACGCGGCGTGCGGCCCCGGCCGCGCGAGGTGCACCGCATCCGCATGCTCCACCTGGCTGTGCCCGTCCACCAGCCCCGGCAGGATCACGCCGTCGACGTGGTGCTCCCGGTCCGCCCGATCCCGCAGCGCCGCGGCCGGCCCCACCGCGACCACCTGCCCGGACGCGACCAGAACCCCAGCCTCCTCCACCGGTGGCCCAGTCATCGGACACACGACCCGCGCGGAGAACAGGACGGCCGCCATCGGCCGCCACGCTAGTCGCCGCGCCCGGCCGGCCGCGGCCGAGAGTGCGCCGACGGAGCCGGACCCGGTAGCATGTGAAGGGCTTCACAAGGCACTGCACCCCTCGGGCAGGAGTCAGGATGGCAAGCGTGACCGCGACCGCGGAACGGATCGCCAACCTGCCGTTCGCCCAGGTCGTTCCGGACGTGCCGGCGCCCGACGGGCCGCCGCCGGAGCGCGCGGACGTGGTCGTCGTCGGGGCGGGCCCCGCAGGTGCCGCCGCGGCGTTCTTCCTCGCCAGGCTGGGCCACGACGTCGTGGTCTACGAGAAGGAGCGCTTCCCACGCGACAAGGTCTGCGGCGACGGCCTCACCCCGCGCGCGGTCAGGGCGCTGCAGCTGCTGGGCCTCAACGCGGAAGCCGAGGGCAAGGCGCCGGGCTGGGCGCGCCAGGAGGGCCTGCGCATGTACGGGGGCGGCGTGGTCTGGGACATGCCGTGGCCGCAGATCGAAGGCTTCCCGACGCACTCGGTGACGGCGACCAGGGCGCTGCACGACGCGACCCTGGCGGCGAACGCCGCCCTCGCGGGCGCCCGCGTCCACCAGGGCCACGAGGTGATCGCGCCGCTCTTCCTCGGCGCCAACGACGACACCGTCGCCGGCGTGCGCTGGGCCAGTGGCGACGAGCAGGGCACGACCAGGGCCCCGATCGTGATCGTGGCCGACGGCGGGTCCAGCCGCATTCGCGGTGCAGCTCGGGCTGCACCGTGACGAGCGGCGCCCCATGGGCGTCGCGGTGCGCGGCTACTACCGCAGCCCCCGCGCGGCGATGGGGATATGGAGGGCTTCCTCGACCTGCCGCAAGGGGAACGAGATCCTGCCCGGCTACGGCTGGATCTTCCCGCTCGACGACGGCCTGGTGAACATCGGCTGGGGGCTGATCAGCACCAGCAGCCACTTCCGACCACGAACTACCGCAAGGCCCCTCGACGTGGGTCGCGGGCCTGCCCGAGCGAGTGGGAGCTCGACCCCCAGACCCATGGTCGGCAAGCCGCGCAGCGCCGGCCTGCCGATGGGCGCACAACCGCCATCCTCACGTCGCCAAGGGCGGCGCCCTGCTGGTCGGTGACAGCGGCGGCATGGTCAACCCGTTCAACGGCGAGGGCATCAGCTACGCCATCGAGGCCGCCGCGTTCGCCGCGGACGCAGTGCACGACGCGATGCACCCGCGGCAGCACCCAACCGCTCGCGCGCTACCCGCAGCGCCTGGCCGACGCGTGGGGCGGGTACTACACCCTGGGCCGCATCTTCCTGGCGGCGATGGGGCACCCCACGGTCATGCGCCTCTGCACCGAGTACGGCATGCCGCGGCGCCGGCTCATGGACTTCGTCTTCCGCACCATGGCCCACCTGACTCAACGCCCCCCAGCAAGGACGCGACGGACCTGCTGTGAACACGCTGTCCGGGTGGTGCCCGCGGCATGACCGCCCCGGCGGCCTGACGTTTGGTCGCGATGCGTCCGCTCTAGGCTTCGGCGCCCGTCCCCGCCAGGCACCGCCAGGAGGAGCTGACGATGCTCGCTGAGTACCTGCCCGTCGCTCGTGCTCGTTCGCTGCATCGCGCTGCTGTTCGTGGGCCTGTCGATGCTCGTGTCGTCAAGCTCGGGCCGCAGCAGCCCGAACCCCGCGAAGGTCGCCGCCTACGAGTCGGGGATCATCCCGGAGCCCGACACCGACGTCGCGGGCGCGCGCTTCCCCGTGAAGTTCTATCTCGTCGCGATGCTGTTCATCATCTTCGACGTCGAGGCCGTCTTCCTGTATCCCGTGGGCGGTCGTCGCTGCGGGACCTCGGCTGGTACGGCTTCGGCGTGATGGCGGTGTTCGTCGTCCTGCTGTTCGAGAGCTACTACTACGTGCTCGCGAAGGGAGGTCTGGAGTGGGACTAGAGACCCGGCTCCCCAGCGGCATCCTGCTGACCAGCGTCGAGAAGCTCGTCGGCTGGTCCCGCGCCGGCTCCCTGTGGCCCGCCACGTTCGGCCTGGCCTGCTGCGCGATCGAGATGATGGCACCGGCGCCGCGCACTACGACCTCGTCGCGCTTCGGCATGGAGGTCTTCCGTGCGTCGCCCGCGCCAGGCCGACCTCATGATCGTCGCCGGCCGCGTGAGCGCAGAAGATGGCCCCGGTCGTGCGCAACCTCTACGACCAGATGGCCGACCCCAAGTGGGTGCATCGCGATGGGCGTGTGCGCCTCCACCGGCGGCATGTTCAACAACTACACGATCGTGCAGGGCGTCGACCACATCGTGCCCGTCGACATGTACGTGCCGGGCTGCCCCCCGCGCCCCGAGATGCTGATGGACGGCATCCTCAAGCTGCACGAGAAGATCCGGCACGGGCAGTTCGTCGAGCGCCCCCGCAAGGGCGAGTCGATGGAGGACTTCCGCCGCCGCACCGGCTGGGTCGACCCCGAGCCCGACGCCCGGCGTGGCGATGGGCGGCGACGATGAGCTGCTCCCAGGCCCTGCACCGCATGCGCCCCGCGCGGAGCAGCGCCGCCGGCACCGCCGGCTGGCTAGGCGCATGACCGCGACGCCACCACCAAGGACGACCTCGCCTCCAGGCGGCGAGGAGCGCGATCCGCGAGGCCGACGCTGCGAGCCCAGCCTGCACCCCGGCGCTGCGCGAGCTCGCGACCACGTTGCGGCGCGTTCGGCGACGGCCTCCGAGGTCGCTCGGCTTCCGCGGCGAGCTCACCCTGATCGTCACCGCCCGACCGCATCCTCGACGCTGCTGCGCTTCTGCCGAGACGACCCCGACGTGCGCTGCGAGCTGCTCGCCGACCTCTCGGCGTGCACTGGCCAGGCGGCCGCGCGTCGAGTCAACGCGCAGGAGACCACCGGCTGGCCGACCTACTCCGAGTACGGCGCAGGAGACGGTCGCATCGAGGTCAACTACATCCTGTACTCGCGTCACCCACAACCACCGTTCCGCGCTGCGCGTGAACCTGCCCGGACGACGACCCGGTCATCGCCCAGCGCCACGACGCTGTACGCCTCCGCCGACTTCATGGAGCGCGAGATCTACGACTTCTTCGGCGTGCACTTCGACGGCCACCCCAACCTCAAGCCGCTGCACATGCCCGATGACTGGGACGGTCACCCCCAGCGCAAGGACTACCCCCTCGGCGGAGTCGAGATCCAGTACAAGGGCGAGACCGTCCGCCCCGACCGCGCACTACTAGGGCGGGAGGACTGCGATGAGCGAGACCGGACCCCCGCCACAGCGGAGCCGAGTGGGCCGACGAGACTGAGCCTCCTGCCGGACGCGACCTCGCCGCGAGTCGACACGAGTACACCTAGTCGGCGGCGAGTGGCAGGAGCTGCCCGACGCCGTCGAGGACGACCTCATGGTCATCAACATGGGTCCGCAGCACCCGTCCACCCACGGCGTGCTGCGGATGGTGCTGACCCTCGACGGCGAGACCGTCATCACAACCAGCCGGTGATCGGCTACCTGCACACCGGCATCGAGAAGAACGCCGAGTACCGCCCGTGGGTCCAGGGCGTGCACTTCGTCACGCGCATGGACTACCTGTCGCCGCTTGTTCAACGAGCTGGCGTACTGCCTGGCGGTCGAGAAGCTGCTCGGCATCACCGACGACATCCCGCCGCGCGCGCAGGCGATCCGCGTGATCCTCACCGAGCTCGAACCGCGTCGCCAGCCACCTCGTCGTGGCTCGCGACCGGCGGCATGGAGCTCGGGCGCGCTGTCGGCGATGATCTACGGCTTCCGCGAGCGCGAGGGCGTCCTCGACATCCTCGAGCGCGTCACCGGCCTGCGGATGAACCACGCGTACATCCGCCCCGGCGGCGTTGTCGATGGATGTGCCCGAGGACTTCGACGCAGCGCGTGCGCGAGCTCATCGACGTGCATGCCCAAGCAGGATCGACGAGCTCGAGGACCTGCTCACCGAGAACCCGATCTGGGTCGAGCGCAACAAGGGCGTCGGCATCCTCACCGCCGAGCAGTGCCTCGACTACGGCGTCACCGGGCCGGTGCTGCGCAGCGCGGGCGTCGCGCACGACCTGCGCAAGTCGCGCGCCGTACTGCGGCATCGACCAGTACGACTTCGACGTCATCACGCCGACACGCGCGACGCCTACGGCCGCTTCCTCGTCCGCATCGCGCGAGATGCGCGAGTCGCTCAAGATCGTCGCGCCAGGCGCTCGACACCCTGCCCGGCGGCCCGGTGATGGTCGCAGACACGCAAGATCGCCATGCCGGCGCAGCTGGCCCTCGGCCCTGACGGGATCGGCAACACCAAGGAGTACATCAGCAAGATCATGGGCCAGTCCATGGAGGCCCTGATCCACCACTTCAAGCTGGTGACCGAGGGCTTCACGGTCCCCGCCGGCACAGGTCTACGTCGCCGTCGAGTCACCCCGCGGGGAGCTGGGCTACCACGTCACCTCCGCGGCACGAACAAGCCGTACCGGGTGCGGGTGCGCGACCCGTCCTTCATCCACATCGGCACCATCCCCGCCGTCCACACGCGGCCTGCTGGTCGCCGACGTGATCGCCGCCGTCGCCTCCTTGGATCCCGTCATGGGCGGCGTCGATCGGTGAAAGGTCACCCCCGAGTGATCGAGGAGAAGGCGCAGGGCTTGGTCGACCGGTACCCGGTCGGCCGCTCCGCGCTGCTGCCGTTGCTGCACCTCGTGCAGCACGCAGGACGGGCTACATCTCCGACGAGGGCATCGCGCGAGTGCGCGCAGCTGCTCGGCCTGACCAAGGCCGAGGTCGCCGCGGTCGCGACCTTCTACACGATGTACAAGCGCGAGCCCCTCGGGCCGCCACCTGGTCAGCGTCTGCACGAACTTCTCCTGCAAGGTGCGCGGCGCGCAGCGAGGTCTACGACGCGCTCAAGGCGCACCTCGCGGCGTCGGCCACAACGAGACCACCGAGGACGGCGCGATCACGCTGGAGCACGCGGAGTGCCTGGGCAACTGCGACGGGCGCCCCGGTGGTCAGCGTCGACTACTTCAACTACGAGATGCCTCGACGCCGAGGCCGCGATCGCGCTGGTCGACCAGGTGCGCGCCGGCAGGTCCCGCCGCCCACGCGCGGGCTACCGCCTCGCCGGGCATCCGCGACGATCCAGCACCGCCTCGCCGGCCTCGGCCCGCTGCGACCCCGACGCCCCCGGCCAGCGCCTGCGGCCTGCGCCGACGAAGGAGGACGGCGCCCGTCCCCCGAGCGCCGACTCGCGGCCCCGGCGTCCGCTTCGGTGTCCGTCCTGGCCGACCGACGGCAGGACGACGGCTCCGCTGTCGACCGGCCGATCCCCGGACCGACGACGACGCCGACGGAGCGGCAGAGCCTGATGCCCGAGGTCAAGGTCCTCACGAAGCGCTACGACGTCGCCGACGCGCACACGCTGGACGGCTACCTGGGCACGCGGCGGCTTCTCCGGGCTGCGCAAGGCGCTGGCCGACAGCGCCGGCCGACAACATGCCAACGTGGTCAAGGACTCCGGGCTGCGCGGCCGCGGGGGCGCCGGCTTCCCGACCGGCGTGAAGTGGGGCTTCGTGCCGCAGGACACTCGGCAAGCCGATCTACCTGGTGGTCAACGCCGACGAGGGCGAGCCCGGCACCTTCAAGGACCGCGAGCTCATGGAGCGCGACCCCTTCCTGCTGCTGGAGGGGATCCTCATCAGCGCCTGCGCCCTGAACTGCCGGCGCAGCTTCATCTTCCTGCGCGGGGAGTACCTGTTGCCCGGCATGCGCATCGAGGAGGCGCTCGCGGAGGCGCTACCAGCAGGGCTGACTCGGCAAGGACGTCCAGGGCTCCGGGTTCGACTTCGACATCACCCTGCACTACGGCGCCGGCGCCTACATCTGCGGCGAGGAGACGGCGCTGCTCGACGCCCTCGAGGGCCGCCGCGGCCAGCCGCGCCTGCGCCCGCCGTTCCCCGCCGTGGCCGGCCTCTACGCCAGCCCGACCGTGGTCAACAACGTCGAGACCATCGCGACGGTGACCCTGCATCGTCGAGAACGGCGTCGGATCTGGTTCCGGCTCTATGGGCACCGAGAAGTCACCTGGCCCCAAGCTGTTCTGCGTCTCCGGCGAGGTCGTCCGCCCCGGCAACTACGAGTGGCCGATGGGCACCACCGCCCGGACGATCATCGAGGAGTCCTGCGGCGGCATGCTCCCCGGACGCACGCTGAAGTTCTGGACGCCCCGGCGGCTCGCTCCACCCCGCTGCTCACCGCGGAGCACTACGACACCCCGATGGACTTCGACGGCGTCGCCGCCGCGGGCTCGCCTGCTGGGCACCGGCGCGATGATGATGTTCTCCGACAAGACCAGCGTGGTCGACGCCGTCCTCAACTGGACGAAGTTCTACGAGCACGAGTCCTGCGGCAAGTGCACCCCGTGCCGCGAGGGCACGTTCTGGCTGGCCCAGGTCCTGGAGCGGATCATCGCCGGCCGCGGCCGCGTCGAGGACCTGAGGTCCTCGAGGACGCGGCCGACAACATCTTCGGCCGCGCGTTCTGCGCGCTCGGCGACGGCGCCGCCAGCCCCATCAAGTCCAGCCTGAAGTACTTCCGCGACGAGTACCTGCACCTCATCGAGCACGGCGGCCCGCCGCCCGACGGCATCGAGCCGCACGCGGGCATCGTCACCGACAACGCCCAGTCCACCCGGCCGGCCTTCACGGCGCGCCCCGAGCTGGCAGCGGAGGTGACCGCCTGAGATGGCCGAGACCCCGCCACCGGTGAGCGTCACGATCGACGGCACCACGATCAGGTCGCCCAAGGGCACCCTGGTCATCCGCGCCGCGGAGTAGCTGGGGATCACGATCCCGCGCTTCTGCGACCACCCGCTGCTCGACCCGGTCGGCGCCTGCCGCCAGTGCCTGGTCGAGGTCGAGGGGCAGCGCAAGCCGTTCGCGTCGTGCACCACGACGTGCACCGACGGGATGGTCGTCAAGACGCACGTCACGTCGGAGATCGCGCTGCGACGCCCAAGAGGGCAACCTCGAGCTCCTGCTGATCAACCACCCGCTGGACTGCCCGCAGTGCGACAAGGGCGGCGAGTGCCCGCTGCAGGACCAGGCGCTGGCCCACGGCCCCGGCGACAGCCGCATGGTCGACGAGAAGCGCCGCTACCACAAGCCGATGCCGATCTCGGCGCTGGTCGCGCTGGACCGCGAGCGCTGCGTGCTGTGCGCGCGCTGCACGCGCTTCTCCTCGGAGATCTCCGGCGACCCGTTCATCGAGCTGTTCGAGCGCGGCGCGCTGGAGCAGGTCGCGATCTACGAGGACGAGCCCTACGAGAGCTACTTCTCGGGCAACGTCGTGCAGATCTGCCCGGTCGGGGCGCTGACGTCTCGACAGCTACCGCTTCAGGTCGCGGCCCTTCGACCTGCGCCAGCCAGCCCGACGGTCTGCAACCAGTGACTCGGCCGGCTGCAACCTGCGCATCGACGTCGCGCCGCGGCGAGATCCAGCGCCAGCTCGCGCGCGAGAACATGGCCGTCAACGAGATGTGGAACTGCGACCGACGGCCGCTACGGCTACGAGTTCGTCGCCCACGCCGACCGCCTGCGCGATCCCGCTGGCGCGCAACGACGCTGGGCAGCCCGGAGGAGACCTCGTGGCTCGACGGCGCTGCGCCAGCGCGGCGGAGCGCCTGCAGTGCGGCCCTCGAGCAGCGCGGCCCGCAGTCGGTCGGCGTGCATCACCGGCGGGCGTCTCACCGACGAGGACGCCTACGCGGTGTCGCGCTTCGCGCGCGACGTCCTCGGCACCGACAACGTCGACTTCCGCACGCGACCCGCGCGGCGACGAGGAGCGTCGACGTCCTGGCCGCAGTCGCGGCCACCGATGGGCCCGACCTACGACGACGTGGAGGCCGCGCCGGTGGTCGTGGTCGCCGGCTTGGACCCCGAGGAGGAGGTGCCGATCCTCTACCTGCGGCTGCGCAAGGCCTGGCGCCAAACGCCGCGCGAAGATCGTGGTGGTCGGCCCCTTCGTCGGCAGCTACCGCGAGATCGCCTGGCGCTGGGTCCCCACCGCCCCCGGCCACGAGGCCGCCGCGCTGCAGCTCGCCGTCACCGACCGACGAGGACATCGCGAGCGGCGCTTGGCAATCCCGGCGACGCCGTCGTGCTGGCCGGCGAGCGGCTCGCGCAGTCTCCGGGCGCCCTGACCGCGGCGGCGCGCGCTGGCCAGCAGGTCGGCGCGCAGCTTCGCCTGGGTCCCCCGCCGCCCCAACGCGCGCGGCGCGGTCGAGGCCGGCCTCGCCCCGGGGCTGCTGCCCGGCGGCCGTGCCACGGACGACCCGGCCCGTGCGAGCATGGCACCGGCTGCCGGAGCGCCGAGGGCAAGGACACCCGCGGCATGCTCGAGGCAGCGGCCGCCGGCGAGATCAAGGCGCTGCACCTCATCGGCGTCGACCCCGCCCGCGACTTCGAGGACCCGCGCCTCGCGCGCGCGGCGCTGGAGAAGGTCGAGCTCCTGATCGTCGCCGGACCTCATGCCGAACGCGAGACCGTGCGCTACGCCGACGTGGTCCTGCCCGCCATGCGCGCCCCCGGAGCGCATCGGCTCGCTTCACGACCTGGGAGGGGCGCCGCCAGCCGTTGGCCGCAGTCGGTCGCGCCGCCCGGGCCCGCCGCAGCCGGACTGGGACATCCTCGCCGCGCTGGCCCGCGAGCTCGACGTCGACCTGCGGCTGGGAGACCGCGGCGACGTGCGCCGCGAGGCCGGCCCGCTGCTGACGCTCGGCGGCCCCATCACCGCGCGCCTCGGCGCTGTCGCCGGCGACGACGCAGCGCCGCCCGCGCCGCCCCCCGATGGCAGCCTGCACGCCGTCGTCCTGCCCTACCTGCTGGGCCGCGGGACCCTGCTCACCGGTGCCAAGGCAGCTGCTGGAGACCGCGCGGCCCGCGGCCGCGTGGCTGCACCCCGACGACGCGGCGCAGGCCGGCGTCGTGCACGGCCAGACACGTCACGGTCCGTCGGCCCCGGCGGCGTGCTCGAGCTGCTCGCGAAGGTCACCGACGCTCGTCGTCCCCGGCTGCGTCGTGATCCCGGCGAACTCCACCGAGACGCGTGCCTGGCGAGCTCGGCGGCGGAGGGCGCCGAACGGGGCGCGCCGCTGCACGTGACCGTGACCCCGGGGGGAGGTGCGTGAGCGGGTGGTGACCGAGGTCCGCGACTGGCTCGACGTGGTGAACATCCTCATCGTCGTGGTCGCCGCGTTCGCGCTGTGGCTGATCGGCACCGCCGTGCTGATCTGGGGCGAGCGCCGCGTGGTCGCTAAGATGCAGTCGCGCATCGGCCCCAACCGCCTGGGCCCGCTGGGCATCCTGCAGACGATCGCCGACGGCGCGAAGCTGTTCTTCAAGGAGGACATCGCGCCGCGCGCGATCGACAAGCTCGTCTACATCGCGGCGCCGTTCGATCTCCGCCATCGGTCGCGATCTGACGTTCGCGGTGATCCCGTTCGGCGGCGAGTTCACGGTCGGCGACCGCAGATCGCCCTGCAGGTCTGGGACCCGCAACATCGGGCTGCTGTGGGTGCTGGCGATGAGCTCGCTCGGCGTCTACGGCATCGTGCTCGCCGGCTGGTCCTCCGGCTCGAAGTACCCGCTGCTCGGCGGCGGTGCGCTCCAGTGCGCAGATGATCAGCTACGAGCTGGCGATGGGCCTGTGGCTGGCCGCGGTGTTCATCTACACCGGCTCGCTGCGCTCGTCGGAGATCGTGGGCGACCAGGCGGGCTCGCTGGCCAACATCGACATCCCGGTCCTCGGCGAGATCCTGGGCGTGATCCCGCCCTGGAACATCATCCCGATGGTCGCCTGCGTTCCTCTGTTCTTCGTCGGCGTCGATCGCCGAGACGCAGCGCCCCCCCTTCGACCTGCCCGAGGCCGAGGGCGAGCTCGTCGCCGGCTTCCACACCGAGTACTGCGGCGCGAAGTTCGCGATGTTCTTCCTGGCCGAGTTCATGAACGTCATCACGATGTGCGGCGGTCACGGTGACGCGTTCCTCGGCGGACCCAACGGCCCGTTGTTCGGGCCCGACTGGCTGCGCTTCCTGCTGCCGGTGGCCTACTTCCTCGCGAAGGTGCTGATCTTCATCTTCGTGTTCATCTGGCTGCGCGCCACGCTGCCGCGGCTGCGCTACGACCGGCTCATGGACCTGGGTTGGAAGGTCCTGCTGCCGCTCGGGCCTCGCGTGGGTCCTGCTCACCGGCTGTCTCGGTGCGTCGTGCGCGAGCGCCGGCAACCGCACCACGGTCTTCATCGTGTCGTGCGGCGATGCGCTGTGGCTGGTGCACCGATGGCGGTGCTGTACCTCGCCGACGACCCCTGTTCGCCGACAAGCGCCACGCCGACCGTCGGCAAGGAGCCGTCTAGATGTTCGACGCCACTCCGCAAGGGCTTCGGCCTGACGTTCAAGACGATGTTCCGGCCGGCCGTGACGATCCAGTACCCGGAGGTCAAGCGCCCGACCGCCCCGCGCTTCCACGGCCGCCACTGCTCAACCGCCACCCCGACGGCCTCGAGAAGTGCGTCGGCTGCGAGCTGTGCGCATGGGCCTGCCCCGCCGACGCGATCTACGTGCAGGGCGCCGACAACACGCCCGCGGCGCGCTATCGCCCGGCGAGCGCTACGCCTCCGACTACCAGATCAACTACCTGCGCTGCATCCTCTGCGGGCTGTGCATCGAGGCCTGCCCGACGCGCGCGCTGACGATGACCCAGGAGTACGAGTTCTCCGCCGACACCCGTGAGGCGATGATCTACACCAAGGACCGGCTGCTCGCAGTGCTGCCGCCGGGTGCGAAGGACACGCCGCACACCGACGCGGAGGTCGCCGCCCGCGGCATGCAGTACTACGTCAACGGCAACGCGGCGCAGGACCGCTGCGGTCTTCCGCCGGCGCGGGCAGCACTTCGGCCGCAACCGTGACGGCGGTCCTGGCCGCAGACCGCAGGGGCGCCGACGGCCACGTCAGGCGCGGCCGAGCGTCGTGAGCGCGAGCTGTGTCTTCGTGATCCTCGCCCCACTCGCGCTGGGGTCGGCGCGTCTCGATGGTGCTGCTGCAGAACCCCGTCCACGCCGCGCTCATGCTGGTGCTGAACTTCTTCGCGATCGCGGTCTTCTACGCGGTGCTGGAGGCGCAGTTCCTCTCCACGGTCCAGGTCATCGTCTACGCCGGCGCGATCATGGTGCTGTTCCTCTTCGTGATGATGCTGCTCGGCGTGGACCGCAACCCCGAGCCCGGGTCCGGCGGCCTGCGCGGGCAGAGGCCGGCCGCGCTGATCCTGGGGCTGGTGCTCTTCGGGGCGCTGCTGGTCTCCGTCGCAGGCCCGTGGATGGGCCGGGACTCCGCGTGCAACGCCAGTCCCGAGGTCCAGGCCGCGGTCCAGGAAGCGGGCGCCGACGCCGCGCCGTGCGCCGGACTGACCGCCGTCAACGCCGTGAGGGCGGCAACCCGCGCCAGATCGGCCTCTCGCTCTTCACCACCTACGTCTGGCCGTTCGAGGTCACCAGCGTGCTGCTGGTGATCGCCGCGATCGGCGCGATGGTGCTGGGCCGCCGCCGCGAGGCGCCCGAGGACCTGGCCCAGGGCCCGTCCGCAGCGGCGATCCTCGCCGCGGAGGAGGAGGCGGACGCCGTCGAGGAGGCAGCCTGCTCGAGGGTGCCGCGCCGGAGGAGGTGACCTGATGTCGGCGGGTGTGCCTGCCGGCTACTACCTCGTGCTCGCCGCGGCGCTGTTCACGACGGGGCTGGTCGGCGTGCTGGTGCGGCGCAACATCATCGTGATGTTCATGTGCGTGGAGCTGATGCTCAACAGCGTCAACCTCACGCTCGTCACGTTCTCGCGCATCCACGGTGACCTCGACGGGCAGGTCCTGTCGTTCTTCGTGATGGTCGTCGCCGCGGCGGAGGTCACCGTCGGGCTCGCGCTGATCGTCAACCTCTTCCGCCTGCGGGCGTCCACCGACGCCGACGCGGTCGACGGACTCGTCATGAAGCGCTGATGGACAACGCCGCTGACGCCGGCGGCCGGCAGCGCGATCGCGTTCGCCTGGCTGATCCCGGTGATCCCCGCGCTCTCGGCAGGGCTGCTGCTGCTGATCGGGCAAGCCGCATCGGCCGGATCTCCAGCGCGATCGCCATCACCGCGGTCGGGGCCTCGGCGACGATCGCGACGCTGGTCTTCGTCCAGCTCCTCGCCCAGGGCGAGGAGGAGCGCACGTTCGTCGTCAACCTCGGCGTCTGGTTCCGGGCGGGCAGCTTCCAGGTCGACTGGTCGCTGCTGGTCGATCCGCTGGCGTCGGTCATGCTGCTGCTCGTCACCTGGGTCGGCCTGCTGATCCACATCTACTCGCTGGGCTACATGGCCCAGCGACGAGCGCTACACCCGCTTCTTCGCCTACCTCAACCTCTTCGCCGCCTCGATGCTGGTGCTCGTCCTGGGCGGCAGCTTCCTGACGCTGTTCGTCGGCTGGGAGCTGGTCGGCCTCTGCAGCTACCTGCTGATCGGCTTCTGGTTCGAGCGGCGCGACTACGCCGCCGCGGCCAAGAAGGCGTTCATCACCAACCGCATCGGCGACGTCGGGTTCCTGATCGCGATGTTCGTGATCTACCAGGCCTTCGGGTCGCTGGCGTTCACCGACGTGCTGCCTGCGGCCGGGACGGTGCGCCACGGGCACCGCTCGTCGCGATCGCGCTGCTGCTGTTCGTCGGCGCAACCGGCAAGAGCGCCCAGATCCCGCTGTACGTGTGGCTGCCCGACGCGATGGCCGGCCCGACCCCGGTGTCGCGCGCTGATCCACGCCGCCACGATGGTGACGGCCGGCGTCTACCTGGTCGCGCGGACGTCGCCCTGTGGGCGCTGGTGCCCGACGTGGGCCTGCTCGTCGCGTGGGTCGGCGCCGCGACGGCGCTGGTCGCGGCGATCATCGCCTGCGCGCAGACCGACCTCAAGAAGATCCTGGCCTACTCCACCGTCAGCCAGCTGGGCTACATGTTCATCGGCGGTCGGGGTCGGCAGATACAGGTCGCCGGCGATCTTCCACCTGCTGACCCACGGCTTCTTCAAGGCGCTGCTCTTCCTCGCCGCCGGGGCGGTGATGCACGCGCTGCCAACCACACCGACGTCGGCGTGATGGGAGGGCTCTGGCGCAAGCTGCCGATCACCGGGACGACCTCGCTGATCGGGGTGCGGCGATCGCCGGCGTGCCCGTTCCTGTCCGGCTTCTTCTCCAAGGAGGAGATCCTCGCCCACGCGGCCGAGACGCGCTGGTGCAGCAGGTGCTGTGGGTGGTCGCGCTGCTCATCGCCGGGCTCACGGCCTTCTACATGATCCGCTGGTTCGTGCTGATCTTCCTCGGCCGGCCCGCGCTGGCCACGAGCCGGCGTGCACCCTCACGAGGCGCCGCTGTCGATGACGCTTCCCCTGGTGCTGCTCGCCATCGGCGGCGGCGGCCGGCGGCCTCATCAACCTCCCCGGCAGCCACTGGCTGGAGGAGTGGCTGCACCCCAGCGTGCTGGAGTTCCAGCCCACGTCCGAAGCGATCCCCGCGGTCTTCCACCTGCCGACGGCCCTGGGGATCGAGGCGGTCGGGCTGCTGCTGGGCTTCCTCATGTACCGGCGCGTCGACATCGCCACGGTCGGCGTGGGTGGCGGAGCCCGCCTGCACGCCCGCAACCTGTACTACGTCGACCGCATCTACGAGGCCGTCACGGTCCATGCCGGCGGGCGGCTGGCGCGCGGCTTCGCGCGCTTCGACCGGGAGGGATCGACGGCGCGGTCAACGGGCTCGGCCGCGCGGTCGCCGGGCTGGCGGGTGCGGGCCGGCGACTGCAGACCGGCTTCGTGCGCAACTACGCGCTGGCCGTGCTGGCCGGGACGGTCCTCGTCGGCGTGCATCTTCGTCGCGGCCTTCGCGGGCGGGGGCAGCTGATGTTCGGCCCCGACTTCCCGCTGCTCACCGTGCTGCTGGTCATCCCGGCGGTCGGCGCCGTGTCGGCGGCGATGACACCGGCGCTCGCACCGCACCACGATCCGGTCGATCGCGCTCGCGAGCACCGCCCTGACGTTCGTCGCTCTCGCTCGCGCTGCTGGTCGACTTCGAGGTCGGCGTCGCGGGCTTCCAGGAGGCGTTCGGGAACCGGGCGGCGTGGATCCCGGAGTGGGGGATCAGCTACCGCCTCGGCGTCGACGGGATCAGCCTGTTCCTGATCCTGCTGACCACGCTGTTCATGCCGCTGGTCGATCCTGGCGGCCTGGGAGCAGGTCGACGCGCGCCAAGGGGTTCTTCGTCGCGCTGCTGGCCCTCGAGGCCGTCGCTGATCGGCGTGTTCCTCGCGCTCGACCTCATGCTGTTCTACTGTTCTTCGAGATCATGCTCGTGCCGATGTACGCGCTGATCGGCATCTGGGGCGGCAGCAACCGGCGCTACGCCGCGTGAAGTTCTTCCTCTACACGCTGGTCGGCGGCTTGCTCATGCTGGTCGCGATCCTGTACCTGTACTTCCAAGGCGGGGCGCAGTCGTTCGACTACGACGTGCTGGCACAGGTCGCACGCTCGACGCGCACCGAGGAGCTGTGGCTCTTCGCGGCTTCTTCGTCGCCTTCGCGATCAAGGTGCCGCTGTTCCCGTTCCACACCTGGCTGCCGGACGCGCACACCGAGGCCCCGACCGCCGGTTCGGTCGTGCTGGCGGCGGTGCATGCTGAAGATCGGCGGCTACGGCTTCCTGCGCTTCAACCTGCCCTTGTTCCCGGAGGCCACGCGCACGTTCGCGCCGGCCATCTTGATCCTCGGCGATCATCGGGGTCCTCTACGGCGCGCTGGTCGCCATGATGCAGCGCGACATCAAGAAGCTGATCGCGTACTCCTCGGTCGCGCACCTCGGGCTTCGTGGTGCATCGGGGATGTTCGCGCTGCACCCGCACCGGCGCGTCCGGCCGCGTCGTGCAGATGATCAACCACGGGATCTCGACCGGCGCGCTCTTCCTGCTGATCGGCTTCCTGTACGACCGCACCCACAGCCGGCTGATCGCCGACTACTCCGGCACTGCTCCACGCCACGCCGATCTTCGGCGGCCTGTTCCTGCTCGTCGTGATGAGCTCGATCGCGCTGCCCGGCGCTCAACGGCTTCGTCGGCGAGTTCCCGATCCTGCTCGGCACCTACCAGACCTACCCGTGGGCCGCGGTCGCTGGCGGCGTTCGGCGTGATCCTCGCCGCGCTCTACCTGCTGTGGGCCTACCAGCGGATGTTCCACGGGCCGCTGGGCGGCCGGGCCGAGGGGCTGGCCGACCTCAACACCCGCGAGATCGTCGTGATGGCCCCGCTGCTCGTGCTCATGCTGGTGATCGGGTTCGCGCCGCAGTGGCTCTACGACCGCATCAACCCCTCGGTCGAGCAGGTGGTCGCCGCGGTTGCGCGCGACCCGATGACTGCTGGCTGCCGCCGAGGAGGGGTCCTGATGGGCCTGTTCGCGCAGGTCGCGCAGGCGCCGGTGGCGACTCCCGACAGTTCGCGTGGTCGACGATCAGCCCCGGAGCTGGTGCTCTTCGGCGTCGGCATCCTCGTGCTGATGCTCGACACCGCCGGGCGCCGCCGCCAGCAGGTGTCCTTCGCGGTCGCCGGGGTGGCCGTCGTGGGCTCCGCCGTCGCGTGGTACCAGGCGGCCAAGGGCGGCGGGGACGCGGGGGTCGTCCCGACCGTCGCGGGCCTCGTGGCGCTCTTCGGGATCGGGCAGTTCGCGCTGACCGCGCTGTGGCGCGATCGACCCCGGATGCTGGCCGCGATCCTCACCGCGTCAGGGTTCGTGGGCGCCCTCGTGGCGACAGGCTGGCTGTGGTCGATGGTCGACGGGCAGCTCACCGCGGCGGGTGGCACGGAGGCCTACCTCGGCACCGGCAGCTTCCTGGCCGACATGGTCGCCGTCGACGGCGTCGCGATGTTCACGCGGATCACGGTGTGCATCGCGGGCCTGCTGACGGTGCCCCTGGGTTTCGCCTACCGGAGGACCGCCGCATCCACCGCGGCGAGTACTACCCGCTGCTGCTGTTCACCGCGACCGGGATGACGCTGCTGGGGTCGGCCGCCGACCTGCTGATGGTGTTCATCGCGATCGAGGTCCTCTCGCTGGCGCCTGTACATCCTGTGCGGCATCGCGCGGCGCGACCTCAACGCGCAGGAGTCGGCGTTGAAGTACTTCCTGCTGGGCGCGTTCAGCTCGGCGCTGCTGCTGTACGGCATCGCGGTCACCTACGGCGTCGTCGGGGACCACCAACATCGCCGACGTCGGCCGCGGCGCTGACCGCTCTGACCGCGCCCACGGGCCTCGCGATCGCCGGGATGGCGCTGCTGATCGTCGGCTTCGCGTTCAAGACCGCGATCGTGCCGTTCCACATGTGGACCCCCGACGTCTACCAAGGCGCGCCGACGCCGGTGACCGCGTTCATGGCAGCGGCGACCAAGGCCGCGGCCTTCGCGGCGTTCATCCGCGTCTTCGTGGGTGCGCTGGCCCCGCTGGGTTGGACGTGGGTGCCGGTGATCGCCGTGCTCTCGGCGATCACGATGATCGTCGGCGCGGTCCTCGCCGTCGTGCAGACCGACGTCAAGCGCATGCTGGCCTACTCCGCCATCGCCCACGCCGGCTACGTCGCGATCGGCATGACGGCGGTGCTGCCGGAGATGCAACCGGCGCGACCGGCCGCGCCGCGACCAGCGCGATGCTGCTGTACCTCCTGGTCTACGCGCTGATGTCACTGGGCTCGTTCGGGGTGCTGGCGCTGTTCGAGCGCCGGGCGCGCCGCGCGATGACCCTGGCCGACCTGCGCGGCGTCGGACGCCGCTACCCCGCGCCTGCCGGATGCTCATGGGGCTGTTCCTGATCTCGCTTGCCGGGATCCCCCGACGGCCGGGTTCACCGCCAAGCTCGCCGTGTTCCGCTCGGGCATCGAGGCCGGGCAGATCTGGCTGGTGGTGATCGGCGTCGTCTCCAGCGTGATCGCGGCGTTCTTCTACATCCGCGTCATCGTCTCGATGTTCATCGAGGACGAGCCCGCGGAGGCGGCCGTCCTACCGGCGCTGGAGCCGACCACGGGGACCTCGATCGCGCTGGCGCTGTCCGCGGCCGCCGTGATCGCGATCGGCGTCTTCCCCTCGAACCTGATCGGCCTGGTCGAGCGCGCCGCGACGTTCGCGACCTGACATGGCGCTCTTCACATTGCTCCGCTGCGCTCCGCAGAGCTGGCGCTTTTGAGCGGCCGGCTTCCTCCCCGCCGCCGGCGCCTTCGGCGCAGGGCGGCTCCTCCGTCCAGCCGGCCGCGCGCCCGCTCGACGCAGCCGCGATCGACGAGCTGACCCGCCGCGGCGCGGAACGGGGGGTCGACCTGCGGCCGGCACTGGCCTTGGTCGAGGAGCGCATCCGCGCCGTGGCCCAGGGCGAGCAGCCCTTCGTCAGCGAGGCCGCCCACTACCTCATCGACGCCGGCGGCAAGCGCTTCCGGCCGACGCTCGTGCTGCTGTCGGGGATGCTCGGCGGGCTGGAGCCGACCGATCAGCGCCTCGTCGACGCCGGGGTGATCGTCGAGCTCGTGCACCTCTCGACGCTCTACCACGACGACGTGATCGACGCGGCCGACATGAGACGCGGCACGCCGGCGACACACGTGAAGTGGTCCAACACCGTCGCGATCCTGGTCGGCGACTACCTGCTGGCCAAGGCCTCCGAGCTCTCGGCCGACCTGGGCGTCGAGGTCACCCGCATCATGGCCCGCACCATCACCGACCTGTGCTCCGGGCCAGATCCGCGAGGTCCGCGGCTCCCGCGAGGCCGCGCACCACGGGTCCGCGCGCCTGCCCCAGGATCGCGAGCACTACCTCACCGTGATCGGTGAGAAGACCGCCTCGCTGATCGCGGCATCGTGCCGCCTGGGCGCTGTGCTCTCCGACCAGGGCGACCACGCGCGCGAGACCCTGACCGACTTCGGCTGGCGCCTGGGCATGAGCTTCCAGCTGGCCGACGACGTCCTCGACATCGCGTCGGAGGAGACCGAGTCCGGCAAGATCCCCGGCACGGACCTGCGCGAGGGCGTCCTCACCCTTCCCGTGCTCCTGGCCCTGGAGGCCGATGGCCCCGCCGGCGAGCTCGCGCGCCTCCTGGACGACCCCACCGACGCCAACGTGGAGGAGGCGCTCCACCGGCTGCGCGGCCACAGCGCCCTGGAGCTCGCCCGCGACGCCGCGCGCCTCGAGGCAGCCACAGCCAAGGCCGCCCTGGCCGAGCTCGGCGTCGCCCCGGAGCTGGCACCGGTGCTCGACGGCCTGGAGTGGCTGGCCGACTACGCGGCGGACCGCGCCGGCTGACGGCGCTGGACGTGCTCACCTGGCCCACGTTCGAGGGGCACGGCGTCGCGGCGGTGGTGACCACGCGGGCCGGTGGGGTGTCGGAGGGGCCGTACGCCACGCTCAACCTCGGTCTGCACGTCGGGGACGACCCGCAGCGGGTGGTCGAGAACCGGCGGCGGGCGGCCGCGGCGATCGGGTTGGGGCTGGACGATCTGGTGTTCTGCCGTCAGGCCCACGGGCGGGACGTGGCGGTCGTGGGGGCGGGGGAGCGGGGTCGTGGCACGCGCAGCGACGCGGACGCGATCGCCGGCGTGGACGCGCTCATCACCCGGGACCCGGGTGTCGGGCTCGTGGTGATGGTCGCCGACTGCGTGCCGCTCGTGCTCTTCGACCCGGTGACCCGCACGCTCGCGACCGTGCACGCCGGGTGGCGGGGGACCGTCGCCCGCGTCGTGACTGCGGCGCTGGAGGCGATGGGCGGCGATCCGGCGGACGTCCTCGCGGCGTTGGGCCCCGCGGTGCCACCCGAGCGCTACCAGGTCGGCGCGGACGTGGCGGAGGCCGCCCGGGCCTGCTTCGGTGACCGCACCCACGCGGTGCTTGCGCCCGACGCCACCGGAGCCTGGCGCTTCGACCTCTGGACCGCCAACCGGCTGCTCCTCGAGGACTCCGGCGTCCGCCAGATCGCCGAGGACCGCAGCCCTACGGGGCCGGGCACGCAGTACTTCAGCGACCGTGCCCAGCGCCCGTGCGGCCGCTTCGCCGTCCTCGCCCGACTGCTCCGCTGACGGCGACGGCAGGATGCATTAGGATGTGAACGAGCGGGAACAAGTCTGTGACTCGTCGCAGGCGGGTAGCGCACACGTGGCTCAATGACGCAGTCAGCAGTCCAGACGGGCGCACGTGCTGTAGTAGAGAGATGACGTATGGTGACCATGGGGAAGGCGGAGGTAGGGCGGGTTCGGCAACAGCGTGACAGACCGCGCCTGCTGCTCGCGGGCTCGGCGCTCTTCACGGACGGGATGGCCCCGGTGCTCCGGGAGGCGGGGATGGACGTCCTCGGCCGCGCGGAGACCATCGCCTCGTGCGTCGAGGCCCTTGTGCAGCTGCCGGTCCAGGTCATCGTGCTCTTCCCCTCGGGCCAGCTGCTGGACCGGGAGACCTGGGTGCGCAGCGCGACCGCCGCGATCCGCAGGGTGGACCGCGAGGTCAGGCTCCTGGTCGTCGGGCGGGCGCCCGGCATCGACGGGGTCGACGGCGTCGCCTCCGCGGACCTCGGGGTGCCCGACTTCGTTGCGGTCGTGCAGGCGCTGGCGTGGCGCTCCCGGACCACGTCGCGCCCCCAGCCGGCCCGCTTGGCCCGGCGGCCACCGGAGTCCGAGGCGGAGTACACCCTCCTGTGCCTGGCCGGGCTGACGCGTCGCGAACGCGAGGTGCTCGACCTGATGTGCCAGGGCGCGGACAGCGAGCTGATGGCCCGGGAGCTTGGGATCGCCCGCAACACGGTCAGAACGCATGTTCACAATGTGATCAGCAAGATGGGTGTGCACTCCCGCGTCGCGGCCGTCAGCAGGACCTTGCGTACCGGCGAATCCGAGCCTGCGGCCATTGGGGCGTGATCCGGGCACGGTGGACCGACGAGTGGGTGGTGGCGGGGTGACCGAGGACGTGGTGGTCGTGGTGGTGACCTACCAGAGCGCCCGTGTCCTGCCCGACTTCCTCCGAAGTCTCGCAGCCGGTCTGGACGGCCTCGCATGGCGGCTCGTCGTCGCCGACAACGACTCCCGCGACGGTGGACCTGAGCTGGTGGCGGCGAGCATGCCGGGTGCCACGATCCTGCGCCTCGGTCGCAACGCCGGCTTTGCCGCCGGCGTCAACGCCGGAGTGGCCGCGGCAGGTCCTCGCGCAGCGGTGCTGGTGTGCAACCCCGACGTGCGGCTGCACCCCCACGCGGGCCGGCGCCTGCTCGCGGCCCTGGATCGCGACGGGGTCGGGATCGCCGTCCCGCGACTGCACGGTGACGACGGTCGCCTCCAGCACTCCCTCCGCCGCGAGCCCAGCGTCGCGCGCGCCCTGGGAGAGGCGCTGCTGGGCAGCCGGGCCGGCCGTGTCGGGAGGCTCGGTGAAGTCGTGGGGACGCGACGTCCCTACGGCCGGTCGACTGTGGCTGACTGGGCCACCGGCGCGCTGCTGCTGATCAGTCGCGCGTGCCTGGACGCGGTCGGGCCGTGGGACGAGGACTACTTCCTCTACGGCGAGGAGGTGGACTTCGCTCTCCGCGCCCGCGACGCGGGCTTTGCGGTCCGCCTCGTGCCGGAGGCCGGGGCCGTCCACGTCGGGGGGGACCTCCAGCGCGACCCCTCCTTGTGGGCGCTGATGGTGCGCAACCGCGTCGCGCTGTTCCGCCGCCGCCACGGGCTCGCCGCCTCGTGGGCCTACCTCGGCGCAACCGCGCTGGGGGAGTGGCTGAGGATCCCTCGCCACCCCAGGCATCGCGTGGCGCTGCAGGAGCTCCGGCGGCGCCGTTGGGAGCCGGGCCCGGACACAGGCCTGCCCGGCTACGTGTGCTTCTCCGCCCAGGACTGGTGGTACCACAACCGGGCACACTCCGACATCCAGCTGATGCGGGAGATCGCGCGCACGCGCACCGTCGTGCTGGTCAACAGCATCGGGATGCGCATGCCGGTCCCCGGACGCAGCTCCGAGCCGCTGCGCAGGATCCTGCGCAAGGCCCGCAGCACCACCCGGCTGCTGCGCCGCCCCGTGCCGGAGCTGCCTGGCTTCCACGTGTTCAGTGCGGTGATCGTGCCCTTCTACGGCAACGCAACCGCGCGCCGCGCGAACGCATGGTTGGTGCGTACCCAGGTGCGGATCGTCCTGCGGCTGCTGGGGATCTCGGAGCCTGTCGTGGTGGTGACCATCCCGACCGCCGTCGACGTGGTCCGGGGCCTGCCGCACCGGCGCCTGCTCTACAACCGTTCCGACCGCCACGGGGCCTTCCCCGAGGCTCCGGCGATGATCGCGGAGCTGGAGGCCGAGCTGCTCGACACCGCCGACCAGGTCCTCTACGTGAGCCACGCGCTCATGGACGCGGAGTCCGACCGCGTCGGGAGGCGCGCGCACTTCCTGGACCACGGCGTCGACGTCGGGCACTTCCGTCCGCGCGATCGGGCAGAGCTGCCCGCGGACCTGACCGCGATCCCGCGGCCCCGGATGGGGTTCTTCGGTGGCCTGGACGACTACGTCGTCGACTTCGACCTGCTGAAGCGTCTCGCCTTGGAGCTGCCGGACGCGTCCCTGGTGCTGATCGGGGATGCCACCGTTCCCATGACCCCCCTCACTGCGCTGCCCAACGTGCACTGGCTCGGGCAGCGCGACTACGCCGAGATCCCCCGGTACGGGTCCGGGTTCGACGTGGCGCTGATGCCCTGGCTGGACAACGACTGGATCAGGGCGTGCAACCCCATCAAGCTCAAGGAGTACCTCGCGCTGGGGCTGCCCACGGTCAGCACGGACTTCCCGGAGGTTCGGCGCTACGCGGGCCACGTCCGGGTGGCGGCGGACGCGGACGCTTTCATCGAGCAGGTGAAGTCGGCGTTGCGTGCCGAGGCTGAGCCAGGCAGTCGGCGCGTCAGCCGGCGTGCGGCGGTCCTCTCCGACACGTGGTCTGCGCGGGCCGTGGAGCTGGTGGCCTTGGCGGAGTGCGAGGCGTCCGAGGCGGCGCCCCTCCTGCAGACCTCGTAGGGCGCCTACGTCCTCTGGACGAGCACCGCGTCGTCGTCAGCCGCCTTCGGCCGCCAACGAGCACAATGGTCGTCCTGAGCGGCACGGGTCCGGCACCTTGGCCAGCGGCGACCCACGCGAGCCGAGCGGGAAGGAGCGCAGGGTGACGCGCAAACGAGCCGTTGGCCTGGACATCGTGGCGTTCGTGATCGGGGGAGCGCTCGTCGCCGGCTGTGTTGGCGGGAACGCCGCCGTGGACACGCAGCCGACGGGCACGCAGCCGACGGGCACGCAGGCTGCACAGCCCGCCGCCACGCCCACCCTCACTCCCACCGATGGGACGCAGGCCACAGTCGGCCCCGTGGCCACAGCCCCAGCGCAGGCGCAGGAGGACCTGGTCGCCCCGATCAACCGCATCACCACGACAGATGGGTCCAACATTGCGATTTCGGTGGCGATGAGCGAGGCGGCGTTCCCGCGCGGCGGGGTCGAGGATGTCCTGCTCGCGCGCGACGACGTCTGGGCCGACTCGCTGGCATCCGCGACGGCCCAGGGGGCGCTGGAAGCTCCCCTGCTGCTCACCGATCCCCAGCGGCTCGACCCGCGCGTGCGCGTGGAGCTGCGCCGGCTCGGCACCGAGCGCGTGGTGGTCCTGGGCGGTGAGGAAGCGGTGACCCCCGCGGTCATCGCGCGCTTGGAGGGCGACGGGTACGCGGTCGAGCGGTTGGCGGGGGATACCCGCGACGAGACCGCGCGGATCCTCGCGGACCGCTATGCCAGCACGGATCCCACCGCTGTCTTGGTGCGCGGGTTCCCCGGGCTGGACGACCCGAGCCGCGGCTTCGTCGACGCACTCGCCGCGGGAGCCTGGTCCACGATGGTCGGCGACCCTCTGCTGCTCACGGCCCAGACGGAGTTGCCGGAGGCCACGCTGGACTACCTGCATGACCGCCAGCCCGAGGACGTCCTCATCCTCGGCGGTTCCGCGGCGGTCTCCGAGGAGGTGCCGGCAGCCGTCGCCCGGGTCGTGGAGACCGCCGCGGTGCAGCGCGTCGCCGGGGCCAACCGCTACGCGACCGCCGTGGCCATCGCGAGCGGCATCGGCTTCAACGAGGACCGACCGCGCGTCCTCCTGCTCGACGGGGCCGGCACGAACATCTGGGCGGCGGCGTTCGCCTCCGCGATCTTCGCGCAGCGGGCCGCGGCCCCCATCCTGCTGGTCGACGGCTTCACGATGCCCGCGGAGACACAGGCGGTCCTGGAGGAGCTGAACGCGCCGACCGAGGTGATCTGCGGCCCCCGCGTGTCGGAGTCGCTGTGCAACGTGGCGCAGGGCGTCATCACCGACGAGGAGGCGTGAACGGCGCCGGCGGAGCCAGACCGTGTGCGGGATCGTAGGCCTGCGGCGCTTCGACGGGGCCCCGGTCGACGAGGTCCTGCTGCGCTCCATGACCGCGCAGCTGGTGCACCGTGGCCCGGACGGGGACGGGCTGTGGACGGACGGGGAGACCGGGTTCGGCCATCGCCGGTTGTCGATCATCGACCTTGCGGGGTCACCGCAGCCGATGTCGTCGGCGGACGGGCGCTACACGGTCTGCTTCAACGGCGAGATCCTCAACTACCGTGAGCTGCGAGCCCGGGCGCGCTACGACTTCCGGACGTCGGGGGACACCGAGCTCCTGCTCGCCACCTTCGCCGAGCACGGTCCTGACGGCGTCGCGCGACTGGAGGGCCAGTTCGCGTTCGCGGTCCACGACGCACGCACGCGGGAGCTGTGGCTGGTCAGGGACCGCCTCGGCATCCTCCCGCTCTACACCTACGCAGACCACCGGTTGCTGGCCTTCGCGTCCGAGGTCAAGGCGCTGCTGCCCGCGCTGCCCGGGGGGCCGCGGGTCGACCTCGACAGCCTGGACGCCTACCTGGCCGCGCGGGCTGTTCCGGCGCCGTGGACGCTCTTCGCGGGCGTGCACAAGCTGCCGCCGGGCCATCTCCTGCGCGTCGGCCCCGACGGCGCGGGCGCTCCGCGTCGCTGGTGGGCGCCGCCGCCGGCTCGGGCCGTCCGCGACTGCAGCCCGGCTCAGGCCGTCTCCGAGCTCGACGAGGCCCTCACCCACGCCGTCGGCGCCGCCCTGGTCGCTGACGTCCCCGTGGGCGCGTACCTGAGCGGCGGCGTCGACAGCAGCCTGATCGTCGCGCTGGCTCAGCGGCAGCGGGGCGGCGACGCGATCGCGACGTTCGCGGCGGGCTTCCGCGGGGCGGGAGTCGACGACGAGCTGCCGGTGGCCCGGCGGGTGAGCGCGTTGCTGGGCACGGACCACCACGAGGTGGCCGTGGACCCCGCGAGCTTCGCGGCGGACTGGACCCGCCTGACCTGGCACCGCGACGCCCCGCTGTCGGAGCCCGCGGACGTCGCGGTCCACCAGCTCGCGCAGTGCGCCCGCCGCGAGGTCAAGGTGGTGCTCTCAGGGGAGGGCAGCGACGAGCTCTTCGCCGGCTACCCCAAGCACTCCGCGGACCGTCTCGCGGTGGTGCCGGCCGCGGTCCGGGCCCCTGTGCTCACCATGCTGGCCCCCCGCCTCCCGGGGCACTCCGACCGCCTGCGGGTCGCGGCCCGCGCACTGGCGGCCCGCACGGAGGCGGAGCGCTTCACCACGTGGTTCGCGCCCTTCGACACGGCCCAGCGCCGGGCGCTGGTCGGACCACCCGCGGCTGACCGGCGGCGACCGCCGCCAGGCCCGGCCGGCGGCGACCGTCTGCGCCGCATGCTGCTGCACGATCTCGGCGGATGGTTGCCGGACAACCTCCTGGAGCGCGGGGACCGCATGTCGATGGCGGCCTCGCTGGAGCTGCGCCCGCCCTTCCTCGACCACCGCGTGGTCGAGCTGGCGTTCCGCCTCCCGTCACGACTGAAGGTCCGTGGCCTCACCCGCAAGTGGCTGGTGAAGGAGGTGGCACGCCGCTACCTGCCGGCGCAGCTGGTCGACCGCCGGAAGGTCGGCTTCCGCGTGCCCCTGCAGTCGTGGTTCCGTGGCGAGCTGCGTGAGCTCAGCCACGACCTGCTGTTGAGCCCCAGCGCGTTCGTCGCCGACGTGATGGACCGCCGCGAGGTGGCCGCCCTCCTGGCCCGCCACGCGCACGGCGGCGTCGACGAGTCGATCAGGATCTGGACGCTGCTCGGCCTGGAGGTGTGGCACGACGTCTTCTGGCGCACCCCCGCCCCGGCGGCGGCTCAGGTCAGCACGGTGCTCCGGACGGATCCGAGCAATCGGTCGTAGACCGCGACGTAGGGCGGCGCCTGCTCGTGCCAGCCCAGCGTCCCCTCGATGCGCGCGCGCCCGATCCGACCCATGCGCTGCCGCAGCGCGCTGTCGTCCAGCAGACGCTCGACGGCCGTCGCCAGTGCGTGGACATCGCCCGAGGAGACGTGCAGCGCGGCCTCGCCCGCGGTGCGGCGAGTCTCGGGAAGGTCGAAGCACGCGATGGGCAGCTCGTAGGCCATGTACTCCATGATCTTGTTCATGGTCGAGACGTCGTTCAGCGGGCTGCTGGGGTCGGGTCCCAGCCCGACGCTCGCGGTGGACAGGTAGGCGCTGATCATCGCGAGGTCCGCCCGGCCGGTGAACGTCACGTGGTCGTCCAGGCCGAGGGCGTGAGCGCGGCTCCGGAGCTCCTCCAGGCAGTCGCCGAAACCGAGGATCGCGGTGTGGACATCGCTCCGCCCACGCTCGTGCACGAGCACGTCCACCGTGTCGAGGAGGAGGTCGCACCCGTCCTGGGGGCCCATGATCCCCAGCCAGACCAGGAGGTGGTCACGGCCGTGCCGGAGCGCCGGCTCCGGCGCGGCACGGCGCATCCTGGCCGGGTCGGGGCCGCTGCGCACCACCGTGACCTCGTCCTCCCGTCGGCCTCCGCGTCGGAGCGCGACGTCGCGGTAGCTCTCGTTGGGGCTGACGACATGGTCGGCGGTCCGGTACGTCATGCGCTCCAGCCAGGTGAGGGCGCGGAGCAGCAACCTCCTGCTCTCGCCGAAGCGCGAGCGCAGGATCTCCGGGCAGAGATCGTGCTGGTCGTAGACGAACGGACGCCCGAAGCGGCGGAAGATCCAGCCCAGGGTCCAGTACGTGTCCGGCGGGTTGCACGCTTGCACGGCGTCCACCCCATCGCGCAGCGCGGTCACCAGCGCGAGGACCGCCGTGGCCGCCCAGCACCAGGCGAACTCCCACGCGAAGCTGATCAGCCCGTGAGTCGCGGGAGGCGCGGGATAGGTACGGATGCGCACGCCCTCGAGGTCCCTGTGATAGGGCTCGCCCGGGCCGCGCGGGCAGATGACCGACACCCCGTAACCCGCGGCGGTCAGGGCCTGCGCCTCCATCCACACGCGTCGGTCGAGTGGGACCGGCAGGTTCTGCACGATCACCAGGACACGCTGACGCGACTGCTTCCGCTCCACAACTTCCCCTGTCCGGGACGTGCCGGTGACCCACCTTCTGCAGGTCACCGACACGCCACCTGGCGTCCCGCCGAACTTTCTCGTAGCCCCCTTACGGAGCTCGCGGCACGGTGGTCGCCATCTGCCTGTCCGTGCTGGTCTCGTGGTCGTCGATGGCCTCGGGCGCCAACGCGAACAAGCTGGCCGGGGGGTCTGCCGGCGGCCGATGGCGCGGCGGGACGCCAGCCGCCGCCGGGGTGTCCGCGGGTGCGGCCTTGGCGCCCCGGGAGCGACGCACCAGTGCGCGGAGCCCTTCCACCAGCACGGCGAGCGCCACCGCGGCCGCGACGCCCAACCCGACGACCACGATCATCGGGCGCGCCCGGCTGGGGGCGAGCTCCTCGGTTTCCGGGGTCACGAGCCGCTCCAGCACGAGGACGGACTCGGGCGGGGAGGACTCCTGGCGCTGGGTCAGCTCCGTGGACAGCAGCTCGAAGACTGCGTCGACGGTCGCGGTCGCGGGGTAGGGCTCCGACGCGCCTACGTCCACGCGCACGACCGGCGCGTACTGGTCAGAGGTCACCGTGTAGTCCTCGACACCACCGGCCGCGGCGACACTCCGGCGGAAGGCCGCGGTCGACGCGAGCTCGGCGAGGATGGCGGGGGCGGAACCTCCCAGCTGGCGGAACGGGTTGACGACCTCCGGCGCCTGCGGTGCGGCGGTCGCGTCGAGGAGCACCGAACCCGACGCGGTGTAGTGCGTCACCCCGTCCTCGTCGCCAACCGTCGGTGGGAGCTCCTGCGCCCGTGTGGGACGCACGAGGACGTCCGCGGTGATCGCCACGTTCGGAGGCGCTCCCCGCAGCTCGGGACGGTTGGCCAGCTCCTCCAGGATCGCGTCCAGCGCCTGCTGGGCCGTGAGCACCACCACTGCAGGGTCCTCCCCGACCGCTTCCACCCGGAGGAGCGGACCGCTCCCGCGAACCTCCACCAGGTAGCTGGCCGTGGCGCCCAGCTCCGCCAGCCGTGACCGCACCTCGTCTGCTCCGACGTACTCCGCGAGGACGTCTGCAGCCAGCTGGAGGGAGGATTTGCGCTGCTCCAGGAGCTCCTGCGCCGTCGGCCCGCCGTCCCCTGCCGCCGCCGGGGTGAGGAGGAAGGACCCGCTGGTCGCGTACGTGGGCGCGATCCCCGCCGTGACCTCCAGTGCGATGAACCCGGTGGCTACCAGCACCGGGAGCACCACCCACCACTGACGCAGCACCACGCGCACCAGCGTCCACAGGTCCATCTGCTGCCTCACCTCCCCCGCGGTCGGGATCGTGCTGGCGGTCATTCGAGGTTCCCTCCGGGGAGCGGGCCACTGGGAAGCGCTGTCGACCGCGACGGAAAGAGGCGATCGCGCAGCCGCAGCACCGGCCACTCCACAATCAAGCTTGCGAAGACCCCCGCGAGGATGGCCGCGGTGGTCATGACGAGTGCGGTGGGTAGCCAGAGCAGCCCACCGAGGTCCGTGAGCGCTCCGCCGAGCCACCCGCCTAGCACCCGCCCAGAGCTTCCCAGGACTGTCACGTGCCACAGGTAGATCGTGTACGAATACGTCCCGACCCAGGCAACGAGGGTAGCCGTTTTCCGGGCGTGCGGTGCCCAGCGCCCAAAGTCCGCGGCGTGGGTGTGGTAGGCGGCCAGGAGGAACGCCGCCGCGCCGAGGTAGGTCGCCGTCAGCCCGACCGTGCGGATCGCGGCGGAGGCGGGCGAGACCACCAGGTTGGGCGCCCACAGGACGAGCCCGCCGACGACGAGAGGAAGGCGCCACCGGCGTGCCGCGGCGAAGCGCTCGGGCAGGTACATGGCAGCGGCGCGCAGCGCAACGCCGAACAGGAGGGCATCCAGGCGGAGGTGGGTCCCGGTCATCGCGACGCCGGCCGGGTCGCCGGTCGCCGACGCCAGCACCCGCAGGGCCAGGCACAGCGGCGCCGCGATCAACGCGAGGCGAAGGACCCAGCGCACGCGTCCGGCTCGCACGAGCACCACCAGGGCCAGCGTGAGCGCGAGGTAGAAGTGCTCCTCGACCCCCAGCGTCCACGTGTGGCCGGCAGGGGAGCCGAGGTAGTTCTGGAGGAACACCAGGTTCGGCCAGTACCGGCCCACCTCCGCCGTGGCCGTACCCCACGCGTCGCCGCCGCGCAGCAGCGCTCCCAGGGCTGGGGCCGCGATCAGGTAGGCGATGAACGCCAGGTACGGGGGGTAGAGCTTGAGGCCACGCCGGATCAGGAACCTCGGCGCGTCGATTGCGCCGCGCTGCTGCGCCTCCCTCAGCAGCAGGCCACCGATCAGGAAGCCGCTCAGCACGAAGAACAGGTCGACCCCCAGCCACCCGATGTCGAACCAGGCCTCGGCGAGCACCCCGACGAAGCCCGTGGGGCGCTGCAGCTCGAGGTGGCGGCCGATCACCAGCAGGAGCGCCACGCCCCGTAGGACGTCCAGCTGCAGGTTGCGGCGGGCCCGCGGCGCAGCGGTGGAGGGCGCGGTGCGGGGTGCCGCGGCGGGGGCCTCGGCGATGGGGGTTCGGGTCATGGGTGTCATCAAGGTCTTAGTTCGTTGCGACCAGCGCGCGGCACGGCAGCTGGATCGCGAGCGGAGCGTCGGGGGCGATCGGCACGGCCACCGTCGGCACCGGCGCCGTCCGGCAGCGGTCCTCCGCCACGGCCAGCTCTTCGGACCAGATCGGGCCGTCGCTGCGTCCGTTGTCGAGGCGGAGGTTCACCGACCAGACCCCCGCGACCGCGAGCGCGGCCACGACCGCCGCGAGGCGCGCAGAACGATCCGGCATCGCCCGCCAGAGCCGGTCGGCGGCGATTCCCAGCGCCGCCAGCAGGAGGATGGCCGACGGGACCGCGTAGCGCGGCGGGCGGTCGCCCGCGACGCCTGCGTAGCCCAGGTAGAGCACGACCCCGGCCACCACGAGGACCAGAGGCGGCCACCAGTCCGTGCTCGGCAGGAAGCGCAGGCAGGCGACGCACACCGCGCCGAGGGCGATGAGCGCGACCCCCACGCCCAGCCAGGCGACCGGGTCGGAGATGTCACCGACCCAGCGCGTTCCGGCGAGGGTGCGCCCCGGCACGTCGAACGCCAGCCAGGCCAGGAGCTTGGCGGGACCCGGCGACGTCTCGGTGAAGGGGCGGGTCCCGGCTCCGGTCGCGATCACCACGAGCTGCACGGTGAGGCCGGCCATGAACGCGGCGCTCGGGATCCTGCTCGCCGGCACCCGCGTGAACAGGCGCAGGGCAGCCAGCGGCAGCAGGACCGCGACCACCGGATCGCTGGCCGCCGCCAGGAAGACCACCACCGCAGCGAGTCCCACGTCCAGGCGCGACGCCGGGTTCCAGAGCAGCACCAGCGCGGTGACGGGCACCAGGAACCAGTGCAGGTTCGCGACGGAGGAGAAGATCTCCTCCTGCCCGACGGGCACCAGGAGCACCGCCGCCGCCACGACGCCGCGCAGGGCGGCAGAGCGGATCACGCCGCTGAGCGCCCGGTACGTGACCAGCGCCAGGGCGCTGGTCAGCAGCGCGGCTCCGATCGCCATCGACGCCGCGGCCCAGTGCAGGGGCAGCATCGCGACCGCGGCAGTCAGCAGCCGCGGCAGCAGGTGGCTGTACCCCGCCCACGGCTCGAGCAGCGTGGCCGGGATACCCCGCTCATAGGCCTGTGCGAGGAAGATCTGGCCGTCCTCGGCGTAGAGCGTGTCGACCGCGGGGGTGCCCGTCTGACGCAGGAGCACCACCAGCGCGCCGCCGAGCACGCACCCCGCTGCGAGCACCGCAGCGCGCGCCGACGGGACGGTCGTGGCCGTCGGCCAGACCAGCTCGTCGGCGATGGTGCGAAACCGCGAGATGCCGGTGCGCACCAGGGTCGTGGCCGTCACGGTCTCAGATCGTCCCCGCCGCCACGGCTTCGCGGATCCACGGGATGACCTCGTCGAGCATCGCGTCGAGGGTCACGGTGGCCTCGTAGCCCAGCAGGCGCCGGGCCTTGTCGACGCTGGGGGTGCGGCGCTGCACGTCGTGGGGGTAGGGGGGGTCACTGACGCACCGGAACGGCGGCCCGTCAGGGCGCAGCCGGAGCCAGATCAGCTCGGCCAGCTCCCGCACGGTCGTGGGCGTGGAGGTCGAGATGTTGAAGTCCTCGTTGGCCGCGGCCGGGCTCTCCATGCACATGACGATGCCGCGCGCGATGTCGCCGGCGTAGGTGTAGTGCCGTACCTGGTGGCCGTCGCCGAGGATGTGCAGCGGGTCCTGGCCCTTGAGGATCTTCTGCACCAGGTCGGGCACCACGTGGGTCATCGCCAGGCTCACGTTGCCCGACTGCACCGGAAGACCCTGGCGAGCGCGGCTCTCGCCGATGCCAACGCAGTTGAAGGGCCGCACGATCGTGTACGGCAGGCGGTACTGGTCCCAGGCGGCCCGCGCGAAGTACTCCACGGCGAGCTTCTGGAACCCGTACGAGGACCGTGGAGGGGGGATCAGCTGCTCGTCACCCTCGCGCGACGGCCACCGGTCGGTGGACTCGTACACCATCGACGACGAGACGAACGTCACCTTGCGCAGACGCCCCACCTCCCGCCGGGCCCGGATCGCCGCGTCGCAGGTCGCGGCGATGATGCGCTCGTTCGCGGCGAGCAGGTCGTAGGCGAACGCGTGGAAGTAGCTGATGCCCCCGATCAGGGCCGCGCCCGCCACGAGGTGGTCGCAGTCGGCCAGCAGCTCGAACAGGAGCTTCTCGTCGCGCGCGTCGCCCTCCACGAGCTGGTAGTTGGGGTGGTCGTCGTAGCTGTGGTGCACCCGGCCGTACTTGGAGTGGTCGTCGACTCCGACGACCTCGTACTCGCGGTCGAGCAGCTGCTGCACGAGGTAGCCGCCGATGAAGCCGGAGGCCCCCGTGACCATGACCTTCGTGGCCGTCATCCCCGCTCCGATCTGCGCGCACGATCGCGCACTTGCTCGAGTGTCAGCCGCGGGCCGAAGGCCAGGCGGAACCACCGCAGGTAGTGAGGGAGGGACTCCGCGAGCACGAACTTCGACTGGCCCGCGGTGCGTTCCAGCCAGACCGTCGGGACCTCGGCGATGGGCAGGCGCAGGCGGCGGGCCTTGGCCACCAGCTCCAGCCCCACCTCGAACCCTCCTCGCGAGTCGATGCCCACGGAGGCGATGAAGCTGCGCGAGTAGGCCTTGAAGGAGTTGGTGGCGTCGCGGGTCCCCACCCCGGCCCCGAGAGCCAGGACCAGACCCGCGAGCCGGCTCAGCACGCCCTTCAGCCAAGGCCCGCCGCACTGCTGGCCACCCTCCATGTAGCGGGACGCGGCGGCGACCGCGACGCCCCGCTCGACCAGGCGCACCATCGGTTCGATCGCCCAGGGGTCGTCGCAGAGGTCGGCCATGGTGACCACGACCACCGGGGCGCTGGCGTGGTCGACGCCGTAGCGGATCGCCGGTGCGGGCCCTCGACCGTAGGTGTTCACCGTCGGGAGGACCCGCTCATCGGCGATGGCGTACTTCTCGGCGTACTCCGCGGTGGTGTCGTCCGGCCGGTCGTAGACCACCAGCACCTCGCACGGGATGGTCACGGCCTCCAGGATCCGGTCCAGGCACGTGACGATCTGCTCGCCCTCGTCGTACGCGGTGACGATGATCGAGACCCGAGGCTCCTCGCCGGCGCTCATATCCGCGTGCCCCGCTCGGTGAGGTTCCAGATGTCGATGACGGGCTTGGACGTCTCCAGGTCGCGGTAGACGGAGTGCGGGGCGGACACGATGAGCAGCTCGGAGCGCTCCAGCACCTCCTCCAGCGGCAGCAGGGCGGGGTCGTCGACGTAGGGATCGGTGGTCAGCACCTGCTCCGCCTTGAAGCTGAGCACGCGCTTGAGCTTGTAGGCCAGGCTGGACCGGGGGTCGTCGGAGTCGCCCTTGAAGGCCATGCCCAGCAGCCCCACGGTCATGAACTCCAGGTGGAAGCGCTTCTCCAGCTTGGACACCATGTAGAGGGGCAGGCCCTCGTTGACCGCCATCGAGGCGTGGCCGAGCGTGAACCGGTTGTCGTTGAACGCCGCGAGCTGGAGCGTGTCCTTCAGCAGGCACGGACCCGCGGCGAAGCCGGCCGCGGGCAGGTCGGCCGCCCGCGGGTAGTCGTCGGTCAAGGCCCGGCGGATGCGCTCGTAGTCGCAGCCGAAGTCGCTGGCCATCATGTAGAGCTGGTTGGCCGCCGCGAACTTGATGTAGCGGTAGACGTTGGTGAACAGCTTGGCGAGCTCCGCCTCCTCGGGTGCGAGCGGAACCACCTTCGGGGCGATGGCGCCGAACAGCTTGGCGGCCCGGTCCATCGCGTGAGGGCTGCGGGCCGCAACGATCTGCGGCAGCTCGAAGAGCTCGGTCATGGCCTTGCCCTCGGCGATGCGCTCCGGGCAGAAGGCAACCTCGACACCGACCAGCCGACGCAGGACGAGGCGTTCCACCGACGCCGTCACGCCGGGGAACACGGTGGATCGCAGCACCAGCAGCTGACCGTCGCGGAAGTAGTCGGCCAGCTCCTCGATCGCGGCCGGCACGGCTTGGGGGTCCGGGGCCAGGTGCGCTCCCACCGGCGTGCCGATGACGATCACCACCGACTCGGCACTGCTGATGACGGCCGGGTCGTCCGAGGCGATCAGGCGGTCCCCGTGCACGCGGTCGAGAACCTCCTGCGCGCCCGGCTCGTTTGCGGGGCACACGCCCGCGTTGACCTTGGCCACCTTGTCGGAGGCGATGTCGTACAAGGTGACGCGCAGACCGCGGTCCGCGAACGCCAGCCCGAGGGGGAACCCGACCCTCCCGCAGCCTCCGACGATGACGACGTCACGCGCATATGCCACGTTCACTCCTGTCCCACGTCCGCCAAAGGGGTCGACTGCTCCCGCCGGTCCCTCACCCAGCATGCGGCGGGGAGCGGCGCACCCCGTACGACGGGCAGGGCGGTCGGCCTACGGCAACCGGATGAGCGACCGCAGCGCCGCTTTGACCTCCCCGCCGATGTGGCGCCAGTGCGGCAGCACGTAGGAGGTGAGGACCGCGCGTGCGCAGCGCGCGCGTTCAGGCCCGTCCAGCGGGGCGCGGGCGACCGCCAGGAGGAGCTCGCGTGAGAGCCGCGACTGCATGAGCACGATGCGCTGGCGGGCCGTGGGGTCATACCAGCGCAGCTGCGCCGCCGGTGTCGCGTGCGCGATCACCGAGCGCTGGTCGTGGTAGCGGCGCAGGAAGAGCGGCTCGGGCACGTGGTGGAAGCCGCCCAGCATCGCCAGCTCGGCCAGGACCGCGACGTCGGCGAGCAGGAAGTTGCCGATGCCGCGTGTGCGCCGCAGCGCGTCCGTGCGGATGAGACCGAAGACGGGGTGCCACTCGATGCGGTGGCGCAGCAGCTGCGCCAGCCTGCGGTGCGGTTGCAACATCGGCAGGTGCAGGTCGGAGTCGTCCAGCGGACCGAGCCGGCTGCCGTCCGCGTCGATCAGGATGGTCGCCGGGTAGGCCAGCACCACCTCGTGGCCGGCCTCCAGCGCCCCCACGCAGCGCTCGACGAACGTGGGCTCGCAGACGTCGTCGGCGGCGGCCCACTTGAAGTACCGGCCGCTCGCGAGCTCCAGGACCCGGTTGTAGTTCCAGCCCGCCCCGCGGTTGACCTCGTGGGCGACGTAGCGCACCCGGGCGTCGGCGGCCGCCACGTCTCGCACGATCTCGGCGGTCGCATCCGTCGAGGCGTTGTCGGAGACCACGATCTCGAGGTCGTCGTAGGTCTGCGCGAGCAGCGACCGCAGCGCTGCGGCGATGTGCGCCTCCCCGTTGTAGACAGGGACTCCGATCGTGGCGGCAGGAGTCACAGCTCCATCCTTGCGTCCCGGCGCCGCTCCGCACACGATTCCTCGGTGCGGCGCGTGCCGCACCGAGGGGTGGGGACCGGCGTGTGGGGAGGAAGCGCATGGGGGAGTGGTCAGGGCTGGTGGTCTTCGCGGCGGGGACCTCGTGGGACGGCAACTGGTTCCCCGACCAGCACATCGCCAGCCGCCTCACGCGCTACGCCCCGGTGCTCTACGTCGACCCGCCGCTCTCGCACCTGACCGCGCTGCGCAAGCCGGAGCTCGCCGCGTCGCTGCACCACCCACGCCTGCGGACAGTCGAGCCCGCGCTGGCGCGGCTCACGCCCGTCGTCCCTCCGAAGACGAGTGCGTCGATGCTGCGCCCCGTGGCGGAGGCGGTGACGCGCGCCGCGATCCGCCGCGCGGTGCACGCGCTGGGAGGCGACGTCCATGCCGTGGTGGCCGCCGGCCTGACACCGGCGTTCGGCCTCGCCGGCGAACGCCGGCGCGTCCTCTACGCGACCGACGACTTCGTCGCCATGGCGCCCCTCATCGGCGTGTCGCCGGCGTTCACCCGCCGCCTGGAGGCGCGCCAGCTCGCCAGCGTGGACACCGTGGTGTCGATCTCCGAGGAGCTCGCCGCCCGCTACCGCGAGCGCGGCGTCGCCAGCGTGGTCATCCCCAACGGGTGCGACGAGGTGCTCTTCGCCGGCACGGATGCGGCGCCGTTGCCCGACGACGTGCGGCTGCCGCCGCCGATCGCTGGCTTCGTCGGACACCTGGCTGAGCGCATCGACGTCGCGCTGCTGGAGGCGGTCGCGGAGCGCGGGCACTCGCTCCTGCTGGTGGGGCCCCGCTCGGATGTCTTCGAGCTGCGGCGCCTGGAGCGGCTGCTCGGCCGTGCGAACGTCCAGTGGGTGGGACCGAAGTCCTTCCGGCAGCTGCCGTCGTACCTGCGGGTCATGGACGTGGGGCTGGTGCCCTACGCCGACAGCGCGTTCAATCGCGCGAGCTTCCCGCTCAAGACCCTGGAGTACCTCGCCGCCGGGCGCGCCGCGGTCGCGACCGACCTGCCCGCGGTGCGCTGGCTGGACACCGAGCACGTGATCGTGGCCCGCGGAGCCCTGGACTTCGCCGATGCGGTCGGCCGGGCGCTGGGGGAGGCGCGGACCCCGGCCCTGGTGGCCGCACGACGCGCCTTCGCGGCGCGCCACGGCTGGGACCGGCGGGCCGCGGAGTTCGCCGAGGCGATCGGGCTGCCGGTGGCGGTCGAGGCCTGATCAGCCCAGCGGCTGCCCGCTGTTGGGTCCGTCGTGCCACACATTGCCGGCGACGACGTGGCCCGGGCCGTCGCAGTAGACCAGCGGGCCGTGGTAGCCGCCCATGGGGTAGTACAAGGTGCTGAAGTGGTTGTCGAGCACGCGGACGTCGGTGTAACCGGTGTGGGCACCGCAGTAGACGGTGAAACCGCCGCCGGCCAGCAGGTTGTGCTGAAACTCCAGGTCGCTCCCGGAATCGGTGCCGGTCATGATCGCGGCGTTGGCCCCGTCCACCTGCAGCATGCAGGTGTTGTGACGGATGACGATGTGGGAGCCGGAGGTGATCTGGATGCAGTCCTGGTGGGCGCCTTGGGCGATGAAGTCCAAGAAGTCGTGCAGGTAGTTGTCCTCCAGCACGACGTTGCCGTTGATGCGCGGGCCTTCGCCGACGTGGTGGATGTTGCAGCGGCGCATGGTGTAGTTGTGCTCGCCGATGGCGCTGGCGGCGTCGGGGGCGCCGCTGCCGTCGATCTCGCAGTCTTCGACCAGCAGGCCGGTGTGGCCGAGGTTGTTGATGGCCTGGCCGGCGCTGCGGAAGCGCACGTTGCTGATCGTAACGTTGTCGTGGGCGATCGTGATCGTGCCGTTGACGTCGAGGTTGGCGATGACCTGACCGTCGGTGGTGGTGGTGAAGGAACCCGTGGTGGCCCGGGCGATGCCGGGCAGCACGCCGGTGCAGGCGGCGTCGGGGAAGGCCGGGAACGCCGGGCACCGGCTCGCCCCGGGCGCGGCCGTGGGGGCCGGGTCGCCGGCCACGAGTGCGCGCACGTCGTCTTCGACGGTCGGCGAGATGACCAGCGGGCCGCCTACGAGGAGGACGTCGTCCACCTGGGTGGCGTGGTCGGCGAGCCAGCCTCGCGTGGCGGGTGATCCGGCCACGTCGAGGCCGTCCAGCAGGAGCAGCAAGCCGGCCGACTGACCGGCCGCCGCGGCGGCCACGAGCGCGTCGGGAAACGCGCGGCCGGTCGCCAGCCAGATCCCGCTGAGGTCGTTGCCCCTTGCCAGCCACTCCTCCGCGACCGCGGCCGACGTGTCGTAGCGGGTGGCGCCGGCCAGCCGCCGGACCTCGCCGACGTCCTGCAGCGCCGAGGCGACCGCGGGCCCCACGGCATCCTCGCCACCGACGATCGTGACATCCGCACCGGCCGGGATCGCTTCCAGCGATTCGACCGGGAGCTCGTCGCCGGCCGTGAGCAGCAATGGGCGCTGCAGGGCGGCCGCCAGTGCCGCCGCCGACAGCGCGTCGGGCCAGCCGCGCAGCGGGTCGGCGTGCGCCCCCTCCGCCACGAACACCTCGTCGGCGGGCGGCAGGTGCGCCGCGACCGCGGCGGCCGTGGCGAACCGCGACGCGCCGGCGATGCGCTCGACCTCGAGCCCCAGCGCGGTGAGCTCACCGGCGACGGCCTCGCTCAGCGCGGCCTCGCCTCCCAGCAGAACAGCGCGCTGCGCCCCCAGGCGCACGACCTCGTCCGCCGTGACGGCGCTCAGGCCGTCCCGCGCGGTGAGCAGCATGGGCGCGCCCAGCGCGGCGGCGAGAGGGGCACCCGACAGCGCGTCCGCGTACTCGTCCTGGCCTACCACCACCACGGTCACGGCCGCGGCGGCGACCTGCCGCGAGATCGCGACCGCGGTGGCGACGCGATCGGCGCCCGAGAGCCGCAGCACCGAGGCGGCCGAGCGAGGCGGGGCAGGAGCGGGAGGAGCTGGAGGAGCGGGGAGCGTGATCGCCGGCGGTGCCGACTGGGCCTGCGGTGGCGGTGCGACGGGAGCCTGCGACGGCGCCTCGGCGGGCGCATGGTCGCGCAACGCGACCATGGTGACCGGGGCGAGGAGTCCCACCACCAACGGCAGCAGCACGACCAGCCCGCGAACCACCCGGCGCCTTCGGTCTGGTCTCACACGACCTCCAGAGTCCGGGGGTGCAGCCCGGTGCGGGGAGGCTATGTGGGTCGGCGTCTCGCGCCCCCTGTCTGGTCGGTCACAGCGGGCCGTTCCAAGCGCCACAGTGCGCCCGCGCACCCGATCAGCAAGAAGAGCAGGCCTGTGCAGATCGCAAAGGACAGCCCGTCGAAGGTCGCGTACGTCGCGACCGCGACCGCGATGCACGCCACCAGGGTCTGGCCGAGGGTGCGGGTCGTCAGGTCTGTCGAGCGGCGACGAGCGAGCACGGCGACGCCGATCCCGGTCAGGAACAGCGCCAGCAGCGCCGCCAGCCCCACGAACCCCGTCTCCACCAGCGTCCCGAGGTACTGGTTGTCCAGGAAGTCGTACTGCAGGGGGTTGAACGTGCCGAGACCGCGCCCGAACGCCGGTGAACGGGCGATGAAGAGGCTGACGTAGTCGTAGTCCTCCGTGCGCCCGACGATGCTTGGATCGGTCCCGAAGTTGCTGAACAGCGAGCGGACCGTGCCCAGCAGCCCAGGAAACACCATCTGCATCACGAGGGCGGCGACCACGAAGCCGGCGCCCATCTGGAGGCGCCGCCGCCAGGACCATGCCGGCACGAGCAGGAGCAACCCCACGACGAGGCCCAACGTGGCGGCCCTCGACAGCGACATGGGGATGGCCATGCCGAGCAGCACCACGGGCAGCCACGGGCGCCACCTCTGGGTCGTCCGTTCCGACGCGAACGCGAAGTGCAAGGCCAGCGGCAGCACCATCGCCAGCACGACTCCGAACTCGATCGGATGGGTGGCCGTCGCCTGCACGCGGCGGAAGTCCGAGCGCTGCGCGATCCCGTCCAGCGCCTGTGTGAGCTCGAGGAACGGGAGGGTGAACTTGCTGGCCAAGTCGATGCCGAGGACGAACTGCACGAGGCCGAGGCCGGCGAAGAACGAGCACGCGAGGACGATCGTCCGCAGCAGCCTGTCCAGGAGGGCGCGGGTCCCGATGCCGTCCGCCGCCAGCAGGGCGATCCCGGACATCGCCGCCAGCCCGATCATCGTCCGGTCAGCGCCGCCCGACTCCAGCGGCGAGAGCGCCCGCATCCACGCCACGCCGTAGGCGGCCCCCATGCACCAGCCGAAGAGGATCACCGCGGAGCGGATGGGCTGCCGGCCTTCGCCGGGGATCGGGACCATCAGCCGCGTCAGCACCCACCACGCGAGCGCCCCGAGGCCGATCAGGTTCGCGGGCGTGCCCAACGCGCCGATCGGCCCCACCACGTAGCGCGCGGAGATGCCGAACAACAAGACGACGAACGCGCACAGCACCGTCACGGCGTCCCGACGGGTGAGCAGTCCCGCCACGATGAGGACGCCGCCAGCCGCCAGGACGGTGGCGGCACGAGGCGAGAACGCCGCCACGGCGACGGCCGCGGCGAGCACGCCGAGCACTGCGCCGGCGCCCGCGACCGCAGGCACGGGGTCTGGGAGCAGGGGTCCGAAGTCGACACCCTGCCCGGAACGAACCCAAACCCCCGCCCGTGTACCCACCGCGGCGCACAGTACGTCGGATCGCGCCACCGTCAAGCAGGATGACACGCAAGGACAAGAAGGATGACACGCAAGTACTAGTACGAGCCGGGGGAGGCAGGCAAGGATCCGTAGACCGCCTACGTCGTTCTGCGCGTGACGCATGGCGGGGCCGCACGTAGCGTCGTCGGTGCGGGCGGGGCAACAACGCCGCCCCGCGATCCAACCAAACGGGAGGGCGGGAATTTTGCTTGGTGCTCGCGTTGCTGCTGCTCGCTCGGAGGCGGGTCGGCCCGTCTTCGAACGCGCAGTGAGCGAGGCGGCCTGGTGGCCGCGGAGGCTGCACGTGGCTGCCGACGCCACGGTGCTGATGCTCGTCTGGACCGTGGGGCTGTGGGTGCTGGCCCCGATGTTGTTCCCGACCAGCGCCAGCCCCTCGGAACGCGGGACGCTGTGGGCGTCGACGGTCCTGCTCGGGGTGCTGCTGCGCGTCCGCAGCCTGCGCCGCACGCCGTGGGAGGCGATCGGCCTGGACGCCTTGCAGCTCGCCGAGGCCGCCCGCGTGGCTGTGCTCACCGGCGCGTGGGCCGTGCTGATGGCCACCCCCCTGGGCGTGGAGGTGCGGGCGCCCCTGTCGCTGCTCGCGGCCCTGTGCTGCTTCGTCGGCCTGGCCGTCACGTCCCTCGTGCTGCGGGGGTGGCTCTTCGGTGCCCGCACACGTGGACGCTTCCTCCTGCCGACGGTGATCGTCGGCGCGGGGGCCGAGGCCGACGACCTGCGGGACCTGGTCGCCGAGCACCCCGAGCTCGGGCTGCGCCACGAGATCTCGGTCGGGCTACGCGGCGACCGGCGTGCAGGCGATGGTGGGATCGACGTCGAAGCGCTCCTGCACGCGGTCGGCCAGAGCGGCGTCCACCACGTGCTCCTGGCCGGCAGCTGCCTGTCGATGGCCGAGATCAACTCCGTGGTCAGGCTGCTCCACGAGCGCGGCCTGCACGTGCACCTCTCCAGCGGGCTGCGTGGCATCGCGACGCACCGGCTGCGCACGGAGTCGCTGGCCTACCAGCCCCTGCTCTACATCGGCCCGCGCCTCAGCCACCGCTTCGAGCACGCCGTGAAGCGCGGCCTGGACCTGGTGCTGGCCAGCGTCCTCCTGGTCGTCGCAGCGCCGGTCCTGGCCCTCGCCGCCCTGGCGATCCGCTTGGAGGACCGCGGCCCGATCGTCTTCCGCCAGCAGCGCGTCGGCCACGGCGAGCGAACGTTCGCGTTGCTGAAGCTGCGCACGATGGTGGTCGACGCGGAGGCAGCGCTGGCCCAGCTGAGGGCGAAGAACCAGCGCAACGGACCCCTCTTCAAGCTGGCCGACGATCCCCGGATCACGCGCGTCGGACGCCTGCTGCGGGCCACGAGCCTCGACGAGGTGCCGCAGCTCATCAATGTGCTGAGGGGGGAGATGAGCCTCGTGGGACCCCGTCCTGCCCTCCCCGAAGAGGTCCTGGCCTTCGACATGCAGCAGCGCTCGCACCGCGCCTCGGTTCGCCCGGGCGTGACCGGGCTGTGGCAGGTCGACGGCCGCGAGAGCCCGCTGTACTCGGTCTACGTCCGCCTGGACCGCTTCTACGTGGAGAACTGGTCGGTCTGGCTCGACATCGTGATCCTGCTCGGCACGGTGCAGGCCCTGCTGGGCCGCGCGTGGAAGGTGCTCAGGCCCGCCCGAGCCGACCTCCGCCCGGTGCTCGACTGATGGACAGCGCAAACGGAGTACGCGATTCGGTTTACAATGGCTACGCAAATCGGCGTGCGGGAAACACTGGGGTCAAGTCCACTGCTCCTCTCTTCCCGCTGCCCGTGGGGGGAGAGACCATCCAGCAGCGCATCGCAGTCCTGATAGCCGAGCCGCAGAGGTTGCTGCGGATCGCGATCGCCCACGCCCTCTCGGTGGTCCCCGATCTCCACATCGTGGCCGCGGTCGGGCGCGGCGCCGAGGCGCAGCTGCGGGCGGCGCACACCAAGCCGGACGTGGCCGTGGTGGCAGAGAACCTCCCGCCCGATGGTGGCGTGCAGGCGGGACGGGCGATCCGCGCCAGCGTCGCGTCCTGCCGGATCATCGTGGTCGCGGCAAGCTCGTCGCCAGAGACGCTGATCGAGGTCTGCCGCGAGGGCTTCGACGGGTACATCAGCCAAACCCGCTCCGCCGAGCAGCTGGCCAACGCGATCCGCGCGGCGCACCGCGGTGAGATGGCGCTGCCGCGGGAGATGCTGCGACCGCTGGTGGGCACGATGCTCCAGGACGCCCGCCGCCGGCAGGAAGCCGACCAGATGCTGCGGACGCTGTCCGCGCGGCAGCGCAAGGTCCTGGCTCTGCTGGTCCACGGCGGCAGCAACGCCTCGATCGCCGCGGAGCTGGGCATCAGCCCCGAGACCGCGCGCACGCACATCCAACACGTACTCCAACGACTGGGCGTGAACTCGCGGGTGCAGGCCGTGGCCTACGTGCTGAACGCGGGACTGACCCAAGAGCTTCTAGACGCAGCCAGCAAGGGTTGACGGGACCGGCACGTGCAACGTGCCTCGGTAGAAAGAGCGAAGCAGCGATGAAGGTAGGAATATTGGCGGGCGGCCTCGGCACGCGGTTGGCGGAAGAGACCGAGACCCGGCCCAAACCCATGGTCGAGATCGGCGGGCGTCCGATCCTCTGGCACATCATGAAGTACTACACGGCCTTCGGGCTGCAGGACTTCGTGATCGGGCTGGGGTACCGCGGCGAGGTCATCAAGCGCTGGCTGATGGACTACGCCTCGCTCTCGCACGACCTGACCGTGCGCCCGCGCGACGGCTTCGTGCAGCGCCACGACGGCGAATGCGAGGACTGGGTGGTCGACCTCATCGACACCGGCCAGCCGACCGCCACCGGCGGCCGCATCAAGCAGCTCATCCCCCACCTCGGAACCGGCACCTTCATGCTCACGTGGGGAGACGGGGTCGCCAACATCGACCTGCACGAGCTGCTCGCGTTCCACCGCTCCCACGGCCGGCTGGCCACGCTGACGGCGGTCCGGCCTCCGGCGCGGTTCGGTCACATCGAGCTCGAGGGCGACCGCATCAGGGAGTTCTCCGAGAAGCCCCAGACCGGTGAGGGCTGGATCAACGGCGCCTACTTCGTGCTGGAGCCCGGCATCGCCGACTACATCGACGGTGACGCCACCCAGTTCGAGCGCGAGCCGCTGGAGCGGCTGGCCAAGGACGGCGAGCTCATGGCGTATCGCCACCACGACTTCTGGCAGTGCATGGACACCGTCCGCGATCGCAAGCTGCTGGAGTCCCTGTGGATCTCCGGCGCGCCGTGGAACGTGTGGGGGGAATGATGCGCGTCTTAGTCACGGGGCACCACGGGTACCTCGGCTCGGTCCTGGTCGATGCCCTCATGCGCGCCGACCACGTGGTGCTCGGCCTCGACAGCTTCCTCTTCTCCGCCTGCACGCTCGGCCCTGAGCTTCCGGGCCCGGCCGCGTTGCGCCGCGACGTGCGCGACATCCAGGTGGCCGACCTGCGGGGATTCGACGCAGTGGTGCACCTCGCCGCCATCTCCAACGATCCGCTGGGTGACCTCAACCCGGCCACCACCTTCGCGATCAACCACCAGGCCGCGGTCCGGCTCGCAAAGCTCGCCCGCACGGCAGGCGTGGAACGCTTCGTCTTCTCGTCGTCCTGCAGCCTCTACGGCGCCCACGGCGACGCGCCGATCGACGAGACCGCGGCGTTCCACCCGGTGACGCCCTACGGCGAGTCCAAGGTGCTGGCCGAGCGCGGCATCACGGCCCTGGCCGACGACGGCTTCAGCCCCACGCACCTGCGCAACGCCACCGTCTACGGAGTGTCGGAGCGTCTGCGCGGCGACCTGGTCGTGAACAACCTCACCGGGTACGCGACGACCACCGGGGAGGTCAGGCTCAAGAGCGACGGGTCCCCGTGGCGGCCACTGGTGCACGTCGAGGACGTGGCGCGCGCCATGGTCGCCGTCCTCGAGGCCCCGCGCGAGCGCATCCACGCCGAGGCCTTCAACGTCGGGGCGACCCAGGAGAACTACCGGATCCGTGAGGTGGCGGAGATCGTCGAGACGGTCGTGCCCGCAAGCCGGGTGACGTTCGCGCCGGGGGCCGGCCCGGATCTGCGCAACTACCGGGTCGACTGCAGCAAGCTCGCGGACGTCTTGCCGGCGGCACGTCCGCGCTGGACGGTGCTGGAGGGGGTCATGGAGCTCTATGCGGCCTACCGCGAGCACGCCCTCACCGTGGCACAGCTGGAGGGCTCGCAGTTCCAGCGGATCGCGCGGATCCGTGAGCTCCAGGACGGCGGGGACCTCGATGCCGAGCTGCGCTGGACTCGCAGCGCGCTGGCACTGGTGAAGGTGGGCGGGCATGTCTGATCATGCACGCTGCCGTTCGTGCGGCCAGTCCGGACTGAGAACCTTCCTCTCACTCGGGAAGCTGCCGCTCCCCGACGCGCTGCTGCGTGCCGAGGACCTCGACCTGCCGGAGCCGCGGTTCCCGCTCGACGTCGCCTTCTGCCCGACCTGCACGCTGGTCCAGCTGCTCGACGACGTTCCGCCCCACGAGCTGTTCGTCGACAACTACCTGTACTTCTCCTCCTTCAGCAACCAGGTCCTCGACCACAGCCGCCGCCACGCGCTCGACCTGATCGAGCGCCGGCGCTTGGACGGGAGTTCGCTGGTGGTGGAGCTGGCCAGCAACGACGGCTACCTGCTGCGCAACTTCGTCGAGGCGGGGGTGCCGGTGCTGGGCATCGACCCCGCGCCCGACCAGGCCGCCGCCGCGACCGCCGGGGGCATCCCGACGCTCGCGGAGTTCTTCAGCCCCGAGGTGGCGTGGCGGCTGCGTCGCCAGGGCCTCCGAGCCGACGTGATCATCGCCAACAACGTCATGGCCCATGTTCCGGACCTGAACGGGTTCGTCGAGGGCATGCGCATCCTGCTGGCCGACGACGGCATCGTCACGGTCGAGAACCCCTGGGTCCGCGACCTGGTGCGGCACGTCGAGTTCGACACCATCTACGCCGAGCACCTGTGCTACTTCTCGTCCCGCGCTGTCGAGACCCTGATGCGGCGGCACGGCCTGCACCTCAACGGCATCGAGTACTTCCCGGACCTCCACGGCGGGACCCTGCGCTGGTCCAGCGAGCCCGTGGACCGTCGCGACCCGCAGGCACAGACCATCCTCGAGCTGGAGGACGAGCTCGGGATGGCGGCGTTCGAGCACTACGCGGGCTTCGCCGCGCAGGTGGACCGCACCCGCGACGCGCTCGTGGCGCTCCTCCACGAGCGCCGGGCTCAGGGGCGCCGGATCGCGGCCTACGGCGCCGCTGCCAAGGGCAGCACGCTGCTGAACGCCGCCGGCATCGGTTCCGACCTGATCGAGTTCGTGGTCGACCGCAACCCACACAAGCACGGGCGCTTCATGCCCGGTGCGCACATCCCGATCAGGCCGGTGGAGGCCCTGCTCGAGGAGCAGCCCGACGACGTGCTCGTGCTGGCCTGGAACTTCGCCGACGAGATCGAGCGCCAGCAGGCCGAGTACCGCGCCCGCGGCGGCAAGTTCATCATCCCGATCCCCTTCCCGGAGGTGCGGTGATGGCGACGCTGTGCCCGGCCTGCGGCGCGAGCGGCATCGAGGAGTTCCATCGCATCGAGAAGGTGCCGACCAACAGCTGCCTGCTGCTGGGCGACCGGCGGGCCGCGCTCGAGTTCCCGCGTGCAACCATCGCACTGGCGTTCTGCGCCGGGTGTGGGTTCATCACCAACACGGCGTTCCGGCCGGGCAGCGCGGAGTACTCCGGACGCTACGAGGAGACGCAGAGCTGCTCCCCGCGGTTTGTGGAGTTCGCCCGCGACCTGGCCGCACGCTGGGTGGCCCGCTACGCACTCGAGGGTCGCAAGATCCTCGAGATCGGGTGCGGCAAGGGCGAGTTCCTGGAGTACCTCATCGCGGCCGGCGCAGGCGGCGGGATAGGCATCGACCCAGGGGTCGACACCGGTCGACTGACCTCCGAGGCGGCGCGTGCCATCACCTGGATCCCGGACTTCTTCACCGCCGAGTACGGGCCGATCGACGCCGACGCGGTCGTATGCCGGCACACGCTGGAGCACATCGGGCCGGTGCGCGAGTTCCTCGACGCCATCCGCTCCGGTCTGGGCGGCCGCGTGGTGCCCGTGCTGTTCGAGCTCCCCGACACGCTGCGCGTGCTCCGCGAGGGGGCCTTCTGGGACGTCTACTACGAGCACTGCAGCTACTTCTCGGCCGGCTCGCTCACGCGCCTGTTCCGCGCCAGCGGGTTCGAGGTGCTGAGCGCCGACCTGGACTACGACGAGCAGTACCTGCTCTTGGAGACGCGCCCAAGCACGGGGACCGGCTTGGCCCGGGACATCCCGTTGGAGCACGACCTCGATGTGCTGGACGTGCTGGTCGCGGGCTTCGCCCAAGCGTGCCAGACGCGCATCGACGAGCTGCGCGGCCTGGTCGACGGCGTCGTCGGGCGCGGTGGCGAGGCCGTCGTCTGGGGAGGAGGTTCGAAGGCGGTCGCGTTCCTGCACGCGGTGGACACCGAAGGCTCGATCCGTCGCGTCGTCGACGTCAACCCCCGCAAGCAGGGTCGTTTCATCGCGGGAACCGGGCAGGAGGTCGTCGCTCCCACTGCGCTGCGTGACGCGGCGCCCGACGTCGTGATCGCCATGAACCCCGCCTATCTGGGGGAGATCCGACGGGCGCTCGACGGCATGGGGGTCCATGCCGAGCTGGTGGCCGTGTGACGTCAGTCCTCACCGCGGCGCCGCCGGCGCGGACCCGGGTGCTGCACGTGCTGCCCGACCTGCAGGTTGGTGGCGGGCAGACGATCGTGCTGGCGCACCTGCACCACCGCGACCGCGAGCGCTTCGACGTCGGCCTGTGCTACCTGGGAGGGCCACACGAGGTGGCGGACGACGTCGCCTCCACGGGCATCGATCCGGTCTCCCTGGATCACGTGCGGGGGCGTCCCGACGCGACGCTGCGTTCCCTGGTGCGCCTGGTGCGGAGCGGTGGGTTCGATCTGCTCCACGTCCACAGTGACCTCGACCGGCGCTTCGGGCACACCGCCGCGCTGGTGACGCGCAAGCCCGTCGTGGGGCACCTGCACGCGGAGTGGGTGCACCTGGGGTCGCTCGCCCCCGTGGGTGCCGGCCCGGCGCGGCGGGTGAGCTCGGCCTGGAAGGCGGCGGTGCGTGACCGTGTGGAGCGACGGGTCGTGCACCACTACGTCGCCGAGTCCGCCCGGGTCGCCGCGATCTTCGACCCGCTCGTCCACGCACCGATGACCGTCCTGCGCCAAGCCGTCCCGACCAAGCGCTTCGAGGCTGCGCGGGCCACGGCCGCCCGGGGTGGTGGCGTGCGGGCCGAGCTCGGGCTGCGCCCGGAGCAGCCGGTGCTGGTGAACGTGTCGCGCATGGTGGACGGGAAGGGTCAGCTCGACTTGGTGGCCGCCTTCGCGGCGCTCGCGTCCGAGTGGCCCGACGCCGTGCTGCTGCTGGCCGGCGACGGACCCCGCGCTCCCGACGTCGCCGCCGCCGTGCGTGCGGCGGGTCTGACCGACCGCGTCCGGCTGCTCGGCCAGCGCCACGACGTGCCCGACGTGCTGGCGGCGGGCGACGTCTTCGTGTTCGCCTCGATCAGCGAGGGCTTCGGCTACGCCGTGCTGGAGGCGATGGCGGCGCGGCTGCCCGTCGCCGCCTACCGCCTCCCGGCGCTCGAGGAGTTCGCGGAGCACGGGCGCACCGCGCTGCTGGTGGGGTCGGGCAAGGTCGACGCGCTCGCGGACGCGATACGCTCGCTCCTGGCATCCCCCGGCCTGCGGGCCCAGCTGGGCGCAGCGGGCGAGGCGGTGGTGCGGAGCAGGTTCCCCGCCGACGCAGTGGCGCGGACTTTCGAAGGTGTCTACGACGCCGTCCATGGCGTCGTCGCGAGAAGGGTTTGACATGCGTGTGCTAGTAACGGGTGGGGCGGGCTACATCGGGTCGCACCTCGTCGACCGGCTGTGCGATGCCGGCCACGAGGTGACGGTGCTCGACAACCTGACGACCGGCAAGGTCGCCAACCTGGCGCACCGGCTCAACGAGATCAAGCTGATCAACGGCTCCATCCTGGAGGCCGACCTGGTGGCCTCCGAGGTCGAGCGTGCGGGTCTGGTGTTCCACCTGGCGGCCGCGGTGGGGGTCCGTCACATCGTCGAGTCACCACTGCAGTCACTGCTGGTGAACACCCGCGGCACGGAGAACGTGCTCAGCGCCTGCTACCGCTACTGGAAGAAGGTCGTGGTGGCCTCGACCTCCGAGGTCTACGGCAAGACGGCACGCGTGCCCATGAGGGAGGACGACGACCGCGTGCTGGGCCCCACGACGGTGCACCGCTGGTCGTACTCCACGGCCAAGGCGATCGACGAGCACCTGGCCCTCGCTCACGCGGCGCACGGCCTGCCCGTGGTGATCGTCCGCTACTTCAACTCCTACGGACCCAGGCTCGACCCGCGGGGCTACGGATCGGTCATCGCCAACTTCCTGCGACCCGCGCTCGCCGACGAGCCGATCCTCGTCCACGGCGACGGCCGCCAGACACGCTGCTTCACCTACGTCGACGACACCGTGACCGGCACCTACCTGGCTGGCCTCACCCCTGGCGCCGAGGGCAAGGTCATCAACCTCGGGTCCACGCGGGAGACGGCGATCGGCACCCTCGCGCACCAGATCCGCGACCTGGTCGGCTCCGCGTCGGAGATCCGCTACACCGACTACGCGTCCTACTACGGGCCGGGCTTCGAGGACACGCGCCGCCGGGTGCCCGACATCAGCCGGGCGCGCGAGCTGCTGGGGTGGGAGCCCACCGTCGACCTGGAGGACGGCCTGGAGCGCGTGCTGGACTGGTGGAAGAACCGGCTGGTGGCGTGACCACGGTCACCGAGCGTCCGACCACAGGAACGCCAGCGAGCCCAGCGCCTCCCCGCAACGCCCGCCCGCTCCGCCCGCTCGCAGCGGTCGGGGCGGTGGCCGTGCTGGCCGTGGCCCTCGTGGCCCTGCTCCCAGCCGGCGACCCCGCGGACCCGAGCGCCGCCGGACCGTTCCGGCGGGTGGAGCTGGACCCTCGTGACATCGCCGCGGACTGCAAGGCCGTCGGCGACCTGAACGGCGATGGTCTGGTCGACGTGGTCGTGGCCGACGACGGGGGCACGCCGCTGCAGTGGTACGCGGCGCCGGACTGGACCCCGACCGTGATCGACGCGCGCTCGGTGTTCTCCACCGACATGGAGGTCGCCGACGTGGACGCGGACGGCGACCAGGACGTGATCGTCCCGGACTACGCGGACGCCACCGTGCTGTGGTACGCCAACCCGCTGGAGGGCGGCGGCGACTGGGTGCGTCACCAGGTGGGGCCGGGGCTGGCGCACGACGTCGAGGTCGGGGACGTCGACGTGGACGGCCGGTTGGACGTCGTGGCCCGCGCCCACGACGGGGCGACGGTGGTGCACCTGCAGGACGCTGCCGGCGCCTGGACCGCCAGGACGCTGGCCGCAGCCCCTGCCGGTGAGGGCACCGCGCTCGGGGACCTCGATGCCGACGGTGACCTCGACATCGCCGAGGGCGGCTACTGGCTGGAGACCCCGGCCGACCCGAGGCAGCAGGAGTGGACGCGGCACGACTTCGCCACGGGGTGGCCGTCGCGGGTGAGCGCCGCGGTCGCCGACGTCGACGGCGACGGGCGCCCGGACATCGCGTTGGCGGCGTCGGAGAGCACCGGCCGTCTGGTCTGGTACGAGTCGCCCGCCGAGCGGGGCCAAGAGTGGGTCGAGCACGTCGTCGCCGCGTCGTTGGACTACGTCCACCGGTTCGAGGCGGCCGACCTCGACGCCGACGGCGACCTCGACTTCGCCGCTGCCGAGATGGCCCAGTCGGAGCAACGGCGCGTCGTCGTTCTCCGCAACGATGGCGACGGCACGACCTGGACGCCAACGGTGCTGGACCGTCAGGGTTCCCACAACCTGCGGGTGGCCGACCTCGGAGGCGACGGCGACCTCGACCTGATCGGGGGGAACTGGGATGGGCCCGAGTCGCCGCTGGTGGCCTGGGAGAGCCTGCTCGCCGACCCCCTGGGCCGCTGGGAGCGGAACGTGGTGGATGCCGCCCGACCCGAGACCGCGGTCTTCGTCCTCTCCGCTGACCTGGACGGTGACGGGGCCGAGAACCTGATCGCGGGCGCCTGGTGGTACCGCAACCCGGAACCCGGGGGCGACTGGGAGCGGCACGCGGTGGGGGACGGATTCGGTCAGGTGGCCATCACGACCGACGCCGACGGCGACGGTGATGTCGACCTGGTCGGAACGGCGGGGCGCGGCACCGAGCCGAACGCCGAGCTCGTGTACGCCGAGAACGACGGCGCCGGCGGTTTCCGGATCCGCGTGGTGGCCGAGGCCCAGGGGGATTTCCTGCAGGGCGCGGTCGCCTGGCGAGAGGGGGCTGGCGAGCCCCTGCAGATCGCGCTCTCGTGGCATGAGGGGGGCGGCGGGACGCAGGTCCTCACCGCGCCCGCCGATCCCAGCGGGGACGCTTGGCACTGGGAGCTGGTGTCGCCGACGACGCAGTTCAACGGCATCGACGCCGGCGACATGGACGGCGACGGCGACACGGATCTGCTGCTGGGTACGCGCTGGCTGCGCCAGGACCCCGCAGGGTGGACGACGGAGACTTTGTCCGACCGCGCCGGTGATCCCGACCGGGTGCTGCTGCGGGACGTCGACGCGGACGGCAGGCTGGATGCGATCATCGGGTACGAGGTGATCAGCGCCCCAGGAGATCTCGCCTGGTACCGCCAGCCGGCGGACTCCGGGCAGCCGTGGCCGGAGCATCTGATCGCCGAGCTGATCGGTCCGATGAGCGTGGGCGCCGCCGACCTCGATGGCGACGCCGACCTCGACATCGTCGCCGGCGAGCACGACCTGGAGCATCCCGAGCGCGCGCGCATCGTCGCCTTGGAGCAGGCCGACGACGACGCGTGGGTCAGCCACGACATCGGCGTCGGCGATGAGCACCATGACGGCGCCCACCTGGTGGACATCGACCTCGACGGCGATCTCGACGTCGCGTCGATCGGGTGGTCGCACGAACGGGTCCTGCTCTACGAGAACACGACAGGTTCCTGGTGAACACCGGCCTGCGCCGTCGTGTGGGGCAGCTCGCGCGCGGCATCGCGGCGATCGCGAAGGTGCCCGTGCAGCGTGCCTGGCGTGCGCGGGTGCGGCGGGCGGCCCTGGATGTGACCGCGACGGCAGGTGCGCGCAGCTGCCTGGTCCTGGCGGCCCATCCGGACGACGAGACGCTCGGCTGCGGGGCGCTGATCGCGCGCAAGCGGGCGGCGGGTACGCACGTGAGCGTGGTGGTCGCCACGGATGGGTCCGGGTCGCACCAGTCGGCCGTGGTCTCGCCGAGCGCGCTGGCGAAGCTGCGCGCACGTGAGCTGGTGGAGGCCTGCGGTGTCCTCGGGGTGCCTGCCGGCGACGTGCGCCAGCTGGGCTTCGTGGACGGCACACTCGCCGGTCACGTGGATGAGCTCCGTCTCACGATCGACGCCCTGGTCGCGGAGCTGGACCCCGAGGAGGTGCTGGTCACCTGCGGGCGGGACTGGCACCCCGACCACCGGGCTCTCTGTGAGGCCGTGGAGGCCAGCGCGGCCGTGGCCGGCGGCCGGCGATGGCTCCAGTACCCCGTCTGGTACTGGGCCGACGGGCCCTGGTACCCCCGCTCGGCGGTCAGGGGTCAGCAGCGGCTCCGCGAGTGGCTGACCGACCCCTTCGCGAGCCTCCCCGCGGCCGTGGAGGTGGTGCAGACGGAGCACCACGTGCAGGCCAAGCGCGCGGCACTGGCCGCCTACCGCACCCAAACCACCAAGCTCACGGGTGAGCGGAGCTGGGCGACCTTCGAGCGCCGCTTCGTCGTCAGCCTCGTGGGGCCCACCGAGGTCTTCTTCCGCCTCGATACGCCCTCGTCGTCGGTGCGCTCCGTGCCGGTGGTCCGGGAGGCGGCGCGATGAAGTGCCCCGTGTGCTCCGAGTCGACGGCTTCAGCCGTGTTCACGGCGCTGCATGTCCCTGTGCTGGCCAACGCGCTGGCGCCGACGCGGGAGGAGGCGGAAGCCGCGCGGACCGGGGAGATCGAGCTGTGCGTGTGCCACCGCTGCGGCCTCATCCGCAACAGCGCATTCGACCCCGACCGCGTGACCTACACCCCTGCCTACCACAACTCGCTACACGGGTCCCCGACGTTTCGGCGCTATGCGGAGGCGCTCGCGCGACGGTTGGTCGACGACTACGGCGTCCGCGGCGGTCACGTCGTGGAGGTCGGGGCCGGCGGCGGTGACTTCCTGGAGCTGCTGTGCCGGACCGGGGGCAACCGCGGCACCGGTTTCGACCCCAGCCACGCTGGCGGCAGCGACGCCGGGGGCGGATTGGCGATCGCCGTCGCCACCTACGCCCCGGAGACCGCGCCGGCCGCCGACCTCGTGGTCTGCCAGCACGTGCTCGAGCACGTCGCCGATCCGCTGACCCTGCTCGCCGCGTTCCCCCTGCCCGCCTCCGGCGATGCCGTGCCGTGCTACATCGAGGTACCCGACGCCGCGTACATGGTGGAGTCGACCGCGGTCTTCGACGTGGTCTACGAGCACTGCTCGTACTTCTCGGCACCCCCGCTGCGACGGGCGCTCAGCGCGGCGGGCCTGGAGGTCCTCGCCACCGGCACCGCGTACGGGGGGCAGTACCTGTGGGCCGACGCGTTGCGCCGCCGCGAGCCGTCCTCCGGGGCGGCGCTCCACGCCCAAGCGGACGCGGGGTCCGACGAGGTCGCCGCGGTCGCCGCCGCGCGGCGGTTCGGCACACAGGCGCGGGAGCTCGTCGCGCGCTGGCGGGAACGGCTGGAGGCGATGGCGCGCGAGGGCCCGGTGGTGCTGTGGGGTGCCGGCACGAAGGGTGTGATGTTCTCGGTGCTCGCCGATCCCGGCCGCCTGCTGACCGCCGCGGTCGACGTCAACGACCGCAAGCACGGCCTCTACCTGCCCGTGAGCGCCGTGCCCGTGGTGGCGCCCCGGTCCCTGGAAGCGCTCGCACCGGCCCACGTGCTGGTGATGAACCCGCTCTACGAGGACGAGGTTCGGGCGGCACTGACCGCGATCGGCGTGCAGGCCCAAGTGACGGTGGTGTGACCGGGCAGATAGCGCGCGTCGCCGGCGGTGGTGATGTGCTGGTGCTGGACTGGTTCCCCGAGACCGCGCCAGCCGGTGACCTGCCCGTCACCGGTCCCTGTGGCGCGGGCCGTGTGGTGGTGGACGCGGAGGGCCTGGTGGGTGCGGACAACGACGCGCTGCGCCTGCGTCCACTCGCCGTCCCCGGCTGGGGTCGCGAGGGCATCGCCTACGGGCCGCTGGAGCGCCGGCCGGGCCGAGTCCTGGTCGTGAACGTGCTGAACGGCCACAACGCCTCGCAGACGTTCGACCTCCCCATCAACCTGCGCGACCGCCTGCGCCGGGCGCTGCGCGACGCCGCTCGGCTGCGCTTCCGGCGGCCACGCCACTACGAGAACATGGCGGTCGGGTGGTTCGCGAGCTCCGCGCCCACCCGCCCCGAGCGCGGCAACGGCCTGGTCGTGCACTCCGCGAGCGGCGACAACGGCGAGCTCTGGGCGACGGTCTCGGGACGCCCGCTGAGGGTCGCCGACGGCGTGCAGAACCTGGAGATCGTCTACGCGGTGGTGCTGCGCGAGCAGGGGGCCGCGTACTACGCCGCCTCGGTGCCCGGTGCGCGCGCCCTGGGCGCCTACCCGGCGTTCCGCCCCCTGGCCATCGACACGACGGACGCGACCGCCGTGCTCCACCCGGGCCTGCACCAGCGGATCCTCGGGGAGGTGGGTTACCGCGTCGACACCCGCGTCAACTGGGTGTGCGTCGCGGACGCGGCGACCCTCGCCCCCTGGTACGGCACGGCGACGATCGCCGACCGCCTCGTGGGCAGCGGCGCCCTCGCGGGGTCGGCGGCCGAGCGCGGGGGCAGCTGGGTGGGCGCAGGTCTGGAGCGGGGGCCGCACGGGCTGCGCTGCGCCCGCACCGACACCCCGGCGGAGAGCTCGATCGTGGCGCCCTCGCCGGTCGGCCTCCTGCACGTCGCCCTGCGCGTCGGACGCCGCGGGGGGCACGCCGAGGTGCTGTGGCGCGCGGGGCCGGACGGTGCGTGGCGCTGCCGCCTCAGCGCGGCCGGGGCACGACTGGAGCGACGGGGCCGCGACGGCATCTGGGAGCTGGTCGCCGCCGACACCGCGGTGCGCCCGGCGCCCGGCGCGCGACACCTGCTGCAGGTCACCGACGACGGGCGGACGCTCGGCCTGCATCTGGATGGGCGGATGCTCTTCGGCCGTTGGATCCACGACGAGCGCGATGCCGGGAACACCGGCGTCGGCGTCGCCCTCGCCGGCCCGGAAGCCAGCCTCGCCGACTTCGAGGCGCATCCTCGTTCGGTCGAGCTGCCCATCGAGGTCGACCTCGCGGCGCCGTGGGATCCGACGCCCGGCCGGGTGGTCCTCGACGAGCGCTTCGGCCTCGCGCGAGCGCAGGCCGCGGTGGACCTCGACGGCCTCACCACCTCCGAGGGCTCCCGCACGTGGGCGCGGACCGAGGGGACCGGCGTCATCGAGGTGGGTGCGTCCGGCGCCCGCGTCCGTGCCGACGTCGCGCACCCCAACCCGGGGCGGACGCTCTACACCGTGCCGTGGGACGACCCGGACTACGCAGACCTGCGCCTGGACATGACCCCCCCCGGCTCGGCCCCAGGGCAGGGGCACGAGGGACGGTGCGGCATCGTGCTGTGGCAGGACCCTGAGAACTACCTGGTCGCCAACGTCTTCATCGACAACGTCTTCGACGGTGCGTCGATCTCGACGTTCTTCCGCTCGCGCGGGCACGAGGACATGTACGACGCGGTGTGGACGTGCCTTCGCGGCGTTGAGCACGGCCGCCCGTGCACCCTGCGTGTCGTCTGCGACGGTCGCAGGTTCCTCGCCTACCTGGACGACGAACCCTGCCTGCACCGGGCGTTTCGTGACGTCTACCCCGATGCGCCGCCACTGCAGATCCGGCGGGTGGGCATCGCCGTGAACCGCGAGTGGGGGGACGACACGGGCACCACCCTCGAGCGGTTCGTGGCCGGGGTCGGACCCAGCTGGCGCACCGAGGCGTGAGGCCGCGCTCCCGGTACCGGCCGGCTACGCGGTGACCTTGGCTGCCTGAGCAGCAGAGCTCACAGTGATCCCGGGCTTGCGCGGGAGCGCGAGGGTGTGAGCGACGTGCCAGCCGTCTCCGGAGTAGCTGCCGGGCAGCGGCTCGACGTCGTAGCCGACGGCATCCAGGCGGTCGGCCAGCGCCGAGGCGCGGCGCGCCACCACCTCTGCCTCGCCGTCGTCCATCTCGACGACCAGCACCGGCCGCAGCGTCCGCAGCGTATGGACCATGCCGTCGAGCACCGCCTCCTCCGCACCCTCGACGTCGATCTTGCACACCGTCGGCGGCGGGAGGTCCTCCGAGGCGGCCAGGTCGTCGATCGAGCGCACTGGGACGGTGATCGTGCCACTCGCGTCCGGCGGAACACCGGCGGAAGCCAGCACCGCGCCGCCGGGATGGCGCGCGAGGTTGAGCGTGGCGGTTCCGGTCCCGGCGCCTGCCGCCAGGGCGAGCACCGTCACGTTCCCCAACCCGTTGCGACGGGCGTTGGCCACGACCCGACGCGCGTTGCGCGGGACCGCCTCCAGGGCAACGACCCGGCCGGTCGGTCCCACCAGCCGAGCCGCCAGGATGGTGAAGAACCCGACGTTGGCCCCGACGTCGAAGAACACGTCCCCGGGCCGCAGGTGGCGCGCCAGCGCGTCCTGCACGGGGCGCTCGTTGTCCCCGGCGGCGTAGTCCGCACTGGCCTGCCGCAGGCTGATCCGCAGCCCGCGTGCCGGGCCCTCGCGAACGGTCACCGTGCGCCAGGACCGCAGCCGCGCGCGAAATCGCCGCACCGCGGTTGGCATTCCCACAGCGGCGACCGTACCGGGTAGCGGCCTGCGGCTTCTCAACGAACGCCGTAGGTCAAGCACGCAGGGCGAATGGTCTCGTGCGCGGCGGTGCCCGACTCTGCGTACGCGCGTTGCCTGCCGGCGCGGCATGAGCGGACCATGCGATCGTGCAACGACTGGCGAGGAGGGTGGCGGCGGCATTGGCCGCCGTGTGCCTGGCGACCTCCGTGGCGCTCGCCGCGGGAGCCGATCCGGAGCCCGCCGTGCGGTTGGCCGACGACTTCGACCGACCCGACGCCGCGGCGCTCGGCACCGCCTCGACAGGCCAGGGGTGGCAGCAGCTGTCGGGGGCCTTGGGTGTGTCCGAGGGCCAAGCGGCGCCCGCCGCCGGGTACGCCCTGGCGGTCGCCGACAGCGGCGTCGCCGACGGCGTGGTGTCGGTGCGAGTGGCCGTGCCGGCGCCGGAGCTGTGGCTCGTGGTCCGCGCTTCGGACGGAGCCAACTTCTGGCGGTTCGGACGCTGGCAGTCGGGTCCGTACCAGCTGCAGCAGATCCAAGGCAACGCGCTCGCCGATCCACCGCTGACCGCCAGCGCCGCGGTGCAGCCTGCCGCTGGGGACGTGCTGGCGTGCACGCTGTCGGCGGGAGGCATCAGCTGTCGGGTGAACGGTGCTGCGGTGGTCTCCACCACCAGCACGTTCAACGCCCAGGCGACGCGCGTCGGGCTCTCGAGCTGGCAGCCCGACGCACCGCCGCCCGTCCGCTTCGACGACCTGCTCGTGACGGAGCTCCCCGCTGGGCCGCCACCGCCACCGCCACCGCCGCCACCGCCGCCACCGCCGCCACCGCCACCGCCACCGCCGCCGGCCGGCACGCGGCTGCACGACGCGTTCGACCGTCCCGCCTCACCGTCACTGGGCCATGCGGACACGGGACAGGCGTGGTCGACGGTGCATGGCAACATGCGGGTCGACGGCGCGACGGCGACCCCCAGCAGCCCCGGCTACGCGTTGGCGCTTCTCGACCCCGGCGCCGGCAACGTGGAGGTGTCGGTGGTGGTGGCCACGACCGCGCCGGAGTACTGGCTGGTGCTCCGCGCGTCGGACGGCGCCAACTACTGGCGCTTCGGTCGCCGGAACCACGGCGCCTACGAGCTGCAGCAGATCGTCGGCAATGCGTACGGATCTCCGACCATCACCCCCGGCGCTTCCGTGAGCGGTGCCGCAGGCGACCTGCTCAGCTGCCGCGTCACGACCACGCAGCTGCGCTGCGCGGTCGATGACGTCGTGGTGGCCACGACCAGCGGCCCCTTCAACCAGGCGGCCACGAAGGTCGGGCTCGCGGCCTGGGAGTCCTCCGGCGTCTCGCCCGCGCGCTGGGACGAGCTCACGGTCACCGACCTCGGGGCCGCCCCTGACCTCACCGTGGCGCTGGAGGACGCCGACCCCGTGGTCGCCGGCGGCCAGCTGCGGTGGACGGCCACGGTCACCAACGTCGGGCAGGGGCCCGCGACCGCCGTCGCGCTCTCGGCAGCCGTGCCCGACGGGGTCACGGCCCCGGCTGCGACCTCCGACCGAGGGCACTGCGAGACCGAGGCCTTCGCGTGCTCCCTCGGGGACCTCGAGCCGGGTGCCTCCGCCGGCGTCCTGCTGACCGGCACGGCCCCGTCCCAGCCAGGGACGGTGGTGCTGGACGTCGCGGCGACGACCGACGGCGATGCTCACCCCGCAGACAACTCGGCTACGGAGGCGACCACGCTCGTGGCACCGTCGCCCGAGGGCGTGCGGGTCTCCGACACCTTCGACCGCGGCACGGCTGCGACGCTGGGCGCTGCCGATACGGGCCAGCCCTGGGCCCAGGTGCACGGGTCGTTTGGTACCAATGCCGGCGCCGCCGTGGCCCGGGTGACCGGCTACTCCCTGGCGACGCTGGACGGCGGCGCCGCCTCGGGACGGGTCAGCGTGCGGGTGGCTGAGCCATCGACCGAGTTCTGGCTGCTCGTCCGGGTCGTCGACGGGGGCAGCTACTGGCGCTTCGGCCGCTCCGGCGGCGGCGCGTACCAGCTGCAGCAGATCGACGGCGGTGCACTGGGCCACCCGCAGGTCACCATCAGGGCCTCGGTCTCGGCCGCACCCGGGGACGTGGTGGAGTGCCGGTTCGAGGCCGAGACGATCGACTGCCTCGTCGGCGGCGTCGTGGTGGCGTCGGCGACGGCAGTCGATGACACCACGGCCCATGGTGTCGGGCTGGCGGCCTGGGATCCTGGCGGGCTCCCCACGGTGCGCTTCGACGAGCTGGTCGTGGCCGACTTGCCGGTGGCCCCGGACCTGATGGTCAGCCTGGACGATGAGGACCCGGCGCTCGTGGGGTCGACGCTGCGCTGGACCGCCACCGCGAGCAACGTCGGCAACGCCCCGGCCGCCGCGGTGGAGCTGGCGCTGGTGCTGCCGGTTGGTGTCACGGCATCGGCGGTGGAGCCCGACGGGGGGTCGTGCACCGGCACGACCACGGTGAGCTGCACGGTCGAGGTGCTGGCGCCAGGGGAGGCGCTGGCGGTGGTGGTCCGTGCCGGCGCACCCGCCACGCCGGCCACCCTGCACGCGACCGCGTCGGCGTCGATCGGTCCCGGCCCGGCCCAGCCCGACGACGTCGTGGAGGAGACGACCACCGTGCGCAACCCGCCTGGAGCGGGGGACCGTGTCGTGGACGCGTTCGACCGGTCCGGGAGTGCGCTGGGATCGGCCGACAGCGGGGAGCCCTGGCTCGGCGACGCAGGCGCGTTCGCGGTCGCCGATGGGCAGGCGCGGGCCACGACAGCAGCGCCGCGGGCCGTCTGGCTCGACGCGGGCTGGTCGTTCGGCACCTACGAGCTGACGGTCGACGCGGTCGGTGACCGGCGCTTCTGGCTGCTGTTCCGCGTCGTCGATGCCGACGACCACTACCGGGTCGGTCCCGATCCGACGACCGGGTACTACCGTGTCGACAAGGTGGTCCACGGGCAGGTGCAGCCGGTGGCGATCGCGTTCGCGCGCAGTCACGTCATCGCGGCCGACGGGGACCTGATCCGCGTGGTGACCCGGCCGGACGACAGCATCTTCGTCTCGGTCAACGGGGTGCACCTGGTGGACGCCGGTGACGTTGCCGGGATGCACGCCACGGGCTTCGGATTCGCGACCGCATCCACCAGCACCCACGTCGGGCACCTGGACGTCAGCCAGGTGCTGAGCGCGGTCGTCACCGTCGGCGACACCTTCAGCCGGCCGGACGGGGCGAGCGTCGACTACCTCGAGTACGGGGTGCACTACCCGTGGTGGTACGGCGCATCTTGGCGCGTCGACGCGGGCGAGGCCTTCAACCCCGGCGGGTACAGCTACACGGCAGTCGACACGTCGTCGGAGGCCGGCGACGTGCAGGTCCGCGTGACGCGCGCCGGCGGGGAGTTCGGTCTCGTCATCCGGTACGCCGAAGATGGGTCCTACGTGCGGGTGGGACGGTTGGTCGCGGATGGCCCGTACGGCGTCGACCTGGTCCGAGGCTACGAAGCCACGGCGCTGGCGGGGCCGGTCGAGGTGCTCGCCCAGCCGACCCCCGCCGACGGCGACGTGCTGCTCGTGCGCCAAGGCCTCGACGGCCGTGTCGAGCTGAGCGTCAACGGCCAGCCGGTGCTGCGGTTCACCGATCCCACCAACCTGCGCTCGACCCACTACGGGCTGTTCGCCAGCGACGGGTCCGCGAGGTTCGACGACTTCTCCGTCGTCCCGGAGTAGCCCCGAGCCGGGAGCAGCCGGCGAGTTCGGTGTCGTCATCCGGCACGCCGAAGATGGGTCCTACGTGCCGGTGGGACGGCTGGTCGCGGATGGCCCGTACGGCGCCCGTCGTGATCCGGGGGCTACGAGCCGGCGCCGTGACCTACGGGCTGTTCGCCAATGACGGGTCCTCGAGGCTCGACGACTCCTCGGTCGTACCGGAGTTGCCCCGAGCCGGGAGCAGCCGGCGCAGCACGAGCGAGCCGTAGACGACGCCGATGGCGCCGCCGCCGGCAAGCAGCTGCACGAGCGGCCCCCATCGTTCGAGCGGCAGCAGCAGGACCGTGGTGCCGGCGAGCAGCGCTGCCAGCGCCGGCCGCAGGGTGTCGTGCCCAAGCTTCCCCAAGGGCACACCGGTGCGCGACGCCCCGTGCAGGAACAGCGGAAGGGCCCACACGATCGCCACCAGTGCGTGGGCCAGCGCCACGCCGCGGATGCCGTCCAGCCTGGCGCCGACCTGCAGCGCGGGGACCAGCACCACGAACCAGAGCACCTTCAGCAGCAGCGTGTGCCGAGAGCGCCCGACGCCCACCAGGAGGTCGAAGACCAGCGCGATGACGACCCGCGCTCCCCCCAGGACGGCGAGGAACCGCAGCGCCTCCGCCGCCGGAAGCCAGTCTTCGCCGTACACCACTTCGATGAGCGGTGCCGCCAGCAGCGCCAGGCCGAGGACCACGGGCAGCGCGTAGGCCACCATGTAAGCGAAGGCCTTCCGGAACGCCGCCGCGAGCCTGCCGACGTCGTTGCTGAGCTCGTGGAAGCTCACGAACGACACCTTGCGCACGGCCTCGGTGACCAGGCTCGAAGGCCAGCTGGACATGTTGAAGGCCAGGAGGTAGTAGCCGAGGGCGACGGGGCCGAGGACGCGACCGACGATCAGGTAGTCGGCGTTGAGGAGCGCGTACTCGACGAGCGAGGTGAACGCCAGCGGCAGCCCGAACGCGAGGAGGCGGCGCGCGACGGCGCGGTCGAACCCGAAGCCGGGCCAGAACGGAGCCCAGCACAGCGTCAGCACCATCGTGACGACGTTGGCCGCGACCTGCCCCGCGGCGAAGCTCCACGCCCCGGCCCCGGACAGCGCCAGCCCGATCGAGACTCCGACGCTCACGGGCATGGCGGCGAGCTCCGCCAGCGCCAGCCGCGACTGCCGGTACTCCCGGATCAGCAACCCGTGCGAGACCGAGCTGAAGCCGTCGAGCACGATCGTCACGAGCAGCAGCCGCAGGACCCCGATCGCCCCCGGGGTCCCCATCGTGTTGGCGTACCAGGGGGTCGCCAGCCAGCACGCGGTGAACAGCACGAGGCTGGTGCCGACGCTCAGCGTCATCGCGGTGCGCGCAGCATCCCGGACATTGCCCGTCCAGCGCACGACCGCGAGGAGGACCCCCAGGTCGTTGAGCCCGAACAGCACATTGGTCACCGCGAGCGCGACCGCGTAGGTGCCGAAGTCCTCCGGCGCCAGCAGCCGGGCCAGGACGACACCGGTCGCGAAGGAGACGAGGCGGCCGAAGACCTGCTGGAACAGGCTCCAGCGCAGGCCGCGGCCGACGCGCTCACCGAGCGGAGGCGCGCCGAGGCCCTCCCCCGTGTCGAGGTTCCCGTCGGTCACAGCCTGACCCCCGCCTTTCGCACCCTGGGCATCGACGGTAGCCACACCATGGGACCGGCAGGCGCGGCAGCCCCCGCGCTGCGTCGGCTCGCGTCGACCCCCGCACCCGTGCGGTACGCCACGACCCTCATCCGGGTGAGACGTCAGCCCGCGGATTCCCCCCGGCTGGACACCAGTCCGCGTCCTGCGCGACCTCCTGCACCACCAGAGGGACCACGGAGCGCGGCACCGCGAGCAGGCCGCGGTGCGCCGCCCGCAGTGCGTTGCCGAGCTCTGCCGGGGTGAGGCTGTGGTCGAGGTAGCCGTCGAACCCCTCTCTCACCAGCTCCATCAGCATGGAGGCGGAGAGGTGGTCGGTGAGCACCACCAGGCCGCAGCCCTCCACCAGCGAGCGGATGACCAGGCCCGGGTCGAGCGCTCCGCGTGGCGGCAGGTCCTCCGCGAGCAGCACGACGTCGGGGCGCCTCTCGGCACAGCACATGCTCGCCGTCCCGGCGTCCGCGGCCTCGCCGACGACCTCCAGGCCAGGTTGAGACGACAGGGTGCTCACGATCGCCCGGCGCAGGAGGCGCTCGGGCTGGGCCACGACCACTCTCAGCGGATCAAGCATGCTGCGCCTGCGTCCCCAACACTGCCCCCGTGATCGATGGCCGGCCCCCGCCTCTCGCCACCCTAGCGCGGTACACAGCGCGCCCCGAGGGCTTAGGCTCGCGCAGGTGACGGCGATCGCCTGCGCCGCGGCGCTCTCGGAGGCCCGCGACCCCTCCGCGGCGGTGGGCGCGGTGGTCGAGGAGCTGCTCGCACTCGTCGGGCCGCAGCCGGACCTGGCGGTGCTGTTCTTCTCGACCCACCACATCGCGGCAGCGGAGGAGATCGTCGCGGCGGTCCGCCGGACGTTGGCGCCGGGGACGTTGCTGGGCGTCAGCAGCGGCATGGTGGCGGGCGGCGCACGGGAGGTCGAGGAGGGGCCCGCGCTGTCGCTGTGGGCCGGTCGCACCGGCACGGTCACGCCGGTGCGGCTCACCGTGGAGGGGCCGCCTGATGCGGGCGTCCTGCGTGGCTGGCCGGCGACCGTGCCGGAGGACGGCGGCGGGCTCGTGCTCCTGACCGACCCCTTCACCTTCCCGGCCGAGGCGGCGCTGGCCCGCCTGCGCGAGGCCGGCGTCGCGCTGCCGGTCGCGGGCGGGCTGGCGTCGGCCGCGGGGCGGCCCGGGGGCAACCGCCTCGTGCTCGACGACCGGGTCGTTGACGACGGTGCCGTGGGCGTCGTGCTGGGACCCGGCGCGCAGGTGGCCACCGTGGTCTCCCAGGGCTGTCGCCCGATCGGCGATCCCTTCATCGTCACGCAGGCACGGTCCAACGTCCTGCTGGAGCTCGGCGGGCAGCCGGCGCTGCGCCGCCTCCATGACCTGGTCGCCAGCCTCGAGCCCGAGGAGCGTGAGCTCGCCATGCGCGGGCTGCACCTCGGCATCGTCACCGACGAGCGCAAGCTCGACTTCGCCCGCGGGGACTTCCTCATCCGCGGCGTGATGGGAGCCGACCGCGAGACCGGCGCCATCGCGGCCGGCGCCGTCGTGCCGGTCGGCACCACCGTGCAGTTCCAGGTGCGTGACGCCGAGTCCGCCGGCGTGGATCTGCGCTCGCTCCTGGACGGCCGCAGCGCCGACGGGGCGCTGCTGTTCACCTGCAACGGTCGCGGCCAGCGGCTCTTCGGCCGGCCCGACCACGACGCGTCGATCGTGTCGGCGGCGCTGGACGGCGCCCCGCTCGCCGGGATGTCCTGCGCGGGCGAGATCGGCCCGGTCGGCGACCGCAGCTACGTCCACGGCTTCACGGCGTCGGTGGTGCTGCTGGGCGCGGCCTGACACCCAGGCCGGTCACCGCGCCGCGGTGCGACTCCTCGTCGCGATGGTCGATCATGCGCCCGCTCAACGACCTCGGGGGCGGCCAGAGCCAGCCAGGCGAGCGTGCGACCCCGGTCCAACGGGTCGGCCAACGCGCCCTCGCGGTGCAGCGTCCGCACCCGCTCGAGCGTCGCCTCCGAAAGCGCCCCGTCACCTCCCCGCAGGGTGCGCATCATGTCCGTGTCCGTTGGTCCCGGGGCGTACGTGAGCGCTGTGACTTCGGGCTCCTCGACAGCGAGCACCCGCGTGAGCTGGATCAGCGCCGCCTTGGTCGCGCCGTACGCGCCCAGCCCACCGCGCGGGGCCACCCCCAGCTCCGACACGACGTTGATGACCCGGCCCGCGGAGGCGCGCAGCGGCGGGAGCGCGGCACCGATGAGACGCAACGGCGCGAGCACGTTGACCTCGAACGCACGCCGCCACGCGTCGGCGTCGGCGGCCGCGAGCGGCTGCAGCGGCGCCACGCTCGCCGCGTTGTTCACGACCGCATCCAGACGACCGAACCCTTGCCGTGCGGCCGCCACCGCCGCGTCCGTCATGCCCGCGTCCGCGAGGTCGCCGACGATGACGCGGCAGGTTCCGCCGACGCCGCGCGCCACCACCTCGAGCGCCCCCCGATCGCGCGCCACCATCACGAGGTCGGCACCGGCGCCGGCCAGCCAGCGAGCCGTCGCGGCGCCGATCCCGCGCGAGGCGCCCGTGAGCAGCACCACAGGGCGCGCTGGCGCCACCTCAGATGCCCAGATGCTCGCGCTTGACCACCGGTGAGCGCTCCAGCTCGTCGGGGCTCCCGCCCCAGACGATGCGCCCGTTGCCGCCCAGGAGGTAGAGCCGGTCCGACAGCGCGACGGCCAGGCCCAGGTTCTGCTCCACGAGCAGGACCGACAGGCCGCTGCCCTTGAGCTCGAGCAGGCGGTCGCGGATATCGCGCAGCACCGAGGGCGCCAGGCCCTCGGAGGCCTCGTCCATCACCAGCAGCGTCGGGTTCGTCATCAGCGCGCGCGCGATTGCGAGCATCTGCTGCTCGCCGCCCGACAGCGTGCGCGCCCGCTGTCCGCGCCGCTCGCCGAGGCGCGGGAACAGCTCGTAGACCCGGTCGGTGGTCCACGATCCGCTGCCGTTGTGACCGCGCGCGGTGACCGTCAGGTTCTCGGCGACCGTGAGGCTGCCGAAAACATGGCGGCCCTGGGGGACGAGCCCGATGCCGTGGCGCGCGACCTCGTGGCTCCGCGTTCCGCGCAGCTCCTCACCGCGGTAGGTGATCGAGCCATCGGTCACGCGCGGGGGCGTCATGCCGAGGATGCACCGCACGAGGCTGGTCTTGCCCATCCCGTTGCGGCCCAGCAGCCCCACGACCTCGCCGTCCTCGACCTCCAGGTCAGCGCCGTCCAGCACCTGGCCCGTGGTGTAGGCGCAGCGCACGGAGCGCACCCGCAGCATCAGTCCACCTTCAGGTAGACGGCCTGCACGGCCTCGCTGGCCCGGATCGCGTCCGGCGTGCCCTCATCGATCACCACGCCCTCGTCCATGCACACCACGTGGTCGGCGATGCTGAAGGCGAGCTCCACGTCGTGCTCGATGAGCAGCAGGGTCAGGGATGCGGGCAGGTCGGCGATCAGCGTCGACAAGAGTCCCCGCTCTGCCATCGAGAGGCCGGCGGCGGGTTCGTCGAGCAGCAGCACCTCGGGCGAGGTCGCCAACGCGAGGCACAGCTCCAGCTGGCGCTGCTCGCCGTGCGACAGCTCCTTGGCCGGGTCCGCGCGGCGGTGCACGAGGTGCATGTCCTCCAACGAGGCCGTGATGCCCTCGGCCACGGGCCCGGAGAACGACAGCGGCCACCACGGCCGCAGGCGCGCTGGCCGGCCGGACAGCAGGGCCAGGGCGACGTTCTCCTCGACGGTCAGGTCGGGGAAGACGTTGGTGACCTGGTACGTGCGGCCGAGGCCGAGCCGCGCGCGGCGGTGCGGCGGCAACCGGGTGACGTCCCGCTCGAAGAGGCGGACGCTTCCGCGCGTGGGCCGCTGCTCGCCTGACACCGTTCGGAACAGCGTGGTCTTGCCGGCGCCGTTCGGCCCGATGACGGCCCTCCGCTCGCCGCGGGGGACCGCCATCGAGACCGAGCGCACCGCTGTCAGCCCGCCGAACGTGACGGTGACGCCGTCGAGCGCGAGCGCGACGTCAGCGGCCACGGGCCGTTCAGATGCCCTGGTAGTCGCGGCTGTAGGCGGGCGTCTGCAGGTACTCCTCGGGGTCGTACGTCCAGAACTGGCTCACCTGCTCGTACGTCTGGATCGGGACGTTCCAGAGCAGGCCGTCGTCGCGCTGCTGCACCTCGCGGATGTAGACGTTCTGCGTGGTGTGGTCGTAGTCGTCGAGCTCGAGCGTGCCCAGCGGCGTGTCATCGAGGCGCACCGCCCGCACGGCGTCGACGAACGCGGCCGGGTCCGAGATGTCGCCGCCGGCGTCCTCCAGTGCCTGCACGAGCCACTGCCCAGCCGAGTAGTAGGCCGCCGCGAAGTACGACGGCAGCCGGCCCTGCGCCTCGAGGAAGCGCTCGGTGAAGTCCGCCGTGGCGGGGTCGTCGCGGCCCTCGGCCCAGTGGCCGGCGCTCACGATGCCCAGCGAGACTTCCGGGGTCAGGTTGCGCAGCGTGGTCTGATCCATGACGGTCTCGGTGGCGAGCAGTGGGAGCTGGCCCAACAGGCCGAAGTCCGCCCAGGCCTGCACGAAGCGCACGGCGTCGGGGCCGCTGTTCCCGACGAAGACGGCGTCGGTACCCGCATCGCGCAGCTGAGACACGTAGGTCGCGTAGTCGGGCTCACCGATGGCGTGCCACAGCTGCAGCGGGACCTGCCCGCCAGCATCGGTGAAGGTGTTGACGAAGCCGCCGCAGTGCTCGTAGCCGAACTGCAGGTCGAAGCAGATCGTGGCGACGGTCTCGTACCCCTGCTCCGCCGCCCAGGCGCCGAAGGTGTGCGTCACCTGGCTGGCCGTCCAGCCGGCGATGCGGACCACGCCTGGCAGGCGGTTGCGCTGCGTGACGTTGTCGTCGGAGAGCGCGGGAGTGAACACCGGGATGTCCTGGCGGGCCATCTCCTCGGCCACGGCGGCGCCCACCGCGGTGGTCACCGGACCGACGAGCATGTCGACGCCCTGCTCACTGACCATGGCGTTGGCCTGGGTGATGCCCGTCGCCGGGTCGTTGGCGTCATCGGCGGTGACCCACTCGACCTCGCGTCCCGCGACCTCGGTGCTGCCGCGCTCCTCCCAGAACATCTCCCAGCCGGCGATGATGTCCTCCGACACGACGGAGAACGGTCCGGTCAGCGGCTGGATCAAGCCCATCGTGATGGGCTCGTCGGACACCGGGGCCTCGGTGGCGGTGGGCTCGCCGGTGGCCTCCTCGGTCGCTGGAGCCTCCTCCGTGGCTTCGTTGGTCGCTGGAGCCTCCTCCGTGGCTTCCTCGGTGGCGGCGGCCTCGCTGGTGGCCTCCTCGGTTGCGACCGCCTCCGTCTCCGTGGCCTCGTCGCCTCCGGGCGCGCTGCACGCGGCCGCGAGCGCGAGCAGGGCGAGCGCCAGCGCGAGCGCTGGGCCGGGCCGCAGGCGATGGGTCGAGTCGGGCTTCATGTGTTCCTCCTCGTGAGACGGTCCGTGGGTTCGCGAACAGGGGTGGACGGGGGTGGGACGGCGGGCGTCACGACGATCGGCGTGCGGCGGCGCAGGACCCGGGTTCCGATCCCCGCGATCCCGTCGCGCGCGAAGAGCACCGCCACGATGTAGAGCAGGCCGAGCACCGTCGGCCAGCGGGCGGTGTAGCCGGAGAGGACGTTCTCGACGAAAGTGATGACGAGGGCGCCCAGCACCGGCCCGATGATCGTGCCGATGCCGCCGAGGATCACCATCAGCACGGCCTTGCCCGACGTCAGGAAGCCGGCCGCGCTCGGGCTGACGAAGCGGTTGTAGTACGCGAAGAGCACGCCGGCGCCACCGGCGAACAGCCCCGAGAGCGCGAAGGCGTAGATCTTGATCCCCGCCGGGCTGTAGCCCAGCATCGCCAGCCGCGAGTCGCTGTCGCGCAGGCCGCGAAGCGCCAGGCCGACCGGTGATCGCGTGATGACCCAGAAGACGACGAGCCCGACCGCCAGCACGCCCACCGTCAGGTAGTAGAAGGCCCAGTACTTCTCGAAGATCGGCGGGCGCTCGATGCCGCGCAGGCCGTTCTCCCCGCCGGTGACGGAGGTGAGCCGCAGCGACAGACCCCACACGAGCATGCCCTGCGCCAGCGTGGCCATCAGGAAGTACACGCCGCTGGTCCGCATCGTCATCACGCCGAACAGCGCGGCGGTGGCGACCGCCGCTGCGACGCCGACGGTCGCCTGCAGCAGGTACCCGGCCTCGGTGTGCAGCGCCAGGATGGCCAGGGTGTAGGCACCGACCGCGAAGATCCCCGCGTGCCCGAGGGACGCCAGCCCCGCGTAGCCGCCCAGCAGGTTGATCCCCATCGCGAGCAGCGCGTAGGTGAACGACAGCGCGAGCACGTTGATCAAGAAGCTGCTGAGCACGTACGGGGCGGCGATCGCGGCCGCCGCGAGCGCGGCGACCACCACGGCGGTGAGCACGTGCCGGCGCGTCGCCGTCACGCCGCACTCCGCAGCAGGCCCTGTGGCCGCAGCAGGAGCACCAGCGCCATCGGCGCGAAGAGCAGGAAGTACGACAGCTCCGGGAGCAGCGCCTGGCCGAACACCGTGACCAGGCCAACGAAGATGCTGCCGACGATCGCCCCTGAGAGGCTCCCGACGCCTCCGATGATGATCACGGCCAGGGTGCGCAGGAGCACCTCGACCTCCTCGCCGGGCTGGAGGCCCAGGACCGACCCTCCGACGACGCCCCCCAGGCCAGCCAGGGCCGCACCGAAGACGAACGCGCCGGTGAAGACGCGCTGGATGTCGACCCCCAGCGCGGCGACGATCTCGCGGTCGTCGACGCCGGCGCGGATGAGCGCGCCGTAGCGCGTGCGGCTGTGCAGCAGGTACAGCACGACACCGACGACCACCGCGCAGACGATGATGAAGAGGCGGTAGCGCGAGTACGTGAAGTCGCCGAACGTGGCCGCACCCGAGAGGTAGCTGGGCTGGGGGATGGTCGAGGTGCCGCTGCCCCAGATCACCGACGCCTGGTCGGTGATCACCAGGGCCAGGCCCAACGTCAGCAGGACCTCCGGCAGCTCCTGGCCGCGGATGCGGCGCAGCAGGAGCCGCTCGGTCGCCCAGCCGAAGACCGCGACCCCCGCGGCCCCCCCGAGTATCCCCAGCCAGAAGCTGCCGGTCGCGCGGATCACGGTCAGCCCCAGGAAGCCACCGAGCAGGTAGAAGCTGCCGTGCGCGAGGTTGACAACGTTCATCAGGCCGAAGATCAGCGTGAGGCCGCTCGCGAGGAAGAACAGCAGCGACGCGAGGCTCAGCGCGTTGAGGGTCTGGGTGAGGAAGGTGGAGGCGCTCAACGAAGCCCTCCTTCCGTCCCGTGCGAGCCCATGCTCGACCTCTCTCCGACGACGGTCGGAGTCTACGCAAGCCCTTGCGCCTCACGCAATGCTGTACCGTAAGACGAGAAGCGGAGAGGACCGGAGGCCGACGTGAAGCTCGGGGTCGCCCTACCAACCTGCACAGAGGGCATGGCCTACCCGCTCCCGTTCGGCGACCACGCGGACATCATCGCGCTGGCGGTCGAGGCCGAGCGTCTGGGCTTCACATCGGTGCTCGCCAACGACCACCTGACCACGCAGCAGTACGTCCGGCGGCTCTTCCCGGAGGCACCACCGCGGTACTACGAGCCGCTCGTGATGTTCGCCTACCTCGCCGCGAGGACCACGACGATCCGGCTCCTGACCGGCGTGGTCGTGCTGCCGATGCGCGAGCCGGTCGTGCTCGCCAAGCAGGTCGCCGTGCTCGACCAGCTCAGCGGCGGGCGCCTCACGCTGGGGGTCGGCGTGGGGGCCTACCGCGAGGAGTTCGAGGCTGTCCGCCCGCGCCTGCGCGGCGCCAAGCGGGCGGACCTCATGGAGGAGACCCTCGCCGCGCTGCGCCTGCTCTTCCAGGAGCGGCGCGCCACCTACGCGGGCCGCTACCTCACGTTCGAGGATGTCGAGCTGTACCCCAAGCCCGCGCAGTCGCCCCTGCCGATCTGGTCGTCGGGCAACGCCGACGGGACGCTGCGGCGCGCGGCGCGATGGTGTGACGGCTGGATGCCGGCCGCGCTGCCCCTGGCACGACTGCGCGATGGCATCGCCAAGCTGCACGTCTACGCCGATCAGGCCGGACGCGACCCGGCCAGCCTGACGATCGCCCCGCAGCTGACGATCTGCCTCGGGCGGACCCGCGAGGAGGCGCAGGCCGCCTTCCGGCGCTCCCAGGTCCACGAGCACCTGGTGTCCCTTCGGCGGTCGACGCTGCGGGGCCTTTCGATCGAGGCCTGGGCCGATGACAACCTCATCGGCACCCCCGACGACGTCGCAGAGCGCATCGCGGCCCTGGAGGCGGCCGGCGTCGACGAGCTGGCCGGCCTGCTCATCGTGGCGGGCTCGCCCGCCGAGATGCACGAGCAGATGGAGATGATCGCGGAAGGGCTGCTGCCGTGACGACGATCCGTGAGCGCCTGGACGCCCTGGGGTTCCCCGTGGCGCGCACGCTGCACCCGCCGGCGGGCGGGTACGTCAACGCGCGTGAGGTCGACGGGATCGTCTACGTCGCCGGCCACGGCCCCCTCTTGGACGGCAGGCCGGCGTACGTGGGGCGCGTGCCAAGCCAGGTGAGTCTGGAGGACGCCTACGCGGCCGCGCGGCTCACGGCCGCCAACTGCCTGGCCAGTCTGGAGCACGCCGTCGGCTCACTCGACCGCGTGACCGGGTTCGTCAAGCTCTTCGGGATGGTCAACGCCGACCCGGACTTCACCGCGCACCCGAAGGTGGTGGACGGTGCGTCCGACCTGATCCGCGAGCTCTACGGGGACGCGGGCACCCACGCGCGCTCGGCGGTGGGAATGGGTTCGCTCCCGTTCGGGATCCCGGTCGAGCTGGAGCTCATCGTGTCGGTGCGCTGAGCCGCTGCCTCCCACGCCGCGATGAGTTCGTCCGAGCTGGCGACGTGGCCGAAGTACTTGTCCATGTGGCGCAGCGTGTAGGCGTGCTCGTCGGGCGACATCGTCGCGGTGCAGTCGCTCACGAACACCAGGTAGTAGTCGTGGGAGTACACGTCCCTCGCGGTGGACTCCACGCAGACGTTGGTGGCGGCGCCGGTCAGGATCACGGTCTGGATCCCCCAGCCCCGCAGCAGCAGGTCGAGGTTGGTCCCGTGGAACCCGCTGTAGCGGTACTTGACGACCACCTCCTCGCCGGGCAGCGCCTCGACCCCGTAGAGGTCCGCGCCGAACGTGCCCTTGAGGCAGTACGGCGCGTCCTTGCGCTGGCGGCCGTCGGGGTCGGTGAGGTTGTGGCCGTTGCGCAGCTTCTGCTCGGTCAGCGGCGGCGACGCGTACGCCTCGTCGTGGTGGCTGATGACGTGGACGACGCGGACGCCGGCCGCGCGCGCCTCGTCCATGAGCCGCCTCAACGGCGGGACCATCGCCTGGATCGCACCCAGTGGAGCGCCCAGCTTCCCCAGGTAGCCCTCCTCGTGGAAGAAGTCGTTCTGCACGTCGACCACCACGAGCGCCGCCCGGCTGGGGTCGACCTTCTCCTCGAGCGTCGTCAGAAGCTCCCAGGCACCCATGACCCACCTCCGCTTCGGCGTCTCGGCACACGATAGGGTAGTGCACCAGGCGAAACCACCAGGAGACGGTGTGAGCGGAGGTCGAGGGCGCCTGCGCGTGGGGGTCGGGGCGCTGGTCGACTTGCCCATCAGCCGCTTCCGCGTGCGCGCCCAGCGTATCGAGGAGCTCGGCTTCGACCAGCTGTGGGTGCCGGACGAGCGCTTGCTGCGCAACCCCTACGTCGCCCTCGCCACGGCCGCCGCGGCCACGTCGGTCGTCGGGCTCGGCACGGCGGTCACCAATCCCTACACGCGCAACGCGGCGATCACCGCAGCGGCGATCGCCACGATCGACGAGCTCTCCGGGGGCCGCACGATCCTCGGCCTCGGGGCGGGCGGCGGCCTGGACCCCTACGGCGTCGTGCGCACCAGCCCGGTGGGGCAGCTGCGCGAGCTGACGGCGATCGTGCGCGGCCTCACCTCCGGCAAGACCGTCGACCACGACGGCCGCTGGCACCGGATGATCCACGCGCACCTGGACTTCACGCCGGTGCGGCAGGTCCCGGTCTACCTGGCCGCCCGCGGCGCCAAGATCCTCGCGCTCGGCGGCGAGATCGCCGACGGGGTGATCATCGGCGGGTTCGCCAGCCCCGAGGGACTGCAGTACGCGCAACGCCAAATCGACACCGGGCTGGCGGCAGCCGGGCGCACACGCGACGCCATCGAGACCGTCGCGTGGATCTTCACCTCGGTCGCCGACGACCGCGCCGCGACGCGCGAGGCCGTGGCCCGCATGGTCCTGGCCGCGATGATCAGCAGCCGCCCGATCCACGACCAGCTCGGCGTCGAGCTGCCGGCCGCGCTGGCGGAGCACCTCGACGAGCGCGACTGGCGCTTCCCCGAGGACACCAGCACTGCCGGCAACCTCCTCACCGACGAGCTGCTCGACGCGTTCGCCGTGCACGGCACGCCCGACGATTGCCTAGCGCGCCTCGAGCACGTCTGCGCCGCCGGCGTCGATCAGGTGGGCTTCGTGATCCTGCCGCCCGCGGGCTCGACCGTCGACGCCGTCATCGAGCGGCTCGCCGCCGACGTGCTCCCGGCATTGCGGGACCTTCCCCGGCCCTGAGATGCTGCGCCGCGTGAGGGTTGTGCCAGGGCGGACGGGACGGGGATGGCCGACCTGCTGACGCACGGCGAGGCCAAGAACTCCACGGTCGACCGCGCGCTGCTCGTGTTGGAGGCCTTCTTGGCCGACGACCGCACGGAGCTGAGCCTGGCCGACCTCTCGCGCCTGTGCGACCTCGACAAGAGCGTGATCCACCGCATCCTGGCGACGCTGGTGCGGCGCAGGTTCCTCTCGCAGGACGCGGTGACGAAGCGCTACCGCGTGGGCCTGCGGACCTGGGAGATCGGGCAGCGCTACGCGCTGGCGTCGCCGCTGGAGGCGCTGGCCGAGCACGCGCTGACGACCCTCGTGCAGCAACACCGCTACACCACGGGGATCTTCGCCACACTGGACGACGACCAGATCGTGATCCTCTTCACCGTGCGGGGCGCGGGGCCGGTCAACATCACGATCGACGCCGGCACGCGGATGCCGGCCGCGCTGACCGCGACCGGCCGCACGATGCTGGCGTACCTGCCCCCTGCCGAGGTGGAGCACCTTGCCCCGCGGCTGCTCGCCCAGCCGCGTGCGGGGCGTCGCGCCCTCACGAAGGCGGCACTGCAGCGCGAGTTCGTCCGCATCCGCGAGCGCGGCTACGGGATCAACCAGGGGCAGTACTTCCCCGGCATCGGCACGATCGCGTTCTGCGTGCGCGACGCCGGGGGACGCCCGGTCGCGGCGCTGTCGGTGGACTTCCCGATGGCGCCAGAGACCGAGGACCTCTTCGACGTGCTTCCCCCTGCCCTGCGCGCCGCGGTCGGGGAGTTGGAGCGGGCGACCGCCGACCTCTAGCCGTTTTGCGTCCGGCGCAATGGTGTATCGTCCCGCGCAACGCGCTGCGATCGGCAAGGCGCGCTGACCGGGAGCCGGACGACGGTGGTGCGACCCGAGGCCCTGCGATGCCTGCGCTGCGGCGCGGAGCACGCGCCCGGGACGGTGTTCAAGGGCTGCGCGGCGTGCCGGGCCGAAGGGGTGCCGAGCAACCTCGCGGTGGTGTACGACGACGCCGACCTGAGCCGCGCGGCCCGTCAGCTGACGCGGTCGCGGACACCCTCCTCGGTCTGGGACTATCTGCCCCTGCTGCCGGTGGAAGCCGAGCACGCGGTGACGCTGGGGGAGGGCGGCACGCCGCTGCTGCCAGTCCCGCGGCTCGGCGCCGCCCTCGGCATCCCCCGGCTGCACGTCAAGGACGAGAGCCGGAACCCCACCGGGTCGTTCAAGGACCGGCTGGCTGCGGCCGCGGTCGCGAGCGCGCGGCGGTTGGGCATGCCCGTCATCACCGGGTCCTCCTCGGGCAACGCCGGTGCCGCGACTGCGGCGTTCGCGGCGCGCGCGGGCCTGCCGTGCGTGATCTTCACCACCAAGCAGTTCCCGTTGGCGATGAAGACGCAGATGGCGGTCCTCGGCACGTTCCTGCTGGCTGCGCCCACGGTCCCCGACCGCTGGGCGCTGGTCGAGGCCGGCGTCGACCAGCTGGGCTGGTTCCCGGTCACCGTCTTCGCCTACCCCTACTTCGGCAGCAATTGCTACGGCATCGAGGGCTACAAGACCATCGGCTACGAGGTCGTGGACCAGCTCGGTGCCGTGCCCGACGACGTGGTGTTCCCGGTCGGCGCGGGCGACGCGTTCAGCGGCGCCTGGAAGGGCTTCGCGGAGTACCGCGCCGCGGGCCTCACCGACCGCCTGCCGCGGATGCACGCGGCGGAGGTCTTCGGGCCGCTGCAGCAGGCGCTCGAGGCCGGCACCGACGCGGTCGTCGAGATGCCGTCGGGGCCGACGGTCGCGATCTCCGTCGGGTCCAACCTCAGCACGTTCCAAGCCCTCAACGTGCTGCGCTCCACCTCCGGCGGGGCACGCAGCGCCAGCGACGCCGAGATGGTGCGCGCGCAGCTCGATCTCGCGCGCCTCGAGGGCCTCTACGTGGAGATGTCGTCCGCGCTCAGCATCGCCGCCCTTCCGCACCTGGTCGAGGCGGGCCTCGTCGATCCCGACGGCACGGTCGTCGCCGTCCTGACCTCGACCGGGCTCAAGGACCCGCAGGTCACGGCTGACCACCTGCCGGAGATTCCCTCGTGCGGTCCGACGTTGCCCGAGGCGCTGGACGCCCTCGAGCGCGCCTACGGCTTCGTCCCCGATCGCCAACCGGCCTCGACGTAGGGGCCCCGGACAAGAGAGGTTGCAGTGCTGCTCAACACCTCCCGCGCGCGCGCCGTGCTGCAGGACGAGGGCATCGACGGGCTGGTGTCCGCGACGCTCGAGAACAACTTCTACCTCAGCGGGATCTGGTTCCTGGGGCAGAAGCTGTTCCCCCTGGACTCCGAGGCCTACGTCGTCGCCACCGCGGACCGCCCGGACGCCGGGGTCGTGGTGTCGTCGATCGGCGAGGCCGACCTCACCCTGCAGGCGTACCCCTCGGTGGCCGGCGTCGCGACCTACGGCACGTTCTTCCGCGACGTGGTCGACGGGGTCGAGCTGGACGCCGACGAGCAGCGGGTGCGACTCGCTGACCGAGGCGCACGAGACGGGCCGCACCTCGCTCGACGCGCTGGTGGACACGCTCCAGCAGCAGGGCCTGGACCGGTCCACCGTGGCGGTCGACGAGCGCGGCCCGGCACGCGAACTGCTGGCCCGCCTGGGGGAGCGCCTGCCCGACGCCCGCTTCGTGCCGGCCTCGCAGCTGCTGCGTCGCATCCGTGCCGTCAAGACCCCGCTGGAGATCGAGCGCCTGACCGCCACGCTGCGGGCCACCGAGGCCGCGTTCCACGCGACGGTGGCCGAGTTCCGCGAGGGCGTCACGGAGCGCGAGCTGCAGCACGTCTTCGAGCGCACGATGATCGCGGAGGGCGCGCACCCCGGTTTCACGCTGCTGAAGTTCAGCCGGGGACTGGCGCTGGGGCAGGTGCCGTCGGGTGACGCCAAGCTGGCGCCGGGCGACTTCGTGTTCTTCGACGTCGGTGGCGACCTGGCCGGGTACAAGTCAGACATCGGGCGGCTCGTGTCCTTCGGCGAGCCCAGCCCGGTGCTGCTGGAGCTCTCGGCCGCGTCCAAGGTCGGGCAGCAGACCGCGATCGACCTCATGGTCCCGGGGGCCGTGGCGAGCGATGTGTTCAACGCGGCGGTCCAGGCGGTGCGCGCGGCCGGCATCGACACCTACCAGCGCCAGCACGTGGGCCACGGCATCGGCATCGAGTACTACGACCTGCCGGTCCTCACACCGTCCGCGGACACGGTGCTGGAGGCCGGGATGGTCTTCGAGGTCGAGACGCCGTACTACCGGCTGGGGGTCGGGGGCGCGTTCATCGAGGACACGGTCCTGGTCACCGACGACGGCCCGCAGATCCTCACCACGCTGGACCGCGAGCTGCAGGTCGTGGAGCCGCGCTGATGAGGTTCGGCGTCGCGGTCCCCACCGCCACCGAGGGGATGATGTACCCCGTCCCCTACGCCGATCCGGCCCAGGCAGTCGAGCTGTCGCTCGCCGCGGACCGCCTGGGGTACGACTCGGTCTGGGGCAACGACCACGTCAGCACCCAGCGCTACGTGCGCGAGGAGTTCGCCGACCCGCCGAACTTCTACGACCCGCTCGGCTACCTCACATGGGTGGCGGCCAGGACCGAGCGCGTGCGCATCGGCACGGCCGTGCTCGTGCTGCCGTTCCGCCACCCGGTGGTGGCCGCCAAGCAGCTCGCCACCCTGGACCAGCTGACGGGCGGGCGCCTCGTCGTGGGTGTCGGGATCGGGGCCTACCGCGAGGAGTTCGAGGCCATGTGGCCGGGGCGGCGCCTGCACCGCGGCGACTACGCCCGCGAGTCGCTGGAGGCCCTCGACGCGCTCTTTACGCAGCGCCGCGCGGCCTACCACGGCGAGTACCTGCAGTTCGCGGACGTGGAGAGCTACCCCAAGCCGCTGCAGGACCCGCTGCCGATCCTGTCGGGCGGCAATGCCCCCGGCTCCAAGGAGCGCGCGGGCACGCACTGCCATGGCTGGCTCCCCGCCTGCCTCACCGTCGACGAGCTGCGGCGCGGGATGGACGAGGTGCGCGCCGCCGCGGCAGGGGTCGATCGGCAGCTGCCCGCCGACTTCGACCTGGCCCCGCAGATGGGCCTGGCGATCGCGTCCACCCACGAGGAGGCCGTGGCCAAGTTCGAGCGCTCCCAGCTCTACGCGCACACACGCTCGCTCGCGGACTCGACACTCAAGGGCATGCAGGCCGACGTCGCCGCGCGCAACCTCATCGGCACGCCCGACGAGATCGCCGAGCGCATCGCCGCGTACGGCGACGCGGGCGTCACGACCATGGCGGCGCTGCTCTTCGCGTGCTCCGACGTCGCGGAGACGCTGGAGGACATGGATCGCTTCGCGGCGGAGGTCATGCCGCACTTCGCGGCCTGAGGGGGCGGCGGGTGGAACGACTCGACGACGACCTGGTTCCGAGCCGCCAGGCCAAGCTGCGCGCGGCGCTGGCCGACGCGCCGTTCGACGCCTTCATCGCCGCGAGCGGCGCGAACGTCGCCTACGCCACCGGCTACCGCAGCGTTGCGGCCGACCTCTCGGCCGGGCACCCGCTGCGGGCGGTTGCGACGCCTGAGCGCAGCGTGCTGGTCGCGCCCTGCGCCGACGCCGGCCCTGCGATCGAGGGCGGCCTGGCGGCCGACGACTTCGTGCCCTACGGCCGGTTCTACTTCACGTCCGCGCGCGGGCACGCCGCGAGCGAGATGGCCGACCGCTGGCCCGACGCCGAGGCCGCGTTGGGGGAGGCGCTGTCGCGGACTGGGCTCACGGATGCGCGGCTCGGGATCGACGAGAGCGCGGCCGGCGCGGCGCTGAGGGCCACCCTTGCCCGCGTCGCGTCCGCGGCCGAGGTCCTCGACGCGTCGGCGTGGGCGCTCGGGGTCCGCGCGGCCAAGCTGCCCGCGGAGCTGCGCAGGCTGCGGATCGCCGCGCACCTGGCCGAGGACGGGGTCGACGCGGCGCTGGCAGTCGCCCGAGCGGGGTTGACGGAGCGCGAGATCGCCGCGGTCGTCGCCGGCACGATGGTCGCGGGCGGGGGCATGCCCCGGTTCGTGGTGGTCACCGCGGGGGAGCGCTCCGCGCTGGCCGACGCGCACTGCACCGACAAGACCTGGGCGCCGCGTGAGCTGCTGCGCTTCGACATCGGCTGCACCTTCGACGGCTACTGGTCCGACATCGGCCGCACGGCGGTGCTCGGCGAGCCCGATGAGCTGCAGGCATCCCGGTACGCGGCGCTGCTCGCGGGCGAGGACGCCGAGCTCGCGCTCGTGCGCCCCGGCGTCGAGGCGCGGGCGGTCTTCGACGCCGCCATCGCGACCGTCGAAGCCCACGGGCTGGCGCCCTACCGCCGACAGCACTGCGGGCACGGCATCGGCAGCGAGGTCTACGAGCCGCCGATCGTGAACCCGGCGCACGACACCCCGCTGGTCGTGGGCATGACGTTCTGCCTGGAGACGCCCTTCTACGAGCTGGGCTGGGGTGGGATGATGGTCGAGGACACCGTCGTTATCACGCCCGACGGCCACGAGCGCTTCACCCGCACCGACAGGTCGCTGCGCGTGATCGCGCCGTGAACGCCGCCTACGCGGGGTACCTCGCGTGCCTGCGCTGCGGGACGCGCATCGAGGAGACCGAGGCGTTCTCGCGCTGCCCCGCCTGCCTGGGGCAGGGGATCGGCGTGCACGGCGTGCCCGTCTACGACCCGGAGCGCGTGACCGCGTGGGCCGGCCCCGCCGACGAGCCCGGGCTGTTCCGCTTCCGCGAGTTGCTGCCGCTGCGGCCGGAGACGCGGGTGGTCAGCCGCGCGGAGGGCGGGACCCCCTTGGTGCCGTGCCCGCGGCTGGGCCGGGAGCTCGGCCTCACACGGTTGGCGGTGAAGGACGAGACCCGCAACCCGACCTGGTCCTACAAGGACCGCCTGGCCGCCGTCGCCGTCACCAAGGCCGTCGAGGTCGGCGCGGGAGCGATCGTGGTCTCCAGCACGGGCAACCACGGCGCGGCGGCAGCCGCGTACGCCGCGGTCGCGGGCCTGCCTTGCGTGGCCCTGACCGTCAGCTCCGTGCCGCTGACGATGAAGGTGCTGATGCAGAGCTACGGCGCCCGGGTCGCGGCGTTCCAGACCGGCCCCGAGCGCTGGACGGTCATGGCCGAGGCCGTGGCCACGCGTGGCTGGACACCGCTCTCGGGCTTCGTCGATCCGCCGGCTGGCTCCAACCCCTTCGGGGTCGACGGTTACAAGACGCTGGCCTACGAGCTGGTCGCCGATCTCGGCCACGCGCCGGACGTCGTCGTCGTGCCGACCGCCTACGGCGACGGGCTGCTCGGGGTGCAGCGCGGCTTCGCCGACCTCGTCGCGATGGGGCGGATCCCCGCGCTGCCGCGTCTGGTCGCTGCCGAGCCACTTGGTCCGTACGCCCACGCGCTCGTGACCGGGGCGGAGACACCCGGGCGCGTCGCGTCGAGGCCGTCCGTGGCGTTCTCGACCGCCACTCCGGTCGGGACCTTCCAGGGGTTGCACGCGTTGCGTGCCTCCGGAGGGCAGGCCGTCGCGGTGCCCGAAGACGATGTCGTGCTGGAGGCCCAACTGCTGGCGGCGCGCACCGAGGGCCTCTACCTCGAGGCCGCCAGCGCGGTGGCGGTCGTCGCTGCGCAGCGCCTGCGCGAGGCCGGTGAGGTCGGCCGCGACGACACGGTCGTCCTCCTGGGCACGTCGACGGGCCTGAAGGACGTCGGCGCCACGGCCGCCCGCCTGCCGGAGGTCCCGGTCGTGGAGGCCACGCTCAACGCCCTCGAGGACGCGCTGGGGCGGCTTCCGGCCTGAGCCTCGCAGGCGGCTAGCGTGCCGCCGCGTTGGTCCTCGTCGTCCTCGTCCTGGCGCTCATGGCGTCGGTGCTGCTGCAAGGGGTGTTCGCGGCGCTGGGGCCGTTCCTGATCGACGACCTGGGGCTGTCCCGCGCGCAGCTGGGGACGCTCACGACGGCGCTCTACGTGACCGGGTCCTCGCTCTCGCTCGTCGCGGGGCCGGTCGTGGACAGGGTCGACCCCCGTCGTGTGCTCGCCCTGCTCTTCAGCGTCTCGGCGGCATCGGCGCTGGCCGTGGCCGCGGCGCCCTCCTACCCGTGGCTGCTGGCTGCGGCGCTGGCCGGGGGGCTGGCGGTGGCCTTCGGCAACCCGGTGACGAACCTGCTCGTGGCGCTGCACGCCCCCGCGGGCCGGCAGGGCGTCTACACGGGCGTCAAGCAGGCCGGAGTGCAGGCCACGATCTTCCTCGGCGGGGCGCTGCTCCCGCCGATCGCGGCGGCCGCCGGGTGGCGCGTGGCGGTGGTCACGGCCACGGCGCTGCCCGCCGGCGCGCTGGTGGTGGGTATCGTCGCGCTGCGCCGCCGGGACCGCCCCCGGCCCACCGTCGACCGCTCCCGCGCGCGGCTGCCCGCCGCCACGCGCTGGCTGGCGGGCTACGGGTTCGCGATGGGGTGCGGGATCTCGGCGCTGGGCGCCTACCTCGCGCTCTACGGCGTGGAGCGCCTGGGCCTGCCCGAGACGACGGCAGGCCTCCTGGCGGCCACGGTCGGCGGCGTCGGTGTGGCGGCCAGGGTTCTGTGGGGCTGGCACGCCGACCGCTCCGGCGCCTCGCTGGCGCCGATGCTCGTGGTCCAGGGCGCCGGCTCGGTGGCGGCGATCATCCTGATCGCGCTGGCGGAGCAGGCCGGGCTGGCGCTGGTCTGGGCCGGCGCCGTGCTGGCGGGCGCCTGCGCCACGGCCTGGAACGCCATCGGCATGCTCGCGATCGTGCGCGGCGACCCGGCGGTCAGCGGCCGTACCTCGGCGGTCGTGGTGGGGTCGTTCTACCTCGGGTTCGTGGTCGGGCCGACGACCTTCGGCCTGCTGGTGGACGCGACCGAGGCGTTCACGACAGGCTGGTGGTTCGCCGGCGGGGCGTTCGCGATCGCGACCGCGGTCGCCGTGGCTTGGCGCCGCGCTCCCCACTCCTGACCCAGATCACCACTGGTGCCGCCCGGCCAGGTCAGGTAGACGAAAGGCCTCACGTCCGGTCGCAGAGCTACGGGAGGCAACCGTGGAACGACGTCAGTTCCTGCAAGCCACAGCATGGTCGGCGGCGGCCGTGGGCCTGGTCGCCTGCACGGGCAGCGCGGTCGACGCCCCGACCGATGGGGCGGAGGCCACCGAGGCCGGCGCCACCGGTGCCGCGACCGGGGCCGCCGCGACGGAGGAGGACGTCGCGCTGGCCGAGGAGGCCACCGGCGACACCTCGCTGCCCGAGCTGAGCTGGGACATGCCCACCAGCTGGCCGCTGGGCCTGGACACGATCTTCGGCGGCGCCGAGGTCTTCGCGCAGCGCGTCGGCGCGATGACCGGCGGACGCTTCATGATCACGCCGCGCGCCGGCGGCGAGCTCGTGCCGCCGCTGGAGGTGCTCAACGCCGTGGAGTCCGGCGGGGCGCCGATCGGCCACACGGCGTCCTACTACTACACCGGGCGCAGCCCGGTGATGGGGTTCGGCACCGCGCTGCCGTTCGGCTTGAACTACCGCCAGCAGAACTCGTGGCTCTTCGAGGGTGGCGGTCTGGAGCAGCTGCAGGCCTACTACGCCGACAACTTCAACGTCATCCAGTTCCCGGCCGGCAACACCGGGACGCAGATGGGCGGCTGGTTCAGCCGCGAGCTCAACACCGTCGCCGACCTGCAGGGGCTGATCATGCGCATCCCCGGCCTGGGCGGCGAGGTCATGACGCGCCTCGGCGTGACCGTGCAGGTGCTCCCGGGCGGCGAGATCTTCCAGGCCCTGGACACCGGAGCCGTGGACGCCGCCGAGTGGGTCGGTCCCTACGACGACGAGCGCCTCGGCCTGGCCGACGCGGCCACCTTCTACTACTACCCGGGGTGGTGGGAGCCGGGGCCGACGCTGGAGGTGCAGATCAACCTCGAGGAGTACAACGCCCTGCCGTCGGTGTACCAGGAGATCATCCAGTCGGCCGCCCACCAGGCCAACACGATCATGATGGCCCGGTACGACCGCCAGAACCCCGAGGCGCTGGTGCGGCTGCGCGACGCCGGTGTCGACGTACGCCCCTACCCGGAGGACATCCTGGCCGCCGCCGAGGAGGCCTCGTTCGGTCTCTACGACGAGTACATCGCCTCCGACCCCGACTTCGCGGCGATCTTCGAGGGCTGGAACGCCTACCGCGAGCAGGTCCAGCAGTGGTTCGCCCTCGGAGAGCTGACGCTGCTCACGCGCGGCGGCGCCTGAGCTCGGCACGACGGGATCGCCGATGCCGCGCTGGCTGCGCCCGCTGCTTGCGTACGCGCGAGTCGTCGACGGGCTCAACGAGCGCCTCGGCCGGTTCACGCCCTACCTCGTGCTCGCGGTGGTGGCGGTCGGCTTCGTCAACGCCGTGCTGCGCTACGTCGGCCGCGGGGTGGGCCAGCAGCTGACCTCCAACCGCTACCTCGAGCTGCAGTGGTACCTCTTCGCCGCGATCTTCCTGCTCGCGTTCGGCTACGCGGTGCGCCACGACATCCACGTGCGCGTGGACTTCTGGTATGCGAACCGTTCCTCGAAGGTCAAGGCCTGGGTCGACTTCGTCGGCCACCTCGTGGCGCTGCTGCCGTTCTGCGTGCTCGGGCTGGTCGTCACCTGGCGGCCCGTGCTCACGTCCTGGGGCGCACGACCCGACGGCAGCTTCACGACGTGGCGGGTCTGGGAGATCTGGGAGCGCTCGCCCGACCCGGACGGGCTCGCGCGACCGTTCGTGAAGTCGCTGTTGATCATCGGGTTCACGCTGCTCCTCCTGCAGGTGCTGGCGGAGCTCGTGAAGCTCCTGGCCGAGCTCACCGGCCACGGAACGCTGGTGGAGCGCCGCGGGTTGGAGAGGGAGCTCGAGGAGGAGATCCAGGCCGTCAAGCAGCAAGTCGCGGACTGAGCGATGGGGCTGGAGTGGCTCGCCGTCGTGATGTTCCTGGTCTTCGTGCTGTTCCTGCTGACGGGCTACCCGGTGGCGTGGTGCTTCGCCGGCACAGCGGTCGCGTTCGCCGGGGCTGGCGTCGCGCTGGGGGTGTTCGACAGCACCGACCTGCGCTTCCTGACCCAACGCTGGTTCGGGTCGATGTCGGACACGATCCTGCTGGCCGTCCCGTTCTTCGTGTTCATGGGGGCCGTCTTCGAGAAGTCCGGCCTGGCCGAGCGGCTCCTGACGACCATCGGCGTGGTGATGGGCAGGCTGCGCGGCGGCCTGGCGCTCACGGTGATCGCGGTCGGCGCGCTGCTGGCGGCGGCCACCGGGGTCGTGGCCGCCACCGTGATCATGATGGGCTTGATCTCCCTGCCCACGATGCTGAAGTACCGCTACGACCACCGCGTGGCGACCGGCGTGATCACGGCGTCGGGGACGCTGGCGCAGCTGATCCCGCCCAGCCTGGTGCTGATCGTGCTGGCCGGGATCTCCGGGGTCAGCGTCGGCGACCTCTTCGTCGGCGCCCTCATCCCCGGGCTCGTGCTGACGCTCCTCTACGCCCTCTACATCGTCTACGTCGGGCTGCGCTCGCCCGAGCGCGTGCCCGCACTGCCCGAGGAGGCCCGCACCGTCCGGGGAAGGGCGCTGGCGCGCCAGGTGCTGGTCGCGGTCGTGCCGCCGATCCTGCTGATCCTCGCGGTGCTCGGCAGCATCTTCTTCGGGATCGTGTTCCCGACCGAAGCCGGCGCGGTCGGCGCCGTCGGCGCGATCGTGCTGGCGGCGTTCCACCGGACGCTCTCCTGGCGGATGCTCAGGGACGCGGCACGCTCGACTGCGGACGTCACCGTGCTGGTGATGGCGATCCTCTTCGCCTCCACCTTCTTCAGCCTGGTGTTCGACCGCCTCGGCGGTCAGCGGCTGGTGACCGAGTGGCTGACGAACCTGCCGGGCGGGTTCTGGACCTTCCTGATCGTCGCCAACCTGCTGATCTTCATCCTGGGCGTGAACCTGGAGTTCCTCGAGATCTCCTTCATCGCGATGCCGATCCTGCTGCCGGCGGTGCGCGCCCTGGGCATCGACCCCGTGTGGTTCCTGGTGCTCATGGCCGTCAACCTCAACATGGCGTTCATCTCGCCGCCCGTGGGGTTCTCCTTGTTCTACCTGCAGAGCGTGGCCCCCAAGGAGGTCCGCACGATCGACATCCACCGCGGCGCGCTGCCCTTCTTGGGCATGCAGGCGGTGGCGCTGCTGATCGTGTTGCTCTTCCCGCAGACCGTTCTGTGGCTCGTGGAGCTGTCGAACACGGCAGGATGAGGGTGTGGGTGACACGGTGCTCGTCACGGGATGCTCGACGGGCATCGGCCACGCGACCGCGAAGGCGTTCCTGGCGGCGGGGTGGAGCACGTACGCGACCGCACGACGGCCGGAGACGCTGGCCGATCTGGCGGCGGCAGGCGCGCGCACCCTGGCGCTGGACGTCACCGACGACGCCTCGATGCGCGCCGCGGTCGAGCAGGTCGGGGTCGTGGACGTGCTGGTCAACAACGCGGGCTACTCGCTGGGCGGGCCGGTCGAGGAGGTCTCGCTCGACGACCTGCGGCGCCAGTTCGAGACCAACGTGTTCGGCCTCGTGCGCTTGTGCCAGCTGGTGCTGCCGGGGATGCGCGCACGGGGTTCGGGGCGGATCCTCAACCTCTCGTCGATGGGCGGGCGCCTGACGCTCCCCGGCGGCGGCAGCTACCACGCGACCAAGCACGCCGTCGAGGCGCTCTCGGACGCGCTGCGCTTCGAGGTCGCGCCCTTCGGCGTGCAGGTGGTGGTGATCGAGCCCGGCCCGGTCGCCACGGCGTTCGGCGACACCGCCGTGCGGACGCTCGAGGCCACCGGTGACCAGGCAACGAGCACCAGTCCCTACGCCGACTTCAACGCCGGGGTGGCGAAGGTGACCGCCGCGACGTATAGCGGGCACGGCTTCAACGCGCGCTTCGCGTGGACCGCCGAGCGCGTCGCGCAGGTCATCGTGGCTGTCGCCACCACCCCCTCCCCCCGGCCCCGCTACGTGCTCGGCACCGCCGCCCGCACGCTCGTCGGCCTGCGGGCCGTCCTGCCCGACCGCTGGTGGGACGCCTTCCTCGCCACGCAGTACCCGCGCCCGTAGCGAGGAGCTGCTTGTCAGCCTGTGAGCCTGGGGTTCGGGAGCGCTCAGCCCATCGCCTAGGATGACCCCGATGTCGGAGTACTACGCGGCTTACGGCACCGTGATCGCGCTGGTGATCGCGGGGATCGCGCTGGTGGCGGTGGCGTTCGCGCTGCAGCGGCTGGTCAGCCCGAAGAAGTCGTCCGGGGCCAAGCGGACCACGTACGAGTGCGGCATCGACCCCGTCGGGTACGGCTGGTCGCAGACCCACATCCGCTACTACCTGTTCGCGTTCATGTTCGTGGTCTTCGACGTGGAGACGCTCTTCGTCTTCCCGTGGGCCGTGGCCTCGGGAATGCTGGCAACTCCGAGGTCCAGCGCTTCATGCTGGGCGTGATGCTGGTCTTCCTCTTCTTCGTCACGATCACGCTTCCCTACGAGTGGAAGAAGGGGGTGCTGAAGTGGGTCTAGTCGACAAGGTCGACGTCCCCCAGCCCCTCAAGTTCGTCCTCAACTGGGGCCGCAGCTACAGCCTGTGGGTGATGAACTTCGGTCTGGCCTGCTGCGCGATCGAGTTCATCGCCACGTCGGCGCGCGCCACGACTTCATGCGCCTGGGCGTGATCCCCTTCGCCCACGGCCCACGCCAGGCCGACCTGATGGTCGTGGCCGGCACGCTCACCGACAAGATGGCGCCGGCGATCAAGCGCCTCTACGACCAGATGCCCGAGCCCAAGTACGTCATCAGCTTCGGCTCCTGCTCCAACTGCGGCGGCCCGTACTGGGACAGCTACTCGGTGACCAAGGGCGTGGACCAGATCGTGCCCGTCGACGTCTACGTGCCGGGCTGCCCGCCGCGCCCCGAGGCGCTGCTGGAGGGCATCATCAAGCTGCAGGAGATGATCCGCAGGAGTCGCTGAAGGACCGCTACGCAGAGCGCGAGGCGCGCAAGCCGATCGTCGTCGGGGGTGGCGACCCGCACCGCCCGCCACCTCGGCCTAGCCGATGACCGCGACTGCTACGCGCATCGCAGGCCGGCGGCGCTGCGCCGGAGTACGTCCGCCGAGCAATGCTCGGCGTACTCAGGAGCGTCGAGCGCGGCTGCTCGACTCCGTCGCCTACGAGCAGCTCACGGTCGATCGTCGACGCCCGACGCGCTGGGTCGACGGCCGCGCGCCTGTGCAAGGAAGATCACGCGCTGGCTTGCGACTTCTGGGACTTCCTCGACGCGCGTCGACCGAGCGCGACGAGGGCTTCGCAGTCGTGACGCGCACTGTACTCGGTGACGCACCGTCACGGGGTCACGCTGCGCACGCTGGTCCCAGGCGGCCGCGAGAAGCCGCGCGTGCCCACCCTGACCGGCGTCTACCGCGGCGCGAACTGGCACGAGCGCGAGACCTACGACATGTTCGGCATCGAGTTCGACGGACACCCCGGGCTGCTGCCGCGCATCCTCACCGTCGAGAACTTCGAGGGCTGGCCGCTGCGCAAGGAGTTCCAGCTGGCCTCGCGCAACGTCAAGCCGTGGCCGGGCGCGAAGGAGCCCGGGGGCGGCGCAGAGGGTGAGCACGCCGCGCCGGCCGCGGCCGCTCGAGCCCGGAGCGCCGCCCGAGGACAAGGCCGCCGCCGCGAAGGAGAAGGCCGAGCGCGCCAAGGCCAAGGCCGCCGAGGCCCGCGCCCAGCAAGGCCGCCGAGCGCGCGCGAGGAGCGGTCACGGCCGCCGAGCGCCACGGCCGCGGACGAGGTCCCGATCGAGGAGGCCGCCGAGGCCATCGCCGCAGCGCCCACCGCGGCCGAGGCCGCCACCGTCGCGGCCGAGGTCGCCGACACCGACATCGCCAAGGACGCGGCCGCGGGCACGGTCACCGGCGACACCGCCGCCGGCGCGACCTCCGGACGAGCCCGGCACGGACGAGCCGCGTCCCGATCCCGCGGCACGAGGCCGCCGCGCATGAGGGCGCGCCCGGCCGAGCACGGCGGCACCCCGGGCGTCGAGGCGGAGGGCAGCCGCGACGAGGCTGCGGACGAGGTGGGGCAGCCCGAGCCGGAGCAGCAGGCCGGCGCCGCGGGCGTGGAGTCGGTGCACGCCGCCGAGGAGCCGTCGCAGGACGACCGCCCCGAGCAGGAGGACCCGCCGTGACCGACACGCTGGCGCGGCCCGGCGCGGGCATCCTGCCCGGCGGGCCGGGCGAGGGGATGCTCATCGAGGTGCGCGGCGGGGCGACATCGTCACGCAGGACATGAACCTCAACATCGGCCCGCAGCACCCGGCGACCCACGGCGTGCTGCGCGTGGTGATCGACCTCGACGGCGAGAAGATCATCCGTGCGACGCCCGTGATCGGCTACATGCACCGCGGGTTCGAGAAGCTCGCCGAGGCGCGTGACTACCGCCAGATCATCGCGCTGGTCAACCGCCACGACTGGCTGTCAGCGCGTTCAACAACGAGCTCGGCGTCGCCATCGCGGTCGAGACGATGATGGAGATGGAGGTGCCCGAGCGCGCCGCAGTGGATCCGCGTGCTCATGTGCCGAGTGGAACCGGATCCTCAACCACCTCATGTTCGTGGGGTCCTTCGGCCTGGAGCTGGGCGCGATCACGCCGCTGTTCTTCGCGTTCCGGGAGCGCGAGGACATCCAGCACCTGCTGGAGCGCGCGACCGGCGGGCGCCTGCACTTCACCTACAACCGGGTCGGGGGCGTCAAGGAGGACCTGCCGCGCGGGTTCCTCAGGCGCCCGCGACATGGTCGCCAAGGTCGTCCGCATGCGGCAACGAGCAGTACCGCGACCTGCTCGTTCGGCAACGAGATCTTCATGGCCCGCACGAAGGGCGTCGGCGTGCTGCCGCAAGAGGTCGCGCTCGACTACGGGGTGACGGGGCCGACCCTGCACGCCACCGGCGTCGCCGAGGACAGCCGTGTCAGCGAGCCCTACGCCAAGTACGGCGAGCTGCGCGTGCCGGTGCCGGTGGGTACGCAACGGTGACAGCTTCGACCGCTTCCTCATGCTGCTGGGCCGCATCGACGCGTCGCTGACGATCATCGAGCAGGTTCACGACCGCATCACCGCCAGGCCCGTGCAACGTCAAGCTGCCCAAGATCGTCAAGGCCCCCGAGGGCGCGGTCTACATCCGCACCGAGGCGCCGCTGGGGCAGCTGCGGGTACTACCTGGTCAGCGACGGCGCGAAGAACCCGTGGCGGCTGAAGATGCGCACGCCGTCGTTCTCCAACATCTCGATGATGTCCTACCTGCTGCAGGGCGCGCTGCTGTCGGACATGATCGCGATCCTCGGCAGCGTGTTCTTCGTCGTCGGCGACATGGACCGTTAGGAACGAAGCGTCGTGGAGAGCCTCGCGAACTTCGATCTGTACTGGCTGGCCCTCGCGGTCAAGCTGGTCGTGATGGTCGGGTTCTTCCTCACGGTGCCGCTGGTCGCCGGCTACATCGAGCACAAGGTGACTCGCGCACCATGCAGGACCGCCTGGGCCCGATGGAGGCCGGCATCGGCCCGATCAAGCACGGCGTCGGCAGCTGGTCGCCGACGGGACAAGTTCATCCAGAAGGAAGACATCATCCCGGCGCGGCGCGGACAAGTGGGTGTTCTCGCATCGCGCCCGGTGTCGCGCTGGTGCCCGCGCTGGTCGTGATGCTGGTCGTCGTGCCGCTGGGCCCCGGGGTCTTCGGCGAGGACCTCGACGTCGGGCGTGTTCTTCGCGCTCGCCGGTCAGCTCGGTCAGCGTGCTGGGCGTGCTGATGGCCGCGTGGTCAGCGCGAACAAGTACTCGCTGATGGGCGGCATCCGCGCCGCGGCGCAGCTGATCGCCTACGAGCTGCCGCTGGTGCTCGGCGGCCGCGGCGGTCGTGCTGCAGGCGGGCACGATGTCGCTGGCCGGCATCGTCGAGGCGCAGGCGGAGTTCACGCTCGTTCGGCATGTCCCGATGTGGTTCGTGGTGCCGCACGCCGTCGGCTTCCTGCTGTTCTTCGTCGCGGCGCTGGCCGAGCTCAACCGCCCGCCGTTCGACATGCCGATCGCCGACTCCGAGATCATCTTCGGCCACATGACCGAGTACACCGGGCATCAAGCTACGCGTTCTTCATGCTCAGCCGAGTACGCGGGCATGGTCGTGCTGTCGCGCGCATCGCGACCGTGCTGTTCCTCGGCGGCTGGTACGTCCTGCCCGGGGTCACCGTCCCGGCTGATCGACTGGGTCGGGCTGTTCGGTGCGGGCCCGTCGAGTTCCACCCGGTGGTCGCGGGCTGCTCGGCGTCGGCGTGACCATGGGCAAGATCTTCGCCCTGGTCTTCGTGATGGTGTGGTTCCGCGCCACGTTCCCGCGCCTGCGTGAGGATCAGCTCCAGCGCATGTCCTGGCTGATCTTGATCCCGCTGGGTCTGCTCAACATCGTCGTCGTCGCCATCGCCAAGGTGTTCGCGTAGATGTCCTACCACCGATGCTCGAGGCGCCGCCGGTTCCCGATGCCCTCGCTGCCCAAGCCGCCCGCAGATCGGTCTGCTCAAGGGTCTCGGCGTCACGCTCAAGACGATGATGACGCCGTCGACGACGCAGCAGTACCCGCACGTCAAGCCCGACCTGCCGCCGCGCAGCCGCGGCGTCATCGCGCTGATGGAGGAGAACTGCACCGTCTGCATGCTCTGCGCGCGCGAGTGCCCGGACTGGTGCATCTACATCGACAGCCACAAGGAGGTCGTGCCGCCGAAGGAGGAGGGCGCGCGCGCCCGCACGCGCAACATCCTCGACCGCTTCGCCATCGACTTCGCGCTGTGCATGTACTGCGGCATCTGCGTCGAGGTCTGCCCCTTCGACGCGCTGTTCTGGTCGCCGGAGTTCGAGTACTCGACGTACTCGCATCCCGAGCTGACCCACGAGAAGGAGCAGCTGCGGCGTCTGGATGAACACCGTGCCCGCGCCGCCGGAGCTCGAGGTCGGCGCGGAGCATCCCCAAGGAGATCGAGGAGGGCCTGAAGGCCGCGCGCAAGGCCGCCGAGCAGGCCGCCGCCGCTGCGGCTGCCGCAGCGGCGGCTGCGCCCGCAGCAGCGGCCGCCGGTGCGCGGCGCCGGCCGCCGCGCCGCCGAAGCGGCGGAAGAGGAGATCCACGTCGAGGCGCAGGTCGACCAGGAGGTCTTCGACCAGCTGATCGCCGAGGGCAAGAGCGAGCGCGTCGCCCGCGCCAAGGCCAAGGCCGCGTACGTGCGCAAGGAGAAGGCGCGCATCCGCGCCGAGCGCGCCGGCGGGGAGGGCTGAGCCAGTGAACGAGTGCTGACCGGGCCTGACATCTTCATGCTGCTGATCGCCGTCATCGGCGGCGCGGCGGCGCTGCTCGGTGGTCATCTCGCGCAACGTCGTGCACGCCGCGCTGTACCTGGTGGTCACGCTGCTGTCGGTCGCCGGCGCGTTCCTGATGCTCGGCGCGGAGTTCCTGGCCTGGACGCAGGTGCTGGTCTACGTCGGCGCCGTGATCGTGCTGATCCTGTTCGGGCTGATGCTGACCCGCGCCCCGATCGGGCCGATGGCGCAGCACAACGAGAACGGCGGCTGGCGTTCGGCGTCAGCCTCGCGCTGTTCGCGCTTCCTGTGCGTGCGTGATCTTCCGGCGCCTTCGGCGACGTGCGCATCGACGCTGACCTACGTCGGCGCCGCGGCAGCTCGGCGAGATCCTCTACGTGCAGTGGGCGTTCCCGTTCATGGCGCTGGGCTTCCTGCTCACCGTCGCGCTGATCGGCGCGATCATCCTGGCCCGCAAGGAAGAGGGCGAGGGTCCCGGACGCCGTCCGCCGAGGAGGAGGCCGTGCGCGCGACAGCCGCGACGTGACGCGCCTCCGACGCCACGGCCGAGGCCGCAGCCGGCCGCCCGCGCAGAAGGAGCGCAGCAGTAATGCAGGCCGACCTATCCCGCTGATCTTCGCGGCGCTGCTGTTCTGCGTCGGCATCTACGGCGTGCTGTCGCGCCGCAACGCGGTGCTCGTGCTGATGAGCGTGGAGATGATGCTGGCCGCCGTGACGATCAACCTCGTCGCGTTCGGCGAGATCGCGCGCGGCAGCGCGGCGACGCGCTGCTCACCGGCCAGGTGTTCGCGCTGTTCGTCATCGCCGTGGGCGCCGCCGAAGTCGGCGTCGGCCTGGCGATCATCCTGCTGCTGTACCGCAACCGCGCCTCGGTCAACATCGACGAGGCCGACCTCATGAAGTACTGAGAGGAGCCGTGTGATCGTCCGACTACGCGTGGCTGGTCCCGCCCTGCCGGCGTCTCGGCGGCGGCTGATCATCGGCTGTTCGGCAGGCGCTGCCCAAGAAGGGCGCCGAGATCGGCATCGTCGCGATCCTGCGGCGCTGGTGCTGTCGGTCGGCGATCGCGGTCGAGGTCTTCCGCGCCAACGTCGACGCGGCCGCGTCGGGCCACCACGGCGAGGAGGGCGAGGCGAAGAGGAGCACGCGGCCGGCGACTGCAGGTCGCCACGGCGCGACGCGACGTGCAGGTCGCCATCGGACGACGAGCCGCGGGCAGCCACCGCCGCGGAGGCCGAGGCGCCGCATCCCGAGGGCGTGCGCGTTCCTCAACGAGAGCTCCACCGTGCTGACGCCGATGGGCGGCGGGTTCGAGATGGAGGCGGGCATCCGCGTCGACGGCCTGACCGCGATGATGTTCCTGCTGGTCACGTTCGTCAGCCTGATGGTGCAGGTCTACTCGACGGGCTACATGCACGGCGACCCCCGCTACACCTACTTCTTCGTCCTGCTCAGCGTCTTCACGCGCGTCGATGCTGCTGCTGGTCATCGCCAACAACATGATGATGGTGCTGATGGGCTGGGAGCTGGTGGGCGTCTGCTCCTTCCTGCTGATCGGGTTCTGGTGGGAGGAGAAGCGAGAACTCCAGCGCGGCGATCAAGGCGTTCCTGACCACCAAGCTCGGCGACGTCGGTCTGATCGTCGGCGTCATCGTCGCTGTGGACGATGTTCCGCACGTTCAACATCGGCGAGATCCTGCATCGCGCATGGCCGAGGCGGGCACGCAGGCCGGCGGGGCGCCGCTGGACACCGGCATGCTGACGTTCGCGCTGCTGGCGCTGTTCTTCGGCGCCGTCGGCAAGTCCGCGCAGTTCCCGCTGCACACGTGGCTGCCCGACGCGATGGCGGGCCCGACGCCGGTGTCGGCGCTGATCCACGCCGCCACGATGGTGACGGCGGGGATCTTCCTGGTCGCGCGGCTGTACCCGGCGTACCAGCAGTCGCCCGACGCGCATGGCCGTCATCGCGATCATCGGCACGATCACGCTGCTCGATCGCGGCCTGCTCGCGCTGGTGCAGGACGACATCAAGAAGGTGCTGGCCTACTCGACGGTCAGCCAGCTGGGCTACATGGTCGCGGCGCTGGCGTTCAGCTACACCGCCGGGATCTTCCACCTGTTCACCCACGGCTTCTTCAAGGCGCTGCTCTTCCTGGGCGCCGGCTCGCTGATCCACGCCGTGCACTCGCAACAACATGAGCGACATGGGCGGGCTGAAGCGGTTCATGCCCGTGACGTTCTGGACGTTCCTGATCGGCTCGCTGGCGCTGGTGGCGATGTTCCCGCTCGCCGGGTTCTGGTCCAAGGACGAGGTGCTGGCGGGCGCGCCTCGAACGCGGGCGGCTACCACCGGCCTGGCTGCTGGTGATCGTCGGGCGCTGCTCGGCGGCATGATCACCGCCTTCTACATGACCCGCGTCCTGTGGCTGGTCTTCGCCGGCCCGTTCCGCGGCCACGGCCACCCGCACGAGAGCCGGCCCGCGATGGCCTGGCCGCTGATCATCCTGGCCGTGCCGGCGGCGCTGATCGGGTTGATCAACCTGCCGTTCGACCGGTTCCACGCCCAGCGGCTTCGCGGCGTGGACGATGTTCGCCATCGAGTACTTCGAGGGGCACCCCGCGCGAGTTCACGCTGTGGCTGGCCGGCATCGTCGACTGCTGCTGGCGCTCGCTGGGGATCCTGCTCGGCACGCTGCTGTACCGGCGCGTGCCCGAGCGCGAGCCGATGCTGCGCATGGGGCTGTTCAGCACGGTGCTGGTGAACAGGTACTACCTGGACCACCTCTACACGGACGTGATCACTCGGACGGCGATCCGCGACAAGCTCGCGCCCGGCCATGTACTGGGTCAACGACCACATCATCGACCGCATCGTCTACCTGGCCGGGGCCGGCACGCAGCGCCTGGGCCGCGCCACCTACGACGTACGCCGACCAGCGCGTCATCGACGGCGCCGTCAACGGGCTGGGCGGCGGCGCCGGCTTCCTGGGCCGCGAGGTCTTCCGCAAGTTGCGCAGAGCGGCAACGTGCAGCTCTACGCCGGCGGCATGTTCCTCGGCGTGTTCATCTTCGCGGTGGCATTCGCCGCCGCGGCCTGACGGGTACAAGGACCGACACGATGTGAGCAAACTGGCGATCACCGATCACGGTGTTCCTGCCGCTGCTGGGCGCGGGCGTCATCGCGCTGATCCCCAAGGCGCGCGAGGACGGCCGCCAAGCCGGTGGCGCTGATCGTGTCGGTGATCGGCGTTCGCGCTCTCGATCGCGATCCTGATCGGCTACTACGCCGGTTCTGCCGGCGGTCGGGCATGGCCTTCGAGGTCAACGTGCCGTGGATCGCGGCCATCGGCGCGAACTACCACGTCGGCATCGACGGCATCTCGATGCCGCTGTTCGTGCTGTCGTACCTGCTGACGTTCCTGTGCAGCATCTACTCGTTCCACCACATCGAGGAGCCGGGCAAGCCCAAGGCGTTCCTCGCGCTGATGCTGCATGCTGCAGACCGGGCATGGCCGGGACGCTTCATCGCCTTCGACCTGGTGCTGTTCTTCGTGTTCTGGGAGCTCGTGCTGGTCCCGATGTACTTCATGATCGGCATCTGGGGCGGTCCGCGGCGGCGAGTACGCCGTCGATCAAGTTCTTCCTCTACACGCTGTTCGGCTCGGTGTTCATGCTGGTCGCGTTCCTTGGCGCTGTACTTCAGCGACCCCGGAGCCGACCTTCGACATCATCGAGCTCATCGCGCCAGCGGCCAGGCCGGCGAGTTCACCGCGGACGTTCCAGATCGCTGGCGTTCCTCGGGCATCGGCCTGAGCTTCGCGATCAAGGCGCCGATGTGGCCGTTCCACACCTGGCTGCCTGACGCGCACACCGAGGCCCCCACCGTCGGCTCGGTGCTGCTGGCCGGCGTCCTGCTGAAGATGGGCACGTACGGCTTCGTGCGCATCGCGCTGCCGATCCTGCCCGAGGGCGCGATGTTCTGGGCGCCGATCATCGCCGTGCTGGCGGTGATCGCGATCATCTACGGCGCGCTGTGCTGCCTCGCCCAGACCGACCTCAAGCGCCTGATCGCGTTCAGCTCCGTCGGGCCACATGGGCTTCGTGATGCTCGGCATCGCGACGCTGACGCCCACCGGGCATCAACGCCGCGATCTTCGGCATGGTCGCGCACGGGGTGATCACCGGGATGCTGTTCTTCATCGTCGGCTCCATCAAGGAGCGGTACCACACGCGCGCGATCGCCGAGATCGGCGGCGGCGTGCTGCAGACGCATGCCGCGCATGGGCGGCGATCTTCACCTTCGTGTCATCGCCAGCCTGGGCCTGCCCGGCCTCGCCGGGTTCTGGGGTGAGATCTTCGCGCTGCTGCGCCGCGTTCAACCCGGCGCCCGGCGCTGGTCGACGCCGGCTACCTCGACGCTGTACCGCGTGCTCGTGGTGTTCGGCTGCCTTCGGCACCGTGCTGACCGCCGGCTACTTCCTGTGGATGCTGCAGCGGGTCAACATGGGCAACGCGCCCGAGCGTGGAAGGACGCACGGCCTGGCGGACGTCTCGGCGATCGAGTGGGGCACCTGGGCGCCGCTGCTCGCGCTGATCATCGCTCCTGGGCTTCCTGCCCTTCCTGATCTTCGGGATCACGACGCCGGACGTGAACGCGATCCTCGCGGTCTTCACGGCCCGTCGGACGGCTGCCGCGATGGACCCCACGTATGATCGACTGGTTCGCGCTCGCGCCGGAGCTGATCGCTGCTCGGCACGGCGCTGGCCGTGCTGCTCGTCGAGCTGTTCCTGCCGCCCGACCGCAAGCGAGCTGGTCAACCCGATCGCGATCGTCGGCGTGCTGGTCGTCGCTGGTGTTCGTCGCCGTGCTGCGCGGCCGACGGCACGGTGCGCACGTCGTTCGGCAACATGTTCGTCGTCGACAACTACGCCTGCTGTTCAAGGCGTTCTTCCTCGGCACCGCGCTGTTCGTGCTGTTCCTGTCGTACCGCTACTTCAACGAGATCCGCACGTACCAGGGCGAGTACTACTTCCTGCTGCTGTCGTCGTTCCTCGGCATGCTGCTCATGCCCAGCGCGCGCGACCTGGTGATGATCTTCATCGCGCTCGAGATCGTCTCGATCCCCGGCTTCGTCATGGCGGGGCTGCGCAAGTTCGACCTGCGCAGCAACGAGGGCTCGCTGAAGTTCTTCATGTTCGGCGTGCTGTCGGTCGCGGTGCTGCTGTTCGGGCTGTCGATCGTGTACGGCTTCACGGGCACGACCGACCTGGCAGGCTGTCGCCGAGCGGCCTGCAGCCGTCTCGGCATCCGAGCGCGAGCCGCTGCTGCTGGCCGCGCATGCTGTTCGTGATCGTCGGGTTCGGCTTCAAGATCTCGGCGGTGCCGTTCCACTTCTGGGCGCCCGACACCTACGAGGGCTCGCCCGTGCCGGTGACGGCGTTCCTGTCGGTGGCGTCGAAGGCCGCCGGCTTCGCGGGCCTGCTGCAGGTCTGCTTCGTCGCGTTCGAGCCGCTGGCCGACGTGTGGGCGCCGGTGCTGGGCGTGATCGCGGTCGCTGCACGATGTCGCTGGGCAACTTCACGGCGCTGCAGCAGCGCAACATCGTGCGGCTGCTGGCGTACTCCTCGATCGCCAGGCCGGCTACATGCTCGTGCCGTTCGCGCTGGTGCAGCCCGGGATCGGGTCGAGCTCAACAGCGCCGCCTTCAGCGCCGTGCTGCTGTACCTGCTGGCCTACGCGGTGACGAACATCGGCGCGTTCGCGGTGCGTCGTCGGCGGTCACGCGCCGCCACCCGACCCGCCAGATCGCCGACTACGCCGGCCTGGGCTCGCGGTCCGGGCCGCTGGCGCTCGCGATGACCGCGTTCCTGGTCTCGCTCACCGGCATCCCGCCGCTGGTCGGCTGGATCGCCAAGCTCTACATCCTGCAGGCCACGATGACCCAGCCGCGCGGCTACTCGATCTTCCTGGCGGTCGCCGTGGTCGTGAACTCCGTCGTGGGCGCCTTCTACTACCTGCGGGTCGCCCGCACGATGTGGATGGACGAGCCCCCCGCCACCGACCGGATCCGCCCCGGCTTCGCCCTGGGTCTGGCGATCATGGGCCTGGCCGTCCTCGCGCTCATCACCGGCATCATCCCGGCCTTCTTCAGCGACTGGGCGGGCGTCTCGACCCTGGTCGCCACCGGCGCGTAGCACGCCCTTCCGAGTCGCTGACGGCGTGGCCGGCGGCCGCCCACCCGGCCTAGGCTCACCGTCGTGACGCCTGACGAGCAGTTCCCGGACCTCGAGCCGGACCCTGACGAGGCCGCGGAGGTCACGGCTGGCCGGCCCCCGAAGACGTCTTGGCCCCCGTCGACCCCGGCCACGCCCCCCGGCGTGCCGATCCCGTACCCCAACCACTGACCGCCTGATCCCCTGACGTCGGGGACCGCGACCCCGGCGGTTTTGCGAAGACTCCCCGCATGACCGTCGAGGCGGTGGCGCCGGCGGTCCCCGCGGGATCGTCGGGTGGCGTGCAGCCGCGGGGCTCGCTGGTACGGGTGGCCGTGTGGGTGGTGCACGTCGCCACACCGCTGCTGGCGTTGTGGGCGCTGATCGCGCAGCCGCAGCTGGACCTGCGCTGGGAGCACCAGCTGTCGCACTTCGCGATCGTGCTGGTCGCGGCGATCGTGGCGGCGGCGGTCGGCGTGCGCATGGGTCGCGACGCGCGCCGTGCGCAGGACGGGCGCCTCGTGCTGGTCTCGCTGGCGTTCGTGACGTCGGCCGGGTTCCTGGGTCTGCACGCGCTCGCCACGCCGTCAGTGCTCCTGGAGGACGCCAACGGCGGCTTCTTCGCGGCAACCCCTGTGGGGCTGGTGCTCGCCGGCGCGCTCGTGGCGTTGAGCGCACCGGCGGGCGGCTCGGGCTGGGTCACCCGCCACGAGCGCTGGCTCTGGATCGGCACGCTGACGCTGGTGGCCGTGTGGGCGGCGGTCAGCCTCGCAGGGCTGGCGCCGCTCACCGACCCCGTCGACCCGGAACAGGCGCGCCCGGTCCTGCTCGTGGCGGCGGCAATCGGCTGCCTGGCCTACCTGGTCGGCGTGTGGCGCTACTGGCAGGACCACCGCCGCCGGCGGGCCGCCGTGCTCCTCAGCCTGCTGACCGCGTTCATGCTCTTGGCGGAGTCGCTGGTGGCGGTCGTCTACGGCGCGTCCTGGCAGCTCTCGTGGTGGCTGTGGCACGTGACGATGCTGCTGGCGTTCGGGCTCGTCGCGTACGCCGCGAGGGTGCAGTTCCGCCTCGACGGCAAGGCCGAGGGGCTCTTCGAGTCGGCAGGCACCGACGTGACGGTCCAGCGCGCGCTGACCGAGCAGCGCGACGCCCTCGAGACCCTGGTCGACGCGACCCGCGAGGGCGAGGACCCCCAGGAGGTCGCCAGCCGCGCGCGCCTGGTCGCGGGGCTCTTCAACCTCTCCGAGCGCCAGGCCGACGTGCTCGCCCAGGGTGCGACCGCGGTCGTCACCGAGCGCCGCCACCTGGGGCAGCTCGCGACCCTGCTGGAGCTGGGCGAGGCCGCCAAGGTCACCAACGAGGAGCGGGCGCTGCTCGAGGCCGTCGCCGGCCGCGCCGCGCAGGCGTTCGCCCCGCACGACGTGCGCATCCTGATCGGCACCAGCGCGCCCGCGCCGCCCAACGGCCTCGTCGCCCCGCTGACGATCAAAGGCCGCGACATCGGCTGGGTGGCGGCGGCCCCCGCGCCCGGACGGGCCCTGACGGAGCGCGAGCAGCTGACACTGCGCTCTCTGGCCGCGCAGCTGGCGGTGACCCTCGAGAACGTGCGCCTCTACCGGGAGCTGGACGGGCTCTTCCGCTCCTACATGTCGCCCGAGGTCGCGCAGGCGCTGATCGCCAACCCCGAGCAGGCCAACCTCGGCGGGCGCATGTCGGAGATCACGGTGTTCTTCGCCGACCTCAAGGGCTTCACCCCGTTCTCCGAGGCCTACGGGCCGTCCGCCGTCGTGCAGCTGCTCAACACCTACTACGGCGCGGTGGTGCCGGTGATCCTCGGGCACGGCGGCACGGTCCTGCAGTTCGTCGGCGACGAGATCTTCGCCGTCTTCAACACCCCGGTGGTGCAGCCGGACCACGCGCTGCGGGCCGTCCACGCCGGGCTCGCGATGGCGCGGGCCGTCGCCGCGGCCGCACAGCCGGGTTGGCCGGTGTTCCGCATCGGCATCAACACCGGCCCTGCGATCGTCGGCAACATCGGCGCGCAGCAGATGCGGACGTTCACCGCGATCGGGGACACCACGAACACCGGGGCGCGCATCCAGTCGGCGGGCGTGCCGGGCGAGGTGTGGATCGGCCCCGCGACCTACGCCGCCGTGCAGGCCCACGTGCGCGTCGAGCCAGTGGGCCCGTTGGTCCTCAAGGGCAAGGCGGAGCCGCTGCCCGCTTACAAGGTGCTGGAGGTCGTGGCGTGAACTCGTTCTTCGACTACCCCGGCGAGGCGCTGGAATCGCCAACCGCCGAGGAACCGCAGCTCCTGGCGGGCTGGTCTGACCGCCAGTGGGACGTGCTGCTGGGCTACACCGAGACGATCCGCTTTCGCCGGGGCCAGCGGGTCCTGCGCGCGGGCGACGTCGACCGCTCCCTGCTGATCGTGGGCGAGGGGACGCTGGAGGCCGTGGTGGCGGTGGGGCTCACCTCACGGCGCTTCCCGATCAGCGCCGGCTCGGTGATCGGCGAGATCGCGTTCTTCGACGGCGGGCCGCGCTCCGCCGACGTGGTGGCCACCAGCGACGGCGAGCTCCTGCTGCTGGGTCCCGCCCGCTTCGAGGAGCTGGCCGCGCGCCACCCTGGCCTGGCCCGCGACCTGCTCATGGACCTCGGCCGCATGCTGGCCCAGCGGCTGCGCCGCACCGAGCGCGCGACGCGCTGATGGCCGCACCTGCTCCCGCCCCCGCCCGCCTACGCGCCGCGCGCCCGCCCGGGGCACCGCCTGACCGTGCGCAGCTGCCGGTGTTCCCAAACTTCACCCAGCTGCCGCGCACGATCTCGATCCGGCAGTGGCGGTTCATCCGGCTGGTCGTGTTCGTCGTCGGGCTCGCCGAGATCGTCCTGCTCTTCGTGGCGCCGGACCTCGGCCTCGACCTCTTCTTCGGGATCGCGGTCCCGGTGCTGCCGCTCTTGTGGTTCGTGGCGCCGGGCGTGTGGCGCAACCTGTGCCCGCTCGCCGCGGCGAACCAGACGCCGCGGCTGTTCGGGTTCACCCGTGCGCTCAAGGCCCCGCGTTGGGTCGCCGAGCACGGCTACCTCATCGCGATCTCGGCGTTCGTCGTGCTGGTCCCGGCGCGCAAGTTCCTGCTCAACGACAACGGGCCCGCGCTCGCGGTCTTGCTCACCCTCTTCCTGGTCCTGGCGTTCGTCGGCGGCGTCTTCCTCAAGGGCAAGTCGGGCTGGTGCTCCACGATGTGCCCGCTGCTGCCCGTGCAGCGGCTCTACGGGCAGAACGCGTTCATCACCTCGCCCAACAGCCACTGCGAGCCGTGCGTGGGATGCGCCAAGAACTGCAACGACTTCAACCCGCACGTGGCGTTCCTGGCCGACCAGTACGACACCGAACGCACCTGGATGCTGCGACGGCGGTGGTTCTCCGCGGCGTTCCCCGGGCTGGTGATCGGCTTCTACGTGGTCGCCGACCCGCCGGCGATCTCGATCGCCGAGATGTACGCGCAGATCGCGCTGTGGATCGTCGCCAGCGCGGGGCTGTTCTTCGCGCTGGACGGGCTGCTGCGGATGCCGCTTGGGCGGCTGACCGCGATCTGGGCCGTGGTCGCGCTCAACCTCTACTACTGGTGGACCAGCGAGCTCACGCTTGAGCGCTGGGGCGTGGACTCCGACGTGCTGCTGTGGGGGTGGCGCGGGATCGTGCTCGCGCTCACCGCGGTGTGGCTGGTGCGCTTCGTCGGCAAGGAACGGCGCTTCGTCGAGGTCTCCAACCCACCGACCGCGGTCAAGGCGGTCGGGGCGGTGGCAGCCCGCAAGCGCAAGTCCGAGGGGGCAGCGCCGGGTGCCGGGGCCGCCGGCGGCCCCGAGGTCACGATGGTCGACCCGGACGGCAACGAGACCACCGTCGTCGCGGGCGACGACGTCCCGCTGCTGGACGTCATCGAGGGCGCCGGCCTGCCGATCGAACCGGGCTGCCGCGTGGGCGTCTGCGGCGCGGACCCGATCGCGGTGCTGGAGGGCATGGAGACGCTCAACGCACCGGGCTCCGACGAGGCGCAGACGCTCGCGCGCCTGGACCTTGCGCCGTCGACGCGCATGGCCTGCGTGAGCCGGGTGGGCGGGTCGTGCCGCATCAGCTTGGTCCCCGAGGCTGGCGGCGGCGCGGCCGCCGGCCCGCCGCCCTTCGAGGTCGCCGCCGACGTGCGCCGCGTCGTGGTGGTCGGCAACGGCATCGCCGGGGTCACGGCCGCCGACTTCGTGCGCCGCTACCACCCGGAGTGCGAGGTCGACCTGGTCGGACGCGAGCCCCACCATCTCTACAACCGCATGGCGATCTCGCGGCTGATCTACGGGCGCTCCGCGATGCAGGGCCTCTACCTGCAGAAGGACGCCTGGTACGACGACAAGCGCATCACCGCCTGGCTCAACACCGAGGCCACGCGCGTGGACCGCGCGGCACGCACCGTGCACCTGGGCACCGGGGAGGCGCTGTCCTACGACCGCCTGATCCTGGCCACCGGGTCGCGCAGCTTCGTGCCGCCCGTGGCGGGGATGGATGGTCCTGGCGTGTTCGTCTGCCGCACGGCCGAGGACGCGATCGCCATCCGCCGCGAGGCGCAGCGCGAGCAGCGCAGCTTCGCGGTCGTCGCCGGCGGCGGGCTCCTGGGCCTGGAGGCGGCCTACGCGCTGTCGAAGATCGCACTGGGCGTCACGGTGCTGGAGCGCGCTCCGCACCTGCTGCAGCGCCAGCTCGACGCGCGGGCCGCGGTCCTGCTGCGGTCCTACCTCGGCAACCTCGGCATCGCCGTGCAGACGGGGATCACGCTGTCGGCCGTCCACCGCGACGCCAGCGGCCTCATGCTCCTGGAGACTGTCGAGGGCCCGCGCCTGCCGTGTGACCTGCTGGTGGTCGCGGCGGGCATCGCCCCGAACGACGAGCTGGCCGCGCAGTCCGGCCTGGCCACCAGCCGCGGGATCGTCGTGGACGCCGCGATGCGCACCGCAGACCCGCGCGTGTACGCCGCCGGCGACTGCGCCTCCGTCGACGGGGTGGTCGCGGGCCTGTGGCCACCCGCCGTGAAGCAGGCCGAGGTCGCCGCGCGCAACTGCCTGGGCGACGACCAGCGCTACGCCCCGGCGCCGCCGCTCACGATCCTCAAGGTCGTCGGCACCGACCTGGTCTCGATGGGCCGCTTCGAGCGCGGCGAGCAGGACTACGCGATCGCTCAGGAGGAGGCCAACGAGCACCGCTACCGCAAGCTCGTCGTGGACGAGCGCGGCCGCGTCGTCGGCGCGATCCTCATGGGCCACCCGACGCTCCAGCAGGTGGTCACCAAGGCGGTCGAGCAGCAGACCGACGTGAGCGCGGTCTACCAGCGCATGGCTTCGGGCGACTGGACCGCCCTCAAGGAGGCTGTCGGCTAGGCCCCGCCTGCCCGGCGGCGCTACAACCGCCCAGCGCTGATGATGCGCTGCAGGAAGGCCCGGGTGCGCGGTTGCTCGGGGGTGGCGAAGAGCTGCCTGGGCGGCCCCTCCTCGACCACGCGGCCGGCGTCGAGGAACGCGACGCGGTCGGCGATCTCGCGAGCGAAGCCCATCTCGTGGGTGGCGATCAGCATCGTGATGCCGCTGTGCTTGAGCTCGCGGATCACGTCGAGGACCTCGCCGACCAGCTCGGGGTCCAGGGCCGACGTCACCTCATCGAGCAAGAGGACCTCGGGGTCCATGGCCAGCGCGCGCACGATCGCGACGCGCTGCTGCTGGCCGCCCGAGAGCTGCTCGGGGTAGCGCTCGCGCTTGTCGGCCAGACCGAAGCGGTCCAGGAGCTCGCCGGCGCGGCGGTCGGCGTCCTCCGACCGGCGGCCCAGCACCCGTCGTGGGGCCAGCGTCACGTTCTCCAGCACGGTGCGGTGCGGGAAGAGGTTGAACTGCTGGAAGACGATGCCCAGGCGGCGGCGCAGCACCTTGGTGTCGGCCTCCGGCGCCGCGATGTCGACGCCGTCCAGCAGGATGCGGCCGTCGTCGACGGGGTCGAGCAGGTCGACGCAACGCAGCAGCGTGGACTTGCCGGAGCCCGACGGGCCGATCAGGCATACGACCTGGTGGACGTGCAGCGCGAGGGTCACGTCGGCCAGCACCACGTGGTCGCCGAACGCCTTCCACACGCGGTCGACGGCCAGCTTCGGGGCTGTCACACCTGCACCAGCCGCCGGCTGCGGTGGCCGCAGGCGCTCACCGCACCAGGCCCGCGGAGCGGCGCACGCGCTGGCGCGCCAACAGCCAGTCGGTCAGACGCGTGAGCGGGATCGTGATCGCGAGGAACACGGCGGCCGCGGCGACGTAGCTGGTGAAGTTGAACGTGCGGGAGGAGTAGATCTGGGCCTGGCGCGCCGCCTCGATGGGGCCGAGCACGCCGACCAGAGCGGTCTCCTTCTGCAGCGCGATGAAGTCGTTGAGCAGCGGGGGGACGACGCGGCGCACGGCCTGCGGGAGGACGACGTGGCGCAGGGCCTGCACCTGCGTCAGGCCGAGGGCGCGGGCTGCCGCGCGCTGGGTCTCCGGGATCGCGTCGATGCCGGCGCGGTAGACCTCCGACACGTAGGCGGCGTAGGACAGCACCAGCGCGACGCCGGCCCACAGCACCGGGTCGCTCGGCACGCCCGGCAGGCGCAGTGCCGGCACGCCGAAGCCCAGCAGGAAGAGGACCAGCAGCACCGGGATGCCGCGCAGGACGTCGACGTAGACCGTGCAGGCCACGCGCACCGGGAAGAGCAGCGGGCTGCGGGCGTTGCGGCCCAGCGCCAGCAGCAGCGCCAGCACGAGGATCGCGATCTCCGCCAGGACGAAGATGCGGACGTTGAGCCAGAAGGCCGAGACGATGTCGGGCAGCGACTCCACAAAGGCCTCGCGCGAGAAGAACGCCTCGCGCACGGCGGGCCACCCGTCGGCGTTGCCGACCAGCCACCCCACCAGGACGACGATAGCCATCGTGCTGACGGCGGCCAGGGTGGCGCTGCGCCGCGCCTGACGGCGCTCGCGCTGCCGCCGGCGTTGCGCGCCCGGCAGCTGCGCGGTCACCTGCCGGCTAGTCGATGGCGATGACGGGGGCCTCGACGACGTCCGACAGCCACTCCTGCTCGATGTCGGCCAGCCGGCCGTCGTCGCGCAGTGCCGCCAGCGCCGCGTCGACGCAGACCTTCAGCGGGCTGTCCTCCTCCATCGCCAGGCCGAACTGCTCCTGCCCGCCGTCGGCGGCCGGGAACTGCCCGATGACCGCGGAGCCCTCGATCTCGACGGCACTGACGAAGAACGCGGTCGGCAGGTCCAGCACGATCGCGTCGACCTGGCCGGCGTCCAGGGCGGCCTTCGCCGCGCTGTTGTCGTTGTAGACGAACGGCTCGGTGGTGGGCTGGATGACGTCGGTGATGAAGTCCAGGCTGGTCGTGCCCACCTGGGCGCCGATGCGCAGCTCGCGCAGGTCCTCGACGGTGGTGGCGCCGATCGCGGGGGAGTCCTCGTAGCCGACGATCGCCTGGTTGACGTCGTAGTAGCCCGTGGAGAAGTCGACGGCCTCCTCGCGCTCCTCGTTGATCGAGACCTGGTTGAGCGCGAAGTCGAAGTCCTTCTCGCCGGGGGCGAAGATCGTGTTGAAGGGCGTCACGATCCACTCGACGGCGTCGTCGGCGTAGCCCAGCTCCTCGGCGACCGCGTAGGCGACCGCGCTCTCGAAGCCCTCGCCGTTCGTGGGGTCGTCGTCGACGAACCACGGCGGAAAGGCCGGGGTGTCGGTGCCGATCGTGAGCGTGCCGTCGGTCACGGTGGGCAGGGCGCCCGGCTCGCAGTCGCCCCCGGCGGTGTCGGTCCCGTCTCCGCCCCCGCACGCCGCGGCGGCGACGGCCAGAGCCACGACCCACCCGGTGTTGCGCATGCCCGTCCCTTCCCTGGTCAACGGTAGTTCGTGAAGCGCAGCGGGAGGTCGTGGTCGTTGGCGCGCAGCAGCGCCTGGACCTCCTGCAGGTCGTCCTTGCTCTTGCCCGAGATCCGCAGCTGCTCGGCCTGCACGGCCGCCTGCACCTTGAGCTTGGAACGCTTGATCAGCGCGACCATCGACTTGGCCTTGTCGGCTGGGGATCCCCGCGACGAGGTCGATCTCGAAGCGGTAGTGCCCCCTGGAGCCTGGCTTGGGGTCGCCGTGCTGGAGCGCCTTGAGGCTGACCTTGCGCTTGACCAGCTTCTCCTTGAGCACGTCGAGCGCGGCCTGCGCGCGCTCCTCCGACGAGGCCTCCACGACGATCTGCTGCGCCCGACCACGCCATCCGCGCGTCCGTGCCCTTGAAGTCGAACCGCTGCTGCAGCTCCTTGGCCGCCTGGTTGATCGCGTTGTCGACCTCCTGCCGGTCGACCTCCGCGACGACATCGAAGCTCGCATCCGCCATGCCGCGGATCCTACGCGGCGCCCCCGGCGCCGCCGGCTGGTGGTGGGAGGAGGATTCGAACCTCCGTAGGCTGAGCCGGACGGTTTACAGCCGTCTACCATTGGCCACTCGGTCATCCCACCGGGGCCGCGATGGTACCGGCGGCGCTTCGCGGGACGCAACGCTCAGGTGGGGCTGCTGAGGGCCGTCACGAGGGCCGCTGCGGCGGGGGCGTGGAGGTCGATCAGGCGGGGGGCTGGGGTCGATGCCGTCCGGGGGATCTGCAGCTCGACGGTGGCCAGGTTCAGGGCGCGGCGGAGGGGGCCCTGGTGGTGGGTGACGATCTGGAGGCGGGTGAGGGGGACGAGGGTCGTGCGGCGGACCAGGCTGCCGTGACGGGTGACGAGGTGGGCGTCGAGACGGGCGGTGCCGAGGGAGCGCCAGGAGTCGATGGCGATGGCGACCGTCACGACCCAGAGCCCGAGGAGGCTCCAGCCCCACGGCGCGATCAGCGCCGCCACGGCGGTCGCGGCGATGGCCGGGAAGACGACTGCCCCGAGGAGGCGCGGGACGAGGGCGGCCCGCGGGGCGGGGGTGAGCGCGACATCGGCGGCGGCCAGGACGTCGAGCAGATCGGCCGCCAGGGCGCGGGCGGTCGCCAGGCGTTCCAGCGGCAGCGCGACCACCGTCGTCTCGTGCTCGGCGGAGCCCTCGCGGCCGGCGACCACGAGGCGGACCGTGGCGACACCGAGCAGCCGGCGGACGAGGTTCTCCTCGACCAGCACCGCCTGCACGCGACGCAGCGGGACGGTGTCGACCCGCTGCTCCAGCAGGCCGCGGGTGATGACCAGGCGGCGCTCGCGGCGCTCCATGCGGAAGCCCCAGAGCGCGGTGATGGTGGCGCCGACCGAGATCGCGAAGACGGCAGCGACCACGACCGCGGCGATTCCCACCGCCGTGGTGATCCCGCGCCGGCCGACGCCCTCCACGACCGCCTCCACGCGGTCGCCCGCCAGCTGGAACGCCGCGCCCGCCAGCGCCGCCGCAACGCTGACCCGGCCACCGGTCAGACCCGCGAGGACCAGGCGGCGCGGGCTCGTCATGACCAGCAGCTCGCCCGTGGTCGCCGGCGCGGCCGGGACCGCTGCGCCATCCTGCGGGAGCGACGCCGCATCCTCTTGCCGGAGCAGGCGCCCGCGCAGCCACGCGGCCTCAGCGGGTGGCAGCGCCTCCAGCCGGCCCTCCGCGCTGCTGCCGCCTACGACCTCGATGCGCAGCTCATCGACGCCGAACAGCCGGTGCAGCAGCGGCCGCCGGACGTCGACCGACTGGATGCGGTCCAGCGGGATCACCCGCCGCGTGCGGTTGAGCAGCCCGCTCTCCAGCACGAGCTCCTGGCGCGTCACGGTGTAGCGGAACCGCAGCCAGCGCACGAAGCCGGCACCCAGCCCGCCCACCACGCCCACCACGATCGCGACGAGCTCGAACACGAACCCGGGCGTGAAGATGCCGCCCAGGACGACGAACACCAGCCCGCCGAGCTGCTTGACCGGGCCTAACAGCACCGCCGCCGGGTGCAGCCGCCCCGGCACCACGGTTTCGCCCGGTGGCGCCGGCGGCGGTGGCGGAGGTGGGGCCGGGAGGGGTTCGATCACAGGCCGTCGCCGGCGACGGCCACACGTGCGAGCCGCTCGCGCAGGCCCTCCGCCTCGGCCTGGTCCAGTCCAGTCAGCACGCCCGAGGTGCCGGGCGCGGCGGTGTGGACGACCAGCTCCGCGAGGCCCAGCATCCGCATGACCGGGCCCTGGCGTGTGTCGACGAACTGCAGGCGGGCCAGCGGGATCACGCTGGTGGTGACCACGATCGCCCCCCGGCGGATCCACAGGTCGCCCGCCAGGGGGGCCTGCGGACGGTCGGTGTGGACGGGATCGTGGTCGCGCAGGGCCCAGCGCCAGCGGCGGTAGCGCACGATCGGACCCACAGCCACGATGACGGCGAAGACCAGCGCGACGACCCAGCCGGCCCACCCGTCGCCGAACGGCAGTTCCAGCAGCGCGTCCAGGACGAGGGCCGCGAGCACCAGTGGGATCGCTCCGATCGCGCCGGACAGCCACCACAGCACGCGGACACGGGGATCCAGCGGGCGCAGTTCGACGCCCGCGAGGGTGGCGGGACCAGTGGCCACGCGGGCCAGGGTAGGCGGCCCGGTCACTCGCCCCACCGGTTGCGTGGCCGGGCTGCCCTGCGGATACTGGGCCGCCTTGCCGCCCCCCTAGCTCAGTCGGCAGAGCGACTCCATGGTAAGGAGTAGGTCAACGGTTCGATTCCGTTGGGGGGCTCGAGACACTCCCCGGCGGCGTAGCTCAGGGGTTAGAGCACTCGGCTCATAATCGAGGTGTCGGTGGTTCGAACCCACCCGCCGCCACTCCCCGACAAGTAAGGAACCACTGACCATGGGCAAGGCGAAGTTCGAGCGGACCAAGCCGCACGCGAACATCGGCACGATCGGTCATATCGATCATGGCAAGACGACGTTGACGGCGGCGATCACCAACGTGTTGCACAAGCACAACCCGGCGGTGGCGTTCACGCCGTTTGATCAGATCGACAAGGCTCCTGAGGAGAAGGAGCGGGGGATCACGATCTCGGTTGCGCATGTGGAGTATGAGACCGACAACCGCCATTACGCCCATGTGGACTGCCCGGGTCACGCCGACTACATCAAGAACATGATCACCGGGGCGGCGCAGATGGACGGCGCGATCTTGGTGGTGAGCGCCGCCGACGGGCCGATGCCGCAGACGCGTGAGCATGTGTTGTTGGCGCGCCAGGTGGGGGTGCCGGCGATGGTGGTGTTCCTCAACAAGGCCGACATGGTCGACGACGAGGAGCTGTTGGAGCTGGTGGAGCTGGAGGTGCGTGAGCTGTTGAGCACCTATGAGTTCCCCGGCGACGACATCCCGGTGGTGCGGGGTTCGGCGCTGAAGGCCCTGGAGGGTGATCCTGACTGGGAGCAGGGCATCTTGGAGTTGATGGCGGCGGTGGATGACTACATCCCCCAGCCCGAGCGTGACGTGGACAAGCCGTTCTTGATGCCGGTGGAGGATGTGGTGTCCATCACGGGCCGCGGGACGGTGGTGACGGGCCGTATCGAGCAGGGGATCGTCAAGCAGGGCAATGAGGTGGAGATCGTGGGGCTCAGGGCCACCCAGAAGACGGTGGTGACGAGTGTGGAGTTCTTCCGCAAGGTGCTTGATGAGGGCCGTGCGGGCGACAACGTGGGTTGTCTGTTGCGGGGGACGAAGAAGGAGGATGTGCAGCGCGGTCAGGTGTTGGCCAAGCCGGGGGCGATCACGCCGCACACCAACTTCGACGCGCAGGTGTACATCTTGTCCAAGGACGAGGGTGGCCGGCACACGCCGTTCTTCAACAACTATCGGCCGCAGTTTTACTTCCGCACCACCGATGTGACGGGCAGTGTGGTGTTGGCGGAGGGCACCGAGATGGTGATGCCGGGTGACAACACCCAGATGACGGTGGAGCTGATCTCGCCGATCGCGATGGAAGAGGGGTTGCGCTTCGCCATCCGTGAGGGTGGCCGCACCGTCGGCGCCGGCCGCGTCATCAAGATCCACAAGTAGCCGCCGACGCCTGTGGACGGGGGGCGTCCCGGGGTCCAAGATTCCCGGGGCGCCCCCCGGCGTGCGTGGGGGGAAACCTGACAGCCAGCGAACAAGGAGCAGCGTGGCAGAGCGCCTAGCGACGAACGCAGAGATCCGTGCCAAGGAAGTCCGGCTCATCGGGCCGGAGGGCAAGCAGCTGGGGATCGTGCCGCTGAAGATCGCGATCGATGCGGCCCGGGCGGTGGACCTGGACCTGGTGGAGGTGGCGCCCAACGCCAACCCGCCGGTGGCCAAGGTCATGGACTACGGCAAGTACCTCTACGAGCAGGAGCGGGCCGCCCGCGACGCTCGCAAGAAGCAGAAGGCCGCGACGGGGCAGAAGGCCATCCGCTTCCGACCCAAGACCGACGACCACGACATCGCGACCAAGGTCCGCCAAGCCCGCCGCTTCCTGACGATGGGCTACAGCGTCCGCTTCCAGGTGATGTTCCGCATGCGCGAGCTGCGCCGCCCGGAGCTCGGGCTGGCGATCTTCGAGCGGCTGGAGAAGGACTTGGCCGACGTCGGCCAGACCGAAAGCCGCTCGGGCCTGCAGGGCCGCTTCGCCACGATGGTGATGGCACCACGGCCGGGTGTGGTGCGGCTCCGGCCGGAGCCCGTGGCCGCCAGGGCCGGTGGTGGGCGCGGCGCCCAGGCGCCCGTCGGTGACGGTTTGGACGCGGATCTCGACGCCGACCTCGACGACCTGGACGACCTGGACGATCTCGACGACGACCTCGATGACGAGGACGAACTCGACGACGACCTCGACGACAGCGACGTCGACGAGGACGATGAGGACGACGGCGACGAGGACGACAGCGACGAGGACGAAGTCGCCCAGCGCGAGGATTCCGAGGCCTGACGGCCGCCACCGCCGGCCTGCGGGGTTGCGTCGCCCTCGTTGCAGTTGAGACGCCCGCGATCGGCGCGGCTGTGGCGCGCCGGTTGGAGGGCCTCGGGGCGGAGATCCTCGACGCGCTCGACCCGCGTCACGGCCTCGAGGTCGTGGTCTGCGACGACCCCGACCGTCTGCGTGCCGTCGTCCCGGAGCTGCGGAGCCGCGCGCACGCGGAGGCCGCGGAGGGCACGCCGCGGGCGCGGAGCGTCGTCACCCTGGCGTCCGCGGCGCTGGCCACCGGCGAACCCGGCGAGTCCGACGCTGCCGCACGGTCCGGCGCGATCGTCGGGTTGACCCGCACGCTGGCTCGCGAGCTGGGCCCGCTCAACATCCGTGTCAATGCGGTGCTGGTCGGGGCCATCGACCTCGGCCCGCCGCCGCAGCACGGCGAGCCCGCCGTCCTGCGGGAGCTCACGCGTGCGGTGACGGCCCTCGGCCGGCTCGGCACGCCCGACGAGGTTGCGGCCGTGATCGCGTTCCTCGCCAGCGACGATGCCGCCTTCGTGACCGGGGCCGTTGTGGCCGTGACCGGGGGCCACCTGGGCACGTTCTGGTGATTCACTACCCGCCATGACACAAGTCCAGGAAGGCCAGACCTTCCCGCCCTACCGCTACGAGGTCAGCCGCGAGAAGGTACGGGAGTACGCGCTGGCCACCGGGCACCCGGTCCCTCCCGAGGAAGGGGACGCCGACGTCCCGCTGGCCTTCGCCGCGGCCTTCGCGGTGACCCGCGACGGCGGCCCGCTCATGGGGCTGGCGGAGGGCGCGGGGCTGGTGCACACCAGCCAGGAGCTGGCGGCCCACCGGCCCCTGCGCCTGGGCGACGTGCTGACGTGCACCGGCGTCGTGGAGTCGGCCTCCAGCTCCGACGCCCAGCTCATCACGATCCGCACCGACTGCGTCGATGCCGATGGGCAGCCGGTGCTCACGGCGCGCGCCGTCGTCCTGCGCACCCCGCTGGGAGCCGGCGATGCCTGAGCCGCTGGAGAAGGGCACCCAGCTGCCCTCCCGCACCGAGACCTTCGACCAGGCCCGCCTCGTGCGCTACGCCGGGGCGTCGACCGACTTCAACCCGCTGCACTTCGACCCGGCGCTGGCCGCGGGCATCAGCCCGACCGGCGGGGTGATCGCGCACGGGATGCTCAACCTCGGCGTGCTGGCGGCGCACGTCGCCGAGTGGGCCGGCGGAAGCGACCGCATCCTCTCGCTGTCCGCGGCGTTCCGCGCTCCGTGCCCGCTGGGCGCGACCGTGACGTTCGGTGCCGAGGTCAAGGAGGTCGCGGATGGCATCGCCACCCTCGCGATCTGGGCGGAGACCGAGGACGGCGGCAAGGTCATCGACCGCCGCCGCTCCAAGGCCCGCGTGCGGGTCGACTAGGCGCTGCGGGCGCGTTACACTCGGGCGCAGCCGCTGCCTGGAGGCAGTGGTTTTCTGTTGGTGCGGCACGAGGTGCCCGAGCAGGCGAGGCCGCAGCCACAGGGGCGTAGCTCAATTGGTAGAGCGTCGGTCTCCAAAACCGAAGGTCGTGGGTTCGATTCCCTCCGCCCCTGCCCCATGCAGAAGGTGAACCGATGAGTTCCAGCGACGTCGACAAGCCCAAGGAAAAGCGCGTGAGCACCGCCGCGGCCGCGGCCGGCGCGAGTCCGCCGCGCAAGCGCACCGGACTGCGCCAGTTCCTGCGCGAGGTGCGCGGCGAGCTCAAGCGCGTCGCCTGGCCCTCCCGCCAGGAGGTCACGTCCTACAGCGTGATCGTGCTGGTGACCGTGACCATCGTGGGCGCCTACATCTTCGGCCTGGACACGCTCTTCGGCCGGCTGATCCTGTGGATCTTCGGGTGAGCGACCCCGTTCGGGAGCAGGAGGCCGACGCGCCAGTGGAGTACACGGAGGAGTCCAGCGAGGTGGACGAGCTCGTCACCCAGGCGATGGGAGAGGTCACGGAAGCGCCGGAGAGCGGCGCCGGTGACCCCGACGCGCTGCTGCTCGACGCCGACCCCCTCCACGAAGACGAGCAGGTCGACCCCGACACGATCGCGGCGCCCGACGACTTCGCGGAGCTCCTCACGGAGGCCGGCGCCGACGAGGGCGTGGTCCTCGAGGCCGAGCACGGTGGCCCGGCAGAGGACCTGGATGCCACGATCCCCGTCGATGCGGCCGCGGAGGAGCTTGCCCCGGAACCGGAGCCGGAGCCGGAGCCCGAGGCGGCGGCCAAGCGCCGGACCCGCCAGGACTTCGCCCGGCTCCCCGGCGACTTCTACGTCGTGCACACCTACGCCGGGTACGAGGCCAAGGTGCGCGACAACCTCGCCAGCCGGATCCAGTCGATGAACATGACCGACCGGATCTACGAGGTGATCATCCCGACCGAGGAAGCCGTCGAGATCAAGGGCGGCAAGAAGCAGACCGTCAAGCGCAAGGTCTTCCCCGGTTACGTGCTGGTGCGCATGGACCTCGACGACGAGTCCTGGTACGTCGTGCGCAACACCCCCGCCGTCACCGGCTTCGTCGGCCCGCCGGGCGCCAAGCCCGTGCCGCTGAGCCTCACCGAGGTCGAGTCCATCCTGGCCGAGCCCGAAGAGGGCGAGCAGGCTCCCGTCTACACGGCAGACTTCAAGGTCGGCGAGAACATGCGCGTCACGTCCGGCCCGTTCGCCGACTTCGACGCCACCATCTCGGAGATCAACGCCGACCAGTCCAAGCTCAAGGTGCTGGTGTCGATCTTCGGCCGCGAGACCCCGGTCGAGCTCGGGTTCGACCAGGTCGCCAAGATCCCCTAAGGAGAGTCGTCACACATGGCCAAGAAGGTCATGGCCCAGATCAAGCTGCAGATCCCCGCGGGGCAGGCCACCCCCGCGCCGCCGGTCGGCCCCGCGCTGGGCCAGCACGGCGTGAACATCATGGAGTTCTGCAAGCTCTACAACGACCGCACGCAGGCCCAGATGGGCGACGTCGTGCCGGTCGAGATCACGGTCTTCGAGGACCGCTCCTTCACGTTCGTCACCAAGACGCCACCGGCCGCGCGCCTCCTGCTGAAGGCCGCCAGCGTCCCCAAGGGCTCCGCGGAGCCCCACCGCACCAAGGTCGCGACCGTGAGCCGCGCGCAGGTGCAGGAGATCGCCGAGAAGAAGATGGAGGACCTCAACGCCCTCGATCTCGCGGCGGCCACGAAGATCATCGAGGGCACGGCGCGCTCGATGGGCATCACCGTCACCGACTAGGAAGTCATCGACATGCCCAAGCACGGCAAGCGCTACCAGGTCGCCGCAGCCAAGATCGAACGCGACCGGCTCTACCACCCGGCCGAGGCCGTGGCCCTCACCAAGGAGACCACCACGGTCTCCTACGACCCCACGATCGACCTCGCGGTCCGGCTGGGCGTCGACCCCCGCAAGGCCGACCAGATGGTGCGCGGCTCCGTGCTGCTGCCCAACGGCATCGGCAAGACCGTGCGCGTGGCGGTGTTCGCGGAGGGGCCCAAGGCCACCGAGGCCGAGGAGGCCGGCGCCGACATCGTCGGCACCGACAAGCTCATCGCGATGATCGAGGCCGGCAAGCTCGACTTCGACGCGGTCGTGGCCACCCCCGACCAGATGGCGAAGGTCGGACGCTTCGGCAAGGTCCTCGGTCCCCGCGGCCTCATGCCCAACCCGAAGACCGGCACCGTGACGATGGACGTCACCAAGGCGGTCAACGACGCCAAGGGCGGCAAGGTCGACTTCCGCACCGACCGCCAGGCCAACGTCCACCTGATCCTGGGCAAGGCCTCGTTCCCGGCCAAGGCGCTCGTCGAGAACTACGCCGCCACCATCGAGGAGCTGCTGCGGCTCAAGCCCGCAGCCTCCAAGGGTCGCTACCTGCGGACCATCCACCTGTCGACGTCGCTGGGCCCCAGCGTGCCGGTGGACCCGTCCGTCGTCCGCGAGTTCTGGCGCGAGAGCGCCGACGCCGCGTAGCCCGCTCGGGCCCATGGACGAAGCGGCCGACGCCCTGCTGCGCCGGCCGTTCGACCACTACGGCCGCTACAGGCTGGCTGCCGACGTCGTCACGGCGCTGCGGTCGCAACGCGGCCGGCTGAGGGTCCTCGACGTCGGTGGCGGGCCGGGCTCGCTCGCGGCGTTCCTGCCCGCCGACGACGTGGTCTCGCTGGACGTGGTGGTCCCCGACGGGTGGTTCTCGACCGCCCCGGACCTGGTGGTCGCGGACGGCTCCGCGCTGCCGTTCGCCGACGCGGCGTTCGACGTCGTGGTCAGCCTCGACACGCTGGAGCACGTCCCGGGGGCCAAGCGCCCGGCCGTCCTGACCGAGGTGCTGCGCGTCGCCCGCGGGCATGCGCTGGTGGTCTGCCCGTGCGCCACGCCCGGCGTCCCCGAAGCCGACGCGGCGCTGCGCGAGTACGTCCGCGCCCGCTTCGGCGACGACTTCCCGACCGTCACGATCCTCGACGAGCACCTGGGCTACGGGCACCCGGACCCCGACGCCGTCGTGGGCACGCTGGAGGCCGCGGGAGCCGAGGTGCGCCGGTTCGGCAGCGGGCGCCTCGACCGCTGGGCCCCGATGATGGTGCTGTTCTTCCACCTGCTGGGCCTTGCCGACGACGAGCCCGTCGAGCAGGTCATGCGCTGGTACAACGCCACGCTCTACCGCGACGACCTGCGCGACCCTGCGTACCGCCAGGCCTTCCTGGCCGCCAAGCCCGGTGCCGCCGGACCACCGCTGGACGAGGTGCTCGCCGCGGTGCTCCCGTCCGGGCCGTCGCCGGCGCCCGACGTGCCGGCCCTGGAGCTGGTGCAGGCCTGCCTCACCCAGCCCGTGCTGCTGCAGCTGGAGGAGGCCGAGCGCCTGAAGCTGGTGGCGCTGGGGCAGCTGGACGGCGAGCGCGCCGCGCACACCGCGACGGGCGCCGAGGTCGAGCGCCTCACCGCTGAGCTCGAGGCCACCACCCTCCGCGCCGACGCTGCCGAGACCCACGCCGCCGCGCTGGCGGCCTTCCGAGACCAGGTCATCAACCACCCGGCGTTCAAGGCCCGTCGCAAGATGCTCGACCTCCTGGGCCGCCGCGGCCCGGAACCCGACCGCCAGCTCCGCCAGTGATGACGGCCGATCTGGGCCGTGTGGCCGGCATCGCGGAGACCGCACTGGCGCCGGAGGCCGCAGCGGCGCTGCCGACAGCGCCGCCAGGGCCGCCGTGGAGCGTCCGGTTTCGGGCGGTGTGGTGGTGGAGCGCGGACCGTGAGCTGCGCGAGGCCGCTCGCGACGCGCTGCCCGCCACGATGCGCACGCCACGCGCGCCGCTGGCGGTGTGCGCGGGTCTGCTGCGCTACGCCGAGACGCCGGCCGGGCCCTACGACGAGGTCTTCGGCGGCGTGTCGCTGTGGTGGCGCGGTCGGCCGCGGCTGCACGTGCCCTTCATGGCCGTGGACTCCGCCCCCAGCCTGGTGGGCGGCCGGGTCGGCTGGGGCTTCCCGAAGGTCCTGTGCGCGTTCGACGGCGCACCGGCGTCCGCCGCCACGATGCGCGCCCGCGCGGACAGCTGGGAGGTGACCGCCACCCCGGAGGTCCGCGGCCCTGCCCTACCGGCGCTGCTCCCGCCCTGCACAGCGGTCCAGATCCGCCCCGACGGAGACCTGTGGATCACCCCGATGCGCGGCCGCGCCCGCGTCCGCCGCGCGCGCTTGGAAGTCGCGGTGACGGGCTCACCCTCATTGACGTCCTGGCTGCCCGCCGGCCACGCCTCAGGCGTCCTGGTCGAATCCGCCCACGCCACGTTCGGCCACCCCCGCCGCGCCTAGCGGTTGCGACCCGCACGCCAGGTTCATTCCAGGCTTTCCTCGGTATCCCGTGGTAGTCCTCGAATGAACTGTGCTGAGCTCGCGCAGCCGGGCCGCTCGGCGCCGTCGCGGCTCAGCTGTAGGACATCACCAGGACGGCGTGGGTGCCGGGCTCCAGGGCTTCGTAGCGGTGGGGGAGGTCGCCGGGGAAGCTCGCGAAGTCGCCGGGGCCGAGCTCGACGGCGTCGTCGGCGGGACCCACGCGCAGTCGGCCGCCCACGCAGAACACGTGCTCCTCGGTGCCGGGGTGGTGGGGGCGGCCCTCGTGCGCCTCTTCGGTGGGGATGCGCAGCTCGGACACCTCGAACGTGCCGCGCCGGGTGGACGACGTCAGCAACCGGGCGCTGAAGCCGTCGCGCGAGGAGCCCACGCGCACGCCCTCGTCGCAGCGCACCACGCGTACGCCGGGCTCGTCCTCGACGAGCCGGCCGAACGGGACACCCAGCGCGTTGGCGATCGACCAGAGCGTCTCGATGGAGGGGTTCGCGCGCCCGGACTCCAGCTCGTGGACGGTGGACTTGCCGATGCCCGCGCGGTCCGCCAAGTCGCCGAGCGACAGCCCGGCCCGCTGGCGCAGGCGCCGGACGGCGTCCCCGACGCGGACGCGCAGGGACTGCTCGACGCCCTCCGCGACCGCCGGCTCAACCTCGTCGTTCGTCATACGGGACCCTTCGTCCGGGTTGACAGACGCACCTCTTCCGTTCAGAATAGCGGACGTACCATCCGCCGTTCCGAACGCAAGCAGGTGACGCCATGTTCACCATCTCCTGCCCCCGCCACGACGCCACGGTCCTGATCTGGCCCTCCGGCATCGACGCCATCGAGACCACCACCCGCGGCATCGAGGTCCGTTACCACTGCACCTGCGGCCACCACGGGACGTGGGTGACGGGCCGCAAAGCGGCCTGATGACGCCCGCCCGGTACGGCGCGTTCGCCGTCACCGCGCTCGTGGTGCTGCTGATCCCGGGGCCTGCCGTGCTGTACGTCGCGGGCCGGGGGATCGACCAGGGGCGCCGTGCCGGAGTGCTCTCCGGGCTGGGGCTGGGGGTCGGCAACCTCGTGCAGGTCGGCGCCGCAGTCGCCGGGCTGTCGGCGATCATCGCGGCCTCCGCGGTGGCGTTCTCCGCCGTGAAGTACGCAGGCGCCGCGTACCTCATCTACCTCGGCATCCGGCGCTGGCGCGCCGGCGACTTGGTCTTCGACCTCGACCGCGCGCCCGACCCGGTGCCGCTTCCGCGGGTCTTCCTCGAAGGCGTGGTCGTCAACGTGCTCAACCCCAAGACCGCGCTGTTCTTCCTCACGTTCCTCCCGCAGTTCGTGGACCCGGCAGCCGGTGGCGTCACCTTGCAGCTCGCGCTGCTCGGGGTCACCTTCGCGGCGCTCGGCGTTGTCACGGACTCCGGCTACGGCCTCCTCGGGGCGCGCCTGGGGCCGTGGCTGCGCAGCCGCCGCAGTGCCCGCCGCTGGCAGCGCCACGTGGCGGCAGGCACCTACGTCGGCCTGGGCGTCCTCGCCGCGACCTCCAAGGCATAGCAGCCCACGGGCCTCCGGGATTGCCCGGAGGCCTTTCCATGCCGCGGCCGGCCCGCCGATAGGCCCCGGATCAGCCGGTCGGCAACGCGAGGTCGCCGCGCTGAGCGGGCGGCTCGCTGCGTCGGCGGAGCGGTTCTTCGCCGGGTTGTAGCCGGCGCACGCGCAGCGGCTCGCGCCCGCAGCGACGGCGTCCCGACCGGTGCAGACGCTGCAGGCGCGGGACAGCTCCGCCGCCGCAGAGCCGCGGGCGGGTCCCCGGACCCGCGCCGAGGTGCCACCATCGGGAGGCATGCACCTCGTCCGGGCCTGGCTCCTGCTCCCGCTCATCGCGGCGCTCGCGCTGTGCGGCGGGAACGTGTCCCCCGCAGCGGCGGGCGTCCCCGAAGGCGAGGTCCTGCGCGTGCGCGTGCTGGAGCGCCACCCCCATGACGCGACCGCGTTCACCCAAGGCCTGGAGTTCGACAGGGGCCGGCTCTACGAGAGCCGCGGGCACTACGGCGAGTCGGCGCTCACCGAGATCGACCCGGAGACCGGGGCGGTCCTGCGCCGCGCGGACCTGGCCGAGGAGTTCTTCGCGGAGGGCCTGACCGTCCTCGACGACCGCATCGTGCAGCTGACCTGGCGGGAGGAGACCGCTTTCGTCTACGACGCCGCGACGTTCGCGGTCACGGGGCAGCACGCCTACAGCACTGAAGGGTGGGGGCTGTGCGAGCTCGACGGCCAGCTCGTGATGTCCGACGGCACGGCCACGCTGACGTTCCGGGATCCGGGAACGTTCGCGCCGACGCGCACCGTCGAGGTCCGCCGCGGTGGGGAGCCGGTCCGCCGGCTCAACGAGCTGGAGTGCGCCGGCGGGCGGGTGTGGGCCAACGTCTATCCGACCGAGGAGATCGTGGTCATCGACCCCGCGGACGGGAGCGTGGTCTCGACCATCGACGCCAGCGGGCTGCTCACGGACGAGGAGGCCGCGCAGGCCGAGATGCTCAACGGCATCGCCCACGACCCGCTGACCGACACCTGGCTGCTGACCGGCAAGTACTGGCCCTGGATGTTCGAGGTCGCGTTCGACTGCGTGGCGGGCTGCACCGGGGAGACGGTCTCGGTGCTGACGGGCGCGACCCGGGTGCAGACCGCGGTGGCGATTGCCCAGGACCGCTTCCCGCCGGACGACTCCGCAGACGCGGCCGTGCTGGCGCGCTCCGACGGCTATGCCGACGCGGTTGCCGGCACGCCGCTGGCCGCGGCCGTCGACGGGCCTGTGCTCCTCACCCCTGGTGAGGAGCTGCACCCCGACACCGCCGCGGAGCTCACGCGCACCCTGCCGGCCGGGGCCACGGTGTATCTGCTCGGCGGGACCGGCGCGCTGCGCGCGGAGGTCGAGGAGCAGGTGCGCGCCCTCGGCTTCGCGGCGCGGCGGCTCGCAGGCGCGACCCGCTTCGAGACCGCGATCGCCGTCGCGGACGCGGTGACCGCTGTGGCGGGCGAGCCGGAAGTGATGTTCCTCGCCACCGGGCTGGAGTTCCCGAACGCCTTGGTCGCCGGGGCAGCGGCCGGAGCCGCGAGCGGCGTGCTCCTGCTCAGCGACGGTCCGCGGCCACACCCCGCGACCGACGCGTGGCTGCTGACCCGCCCCCTCCTTGCGCGCCACGCGGTCGGTGCCGACGCGATCGCCGCCTACCCGACGGCCACACCGTGGGGCGGTTCCGATCCCTACGCGACCGCCGCCGACCTCGCCGCCTTCACCGAGGACCGCGGCGCCGACGTCATCTCACTGGCCTCGGGTGCCGACTTCGCCGACGCCCTGGCCGGTGGGGCTCACGCCGCGGGCCTCGACACGGCCGTGCTGCTCACCGAGCCGACCAACCTCTCCGCCCCCACCGCGGACTACCTCCACGCCCACGCCGGCCGCCTGGACCGCCTCGTCGTCTACGGCGGCGACGCCGCGATCGCGCCCGCCACCCGAGAGGAGGCCGCGGCCGCGATCTCCTGACGCGTTGACAGCACGCTCCCCGACGAATACTCTCTAGCGAGTAATCGACGTCGGGGAGTTTGCTGTGGCACACAGGAGGATCACGAACCCTCTGGCCCTGGCGGTGCTGGTGCTCCTGTGGGAGAAGCCGATGCACCCCTACGAGATGTCGCGCACGCTCCGTGAGCGCGGCAAGGAGAAGAACATCAAGCTCAACTACGGGTCGCTGTACTCCGTGGTCGAGCAGCTGCAGCGCAACGGGTTGGTCACTGACGTGGAGACCGTCCGCGACGGCCGCCGACCTGAGCGCACGGTCTACGCGGCGACGACTGACGGCTTGGACCTCATGGAGGAGTGGATGGCGGAGCTGCTGTCTACGCCGATCGCGGAGTTCCCACAGTTCGAGGCGGCGCTGTCGTTGATGGCTGCCCTGCCGCCCGACCACGTCGCGGATCTGCTGGAGCGCCGCGTGGTGCTGCTCCGCTTGGAGGCGGGGTCCATCCGCAGCGGCCTGCAGCTCGTGGAGGAGCAGGTACCGCGCCTTTTCCTCGTGGAGGAGGAGTACCACCTGGCGATGCTCGAAGCCGAGATCGCGTGGGTGGAGGTCCTCGTCAAGCAGATCCGCACCGGCGAGCTCGAGGGCGTCGAGGGCTGGCGCGAGATCCACCAGCGGCCCCGCTAGCTAGAACATCTCCCTAGGAAGGAAGGCCAGCTTCACCATGCCCTCACACCCGCCCGCGATCGCCGTCGAAGGCCTGACCAAGGCCTACGGCAAGGTGCAGGCCCTCGACGGCCTGGACCTGCAGGTCGACCCCGGCACCGTGTTCGGCCTGCTCGGCCCCAACGGCGCCGGCAAGTCCACGACCGTGCGCATCCTCACCACCTTGAGCCGCCCCGACGCCGGCCGCGCGACCGTCGCGGGGCACGACGTGCTGACCGCACCCGACCGTGTGCGCCGCGCGATCGGCGCCGTGTCGCAGAAGCCGCAGTTCGACCCCGTCGCAACCGGCCGCGAGAACCTGGTGCTGCAGGGCCGCATCCACGGCCTGCGCGCCCGCGAGGCCCGCGCCCGTGCGACAGCGTTGCTGGACCGCTTCGGGCTGGCCGAGGCCGCCGACCGCCAGGCGCGCACCTGGTCGGGTGGCATGCAGCGCAAGCTCGACGTGGCACTCGGGCTGGTCCACCGGCCGCAGGTGCTCTTCCTCGATGAGCCCACCACCGGGCTGGACCCCGAGGCGCGCGCCGGCATGTGGGACGAGATCTCCGCGCTCGCGGGCGACGAGGGACTCACCGTGCTGCTCACGACCCACTACCTGGACGAGGCCGACCGCCTCGCCGACGCGCTCGCGATCGTCGACCGGGGCAAGGTCGTCGCCAGCGGCACCCCCGAGGAGCTGAAGTCCGAGCTGCGCGGGGACGCCATGCAGGTCGAGGTCGGCGACGCCGCTGACGCCGCCCGGGCCGCCGACCTCCTCGCCTACGTCACCGGCGGCGTCACCCGCGACGGCGCCGTGCTGCGCGCCCGCGTCGCCGACGGCGCCACTGCGGTGCCGCGCGCGCTCGTCGTGCTGCAGCAGGCCGGCATCGCGGTCAGCGCGGTGACGTTCTCCCGGCCCTCGCTCGACGACGTCTACCTGCGCTACGCCGGCCGTTCCTTCCGCACCGCAGAGCAGGAGGTGGCGGCATGACCGCCTTGTTGACACAGACCACCCAGCTGACCGGGCGCGAGCTGCGCGCCCTGCTGCGCCAGCCCATCTACATCGCGTTCACGCTGGTGCAGCCGATGCTGTGGCTGCTCTTGTTCGGCGCGCTCTTTCGGAGCGTGGCGCAGATCCCTGGCTTCGACGCGGATCAGAGCTACCTGACCTTCCTGGCGCCCGGCGTGGTAGCGATGACCGCGCTGTTCTCCAGCGCCTGGACCGGCACCGGCTTCGTCGAGGAGATGGAGCGTGGCGTGTTGCAGCGCTTCCTGGCATCGCCCGCCCGCCGGGGCGCGCTCATCAGCGCCCGCCTCGCCAATGCCGGCGTGGTCGCGGTCGTGCAGACGCTCATCGTCCTGGGCGTCGCAATCTGGGCAGGCGCCCGCTTCGAGGGCGGGCTCCCCGGCATCCTCGTCACCGTCCTGACCGCCGTGCTCATCACCGCGGCCTTCGGTGCCCTGTCCTGCGCGCTCGCACTGCTCACCGGTCAGCAGGACACGCTGATCGGCGTCAGCCAGTTCCTCGTCCTCCCGCTGCAGTTCCTCTCCAGCGCGCTCATCGCCCTCCAGATCGCGCCGGGCTGGATCCGCGATGTCGCCCGGTTCAACCCCATGGAGTGGGCGGTCGCCGCCAGCCGCGAGGCCCTCGGTGCCACCCCCGACTGGACCCTGGTCCTGCGCGACCTCGGACTCCTCGCCGCACTCGCGCTGCTCCTCGGCTTCCTCGCGACCCGCGCCTTCCGCGCCCACCAGCGCTCCCTGTGACTCCCTGTGCCGGCACACGGCACCGCCACTCCGCCGTCGTGGTAGGTTTATGGTATGAGGACAACCATCGATACGGCAGGGCGGGTGGTGATTCCAAAGGTGCTGCGCACCGAGCTGGGGCTGACCGCCGGCGAGGTCGAAATCGAACGCGACGGAGCGGGCGTGCGGATCGAGCCCGTGGCGGGCACCGGGCTGGAGCGGCGGGGCGGCCGGCTCGTCATCCCGGAGGGCCCCGCGCTCACCGACGAACAGGTGCGCGCGCTGCGCTTGAGCGACCAGCGTTGACCAGGGCGGACGTGCTGGTCGACACCAGCGTGGCCGTGCCGTTGGTCCTGGTCAGCCACGAGGCCCACGCTGCGACGTTGCATGCGTTGGAAGGCCGCGTGCTGGGCCTCGCGGGCCACGCGTGGTTCGAGACCTTCTCCGTCCTCACGCGGTTGCCGCCGCCAGGCCGCCGGAGCCCGCGGGAGGTCACCCAGCTCCTCGCAGAGGACTTCCCCGCGACGACCTTCCTCGACGCCGACGCCACCGCGGCACTGGCGCGCCGCGCCGGGGATCTGCAGCTCAGCGGCGGGGCGCTCTACGACGCGCTGGTGGGGGAGGCCGCCGTTCGCGCGGGCCTCCTGCTCGCGACCCGCGACCGCCGGGCCGAGCCGCTCTACCGCCGCCTGGGCGTCGCGGTGGAGCTGCTCCTCGGCAGCTGACGCGCAGCGGCGTGATCTTCTAGTCCGCGTGGGAACCACTGCCATCCTGCCCTTCAGGACCGAGCGGGTCACGGTGCGCGCCATGCGGCCCGACGATGTTGCGACGTTCGTGGCGTACCGGAACGACCCGGAGGTCGCCCGGTACCAGGACTGGACGCTGCCCTACACCGGCGAGCTCGCCCACCAGCTGATCGACGGGATGGACGACCTCGGCGGGCCCGTGGACGGCCAGTGGGTGCAGCTCGCGATCGACGTGGGCGGGACGCTCGCAGGGGACCTGGGGGTCCACCTCGACGCCGAGGCGCGAACGGCGACGCTGGGTTTCACCCTGGACCCCGCGCATCAGGGGCTCGGCTACGCCACCGAGGCCGCCGGCGGGCTGATCGACCGGCTGTTCGAGCAGCTCGACGTGCACCGCGTCGCAGCGACGGTCGATCCGGGAAACCTCGCGTCGGCCCGCCTGCTCGAACGGCTCGGCTTCTCGTACGAGGGTCGCGGTCTGAAATCGGCGTACGTCCGCGGGGAGTGGGTCGACGACGACCGCTACGCGATCCTCGCCGAGGGTCGACGCTCGTGGCGTGAGCGTGCGACGGAGCCGCCCGCCACGGTGCGCCTCGTCGAGATCACCCGTGACAACCTCGACGCGGTCAGGCGCCTCGCGACCCACCGCTCGCAGCAGCGCTTCGTGGCGACCGTGGAGCAGTCCTTCACCGACGCGTTCGTGCCGGAGGCCGTCGACGGCCACCCGGTCACGCCGTGGCTGCGCGCGATCGAGGCCGACGGCGTACCGGTCGGCTTCCTGATGCTCGCCCTGCGGACCGCTGAGCACCCCGAGGCGTTCCTCTGGCGGTTCCTCGTCGACGCTCGTCATCAGGGGCGCGGGATCGGACGGCGTGCCCTCCGCCTGGTGGCCGAGGAGCTCGAGGCCGACGGCGACACCGCGCTCACGACCAGCTGGGTCCCGGGTCGCGGCAGCCCGGCCGGCTTCTACGAGGGCCTGGGGTTCGTGCCCACCGGCCGGATGCTCGACGACGAGGTCGAAGCGTCGGTCGCGATCGAGCGGCTCCTTCTGAGGTGACCTTGCGGGCGCGGGGGGTCGCGCGTACGGTGGCGGGCGTCCCACCCCAGACCGTCTGGTTCCGCGTGCCCGCGGTGAAGGACCCCGCTCTGCCGGCTGAACGGCAGACCAGGGCGACCGGCGCAGGTAGGCCAGGAGCATCGGTATGGCACGCGCGAGCAAGGTCGCCGTCGTCGACGACGTCAGCGCCGAACTTCGTCAGGCTCCCGCCTCCGTGCTCACGGAGTACCGCGGGCTGTCGGTCGCGAAGCTCGCCGCGCTGCGCGCGGAGCTGCGCAAGACCGGCACGCGGTACCGGATCGCCAAGAACACGCTGATCCGGCTCGCGGCCAAGACCGCGGGGCTCGAGATCCCCGATGAAGCGCTGACCGGCCCGACCGCGGTCGCCTTCACCGGCGACGACCCGATCGCCGCCGCCAAGGCTCTGCGCAAGTTCAGCCGCGAGAACCCGTCCCTGGTGGTCAAGGGCGCCGTGCTCGAGGGCCGCTACCTCGGCCCCGAGGAGGCGGGCAAGCTCGCCGACCTCGCCAGCCGCGAGGAGCTGCTGGCGCAGGCCGCCGGTCTCATGCAGTCGCTGCTGGCCTCGCCCGCCCGCCTGGCCAACGCCAACCTCTCCAAGGCCGCCCGCCTGTTCCAGGCGCTGGCCGACAAGAAGGCCGCCGACGGCGACGCCGAGGCCGCGTAGCCCGTAAACCCTCAAGATCACCGCGAGCAAGCAAGGAGCACCACCGATGGCGAAGCTGTCGACCGACGAGCTGCTGGACGCGTTCAAGGAGATGACCCTCCTCGAGCTCAGCGAGTTCGTGAAGAAGTTCGAGGAGGAGTTCGACGTCACCGCGGCGGCCCCGATGGCCTTTGCGGCCGCGCCCGGCGCCGGCGGCGGCGAGGCCGCGCCCGAGGTCGAGGAGAAGACGGAGTTCGACCTCGTCCTCGCGTCCTCCGGCGACAAGAAGATCCAGGTCATCAAGGAGGTGCGCGCCCTCACGAGCCTTGGCCTGAAGGAGGCCAAGGACCTGGTCGACGGCGCGCCAAGGCCGGTCCTGGAGGGCGTCAACAAGGAGACGGCCGAGAAGGCCAAGGGGCGCTGGAGGACGCCGGCGCCACCGTCGAGCTCAAGTAGCGGACTGCGCCAGCAGACCCTTGACGCCGGGGTCTCGTCCGCACGTCACGCTAGGAGGCTCGTACCGTAGCGGACGGAGGAGTCGCCACGACAGCCGTTCCATAGACGTCCATGAGCGTGTGCGCGTTTCGCGCTACACTGCTCGTTTTGCGTCCCTGCACGCGCTGAGTCGTTCGCGCCTGCCTGTAGCACCTGCCCTCCCCCGCATCGTGGCTGCGCCACTGGAAGGAGTCTGCCTTGTCGACGTCTCGTTTGAGCGACGGCGCCTCGTCGCGCACCATACGACCGCTCTACCACCGCCTGTCGTTCGCCAAGATCGCCGAGCCGCTGCCGCGTCGAGGATCTCGACCTCGTCGCGATCCAGCGCGAGTCGTTCGCGCTGGCTGCAGGAGAAGGGGCTGGCGGAGGTCTTCGAGGAGATCTCGCCGATCGCGGACTTCACCGGCCAGCTGGAGCTGTGCCTTCTCCGAGCACCGGTTCGAGGAGCCCAAGAACTCCCAGGACGAGTGCAAAGAGAAGGACATGACGTACGCGGCGCCGCTGTTCGTCACGGCGGAGTTCCTCAACCGCGGCACGGGTGAGCTCAAGCAGCAGACGGTCTTCATGGGCGACTTCCCGGTGATGACCGACGGCGGGACGTTCATCATCAACGGCACCGAGCGCATCGTCGTCTCGCAGCTGGTGCGGTCGCCGGGCGTGTACTTCGACACCGTCGATCGACAAGGCCACCGGCCGCGACCTGTTCGGCTGCAAGATCATCCCGTCGCGCGGCGCGTGGCTGGAGTTCGAGGTCGACAAGCGCGGCTTCGCCGGCGTCCGCGTCGACCGCAAGCGCAAGCAGCACATCACCGTGCTGTACCGCGCGCTCAAGGGCATCGTCTACGACGCGGCGGCCGGGGAGTACGCGCTGGCCGACCGCGAGATGCTCGACGAGCCCGGTCCCCAACGAGGAGATCCTCGCGTTCTTCGACAACGACGAGCGCATCGCGCAGACGCTGGAGAAGGACGCGCTGCTCACGCCGGCGGATGCCCTGCATGGACATCTACCGCAAGCTGCGCCCGGGCGAGCCGCCGACCGCCGGAGAGCGCCGGCGGGCTGCTCATCAACCTGTTCTTCAACTCCAAGCGCTACGACCTGGCCAAGGTCGGCCGCTACAAGGTCAACAAGAAGATGGGCGAGGAGCTCGTCCGTCTCGGCCTGCGCACCGCCGACGAGGCCAAGCCGCTGCGAGACGCGCCGACGGTGCCCGAGCGCATCGCGGCCGCGGCCAAGAACGCCGGCGACCAAGCGCGGCGTCGCGCTTCCACGTCGGTGAGGGCCACGCCCCGTCGCTACTCGTCGATCCTGACCAAGGAGGACGTGCTGGCGACGATGAGCTACCTGCTCAAGCTGGCGCAGCGGCGAGGACGGCTACGACACCGACGACATCGACCACTTCGGCAACCGTCGCCTGCGCAGCGTCGGCGAGCTGATCCAGAACCAGGTCCGCATCGGCCTGTCGCGCATGGAGCGCGTCGTCCGCGAGCGCATGACCACCCAGGACGTCGAGGCGATCACGCCGCAGACGCTGATCAACATCCGGCCCGTCGTGGCGGCGATCAAGGAGTTCTTCGGCGCGTCGCAGCTGTCGCAGTTCATGGACCAGACCAACCCGCTGACGGGCCTGACGCACAAGCGGCGGCTGTCGGCGCTCGGGCCCGGGCGGTCTGTCGCGTGAGCGCGCCGGCTTCGAGGTGCGCGACGTGCACCCGTCGCACTACGGCCGCATGTGCCCCATCGAGACGCCTGAAGGCCCGAACATCGGCCTGATCGGCTCGCTGGCGACGTACGCCCGGATCAACGAGTTCGGCTTCATCGAGACGCCGTACCGCAAGGTCGTCAACGGCCGGGTCACCGACACAGATCGACTACCTCACCGCCGACGAGGAGGACCGCCAGGTCATCGCGCAGGCGAACGCGCCGCTGGACGACAAGAGCAAGTTCGTCAACGACCTCGTGCTGTGCCGCGCGAAGGGCGGCGAGGTCCGCGAGGTGCCGCCGGCCGAGGTCAACTACATGGACGTGTCGCCGCGCCAGATCGTGTCGGTCGCCGCGGCGATGATCCCGTTCCTCGAGCACGACGACGCCAACCGTGCGCTCATGGGCACGAACATGCAGCGCCAGGCGGTGCCGCTGCTGCGCAGCGACTCGCCGTACGTCGGCACCGGCCTGGAGGCCAAGGCCGCGCGTGACGCCGGCGACGTCGTCGTCGCCGACGAGCGACGGCGTCGTCGTCGAGGTCGCCGCCGACCGCATCATCATCAAGACCGACGACAACAAGCTGGAGAAGCACTTCCTCCGCAAGTTCGTGCGCACCAACCAGGGCACTTGCTACAACCAGAAGCCGATCGTCGACGAGGGCCAGGAGGTCGTCGCCGGCCAGGTGATCGCCGACGGTCCCTGCAACGACCAGGGCGAGATGGCGCTGGGCCAGAACCTGCTCGTGGCGTTCATGTCCTGGGAGGGCTTCAACTACGAGGACGCGATCATCCTCTCGGAGCGCCTCGTCAAGGACGACGTCCTCACCTCGATCCACATCGAGGAGCACGAGGTCGACGCCCGCGACACCAAGCTGGGCGCCGAGGAGATCACCCGCGACATCCCCAACGTCTCCGAGGAGGTGCTCGCCAACCTCGACGAGCGCGGCGTCATCCGCATCGGTGCCGAGGTCAACCCCGGCGACGTGCTCGTCGGCAAGGTCACGCCCAAGGGTGAGACCGAGCTGACCCCGGAGGAGCGCCTGCTGCGCGCGATCTTCGGTGAGAAGGCGCGCGAGGTTCGCGACACGTCCCTGAAGGTCCCCCACGGCGAGGTCGGCCGCGTCATCGGCGTGCGCACGTTCTCCCGCGAGGACGGCGACGAGATGCCGCCCGGCGTCAACGAGCTGGTCCGCGTCTACGTGGCCCAGAAGCGCAAGATCTCCGACGGCGACAAGCTGGCCGGCCGCCACGGCAACAAGGGCGTGATCGCCAAGATCCTGCCGGTCGAGGACATGCCGTTCCTCGCCGACGGGACCCCGGTCGACATCGTCCTCAACCCGCTGGGTGTGCCGCAGCCGCATGAACGTCGGCCAGGTGCTGGAGACCCACCTCGGGCTGGGTCGCCGCCAACGGCTGGGAGTACGACAAGAAGCCGGAGTGGTTCGACAACCTCGGCTGGGGCGAGGACATGAAGTCCTACCCGCCCAACCGCAAGCTCGCGACGCCCGTGTTCGACGGCTGCCGCGAGGACGAGCTGACCAGCCTGCTGGAGAACACGCGGCCCAACCGCGACGGCGACCAGCTGGTCGACAAGTCCGGCAAGGCGCAGGTGTTCGACGGCCGCAGCGGCCAGCCGATCGACCAGCCGATCACCGTCGGCTACATGTACATCCTGAAGCTGCTCCACCTGGTCGACGACAAGATCCACGCCCGTTCGACCGGCCCGTACTCGATGATCACCCAGCAGCCGCTGGGCGGGAAGGCGCAGTTCGGTGGCCAGCGCTTCGGTGAGATGGAGGTCTGGGCGCTGGAGGCCTACGGCGCCGCCTACGCCCTGCAGGAGCTCCTGACCGTCAAGTCCGACGACGTCGCTGGGCCGCGTGAAGGTCTACGAGGCCATCGTCAAGGGCGAGAACATCCCCGAGCCCGGCATCCCCGAGTCCTTCAAGGTGCTGGTCAAGGAGATGCAGTCGCTCTGCCTCAACGTCGAGGTGCTGTCGGCCGACCGGGCAGGCACTCGAGATCCGCGAGGCCGACGAGGACGCGTTCCGCGCCGCCGAGGAGCTGGGCATCGACCTGTCCCGCCCGGAGCGCTACGGCGACGAGTTCGGCGTCGGCTCGTAGCCGCCGCGTCCGCTCGCTACAGCTTCACCCCGTCAACACGCAGCAGCAGATAGGGAGAGCACAGATGCTTGACGTGAACAACTTCGACGAGCTGAAGATCGGTCTTGCGACCCAGGACCAGATCCGCATGTGGTCCAACGGCGAGGTGAAGAAGCCGGAGACCATCAACTACCGCACGCTGCGTCCTGAGAAGGACGGCCTGTTCTGCGAGAAGATCTTCGGGCCTTCGCGCGACTGGGAGTGCTACTGCGGCAAGTACAAGCGCGTGCGCTTCAAGGGCATCATCTGCGAGCGCTGCGGCGTCGAGGTCACGCGCTCCAAGGTCCGTCGCGACCGCATGGGCCACATCGAGCTCGCCGCCCCGGTGACGCACATCTGGTACTTCAAGGGCGTCCCGTCGCGCCTGGGGTACCTGCTCGACCTCGCGCCCAAGGACCTCGAGAAGGTCATCTACTTCGCGGCGTACATCATCACGTCGGTCGACGAGGAGCGCGCCACAACGACCTGCCCAAGCTCGAGGAAGAGATCTTCGCCGAGAAGAAGAAGATCGAGAAGCAGCTCGAGGTCGACATCGACCAGCTGCACAAGGAAGAGGAGTCCGAGCTCGCCGAGCTCGAGGAGCAGGGCGCCAAGGCCGACGCCAGCCGCAAGAAGCGCCGCGAGTTCGAGAAGACCATGAAGCAGGTGCGCCGAGCGCTCGCCGAGCAGCGCGCCGAGCGCCTCGACGAGGTGCTCGACACCTTCCGCAGCCTCGCGCCGCGCCAGCTCGTCACCGACGAGCTGCTGTACCGCGAGCTGCGCGACCGCTTCGGCGAGTACTTCACCGGCGGCATGGGCGCCGAGGCGATCCGCGACCTGCTCGAGCCAGATCGACTTCGACGCCGAGGCCGAGTTCCTGCGCGAACCTGCTCGACGACGAGGCCCAGAAGATCAAGGCCGGCACCCGCAAGGCGCGGTCGCAGAAGGCGACGCGCGCGGTCAAGCGGCTGAAGGTCGTCGAGGCGTTCCGCTCCACGGGCAACGACCCGACCGCGATGGTGCTCAAGGCCGATCCCGGTGATCCCGCCGGACCTGCGCCCGATGGTGCAGCTCGACGGTGGCCGCTTCGCGACCTCGGACCTCAACGACCTGTACCGCCGCGTCATCAACCGCAACAACCGCCTGAAGCGGCTGCTGGACCTCGGCGCGCCCGAGATCATCGTCAACAACGAGAAGCGCATGCTGCAGGAGGCCGTCGACGCGCTGTTCGACAACGGCCGCCGCGGCCGCCCCGTCACGGGTCCGGGCAACCGCCCGCTGAAGTCGCTGTCAGCGACATGCTCAAGGGCAAGCAGGGCCGGTTCCGCCAGAACCTGCTCGGCAAGCGCGTGGACTACTCGGGCCGTTCGGTCATCGTGGTCGGCCCGGACCTCAAGCTGCACCAGTGCGGCCTGCCCAAGCAGATGGCGCTCGAGCTGTTCAAGCCGTTCGTCATGAAGCGGCTGGTCGACCTGAACTTCGCGCAGAACATCAAGAGCGCGAAGCGCATGGTCGAGCGCGCCCGGCCGCAGGTCTGGGACGTGCTCGAGGAGGTCATCCGTGACCACCCGGTGATGCTCAACCGCGCGCCGACGCTGCACCGCCTCGGCATCCAGGCGTTCATGCCGCGACTGGTCGAGGGCAAGGCGATCCAGATCCACCCGCTGGTCTGCGCGGCGTTCAACGCCGACTTCGACGGTGACCAGATGGCCGTGCACCTGCCGCTGTCGGCCGAGGCGCAGGCCGAGGCCCGCATCCTGATGCTGTCGGCGAACAACATCCTGTCGCCGGCGCACGGGCGTCCGATCGCCACGCCGTCGCAGGACATGGTGCTGGGCGCCTACTACCTGACCTTCGCCACAGCGAGGACCCCGCAGGGCGCATCGCGCCCGAGGGCCTGATCGACGCGCGCCCGCAAGGGCGAGGGCGCATCTGAAGTCATTCACCGGCGCGGCCGAGGTCATCATGGCCCTGGACGCCAAGGACGTCGGCCTGCAGGACTGGGTCCTGGTCCGGCTGCGCGACCGCGCGGTGCGCGAGTCGAGGACGTCTTCGACCCGCGACGAGGCAGTGGCGGCGACGACGAGGTCGTCGACGGCGTCGTCGCCTGTCGCGTGCGTTGCGCGTGCTCACCACGCCGGGCCGCGTGCTGTTCAACGAGGTCCTGCCCGACGACGCTGCCGTTCGTCAACGAGCTGGTCGGCAAGAAGGGGCTGGCGGACCTGGTCAACCGCTGCGCCGACAACTTCACGCGCGCCGAGACCGCCGAGGTGCTCGACGCGCATGAAGGACATCGGCTTCACGCTACGCCACCAAGGCGGGCGTGACGGTGTCGATCGCCGACGTGACGCGCCGCCGGAGAAGGCCGGCGATCCTCGCCGAGCACGACGAGAAGGCGCTAGAAGGTCGAGAAGCAGTTCCGCAAGGGTGTCGATCACCAACGACGAGCGCAAGCAGGAGCTGGTCGAGATCTGGACGGAGGCCACGCACGCAGGTGGCCGCGGCCATGGAGGCCAACTTCGACCAGCTCAACCCGCATCTACATGATGGCCAACTCCGGCGCCCGCGGGAACATGACCCAGATCCGCCAGATCGCCGGTATGCGTGGTCTGGTGGCCAACCCGCGCGGTGAGATCATCGAGCGGCCGATCAAGTCCAACTTCCGCGAGGGCCTGTCGCGTGCTGGAGTACTTCATCTCCACGCACGGCGCCCGCAAGGGTCTGGCCGACACCGCGCTGCGTACCGCGGACTCGGGCTACCTGACCCGCCGTCTGGTCGACATCGCGCAGGACCTCATCGTGCGCGAGGAGGACTGCGGCACCGAGCGCGGCATGCCGATCGTGACCGTCGGCGTGCGCGACTCCCAGTCGCTGTACGGCCGCACCCTGTCCGACACGGTGCTACTGGCCCGGGAGCCGCGACGCAGCTGCTGAAGGCCGGCACGGAGATCACCGACGGCGAGGTCCGCCTGCTGCGCACGGTGCTCGTCAAGGGCCTCGACCCGGACACGCGGCGAGCAGCTGGAGCACGCAGCCGACCGCAGTCCGACCGCGAGCGTCAAGGTGCGCACGGTGCTCAACTGCGAGGCCCGCAGCGGCGTGTGCGCGACCTGCTACGGCCGGGCGCTGGCCGAGGGCCAGAAGGTCCAGATCGGTGAGTCCGTCGGCATCGTCGCGGCCCAGTCCATCGGTGAGCCCGGCACGCAGCTGACGATGCGCACGTTCCACACCGGCGGCGTCGCGGGTGAGGACATCACCCACGGTCTGCCGCGTGTCGTCGAGCTCTTCGAGGCCCGCAGCCCCAAGGGCAAGGCCGAGATCGCGCCACCTGTCCGGCACCGTCTCGCTGGAGGAGACCGAGAAGGGCCTGGTCATCACCGTCGACGGTGGCGGCGAGGACAACATCTTCTCGGTGACGCGTGTCGCGCCGTGCTCGTCTGCGCGTCGAGGACGGCGCGACGGTCAAGCGTCGGCGAGCTGCTCACCGACGGGTCGATCGACCCGCACGAGATGCTCGAGGTCCTCGGCGCCCGCGAGACCCAGCGCCTGCTGGTCCGCGAGGTGCAGGAGGTCTACCGCTCCCAGGGTGTGTCGATCCACGACAAGCACATCGAGCTGATCGTCCGCCAGATGCTGCGGCGCGTGAACATCATCGAGCCGGGCGACACCAACGTTCCTGCCCGGGGAGCTGGTCGACCGCATCCGCTTCACCGAGGAGAACCGCCGCGTCGTCAACGAGGGCGGCGAGCCGGCCAACGGCCGCCAGATCCTCATGGGGATCACGAAGGCGTCGCTGGCCACCGAGTCGTGGCTGTCGGCGGCGTCGTTCCAGGAGACCACCCGCGTCCTCACCGAGGCCGCGATCGAGGGCAAGTCCGACAGCCTGATGGGGCTGAAGGAGAACGTCATCATCGGCAAGCTCATCCCGGCCGGCACGGGCATGCGCCAGTACCGCGCGGTGCGGCCCCTGCCGACCGAGGTGCCCGAGCAGATCCTGCCCGACGACCTCCTCGACGCAGTTCGCGGACGGCACCTACGAGGGCTACGACGCCGACGACGGCTGGGGCATGGGCGAGGGCTCGTACTAGGAGAGGCCAACCCTCCTGAAGCGCACCACTGCTCCTGGGGCGAGCTGGCCGACGAGGTCCAGGTCGGCGTCGATGGTCACGGCGACCACCGGGTAGCCGCCGGTCACGGCCGCGTCGGGCCCGAGCAGGATGGGGCGTCCGTCCGGCGGGACCTGCACGGCGCCCGGGACCATCCCCTCACTGGGCAGCTCCCCGCCTCGTCGACGCAGCGGGGGGCCGTCCAGGCGGACGCCCGTACGGTCGAGCTCCGGTGACACCGTCCAGGCCGTCGTGAGCAGCGCGTCGATCCCGTCCTCCAGCCAGCCGTCGCGGGGGCCGGGCAGGACGCGCAGCACGGGCTGGGCCGGCACGTCGGCGACGGGGACCTGCTCCCACTGCGGCTCGGCCACGGCGTGCGCGCCGCAAGGGACGAGGTCGTCGGGCCGCAGCGGCGGTGGGCCGAGGTGGCCGAGCTGGTCGTAGGACCGGCTGCCGAGCACCGCCGCGACGGCTACCCCGCCTTGCACGGCCACGTACGACCGCAGCCCGCGCGTCACCGGGCCGAGCGCGAGCTCCTCCCCGTCGGCGAGCCGCAGTGCGACGTTGCGGCCCTCCGGCCGCCCGCCAACGGCCACCTCGCAGGTCGCGCCGGTCACGGCGACCACCCCGGCGCCCTGCGCGCGCAGCACCCCGCCGCCGGCGAGGACCTCGAGCCCGGCCGCCCCCTCCTCGTTGCCGACGAGCCGGTTCGCCAGGCGCAGCGCCCCACGATCGGCGGCCCCGGAGCGCGGCACACCCCAGTGCGCCATCCCACGACGCCCCAGGTCCTGACAGGTCACCAGCGCCCCGACGCGGAGCACGCGCAGGCCGCTCACAAGGGCGCGAACCGCACGTGGTCGCCAGGTGACAGCGGCGTCGGCGGGGTGCGCTCGGGGTCGAACAGCGTGAGCGTCGTGCGCCCGAGGAGCTGCCACCCGCCGGGCGAAGCGTGGGGGTAGATGCCGCACCATTCGCCGGCGATCGCGACAGAGCCTGCCGGCACGCGCGTTCGGGGAGTCTTCCGCCGCGGGAGCTGGAGCGCTGCCGGCAGCCCGGACAGGTAGGGGAAGCCGGGGGAGAACCCGAGGAACGCGACGACGTACGCCGCACCGGCGTGGAGCGCGACCACTTCCGCAGGTGTCAGCCCGCTGGCCTCGGCCACGTGCGGGAGATCCTCGCCGTCGTACACGACGGGGATCTCGTGCTCGGCGGTGTCGGTCGGCTGCCCGCCGGGCGGCAGCTCCATCCGCTGCAGGTCCGCCGCGAGCGCGCGCACGTCCCCATCGGTGGTCACCAGCAGCGTGGTCCAGCCCGGGACCGAGTCCACGCCGAGGCCGCGGTCGCGGACCGCGCGGTGCAGACGGTGCACCTCGTCGAGGGACGCCAGCTCCACCAGCACCGCCCGGTCGCCGGCGGGCAGCACCCTCACACGAAGCTCCGCAGACCCACGCCGGCGGCAGCCAGCGCCTCGCGCACCGCGACCGCGTGCGCCACCGCGCCAGGGGTGTCCCCATGCAGGCAGAGGCTGTCGACGCTCCCCGAGGCCGCCAGCGCTACCGCTTGCGCAGCCACCACCGCGGCGTCGTGGTGGACCGCCCCGGGCTGGGACCGCGACACGAGGCGACCGTCCGGCCCGTAGGCCCGGTCTGCGAAGCCCTCGCGGACGACCCGGAGCCCCCTCGCCGCGGCGGCGCCGGCGAGCGCGCCGCCCTCCATCGTGACCAGCGGCAGCCCCGGGTCGTAGGCGACGACCGCCCCGACCAGCGCCGAGGCCTGCAGGTCGTCGACGAGCGTGCGGTGGTAGAGCGCCCCGTGGGCCTTGACGTAGCGGACCCTGGTCCCGGCGACGCGGGCCAGGCCGTCCAGCGCAGCGACCTGGTAGAGCACGTCGGCCTCGAGCTCGTCCGCGGCGACGTCCATCTGCCGACGGCCGAAGCCCACCAGGTCGGGGTAGCTCACCTGGGCCCCGACGACCACCCCGTGCTCGACCGCCAGCGCCAGCGTGCGCCGCAGCGTCAATGGGTCGCCGGCGTGGAAGCCGCACGCGACGGTGGCGCTGGTGATGAGGGGGAGCAGAGCGGCGTCGTCGCCCAGCGTCCACGTGCCGTAGGACTCCCCGAGATCGGCGTTGAGGTCCACGGGCAGCTTCATCGCGGTTGACACTCCCAGGGGGGGCACCTACCCTACGGGGTCGATCCGAGGCGTTCGGGTTCCTCTTGGCCCGAACGCCTTTGCGTCGCCACTCCTCCGTCGAGGCCCTGAACCGGATCGCGACGCACACCTTAGGTCCGGTGCAGCCCCATCTGGGCTGTCGCGGGCCGCCCCCAGATCCAAGTTCTCCGAGGGACCGCATGCCCACCATCCAGCAGCTGGTCCGCAAGCGCCCGCCAGTCCAAGACCGAGAAGGCAAGACGCCGGCGCTGAAGGGCTCGCCCGCAGCGGCGCGGCGTCTGCACGCGCGTCTACACGACGACGCCGAAGAAGCCGAACTCGGCGCTGCGCAAGGTCTGCCGCGTGCGCCTGTCCTCGGGCATCGAGGTCACGGCCTACATCCCGGGCGAGGGCCACAACCTGCAGGAGCACTCGATCGTGCTCGTGCGTGGTGGCCGTGTGAAGGACCTGCCGGGTGTCCGCTACAAGGTCATCCGCGCGGCGCTGGACGCCTCGGGCGTCCGCGACCGCAAGCAGGCGCGGTCCAAGTACGGCGCCAAGAAGGAGGGCTAGACGCCATGCCGCGCAAGGGCCCCGCTCCGCAAGCGTCCGATCATCCCGGACTCGAAGTTCCAGAGCCAGCTGGTCACCCAGCTGGTCTCCACGATCATGCTGCGACGGCAAGCGCTCGACCGCCGAGAAGATCGTCTACGACGCGTTCGAGCTCGATGCGCCAGCGCACCGGCGCCGACCCGGTCGCGACCTACAAGAAGGCGCTGGACAACATCAAGCCGCAGCTGGAGGTCAAGTCCCGCCGCGTCGGTGGCGCGACCTACCAGGTGCCGATCGAGGTCCGCCAGGGCCGCGGCACCACGCTGGCGCTGCGCTGGGTCGCCCAGTACTCGCCGCGGCCGGCGCGAGCACACCATGGCCGAGCGGCTCGCCAACGAGCTGCTCGACGCCAGCAACAACACCGGCGCGTCGGTCAAGCGCCGCGAGGACACCCACAAGATGGCCGAGGCCAACAAGGCCTTCGCCCACTACCGCTGGTAAGCGCCGGACACTCACGACCCCTGTCCCGCTGCGGACGACCCACCACGAGGCTGAGAGAGAGCAATGCCGAAGCGCGACTTCCCGCTGAACATGGTCCGCAACATCGGGATCATGGCCCACATCGACGCGGGCAAGACCACGACCACCGAGCGGATCCTCTACTACACCGGTCGCAACTACAAGATCGGTGAGGTCCACGAGGGCGCCGCGACCATGGACTGGATGGTCCAGGAGCAGGAGCGCGGGCATCACGATCACGTCGGCCGCGACCACCGCGTCGTGGAAAGACCACGTGATCAACATCATCGACACGCCCGGCCACGTCGACTTCACCGTCGAGGTGGAGCGCTCGCTGCGCATCCTCGACGGCGCCGTCGCGGTGTTCGACGCCGTGTCCGGGGTGGAGCCGCAGTCCGAGACCGTGTGGCGCCAGGCCGACAAGTACGGCGTCCCGCGCCTGTGCTTCATCAACAAGATGGACCGCACCGGCGCCGACTTCTACGGCTCCTTCGACTCCATCCGCGAGCGCCTCGGCGCCAACCCCGTCGCGATCCAGCTGCCGATCGGTGCGGAGGACGCGGTTCCAGGGCGTCGTCGACCTCGTCGACATGAAGGCCCGCGTCTGGGAGATCGGCGCGGACGACCTCGGCGCGAAGTGGGAAGACAGCCGACATCCCCGCCGACCTCGCCGACGCAGGCCGACGAGTACCGCGGCGACGCTGATCGAGGCCATCTCCGAGCACGACGAGGCGCTGCTGGAGAAGTTCATCGGCGAGGAGGAGATCTCGCCACGACGAGATCGTCGAGGGCACTGCGCACCGCGACGCTCAACGGCGACATCACGCCCGGTGCTGTGCGGCACGGCGTTCAAGAACAAGGGCGTGCAGCTGCTGCTCGACGCCGTCGTCGCCTACCTGCCCAGCCCGCTGGACATCCCGCCGGTCGAGGGCGTGCACGTCCGCAGCGGCGAGCCGATGGAGCGCAAGGCCGACGAGTCCGAGCCGTTCTCGCGCCCTGGCCTTCAAGATCCAGACCGACCCCTACGTCGGCAAGCTCACGTACTTCCGCGTCTACTCGGGCCAGGTCGACCAGGGCGACGCGATCCTCAACTCGACCAAGGACAAGAAGGAGCGCATGGGGCGCATCCTTCAGATGCACGCGAACCACCGCGAGGACCGCGAGGCGGCCTTCACCGGTGACATCGCCGCGGCCGTCGGGCTGAAGTTCACGACCACCGGCGACACGCTCTGCTCGCAGGACGACCCGATCCTGCTGGAGACGATGGACTTCCCCAAGCCCGTCATCCACATCGCCATCGAGCCCAAGACGAAGGCCGACCAGCAGAAGCTGGGCACCTCGCTGCAGAAGCTCGCGGAGGAGGACCCGACCTTCACCGTGCGCACCGACGAGGAGACCGGCCAGACGATCATCGGCGGCATGGGCGAGCTGCACCTCGAGGTGCTCGTCGACCGCATGCTGCGCGAGTTCAAGGTCGACGCCAACGTCGGCAAGCCGCAGGTCGCCTACCGCGAGACGATCAAGAAGCCGATCAAGGGCCACCTGCTGCGCTTCAAGCGCCAGACCGGTGGTTCGGGCCAGTTCGCCGAGATCGAGCATCGACCTCGAGCCGACCGGCAAGCTCGCCGACGAGCCCCGCCAGGTGCTCGACGACAAGGGCGAGCCCACCGGCGAGATCGGCGGCTACGAGTTCCTCAACGAGACCAAGGGCGGGGCGATCCCCAAGGAGTACATCCCCTCGGTCGACCACGGCATCCGCGAGGCGATGGAGGGCGGCGTGCTCGCCGGCTACCCGCTGGTCGACCTGCGCGCCCGCCTCACCGACGGCTCGTACCACGAGGTCGACTCCTCGGAGATGGCGTTCAAGATCGCCGGCTCCATGGCGCTGAAGGAGGCCGCCCGCAAGGCCGGCGCCGTCGCTGCTCGAGCCGATCATGGACGTCGAGGTCGTCACGCCCGAGGACTACATGGGCGACGTCATCGGCGACCTGTCCGGCCGCCGTGGCCAGATCGGCAAGATGACCGCCCGCGGCAACAGCCAGGTCATCACGGCCCAGGTGCCGCTGGCCGAGATGTTCGGCTACGCCACCGACCTGCGGTCCAAGACCCAGGGCCGCGCCACCTACACGATGCAGTTCGCCGGCTACGAGGAAGTGCCCGGCTCCCTGGCCACCGAGATCATCGCCAAGGTTCGCGGCGAGTAGCACGACCCGCAAGCACGCAGCAGTCCACAGCGTCAAGCAAGCACAGAGGAGAGAGCGTCATGGCGCAAGAGCAAGTTCGAGCGGACCAAGCCGCACCTGAACATTGGCACGATCGGCCATATCGACCATGGCAAGACGACGTTGACGGCTGCGATCACGAATGTGTTGCATAAGCACAATCCTGATGTGGCGTTTACGCCGTTTGATCAGATCGACAAGGCGCCTGAGGAGCGGGAGCGTGGGATCACGATCTCGGTGTCGCATGTGGAGTATGAGACGGAGAACCGTCATTACGCGCATGTGGACTGCCCGGGTCATGCGGACTATGTGAAGAACATGATCACGGGTGCGGCGCAGATGGACGGCGCGATCTTGGTGGTGTCGGCGGCGGATGGTCCGATGCCGCAGACGCGTGAGCATGTGTTGTTGGCGCGTCAGGTGGGTGTGCCGTCGATCGTGGTGTTCCTCAACAAGGCCGACATGGTCGATGACGAGGAGCTGTTGGAGCTGGTGGAGCTTGAGGTGCGTGAGCTGCTGTCGCTCCTATGAGTTCCCGGGTGATGACATTCCGGTGGTGAAGGGCAGCGCGCTGAAGGCGCTTGAGGGTGATGAGGCGTGGGAGCAGAACATCCTGGAGCTGATGGCGGCGGTGGACTGCCTACATCCCCGAGCCTGAGCGTGAGGTCGACAAGCCGTTCTTGATGCCGGTGGAGGATGTGTTCTCGATCACGGGTCGTGGCACGGTGGTCACGGGCCGGGTGGAGCAGGGCATCGTGCAAGACGGGTGAGACGGTGGAGATCGTGGGGATCCGCGACACCACGTCGACCACGGTCACGGGTGTGGAGATGTTCCGCAAGCTGCTGGATGAGGGCCGTGCGGGTGACAACATCGGTGTGTTGTTGCGTGGCACGAAGAAGGATGAGGTGGAGCGCGGCCAGGTGTTGTGCAAGCCGGGCTCGATCACGCCGCACACCAACTTCGAGGCGCAGGTGTACATCTTGTCCAAGGACGAGGGTGGCCGTCACACGCCGTTTTTCAACAACTATCGGCCGCAGTTTTACTTCCGGACCACGGATGTGACCGGGCACGGTGGAGCTGCCGGGGGGCACCGAGATGGTGATGCCGGGTGACAACACCGAGATGATCGTGGAGCTGATCCAGCCCATCGCGATGGAAGAAGGACTGCGCTTCGCCATCCGCGAGGGTGGCCGCACCGTCGGCGCCGGCCGCGTCACCAAGATCCTCAAGTAGTCGCTTGCGGCTGTCGTCGCCCTCCGCTCCGAGGGACCCGCCTCGCCTAGCGCTCGGCCCCCGAGGTCGCTACGGAGCAACGACACCGCCTCCCGATCACCGGTACCTGCGCCTTTGGTTGACCCGGCCGGCGCCACCGCAGGCCACCCGCAGGTGCGCCCGAGGAGAGAGAAGAGCACATGGCAGCTGAGCAGAAGATTCGCATCCGCCTCAAGGCGTATGACCACGAGATCATCGATCAGTCCGCGCGGAAGATCGTTGACACCGTGGAGCGCACTGGCGCGCGCATCACCGGGCCCGTGCCGCTGCCGACGGAGCGGAACGTCGTATTGCGTGATCCGCTCGCCGCACAAGTACAAGGACTCGCGCGAGCACTTCGAGATGCGCACCCACAAGCGGCTCATCGACATCCACGAGCCCGACGCAGAAGACGGTCGACTCCCTGATGCGCCTGGACCTGCCGGCCGGCGTCGACATCGAGATCAAGCTCTAGACGAACGAGCCGACAACGATGGCAACTCAAAGGAATCCTGGGCACGAAGCTCGGGATGACGCAGATCTTCGACGACGAGGGTCGCGTCGTCCCGGTCACCGTCGTGCGCGCCGGGCCGTGCCCGGTCGACGCAGGTGCGCACCGCAGAGCGCGACGGCTACGCCGCCGTGCAGCTGGGCTTCGGCGAGATCAAGAAGGTCAACAAGCCGCTGGCCGGCCACTTCGCCAAGGCGCGGCGTCGAGCCGACCCGCCACCTCGTGGAGTTCGATCTCGAGGGTGAGCACGCCCCGGCGACATGCGTGACCGTCGACATCTTCCGCAGGGCCAGCTCGTCGACGTCACCGGCAAGTCCAAGGGCAAGGGCTTCGCCGGCGTCATGAAGCGCCACGGCTTCGCCGGCCTGGGCGCCGGCCACGGCGTGCACAAGGTGCACCGCGCGCCCGGCTCCATCGGCGCCTGCGCCACGCCGGCTCGCGTGTTCCCGGGCACGCGCATGGCCGGCCGCACGGGTGGCGAGCGCGTGACCGATCCAGAGCCTGCGAGCTGGTCGGCGTCGACGCCGAGCGCCGCCTGCTGCTGATCAAGGGCGCCGTGCCCGGGCCCAACGGCTCGCTGGTCATCGTCCGCGACGCCGTCGAAGGCCCGCGGAGACCGAGGCGGGCCAGGGGAGTGACGCCTGATGGCGCAGATCGACGTCACACCAAGGCCGGCGGCAAGACGAACGGCACCGTCGAGCTCGACGACGCCGCTGTTCGACGCGCAGGTCAACGTCCGGCCATGCACCAGGTCGTCGTCGCCCAGCTGGCCGCGGCCCGCTCGGGCACCTCCAAGGTCAAGTCGCGCGGCGAGGTCGCGCGGTGGTGGCAAGAAGCCGTGGCGCCAGAAGGGCACCGGCCGCGCCCGCCAGGGCTCGATCCGCTCCCCGCAGTGGTCCGGCGGTGGCGTCGCCCACGGCCCCACGCGGCGAGCAGAACTACACCAAGCGCGTCTCCAAGAGCCTCAAGCGCGTGGCGCTGCGCTCGGCGCTGTCGGACCGCGCACGCACCGGCGACGTCCGGGTCATCTCGGACCTGACGTTCGACGACGCCGCGCACCAAGGACGCGCGTGGCGTTCCTCGGCGGCGCTCGAGCTCGGCGACCGCCGCGTGCTCTGGTCCTCGACCGCGCGCGACGAGTCGGTGCGCCGCAGCTTCCGCAACCTCGCCGACGTCCACGTCCTCACCGTCGACCAGCTCAACACCTACGACGTGCTCGTCAGTGACGTCGTCGTGTTCCAGCAGGCGCGCTCGACCACATCGGCAAGGGCACCCGCGACGACCTCGAGCCAAGCTAAGGAGCCGTCGAACAAGCGCACCCGGCCGGCCGTCCGCAGCCCCGCGCGACCAGCGCAAGACCGAGCGCAAGGGCCGTGACCGCAGCGCGGCAGCCGCTGGAGCGCACATGAAGGACCCCCGCGACGTGATCCTCGCGCCCGGTCGTCAGCGAGAAGAGCTACTGCGCTGCTCGACGAGGGCCGCTACACGTTCCTCGTGCACCCGTCGTCGAACAAGACGGAGATCAAGGAAGCGGTCGCAGTCGATCTTCGGCGTGAAGGTCGCCAACGTGAACACGCTGAACCGCAAGGGCAAGCGCAAGCGCTTCGGCACGCACCATGGGCAAGCGCAAGGAACACCAAGCGCGCGATCGTCACCCTCGCCGAGGGCGACGAGATCGACATCTTCGTCCAGGGGCCATCGTGACGCGATGGCCGATCCGCAAGTACAAGCCGACACGCCCGCGCGGCGTCGCGACATGAGCGTGTCGGACTTCGCCAACATCACCACCGACAAGCCGCTCAAGTCGCTGACCAAGCCCGAACCCCAAGAAGGCCGGGCGCAACGCCAACGGCCGCATCACCACGCGCCACCAGGGCGGCGGGCACAAGCAGCGGTACCGGGTGATCGACTTCCGTCGCAACAAGGACGGCGTGCCTGCCAAGGTCGCCGACGATCGAGTACGACCCCAACCGCTCCGCTCGCATCGCGCTGCTGCACTACCTCGACGGCGAGAAGCGCTACATCCTGGCCCCCGAGGGTCTGAAGGTCGGCGACCGCGTCGAGTCCGGCGAGGGGCCGACATCAAGCCCGGCAACGCGCTGCCCGCTGCGCAACATCCCCGTCGGCACCGTGGTGCACGCGGTGGAGCTGCGCCCCGGCGGCGGCGCCAAGCTCGGCCGCAGCGCGGGCAACCGGATCCAGCTGCTGGCCAAGGAGGGCAACAAGGCCGCGCTGCGGCTGCCCTCCGGCGAGATCCGCCAGGTGCTGGCGACCTGCCGCGCGTCCGTGGGGCCGTCGGCAACTCCGAGCACGACATCATCAACATCGGCAAGGCCGGCCGGAACCGCTGGAAGGGCAAGCGCCCGACCGTCCGCGGCGTCGTCATGAACCCGGTCGACCACCCGCACGGCGGTGGCGAGGGCCGGACCTCCGGTGGCCGCCACCCCACCAACCCCAACGGCAAGCCCGAGGGCCGCACCCGCGAGAAGAACAAGGCGTCCAACGCGACATCATCCGGCGTCGCGGCAAGCGGCGTCGTAGCGCTGACGGCGGAGCACGCATCGAACAATGCCACGCAGCCTCCGAAAAAGGGTCCCTTCGTCGACGACCACCTGGCGAAGAAGATCGACGACGCTGAACGCCAAGGGCGAGAAGCGGGTCATCCGCACCTGGTCGCGCCGCTCGCGAGATCTCGCCCGGACATGGTCGGCCACACGATCGCGTCCACGACGGGCGCAAGCACGTGCCCGTCTACGTGTCCGAGTCGATGGTCGGCCACAAGCTCGGCGAGTTCGCGCCTACGCGCGCCATCAAGTGGCGCGGCGCCGGCGAGAAGCAGCAGGCCAAGGTCCGCGGGGGCGGCGCTGATGGCCGAGCCCACGTCCAGGCCACGGCGCGCTACGTCCGCGTCGCGACCGAACAAGGTGCGCCAGGTGGTCCGCGCACATCCGCGGTCGCACGGTCGAGGACGCGCGCAACGTCCTGCGCTGTCTCCCAAGGGCGTCGCGCGAGCAGGTCCTCAAGACGCTGAACTCCGCGATCGCCAACGCCGAGCACAACCACGACCTGGACGCCGACGACCTGTGTGGTCACTGCCGCCTTCGTCGACGAGGGGCCGCAGCTGCAAGCGCTTCCAGCCCCGCGCCATGGGCCGCGCCTACCGGATCCGCAAGCGCACCAGCCACATCACCATCTCCGTGGGCACGAGAACGCCCCGCCGCCGCGCGCAACCGCGCGTCGAGCAGCGCACCGCAGGCCGTGCCGCCCGCGTCGGCGGCACCGGCGACACCGAGCGACGCCGCCGCGGACAAGGAGTAAGCCGTGGGCCAGAAGATCCATCCGTACGGCTTCCGCCTCGGCATCATCAAGGACCACAAGTCCCGCTGGTTCGCCGACAAGGACTACGCCGACTACGTCATCGAGGACGACCGCATCCGCGACGTACATCCGGGAGCGCGTGCGTCACGCCGGCGTGTCCGCGCATCGAGATCGAGCGCACCCGCGACCGCGTGACCGATCGACGTCCACACCGCGCGTCCCGGCATCGTCATCGGTCGCCGCGGCGCCGAGGCCGACGTCATCCGCGGCGCACCTCGAGAAGATGACCGGCAAGCAGGTCAAGCTCAACATCAACGAGATCAAGCAGCCCGAGCTCGACGCCCAGGTCACCGCCCACAACGTCGCCGAGCAGCTGCGCGGCCGCGTGAGCTTCCGCCGCGCCATGCGCCGCGCGACGCAGAACGCGATGAAGGCCGGCGCCAAGGGCATCCGCGTGCAGTGCTCGGGCCGCCTCGGCGGCGCGGAGATGAGCCGCACCGAGTGGTACCGCGAAGGCCGGGTGCCCCTGCACACGATGCGCGCGAACATCGACTACGGCTTCGACGAGGCGCGGACCACCTACGGCCGCATCGGCGTCAAGGTCTGGATCTACACCGGCGAGGTGCTGCCGTCCGGCGAGGACCGCGAGCGCCAGCTCGCCCGCGTCGCGCCGAGCGCGCCCGTCAGGAGCGCGAGCGCATGGAGCTGGACGGCCCGCTGCCGCCCAGTCAGGCGCCGACCGTCGGCTGCGGCGACGCGAGGCGACGAGCGCATCCGCGGAGCCGTCCGTCCGCACCGGCGGCGGACCCCGGCGACCGCCCAGCTGCAGGCCGACGGCCGTCGCCCCGGCAACGTCCGCCGAGGCGCCGGCCCGCGACACCGGCCACGACATCCGACCGAGCCGCACGGCGCCGGCCGAACCCGACTCCCTGGCGACCGAGTGCGCGACGCCGCCGGCTCCGGCGAGGGCGCGAGGAGCCGAACTGATGCTCGCACCCAAGCGCGTCAAGCACCGCAAGCAGCACCGCGGCAACATGCGCGGTCTCGCCAAGGGCGGGACCGACGTCCACTTCGGCGACTTCGGCCTCCAGGCGGTGACCGCACGTCGTGGATCACCAACCGCCAGATCGAGGCCGCCCGTATCGCCATGACCCGCTACATGAAGCGTGGCGGCAAGGTGTGGATCAACATCTTCCCGCACAAGGCCTACACCAAGAAGCCCGCCGAGACCCGCATGGGTTCCGGTAAGGGCTCGCCGGAGGGCTGGGTCGCCGTCGTGAAGCCGGGCCGGGTGATGTTCGAGGTCGCCGGCGTCTCCGAGGAGGTCGCGCGCGAGGCCCTGCGCCTCGCCGGCCACAAGCTGCCCGTGCAAGTGCCGGTTCCTCGACCCGCGAGGAGGGCGTGACCGATGGCCAAGACCAAGCGAGCTGCGCGAGCTCTCCGACGCCGAGCTGCTCGAGAAGCCACGAGGAGCTACAAGCAGGAGCTGTTCAACCTGCGCTTCCAGCTGGTCACGGGCCAGCTGGACAACGTACCGGAACCTGGGCAACGCCAAGCGCGCGATCGCGCGCGTACTCACCTCCAGCGCGAGCGCGAGCTCGACGAAGCCAGCAGGCCGAGGCATAGAGCGAGTCAGCACCCCCGACACCACCCAGCCCCGCGCGGCGAGCGCAAGGTCCGCCAGGGCGTCGTCGTCAGCGACAAGATGGACAAGACCCGGTCGTCGTGCTGGTGGAGCGTCGCACCACCCACCCGCTGTACCGCAAGACCATCACGCGGTCCCAGCGCTGCACGCCCACGACGAGACCAACGACGTCCATGTCGGCGACAAGGTGCGCATCGCCGAGACCCGGCCGCTGTCGAAGACCAAGCGCTGGCGCGTCTGAGGTCATCGTCCGCGAACGAGCGAAGTAGAGATCGAGTGCCGATGATTCAGCAAGAGACTCGACTCCGCGTCGCCGACAACACCGGCGCACGCGAGGTGCTGTGCATCCGCGTGCTCGGCGGCTCCGGCCGCCGCTACGCGGTCGATCGGCGACGTGATCGTCGCCACCGTCAAGAACGCCATCCCCGCGCCAACGTCAAGAAGGGCGACGTCGTCAAGGCCGTCGTCGTGCGCACGCGCAAGGAGAACGCCGCCCCGGACGGCACCTACATCCGCTTCGACGACAACGCCTGCGTGCTGATCAATGAACAACCGCAACCCGCGAGGGACGCGCATCTTCGGACCGGTGGGCCGCGAGCTGCGCGACCGCGGTTCATGAAGATCGTCTCCCTCGCCCCGGAGGTGCTCTAGCCATGAACCGCATCCAGTAGCAACGACACCGTGGTCGTGATCAGCGGCAAGGACGCCGGCAAAGAAGGCCGCGTCGTGCACGTCTACCCCAAGCCGGCAAGCGTGATGGTCGAAGGCGTCAACCGCGTACCAAGCACACCAAGCGTGCGCATGAGCCGCCGCGGTGCCCAGCGAGGGTGGCATCCAGCACATCGAGGTGCCCCTGGACGCCAGTCCAACGTCATGCCCGTCTGCCCGCGTGCGGCAACCCCACCCGCGTCGGGGCCAAGGTCGTCGACGGCGTGAAGCATGCGCGCCTGCCGACGCTGCGATTCGGAGTTCTAGCACATGACCACCACGGAAACCGCTGCGCCGGCGACGTCCTACGTCCCGCGCCTGAAGGACCGGTACAACAGCGAGATCCGCGAGCAGCTGAAGGAGCAGCTCGGGATCGCCAACGTGATGCAGGTCCCCCGCCTCGAGAAGATCGTGGTGAACATGGGGGTCGGCGAGGCGGTCACCGACGCCAAGGTGATCGACGAAGGCCAGCGACGACCTGGCCCGCATCACCGGGCAGAAGGCGCAGCTGCGGCGCGCGCGCAAGTCGATCGCGCAGTTCAAGCTGCGCGCCGGCATGCCGGTCGGCGTCAAGGTCACGCTGCGCGGCGACCGCATGTGGGACTTCTTCGACCGCCTGCTCTCGCTGGCGCTGCCCCGCATCCGCGACTTCCGCGGCCTGCCGCGCGGCTTCGACGGCGCGGGCAACTACAGCTTCGGGGTCACCGAGCAGCTGATCTTCCCCGAGATCGACTACGACCGCATCGACAAGATCCGCGGCATCGACATCATGATCGTCACCTCCGCAGAGGTCGACGACCACGGCCGGGCGCTCCTCGAGGCCTTCGGCTTCCCCTTCGTGCGCAGTGAGGCAACGACACCATGACCATGACCGACCCCGTCGCGGACATGCTCACGCGCATCCGCAACGCGAACATGGCGTACTAGGAGCAGATCCCCATGCCGTCCTCCAAGCTGAAGGCGGCATCGCCGACATCCTCAAGCGCGAGGGCTACATCCGCGACTTCCTCGTGGAGTCGACCAAGCCGCAGGCCACGCTGCACCTCGCGCTGAAGTACTCGCGCAAGCGCGAGCGCTCGATCTCCGGCGTCCGCAGGGTCTCCAAGCCCGGCCTGCGCGTCTACGCCAAGCGCGACCAGATCCCCCGCGTCCTGGGGGGCCTCGGCATCGCGATCATCTCGACCTCCCAGGGCCTCATGACCGACCGCGACGCGCGCAAGCGCGCGTGTCGGCGGCGAGGTCCTGGCCTACGTCTGGTGGTGACGCCATGAGTCGCATCGGCAAGCTGCCCGTCCCGGTCCCGTCCGGGGTCGACGTGACGCTGGCCGGCAACGACGCTCACGGTCACGGGCCCCAAGGGCGAGCTGACGGCACTCCGTGCACCCGGCGATCACCGTCCGCCAGGAGGACGGCGAGCTGGTCGTGACCCGCTCGACCGACGAGCGCGAGGACCGCTCGCTGCACGGGCTGTTCCGCGCCCTCCTCGCCAACATGGTGATGGGCGTGACCGAGGGCTACCGTCGGCAGCTGGACATCGTCGGCGTCGGCTACCGCGCGGCGCTGCGTGGCGCCCACGGGCTGACGCTGCAGCTGGGCTTCAGCCACGCCGTCTTGTTCGACGCATCCCCGACGGCATCACCGTTCGAGGTGCCGTCGCCGACCCGCATCACCTCACCGGTGCCGACAAGCAGTAGTCGGCCAGGTCGCCGCGAACATCCGCAAGATCCGCAAGCCCGAGCCGTACAAGGGCAAGGGCATCCGCTACTAGGGCGAGGTCGTCCGCCGCAAGTCCGGCAAGGCTGCAGGGAAGTAATCACGATGGCGACCGATCGCAAGCGCTCCGCCCGGGAGCGGCGCCACAGCCGGGTTCGCGTCCGCGTGCAGGGCACGTCGGAACGTCCGCGGCTGGCCGTGTACCGCTCGAACGCGGGCATGTACGCGCAGGTCATCGACGACCGGCGGGGCCATACCCTGGCGGCCGCGTCCTCGCCTGGACGGCGACGTGCCGCGCGAGGGCGAAGGCAAGAAGGGCGTCGCCGCGGGCGTCGGCAAGCTGGTCGCCGAGCGGGCGACCGCGGCCGGGGTCAGCAAGGTGGTGTTCGACCGCGGCGGCAACGCCTACGCGGGGCGCGTCAAGGCCTTGGCCGACGCCGCCCGCGAGGCCGGCCTCGAGTTCTGACGGAAGGTCCAAGAGCACATGAGCACACTCCCAGGTGGCGGCCGCGGGCCGGGCGGCGGGTACGGCGCCCCCGGCGGCGGTCCCGGCGGTCCGGGCGGCCGCGGCGGCCGTGGCGGCCGCGACGGCCGCGGCGGCCGTGGTGACCGCGGGCGCGGGCGCGAGGAGGAGCGCAGCCCGTACGAGGAGAAGGTCGTCGCGATCAACCGCGTCGCGAAGGTCGTCAAGGGTGGCCGGCGGTTCTCCTTCACCGCTCTGGTGGTCGTCGGCGACGCCAACGGCACCGTCGGCGTCGGCTACGGCAAGGCCAAGGAGGTCCCGGCCGCGATCCAAAGGGCGTCGAGATGGCCAAGAAGAACTTCTTCAAGGTCCCGATGCATCCAGAAGCACGATCGTGCACCCGGTGATCGGCCACCCGGCTCCGGCCAGGTGGTGCTCAAGCCGGCCGCGCCCGGTACCGGCGTGATCGCGGGCGGCGCGGTGCGCGCCGTGCTGGAGTGCGCCGGCATCAGCGACGTGCTGGCGAAGTCGCTGGGCACCTCCAACCCGATCAACGTCGTCCACGCCACGGTCGCCGCGCTGCGCCAGCTGCGCCGCCCCGAGGACATCGCCCGCCTGCGCGGCCTCGAGCTGGAGGAGATCATGCCGAAGAAGATGCTCGACAACTTCCGGATTGGTGCCCGCGATGGCTGAGCCCAACCAGCTCCGCATCACCCAGGTCGGCGCCTGATCGGGGCCACGCGCAGGACAGCGTGCGACCGTCGCTCGGCTTGGCCTCAAGCGCATCCGCCACACGGTCATCGCAGCCCGACCGGCCCGAGATCCGCGGGATGATCGCCGAGGTCTCCCACCTGGTCGAGGTCCGCGAGGAGTCCCAAGCATGAAGATCCACCACCTCAAGCCCGCCGCCAGGCGCGCACAGGGCCAAGACCCGCAAGGGTCGCGGCGAGGCCGCGGGCAAGGGCAAGACCGCCGGTCGCGGCACCAAGGGCACCGGGGCCCGCACGCACCGTCCCGGCCGGGTTCGAGGGCGGCCAGATGCCGCTCCAGCGCCGCCTGCCCAAGCTGCCCGGCTTCATGCCGCGCAACCGCGTCGCGTACCAGACGGTCAACGTCGGCCGCCTGGAGGAGCGCTTCGACGACGGGGCCGAGGTCACCGTCGAGCCGCTGCGCTCCCGCGGCATCGTGCGCGACAACGCCCAGCCCGTGAAGATGCTGGGCGACGGGCCAGCTGACCAAGAAGCTCACGGTGAGCGCGCACGCGTTCTCTGCTTCCGCCTCCGAGAAGATCACGGCGGCCGGCGGGAGCGCTACGGTTCTCGGCAGCTGACGATGCTCCGCGCTTTCACCAACGCCTTCAAGATCCCGGATCTCCGCGGGAAGATCCTCTTCACGCTCGCGATCATCGCGGTCTACCGGTTCGGCTCGTTCATGCCGATCCCCGGCGTCGACTACTCCCAGCTGCGGCAGCTGGTCCCGGAGACAGGGGGCTTCCAGGCGCTGCTCAACTTGTTCTCCGGCGGCGCGCTGACCCAGCTGGCGGTGTTCGCGCTGGGGATCATGCCGTACATCACTGCCAGCATCATCATGCAGCTGCTGGCGGTGGTGATCCCCAAGCTGGAGGAGTGGCGGCAAGAGGGCGAGACCGGGCAGAAGCGCATCACCCAGTGACCCGCTACGTCACCGTGGTCCTCGCGGTCCTGCAGTCCACGGCGCCTGATCGTGCTGATCCAGTCCGGCCAGCTCTTCGGCATCACGCCGCAGCAGGCGGCGGGACTGATCCCGGACGACTCGCTGGCGATCCGGGCGCTGATGATCCTCACGCTCACCGCCGGCACCGCGTTCATCATGTGGCTGGGAGAGCTCATCACGCAGCGCGGCATCGGCAACGGCATGTCGCTGATCATCTTCACCGCGATCGTGGCGCAGCCTGCCGGCCACCGGGACGCGCATCTACCAGACCGACGGCCCAGGCTGTTCGCGTCCTGTTCGTCGTCATGGCGCTGCTTGCTGATCGTCGGGGTGGTGTTCGTCGAGCAGGGGCAGCGGCGCATCCCCGTGCAGTACGCCAAACGCCAGGTGGGCCGCCGCACGCTACGGCGGCAACCTCGACCTACATCCCCCTGAAGGTCAACCAGTCCGGCGTGATCCCGATCATCTTCGCGTCGTCGCTGCTGTACCTGCCGACCCTGGTCGCCTCGATCGTCGACAACGAGCGCTTCACCACGTTCGTGAACACGCTACTTCACGACCGGGCGACCACCCGATCTACGTCGCTGCTGTTCTTCGGCGCTGGTGATCTTCTTCGCGTACTTCTACACCGCGATCACGTTCAACCCGATCGACGTCGCCGACAACATGAAGAAGTACGGCGGGTTCATTCCCGGCATCCGGCCGGGGCGCCCCACCGCCGAGTACCTCGACCGCGTGCTGACGCGGATCACGCTGCCCGGCGCGCTGTACCTCGGCGCGCTGGCGATCCTGCCCCTCGTCGTGCTGGGGTTCGCCCAGCGTGCAGTTCCCGCTGGGCGGATCCACGCTGCTCATCGTCGTCGGTGTGGGCCTGGAGACCATGAAGCAGCTGGAGGCCAGCTGCTGCAGCGCCACTACGAGGGTTCCTCAAGGAAGAGCACGTGTGCGACTGGTGCTGCTGGGCCCGCCGGGGGCCGGGAAGGGGACGCAGGCGATGCACATCGCCGCGGCGTTCGGGGTCCCTCGTATCGCGACCGGCGACATCTTCCGAGCGAACGTCCGCGACGGGCACGCCGCTGGGCACAGCCAGGCGCAGGAGTACATGGACTCGCCGGCGAGCTGGTCCCCGACGAGGTCGTCATCGGCATGGTCGCCGACCGGCTGGCGCAGCCCGACGCCGCTCATGGGCTTCCTGCTCGACGGCTTCCCGCGCACCGTCGTGCAGGCCGACTGGCCTGGCCGGACCACCTGCGCGAGACCGGCCAGGCAGCTGGACACCGTGCTGCACTTCAACGGTCCCCGACGACGAGCTCCAGTGGCCCGCATCGCCATTGCGCAGGGAGGCCGAGGCGGCGCGCAGACTGACGACGCGGCCACGTTCCTGCGCCGCATGGACGAGTACCGCGCCGAAGACCAGCGCCTCGAGTACTTCTACTGACCGCGGTCTGGGACTGCTGGTCGACGTCGACGCGGTCGGCAGCGTCGACGACGTGAGCAAGCGCGACGCTAGGACAGCATGCAAGGGCGGGTGGCACCGCGATGATCATTCGTAAGAGTCGGCGCCGAGGTCGAGATCATGGCGCGAGCCGGGAAGGTCGTGGCCGACATGCACGAGGCGTGCGGGAGGCAGTGCGCCCCGGGCGTGACCACCGCGCAGCTCGACGAGATCGCGGAGCGCGAGTGCCGCAGCCGCGGGGGCCATCCCGTCGTTCAAGGGCTACGGCGGCTCGCCGCACAGCAGCCGCGACGGCATCCCGCGTTCCCGGCGACGCTGTGCACGTCGGTGAACGAGGAGATCGTCCACGGCATCCCGTCCCCGCGGCGCGTCCTGCGCGAGGGTGACCTCATCAAGATCGACGCCGGCGCGATCGTCGACGGGCTACCACGGCGACTCCGCTGCGACGTGGATCGTCGGCGGGGACGACGCCGCGCCGCCCGAGGTCACGCGCCTCGTCCAGCGCCACGCGCGCCGGCCTGTGGGCCGGCCTGCAGGCAGCCCGCCACCACGCGCGCATGGGCGACATCTCGGCGGCGGTCGAGGCCGAGGCCCTGCCGTACGGCTACGGCGTGGTGCAGCGAGTACGTCGGTCACGGCATCGGCCGGGCCCTGCACGAGGACCCGCACGTCCCCAACTACGGCACGCGCCGGGCGCGGGCCCAAGCTGCCGCCGGCCTGGTGCTGGCGATCGAGCCGATGTTCAACCTGGGCACGCCGACACGCGCAGTGCTGGACGACGACTGGACCGTCGTGACGGCCGACGGCGCGCCGTCGTCGCACTGGGAGCACACCGTCGCGATCACCCCGGACGGTCCGTGGGTGCTGACGGCCCGCGTAGGACGAGACCGCGTGGCCGCTCAGCGAGCCGGACCGCGTTCCGGCTCTCGGCGTCTCCCGGATAGCGCTGCTAGGCCATCCGGCGGGGTCCGGCCCGGGGGTTGCCGGGGCCTGTCTTCCGCGCTGCACGCCGCAGGCGCGTGGGTTCGACGACCTCCAACGATGAGGGAGAAGTACGGTGAAGGTCAAGCCGTCCGTGAAGCGGATCTGCGAGAAGTGCCGCGATCATCCGCCGGCACGGACGCGTGATGGTCATCTGCAAAACCCCCGGCACAAGCAGCGGCAGGGCTGAGGAGCACTCATGGCACGCATCGCAGGCGTCGACCTGCCGCGCGAGAAGCGCGCGGCGATCGGCCTGACCTACATCTTCGGCGTCGGCCGCACCCGCGCGCTGCAGACGCTGGCTGCGACGGGGATCGACCCGTCGACAGCAAGATCCGGGCAGCTGTCCGACGAGCAGGTCCGCACGGCTGCGGCGACTTCATCGACGCGACGTTCAAGGTCGAGGGTGACCTGCGCCGCGAGGTGGCGCAGAACATCAAGCGCAAGGTCGAGATCGGCTCGCTACCAGGGCATCCGTCACCGTCGCGGCCTGCCCGTGCGCGGCCAGCGCACCCACACCAACGCCCGCACCCGCAAGGGCCCCAAGCGCGCCGTCGGCGGGCTGAAGAAGAAGATGAAGAAGTAGCGGCGAGGCACAGTCATGGCGCAGCAGAAGAAGCAGGGCGGGGCGAAGCGAAGTCGCGCGCCCGCAAGAAGGAGCGGCGCGTCAGGTCGCCTACGGGAGGCGCACATCAAGAGCTCCTTCAACAACACGATCATCTCGATCACCGACCAGCGGGCAACGTCCTGTCCTGGGCGTCGTCGGGCAACGTCGGCTTCAAGGGCAGCCGCAAGTCCACCCCGTTCGCCGCGCAGCTGGCCGCCGAGCAGGCGGCCAAGGCGCGCCGCGCGAGTACGGCGTCCGCAAGGTGGACGTGTACGTCAAGGGTCCCGGCTCCGGACGTGAGACGGCGATCCGCTCCCTGCAGGCCAACGGCCTGGAGGTGCGGCGATCCGCGACGTCACCCCGATTCCCCACAACGGCTGCCGCCCGCCCAAGCGGCGCCGCGTCTGAGCTCAGAAAAGAGAGCCTGACACCCCATGGCTCGGTACACCGGCCCGACGCAAGCAGTGCCGCCGCGAGCGGCAGAAGCTGTACCTCAAGGGCAACGCTGCGAGCGGCGCAAGTGCGCATCGAGAAGCGCCCGTACCCCCCGGGGGAGCACGGCCGCGGCCGCATCCGCGAGAGCGAGTACCTGCTGCAGCTGCGTGAGAAGCAGAAGGCGCGGCGCATCTACGGCGTGCTGGAGCAGCAGTTCCGCAACTACTACGAGGAGGCCTCGCGGCGCAGCGGCCTGACCGGCGAGAACCTGCTCGTGCTGCTCGAGACGCGCCTGGACAACGTGGTGTTCCGCGGCGGGCTTGGCCCGCTCGCGCGACGAGGCGCGCCAGCTCGTCGCACCAGCACTTCCGGTCAACGGCCGGCGGTCAACATCCCGTCCTACCGCGTCAGCGTCGGCGACGTCATCACGGTGCGCGACCGCGCAAGCAACATCGTGCCGATCCTCGGCGCGCTGGAGCTGCATCGGCGCCCGGCAGATGCCCGCGTGGCTGTCCCCGACTCGACAAGCGCAGATCACCGTGCTGACCCGCCGATCCGCAGCCAGATCGACGTGCCGGTCCAGGAGCAGCTCATCGTGGAGCTCTACTCCAAGTAGCCCACGGCTCCGCGCACCTCGCTTCGACCCACCTTGCAACGCCTCAGGAGGCGATGCACCCTTGCTGATCGTTCAGCGTCCCACCATCGTCGAAGAGATCCTGTCGCCACGGCCGCCGCTCGGCCTTCGCGATCGAGCCGCTCGAGCCCGGCTTCGGCTACACGCTCGGCAACAGCCTGCGCCGCACGCTGCTGTCCTCGATCCCCGGCGCGGCAGTGTCCAGCGTGCGCATCGAGGGGGTGCTCCACGAGTTCAGCTCGATCGAGGGTGTGAAGGAGGACGTCACCGACATCATCCTCAACCTCAAGGAGCTGGTGCTGCGCTCGGCCAGCAACGACAGCCGGTCGAGATCTTCCTCGGCGGTGAAGGCCCCGGCGAGATCACCGCGGACTTCATCACCGCGCCCGCCGAGGTCGAGATCCTCAACCGCGACCTGCACATCGCGACCCTCAATCGCAAGGGCCGCGTCGAGATGTACCTCACGGTCGAGCAGGGCCGCGGCTACGTCTCCGCTGAGCGCAACAAGCGCGGCGACCAGCCGATCGGCGTGATCCCGATCGACTCGATCTACTCGCCGGTGCGCCGCGTGACGTACCGCGTCGAGGCCACCCGCGTCGAGCAGATGACCAACTACGACCGGCTGATCCTCGACGTCGAGAGCAACGGCGTCGCGTGACCCCGGCCGAGGCGCTGGCCTCCGCGGGCGAGACGCTGCGCGACCTCTTCGGGCTCTTCGCGGAGTTCGAGGAGGGTGGGCCCCGGCGGCCTGTCGATCGGCCCGGACCTCGGCGGCCCCTCGGCGCTGCTGAATCGCCCAACCTCAATGCTGCCGATCGAGGACATGGACCTCTCGGTGCGGTCCTACAACTGCCTCAAGCGCGAGGGCGTCAGCACGGTCGGCGAGCTCGTCACCAAGACCGAGCAGGACCTGCTGGACATCCGCAACTTCGGCCAGAAGTCCATCGAGGAGGTCAAGGCCAAGCTCGCGGAGATGGGCCTGTCCCTCGCCGACTACGGCTACGGCAACTAAGCACGAAGCCAAGGGAGCGCTGAGCACGCCATGCCGCAGCCGAAGAAGGGCCCCCGCCTCGGCGGCAACCCCGCCCATCAGAAGGTGATCGTCGCCAACCTCGCGACCGAGCTCTTCCGCCACGGGCGGGTGAAGACCACGCACGCCCGCGCGAAGTTCACGCAGCCAACCGCGGAGCGAGCTGATCACCTTCGCCAAGCGCGGCGACATCCACTCCCGCCGGAGGTGCTGCAGACGATCCGCGACAAGGACGTCGTGCACAAGCTCTTCGCCGACGTCGCGCCCGCGTTCGCGCAGCGCAATGGCGGCTACACGCGCATCACCAAGCTGGGCCCCCGCGACGGCGACGCACGCGCCCATGGCGCTGATCGAGCTGGTGGACGCCGTCGGCAAGGGCGCCGAGCGCGACGCTGGAGGAGGCGCCGCGCCGGCGCTGGAGCCTGCGCCGCCGGCTGGGCACGGTCTCGCGCGGTGCGCGGGAGCGGGCCGAGGACCGCCAGGCCGCGATCGACTCAGGTGAGCTGCTCCCCGACCAGGTCGAGGAGGAGGACGAGCCGATCGAGGCCGTCCCTGTCGGTTCGCTGACGGAGCGCGACCTCGGCCGCAGCGGCGACAGCGGCGAGCCCGAGCCCGAGGTCAGTGCCGCCGACGTCGAGGCCCGCTTCGCGGACCTGGCGGACGAGGACGAGGACCTCGAGGCTTCGGACGAAGACGAGGACGAGGACGAGGGCGACGAGCCCGCCACCTGATCTGGTCAGGGTCAGGCTGGACCTCGCGTACGACGGTTCCGGGTTTCGCGGGTACGCGCGCCAGCGCGACCAGCGCACCGTGCAGGGGGAGCTCGAGGCCGCGTTGGCGCGCCTGGTCGGCCGGCCGGTCCAGACCGCGGTCGCGGGGCGCACCGACGCGGGTGTCCACGCGTCCGGCCAGGTCGTGCACGCCGACGTGCCACGCGCTTGCCTGCTCGCCGCCGACGTGGACAAGGCGCGCCACGCGCTCGACCGCCTGCTGCCGCGCGACGTCGCGGTGCGCCGCGTCCGCCGAGTGCCGGCCACGTTCCACGCCCGCTTCTCCGCCACGCAGCGGCGCTACGCCTACCGGCTCTCCGACGCGCTGGTCGAGGACCCGCTGACCCGCCACGTCACCTGGCATGTCGGGCCACCGCAGCTGGACCTCGCCGCCATGCGGGCAGCCGGAGCGCACCTCCTCGGCGAGCACGACTTCGCCTCGTTCTGCCGCAAGGGCGAGGGCACGTCGGTCCGCCGCGTCGACGCGATCGCGGTCCGGCGCCGCCCGCGCGGCCTGGTGCTCGTCTCGATGGACGGCGCCGCGTTCTGCCACCAGATGGTCCGCTCGATCGTCGGCTCCCTGCTCGCCGTCGGCCGTCACCGGCATCCCCCCGACTGGCTCGCCGCCGCTCTCGCGGCGCGCGACCGCGCCGCCGCGGCGGCCGTCGCCCCACCACACGGCCTGACCCTGGTCGCGGTCCGGTACACGCCAGCTCAGACCATCTCCCCGTTGACCAGCGGGCTCGGTTGACCCGGTCGGGAGCCGCACGTACGCTGGAGCGCCGCGCGGCTGGACCGTTTTGCGTCCGCGCGCTCGCCCGACTCCCTGCACGCCGCGCCTCGCGCGCCTGCGGGCCGCCACGACAAGAGACCTCCTCCATGTCCACGTACTCGCCCAAGCCGTCGGAGATCGTTGCCGCCTGGCATGTGGTGGATGCCGACGGTCAGGTCCTCGGCCGCCTGGCCACGCGCGTGGCGCACGTGCTGCGCGGCAAGCACAAGCCGACGTTCGCGCCGCACCTCGACTCGGGCGACTTCGTCATCGTCGTCAACGCCGAGAAGATCAAGCTGACGGGCAACAAGGCCTACCAGAAGCTCTCGTACCGGCACTCCGGCTTCCCCGGCGGGCTGAAGTCGACCTCGTTCGGCAAGATGGTCGAGGACACGCCCGAGAAGCTGATCGAGCAGGCCGTCAAGGGCATGCTCCCCAAGAACACGGTGGGCCGGGCGCAGCTGCGCAAGCTCAAGGTCTACGCGGGCCCCGAGCACCCGCACGCCGCCCAGAACCCGCAGCCTCTCGCGCTCTCCTAGGGACTATGCACAGATGCCCACCAAGATCTACACCGGCCGTCGCAAGACCTCCGTCGCGCGCGTGCGCGTGATGCGCGGCAGCGGCAAGTTCACGCTCAACGGTCGGCCGCTGGTCGACTACTTCCCGACCGACCGGCTGCAGGCCACGGTGACCGAGCCGTTCAAGGTCACCGAGACCGAGGGCCAGTACGACGTGATCGCGCGGCTCCACGGCGGCGGGGTCTCCGGCCAGGCCGGGGCGCTGCGCCACGGCATCGCGCGTGCGCTGGAGGGCGAGGACCCGGAGTGGCGCACGGACCTCAAGCGCGCGGGCCTGCTGACCCGCGACCCGCGCAAGGTCGAGCGCAAGAAGTACGGCCTCAAGAAGGCCCGCAAGGCGCCGCAGTACTCGAAGCGGTAGCGGTCGGGGCCCCAGCCGCGTGGGCCAGCTGTTCGGCACCGACGGGGTGCGGGGCGTCGCCAACACCGAGCTGACCCCCGAGCTCTCGCTGGGCCTCGGGCGCGCGCTCGTGCGCACGTTGCGGGAGGAGGGCGCCCCTCGGCCGCGCGTGCTCGTAGGGCGGGATCCGCGCGCGTCGGGAGAGATGCTCGAGGCCGCGATCGCGGCAGGGATCTGCTCGGCGGGCGGCGACGCGGTGGTGCTCGACGTCGTCACCACACCCGGCATCGCCTACCTGACCCAGGCGCTGGGCGCCAGCGCCGGGGTGGTGATCTCGGCCAGCCACAATCCGGTGGCCGACAACGGGATCAAGGTCATCGGACCGACCGGCTACAAGCTCACCGACGCCGAGGAGAACCGGATCGAGGAGCTGCTGCAGCGCCTCGACGACGACCGCCCGATCGGCGTCGGCATCGGCCGCAAGAGCCACACCCCGGGCGCGGTCGAGGCCTACACGGCGCACCTCGTCGCCAGCGCCGGCGGGCTGGACCTGCGCGGCCTGTCGGTGGTCGTCGACTGTGCGAACGGGGCGGCGTCCGACATCGCCCCGACCGTGCTTCGGCGGCTGGGCGCGGGCGTGACCGCGATCCACGCGATCCCCGACGGCACGAACATCAACCTGGGCTGTGGTTCGACGCACCCCGAGGTGGTCGCGGCCGCCGTGGTCGAGCACGGCGCGGACCTGGGCTTCGCGCTGGACGGCGACGCCGACCGCCTGATCTGCGCTGATCACACCGGCGCGATCCTCGACGGCGACCACGTGCTGGCGATCCTCGCGCTCGAGCAGCACGAGCGGCGCCGCCTGCCCGGGGTGGTCACGACCGTGATGACCAACCTCGGCTTCCGCCATGCGATGAAACGCCACGGCATCCACGTCGTGCAGACCCAGGTCGGCGACCGTTACGTGCTCGACGCGATGCTGGCCGGCGGGTTCCCGATCGGCGGCGAGCAGTCCGGCCACATCATCCTCGCCGAGCACGCCACCACCGGCGATGGCGTGCTGACGGCCGTGCAGCTGCTTGCGGCGATGCAGCGCTCCGGCCGGCCCCTGGCCGGACTCGCATCCGTCATGACGCGGCTGCCCCAGGTCATGATCAACGTCCCCGACGTCGACCGCGCGCGGCTGGCGGACGCCCAGCCCGTCTGGGACGCCGTGCGGGCCGAGGAGGCCGCGCTCGCCGACGCCGGGCGGGTCCTGGTGCGGCCGTCGGGGACCGAGCCGCTGGTGCGGGTCATGGTCGAGGCAGACACCGCGGAACGGGCTCGGGCCGTCGCGGACCGTATCGTCGCGGTCGTGCGCGAGCAGCTGACGTGAGTGGCGCGGCGGCCGAGCCTGACCTCCTCGAGCTGCTGGCGATCCTCGACCGCCGGATCCAGGCCGTGCTGGGGGTGCTGGGGCCGCGCTGGACGGTCTCGGTCAACCGCCACGGGATCAGCGTCCGCGGCCTGATCCGCGACCGCAGCGTCCGGTGGGAGAAGGTCCGGGCGGTGGTCCTCGTGCACCGCTCGGAGCTCATCAAGGACCACGCGCTGGAGGGCATCGTCGGCAGCGGGCTGGCGAAGCTGCCGTTCCCGATCCCGGGGCTGGGCTGGATGGTCCGCAAGGTGCTCGACGCGATCTGGCACCGGCTGCCGGGGCGTCCCGCCGACCAGCTCGCGCAGGTGGCCGGGACCGCCCTGGCCGGCATCAGGCGGCGCGGGAACGACGTCGAGCTCTCAGGCCTCCTGGCGCTGGTGTCATTCCTCAGCGAAGGGCTGACGGCCGTTGATCGTGTCCGAGGCGAGGGCATGGGGTATCACCGTGGAGACCGACTTCGATTGACGTTCATGGGGATCTGCCTTCTATGACCGCGGGCGAGAGCGAGCCGGAGACTGCGGAGACCTCGGACACCGAGGCGCGCCTCGAGGAGCGCGCGCTGCTCGAGGAGCTCGGTGTCGACCCGCACAACCCGAAGCTGGAGACGGCGATCATCGAGCTCCAGGCGGGCGTGACGCCGGACCTGCCGTTCGGCCCGCCAGCTGCACCGAGTAGGGAGCGCTCGCCGCTGCGCACGGCATTCACGGCGACGATCGGGGTGGTCCTCGCCGCGCTGCTGGCCTTCGGGCTGTGGCAGGTCGCCAACATCCTGATCCTGCTGGTGATCGCGCTCTTCATGGCGACCGGGCTGAACGCCGCCGTGGAGCTGGCCCAGAGCTGGGGCTGGCCGCGACGGCGGTCGGTGTGGCTGGTGCTGGGCACGATCGCGCTGCTGATGATCGGCGTGGTCGTCGGGATCGCCCCGCAGATCGTCGCCCAGGCCACCGAGCTGCGGGAGGAGGCGCCCGCCCTGGTCGCCGGCCTGGCGGAGGACAACCCCACATTCGGTCGCCTGGACCGCCAGTTCCAGCTGGTGGAGCGCGTCGAGCGGGTCACCTCGGATGAGGCGCTGGCCGGCCAGGAGGAGCAGATCCTGGGACTGGCGCAGCGTGTGGGCACAAGCGCGTTCGCCACGCTCACGGTGATCGTGCTGACCGTGTACTGCGTGGCGCACTACCCGACGATCAAACGGTCGGCCTACCGGCTGGTGCCGCGGTCGCGGCGTGGCCGGGTGAGCCTGCTGGGCGACGAGATCCTCAGCCGCGTGGGGCGCTACCTGATCGGCGCGGTGGTGACAGCGACGATCGCGGGAGTGTCGGCCGCGGCGTTCCTGGCCGTCATGGGCGTGCCGCGTCCGCTGGCGCTGGCGTTCGTGGTTGCGGTCCTGGGGCTGATCCCGCTGATCGGAGCCACGATCGGCGCGGTGCTCAGCGTGGCGGTGGCGTTCACCGTGTCCGCGCCGGTGGGACTCGCGACGATCGTGTTCTTCGCGGTCTACCAGCTCATCGAAAACTTCGCGATCGCGCCGCGGATCATGAGCCGCGCCGTCGACGTCGCCCCGGGAGCGACGATCGTCGCAGTGCTGATCGGCGCCGCCCTCCTGGGCGTCCTCGGCGCGCTCCTGGCCGTCCCGATGGCCGCCGCGGTCCAGCTGATCGTGAGCGAGGTGTGGCGCCCCCGCCAGGAGGCCGCTTAGCGACGAGCTAAGCCGCGACCTTGTAGCGGATGCCACCGGGCTCGATGCGGCTGTAGTCGGTCGTGCGCTCTGCCGCCGGGCGACCGGCCGCGGTGGCGACGGCGCGGAGGGTCTCGGGGTCCTGGCGGACGCCGTGGTCCGCGCCGGCCATGCGGCTGATCGTCTCCTCCATGAGCGTGCCGCCGAGGTCGTTGCAGCCTGCCTGGAGGAGCTGCACCGCGCCGTCAAGGCCGAGCTTGACCCACGAGAGCTGGATGTTGTCGATCGCGCCTTGCAGGACCAGGCGGGCGACCGCATGGACGCGCAGGTTGTCGTCCCAGGTGGGGCCGGGGCGGGCGACGCCGGCGAGGTAGATCGGCGCCTGGCGGTGCACGAAGGGCAGCGGGACGAACTCCGTGAAGCCGCCGGTGCGCTCCTGGATGCGGCGCAGCAGGTGGAGGTGGGCGGCCCAGTGGCGCGGCTCGTCGACGTGGCCGAACATCATCGTGGAGGTCGAGCGGATGCCGACCTCGTGCGCGGTGGTCACCACCTCGACCCAGGCGTCGGCGGGGAGCTTGCCCTTGGTCAGCACCCAGCGGACGTCGTCGTCGAGGATCTCCGCTGCGGTGCCGGGGATGGTGTCGACGCCCGCCGCCCTGGCCTCGGTGAGCCATTCGCGGATCGAGATCCCCAGGCGGGTCGCGCCGTTGACGACCTCCATCGGCGAGAACGCGTGCACGTGCATGCCGGGCACGCGCGCCTTCACCGCGCGGGCCAGCGCGAAGTAGTGGTCGCCGCCGAGGTCGGGGTGGATGCCGCCCTTGGATGCAGACCTCGGTCGCCCCGAACTCCCATGCCTCCTCGGCGCGGTCGGCGACCTGCTCCAGCGAGAGGAAGTAGGCGTCCGGGTCGTCGCGGCGCTGCGCGAACGCGCAGAACCGGCACCCGACGTAGCAGATGTTGGAGAAGTTGATGTTGCGGTTGACCACGTAGGTCACGGTGTCGCCGACGCGCTCGGCGCGGACCGCGTCCGCTGTGGCGACGAGGTCGGCGAGGTCAGGTCCCTCCGCGGTCAGCAGGTGCAGCGCCTCGGTCTCGTTCGGCGGCGTGCCGGTCTGCGCGCGGCGCAGGATCGCGGCGACCTCGGTGTGGGCACCGCTCGTGGAGCCGACGCGGCGCCGGGCCAGCGACTCGGCGGCGATCAGCTGCGTGTCGCCGTAGACGTCGGCGGCGTCGAAGCGGAACGCGCTGTCGCGGCGCAGCCCCGTGACGCCGTCGCCGGCGCGGGCGGAGGTCCAGCGGTCGTCGTCGCCCGAGGGGCCTGCAGGGTCGGGGTCCTGCCAGGGCTGGCCGGTCGGCACGACGTCAGCGGCGAGGCCCTCGGCGTCGGCGAGGGCGAGCACCGGGCCGCGCATGCGGCCGCTGATCCACGGGTCGGGCTTGCGCACGTACTCCGGGTGCAGGGTCAGGCGCTGGACCAGGCGGTGGCCGGTCGCGGCGACCTCCTGCCGCCAGCCCGTCCAGGTGCGGCCACGGGTACTCCGGGTTGACGTGGTCGGGGGTGACCGGCGAGACCCCGCCCAGGTCGTCGACGCCCGCGCCCAGCAGGCCCGCGACGTCCCCCGGCGTGAGGTTCGGTGGCGCCTGCAGGTGCACGTGGGCGGGCAGGACCAGGCGCGCCACCGCCAGGGTGGCCAGCAGCACGTCGCGGCCGGCGGGCGGGTGGTCGCGCATCGCGGTGTCGGGCTTGGGCCGGAACCCCTGCACGATCACCTCCTGCAGGTGGCGGTAGCGCCGCGCCGAGGCCGCCAGCGCGAAGAGCGACTCGGCGCGCTCCGCGTCGGTCTCGCCGATGCCGACCAGGATCCCGGAGGTGAAGGGGATCGCGTGGCGGCCTGCGTCCTCCAGCGTGCGCAGCCGCACCGCGGGAACCTTGTCGGGGGAGTTCCAGTGCGCCTCACCCTTGGCGAGCAGGCGGTCCGAGGCGGTTTCCAGCATCAGCCCCATGGATCCCGACACGGGCTTGAGTGTTGCCAGGTCGGTCCATGACAGCACGCCGGGGTTGAGGTGGGGGAGCAGCCCGGTCTCCTCGATGACCTGCACGGCGGCCGCGCGCACGTACTCCAGCGTCGTGCGGTAGCCGCGGGCCTCAAGCCACGCGGCGGCCGCCGGGTAGCGGTCCTCGGGCTTGTCGCCCAGCGTGAAGAGCGCCTCCTTGCAACCCGCGGCCTGGCCGGCACGTGCGATCTCTGAGACCTGCTCCGGGGACAGGAACGCGGGCACGTCACCCTTGGGCGGCCACGCGAACGTGCAGTAGCCGCAGGTGTCGCGGCACAGGTGCGTCAGCGGGATGAAGACCTTGCGGCTGTAGGTGACGCGCTCCCCGAAGAGCCGGTCGCGCACGCGCGCCGCGATCCCGGTGAGGCGTGACAGCTCCTCCCCGCGTGCGGCCAGCAGCGCCGTCGCCTCGCCGGCGTCGAGTGTCTTGCCCGCATCGGCACGCGCCAACGCCCTTCGCAGCGCGTGTTCGGCGACCATCGGCGCGCCAGCCTACGTGGCCGCGCAGCGTCACCGGTTCAGGAGGCGTGGCCTAGCCTGCGGTGGCGTGACGATCGTGGCGCTCGCCGGGGGGATCGGCGCCGCGCGCTTCCTGCGCGGGCTGGTGCGCGTCGTGGACCCGGCGGAGCTCGTGGTGGTCGCCAACACCGGCGACGACCTCGAGCTCCACGGGCTGCACGTCAGCCCTGACCTCGACTCGATCACCTACACGCTGGGCGGCGGGGTCAACGTCGAGCAGGGTTGGGGGCGCGCCGACGAGCGCTTCACCGTCGCAGGCGAGCTGGCGCAGCGCTACGGGCGACCGGCGTGGTTCACGCTCGGCGACCGTGACCTTGCGACCCACCTCGTGCGGACCGAGGCGCTGCGCGCCGGCCGGCCGCTCTCCGACGTGACGGCCGAGATCGCTGCCGCATGGGGCCTGCCCTTCACGCTGCTGCCGATGACCGACGACCCTGTGGCGACGCGGGTGCGGACGCGCGACGGCCGCGACCTGCACTTCCAGGAGTGGTGGGTGGGGGAGCGCGCGGAGCCGGACGTGGCCTCGGTGCGGCTGCAGGGGGCCGACGCTGCGCGCCCCGCACCGGGGGTGCTGGAGGCGATCGCCGGCGCCGAGACGGTGCTGCTGTGCCCCTCCAACCCGGTCGTGTCGATCGGCACGATCCTGGCCGTGACGGGCATCCGCGACGCGCTGCGAGAGGCGACCGTGGCCGGGGTGTCGCCGATCGTCGGTGGCCGCGTGGTGCGCGGCATGGCCGACCGGCTCCTGCCGTCCGTGGGCGTGGCGACGTCTGCCGAGGGGGTCGCCGAGCTCTACGCCGACTTCCTGGACGGCTGGGTGATCGACAACGTCGACGCCGCGGCGGCAGCGGGTCTGCGGGCCCGGGGCCTCGCCGTCGCCGTGGAGCAGACCGTGATGCACGACGCCGAGGTGGCCGCCGCGCTGGCGAAGGCCACGCTGGCGCTCGTCGCCCGGTGACCGCTGTCGAGGTGCTGCCGGTCCCCGGCCTGCCGGAGATCGGCGAGGGGGACGACCTCGGCGCGTTGATCGCCGGGGCGTTCACCCTGCGCGACGGCGACGTCGTGGTCGTCGCCAGCAAGGTGGTGGCCAAGTCCGAGGGGGCCTTCGTCGCGGTCGACCCGGCCGCCGACCAGCTCGTCCAGCGGCGGGCCGCCGCGCTGGCGCAGGCGCGGCGGGTCGTGCTGGCGGCGCCGGGGTTGCTGGTGACCGAGACGCAGCAGGGCATGGTCTGTGCGGCGGGCGGGGTGGACGCGTCCAACGTGCCGGGCGACCGTGTGCTGCTGCTGCCCGCGGACCCCGACGCCAGCGCGCGGGCGCTGCGGGCGCGGCTGCAGTCCCTGAGCGGCGCGCGGTTGGGCGTGGTCGTGACCGACACGTTCGGGCGGCCGTGGCGGGGCGGCGTGGTGGACGTGGCGCTGGGCATCGCCGGCCTGCCGCCCTACCGCGACGAGCGCGGCCACGCCGACCGCGAGGGCCGCGAGCTGGCGGTGACCATCGTCGCGCTGGCCGACGAGGTCGCGGCCGCCGCGGACCTCGTCCGCCGCAAGGCCGAAGGTGTTCCGGTGATCGTGGTGCGGGGCCTCGAACCCGAGGTGTCCGCCGAGGACGGGGCCGGCGCGGCGGCGCTCACACGTGCGGGGCGCGGCGACTACTTCCCCCACGGCAAGGGCTTCCTCGCCCAGGTGCTGGCCGGCACGCTCCCCGGCCCCGCGGGCCTGCGCGGCGGCCCCCCCGCGCCCTGGGAGGCCGAGGCCGTTGCCGCCGCAGGCCGCGCCGCGGGCGCTGCGATCGTGTGGGACACCTCGGCGGATTCCACGCGGGTGGCGGTGTCGGCGGGCGACGCGCGGACCGTGGGGATCGCGCTGGCGCGGGTGCACGCGTGCCTCTTGGACCTGGGGTACGACGTGGCGATCGTGGGCGACGCGGTGGTGCTGGCGGCGGGGGAGCCGGAGGTCGAGGCGCAGTAGGATCGGGCGTCCGCGCCCTTCCGGCGCGCTGGCCGGCTGCGCTCGACACGCCGGCGCCTCGATCCCCTCGCTCCAGGAGGCCCCTGCACGTGCCCGACGACGCCATGAGCAAGCGCGATCGCCAGAAGGCCCGCCGCGCGGAGCGGCTCGCGGCCGAGGCCAAGGCCGCGCAAGCCGCGCAGCGCAACCGCCGGATCGTGCTCGGGGTCGTGATCGTGCTTGTCGTCGGCGCGATCGGCTACCTGATCGCCAACCAGGTTCTGCAGGGCCGGGCGCAGGAGAACCGTGCCGAAGAGGTCGCGGCCAGGCTCGGCGAGTTCGGCTGCACGCCCGAGGAGCGCATGCCCGACCTCGGCGGCGGCCACCTCGCGTCCACCCCGGAGGAGCTGGCGGCCAACCCGCCCGAGGTGCTCTACCCCGACCGCCCGCCGTCGTCCGGGCGCCACGTGGGGCAGGTCGTCGCCAGCGGCGTCTACGACGTCTTCATCGACGAGCGCATCACGCTGCACAACCTCGAGCACGGCTACGTCAACGTGCTCTACAACCCCGAGGCGCCCGAGGAGCAGGTCGCCGCGATGACCGCCTGGGTCGAGGACCAGATGGCTGGCAACCGCCCGAAGATGGTGGTCGCGCCCTGGTACGGCGAGTTCCCGCCGGACGTGAACTTCATCTGGACCGCCTGGTTCCAGCGTCAGATGTGTCGCGACTGGTTCGAGGACGCGCTCGAGGTCTTCGCGACCGCGCACTACGGCATCGACGGCGAGGCGCCCGAGAAGACCGTGGAACCCCACACCGCCGGCGCCCAGGGCGTGCTCGTGCCCGAGGAGGGCCAACCGCTCCTCCTGCCGCCGCTGGACACCCAGTTCGGAGCCGACTCGGCGATCGAGGAGGCCTCCGAGGTCGGCACCGCCCCCAACCCGTCCGCCTCCCCCGAGGCCAGCGCCGCGGCCACCGCGACCGACGCCGCGACGGACGCGGCGACCGCCTCCGGGGAGCCGACGGCGACCGAGTCCGCCACCGCGACCGAGGCCGCGACGGAGCCCGAGGAGGCCACCGCCACACCGTCGGGCTGAGGCGCCGCCGGTACCCTCGTCCCCATGTGTGGGATCATCGGCTACACCGGGCCTGAGCAGGCGCTCGCCGGTCCTCGTCGAGGGGCTGCGACGCTGGAGTACCGCGGGTACGACTCGGCCGGGGTGGTGGTGGGCCGGCCGGGCGCCCCGCTCGCGGTGGTGAAGCGGTCGGGCAAGCTCGCCAACCTCGAGGGGGCGCTGACCCCGCTGCCGGGCACCTCGGGCCTGGGCCACACGCGCTGGGCCACGCACGGCGAGCCCAACGACCCCAACTCCCATCCGCACACCGACCCGTCCGGCCGGCGTGGCGCTGATCCACAACGGGATCATCGAGAACTTCGCCCAGCTCAAGGCCGCGCTGCAGGCCGAGGGCGCAGCGTTCAGCTCCGACACCGACACCGAGGTCGTCGCCCACCTCGTCGGCGCGCGAGCTGCAACGCGGCACCGCGACTCGTCGATGCCGTGTGCGCGGTCTGCGCGCGTGCTCGAAGGCACGTTCGCGCTCGCGGCGATCGACCGGCGCGACCCCGACGACGATCGTCGCCAGCCGCCGCGAGGCGCCGATGGTCCTCGGCCACCGCGACGACGCCAGCCTCCTGGCCTGCGACGTCGCCGGCCTGATCGCCCACACCCGCGACATCACCGCGCCTGCTCGACGACCAGGTCGCGGTGCTGACGCCAGGTGCGATCACGATCACCGACCTCGACGGCAAGCCCGCCGAGGCGCACGCGTGTACACGTCGACTGGGACATCTGCGCCGCCGAGAAGCAGGGCTACGACCACTTCATGCTCAAGGAGATCCACGAGCAGCCCGACGCCATCCACGAGACGCTGCTCGGGCGCGTCGACGCAGGCGGGCAACGTCCAGCTCGACCACGTCGCGCCCGGGCGTCGACGACGAGCTGCGCCCACGTCGACAAGGTCTACGTCGTCGCGTGCGGCACCAGCATGCACGCCGCATGGTCGCCAAGTACGCGATCGAGCACTGGGCGCGGCATCCCGGTCGAGGTCGAGATCGGCAGCGAGTTCCGCTACCGCGACCCGATCCTCACGCCCCACCACCTCGTGGTGGCGATCAGCCAGTCCGGCGAGACCGCCGACACCATCGCGGCGGCCGAGCATGCCCGCGCACCAGCGGCGCCAAGGTCGTCGCGATCACCAACGTCGTCGGTTCGGCCTCACGCGCGTCGCCGACGCCGTGCTCTACACCCGCGCCGGCCCGGAGATCGGCGTCGCGGCGACGAAGACGTTCGTCACCCAGATCATCGCCACGTACGTCCTGGCGCTGTACCTGGCCCAGCTGCGCCGCGCGCTCTTCCCCGACGAGTGCCGCGACCACCTCGCGCGCATGGACGCCCTGCCCTCCCATGTCGAGCAGGTGCTGGCCAACTCCGGCCAGCTCGAGGAGCTCGCCCGCGAGTGGGCCGCCGCCGGCTACATCATGTTCTTCGGGCGCCACGTCGGGCTGCCGATCGCCCTCGAGGGCGCCCTGAAGATGAAGGAGATCAGCTACGTCCACGCGGAGGGCTTCCCCTCCGGCGAGATGAAGCACGGCCCGATCGCGCTCATCGAGGACGGCGGCCCCGTCGTGGCCCTGGTCACCAGCGGCCACGTCCGCAGCAAGGTGGTCTCCAACATCGAGCAGGTCAAGGGCGCGCGGCGCCGTCGTCCTGGCCATCGCCACCGAGGGTGACGCGGAGATCAAGCAGCACGCCGACCACGTCGTCTACGTCCCCGAGGTCCACGAGCTCCTCTACCCGGTCCTCACCGTGGTGCCGCTGCAGCTCCTCAGCTACTACCTCGCCGTCGCCCTGGGCCGCGACGTGGACATGCCCCGCAACCTCGCAAAGACCGTCACCGTCGAGTAGCGGCTTGCTGGAGCTGTTCACGCCGGAGCAGGTGCGGGCGATGGACGCCCGTGCCTTCGCGCGTGGCGTGGCGCCCGCCGCGCTGATGGACCGGGCGGCGGGGCACGTGGCGCGGGCGGTGTTGCGTGCTGGTGGGCGGCGCTATGGGCTGCGCGTCGCGATCGCCTGCGGGAAGGGCAACAACGGCGGTGACGGTCTGGCGGCGGGGCGCAAGCTGCTGCGGGCCGGGGCGTCGCCCGTCTGCGTGCTGGTCGCGGGCGAGGAGGCGCTGGGCGAGGACGGCCGCCGCGAGCTGGCCGCCTACCGTCGCGCCGGCGGCCGCGTCACCGACGACCTCGCCGCCGCCCTCGACTCCGCCCACGTCGCGGTCGACTGCCTGCTGGGCACGGGCGCCCGAGGCGAGCCCCGCCCACCCTTCGACGCCGCGGTCGCAGCGCTCAACCGCTGCGCCGCGGTGGTGGTGGCGTGCGATCTGCCCACTGGGGTGGATGCGGTGACGGGGTCAGTGCCGGGGGAGGCGGTGTGGGCGGACGTCACCGTGACGTTGGGGGCGCACAAGCGGGGGCTGTGGTTGTGGCCCGGGCGGGGCCGGTGCGGCGAGCTGGTGCTGGGGGAGCTCGGGATCCGGGATGGGGCGGAGGCTCCGGTCGCGCACGTCCTCGAGGCGGCCGACGTCGCCGCGCTGCTGCCGGCGGTCGATCCGGAGGCGCACAAGCGGTCGCGCGGCGTCGTGCTGGTGATCGCGGGGAGCCGGGGGATGACCGGCGCGGCGGTGCTGGTCGCGCGCGGCGCGATGGCCGCCGGCGCGGGGCTGGTGCAGGTGGCGACCGAGGCACCCGAGCAGGTCACTGCGGCGGTTCCGGAGGCCATCACCGTGGCCCTCGACCTCGCCGACCCCGACGCGACGGTGCCGCGCCTGTGCGGGCTGGCCGAGCGCGCCGACGCGGTGGTGCTCGGCCCGGGCCTGGGCCTGCGTGAGGGGACGCAACACGTGGTGCGCCAGCTCGTCGCAAGGCTCGACCGCCCGCTCGTGCTCGATGCCGACGGGCTCAATGCCTTCCGCCACGACGGCGATGCGCTGCGCGACCACGCAGCGCCGCTGCTGGCGCTGAGCCCGCACCGGGCGGAGCTCGCGCGTCTCGTGGCGATCGACGAGGACGACGTCGTGCGGCGCCGCACCGACCTCGTCCCCGACCGCGCCAGGGCGTGGGACGCGGTGCTGGTCAGCAAGGGGCCGGGCACCTTGATCGCGGCACCCGACGGCAGGACCTGGGTCAACCCCACCGGCTCCGCGGCGCTCGCGACCGCGGGCAGCGGCGACGTGCTCTCCGGGATCCTCGGTGGGCTCCTCGCCGCCCGGCCCGATCCCGCCACCGTGGCGGCCGCGGTGTGGCTCCACGGCCGCGCCGGGGAGCTCGCGGGCGCTCGCCAAGGCGCTCGCAGCACGACCGCGGGCTCCATCGCCGACGCCCTCCCCGGGGCCCTCGCCGGGCTGGCGTGAGCGGCTCTCGGCCGACCTGGGTCGAGGTCGATCTCGACGCGATCCGCCACAACGTCGCCGTGCTGGCGGCGCACGCGTCCGCCAGCGCGCTCATGGCGGTCGTCAAGGCCGACGGGTACGGGCACGGCGCGGTGCCGGTCGCGACCGCCGCCCTCGAGGCCGGCGCGGCCTGGCTGGGGGTGGCGCTGGTGGAGGAGGGGCTGGCGTTGCGCGCGGCCGGCATCACCGCGCCGGTGCTGCTGCTGATCGAGCCGCCGGCTGCTGCCGCCCGCCACGTGATCGATGCCGGCCTGACACCGGTGGTGTGGAGCCGGGAGGGGGCCGATGCGCTGGCCGCGGCGGCCGGCGACCGGCCGGTCGACGTGCACGTCAAGCTCGACACCGGCGTGCGGCGGTGGGGCGTGCCGCGCGACCGGTGGGAGGCCGTGCTCGGGCACCTCGCCGGGCTGCGGGGGGTGCGCGTCAGCGGGCTCATGAGCCACCTCGCGGTCGCCGACGAGCCCGGGAACCCCTACACCGAGCAGCAGGTGAAGGCCTTCGCCGAGGGGCGCGCGCTTGCGGACGACATGGGGCTGCGGCCGGAGCTCGTGCACCTCTGCAACTCCGCCGGAACGCTGCTGCACCCCGAGCTGCACCACGACCTCGTGCGCGTGGGCATCGCGCTCTACGGGCTGGAGCCAGCACCGGGCATCGACGGCGGCCTGCCGCTGCGAGCGGCGCTGTCGTGGCGGTCCAAGCTCGGGCTGGTCAAGCGGCTGCAGGCCGGCGACTCCGTCAGCTACGGCCGCCGTTGGACCGCCGAGCACCCCACGACCGTCGGCACGATCCCCGCCGGCTACGCCGACGGTGTGCCGCGTGCGCTCACCAACTGCGGCACCGTGGTGCACGCCGGCCGGCGCGTGCCCATGGTCGGAACGGTCTGCATGGACGCGATCTGCGTGGACCTCGGCGACGCCGACGCCGGGGTCGGCGACGACGTGTGGCTCATCGGGCCGCACGACGCGGAACAGCGCGTCCGTGCCGAGGACTGGGCGGAGGCCCTCGCCACGATCACCTACGAGGTCACGACCCGGATCGGCCCCCGCGTCCCAAGGACCTACCACCCATGACCCTCGGGATCCCCGGCGTGCGCGTCGGGTGCTGGACCCACGAGCTCGGCCACACCGGCGTCACCGTGGTGCTGCCGCCGCAGGGCACGCTCGGCGCGATGGCCGTGCGCGGCGGCGGGCCTGGCACGCGCGAGTCGTCGATCCTCGCCGCCGACGGCAACGTCCTGGAGTGCCACGCGGTCGTGCTGTCGGGCGGCAGCGCGTTCGGCCTGGCCACCGCCGACGGCGTGGTCGCGTGGTGCGAGGAGCACGGCATCGGCTTGGAGCGCACGGTCGCGCGCATCCCGATCGTCGGCGCCGCGATCGTCTTCGACCTGCGCGGGGAGGGCTTCCCCCGCCCCGACCGCGACGCCGGCTACGCGGCAGCGGCCGCCGCGACCGAGGAAGACCCGCCGATGGGCCCGGTCGGGGTCGGTGCCGGCTGCACCGTCGGCAAGATCGGCGGGATCGAGTACCGCGCGCCCGGCGGCCAGGGCTGGGCGGTCACGTCGCGGCGGCGGCATCACGGTCGGTGCGCTCATGGCGGTCAACGCGCTGGGCGACGTGCTGGCGGAGGACGGCACGATCCTGGCGGGCGCCACCTACCCGACGGACGCGCCGACCTACCCCGAAGTCGCGCTCTTCCCACCGACCCCCGCCAGTGGCGGCGCGCCCATGCCCGTGGACCAGGTGCCAGCAGACAACACCGTGATCGGCTGCATCGTCACCGACGCGGTGCTGACCAAGCACCAGGCCGCGACCGTCGCGGACCTGGCCCACACCGGCATCGCCCGCGCCGTGGATCCCGTCCACACGACGCTACGACGGCGACGCGCTGTTCGTGCTGGCGCCCAGCAGGTCGAGGTCGAAGCGCCCGTCGACCTCGTGGCCCACCTGGCGAACAAGGCCGTCGCAGCAGCGATCCGCGCCGCGGTCCGCGCCTCCGCGAGCTGACCCCGCGCCGGCCGGCAGGCGAGCGATCACTTGCGCGAAGCGCGCGACCCAGGCCTGGAGCTGCTCGGACGACGCGGACGCGGCCTGCGCCCACGACTCGTACTCCAGCGTCGCGCGCCAGGCCGTCGGTCTCGACCGCGATGCCGACCGCTGCGCTTGATGTGTCGCGCCAGCGCAGGGTCGACCTCGGCGATAGCGTGCGGCCAGCTCGAGCGCGGCGCTCGACGACGTCCGACTCCGGCCCCTCGGCCAGCCCCAGGCGCACGGCCTCGGCGGCGTCGAGCGGCTCGCCCAGCAGCAGCATCGGCAGCGCCTTGGACGCCCCCAGCGCCCGGACGAGGAACCACGTGCACCCGCCGCCCGGATGCAGGCCGATCTTGAGAACGTCGCGCCCAGCGTCGCGTGGGGCCCGGCGAGCCGGACGTCGCAGGCCATGGCGAGGTTGAGCCCGGCGCCCACCGCGGCGCCGTTGATCGCCGCAATCGTCGGGATCGGCAGCTCCCGCACGCGACAGAAGGCCCGGTAGTAGCCCTGCAGCCCCGCATGCAGCTCGGAGATCGGGCGGTCCGCGGCGCTCCCGAACAGCGCGGGCAGGTCGGCCCCCGCGCAGAAGCCCTTGCCTCGCCCCGTGATGACCAGCACGCGCGCGCCCGCGTCAACGCTCAACGCGGCGGTCGCGGCGATCATCTCGGCGGCCATCTCCGGCCCCATGGCGTTGCGCCGCTCGGGGTCGTTGAGCTCCCACAGCCGCACTCCGCCGCCCTGCTCGGTTCGCTCGATCAGTGCCATGGACCAGGTAACTACACTTCCTGCTCCGGTGACCGCAAGCAGAGGGCAGCGCGCATGGCCCGTGAGCTGACGCTCGTGACGTCGGGCCCGGAGGAGACACGCAAGGTCGCAGCCACGATCGCGGGCGTGCTGCGGGCCGGCGACGTGGTCGCGCTGACCGGCGAGCTGGGTGCCGGCAAGACCTGCTTCGTGCAGGGCGCGGCGGCCGCCCTGGGCGTCAAGGACCGCGTGACCAGCCCTTCGTTCGTCTTGCGCCGCGAGTACATGGGCAACCTCCCGATCCTGCACCTGGACGTCTACCGCCTCGAGACGCTGCAGGAGGTCGTCGACCTCGGCTACGAGGAGGTCTTGGACTCCCGCACGGTGACGTTCATCGAGTGGGGCGACGCGATAGCCCCGCTGCTGCCCAGCGACCACCTCGAGCTCGAGTTCCGGCTGCCCGATCCGGTCGCGCTCTCCGACGTCGAGCCCGTCGAGCCGCGCCAGCTCGTCGTGCGCCCCCGCGGCCACGACTGGTCCCGGCGGGTCAGCGGCCTGGTCGCCGACCTGCACGCCTGGCACGAGGGCAGCTAGCGACGATGCTGGTCCTCGGCATCGAGACGTCCACACCGGCGTCCAGCGTCTGCCTCGCCACCGAGCAGGGGCTGGTCGCCAGCGCCGCGGTCGGCGCCGGACTGCCGCACCTGGGCCGGCGCACGGCGAGTTCCTCGCACCGGCGATCGGTTCTGCCTGGACTCCGCGCGGACTGGACATCGGCGCGGTCAGCGGGCGTCGCGGTCAGCCTGGGACCCGGGCTCGTTCACCGGCATGCGCGTCGGGATCGCGACCGCGCAGATGCTGGCTCACGCGCGCGCGGCTGCCGGTGGTCGGCCTGAACTCGCTGGACCTGCTGGCCTTCCCCGTGCGGCACGTGCGCCGGCTGATGTGCAGCGTGATCGACGCGCGCCGGGGCGAGCTGTTCTGGGCGTTCTACCGCTCGGCTCCGGGTGGCGTGCAGCGCGTCAGCGAGTTCCGCGTCGGCCCGCCCGAGAAGCTCGCCGGGGAGATCGAGGCGCGGCCGATCGACGTGCTGTGCGTCGGGGACGGGGCGCTGGCCAACCGCGCGCTGCTGGAGTCGACCGGCGCGGAGGTCGGCTCCCCGTCGATGGGCCTACCCACCGCGGTCGCGCTGGTCGAGCTGGCGCTGCCGCGCTTCATCCGGGAGGAGACGCAGCGCCCCGAGGAGCTGCGTCCCGCTCTACATCCGCAAGCGCCGACGCCCGGATCAACTGGCAGCACCGCGGCGCGCTGCGCGGCGGCAAGGTGCCCGCGCTCGCCGATCGACCGTCCGAGGGCAGAAGGCTGAGCGCCTACGGCGGAGCGTGCCAGCGTGTGAGGGTTGTCCCGCTGCAGCGTCGGCACCTCGACGCGGTGCTCGCGATCGAGCAGCTTGTGCTAGCCGGTGCCGTGGACCCGTGTGCTCTTCGCCGATGAGCTCGCCCTGCCGCAGCGCTGCCTGGCGCTGCCGCGGCGCTCGACGCCGACGACACGGTGCGCGGCTACGCCGGCGCGATGGTCGTGGCCGACGAGGGGCATGTCACCAACATCGCGGTCGACCCGCAGCACCAGCGGCGCGGGACGGGCGTCGCGGCTGCTGCTGGCCCTGCTCGAGTGGCTGCGCACGACCGAGGCGCGCGGCCGCCACGCTCGAGGTGCGCGTCGGCAACCGCGTGCGCGCAGCGGCTGTACTCGCGGTTCGGCTTCGCCCCCGTCGGGGCTGCGGCCGGGCTACTACGCCCGCGACGGCGAGGCCGCGCGTGATCATGTGGGCCGACGACCTGGCCGGCCCGGCCTTCGTGCGCAGGCTGGGGGCCCGGCGCGCTGAGCTCGAGGGCGAGACGGTGAGGTCGTAGAGCGTGCTGGTCCTCGGCATCGAGACCTCCTGCGACGAGACCGCGGTCGCGCTCGTCGAGGACGGGCGCCGCGTGCGCGCGAACGTCATCGGCTCGCAGATCGGACTGGCACCGGCCCTACGGCGGCGTGGTGCCCGAGATCGCGGCGCGGGCGCACCTGGAGCTGCTGCTGCCGGTCGATGGACCACGCGCTGGTCGAGGGCGGCTGCACCTACGACGACATCGACGGCGTCGCGGTCACGGTCGGCCCCGGGCTCGTCGGGTGCGCTGCTCGTCGGCGTGGCGGCCGCCAAGTCGCTGGCGCTGGCTCACGACCTGCCGCTGATCGGCGTCAACCACCTCGAGGGCCACGTCTGCGCGACGCAGCTGGAGTTCGGGCCTCTGCGGCCGCCGCTGCTCGCGCTGATCGTCAGTCGGCGGGCACACCAGCCTCGTGCTGCTCGATGCCGACGGTACGTTCTCGACCCTGGGCGCCACGATCGACGACGCGGCCGGGGAGGCGTTCGACAAGGTCGCGCGCTTCATCGGCCTGCCCTACCCCGGCGGGCCCGAGATCGACGCCCTGGCGACGCAAGGGCGACCCCGCGGCGATCGCCTTCCCCCGCGCGCTGGCCACGACGGCACGCTTCGACTTCTCGCTGTCCGGCCTGAAGACCGCGGTCGTGCGCGAGCTGCGCCGCCGCGAGGCCGTCGGCGAGGACATCGACTTCGCCGACGTCGCCGCGTCGTTCCAGGAGGCGGTCGTCGACGTCGCAGGTCGCCAAGACGATGGCTGCGGCCGACGGCGCACGACGTCGGCACGGTCACGATCGTGGGCGGCGTGGCCGCCAACAGCCGCCTGCGCGAGCGCATGGCCGACGCCTGCAGGCCGCCGACCGGCGCCTGCTGGCGCCGTCGCCCGCGCTGTGCACCGACAACGGCGCGATGATCGCCGCCGCCGGCATGGAACCGGCTGCTGGCTGGGGAGCGCAGCAGCCTGGACGTCGAGGCGGACCCCAACCTGCCGATGGAGCCGCTCGCGCCGCTCGGCCTGTCGGGTGTCGGCAGTGACGCGTGACCACCGACCGGACCGCTCGGGCGAGGTGCTGCGCCTCGAGCCGCGCGACACGCCGCGCATCGCGCGCCTGCTGGAGTCGGACTTCGGGCGCAGCTCCGGAGGGCCGCGCGTACGGCCAGTGGCTGGCGCAACCAGGTGCTGCTGGACGCGCTGGACCGCGGCGAGCACGAGCGCGTTCCTGGTCTGGCCGGGCGACGACCCCGTCGCGGTGCTCTACATCTCGGGCCCGCTGGGCACGCTGGTGCCGGCCGGGGACCCGGTCGCGGGCACCGCTGTTCGCCGTGCCGCCGAACGGGCCGGCTGGCGCGTGCTGGTCGGCGACGCGCCGATCATCCGAGGCGCTGCTCGACGGCTATCCGCGCGGGCTGTTCCGCCGCCGCCCGCACGGGCGCGAGCAGCGGTTCATGCTGGCCGACCCGGCGCGGCTGCCACCGGTCGAGCCGCCCCGCCGGGCTTCCGCCGCGCCACCTACGAGGACGTGCCGGTCGCTGACCGACTTCGCGTGCGCGCCTGCACGTCGAGGACCAGATGGGCCCGCCGCTGGCGCGCATCGGCCCGGCCGGCGCCGTGCGCGCGCGCATGGCCGACAGCGTCGCGCAAGGCCTGACCTACGTCGTCGAGCGCGACCGGCACGTGGTCGCCAAGTTCGACCTGTCGCTGCACAGCCGCGCGCCGCGGCGCGCAGATCGCCGGCGTCTACGTCCAGCGCGGCCTACCGCGGGCAGGGCATCACCAGCCAGCGCCGTCACCGCCATGATCATCCGCGAGCTCCTCGCCGAGGGCTTCTCCGGGCGTGACGCTGCACGTCCGCGCCGACAACACCCCGGCGATCCGCGCCTACCGCCGCGCCGGCATGCACCGACCGCGGCCCCTGGCTCTCGCCATCCGGTAGGAGCGCACCGGGCCGCTACGCTCGCGGCGGTGGCCAGGATCGCCTTCGTCGTTCGAGGCGGATCGACCAGGTCCTCGGGGTCGGTGCCGTAGATGACGGAGAGTGCGCGCAGGTCCTCGCCTCGGATCGTGAGGACGTTGCCGTTGTAGTCGCCGCGCTGCAGCTGGATCGGTGTGCGCGAAGCGGGACACGGGCCGCAGATCCGGGTCGAGGTCGGCACGCGACAGCGGCGCAGGTCGAGCATGACGCGCGAGGCGTGCACGGAGGCGCCGATGGCGCGCCGGCGAGGTCTTCCTTGGGCAGCAGCTCGGAGACCGGGACGTTGTAGAACTCGGACAGCTCGGCCAGCTTGGCGACGGAGACGGCGCGGTCGCCGCGCTCGTAGGAGCCGACGACGACGGCCTTCCACTTGCCGTCGGAGATCTCTTCGACCTGCTGGAGGGTGCAGGCCCTGCTGCTGCCGGATGGCGCGCAGCCGACTGCCGAGGCGCCGCTGGTAGTCAGACACGGTCATGCCCTCCTGTAGTAATCGGATCACTCGCGTGGCGTGACGAAGGGTAACACTTGCGTGACGCTAAGGGGAAGCTGACCTAATACTGCCGATCGGACAGGCGCGCAAGATTCGCGAGATTGAGCGCTCTGACACTCAGCTCAGGGCGGCTGCTAGTTCCCGGCCCGCTTGCACTCGTCAGGTCTGATTGCTAGCGTGGCGAATCGGCACTCCGCATGCGCGAGTGCCAGCCCCGCGTGCCGTCTCGCGCACGCAAGCGGCAAGCCACGAATTCCACCACGACACTAAAAGGAGGCAGGCATGGCGACCGCCACCAAGGTCAAGCTCAAGCCCCTCGAGGACCGTGTCGTCGTCCAGGCCAGCGAGGCGGAGCAGACCACCGCCAGCGGACTGGTCATCCCGGACACGGCGAAGGAGAAGCCCCAGCAGGGCACCGTCATCGCTGTTGGTCCCGGCCGCATCTCCGACCAGGGCGAGCGCATCGCGCTGGACGTTTCCGAAGGCGACACCGTCGTCTACTCGAAGTACGGCGGCACCGAGATCAAGCTGGGCGGCGAGGAGTACCTGATCCTCTCGGCCCGCGACATCCTCGCCGATCGTCGAGCAGTAGGAGGAGCAGAGAACATCATGGCAAAGCAACTGAGGTTCCACGAGGACGCGCGTCGCTCGCTCGAGTCCGGCGTCAACAAGCTCGCCGACGCCGTCAAGGTCACGCTTGGGCCCAAGGGCCGCAACGTCGTGCTGGAGAAGAAGTGGGGTTCCCCCACGATCACCAACGACGGTGTGACGATCGCTCGCGAGATCGAGCTGGAGGACCCGTACGAGAACATGGGCGCCCAGCTCGCCAAGGAAGTCGCCACCAAGACCAACGACGTCGCTGGTGACGGCACCACCACCGCCACCGTGCTCGCGCAGGCCATGGTCAAGGAAGGCATGCGCAACGTCGCCGCCGGCGCCAACCCGATGCTGCTCAAGCGCGGCATCGAGCAGGCCGTCGAGCGCGTCGTCGAGCAGATCGGCTCCATGGCTCGCGACATCGAGACCCAGGAAGAGATCGCGCACGTCGCGACCATCTCCGCCAACAACGACCCCGAGGTCGGCCAGGTCATCGCCGAGGCGATGGACAAGGTCGGCAAGGACGGCGTCATCACCGTCGAGGAGAGCCAGACCTTCGGTCTGGAGCTCGACTTCGTCGAGGGCATGCAGTTCGACAAGGGCTACGTGTCGCCGTACATGGTGACCGACACCGAGCGCATGGAGGCCGTCTTCGAGGAGCCCTACATCCTCATCGCCAACCAGAAGATCTCCGCGGTGCACGACCTGCTCCCCGTGCTGGAGAAGGTCATGCAGGCCGGGCCGTCCGCTGGTCATCATCGCCGAGGACGTCGAGGGCGAGGCCCTTGCCACCCTGGTGGTGAACAAGATCCGCGGCACCTTCCAGTCCGCTGCCGTCAAGGCGCCGGGCTTCGGCGACCGTCGCAAGGCCATGCTGCAGGACATCGCGATCCTCACCGGCGCCCAGGTCATCTCCGAGGAGGTCGGCCTCAAGCTCGACGGCGTCACCGCTGGACCTGCTGGGCAAGGCCCGCAAGGTCACGATCACCAAGGACAACACGACCATCGTCGAGGGCGCAGGCGTCCGACGAGGACATCAAGGGCCGCATCGCCCAGATCAAGGCCGAGATCGAGAAGACCGACTCCGACTGGGACCGCGAGAAGCTGCAGGAGCGGCTTGCGAAGCTGTCCGGCGGCGTTGCGGTCGTCAAGGTCGGCGCGGCCACCGAGGTCGAGCTGAAGGAGAAGAAGCACCGCATCGAGGACGCCCTCTCGGCGACCCGCGCTGCGGTCGAGGAGGGCATCGTCGCCGGTGGCGGCACCGCGCTCCTGCAGGCTGCTTCGGCCCTGGACAAGCTGGACCTCGAGGGCGACTACGCTCACGGGTGCCAACATCGTGAAGGCCGCGCTCACCGCGCCGCTGTACTGGATCGCCAGCAACGCCGGCCTCGAGGGCAGCGTCGTCGTCGAGAAGGTCCGCGGCGTGAAGCACGGGCCAGGGCCTCAACGCCCTGACCGGCGAGTACGGCGACATGATCAAGTTCGGTGTCATCGACCCGGCGAAGGTGACGCGCTCTGCCCTGCAGAACGCCGCTTCCATCGTCGGGTCTGCTGCTGACCACCGAGACGATCGTCGCCGACAAGCCCGAGCCCAAGGAGCGGCGGCGGCGGTGGCCACGGCCACGACGGCGGCATGGGCGGCATGGGCGGCATGGACTTCTAGTCCTGGCTTCGCGCACGCGACTGATGGGGCGGCCTCCGGGCCGCCCCATCGTCGTTTGATCACACGTCAAGCAGCCAGCTGGCCGGCGGCCGCGTCAGGGCCTCGGCGCGCAGCGGCTCCGGCAGGTCGTCGAGCAGCACCCTGAGCCGCCGGCGCGCGTCGTCGACGTGCGCGGCCGCGGCCTGCGGGTCGACCTCCGCGGCGATGAGCGCGATCGGCCACAGCAGCGGCCGTGCCCCGCAGGCCGCGGCCAGCTCGCGGGCGCGCGCGAGCCGTGACCGCGCGGCGGTCGTGTCCTGCAGGGCCGCCGCCGCCGCGGCCGCGAACGCCAGGCCCTTGGCCTGCGCACGCACGCCGCCGCCGTCGCGCGCCCGCTCCGCCGCGGCCGCGAACGCCATCCCCGCTGCGGCGAAGTCGCCGCGCACCATCGCCACCTCGCCCGTGACCCACCCCGCACGCACCGCCGCCTGCCAGCTGCCCGCGCGTGCGGCGGCGGCCTCCGCGGAATCGAGCCGCTCCGCGAGCTCGGCGTGCGCACCGGAACCGACCGCATCCGCGACGCGCCCCGCCAGCACCGCGGCGCGCAGCGCCCGCCACCCCGCCGCCGGCAACAGCGTCAGCGCCGCGTCGTCGTCCCCGGCCGCACGGCCGTGCAGCCCGACCTCGCGCAGCACCCCGGCCCGCACCACCAGGGCGGTCGCCGCGAACTGTCCGTCCCCGTGGGCGGCCCGGTCCAGAGCCTCCAGCGCCGGCCCGTACGCCCCGATGGCCACGTCCGCGCACGCCTGTCGCAACCGCGCTCCCTGCCGACTCGCCATCGACCTAGAGTTTGGGCCGTGGGGTACGAGGTCTCGGGCACGCTGGACGTGCTGCGGCAGCTGACGGGCCGCTTCGCACAGTCACACCGGCTCGAGGACCGCCATGCCGCGATCGCCCGGGCGGCGCTGGAGGTGACCGGCGCGGCGCGGGCAGCCTTGCTCCTGCACGTCGGCGAGGACCGCTTCGCCGTGGTGGCGGCCGCAGGCGAGCCGGCGCTGCCCCCTGAGCTGGAGCTCGACGACCTCGGCTCGCCGCTGTGGAAGGTCGCCGACGGCGGCCCGGCGCTGACGTGGACGCCGGCGGACGCGCCCCCGATCCTGCGGGGCTCCCCGGCCTGGTCCCAAGGCATCGCGGTGGCGTTCCCCGCCGCCGCGGCCGTGCGCGGTCTGCTGGTGGTGGCCGACGAGCGCGACCTCAGGGCGCACGCGGATGCCCTGGAGCTCGTGGCCATCGTCGGCGCGCAGGGGGTGGTGGAGTCGGGCCTGGAGACCGAGCTGGCCGACGCGGCCCGCATGCTGGCGGGGGCGCGCGAGGTCGCCCGCGCCCTGGCCTTGCCGACCGACCCGCAGACCATGCGCCGGCGTGTGCTCGACGCGCTCGTACGCGACGCCGGCTTCCTGGCCGCGGCGCTGTGGGCCCCGGACGGCGCGTCCGGTGGCGCGGTCCTCGAGCACGCCGCCGGGCTGGACGCCGCCGAGCGCATGGCCTGGGAGACCTTGCCCGCCGCCTCCGCGGTCGCGGAGCTGCTCCAGGGTGGCGAGAACCAGGCCGCGCTGGTCGAGCTGGCGGACACCGACCCGGCGCAGCTCCTGCGGCTGGCGTCCGTGCCGACCCCGCTGGGCGAGGTCCTGGGGGTCTTCGTCCCCAGCTACGCCGACCCTCACCTGCCGGTGCAGGCGTTCGTCGACACGCTGGCCCGCGACCTGGCGGCGGCGCTGCAGCGGGCCGCCGAGGTGGAGTCCAGCCGCCGCCTGCTCGACACGCTGCGCGCAGGCCTGCGACCCCGTGCGCTGCTGCCCTCCGTGGTGGCGGTCGGCGACTGGCACCGCTCCGGGGCGGCCGGGCTCCGCGGCTTCGGCGGTGACTTCCTGGACTGGTTCGTCACCGCGCGCGACCACGTCGGCATCGCCATCGGCGACGTGGCCGGCCGTGGCGTGGAGGCCGCGTCACGGTCGACGATGGCCGTGTGGGCGCTGCGCGCGTTCGGCCAGCCGGGGGGGACGCCGCAGCTGGTGATGGCGATGCTGGACCGCTTCGTGGCCGAGCAGACCCCGGCCGAGGTGTTCATCACGATGGCCTACGCGCGGCTCGACCTCGCCACGTGGAGGGCCGGGATCGTCCTGGCCGGCCACCCGCCGCCTGCACTGGTCAGGCCCTCCTCGGACCTGGCCTGCATGCTGGATGTTCCGGCCGACGTGCCGCTGGGCGTGCAGCCCGGCGCCGTGTTCACGACCCACGAGCTGACCCTGCAGCCCGGCGACAACCTGGTGCTCTACACCGACGGGGTGACCGAGGCGCGCAGCGCCGACGGCTCGCTCTTCGGCCCGGACCGCCTGCAGGCCACCTTGCAGACCCTGGTCGGCGCGCCGCCGCAGCAGCTCGCCGCGGGGATCGGGGCCGCGGTGGAGGAGTGGACCGGCCGCGAGGCGGGCGACGATGCCGCCGTCTTGGTGCTGGGCCGCGTACTGTCGTGGCCCGATGCGGGTGGCGGTCGGGATCGTGCGGCGTGGGCCATGGGCTTGCCCGCCGGGGCCGCCGGTGGCGCTCCGGTACCCGCGAGCGTCCCCGAGGACCCGGTCGAACCAGCTCCCGAGAGGCAGGCGTGAGGGTCTCCATCATCGGGCTCGGCCATGTCGGGCTCGTCACCGCAGCATGCATGGCCGACATCGGCCACCAGGTCCTGGGCTTGGACAACGACCCCGCCAAGGTGGACGCGGTCGACCAGGGCGTCGTGCCGTTCGTCGAGCCCGGCCTGCAGGAGCTGCTGGCCAAGGGTCGTGAGGCCGGCCGGATCACCGTCACGCACCGCTCCGACGAGGCGCTCGGCGAGGCCGAGGTGGTCTTCATCTGCGTCGGCACGCCGCGGCGCGAGGACGGTGCGCCCAACCTCGCCTACGTCCAGGCCGCGGCCGCCGACGTCGCCACCCACGCGCGCCGCCCGATGGTGGTCGCTGAGAAGTCCACGGTCCCGGTGCGCACCGGCGAGCGCATCCGCCAGGCGCTGGCCCTGCAGTCCCAGGCCCGGGGCATCGCGTCCAGCCACGAGGTGGTCTCCAACCCCGAGTTCCTGCGCGAGGGCAGCGCAGTCCAGGACACGCTGCGGCCCGACCGCATCGTGGTCGGCGCCGACTCGGCCCGCGGGCACGAGGTCATGCGGGCGCTCTACCAGCCGCTGCTGGACCGCCACCCCTGCCCCTACGTCGCCACCGACGTCAAGACCGCCGAGCTCATCAAGCACGCGTCCAACGCGTTCCTCGCCACCAAGATCAGCTTCATCAACGCGGTCGCCCGCATCTGCGAGCTGACCGGCGCCGACGTGCGCACGGTCGCCGACGCGATGGGCCACGACCAGCGCATCGGCCGTGCGTTCCTCAACGCCGGCCTGGGCTACGGCGGCTCGTGCTTCCCCAAGGACGTCGAGGCCTTCATCCACATCGCCGCGGAGCTGGGCTACGACTTCGGGATGCTGCGCGAGACCGAGCGCATCAACCGCGAGACCAAGCAGTGGCCGCTGCAGCAGCTGCGGCGCCTGCTGTGGAACCTCGCCGACAAGGAGATCGCGATCCTCGGCGTGGCGTTCAAGCCCGACACCGACGACATCCGCGACGCGCCCGCCCTGGACGTGGTCACCAGCCTGCTGGCCGACGGTGCCCGCGTGCGGCTCCACGACCCCGTGGCACTCCCGCACGTGCGCGACCTCTTCGGCGACCGTGCGGTGCTGTGCGACACGGCCGAGGAGGCGCTGCGTGGCGCGCACGCCGTCGTCGTCTGCACCGAGTGGGACGAGTACCGCAAGCTGACCCCGGCGCAGCTGGCCGACCTCCTGGAGTACCACGTGGTGATCGACGCGCGGTCGGTGTGGGACCCCGCGCAGCTGGTCGCGGCCGGCCTCACGGTCGCCAGCGTCGGCCTCCGCCCCGATCCGCTGCCGTGACGCGCGCGCTGATCTCGGGGATCACGGGTCAGGACGGGTCCTACCTCACCGAGCTCCTGCTCTCCAAGGGCTACGAGGTGCACGGCATCGTGCGCCGGTCCTCGACGTTCGCGACCGAGCGCATCGACCACCTCTACCTCGACCCGCATGAGCAGGACGCGCGCCTCTTCCTGCACTACGGCGACCTGGCCGACGGCACCCGCCTGCAAGAGCTGGTGACCCAGATCAGGCCCGACGAGGTCTACAACCTCGGGGCCCAGTCGCACGTCGCGGTCAGCTTCGTCAACCCGGTCTACACCGTGCAGGTCGACGCGGTGGGGACCCTGTCGATGCTGGAGGCGGTGCGGCACTGCGACCCGGCGCCGCGCTTCTACCAGGCGTCGTCGTCGGAGATGTACGGGCTGGTCGCCGAGGTCCCGCAGTCCGAGACCACCCCGTTCCACCCACGGTCACCGTACGCGTGCGCGAAGGTCTACAGCCACTGCCAGACCGTCAACTACCGCGAGGCCTACGGCCTGCACGCGTCCAACGGCATCCTCTTCAACCACGAGTCCCCGCGCCGCGGCGAGACCTTCGTGACCCGCAAGATCACCCGCGCCGCCACGCGCATCAAGCTGGGCCTGCAAGACCAGGTCTTCCTCGGCAACCTCGAGTCCGAGCGCGACTGGGGCTTCGCGCGCGACTACGTCGAGGCGATGTGGCTGATGCTGCAGCAAGACGAGCCCGACGACTACGTGGTCGCGACCGGTGAGCGCCACAGCGTCCGCGAGTTCTGCGAGCGCGCCTTCTCCCTGCTGGACCTGGACTGGGAGCGCCACGTCGGCGTCGATCCGCGCTACCTGCGCCCTGCCGAGGTCGACCTCATGCAGGGTGACGCGTCCAAGGCCGCGCGCGTGCTGGGCTGGAAGCCCAAGACCAGCTTCGAGGACCTCGTCGCGCTGATGGTCGAGGCCGACCTGCAGCTGGCCAAGCGCGAGAAGGCGCTGGTCGACGCCGGCCTCGCCTCGGTGGAGTGGCGCTCCGGCCGCCCCGAATAGTGGGGGGCCGGCGTGTGCTGGTCACCGGCGGCGCGGGGTTCCTCGGGCGCCGCGTGGTGGCCGTGCTGGGCGAGCGCGGGGCCAAGCCTGTGGTCGTGCGCAGCGGCCAGCCGCTGCCGCCCGGCCACGCACCGCCGCCGGCGCTGCACGTGCCCGAGGAGACCGCGGACCTCACGCGCCAGGATGAGGTCGAGGCCCTGGTCGAGCGCGTACGCCCCGACGCGGTCATCCACCTGGCCGCCGAGGTCGGCGGCATCGGGGCCAACCGCGCGAACCCGGGGCGCTTCTTCTACGCCAACGCGGTGATGGGGTTGCACCTCATCGAGGCCGCCCGCCGCACCGGCGTCGCGAAGTTCGTGCAGGCCGGCACCGTCTGCGCCTACCCCAGGCACACCCCGGTGCCGTTCACGGAGGACGCGCTCTGGGACGGCTACCCCGACGAGACCAACGCGTCCTACGGGGTCGCCAAGAAGTCGCTGCTGGTGATGCTGCAGTCCTACCGCGAGCAGTACGGGCTGCACGGCATCTTCCTGCTGCCGGCCAACCTCTACGGGCCCGAGGACAACTTCGACCTCGAGTCCAGCCACGTCATCCCCGCGCTGATCCGCAAGCTCGTCGCGGCGCGCGACGCCGGTGCGCCCACGGTCGGCGCCTGGGGGACGGGGTCGGCCAGCCGCGAGTTCCTCTACGTCGACGACGCGGCCCGCGGGATCGTGCTGGCCACCGAGCGCTACGACCACCCGGACCCCGTCAACCTGGGCGCGGGCAGCGAGATCCGGATCCGCGAGCTCGCCGGGCTCATCGCCCGCCTGGTCGGGTACACGGGCCAGATCGTGTGGGACCCGTCCAAGCCCGACGGCCAGCCCCGGCGCAGGCTCGACACGCGGCGCGCGAGGGAGCGGTTCGGGTTCGAGGCAGAGGTGGGCTTCGAGGAGGGGCTGCGCCGCACCATCGCCTGGTGGGAGTCGGTTCGGTGACGACCGCGCGCCGCGTCGCGGTTCGAGCGCGCCGGATCGGGGGATCACCACAGAGGCCAAGCAGCGAGGTGAAAGAGGTACGAGCCATGCCTGCACCGGAAGAGGACCGCATCGTCGGCGTGTTCCGCGACCACGCGGACGCGCAGGCCGTCGCGCGCGACATTCAGCAGCAGGGCGGGACCGTGCGCATCGGCGACCCGCTCGACGACCTGGCCGAGGTGCGCGCCGAGATGCTGGCCGAGCTCGACGCCACGGCGCCCATGGGCCCGCCCGGTATCGCTCCGCGCGGTGCCGGCCGCTCGGCGCTGCTGGTGAGCGCGGTGGGCGCGGTGGTCGGCGCGGCGATCACGCTCCCGTTCCTCGGCGTGGCCGCATGGGTGCCGCTGATCGGTGCCGTGATCGGTGGCTGGCTCGGTTTCATGATCGGCGGCATCCTCGGCAACCGCACCGAGAGCAAGCCGCTGGCCGCCGAGCGCGGCGTGACCGTGGCAGCCTCGCCGGCCACCGACGCCGTGGCTGCCGTGATGGCCCAGCACGATCCGATCCGCATGGACGCCGTCGACGCCGGAGGGCACCCTCGGACCGTCCTGCTCACAGAAGGCGACCTGCACGACGGGCTCTTCGCCGAGCGTGCGGGCCGCAACCTCGCCGGCCACGACCTCGAACGCGAGAGCACCGGGCCGGAGCGGGATCTGCAGCCGCCCACGCCGTAGCAACCCGGCCATTCGGCGGCCCCACCACAGTCCGCGCTAGCGTGCAGGACGTGGACGAGCGCGAGACCAAGCTCGATGCGCACCTCGGCTTCGCGGTGCCCGACCTCGCCGGCGTGGTGCCGGATGCCGAGGTGTCGCGTGACGGGCCAGTCGAGCTGCGCGCCGTGTACTTCGACACCGCCGACTTCCGCCTGATCCGGGCGGGCGTCACGTTGCGGCACCGCATCGAGCCGGCCTTCTCCGGGTGGCAGCTCAAGCTGCCGGCACCTGGCTCCGGCGGTGGTGGGCTGACGCGGACGGAGCTGTCGTTTCCCGGCAGCCCCAAGCGCCCACCCGATGAGGTCCGCGCCCAGGTGCGGGCCTATACGCGCGGCGCACCGCTGCAGGCGGTGGCGCGGCTGCGCACCCGCCGCAGCGTGACTGCCGTCGCCGGGGACGACGGGCCGATCCTGGAGGTCGCCGACGACGAGGTCAGCGTCTACCACGGGCATCGGCTCGCCACGCGGTTCCGCGAGGTCGAGGTCGAGCTCGGCATCGCCGGCAACGACGAGCAGGGCCAGGCGGTCGTCGACGCGCTCCTGGCCGCGGGCGCCGGCCGCGCGGCGCAGGAGCCGAAGCTGCTGCGCGCGCTGGGCCCGCAAGCCCGTGAGGCCCCGGACGTCGACGTTCCCCAGGCGGGAAAGCCCGACCCGGACCGCGCGGTGGGACCCGTGATCGCCCAGGCGCTGCTGGTCGATCTCGAGCGCATGATCCGCCATGACCCTGGCACCCGCCGCGGAGAGGATGCGGAGGAGCTCCACCAGATGCGGGTCGCGACCCGCCGCCTGCGCTCCACGCTGAAGATCTACGGCCCGCTGCTGGATCCCGAGTGGGCCGACGATCTGCGCGCCCGGCTCCAGGGCGTGGCGTCCGCCCTGGGCGAGGTGCGCGATCTCGACGTGCAGCTCGAGGCCCTCGAGGACGACGCGGAGACCCTGGGGGAGCAGGAGGCGCTGGCTCCGCTGGACGCGCACCTGCACGATCGCCGCGCCGCAAATCGCACCGGCCTGCTGTCGGCCCTGGACAGCCGCGAGTACCTCGAGCTGCTCGAGCAGCTGGTCGCCGACGCCCGCGCCCCGCGCGTGCTCGATCCCCAGCAGCCTGCGGGCGAGGCCCTGGCCCCGCTCGTGCGCAAGGCCTGGCGCCAGGTCAGCAAGGGCGTCGACGAGCGCATCCCGCTGCACGAGGTGCGCATCAAGGTCAAGCGCCTGCGCTATGCGGCCGAGGCCGCCGTCCCGGCGTTCGGAAAGGCCGCGGCGCGCCTTGCCGAGGCCGCCGCCGACGTCCAGGGCCTGCTCGGCGACCACCAGGACGCGGTCGTCGCCGAGGACACCGCGCGAGCCTTCCTGGCTGCGCACCCCGGCGCGCCCTCACCGACGGTCTTCGCGCTGGGACTCCTGGCAGGCCTCTCCCGCGAGCGCCGTCGCGAGCTCGAAGCCGAGTGGCCCGACGTCTGGGACGACCTCTCCCGCAAGAAGCTGCGCCGCTTCCTCTAGGGCGCTCAGCGCGCCCCCGGCCGGTCCAGGGCGCGAACGGCGAGGGCGTTGCCCGCCTCCAGGGCGGCCGCAGGATCCGCCCCCGCCAGGCGTGCGGCGAGGAACCCTGCGGTGAAGGCGTCCCCGGCACCGGTTGAGTCCACCACCGAGACCGGCCGGGCAGGGCGGCGCACCAGGGCCAGTCCGTCCGACCAGACGGCGCCGCCGGGGCCGAGCGTGACCGCGGCCTCGCGGTGGCGGGCGCCCAGGATCCGCGCCGCCTCTTCCACGTCGTCGATGCCGGCCAGCAGGCGGGCCTCGTCGACGTTGGGGAGCAGGATGTCGGTGCCGGCGACCAGGGCGGCGAACGCGTCCGTGCCCAGCTGGGCGAGCGGCGCGGCCGATGCGGGGTCGACCGAGGTGGTGGCGCCGGCGGCGCGGGCACGGTCCAGCGCGGCGAGGGCGGCGGGGCGGGGACCGTCGTGGAGCAGCGCGTACCCGCTGACGTGGAGGTGGTCGCCGGGCTGCAGCGCGACCGCGTCGAGGTCGGTGCGTGCCAGGCGCAGGCTCGCGCCGCGGTCGGGGATCATCGTGCGCTCGCCGCTGGGGTGGACCAGCACCAGGATCGTGGCGGTCGGCGCTTCGGGGTCGACCGCGAGCGCCGGCGTCACCCCCTCGGCCGCCAGCTCCTCGTGCGCGGCGCGGCCGGCGTCGTCGTCGCCGACGCGTCCGACCAGCGTCACGTCCGCCCCGGCGCGCGCCAGCCACACCGCCGTGTTCGCGCCGGCCCCGCCGCCGCGCCGCGCGATCCCGGCCGCGGTGTCACTGCCGATCGCCAGCTCCCCCGAGAGCCGCGCGACGACGTCGACGGCCACGTCGCCAACCACGACGACGCGCGTCACGCGGTGGTCAGGGCGACCGCGATGCGGGCCGCCAGCTGCGCGTTGCGGACCACCAGGCGGCGGTTGACGGCCAGGGAGAGGCCGTGGGTGTCGCGGTGGAAGCGCTCGAGGAGGAAGGGGGTCACGGCCTTGCCCGACAGGCCTCGCGTCTCGGCGGCTTCCAGAGCGAAACGCAGGACCTGGTCGTGGACGGCCGGATCGAGCTGCTCGTCGGGGGGCAGGGGCTGGGCGATGACCATGCCGCACGCGCCCAGGTCCAGGTCGCGTGCGGCGCGCCAGGCGGCGGCGACCTCCTCGGGCGTGTCCAACCGCGCGGGCGCGTCGACGCCCGCGTCGGACAGGTAGAAGCCCGGGAAGCGGTCGCTGCCGTAGGCCGCCACCGGCACCCCCAGCGTCTCGAGGCGCTCGAGCGTCGCGGGGACGTCGAGGATCGACTTGACGCCGGAGCACACGACGATCACCGGCGTCGCGGCCAGGGCGGCGAGGTCCGCGGACTCGTCGAAGCTCTCCGCCGCACCCCGGTGCACGCCGCCCAGGCCCCCGGTGGCGAACACGGTGATGCCCGCGAGCGCGGCCAGGTGCGCGGTCGCAGCGACCGTCGTGGCACCCGACCCGCCACGGGCGACGGCCATCCCCAGGTCGCGCTGCGAGAGCTTGGGGAGTTCGTCGGTGGCCAGGCGCTCGAGCTCGTGGGCGTCCAGGCCGATGACCCCGACCCCATCGAGCACCATGACGGTCGCGGGCACCGCCCCCTCGGATCGCACGGCGGCCTCGATGTGGCGCGCGGCCTCGAGGTTGTCGGGCTTGGGCAGCCCGTGCGCGATGAGCGTGGACTCCAGCGCCACCACCCCGCGTCCAGAGGCCAGGGCCGTCTCGACCTCCGCACTGACACGCCACGCAGCCGTCATGGCCGCAGGGTAGGTTCGGAACCCATGTGCAGAAGCATCGTGCGCCTGAGAGATGAGGAAGGGCCCTTCGACGACGCCGCCGTCGAGGCCGCCGCCCGGCAGTTCGTGCGCAAGGTCAGCGGGTTCTCCAAGCCCGCGGCGCACAACGCCGAGGTCTTCGACGCGGCGGTGGCCGAGATCACCGCCTCGACGCGGCGGCTGCTGGACACACTGGTCGTGCGTGGCCGGACCTGACGAGCAGCTGCCCGAGGTACGGGTCACCGACCGGGAGCGCGACCTCGTCACCGAGCTGCTGCGCGGCGCGGTCCGGGAGGGCGCGATCTCGCTGCACGAGTTCGAGGACCGCGTCGCCGACACGATGGCGGCGCGCACCCAGTCCGAGCTCGACCGGGTCACGGCCGACCTGCCCACGGTGCTGCGCGCTCCGCCTCCCGCCGCTGCGGCCTCACGGCCTGCGCGGCGCTTCATCGTCGGGTTGCTCAGCCACGAGAAGACCAGCCGCCGCTGGCGCGCCGACCGGCGCACGAAGGCCGTCGCGTTCATGGGGCAGGTCGACGTCGACCTCGCGGCCGCCGACCTGCCGCCCGACCTGGCGGTCGCGGCCACCGCGATCATGGGTCAGGTCACGATCACCGTGCCGCCCAACGTCGAGGTCGATCTGCGCGGTTTTGCGTTCATGGGCCAGCGTGACGACCGCACCGGGGACGCCCCGCCCGGCTCTCCCGTCGTCACGGTCAACGCCTACGCGCTGATGGGCCAGGTCGAGATCAAGCGCGCGAACGAGGGCACGGGGCGCATCGAGACCGCCATCGCGGGGCACGTCGAGAACGCCGTCGCGCGCCGCTACGAAACCGCCATCGAGCGCCGCGAGGAGCGCCGCCGCCGCCGTTCGGGCAGGGGGTGGGTCGCCCCGCTGGTGATCGTGGGCCTGGTCGGCACGGGGCTCGCCACGGGGTTCGTCCCCCCCGACGCGATTGCGGTCTTCGGCTCCCACGTCGAGCAGGTGGTGGCCGGGCCCGGCGAGGACGTGGAGCTCACGACGGTGAGCCTGTTCGGCAGCGTGCAGGTGATCGTGCCGACCGACGCGGACGTCGACATGAGCGGCCTGGCGCTCTTCGGGAGCGCGGACTGCCCGACGTGCTCGACCGCCACGGACGCGGAGGCGGCCAGCGTCCAGGTCCGCCACTTCACGCTGTTCGGCAGCCTGGAGGTCGTCCGGGGCGACGAGCCGCGTTGACCCTTTCAGCGGCCCTTGAACACGACCATCTTGGTCTGGGTGTACTCGGAGAGCGAGTGGGGGATGCCGCCGAGGCCGAGTCCCGACGGGCCGCGGCCGCCGAAGGGCATCCAGTCGACGCGGAACGCGGTGTGGTCGTTGATCATCACCGCGGTCGCGTCGATGCGCCTCGCGGCGTCCAGCGCGCGGTCGACGTCCTGCGTGCACACCGCTGCCTGGAACGCCAGCGGCAGCTCGTTGCAGCTGTCGATCGCCTCGTCGAGGTCGGCCACGCCGATGACGTTCACGACCGGGCCGAAGACCTCCTCGCTGCGCGCCCGGGCCTGCGGCGGGGTGTCGACCAGCAGCGTGGGCGCATAGCACTGGTGGTCCAGGGGGTGCCCGCCGGTGGCGAGCTTGGCGCCCTCCGCGACGGCCTCCTCGACCCACTCGTGGACGCGGTCGACCTCGGACTGCTCGATGAGCGGGCCGACCTCGGTGTCGGCGTCCAGGGGGTCGCCCACGCGCAGCGCCGGCACGGCCTCCGACAGCCGGGCCACGAGCGCGTCCTTGACCTCGTCGAGCGCGAACACGCGCTGCACGGAAACGCAGACCTGACCCGCGTGGTAGTAGCCGCCCTTGAGGATCATCGGCACCACGCGGTCGAGGTCGGCTGAGGCGTCGACGATCATCGGCGCGGACCCGCCGTGCTCCAAGCCGCAGCGCACGCCCGCGGCCAGACGCGAGCGCAGGCCCCAGCCGACCTCGCCGGAGCCGATGAACGAGAAGAAGCGGATCAGGGGCGAGGTGACGAGGTGCTCGGCGACGCGGCCGGGGCAGGGCACGCCGACCGCCCAACCCTCGGGCAGGCCCGCGTCGCGCAGCAGGTCGAGGTAGGTCAGGCACGACAGCGGCGTGGAGGAGGCGGGCTTGACCGCGACCGGGCAGCCGGCGGCGACCGCCGGGCCGACCTGGTGGACGATGAGGTTGAGGGGGTGGTTGAAGGCGCTGACCGCGGCGACGATGCCGATCGGCTCGCGCGTGGTGAAGGCCAGCCGCCCGACCGACGCGGCCGTGGCGCCCATCGGGATCTCCTCGCCGGCCAGGCGGGCAGCCTCCTCGGCGCAGAGCTCGGTGCCGTTGATCGCGCGGGCGACCTCGATGCGCGCGTCGGTAAGGGGCTTGCCGCCCTCGCTGGCGATGCCCTTCGCCAGCTCCTCGGCTCGGTCGGACATGAGCGCCGCGGTGCGGCGCAGGATCGCGGTGCGCTCGTGCAGCGGCAGCCAGTTCGCGCGCTCGTCCAGCAGGCCGGTCTGCAGGTCCAGGACGTGGCGGATGGCCTCGGCGTCGGCCTGCTCGACCTCGGCCAGCACCTCGCCCGAGTAGGGCGACGTGACCTCGCGGAACTCGCCGGTGCCGTCGCGGCCGGGGATGGACAGGTGCACCTTCATCGCGTGTCGGCTCCTACTCCTACTGCTCGGCGGTCAGCGCGCCCAGGCGCTTGGTGAGCTTGAGGTTCTCGCTGTAGTCGATCGGGACCACGACCACGGTCGGCTGGTCGGTGCGGGCGAAGGACTCCTCCAGGGCGGGCTGCAGCTCGTCGGCGGCCTCGACGCGCACGGCGTGGCAGCCGAAGCCCTGGGCGATCATCGCGAGGTCGTGGTGGTGAAGCTCGGTGTGGCTGGTGCGGCCGTAGGAGACCTGCTGCTTCCAGGCGATCAGGCCGTAGTCCTGGGAGTCCCACACCACGAACGTCGGCGCGACGCCGGTCTGCACCGCGGTGCCCAGCTCCTGGATGTTCATCATGAAGCCGCCGTCGCCCATGAGGCCGACGACGCGGCGATCGGGCAGCGCGAGCTTCGCGCCGATCGCCCCGGGCAGCGCGATGCCCATCGAGCAGAAGCCGTTGGAGATGATGCAGGTGTTCGGCGCGTAGGTGGGGTAGTGGCGCGCGGTCCACATCTTGTGCGCCCCCACGTCGCAGACCAGCACGTCCTCGTCGCCCAGCACGGCGCGCACGTCGGCCAGCGCGCGCTGCGGCTTGATCGGGAAGGCGTCGTCCTCGGCGTGCTCCTCCGCCAGCTCGAACTCCAGCTGGCGGCGCATGCGGGCCAGCGCGTCGGAGCCCTTGCCGCGGTGGGCCTCGGTCAGCCCCTCGTTGAGCTGCCAGAGGGTGTTGGCGATGTCGCCGACGACCTCGACGGTGGGGCGGTAGGCGCCGTCGACCTCGGCGGGCTCGAAGTCGATGTGGAGGATGTCGCGGGGACCGCCGATGTTCCAGCGCTCCGGGTGCCACTCGACGAAGTCGTAGCCCACGGCGACCACCAGGTCGGACTGCTCGAAGGCGTCGATCACGTGGTCGCGGGCGCCGAGCCCGGCGCAGAACAGGCTCTGGGGGTGGCGGTCCGACAGCGCGCCCTTGGCCATGAACGTCATCGCGGCGTACATGCCGGTCTCGTCGACCAGGCGGTGCAGCTGCTTGCTGACGCGGGTGCGCACGCAGCCGTTGCCGACCAGCAGGATCGGGCGCTCGGCTCTGGCGAGCAGGTCGAGCGCGGCGGCGACCGCCTTCTCGTCGGGGCCAGGGCGGCGGACCTTGGTGCCGGGGACGATCGGCTCGTCGTCGATGTCGTGCTTGGCGATGTCCTCAGGCAGCTCGATCAGCGTCGCGCCGGGGGTCTCCGCGCGCGCGATCTTGAACGCCTTGCGGGTGACCTCGGCGAGGTTGCGCGCGTCCCAGATCGTGGCCGCCCACTTCGTGATCGGCTTGAACATCGCGACCACGTCCATCGCCTGGTGGGACTCCTTGTGCAGGCGCGTGGTCGCGCCCTGCCCGGTGATCGCCACCACCGGCGACGCGTCCATGTTGGCGTTGGCGACCCCCGTGACGAGGTTCGCTGCGCCCGGCCCCAGCGTGCCCAGGCACACGCCGGGCTGGCCGGTCATGCGGCCGTAGAGGTCGGCCATGAAGGCCGCGCCCTGCTCGTGCCGGCAGATCACGAACTCGATGGGCGACTCCAGCAGCGACATCATCACGTCGGCGTTCTCCTCGCCGGGGACGCCGAAGATGTACTTCACCCCCTCCGCCTCGAGGCACCGCAAGAACAGGTCGCTGGCCTTCACGCGTGGTCCCTCCGCTCGCCTGCCGCGGTTCGGGAGTCTCTCACAGCACCTGCCCGAACGTCCCCGTCCCTACGGGAGGACCTCGGCTCCGGCGGCCCGCATCTCCACGACGGCACGGTCGCCGTCGCCCGGCTCGAGGTCGACCGCCGCGGTCGCGCTGCGCACGACGGTCACGCCGAAGCCGCGGTCGAGGGCGTCGAGCACCGTGTCCTTTACGCACACGTCGAGGGCGATCCCCACGATCACGAGGTCGACGGCACGGTGCTCGCGCAGGACCCGCCCGAGCTCGGTGTCGTGGGCGTCGCCACTGGTCGGGTCGCGGACCGTGAACCCGGAGTAGCCGTCGCCGCCGTCGACGCCCTTGCGCACGACCGGGCCGACGACCGGCAGGCCCGCGACGAGCTCCGCGCCCCAGGTCCCCTGCACGCAGTGCACCGGCCAGGGGCCGCCTCCCGTCGTGAAGTGCGGGGTCTCCGGCGGGTGCCAGTCCTGGGTGTAGACCACCGGGGCTCCGGCCTCGCGTGCAGCGGCGATCTCCGACCCGACCGCGGCCACGGCCGCCTCCGCTCCGCGGACGTAGAGGCTGCCGGCGGGGTCCGCGAAGTCGTTCTGCACGTCGACCACGACCAGGGCCTTGCCGGGCCCGTAGCGCCGCTCCTCCCCACCGGAACTCCAGTGCGCGACCGTCACGGTTTGACGGCCCGGACCACGCAGACGTCCTTGCGCCAGGGCACGCGGTCGTAGAACAGGAAGAACATCTCGACGGGCAGGTCGGTCAGGCGCGGGCGGCGCGTCGCGCGGCGCGCCCGCCGCCAGGACGACGAGGACCGCGCCTGGTCCTCGGCCGCGATCGTGAACCCGTGCGCCGTGAGCGCCTCGCGCAGCGCGCGGCGCGTGAAGAGGTGCAGGTGGCCGGACGCGCGGCCCTCGCCCACCGGGCTGCCGTAGCGCCGCCGCGCGGACGCGTCCACCGCCGGCGGCTGGATCCCCGCCATCAGCGACGCAATCACCAGCCCGGAGTCAAGGCGCGGCGTGGACAGCACGAGCTGCCCGCCCGGCCGGAGCACGCGGTAGGCGTCCTCCAGCAGCTGGTCGGGATCGGTCAGGTGCTCGATCGTCTCCAGGGAGAGCACGACGTCGACGCTGGCGGGGTCCAGTGGCCATGGGTCACCCGGCGCGAGCGCGCGGTGCTCGACCGGCTGGCGCAGCTTCGCCAGCGGTGGCGGCGCCTCGACGTCCAGCACGAGGACCCGCTCCGCCCGAACGCGCTGCGCCGCCCGCGCCGACACGTACCCGTCCCCGCCGCCCACGTCGACCAGCACGCCGTGCGGCGCCTTCTTCAGCAGCCCCAGCGCGACGCGGACCCGGTGGTCCAGCTTGACCCGGCCGAGGAGCGTCCTGCGGTACCCCCGGTAGCGCGGGTCCGGATCCGACCACTGCCCCACGGCCGGCACGGCCGCGCCACCGGCGTGCGCCTTGGCCACCGGGTACGCGGCGGGCGGCGGGACGTCCCGGATCGGCAGCGGCGCCCCGGGGGCCGGGGCGCGGGTGGCTGCCCAGAGGAACTCGGAGGCGAGGAGGGAGGGGAAGCGATCGGGAGCCCGGGTCGCGCGGAGCAGTCGCAGCAGGGGCGCCGCCCACCGCCACCCCTTCACCGTGAGGCGGGTGGGGAAGAAGTCGTGGCGGGTGGTGACCGTGAAGCCCGCGTCCTCCAAGAGGCGCCGGCCGCTGGCCAGCGTGAAGCGGTGAAGGTGGTCGCTCACGACGTTGCCGGAGTGGTGGGCGGCATCGGTGAAGTCCGTGGTCCGGCCAGCGAGCGCGGCGCCGCGGTTCGCGAGATGGGCCGCGTTCGGCAGCGCGACGAGCACGACACCACCAGGCGCGAGCACGCGGGCGGCCTCAGCCAGGAGCGGGCGCGGGTCGGGCACCTGCTCGAGCACGTCGAACAGGCACACGGTGCCGACGGAGGCCGGCGCGATCGGCCAGGCGGCCTCGACGTCGGCGTGCACGGCGCGCACGCCCGCCCTGGCGGCGCGCCGCAGGGCGTCGACCGACCCGTCCAACCCGACGGCCCCGCGCACGCTCGACGCGCCGTCTCCGCACCCGACGTCGAGCACCACGCCCCGCTTGAGCTGCCCCGCCAGCGAGCGCTTCCAGCCGGTCTGCTCCCCGTCGGTCTGCCCGCCGGCCGCCTGGTCGGCGGTGGTGCGCGCGCTGCCGAGCCGGCGCGCGGCGGCCGAGAGCCGGCCCTCAGGCATGGGCCGTGCGGTCGAGGTCGACCCGGAACGTGCGCAGCACCACGAGACGTACGGTAGCGGCCCTCGCGGGCCCGCCGGGGTCCGTGTCAGGTCAGGAATGCGGAGGCGGTGGCGGTGATGCGCCGCAGCACGCTGCGGGGGGTGTGCGTCGAGGCGGCCACCAGCGCCTGGTAGAGCGTGCCCGGGATGGCCTCGGGGCGGTTGCGGGCCACGGCGTGGAGTCCTGCCGCGGCGACCGCGTCGGCCTCGAGCACGACGGCCCCGGGCAGGGCCAGCTCGGCCTCGCCGAGCATCGGCGTGCGCACGAAGCCCGGGCAGAGCACGGTGACGTGCACGCCGCGGGGCTTGAGCTCGGCGTGCAGGGCCTCGCTGAACGACCGCAGCCAGGCCTTGGAGGCGGCGTACACGGCGTGGGTCGGGAGCGGCTGGAAGCCGCCGACCGAGGAGACGTTGAGGATGCCGCCGTGCCCCGCGGCGCTCATGCGCGCCGCAGCGGCGCGGCTGAGGCGCAGCGGGGCGCGCACGTGGATGCCGACCTGGGCCAGCTGCGGCTCCAGCTCCTGGACGTGCACCGGCCCGGCGCTGCCGAAGCCGGCGTTGTTGACGAGCAGGTCCACCGGGTGTGCGTCGGAGGCGACGCGCTGCTCGACGCGGCGCAGGGCCTCGGGGTCGAGGAGGTCCGCGGCGAGCTCCTCGACGCCGACGCCGTGGGCCGTGGTGAGCTCCTCGGCGAGCTCGTGGAGGAGCGGCTCGCGGCGCGCGACCAGGATGAGGTCGCTGCCGTCCGCGGCGAGGGCGCGCGCGATGGCCTCGCCGATGCCCGACGAGGCACCGGTGACGAGCGCGCGGGTCCACCGCGGCACGCTCAGCTGCCGACCCACGAGCTTCCGGCGGCCACCGTGCGGCGCACGAGGCCGCGCGGGAGGACGCGGATCCCGGCCGCGTGCGCGCGGTTGACCAACCCCGGGATCGCGACCGGCGCGTTGCGCGCCAGCGCCTGCAGGGCCACGCGGACCACGTCCTGCGGATCGTGCCAGAGGGACTCCGGGACCAGGCGCGCGTCGTAGCCGGCCTCCTCTTGGAACCCCGTGCGCGTGAAGCCCGGGAGCAGGCAGGTGACGTGCACGTCGTGGCGCGCGAGCTCGGCGTGAAGGGCCTCGGTGAAGGTGAGGATCCAGGCCTTCGAGGCGGCGTAGACCGCGTCGCCGGGGATGGCCTGGTGGGCGGTGCCGGACGCCACCGTGATGATGCCGCCGGCCGGATCGCCCCCGCGGACCACCATCGCCCGTGCCGCGGCGTGGCACAGGTGCAGCGTCGCATCGACGTGCACGGCGACCTCGTCGTCGAGGCGCTGGAGGTCGAGCTCGGCCACCCGGCCGTGCGTGCCGGACCCGGCGTTGCTCACGAGCAGGTCGACGGGGCGCTCTACCTGCTCGAGCCGGGCGGCGACGTGGCGGCGCCCGTCGGCGCTGGCGAGGTCGGCAGGCAGGACCTCGACGTCGGTGCCGTGGCGCTCGGCCACGTCCAGCGCGAGCTCCCGCAGCCGCGGCTCGCGGCGGGCGACCACGACGAGGTCGCAGCCGCGTGCGGCGAGCTCGGCGGCGAAGGCGCGGCCGATCCCGGAGGAGGCCCCGGTGACGAGCGCACGGGTGAACGCCGGCACGCTCTGGCTACCCGGGGTCGGGGGCCTGCGGGCCGGCGTCGCGGACAGCCTCCACGTGGGCGAAGGCGTCGCGCAGGTCGGCCAGCCAGCTGCCCTCGTTGGCGCCGACGAGGCGCACGCACCACGCCAGCGCGTCGCTGCGACTGCGTGCCACCCCGGCATCGATCAGCGTGTCGAGCACGAGGCGCTCGCTGATCCGCAGGCGCGTCATGGCGGGCAGGCTCAGCACCGTGAAGAGGATGCGCTCATCGCCGACGCGCACACCCCACGAGACCTTGCGGCCGAACCGGCGCTCCGCGTCGCGGGCGATGCGCACGCGGAGCTCGCGGGTCTCCTCGCGGAAGGCGCGCGCCTGGGAGCGGGGGCTCCCGCGCCCGGCGAGCCGCCCGACGACCAGCACCTCGTCGCGGTCGCTCAGGACCTCCGGCGGCCCGTCGAACCACGCGGCAGGGACGTGCTCCTCGAAGTACCGGGTGATCGCCTCCACGCGGCCATTACACCCTTACCGGTCGGTTGACGATCACTGATCATAGCGCTATTGTTACTTGAGTACATGGCACTGAGATTCTTCAGGAGGTAAGCACCGTCATGGCAGTCATCCGTTGGGATCCTTGGGGCGAGGTGTCCGCATTGCAGCGCGACGTGGCGACGCTGCTTGGTCGTGCGGGCGTCGCCAGCGAGATGCAGCGGGCCGCGTTCGTGCCGCCCATCGACGCCCACCGTGCTGAGGACGGGGCGCTGGTCGTCAGCGCGGAGCTGCCGGGCGTCGACCCGGCCGACGTCGAGATCGACGTGTCCGACGGGGTGCTGACGCTCGGGGGCGAGCGGTCGGACACCACCGAGGTCCAGGAGGGCTCCTGGGTGCGCCGGGAGCGCATCCACGGCCGCTTCGAGCGCAGCTTCACGCTGCCCGAGGGCACCGACCCCGAGGCGATCCAGGCGTCGTTCGACAACGGCGTGCTGACGCTCACGATCCCGGCCCCGCCGCAGCGGCGCCCGCGGCGCATCGCGATCGCCGGCCAGCCCGAGCGCCGCGACATCGAGGTCACCGAGACCAGACGGCCGGCGAGCCCGTCGGCGCCTCGGCCTGACCCACTCACGCTTCATCCCTCACGCGCAAGGCCCGCCGCCCCCCCGGCGGGCCTACGCGCGCAGGTACCATCCCGCGCGCTCCGGTGGAGTCGCATAGCCCGGCCTAGTGCGCCCGCCTCGAAAGCGGGTACGGCAGCAATGTCGTCGCGAGTTCGAATCTCGCCTCCACCGCTGTGCTGGCCCCACCCCCTCCAGATCCGGCCGCCCTCTGACCTCCGACCTCCCGGGGACGAGGCGCTAGCGGGGGGTGGCGAGGGCGGCGCGGATGCGGGACTCGGTTTCGGGGGTGATCGCGGCGGGGCCGCCGACCAGCCGGAGGATCGCGATCGCGGACCGGTCGGCCGCGATCGCGTCGAGGACGGGCTGGCTGGCGGCGGGGTCCTGGCCGTCGACCAGCAGGAGACGGCCGCCGGTGGCGGCGACCGCGGCGCCGGCGGAGAGGGCGTCGGCGAAGACGCGGCCGGTGGCGAGCCAGGTGGCGGCGTGCGAACCCACGCCGGCCGCGTCGGCGGCCGCGGCGACGGCCAGGCCCGTGAGGTAGCGGTCCGCCCCGGCGACGCGCTCGACCGCGACGCCGAGCGCTGCCAGCTCCGCCTCGACGGCGGCGCTGACCTCGTCGGTGTTGCCGACGATCGTGACGCGCTCGACGCCCCGGTCGGTGATCGCCTGCGCGGTCTCGGGCGGGAGGCGGTCGGCCTCGACCAGCAGCAGCGGCTCGCCGGCCTGCGCGGCCCAGGGGGCCACGAGCAGCGCCGAGGGCCAGCCGCGGGACGGGTCCGCGTGGGCGCCCTCCGCGACGAAGGCGTGCTCGGCGGCTCCCAGTGCCGCGGCGATCGCGGCCGCGGTGCCGTAGCGGTTGGACGCGGCGACGCGCTCGACCACCAGCCCCAGCGCACGCAGCTGCTCGGCGACCGCGTCCGAGATCGCCGCCTGGCCGCCGAGCACGACCGCGCTGCGGGCACCCAGCCGCGCGATCTCGGCGGCGACCTCGGCCGGAAGCGTGTCGCTGTGGGTCAGCAGGATCGGCGCGCCAAGGTCGTGGGCGACCGTCGCGCCCGCCAGGGAGTCGGGGTAGGTGTCCTGGCGCGCGAGCACCACCGCGCCGCTCGTCGCGAACAGCTGCCGCGAGAGCTCGATCGCGGTGAGGATGCGGTTGTCGCCGGCCATGCGATCCAGGGCATCGCCGGCGATCGCCACGGTGGCGACCGGCGCGGTCGCGGCGGGCTCGACGTTGCCGGCGCCGTCGATGGCGCGCACCCGCACCATGAGCGTCTCGCCGCGGCTGCCGACGATGTCCAGTGACGGTTCGGTCAGCCGTGCCGTGAGGATCCGCGGCTGGGGAGCCAGCTGCTCGACCAGGTACGACGTCACGCCGGAGACCGCGTCGGCGCCGCTCCACGTGAGGTGCACCGTGTTGCTCGGCGACGGGGTCGCGACCGCCCCCAGCGTGGTCGCCGGCGGCACCAGGTCGAGCGTGTTGGACCAGGTGTTGGTGACGATCGGGGCGTTGGTGTCGAAGACGATGCTGGCGCTGGCCTCCACCACGGTGCCGTCGGCCACGCCGGCGGCCGGGGCCACCTGGTAGCTGACGAAGCCGTCGCCCTCCGGCGGCGTGGCGTTCGGCGGCAGGAAGCCGATCGTGTCGTCGGCCGGCGGGCCGTCCGCGGTGAGCGACAGCGTCTCGAAGACCCAGCGCAGCTGTGTGCCGCTACGAGTGAACGTGAGGCGCACACGGTGCTCGGCGCCGGGGACGGTCACGAGGGTCTGGTAGTCGCCCGCGACGGGCGGCGGGGTGACCGTGAGGCTGCCCCAACCGAAGGAGCCGAGACGGAAGGACTCCGGGTCCAGGTCGGCGTCCAGCGTCTGCGTGATCACCACGGTCTGGGCTGCGAAGGCGGCCGCGGGGAGGTTCTCGAAGAGGATGCGGTAGTCGAGCTCGCCGCCGGCGTGAGGTAGCGGGCGGCACCGGCGCCGGCGGGACCGCGCAGCTCGTTGGGGTCGACCGAGGAGCCGGTTGTGATGTCGGCCTCGTCGTGGCCGTCGCCCTCGCCGTCGCCACCCAGCGCCGCCTCGAGCTCGCAGTCGAGGTAGTCGGTCGCGATCTGCAGCGACAGTGCCTCGATCTCGAAGGTGTCGAGGATCGGGTGGTCGGGGCCGACGGCAGACAGGAAGCAGTCGCGGATGATGCCGGCGAGCTCGGTGACCTTAGGGGAGTCCGGGAAGAGCAGCGTCCTCGATGTGCGGCCGGCCGAGCTCGGCCAGCGCCAGCGCCACGCACTGGGCGAACCCCTCGGCGCCGAACTCCGCGATGTCGGCCGCCGCCTTGTCCAGCGCCTGTGCGAAGCAGTCGCCGCCGGCCTGCGCGAACGCCGCGGACGCCTGCGGCGTCACGCAATGCGCTGACGCCACCTCGATGGTCAGCCCGGCGGCGTCGGGCGCGTCGGCCGGGACCGTGAGCTGGAAGTCGAGCGCGGTGGTGCCGCCCGCGGGCACGGTGTGCAGCGCCAGGAGGGCGACGCGGGCGTCGGCTCCCAGCTGGTGGACCAGCGGGGGGTGCTCGCCGTCGGCGTGGACGGCGTCGAACAGCGCCTCGAGGCGGCGCGGGTCGACCTCGTGCAGGCCTGTGGCTCGCAGCACCAGCGGCACGGCGTCGGCGTCGATGTTGGAGCGGTTGGAGACCGCGACGGTCACCGTGGCCGAGCGGCCGTTGCGGACGCCGTCGGGCGCGTCGACGTCCACGACCAGCTGCGCCTCGGCGTCGGGGGGCTGCACCAGCACGGTCGCGCCGGTCGGGACCAGCGCCCCGGCGGCGGTCTGCACCAGCACCTCCCAGTCACCCTCGGCGGCGCCGGTGAGGTCGAAGCGGGCCCGGCGGTCCAGCGGGCTGCGGGCCGCCGTCGGGGCTACGGGGGCGCGGCGGGTGTCGGCGCCGCGTCGCAGCACCAGCTCGAGGGCGTCGGCGACGAGGGTGCCGCTGACCCTCAGCGTGACGAGGCCCGCACCCAGGACGCGCGGGTTGACGGTCGTGGCGATCTCGACGCGGCCGCCGGGGCCGGGTGCCACGGCCACGAGCGTCGGGGTTTCCCCTCGGGAGGTCAGCAGCGTCAGGGTGCCGTTGTCGCCCAGCACCATGCCGCTCACACCGGAGCCGAGGCCCGGCGGCGCGATGCCGAACGGGATGCCGTCGGGTCCCCACACGTCGTAGAGCACCTCGCCCTCCGGCGCGGCGCGTTCGAGTACCTGGGGGAGCACGACGTGGCCCGCCGCGTCGACCAGGGCGTGGCGGTCGGCAACGCCGCCGCTGACCCCCGGCCGCCTCGGTGCCCGCCACTCCAGCATCCCGTCGTCGGCGTCCAGCGCGAGCAACGTGTCGGCGCCGTTGATGGCCTGCCAGCCGATGACCAGCTCGCCGCGGAACCCCCCGGGGAACAGTGTTCCCGGCCGCGGGCCCACGTCACCCAGGGGGCGCGTCGACCAGGCCTCGGTCAGCTGGCCGGTGCCGTCGTCGTCGAGCCGCACGATCGCCTCGCCCTCGCCCGCGGTGACGAGGAAGAGCGCGCCGTCGGGGCGCACGAACGCCGACTCCAGCGGCTCCGTGGGCAGGCCGCCGCCGGGGAGCTCGACGCGGTCGAGCACCGCCCCGCTCGCGAGGTCGATGCTGAGCAGCTTGGGGTCGCCGCCGTCCGTCGCGACGTAGGCGCGGCGGCCGTCGGGGCTGGTGAGCAGCAGGCCACTGGCGACGGCATCGCCGGCGGGCAGCTCGCGCGCCGCTCCCGAGCCCAGGTCCACGACCTGCAGGCGGTCGCTGCAGCAGAAATCCACGAACGCGAGCTGGTTGTCGGGCAGCAGCTGCAGACCGGTGTTGCAGTCCGTCGCCGGTGAGGGCAGCGTCCGCGTCACGGAACCGTTGGCGGGATCGAGCGCCAGGAGCTCCTCGCCGTCCGCCGTCTGGGCCCAGATCCTGCCGTCCGGCGCGGTGGCCACGCAGTCCCGGTCGACCTCGGCGGCCCGTCCGGCGCTCGTCCAGGCCACGGCGCCGGTGGCCTCTGCGAACGCGACGACGCGCCACAGGCCGGACCCCGTGTCCTGGAACGCCAGGACGTGCCCATCCCGATCGCGCTGCACCGGGCCGCGGAGGGGGAGGCCGCCCGGGCCGGTCGCCGACCAGAGCTCGCGGTCGCCGCCGGCATGGATGCCGGTGGTGGCGTAGCGGCCGCCCGAGCCGCCGTAGTGCTCGAGGAACGCGCCGTCCTGCGCCACGTAGGCGGGAGCGGCGTGCGGCACGAGCAGGAGCGCGGTCAGCAGCGCGGTGACGGTGACGAGGCGGGTCGCCGGGAGAGATCGCATCTCACATCCAGCCGTCGATGTGGTTCGGGACGCATTCTTCGACGGTGCGCGGGAGTCCGCGCGCGCTCCGGCCGCCCCGGATGTCACGGACTCGTCATGATCCCGTCAGCACCGACAAGCCCGTCCGGCACCTGGTCCTCAGCCGACCGGCGCGGTCTCGACACGTCGTCGCGCAGCCAGCCCGAGCCCCCGTGCGTACAGCACGAAACCGGTTGTCGTCGTCACGACGTAGGCCGCCGGCCCGTACGCGTCGGGGATCGTCGTGGTCCGAGTGAGCGCGTACGCGCCGATCGCGGCAGCGATCATGAGCGCGGTGCCGCTCAGGACCGCCCTGGCCGGAGGTGCCGGATCGGTGATCACGAGCGACTCGCCTCGCGGGAGCCGACGCATTGCCCAGACCGCACCGACGAGGAGCGGGCCCAGCACGAGCGCCGTCCACGGCAGCTGCACGACACGGATTCCCGCGAGCACGCCGATCAGTGCCAGCGCGATCGCCAGCACGGGACCGGCGACCATCCGTGGCGACCGCCAGCGCAGCCATCCGATGAGGCCGATGGCAAGCGCGAGTCCGGCGACGGTGGCATAGCCGGCGAAAGCGGTGACCGAGGCCTGCTCGCCAGAGTCCCGACCCTGCCAGGCTCCCCAACCGCCCCAGAGCGCTCCGATCACGACCATGCGGAGAAGACCGCGGCGCCCCCAGGTCAGCCAGCGTGGCAGCAGAACCCACGCCCATGCCACGCTGATCAAGGCGTGCCAGGCCAGGCCGGTGAATGAGATCGACAACGGGAGCGCCTCGTATGTCGTGGTCACCACGATGCCCTCGACCACCCAGCCCAGCACGGCGCCGCCGAGGAACACGCCGAGCCAGGTGGACGGCGCCACCCGTTCGAGCAAGCCGAGGACCGCAACCACGACGACCGCGTACGCAACAAACGTCGGGAGCAGTCCGAGCGGGTCGCCATACGCCTGTTCCGGCTGCGCCCAGAAGATCGACTCGGAGACCGTCACGGTCACGAGCGTGAGCGCGGCAACGGCGCCGACCGCACGGATCATGGAGTCAGCACGCCTCTGATCGTGCCGGCCCGCTCGAGCCGGGTCGGCATCCACGCGTCAACCGTACTCGGCACGCTCGGGGTCCTCGTACCACCGTCAGCGCAGTGTCAGCCACTGGGCGCAACGTGGCCTGCATGACACCGACTGGCCCCATTCCCCAGACCCTCCTGCGCCTCGCGACGGCCGGGTGGCTGTGACCACGCTGGTCGCGGCCGGCATCGTGCTTCTCGTGCTGCCGGCGGCGTACAACGTGCCCTTCACCGTCCTCGCCCGGACTTTCGACTATCCCGACATCCTGCGGCGACCGACCAAAGAGGTCCTCAGCCGGTTCGCCGACGGCGGCAGCAGGCTCGTCCTGACCTGGTGGGCCTTCGCCATGAGCGCGGTGCTCCTCGCCCCCGCCGTGGTACTGCTCTCGCACGCCCTCGCCGACGCCAACCCGACCGTCGTGGCGCTCGCCACGACCCTCGGCGTGCTCGCCGCCGCCGTCCAGTTCCTCGGCCTGATCCGCTGGCCCCTCGCGGTGCCGTACCTCGCTCGGGCCGCGACCGATCCCTCGGCCAGCCCAGCCACCGACGCCGCCGTCGAAGTCACGTTCCAGACGATGAACCGCTACCTGGGCGTCGCCGTGGGCGAGCACCTCGGCTACCTGTTCACCGGTCTGTGGACCGGCCTCAGCAGCGTCGCGATGATCCAGTCCGATCTCCTCCACCCCGCGTTCGGCGTCGTCGGGCTCGCGCTGGCGCCGCTCTTCGTGATCGGCGCTGCCGAGTTCGTAGGCCCTTTCGAACCCGACGGCTGGAAGGTCAGCGGCGCCTTGGTCCCGATCGCCTATCTCGGCTGGTCGATCTGGCTGTTCGCCGTCGGCATCGGCCTGCTGATCGCCGCCGGAGGGCTGGCGCGGGGCTGACACCAGGTGTCAGCGCGGCGTCAGCGCTCACCTCCAGAGTGCGGTCATGCCCGATGACACCGAGAGCTTGATCCGACGCATGATCGGCGGCGACGCCGCCGCCGCGGACGAGGTCGGCGTGCGTGCGACGACCAGCCGCATCGCCTCGTTGCTCGTGGCCGCCGCGCTCCTCTCGGACGCCCCTGCACCTCTCATGGCCCGCGCGGGTGAGCACGCCGCGACGACCCGAGAGCGCCAGCTCGTCGCGCTCGCCGCGGCCCACCTGGCCGATGACGTCGACCTTCTCGACGCCCTCGTCCGAGACCACCTGGCCGACTACCCCGACAACCTCCTCGCGGCCTGGATCGCCGCGCATCACACGACCCCAGTTCCCACCGTCGATCGCTAGGAGTAGCCATGCAAGACCTGCAGACCCGCCCGACCTCGACCGCGACCGGCACGCCTTGGAAGCGCATCACCGCCCGGTGGATGCTGACCTTCCTCGGCTTCCCGATCGGCGGCTATGCCGCCACGCTGCTCCTCGGTCGCGTCGACACCCTCACGGCCGCCGTCCTCGGCGGCCTCATCACGGGCGCGGTGATCGGCGCCGTCCAGGCCTGGGCCCTGCGCCCTGCCGGTCCGTCGCCCGTGCGCTGGATCGCGGCCACCGCGTTCGGGCTGGCGGTGGGTCTCGGCGTCGGAGCGAGCGTCGTGAGCTTCGCGACCGACCTTTCCTCGCTCCTCCTCCAGGGCGCCATCTCGGGGCTGGGCGTCGGCGCTGCCCAAGCCGTGATCCTGCGCAGGCCCCTCGGACGCCTCGCGTTGGCTTGGCCACCGGCACTCGCGGCGATCTGGGCACTCGGATGGTTGGTCAGCACGTCCATCGGCATCCGGGTCGAGGAGCAGTTCATCGTCTTCGGCGCCAGCGGCGCCCTGGTCGTGACCGCGCTGACTGCCGTGCTGCCCGTCGCCCTCAACCGCACCCGCAACAGCGCGCCCTGACCCGGCCTGTGCTCCGGAGTGGTGTGGGGGAGGGGCTCGTGCACGAGCGGGACGCCGGCGGGATCGCGACACCCGACCGACGGGTGCGCGTGTTCGTCTCGTCCACCCTGGAGGAGCTCGCGCCAGAGCGGAAGGCGGCCCAGGCCGCGATCACGGACCTGCGGCTCACACCGGTGATGTTCGAGCTCGGGGCACGCCCGCACCCGCCGCGCGAGCTCTACCGCTCCTACCTCGCCCAGAGCGACGTCTTCGTGGGCCTGTACTGGCAGCGCTACGGCTGGGTGGCTCCGGGCGAGGAGGTCTCGGGGCTGGAGGACGAGTACCTGCTGTCGGGATCACGGCCGAAGCTGATCTACGTCAAGGCCCCCGCGGCTGAGCGCGAGGAGCGACTCAAGGAGCTGCTGCTGCGCGTACAGGCCGACGACCGCGCGTCCTACAAGCGGTTCGCCGATGCGGACGAGCTCCGCGAGCTGCTGGCCAGCGACCTCGCGATCGTGCTCAGCGAGCGCTTCATCACGCGGGTGGCCGAGGCGCCGGGACTGCGACCCGCCGCGCTCCCGGTCCCGCTGACCCCGCTCGTCGGTCGCGACACCGAGCGCGCAGCCCTGGTCGTGCAGCTCCAGGGCGGCACCCGCCTTCTCACCGTCACCGGGCCGGGCGGCATCGGCAAGACCCGGCTCGCGCTGGACGCGGCGGCGGGCGTACTCGCCGCCGGCACCTTCGACGCGACGTGGTTCGTGGACCTCTCCGCGGCCACCGCGCCCGAGCAGGTCCCCGAGCAGATCGCTGCGGCGGTCGGTATCGAGGCCGGCGGGGCGCGGCCCGCGTTCGACCTGCTCGCGGAGCGGCTGAAGGGCATCCGCGTGCTGCTGCTGCTGGACAACCTCGAGCACGTCCTGGGGGTCGCGGGTGACCTCGCCGCGTTGCTGTCCGCGTCGGCCGACCTCGCCGTCCTGGCGACGAGCAGGACCGCGCTGCGGGTCCGTGGAGAGGTGGAGTGGCCCCTGGGAGCCCTCGGCGCGGACTCGGCCGCGCAGCTCTTCCTCGCGCGTGCCCCGGAGGTCGACCTCACCAGCGACAACGCCGCCAGGATCGCGGAGATCTGCCGGAGGCTGGACGGCATCCCGCTGGCCATCGAGTTCGCGGCGGGCTGGGTGCGGGTGCTCGGGCTGTCCGCCCTGCTGGAGCGGCTGACAGGACGGCTGGACCTGGGCGGGCGCCTCAGCGACGTGCCGGAGCGCCAGCGCACGCTGCGCTCGACGCTGGACTGGAGCCATGAGCTGCTCGGCGACGAGGAGCGCGCGCTGCTGGCGTGGCTGTCGGTGTTCGCCGGGGGCTGGACGATCGCGGCGGCCGAGGCCGTGGCCGCCGCGAGCGCGACCCCGCTGACGAGCGACGCCCTGACGACCCTGTCGTCCCTCGTCGACAAGAGCCTCGTGACGGTCGACGTGGCCAGCGGCTCGGGACCGCGCTTCCGGTTCCTGGGCGTGGTCGCGGAGTACGCCGCCGAGAAGCTGGACGAGCGCGGCGAGCGTGGTCCCGCCGCCGACGTGCTGCTCGGCTCGGTCGTGGCGCTGTCGCACGCGGCTGCGGCGGGGCTCGGCACGTCCTACCGCTCCTGGGCGCGGCGCCTGGACGACGAGCTCGAGAACGTCCGCGCGGCGTGGAGGCACGCGCTGGCCGGCGACCAGGCCCTGCCCGCGTACACGATCGCGATCAACCTCGCGTACTACCTGTGGTCGCGCAGCCTGCTGCCCGAGCTGCTCGTCGTGCTCGACCAGCTCGTCGCGCTGCCGTCCTCCGCACGGCTCGACGACGCGGCGCGCGGCCGGCTGCTCTGGGGCCGGGCCATCACCAGGATCGAGGTCGGCCAGCTCGACGGGGTCGGCGAGCTGCTGGAGCGGGCGGTCCGCGTCGGCGAGGACCTCGGCGACGTCGACCTGCAGGTGCGTGCGCTCACGGCGTTGAGCTACGCGGCCGGGGACGAGGACCTCGAGGCCGTGCGCGCCGCCCTCGCCGCCGGCGTCGAGCACCTGCGCCGCGGCAGGGACGGCCTCAACACCGCCTACGCCCTCATTGCTCTGGCCCAGGCGTTCCTGCGCTCCGACGACGCGGGCGCCGCCGCGTCCGCCTGCGCGGACTGCCTGGCCCTCGCTCGCGGCATGGACAACAACCACCTCGAGGTCGTCACCCTCCACCTACTGGGGTTCGCGACGCTGCTCCGGGGCGAACCTACGGCGGCCGGCACGCACTTCGACGCGAGCGTCGCCGCCAACGAGAACCTCACCGATCAGGAGGGGCTGGCCTACTGCCTCGACGGCTTCGCCGCCGTCGCGTTGGCGGACGGTCACATGCGTGCGGCGGCGCGCCTGCTCGGGGCGGCCGCGCGGCTGCGTGACGTGCTGGGTATCAGCGCTTGGCCGGCACTGCGGCCGATCATCGAGGCCACCACCGCTGCGGTTCGGTCCGCCCTGGGACCCGACCTGTTCCGCGAGCAACACCAGGCCGGCGCCGCGCTGCGCCCGGCGGAGGCTGTGAGTGTGCGCCATGGATGATCCCGCGATCTCGGGTGACCGTCAGCTCGCCGTGTCGGCGCTGACCACCGAGCACTTCAACCTGCAGAGCGAGCGCGCCGGGACCATCGGCGAGGCCAACGGCCGCTCCTCGCTCTACCTGGGCACGCTGTCGAGCGCCGTGATCGCCATCGCGTTCATGGGCAGCGCGGGCGACGTCGGCACCGCGTTCTACGTGTTCGTGCTGACGCTGCTCCCATGCGTCTTCCTGCTCGGCATCTTCACGTACATGCGGCTGGTGCAGACGTCCCTGCAGGACGTCGTCGCGACGCTGGGCCAGCTGCGCATCCGCGAGTACCTCGTGCAGCTGCACCCCAGCGCCGCGCCCTACTTCCCGCAGACCGACGCCGAGGGCATCAGCAAGCTCGAGCGCATGGGCGTGCTGCCCACCAGCCGCGGCCAGACCCTGCTGACCAACGCGGCGATGGTCGCGATGATCAACGCGATCGTCGGTGGCGTGACGGTCGGGGTGACTGTGCGGGTGTTGGCCTCGGCTTCGATCCCGGTGGCTGTCGTCACCGGGGTCGCCGTGGCCGGCGGGCTGACCGCGTTCTTCCTCGCACACCAGATCCGCCGTTTCCGGCGCGCGGCCGCCGTGGTCCCCGAGCTCTTCGGCTGGGGCGAGTCGGGCCTTCCCCGCTGGGCGGTTTCGGCGCCATTGCCGCGACGTGGTGAGCCCAAGGTCGAGTCGGAGAAGGAGCCCGAAGGGTGACGCGAGCACCGCCCTCTCCCTGAGCCCATCCGCTACCGTGCACACCGGAGGCCTCGGGCGATCGCGCCTCCGCGGGGAGGTACGGGCCATGGCCCAGAGGGTCGATGCCATGCCTTCGGTGCCCGCGCGGGTCTTCAGTGCCAGGGCGCTGGGGGCGCTGGCCGTCGTCGGGGTCGTGATCGCGTTCTCCCTCAGCTCGACGCTGGTGAAGCGCGCGAACTCGCCGGGTGTGCTCGTGGCGTTCTGGAGGATGGCCACGGTCTCGGTCGTCTGGAATCTGTACCTGCGCAGCACCGGCCGGCGGATCAGCCTGCGCGACGTCCGCCAGGCGCTCGTCCCAGGCGTGTTCTTCGGCCTGAACCTCGCGACGTTCTTCGCCGGGGCGACGAACAACAGCGTCGCCAATGCGGCGCTGATCGGCTCGCTGGCGCCCTTCTTCATCGTGCCGATCGGCGCGAAGCTGTTCCACGAGCGCATCCATCTGCGCGCCTTGGCCTTCGCCCTCGTCGCGTTCGGTGGCGTGGTGCTCGTGCTGTTCAGCGCGCCGGCCAACGGCGACGCGTCGGCGCGAGGCAACGTGTTCGGCTTCGTCGCGATGCTGCTGTGGACCGCCTACGTGGTCACGACGCGGCACTTCCGCCGCCAGATGGACGTCGCGACCTTCATGGCGACGGTCAGCCCGATCGCGGCGGTCGCCGTGCTGCCGCTGGCGCTCGCCAACGGGGACGTGTTCGGCATGAGCGGTACCGGATGGACCTTCATGCTCATCCTCACGTTCCTCAGCGGCGTCGCCGCGCACGGTCTGATGGTGTTCGCGCAGCGGACGATCCCCATCGGCACGATCGGGATCAGCCAGGTGGCACAGCCGGCGCTCGCGGTGGTGTGGTCGTTCCTGCTCCTGGGGGAGCGGGTAGGGGGATGGCAGCTCGTCGGCATCGCGGTGGTGATGGGCGGGCTGCTGGCGTTCCTCGTCCTCAACGAGCGCGCAGAGCGGAGGGTCAGTGTGGCTCAGGCGAGCTGACGCACCGCGTGCGCATCGCAGCGGTCGAGCTCGGTGATGAAGTGCGAGGCCTCGTCCATGCGACCGTCCGCCTGCTCGCACAGCGACGCCGCCTCGGCGAGGTGGCCGGCTTCGGCAGCGAGACGGGCGAGCGCGTCCAGCGCGAACACCTCGACGTGCGCCGCGCCGACGCTGCGAGCGTCCTCGAGGATCGCCGTGAGTCGTGCTTCGGCATCGACTGCGCCCTCCGTGGCGTCGAGGGCGGCGAGCAGGCACTCCCCGAGGGCCGCCTGCTCCCCGCCGCCGGCGGCGCGGTGCCAAGCCGACGCCGCCTCGAGGGCCATCCGCGCGCCGGCCGTGTCCCCCAGCGCGCGCAGGATCCGCCCGAGGTGGACCCGCACGAGAGCCGCCAGCCGGACGTCGCCGACGGCTTCGGCCTTCTCGATGGCCAGTACCAGCGTGGCGGCACCGCTGGCGTAGTCCCCCGCCTGGCACTGCGCGCGGCCCAGGCTGGAGACCTGGTAGGCCTCGGTCTGCTGGAACCCGAGGCGTCGCGATGACTCGGCGGCATGAGCCAGATGGGCGACGGCCTCGTCGAAGCGGTGCTGCAGCCGGGCGAGCTCGCCCAAGGCTGCCTCGCCCCGCACATGCAGCCACGGGTCGTCCACCACGCTCAGCCAGTGCGCGACGTGGTCGCGGGCATCGAGGCTGCGCGCCACATCGCCCGCGGAGACCGCAGCCCGCGCCTCGAACAGGGCGTTCGCCGCCTGGTCCCACGGCCGGTCCAGGCCGTCGTAGAGCGTCCGGCTGCGCGCCGTGAGCTCCAATGCCCGCTGGAAGTCCCCGCCGTGCGAGACCACGTACGCGAGGTAGCAGAGGCAGCGCGCCTGCAGGTCGACGTCCCCCATCGCCATGGCCAGCTCGGTGGCCTCCTTCACGTGGCCGAGGGCTTTGGCGACGTTGTCGCTCGACGCCTCGATCCACGCGGCCAAGAGCAAAGCCCCGGCCCGGTCGCCGGGGTGTTGGTCGGTGGCCGCATCGAGCGCCGTCTCGAGCCGAGACGCGCCCTTGCTGTCGCCGAGGACAACCCACGCCCATCCGAAGCCGGTGGCGGTGGCCAGGGCCAGCGGCGGGTCATGCTCGACGCTCCACATCAGAGCGGCGTCGATGTTGGCGCGCTCGGTGCGGGCGAACGCGAGATAGGCGGCCTGGTGGCTGCTGCGCACGCCTGCGGTCGATGTCGCCGCTGCCTTGGCATACCAGGCCGCATGTGCGGCGCGTGCGCGCTCCGACATCCCCGCCTCGCGCATGGCCTCGAGCGAGAACTGACGGATGCTGTCCAGCAGCCGGTAGCGCACCGGCCCTGCGGCCCCCTCGTCATCCACGATGACGAGCGACCTGCCCGCGAGCCTGCCGACCACATCGATCGCGGCGGCCGCGGGCACCTCGAGCGCGTCGAGGACCGCCTCCACGGCTGGCAAGGACGCGCCCCCGACGAACGTCGCGAGCGCCCAGAGCCCGCGCTGGTCGTCGGGGAACAGCAGGTCGTAGCTCCACCCGATCGTGGACTTCAGCGAGCGGCGGCGCTCGGGTCTGCGACTCGCGGGGTCATGCAGGAAGTCGAGCCGCTCGCCGAGGCGGCGGGTGATGTCGCGGATCGACAACGTCCGCGTGCGCGCCGCGGCAAGCTCGATCGCGAGCGGAAGCCCGTCCAGTGCAAGGCACAGGGCCTCGACTTCGTCGGCGGCCGCGCTCACAGACTGGCTCCGACGCTGCGCGTTGGCGCGGCGGGCGAACAGCAGCACGGCGTCCGCCAGGGCGAGCGGGGCGAGCTCGAGGACAGCCTCCCCGTCGACGTCGAGGGGGACCTGACTGGTGCACAGGACCCTGACGCCCTCCCCGGTGTCAAGGAGGCGGACGGCCAGCGTGGCTGCCGCATCGAGCACGTGCTCGCAGTTGTCGAGGATCACCAGCGCGTCGCTGCCCTTGAGCCGCTCGAACAGCGCTGCCTCCCCGGGGCTGCTCACGGCGGCGACCAGCACGTCGATGACGTCGTGGGCGGTCACGGCAGTCTCCAGCCTGGCGAGCCACACGACGGCGCCAGCTGACCTGAAGCTCCGGCCGACCGCGAGCGCGAGAGCCGTCTTTCCTACACCTCCGGGTCCGACGACCTCGACCAGCCGCTTCCTGGCCAGGCGTTCGGCCACCACCTGGACGTCGGCCTCCCGCCCGATGAGCTCGACCGTCAGCGATGGAAGGTTGCCGCCGGACGGCGCGGTCGCGTGCTGGCCGGCGACCGGTTGCGCGCCGAGCGCCGAATCGTGTCGCAGCACCCCGTGCTCGAGCGCCTGAAGCCGCGGACCGGGTTGCAGCCCCAGCTCTTCGTCGAGCAGCTCGCGCACTCGTTGGTACGCCGCGAGCGCATCGACCTGGCGCCCGGAGCGGTACAGCGCCGTGATGAGCAGCTCCCACAGGGCCTCCCGATACGGGGACTCCGCGACGGCGACCTCCAGCTCGCCGATGAGGTCGCCCGACCCACCCAGCTCGAGCCGCGCGGCCAGCTGGGTCTCGAGCAGCGCGCTCCGCGTCGCGTCGAGGCGTGTCTTGTGCACGTCCGCCCACTCGCCGGCGGCCGCCTGGAGCACGTCCCCGCGGAAGCGCCCCAACGCGGTGGTGCTCGCTGCGAGTGCCCCCTCGGCGTCACCCTCGGCACGCAGTCGCGACGCGGTCGCCGCCTCCTCCAGGACCACCAGCGCGTCGACGTCTCCGGGGTCGATGTCCAGGCGGTAGCCGTCCTCGGTCGTCACGATCAGCTGCGGGTCTTCGAGCGCCCGCCGGAGCTTGGTGACCTTCGCCTGCAGGGTGTTGCGGCGCGTGGCGACCGCATCCGGCGCCCAGAGATCCTCGAGCAACCGGTCCACCCGCACGACCCGGCCCGCGTCGACCGCCAGACGCGCCAACAGCTCCGAGGTCCTCCCACCCGGCACCTGCAACAGCGTGCCCCCGCGCCAGACCTCGAGCGGTCCGAGCAGCGCTACTTGCACCGCCGTGAGCGTACGGCTCGCAGGGCGCCTCGTCGCGGGGCCCGTCGCGGACGCGGAGCGATCAGCTCTCAGGTAGCGGCACCGCGGCGTGGCGGGCCCGCGCTCGCCTGGCGTCGAAGAAGCGCTTGAGCAGCGCGCCCGCCTCGTCGGCGGCGACGCCGGTGACGACCTCGAGCCGGTGGTTGAGCCGCGGGTCGCGCGGGACGTCGTAGAGCGAGCCGGCGGCACCCGCCTTTGGATCCGTCGCACCGTAGACCAGCTCCCTGATCCGGGCGAGGACCAGCGCGCCCGCGCACATCGCGCACGGCTCCAGCGTCACGTAGAGCGTGGCCCCGTCCAGCCGCCAGCTCTTGCGCACCGCCGCGGCCGCGCGCAGCGCGACGACCTCGGCGTGCGCGGTGGGGTCCTGGTCGCGTTCGCGACGGTTCGCGGCCTCGCCGATCACGCGGCCCTCGTCGACGACGACGGCCCCGACCGGCACCTCGCCGGCCGCCCCCGCCTCACGGGCCAGCTCCAGGGCCCGATCCATCCAGATGCGGTGCTCCATCCGCGTCATGGCGTCATCATGAACGTGGCGTTCGGGCGACGACGAGCATGTCGAGGGCCGAGGCAGCGCCCCAGACCTCGCCGGGGACGCCCAGGAGCTGGCGCACCTCCGCGCCGGGTGTCGGAAACGGCAGCGTGACGAAGTTCTCGGTCGTGGGGTCGAAGCGCTGGAGGGCGTCGCCGCCGAAGTCGGTCACCCAGACCACGTCGCGCTCGTCGACGTAGACGGCGTACGGCATCGGCTGGGGACCGGGGAGGCGCCACTCCGTCCACGCCGCGGCAGCCGGGTCGTAGCGGGCGAGGTTGCCGGCGAACCACTCGGTGACCCACAGCCGGCCCAATGAGTCGCTCCACACCCGGCGGCCACCGCCGCCGGCGGTCGGCGTGTCGACGACCTCGAGCTCCGCCGTCGCGCTGTCGATGCGCGCCAGGTAGCTGCCGGCCAGCGACGAGAGCCACACCTCGCCTGACGGGGTGGCGGCGATGCCGTAGGGGCCGCGGCCGCGTGGGGCGTCGAACGCGTCGACCACTCCGGTCGCCGGATCGAGCCGCCCGTACATCCCCGCCTGCCCGGTGAACCACAGGGTGCCGGAGGGGTCGAAGGCCGCCGTGTTGAGGTTGGCATCCGGCCACGGCACGGGGAAGGCCGCGACGTCGTGCGTGGCGCCGTCGACGCGCACGATCGCGTTGAGCCCGCCGTCCGTGACCCAGGCGGCGCCGTCTGGTCCGACGATCACCCCGTGCGGCGCGGACCCGGACCCGAGCGCCACGCGCTGCACCTCGCCGCTGCGAGGGTCGAGGAGCCCGAGGGCCTCCGCGTTCTGGGCCGTGTACCAGACCCGCCCGTCCGGCGCGACCGCGACGTCGTGCGGGTGATCGCCGGCGGCGACCGGGAGCTCCTCCAGCACGGGCGCGGCCGTCTCCGTTGGCTCCGGCAGCGCGGCCGCCGTCGCCGTGGGCTGTCGCACAGGGGCTGCCGTGGACCCTGGCGTCGCGGTGGCGGGTGCGACCGTCGTGGCCGGCGCCTGCTCGGCGGTCGCGGTGGGGCCCGCGGAGATCGTCGGGCTCGCCTGCTGGCTGCTCTCCGGCGCCTCCGCCTGCGGCTGGCTGCAGGCCACCAGCACGAGCAGCCCGACGACCGGCGCTCCCCAGCGGCGCGCACCCATCCCCGCACTCTCGCACGCGAGCAGCCCCTGTGGCCCGGCACCGACGGATGGGCGGTGGGGCGATGTGACAGCGGAGTCGGTGGGATTCGAACCCACGAGGGTCAAAGACCCCACGGCCACTCCAAGACCGCGCCATAGGCCGAACTAGGCGACGACTCCGGGTGCTCCCCGACGGAGGGGCTTCCGCCTGCGGGTGCGAGCGGGCAGTATAGGCAGCGAGGCTCGGGCGGGCTCCGGGCGGAGCGATTGGTGGGTGCGGCTGCGTGGTGGTGCGGGCGGTGCGGGTACGCGTGGGTTGGTCGGCTGCGCTGGCCTGGGGCGGGTTGGTGTGGCTGTTCGCGCGCGTGCTGTCGGAGGCTGCGGCGACCCAGTCTGCGGTCTGGGCCGCGCAGCCCGCTCTGCGCTGGCTGGTCGCCGGCGTCTGTGCGCTGGTGGTGCTGGCCGGTGCCGTGCTCGCCGGCGTGGCCGAGGCCCGCGCGGCGGGCAGCCGCGGCCCTGTGCGCGTCTGGTTGTTGGGAGCGCGCGTCGACCGACCGGCTCCGACGGGCGATCCGCGGAGCCGGCCACGCTGGCGCCGCATGAGGCACCGGGTGCGACTGCGGCTCACCGCGCCTGGCGCGGCGCTGCTGCTGGCCTGCGGGTGGGGGTTGGTCGCTTCCGGCAGCGGGGAGCTCATCGCCGGCGGTCCGCTGGAGGTGGTCCCGCTGCTCACCGGCCTGCTCGGCTGGGGGCACCTCGGCCTGGCGGCGGTCCTCCTGGTCGTCGCGCCCGTCGCCGCGCTGGTGGACGGCCGCGCGCGGCGCGCCGGGGGGCGCCGGCCGGCGACACCGTCTGAGGGTGGCGGGCTTCCCGGTGCGCGGGACGTGACGGTGCCACGGCCACCGCCGACCCGGGCGCGGCTCCGCGTGGCGCGGGTCGCGGTCGCGCTCACGGTGTTGGGCGCCGCGGCGGGGGTGCCGTTCCCGCGCGTCGTGGAGACACCCGGGGAGGCATGGGCCCTGGCAGACGGGCTGACGGTGCGGGGGCGGCCGGCGGACCTCACCGGCGAGTACCTGTTCCTCACGGCGCATCTCGCGCCGGCGACGCTCGCGCAGCTGGGCTTCGCTGCGACGCAGCCGCACGCTCGCGTGCTGCGCACGGAGGCCTTCGTGAGCCCGGGGGAGCGGACCGGCGCGTACTTCCGGAGACAGCGCACAGTCTTCGGGTCGACGGTCGACATCGCCGCCGCGGTCGGTCTGCACGCCGCCGGCGAGCCGATCGACCCGACCGCGGTGGCCGCGGGCGAGGACCTGCCCTACGACGTCGCGGTCGAGCACGGGGCCGTCGGCGGGCCGTCCGCAGGCCTGCTCATGGCGCTGGCGTTCTACGACCACGCGGCCGCGGAGGACCTCGCGGGCGGCCGGCGGATCGCCGGCACCGGCACGATCGCACCCGACGGCGCGGTCGGCCGCATCGGCAGCACCGCTGCGAAGATCGTCGCCGCGCAGCGCGCGGGCGCAACGCTCTTCCTCGTCCCGGCGTCGCAGGTGGACGCGGCCAGAGCCGCGGTGGACCCCTCCGCCCCCATCGCCGTGATCGGTGTCGAGACGTTCGCGGACGCGATCGCGGCGCTGCGCGGCACCTGACGCCCGACGGCTGTGGATCGCCGGGAAGGGGTGTCGGGGGCCGGTGCTATGGTGGGCTGACCCGCCGTGCGCAGCACCGGGCGGGTTGGTCGCGAGGTCCCGTGCGACGCCGCACCGTGAACCTGGTCAGGGCCGGAAGGCAGCAGCCATAAGCGGTCTGCGGCGGGTGCCACGGTTCCGCCGCGCGATCGCCCGTCCGGTGGTGCGCACGACGATTGCCGGCCCCCGTTGCACTCGGAACCTGCCGTGGCCTACGTCTCCCTCTACCGCAAGTACCGGCCGAGACCTTCGCCGAGGTCATCGGCCAGGACCACGTCACGACCACGCTGTGCACTGCGGTCGACGAGGGGCGCCACCACCACGCCTACCTCTTCACCGGGCCGCGCGGCACCGGCAAGACCTCCACGGCGCGGATCCTGGCCAAGGCCGTCAACTGCCACGAAGGGCCCGACGTCCACGCCCGTGCGGCCGGTGACCCGCAGTGCCGCTCGATCACCGAGGGCCGCTCGCATCGACGTCCTGGAGATCGACGCCGCCAGCCACAACGGCGTCGACGACGTGCGCGAGCTGCGGGACCGGGTGACGTTCGCCCCCGCGCAGCGCCAGGACCAAGGTCTACATCGTCGACGAGTGCCACATGCTGTCGCCGCAGGCCTGGAACGCCTTCCTCAAGACGGTCGAGGAGCCGCCCGGCCACGTGCATCTTCGTCTTCGCGACCACGGAGCCGCACAAGGTCCCCGAGACGATCCTGTCGCGCACGCAGCGCTTCGACTTCAAGTCGCGTGCCCGCGAAGGTGCTGGCCGCCCACTGCCGTGACATCGGCACGCGCGAGGGCGTCACGTTCGGGCCTGGCGCGTTGGACCTGATCGTGCGCGCCGGCGACGGCAGCGTGCGCGACACCCTCTCCGTGCTCGACCAGGTCATCTCCTACACGGGCAACGACGTCACCGCGGAGGCCGTCGCGGATGTGCTCGGCGCGGTGCCCGCGGAGCTGCTGGACGACCTCGTGTCCGGGCTGGCGGACGGGGACGTGGCTGCGGTGCTGCGCCTCGTCGGCCGCGTGGCGGACGCCGGCCTCGACCTGCGCCAGTTCGCCCAGGAAGCCGTCGAGCACCTGCGCTCCCTGTTCCTCCTGCAGGTCGCCCCCGACGCCCAGCTGGTCGAAGCCACCCCCGAGCGCCTCGCGGCTCTCACCGCCCAAGCCGCCCGCATGGGCCGCGTCGAGCTCCTCCGCGCCGTCGAGCTCCTGGGCGACTGCCAGACGCAGATGCGCCGCGGCAACATCCGCCTCCCCCTCGAGATCGCCCTCGCCAAGGCCGCCCTCCCCGAGTCCGGCGGCGACGCAGCCGCGCTGGCAGCCCGCCTCGACCGCCTGGAGCGCCGCGCGACCGCCTCCCCCGCGCCTCCCGCCTCCGCGCGGCCGCCACCCCCGGGGCGCCCGCCACCCCCGCGGCCCGAGCCCCGCTGCCCCCGCTGCCTCCGCCCCGGGGGCTCCGGCCGCCGCTGCGCCCGCCCCGGCAACTCCGGCCGCCGTTGCCTCCGCCCCGGCGGAACCGCAGGTCAGCGACGTTTCGGAGGCTCCGGCGAGAGATCGATCCGTCGCCAGTGGAGGTCGCTGCGCCCGCCGCTCCGGCGGCCGCGCCGATCGCGATGCCGGACAGCGGTGACGCGGTCGACCTCGCCGCGGTGCAGCGTGTGTGGGAGGCCGTGGTCGAGACGGTGAAGAGGCACAGCATGCGGCTGAGCTCGCTGGTCGGGGCGGGGAGCCCGTCCGCGGCCGGGGCGGGCGTCGTGACGCTCGCGTTCCCTTTCCAGTTCCATGCCGACCAGTGCGACGCCCCCGACAACCGGGTCCTGATCGAGGAGGTGCTCACGCAGGCGCTGGGAGTCGCGACGACGGTGCGGTGCGTCGTCGGCGGGGCCGTGCCCGCCGCCGGGGCGCCTGCCAGCACGGAGGACCAGGACGTGATGGACGCCGAAGCCGCGGAAGCCGGCGGGGCTGTGCCCGACGCCGACGAGGCACACCGACTGGCGGTGCAGACCCTGCAGCTCGGCCTCGGCGCGGTGCTGGTCGACGACGACTAGGCTCCTCCGCGGTGTCGAACTTCAACCAGATGGTGCGCCAGGCCCAGGCGCTCCAGCGCAAGATGGCCAAGGCGCAGGAGGAGCTGGCGACACGCGAGGTGAAGGGTTCCGCGGGCGGCGGAGCGGTCGTGGTGGTGGCCAACGGCAACGGCGAGATGAAGACCGTCACGATCTCGCCGGAGGTGGTCGACCCGGCCGACGTGGACCTCCTCGGGGACCTCTTCGTGGCCGCGGTGAACGAAGCCCTGCGCGCCGCCCGTGCGCTGGAGGCCGACCTCATGGGCGACGTGTCGACAGGGCTCGGGCTGCCTCCCGGGATCGTGTAGCCGGTGGCGATCTTCGACGGCGCGGTCGGCGACCTCGTCGAGGAGCTGGGAAGGCTGCCCGGCATCGGACCCAAGAGCGCTCAGCGCCTGGCCTTCCACCTCCTGACGGTCGACGCCGCCGAGGCACAGCGCCTCGCCCAGGCGATCCTGTCGGTCAAGGACAAGGTCCGCGCCTGCGCCGTCTGCTTCAACATCGCCGAGGAGGAGCGCTGCCGCATCTGCCGCGACCCGCGGCGCGACGACGCGCTGCTCTGCGTGGTGTGCGAGTCGCGCGACATCGTCGCGCTGGAGCGCACGGGCGAGTTCCGCGGCCGCTACCACGTCGTCGGCGGCCCGCTCTCGCCGATCGACGGCGTCTACCCAGAGCACCTGCACGTCGCCGAGCTCAAGGCGCGCCTCGGCGACGGCACGGTGACCGAGGTGGTGCTCGCGACCAGCCCGAACCACTCGGGCGACGCCACCGCCGACTACGTCGCGCGGGAGCTCAAGCCGCTGGGCGTGCGCGTCACCCGGCTGGCCTCGGGCCTGCCGGTCGGCGGCGACCTCGACTACGCCGACGAGGTCACCCTCGGCCGCGCCCTCAACGGCCGCTTGGCGGTCTGACCACGATGGCCGGCCGCTACGACGACTTCCCCAGCCTGACCTTCGAGCGCCCCGCGGACGGCGTCCTGCGGATCATCCTGGAGGGCAGCGGGCTCAACGCGGTCGGCGACCGCATGCACCGCGATCTCGCAGAGGTCTGGAACACCGTCGACCGCGACCCTGACACGCGCGCGGTCGTGGTGCAGGGCGCGGGCAAGGCGTTCTCGGCGGGCGGCAGCTTCGCGCTGATCCAGTCGATGATCGACGACCACGCGACGCGCACGCGCGTGATGCGTGAGGCGCGGGATCTCGTCTACAACCTCATCGACTGCTCCAAGCCGGTGGTGACCGCGATCCGCGGCCCGGCCGTCGGTGCGGGGCTGGTGGTCGCCGCGCTGTCGGACGTCTCGGTGGCCGGCCGCAGCGCGCGGATCCTCGACGGCCACACGCGGTTGGGCGTGGCGGCCGGCGACCACGCGGCGATCTGCTGGCCGCTCCTTTGCGGGATGGCGAAGGCGAAGTACCACTTGCTGACCAACCGGCCCCTGTCGGGCGAGGAGGCCGAGCGCATCGGCTTGGTCTCGCTGGCCGTCGACGACGATGCCGTGCTGGACGAGGCCTTGACGATCGCTGTCGAGCTCGCCAACGCCGCCCCGACGGCGATCGCCTGGACCAAGCAGTCGCTCAACGCCTGGTACCGCCAGGTCGCGGGGGCGATCTTCGACGCCTCGCTGGCCCTGGAGTTCTACGGGTTCGGAGGCCCCGAGATCCGCGAGGGCCTGGCCTCCCACCTCGAGAAGCGGCCGCCGGACTTCCGCCCCTTCGACTATCCCGGCCAGTCATGACGTGACCACTACGGATGAGGTCGAAACGACGTCGACCGGAATCCCGTAGCGGCCGAAACGCTTCCTATCGAGAGGAGCACCTCGACAGGAGGCAGCGATGAAGCAGGAGCAGGTCATCCGCCTGGCCCAGCGTCGCGCCACCCGGCGCGATGATCTCGCGGCCCAGCCGCTGAGGGTGGCGCCGCCTCGAGAGGCAGACGAGTCGCTCGAGGAGCTGCTCGCCCGCATCGAGACGGTCCTCACGCTGAGGGCCGCCTGACCCGCAGCCAGCGCGGCAGCAGGAGGGCGACGCCCACCGCCAGCGCCGCGAAGCCCGGCAGGCGCCCGGCCGCCCAGACGCCGAGCACCGCGATCGCCGTGAGCTCACCCCCGAGCGTTGCAACGGAGGTGACCGTCGCCCGCGCCGGCCCGCTGATGCGGTCCTGCAGCCGCGTGTCGGTGACGACGATGAGCAGCTGCTGAAGGCCGTAGAAGAGCGTCACCGCGATCAGGCCCAGCGCGTGGCCCCAGGCTGCCGCGGCGACGAGCAGCGCCGCGCCCAGCCCGAACGCGAGGCCGAGGACTCCCCCCGGCGCACCGGCCCAGCGGCCGCCGAGCGCGGACCCGGCGGCGCCGACCAACGACATCGCCACCAGCGCCAGCGGCACCGCAGCGCGCCCCACGCCCCAGTCGGCGGCGAGCAGCGGGACGTACTCCTCGAACGCGTCCAGCCCGAACGTGACGGCCGAGGCGATCACGGCCAGCCTCACCGCGGGGGCTCTCGCGACCTCGCGGAGGCCGGCGTGCAGCGTCGCGAGGTAGCCGGGTTCGTCCTCGTCGTCACCGTCGTTCACGCGCACGTCCGTCAGCAACAGGGCCACCGCCGAGCCCAGCAGGCACAGCCCGACGCTGACCCAGCCGACGAGCGGGTACCCGCCCCGGACGAAGAGGATCGTCGCCGTCACCGACACCGGCAGCTGCACGAGGAACGACGCGGCGCCGGCCCGTCCCTTCACCCGCGCGTAGTGGTCCTCGGCGCCCGTGGCGCGCAGGCCGTCGTAGAGCAGCGCCTCGAACGCGCCGGAGCTCAGCGATCCGCCAAACCCCCAGAGCGCGAACCCGACCGCGAACCCGGCGAATCCCGGCGCCGCCAGCCAGAGCACGTAGCCCAGCGCCTGCAGCACGCCCGCCGCGACCAGCGCCCCGCGCCGCGACCAGCGGTCAGCCAGCGCTCCGCTCGGCACCTCGGTGAGCACCGCGACGCCCGACCACACAGCGAACAACCCCGAGACCTGGGCCTCTGACAGCCCCGCGTCGACGAACAGCAGCGCGTAGAGCGGGTAGAGGGGGATCGCGTCGGCGAGCGCCGCCCACGCAACGGCCCGGCGCGCGAGGCGCCGTGCGTCAGAACCCGGTGGCAGTCATCGGTGGCGCATGGGACTGTCACGGTACCCGGATCCGGCGCGCATGTCCGAATCGTCCAAGACGTGCCGCGGCGGCCCGCCTACGGTGCACGGCATGGCACCCCGAATCGATGTGATCGGCCTGGTGGTCGCCGACATGGCCGCCAGCCTCTCGTTCTACCGCCTCCTCGGACTGGACGTCCCTGCCGAGGCCGACACCGAGCCCCACGTCGAGGTGACGCTGCCCGGCGGGCTGCGCCTGGCCTGGGACACGGCGGAGACCCTGCGGTCCTTCGACCCCGGCTGGACCGCCCCGACTGGCGGACCCGCAACCGCGCTGGCGTTCCTCTGCGATGACCCGGCGGACGTCGACCGCTGCTTCGCCGAGCTCACCGCCGCCGGCCACGAGGGCCACCTCGCGCCCTTCGACGCGTTCTGGGGCCAGCGCTACGCGACCTTGCGCGACCCCGACGGCAACGGCGTGGACCTCTTCGCGCCGCTCTGAGCCGGACCGACGAGTCCGCGCAGCGTCAGACCGGTCATGGCCTTGACCTCCCGTGCGAGGTGGGCCTGGTCGGCGAACCCCGTGGTCGCCGCCACATCGGCGAAGCGCCGTCCCGCCCGCGCGAGCTCCAGCGCCTGCGTCACGCGCAGCACCCGTGCCAGCGTCTTGGGGCCGTAGCCGAACGCGGCGTTGCTGAGCCGCAGGAGCTGGCGCGGGCTGAGCCCGGCGGCGTCGGCCACGACCGCAACCTGGTCGCCGGCGCGCAGGCGCGCGACCAGCCACGGGATGACGCCCGCGAGTGCCGCCGGCCGCCGCGCGAGGACGGCCCGCTCCAGCGCCAGTCCGGCCGCCGCCCCGCCAGCGATCCGGTCCGCCAGCTCCTCCGTACCACCCCAGAGCTCCGCGAGCGGCACCCGCTGGTCGCGCACCGCGTCCGCTGCGACGCCCAAGTACGAGGGCGCGGTTCCCGGCGCGAACCGCACACCGGTGAGCACGGCGCCCGGCCGCGTCGGGGCACGGTGCGCCATGGTGTCGGGTCCCGCCACGACGAGCGCGTCGCCCATCCAGATGACGTCCATGCACCCGTCCGGCAGCACCAGCGGATCGGCGTGGGCCGTCGCCGTCCACACGACCGCGCCGGGGATCCGTGAAGGGCGCTCCCGATACACCACGGCCATCGTTGCACGCCGGTCCGACACCTCTCGAAGGGGGTGCGTCGCACCAGTCCCCCTGTGGGCCAACTGCTGCGAGCCACCTCCGCCGCGCTGTGCGAGGTGCGTCGCACCAGTCCCGCTCTGAGCCAACTGCTGCGAGCCACCCCTGCTACGGACGCGCGCCCCCGCGCGTAGGTCAGAGCTGCTCGCGGGCGAGCGGTGCGCAGGCGAGGTCGAAGACCGTCACGTCGATTGCGGACAGCTGCGGCGCGCCGCGCACGACGAGGTAGCCGATGCCCTCGACGCCGTCGTAGACCACCGACTCCACGGCAGCGATGACCGCGGTCGGCTGGCCTGCCAGCGCCGCGTCGAGGCACGCCGCGGGCGCCGTCCCCGATGCGAAGTCCGGCGCGCCGCGGACGCTCGCGGCGTGCTGGTCGGCGCGCTCCTCGGCCTCCTCCTCCTGCAAGCCCAGCAGCTGCTCGGCCCCGGGCCGGCCGCCGAAGTAGGAGCGCACCGCGACGCTGTCGGGGAGGTCGGCCATCGCGTCTCGGATCGTGGGGGCGGTCTGCGGCGCCCCGCCCGGCGCCTGAGGGCCGCCTGACCCCTCGGCGGGGTCGGGCGTGGAACCGGAGTCCACGGGTTCCTCGCCCGCGGGCCCCTCCGACGGGCTGGGCTCCCCAGAGGGCTGCGGCTGGGGGCTGGGCGTGGGGCCGAAGGTCTGCGTGCCCGGCTCCCCGGGTTGGGGCTGGCCTTCCTCGTCGCTGTCGGTGCCACCGGCCGGTGTGGGGGAGGGCGTCGCAGGTGCCGGAGGAGGGGGCGGGGGAGCCGGCGCAGGGGCCGGTGGTGGCGCAGGAGCTGGGGGCGGTAGCGCGGGTGCGGGAGCAGGAGGCGCGGGTGCGGTAGGCGCGGGCAGCGCGGACGGCGGCGCCGCCGGCGGCGTGGGCGAGACGGAGGGCGTGGGCACGGCGAGCACGCTCGGCGACGGTCTCGGGGAAGGCGACCCGGTGTCCTCTCCGGTCACGGCCTCCAAGGTCTCGGACGGCGCCCGCACGTCCCCGCTTGTGCCCGCCTCCGTCGCGTCGGCCTCCGCAACCTCGGTCGCCACCCCGTCAGTGCCGAACCCCTCCCCACGGGTCCGCACGACCACCGCCGCCGTGCCCGCGAGCAGCGCCACCGCCGCCAACCCCGACAACCACTGCTGCATCCGGCGCTGCCGCCTGCCCCCGGTGCCTGCGGGCCCGCCCACAGCCCCAGGCCCGGCCGGCGGCCGCCCCGCTCGCGGCCCACGCCCCGCCGCCGCCGCTGCTGCGATCCCCGCGCCGATCGCCAGGTCGTTCGCGGCCAGGTGCACGGTGGCGGCGGGTATGAGGGGCGCGGTCGCGGCGGCCGTCTCCCGCGTCGCCGCGAGGCCGGCGAGGACGGCGGGGTCGAGATGATCGGCGAGGGACGCGGGGGGTGGTGGCGTTCCGGCGACGGCCAGGGCGGTCAGGAGGTCGGCCAGGCCGTCGGCGCGGGCCGCGACAGCCGGATCGCCGGCCACGGCGGCGGTCACCGCCGCGTCTTCGGGGTCGGCGAGGTCGCCGGCCAGCCAGGCGGCGAGCAGCTCGTCGGAGGGGTCGAGGGGGATCATTCGGAGGTCATTGGTTCGCCACTAGGAGTCGGCGCGCGGCGCGAAGGTTCCTCGCGTTCCATGCGCGTCAGGGCTGCGGCCAGCAGCGCGTGCCCGCGGTGCACGCGCGACTTGGCCGTGCCGACCGCCACCCCTGCGCGCCGCGCGATGTCGGCGTAGGGCACGCCGTACACGCTGTGCAGGACGACCGCCTCGCGGTACTCGGGGCTCAACCCCGCCAGGGCCTCGCGCAGCAGCAGGCCGAGCTCGAGCTGGCCGATCTGGTCGTGGCCGCTGCCCGCGAGCGCGAGGAGATCACTGCCCTCCGTCTGCGGGCGCCGCGCCCGCCGGCGCGCCAGGTCATTGCAGACGTTGACCGCAACGCGGTACAGCCAGGTCGAGAACTGCGCGCTGCCCTCGAACGTCTCCGCGCGCCGGTAGACCACCAGGAACGCCTCCTGCGTGGCGTCCTGCGCGTCGGCGTGGTTGCCGAAGTAGCGCATGCACACCGCGTAGACGCGCCCCTGGTGGCGCTCGACCAGAACCGCGAACGCGTCCTCGTCGCCGCGCAGGAACTGCGCCAGCAGCTCGGAGTCCGACCGCTCGGCCACTGCGCGCGAGCATCTACCATCAATCGCGTGATCGTCGTGCAGAAGTACGGCGGCACGTCGGTCGCCGACACCGAACGCATCAAGCGGGTCGCGGAGCGCGTCGCCGCCACCCGTCGCGACGGCCACGACGTCGTCGTGGTCGTCTCCGCCATGGGCAACAGCACCGACGAGCTCATCCGCCAGGCCGAGGAGATCTCGCCGTACCCACCCGGGCGTGAGCTCGACATGCTGCTCACGGCGGGCGAGCGCATCTCCATGGCCCTGCTGGCGATGGCGATGCACGAGCAGGGCATGGAAGCCCGCAGCTTCACCGGCAGCCAGGCCGGGATCATCACCGACGCCGCGCACGGCAAGCGCCCGCATCATCGACATCACGCCGGGCCGCGTGCTGGAGGCTCTGGCCGACGGCCACGTCGTCATCGTGGCCGGCTTCCAGGGCGTCAGCCGCGAGTCCAAGGACATCACCACGCTGGGCCGCGGCGGGCAGCGACACCACCGCGGTGGCGCTCGCCGCCGCGCTGAAGGCCCCGGTCTGCGAGATCTACACCGACGTCGACGGCGTCTACACCGCCGACCCGCGCATCGTCCCGCACGCCCGGCGGCTGCACGAACGTCTCGCACGAGGAGATGCTCGAGATGGCCGCTTGCGGCGCGAGGCGTGCTGCAGGTCCGCTCCGTCGAGTTCGCCCGCAACCACGGGGTCGCGATCCATGTGCGGTCCTCGTTCAGCTACCGCGAGGGCACGTGGGTCCGCGCGAAGGAGGAGTCCGTGGAGGACGTGATCATCTCGGGCGTCGCCCACGACCGCGGCGAGGGCAAGCTGGTCGTCAAGCGAGTCCCCGACAAACCCGGCATCGCGGCGCGGATCTTCACCGCGCTCGCCGACGAGGCCGTCAACATCGACATGATCGTGCAGAACGTCTCCGAGGACGGCACGACTGACATCTCCTGCACGATCCCGCTGGCGGACGCGCCCCGCGCAACACTGCGCCTGCAGTCGCTGCTGCCAACGAGGTCGGTGCCGCCGGAGATCGATCTCGACGAGCGACATCGGCAAGGTCAGCCTCATCGGTGCCGGCATGAAGACGCACCCCGGCGTCGCCGCCAGGATGTTCACCGCGCTGTCCGAGGCAGGCGTCAACATCGAGATGATCTCGACCTCGACGATCCGCATCTCGGTCGATCGTGCGGGATGCCGACGTGGACCTCGCGGTGCGCGCGATCCACGACGAGTTCGGACTGGGCGGCGACCGCGTCGCCGCCGTGGAAGGGGCATAGGGATCATGGGCAGGCGAGTCGCGGTCGTCGGTGCGACCGGCGCGGTGGGCGAGGAGCTCCGCCGCCAGCTGGAGCGCCGCGACTTCCCGTGCGACGGCGTGGTGTTCGCGGCCTCGGAGCGGTCGGCCGGCATGACGCTGCCGTTCCGCGGCCGCGACATCACGGTCAAGGCGCTCACCGACGACGACGTCTTCGACGGCGTCGACCTCGCGCTGTTCAGCGCGGGCGGTCAGACGTCCAAGCAGCACGCGCCCCGCGCGGTCGCGGCGGGCGCGGTCGTGGTCGACAACTCCAGCGCCTGGCGGATGGACCCCGACGTCCCGCTCGTCGTGACCGAGGTCAACGCCGACGCGCTGGACCACCTCGGCAAGGGCATCATCGCCAACCCCAACTGCACGACGATGGCGATCATGCTGCCGCTCAAGGCGCTGCACGACGCCTTCGGCCTGCTGCGCATGGTCGCGACCAGCTACCAGGCCGCGGGCGGCGCCGGGCAGAAGGGCATCGACGAGCTGGCCGCCCAGGTCGCGCCGCTGAACGAGGATTGGGATCTGCTCCGCCACGACGGCGCCGCCGCCGCGAAGCGCGTCGACCACGCCATCCACCACGCGACCCTTGCCTTCAACGTCGTCCCGCTGCTGGGGACGCCCGACGCGGATGGCTACACCGACGAGGAGCTCAAGCTCGTCAACGAGTCGCGCAAGATCCTGTCGATCCCGGACCTCGAGGTCACCCCGACCTGCGTCCGCGTCCCGGTCGTCGTCGGCCACAGCGTCCAGGTCCGCGCCACGTTCGCCAGCGAGGTGACGCGCGAGACCGGGCTGCAGGCCCTCGACGGCTTCCCCGGCCTGGTCGTGACCGACCTCCCCACGCCGCTGGAGTTCGCCGGCCGCGACGAGGTCGCCGTCGGCCGTGTCCGCGCCGACCTCTTCGACCCGCGGACGCTCAACCTCTGGGTGGTCGGGGACAACCTGCTCAAGGGTGCGGCGCTCAACGCCGTGCAGATCGCCGAGGAGCTCGTGCGGCGCGGCCGCGCCTGACGCCGTCCGGCTACCATCCGTCTACCTTTGGGGGCAGTCTGTCGCCTCGTCGGTGACGAACATCTTCGGTGTGGGCCCTGCGACCGGGTCTGCGCCGCATTCAGTCCGCGCGGCAGCGACCGGAACTGGAAAAGCGCCCAGCCTCGGATGAGCTACCCACCCCGACCGACCTCCGACGTCCACGCGTTGGCCGGAGCGTACGCACTGGACGCGATGGAGGCCGAGGAGCGCGCGCTCTTCGAGGGCCATCTCGACGAGTGCGACGCCTGCCGGGCCGAGGTCGAAGAGCTCCAGGCGACCGCGGCCCGCTTGGGGGCAGCCGCGGCCGAGACGCCGCCCGCGGGCCTGCGCGACCGGGTCCTGGAAGGCGCCCGCGCCACCCGGCAGGTCGAGGTGGCTCCGGCGCGCACGCGCGCCGCGCCGCGCTGGCTGCCGGCGGTCGCCGCCGCGCTCGCCCTCGCCGTCATCGGGCTGGCCACGGCCCTCTTCCTGACCGAGTCGCGCGCCGACCGGCTGGATTCGACGCTCGCCCTGGTCAGCGCCCCGGACGCGCAGGTGGCCGTGCTGGAGGGCGACGCGGCGGGGCACGTCGTGTGGTCAGAGGCCCAGGACTCGGCCGTTCTCTTCGTCGACGACCTCCAGGCGGCCACAGACGACGACGTCTATGCCGTCTGGCTGCTGCATGGCGAAGAGGCCCGCCTGGCGGCGACGTTCGCCGACGGCGACGCGCGCCCCGCGGCGGTGCTGGAGGGCGATGTCGCCGGGGCCGACGCGCTGGCGATCACGTTCGAGCCCGGCCCCGTCGAGGGTCCGGCGCAGGGTCCGATCGTGCTGCAGACGCCGCTCGCGTGATCCAACCGTCCCGCCGAGGCCGGCCTCCGAAGCCGCGCACTGAGGCGGGCTCAGGGACACACGCAGGGGGTGGCGCCGCAGCGGGGGCAGCCACTTGCGTAGCGCTCGGCCGCCTCCGCGAGGTCGACGCCGGCCTGGTCGGCCAGCGACGCCAGCCAGGCCAGGACGTCGGCGAACTCGTGGCGCTGCTGCTCGGCGTCGCCACGGAAGAGGGCGCGCGACAGCTCACCGCACTCCTCGACGAACCAGGCGAACGTCCGTGCCAGCCCGCGCTCGCGGTCGCGCGCTCCGTAGAGCGCCCGCATCTGGGCCTGGAAGTCCGCGAGATCCACAGGGCTACGCGCCGGGTGGGCCGCCGCCGAAGCCGATCTGGTTGCTGACGTCGATCCCGACGAACAGGGCGAGCAGCACACCCTCGACCCTACGCGCTGCTCCGAGGAACGCGGCGATGCGGGCGGCCTGGCCGCATCCGCAAAGCGCCGCAACCTAGGCGGTCGGCCGGCCCGCGGGTCCCTCCCGCGCGAACCGGTCCAGAACCGTGGGCCAGCCGCCGCGGAACTTCGCAGCGACGTCGGGGGCCAACGGGCCTATGCGCTCGAAGCCACGGTGCTCGAGGTCCACCTGTGTGGCCATGTCAGCCAACGCGCGGAACGTGACATCGACCTCGGTCTCGCCCTGCCAGTCGGCTGTCGACCACGTGAAGACGATGCGTTCGGGAGGTCTGCAGTCGATGACGCGGCCGACCTGGAGCTCGTCGCCATCCACGAAGCGCTCGAAGAAGCGCCCGCCCACGTAGGGCTCGAGGAAGATCTCCTTCGCTCGGCCGCCGCCGTAGGACGCGACGTCGAGGGGCCACCACTCGGCCATACGGCTCGTGAAGAGCTCGAAGGCCTCCTCGGCGGAGCATGCGACGTTGACCGAGAGCCGCAGCGGCGCAAGCGCCGGGTCCGCGCTCACGGGCCGGCGCTTCGGGCCGTCCGGGCGCTCTCGTCGGCGATGCGCTTGAACCGGGCCATCGCGTCGGACCAGAACGAGCCCAGGTAGTGGCGCGCGGCCTCGAGCCCAGTCGGGTCGATCCGGTAGACGCGACGGGTGCCCACCGGCTCGTCGGAGACCAGTCCTGCTCCCTTGAGCACCTTGAGATGCTGCGACACGGCGGGGCGCCCGACCGGCAGAGCGCGCGCGATCTCGACGACGGGCTTGGGGCCCGATCGCAGCTGCTCCAGGATCGCGCGCCGCGTGGGATCGCCGAGCGCGTCGAGTACAAGTTCGTGCGTCTCCACTAACGGTGCGCCTTGACTAACGGTTGTCTGCGACGTACGGTTAGCGAATACTAACCGATCGAGACCTTAGGAGGTCAACGATGCCGGAGTGGGTGTACTTCCTCCATCCTCCGCGGGAGAACTTCGCGGCCACCATGACCGACGCCGAGGGTGCCTTGTGGGGGCAGCACTTCCAGTGGCTCGATGGGCTTTTCGCCGAGCGCGTCATTGTCGTGGTCGGGGCCAGTGGCGGCCCCCAGAACACCGGCATCGCGATCTTCGAGGCGCTGGACGAGCAGGCGGCGCGGGAGCTCGTGTCGCAGGACCCCGTCACCCGGGCGGGCTACGCGGAAGGCGAGCTGCGCCCGTTCCAGATCGGCCTGCTGCGCGGTCAGGCCGCCTGATCCCGGGAAGCGGGACGACGCGATGGGGACGCCGGTCATGGAGTACCGCCTGCCACCGCCAGCGGTGCCCAACTTCGCCGCCTGAAGCCGCTCTTCGACACCGATCCTGTCGGGCGCAGCGCGCATGGCGCGACCGGCGACTGGATCCATCGGGAGATGGCGGACCGCGCCCGAGAGATCTCAGGAGCTCGGCAGCCTGCGGGAGGGGGGATCGTGCGCCGTCGGCGCTGCCCCCTTCCCGCCTCGGCGAACGTGTACGACGCTCACCGGCACCACGCTGTGCTGCCGCGGCTCGCGATCGAAGACGGGACCATCGCTCTCGCCCGAGGCGGTCGCCTCCAGTCCCGACATCAGATCCACACGACCCGGGGACCCTCGAGAAGCTGGCCTACAGCGGCCTTCCGCCGCGTGCGGCGCGGCGCGCCGGCAGGCTGCGCATCGAGGGCGACCCCGGGCTCCTGGACCGGTGGCTCCAGGCGTTCAGCGCCGGGTAGCGGCGACGCTACGGTCTAGCCTTGCGACGACGTGGATGCTGGTGATGGCGAGTCCCTTCCCGGGCGGACCGGGCACGGGATGCAGGGCGGTGGCTTGGAGTTCGACGCCCTGTACCGCGCCACGCCGCCTTGGGACATCGGCAGGCCGCAGTCCGCCTTCACCGCGCTCGCAGAGGCCGGCGTCGTGCGCGGCCGCGTCCTCGACGCGGGCTGCGGCACCGGCGAGCACGCGCTGCTCGCGGCGGCCCTGGGACTAGACGCCACCGGCATCGACGCGGCCCCCACCGCGATCGCGCTCGCTGAGCAGAAGGCGCAGGAGCGCGGCCTGCAGGCCCGGTTCCTCGTGTGGGACGCCCTCGAGCTCGCGACCCTCGACGAGAGTTTCGACACCGTCCTCGACTGCGGCCTGCTGCACGTCTTGTCCAGCGAGGGGCGCGCCCGCTACCTCGAGCAGGTCGCGGCACTTCTCGCACACGGCGGCGCTCTGCACGTGCTCTGCTTCAGCGACCTCGTGGCGGGCGACTGGGGCCCTCACCGTTTCACCGAGGAGGAGTTGCGTGCGACGTTCGCCGGCTGGCAGGTCGACGTCCTTGAGCGCACGACCTTGGCCGTCACGTTCACCACGGACGGCATCCCGGCCTGGCAGGTCAGCGCCAGACCGAGATGACCGTGGCGACGTAGGACTCCGCGGTCAGGAGGTCGCCGAAGCGGCGCGGCGATCACGTATGACGTTGTCGTCTGGAGTCAATGTTTGTCGTTAGCAGCACCCATCTGGTGCGGGCTTGGTGGCGCGGATGGCCGCGCTGTGCATGCCGTCGGCGACCTCGTGCGTCGCGGTGACGGTGATGTCGGTGAGACCGGCCGCGGCGAGGCCGTCGCGGTACTCGCGAAACGACAGGGCTCCGGCGATGCAGCCGACGTAGCTGCCGCGGGCGGCGCGGTCGGCGGGGGTGAGGTGGTCGTCGGCGACGACGTCGCTGATGCCGATGCGGCCGCCAGGACGCAACACCCGCCCGATCTCGCTCAGGACAGCCGGCTTGTCCGTCGACAGGTTCACCACGCAGTTGGAGATCACCACATCGACGGACTCTCGGGGTAGCGGGAATGTCCTCGATGCGGCCGCGCAGGAACTCGACGTTGGTGACACCGGCGTCGCGGGCGTTGCGCCGGGCGAGGTCGAGCATCTCGTCGGTCATGTCCAGCCCGTAGGCCTTGCCGGTCGGTCCGACCCGCTTGGCGGACAGCAGCACGTCGATGCCGCCGCCCGAGCCCAGGTCGAGGACGACCTCGCCCTCGCGCAGCTCGGCCACCGTGAGCGGGTTGCCGCACCCGAGGCTGGCCAGCACGGCCGCGTCGGGCAGGTCGGCGCGCTCCTGCAGCGAGTACAGCTGCGCGCCGAACCCGTCGCCGGCGGTGGCTGTGTCGCCGCAGCAGCTGGTGGCACAGCCGCAGTCCCCTGCGCCGCAGCCGCAGTCGCGCGCCGGCTGGCCGGTCGCCTGCACCGCGGCCGCGGCGGCCGCATACCGCGCGCGCACCTCGTCGACCAGCCCGTGGCTCGCCGCCCTCCTCTCCACGTGTCAAGTCCTTTCGTGATCGACTGTTATCGATATGATCGCATATGCATTGACAACCGTCAATGCGCTAGGCAGCTTGCGTCGACGTATGCGGATCGCGGGGGCGCTCGAAGTGGGGGCGTGCGTCGTAGCCGGTCACGCCTCGCGCCGCCAACGCGCGTGGGGGCCTACGCCGGTGCCGCGAGCGCCGCCCGCACCGCAGCGATCCGCTCCGGCACGACGCGCCAGTAGGTCCAGCGCCCCCGCTTCTCGCCGGCGATCAGGCCCGCCTCGGCCAGCGCCGTCGTGTGGTGGCTCACCGTCGGTTGCGACCGCTCCAGCGGCCCCTCCAGATCGCACGAGCAGCACTCACCCGCCGTGGCGATCAGGTTGAAGCAACGCAACCGCACAGGATCGGCCAACGCTGCGAACACGCGCGCGAGATCCTCGGCGTCCGGGAGCGACAGCTCCTCGGCCAGCACGGGCGTACAGCACGCCTCCACGAGCGGCAGGGTCGCGGTCCCGTGCGGAGCATTCATCGACAGAGATCAATGTAGCATGCTTCGCGCGAGCCACTTCCCCCTGCGGCACGTTCTCCAGCGCGAACTGCGGGTGATTGTGCCGGCGGCACTACCTCGGCTCGAGCCTGTCGGTGCCGTGGATGAACTGCACGTCGGTGATGGCGCCTTGCCCGGTGGTGACTGCCAAGTGGTGGGCGTTCTCGATCGCGGCCAGGAGGGCGGGGAGCGGGCCCTTCAGCACCGCGTGTCCCCGATCCGCGTCGATGATTGCTTGGACCTTGGCGGTCCGGGCGGCCTCGGCCAGCGCCTCAGCGCAGCACGGGTTTCCCTCCTTGTCGGTGATCAGCACGTGAGCGACCATCGCCTTGATGGGCCGGGGCGGCGCGGTTGCGAAGCCATGGCGGCCCGGCTTGCGCAGCGTGGCGTCCGACCACCCGCCGTGCTCGGCGCACGCGAGGTCGGGGTTGTAGCGCGACAGACGGGTCGTGCAACCCGCGGCGGTGCAGTAGCGGACCTGGACAAGGGGTTCGGCGGCCATGACCGTTCTTTCTGCACGCATGTGGGACAGCGAGCCGTTCTCCCCCCGCTCGCCCTCAAGGCCGGTCATCGCGAAGCGCCCTCTGAGACGTCGGTCAGCAAGGGCCGCTGTGCCTGTTCGTTGCCATCGCTTCGAACCGCGACGAGCTGTGCGACGCCGGTGACGTCGAGCGCTCGCAGGACGATCGGTCGCGGGTTTCGCAGGACGATGGCTTCCCGGTTACGGCCAAGTCGGTGATGGGCGGCCATCAGCACCGCGAGCGCGGTGCTGTCGATGAAGGTCGTCTCCCGGAGATCGACCTCGACCCGGTCGTGTTGGTCGAGTACCTGCCAGATCGCAGCAGCGAACTGATCCACGTTCGACAGGTCGATCTCGCCCACCACCACGAGGATCGGACAGCCCAAGTCGTTCCCGTAAACGCGGGAGATGCCCAGCCCCGAAGACCGAAGTTCGCGCATGTCAAGCCCCCGAGAGCTTGCTGACGAGCGCGGCCCTGTCGGCTCAAGGCCAGCGGTGACGGCTGCACCGCACGGTGCAGGTGCAGTTTACCGGCTGCGGCGCCTTGGTTCTCCTTGGATGTGTTCCGAGGGGTGAGCACGCCCAGCGCCGAGTACGATCAAGGGTCCCGCTGCTCCGAGTTGGCCGTCACGCCTTGATCCCTTGGGACCTCGACTCGCTCGCGCCCTGAGGCGAAGGACCGGTCGTGGCCGACTCACCACTCTCCAGCAGCCTTGCTGCGCTCTCACGTTTCTTCGTCGGTGACGGCACGCTGCAGGAGACGTTGACCAGGGTCGCCGACCTGACCATCGAAGCCGTCGAGCCCGCCCAGTTTGCGGGGATCACCATGATCGTGGAGGGCCGCCAGCGCACGGCGATCTTCACCGACGAGACCGCTCCTGAGGTCGACCAGGCCCAATACGACTCGGGGGAGGGGCCGTGTCTGGAAGCGTTTCGGGAGCAGCGGATCACGCAGATCGACTCCACGCTCGAAGACGGGCCGTGGATGGAGTTCCGCCGCGCTGCCGCCGGCTGCGGCATCCGCAGCACCCTTTCGCTGCCCCTGCTGGTGAACCACACCGCCCTCGGTGCGCTGAACCTGTACGCGCGAAGCGAACGCGCCTTCGGTGACGCCGACGTCGACACCGCAAGCCAGTTCGCGGCCCAAGCGTCCATCGTGCTCGCCAATGCCCGGGCCTACTGGGACGCTCACGAGCTCAGCAGCGGGCTGGGCGAGGCGATGAAGCGCCGCGCCGTGATCGAGCAGGCCAAGGGCATGCTGATGGCCGCCCAAGGCTGTGACGAAGACGCGGCGTTCGAGCTGCTCGTCCAAGCATCGCAACGCGAGAACCTCAAGCTGCGCGACGTCGCGCAGCGGATCGTCGACAACGCCATCACCCGCCGGCCCCAATCCAAGGACCAAGGCGATGGACCTGCCGATGGCTGACAGCACCCGCGCCCTCCAGACGGGCCTGCAGCTCAGCGGTTGGACGATCGACGAGCTGTGGCTCGCGGCCACGGGCATCGGCGGTGCGCTCGATCAACGCGATGTGCGGCTCATCACCGGCGGACAGCGAGCCGCGACGCCCGCCGAGCACGACATCCTCGCCGCTGCGCTCAACGACTACTTCGTCGGCCGTGGCCAGAACCACCCGATCGCCCCCTGGCATCAACTCACCGAGCCCCCCCAGCCTCCGCGGTAACCCCCCCTCCGGCTGGGTCAACGCCGTGGCGTTTGTCACCCAGCAGGGGTGCATCACCACGAGACACCGTCGAGCGCGCACTTTCATTCCAGCCTTTCCTCGGCATGCCGGGGAAATCCTGGAGTGAGCAGTCGACCCAAGGCCCCCGCCCGTCGGGCTGAGCTCGCGGGCACCGTCCGGCCGGGCCGCCTCGTCGTAGCGGGCGCCGCCCGCCCAGCGCGCGGTTGGCGGTCAGGCCGACGAGGGGCAGGGCGGCGGCCTCGTGCCAGTCCAGGGTGGCGGGCTTGGGTGCGACGCGGTCGGCGGACACGCGGACGGCCTCCGCGTACGTAACCGGTTGTGGTCGCCGAGGATCTTCGAGCGCGGGCCCGGCGCCTGCGGCGGTCGCCCCACCACAGCGACGGCTGGACGACCACGGCCTCGCCGATGTGGCGCCGCACGCCGGCGGCGGTGGCCCCTGGAGCTGGCGGGGCGTTGTCAGCGCGCGGGGCGGGCGTGGCTGGCGAGCGCGCTGTACATGCGGCGTGGGGTGGGTGGCCTTGGCAGGGGTGTGGTGTTCGACGCGGCGAACGCCTGGATGAGGTACTCGACGAGGCGGGGTGAGGTCTCGGGTGCCGCGTCAACCGTGACGCTCACCACGCCGGCGTTGGCGAGGAGGATCATCGCCAGATCCTCGGCCACGAAGTCGGCGCGCAGGCTGCCGGCCGCCTTGGCGCGGTCGATGAGCTCGGTGGCTCGGCGGAACGCGTCCGCGCGCGCCGACTCGAACTCCGGGGCGAGCGGGAACGACTGGGTCAAGACGCGGTTGAAGCCGCGATCGCCCATCTGCATCGCGCACGCGCGCCGGACGTAGCTGCAGAACCCCTCCCAAGGGTCGGGGTGCTCGAGCGCGGTCTCGATCGCCTCTGCGTACTGCGTCATGCGGTCCGCAAACGCGGCGGCGATCAAGGCCTCGCGCGTGGGGAAGCGGCGCAGCAGCGTGGCTATCCCCACGCCCGCGCAGCGGGCGACCTCGTTGGTCGAGGCGTCCAGGCCCTGTTGCGCGAACAGCTCGCGTGCGGCTTGGACGATGCGCTGGCGGTTGCGCGCCGCGTCGGCGCGGAGCTCGGACATGGCGGCAGGCTAGGCCACAAGTGGAGCGGCATCACCAGTTCCTACGGTAGGGTGCGGATCCGGAGCGCCCGCTCCGATTGCTCGGACGATGGAACGGGAGGACGCAGTGCGCGCGATCACGATGACCGGTTTCGATGCCGCCCCCAAGCTCTCGGAACAGGATCTGCCCGAGCCCGGCGACGGCGAGGTCCGCGTCCGTGTGCGCGCGGCGTCGGTGAACGGCTTCGACCTGGCCGTGGCCTCCGGGATGACCAAGGACTACATGGAGCACCGCTTCCCACTGGTGCTGGGCAAGGACTTCGCCGGTGAGGTGGACGAGGTAGGCCCGGGAGTGACGGGCTTGCGGCCGGGTGATCGCGTCTTCGGGGCCGTGACCAAGCCGTTCCTCCGCGACGGATCGTTCGCCGAGTACGTGACAGTCCCGACATCAGTCGGTGTGGCAGCGCTGCCTGAGTCGGTGTCGTTCGTCGACGGTGGAGCGCTGGGACTGGCGGGCAGCACCGCGCACTTGGCCGTAGAGGCCGCCCAACTGGAGGCTGGACAGACGGTTCTGGTCGTGGGCGCCACTGGCGGGGTCGGCACGTTCGTCCTGCAACTCGCAGGGGCCGCCGGTGCCCGGGTCCTTGCGACCGCGCAGAGCGCCCAGCAGCGCGACCTGGTGACGCGCCTGGGCGCCGATGCGGTCATCGACTACAGCGGCGACGTGGCGGCGCAGGTCCGCGACCTGGCACCCGACGGGGTCGACGCCGTCGTGCACCTGGCCGGCGACCCCAGCGTCGTCGAGGTCGTTCGCGACGGCGGCCGGTTCGTCTCGACGTTGGTGATGTCGCCAGACCAGGTGCCCACCGCAACCGCCGTGGTGGTCCCCGTCTTCGGCAACCCCGCCGCGGAGGTGCTCGAGCGCCTCGCCGGCAGCGTCGCGGCGGGCTCGCTTGCCGTCGCGGTCGACAGGGTCTTTCCGCTGGAGCAAGCCTCGGACGCGCTCGAAGCATTCAGGCAGGGCAAGCTCGGCAAGATCGCGATCTCCGTCGATTGATTGCTGGCGGCCGGCTTGGCCGCCCACAGCGACCGGCCGCTGCTCCTCACCGCCGGCTCCTCGCTCCCGCCGTCGACGGTGGCCGAGATCAACCGCGAGACCGGCCTGGAGGTCGTGGGCCGGCCGCAGGTCGCCAACAACACGAACGAGGGGTCTCGGCCAAGGCGTCTTCACGCGCGACATCGGCAAGGCCAAGCGCGCAGCCAAACACCTGCGCGCCGGGACTGCCTGGGTCGACACCTGGAACGTCTTCGGCGCCACCCGCCCTTCGGCGGCCACAAGGGGTCGGGTGGGGCCGCGACAGGGGCACGAGGTCTTCAAGAACTAGGGCGGGCGCACGAGGGCTCATCTCTAGGTACCGGAGTGACAAGGACATCGATACCTAGGTTGTAGAGTCGCCTGTCGTGGATGTGCACGACGACGCGCTGCGCATCGGGCCCGGTTCACTTCAGCCGACGATCGTCGCTTCGTCCGCCCGCAACAACATGCAAGGCGTCGTCTTGGAAGTCGTGTCCGACGCGGCCGCGTCGGTCGTTGAGGTCCAGGCCGGCCCGCTCCGGCTCGTGTCGTTGATGACCACCGAGAGCGTGCGCGAGCTCGGCCTGCAGCCGCGCGTCCGCGTCGTTTTCGTCCGTAAAGGCCGCCAATGTCGTCCTGGGACTGCCCAGGCCCTGAGCTCCGAGGACACGTGATGCCCAGCACTGCCATCCGCTCAGCCCTTGCGGCGCTGCTCGTGGTGCTTGCCGCCGCATGCGCCTCCGATGGAGGGACGACCGCCACCGAGGAGGCCACCTCGGCCGCGGAGGAGCCGACTCTGACCGCCGAAGCGGACCCGACGACCGAGGCAGAGCCGACGACCGAGGCAGAGGCCGACGACAGAGGCAGAGCCGACGACCGAGGTGGCCACTGCCGTCGAGGGCGAGGTCTTCGTGTTCGGCGCGTCGTCCTTGACCGACGCCTTCGGGGCCATTGCGGAGGACTTCATGGCGACCAACCCCGATGCCACCGTGACGTTCAACTTCGCGGCCAGCTCGGAGCTGGCGACGCAGGTCATCGAGGGCGCACCGGCGGATGTGCTGGCAACGGCCAGCGGGGGCACGATGACGATGGTCGTCGACGCGGGGCTGGTCGAGGGGGAGCCGACGCCGTTCATCGGCAACGAGCTGGCGATCGCGGTCGCGCCGGGCAACCCCGAGGGCATCACCGGCCTGGAGGATCTGGCCAACCCCGAGCTGACGGTGGTGCTGGCGGCGCCTGATGTGCCCGCTGGGCAGTACGCGGCCCAGGCGCTCGAGATGGCGGGCGTCACCATCTCCCCCTCGTCGCTGGAGGTCAATGTGCGCGCAGTGCTCTCACGCGTGGAGCTCGGCGAGGCCGACGCCGGCATCGTCTACGTCAGCGACATCGTCGCCGCCGGCGGCACAGTGGAGGGCGTGGAGATCCCGCCCGAGCACAACGTCCCGGCGACCTACCCGATCGCGACCCTCGTCGACGCGCCCAACCCAGAGGGTGCCCACGCGTGGGTCGAGTGGGTCCTGGGCGAGGAGGGCCAGGCCGACCTGCTCGAGGCGGGCTTCACCCCGCTCTGACGCGTGAGGCGGCTCCTTCCGCGTCACCGCGGTGTGGCCACAGGCCGCCCCGTGCCTGAACGGCGTGTGGGCCACGATCACGAGGCAACCACCGAGCTCAACCGTTTCCCGGCCTACCGTCGCGGCGACCCTGCACCCCGTACGCCCGGCACCGTGCGCGTCAGCGAGGGCGAGGCCACGCGCATCGGGACCAGATTGCGCGTGGCACTGGAGGGAATCCGGCGCCGACTCGTCAACGAGGACTGCGGAGCGCCCGCTGGTCGAAGCCCGCGAGCTGTTCGCGTCGATGGGCTTCGCTCCCGCAGTCGGGGAAGTAGACGACCTCCTCGGGTCAGCCAAGGCTGCGGCTTCGTAGCCTGAAACTCCGGGGGCACGCCGGACCGGGGCCTAAGGGGTCATCAGCTCCTCGTAGACGTCGAGGTAGCCGCGCGTCATCCGCGCGACCGTGAACCGCTGCTCGACGTCGGCACGGCACTGCTGCCGGTCGAGCGCCTCGAGGTGGCCGACGGCCTCCACCGCGGCGTCGGCATCGCCGACGACGAAGCCCGTCACGCCGTCGCGCACGATCTCGGGCACGGCCCCGAGCGGGTAGCCGATGACCGGGGTGCCGCATGCCAGCGCCTCGACCATCGCGAGCCCGAAGGGCTCCGCGAAGTCCACGAGGTGCAGCAGCGCGGCGGACGAGCCCAGCAGCGCGTCGCGCTGTGCAGGGCCGACCGACCCGACGTAGCGCACGCGATCACCGTCGACGTGCGGGAGAACCTCGGCGTCGAAGTACGCCCGGTCCTGCACGATGCCCGCGATCACCAGCCGGCGGCCGGCCCGGCGCGCCACCTCGATCGCGACGGCCGTGCCCTTCTCGGGCGAGATGCGGCCGAGCGCCACCAGGTCAGGCCCACCGTCGTCTGAGTACGTGAGCTCCGAGAGGTCGATGCCGTGGTGGACGGTGGCCGCGTACGTCAGGCTGGGCGAGCGGTCCGCGTCGCTGATGGCGACGTAGGCCACGTCCGCGTCGTAGCGCTCGTAGACAGGCAGGATCCGGGGTGAGGAGAACCCGTGAATCGTGGTGACCACGGGGGTCTCGACCAACCGGGCGTAGGTCAACGGGAGGAAGTCGGCATGGTTGTGGATCAGGTCGAACTCCGCCGCCCGCTCGAAGACGTGCGCGACGTGCAGACACTCCCACACCTTCGCGTCGGCTCCTCGGTCTTCCTCGTAGGGCCGTGGCACCACGCCGGCGAGAACGCCGGCCGGGCGCGAGTCCTGGGTGGCGAACACGGTCACGTCCACGCCTGCCGCCACGAGGCCTTGCGCGAGCAGCGCCACGACCCGCTCCCACGGCCCGTAGTGCAGGGGCGGAACCCGCCACGCGACCGGCGCCAGCAGGGCGACCCGCATCCGTCAGCCCTGCGCGGCGGCGACAGGGACGCGCGAACGCCCGAGGCCTGCCTCCTCGGCGGTGATGAGGCCCAGCAGCGTCGTGATCGTCGACTCGGCACCGGAGTTGCGGCTGGCGCCACCGGCGTCCAAGCCGTCGGCGCAGACACCCGATGCCGGGTCGTACAGCGTCGCGCCCAGCCGGTTGCGGCCGAAGAACCAGGCGGCGGCGGACCTCGCGAGCGCGCGGTAGCGCTCGGCGCGCTCGCCCCGTGACATCGCTGCGGCGCACACCGCGGCCTCGATCGTGTACGCCGCCTCGATGGGTTGCTGGCCGAAGCGCGCGCGTGGCGAGCCGCGCCGGTACCAGCCCTCGTTCCCGACCGGATCGAACATCCCGTCGGTGACGGTCACCTGCGCGAGGAAGTCCAGCGCCTCGAAGCCGACCTCGACGTAGCGCGGCGTGTCGGTCGCGGTCCCGGCCAGCAGGAGGGCGTGCGGCAGCTTGGCGTTGGCGTAGGTGAGCTCGTGGGAGATCCAGCGCCAGTGGTCGTCGCTCGCGGCTTCGAAGCCCTCGACCAGCCGGTCGGCGAGCGTGGTCACCACGGCCTGCAGCTCGGGGTCGCCCCGGTGGGTCCCCAGCGCCACGCACAGTCCCGTGATCGCATACGCCACAGCCCGGGGGTGCGTGAGCGCGGCGGCCGGCGCGAGCGCCCGGCGCAGCATGACCTCGGCGTGGCGGCGGACGGCGACGTCCTCCGCGGATGCGGCCGCCGTGCCAAGGCCCCACAGGGCTTGCCCGATGGTGTCCTCGCTGCCGAGCTCGTCGCGCCACACCCGGTCGTAGCCCATGAGATTGCGGAAGCCACCGTCGTCGCGCTGGGCGTCGGCCATGAAGGCCATGCACGTCCGCGTGACGCCGTCGAGCTCCAGCGTGCCGGACCACGCGCGGTGCCTGACCGCCAGGACCAGCGCCCGGGCCACGTCGTCGGTCGCGTAGCCATGGCGGCGCGCCGGCGTCTGCCAGGTCGCGTGCTGCAGCACGCCGGTGTCGTCGGCGAGCCGCAGGAGGTGGGCCGTGTTGACGACGGCCATGTCCTCGAGGTGCTCCGGCTCGTGCGCGCTGCGGGTGGCCGCCGCCGCCCCGTCGGCTGCGATCGCGCCGAACAGCTCGAGGTGTCGCGCCCCGACCTCCGGCCACGTCATCGTGCGCCCGTAGGCGTACGCGCGCCGGCGGGTGCGCTCGCGACCGAGGTCGTCGTCGAGGTAGCCCGCGATGCCGCGCGCCATCTCCCCGACGTCGTCGAAGGCGACCAGGCGCCCGCGGCCATCGTCGAGGAGCTCCACGGCGTAGCGGTACGGCGTCGAGAGGACCGCCTTGCCCATGCCGACGGCGTAGGCCAAGGTCCCGCTCACGATCTGCTCGCGTGATCGGTAGGGGGTGAGGTAGACGTCGCAGGCCGCGAGGTATTCGGTGAGGAGGTCCGGCGGCACGAAGCGGTCGTGGAACTCCACGTGCTGGTCGAGGCCGAGGTCGGCGACGGTGCGCATCAGCTCTGCGCGGTACGACTCGCCCTGGTGGCGCACGACCTCCGGGTGCGTCTGCCCGAGCACGACGTAGAGCACGTCGGGGTGATCGGCGACGACGTCCGGCAGCGCCCGCAACACGACCTCGATGCCCTTGTTCGCGGAGAGCAACCCGAACGTGAGGAGCACCTTGCGCCCACCGAAGCCGAGGGCGGCCTTGGCGCGGTCGGGGGCCTCGAACGGGACGTCGGGCACACCGTGCGGGATGATCCGCACGTCCGTCGCGTCGATCCCGTACACCGCCGCGAGCAGGCCCTGGGCCGCCCGGCTGTGGACGATCAATGCATCGGAGGCGCGGGCGACCGCCTGGAGCGTCTCGCGTTGGCCGGACGTCGGCGTCGCCAACACGGTGTGCAGCGCGGTCACGGAGGGCGTGGCCAGGCCTTCCAGCAGTGCCACCACGTGGGCCCCGTCGTCGCCGCCGAAGATCCCGAACTCGTGCTGCACGCACACGACGTCGTAGGCCGACGCGTCGATTGCGGCGGCCGCTTCGACGTAGGCGCGGCGGTCGTCGCGGTCGATCTCGAGCACGACCTCCGGCGGGGCCGTCTCGGGCGCTTCCGCCGGCCCGATCGCTGCGACGTCGACCGCCGTGCGACGCGCGCCGTGAAGGAGCCCGGAGCGCAGGTCGTAGGCGAAGGTGGCGATGCCGCAACGCCGCGGCGGATAGGTCGAAACCAAGCAGACACGCATGAAAGGCTCTCTCCGAGACTGGGGGGGAGGCATCCCGATCTCGGCCCGGAACCCTGCGTGCGCTGGAGCCGCGCACTAGGGTCACCCTACCCGCCCGATGCACCCAGGAGCGTGCTGGCGTGCGCGGCCAGGCAGGCGAGCAGCTCGTCGAGGTCGACGGTGGCGAACCCCACACCCGCGTCGGACCACCCGTAGGGCAGCACGAGCGTGCGCTCGTGGAGCATCCCGCCGCACGAGTACACGACGTTGGGGACGTAGCCGTCCCTCTCGGCCTCCGAGGGCTCCAGCAATGGCCACGGCAGGTCCGCGATGATCCTGGCGGGGTCGTCGAGGTCCAGCAGCATCGCCCCGATGCTGTACTGCCGCATGGGTCCCACCCCGTGGGTGAGGACCAGCCACCCAGCCTCGGTCTCCAGGGGCGAGCCGCAGTTGCCCATCTGGAACAGCTCCCAGGGGTGACGGGGGCTGCGCAGGGGCGTGCGCTCCCACCAGTGGTGGAGGTCGTCGGACGTCATCACGTCGATGTTCTGGCGGTCGAACCGCGACAGGGCGACATAGCGGCCGTTCACGCGTCGCGGGAACAAGGCCATGCCCTTGTTCGCGGCGGCTGGGCCGTTGAGCGTCGCGACCCTGAACTTCGTGAAGTCCGCGGTGCTGATCAGCTGCGGGAGGATGTTGAAGCGGTCGTAGGCCGTGTAGGTCGCGTGGTACGAGGCGGTGCCGTCGTCCTCGACCAGACGCACGAAGCGCGCGTCCTCCATCCCGCCGCTCTCCACGGGGCTCCCGGGGAACAGCACCCGCTCGGCCAGCGGCACGCCGCGGGGGAAGGCCACCTCGTAGTTCGAGCTGGCGAGCCAGCGCACGACGCTGGCCGTCTGCCGGCGCATCGCCTCGGGCACTCCGCTCGCCTCCAGGCGGGCCAGACCCTCGTCGAGCTCCTCGCGCGTGAAGTGCTCGCCCAGCGCATCGGTCGCGAGCGCGGCCACGGGGTTGCCGACGCCGAGCTCACCGAGCTTGGCCAGGAATGGCGTCCTCTCGTAGAGCGGCGGGCGACGGTCACCGGTCTGGACGTACGGCGTGAACGGATCGAGCGAGAGCTGGCCCCCGGCCGTCACGGTGCCGGTGCGGAACTCGATCGAGGACAGATGCCCCTCGCCGACGGCCCGCAGGCTCATCACGAACCGCTGAGCCCCGGCCGGCACCCCGCGCTGATCGGGGGCCGGCACCATCGACGGGTTGAACAAGGCGGCGCCCTCGATCGCGAACTCGTGCGTGAAGTACGCGCCCATCAGCGCGCGCAGCTGGGCGCTGGGGCGGACGTGGGCGTCGAGCAGTGGGCGTACCTCGGCGAAGCTGCGCTCGAGGGCACCGTCGAGGTCGCGGTGCCGGTCCGCGAACCGGGTCCGCACCTCGGCGAGGAGCACGTCGACCTCACCGTCCGGGAGGGCCGCCAGCTGGCGCAGGAGCCGCACCACCCGACCCTCAGGGGCGGCGGGGTCCTCGTCGGGCAGGTAGGCCCTGGCGAGCACCCTCCGGGGATCGGGGCGCAGCCACAGCTCTGACCGTGCGACCGCCGGTCGGTCGGGTCTCTGCACGTCGATGACCCTTCGAAGCGGCGGGAGCAGCTGTGGGCCGCCATCGTACGGACACGAGATGCGCCGGCCGGCAGGGGGTGCTGGTGGCTATGATGGCGGGTGCGTCGACGACGCTTGCAGCGTAAGTCGCCTCTCAGGACCCCGGAGGTTGTCCCGACCCCTGGCGGTGGGAGGTTCTGTGAAGCTCGAAGGCCCTGGTCGGCGGCGATGACCGACGCTCATGCGGCACGCCGGCCGCCGGCTGAGCCGGACGTCCCGACGGACCTGGAGGCCGTTGGACGCGTGCTGCTGGCGGAGGCCTACGGCATGGCGTCAGGACGCGCGGCCAGGAGTCTGACGCCCGGGGCGCACGCCCCGCTCACACAGACATTGCTGGCGCTCTGCGCGGGCAGGGAGTGGCGCGACCACGAGACCAACGGCGTCGCGACCATGCAGGTGCTGGTCGGCAAGGCCTCCATCACGTCGCATGAACGCGTCATCGAGCTCGGGCGCGGGGAGTGGGCCCCCATCCCCACGTCGCGTCACAACCTGATGGCACACGAGGACCTGATCGGGTTCCTGACGGTCGCGTCGACCGAATGACGCCCCCGTCGCCCCTCCGGACCTGGCGTGCGCCGGATCTCGGACCCAGACGGAGGGTGACATGACGGACGTCCAGAACACCGAGACCACATCGGAAGAGCGTCGTGATCAAGGCCGCCGCTCCCGCCGCCGCGCGGGGATCTACCTGCGGCTGATCGTCCTCGCCGTGCTCGTGGTCGTGCTGGTCGCCCTGGTCGCGGCGAACACGCCGCGCACGGTGGAGGTCGACTGGGTGTTCGGAACCGGCGACGTGTCTCTGGTGTGGATCATCGTCGGCTCCGTGCTCCTGGGATGTGTGGCCGGGATGGTGATGGGCGCCCTCATCCGACGTCGGATGCGCCGCAGCGCCTGAGCACCACGCAGGCCGCAGACACGTCGTCCTCAGAGCGGGGACGCACGATGATCAGCGAGCCGGCCGCTTCATGAGGACAGCGACGGTCCCGTCGTCAAGGGCGGTCATCCCCACGGCTTCCCATCCGTCGTCGCCCTCCCGGTTGAGGATGGCAACGGATTCGGATCGCCCCTGCATGGTGGCTGCCCTGAACTGCGGCAGCCCGATGATGAGGTACTCCCACACGGGCAACGGCATGTTGTTGTCTCCTCACCTGGGGGTCGCGGGGTCGCGGGGTCGCGGGGTCGCGGGGTCGCGGCGGCCGGCATGCAGAGTGGCAGAGCAACTCCTTGGGACAGTCGAGCCTGGTCATGACGGCCGTCCGGCGCCCGTAAGCGCTCAGCTGATCTGGATGTGCGGTACCTGGTCGCTCGCAGTGGTGCGGAGGATCGCCAGGTCGATTGACCAGTAGCCGTGCACGATGCGTTTCGCTCCTCGCTGTCGCACGTCGCGGAGCACGCTGAAAGAGTGGGGAACGGATGACCTTGGAGCCATCTGGGCCGACGTTCGTGCAGAGGGTCACGGCGCCCGAGCCGCCTCCGGCCGTGCTCGACACGACGTATCTGGGGCGCTTGGAGTTCGACAAGGGCTACCCGACCGAGGCGACCTTCAGCGGCTGTATGACCACCTGGACTTCCAGCGGGCTGCGAGGTGTTCCTGCGCCACATGATGGCGGCGGCGATGTGGGGCTTCCACCGCGGCTAGAGCTTGACCTGGGGATCGGCGCCAACGCGCTGGGCGTGTTCCGGCTGGACTCCACGGGCTGCTGCTCACCGGCAACTCCGAGACGGTCTACGGCATCGCAATGCTCGACCTCAAGGTCGACGGACCCCTCGTCGTGGACATCCCGCCACGCGTGCTGGGGCTGGCCAACGACATGTGGATCCGACCAAGCGACCTCGGCATCGCTGGACCCGACCACGGCGCCGGCGCCGCAACTCTTTCTCCCACCCCACCACGACGGTGCCGACCCGGACGGGGTTTCAACTCGGGCCCTGCACGGAAACCCCAGCCGAAGGTCTGGTGGAACTGCGACCCGAACCCGACCGCGCCGTCGACCAGGTCCGATGCGGGCGGTCCTTCTCCTACCGAGTCGATCACGGCCACATCGGCCTCGATCGAGTGCGTCGCGGCCGCTGGGAGAGTCACCGCAGCCAGGCTGCTCAGATCGCCTGGCCGCCGATCACTAGCACCCTGCGCACGCCGACGATGCGGGCTGCGGCGCGGGCGACGTGGAACACGGCCTCACGATCCATGGGCGGCCCGAAGCAGCTCGTTACGTTCCGCGTCGTCGATCAAGGGGAGGAACGCGAACGGGCAGTCGGACTTCAGCCCACGAACCTCTGGCGACGGGCTGGTGAGCACCGCCACGACGACCGGAACACCCAAGTCGAGCAGTCGCTCCCACACGCCGCGGTTCGACGACTCGCCGAGCCTGGACAGTGCCCTGCGCGCTGTGTCCAGCAGGGACGGGTTCTCGGCGAGGAGGTCGGCGTAGCGGGCGCACGCTGCGAGAGGCCACTCGGCCGCCGTCCCGGTCGCCCACCGGCAGTACGTCGGTAGAGTCGCCTGCCGTGGCAAGCGACGACCGCGACGCACGCTCGCGCTCCGACTTCATCCGCGAGGTGGTCGAGGAGGACCTCCGGACCGGCAGGCACGGCGGGCGCGTGGTCACCCGTTTCCCCCCCGAGCCCAACGGCTACCTGCACATCGGGCACGCCAAGTCGATCTGCCTCAACTTCGGGATCGCGCAGGAGCACGGGTCGCACTGCAACCTGCGGTTCGACGACACCAACCCGGAGACCGAGGACGTCGAGTACGTCGACGCCATCCAGCGCGACGTGCGCTGGCTGGGCTTCGCCTCGGACGGGCGGGTCCTGTACGCCTCCGACTACTTCGAGGAGATGTACGAGCTCGCCGAGCACCTCGTGCGCCAGGGCGACGCCTACGTCGATGAGCTGAGCGACGAGGAGATCAAGGCGCACCGTGGCAGCCTCGCCCAGCCAGGCCGGCCGTCGCCGTACCGCGACCGGACCGTGGACGAGAACCTCGACCGCTTTCGCCAGATGCGAGCGGGTGAGCTGCCCGACGGCGCCTGCGTGCTCCGGGCCCGCATCGACCTCGCGGCCGCGAACATGAAGCTGCGCGACCCGCTCCTGTACCGGATCCGGCACGCCACCCACCACCGGACCGGCGACACCTGGTGCGTGTACCCGATGTACGACTACGCGCACCCGATCTCCGACGCCATCGAGGGCATCAGCCACTCGCTGTGCACGCTGGAGTTCGAGAACAATCGCGCGCTCTACGACTGGGTCATCGACCGCACGGGGGTGTCCGAACGCCACGGCTTCAGCCGTCCGCAGCAGATCGAGTTCGCCCGCCTCAACCTCGACCACACCGTGGTGAGCAAGCGCAAGCTGCTGCGCCTTGTGGAGGACGGCCACGTCGCTGGATGGGACGACCCCCGGATGCCGACGCTCGCCGGCATGCGACGACGGGGCTACCGGCCCGAGGCGATCCGCGCCTTCGCCGACCTGGTCGGCGTGGCGCGGGTCAACTCCACCGTCGACCTCGGGAAGCTCGAGTTCGCGGTGCGCGACGATCTCAACCGGGTGGCGCCGCGCGTCCTCGGCGTGCTGCGCCCACTGCCGGTGACGGTGACCTCGTGGCCGGAGGACGCGGTCGAAGACCTTCCCGCCGCCTTCTTCCCCCCTGACGTGGGTCGGGCCGGGGAGCGGACCGTACCGTTCGCGCGGCAGATAGTGATCGAGGCCGACGACTTCGCCCTGGACCCGCCCGCCGGCTACCAGCGGCTCGCTCCTGGCCGCACCGTGCGGCTGCGGCACGGGTACTGCATCACCTGCGAGGACGTCGTCGAGCGCAACGGCGAGGTCGTCGAGCTACGGGTCAGCCACCTGCCTGGGTCCGTCGGCGCCCCCCCGCCCCGCGTCAAGGTCTGGGGAGTCCTGCACTGGGTTGCGGCACCGTCCGCGGTCCCGGCCGAGGTCCGCCTCTACGACCGTCTCTTCAGGCTGCCGCGGCCGGAGGAAGCCGACCTGTCCGTCGCGCTCAACCCAGGCTCGCTCGAGGTGATCCGCAACGCCATGCTGGAGCCCAGCCTCGCGACGGCGGAGCCCGGCAGCCGCTGGCAGCTGGAACGGCTGGGCTACTTCGTGGTCGACCCCGAGGACTCCCGTCCCGGCGCCCCGGTGCTCAACCGCATCGTGACGCTGCGCGACTCGTGGGCGGGCCGCGAGGACGCCGCACGCCAGCCCACGGCCGACGCCGAGCGGCCCACCTCGGCCAAGGCGACGACGCGCCCGCCGAAGCGAAGCCGCGCCGAATACCGCGCCGAAGCTCGCGCCCGCGACCCCGTGCTGGCGGAGCGTTTCGCGCGGTGGCCGTCTCACCACGGAATCCCGGAGACGGACGCTGACCTGCTCACCGGAGAGCGGGCCACCAGCGACCTCTTCGAGGACGCCGTGGCCGCGGGCGCGCCGGCGTCGGCCGCGGCCCGATGGGTGATCAACGAGGTCCCACGCGAGCTGGGTGACCGCGAGCTGCGCGCCACACGGCTGACCGGTGCGGCGTTGGGGGTGCTGGTGGCCGCTGTCGTCGACGGCCAGGTCACCGGCCCCGCAGCCAAGAAGGTCCTCGCCGAGCTGGTAACCGAGGGGGGCGACCCCCACGCGATCATCGCCGTGCGCGGCCTGGCTGCCGTCGGCGACAGCGACGCGCTGGCCGCGCTTGTCGAGGAGGTGCTCGCCGCGCACCCGCAGGAGGCCGAGCAGTACCGCGGCGGCAAGACGGCGCTGCTCGGCTTCTTCGTCGGGAAGACGATGAAGGCGTCCCAGGGCCGGGCCGACCCGCGGCAGGTCTCTGCGCTGCTCGCCGAGCGGCTGGGGTGACACGTTCCCAGCTGGGAGGCCGCTGGGCCGCCCGAATCTGGCGGGACGTTGCCTCGGGTCCATGAGGACCGGTTCCGGGCGAATCGGGTGGGTATCTGGTGGCCGCGATCGGGACGTCGGTCCTGCGGTCGGATCCGAGCTTGCCCAGCCTCGAGGACGGCGAGCACAGCGCGCAACTGCTTGGTGAAGTTCGGCAAGCGCTTGGCCGACGGCAGCGAGGCCAGCGTCGTGACCGGGATCGACGACCACTCCGGTACTGCTGTTCGCGTGAGGCTCAGGCGAGGCGGGCCGCCACCCGCCCGGCACGTGGCAGGGTCAGGCTGGCGGCCGCGGCGGTGACGGCCAGTGCTCCGGCCAGCAACCAGGCGGAGGTGTAGGTGCCCGACGCTGCCCGCAGCGCGCCGCTGGCGGCCGCCGCGGCACTCGCGCCGATCATGTGGGCGGCGAACACCCAGCCGAAGACGATGCCGCCGCGCTCCGGGCCGAAGGCGGTGCGGCAGATCGCCACGGTTGGCGGGACGGTCGCGACCCAGTCCAGGCCGAACAGCGCGACGACCACCAGCAGCGGCGGCTCGACGGTCGGCCCCAGGAGCGCCGGCACCGCGAGCAGCGCGAGGCCACGGAGGCCGTAGTAGACGGCCAGCAGCTTGCGCGGGTCGACGCGGTCGGTGAGCCATCCCGAGCCGATGGTGCCGGCGATGTCGAAGACGCCCACAACGGCGAGCAGCCCGGCCGCCGTCGTCGCACCCATGCCGTGGTCGTGCGCCGCCGGCACGAAGTGGCTGCTGATGATCCCGTTCGTCGTCCAGCCGCAGACGAAGAACGTGCCGGCAAGCAGCAGGAACGGCCGGGTCCACAACGCCTGCCGCAGCACGGTGACCGCGTGCCCGACGGCGGCCCGCGCGGTCTGCGGCACGCGGGCAGGCGGTCGGCCCCTGCTCGGCGCCTCCGTACGGGAGCAGGCCGACGTCCTCGGGCCGGTCGCGCAGCACCGCGGCGACCAGGGGCAGCAGCAGCGCGCACGTCAACGCGACCGTCAGCGAGGCCGCACGCCATCCCCAGGCGTCGACGACCGCAGCCAGCAGCGGCAGGAACACCAGCTGCCCGGTGGCCCACGCCGCGCCGAGGATGCCGACCACCAGACCGCGCCGAGCGACGAACCAGCGGTTGGCGACGATCGCGCCGAACACCAGCGCCACCGATCCGGTCGCGATGCCGATGACCAGACCCCACAGCACAGACAGCTGCCACGGCGCCGTCATCACCGTGGTCCCAAGGCACCCGGCAGCAATGAGCAGCAGCGCACCGACAGCGGTGCGGCGCACGCCCACGCGCTCGAGCAGCGCGGCCGCGAAGGGCGCGGTCAGGCCATACACCAGCAGGTTCAGCGAGACCGCGATCGAGGTCTGCGTCCGCGTCCACCCCAAGTCGTCCTCGATCGGGACGAGCAGCACGCCCAGGCTCGAGCGGAACGCCGCCGACGCCAGAAGCACGAGGAACGTGACGCCGGCGACGAGCCAGGCGCGGTGCACGCGCGGCGGCCAGCGCCCCGCGACCGCAACGCCCGCGGCGGCGGGCGTGCCCATGTCCGTCATCTCGTCCTGCTTCTCTCGGGACGGGTCGCGGGCCGGCGCGAGCAAGCGCCATCCGCGAGCGTCCTCGCGACCAGGGTCGCCAACATTCTGCGCACGGCCACGAACGTCCGCTCCGGACACACCTCCCCAGGACGGCGGTCCTCCGCGCTCTCGGTGCTGGTCGTGCTGATCGCGGGCGCCGGGACCGTGTCATTGTCGGAGCGGCCCAATGCAGCGGCACCTCGCGCGCCCGCTACCGGACTGGGAGGGGCACGTCAACTGGGGGGCACTGTCGATGTCCCATGCGCAGGAGGTGCGCAGGCGTCCCAGCACGACGGCCGAAGCTCGTGAGTTACCCGATCCACCCCGTTTCTTGCAGGCCGGCGCGGGGCCGAATCAGATCGGAATGTGATGGGCCGAACACTGTTCCACCTACCAAGAGGTCGCGGAATCCCTTGAGATTCCGCGACCTCGTGGTCGGGATGCCGGGATTTGAACCCGGGGCCTCCACGGAAAAACCCCTGGTCAGAAGGGGTTTCGGTCACCAGAGTCTGTCTCGGGATCCCTGGTCTGAGCTGGGAAGCAGGCTCGCTCCCAGGGCCCGCAGCCTACTGTCGCCTGCGGTCCGTGAGGGCCGGTTCCGGGCGAATCGGGTGGGTATCTGGTGGCCGCGATCGGAACATCGGTCGTATTGGGATGGCGCGTGGTGCGGGTCAGATGCGGGTGGCGACGTCGTTGATGTAGGCGACGAGGCGGTGGTGTAGAGGTCCTCGCCGTTGTGGTCGAGGTCGCCGGTGATGTTGTTGCCGCGCTGGGTGGCGACGGCCACGAGATAGGCGTCGCCGGTGCGGTCGTAGGTGACTTCGCTGGGGTCGTCGGCACTGTTGACGATCACACATGGAGTGACTCGGTCGCCACCGTGCCTGCACGGTTCTCGCGCAGCAGCGTCGCCTGCGGATCGGTTGTCGCTGCTCGGGCGCAGGCGGTCTTGCCACGGGTGTCGTCGATTGCCTCGCGCATAGCGAAACAGCCGCGGTCGACCCCGTCGAGGACTGCGAGCCCGGCGTCTGTCAGCACCAGGGGCGGATCGGCCTCGGGGTACGCCTCGGCGAAGCCGGCCACGCATCAGGGAATGCGGGTCGGGGCGGGTCTCGCCGACGGCGGCGGCGGCGCGAAGATCACGCTTGTGTCGGCCGGCGGCGCGCCGGCGACGGTGCCGACCAGGTCAAGGTCAGGCGCCCTTTCGGCGGCGGTCGTGGGCGGTACCAGCAGCCTGGCCGCCCTGCGAGCAGCGATGCGCCTCGTGGTGTTCCGCGCGGCCAGGGCCGATCGACGTCGACGGCGCCGCAGCGGCGGCGCCATGGGTGAGCGGGGCCAAGGCCATGGTTCTCCGAGCGGGTGTGCAGCATCATTGATGCTGCGATCCAATGCACGGCGCGACCGGACTATCGCAGCGAACACCCTCGCCGAGAGGTCCATGACACAACGAGCGCTTCGCGCCGCCGACGGCCCGGACGAAGTCTGCTGGATGGTCGTGGGTCGAGCGGAGCTCGACCGACAGCGACGGGTACGCCGACATGAAGATCAACATCCTGACCATCGGCACACGCGGTGACGTGCAGCCGTACCTCGGTCTCGGCGCCGGCCTGGCGGCCCGCGGGCACGACGTCGCGGTCCAGACGCTGGCGGAGTTCAAGGACGCCGTCGAGGACACCGGGCTCGAGCATCGGGCCCTGCGCGGGGACTTCATCGCCGCGGCACGGGCGCGGGGCGTTGAGGCCCCCCCCTCGCTCAAGTTGATGCGCGAGTACCGTCGCATGGCCGCCGAGACCCTCGACGACGAGTGGGCTGCCGCGAAGGACGCCGACCTTCTGGTGTTCAACCCGGCTGCGTGGGGAGGACCGCACATCGCGGAGAAGCTCGACATCCCCGCATTCGCCGCGTTCCCGACACCGATGTACACGCCGACGCGAACGTTCCCGAGTCCGTTCATCCCACGTGGGTCGCTCGGGCCGTTCAACAAGGTGTCGCACGCGTTGGTGATCAAGTCCGGTCCAGCGGTCTTCCGCAAGCCGATCAGCCACTGGCGGCGGAACGTCCTCGGCCTGCCGAAGCGCGGGGGACGGACATTCCCGATGCTGTACGCCTTCAGCGAGCACGTCGTCCCGCGGCCCCCTGACTGGCCCGAGGACGTCGTTGTCACCGGCTACTGGTTTCACGACAGCGATCAGAGCTGGCGCCCGCCGCCCTCGCTCGCGGAGTTCATCGACGGCGGCGCCCCGCCCGTGTACATCGGTTTCGGGAGCATGTTCACGCGCCGTGCCGAGGAGATCACGAAGATCGTGCTCGAGGCTGTCGGTCGTAGCGGGCGGCGAGCGGTGATCTCGACAGGCTGGGGTGGGCTGCGCCCGGAGAACCCGACCGACGATGTCCACGTCGTCGACGCGGTGCCGCACGACTGGCTGTTCCCGCGGATGGCGGCGGTCGTGCACCATGGGGGCGCGGGCACCACAGCCGCCGGCCTGCGCGCCGGCAAGCCGAGCGTGATCTGCCCCTTCATCACCGACCAGTTCTTCTGGGGTCGCCGTGTCCACGACCTCGGTGCCGGGCCGGAGCCCGTGCCGCAGAAGAAGCTCTCAGCGGAGCGCCTCGCGGCCGCCATCGACTGTGCCGTGAACGACGAGGCGGTCGCGGAGGCGTCGCGAGGACTCGGCGATCGCATCGCGCGCGAGGACGGCGTCGCCGTGGCCGCCGACTACATCCTGGACCGAGGCTGACCCTGGCTGCGCGGCGTGCGGATCGGGGCATCGGCGTCGAACCGCCGTCGTTGCCCACTCGGCCGTCGCTCGACGACGCGGCCGCCCTGACTGCCGGTGCCGACGCGTGGCGGACCTGGCCGTTGCACCACGAGGACATCGGTTCGGTGACGTTCACCGATGGCTTCGTCGGCGCCCGCGGCGACCGCACGACCGGAGCGACGAGCGTCTGCTTCCCGTGCGGCATCGGGATGGCGCGCGGTGCGGGTCAGATGCGGTTGGCGACGTCGTTGATGAAGGCGACGAGGCGGTGGCGAAGGAAGGCATCGCCGTCGTGGTCGAGGTCGCCGATGGGCTTGCGGCAGCGGCGCAGCAGGTGGGCGACGCAGGTCTGATGGGTGGCGTGTTCGAACGGCATCGACGTCGATGCCAGCGACAAGCAGATGAGCCTGCTCGGCCGCCTCGATCATCTCGGCGAGCAGGAGGAGCTCACGCCGCACAGAGCAGCTCGTTGCGCACCGCGCGAGCAACGAGGTCGACCGGGTGTCCGAGCAGCGCTTCGAGCTCGCCGGCGAGGTCCTCGATCTCCCAGCCGAGTCGAGCGCCTGGCGCCAGGTCGTAGAGCAGGTCGATATCACTGTCGGGGGAGGCGTCGCTTGGGCCGACAGACCGAACACCTCGAGGCGATGAACCGGATGACGACGTTCACGCGACGGTGGACGCCGCGCCGGCCATCACCGATCCACGCCTACGACTTCGATCGCTGCCCGCGCGGCACGGCCGATCGCGGCTTCCGCGCCGCGGTCCTTGCCGCGTCCGTCGCGCGCCGCGGTGATCAGGGCGACTGCGTAGCCGGTTTGCTACCTTCTTCGTGCTCCAGGCGGGCACCGGGATGCCAGCCGGGCGCACGGGGATGAAAGGGTGGGTCGCATGGCGCCAGCAGGACTGAACCCGGCCGGGGTCGTTGCCTACGCGTTGTTCGCGATCGCGCTGATCCTCGTCGTCGCCCGCCTTGTGGGCGGCCTTTTCAAGCGCATGGGCCAGCCCAGCGTCGTGGGCGAGATCATCGCCGGCGTCCTGCTGGGACCTTCGCTGCTGGGCCTGCTCGCGCTGCCTGACGCGCCCTCGTGGCTGAACTGCGCGCTGGGGAGCGCGCCCACCCCGGAGGCCGCGCGCCAGACCTCGCAGGCCTTCTTCCTGGCGGTGCGGGAGATCCCGATCGCCGACGTGCTGAGCGGCGCGGTCGCGCTGCCCGCGGCCGCGGAGGCCACGGCGACCTTCTGCCTGTTCCCTCCGCAGGTGCAGCCGATCCTCAACGTGATCGGGCAGCTCGCGCTGCTGCTGTTCATGTTCCTGGTCGGGCTGGAGCTGGACTTCAAGAAGCTCAAGGGCTTCGGCAAGCCGATCGCGCTGGTCACCGTTGGGGTGGTGGCGATCCCGGTGGTGTTCGGGTTCCTCATCGGGCCGTTGCTGTTCGGCGCCACGACGGCAGCGGGCGACCCCGTGTTCGTCGGCCCGGCGGCCGCGGAGAGCTCGCTGGCGTTCAACCTGTTCATCGGCGCCGCCCTGTCGGTGACGGCCCTGCCCGTGATGGCGCGGATCCTGCAGGAGAAGGGCTTGGCCCAGTCGCAGATGGGCACGGTTGGCGTGGCGTCGGCCGCGGGCGTCACCGTGCTGATGTTCGTGCTGGTCGCCTTGGCCGGCGCCATCGCGCGGGGCGCGTCGGCCGCCGGCTTGCTGGTCACCGTGGTGCTGGTGGTGCTCTACCTCGGCGCGATGGTGCTGATCGTCCGGCCGTTCCTGGACCGCATGATCACCAGCCGCTACGGCGCGCGTGTCGTGGCTCGCGGCGGCCCCGATGACCCCAGGGGGTGGTCGCAGGTCGACGCGTTTGCTCCGGCGGGAATCGGCTGGGTCCTGACCCACTCGATGTTCGCGTGGATCTTCGTGGTGGTCCTGGTCTCGGGTCTGGTCGCCCACCTGCTGGGCCTCAACGTGATCGTGGGCGGCTTCATGGCGGGCGTGGTGCTGCCCGCGCGCGAGGGTCTGGCGCGCGACATGCTCGCCGAGCTCTTCGACATCACCGTGATCGTGTTCCTGCCGGTGTTCCTGGCGTTCTCCGGGCTCAACACCAACTTCGTCGAGCTGTTCCGCAACTTCGGCGACGCGGCCGTGGGGCTGTTGGTGTTCCTGCTGGCCGCGATCGTCTCCAAGGTCGCCAGCGCCGTGCTCCTGGGGCGAGCGGGCGGCCTGTCGTGGGGCGAGGGCAACGCGCTGGGCATCCTGATGAACTGCCGCGGCCTCTTGCCGCTGGCACCCGCCCTGGTGGCGCTCCAGGCCAACCTCATCACGCCGACCGGCCAGGTCACGATCGTGACGATGGCTCTGGTGACCACGCTGATGACCGGGCCGCTGTTCGACCGCTTCAACCCGATGCCGGTCGGCACCCCAGCGCAAGCCGGGAGCCCCGCATCTCCATCCCCCTAGTCCCCGGCCAAGTCGCAATTTCATTAAGGCCGCTCTCTGGGCGGAAGACGACGACGTCTGACCCGCTTATCGGGCAGATCCTCCATTCCGGCCCGCGCGACCTGTTCGAGATAGAGCAGGTGAACGACGGCAACCTCACCGCGGAACGACACTGGACACGCCGCACGGCGTCGTGTACACCACGTGCGCCGGGACTGGGGGGTTTGGGCTGGACGGGACATCGCGTACGACCAGGGATCGCCACCCCCCTCACTAGGGAAGGTCGTCCCATGTCGGGCAGCCGCATGTCGGGCACTGTGTTCTTTGCCGTCCTCGCGCTCGTCGCGAGCCTCGCCGGGCCGGTGGGCGCTACGGCGACCGCGGACGCCGAGAGCGGGGTGCTCGGCCGTGAGGCCCAGCTCACCCCTCAGGGGCTGGGCGACGGCGCGCTCGACGGGTTGCAGTACGCCGACGCCGCCGATGGGCTGTCGCTCGTCGACCCGCCGAGCGCGGACAACCAGGGGAGCGCGCAGCTGGACTACCCGCTGCTCGTGCCTCGCGGGCGAGCCGGGGTGCAGCCCGACCTGACGCTCTCCTACGACTCCGGCGGCGACTCCGGCTGGACGGGGCTGGGCTGGGATCTGGGCGTGGGCGCGGTCACGATCGACACCCGTTGGGGGGCGCCGCGCTACTCGGCGACCCTGGAGACCGAGACCTATGCGCTCGACGGGGCAATCCTCAGCCCGACCGCCGTGCGCAGCGCCTGGGCGCCCAGGGTGGCGGACCGGTCGGATTGGACCCGCCGGGTGGAGACCCAGTACGAGCGCATCATCCGCCACGGCGACGGCCCGACCAGCTACTGGTGGGAGGTGACCGACAAGCACGGCACGACGCGCTACTACGGCGGCACCCCCGAGGGCACGCGCGACCCCTCGGCGATCCTCTCCGACGACGCCGGCAACGCCTATCGCTGGGCCCTGAGCGGGGTTCGCGACATCAGCTCCAACGTCATGCGGCTGCGCTACGTCACCGTGACCGGCACGCGTGTCGGCAGCGAGCTGGTCTCCTTCGGCCGCGCCCACTACCTGGCCAGCATCCTCTACAGCGGGTCGCTGGCCGACGGCAACACCGACGACCCGGCCTACGAGATCCGCTTCCTGCGCGACGGCGACGTCACCGGCGAGGTCGCCAGGCAGGACGTCGTCATCGACGCCAGCGGCGGCTTCGCCGAGGTCACGTCCGACCTCCTGCGCCGCGTGGAGATCTGGTACGGGGTCCCGGCCGGTGGAGCCCCCAGGACCTACGGGACCCTGGTGGGCGCCTACGCCATGCACTACACCCAGGGCGCCTTCGGCAAGTCGCTGCTGAGCGCGGTCGACCAGATCGGCGGCGACAACCAGGTCTACGCGACCCACACGTTCACCTACTACGACGACGTGCGCCAGGGCGGGTCCTACGCGGGCTTCGCGCCGGAGGCGAACTGGAACGCCGGCGACGACGACCTCGACGAGCTCCTGCTGTTCGACGAGGTGGGCCTCAGCGTGCTGGGGGCGTCGGAGACCAACGTTGGCGACGTCCGCGCGTACTTCGGGTTCAACCCGGCCGCCCCGGGCAAGACCGGCTCCTTCGGCGGCTCGATCTTCGTGTCGGGCGGCGCCACCGAGGCGCTGGCGGAGATGATGGACCTCAACGGCGACCAGCTGCCCGACAAGGTCTTCCGCGACGGCGACGCGGTGCATGTTCCGCCTCAACCAGTCCGGGCCGGGCGGCGGCACGACCTTCGGAGCGGCGCAGCAGGTGGTCGACTTGTCCGCCCTCTCGCGCGAGTTCTCGGTGGGCTTCGGCGGGGCCCTGGAGGCCTGGTTCGGCGTGAACGCGCAGTTCAGCGTCTCCGGCAACGTCACGATCGGCGAGGAGTACTTCACCGACGTCAACGTCGACGGCCTGCCCGACTTCGTCGACAGCGGCACGGTGCACTTCAACCACCTGGTCAACGGGGTCCCGACCTTCACCACCGACAGCGGCGACACCGCCGTCCCCATCGACGACGGCACGCTGGCGCTGCCGGCGCTGCCCGCCCTCAGCGACATCGAGGCCCAGCAGCGCAGCCAGTCACTCCTGGAGGATACGGTGCGCCGCTGGATCGCCCCCTACGGCGGCACGGTGGCGATCACCGGCGATGTGACCTTCGACCCGCCGGAGGACGCGGCGGGCGGCGGGGACGGGGTGCGCGTGGCGATCCAGCGCGGCGGCAGCGAGCTGTGGAGCAGCACGCTGAGCAGCGGCGGCGCGACGGTCACACCGACCGGGGTGGCGTCCGTGGCCGTGAACCGCGGCCAGGCGCTGTACTTCCGCGTCGGGTCGGTCGACGACGGCGTCGGCGACCAGGTGCAGTGGGACCCCACGATCACCTACGTGGGCGGGGCGGCGGCGACCGAGACGACCGACGTCAACGGCCTCAGCCAGCGCACCTACACCGCGTCGGACGACTTCACCCTCGCCGGGCGGCCGGGCGCCGAGGTGCTGATGCCGCTCGCGGGCACCGTGCAGTTCGACGCGCTGCTGACCAAGACGGTCGCGACCACCGACGACCTCACCGTCTACGTCCTACACAACGGCGCCCCCGTGATCACCCAGGCGGTGGCCGCAGGCACCACGGGCGCGATCCCGATCACGGGCACGTTCAGCGTCGCCGGGCCGACGGGCAGCAGCGCCGACCGCGTGCAGGTCCTGGTGCGCGTCGACTCGCCGATCGACGTCACGGCACTCACGCTCACGCCCGTCCCTGCACTACACGAGCGTGACGGACCCGGCGGTGCAGACCCACGGTCCCGGCGGCGAGCCGCTGATCACCGTCGACCTGCCCTACGACATCGACCTGTACCCGGAAAACGACCGCACCGTGCCGCCGGTGGCCTCCACCACCCTCTCAGGCACGCACACGGTGCAGGCACGAGTCGGCGCGTTCCCCGGCCACGGCGGCTCGGAGGCGACCCTCACGGTCAAGACGCCCGCCGGCCTGGTCGCCAAGGCCATCTTCACCGTGCCCGACGGCGGCGAGGGGCGCGGCCAGGTCAGCGTCACCTTCCAGAACGGCACGCCGTACTTCTTCGACATCTCGATCCGCAACCCCGAGCTCTCCGACCGCGTCACGAGCTCGGTCGGTGGGCTTCCCCAACGCCGACGACACCATCACCGCCTTGCCGAGCACCCGCAACTGGGCTGGTCGCCAGGGCGTCTTCCCGATCGGTCACCGCGGCTGGGCCTACGCCGGCTACAACGCCGACGGCGCCCGCGCGACCGCTGCGCTGGACGAGACCGCGTTCGTCTTCACGGCCTCCGAGCTCCCCGACCAGGCACCCGACGGGTTCGACGACCCCGACTTCAACAACCCGACCGAGGGCGACGCCTACCCCTTCACGGCCTACCAGCTGGATCTGCGCAACGCGGCCGGCCAGGTGGTCGGCACCGTGCCGGTGTGGCGCGGCTTCAAGGACTCGCTCGTCGGAGGGGGCGGCTTCGCGCGCTCGTCGCGCACCGCCACGGAGCGCTTCGGCCTGGCCGCGGCTGGCGCGGGCGTCCGCGCCCCGACCCTGATGGGCCTGACGGGGCCGACCCTCGCGTTGGTCGCCGGCATCGGGCCGCTCTCGGCGTCACTGGGCACCGGCGTGAGCGAGGGCCTCATCGAGTACACCGACCTCAACGGCGACAGCTTCCCCGACGTCGTCGCGCCGGGTTCCGTGCAGTACACCGGACCGCGTGGTGGCTTCGTCGGCGGCGGCACCGCACCCGGCGGGGCCGGGCTGCCCACGGTCAACGCCGACACGACCTTCGCGGCCGGCGGTGGGTTCTCCGGGTCACCCGTCGAGGTCAAGGGCAACGCGTCGGGCGACGCCAACACCGCCCAGGACACGCGTGCCGCCAGCGGCGGCGCCCGCGGTCGCCAGACCGGATCGGGCTCCGCCTCAACCGGCGACGACGCCGCCGGCGAAGAGTACGGCGCGAACGTCGGTGGCGTGGCGAGCATCGGCGTGTCCATCACCAACCCGGTGCCCGGTGACCCCACCGCGTCGGCCGTCATCGACGCGCTGGACTTCCTCTCACCCGACGCCCTGGAGCAGGGGCTGGCAGACGTCAACGGCGACGGGCTGCCCGACCGCGTGGCCGTCGACCAGGACGGCGTGCGCGTGCGGCTCAACCTCGGCTACGCGTTCTCCACCACCGAGCTGCGCTGGGCGTCGGGCAGCTTCGAGGCCGGCGAGGCCTACTCCGGCTCGGTCGGCCCGACCCTGGGGTTCTCCATCAACGGCCGCGAGTTCTCCGGCGGCCTGTCGCTCTCGGAGTCGGTGGACTTCCCGCGCTACGCATGGGTCGACGTCGACGGCGACGGGCTGCTGGACCGCCTGCGCAAGGACGGCGACGAGATCCGCGTCGCCTTCGGCTCGGGCGCGGGCGTGCTGCCGGAGGTCGACTACGGCGACTTCGTCGCCGGGGACTTCGAGCTCATCGGCGACATCCCCACCGGCCAGCAGGTCGCGCAGGGACGCAGCCGCGGCAACGGCGGCGGCTTCGACTTCACCATCAGCATCGGCCCGCTGTGCCTGGTCGCCTGCTACCTGATCATCAACCCCGGCGCGCACTTCGAGCACACCATCTCCACCAACCAGGTGCAGCTGACCGACGTCAACGGCGACGGCTACGCCGACTCCGTGCGCAGCGACGACGACGACGAGCTGCGCGTGCGGCTCAACACCCGCGGCCGCACGAACCTTCTGCGGACGGTGACCAACCCCCTGGGTGGCGAGATCCGGCTGGACTACCACCGCGACGGCAACACCGTCGCGCAGCCGTTCCCGCAGTGGGTGCTCAGCACCGTGGAGGTCGACGACCACCGGCCAGGCGACGGCCCGGACGTGCAGCTGACCACCTACTCCTACGGCGGCAACGTCTTCAACCCGTTGGAGCGCGAGATCCTCGGCTACCAGCTCGTGGTCGAGCAGCAGCGCGCGTACAGCGGTCGGCGTCCCGCTGCGCGACGCCCCGCTGCTGCGGCAGGTCGAGCGCCGCTACCGCAACGCCACGATCTTCGACGCGGGGCTGCTGGTCAGCGAGCGCCTGCTCGACCCGGCCGGCACGCCGCTCGCCGAGACGCGGATGTCGTGGGAGCTGGTGGACCTGGCCACGGGCCTGCCGGCCAACCTCGGGGCCGCCGACCCGGCCGGGGTGGCACTGCTGTCGCTGGCCGTCGGACCGGTGCGCACGCGCGTGGAGCAGCTGTTCTACGACACGGCCGGCAACCCGGCTCAGCAGACCCGCACCGACTTCGCCTACGACGCGCTCGGCAACGTCACCGAGATCGTGGAGCTCGGCGAGCTGGAGCTCGCCAGCGACGACCTGCGCGCCGTCATCACCTACCCCGACTGCACCACCCCCGGTGACTCGTGGGTCAGCGTCCCCGCCACCTACACCCTCTTCGACGCGGCCGGCGAGGTGCTGCGCCACCGCGACGGCACGACCGACCTGTGCGTCAACTCCGTGCCGATCCACCTCGAGGAGGACATCGGCGGCGGCGAGGTCGCGGTCACCGACCTGACCTTCGACAGCCACGGCAACTACAACCAGATCACCTACCCCGAGAACGCCGACGGCGAGCGCTACACGGTCGACTACGTCTACGACGACGACCGCGTGACCGACGTGGCCCAGGTCACCGACAGCCACGGCCTCACCGCGAGCGCGACCTACGACAGCACGAGCGGCGGCCCGATCGCCTCGCGCACGGACCCCAACGGCAACACCACGACCTACACCTACGAGCCGATGGGCCGCCTCGCCACCATCACCGGGCCGTACGAACAGGGCACCGGCATCCCGTCGGTGACGATCGCCTACTTCCCGCAGGCACCCGGCTACGCCTACGCCACGGCGTCCCACTACGACGTGTTCAACCCCGGCAACCGCATCGAGACCGCAGCGTTCCTCGACGGCATCGGCCGCGAGACCCAGACCAAGCAGGACGCAACGGTGTTCCGCGGGCAGGGCCTGCCGGCTCAGGACGTCGTGGTCGTCGCGGGAGCGGTGGAGTTCGACGCGCTCGGCCGGCCGGTGCGCGAGTGGTACCCGACCGAGGAGCCGCTGGGGACGCTCGGGACCTACAACACGGGCACGTCGCCGACCCCGACCGTGACCTCCTGGGACCTGCGCGACCGCGTGACCAGCGTGGTCGAGCCCAACGGCGCGACCACCACGCTCGACCTACGGCTACGGCGGCGCCTCCGACCTGGGCGCCGACCTGTTCATCACCACCCTGGTCGACCCGCAGGGCAAGGCGCAGGTGTCGGCGAGCGACGTCCGCGACCACGTGCTGGCAATCGACGACCGCCCCGTCGGCGCCCCGCAGCTGCGCACCCGCTACACCTACGACGGCCTCGGCCAGCTGCTGACCGTCGTCGACCCGGCAGGCAACACGACCACCCACACCTACGACCTGCTAGGGCGGCGCACGTCCACCGACACCCCGGACGGCGGCCTGCGCGAGTCGCATCTACGACCCGGCCGGCAACGTCATCGAGTTCATCGACCCCGTCGGACGGGCCGCCGGCCAGCACGTCTTCTACGCCTACGACCACGAGCGGCTGACCGCGATCGAGTACGAGGACGCCACGCCGGACGTCGCCTACACCTATGGCGACCCGGGTGCCCCGGGCAACGGCGCGGGGCGGGTCGTCGGCGTGCTCGACGGCGCCCGCGAGCAGACACTGGCGTACGACGCCCTCGGCGCCGTCGCGCGCGAAACCTCCACCATGCTCGTGCACAACCTCAACGACGCCACCGAGCAGCGGCTGACCTTCTCGACCGACTTCACCTACGACGGCCTCGGCCGCCTCGCGACGCTCACCTACCCCGACGGCGAGGTGCTGACCCACGACTACGACTCCGGCGGACTGCTGCGCTCGGTGCAGGGGGCCAAGGGCGCGCACGCCTACCCCTACGTCGACCGGCTGGAGTACGACCAGTTCCTCGACCAGCGCTTCGTCGACCTCGGCAACGGCGCCCTCACCGAGCACACCTACGACCCGCTCACGCGCCGGGTCGCGCGGATCCGGACAACGATCCCCACACGCGAGGTGCAGGACCAGGTCTACGACTACGACCTGGTCGGCAACGTGCGCTCGGTGCGTCAACGACCTGCCGGCCCCACAGTCTTCACTGATGGGCGGGCCCAGCGTGCAGGGCTACGCCTACGACCCCTACTACCGCCTCATCGGTGCGACAGGTTCGTACCGCATGGCCCCCAACAAGGTCCGCGAGTACGCCTACGCCCTCGGCTACGACGCCGGCGGTCACGGCAACGTCGTGCTCAAGCACCAACTCGACGAGATCGTGCAGGGCCGCAACCGCATCCTCCAGCGGCCGACCAGCTACACGTTCAACCCGATCACCTACGCAGGCGACGGGCCGCACCAGATGACGCGGATCGCCACGCTGTCCTACAGCTACGACGTCAACGGCAACGCCACCGGGTGGACCGACGACGCCACCGGCCAGCGCCGAACCCACACCTTCGACGCCGAGGACCGCCTCACGAGCATCGCCGACCAAGGCAGCACCACCACCTACACCTACGACGCGCAGCACCAGCTCGCGATCGAGCGCGGCCCCGGCGGCGAGACCTCCTTCGTCAACCCCTGGTACACCGTCCGCAACGGGGCAGTGGCCTGGAAGCACGTGTTCGCCGGCGACCAGCGCATCGCGACCCAGCGGGCGTTCGACGACGGCTCCTACGAGCACATGCGCTACTTCCTGCACGCCGACCTGCTGGGCAGCACCAACCTGCTCACCGACGACCGCGGGCTGGTCTTCCAGCACCTGGAGTACTTCCCGTCGGGCGAGATCTGGGTCCACGAGCACTCCGACGTGCACCGCACCCCCTACCTCTACACCGGCGAGTACTTCGACGAGGTCCGCCGCGTACTGAGCCTCGGCCGGCGCTGGTACGACCCCCGCGAGCAGCGCTTCTACACCCCCGACCCGGTGCTCTACGCCGATCCGCTGTCCGTGGTCGACGACCCCGCGCTCCTGCCCGCCTACAGCTACGCGGAGTCCAACCCCCTGCGCCTGGTTGACCGCGACGGCCTGCAGCCGGGCGACCCGCGCGACGACCTCGCGGCCGATCCCAGCGGCGGGTCCGCCGCCGCACCCCCGGTGCCGGCGGCGCAGGATCCCAGCCCGTCCAACGACGCCAGCGTGTCGCGCGTCCGCGCAGCCAAGGCGCCGGAGGACTCCCGTCGTGGACGGCTGCAGGCGTTCTCGGAGCGCTTCGCTGCCAAGCCGCTGATCCAGGTGAACCTCAACAGAGGCCCTGACGGCTGGTCGCTGCAGGACGTCAAGCTGGCCCCGCTGTTCACCGGCCCGCAACTGACGATCGCCAACGCCGGCGGCGGGCGTGCCCAGCGTGGCCGACGGCGCGGCACCCGACGCCGGCGGCGGGCAGGTGGCGAACGCACCCCCGTCGGCGTCCGGAGCCGACCCGCCTGGCGACCCCCCGCCCGCGCTGGGGGCTGCCTCCGGCATCGACGGCCCCGATGTCGCTGCCGCCTCGTCGCCGCCGGCCAGCGGCGCCTCCCCGCCCGCCGACCCCGCGGCGGCCTGACGCACGCAGGTTCCGGTCTCGTCTGTTGCCGCACCGCGGTGGCATTGCCTTGCATCCGGGGCACGCCTGAGTGTCGGCCTCACGCAGCTCGCCTTCGTGCCGGCCGACCACGGGCTCAGCGGAGGGCCGGTGATGCGGGAGCTGGCTGCACTCCGCGAACCACATCAGTGCGGGCGCGCTGCCTCCACGTGCCGCGGGCTGGTGGACGCCACGTCGCGGAAGCGGTCGTGGCGCCATTGGGAATCGGCCGCGGCTCGACGACTTCACACCGGCCGGTTCACCCGGGCTCTGCGAGTGCCGCGCCACTACCACTCCGCGGCGACGGAGGCCGTGCGCGCGCTGCTGACATTCGCCGGCGCGGTGACGCACGTGCGCAACTGGGTGGGCAAGTTCGATGCCGGCTCGCGCCTGGAAGCTGTCGCCGAGGCGCTGCGGCTGAGACTGGATCGACCCACCGCGCTGACGGCGCCTAGGATGCGGCCAGGTGTGCCGGGAAGTCTGGTCGGCGAGGGTCGACTTGCGCGGAGGCACCCCATGGTCACCAGCAGCGGCGGGCACGGACGGGTTCTGCACGTCTACGCCGTCGGGGGTGCCTTGGTGGTCGCAGCCGCAGGGCTGTCGGTTGTGCTCGCCAACAGCGGGTTCGGGCCGGCGATCGAGGGGTTCTGGAGCCGGGAGCTGCGGCTTGGCGTGATGCGTCCCGGCGACCTGGAGGACGTGCGGCACCTGGTGAACGAGGGTCTGATGACCCTCTACTTCTTCGTGGCAGCCCTGCACGTCAAACGTGAGCGCATCGCCGGGATTCTGCGCGACCCGGCGACGGCCGCCCTGCCACTCTGGATCGCCGCCGGCGGCGTGGCCTTGCCGGTCACGGTGTACCTGCTGATCGCGAGCCCTGTCGCGACGGCGCCGCCCTGGGGGTTGGCCGTGCCGACCGACACCGTGGTGGTGATCGGGTTGCTGGCGCTGCTGGGAGCGCGCGTCCCGATCGGCTTGAAGCACCTTCTGCTGACGGTGGCGTTGCTGGACGACCTGGTGGGGCTCGTGGTGGTCGTGGCGGGATCGCTGGCGTCGATCGACCTGGTGTGGCTGGGCCAGGCCGGCATCGCCATCGCGTTCCTCGTGGCCCTGCGGGGATGGAACACCAACAGGTTGGTGTACGGCGTTGTCGCGCTGTTGTTGTGGGTCTGCCTGCACCGGGCCGGTTTCCACGCCACCGTTGCCGGCGTGGTGCTGGCTGCCCTGACGCCCAGGGTGACCAGTTCGGGCGCGCACGTGATGGATCGGGTGCTGGGCAGGCTGCAGCCCGTGGTGGTGTGCGTGGTGCTGCCGCTGTTCGTGGCCGCGAACGCCGGTTTCCACCTGGACTGGGCCGGTGTCGTGGCGACGAGCGCGCGGTCAACGGAGATGCTCGCGATCGGCGTCGCGCTGATCGTGGGCAAGGCGTTGGGTTTCGCGGTGGGTGCGGCGGTGGCGATGACCACGGGCGCAGCCCCGCCGGTGGGCGTGACGTCGGCGCAGGTGTTGGCGCTGGCGCCTCTGTGCGGCGTGGTCTTCACGGTGGCGCTGCTCATCGCCGACGTCACGGTCGCCGACCCGCAGCACCTGGCGGACGCCAAGTTGGCGCTGCTGGGCGGCTCGCTGGTCAGCGCCGCAATCGGGTTGGCGCTGGTTGGCAGAGCTACCCGACGCCGCCAGCTGTCGTTCCTGCGGCGCTGACGTCGGAGTCGCCATCAGCATTGCCGACCTGCCGGTCCGTCGCCTCCCGAGGACTGTCCGGCGCTTCATCCAGACAGAGTCGGCGGGCGGCGTCGTCCTGCTCGTTGCCGCGGTCATCGCCCTGGTCTGGGCGAACAGTCCTTGGCAGGAGACCTACGAGAGCGTCTGGTCGACGGAGCTGCGCCTGCAGGTCGGCGGCCTGGTGCTGGCCGAGGATCTGCGGCACTGGATCAACGACGGCCTGATGGCGTTGTTCTTCTTCGTCGTCGGCCTGGAGATCAAGCGCGAGTTCGTGCACGGTGATCTGCGCGACCCGCGCCGCGCGGCGGTCCCGGTGCTCGCGGCGCTGGGCGGCATGGTCGTCCCCGCGCGCGATCTACCTGGCGTTCAACGCCGGGCGGCCCGGGAGCGCTGGCTGGGGCATCCCGATGGCGACCGACATCGCGTTCGCGCTGGGGGTGCTGGCCCTCTGGGATCCCGGGTGCCGTCGTCGCTCAAGGTGTTCCTGCTCACGCTGGCGATCGCCGACGACGTCGGCGCCATCGTGGTGATCGCGATCTTCTACACCAGCGACGTCGACGTCACAGCGCTCGTCCTGGCGATCGGGACTGCTGGGCGCGATCGCCGCGCTCATCCGCCTGGGGGTGCGCTGGTTCCCGCTGTACGTGCTGCTGGGGCTGGCGGTGTGGCTCTTCACCTACCGGTCCGGGGTGCACGCCGACGATCGCCGGCGTCGCGCTCGGGGATGGTGACTCCCGCGCACCCGGCTGGCGCCAGCGGCCGTCGCCCGCGAGTGGGCCGAGGGCCTCGACGACGAGCCCAGCGCGGAGGACCTGGCGATCATGACGCGGCTGGCCAGAGCATCGGTATCCACCGCGCAGCGCCTGCAGCACGAGTTGCACCCGTGGACGAGCTTCCTGATCGTCCCGCTCTTCGCATTGGCCAACGCCGGTGTCGCGATCCGTGCGGGCGCGCTCGCGGAGCCCGGTGCGTCCAGTGTCGTGGCCGGGGTGGTCGTCGGCCTGGTCGTCGGAAAGGTGCTGGGCATCGTCGGGGCGGCATGGCTGGGCGTGCGTAGCGGCCTGGGTCGCCTACCCGACGAGGCGACCTGGTACCAACTGGTCGGCGTGGCCGCCGTCGCCGGCATCGGCTTCACGGTCTCGCTGTTCATCACCGGGTTGGCGTTCGGTGAGGACAGTCCCCTCTCCGCCGCCGCGAAGATCGGCGTGCTCGCCGCTTCCACGGTGGCCGCGGTGATCGGTGCCGCGATCCTTCACCGCGCCCGCCCGACAGGAGGAGCCGCCCTAGAGCGCGACGATCGCTTGGTGCGCGTCCGGGTCAGCGCGAGAGGTGCGCCAGTGCGGCGCGCCACAGCAGGACCGTGGCGGCGGTGATGACCGTGATGCCCCCGACGAGCAGCCAGGGTGTCGAACGGCCGGCCAGGGCGGACCACAGCACGTGCACCGGCCAGGCGGTCGGGAGGAGCAGGAGCGCGTTGCTCCAGGGCGCATCCAGCCACCAGCCGGCGAGCGGGAGGACGTAGGCGAGCCCCACCAGCTTCATCCCCGCCACCGCCTGGATCTTGTCCGTGGCGACCGCACTGATGGACAGCAGCGCGAGCGGTGCGGTCGCCGCGCTCAGCAGCAGCGCCGGCCACGTGACGGTGAGTCCCAGACGGGCGAGTCCGGCCAGGGGAACGCACAGCGCGAGGCCGAGTGCGGCGGCCACGAACGCCAGTGCCACGCGGTAGGCGAGGTAGCGCGGCAACGTCACGGGGGTCACGCGCAGCACGATGAGGACCCGGTCATCGTGGTCGTCGAACAGCAGCAGCGCGCAGACCGCGCCGGCGATGAACGGCAGGTGCGTCGTCAGCAGCAGCCCGAGCACCAAGGGCCTCAGGCCTTCCAGGTCGACTCCCCGCTCCGACGCCCAGGTGACCGCGAAGGGCCAGCTGAGCCGCACGACGAGCCCCAGCAGCACGGGCGACGCGGCGAGCGTCCACACCAGGGAGTCGCGCCCCGCGGAACGGGCGTCGGCGCGCGCCAGACCGATGAGCGCATGGCCCGCCGTCATGCCCCGCGCTCCTGAACGTGCGTCCTGAGCCGGCGCAGAGCGAACGCGGCCGCCGCCGAGCACCCGACGCAGAGCCACACGGTCGCGGCCGCCGCCTGCGGACCGGGTATGCCCACGAACCCGCCGCGAATCAGGAGGGCTCCAGCCGTGGTCGGCAAGACCCAGGTCCAAGGCTGCTCCATGACCCCGCTGAGTACCAGCAGCGGCACCCCGAGCACCGGCAGCAAGGGCCACGGGATGGCAACCAGCGCACCGGTCAAGGTCCGGTGGGGCGCGGCCAGACCCGCGGCGGTGAGCAGCAGCGCCACGGCCGTGCCGACGGTTCCGGCGAGGAGGGCGAGTGGCACCCGCGCCGGCGTGCCGGCCAGGACGAGCGCGAGCGCCAGCGCCGCCGCCGCGGCGGCGGAGGCCCCGGCGTAGACCGCCACCTTGGCGCCCAGGTACTCCCCGAGCCGCAACGGTGAAGCCAGCCTCGCGGCCAGGCCACCTTCCCCGCGTTCCAGGAGCAAGGAGGCCACGAGGAGGAAGACGCCGAGGGTCGCCACGTCGACGAAGACGACGAGCGGCGCGAACGTCTCCCTGGCCTCGTCGAGAATCGCGACCAGCAGCACTGCCCAGAACCCGGTCACCACCACGACGACGGCAAAGAGGCCGTGCCGCGCGCCGAGTCGCAGCTCGAGCGCCGCGGAAGCCGCGAGCCTGCACGTCCGTGCCTGACGCCGGCCCCCCGTCACGCGAGCACCTGCCCGGTGACGGCGGCGAACACCTCGCCGAGGCTCGCCTCGCGGCTGTGGATGGTCTCGACGGCTCCCTGTCGGAGCAGGCTGAGGAACGCGCGGTCGTCGGCGAGCCCGTCGAGCGGAAACGTGTGCCGCACCAGCCCGGCTTGGCCGCGGACCTCAACCGCCACGTCGCGCCGCCCATGGGCGAGGCACAGATCGCGCGGTGTGTCATAGGCCGCGATGCGGCCCCCGGCCAGGAACGCCACCCGGTCGCACAGGGCTGCGGCGCAGGCCATGTCGTGGGTCGTGAGGAACACGGCCGCGCCGGCAGCGGCCCGCTCCCGCACGATGGCCTGGACCTGGGCCGAGGTGACCGGGTCCAGCCCGGACGTGGGCTCGTCCAGCAGCAGCAGGGCGGGCCGGTGCAGGAGCGCGCGGGCCAGGTTGAGCCGCAGCCCCATGCCCTTTGAGAACGTGGCCGTCCGCCTGTCGGCGACATCACCCAGCCCAAGGATGTCCAGCAGTGCGCCAGGCTCCTCGCAAGGCCCGGAGTACAGGGCGGCGAAGGCCTGGAGGTTCTCGCGCGCGGTGAGCTTGCCGTAGCTCGCGGGCAGCTCGAAAGCGACGCCGATGTGCTCGGCGTAGTCGGGACCCCAGTCACGCAGTGACCGCCCGAAAGCGGTCACCGACCCGCCGTAGCGTGGCAGCAGCCGGCACAGGACGCGCTGGGTCGTGCTCTTGCCCGCACCACTGGGCCCCAGGAAGCCGAAGATCTCGCCCTGCGCGATCGTGAAGCTGATGCCGTCGACCGCCGGTCCAGCCGCCCCTGGGTAGGTCACCTGCAGCCCCCGGACGTCCACCACGCTCACGTCGCGCCCCGGGTGACCAGGCGCGCCAACGCCGCGGACCAGGCAGGGTCGGGCGGCTCCCCCAGGATGATGGCCTTGAACACGTGGGCCCCCGCGATCACCTCCCCGACCAGGTGCGGGTCGACGTCGGCCGCGAGCTCCTGGCGCCGCGCCGAGCGCTCCGCCATGGCCCCGACCGTCGCCACGCGGGGCCGCAGGAAGCGGGCCTGCAGCTCCGTCAGGGTCACGGGGTCGCCGAGGCCGTCCGCGAGCATCCCCGTGATGACCTCGCGGATCAGCGGATCGGCGTAGGCGCTCGCGAGGCCGGCCGTCACGGCTGCCAAGTCGCCGCCGAGGCTGCCGGTGTCCACCGCCGGCCGATCCGCCAACGTCGCGTCCCCGAACATCGCCTCGAAGACCAGCAGCGGTTTTCCCGCCCACCGGCGGTAGATCGTCTGGCGCCCCACCCTCGCGGCACGGGCGACCGCGTCCATCGTCAACCCGCCGTACCCGTGGCGGACCAGAAGGGCTCGTGCCGCCGCGAGGATGCGCGCCGACACCTGCGCGTCCCTGGGGCGACCCCGGGTGCGGACCTCCACAAGACGGCAGACTAATACGAGATGCAGTTCTCGTAAATGCTGGTCGAACGCCTAGAGTCGGGGGCACAACCGAGGAAGTTCCTAGCGATCCACTACGGCTCGGGAACGGCCTTCACGGATGACGGGATCGCCCTGTTCGGTGCCACCTTCGAAGGCGAGTGCCAGCCCGCGTATGGGCCCTGGGTCGAAGCAATCGGCGGGTCCCCACCCAGCATGACGATGGACCCGCGTCCGCCGCGCGCATCGCCGAGGGGCCGTGGCAAGCCGGTCCAGCTCCTTGCCTCGGCCCACGAACAGGTCCGCATCGCGAGCCACTCTGCGTGAGCAACCGCTCAAAGCGCCCCACTCGACAGCCGCGCGACTAGTGAGCTGCGAGCAGGGCATTCTCGGGCTCGCTGGTGCCTTTCAGCCAGATCGCCGAGGTCTTTGAAGGCGCGTTCTGCCTGGTGGCACCCCCGACGACGGCGCTGGGCTGGACCGCAGACGGACGTTGCCTCACCGATGAGCAGCGAGGTCAGCTCCGGTCCGTGGTCATCTGACGGACGTGGGTAGCGAGCTTGTCGAGCGCCATCGCCCATCCGGCGGCGCCCGGGGAGTCGCCGGGAATGCCGGCATGGGTCATCACCATCTTCGTGCGGCCGCCGACGTCCTCGAGCTCGACGCGAACCTCGGTCGTGGTGGGATGCCCCTCGGGCATGCCCATGTCCGAGGGCGACAACACGTTGCCGTTCTCGTCGGACATGGACTCGGTGTAGACGAGTCGCTCGTTCTCGACGACCTCGCGGTACTCGCCGGTGAACCACATCTGCATCGGGCCGTCCGGGGTTTGCATCTCCATGCGACACCAGACGGGTGCCGCCGACGCGCACGTCCATCTTCGCGACGGGAATGGTGGCGCCGTCGGGGCCGTACCACGCCGCGAAGTGTTCCGGGTCGGTCCACATCTGCCAGATGAGGTCTACAGGGGCATCGAAGCTGCGCTCGATCACCACCGCGTCGCCGGAAGCCGCTGTTGTCAGTCATCGTGTTCGCCTGTCTTTCGTTGCGGGTTGGAGTTGCGTGAGGTAGTCGTCCATCCGGTCGAAGCGGGCCTCCCACACGGGCCGGTACTGCTCGGCCCAGGTCGAGACCTCCTCGAGCGGCGCGGCGTCGAGGGCGCACGGTCGGTACTGGGCCCGGTGGCCCCGTACGACCAACCCGGCCCGTTCCAGCACCTTGATGTGCTTCGAGATGGCCGGCAGCGTCATCTCGAACGGCTCGGCGAGCTCGTTGACGGTCGCCGCGCCTTCTGCGAGACGGGCCAGGATCGCTCGCCGCGTCGAGTTGGCCAGCGCGGCGAAGGTCTCGCTCAGCCGGTCCTCGTCGATCAGCATCGTCGGGTATTCCGAGAACTTTCCAGAGTGGATAATTAACCGCTATGGAAACTACAGACACCCGTGAGCCCTGTCAACCATGCTCCCGCCGCGAACATGCTCAGCCTGACGGGCTGACTCGCGCGGCCAACCACCGATCCCAACAAGCGGCGGCGTTCACTGCCATCGCAGTGCCGTTCGGGGCACCCGTGGGCGGGGAGTGGAGTGGGGCGCGGGTTGGGGTGGCGAGCATCGGGACGGTCATATGCCCCGGGCGGGTAGCGAAGACGTGTTCGCGCGACCGGTCGAGGCGACGGCGCGCCCCGGGTGCCAGGCTAGGCGTTGAGCTTCAATGAGCGCTGCGCGGGCGCGGGTGGCGTCTGCGCGTTGGGGGCCTGTCAGGGCTGAGACGCCGAGGGGGTCATCGCCGGTGATGGCGTGGCGGTCGCGATAGGCCGCAATGGTCTGGACGTGGCGCTGCCAGGCTTGCCGCTGCCGGGAGTCTCGGGGTGGGGGTCCGAGTTGTCGGAGCCACCGAATGTCGTCCGCGATCGCGCTGTCGGCGAGTGCGACGGCGCGTTGCTCGATCAGCTGCTGGCGTTGGGCGAGGGCTTGGCGCATGTCGTCGGTCATTGGGCCTGTGGCTTGTGGGATGAGGCCGGCGATCAGCCTGTGGGCCGGGCGCGGGCGGCTGCTGCCCGTGCGCGGGTCGGTGGCGCGCCGGAGGCGGTCGCGGAGGGCGGCGGCGATGTCGTCGGCCTCCGACTCGTGTGCCGACGATGCTGGGGAGGAGGTTGTCGAGGTCGTAGTGGTGGGCTTCGGCGCGGCGAAGTTCGGCAGCGAGCCGGCCGAAATGGTCGGAGGCGGTGACGGCGGCGGTCTGTTCGGCGGTGAGGCCTGCGCGGCGCAGGAGGGCGATCCAGCGGTCGTGTTGGGCGTGGGTGGCGATGGTCTCGTATTCGGCGGCGAGCTGGGCGATGCTCGCGTGGCGCAGCTGCTCGTGCCTCGATCGTCTGGTGGGCGGACGGCTCGGCGCCGACGCGTGACAGGACGCCCGTGAGCACGGCCTCGGCGGTCGTGGCGGGGTCGGTGGTGACGTAGGCGTTGTTGGCGTCGCGGCCGCGGGTCATCGCGACGTAGAGGGCTTCGCGGGTCATGCCGGGTTGCACGATGGCGTGGGCGGTGTCGACCGTGCTCCCTTGGGCGCGATGAATCGTTGTCGCGTAGGCGAGCTCGAGGTGGTCGGCGACGTATGCGGGGGGCAGGTCGACGCTGCCGCCGGCGTCGCTGGACGGTGATGCGGCCGTCGGGGTGGGTGGCGGTGATGGTCCAGCGGTCGCCGTTGCGCACCCAGTGCTTGCCGGCGAGGAGGCGGCGGTCATTGCGGCGGGTGACGACGAGGTCGCCGACGGAGGCCTGGGTGCCGTCGTGCAACCCGACTGCACCGGTGGTTGCGACGTCGCCGGCGGCGATGCGGTCGCTGCGGGCTCGGGTGTTGAGCGCGGTCACGGTGTCGCGTGTCGGCGCGATCATGATGCTGGCGCGGCCGGCTGCGAGGTCGGCCTGCCAGGCGGTGTAGGCGGCGTCGAGCATCTCGTCGTGGTCGCCTGCGTGCAGACGGTCGTGCTGGGCGTAGGTGTCGATGACGGCCGGGTCGCCAGCCCGGAGTTGCAGGGAGGCGTCGGCTTCCCAGGGCTGGTGGAAGCGGTGGACCTGGGTGAGTTCGGGGGTGTCGTCGCGTGCGCGGGCGAGGAGGGCGAAGGCGCCGCCGGCGTCGACAGCGGCCAGCTGTGCCCAGTCGCCGACGAGCAGCATCTTGGCGCCGGCTTCGGCGGCCTGACTGGCGAGGTGGTCGAGGGTGAGCGTCCCGGCGAGCGATGCCTCATCGACGATGACGAGCTGGCCGGCGCGCAACGGGTTGCGGTCGTGCAACCACTTGGCGGTGGTCTCGGTGGTGATGCCCAGCTCGTCGGCGAGGACCTGCGCGGCTGCCGCGGAGGGCGCCAGGCCGATGACCGAGCCCGGGCCGTGTCGGCTTCCCAGGCGTTGCGCAGGGCGCGCAATGCGGTGGTCTTGCCGGCTCCGGCGGGGCCGACGAGCAGGTCGACGACTCGGCCGGAGGTCGCGATCGCGCGCAGGGCCGGCTGTTGCTGGTCGTCGACGGCGGCGGCGGGTGCGTTGGTGGTGTCTGCGAGCTCGAGGAGGTCGGTCTTCGGCGGCCAGCAGCGCGGCGGAGGTGAACACCGTGGCGTGCCGAGGCCGGAACACGCTGCTGCCGTCGCTACGTTGCAGCCTCGCCGGCGTTGCGGCGAGGTCGGGTGGGGTGAGCCGCAGCGAGGCGGCCTCGGCGGCGTCGACCACCGCGTCGAGGACGGTCTCGCGGTCGGCGGTGGTGGCGAACCGCAGTCCCATGAGTTGGCGGGACGCTTCGGCGTGCAGGTTCCAGTGCCGCCACGTGGAGCGCTTCTCGCCCACCACCTCCACGACCCGGCGGCCGACCGCGGCGATGACGTCGGGCGGGAGATCCTCGGCGCGATGCAACCGTGGCGGCCGCGTTGCGGCGAGCAGCTGCGCCGCCCAGGACTGCGCATCCACCGCCGAGGACGGCGGTGGCGGTGGTCGCGCCAGCGGGCGGTGAGGTCGGCCAGCGAGCGGTGCTGCTTGGGCTGCCGAGTGGCCAGCGTCGCCTGTGCGCGCAACTTCAGGATGGCCGTCGCCGAGGGATGCCGGCCGTGGCGCTCTCGGTAGGCCGCGATCAGCTCGTCGGTCGCGGCACTGGATCGAGTGTGAGCGCGAGGAGAACGCTGCGAGGAGCGGTTGCGGCACGCCGGCGATCTCCCAGGCGCCGGTTGCGGTCGCGGCCGCGCTCGCGCAGCTCCCATGCAACGCCCAGCGTGCGGGTGAGCCGGTCGGCGAGGACGGCGCTGTAGTGCTCCGAAAGGCGACGACCGCGGCGTGGATGGGGCGGCCGTCCAGGCTGCGCCACCTGCCGTCGTGCAGCGTCGGCACCTTGTTGCTGAGCACCAGATGCGAATGCAGTTGGGGTTCGCCGGCGCGGGAGTCGTAGTGGTCGAAGCGGGCGGCGACGATGCCGGCGACCTCGACCTGGGCGACCGCCCCGTCGGGTCCCGTCGCGCCGGTGCGGGTGGCCGCCACTTCGCGCTCCAACAGCTCGACGACGTCGGCGACGGCGGCGTGGTGTGCCGCGACGATCCGCGCCTGCGTGGCGGCGTCGGCGACCGCCCACAGGGCCGAAGACGCTCTTGGGCACCGAAAACGTGAGGTCGTAGGCCGCGACGGCGCGGCGGCCGCGGTCGGTGAACACCGGGTAGGCGCGGCCCAGCGGCACGTCGCTGACCGGGTCGTGGCCGTGGCCGACCAGCCGGCGCAGCTGCTCCTCGGTGACGGTGTCGCCCGGTCGCAGCTGCCCGTCGCCCAGGTCGGGGCAGGGCGCTGCCCAGCCACACCCCCGGCGGTGTCCCGGCCGCGGAGTAGTAGTCGGTCAGCGACGTCGACGGGTCGCGGTCGCCGTCGCCGCACGCCACCGACGACAGCAGATAGCGGTAGCCGTGGCCGGCGCTCATCACGCCCAGCGAGACCGTCACGCCCACCAGGTGCGCAGCGCGCCCCAAACTGCAAGACGTGTGATGTGGAGGGGGTGTGATGGAAGGGTGTCGGGCGGAGGGGGTGCGGTGTGGAGGGGGGTGGCGTGGAGGGGGTGTTGAGGCGGGTGGGTCGGGGAGCGGCTCGGCGGGGTGGCGTGATGGGGATCTGGAGGGCTCTGGAGGATCTTCGGGAAGATTTTGAAACAGGGCGGGCTGCTGTTTCGTCAAACAAGGTGTGGGATGGCGTTCGGGAGCGGCAGGGCGTCGATGTGGACGTACTGGTAGGTCGGTGCGGTGGTGCCGATTCGGCACAGCCGTGGACGGGTCGTGGAGGTCGTCATCGCACGTCGCTGCGGTGATGCCGATTCGGCAGCACCGTGGGCAGAGGCCGGGCAGGCGTAATCGCAGGTCGCGCCGGTTCAGTCGAATCAACTGAACCGCGAAACCGCAGGTCGCGCCGGTGCCGCCGAATCGGCGGCACCGGTGAGGCCGGTCAGTCGGGGTCCCTCGCGAAGGCCCGGTCGAGCAGGTCGGCGGTGACCGGGTTCACAAGCTCACTGCGGCGGATGTAGTGCTGGATCGTGATCTTCGGATCCGTGTGCCCGAGGAGCTCGGCGGCAAGGTCGACGCTCGCCTCGCGGTGGATCGCGGTGGCGACGCTGCGGCGCAGCATGTGCGGGGTCACGCCCTCGATGCCGGTCAGCGCCATCACGTGTCGGAGCTGGCGGCGCACGTTGTACGGCGTCAGGGGCGTGCCGTTGCGGCTTGAGAACAGCAGCGCCTCGGGCTCCTTCGTGCTCATCATGGTCAGCCGCTTGCGGACCGCCTCGGCGGCGAAGGACGGCAACGCCACCACGCGCCGGGAGCGCGCGGTCTTGGGGTGGTCCTGCCGCATCGTCGGCTCGCCCTTGACGTAGACGATCGTGCCGGCGATGCGGAGCGTCGGCGGTGCGCTGGTGACGTCGACGTCGCAGCGGCGGATCGCGAGGACCTCGCCGATGCGCGCCGAGGTGCCGAGCATGACCTCCACCATCAGCCCGAGCTGCCCGTCGGGCTTGGGCCCGCTGGGTGACAGGCCTCGCTCCCACCAGGTGATCGCCGCGCGCACGGCGTTGACCTCCAAGGGGGTCAGCGCGGTCGGGGTCGACGGAGGCTTGCGCAGGCGCGACACGTTGTCGACGGGGTTGCGGGCCAGGACCTCGTGGCGCACGGCGAGGCTGAACGCCAGGCGCAGCACGCAGCGTGCCTGCTTGGCGCGGTTGTGGCTCTCGCGCGCCATGTGCTTGAGGAACGAGTCGCAGCGCGCCACGCCGATCTCGCGCAACGTCAGGTCCTTGAACGCGGGCACGACCAGGTGGCGCATGTACCACTCGTAGGTCTGGCGGGTGCTTGGGCGCGAGGCGGCCCTCGAGGTCGAGGTCCTCCAGCCAGTACTCGACGAGCTCGGTGAAGCGGCTGTCGGCGGTGATCGCGGTGAAGGACGGCTGGACAGGGCGACCGCTGGGCCAGCTTGGCCTTCAGCGCTCGTTCGGCAGCGCTGCGGCTGTCAGCACTGGCCTCGACGCCTCGAAGCGTCCCGTCCCAGTCGCGGTAGCGGGTGCGGGCCGTGACCAGTCCGTCCTCGTTGCGTGCGGAACCCGATCGCTCCGAAGGTGCCGATGGGGATGCGTGGCTTCCCCATGGAGTCACGCCCCCTCGGTGTGGGATCGCGCTGCCGCTCCGCCCAGGCGCGGACGTCGCTCACCGCGAAGCGCAGGTGCTTCCCAAGCGGTAGGCCCGTGGGCCCTTCCCGCTCACGCGCCAGTCGTAGATCGTCTGCTTGGGCAGCCCCAGGTAGAGGGCCAGCTCGTCGACGGTGATGAGGGGCTCGAGGCCCCCGTGTCGGGGCGTGGTCGCTGTCCATGCCTGGGAGGTGCGCCGCGCGTCCCAGCACGACCGCAGATGCCCGTGAGCGACGCGATCCACCCGGGTCGGCCACCCCCAACTCGGCCGAATCTGGTGGGAATGTGGTGAGTGCCATCAAGTTCCACCTACCAAGAGGTCGCGGAATCCCTTGAGATTCCGCGACCTCGTGGTCGGGATGCCGGGATTTGAACCCGGGGCCTCCACGTCCCGAACGTGGCGCGCTGCCAAGCTGCGCTACATCCCGATGGGCTCACAGTACCTGTCTGGCGGCGACCGCTCCAAGACGAGGGAGCAGGTCGAGGATCGAGAGCCTCCGGCCGGCAGGCGAATCGGATGGGGTAGTAGCGCGAGTGGCCGAGCCCCGCCGAGACGTGCAGCGTGAGGTCGACCCCCCAGGCCGAGGTGCCCCGCGCCTGCTTGGCCGGCAGGTCTGAGTTGGTGACCAGCGCGCCCAGCCACGGCACGCGCAGCTGCCCGCCGTGGGTGTGGCCGGAGAGCACGAGGTCGTAGGCGTGCTCGTCGAACACCGCCAGCGAGCGCGCGTACGGCGCGTGCACGACGCCCAGGCGCAGGACCGGTGGTGGGCCTTCGGCCTTCCACTCCACGGCGCCCGGCCGGTCCCAGCGCACGTGCGGGTCCGACAGGCCCGCGATGTCGACCGGCCCCGCCGGGGTCTCGACGCGCACCCGCCGGTTGCGCAACACCTCCCACCCCGCGGCCTGCAGGCCGTCCACCAGCCGCACGGTGTCCATCACCGGCCCATGGGGCCCGTCAGAGGGCCCCGCGAAGTACCGAAACGGGTTGAAGATCGGCCGCGACGCGAACCGGTCGTGGGCCCCCAGCACGGCAACCGCCGGCCGGCCCCCTCGGATCTCCTCGTGCAGCGCGACGACCTCGTCGATCGAGGCCCCGCTCTCCAGGAGGTCCCCACCCGACACCAGCACGTCCGGCGCGGTCGCGGCAACGGCCCGTCGCAGGTACTCGGTCCGATGCTCCTGCCCCGGATACAGGTGCAGGTCGGAGAAGAACAGCACCCGCAGCGGCCCTGCCGCCCCCGCCCCCAGCACCGCGAGCGAGTCGTGCCGCGTGACGTACCACCGCCGCTCGAACCCCGCCCACGCAAGCCCGGCGACCCCGGCCGCCACGAGCCCCGTGAGAACCCGCCGCGTGGGGGAGGGCCTCGCTGTCCTCACCCTTGTTGGTCGGTCGGGCGCGGGAATGGGGGAGGGTGGGCCGCTTGGCGGTGGCGCGGTGGGGGCCACGGTCGGCTCGGGTTCCTCGGTGGTGGGGGGCTCGGTCGGGACCGGCGGGGGCTCGTCCGTGGGCTCCTCGGTGGGGCGCGGCTCGACCGTCGGTGGGGGCGCCGTCGGCGTCGGGGTCGCGGTTGGTTCGACGGTTGGGGTGGCGGTGGCTGTGGGCTCGGGGGTGGGGTCGTCGGGGCCGCGGGGGCGGCCGACCTCGATGACCACCTCGCCGACGCTGGGCGAGTCGGGAGTGGTCCCGGGGACGGTCAGCACGATCTGGCCGCCAGCCGGGGTCTGGTTCACCACCACGTCGAAGAGCGCCGGATCGTCGACGGGGACCAACACCACGCGCGCAGCGATGCCCGCGGCCTCCAGGACCGCGATGGCCTCGGCCTGGGTGAGGCCGACCACGCTTGGGCACGGTCGGCGCCACCCCGGTGCCGTCCGACACGCGCAGGAGCACCTGGGAGCCGGGCGGCGCCTCCGTGCCGCCGCCGGGCGACTGCCCGATCACCGTCCCCTCCGGCCGGTAGTCGGCGACAGGGGTCGAGGAGGGCGTGAAGTCCGCGTCCTGCAGGACCCGCTCGGCGGCGCCCTGGAGCATGCCGACGACGCTGGGCACGACCGATCCGCGGATGCGCGGCGCCGCTGGGAAGTCCACGACCGGGTAGCCCTGGTACGCGATCGCCGACTCCATGAAGTTCTGCCAGATCATCGTCGGCAGGCAGCCCCCGGTGACGTTGCCGCACCGCGGGTCGGTCATCGGCGAGGGGATCTCGTTGCCGACCCACACCGCCGTCGACAGCTGCGGGATGAACCCGACGAACCACGCGTCGCGGTAGTTCTGCGTGGTACCGGTCTTGCCGGCCGCGGGCCGCCCGATGCGGGCGTTGCGGGTGGCCGTGCCGTTCTCGATCGGGCCGCGCAGCAGCCCAGTCGCGGTCGCCGCGATCTCCGGCGCGATCGCCTGATCCTGGTTCCAGCAGGTGTCGGGCGGGATCTCGAAGATCGGGGTGCCGTCACGGTCGAGGATGCGGGTGATCGCGTAGGGCTCGCAGTGCACGCCGTTGTTGGCCAGGGTCCCGAAGCCGCTGGCCATGTCGATCGGGTAGACCTCGCGCGACCCGAGCACCGCCGAGCAGACCGGCTCGGACGTCAGGTCGGTGTTCACGATCCCCATGCGCGTGGCGGTGTCGGCCAGGCCGTCGGGACCCGTGAAGCGGTCCACCAGGTGCGCGAAGTACACGTTGGACGAGCGTGCCGTCGCGGCGGCCATGTCCATGGACCCGCCGCCGCCGTCGGAGTAGTTGCCCGGGTTCCAACGTTCGGGGCACTCGCCGGTCGGGCGATAGGGCGAAGGAGTGTCGATCGTGTAGCCCGGCGGGACCCCGGCCTCCAGCGCCGCGACGACCTCGAACGCCTTGAAGGACGACCCCGGCTGCCGGCCGAAGGACGAGCCGACCCCCGGCACGGCGGGCAGCACCTCGGTCTGTCCAGGACCCGTGCCGAACGTCTTCGGCCCGAAGCCGATCGCCACGATGCGGCCGGTGCGCGGGTCGATGGCGGTCAGCGCCGACTGCGGCCCGTCCACGTCGGTCAGCACGTCGCGGATCGCCAAGTCGGCGAGGCGCTGGAACTCCGGGTCCAGCGTGGTCTCGATCCTGTAGCCGCCGCGCAGGACCTCGCGCTCCCGGGCCTCGGGCGTGGTTCCGAGCGCGTCGATCTCGCGCAGCACCGTGCGCACGTAGGAGACGAAGAACGGCTCCTGGACGTCCGGTGGCGGGTTGATGTTCAGCACCAGCGGCGCCTGCACGTAGACCTCCGCCTGCGCCGGGTCGATGAAGTCCGCCTCGACCATCTGCTCGATGACGATGTCGCGGCGCTGCACCGCGGCCTCGGGGTGGTCGATCGGGTCATTGGCGGCCGGCGAGCGGATCATCCCGGCCAGCAACGCGGCCTCGGGGATCGTGAGCTCGCCCACGGGCTTGGCGAAGTAGTAGTCGGCGGCGGTGCCGATGCCGTAGACGCCGTTGCCCAAGAACGCCTCGTTGAGGTAGATCTCGAGGATCTCGTCCTTGCTGTAGGACTGCTCGAGCTCGATCGCGTAGACGGCCTCGCGCAGCTTGCGCTGCAGGGTCTCCGCGGCGTTGCCGGTCAGCAGCTTGACCAGCTGCTGGGTGATCGTCGACGCGCCCGACATGATCTCGCCCGAGCGCAGGTTCGCCAGCGCCGCGCGCGCGACCGAGGACCAGCTGACCCCCTGGTGCTCCCGGAACCCCGCGTCCTCGGTGGCCAGCACCGCGTTCTGCACGTGGACGGGGACTCGTTGATGTCCACGAGGACCCGGTTATCGACCGCAGCACGGCCAGCTCGTTGCCCTGGGAGTCCACGACCACCGAGCGCTCGTCCTGCTGGTAGCCCTCGAGGATGTCCCCCAGCGGCGGGAAGTCCAGCACCTGGTGGGTGACAGAGCGCACCAACCCCGTCGCGGGCGGTCCCGCAGGCGCGAGCCCCGCCCCGACGAGCGTCCCCGCTCCGACCAGCAGCAACGGCACGAGCACGACGACCAGCAGGAGCTGGACGAGTTTCAGGGCGGCAGGATGCAGACGTTCGGACATGCGGGCTCGCAGGCGATGCTACTGCGGGCCTGCGACGAGCCGACCCGCCCGCCTGGGCCCCACCAGGCGCTCGGCGATGCGCTCCAGGCCCGCCAGGTCGTGGACGTCGGAGGCCATCAGCGGGATCTCGACCAGGACCCGGGGGTCGATCCCCGCCAGGGCCGCGGCGATGGCCCGCGCTCGCGGCCGTGCACCGCCACGCGGTCGGCGTGCAGGCCCAGCAACGCCGCGGCCGCGCGCTCCTCTGGACCCGTGGTGAGCTGCTGGATGGCGGCGTTGACGTCGGAAGCCTTCAGCGCGGTGAGCTCCTTGGGCGCGGGCGGCGTGACCCGGTTGACGACCAGGCCGGCCATCGGCATGCCGTCCTGGGCCAGGCGCTGCAGGAAGAACCGCGCCTCGCGCAGCGCCGGCGGCTCGGCGCTGGCGACGACGACGAACGCCGCTGCGGTCGGGCTCTGCAGCAGCTTGTAGACGGCCTGCGCACGGTGCTTGAAGCCGTCGTACATCCCCTCGAAGGACTGGAAGAACTCCGCCAGGTCGCTGCAGGACCGCCTGGCCCCGGTCAGCGCGCGACGCCGTGCTTCATGAACAGCGCCGTCCCGAACGCCGCCGCGCGCGTGGCGGTCTTGCCGGCCGCCATCCCGGGCGCCAGGAACATCCGCAGGAAGCGCCCCTCGAGGAAGTCGGTCAGGCGCTTGCGGCGCGTCCAGGAAGTCCAGCGCGTTCCGCGTCGGCGGCGTGTCGATGACGATGCAGTCGTACGCGCCCGTGTCGTGCAGGTCGTACAGCTTCTCCATCGCCATGTACTCCTGCGTCCCGGCCAGGGAGTCGACAGCTGCTGGTAGAAGCGGTTGGCCTTGATGCGCGCGGCGCGCTGCGGGTCGGGGGCGTGGCGCTCGATGACCTCGTCGAACGTCCGCTTCATGTCCAGCATCATGCGCGTCGAGGCCGTCGACCCCCTTGACCGCGCGCGGGCGTGTTGTCCAGCGCGCTCAGCCCCAGCGACTGCGCGAGGCGCTTCGCGGGGTCGATCGTGCAGCACGATCGGTGCGGCGGCCTTGGCGCGCCGCGGCGACGGCCAGGGCCGCGGCGCTCGTGGTCTTGCCGACCCCGCCGGACCCGGTGCAGACGATGACTCGCGCTCCGCGACCTCGGCGGCGAGGTTCCCGGCGCGCGCGGAGACCAGCGGATCCTTGACCGGACTCACTGGCCGCCGCCGCGATGACCTTGGCCAGCTTCCCGAGCGCGTCGCCGTCGAAGTCCTTGGACACCACGAAGGGCAGCTCCAGCGTCGGCAGGTCGGCGGCCGCTTGGCAGCTCGTCGCGCATGCGCTGCTGCAGCTCCACGCCGCTGCAGGTGCGCGGCGCCCAGCGTCAGCAGCTCCTCGGCGGCTGCGGTCCGCCAGCTGCGATGCCAGCGGGCTCCAGCACCGCCCGCGAGCCGCTCCGCGTCGAGAGCCTCCAGCGCCTTGCGCCGCCTGGTCGTCGAGACGCTGCTGGCATCACCCGGTTGACGATGATCGGGCCGAGCGTCACCCCGAGGCCGTCGAAGCGCGCTCAGCGCTCTCGAGGGTCTCTGCACCGGCATCTCCTCCAGCAGCGTGACGAGCGCACGTTGGTGCGCTGCGGCGTCGCGCAGCATGTCGATCACGGTCTGCGCCTGGTCGCGGATCGGGCCGATGTTGACGAGCTCGGTGGTCGCGTCCGGCGCCCGCAGGAAGTTCACGATGCGCCCGGTCGGCGGGGCGTCGAGCACGATGAGGTCGTAGTGGAAGCCGCCCGTCCGGATCCGCGGCGCTGCTCCATCTCCTTGACCTTGCCGATCAGCAGCACGTCCTTGATCCCGGGGGCCGCGGTGGTGGCGAACTCGACCGCGCTGTTGTTCGTCACGAGCTTCGCGACAGCCGCTTGGCGCCGAAGAACAGTCGAGAGGTACTCGCGCAGCGAGGCCTCCGGATCGACGGCCAGCCCCCACAGGCCCGGCCGGAACTCGCGCTCGTTGACGTCCCACGGCTGAGGTCTCGAACATCCGCGAGAACGTCTGCCGCCCCTCCACCTCCACCAGGCAGGTCCGCTTGCGCGATCGCACGCGCCGCGAGCGCCAGCGCGGCCGCGACCGTGGACTTCCCGACCCCACCCTTGCCGGTGACGATCAGCAGCCGGGGCCGCAGCAGATCCCGGAGATCCACCGCAGGCGGATCGAGGGCCTGGCCGGGGGGCGAGCTGCGGCGACCGGAGGCCGGCGAGGGGCGGGCGGGGTCCACACTCGCCACCTTAGACTCGGCGGTCATGACCCCCTCCAGGCTGCGCCTCGCGCTGCGCGCGGTGGCGGCGCTGGCGCTGCTGGCGGAGCAGCCTGCTGGGCCTCGTGGGCACCGCGGCCGCGCAGGGCGGGAGCCAGGTGGACGTGGTCGAGGTCGTCGGGGTCCTGGACCGCCCGCTCGACCGGCTTCCTGGAGCGGACGCTGACCGCGGCCCAGGACGGCGGGGCAGAGGCCGTGGTGGTGCGCCTGGACAGCGTCGGCGGGCTGGGCGGCGACGTCGACGCGGTGGTGGCGGCCATCCGCGCGAGTGCCGTGCCGGTCGTGGTCTACGTCGGGACGCCCGGAGCGCGCGCCGCGGGCGCCGGCATGTGCATCGCGGAGGCGTCGCACGTGCTGGCGCTCGCACCGGCGACAGTCTTCGGCGCCGCGGTCCCGTGGGACCTCGGCGCTCCCGGCCCCGGCGACGTGGGCGACCACGCTGGCGGACCTGGCGGACGAAGCCGGACGCGACCCCGGCTTCGCCCGCGACACCGCGGCAGGCCGCGTCGTGATCGCCGTGCCAGATGGCGAGGGCGGCGCCCCGGTCGCGGAGAGCACCGACTTCCCGCCCGGCGCCGACCCCGCGACTGCCGCGACCATGGATGCGGCGGGCCTGCAGGACGCCGGCATCGCCGAGCTCGTCGCGCCCACCTGCAAGACGTGCTGGCCCAGCTCGACGGGCGCGAGGTGGTGCTCGCCGACGGGCCACGCACGCTGGAGGTCGACCCCGCCACCGCGAGCGTGCGCTTCGTGAACGTCGGCCTGTGGGCACGGGTGCTCCACACCGCGGCGAACCCGACGCTCGTCTACCTGCTGCTGATCAGCGGCGCGCTGGCGCTGCTGTTCGAGGTCTTCCAGCCGGGCTTCGGCGTCGCCGGCGTCGCCGGCCTGGGGCTGCTGGCCCTCGGGGGCTACGGCCTGACCGTGCGTGCCGGTGACGGCCGCTGATCTTCGCCGCGGCCGTGCTGGGGCTGCTGCTGCTGGCCGCGGACCTTGCGCTCGCGCGGCCTGGCGGCCCTCACGATCGCCGGCACGGTCGCTGCTGGGCGCGGGTTCGTGCGTGGATGTGGGCCCAGCCCGTGCTGCGGCCACCGCTGTGGCTGGTGATCGCCGGGACCGTGCTGTCACCGTGGTGTTCTTCGTCGTGGTCATGACCACCGTGCTGCGCGCGCAGGGCAACCGGCGCATGCACGGGGCCGATGGGATGCACGGGCCAGGTCGGCGTCGTGCGCATCATGCTCAACCCCGAGGGTCACGTCTTCGTCGGCGGCGCAGCTGTGGCGGGCCCGCGCCCCGCAGGCCGCCGGCAGGGTCAAGACCGGTACGCAGGTGCGGGTCGCTGGGCGTCAACGACCAGCTGACCCTCGAGGTGGAGCTCGAGGAGGATGACCGGCCACAGGAGGCTGCCGCCCAGCAGGGCGTCTAGCATCCAGGCCGAACCGACAAGAAGGGGTGCTCGGTGGGCCCAGCCCTCATCGTCTTCGGCGTGTTCGTGCTCTTCGCGGTCATCTTCCTGGCCAACGCGCTGAAGATCGTGCAGGAGTACGAGCGTGGCGTGATCTTCCGCCTGGGCCGCGTGCATGCCCGGTGCGAAGGGCCCGGGCCTGTTCTTCATCATCCCGTTCATCGACCGGATGGTGAAGGTCAACCTGCAGACGGTCACCGATGAACGTGCCGGCGCAGGACGTGATCACGCGCGACAACGTGACGGTGCGCGTCGACGCCGTCGTCTACTTCAACGTGTTCGACCCGGTCCGCGCGGTGATCAACATCCAGAACTACCTCTTCGGAACCTCGCAGGTCTGCCAGACGACGCTGCGCAGCGTCTGCGGCACCGCGGAGCTCGACGAGCTGCTCAGCCGAGCGCGACCGGCTCAACGCTCAGATCCAGACGCATCGTCGACGAGCTCACCGAGCCGTGGGGCGTCAAGGTCACCCTGGTCGAGATCAAGGACGTCGCGCTGCCGACCGAGATCCAGCGCGCCATGGGCCGCCAGGCCGAGGCCGAACGCGACCGCCGCGCCAAGATCATCAACGCCGAGGGCGAGTTCCAGGCCGCGCAGAAGCTCGCAGAGGCCGCCGCGGTCATCGCCAAGGCAGCCGATCGCCTACCAGCTGCGCATGCTGCAGACCGATGACCGAGGTCGCGGCCGAGAAGAACTCGACGCTGGTGCTGCCGATCCCGATCGAGCTGCTGGGGCCGTACAAGGCGGCGTTCCCTGGCGCCGCCAGCGCGCTGCTCCCGGAGCCCTCGCGTCCGGCGCCGGTCCCCGAGCCCCCGGAGCTCCCCGACCCGCCGGCCCCGGCGCTGCGCCCGGTGCCAGACCCGACCCCGGCGCGCACCCTCCTCGAGCCGCTGCCGCCGCTCCCCGAAGGCCCCGCGTAGCGCCCCTGGCAACGAGATCGGGCCTTCCACTCGCCGGCGAACGGTCGTAATCTCGCCAGGTCGAGAGAACCCGGGCACGAGGAACACACGGGATGGCTACTCTGCCGCTCCTGGCGGCGGCGCCCGCAACCGCATGGCAGCAGCGCGGGCTGTGCCGTGAAGCCGACTCGGAGATCTTCTTCCCGCCCACCACGTTCGAGCACAAGCCGGAGCGCGAGGCCCGCGAGGCCCGCGCCAAGGCGATCTGCCAGCGCTGCCCGGTCCGGTCAGAATGCCTGGACTGGGCCCTGGAGACGCGCGAGCCTCACGGGGTCTGGGGCGGCGATTCGGAGTCGGAGCGCAAGGCGCTCCTCGCCGGGCGCCGCGTCCCCGCCTGACCGCAACCGACGAGAGGCAACGCCACCGTGCAGCCGTGGGAGTACGCCACCGCGCCCCTGATCAGCCACGCCCTCCAGGAGATCCTCAACAACTGGGGTGACGACGGCTAGGAGCTGGTCACCGTCGTCGACAACGTCGCCTACTTCAAGCGCCCGAAGGGCTGAGCCGATGACCACGCCCGAGGAGCGCCTGGAGGCGCTGGGGATCAACCTGCCGTCCGCGCCGCCGCCCGCGGCCGCCTACGTCCCGACCGTGCGGACGGGGTCCCTGCTGTTCGTCGTCGGGCCAGATCGCCGCCCGCGACGGCCAGCTGGTCGCCGAGGGGCGCGTGGGCGCCGAGGTCGACCTCGACACCGCCGTCGACTGCGCGCGCGCCTGCGCGGTCAACGTGATCGCCCAGTGCAAGGACGCGCTCGGCGACCTGTCGCGCGTCGCGCGGGTCGTCAAGCTCATGGTCCTGGTCGCCGCCACCCCCGACTTCACCGAGCCGCACCTGGTCGCCAACGGCGCGTCGGAGCTCCTCGGCGAGGTCTTCGGCGAGGTCGGCCAGCACGCCCGCAGCGCCGTCGGCGTCGCCGTGCTGCCGCCGCAACTCGCCTGTCGAGGTCGAGGCGATCGTCGAGGTTGCCTGAGCGCCGGTGAGCTCGCGACCGCTGGCCTTCGACGACGCGATCGTCCAGCGCCTGGAGCGGGCCTACGGGTCGCGTGACATCGTGCGCCGGCGCGCGCTGGTGCACGCCGCGCTGGAAGCCCGACCCGGCGAGCGGGTCCTGGACGTCGGGTGCGGGCCGGGCTTCTACGTGGCCGAGCTGCTCGAGCGGCTCGGGCCCTCGGGCTCCGTCGTGGCAGTCGACGCCTCGGCCGACAGCCTCGCGCTGGCGCGGGCACGCTGCGAAGGCAAGGGGGCGGTCGTGTTCCACCAGGCCGACGCGACCGCGCTGCCTGTCGGCGAAGCCGACGTCGATGCCGCACTCTCGGTGCAGGTGCTGGAGTACGTCGCGGACGTCGATGCGGCGCTTGCGGAGCTGCACCGCGTGCTGAGGCCCGGTGGCCGGCTGGTGCTGTGGGACATCGACTGGGCGACGCTGTCGTGGCACAGCCGCGACCCGGAGCGCATGGCGCGCGTGCTCCTGGCCTGGGAGGAGCACCTGGCCGACCCGGTGCTGCCGCTGACGCTGGCAGCCCGGCTGCGTGCGGCGGGGTTCGTCGACGTCGCGATGACCGCGCACGCGTTCGCCGACACCAGCGTCGGCCCCGACACCTACGTCGGCGCCGTGGGGCCGCTCATCGCGGCGTTCGTGGCCGAGCGGGGCACCGTCACCGCCGACGAGGCGGAGGCGTGGTCAGCTGAGCAGGCGGAGCTGGACGCGGCCGGTGAGGCCGCCTGGGCCATGACCCAGAGCTGCTTCACGGCGAGCCGGCCGTGAGCGGGGCCGCGAGACCCAGGCGCTCCGCGCCCGTGTAGACGTTCATGCGGTCGCCGCGCAGGAAGCCGACGAGGGTCACCCCGGCGGCCTCGGCCAGCTCGACCGCGAGCGACGACGGCGCGGAGACCGCGGCCAGGATCGGGACGCCGGCCATCACGGCCTTCTGCACGAGCTCGAACGACGCGCGGCCGGAGACCAGCAGCACGCAGCCCGCGGCCGGCACACGGCCTTGCAGCAGCGCCCAGCCGAGGGCCTTGTCGACCGCGTTGTGGCGGCCCACGTCTTCGCGGACGACCAGCGGTTCGCCGTCGGCGGTGAACAGACCCGCGGCGTGGAGGCCGCCGGTGTCCTGGAACACCGCCTGCTCCGCGCGGAGCCGTTGCGGCAGCGTCGTGAGCGTCGACAGCGACACCGTGACCGGGTCGTCGGCGGGCGGGAAGCGGGTCTCGGCCCGCACGGTGGCGAGGGAGGCCTTGCCGCAGACACCGCACGCCGAGGTCATCGCGAAGCTGCGGTCGCGCTGCGGGCGTGGCACGTGGGGGGCCAGCGCGAGGTCGAGCACGTTGTAGGTGTGGTGGCCCTCGGCGTCCTTCGACGCGCAGTAGCGGGCGGTGAGGACGTCGCTGGCGCCGCCGATGAAGCCCTCGCTGAGCAGGAAGCCGTGGGCCAGCTCGACGTCGTTGCCAGGCGTGCGCATCGTGACCGTGAACGGCTCACCGTCGAGCCGCAGCTCCAGCGGTTCCTCGACGGCCAGGCTGTCGACCGTGCGCGACGCGCCGTCCGGGCCGGCGTTCAGCACCGTACGCCGGGCCGTGATGCGGCCCACCTCAGGAGCTCCGGGCCAGGAGCCGCGCGGCGTCCGCGGCAGCCGGGTGCAGGTCGTCGCCGGAGTCCGAGAGCAGCTGCGTGCGCATCCGCGGATCCCAGAACAGCCGCAGGTGGTTGGCGACCGCCTCGGCGGCCTGCGGAGGCGGCAGGTGCGCGAACTGCAGCGCGATGTCGTTCGCCAGCCGCACATGGGCCGGGACGGTCACACCGGAACCGCGGTGTGGGCGAGGGCCACCTGGACCGCGGTCACCTTGTACTCCGGGCAGTTGGTGGCCCAGTCGGAGTGCTCGGTGGTGACCACGTTGGCGCCGGTCACGGGGTGGTGGAAGGTCGTGTAGACGACGCCGACGGGCATGCGCTCGGAGAGGACGGCGGGCAGCTCCGTGCGGCCGACGCGGCTGGACAGGGCCACGCGGTCTCCGTCGGCGATGCCGCGCACCTCGGCGTCGTGGGGGTGGATCTCCAGGACGTCCTCGGGGTGCCACACGACGTTGGCGGTGCGCCGCGTCTGGGCGCCGACGTTGTACTGGGTGAGGATCCGACCGGTGGTGAGGATCAGCGGGTAGCGGCGCGTGGTGCGCTCCTGCGTCGGCACGTAGGCGGTCGGGACGAACCGGCCCCTGCCGCGCACGAAGGCATCGACGTGCATCACCGGGGTGCCGTTCGGCGCTGCGGCGTTGCATGGCCACTGCACGCTGCCGACCCGGTCGAGGTGGTCGAAGGAGACGCCCGCGAACGTGGGCGTCGTCATCGCGATCTCGTCCATGATCTCGCGGGGGTGGCCGTAGGCCATCGGGTAGCCCATCGCCTGGGCGATCTCGCAGGCGACCTCCCACTCGTGCTTGCCGGTCGCGGGGACCATCACCGGCCGCACGCGGTTGATGCGGCGCTCGGCGTTGGTGAACGTGCCGTCCTTCTCCAGGAACGAGGTGCCCGGCAGGAAGACGTGCGCGAACCGGCTGGTCTCGTTGAGGAAGAGGTCCTGCACGACCACGAGGTCCATCGCCGACAGCGCGGCGGTCACGTGCTTGGTGTTGGGGTCGGACTGCGCGAGATCCTCGCCTTGGACGAACAGCGCCTTGAACGAGCCGTCCAGCGCGGCGTCCATCATGTTGGGGATCCGCAGGCCGGGCTCCTCGAGGAGCGCGACACCCCAGAGGTCCTCGAAGACCGTCCGCACCGCGTCGTCGGAGATGTGGCGGTAGCCCGGGAGCTCGTGGGGGAACGAGCCCATGTCGCAGGAGCCCTGCACGTTGTTCTGCCCGCGCAGCGGGTTCACACCGACCCCGTCGCGCCCGATGTTGCCGGTCGCCATGGCCAGGTTGGCCATGCCCATGACCATGGTCGAGCCTTGGCTGTGCTCGGTGACGCCCAGCCCGTAGTAGATGGCCGCGTTGGGTGCGCTGGCGTACAGGCGGGCGGCGGCGCGCAGCTGCTCGGCGGGCACGCCCGTGACGGGCTCGACGGCCTCGGGGCTGTGCTCGGGCTGCCTGATGAAGGCCTCCCACTCGTCGAAGCCCTCGCAGCGCTCGGCGACGAAGTCCTTGTCCAGCAGCCCCTCGGTCACTGCGACGTGCGCCATCGCGTTGATCACCGCGACGTTCGTGCCAGGGACGAGCTGCAGGTGGTGCGCGGCCTCGATGTGCGGCGTGCGCACCAGGTCGATCCTCCGCGGGTCCACCACGATGAGCTGCGCGCCCCGGCGCAGGCGGCGCTTCATGCGGCTGGCGAAGACCGGGTGGCCGTCGGTCGGGTTCGCGCCGATCACGACGATCACGTCGGCGTGGTCGACGGAGCGGAAGTCCTGCGTGCCCGCAGAGGTCCCGAACGTCTGCTTCAACCCGTACCCCGTGGGGGAGTGGCAGACCCGCGCGCAGGTGTCGACGTTGTTGTTGCCGAACGCGGCGCGGACCATCTTCTGGACGACGTAGACCTCCTCGTTCGTGCAGCGGCTGGACGTGATGCCGCCGATCGCGCCACGGCCGTGCAGCCGCTGGATCTCGGTGAGGCGGGTGGCGACGTGGTTGATGGCCTCCTCCCAGGAGGCTTCGCGCCACGGCAGGTCGATGCGGTCGCGGATCAGCGGCGCGAGCACCCGGTCCGGATGGGTCGCGTAGCCGAACGCGAAGCGGCCCTTCACGCACGAGTGGCCCTCGTTGGCGCCTCCGTCCTTGTGCGGGACCATGCGCACGACCTGGTCGCCGCGCAGCTCGGCCTTGAAGCTGCAGCCGACACCGCAGTACGCGCACGTGGTGAGCACCGTGCGCGTCGGAACGCCCAGCTGCACGACGGTGCGCTCCTGCAGCGTCGAGGTCGGGCATGCCTGCACGCAGGCGCCGCACGAGACGCAGTCGGACTCCAGGAAGCTGCCGCCCTGACCCGCGGCCACCTTGGAGTCGAAGCCGCGGCCGCTGATCGTCAGCGCGAACGTGCCCTGCACCTCGTCGCAGGCCCGCACGCAGCGCGAGCACACGATGCACTTGCTCGGGTCGAAGTCGAAGTACGGGTTCGAGGAGTCGGTCGGCGCGTCGAGGTGACCCTCGCCCGCGTAGCCGTAGCGCACGTCGCGCACGCCCACGACGCCGGCCATGTCCTGCAGCTCGCAGTCGCCGTTGGCGGGGCAGGTCAGGCAGTCCAGCGGGTGATCGGAGAGGTAGAGCTCCATGACGCCGCGCCGCAGGGTCTCGACCCTCGGCGTCTGGGTGCGCACCTGCATGCCCGGTGCGACCGGGGTGGTGCAGGAGGCGGGGAAGCCCTTGACCCCGTCGACCTCGACCACGCACAGGCGGCAGGAGCCGAAGGCCTCGAGGCTGTCGGTCGCGCAGAGCTTGGGGATCTCGATGCCGGCCTGCGCGGCGGCGCGCAGCACGGACGTGCCGGGCGGTACGGACACGGGAACACCGTCGACGACGAGGTCGACCGTGGCCGCCCCCGGGCGCGGGGGTGTCCCCAGGTCGAGCTCCCTCAGCAGCGCCACGGTCCCTCAGTCCTCCGTGCCGAAGTCCTGGGGGAAGTGTCGCAGGGCGCTGCGCACCGGCAACGGCGTCAAGCCGCCCATCGCGCAGAGGGAGCCGCCGACCATGACGTCGCAGAGATCCTCCAGCAGGGCGAGGTTGGCGGCACGGTCCCGGCCCTCGACGATGCGGTCGATCACCTCGACGCCCCGCACGGAGCCGATGCGGCAGGGCGTGCACTTGCCGCAGGACTCCTCGGCGCAGAACGCCATCGCGAAGCGCGCCTGCTGCGCCATGTCGACCGTGTCGTCGAACACCACCACGCCGCCGTGGCCGATCATCGCCTCCGCCGCGACGAAGCCCTCGTAGTCCATCGGCAGGTCGAGCCGGTCGGCGGGCAGGTAGGCGCCCAGCGGGCCACCGACCTGCACGGCGCGGATCGGCCGCCCGCTGCGCGTGCCACCGCCCCAGCCGTTCACGAGCTCGCCCAGCGTCAGCCCGAACGCGGTCTCGACGATCCCGCCCCGCGCGACGTTGCCGCCCAGCTGGAAGACCTGCGTGCCGCGCGACCGCCCCACTCCTAATGCCTGGTAGTTCTCAGTTCCGCCGGGGGAGAGCAGCATCGGCACGGTGGCCAGCGACAGCACGTTGTTGACCACCGTCGGCATCCCGAAGAGGCCCTCGATCGCGGGGAGCGGCGGCTTGGCGCGGACCATGCCGCGCTTGCCCTCGATGCTCTCCAGCATCGAGGTCTCCTCGCCGCAGATGTACGCGCCCGCCCCGACCCGCAGGTGGATGTCGAAGGCGCTGCCCAGCCAGCCCCGGCCGCGGGCGAGGTCGAGGGCGGTGCGGAAGGTTGCGATCGCGTCGGGGTACTCCGAGCGCACGTAGACGTAGCCCTCGCGCGCACCGACGGCGTGGCCGGCGATGGCCATGCCCTCGATCAGCGTGAACGGGTCGCCCTCCATCAGCATGCGGTCGGCGAAGGTGCCGCTGTCGCCCTCGTCGGCGTTGCAGGCGATGAACTTCTCCGCGCCGGGGGCCTCCCGCACCGTGCGCCACTTGATCCCCGTCGGGAACCCGGCGCCGCCGCGGCCGCGCAGGCCCGACGCCGCGACCTCGGCGACGACCTGCTCGGGCGTGAGCTCCAAGGCGCGCCGCAGGCCGACCATCCCCCCGTGCGCGAGGTAGTCGTCAGGGTCGAGCGGATCCACGACCCCGACGCGCTGGAACGTGATCCGCGTCTGGTCGCGCAGCCACGGCAGGTCCTCGGTCGGGCCGAGGAACGCGCCGGTGTCCACGCCGTCGAGCAGTCCGCCCTCGACGAGCGCTTCGACGTCGGCCGCCGCGACCGGCCCGTACGCGACGCGGCCGCGCTCGGTCATGACCTCGACCAGCGGTTCCAGCCACAGCAGTCCCCGCGACCCGTTGCGCACGAGTCGCAGGTCCTGCCCGCGCCGCGCCGCGGCCTGCTCGAGCGCATGGGCGACGGCGTCAGCCCCGACCGACCGCGCCGCAGCGTCCCGCGGGACGTAGAGCGTGGTCACAGCGCGTCCAGGAGCGCGTCGAACCGGGTGGGGTCCACGCGCCCGTGCAACGTGCCGTCGACCTGCACCGACGGGCCCAGCGCGCAGTTGCCCAGGCAGAACACGCTGTCGAGGGTCACCGCCCCGTCCCGCGTGGTCTCACCGACGTCGACTCCCAACCGGCCCTTCGCATGAGCGACCAGCGCGTCGGACCCCTGCGCCTGGCAGGCCTCCGCCCGGCAGAGCCTCACGGTCGCCCGACCCGGCGGCGTCTGCCGGAAGTCCCGGTAGAACGTCACCACGCCATGGACCTCCGCCCGTGAGAGGTTGAGCGCCTCCGCGACGAGCGGCACCGCCTCCGGTGGGACGCACGCCAGCGCGTCACGGATGTCGTGCAGGATCGGCAGCAGGTTGCCGCGGTCGTCCCTGTGCGCGGCCACGGCCCGTGCCACGACGTCCGCCACGCCCGTGCCCTCGCCGATCACGCTCCGACTGTGGGCCGCCCCCGCCGCCCCGTCAAACCCTGGCGACCCGCCGCACGCCCTGAGAATCAGCCTGCGGCCTAGGTTGCTTCCCACATCCGGGGCTCAACCTGCGGCCTAGGGTCGTTCCCAGACGTGGCGGTCGGCCTGAGGGCGGCGAGGAGGCGTTCGGCGACCAACGCGTCGTCGGCGGGGGCGACGGTGCGGAGGTCGACCAGCACCGCGCCGCCCTCGACGCGGACGAGGACCGCCGGTGTCCCGGTGCGCAGCGCGGCCGCGACCGCGTCCGGGCGCCGGTGGGCGAGGCGCACGACCGGCCCCGAGAGGCCTGCGCCCGGGGCCGAGCCGCCGCCGACGAGCGTCAGCGACTCGACCACCTCGGCGTTCACCGCCGCGGCGAGGGCGCCGGTGCGCTCGGTCACGTCGGCGTGCAGCGCGGCCCAGACCGGAAGGTCGGCGGCCGCGCTGCCGCGCAGGTGGGATTCCAACGTCGCGACCAGGGCGGCGATGCGGAGCTTGTCGAGGCGCACCGCCCGCGCGAGGGGATGACTGCGGCACGCGTCGACCAGGTCGGCCCGACCGGCGATGAGTCCGGCCTGCGGGCCGCCCAGCAGCTTGTCGCCGCTGGCAAGCACCAGGTCCGCGCCGTCGCGGAGCGAACCCGTCAGCGTCGGCTCGTCCAGCAGCGTCTCGAGGGGCGCGGCGTCGAGGAGGCCGGAGCCGCAGTCGTGGACCAGCGGGACGCCGCGCGACCGCGCAACGTCCGCCAGCTCGGCGACGCCCACCGACTCCGTGAACCCCGACTGTGCGAAGTTCGAGGGGTGGACCTTGAGCAGCAGCGCGACGTCGCCGGGCGCCTCGGCGTAGTCCTCGGCGCGCGTCTTGTTCGTGGTGCCGACCTCGGCGAGGCGCACTCCGGCCGCGGCCATGATGTCGGGCAGGCGGAAGGAGCCGCCGATCTCGACCAGCTCGCCCCGGCTGACCACCACGTCGCGCCCGCCCGCCAGCGCCGCGAGCACCAGCACCAGCGCCGCGGCGCAGCTGTTCACCGCCAGCGCGTCCTCCGCGCCGGTGGCCTCCGCCAGCAGGCCGTCGACGAAGACCCCGCGTGATCCCCGCCGCCCCGTCGCCAGGTCGATCTCGAGGTCGCACGCGCCAGCGGCTTCCACGATCGCCGCGATCGCCGCGGCCGACAGCGGCGCCCGCCCCAGGTTCGTGTGGACGATCACCCCCGCCGCGTTGATCACCCGCCGCGGCCCACCCCGCCGCGCCCCCGCCAGCCGCGCCGCGGCGTCGGCGAGCAGCGCGTCCCCATCCGGCACGTCCCCCCCAGCGGCGACCGACTCGCGCGCCGCGTCCAGCGCCGCCCTCACCGCATCGGTCGTCGCCCGCCGCCCGTAGCGCGCGACCAGCTCAGCCCCCCGCGCCACCACGTCATCGACGCGCGGCAGCGCGCGCAGGTCGGCCATGGCGGCCCATTGCACCCCAGATCCCCCCGCCCCGCGATCCCTGTTCGCGGAGCGGGGGTCCGGGCCGTCGCGCGTCAGTCGGGGGCGGGTGGGACCTGCGCTCCGGACATGGGCTGAGGGTTCCCGGAGTTCGGCGGGGGAACACCCCGCCCGTACGATCCCGGGGCGATGTTCTCCTCGTTGCCGCCGCCGCCGGAGCCGGTCCTGCCGTGGCCTGCCGCCACCGTGATCCTCGGGCGCGATGGTGCTCACGGCCTCGAGGTGTTCATGGTCCGCAGGCACGGGCGGTCGGGGTTCGCGGCCAGCGCGTGGGTGTTCCCGGGTGGGACGATCGACGACGCTGACGCGGGGCTGGACGCGGCGCAGTGGCGCGGGATCGACCCCGACGCTCTGGCGGAGCGCTTCCGCCTGCCGGCCGCGGAGGTGCTGGGCGCGCACGTGGCCGCCGCTCGGGAGCTCTTCGAGGAGGCCGGCGTGCTCCTCGCCGCGCACCGCGACGGCCGCGTACCCGACCTCGGCGCGCCGGAGCTCGTGCGCGCGCGTGCGCGCCTGGCGGCGCGCGGCTCGACGGCCCAGGAGTTCGCGGACTTCCTGGCGGAGCACGACCTCGTGCTCGACCTCGGCGCGCTGGACTACTGGAGCCGCTGGGTCACGCCGCAAGCGGAGCCCCGCCGCTACGACACGTGCTTCTTCCTCGCGGCGTTCCCCGAGGGTCAGATGCCGGCCCACGACGCGGTCGAGACGGTCGAGAGCGCCTGGGTGCGACCGGCGGCCGCCCTCGCCGACACCGGCTTCCCCGTGATCTTCCCGACAGAGCGGACGCTGCAGGACCTCGCGGGGCTCGCCAGCCTGGAGGCGGCCCAACGCGCCGCACGGGCACGCCCCGACGTGCGGTCGGTGATGCCGCACATCACCGTCGACGCCGAGGGTCGCTACACCGGCATCCTCCACCCCGACGACCCCGGGTATCCGCACGACCTCTACCAGGGCGCCACCCGGTGACCATGTGGCCACCGGTCGCGGGAGTGCCGCACGACCTCGACGAGGTGACGACGCTGGTCCTCGCCCCCAACCCCTCCCCGATGACGCTGGACGGGACCAACACCTACGTGCTGGGCGCGCCTGGGTCTGGCGCGGCGATCGTCGTGGACCCCGGCCCCGACGACCCGACGCACCGCGCCGCGGTCGAGGGGGCGCTCGCCGCGCGGGGCGCCCAAGCCGCGGCCGTGGTCACCACCCACCACCACCACGACCACGCCGAGGCCGCCGGCTGGGCCGCCGCGTGGGGCGCGCCGCTCCACGCGTTCGATCCCGCGCTCGTCCCGGCCGAGGCAGAGCCGCTGCGCGACGGCGGCACGATCGCAGCGGGCGGCCTGACGCTTCGGGCCGTCTACACCCCCGGGCACGCCAGCGACCACGTCTGCCTGCGCGTCGAACAGACCGGCGTCCTCCTGACCGGCGACCACGTCCTGGGCCGCGGCACGACCATCGTGGTCTGGCCGGACGGGGACATGGCGGCCTACCTGGACTCGCTGCGGCGGGTGCAGGACCTCGCGCCGCCGAGGCTGTACCCCGGCCACGGGCCGGTCGTGGCCGACCCCGCCGTCTACGTCGCCGACTACCTGGCCCACCGCCAGGAGCGCGAGGAGCAGATCCTCGCCGCGATCGCCGCCGGTGCCGCGAACCCCGCCGAGATCGTCGCCGCGGTCTACACCGACGTGCCGGTGATGCTGCATCCCGCCGCCGAGCGCAGCGTCCGCGCCCACCTGGCCGCCCTGCACCAGCGCGGGGCGGTGACGACGGCCGTCCTGGGCGACCCCGCCGACGCCCCGCCGTTGGACCCGACCACCCTGCCGCGATGACGGCGCGATGAGGGGGGACCGGGGGGCCGCGGCGGCCTACGTCGTGGTCGGCATGGTCTCGCTCCTGGTGCTCGCGGCGGCCGCGTACGGCAGCTGGGTGCTGCTGCGGGAGGAGGACCCTCCCGAGCTCGTCGACGTTGGGGACACCGGTCCGTCCGGGCCGACCGCACCCCCGCCTACCGGATCGGAGGGTCCGACCGGGACCAGCGGCGCAACCGGGGCCACCGGCGCAACCGGGGCCACCGGCGACGGGCCACCGGCGCCACCGGCGCGACCGGGGCCGCGGAACCGGTCACCGTTCCGCCGGCGGCGCCGCAGCTGCCAGAGCCGGCCGCCACCCCGCGAGCCCCCACCCCGGAGGACGCGGCCGACTTCGCGGTCGGGTTCCGCCCGCCCGGAGCGACCAATCTCGAGGCCGTCGCCGCCGACCTCGAGGGGGACGGCATCTCCGAGGTCGTGGTCGCGTCGCTGGTCGCCGGGCGTAGCCACCTCGACGTCGCGCGCTGGTCGGGCGTCGACTACGTCCCGCAGCCGCTCGTGATCGCGGAGGGAGGGCCCGCCGACCAGGTGACCGTGGCCGTGCGCGACATCAACGGCACCCCGGAGTCGCGCGAGATCGTCCTGCGCCAGTCGACGGCCGCGGGTGGCGACAGTGTCTCGCTGTGGGGGCTGGACCCGTCGGGGGCGGTCGTCGCGCTCGTCGCTGTCCTCGGGTGCTTCGACGGCAGCCACACGTATGGCGCCGACGGCGCGGTCCTGCAGGGCCAGCGCATCACCGCCAGGTGTGACGATTCCCCGGCTCCACCCGACGAGTGGACCGCCGATGTGTATACCTGGGACCCGGAGGTCGGCTCGTTCGTCTACGAGCTGACCGAGGCCGAGGGCTAGGGATCGGCAGCATGGTCGACGCGGACCTGGAGGCTCAGGGGCCGTTTTCGGCGACCACGCTGCTGGCGGCGCTGCCACCCGACCTCCAGGCCCGGCTGGCGGCCGCCGCGCAGCCGATCGAGGTCCCAGGCGACAGCTGGCTCTTCCACCAGGGCGACCCGGGCGACGATCTCTTCATCATCCGCACCGGCCGCGTCGACATCGTCCGGGAGCACCCTGCCCCGCCCGTGCTGCTCACGGTCCTCACCCACGGCGACAGCCTCGGCGAGCTCGCGCTGCTGGAGGGCGGCCGCCGGTCGGCCGGGGCCCGGACCGCCCGCGACTGCACGTTCTGGCGGCTGGGCCGCAAGGAGTTCGAGCAGCTCCTGCACCTGCCCGGGTTCGCGTCGGCGATGCTCGCGGTGCTGTCGCGGACCGTGCGTGGCCGCAACGACGGCCCAGGCCCCCGCCACGACAGCGTGTTCGCGCTGCTGGATGCGGGCGGCTGCGACGCCGCCGGCGTGCGCGACGCGCTGCTGGCCGCACTCAGGCGGATCGGCTCCACAGCGCTGCTGCGCGAGCAGGACCTCGGCGACACCGCGTCACTCGAGGCGGGCACGTCGCAGGTCCTGGACGCCGCGGAGCGCAGCCACGACTTCGTGGTGCTCGACGCGGGGCCGATCGGCGGCCCCTGGGCGAAGATCTGCGCCCGGCAGGCCGATCGCGACGTGATCCTGCTGGGCCGCGACGGGGTCCCGCCGCCGTCCGGCCGTCCCGACCTGGACCGCGCCGACATCCTGTGCATCGGCGAGGAGGAGCCGGCCATCCCGACCCTCGATCGCTGGCGGGCCGCCGTGCATCCCCGCGCCCACCACCGGCTGCGACCGCGCACGATCGACGCCGACGTCGCGCGGACCGCCCGGCGCCTGACCGGCCGCGCGCTCGGTCTGTGCCTGTCCGGCGGTGGCGCGCGCGGCTTCGCGCACATCGGCGCGATCCAGGCGCTCGCGGGCGCGGGCCTGGAGTTCGACCGGTTCGGCGGCACCAGCATCGGCGCGTTCATGTCCGCGCTGGCCGCGGCGGAGCGCACGACCGAGCAGATCATCGCCATGGCCCGCCGCCAGATCGTGGAGGGCAAGCCCTTCTCCGACTGGACCGTGCCGCGCCACGGCCTGATCCGCGGCCGCCGCGCGTTCGACATGTTCCACCGGGTGCTCGGCCAGACCGACGTGCGCCAGCTGCCGCGGTCGTGGTTCGGGATCAGCGTGGCGCTGGCCAACGCCGAGCTGGTCGTGCACCGCGACGGCTCCCTCGCGGAAGCGGTCGGCTGCTCGATGTCGCTGCCCGGGATCGCCCCGCCGCGGGTCCACGACGGCCGCCTGCTCATCGACGGCGGCGTGCTGAACAACCTGCCGGTCGATGTCATGTTGGATGATCGCGAAGGGCCCGTGGTGGCGGTGGACGTCGCGGCCCGCTTCCAGGTCGCCAAGGGGCGGCCGCAGATCCCGTCGATCATGGAGACCCTGGGTGCCACGATGGTGCTGACCAGCCGCTCGGAGATGGCCGCCCGCCGCGCGCAGGCGCTGCTGGTGGTCGAGCCCGAGATCGCCGACGTGGGCCTGCTGGACTGGGAGGCCATCGACCGCGCGGTCAAGGCCGGTCGGGAGGCCGCGCAGAAGGCGCTGGAGCGCACGGGACCGGAGCTCGACGCCTGGAGAGCCAGGCCTTGACGAAGCCGCACGTGGTCTGTGTCGGTGGCGGCTACGTCGCCATCTTCGTGGTCAAGGCACTGCGCCGCGCGGTCAAGCGCGGCGAGATCGACCTGACCGTGATCAGCCGCGACAACTTCCAGTGCTTCCACGGGTTCATCGGCGAGATGCTGACCGGTCGCATCCAGCCCCAGCAGATCCTCTCGCCGGCGCGGCGCCTCTTCGACCCCGGCCGGTTCATGAACGCCGAGGTCACCGACATCGACGTCGAGGCCCGGACGCTCACCGTCTCGCGGATGCTGGACGGCAAGCAGCAGCAGGTCGCCTTCGACCACCTCGTGGTCGGGGTCGGGATCTCCGACGACCTTGCGGCGTACCCCGGTCTGCAGCACCACGCGCTGCGCCTCCGCGACTACCGCGATGCCTGGCGCACCCGCAACCACCTCATCAACATGCTGGAGATGGCGGCGATCGAGGACGACCCCGTCGAGCGCGGTCGCCTCCTGACCTTCGTGGTCGCCGGCGGCGGCTACGGCGGCGTCGAGATCGCCACCGAGGTCGACGAGTGGGCGCACGAGCTCACCCGCAAGGAGTACCCCGACATCGACCCCGGGGACATCCGCACGCTGCTGATCCACTCCGGCGACCGCATCCTCCCGGAGCTCCAGGGCCGCCATGACAAGCTGGTCGACAAGGCCCAGCGCTTCATCGTCGAGCGGACCGAGCTCGACTTGCGCACCGGCGTGCGCGTCGTCTCCGCCACGCCGACCGAGCTGCGCCTCACCGACGGCTCGGTGATCGCGACCCGCACCGTCATCACCAGCACCGGCACGGCCTCCAGCCCGCTGCTGGACCTCCTGCCCGTGGATCGCGACGAGCGCGGCCGCGTGAAGACCGACGCCTACGTCAGGGTCCCCGGGACCACCAACCTCTGGGCCGGCGGCGACTGCGCCGCCGTCCCGCACCCCGACGGCGGTACCTGCCCGCAGGTCGCGATCTTCGCGATGGCCCACGGCCTGTGGATCGGCTGGAACATCCTGCGCACGCTGCGCGGCAAGAACCCGTGGGTCTACAAGTTCGACGAGCTCGGCGACGCGTGCTCCCTGGCCCGCCACAACGCGGTCGCCCACGTGCGCGGCGTCAACGTCACCGGCTTCGCCGGCTGGCTGCTGTGGAAGGCCTTCCTGCTCGCGTTCGTGCCCACCTGGGACCGCCGGCTGCGCATCGCGCTGGACTGGCTCATCACCCCCTTCACCGGCCGCGAGATGACGCAGATCGCGCTGGACGAGGCCCTCGGCATGACCCGCGAGCTGCACGAGCCCGGCCAGGACGTCTTCCTGCAGGGCGACGTCGGCCGCAAGCTCTACCTGATCTGGTCGGGGAAGGTCGAGGTCGTCAAGGACGGCGAGGTGGTCGCTACGCTCGGCCCCGGCGAGCACTTCGGCGAGACCGCCGTGTTCGAGGAGACGAGACGCACCGCCACGGTCCGCGCAGTCGAGCGCACCGAGCTCGTCGCGCTGGGCAAGGCCCAGGCCAAGACCCTGTCGGAGACGTTGAAGTCCTTCGGTGACGTGGTGCGATCCCTCCCGGGCTCCACGCGCCAGCCCAGAGAGGTCCCGGAGCCATGAGGCCGCTGCCACCCCCGCTCGACGCGCTGCCCGAGGACGAGGCGGAGCTCCTCGACCGCTACCTCACCCCGGCCAAGCACGAGCCCGATGCCCTGATCGTGAGCGCCGGTGACGCCGGCGACGGCTGCCTGTTCATCGACGAGGGGCTGGTACGCCTCGAGGTGCCGCAGGACCACCTCGACAACGACGTCACCCTCGGCTACCTCGAGGCCGGCGAGATCCTCGGCGAGCTCAGCCTGCTCGACGCGCAGCCGCGCTCGGTCTCCGCCTTCGCCGACACCTCGGTCGCCGGGCGCTGGCTCTCCCTGGAGGGCTTCAACGCGCTGGTCCACGAGCACCCGCACGTCGGCGTCGACGTGCTCGCCGCACTGGGCCGCGATGCCGCCCGCAAGCTGCGGGTGACCAACCAACGGCTCGCGGACTTCCTCACCCAGGACGCGGTCGACCCCGAGGTGGAGGATCTCGTCGGCCGCGCCAGGGCCGCCCGCGCCGCGCTCATGGCTTCCCGGCCGGCCGACGAGCTGGAGAAGGCCGTCGACGCGATGCTCGACGACCTGGCGGACGCGTTCGCTGCTGCGGGCGCGCACCTCGCCGAGGAGACCGTGACGCGCACGCGCCTGGGCAACGTGCGCGACAAGACCCTCAAGAACGTCTTCGCGGCGCGCGGCGTGCGCCGCTGGCTGGGTCGTGAGCCCGGCGGCGGCCAGCTGGGGGAGGAGAGCAACGGCGTCACGCAGCTGGCGGACGCCGCCGGCGTGGTCTTCGCGCTCATCCCCGTGACGAACCCGGTCGCGACCGCCTACTTCAAGGTGCTGTCGTCGCTCAAGACCCGCAACGCGATCATCCTGTCGTTCCACCGCATCTGCCTGCCGCTGGCGGAGCAGGTCGGCGCGATCGCCCATGAGGTCCTCGAGCGCCACGGCTTCCCCGCCGACCTCGTGCTGTGGGTGCGTCAGCGCGCCAGCCGCCAGAAGACCGCGCTCTTCATGAGCCACCCGGGCGTCGACCTCATCCTCGCGACCGGCGGACCGGGCATGGTCAAGGCGGCCTACCAGTCGGGCACGCCGGCGATCGGCGTGGGCGCGGGCAACGGGCCGTGCTGGATCGCGCCGGACGCCGAGCTGGAGGACGCCGCGGGCGCGGTGGTGTGGTCCAAGAGCTTCGACAACGGGCTGATCTGCGGGGCGGAGCAGAACCTCGTCGTGGAACGCGCGGTGCTCGAGAGGTTCGTCGAGGAGCTCGAGGACGCCGGCGCCGCGGTTCTGGACGCCGAGGAGGCCGAGCGGGTCCTGGAGGCCATCGTCAACCCCAGGACCGGCCATCTGCAGGGACTCGTCCTAGGGCAGTCGGCGCAGACCATCGCGGACTTCCTGGGGGTCAAGCGCGACCACCCGATCGAGGTGATCGCCATCCCCGGCGTCCCCGACCTCGACAGCGCGCTGGCCCAGGAGAAGATGGCGCCGCTCGTGTCGCTGTTCACCGTCGACGGCGACGACGAGGCCATCGCCCTGTGCCGGAGGCTCCTGGAGACCATGGGCACCGGGCACACCGCGATGGTGCACACGGCCTCCGACGAGCGCGTACGGCGCTTCGCCGACGCGATGCCGGCGTCGCGGATCCTCGTGAACAGCCCGGGCTCTCAGGGAGTGTGCGGGCTGACCACCGGCTTGCCGCCGTCCCTCACGCTGGGCTGCGGCACCTACGGCCGCACCTCGACCTCCGAGAACGTCACGTTCACCAACCTGCGCAACGTCAAGCGCATCGCCAGGTACGTGGAACCTGACTTCAGCCTGCTCGAAGCCTGATTTGTTGCTTGGCACGCACTGCTGCTTTGTGCGTAGTCTCACAAGGTCTTGTCGCCTCCCCGGGAGCTGATCGTGTCCACCACCCTGCCGACAGCGAAGTCGGTGCTCGCCAACCCCACCCAGGACGAGCTCAAGGCGCTGGTGGCCAAGATGCCCAACGCCGTCGTGACGGAGTTCGGCAACTACAACGTGACGACCGAGGTCACGGCACGGTCGGCTGGCTCCACGTTCGTGGTCACCGACGACCCTGCGTCGACGCAGGTGCAGACCATGTCGCGCGAGGAGTACGCCGGCAACGTCGCCCGCCAGGAGGCCTGGATCGCCGACCGCGACATGATCGTGGTCGAGGGCTACATCGGTCCCGAGAACTCGCCGCTCAAGCGCCCGGCGCGGGTCTTCATCGGAGGCCACGAACGCCAACATCCCGGCGATGCAGCAGCAGCTGTACTACCCCAAGGACGCGGACTGGCGCGAGGAGGACGCGCTCACCGTCATCTACACGCCGAACTGCGCGGCGGAGGGCTACCCCGACGACCGGCTCGTCACCATCGACCTGGAGAACTGGGTCACGCGCGTGTTCAACATCGACTACTTCGGCGAGTCGAAGATGGGCGGCCTGCGCATGTGGATGGAGTGGTGCTACCAGCAGGGCGCGCTGGCGATGCACTCCGGGGCCAAGCTGATCCCGACGGCCGAGGGTGACAAGGTCGCGCTGATCGTCGGCCTGTCGGGCACCGGCAAGACCACCACGACGTTCACGCGGCAGAACAACTCGCTGCCGGTGCAGGACGACATCGTGGCGCTGGTCGAGGGCGGCGAGGTCTTCTCCACCGAGAACGGCTGCTTCGCCAAGACCTACGGCCTTGACCCGCGCTACGAGCCCACCATCTACGGCGCGCTCGCCAAGCCCAGCGGCTGGCTGGAGAACGTCGCGGTCGACGACCACGGCAAGGTCGACTACTACGACGACTCCTACACGGCCAACGGGCGCGGCACCTTCTCGCTGTCGGCGATCGAGCACTACGACCCGCGCAAGCTCGGCAAGGCCGACTTCCTGCTGATCCTCAACCGCAACGAGTCCATCATCCCTGCGGTCGCGAAGATGGCCTCGATCGAGCAGGCCTGCGCGTACTACATGCTCGGCGAGACCAAGGGCACCTCCGCGGGCGGCGTGACTGAGGCCGGCAAGTTCCTGCGCGTTCCCGGCACCAATCCGTTCTTCATGCGCTTCGACTACATGCAGGGCAACCGGCTGCACCAGATGATCACGTCGATGGACTACGAGTTCGGCGTCTACCTGATGTCGACGGGCCGCGTCGGCGGCGGGGACCACGCGCAGGGCTCGAAGAACATCGAGATCGAGCATTCCTCCGCGGTCGTCAAGGCGATCGCCGAGGGCACCATCGAGCTGGGAGCAGGACCCCGACTTCGGCTACCTCGTCGCCAGCCACGTCCCCGGGATCGACGACCCCGAGGTGCTGCAGCCACGCAAGCTCTACGAGCGCCTGGGGCGCGCCACGGAGTACCGCCGCCTGGTCGAGAACCTCAAGTCCGAGCGCCGCGTTTACATCGCCAAGCACGAGGGCCTGCTGCCGGAGATCGTCGCCGCGCTGGGCTAGTCGGTCACGGCCAGGGCCTCACGCAGGCGGATCAGCCCGTCGCGCATGCGGGTCTTGATCGTGCCGAGGGGGACGTCGAGCAGCTCCGCGACCTCGCGGTAGGTGCGTCCCCCGTAGTACGCCAGCTCCAAGGCCTCGCGCTGCAGGTCGGTCAGCGCGGCCAGCGCGACGCGGACCTGCTCCTGCTCGAGCCGTACGGCGACCTCGTCGGCGACCACGTCGGCCTCGGTCGGGGTCTCGCGCGCTGCGACCTTGTCCTCCCGGGCGCGGCCCGCCTGCTCGCTGCGCACCCGGTCCACGGCCCGCCGGTGCGCGAGCGTCAGGATCCATGTCGTCGCGCGGCCGCGGTCGGGGTCGTAGCGCGCCGCCGACCGCCACACCTCCAGCAGGGTCTCCTGCGCGACCTCCTCGGATTGTGCCGGGTCCCGGACGACCCGCTTGACGAGGCCGTAGACCCGGCTGCCCACCCGGTCGTAGAGCGCCGCGAACGCGGCCTCGTCGCCTCGCGCCACGCGCAGGAGCAGGGTGTCGGGGTCGGCCTCCTCCACAGGCCCGGAGGGGACGGCGGCGAGGTGCCGCGACCCACCCCCCGGCCCGGAACGGCGCCCGAGGCCCCTTCGCTCCATCGTCGCGTGAGCCTACCCCTGCCCTCCCGGTCACCCCATGAGCAAGACGCGCCGTCAGGCGGCGCGCTGCGGCGGTCGGGTCGGCATCGTGCGCGGCCGCGACCTCGTGAGCGAGACCGCTACTTGGAGCGCTTGTACAGCGTCGGCGAGCGCCCGGGGCCCTTGTGCCCGGGGTCGGTGCCCTGCTCGACCAGCCGGCCGGCGGCGACCTCCGCCTGGATGGCCTTGCGCACCACCGCCGGCGAAGCCCCGGAGGACTCCTGCAGCTGGCGGGTCGTGAAGGCCCCGCGGGGAACCGCGGCGAGCACCTGCTCGGTCGTCACCCGCCGCCCCGAGGCGCGGCGGCGCGCGCCGGCCGGCCGCCTGCCGCCTCCGCCGCGCACCGCGAAGCCGGCCCGGCGCAGGACTCCCGCCGACACGCCCTCTGCGGCGAACACCTCCGAGGACAGGCCGTTCTCGTCTGCCCAGGTCTTGGCATGGGTGACGAACTCGTCTTCGAACTTCGACAAGGAAGGACGTTCCGCGTCGAGGAGCTGCTGGCGCAGCCGCAGACGCTTCACCGGATCTCCCGCCCCCGCGATGTCTTCCTGCAACTTGGCCACCTTGCCCTCGTCGCGCAACGCCGAGGGGTCCTTCAGCGCCGCGAGGTAGGTTCTCACGGCGCGTTCAGCGGCAGATTCCGCCACAGGTGCATCCCTTCTCTAAGAAAATGACGATGTGAACACAGCCTAGGCGCAAAAGGGTCTTGACAGCAAACAACCGTCGCACCTTTTCTTCGCCGATTGCGCGAATGTGCTCAGGTTTGTCCGTTACCGGGAGCCATCGCGCGCGCGGAAGCCCGCAGACGATCCGCCTGTTCCTGTAGCCGCCGCGCTGACACGACGTCCCCCCGGCGCCGCACCGTGCGTGCCCGGCTGGCCAGGGACACCGCGCGGCGGATCATGTGGCGCCGCAGATCCTCCAGTGCAAAGGCTGCGCTGGCGCTGGTCGCGCCGTCGTCGGGCAGCTGGCTGTCTGGCACGGTGGATGGGCGATCGCGCACGTCGCTGAGGTTCGGTACCCTCTAGGACGCACGAGGGAGCGCGGACCATTCGGTCGCGCCCCGATCGACGACGAAGGCAGGACGTGGAGCTCTTCTCCGAAGAAGTAGCTCAAGGTGTGCGCCAAGGTGATCCCGACGCGGTCGGAACCGTCTACGTGCATCTCGCGGACCGTCTCCTCGGTTACCTGATCGCGCGTGTACGGGATCGCGCGACTGCGGAAGACCTGCTGGAAGCCACCTTCGTCGAGCTCTTGAACAAGGGCCACACCATCATCGGTGGGCCGGCGGCGATCAAGGTGTGGTTGTTCCGCGCTTCCTACTTCAACGCGATGGATCATCTGCGCAAGCAGCAGCGCCGTTCCGAAGATCTGCACGCAGACATGGCCGTGGTCGAGATCGAGGATCCCGCGCTGGGGCCTGCCGAGCTGGCCGAAGTCGACGAGCGCGTACGGTCGGTTCACAGGGCGCTCGCGCAGCTGTCCGCCGACCAGCGTCAGGTGCTGTACCTGCGCTACCTGGGTGGTCTCTCGGCGCCGGAGACCGCCGACGTGCTGTGCAAGACGGAGGGGGCCGTGCGCAGCCTCCAGCACCGCGGGGAGCGGGCGATGGCCCGCATCCTGGGGCACGAGGTGTCCGCACCGACCCCGCCACCAGGAACGTCATAGGACGGCGGGGGCGGCGCTCAGCTGCCCTTGTCCGCCGGCCGATCCAACCCCGAACGAGCGCGAGCCTCACACACGACCCACTGATGCACTCCGATCCCGAACCCGACGATCTCGACGCTGCGCTCTCTGTTGAGTTCAAGCGTGCGTTCGCCGCGCGCCTGGACGTCGAGACCGCGGCGCGGCACCTGTGGGTGCTGCACCGCGCTGCGCGCGACCTCGGGACGGCGCCGGAGGCATTCGACGACCCGACCGCGGAGCGGCCGGCGCACACCCCGCGGGGGGGTTTGCGGGCTCTGCGGCGCGTCGTGGTCCCGGTGGTGGCCGCGTTCCTGCTGATGTTCGGGGCGACCGCCGCGGTGGCGGCCAGCGCGACCTCGCTCCCGGGTGATGTGCTCTACCCCATCAAGCGCGGGACCGAGCAGGCGCAGCTGCTCTTCGCCGACGGCCCCGAGGCGGAGGCCCAGCTGCAGCTGCAGTTCGCCCGGACCCGGCTGACGGAGCTGCTGGCGATCGCCGAGACCCGTCCGGACCGGATCGCCCAGGTCGTCGTGGACATGAGCGCCTCCCTGGTGGCCGCGGCCAACGGCGGCGAGGACGTGGCCGCCCAGAGCGAGACCCTGCGCCAAGAGGCCCAGGAAGAGATCGCCCAGCTCGACGTCGAGGTGCCGGAGGAGGCCATCAGCGCGATCGCGTCACCGGTGCCCCCGCCGCCGACCACCGTCGTCGTGGCCCCGACCACGGTCCCGACGGCTCCCGCGACCGCCGACCCCACCGCCCCGGCCACGGAGTCCTCCACGCCCACGACCACGTCGGAGCCGATGCCGACGGCGGAGCCGACCGCCACCCCGGGGCCGGTCCTGGCCATCCCCGCGCTCGGCCCGACCGGGGAGCCCACCGAGCCGGCGGCGTCCCCGACGGCCGGCCCCTCCGCCGGGCCTACCGCGCGCCCCACGGCCTCGCCCTCGCCATCGCCCTCCAGCTCCTCCTCGGCCACCCCCCAGCCCACGGCCGAACCCGCACCCACCGCCACCCCGACCGACGACGGCGGCCGCGCCGACCCCGAGGAAACCCCCGCCCCCGGCCCCATCAACCCCGGCTCCTTCGAGCGCCCCGGCGCCGAAGTCCCCCGCCCCGGAGTGACGTCCAGCCCCTCCTAGCGGGCGTTGAAGTACTTGGCTTCGGGGTGGTGGACGATGAGGGCGTCGGTGGACTGCTCGGGGTGGAGCTGGAACTCCTCGGAGAGCTCGAGGCCGATGCGGGCGGCGTCCAGGAGGTCGAAGAGCTGGCTTGCGGTCTTCCAGGTCGGGGCAGGCGGCGTAGCCGAAGCGAGTAGCGGTGCCGCTGGTAGCCCTGGCGGAACAGGCCGGCGGGCGCGGCGGCGTCGTCGCCGGCGATGCCCAGCTCGGCGCGGATGCGCTTGTGGGAGTACTCGGCCATGGCCTCGGCCATCTCGACGCCCAGGCCGTGCAGGTAGAGGTAGTCGGTGTAGCGGTCGTCGGCGAACAGCTCGGCCGCGCGGTCCGAGACGCGCGATCCCATGGTCACGCAGTGGAGGGCCAGCACGTCGCGCTCGCCTGAGTCCACGGAGCGGAAGAAGTCGGCGATGCACAGGCGCCGCCCCGCGGTCTGCCGCGGGAAGGCCCAGCGCGCGGCGACCACGTCGGAGTCGGGCGCCTCGTAGACCAGCAGGTCGTTGCCGTCCGACGTTGCACGCGAAGTACCCGTAGACGACTGGCGGGGTGAGCACGCCCTCGGCGCGCGCCCGCGCCAGCGTGTCGCGCAGCGCGGCCTCGGCGACCTCGGACTGGTCGCGGCCGAAGCCCCACTGGGTGCGGAACAGCGCGGTGCGTGTTGAGCAGCGCCGCGATCTCGTCCAGCGGGATCCCCCGCACGACGCGCGACCCCCAGAAGGGCGGCACCGGCACGGGCACGTCGCGCGCCACGGTCGGGGCGACGACCTCGCGTGTGCGGTCCTCGCGGTCGGGCGTGGCCCCGGCGGCCACCCGGCGGTCGGCGACCACCTGGCCCCACCCGTCCGGGAGCGGCGATCCCGCGCTTGTGCGGCCGCCAGCTCGTCCATGACCGCAGGCCGGCGAACGCGTCGCGGCAGTAGAACAGCGGGCCGTCGTAGCGCGCGCGCAGGTCGTACCTCGACATAGGTGCGCGTCAGCGCCGCGCCGCCGAGCAGCACCACGGTACGAGTCAAGCCCCCGGCGGGTCAGCTCGTCGAGGTCGTCGCGCATGACGACCGTCGACTTCACCAGCAGGCCGGAGAGCCCGATCGCGTCGGCCTGGAACTCGTCGCGCGGCGGCGACGATCGTGTCGATCGGCTGCTTGATGCCAAGGTTGCGGACCGCGTAGCCGTTGTTGGTCAGGATGATGTCGACGAGGTTCTTGCCGATGTCGTGGACGTCGCCCTTGACCGTCGCCAGCACGATGCGGGCTTTGCCGCCGGCGCCCTCGACGCGCTCCATGTGCGGCTCCAGGCGCGCCACGGCGGTCTTCATGCGTCTCGGCCGACTGCAGCACGAACGGCAGCTGCATCGGCCCGAGCCGAACATCGTCGCCGACGACCTTCATCCCGGCCAGCAGGTGCTTGTTGATGATGTCCAGCGCCGCGTGCCCGGCATCCATCGCTCGCTCGAGGTCGTCGTCCAGGCCGTCGCGGTCGCCGTCGATGATGCGCCGCGCGAGGCGCTCGTCAGCGGCAGCGCGACCAGCGCCTCGTGATCCGGGCGGGTCTCCTGGGCCCCCTCGAACAGCTCCAGCAGCCGCGTCAGCGGGTCGTAGCCCTCTCGGCGGCGGTCGAAGATCAGATCCTCGGCCACCACGACCGCCTCGGGCGCGATCCGCGTCAGCGGCAGGATCTTGGCCGCGTGCACGATCGCCGCGTCCAGCCCGCGCTCGACGGCCATGGTGCAGGAACACGCGAGTTCAGCGCCTGCCGCGCCGCCGGCGACAGGCCGAACAGATGTTGGAGACGCCGAGGATCGTGTGGCACCCGGGGATCTCGGCCTTGACGCGCTCGATCGCCTCCAGTGTCTCCATCCCGTCGCGGCGCAGGTCCTCCTGCCCTGACCCAGGGGGAACGTCAGCATGTCGAAGATCAGGTCGGACGCTCGACAGCCCGTACTCGCTCGATCGCGATGTCCGCGATGCGCTTGCAGACCTCGACCTTCCAGTCGGCGGTGCGCGCCTGGCCCTCCTCGTCGATCGCCAGGGCGACCACCGCGGCGCCGAACTGCTTCGCCAGCGGCAGCAGCTTGTCGAACTTGTTCCGGCCGTCCTCGAGGTTGACGGAGTTGATGACCGCGCGGCCGCCGATGCGCTCGCAGCGCGGCCTCGATGACGGGCGACCTCGGTGGAGTCGATGACCAGCGGCAGCGTCGACTGCGTCGCCAGCCGGTCGACCAGCGCCACCATGTCGGCGACGCCGTCGCGCCCGACGTAGTCGACGCAGACGTCCAGGCTGTGCGCGCCCTCGCGCGTCTGGTCGCGTGCCATCTGCGTCATGCCTCCGAGTCGCCCGCCAGCAGCAGCTCCCGGAACGGCCTTGGAGCCGTTGGCGTTGAGGCGCTCGCCGACGATGCAGGAACGCTGGTGTCCTGGTGCAGCGCCACGGGCGCGTAGAGCGACGCGATCTGGGCCGCCTGCTCGACCTCTCGCGGTCCGGGGGTCAGGCCGCGCACGGCCTCGACGACCGCGGCGCAGGTGCTCGGGCGTCGTGCCGCAGCAGCCCCCGACCAGCGACACGCCGAAGTCGCTGACGAACTCGCACCGTGCGCGGCCGCCAGCTGCTCGGGCGAGAGCGGGTAGCACGCCCGGCCGTCGACCATCTCGGGGATGCCCGCGTTCGGGATAGACGCAGATCGGCAGCCGCGAGGAGTGCTGCGACAGGTAGCGCACGTGCTCGCGCATGTCCTCCGGGCCGGTCGCGCAGTTCAGGCCCGAGCACGTCGATGCCCAGCGGCGTGAGCGCGACGACGGCCGCGCCGATCTCGCTGCCGAGCAGCATCGTGTCGAGGTCCGGCCTCGATCGTGACCGAGGCCACGATCGGCACGGTCCGCGGCCCTCGGCGGCCATGGCCTCGTGGCAGGCCCACATCGCGGCCTTGGCCTGGAGCAGGTCGAAGACCGTCTCGACGATCGAGGACGTCCGCGCCGCCCGCCAGCAGCCCGCGCGCCAGCCGCGTGTACCCCTCGACCGTCCCCGTCGTAGTCGAGGAAGTCCTTGGCGGTCGCCGGGTCCTTGCCCAGCGACAGCGTGGGGCTGCGCGTGCCCGGCCCGATGGAGCCCAGCACCCAGCGGTCGCCGGCCGGCTGCGTCGCAGGCCTCGCGAGCGATCTGCGCGGCCCGCTGGTTCAGGTCCTCGGTGTCGGCGCCCAGCCCGTAGTCGTCGAGCACCCAGGGCGCGCCGCCGAACGTGTCGGTCTCGACCGCGTCGCAGCCCACGGCCAGGAACTCGTCGTGGTAGGCGCGGATCGCGTCCGGCCGTGTGCGCACGAGGATCTCGTTGCAGCCGTCCAGGTCCCCGAAGTCCTCCGGGGTGAGGTCCGTGTCCTGGATCGACGTGCCTATCGCGCCGTCGAGCACGAGGACGCGCTCGGTCAACGCGCGCAGGAAGCCAGACATCCCCCGATGGTAGTTCGGGCCGCACGAGCGCCGGGCGGGTAGGAGGTGCAATGCTGTGAAACGGCTAGGAGGCAGCCATGCACATCGAAGCGGACCCCTCTGACGGCCTCGTGGTCGTTCCCGAGAACGTGCTCGAGAACACCGACCCGGACGACGACGACCCCGAGGACGGCGACCCCGGGAACGGGCTCGCGATCGACAGCGACCTCGAGAGCCTCCGCGACGAGCTCATCGACGCGTTCAACGCCCGCGATCTGGATCTGGTGCTCGACCTGGTGGCCGACGACGTCGAGCTGCCGCACGTCACCGGCGACGGGCCGGACGTGCTGGCCGAGGAGCTCGAGGCGATCTGGGAGCGCTCGCCCAGCGCGATGCTCACGCGCGCCTTCTTCGAGGGCCGGCCCTGCGCCGTGGCGTGGATCCTCGACGACGACGCCGGCTGGGACCGCGCCACGCTGCTGTGCTTCGACGCCGACGACGGCCTCATCACCTTGCTGGAGATGGCCGACGACCCCGAGGCACTGGCCGAGGTGGTCTGCGAGGAGCCCGACGGCGACGAGGCCGAGGAGGGCAGCACCTGGGTCGAGTGGGACGCGGGCGAGGAGCCCCGCGCCCACCGCCAGTAGGCAAGCCCCGTTGCCGACGTTCAGCGTCGCCGAGCGACGTGCGCGCTTGGCGCGCCGCCACCTGCTGAGCCCGCCGCACGCGGCGGCCGACATGGCCGATGTCGCGCGGGCCGTGACGTGCCTGCACTCCACCGATCCGGCGACGGTCGTGCTGTCGACGTGGGCGCGGCTGGTCGGCCCGACCGTCGACGCCATGGAGCACGCGCTCTACGAGGAGCGCTCGGTCGTGCGCCTGCAGGGGATGCGCCGGACGCTGTGGGTGGCGCCGCGCGACCTGGCGCCCGTGGTCTTCGCCGCGGTCGGGGCGGAGCTGGCCGCGATGGAGCGCAAGTCGCTCACGCGGCTGCTGCTCGACGGCGGCGTCACGGACGACGTGGACCGCTGGATCGAGGAGCAGGCCACCGCCGTGGCCGCGGTCCTGCACCGCCGCGGCCAGGCCACCGGCCAGCAGCTGGGCGACGAGGTGCCAGAGCTCCGGCGCCAGGTGGTCTACGCCCCCGGCACGGCCCAGGAGACCAAGGCCGGCACCACCACGCGCGTGCTGGCGATGCTCTCGGCCGAGGGCCGGATCCTGCGCGGACGGCCGCGGGGTACCTGGGTCTCCGGCCAGTACCACTGGGCGGCCGCGTCCAGCTGGCTCCCGGAGGGCTTGCGCGGCTGGTCGGTCGACGACGGCCGGGCTGAGCTCGTGCGCCGGTGGCTGGGCCGCTTCGGCCCGGCGCTGGCCACCGACGTGAAGTGGTGGACCGGCCTCACCCTGGGCCAGACCCGCAAGGCGCTCGCCGCGATCGGCGCGGTCGAGGTCGCCCTCGACGAGGGCACCGGCTTCCTGCTGCCCGACGACCTCGAGCCGGAGCCGCCGGTCGACCCGTGGGTCGCGCTGCTGCCGGGGCTGGACCCCACGCCGATGGGGTGGCAGGCGCGCTCCTGGTACCTCGGCGAGCACGCACAGCAGGTCTTCGACCGCTCCGGCAACGTCGGCCCGACGATCTGGAGCGACGGTCGCATCGTCGGCGGCTGGGCACAGCGCAAGGACGGCGACGTCGTCACCCGGCTGCTCGAGGACGTCGGCGCCGAGCAGCGCGAGCAGATCGCGGCCGAGGCCGCCCGGCTGCAGGCGTGGCTCGGCCCAGTCAGGGTTACGGCGCGGGCGCGCCGCTGGACGCCGATCGAACAGGAGCTACGCGCCTGAGCGCAGCCCTTCCCACGTGGGGCGCACGACCTTGCGGTAGCCGTCGGACAGCATGTAGCCCGACCCGCGAGGCGGCCGACGGGGTCCAGCAGCTGCGGGTCGACGCGCCCGTCCACGTACACCGCGTCGTCCACGTGCACGCGCACGACGTCGCCGAACACCATGGTCCCCTGGCCCATCGTGACCATCGCGCGCACGGTGCACTCCAGCGCCGCGCGGGCCCGCGCGACCCGCGGCGGCGCGACGCTGTCGGAGGCCACCGCGTCGAGCCCCGCCCAGGAGAACTCGTCCTCGTCCGGGGGGAAGTCCGCCGCGGTCAGGTTCATCGGCTCCAGCAGGTCGCGCGACACCACGTTGACCACGAACTCGCCGCTGGCGCGCACGTTGGTCAGCGTGTCCTTCACGCCGCTGGACGTGAAGTGCACGATCGGCGGCTCTGCGGAGATCACGTTGAAGAAGCTGTGCGGTGCGAGGTTGCGCACCCCGCGCGGCGAGAGGGTGGACACCCAGGCGATCGGGCGTGGGACGACCAGGGCCGTCAGGAGGAAGTAGGTCTCGCGGTCCGGGAGCGCGCGCGGGTCGAACGAAGCCATCGCCGGGAAAGGCTACGGTCCGCGCATGCCCGCTCGCCGCCGCGCCCTGCGCGGCCCGCCGGAGCACCTTCAGGCGCCGCTGGCCGCGTTCGAGGAGCAGGTCGAGCGGGTCGCGAACGCCCGGCGGGCCCTGCTGTCGTGCCTGCCGGTGGGGCGGTCGGAGCGCGCCCCCGTGAGCGTCGGCCTGGACCTGCTGGCCGACGAGCTGGCCGACGTGCGTGCCCAGATGCCCGCGTGGAAGGTCGACGAGGTCGCCGACGCCTGGCGCGCGTGCCGCGACGCGCTGGACGCCGCGGCGGCCGCGATCCCAGCCGCACACGCCTTGGCCGCGTCCGCGACCGAGCTGGAGCCGCTCCTGCAGGCCGTGACCGCGGTCGTGGAGCCCCTGGAGGCCTGGGCCGACGCCGAGCGCGCCTGGCGCCGGCTGCGACGCTCTCGGGGCGGCGCGGCCGGCGAGTGAGCTCTCCGCGGAGGCTGGTCGGGGAAACCAAACGGCCCCGGGGGCTGGTGCCGGGGCCGTTTGGTGACTGGCTTGCGAAGCGGAGGGCACCCGGCTTCTCTCGAGAAGGGCGCCGTTGCCATGACAACGACTCCCCCCCACCTGTGTGACGGCCCTCGTCAATAATCTTCTGAGGACGGCTTGCGGCGCTCCTGCTTGCGCTCAGAGCGGCGGTGCTTCGCCCCCAGGCGCTGCTCGGTGGCGGCCCGGGACGGCCGCGTGGCGCGCCGCGCGGGCGGCGGTGGCGCCAGCCCCGCGTCCAGCAGCGCCTGCAGCCGCTGGAGGACCTCGGCGCGGTTGCGGGTCTGCGAGCGGTGGCTGTCCGCCGACAGGATGAGCACCCCCTGGGCGGTCAGCCGCGGCTTCCAGCGCTCCAGGAGCCGCGCGCGCTGCGCGTCGGTGAGCGCGGCGGACCCCGCCACGTCCCAGCGCACCACCGCCCGCGTGTCGCTGGTGTTGGCGTGCTGGCCTCCCGGCCCGCCCGAGCGCGTGAACGACCAGACCAGCTCGTGCTCGGGGAGGTTCACCACCGGGCCATGCTCACAGGGAAAACGCTCCTAGTCTGAAGGCCTGTGCTCGAGCTCGCGCACCTGACCAAGCGCTTCACCACCCCTGAGGGCGAGCCGGTCGTGGCCCTCGACGACGCCAGCCTCGTCGCGGGGCCGGGGCGCATGGTCGGGTTCGTGGGGTCCAACGGGGCCGGCAAGACGACCGCGATGCGGATCGTGCTCGGCCTGCTGGAGCCCGACGCGGGCGCCGTGACGTGGCAGGGACGCCCGCTGGACCGCGACCTGCGCCGCCGCCTGGGCTACATGCCCGAGGAGCGCGGCCTGTATCCGAAGATGCGGGTACGCGACCAGCTGCGCTACCTCGCGCGGCTCCACGGCACGTCCGAGGCCGACGCGGCCTCCAGGACCGACCTCCTCCTCGAGCAGCTCGGGGTGGCCGAGCGCGCCACCAGCCCGGTCCAGGACCTCTCGCTCGGAAACCAGCAGCGCGTGCAGCTGGCGGCGGCGCTGGTCCACGACCCGGTCGCGCTGGTGCTCGACGAGCCGTTCTCCGGCCTGGACCCCGTGGGCGTGGACGCGCTGAACGGCGTGCTCGCGGAGCGCGTCGCCGGCGGCGTCCCGGTGCTGTTCTCCAGCCATCAGCTCGACCTCGTGGAGCGGATCTGCGACGAGGTCGTGGTCATCCACGCCGGCCGCGTCGTGGCCGCGGGCACGGTCGAGCAGCTGCGCCGGCAGGCCAGCAGCGGCCGCCCGCGGCGCCTGCGCGTCGAGGTCGCCGGCGCAACCGACGGGTGGTACCGCGCCTTGCCCGCCGTCAGGCCGGCCGGCAACGACAACGCGGCGGTGCTGCTGGACCTCGACGACGGGGTCGACGCCACCGATGTCCTGGACGCCGCCCGCGCAGCCGGCCCGATCGTGCACTTCGGCTTCCAGCGCCCGCCGCTGGCCGACCTCTACCGCGACGTGGTGACCGGGTGACCGCCGCCGCCACGATCCGCCTCGTCGCCCGACGCGAGGTCGTCGAGCGCGTGCGCGACAAGGGCTTCCTGTTCTCCACCGCGTTCGGGCTGCTGCTCATCGCGGCGGTGGCGTTCCTGCCCAGCCTGCTGGGCGCCGGCGAGCCGGACGCTGTGACGGTCGCCGCCGACGCGGAAGGCCTGGCGCTCGCGGAGGCGGCGGTCGCGCAACAGGAGGACTTCGACCTCGAGATCACCGTCGTCGAGGCTGGCGACCGCGAGGATCTCGAGGCCGCGCTGGAGTCGGGCGAGATCGACGCCGCGCTGATCGACGGTGGGGTGCTCGTGCACGAGGAGCTCGATTCGGCGCTGGCCTTCGCGCTGCAGCGCGCGCAGCTGCCGCCCCCCCCGCCGCTGGAGGTCACCGCGCTCGCGCCGCCGGAGCAGGAGGGGCAGGCGGACCAGGCCGGAGGCCTGGCGTTCGCGATCACGTTCATCCTCTACGGCCAGCTCTTCGCCTACGGGATGTGGGTCGCCACCGGCGTGGTCGAGGAGAAGACCAGCCGCGTGGTCGAGATCCTGTTGGCCACCGTCCGCCCGTCGCACCTGCTGGCCGGCAAGATCCTCGGGATCGGCCTCCTGGCGCTCGCGCAGCTGCTGCTCATCGCCGCCGTCGGCCTCGCCGTCGTCACCCTCACCGGGGTGGTCGAGCTCCCACAGGGCGCCGCGGCCGCGATCGCCGGCAGCATCGGCTGGTTCTGCCTCGGCTTCCTGTTCTACGCGTGCGCGTTCGGGGCCGCCGGCGCGACCGTCACGCGCATCGAGGAGCTGCAGAACGCGGTCTCCCCGCTGACGATCTGCCTGATCGGGACGTTCTTCGCGGCGTTCTTCGTGCTCGAGGACCCGAGCGGCACCGTGGCGCGCGTCATGTCGTTCGTGCCGATGTCGGCGCCGATGATCATGCCGATCCGCCTGACGACGAGCACCGTGCCGGTGTGGGAGGTCGTGGCCTCGGTGGCGGTGACCGCGGCGGCGACGCTCGCGCTGATCCCCGTGGCGGGGCGCATCTACCGGGGGGCGATCCTGCGCGGCGGCGGTCGGGTCCCGTTGCTGGCGGCCTTCCGGTCCGCCGCGCGCTGAAACGGCCGGCACGAAATCCTCTTGGAACATCCGGGTTGTTAGCCTTGCCTCGACATGTCCGAGGTGGCAGAGCGCGCTGCTGCGTTTTCGGCCCCGCCCTTGTTCGCGGGCTACGACCGCGAGGGGTTCTTCGACGAGGTCTACGACGCCCGAGGGCGGGTGCGGCCGCACTACCGCGTGCTGGTCGAGCGGCTGGCGCAGCTGGACCCTGCGGACCTCGCCCGCCGGGAGCGCCTGCGCGACGCCAGCTTCCGTCAGCAGGGCATCACGTTCACGGTGTACTCCGAGGGCGCCGACCTCGAGCGCACGTTCCCGATGGACCTCGTGCCGCGCGTCATCCCGGCCGCGGAGTGGGCCCACCTCGAGGCCGGCCTGGAGCAGCGCGTCACGGCCCTCAACCGCTTCCTCGACGACCTCTACGCCGGGGAGCGCGCGGTGCTGCACGACGGCGTCGTGCCGCGCTGGCTCATCGGCTCCTCGTCCGGGTTCGTACGCGAGGCCTTCGGCATCCCGGCGCCGCACGCAGCGCGCTGCCTGGTCAGCGGCATCGACCTGGTGCGCGACGCGGAGGGCATCTACCGGGTGCTCGAGGACAACGTGCGCAACCCCTCGGGGATCTCCTATGTGCTGGAGAACCGGGCGGCGATGACACAGGTGCTGCCGATGGGCTTCGCGCGCTACGCGGTGCGCAGCGTCGCGCACTACCCGGACCTGTTGTTCGAAGCACTGTGCGACGTCGCGCCGGGCGCCGCCGGTACGCCGACGATCGCGGTGCTCACGCCGGGGGTCTTCAACTCGGCGTACTTCGAGCACGCGTTCCTCGCGCGCCAGATGGGCGTCGAGCTCGTCGAGGGCCGCGACCTCGTGGTCGACGACCACGCGGTCTACATGCGCACGACCCGCGGGCTGCAGCGCGTCGACGTGATCTACCGGCGCATCGACGACATGTTCCTCGACCCGGTGTGCTTCCTGCGGGACTCGCTCTTGGGCGTGCCCGGCCTCGTGAGCGCCGCCCGCTCCGGCAGCGTCACGATCGTCAACGCGGTCGGCAACGGCGTGGCCGACGACAAGGCCGTGTACGCCTATGTCCCGGACCTGATCCGCTACTACCTCAACGCCGAGCCGATCCTCCCCAACGTCCAGACCTACCTCCTGTGGGACCCCGACCAGCGCGCGCACGTGCTGGACCGCCTCGACCAGCTGGTGGTCAAGCCCGTCGCCGAGTCGGGCGGCTACGGGATGCTCATGGGTCCGTGGGCGACGGACGCCGAGATCGCGGCGTGCCGGGTCAAGCTGGAGGCCGACCCGCGGGGGTACATCGCGCAGGAGGTGGTCTCGTTGTCGCGGCACCCGACGCTGTGCGGGGACCACCTCGAGGGGCGGCACGTCGACCTGCGGCCGTTCGTGATCACCGGCCGAAAGACCACGGTGCTTCCGGGTGGCCTGACGCGGGTGGCGCTGCGCAAGGGGTCGCTGGTGGTGAACTCCTCGCAGGGCGGGGGCAGCAAGGACACCTGGGTGTTGGAGGGGAAGCGCAAAGATGCTGGCGCGGCTCGCTGAGAACCTCTTCTGGACGGGGCGCTACATGGAGCGCGCGGAGGACACGGCGCTCCTGCTGGACGTCACCTACCACGGGCTGCTGGAGTCCTCGCCCGCCGAGGCCGGGGTGGCGTGGTGGGGTCTGCTGGAGGTGCTGCACCTGGACCACGCGTTCCTCGAGCGCCACAGCGACGACACGGTGTCGGAGGAGAACGTCACGGCGTTCCTGGTGCTCAACCCCGAGGTCCCGGGGTCCATCACGTCCAGCGTCCGCCTGGTGCGCGAGAACGCCCGCAGCGTCCGCGAGCTGATCTCGACCGAGCTGTGGCAGGCGGTCAACACCTTCTACCTGGACCTGCGCGCCCGCGACCTGCGCGGCGACCTGGAGCGGGCCCCGCACGACCTGTACGGGATGATCAAGCTGCGCTGCCAGTCCATCTACGGGGTCGCCGCCGAGACCATGCCGCGCGACGACGGGTGGCGCTTCATGATCCTCGGCCGCGCGCTGGAGCGCGCCGAGATGACCTGCCGTCTGCTCAACGTGCGCTACGCGCAGCTGGTCGCCAACCCCGAGACCTCCTTCCACGACTGGGTGGGCGTGCTGAAGTGCGCCAGCGCTTTCGAGGCCTACCGCAAGTCCTACCGGGCCACGATGGACCCCGCCCACGTCGTGGAGTTCCTGCTGCTGGGCCAGGACTTCCCCCGCAGCGTCCTGTACTGCCTGCGCCTGGCCGAGCACAACCTCTCCCGGCTGGGCCCGCTGGGCGAGGTCACCAACCCCCAGCGCCTCCTCGGCCGCATCCGCGCGGAGCTGGAGTTCCGCGTCATCGACGACCTCCTGCGCGAGGGTCTGCGCGACTTCCTTGACCGCGTCCAGGACCAGGTCTGGGCCGTCGCCGAAGCCGTCGCCGAGCAGTTCTTCCGCCACGAGCTGCGCAGCGACATGCAGCTCAACGCGCTGACGTTCAGCGGGTAAGCGTGCGCTTGCCGTGTAGGTCCCCCACCGGGGTAGGAATAGGGCACCTGCCAGATGCGGCGGCGGGGGCCTTACGCGCAATCTGTGGCACATGGACCCCGTGAGCTACCTCCGCCTCACCGAAACCAACCGTGCCGACCTGCGCCGCGTCTTCGCCCGCCGCCGCTTCGGCCTCCTGAGCACCATGATGGGTTCGTGACCGCCACGTTCCCCGACATCGCCGATCCCTCCGCGCCCCGGCCGTTCGTCGGCCGGGGCGCGGAGCTGGCCGCGTTGACGGCTGCCTTGGGGCAGAGCCGCCAGCGCGGCCCGCGCGTGCTCCTGCTGGGCGGCGAGGCCGGCGCCGGCAAGACCCGGCTGCTGGAGGAGTTCGCCCGCAGCCAGGGCGACGCTCCCGTGCAGCTGCTGGCCGGCGGGTGCCTGGACCTCGGTGACGGCGCGCTGCCCTATGGGGCGTTCGTGGAGGCCATGCGCTCGTGGCTGCGCACCGTGCCACCCGCCGAGGCCGACCGGCTGATCGGCCCGGCCCGTGCGGAGCTGGCGCGGCTGCTGCCGTTCCTCGGCGACGCCGCGGTCATCGAGCTGGACCGCGAGGTGCTGCCCGACCTCGGCCGCACCCGGCTCTTCGAGCAGGTCCGCGGGCTGCTCGAGCGTGTCGCCCGCGTCGCCCCGACCGTGCTGGTGATCGAGGACCTGCACTGGAGTGACCAGGCGACCCGCGATCTCTTCGCGTTCCTGGCGCGCAACCTGGCCGAGCAGCCCCTGCTGCTGGTCGGGACGTTCCGCACCGACGAGCTCTCCCGCGACCATCCGCTGCGTCCCCTGCTGGTCGGACTCGCACGGGACTCGCGGACCGTGCGGGTCGACCTGCCTCCCCTCGACCGTGCCGCGGTCGTCGCGCTGGTCTCGGAGCTGACGGGCGGGGAGCCGGACCGCGTGATGCTCGAGGACATCGTCGACCGCGCGGAAGGCAATCCCTTCTACGCCGAGCAGCTGGCCGCCGCGGCGCAGGCCGGCGCCGACCTGCCCGACGGGGTCGTCGCGGCCCTCGACGCGCGCCTGGACCAGCTGCCGGACGTCGCGCGGCGCGTCGTGCGCGTCGCCTCCGCCGGCGGTGTGGCAGTCGCCCACGACCTGCTGGACGCGGCAGCGGCGATGGACGAGGCCGAGCTCGAGCAGGGACTGCGCATCGCCGTCGACGCGCAGCTGCTCCTGCCCGTCGCGACCCCACCCGGCTACCGCTTCCGGCACGCGTTGTTCCAGGAGGTCGTGCACGCCAGCCTGCTCCCAGGGGAGCGCACCCGCCTGCACGCGCGCATGGCCGAGCTGCTGGAGCGCTGCGCCGACCCGGCGGGCTCGTGCGGCAGCTCAACGGAGCTGGCCTGGCACTACGAGCTGGCGCTGGACCTGCCGCGCGCCCTGCAGGCCGCGGTGACCGCAGCCCGGGAGGCCGACGCCGTGTTCGCGCACGTCGAGGCCGTCGCGCACCTCGAGCGTGCCATCGACCTGTGGGACCGCGTGCCCGACGCCGCCGAGCGCGCCGGCTGCGACCTCCCGCAGCTGTTGCGCGATGCGGCCATCGCCGCGGTCAAGGCGGGCGACCCCCGCCGCGGCGAGGCCATGGCCCGCCGGGCGCTGGCCAGCCTCGACCCCGACCAGGCTCCCGACGGGGGCGACCCCGTCCGCGCCGGTCTGCTGTGGATGTGGGTCGGCCAGGCCCTGCGCGACAGCGGGCGCAAGGGCTCGCTGCAGGCCTACCGCAGGGCCGTGGCGCTGGTGCCCGAAGGTGACACCTGGCAGCGGGCCTGCGTCCTGGCGGCGCTGGGCAGCGCGCTGATGCTCAAGTCGCTGTACCGGGAAGCGCTGGGCATCCTGGAGCAGGGGCTGGCGACCGCGCGCGCCGCGGGGTCGCAGCCTCAAGAGGCCTACGCGCTGACCTCGCTGGGCCCGGTGCTGGCCCATCTCGGCGAATCCGACCGGGGCATGGCCGTGCTGATCGAGGGCCGCGCGGTCGCCCGCTCCTGCGGCCGCTGGGACTACGTCTTCAAGGCCGACGCCAACCGCTCCGACCAGCTCGACAGCATGGGCCGGTTCGAGGACGCCGCCGAGGTCGCCGTCCAGGGCGCCGACGAGGCCTACGTCCAGGGGCTGTCCGACGCGGGTGCCTTCCTGCTGGGCAACGCTGCGGAGTCCCTGCTCAAGGCCGGGGAGCTCGACCGCGTCGCCGCCCTGCTGGCCCGGGCACACGCGGCGCGGCTGCCGGGCGGCCTGTGCGGCGTGCACATCACGCTGCTCGAAGCCGAGCTGGCGCTGCGGCGCGGCCGCGTCGACGCGGCCGCCGGGCTGCTCGCCCGTTCCCAGCGTGTGGCCACCAGCTACGCCGCCGGACCGCAGTTCCGCGACCGATACCACGCCCTGGACGCCGAGGTGGCGCTGCTGCGCGGCCAGCCCGAGCGGGTGCTGGCGACGGCCCTCGAGGGCATGGCGCACGTGCGCGACGTCGCCGGGACGATGCGCTACGGCGGTGCGATCAGCTGGGCGGCGATGCGGGCAGCCGTGGCGCTGGCGCGGGCGGAGTCACAACGCGGCGCGGAGCCTGCCGCCTCCGAGGCCGCCGAGACCGTGCGCGCCTGGTACCAGGCCCGGTCCGAGGATGCGACCGGGCAGTTCCACGCCTGGGTCGCCCTCGCGGAGGCGGAGTGGTCACGCTGCGCGACCTCACGCCCCGAGGGCGAGCCCGCCGCCTGGCGGCAGGCCGTCGCGGCGTTCGACGCGCTGGCGATGCCGGCCCAGGCCGCCACGGCGCGGCTGGGCCTGGCCGCGGCGCTGGCCGCCACCGGCTCCCGGGACGAGGCCTCCGCACTGGTGACCGAGGTGCTGACCTGCGCCGACGCGACGGGTGCCGGCGCCTTGCGCGACGCCGCCGAGACCCTCGGCCGTCGCGCCGGCCTCCGCCTGGTCGCCGGCGCCCCCGCCTCCGCCAGCCGCTTGCGCCTCACCGAGCGCGAGCTCGAGGTCCTGCGCCTCATCACCGCCGGCGCCAGCAACCGCGAGATCGGCATGGCGCTTTTCATCTCGACCAAGACCGCCAGCGTCCACGTCTCCCACATCCTGGCCAAGCTGGGCGTCAAGGGTCGCGGCCAGGCGGCCGCCCTGGCCGTGCGCGAAGGCCTCGTCCCCGCCTAGGTGAACGCGACCTCGAACATCCACGGCCAGAGCTTGCCGGTGAGGAGCCAGGCGCCGGTAGCGGGGTCGTGGGCGATGCCGTTGAGGACGTCGGCGGCCAGGGCTTCCTCGGGCGTGAGGAGGCCCGACGCGTCGATCGTGGAGACGACCGCGCCGTCGGTGGGGTCGATCACCACGATCTCGTCGGCCTGCCAGATGTTGGCCCAGACCCGGCCGTCGACGCACTCCAGCTCGTTGAGGCGCTCGATCGGGGTGCCGTCGCGGGTGACGGTGACCGTGCGCACGGGCTCGAAGGTCGCCGGGTTGCGGAACGTCAGCGTGGCGGTGCCGTCGGACATCGCCAGCTCACCGTCGAGGTCGCACAGGCCCCAGCCCTCGGTGGGGTAGTCGTGCTGACCGGTGACCGCGAACGTGTCGGGGTCGTAGACGAACGCGGTGTGCTCCTGCCACGTCAGCTGCAGGAGCTGCCCGTCCACGATGGTCGCCCCCTCGGCGAAGAACTCCGGGGCGACGTCGGCGCGGCGCAGGACCGCACCCGTCTGCGGGTCGATCTCGGTCATCGCCGACTGCCCGTAGAGCCCGCGGCTCTCGAAGAGCCGGTCCCCGTCGAACTCCAGCCCCTGCGTGAACGCGGTCGGGTCGTGCGACCGCCGCCCCAGCACCTGCACGCTCATGCGCTCGCCCAGGGGCGGTTCCGTGATCGGCGCGGGTGTAGGCGTCACGGCGGCGGTCGCCGACCGACGTGGGTGTGGGAGCCGGCGTCGCGCTCGGGGTCGCGACGACCCCGCCGGAGCCGCAGGCGGCCGCGAGGACGAACAGGGCGATGACGGCGCGCACGACACGATGGTGTCACGCGCCCTGGCTACCATCGATCGCCCATGCGCCTGGACATCCGCTACCGCACGCGCTTCGAGTACGACGCACCGGTCCGCGAGTCGTCCAACGAGCTGCGGGCCTGCCCGACGACCGACGAGCGCCAGCAGCTCATCAGCTACCGCGTGGAGACCGCGCCCACCGCGCGGGTGCGCTACGCCGTGGACTACTGGGGCACGCGCGTGGACTCCTTCTCGATCCGCGAGCAGCACGCGTTCCTGGTGATCGTCGCGGAGGCCACCGTCGAGACCACGCGGCCGCCGTTGCTGACGGCCTCGCCGCTGCGCAGCCAAGCCGCCGACCCGGTGTTCCTCGAGGAGCACGTCGAGTACCTGCAGCGCACCGAGCACACCGACTGGACCCCGGTCGTCGCCGAGGAGGCCGCGCGCCGCGTGGAGCCGGCCGGGGACGACCTGGTCGGCGCCGTCCTGGCCCTCCACCGGACGGTCGCGACCCGCTTGACCTACGCGCCGGGCACCACCTACGTCGGCGTGCCGGTCAGCGCCGTCCTCGAGCGCGGCGAAGGCGTCTGCCAGGACTTCGCCCACCTGCTCATCGCGCTGTGCCGCAGCCAGGGCATCCCTGCGCGCTACGCGTCGGGCTACCTCTTCACGGTCGATGACGCCAGCGGCGGCGACTCCGACGAGGACGTCGTCAACGTGCAGACGCACGCCTGGGTCGAGGTCGCGATCCCCGGCGCCGGCTGGTGGTCGTTGGACCCCACCAACCGCCAGGAGGTCGGCGAGCGCCACGTCAAGATCGGCCACGGCCGCGACTACGGCGACGTCCCGCCGCTGCGCGGGACGTTCAGCGGCCCGCCGGCGCACCAGATGGACGTGGCGGTCGAGATGCGCCGCACGTCGGTCGGGTCGATGACGCAGATCCAGCAGGCGCACCAGCGCCAGATGGCCGCGATGCAACAGCAGTGACGTTTTGGGTACCGCTTCACCGATGACGCGGTTCCTGAGAGACAACGGGCTGTCGCTGGTGTCGTTCGCGGCCTTCGTCCTGCTCCTGATCCTGGGTCAGGGACTCACCGGACAGCACGCCTACAACGCCGACCAGGTCGAACACGGCGAAGAGCCCGTCGGGTTCCTCGCGTACTTGCGGACCCCGCACTTCGGTGAGGCCACGTTCGAGAACATGGAGTCGGAGTTCCTCCAGATGGGCGCCTACGTGCTGCTCACGGTCTGGCTGCGCCAGCGCGGCTCCGCGGAGTCCAAGCCGGTCGAGGGCACGACCGCGGTGGACGAGGACCCGGCCGACCACCGCGACGACCCCGACGCCCCCGGGCCGGTCCGGCGCGGCGGCCTGACGCTCAAGCTCTACGCGAACTCCCTGTCGATCGCGTTCATCACACTGTTCCTCGCGGCGTTCGTGCTGCACGCCGTGACCGGCGCGCGCGCGTACAGCGCCGAGCAGGTCGCCCACGGCAGCGAGCCCGTCACCACCCTGGGGTTCGCCACCACCGCGCAGTTCTGGTTCCAGTCGATGCAGAACTGGCAGTCGGAGTTCCTGGCCGTCGCCGCGATCGTGGTGCTGACGATCGTCCTGCGCCAGCGGGGGTCACCGGAGTCCAAGCCGGTCCACGCGCCGCACGCCGAGACCGGCAGCGGCGGGTGAGCCTCGAGCCCGACCTCGGCCGCCGTCGGCCGAGGCGCTAGCCTCGCGGCGCGATGGAGCTCTCCGCCCCTGCCGCCCGGGTGCTCGGCGCACTGATCGAGAAGTCGCTGGCCACGCCGCAGGGGTACCCGCTGTCGATGGCGGCCCTGCTCACCGCGTGCAACCAGCAGACGAACCGCGACCCGGTCACCGACCACGACGAGCGCACCGTGCGCGACGCGCTCGACGAGCTCAAGGCGGCCGATCTCGTTCGGACCGTCTACGTCGCGCGGTCCTCGACACCGAAGTACGCGCACAAGGCCGCCGACGAGCTGGACCTCAAGCCCAGCGGGCAGGCGCTGCTGGCAGTGCTGCTCCTGCGCGGGCCCCAGACCGTCGGGGAGCTGCGGGCGCGCAGCGAGCGCCTGCACGAGTTCGAGAGCCTCGCCGCGGTCGACGCCGCCCTGCGTGACCTGGCGGCCCACCCCTACCAGCCCCTGCTGGCCGAGCAGCCCCGCCGCCCGGGCCAGAAGGAGGCACGCTTCGCGCACCTGCTCTCGCCACTGGACGCCCAGGCCCAACCCGCTGCGGACCTCCCCGACGCTGCGGACGACCTGCGCGCCGCGGTCGCCACCCTCCGCGAGGAGGTCGCGGCGCTGCGCGCCGAGGTCGCTGAGGTCCGCGAGCTGCTGGCCTGAGACCCCAGGGCCCCCTCACACCCCGGGGGCGACCCGGTCCAGGAACGTGCTGACCGCCTCGGCGTAGGCGGCGGGGTCGCGGTTCCAGCTCTGCACGTGGCCGGCGTCCTCGACGCGGACGTAGGTCACGCTGTCGGGGAGCGCAGCCGCCAGCGTGTCGCTCGGGCCGATGGGGACGCTGTCGTCGGCATCGCCGTGGAAGAGCAGGATCGGCACGCGCAGCTCCTCGGCGGCGGTGACGTGGTCCACCTCGCCGATCACGAGGCCGGCGCGCAGACGCGTCACGATGCCAGTGCCGAAGAGGATCGGGGGGATGAGGACGGCGGGAAGGTCGCGGGCTTGGGCCTGGAGCTCCAGCGTCGCGGGGAGGTCCAGCAGTGGCGCGTCGAGGATCGCGCCGGCGATCCCCGCGGCGTGCGCCGAGCGCTCGAGGAAGAACGCGACGGCCGAGCCGCCCTGGCTGAAGCCGGCCAGCACCACGGCCCCGGCCCCCTGCTCCCGAGCCCAGGCGACAGCGGCCTCCACGTCCTCCCACTCCTCGGTGCCGAAGCGCCCGATGCCCCCGTCGGGTGCGGGCGCGGTGCCGTCCCCACGTATCGACGGGATCAGCATGGGGTGGCCGAGGTCGACGAGGATCGACGCCAGGCGCAGCGCCTCGCCGCGGCTGGCGCCGCGGCCGTGCACGGCCACGACCCACGTCGGGTCGTCGCCCGCCAGGTACCACGACGGCAGATCACCGAACGGACCGGGGACCGCGACCTCCTCGAAGCGCAGGCCTGCGGTCGCCGGGTCGCCCGGCCAGAAGTAGAGGTCGGCCGCGACCTGCGTAGGCCCTTCGGAAGGGGTGCCGATCACACTGCGGTAGGGGCGCGTCACCGTCTCGCCCTCCGGGCAGGCGGCCAGGGGCTCGTCGAGCTGCACATAGGCCTCCGCCGAGCGCAGCCCGACCCGCTCCAGGCAGGTCTCCACGTCGGCCGCCAGGGTCACCTGGTCGCCTTCGAAGGTCGCGTCGCGGTCGGGCGGGTCCGGCACGTACGTGGGCGCGGGCAGGAGCTCGCCGGAGTAGTACCAGCCGCCCCCGAACACCACGACCAGCGCGAGCAGCACGACCACGACGCCCAACCCGACCACGACCCGCCGCAGCGCTCTCACCCGTGGCTCATCGCCTAGTCCATCGTGTTGCGCATGAAGATCGCCGCCTTCTCGAGGTAGGCCCACAGCTCCGGCTCCAGCTCGGCAGGAGGGGGCACCTCGTCGAGCGCGGCGCGCATCGCCGCCAGCCAGGCCTCGATCTGGGCGGTGCCGACCGGGAACGGCGCGTGGCGCATGCGCAGTCGCGGGTGGCCGCGCTCGTCGGAGTACGTCGTCGGCCCGCCCCAGTACTGCATGAGGAAGAGCGTGAGGCGCTCCCGAGGAGCGTCGAGGCTCTCCTCCGGGTAGAGCGGCCGCAGCACCGGGTCATCGCCGACCCGGCGGTAGAACGCCGCGACGAGGTCGCGGAAGTAGCGCTCGCCGCCGATCGCGTCGTAGAACGTGCGGGCGATGGGCACGGGACCACGCTAGCGACCACCTACGGCCGCGACGCGGACCGTCTCCGCCGCCTCACCCGCACGTGAAGGCCGGGAGCGGCTGCTCCCAGGGCGGGACGGCGGGGTCGGGAGGGGCGGCCGGCGCCACGCGCAGGCAGCCGTGGAGCTCGGCGGTCAGCTCGAGCATCACGAGGTCCTGCAGGCGCCGCACCGCCGGGATCTCGAGGTCCACCAGCCCGTCGCCGACGACCGCGAAGTGCAGCGTGGTGCCGTCCGGGCCGATCGCGGCACCCGCGATTGCGCTCACGTCGGCCAGGCTGCCGGTCTTGCCGCGCACCACGCCTTCGGCGATCGTGCCCGTCAGGCGGCGCGAGAGGGTTCCGCTCAGCCCGGTCACGGCCTGCAGCGGCACCCAGGACTGCGCCAGGTTCGAGCGGCTCATCTGGGCGTCCAGCAGGGCCAGCAGTCGGGCGGTCGTCCGGTCGTCGCGCGAGAGGCCGGACCCGTCGCGCAGCCCCGTCGCGTCGAGGTTCAGCTGCAGCGGCCGCAGCGTCTCGACCACTCCGCCCGCGGCGGCCTCCCACGACCCGTCGCTCCCGCCCAGCCGCCCGAGCGTCCGGAACACCGCGTCGGCCATGTGGTTGTCGCTCTCTTGGACCATGAACGTCAGCAGCACCGCCAGCGGGGGGCTGCTGACCTCGCCGAGGACCACCGGCGCGTCCGGCGGCGTGCGCGTCGAGCCGGGCGGGTGGTCCACGGCCACGCCGCGCTCGACCAGCAGCGTCGTGAGCGCGGCCGCCGCCTCCGCTGCGGGGTCGGGTGCGACCCGGGCCCGCAACGTCCCGGCGTCGTCGTAGAGCTGCCGGCCGGCGTCGACGGTGAGCCCCGACACGTACGTCGCGTCGAGCTCGTCGAAGTAGCGCGGGAGCCAGCCCACCGCCGTGGGCTGGTCGGCGAGCGCGGTCGGGTCGCCGAGCACCGCGCCGGTGACGTGGGTGACACCTGCGGCCACCACCTGGTCGGCCAGCGCCACCAGCGGCGTGGAAGGGCGCTCGGGCTCGACCACCGTCGCGAAGACCGGCGAGGCCAGCGTCGGGTCGCCGTCGCCCACCAGCACGAGATCGCCGGTGACCGTCCCGGTCGCGTCAGGGGCCGCCGTGGCGGTCACCGTCGTCGAGAACGTCCACTCCGGGCCCAGCGAGGCCAGCGCGGCCGCGGCCGTGAAGAGCTTCTGCGTCGACGCGGGCACGACCGGCCGGTCGGCTCCGTAGCTGAACAGCTCCCGGCCCGTCGCGTCGACGACCGCGACCGCGGCATCCGCCGGAGCGCCCGACTCCGCGACCAGCGCTCCCAGCCGGGCCGGCAGGGTCGTGGTCGCGTCGACGACGGCCGGCGGGGACGCGTCGACGACGGCCGGCGGGGTCGTGACAGTGGGTGCGGCGGTGGTCGCCGCCTCGGGCACCGGCACCGCCGGCAGCACCGCGACCCCCGTACCACGCTGGATCACCGCCCCGAGCAGCTTGGGAGGGATCGGGTCGGGCCGCGGCGCGATCAGGGCCGTGCGTCCGGTGGCGGTCGTCAGCGCCAGGCCGCCGGGCCGCGCCATGGCGTAGGCGCCCGCCCCCAGGAACGCCCCGAGCACCACCAGGAGCACCACGACCCGCGCACGCATGCCGGCGCCAGCGTAGGTCGGCCGAGAAGCCGTGTGGGGCGGCAGGACGTGGGCGGGTGGTTGGCGAACTACCTCACCGCAGATCAGGCCCACCATCGGGCGAGGCGCGTCTGGCGACCAGCAGCGCCCACTCCCGGCCTGGGCGCACCTCGGCACCCAGTCCCCGGTCCTGCAGGGCCGCCGCGATCGTCTCCGCGAAGTCGTTGCCGATCCCTGAGGCGATCAGGGTGCCCCCGCTCGCCAGCCGGGCGGCCAGCGCCGGCGCCATGGCCGGCAGCGTCCGCGCGTCGAGGTTCGCGACCACCACGTCGTAGTGACCGGCGGCGGCGGCCTCGACAGAGCCCTCGTGGACCGCGACCCCGCCACCGTGCGCAGCCGCGTTGTCGCGTGCGATCGCCACCGCGTCGGGGTCGACGTCCACGGCCTGGACGTCGTCGGCCCCCAGGAGCGCGGCGGCCATGGCCAGGATGCCGGTGCCCGTGCCGACGTCGAGCACGCGGCGGCCGGCCAGGGGCACCTCCTGCAGGGCGGCGAGGCAGGCGGTGGTGGTCTCGTGGTGGCCGGTCCCGAAGGCCATCCCCGGGTCGATCACGATCACCAGCTCGGCGTCGTCGGGGGCCGGGAGCCACGGCGGCACGATCGTGATCCGCCCGACCGTCACCGGGGTGATCCCGGCCTTCCAGGCCGCGTTCCAGTCGACGTCGGGGACGGGCTCCCAGGCGCCGTCCAGGGGCAGGTCCGCCACGCGGTCGGGGAACCACAGCGTGGTGGTGCCGTGCTCCTCGGTCATGCCCGACAGCCCCGCCGCCTCCAGGGCGGGCAGGTGCACGCTGGCCGCCTCGAGGTCGACGGCCGTGACGAACCGCCAGCTCACGCGGGAGCTGAGCGGAAGCGCTCCCGCAGCACCTTCTTGTCGAACTTGCCGACGCTGGTCTTGGGCACCTCGTCGATGAACGCGACGTCGTCGGGGACCTGCCACTTGGCGAGGTGCTCGCGCGAGGTGGGCCAGCAGCTCCTCCTCGGTCACCTCGGGGTCGCCCTTCACCACGCACGCGAGAGGGCGCTCGTCCCACTTGGGGTCGGGGATCGCGATCACCGCGGCTTCCTTGACCTTCGGGTGGGCCATGAGGAGGTTCTCGATCTGGAGGGTGGAGATCCACTCGCCGCCGGACTTCACGAGGTCCTTCGTGCGGTCCACGAGGCGGATGTAGCCCTCGGCGTCGATCGTCGCGACGTCGCCGGTGCGCAGCCAGCGGCCGCCCTGCTCGTCGGTGGCGAAGCGGTCCTGGCCACCGCGGTGGTCGGGTGCGTCCGGGTCGTAGTAGGCGTCGGCGATCCACGGGCCGCTGATCTGCAGCTCGCCCATTGTCTCGCCGTCCCAGGGCGCCACCGACTCGTCCTCGGTCTCCACGCGCACGTCCAGCCCCGGGAAGGGGATGCCCTGCGTGAGGCGCGTCGCGCAGCTCCTCGGACTCCGGGATGGAGGTCTTGACCATCGCCGAGCGACGCGAGCGGCGAGGTCTCGGTCATGCCCCAGGCGTGCATGGATGCGGATGCCCAGCTCGTCGAAGCCGCGCATCAGCGACTCGGGCACGGCGGAGCCGCCGCAGACGATGCGCTCAAGCGTCGCCAGGCCGGCGGGGTCGACCTGCCCGGCCTTGATGGCCTGCAGGACCCCGAACCACACGGTCGGCACGGCCGCGGACACGGTCACGCCCTCCGACGCGACCAGCGAGACGACGCTGGCCGGGTCGCCATGAAGCGCGACGGCATCGCCAGCGACGCACCGGCCATCAGCGCCCCGTAGGCCGTGCCCCACGCGTTGGCGTGGAACATGCGGCACGATCGGCAGGCAGACGTCGCGCTCGCGCAGCGCGATGCAGTCCGACAGCAGCATCGCGTAGGTGTGCAGCATGGCGGAGCGGTGGCTGTAGACCACGCCCTTGGGGTCGCCGGTCGTGCCCGACGTGTAGCACATGGCCGCGGCCTCGCTCTCGTCGAGCTGCGGCCAGGTGAAGTCCTCGGCGGCGGCGGCCAGGAGCGCCTCGTAGTCGGTGCCCTCGCCGCGGGCGCCCTCGCCGACGTCGTTCATCCAGCACGAGCTCGCGGATCGTCTGCGACCCCGGCGACCTTGTCCCAGCGCCTCGCCCCAGCGAGGCGTCGAAGAACACCACCTGGTCCTCGGCGTGGTTGGCGATCCAGCGCGACCTGGTCGTGGTGCAGGCGCGGGTTGAGCGTGTGCAGCACCGCGCCCATGCAGGGGACCGCGAGGTAGAGCTCGAGGTGGCGCGCGGAGTTCCACGCGAACGTCGCCACCCGGTCACCGGGCCCGATGCCGAGGTCCCGCAGCGCGTTCGCGAGCCGCCGCACGCGCGCCGCCATCTCGCGCGTAGGTCTCGCCGCTCGACGCCGTCGGCGGTCTTGGTCGCGACCACGCTTGTTGCCGAAGAGCCGCTCGGCGCGGCGCAGCACCAGCTGCAGCGTCAGCGGGACGTCCTGCATCAGTCCTTGCATCCGACCCTCTCCTCTCAGGCTTGCTGCGCGACGTCGAAGGTCCACAGCTCCGAGCCGCTGGCCGCCGGCCCGCTCGCCGCGTGCTGCGCGTGGCCGCGCGTGAAGGCCTGGGAGTCGACCCAGGCCTGGAACGACTCGCGCGAATCCCACTCGGTGTAGACCAGGTACCGGTCCAGCCCCTCGACCGGGCGCAGCATCCGGAAGGCCTGGAAGCCGGGCATCTTGTCGACCTCACCGGCACGCGCGGCGAAGCGCTCCTCCAACACGGCCCGCATCGGCTCGGGCACTTCCAGCACGTTGATCGCGACGAACGCCATGGCGGCACTGTAGAGCCGGTCGCACCTAGGCTGGCGCCATGACGGGGCCCGACGTGGCGGCGACGCTGGACAAGGCGCCGCGACTGGTGCTGGCGTGGGCGGGGCCCGGGGGGCCGGTGCTGCTGTCGCTGCCGTTCTGGTTCGACAGCGAGCACCTGTGGATGACCACGACGACCGAGGAGCTCGCGCCGGGTAGCGTCGACGCAGGGGCGGCCGCGTTCGTCCCCGCCCCGACGGGCGAGGGCGGCGTCGTGCTGGAGGGCGGCGTGCGAACGTTCGGTGCCGGTGAGCCGCTGGCACTGCTCGGGCACGGTCTCATCGTGTCCGCAGCGATGGTCGGACTGGCGCTCAAGAACCCCCGCGCGCTGCGCGCCTTTGCGCAGACGGCGGTGCGGACACCTTCACGCGTCCTTCCCCCCAGCCGCGTGGTGCTGCGCATGGACGTGATCGGGCCGCGCGCCGTCGGCGCCCCGGCGGTGGGTCCGGGCATCGCCCCGGCCCTCCCAGCGGAGGTGCCGGCCGCCGTTCGCAGGCTGGTGTCCGCGCAACGCCGTGTCCTGCTCGCGATCGCCACTGGCGGCACGGCCCCGCCGTCGCTGGCCCCGGCCGCCTGGGGCCCGGGGCTCTCCCTGGACGCCGGCATGGCCCACCTGAACGCCGTCGCCCCTGCTGCGGTGCTCGTGGAGCCGGACCCGCACACCCCGACGCCCGAGGCCGGGCTGGTCCTCAGCGGGACCCTCGAGGGCGGCAGGCTGCGCCCCGTGCGCATCAGCTGGTGGCACGGGACCGAGCGAGGCGACAGCGCGGTCGCCCCGGCCGCGACCCTGGTCCTCCCCGACTAGTAGCCGGCGATCGCGGCGAGGGTCGCGCTCGCGGGGCAGCCGAACACGCCGCCCCCGAGCAGGAACTGGTAGAAGCCCAGACCGATCGCCAGCAGCCCCAGCGGGACGTTGAAGGCCAGGTCCTCGCGACGCGAGGTGCGCATCCCGTTGAACCCGCAGATCACCGCCATGATCCCGCACATCAACGCCACGAAGTCGGTGCGCGTGCACACGCCGCCGATCTCGCGGATGATCCCGTCGCTGCCGAGTGCCGTGAAGACGAACGGCACGAGGCCGAGCAGCACGCCGACGACCACGCCCTTGGACAGTCTCCTGGCCACGGCCGGGGACCCTAGCAGTCTTCAGGTCAATGCGACGTCCGGAAGCCGCGCGCGCAGGAGGCGCACGGACTCCAGATCCGGGGCGCGGCCGCGCTCGCGCTTGAGCTCGCTGAAGTGCTCGTAGCGGGTGAGCCAGGTGACGTGCTCCCAGAGGGCGACCGCGTCCTCGTCAGCGGGCAGCGCGTCGATCACGGGGCCGAAGATCGCCGGTCCGTCGCCGCCGTCCAGCACGATCGTCGGCACGCCGAACGCCTGCCGCGACTCCACCACCGCCGTGTGCTCCGCGACCACGTCGTCCCAGGTCGTGGAGTCCGCCATCGCCTGCGCGTGCAGCTCCTCGGGCAGGCCGGCGTCGTGCAGGGCGCCCGTCAGCGTGGCGGGGTCCTCGGCCGCCTCCCCGCCCTCGTGGATGCGGCGCCCGACCGCGAGGTACCAGCGCCCCAGCCCCGCGTTCCCTCCGTGGCGCCGCACCGTCACCGCGGTCCGCAGCGCCGGGAAGCCCCGGTCGTGGCGCTTGACCTTCCCGATGTCCCGCTCCGCGTTGACGATCCCGAGGCTGAACAGCGCCCACTCCACCGTCACGACGCCCAACCGCTCGAGCTGCCGCATCCACTCCGAGGTCATCCAGCACCAGGGGCAGAGCGTGTCGAGGTGGAACCTCACGGGCTCGGGCACGTCGCCAGGCTAGTGGTAGCGTGCGCGGCTGCTTCGACCCCTGGCAGTCGACCGATCTCGGAGCCGGCACCTTGAGCGACACGGGCGCACCCAAACCCGATTGGTACCCGGACCCCTCAGGCCGCTTCGACTTCCGGTACTGGGACGGCGAGACGTGGACCGGTCACGTCTCCCGCGCCGGCGACACGTCCTGGGACCCGCCGCCCGGTAGCGAGGCTGCGGAGGCCGCCGCTGCTGTGGGGGGCGCGGTCGATGAGCCCTACGCGGCCGACGCCGCCGTCGCAGAGCCCGCTGTGGTCGAGCCCGCTGCGGCCGAGCCCGCCCCGGAGCCGGCGGGGTCGGAGTGGGCCCCGCAGGAGGCCGCGCCCGCCGCCGAGTCCGAGTGGGCGCCGCAGGAGGCCGCGCCGGAGCCGGCCGCACAGCCCGCCGCCCAGGCCGCGTGGTCCCCGGAGCCTGCCGCCGAGGACGACACCAACCTGGTCGCGATCGAGTCCTCTGGGCTGGCGCCCGACAGCGCCGACTGGCTGCGCAAGGTCGCGGCCCAGGTCAACCCGCGCCTGGACCGCATCCACGCCGGCTGGGACGCCAACCCCCAGGCCGAGGCCGCCCGCGCCTGCGCCTTCGGCCTGCTGCTGGGCCACCTCGCAGGCCGCTACGCCCACATGCGCGACGACCTGTCCAAGGTCGCCGAGGCCCACCCCAGCTTCTCCACCCTCGACAGCGGCACCCGACTCCAGACCCTCGAGCAGATCGCCGGCGACCGCCAGCGCTCCGCCGCCTGGCTGGGCCCCCTCCTCGACGATACCGACCCCGACCGCGTCGCGATGCTCTTCGACTAACCCGCCGCGATCGTCACGGCCCAGAGCGTGACGAGCAAGTTCACCGCGCCAGTCCCCACCGTCACGAGAACGACGCGGCGCCAGAGCCTGGCGAAGCGGTCCTCCAGAGCCACGTCGACGTGGTCCTTGGTCGGGAAGCGCTCAAGGTCCGCCTTGGTTGCGAAGCGCTCGAGGTCCGCCTTGGTTGCGAAGCGCTCGAGGTCCGCCTTGATTGCGAAGCGCTCGAGGTCCGCCTTGATTGCGAAGCGCTCGAGGTCCGCCTTGGTTGCGAAGCGCTCGAGGTCCGCCTTGGTTGCAAGCTCGGACCAGTCCATCGGGGGCAGCGTACCCATCAGCGTGGCCGCATGGTCGACGCCGAGCACCTCTTCCAGCCGCCGGAAGAGCGCGTAGCGCGCTTGGTCGTCCTGCCGCATGCAGTGACCGTGACGCAACTCGCGACCGGGCGCAAGCGATGCCTGTGGACAACGTCAGCCGGGGGTGCGGTGGCGGAGGTAGCCGACCGCGCGGGAGATGGCGGCGGCGATCGGGACGGCGAGGAAGGCTCCGAGGATCCCGAGGAGGATGCCGCCGATCGCCAGGGCCAGGATCACGGCCAGCGGGTGCAGGGAGACCGTGCGGCCGAGGATCAGGGGCAGCAGGAGGTGGCTCTCGAGCTGCTGCACGCCGATGACGAGCGCGACCACCAGGAGCGCCTTCGTGGGTCCGCCCGTCGCGAGGGCGACCAGCACCGCGACCGAGCCGGAGACGGCCGCGCCGACGATCGGGAAGAGGCCGCCGAAGAACACCAGCACGGCCAGCGGCAGGGCCAGCGGCACGCGCAGGATCGCCAGGCCGATGCCGATCCCGACGGCGTCGATGAACGCCACGATCAGCTGGCCGCGGATGTAGCCCCCGACCGACGTCCAGACGATGCCGCCCACGACCTCGGCGTCGGGGCGCAGCCGCTCGGGGAAGACGTCGCGCGCCCAGCGCGCCATCTTCGGGCCGTCCTTGAGCATGAAGAACAGCACGAAGAGCAGCAGGATCGTGCCCGTGAAGCCCTCGAAGACCAAGACGGCGACCTCGAGGGCCTGGGTGCCCAGCTCCCCCTCGCCGGAGGTCAGCATGTCCTGGCCGCGCTCGATCAGCTGGTCGAGATTGATCGGGTCCAGGCCGAACGGGCCGCCCGCGAGGAAGCTCTCGAGCTGCTCGTAGCCGTCCGCGACGGCGGCGCCCAGGTCCTCCAGCTGCGCCGCGACCGACGGAGCCAGCAGGTTCACGATCCCGACGACGATCCCGATCGTGCCGAACAGCACGATCAGCGCGGCCACCGACGACGGCATGCCGAGACGCCGCAGCCGCTCGGTCGCCGGGTAGAGCACGGCGGCAGGGAAGAGCGCGAGCACCACGGGCACCACCACGACCGCGACCTCGCGGACCGTCAGGAAGAGCCCGGTGAGCACGAGCACGATCCCGACGAGCGACCACGACAGGATCCCCAGGCGCACCGTCGGGCGCTCGAGGATCGGGCGCCGGAACCACAACCTCGTGTCGACGCGCGCGTCGTGCGGCGAGGGTGTGGCCGTGGCGATCGCGACCTCGGCCTCGGCGATGTCGTGGACGGCCGGGACGCCGCTCCCCTCGGGCGGGAGGTCGGGGGGCGTCACCATGCGGCGTCGACCTCCAGGTGGGCGGTGAGCGCGGCCACCATCGGCTCCACGTCCGTCGCGCCGCCCGTCTCGCGCGCGCTGTGCATCGCCAGCACCGGGTTGCCGACGTCGACCGTCGCGATCCCCAACCGCGTCGCGGTCAGCGGCCCGATCGTCGAGCCGCACGGCAGGTCGGCGCGGCTGACGAAGTGCTGCACGGGCACGCCGGCGTCCGCGCAGCGCGCCGCGAACCACGCCAGCGTGCGCCGCGTCGGTCGCGTAGGACTGGTTGGCGTTGGACTTCACGACGGGACCGCCGCCGAAGCGCGGGCGGTGCTCGGGCTCGTGGCGGTCCGCGTAGTTGGGGTGCACGGCGTGGGCCATGTCGCACGACACCAGCACCGACCGCGCAGAGGCCGCCGTCCGCGCCTGGCCGTCACCGCCGGTGGCCGCGACGACCCGCTCGCAGCACGTCCTGCAGGAACGACCCCTTCGCGCCTTCGGCGGAGCCGCTGCCGACCTCCTCGTGGTCGTTGGCGACGACCAGCTGGGTCGCGCGCGCGGGCTCCGCGGCGAGGATCGCGCTGACCGCGGCGTGGCAGGAGCTGAGGTTGTCCAGGCGCGGCGCCGACACCAGCGCGCTGTCGTGGCCGACCAGGCCCGCGGGCTGGGTGTCCGCCAGGACCAGGTCGTGGCCGAGGACCGCCTCGGGGGCGACGCCGGCGGCGGCCGCGACGACCTCGAGGAACGCGGCGCTCGTGCCGGGTGACCACAGCGGCTGCAGGTGCTCCTGGGCGTTGAGCCTGGCGCCCTCGGGGTTGGCGGTGCGGTCCGTGAGGTGGATCGCCAGCGATGCCAGCTTCAGCGGCGCGCCCGGCAGGACCACCAGGTGCTCCGACCCGTCGTGCAGCACCACCCGGCCGGCAGCCGTGAGGTCGCGGTCCATCCAGGTGTGCGCCAGCGGGCCGCCGTAGACCTCGACGCCGACCATGCGGTACCCGGCCTTGGTCGCCCCGGGCCGCGGCCGCACCTTGAACGTCGGCGAGTCGGTGTGCGCGCCGACCAGCCGGAACCCCGCCGCGTCCGGCGGCGCGCTGCCGACCCGGAACGCGGCGAGCGACCCCTCGCGCACGACGTAGCGCGCGTCACCGGGCGCCAGCGCCCATGTCTCGCGCTCGCTCAGCCGCGTGAAGCCGCCGGCGTCCAGCCGCCGCGCCATCTCCGCGACCGCGTGGAACGGCGACGGCGAGGCGTCCACGAAGCTGCAGAGATCGAGGGCGGCCTGCGTCCGCCCGGTCGCCGTCGCTGTCATCTCAGAGACCGGCGAAGGCGTCGTCCAGCAACAGCTGCTGCTCCTGCTCGTGCATCGTTGGCGAGCCGGCGGCGGGGCTGGCGCTCTCCACGCGGGCGGAGCGGCGGAGGGTGAGGTCGCCGACGGCCCGCACACGTTGTAGAGCCGCGCGCCGAGGAACGGCCAGGCGCCCATGTTCTCGGGCTCGTCCTGGACCCAGCGCAGCTCGGTGGCGTTGGGGTAGCCCTCCAGCACCTGCACCATCTGCTCGTGGGGCCACGGGTAGAGCTGCTCGACGCGCACGACGACGGCGGGGGCGTTCGTCGCGTTGCGGCGCGCCCTCAGGTCGTAGGCGACCTTGCCGGTCGTGAGGAACACGCGCTGGACGTCGCCGGCCTCGACTGGCGGGTCGGCCTCCGGGAGGATCTCGCGGAAGTGGCCGCTGGTGAAGGCCGCGGCAGGGGAGAGGACCTCGCGCGCGCGCAGCAGGCTCTTGGGCGTGATGATCACCAGCGGCTTGCGCACCTCGCGGTGCAGCTGGCGGCGCAGCAGGTGGAAGTACTGCGCGGCGGTAGTGGGCTGGCGACCTGGATGTTGTCCTCGGCGCACAGCGTCAGGAAGCGCTCGATGCGCGCGGAGGAGTGCTCCGGGCCCTGCCCCTCGTAGCCGTGGGGGAGCAGCAGGACCAGCCCGGAGGTCTGCATCCCACTTGTCCTCCGCCGCGGCGATGAACTGGTCGATGACGACCTGCGCGCCGTTGACGAAGTCGCCGAACTGCGCCTCCCAGAGCATGAGCGCGTCCTTGCGCACGACCGAGTAGCCGTACTCGAACCCCAGGGAGGCGAACTCGTTGAGCGGCGAGTCGTAGATCATGAATGCCGCGGCACCGTCGCCCAGGTGCTGCAGCGGGATGTGCTCGCCCCCGGTCTGATGGTCGATCAGCGTCGAGTGGCGCTGGCTGAACGTGCCGCGGCGGCTGTCCTGGCCGGCGAGGCGCACCGGGCTGCCCTCGGCCAGCAGGGTGCCCAGCGCAAGCAGCTCGGCGGTCGGCCAGTCGACCGCGTCCTCCTCGAGCATGTGGCGGCGGCGCTCCAGCAGCTTCACGAGCTTGGGGTGCGGCTCGAAGTCCGCCGGCCACGAGGTCGTGACCTTGATGATGCGCTGCAGCGTGTCGAGGGCGACGCCGGTCTCCACCTGCGGCAGGACGCCGGTGATGGCGCGCCGCGGAGGCGGGCCCGCGGGCTCCTGGTCGGCCTTCTTGGTCTCCTGCAGGATCCCCTCGAGCTTGCCGCGGAAGTCCTCGAGGGCCTGCTCGGCCTCCTGGAGCGTGAGGTCGCCGCGGTTGACCAGCTCCTCGGTGTAGAGCTTGCGCACGCTGCGCCGCTTGTCGATCGCGGCGTACATGATCGGCTGGGTGAAGGCGGGCTCGTCGCTCTCGTTGTGGCCGTAGCGGCGGTAGCTGACCATGTCGATCACGACGTCTTTGGAGAACGCCTGGCGGAACTCGAACGCCAGGCGCGCCACGCGGACGCAGGCCTCGGGGTCGTCGCCGTTCACGTGGAAGATCGGCGCCTGGACCATCTTCGCGACGTCGGTCGCGTACTCGCTGGAGCGGCTGTGGTGCGGCGCCGTCGTGAAGCCCAGCTGGTTGTTGATCACGAGGTGGACCGTGCCGCCGACCTGGTAGCCCTTGAGCTGGCTCATGCCGAGGGTCTCCGCGACGACACCTTGGCCGGCGAACGCGGCGTCGCCGTGGAGGAGCACCGGCAGGATCGCCTGCGTGGGAGGCGGCCCGAGGCGGTCGCCCTTCGCGCGGGCCATGCCCACCACGACAGGGTCGACGGCCTCCAGGTGGCTCGGGTTGGCGGCCAGGGTGATCGGCATCGTGCGGCCGGACGGCGCGGTGTGCACCCCGGTCGTCCCGAGGTGGTACTTGACGTCGCCGCTGCCCTGGACGCTGTTGGGGTCCAGCGCCCCCTCGAACTCCTTGAAGATCTTCTCGTAGCTCTTCTGCAGGGTGTTGGAGAGCACGTTGAGGCGGCCGCGGTGCGCCATGCCCAGCACCGCCTCCGAGAGCCCGACGTCGGTGGCCGCGGTCAGCAGGGCGTCGAGCATCGCGATGATGGACTCGCTGCCCTCGAGGCTGAAGCGCTTCTGGCCCACGAACTTGGTGTGCAGGAAGCGCTCGAAGGCCTCGGCGGCGTTGAGGCGGTCCAGGACGTGGCGCTGCTCGGCCGGGGTCAGCGTGGTCTTGACGCCCTCGACGCGCGACTGGATCCACGCCTTCTGGTCGGGCTCGTGGATGTGGAGGTACTCGATGCCGACCGTGCGGCAGTAGGCGTCGCGCAGCACGCCGAGCAGGTCGCCCAGCCGCATGCGGTCCTTGCCGGCGATCGGGTCGATCGGGAACTCGCGGTCGAGGTCCCAGATCGTCAGCCCGTAGGTCGACGGGTCGAGCTCGGGGTGCACCCGGCGGAACGTGTGCTGCAACGGGTTGAGGTTGGCGATGAGGTGGCCGCGCACGCGGTAGGCGTTGGTCAGCTTGCCGACCGCGATCGTCTTGGCCGCCACCGAGTGCGCGTCGGCCGAGACCCGGCTGGAAGTGTCGACGCGCCAGCGCACGGGCTCGTAGGGGACGCGCAGCGACTCGAAGATCTCGTCGTAGAAGCCGTGCTCGCCGAGCAGCAGGTCCTGCACCGCCTTGAGGAACAGCCCGCTCTCGGCGCCCTGGATCACACGGTGGTCGTACGTCGAGGTGATGGTGATGACCTTGCCCACGCCGATGTCGGCCAGCGTGCGCGGGTCGGTGGCCTTCCACTCCGCCGGGTAGTCGATCGCGCCGACGCCGACGATCACGCTCTGGCCCTTCATGAGCCGCGGGACGCTGCCGACCGTGCCGACCGTCCCGGGGTTGGTGAGGGTCGCGGTCGTCCCCGCGAAGAGCTCGGGCGCGAGGTCGTTGGTGCGCACGCGGCGCACGATGTCCTCGTAGGCGCGCAAGAACCCCGCGAAGTCGAGGTCCTGCGCGCCCTTGACGTTGGGGACCAGGAGGGTGCGGGTGCCGTCGGGGCGCTCGACGTCGATCGCCAGACCGAGGTTGATGTCCTCGGGCACGCGCACGTGCGGCTTGCCGTCGGCTTCCAGGTAGCTGCGCCGCATCGCCGGGACCAGCTGCATGGCCCGCACGACGGCCCAGCCGATCAGGTGGGTGAAGCTGACCTTGCCACCTCGCGTGCGCTGCAGCTGGTTGTTGAGGATGCGGCGGTTGACCTCCAGGAGCTTGGCGGGCACGTCGCGCAGGCTGGTCGCGGTGGGGACGGTCAGCGACGCGACCATGTTCTCGGCGATCGCGGCGCCGACGCCGCGCAGCACCTTGGCGTCGTCGGGAGCGGCCTGCGGCTTCGTCGGGGTCGCCGGCTGGCCCTCGGCCGGCGCTGCTGCGGGTTTCGCGGGCGCGTCGGGTGGGGCCTTCGTGGCCGTGCGCGCCGCGCCGTTGCCCGACGGCGCCTTGGCCTCCAGGTGCCCCTCGGGGTCGTAGTCGCTGAAGAAGTCGTGCCAGGACTCGGGGACGCTGGAGGGGTCGGCGAGGTAGTCCCGGTAGAGCTCCTCGACGACCCACGCGTTGGCGCCGAACTGGGTGGGGCCGGGCTGATCCGCCATGGGGGCGAAGCCTAGCGGCGTGACATACTCGCCCGGGATGCCAGGCGGCCGGACGCGGGGGCGGCGAGACGACGTGGTGCTCGCTGTCATCGTGCTGCTGCTGGTGGGCCCGATCGTGCAGATCCTCATGGCGCACCAGTCGTCACGGCTCGCGCTCTCCGCCGCGCTGTGGGACGAGCACACGATCGTGATCGACGAGTACGAGGCGATCATCGGCGTCGACTTCGCGGAGCGCGAGGGGCACCTGCTGTCGGACAAGGCGCCGGGGCAGCCGTTCCTGGGCGCGCTCCCGTACGGGCTGTACCGGATGGCCGGCGGGCACAGCGCGGCGGACGTGGTGGTGTTCGGCAACCTCGCGCTGTGGTGGGTGTCGCTGGTCTGCTCGGCGATCCCCGCGGCGGTGCTGGCCGTGCTCATGCGGCGCGGCGCCCTGGCGCACGCGCCGCCGCTGGCCGCCAACGTCGGGGCCTTGGCGGTTGCGGTCGGGACGCTGCTGCTGCCGTTCGGCGCGGTGCTCTTCGGGCACGTGCTGGCCGCGACGCTGGCGTATGGCGCCTGGCTGGCGGTGCGGCCTGTGGACGCCTCCTGGCAACGGCTGGCGCTGGGCGGGCTGCTGGCCGGCGCGGCGGTCTTCACGGAGTTCCCGACCGCGATCGTCGTGCTGGTTCTGGGCGTGCTGCTGCTCCTGCGGCACAAGTGGCGCGTCGTCGCCTACGCCGCGGGTGGCTTGGTGCCGGCGGTTGCGCTGGGTCTGTACAACACGGCAGCGTTCGGCGGACCGCTGCGGTTCTCCTACCGCTTCTCCGGCGAGTTCGGCGCGGTCCACGCGGAAGGGCTCTTCGGCGCGCAGGTCCCGAGCCTCGAAGGGCTGGGCGCGGTGCTGATCGGGGAGCGGGGCCTGCTCAGCCTGACCCCGATCGTCGCGGTGGGGCTGGTGGGACTCATCGCGCTGTGGCGCGTGCGCGGGTCGGTGGATGCAGGCCGGCGCTTCCCGCCGCGCACGGAGGCCGTGGTCGCGCTGGTGGTCTTCACGCTCTTCGTGCTGCTGCAGTCAGGCTGGGTCAACCCCACGGGTGGCGCGTCGCCGGGGCCGCGCTACGTGGTGCCCGCCCTGCCGTTCCTCGCGACCGGCGTGGCGGTGGCCTTCAGCCGGGCGCCGAGATTCACGGGCGTCGTGGCGGTGCTCTCCGCGGTCCCGATGCTGCTGGCGACGTTCACCAACCCGCTGGCGCAGCCCACCGAGCAGTGGGCGCTGGGGCACTGGGTGTGGCGGGCGCTGAACGACCGCCTGGCCGACTCCCTGCTCACCGCGCTGTGGGGCAAGTGGGCTCTGGCGCTGCAGCTGGCGCTCGCGCTGGTGCTCATCGTGCTGCTGCTGCGCGGGTCGCGGGTCGGGGTCGCTCAGGCGAGGCAGTCGGCGATCGCGCCGGCCAGCCGGTCGGCGGCGCCGGCGGCCCGGCCGAGGAACAGCGACGGCTCGACCAGCTCCAGCTCCAGCACCAGCGGCCCGTCGGAGCCTTCGACCAGGTCCACGCGCCCGTAGAGCAGTGGGCCACCGGGGACCGTCGCCAGCGCCTGCTCGGCGACCGCCCGCTCCGCGGGTGTAGCCGCGCGGGGGCTGATGTCCTCGGGCGCGAAGAGCCCCTCGGCGAAGACCCTGCTCGGAGCCTGGAGGATCGGCCCCTTGCGCACGCTGTGGCTGAACCCTCCGCCGAGGTGGACCAGCGCGATCTCGCCGTCGTGGTCGACCGAGGGCACGTAAGGCTGGGCCATGACGACGCGCCCGGCGGCCAGCATCTGGCGGGCGTGGGCCGCGGCGGCTGCGCGGTCGTGGTGGCGGATCGTGTCCTGCGATCCTGCGGAGATCGCAGGCTTGACGACCAGCTGGGCGGCGTCCGGCAGGCGCGGGTCCTCGCCGGGGACCGTGAAGAGGGTCGGTACGACCGGAACACCGGCTGCAGCAAGGTCGTCCAGGTAGCGCTTGTCGCTGTTCCAGGCCACCACGGCGGCGGGGTTCACCAGGCGGGGGACGCTGCGCGCCCAGGCGAGGAACGCGTCGCGTCGCGGGGGGTAGTCCCAGGTCGAGCGCAGCACGACGAGGTCGAACGCCGCCCAGTCGTGAGACGGGTCGTCCCACACGGCGGGGACCGCCTCGATGCCGCGCGCCGCGAGCGGCGCGAGCAGCAGCCGGTCGTCTTCGTCCCCCTCGGCGAACGCCGCGGCGGTCGCCAGCGCGACCCGCCTCATGGGCTACCGAGGGGCGGCCGGGGATGGCGGCGCCAGACACTGTGCGCCCAGAGGATCATGGGCAGCTGCAGCGGCAGGCGGCCCCAGGCGATTAGCCGGTTGTTCGCCAGGTCGGTGCGGCTCGGGTTGCCGGAGTCAAGCGCCATCTGCACGTTCGCGGGGAAGATCCCGACCAGCAGCGCCTCGGTCGCGATCGCGCCCACGGCCCGCGTCGCCGGGACCACCGTGAGCGCCGCGACGGCCAGCTCCGCGGCCCCGCTGGCGTAGACCAGCGGCCGGTGCCAGGCCCGCGGGATCACGCGCGGCATGATCCCCAGGTAGAAGCCCGGCGCGACGAAGTGCACGATCCCCGCGGCGGTCATGAAGAGCGCGAGACCGACCGCGCGCCGGTCAGTGACCACTCGGGACCCACCCACCTCGCCCGGACAGGCGGTTCATCGCACCTGGCCGGGCGGGCGCGGTTGCTGGGGGCCGAGGAGCGCGTCGAGGTCGAGGGGGCCGCCCTGCTGCGCGAACTCGTCGGCGACCGCGGTGCGCAGGTCCCCGTCGTGCAGGTAGTCCAGGGCGGTCAGCGCGAGGGCCACGGCGCCGTCGACGCAGGCGCGGTCGGCGGCCTCGCTGCGCGCGTGCGCGGCGAAGGCCGTGGTGTGGATCGCGACGGACGGGGGCGCGATCGCGAGGAGCGGGTGGATCGCAGGCATGCGGACGCTGACGTTGCCGAGGTCGGTGGAGCCGGTCAGCTCGCCGGGGAGCACGCCCGCCGGGAGCACGCGGCGGCCGCGGCGTGCGAGGTTGACCCCGAAGCGGTCGCTCAACGGGGCGTTGATGCGCACGGGCAGGTAGACGGGGGTGGGGTCCCAGTCCAGCTGGACATCGGTGGCGGTCTGCTGGGCGGCGCCGCGGAAGACGGCCTCGGCGCGCTGCGCCAGCTCGGCCAGGGTCTCGGGCTCCATCGACCGCAGGTAGAACGTCGCCGCCGCCCGCTCCGGGACGATGTTCGGCTTCTGGCCGCCGTCGGTGATGATCCCGTGCACACGGTCGGTGGGCAGCATGTGCTGGCGCAGCTGGGTCATCCCGGTGTAGGCCTGCACGACCGCGTCCAGGGCGTTGCGGCCCATGAACGGGAACGCGGAGGCGTGCGCGGCCAGCCCTTCGTAGCTCACGTCGATGGTGCGCACGCCGAGGAAGGGGTGGCTCACGGCGTCCGCGCCCCAGGGGTGCAGCATCACCGCGGCGTCGACCTCGTCCAGGCCGCCGGCGCGCGCGATCAGCTCCTTGCCGCCGCCGCCCTCCTCTGCAGGGGTGCCGATGAGCTCGACGCTGCCGCCCAGGTCCTCGGCGACCTGTGCCAGCGCGAGGAAGGCGCCGACGGCCGTGGCGCAGATCACGTTGTGCCCGCAGGCGTGGCCCAGGCCGGGGAGCGCGTCGTACTCCGCCAGGATCGCGACGCGGGGCCGGCCCTCGCCGGCGCGGGCTCGCAGCGCGGTCGGCAGCCCGTAGGCGCCGACCTCGGCGTCGTGGCCGTGGCGCTTCAGCAGCGCGGCCACGGACGCGACTGCGTGGTGCTCGGCGTAGCCCAGCTCCGGGTTGGCGTGCAGATCCTGCGAGAGCTCGACCACATCGGCCGCGACCGCCTCGACCGCGCGCTCGACGGCTGCGGCGGGGGCGGCGTCGGCACCGCGGTGGTCCGACGTCACCGGCCCGGCCGCGGCGGCGCGCCGGGTGACCTGTGCCAGCAGCCGCTCGAGGAATCCTGGGTACGGCGGCTGCGGCATCGGCCGGAGCCTACGGCCTACCCGGCGTTGCGGATCGCGTCGGCGGTTTCTTCAGGGCTTCGCCTGGTTTCCCCGTGATCCCCGGCGGTGGCGGCGCAGCAGGTGCACGACGACCCAGACCAGCGCGACCGCGGCGATCGCGTAGAGGTCCGCCGGATGCGTCGCCAGGACCGTGGTCACAGGCCGCCCAGCAGCAGCGCGGTCCCGCCGCACAGCGACAGCAGCAGCAGTGCGCGCCATTCGAGCTGGGCGGGGCCGGCCTTGCGCGCACCCCACCGCGCGACGGCCGCGCGGTGGCCGGCGAAGGTCGCGACGAGGTGCCCGGCAGCGAAGCTGGCCACGGTCACGACGATGCCGAGCGTCAGCGGCAGCGGCGGATCCGGCAGCACCCACACCGCGGTCCCCAGCAGGTCGAGCCCGCGGTGCAGCGGGTCCGACAGCCAGATCAGCACGGCGTGGCCGTCGCCGACCACCTGGACGAGGTGCTGCGCCGCCACCCACCCCGCCGCCAGCGCGGCGACGGCCCGGCCGTCGGTTCCGTCCACACCCGCGCGCCGCACGACCGGGACCAGCAGCCCGGCGCACAGCGCCGTCGCGAGGCCGAGCAGCACCGTGCCCGCGAGGAGCACCTCACCGGCGGACCAACCTTGGCTGTGCCAGAGGTCGGTCTCGGTGACGAGGTCGGTCAGCCCCCATCCGAGCAGCGCCCCCGCGACCGCGAGGTCGGTCACGTCCCAGCCGAGGCCGCGACGCCGATGTGCGAGGCGCCCCATGAGACGCGAGCCGGCGTTGAACGCCTCGGCACGGTCCAGCCACGCGGGGCCGTAGACCGCCGCGCCGCCAAGCTGCACCAGCCCGTAGAGCGCCAGCCACACGAAGAAGGAGAACGTGGTCGGCGTGCGCACCTCCGACGCCCACGCGAGCGCCAGCACCGACCCCACGGCGAGGAACGGCAGCCCGCGGGGTAGCGGCCGCGTCGCCAGCCCCTCCGGGTCGCCCGCGAGCTTTGCCAGCCCGGCAGCGATCGGCCTGAGCGGATCGATCATGTGCCACCACGGCCCCGCGACGAGCGATCCGAGGGAGGCCGCGACCCACGCGAGCGACAGCACCACCCGCGGCGCGGCGTTGAAGACCTCGTCGCGATCCCCCAGCAGCGCCGCGACCACGACGCCGACGAACACGACGAGGCCGAGCACCCGCAGGACGACGGCGACCCCCCTCGAGGGCTGCGCGGTCGCCTCGTCGGGCTCGTCGCCCTCCTCGACGGGCGGGGCGCCCGTGATCCGCCGCTGGGCGAGGGCGAACGCCCCCACCAGCAGCACCGCCAACCCCCCCACCAGCGTCGACAGCGACACCGGTCCGACCTGCGTCCCCCCCAACCCGTGCCCGAGCACGACGAGGGCGACGACGGCAAGCACGCCCGCCAGTCTTGCCGCTGCTCCAGGCCTGAGGCGGAGGCGGACGGGAATCGAACCCGCCAGGCCGGCGGTGCCGGCCTCGTCGGTTTTGAAGACCGCGGAGCCCACCAGGACCCGGACGCCTCCCTACCGGCGAATCCTATGTGTGGCGGTCAGGCTGGTCCCCAGCGGACCGTGAGGCGCCCCGCCGTTCCGGGGAGCGGGAGGGCGAGGGCCTCGGCCTCGACCGCGTCGTGCTCCGCCCTGGTCAGGCGGCGCCAGGGGCTCACCGTGATCGCCGCATCGGCGCGCCGCCAGGTCCCCTGGATCTGGCCGGCCACGAGCAACGCCCCCGGCCACACCCGGGACGTCCACAGCTCACCGCGCCGTCCGCCGTCCGGCACCAGCAGCTCGCGGTCGGCGCCCCGGAGCAGGAAGAACGCGTCGCCGCTCGGCAGGAGCCGGGCAGCGGCCGGCGGCCCGGCGGCCGCGCGGATGACAGCCTCGTCCGAGGCGAGGATCCACGCCGGCCCGATCGGCGTGTCCACCGGCACGAGCTCCTCGGCGAGCTGCTCGAACGCCCGCCGCGCCCCCGCCTTCCCGATGCCTGCCCACTGCGCGAACGCCTCCCACGTCGTGGGCCCGAAGACGTGCAGGTATCGCCGCGCGAGCTCCCTCCGCGCCTCCGCGGGCTCGACGTCGGGACGCGGCACCGTCCACACGGTGGGCCGGCGGGCGCCGTCCCAGCGCATGAGGACCGTGCCGGTCGGCGCGGCGTAGCGCAGCGCGTTGCGGTCCACGCCCAGTCCGCGGACCGCCTCGTCACCGCCCATGGTCGTCCCGGCGAGGAACGCGGCCAGCCGCTCCGCGAGCTCCTCCGACTCGCGCCGCCCACGCGTGTCGTCCCGCAGCCTGGACAGCGAGAAGACCGCGAGGTCGCGCGCCGGGACCACGTAGGCGCTGTACCGCGGCCCCCACAGCTGCACGAGCTCCGGGTCCTCCCACGCGGACGGCTGGGTGCCGTCGACGCGCGCGTGGATCGAGAGCAACGCGGCGCGCGGCATGCTGTCCTGCAGCCCCGCCCACGCCGCCCGGCGCAGCGAGTCGGGACCCGGCGGCAGTCGCTCGTCCAGCGCCCCGACCCGACGGCGGAACGCGACGATCGCGTGGCGCCCGAGCTCGAGCCGCGCCCCGCTCACGTCGACCCCATGCGCGCAGGTTCGCAGCCGCCGGCTCGCCGGGTAGCGCCGAGTCGTGGGGTGGTGTTCAGGGGTGGAGCGCACGGGGAAGACGTCGTGGCACGACGAGCGCGCCGCGAAGATCGCAAACTCGCCTGACGCGTCGAAGAACGGCGGCAAGAAGTCCGGCAAGGGCGGTGACTCCTCGCAGGGCGGCACCACCGCCCAGAAGAAGAAGGCCGGCCGCAAGGGCGGCAAGGCCACCGCCCGCAAGAAGGGCTCGTAGGTCCCGCGTAGCCTTTGGGTGGATGCCCCTGCTGCACTGGCTGGAGGACCCGCCGACGATGGACCGCGGGCTGCTGCTGGTCTGCATGACCGGGTTCATCGACGCGGGGAGTGCGGGGGAGACAGCGGCGCTGTTCTTACGCCATCGCTGGCAGAGCGAGGTGGTCGCCCGCTTCGACCGCGACGCGTTCCTCGACTACCGGGCGCGGCGCCCCACGGCGATCGTGGACGGCGGCCGCCTGCGGCGCATCGACTGGCCCGACCTGGAGCTCTGCGTCGCGCGTCTCGCCGGTGCGGGCGACGTGGCCCTGCTGCTTGGCCCCGAGCCCGACATGCGCTGGGAGTCCTTCTGCGACACCGTCGCGGAGACGTGCAAGGTGATGGGCGTGGTGTCGGTGATGACGCTGGGCGCCTACCCGGCCGCCGCGCCGCACACCCGCCCGACGCGCATCACCCGCATCGCCAACACGGCCGCCGAGGCCAGCGAGCTCCCCGATGCCGAGGACGTCCCCGGCTACACAGGCCCCGTGGGCGCGGCCACCGTGCTGCAGCACGCCATGGCCGGGCACGGCCTGCCCTGCGTCGGGCTCTGGGCCGAGGTCCCCCACTACATCTCCGCCTCGGCCTATCCCGAAGGCGCCCTGGCGCTGGTGCGGGCCGTCGCAGACGTCGTCGCGGTCCCGGTCGACACCACCGAGCTCGAGGCCGCCGCGACCGCCCACCGCCAGCAGGTCGACGAGGCCGTGGCCGAGCACCCCGAGGCCGCGGACATGATCACGGCGCTCGAGCGCGCGACCGACCTCGGCATGACCACCGACCTGCCCTCCGGTGACGACCTGGCCGACGAGATCGAGCGTTTCCTGCGCGGCCGCGACGAGCCCCACCGCCCCTGAAACCAACCAGCGCCTCTGGCAGGCTGTGAGGGGTATGGACGCTGTCGTGGTGCGAGACGTCACGGAGGCCGGCTTCGCCAAGGACGTCTTGGAGGCCAGCCACAGCCTGCCCGTGGTCGTGGACTTCTGGGCGCCGTGGTGCGGGCCGTGCCGCCAGCTCTCGCCGCTGCTGGAACGCGTGGCGGCCGGCTTCGTGGGCGTGGTCGACACGGTCAAGGTCAACCTCGACGAGGCGCCGATGCTGCAACGCCAGCTGCGCATCCAGTCGATTCCGCACGTGTGGGCGTTCAAGGACGGCGCGCGAGCCGGCGACCTGCTGGGCCTGCAGCCGCAGCAGCAGTACGAACGGCTCTACGCGTCACTGGCGCCGCGCCCGGCCGAGCTGAAGGTCCGCGAGGCGCTGGCCGCGGATGGCGAGGAGCGGGAGCGTCTCTTGCGCGAGGCGCTCGAGGACGACCCCGGCCACGCCCCCGCGATCGTGCCGCTGGCCCAGCTGCTGCTGGACCGGGGTGACGAGGAGGAGGCGCGCGCGCTGCTGGCCCGCGTACCGGCCGATCCCGAGGCGGAGCGCATCCTGGCCGGCCTCGCCCTCGGTCGGGCCAACGGCGTCGACGTCGCGGCGCTGCGCCAGCAGGCCGCCGGCGGCGACGCCGGTGCACGCGTGGAGCTCGGGCGGGCACTTGCCGCGCTCGGCGCGCACGAGGAGGCGGCGCAGCTGCTCTTGGAGGCGGCCCGCGACCCCGAGACGCGCGAGCCCGCCCGCGAGGCGCTCCTCGATCTCTTCACCGTCCTGGGCAACGACGACCCGCTCGTGCGCGCCATGCGGCCCAAGCTGGCCGCCGCCCTGTTCTGAGCCGACTGGAAGGAAGCACCGTGTCCGGAGAGGTCGAGGTCGTCCCCGACGATCAGCCGGCGGAGCCGGTCGAGGAGGAGCAGCCGACCCTCGTCACCGAGCCCGCCAAGCTCATGCGCATCGCGGTGATGCTGCGCCAGGTCCAGGAGGAGGCGCGCCGCGCGCCCACCGACGAGCAGGGCCGTGAGCGCCTGCGCACGATCCACGAGCGCGCCCTCTCCGAGCTGTGCGAGGCGATGTCGCCCGACCTGCGCGAGGAGCTCGAGCGCTTCCACCTGCCCTTCGACGAGGGCGTCCCCAGCGAGTCGGAGATGCTGATCGCCCAGGCGCAGCTCATCGGCTGGCTGGAGGGCCTGTTCCACGGCATCCAGGCCGCCATGGCGCACCAGCAGATGCAGGCCATGCAGAACCTGCAGCAGCTGCAGGCGGGACGCCAGCCCCGCGGCCTCCCCTTCGGCACGCCCGGGGAGCCCACCGAGGATCCCAACGCCCCCACCGGACAGTACCTGTAGACCTGTAGCCTGCCCGCCGACCGGACAGGAGGCTCGATGGGTCGTGCACGGGATCTCTGGGAGCAGCTCTCCACCGCCTTGGAGAAGAAGGACGTCGAGGCGATCAAGGAGTGCTACGCCCCCGACGCCGTGTGGCTGGAACCGCAGAACCCGCCACACGAGACCGACCTGCTGATCCAGGCCTACCTCGCCTCATGGCTGGAGGCCCGTGAGCAGGTCGACGTCGCGACCAAGCGCATGCTGGAGAGCGACGACGGCGGCTTCCTCGCGGTGGAGTGGGCGGTCAGCTACACCGCCGCCGGCCGGCGCTGGAAGGACCTTCCCCGCGCCAGCTGGCTCGAGGCGGGCGACCTCGGCATCGTCTACCACCGCGACTACTACTGACAGACGCGCCTCAGAAGCGGTTGCGGGCGGCGAGGACCGTGGCGACGTACTGCTCGGTCTCCTCGTACAGCCCGTTCTCCTGGACGCCGCGGAGGCCCTGGTAGTAGGCGCCGAGCGCGAGGCGGATGTCGCCGCCCACGCGTTCGTAGAGGTGGTCGAGGAGCGCGACGCCGGCCTCCACGTTGTCCTCGGGGTCGCGCAGGTCGATGCGGCGGCCGAGGAGGCCGGGGCCGACCCAGGCCGCGGTCGCGGGGAGCACCTGCATGATCCCGACCGCGCCGTCGGAGGAGACCACGGCGTTGTTCCAGCCGGATTCGACCAGTGCGAGGGCCTGGATCGTGCGGGCGTTCCAGCCGTAGCGGGCGGCCGTGTCGGCCAGCAGCGCGCCGACGGTCGCGCGGCTCGCGGGGATGCCGCGACCTCCGCCGCCGCCACCACCGCTGGAGCCTCCGCCTGAGCCTCCGCCTGAGCCGCCGCCGGGCAGGGTCAGCCGCGCGCCGCTGACCACCAGGTTGGGATCATCCAGGTCGTTGGCCGCGGCGAGCCCGCTGGCGCTCACCCCGTAGCGCGCGGCGATCGCCGACAGCGTCTCGCCGGGCGCGACCGTGTGCGTGCGCGAGCCACCGCCCCCGCCACCACCGCCCCCGCCACCACCGCCCCCGCCGGACGGGATCACCAGCGTGGTGCCGGCCACCACCAGGTTGGGGTTGCCCAGGCCGTTCTCGCGCGCGAGTGCCGACGTGCGCACCCCGAAGCGCGCCGCGATGCCGGACAGGGTGTCGCCTGGCTCGACCTCGTAGCGGTCGTGTGCAGCGGCCATCGGCGCGCCGGCGACCAGCAGGAGGAACGAGAGGAGGGGAAGCGCGGCATACGCCCGCGCGCGAGGCGCAGCCATCGGGAGGGCCTTTCAAGGGGGAAGGTTAGGCCGTCGAGGGCTGTGACTGTAGTCAAGCAGGGTTGCTGCTGACAACCCCTGATGCTGATGTGGTTTGCTTCTTCGCCAGGAACGGCTCGGCGGGGACCACGATGAAGAGCGCCTCGCCTTCGGCGAGAACGGCGTCCCCGGCGGTGATCCGCCCGCTCAGGAAGAGCTTGCGGCCTTCGCGGCGGTCCATCTGGGCCCGGGCTTCGAGCTCCTCGCGCAGCGGCACCGGCGCGCGGTAGCTGATCGTGAGCCGCCCCGTGTAGGCCGGCGTGCGCTGCAGGGCGAGCACATAGCCCATGACGTCGTCGAGGATCGCCGCGACGATGCCGCCGTGCGCCCGCCCGGGGGCGCCCTCGAACCCCGCGCCCAGGGTGAAGCGCGCGAGGGCCACGTCGCCTTCGCGTACGACGGAGATGGCGACGCCCAGCGGGTTGGCGTCCCCGGAGACCACGCAATCGTCGTAGTGGTTCATGGGCTCGCCGTCGGCGGGCAGGTGCTCCCACATCTGGCGCTTGAGCTGGGAGATCACGCGGCGGCGGTGCGCGCCCTGCTCGACGACCTCGGCGGTGGCCGCGGCCTGCGCCGCGATCCGCCCCAGGAGCTCAGGGTCGACGTCGTGGCCGACGATCGCATGCCCGAGGCGTCGCAGTGCCGCGGCGGCCTGTGCACGAGCCTCGTGATCGGAGGCCGCGGTCACGCCGCGGCCTGCAGCCGGGCCAGCAGCTCCTCGGCCGAGGACCCGCGCCCGCGCAGCGCGCCGCGGCGCCCCAGCGCCCAGACGAGGCCCGCAGCGGCCGCAAGGCCGAGTGCGGCGACGAGGACCTCCGGCGGAGGCTTGGGCAGGGCGGACAGCCGGCTGCGCACGGCCACGGGGCGCACGAAGTCGCGCACCTCCCAGCCACGGGCGACTGCGGCCCTGCGCAGCTCCCTGTCGGGGTTGACCGCCACAGGGTGGCCGACTGCCTCGAGCATCGGCAGGTCGGTCACGGAGTCGGAGTAGGCATAGCTCTCCGCGAGGTCGAGCCCGCGGCGCTCCGCCTCCTCGCGCATGGCATCCGCCTTGTACGGACCGTAGGAGTAGAAGTCGAGGGTGCCGTCGTAGAAACCCTCGTCGTCGATGCCCGCGCGGGTCGCGATCACGTGGGGGACGCCGAGGTACTCGGCCAGTGGGATCACGACCTCCTCGCCCGAGGAGGACACCAGGTAGAGGTCCCGGCCGGCCTTGCGGTGCTCCTCGAACAGCTCCAGAGCCTCGGCGTAGACCAGCGGGTCGATGATCTCCTGGAGGGTCTCACGCACGAGGCGCTGCACGCGGTCGGCCTCCCAGCCGCGGGTGAGCTCGAGCATCACGACGCGCGAGCGCTCCATGCGGTCCTCGTCGGCGCCGAAGAGCTGGTAGACGAGCTGCGCGTACGCGACCTTCATCACCATCGCGGGGCCGATCAGCCCGTCGCGGTACATCGGCCGGCCGAACGCCAGCGTCGACGACTTCGCGACCACCGTCTTGTCGAGGTCGAAGAACGCCGCGGCTCGCCCGGTCGACGCTGCCATCGCCAGCCAGGCTAACCGGGACGCGGCGCCGACCCCCCGCCACCCCGACCGGCTGCGCGGTTGTCCACAGGCGCGCGCCCCAGGTCCGCCGCGACCCCTGCGGCCGTGCCACGGTGCTCGCCATGAGGTCGCAGCCCGTGGTCGTGCGCGTGGGTGGTGCGGCGTCCGGCGCCGGCACCTCGACCGTCGCGCTGGCGCTCGCCGCGCTGGTGGCGTGGCGCGGGCTGCGGACCCTGGTGGTCGCGGGCGACGACCTCGTGCGGCTGTGCGTGCGTGCGCCGTGGACGGGGCCCGGCGCGGCTGAGCTCGCGCTCCTGCCGCCGGAGGAGGTCGCGCTGGAGCTGGGGCGGGTCGCGCGCCCGGTCCGGGGCGTCGCAGGGCTCGCGGTCCTCGGCGGCGCACCGCGGGCCTCCGACGGGCCGTGGCCGCCGGACGTGACCGGGTGGCCCGTGGACGCCGTGGTCGTCGACCTCGGGGTTGCGGGCGCGACCGGCGTGCTGGTGACGCGCCCGGACGCGGGGTTGCGTGCAGCTGCGGCAGCCACCGGGCCGGTCGTGCTCAACGGCGCGGGCCCCGTACCCGACCGGGTCGCGGACGCGGCCCTCGGGGGACGGCCTGCCGCCCGCCAGCCGTGGTCGGCCCGCGTGGCACGCGCCGGCGCCGCCGGCCGCATCCCCTCCGCCGTGCCGGGTCGCTGGCTGCAGGGATTGGTGCCGCTGGTTGCGGACCTGCTGGCCGTGGCTGCGCGGGAGGCTGACCGGTGACAGCTCTGCCGGTGGAGCGCGTGCGCCGGCGGGTCGCGGACGACCCGGCGCTGGCGGGGTCCGGACCGCCGGCGGCCGGCGCGGTCCAGGCTGCGGTGGCGCGGGCGGTGCGGGCGGAGGGTTTGCTGCTGCCGGCGGGGTCGCTGGCCGTGCTGGTCGCGCAGCTCACGGACACCCTGACGGGCCTGGGGCCCGCGCAGGAGCTGCTGCGCGACCCGGACGTGACCGACGTGATGATCAACGGCCCGGGCGAGGTGTGGGTGGAGCGGTCGGGCCGGCTCCAGCGCACGAACGTGACGTTCCCGGACGCGGAGGCGGTGCGGGCGGCGGTGCTGCGCGTGGTCGGCCCGCTGGGCCTGCGCTTCGACCGGGCGCGCCCGCACGTCGACGTGCGCCTCGCCGACGGCAGCCGGCTGCACGCGGTCCTGCCGCCGCTGGCGCCCGACGGCCCGGTCGTGACGGTCCGGCGGTTCGCGGCCGTGCAGCCGACCTGGGCAGAGCTGGAGGACTGCGACGCGGTCCCGGCGGAGGTCGGAGCCCTGCTGCGCGCGGCCGTTGTGGAGCGTCGTGCGATCGTCTGCTGCGGGCGGACCGGCGCCGGGAAGACCACGCTGCTCGGCGTCCTGCTGGACGAGATCGGCGCGGACGAGCGCGTCGTAATCATCGAGGACTCACCCGAGCTGCGGCCGCGGTGCCCGCACGCGGTGCGGCTGGAGACCCGCCCTGCGAACACCGAGGGCGCCGGCGAGGTGACGCTCCGGGACCTGGTGCGCGAGTCGCTGCGGATGCGACCCGACCGCATCGTCGTCGGCGAGGTCCGCGGCGTCGAGGTCGTCGACGTCCTGCAGGCCCTGGCCACCGGCCACGAGGGCTGCATGACCACCCTCCACGCGCGCGCGGCCGCGGAGGCCCTCGTGCGCCTCGAGGGCATGGCCCTGCTCGCCGGGCTCCCCCTGGCCGCGGCCCGCAGCCAGCTGGGCGTCGCCCTCGACCTCGTCGTCTCGCTGGGACGCGCCCCCGACGGACGCCGCGGGGTGACCGAGGTCGCCCAGGTGGCCGCTGCCGGCGCCACCCCCACCGCCGACCCGCTGTGGCGGAGGTCGTCGTGGTGACCGCGGCGTCGCGCTCCAGCGCCCGGGGAGAACGGGGCCAGGAGGTGCCGATGGCCGTGCTCGCGGAGGTGCGCGCGGCGCTGGCGGCGGGGGCGGGTCCGGCGGCGGTGGTGGCGGCGGTCGACGTGCGCGGGCACATGGGGTTGGAGACCGCCGCGCGGGCGCTGCGAGTCGGCGCGGCGCTGACCGCGGTCGCGGCGGAGGCACAGGGCCCGCACGCCGTCCTGCTGCGGGGTCTGGCCGTCGCGGAGGAGGCCGGCGGCGGGGCGCTGGCGGCCCTGGAAAGGGTGCTGGCCGGCGCGGCGGAGCAGCGGCGGCTCGACCGCGCGCTGGCCGTGCGCACGGCCCAGGCCCGCGGGACCGCGACCGTGCTCACCCTGCTCCCGCTGGTGGCGTGGGCGGTGCTGGCCGCGACCCGCCCGGGGTCGCTGGCGTTCTACGCGACGCCGGTCGGGGCGGCGTCGCTGGTCGCGGCGGGCGTGCTGCTCGCCGCGGGCCGCTGGTGCATCAGCCGCCTCGTCGCCGGCGCTGCCCGCGCCGCCGCGGCGGCCGACCCCCTCTCCCAGCCCGCGACCCGCGACGCCCGCGCGCTCGCCGCCGTCGCGCTCCCCGTCCTGGGTATGACCGCGGTCCTCGGCGGGACCGCGCTGCGCGTCGCCGCCGCCGCGGCCGCGGCCGTGGTGCTGGCCCGCGCCCGCCGTGGCGTCGGCACTGCCGCCGGGCTGCCCGGGACCCCGGCGCCGGACGCCGTGCCGCGCCCGGTCGCAGCGGCCGCGGCGGGGCTGCGGCGGGGGAGCGGGGTGGTGGTCGCGGCCGGGTCGACGGCGGAGACCGTGGGGCTGCTGGCGGCGGCGCTGGAGAGCGGGCTGGCGCCGGTGGCGGCGTTGGAGGTCGTGGGGCGGGTGGCGGTGCCGGCAGCCCGGCCGTGGTTGCGGCAGGCGGCGCGGCGGCTGCGGCATGGCTGGCCCGCCGCCAGCGCGTTCGCGCACGGGCCGCTCGCGCGGGTGGGAGCGGTGCTCGCGGTGGCGGAGCGCTGGGGAGCGCCGGTGGCCGCCGACCTGCACCGTCTGGCGGTGGAGCTGCGCGAGGAGGCACGCGCGGCCGCCGAGCTGGCGGCGGAGCGGGTGTCGCTCCGCCTCGTCTTCCCCACGACCCTGCTCGTGGTGCCGGCGTTCGTGGCGCTGGTCGTCCCACCTCCGGTGTGGGCGGCGCTGCGGTCGTTCGCGCCCGCGGGCCCATGACCCGAAAGGACAACGCCATGCGCAGCACCACCCCCACGATCCGCCGCGGGCCCCTGGACGCGGTCCGCCGCCGCCTGCGCGGCGCCCCCACCGACCGCGGCGCGCAGGCGATGGAGTACGCGCTGCTCGGCGGCGTCTCGGTCGCCGGCTGCAGCGCGCTCGCCTGGCTCTTCGGCAGCGAGCCGTTCCAGAGCTTCCTGACCGACATCCTGGGGACGATCGGCTCCTGGTTCTCAGGCGTCGTCGGGTGACCCGACGACGCTGGCGGGCGGGGGCCCTGGGTCCCCGCCCGCGTGGCCACCCTCGGCGGCAGGACGACCGCGGCAGCCAGGCGCTCGAGCTGGCGCTGGCCGTTCCGCTCGTGGCGCTGCTCGCCCTGGTGGTGACCGCCATCGGTGTCGCAGCCGCGCAGCACGTGGCGGTGCAGACGCTCGCGGCGACCGCCGCGCGGACAGCGGCGGTGCGACCCGACGTCGCGGTCCGCGCCTTCGTGCACCAGGCGTCCGGCCCCACACCCGCGACCGTGGCCATCCACCCCGCGACCCGCAGGCGCGGCGACCTTGTCAGCGTCACGGTCACGCTGCGCCACCACCTGCTGGGGTGGCCCGCGGTGGCCTACGACGTGACCGCCCGGGCCACCGCCCGCACGGAGCTTCCGTGAGCGGCACCCACGACGACCGCGCCGCGGCGGCGCTCGTCACGCTCGCTTTCGCGGGCGGCACGGCGGCGGCCGCGGTCGCGGTCCTGCTGTGGACCGCGGCGCTCGCGGCCGCGCAGCTGCGCGCGGCGACGGTCGCCGACCTCGCCGCGGTGGCCGCCGCCGACACCTCGCCCCTCGCCGGCGGCCACGGCGATCCGCAGGCCGCGGCCGCCGGCGTCGCCGCAGCCAACGGCATGGAGCTGGCCGCGATCGACCTGGCCGCGTGGCCCGTGGCCGTCACCGTGCAGGTGCGGGGCGCCACCACGTCGCCCTGGTGGCGGCCGCCCACGGCCACGGCGGCGGCTGCGCTCGCCCCACCCGATCTGACCTACCCTTCCGGGCGGTCCTCGACCTCCCCCCTCCTTGCCACAGCGCACCCCGCCCCCGCGCCCCGGCCGCCGTGCGGCCGCGCCCCGGGGTGCCCGCAGCCAGGCCAACACCGGGCTCACGATCCGCGAGCCCCTCCCGCCCGGCGCGCGCGGCGTCGGCCGGACGCGCTACCTCCTTGACGCCGCCCGCCTGCGGCCGCTCGGACGGCGGTTGCTCACCGGGGTGTCGCTGCTGCTCTTCCTCGGCGCGCTCGGCGTCTTCGCGTGGCCCCTGGCCAGCGACTTCTACGCGACCCAGCTGATCCAGCGCCCGCTGGCCGACCAGTTCGAGAGCCCCGAGCTCGTGCAGCGCTACACCGCGCGCACCATCGGCACGGGCGACCCGCTGACCCGCATCCTCATGCCCGCCATCGGCGTGGACACCGTGGTCGTGGAGGGCACGTCGCCGGCAGCGCTCAGGGCCGGCGCCGGCCACTATCCGACCACCCCGCTCCCCGGCGAGCCGGGCAACGTGGCGATCGCCGGACACCGCACGACCTACGGCAAGCCCTTTAACCGGCTCGACGAGATCCCGGTCGGCTCCGAGCTGGAGCTCATCACGCCGCTGGCCACGCACACCTACCGGGTGGTGGCCGCCCCCGCGGGTGTCGCGCAGCCGTGCCCCAACGGGGCCTGCTGGATCACCGGCCCACGCGACTGGGACGTCGTGGGGCCGACGGCGACGGCCACGCTCACGCTGACGACCTGCCACCCCAAGGGCACTGCCCGCGACCGCCTGATCCTGCGCGCCGAGCTCGTGTCCTCCACGCCGCGCTTCGCGGGGGCACCCGCAACCCCCGGCGCCGCCGCCGCGCCGACCCCAGCGGCCGCGCCGTCATGACCCGGGGCCTGCCCACCGCCGCGGCCGCGGTGCTCGCCGTGCTCACCCTGTGGGCCATCCCCGCGGCCACATTGGTCGCCCACGGCGTCGAGCGTCCCGGCTCGGGGGTGAGTGTCACCGGCCCTGTCGACTTCCAGGCGTTCGTCGAAGCCGCCGAGGGTGAGGAGGTCGCGAGCGTGGAGCTGCGGCTGACCCGCGGCAGCAGCGCCTACGGCCAGCTGCAGCTGGCCCACCGCGAGGGCCCCACGACTGCGGGACGCAGCACCTGGGGCGCGGGCTACGACCCGCTCGGCTCCGCGATCGGCTCCGGTCCGCTGCCCAACGGCCCCTACAACGTCGAGGTGCAGGTCGCCAGCACCGCTGCCGAGGAGTCCACCACCTCCCCGTGGTCGGGCCACAGCGTGACCTTCTCCGTTCCGCCCCCCCCGGTCGCCGTGGAGGCGCGCACGGTCGAGACCGTCGCCGGCTCGGTCGAGGTCTCGTGGACTGCGGTGCACGTCCCGGACTTCCTGCGCTACGACGTGCAGCGCGCGCTGGCGGGCGCGGACTTCACCACCATCCAGAGCGTCCCCTCCGCCGACCGGACCGCCGCCTTGGACGTCCCCCCCGACGATGCGGAGTACCGCTACCGCGTCGTGGCCGTGCGCGCCGACGGCACGGGCGGCGAGACGTCGTCGACGTCCTCCGCGGCCGGCGTCGACGGCGCCCCGGTGCCGATGCCGGCCGAGCAGCCCTCGGGCCGCGACGAACCCACCGAGGAGCCGATGCCCACGCCGACACAGACGCAGGACGCCGGCGGCCTGCCGACCTTGCCCCCAGACCCTTCTGGCATCCCCACCCCCCCACCCGCCCCGAGCCCGACGCCCCAGGTGATGATCCCGGGTCAGGCCCGCCCGCCGACGCTGGCGCTGCCCCCGCCGGCACAGGTGCCGCAGGCCCCGACGCCCGTCCCGTTCGCGGCGCCGGTCCAGACCTTCGCGCCCACGCTGCCGTTCGACGCGACGCAGACCGAGGTGGCCTCCCTGGACTTCGAAGTGCTACCCGGCAGCACGCGCGAGGGCGGGACGCTGGCGGTCTACAGCGAGTCGCCGGACAGGAAGCGGATCCTGTCCGCGGTGGCTCTGGGGCTAGTGTGTCTGGTCCTGGCCGGACACGTGCGGCGCCTCGCGCGGACGCCCTTCTAAGCGTGCTGACCAGCCGCCGCTCGTTTGCCACCGTGGGCCAGGGGGAACGAACTTCCGAACGTACTGGTCACGAACCACCCGAAAGCGAGATCACGTGGAGCTCATGCTGGAAGACCGCCTCGAGGGCGACGTCGCCGTGCTCGAGGTCGGTGGCGAGGTTGACCTCTACACCGCGCCACGACTGCGCGAGAAGCTGGTCGACCTGGTCTCGGCGGGGCACACGACGATCGTCGTGGACATGACGAAGGTCGAGTTCCTCGACTCGACCGGTTTGGGCGTCCTCGTGGGTGGACTGAAGCGGGTCCGCTCCCACGACGGGACGCTCGCCCTGGTGTGCGCCGAGGAGCGCGTGCTCAAGCTCTTCCGCATCACCGGGCTGACCAAGGTCTTCGCCATCCACGACACACTCGCTGAGGCCCTCGAAGACTTGCCATGACCGCCGCGGGGACACCCGGGAACGGGAAACTCATCGAGCTCCTCATCCCGTCCACCCCCCAGCACGTCGCCCTGGCACGCCTGGTCGTCAGCACTGCCGCGGAGCAGGTTGGCGTGACCACCGACGTCGTCGAGGACCTCAAGATCGCGGTCAGCGAGGCCACGGCCAACGCCGTCAACGCCCAGAACGCCGCCGGGGTCACCGAGCCCGTGCGTGTGTGCTTCGGGCCCGACGCCGACGGCGCGTTCGTCGTCGAGATCGCCGACGACGGTTCCGGCTTCCAGCCGCACGAACGCCGCGACTTCAACGGACGCGACTGGGAGACCATGACCGGAGGGCTGGGCGTCGTGCTGATCCGGGGCCTGACGGACACCTGCGAGTTCACCCGCGTGGACGGCATGCGCGTGTGCTTGCGCTTCCGCGTGGGGATCGCGCGGACGGCTGAGCGCCTGGAGCCGGCGAACGGCCATTAGCATCGCGTCTCTTGGACGAGCGCACGCAGGCCTCCATCGCCGCCTATGACAGCAGTGCCGCCGCCTACCAGGAGGCCTGGCAGGAGCGCCGGCCGCGCGACGCGGCACGCAAGCTCGCCGCGCTCGCGGGGCGCGGCGCGCTGGTGCTGGACGTAGCCAGCGGCCCCTCGCTGGACGTGCGGCTGCTACGTGACGTCGGGCTGCGCGTGACGTCGGGGGACCGCTCGATGGAGTGCATGCGCATCGGCCACACCTTCTTCCCCAAGGGACTGCTGGCCCGCTGGGACCTGCGCCGCCTGCCGTTCGCCGACGCGACGTTCCGCGGCATCTGGGCGCCGGCCGCGCTGCACCACCTGCCTCGCAAGGAGATCGTGCCGGCCCTGCGCGAGCTGCGCCGCGTGCACGCGGCGGGGCCGATCTTCCTGTCGTTTCGCGAGGGGCATGCAGAGCTCGAGCCGTTCGAGGACCCGCCCGCCGGCACGGTCTGGACCACCAGCCTGAGCGCCGAGGAGCTCAAGGCGCTGCTGGGCGGGGCCGGCTACCAGCGCGTCGAGGTCGAGGCGCGCCCCGACCCGCTGGGCCGCCCCACGACCTGGCTCTACGGCTGGGGCCGGCTGGCGGGGTGAGCGAGCGTTCCCTGGGGCGTGTGGACCCTCTGGGCCTGGACGGCAAGGTCGTCTTGGTCACCGGGGCCGGCGGTGGCATCGGCGGTGGCATCGCCCGCCGCTTTGCAGCCGCCGGGGCGCGGCTGGTGCTGCACCACCACACCAGCGGCGAGGCCGCCAGGGACCTGGCCGCGGCGCTCCCCACGGCGGCGCACCTGGTGCAGGCCGACCTCACGGCTGACGACGGGCCGGCATCCGTCGTCCATGCCGCGCTCGCCGCCTACGGCCGCCTCGACGTACTCGTCAACAACGCGGCGGTGCAGCCCGTCCAGCCGCTCCCCGCGATGACCGACGCCCAGTGGCGGGCGATGATCGACGCCACGCTCACCAGCGTGCACCGCACCACCCAGGCCGCGGCACGGCGGATGCAGCACCAGGGCGGCGGCGCGATCGTGCACGTGGCCTCGATCGAAGGGCTGCAGCCCGCCCCCGGGCATGCGCACTACGCCGCGGCCAAGGCCGGGGTGCTGATGCACGCACGCGCCGCTGCGCTGGAGTGGGGGCCCCACGGCGTCCGCGTCAACGCGGTGTCGCCGGGCCTCGTGGACCGGCCGGGCCTGGCCGAGGACTGGCCCGACGGCGTCCGGCGCTGGCTGGCCAGCGTCCCGCTGGGCCGGCTCGGAACCCCGGAGGACGTCGGCGACGCCTGCGTGTTCCTCGCATCCGACCTCGCGCGCTTCGTCGCCGGGGCCAACCTCGTGGTCGACGGCGGGGTGCTCGCGCGACCGACCTGGTGAGCCGAGAGGCTCTACGTCCAGCGCAGCTCAGGCCCCAGCCGCTCGCGTACCAAGGTCACCACTTCGCCCGGCTGCGCGTGACGCTTGACGGCGTGCTTGGCGAACAGCACCTCGCCGTCCAGCGTCACGGTGAACACCCCCCGGCTGCCGGTGAGCAGGTCGATGCGCTCGATCACCGGCGCCCAGCCCTTGAGCAGCTCGTCCGCCAGACCGACGGCCCTGGGTACGTAGTTTCAGGGGACGCAGAACTCGATGCTGAAGCGGTGGCGGGGCTCGATCACTAGGCCGGCGTCCCCGACGCATACCCGGTCCGCTCCACGATGTGCCGGTCCTCCCTGTGCGCGTCGGCTCGACCGAGCCTACAAACGCAGACCACGCCCGGCCGCGGACGGCCGGGCGTGGTCTGGTGTCGTGCGGCTAGCGGTGCCGCCTCGTGGTGGCGGACTCACCAGCGGCGACGATCGCAGCGAGTGCCTCGCCGTCGATCGCGTCGCTCAGTGCGGCCAGCCCTCCAGCCAGGAGGATCGTGTCGATCTCCGCGGCGTTCTGCGCCAGGAAGTCCCTGATCGCGCCTTGGGCCAGACCGTCGGGATGGACCAGGATGACCACCCCGCCCAGTTGGAACGCGGCGGGCACCGCGGCCAGGGCGTCGGGGTAGTTGGCGGCGCTCGCCAGGATTACCTGGTCCAAGGAGGCCCCGCGCTCGAGGGCCTCCCGGACCAGCGCGAGCCCGGTCGCCAGGCGGTCGGCCCCGGCGAGTCGACGCGTGGAGATGCCGAGCGCCTGGATGGCGCCCTCGACGTTCTCGGAGACGGCGGCCGTGCCGCCGACGACCAGCACCTCGCCGCCTGCGGCGACCAGGTCCTCCAGTGCAGCCGCGGTGACGTCGGGCAGGTTGCTCTCCTCGGTGAGCAGGATCGGCACCCGGCCGTGGGTCGCGATGTTCCCGGCCGCGAGTGCGTCGGGGAAGTTGTCGTTCACGGCCACGATCACGTCCTCGACCGGACCGCCCAGCGCGACCACCTGCTCGGCGATGGCGACTGCCGTGGCGTTGCGCTCAGGACCGGCCACGCGCACGACCTCCAAGCCGAGGAAGTCCAGGTCGGTCGCGACCTGCTCGGACAAGACGGCGGTGCCGCCTGCCAGGTAGACGGTCTCCACGCCCAGGCGCAGGAGCTCCGCGCCCACGCTCGCGTGCAGCGCGTCGGGGGGGTTGAGCAGGATCGGGCCGTCGACCTCCGCCGCCAGCGTCGAGGCGGCGAGGGCGTCGGGGAAGTCTCCTGCAGTGGCCAGGACGGCTGTCGTGGCCATCTCGAACGCTTCCTGCGACAGCTCGATGGCGGTCTGGATACGGTCCGCGCCTGCGAGCCGGTCCACGCGGTTGTCCTCACCGGGGCCGGGGCCGGGGCCGGGGCCGGGGCCGGGGCCGGGGCCGGGGCCAGGGCCGGGGCCAGGGCCGGGTCCAGGCCCGGGGCCGGGGCCGGGTCCGGGTCCGGGTCCGCCGCCGGCGCCGGCGTTGACCGTGATCTCGATCGTGTCGCTGTCGACCGCGCCCAGGGCGTTGGTGACCGTGAGCGTGGCGGTGTAGAGGCCAGGGGTGGTGTAGGTGAACGTGGCCACCGGGTCGGTGGAGTCGACCTCGCCGTCGTTGTCGAAGTCCCACGCGAAGTGCAGCTCGTCGAACGGCGTGACCGCGTCGGACGAACCCGTGGCGTCGAACGTCACGATCTGCCCGACGACGGCCGTCGTCGGGTCTGCGGTCGCCACCGCGACCGGCCGGGCCTCGAAGGCCGTGAACCCGTAGTCGCGGGTCGAGCAGCCCTCGAACGTCGTGGCGTTCACGGTGCCGGTCAGGTTGCCGGGCGGGCCGGACGGCCCGATGTCGGTCCCGGTCATCGCGGTCACGTCGAGGCGCAGGCAGTTGTAGTTCAGGATCCACGCGTGCTCGAGGTCGTTCTCGGCGTAGTTGTCGACGTGGCCGGTGCCGGTGTCGTTGAACGGCGCGCTGTTGAGCGTGTAGGCGGCGTCGGTGAGGTTGGGGATGAACGTCGCCGCGGTCAGCGCCCCGGTGAACGGCGCGGGCTGGTCGTCCAGCACGCTCTGGTTGGGACGGAAGACCTCGGTGACGTTGCCGTAGCCACGGAACTCGTCGGTGTAGACCAGCGAGAGACCGGGGGTCCAGTCCGGCTGCCCACCGGGGCGGTCCGCCTCGCCGCGCGAGTCGAAGTCGAACCCGGTGCGGTCGCGCAGCTCGAAGTAGTAGGCGTGGTCGGCCGTCGAGAGCTCACCGGCCTGGACGTACTGCCAGCCGTCGGTGCAGGGGCCCGTCCGGCGTTCGCCGTCGCAGCCGCCGTTGACGACGTCGCTCTGCGCCGAGCTCTCCTCGCTCTCGAAGTTGTTCTCGTAGAGCACCTGCTCGTCGGGGTCGGCGGTGGCGTCGGTGCCCTCCAGCAGGCGCAGGTCGTCCACGAACCAGCCCGGCCGGTTGACCGCGCCGTCGGTGAAGTAGGCGAAGCGCAGGGTCACGTCGGTCATGCCGGCGAAGGCGGACAGGTCGTAGGAGAGCGGGATGAAGCCCGTCCCCGGCGCCTGCTCGCCGTGGTCACGCTCGTCGGTTGCGTCGCCGTCCTCCCACGACCCGCTGGTGCCGGTGAGGCCGTTGCCCCAGCGGTCCTGGCAGGCGATCCCGAACGGGTTGTCCTCGGCTGGGAAGGTGTAGCCCTCGATGCTGGGCAGCGAGGTGTAGGTGGCGCCGTTGTCGGTGGTCGCCAGGAGGAACCCGTAGTCGAAGTCCCACTCGATGTCCCAGTAGCTGTCCATCGCCAGCGTCAGCGGCGTCCCCGCCGGCACGTCGGCCAGGAGCTCCAGCGGCACGTCGAGGCTGTGCGCGGTGCGCGCCGGGACGCAGCCGAAGTCGTCGCCGCGGCGGGACCACCAGACGTGCGACGGCGACGAGCCGGGATCCTCCGGCTCCGTGCTGGTGCCCATCAGCTCCTCCTGCAGGAGGATCCGGCGGGGGAGTGACGCGGTGTAGGCGTCGCCGTTGTGCACACCGGGACCGCTGAGCGTGTACGGCGTGCCCGCCGGTGTGCGCCAGTCGATGGAGTTGATGTCGATCGTGGAGTCCACCATCGAGAACGTGGTGTCGCCGTCGGGCAGCTCTCGGGGGATGACCCAGCCCAGCTCCTGGCGGCCGTTGAGGTCCATGTGCTGGGAGTAGTCGGTCGCCATGAGGTTCCAGCGCCCGTAGAACTGCGCGAGCGTGGTGCCGTAGTAGTCCGGGAGGCCCAGCGAGTGGCCGTACTCGTGCGAGATCACGCTCGCGAAGTCGATGGAGTCCTCGGGGTTGACGTTGTACGGGCCGACCCGCACGAAGGCCGGGATGCCGGTGTCGGTGGTCGTGAAGTCGACGCGGTTCTCGTCGACGTAGAACAGCAGCTCGCCCTCGAGGTTGGTCAGGCGGTCGTCGGTCTCGTAGCCGGTGACACCGCTGGCGGGGTCGAAGAACTGCTCCAGCAGCGACGAGGAGTGCGGCCAGATGTTGTCGTAGTTGGCCGGCGGGGTGCCGCCGTAGGGGTCCCCGTCACAGGCGCGCTGGGAGGGCCCGTTGCCGCCGCAGCCGGCGAACACCAGCATGAAGAAGTCGACGACGCCGTCCTTGTCGGTGTCGAACTCGTTGTAGTCGATCTCCGGGTCGGCCAGCGCCGCGGCGTCGTAGACGGCCTTGCCGATCGTGCCGCAGGCGTCGTCGATCGAGCCGTCGTCGTCCACGGTCGCGTCGCCCGTCGCGCCGCTGTCCGAGCCGTAGTACTCCGTGCTCCCCGGCAGCTGGTAGAAGCCGTTGACGATGCGCTGCTCGTAGCCGGGCTCTCCGGCCAGCTCGGGCGTGTAGGTGCCGAAGCAGGAGTCGGGGTCCGGGGCGGGCAGCTCGCGGTCATGGAAGTTCGCGTCGTCGAAGTCGGTGAAGTCCGCCGTGGCGATGCCCGCCGAGGGCACGGTGGCGTGGGGGAAGAGCTGCCCGTAGCTCATCTCCTGGAAGAGGTTGAACGTCGACCCGGGATTGGCCGGGTCGTTGATCGCCGTGACCAGGTCCTCGCCGCTGTTGGCGGGCAGCTGTGCGCGGTCGCGGTACGCGGCCGGCACCACGGGGAACGGGCGGTCGCCGTAGCGCGCGGTCTCGTAGGTGCCGTTCGGCGGGATCACCTTGGGCCCGTGACTGGCGGCGTCGCCCGAGCCGAGGCCGGGCACGACGATGGTCGCGACGGTGGCGAGGTCCTTCCAGACGATCTGCGGGTCCTCGGCGAGCGTGTCTGCCTGCGCCTCCACCACCAAGATCAGCTCGGTCGGTGCCTCGACGGTCCCGCCCGCGACGGTCCCGACATCCCATTGCACCGAACCGTCGGGGAGGATCTGCGCCGTGCCGGCGCCGTCAAGTGGCGTGACGCTCAGGAACTGGGTCCCGTCGGGGACCGGAGCCGTCACCTGGACGCCCTCGTAGGCGGTGGCGTTGAAGTTGCGGACGATCAGGCGGAACGGGTAGATCTCGCCGGGCTTGACCCAGCCGACCGAGGAGGTGAAGTCGTTGTCGAGCTCCAGACCTGCGGGCGGCGCCGCCAGCACCACCTGCGCGATCCCGACGGGCTGCGGGCTGCTGCCCTCGGGCGCGTCGAGGGGCAGCGTCTCCACCGCGACGCCGAGTCCGTACACGTAGCCTGTCGTCGCGTCGGGGGCGAGACCGACCGTGGCCTCGCCGGGGAACGCTGCCGTATACGTGCCGTCGGGACTGCTGGCCGTGTCGGTGACCGCCAGCACCCCCCCCTCGGGTGAGATCAAGGTGGCGCGCACGAGCGCCGCCAGCGGGCTCCCGGCGGCGTCGCTGACCACGCCGGTGACCGCGACGCTCTGGCCGGGGCTGAACTCGCCTGCCACCGGCGCGATCGTGGCCGTGGCCGGTCCGGAGGACTGGGCGGGGTCCTGCGCGCCCCCGGGCGGGCCCAGCGAGAGAACGAGCAGCAGGGCCAGCAGGCTTGGCAGGACGAAACGAAGGTGTCGGTGCATGTGCGGCGAGGTCCCCTGAGCGTGCCGCCCTCCGTTGGGCGGCTGGTGGCGGGCAGCCTCTACCTCCTGTCATGTTCTTGCAAGCCCGCTGCCATGTGGAAGCTCGCGAGCTGTGGGGAGAGCGACGGCGCGGGCGCACCCGGGCCGTACCCTCGGCACATGCGCACCTTCCCGGCGCCGGCGGCCGTCGCGTCCGGTTTCGCGCGCCGCGACCGTGCCGCCAGACTGGCCGAGGAGGCGCAGCGCCTGGCTCCCGCCGGGACGCGTGCGGCCGACAGCCGCGGACGCCGGCGGCCTGAGCCTGAGGACCCCTGGCGCACCTGCTTCGAGCGCGACCGCGACCGCATCGTGCACGCCAAGGCCTTCCGCCGGCTCAAGCACAAGACGCAGGTGTTCGCCAACCCCGACGGCGACCATGTCGTCACCCGGCTCACGCACACCCTGCAGGTCGCGCAGATCGCCCGGGCCCTGGCCGCCGGCCTGGGTCTCAACGAGACGCTGGCCGAGGCGATCGCGCTGGCCCACGACGTCGGCCACACCCCCTTCGGCCACACCGGCGAGGACGCGCTGGCGCCCTACGTCCCCGGCGGCTGGCACCACGCGGCGCAGGGCCTGCGCATCTTCGAAGTGCTGGAGGACCGCAACCTCACCTGGGAGGTGCGTGACGGCATCCGCGCGCACACGTGGCGGATCGACCCGCCGCCGCACACGCCCGAGGGGCTCTGCGTGCGCTACGCCGACCGCATCGCCTACCTGACCCACGACGCGCTCGACGCGCTGCGCGCCGGGCTCCTCACGCCCGCTGATCTGCCCGCCGCGGTGAGTGTCCGCCTGGGACCGCCGGGGTCACGGTGGATCGACGCCTTCGTCCGCGGGATCCTGGAGCCCTCCAGTGCCACGGGGGTGCTGGCATTGGAACCCGCGCTGCTCGAGACCATGGGGCTGCTGCGCGACTTCATGTTCCGGCGCGTCTACACCGCGCCGCACCAGGAGCGCTGCAAGGCGGCGGCGATCACGGTGATCCGCGGGCTGGTCGAGCACCACCTCGCGCACCCCCAGCTCGTGCCGCCCACCTACCGCGACCACGCCGCCGACGACGTCACGCAGGTGGTGGATCTCGTCGCTGGGATGACCGACCGCTACGCGCTGACCCGCTACGCCGAGCTCGTCGGACCGGTCCCGGAGCCGTTGGCCTCGGGAGTGGGGCGCGTGGCGACCGCTTGACGGGCACGGTTACGGTGGCCATCCAAATGACCAAGCCCCTCGTGATCGTCGAGTCGCCCGCCAAGGCGCGCAACATCGCGCGCTTCCTCGGTAGCGGCTACGTCGTGGAGTCGTCCGTCGGCCACATCCGCGACCTGCCCGCCAACGCGTCGGAGGTGCCCCCGGAGCACAAGGGCAAGCCCTGGGCGGCCATGGGCGTCGACGTCGACAACGACTTCACGCCCGTCTACGTCGTCAGCAAGGACAAGAAGACACAGGTCTCCACGCTGCGCAGGCTCGTCAAGGACGCGTCCGAGGTCTACCTCGCAACAGACGAGGATCGCGAGGGTGAGGCCATCGCCTGGCACCTGCGCGAGGTCCTCTCGCCCCGCGTGCCCGTCCGCCGCATGGTCTTCCACGAGATCACCCCGCAGGCGATCCAGGCGGCGATCGCCAACCCGCGCGACCTCGACGAGCGCCTGGTCGACGCCCAGGAGGCGCGCCGGATCGTCGACCGCCTCTACGGCTACGAGGTTTCCCCGGTCCTGTGGAAGAAGGTGAACCCCGGGCTCTCGGCCGGGCGCGTGCAGAGCGTCGCGACGCGCATGGTCGTGGAGCGGGAGCGCGAGCGCATGGCGTTCGTCGCCGCCACGTGGTGGGGCGTGCAGGCCGTGCTGCGCCCTTCTGCGCCGGTCGAGGGCGACCTGGCCGAGACCCTCACCGCCATGCTCGTCGCGGTCGACGGCTCGCGCGTCGCGACCGGCCGGGACTTCGCCAACGACGGCACGCTGTCGCGCTCCGGGGTCACCGTGCTCGACGAGGCGGCGGCGCGGTCGCTGGCCACGAATCTGCAGACCGCGGACTTCACCGTCTCCTCAGTCGACACCAAGCCGTACCGCCGCCGGCCCGCCCCGCCGTTCCAGACGTCATCGTTGCAGCAGGAGGCCGGCCGCAAGCTGCGGCTCTCGACCGCGCGCACGATGCAGGTCGCACAGCGTCTGTACGAGAACGGCTACATCACCTACATGCGCACGGACTCCGTGAACCTGTCGGAGACCGCGTTGCGGGCGGCCCGCGCCGACATCGCGCAGCGCTTCGGTCGCGACTACCTGCCGGAGCAACCACGCCGCTACACCACCAAGGTCAAGAACGCCCAGGAGGCGCACGAGGCGATCCGCCCCGCCGGCGACAGCTTCCGCGCGCCCGACCAGCTGCGCTCGGAGCTCAACCGCGACGAGCTCGCGCTCTACGAGCTGATCTGGAAGCGCACGCTGGCGTCGCAGATGACCGACGCGCTGGGCACCACCGTCGCGATCCGCTTCGCGGCGCCCGCGGGCGGGCGCACCGCGGAGCTGGCGGCCAGCGGTACGACGATCTCCCACCCCGGCTTCTTGCGCGCCTACGTCGAGGGCTCCGACGACCCCGAAGCCGAGCTCGACGATCGCGAGGTCGTCCTGCCCCGCGTCGCGCAGGGTGACCATCTGACCGCGGACAGCGTGGTGCCCGAGGGCCACGACACCCAGCCGTCGGCCCGCTACACCGAGGCCGCGCTGGTCAAGCACCTCGAAGAGCTCGGCATCGGGCGGCCCTCCACCTACGCCTCGATCATCTCCACGATCATCGGGCGCGGCTATGTGTGGAAGAAGGGCGCCGCGCTCGTGCCCTCCTTCACCGCCTTTGCGGTGGTGACGCTGCTGGAGAACCACTTCGGGGACCTCGTCGACTACGCGTTCACGGCGCGGATGGAAGACGAGCTCGACGACGTCGCCAACGGCGAGGCCGAGGCGCTGCCGTACCTGCGCCGCTTCTACTTCGGGGACGACGGCGACGGCGGGCTGAAGGCCAAGGTCTCCCACCACCTCGACCGCATCGACGCGGCCGCGATCAACTCCATCCCGCTGGGCGTGGACGCCGAGGGGACACCGGTCGTGGCGCGCGTCGGACGCTACGGCCCCTACGTGCAGCGCGGCGAGCAGTCCGCTTCGCTGGCCGACGACCTGGCCCCCGACGAGCTCACGCTGGACCGCGCGATCGAGCTGCTGGAGGCCGGGTCCGACGACCGTGTGCTGGGCACCGACCCCGCCACCGGCGTGGAGGTGGTCGCCCGCAACGGCCGCTACGGCCCTTACGTGCAGCTGGGTCGCCCCGAGGACGGCAAGCCCCAGAAGACGTCATCGCTGCTGCCGTCGATGTCGCTGGACAGCATCACGCTCGAGGACGGGCTGCGGCTGCTCACGCTGCCCCGCCTGCTGGGCGTGCACCCCGCAGACGGCGAGGAGATCACCGCGCAGAACGGGCGCTACGGCCCCTACGTCAAGCACGGCAAGGAGAGCCGCAGCCTGGAGTCCGTGGAGGACCTCTTCACGGTCTCGCTCGCGGACGCGCTGGCCCTGCTGTCCCAGCCCAAGCGCGGCGGCCGCCAGGCCACGTCGATCGCGCTGCGCGAGCTGGGGACGGACCCCGCCAGCGGCAAGGAGCTGTCGATCCGCGACGGGCGCTTCGGCGCGTACGTCACCGACGGCGAGGTCAACGCCTCGCTGCGCAAGGGCGACACCGTCGAGGGCCTCACCATCGACCGTGCGAACGAGCTGCTGGCGATGCGCCGCGAGCGCCTCGCGTCAGAGCCGCCCAAGAAGACCACGGCCCGCCGCGGCCGCGCGAAGTCCTAGGGCGTCCAGGCCGCCGCGAGCAGACGCTCACGCGTGATGAGGTACAGCAGGTCCTCGGTGACGACCGCGTCCTGGGCCTCCAGGCCGTACCAGGTCCGGCGCCGGAGCAGCTCGCCGTCGAGGTCGTAGTGCCAGACGTCGCCTTCCTCGAGCGCCACGACGTAGCCGCCGCCCAGGCGAAGCTGGCTGCCGGGGGCCAGGGAGAAGCGCAGCGCGCCGTCCTCGACGCCGTAGGCGGTCACGAGTCTCGCCGGGCTCCCCAGCCGCCAGAGGACCGCGAGCCCCTCGCCCGTGACCCAGCGGGTCTGCCCCTCCGGGGTGAGCTCCCACGCGACCGCGCCGTCGGTCGCGTCGTAGGCGCCCAGCCGGCTCCCCTCCCACCACAGGACACGCCCCCCCTCGACCGCCACGGCGCGGGTGCGGCGGGCTGTCCCGGCGACCTGCCATCGCTCGTCGCCGGTGAGCGCGTCGAACGCGTGCAGGACGTGCGGTCGCCCGTCGGCGGGCTCCTCGACGGCGAACGCGGCCGGCCGGCCGGCCGTCGACGCCGCGGCGATCACCGCGTCCGAGGAGGGCGTCGCCAGGGCGCGCTCCCAGCGCACGTCCCCGGTCTCGAGGTCGAGCGCGCGCAACACCGTGCGGCCTTCGACGACCAGCACGGTGCCGTCCACCACCACGGGCCGCGAGATCGGCCGGGCGGGCTGGCGCGCGGCCGCGTCCAGCGGGTGGCGCTCCCACAGCGTGTCTCCCGCCGCGGCCGTCAAGACCAGCACGGCACCGGAGCGCAACGTGACCGCGACCCGGTCAGGCATGGCCACCACGCCCACGACGCCGTGGTCCAGCTCGCGGTCCCAGGCGACCGTGCCGCCTGAGTCGACGTGCCGGAGGCGGCGGCCGTCGATCAGCAGCACGCCGTCGGCGGCCGGCGCCAGCTCGGTCTCGTCGTCGACCAGCCCGCGGTCGGAGCGCCACAGGACGGCCTCGTGAGCGACCCGGGCCTCCTCGGCGGCCGCCAGCGTCTCGGCGAGCGCCGCAGCCTCACGCTCGGCGCCGATCCGGCCGTACCGGAAGGCCGCCAGGCTCCCGCCTGACGCGACCGCGAGCACGGTCAACACGATGGCCAGCCGACGGATCGACGCTCCTTCCTGCCGGCCGTGCAGCCTGCCATGGCGCCGGGCTGTGGACGGCGCTGGGCGATCGGGGGTCTGGCGAGGCATCCTGATGGCCTCGTGAGCCCCGTTCCGGACGCGCTGCTCGGGGGCGGCAACAAGCCGTCCTACCGTGGGCTGTTCGCGATCTCCGGCTACCGCAAGTGGTTCATCTCGTCGCTGATCTCGTCCCTGGGGGATTGGATCGGGTTCGTCGCGCTGCCGATCCTCGCCGCGTCGTTCTACGAGGCCGGCAGCCGGCCGGCGCTCTTCGCGCTGGGCGGCGTGATGATGACGCGCCTCCTGCCCAGCGCGTTCTTCGGGCCGGTCTCGGGGGTGCTGGCGGACCGCTACGACAGGCGCAAGCTGATCGTGGCCACCGATGTGACGCGGGCACTGCTCTACGTGGCGATCGCGTTCACCCAGGACCTGCTGGCACTGCTGGCGATCACGTTCGTGATCGAGTGCGTGTCGCTGCTGTTCATGGCGGCGCGCGACGCGGCCCTGCCCAGCGTGGTCGACGCCGAGCACCTGCCGCAGGCCAACCAGCTCAACCTGCTGGTCGCCTACGGCACGCTGCCCCTGGGCGCCGTGGCCACCACCGCGCTGCTGGCGCTCACCGGGGCGCTCTCGCAGGTGCTGGGCAGCGACGTCGACCCCGTGCGCTTCGCGCTGGTCCTCGACGGGCTGTCCTACGTCGTGTCCGCCGTGATGATGGCCCAGGTCAAGATCCCCAAGGGCCGCCGGCAGACCGTGCGCGAGCAGTCCGAGGACCCCCCCGGCATCGCGGCCGAGCTGCGCGAGGGCCTGGCGTTCATCCGCTCCTACCCCCTGATCCGCTCGCTCATCGTGGGCGTCGTCGGGGTGTTCTTCGGCGCCGGGATCGTGATCGCGCTGGGGCCGGAGTTCGTGCGTGCGGACCTCGGGCAGCCGGAGGCCGCGTGGTCGGTGCTCATCACGCTCGTGGGCGTGGGGCTGGTCCTCGGCATCGTCGGCGTGGTGCCGCTGCTCAACCGCTACCACATCGCCCGGGAGCGCAGCTTCCCGGTGTGCCTGGGCCTCACGGGCCTGCTGTCGGCGTCGCTGGCGTTCGCGCCCAGCTTCCTGGTGACCGAGATCATCGGGTTCCTGCTGGGGATTGGGGCCGGAGCCAGCGTCGTCATCGGCTACACGCTGCTGCAGGAGCACACCGAGGACGACACGCGCGCGCGCACGTTCGCGACCTTCTACACCGCCACGCGTCTCGCGCTCTTCGCGGCGCTGGGCTTCGGGCCGTTCATCGCGGGCGCGATCGGCCGGGTCACGATGGGCGTCGGCGGGTCCTTCATGGGCGTCTCTGGCATCCGCGTGGCGATCCTCGGCGGCGGGCTCGTCGCGTTGTTCTACGGGTTGCGCGTGCGTCGCGGGGTGAACGCGTCCGAAGGCGAGCGGCCGATGCGCCTGGACGTGGAGCAGCCGGCCCACCGGTCCGGGACGTTCGTGGTGTTCGAGGGCGTGGAGGGCTCCGGCAAGTCCACGCAGCTGCGGCTGCTGGCCGAGCAGCTGCGGGCGGAGGGCCTCGACGTCGTGGAGACACGCGAGCCCGGCGGATCGCCGACCGCAGAACGCGTCCGTGCGATCCTGCTGGACCCCGCGTCGGAGGGCATGACCGACCGCACCGAGACGCTGCTGTACGCCGCGGCCCGAGCTGAGCACGTCGAGAAGGTCATCCAGCCGGCGCTGGGCGCCGACCGCGTGGTCCTGTGCGACCGCTACGTGGAGTCGTCGCTGGCCTACCAGGGGCACGGGCGCGGCCTGGGTCCCGAGGACATCGCGGAGGTCAACCGCTGGGCCACCGCCGGCGTCCTGCCCGACGTGGTCGTGCTGCTGCGGCTCGACCCGGTCGTGGGGCTGCGCCGCGTCGAGGAGCGCGCGCGCCGCAACCGCACCGAGCAGTCGCGGCGAGGCACGGTCGAGCCCTCCGGCGTGCTGCGCCTGCCGCCGATCATCGAGCAGGTCGCCTCCGACCGGCTGGAGCGCGAGGGGCTGGCGTTCCACCAGCGGGTCGCGCAGGGCTACCTCGACCTGGCGCGGCAGGCCAAGGGGCGCCACATCGTGGTGGACGCGACCGGTGACCCGGAGGTCGTCGCGCGCCAGATCCGGGCGGGCCTGCACCAGTGGCTGCCGCTGCCGGCGGACGCTGCTGACGCGGCCGGCGCGGCGCGCGCTGCAGATCGGGAGACCCTGGACCTGGGTGGGCGGGGGACCGGGACGCCCTCGTGAGCGCCGTGGAGGCGCCGCCAGGTCTGTGGGCGCTCCCGGGCCAGCCGCGGGCCGCTGCGGTGCTGTCCGGTGCGGTCGCCCGCGGGGAGGTCGGGCACGCCTGGGCGTTCCTGGGCGCCGCGGGCCTGGGGCAGGAAGCCGCGGCCCGCGCGCTGGCGGCGGCGACGAACTGCCCGGCGGCCGTCGACGACCCGGCCGATGCCGACGGCACCTGCGACGCCTGCCGCCGGGCGCTGCGTGGTGTGCATCCGGCCTACCGCGAGTTCCGGCCGGTCGGCGCGTACCACCGCGTCGACGACGTCCGCGACGAGTGGCTTCGCGCCGCCTTCCTGACACCCGCGGAAGGACGCACGAAGGTCCTGCGCGTCGTGCAGGCCGACCGCATGAACGAGCAGGCCGCGAACGCCTTCCTCAAGGCGCTGGAGGAGCCGCCGCTGGGGACGGTGTGGCTCCTGGACGTCACCGACCCCGAGCAGCTGCCCGACACGATCCTCTCGCGGTGCCGCGCGCTGGCGTTCGCGCCGTGGGACCGCGCGACGATGGTGGCGGAGGCCGCGCGGCTCGGGCTGGTGGACCCGGGCGACGTGGAGCTGGCCGTGCGCGCCGCCGGGGGATCGCCCGCGGTGCTCGCGCGGCTGGCCGCGCCCGGTGGGCTGGACGACCTGCGCGCCCACCGCGCCTGGCTGACCAGGGTGCGGCTGGACGGCCCGGGGCACGCGCTGATCGCCTCGCGCCAGCTGGAAGCTGAGGTCAAGCGGCTCACCGACGGCGTGCGGGCGCAGGGCCGCGCGGAGCTGGAGGACCTGGCGCTCACCTACGGCGAGCTGGCCAAGGGCCGCGCCGCGGGGGCCGGAGGCGTCCCGAAGGCCGTGCTGCGCCAGGTCGAGGAGCGCTTCACACGTGCGGAGCGCGAGATCCGCGTGACCGCGGTGCAGGCGGCGCTCGACGACCTGGTCTCGTGGTGCCGCGACTGCCTGGCCGTGAGGGACGGCCGCGGGGCGGACGTCGTGGTGCACGTCGACGCGCTGGAGCAGCTGCAGGAGGACGCCGCGGCGTTGCCGGCGTCGGCGTTCCTGGAGGCCGCCGACGCCGCCTTGCGGACACGCGACGCGCTGGAGGTGAACGTCGGCGTGGGGCTCGCCATCGAGGCGCTCGTGTTGTCGCTGCACGCGCTGACCGTGCGAGGCTGACGCCCTGATGAGCGACCGCCCCCAGTACGGCGACATGGAGCGGCGGCGCAAGCGCGAGCACCCGCTGCTGCTGGTCTACACCGGCACCGGCAAGGGCAAGTCGACCGCGGCGTTCGGGATGCTGCTGCGCGCGTGGGCGCAAGGTTGGGACTGCGGCGTCTACCAGTTCGTCAAGTCCGGGAAGTGGCCGGTGGGGGAGCAGCGGGCCGCGGAGGCGCTCTCGTCGTCGGTGTCGGGCGGCAGCATCGCCTGGTTCAAGATGGGCGACGGCTGGAGCTGGACGTCCCGCAACCTGGAGGAGTCGGCCGACCTCGCGCGCGAGGGCTGGGCCGAGGTCCAGCGCCGCATCGCGGACGCGACCTACCGCTTCCTGCTCCTCGACGAGTTCACCTACCCGCTGAAGTGGGGCTGGGTCGACACCGCCGAGGTCGTCGCGGTCCTCCGCGACCGCCCCGGGTTCCAGCACGTGGTGATCACCGGCCGCGACGCCCCCGACGCGCTGGTCGAAGCCGCCGACCTCGTCAGCGACGTCACCAAGGTCAAGCACCCCTTCGAGACGGGCCAGCGCGGACAGAAGGGCATCGAGTGGTGACGTCCCTGCCGCGCCTCGCCCCGGCGCGTCGGATGCCGCGGGTGGTGGTGGCGGGGACGGGGTCGGGGGTCGGCAAGACCAGCGTCGCGACGGGGCTCATGGCGGCCTTGGCCGGGCGGGGACTGCGGGTCGCAGGGTTCAAGGTCGGACCGGACTACATCGATCCCTCCTACCACGCGGTCGCCTGCGGGCGGCCGGGGCGCAACCTGGACGCGTTCCTCTGCGGGCCGGAGCTGATGGCGCCCCTGCTGCTGCACGGTTCCGCGGGGGCGGACGTCGCGGTCGTCGAGGGCGTGATGGGGCTCTTCGACGGCCGGGCCGGGACGGCGGGCGAGGCCTCGACCGCGCAGGTCGCGACGCTACTGGGCGCACCGGTGGTGCTGGTCGTCGACGCGTCGGGGGTCGGCCGCTCCATCGCGGCGGTCGTCCACGGCTTCACGACCTTCGACCCCGCCGTCCGCGTCGCCGGCCTGATCGCGAACCGCGTCGGCTCGCAACGCCACGCGGAGCTCGTGCGGGAGGCGCTCCTACCGCTGGGGATCCCGCTCCTGGGCGTGCTCCCGCGCGACCCCGGGGTGCGCACGCCGTCGCGACACCTGGGCCTGGTGCCCGCGGGGGAGCGTGCCGCCGACGCGCGCACGACCGTCGACGCCCTGGGCCGCTGGGTCGCGGCCGGCGTCGACCTGGAAGCAGTGCTGACCCTCGCGCGGACCGCGCCACCCCTCGCCGCGGTGCCCTGGTCGCCGCGCCGACGCGTGGGAGTGGCACCCGCGCCGAACGATGACGAGCCTGCCGGGCCGGCTCCCGTGGTCGCGGTCGCGGGTGGCCCGGCGTTCACGTTCGCGTACGCGGAGAACCTCGAGCTGCTGGCCGCCGCCGGGGCGGAGGTGGTGACCTTCGACCCGCTGCGCGACGTCGCGCTGCCGGAGCGCACGGACGCGATCGTCCTGGGCGGGGGGTTCCCGGAGACGCACGCGGAGGCGCTGAGCGCCAACGCGCCGCTGCGCGCCGAGATCGCGGCGCGGGGCGCGGCAGGTACGCCGGTCATCGCGGAGTGCGGCGGGCTGCTCTACCTCGGCCGCACGCTGGACGGCCACGCGCAGTGCGGGTTGCTGCCGGTCGACGCCGCCCTCTCGGAGCGGCTGCACCTCGGGTACCGCATCGCGACGGCCGCAACCGGCACCCCGTGGTGGCCGGTCGGCGCCACAGCCCGTGCACACGAGTTCCACCACGCCGTCCTGACCGCGACCGCAGAGCGACGAACGGCCGGCCGACCGCGCAAGCCGGCCTGGCTGATCCACCCGCGCCGGACGAGGGCGGCGGGCGACGGGCAGGCGGAGGGGTTCGTGGTCGGCAACGTGCACGCGTCGTGGCTGCACACGCACTGGGCGGCGACCCCCGAGGTCGCAACGCGCTTCGTCGCCGCGGCGCGCGAGCAGCGTTCACGCCTGGCGGGTGCGCGGTGAGGCTGACGGGCGTCGGTGTGGGTCCGGGGGATCCGGACCTGGTGACGGTCAAGGCGGTCAAGGTGCTCACCGCGGCGGACGTGGTGTTCGTGCCGGTGGGCGACGAGGGCGCGACCGGGTACGCGGAAGCCGTCGTGCTGGCCCACGTCGACGCGGCGAAGGTCCGGCGGCTGACGTTCGCGCTCTCTGACGACCGGGCCGCGAGGGAGCGCTCCTGGGACACCGCGGGCAGCGCGATCGCGGAGCGCCTGCGCGCAGGCGACGCCGTGGCGTTCGCGACCATCGGCGACCCGAACGTGTACTCGACGTTCACCTACGTGGTCGACACCGTGCGCGCGCTGCTGCCCGACGTCGAGGTGGCCACGATCCCGGGCATCACGGCCCTGCAGGACCTGGCGGCGCGCAGCGGCACGGTCCTCGTTGAGGGGGCCCAGACCCTGGCGCTGCTGCCCCTGACCGCGGGGACCGAGCGCCTGGAACGCGCGCTCGCCGAGCACGACACCGTGGTCGCCTACAAGGGCGGCCGGCGACTGCAGGAGGTCCGGGCGCTGCTGGCGGCGGCCGGGCGGCTGGACGATGCGGTCTTCGGGGCCCGCCTCGGGCTGGACGGCGAGCTGATCGGCGAGCTTCCAGCGGCCGGCGACGCTCCCTACCTCTCGACCGTGATCGTCACGCGGCCGCCCGCGGCGCGCGGTGCCCGGCTGTGACGCGCGGCAAGGTCTGGTTCGTGGGCGCGGGGCCGGGCGCTGCCGACCTGCTCACCCTGCGCGGGGCGCGGGTCATCGCCGAGGCCGACATCGTGGTCTGGGCCGACAGCCTGGTGATGCCCGAGGCCGTCGCCGGGGCGCGGCCGGACGCCGAGGTCGTGAGCTCGTCGGCGCTGACGCTCGAGGCGGTCGGGGCGATCTACGACCGCGCCGCCGCCGAGGGCCTGGCGGTCGCCCGCGTGCACTCCGGCGACCCCGCCCTCTACGGCGCGATCACCGAGCAGATCGCCGCCTGCGAGGACCGCGGCCTGGACTGGGAGATCGTCCCCGGCGTCTCCGCGCTGGCCGCCGCCGCCGCGGTCCTGGGCCGCGAGCTCACCGTCCCCGAGGTCGGGCAGTCCGTGATCCTCACGCGCCTCGCGACCGCGACCCCGATGCCCGCCCGCGAGGACATCCGCGCCTTCGCGGCGCACGGCACCACCATGGCCCTCTTCCTGTCCGCCAAGCGCGGCCGCAAGCTCCAGGAGGAGCTGCTCGCCGGCGGCTACCCGGCGGACACCCCCTGCGCGATCGTCCACCGCGCGACCTGGCCCGACCAGGCGGTCTGGGAATGCCCCCTCGACGCCCTCGCCGCGACCCTGCGCGAAGCCGGCGTGATCCGCCACACCCTGATCCTCGTCGGTCCGGTCCTCGCCGCCGGCGGCACCCGCAGCCATCTGTACGACCCGACCTTCCACCATGCCTTCCGCCCCGCCGCGAGCGAGCCGCGACCGTGAGCAAGCGGATGCGGGTCGGGATGGTCGCGGCGACGGCGAACGGGCGGTGGCATGCGGAGCGGCTCGGGGCTGCGCTGCGCGGGACGCGCGTGTTCGAGGACCCCGGCTCGGCGCGCGCGGCGGTGGGGGCGGCGTGGGGGAGCAGCGACGCGCTCGTGCTCTTCATGGCCGTGGGGGCGGCGGTGCGGCTGGTCGCGCCGTTGCTGTCGGACAAGCGGACGGACCCCGCGGTGGTTGCGGTCGACGACGCGGCGCGGTTTGCGGTCGTGGTCGCGGGAGGGCACCGCGGGGGGAACTGGCTGGCGGAAAGGGTTGCCGAGGCGCTCGGCGCGACGGCGGTCGTCACCACGGCCAGCGAGGTGCTCGACGTCCCCGTGCTCGACGATCTCGGCGCACGGTTCGGGCTGGCCGTCGATCCGGAGCACGCCGACCTCGCCGCGGTCGGGTCCGCGCTGGTCAGCGGGGAGCGGGTGCACGTCACGCGCACGCGGCGCTGGCCGATCGGGCCGCTGCCGGGGAACGTCGTGCCGGCCGACCTGCCGACGGCCCCCGCGATCGTCGTGACCGACGAGCTGGTGGATCCGCCGCGTCCTGCGGTGGTGTACCGACCGCGCTCGCTGGTCGTCGGTGTCGGCGCGTCGAGCGGGGTCGCAGCGGGCGAGGTCGGCGCCGCGATCGACACCGCGCTCGCCGAGGCCGGGCTCTCGCCGCGCAGCGTGCTCGACGTCGCGACGGTCGACGCCAAGGCCGGCGAGGCGGGGATCCTGGAGGCCGCCGCGGCTCGCCAGTGGCCGGTCACCACGTTCCCTGCCGACCGCCTCGCGGCAGTCGCAGTCCCCAACCCCTCCGAGGCCGTCGCGGCCGCCGTCGGCACGCCCAGCGTCGCGGAAGCGGCGGCGCTCGCCCGCGGCGGGGAGCTGCTGGTGGAGAAGCGGCGCTCGGTGATGGCGACGGTCGCGGTCGCGCGGCTGCCCGTGCGGGGGCGGTTGGTCCTGGTGAGCACGGGACCGGGCGCGGAGGAGCTGGTCACGCCGCTGGCGCAGCAGGCGCTGGCCGCGGCGGAGGCGGTCGTGGGCCTGGACGCCTACGTTGCCCGGGTGCGGCGCTGGATCAAGCCGGGGTGCGAGGTGCTGGCCTCGCCGATCGGCGACGAGATCGCCCGGGCCGAGCAGGGCGTCAGCCTGGCGCTCGAGGGGCGATCGGTGGTGCTGCTGTCGGGCGGCGACGTGGGTGTCTACGCGATGGCCTCGCCCGCGTTGGAGCGGCTCGGCGCGGACAACCGCGTGGACGTCGAGGTGGTGCCGGGTGTCACCGCGGCGGTCGCGGCGGCCGCGCTGCTGGGGTCGCCGCTGGGACACGACCACTGCGCGATCAGCCTCTCGGACCTGCTCACCCCCTGGGAGGTCATCCGCCGCCGGGTGAAGGCGGCCGCCGAGGGTGACTTCGTCGTGACCTTCTACAACCCGCGCAGCAGGGGGCGGGATTGGCAGCTGGAGGAGGCCCGCCAGCTGCTGGCCGAGCACCGCAAGCCGGGCACGCCGGTCGGCGTGGTGCGCGAGGCCTTCCGCCCCGACCAGGAGGTCACGCTCACGACGCTGACCGACCTCGACGTCGGCGCGGTCGACATGCTGTCGGTGGTGGTCGTGGGCAACAGCCAGACCACCGTCCTCGGCGGGCGCATGGTCACCCCGCGGGGCTACGCGTGAGCGCCGCCGGAGGCGCAGGTGTGACCGTCTTCACGGTCGCCGACGGCTGTACCGCATGCGGCGCGTGCTTGCTCACCTGCCCGGAGCACGCGCTGCGCATCGTGCGCCCGGCGCGGCGGCATGCGCCGCCGCTCGTGGTGCTCGCTGACCGCTGCAGCGGCTGCGCGGAGTGCGCCGAGGTCTGCCCGGTCGACGCGTGCGTTCCGGTGGGCTCGCGGGAGGGACGCCGCGGATGACGCGCACGGTCCACCCGATCGAGGCCGAGTCGTTCCGGCGGCTGCGCGACCTCGTCGCCACCGCGCAGCTGCCGCCGCTGTCGCGCGCGGTCGCCGAGCGCGTGATCCATGCCAGCGCCGACGTGGACTACCTCGACGACCTCGTGCTGGACGAGGCCGTCCTCGAGCGGGGCGTCGCCGCGCTGGCCGCGGGAGCACCGCTGGTCGCCGATGTCCGCATGGTCGCCGCGGGCATCACGACTCGCTCCGCGCGCTGCCTCGTCGACGACCCCCGCGCGGTCGGCGGCACGCCAACGCGCACGGCCGCCGCGCTGCGCCTCGCCGCCGCCGAGGTCGGCCCGGGTGCGGTCTACGTGATCGGCTGCGCGCCCACGGCTCTGCTCGCGCTGTGCGACCTGCCCGACGCGGCACCGGCGCTCGTGATCGGCCTGCCCGTCGGCTTCGTCGACGCCGTCGAGTCCAAGGCCGCACTGCGGGCCAGCGGCCTGCCGGCCGTCAGCAATCGCGGCCCGAAGGGCGGCTCGGCCGTGGCTGCGGCCGCGGTCAACGCGTTGCTCTACGCCCTCGAGGCGACCCCGTGACGGCACCGGCCCTGCTGGTCGTCGGCCACGGCACCGCCAGCCAGGCCGGCGTCGCGGAGTTCCTCGCGCTGCTCGAGCGGCTGCGCGCACAGCGGCCCGGCGTGCCCATCGGCGGCGGCTTCATCGAGCTCTCCCCGCCGCCGATCTCGACCGCCGTCGCGGACCTTGTCGCGGCCGGTCATGACCGCCTCGTGGTCGTGCCGCTGGTCCTGTTCGACGCTGGCCACGGCAAGACCGACGTCCCTGCCAGCGTGAACCTGGCGCGGGCCGCCCATCCCGGCGTGACGTTCACCTACGGCCGCGCGCTCGGGGTGCACCCCAGCCTGCTCGACGTCGTCGAGGAGCGCCTCGCGGCCTGCATCCCCGAACGTGACCGCGCCGCCACGGCCGTCCTGCTGGTCGGTCGCGGCTCCAGCGACCCGGACGCCAACGCCGAGCTGCACCGCGTCGCGCGCCTCCTCTGGGAAGGCCGCGACTGGCCCCTCGTCGAGGCCGCCTACGTCGGCCTGACCGCGCCCCGCGTCCCCGAGGGGCTGCAGCGTCTCCAAGCCCTCGGTGCGCAGCGCATCGCGGTGATCCCGTACTTCCTCTTCACGGGCGTGCTCGAGGAGCGCATCGGCGCCCAGGCCCGCGCGTTCGCGGCGGAGCACCCAGAGGTGGACGTCACGCTCGCCCGCTACCTCGGCCCCGACGATCGTGTGGCGTCACTCGTCCTGGAGCGCTACGACGAGGCCCTCTCCGGCCCCGTCCCGCGCAGCTGCGACACCTGCCTGCACCGCGTCGCGCTGCCCGGCTTCGCCGGGCAGGTGGGGGCGCCGCTGCACCCCCACCACCACCCCGACGATGCGCTGACCTAGGTCGAGCTGGTCGCCGGCGGCGACTCGGCGGGCTCGTCCCCCTTGCCGCGGGACGGCGCTCGCTCCGCGCCGTCGCCGTTGCCGCCGGTCGTGCGGCCCAGGAGGCTGCGGGCCAGCTGGAGGCCGGCGACGCCCTGGGAGAGGGCGGCAGCCAGCGCCTCGGACAGGCCTTGGGCGCCGTTGAGGACGATCAGCTGGTCGATGCCACCGAAGGGCTTGGCCGCGGCCTCGACGATCGCCGGCCAGTTCTCGGCCAGCTGCTGGCCGATGACGGCGTCCTGGTTCTCGGCGAGGGCGTCGGCGCGGGCCTTGATGGCCGCTGCCTCGGCCGTGCCGGTGGCGTGGATGGCCTCGCCCTCGGCCAGGCCCTTGGCTCGGGTCGCCGCGGCCTCGGCCTCGCCGATGGCCTGCACGGACTCGGCACGCGCGGAGGCCTCCAGGCGGACGTGCTCGGCCTCGGCGGACGCGGCCAGGCGGACCCGCTCGGCCTCGGCGCCTGCCTCCAGCTTCACGCGCTGGGCGTGGGCGGCGGCCTTGAGCTCGACCTCCTGGCGCTCCGCCTCGGCGGAGGACACGCGCGCGTCACGCCCGGCCTTCGCCAGCGTGACCTGCTCGTACGCGCGGGCGTCGGCGGGCTTGCGCACGGTGGCCTGCAGGCGCTGCTCCTCGCGCTGGCCCTCCAGCTCCGCGACGCGGGTCTCTTGGACCACGACCTCCTGACGCGCGGAGGCGTCCGCCAGCGGGCCGGCCTGGCGGGCGCTGGCCGCGGCCTCGTCGACCTCGGCCTGGAAGCCGGCCTGCTTGATCTGGGCGTCGCGGCGCGACTCTGACTTGATGGCCTCGGCCTCCTGCTCGCGCTGGGTGGCCTCGCGGTCGGCCTGGGCCTCGGCGATGCGGGCCAGGCTGGCAACCGCCGCCGCGTGCGGGCGGCCGAGGTTGGAGATGTAGCCGGTCGGGTCCTCGATCTCCTGGATCTGCAGGGAGTCGACGACCAGCCCGAGCTTCTCCATCTCGGTGCCGGAGGACTCGCGGGTCAGCTGGGTGAGCTTCTCGCGGTCGCGGATCATCTCCTCGACCGTCAGGTTGCCGACGATCGCGCGCAGGTGGCCGGCGAAGACGTTGTGGACGCGCGCCTCCATGTGCTGCTGCTGGTCGAGGAAGCGCCGCGCCGCGTTGGCGATCGAGGTGAAGTCGTCGCCGACCTTGAAGATCACGACGCCGCGGACGCCGACCGGGATGCCCTGGTGGGTGACGACCTCGACCGCGAGCTCCACCTCGCGCAGGTCGAGCGAGAGCTTGCGCACGGTCTGCACGCCGGGGATCACGAACGTGCCCTTGCCCGTGACGATCTTGAAGCCCAGCGACTCCGCGGTGCCGTCGGCTTGCGCGCTGTGGTCGCGCAGGCCGGAGATGATCAGCGCCTCGTCGGGTTCCGCGACGCGCCACATCAGCTTGAACAAGACGATCGCGACGAGGACCGCGCCGCCGATCACGATCGCGACGAGCAGGCCGATGTCCATGACCACTCCCTAGGCAGGCAACTGGCCAGCGTATCCGCCTACATCCGCGTGACCACCACGGTGCGCGGGGGGTGGTATTCGACGACCACGATGCGCGAGCCCGTCGGGATGACGTCCTCGCCGTCGGCGGAGTAGGCGTGGAAGGCCTCGCTGCCACCGCGCACGGGGACCATCACCTCGCCCAGCCGTCCAGGGCCGACCGTGCCGGTCACCCGGCCGATCTTGCCCACCATCACCTGGTCCGCCACACCGCCGAGTGTCGCAGGCGCTCAGCGCACGCGGCGGCTAGCGGGCGCTCTGCACCGCCGCGAGGAGGGAGCGGTAGGACGCTCGCAGCAGCTGGGCGATGCCGGGCCAGTCCACGGCGCCGGCCAGCGCCTGACGGTCGCGCAGCAGCATCGCGTCGGAACGCAGGCGACCGTGCTCCTCGACGGCGTCGACGCGTACGCGATAGAGCGCGGCCGCCAGCTCCGCGATCCCGCGCTCGAGCTCGGGAGAGGGACCGCCGCCGGCCTCGCGGTGGACGATCCACCACTCCAGCTCCAGCCGCGCGAGCGCCGCCACGTCGAGATCCGCGCCCGTGCTCTTCGCGATCGCGCGATAGAGACGGCGGAGGTGCGGCAGGGCGCGCTCGTAGTCGGCGCGGCTGCGGCCGGGCTGGAAGAGCGCCGCGGCGATCGCAGCCGAGGCCGCCGCGCTCAGCGCGTGCAACCACGACAGCCCGAACTGGCGCCGCAGCAATGAGACCAGCTGCCCGAAGAGCCGCAGGCGCTCGAGCGCGACGCGTCCGCGGCTGGGGGAGCCCGCCCCGCCATGGCGCGCCGCCCGGTAGTAGGCCTCCCACATACGCGTCTCGAGGGCGGCGACGGCGTCGGCGTCGAAGGCGCGCAGATCCACGGCCACGCTCACGCGGCATCGTGCGTACATCCTGGGTGCGCCATGGCGGGTCCACGCTATTAGGCTCCGGGCTCGATGGCGATCCTTGACGACGCGCCGGGCGTGCTGCTGCTCAAGCGGCGGCGCACGAAGATCGTGGCGACCGTGGGGCCGGCCAGCGCGTCGGTGGCGCGGCTCCGCGAGCTCATCGCGGCGGGCGCGGACGTCTTCCGCCTGAACTTCTCCCACGGGGACCACCAGACCCACGGCGAGTCGTACGCGGCCATCCGCGAGGCGGCGGGGGACCGTCCGGTCGCCGTGCTGGCCGACCTGTGCGGGCCGAAGATCCGCGTCGGGCGGTTCCCGGGCGGCAGCGTCCAGCTGCACGACGGCGAGCGCGTCGTCATCACCACGCGCGACGTGCCGGGCGGCCCCGGGCTGATCCCGTCCCAGTACGCCGCGCTGGCCGAGGACGTGGTCCTCGGGTGCCGCGTGCTGCTGGCAGACGGGCTGCTGGAGCTGGCCGTCGACGCCATCGACGGCACCGAGATCACCTGCACCGTCGTGCACGGCGGGCTGCTCGGCGACCGCAAGGGCATCAACCTGCCCGACGTCACGGTGTCGGCGCCGGCCGTGACGGACAAGGACCGAGAGGACGCCCGCTTCGCCACCGATCTCGGCGCCGACTACCTGGCGCTGTCGTTCGTGCGCACGGCCGCGGATCTCGAGGAGCTGCGCGCGTTCATGGGGCCCTCGGTGCCCCGCCCTGATCGCCAAGATCGAGCGGCCGGAGGCCGTCGACGGGGTCGAGGCGATCCTGGCCGCGTCCGACGGGATCATGGTCGCGCGCGGCGACCTGGGGGTGGAGCTCCCGCCGGAGTCGGTGCCGGTGGCGCAGCGCGCCCTGATCTCCGCCGCGCTGCGGCACGGCAAGCCGTGCATCGTCGCCACGCAGATGCTCGAGTCGATGATCGAGCACCCCCAGCCGACCCGGGCCGAGGTCTCCGACGTGTCCACGGCGGTCTTCGCGGGCAGCGACGCCGTGATGCTGTCCGCTGAGACCGCTTCGGGCGCCTACCCGGTGCGCGCCGTCATGATGATGGACCGCATCGCGCGGCGCATCGAGTCGCACCAGTACCACGGCTGGGACCTGCGCATCGACGCTGAGCTGCCCGCGCCCGAGGGCGTCGACCGCGCGGTGGCCCAGGCCGCCGCCGAGCTGTCGCGCACGCTGGAGGTTCGGGCCATCGTGGTCCTCACCGCGACCGGCACGAGCGCCGCCGCGGTGGCCGCGGCCCGCCCGGCCGCGCCGGTGGTGGCCGCGACCTGGGACGCAGCGACCGCGCGACGGCTGGCCCTGCACTGGGGGGTCGTGCCCGTGGTCGTGGAGCACCCGCGCCTGGACGAGCAGCGCGCGCTGGCCTCGCGGCTGGCACGCGAGCTGGACCTCGCCAGCGAGGGCCAGACGCTGCTCTCGGTCGGCGGCCTCTCGGGCAGCGGCGAGGGCTCCCCCCGCATCACGGTCGTCACCGCTTGAGGCCGTGACCGCCGTCGCCGGCATCGTGCTGGCCGGCGGGCGGTCGGCGCGCATGGGAACGGCCAAGGCGGCGCTGGAGTGGCACGGGTCCACGCTGCTGCGGCGCGTCGTGGGGATCGTCGCCCGCGCCGTCGAGGGTCCTGTGGTGGTGGTGCGCGCGCCGGACCAGTCCTTGCCGCCGCTGCCGTCCGCCATCGAGGTCCTCGAGGACCCCGTCGAGGGCCAGGGTCCGCTGGCCGGGATCGCCGCCGGGCTCGCGGCCTGCGCGGGTCGGGCCTCCGTCGTCTTCGTGTGCGCGACCGACCTCCCGCTCCTCACGCACACCTGCGTGCTGACGATCGTCGCCGCGCTTTCCCCGGACGACGAGATCGCGGTCCCGCAGGGCGATGGCCGCGACCACCCCTTGGCGGCCGCCTACCGCACCGCAGTCGCACCGAGGGCGCAAGCCCTCCTCGCCGCGGGCGAGCGCCGCGCGACCGCCCTCCTCGACGCCTCGCGCACGAAGCGTCTGCCGGCATCGACCGCGCTGCGCAGCTGTCTCACGAACCTCAACACGGCCGAGGAGTACCGCGCGGCTCGCGCCCTCCCTGTCCCCGAGGTCACGGTCACCGCCGCCGGCCGATCCAGGACCGTGCGCGCCGCAACCTTGGCCATGTGCGGAGAGCCGCTTGACGAGGAAGGCCGCGTCGAGCTCAACGGCCTCCTCGTCCCGACCGACCCCGAGATCCCCCTCGTCGCAGGGGACCGCGTGGCGGTCACACGCGTCAGGAGGCGGCGGCCGTCGGTCGGCTGACCCGGTCGGAGACGCCTGCCGTGCTCCCGCGGCCCTGGCCTGCGCGGCTGCGGTTGCGGTTGGCCCGGCGGTCGCGGGCGCGGTCGGTCGATGACGGGGCAGTAGCTGGCGGGCGCCGCGGGCGCGGCGTGGACGCGTGGAGCCGGCGGGGTGGGGGTGGCCGCGGCGGAGGAGAGGGACGTGAGGTCGATGCGGGTCAGCCCGAGGGGGGCGGCGAGGGCGCGCTGGAGCGTCGCGACGTGGGCGGCCTTCTCGGGGACGACCAGGGTGACGACGAGGCCGTCGGCACCCGCACGGCCGGTGCGGCCGCTGCGGTGGACGTAGTCCTTGTCGGTCACCGGAGGGTCGTAGTGGACGACACAGGCCGACGGCGTCGACATGGATGCCGCGCGCCGCGACGTCGGTGGCGACCAGGGCCTGCGCGCGGCCGGCCGTGAAGTCCGCCAGCGAGCGCGTGCGCTGGGTCTGGGTGCGGTCGCCGTGGATGGCGGCGGCGGTGACGCCGTCGCGACGCAGGTGCTTCGCGACGCGGTCGGCGCCGTGCTTGGTGCGCGTGAACACGATCGCGGTGCCGCAGCGCCGGATGACTCGGCGGTGACGCGCCCGCGCTCGAAGGGGTCGGCGGACCAGAACAAGTGGCGAACGTTGCCGCCCTGCTCCTCGGCGGGGGTGTGGTCGTGGCGCACCGGGTTGCGCTGGTAGCGCTGGACCAGCACGTCGACGTCACCGTCGAGCGTCGCGGAGAACAGCAGCGTCTGGCGGTCGCCGCGCGTCGGTCCAGGAGGCGGCGGACCTCGGGCAGGAAGCCCATGTCGGCGATGACGGTCGGCCTCGTCGATCACGACGAGCGCGACGTCGGCCAGCGAGGCAGCGCCGCTGCGGACGAGGTCGGCGAGCCGGCCGGGGCACGCCACGGCGATGTCCACGCCGGCGTCGAGGCGCTGACGGTCGCGCCCCAGAGGGCGTGCCGCCGTAGAAGGCTGGCCACCCGCCGGCCCAGGGCCTCGGCCAGGGGCTGCAGGACACCTTGCACCTGCGCGGCGAGCTCGCGCGTCGGGACCAGGATGAGCGCCGTCGGCCGGCGCGGCGCGGCGGCGCCGGCGCGCACCGCGACGGGGATCGCGAACGCCAGGGTCTTGCCGGACCCGGTCGGCGCGCGGCCGCAGAGGTCGCGCCCCGCAAGGGCATCGGCGATGGTGAGGGATTGGATGGGGAACGGCGCGGTCACACCGCGCCGCGCGAGCGCGTGCACCGCCGCAGCGGGCACGCCGAGCTCGGCAAAGGACTTCGACATCGGGGGGAGACTGCTTCCTCGCGCACAGGTGGCGCGGTTGAGGTGGGGGGGTTTCCCGCGTCACCCACCGTAGCAGACGGGTGCCGTCTCAGCCGGGCGCGGGCCCTGGGGTGTGCGGGAGCGCGTCGCGGAACTCCGGCGCGCGCTTCCAGTCCGGGACCGGCGGCGTGGTGGCGCCGTCGGGGACGTACTCGGAGTGGGCCTCGATGCGCGTGCGGTGCACGTAACGGGGGCAGTTGGGGAAGACCTGCTCGACCGCGACGCGCAACACCAGCTGTGCGCCCGGCCACGTCGGCAGCAGCGGGTCGTCGTCGGCGATGCTGCCGCGCCCGTGGACCCGCAGCCGCTCCGGCCGCTCGAAGTCGATGAAGAGCAGTGCCACCTGCGGGTGCACCAGCACGTTGCCCAGGCTGCGGAACATCCCGTTGCCGTCGTAGTGCGGGGAGGGCGAGCGTGTGCTCGTCCACGACGCGCACGAATCCCGGCAGCCCTCCCTTGTAGGAGACGTCGGGCTGGCCGTCGGCGTCTGAGGTGGCGATGAAGACCATCGGGCAGCGGCCCGATGAAGCGGCGTCGTGCGTCGGTGATCGCCGTGTGCAGGGTGACCTCGACGAGCCGGTCGGCGATGCGCCGGCTGTCGAAGCGATCCTGCAGGGAGCGGGCGCCCTCGTGGTAGAAGCCCATGGCCGCCTGCAGCCTAGGCCGGTTCATCCCCGGGCGGGCGGGGTAGCCAAGAGGGGTCACTACGCTCGACGAGGAGAGCCGCCATGCGCACCCCCAACCGCTTCGCCACGTGGTCCCTGGTCGCCCTGCTGTCCCTCGGAGTGGTCGCCTGCAGCGACGACCCCGGCGAGGACGAGCTCGGCGACGGCGAGGTCAACGACGCGGGCGACTAGTCCAGACCCCACGCGAGGCCGACGTCCTCATCGTCCACCGCCATCGCGCGATGAGGCGAGCGCGGGCGTGGACACCCCGACGCCGCCGCGGGTCTCGGCGCCGTAGCGGGCGATCTCCCTGTCCAGGTCCAGCGGGGCGATGGACGAGCGCGACGCGATCACCTCGGGTGTGAGCAGGTTGGCGGGCACCAGCCAGGAGACTTCGAACTCCAGCCCGTCGGGGTCCTGGGCGTACAGGGCCTTGGTCGAGCCGTGGTCGGAGGCCCCGACGATGGCGCCCTCGCGCGACAGCCGCTCCGCGATGCCCTGCAGCTCGGCCAGCGTGTCGACCTCCCACGCGAGGTGGTAGAGACCGACCGTACGGCGGCCGGCCTCGGAGGGCCCGGCCTGCGCGCCGATCTGGAACAGACCCAGGTCGTGGTCGTTCGTGGACCCCTCGGCCTGCAGGAACGCGGCCATGCCGGGCATGCCCATGACCTGGCGGAAGCCCAGCAGCTCGGTGTAGAAGCGCACACTGGCGTCGAGATCGCGGACGTACAGCACCGCGTGGTTGAGGCGTTGGATCGGCATGGAGAGGCTCCCTCGAAGAACTTGAACGCTCAATATCCTAGATGGTTGGATGCAGAACAGCAGCGGGCCTGGCGGGCGTTCCTCGGCGCCACGCGCCTCTTGGAGGATGCCCTGGATCGGCAGCTCCAGCGCGACGCGGGCCTGCCCCACGCGTACTACCAGCTGCTGGCGATGCTGTCGGAGGCGCCGGGGCGCAGCATGCGGATGAGTGACCTGGCCGCGCTCACGCAGAGCTCGCAGAGCCGCCTGTCACATGCGGTGCGGCGCCTGGAGGAGGCTGGCTGGATCGAGCGGGCGCGCGACAGCGGCGACCGGCGGGTCATCAACGCCAGGCTGACGGATGCCGGCATGACGGTGGTCGAGGAGGCCGCACCCGGCCACGTCGAGGCCGTGCGCACCGCGGTCTTCGACCCCCTCTCCGACGAGCAGGTGCGACAGCTCCTGGCGATCTGCGAGGCGGTCATCCCGGGGCTGGTCGAGGAGCAGGGTGCGGCGGCCGTCACGATGCTGCGCGCCCTCGGGCTGCCCGACTGCCCGCCGCCGCGGGTAGCGTCCGCGCGCGACCTCGTCCCGGAGGGCTGACGCTGATGGCGCCCGTGCAGATCGTCCCGTCGGTGCTGCCGGCCGACTTCGCGCGGCTGGGTGAGGAGTGCCGGCTGCTGGAGAAGGCCGGCGTCGACCGCATCCAGTGGGACGTGATGGACGGCCACTTCGTGCCCAACCTCACCTTCGGGCCCGACGTTGTGGCGGCCTGCCGCAGTGCCTGCACGATCCCGTTCGAGGCCCACCTCATGGTCTCCGACCCCGACCTGCTGCTCTCGCGCTGGGTCACGGCGGGCTGCGAGCTCGTGATCGTCCACGCCGAGGCTCCCCGCCACCTCCACCGCACCCTGGGCGCCGTGCGCGAGGCCGGTGCCCGCGCGGGGGTGGCGCTCAACCCCGCGACGCCGCTCTCGGCGGTGCGGCACGTGCTCGACCTCGTCGACCTGGTGCTCGTGATGACGGTCAACCCGGGCTTCGGCGGGCAGGCCTACATCGCGACGATGGAGCCGAAGATCGCCGAGACCGCCGCCCTGGTCGCCGGTGCCGACCACCCCATCGAGGTCGAGGTCGACGGCGGGATCACCGCCACGACGATCGGAGGCGCGGCCCGTGCGGGCGCGACCACGTTCTGCGCCGGCTCGGCACTCTTCACGCACCCCGACGGCGCGGAGGCCGCGGTCAGCGAGCTGCGCCGCTTGGCGGCGGACGCCCGCGCCTCCTGATCAGCCCGAGGCGAACCGCCTCACGGACCGAGCAGGGCCGCACCGAGGCCGGCGCCGAGCTCCCAGCAGGCCTCGAGGTCGGCCTTGCCCGGCGGCCCGATCACCTCGACCACCGGCTGGGCGCGCTTCCACGACAGGCCCGTGGTGATGCGCTCCACGGCGTTGACGGCGCCCGCGACGTCGTCGTTGCCGTGCACGTAGAGGCCGTACGGGCGCCCGGTGGTCGCGGTGAGGCAGGGGTAGTAGATGCCGTCGAAGAAGTGCTTGAGCGCGCCCGAGATCGTGCCGATGTTCGCCGGGGTCCCCAGCAGGTAGCCGTCGGCCTCCAGCGCGTCCACGGCGCTGGCGGTGAGCGCGGGCCGGACGCGCACCTCGACGTCGGCGAGCTCGGGGTCGCGGGCCCCCTCGAGCACGGCCTCCAGCAGCGCCTGCATCGCGGGCGACGGCGTGTGGTGGACGACGAGCAGGACCGGCAAGCGCTCAGCCCTCGACCGTGCGCGGGACCGCAGTCACGGGCTCACGCTAGGGGAGACTGGGCGCCGTGGCAGTGGACCGGTCCGAGGTGTCCCGGCTGGCACACCACGGCCTGCAGTTCATGGGGCCGTATGGCGCGCCAGCGGTCCGGGGTGCGCTGGCCGCCTGCGCGCTCCCCGACGCGGCCGCGGTGCTGGACGTCGGCTGCGGAGGCGGGGCCGTGCTTGTGGACGTGCTGACGCGCCTTCCGTCCGCCCGCGGCGTGGGCGTGGACCCCGCGGCGCGTCTGCTGGAGCTGGCGCGCGCGCGGGCGCGACGGCGGGGGCTGGTCGCGCGCGCCCGCTTCGTGTGCGCCACGGTGCAGGACGCGCGACCGGCTGAGGCGAGCTGGGACCTGGTGGTCTGCGTGGGGGCCACCCACGCGTTCGGCACCACCGGTGAGGCACTGGCAGGCTGCCGCGCGCTGATGCGGCCGAGCGGCTTCATCCTCCTCGGTGAGGGCTTCTGGGAGCAGCCACCCACTGCACCGGCCCTGGCGGCCCTGCAGGGCACGCCCGAGGAGTTCCACGATCTCGACGGCCTCCTCGCGCTCGCCGAGTCGAGCGGCCTGGACGTCCTGCACGTGCGCACCTCGACGCTGGACGAGTGGGACGCGTACGAGCACGCATGGTGCGCCAACCTCGAGCACGCTGCTCAGTCGCACCCCGACGGGACGTTCTTGCGCAGCGTCGCCGAGACCCACCGCGCCGGTTATGAGCACGGGTACCGCTCGGTGCTGGGCTTCGCGCTGCTCGCGCTGCACGATCGGGGGCAGAGACCCGTGGTGTCGTAACCCGCGGCCCGGCGCCGGGCCGCCAGTGGCGCAGGGTTGCTCATCAATCTCCGGCTCGCCGAGAGGGTGATCCACCGCCGGCTATGAGCTCGTCGAGCATATCGCGCATCAAGATCAGCGCGTCGTGGGCGCCGAGGTCCGGCCCCACATCGGCGAGGTCGGCGTCCTCGATCCGGCGGACGGCGTCCGCGACAAGGTGGCTGCGGGCCATCGCCCCGAAGTCGCCGGTGGTGTCGAGGTAGGTCAGCACGCGAGCCGCCTCGGGGAGGCGGTCGATCGCGCCCATCATCGTGATGAACTCGATGGCGACCATGCGGGTGACGTCGGTGGAGTCGCTGTCGAGCAGGTCGTCGATGTTGGCGCCGAGCGTCCGGTAGGCACGCGCCCGGTCCCCCTGCTCGAACGCCATGCGCGCTTCGATGGTCTGGATGATGCGGTAGGTCCCGGCGGGGAGCTCGACCGCGATGGCGTGGGTGAAGAACCGCTCGGCCTCCGCCTGCTTGCCCTGGTACTGGGCCGCGTAGCCCTGCAGGCCGAGCGCGAAGTACCGCAGCGTCGGTGGGCCGTGCAGCCGCCGGTGCTCCGCCATCTCGGCGGCACGGGCCTCGAGCTCGGCGAACCGCTGGAGCGTCATGAGCGACGACGCGACGCCGGAGACCTCGATGAGGCCTGCGGCGTGGTGCTCGCCGTGCTCGCGGAGCCACGCGACCGCCGCGGGGGCCCAGGTGTACATGTCCTCGCCGACGTCGGAGAGGTACGCGTCGGTGAAGCGCACGAGCGGGTGGTCGCGGTGCCCGTGGCGCGCCACCAGCGCCTCGTAGGCCGCGTGGTTGCCGGCCCGCCCATGGCGGTGGCCCGCCCACAGCAGCCAGAAGACGGCCCGCGCCTCGTCCTGCGGTGAGGTCAGGTCGAGGATGCGCTCGGCCCAGTCGCCGATCTCGGCCCGCTGGCGCAGGTCGACCTCGACGGCGATCGGGCGGACGAGCGCGTCGGCGAGGTCCGCGTCGCCGTTGGTGCAGGCCCAGTCGACCGCCGCCCGCAGGTGCGGCCACAGCTCGGCCAGCCGGGCCACGCCCTCCACCTCGCCGTGGCCGGCCAGCAGGCGGCCGACCTGCGCGACCTCGTCGCGGCACCAGCGCGCGTGCCGCCCGGCGACCGCCGCCTGGTCGCCATGGTCGGCGAGCTGCTCGGCCGCGAACTGGCGCAGGGTCTCCAGCAGGCGGAACCGCCGGCCGAAGGGGCCCGCCTCGACGGTGACCATCGAACGCTCCACCAGGTCGCCGAGGAGGCGGTCGGTGTCGGTGGCGTCCTGGTCGCCCGCAGCGACGGCCTCGGCCGCGGCCAGGTCGAAGGGACCGCAGAACACCGCGAGCTGCTCGTACAGCGCCTGCTGCGGCCGCGTGAGCAGGTCGTAGGACCACTGCACCGTGGCGCGCAGGGTGCGGTGCCGCTCGGTGCCGGTGCGACGGCCCCCGGCGAGCAGCCGGAGGCGGTCGTCCAGGCGGGCCAGCAGCTGCGCCGGTGTCAGGCTCGAGGTGCGCGCGGCCGCGAGCTCGATCGCGAGCGGAAGGCCGTCCAGCCGGCGGCACACCTCCTCGACGTCGGCGCGGGTGGTCTCGAGGTCGAACGTCGTGGACGCGGCCCGGGCCTGCTCGGCGAAGAGCTCGACCGCGGCTCCGGTGGGCTCCAGCGGTGGGACGCTGAGCAGCTGCTCGCCGGGGATCCCGAGCCCCTCGCGTGAGGTGACCAGCACGCGGGTCTCGCCGCCGCCCTCGGCCACGGCCAGCGCGAGGTCCGCCGCGCCCTCGATCACGTGCTCGCAGTTGTCGAGCAGCAGCAGCGCGGGGCGCGAGCGCAACGCCGCCACGACCGACTCGGTCAGCGTGCGCCCGGCGCCGCCGGTGACGCCGAGCGTGCCGGCGGCCGTGTGCAGCACGTCGTCCGCACTCGCGATCCCGGCCAGCTCCACGAGCCAGACCCGCCGCGGTCCGTCGGCCTCGGCGCTCGCGGCGCAAGCCAGCGCCAGCGTGGTCTTTCCGATCCCGCCCGGTCCGACGAGGGTGACGACCGGCGACGTCTCCAGCGCCGCCGCGACCGCCTCCAGCTCGGCTTCCCGGCCCAGCAGCCGCCGCAGGCGGCGCGGGAGGTTCCCCCGCCGCGACGCTGCGGACCGCAGAGGCGGGTAGTCGCCCGGGCCGAGCTGCCAGACCTCGTACTCGCCGGCCACGCCGTCGAGGCGGTGGCTGCCGAGATCGCGCAGCTCCTCGCGCTCCAGCAGTGCCGCGGCCACGTCCGACACCAGCGTCTGACCGCCGTGGGCGGCGGCGGCCAGCCGCGCCGCGGTGTGCACCGCCGGCCCGTAGGAGACGCCGTCGTGGTCCTCGGTCTCGCCGGTGTGCAGGGCCACCTGCAGCCGCACGTCGACCCCGCCCGGCCACGGCTCCTGCGCGACGGCGACCTGCAGCTCGGTGGCCCAGCCCGCGGCGTCGTCCACGCGGTGGAAGGCCACGCCGATCGACTCGCCGGCCGCGACCGCGACGGTTCCGCCGTGCCGCGCGCTGATCGCGCGGGCCACGGTGTCGAGCCGGGCCATCGCGACCGCCATCTTGCGGCGGTGCTCCACCCACAGCCGGCTCGCGTCCGCGACCTCCGCGAAGCCGAACGTGACGGTCCCGGTCGGCCGGCCGACGGCCTGTCCGGACGCCGGGCGCGGCTGCAGCCCGGCGTCCTGGTCCAGGATCTGCGCTTCCACGTCCCGCAGGCGCGGCCCCGGTTCGACCCCGAGCTCCTCCACGAGGTGCTCGCGGGCACGCTGGAACGCCGCCAGCGCGTCGGCCTGCCGCCCTGACCTGTAGAGCGCGGTCATCAGCAGCGCCCACAGCTCCTCGCGGAAGGGGTGGGCCGCGGTCAGCTCGGTCAGCGCGGCGACGGCCTGCGCGGGGTCGGTGGCGATGCGCCGGCCGAGCTGCTCCTCGACGGCACCGAGCCACTGCTCGACCAGCCCGTCCGCTGCCGCGCGCAGGCCGGGCACGTCCAGGCCCGCCAGCGGTGTGCCGGTCCACGTGGCCAGCGCCCCGTCGACGTCCCCCGACTCGAGGAGCCGGCGGAACCTGGCGACGTCGACGCGGTCGGGCGCGAGGGCGAGCCGGTAGGCCGTCCCGGTGCGCTCGATGGTCGCGGCCCCGAGGGCCCTGCGCAGCTGCACGACGTAGCCCTGCAGGGTCTTCTCGGCCGTCCGCGGCGGCTCCTCGCCCCACACCACGTCGACGAGCCGCGACACCGGCACGGCCTCGCCCACCGACAGCGCGAGGACGGCCAGCACCGCGCGGCACTTCGCGGGCCCGATGTCCAGCGGGTCTCCCCCGTTGGTCACCGCCCCCACCCCACCGAGGAGCTGGACAGCCACCACGGGCCTGATCTTCTCAGACGCCTGCTCCCTGACCGGACTCCACCGGCCCGCCACTCAGACTCCACCGCGGCGGCGCACGGTCTGCGCACCGAAGCCACCCTTTCGAGGAGCAGACCCTGATGAAGCCGCCGATCCTCTCCGCCCGTGGCGTGACGAAGACCTACCGGACGGGCAGCCGCGAGGTGCCGGCGCTGCGCGGCATCGACCTGGACATCCGCGCTGGAGAGCTGGTGATGGTCATGGGGCCGTCCGGCAACGGCAAGACCACGCTGCTCAACTGCCTGTCCGGCCTGGACGACATCGACGCCGGCACGGTGACCGTGGACGGTGCCGACCTCTTCGCGATGTCGGACGCCGCACGCACACGCCACCGCGCCGAGCGCATGGGCTTCGTCTTCCAGGCGTTCAACCTCATCCCGGTCCTGTCGGCCGCGGAGAACGTCGAGCTGCCGCTGCTGGTCACCGGCGTGGCGTCCAAGGCCGCCCGCGAGCGGGCGCGGGAGATGCTGGCCCGCGTCGGCCTCGCCGACCGGGCACACCACCGGCCCGGAGAGCTCTCCGGTGGCGAGCAGCAACGCGTCACCGTCGCGCGTGCGCTCGTCGCCGAGCCGGCGCTGGTGTGGGCCGACGAGCCCACCGGCGCGCTGGACAGCCACACCGCCGGCGGGATCGTGGACCTGCTGCACGAGGTGCACGCCGCCGGCCAGACGCTCGTGGTCGTCACCCACGACGAGGGCCTCGGTCGCTCCGGGCAGCGGCTCGTCCAGGTCCGCGACGGCATGGTCGTCGGCGACGGCGACCCGATCACCGTGGAGCTCGACCTCGTCGCGGCGGTGACGGCGTGACCGCCGTCGCGGTCCTCGGGGCGGTCGCCGCGCTGCTTCTGCTGCCGCTGGCGGTCGCCGGGGTGCGCCAGCGCACGCTGGTCGCGATGGCGCTGCGCAACATCGGCCGCCGCCGCGCGGAGGCCGTGCTCGTGGTCGCCGGCGCGATGCTCGGCACGGCCATCATCACCTCGTCGTTCGTGGTCGGTGACGTGATCGAGGGCTCCTTCGCCGACGTGGCCCGGACCCGGTTCGGGCCGGTCGACGTCACCCTCACCCCGGCAGCCGGCGTCGAGCTCGACGCCGTCCGTGCCGCCGTGGAGGCCGCCGACCTCGCGGTGGTCGACGGCCTGCTGACGGCAACCGTGAGCACCGGGACGCTGGAGGCGACCGGGCGCGACGCGGCAGTGCCCCAGGTGTCGGTCGTGGAGCTCGACGTCGCCGCCGCGCGGGCCTTCGGTTCGGACCCACGGATCACCGGGCTCGCGGGCAGCGAGGCCGTCGCGGACGACGGGATCCTGGTCAACGCGGGCACTGCGGAGCGGCTCGGCGTCGCGGCAGGCGATGCGCTGCGTCTCCATGCCTACGGTGCCGCGGTCGACCTCGTGGTCGGCCAGGTGGTGCCCGAGGTGGGCCTCGCGGGCTACGGCGGCGCGATCGTCGCCCCGGGGACGCTCACCGGGCTGGCCGCGGCCAGCACCGTGGTGGCCGCGCCTCCGCAGGACGTGCTGCTGGCCTCGCTCCAGGGTGGCGTGCTCGATACGCGTGCCCTGTCGGATGACGCTGTGGCGGACCTGCGGGCGGCGGTCGCCCAGCTGCCCGCTGTCGACGTCGCCGCGCCCAAGGCCGCGGTGCTCGACGACGCGCAGCGCCAAGGGGCCGGGCTGACCGAGCTCTTCGGCAGCATCGGCCTGTTCAGCGTCGTGGCCGGGATCCTGCTGCTGGTCAACCTCTTCGTGATGCTCGCCGAGGAGCGCAAGTCCGAGCTGGGCATGCTGCGTGCGGTCGGGTTCACGCGCCGGCGGCTCGTCCGGGCGTTCGCGATCGAGGCGGCGATCTACGCGATCCTGGCCTCGGCGGCGGGCGCGGTCGCCGGGATCGGCATCGGGTGGCTCGTGGCGCTGGTCGCCGGCCCGATCTTCGGGACGACCGCCGGGGCGAGCTACCCGCTGGTGATCGAGCCGGTCAGCCTCGCCATCGGGGCGAGCGCGGGCCTGGTCATCTCGCTGGTCACCATCTGGGCCACGAGCGTGCGCATCGCCCGGCTCAACATCATCCGCGCGATCCGCGACCTCCCGGAGCCCCGGGTGGCCCGGGCGCGGACGCGCACCCTCGTCCTGGGAGCTGTCGGCGTGCTCGCGGGCCTCGGTGCAGCCGTTGCGGGCTACCTCGGCGACCTGGCGATCCCGCTGCTGCTCGGCGTGCCGGTGGCGGCGTTCAGCGCGGCGCCGCTGCTGCGGCGACTGCTCCCCGAGCGCGTTGCGCGCCTGGTCGTGGCCGGCACGGTGCTGGCATGGGGCTTCGGCGTGTACTCGCTGTTCCCTGAGATCCTCGAGGGCGCCGACATGGGCGCGTTCGTCGTGCAGGGCGGCGTGCTGACCGCCGGGGCCGTGCTGCTGGCGGCCAACCTCGACGGTGTGTGGACGTTCGCGATCGAGCGTCTCGGGCGTGGCGGGCGTGGTCTCGCGGCCCGGCTGGGGGTCGCGTACCCCCTGGCGCGGCGGTTCCGCACCTCGATGCTGCTGGCGATGTTCTCGCTCGTCATCTTCACGGTGACGATCCTCACCGCGTTCTCCGCCTCACTTGCAGGGCGACAGCGGCGCCACCGCCGAGCAGATCGCGCCCGGGTTCGACGTCGTGCTCGACACCAACCCGGCCAACCCCGTCGACGTGGCGGCGCTCGCCTCCCGCGCCGACGTGGCCGCGGTCGCCGGCCTGGTGCGCGGCACCGCGACCGTGGAGGCTGCTCACCTCGACGGCGCCCTCCCCTGGCCGCTCACCGGGTTCGACGCCGACTGGCTGGCACGTGGCACCCCGCAGCTCACGGATCGGGGGGCGGCGTATGCCGGCGACGCCGACGTCTACCGCGCCGTGCTCGGCGACCCGACGCTCGCGATCGTGCCGCAGAACTTCCTCGTCGTCGGCGTGGACTCGGCGGTGCTCGAGATCGGCGACACCTTCACGCTGGTCGGTCCGGGCGGCGAGCGTCGCGAGCTGACGATCGCCGGCATCGGCGGGATCGACTGGGTGGAGAACGGCGCGCTCGTCAACCGCGACGTCACCGCCGCGGTGCTCGGCCCGCAGCAGATCGCCACGCGCGCCTACCTGGCGGTGGCCGACGCTGCGGAGGCCGGTGCCGTCGCCGCCGCGCTCAACGCGGCGTTCCTCGCCCAGGGGGCCGACGCCCGGACGTTCGCGGCACTCGGCGCCGGTGGTGCCGCGGGGCTCACGGGATTCATCGCGCTGCTGCGCGGCTTCCTCGCCTTCGGCCTGCTGGTCGGCATCGCCGGATTGGGCGTGGTCATGGTGCGCGCGGTCCGCGAGCGCCGCCAGGAGATCGGCATGCTGCGGGCGATGGGCTTCGGCACCGGCCTGATCCGCGCCGCGATGCTCTCCGAGGCCGGCCTCATCGCGGTGCAGGGCACCGTGATCGGCGCGGTCCTGGGCCTGATCACGACCCGCCAGATGCTCAGCGGGGCCGACACCTTCGGCGACGGTCCGGTGCCGTTCGTCGTCCCCTGGGCCGGGCTGCTCGTGATCGTCGCCCTGCCCCTCGCGCTCTCCCTGCTCGCGACCGCCTGGCCGGCCTCACGCGCCGCGCGCATCCGCCCCGCCGTCGCCCTGCGCACCGCCGACTGACCCACGCCTCCTTGGAGGCAGGAAGGAAGACCCCGTGAACACGCATGCCCAGACCCACCCGGCCCGACTCGCCATCGACTACCCCGACCGCGACCTTGACCGCCTCTCGACGCTGCTGCGGCTGGTCTACGTCATCCCGATCGCGGTCGTGATCGGCCTCGGCATCAGCGTGCTGGTGCTGCCGCTGCTGCTGATGATCCCGTTCCGCCGGCGGTACCCGCGGTGGTGGTTCGACTTCAACCTGCAGGTCACCCGCCTCTCGACGCGGGTGCTCGCGTACCTGGCGCTGATGTCGGACCGCTACCCGTCCGTCGAGGACGAGCAGTCGGTCCACCTCGACCTGGACTACCCGGCGGACACGGGGGAGCTCAACCGCTGGCTGCCGCTGGTGAAGTGGCTGCTCGCGATCCCCCACTACGTCGTCCTGGCCGTCGTCGGGGTCGCTGCGGTGGTGGCCGTCGTCGTGGCCTGGTTCGCCGTGCTGCTCACCGGCCGCTACCCGCGCAGCCTCTTCGACTTCGTGGAGGGCGTGCTGCGGTGGGGGCTGCGCGTGAACGCCTACGCCTTCCTGCTCGTGACCGACCGCTACCCGCCGTTCTCGCTCGCCTGACAATGCCCATCACGCTCGAGAAGGAGCACACCATGAAGGCCATCGTCCGCTCCGCGTACGGCTCGACCGACACCCTCGCGCTGGCCGACATCCCCAGGCCGGAGATCGCCGACGACGAGGTGCTCGTCCGCGTGCACGCGGCCGGGGTGGACCGTGGGGTGTGGCACCTCATGGCAGGTCTGCCCTACCCGATCCGCCTCGCCGGCTACGGCCTGCGCGCGCCCAAGAACCCCGTGCTCGGCATGGACCTCGCCGGGGTCGTGGAGGCGGTCGGCAAGGACGTCACCAGGTTCAAGCCCGGCGACGAGGTGTTCGGCATCGGCAAGGGCACCTACGCCGAGTACGCCAGCGCGCTGGAGCGCAAGCTCGCGCCCAAGCCGGCCAACCTCACCTTCGAGCAGGCCGCGGTCGTGCCCATCTCCGGCAGCACCGCGCTGCAGGCGGTGCGCGACCACGCCAAGGTGCAGGCCGGGCACAAGGTCCTGATCACGGGTGCGTCGGGCGGAGTCGGCTCGTACGCGGTGCAGCTCGCCAAGGTGTTCGGCGCGCACGTCACCGGGGTGGCGAGCACCACCAAGGTCGACCTGGTCCGCTCGCTCGGCGCCGACGAGGTCCTCGACTACACGCACGAGGACTTCGCCGCAGGCGGTCCCCGCTTCGACGTGATCCTCGACATCGGGGGGAACGCGGCGCTGTCGCGCCTGCGGCGCTCCCTCGTGCCGAAGGGCACGCTGCTGATCGTCGGGGGCGAGACCGACGGCCGTTGGCTCGGAGGCTTCGGCCGCACCATCCGGGCGCTCATGCTGTCGCCGCTCGTGGGACACTCGCTCCGCAACATGCTCAACTCGGAGAACCACGAAGACCTGCTCGCCCTCACCGAGCTCATCGAAGCCGGCAAGGTCACCCCCGCGATGGACCGCACCTACCCGCTGAGCGAGGCGCCCAAGGCCATCCGCTACATCGAGGAGGGGCACGCCCGCGGGAAGGTCGCCATCAGCGTCGGGCAGCCGTCATGAGCCCGCCGACCGTCGTCGTGACGGGCGCCAACAGCGGGATCGGGTTGGAGACGGCCCGCGCGCTCGTGGGCCGTGGCGCGCACGTCGTGCTGGCGGTGCGCGACACCGCCAGGGGCGAGGCGGCCGCGGCGCGCCTCGCCGGTCCTGGCGCGACGAGCGTCGTGGAGCTCGACCTCGCCGATCTCGACAGCGTCGCGGGTTGCGCGAGGAGCCTGCTCGACCGCCACGACCAGGTCGCGGCGCTGGTCTGCAACGCCGGCGTCATGGGTGGACCGCTGCTCCTGAGCGCGCAGGGCTTCGAGCGTCAGATGGCGACCAACCACCTGGGTCACGCTGCGCTGGTCGCCGGCCTGTGGCCGCTCCTGCACGCTGGTGCCGCTCGGGTGGTCGTCGTGACCAGCGGCGAAGCGGCTCGCGGTCAGCTGTCATCGCGGACGACCGTCCAGGACCTGCTCAACCCGGTGGACTACGACGGCAAGCAGGTCTACCGCAACACCAAGCAGGCCAACCTGCTGTTCGCGCTGGAGCTGCACCGCCGCTGCCTCCAGGCCGGCTCCCCGGTCACCGTGGCGGCCGCCCACCCCGGTGCCGCGGCGACCAACCTGATGGCGCGGCAGTTGCAGCGGGCCGGCCACCGCCGCCTCGCCCGCGCCAGCACCCTCGTGTCTTCGGCGCTGCTGCCGTCGGCCGCCTCCGGCGCGCAGACCACCCTCCACGCCCTGGACCCCACCACCCCCAGCGGCGCCTTCGTCGCCCCCGGCGGCCTCGCCCAGCTCCGAGGCCGCCCAGAGCTCGCGGCGGTCTACCCCTCCGCCACCGACGTCGGCACGGCCGCACGCCTGTGGGAACTCACCGAGCAGACCCTCGGCACCAGCCCGCTACACTCGCCGCCGGTCTCAGGCGGGTAGCCGCCGAACCGCCGGGATAGCTCAGTCGGCAGAGCGGCTCACTCGTAATGAGCAGGTCCAGGGTTCGAATCCCTGTCCCGGCTCCACCCAAGAATGGCATCTGACCTGCGACTTCGTGTGGAGGATGCAGACACGGGGGAGTCCAAGACAGTCCAGGACGAAAGCCGTGACACGCTGGTGACACGCTTGATGGGTCAAGAAGATGTGCGAGTCCGGTACATGCTGGACAGCGTGGGTCCGATAGGTGCCTGACACTTCGGGACGGGCGCGATCTACGACGCTCCGCAGCGCAGGGACGGATTCGACGCCCAGTGTGGGCGATCACCCGAAGACCGCGACACCCCAGACGAGATCACCGGCATCGCCGGCCTTGCGACCCCTAACCCCATCTTCTCGAGCAGCCCCCGCCCACGGCGGGGGCCTACTCACGCCGCGCTGTCCACACGATCAGCATCAATGACCGGCCGCGATCACAAGTCCTGTCCGCCAACAGCATCTGATCGCGCTGGATCGCTGTAGTGCCCGTGAGCTTCCTTATATCCGTGGGGTTCTTGGCGCGCGACTCCACGGCCATCGCGCGACCTCCCGCAAATGGCCACGAGCTCTTCGAAGTCGATGCCGGTGGCGCGCGGCGCGAGCACCTGCCTGCCGTGAGCCACGATGATTTCGTAGTAGCCGAACGGCGGAGGCCTCCCGGTCGGCTCGCTGCGCTGCTGTTCCTCGTGTCCGCGCTCGCCTGCACCGGCAACCCAGCGACACCTCCGCCCGAGGGGGTGGCCCAGGAGCAACCGACCTGCAGCCAGGCCTGCGCGACGTTCGACGACAGATCCGACGATCCGACGGATGCCCCGATCGCCGACCCGATCCCGGAGGCTCCGCTGGACGCCGGAGTGGTCCTGACGCTGGAGGAGCTCGTCACCATGCCGGCGTCCAGTGGCGCCGCCCCGAGGGCGAGGATCAACTACCTCGGCGAGGTGCCCGACGGGTCCGGGCGCTTGTTCGTTCCCGACCTCAACGGCACCCTGTACACGCTGGAGCGACGGCGCGCCGCGCGCCTACCTCGACGTGGCCGCCGCCTTCAGGACTTCGTGTCGTCACCGGGCTTGGGGACCGGCTTTGGGTTCGTGACGTTCCACCCCGAGTTCGCCGCCAACGGACGGTTCTACACGGTCCACACCGAGTCAGGCGCGGCGCTCGTCACCCAGGCGCCCGACCTCCCCGCGCCCGAGGAGGCGGCGTACCACGGCGTCGTCACCGAGTGGACCGCCGGACGATCCCGCCGCGGCGACGTTCTCCGGGACGCGCCGGGAGGTCCTGCGCATAGGTTTCGCGACCTTCCTGCACGGCATCCAACAGGTCGACTTCAACCCGACCGCGCAGCCCGGCGACGCCGACTACGGCCTGCTCTATGTGGCCGTTGGTGACGGCGAGAGCGGCCCGGACTGGACCGACGCCCCGCAGGACCTGGGCAGACCGCAGGGCAAGCTGCTGCGCATCGACCCCGAGGGCTCCGACGGCCCCGACGGGCGCTATGGGATCCCCGCGGACAACCCGTTCGTGGGCGACGCCGGTGCCCTGGGCGAGGTCTTCGCGCTAGGCATGCGCAACCCGCACCGGTTCAGCTGGGACGCCGAGGACGGGGGCCGCTTGCTCATGGGCGTGATCGGCGAGGCCAACATCGACGCGATCTACGACGTGCGCTCCGGCGACAACCTGGGGTGGAACGAGCGCGAGGGGCGCTTCCGCTTCGAGCGGGCCGACCCCACGAACCTGTACCCGCTGCCCGAGGACGACGAGCGCTACGGCTACACCTACCCGGTCGCCAGCTACGACCACGACACCGGCTTCGCGGTCGTCGGCGGGTTCGTCTACCGCGGCGACGCCCTGCCAGCCCTGGACGGCCTGTACGTGTTCGGCGACGTGGTCAACGGCCGCATCTTCTCCACGGTCGCCAGCCAGATGCGGCGCGGCGCGACCGAGGCGCCGATCTCCGAACTGCGCGTCGCCGACCGAGCGGGCAACCCCGTGACCATGCGCGACCTCGCTGGTAACGACCGGGTCGACTTCCGGCTGGGACGAGACACCGACGGCGAGCTCTACGTGCTCTCCAAGGCCAACGGGCGCATCTGGAGGATCCGCGCTGCAATGCAGTCGCAGGCACGCCTGTGACCCCGTCAAGCCACCTCCCGCACACCATGAAAGTCGCAGCACGCGCGCCAACAGTTGGCGTCCCGGCTGGGACAAGATCGCTGGCGCACTTATCGGCTCCCTACCACCGCGCGCACGTACGCCTGCTCTCCCGAGATGGTCTACGTAAAGCCGGTACCTGCCGCCGCCCAAGACTTGACCACCAGCGGTTCTTGAGCCGACCCGTCGGTAACCTGGCTGACTGAACGTAGTGCTCCCGCAGCCGCAGTGAGCACCTTCGCCGCCGACGGGAGAACCACCTTTCATGAAGCGCAGCCTTGCTTTGCTGTGCACTGCCTTGTCCATCGCGGTCACCACCAGCGCAGCCGCTGCTGCCGACAACGACTACGCGGTTGCCCAGGCGGGCAGCAGGGTGCTGGACGGCAATGCGGCGACCACGGAGCGCGTGGGTGCTGCGACAGCTGTCCAGACGGCTGTGAACGTGAGCTTGGCGCGGTTCGCCGACGACGAAGCCGGCCATGCCGTGCTCTCGCGGATCGACGCGTTCGCCGACTCGCTGGCAGGCGCGCCGCTGACGGACGTGGGTCCGCTGCTCTTCACCGAAACCGTCGGGCTGTACAGCGAGACCTACAACGAACTGCTTCGTGTGCTCCCGGACGGTGGGCTCGTCTATCTGCTCGGTGGCCCGGCGGCCATCTCAGAGGGGGTGGCCGGCCAGCTCGCCGACTCGGGTCTGGAGGTTGTGCGGCTGGAAGGCGCGAGCCGGGTCGAGACTGCCGTCGCGGTCGCTCGTGAGGTAGCTCGACTCCATCCGGAGAGGGCAGCCGAGCTCGCGTTGACCCGCGCTGACGGCCCCGGCACGGCTGGCTGGGCGGACGCTGTGACCGGCGGAGCGTGGGCCACGTCGTATCGCACGCCGTTGGTGGTCACGCCGTCGCAGGCGCTTCATCCCGCCGTGGCACAGCTCATTGTCGAGCTGGGGACCACAACGACGTGGCTGTTCGGCGGCGCCGCAGCACTTTCTGACGCAGTGTCGGCCGCGGTGCCCAACCCGCAGCGCCTCGACGGCGCCGACCGGTCCGCGACGGCTGTTCGCACCAGCGATCTGTGGCCAGGAGGCGCGGGTGCGGAGTTCACGATCGTCAACGGCTACCGCGATGACGGATGGGCCTTCGGGCTGGCCGCGGCTGGTCTGGCAGCCGACGAGGGCGCTCCGGTCCTGTACGCCGACACCGAAACGGTCCCCGCGCCCACGCTCGCGCGAATGGGCCGGCCGTGTGGCAGCGGCCCGGGCAGCGACGCGATTCTCATTGGAGGCGTCGAGGTCCTCGGTGCCGGCGTGCACCACGCGTTGGACGCGGCCGACGGGGGACCGTGCCCGCCGCCGCCGAACGTCCAACTCGAAAGCGTCGTTGCCAACCCGGTCGGTGACGACGTGCAGGCCCACACCGGCGAGCACGTCGTCTTGCGAAACGACTCACCCTCCAACGCCGACATCAGCGGCTGGTACATCGACGACATCGCGGGCCACCGCCTGGGGGTGGGGCCAGGAACGCTGGTCGGCCCGGGCGCGCGCTTTCGCGTGTACACGGGTGGCGGGGCGAACAACGCGGGCGCCTACTACAACGGGAGGGGCGCTGCGGTCTTGAACAACGCCGGCGACTCCCTTGTCCTCTTCACCAACAGCGGCGTCCGCGTTGACGACCTGTCCTACTCGGCGCAGGCGGAACCCGCCCCTCCGCCACCACCACCCCCTCCGCCGCCACCCCCTCCGCCGCCCCAGTCCAACTGCCACTCGTCATACCCGGACTTCTGCATCCCACCGCCGCCGCCGGACCGTAACTGCGACGACTTCTGGCAAGAGGACTTCACGGTCGTGGGTTCCGACCCGCACGGCTTAGACGGTGACAACGACGGCGTCGGCTGCGAGTCCTAGGTGACGGACTTGAGGCGGACGGCGACCGCGTCCTGGCAATCGATGCCCGCAGCAACCTTGGGGTGCCGGGGTAGGTTCCTGGAGCTGCACGAAATGATGACATCGTTTGTTGCAAGGGGTGGTTAGTGCAGCCTCCCGTGATTCCGGGTGTGGAGGATCTTGTCGAAGTCGGAGCCGGGGGCTTCGGCACCGTCTTCCGCGGCCGTCAAGTGGAGTTCGATCGGATGGTCGCAGTTAAGCTGCTCCACGCCGATCTGACCGATGTCGCCGCCAGGGACCGTTTCGCGCGCGAGGCTTTCGCCATGGGCCGCGTGTCGGACCATCGAATATTGTGACCGTGTACTCCTCGGGCATCGTGGGTTCGCACCCCTACCTGCTCATGCCGTGGATGGGGCGCGGCAGCCTTCAACAGCGCATCGACTCCTCCGGAGCCCTTCCATGGCCCGAGGTGCGCACCATCGGTCTCAAGATCGCCGATGCGCTGCAAGCCGTACACGAGAGAGGCTTGGTTCACCGTGACATCAAGCCTGACAACATCCTGTTCTCCGACCGCGGTGAGCCACTCCTTACAGACTTCGGCATCGCGCGCGTCGGTGCCTCGAAGATCACCGCAACTGGTGTGGTGACGGCGACATTACTCTATGCAGCACCCGAAGTGCTCGGACGGGAAGACCCGACCCCTGCCTCGGATGTTTACTCCTTGGCGGCGACGCTGTTCCACGCCCTAGCTGGCACGGCCGCGTTCGACCAGGGCCCTGGCGGGATGCTCCAGCTACTGGTTCGCATCGCTACCGACCCGGTCCCCGTCGAGCTGTTGAGGTCGCGAGGGGTGCCTCCGCAGTTCGCGGCCGTAGTGGCAGGAGGAATGGCCAAGTCCGCCGCGACGCGTGTACCGACGGCCGCAGCACTGGCAGGCCAGCTTGAGTCTGTGCGGGTTCACAGCGCCGAGGCGGCTGCAGCTACCGTGCCAGTGCCAACGCACATCCCCCCACGTCGATCGCGGCAGGGCCGCGTCATTGCGACGGTTGCGGTGCTGGCGATGGTCGCTGTCACCGTGCTCATCGGTGCCCTTGCACTTACGCGCGACAACAATGCACCGAACACTGAGGACCAAGCCGGCCCGACAATCGCCAGGCAGACTCCAGAACCCGAACCCACGCCTGAATCCACCACCCCTGCAGAGACCGCAACCGGGCACGACGAACCCACTCCCGCGGGCACCACCGAAGACACCGAGAGCGAGACGCCTTCGGCCGATTTCAGTACCGAGGCCTCTACCGAGGGACATCAGCCGGCGGCGCCGGGATGGTTAGCGCACGTTTCCACAACCAGCGATCTACCGGCTGCCTCACCGACTTGTGAAGGCATCTTCGGATACTGCCTTTCGCAATCCATAGGGCCTATGCTGCAGGCCCTTGGTTTGGAAGGCTCACGATACGGTGATCCTGGGCAGTTACATCGCCAGTGGTTCCTGTTGGAGGACGGAATCATATTGACTGTGGCGTCCGGGGGAGTAGACGAGATCAGCGACATGACGGTCGCCGTCAGTCGCGAAGGCATCGCGTCAGGCATACGCGTTTCCCTGCCAGCAAGCCTCACCCTTGGAAATATCACGATGGGCCAAGTCCGACAGGCCCTGGGAGAACCAACAGAGCAGGACAGCTTCAGCGCTGAGAATCAGAACTACTTCTCGTACACGTATAGCACAGGCCCGGAGGGCACGATCTCGTACGACTTCGGGTCAAACGCAGAACTCGGATCTGCTGACGACCCCGGCGGGCTCGGCCCCGGCGTGGATGCGATGCCGGTCCTCAGTTTCTCGGTGGGTTACCCCAATCTGTAGCGAATCGCCGGGTCTTCGTCGTCTGGGCGGGAGTTGCGTGGCGGAGCATGGCAAGATGATTCAAGCTCGTCATGAACACCCGGCGGGCTAGGGGGCGGCTCGCCAAACGAAAGACTGGACGTTCGGTACTCGCCGCCACCGTCTCAGCAGCCGGAGCCTGACCCTGGCGCGAGCTCAACGACGCGGTGTTCGCCCCGGCTAAGGAGGATCAACGTTCGGCGGCGCCCACACTGGGGCGGCGCCTGAGGAGCACCGCCCTGCGGTTTTATCGACGGGTCGGTCTGGCTGTGGGTGTGGGAGCAGGATCTGCGCGGCCTCCGCGCCAGGAGCGACGCGATGAGTCGTAGCGCAGGCCCACGCTAGGTGTGCTCCGCAGTGCAGACCGCCCGGTGGCGACCCGGCTCGACTCCGACACCGAACTGAACGGCTGGGCCATCGGGGATCTGCTCGCTGGTCGCACCCCGAGCAGCGCTTCACCTATCCGCCGGCCTGCATCCAGCACAAGGAGAAGCGCGTCTGCGGCCTACGCCCCGCCCGGTCCCACCAGGGTGCAGTACAGGGCGGGGCTCGAGCGATCGGTCGCAGCGAGGCTTCCCGACGCGCTTGCGGATGTTGCCGCCGAACTGGGGCCAGCTGTCGAGTATCACCGCCGCCACCCACAGCCCATTCATGCTGTCGCAATCGCGCATTCGCATGTTGCACGTCCGCAGGCCCAAGGGAGGCGGAATCGCCCTGTCCGAGGTTGGCATCGACGTTTCGGGTGGTCTTGACACCGACCTCGCCCTAGATGTCTTCGGCCTCGTGAAGTCGAACCTCTGGGACCTCACCAGGCTGTTCATCTTCGTGGAGGGACTCCAGGATCGGGCTGTCCTTATGTCTCTGATCGGCGATGCCATCAGGGACGCGGGAGCGCGCATCATCGTCCTCGGCGGAGGGAAGCATGCCGCCGCACCCGCCGCGGAGATGTTTGATGCCATGACCAATGCACTCAGTCTGGTGGTCATTGACAACCTGGCGAGCGTGGAGATCCGTGGGCTCTGGGACCTCCGCCCTAGAGGGCGAACATGACGTGCGGATGGATGACGCCCGGACAACCCTGGAGCAACTCAAGCGGCGCAGCGGCGGGCATGCGGAGCGCGTGCACCTCGCCAAACCTCGGACTAGCGACGCTTGCCATTGGGCGCCCCCTCTCACGCATCTGGTGGTACGGCATGCACGAGCCAGACATCCTCTGCTACCTGCCCGCCAAGGCTTTCGCGCGCAGCGCGCCAACGTGGCAGGAACTCAAGGTGGTAAGAAGCGAACAGACGGTGAGGAGTACCTAGTCCGGCAATACCGCGGCGGGCGGCCGATCACGCTTGAAGAATAGGAGCAGACAGCAGAAGAGGCCAGCCTCGCCCCGTTGGATCAAGAGTTCCAGCGCCTGCGGGTGCTAGTCAGGGAGCTGGCTGCTTGATCGCACCCGCACCCGGGGTCTTACGGATGCTCGGCGACGATCGGACGACCTAGGCCATCCGACCTACGGTGGCAACAGTGGTTTGTTAGTGTCATCGGCAGGGGGCTCGACGGGGAGCAGGATCATGCGATCGGACGGGTCGTTCTGCGGACCCCGTCGTGACGAGGAACAGTCGCGTGACCGTTGGGCCCCACGCCAGCGCCAAGTCCACGGCTCGAGTGCGGCGTTGGCCACGCGACCGAGGTCCGGCACGGTCAATGCGATCGATGGGCCGAAGTCCTGAGCGCGGACGGCCTCAGCGAGATCTTCGCCGCCACCGAGGAGCACGCCGCGGTCGAAGGATCCCAGTCCCGATTTTACAGAAGCCCAGGCGAGGCTTGTGGGCGTATCGGATCTCGACGTGGGCGCCTCGGGGAGGTGCGGGTGCGCTCGAGGCCGGCTGGGCTACCGGGTGTCGGTGACGCGGGTCGCGATGGACGGGTCGACGTCGATCTCCACGCGCTTGCGGCGGAGGTCGGCCTGGACGCGCTGGGTGGTCGAGACGGTGTGCTTGCGGACGATGATGCGCTCGCGCACCACGAGGCGCTTCGTGATGACGAGCTCCTCCTCGAACACGGGGACTGAGACGGAGCCGTCGGGGAGGGTGAGCACCTCGCCGGTGTCGCCCTCCTCGGCGGGGATGCGCTCGGTGTCAGCCTGCTCGACTCCGACCTCGACGTCCTGCACGGTGGGCACGATGTCGACCTCCTTGGTGAGGCGCATTCGGCCGGCCTCGTGCGTCGAGGTGGTCGTGCGGAGCTCCTCCTCGGCACGGGTCAGCTCGAGCGCTTGCCCGACGCCGTCGACCGGCGGGGCGGGCGGGACCTGGCCGGTGTCGTCACCGCGCCGCCTCCGTGATGGCGGGCGCAGCGACCTGCGCGCCGGCGGCCCCCGACGGCGGCCGCGAGCACGACCGCAGTTCCGATGGCCGCGACGGCCCCCGCGAGAATCGCGGGGGCGTCGAAGCCGCCGACCCTGGCCCGCGCCTCAGCGTGGGCCAGGTGGATCACGTTGACGGCGAACCCGTCGTCGGGGCGTGGCTGGCTGAGGAGGTGCCGGCGTTCACGGCCTGTCGGGGCTGGGCCGCGTCGCGCCGTCCCTCTCGAGCTCTACGCGCTCCTTGCGGAGGTCGGCGCCGACGGTCTGCTCTTCGACGACGCGCTCGGTCTCCAGGCGCACGCGCTCCTTCGGGACGGTCTCGACGTCGGCCTCGACGACCTCCTCGGTGAGCACGACCTCGTGCTCGCTCTCGCTGATCTCCGCGCCGCTGTAGGCCTCGTCGACATTGCCGGCGTGGATTGGCTCGCGCTCGATGTGGACCTCGTCGTGGGCGACCGCGACGTTGGTCTCGGCACGCTCGACGTCGACGTACTTGCGCAGCCGCGCGCGGCCGGCCTCGCGCTGGTGGGTGGCGACGCGCAGCTCTTCCTCGGACACCGTCATGGCGTCGTCGTGAGTGGCGGTCGTGCCGGCATCCGCCCGGGTGCGGTCGTCCGAGTCGTAGTCCAGCTGGTAGTGGCCGTAGAGGGAGCGCTCGTCGTCGGCCGAGAGCGCGCCTTCCGGCTCGTAGTTCGGCGCGTCCTTCAGCTGCTGCTTGGTGTAAGGCACCACGAGGTCCTCGCCCTGCCACTCCGCCTCGCTCAGCGGCACGTAGCTGCGTCGGAGGCCGAACCAGCCCGTGGTCACCGAGACCCAGCCCGGCTGGCCGGTGGACTCGTCGAGGTACACGTCGTCGACCGAGCCGATCTTGTCGCCGTCGGAACCGATGACGGTGCGCCCGACGTACGCGTTGAAGTCGTAACCCGTGTCCTGCATCACTGCCCCCGTCTGTGGAGGTTGGTTGGGACGCCTCCAACCTGTGCCACCACGGGTACATCCATGCATGCATCAGGACTAGTGCATGGCGATTTCGCGTGCGGCTCCGACGTCACGCGGACTAGTCAACCTCCCGAGCCCGTTTCGCCCTACCAAGCAGCCGGGTAGATCCGCTTCGACAACCGCGACGCGGGGCTGTGGCCCTCGTGTGCGTTCGCCCTGCCAACAGGAGACAACCATGCGCTCGCCAGCCATCTGGACCATCGTCGGCGTCCTGGTCGCCATCGTCCTCGTCATCTGGATCGTGCGCGCCATCTGACCGCGCTCGAACCGAAACGGCCTCGCGAGCCGAGCTCGCGGTCAGCAACGGGCGCCTTGACAGCGGGTCAGACGGCGGCGGGTGCGCGCGTGGCCTCCGCATCGCTTAGGGCGGCGACCGGAGGCGTAGCAGCCGAGTGCGGCGGACGGGCCCAGCGGGCACGATCGACGCAGATCACGCCGAGGTTGGATCCCGCGGTGGCGCCGACGATCGTGGTGAGCAGGGCGGCCAGGCCGCCGCTGGCCGAGAACCCCAGCCAGCCGCCGACCAGCGCGCCGGCAACCGCGCCGGCAAGCATCCCGAACTTCGTCCCGCTCGACCACGCGCTGCGGACCGACGCCAGGTAGATGCCGAGCCCGATCGGCGTGACGACGCCGAGGACGCCCAGTCGCACGTCCGTTAGCGGCACGTCGGGCAGCGCGACCTGGACGACCAGGACGCCGAGGAACCAACCGCCGAGCCCGAGGACCACCGGGTACACGGTCCGCAGCAGCGCGCCGCCCACCGGTCCGAACCCACCGCGACGGCGCACGCGGCCGGCCATCCAGGCCAGCGACACCAGGGTGAGGAGCGCCAGGCCGGCCATCGTCGCGAGCAGCCCCTTGGCGATCGCCGTCTGGGTCACCTGTGGTGTGAAGTCCACGACCGCCTCGTCGTAGCGCGAGTCGTCGACCTCGCCGCGGTCGTAGAACGTCGTCAGGAGATGGGTGCTGGCCTCGGGCTGATAGCCCCAGAAGTCCGTCGAGTGGCCGAGCTCGCGAAGGACGACCTGGTGCCCGTTGGGCAGGTGCGGGAGGAGCTCCTCGGTGGCGACCTGCGGCGGCGTGGTGAGGTCCAAGGTTCCGCCGACGACGAGCGTCTCGACCTCGGAGGTCTGGACCGTCTGGTACTCGTCTTCGGTGCCATCGGCGGGCCAGGCGTCGATCATCCGGCCCGAGCCCCAGACGAAGTGGTTGCCGGCGTCGCCCAGGACCGACCCGTCGCGGTGGGAGCCGCTGGTGGCGAAGTGGAGCTCGACGTCGTGGACGTCCGCGCGCGCCGCCGCGTTGATGTCGCCCCAGACCCACGGGTTCGGGAAGAGCAGGTCACCGGCGAAGGACTGGAACCAGAAGCCGCTGGCATCGCCGTTCGCGGCCTGGAGCCAGGACTCGATCGTCATCGGGCCGGCGAGCGGCGCGGCCGCTGTCGTCGACTCCATGAGCCCGTAGAAGGACGCCATGCGCACGTTGTCCTCGTCGATCGGCAGGCCGAACCAGCGGTCGGGGATGTCCGCTGCGGTGCGCTCGATCAGCCCGGCGAGGTCGTTCGTCCGGGCGCTGCAGGCGTCGTCAGCCGCGCAGAGCCGGCTGTAGCGGGCGATCAGTCGGTCGGTTGCCGCGGGGTCCCACAGGTAGTGGCCCGGGGGGTTGGCGCCGATCATCACCGAGCGGTGGATGCTCTCGGGATGGCGCCAGGACCAGATCATCGCGAGGCGGGTGCCGGCGCTCTCGCTGACGACGTCGACCTGCCCGTAGCCCAGCGCGCGCCGCGCAGCCTCGAAGTCGTCAACGCGCTGCGGCAGTGAGTAGCCGCGGAGGTCGATGCCCTCGGACTGGAGGCGTTCCGCGCAGTCGCTCGTGGCCTGCGTGCGGGCCTCGAGGGAGCGCTGGCTGAAGAAGGAGCCGTTGCGCTCCAGCGCGGCGACGACCTCTGGGCAGTCCAGGCGCACCGTGCCGTCGACGCCGCGGTACCCGACCAGAACCACCTCGCGGGTCGCGGCGAACCGGCTGGCGGTGGCGAAGTCCATGTTGGTCTTGCCAGGCCCGCCCTCGAGGCGGAACAAGGGGCGTGCCGTCGGCTCGCCCGTCGCGTGGATGCGGGTGATCGGAATGGCGATGAGGCGCGAGCCGGGGTCCTCACGGTTCTCGGGGAGGACGATGGCGCCGCAGTCGGCGGCGAGGGTGCCGCCCTCGGCTTCGTAGGTGCAGGGTTCGAGGATCAGGTCTCCGGCCTGCGCGCTCGGGGGCACGGAGACGACCGTCTCGCTGCGCCCGTAGCGCAGGTACGCGAGCCCGGCGACCGCGAGCCCGACGAGCACCAGCGCGACGGTTCGGGAGGGGCGGGAGGTGGAGGAGGCGGTCACGGCTGCTCCTTGCGGCGGTGGCTTCGGTGAAGTGACTGTGGGGAGCAGCGGGGTCCTCCGCGTCGTCGGCGGGCAGGGTTCGTCCCTCGTCCTCGGGGACGACCGATCTCCTCCTCAGGTAGGAGGACCCGAGCCGGCGGTGGCCGCTACGGTCAACGCATGGAGCGGGTCGTGGCGGTCGTCCGCAGGCACGCGCTCGATGCGCTGTTGGTGCTCGCGGCGGTCGCGGGGTTGGTCGCGGTCGTGCTGCGCCTGGACCCGGCGCGAACCCCGGCGACGCCCACGTGGTTCGCCGCGCCCGCGATCGTGCTGCTCGTCCTGCCGCTCTTCGCGCGGCGCAGGTTCCCCTTTGCCGCGCCGCTCGCGGTCTGGGCCATCGCTGCCGTCTTGTCGTCCGTGGACGGGCGGCTGATCCCCTCGGTGCCGTCCGCGCTGTTCGCGGGCCTCGCGGCGGCGCTCCTCCTCGGCGGCCTGAGCGACGTCCGCGCGGGGCGGATCGGCATGGCGGTGGCGCTCTTGGGCGCGGCGGTGGTCGTCGCCAACGACCCGCTCCACGACCCCGGGGACTTCGTGTTCACCCCCGCCCAGTTCCTCATCGCGTGGTTCGCGGGGTTCGCGCTCCACCAGTGGGCGGCGCAGGCCGAGGCCGCCGAGGAGCGGGCCGCGCACGCAGAGCGCGAGCGCGAGTCGGCCGCTCGCGTGGCCGTCGCCGAGGAGCGCGCCCGCATCGCGCGCGAGCTCCACGACATCGTGGCGCACTCGGTGAGCGTGATGGTGCTGCAGGTGGGGGCCGTGCGGCACCGGCTCGCCGCGGTCGCGGCCGAGGAGGTGGAGGCCCTGCGTAGCGTCGAGGGGGTCGGGCGGTCCGCGTTGACCGAGATGCGACGGCTGCTCGGGGCGATGCGAAGCGACGACCAGGGGCCGGAGCTCGCGCCGCAGCCGGGGCTGGACGAGCTCGACGCATTGGCGCAGGAGGTCGGCCGCGCCGGGCTGCCGGTGCGGGTGCACCGTTCAGGCGAGGAGGTACCGGTGCCGCGGGCGGTCGACCTCTCCGCCTACCGGATCGTCCAGGAGGGGCTGACGAACGCGCTGAAGCACGCCCGCGCCAGCCATGCCGAGGTCACGGTGCGGACGTCGGCAGGCGCGCTGCACCTCGAGGTCCGCGACGACGGGCGTGGGGTGGCCCCGACCGGCGGGCTGGGCCATGGGCTCGTGGGCGTCCAGGAGCGGGTGAAGATCTTCGGCGGCGAGATGACGGCGTCGCCCGACCCTGCAGGCGGCTTCGTGCTGACGGCGCGCCTCCCGCTCGAGGCGGGACGGCCGTGACGATCCGCGTGCTCGTGGTCGATGACCAGTCGATGGTCCGCGCCGGCTTCCGGATGCTGCTCTCCGGCGAGCCGGACATCGAGGTCGTCGCCGAGGCCGCCAACGGCAACGAGGCGCTCTACCAGACCCAGCGGTTCAACCCGACCGTGATCCTCATGGACATCCGGATGCCGGAGCTCGACGGCCTGGAGGCCACCCGCCGCATCCTGGCCGCGGACGGGACCGCCCGGGTCCTGATCCTCACGACCTTCGATCTCGACGAGTATGTCTACGAGGCCCTCGCCGCCGGCGCCAGCGGGTTCGTGCTCAAGGACGACCCGCCAGAGCGGCTGCTGGCCGCGATCCGCACGGTCGCCGCCGGCGAGGCCCTGCTCTCCCCGACCGTGACCAAGCGCGTCATCACCCATTTCACGAAGCTGCGCCGGCCCACTCGCCCTGCGGGCTACGACGCGCTCACCGAGCGCGAGCAGGAGGTCTTCCACCTGGTCGCCGAGGGCCTCTCCAACCGCGAGATCGGCGAGGCGCTGCACATCAGCGAGACGACGGTGAAGACCCACATCACGCACCTCCTCGCCAAGCTCAACCTCCGCGACCGCGTCCAAGCCGTGGTCGTCGCCTACCAGCACGACCTCCTGCCCGAGGGTCGCCAGCGACCCCGCCGCTCCTGAACCGCGAGCGCTATGCGGCGATGGACTTGCGCACCTCGTCCATGTCCAGCGCGCGCACCTGCGTGATGAGGTCCTCCAGCACCGCTGGCGGCAGTGCGCCGGCCTGAGAGAACACGAGGACCTGCTCGCGGAAGATCATCAGCGTCGGGATCGAGCGGATCCCGAGCGCCGCGGACAGCTCCTGGTCGGCTTCGGTGTCGATCTTGGCGAAGACGAGGTCGCTGTGCTGATCGGACGCGGCTTCGAACACCGGCGCGAACGCGCGGCAGGGCGGACACCAGGAGGCCCACCAATCCACGAGGACGATGTCGTTGCCGGTGATCGTCTCGCGAAAGTTGTCAGCGGTGACTGTGACGGTGCTCATCGCCGATGCCAACGCCGCCGAAGAGGCGGGTGTTCCGTACAGCGGCGATGCCCGCGTCGGCACGCGCCGGCACGCGGCTGCGCCGGTGGCGCAACCGCGACCTCGTGTAGCGCACCACGGCCCGCCAGTTCAGCCACACGTGGAGCAGCGCGAGGCCCGCCATCACGTAGCCGGAGTACGCGTGCCAGCCGAAGTCCTCGAGGTCCCAGACGTGTACGACAATCCCGGTCCCGATCGCCGTGACGGCGGCGACCAGGAGCGCGGCGCTCGTCCCATCGTTCAGGTCTTTGCGGAAGTGCCTCATGCGCGCGCCCCCGACGACGGTCACCCAAGCGGGCGGCGAGGTGCGCCAAGCCCGCCGAGCCGACAGGCATGCTGACGCGGTCGGTCCGTCGTGGTCTGCCCCTTGTTCTGTGGTCGGGGAATACGCGTCACCGGCCTCGAAGGGTTCAACCTGAGTCGCGGACGCGACTGACGGGTGCCCGCGCGCCAGCCGCGCCCCGACCTGAACCGCAACATTGAGTGTCCACCGAACCCGGTGCGGTTCAGTTCAAGTCTCTTGCCCCCTCCTGCCCACCCGGCGTGGGCCCGGCTACACGCGGGCGCCGCAATGGAAGCGGCATCCGCGGTGTTGAACCGGTCACCGGCGGGCCTCGAAGACCAGGTTGAAGGGTGTGGTGGCCGCGCACCGGAAGCGGGAGAAGCCGCCTGCGGTGACGACCTCGCGGATCCGTTCCTCGCCGGCCTGGGCCCCCAAGCCAGCGTCGACCTCCTGTGAGCGCGACAGGGGCAGGCAGATGGTCGTCGAAGCCGAGTAGAAGATCCGACCGACAGGGTTGAAGTTGTGTTCCGGCCGGTCGTGGGCGAACGGTTCGACGATCATCCACGTCCCATCAGGGGCCAACGTCTCCAGGACGTGGGCCGCGGCGCCCACGGGGTCGCCCATGTCGTGCAGGGCGTCGAACACCGTCACGAGCCCGTAGTCGCTCCCCGGGTAGTCCTTGGCCGCGGCCACCTCGAACCTGCAGCGGCCTTCGACGCCGGCGGCGACGGCCGAGGTGCGCGCCAACGCGATCGAGCGCTCGTCGCTGTCGAAGCCGACGAAGCTCGACGCGGGGAACGCCTGGGCCATGACGATCGTCGAGCCCCCGCCGCCGCAGGCGATGTCCGCGACCATGGTGCCGGCACGGAGCCGGTCGTCCACGCCGTCGAGCGCCGGAAGCCAGGACCGGGTCAGGTTGGCGATGTAGTTGGTGCGGAAGAAGCGGAGCGTGCCCTCCGTCAGCTCCGGGTGGTGCTCGCTCCAGGCCACGCCGCGGCCGCTGCGGAACGCGTCGCTGATCACCCCGACGTCGGCCAGGGTGGACGCGGCCGCCTGCAGGCCTCCAGGGGCGAAGAACGGGCCGAGCTCCTGGGTCAGTGCCATGGCCTGCTCGGGGCTGAGCCGGAACCGACCCGAGGCGGCGTCGTACTCCGCGTAGCCGCTCGCTGCCTGGGCGTAGAGCCACTCGCGGACGTAGCGGACGTCGGTGGCGGTCTTCTCGGCCACCTGCTCCGGACCTTGCCAGCTGCTGTCGGCCATGGCCTTGTACAGGCCGAGGCGGTCCCCGGTCAGGACGGTGGCGGCATGCATCACCGCGCCGAGATCCACCAGGAAGCGGCCGATGAACTCCTTGAGCTTCCCCTCGTCGATGTCGGGTGTGGCTGCGGTCTGCGTCGCTGTCATGATGGCGCCCTCTCCTCGGGTGGCTGTCTGTAGCGACGATGAGGACCGACTCCCGAGCTGGCATCGGAAGGGGGGTCGTAGGTTTGCTCCTCGAGCGGGAGGCCGAGCTCGACGTCGCCCAGGGCGCACTCCGCGAGGCCGCGACCGGACGGGGCCAGGTCCTGGTGGTCGACGGCCCCGCCGGGATCGGCAAGACCTCGCTGCTGCAGGCGATCGGCGCGGCCGCCGCTCCCGCCGGTTTCGAGGTCCTCCTGGCGCGCGGCGACGATCTTGAGAGCGCCTTCGCCTACGAGGTCCTCCGGCAGCTCCTCGCGCCCGCACTCGTGCGACTGGACCCGTCGGTGCGTGCCGACGTCCTCGAAGGCCCGGCGTCGGCCATTGCCGCCCTCGTGGAAGGCACCGCGGACCACACTTCCAAGAGCCCTGGTGCTGACGGGCTGACCATCGCCTACGGCCTGTCCCGCCTGCTCCAGGACCTCGCCGACCGTCGCCCGCTGCTGGTCTGCGTGGACGACGCCCAGTGGGCGGACCTCCCGTCGCTGCGTGCGCTGGCGTTCGTGGCTCGGCGACTCGGCGGGCTGCCGGTCGTCATGGCGTTCAGCGCTCGAACCCCCGTCGAGGGGCCGGTGGGGGATCTCCTCGGTCGGGTCGCCTGGGTCCCGGGAGGGCGCCGACTCACCCTGGGGCCGCTGGGTGAGCAGGCCGTGGCCACGCTCGCCGAGTCGACCCTGCCCTCCGGGCCCGATCCCGCCCTCTGCCACCGCCTGTGGCACGCCACCGGCGGGAATCCCTTCCTCGTTCGCGAGGTGCTGAGCAACCTGACCGCCGGTGGCATGGACGGCGAGCTGGTCGTGCCCGAGAGCATCGGTCAAGCCGTCCTGCGACGGATCGCCGCAGCCGGCGCGGCCGCTGTGCAGCTGGCCGACGCCGTCGCCGTCCTGGGCGACGCGCCACTGCACCAGGCTGCCCGCCTCGCTGCCCTCGACGACCCGGACGCGGTCACGGCCGCCGACCGCCTGGTCGCGGCCGACATCCTCGCGACAGGTGCGGCGCTGCGGTTCGCGCACCCGATCCTGCGTCAGGCGGTCCGGTCCCAGATGCCACCGGCCCGGCGCGCGCTCGCCCACGCCCAGGCCGCCCGCCTGCTGGCCGACCTGGGGGCGCCGCTCGAACGCGTCGCGGCGCAGCTGCTCGAGGGGCTGCCGCGGGCCGACCCGTGGGTCGTCGACACCCTGCTGGCCGCCGCGGCGCGGGAGCAGCTGCGAGGGTCACCGGAGACCATGGTCGCGGTGCTCACCCGCGCTCTGGCCGAGCCGCCGCCGGCCGAGCTGCGATCGCAGGTCACGCTGGCGCTGGCGCAGGCCCAGGGGCGATGCGGCCACCGTGACGCGGTCTCGACCGCTCGCGAGGCCCTGACCTGCGCCGCCGGACCGCTCGAGGAAGCGGAGGCGACCCTGCAGCTGGTCCGTGCCCTGGGCAACACAGGGGATATCTGGTCGGCCCTCGACCTCCTCCACGCGCCGACCACCGCCGGCACGGGCCCCGACCCCGAGCTCGCCCTCCGCGTCGAGGCCGAACTCCTCGGCGTCGCGCGGCTCCACGCCCACACCCGCGAGGAGGCGCTGACCCGGCTCGACCGGCTGGCCCCGCGGGCGCTCCCGCCCCGGCCGGCGAGCGTCGTCCTGCTGGCCAACCTCGCCCTCTCCGCGCTGGAGCGGAACGCGCCGGCGGCCAGGGTCGCGGAGCTCGCGTCGCTCGCGCTGAGCGAGGGCTGGTTGATCGGTGACCACAGCTTCCAGCTCGTCTACGCCGGCACGGCGCTCATCTGGGTCGAGGAGTTCGACCACGCGGCACGGCTGTTCGACGACGCGCTGGAAGCGGGGCGCCGGCAGGGCTCGCTCACGTTGTCGCTGATCGGCCACGGGCTGCGCTCGCAGCTCTGCCTCCGCCGTGGGGCGGTGGCCGACGCCGAGGCCGATGCCCGCATCGTGCACGGGCTCTGCCCCGGGGTGGGCAGTCTGCCCTTCGCCCGCGCGCACCTGGCCGACGCCCTGATCGAACGGGGCCAGTGGGACGAGGCGAGCCGCGTGCTCGAGGACCCCGAGCCCGGCGAGCACGCCGAGGACAACCCCTTCTACCTCGACAGCCGAGGACGGCTCCGCCTCGCCCAGGAAGATGCGACCGGGGCCGTCGACGACTTCCTCGACTGCGGACTGGCGCTGACGCGCCGTGGCGGCGCGGACGTGCCGTCGATGTTCCCCTGGCGGTCACAGGCGGCCTTGGCCCTCCTGCAGCTGGGCGAGGAGCACCGGGCCCACGAGCTGGCGAACGAGGAGCTCGGCCTCGCGCGGAAGTCCGGGATCGCCAGCTCCGTGGGGGGCGCCCTGATCACCATCGGGCTGATCGAGGGTGGCGAGGATGGAGTCAGACGTCTGCACGATGCGGTGGACTTCCTTCAGGCCTCGCCGCGGGTGCTGCTCCACGCTCGCGGCCTCATCGAGCTCGGGTCCATGCTGCGACGCAACCGCCAGCCCCGACTTGGCCGAGGCTTCCTCGCCACGGCGCTCGACCTCGCGTACCGCCACGGTGCGATCGCACTTGCCGACCGCGCGCGCGAGGAGCTGATCATCGCTGGTGGAAGGCCCCGGCGGGCGGCGACCACCGGGCTTGACGCCTTGACCCCGAGCGAACGCCGGATCGCGCAGCTGGTCGCCCAGGGCCTCACCAATCGACAGATCGCCGGCAGGCTGTTCGTGTCTGCCCGCACCGTCGCGACGCATCTCACCCACCTCTACCAGAAGCTCGCCGTGGACAACCGCGCCGAGCTGAGCGCGCTGCTCGCGGACAGCTTCTGACAGCGGATCGCCGACGGTTGGAGCGACGTCGGATGCTGGACGTTGCGCCGTCCCGGAGCGCGGAACCGCGCAGCGCTCGAGGCCGACCTCTCAGCGCACCGACGCTTGGCCGCCGTCGACGGGGATGAGCTGGCCGGTGATGAAGTGCGACGCGTCGCTGGCGAAGAACACCATGACCGGGCCGAGGTCGCGGTCGGGGTCGCCGAACTCCTTGCCCAGCGCGATCGTCTCCAGGTTCACCCAGCGGTGCACCTCCAGCTGCTCGGGCGTCTTGCGCTGCTGGGCCTCCTCGTACATGGGCGTGGCGATCGCCGGCAGGATCGCATTCACGCGGATGCGGTACGGGCCCCAAGCGGCCGCAGCGGTGCGCGTCCAGGAGTGCACCGCGCCCTTGGAGGCCGAGTAGTGGGGGGCGAACGGCTCGGGGCGCAGGCCGGCGATCGAGCCGAAGTTGATGATCGAGCCCGACCCGGTGCCGCGCATCGCGTGGAACGCGGCCTGGTTGGTCAGGATCGTGCCCTTGACGTTGACGGTCAGGAGCCGGTCGAGCTCGTCGTCGGTGACGTCCTCGGGGGCCGCGGCCCCGTGGACCGCGGCCGGGTGAGCGAGGACGTCCAGGCCGCCGAGCTCGGCGACGGCGTCGGTGAACGCAGCCTCGACGCTGCCGCGCTGCGTCACGTCGACGTGGCGGTAGCTCGCCCGGCCCGGACCGGCGTGCTCGGCGTCGGCCGCGACTGCCCGCCCTTCGTCGTCGCTGAGGTCCATCGCGACGACGGTCGCTCCGGCTTTGACGTAGGTGCGCACGGTGGCCGCGCCCATGCCGCGGGCCGCACCGGTCACGATGATGCGCTTGCCTTGCAGTTCCACGACGCCTCCTGTCGTTCGGGCAGGACAGCGTCCTATCCTCGATCGATGGACCGCATCGAGTTCACGCCCACGCTCGAGGAGTACGCCTACACGTTCGGGGGCGTGGCGCCCGTGCGGACGGTGAAGCCCGGGTCGGTGCTCCAGCTGTGGTCGGAGGATGCGTTCAACCACGCGCTGCGATCCGTCGACGACCGTTCCAGCGAGAAGGTCGACCTGCGCTACGTCAACCCGCAGACGGGACCGTTCTTCGTGGACGGCGCGGAGCCGGGCGACACGCTCGCGCTCCACATCGTCGACCTGACACCGGCGCGGTCCTGGGGGGCATCGGCGACGATCCCGTTCTTCGGCGGGCTGACCTCCACTGACCGGACCGCGATGCTGCAGGACCCCCTGCCCGACACGACGTGGATCTACCAGGTCGACGCCGCGCGCGGCACCGTCGCGTTCGAAGCGCGCTTCGGCGACCTCACCGTCGAGCTCCCGATGGCGCCGATGCTCGGCACGATCGGCGTCGCTCCCTCCGGCGGCGAGGTGCGCTCGTCGCTGGTGCCCGAGCGGTTCGGGGGCAACATGGACTCCCCCGAGGTCAAGCCCGGCACCACGGTGTTCCTCGGCGTGAACCTCGAGGGGGCGCTGTTCTCGTTGGGCGACGGCCACTACCGCCAGGGCGAGGGCGAGGCGTGCGGCACCGCGGTCGAGGGGGCGATGAACTCCACGGTGATCGTGGAGCTGCTCAAAGGACAAGCGCCGGCGTGGCCGCGGCTGGAGACCGACGACCACTGGATGGCGGTCGGGTCGTCACGGCCGATGGAGGACGCGTGGCGCATCGGTATGGTCGAGATGGTGCGCTGGTTCGAGCAGCTCTACGGCCTGCACCCGATGGACGCCTACCAGCTGCTGTCGCAGATCACCGAGGTGCCGGTCGCCAATGTCGTCGACTCCAACTACAGCGTCGTCGTCAAGGCGCGCAAGTCCCTCCTCCCGGCGGCGAGCGCGTTCGACGGACTCCACCACGACCTGCGCCAGCGGGCCCAGAGCCTCTAAGTCGCAGAGGAAGGCGCACCCATGGATCTGAAGCTCGCAGGGCGGACGGCGATGGTGACCGGCGGGACGCGGGGCATCGGCCGCGCGATCGTCGAGGCGTTCCTGGCCGAGGGCGCCAACGTCGCCTTCTGCGCGCGCACCGCGGCCGACGTCAGCGCCACCGAGGGGGCCCTGGCCGGCGTGGGGCCGCGTGTCGTCGGCAGCGTGGTCGACGTCGGCGAGGCGGACGCGATCGCCGCCTGGGTCGACGGCACCGCGGAGACGTTCGGCGGCATCGACATCGTGGTCAGCAACGTCAGCGCGCTGGCGATCCCCGACACCGAGGAGAACTGGGAGCAGTCGCTGAACGTCGACGTCATGGGGACGGTGCGTCTGGTCAAGGCCGCCATGCCCCATCTCGAGGCCAGCGAGGTCCCCGCGATCGTCACGATCTCCAGCGTGTCGGGTCGGGAGGTCGATTTCGCCTCTGGCCCCTACGGCACCGCCAAGTCCGCGCTCATCGCCTACACCCAGGGGCTGGCCTACCAGCTGGCCGCCAAGGGCATCCGGGCCAACACGGTCTCACCCGGCAACACCTACTTCAGCGGGGGGGTGTGGGAGAGCATCGAGAGCGGCAACCCGGAGCTGTTCGAGATGGCCATGAGGCTCAACCCGACGGGTCGCATGGGCACCCCCCAGGAGATGGCCGCCGGCGTGGTGTTCCTCGCCAGCCCGGTGTCCAGCTTCACGACCGGGTCCAACCTGCTGATCGACGGCGCCCTGACCCGCGGCATCCAGTTTTAGAACCATCGGCGACGCGGTCGTGGGAGCGGCGCTGGGATGGGGCCTGCTCGCGGGCTCTTCGCTGCTGATCGGCGCGCTCATCGCGCTGCGCTTCCGGATCAGCCCGCGCGCGATCGGCCTGATCATGGCCTTCGGCGCGGGGGTGCTGATCAGCGCGGTCGCCTTCGACCTCGTCGAGGAGGCCGGGGCCATGGCGAGCGGCAGCGGAGCCGCGATCGTCGGCCTCTTCGCCGGCTGCGCCGTGTTCTTCGTTGGCGACCTGCTGATCGACCGGTCCGGGGGCGGCGAGCGCAAGAACACCACGGGCGGGCAGGAGGGCGGCTCACCCCTCGCCATCGTGCTCGGAACCGTGCTCGACGGGATCCCCGAGTCGATGGTGATCGGCCTGACGATCTACCAGGGCGGGGCCGTGGGTGCCGCCTATCTCGCCGCGGTGTTCGTGTCCAACCTGCCCGAGGCGATCGCGTCGACCAGTGGTCTGGTCGCCAGCGGCTGGGCGCGGGGGCGGATCCTCGGGATGTGGGCTGGGATCGTTGCGGTCTCCGGCGTCGCCTCACTGGCCGGCTACCAGCTGTTCCAGGGGTCGTCTCCGAACACTGTCGCCTTCGTGCTGGCGTTCGCAGCCGGGGCGATCCTGACGATGCTCGCCGACACGATGATGCCCGAGGCGTTCGAGCACGCCCGCGCGCTCGCGGGGGTCATGACGACCCTCGGGTTCGCGGTCGCCTACACGATCCACTCCGTGAGCTGACACGATGGCCGAGACCCACGTCGGGCCCCGTTGGGCGGATCTCACGCGACGGCAGCGGACCCGGGCGGTCGCGGGGACCGTGGCAAGTGTGGCCCTCACGTGGATCGTGATGTTCGGCCTGTACTACCTCGTCCCCTTCACTGATCGCGCGAGCCGCGGGGCCTTGGTGCGGCTGTTCGTCGGCATCGCTGGCTTCATCGTCGTCCTGGCGTTCCAGCTGCGGCAGATCAAGAACGCAGAGCTGCCGATCTTGCGAGCGGTCCAGGCGTTGAGCGTCGCCGTCGGTCTGTTCCTCGTCGTCTTCGCCGCGCTCTACCTGTCTCTTGCGGAGGGCACGCCCGGCAGCTTCAGTGAGGAGCTCAACCACACGGGCGCGCTCTACCTCACGATCACCGTGTTCTCGACCGTCGGCTTCGGCGACATCACCCCCGAGACCGACTTCGCCCGCATCGTCGTGGCTCTGCAGATGCTCCTGGACCTGATCGTGATCGGCGCAGTCGTGCGGCTCCTCGTCAACGCCGCCAAGTCGGCCAGCAGACGCGAGGGCTGAGCCTCCTGTCCGAACGCTCACCCTCTCGGGGTGATGGCAGTGCGTCCCACGTCGGGTTGTGTCCCCAACGTGACTCAGTCCACACGCGAGCCGAGCGGCTGGGCCGTCGGCTGGACGTACTTCGCGGCGACGATGATGGGCCTGGTCGGGGCCTTCCACGCGCTGACCGGGCTGGTGGCGATCATCGACGACGAGTTCTTCGTGGCGACGCCGAACTACGTGCTGCAGTTCGATGCGACGTTGTGGGGATGGATCCACCTGATCGTCGGGATCGCGGTCGCGATCACCGGCGGCTATCTGCTCACGGGGTCGGTGTTCGCCCGAACCCTGGGGGTGATCATGGCGCTGGCCAGTGCGATCACCGGCTTCGCGTGGCTGCCCTACTACCCGATCTGGGGGATCGTGTTCGTGGCGATCTCGGTCTGTGTGATCTGGGCACTGACCGCACACGGCCGCGACGTCGTCTAGGACATCCGCGAACCCTGCTCATCTCGTGGTTCACTGGGCGAGGCGGCGCATCACCTGCCGTGGGTGATGTCCGGTCGGGATGGACGGGTGACGCTGGGACCGTGACGGAGGTCGAGCACGACGCACGGGAGTCGGCGGCGGCCGACCTCGGGTACCTCGCGCTCGGCGCACTCGTCGTGCTCGAAGAGCGGGCGATGTCGGCCGCGAAGCTCGGTTGGCGCGCCGCGAACGAGGTCGGACGCCCCCTTGGCTCGCTGGCGACCCGCCTCCTCCCGCCGGTGCTGCGCCAGCCGGTCGACGACCTGGCGCGCCGGCTGGACGCGCGCGGCCGGGCGCTGGTCGCGACCGCCTCAGAGGAGGCGGAGCGCGTCGGCGAGGAGCTCGTCGACGCCGTCGCGCAGCACCCGCTGATGCTTCGCGCGGTCACGCAGATCGTCGACCGAGTCATCTGGGACGTCGTCGACGAGGTCCTGCCTGTGGTGCTGGAGCGCATCGCGACCAACCCCGAGCAGGTCCGCGAGATCGTCCAAGGGCAATCCCGCGGGATGGTCGAGGAGCTCGCTCGGACGGCACGCACGCGGGCCGCGCAAGGAGACGAGAGCGTCGACCGCTGGCTTGGCCGGCTCTTCCGCCGTGCGCCCACTGCACGCGACCGCGGCGGCGCGGGGGCTGAGGTCTCGCTCGCACCACCTCCGGTCTTGCCCGCCCAGGCATGAACGCAGGGCCGGGCAGCTACGCCGGCGTTGTGTCCCGCGGCATCGCGTTCGCGATCGACGCCGCCGCCGCGCTCACGGTCTGCACCGTCGGGTTGTACGGCACCCGCGCGGTGCTCGCGGCGGTCGGCCTCGTCAGCATCGACGGCGACGCGGGCGCGCTCGCCTACGTCTTCGCGATGCCGGTGGTGTTCGCGTCCTACTGCGCCGTGTTCTGGATGCTGGTCGGGCGCACCCCGGGGATGATGCTGCTGGGGCTGCGCGTCGTCACCGCCAGCGGCGACAACCCGGGGGTCCGCCGGTCGATCTTCCGCGCGCTCGGATACTGGGTCTCCGCGATCGCCCTCGTCGGGTTCGCGTGGATCGCGATCGACGCCCGGAAGCAGGGGTTCCACGACAAGCTCGCCGGGACCTTCGTCATCTACGCGTGGGGCATGCCCGCCCCGCCACCCGCACCAGACGGCGTGACATCCGTCACGCCGTCTGCTCCGCCAGGAGCTACGGTGACGGTGGCGTGGAGGAGGGCGAGGTCGGGGACGCCTGGTCCTTGACGTCCTGGACCGCGCCCTGTGCCGCGTCCTTGACCTCCTGCGCGTGCTGGGAGGCGTCCTCCTTGAGCTCCTGAACCTGTCGCTGAGCGTCGCCTTGAAGGTCTTGCATCTGCTGGGTCGCGGACTCCTTGACCTCGCTGACGACCTCCTGGGCCACCTGCTTGGCCTCGTCGCGCACCTTGTCGACCAGCGGGGACTGGGCGACGGACCTCGCGAGCTTGCGCTCGTCCTGCGATGCGGGGAGCGCGTAGGCCACGACCACTCCGGCGCCGAAGGCGACCGCGCCCGCCATCAGGGGGTTGCCGCGCGTCTGGTTCTTGATGGCCTGCGGAGCCTGCTGCACGCGCTCCGCGACATCCGACGCGCGCTCCTGGACGGCGGCGGCGACGTCGGAAGCCCGTTCCTGCACGGCGGTCGCCACACCCGACGCACGATCCGCCACACCGGACGCGACGTCGGCGGCGCGGTCACCCAGGCCGGGAGACGTCCCCGGCTGTGCCTCCCATGATGGGGGCGAGCCGTAGGTCGGCTCCGAGCTGCCCATGATCGACTCCTTGATCGACTCCCAGCGCTGGCCCATGCGTGCCTTCTGCCGCTCGACCACGCGCCCAGGGACGACACGGTCCTCGATGGCCTGGATGGTGTCGCCCATCTGCTGGCGCGTGTTCTCGATGTCCCGGCGGATGTCTTCAGGACGCTGACTCATCACACACGCTCCTTCAGGTACTGGGCGGTTTCCTGCACGCTCTCACGGGTCTGTTCCACCGGCGGGGTCGCCTGGTCGAGCTTCTTCTTTCCGCTGACCGCGAGGACCGCAGCAACGGCGCCGGTGATCAGCATCACGATGAGGAACCCCAGCCAGGTGTTGTCGAGCAGGTCGCCGAGTGCGAAGCCGAGCGTCAGCACCAGCGCGAGCACTGTGAGATGTCCCGCGTAGCCGGCCGCGCCGAGCATGCCGCCGGCCTTGCCGTACTGCTTGATGTCCTGCCGGAGCTCGGCCTTCGCCAGTTGGATCTCGTCGCGGACCAGCCGGGAGGTCAGCTCAGCCAGCCGACTCACGAGCTCGCCCAGGCTGGCTCCGGGCTCTCGCGGTTCGGTGATATCGACGGGGCGGTCGGTGTCGCCGTAGCCCGGGATCGTGTCAGCCACCGTAGAGGCCCTCGTCCTCGGTCCCCGAGGTCGACGCCGGGGTGCGCACGTACGCGGGTGGGGGCGGCGGTGGGGTGCGCACGCCCGTAGGTGGCGGCTGGTACGTGGGTGGCGGCTGGTACGTGGGTGGCGGCTGGTACGTGGGTGGCGGCTGGTACGTGGGTGGCGGTGCAGTGCCCACGTACGCGGGCGGCGCCAGTGGGGTGCCCACAGAGCCGCTGCCGCCAGTGCCGGGGTACGCCCGGGCGCCAGCATCGCCTGTGGCGGGACCGCCGTACGGGAAGGTCTCGTACGGTGAAGTTTCCGGACTGCCACCGGCTTCCGCCGCGGCATTGCGGAGCACCCGTCCGACGAGGAAGCCCGCGACCGCCATCCCGCCGAGGAACGCGACGGGCCGGCGACGCGCGAAGCGCTCGATGTCGCCTGCGACCCCGCCCACGCCACGGGAGGCGAAGTCCTCGACCACGCGCTCGAGGCCGTCGGCGAGGCGCCCGGCGTACTCCCCGACGACACCGGCTTCGTCGATCTGGCCCCGTGACAGTGCACGCAGCTCATCAGTGCGCTTGCGGGCCAGCTCGACCGCACGGTCCTCCTGTTGGGATGCCGCAGCTACGAGCGTCTGGCGCGCCTCCTGCGCAACCGTGGCCGCTCGCTGCCGCGCATCCTCGGCCAGCTCGGCGACCTTCTCCTTGGTCTCGTCCTTGAGCTCGACGACGTGGGTCTTGCCCTCCTCGGCAACATTGCGTGCAGCTTCGGCGGTCGCCGTGGCCGTGCCCCCGCCGACCCCGCCAGGACCCTCCGGGCCTCGGTTGATGTCGTCCATGCGCGTCTCCTGTCGTGCTCATGCGGTCCGTTGGGCGAAGGAGGTTCCCTCCCGGGCAGGTGATGAACCCTTTGATCAGCGATGTATGGCAAGCCGATCCGCGGGGAACAATCTGGAGCTGAGGTGGTCACGGACCGCACCCCGAGGAGATGGCCACGGCGTCCGCACGGGAGGTCTTGACGATGACCGAGACGCACGGCGGGCGCGCAATCGACCAGCGCGACGCAGAACGGCGCACGACTGGTGCGTGGCCCGGCGCGGAGGCCGAGTCCCCGACAGAGATCCCCAAGCGCGGCTGGCTGCAGATCGCCAAGCGCGTCAAGCAGAAGATCAAGGACAACAATCTCGGACTGATCGCCGGCGGGGTGGCGTTGGCTGGCCTCCTCGCGCTGTTCCCCATGATCGCGGCCCTCGTGAGCATCTACGGGCTGGTTGCCGACCCTGCCGAGGTGAGCCGGCAGGTCGAGAGCCTGGAGGGCGTGCTCCCCGAGGACGTTGCCGGCATCGTCACCGAGCAGATGCGCGCCGTCGCCTCCGCCGACGACACCGGCCTCGGCTTCGGGCTCATCCTCGCCGTCCTGCTGGCGCTGTGGAGCGCGTCCAGCGGCACGAAGGGCCTGATGAACGGGATCAACGTGGCCTACGACGAGCAGGAGACCCGCAAGTTCATCCCCCTGCGCGCGACCGCGCTGTTTCTCACGCTGCTCGCGATCGTCGGAGTGACCGTCGCCGTCACGCTGGTCGCGGTCGTCCCGGCCGTACTGGACTCGGTCGGGCTCGGCGCGCTGGACCCCGTGATCCAGATCCTGCGCTGGCCGTTGCTCGCGCTTGGCCTCATGGCTTTCCTCGCTCTGATCTACAGGCTGGCCCCCGACCGCGACAACCCCAAGCTCAAGTGGACCTCGCCTGGCGCGATCGCCGCGACCGTGCTCTGGCTGCTGGGCTCGGCGTTGTTCTCCTTCTACGTGTCGACCTTCGGCAGCTACGACAAGACCTACGGGACGATCGCGGGCGTGGTCGTGACGATCCTGTGGCTGCTGCTGACGACGATGTGCGTGCTGATCGGCGCGATGATCAACGCCGAGCTCGAACGCCAGACTCTGAAGGACACCACCGTCGGCCCACCCAAGCCGATCGGAGCGCGCGGCGCGGAGGTCGCCGACGACAAGCCGGCCACCCGCGCCGAGCGCGAGGGCAAGATCGACCCGAGCGGCGCCGGCGTCGCCGCACGGTGAGTCCTGGTGACACACCCACGGGTCGGTCAGGCACCGACCTCGTGGATCGCGGTGGGCAGCGCTGACCAGGGGCAGTACTGGCGGACGGTCTCGATCCAGTAGTCGGGGTCGTCGTCGACCATCTGGGCGGTGCCGTCGCAGACCTCGATGGTCAGGTCGGCCAGGGCGACATGCTCCAGGTGCCAGACGTGGCCGAGGTTCACGCCGCCGTCGCCCCAGCGCGCGACCCCGTTGGGGATGCCGGCTGACGCGCCGTTCTCGATCGCCGCGGCGATCACGGCGAGGTCGGCGGGGGAGTGGCCGTTCGTCGAGAAGGTGCCGTCCGGCGTGTTCCAGTCGACGACGGCGACGCGGGAGTGCTCGGAGTTCGGTGACACGGTGTAGGTCACGCGCACGATCACCTCGCCGGCGTCGAACGTCGGGTTGGCCGTGTCGTCGTCCCATGCCACGACCTGGTCGAGGACGTAGGTCCGCGGCAGCAGCGGCGTGGGCCCGACCTCGGCGTCGTCGGTGTGCAGGCGCACGTCCTGGGGGGTGGTCTGACCCTCGACGACCTCCACGATCGCGAAGTCGTCCTGGCAGACGATCACGACGCCGGGCTCCTCGTCGCTGAGCATCGGGCCGCAGCCGCGCCCCGCCGCCACCAGCTGGCCCTCGCCCTCGGCGTTGGGCACGACGTCGGAGAACCGCGGGTCGGCGAGCACCACCGTCCCCGCGGTCCCGGTGAAGCGCACCTGGTGCGTCACCGTCGAGCCCTCGGTCACCAGGCCCGGATCGGTCGCGTCGACGGCAAAGGGCGGCGTGGCCGTCGCCTCCACCAGCTCCACGTCGGCGTCCACGACCACGGCGGCCTGGTCGGGCGGCTCCGGCTGGCCGCCGGACGCGGCGGCGGCGGCCGCCTCGAGGACGTCGTCGCAGACGGCCGCGGTCCCGCCGAGGGCGATGACCTCGAGGGGCGCGAGCCGCGCGATCTCGTCGAGGACCACCGCCGGCACCTCGCCGCACGACGGCACCAGCAGGATCGGGCCGTCGGTCAGCGACCCGCCGGCCACGGCGTCCACGACCTCGTCGGCGCGGGCCAGGTACACCGTCGCCGCCCCGTCGGGGAACACGTGCTGTGAGATCGCGACCGCGGTCTCGATCCGGCTGGTGCCCGCCAGCCGGCCGGCGGCGGCCGCGCCACCCTGCGCCGCGACCGGAACGACCGCCGCGAAGCACAACGCGGCGGCGATCACCGCGAGCAGCGGAACGCTGCGCTTCACACGTCGGGACATGGGTCCACCCCTCCTGGTTCGTGCGCGTGACCCCGGGGGCCCGCGCTCAACCCTTCGACGCGTCCAGTGGGCTGGAGGTTTCCTGTCAGCGGGGGCGCGGCGCGCCCGTGGTCTCGCGGACCGTGAGGGTGGGGCGCAGCACGACGTGGCGGGGGGTGGTGCGGCCGCCGGTGATGCGCTCCTGGAGGAGGTCGACGGCAGCGGTGCCGATCGTGCGGGCGTCCTGGTGGACGGTGGTGAGGGCGATGTGCTCGAGGGCGGCGACCCAGGTGTCGTCGTAGCCGATCAGGGACACGTCCTCGGGCACGCGCAGGCCGCGGGAGGTCAGCGCCTGCAGCGCGCCGATGGCTGCGATGTCGTTCGGCGCCAGGAGGGCGGTCGGGGGCCACCGGCCGCCCATGAGCGCCTCGACGCCGGCGATGCCACCGGCCTCGGTGTAGTCGCCCTCCGCGACCCGGGCGTCCAGCCCGTGGCGCTTCACCGCGCGTGCGAAGCCGCGCGCTCGCGCCCTGGAGCCGGCCCCGTCCCCACCGGTGATGTGGGCAAGGCGGCGGTGACCGAGCCGCACGAGGTGGTCGACGGCGAGCGCGCTGCCGGCCAGGTCGTCGGTCGCCACCGAGTCCAGGACCGCCGAGCGCGACGGCCGGCTGGCCAGGACCGTCGGGATCTGGCGGCCGATGTCCTCGAGGTCGGCTGACGCGACCACGGTGCTCGCGAGGATCAGCCCGTCGGCGCGCAGCCGGAGGAGGACCTCGATGGCCTCGCGCTCGAGGGCGGCCGCCCGCTCGCCGGTGTTCATCAGGGCGCGCTGGCCGAAGGCGCGCGCCGCGGCCGCGATGCCGCCCACGACGTCGGCGAAGAAGGGGTTGTGGACGTCCGACAGCAGCACCCCGATCACGTGGGTCCGGCGCTGCACCAGGCTCTGCGCCATCGCGTTCGGGCGGTAGCCGAGCTCCTCTGCGGCGGCCAGCACCGCCGCGCGCCTCGCGTCGCTGACCTGTGGGGCGCCGCGCATCACGAGGCTCACCAGCGACTTCGACACGCCCGCTCGACGCGCCACGTCGATGATCGTGACGCCACCTGTGCGCGCGCCGTCGCCCGGCAAGTGGGGCCCCTTCCCGTCAAGTGGTCCGCTTGACAGCGATAGTAGGGCGTCCTTAGTGTACGAGAGAACTTGGAACGTTCCAACACCCAACCGCCGAGCATGAGGGAGCCATGAGGGTCGGGGTCATCGGGGTGGGCAGGATCGGGGTCCTGCACGCCGCGATCGTGAAGTCGGTCCCCGGTGTCGAGCGTGTCGCGATCACCGACCTCGACACCGCGAGGGCCGCGCTCGTCGCGGGCGAGGTGGGCGCCGACCTCGCCCCCGACGCCGCCACGCTGATCGCCTCCAGCGACGCGATCGTCATCACCTCGGCCACGTCGACCCACGCCGAGCTCCTCGTGCAGGCCGCGGAGGCCGGCGTGCCCACGTTCTGCGAGAAGCCGATCTCGCTGGACCTGGACTCCACCCGCGACGTCGTCAAGAGGGTGCGCTCCAGTGGCACGGTCGTGCAGATGGGCTTCCAGCGCCGCTTCGATGCCGGCTACCGCAACGCGCACGACCTTGTGGCCGGTGGCGGCCTCGGCACGCTCTACTTGGTCCGCATGGCGGGCCACGACCCCGCGCCGCCGCACGAGGGCTACATCCCGCAGTCCGGTGGCCTGTTCCGCGACTTCAGCGTCCACGACTTCGACGCGCTGCGCTTCGTGACCGGCGAGGAGGTCGTGGAGGTCTACGCCGACGGCGGCGTCCGCGAGTTCCCCGTGTTCGCCAAGTACGGCGACGTCGACACCGCGATCGCGACGCTGCGCACCGCCAGCGGCGCGTTCGGCCTGCTCGACGTCACCCGCCACGACCCTTACGGCTACGACGTCCGCATGGAGCTCTTCGGATCCGGCGACAGCGCCGTGGTGGGCTGGGACGATCGCACGCCGCTGCGCTCGCTGGAGCCCCGAGGTCCGCAGGAGCCGCCCGCCAACGCCTACCCGAACTTCCAGGAGCGCTTCCGGCCCGCGTACGAGGCGGAGCTCGCTGCGTTCATCGAGGTCGCGAGGGGCGAGCGCGAGACCCCCTGCACGGTGGAGGATGCGCAGGAGGCGCTGCGCGTCGCCGTTGCCTGCGACCTCTCGCGTGCCGAGCACCGCCCGGTGCGCCTCGAGGAGATCTGACGTGATGAAGGTCGCCGGAGCACCCATCACCTGGGGTGTCTGCGAGGCCCCCGGCTGGGGCCATCAGCTGTCGCCCGACCGCGTCCTGTCGGAGATGGCGGGCCTCGGGCTCACCGCGACCGAGCTCGGCCCCGACGGCTTCTTGCCGTCCGACCCTCAGGCGCTGCGCGCGACGCTGGAGGGGCACGCCCTCGACCTGGTCGGCGCGTTCGTCCCCGTCGTGCTCCACGTCGCCGAGACCTGGCCCGCGGAGCGCGCCGAGGTCGAGCGCAAGCTCGACACGCTGGCCGCGGCCGGCGCCACGGTTGCGGTGCTCGCGGCGAACACCCGCAGCGCGGACTACGAGTCGAGCGAGGAGCTCACCGACGCCGAGTGGCGCCAGCTCGCACTGGCGATCGCCGACATCGAGGAGCTGGCCGCAGCCCGCGGCCTCACGCTGGCGCTCCACCCCCACTGGGGGACCGTCGTCGAGTCGCCCGGGCAGATCGAGCGCCTGCTCCGGGAGAGCCCGGTCAAGCTCTGCCTGGACACCGGCCACGTGCTCGTCGGCGGCGGCGACCCCGCGCAGCTGGCTCGCGAGCAGGCCGGCCGCATCGTGCACGTGCACGCCAAGGACGCCGACGCCGCCCTGGCGGCGCGCGTCCGCGCGGGAGAGCTGACGTACCACGACGCAGTCGCAGCCGGCCTCTACCGCCCGCTGGGCGACGGCGATGTCGACGTCCCCGCGATCGTCGCCGCCCTCGACGCGGCCGGGTTCGAGGGCTGGTACGTCCTGGAGCAGGACGCGGTGCTTGCCGAGGAGCCGCCGGCCGGGGAGGGACCCGTGGCCGACGCCGAGGCGAGCCTGCGCTACCTGACATCAACAGTCCCGTCCGCAGCTGCGGCCGGGTAGGACCAGTGCGGTGCGGAGCCGCGCCATGCAGGGAGGGAAGCACGTGAAGCGAGCGATGTGGGCCGCTTTGACGGTGGTGATGATGCTGCTGCTGGCGGCGTGTGGATCGGACGACACGACTGGCACTGAGGAACCCGCGACCGACACCGCCGCCACCGGTGGCGGGGCGACGGACGCCGGTGGCGAGGACGGCGGTGGTGGCGGGGTTGCGCAGCGCGACTACCGCTTCGTGGCCGTCACCCACGGTCAGTCGTCCGACCCGTTCTGGTCGGTCGCGGCCAACGGGGTGGAGGCGGCCGGCCAGGACATGGGCGTCGAGGTCGAGTACCAGGCGCCCGGCACCTTCGACATGGCCGCGATGGCCCAGCTGATCGACGCCGCGGTCGCATCCCAGCCCGACGGGCTGGTGGTGTCGCTGCCGGACGCCGACGCGCTGGGGCCGTCGGTCGAGGCCGCGGTCGAGGCTGGCATCCCGGTGATCACGATGAACTCCGGGTCCGACGACTTCGCCGACCTGGGCGCGCTGGTGCACGTCGGCCAGACCGAGTTCGAGGCCGGCCAGCTCGCCGGCGAGCGCATGGCCGAGGCCGGCGTGGACAACGCGCTGTGCATCAACCAGGAGGTCGGCAACTCGGCGCTGGACGCGCGCTGCGAGGGCTTCACCGAGGGCCTCGGCGGCACCGTCGAGGTCATCCCGGTCGACCTCGCCGACCCGACGGCGGCCCAGGCCGCCGTGGACGGCGCGCTGCAGGCCACCGAGGGCATCAACGGCATCCTCACGCTGGGCCCCACCGGCGCCGCCCCGACGCTGGCCGCACTCGAGGACGGCGGGCTCGACATCCCGCTCGCCACCTTCGACATCAGCCCTGAGGTTCTGGAAGGCATCTCGGCCGGCACGGTGCTGTTCGCGATCGACCAGGCCCAGTTCCTCCAGGGCTACCTGCCGATCGTGCTGCTGACCCAGTACCTGGACACCGGCGCGATCCCGCTGGGGTCGACCAGCCGCGTGATCCTCACCGGTCCGCAGTTCGTGACCGAGGAGAACGCCGCGGACGTCGTGGAGTTCGCGGAGGCCGGCGTCCGCTGACCCGGAGCGCCGGGGGGCCGCCAAGCGCGGCTCCCCGGCGACCACCGGGGCGTGCGAGGGATCCCATCGTGACGACCGACACCGCACCCGCACCGACCGCCCAGTCACCACCACCGGACGAGCGCGTCCGCCGCAGCAGCACCTCGGCCAGGCTGCTCGCCCGACCCGAGTTCGGCGCGGTCGTCGCCCTGGTCCTGGTCTACCTCTTCTTCGCGATCGTCGCCCGCGAGAACAACTTCGTGAGCTGGGGCTCGACGGCCGCGATCCTCAACGCCGCGGCGCCCCTCGGGGTGCTGGCGATCGGCGTGTCCCTGCTGATGATCGGCGGGGAGTTCGACCTCTCCATCGGCTCGATCCTCGGTGCGTCGGGGATGCTGCTCCTGCTGCTCGTGAACTCTCCGGAGGCGGGCGGTTTCGGGCTCGGCTTCTGGCTGGCGCTGCTGATCACCCTGGCCTTCGCTCTGACCGTCGGCTTCGTCAACGGCGTGATGGTCAACGCCACGAAGCTGCCGTCGTTCATCATCACGCTGGGGTCGCTGTTCATCCTGCGCGGGCTGGCCGTCGCGGTCCCGCGCTCGCTGACCAACCGCACGCAGCTGGCGGACCTCGACCTCGCGTCGGGGTGGCCGGTGGCGGACGCGCTGTTCGGGACCGAGTTCCGGCTGTTCGGCGCGACGTTCGACGTCGCGATCGTGTGGATGGTGATCCTCGCGGCTATCGGGACCTGGATCCTGCTGCGCACCCGGCCCGGGAGCTGGATCTTCGCGATGGGCGGGGACGCCAACGCTGCACGCAACGTTGGCGTGCCCGTCAACCGGCTGCGCATCGCGCTGTTCATGACCACCGCGTTCATGGGCTTCTTCGCGGCGCTGCTGTTCGCGATGCAGACCAACAGCGCGGACTCGCTGCGCGGCACGGGCGTCGAGTTCCGCTCGATCATCGCGGTGGTGGTCGGCGGCACGCTGCTGACCGGGGGCTACGGCTCGGTCATCGGGGCCGTGCTGGGCGCGATCATCTTCTCCATGGTCCAGCAGGGGATCATCATCACCGGCATCGACGGCGACTGGTTCCAGGTGGTGCTCGGCGGCACGCTGGTGCTTGCCGTGGTGCTCAACAACTTCGTGCGGCAGCGGGCGAGCAAGCGATGAGCGCAGGCAACGGCGCGACGCCGATCCTCGAGCTGCAGGGCGTCTCGAAGTTCTTCGGCTCGGTGATCGCCCTCAAGGACATCTCAATGTTCGTGCGCGCCGGCGAGGTCACGTGCCTGCTGGGCGACAACGGCGCCGGCAAGTCGACGCTGATCAAGACGCTGGCCGGCGTGCACCAGCCCGACGAGGGTTCCTACACCTTCGAGGGCCAGCCGGTGCAGTTCGCCTCGCCGCGCGCCGCGCTGGAGCACGGGATCGCGACCGTCTACCAGGACCTCGCGATGATCCCGCTGATGTCGATCTGGAGGAACTTCTTCCTCGGATCGGAGCCGACCAAGGGGGCCGGCCCCTTCCGGCGGTACGACGTCAACACCGCGATGTCCACCACGCGCGCGGAGATGGCCAAGATGGGGATCGACATCCGCGACCCCAACCAGCCGGTCGGGACCCTGTCGGGTGGCGAGCGCCAGTCGATCGCGATCGCGCGCGCCGTGTACTTCGGCGCCAAGGTCCTGATCCTCGACGAGCCGACCGCTGCGCTGGGCGTCAAGCAGGCCGGTGTGGTGCTGAAGTACATCGTCCAGGCCAAGAACCGCGGCATCGGCGTGATCTTCATCACCCACAACCCCCACCACGCCTACCCGGTGGGCGACCACTTCGTGATCCTGCGCCGGGGTCAGGTCTTCGGCGACTACGCCAAGGCCGAGATCCCGTTGGTCGAGCTGGTCCGCATGATGGCGGGCGGCGCCGACCTGGAGGCGCTCGAACACGAGCTCGAGCGCGCCGCCGCCGAAGGCGGCCCGGGCGTCGAGGAGCTCAAGGCGGCCGCCGCTCAGCTGGCCGTCGACCCGGCCCACCCTGAGGAGGCTCCCCCGCCGGCGGCGGACGCCACCACCCCCTGATCGCGAGCCCACCCGGCGACGACCGCGAGCGCCCGTGCACTGACGTGCACCGGGCGCCGCCGGTCGGGGTGGCCCACGACCAGCTGCACGACGGCCTCCGCGAACTGCTCGGAGGGCGTCTCCTCCCAGCTCGGGCCCTCGAACCAGCGCGTGTCGCCGGGCAGGCCGCTCGCCTCGAGGAACGGGGCGCGGACGTCGCGTTGCGCGGGGCAGGCGAACTCCAGATGGTGGGCGAGCTCGTGGACCAAGGAGACCGTGAGCTGCCCGGCCGTCGCGGGGATGCGCAGCACGACGCGCGCGCCCTCCGGCTCGTACTCCGCACGGTCGGCGAGGTCGCGGTCCCCGACCAGGGTCGCACCATCCAGGCACCGCGCGTGCGCCGGGAGCGCCGCGGCCGTGTCCGCGAGCACCCCCGTCGCGAGCTCGCGGACATCCGCGGGCGTGCTCTCCGCGAACGTCAGCGCCGGGCCGCCGCCGCCGCACGCCGCCAGCGCGAGCAGGCCGAGCACTGCCAGCTTGTGCGCGGCCGTCGGGCGGGTCGGCGTCACAAGCCGCGCGTCAGGCGTAGAGGGCGGGGCGCTCGGGGAGGGTCACGGGGACGCGGTCGCCGGGGCGGTGCAGTGCTTGGACGCCGGCGTCGGCGATGACCGCCGCCGCGTAGCCGTCCCACGCGGAGGCGCCCGTCGAGCGGCCGGAGGCGACGGCGTCGATCCAGGCCTGCAGCTCGACCCGGTAGGTGTCGCCGAAGCGCTCCAGCCAGCCCTGGGCGATGGGCTCGGCCCGGGCGCCCGCGAGCGTGTGCTGCGCGACGCGTGGGGTCGTGACCTCGGCGGTGCCGCTGGAGCCCACGACCTCGCAGCGCACGTCGTAGCCGAAGCCGCTGCGCGCCGAGACCTCGGCGATGACCAGCAGCCCCGAGGTCAGCTCCAGAACGAGCACCAGCGGGTCCGTGAGGTCGCCTGGCCGCGAGCGGCTCACCAGCACCCGCACCGCCGCGACCTCGTCGTCGAACAGCCAGCGGGCGATGTCGACCTCGTGGACCAGGGAGTCGCGCACCAGCAGCTCGTCGGTGAAGTCCGCCGGCACGTCGAGGTTGCGGTGCGTCATGTGCGCGAGGACCGGTGGGCCGATCGTCCCATTCACGAGGGTGTCGCGAACCGCGACGTAGCCGGGGTCGAAGCGCCGCATGAAGCCGACCTGCACGAGCCTGGCGCCGTGCTCGACCTCGGCGCGCACGACAGCGAACGCGTCCTCGGGCGCGGTGGCGAGGGGCTTCTCGCACAACGTCGGCTTGGCCGCAGCGATGCAGGCCACGGCGGTGGCGGCGTGCACGTGCGCCGGCGACGCGATCACCACGGCGTCAGCGGTCGCGATGACCTCCTCCTCCGAGGTGACGGCCCGCGCGCCCACCTCTGCCGCCAGCGCGGCGGCGCGCGCCGCGTCGACGTCGTACACCGTGGCGACGGTCCCGCCGGCGACGCGCCGTGCGAGGTTGCGGGCGTGGTCGGCCCCGATCAAGCCGGTCCCGATGAGACCCACCCGGACAGTCATCCCCGGCACCGCCGGGCTCAGCGCGCGGTCGGCATGTCCAGCGACGCCGTGACGTCGGCGTCGGGCCAGCGCGCCGTCACGACCTTGCCGCGGGTGTAGAAGCGCACGCCGTCGGGACCGTGGACGTGGTGCTCGCCGAAAAGCGAGTCCTTCCAGCCGCCGAAGGAGTGAAACGCCATCGGCACCGGCACGGGGACGTTCACCCCGACCATGCCGACCTTGACGCCGCGCACGAACTCGCGCGCGGCGCCGCCGTTGGAGGTGAAGATCGCGGTGCCGTTGCCGTAGGGATTGGCGTTGACGACGTCGATCGCCTCCTGCGCGGTCGCGGCGCGCACCACCGCCAGCACCGGCCCGAAGATCTCCTCGCGGTACACGTCCATCCCGGTGCCGACGTGGTCGATCACGGTGGGGCCGACGAAGAAGCCGCCCTCGTAGCCGGGGACGCGCAGGCCGCGCCCGTCGACCGCGATCGTGGCGCCCTGCTCCTCGCCCGTGCCGATCAGCCCGACGATGCGGTCGCGAGCCGCGGCGGTGACGACCGGGCCCATCTCGGCGCCGGGCTCGCGGCCGCCGTTCACGCGCACGGCGCGCGCCTTGTCGCCGAGCAGCTCGAGCAGCGCGTCGCCCGCGGGGCCGACCGCGACCGCGGCGGAGATCGCCATGCAGCGCTCCCCGGCCGACCCGAACGCCGCGGCCGCGAGGTGGTTGGACGCGAACTCCAGGTCGGCGTCGGGCAGCACGATGGCGTGGTTCTTGGCGCCGCCCAGCGCCTGCACCCGCTTGCGGCTGGCCGTCGCCCGGGCGTGGATGTACTGCGCGATCGGCGTGGAGCCGACGAACGACACCGCGGCGATCTCCGGGTGATCGAGGATCGCGTCGACCGCGACCTTGTCGCCATGGACGACGTTGAACACGCCGTCGGGGAGGCCGGCCTCGGCCCAGAGCTCTGCGATGAAGTTCGAGGCCGACGGGTCGCGCTCGCTGGGCTTGAGCACGAAGGTGTTGCCGCACGCGATCGCGATCGGGTGCATCCACATCGGGACCATCGCGGGGAAGTTGAACGGCGTGATGCCGGCGACCACGCCCAGCGGTTGGCGGAAGCTGTAGCTGTCCACGCCCGTGGAGACCTGGTCGGAGTACTCGCCCTTGAGCAGCTGGGGGATGCCGCAGGCGAACTCGACGACCTCCAGGCCGCGCTGGATCTCGCCGCGGGCGTCCGACAGCACCTTGCCGTGCTCGTCGGTGAGGATGCCCGCAAGCTCGTCGAGGTGGCCGTTCACCAGCTCGCGGAACGCGAAGAGCGCCTTGGTGCGGCGGCTGACCGAGGAGTCGCCCCAGTCCAGGAAGGCGCGCTGGGCAGCCTGCACCGCGGCGTCGACGTCGGCCGGCTCGGCGTGGACGACCTCCGCCTGCTGCGCGCCCGTGGCGGGGTTCCACACCGGGGCGGTGCGGCGGGACTCACCGGTCGTGGCCTTGCCCTCGATCCAGTGGCTGACGGTCCTCATCGCGGCTCGGCTCCTAGACGTAGGGGCGCTGGGCGGTCTTGGCCTGCTCGTAGCCGGCCCGGGCGGCGCGCGTGCTCTCGAGGGTCGAGGTCGCGGCGATCGGCACGTCCCACCAGGCGTCGCCGGAGGGCGAGGGGGCCAGCGGGTCGGTCTCGACGTGGATGACGACGGGGCCGCCCTCGTGGACCTTGGCCTCCTCCAGGGCCTTGCGCAGCTCGTCCACGCTCTTGGCGCGCAGGACGCTCGCACCGAGCGACTCGGCGTTGGTCGCCAGGTCGACGGGCAGCGGCTCGCCGTCCAGGCGTCCGGTCGCGGTGTTGCGCGCGCGGTAGCGCGTGCCGAAGCGCTGAGAACCGACGCTCTCGCTGAGCGCACCGATCGAGGCGAAGCCGTGGTTCTGGACGAGGACCACGATGAGCTTCACGCCCTCCTGCACGGCCGTCACGAGCTCCTGGGCCATCATCAGGTAGGAGCCGTCGCCGACCATCACGAACACCTCGCGGTCGGGGGCCGCCAGGCGCACACCCAGGCCACCGGCGATCTCGTAACCCATGCACGAGTAGCCGTACTCGACGTGGTAGCTCTTGGGGTCGCGGGCGCGCCAGAGCTTGTGCAGATCGCCCGGCATCGAGCCCGCGGCGCAGACCACGACGTCGCGCGGGCCGGCCGCCGCGTTCACCGCGCCGATGACCTCCGACTGGGCGGGCAGCGGGCCGTGACCCAGCTGGAAGGCGCGCTCCACCACGGCGTCCCATTCCCTGGACAACCGCTCGGCCCGTTGCCGGTAGGTCGGGTCGACCTGCCAGCCCGACAGGGCCTCCCGGAGCGCGAGGAGCGCCTCGCGGGCGTCGGCGAGGAGCATCGCGCCCCCGTGCTTGGCGGCATCGAACGCGGCGACGTTGACGTTGACGAAGCGCACGCCCTCTGCCGCGAACGCGGTGCGCGAGGCGGTGGTGAAGTCGCTGTAGCGGGTGCCGATGCCGATGACGACGTCGGCCTCGCGAGCGAAGGCGTTCGCGGCAGCGGTCCCGGTCGCGCCGACCGCTGCGAGCGCCAGCGGGTGGTCGTAGGGGAGCGAGCCCTTGCCGGCCTGGGTCTCCGCCACCGGGATGCCCGTGGCCTCGGCGAACGCGCGCAGAGCCTCGGTGGCCTGGCTGTAGATCACCCCGCCACCGGCGACGATCAGCGGCCGCCGCGCGCCGCGGATCGTGTCGACGGCACGGGTCAGGGCCGCAGGCTCCGGCACTGGCCGGCCGACGTGCCAGACGCGCTCGCGGAACAGCTCGGCGGGCCAGTCCCAGGCCTCGGCCTGGACGTCCTGCGGTAGCGCGATCGTGGCCGCGCCGGTCTGGCACGGGTCGACGAGCACCCTGCAGGCGCCCAGGAGCGCCGCCGGGAGCTGCTCGGGCCGCTCGACCCGGGCGAAGAACCGCGACAGCGGCACGAAGGCGTCGTTCACGCTCGCGTCCGGCGTGGCTTCGTGCTCCAGCTGCTGCAGCACCGGGTCCGCGACGCGCGTCGCGAAGACGTCGCCGGGGAGCAGCAGCACCGGCAGGCGGTTGATCGTCGCCAGGGCAGCGCCGGTCAGCATGTTGGTGGCGCCCGGCCCGATCGAGCTCGTGCAGGCCCACGTCGACATCCGGTCGCGCATGCGGGCGAACCCGGCGGCCGCGTGCACCATCGCCTGCTCGTTGCGCACCAGCACGTAGGGCAGGGCGCCCGGGTCGTCGAGCTCCGACTGCAGCAGCGCCTGGCCGATCCCCGCGACGTTGCCGTGGCCGAAGATGCCGAACACGCCCTCGAAGAGCCGGTGCTGAACACCGTCGCGCTCCGAGTGCTGCGCGGCCAGGAAGCGCACCAGCGCCTGGCCGACCGTGAGGTGAACGGTCTGCGTCATCGCGATCCCTTCGTGAGCGGCAGGCGCGGGTCGACGGGCTGGCCCTGCCACGTGCCGCGGACCCAGCTGTGCGCCGGGTCGTCGCAGATGCACCAGGCGCGCTCGGGTCCCGGCCCCGCCATGACGTTGAGGTAGTACAGGTCGTAGCCGGGCACCGCCATCGACGGGCCGTGCCAGCCGTGCGGGATCAGCACGACGTCGCCGGAGCGCACCTCGGCGAGGACCTCGATCGGCCGCTCCGCCGAGCTCTGATAGACCCGCTGGTAGGCCATGCCCGGGCCGGCGGGGCCGTCCGCGACCTCGTAGTAGTAGATCTCCTCGAGGGCGCTCTCCCCCTCGCGCTGCTCGTCGTGCTTGTGGGGCGGGAACGACGACCAGTTGCCGCCCGGGGTGAGCACCTCGCAGGCGATCAGGCGGTCGGCCGCGAAGGCCTCGGGCGTGCAGAAGTTGTTGACCTGGCGCGAGCTGCTCCCGGCGCCCCGCAGCTCGACCGGGACCGCGTCGGCCGGCTGACGGCGGAAGGCAAGGTCCTGGCGCGCCCGGGCGCCGGGGAGCGCGAACCGGCCGCCGCGTTCGCTGGTGACGCTGAAGGCCGACTGCCGGGGCACGTACGCGAAGTCGCTGACCTGCGCGAACACGCTGGGACGCCCCGCGAGCTCGGCCTCCGCGCCCTCGCACGTGACCGTGCACGCCCCTGCGAGTGGCAGCACGATGAGCTCGTCCGGGCCGCTGTGGAGGTCCACACCGTCGCCGGGCGCCAGATCGAGGATGCGCAGCGACGCGAACGCCCAGCCCGCGTCTTCCGGGGTGAGCCGCAGGCTGTGCTTGCCGCTCGCGAGCTCGCCGGCCCGCCGGTGCCAGCCGGTCACGCGGGCCTCGCGGCCGGCGCGTGGACCATCGCCGCGGCCTCGTCGACCGCGGCCGCGACGTCGCCGTCCGGCGGATAGAGGAGCGCGCGGCCGATCACCAGACCGTTGACGCCGGGGACCGCCAGCGCCTGCCGCCAGAGGTCGTAGGTCTCCTCGGGTGGTCCGGTGGGGTCGCCACCCAGCAGCAGGATCGGCATGGTGGTGGCCGCGGCGACCCGTTCCATGTCCTCGACGACCGGCAGCTTCAGCCACGTGTGGCGGCTGGTGCGTCCGAGCCCCGCCGCGATCGCCGCGGAGCGGATCACGCCTTCGGTGCTGAGGTCGTTGCGCACCCTGCCGTCCACGCGCGACGACAGGAACGGCTCGACCATCGCCATCAGACCGCGGTCGGCGAGCTCCGAGATCGCGTTGGCCGAGGCCTCCAGCGTCGGCGCCGTCCCCGGGTCGTCCAGGGCGATGCGCGTCAGCATCTTGCCGCCGTCGAACCGCAGGGCGGCGATCGTCGCCGCGTCCATCGCGGTGAAGCGGTCGTCGAGCTCGAACACCGCGGCCTGGAGACCACCGCGGTTCATCGAGCCGATGACGACCTTGCCCTCCAGCGCTCCCAGGAGCAGCAGGTCCTCGAGGACGTCGGCCGTGCCCAGCACCCCGTCCACGCCGGGCCGGTCCAGCGCCACCACCAGCCGCCGCAACAGCTCCCCGCGGTCGGCCATCGCGACCGGGTCGTTGCGCACGCCCAGCATCCCGCGAGCCGCGTGGTCGGCGGCGACGAGCAGCAGCCGGGTCCCCAGCGGCCGGGTCTCCCGGGCGGCCGCTGCCTCCAGCACCGCCTCCGGCCGCTCGGCCCGCAGGCGCCGCAGCTCCGCGATCTCCCTCACGCAGCACCTCGCATGGCAGCCTCGACCTCGGCGACCGTCGGCATGGCCGTGGAGCACTCCAGGCGGGAGGCGACGATCGCGCCGGCGACGTTGGCGAAGGTGAGGGTGCGCTCGAGGGGCCAGCCGGCGAGCAGGCCATGGCACACGGCACCGCCGAAGCCGTCGCCCGCGCCGAGGCCGTTCGACGACCTCCACGGGGTGCGGGGGAACCTCGACGGTCTCGTGCGCGGTCATGGCCAGGACGCCCTTCGGGCCCTGCTTGACGACCGCGATCTCCACGCCGCAGGCGAGCAGCGCCTCGGCCGCAGCGCGCGGCTCGCGGGTCCCGACCGCCGTCTCGCACTCGTCGAGGTTGCCGATCGCCACCGTGACCTGCGGCAGCACCTGCTGCAGCTCGCGGCGTGCGTCCTCCCGCGACGGCCAGAACGCGGGGCGGTAGTCCAGGTCGAGCACGGTGAAGCGGCGGCGGGCCCGGGCCTCCAGCGCCGCACGATGGGCGCTGCGGCTGGGCTCCTCGGACAGGCCGGTGGTGGTGACCCAGAAGACGCCGGCGCCGGCGATCGCGTCGTGGTCCAGCTCGCGGGCGTGGATCATGAGGTCGGGCGCCTTCGGGCGGCGGCCGTAGAACCACAGCGGGAAGTCGTCAGGCGGGAAGATCTCGCAGAACGCGACCGGGGTCGGCAGCTCGGGGACGGCGGTCACGAAGCGGTCGTCGACGCCGAGCTCGCGCAGCGCCTTGTGCACGAACCGCCCGAACGGGTCGTCGCCGGTGCGGGTGATCAGGGCGCTGCTGCGGCCCAAGCGCGAGGCCGCGACGGCCACGTTCGTGGGGCTGCCTCCCAGGAACTTTCCGAACGTCGTGACGTCCTCCAGCCCGACGCCGGTCTGCAGGGGGTAGATGTCCACCCCGACCCGACCCAACGTGAGCACCTCCACGCGCTGCAGCCTAGGCGTGGGCTCCGCATCGCCCGCGGCCCGTACAGTGACGCCATCGGCGAGCGGAATGCGGTGGGCGGTCCGTGACGGACTTCTCGAGGTTCGGCGCGCTGTGCGCGATCCTCGCCGGGGTAGCGGGTCTGGTGTACGGGGTGGCGTTCGTGCTCCTCGACGACGAGCTGCTCAGCGGCCTGGCGCTGGTGGCGGGCGGCCTGCTCGGCAGCGCGGCGCTGGTCGGTGTGTACGAGCGTGTCCGGGAGGAGGGCGGGGCCTTCGCCATCCTGGCCCTGCTGCTCGGTGTGGCCGGCGCCCTGGGCGCGGCCGTCCACGGCGGCTACGACCTCGCCAACGCGCTGCATCCCCCGCCAGGTGGCATCCCCGACCTCCCGAACGCGGTCGACCCGCGCGGACTGCTCACGTTCGGCGTGTCCGGCCTGGCGCTGCTGGTGTTCGCCTGGCTGCTGGCCCGCACCGGCGGCTTCCCACGCGGCCTGTCGGTGCTCGCGTACGTGTCAGCGGTCCTGCTGCTGGTGCTCTACCTGGGCCGGCTGGTCATCCTCGATGCGACCAGCCCTGCGATCCTCGTGCCGGCAGCGCTGAGCGGCTTCATCATCAACCCTGCGTTCTACGTGTGGCTGGGCCTCGAGCTGCGCCAGGGCCCGGCCCGCGCCTGACGCGTCGCTCGAGTTCGCCTGCCCCTATCCTCCGGCGCGTGACTGCCTTCGGTGAAGGCGTGCCGGCGTCGCATGACGAGTTCTACGCGGAACTGGAGCGCCGCAACCGGCCGCTGATCACCAGGCCTACCTGTGCCCATCGGGAGCCTGTGCCCAGCGAGCTCTACCACGCCGCGACGCAGTCAGGGCATGTGCAACAGCAGCACCAGAGCCACGCCGATCACCGGCGCCGCCGAGACCAGCAGTCCGGCGACCGCCAGCCAGGGTCGCGCCACCCCCGGCCGGGCCAGCTCTCGGGGATCCAGGGTCGTCATGCACCCTGACGTACCCACGTGAGGTCACCGGGATTCCGCCCGATCGGACGGGTTCGCGGCCGGACGCACCGCGGGCAGCCATGCTGGGACGCTGATGGCGGGCGAGCGGGTCGAGTCGGTGAGGGTGGGGCGCCAGCGCCTGCGCGTGGCCTTGCGCCCCGGTAGCGGCTCCGGACCACCTCTGCTGCTCTGCAACGGGATCGGTGTGCCGCTGGAGGTTCTCGGCCCGTTCGTGGAAGCGCTGGACCCTGCGGTCGAGGTGATCCGCTTCGACGCCCCCGGTGTGGGCGGCTCACCACGGTCGCCACTGCCGCAATCCTTCGCGGCGCTGGCGGTGCTCGCCGGCCGGTTGTTGGACACCCTCGGCCGGCGCCGCGTCGACCTCATGGGTGTCTCGTGGAGCGGGGCGCTGGCGCAGCAGTTCGCGCTGCAGAACCCCCGCCGCTGCCGCCGCCTGGTGCTCGCGTCCACCGCGCCCGGCTGGATGATGGTGCCGGCCTCCCCTCGGGTGCTGCTGCGCATGGTGTCCCCGCGTTGGATGCGCGACCTCGCGTACGCCCACCGTGTCGCCGGAGCGCTCTTCGGCGGCGCGGTGCGCACGCGGCCCGAGCTGGTCGACCACCTGCTCGCGGGTGTTCGGCCGGCGGACGCGCTGGACTACGCCTGGCAGCTGTTCCCCACCGTCGGCTGGGCCAGCACGCCGTTCCTGCCGCTGATCCGGCAACCCACCCTCATCCTGGCCGGCGACGACGACCCGCTCGTCCCCCTCGCGAACGCCAAGCTCATGGCGGCGCTCCTCCCGGACGCGCGCCTCCACGTCTACCGCGACGGCCACCTGGGCCTCATGACCCGCAGCCGGGAGCTGGCCTCGACCGTGGCGGACTTCCTGGCGGCCTGACGGGCGAGCGCGGCCGACTCCTCGCCGACTCCGTCCACCTGGCAGAGTTGGGCTCGTGACGACGTGGGTGGCCCTGCTCCGCGGGATCAACGTCGGCGGCAAGCGCAAGGTCGCGATGCCTGCGCTGCGTGCCGCCGTCGAGGAGCTGGGCCACACCGCGGTCCGCACGTACATCAACAGCGGCAACGTGGTGCTGACCACCACCCAGCGCAGTGAGGCCGCGGTCCGCAAGGGCCTGGAGCAGGCGTTCGAGGAGGCCTGCGGCTTCACGGTGCCGGTGGTGCTGCGCAGCCGCCAGCAGCTGCAGGCGGTGCTGAAGAACAATCCGTTCGAGGGCGCGGACCCCAAGCACCTGCACGTCACCTTCCTCGATCGCGAGCCGGGGGCTGCGGCCAAGCGCGCCGTCGACCCGGACGCCTTCGAGCCGGAGCGCTACGAGGTCCGCGGCCGCGACGTCTACCTGCACCTGCCCGACGGCCTCGGGAGGTCGAAGCTGGCGGGCGCACTGGCCAAGAAGGACTTCGGCGTCATCGGAACGACGCGCACCTGGGCAACCACGCAGAAGCTCGCTGCGCTCCTAGGCTGACGCTGTGACCGACGCGATCGTCGTCGAAGCGCTCCGCAAGTCCTACGGCCGCACGCTGGCCCTCGACGGGCTCGACCTGGCGGTCGCCACGGGCGAGGTCCACGGCCTGCTCGGCCCCAACGGGGCGGGCAAGTCCACGACGCTGCGGATCCTGCTCGGGCTGATCCGCTCCGACGGGGGGCGGGCGACGCTGCTGGGCGGCGATCCCTGGCGCGACGCCGTGGCGCTGCACCATCGGCTGGCGTACGTGCCCGGCGACGTGGCCCTGTGGCCGAACCTCACCGGTGGGGAGACGATCGACCTGCTCGCGCGGCTGCGGGGCCGCCTGGACGCCGACCGCAAGGACCAGCTGCTGGAGCGCCTGCAGCTGGACCCGACCAAGAAGGCGCGCACGTATTCCAAGGGCAACCGCCAGAAGGTCGCGCTGGTCGCCGCCCTCGCGTCCGACGTCGAGCTGCTGCTGCTGGACGAGCCGACGGCCGGGCTGGACCCGCTGATGGAGGCCGTGTTCCGCGAGTGCATCGCCGAGGAGCGCGATCGCGGCCGCACCGTGCTGCTCTCCAGCCACATCCTGGCCGAGGTCGAGGCGCTCTGCGACCGCGTCAGCATCGTGCGCGACGGCCGCACCGTGGAGTCGGGCACGCTGGCCGAGCTGCGCCACCTCACGCGCACCACGCTGGTCGCGGAGCTGGACGCGCCGCCGGTCGGGTTGGACCGGCTGCCGGGCGTGCATGCCCTGGACGTGCAGGGCACGGTCGTGCGCTGCCAGGTCGACAGCGAGGCCGTCGGCGACGTCCTGCGTGCCCTGGTCGCCCTCGGCGTGCGCAGCCTGGTGAGCCAGCCGCCGACGCTCGAGGAGCTGTTCCTGCGGCACTACCAGGCCGACCCGGCCACGGCCGCGACGTCATGAGCGAGCTGGCGGGCACGGGGTCGCTGCTGCGCCTCGCGCTGCGACAGGACCGCGCGCGGCTGGTGGTCTGGACGGTCGTGGCGGCCGGCTCGCTGCTGGCCACGGCCTCGGCCATGCGCGAGCTCTACGGGAACGACCCCGCGGGTCTCGCCCAGTTCGGGCGGTCGATCGCGGCCAACACGTCGCTCGCGGTGCTCTACGGGCCCCTCACGGCGATGGGCTCGATCGGCGCGCTGGCCGCCTGGCGCTCCGGCACGACGACGATGGTGCTGGTCGCGCTGTTCTCCATGTTCACGGTCGTGCGGCACACGCGTGCCGACGAGGAGGCCGGGCGCCTGGAGCTGATCGGCGCGACACCGGTGGGGCGCCGCGCCCCGCTGGCGGCCGCCCTGATCCTGGTCGCGGCCGCGGACGCGGTGATCGGCGTGCTGATCGCGGCGGGGATGGTCGGGCTGGGCGAGCCGCTCGCCGGCTCCGCAGCGCTGGGGGCCGGCGTCACGCTCGTCGGGTGGTGCTTCGCCGGGATCGCCGCGCTGACCGCGCAGATCGCCAGCACCGGCCGGGCGGCCAACGGCATGGCCGGCGCCGCGCTGGGTGCGGCGTTCCTCGTGCGCGCCGCGGGTGACACCAGCCCGCCGCTGTCGTGGCTCTCCTGGCTCACACCGCTCGGGCTCGCCCAGCGGATGCGCCCGTACGGCGGCGAGCGCCTCTGGGTCGCGGCGGTCCTGACCCTCGTGATCGCGGCGCTGGTCACGGCCGCCACGATGGTCGCGGCGCGGCGGGACCTGGGCACGGGGCTCGTGCAGCCACGGCCCGGCCCCGCGGACGCTGCGCCGTCGTTGCGCACGCCGCTGGCGCTGGCGTGGCGCCTGCACCGCGCCCCGCTGCGCTGGTGGCTGCTGGGCGTCGCGATCATGGGCCTGGTGTTCGGCGGGGTCGCGCAGGACCTGGTGAACCTGCTGGAGGACAACCCGCAGCTTCGGCAGATCATCGAACAGCTGGGCGGCGCGAACGCCTTGCTCGAGACGTTCTTCGCCACCGTGATCGGCGTCCTCGCCCTGGCGGCCGCGGCCTACGCGCTGCAGGCCGTCCTGCGTCTGCAGGGGGAGGAGTCGACCCAGCGCGCCGACCCCGTGCTCGCCGCCGCGGTCTCGCGCAGGCAGCTCGTCGTGAGCCACCTGCTGCCTGCCCTTGGCGGCGCCGCGCTGCTGCTGGCAGTCGCCGGGCTGGCGGTCGGGCTGGCCCACGGTGCCCGCGCCGGGGATGTGGCCGGCCAGGCCGCCACCGTGCTGCGCGCGGCCGCGGTGCAGGTCCCGGCGGTGTGGGTGGTGGCCGGGGTGGCGCTCGCCGTGTACGGGCTGGCGCCCCGGCTGACCGTGCTGGCCTGGGGGGCCCTCGCGACGTTCATGCTCTTCGGCCAGCTGGGCCAGCTGCTGGAGCTGCCGCAGTGGGTGTTGGACCTGTCGCCGTTCACCCACGTGCCGTCCACGGTCGGCGGATCCGTCGACCTCGTGCCGCTGGCTTGGCTGCTGGTGGCGGCCGGCGCACTGATCGCGTTGGGGACGTCCGCGTTCGAGCGCCGCGACCTCGCCTGAGAGTGGTCGACGGGGCTCCGCTCCGCCTGACGCGCGCGAGCTCAGCCGCGGCGTCGGGCGAGCTCTGCGATCAGACGGTCGCGCTGCCCGAGCAGGGCCTGCGGCGGGTCCACGTAGACGTGCTGGAAGATCTCGAGGGGGTCGCCTGACGGCGCGTCGAAGAGCGCGGCGCGGAACGTCGCGGCCGCGCTCCTTGCAGCCTCGTCCGCCGCCGCGCGGGCCTCGTCGTCGAGCAGCCCGTGGGCGGTGAGGAACGTGTCGAACCGCAGCAGCGGATCCAGGGCCAGCCAGCGCTCGCGCTCCTCGTCCGTGCGGTAGCGGGCCGCGTCGTCGGCCGTGGTGTGGGGCTCCATCCGGTAGGTCAGCGCCTCGACGACCGTCGGGCCCTCGCCGCGGCGGGCGCGCTCCACCGCCGCGCTGACCACCGTGTGCACGGCCAGCACGTCGTTGCCGTCCACGCGTGCGCTGGCGACCCCGTGACCCACACCCTTGTGCGCGATCGACGGCGCGTTGGTCTGGCGGCTGAACGGCACGCTGATCGCGTACTGGTTGTTCTGCACGAGGAACACCACCGGAGCGTGGAAGACCCCGGCGAAGTTCAGGGCCTCATGGAAGTCGCCCTCGCTGGTGCCGCCGTCGCCGCAGAACGCGAGGGCCACGACGTCGTCGCCCGCTGTGCGCGCGGCCATCCCCACGCCGACCGCGTGCAGGCACTGCGTGGCGATCGGGGTGCAGTGCGGCATCGTGCGGTACGCGACCGGATCCCACCCGGCGTGCCAGGTGCCCTTGAACAGCGGCATGGCCTCGGCCGCGGGGATTCCGCGCGCGACGATGGCGACGGTCTCGCGATAGGTCGGGAACATCCAGTCCTGGGGCCGCAGCGCCAGCGCGGCGCCGACCTGCGCGCCCTCCTGCCCGAAGCTCGACGGGTACACGGCCAGCTGACCCTGGCGCGTGAGGTTGATCGCCTGGCGGTCGACGGCCCGGACCATCGCCATCGTGCGGTGCAGCCGCGCCAGCAGCGCAGGGTCCAGGGCCTCGACGTCCAGCTCGGGGTCGGGCGTGCCGTCGGGCGCCACCAGGCGCACCAGCAGCGGATCGGGCAGGAACCCCGCGACGGCCTTGCGCAGCCGCTCGTCATCCATCGTCTCGCCCTGCTTGGGTGAAGTCGACCAGCAGCGGAGCGTGGTCGGAGGGCTTGGACTCTGGCACCTTCGTGGGCTTGCGGTAGGCACGGTCCACCTTGGCCGCGTGCAGACGCCCTGCCAGCGCGGTCGACACCAGGGCCAAGTCGATGCGCAGCCCGAAGCCCTTGTGGAAGTGGCCGGCGCGGTAGTCCCACCAGGTGAAGCCGGTCTCGTCGGGGACCAGGTGGCGGAACGCGTCGACGTAGCCGCTGGCAAGCGCGGCGCGCAGCCGGGAGCGCTCGTCCTCGGTGATGTGGGTGGCGCCGTGGATGTCCTCCACGCTCCACACGTCGAAGTCCGTCGGGCAGACGTTGAGGTCGCCGCACAGGAGGGTGGCGCCGCCTGCCAGGGCCGCCGCGCGCTCGGCGAGGCGGTCGAGGAAGGCCAGCTTCTCGTAGAACGTGTCGGTGCCGACCATGCGGCCGTTCGGGACGTAGGTGCTGACCACGCGCAGGTCGCCGACGGTGGCCTCGACCCAGCGGGCCTGGCCAGGGTCGGGCTCACCGGGCAGGCCGCGGTCCACCGCGGCGACGCCCAGCTCCTCGCGGGCCAGGACGGCCACTCCCTCCCAGCGCCCAGCGGAGTGGTCCGCTGCCACGTACCCGGCGGTGCGCAGCGTGGCGTGCGGGAAGGCCTCAGGGGTGCTCTTGGTCTCCTGAAGGCACACGATGTCGGGCTGGTGCTCGGCCAGGAGCGCCAGCACGCGCGGGAGTCGCGGCGCCAACCCGTTGACGTTGTAGGTGACCAGCCGCACGGCGGCCGCTACAGCCCGTCGGCCGTCAGCGTGTAGTTGCCCGGCTCCGTCGTGGTCTCCACCACGATCAGGTAACGGCCCTCGAGGTCGGCGGGGACGTGGAGCTCCGCCGCGCCGTCGGAGTCGTCGTCGCTCACGACCTCACCGTTGGGGTCCAGGACGTTGATCGCGATCGCGGTGTCGTCGCTGGTCGCCTGCACCGTGAACTCCTCCCCTGGTCCGTCGAAGCTGTAGGCGTCGAGCTCGAAGGCGCTGTCGAGCGACGCCTCCTGCTCCGCCTGCAACTCGGTGACCGAGGGGAGGAGCAGCTCGATCGGCACGGTCAGGGCACGGGCGTCAAAGTCGCGCATGACCACGAAGTGGGTGCCGTCCTGGGCGAAGACCCAGTCCAGGATCGCGTCGTGTTGCAGCGGACGCTCGGAATCGTCGACCTCCGTCAGCATGTTTCCGTCCGGATCGAACAACGCGAGGACCGGGTCGTCGGCCTCGTCGCGGATCTCGGTGCGCACGCGCGCGATGTCGCCCGCGACGACGTCCAGCGTGAGCGCCACCGCCTGCTGGGCTTCCACGCTGACGTCCTGGAAGCCCTCACCCAGGCCACTGCCGGAGGCCAGCGTGAGGTCGTACGTGGACGCGTAGTGCTCCAGGCCGTCCGGGAGCGGGCTGTCGTCGCCGCCGCGGGTGACCAGCAGGACGGTGGCGGCGACGGCCGCCACCAGCAAGACCGCCCCGGCGATGATCAGCCCTGTGCGGCGACGCGCGGGCGCGGGCGGGGGGAGGGGCGGGGGAGGTGCAGCTTGCGGGGGAGGTGCGGCTTGCGGGGGAGGTCCAGCTTGCGGGGGAGGGACCACCCGGGTGGGCGATGGATCCGCGGTGGCTGCAGCGCCCGCTGTCGCCGGGGCCTCGAGCTGCGCGGGAGGGATGACCACGGGCGTGGGGTCGCGCGTGAGCGCAGCCGTCGCCCCGTCGGAGGCGCGGGTGACCGGGAAGTCGGCGCTGACCATCGGCGTGGTCGGCAGCCCGTGCTGGCCCTGCACGTCCTGCAGCAGGCGACCGAAAGCCCGCGCGTCCTGCGGCCGATCGGCCGGCTCCTTGGCCATGCCCCAAGCGAGCGCAGCGTTCAGCTCTGGCGGCGCGGCGGTGACCGGGGGCGGCGCTTTGGAGATGATCGCGGCGATCATCGCGGCCAGCGCCATCGTCTCGCTGCTCTGGAACGGCGGGCGGCCGGTGAGCAGGGCGTGCAGCGTGGAGGCCAGCGCGTAGATGTCGGAGAGGACGGAAGGCTCCTCGCCTTCCAGCACCTCGGGCGAGGCGTGGGCGACGCTGGCGGTGACGATGCCCTCGGTGGTCTGAGGTCCGCCCGCGACCCGCGCGATGCCGAAGTCGGCGAGCATCACCTCGCCGTAGCGCGACCGCAGCACGTTCGCCGGCTTGATGTCGCGGTGGACGATCCCCTGGGCGTGCGCGGCCGCCAGCGCGCTGGACAGCCGGATCCCGACCTGCATGGCCTCCTGCCACTCCATGGGGCCGTGCGCGTCGATGTGGTCTTGCAGGCTGCCCGAAGCCAGGTAGGGCATGAGGATGTAGGGCCGACCGTCAGTGGTCGTCCCGGCGTCGAAGATCGGGACGATGCCGGGGTGGTCGCTGAGGGCGCCCATGGCCCGGCACTCGCGCTCGAAGCGCTGCAGGGCGCGGTCGTCGAGGTGCACCGACAGCACCTTCACCGCCACCGTGCGGCCGAAGGCATCCTGCTCGGCGCGGTAGACGGTGGCGAACCCGCCGCGCCCCACCTCGACCGGGTTGGCGATGCCCGGGATGCCGAGATCCGCAACCATCGTCTGTCGGTCCGCTCCTGTCGAGTGCCCGGCTCCCGGCGCGCAGCCTACCCAGCGGCGTCGCGCGCTTCGGGCGGCGGGCCGGCGGGCAGGTGCAGCACGGTGAGGGCGTGCCCGCCGGAGCGCACGACCAGCAGGGGTTGGAGGTCCATGCCCGTGGCGCGGGCGAGGTCGCGGTCGCCGGCGTACAGCAGCAGGCCCGCGCTCCGTCGGCGCGCCAGCGTGCCGAGGGTCGCGTAGAGGTTGCGCAGGTCGCCGGCGCCGGGGAGGCGTTCGCCCCATGGCGGGTTCGTGGCGATCAGGACCGGCAGGCGCGTTGCCGGCGCGTGCGACAGGGGCGCCTGGGACACCTCGACCTCGGCCTGCGCGCGCTCGACGTTCGCGCGCGCGCTCTCGACCGCTCCGGCGTCGCGGTCAGAGCCACGGACCGGGGACGGGGCGGGCCGGCGGCGCTGGCGGATCTCGGCCTGCGCACTGGCCCAGGTGCCGGGCTGGAACGCCGGCCAGCGCGTCACGGCCCAGTCGCGGTCGGGTGCGGGGGGACGGTCGGCGGCCAGCAGGGCGGCCTCGACCGCGATCGTGCCGGAGCCGCAGAGCGGGTCGAGCAGCTCCTGGGTGCCGTCGTACCCGGCGGCCAGGAGGCCGGCGGCGGCCACGGTCGGGGCCAGGGGCGCCTTCGCGCCCGCGAGGCGCCAGCCGCGGCGGTCCGCCGGCTCCCCCGTCGCGTCCACGCCCACGGTCGCGAGGTCGTTGACCAGACGGACGGTCAGCCGCAGCGGCGCCGGGACGTCGCGCTTCGGGGGCGGGCCGACGGCCTGGCTCACCCACAGCTGCGTGCGCTGGGCGACCGCATCGGTGTGGTACAGCCTCGAGCGGCGGCTGCGCACGTCCACGCTCACCGGTGTGCCGGCGGGGACGAACTGCGACCAGTCCACGGCGCGGACCCCCGCTTCCAGCGCCTTGAAGTCCCGGGCCGGGAACTGCGCGGTGCGCACGAGGACCCGCGTGGCGGTGCGCAGCCAGACGACGCTGCGGTAGAGGTCGCGGGTGGAGGCCTCGAACGCGACGCGGCCGCGTCCGGGAGCCGCCGGGCTCAGGCCCAGCGCCCGCAGCTCGGCCGCGCAGACCTCCTCCAGCCCGGCGCGGGTGACCGCCAGGCACGACCATGTGCGTGCCATCGCTCCTCCGGTCCGAGCCCTGCGCCGCGCGTGCAGGATAGGGGCGCCTCGCCGCGCGGACGCATGATGGCTGTCATGGAGATCATGGAGGCGCGGCGACTGGTCGCCGAGGGCGGGCGGCTGCTGGTCGCGGACGGCCTGGTCGCCGGGACGGCGGGGAACCTCAGCGTCCGGGCCGGGGACCTGGTGGCGATCTCGCCGTCGGCGGTCGCCTACGGCGCTGTGGGTCCCGACGACGTCGTGGTCTGCGACCTCTCGGGGGCCGTGGTCCAGGGCCGGGCCCCCTCGTCGGAGCTGCCACTGCACCTCGCCGCCTACGCCGCCGATCCGGGTGTCGAGGCCGTCGTGCACACCCACTCGCCCGCCGCCACCGCGATCGGGCTGGTGGCCGACGCGCTGCCTGCCGCGCACTACGTCGTGCTGGACCTGGGGGTCCCGGTCGCCGTGGTGCCGTTCCAGACGCCGGGCAGCGCGGCGCTGGGGGGCGCGGTCGCCGCGGCCCTGAAGGGAGGGCGCGCCGCGGCCCTGTTGCGCAACCACGGCACGCTCACCGTGGGGGCCACGCTGGCGCGCGCGCACGGGCGTGCGGTCGCGCTGGAGTGGCTGGCCGACGTGTGGCTGCGAGCCGCCGCGACGGGCAGGACGCCGGCGCTGCTGTCCGACGACGAGCTGGCGCAGACGCGGATCGCGCTCGGCGACTACTGGGATCGCGCCGGCTGACGAGCGTGGCCGCGCCGACCGCGCGGCCGGGCCGTCAGGGCGTGCGGGTGACGATCCCCAGGAGGCCGGTGCCGGACCCGGCGGGAGGAGGGACGGCGGCGACCGCGGTGGGGATCTCGCCGTCGACCATGCGGCTGTAGGACGGGGCGACCTTGGCCGCGGTGCCGCCGAGCGCGGCGGCGGCCTTGGGGAGGCGGGTGTTGAGCCACCCCCACACGCGGTTGAGCCCCGCCTCCAGCCAGGCGCGATGACGCGGCAGCGCCCAGGGGTCGCCCTCCAGACGCCAGATCACCGGCTCCGCGCCCGTGGCCGCGCGCAGCAGCCGCTCCAGGCCGCCGGCGTCGACGCAGCCGATGTGCGGGGCGTAGCCGGACCATGCGCCCGGGTAGCGCGACTCGTCCGGCGTGGAGACGACCAGCACGCCGCCGGGTGCCAACTGCCGCCAGAGCAGCCCGACGAAGTCCCGGTGGTCGGCGGGGCGGAGGTGCTCGATCACCTCCATCGCGGTGACCAGCCGCGACCAGCCCTCGCGGGCCGCGAGGTCGTCGATCAGCACCGTGCCCGGGAAGGCCTCGATCGCCACGGCCAGCACGGTGGGGTCGTGGTCGGCGAGGTGCAGCACCATCCCCAGCCGCTCGGCGGCCCAGGCCGCCAGCGCGCCCACGCCGCTGCCGACGTCCAGGTAGAGCGCGCCCTCCTCGGCGACGCGGGCCTGGCGCGCCACCTCGACCGCGGCCAGGTAATGGCCGACGTGGCGCACCACCGACCTCAGGCTGCCGTGCACCCCGACGTCGCCGCCTTCGGCGTTCACGTAGGCGAGGCCCCGCGCCTGCGCCGCGCGGTCCAGGAACGCCGCCGCCTCGCGCGTCGCGACGTCCAGTCCGGACAGGGCGGGGCGCAGCACGGTGGGCACTGCCCGGACGCTAATGGGCAAAAGGCGAGGCGGTGGTGGCCGGGCCCACCCGCCTGGTCCGGCCACCACCGCTTCGAAGTGCCGTGGGTGCACCCGCTCTTGCCACCACGACCCTGGGTTCCCGCGCCCGCCCCGTGCGGGAGAACCTTCACCATGGTGGCTATCGGAGCCGCGAGGGGCAATCGCTCGCGAGGATGGTTTCTGAGTAGCCGGATCGGGCCAGGCAGGGGTGACCGGAATGAGCATTCCGGAGGGTTAGCCTACGAATGACCTCATGGACTCAGACCCCGATCAGCACGCTGTCAGCGCCGATTACGAGCGTCTGGTGGATGCCGATCTGGAGGCGCTGGAGGGGCTGGACAGCGCCGAGGCCGCCGAGGCTGCGGCCGCGATCCTGCAGGCCCACATCGAGCAGCTGCGCTCCTATGAAGACGAGATCCGGCGACTTCTGGCCGACGCGATCGCGGAGCGCGACGCGCGCAAGGGTAGGATCGCACCACCCGAAAGCTGAGAGCCAGGAGCCCCTCGCTTGAGCACGCTGATGCGCGCGCGGCGCGTGGTCGCGGTCGTGGTGCTGGCCGTGGCGGTGGTGATCGTCGGTGCACTCGGCGCCGCCGCCACCGAGAGCGGCGTGGAGTTCGTCCCGTTCGAGGAGCTCAGCGAGCAGGCCGGTGCGCCCGCGCAGCAGTTCCTGCCCCCGGCCTACGAAGGGCCTGGCTTCTTCGAGTGGATGATCTTCCCGCTGCTCATCGTGGGGGTCGTCGCGTTCGCGGTGGTCCTGGCCCGCTATCTGCAGTGGCAACCGCGCTTCGCGCGCGAGCGTTCGGAGAAGCTGAAGAAGAACAAGGTCTCGCAGGCGTGACCTTGCCCCTCCCCCGCGACGGGGAGCACCCGAACGGCGACGGGGCAGCGCGTGGGGGTGCGCTGGCCGACTGGGACCTGGCGGGTCAGGTCGCCTGGCGGGTCGCGAGCATCGTCCCCGTCCCCGTTGAGACCCAGGATGTCGCGGCGCTGCGTGCGGATGTCGCGCGACTGGTCGCCGACGCCGACGCGCTCGCGCGGCGTGCGACCGGCCTCGGCGCGGACCTGGGACCGGCCACCGCCCGGGTCGTCGGGCGCCGCCAGTGGATCCGGGGCAACCTCGACAGCCTTGCCGCGATCACGGAGCCGCACGCGGAACGCCTGCTGTCGTCGGCGTCGGGCTCGGGCTCGGCGCTGCCGCGCTCGATGGCGCGCCAGGCGATCGGGCTGCAGATCGGCGTGGTCTTCGGATACCTGGCGACCCGGGTGCTGGGCCAGTACGAGGTCTTCCTGCCCGGCGGAGAGACCCCCGGGCGCCTCACGCTGGTCGGCCCCAACCTCCTGCACATCGAGCGCACCCTGCTGCCCGGCACGGGGGTGTCCCCCGACGAGCTGCGCTTCTCCGTGATCCTGCACGAGCTCGCCCACCGCCTGCAGTTCGAGGGCGTGCCGTGGCTGCGCCCGCACCTGCGCGGGCTCCTCGACGAGTACCTCGCGCGCACGGAGCTCGACCCTGAGCGTCTGCGCGGTGCCCTGGCGCGGCTCACCGAGCTGCTGCGCACCCCGGGCGGGCTCAGCGACCCCGAGAAGCTGCTGGCGATCGTGCTCACCCCCGAGCAATCGGGCCTGATCAGCCAGGCGCAGGCCCTCATGTCGCTCCTGGAGGGACACGGCAACGTCGTGATGGACTGGGGAGCCGAGATCGACCCGCAGGAGCGCACGACCGTGGGCCGTGTCCGCGCCGTGCTGGACAAGCGCCGCCAGCGCGGCCCCGAGAAGCTCGTGCGCCGCGCCCTCGGCCTGTCGATGAAGGCCGAGCAGTACCGCGTCGGCGAGGAGTTCATCGCCGCGGTGGCCGAGCGCGCCGGGCGGGACCTCTTCAGCCGCGTGTGGACCACTGCCGACCTCATCCCCACCCGCGACGAGCTCTCCGACCCCGACGCCTGGATCGCCCGCGCCCGCGCGAGCTGACCCGGCACTCCCCGGCAGACTGGCCGACGGTGATGGCGGCCCGCAGGTCCGAGGACCTGGTCGCGGCGGTCCGGGTCGCGCTCGCGGACCTGGCGGAGGGCGCCGGCGTCGTCGTGGCCGTCTCCGGCGGCCCGGACTCCGCCGCGCTCGCTGACCTCGCCCGACGAGCCCGGCCCGACCTCGTGCTCACCGCGGTCCATGTGCGCCACGGGCTGCGCGACGACGCGCCGGATGCCGCCGCCGCCCGCGAGCTGGCCGAGCTGCTGGGCATGCCCCACAACGAGGTCGGGGCGGGGCCGGTGTCGCACACGAAAGGTCGGCCCCCGGGGCCGGAGGCCGCGGCACGGGCTGCGCGCTACGCCGCGCTGGGGGCGGCAGCCGCGCAGGTTGGGACCGTGGTGGTCCTGGTGGGCCACACCGCGGACGACCGGGCGGAGACCGTGCTGCTGCGGATCGTGCGGGGCACCGGGACCAAGGGGCTCGGCGGGATGGCGCCGGACGCGACGATCGACGGGCTGAGGATCCTGCGCCCGCTCCTCGGACTGCGGCGGTCGGCGGTCCGCGGACACGCTCGCGCCGTGGGACTGCCGACCGCGCTGGACCCGACCAACGCCGACCCGGCGCAGCCGCGCGCGCGCGCCCGCGCCCTGCTGACCCAGCTGGACGGCCTGGCCGGCGGGCCCCGCGACGCGGTCACGACGATCCTGCGCCTGGCCGACCTCGCGGCAGCCGACGCCGCCGCCCTCGACGACCTGGCGCTCAAGGTGCTGCGTGCAACGCGCCGCTGGGGCCCGGCCGTCGCGCTGCAGTTCGCTGCGCCGGCACTGCCGCCCGCGGTCGCCGCCCGCGTGGTGAGGGGTCTGATCGCGGCGGCCGGTGGGGACCCGCCGACGGCCGCTGCGGTGTCCGGTGTCCTCGCGCTGGCGCCGGGTGGCGTGCTCACCTTGCCGGGCGACCTGCGCTGCGGTCGCAGCGGGGGCTGGCTGGTCGTCGCTCCGGCCGCCTCGCGCCTGCTCCCGGTCTGCCTGGAAGCGGAGGCGAGCGCGCCCCTGGACGCCCTCCACCTGCGGATCGCGACCGGAGGCTGCGTGGACCTGGCCGCTGCCGTGGTGCCGCCGGGGGTGCGCGGCGCGGGCGTGGGGCGGCTCGGAGCCGGCGGCCCCTACGTCGTGCGCGGACCGGAGCGAGGCGACCGGCTGCCGGACGGGCGGGGGCTCGCCGACGCGCTGGCGCGTGCGGGGGTGCCGCGGCTGCTGCGGCCGTTCGTCCCGGTGGTCTGCGACGGCGGCGGTGCGCCGCTGTGGGCGCCCGGTGTCGCGGGCACGTCAGCAGGCTTGGCGGTCGCACTGCAGGGGGGGCGTAGCCTGCCGCCACGATGAGCGACGAGACGGGACATCCCGACATCGAGCAGGTGCTGCTCACGTCGGAGCGGATCCAGGCTCGCGTGGCCGAGCTCGCGGCGCAGCTCGACGCCGACTACGCCGGGCGGCAGCTCCTCCTCGTCGGCGTCCTGAAGGGCGCGTTCATCCTCATGGGCGACCTCGCGCGCCACCTCACGCAGCCCGTCGCGTTCGACTTCATGGCCGTGTCCAGCTATGGGTCGGCGACCAAGAGCTCGGGGGTGGTGCGGATCCTCAAGGACCTCGACGTCGACATCTCGGGCCGCGACGTCGTGGTCGTCGAGGACATCGTCGACTCGGGCCTCACGCTGCAGTACCTGCTGCGCATCCTCAAGGCGCGCAGGCCGGCGTCCCTGGAGGTGCTCAGCCTGCTGGTCAAGCCCGAGCAGCTCAAGGTCGACATCCCCGATGCGGTACCTGGGCTTCGAGGTGCCCAGCGTGTTCGTCGTCGGGTACGGCCTGGACTACGCCGAGCGCTACCGCAACCTGCCCTACGTGGGCACGCTCCGGCCCGAGGTGTACTCGCTACCCTGATCCTTCAACATGAAGGTTCAACGCCTCGTGCGCGGCCCGTTCCTGTGGATCACGCTGCTCCTCGTCCTGGCTGTGGCGATGATCTCGACGCTCAGCGGCGTGGACGATCCCGAGGAGCTCACCTACGGGGAGTTCCTCCAGGCCCTGGACGACGGCGACGTCGCGTCCGCCACGATCCTCTCGCGGGACAGCCAGCTCACCGGTGAGCTCGAGGACGGCAGCACCTACACCACGAGCTACGACCCCACGATCAACGACGACCAGATCTCCGCGGTCCTGGCGGAGGCGAGACCTGCCCGGCGAGGACCTGGCCGTCGACAGCCAGCCCAGCAACGTCTTCGTCACGGTCCTGCTCGACCTCCTGCCGTTCGTGCTGATCTTCGGGCTGTTCTTCTTCCTGATGAGCCAGATGCAGGGCGGCGGCAATCGCGGTGATGTCGCTTCGGCAAGTCCGCGCGCCAAGGTCATCAGCAAGGACGCGCCCAAGGTCACGTTCGCCGACGTCGCCGGTGCCGACGAGGCCGTCGAGGAGCTGCGCGAGATCAAGGACTTCCTGGAGAACCCGGCCAAGTTCCAGGCCATGGGCGCCAAGATCCCCAAGGGCGTGCCTGCTCTTCGGGCCGCCCGGCACCGGCAAGACGCTGCTCGCGCGCGCCGTCGCCGGCGAGGCCGGCGTGCCGTTCTTCTCGATCTCGGGTTCGGACTTCGTCGAGATGTTCGTCGGCGTCGGCGCCAGCCGCGTGCGCGACCTGTTCGAGCAGGCCAAGGCCAACGCCCCCGCGATCATCTTCATGGACGAGATCGACGCGGTCGGCCGCCACCGCGGCGCCGGCATGGGCGGCGGGCACGACGAGCGCGAGCAGACGCTCAACCAGCTGCTCGTCGAGATGGACGGCTTCGACGTCAAGACCGGCGTGATCCTCATCGCCGCGACGAACCGCCCCGACATCCTCGACCCGGCGCTGCTGCGCCCCGGCCGCTTCGACCGCCAGATCGTCGTGGACCGCCCCGACCTGGTCGGCCGCCAGGCGATCCTCAAGGTCCACGGCCGCGGCAAGCCGCTGGCGGTCGGACGCGGACCTCGACGTGCATCGCGCGGCGGACGCCCGGCTTCACCGGCGCCGACCTCGCCAACCTCATCAACGAGGCCGCGCTGCTCGTCCGCGCGCAACGGCTCTCAAGGAGATCTCGATGGACACGCTGGAGGACGCGATCGACCGCGTCATCGCCGGCCCGGAGCGCAAGACCCGCCTCATGGGCGAGAAGGAGAAGCGGGTCATCGCCTACCACGAGGGCGGCCACACGATCGTCGGCCACGCGCTGCCGCACGCGGACCCGGTGCACAAGGTCTCGATCATCCCGCGCGGCCAGCGCGCTGGGCTGGACGCTCACGCTGCCGACCGAGGACAAGTACCTCGTCAGCCGCGGCGAGCTGATCGACCAGCTGGCGATGATGCTCGGCGGCCGCGTCGCCGAGGAGCTCACGATCGGCGACTTCACGACCGGCGCGTCCGACGACATCTCCACGCGCCACCGCCACCGCGCAAGGACATGGTCACGCAGTACGGCATGAGCGCGAAGCTCGGCCCGATGACCTTCGGCCAGAAGGACTCGCAGCCGTTCCTGGGCCGCGACTTCGGCCACCAGCCCGACTACTCGGCGACGAGGTCGCGCGTCGAGATCGACCGCGAGATGCGCGCGCTGATCGACGAGGCGCACGACGAGGCGCTCGAGATCCTGGTCGCCAACCGCCACGTGCTCGAGGAGCTCGCCGACGGGCTGATGGAGAAGGAGACCGTCGAGAAGGAGGAGCTCGCGGGCGTCCTGGCGAAGGTCACCGCCGCGTCCGTCGCGCAAGATCAAGCCGCTGATGAACGGCGGTCCGGCCGCCGCCGAGCGGCAAGACCGTCGTCGGCAAGCTGCGCCGCATGGCGCCGAAGCCGGTGCCGTCCAGCGCGAGCTCGCGCAGCGCCTCGAGTAGCGATCGCCGCGACGTCGAGACCCGCCACGCATGACGACGCTGATGACGCCGTCGGCCGACCGACGCCCGGCCTCGGACGAACGCATCCGCGTGACGACCGGGGCGCGCCCCGGGTCGTTCGACCACGACAAGATCACGCCGGCGTCCGGCTGATCTTCGAGGGCCTCGGGCTGGAGCCCGAGCGCCTGCGATCCGCGACACGCCCGCGCGTGTCGCCCGCATGTTCGACGAGATCTTCGCCGGCCTGCTCGTCGACCCCGCGACGTGCTCGACGTGCGTGTTCGAGGAGGGCCACGACGAGCTCGTCCTGATCCGCGACATCCCGTTCGCGTCGACTCTGCGAGCACCACCTGCATGCCCTTCGTCGGCCGGGCGCACGTCGGCTACCTGCCCAACGCCGCGGGCCAGGTCACGGGGCTGTCGCAAGCTGGCGCGGCTGGTCGACCTGGTGGCCAAGCGGCCCAACCTGCAGGAGCGCATCACCACGACGATCGCCGACACGCTGGAGAAGGCGCTGTCGCCGCGCGGCGTGATCGTGATCATCGAGGCCGAGCACTACTGCATGACGATGCGCGGCGTCCGCAAGCCCGGCGCCGTGACGGTCACCAGCGCGGTGCGTGGGCTGATGCGCGACGACCCGCGCACCCGCGCCGAGGCCATGGCGCTGGCCTTCGGACACCGGGGCACGATCATCTGATGCGACGGGCCGGTTGCCGCGCGGGTGGCCTCGCGCGGTAAGTACGCTCCGGCTGCGATGACCGAGCGTCGACCCCTGGTGCGCGTCATCGACGCCTCGCTGGGCGCCGAGGCACAGGTCCGGCTGGTCGTCTGCGGGCGAGCCGCCTCGACCGGCTGCGGTCCACCTGGTCGTCGTCCGGGGCGACGGTGCAGCGCGTCGGCGACCGCACTGCACGCCACGACCACGGTCCAGGCGCTGGCGCGCGCCGCGGGCCGCGCGTTCGGGCGCGACGAGGCGCAGGCGCTTCGAGTCGCGCCCTGCGCGAGGCCATCGCCGCGTGGCGCGGTGGCCCGCCGCCCGCTGCGCGATGCGCGGCGTGACGCTCCTGCCACCGACGCCGCGCCCGCTGGTGATGGGCATCGTCAACGTCACGCCGGACTCGTTCGCCGAGGCGGCGCCGCTGTACCCCGACGGCCACCCCGACGCGGCGGTCGCCCACGGGCTGGCGCTGCGCGCGCGAGGGCGCTGACATCCTCGACGTCGGCGGCGAGTCGACACGCCCCGGCGCTGACGCCGGTGCGCAGGACGAGGAGCTGGGCGCGTGCTGCCGGTGGTGCGGCGGCTGGCCGCCGCCGGCGCGCGTGGTGAGCATCGACACGTCAAGGCCGAGGTCGCCGGCAGGCGGTCGCCAGCCGGCGCCGTGATCGTCAACGACGTGCTCCGGCGCCGGCCGACCCCGACCTGCTCGACGTCGTCGTGGCGCGCGGGCGCCGGCTACGTGCTGATGCACAGCCGCGGGACGCCGCAGCGACATGGCCGATCACTGACCGGCTACGACGACGTGGTCGCCGAGGTCTTCGAGTTCCTCGCCGACGGCCTGGATCGCTGCGCCGAGGCGGGCATCGCGCTGGACCGCATCATCGTCGACCCGGGCATCGGGTTCGCGAAGGACGCCGACGCACAACCTGGCGCTGCTGCGGGCCCTGCGCCAGTTCCGCAGCCTGGGCCGCCCGGTCCTCGTCGGCGCGTCGCGCAAGAGCTTCCTCGGCGACCCTGCTCGACGGCGGCGGCCCGAGCGACCGCCTGGAGGGCAGCCTCGGCGGTCGCCGCGGCCGCGGCCGTCGCCGATGCCGCGATCGTGCGCGTGCACGACGTGGCGGCGACCGTCCAGGCCGTGCGCACGGCGCGCGCGATCGCGTCCGGCGACCGCGACTGGCCCAGCGCGATCGCCTGAGCGACCGACCCTCACCAGTCAGGTGGTGGTCAGCGGGCGATGACCGCGTCCGACAGCACTGCGGGCACGACCGCCTCGGGGGCGGCGACCGCCGGGGCGGGGGCGGTGCGGGGGGCGTCGGCCCGGCTCGCGAGCCAGGCGCCGGCGAGGACCAGCGCCGTGCCGGCGAGGGCCCAGATGGTGACCTGCTCGCCCCTGAAGGCAACGCCCAGCCCGATCGCGACGATCGGGATGAAGTAGGTCGCGACCGACCCGCGGGTCGCACCGACGCCGGCCGCTCAACGTGGACATCGCCACGAAGGCGAGGCCGGTGCCGCCCACCCCCAGCACGATCATCGCCAGCATGCTGGACAGCTGGAACGAGGCCTGCGGGATGCTGACCAGGCCCCACGGCGCGACGAGCAGGAGCGCGAACGCCTGCGCGCGCACCAGGACCGGCAGCGCGCCGTAGCGGCGCTGCAGCGGTACGGCCAGGTTGATCGCGAGGCCGTAGAAGGCGGTCGCGAGGACCACCATGCCGACGCCCAGCGCGCTGGTCGACGCGCCGCTGGCCGCCGGTAGCATCACGGCCACGACGCCCGCGAAGCCGGCCAGCAGGCCCACGATCCGACGCGGTCGCGGCACGGCCCGCGCGATCAGCGCGGCGACCACGGCTGCGAACAGCGGAACCCCGCCGTTGAGCATGCCCGCGACCGAGGAGTCGATGTGGCGCTGGGCCAGCGGGAAGAGGACCAGTGGCGCGGCCATCCAGACCGTGCCCAGCAGCGCGACGCGCGCCCAGTCGGCACGGGCGACGCGTCGGCGGGCTGCGGGGAAGGCCAGCAGCGCCACGAACCCGAACGTCAGGCGCAGCAGCGCGACCAGCGCGGGCGGGAAGGCCTCCAGCCCTTCGGCGATCAGCAGGAACGACGAGCCCCACAGCACCGCACAGGTCGCCAGAAGTGCCCAGTCCCGAGTTTCGAACCCGTTGTCTTCCATCGGCAAGAGTCTATCATTCAACGGTCTCATCAGGAAACGACGATGATGACAAAGTCCGATTTCCGCTGAGACCTTCGAATCACAAGGAGCGTGATGGCACGCTACGACCAGATCGACCGCCAGGTGCTGGAGCTGCTGCAGACCGACGGGCGGATGAGCTTCGCCGACTTGGCCAAGCGCGTGGGCCTCTCGGCGCCCGCGGTCGCCGAGCGCGTGCGGCGGCTGGAGGAGCAGGGCGTGATCACCGGCTACGGGGCGCGGGTCGACGCGGCCAAGCTGGGCTACCCGCTGCGGGCGTTCGTCCGGATCGGGCCGTCCGGCGGACCCGTGGACGAGCTCGAGGCCTTCACGGCCAAGCGGCCGGAGATCGTCGCCTGCCACAACATCACCGGCGGTGAGTGCTTCATCGTCGAGGCCGTCGCCGACAGCATGGCCACGCTCAAGGACCTCATCGACGAGCTACGCCACCACGGCACGACCATCACCAACGTGGTGCTGGAGACCGTGGTCGCCCACCGGGCCGTCGTGCCGGCGGAGGACCGCTAGGCGTAGGGTCGCAGCCCGATGCAGCACGCGCTGGACCCCGAGGGGCTTCCGTACCGCCCCGAAGCTCTCGATCGCAAGCCCGACGTGGGGGCCGAAGGGTTCTTCGCCCTCGACCTGCGCTCCGGGCGCGTGACGGCCGTCGAGCCGTTCCCCGAGGCGCGCAGCCCCTCGTGGAAGCTCACGGTCGACTTCGGGCCGGTCGTCGGCGAGCTGCAGACTGCGGCCAAGGTCACCAACTACGGGCGCGAGGAGCTGCTCGGCCGCACGGTGGTCGGTGCCCTCAACCTCGGCTCACGCCGGATCGCCGGTTTCAAGAGCGAGTTCCTGGTGCTCGGCGCCCTGGACCCCGACGGCACCGTCCGGCTGCTGGAGCTGCCCGAGGGCGTCCGGCCCGGCGCGCCGATCGCCTGACGGCATGGACGCCATCGAGATCCGCGGACTGCGCGCGTTCGGACGCCATGGCGTCCTGGACTTCGAGCGCGAGCTGGGCCAGGTCTTCGTCGTCGACTGCGTGCTGGAGGTCGACCTCACGGCGGCGTCGGCCAGCGACGCCCTGGCAGACACGGTCGACTACGGCCTGCTGGCGGGGCGGCTGGCGCACGCGGTCACCACGACCCGGTTCGACCTCATCGAGGCGCTCGCCGGCCACCTGGCCGGGATCGCTCTGGAGGACCCGCGGGTGCACGCCGTGGACGTGCGCGTCGGCAAGCCGCAGGCGCCCGTCTCGGTGCAGGTCGACGACGTCGCGGTGCGGGTGCGCCGCAGCCGTGGCGGGTGACGGCGGCCTGCGCGGCACCACCGCCGGATGGCTCGCCGCGGTCCTGCCGGCCCTGGGGGGTCCCGAGACGGCGTTCCTCGGGCTGGGCAGCAATCTCGGCGACCCGCTGGACCACCTGCAGCAGGCGGTCGACCTCCTCCACGACGACCCGCTGACGACCGTGCTCGACGTGTCGTCGGTCTACCTGACCACCCCGGTCGGCGGCCCGGAGCAGGACGACTACCTCAACCTGGCGGTGCGCGTGGCCACCCGCCGCTCCCCGCACGGCCTGCTGCGCCGCTGCCAGGCGGTCGAGGCCGCCCTGCACCGCGTCCGCGCGGAGCGCTGGGGTCCCCGCACGATCGACGTCGACCTGCTGCTGTACGGCAGCCGGGTCGTGCGCACCCGCCGCCTGGAGGTCCCCCACCCCCGCCTGACAGAGCGCGCCTTCGCCCTGGTCCCGCTCCTGGAGGTCGCGCCCGGCTGGTCCCTCCCGGCGGGCGGCGCGAGGCTGGCCGCGGCCGTGGGCCGCCTCGCCCCGATCGACGGCGTCACGATGATCGGCCGCCAGATCGTCATCCCGTCAACGCCATGAGCGAGCACCATGACGACGGCTGGGAGCCTCGACGCGCGGCGGTGATCGGACCGGGGCGGGTCGGCGGGGCCTTGGCGCTGGCACTGGGGGAGGCGGGGGTCGAGGTCGTCGCTGTCGCCGGCCGCCCTGCCGGGTCGAGCGCTGGCACCGCGGGGCTGGAGCGGTTCCGCGCGCTGGTGCCGGGGGCGGCGGTGGTCGATGCGGTCGGGGCGGCGCGCGCGGCGGACCTCGTGGTGGTGTCCGTGCCGGACGACGCGCTGGTCGGGGTGCTGCGGCAGGTCGCCGTGGCGGACGCGGTCGTGCTGGGCAGCCGCTGGGTCCACGTGGCCGGGAGCCACGGCCTGGCGCCGCTGCAGCCGGTCCGGCTGGCCGGCGGGCGAGTCGCCGCCTGCCACCCGGCGATGACCGTGCCCGACGCGGAGGCAGGGGCCGCGGCGTTGCGGGGCACGGCGTGGGCGGTGACCGCGGACCTCGACGACGCGGGTTGGGCGGCGGCACTGGTGCGGCGCATGGGCGGTGTGCCGTTCGCCGTTGCCGACGTGAGACGCACGCTCTACCACGCGGCGCTGGTGCTGGCTGCCAACGCGGTGGGCGGAGTGGTCGCGCTGGCGCGCGACCTGCTCGCCGCCGCGGGGGTCCACGACCCCGCGGCGTTCCTGGAGCCGCTGGCGCCCGCGGCCGCCGCCAACGTCGCCCGCGACGGGGCCGCGGCGCTCACCGGACCGGTGCGCCGCGGCGACGCCGGCACGGTGGCCCGCCAGGTCGCGGAGCTCGCGGCGCTCTACCCGGAGGCGCTGCCCGCGTACCGCGAGCTCGTGCGGCTGCTCCTGGGCTACGCGCGCCGCGGTGGGCTGGACGATGCCGCAGCCGCAGCGGTCGCGGCGGCGCTGGACGCGCCTGTCTGAGCCCGTCGACTACCTTTCGCGGCGTGCGCAGCACCTACGCCCCGCCGCCCAGCTACGGCTCGCCAGGCGACCACGCGCCGCCGGCGGGCGCGGTGCGCTGAGGCGGAACCCTGTGGAGCTGCTGCACAGCCCGGCCGAGGCACGGGTCGCCGCCGAGAAGCTGCGGGCGCGCGGCCCACTCGGCCTCGTGCCCACGATGGGCGCGCTGCACGCGGGGCACCTTTCGCTCGTCCGCCGGGCGGCGGCTGACTGCGCGGTGGCCGCCGCCACGATCTTCGTCAACCCGCTGCAGTTCGCACCGCACGAGGACTTCGCCGCCTACCCGCGCGACCTCGACGCCGACCTCGCCCTGCTCGAGCGCGAGGGCGTCGCCATGGTGTTCGCGCCCGACGCGGCAGAGTTCACGCCCGCCGACCGGCGCACGACCGTGCACGTCGCCGGGCTGACCGAAGGGCTGGAAGGCGCCAGCCGCCCGGGCCACTTCGACGGCGTCACCACGATCGTGGCGAAGCTGTTCGCGGTCGTGCGCCCGGACCGCGCGTACTTCGGCGAGAAGGACTACCAGCAGCTGGCCGTCGTGCGCCGCATGGCGGCCGATCTCGACCTCGGGCCCGAGATCGTGGGCTGCCCGATCGTGCGCGACCCGGACGGCCTCGCGCTCTCGTCACGCAACGCCTACCTGTCCGCCGACCAGCGCCGCGACGCACTGGCGCTGTCGGCCGCGCTGCAGGCCGCCGCCGAGGCCTACCGCGGCGACCCCGGAGCGGCGCGCGCGCTGCTGCTGCAGCGGCTGCAGTCCGCGCCCGGCCTGCGGGTGGACTACGCCGAGGTCGTCGACCCCGACACCCTCGAGCCGCTGCAGACCCCGCGGCCCGAGCCCGTGCAGGCGCTGCTCGCGGCGTTCGTCGGCACCACGCGGCTGATCGACAACCGCCGGCTCACCGCGCCGCGGTGACCGAGGAGGAGCGCCTCGCGGCGGTCGCGCTGGCCGAGGATCTCGGCGACCCGCCGGGCGTGGACCCGACCGGCGCCGCGACCGTCGACGCCGACGTCGTGCTCGAGGCGCGGTTCGTGGCGCGCCAGCCCGGGACGCTCGCGGGCACCGGGTTCGCGGCCGCCGTGCCGCCGCGGGTCGACGCGGCGCTGCGGTTCACGCTGTTGGGGCGCGACGGCGAGCGCGTGGGGCGTGGCCAGGCCGTCGCCACCCTCGCCGGGCCGGCCCGCGCGGTGCTCGTCGCGGAGCGCACGATGCTCAACTTGCTGTGCCATGCGTCGGGCGTCGCGACCCTGACGGCGAAGTTCGTCGCGGCGGTCGCCGGCACCAACTGCCAGGTGCGCGACACCCGCAAGACCCTGCCTGGACTGCGCGCGCTGGAGAAGGCCGCGGTCGCCGCCGGTGGCGGCGTGAACCACCGCTACAACCTCGTCGACGGCCTGCTGATCAAGGACAACCACGTGGCGGCCAGTGGCGGCGTCGGACGAGGCGACGCGCCGCGCGCTGGCCGCCGCGGGCGGCCTGAGCGTTCAGGTCGAGGTCGACTCGCTCGCGCAGCTGGACGAGGCGCTCGCGGCGGGCGCCAGGGCCGTGCTGCTGGACAACTTCGCGCTGCACGACCTCGGGCGGGCGGTCGCCCGCTGCCGCCGCGAACCCCACGCCGTCTTCGTCGAGGCCAGCGGCGGCGTCACCCTCGACACCGCCGCCGCCATCGCCGCGACCGGCATCGACGCGATCGCCGTCGGCGCCCTCACCCACTCCGCGCCGGCTCTGGACATCGGCCTCGACGTCGCGCCCTGACCGCGGGAGGCTCAGGGTCCCGCGCGAGTACGCGACACTGCGGCGATGCTGCTCGCCGTCGACGTCGGGAACTCCTACACGGTCATCGGGGTCTTCGACGGGCCCGCCCTGACCGAGCACTGGCGCATCGCCACCGACGCCCGCCGCACCGCCGACGAGCTCGCGCTGCTCTTCCAGGGGTTCATGGCGTTCAAGAACCTGTCGTTCAGCCGCAACGTCCACGGCGTGGTGATCTCCTCGGTCGTGCCGGTCGTGACCGAGCGGCTGCGCGAGATGACCGAGCGCTACTTCCACTTCGACCCTGTCGTCGTCCAGCCCGGCACGCGCACGGGCTTTCCGATCCGCATCGACAACCCGCGCGAGGTCGGCGCCGACCGCCTCGTCGAACGCGATCGCCGCGTTCGAGCGCTACGGCGGCCCTGGCATCGTCGTCGACTTCGGAACCGGCACGAACTTCGACGTCTACAGCGCGCAAGGCGAGTTCCTCGGCGGCGCGATCGCCCCCGGCGTCCAGATCGCCATGGACGCCCTCACCGCCCGCGGCGCCCAGCTTCCCCGCTTCGAGCTCAAGCCCCCACGCTCCCCGATCGGCCGCGGCACCGTCGAGGCCCTCCAATCCGGCGCGGTCTACGGCTTCGCCGGACTTGTCGACCGCATCGTCGAGGAGATCACCGCCGCGCTCGAAGAGCGCCCGGTCGTCGTCGCCACCGGCGGCCTCGCCAGCGCGATCGTCGACGCCTGCCGCACGATCGACCACCACGAGCCCTGGCTCACACTGCAAGGCCTGCGTCTGGTCTGGGACAAGAACATGTGACAGGGCCCTCAACGTGCATTCTTCCGGGTCCCGTGAGGTGCACGCGAACGGCATCGGCGCTCATGGCGTCGAACTGCGGTGGACCTGGGGCGTGACGGTGCGAAGGCGGTGGTCCGCGGCGCCCTGAGGGTTCTCCTCGTGGTGGCTCTCGCGGCCTGCGCACGTCAAGGCGGGCAGGAGGTCGGCCTCTCGACCCCCGCGCCGAGCCCGCCGGCGTTGCCGACCACGACCGCATCGCCATCGGAGGCGGCGACCAGCGCGAGTCCGACCTTGAACCCCACAAGTCAGCCGACGGCGGTGCCAACGGGGGAGCGCGGCGTGGCGTTCGACTCCTGCACGGAGTTGGAGCCGCCGCCGCCCGCCGTGGACGGGCCCTTGAGCGACGATCCCGCGGTGGCCGAGGCGCAGCGGGCTCGAGCCGCGGTCGCTCTGCCCAGTGACGAGCGGACCGTGGCCGCGCTCATCGCCGCAGGGCCTGGTGAGGCCGGGTGGCCCATGCGCTTCCCGACCACGCCTGAGGAGTTCGACGCGCTCATGGCGCGCAACTCCAACGACCAACCGGCCGTGCGCGAGTGGGCGCGGACTGAGCACGCGGACACCTTCGCCGGCGCCTGGCTCGACCAAGCGCAAGGCGGGATCCAGACACTGGCGTTCACGCGCGACGCAGACCAGCGCGCCGCCGACATCCGCGAGCGCTTCGGCGTCGACGTGGTGGCCGTCACGGCGCAGTTCACCGACGCCGAGCTCGCGGCAGCGCAGGAGCGCCTGTTCAGCCTGCTGCAGTCGAGCGCCCCCTCGCCGTCCCCGGGCCAGATCTACGCGACTGCGGTCTCGGTGACGATCAACCGCCTGGAGATCATGATGCTCGGCGACAGCCCCGAGACGCGTGCGCGCATCGCCGAGCTCGTCGACCCAGCGATGGCATGCCTGTCCATCGAGGAGATCCCGACCACGGAGGACGCCGAGCCGGCGCCGTGGCAGCCCGCTCCCGGCGCCGACCTGTCGCCGTCCAGCACTGCCATCGACGTGCTCGTCCGCGAGTGGGCCTGCACCGGCGACGCCACCGCTGAAGGCCGCGTCGTCGTTGACGACGTCCGCTACGAGGCCGACGCGGTCACGGTGACGCTCGCGATCATCCCGCTGGGCGGCGCGCACGAATGCCCCGGCCACCCCGACACACCCTTCACGATCGAGCTGGCCGAGCCCCTCGGCAACCGCGCGCTCCTCGACGGCCGCACCAACGCACGACCGACGATCGAGCCCACCCCACCCAGTCGGTGAGGCAGCACGGGTCGAGCACGTCGGCGCGACCTCGGCCCGGCCTTCCCGCGAAGGCAGTCGTGGTGGCGCTGTCCCTCCCTCTGTGGGCGTGCACGCCCTTGGCTCACGAGACGCAGGAGCCGAGTGGTGGGGTCGTGAGCGCGCCGGCGTCACCCGGCGTGACGGAAGTCGAGCCGCAGAGGGCGACGCCGGAGGCCACGGCGACGGCGGCGGGCGGCTGGGAGGCGCTGCCCGACGCGCCGCTGGACGGGCTGCCGCGCGCCGGGGCGAGCTCGGCTTGGACCGGCCACGAGCTTGCGGTGTGGGGTGGCTACGGGGCGGTCGTGGGGCATTGCGGCATCCGCGCGGGCGACGGGGCCGTGTTGGATGTGGGCGGTCGTTCGTGGCGGCGCGCGTTGTCGCCGCTTCTCCGCTGACGGCCCGCGGCGGCGCGGCGGCCGTGTGGACGGGTCGGCAGGTCCTCGTGTTCGGAGGCGCCTCGTGGTTGACGTCGGAGAGCTTCCAGGCGCAGCAGGACGGCGCCGCGTACGACCCCACAGCTGACTCCTGGCAGCTGCTCCCGCCGGCTCCCGAGGGCCTGGGCGGCGCCGTGACCGCCCTGTGGACGGGCAGCGAAGCGCTGATCTGGTCCGGGGCCGGCGTGGGCGCGGCCTACGACCCCGAAGCCGGCGCGTGGCGCAGCCTCACAGCCTCCCCGGTCGCGCCGTCGCTGCTGGATCAGGTGGTGTGGACCGGGACCGAGGTGTGGTTCGTCGGCGACCACGGCGGCGAGGACGTCGCCGCCTACAACCCCGTCTTGGACTCCTGGCGCATCGTGACCGCGCTGCCCGACACGATGCAGAGCGACATCGAGGACCGGTTCGCATCCGGTCATGCGGTGGTATGGACCGGCGATGGGCTCGTTCTACGACGTCACCGTGGACCGGTGGCACGCCCTGTCTGACTCCGGACTGCGGCGGCGTCGAGACGCTCTTGCCGTGTGGACGGGCCAGGACCTCATCCTCTTCGGCGGCCTGGACATGGGGTCGGTCAACGCCGGCGACAGCAACGTCCCGTATCCCGGCATCGCGGGGACTGGCGCCATCCTCGACGGCGATGCCCTGAGTGGTGCGAAATAGGATCGCCGCGACCTCAGGTCACCCTCAGCTTGGGCGGCCGGACCTCGGGGGTGTCGGCGATGGGCATGGCGGTGCGGGTGGTGAACCTGGCCCTGGGATCGGTGATGGTCGGTGCCTTCTGCTTCGGGGCGGCCTCCGTGGCCGTGGCTCACCGTCGCCTGCCGCCGGCCGAAGCCTGGGCGTTTCATGGGTTCGTGTCCCTCCGCGTCGACCGCTTCGTGCCGTTCGCGGCGTTCCTGGCCAACATCACAGGGTTCCTGCTGCTCGTGGTCGATGGGGCGGCGAGCGCGACCGCTTGGCGCCTGACGCTCGCCGGGGCGCTGCTGCTGACCTCCTATGGGCTGCCGTTCGTGCTCCACCACACCGGGCTGCGGAACGAGCTGCAGTTCGTGCGACGGTCCGCGGAGGACGTCGACGAGCACGACGCCGTACGGCGCATGCGCTGGTGGAACCGCTGGCACTCCTACCGGACGGTGGTCGGCGGCATGGCGCAGCTGTGCTACATCGCAGCGGCGTTGAGCCGTTGACCTAGCGCAACGCCAGCGAGGCGCCCCCGAAGGCGGGTATGGCGTCGGGAAGGCCCAGGTCTTCGGCCACCACTGCGGCCGTTGCCCGCCCCGACACCAGCACCCGGAAAGAGGAGCTGCCCTCTTGGCTCCAGTGGCCGGACAGGTACAGGTGGTCCACGGGTGTGCGGTGCCCCAGCCGCTTGCTGGCGGTCTGTGACGGGGTGTTCTCCCAGCCGTAGATCGCACCGCCGCGGTTGCGGGTCCACCGCTGCAGGGTGGCGGGTGTGGCGGTCTCCACGACGTCGATCGCATCCCGGGCGTCGGGGATGAGCGGGGCGATGAGCTCGAACAGGTCCGCCACGTAGCCGCGCCGTTGCTCAGGTTCGGCCAGCGCGAGGTCCCCGCGGGCCAGGCTCGTCACGATCGCCAGGTGCTCGCCCGGCGGCGCCAGGGAGTCGTCGACCAGCGTCGGGACGTTCACCCAGACGCCGCCCGGGCGGCCCGTCTGGATGTCCGCCCAGGTGCGGTCGTGGTCCCAGTGCGCGTACACGAAGTTCTCGTGTGCCAGGCCCAGCGCCACCGGATCAGCGCGCAGGACGCCGTAGAGCACGACCGCCGAGGTGGACGGCTCGTAGCGGTCGAGGCGGCGCAGGAACCCCCGCGGCAAGTGCCGCCGCCCGACCAGATCGTCGAACGTGTGCTGGGCATCGGCGTTGGAGACGACCGCCCGCGCGCGCAGACACCGGCCGTCGGCCAGGGTGACCCCGTCCGCCCCCTGCTCGCCGAGGTGGATCCGCGTCACCGCGTCGCCGACCAGCAGCTCCCCGCCCGCCCCGCGGAGCGCCTCCACCAGCGCGTCGACCAGCGATTGGAACCCACCCAGCGGGTAGTAGGCGCCCTTGTGCAGCGTCTCGAGCATCTGGTTGAACAGCAGGTAGGACAGGCGCGACGGTGGGGAGCCGAGATAGGGCCACACGCTGCCGAACGCCGCCCGGCAGCGCGGGTCGCGCAGCTGCTCCGCCAGCACCTGCTCGAGGGTGGCCATGCGGCGGCGGAACACCAGCGGCGCCACCCTCATCGCCTCCTCCAGCCCGTCGACGTCGAGCTGCTGCGGCAGTGCCCCGAGCTGCACGTAGAGCTCCTTCCGCTCGTCGAACAGCCGTCGCAGCCCCCCGGCGTCCCCGGGGAAGGCCTCGGCGTGGAGCTCCAGGAACGCGCCGCGTCCGGCCGGGACGTGCAGGGTGAGGTCGGGCAGGTCCGCGCGGAAGAGGTGCTCGGTGGCGACGAACCGCACGTGGTCGGCGACGCCGAGGTGGTGCAGCAGGCTTGTGGTGTAGTCGCCCGGGCCGGCTTCGAGGGTGACGTGCACCGCCGGGTCGAACAGGTAGCTGCCACGGCGGAACGCGTGCGCGTAGCCGCCGGCGTGCGGGGCCTGCTCCACAACCGCGACGGAGAGGCCCGCGTGGGCGAGCAGCGCTGCGGCGCTCAGCCCTCCCAGGCCGCTTCCGACCACCACCACGTCGTAGGAGCCGTGCACGTCCGAAGCCATCCGCTCCCACCGTTCCTTTCACCGTCCCGGCCGATCCGTGCAGCCGGGGCCCGCGCTCGCTGCTGACCCTAACCTTACGGCGCGCCACGGCGCGCCTGGGCTGAGCCGTCCACGATCGACCACCACGAGCCCCGGCTCAATTGCAAGGCTTGCGTCAAGAACGTGTAGCAAGCCCCCAGTTGTGTCCGGGGCCGCGCTACCGTCGCGCCGTGCGTGGAAAAGTGACGGTCGTAGTCGCGTCGGTGCTGGCGCTGTTGTTCGTGCTGGCAGTGACCGGGACGGTCGCGGTCGTGCAGTCACGGCGCAACGACCAGATGCGCATGGAGCTGGCCGCGATGACCGAGCAGCTCGATGAGATGCAGCAGCAGGTGGCGGACGCGGAGGCCGCGGGCGAGCAGCCGCAAGGCGGGGGAGCAGAAGAGCCGTCGACGACGGCGCCCACAGCGCCTGACGACGCGACCGAGGGCAGCGTCTTCGAAGATGTGATCGAGCAGCTCGAGGATCTCCTGGGCAGCCTCCCCGAGGGCGGCGAGGAGTCAGGTGGGACCGGCATTCCCGGGCTCCCCGACACCGGCGGCGACGGCGCGGGGGACGTCCTCGGCGACGCGGAGGCGCAGGCCGCGCTCCTGCCCTGCGTCTCGGGGGTCGACGATCTCCCCGACACCGATCCCTCCCAGCCACTGGACGATGTCGTTGCGCAGATCTCCGAGCAGGTCACCGACCTGCGCGGCCACGAGTTCCCGGAGCCGGTCACCGCGACCTTCCTGGAAGGCCCGGAGCTCGAGGCACGCATCCGCGAGCTGGTCGCGGCCGAGTATCCGGCGCAGCAGGCCGAGATCGACGCCCGGCTGCTCACCACGATCGGGGCGCTCGCCCCGGGCACCGACCTGGTGGCCGCGCAGCAGGATCTGCTCGGCGGGCAGGTCGCCGGGTTCTACGACCCTGACACCGGCGAGCTGGTCGTGGGCACCGACGGCGGGGAGCCCGGGGCCACGGAGCTCATCACGCTGGCGCACGAGCTGGAGCACGCGCTCGCCGACGCGGTGATCGGGCTGCCCGGCTCTGACGACCCCCTGACCGACGACGCCGACGTGGCGGCCCTCGCGGTGGTCGAAGGCGACGCGGTGGTCCTGCAGTCGCAGTACCAGCAGGTCGCGATCTCACCGGGACTGCTGATCGAGGAGCTCCTCGGCGGCGACCTGCAGACCGCGCAGGAGGATCTCGCGCAGGCGCCGCCCTACCTCGCCGCCTCATTGATCTTCCCCTACACCGACGGCGCCGCGTACGTTTGCGGGCGCTACCAGGAAGGCGGCTGGGAGGCGGTCGACGCGACGCTCGCGGCGCCCCCTGGGAGCACGCTGGAGATCCTGGACCCCAGCCAGGTCGGCTTCGCACCGGCCGATCCGCGCGACCCCACGCTGGCGGCACCGTGGGCTTCGATCGACGTGCGCACCTTCGGCGCCGCCGACCTCATGTGGCTGTTGCAGGCGCCCGGTGCCGACGCCGACGCGGCGTTCGACGACGCCCGCGAGCGCGCGCTTGACTGGCGCGGCGGCGAGGCGCACACCTTCGCCGACGGCGACCGCACCACGGTCGTGCTGGCCTTCGAGGGTGAGCCGACGCTGTGCACGACCCTCGAGAGCTACTACGGCGCCGCATTCCCCGACGCCGAGTCGCAGGCGGCGCCGCAGGGCACCGAGGCCGTCTGGGAGTCACCCAGCCAGGCCGCCGCCCTCGAGTGCGACCAGGGCAGCGCCCGCCTCGCGATCGCGCCCGACCTCACGACCGCGCTCACCGCAGCCGCCTAGCGCGTCGCCGCCGCACGCGGCGGACAGCGCCACGCATACGCTCGCGGTGTGGAGGTCGACACCCCGCTCGAGGGATCCAGGCTCGACGACCTGATCGCGGCACGGCGGGAGAAGGTCGCTGCGTTGCGCGCGCAGGGCATCGACCCCTACCCGGTCGGCGTGCGGGTGCCCGACAGCCTGGCCGGCGTCGTTGCCGCCTGGGACGGCAAGCTCGAACCGGGGGAGGAGACCGACCACGCGGTGACCGTCGGCGGCCGCATGGTGCGGCGACGCCGGCACGGCAAGCTCGTGTTCGCGACCCTGCGGGAGGGTGACACGGACCTCCAGGTCCTCGCCGAGGCAGCCACGCTCGGCGCGGAGGGGATGGCCTTCCTCGACGATCTCGACGTGGGCGACTGGCTCGCGGTCGAGGGCACCGTCGTGCGCTCCCGCCGTGGCGAGCTCTCGGTGAAGGCCCGTTCGATCACGCTGCTCGCGAAGGCCTTGCGGCCGCTGCCCGACAAGTGGCACGGCCTGGTCGACGCCGACACGCGCTACCGGCAGCGCTACGTCGACCTCATCACCAACGCGGAGACCAGGCGTGTGTTCGCGGTGCGGTCCCGCGCCGTCGCCGCCCTGCGGGCCGAGCTGCTGGACCGCAGCTACGTCGAGGTCGAGACCCCGGTCCTGCAGCTGATCGCCAGCGGGGGGCACGCCACGCCGTTCCTCACCCACCACGAAGCGCTCGGCCTCGACCTCTACCTCCGCATCGCTTTGGAGCTGCACCTCAAGCGCCTGGTCGCCGGCGGGATGCCTCGTGTGTTCGAGATCGGGCGGACCTTCCGCAACGAGGGGCTGTCGCCGCGGCACAACCCCGAGTTCACGATGCTCGAGACCTACGAGGCCTACGCCGACTACGGCGACGTGATGGCGCTCACGCAGGCGCTGGTGCAGCGCGCGGCACGTGACGCGATCGGCACCCTGCAGCTGACGTACGGCGACCGGCCGGTCGATCTCGGCGGCGAATGGCCGCGCCGCACGGTCTTGAACCTGGTGCGCGAGGCGGCGGGGGCGCCGGACCTCAGCTACGGCGATGCCCTGACAGACGTGCGCGCGCTGTGCGACCGCCACGGCGTGCCCTACGAGCCCCCGTGGGGCGTGGGCAAGCTCGTCCTCGAGCTCTACGAGAGCCTCGTCGAGGGCTCGCTCTGGGACCCGACCTTCGTCATCGACTACCCCGTCGAGGTTTCCCCGCTCGCCCGCCGCCATCGCACCGACCCCGACGTCACGGAGCGCTTCGAGCTCATCGTCGTCGGCCGCGAGCTGGCCAATGCCTTCTCCGAGCTCAACGACCCCGACGACCAGCGCGCCCGCCTGGAGGCCCAGGTCAAGGCCAAGGCCGCCGGCGACGCCGAGGCGATGCCGATCGACGAGGACTTCCTGCGCGCCATGGAGTACGGCATGCCCCCCATGGGCGGGCTGGGCATCGGCGTCGACCGCCTGGTCATGCTGCTCGCCGACGTCCAGACCATCCGCGACGTGATCCTCTTCCCCACGTTGCGCCCGGAGGCGTGAGGAGAGCCCCGGAGGTGGTAGCCGAGCGGTGACGTCGGCAGTCGCCGAGCACCCTCGTTGCTAACCTTGGGCTCTCGCCCGACCAGCAAGGGGCAGGAGATGTTCGAACGGTTCACCGACCGGGCTCGGCGCGTGGTGGTCCTCGCGCAGGAAGAGGCCCGGATGCTCAATCACAACTACATCGGGACCGAGCACATCCTCCTTGGCCTGATCCACGAGGGCGAAGGCGTCGCAGCCAAGGCACTGGAGTCGTTGGGGATCTCGCTGGAGGGCGTCCGCGAGCAGGTCGAGGAGATCATCGGGCAGGGCCAGACCGCCCCCGCGGGCCACATCCCGTTCACGCCGCGCGCCAAGAAGGTCCTGGAGCTGTCCCTGCGCGAGGCGCTGCAGCTGGGCCACAACTACATCGGCACCGAGCACATCCTCCTGGGCCTGATCCGCGAGGGTGAGGGCGTCGCCGCGCAGGTCCTGCAGAAGCTGGGCGCCGACCTCAATCGTGTGCGCCAGCAGGTGATCCAGCTGCTCAGCGGGTACGCGGGCGGCGAGGGCCAGGGCTCCGGCGCCAAGACCGGCGCCGGCCCCGGCGGGTCGGGCGAGGAGTCCAAGGGCTCCCCGGTCCTCGACCAGTTCGGCCGCAACCTCACGCAGCTCGCCCGCGAGGGCAAGCTCGACCCGGTGATCGGCCGCACGCGCGAGCTCGAGCGCGTGATGCAGGTGCTGTCGCGCCGCACGAAGAACAACCCCGTGCTGATCGGCGAGCCCGGCGTGGGCAAGACCGCGATCGTCGAGGGCCTCGCCCAGATGATCACCAACGGGACGATCCCCGAGACGCTCAGGGACAAGCAGCTCTACACGCTGGACCTGGGCGCGCTGGTCGCCGGCTCCCGCTACCGCGGTGACTTCGAGGAGCGCCTCAAGAAGGTGCTCAAGGAGATCACCACCCGCGGCGACATCATCCTGTTCATCGACGAGCTGCACACGCTGGTCGGGGCGGGCGCTGCGGAGGGCGCGATCGACGCGGCGTCGATCCTCAAGCCGATGCTCGCGCGCGGTGAGCTGCAGACCATCGGCGCGACCACGATCGACGAGTACCGCAAGCACCTGGAGAAGGACGCCGCGCTGGAGCGCCGCTTCCAGCCCATCCAGGTCGAGGAGCCCTCGATCGCGCACACCATCGAGATCCTGAAAGGTCTGCGCGACCGCTACGAGGCCCACCACCGCGTCACGATCACCGACTCCGCGCTGGTGGCCGCGGCCAACCTCGCGGACCGCTACATCTCCGACCGCTTCCTGCCGGACAAGGCCATCGACCTCATCGACGAGGCCGGCTCCCGCCTGCGCATCCGCCGCCTCACCGCCCCGCCCGACATCAAGGACCTCGAGGACGAGGCCGCGCGCATCCGCAAGGCCAAGGAGTCCGCGATCGACGAGCAGGACTTCGAGAAGGCCGCCCGCCTGCGTGACGACGAGAAGCGCGTCCAGGAGCGCAAGGCCGCGCGCGAGAAGGAGTGGAAGTCCGACGGCATGGACTCCGTCCTCACGCTGGACGAGGAGGACATCGCCGAGGTCCTCTCGAACTGGACCGGCATCCCCGTCTTCAAGCTGACCGAGGAGGAGACCCAGAAGCTCCTGCGCATGGAGCAGGAGCTCCACAAGCGCATCATCGGCCAGGAGGAGGCCATCGAGGCCGTCTCCAAGTCGATCCGGCGCACGCGGTCGGGCCTCAAGGACCCCAAGCGGCCGTCCGGCTCGTTCATCTTCCTCGGACCCTCAGGTGTGGGGAAGACGGAGCTGGCCAAGACGCTCGCGGAGTTCCTCTTCGGCGACGAGGACGCACTGATCCACCTCGACATGTCGGAGTACATGGAGAAGCACACGGTGTCGCGCCTCATCGGCTCGCCGCCGGGCTACGTCGGCTACGAGGAGGGCGGCCAGCTGACCGAGGCCGTGCGCCGCCGGCCGTTCTCCGTGGTGCTCTTCGACGAGGTCGAGAAGGCCCACCCCGACGTCTTCAACGCGCTGCTGCAGATCCTCGAGGACGGGCGCCTCACCGACGCCCAGGGCAAGGCCGTCGACTTCAAGAACACCGTGCTGATCATGACGTCCAACCTCGGCACCCGGAACATCGGGCAGACCCGCACGGGGTTCGCGGCCAAGACCGACGACCGCACGACCTACAGCCGCATGAAGGAGATGGTGGACGAGGAGCTCAAGCGCCACTTCCGGCCGGAGTTCCTCAACCGCATCGACGAGGTCATCGTCTTCCACCAGCTCACGCGCGAGCAGGTCAAGTCCATCGTCGACCTCATGATGAAGCGCGTGCAGGACCAGCTGAAGTCCCGCGACCTGCAGCTGGAGCTGACCGAGGACGCCAAGACCTGGCTGGCCGACAAGGGCTACGACCCGCAGCTGGGCGCGCGCCCCCTGCGCCGCCAGATCCAGCGCTCGATCGAGGACGCGCTGGCCGAGAAGCTGCTCCACAACGAGTTCACGGCCGGCCAGCTGATCGTGGCCGACGTCGAGGACGTCGACGGCGAGTCCGCGATCGTCTTCCGCGCCGTCGACGCCCCCGAGATCCCCCCCATGGAGCTGGCCGCGACCGGCACCGGCGGCGACCCCGAGGAGTAGCTCTTCGGCGGGGCGTCACGCCCCCTTCAGGGCGGCGCGGGCCTCATCGGCCCAGCGGGTGAACCCGTGGCGCTCGCAGGTCGCGAGGGCACGCTGCAGGTCCTGGGCCCCGGCAGGGTCGCCCAATGCGGTGCGCAGGCGGCCGAGGAGCAGGTCGACGGGGCGGATCACCGAGAGCTGCCCGGCGACGCCCAGCCTCCCGGCGTAGGGCGCGAGCGCGTCCACGACGCCGGGCGCCAGCTCCAGCGCGCCGGTCTCGGCGACGGCGAGCGCGCGCAGGCTGGTCCACCCGAGCCAGCGCCAGTCCCACGGGAGCGGGACGGCGCCCTGCTCGAGCAGCACGCGGCGGCCCTCCTCGGGCCGGCCGGCCTGGGCGTGCAGGAGCGCGAGGTACTCCGCCGGGCTGATCGGCGTGGCCGGGGCGATCACGTCGGTGACGAGGCCCGCGATCTCCGGCAGGCGCCCGGCCTGCAGGCGCAGGTCGAACCACCCGATCGCCTGCGTGGAAGCCAGCGCGGGCAGGCCGGTGCGCTCCAGGTGCGCGGCCGCCTCGGCCAGCGCGGCCTCCGCGGCTGCGAGGTCGCCAGCCATGCGCACCCGGGTGGCGCGCAGCAGCAGGAGCTGGGCGAGGCTGCTCGCGTGCCCCGGCCGGCGCGCCACCTCCATGGCGGCCGCGAGCTCCGCGTCCGCCTCCTCGACCGCCGCCGCTTCGAGCAGCGAGGAGATCAGCAGCCCGCGCGCGGCGAGCTCGACCTGCGGCGTGCTCGTCTCCGCGGCCAGCGCCAGGACCTCCCGAAGCAGCGCGATCCGCCGCTGCAGCCCGTCGGGCCGGTAGGCCGACGTCGCGAGCGCCAGCAGCGCCTGGGCGCGCACCGCCGGCGCGCCGTGCTGCTCGGCGGCGTTCAGCGCGGCAACGGCCGAAGCCTCGCACCCCGCGGGGTCGACGTAGTAGCGACCGGCAGCCAGCGTGGCGTGCAGGGCGACCGCCGCCGCCGACCCCTCGGGTAGCTGCTCGCCGATCGCCTCGAGCTCCCTGAGCGTGGCGCTGGGGTCCTCGTGCACCGCGACCCACAGGTAGCCGCCGTGGGAGCGGACCAGCGCGAGGAGCGCGTGCAACACCAGGGCACCGTCGCCGGCGTCCGCGGCCGCCCGGGCGGCGCCGACCAGCAACGGCCTGGCGCCGGTGCCGTCGCCCGACTGCGCGACGGCGGAACCGTGGCGCACGAGCACCCGGCCGCGCAGCGCGTCGTCGCGGGCGAGCGCGACGTCGGACTCCAGCGCCCGCTGCGCCGCGGCGGCCCAGCGCACCGCCTCGTCGATGCCGCCGCCGGCCGTGGCCTGCTCGGCGGCGGCAAGCGCCGCGTCCACGGCCGCGCGCGCGTCGCCCAGGGGGAGGGCCGCGACCCGGTGGTGTGCGAGCTCGGCGGTGCGCCGCTGCGCGTCGCGCGCCGGGACCACCGAGAGGGCCGCCGCCAGCGCGGCGTGGTGCCGCCGCCGCGCCACGGGGCTCAGATCCGCGAGCAGCGTCTCGCGCACGAGCGCGTGCGCGAAGCGCAACGTCAGCGCGCCGTCGTCGTCTGCGAGCAGCAGCCGGGCCGCGAGGCCCGCGTCCAGGAGGTCGAGGGCCCGTCCGATGTCGACGCCGGTCGCCGCGGCCAGCACGTCGGCGTCCAGCTCCTGACCGGCCACGGCAGCCAGCGCGAGCAGGTCGCCGGCCGCAGGCGGGAGCCGCGCGATGCGGCGCGCGACCACGTCGCGCACGGGGCCTGGGAGTGCGGTGGCGCGTTCGGCCGCCGGCAGGCGCAGCAGCTCGCCCGCCACGAACGGGTTGCCGTCGGAGCGCTCGTGCAGCGCCGCTGCGGCCGCCGCGTCGAGGTCTTCTGCTGCCATCGAACGCGCGAGCTGCGCCACCTCGTCGACGTTGAGTGGCGCGAGCTCCAGCCGCGTCACCCCTGCGCGCCGCGCCAGCGCCTCGCGCAGCTCCTCGGCGCCCTCCCGCGCCGGGCCGTCGCGCACGGTGGCCAGGACCACGATCCCGGACCCGCCGCGGCGGCCGGCCAGGTGCGCCGCCAGCCGCAGGGACGCCGTGTCCGCCCACTGCAGGTCGTCGAGCACCACGAGCAGCGGCGCGACGGCCTGCAGGGCGGCGGCGACGTGCTCGTAGACCACGAAGCGGTGCCCCGGGGCGGGCGCGGCTCCGCCGGCCGGGGGCGGGTCGGCACCGATCGCAGCCAGGACCTGGGACCACAACCAGAAGGCGGGCGCGTCCTCGTCCTGCGGCGCCCCCGCCCAGGCGACCCGCCAGCCGCGTCGTGCGGCCTGCGCCGCGGCTTCCTCGGCCAGGCGGGTCTTGCCGATCCCGGCAGGACCGGCGACGACGACCCACGGCGCGGTCGTGTCGGCGGCATCCAGCGCGGCGGCCAGCGCACCGCGTTCCGCGTCCCGCCCGACCAGCGCGCCACCGGTGTCGGGCGACACCGGGGCGGCCGCGGCCCGGGGCGCCGCAGGCGTGGTGGCCGCCGGCAGTGGGCCGGGGTCGCGCCGCAGGATCGCCTGGTGCAGCTCGACGAGCTCCGGACCCGGGTCGATCCCGAGCTCCTCGTCGAGCAGCCCGCGGACCTGCTGGTAGCGCTCCAGCGCCTCGGCAGCGCGCCCGGCGCGGTGCAGCGCGCGCAGCAGCAGCCCCACGAGCGCTCGCGCAGGGGCTGGCGGGCGACCAGCGCCTCGGCCTCGGCCATCGCCTGCGCATGCCGCCCCATCCCCAGGGCGGCGGCCACGCGATCCTCCTCGACCCCGGCGCGCAGCTCGTCCATGCGCACGCGCTCGGGCGCGAACACGGGCTCGTCCAAGCCGAGGAGGAGCGGGCCGCGCCACAGGGCCAGGGCGTCGTCGGCCGTCGCGCGGGCCTCCTCGTGGCGGTCGTGCGCCAGCGCCGCCGCGGCGGCTTCGGCCAGCGCCTCGAAGGCCACGACGTCGAACGCGTCGGGCGGCGCCTGCAGCGCGTAGCCCGGCGCCGCGGTCACCAGCACGTTCGCCGGTGTGCGGCGCTCGCGGTCGGGCTCCAGAAGGCGGCGCAGGTTGGCGATGTAGGCGTGCAGGGACGTGACCGCCTTCGCGGGCGGCGCGTCGCCCCACAGCGCGTCGAGCAGGCGGTCCACCGCCACCACGCGCCCGCGCTCCAGCGCCAGCAAGGCCAGCACCGCCCGCTGCTTGGGCGTGCCGAGGTCGACGGGCTCCCCGTCCCGCCGCACCACCAGAGGTCCCAGGAGGAGCACCTCCACGCGGCACAGCCTAGGCACCGCGGCCTCCAAGTCCGTGGGGGGTTGGACGCCAAGACGCCTCCTGCACGGTGCCTTCACACCAACCGAGCACTCCCAAGGAGGAACCCCGATGTCTCGCATCCTCATCGCGACCGTGCCGATCACCGGTCACGTCCGCCCCGGCCTGCCGATCGCCCGCGAGCTCGTCGAGCGCGGCCACGACGTGCGCTTCTACACCGGCGCCAAGTTCCGCGACACGGTGAACCGCACGGGTGCCGTCCACATCGCGCCGACCCACGGGCTGGACTTCGACGACGCCGACATCGAAGCCTTCTACGAGGGCATGGCGCGGCCCGAGTCGCCGACCAAGCGCCTGATCCAGGGCATGACCGAGATCTTCGTCAAGCCCGCCGGCCGGGCCTTGCGCGACCTCGAGGAGCTCTCGATGGGCTGGCGGCCCGACGTCCTCGTGATCGACAACACCTTCTCGGCCGGTGTCCTGTACGCCCAGCTCCACGGCGTCCCGCTGGTCACGTTCGGCGTGACCGCGCTGGGCGTGCGCAGCGTCGACACCGCACCGTTCGGCCTGGGCCAGCAGCCCTCGAGCTCGCGGCTGGGCCGGCTGCGCAACCGCGTGCTCGACCGCCTGATGCGCGATGTGCTCTTCCGCAAGGTGCAGCAGGCCACCGTGCAGGTCCGTGCCGAGGTCGGCGCGCCGCCGAGCGACACCCACTTCCTCGACCAGGTCCTGGAGGCCACGACCGTGTTCCTGCAGGGCACCACCGCCGAGTTCGAGTACCCCCGCCGCGACCTGTCGCTGAAGGTGCGCTTCGTCGGCCCGCTGCTGCCCGACCCGCCCGCAGGCTGGGAGCCGCCCGCGTGGTGGCCGGAGCTTGCGACGGCGCGCGAGGTCATCGTCGTGACCCAGGGGACGGTCATCCCCGACGTCACCAAGGTCATCGTGCCCGCCCTGCAGGCCCTGCAGGCGCGCGACGCCCTGATCATCGTCACCACCGGCGCCGGCGACCCGGCGGACATCCCCGCCGAGCTGCTGACCCCCAACGTCCACGTCGAGCGCTTCGTGCCGTTCACCACCCTGCTCCCGCACGCCGACCTCATGGTCACCAACGGCGGCTACGGCGGAACGCAGCAGGCCCTGGCCGCGGGCGTCCCGGTGGTGGTCGCGGGCGTGACCGAGGACAAGATCGAGGTCAACGCCCGTGTCCAGTGGTCCGGCGTCGGGGTCGGCTTGAAGACCGAGAACCCGACAACCGAGCAGCTGCGCGACGCGATCGCGCGGGTGACCGGCGACCCCTCCTACCGGGACAAGGCCCAGGCCATGCAGCAGGCGCTGTCCCGCCACGACGCCCCGCGCGAGAGCGTGGACCTCATCGAGGCGGTCGCCAGCCGGGAGTCCCTCCCGGTGCGCTGACGAGACCCAGCCGACGACCGGCGCGGGACACGGCGGGATGGCCGTGACCCGCGCCGCTCTCGGCTGCTCGCACGTGCGCCCGCCCGCATGGGCGAGGATGCCGCGCGTGGGCTTGGCGTGCCGGCATCTGGAGCTGCAGTCTGGCGGGGCCCACCTCACGGTGTGCACGCGCGGGGCAGCGATGGTCGCGCTCACCGTCGACGGCACGCCGGCGGTCGCGCCCGGTCCGCCCGGACCCTGCCCGCCCGAGCAGTACCGCGGCACGATCCTCGCCCCGTGGCCCAACCGGAGCGAGCCGGACTACCGCTTCGACGGCCGTGACCTCCACGTCCCCGTCAACGAGCCGGAGAGCGGCCTGGCGCTGCACGGGCTGGTCAGCGACCGCGACTGGAACGTCCTCGAGGCCAGCAGCGAGCAGGCCGTGCTGCAGCTCCACCTGGGCGACGACCCCGGCTACCCGTTCCCGCTGGAGCTGACGACGACCTACGCCGTCGACGCGCGCGGTGCCACCGGGCGGGTGGTGGCCACCAACGAGGGGTCGGCCCCCGCGCCTGTGGGGCTGGGCGCGCATCCCTACCTGTCCGTCGGAGCGCCGGTGGACGACACGTGGCTCGAGGTCCCCGCGGACCGCTACCAGCCAAAGGACCCGCGCGGCCTGCCCGCGGGTGACCCCGCCGATGTCGGCGCGGCCGGCCTGGACTACCGGCACGCCCGCCCCATCGGCGCCGCCCACCTCGACCATGCCTTCACCGAGCTCGCGCGCGACGCGGACGGCCGCGCCCGCGTCCGCCTGAGCGCGGGTGGCCGGCGCACCGTGATGGAGCTCGGCCCGACCGCCTTGTGGGTCGTGGTCTACACGTCCGACACGCTCGACGGTCCTGCTCGGCGCTCTGCGATCGCCGTGGAGCCGATGACCTGCCCGCCCGGCGGTTTCGCCGGCAGCAACCTCGCCGTCCTCGACCCCCACGAGTCCCTCACACTCGACTGGGCCATCCGCGTGGAGTCCGCCTCAGGTTAGATTACTACCTTGACCAACCTTGGAGCCGCGATGGCGCAACGGCGCAGCCAGCAGTGGTACGCGGGCGCGGACCGCAACGGCTACATCCACCGGGCGTGGATGCGGCGCGGCGTGCCCGGCGACACGTTCGACGGGCGGCCCCACATCGCGATCGCCAACACCGCGTCGGACTTCACGCCCTGCAACCGTCACCTGGACCGGGTCGCGGCCAGCGTCAAGCAGGGCATCTGGGAGGCGGGCGGCGTGCCGCTGGAGCTGCCGGTGGTCTCCCTCGGGGAGACCCTGCTACGGCCCACCGCGATGCTCTGGCGCAACATGGCCGCGATGGCGACGGAGGAGCTCCTCCGCGCCAACCCGATCGACGGCGTCGTGCTGCTGGGGGGCTGTGACAAGACGATTCCGTCGCTGCTGATGGCCGCGTGCTCGGTCGATCTGCCCGCGATCGTGGTTCCCGGGGGGCCGATGCTCACCGGCACGTTCCGCGGGGTGCCGTTGGGCTGCGGGACCGACGTGTGGCGGCTGTCGGAGGAGGTGCGGGCCGGGACGCTGTCCAACGCCGACTTCATGCGCTCGGAGTCGGCGATGATCCGCAGCGACGGTCACTGCAACACCATGGGCACGGCGTCGACGATGGGGTGCGTCGCCGAGGCGCTGGGCACGACGCTGCCGGGCGTGGCCGGCACCCCCGCGCCCGACGCGCGGCTGCTGGAGGCCGCGCAGGCCAGCGGCCGGCGGGTCGTGGCGATGGTCGACGAGGACCTGCGCCCATCGCGGCTGCTGACCCGGGGTTCGTTCCTCAACGCGATCGTGGCGCTGGCCGCGATCGGTGGCTCGACCAACGCGGTCGTGCACCTGCTGGCGATCGCCGGACGTCTCGGCGTCGACCTCGCGCTGGAGGATTTCGACACGACGGGCTCGGGGGTCCCGCTGCTGGTGGACCTGCAGCCGGCCGGTCGGCACCTGATGGAGGACCTGCACCGGGCCGGCGGCTTCCTCGCGGTGCTGCGCGAGGTCGCCGACCTGCTGGACCCCGCTGCCCTCACCGCGAGCGGCAAGCCGCTGGTCGAGCACCTCGGCGAGGCCCGCATCTGGGACGAGGAGGTCATCCGCCCGCGAGCGCGCCCGCTGCAGGCCAGTGCCGGCATCGCCGTGCTGCGCGGCAACCTCGCGCCCGACGGGGCGGTGATCAAGCCCTCGGCGGCCTCACCCGAGCTGCTGCGCCACCGCGGCCCCGCGGTCGTGTTCGACAGCGTCGAGGACCTTCACGCCCGCATCGACGACCCGGCGCTCGAGGTCGACGCCGGCTCGGTGCTGGTGCTGCGCGGGTGCGGGCCGAAGGGGTACCCCGGCATGCCCGAGGTCGCCAACCTGCCGATGCCGCGCAGGCTGCTGGAGCAGGGCGTGCGCGACATGGTGCGGGTGTGCGACGGGCGCATGAGCGGCACCGCGTACGGCACCGTGGTGCTCCACGTCGCGCCCGAGGCCGCGGTCGGCGGCCCGCTGGCGCTGGTGCGCGACGGCGACCCCATCGTGCTGGACGTCGATGCCCGCAGCATCACGCTCGACATCCCGCCACAGGATCTCGCGCAACGTCGCCCCTCCGAGGCCGCGGCGGCCGCCTATGCCAACCCCGCGCGCGGCTGGGCCAAGCTCTACGTCGACACCGTGCTCCAGGCCCACCGCGGCGCCGACCTGGACTTCCTCGTCGGGGCCAGCGGCTCCGAGGTCGCCCGCGAATCCCACTGACAACCCTTTGGACGACCGTGAGCCGTGAAGACGCGCCCGACCCGCTGCCCCCTCCGGACGTGTGGGGGGCGCTGCGGCCACGCGCGCGCGAGGGCGGCGCGCAGGCCACGCTGCGGCTGCTGAACCGCGGTGCCGTGCTGGACGTGATCAAGCGCGAGGGCCCGATCTCGCGCGTGGCCGTTGCGCGCCGGACCGCGCTGACCAAGCCAACCGTGTCGGCGATCGTCGAGGAGCTCGCCGCCGACGGGATGCTCTCGGAGATCGGGATCGGCGTGGCGTCGCCGGCGGGGGGGCGGCGGCCCGTGCTGTACTCCTTCAACGCCGCGTCGTACTGCCTGCTCGGTGTGCACGTGGGCGTGGAGGCGGTGGCGGTGGCGCTGGCGGACGGCGCCGGCGTGGAGCTCGCGCGGACGGCCGAGCCGACGCCACGCGACCCCGAGAGCGCGCTGCGCCTGGCGCTGCGGCTCGGCGGCGACCTGGCCGGCGACGCGACGGGGCCGCTGCGCTCCGTGGGCGTCGTGGTGCCCGGCCTGGTGGACCACCGGCACGGTACCTGCCTGCTGGCGCCGAACCTCGGGTGGCGCGACGTCAACGTGTCGGCCCTGGTCGGAGCGGACACGGACGCAGCGGTGGCGGTGCACAACGTCGCCCAGGCCGTGCTGGCCGCGGAGCACCTGGAAGGCGCAGTGCAGGCCCATCAGGACGTCGTGCTGCTCTACGAGGACCGGGGCGTCGGCGCCGCGATCCTCGCCGAGGGGCGGCTGTACCACGGTGCGCGCGGGATCGCGGGGGAGCTGGGGCACAGCAAGACCGCGGCCGGCACGCAGCGCTGCGGGTGCGGCGGCGTCGGGTGCCTGGAGACGGAGGTCGCGGCGCCCGCGGTGCTCCGGCGCGTGCGCCGCCTGACCCGGTCACGTCCGCGCGACCTGGCCGCCGTGGCACGGCGCGACGATCCCGCCCTGCAGGGGCTCCTGCTCGACGTGGGCCGTGAGCTGGGCCGCGCCGCGGCGCTGCTCGTCAACGTGCTCAACCCCCAAGCAGTGGTCCTGGCCGGCGGGTTCCTGGACGCCGGCCCGCGACTCGTGGACGGGGTGCGGGAGGCGATCGCCTCGGATGCGCTGGCCGAATCCGCGGCGGAAGTCGAGATCCTGCAGTCCGCCCTGGGCGGCGATGGGCCGGTGCGCGGTGCTGTGCTCCTCGCCCGCCACGCCGCAGAACGGGACGCGGACCCCCTGTTCGGCACCATCACCAACGAATCGCGCGCCGCCACGGGGTGAGATCGGTCAGGGCGGCCGCGGCGAGGTACGCGACCCGGCGTTCGTCGACCACGTGGTCGCCGGGATCCGGTGGACAGCGGGCGCGCCGACCCACGACGACCGCAAGACCACCGAATCGGTCGCCAGCGAACGACGGGCTGACGATCTGATCGTGGGTTGTGATGCTCATCCGGCGCCAGCTTCGATCACGTACGGGATAGTGAGCACTTCTGCAGGGCGCGCGGCGTGATGTGCTAACACAACTGGTGTACCAAGGATCTGCCAGTATCCCATTCAAGTGCCGGATTTCCTGCAGTTCGCGGTTGCATGAAACTCCATCACTGGTATTCTTGAAACGTGCGTTCCATTGCCGATGACTGCGCGCTGGATGATCGCTCCATCTGCGGCAAGCTCGTCCCCTTCGACGACCAGGAGTGGGAGTCCTTCCAAGAGCAGTTCCGCACCCCGTATGAGGGCGAGGAGCTGGCGCTGAGCAACGTCGCGTGCGGGGTCGATGCGCTGGCGGGGCGGGACCTGGTCGACCTGGAGGACCATGACCTGCGCGGCTCGGTGCGCTGGATGAAGCAGCTCAGCGACCAGCTGCACGCGCAGTGGTTGCGCAGGGTCGCCGAGGTCGACCGGCGCGGCGCGCAGGGCGGGGCACGCTCCACATCCGACATGCTGGCCGCCGAGCTGGGACTGACCCGCGGCGAGGCGCGCGCCGAGACCGACACCGCGCTGGCGTTGCAGGCGTTGCCGCACACCGCCAAGGGGCTGGCCGACGGCACCGTCAGGCTGTCACAGGCCAAGGAGGCCGCGCGGGCGCTGGCCGACGCCAGGCGGGTGCAGGGCGAGGGCGGCTGCGCCGACCTGGCCGGCGTCATCGACCAGACCACCGCGGCCGCGGGCACCGGCGTGGACCGCCGCCAGCTGCGCGAGCAGCTGGACCGGGCCACCGGGGCCGACCAGGCCGACGCGGTCCGAGACCGCGAGCTGCGCGCCTACGCCAAGCGCTCGGTGTGGATCGCCGACCAGCCCGACCGCGACGGCATCACCGCGTTGGAGGGGTCGCTCACCGGGCCGTGCAGCGCGCTGGTCAAGGCCGCGCTGGACGCGGCGGCGCGCAAGAGCTCGGCTGAGGATCCGCGTGACCTGCGCCAGCGCCGCCACGACGCGCTCGAGGAGATCTTCCGGTTCTACCTCGACCGGGGCGCGGGGCCTGAGGTCGGCGGCGTCAAGCCGCACGTGCTGTTGATCACCAACCCCGACGCGCTGCACGACCGCCCCGACGCCGAGCCCTCCAGACTCGACGGCGCCGGCGCCGTGTCGGCAGACACCGCGCGCCAGATCTGCTGCGACGCCGACGTCACCGTGGTCGTCAAGCGCAACCACGAGGTGCTGGACGCCTGGCGGCTGCGCCGCGACCCCACCCCACGCCAGCGCGCCGCGGTGATCGCGCGCGACAGGCGCTGCATCGGCTGCGGAGCGCGGGCGTCGCGCTGCCAGGTGCACCACATCGACTGGTGGCGCAACGGCGGGCCCACCAACATCGACAACCTGTGCCTGCTGTGTGCGGGGTGCCACACCAACGTCCACCACTTCGGGTGGACGGTCACGCGCCACCCCGACGGCACCCACCAAGCCATCCCGCCTCCGCGAAGTCGCTGACGCCCCACACCCCGGCCCACGCCGGGGCTCTTGTGCTGCTCACGCCCGGCACGAGGCGGTTCAGTGCTCCGGCCCCGCCCTGCCCGTGGTCACCGCGAGGTCACATCGCAGGTTGGTGATTGCCCGCGCCGTCCGAGGCGGCGGGCTGCGGGTCGACGTGGATCTTTGGGGCGGCGCCCCACGAGTCCTTGCGCTCACCGTTGAGTGCGGCCGCGGCCTCGTCCAGGCCCACCGTGGCGGCGACCAGGGGGCGGGGATCGACGGCGCCGGAGGCATAGAGGTCGATCGTGGTGGCGGTGCCGCCGGAGCCGCTGAGGATCCCAACCGCAGTGACGTCCTTGAACGCGAGTGTGCGGGTGTCCAGCAGGCTCGGCTCGCCGGACAGGCCCACGTACACGATGCGCCGGCCTGGCTCCACCAGGTCGGCGGCCAACGAGGGGAGGTGGGGGGCGTTCGACGCGTCGACGACGGCGTCGAACACGACGTCTGGCAGGCTCTCGCGCGTCCACGCGAAGGGAAAGCCCAGCGACCGCGCGTAGTCCAGCGCCTCCTCGCGACGTCCCAACAGGTGCACTTCGATGCCGTGTGCGCGCGCGACCATCGCCACGAGCAGCCCGATGGTGGCGGTACCGAGCACCAGCATGCACCCACCGGCATCCACTCCGGCGGCGTCGACGGACCGCACGGCGTTCGCGCCGGGTTCGATCAGCGCGCCGGCGGTCGCATCGACGGAGTCGGGGACGCGGAAGAGCGCGAACTCCGGGACGGGCAGCTGCTCGGCGAGCGCGCCCGGCCAGCCAGAGCGGATGCCGATCTCGTACCGATCGTCGCAGAGGTGCTGGCGCCCGCTGGTGCAGCGGGCGCAGCGCTGGCAGCCCAGCATCGTGTCGCCGGTCACGCGGCGGCCGATCCACGAGCCGTCGACGCCCTCCCCGACCGAGGTGACGCGGCCGACCCACTCGTGGCCCAGCCGGATCGGGTAGGAGGCCTGCCCGGTGTGGAGGTAGGGCATCGCGCCGGTGAAGAACTCGGTGTCCGTCCCGCATACGCCCACGCGCTCGACATCGACCACGACCTCGCCTGTGCGGGCGTGAGGCGGATCGACGTCGCGCACCTCGCCCTCGCCGGGACCGGTGACGATGAACGCGCGCATGGCGGTGTGCTCCTTGGCGCTAGGCGGCGGTGAGGCCGCCGTCGAGGACCAGGACGCTGCCGGTTGCGAACGCGGCGTCGTCGCTGGCGAGGTACTCGATGGCCGCGGCGACCTCGTCGGGGGTGCCGAGCCGGCCGACTGGCTGCCGGGCGACGAGCGCCGCGCGTGCCGCGACGGGATCGTCGGCCTCGTCCAGGAGCCGGCCGACCCACGGCGAGTCGACCGTGCCGGGGCACACGCAGCTGCAGCGCACGCCCGTGCCCGCGTACTGCACCGCGACCTGGCGGGTGAGCGCGATCACCGCGCCCTTGCTCGCGCAGTAGGCGGCACGGTCGCGCAGACCGACCAGCCCGGCGACCGACGCGGTGTTGACGATCACGCCGGCCCCGTGATCCAGCATCCCGGGCAGGACCTGCTGCGTGCACAGGAACGTGCCGTACACGTTGACGGCGAAGACCTGCTGCCACTCCTCCAGCGAGCTGCCCAGGACGTCGGTGGTCGAGCCGATCCCGGCGTTGTTGCACAGCACGTCCACCCGCCCGCCGGCCGCGGCGACGAAGGCGTCGACCGAGGTGGGATCGCGGACGTCCAGCAGCACCGCCTCCGCACCGTCGGGGACGCCGGACGGTTCGAGGTCGCCTCCCACGACGCGGTCGCCGCGGGCCAGAAACCGCCGCACGGCAGCGGCGCCGATGCCGGACCCGGCGCCCGTGACCAGAACGGTTCTCTTGCCTGCACCCACGCCGGCCTCCGCTCAGGCGCCCGCGCGGACGCACTGGCGCTGCGTCCCCAGCCCGCTGATGCCGAGCTCGACGACGTCGCCGTCGCGCAGGTAGATCGGCGGGTCGAACGCCAGGCCCACGCCCCCCGGGGTGCCGGTGTTGATGAGGTCGCCGGGCTCGAGCGCCATGAACTGGCTGAGGTAGTGCACCAGGAACGCGGGACCGAACACCATGTTGGCGGTCGAGCTCGACTGCCGGCGCACCCCGTTGACGTCCAGCCAGATGTCCAGCGCCGCGGGGTCGACCTCGTCGGGCGTTGCCAGCCACGGCCCGCAGGGGTTGAAGGTCGGTGCCGACTTGCCCTTCACCCACTGGCCGCCACGCTCCAGCTGGAACGCGCGCTCGCTGACGTCGTTGACCAGCACATAGCCGGCGATGCAGGCGCGGGCGGCGTCCTCGTCCTCGAGGTAGAGCGCGCGCCGTCCGACCACGACGCCGAGCTCGACCTCCCAATCGGTCTTCGTCGAGCCCCGCGGTAGCAGCAGGTCGTCGTTCGGCCCGACCATGGTGTTGGGCGCCTTGGTGAAGAGGATCGGCTCGGGTGGCACGGTCTGGCCGGTCTCCGCGGCGTGGTCGGAGTAGTTCATGCCGATGCAGAGGATCTGCTGCGGACGCGAGATCGGTGGGCCCACGCGAACCCCGTCGAGCTCACGGACCTGGCCTGCGTCGACCCGGCGCGAGACGAGCCCGCGAAGCCGTTCGATCCCGCCTGAGGCGAAGAACTCCTCGTCGAAGTCGCCGACGTCATCCGCCACGTCCACGACGTGTGCGTCGTCCACCCGCACGACCGGCTGCTCGTTGCCGGGCGGCCCCATCCGCTGCAGCTGCATCAAGTTAGACTACTACCTTGACGAACTCGCGCGGGGGCCCGTGCGATCATGCGCTGATGCCCACGGCCGCGGGTGAGTCGGGTCCGCCGGAGCGGCTGGCCGTCATCGAGGCGCAGCTGGCCGCGGGCGGCCGCGTGCGGATCGACGCGCTGGCCGAGCGCCTGGGCGTGAGCGAGATGACGATCCGCCGCGACCTCGACGAGCTCGAGGCGCTGGGCGTCGCGCGCCGGGTGCGCGGCGGCGCCGTGGCGGTCGGGCCCGAGCAGTTCGCGCAGCGCCACCGGCACAACGCCAAGGCCAAGGCGCGGATCGCCGAGAAGCTGCTCGCGCTGATGCCCGACGCGGGTGCCGTGGCCTTCGACGCGTCCTCGACGGTGCACCGGGTCGCGACGCTGCTGGACGGGGCGCGTGATCTGCTGGTCGTGACGAACGGGTTGGACACGTTCCAGGCCCTGCAGGCGCGGCCAGGGGTCACCGCGACCCTGACGGGCGGTGCGCTGGAGCCGCGCACGGGCAGCCTCGTCGGACCGCTGGCCACGCGCTGCGCGGACGACGTCCTCTTCGAGCTCTTCGTGTGCTCGGGCGCGGCCGTGGACGCGGCGGTCGGGTCCTCGGAGGCCAGCCTTGCCGAGGCGGAGGTGAAGCGCGCCCTGGCCCGCAGCAGCCGGCGTGTCGTGCTGGCCGTGGACCACACCAAGCTCGGTACCCGTGCGCAGGCCCGTACCTTCCGCCTCGCCGAGCTCGACGCGATGGTCACCGACCTCGCGCCCGGTGACGCCCGCCTGGACGACTACCGCAGCGAGGTCGCGCTGCACTGAGTGGGCGTGCTGTTCACATCTGCCGGATGCGGACGGGCCTTCACGCGGGTACGCGGAGGTGGTGGGTGCCCGATCCGACCTCGACGAGCTCGTCGTTGGGCAGGTGGACGGTCGCCGTGGCGGTCGGGGGGATCGTGAGGTCCAGCTCGAAGGCGCCGTCGACCAGGCGCCAGGAGGTGGCGATCGTGCCACGGACCGTGGCCAGCTCGGCGCCGCCGGAGGTCAGGCCGCCGCCAGGCCGTGGGCGGATGAGCACATGGCCGTAGCCGGGGGCTGCGGGGTCGGCCACGATCCCGCCGATCGTGCGGTGCAACCAGTCGGCGACCGCACCGACGGCGTAGTGGTTGAGGGAGTTGTTGGGCTGGGTGTGCATGCTGCCGTCCTCCAGCAGGGCGTTCCAGAACTCCCAGGTGGTGGTCGCGCCGCGGTCCACGGCGTACAGCCACGAGGGGTAGTCGTCCTGCAGCAGGAGCTCGTAGGCCGCGTCGAGCTGCCCGTGCTCGCTCAGGGCGCCCAGCAGCTCGGGGGTCCCCACGAAGCCGGTCGCGAGGTCCCAGCCGTCGCCCTGCTCCTCGACCAGCGTCGCCAGCGTCGCGGCCGCGGCCTCGCGCTCACCGGGCGGCAACAGGTCGAACGCCAAGGCCAGCGCGTATCCCACCTGCGACTCGACGAAGGCCGCCTCGAACTCCGCTGCCGCCTCTGCCGCCACAGCGCGGTAGTGCTCGGCCTCGGCGTCACGTCCCGTCGCCGCGGCCATCGCCGCCATGAGGTCGGCGTCGTGCTTGAACCAGGCCACCGCCACCATGGGGTCCAGCTGCGGCTGGGCTGCCCCGACGCTGTCGTCCTCCGGGTCCGGCGGCGGTGGTGCCCAGTCGCCGAACGCCACGCTCGGCGTCCGCCCCTCCCAGAACGCCATGAACGCGGACATCACGTCCCAGCTCTCCTCGATGACCGCGGTGTCGCCGTAGGCCTGCCACAGCGTGTGCGGGACGTGGATCGCGGCGCTGGGCCACACGAGGTCCAGGGGCGCCTCGGCGGAGAACTGCCCGACGGGGTCGGGCACCACCACGCCGACCGCGCCGCTGGCCGCCTGCTCGTCGCGCACGTCGGCCAGCCACTTGCCGCCCAGGAAGCGGCGCATGTCGGCGAGGAACGTCGCGGTCGGTGCGAAGACGTTGAGGTCGCCCGTCCAGCCCATGCGCTCGTCGCGCTGCGGGCAGTCGGTCACGACGCTCAGGACGTTGCCGCGCAGCGACCACACGACGTTGGCGTGCAGCTGGTCCAGTCGCGGGTCGGAGGTGGTCAGCGTGCCGGTGAGCGGCACGTCGGTGCCGACCACCAGCCCGGTGATCGCGTCGGGCGCGAGGTCGCCGGGCCACCCCGTCACCTCGACGTAGCGGAAGCCGTGGAACGTGAAGCGCGGGTGCCAGCGCTCCACGGCGCGGCCGGCGGCGACATAGGAGTCGGTGGCCTGCGCCGCGCGCAGGTTCGCGGTCGCGAGGGCGCCGTCGGCGTCCAGGGCCTCGGCATGGCGGAGCTGGATCACCGTGCCCGACGGCGCCCCGCGCAGCTCCAGCTCGACGACCCCGACGAGGTTCTGGCCGAGGTCGACGACCTGCACGTCGCCGGACCGGCGCACCACCTCGACCGCGGCGATGCGCTCCGTCACCCGCGCGGGCGGGTCGGCCTGCGCGCTGAGGACCATCGCCTCGGGGACGTCGGTCTTGGGCACGACCGGATCCCACCCCGTGTCGTCGAATCCCGGCCCGGTCCAGCCCGGGGTCTCCAGGCGCGCGTCGTAGTGCTCGCCGTCCTGGTGGTCGGCGCCCAGCACCGGGCCCTCGACCGTGCGCCATGAGAGGTCGCTGACGATCCGCTCGGCCCCGCCGTCGGTGTAGTCGACCTCCAGCTGCACGAGCAGGCCCGGGCGGTCCGAGCCGTAGGTGTTCTTGCCGATGTTGCTGACGTTGCCCGCGTACCAGCCGGTCGACAGGATCGCGCCCAGCGCGTTGGGTCCCTCGACCAGCAGCGCGGTGACGTCGTAGGTCTGGTACTGCACGCGCCGTCGGTAGTCGGTCCAGCCCGGGGTGAACCAGTCGTCGCCGACCTCCTGGCCGTTGAGCGCCAGCTCGTAGTCGCCCAACGCAGTCGCGTAGAGCCGCGCCCGCGCGACCGGACCCCGCAGCGTGAACGCGTGACGCAGCTGCGACGTGCGCGGATCCGCGCCGCGCTGGTCGGCGGCGACCGCCGGCGTGGCGCGCGTGATCCACTCGGCCGACCAGTCCCCGGGTTCCAGCAGCCCGGCCTCGAACCACTGCGGCGCCGCCCACGCCGACCCCGTCCCCGTGTCGTCCCAGACGCGCACCGTCCAGTGGTAGCGGGTGCGCGAGGTCGGCGGTGGGCCGGCGTAGCGCGTCCACGGGTCGGCACCCTCGACCCGCCCGGAGCCCCAGACGTCGGCCTCGCCCGCCGCCAGGCGCTCCTCGGTCGACGCCACCCTCACCTCGAACGCGGCCTGGGCGACCCCCTGCCGGGAGCTCTCCAGGCGCCAGGACAGGACGGGGTCCGGGTCATCTATGCCCAGCAGCTCCGGGGCCGCGTCGGTGGCGAGCCCGACGACGACGGTGCCGCCGGCCGCCGACGGGACGGGCTCGGCCGTGGGTGCGCCTCCCGGGGCGGTGGCGACCGCCGCTGGCTCCGTCGCCGGAGGAGCCGTGGCCGGCGGCGGACCGGGGTCCTCGCAGCCGACCAGCGCGATGGCCAGCACCAGGACCGCGCCTCGCTTCAGCACCGCCCTCATGAGACCATGACGCCGAGACTGGCCACCCCGGGAGGGGTTCCGTGACCGTGTTGCAGCTGAAGGCCGACGTCGCGCTCGCTGCCGGCGCCACCTTGGGCGAGGGCCCCCGCTGGGACGCCCGCGACGGGCGGCTGCTGTGGGTCGACATCATCCCGGGACGGCTCCACCGGTTCGACCCGGCGACCGGCGACGACGCCGTGCTGGAGCTCGGCGCCATGGTGGGCTGCGTCGCCCCGCGCGCCTCCGGCGGCTGGGTTGCCGGAGTCGCGGACACGTTCGCCGCGATCTCGTCGGAGGGCGACGTCACGACGCTCGCGCGCGTGGACGACGGCCGCGACAACCTGCGCATGAACGACGGGCGCTGCGACCCTGCCGGACGCTTCCTCGCGGGCACGATGGACCTCGACGAGGAGCAGGGCGCGGGCTCCCTGTGGAGCCTCGGGCCCGACCTCGTCGCGCGCCGCGTGTTCGAGGACGTGACGATCAGCAACGGCATCGACTGGTCGCCCGCCGGCACCCGGCTCTACTACATCGACAGCCCCACGCGGCGCATCGACGCCTGCGCCTACGACCCCGGAACCGGTGCGCTCGGCCCGCGCGGCGAGCTCGCCACGATCCCGGCGCCGGCCTTCCCCGACGGCCTGTGCGTCGACAGCGAGGGCTGCGTCTGGGTGGCGCTCTGGGACGGCGGCGCGGTGCGCCGGTACGCCCCCGACGGGCGGCTACTGGCCGAGGCCCGCCTCCCCTGCAGCCACGTCAGCGCCTGCGGGTTCGGCGGCCCCGACCTCACCACGCTCTACGTGACCACCGCCCGCAAGGACCTCACGCCGCAGGAGCTGGCCGCCGAGCCCCTCGCGGGACACCTCTTCGCGCTGCAGCCCGGCGTGACCGGCCGGCCTGGCACGTCCTTCGCCGGGTAGCGGTTGCACGCCGCGCGATCCTGCGGGTGATGCGGACGCAGGTCGGGATCGTCGGGGCCGGGCCGGCCGGGCTGGTGCTGTCGCACCTCCTGGCGCTGGCGGGGATCGACTCGGTGGTGCTCGACATCCGCACGCGCGAGGCCATCGAGGAGACGATCCGCGCGGGGGTGCTCGAGCAGGGAACCGTGGACCTGCTGTGCGACACGGGGGTCGGCGACCGCTGCCTGGCCGAGGGCGCCCGTCACGAAGGCGTGCAGCTGCGCTTCCGGGGCGAGGGTCACCGCATCGACTTCGCCGACCTGGTGGGCCGCTCGATCTGGCTCTACCCGCAGCACGAGGTCCTCAAGGACCTGATCGCGGCACGACTGGCGGCGGGCGCCGACGTGCGCTTCGGTGTCACCGACGTCGCGCTGCACGACGTGGTGCACGCGCCGCGCCTGACGTTCAGCGACGCCGACGGCTCCGCCGTCGAGCTGGGATGCGACGTGATCGCCGGCTGCGACGGCTCAGCCGGGGTGAGCCGGGCAGCGGTTCCCGACCGCGTCGACCACTTCCGTGCGTACCCGTTCGCCTGGTTCGGGATCCTCTGCGAGGCGCCGCGCTCGTCGCCGGAGCTGGCCTACGCCCACTCGCGCCGCGGCTTCGCGCTGATCAGCACGCGCAGCGCCGATGTGCAGCGGATGTACTTCCAGTGCGACCCGGACGAGGACGCGGACGCGTGGAGCGACGACCGCATCTGGTCGGAGCTGCAGGCGCGCGTCGCGGGGGAGGGGTTCACGCTGCGGGAGGGGCCGATCGTGCAGCGCGGGGTGCTGCCGATGCGCAGCTACGTCAGCGATCCGATGCAGCACGGCCGGCTCTACCTGGCCGGTGACGCCGCGCACACCGTGCCGCCGACCGGAGCGAAGGGGCTGAACCTCGCGGTCGCCGACGTGCGCGTGCTCGCCCGCGCTCTGGAGGCGTTCTTCCGCGACGGCTCCACCGACCTGCTCGACACCTACACCGCGACCGCGCTGCGCCGCGTGTGGCGCGCGCAGCACTTCTCGTGGTGGATGACCTCGATGCTGCACCTGGCCGACGACGCGACCGAGTTCGACGTGCGCCGCCAGCTGGGGGAGCTCGACCTTGTGACCAGCAGCCGGGCGGGCGCGACGTTCCTCGCCGAGGCGTACACCGGTTGGCCGTTGGACCTCTAGGAGCATGCGATGAGCGAAGCCTTCCTCGTGACCGGTGTGCGCACGCCGTTCGGCCGCTACGGCGGCGCGCTGGCGCCGGTGCGGCCCGACGACCTCGCGGCCCACGTGCTCACCGCGCTCACCGCGCTGCTGCCGGCGGTCGACTGGGCCGCGGTCGACGACGTGGTGCTCGGCTGTGCGAACCAGGCGGGCGAGGACAACCGCAACGTCGCGCGCATGGCGTGGTTGCTGGCGGGTCTGCCCCTGGAGGTGCCGGGCAGCACCGTGAACCGGCTGTGCGGGTCTTCGCTGGACGCGGTCGCGACCGCGGCGCGGGCGATCCGCGCCGGCGAGGCCGACCTGGTGGTCGCCGGCGGCGTGGAGTCGATGTCGCGCGCGCCGTTCGTGATGCCCAAGGCCGCGGCCGCGTGGTCGCGCGCGAACGAGGTCCACGACACCACGATCGGCTGGCGCTTCGTGAACCCGCGGATGAGGGAGCGCTACGGGACCGACGCGATGCCCGAGACCGCCGAGCACGTCGCGGCCGAGCACGGCGTCGCGCGCGAGGACCAGGACGCGTTCGCGCTGCGCTCGCAGGACCGTGCCGCGAAGGCGATCGCCAACGGCCGGCTGGCGCGCGAGATCACCGGCGTGCCGGTGCCGCAACCCAAGGGCGACCCGGTGGTCGTCGACCGCGACGAGCACCCGCGCGAGACCTCGTTGGAGGCGCTCGCGCGGCTGCGGCCGCTGTTCCCGGGCGGCACCGTGACGGCCGGCAACTCCTCGGGGATCAACGACGGCGCGTCCGCCGTGCTGGTCGCCTCGGAGCAGGCAGTCGCGCGCTACGGGCTGCAGCCGCTCGCACGCGTGACCGCGGCCGCGACCGCGGGCGTCGAGCCGCGGGTGATGGGCATCGGCCCGGTGCCCGCGACCCGCAAGCTGCTGGCGCGCACCGGCGTGGCGATGAGCGCCGTCGACGTGGTCGAGCTCAACGAGGCGTTCGCCGCACAGGCCTTGGCGGTGCTGCGTGCGCTGGGCGTCCCAGACGACGCCGAGCACGTCAATCCCAACGGCGGCGCGATCGCCCTCGGCCACCCGCTCGGCGCCAGCGGCGCGCGGCTCGCGCTGACCGCCGCGCTGGAGCTGGCCGACCGCGGCGCCCGCCACGCCCTGGCCACGATGTGCGTGGGTGTCGGGCAGGGCATCGCGTTGCTGCTGGAGGCGGCGTAGCGATGCCCGCCCAGGCCGGCCCAGGGCTGGAACTGCCGCGCTACGCCCTCCCGCCGCACGGCGTGCACCCACCCCTGGACTTCCCTGAGTACCGCTCGACGCAGCTGCGCGCGCCGGTGCAGCCGCTGGTGGCACTGCCCCAGCACCTCACCGAGGTCACCGGGCCGCTGCTGGGCGAGGGGCGGGTCACCGCGTCCGACGCCGACCTGACGCGCCAGCACGACGGCGAGCCCCTCGGCCAGCGGCTGATCGTGCACGGGCGCGTGCTCGACAGCGACGGCCGGGCGGTCCCCCGCACGCTGATCGAGGTGTGGCAGGCCAACGCCGGCGGCAGGTACCGCCACCACGTCGACACCGGCGCCGCCCCGTTGGACCCCAACTTCACGGGCGTGGGCCGCACGGTGACCGACTCCAGCGGTGCGTTCCGGTTCACCACGATCCGGCCGGGCGCGTACCCGTGGCGGAACCACCACAACGCGTGGCGCCCGGCCCACATCCACTTCTCCCTGTTCGGGCGGGCGTTCACCCAGCGGCTGGTGACACAGATGTACTTCCCGGACGACCCGCTGATCCCGCTGGACCCGATGCTGGCGGCGATCCCCGACGAGCGCGGGCGCCGCCGGCTCATGGCCGCCTTCGACCTTGACGCCACGGAGCCGGAGTGGGCGCTGGCGTACCGGTTCGACATCGTGCTGCGCGGCCGCGACGCGACGCCGTTCGAGGACCAGGGAGGCGACCGGTGACTGCGGCGTCGGAGCTGTCGCCGTCGCAGACCGCCGGGCCGTACCTGGCGATCGGTCTGGACTGGCCGGACGGGCCGTTCGTGGTCCCCGAGGGCACGCCCGGCGCGATCTGGCTCGGTGGACGGATCCTGGACGTGGACGGCGAGCCGGTCGACGACGCGCTGGTCGAGACATGGCAGGCCGACCCCGACGGCCGCTTCGACCACCCCGACGACCCGCGTGGCGCGGTCCCGCGCGGCGACGGCTTCCGCGGCTTCGGGCGCAGCTGCACCGACGCCCGCGGTGCGTGGCGGGTGCGAACGCTCAAGCCCGGCCCGCTGCCGACCCCCGACGGCGCGACCGCGGCGCCGCACGTGGATCTGTCGATCTTCGCCCGCGGGTTGCTCGACCGCGTCGTGACCCGCCTCTACTTCGCCGACGAGCCGGCGGCCAACGCCGCCGATCCGGTGCTGTCTGCCCTTCCGGAACACCGCCGCGCGACCCTGGTCGCCCAACGCGCCCCCGACGGCTACCGGCTCGACGTCCGCCTGCGCGGCGACGGCGAGACCGTCTTCTTCGTGCTCTGACGAGCCACCCACCAAGCGTCCGCCTGTGGTTGCCGATGTCTTACGCGGGGAACATCACCCGGCAACCGGGCGTTCATCCGGTTGAACAAGGGTTGGGGTCCGCTGAACCGGTGGGAGATCGGCGCCAAGAGCCGCCTTGCACCCAGCGCCCCGCATACACGACCCCAGCAGCGCACCAAGGTGCTCCGTGGGTCACTCGCTAGGCCCGGCCACAAGTGCCGGGCCTCTGCGCTTTTCGGCTGTCGGCTGGCGGTCCCGGCAGAACAGGAAGAGCGGGGCCGGGAGCGCCAGGAGCAGGGCGCTGGCGGCGAAGGCCATGGGGATGCCCGCACCCGACGCGATCAGTCCCAGGATCGGCGCGAAGATCACGCCCCCGAGGCGGGAGGTGAGGCTGATCGCGCTCAGCACGGTCGTGCGGTGCGCAGCCCCCACGTTGCGGTGGGTCAGGCCCTGGTGGGCGACGTTCGCGGCACCGTGGACCAGGTAGAAGCCCAGGTAGCCGATCAGCAAGCCGGCCGGGCCGGCGATGAGCGCGGCGGCGAGCACGCCGAGGCCCTGCGCGACGCGGGTGATGATCCCGGCGCGCACCCAGCCACCCGTGAGGCGGGCGAGCCACGGCGCGGCGGCGGACCCCAGGCCCGAGACGATCCAGGCCACGGCGTTCGCCACGGCGTAGGCGGCGACGGCCTGCTGTGGGTCGCCCAGCAGCTCCACCAGCCGCGGGCCGCTGAAGATCTCCACCCCGGTCATGCCGGCGCCCCAGAACAGCTCGATCGCGGCGAGGGCCAGCAGGGCAGCGCTGGCGCGCATCAGACCGACGGCCTCGCGCACCGTGCGGCCGGTTCCGCGCACGGTCGCCATCGCCGCGCTCCAACCGCGCGGGCCGCCGGCCCCCCGCCGGGGCTCCCGCAGCAGCGTGGCCAGCGCCGCGATGTCGACCAGGCGCAGCCCGACCGCGACCAGCACGGGCAGCGCCAGCACGGGCAGGCCCGAGGGCTGGGGCAGCAGCGCCAGACCGCCACCCAGCAGCGCACCGGCGCCGATCGCGACCGAGAGCACCATGCCCTTGCGGGCCAGCCCCGTCTCGATGTCGGCGTCGGGGTCGGCCGCCTGCGCGGCGTCGACGTACCACGACTCCAGCGGGCCGGACTCCAGGGCGCGGTAGATGCCCTCGATCACCCAGGCCGCGATGAACCACGTGGCTGACCCCGCCAGCGCGATGATCGTCATCGACGCGAGGTTGAAGAGGCTGGCCACGATCAGCACCGGGCGCCGGCCCAGCGTGTCGGCCAGGCCGCCCGTCGGCAGCTCCAGGGTCAGCACGACCGCGCTGCCGATCGCGGAGATGACGCCGATCGTGGCCAGCGACAGCCCGCGCTGCTGCATGACCACGATCAGGGTCGGGATCAGGATCCCCGTGGGCAGCCAGCGCGTGGCGCTGAGCAGCAGGAAGCGCCGGCGGACCAGGGCGGCGTCCACGACGCTCACGGCAGGCCTCCGATCGAGGGGTGCACCGTCACGAAGGCCGTCACGTCCTTCGCCGCCGGATCCCCGGGGTCGGACTCCAGCCGGTAGCGGCTGACGATGTCCTCCAGCTCGTCGACCATCGCGCGCGCGCGCTCCGGCGTGAGGCGCAGCAGGTAGTCGCTGATCGTGCTCGCGTCGACCCACTCGCGGGGCCACTCGTGGCGCGCCTCCAGCCAGTTGTCCGTGCGGCGGTTGTTGGCGCGGATCTGGAAGCCCACCAGCCAGTCCGCCGCGGCCGAGGCCTCCGGGTCGTCGAAGAACTCCGTCTCCGACCAGCTGGTCATGTCGTGCGCAGCCCGCCACCAGCGGTCGCGGCCGTCACCCTGACCCTCGGCGTCCTCCACCAGCCCGACCTCGGCCAGCTTGCGCAGGTGGTAGCTGGTGTTGCCGCTGTTGGTCCCCAGCCGCTGTGCGAGCCCGGTGGCGGTCGCGGACCCGTAGAGCCGCAACGCGCCCAGCAGCCGCGCACGCAGCGGATGCGCCAGCACCTTGAGCGACTGCGCGTCCAGGCGCACCTTGCGGATGCCGCTCGTGACCTCGGGGCTCAACGGCTCGTCCATGGCCATCACCCTAGACCGCAGAGAAGTTCTGCACAAGAGTTCTGCAGAAGGTTTCTGCGGAATCTGGTGTGGACTACGCTGCCGATCGATGCGCCTCGTCGTGGCCCGCTGCGCCGTGGACTACCGCGGGCGGCTGGAGGCGCACCTGCCATCCGCGGTGCGCCTGCTGATGGTCAAGGCGGACGGGTGCGTGGCCGTGCACGCCGACGGCGGCGCCTACAAGCCGCTGATGTGGATGACCGCGCCGAACACGCTGGTGGTCGTCGCCGGGTCCTGGACGGTCCGCAACCCGGCGGGCGAGACCCTCGAGATCCGCATCGAGGAGGTGCTCTCCGACGTCGCGCACGACCTGGGCGCCGACCCGGGTCTGGACAAGGACGGCGTCGAGGCGCACCTGCAGGTGCTGCTGGCCGCCCATCCCGAGGTCTTCGGCGAGGGCATGCGCCTGGTGCGCCGCGAGTTCCCCACCGACCTCGGCCCTGTCGACCTGCTGCTGCGCGGCCCGGACGGCGCGGCCGTGGCCGTCGAGGTCAAGCGCCGCGGCGAGCTCGACGCGGTCGAGCAGCTCGCGCGCTACGTCGAGCGCCTCGATCGCGACCCCCTCCTGCACCCCGTCACCGGCGTCCTCGCCGCCCAGCGCATCAAGCCGCAGGCCAAGGTCCTGGCCCAGGCGCGAGGCCTGCGCTGGCTGGAGGTCGACTACGACGCCCTGCGCGGCTTGGCCTCCGGCGAGCTACGCCTCTTCTGATGACGCCTCTTCTGAAGACGCCTCATCTGAACCGCGTCGCAGCCGGTAGCGCAGCATCAGCTCGCCGGCGTGCTCGATCACGGAGGCGAGGTCGAGGCGGTACAGGGCGCCGGCGTCCTCGACCAGGCGGGGGTGGGCGCCGCCGACGAGCAGCCCCCCGAGGGTCAGGCAGAGCTCGTCGAGGTGGGGGAGGAGCGCGGCGTTCAGCGTGGGGCCGCCCTCGGACAGCACGTGGGGCAGGCCGCGCTCGCGCAGGTTCGCGAGCGCCGCGCCGAGGTCGACCTCGTCGTCGCCGGCGACCAGCACCTCGCACACCCGGCCGAGCTCGGCCCGCAGCTCCGCGGGTGCGGCCGCGCAGGTCACGATCAGCACGTCCCCGCCGCCACCGCCGAACACCTTGGCCGAGGGGTTCAGCTGCAGTGTGCGGCTCACGATCGCCAGCGCGGGGGGGCGCGTGCGGCCGTCGGCGCGGCGCTGCTCGACATGGGCCGCCGCGACCCTGGGAGCGTCGTAGTCCTCGGCACGAACCGTGCCCGCCCCGACGAGGATCACGTCCGAGAGCGCGCGCAGCGCGCGGAACACCCACAGGTCGCCCTCGCCCTGGAGCGTCCCGGCGCGCCCGTCCGGCCCGGTCGCGGCCCCGTCCAGCGACGTGATCATGTTGAGCCGCACGAGCGGCGCGTGCGGATCCGCGGGCCGGTACGCGACGTAGGGGTCGACGTCGTGCACGGCGGTCGGCAGCAGCTGGCGCATCGACCCTGACGCTACCCTCCGCGCACGGTGGCCCCACTAGCGCAAGGCGCGCTGCTGCGCTGGTACGCGGAGCACGGGAGGGACCTGCCGTGGCGCGGCTCGGGACCATGGGGCGTCCTGGTCAGCGAGGTGATGCTGCAGCAGACGCAGGTCGCGCGGGTCGTACCGGCCTGGCGCGCGTTCGTCGAGCGCTTCCCCGCCCCACCGGCGCTCGCGGCGGCGACCGCGGGGGACGCGATCGTGGCGTGGCACGGGCTGGGCTACAACCGCCGCGCGGTCCGCCTGCACGCGGCCGCCGTGGCCGTCACGCGCGACCACGCCGGCGCCGTGCCACCCGATCTGGCCGCGCTTCGGGTCCTGCCCGGGGTCGGCGGCTACACGGCCCGTGCCGTCGCGGCCTTCGCGCACGACCTCCCGGCAGCGCCGGTCGACACCAACGTCGCCCGAGTGCTCTCCCGCGCCGTCGCGGGCACGCCCTTGAGCGCGGCCGGCGCGCAGCGACTGGCCGACGCTTGTGTGGTGCCCGGTCGCCCCGGCGACTGGGGGCAGGCGCTGATGGACCTGGGCGCGACGGTGTGCACCGCCCGCACGCCGCGCTGCGACGCCTGCCCGCTGCGGTCCGGCTGCGCCTGGCGGCGCGACGGCGGCCCCGACCCTGCGGCCGGCAACGCCCATCGCGGCCGGCCGCAGGGCGTGTTCGAGGGCTCCGCCCGCCAGCGCCGCGGCCGGCTGGTGGCCGCGCTGCGCAACGGACCCGTGGACGCGGCCGCACTGCGCGGCCTGCTCGGCGAGCACGGCCCGGCGACGGCAGCGGGGCTGGTCGACGACGGGCTCGCCGTCTGGGAGGCACAGGCAATCCACCTCCCCTGAGGCCCGCCTGCGCGTGGTTTCATGCGGCCGCTCGCCGGAGAAGGAGCGACCGTGGGGCGCCTGTTCGACCTGGTACGCGCGACGTTCAAGCGCGCGTCGGGCAACCGGGTCTCGGTCCTGTCGGCGGCGGTCGCGTTCCGGATCTTCCTCGCGCTGGTGCCGTCGCTGCTGGCGGGCGTGGCGATCTTCTCGCTGTTCATCGACCCGGGGGACCTGCAGGACCTCGTCGACAGCCTCGCTCGCGTGGTCCCCGCGGAGTCCCTGGAGTTCATCGAGGCCGAGCTGCAGCAGACCGTCAACACGGCGGCCAGCAGCGGCGTCGCCCTGGTGGCGATCGCGATCAGCATCTATGCGGCGATGAGCGGTGCCTCCGCGCTGGTGGCGGCGCTCAACGCCGTCTGGGGCGTCAAGGAGACGCGCAACTTCGTCGTGCAGAAGCTGATCGCGCTGGCGATCACCGCCGGACTGATGCTGACGCTGCTGGGTGGGTTCGTGCTGGTGGTGGTGGGCCCCCCCATCGTGCGCGCGCTCCTGCCCGAGGTGCTGGAGTCGGGCCTGACACCGTTGCTGATCGGCGTCGGCCGCCTGGTGGTGGCGAGCGTGCTGCTGATGACGTTCTTCGCGTTCGCGCTGTGGATCGCGCCCAACCGCGGCCGCACCCGGTTCCGCTGGATCACGCCGGGCGCCATCGTCGGCGTCGTGGGGTGGCTGCTGCTGTCGTTCGGGTTCAACTTCTACGTCAGCACCTTCGGCGGGTACAGCGCGACCTACGGCGTCTTCGCCGGGATCATCATCCTGCTGGTGTGGCTGCAGCTGTCGTTCACCGTGCTGCTGATGGGCGCGGAGCTCGACGTGGAGCTGGAGGACCGCGGGAAGATGGTCGAGGAGGCGATCGGCGCGCCGCCGACCGACATGCCGCCGGAGGGCCTCCTCCTCCCGGACGTCCCCTGGCCGGCGGTCGACGGGCCCTACGAACCGATCGCGGTGCGGGCCCGGCGCTTCCCCTCCACCCAGCTCATCGTGGCCGCGGTGGCCGCGACGACCCTGGCCGTGGTCGCTTGGTTCGTGCGGCGCCAGCCGGCGTCGTGACCGACCCGGACGCCGAACCTCCTGGCCTGGCCACGCCCTTCGCGCGCCGCGACGACTTCGTGCCGCGGGTGCTGGTCCAGCCCGTCGTGCGCTTCCTGGAGCTGGAGGCCGCCAGCGGCATCGTGCTGGTCGCGGCGGCGGCCGTCGCCCTGGTGTGGGCCAACTCCCCGGCCGCCGACTCCTACACCGCTCTGGTCGGCACCGAGCTCACGCTGGACCTGGGCTTCGTGCGGCTGAGCGAGGACCTCACCCACTGGGTCAACGACCTGCTGATGGCGTTGTTCTTCTTCGTGGTGGGGCTGGAGATCAAGCGCGAGCTCGTCCTCGGTGACCTCGCGCGACCGCCGCACCGCGCTCCTGCCCGTGCTGGCGGCCGTGGGCGGCATGGTCGTGCCCGCGGTCGTGTACCTGCTGGTCAACGCCGGCGGCCCGGCCGTTCGCGGGTGGGGCGTCCCGATGGCGACCGACATCGCCTTCGCGCGTGGGCGTGCTGGCCCTCGTGCGGGCGGCGCGCGCCACTCGGGCCTGAAGGTGTTCCTGCTGACGTTGGCGGTCGCCGACGACCTCGGCGCGATCGCCGTGATCGCGGTCGTTCTACACCGACGACCTCGCGATCGGCTGGTTGGTGGTCGCTGCGCTCACCGGGCTCGGCGTCGTGGTGCTGCAGCGCGCCCGGGTGCGGTCGCTGGTGCGCCTACACGCTGCTCGCGGCGGTGCTGTGGTTCGCGGTGAATTCGAGTCGGGCGTGCACGCGACGATCGCCGGCGTGGTCGCTGGGCTTGCTGACGCCGGCCCGGCCGTTCCACCCTCCCGAGGCCGTGCTGGGGACGATCCGGCGGCGGGTGGACTCGCTCGAAGCGCAGACCCGCCGACGGCCGCAGCGACGAGGCCGAGCAGGCCATGCTGGCTCGAGGTCGCCGCGCTGGCGCGCGAGGCGCGTCTCGCCGCTGGCGCGCCTCGAGGGCTTGCTGCACCCGTGGACCTCGTTCCTCGTCCTGCCGCTGTTCGCGCTGGCCAACGCCGGCGTGCGGCTCGGCGGGACCGTCTGCGCGCCGGGGCGGGCCGGTCACCTTGGGTGTCGTGCTGGGTCTGGTCGTGGGCAAGCCGCTGGGCGTGGTGCTCGCCGCGCTGCTGGCCCTGCGAGCTGGGTGCGCGTCTGCCCCACGGCGTCGGGATGGCTGGAGATGCTGGGCGTCGGCCTGCTCGCCGGCATCGGCTTCACCGTGGCGATCTTCATCGCCGGGCTGGCGTTCACCGACCCCGCGGACCGGCGGCCGCCAAGGTCGGCATCCTCGTCGCGTCCGTGGTCTCGGCGGTGCTGGGCGCAGGGTTCCTGCTGGCCCGCCCTGCGACGCCGCCGAGCTGACGCCAGCACCACCTGGTGGACCAAGCCTCCGCCGGGATGTCGCAGGTCTGGCTTAGCGTTCGGGCGTGGCCAAGACGACGCGACGCCGCCCTCTGCGCGGAGTGCGGGCACGCCGAGCCGCGCTGGGTCGGGCGCTGCCCGCAGTGCGGCGCTTGGGGGACCATGGTCGAGGCGGTCGCTGGCCCCCGCGGCCGGCACCGGCACGACCCGCCGACCGCTGAGCGGCGGCCCGGCAGGCGCGGCCGATCCGCGTCCGTGCCGCTGGAGGGCAGCGACGCGGATCGGCGACCGGCATCGCGCGAGCTCGACCGCGTGCTGGGCGGCGGCTTCGTGCCGGGCTCGGTCACGCTGCTGGGCGGCGAGCCCGGCGCCGGCAAGTCGACGCTGCTGCTGCAGGCCGCCGACGCGCTGGCGCGCCAGCCCGGCCGGACCGTGCTGTACGTCTCCGCGGAGGAGTCGCCGGCGCAGGTGCGACTGCGCGCGGAGCGGCTCGAGGCCCTGGGCGACGGGCTGCTGCTGGCCAGCGACGACCGACGTGCACGGCGATCCTGGCGCTGCTGGTCGACGCACGCCCCCGACGTCGCTGGTCGTCGACTCCGTCCAGACGTGCGCCTGTCCCGACGTGCCCGGTGCGGCGGGCGGCGTCGACCCAGGTGCGCGACTGCGCGGCGGCGCTCGTGGCCGCGGCCAAGCGCAGCGGCATGGCCACGGTGCTGGTCGGGCACGTCACCAAGGACGGGCAGCTGGCCGGGCCGCGCGTGCTGGAGCACCTCGTCGACGCCGTGTGCGAGATCGAGGGTGACCGCCACCACGCGCTGCGGCTGGTGCGCGCGACCAAGAACCGCTTCGGCGCCGTGGGCGAGGTCGGCTGCTTCGAGATGACCGGCGCACGGCCTGGTCGGCGTCGAGGACGCCGGGCGGCTGTTCGTCGGCGACACGCCCGACGGCACCTCGGGCGTCGCGGTGACGATCGCGCTGGAGGGGCGGCGGCCGCTGGCCTGCGAGGTCCAGGCGCTGGTCGCCCCGACGCGTCCTGACCAACCCACGCCGCGTCGCCAGCGGCCTGGACGCCAGCGGCTGCAACCTGCTCGTCGCCGTGCTGCGAGCGCCGCGCTGAGGTCGACTGTCGGCCATGCGACGTGTACGCCGTCCAGCGTCGGCGGGGTGCGCCTGGCCGAGCCGGCGGTCGACCTCGCGCTGTGCCTGGCGATCGCGTCAGCCAGCGCGGACGCGCCGGTGCCGCCACGGCCTCGTGTGCCTCGGCGAGGTCGGGCTGGCGGGCGAGCTGCGACTGGTCGCGCAGACGCAGCGGCGGCTGAGCGAGGCCGCGCGCCTGGGATTCACCGGGGCGCTGGTGCCCGCTGCGTATGATGGCCCCGCCTACGGGCTGCGCCTGCAGTCGCGCGCGAGATCTCGCGGACGCCCTGACTGTCGCGTCGGCGGTGCTGCCAGCCCGCGTGATGCCGGACGCCGTCGGCGGACCAGGGTCGAGGCGGATCGGAGCAGATGGCGTGGCCGCCTCGCGACGAGCGACGTGCTGGCGGTCCTGCAGAAGGTCGCCCCCGGGCACGGACCTGCGCGAGGGCATCGACCGCATCATCAAGGCGGGCAAGGGCGCGATCATCGTCATCGGCGACACGCGGCATGGAGCCGCTCGTGTCGGGCGGCTTCCGCCTGGCGACGAAGTTCAGCGCCCAGCGCCTGAGCGAGGTCGCGAAGATGGACGGCGCGATCATCGTCGACGACGACGGTCGAGACGGATCGTCTACGCCAACGTCCACCTCGTGCCCGACCCCGTCGATCCCGACCAGGAGACCGGCACCCGCCACCGCACCGCGGAGCGCGTCGCGCGCCAGACCGGCAAGCCGGTGATCTCGCGTCAGCGAGTCGATGCGGATCGTCACGCTGTACGTCGACGACACCAAGCACGTGCTCGAGGAGATCTCCTCGATCCTGTTCCGCGCGAACCAGGCGCTGTCGACGCTGGAGCGCTACCGCATCCGCCTCGACGAGGTGTCCAGCGCGCTGTCGGCGCTGGAGATCGAGAACGTCGTGACGCTTGCGCGACGTGCTGCTCGTGCTGCAGCGCGCCGAGATGGTCCGGCGCATCGCCGACGAGATCGAGGCCTACGTCGCCGAGCTCGGCACCGACGGCCGGCTGCTGCAGCTGCAGCTCGACGAGCTGATGCACCAGGTCGAGACAGGAGCGCATGCTGGTCGTCCGCGACTACCAGCCCGACCGCCGGCGCAAGGTCGAGACGATCCTGGCCGACGCTCGACAGAGCCTCCCCGCGGAGGGGCTGCTGGACCTGCAGCTGCTCGCGCGGTCGCGCTCGGGCACAGCCAGCGCGGACGACGGGCTACGAGGAGCTGGTGGCGCCCCGCGGCTACCGCCTGCTGTCGCGCATCCCGCGGCTGCCCGACCGCATGATCGATCGCGCTGGTGGAGGTTCGGGTCGCTGCAGCGCCTGATGAAGGCGACGCTGGAGGAGCTCGACGACGTCGAGGGCATCGGCGAGGCGCGCGCCCGCTCGATCCGCGAGGGCCTGCACGCGCTTCGCCGAATCGTCCATCCTCGAGCGCTTCGGATAGCGCTCACGGTCCTCTCCGCGCGGCCCTGACCAGCGCCTTTGCATTCGTCACGAGGCCGGTCGATCTGTGCTATCTCCGGCAACGCATGTTGGGCCGCCCGCGCTGCTGCGCCTGTGCGCGCATCGAGAGGATTCGCCTGCATGAGTCTATCGGGTCGGAGACACCGTCGTCTATCCGCATCACGGCGCCGCGGTCATCGAGAAGAAGGAGAAGCGCAACCTCTGCAGGGATGAGGAACGCGACTACCTGGTTCTGCGTCTGACCTACGGCGACCTGACCCTCATGGTCCCGGCCGACGCGACCGAGGAGGTCGGGTCTGCGCGACGTCGTCAGCAAGAAGCAGGTCGACGAGGTCTTCACGCTGCTCGAGGCGCGCGACGGCACCATGCCGACCAACTGGTCGCGCCGCTTCAAGGCCAACTACGAGAAGCTCAAGAGCGGCGACATCTTCCAGGTCGCCGAGGTCGTGCGGAACCTCGCCCTGCGCGAGCGGGAGAAGGGTCTGTCCGCCGGCGAGAAGCGCATGCTGACCAAGTCGCAGGCAGATCCTGGTGTCCGAGCTCTCCGCGGCGATCTCCGCGAGTGAGCAAGACACCGAGGCCCGGATCGACGACCTCCTCACCGCCTGAGCCCGCCTGAGACCTCGCGGTCGCGCGTCGGCGTCGTCGTCGTCGCGGCGGGGTCGGGCGAACGGCTTGGCGACGGGCTGCCCAAGGCGCTGCGTGCGTTGGGCGGCTCGCCGCTCGTGCTGCACTCCGTGCGTGCGCTGGCGCCCGCGGCCGACGCACTCGTGGTCGTCGCGCCAGCCATGCACGTGCCGGTGTTCACGGCGCTGCTCGACGGGGTCGACGACCGGGGAGGGAGGGCAGCCGTGGTCGTGGGCGGGGGTGAGACACGCGCGGCCTCGGTCGCCGCGGGGTTGCGCGCCTTGCCGGACGACGTCGACGTGGTGGCGGTCCACGACGCCGCCCGCCCGCTGGTGACCGTGGACCTGCTGCGCCGCTGCGTCGCGGCCCTGGACACGGCGGACGCCGTGGCGCCCGCGGTCCCGGTCACCGACACGGTCAAGCGCGTCGGCCCCGACGAGGTGGTCGAGCACACCGTCGACCGCGCGCCGCTGCGCGCCGTGCAGACTCCCCAGGTCTTCCATGTCAGCCAGCTGCGCGCGCTGCATGCGGCCGCCGACCCCGGCGTGACGGACGACCTGCAGCTGGTCGAGGCCGCCGACGGCGTCGTGCGCCTCGTCCCCGGCGACCCGCGCAACCTCAAGGTCACGTTCCCGCACGACCTCGCGGTCGCCGAAGCCCTGCTCGCCGACACCTCATTCCAGGAAAACCGCGGCATTCCGAGGGAAAGCTGGAATGAACCCCGCGGGCGGCCGGTGTGAGCGCGTGAGGGTGGGGCAGGGGGTCGACGTGCACGCGTTCAGCGCGGACCCGGGGCGGCGGCTGGTGCTCGGCGGGGTGGAGATCCCGGGCGGGCCGGGGCTCGAGGGGCACAGCGACGCCGACGTGGTGCTGCACGCGGTCACCGACGCGGTGCTGGGGGCCGCGGCGCTCGGCGACATCGGGGGGCTGTTCGGGACCGCGGATCCCGCGTACGCCGGGGCCGACAGCGACGTCTTCCTGCGCGAGGCCGTGCGGCGCGCGGGGGAGGCGGGGTGGGTGCCGGGCAACGTCGACTGCACCGTGGTCGCGGCGCGGCCGCGGCTGGCGCCCCACCGCGACGCGATGCGCGCGCGCCTCGCGGAGCTCCTCGGGCTGGACGCGGACGCGGTGAGCGTGAAGGCGACGACCACCGACGGGCTGGGCTTCACCGGGCGCGGCGAGGGCATCGCCTGCCTCGCCGTGGTGGCGATGGACGCCCACGTAACCTGAGCCCCATGAGGCTGTACGACACGTTGTCCCGCGAGGTCGTGGAGGTGGTGCCGGAGGCCGTGCGCTCCGGTGCGCGGCCGTTCGGGATGTACGTGTGCGGGCCGACCGTGCAGGACGCGCCGCACTTCGGGCACGCGCGCACGGCGCTGCTGTCAGACCTGGTGCGCCGCTACCTGGAGTGGACCGGCGTCGCGGTGCTGCACGTGCGCAACATCACCGACATCGACGACAAGATCATCGCCAGGTCGGTCGAGGAGGGCCGCCACTCCGCCGCCGTCGCGGAGCAGTACACGCGCGTCTACGAGCACGAGATGGACCGCCTGCGCGCCCTGCCGCCGCACATCGTCCCCCGCGCGACCGGGCACGTCATGGAGATGATCGAGCTCATCGAGCAGCTGATCGAGCGCGGTGCGGCCTACGAGGCCGGCGGCGACGTGCTCTTCGCCGTGCGCGCGTTCGAGGGCTACGGCAAGCTCTCCGGCCGCGACCTCGACGAGATGCGGTCGGGGGAGCGGGTGGAGCCCGGCGAGCACAAGCGCGACCCGCTGGACTTCGCGCTGTGGAAGGGCGCGAAGCCCGACGAGCCGTCCTGGCCGTCGCCGTGGGGGCCCGGCCGACCCGGCTGGCACATCGAGTGCGCGGCGATGGCGGCCAAGTACCTGCCCGACGCGCTGGACCTCCACGGCGGCGGGCTGGACCTGGTCTTCCCCCACCACGAGAACGAGATCGCACAGTACGAGGCGGCGACGGGCAAGCCGCTGGCCCGCCTGTGGCTGCACGGCGGCATGGTGATGATCGCCGACGAGAAGATGTCGAAGTCGATCGGCAACATCGTCTCGCTCGAGGAGGCGCTGGACCGCTTCGGACCCGACGCGCTGCGGCTGGCGCTGCTGCGCGCGCACTACCGCACGCCCGTCGACTTCTCCGAGGAGCGGCTGGCCGAGGCCGCCGCGGCGCTGGACCGCCTGCGCCGCTTCGTGGCCGCCGCGGCGCCGGCCGCCGGCGCCCATCCCGACACCGCCGTCCTGGCCGAGCACGTCCAGGCCTTCCGCGACGCGATGGACGACGACCTCGGCACACCACGGGCCGTCGCGCAGCTCTTCGACCTGGTCTCGGAGGGCAACCAGGCGCTGGAGACCGGCGACCTGTCCAAGGTCGTGCAGCTGCGCGCCACGGTCGTGGAGCTCGGGTCCGTGCTGGGTCTGGAGCTGGACGCAGCGGCCGGAGGCGCCGACGCGGCGCCGTTCGTCGAGGCACTGCTGGAGCTGCGCGAGGAGGCCCGCGCCCGCAAGGACTTCGCCACCTCCGACGCGATCCGCGCGAAGCTCGAGGCCGCCGGCGCCTCCGTCGAGGACACGCCTGCAGGCCCCCGCTGGTCGCTGAGGGCGCCGGATGCCGAGCATCCCGTCGATCCCGACGGACCTGAGGGCGAAGACGTCCCGCTGATTTGAGCGTGCCTGCGTCACACGCCATCCCGGGGCGCAATCCCGTGCGGGAGGCGCTGCGCGCAGGACGGCGCCTCTCCGCGGTCCTGCTGAGCGGTGAGGCGCCGGAGCTCGAAGAGCTGGCGGAGCTCGCGCGGCTGGCGGGCGTGGCGGTCCGCAGGGTGTCGCCGGGGGATCTCGACGTCGCGGCGCAGGGCGTCCGCCACCAGGGGGCCGTGGCATTGGGGGCCCCGCCGCGGTCGGTGCCGCTGGCCGACCTCGCGGGCGGCGATCTCGTGCTGGTCCTCGACGGGGTCACCGATCCGCAGAACCTGGGCGCGTGTGCGCGCGCGGCGGAGCAGGCCGGTGCAGCGGGCATGGTGATCCGCGAGCGGCGCGGCGCGGGCCTGACACCCGCCGCGGAGAAGGCCGCCGCCGGGGCCTTGTCCTGGCTGCCGGTCGCGGTGGTCCCCGGGATCCCCGCCGCGCTGCAGCGCCTCTCGCAGGCGGGGCTGTGGACGGTCGCCCTCACCGCGGACGGCGAGACCACGATCTGGGAGACGCCGGTGCTCGACGAGCGGGTCGCGCTGGTGGTCGGCGCGGAGGGCGAGGGCCTGTCGCGCCTCGTCGCCGAGCGCGTCGACGTGCGCGCCGCGATCCCCGCTGCCGGCCACCTGGACTCCCTCAACGCCGCAGCCGCCGCGGCCGTCGCACTCTTCGAGGCCCGCCGCCGCCGCGCGCGCTGAGTGCACGTAGGCCACCCACCAGGTCCGACCGGGCAAGGCGCAGGGGTGCGGGCGCTGGGTACGTTCGATCAAGTGGAAGCCGCCACAGAGCAGTCGGGGACGGTCACCGTCCAGCAGGTGCGGATTCCCGCGCTCGGGCTGGGGACGTGGGAGCTCACGGGGAGCGCGTGCCGGCGAGCCGTCGAGGCCGCCGTGCGGATGGGCTATCGCCACCTCGACACCGCGCAGCTCTACGGCAACGAGGCGGAGGTCGGCGCGGGCCTGGCGGCCAGCGGCGTGGACCGCAACGACGTCTGGCTCACGACCAAGGTGTGGAACGACAACCTCGACCCCGGGCTGCTCCGCGGCTCCGTCGAGGCCAGCCTCAAGCGCCTGCGCACCGACCACGTCGACCTGCTGCTGATCCACTGGCCGGTCGCGCGCGACCTGCCGGCGACGCTGCACGCCATGCGGGCACTGGTCGGCGAGGGCAAGGTCCGCCACCTCGGCGTCAGCAACTTCACCGACGCCCAGCTGCGTGACGCCCTGCGCCACGGGCCGCTGCTGACCAACCAGGTGGAGCTGCATCCCTACCTCGCCCAGACAGGGCTCCTGGCTTCCGCGCGCCGTGCGGACCTCGCGATCACCGCCTACTCGCCGCTGGCGCGAGGCAAGGTCCTGCGCGACCCGGTGATCCGGGACATCGCGACGGCAAACGGGTGGACGCCGTCGCAGGTCACGCTGCGCTGGGTCCTCGACCTGGGCCAGGTCATCGCAGTGCCCAAGGCCACCACCGAAGGGCACCTCGCCGAGAACCTCGCCGTGCTCGACCTGGAGCTGGACGACGACGCCCGCGGGCGGCTCGACGCGCTGCAGCGGGGCCTGAGGATCATCGACCCCCCCTGGGCCCCCGACTGGGACTCCGCCGAAGCCTGACCGCTACCCTCTCCGCGTGAAGCCCAGCCTGACCCGCGAAGAGGCCCGCAACCGGGCCGCCCGCGTCCGCGACCTGCAGATCGCCGTCGAGCTCGACCTGACGGATGCCGTCGACCCCGTCGCCACCTCGTTCCTGACGACGTCGACGCTGCGCTTCGCCTCGCCCGACCCCGGGCAGGCGCTCTTCCTCGACCTGCAGGCCGAGGAGGTCGAGAGCGTCCGGCTCAACGGCGTCGAGCTGGGCGCGCAGGCGTGGGACGGGTCGCGCGTGCACCTCCCCGAGGTCGCGGCGGTCAACGAGGTGGTGGTGCGGGCGCGCGGGCGCTACTCGCGCGCCGGGGTCGGGCTGCACCGCTTCGTCGACCCCATCGACAAGGAGACCTTCCTCTACACGCAGTTCGAGCCCTTCGACGCCCACCGCGTGTTCGCCTGCTTCGATCAGCCCGACCTCAAGGCGCCGTTCGCATTGACGGTCGACGCCCCGACCGGATGGGAGGTCGTGTCCAACGCTCCGGCCAGCAGCCGTCCGGAGGCGGGCATGCCTGGTCGCTGGGTCTTCGCCCCGACCGAGCCCATCTCCTCCTACCTCACCGCGATCGTCGCCGGGCCCTACCACCGGGTCACCGACCGCCACGGCGAGATCGACCTGGCGCTGTACTGCCGCCGCTCGCTGGCCCAGCACCTCGACCCCGACGAGATCTTCGAGGTGACCAAGCAGGGGCTGGACTTCTTCAACGAGCTGTTCGCCTACCCCTACCCGTTCGAGAAGTACGACCAGCTCTTCGTGCCCGAGTTCAACTTCGGCGCGATGGAGAACCCCGGCGCGGTCACGTTCACCGAGCGTTACGTGTTCCGCTCCCGGGTCACCGACGCGGCCCGCCTGCAGCGCGCCAACACGATCCTGCACGAGATGGCGCACATGTGGTTCGGCGACCTCGTGACGATGCGCTGGTGGGACGACCTCTGGCTCAACGAGAGCTTTGCGACCTACACGGCCGCGCTGGCCGTGGCCGAGGCCACGCGCTTCCGCGACTCCTGGGCCGACTTCGCGCACTCCCTCAAGGCCTGGGCCTACAGCCAGGACCAGCTGCCGCAGCACCCATCCGATCGTGGCCGACATCGTCGACACCGACGCGGTGCGCGGCCAACTTCGACGGGATCACCTACGCCAAGGGTGCCAGCGTGCTCCGGCAGCTGGTCGCCTGGGTCGGGCGCGATGCGTTCGTCCGGGGGCTCCGCGAGTACTTCCCGCGCCACGCGTGGGGCAACGCCGAGCTGGGCGACTTCCTGGCTGCGCTGGAGAAGCCCAGCGGCCGCGACCTCAAGCCCTGGTCGATCGAGTGGCTGGAGACCGCCGGCGTGGCGACGCTGCGCGCCGACGTCGAGGTCGAGGACGGGGCCTACACCCGCGTCGCGATCCACCAGGAGGCGCCGGCTGCGAACCCGACCCTGCGCGCACACCGTCTGGCGCTGGGCGTCTACGACCTGGCCGACGGGCGGCTGCGGCGGCGCACTCGGATCGAGCTCGATGTCGAGGGCGCCGTGACCACCGCCCCGGCGCTGCACGGCCTGCCGGCAGGCGACCTGCTGCTGGTGAACGACGACGACCTGACCTACGCCAAGGTGCGCCTCGACCCCGCGTCCGTCGCGACGCTGGTCGGGCACCTGGGGGCGCTCGAGGAGCCGCTGGCCCGCGCCGTCTGCTGGGGCGCGCTCTGGGACACCACGCGTGACGCGGAGCTGCCCACCACGCAGTGGGTCGAGCTCGTGGCCGCGCACGCCGGCGGGGAGGACGACATCGGCGTGCTGCAGACGCTGCTGGCGCAGGCACGGCGGGCGATCGAGTCCTACGCGGCGCCGGAGCACGTCGAGGCCCTCAACCTGCGCCTGGCCGGCGTCGCGCGCGAGCAGCTGGGGCAGGCCGACCCCGGCAGCGACCGCCAGCTGGTGTGGGTGCGCTGCCTGGCCGCGACCCGCACCGACCCCGGCTTCGCGCGCGGGTTGCTGGACGGCTCCCTGGAGATGGACGGTCTCGCAGTCGACGCCGACCTGCGCTGGTCGCTGCTCTCGGAGCTGGCCGCGGGCGGCCAGGCCGACGAGGACATGATCGCGGCCGAGGAGGAGCGTGACCCCACCGACATCGGTGCGCGCGGGGCCGCCGCGGCGCGGGCGGCCCGCCCGGAGGTGGGCGCCAAGGCCGCCGCCTGGGAGCGCGCCCTGTCCGACGAGGATCCCCTGGCGACCCGTCGCGGTGTGCTGGCGGCGTTCTGGCAGACGGGCCAGGAGCACCTGCTGGCCGACTACGCCGAGCGCCGTTGGGTCGACGCGCTCGGGCAGGTATGGGCGACGCGCTCCGTCGAGGAGGCGCTCGAGCTGACCGAGCTGCTCTACCCGAGCTCGGTCGTATCCGACGCCGTGGTCGCCGCCGCGGACCAGGCTCTGCAGCGCGGCGACGTGCTCGCTCCCGGACTTCGCGCGATCGGCGAGGCTCGCGACGGCACGCTGCGCGCCCTCCGCGCCCGTGCTGCGGACGTGAGCTCTTAGAACTCCGAGCCCACGAGGATGTGGAGGTCCACCGCCTCGGAGAGACCCTGGTTCGGCTCGATGATCTGGAAGCGGGGGTCGCGGGCGCGCAGGGCGCGGGCCTCGGGCTCGTGATCGCCGACGTAGTAGACGGTGGTCGCGGCGACGTCGCGTGAGGACGGTGTGATGTTGACCACGTCGTAGCCCAGGTCCTCGATCGCGGCGACGGCGCGGTCGAGGGTCGCGGGCCCGCCACCGGCGTCCAGAACCTGGACGGTGGTGTCCGTGGGCGGGTCGGCGGCGGCGATGAGCGCCGCCGGGTCGGCCGTCGCGGTCGGCGTCGGCGAGGCCGCAGGCGCCGCGGCCGGCGCGGCCGCGGGGGCGGTCTCCCCCGCGCTGACCCGGGGGATCGGGATGTCGGTCACGGTGCTGATGTGCGGCGCGGCCGCCGGGTTCAGAGCCCAGCGCAGGCTGACGACGAGGACGAGCAAGAGCCCGCCGACGAACACGATGCGCAGCGCGTTGAGCGCGAGGATCCGCAGGACGTTGGACACGGGAGGGCCAGGTTAGTGGGCGCCCTTGAGTCGCCTGCGGAGCAGCAACGGGTAGCCGACCAGCCCGATCACGGCGAACGCGAACCACTGCAGCGCGTAGGACAGGTGCGGGCCGCCGTCCAGCGTCGGCAGCTCCGCCAGGCGGGGGAGCGCACCGTCCGGCTCCGGGCCGCTCTGCAGCAGCCAGAGCGCGAGTACCTCACCGCCGACCTGGGCGTCCAGGCGGGCGGTGTCGGCCGCCGACAGCTGGGTCACCGCCGCGCCCTCCGCCGACACCACGCGCGTGGCGCTGACACCCTCCTGCAGGAAGCCGGAGACCGTGACCTCCCCGGAGGTCGGCGGGGCGTCCTCGACCGGCGGTGTGCCGTCGGCGAACGGGACCCAGCCGCGGTCCACCAGCAAGACCCGCCCGTCGCCCAGGTCCAGCGGCGTGAGCACCTCGTGGCCCGGTGTGCCGTCACGCGGCCGCGGGGTCAGCAAGACCTCCTCGGCGGGTCGCCACACGCCGGTCGCGGTCACCGGGCGCCAGGCCGGCTCGTCCTCGGCCAGCACGGCGTCCAGGGGCACAGGGGCGTCGTCGCGCCGGGCCGCGATCACGTCGTTCTCCGACCGCACCTCCGCATGCCGGCGCAGCTGCCACAGCCCGAGGTTGACAAAGAGCACGGCGATCGCCACGACGACGACGTGGGCGACGACCATGCGCGGCTGCAGGAGGCGGCTCACCTGGCCCATGGTGACGCCCCGGAGGGCAGAGCCCAGAGGGAGAGTCGAACTCCCGTCACGCGTTTACAAGACGCGGGCTCTGCCATTGAGCTATCCGGGCGGGGTCTCAGCCTCCGGAGACCGTACCGCCAGGATGCGCCGGCCGAGGTAGAAGGGGACCACCTGGCCGGCGATGAACGTGAGGCTGGCGAGGACCACGGCGATGCGGGCGAAGACGGCCTGGCTCGCGAGCCGGGCGGCGGCGTCCTCGACCGTGGCGAGGGCGTCGGCGGCGGTGGCCTGGTAGCCGTTGAGGATGGCGTCGGCGTCGCCGAGCTGGGTCTGCAGGCTGGCGAGATCGTCGAAGAGGCCCGCGATGCCGGACCCGACTCCGGACAGGTCGCCCGCGGTGGCGTCGATGAGGTCGGCCTGCACGCGCAGCTGGTCGGGGAGGCCCTCGAGGCCGTCGGCCAGGCGGGTCAGCGAGACGTCGAAGGGCTCGGTCGGGTTGTAGTCAGGCCCGAACGGGATCAGGGCCAGCGCCGACAGCGTGGTGTCGACCGTGGCCGCGACGTCGATCAACGCCGGCATGCTGTCCTCGACCGCGGTCAGGGCGTCGGCGAAGTCGTGGCGCAGCAGGTCGGCGGTGCTCGCCAGCAGCGTCTGCGCCGATTCAAGGCTCTCCGCCAGGGCCTCGGTCGTGGTGGCGAGGTCCGACAGCGAGCTCGACAGGGCGGTCACGCTCGCAGTCGCGACGGTGATGGCCGCGTCGAGGGCCTCGACCGTGTCGGCCGTGAGCTCGGCGCTGGCCGTCAGCGCCTCGTCGGCCGCCCCGATGAAGGCGAGGCCCATCACCATCGCGAGGATCCCGGTCACGACGCCGACCGCGGCGATCACCAGCAGCGCGCGGCCGAACCCCGGCCCCGCCATGAGACGGTCCAGCCGGTCCCCGGGGCCTTCGGCCGCGACGTCCACCACGTGCCATCCTGCCCGGTCGGCGGCCCGGTGATGTGGTGGTTCCCCGGTTGCGGCCTCGGCCGCTCGTACGCTCGCGGCCGTGACGGAGCCAAACCCGGCCCAGCCGCTGTCCCCCCGCCAGCAGGCGATCCTGGACTTCGAGGCCGACTGGCGCGCCCACGAGGGCGGCAAGGCTGCGGCGATCCGCGATCGCTTCGGCATCTCCGCGTCGCGCTACCACCAGCTGCTGGCGAAACTGGTGCAGCGCCCAGCGGCTGCGGCCCACGACCCTCTGCTGGTTCTGCGGCTGCGCCGGCGCGCGCAGACTCGCGGACAGGCGGCCTCGGGCGGATCGGACGCTAGTCTGCGCCGCCGATGAGCGACGCATGGGACGACGCACCGCGGGGTCGCAGTGTCGTCGCGGGCGCGTTGTGGCGCGGGCTGATCGCGGCGGCGGTGACGTTCGCGGCCGTGGCGCTGTTCCTCAACCTGCGCGGCGCGGACGGCGACGACACCGCGCTGGGGACGCCCACCGGCCCCACGGGCCCGACCGCGACCGCACCGGCCGCCACGCCGACGATCACCACGCCGCCGACGACGCTGCCCCCGCTCCCGACGGTGGCGCCCACGACGCCACCCGTGGGCACGGGCCTCACGGTGCAGGCGCTCTTCGGTCCCAACACCGCTACCGCCCAGTACGAGGACGCGATCAACGTCCTGCAGACGCTGGGGTACACGGTGGTGGAGGGCGGGCCGGTCATCGGCCCGTTCCCGACGAGCCAGGTGTGGTTCACCGAGGGCAACGAGGCCGCCGCACAGGCCCTCATCGCCGCCGACCCGCGGTTCGGCGCGGCCGCGGACAACGCCGGCCGCCTGCAGGCCGAGGCCCACATCCACGTGATCGTCGGCGCCGACTGGGCGCCCGCCGCCATCCCCAGCCCCGCCTCGACCTGAGCGCCTGCTGGTAGGGTGAGCGCCACAACTTCACAGCTCACCATCACGAGCGGTCGAGGGATCCGGCCCGACGACGCCGCCGCAACCACCGTCCGCCTCGGCGGCGGCAGGTGCGAACTCCGGCCCCGGCGCATGACCGGGGGAAGATGGTCGCCTCCGTGCCGCCCTCGTCCCCCGGTCGAGGACGACGAAGGAGGCGGCTGGCGATGACGGCGGTGGGGGACCTGCGTGGGTCCCATGCGGCGCGCGGGCTGGCGTGCCGGGAGTGCGGTGCGGAGCGCCCGCTGGAGGCGCTCAACGCCTGCGCCGAGTGCTTCGGGCCGCTGGAGGTGGTCTACGACCTCCCGCAGCTGGCCCGCACGATGACGTGGGCGAGCGTCGCGGCGGGCCCCGCGTCGATCTGGCGCTACCACCAGATGCTCCCGGACCTGCCCGGCGCGGCGGACCGCGTCGACCTGGGGGCCGGCTTCACGCCGCTGGTCCCCGCACCGCGGCTGGGCGCGGCCCTGGGCCTGGACGACCTGTGGCTGAAGAACGACACGCTCAACCCCACCGGGTCCTTCAAGGACCGGGTCGTGTCGGTGGCCCTGAGCGCCGCGCGCCGCCTGGGCATGCAGGTCGCCGCCTGCGCGAGCACCGGCAACCTGGCCCAGTCCGTCGCGGCGCACGCCGCGGCGGCCGGCATGCCGGCCTACGTGATCATCCCCGCCGACCTGGAGCCCGCGAAGGTCACGGCCACCGCGCTGTACGGCGCGCACGTGGTCGCGGTGCAGGGCAACTACGACGACGTCAACCGGCTCTGCGCCGAGGCCGCCGACGACCTCGGCTGGGCCTTCGTCAACGTCAACCTCCGGGCGTTCTACGCCGAGGGCTCCAAGACGCTGGGCTTCGAGATCGCCGAGCAGCTGGGCTGGCAGCTGCCCGACGCGGTGATCGCCCCCATGGCCTCCGGCGCGATGCTGGTCAAGATCGACAAGGCGTTCAGCGAGCTCGTCGAGATCGGGCTGGTCGCCGCGCGCCCGTGGCGCATGTACGGGGCGCAGGCGAAGGGGTGCTCGCCGATCGCGGCCGCCTTCAAGGAGGAGCGGGAGCTGCGGCCGGTCAAGCCGGCGACGATCGCGCGGTCGCTGGCGATCGGCGACCCCGCCGACGGCTGGTACGCGCTCGACGCCGTCCGGCGCACCGGCGGCGCGATGGACGACGTCACCGACGCCGAGCTCGTCCACGCGATCGGCCTGCTGGCCCGCACCGAGGGCATCCTGGCCGAGACCGCCGGGGGCGTCACCGTCGCGACGCTGGGCAAGCTGGCTGCGGCGGGAGCCATCGACCCTCGCGGCCGCACCGTGGCGGTGATCTCCGGGCACGGCCTGAAGACGCTGGACGCGGTCACCGGCGGCGTCGGCCTCGACGGCTCCCTGCCTGCTCCCGCGCCAGGCGCCACCTGGACCATCCCGCCCCGCTACGCGGCGCTGCTCGACCTCGTCGGCGACTGACAGGAGCTCATCGATGGCCGTCACCGTCCGCATCCCCACGCCGTTGCGCACCCTGACCGACGGCCTGTCCAAGGTCGAGGTGGCGGCGACCACCGTCGGCGACGTCGTCGCCGCGCTGGAGGCCGCGTATCCCGGCTTCGCCGAGCGCGTCCTGGACGCCGACGGGAAGGTGCGCCGCTTCGTCAACGTCTTCGTCGACGAGGAGGACATCCGCTTCGCCGACGGCCTGGCCACCGCGGTCCCCGACCGCGCCACGGTCGCGATCATCCCGGCGGTGGCAGGCGGCTGACGCCCGGGAGTCGCCCTCGGGGTAGAACCGTGGGGATCACGGAGCGGTTGGTGCCCGCGGCGGCTGCGACACTAGGCCTCCGTGACCGACGCGTTGGTGCAGCCCGCGCGCGAGTTCGTCGATGCGGTGACGCCGGCGCTCGCGTCGCTGGCGGCCGGGCAGGATCTGCAGACACTGCGCCATGACGTGGCCTCCGAGGCCTACGACCTGGTCGCGGCGTTCGTCGACGCCGACGGCATCCACACCGACGACGAGCTCTGGGCGCTGATCGTCGGGCTCTCCCCGCTGCTGCAGACCCCGCTGGCGGCGGCGACCCCCAGCGAGCTGCGCGCGTCGGGGCTGATCGCCGGCAAGCGCGCGTGGCTGGAGCACCCCAGCCTGCTGTTCGACACGCTGGTGAAGGCCGACGTGAAGGGCGGCACCCGCCACGCCTGGACCTACTACGTGCACGCGCTGCGTCTCGCGCACCAGGTGGCGTCGCTGGATCTGGTGAGCGGCACGGCGGAGCTCGACGCGATCGAGCGCTTCCGCACGACGCTGGTCCGTGAGCTCAAGGCCGCCGCGATCCCGCGCACGCCGGCGCCGGCCGCGGCGCCGACCGCCCCCGCGGCGCCCGCGCCGGCCACGGCCTCCCCGGCGGCGACGCCCGACGAGGCGCCGGCCGAGGAGGAGCTGCCCCCGCCGCGCCCTCTGGACGAGCTGCTGGCCGAGCTGGACGAGCTGGTCGGGCTGGAGCCCGTCAAGGCCGAGGTCAAGCTCGTGGCCAACCTCCTCGCGGTGCAGAAGCTGCGTGCGGGGCGCGGCCTGAAGGTCACCGAGGCCAGCCGCCACCTGGTCTTCACCGGCAACCCGGGCACCGGCAAGACCACAGTCGCGCGGCTGCTGGCGCAGATCTACCGGACCCTCGGCGTGGTCGAGAAGGGCCACCTCGTCGAGACCGACCGCGCCGGGCTGGTCGCCGGCTTCGTCGGGCACACCGCCCAGCAGGTCAAGGCGGTCTTCGAGAAGGCCAAGGGCGGGATCCTGCTGATCGACGAGGCCTACAGCCTGGTCCGAGGCGGCGAGAAGGACTTCGGCCGCGAGGCCATCGACATGGTGGTCAAGCTCAGCGAGGACCTGCGCGAGGAGCTGGCCGTGATCATGGCCGGCTACCCCGAGGAGATGGCCGCCCTCATCGAGGCCAACCCGGGCATGCGGTCGCGCTTCCCCAAGACCATCCACTTCCCCGACTACACGACCGCCGAGCTGGTGGCGATCACCAAGCTCCAGGCCGAGAAGGCCCAGTACACCCTGGGCGAGCCGACGATCCTGCTGCTCACGGGGCTCTTCGACGCCGTGCCGCGGGAGCGCGGGTTCGGCAACGGCCGCCTGGCCCGCAACGTCTTCGAGGCCGCGGTCGCACGCCAGGCCAGCCGCGTCGTGGGCCTGACCGACCCCACCGACGAGCAGCTGACCGAGATCCTCCCCGCGGACCTGCCGGAGACGGCTGACGGCAGCGCGCTGGGCACCACACCGGCGCCCGAGCCGGCGCCGCCGGAGCCGGAGCCCGAGCCGGAGGTCGTCGGCCCGAAGCCCGGCTACGGACCGGTCTTCCACGGTGAGGGCGGGACGGCCCAGTGAAGCGCGTGCTCGCGGTGCTGGTCGCGGTCGGCCTGATCGCCGGCGCGTACGTCCTGCGCACCCGCGTGATCCGGCCCGACGAGGACCCGGACGTCGCCGGCAGCGAGACGCCGGACGTGACCGCGCCGCCCGAGGCGGGGCTCGTCGTCGTCTGCGCGACCGAGCTGGGCGACGCGTGCCGCGAGCTGGCCGACGCCGACGTGCGCGTCGAGTCGGCCGGCGCCACAGCCGACGCGCTGGTCGCGCTGGCGCGCGGCCAGTCCCCGGACTTCGCGGTGTGGGTGACCGGTGCGTCCTGGCCAGGCCTGGTCGACGAGCTGCGCCGCGCCGCCGGACTGCCCGCGCTCTTCCCCTCCGAGATGCCCGTGATCGCCCGCAGCCGGCTGGCGCTGGCGATCGAGGAGGGGCGCCAGGAGGCACTCGAAGCGGTCTGCGCCGAGGTCGCGTGGGACTGCCTCGCGACGGCGGTCGGCCGCCCCTGGTCGGAGCTGGGCGCCGACGCGCCCCGGGACGTTCCAGCTGCTCTCACAGGACCCCACGGCGAGCCTCGCCGGTCTGGCCCTGCTCGGGCAGGCGGCCAGCGGGTACTTCGGCACGTCGCAGTTCGGCAGCCAGGACTTCGACGGTGCCTTCCGCGCCTGGCTGACCGGCTTCTCGCGCGGGGTGATGGTCGTCGGGCTGCCCGTGCGCCAGCTGGTCGCGAACCCGGCCGCCGCTGACGCGGCGTCAGCCTCCGACGTCGAGGCCCAAGCCGACATCGCAGCCGCCATCCGCGGCAACCGGACGCCGCCGGTGATCCTCTACGCTGGCCCGGAGGTCGTGGTGGACGTGGTCGCGGCAGCCGTCGGGTCGGAGGGTTCGAGCGTGGAACCGCTGGTGGAGCCGCTGCGGACGGCACTGGTCGGGGCCGGCTGGGTCGCGCCCGGCGACGGCGGGGCGACACCGCTGCCCGACGGGGACGGGCTGCCCGCGCCGGGTGTCATGGCGGCACTGCGCCAGCAGTGGGAGGCGGTCCTGTGAGCCGCCGTGCACTGCTTGCGCTGCTGGCCGTGCTGGCGGTTGTGCTGGCCGCCTGCAGCGGCGGCGGCGACGACCCTGGCGGGGACCTCGGCGGCGACGACACGGCCGGCGGCGAGACCGAGGTCTTCGGCGACCCCGGCGACTGCATCCGCGTCGACATGGCGGTCTCGGCCGAGAAGATCGACCTGCTGACCGACCTCGCGCTGGCGTTCAACGGCTCCGAGGAGGCCACGGTCGACGGCCGCTGCATCTTCGTGGAGCCGGTCGAGCAAGGCCTCCGGGCTGGCGGCCGGGCTGCTCTCGGAGGGCTGGGACGAGCAGCTTCAGGGTCCGCGCCCGGTGATCTGGTCGCCGGCCTCGTCGGCCTGGGGTGCGGTGCTCAACCAGCGCCTGAGCGAGGCGGGGGAGCCCGAGATGGCGCCCGCGGGCACCCCGTTCATGCTCTCGCCGCTGGTGATCGCGATGCCCCAGCCGATGGCGGAGGCGCTCGGGTATCCCGAGGAGAGCGTCGGCTGGGCCGACATCCTGCAGCTGTCGCAGGATCCGGAGGGCTGGGGCGCGTTCGGGCACCCGGAGTGGGGGCCGTTCCGCCTCGGCAAGACCAACCCGAACTTCTCGACCTCGGGCCTGTCCGCGCTGATCGCGCAGTACTACGCCGCGACGGGCAGGACCAGCGGGCTCACGATCGAAGACGTCCAGGACCCGGCGGTCCTGGAGTTCGCGTCGAACATCGAGCAGGCGGTCGTCCACTACGGCGACACCACGCTGACGTTCCTCAACAACCTCTACCGCAACGACCAGCGCGGGACCGCGCTGACCTACGCCTCGGCGGTCGCCATCGAGGAGGTCAGCCTCATCAACTACAACCGCGGCAACCCCGACGGCGTGCTGCAGGCCGGGGAGCAGGAGGTGCCGCCGCGCATCCCGCTGGTCGCGATCTATCCGGAGGAGGGCACGCTCTTCTCCGACAACCCGTTCTTCATCCTCGAGGCGGAGTGGGTGGACGACGACGAGAGCGCCGCCGCCGAGATCTTCACCGAGTTCGTGCAGCGCCCCGAGAACCAGGAGCGGGTGCTGGAGTTCGGGTTCCGCCCCGGCAACATCGAGGTGCCGATCGGCGATCCGATCACCGCCGAGTTCAACGTCGATCCCGACCAGCCGCAGACCACACTGGAGGTGCCCGAGCCCGAGGTGCTCCTGGCCCTCCTGGACGCCTGGCGCGAGACGCGCAAGACCGCCCGCGTGCTGCTGGTGATCGACGTCTCCGGCTCGATGGCCGACTTCGCGGGGCCGGGGTCCAGCGCGACCAAGCTCGACCTCGCCAAGGTGGCGGCGGCCAACGCGCTGGACCAGTTCAAGGACGACGACCAGGTCGGTCTGCGCATCTTCTCGACCGACCTGTCGACCACCGAGCCGTTCGACTACGTCGACGTGGTCGGGATCGGGCCGATGAGCGAGACACGCGAGCAGATCCGCACCGCGATCGAGGGCCTCTTCCCCGTCGCGGGCACGCCGCTGTACACCGTCGCCGAGGACTCCTTCACGCACGTGCTGGAGGGCTTCGACGAGACCCGCATCAACGCGGTCGTGCTGCTCACCGACGGCATGAACGACGACCCGCGCAACGACGACCTGCAGGGGCTGCTGGACACGCTGTCGGAGCAGTCGCAGGGCGAGAACGCCCAGCCTGTGCGGATCTTCACGATCGCCTACGGCCAGGACGCCGACGTCGCCGTGCTCGAGCAGATCGCGCAGGCCACCAACGGCGCCGCCTACGACTCGGTCGACGCCACCAGCATCGACCGCGTCTTCACCAACGTGATCTCGAACTTCTGAGACGTGGTGTCGTTCCGGGACCGGTTCTTCTCCCGCCGCGTGGGGCGGGCGATCACTTCGCCGTCGGGCATCATGATCGCGGGCGCCGGGGCCGCGGTGGGGCTGCTGCTGCCGTTCGGCGGGATCCCGCTGGCGATCGGGCTGGGGCTCGCGGCCTGGGGTGCCAAGGTCGCGACCGCGATCCCGAAGTCCGGTGCCAGCGAGGTCGACTACAGCAAGCTGCGCCCGCCGTGGTGGGACTACGTGCGCGAGGCGATCGACGCGCAGCGGCGCTTCAAGCAGGTCGTCGCGTCCACGCCCGAGGGGCCGCTGCGCGACCGGCTGGCGTCGATCAGCGGGCGCTTCGACGATGGCGTCAAGGAGGCCGGCCGCATCGCGCAGCGCGGCATGGCGCTGCAGGACGCGGTCACGCGCCTGGACGTCAAGAGCATGCAGCGCGAGCTGGCCCAGGCCGAGGCCGCCGCGGCGCAGGCGCCGTCAGAGTCGTCGCAGCGCACGCTGGAGGCGCGGCGCGCGCAGATGGGCGCCGCGATGCGCCTGGACGCGGTCTCGCGCGACGCCTCGGATCGCCTGCGGCTGCTGGACGCCCGCCTCGACGAGGCTGTCGCCCGCGCGGTCGAGCTGTCGTTGTCCGGTGACCACGGCGAGCTGTCGGCCTTCGGCAGCGACGTGGACACCGTGGTAGGAGAGATGGAAGCCTTGCGTCAGGCGCTGGAGGAGACCGGCGGCGGCGCCACCCAGATCGGAGTTGCGTGATGGGCAAGCTCTTCAAGCGCATGTGGGGCTACTTCACCGCCCTGTTCACGGGCCGCTTCAACGAGTTCGCCGACCCCAAGATCGAGCTCGAGCAGGCGATCCAGGAGGCCCAGGAGAACCACCGCAAGCTCAAGGAGCAGGCGGCCAACGTCATCGCCAACCAGAAGCAGACCGAGATGCGGCTCAACCGGGCGATGGAGGAGATGGAGAAGGTCAACTCCAACGCCCGCCAGGCCGTGCTGCTGGCCGAGGAGTCCATGAAGGGCGGCGACGACAAGAAGGCCACCGAGTACACCCAGGCGGCCGAGGCCTTCGCGAACCGCCTGATCGCGGTCGAGCAGGAGGTTCAGAGCCTCAAGTCCCTGTCGCTCCAGGCCGCGCAGGCCTCCGAGCAGGCCAAGTCGATGGTGCAGCAGAACTCCACGTCGCTGCAGAAGAAGCTTGCCGAGCGCCAGAAGCTCCTGTCCCAGCTCGACCAGGCCAAGATGCAGGAGCAGATGAACACGGCGATGACCTCGCTGTCGGAGACCGTCGGGCAGGACGTCCCGACCTTCGAAGAGGTCCGCGAGAAGATCGAGGCCCGCTACGCGCGCGCCAAGGGCGCCCAGGAGCTGCATGGCGAGTCCGTCGAGGGCCGCATGCTCGAGGTGCAGCAGGCCGCGCTCAACACCGAGGCCAAGGCCCGCCTGTCGCAGATCCGCGCCCAGCTGGGCCTCGAGGCCCCGGCCGCCCCGGCGGCCGCCGAGGTGACCGCCGGCACGCCGACCACGGAGCCCGCGGCCGCGACCCCGACGCCCCAGCCCGCGGTCGCCGAACCGGAGGCCACCCCCTAGTTCGCCTCGATCTCGAGACGCGGCCCCTGGCGTCGACCCTGTAAGGACGGACAGGTCAGCTTTGCGCGGCCTTGTCCCACAATGTCCCGAGCGGGTTCCTTCCTGCGACCAGGGGTCGTCAACTCTTGCGCCACAAGTTCATCGCGGTGCTCGCCGTCGTCATGACGGCTATCAGCGGCGTGGCCGGCGCGCAGACCCAGCCCACGGGGGAGTGGTTCAACGAGGTCTTCGACATCATGTTCCCGCTGCCCGAGGGGCAGGCGAGCTACGTCGACACCTACTGGTCGTGCCGCAGCGGCTGCAGCCGGTACCACTGGGCCACCGACATCATGGCCGACAAGATGGTGCGCCAGCACGCCGTGGTCGACGGTGAGCTCTGCGAGGTCGGTGGCATCGACGACGGGGCCGAGCCGTCCTACGGCTGGAACCTGACGGTCTGCGGCGACGACGGGCGGCAGTACACCTACATCCACATCAACAACGACACACCCGGCACCGACGACGGCGCGGGCGGGCTGCAGTACGCATACGCGCCCGAGGTGCTCGCCGGCGGCAAGGGCATGCGCGTCACGCGCGGCCAGTTCCTGGCCTACACCGGGGACTCCGGGAACGCCGAGGGCAGTGGCTCACACCTGCACTTCGAGATCCGCGATCCGGACATCACCACCAACAACGGGCGCTACAACCCGTACCCCACGCTGTTGGCCTCCCAGGCGCGGGGCGACTACCCGGAGACCCCCAACCCGGGGCTGGCACCCCCGCCCCCGCCCCCGCCGGAGCCCGTGCCGGAGCCGACCACGGGCGGCGACGGCGGCGCCGAGGTGGACCGGCTGGCCGGCACGAACCGGGTGCTGACCGCCGTCGCGCTCTCGCAGGCCAGCCGCGACCACGCCGCGACGGTAATCATCGCGCCCGCCGGGAGCCACCCCGAGGCGCTGGTGTCCGCGGCCCTCGCGGGCCTCACCGGCGCGCCGGTGCTACTGGGCGGCCCCGCGGGCCTGGATCAGGCGGTGATCGACGAGGTCGCCCGCTTGGGCGCGATGAACGCGTACGTGATCGGCGACGAGTCCAAGCTGCCCGCCAGCGTGCAGGGCCAGCTGGCGTCCGCCGGGGTCGTGAACCAGGCGCGGATGGCGGCCAGCGACCGCTACGCGCTGTCGGCCGAGATCGCGCGCGACGTCGCCTCCTATCCGGCCAGGAACGGGCAGCTCGACGAGGTGATCCTGGCGCTGGGCGACGCCGCCGACCCGTCGCGGGCGTGGCCGGACGCGCTGGCCGCCACCGCGCTGGCGGCGCGCGCGGTCGCCCCGATCCTGCTGGTGCAGGCCGACATGCTGCCCGAGGCGGTCGCGGCGGTCCTCGGCGACTTCCGGCCGTCGCGCATCACCGTGGTCGGTGGCACGGCCGCGATCAGCGACGCCGTGGCGGGTGCGGCGGCAGGCGCCGCCGGTGGGGCCGAGATCCGCCGGCTGGCGGGCGCGAACCGCTACGCCACCTCGGTCGCGGTCGCCGCGGCCGCCGTCGAGGCCGGCCTGGACGCGCCTTCGGTCTGGGTCGCGACGGGTCGCAACTTCCCCGACGCGCTGGCTGCCGGACCGGCCGCCGCCGCGGCGGGCGCCCCGTTGCTGCTGGTCGACGGCACCGACCTCGCGGGCTCCCCGGAGAGCAGCGCCTGGCTGCGGGACAACCCGGTGGGACTGCTGGTGATCGTCGGCGGCGAGGCTGTCGTCAGCCCTCAGGTCGCCGAGGCCACGGCCGCCGCGGCTGGGTAGGTCGGCGTCACTGCGGGTAGACCTCGCGGCAGTGCGCGGTGTGATCCTCGATCTCGACGGGACCCTGGTCGACAGCGTCTATGTGCACGTCGCGACCTGGTGCGACGCGCTGAGTGCGGCTGGGCTGGACGTGCCGGCGTGGAAGGTGCACCGCGGGATCGGGCTGAGCTCCGGGCGCCTGCTCGCGCACGTGCTGGGGCGGGTGCCTGAGGAGGAGCTCGCCGGCCGGTTGAAGGACGACCACACGCGCCGGTTCCTCGAGCGGGCGGGCGATCTGCGTCCGACCCCAGGCGCGGGCGCGCTGCTGGAGGACCTCCGTAGCCGTGACGTGCCGTTCGTGGTCGCGACCTCGGCCGGGTCCAAGGAGCGGGCGGCGCTGCTGGACGCGCTGGGCAACCCCGAGGTCGACGTCACGGACGCCGACGAGGTCGAAGCCAGCAAGCCCGACCCCGAGCCCCTCCTGGCCGCGGCCCAGCAGCTGCGCCGCGTCGACACGCTGACGATGGTCGGCGACGCCCCGTGGGACGGCTACGCAGCAAAGGCCGCGGGGATGGGGTTCTGCGCGGTGCGGACGGGCGGGTTCGCCGACGCTGAACTGCGGCACGCCGGTGCGGCGCTGATCGCCGACGACGCCGAGGGGCTGCTCGGCGTGCTCTGACGGCTTAGCGCCTCGGCTCCGGGCGGCCGGGGTGCTCGGCGCCCGCGTGCTCGCGCTTGGGGACCAGGACCTTGCGGCGGAACTCGCACACCACGGTGCCGTCCTGCTTGTAGCCGATGGTGTCGACGGTCACGACGCCGCGGTCGGGCTTGGAGGCGGACTCGCGCTTGTCGACCACGGTGGTCTCGGAGTAGATGGTGTCGCCGTGGAACGTCGGGTTGGCGTGCTTGAGCGACTCCACCTCGAGGTTGGCGATGGCCTTGCCGGACACGTCGGGCACGCTCTGGCCCAGCACCACCGAGTAGACGAAGTTGCCGACGACGACGTTCTTGCCGAACTGGGTCGCGGTCTCGGCGTAGTGGCGGTCGGAGTGCAGCGGGTGCTGGTTCATCGTCATGGCGCAGAAGAGGATGTCCTCGGCTTCGGTGATCGTCTTGCCGGGCCAGTGCCGGTAGACGTCGCCGATCTCGAACTCCTCGTAGTAGCGGCCGAACTGCATCGCGTGGTGCCTTTCGCCTGGCTCAGTGGAGCACCGGGAAGCGGTCGTCGTCGCTGGGAATGCGGCCCGTGGCGGCCAGCACGAAGCGCGTGCGCCCCAGGTTGCGTGGCCGCGGGCCGCCCAGGAGGCCCTCGAGGATCCCGGCGGTGAGGCGCTCGGCGGCGGGGTCGGGCGCCGGCGGCAGCTCCAGCGCGCGGCGGACGTCGTGGTGGTGCACGACGAGCTCGAGGATGCGGGTCGGCAGGTACTCGTCGATCCGCATCGGGCCGCGGAACGTGTGCAGCAGCCTCGCGGGGTCCTCGGCACCGGCGCGGTCCAGGGTGCGGCGCCAGGCCGCGGCGAAGACGTCGGGGAGCGTGTGCGCTTCGTACCTGGACGCTTCGAGGCGTGCCCGGTCCGCGACCGACGCCGCCGCGCCGTCATGGTCGAACCGGAAGTAGCTGACCCGGTCGCACACCGCCGTGTCGCCCTCGACCGGCTCGTCGAGGTAGTCCGCGGTCAGGCGCGCCGCGCGCACGAGGTGCGCGGTCAGCTCCGTCAGCGTCCACACCCCGAGCGCCCGCCGCGCCCATGCGTCCGGCGCGACCCCCCGCAAGGTCGCCTCGACCCCGCGCGCCTCCGCCGCGAACACCTCGAGCTCCGGAAAGGCCATCGGCGACCGAGCCTAGTGGGGTGCGTCGCGCCAGTACCTCACGGCGGGTACTGCTGCGAGCCACCTCGCCGGCGGCGCGAAGGGTGCGTCGCGCCAGTACCTCCAGGCGGGTACTGCTGCGAGCCACCCCCGGGCGGCGGGGATTCGTGAGCGGCGGGTGCGGGCGGCATGATCGGCGGCCGCCCCGCAAAGGAACGCCGCCGTGGACGCCACGCTCGACGCTGCCCGCACGCTGGTCGCCGCCTGCCGCGACCTGGTGGACGGCGCGGTGGCGCGGCTGGCGGGCGCCGCGGCGGTGGACGGCAGGGTCGACGTGGAGCGTCTGGACCGCGAGCAGGTCCTGGCCTACGACCTGGCCAGCGCGGCCAGCCGGGTGGCGGCGGCCGAGGAGCTGCTGGCGTACGGGGAGCGCGGCGGGCTGGAGGAGCGGCTGGCGGTGGTGTTCGCGGGGGAGACCGCGGCGGACCTCGTGGCGCGCACGGCGGGACGCGAGCAGGACTGGGGCATCTCAGGCGGCTTCGCGCTGGCGGAGGCGCGCGACGCGCTCTCCGCGGCGCGGTCGGTGGCGCTGCTGGACGAGGTCGCTGCGGCGGTGTTGGAGAACCCCGATCTGCCGCGCCACCTGCCCGAGGAGCTGGCGCTGGCCCGCCAGACGTTCAAGGACTTCGCCGAGGCCGAGGTGCGGCCGGTGGCGGAGCGGGTGCACCGCGAGGACGCCGACATCCCGGACGAGGTGATCGCGGAGCTGGGCGGGATGGGCTGCTTCGGGCTGTCGATACCGGAGCGCCACGGCGGCTTCGCGCAGGGCAGAGTCGGCCGACGACTTCCTCTCGATGGTGGTGGTGACCGAGGAGCTCAGCCGCGGCTCGTTGGGGGTCGCGGGGTCGCTGATCACGCGCCCGGAGATCCTCTCCAAGGCGCTGGTCAAGGGCGGGACGCCCGAGCAGCAGGAGCGCTGGCTCCCGCGGATCGCGTCGGGTGAGCTGATGTGCGGCGTGGCCGTCACCGAGCCGGACTTCGGCTCCGACGTGGCGGGGATCAAGGTCAGCGCGCTGCGCGACGGCGACCACTTCGTGGTCAACGGGACCAAGACCTGGTGCACGTTCGGGGGGAGGGCCAACCTGCTGATGCTGCTGGCGCGCACGGACCCGGACCGCTCGCTGAGCCACCGCGGCCTGTCGCTCTTCGTGGTCGAGAAGCCCGCGTTCCCGGGCCACGCGTGGACCCACGAGCCCGAGGGCGGGGGCCGAGCCGAAGCCCGCGCGATCGCGACGATCGGGTACCGCGGGATGCACAGCTTCGAGATCGGCTTCGAGGACTACCGCGTGCCGGCGGACAACCTGGTCGGCGGCGAGGCCGGGCTGGGCCGCGGCTTCTACCTGCAGATGGACGCGTTCGCGAACGGCCGGCTGCAGACCGCGGCGCGTGCCACCGGCGTGATGCAGGCCGCGTTCGAGGCCGCCGTCGGCTACGCCCGCCAGCGCCACGTGTTCGGGCAGCCGCTGGCGGACTACGGGCTGACCAGGGCCAAGCTCGCGCGCATGGCGGCGGTGATCGCGGCGTGCCGCACGTTCTCCTACGCGGCCGCGCGGCTGCTGGGGCGGGCGCCCTCGGCCAGCGAGGGAGCCGGGCAGCTCGAGGCCTCGATGGTGAAGTCGTACTCCTGCCTGGCCGCGGAGTGGCTGACGCGCGAGGCGCAGCAGGTGCACGGCGGCTACGGCTACGCCGAGGAGTACGCGGTGTCGCGGTACTTCGTCGACGCGCGGGTGCTGTCGATCTTCGAGGGGGCCGACGAGACGCTCGCGCTGCGGGTGATCGCCCGCCGGCTGCTCGAGGAGTCCATCAACCGAAAGCAATGACTGTCTTGACAGCTCTTGCTTTCGGTAGCAGGGTGCGAGCGTGCCCGCCGCCCCGCCTGCCGTCGCCGTGATCGCTGAGCCGGCGCGCGCAGCGGTGGCCCTGGAGCCGGCCCGTGCGCTGATCCTCAGCGCGCTGCGTGAGCCGGACTCGGCCAGCGGCCTGGCCGCGTCGGTCGGGATGTCGCGCCAGCTCGTCAACCACCACCTGCGCGCGCTGGAGCAGCACGGGCTGGTGGCGCTGGTCGAGGAGCGGCGCAAGGGCGCGATGACCGAGCGCGTCGTGCGCGCCACGGCGGACTCCTGGGTGATCGCGCCCGAGGCGCTCGGCCCCGCCGCGCCCGACCCCGCCGCGGCCGGTGACCGGCTGTCTGCCGGCTACCTGCTGGCGCTGGGTGCCCGCCTGGTGTCCGAGGTCGGCCGCCTCGTGCGCGGCGCGACGGCGGCCGGGCGGCGCCTCGCCACGCTGTCCGCGGACGCCGAGGTGGCCTTTGCCACCGCCGCCGATCGCGGCGCGTTCGCGGAGGAGCTGACCGCCGCGCTCACCGGCCTGGTCGCCCGGTACCACCAGCCCGACGCGCCTGGCGCGCGGCCCCACCGCCTGGTCGTCGCGCTGCACCCGATCCCCGCCCCATCAGAGCCTCCCCAGGAGGAGCAGCCGTGACTGACGAGACTCGCGAGATCGTGAAGGAGGTCGCGCTCGCCGCGACCCCGGAGGAGGTCTGGGCGGCGGTCGCGACCGGACCGGGCATCACCTGCTGGTTCGTCCCCTGCGAGGTCGAGCCCCGCGTCGGCGGGACCATCACGCAGGACTTCGGGATGCCCGGCAAGGTCGAGGGCGAGATCACCGCTTGGGAGCCGGGCCGCCGCTTCGCCTTCGGGGCAAAGGCCAGCGTGGACCCCTCGGCCGGCATCCAGGCCTTCGAGTACCTGATCTCGGGCGGCGAGGGCGGCACCACGATCCTGCGCCTCATCCACAGCGGGTTCTCCACCGACGCCGCGTGGGATGACGAGTACGACGCCGTCGACAAGGGCTGGGACATCTTCCTCGGGGTCCTGGGGGTCTACCTCTCCCACTTCAAGGGCCAACCCGGCGCCAGCGCGACGGCGATGTCGTTCGCGCAGGAGCCGCGCCACCCCGCCGCGGAGCGGCTCTTCGCGGCGCTCGGCCTGGAGTCGGGCGCCCCGTCCGTCGGTGACCGCGTACGGCTGGTCGCGCCCGGTGCCACGCCGCTGGCCGGCACCGTCGATGCCAGCGGCGACGGGGTCCTCGGCGTCCTGCTGGAGGAGCCCGCGGGCGGCGTCGCGCGCCTGGCCGTCGAAGGCCCGGAGGCCGGGCCGGTCAGCGTGGCGATCATGGTCTACCTCTACGGCGACGACGCGGCGGCCACCGCGGCGGGGGTCGGCCCCGGCTGGCAGGCCGCGGTCAGCGAGCTCTTCCCGCCCCCCGCCCCAGTCACATCCTGATTCGGGATGTGACACGGGGAGGTGGCCCGGGGTCAGCCGGTTGCGACCTTGCGGGTGCGGGTGACGCGGTAGGTCAGGCGCAGCTCGGCGTGGCCGTGGGGGGCAAGGTCGACCGGCCAGCGGACGAAGCCGTCGCGATCGGGCTCGGCCCGTGGCGCGGTGGCCCTGCGGTCGACCTCGACGGTGACCTCCTCGAGCTCGCTGACGGGCACGCGCTCGGTGACCTCGACCGTGCGGTGACGCGCGCCGAGGTTGGAGAGGCGCAGCGTCACGGTGCGGGACGTGACGGTGCGGCCGGTGATGGCGCCGGTGTCGTCGACCTCCTGCTGCTCGCGGGTGACGCGCAGATCGGGTTCGGGACCCCAGGCCAGGGCCCAGCGCTCGCCGGGGGCGATGAAGCGGGTCGAGGTCCGGCCCGCGACGCCGTGGTCGCGCAGCAGCTCGACGGGGCCGGCCAGCAGCGGACCCGGGCCGGGGTGGACCTGCTCGGTGCGCAGGACCACGGCCTCGGCGAGCTCGGGGACGGCGACCAGCGACGCCGTGGCTGCCGCGGTCGCGACGGCGACCGGAAGGCGGTGCGGCAGCCCGTCGGACGGCACGGTCACGCGGCCCGCGGGGCGCAGGACGCGAACCTCGCCGCCGTCGTCCACCGCTGGGACGTCGGCGGCGGTCGGATCGGCGCCGAGCCCCGTGGTCTGCACGTCCTCCTCGCGGAGCTCGACGACGATGCCCGCGCTGCGCTGGGCGGTCAGCCGGTCAGAGGGCAGCACCGGTGGGTCCGAGCCCAGCGACGGCTGTGCGGTGGAGCAGGCCAGCTCGACGTCGCGCCACGGCTCGCCGGTGCGCTGCCAGACGACCGCGTCGGTCGCGACCTCCACCCGGTCGCCCTCGAGCCTGGCGCGGTGCGCCGGCCGCCACAGTGCCGAGGCGACGACATACGTCAGTGTGAGCGTGGCCGGGCCGCCCGGGCCCAGGACGTCGACCACGACCGCTGCGGCGACCCGGGTCGCGGGCGTGTCCAGCGCGGCGCGGCGCGCCCGCAGGTCGGCCAGCTGCTCGTCGGTGTGCTGCACCAGGTCCTGCGCGGCGACCAGCGCGTCGCGCCGCTCCTCCTCGGCGGCGTCGAGCCGCTCCCGCGCGTCGTGCCACTCCGCCGCGTCGAAGCGCCCCCGCCCCGCGTCCGCGGTCAGGTCCAGCAACGTCAGCCGCGCCGCCTCCGACGCCGACTTCACGGCCTCGTTGAGCGCGTCGCGCTGCGCGACGAGCCGGTTGAGCTCGTCGTTGACGGCGGCGATGCGCGCGTCGAGCTCCACGACCTCCTCCGGCCGCTCCGCAGCGAGCGCCATCCACCGCCGCTCCACCCGCGCGTCGTGGACGGTCACGCCGTCACTCGCCGACGCGGTGAGCGTCGCATCGACGAGCACCGGCGCCACGTCCTCCACCCGGACCCGTGCCACCCCTGCCGGCAGCTCGACCTCCGCGACCCGCGTGACCTGCGCGCGGTCCTGGAGGACCGTCACCGCGCTCACCTGTGACGCCGCCTGCACCTCCGACGAATCCGGCCGCGCGGTCACGGCGCCCTGCCTCCGGACCCGCCCCGCGGGGTCATGGTTCGCGGCGGTTGCCGCCGGCGAGCTCGTGGCCCGAGGCGACGTCGACGGTGTAGGAGGCGATGAGCGTGGTCTCGGCGGCGGCGGAGAGGTCGAGGGTCCAGCGGCGGCCGCCGGCGAGCTCGTCGTGCTCGCCGGACCACGGGGACCACGATGGTTCGGAGCGCTCGTCGCGGACAGTGACCTGGTCGTCGGCGGGGACAGCGACAGGGACGCGGTCGCGCACCTCGAGGTGGATCGGGTCGGGGCGGCGGTTCGCGATCTCGATGCGGATGCCGGTGTGAAGGCGGCGGCGGCCGCGGACGAGGCCGACGTCCTCCTCGGTGAAGGTGACGTGGCGGGCGACCTTGACGGCCTCGTCGACGCCGAGGCCGAGGCGCACCGGGGCGCCCGGCGGCGTGTCCTCCAGGTCCGCCGTGAGGCGGTGCACGCCGTCGACGGTGACGTCGACCGGGCCTCCCGGCAGGGGCACGTCGAGCGGGTTGGTCGCGGTGACCACCTGCCAAACGTGGGGGGCCAGCCGCGGGACCGCCACGTGCGAGGCCGCGACCCCGACCTCGTGCGCTGCGAGGCCGACCACGTGGTAGCGGCCGTCGGACGGCACGTCCACGGGGAGGTCGGCGTCCCAGGCGTGGTCGAAGGCGGCGGGGCCCAGCGGGCGTCGGCCGCTGGGTGCGGCCGGCACGCCCTCCGCGACGGAGTGCGCCGCGGCCACAACCGTCGGCGGCGCGCCGGGCAGCCACGACCGGGTGGGCTGCAGGCGGCCGCGCCCCGGCCCGTCGACCGGTGGCAGCTGCAGCGCGCCGTAGTCCAACAGCTCCTCGGCGGGTCGCGCGGGGCCGTGGGCGGGAGCGGGCTCATCGGCCATCTCCGCGAACGACTCCGCGACCGGCGGGAACCGCTTGCCGCGCGCCGCGCCCGGTCTGGCCGCCGTCGGAGCCGGCGGGCGCGCCGCCGCTGCCTGCGGCATGGGCGGGGGAGAAGGCGCGGCCATCTCCATCGCATCCGGCATCGCGGCGTACTCCGGCATGGCGAGCATCGGCATCGCCAGCTCGACCGCGTCGGCGGCGGTCGCGTAGTCGGGTTCGTCGTACGCGAGTGTGTCGGCCGCGCCGGCCTCCGGTGCATCGAAGCGTGCGGCCCGAGCCGCGGGGCCTTGGCGCTTCCTGGCCGCGCTGCCCCGGCGCCGTGGACGCCCCGGCACCGTCCGTGGGCGGGCGGCGTCGAGGTCGGCGAAGAGCGTCTCTGTGTCTGTGGGCAGCGCGCGCCACGACGGGGCGACGGCGGGGCGACGGCGGCCGATGCGCAGGGCGCGGGGCTCGGGAAGGTCGACCCAGCGCTGGGGGAGGGCGGTGGCGACGGTCAGGGCGACGCCGGTCCAGTCCTCCCCGGTGTGCTGGGCGACCACGGCGCGGAGCGCCAGCCGGCCGTGGGCGAGCGGGCCGTCGAGGTCCAGCGCGTAGGCCGGCACCCAGGCGGCGCCCGGCACCAGGTACGACAGCCGCAGGCGCGCGGCGCCGGGGGCCGAGCGCTGCAGCGCCACCGTGGCGTGCGCGCGCAGCTCGTCCGGTCGCGGGGTGCGGTCCGACGACCCCTCTGCGGCGCGAGCCTCGGCGTCCTCGCGAGCCTGGGTCGCCGCGCGCAGGGCGGCCCGGGCGTCCTTGACCTCCTCCAGCAGCGCCGTGACCTCGGCATCGCGCAGCTCCAGCAGCGCGAGGCGGGCGTCCAGTGGCGGCGCCAGCGGGGCTTCGCCCTCGCGGGGCTCGGGCCGCCCGGGGACCGGCAGGGTCCGCAACCGCGCCACGGACACCTCGAGCCCCTGCACGATCGCCTGCGCGCGCGCCTCGTCGCGGCGGGCCGCGCGCAACGCCGCGAGATCGGGCGGGCCGTCGCCTCCCGGCACGTCGACGCCCAGTCGGACCCCCGTCGCAACGACCGGTGGCGCGTCCGCGCCTGCCTCCGGCTCGACTGCCACGCGCAGCGACCCCGGCACCACGGAGAGCGGCAGCCAGCCCACCGCCACGTCGCCCACGGCCTCGGGCTCCAGCGCCGCGACGCGCTCCACCAGCGCCCCGCGCCGGTAGACCGTCACGCGCTCGATCGTCGAGCTCAGCACGTCGTAGCTCACCGACGGTCGCCGAGGAACGGGAAGCGCGCGCGGGTCTGGGCCACCACCGCCGGGTCGAGGTCGGCCAGCAGCATGGTCTCCTGTCCGGCGCCGGTCGCCAGCACGGCGCCCATCGGGTCGACGATCGCGCTGTCGCCGGTGTAGGCCAGGCCGTTGCCGTCGGTGCCGACGCGGTTCACGCCGATCACGTAGGCCTGGTTCTCGATCGCGCGGGCCCGCAGCAGTGCGCTCCAGTGGGCGACGCGCGCAGCGGGCCAGTTCGCGACGACCACGTAGGCGTCGACCTCGGTCGCGAGCGCCCAGAACTCGTCGGCGAAGCGCAGGTCGTAGCAGACGAAGAGCCCGAGGCGGACGCCCCCGACCGTGGCGACCGCGTGCTGGGTCCCGGCCTCGTAGTGCTGTTCCTCGCCCGAGTAGCTGAACGGGTGGATCTTCGCGTAGCGGGCCTCGACCCCACCGGGACCGGCCAGCACCAGCACGTTGCGCGGCCGCCCTCCGACCCCTGATCGCTCCGGCACGGAGCCGCAGACGCGGATGCCGTGAGCGGCTGCCTGCTCCACGAGGAACGCGGACGAGGGGCCGTCGACCTGCTCAGCGACCCGGTCGGCCGCCATCGAGAACCCGGTCGCGTACATCTCGGGCAGTACGACCAGGTCCGCGCCGGCCGCGGCCGCCGCCGCGATGCGTCCCTTGAGCGTCGCGAAGTTGGCCTCGGGATCCTCCCAGGCGATGTCGGTCTGCAGCCCTGACACGCGCATCACGTGATCGTAGGTCGCAGACCACCCGGGCTACGGTTTGCCCGCGGGACCGCAGCTACGCCAGAGCGGCACAGCGCTCGATCCCCTCGTCCAGCACGGAGTCGGTCTTGCAGAAGGCGAACCGCACCAGGCCGCGGTAGGTGCGGGGGTCGGCGCCGAAGACCGACATCGGCACGGCGACGACCCCCGCGCGCTCCGGGAGGGCCCGGCAGAAGGCCAGGTCGTCGTCGCCACCCAGCGGGCGCGCGTCGCAGGGCACGAAGTAGGTGCCGTCCGGGGGCATGACCTCGAACCCGGCCTTGGCGAGGCCCGCCACGAGGCGCTCCCGCTTGGCCGCGTACATGGCGCGGAACTGCTGCAGGTAGCCGTCGCCCAGGCCGAGCGCCACCGCGATCGCGTGCTGGAAGGGCGTGCCCGACGTGAAGGTCACGAACTGCTTGGCGGTGCGCACCGCGTGCGTCAGGACCGGGGGCGCGCAGGTCCAGCCGACCTTCCAGCCGGTGCAGGAGAACGTCTTTCCCGCCGAGGAGATCGTGACCGTGCGCTCCCGCATCCCGGGCAGCGTCGCGATCGGCACGTGCTCGACGCCGAACACGAGGTGCTCGTAGACCTCGTCGGTGACGACCACGAGATCGTGGCGGCGGGCCTGGTCGGCGACCAGCTCCAGCTCCTCGCGGGTGAAGACCTTGCCGGTCGGGTTGTGAGGGCTGTTGAGGAGGATCACCCGCGTGCGCGCGGTGACCGCGGCGCGCAGGTCCTCGGGATCGAACGACCAGTCCGGAACCCGCAGCCGCACCGGGCGGGCGACCGCGCCGGCCATCGCGATCGAGGCCAGGTAGGAGTCGTAGAACGGCTCGAAGACCACGACCTCGTCGCCGACGTCCAGCAGGCCCATGAGCGTCGAGAAGATCGCCTCGGTCGCGCCCGTGGTGATCGTCACCTCGCTGTCGGGGTCATACGCAGTGCCCCAGTCGCGCTCGCGTTGAGCAGCCACCGCCGCGCGCAGCGCGGGGACGCCGATGCCCGGCGCGTACTGGTTGTGCCCCTCGGCGATCGCGCGGTGCACCGCGTCGAGGACCTCCGGCGGAGGTCCGAAGTCGGGGAACCCCTGGCCGAGGTTCACGGCGCCGTGGGTGACGGCCAGCGCGGACATCTCCGCGAAGATCGTGGTGGCGAACCCGTGCAGCTTGGCGCTCAGCCGTGGCGTGCGCGACATCGCGGGCAGGGTCCCACGCCTCGCACGGCTCGTCCAAAAAAGCACGAGGGGCCCCCGCAAGGGCCTCCGGTGCTGCTCTCGGGCTCAGAAGCCGCCGATCGCGTCCACGTACCCGCCCTGGCCCGTGGGCGCGTCGTCGTCCGCGGTTTAGGGTGGCGGGGATGGAACTGGGCATCCACGTCATCGACTTCACCTACGCCGGCGGCATCGCCACGGGGCTGGGCGACATCGCGGAGGCTGCCGAGGAGGCGGGCTGCCAGCACCTGTCGGTGATGGACCACTGGTTCCAGATGGAGGCCTACCGACCGCTGACGGACCCGATGCTGGAGGCCTACACGACGCTGGGCTACGTGGCGGCGCGCACGCAGCGGCTGAAGCTGCACGCGCTCGTCACGGGGGTCATGTACCGGCATCCAGGACTGCTGGCGAAGACCGTCACCACGGTGGACGTTCTCAGCGACGGCCGCGCGGAGCTGGGCATCGGCGCCGCGTGGTACGAGCGTGAGCACCGTGGCCTCGGCGTGCCGTTCCCGGCCGTCGCGGAGCGCTTCGGCCGGCTGGAGGAAGCGTTGCAGATCGTCCACCAGATGTGGAGCGACGACGACGGGCCCTTCGCTGGGCGGTACTACCAGCTGGCCGAGACGATCTGCTCGCCGCAGCCTGTCACGCGGCCCCACCCGCGCATCATCGTCGGCGGCGGCGGCGAGAAGAAGACGCTGCGACTCGTCGCCAAGTACGCGGACGCCACCAACATGTTCGCGGTCTCGCCCGAGGAGATCGGGCGCAAGCTCGACGTCCTGCGCGCGCACTGCGAGGCCGAGGGCACCGACTACGGCCGCCTGGGCAAGACCATCCTCAACGTGCGCGGTTGGCCGTCGGGCCCGCAGTTCGTCGAGGACATGGCCGCCTACGCCAAGCTCGGCATCGACACCGTGGTGGTGATGCCTCCGGCCGAGCAGCCGGCGCAGGCGGTCGCAGCCCTCGGCGCCGACGTGATCCCGCGGCTCGCGGAGCTCTAGCTCCTGGGAAGCTTGGCGGCCCGGCCGCGCAGCGCGGTGACCTCGGCCATCTTGCGCGAGGCCTCGTCGATCATCTCGTCGCCGAACATCACCGCGCCCTTGCGGTCGGACTCGGTGGCCTCGCGGTAGGCGTCGAGGATGTCCTCGGCGCGCTGGTAGTCCTCGACCGACGGGGCGAAGACCTCGTTGGCGATCGGCAGCTGGCCGGGGTGCAGGACCCACTTGCCGTCGAACCCCAGGGCCTTGGCCATGGTCGCGACCTCACGGTAGCCGTCGAGGTCGTGGATCTTGGCGTAGGGCCCGTCGATCGCCTGCAGGCCGGCGTTGCGGGCGGCCACGAGGATGCGCATCAGCACCCAGTGCCAGTGGTCGCCGGGGTAGCTCGCGATGCGCTCGCCGACCGTCAGCGAGGGCATCCCCAGCGCGGCGGCCATGTCGCCGGGGCCGAAGATCAGCGTCTCCAGGCGCTCCGACGCGAACGCGATGTCGTCGATGTTGGTCAGCCCGGGGGCGTTCTCGATCTGCGCCTCGATGCCGATGCGGTGCTCGATCCCGACCGTGTCCTCGACCATGCGCAGCAGGTGGTCGACGAACTCCACCTCGCCGGGGGTCTGGACCTTGGGGATCATGATGCAGTCCAGGAAGTCCCCCGCGCCCTCGACCACCTCGATGATGTCGCGGTACGCCCAGCGCGTGTCGATCGCGTTGATGCGCACGACCACGGTCTTGTCGTCGTAGCCGAGCTTGAGCGCCTCGACGATGTTGGACCGCGAGGCTTCCTTCTCGTTGGGGGCGACCGAGTCCTCGAGGTCGAGGAACACCTGGTCCGCGGGCAGGCTGCGCGCCTTGTCGAGCATCTTCGGCGAGCTTCCGGGGACGGCCAGGCACGAGCGGCGCGGCCGGCCGGCAACGGTGCGCTCGGCGGTGGACTCCGTCACGGTGGTGCGGCCTTTCGAGAAGGGGATCGGTCAGGCTACCGTGGCCTCCGGATGGTCGATCTCGAGGCCCTGGAGGCCGCCGCGCGCAAGGTGCTCAGCCCCATGGCGTACGACTACGCCGCGGGGGGAGCCGACGACGAGCTGACGGTCGAGGACAACCAGGCCGCGTGGGGCCGGCTGCGGCTGCGGCCCCGGATGCTGCGTGACGTGTCCTCCGTCGAGACCGCCACGACGGTGCTGGGGACGCCGGTCGACCTGCCCGTGCTGGTCGCGCCGATGGGGCACCAGCGGCTCTTCCACGACGAGGGTGAGGTCGCGACCGCACAGTCCGCGGCCCGCTGCGGGACGGTCATGGTCGTGAGCTCGCTGGCGACGGTGACGCTGGAGGACGTGGCCGCCGCCGCGCCCGAGGCGCCGCGCTGGTTCCAGCTCTACGTGAACCCCGACCGCGGCTGGAACGCAGAGATCATCCAGCGCGCCACCGCCGCCGGCTACCGGGCGCTGGTCCTGACCGTCGACGTCACGACCCAGGGCAACCGCCGCCGCGACGAGCGCAACGCGTTCGCGCTGCCTGACGGCCTCACGCTGGCGAATCTCGGCGTGTCCTTGAGCGCCGGGGAAGGGTCGGCGCTCAAGGACTTCGTGCACAGGGGGGTCGACAACACCATCACGTTCGCGGACCTGGAGTGGTTCCGCTCGCAGGCCGGGATGCCGTTGCTGGTCAAGGGCATCCTGCGCGGGGACGACGCGCGCACCGCGGTCGACGCCGGCGCGCAAGGGGTGATCGTGTCCAACCACGGCGGGCGCCAGCTGGACACCGCAGTGGCGACCGCGGACGCCTTGGCCGAGGTCGTCGAGGCCGTGGCCCGGGACGCCGAGGTCTACGTCGACGGCGGCGTGCGGCGCGCGACCGACGTGCTCAAGGCCGTGGCGCTCGGGGCCCGCGCCGTGCTGCTGGGACGGCCGGTGCTGTGGGGGCTGGCCACCGGCGGCGCCGACGGGGTGCATGCCGTGCTGGAGCACTTCCGGGTCGAGCTGGAGCGCACGCTGCGGCTGGCGGGCTGCCGCTCCATCGCCGAGGTGAGCGGCGACCTGGTCGCCCGCTGAGCGCGCTGTCGCACGTCAGGCGGATACTGGGCTCTCGATGGCGTCGCGCATGGTGTTCCTCGGCTTCGGGAAGTACGCGCGCACAGACCGCATCTTCGCCCTGGAGCCGCTACGCGGCGACGACCGCGGAGAGGGGCGGCGCACGCGGGTGTGGGTCGAGGGGATCGCGGAGCCGCTGGTGGCGTCGCGAACCGAGCGCACGATCCTGCACGACATGGGCGAGGACGCCGCGGCGGTGACGCCGATCGTCGAGGACGCACTGGACCTGGCGCGGCGGCTGGCCGATGCGGCCGAGGCGGGGCGCGTCGACCTCGGCGACCTGGGCCGCCGCGCGCGCCGGCTGCTGGAGTCGAGCACCGAGCCGGAGTAGTCAGAGCAGCTCGGCGATCGCGGCCGCCGCCCGCGCGGCGCCGTCGGACTCGACCGGCCGGTAGTCGACGGGCCGCGCGATCTCCGCCTTGATGGCCGCTGCCAGCGCGTCCGGCTGCAGCTCGGCGAAGTCCATGCGCCGCCCGGCCGCGTGGCCCTGCAGGCGGTGGTGCACGTGGAAGTTCTGCTCGAAGTGGTCGCGCAGCGGCACGTAGAGGAAGGGCCTGCGCGCGGCGGTGAGCTCCATGCAGGTGGTGAGCCCGCCCTGGACGATCGCCAGGTCGCTGGCGGCCAGGTGGCGGTAGAGGCCTGGCACGTAGGCGCGGACGTCCAGCCCGTCGTGCGCAGGCAGGGACGCGGGGTCGATGCGCGGCCCGGCCACGACCAGCATGCGCAGGCCGGGGATCTCCCCCGCGGCTGCCGGGTAGCCGTCGATCACCCGCCGCAGCAGGTCGCCGCCAACGCCCGACCCGCCGACGGTGACCACGCACACCCGCTCCTCGGGCGCGTAGCCGAGCTCGGCGCGCAGCGCCTCCCTGTCGGCGACCGCCCTCGGGTCGAACCCGGTGATGTAGCCCGGGAAGCGGTAGTGCGCCTCGGTCCACTCGCGGATCCGCGGCAGCTTCTCGCCGAACGTGTCGGGCACGATGTCGCGGGGGTTGCCGACGAACAGCGCAAGGTCGCGGATCCGCGGGTGGCGGGCGATGTGCCCGATCATCTCGGCGTTGTAGTCGGCGGTGAGGAAGGCCTCGCGCTCGCCCCCCTCCGGCATCGGCAGCCATCCGACGAAGTCGGTGAGCCAGCAGTAGGCGAAGCGCTTGAGCTCAGGGTTCTCGTGGAGGTAGTAGTCGACGTCCCAGGCCTCGTCGCCGACCACCAGGTCGTAGTCGCGGGCGGTCACCACATCGTGGAAGACCATGAAGTCGGCGAGGAGGATCTCGTCCATCCGCCTCCAGGCCTGGAAGCAGTGCAGGCGGTGCTCGCCGCTCTCGGAGTCCATGTGGTCCGACTCGCTGGCCATGCGCGCGCTGGCGGGGTGCACACGCTCGCCGTGGTCGGCGAGCATGCGGGTCACCGGGTGCTGCGCGAGCCATTCGATCTCGAGGTCGGGGTGGTGACGCCGGAGCTCGGCCGCGATCGCGATGTCGCGGCCTGCGTGGCCCAGGCCGATCGGCGACGACACGAACAGCGCACGGCGCCGACGTCGCGGGACACGGGTCCAGCGCCGCGGCGTCGCGGCGGCCGGCGGCGCGACGCGCTGCACGAAGTCGCGCAGCAGCAAGTTGACCCGCACGGGGTCGCGCACCATCGGGAGGTGACCGCTGCCCTCGAGCACCACCAGGTCGCCGCCGGTCTCGCGCGCCAGCACCTCGGCACGCGCGAGCGGGCTGACGCGGTCCTCGGTGCCGTGGATCACCAGCGTCGGCGCCGCGACGCGCCTGACCATCTCGAGCACGGCCGCCTGCGGGAGCACCGCGGCCTGGTGGGCCAGCAGCGCCTGGGGCGTCGTCTCCAGCGCCCATCCGACGCAGTCCTCGTGCGGCTTGGTGGAGTGTGGCTCGGTGAGGCACTCGGCGAAGAACCTGTCCGCGAACCGCGGGTACGGCTCCAGCTTCGGGTCGGGCGTGGCGTCGCCCGTGATCCGCAGCGAGTTGGCGATGAACACCGCCCCCAGCACCCGGTCGGGGTGGTCGGCGGCCAGCGTGAGCACCTCCTGGGCCCCGAGCGACAGCCCGACCATCACCGCCCGGTCGGTCCCAGTGGCGTCCATGACGGCGAGGGCGTGGTCGACGACCGCGGCGACGGTGTGCGCCGCCGGGTCGAGCGTGCGGTCCGACCGGCCGTTGCCCGGCCGGTCGAACGTGAGCACGCGGTGGTGGTCGGCGAGCCAGGGGACCTGCAGCTTCCAGAAGCGGCTGTGGACGATCGTCCAGGTCGGGAGCAGGAGCACGGTGGGCGACCCGTCCCCGAACACCTCGTAGCCGATCTTGACGCCGTCGCGCTCGACGTAGCCCTCGAGATCCGGTTCGCGCGCGCGCATCGCTGCCACCTCCCAGCGAGATCAGACCATGGTCAGGGCCGGGCCTCGTAGACCAGATTGAACGGCGTCTCGGCCACGCGGCGGAAGCGGCTGAAGCCGGCGCTGGTCACAACCTCGCGGATGCGGGCCTCGCCCGCCTGCGCGCCCAGCGCCAGCCCGACCTCCTGCGACAGCGAGGACGGCGTGCACAGCAGCGTCGAGAAGCCGTAGTAGGCGCGCCCGACCGGGTTGAGGTTGTCCTCGACGCGGTCGCCGGCCGCGGGCTCGACGATCATCAAGGTGCCGTCCGGCGCCAGTGCGCCGCGGATGTGCCGGGCCGCGCCGACCGGGTCGCCCATGTCGTGCAGGCAGTCGAACAGCGTGACGAGGTCGTAGCCGTCGCCGGCGTAGTCCGCCGCCGGGGCGGTCTCGAAGCGCACGCGGTCGGTGACGCCGGCCGCGATCGCCCGCTCGCGCGCGGTCGCGATCGAGCCGTCGTGGGCGTCGGAGCCGACGAACGTCGAGGCCGGGAAGGAGTGCGCCATCAGGATGGTCGAGGCCCCGTGCCCGCAGCCGACGTCGGCGACACGCGCGCCGCGCTCGAGCTTGGCGACCACGCCCTCCAGCGCCGGCAGCCACTCAGCGATCAGGTGGGCGTCGTAGCCCGGGCGGAAGAAGCGCTCGCAGCCCTCGTGGACGTCGTTCACGTGGTCGTGCCAGCCGACGCCGGCGCCGGTGCGTGCGGCCTCGGTGATCCGCGGCGAGTCGATGACCGACCCCAGCGCGATCTGGAAGAACCCGGGCAGGAAGGCAGGGCTGGACTCGTCGGTGAGCGCGACGGCCTGCTCCGGCGGGAGCGTGTAGGAGGAGCTGTCGGGGTCGTGGGTCTCCTGGGGTCGGTGTGGTTGCAGGAGGCGAGCGTGCGGACGAGGGCTCCGCTTCGCTTCCGGGGACCCCCCTAGTCGTCCTAGGCTGCACGCGGAGTGCTGGTGGGCCGCGCTCAGGAGGAGCGCCTCCTCGACCGCCTGCTCGACGACGTCCGGGCGGGACAGAGCACCGTGCTCGCGTTGGTCGGGGAGGTGGGCATCGGGAAGTCGGCGCTGCTGGAGCACGCGGCCGCCCGGGCCACCGGGATGCGCGTGCTGCGCGCGCGGGGCATCCAGTCGGAGGCCCGGATCCCGTTCGCGGCGCTCTTCGAGCTGCTGCGGCCGGCACTGGACCACTTGGACCACATCCCGACGCCGCAACGCGAGGCCCTGGAGGGCGCGCTCGCGCTGCGACCGGCGCGCGAGCTCGACCGCTTCGCGATCGGGGCAGCGACGCTGGCCCTGCTGACGGCCTGCGCCGACGAGTCCGCGCTCCTGGTGATGGTCGATGACGCGCAATGGCTGGACGGGTCCTCCGGGGACGCCTTGCTGTTCGCCGTCCGCCGCCTGGTCGCTGACCCGGTCGGGGTCGTGCTCGCGGCCCGCGAGGGCGAGCCCTCGCTGCTGGACGGGACCGACGTGGCCGTCCACCGGTTGCAGGGGCTGGACCGCGACGCGACCGGGGCGCTCCTGGGCGGCTCTCGTCTCTCCGAGGAGGTCGTGGACCGCTTGCATCGCGGCACGGGCGGCAACCCGCTCGCCGTCCTCGAGCTGGCGGGCGATCACGACGTCGGCGGGATGCCCTTCGACGCGCCGCTGCCGATCGGCCCGCGCGTCGCGCGCGTGTTCCTCGAGCGCTGCGAGGCCCTGCCCGCCGCCACCCGCGATCTGCTCCTCCTCGCTGCGGCCAGCGACGTCGGGGACCTGGCGGCGCTGGCCAGGGCAGGAGCCCGGACCGGCCTGGACCTCGGCGACCTGGCGGCGCCGAGGAACGCGGCCTGGTCGTGGTCGACGCGCAGCGTGTCGTGTTCCGCCATCCCCTGGCCCGCTCCGCGGTCTATGCCGGTGCCACGCCCGAGCGGCGTCGCGCTGCGCACCAGGCCCTGGCCCGAGCGCTGCCGGATGCCGAGGCGGACCGCCGGGCCTGGCACCTGGCGCTCGCAGCGCTCGGACCCGACGCGGCCGCGAGCTCGGCCCTCGAGCAGGCGGCCGGCCGCGCCCGGGCGCGCAGCGCGTCGACGTGGCCTCACACGCGTTCGAGCGAGCGGGATCACTCGCGGCGCACGACCAGCGGCGCGCGGCGCTGCTGGCGGCGGCGGCGGACGCTGCGTGGCTGGGCGGGCTGGGCGCGCGCGCGACAGGGTTGCTGGAGGCGGCGCGGCAGCTGGCCCCGCCGGTCGGGGTCGCAGCCGCGATCGAGCACGTTCGTGGCCAGATCGCGGCGGCCACGGGCTCCGTCAGCGAGGCGCAGCGCATCCTGCTCGACGGCGCGGAGCTGGCCGACCCCGAGCGCGCGGTCATGATGCTCGCCGAAGCGGTCACGGCCGGGTTCTACGCCGGCGACGCTGCGGCCATGCGGGACGCGGCGGCGCGGATTCCCGTGATCCAGGGCGCGAGCGCTCGCACGGCCTTCTTCGCCGCGATGGCCCGCGGCATGGCGCTGATCTTCGGCGGCGAGGAGGGCGGCTCGGCGCTGGTGCGCGAGGCCGTGGCCTTGGTCGAAGGCTCCGACGCGCTCTCCTCGGACTCCCGGGTCCTCGCCTGGGCGGCGCTGGGTCCGCTGTGGCTGCGCGAGGCGGAGGCCGGCCGCGCGCTGATCGCGCGCGCCCTGGAGGTCGCCCGCACGCAGACCGCGATCGGCGTCCTGCCGTTCCTGCTCAGCCACGTCGCGGTCGACCCAGGCCACCACGGACCGCTGGGCGGAGGCCGAGGCCGGGTTCTCCGAGGCGATCGTGTTGGCGCGCGAGACCGGCCACCGCACGGTTCTCGCGTTCGCACTGGCGCGCCTCGCCGGGCTGGAGGCGCGGCAGGGGCACGAGCCGGCGTGCCGGGCGCACGCGGGGGAGGCGCGGGACCTCGCCAAGAGCATGCGGCGCTGGACGCGCTGGGCGTCGGTGATCCCGACCTCTCACCCGTGCCCGAGCTGGTGGAGCTCGACCTCCGGCGGGGGGAGCCGGAGCGCGCGGCTGCACGCCTCGCGACCTTCGCGCCCGAGGCGCACGCGAAGGGCCAGCCGCGGGCGCTGGCGCGGGCCGGTCGCTGCCGAGGGCTGCTGGCCGACGACGACGAGGTCGACGCGGCCTTCGCGGATGCGCTCGCATGGCACGCGCAGACGGCGGACGCGTACGAGACCGCGCGCACCCAGCTGGCCTACGGCTCGCGCTTGCGACGCGCGCGGAGGCGGGTACAGGCCCGCGGGCCCCTGCGGCAGGCGCTGGCCACCTTCGAGAACCTGGGCGCGTCACCCTGGGAGGAGGCGGCGCGCGTGGAGCTCGCAGCCACCGGGGAGACCGCGCGACGGCGCGACCACACGACGCGCGACCAGCTGACGCCGCAGGAGCTGCAGATCGCAATGCTGCTGGCCGGGGGGCGCACGACCCGCGAAGCGGCCACCGCGCTCTTCCTCAGCCCCAAGACCATCGAGTACCACCTGCGCGGCGTCTACCGGAAGCTCGAGGTGGGCTCCCGCGAGGAGCTGGCCGCCGCGATGGGCGGGTCAGGCGGTGCGGCGGCGCGCTGACCAGGCCGCCAGCTCCTCGGCGAGGCGGGCCGGCGTCCAGTCCTCGACGAGGGCGCGCCAGAGCGTCTCGGCCTGGGTCTCGGGGGCGAGGCCGCCGATCGGCTGGTCGCGGTCGAGGTTGGTCGGGAAGCTGTAGCCCTCGGCCGTGGCGGCGACGGCGTTGCGCAGGCCCTGCTCCGGGGCGCCCGCGCGCCGCAGCCGCTGCAGAGCGGGGTAGACCGCGTTGCTCATGCGTTCGCGGTCGACCGATTCCATGGCGCGGCCGAAGGCCGAGGAGATCTGCAGCAGGTTGGCCATCCGCCGCACGTCGGACGTGCGGTTGGTGCCTGCGGCGTGGAACAGGGCAGGGTTGAAGAACGCGGCATCGCCCCTGGCCAGCGGCAGCTGCACGAAGCTCGCGGCGAAGTGCTCCTTGAACTCCGACCGGCGCCACGCGAGGTACCCAGCCTGGTAGCGGTGGGAGTGTGGCAGGTACAGCGTCGGGCCGGTCTCGACGGGCATGTCGGAGTGCGCGACCGCGCCCTGCAGGGTCAGCACCGGCGAGAGCAGGTGGACGTGGGCGGGGAAAAGCTCCGCCCGGGCGTCCGCCATGAACCCCAGGTGGTAGTCGCGGTGCGGCTCCTGCGCGGCGCCGCCGGGGTTGACGACGTTGATCTGCGAGGTGACCTGGTAGGCCGGGCCCAGCCACGCCGTCGCGATCAGCGCGATCGCGTCGTTGGCGTAGTAGGCCGCGAACACGTCCGGCTCCGCGAGCGCGAGCTTCTCCAGCGCGTTCCACACACGGTCGTTGGCCCCGGCCTTGGCGAAGTGGTCGCCGCTGGCCGCACCGCTGGCACGCTGCTCGGCGATCATCGCGAGGAACGCGGCGGTGGCCCCGTCGACGACCTCGAGGTCCTCGTAGGCGCCCTTGAGCACGACCACGCCGGGGCCGTCGCTGAGCGCCCGCGCGAGCTCCGCCTGGATGGCCAGGCGCCCCTCGGCGGTCTCGGCCTCCTTGATGAGCCGCGGCGCGTCGTAGAGCAGCACCTCGCGCTCCAGCGCGGTCGCGTGGGGGTAGTCGCGGAGGTCGGCGGTCTGCTCGAGCACCGCGAGCAGGTCCTCGAGGCGGCAGTCGGCGGCGGTGAAGCGGGCGGTGGTGGACATGGCCCGACTTTGATGGGATCGTGCTGGCAATGCAAGCCCCCTGAGCCGTCAATAACCCCTCAAGGACCTCTCCTGCCCCACCCCTACCCGCTGAAGGAGATCGCGCGCCAGGCCGGCCTGAGCGAGGCGACGGTGGACCGCGTCCTCAACGGGCGCGGCGGGGTCCGGGCCGGCACCGCGCGTGACGTCCACCGGGCGGTCGCGGAGCTCGACCGGCAGCGCTCGCAGGTGGTGCTCACCGGCCGCACGTTCATGGTCGACGTGGTGATGCAGGCGCCGCAGCGCTTCTCCTCGGCGGTGCGCGCGGCTCTGGAGGCGGAGCTGCCGTCGCTGCAGCCGGCGGTGGTGCGGGCGCGCTTCCACCTGCGGGAGTCCGGCGACCCCGGCGCGACCGTGGCCGCGCTGGGGCGGATCCGCGGCTCCCACGGCGTGCTTCTCAAGGCGCCGGACGTGCCGGAGGTGGCCGAGGCGGCCCGGGCGCTGGTCGCTGCGGGGATCCCGGTGCTGACGCTGGTGACCGACATCGCGGGGAGCGGGCGGCTGGCCTACGTCGGGATCGACAACCGGGCCGCAGGGGCGACCGCGGCGTACCTCGTCGGGCAGTGGCTCGGGGACCGACCGGGCGACGTGCTCGTGACGCTCTCGCGTGGCTTCTTTCGCGGTGAGGAGGAGCGCGAGATGGGCTTCCGCGCCGCGCTGCGCGCCGCCCAGCCGCAGCGGCGGATCGTCGACTTGGCCGAGGGCGACGGCCTGGACGCCACGATGCGGTCGCTGGTGCGGGAAGCCCTGCTCGCGGAGCGCGGGATCAGGGCCGTCTACTCCGCGGGAGGAGGCAACGCCGCGATCGTGGAGACCTTCGCGGACCTCGGGCGCGCGTGCGACGTGTTCATCGCCCACGACCTGGACGCCGACAACCGCAGTGCTGCTCGGCAGCGGCAGGGTCTCGGCGGTGCTGCACCACGACCTGCGCCGGGACCTGCGGCTGGCCTGCCAGCTGGTGATGCACGCGCACGGGGCGCTGCCCGGGCCGGTGCGGGCTGCGCCCTCGCCCATCCAGGTGGTGACGCCCGCGAACGTGCCGCTCAGCCCGTGACGGCGCCGCGCTCGGCGCCCGAGACGAGCTTCGCGTACTTCGCGAGCACGCCCCGGGTGTAGCGCGGGGCCGGGTGCGTCAGGGCGGCGCGGCGGCGGTCCAGCTCCGCGGCGTCGACGTCGATGTCGAGGCGGCGGCCGGGGACGTCGATCGTGACCTGGTCGCCGTCTGCGACGAGCGCGATCGGGCCGCCGTCGACCGCCTCCGGCGCGACGTGCCCGATGCACAGGCCGTGCGTGGCGCCGCTGAAGCGCCCGTCGGTGAGCAGCGCGACGTCGGCGCCGCGCCCGACCCCCTTGATCGCGGCCGTGACGGCGAGCATCTCGCGCATCCCGGGGCCGCCCTTGGGGCCCTCGTAGCGGATCACGATCACGTCGCCGGGCTGCAGGCGGCCTTCGAGCGTGGCGGCCATCGCGGCGGCCTCGCCGTCGAAGACGCGGGCGATGCCCTTGAAGACCTGGTCGGAGGACGGGATGCCCGCGACCTTCACGACCGCGCCGTCGGGGGCCAGCGTGCCGGTCAGGATCGCGAGGCCGCCGTCGCGGTGGATGGGGTCGTCGAGGCGGTGGATCACCGTGCCGTCGGGAGCCGGGATCGCGCCCACGTCCGCGAGGTTCTCGGCGATCGTGCGGCCGGTCACGGTGAGGCAGTCGCCGTCGAGCAGCCCGGCGTCGAGCAGCTCCTTCATCACCACCGGGACGCCGCCGATCGCGTCGATCTCGCTCATCAGGAAGCGGCCTGCGGGGCGGCTGTCGACGAGGTGCGGGACGCGGCGGCCGATGCGGTCGAAATCGTCGAGCGCGAGCTCGACCTCGGCCTCGTGCGCGATGGCCAGCAGGTGCAGCACGGCGTTCGTGGACCCGCCGACGGCCATGACCACGGCGATCGCGTTCTCCAGCGCGGCGCGGGTGATGATGCGGCGCGCGGTGATGCCCTGCTCGAGAAGGCGCACGACGGCCTCGCCGGAGCGGCGGGCGAGGTCCTCGCGGCGCGGGTCGACCGCGGGCGGGCTGGCGGAGCCGGGCAGCGACATGCCCAGGGCCTCGATCGCGCTGGCCATGGTGTTGGCGGTGTACATGCCGCCGCAGGAGCCCTCTCCGGGGCAGGCGTTGGCCTCGATCGCGTGCAGCTGCGCGTCGTCGATCGTGCCGGCGGCGCGGGCACCCACGGCCTCGAACACGTCCTTGATGTCGATGAGGCGGCCATCGACCTCCCCCGGGAGGATCGTGCCGCCGTAGAGGAAGACGCCGGCCAGGTCCAGCCGCGCGGCGGCCATGACCATGCCCGGCAGCGACTTGTCGCAGCCCGCCAGGGTGACCATGCCGTCGAAGCGCTCCGCGTGCATCACGGTCTCGACGGAGTCGGCGATGACCTCGCGGCTGACCAGCGAGGCGCGCATGCCCTCGTGGCCCATGGAGATGCCGTCGGAGACGGCCACGGTCACGAACTCGATCGGGAACCCGCCGGCGGCGCGCACGCCCTCCTTGGCCAGCTTCGCCAGCCGCGCCAGCGGCAGGTTGCAGGGCGTGACCTCGTTCCAGGAGCTGGCGACGCCGACCTGCGGCTTGCCGAAGTCCTCCTCGGTCATCCCGATCGCGCGCAGCATCGCCCGCGCGGGTGCGCGCTCGAACCCCTCGGTGACGTCGGTGCTCCGCGGTCGCTCCATCGCTCTCGTCTCCTCGTGCGGCGGTTGTCCACAGGCGCTGCGCCGTCCGCTGGAATCTAGTCGCGGCCCGGCCGCATGCTGGCGGCGATCCGTCAGGGCGAGCACCATGTCGGTCGATGATGTCGCCCCTGCCGCCGCGTGCCGAGTTCCGTTCGGATCTGCTGGCACAAACGCGGACCGTGATCCTGGCGAACACGGCCGCCGTGCTCTTGGTCGGATCCCTGTCGTTCGCGGCCGCCAAGATCTTCGGCGGTTGAAGGGCCCGGTCTCCGACGCCGAGGTTCCGGCGTTCTGGGAGGCGTTGGGCGTGCCGGGTGGGGTGGACCTGCACGTGCACTTCATGCCGGAGCGGCTGCAGGAGAAGGTCTGGGGGTGGTTCGACCAGTTCAAGCGCTCCGACGGCAGCCTGCTGTGGCCGATCTGGTACCGGGGCGCGGCGGCGGAGCGGGCGGCGACGCTGCGGGCGCTGGGGTTGCGGGCCTGGCCCGCGTTGCTCTACGCACACCGGGCGGGGATGGCGGCGGAGTTGAACGACTGGGCGCTGGACGTCGCCCCGGACGAGTACGGCTGCGTGCCGAGCGCGACGTTCTGGGCCGACGAGGATGCGGACGCCTACGTCGCCTCGGCGCTGGAGCGGGGTGCGCGGGTCTTCAAGGTGCACTTCGAGGTCGGGCGCTTCGACCCCGCGGCGCCTGCGCTGCGGCCCGTGTGGCGGCGACTGGCGGCTGCCGGCGTGCCCGTCGTCGTGCACGCCGGGGGCGCGCCAGTGCCAGGGCCGTACACGGGGTCGGCGAAGCTCGCGGAGGTGCTGGCGGTCGCGCCCGAGCTGGTCTGCGTGATCGCCCACATGGGGATGCCGGAGTACGCGACGTTCCTCGACCTGGCGCTTGCGCACGCGTACGTGCACCTCGACACCACGATGACGTTCACCGACTTCAACGAGCAGCGCTGGCCGTACCCACCGGAGCTGCTGGAGCGTCTGGCGGACCACCCCGAGCGCGTGGTGCTGGGCAGCGACTTCCCGTCGATCCCGCACGCGTACGCGCACCAGCTGGAGGGGCTGGTGAGGCTGGGGCTGGGCCAGGACTGGCTGCGCACCGTGTGCCATGACAACGGGGCGCGGCTGCTGCGGCTGGCGTAGCTCGCCCCGTCTGGGACTTTCGCCTAAGCCACGGACTCCAGCAGCGGCTCGAGGATCTCGGGCTGGGCCGTGCCCAGGATCAGCGTGTCCACACGTGACGCCTTCCAGGCCTGCAGCCGGTCCTTGACCTTGTCGAGCGGGCCGACGAGCGCCATCTCCTCGACCATGGCGTCGGGGACCTTGGCGGCGGCCTCGGCCTTCTTGCCCTCCAGGTAGAGGTCCTGGATCTCGCGCGCCGCGTCCGCCCAGCCGTAGCGCACCGCGAGGTCGAAGTAGAAGTTGCGGCCGCGCGCTCCCATGCCGCCGACGTACAGCGCGAACATGGGGCGCAGCAGGTCACGGCAGGCATCGAGGTCGTCGCCGACCGCGACATAGGCGGTGGCCGCGATCTCCAGTGGCGGGAGATCCGCGTCGCGGCGGCTCTCGCCATCGGCGATGACGTCGGCGAACACGTCCTCGCGCTCCGGCGAGTAGTAGATCGGCAGCCAGCCCTCGGCGATCTCGGCGGTGAGCGCGACGTTCTTCGGCCCGATCGCGGCGAGGTAGATCGGGATGCGGTCGCGCAGGGGGTGCAGGATCGACTTGAGCGGCTTGCCCAGGCCGGTCGCGTCGACGCCCTCGTAGGGGATGTCGTAGTAGGTGCCGTCATAGGCCAGCGGCTCCTCGCGGGCGATGGCCATGCGGACGATCTCGACATACTCACGGGTGCGCTCGAGCGGCTTGCCGTACGCCACGCCGTGCCAGCCCTCGACGACCTGTGGGCCGCTCATGCCCAACCCGAGGAGCATGCGGCCGCCGCTCAGGGCGTCCAAGGTCATCGCCGTCATCGCGGTGTTCGCCGGCGTACGTGCTGGGATCTGCAGGATGGCGCTGCCCAGCTTGATCCGCTCCGTCCGGGCGGCGAGGTAGGCCAGCACGGTGACCGCGTCCGACCCGTACGCCTCCGCGGTCCACACGGAGTCGATGCCAACCTGGTCGGCATGCTGCACCAGCCCCAGTACGCTGCCCATCTGCGCCCCTGAGTACCCCATCCCCAAGCCCAGTCGCATGCCGCAGTATCACCCAGGGGTACGGCGCATCCCACGGCCGGGGCAAACTGCTCCACACCTGAGTGGAGGAGTTTGGGCTTGACCGGGGTGTGGGCGCTCGCGGGGCTCGGGGTGGCGCTCGCGGGGGTCCTGGTCGCGACGCGCCGCCCACCCGCGGCGGCCCTCCCGGAGCTGGACGGCTACCTGGACGGCTGGTCGGCCGTGCACGGGGGTGTGGATGCCAGGAGCAGTGTGTGGCTGCGCGGGTGGCTGGCGCTGACGTTCGCAGTCGGCCGCCCGCTGGCGCGCTGGGGGGCGCACCCGGACGTGCTGACGCTGCTGGGGTTGTGGCTGGCGGGCTGGGTGTGGGCCCTGGCAGGGCTGGGAGGCCGCTGGTTGCTCGCCGCCGGCGCGATTTGCGTCCTGAGCGGCCTGGCCGACGCGGTCGACGGCTGCGTGGCGGTGACCACGGGACGCGCGTCGCGCTGGGGCTACGTGCTGGACTCCGCGGTCGACCGCGTCGGCGAGATGTTCTTCCTCCTGGCGCTCTGGACCGCCGGCGCTCCCGCATGGCTCGCGCTGGTCTGCGCCGGCACGGCGTTCCTGCTGGAGTACATCCGCGCTCGCGCCCACAACGCGGGCGCCAGCGAAGTCGGGCGCATCACCCTGGGCGAGCGCCCCACGCGCGTCGCCTGCGTCGCATCCGGCCTGCTGGTCGCCGGCGCCCTCCCAACCACCGCCCCACAGGCAGCAACCCTCGCCCTGGCCATCCTGGCGGTGCTGTCGGCCATCGGCCTGGCGCAACTCGCCCTCGCAGTACGCACCCAACTGGCCGCCCTCCCAGCCCCCCTTCAGCCCGCGCCTGCCCCACCCGCACTCGCCTCGCGCCCTCCCGCCTCGTCCGCGTCCGCCTCGCCGGCGCCCGCCTCGCCGGCGCCCGCGCCCGCCCCGCCTGCGCCGGCCTCGCCCGCGCCCGCCCCGCCTGCGCCGGCCTCGCCCGCGCCCGCCCCGCCTGCGTCGGCCTCGCCCGCGCCCCCGCCCGCGCTCGCCCGCGGTGGCCTCGCCCGCGCGGCCTCGCCCGCGCTCGCCTCGCCCGCGGTGGCCTCGCCCGCGGTCGCCTCGCCCGCGCCCGCCCCGCCCGCGTCGCCTCGCCCGCGCCGCCTCGCCCGCGCCGGCTCGCGCGCGCCTGCCCCACCCGCGTCAACATCTCCGGCGCCATCGCGCGCCGCGGTGGCCGTCTCGCCCGCACCGGCGGCGCCGGTGGCCGGGGTCGGCGCCGCCGGGTCCGCGGGGCCTGGCGCGGAGGAACCGACCAGTTCGGCGACGATCGCGCCCGACCACGCGACCAACGGGAGGCCGCCGCCGGGGTGGGTGGACCCGCCGGCCAGGTAGAGCCCCGGGATCCGGGTGCGGTTGGGGGTGCGCAGGAAGGCGGCGATCGGGCCGTGGGAGGCGGGGCCGTAGATCGCGCCGCCGACGGCCCCGGTCGCGCGCTCGAGGTCGGCAGGCGTCCGCACCTCCATGAAGGCGAGCCGGTCCCGGACATCAAGTCCGCGAGCCGCCAGCAGGTCCAGCAGATGCAGCGCGTAGCGGTCCGCGAGGCCAGGCGTGTCCCAGTCGACGCGCGCGGTCCCGGGCGCGTTGACGAGCACGAACCACGCCTCGTCGCCGGGGGGCGCCATCGTCGGGTCGGGAGGCACGGCGACGTAGAGCGTCGGGTCCTCGACCGGCCGTGGGCGGCGTCCGAAGATCGCGTCGAACTCCGCGTCGTAGTCCCCGGTGAACAGCACCGTGTGATGGGCGATCCCCGGCGTCTGCCCCCGCACGCCCAGCAGCAGCACGAACCCCGAAAGCGACCGCTTTGTCAGCCGCTGTCGCCACCGTGCCCCCCGCCCCACGCCCGCCGGCAGCAGCGCGCCGAACACCTGCGCGGCATCGGCGTTCGCCACCACCACGTCCGCCGCCAGCCGCGACCCACCCGCCAGCGTCACCCCCGCCACCCGCAAGCCGCCCGCGCCGCGTGTCCCCGGCCTACCGGCGGTGAGCGCCGCTCGGCCCCACCTCCCCGCTACGCGCGTCGCCGCCCGCCTCCCCCCGCCTGCCCCGCACCTCATGGACACGTCGCTTCCCGCGCGGCCCGCCTCCTCGCCGGCCGCGCGTCCGTCCCACCCCGGCGCTGGCACCGCGGCGCTGCCCGCGCGGCCCGCCTCCTCGCCGGCCGCGGGACCCTCCCGCGCACTGTCGGCCCGGCGGCCTTCGGCGCGGGCGAGGTCGATGCGGGTGACGCGGGTGTTCAGGCGGATCTCGGCGCCATGGGCGGTCGCCTGGGCGGCGAGGGCTTCGGCGAGTCGGTGCAGCCCGCCCTCGACGTACCAGCCGCCGAAGGCCGTCTCGGCCCAGGCGATGGTCGCGAGGGCGGCCGGGGCCTGGCGCGGATCGGAGCCGGTGTAGGTCGCGTAGCGCTCCAGCAGCTGGCGCTGCCTGGGGTCGTGGAGGAGCTCGCGACCCAGGCCCCGCAGCGTGCGGTGCGGCGCGATCACCGGGATGTCGCGCCAGCGCCGGGCGAGCCGCAGCATCCCGCGGACACCCGCGGCGGGAGAGCGGAGCACCGGTCCCTCGACCGCATCCCACATGCGACTGGCGCGCGCGAGGAGCGCGTCCCACTCGGTGGCGCCCCGCGGCCCGAAGGCCTCGGCCATGCGCCGCCGCAGCTCCTCGCGGTCGGCGGTGGTCTCCAGCGTGGTCCCGTCCGCGAACCGGTACCGCGCGATCGGCTCGACGGGCCGCAGCGGCAGGTCGAGATCCTCGAACGCCTGCGGGAGCGTGAGCAGCGACGGGCCCGTGTCGAAGCGGAAGCCGTCGCGCTCGAACGTCCCGAGCTTGCCGCCGACCCGGTCGCCGGCCTCGCAGACGACGACCGCGTGCCCAACCGCAGCCAGCCGCGCGGCGGCCGTGAGCCCACCAACCCCCGCCCCGACCACCACGACCCGGCTCAACGAGAGCTCCGCCCGGACGGTTCGCCAAAGGTCAGGGACGCTCACCATCTGTCGGTCGGTCCAGCTTGCTGCGCGATCCGTCGCAGTCGCGTGCTCATGCCACAGGCCGGCCGCGCCAGGTCAGGGTTCCGCGGCGGTGCCCGAGCCAGGAGCGGCACAGCAGGACGAGGAACGCCGCGATCGACAGGGGGTGGCCGACGGCATCGGCGGCCGGGGAACCGGTGCGGCGCGCGCACGCCGCTCGGCCGGCGGCGGCGAACGCCCAACCGGCGGCTCCGGCGCGAACGAGGCGCGGATCACGGCGGGCCACGCCGACGATCGCCGCCGCAGGCGGCAGCAGGTAGAGCCACGCGAGGAGGGTGCCGACGAAGACCGCGCCGGGGCGTGAGCCGAGCGCCGCCCAGAGTGACTTCGCGTAGCCGTCAACGAGCTCACGGGGGGTGTCGTACATCCGGCAGATCGCGATGCGCGTGCCGTCGGCCAGGCCGACCCGCAGGCCGGCGCGCTTGAACGCGCGGGCCAAGGCGACGTCCTCGAGCACCGCGTCGCGCACGACGGCATGCCCACCGGCCAGTCGGTAGGCGGCCGCGCGGCAGACCAGCAGCTGGCCGTTGGCGACGGCCAGCGACGGCCGTGCCGACCGCTCCGCCAAGCGCAACGGCACGAAGGTGAGCCACGACCACTGCAGCAGCGGCTGCACCAGCCGCGCGAGGAGGAACGGCGCCTCCTGCCGCGGGTACGGCGACACCAGATCGAGGTCGCCCAGGCACGCAACCGCCGCCTTCAGCCCGCCCTCGGCAAGCACGACATCGGCGTCGAGGAAGACCAGGATCCGCCCCGACGCGGCCGCTGCCAGCTGGGCGCACGCGTGCGGCTTGCCCAGCCACCCGTCCGGCAGGTCCGCTCCGGTGAGCACTCGGACCTGCGGGGCCCCACCGACGATCTGGGCGACCACATCCACTGTCCGGTCCGTCGATCCGTCGTCGAGCACGAGCACCTCGACCGGCCCGTCCGATGTTCCCCCGGCGCGCGCCAGGGCGTCCTGCGCAAGGAGCGCCCGCAAGCAGGCCTGAACCCGCGCAGCCTCGTCGCGCACTGGCAGCAGCACGCTCACCTCGACCGGGTTTGTTCGAGGGTGCGACCGCTCTGGGGGGTCAAGGCTTCGAGTGGAGACGTCCGCTCCGCGTTCGGCGGGGGGGATGCGCAGGGCGGAGAGGTTGCGGAGGCTGAGGGCGGTCAGTGCGGCGGCGGTGATGGAGGCCGCGCGCACCAGCGCCACCAGCGCGCCGGGCATCAGCGGGCGCGCCGGCGCGCCGCGAGGGTCCACATCGCGACGACCGCCCCCATCGCGATGCCACCGGCCACGGCGGAGGCCAGCAGGTCGAGGTAGATCACGTGGCCGATGATCGAGCCCGCCCACGTCCAGACGTAGAGCACCAGCAGTGGCCGGTCGTCGGCGGGGCGGTCGACCACCAGGCGGTCCAGCAACGCCATGAGGAGCACCGCGACCGCCAGCCACGCGGCGAAGTTCGTGACCGGTACGCCGGCCAGCCGTGGGGCCGCCGAGGGCGCCCAGGTCCAGTACCCCTCGGCCACCATCTGCGGGTCCAGGAAGAGGTCCCACGTCGCCAGCGCCACCCCGGCCGCCAACGGCCGCACACGACGGTCCGCGGTGATCCGCCGCCCGACCAGCAAGGCCGGGTAGGCCATCATCGCCCAGGCCAGCGGGACCACAGCGGGAACGCCGAGCACCGCCGGCCCCAAGCGTCCCGAGGCGTAGGCGTACGACCCGAACGGGAACCCGGTCGCCACCCCGACCGCCTCCGCCACCAGCCCGCCCCCGGCACCCACGACCGCCACCGCGACCGCCGACCGCCACCCCCGCCACACCCCCGCATGCAGCAGCGACGCGGCCGCGAAGCACAGCACCGTCGCCACCGTCACCAGGTCCCGCGCCTCGCCCACAACCCGCGGGTAGGCGATGTTCAACCCGATCACCGCCGCCACGAGCACACCCACCAGCGCCCGCGCGGCAGGCGTCGGCTCCGCCTCCGGCGGCCGCAGCACGCCCCCGCGCCGCCCTGTCACCGGTGCCGCCGTCACGCTCGCGCACCCGAGCCGCCGACCCGCCGCGGAGCGCGGGGGTCGCAAGTGGCTCGCGCCAGTCCATCGTCGGCGGACTGGCGCGACGCACCTCGCCGCGCGGCCGGGAGGTGGCTCGCAGCGGTCGTCCCTGAGCGGGCGGCTGCGACGCACCTCGTCGCGCGGGCGGGAGGTGGCTCGCAGCAGTCGTCCCTGAGCTGACTGGTCCGACGCACCTCCTGTGGCTCGGGGGAGGGGGCCGCGCGCGTCACCGGGCGGCCCAGGGGACGAGTGGGCGGATCGTGGTGCGCAGGGCCCGGCCGAGGCGGGCGGCGCGGCGGTCGCCATCGGAGAGGACCACGCGGGCGGCGGAGCGGCCGCTCGCGCCCCAGACGCCGCCGCCGGGGTGGGTGGAGGCGCCGGTGAGGTAGAGGCCGGTCACCGGGGTGCGGTAGCCGGCGAGCTCCGGCAGTGGACGCCAAGCGAACATCTGGTCCAGGCTCATGTCGAGGTGCATGACCTGCCCGCGGATCAGGCCGAGCTCGCGCTCGAGGTCGAGCGGGGTCTGGACATGGACCTGGCGGACGCTGGAAGCGAAGCCAGGAGCGGCGCGATCGACCTCGGCCACCAGCTTCTCGCCCTCGCGCTGAGCGATGGCGTCCCAGGAGCAGCCGTCGGCCAGCTCGTAAGGGTGCCACTGGCCCCAGACCGTGACGTTGTGCTCCCCGGCGGGCGCCAGCGACGGGTCGATCGCGCTGAACGTCATCGCCAGCACCGCGGGGCGCTCCGGCGTGCGTCCAACCGACCAGGCCGCGTGCGCCTCGCGCAGAAACCGCCGCGACGGGGCCAGTAGCTGCAGCGCACCCCACTCCGCGCCGCCCAGCGAGCCCGGGTAGTGCGGAAGGTCTGACGTCGCCAGCCGCACGACCATGCCCACGCCGTTGCCGGTGCGCAGCGTCGCCCGCGCGCGCGCTGCAAACCCCGCAGGCAGCCCGTCGTCTCCGACCAGCCGCAGCGTCTCCAGCACATGGCAGCCGGCCACCACCGCGCGCGCGGCGATCCGCGCACCCGAGGCGGTCACGACCCCGGTCGACCCGGCCGTCGCGCACCGCGATCCGTGACGCGCCATCGCCCAGCCGCACCGTCCCGCCCAACGCGTCCAGCCGACGCGCCAGCGCCTCGGACAGCATCCCCGAACCGCCGACCGCGCGTCCGGGCGCGCGCTGGTGCAGCACGGCGTTCCAGCCCACCAGGTCCGCGGTCGCGACCTCGTGCGTCGGCGGGCCGGACTGGGACCCCAGCCACGCCAGCGCGGTCTTGAGGCGCTCGTCGGTGAAGTGCGCGTCCAGCAACGCGTCGCCGCTGGTGAGGAACTGCCGCGACAGCTCCAGAGCCCCCGCGCGGCTGGTACGGCCGAGGCCGGCGACGGCCCGCCCGAGCCGCGCCGGCGTCGGCGGCCCCATGAACGCCTCGAAGATCCGCGCGTTGCGCGCGCCCCACTCCTGCGCGAAGCCGCGGTAGGCCTCCGCATCGCGGGAGCCGCACAGCCGCTCGATCGACTCGCAGGTCGTGTCCAGGCTGACGTGGAACGCCAGGGCGCCGTCCTCGAACGGGGCAAAGCCCCAGGGATCGAGGTCGAGGTAGTGCAGGCCGCAGGCCTCGAGGTCGAGCTCCTCCACGATCCCCGTGTGGCGCACCATGATGTGCGCGCTGCTGCCGACGTCGACGCGGTGGCCAGGGAAGCGCTCGACCGTGGAGACCGCGCCGCCGACGAGCTCGCGCCGCTCGACCACTTCGACGTCCAGACCGGCCTGCGCGAGGTAGCACGCTGCGACGAGCGCGTTGTGACCCGCGCCCACCACCACGACGTCACGCATCGGACCCGACAGTCTGGCCGAACACCACGCCGGTGCCGCCCAGCAGCGCGAAGCGCGCGAACAGCTCCTCGGAGTACCAGCCTTCCAGCGGGGTGCGCTGCGCGACCTCGCGATGCGCGGCGCCGCGATAGGCGAACGCCGACAAGTCGTCCGCGGAACGCCAGACGCTGAACGTGCCCTGCAGGCCGACGGGTGCCTCGCCGATCCCGACCGACAGCAGCAGGCCCTCGGCGGCAGCGAGCGAACCCACCACCGGCGGCACCGCCCGCCAGAACCGCCGTGCCCGCCGGGCCACCAGCCGCGCCCGCGTCACCGCCGCGACCGGCCCTGCCCACCCCTGGACGTCCGGCTGCGGCGTGAACGGCTGGCGGCCAGCCCACGCCCCGCGCACGCGCAGGCAGGCGAGGTCCGCCCGCCACACGTCCTCGGCCAGCGCCCGCCACGCCGACGCCGTGCGGCCTGACGCCTCGAACGCGGCCAGCGCCGCCGCCGACTCCCAAACTCCCAACAGCCCCCAGTGCAGCGGATCGGCATCGCGCAGCGTGAACGTGCGCCCGTCGCCCGTGCCCAGCAGCTTCCAGAACGAAAGGCCCGGCACCCGCCGCAGGTGCAGCCGGTCCACGCCCATGCGCAGCACCGCCGCCGGCACCCGCGACGGCCGCACCCGCCACAGGTGCAGCGACACCACCTGCCCCACTCCGGGGCCCATCGACTAGCGCGCCCCGGAAAGTAAAGACGAACGCACCGACCTGCACCGTAGCCCTTCAAATGGCGCTGGCGTCCGCCAGCGCGCGGCGCCGCCCCCGGAGCGGCGCCGGGTCCGGTGCCGTTCAGGGGCGTCCCCGATGGCGCCGCGCAGGGTGGAACGGGCATGCTGGCCCCGCGCCCGACAGGGGGTGGCGCGCCGTCATGACCCCGTTCGAAGGATCACCGCCGCGATGAGCGATCTCCCGACCGCGACTGCCGCGCCCCAGGGCGCCACGCCCGATGGACGTGTGGCTGCCCGTGCCGTGGACCTCACCAAGGTCTACGGCCGCGCCGACACCGAGGTGCGCGCGCTGGATGGCGTCACTCTCGACTTCCACGCAGGCGGCTTCACTGCCGTGATGGGCCCGTCCGGCTCCGGCAAGTCGACGCTGATGCACTGCATGGCTGCGCTGGACCGGCCGACGTCGGGGCGCGTGCAGATCGGTGACACCGATCTCACAGGTCTGTCCGACAAGGACTTGACGCTGCTGCGCCGCGACCGCATCGGGTTCGTCTTCCAGGCCTTCAACCTGTTGCCACAGCTCGAGGCGCGGGAGAACATCGAGCTGCCGCAGCGCCTGGCCGGCCGTCGCGCCGACCCGGAATGGCTGGAGACCGTGATCAGCACGCTGGGCCTGGCCGACCGCCTGAGCCACCGGCCGGCCGAGCTGTCCGGAGGCCAGCAGCAGCGCGTCGCCGTCGCGCGCGCCCTGGCGGGCAAGCCGGACATCGTCTTCGCCGACGAGCCCACCGGCAACCTGGACTCCGCCGCCTCCGACGAGCTCCTGGACTTCCTGCGCCGCAGCGTCGACGAGTTCTCCCAGACCGTGGTCATGGTCACCCACGACCCGACTGCCGCCGCGTACTCCGACCGCGTCGTGTTCCTCGACGACGGCCACCTCGTGACGGAGCTGGCGAGCCCCACCGCAGACGCAGTTCTCGACACCATGAAGCGCCTGTCCGGGCGCGGGGCGGCCTGACGCGGTGGGCACGGCCCTGATCGCCGGGCTGCGGGCGCACAAGTTGCGCCTGGCCCTGACCGGCCTCGCGATCGTCTTGGGGACCGCGTTCGTCGCGGGCACCCTGGTCCTGACCGACACGCTGCAGGCGGCGTTCACCGACCTGTTCGAGCAGAGCAACGACGGCACCGACGTGGCCGTGCGCGGCGTCGCCGCCTTCGAGAGCCGTCTGGAGCAGCAGCGCCCAGGCGTCGCGCCTGAGCTGCTCGAGGAGGTGCGCGGCGTCGACGGCGTCGCCGAGGCCTACGGCGAGGTCCAGGGCCTGGCGCAGGTGCTCGACGCCGAGGGACAGCCGGCCAGCCCCGGCAACGGCCCGCCGCCACTGGCCTTCGGCGCCCCCGAGACCGAGGAGCTCGCCGCCTTCGACCTCTTCAGCGGCCGCTACCCCGAGGCGGCGGGCGAGATCGCCATCGACGCCGGCACGGCCGAGCGGCTGGAGCTGCAGCTCGGCGACTCCGTCCAGGTCATCGCCACCGGCCCGGTGCAGGAGCAGCAGCTGGTCGGCACGATCGGGCTGGGCGACAACGAGAGCCCGACCGGCGGCAGCCTGGTGCTCTTCGACCCCGCCACCGCGTTCGAGCTCTACGGGGCGGACGGCTACAGCCAGCTCTCGGTCGTGGCGAACGAAGGCGTCGAGCGCGAGGCGCTCGCCGAGACCGTCGCCGCGGCCGTCGGCGACGACTACGAGGTGCTGACCGGCGACGAGCTGGCCGCCAGCGTCACCGCCGAGGTCACCACCTTCCTCGGGTTCTTCACCACCGCGCTGCTGGTCTTCGCCGGTGTCGCGCTCCTGGTCGGCGCCTTCCTCATCGCCAACACGTTCGCGATCGTGGTCGCCCAGCGCACACGCGAGCTCGCGCTGCTGCGCGCGGTCGGGGCCTCGCGCCGGCAGGTCGTCGGCGGCGTGATGGGCGAGGCGTTCGTGCTCGGGCTCGTCGGCTCCGCGGTGGGTCTCGCGGCAGGCTTCGGCCTGGCCGCAGGGCTGCGCGCGCTGCTGAGCACGGTCGGCGCGTCCCTGCCCAGCGGAAGCCTGGTGTTCCTGCCGCGCACGGCGATCGTGACGATCGTGCTGGGGCTGGTGATCACGCTGCTCGCGGCGCTGGCCCCCGCGCTGCGTGCCGTGCGCGTGGCGCCGGTCGAGGCCATGCAGGCCGTGGCGGCGCCCCCGCCGCCGCGACTGGGGGTCGGGCGCTGGGTGATCGGTGGCCTCGTGGTCGCCGCCGGGATCGCCGCGATCTCGCTGGGCCTGTTCGCGGATGCCGGGATCGTGCCGGTCGGGATCGGGGCCGTGCTCACCCTGCTCGGGGCGGCGCTGCTCTCGCCGCTCGCGACGCGACCGCTGGTGCGGCTGATCGGGGCGCCGGCGGCCGCGATGGGCCTGCAGGGCCAGCTCGCGCGCGAGAACGCGTTGCGCAGCCCCCGGCGGACCGCGGCGACGGCCTCGGCGCTGATGATCGGGCTGGGACTCGTGACCTTCGTGGCGATCGCGGGGTCGTCGATCACCGCTTCGGCCGAGGCGGGGCTCGACGCAGCCTTCCTCTCGGAGTACACGGTCGCGCCCACGAGCCAGGGCCCGCCGGGCCAGGCCACGTTCTCGCCACAGCTGGTGGACGACCTCAACGCCCTGGACGAGGTCGCGGTCGCCGCGCCGCTGCTCTTCACCGAGGTGCAGGTCGAGTCCGACCTCGCGTTCCTCTCGGCGATCGACCCCGCGGAAGCCGAGCAGGTCCTGGGTCTGGACTTCATCGAGGGCGGCTTCGACGAGTGGGCCGGCGGCGGCCTGCTCATCAGCGACGACGTCCAGGAGGCCCGTGGTCTGAGCGTCGGTGACGCGGTCCACATCACCTACCCGTCGGGTTCCGAGGCCGACGTCACCGTGGTCGGTGTGATCGACGGCAGCCAGCTCGACGTGGACTGGATGCTGGACGACGACACGTTCCGCGAGGGCGTTCCCGGCAGCCCCATCCAGAACGTCTACATCCGGCTGGCTCCCGGCGTGGACGCCGAGGCGGCGCGTCCCACGTTGGAGGCGACCCTCGCCCCCTACCCGACCGTGCAGCTGCAGAACATCGAGGAGGTCAAGCAGACCGTCCGCGACCAGATCGGCCAGCTGCTGGGTCTGCTGTCGGGGATGCTCGCGCTGTCGGTGATCATCGCGCTGTTCGGGATCGTCAACACGCTGGGCCTGTCGGTCTTCGAGCGCACCCGCGAGCTGGGGCTGCTGCGCGCCGTCGGCGGCACGCGCCGCCAGGTCCGCGCGATGATCCGCTGGGAGGCGGTGATCATCTCGCTGCTCGGGGCGGTGTTCGGCATCGTGATCGGGCTGCTGTTCGGGTGGCTGCTGGTGCGGGCGCTGTCGGACCTGGGCATCAGCGTGTTCGCCGTGCCCGGCGCGCAGCTCGTGGCGGGCCTGGTCCTGGCCGCACTGGCGGGCGTGGTGGCGGCGATCTGGCCCGCGCGCCGCGCGGCGCGCACCGAGATCCTGCGGGCGCTGGAGGCCCAGTAGCGATCCGGGCAAGTTCGCGCCCCGTCCAGCTCTGCCGGGTGCGTCAGGCCTGGCGGAGGAGGCGCTCCACGTCGTGGCGGGTGGGGAGGGAGGGCTCGGCGCCGGCGATCGTCGCCGCGTGGGCGCCCGCGGCGCAGGCGAAGCGCACGGCCTCCTCCCAGGACTGACCCTCGACGCGCGCGAGGGCCAGCGCGGCGCAGAACGAGTCGCCCGCGGCGGTGGCGTCGACGGCGTCGATGCGCGGCGGTCCGGCCTGACCGCGGTCACCGCCGGCCGACCATGCCGCCCCGCGGGAGCCCAGCGTCACGACGGCGGCGACACCGGTCTGGGCGAGGGCGTCGGCGGCGGCCTGGCCCTCGAGCAGCTCGTCGGTGGGCAGGCCCAGCAGCGCCGCCGCCTCCACCTCGTTGGGGATCACGACGTCGGCGGCCTGCATCAGCGCGCGGTCGACGCCGTGCACCGGCGCAGGGTTCAGCACGACAAGGCCGCCGCTGGCGCGGAAGCCCCTGGCGGCGGCGAGGCCGGCGGCGATCGGGACCTCGCCCTGGAGCACGAGCACGTCGGCTTCTGGCAGGTTGGCGACGTCGACGGCCGAGAGCGTCGCGTTCGCGCCCTGGTACTGCACGAAGGCGACGTCCCCGTCGGGGGTGATGATCGGTACCGCGACCGCGGTGGCCCCGCCGGTGCGGACCGCGACGCGCCCCGCATCGATGCCCTCGCGCACGAGGGCCTCGCGCATGTCGCGGCCGTGCTCGTCGTCGCCGACCGCGGCGACCATCGCGACCTCGGCACCAAGGCGCGCCAGGGTCACGGCCTGGTTGTAGCCCTTGCCCCCTCGGAAGCGGCTGAAGGATTCGGCGAACACCACCTCACCGGGCTCCGGGCGCCTGGGCACACGGAACGTGAGGTCGGTGACCAGCGATCCGACGACCAGCGCGCGGACCCGGTCAGGCACCGGCTAGCGCAGCGCGGCGCCGGTGTCGAGGTCGAAGAAGTGGAAGTGGTCGGAGTTGAAGGCCACGTCCGTGAGCTCGCCGAGCTTGGGGGCGTGGCCGGGCTCGAAGCGCGCGGTGAAGACCTGGCCGCCCTCGCGGGCCTGCTCCTTGAGGCGCTCGAAGGCCTCGTCGTCGTCCACCGCCGCGCGCATGTCCTCGGAGATGATCGGCGGGGCGCTGGTGCCGATGTGGACCAGCACCTCGGAGCCCAGGAGCTCGACGAGTGTGACGTTGCGGCCCGGCCAGATGACGTCCTTGGGGGTGTCGGCCTTCGGGAAGTAGAAGTGCTCCGGGCGCATGCCGACCGCGACCTTCGCGCCGGCCTTGCCCATCACGCCGGGGTAGCGGTCCAGCGCGCCCTGGCCGATCCGCAGCTTGGTGGTCGAGCCCAGGAGGACCCACCAGCCGTCCTCGTTGATGATCGTGCCCTCGGCGATGTTCATCGACGGCGAGCCGATGAACCCTGCGACGAAGAGGTTGTCGGGGAAGTCGTAGAGGTGCTGCGGGCTGTCGACCTGCTGCAGCACGCCGCGCTTGAGCACCGCGACCCGGTCGCCCATGGTCATGGCCTCGACCTGGTCGTGCGTCACGTACATGGTGGTGACGCCGAGGCGCTGCTGGATCTCGGCGATCTCCGCGCGCATCTGCACGCGCAGCTTGGCGTCGAGGTTCGACAGCGGCTCGTCCATCAGGAACGCCTTGGGCGAGCGCACGATCGCGCGGCCCATCGCGACGCGCTGGCGCTGGCCACCGGAGAGCGCCTTGGGCTTTCGGTGCAGGTACTCGTTGAGGCCGAGGATCGACGCGGCCTCCTTGACCCGCTTGTCGATCTCCGCCTGCGGCACCTTCGCGAGCTTCAACGCGAAGCCCATGTTGTCGGCCACCGACATGTGCGGGTAGAGCGCGTAGCTCTGGAACACCATGGCGATGTCGCGCTCCTTGGGCGACAGGTGGTTGACCACCTGATCGCCGATGTGGAGCTTGCCGCCGGAGATGTCCTCGAGGCCCGCGACCATGCGCAGCGCGGTCGACTTCCCGCAGCCCGACGGCCCGACGAGGATCACGAACTCGCCGTCCGCGATGTCGAGGTTCAGATCCGTGATGGCGTGATAGCCGTCCGGATAGACCTTCTCGATCCCCTCCAGCACGATCTTGGCCATGCGCGGGCTCCCTCTCCCTCGACCGGTGTTCCGGGGCCGATCATCGGACGGGCGCGCGCGCTCTGCAAGGGCTTTCATCGCACCGGCTCCTGGAGTCGTCCACACTGCAAGGGATGCGGGTCCCGGAGCTTGGCGAGCTTGGTCTGACCGACGTCGCCCTCGTCGGCCGCGGCGGCTTCGCCACGGTCTACCGAGCGCGCCAGGTCGCACTTGACCGATGGGTGGCCGTCAAGCTCCTCCACGACGAGCTCGGCGGCGAAGAGCAGCAGCGCATCCGCTTCCGCCGCGAGTGCGCGGCGATGGGCCGGCTCAGCGGCCATCCCGGCGTGGTGACGGTCTACTCGGCCGGCATCACGTCGGAGGATCGGCTCTACCTGATGATGCCGTTCCTCGCCGGCGGCACCCTGGCCGACCGCCTGGAGCGCGAGGGCCCCTTCCCGTGGGAGCCCGCCGCCACCGCGATGGCGCTGGTCGCCGACGCCGTCGAGGCCGCGCACCGCGAGGACGTCCTCCACGGCGACATCAAGCCGGCCAACATCCTGCTGGACCAGCGCGGCGGCCCTCAGCTCACCGACTTCGGAATCGCGCGTCTGGCCGACTCCACCACCAAGCTGCGCACGGCCGGCCTGGTCCTGGGCACGATCCCGTTCATGGCGCCCGAGCGCCTGGACGGCGCGCCGTTGGACGCCCGCTGCGACGTCTACGGCCTGGGCGCCACCCTGTGTGGAATGCTCAGCGGGCGCGAGCCCTTCCACGAGAGCTCCAGCCTTCAAGCCCTGCTCTACGCGGTCGTCAACAAGCCCCCGCCGGACCTCACGCCGCTTGGCGTCCCCGGGCCGCTGTCCGCCTTCACCGCCCGGGCGATGGCCAAGGACCCCGACACCCGCCCCGCCACCGCGGCGGCCTTCGAAGCCGAGCTCCGCGAGGTGACCGCTGCGCTCCGACCGGCGCCCCCCACCTCGACCGTGCCATCCGCGACGCCCCCGGCCCCTGTCGTGGGAACAGCGCCCCCGACTGCGACCCCACCCACCGCGCCCCCCTCGATTGCCGCCTCGCCGGTCGCGGCATCGCCGGCCGCGGCGCTGCCGATCGCTGCATCGTCGGCCGCGGCGCCGCCCATCGCGGCATCGCCGTTCGTCGACCTCCCGCCGCTGCCGCTGGAGACCATGGTGAGTGCGGCGCCGGAAGCGCCGCCGGTGCAGGCGGACGCGGCCACCTCCGTCGCGGCAGCCGGCCGAACCGCGACCTGGGCGTGGCGGGCGGCGGGGGCACTGCTGGTGCTGGCGGGGTTGTTGCAGCTGCTGGGGGCGACCGCGGCCAAGGACTTCGGCGCGTCGCGTGGGGCGGTCAACGCGGTGGCGTTGCTCCACCTGGCGACCGGTGCCACGATCCTGGTGTGGCGCCGCCTCGACCGGGGTCTGCTCGGCGTCGTGCTGGGGATGGCGGGGGCGTCGGCCTTCCTGCCCTACCTCGCGTTCCTGTTCGACAGCGACGAGGACCCGCTGTGGCTGACGCGGCTCTTCGTCGTGGCGTCCGGAGTCGCGGCGCTCGTCGCGGTGAACACGACACCCCGCGTGGACGGGCCACGGCGTGACGATTGGGGACGCGACGTCGCCCTGGTGCTGGGCGTCAGCGCGGTCTGCGGCGTCATCTACGTGGCGGCGCACCCGGTCCTGCAGTTTCGCGACGCACCCGGCTACGCGCAGGAGGTCTTGACGTCGGTGGCGATCGTCCTCGCCCCGGTCACCGCGGCGGCACTCGCGCGCTGGACCACCGCCGACCCCGACCTCACCCCCGACCTCGCAACGGCGGGCGGCGCCATGGTCGCCCTGGCCCTGGAAGGAGCCTTCTACGAGCTCCTCTACGACCTCCCCGACGGGGGTGTCGTCCTGATCCCCTTCGCCGCCCTCCTCATCGGCGGCGTCGCCCTCGCCTGGCTCCTCCCGCGCCTCCGCCGCCGTGGTGCCGCGTAGCCTTGGATCACCGGCCCCGATAGCTCAGTCGGATAGAGCGTTCGCCTCCTAAGCGAAAGGCCGCGCGTTCGATTCGCGCTCGGGGCGCCTGGTCAGGGTGTCTGCATGCGCGGCGGCTTCCAACGCCCCAGACGCTGTGAGCCGCGTCCGTGGTCGCCCTGAGACTGGTGCCGCGCCGCCAGCCCGGGCGTAGCCGCGCTGCCAGGTCCGGATGCGATGGCAGTTCGAGCACACCAGGTCGCACTTGGCGATCTCCGCGAGGATCCGATCGACCGACGCCCCGGTGCGCACGAGGCGGGAGATGTCGGCGGCCTTCATGCCGCGGACGTGATCGAAGTCCATGACGCAGGGCGGAAATGTTCCTCCGCAGTCAGTGCATGGGCCGGTTCGCAACGCGTCAACGGCTTGCCGGGCGTGTTGCACGTAGCGCGCGCGGTTGCGCCGCACATCACCGAGTTGCTTGTCCTTGTTCCGCAGGTACCAGCTGCGGTTGTAGATCGCTTTGCAGGGCTTGCAGATGCTCTGGAGACGGGTGCGCGCCGCGTCTCGGAACGAGAAGTCGTCGATCGGCTTGAACTGGCCGCACTGGCCACACTGCGCAAGCGTGATCTTTGGGACGTCCATCACGGCAGCATGCGCGAGGGGTGCGACAGGAAGGAGGGGGTCGACCCGCGGGGCGGGGCCGCGTCCGCCGGACGGACCCCGGTCAGTGGTGGTCGCCCTGGCGGCCGAGGGTTTGCGCGGGGTCGCGTCGGGGCGGGTCCACTGCGGCACAGGCCGGCTGGTGGGGCCCCGGGTCAAGGGGAGATCGGGCCGAGGATCTGGTAGCCGAGGAGGCCGACGGCGGCGGCGGCGAGGCAGTACCAGGCGAAGGGGGCGAGGCGTTGGGTGGCGACGATGCGGAGGAAGACGCGGATCGCGAGGTAGCCGGAGATGGCGGCGGTGAGCACGCCCGCGGCGAGGGGGAGGGGGTCGGCGCCGGTCTCTGACAGGTCGGGGATCGAGACCACGATCGCGCCGACCAGTGCGGGGATCGACAGCAGGAACGAGAAGCGCGTCGCCGCCTGGCGGGTGAGGCCGCCCCACACGCCGCCGGCGATCGTCGAGCCGGAACGGGACACGCCCGGCAGGAGCGAGACTGCCTGCAGCAGGCCGATCGAGATCGCCTGGCGCCACCCCATCGACCGCAGGTCGCGGCCCAGCGGGTCTTCGGGGTCGGTGCCCAGCTCGGCGGCCCCCGGGCCGTCGGCAGCGGTCGCGGGGAGGACCGCGGCCGCATCGCCGCGCCAGTCCCCTTGCCACACCGCGCCCCCGCGGTCCTCGCGCTCCGCGATCTCGGGTTCCGCGCCGACGGCGGGGGCGCGGCGGACACGGCGGGAGCGGAAGGCGTCGGTGCCGAAGAGCAGGAGCGCGGTGGCGACCAGCTCGAGGGCAGTGCGGACGGGGGAGAGGAAGGCCTCCTCGACCTGGCTGCGCAGGGCCAGACCGATGATCACGACCGGGATCGTCGCGACCACCAGCCAGAGCGCCAGGCGGCGGTAGAAGCGCCCCGACTCGGAGCGGTCCAGCCCCAGCAGGCCGCGCGCAACCGCCCACAGGTCGCGCGCGAAGTAGACCAGCGCCGCCACCAGCGTCCCCGCGTGCAGCGCGATGTCGAACGCCAGGGTCGGCTGCGGCCAGGACAACAGGTACGGCACCAGCACGAGGTGGGCGGAGGACGAGACCGGGATGAACTCCGTCAGGCCCTGCACCAGCCCCAGCACGATCGCCTGCAGCAACGAGAGCAACGCCGGCCGATGCTACGGGGGCGGCGCGTGCGCCAGCACCACCCGCCCGACCGCGAGGCCCGACGTGGCGGCCGCGACCTGGTCTGCCTGCAGCGCCACCAGCGCCACCCCGTCCTGCCCTTCGTCGGCGTCGACGCGCAGCACCGGTCGTGACCGTGCCACCAGCCGCGCCGCTCCCTCCCCCGCGCCCAGCACCCACACGTCGACGAACGCGCCGGCCTCCACGCCCCACCCGGCCTCCACCGGCAGCGGCAGCACACGCTCACCCGCGGGCAGGGCGGCCGCCGGCCCCCGCGCGTCCAGATGGGCGCCCAGGAGCAACGCCCCCGCCGGCAACGCCAGCGCCAGCACCACATCCGCCGGCACGTCGCTCACCGCGCCCTCAGGCACGGCCGCCGGCGGCAGCACGATGCGCTCGAGGTCGTCCGGCGCCTCGCCGACCGCCAGCGCGCGCTCCGCCCGCAGCACCTCCACCGGCGCCCCGCCCCACCGCGCATCCACGGCCGCCACCCGTGCCCCGTACCCAGCGCCCAACGCGACGACCAAGCCGAGCACGACGAGAAACCGCACCCGCGCCCCCAGTCGCGCCCACCCCTCCGCCACCGCGTCCAGCGCCCGCGGCAGCACGAACGGCGGCCCGGCGAGCCCTCCGACCTTCCGACCACGACCGCGCACCGCGTTCATACCGAGCACCGTGCCCGGATCGTCCGCGCCGCGCGCCTGGACCGCACCCAACCTGTGGAAACCTGCGAACCGCCCGGCCGCCGCCGCGTGCCGGCAGGGCGACGCGTCATGAGTGAAGGCGGGCGCCCTCCAGGGCGTGCAGTGCGGGGCGGTCCGGGGAGAGCGGCAGGGCGGGCACGATCGCCCAGAGCAAGGTCGCGCAGGTGGTCGAGGTTGGCCCGGAAGACCTCCATCACGCCGAGGCTGGAGACCTCGGCTCGACGTAGGGGTCGTCCTCGAGGCCGGCGTCGTAGTCGGTGATCAGCGAGATGTTGAGCGCGGCCATCTCCAGCTCGCGGGCGAGGATGCACCTCGGGGTACTGGGTCATGTTGATGACCTCCCAGCCCATGGGCGGAGAACCACTTCGACTCGGCCTTGGTCGAGAAGCGCGGACCCTGGATCACGACCAGCGTGCCGCGCTCGTGCACCGTGATGCCCGAGCTCGTGCGCGGCGTCGATCGCGACGCTGCGCATCTCGGCGTCGTAGGGCTCGGCGAAGGAGACGTGCGTCGTCTCGGGCCCGTCGTAGAAGGTGTCCTTGCGGCCGCGCGTGCGGTCGACGACCTGGTCGCAGATGACGAAGTGGCCCGGCGCGACGTGGTTCTGCAGGCTGCCCGCGGCGCACGGCAGGATCAGGTCGGTCGCGCCGAGGCTCTTCATCGCCCAGAGGTTGGCGCGGTAGTTGATGCGCGTGCGGCGGAAGCTCGTGCTTCACGCCGTGGCGCGGCAGGAACCCGACGGTGCGGCCGCCGATCTCGCCGATGACCACCGGCGCCGAGGGGTGACCGAACGGCGTGTCGACCTCGACTCTCGCGCGCCTCGCAGCAGCGAGTAGAAGCCCGACCCGCCGAAGATCCCTACCTGGATCCGCCCCTCGGTCACGAATCCGTGGAGGTCGAGGTGCTCTTGGACGTCTCCGGCCGGCGCCTTCGCCTTGGCGTCAGCGCCCTTGGACTCCTTCGAGTCCTTGGAGTCCTTCGAGTCCTTGGACTCCTTGGGCGCTGCGCTGCCGTCGGAGCCACCCGGCTTCTTGGAGCGGCTGTCGTTGACGTAGTAACCCGACCCGACGAAGCGGATCGCCGGCGGCCGGAAGAGCTTGCGCAGGCGGCCACCGCAGTGTTCGCACACCTCCAGCGGCGGGTCGGCGAACGACTGCTTGACCTCGAAGTCGACGCCGCAGTCGCGGCACTGATACTCATACGTGGGCATGCGAGCCAGAACCTGCGGTCAGGGAACCTTCGGGCAACGGTACACGGCGGCCTCGGTCACGACCGCATCGACTCCCAGGTCGTGGGGCCCGCGCGGCACCTCCTCGACCACCTGGACCTCGAACGCCACACCGATCACCGGCGTCCCCGGCCGCAGGCGCGCCAGCAGCCGGTCGAAGAACCCACCCCCGTAGCCCAGGCGCCCGCAGGCGCGGTCGAACGCCACCCCCGGAGTGACCACCGCGTCCACCCGGTCGGGCCGCGCCGGCCGTCGCCCCGACGCCCGCGGCTCGCGCACGCCCCGCCACCCCGGCACGAGGTCGGACTCGAGGTCGAAGACCCGCGCGATGCCCAGCTCCTCGCCCGCGACGAAGGGCAGCAGCACCCCCCACCCGTCGCCGATGCGCGCTGCGAGCCAGGGGTCCAGCTCGACCTCCGACCCGAAGCTCGCATAGCCGAGGACCGCCCGGCACCCCACCAGCTCGGGCAGCGCCTCCAGCGCCTCGCGGATCGCGGTGCTGGCCGCCGCCCGTTCCGCCGCCGGTACCGCCGCCCGCCGTGCCAGCACGGCGGAGCGCAGCGCAGCCTTGCGCTCGCCCAAGGCGTCCAACGTGTCGTCCTCCTGCACGGGTACCCCCGTAGCATGAGGCGCCGGGCCGTCGAAGGAGGACAGACCACGGTGCGGGCACGCAAAGCAGTCATCCCGGCCGCGGGGCTGGGGACGCGGTTCCTGCCGGCGACGAAGGCGCAGCCCAAGGAGATGCTGCCGATCGTCGACAAGCCGGCGATCCAGTACGTCGTCGAGGAGGCGGTGATGGCGGGGCTCGACGACATCCTGCTGGTCACCGGGCGCGGCAAGCGCGCGCTCGAGGACCACTTCGACGAGGCCGTCGAGCTGGAGCGCCAGCTCGCGGCCATCGGGCAAGGAGGACCTCCTGGCGCAGACGCGGGCCGTGAGCCAGCTCGCGCACGATGCACTACATCCGCCAGGGCCAGCCGCTCGGCCTGGGCCACGCGGTCGGCTGTCGCGCGGTCACCACGTCGGCGACGAGCCGTTCGCGGTGCTGCTCGGCGACGACCTCATCGGCGAGCAGGAGCGCCTGCTGCACGCGCATGGTCGACCTGCGCGGAGCGACGGGTCGCAGCGTCGTGGCCGTGATGGAGTTCGGCCCCGAGGAGCTGGACAAGTACGGCGTGATCGACGCCGAGCCCGACCCCGACGACCCCGACGTCTACCGGGTCCGCGACATGGTCGAGAAGCCGGGCCGCGCGCACGCGCCGTCCAACCTCTGCATCATCGGGCGCTACGTGCTGACGCCCGACATCTTCGATCACATCGCCGCGACCCGCCCCGGCCGCGGCGGCGAGATCCAGCTCACCGACGCGATGCGCGCCCAGGCCCGCGAGGAGCCGATCCGCGCGATCAAGTTCACCGGGGTCCGCTACGACGTGGGCAGCAAGCTGGACTACCTGCGCGCCACGGTCGAGCTCGCCGCCGCAGCGCGAGGACCTCGGCCCCGAGTTCGTGGAGTTCCTGCAAGAAGTTCGTCAAGGCCTCGCCTGAGCCCGTGACGGCCCACCGACCACGGACGGCCGAGCTGGTCCCGCTGGAGGAGTACCGCCGCGACGTGCTCAGCCGCATCGGCGCCGCTGGAGCCGCATCGAGCTTGGGCTGCTGGAGGCGCACGGCTGCGTGCTGGCCGAGGACATCGTCGCCCCCACCGACCTGCCGGCGTTCGCCAACTCCGGCGATGGACGGGTTCGCGGTGCGCGCCGGCGACGCCGTGCCCGGCGCACCGCCTCTCCGTCGCGGGCGAGATCGCCGCCGGCGCCGCCGACCTGCCATCGCCGCGGCGCCGGTCAGGCCGTGCGGATCATGACCGGCGCGCCCCTCCCGGAGGGCGCCGACGCCGTGATCCCCGTCGAGCTGGTCGGCGAGGGCGCCGGCACGATCGAGGTCTACGCCGCCGTCGACGCGCTGGCGACCAACGTCCGCCCCGCCGGCGAGGACGTGCGCGCCGGCACCGACGTGTTGGAGTCCGGCACTCGGCTTGGCCCGGCGGACTCGGGCATGCTGCGCCGCGGTCGGCCGCGCCCGGGTGTCGGTGCACCCGCGTCCCCGCGTCGCCGTGCTCTCGACGGGCGACGAGCTGGTCGAGCCCGGCAAGCCCCTGCGTCCACGGCCAGATCCACGACTCGAACTCCTTCATGCTGTCGGCCAGGCCCGCGAGGCCGGCGCCGTCGCCTTCCGCCACGCCGTGGTCGCGCGACGACCGCCGCAGCCCTGCAGCGCGCGTTCGAGGGCGCGCTCGACGCAGGCCGACGTGCTGCGTGACCAGCGGCGGGGTGTCGCGCTGGGCGCTACGACCTGTCCAAGCAGGTGCTCGCCGCAGATCGGCGACGTGGCGTTCGCCAAGGTCGGCGTGCAGCCGGGCATGCCGCAGGCCTTCGGGTTCCTCAACCAGCCGGGCGGCAGCGCCGTGCCGTGTCTTCGGCCTGCCTGGCAACCCGGTCAGCGCGTTCGTCAGCTTCGAGATGCTTCGTGCGACCTGCCGCTGCGGCGCCTGCAGGGACGCAGGGACCTCAACCGCCCGCGCGTCGTCGGCGGTCCTCGACGAGGACGTCGCCAGCCCCGCCGCACAAGTGTCGCTTCCTCGGGTGCGCCTGCGCCGGGAGGCGACCGCTGGCATGGCGCCGACCACCGGCCCACAGGGCAGCGGCCTGCTGCATTCGGTGGTGGCCGCCGACGGGCTGGCCGAGGTCCCCGCCGACCGCGAGAGCCTCGCCGCGGGCGCCGAGGTGGTCGTCCACCTGCTCGTCGACGCCTCGTAGCCGATCCCGATGGCCGAGGGAGACCTGACCCACCTCGACGAGCACGGCCGCGCCCGCATGGTCGACGTCGCCGGCAAGCCCGTCACAGCGCGCGAAGCGGTCGCCACGGCCCGCCTGCGCATGACCCCCGAGACCGCGCGTCTGCCTGGCCGACGGGCGACCTGCCCAAAGGCGACGCGCTCGCCGTCGCGCGTATCGCCGGGATCATGGCCGCCAAGCGCACGCCGGATCTCATCCCCCTCTGCCACCCGATCGCGCTGGCCTCGGTCGAGGTCGACGTGGTCGTCGACGCCGAGGCCGGGCTGGCGACCGTGACCGCCACGGCCCGCGACCGCGGACCGCACCGGTGTGGAGATGGAGGCGCTGGTGGCCGCGTCGACAGCCGCGCTCGCGCTCTACGACATGATCAAGGCCGTCGAGCGCGGCGCCGTGATCGAGCAGGTGCAGCTGGAGTCCAAGACCGGGGGCTCACGCGGTGACTGGCGACGCGGATCATGAGGGCCGCGGTCCTCACCGTCTCCACGCGCGCCGCCGCGGGCGTCTACGCCGACGACGCCGGCCCCGCGGTCGCCGACGTTCTGCGCGAGGCGGGCTTCGAGGTCCTCGGGATCACGGTCATCGCCGACGGCCGCCGCGAGGTCGCCGAGGCGCTGATCGCGGCCTGCGCGTCCGCCGACCTCGTCGTCACCAACGGCGGCACAGGCTGCACCCCGAAAGACCTGACCCCCGAAGCCACCCGCGACGTGATCGACCGCGAAGTGCCCGGCCTGGGCGAGGGCATGCGCGCCGCGTCCCTGCGCGATCACCCCGATGGCAATGCTCTCCCGCGCCACCGCCGGCATCCGCGGCACGACCCTGATCGTGAACCTGCCCGGCTCGCCGAAGGGCGCGGCGGAGAACCTGCGCGCGATCCTGCCCGTCCTGCCCCACGCGCTGGACCAGATCGGCGGCGGCGATCACCCACGGTTGTGACGTGAGTCAACTGCTGTCACCTGCTGAGGTTCCGGGGATTTGGCGGAACGTCCGGTTACCGTCCGAACGCGATGGGCTATGCGGTGCTCGTCGTGCTCGCCGTCGTGTGGGCTATGGGCCTCCTGCCCGGTATCCTGCGCCGCCACCACTCTGTCGAGCACACGGTCACCGCCTTCTCCCGCTCTATGGCCCTCATCGCCCCTCACTCCCATCAGGCTGGACGTCGCGTCCTGGTCCTTGACGACCCCGAGAGCCTGGCCGGCTCCAGCCGCCGCGGGCTGGTGCGCCAGCGGCGGCGCCAGGCCGTGCAGAACCTGGGCCTGGGCACGGTCTTCGTGGTCTTCACGGCGGGCGCGCTGGGGTTCTGGCCGGTCTCGCTGGTCGCGGCGCTGGGCTACCTCGGCTACCTCCTGGCCCTGCGCGAGGTCCAGCACCGCGAGGAGCAGCGCCGCCGCAAGGTCCTGCGGCTGGCCGGTGGACCCGTCATCGGGGCCCCGCGGCTTGACGGGGAGTGGAGCCTGGCCCGGCGTCGCGCCGGCTAGCGCGCGGTCACGACGCGCGTGGACGTGACCGCTCTGGGTTCCGGCGCCCTCGAGCGGCTGGAGGCCAAGCACGCCGCCCGCGAGGGCGCCCTCCGGCTCGCCCGCGTGGTGGTGCGCGACGCGGCCAACGCGATCCGCGCCGCGCACCGCGGTGATCTCGCCGCGGCGCACCAGCTGGTCGGAGCCTCGCGGGCCGCGCTCGACGAGGCCGTGCAGGCCTGTGCCGCCGAGCCCGCCGTGCGCTGGGCCGGCTTCATCCACGACGCCGAGAAGGAGTACGCCGAGGCGCGTTCCACCGTCGCGGTGCTGGGCGGCGAGCCCCTCCCCGGCCCGGACGCGGTCGGCGTCGACGATGCGGCTTGGCTCAACGGCCTGGCCGAGACCGTGGGCGAGCTGCGCCGCCACGCCCTCGACCAGCTGCGCGCCGGCCTCACCGACCGCTGCGAGGCCGTGCTGGAGACGATGGACGAGATCTACGCGCTGCTCGTGACCGTCGACTACCCCGACGGCATCACCGCGGGCCTGCGTCGCAACACCGACGTCGCCCGCTCCATCATCGAGCGCACCCGCGGCGACGTCACCACGGCGCTGCTGCAGGACCGGCTGCGTGGCGCCCTGGAGGACCACCGGCGGACGTTGTTCCAGCCGGGCGGCGGCTAATCTCTCACGCGGGCCTGCGCAGCAGCGCGGCGGGGAGCACGGAGGAGTGCGGGTGGCCGAGGGTCGTGGATGGCTCCTCGGCAGCCTGGGGCTGATCGCGCTCTACGCGCTCGCCGACCACCTCACCGGGCGCGAAACGCTGCCGCCGACCGCGGTAGTGATGGTGCCGCTCCTCGCCTCCAGCGCGCTGAGCCCCCGTCACACCGCGATCGTCGGGGTGGTTGCCACGGCGTTCGTGGCCGTCACCGACTTCGGGGAACCCTCGTTCCTCACGGCGGCGCACGCCGCGCGCATCGGGCTGACCGGGCTGGGCGGCGCCGTGGCCGTCTGGGCGGCCCGCCGCCGCCAGACCAGCGAAGAGGAGCTGCTGCGCAGCCAGGCGCAGAGCTTGCTGTCGGAGACCTTCCAGCGCGGGCTGCTGACGCTGCACGCCCCCACGAGCGGGGGCGTGCAGGTCGTCACCCGCTACCACCCGGGTGAGGACATGCTGCTGCTGGGTGGCGACTTCATCGACATCGTGGACACCCCGCGCGACGAGGTTGCGTTCATCGTCGGCGACGTCAAGGGGCACGGCCCGGAGGCCGCCGCGATCGGCGCCGCGCTGCGCGCCTCCTGGCGAGCCTTGGCACTGGTCTCCCAGGACCCGGTCTCCTGGATGGTGAACCTGGAGCGGCTGCTGCTGGAGAGCCGCCCCGACGAGGAGATGTTCGTCACGTGCGGTGCCGGCGTGATCGCGCCCGACGGCCGCGGCGTGCGCCTGGTCTCCGCCGGCCACCCGCCGCCGATCCTGCTGGGCGACAGGGCCCACGAGGTCGATCTCGATACCGGCCCTCCGCTGGGCGTGGTCGCCCAGGCCACGTGGCCGGTCACGCCCCTCCCGCTCCGCGACCCCTGGGCCCTGATGGTCTACAGCGACGGGCTCACCGACTGCCGCGTGGCGCCGGGCTCCTCGGACCGCCTCGGCGTGGCGGGGCTGGTCGCCCGGACCGAGGCCGTGGCCGGCCCGCGCGGGCTCCTCGGGGACGGCCGTCTCGACCGCCTCATCGACACCGTCCGCGACGCCGGAGGCGGCACGTTCGACGACGACGTCGCGGTGCTCCTCCTCACCCCCCGCCCCGTCCCCGCGCCGCGCCCCACGGCCAACCTCGCGCGTCGCCGCTGACCCCCGGCTGCTACCATCGCCCGCCGCGCCGGCCACGTGCCGGCCGCCCACTCGGGGCTGTAGCTCAATTGGTAGAGCGCCTCGGTCGCATCGAGGAGGCCAGGGGTTCGATTCCCCTCAGCTCCACGGCTCAGTGGCCGATCGGGCGGTCGCCGGCTTCGACCAGGCCGCTCTCGTATGCGAAGACCACGATCTGAGCGCGGTCGCGGAGTCCGAGCTTGGTCAGGATGTTGGAGACGTGGGACTTCACGGTCGCCGGGCCGATGAAGAGCTGCCCCGCGATCTCTGCGTTGGTGGAGCCGCGGGCGACGGCGATGGTCAACTCCCGTTCGCGCTCCGTGAGCCGCTCCAGGCTGCGTGCGAGGGCGGCGTCGGCAGTGAGATGGGCCGCGAACCGGCCGATGAGCCGGCGGGTGATGGAGGGGGCCAGGAGGGCGCCACCGTCGGCCACCGTGCGAACGGCGGTCGCGAGCTGTTCGGGCGGGATGTCTTTCAACACGAACCCGCTTGCGCCCGCGCGGAGGGCCCGATAGACGTACTCGTCGGGGTCGAACGTGGTGAGGATGAGCACGCGCACGTCCCAGTCGGCCTCGGCCAGGATGCGCGAGGTCGCCTCCAGGCCGTCCAGATCTGGCATGCGGATGTCCATGAGGATCACGTCGGGGCGGTGGCGCCGGGCGGCCTCGATCGCCTCCAGGCCGGTGCCGGCCTCGGCCACGACCTCGAGGTCATCGTGGATCCCCAGCACCATCGCGAAGCCGCCGCGGACCAGGGCCTGGTCGTCGACCACCAAGACCCGGATCGTCACGCGGCCTCTCCTGCCACCGGCAGGCGAGCGACCACCCGGAACCCACCGCCCTCACAAGGCCCTGCGTCCAGGGTCCCGCCCAGCAGCCGCGCCCGCTCGCGCATGCCGACAATGCCGTGCCCGCCTGCGTGCTCGTCACCACCAGGCGCCGCTGGCCCGCCGCCGTCGTCCAGCACCTCGACGGTGATGCCGCCGGCGTCGCCGTGCAGCCGCACCTCGGTGCGCGCACCGGGCCCGCCATGCTTGATCACGTTGGTCAGCGCCTCCTGAACGATGCGGTACGCCGAGAGCTCGACCCTGGCCGGGAGGGGCCCGCGGATGCCGTCCATCGTGACGGTCAGGTCCAGCCCCGCCTCTCGCACCTCCGCCGCGAGACGGGGGAGATCCGTGATCCCCGGCTGCGGCCCCAACCCGTCGGGCTCCACCTCGGGGCGCAGCACCCCCAGCAGATGGCGCAGCTCCTCCAGCGCCTGCCTGCCCGCCTCCTCAACCGCACCCATCGCCTGACGCGCGGCCTCGGGGTCGCGGGCAGCGACCGCCTTGGCGGCGCCGGCCTGCACCGTCATGAGACTGACGCGGTGTGCGACCACGTCGTGCAGCTCGCGGGCGATTCGGGTGCGCTCCTCGGTGACGATCCGCCGCGCCTCGGCGGCCTGCTCGCGTGCACGCTGGGACGCTCGCTGGGCGCGGAGCCGTAGCCGGCGGCCGAGGTACCACGCGATGAACATCGCCGCGGCCGCGAGCCCCGTCTCGCCCCAGGTTCCCGGGCCGGTGAAGCCGTCCACGACGCAGAGCGCCACCGCCGCATCGACGCCGAGGTGACGCCAGCGGCCATCCGGGCCATACCGCCCGACGCTGTAGAGCGCGACCAGCGCCACCCCACCCACGTCGACCGGCTGGTTGCCGCCTAACGTCAGCGCCCAGGCCCCCAGCACGACGGCCAGCACGACCAACGGCTGGCGCCGTCGCCAGGCGAGCGCCACACCCGCGACGACGAAGGCGGCCAGGGAGATCAACGGCACGTCGCCCAGTGGGCGCAACAGCATGGTGTCCCCGGGCCCGTCGACGACGTAGACCGTGAGGAGGAGCACCACAGCGGCCAACACCGCGTCTGCGGCCCGCGGCCAGCGGGTGAACGGGCCGCGGGACCTCGCCCGTGCGCCGTCCTCGTGTTCCATGCCGACACGGTAGGCCCGCGTCCTCCCGGGGTCATGGGCCCGGGGAGGGAGCGTGCCTCCGCCGCGCGGAGGAGAACGAGGAGCTGGGATCCGTCGCGCGGGGGGGACGCGAAACCAACGCGGAGCGGGCGACGGGGGGTCGGCTGCGGCGCAGCGTAGGCCAAGCCAGCGCGCCCCGACCGGAGCGGCGCGGGACCCACGCCCACGAGGAGCACACCATCATGACCAAGCTCATCCGCCGCATCGGCGACGCGAGCGCCCGCAGGCCGCTGCTCACCATCGGTGCCTGGCTGCTGATCCTGGTCGCAGTCGTCGTCACTGCCGGCACCGCCGGCGGCGCCCTGGTCGACGACTTCGTCGCCCCCGGTAGCCAGAGCGCGGAGGCGCTGCAGCTGCTCGAGGAGCGCTTCCCCGAGGCCGCCGGCGGCACGGCCATGGCGGTGTTCGCCGCGCCGGCCGGCGGCGCCCTCGATGAGCACCAGTTGGCGATCGGGCAGGCGCTGACGCGCATGCGCGCGGTCGAGCACGTCGCCGAGGTGACCGACCCGTTCGCGGCCGAAACCGTGTCCGCGGACGGCCGCATCGGCTTCGCCACGATCACGTTCGACGTGCCCGCCCTCGACCTGGGCGCGGCGCCGGTCGTGGCGTTGACCGGCGCGCTCGCGCCGGCCCGCACGGACGACTTCTCCGCGGAGCTCGGCGGCGACGCCGTGTTCATCAACGCCGAGACTCCGACCGCGGGCGCCGAAGCGATCGGCGTGGTGGCCGCACTCGTCGTCCTGATCGTCGCCTTCGGGACGGTCGTGGCCGCGCTCGTGCCGATAGTGCTGGCCCTCGTCGCGGTTGCGACCGGGCTGAGCGCGATCGCGCTGCTGGCGAACGGCATGGACGTCTCGACCGCCGCACCGACGATCGCCGCGATGATCGGGCTCGGCGTCGGCATCGACTACGCGCTGTTGATCGTTGCGCGCTACCGCGAGCACCGCGCGGCGGGCATGGACAACGCGGCGGCCCTCTCACAGGCGCTCGGCTCCTCGGGGTCCGCAGCGGTCATCGCCGGCGGCACGGTGATCGTGGCGATGGCCGCGCTCGTGCTGACCGGGCTCGGCCTGCTCGCGTCGATCGGGGTCGCGACCTCGCTGGTCGTGCTCGTCGCGGTGGCGTCTGCCCTCACCCTGCTGCCGGCGTTGCTCTCACTGCTGGGCGACCGCATCGACGCCGGCCGGCTCCTGCGCCGCCACCGGCCCGCCGCGCGTCCAGAGGCGTCAGTGTGGTGGCGCTTCGCCCACCGCGTCGCAGGCCGGCCGTGGCCCTACCTGCTCGGGGCGTCAGCGCTGCTGGTGGTGCTCGCCATCCCCGCGCTGCAGCTGGAGACCGGCTTCCCCGACGCGGGCGACGACCCCACCACGACCACGCACCGTCGCGCCTACGACCTGCTCGCGGAGGGCTTCGGGCCTGGCTTCAACGCTCCCCTGCTGGTCGTCGCCGACCTGCGCGTTGACGGCCTCGACGCCGACGCTGTCAGCACGCTCGCGGACAGCATCGCCGCCGACCCGGGCATCGTGGCAGTTGGCCCACCCCAGTCCTCGCCTGACGGCGACACGATCGTCTTGCCGACGCTGCCCACCACGGGGCCTTCGGACCCGGCCACGTCGGCGACCCTCGCACGCCTCCGTGCCCTGGCCCCCGACGGCGTCGCGGTGGCAGGACTGACCGCGATGACCGACGACCTCACCGCGCTGCTGCGCGACACGCTGCCGGTGTTCATCGCCGCGATCCTGGCTGCGTCGTTCCTGCTTCTGATGGTCGTGTTCCGCTCCGTCGTGGTCCCGTTGAAGGCCGCGGTGATGAACCTGTTGTCGATCGGCGCCGCCTACGGCGTCGTGGTCGCGGTGTTCCAGTGGGGCTGGCTCGCCGACCTGTTCGGCCTCGACCGCACGTACCTGATCGCCTCACCGATCCCGGCGATCTTCTTCGCGGTGCTCTTCGGGCTCTCGATGGACTACGAGGTCTTCCTGCTCTCGCGCATCCGCGAGGAGCACGCCCGCACCGGCGACAACGCCGAGTCGGTCGCCCGCGGCCTGGCCGCCACCGGCCGGGTCATCACGTCAGCCGCGCTCATCATGGTCGTGGTCTTCCTGAGCTTCGTGTTCAACCCGTCGCCGTTCGTCAAGATGCTCGGGCTGGGGCTGGCCACGGCGATCGTGCTCGACGCGACGATCGTGCGCATGGTGCTGGTGCCCGCCGCGATGGCTCTGATGGGACGGGCCAACTGGTGGCTGCCCGCGTGGCTCGCCCGCATCCTGCCCCGCGGCGCCGCCCCACTCGCGTCAGAGAGCGGCGAGCCGGCGTTCGACGAGGCGCTGCTCGGTGTCGCTGCAGATCGCCGCGAGCGCGCGACGGTAGGCGGCGGCGGCATCAGCGGTCCGGCCCTGGCGGCAGACCAACTCGCCCTTGGGGACGCGGCGACCCGACCCTGACCCGCGGCTCAGCGGCTTCGAGCGGTTGCTACGATGACGGCGCCGCTCCCGTTGGCAAGTGCGTGGGGAATCTCGCGATGACCTCGACCACGGCTCATCTCGTCTCGGTGCAGGTCGGGGAGCCTTCGCGAGTACCTGCGGCGCGGCCTGGACGAGGAGCGGCAGCGGAGCGGGGCGTGACGCCGGGGGCGACCACCGCCGCTGAGCTGCGCAGCGCGCCCGAGGTGGTGGCAGGGATGCTGGAGGAGCTCGACGCCGCGGCGGCCGAGCTGGCGCCGCGCGTGCGGGCGGCGGTGGGATTCGTCGGGTGCGGCTCGTCACACCTCCTCGGTGGGCTGGCCGCGTCCGTGCTGCGGAGCGGCGCCGGGGTCGCGGCGACGGCGGTGGTCGCATCAGAGGTGGGCCCGGCCGAGGCGGCCGGGCTGGCGGGGCACCCCGTCGTGGCGATCTCCCGCAGCGGGCGGACGACGGAGACGGTGGAAGCCGTCGCGGCCGCGCGTGCGGGCGGCGCCTCTGAGGTGGTCGCGGTCGTCTGCGATGTGCGCTCGCCGTTGGCCGCCGCGGCGGACGCGGTGGTCGCCTTGACCGAGGCCGCGGAGCAGGCCGTCGCGCAGACGCGCTCGGTCGCCGCGGTGCTCGCCTTCGCGCTCCTGCTGGCCGAGCGGGCTGCCGGCCGTCAGGGCGGGGCGGCCGCCCTGCAGCGCTCGCTCGACGTCGTCGCGCAGCGACACGACGCTTGGGCCGCCGAGGCCGCCCGCCTGGCGCAGCGCTGGGTGGGACTCGACGGTGGCGGCACGGCCGGGCGGCTCGTGCTGCTGGGCGGGGCGGAGCGCTGGTGGCTCGCACGGGAGGGCGTGCTGAAGGCGACCGAGATGGCGCGCGCGCACGCGCTCGCCGAGCGAGTGCTCGAGGTGCCGCACGGGATGATCGAGGGGCTCACGACGGCCGATACGGTCGTCGTACTGCCGGCGCCGGAGGGCGTGGCGGCGCGCCGCGAGGCCGCCGCGGTGCAGCGGCTCCGAGACCTCGTCGGGACGCTCGTGGTGGTCGGCGTGGACGCCTTCACGGCGGGCGACGCGCCGGTCCCGGCGCTGCCCGGCCAGCTCCACGCCCTGCACCTGCTCGCGCTCGCGCTGGCGGACGCCAATGGGGTCGACGCCGACCGGCCCGTCCGGCTTGCTCCCTACCTGGTCCTGGACCCGTGAAGGTCGCGGTGATCGGGGCGGGCTCGACGTACACGCCGGAGCTCGCCGACGGGCTGCTGCGCCGCCGCGCGGACCTGCCCGTGCGCGTCCTCGCCCTCGTCGACCCCGACGAGCAACGGCTGGCGGTGCTCGCGGGGTTCGTCTCCCGCATGTGCGCGGCGGCCGGGGCGGAGATCGCCGTCGAGCCCACCACCGACCTGCGCGCCGGGGTCACGGGCGCCGCGATCGTGTTCTCGCAGTTCCGCGTGGGTGGGCAGGCGGCGCGCCACGGGGACGAGCTCCTCGGGCGGCGCTGGGGGATCGTGGGGCAGGAGACGACGGGGGTAGGGGGGCTCGCGAAGGGGTTGCGGACGATCCCGCCTGCGCTCGCGGTGCAGGCGGAGGTGGCCGCCCACGCGCGCCCGGACGCGTGGCTCGTCAACTTCACGAACCCCGCAGGGATGGTGACCGAGGCGTTGCTCGCTCATGGGATCGGCGGTCCACCGCGGGTCGTGGGGCTCTGCAACTTCCCATGGACGCTGCGAGCCCGCCTGGGGGCTGCCCTCGGTGTCCCCCCTGCGGCCGTCGATCTCGACTATGTGGGCCTCAACCACCTCGCCTGGGTGCGCGACGTCGCCGTCGACGGTCGCTCACGCTTCGCGGAGGCGCTGGCGGCCTGGCGCGCTGGGCCTGACGTGCCCTTCGCCGGGCAGCTGCTCGACGACCTCGGGACCATCCTCAACCCGTACCTGCAGTACTTCTACGAGACCGCCCGCATCCTGGCGCAACAGCGCAGCAGCCCGACCCGTGCCGAGCAGGTCGCCACGATCGAGTCCGACCTGCTGCGGCGCTACGCCGACCCGGGCACGCGCTGGGCGTCGTCGCTGCTGGCCGGCCGCGGCGGGGCCTCCTACTCCGAGGCCGCAGCGGCCCTCGCCGCCGACCTCCACGGGGGCGGCGGCGGGTTCCACGTCGTCAACGTCCGCAATGGCGGCGCCCTGCCGGGGCTGCCGGACGACGCCGTCGTCGAGGCGACCTGCGAGGTGACCGCGCAGGGCGCCATGCCGCGCCCGACGGCGCCGCTGGCCGAGCCCGCGCGCGGCCTGGCCTCGCAGGTCAAGGACTACGAGCGCTACGCGATCGCCGCCGCCGTGGGGGGCGACCTTCGGGCCGCCCGCCTGGCACTGCTCAGCCACCCGCTGTGCCCCGACGCGACCGTGGCGCCGCGGCTGCTCGACGACCTGCTGCAGACCAACCGCCCGTGGCTGCCGGCCTTCGCGGCGTGACGGGGCCACGGTGAGCGACGGGCGCGTGGTGGTGGGGGTCGACGCCGGCGGGACCAAGACCGATGTGCTGGTGGTGGCGCCGGACGGTGCGGTCCTCGGGTGGGTGCGCGGTGCCGGCGCGAACCACGAGACGATCGGCTGGGAGGGGGCCGCCGAGCGCCTGCAGGACACGTTTGCCGAGGCCCTGCGGCGCTCTGGCACCGCCCCGGCGCAGGTCGCGGCGAGCGCGTGGGGCATCGCGGGCCTGGACTGGCCCGCCGACGGCGCGCGGCACCGCGGGATCGTGGCCGCCATCGGCCTGCCCGGACCGGCTGTGGTCGTCAACGACGCGTTCCTGGTGCTCGAGACGGGGGAGCGCGCGGGGGAGGGCGTCGCGGTCGTGTCGGGGACCGGCGCGGTCGCCGTGGGGCGCGGGCGGGATGGCAGGACCGCCCGCACGCTCGGCGTGGGGGCGGGCTTCGGCGACTGGGGCTCGGGTGGTGACGTGGTGCGTGCGGCCGCTCAGGCGGTCGCGCAGCAGCACATGGGGCTGGGGGAGCGGACCGCGCTGACCGAGCGGGCACTGCTGCGCTCCGGAGCCCCCACGGTGGACGCGTACTGCGAACAGGTGTGGCGCCGAGGGCGCACCCACCTGCTGCCGCCGGACGTGTGGGAGGTCGCCGCCTCCGGTGACGCCGTCGCCAACGCCATCGCGGAGAGGGTGGCCGGCTCGCTGGCCGCAGCCGCCGGCGTCGTCGCACGGCGGCTGGGCCTGGAAGCCTGCGAGGTGCTGCTGGCCGGCCGTGTCCTGGACCCCGGTGACCCCGTGTTGCATTCGCGCCTGGTCGCGGCTCTCGCGACGGAGCTGCCGGGGAGCCGGGCCCGCAGGCTGGGCGTGCCGCCGGTCGTCGGCGCCGCGCGGGCTGCGGCCCGCGCGGCGGGCTGGGCGTCGCCCGCGGTGCACGGCGCGGAGGCCATCGCCGATCAGCGCCCGTTCGACGCCGCGATTGCCGACTGACGACCGTTCGCTGCCTGAGGAGCAACGGGGCGCCCAGCCAGTGGGCGCCCCGTCGGGCCGGTCAGGGGATCCAGCAGTTGGGGCCGTCGCACGGGGGCTCCTCGGCGGGAGGCTCCTCGTACGGGGGCGGCTGGCTCAGCGGGAACAGCGTGCCGACATCGGACTGGATGCCCTGGAAGGGGCTGAAGTAGGCCTGGTTGGGCAGGCCGCTGTGGTGGATGCCGAGGAGCGTGACGTCCGACCCGTAGGGGAAGTTCTGCCACGAGAACCACGGGCTGCCGCTGTCGCCCGCCGCGGTCAGCTGGGCCACGTCGCCGTACCCCGACACGGTGTTCTGGCACAGCAGGAGCTGCGTCATCGTCATCATCGTGTGGCGCATGTTGATGCAGGTGTCGTCCAGGAACCCGTAGGTCCAGCCGGTGGTCGCACCGACCTTGTCGGCCCAGCTGCCCGACACGATCGTCCCGGTGGCGACGATGCGGAAGCGCGGGTCGGCGGCGTCGATCGTGAGGCTCCCGAGCCACCCCGTCGTGCGTGCGATGTGGCGCACTTCGAACGCGTCGGTCCCGGAGTACGACACGAAGTTCGCGTCCGCGCGGCGGCACGTGAACCCAGACGGGCAGCCGGTGAAGGAGCGGAACGAGAAGTCGACGTCCTCGACGCCGATGACCGTGGTGTCGCCCTGGGTGTAGTTCGTGGTGTCGTAGCCCGCGAAGGTCGTCGAGCAGTGGGAGTTGGTGACGAACCCCTCGTCGCCGTAGAGGTTGAACGCGGTGAACCCGAGCGTGCAGCCACCCACGCCACCCACGCCGATGGCCCGGCCGCCCTCGAGCGGCCGTGCCCGGCTCCCGACGGTTGTCGCCTGCTGCGCGACCGGCACCTGGGTGGTCGTGATGACCACCGCCCCCTCGGGAACGCCACGCTCGCGGAGGAACGCCAGGACCGCTCGGGCGGACGTCTCCCTCGTGATCCCGATGGCCACGCGGTTGGCGCGCTCGTCGAGGACGGTGGTGACCACACCCCTGAGCGCGAAGGCCGCGTCGGCCGCGGTCCGCCAGCGCGCCAGCTCGGGGATCGTGTAGCGGGCCTGCCTCACGGTGATGTCGGGGATGCCGAATGGCTCCCGCTCTTCGAGGGCCTCGGGTCGCGACCCGCGCCCTGGCTCCAGATCCCCTCACCGAACCGCCGGTGAGGGCGCGCACGAGTTGCTCGCGCACGTCGGCCGTGCCCGAGGCTCGCGAGCGACACCACCAACGTGTCGCGCTCGTCGTAGTACATGCCGCCGAAGCCGGGGATCTCCTCGACGATCGCGGTCAGGTCGTCGTCGTAGGTCGGTAGCCCCGGGTGTGCCGGCTCGTCCTCCGCGGCCGCCGGGCCGGCCACAGGTAGCAGGGACAGGGTCATCGCGGTCAGCACGAACAGGATCAGGCGCGTCTTGCGGTTCACGGGCTCTCCTTGGTTCGGTGTGGCCGGCGAGCGCCGGCCTGCGACGCAAGCGATGCCGGACCCGGTTCCGTGCTGGTAGAAGGCCCGTGGAACCCGCGCCGCGACTGGGTCGAGCGCTTACACGACCGTGACGCGGGCCTGGCGTCCCCGCGGTCGCGCGTATGTCGCTCGGTGCCGGGTGTTGCGATCGGGCTGCTTGGGCCCGTGCGGGCTTGGCGCGACAACGCGCCGGTCACGATCGGCGGCGCCAAGCCGCGCCGCCTGCTGGCACGGCTGGCTGCCGCGGCGCCCGACGCCGTCCCGACGGACGCCCTGCTCGAGGCGGTGTGGGGTGGACAGGTGCCGGCGACGGCTCGCAAGGTGCTCCAGAAGTACGTGCTGCACCTGCGCGACCGGTTGGGGCGCGACGCCGTGGTGACCGCGGAGGCGGGCTACGCCTTGCGGGTGGAGCACCTCGACAGCGCACTGTTCGACCGGCTGCTGGCCGACGCGTGCGCGGCGCGCCGCGAGGGTCTGGAGGAACAGGCGTGGGAGCTGCTCGAGCGAGCAGCCGCGCTCTGGCACGGCAACGCGCTGCAGGGGCTCGAGGACGTGCCCTTCGCGGCTGCCGAAGGCCGCCGCCTGGACGAGCTGCGGCTCGTGGCGCTGGAGGAGCAGGCGGAGGCGGGGCTCGCGACGGGGCGCCATGAGGTGCTGGTGGCCGCGCTCGAGGACCTGGTCGACCGGCATCCCCTCCGGGAGCGGCTCTGGGCTGCGCTGCTGCTGGCCCTGTACCGCTCGGGCCGTCAGGCGGATGCCCTGGCGGCGTACGGGAGTGCCCGCGCGCAGCTGCGCGAGGAGCTCGGCATCGACCCGTCCCCGCCTGGCCCAGCTGCAACGCCGCATCCTCGCCCACAACCCCGACCTGCTGCCCCGGCGTGCCCGGCGGGGCAACCTGCCGCCGGCAGCCAACCGGTTCATCGGCCGCGCCGAGGAACGGCGGCTGGTCGAGGCCGCCCTGGCCAAGGCGCGCGTCGTGACGTTGCTCGGCCCCGGTGGCGTGGGCAAGAGCAGGCTCGCGCTCGAGGTCGCTCGCTCGATGGACGAGCGCTACGCGGACGGGGCGTGGCTGGTGGAGCTGGAGGACATTCCGGACGCCGAGCACATGCCCGCGGCGCTCGCGCAGGCCCTCGATCTGCAGCCGCCACCCGGGCTGACACCGCGCGCCGGGGTCGTGCGTGCCCTCGCGGAACGGGAGGTGCTGGTCCTGCTCGATGGTTGCGAGCACCTCGTCGACGCCGTGGCGCAGCTCGTCGAGGGCCTCTTCTGCGACTCACCGGGGGTGGTCGTGCTGGCGACCAGTCGCGAGCGTCTCCGGGTCGATGGTGAGCGCGTCGTCGACCTCGGGCCGCTGGCAGTCCCGGCGACGGACGACCCGGTCGAGGCTGCGGCCTGCGCTGCGGTCGAGCTGCTGGCCGATCGTGCCGAGGCAGCCCGACCGGGCGCGGTGGCGCTGCCTCGCGACGCCGCGCCGCTCGCCCAGATCGTCCGGGCGCTCGACGGGATCCCGCTGGCCATCGAGCTCGCCGCGCCGCGCCTGCGGGCCATGAGCGCCGCTGAGCTCGCGGTGCGCCTCGACGACCCGCTGCGACAGCTGCCGGAGGGCACCCGGCATCGTCGGCCGGCGCGCTGCGAACCAGCGTGGAGCGCTCGTTCAGCTGCTGACCGGACCGGAACGGGTGGTGTTCGAGCTGCTGTCGGTCTTCGCCGGCGAGGCCGGCCTCGCAGACGCCGAAGCCCTCTGCACCGGTGCGGGTGTCGAGGCCGGCAACGTGGCCGCACTCCTGGCCGCCCTGGTCGACAAGTCGGTGGTGATCGCCGAGCGGCCGCGGGTCGCTGGCGGGACGCGGTACCGGCTGCTGGGCGCGCTCCGGGGGTTCGGGCGCGAGCAGCTGGTGCAGGAGGGGAGACTGCGCTCGCACCAGGCTCGTCACGCGCGGCACTACCTGGACGTCGCACGCCAGGCCAACGCGGCGTTGCGCCGGGCGGGCGACCGGGCCTGGCGCGTGCGCGTGGAGCGCGACTTCGCCAACCTGCGGGCCGCTCATGCCACAGCCATGGCGATCGGGGACCACGAGGTGGCGTTGGGGCTGCCGGCGGCCATGGCGCGCTACGGCCACCTGCACCTGCGCACCGAGGTCTTCTTGTGGGCGCAGCACGCGCTGGCCGACCCGCGCTTCGGGGCGGCCAGGGGCGCCCTCGCGGCCGAGGCCTGGGCGGCCGCGGCGATGGGTGCGCTGCTGGACGGCGACCACGCGACGGCCCGCGATCGCTGCGACAGCGGACTCGCGGCCGCGGCGGTGCGGCGGGACCGGCGCCAGCCGCTGTACGTCCTGGGGATGGCGGACCTGCTTTCGGGGCAGCTCGCTGACGCGGTGCGGTGCTATCAGGAGGCGTTGGCGCACGCGGATGACGCCGGCGACCACTACGCCGCCACGGTGTGGCTCTCCCCGCTGACGTTGGCGCGCGCGTTTTCACAGGTGAGCACGAGGCGGCCCGCGTCCTGCTCGAGCGGCAGGCCGCGCTGCTCGACGTCGTCGGGCACGGCGGCGCCGCGACCGCGCTCACCACTACACCCGCGGGATGTTGAGCTTCGCGTCCGACCCCGCTGTCGCCGCCACAGCGCTCGAACGCTGCCTCGCCGTGTGCCGGGAGGGCGAGTACTGGTTCCTCACCGGGGTCGCGCTCGGCGCACTCACGGCGCTGCGCGCGGGCCAGAACGACCAGGATGCGGCGCGGCGCACCTTCCAGCAGACCGTCGCGGAGTGGCGCCGGGTCGGGGATCCCGAGGAACAGGTCTCCACGATGGTCCGGCTCGCCGAGTACCTGGAACGTCGCGGCGCGCGCGCACCGCCGCAACGGCCATCGGTCCAAGTCGCCTGGCGAGCTGAGCCGCACCTCACGAATACCGCCTGCTGCGTGCTGGCGCCCGTTGGGCCACCGCGTAGGATCGCCGCTCAGCGCGGGGGATGGGTGGGGTTTCGACGAAAGGGACTGCCGTGCGGGCTGTGGTGGTGGAGGAGCTGGGCAAGGCTGTGACCGTCGGCGACGTGGCGGCCTCGCGGGCGCAGCCTGGCGAGGTGGTGGTCGGGGTGAACGTCGCGACCGTCAACGGCTTCGACCTGGCGGTCGCGGCCGGCTACATGGCGCAGATGATGGAGCACCGCTTCCCGGTCGTGCTGGGCGTGGACTTCGCCGGCGTCGTGGAGGCGGTCGGCGAGGGTGTCGACGGATTCGCCGTCGGGGACCGGGTCGCCGGTGTCGCCGTCAAGCCCGTGCTCGGGGAGGGAACCATCGCCGAGCAGGTGGTGGTGCCGGCGGGTGGTGCGGTCGGCAGCATCCCGGAGGGCGTCGACGACGTCGATGCTGCTGCGGTGATGCACGCGGGCGGCTCCGCGCTGGCGGCGCTCAACGCCGTGGAGGCGGGCGCCGGTGACACCCTGTTGATCACCGGCGGGACGGGGGGCGTCGGGCACGTGGCGGTGCAGCTGGCAGCGCAGCGCGGCGCGACGGTGCTGGCGACGGCACGCCCGGGCAAGGGTTCCGATCTGCTGCGCGAGCTCGGAGCGACGCACGTCATCGACCGACTGGGCGATCTGACCGAGCAGGTCCGCGCGCTCCTCCCTGACGGGGTGGACGCGGCGATCCACCTTGCCGGCGATGAGGCCGAGGTCGCTGGGCTGGTGCATGCGGGCGGCCACTTCGCGACCCTGCTCAGCTACGACGGGACGACCAAGGCGCCCGAGGGCGTCACCGGCAGGGCCGTGGGGGCCGCCACCTCCCGGGCGGACGTCGATCAGCTCCTCGCCGGGCTCGCCGACGGATCGCTGCGGCCGGTCGTGCAGGGCACCTACGACCTGGACGAGGCGCCGCAGGCATTCGCCGACTTCGCCGCGCCGAAGATCGGCAAGCTGGTCATCCGGACCCGCTGAGCGGGTCAGTGCCCTCGGTAGTACTCGGCGAGGGTGGTGAAGGCGGCTTTGGGCTCCCATGCCATGTCGGGGTAGGTGTCGCCGTGGCGGTTCTCGAGGACCTTGACGATGCCGTAGCTCGCGAGGTCCAGGTCGTCGCGGGGGTCGCCGCCGGCGCGGTGCGGGAAGCTGGAGAGCGCGAACGCGAAGACGAAGGTGCTGTCGACGCCGGCGGCGTCGAAGACCTCCAGCAGCTCGCGCACGTAGGCAGCCTGGCCGGCCTCGTCACGGACGTGCTCCCCGTTCAATCGCAGCGGCGCCCCGGTGTCGCGGTCGAACTCGACGATCTCCAGGCCGCGGGCGCCGCGGTCGCCCGCGCCGCGGTAGGTGGCGGCGCCGAACTCGGTGATCGCGACCGGCTTGCCCTGCGCGACGAGGCTGCGGACACCGTCGGTGAAGACGTCGGCGACCTCGGCCGACCGGTAGAGGTCCACGGAGACGAGGTCGAACGGTGCCCAGTCGACACGCTCGATGGGGATCGCGGCGTAAGTGACCCTGCCGCCGAAGCGTGCGCGCACCAGGGTCACGGCTTGGGCCAGGAAGGCGTTGACGCGCGCGCTGGCCTCGGCGACCCGCTCGGGCAGGCCCTGCGGCCGGGTCAGGAGCTCGAGGCGCTCCTCGACGGTGTCGCCGGACAGGAATCCGTGGTTCATCAGGCTCAGCTCGGCGCCCGTGACGAGCACCACCTCGGCGCCCCGCTCCCGGAGCCGCTCGGCCCGTTCGGCGCAGCCGGCGAAGAGGGCCCGCATCTCCTCGGAGGTCAGCTCCAGCGGGTACGGCGAGAACCAGACCTCCAGCCCCAGATCGGCGGCGAACCTCGAAGCCAGCTCCAGGCGCTCCGGGTCGCCACCGGTGATCCGCACGGCCGTGCATGCGAGGTCGTCGCGGATGATGCGCAGCTCTCGCGCGACCACCTCGGCATCGAAGTCCTCGCGGGAGTTGGCGCCGTGGAGGACGAAGCCGGTGTCGTAGGTGATGCCCTTGGCCCGCATGGCCCTAGATCCTCGAAGATCAGTGGCGCGGCCCCCGTGACCGCTCGCCCTGGCCGGGCTCCCAGATCCAGATCCTGAGCTCGCCGTCGACCATCTCCAGCGATGAGGCGCTGGTGAGGTCGGCCACGTAGAACGGGTCGAACACCTGGCCGCGCAGGTCCAGGCCGCTGTGCTCGAAGAGGTTGGCCGCGAAGCGCTCGTGGAGGCCGGGGTCCTGCAGGTTGCGGGCGTTGCCCCAGACCTTGGCGTCGCCCTCGCCCACCCAGGGGTCGACCGTCGCCGTGTGCAGGCAGAACCGCGGGTCGCGACCCAGGTCGAGGAACTTCGTGGTCCCCGGCATGCCGACCAGCACCAGGTGGTCCTCGAACAGCCCCGGCTCCATCGGGCTGATCCGCGGCGAGCCGTCGGAGCGCAGCGTGGCGAGCAGGCAGAGGTTGCCGGTGGCGGCGTGGCGACGGCTGAAGACCTCGGCGACGTGCGGGGCCTCGGCGGTGAACTCGCTCCAGGTCACCATCGCCTGCGACCCTACCCGCGCGGTTGGCGCACCGTCACGCGGGCCGCGGTAGGGTACTCGCGGGCGATTACCCACGCGCCGTAGCAGGTGGGGGCGCGACCGAAGGAGGAGGAGGCGGGGCTATGGGACTGCAGACAGCATTGCGCCGGGCCACGATCGTGGTCGTGCCGGCGGTTCTCGTCGGGGCGATCGCGCTCGCACCGGGCGCCGCCGTGGAGGGGACGGTGGCACTGGACATGCCGCCGGGCGACCCGGTCGCAGCGGCGATCGCCTGGAGCCAGGTCACCTACCCCGACGGCGGTGGCGGCGCCACCAGCGCGCTGCTGGGCCGCGACGACGACTTCGCCGACAACCTGGCGTCGGGGGTGCTGCAGCAGGACGTGCCGCTGCTTCTCACCGGTAGCGGGGCCTTGGACGCCGACGTCGCCGCGGAGCTCGAGCGGCTGGGCGTCACGGACGTCACGATCATGGGCGGCATCGCTGCGGTGTCGCAAGAGGTCGAGGACGAGGTCGCCGCGCTCGTCGACACCGTCGACCGCATCTTCGGCGAGACACGCATCGAGACCGCGATCGCGGTGGCCGAGAGCGTCGACTCCGACGCGGCGATCCTCGCGCGGGCGTTCGGAGGCGACGACCCCACCCAAGGGTTCGCCGACTCGCTGGCGGCCGGTGGCTGGGCCGCGGCCGACGGCCTCCCGGTCCTGCTCACCGAGACCGAGCAGCTGACCGAGGCCACCGCTGCCCACCTCGAGGCGGCAGGCTACGAGACCCTCTACGTGGTCGGCGGGACCGCCGCGGTGTCGCAGGAGACCGAGGACGCCGCCGCTGAGCTGGTCGGCGAGGTCGTGCGCGTCGCCGGCGAGACCCGCTTCGCCACCGCCGTCGCGGTCGCCGAGGCCCGCGGCTTCGCGAGTGCCGACGCCTCCCCCGCCGTGCTGCTGGTCGACGGCCAGGACCCCGACTCGTGGGCCGGCGGGTTCGCCGCCGCCAACCTGGCCGGGCTGAGGCCGGCGCCGATCGTGCTGTCGAACGTCGCCAGCGACGATCTTCCCGCCGAGACTCAGGCGTTCCTGGGCGCCGCCACCGCGCTCGCCGGCGTGCAGGGCGACGACGTCGGCGCCATCTGCGACGGCACGGTCCCCGATGACCAGTGCGCTCAAGCCGCCGCGGCTCTTGGCCTCACGGTCCAGCCGTTCGAGGGCCCCGGGGGCGAGCCCGGCGAGGTCGACGTCACCATCGACCCCGCGACGATCGTCTCCTCCGGCGGCGACATCGTCGTGACGATCACGGGCGAGTTCGAGGCCGTCAGCGTCGCGGGCTGCAACCTCGACGAGGTCGACGTCACCGATCAGGTGGTCGACGGCCAGGTCACGATCACGCTCGGCGAGCAGCCGGGCGGCTCCTGCCAGCTCACGATCACCGTCGACGGGCAGGCGTTCGTGTTGCCGGTCGAGGTCACCGAAACCCCAGGCGAGGGCCCGCCGCTTCCCGACGTCGCCGTCCAGCTGCTGGCGATCAACGACTTCCACGGCCAGCTCGAACCGGTCCCGTCCACCAGCTCCGGCGGTCGCGTCGGCCAGATCCCGGCAGGCGGCGCGGAGTACCTCGCGACCCACATCGCCAACCTGGAAGCCACGAACGCCAACACGCTGGTGGTGTCAGCCGGCGACCTCATCGGTGCCAGCCCGCTGTCCTCGGCGCTCTTCCACGACGAGCCCACGATCCTCGCCATGAACCACATCGGCCTGGACATCAACGCGGTGGGCAACCACGAGTTCGACGAGGGCGCCGCCGAGCTGCTGCGCATGCAGAACGGCGGGTGCCACGCGGTCGACGGCTGCCAGTTCCGCGCGCCGTTCAACGGCGCAGACTTCGAGTTCCTGGCCGCCAACGTGGTCAGCGAGACCACTGGGCAGACCTTGTTCCCGGCTTACACGGTGCGGGAGTTCGACCACCAGCGCATCGCGTTCATCGGCATGACGCTGGAGGGCACCCCCAACATCGTCAGCGCCGCCGGTGTCGCCGGGTACGACTTCCTCGACGAGGCGGACACCGTCAACGCCTTGGTGCCCGAGATTCAGCAGCTGGGCATCGAGGCCATCGTCGTGCTGATCCACGAGGGCCTGGCCCCGGCGAGCACCAGCGACATCGACGCCTGCGCAGGCCCGGCGGGAGCGATCATCGACATCGCCAATCGCATGAGCCAGGAGGTCGACCTCATCGTCTCCGGGCACACGCACCTGCCCTACGTCTGCGAGTTCAACGGCATCCCCGTCACCAGCGCGTTCTCGACGGGCCGTGTCGTGACCGACATCGACCTGCAGATCGACGGGCCGACGCGCGACGTCGAGTCGATCGTGATCGACAACCGCATCGTCACGCGCGATGTCCCCACCGACCCGTTCATCACCACGCTGATCAACGAATCGCTGACGCAGTCGGCCCCCATCCGCAACCGCGTCATCGGCTCCATCACGGCCGACATCCTCCGCGCGAACGACCCCGATGGTTCGCTGGAGCAGGCGATGGGCGACGTCATCGCCGATGCGCAGCTGGCGTCCACGACCGGTGCTGGCGCCGTCATCTCGTTCATGAACCCCGGAGGCGTCCGGGCCGACATGCTCTACGCCGCCAGCTCGGGCGGTGAGGCGCCCGGTCAGATCACCTACGGCGAGCTCTTCCAGGTGCAGCCGTTCGGCAACGCCATGGTCACGATGGACCTCACCGGCGCGCAGATCGACACGATGCTGGAGCAGCAGTTCTGCGGGCTCAACAGCCCGCTGAACGGGTTCTTCTTCAAGGTGCTGCTGCCCTCTGCGAACTTCGCCTACACCTGGGACGCGTCCAACGCAGCGGAGGCAGCAAGCTGCGCGGGCGCCAACAGCGTCGACATCTCCACGATCACGATCGGCGGCGTGCCGATCGTCGCGGGGAACACCTACCGCGTCACCGTCAACAGCTTCCTTGCTGACGGAGGCGACGGCTTCTCTGTGCTCCGTGAGGGCACGAACCGGGTCGGCGGTGACGTGGACACCGACGCGTTCGAGGACTACATGGCCGCACAGGGTCCGCTCATGCCACCACCGCTGACCCGCATCACCCGCGTGCCGTAGCGCCGCGAGGTCAGGGTCGTCACCGGGGATCCCCCGGTGGCGACCGCCCTTGCGCGGCGGCAGCATGAGCATCTGATGAGAGGCAATCCTCTACCCTTGGATGCGGTGATGCCGCTGGACACGGGCCCGCGGGCAGTGGTCGAGCCTGCGCCCGCGCTCACGCGACCGCCGCTCACCTGGCGGGCGCTGCGCGTCGCGTTCTACGTGGTGATCCTCGGCCTCACGGTGTTCGCGGTCATCAAGGCCGCGCCCGAGATCCCCGCGGCCATGCGGGCCCTGGGCGACGCCGACCCGCTCTTCCTCGGGCTCGCGCTGCTGCTCGAGGTCGCCGCGCTCACAGTCCTGCCCTTCCCGTACCGCGACGGCACGCGGCTGATCGGCGGCCATGCCAGCTACCGCCAGGCGCGCCCCGCCGCCATGGGGGCGTTCGCGCTGAGCCGCCTGCTGCCCGGTGGCGGGGTCGCGGCGGGCATCTACGCCGCCAAGCGCATCAACGAGGCCGGCAACGACACCGCGACCGCGGCGCTCGCCGTCACGGTCGCCGGCGTGATGAACATGATCAGCCTCGGGGTGATCGTCGCCGGAGGCGCGATCGGCGGCATCGTCCGTGGCCGCACGTCATCGCAGGCGCTGTGGCCCGCGCTGGCGGTGCTGGCGGTGCTCCTGGCAGTCCTGCCGGTGGTGAAGTGGGCCCTGGGCCGCGAGGCCGTGCGGGTGCGCCTCGTGCGCATGATCGAGCGCCTCGCGGGCGAGTCGGTCGGGCTGGAGTGGCACGCCCCGCTGATGCGCCTGGCCGAGCACCCCATCTCGGGGACCGGGATCGCACGCATCGCGCTGTGGTCCACGGGTGCGTGGATCCTGCAGGTCGCGTCGCTGTGGGCGTGCTTCATGGCGCTGGGCAGCAACGTGCCCATGTCGATCCTGATCCTCGCCTTCGGCGCGGCCAACCTCATCACCGCACTGCCGCACACGCCTGGAGGCCTCGGAACCGTCGAAGCCGGGATGACCGCCACACTGGTCGCGCTGGGCGCAGCCCACGGGCTGGAGACCCCCGTCGCCGTGTCGGGGGTGCTGTGCTTCCGCGTCATCGCCCACTGGCTGCCGATCGCGGTGTTCGGGGTGACCATGCTGCGCCGGCGCGAGGCGGTCGCGACATGAACGGACTGCTCGCGCTGGTCGGCGGCCAGGAGCACCGCCAGGGGTGCGAGGCCATCGACCGGATACTGGTGGCCGAAGCCGGTGTCAGGCGCCCCAACGTGGTCGTCTTGCTGGCCGCCTCGACACCCGACCGGTGGGACTTCAAGCGCAGCGAGGCGCTGCACTACTGGGAGCAGTTCGACGCGCGGGTGACGTTCGGGATGGACGGCGGACCCGGCGAGGAGGAGCGCGCGCTCGAGGCGCTGCGCGAACCCGATCTCGTCGTCCTGACCGGTGGGCGTCCGTGGCTGCTGCAACAGCGCATCCAGGGCCCCGTGCTCGACCGCCTCTTCGAGCTGTGGGAGTCCGGGGTGCCGCTGGCCGGCTCCTCGGCAGGCGCGATGGCGCTGTGCGGGTGGCACTACCGGGTGCAGCCGCGGACGTTCCCCACGCTGGTGCGCGGCTGGGGGCCCGTGCAGCAGGTGGCCGTGCTGCCGCACTTCGAGCGCCACGGCCTGCGCTACCTCGTGCGCCTGTGGTCGGCCGCGCAGCCCCACGTGCAGGTGCTGGGCCTGTCGGACCGCACGGCGCTGGTGGGCCGCACGGAGGACTTCCAGGTCGTCGGCCGCGGCGGCTGCACGGTCGTGTCGCCGTACTCCCGGTTCATGACCTACCGCGACGGCGCCGTGCTGCACCTCGGCTCGCTCGTGAACCAGCTGCGCGCCCACCGCCTCGGCTCGGACCTGACCTGATGTCGTTCTACTACTGCCTCAAGCACAAGACCGTGGAGCCCGACGGGTCGCAGTGCGAGGCGACCCAGCGCATGGGTCCCTACCCGACGGCCGAGGCCGCAGAGAACTGGCGGCAGACCGTCGAGGAGCGCAACGAGGCCTGGGACGACGAGGACGAGTAGGCAGCCCGCGGCGCGCGGCTCCGCGGTTGAGGTCACCGTCAGCGGTGCGCCTCCAGGATGCGCACGACGGTGGCGTCGGCACGACGGGTCTGGTTGTCGGGATGGGCCACGTCGGCGGTGGTGAAGCCTGCCGCCAGGAGCGCGGCGCGGACGTCGGCGGCCCGGCGGTAGTGGACGTGGACGCGGCCGCGGACGAAGCCCGACAGCAGCGTGACGGCCGCGGCCTCGGCGAGGCCGGGGGTGTCCTGCCCGACAACGAGGTCGCTGAGGTAGGTGCCCTGCGCGAAGCCGGACAGCACGGCGGCGATGCGCTCCCAGAGGGACTCCACGGCCGGCCGGTCGAGGTAGTTGAGCAGGCCCTCGCTGATCATCGCCAGGCCACGCGCGGGATCGAGCGTCTCGACGACGCGCTCCAGCGCACCCGGCTGCAGCGCGTCGACCGCCTCGACGCGGTGGCCGACCAGCGCCCTCTTGCGCTCCGCCATGGCGGGCAGGTCGGTCTCGACGTACTCCACCGCGTCGCCGTAGCGGGCGACGAACCGGTGGCCCCGCGGCGACAGCCCCGCCGCGAGCTCGACGATCTGTGTCGTGCCGTCGCGCACGAGCGTGTGCAGCCGCCGGTCGAGCTCCAGGTGGCGCGCGAGCAGCATCCCGTCGAGGGTGGGCCCGCCCAGCGACCGGGACAGCAGGTCCACGGGCCGCAGCGCGGTGTGCAACGCGCGGCCCTCCAACGTGCCCCACTCCGGAGGCGCGAGGCCCGCCCGCACCCACACCTGGCCGGTGTAGTGCGAGGTGGGCGTGATCCGCGCACCGCTCACGTCGGAGCCGCGATCCCCGCGCTGCGGCCGGTCACCGGCTGAGCAGGGCCACGGCGGCGGCGGCGATCTCGCCCTCGTTGACCAGCACGAGGTCGGCGCCGGGCCCCAGCGGGACGTAGCTGTCGGCGGCACGCACGCTGGCCAGCCGACCCGCGAAGCCGTCCTCGGCGAGGCGCGCGATGATCGCGTCGGCGATGCCGGCGCCGGTCGCGCGGCACTCGTCGACCACGAGGACGCGGCCGCACGCTTCGGCTTGGCGAGTGACCGCCTCGTGGGGGAGTGGGTTGAGCCAGCGCAGGTCGAGCACGCGCGCGCGGATGCCGTGTTCGGCGTCCAGACGCCGGGCCGCGCGCAGGCTCATGCGCACGCCGTTGGCGTAGGTGACGATCAGGAGGTCGCTCGCGTCCTCGTGCCACACACCGACCTCGCCGGGCAGCAGCGCCTCGCCGGGGGGTGGGTAGTCCGACAGCCACAGACCGTCGCCGGGTTCGTGGAGGTCCTTCTCGTGGTAGAGCGCGATCGGCTCGAGGAAGACCACCACGCGGCCGTCCGTGCGCGCCATCGCCACCGCGCCGCGCAGCAGGCGGGCCGCGTCGTCGCCGCGCGACGGCGTCACGAGCACGAGGCCGGGGATGTCGCGCAGCGCGCCGATCGCGTTGTCGTTGTGGAAGTGCCCGCCGAAGCCCTTCTGGTAGGCCAGACCCGCGACGCGCACGACCATCGGGTTGGTGAAGCGGCCGTCGGAGAAGAAAGCCAGGGACGCCGCCTCGCCGCGCAGCTGGTCGGCCGCGTTGTGGACGTAGGCCAGGTACTGGATCTCCGGGAGCGGCAGCAGCCCCAGCTGCGCGGCGCCCTGCGCGACGCCGAGGATCGTGGTCTCGTCCAGCAGCGTGTCGAAGACGCGGTCGGCGCCGAACGCCCGCTGCAGACCGTTGGTGACGTAGTAGACGCCGCCCTTGCGTGCGACGTCCTCGCCGAAGAGCAGCGCCTCGGGACGGCGCAGCAGCTCGTCGTGCAGGGCGGCGTTGATGTGCGCGGCCAGCGTGCGCCGCGCCGGCGCGGTCGCGTCCTCCGGCAGGCCGTCCCGGAACATCGCGAGGCGCTGCTCGCGTGACGGGAGCGGCGGCCCCGCGGCGCCGGTCGCCTGCGCACGCACCGCGTCCTCGTGATAGGGCGCCAGGGGGGCGACGACCTGCGCCCGTGACGCCAGCCGGGGCCGGCTCTCGGCCCACACGCCCGCCTCCGAGGCCGCTGCGCGCTCCGCCGCGACGATCCCGGCGAGCTGCTCGCGCGACGCCGCGCCCAGCGCCAGCAGGCGCCGCGAGGTCCGGGCGACCGGGTCACGGGCCTCGACCTGCGCGATCTCGTCCAGCGTCCGGTAGCCGGTCTCGACGTCGCTGCCGGCGTGGCCCCAGAGGCGCTCCGTCGCGAGGTGGCAGAACACCGGCGTGCGCCGTTCGCGGCAGGTCGCGACCGCCCGGGCGACGGCCTCCCAGATCTCGTCGACCTCGCCCTCGGCCCGGACGTAGGTCAGGTGCGACAGCGCGCTGTAGGTGGCGGCGATCCAGCGGCGCGGCGTGTCGACCGAGATGCCGATGCCGTTGTCCTCGCAGACGAAGAGGATCGGCACGCCGTTGCCGCGGCGGCGGCTGTAGCGCGCCGCGTTGATCCCCGTCAGGGCGGTCGCGTGGTTGGCCGATGCGTCGCCGAAGGAGCACACCACGATCGCGTCCGCGGGCAGCGGCGGCTGGGGTCCCGTGCCGTGAGGCTCCAGGCCCAGTCGGCGGGCCCGCTCCAGCGCGAACGCCGCACCCGTGGCCTTGGGCAGGTGCGACGCGATCGTCGAGGTCTGCGGCGGGACCCAGGCCTCGGCCGACCCCCAGACCTTGTGGCGGCCGCCGCTGATGGGGTCGTCTGCCGACGCCACCAGCGACAGGGCGGTCGCGCGCAGCGGGTCGCTGCCGGGCACCTGCCGCAGCCGCGCCATCATGAAGCCGCCCGATCGGTAGTGCAGGAAGGCCGGGTCGCTCGGGCGGGTCAGCGCGCCGACGACCGCGTTGTCCTCGTGCCCGGCGGAGCCGATCGTGTAGTAGCCGGTTCCGCGCGCCTTGAGGTCGCGGGCCACGACGTCCAGCGCGCGCGACCGGACCTGGTCGGTGAAGAGGGCGACCGCCTCGCCCGCGGTCAGGGAGGTGCGCTCGTGCAGCGGCTTGCCGGGGGCCAGCAGGGCCTCGGCCGCCGGAGCGGTCGCGATCGCCGCGTCCAGCGCGGCCTCGACCACCTCAACCCGCGTCAGTGCCATCGCGCCGCGATCGTAGGGGGCGCCTCAGCGGATGGTGGTCGTGCCCACGGCCGCGCTCTGCGGGTGCCGCGCGGCGGGGTGGCGGGGCCGCTCTGTGGCCCATCCCGCGACGCGCCAGAGGGCTTCCCGCACGATCGCCTGGTTCATCTTGCTGGCGCCCTCACGCCGCTCGGTGAAGGTGATCGGCACCTCGACGACGGCGAAGCCGGCGCGCCACGTGCGCAGGGCCATCTCGATCTGGAAGGAGTAGCCCTCGCTGTGGATCGCGTGGACCACGTCCAGCTCCTCGAGGACCGCGCGGCGGTAGGCGCGGAATCCGGCGGTGGCGTCGCGCACGGGCAGTCCGGTCGCGGCCTTGACGTAGACGTTGCCGCCGCGGGACAGCGCCAGCCGGCGCCCCGGCCAGTCCACGACGTGCCCGCCGGGCACGTAGCGGCTGCCGATCGCGAGGTCGGCCCCCTCCAGCGCGTCCAGCAGCCGGCGCACGTCGGCGGGGTCGTGCGACAGGTCCGCGTCGATCTCGACGAACGCCTCGTAGCCCCGCTCCAGCCCCCAGCTGAAACCGGCCCGGTAGGCAGAGCCGAGACCGAGCTTGCGTGGCCGGTGCAGCACGTCGACCTGCGCCCCGGTCGCGAGGCGGTCGGCCAGCTCGGCCGTGCCGTCCGTGGAGGCGTCGTCGACCACGAGCACGTGCACCTCGTGCCCCGGGGTCGCCAGGACGCCCTCCACCACGCGCTCGAGCGTGGCGTTCTCGTTGAGCGTCGGCGTGACGACCAGGGCGCGCAGCGTGCTCACAACCACCCCGGCGTGCGCAGCAGCGGCAGGTCGATCGAGCGCAGCAGCCGCAGGTCCAACGAGGGCCGCGGGATCTCCAGGCCGACGTAGATCGGGTACCAGAACAGCAGCGCGGCGACGGCGATCACCGCCATCGTGGCGGGGATCCAGCGGGTGGCCGGGTGGTCGTAGGCACGGTCGGCTGCATACCCGAGCGCCAGGCAGATGAAGGGCACCAGCGGTGTCGCGTAGAAGAGGAACACCGTGCGCGGCGACAGCAGCCAGGGGATGTACTGCGCCAGGAGGAACGCGAGGATGAACCAGGCGGCCATCGGCCGGCGGTCCTCGGCCAGGGGCAGCGGGCCCTCGTGGAGCCTGCGGCCGCGCAGCCTGCGCACGAGGGGCTGGAGCGCGCCCCAGAGCACCACCAGATAGGCCGGCAGCGCCATCCACCACAGCGCCGGGTTGCCGTTGCCGAGGATCTCCTCGACGTTGCCCTGGGCAACCACGCAGTCGTCGGCCGCGGGGTCGTTGCACGACTCGAAGTAGTAGGCGACCGGTCGCAGCAGCAGCGGCCAGGTCGCCGCGGACGCGCGGTAGGGGTGGTCGGCGTCGAGGTCGCGGTGGAAGTTGAAGATCTCGCCCTGCTCGTCGAGCCAGGCGTCCAGCACGACCAGCGGGCCGCACGCCTCCTCCTTGCAGCGGTCGGCCTTGCGGGTGTCCTCGATGTTGGCGTACCAGCTCACGTAGCTGACGAGGTAGACGAGCAGCGGCACCACGATGAGCGCGAGGAAGCACCGCGCGGCGAGGCGTCCCCAGGCCCGCCAGACGGTCCCGGTGATGCGCTTGCGCCAGGCCAGCTCACTGCCCAGCACGAACAGCCCCGCCCCGCCGATCGCCAGCAGCGCCGACCACTTCGTCGCCAGCGCCAGACCGAAGCACAAGCCGGCCGCCCAGAGCCACCAGCGCGGGCGCGGCGGCAGATCCACCTTCGCACCCTCGGCGCCCTCCAGGGGCGCCCCCACGGGCGGCACGCCGGCCCACAGCTTGTCGCGGTCGACGAGCAGGCACAGCGCGCCCGCCACCACGAAGAGGGTCAGGAAGATGTCGAGCATCGCGATGCGGCTCATGGTCAGGGCCAGCCCGTCCAGCGCGAGGAAGAGCGCCGCCAGCGCAGCGATCGCCGGGCGGCGGAACAGCCGCAGACCGATGAAGTAGGTCAGCAGCACGCTGAGCGTGCCGGCCACGGCCGAGGCGAACCGCCGCGCGAAGGCCTCCGCGGCCTCGCGCGCCCGCGCCGGGGCATTGGGCTCCGCGTCCTCCGACACGCCGCAGCCGTTGGGCTCGTCGACCACCGCGGTGTCCACCGGGCTGCCCGCGTCGACTCCGAACGCCGCCACCCCCGCCGCGATCAGCCACTTGCCGATCGGCGGGTGCACGACGAAGCCGTCCTCCACGCCGCGCTCGAGCAGCTCGCGCGCGTCGTAGTAGTAGTAGGTCTCGTCGAAGTAGCAGCGCTCCGGGTGACCGAGGTTGTCAAAGCGCAGCACGCCGGCGACCACGGTCACGACCAGCGGCAACAGCACCGCCAGCACCGCCGCGCGGCGGGCGGAGTCACGGGGAGGCTCTGAGGGCGCGGGCGTGTCGAGGACAGCGTCGCCCGGGGGCGTGGTGATGACGGATGCCATGCGGGGCCGGGATCGGTGGTGGTTTGCACCGGCACCAGCGCCGGGGCGACGGCCGATGATAGGCACGTGAGCGTGGAACGGGAGCCCGAGCGTCGTGGCCGGCTGGTCGTCGTGGCCACGCCGATCGGCAACCTCGGCGACCTGTCGCCCCGCGCGGCGCAGGCGTTGCGCGACGCCGACGTGGTCGCGGCCGAGGACACGCGGCGCTCGCGGGTGCTGCTCGACCACGCCGGGGCCGGCACGCCGCTGACCAGCCACCACGACCACAACGAGGACCGCTCGACCGCGGCGCTGCTGGAGCGGGTGGCCGCGGGGGACGTGGTCGCGCTCGTCACCGACGCCGGGACGCCCGGGCTGTCGGACCCCGGCTACCGGGTCGTGGCCGCCGCCGTGGAGCGCGGGCTGCCGGTGGAGTCGGTGCCCGGCCCGTCGGCGCTGCTGCAGGCGCTGGCGCTGGCCGGCCTGCCGTGGGACCGCTTCTGCTTCGAGGGTTTCCTGCCCCGGCGAGCGGGCGAGCGCGGCCGCCGCCTGGCGGCCTTGGCCGCGGAGGAGCGGACGCTGGTGTTCTACGTGGCCCCGCACCGCGCGGCGGCGGACCTCGCGGCCATGGCGGCGGCCTTTGGAGATGACCGCCTCGCAGCGCTGGCCCGTGAGCTCACCAAGCTCCACGAGGAGGTCTGGCGGGGCCCGCTGGGTGAGCTGGCCGCGCGTGCCGCCGAGGGTGTGCGTGGCGAGGTCACGGTCGTGGTGGCCGGCGCCGTGCCACGCGTGGAGGAGCCACGCCCTGACGAGGTCGCGCAGCGCGTGGCCGCACGGATGGCGGACGGGGCGGATCGCAAGACCGCTGCCGCCGCCGTCGCCGTCGAGCTGGGCCTGTCACGGCGCGCGGTCTACGAGGCCTCGCTGGAGCGTGAGGTGTGAACTTGAACACGACGGGCTTGCTCTACCTCGACCATGCGGCGTCGGCCCCGCTCGCGCCGGAGGTGGTCTCGGCGATGGCGCCGTGGCTCGCCCCCGGCGCGGTCGGCAACCCCTCGTCGCTGCACGCCGCGGGCCGCCAGGCCCGCAAGGCGGTCGAGGACGCCCGCGACCGCGTCGCGGCGGCGCTGGGCGTGGCGGCCCTCGACGTGCTGTTCACCTCCGGCGGCACGGAGGCGGACAACCAGGCCTGCAAGGGTGTGGTGCTGGGGGCGCGCGGCCGCCACATGGTCACCACGGCGATCGAGCACCACGCGGTCCTGGAGAGCGCGGCGTGGCTGGCCGGGCAGGGCTGCGCGGTCTCGATCGTCGTGCCAGGACCTGACGGCGTCGTCGACCCCGACGCCGTGCTGGCCGAGGTGCGCGACGACACGGCCCTCGTGAGCGTCATGGCCGTGAACAACGAGCTGGGCACCGTGCAGCCGCTGGACGTCCTGGGGCCGGCGCTGGCGCAGCGCGGCGTGCCGCTGCACACCGACGCGGTGCAGGCGCTCGGCCGCGTCCCGCTGGACGTGACCGGCTGGGGCCTCGGCGCGCTGTCGCTGTCGGCGCACAAGCTGGGCGGGCCTCACGGCGTCGGCGTCCTGGTGCTGCGCCGCGACCTCGACGCCGTGCCGGTGCTGCACGGCGGCGGCCAGGAGCGCGGCGTGCGCTCCGGCACGCTGGCGACGGCCCTGATCGTCGGCTGCGGCGCCGCCGTCGCGCTGGCCTGCACCGAAGGCCCGGCCGAGTCGCTGCGCCTGCGCCGCCTCCGCGACCTGCTCTGCGACGAGCTCCTCGCGGTGCCCGGCGTGCGGCGCACCGTGGATGGTCCCACCTCTCCCCACCACGCCCACGTGGCCGTCGACGGCTGCGACGGCGAGGCGCTCCTCCTGGCCCTCGACCGCCTCGGCGTCGCCTGCTCGACCGGCTCGGCCTGCCAATCCGGCGCCGCCGAACCCAGCCACGTGCTCACCGCGATCGGCGCGCGCCTGGAGCGCACCGCCTACCTGCGCTTCAGCCTCGGCCGCACGACCACCGAGCTCGAGGTCAAGCAGGCCGCGGTGCACGTGGCTGCGGCCATCCGCACCCTCCGCGACGCCGGCGGGGGCTTCGCCTGACCAGGGGGCGCAAGGTCAGGCCGCGTGGGCGATCGTGGCGCCACCCAGGCACTCGTCGGCGTCGTAGAGGACCAGGGCCTGACCGGGGGCGGCGGCCTCTGGGCGCTCGCTCTCGAAGCGCACGCAGACGTGGTCGGCGTCGACCGCCACGACCCGGGCCGGCAGCGCCGCGCCGCGGTAGCGGACCTGGGCGCCGACCGCGGCGCCGACCGGCGGCGGATCTGCCACCCAGGTCGGCGCGGTCGCGGCCACCTCCTCCGCCCGTAGCGCGTCGCGGGGCCCGACCTGCACGCGATCGCCGGCGATCGCCGTGACGAACAGCGGCAGGCTCCGCCCGGCCAGGCCGAGGCCGCGGCGCTGGCCGACGGTGTAGCGGTACGCGCCCGTGTGGGCGCCGACGACCGCCCCCTCGGCGTCCACCACCGGGCCCGGGCGCACCCCCAGGCGGTCCTCCAGCCAGCCACCCAGGTCGGTCGTGAAGCACAGGTCGTAGCTGTCGGGCTTGGCCGCGGTCGCGAGGCCACGTTCGGCGGCCATCGCGCGCAGCGCGGCCTTGGGGTGCTCGCCGGCGGGGAAGAGGCTGTGCGCCAGCTGCTCCTGGGTCGCCATGTGCAGGACGTAGGTCTGGTCCTTGCCCGGGTCGGCGGCGCGGCGCAACCGCCACACGCCCTCCTCGTTACGCAGGCGCACGTGGTGGCCCGTGGCCAGCGCGTCGAACCCGGACGCACGCGCCCGCGCCAGGAGCGCGGCGTACTTCACGCGCTCGTTGCAGCGCACGCACGGGTTGGGGGTGCGCCCGGCGGCGTACTCCTCGACGACGTGGTCGGTCACGCGCTCCGCGAACGCCGCCGACAGGTCCCACACGTAAAAGGGCAGGTCGAGCACGTCGGCGACGCGTCGCGCGTCGCGCGCGTCGTCCAGCGTGCAGCACCCGTGCCCGGGCGCCTGGACCGGGTTCGCGGCCAGCTTGAGGTGCACGCCGGTGACGTCGTGCCCCTCCTCGACCAGCAGCGACGCGGCCATGGACGAGTCCACCCCGCCCGACATCGCCATCAGCACGCGCACTATCGCCACGGTAGTCGGCGCAGGCGATACGTTGACACGCATGCCGCGAGGGGCCGCACCGACCACGCAAGCCAGCAAGCGCGACGCGCTGCTGGACGCCGGTCGCGGAGTGTTCTTCGAGCGCGGGCTGGCCAGTGCGACCGTCGACGAGATCACCCAGCGTGCGGGGGTCGCGAAGGGCACCTTCTACCTGTACTTCTCCAGCAAGGACGACCTCGTCAAGGGCCTGCGCGACCAGCTCTGGGAGCAGATGGTCGCGATCGCGGTCGACGGCGCGCAGCGCGCGTACGCGGCTGAGGACCCCTGGGCGGTCGTCGACTGGCTGCTGGCCACGATCGTCGACTTCGACCTCGAGCACCGGGAGTGGCACCGCTTCCTGGCCGGCGGGTTCCACGACCCGCTGATGGAGGACGATGACAAGGTCCGCGAGTTCCTCGAGATCGAGACTGCGGTGATCCGCTCCGGCATGGAGCGCGGCGTGTTCCACGTCGCCGATCCCGAGTACACCGGGCTGCTGCTGTACCGCGCCGTCGAGGGAACGCTGCACCAGCTGTGCCTCGGCGACGAGCCCGTCGATCGCGACCGCGTGCTCAGCGCGATGCGGGCGATGGTCGAGCGCACCCTGGGACGCGATGGCTGAGACGGCGCGCGCCACCCGGGAGCGGGTCGCGACCCTGCGCGACGCGATCACCGCCCACCGCTACCGGTACTACGTCCTGTCGGACCCGCAGGTCACCGACGCGGAGTTCGACCTGCTCATGCGCGAGCTGCAGGAGCTCGAGCAGCAGCACCCGGAGCTGGACCGCCCGGACTCGCCTTCGCACCAGGTCGGCGCGCCGCCGGGCGGCCCGTTCGCCGCGGTCGCGCACCGCCAGGCGATGCTGTCGCTGGACAACGCCTTCACGCCCGAGGAGCTGCGCGCCTGGTACGACCGCAACGGTCCGCGGCCTGGACGGCACGCAGCCGCGCCTGACCTGCGAGCTGAAGGTCGACGGCGTCGCGATCGCGCTGGTGTACGAAGGCGGCCACCTCACGCACGCGATCACCCGCGGCGACGGCCGCGTCGGCGAGGACGTCACCGCCAACGTGCGCACGATCAAGGGCGTGCCCGCGACCTCGACACCGACGACCCACCCGACCTGCTCGAGGTCCGCGGCGAGGTCTACTACCCGGTCGCCGAGTTCGAGGCGATGAACGACGCGCGGGAGGCCGCGGGCGAGCTGCGCTTCGCCAACCCCCGCAACGCCGCGTGCGGCGCGCTGCGCCAGAAGGACCCCGAAGATCACGCGCACCCGGCCACTGGCGTTCATCGGCCACGGCGCCGGGGCGCACGACGGCGTCGAGGTCACCTCGCACAGCGAGCTTCCTGCACTACCTGCAGGAGGTTGGCGTCCCCACCGCCCCCCAGACCGAGACCGTCGACGACTTCGACGCCGCGTGGGACTTCATCCAGCACTGGGGCGATCACCGCCATGACGCCGCCTACGAGCTGGACGGCGTCGTCGTCAAGGTCGACGAGCACACGCAGCAGCGCCGCCTCGGCTTCACCTCCAGCGCGCCGCGCTGGGCGATCGCGTTCAAGTACCCGCCCGAGGAGCGTGCAGACCGTCCTGCGCGACATCCAGGTCAACGTGGGCCGCACCGGCAAGGTCACCCCGTTCGCGGTGCTGGAGCCGGTGGTCGTCGCGCAGTCCACGGTCGGCCTGGCCACCTTGCACAACGAGGACCAGGCCCGCCTCAAGGACGTCCGGCCCGGCGACACCGTGATCGTGCGCAAGGCGGGGGACGTGATCCCCGAGGTCGTCGGCCCCGTGCTGGCCCTGCGCCCGCCGGACGTCGAGGCCGCCGGCCCATGGCGCATGCCGACGGTCTGCCCCTTCTGCCAGAGCCCGATCGAGCGCCTGGAGGGCGAGGCCGCCAGCTACTGCCCGAACATCGACTGCCCCAACCGGCTGCTGGAGTCGCTCGCGCACTTCGCGGGTCGCGGCGCGATGGACATCGAGGGGCTGGGCTACATGACCGCGCGCGGGCTGCTCGACCAGGGCCTGGTCAAGGACCTGGCCGACGTCTACGCGCTCGACCGCGAGCAGCTGCTGGCCCTCGAGGGCTTCGCGCAGAAGAAGGTCGACGCGCTCCTCGCCGGCGTCGAGAAGTCCAAGACCCAGCCGTTCGAGCGCCTGCTCGTCGGCCTCAACATCCGCCACGTCGGTGGCACGGTCGCCCGCGTCCTCGCCCGCCACTTCGGCACGCTCCACGAGCTGCGCGGCGCCACCGAGGAGCAGATCGCGGCGGTCGAGGGCGTCGGCCCCACGATCGCCCAGGCCGTGGCGCAGTTCTTCGCCAACCCCCGCAACGCGGCGCTGGTCGACAAGCTGGCGGCCTCCGGCGTGCGCATGGACACCGAGGTGCGCCGCGGCACCGCCACGCTGGCCGGCGTCACCGTCGTGATCACCGGCGCGCTGGAGGGCTTCACGCGCGACGAGGCCAAGCTGGCCATCGACCGACCGCGGCGGGAAGGTCGCGTCCAGCGTGTCGAAGAAGACCTCGTTCGTGGTGGTCGGCGCCGACCCGGGGAGCAAGGCCGCGAAGGCGGCGGAGCTCGAGGTGCGGATCCTCGACGAGCCCGCCTTCCTGACATTGTTGGAGCGCGGCCTCGATTCTTGACCCCTGCTTTACCGGGACGACCGTACCGTTCCCCTGCGATGAGCAGCACTGCGCCGCGGAGGCCGTCTTGGCGGGACCTGCCTCCGACACCTCCGTACGGGCCAATCGCCCCGCCGCGGCCCGGCGGGGCGGCGGAGCCATGGACTGCGGGCGTGGCCCCGTCCTTCGTGCCGCCGGTGGTCCCGCCGCAGCCGGAGCCGCCGAAGGAGGGGCTCTCGCGCGGGGCGATCGTCGGCGGCGTCGTCGGCCTCCTGCTGGTGCTCGGTGCGGGCATCGCGCTCGGGCTGCTGCTGACCGGCGACGAGCAGACGGAGGTGCCGACGCCGTCGACCATGGCTCCCTCGACGCCGGACCCGACGCCGCCCGTGGGCAGCACGCAGGACCCCTTCGACTTCGGGACGATCGAGCCGGGCACCGGCGGCGGTCAGGGCCAGGGCCAGGGCCAGGGGCAGCCGACCCCGGGCACGGAGCTGCCGACGGAGCTCGGCAGCGGGGGCTTCGACGACCTCTTCGGCGACGGCGACGTGAGCAACGTGCAGCGCCTCTTCGAGCTGGAGTACCTGCCGGAGGGCTACGCCGACGGCGGCTCGGAGGTGCGGGACATGTCACAGGGCTCGGACCGCATGGGCGAGCAGATCACCCACCTCGTCGGCCCGGTCGGGGAGATCACGGTGCGCGCCACGCTGGGACCGGAAGCGGCGGCCCGCCTGGAGGAGCTGCAGGCCGCCGGCGCGGAGGCCGCAGATCCCGTCATGGGCGTGGAGGCCTGGTCGGAGGACGACCAGACGCTGGCGTGGATGGCTGACGAGGACCTCCTGATCGAGGTCCACGTCCCACCGGGCCTGGAGGACGAGCTTGGCCCGATCGCCCAGGGAGTGAGGGTGCGGCAGTGAGGGTGCTGAAGTGACCGAGAACGAGGCCGTCCGGTACCTCCCGCCCAAGGAGGCAGCGGCCCGGCTGGCTCGTGTGCGCGCCGAGGTCACCCGCGTGATCGTCGGCCAGGAGCGCGTGATCGACCGCACGCTCGTGGCGCTCTTGTCGGGCGGGCACTGCCTGCTGGAGGGTGCTCCGGGCCTGGGCAAGACCCGGCTCCTCGCGACGCTCGCCCGCACGCTCGGCGGCAGCTTCGTGCGCATCCAGTTCACGCCCGACCTGCTGCCCAGCGACATCGTCGGCACGCGCATCTGGCGTGCCAGCGAGGAGCGCTTCGACGTCGAGCTCGGCCCGGTCTTCGCGAACTTCGTCCTGGCCGACGAGATCAACCGCGCCCCTGCCAAGGTCCAGTCCGCGCTGCTGGAGGTCATGGGCGAGCGCCAGGTCTCGATCGGCGGGCAGACCTTCCCCGTCGCCTCGCCGTTCCTCGTGCTGGCGACGCAGAACCCGATCGAGTCCGAGGGCGTCTACCAGCTGCCCGAAGCCCAGCGTGACCGCTTCCTCATGCGCGTGCCGGTCGACTACCCGGCGAACTCCCGCGAGGAGCTGGAGATCGTGCGCCGGTCACACGACGCCGACACCCAGCCCTCGCAGGTGCTGTCGGTCTCCGAGGTCCGCGCCGCCCAGGCCGCCGCCGAGGCGATGCACGTCGATCCCCGGGTCGCGGACTACGCCGTGCGCCTGGTGCTGGCCACCCGCGACCCCGACGCCTACGGCCTGCGCGGCATCAACGGGATGATCGCGTACGGCGCCAGCCCCCGCGCCAGCATCGGCCTCGTGCGCGGCGCCCGCGCGCTGGCGCTCCTGCGCGGCCGCGAGCAAACGACCCCCCAGGACGTCTACGACCTCGCCTTCGACGTCCTCAACCACCGGCTGGTCCTCAGCTTCGACGCGATCGCCGACGGCATCAGCGTCGACGAGGTGCTGCTCTACGTCCTGACGCGCGTCCCCGCTCCCCGAGCGGGCCGCCAGTCCGCCGTCCCCGAGTACCACGTCACCCCGGCCCCCGCGCCGGCGCCCGTCCCGGGAGCCGCCGCCCAGCCCACCGGCGTGCACGCACCACCCGAGGCCGTCCCGCCCGCCGCCCCCCCGCCCGCTGCGGCACCACCTGTCCAGCCGGCACCGGGCGACGCTCCGACCGACGAGCTCCCGCGTGCCGGGACGCCGCCAGCGGGCCCCGCCGGGCTCCCGGACCACCCGCCGTGGGAGCGGCCGGCCTGAACCGATGAAGGAGACCGGGACGCTGGGGGGCGAGGTGGCCCCACGCTGGACGCGGCTGGAGCTGGCCGTGCGGCGGCGGCTGCAGGGCCGCCTGCAGGGGGAGTACCAGGGGCTGCTGCCCGGGCACGGCACGGAGCTGGGGGAGGCGCGGCTCTACGAGCCCGGCGACGACGTGCGCCGGATCGACTGGGCGGTCACCGCGCGTCTGGACCGGCCGCACGTGCGTGACACGATCGCCGACCACGAGCTGATCGCGCTGGCCGTCGTCGACCGCTCCGCCAGTCTGGCGTTCGGGACCGCGCGGCGCGCCAAGGGCGACGTCGCGCTCGAGGTCTGCGCGGTCGTGGGCTTCGCGGTCGCGCGCGGGGCCAACCAGTTCGGGGTGCTCGGACTCACGGCCGGCGACGCGATCTGGATGCCCCCCGCCGCGGGACGGCCGCACGTCCATGCCACGCTGCGGCGCCTGGCCGCGACGCCGGTCGCGCCGGGCACCGTCGACCTCGCGGCCGGCCTGCGCACTGCCGCACGGCTCGCCCGCCGCCGTGGGTTCGTCGCGGTCGTGAGCGACTTCCTCGACCGCGGCGCGTGGGTGCGGCCGTTGCGGGCGCTCGCCCAGCGCCACGAGGTCCTCGCGATCGAGGTCGTCGACCCTCGCGAGCAGGCTCTGCCCGCGGTCGGCTACCTGACGCTGGAGGACCCCGAGACGGGCCGCCGCCGCACGGTCGACACCGACGACCCGGCGCTGCGCCTGCGGTTCGCCGAGGCCGCCGCGAAGCAGCGCGCCGAGATCGCCACCAGCATCCGCCGCGCCGGCTGCGACCACCTGCAGCTGTCCACCGACCGCGACTGGATCGCCGACATCGTCCGCCACGTCGAGCAGCGGCGCAGGTCCCGGACCCACGCCCAGACCGGTCGCGCCGCGGCGCCGACCACCTGAGCCGATGTTCGACGCCCCGTACTGGCTGCTGCTGGTGGTCGTGCCGGCCGCGCTGGCGGTCGGCTACCTGTTCGCGCAGCAGCGCCGCACGACCTACGCCTTGCGCTTCACCAACCTCGACCTGCTCGACGAGGTCGCGCCAGAGAAGCCCGGGTGGCGCCGTCACCTGCCAGCCGCCGGGCTGCTGCTCGCGCTGCTCATGCTCGTGATCGGGCTGGCCCGCCCCACGCGCGCGGCCGAGGTGCCCGTCGAGCTGGCCACCGTGGTGATCGCCTTCGACACGTCGATCTCGATGGAGGCGGTCGATGTGCGGCCCAGCCGCATCGTGGCCGCGCAGGCCGCCGCGCAGGCGTTCCTCGACGACGTGCCCGAGCAGGTCCGCGTCGGCCTGGTCACGTTCAGCGCGACGGCGATCGCACGCGTCGCGCCCACCACCGACCGGGGGGCGATCGAGCGGGCGATCGACAACATCACGCTGTCGGAGGGCACCGCGATCGGCGACGCGATCATCACCGCCGTCGACGTCGTCACCGCCGACCTCGAGGCGCTGGCCGCCGAGCAGCCCGAGGGCGAGGAGGCCCCGCCCGCGACCGTGGTGGTGATGTCCGACGGCGACACCACCGCCGGCCGCCCCAACGAGGTGGGGATCCAGGCCGCCCGCGAGGCCGGCATCCCGGTCAACTCCATCGCGTTCGGCACGGCCAACGGCACCATCGAGTTCTTCGGCGACGTCGTCCCCGTCCCGGTCAACGAGCCCGCCCTGCGCAACATCGCCCGCCAGACGGGTGGCGAGTTCTTCGACGCCGACTCCGCCGAGCAGCTCACCAACGTCTTCCAAACGATCGGCTCCGCGGTCGGCGTGACCACCGAGCAGGTCGACATCAGCGGCTGGTTCATGGCGTTCGCGCTGGTCTTCGGGACCGCGGCCGGCGCCGGCTCGCTGCGCTGGTTCTCCCGCCTGCCCTGAGGCGACCTGCGCACAGAGCGGCGCGCGATGCGCGAGGATGTGCGCCGGGGGACCGTCGCGACGCATAGGTGGCCGGATGAGGTTCAGGGGGGGTTGGGTCGTCGCCGCGCTGGTCGCGCTGGTTTCGCTGGCAGCGGCGGTGGCGCCGGTGGGGGTCGGGGCGCAGACCCCGGAGCGCCTGGCGGGCTCGAACCGCTTCGCGACCGCCGCGGCGGTGTCGGCGGCGACGTTCGCGCCGGGCGTCGCGGTGGCCTACGTCGCGACGGGGGAGAACTTCCCGGACGCCCTGGCCGGCGGCCCGCTGGCGGGTTCCCATGAGGCGCCGATCCTGCTGGCCGGCCGCGACGCGCTGCCGGCGGAGACGCTGGCCGAGCTCGGGCGGCTGCAGCCCGACGAGATCGTGGTCCTGGGCGGCGCGGCCAGTGTGTCCGACGCGGTCGTGGCGGCGCTCGAGGCCGTGGCGCCGGTGCGCCGCATCGCGGGGGCCAGTCGCTTCGGCACCGCCGCGGCGGTGTCGGCGGAGGGGTTCGACCCGGGCGTGGACAACGTCTACGTGGCGACCGGGGCGAACTTCCCCGACGCGCTGGCCGGCGGGGCCGCGGGGGCGGCGACCGGGTCGCCGGTCCTGCTGGTCAACGCCAACTCCATCCCGCCCGACACGCGCGCGGAGCTTGAGCGCCTGCAGCCGGGCGCGATCACGGTGCTGGGCGGCGCGGGCGTGGTGAACGACGCGGTGCTCACCGAGCTCGCAGGTCTCACCACCGGCGAGGTGCGCCGCCTCGCGGGCGACAACCGCTTCGCGACCGCAGCGGCGATCGCCGACGACGTCTACCCCGACGGCGCCCCGGTGGTGTTCCTCGCGACCGGAGCGAACTTCCCCGACGCGCTGGCCGGCGGGCCGGTAGCCGGCCTCGCCGGTGGCCCGCTGCTGCTGGTCAACGCCGACTGCGCCCCGGCCGAGACGGTCGCCGCCGTCGGGCGCCTCGAACCCGACCGCATCGTCGTCCTGGGCGGCGCCCCGGTCGTCTCCGACGCGGCCGCCGCGCTCACGCCATGCGCGACCGGGCAGCTGCCACCGCCCACGTTCGCGCTGGACGCGTCGCTGCAGCCGACCGTGCCCGAGTTCCCCGGCTTGCAACCCGGCGACCCGCCACGGCCGGTCGCGCGGCTCGCCGACACCGTCGGCGGCGGCGTCGACTTCATCGAGTCCGAGCTGCTGGTGCAGGCGCCGTCAGGACCGGAGCTCGATGCCGTGCTCACGCGCTACGGCGGGACGCTCCTGGAGACCTACAGCACGACGCTGAGCGACATCGACCCGGTGCACCTGGTCAGGATCGACCCGGCCACCGGCGACCCGGGTGGGCTGACCGCTGCGGCCATGCAGCTGCAGCCCGGCAGCACCGGCGCCCACGGCGTCTCCTCGGACGCGGGCCTGGGAACGCTGGCCGCCAGCCTTGAAGCCTCCGCGGACGGCATGGTGGTCGGCCTCAACGCGTTACCCGCCGGCGACACCTTCCTGTCCGGCAGCACCCAGGAGGACGCCACCATGCCGGCGACGGCGCCGCCCGCCGGGCTGACCTGGAACCGCGACGCGTTCCAGTGGGAGTACATGCGTGCGTCCAGCCCCATGGCCATGGGGATCGCGGACGCGTGGCAGGTTCTCGCGCAGGCCGGTGGCCCGCTGGGCGGTCCGGTGCAGATCGCCATCATCGACGGCGGGTTCGGCGCCACGGATGCGGATCGGCCTGCCAACGCGGTGACACTCGGCACGAACTTCGGCAACGCCAACCTCGGCAACTGCGGGATCAACCCCGGGCCCCCGCCCACCCCGATCTTGTGCCCCTGGCATGGTCACAACACCGCGTCCGCCGCGGCGGCCGTGGCCGACAACGGCACTGGCGCCGCAGGCGCCGCCGGGCCCGGCGTCCGCGTCGTGCTCTCCGACACGGGCGGAGCTTCCGTCGGCGTCGTCCAGGCCATCCTGGACGCCGCCGATCAGGGGGCGCGCATCTTCAACATGAGCTTCGGCTGGAGCGTCCCGCAGGCGACCGCGAACACGCTGGACCCCGTGCTGCGGATCATCAACGGGCTGTGGCTGCATCACAACCGGACGTTCTTCGCCTCTGCGGGCAATGCCGGCACGAACGTCGACAACGCGAACTGCGGCCCCACGGGCTGCGTCGAGACGACGCTGACCGCGCCCTGCGAGTGGGACCTGGAGGTGGTCTGCGTCGGCGGCGTCACGACCAACACCCAGAACCGCCACCCCAACTCCAACTTCGGGCCGTCAGTCGACATCTTCGGCCCCTTCACCGCGTTCGTCGGCCCGGACCCGAGCAACGCGACCGTGCGCTCGGTGAACGGCACGAGCTTCTCCAGCCCCATCGTCGCCGGCGTCGCCGCACTGATGTGGGAGGCGTTCCTCGACCAGCCGCCGTTCGACAACCCGGGCAACAACGAGATCGCCAGGGCGCTGATCGAGACCGCGAATCCCAGCCCCGACCCGAACGTCACCCGGGTGCTCAACGCGGTCGGCGCGATCCGGCGTGCGCTCGGCGGGACCGGCGGCGGCGACGCGCCCACCGTGCAGCTCGTCAACCCGACCGGCGACATCACGGTCGACTACGGCGTCAACCGAACCTTCGAGGCCACCGCCAGCGACCCGCAGGACGGGACGAACTGCTGCACGCTGCGCTGGACCAGCGACGTCGACGGGCTCATGAGCGTCGGTCGGCAGTTCTTCTACGCCTTCCCGACGGTCGGCATGCGCACGGTGACGGTGGTCGCCACCGACGGCAACGGCAACACGTCGGCCCCCGTGACCTTCCGGGTCAACGTGGTCAACGCGCCTCCGGTGCTGACCGTCGACCGGCCGGTCGAGGGCGAGGTGCTGTTCCAGGACGTCGGCTACACGTTCCGCGCCGCCGTCAGCGACCCCAACGAGCCCAACTTCTCCTGCAACCCGACGTCGGGGTCGGCGGGCCTGGTGTGGACGTCAGCGGGTTCGGCATCCGCTACGGGGTGCCGACCGCGCATGCGCCTCAGCGTGCTGGGTGCGCAGACGGTCACCGCGACGATCACGGACGCGACCGGCGTGTCGACAATCGTCACGCGCAACGTGACCGTGCAGGCGATCCCGCCGAACTCGCCGCCGATCGTGCAGATCCACTCGCCCGACCCGGGCGCGGACCTCAAGCTGGGCGAGCAGATCCGGGTCGAGGGCGAGGCCACACTGGAACCGGGCGAGGTGACCCCCGTGACCTACTCGTGGACCTACACGCGCCCGGGCAGCGTCACGGTGATCAGCACCGCCACCGCGTTCAACTTCCTCTGCGTGAACAACGGTCCGGCCGGCTCCATCCAGGACCAGTCCCTGACGTTCACGGCGCAGGACAACGACGGCTCCGCCTCGGAGACCGTCAACTTCACCTGTGAGCGACCGCTGACGTGAGGCCCCGGGTCGCTCTCCTCGGCCTCGTTGCGCTCGGGGCGCTGTTGGCCCCCGCCGCGCCGGCCCCGGCCCAGACCGTCATCAACGTGACGGTGCTCGACGACCCTGTGCCCGACGCGTCGTGCTCCAGCGGCGGCGACTGCTCCCTGCGCGAGGCCATCGCCTACGCCAACGCGCTCGGCGGCACGGGGTCCACGGTGCGGCTGCGCGCCGGGGCCTACTCCCTCACGCGGGGCGCCCCCGGTGACGCCGACGTCCTCAGCGGCGACCTGGACGTCTTCACGGTGCTGACCCTCGAGGGCGAGGGTGCGGCCACGACGACGATCGACCTCGTGGTCGCCGACCGCCTGCTGGACATCGGCGGGGTCCCCGTGACGGTCCGGGACCTCACGATCAGCGGCGGCGGCCAGGTCGACGAGGGCGGCGCGATCCGCGCCGGCGGCGCGCCGCTGGTGCTGGAGCGGGTTGCGCTTCGTACCAACACCGCCCTGTTCGGCGGGGCTGTGTTCGCCTATGCGAGCGCGGACGTGACGATCACCGACAGCGTGTTCGCGGGCAACCAGGCGCTCGAGCAAGGCGGCGGCCTGGCTGCCGTGCCCGCAGGCGCGGGCGACCCGGCAACCGTCACGATCACGGGTGGCGAGTTCACCGACAACGTCGTGGGCGGCCGCGGTGGGGGCGTCTACGTCAACGCACTCGCCGCGCTCAACGTCAGCGGTACGTCGTTCCAACGCAACACCGCATTCCTGGGCGGCGGGCTCATGGTCGAGGGTTCGGGTCTCACGGCCACGATCGCCGACGCCCAGATCCTCGACAACCAGGCCATGGGGGGCGGCTTCGGGAACGGCGGCGGGATCATGGCGTTCGTCGCCACGGCGCTGGTCGTCGAGCGCACGCTGATCGAGGGCAACACGGCCACCGGCAGCGGTGGGGCACTGCGCCTCATCAACACCGACACCACGCTCACCGAGACGCACCTGTCGGCCAACGAGGGGGGGGACAGCGGTGCGATCTCGGTCGACACCTCGGCCTCGCCGACACGCCTCGTGCGCTCGCTGGTCGACGGCAACATCGGGGGCCCCGGCGGCGTGGGCGCACTCCACGTCATCGGTGGCACGCTCACGCTGGACACGACCACGGTGTCGGGCAACACCGGTGGCAGCACGGGTGGCATCCGCTTCGAGGGCACCATGAACGCGATCTCGTCGACGATCGCGGGCAACGCCAGCACCGGCAACGAGCGCGGGAACCTGACGGTGGAGGGGGACGCCACGCTCACCGGGACCCTGGTCGCCGACGCGGGCGGGGCAGCGCAGCCCGACGACCTCGACTGCGTCCTGATCGCGGCCACCGGCACCCTCACCGGTACCGGCTCGGTGGCGTCGGACGCCTCCTGCGCCCTACCCGCCGGCAACCTCAACAGCGTCGACCCGATGATCGCGCCGCTCGCCCTGAACGGCGGGACGCTGGCCAGCCACGCGCTGCGCGCGGGCAGCCCGGCGATCGACGTGGCCGGCCCCACCTGCCCGACGCCGGACGCGCGGGGCCAGGAGCGGCCGGTCGACGGCGACCAGGACGGCACCCCGGCCTGCGACGCCGGCGCCTACGAGTTCGTGCCCTCGGCCGACCTGACGCTCACGCTCGCCGACAGCCCCGACCCGGTGGGGGTCGGCGACCCGCTGACGTACACGGCGACGGTGTTCAACGCCGGACCGCTGCCCGCGGTGGCCACGGTGCTCGTCGTGACCCTCGACGACCGGTTGGAGGAGATCGCCGCGATGCCCGACCTGGGCAGCTGCGTCGTCACCGGCCAGGTCGTGACCTGCGACCTCGGTGACCTCGCCATGGGCACCGAGGCGCGCGTGCGCGTGGGCGCCGTGCCGGCCGCCGACGGCCCGCTGACGACCACGGCGCAGGTGTCGTCGTCCGCGGTGGACCCGACGCCCGCCGACGCCGTCGTCGAGGCCACCACCAGCACCGGCCCCGGCGGCCCGGCGGAGGGCGTCGTGCGCCTGGCCGGTCCCAGCCGCGTCGAGACCGCAGTGGCGGTCTCCGAGGACGCCTTCGCCGACGGCACGGCCGGCGCCGCGGTGCTGGCCCGCGCCGACCTCTTCCCCGACGCGCTCGCGGGCACACCGCTCGCGATCGCGCTGGGCGGGCCGCTGCTCCTGACGCAGCCAGACGCGCTGCACCCGGCCGTCGCCGACGAGCTGCAGCGGGTGCTGCCCGCCGGCGCCGACGTGGTGCTGCTCGGGGGTCCCGGCGCGCTGTCGGAGGCCGTCGCCGGCGCGGTCGAGGCGCTCGGCTTCACGACCCGCCGGCTGGCGGGCGGCGACCGCTTCCAGACCGCGGTGGTGATCGCCGACGAGGGCCTGGCCAACCCCGACACGCTGCTGATCGCCGACGGCGGCAACTTCCCCGACGCGCTGGCCGCCGGACCGGGAGCGGCGGCGGCCGACGGCGCCGTGCTGCTGACCGCCGGCAATCAGGTCCCGCCCGCGCTGGCGGCATACCTCGCCGGCGAGGGCTCGTTCACGACCCGCTACGCCGTGGGCGGCCCCGCCGCCCAGGCGATCCCTGAGGGCACGCCGCTGGTCGGCCCGTCCCGCGTGGAGACCGCGCTGGCCGTCGCCGACGTGCTCTTCGCGAGCCCCGACGTCGCCGGCCTCGCCACGGGCGCGAACTTCCCCGACGCGCTGGCCGGCGGTGCCCACGTCGGCGCGCTGGGCGGCCCGATCCTGCTGACCGGTGGCGACGCGCTGCACCCCGCGGTCGAGGAGTGGCTCACCGACCACGCCGGCGCGTTGGACACGGTCTACCTCTACGGCGGCGAGCCGGTGCTGTCGGCCGCCGTCGAGGACGCGGTCGGCGAGGCACTGGCCGGCTGAACACCAGAGGGCCCCGCGGCCGGGACGAGCAACCTGACCGCCCCGTCGCGTCGGGAGTCGGCGCCGGGGCCGTCGCGGCCGATCGCGCTCACGCCGCCGAAGAAGTGGTGGCGGGTGGTGAAGCGGCGGACGGTGTAGCCGGCGGCGGTCAGTGCCTGCTCGGCGTCGGGGTCGTAGTCGGGTTCCAGGCTCACGACGGTGCCGGCGCGGTGCAGGCGGGGGCGTTCGATCGCGGCGGGGGTGGTGCGGCCCTCGGCGAGGACGCCGGCCACCACCTGGGTGAGGGCGCCGGGGATGCGGCTGCCGCCGGCGGCGCCGGCGACCAGGACCGGGCCGTCCGCGTCCAACGCGACGGTCGGGGCCATCATGCTCTCCATGCGCGTGCCGGGAATCAGGGGCCCGGTGCGCAGGTCGCGCTCGCCCAGCATGGAGTTCAGCATCACGTCGTGGAGGTAGTCGCCGGTCCCCAGGCCGGTGCTGGTCGTGACCGCGCAGGCGTTGCCGTCGTGGTCGACCGCCACGAGGTTCGTGGTCTCGCCCCGTGCGTGGTCGCCGCCGATCGCTGCGGCCAGCGCGAGGGCACGCGCGGGCTCGTCCAGGCCCGCCAGGTCGGGGAGCGCCGCCAGGGTCGGCAGGAAGCGCGAGAGGCCCTGGCGGGACCGGACCTCGACGCCGGCGTACCGCACGGCCGCCGGCTGCAGCAGCGCCACCTCGTAGGCGTCCAGGTCCGCGCGACCGATCAGCCCGCCGCGCTCGGCGCACAGGGCCAGCAGGTCCTCGGCCAGCGTTCCGGCGTAGCAGCTGCGCGGCCCCTCCTCGGCCAGCAGCGAGAGCGCGTGGACCAGGCCGGGCTGCCGTACCACGTCGCCGGTCACCAGGAGCTCGCCGCGCGGGGCGAAGAGCCGGTCGCCACCGTCCAGCAGGAACACCGCGGCCAGCATCGGCAGGATCGCCGCGTGCGTGGGCAGCAGCGCGACCCCCGCCCGGGCGGCGCGCAGGGCGGGCTCGACCAGCCGCGGCCACGGCACGCGCCCCCAGCGCCGGTTGAGCAGCTCGCAGCCGGCGGCGATGCCGGGCACCCCCGCGGTCGCAGTGCCGATCTCGTAGGGCACCGGCTCCAGCTCGAAGACGATGTCGACCGTCGGGCCGGACTCGGCGGGCAGCTCGCGGCCCAGCCCCGGGACCGCGACGAAGAAGTCGATCAGCACGACCTCGCCGGTCGCGGCCTCGTAGTGGATCCCGTGCCCGCCCGACAGCAGCGACGTGAGCAGCGTCTCCGCGACGCACGACGTGAGGATCCCCGCGACGGCCGCGTCTGCCGCCGTCCCGCCGTCGGCCAGCACCTCCAGGGCCGCGTCAGCGGTGACCGGGTGGTGCGCCGCGACCCCGGCCGGAAGGCGGCTCAACCTGCGAACGCTGCCGCGTCGATCACCAGCCCTGTGCGGGCAGCTCCGCGCAGCAGCCGCTGGTCTGCGGTCACGACCTGGCAATCGCTGAGGCGTCCGAGCGCGAGGAACTCGGCGTCGTAGGTCTTGGCCCATCCCAGCTCACGCGCGATGGCCCAGGCCGTCCGATACAGGCGGTCGGGACTGCGGCGCTCGATTCCGAGCAGGTCGAAGGTGTCCAGCGTCGACTCCGCCTCTCCGGCCCCCAGCTCCCTGCGCCAGACGGCCTCGCTCAGGAATGACATGAACTCCGACCAGAGCAAAGGCGGAGCAACGAGCGTGTATCCCTGGAGTCGGTCGCGGACTCGCGACGACCGGCACGCGCGCAGCGCGGCACTCGAGTCGATGACCAGCTCCGAGGACATCAGTGACCGTAGTCACGTTGGTTGCGCTGGATGCGCTCCCAGTTCGGCATCTTGTTGCCGTCGTCGTCGTGTGACCACTCGTAGGGCAGCTCGCGGTCCCATGGATCCTCAAGGAGCTCCTCCAGGTCCAGCTCCTCGATGACATGCTGGGTGCCGACCTTGTGCGCGCGTAGCTTCCCTGCCCGGATCCAACGGCGGATGGTCTCCGGGTTGCGGCCGATGCGCCTGGCCGCCTCGGGAACGGTCAGCGACATGGTGTGCGATGCTACACCCATGGCACTCGACGCCGCCGAAGTGCGGCATGTGGCGATGCTGGCGCGCCTGGCACTGTCCGAGGACGAGCTCGCCCGCATCGGCGCGCAGCTGTCGGACATCCTGGCCTACGCCGAGAAGGTGAGCGAGGTCGCGGTCGCGGACGTGCCGCCGACCTCCCACCCCTACCCGCTGGGCAACGTGCTGCGCGACGACGACGTGGTCGCCGAACCCCTGCCGGTCGAGGAGGTCCTGGCGAACGCACCCGAGGCCGAGCAGGGCCGCTTCCTGGTCCCGCCCATCCTCGAGGAGGCCTGAGGTGAGCGCGCTCGTCACCGCCTCCGCGGCGGAGCTGCTCGCGCGCCTGCGCGCCGGCGAGGTCAAGGCCTCGGAGGTCGTCGCCGCGCACCTCGACCGCATCGGCGAGACCGACGAGCGGGTCGGCGCCTTCCTCACCGTGACCGCCGAGCAGGCGCTGGCACGCGCGGATGAGGTCGACCGCCTGCGCGCCGCCGGCGAGGATCCCGGCCCGCTGGGCGGCGTCCCCGTCGCGGTCAAGGACGTCTTCTGCACGCGCGGCGTGGTCACGACCTGCGGGTCGAAGATCCTCGAGGGCTTCGTCCCGCCCTACGACGCCACGGTCGTCCAGCGGCTGGAGGCCGCCGGCGCGATCGTGATCGGCAAGACCAACATGCGACGAGTTCGCGATGGGCTCCTCGACCGAGAACTCCGCCTACCAGCTCGACGCGCAACCCCTGGGACCTGGGCCGCGTCCCCGGGGGCTCCAGCGGGGGCTCCGCGGCCGCGGTCGCAGCGTTCCAGGCGCCGCTGGCGATCGGCACCGACACGGGCGGCTCGATCCGCCAGCCCGCGGCGTTCACCGGCACTGTCGGGATCAAGCCGACCTATGGCCGGGCCAGCCGCTACGGGCTGATCGCGTTCGCGTCCTCGCTGGACCATGCCGGCACGTTCGGGCGCACGGTCGCCGACGCCGCCGCAGCGCTGGAGGTGATGGCCGGTCACGACCCGGCGGACTCGACCTCGCTGCCGGTGCCGGTCGAGGGCGTGGACCGCCGCGCTGGCGCACGGCGCCGACGGGCCTGCGGGTCGGGGTCGTGCAGGAGTTCTTCGACCAGGGCGCCGAGCCCGGGGTGGTGGCCGCCGTGCGCCAGGCCCTGGAGCACACTGGACCGCGCCGGCGCCGAGCTCGTCGACGTCTGCCTGCCGCATGCGCCGTACGGCCTGCCGCGCCTACTACCTGATCGCGCCCAGCGAGGCCTCGTCGAACCTGGTCGCGCTTCGACGGCGTGCGCTACGGGCTGCGCGTCGCCGGCGGCGACGACCGAGGAGATGATGGCCGCGCACGCGCGCCGCCGGGTTCGGCGCCGAGGTGAAGCGTCGCATCATGATCGGCACGTACGCGCTGTCGGCCGGGTACTACGACGCCTACTACGCCCAGGCGCAGCAGGTCCGCACGCTGATCATCCGCGACTTCGCGGCGGCGTTCGAGCAGTGCGACGTGCTGGTCGGGCCGATGTGCCCGACCACGGCGTTCGCGCTGGGCGACAAGACCTCCGACCCGCTGGCGATGTACCTCAACGACGTCTACACGATTCCCGCCAGCCTGGCGGGCACGCCCGCGCTGACGCCTGCCGGTCGGGCACGACGAACAGGGCCTGCCCGTCGGCCTGCAGGTGATCGGCCCGCTGCTGGGGGAGGCAGCGATGTTGCGCGCCGCCGCGCGGTCGAGGCCGCGGTCGGCTTCGACGCGACGCCGACCGGCCACAACGCGCTGCCGGCACCGGGATCGGCGGCGCGATGACCGACGTCATCCCCGAGGGGTGGGAGGCCGTCATCGGCCTCGAGGTCCACGTCGAGCTGGACACGCGCACGAAGATGTTCTGCCCCGCGCCGGCCTTGTTCGGCGGCGACCCCAACACGCGCACTTACCCGGTGTGACCTGGGGCTGCCGGGCACGCTGCCGGTGGTCAACGGCCGCGCCGTGGAGTCCGCGATCCGCCTGGGCCTGGCGCTGGACTGCGAGGTCCGCCGAGACCAGCCAGTTCCACCGCAAGAACTACTTCTATCCCGACATGCCCAAGAACTACCAGATCTCCCAGTACGACGTCCCGATCTGCCGCAGGCGGCGTGCTGGAGGTCGACGCCCCCGGCGGGACCTGCGGGTCGGCATCACCCGCGTCCACATGGAGGAGGACACCGGCAAGTCCACGCACGTCGGCACCAGCGGGCGCATCCACGGCGCCGACTACTCGCCTGGTGGACTACAACCGCGCCGGCGTGCCGCTGCTGGAGGTGCGTGTAGCGAGCCCGACATGCGCACGCCCGCGCAGGCGCAGGCCTACCTCGCCGAGCTGCGCGCCATCGTGCTGGCGCTGGGCATCAGCGACGCGCGCCTCGAGGAGGGCTCGATGCGCTGCGACGCCAACGTCAGCGTGCGCCGCGCGGGCGAGACGGCCTTCGGCACCCGGGCGGAGGTCAAGAACCTGAACTCGCTGCGCTCCCTGGGCCGCGCCGATCGACCTTCGAGATCGCCCGCCAGGTCGACCAGCTCAGCGCCGGCGGCACGCGTCGTCCAGGAGACCCGTCACTGGGACGAGGACCGCGGCGTGACCTCCACGCTGCGCCGCAAGGAGACGACTCGAGGACTACCGCTACTTCCCCGACCCCGACCTCGTCCCGCTGCAGCCCGACGCGCGCATGGGTGGACGCGCTCAAGCGCGGCCTCCCCGAGCTGCCCCGCGCCGCACGCAAGCGCCTCGTCGCCGAGCACGGCCTCACCGTCGAGCAGGCCCTCACGCTGCAGTCGGGCGGCTTGGTGCCGCTGCTGGAGGGCGCGATCGCGGCGGGCGCCCCGGCTGCGGAGGCCGCCAAGTGGCTGGCCAACGAGGTCATAGCCTGGCAGCACGAGACCGGCCGTCCCGTGGCCGACCACCTCACCGGCCCGCAGCTCGCCGAGCTGATCGCGCTCCTGGGCGACGGCACGGTGTCGGTCAAGGGCGCCCGCGAGGCACTGCTGGCCACGCTGGCGGGCGAGGGCGACCCGCGCGCCGTCGTCGCGGCCCGCGGTCTGGGCCAGGTCTCGGACTCGACGGAGATCGCGGCCGCGGTCGACGCCGCGATCGCCGGGCAGCCCGAGGCGGCGCAGCGGGTCCGTGACGGCAACGTCAAGGCCATCGGTGCCCTGGTCGGCCACGTGATGAAGGCCACCCAAGGCAAAGCCAACCCGCAGCTCGTCAACCAGCTTCTGCGCGAGCGCCTCGGCGGCCAGCTTAGGGGGCGGGCTCGTCGTCGCGCGGCCGGGGTGGACGCCCCGGCCGCGGGTGGTAGGCCTCGGCGAAGCCCGCGATGCGCGAACGCCGCCAGATGGGTCCGCACGCCAGCACGACCTCGGGCGACGGGAAGTCCCCGCGCCGTGACAGGTGGGACGCGCGCGACGCGCTGACGCCCAGCAGATCGGCGATCTCGCGGATCCCCATGAGCTGCGTGCCGTCGTGCGAAGGCGTGTCGAAGCGGCTGGACACCTCGATGCGCGACATCGCCCAGTCGGGCAGGGCGACCCGTTCGCGGATCGCGCCCAGCGTCTCGCAGGCCGCCGTGAACACATCCGCGGCGCCGCGCTCGTTCGAGACCTTGAACACGACCTCGTAGCTGCGGTCCAGGTACTGCACCCGGCCGCTGTCCAGGGCGCTGAGGGCGCCATCGAACGCCCGCATCTGCGCGGCCGTCAAGGTCTCCTGGCTGGGCGGCCCTTCGGCCAGCACGCGGATCTGCCATTCAGCCACGCAGACTTCCTTCCCGATTGCGCGCTCGTCCGAACGGCCCATCCGAGCGAGGTGTGCGAAAACACCGACCCGTCGCAGGCATCCCCGGGGCCGCGCCGGGGTAGGAAGCCGCAATCGAAACACACAACGGTGTGCACCGTTGCCCGAGCAGCTCGAGGAGGACTCGTGACCGCGCTGGAAGACCGCGAACTGACGCCGGCCCTGGTGTCTGAGTGGCGGCTCACCGGTGATCCGGCCCTGCGCGAGCGCATCCTGCGGCTGCACCTGCCTCTCTCGCGCTACCTCGCGGCGCGCTTCGTCCGTCGTGGCGAGCCCAGGGACGATCTGGAGCAGGTCGCGGCAATGGGACTGCTGAAGGCGATCGACCGCTTCGACCCCGACCGTGGGGTTGAGTTCGCCACCTATGCCGTACCCACGATCGTGGGGGAGCTCAAACGTCACTTCCGTGACACCACCTGGTCGGTGAAGGTGCCGCGCGGGCTGCAGGAGCGCTCGCTCAAGGTGGGCGCCGCCAGCGAGCGGCTGACTTCCTCGCTCGGTCGTGCCCCGACCGTCGGCGAGCTGGCGCAGGCCACGGGCCTTTCGGTCGACGACGTGGTCGAGGCGCTGGAGGTCCGCGACAGCTACCGGACCGCCTCGCTGGAACCCGGTGACTCAGACGACGGCGGCGAGGCTGTGCCGCGCGCCCTGCGGATCGAGGACCGCTACGGCGAGATCGACGAGCTGGTGAGCCTGCAACCCGCCGTCGAGGCGCTGCCCGAGCGCGAGCGCGAGATGCTCTACCTGCGGTTCTTCCTCGGCCTGTCGCAGTCGGAGGTGGGGCGCCGTCTCGGCATCAGCCAGATGCACGTCTCGCGCCAGCTGCGCCGCAGCCTGGACTTCCTCCGCGCCCGCGCCGAGGATCCGTCCGCGACCTTCTGACCGCGCCGGGCGGCCGCGACCAGGCGGGGCGCAGCCCCGCTGCGGATGGAAGGATGGTGGGCATCCAACCGGACCTGCAGGATCCGTCACCCGCGCTCGACCGCGTCGCGGGGCCGGTCGACACGCTTCTGGCCGAGTTCCTGGAGGCCAAGGTTGCCGAGCTCGACGACCTCGACCCCGCGCTGCGGCCGGTGGGGGAGGCCGTTGCCGCGCTGGTCGCCGCGGGTGGCAAGCGCCTGCGGCCGGCGTTCGTCTACTGGGGGCACCGGGCGACGGGCGCCGCGCACGACGACGAGGTGCTCGTGGCCGGCGCCGCCGTCGAGCTGCTGCACACGTTCGCGCTGGTGCACGACGACGTCATGGACCGCTCCGAGACGCGGCGCGGCCTGCCCGCGGTGCACTCCGCGCTGGCCGAGGAGCACGTGCGCGCGGGGCTGCTGGGCGACCCCACCTGGTTCGGTGTCGGCGGCGGGATCCTGGCCGGTGACCTGGCGTTCGTCTGGGCCGACGAGCTGCTGGAGCTCGCGCGGTTCGCGCTCGCGCCGATGGAGCGGGCCCGCCGCGTCTTCACGCAGCTGCGCACCGAGGTCATGGCCGGCCAGTACCTGGACCTGCGGCTGGCCGGCGACGCCCACGCCGACGTCTCGCGGGCCCGGCGCGTGGCCCTGCTGAAGTCCGGGCGCTACACCGTCACCCGGCCACTGCAGATGGGCGCGGCGCTGGGCAGCCCCGACCCCGTGCTGGACGCGGCGCTCTGCGCGTTCGGGGATGCGGTGGGGCTCGCCTTCCAGCTGCGCGACGACGTGCTGGGCCTCTTCGGAGACCCCGCCGAGACGGGCAAGAGCGCGCTGTCGGACCTGCGCGAGGGCAAGCGCACCGTGCTCGTGCTGACCGCGCTGGAGCGCGCGGGGACCGCCGGCCGCGCGGACCTCGAGCGCCTGCTCGGCGACCCTCTGCGTCGACGACGCCGGCCTGGCCCGCGCGCGCGAGGTGATCCTCGCCAGCGGGGCGCTCGACGTGGTCGAGGAGCTGGCCGAACGCGAGCGTGCCCGGGCCCTGCGTGCCCTGGCCCCGGTCGAGGGCGGCGCGCGCGACGCGCTGGCGGAGCTGGCCGAGCTGGCAGTCCTGCGGGCCCGGTAGGCGCCGGTGCGCCGGGCGGTGGTCGTGGGAGCCGGCCTGGGCGGGCTGGCGGCCGCCCTGCGGCTGGCCGCGGCCGGCGTCGACGTCACGCTGCTGGAGCGCGAGGCCGTTCCGGGCGGGCGTGCGGGCGTGCTCGAGCGTGGCGGCTTCCGCTTCGACACGGGGCCGACGGTCCTGACGCTGCCGGCGCTGCTCGCCGAGCTCTTCGCCCTGCACGGCGAGGACGCGCGCGAGCACCTCGACCTCCTGCGGCTCGACCCCGCCTACCGCGGTGTCTTCCACGACGGGTCCGAGCTGCGCGTGCGCGGCAGCGTCGACGCGACGGTGGAGGAGGTCGCGGCCGTCTGCGGCCGGGCCGAGGCCGACGCCTTCGCGCGCTTCGCCGCGCACCTGCGGCGCCTCTACGACGCCGAGTACGCGACCTTCATCGACGCCAACTTCGACGGCCCGCTGGACCTCGCCAAGCCCGCCGCGATGGCGCGGCTGGTCGCGCTGGGCGGGTTCAGCACGGTCCACCGCCTGGTGGCGCGCTTCCTGTCGGACTGGCGCCTGCAGCGGCTCTTCACGTTCCAGGCGATGTACGCGGGCATGAGCCCGTACGAGGCCCTGGGCATCTACGCGGTGATCGCCTACATGGACGCGGTCGCGGGCGTGTTCTACCCCCGCGGCGGCGTGCACGCCGTGAGCCGCGCGCTCGCGGGGCTGGCCGAGCGGGCGGGCGTGCACGTGCGCTACGGCTGCGAGGTCGAGCAGGTGGAGGTGCGCGACGGACGTGCGGTGGCGGTGCTCACCGCAGCCGGCGAGCGGATCCCGGCCGACGTCGTGGTGCTCAACCCTGACCTGCCCGTGGCGTACGCGACGCTGCTGCCGGCCGACGCCACGCCGGCCCGGGTGCGGCGGCTGCGCTACGCGCCGTCGTGCGTCGTGGTGCACCTGGGCCTGTCCCGCGCTCCCGAGGGCGCCGCGCACCACAACCTGCACTTCGCGGCCGACTACGCAGGGGCCTTCGCCGACCTCCTGGGCGGCAGGCCGCAGCGGGACCCGTCCTGGTTCCTGACCGTCCCGACGGTCACCGACGCCTCCGTCGCACCACCCGGCACGGCGGTGGCCTACCAGCTGCTGCCAGTCCCCAACCTCGAGCCGGGCCCGGCGTCGCGGGCCCCGTGGCGCACCCCTTCCGGTCCGTGGGGCCCGCCGGCGACCCAACGGGCGCGCGACTGGGACGAGCGCCGCGATCGGGAGGTGGCGGACGCGGTCGCGCGGCTCTCGGCGTACCGCGTGTCGGGGCGCGACGTCATCGTCTCCGAGGTCGTCACCCCCGCCGACTGGCAGCGTCGCGGCATGGCCGCCGGGACGCCGTTCGGCCCCAGCCACCACTTCGGGCAGACCGGTCCGTTCCGGCCGCGCAACCTGGCGCCGAACGTCGGCGGGGTGGTCTTCGTCGGGTCGGGCACCACGCCCGGCGTCGGCGTGCCGATGGTCCTGGTCAGCGGCCGCCTGGCCGCGGAGCGGGCCCTGGACGTGCTGGGCGTGCCCGCCGACGACCGCGTGCCCGTGGGCGCCCCGTGACGGCCACCGCCGCGGGCGGCTACCGCCACCCGGCGCCGTCGGCCGCGATGGTGGCGCAGGCCGTCGCCGCGACCGGGCCGCTGGACCTCGCCGGCTCCTACGAGCTCTGCCGCCGGCTGAACGCGGCGCACGGGCGCACCTACTACCTCGCGACGCGCTTCCTGCCGCGCGAGCAGCGCCGCCACGTGCACGCGCTCTACGCGTTCGCGCGCTACGCCGACGACCTCGTCGACCACGGGGACCTGGCGTGGTCGCCGGCCAGGCGCCGCGCAGAGCTGGAGGCGTGGGCGGCCACGTTCCTCGCCAGCCTCGCGCGCGGCGAGAGCGACGACCCGGTGTGCAAGGCCGTGATCGCCACCGTCCTCGAGCTCGGCATCGCCCACGACGACCTGCGCGCGTTCCTGGCGTCGATGGCGATGGACCTCGAGGTGACGCGCTACGCGACCTACGCCGACCTCTACGGCTACATGCACGGCTCCGCGGCGGTGATCGGCGCGATGGTGCTGCCGGTGCTGCGGCCCACCAGCCCCGAGGCGCGCCCGCCCGCCATGGACCTCGGCGTGGCGTTCCAGCTGACGAACTTCATCCGCGACCTCGCCGAGGACTTCGATCGCGGCCGCATCTACCTGCCGCTGGAGGACCTCGACCGCTTCGGGGTGACCGAGGACGCCTTCCGCGCTCGCCACGTCGGGCCTGCCTTCCGCCGGCTGCTGGTGTTCGAGGCGCGCCGCGCCCGCGCGCTGTACCGCCGCGCGGAGATGGGCTGGGAGCTGCTGCACCCCTCCTCACAGGCCTGCGTGCGCATCGCCCACCGGCTCTACGCCGGGATCCTCGACGAGGTCGAGCGCGCCGACTGGCAGGTCTTCCGCGCCCGTGCCGCCGTGCCCGCGTGGCGCAAGGGGGCGATCGCCGGCCGGGAGCTGCTGTGGCCCAGCCGGCCCACCGCGACGCCGGACCGGGCGACCTGAGCGACTCCGGGGACCGCAAGCGCGACCACCTGCGGCTCGCGCTGTCGGCCGACGTCGGGTTCGCGGGTCTCGACACCGGCCTCGACGCCGTGCGGCTGGCAGCACGGGCGCTGCCCGAGTGCGCCCTCGACGACGTCGACCTGGGCACCGAGGTGTTCGGCCGCACGCTGCGGGCACCCCTGCTGGTGTCGTGCATGACCGGCGGCGTCAGCGAGGCCGGGCCCGTGAACCGGGCGCTGGCCGCGGCGGCCCAGCACCACGGCGTCGCCCTGGGCCTGGGATCGGGCCGCGCGCTGCTGGAGGACCCGGGCGCCGAGCGCGCGTCGTTCGCCGTGCGGTCGCTGGCCCCGGACGTGCCGCTGCTGGCGAACCTGGGGGCCGTGCAGCTCGCGCGGCACGGGGTCGAGGGCTGCGCGCGCCTGATCGGGCTGTGCGAGGCAGACGTGCTGGTGCTGCACCTCAACGCCGTGCAGGAGGCCGTCCAGCCGGGCGGCGACACCGACTTCGGCGGGGTGCTGGCGCGGATCGCCGAGGTCTGCGCCGGCCTGGCCGTGCCGGTGCTGGTCAAGGAGGTGGGCTTCGGGCTGGGCCCGGCCGACATCGCCGACCTGGCCGCCGCGGGCGTCGCGGGCGTGGACGTCGCCGGTGCCGGCGGCACGAACTGGGCCGCGGTCGAGGGGCTGCGCGACGCCGACGCCGGGGCGGTGGCCGCGGCGTTCCGATCCTGGGGGTGGCCGACCGTCGACGCCGTGCGCCACGCCCGCGCCGGCCTCGGCCCGGGCCGGGTCGTGATCGGTTCCGGCGGGCTGCGCCACGGGGTCGATGCCGCCAAGGTGCTGTGCCTGGGCGCTGACCTCGCCGGGTTCGGGCGCTCCCTGCTGAGCGCGGCGGCGGAGGGCCCCGAAGCCGCGACGCGCGCCCTCGGCGTGCTCGCCCGCCAGCTGCGCATCGCCGCGTGGGCCGTCGGCGCCCGGTCGTGCGCGGACCTCGACGTCAGCCGGGTCGCCTGACCGGCGTCAGACGCTCCCCCCACCAGCGCCACCACATCAGCCCCTGGCTGACCATCGCGAAGCCGAACACGAGGTCCTCCAGCGGCATCCCGCGCTCCGCGAAGACCGCCCACGGCGGGCACCCCAGCCGCGCGCCCGCGATCTGCGCCTCCGCGTAGGTGACGATCGGCCGGCACGTCAACCAGCCGTCGACCAGCACCTGGAAGAACAGCACGATCGCCATCGCGATCCAGAACCGCCGGTCGCGGAACACGCCGGTCCGCAGCACCAGCTCCAGCCCGGCCGTGAGCAGCAGCGCCACGCCGCAGAACAGCGTGTACCCCAGCCTCACCCGCGCCGCCGTTCGAGCACGGCGACGACGGCTTCGTACCCCAGGATCCCGCACAGCGGCACGACGGCGAAGAACAGGTACTCCTCCAGCGGCAACCCGATCGCCGCGACCCCGGTGATCCGCCCCGCGACGTAGTCCCAGTGCCCCAGCCACGCCCCGGCGAAGTCCCAGGCGAGGAACACCGCCCCGGTGCACGTCAGCGTGAGCACCAGCCGCTTGACCTGCCGGTACACCCCCACGTGCAGCACGAGCTCCAGCGGCGCCGTCACCACCAGGCACACCCCGAGCACGGCGAGGTACTCCCACGGCATGGCGGCCGAGTCTGCCACCGTGCGCCCGCGGTCCCGTGGGAACCAGCCGAGGCCGCAGGCTGGTTGCCACATCCGAGAACCAACCTGCGCCCTAGGGTGGTTTCCAATCGCCGTAGGGTGGCCAGCGGTGCGGTTTCCCCTGGTCGTCGCAGTCACCGCGGCCTTGGTCGCGGCGCTGCTGACTCCCGCCGCAGCGCCGGCGCAGCCCGCGTGCACGCCGTTGACGCCGCGGCAGCAGGCGGCGCAGGTGGTGGTCGTGGCGCTGCCGGGGGCGGGGTTCGACGCGGCGACGGAGCGGCTGGTGGGCGAGGACAGCGGCGGGGTCGTGCTGCTGGCCCGCAGCATCGTCAGCGCCGAGCAGGTGCGGACCCTGCTGACGCAGGTGCGGGACGCGGCGCCGTTGCCCCCGATCATCGCGGTGGACGAGGAAGGGGGACGGGTGGCCCGGTTCGGGCGGGCGGGGCTGGCGCCCGACCTGCCGGCAGCGCGGGACCTCGCCGCAACGAGCACGCCCGAGGAGGTCCGGGCGCTGGGCAAGGACCTGGGGGCCGCCCTCCTGTCCTACGGGGTCACGATGGACCTGGCGCCGGTGCTGGACGTGACCGCTGCCGCGGACGACACGGTGATCGGGGACCGCTCCTACAGCAACGATCCGGCGATCGTCGGCGCGTACGCGTCCGCGTTCGCCGACGGGCTGCGGGCGGGTGGGCTGCTGACCACCGGCAAGCACTGGCCCGGGCACGGGCGCACGGACGTCGACTCCCACCTCGCCGGGCCGGTGGTCGACGTCCCCGTCGCCGACCTCATGGCCTTCGACGCGGTTCCGTACCACCAGGCCGCACCCGCGCTGGACGTCGTGATGGTCAGCCACCTGCGCGTCCCGGCTCTGGACGCCGAGCTGCCCGCCAGCCTCTCGCCGGCCGCGATCGCGCTGCTGCGCGAGCAGGTCGGCTGGCAGGGGGCGGTCGCCACCGACGACCTGGCGATGCGCGCGATCACCGACACCTACTCGCAGCCGGAGGCCGCGGAGCGCGCCCTGGCCGCCGGCCAGGACCTCCTGCTGACCAGCGACGCGACCGCCGCGACCGCGATCGTCGACCGCCTGGCGGACGCCGTCGCCTCCGGGCGGGTGCCGCAGACCCGCCTGCACGACGCGCTGCGCCGCACGCTGCCGCTGCGCGGCCTCGCCGACGCCGACGTCACCTGCCTCCTGGGTCTGCCACCCCCGGCCCAGGCGGCCGCCGTGACCGGCGACGACGGCGTGGTCTACGCCGTCGAGGACGGGCAGCGCCGAGAGGTCCCCGACGCCGAGACGCTCGCCGACCTCCACCTCGAACCCGGCCGCTACGCCCAGGGCGAGGTGGACTCCCTGCCGCTCGGTGAGCCGCTCCCGACCACCCGCCGATTCGCGGTCGCGACCGTGGCCGGCCCTGCGGACGACCCCGCGACGATCGCGCTCGCCCGCACGGGCTTCCTCCCCGATGCCAGCGCAGCACGCGTGGTGGTCGCCACAGCGGACGGCCACGCCGACGCCCTCGCCGGCGCGCCCCTCCTGACGCCCGGGACGCCCCTGCTCCTCGCGCGGCCCGACCTCGCCGACCGGCTCGCCGCCGAGATCGAGCGCGTCCTCGCCCCCGGCGGGACCGTCTACCTCCTCGGCGGCGAGGCCGCCCTCGGCCCCGCCCACCTCGGCGCCGTCGCCGACCGCCCCGACCTCACTCGCCTCGCCGGCGCCGACCGCTACGCCACCGCCGCCGCGATCGCCGAGGTCGTGGGAAGTGCCCGGTCTGCCGGACAGCTCCCACGATCACCGGTGCTCCTGGCAAGAGGTGACGAATGGGTCGACGCCATCGCGGTCGCGCCGCTCGCTGCGGCGCGGGGGTGGCCGGTGCTGCTGACCACGCCGGAGGCGCTGCCGGCGGTGACCGCGGAGGCGCTGGCGCAGCTCGATGCGCAGGAGGTCGTGGTCGTCGGTGGGGTCGCGGCGGTCAGCCCGCGGGTCGCGGAGGAGGCTGGGGCCACCGCCCGGTGGGGTGGGGAGGGGCGCGAGGCGACCGCGGTCGCCGTCGCCCGGGAGGGGTGGGGCCGGCGCGGCGCCGGCGCCGCCGACGCGTTCGTGATCGTGGCCGGGGCCGGCGACGGGTGGCAGCACGCGCTGGCCGCCACGCCGCTGGCGGCCGCTGCGCAGGCGCCCCTCCTGCTCGCACCACCGCAGGGCCCCTTTGGCGGCGCGACGCGGGAGTACCTCGACGCACTGGGCTACCCCCCCGGGGCCACGGCGACCGCCTACCTCGCCGGCCTCGCCACACCCGGCGACCTCTTCGAAGTCGGGCGACCTGGCTGACTGGACATGCCCAACGGCGTGCCATACACCGTCTGCGGGGGGAGGGGGCGGGAACCCACCCCCCGCATGGTGTGTCGTGATGGTCGTTTGTCCGCTACCGTCTCGGAGTTGACCGCTCCACCCGGGACCCGCACACTTGGCGTCGATGCCCGCCGGTCAGAGCCATTGTGACATGCCCGCGGCTGCTCGTCCGCAGCCGTACCTCGTTCGTGTGGACACCCCGGCCGACGTCATCGTACGCCCCTAGCGCCCGGCGGCTCAGGAAGCTGCCAGGCGCCGACCTCCTGGCCCAGCAGGGCGGGAGGTCTTTGGTTTCAGAGCGATTTCAGAGCAAAGGCCGCGACATGGAGATCACCGGCGCACAGGCCGTCATCAAGGCCCTGGAGGCCGCCGGCGTGGAGGTGGTGTTCGGGCACCCGGGCGGCGCGATCCTGCCCGCGTACGACCCGATCATCGAGTCGCCGATCCGCCACGTGCTGGCACGCCACGAGCAGGGCGCGGGCCACATGGCCGAGGGCTATGCCGTCGCGACCGGCCGGGTCGGCGTCTGCATGGCGACCAGCGGCCCGGGCGGGACCAACCTCGTCACCGCGCTCACCGACGCGATGATGGACTCCGTCCCGATCGTCGCGGTCACCGGGCAGGTCGCGACCAGCGCCGTCGGGGGGGACGCCTTCCAGGAGGCCAACATCACCGGCATCACGATGCCGGTGACCAAGCACAACGAGATGGTCACCCACCCCGGCCGCATCGCCGACGCGATCGCCGAGGCCTTCCACATCGCCAGCACCGGCCGCCCCGGGCCGGTCCTGGTGGACCTGCCCAAGGACATCCTCAACGCCAGGACCACCTTCGCCTACCCCGACCGCGTGAGCCTGCCGGGCTACAAGCCCACGGTCCGCGGCCACTCGAAGATGGTGCGCGAGGCCGCGCTGCTGATCCTCGCCAGCCGCCGGCCCGTGCTCTACGTCGGGGGCGGCGTGGTCAAGGCGGGCGCGCACGAGGAGCTGCGGCAGCTGGCCGACCTGCTCGACCTGCCCGTGGTCACCACGCTGATGGCCCGCGGCGCCTACCCCGACTCCGACCGCCGGCCACCTGGGCATGCCGGGCATGCACGGCCACTGGACCGCGATCACCGCGCTGCAGGCCAGCGACCTGCTGATCGCGCTGGGCACGCGGTTCGACGACCGCGTGACCGGGAGCCTCACCGACTTCGCGCGCAACGCCAAGCGTCATCCACGTCGACGTCGACCCTGCCGAGATCGGCAAGAACCGCGTCGCCGAGGTCCCGATCGTCGGCGACGCCCGCGTCGTGATCGACCCAGCTCGTGGAGTCCCTGAGCGCGCTGCTCGACCGCAGCGCCGAGGGCGGCGCGCGCGCGACCAAGCCCGACCTGACCGAGTGGTGGACCCAGCTGGACGCGTGGCGCGACGCGCACCCGCTGGCCGACACCCAGGAGCCCGACGGCCCGCTCAAGCCGCAGACGTGCCTGCGCGCGATCAACCGCCGCCTGCCGGAGGACTCGGTGGTCGTCAGCGGCGTCGGCCAGCACCAGATGTGGGCCAGCCAGCTGATCGGCTTCGACCAGCCACGGTCGTGGGTCAACTCCGGCGGCCTCGGGACGATGGGCTTCTGCGTCCCCGCGGCGATCGGCGCGAAGGTGGGCCGGCCCGACGCGACCGTGGTCGCCGTGGATGGCGACGGCAGCTTCCAGATGACCCTGCAGGAGCTGGCGACGGCGACCACGGAGAAGGTCCCGGTGATCTTCTGCGTGATCAACAACGGCTCGCTGGGCATGGTCCGCCAGTGGCAGGAGCTGTTCTACGACGGGCGCTTCAGCCAGGTCGACCTGGCGCCTGACGTGCCCGATCTCGTCAAGCTGGCCGACGCCTACTCGATGCCCGGCTTCCGCTGCGACAAGGTCGAGGACGTCGAGGCCACCCTCGACAAGGCCTTCGCCGTCGGTGACACGCCGTGCATCGTCGACTTCCGCGTCGACAAGGCCGAGAAGGTCTTCCCGATGGTCCCGGCCGGCCAGTCCAACGACGGGATCATCGAGTCGATGGACGACTGGTACGCCCGGCAGCGCGCGGCCGATGCCGGGCTCGCCGTCGACCTGCGCTCCGCCGGCCCTCCCAGCTAGGACGTTCGATGAAGCACACGCTCTCTGTCCTGGTCGAGAACAAGCCCGGCGTTCTCGCGCGCGTCGCCGGCCTCTTCTCGCGCCGCGGGTTCAACATCGACTCACTGGCGGTCGGTCCGACCGAGGTGGACGAGGTCAGCCGCATGACGATCGTGGTCGACGCGGCCAGCCAGCCCCTCGAGCAGGTCACCAAGCAGCTCAACAAGCTCGTCAACGTGCTGAAGATCGTCGAGCTGGAGCCCGCAGCGGCGGTCGAGCGCGAGCTGTGGCTGGTCAAGGTGGCGACCGACTCCGCCAGCCGCAGCGAGGTGCTGGAGCTCGCCACGGTCTTCCGCGCGAAGGTGGTCGACGTCGACACCGACTCGGTGACGGTCGAGGCCACGGGCTCCCCCGACAAGCTCGAGGCGATGGTGCGCCTGCTGTCGCCCTACGGCCTGCGCGAGCTGGTGCGGTCGGGTCGCATCGCCATCGGCCGCGGGACCAAGTCGATCACCGAAGGCCGCGCGCTGCGCCTCGAGCGCACCGCCTAGCAAAGGACCACGCCAAGTGCCGCAGATGTTTTACGACGACGACGCCGCGCTCGACCTGCTGGCCGACCGCACGGTCGCGATCCTGGGCTACGGCTCCCAGGGGCACGCGCACGCCCGCAACCTCGCGGAGTCGGGCGTCTCGGTGGTGGTCGGGCTGCGGCCCGACTCCGCCAAGGCCGAGGACGCCCGCGAGGCCGGGTTGGAGGTGCTCGACGTTCCCGAGGCGGCCGCCCGCGGCGACATCGTGATGCTGCTGCTGCCCGACACCGTGCAGGCGAAGGTCTACCGCGAGCAGGTCGCGCAGCACCTGCAGCCGGGCAACGCGCTGGTGTTCGCGCACGGTTTCAACATCCACTACCACCAGATCACCGCGTCCCCCGACGTCGACGTGTTCATGGTCGCGCCCAAGGGCCCGGGCCATCTCGTGCGCCGTACGTACGTCGAGGGCAACGGCGTGCCCGCGATCATCGCCGTGCACCAGGACGCGTCGGGCAAGGCGCGCGATCTCGCGCTGGCCTACGCCAAGGGCATCGGCGCGACCCGCGCGGGCGTGATCGAGACCACGTTCCGCGAGGAGACCGAGACCGACCTCTTCGGCGAGCAGAGCGTGCTGTGCGGCGGGGCCAGCGCGCTGGTCACGATGGGCTTCGAGGTCCTCACCGAGGCCGGCTACGCCCCCGAGATCGCGTACTTCGAGTGCCTCCACGAGCTCAAGCTGATCGTGGACCTCATGTACGAGGGCGGCCTCGCCCGCATGCGCTACTCGATCTCCGACACCGCCGAGTGGGGCGACTACGTCTCCGGCCCCTACGTGATCGACGCCTCCGTCAAGGAGCGCATGCAGCAGGTCCTCAAGCGCATCCAGGACGGGACGTTCGCCAAGGAGTGGATCCTGGAGAACGCCGCCGGCCAGCCCGCCTTCCTCGCGCAGCGCGCGCTGCACGCGGACCACCCGCTGGAGACCACCGGCAAGGAGCTGCGGGCGATGATGTCCTGGCTGCCGCAGCCCAAGGACTGACGGTCACCTGGGGGACGGCGCGGGCCTGAGCGACCTCCGCAGGATCGCGGCCGCCGCGCTGCTCGCCGTGGTGACGGCCTGCGGGGCCGGCGGCGCGACCGGGCGGGGCGTGGTCGGCGTGCCGCGGCCGCCGCACGGTGTGGCACCGGTGGCGTCCACGGAGCCGGTCGTGGTGCCGGCGCTGCCGACCACCGCTGCAGTGGCGGTGCCGGTGCCGCCGTCGCCCGCGACGGTGGAGGTGCGCTACCGGGTCGAGCTGCGCACGCCTGACACCTCCGTGGCGGACTTTGCCGACTGGCTGCGCGCGATCCTCACCGACCCGCGCGGCTGGGTGCGGGCGGGGTTCGTGCTGGTGGAGGATCCGACGGCGCCGTACGCGCGTGGTGCTCGCCGAGGGGCCGGAGGTCGACGCGCTGTGCGAGCCCTACGACGTCGGTGGCCGGTTCTCGTGCCAGAACGGTCCGGTGGTGGCGCTCAACGCCGACCGCTGGCGGACCGCCACGCCCACGTGGCCGCTGGACCTCACGGCCTACCGCACGATGCTGGTCAACCACGAGGTCGGCCACCTGCTGGGGATGCACCACCTGCGGTGCAAGGCTGCAGGCGCGGTCTCACCGGTGATGGCCCAGCAGAGCGGCGGCCTGGACGGGTGCCTGGCCAACCCCTGGCCCACGGAGGTCGAGGTGACGCTGGCCGCGACCCACCAGTTCCTCCTCGCCCCGCCCTACGCCGAAGTCGCCTATCCGCCCTGACCCGTACGCTTTGGGCGTGGACCGAGGAGAGCAGCCCCGCCAGCGCGTGCTCGTCGCCGACCCGCTGTCGGAGACCGGGGTGGCGGCGCTGGCGGCCGTGGCCGACGTGGACGTGCGCGTGGGACTGGACAAGCCGGCGCTGCTGGCCGTGATCGGCGACTACGACGCGATCGTGGTGCGGTCGCAGACCGTGGTGGACGCCGACGTGATCGCAGCAGCGGGGCGCCTGAAGGTGATCGCCCGCGCCGGGATCGGTCTGGACAACGTCGACGTCGACGCGGCGACCGCGCGGGGCGTGCTGGTGTGCAACGCGCCGCAGTCCAACGTGATCAGCGCCGCCGAGCACACCGTCGCGCTGCTCCTGGCGCTGGCGCGCCGCATCCCGGAGGCCGACCGCTCGTTGCGCGCGGGGCGCTGGGAGCGCTCGGCGCTGGAGGGGGTGGAGCTGGCCGGCAAGACACTCGGGATCCTCGGGCTGGGGCGGGTGGGGCGCCTGGTCGCGCAGCGCTGCAGCGCGTTCGGGATGAAGCTCGTGGCCTACGACCCGTTCATCACCGACGAGCGCGCGCACGGCATGGGCGTGCACCTCGTCGCCACCGTCGCGGAGGTCTGCGCACAGGCCGACGTGCTGACGATCCACCTGCCCAAGACCGCCGAGACCGTCGGGATCGTCGGCGAGGCCGAGCTGCAAGGCCATGAAGCCCAGCGCGCGGCTGATCAACACGGCGCGTGGCGGCCTGGTCGACGAGGTCGCGCTGCACGCCGCGCTGACCGAGGGCTGGATCGCCGGCGCGGCGCTCGACGTCTTCGCGACCGAACCCACGACGGCCTCGGCGCTCTTCGACCTGCCCAACGTCGTGGTCACGCCGCACCTGGGCGCCTCGACCACCGAAGCGCAGGACAAGGCCGGGTCGATGGTGGCCGAGGCCGTGGTCGCGGGGCTGGCGGGGGAGTTCGTGCCCACGGCCGTCAACATCGCCGTCGGCGGCGGCATCCCCGAAGCGGTCAAGCCGTGGATGCCGCTGGTGGGCACGCTCGGGCGCCTGCTGGTCGCGCTCACCGGCGGCGTGTGCGGCGACGTGGTGCTCGAGCTGGTCGGGCGCATCGCGGAGGAGGGCGACCCCCAGCCGCTGACGCTGGCCGCGCTGCAAGGGGTGCTGACCGACGTCGTGCACGAGCCCGTGACGTTCGTCAACGCGCCGCTGCTGGCCGAGGAGCGCGGCCTGACGGTGTCGACGCTGTCGGCCGCGGCGCCGCGCGACTACGTGTCGCTGGTGCGGCTGCGCTGCGGAGATGCCGCCGTGGCCGGGACGCTGGTCGGGCCGTCGTACCGGCCGCGCCTGGTCGAGGTCCTCGGCTACGGGATCGACATGGAGCCGGCGGAGCACATGGCGTTCTTCGTCTACGCCGACCGTCCCGGCATCGTGGGCCTGATCGGCGGCCGGCTCGGCGAGGCCCGGGTCAACATCGCGTCGATGCAGGTGGGCCGCGACCAGGCGGGCGGCCGCGCGCTCATCGCGATGGCCGTGGACTCCGCGCTGCCGGATGGTGTCCCCCAAGAGATCGCCGAGGCGATCGGCGCCGACCTGGTTCGCTCCGTCGACCTGTGATGACGCCGCCGTCACCGAGGATCGCCGTCCTGCCCGAGGGCATGCGCCCGCACCTGCGTGACGCTGTCGTGACCGGCGGCGGGACGCTGGTCGACGTCAGCGATGCCGAGGGGCTGGTGTGGACCGCGACCGCGGATGTCGACGGGTTGCGGGCGGCCCTCGCCGCCGGGCCGGGGATCCGCTGGGTGCAGCTGCTGTGGGCGGGGATCGAGCCGTTCGTACCGGTCCTGGACCACGAGCACCTGTGGACGTGCGGCAAGGGCGTCTACGCGCCGCCGGTCGCCGAGCACGCCCTGGCCCTGCTGCTGGCCGGGTTGCACGAGCTGCCGCGCTTCACGCACGCCATGACCTGGGAGCCCCAGGGGGGCATCGGCCTGCAGGGCGCGCGGCTGACGATCTTCGGGGCCGGCGGGATCACGCGCTGCCTGCTGGACCTGCTGGCGCCGTTCGGGTGCACCGTGACGGTCGTGCGCAGGCGCCCCGAGCCGCTGCCGGGCGTCGCGCGGGTGCTGACGTTCGAGGAGCGCTACGAGGCCCTCGGCGACGCGGACGCCGTGGTGCTGGCGTGTGCGCTCACCGACGAGACCCGCGGGCTGATCGGCTGGGACGAGTTCGAGCTCATGGCCCCGCACGCGTGGCTGGTCAACGTCGCGCGCGGTGGCCTGGTGTCGACCGCGGACCTCGTCATCGCGTTGCGCGGGGACGTGATCGGCGGCGCGGCGCTCGACGTCACCGACCCCGAGCCGCTGCCTGACGGCCACCCGCTGTGGGCGCTGCCCAACTGCCTCATCACGCCGCACACCGCCAACACCGAGAGCATGGCGGTGCCGCTGATCAAGGCCCGCGTCGCGGAGAACGTGCGGCGCTTCGGCGCCGGCGAGGAGCTGATCGGGCCCGTCGACGTCGATGCGGGCTACTGAGCGGTCATACGCAAGTCTGGCCCGAACGCCGCAGGGTCGACTGTCACAGCCATCGTGCAGGATCGCCCGGTGATGGCTGCGGAGACCGCGATCGAGCCGCCGGCGCCGGTGCCGCCGGGGCGGCTGCGGCGCGCCGTGGTCGCGCGGGTCGGCGGGCTTCCGGGCGCGTTCTGGGTGCTGTTCGCGGGGACGCTGATCAACCGGCTCGGAGGCTTCGTCGAGCCGTTCCTCGCGGTGTGGCTGTCCGGGCCGCGGGGTCTCGAGCCCCGCGCGATCGGTTTGGTGCTCTCGGCGTTCGGGGCGGGCGCGCTGCTGTCGCAGCCGCTGGGCGGGGCGATCGCCGACCGGCTGGGGCGCAAGGTCGCGCTGGTCGGCGGGATGGTCGGGACGGCGGCCGGGCTGGCCGTGCTGGCGCTGTCGCCCGGCCAGGCGTCGCTGGTCGTCGTGGCGTTCCTGCTGGGCGTGGCGGTGGACGTCTACCGGCCGGCGTCGTCGGCGATGGTCACCGACCTCGTGTCTTCGGCGGACCGGCCGCGGGCGTTCGGGCTGCTGTTCTGGGCGATCAACCTCGGCTTCGCCGGGACGGGCGTGCTCGCGGGCTTCCTGGCGGCCCGGGGCTTCGGCCTGCTGTTCGTCGGCGATGCCCTGACGTGCCTGGCGTTCGCGGCGCTGGTCGCGTGGCGCATACCCGAGACGCGGCCGCGCGACGGCCCTGTGGCAGCCGAGCGGCGGGGCCGGCTCGCCGACGTGCTGGCCGACCGGGTCTTCCTCGCCCTGGTGGCCCTCACGTTCGCCTACGCGTGCGTGTACTTCCAGGTGTTCGCGACCGTGCCGCTGGTGGCCCGGGAGCGCGGCCTGCCGATCACGGCGTACGGCGTCGCGCTCGCCACGAACGGGGTGGTGATCGTCGTGCTGCAGCCGCTGGTGTCGGGCTGGTTGGGGCGCCGCCGCAAGGAGGTCGTGCTGGCGGGTGCGTTCCTGCTGGTCGGGCTCGGGTTCGGCGCGACCGCGCTGGTCAGTGAGGCCTGGCAGCTGGCGGCCACGGTCGCGGTGTGGACGCTGGGGGAGATCGCGTGGGCGGCGGTGATGCCGGCGACGGTCGCCGACCTGGCGCCGCTCGACCTGCGCGGCCGCTACCAGGGCGTCTTCGGGATCGCGTTCGGAGCGGCGGCGGTCGCGGCGCCGGCGGTCGGCACGGCGGTGCTGGCCGCGGCCGGGCCGGCTTGGCTGTTCGGCGGTTGCCTGGCGGTCGGGGTCGGCCTGGCTGCTGCGCAGCTGGCGCTGGGGCCCGCGCTGGCGCGACGTCTCGCGGTCGCCGCGGAGCAGGAGGCAGGATCCCCGGCGTGACGGCGCCGCTGGTGATCCCGCTGGTCGGCGGCGGCGGGGAGCCGGTCGACCTGCGGCGCACGCTGCTCTCGCACGGGGCGGTGTCGCTGCCGCCGAACGTGCTGCGGGCGGACGGGCGGGCTTTGCGCACCACGCTGGCTCTGCCGGGACTGCGGCCGCGGACCGTCGACCTGACCGAGGCCACGCCGGGCACGGTCGCGGTGCGCGTCCACGGCCCCGGTCAGACCGAGTCCGTGCGGGAGGCGGTGACCGCGTCGGTGCGCCATCTGCTGGCGCTGGACCACGATCTCTCGGGCTTCTACGCCGTGGCCCGCACCGACCCGCTGCTGGCCTGGGCGGCCGATGGCGCGGGGAGGATGGTGCGCCGCCAGACCGTGCTGGAGGAGTGCGTCCTGTCGATCTGCACGACCAACGTGGCGTGGTCGGCGACGGTGCGGATGATGACCGCGATCGTCGAGCAGCTCGGCGCGCCCGCGGCCGGCACCGCCTTGGGGGCGTTCCCGTCCGCCGGGGCGCTGGCGCGCGCGGGCGAGGGCTTCTACCGCGACGTCGCCCGCGCCGGCTACCGCGCCGCGTACCTGCACCGGCTGGCCACGCTCGTCGCGGCGCGGGAGGTGGAGGCCGAGCGGCTGCTGGACGATCCCGACGACCTGGTCGTGGGCAAGGGATTGCAGGCGCTGCCGGGCATCGGGCCTTACGCGGCCTCGCACGTGCTGATGGTGCGCGGGCGCGGTTCCGAGCTCGTGCTGGACTCCTGGACCCGGCCGACGTACGCCCGGCTGCTCGGCCTCGACGCGCCGCCCCCCGACGCCGAGATCCGCGCGCGGTTCGCCTCGTACGGGCGCTGGGCGGGCCTGGCGTTCTGGCTGCTGCTGACGCGCGACTGGGCCACCGACGAGTGAGGCGGCGGGGCCGCGCGGAGGCCAGCGCCATGTGACCGCATCCACGCCGGACGTAAGGCGGGCGCTGGTCGCCGTGCTGATCGCGCGCACGGCGATCAACGGCAGCCTGCGGGTCGTCTACCCGTTCCTGCCCGCGATCGCGCGCGGGTTGTCCACGTCGCTGGCCGTGCTGGGCGCGCTGCTGGCGGCGCGCAGCGCGGTGTCGTTGCTGGCGCCGGTCGCCGCCCGGGTCGCCGAGCGGTCCGGCCGGCGGGCGCTGCTGCTGTTCGGGACCGCCGCAGCGCTGGCCGGGTCGGCGATCGCGGCGGTGGCCCCGTCGGTGGCGGTGCTGGGCGTCGGGCTGGTCGTGACCGGCCTGGCCAAGCCGGCGTTCGACCCGGCGATGCAAGGCTGGTTCTCCTCGCGCGTGCCCTACGAGCGCCGCGGGCGGGTGCTGGGGATCACCGAGCTGTCGTGGGCCCTGGGGCTGCTCGTCACCGTCCCGCTGGCCGGCGTGCTGATCGCGCGCACCAGCTGGCGCGCGCTCTTCGTGGTCGCTGCCGTGCTGACGGCGGCAGGGTTGGTCGCCGTCGCGGTGCTGGTCGCTCCCGACAGGCACGCGGCCCCGGCGGCAGGGCGTCTGCGGCTCACGCGGCCGACGGTGACGATGCTGGCCGTGGTGCTGGCGTTCTCGGCGGCGGCCGAGATGCTCTTCGTGGTCTACGGCGCGTGGCTCGAGGTCGGCCTCGGCCTGCGGGTGGCGGCGATCGGCGCGTTCACGCTCGTGGTGGTGCTCGCGGAGCTGGCCGGGGAGGGCGCCGTCGCGGCGTTCGGTGACCGCGTCGGGCTCAAGCGCACCGTGTTCCTGGGGCTGGCCGCGACCACGGTGGCGTACGTGCTCCTCGGCACGGTCGGCGGTGCGCTCGCGGCGGCCGTCGCGGTCGTGGTCCTGTGGTTCGTCGGGTTCGAGGTCACGATCGTCGCCAGCATCCCCCTCACCAGCGAGCTGGCGCCCGACGGCCGCGACCGCCTGCTGTCGCTGTCGGTCGCCACGATCGCGCTCGCGCGGTCGGTCGGTGCGCTCGCCGGCCCCTGGCTCTTCGCGCGCGGAGGCATCACGCTGACGGGTCGCGTGGCGGCTGGCCTCGCCGTGGCGGCGGCCGTGGGGCTCCTGACCGTGCCCGATCCTGCTCTAGAGTCCGCGCGTGAGCCACGAACCTGACGTCAAGGCAATCCACCGCAGCACGATCGAGCACTTCACCGAGCTCGTGTCCCAGGTGCGCGACGACCAGTGGGGCGACCCCACGCCGTGCGCCGACTGGGACGTGCGCACCCTCGTCAACCACGTGCTCAGCGAGGAGAAGTGGATCCCTCCGCTCCTGGAGGGCAAGACCGTCGCCGAGGTGGGCGCCGACGCGTTCGAGGGCGACCTGCTGGCCGACGATCCCACCGGCAACCAGGCCGGCGCCGCCGACGAAGCCTCCGCCGCGGCCGACGCGGTCGCGCTCGACTCGGTCGTGCACATCTCCTTCGGCGACGTCCCCGCGCAGGAGTACCTCAACCAGATGATCGCCGAGCACCTCATCCACGGCTGGGACCTGGCCACCGGGATCGGTGCCGACCGCGGGCTCGACGCCCAGGCCGTCGCGCTCGTCACCCCCTGGTGGGACAACAACGAGAAGGCCTACCGGCAGTACGGCGCGGTCGCCGACCAGGTCGCCCGCACCGGCTCCGACGCCGCCGACCAGCTCCTCGCCCGCTTCGGCCGCGACCCGAGCTGGCAGGCTCCCGCCTCCTGAGGTACGGCGTTTCGCCCCCGTTCCTCCAGGGGTAGAGCACTGCTGCGCCCGCCCGGGCGCCCGTGCAGGGGTTTCGACGGGAGGAGGGTCTGATGGCCGACGACGCTGTGGGTGGGGAGACGGTCAGATACGGCGACCAGGTGGTGGACCGCGGCTCCGGCGGCGAGACCCACCAGCGGGCCGGCGACGGCCGCCCGAGCCTGACGACGCAGCAGGGCGTTGTCGTCGCCGACGATCAGAACACCCTGCGCGCCGGCGAGCGCGGGCCCGCGGCCCTGGAGGACTCCCACTTCCGGGAGAAGGTCTTCCACTTCGACCACGAGCGCATCCCCGAGCGCGTGGTCCACGCCCGCGGGTACGGCGCGCACGGGTTCTTCGAGAACTACGAGCCGCTGACGGAGCTCACCCGCGCGGACCTGTTCCAGCGCGCCGGCGAGCGCACGCCCGTCTTCGTGCGCTTCTCCACCGTCGTCGGGAACAAGGGGTCCTTCGACCTGGCGCGCGACGTGCGCGGCTTCGCCGTGAAGCTCTACACCCAGGAGGGCAACTGGGACCTGGTCGGCAACAACATCCCGGTGTTCTTCATCCAGGACCCGATCAAGTTCCCCGACCTCATCCACGCGGCCAAGCAGGAACCGGACCGCGCGTTCCCGCAGGCGCAGACCGCGCACGACAACTTCTGGGACTTCGTGTCGCTGATGCCGGAGTCCACCCACATGCTGCTGTGGGTGATGTCGGACCGCGCGATCCCGCGCGCCTTCCGCTTCATGGAGGGGTTCGGGGTGCACACGTTCCGGCTGATCAACGCCGAGGGCCGCTCGACGTTCGTGAAGTTCCACTGGAAGCCGTTCCTGGGCCTGCAGTCGGTGGTGTGGAACGAGGCGGTCAAGATCAACGGCGCCGACCCCGACTTCCACCGCCGCGACCTGTGGGACGCGATCACCACCGGCAGCTTCCCGCAGTGGGAGCTGGGCATGCAGCTGTTCGACGATGACTTCGCCGACCGGTTCGCGTTCGACGTGCTGGACTCGACCAAGATCATCCCCGAGGAGGAGGTCCCGGTCCGGCGGGTGGGGCGCCTCGTCCTGGACCGGGTGGTCGACAACTTCTTCGCCGAGACCGAGCAGGTCGCGTTCATGACCCAGAACGTCGTCCCCGGGATCGACTTCTCCAACGACCCACTGCTCCAGGGCCGCAACTTCTCCTACCTCGACACCCAGCTCAAGCGGCTGGGCGGCCCGAACTTCACGCAGCTGCCGGTCAACGCCCCCAAGTGCCCCGTCGCGCACTTCCAGCAGGACGGCCACATGGCGTTCGACAACCCCGTGGGCCGGGTCAACTACGAGCCGAACTCCTGGTCGGAGGAGGAGGGCGGGCCGCGCGAGGACCCGGAGCGCGGGTTCCCGACCTTCCCCGACCCCGACGTCGGCCCCAAGCGCCGGCTGCGGCCCGAGAGCTTCGCCGACCACTACAGCCAGGCGCGGCAGTTCTACGTGAGCCAGACCGAGGTGGAGCAGCGCCACATCGGGAACGCGTTCGTCTTCGAGCTCAGCAAGGTCGAGACGCCGAAGATCCGCGCGCGCATGGTCGCCGGGCTGCGCAACGTGCACGAGGACCTGGCGCAGTACGTGGCCGCCGGCCTGGGGATGGTGCAGCTGCCCGACCCGCTGCCGCCCGCGCGGGAGCCGCGCACGGACCTCGCGCCGTCGCCGGCGCTCAGCATCCTGGGCAACGGGCCGGCGAGCTTCGCAGGCCGCAAGATCGGGGTGCTCGCCACCGACGGCGCGCCCGGCGTGCAGCTGCGCGCGCTCCAGGCCGCCGCCGACGAGGAGCTCGCGCTGGTCGAGCTGGTCACGCCGACGATCAGCGGCATCCAGGCCGACGACGGCTCGCTGTGGCCCGCCAAGCAGAAGGTCGACGGCGGACCGTCGGTGCTGTTCGACGCGGTGGTCGTACTGCCGTCGGAGGAGGGGGGTGCCCTGCTCGCGCAGCTGCCGTCGGCCAAGGACTTCGTCACCGACGCCTTCACCCACTGCAAGTTCATCGGCTACGTGCCCGCGGCCGCGCCTCTTCTCGACGCGTCCGGGCTCACCCCGCTGATGGACGCCGGGTTCGTCGACCTCGCGACCGTGAGCGCCTCCGACCTCGTGGCGACGTTGCGGGCCCTGCGCTTCTGGGAGCGCGAGCCGTCCCTCGGCCCGCCACCGGCAGTGGCCTGACCGTTCAGGTTCGCCCGGTGCCGCCGGCGGAGGGGGCGGCGACGCGGTGCTCGAGGCCGGAGAGCGGGACCCGGTAGCAGCAGGCGTCGCAGTTCGCGCGGATGTCGCCCGTGAGGGCCTCGGCGTAGCGCTCGGCGATGGCCTCGGCGACGGCGTCGTCGGGACCGAAGCGGCCGGCGTCACGCACGTCCAGGCCGGTCGCGGCCGAAACCTTCTTGGCCGCGCGGGCTACGCGCTGCTCCAGGAGCCCAGCCAGCAGCGACCAGGAGAAGAGCACCGCCCGTCTCACGCCGGCGGCCGCGACGCGGGCCAGGACCTCGTCGATTGCCGGCCAGGTCACGCCGGCGAAGCAGGGCTCGACCCAGCGGTGGCCGGTCGCCTCGGCCAGCATGCGGGCCGCCTTGGCGAGCTCGCCGTTGGCGTCGGGATCCGACGAGCCTGAGGCGGCCACGACCAGCGCCTCCTCGGCGGCGTCGGTGCTGACCGCGGCCACGCGCGCCGCGCCCAGCCGCAGGAGCGCGGGGTGCACACCCAGGACGCGGCCGTGGTGCAGCGGCAAGCCGGGGAACGCCGCGCGCACCGCCGCCAGCTCTGCCGGCACGTCGGTCTTGGCATGGCCGGCCGCGAAGTGCAGCAGCGGCAGCGTCACGAGGGCCGACGCCCCGCGGTCGACCAGCTCGGCGGCCGCGGCTGCCGCGTGCGGGGAGGCGAAGTCCTCCAGCCACGCCGCCGCCGCGTGGACTTCGAGACGCCCCTGCACCCGCTCCACGAGCTCGTCCATCTCCGCTGCCCCACGTGGGTTGCGCGTGCCGTGCGCGATCAGCAGCAGCGCGTGGCGGGGGAGGGCGGGCGTTGGCATGGGGCGGCCATCGTGCCTGCCACCCGCGGCGCGCGCCCGCCTACGATGAAACGCCGGGATCCCCGACAGGAGCACGCGCGTGAGCACCGTGACGCAGACCCGCGAACGCCTCCTCGCCTCGATCGAGGGGCGGACCGTGTGCCTTCTGTTCCAGGACACGGTCAGCGCGCATGGCGGCCTCGACGCGCTGGCGTGGCAGGAGGCCGGCGCGTGGAAGGCGATCACGTGGCGGCAGTACGGGGAACGGGTGCGCGAGGCCGCGATGGGCCTGATGAGCCTCGGCGTCGGGGTGGGCGACGTGGTGGCGCTGCAGGCGACGAACCGGCCCGAGCACGTCATCGCCGACCTCGGGGCGCTGCACGCCGGCGCGGTGCCGGTGTCGATCTACAACACGCTGGCCGACGACCAGATCGCCTACGTCGCGGGCAACTGCGAGGCCACGGTCGCGGTCCTCGAGGACCCCTCGTTCCTGGCGCGCTGGCAGAGCGTGCGCGACCAGCTGCCGCAGCTGGCCCACGTGGTGCTGCTGCACGGGACGGCCGATGGCGCCATCACCTGGGACGACCTGCTCGCCAAGGGCCGCGAACACCTCGCGCAGGCCGGGGAGGCGGCTTTCGACGAGCGCTGGAAGGCCGTCGACCCGGGCGCGCCCGCGACCCTGATCTACACCTCCGGCACGACCGGCCCGCCGAAGGGCGTCGTGCTGACGCACCGCAACATCCTGTTCCTCGTGGCCTCCTCGACCGATGTCCTGGCGCTGCCCCACGGGACGCGGGCGCTGTCGTACCTGCCGCTGGCGCACGTCGCGGAGCGCAACTTCTCCCATTACCTGGGCATCAAGAACGCCGGCAAGGTCTTCTTCGAGCCTGACCTCAACAAGATCGCCGAGGCCCTGCCGGTCGCGCGGCCGCAGGCGTTCCTCGCGGTCCCGCGTGTCTGGGAGAAGATGCGGGCAGCGCTGCAGGCAGCGGTGGCCGCCGCGGAGCCGCGCAAGCGCAAGCTCGGGACGAAGGCGTTCGAGGTTGCCCGCCAGCACGCCGCGATCGCGTTCGCGGGCCGCAAGCCGTCGGTGCTCCTGTCCGTGCAGCACAAGCTCTTCGAGCGGGTCGTCTACTCCAAGATCCGCGCGCGCCTCGGCCTTGACGACCTGACCGTCGCGCTGACCGGCGCGGCTCCCATGCCCGACGACCTGCTGATCTTCTTCTCGGGCATCGGCATCGAGATCTGCAACGTCTACGGGATGACCGAGACGACCGCCGTGACGAACGCCAACCTGCCCGGCAGGACCAAGCTGGGGACCGTGGGTCCCGCGCTGCCCGGCGTCGAGGTCGCGATCGCCCCCGACGGCGAGATCATCGCCCGCGGGCCCAACATGACCCCCGAGTACCTCGAGCGCCCCGAGGCCACCGCGGAGCTCTTCGACGCCGACGGCTGGCTGCACACCGGGGACCTCGGGTCGATCGACGCCGACGGCTACCTGGCGATCACCGGCCGCAAGAAGGAGCTGATCATCACCGCGGGGGGCAAGAACATCTCGCCCAGCAACATCGAGACCATGGTCAAGATGCACCCCCTGATCGGCCAGGTGTGCGTGATCGGCGACAACCGCCAGTTCATCGCGGCCCTCGTGGTGCTCGACCCGGAGGCGGCGCAGGCGTGGGCCAAGGAGCACGGCGTCAGCGGCTCCATGGCCGAGCTGTCGCAGCGTGCGGACGTGCGCGCCGAGGTGGGCAAGGCCATCGACACCGCCAACGCCAAGATCGCGCGCGTCGAGCAGATCAAGCAGTGGGAGCTGCTGCCCAGCGACTGGACCGTGGAGTCCGGCGAGCTGACGCCCTCGTTGAAGCTCAAGCGTCACGTCGTGCATGAGAAGTACTCCGACGTGATCGACGGCCTCTACCCGGTGTAGGCGCGTGCAGATCTCGGTCCTGGGTGCCGGCTCCTGGGGGACGACCGTCGCGTCGATCCTCACGCGGCGCGACCACGACACGCTGATCTGGGCGCGCAACCCCGACACGGCGCGCGAGATCGACACCGAGCACCGCAACTCCGCCTACCTCGCGGACTTTGACCTGCCAGAGCGGCTGCGCGCGACCTCCGACCTGGAGCGGGCGAGCCGCCACGCCGAGCTGCTGGTCGTGGGCGTCCCCAGCAGCGCCTTCCGCCAGACGCTGGACGACGCCAAGCCCTGGTTGCCGCCCTGGATCCCGGTCGTCAGCCTGTCCAAGGGCCTCGAGCAGGGCTCGCTGCTGCGCATGACCGAGGTCATCAAGGACGTCCTGCCCGGCCATCCCGCGGCGGCGCTGACCGGCCCGAACCTCGCCAAGGAGATCATGGGGGGCATGGCGGCCGCCAGCGTCGTGGCCACCGAGGACCTCACGGTCGCGACCGCCCTGCAGTCGGTGATCAGCCGCCAGATGCTGCGCGTCTACATCAACCACGACGTGATCGGCTGCGAGATCGGCGGGGCGCTGAAGAACGTTGTCGCGATCGCGACCGGGATCGCGCAGGGGCTGGGCGTCGGCGACAACACGCGCGCCGCCGTCATCACCCGCGGGTTGTCGGAGCTGACCACGCTGGCCGAGGCGCTGGGCGGCGAAGCCCGCACGCTGGCGGGCCTGGCGGGGATGGGCGACCTCGTCGCGACCTGCATCAGCCCGCACAGCCGCAACCGCCACGTCGGCGAGGAGCTGGGCAAGGGCCGCAAGCTCGACGACATCCTCGCCGAGATGAACATGGTCGCGGAGGGGGTGAAGACTGCGAAGTCCGCCGTGATCCTGGGCGACCGGTTCGGGCTCCCGATGCCGATCGCGCGCACGATCGACAAGGTCGTCACCGGCGAGCTCACCGCGGTCGACGCCTACGCCGGGCTGCTCAAGAGCTTCCCCGCGGGCCACGAGGAAGAGCCGGGGTAGGCCGGGGTTGGTGTCGCAAACGCGGCCTCCGCGGTGTCCTAGTAGACGTGACGAGCGACAGCTTCGAGGGGGCGTTCCGACGGCACCTGCCAGCGGTCCTCGGCCTCGCGACACGGGTGCTGGGCGACCGCGCGGAAGCCGAGGACGTGGCGCAGGAGGCCTTCCTGCGCCTGGTCCACGACCCCGTCCTGCACGAGGGCGACCGCGCCGTGGGCGCGTGGCTGCGCCGGGTGACCCTCAACAGCTCCTTCAACCGGCTGCGCGGCCGCAAGCGGGCGGACGCCCGCGCGGACCTCGTCGGCAGGCGGGACGAGCCCCGCACCGATGTCTCGGGGCCCGCCGTCGCCGCCGTCCTGGCCCAGGAGACCCGCGCCGAGGTGCGTGAGGCCCTGCTGGCCCTTCCGCCCCGCCAGCGCGACTGCCTGCTGCTGCGCCACAGCGGCTACGCCTACACCGAGATCGCCGAGACCCTGGGCATCGCCGTGGGGTCCGTCGGCGTGCTCCTCGCCCGCGCGGAGCGCGCCTTCCGCACCGCCTACCGTCCCGAGGTTCTGCCATGACCACTCTCTGCCCCTCCACGCCCAGCTTGCGCGCTGCCCTCGACGAGCGCGACGCCGCGATCGACGCGCACGTCGACGGGTGCGCGATCTGCCGGGGCGCCCTCGACGACCTGGCGGCCACCGCCGGAGTCGCCGCGGCGGCCGTGCGGCAGCTCGAGGCCGGCCCGGAGGTCGGCGCCGCCGACGCGGACCGGCTGCTGGCCGCCGTGACCGTGCCGGACGGGGCGTCCACTGCGACGGTCACCCCGCTGGGGCCGCGGCGCCGCTCAGCCCGGACGCCGCGGTTCGCGGTCGCGGCCGGGGTGGTGGTGCTGGCCGTCGCCGTGGCGGTGACCCCGTTCGGGCGCGGGGCCGTCGCACAGGTCCTCGACCTGTTCCGTGGCGAGCGGCTGCAGGTGGTGGCGTTCGACGCCTCGGCCTACGACACGGCGGCCCAGGACCTGGGCCCGCTCGGCCACGTGAGCGGTGAGCCCGCGGAGCCGCAGCCGGTGGCCGACCTGGCCGCGGCCGAGGCCCTCGCGGGCATCCACGCACCGGTGGTGGACACCGCGCTGCTGCCTGCCGGTGTGCAGCCGGCCGGGATCTTCGCCGCACCCCCCAGCCAGGTCAGCGTCACGTTCGACCGGACGCTGGCCCCCGAGCTGCCGGACGGCCTCGACGGCGTGACGCTGCGCGTCGACCTGCCGGGCGTCATCGGCCAGGTCTTCACCGACCCGGATGCGGTCACGCCGGAAGCGATCATGAACGCGTCCGGGGGCACCATCGAGGCCGTGCAGGCGCCGGGGGCCCCCGACCCGGGGCCCGCCGGAGACGACGACTCCACGGATGGCGGCCGCTTCGACTCGATGCCGCCGCACACGGCGCTCGGCACGGCGCTCGGCATCGGTGGGGTGGTCGTCGGCGCCGCCGGCCAGCTGGCGATCTCCGCCGAAGGCGCGCCGCTGGAGGACGTGCGGGCCGCGCTGCTGAGCTCCGGGCTGCTGCCCCCCGACCTGGCCGCGCAGCTGTCGTCGATCCCGGACTGGCGCACGACGCTGCCCCTGCCGGTCCCGGTCGGGTCGGTCGCGTGGCGCGACGCGGATGTCGTTGGCAACGCCGGGTACGTCTTCGGCGACGCCAGCGGGCTGGTCGCGGCGGTCGTGTGGCAGACCGGGACCAGGTCGTGGGCGTCGGCGGAACGCTGACCGACGCGCAGGCGCTGGAGGTGGCACGGTCCCTGGGATGAGCGAGACCCTCCCCGCCGCCGCCGAGACCCTCCCCGCCGCCTCCACGACCGTCCTCGCCGCCCGGGCCCTGCGCAAGGCCTACGGGCGGCGCGTCGCCGTCGACGGCGTCGGCTTCGAGGTCGCGGGCGGGGAGGTCGTCGGCCTCCTCGGCCCCAACGGCGCGGGCAAGACCACGACGATCAAGATGCTGCTCGGCCTGGTCCGCCCGGACGGCGGTGAGGCCACGATCTTCGGGCGCCCCGCCGGCGACCCTGCGGCGCGAAAGCGGATCGGCTACCTGCCCGAGCTGTTCCGCTACCCGGAATGGCTGAGCGGGGCGGAGGTGGTGAGGCTGCACGGCCGGCTCGCCGGCATGCCAAAGCACGACCTGCCCGCACGGGTGACCGCGGTGCTGGCGGAGGTGGGCCTCGCGGGCCGCGGTGACGACAAGGTCAAGGGCTACTCCAAGGGCATGAGCCAGCGCCTCGGGCTCGCGGTCGCGCTGGTCGCGCACCCGGACCTCGTGCTCCTGGACGAGCCGACGTCCGCGCTGGACCCGCTCGGCCGCCGCGAGGTCCGCGACCTCATCCGCCGGCTCCGCGAGCGCGGCGCTGCGGTGCTGCTCAACAGCCACCTCCTCGCCGAGGTCGAGCAGGTCTGCGACCGCGTGGTGATCCTCGACCAGGGGCGGGTGGTCTCCGCGGGACGGCTGGAGGACCTCGCCGGCGCTCTGGAGGTGCGTGTCGAGCTCGACCGCATCGACGAGGGCGCGCTGGCGCTGCTCGCCGGGTTCGGGGAGATCGTGGCGGTGGACCGCCGGTCGGGCGAGGTGCTGGTGGCCGCCGACGACGGTGACGCGCCCGCCGCGATCGCCGACGCCCTCGTGCGCGCCGGCTACCGATTGCGCGCGCTCGTGCCGCTGCAGCGCACGCTCGAGGAGGTCTTCGTGGACCTCGTGGAGGCGACGACGCCGTGAGCACGCTGGTGATCGCTCGGTCGACGGTGCGCGAGGCGTCGCGCCGCAAGCTGCTGTTGGCCGGCGCGGCGGTCAGCGTCGCCTTCGTCGGCCTGGTGACGCTGGGGTTCGTGCTGCTGGAGCGCAATGCCCCACAGGAGCTCGCGGACCCGACGTTCCTTGCGATTGCCGCGACCACGCTCACAGTGCTGAGCCTGTACGCCGTGCAGTTCCTGGCGGCGTTCCTCGCGATCCTGCTGTCGGTGACCTCGGTCGCGACGGAGGTCGACAGCGGGCGGGCGCACGCGGTGCTGGCGCGCCCGATCGGCCGGGCGTCCTGGATGTGGCAGCGCTGGGCCGGTTTCACACTCGTCGCGGCGCTCTACGCCGCGGTGATGGCCGTGATGGTGCTCATCGTGGCGCGGATCGTCCTGGGGTACGGCGCGATCGGTCCGTGGAGGGCCATCGGGTTCGTGATCGCCGAGGTGGTGACCCTCGCGCTGCTGGGGCTGGCGCTGTCGACGCGGCTCTCCTCGATCGCGGCGGGGGTGATCGGGGTGGCGGCCTTCGGGCTGGGCTGGATCGGCGGGATCGTCGGCTTCATCGGCGAGGTGCTCGGCAACCTGTCGATGCAGCGCGTGGAGACCGCGGTCACGCTGCTGGTCCCCAGCGACGCGCTGTGGCGGGCAGCGAGCTACTACCTGCAATCGCCCGCGTTCCTCCTCACGGCGGCGACCGGTGCCGGGTCGCCTGGGGAGACCTCCCTGCCGTTCGCCTCCCTGACGCCCCCGACCACGGGCTACCTGTTGTGGGTGGTGGCGTGGTGCGTGCTGCTGGGTGGTCTGGCGACCCGCCACTTCGTGCGCGCCGACCTCTGACACGAGCCGTACAGCAGGAGTCGCGAGCTTCGGCGGTGTACTACCCTCCGAAACGGCCGCCGCTCGCGTGAGGATTCTCGTTGCTGGACCCTGATCCGGTCACCCTGCTGCCCCCTGATCCGCCCGTCCAGTTGCTCGACGACCACGGGCGTCCTGCACGAGGTCGAGGGCTACCCGCTGGACCTCAAGGACGAGGACTTCCGCAACCTCTACCGGTACATGGTCCTCGCGCGCCGGGTCGACAAGCAGGCCATCAACCTCCAGCGCCAGGGCCAGCTGGGCGTCTACGCGTCGCTGCTCGGGCAGGAGGCCGCGCAGGTCGGTGGCGCCTACGCGCTGCGACGAGCAGGACTGGGTCTTCCCGTCCTACCGCGAGATGGGCGCGGCGCTGGTCCGCGGCGTCGACCCCGGCATCGATCCTGCACCTGTTCCGGGGGACCTGGCTGTCCAACCACGACCCGATGGCGACGCACTTCGGCCTGCTGTCGATCCCGATCGGCACGCAGGCCCTGCACGCCGCGGGCTTCGCGATGGGCGCGAAGTTCGACGGCAAGGACGATCGTCGTCATGAGCTACTTCGGCGACGGCGCGACCTCGCGAGGGCGACCCGCACGAGGCGATGAACTTCGCCGCGGTCTACGACGCCGCCGTGCATCTTCTTCGTGCAGAACAACCAGTACGCGATCAGCGTGCCGCTGAGCAAGCAGACCAAGGCGCCGACGATCGCGCACAAGGCCGTCGGGCTACGGGATGCCGGGCTTCCGCTGCGACGGCAACGACGTGCTCGCCACCTACGCGGTCGCAAGCATGGCCGTCGACCGCGCCCGCCGGGGCGAGGGCCCTCGCTCATCGAGGCGATGACCTATCGCATGGAGGCGCACACCACCGCCGACGACCCGACGCGCTACCGCACGCCCGAGGAGCTCGAGCGAGTGGAAGCGCCGCGACCCGATCGCGCGCTTCGAGACCTTCCTGGAGAAGGAGGGGCTGCTCGACGACGACGTTCCGCGCCGAGATCGACGAGGAGGCCCAGGGCTACGCCGCCCGCATGCGCGAGGAGATCTACGACGCGCCGCACGGCGACCCGCTGGAGCTGTTCGAGCACGTCTACGTCGATCCGCCGCCGTCGTACGAGGAGCAGAGCGCGATGCTGCGCCGCGAGCTCGACGCGACGCAAGGAGGGCGTGAGCCAATGGCGATCACGATGGCGCAGGCGCTGAACACCGGCGCTGCACGACGCGATGGCCGAGGACGACAAGGTCGTCGATGTTCGGCGAGGACGTCGGTGTGCTCGGCGGCGTGTTCCGCATCACCGACAAGCTGCAGGAGCGCTTCGGCGACAAGCGCTGCTTCGACACGCCGCTGGCGGAGTCCGGCATCGTCGGCTCCGCGGTCGGCATGGCGCTCTACGGCTACAAGCCCGTCGTCGAGATGCAGTTCGACGGGTTCACGTACCCCGCGTTCGAGCAGATCGTCAGCCACGTCGCCAAGATGCGGAACCGCTCGCGCGGCACGGTGAACGCTGCCGATCACGATCCGCATCCCGTTCGGCGGCGGCATCGGTGCGGTCGAGCACCACTCGCGAGAGCCCCGAGAACTTCTTCGCCCACACCGCCGGCCTGAAGGTCGTGTCGCCGGGCACGCCGTCGGACGGCGTACTCGCTGCTGCGCGAGTCGATCGCCGTCGCCGGACCCGGTCATCTTCTTCGAGCCCAAGCGCCGCTACTGGCTCAAGGAGGAGGCGGACCTGCCGGCCAAGACCGAGCCGATCGGCCAGGCCGTGGTCCGCCGCGAGGGGACCACGGCGACGCTGTTCGCCTACGGCCCGATGGTCAAGACCTGCATGGAGACCGCGGCGGCTGCGGAGGCCGAGGGCTGGGACCTCGAGGTCGTCGACCTGCGCTCGCTGAACCCCTTCGACGCCGACGACCGTCGTTGCAGAGCGTGCAAGAAGACCGGCCACGCCGTCGTCGTGCACGAGGCCCAGGTCTTCTCGGGCTTCGGCGCCGAGGTCGCGGCCCAGGTCAGCCGAGCGCGCCTTCTATCACCTGGAGGCCCCGGTGCTGCGCGTCGGCGGGTTCGACATCCCCTATCCGGCCGCCAAGCTCGAGGAGTTCCACCTGCCCGACGTCGACCGCATCCTCGACGCCGTCCAGCGCAGCCTGGAGTTCTGATGGCGACCAAGGACTTCCTGCTGCCCGACCTCGGCGAGGGCCTGACCGAGGGCGAGATCGTCTCCTGGCTCGTCGCCGTCGGCGACACGGTCGAGGTCGACCAGCCCGTGGCCGAGGTCGAGACCGCGAAGGCCGTCGTCGAGGTGCCGTCGCCGTTCGCCGGCACCGTCGTGGCGCTGCACGGCGAGGCCGGCGGCGAGGTGCTCGTCGGCACGCCGCTGGTGACGATCGACGTCGGCGGCGAGCGCCGGCGCCCCGCAGCCCGCGCCGCCGCAGCAGCGTCGGACGTCAGCGACGCCGTCGCCGGCCGCGACCGACGAGGTCGAGGACGACGGCGGGTCCGGCAACGTGCTCGTCGGCTACGGCACCGGCGGCCGCCGAGGCGGCGTCGCAAGCGCCGGCCGCGTCGGCGGCGCGCGCGCGGCACCGCACCGCGCCCGCAGCCGCACCGGCGCCCGCGCCGCACCGGCCTGCGCGCCCCGGTGCCGTGAGGGCCGGCCACTGGCGAAGCCGCCGGTGCGCAAGTTCGCCAAGGACAAGGGCGTCGACCTCGCGCTGGTCGAGGGCTCCGGCCCGGACGGCGATCATCACCCGCGACGACGTCGAGCAGTTCCTGCGCACGCCACGGCGGCAACGGCGCCGCGCACCGGCGACGGTCGCCGGCGTCCGAGGACTACCAGCAGCTGCTGCGCCGCGAGCGAGCCGCACCCGCAGCCGGCTGCCGCGCGGCGAGCTGATCACCGCATCCCGCGTCAAGGGCGTGCGCAAGGCTGATCGCCCGGCAGATGACCGATCAGCCGCCAGCAGATCCCCGAGGCGACGACCTGGGTGGACGTCGACGCCACCGAGCTGTGGGAGCTGCGCCAGGACCTCAACGCCTCGCAGTCCGAGGTCAAGGTCAGCCCGCTGGCGATCATCATGCGCGCCTGCGTCGCGGGCCTGCGGGAGTTCCCCGAGGTCAACGCGCGGCTGGACACCGAGACCAACGAGATCGTCCTGCAGCACTTCGTCAACCTCGGCTTCGCGGCAGCAGACCGACAACGGCCTGATGGTCCCGGTCATCAAGCGCGCCGACCGGCTGTCGATGCTCGGCATCGCAGCCGAGCTCAACCGCCTGGCCGCCGCCGCCCGCGACCGCAGCGTCAAGCCCGACGAGATGACGCGGCGGCACGTTCACGCTGTCGAACTACGGGTCGTTCGGCGTCGACGGCGGCAGCGCGGTCATCAACTAGCCCGAGGCCGCGATCCTCGGCGTCGGCCGGATCATCGACCGGCCGTGGGTGGTCGACGGCACGATCCAGGTCCGCAAGGTGCAGCAGCTGTCGATCGCGTTCGACCACCGCATCTGCGACGGCGGCGAGGCCGGCGGCTTCCTGCGCTTCGTCGCCGACTGCGTCGAGATCCCGACCGCTGCTCGCGAACCTCTGAGCGGAGCGCCCGCGCGGCCTGCCTAGTAGCGCGGGCGCGGCTTCCGGTACTGGTCGGGCCCGAACGCCAGCACGGGCAGGGTGATGAACGGCAGCAGGATCAACGCGAGCAGGAACCCCCGGCTCTTGCCGAACGCCTGCGCCAGCTCGACGTAGAGGATGATCGCGAACACGATTCCCGCGATGGGGATCAGCGGCAGGAGGCCCCACCACGCCGGGCGGCTCACCATCTCCGCCATCACCATGGTGTTGTAGATCGGGATGATCGACTTCCAGCCGGCCTGGCCGGCCTTGGTGTAGATCTTCCACATCGAGACGACCAGCAGCAGGCTCACCGCAAGGCTGAACAGCACGACGAGGATGAGCACTCCGCCGCTCAGCGACCCGCCGAAACTGAAGTCCATGGGCCGCAACCTATCCGGCGGCCGGGGCCAGCGCGAAGGGCCACCACGCCAGCGGTGCGCCGACCGCCAGCAGCGTGACCCCGATCGCCACCGCCGCCATCGGCGTGGCCAGCAGCCTGGGCGCACCGGGACGCGCGCGCAGCCAGGCGTGCACCTCGCCCCCGAATGCCAGCCCGGCCAGCGCTCCGACGGCCGCTGCGCAACCCCGCACCAGTCCCGGTAGCTGCGTCGCGTCGAACGCGAATCGCAGGCTGAACCCCGGCCCGTACTCGAAGAACCGGTCCGCCACCGCGAGCACGAAACCGACGAGCAGCGCGATGTCGAGGAACACGAATGCCGCCACGGCCACGCCCGCTGCCCCGTGCGGCAGCACCCGTGGGAGCCGCCCCCGACCGCGCCGCCCGTCGCGCGCGGCCGCACCAAGGGGCACCAGCACTGCGGCTGCGAGGAGCACCCCGAACGGCGCGACGCTGGCGACCGCCCCGACGAGCGCCCCCGCGGCGACCGCGAACACGAGCGCGTCCGGCGTCGCCCGTCGCAGCCCTGTCCGGCTTCGTTCCAGCTTTCCCCGGAATACCGGGGGAAGTCTGGAATGACCGGCGCCGCGCCGGCCCCAGCGGCGGTGGAGACGTCCGCGCGATCGACTGCCGGCCCCCGGGCGGCGATCCCAAGGGTCGGCGTGTCGGTGGCGTGGAGCACAACAACAGGGCGGTGGAGCGCGCGGTGCACGGGCTCGTGGTCTGCGGTCGGTGGCAGTGCGGCGCGGGTCGGGACCGGGAGCGGCTGGAGCGCGCGGGCGGTGGCCGCCGCCGCGCACCACGGGCAGCCGGCGGCCAAGACGTCGTGGTGGTGGGTCGCGTCGGTGGTGCAGGTGACGAGCGCGGACTCGGCGGTGCGGACCGCGCGGAGCCACTCGCTGGGGGAGGGGAGGTCACGACCGCCGCAGCGCTGGATCAGCCCCACGAGCGGGCCGGACGTCGCCGGGGTGTCCAGGAGCGGCCCGAGCAGGTTCGCGAGGCGGCGCCAGTCGTCCTGGCGCGCGGTCTCGTCGGCGTCGGTCGCCAGCGACTCCGGTCGCCACAGCGTCAATCGGGCCCGGTCGTCGATGCGCAGCCCGGTGCGGGAGAACACCCCAGCGTGGCCGGCCGTGTGGACCGCCGCAGTGATCTCGGCCAGGTTGCGCGCCGCGCGCAGGAGGTGGCGCCACGTCGTGCCGGGCGCCGCCCGCGCGCGCTCGGCCGGGTCGGCGAACGTCGCCAGGTCGAGCTCGAAGCGCGGCTCCGGGTCTTCGACCAGCCAGCCGACCACCACGCCGTCGAGGTCGTGGAGCAGGTCCAGAGGCGCGATCACCCGCGTCCCCGGCACCGGCTGGACCGGGTGTGCCAGCAGTGCCATGAGGCGGACCCGCAGGTCGGCCGGCGGGCGCGCGAGGAGCACGGCCATGCGCCCCGGATCCTCCACCGCCGTCGCATGCCAGCGCCCGCTCGCCACCGCGCGCGCAGCGCCCAGCGTCACCCAGCGCTCGTCGCTGGTGCGCTGCAGGGTGCTGGGTACGGCAGGAGCCGGCGGGTGGAGGTGCAGGTCCACCCCCACAGTGCAGCACGCAGAAGCAACACTGTCCACCCTGGACAACTCCAGCCTCGCCGCACCACTCCAGCCACAACCCACCAACACGACGTCTTGGCCGCCGCCTGCCCGTGGTGCGCGGCGGCCCTCACCCACGCGCTCCAGCCCCGCCCGGCCCCCGACCCTGCCGCACTTCCACCGACCGCAGACCAAAGTCCCGTGAGCCGCGCGCACCACCGCCCTGTTGTTGTGCTCCACGCCACCGACACGCCGACCCTTGGGATCGCCGCCCGGGGGCCTGCAGTCGATCGCGCGGACGTCTCCGCCGCCGCTCGGGCCGGGCGCGGTGCCGTTCATTCCAGACTTTCCCCGGCATTCCGGGGGAAAGCTGGAACGAGGCCGGACAGGGCGGGCCAGGTCCGCCGGCATTGCCCTCGGCCCCCACCACCTACTACCCGGCAGGTCATGCCGCCTTGAGGAAACGTCCATGCCGTCCCACCGCACCCTCACCGCGGCTCGCACCAGGCAGAGCAACCCGGGACGCGCCGCCGGCGATGGGGGACATCCGGACAATCGCGGGGCAGAGATTGCGTCCCACGCAACCCGCACGGCGCTGACCTGCGGTTTCTCACAGGCCCGTGCCCCCCTTGAGTCCGTTGTGCCCCGCGAACGTCCGAAAGGGCCGCCCTCCGCCCCCCTCATGTGCCCCGCTCGGTCTCAGCCGGACGCGAACACGGCGATCCGCGGGGCTGCCAGCTCGCAGAGCCCGAGGCGCAGCCCGAGGGCCAGGTCACCGCCTGAGGTGGCACCCCACAGCACGAGCGCGCCCAGGGCGCGATCCGCGGCGGGGCCATCGCCCGAGGCCAGGGCGCCCAGCAGGTCGTGCGCGGGCGCGATCGACTGCCCGCGCGCCGCCCACGCCAGGAACGCGGCAGCGATCTCGTGCGTCCGCGCGGCCGCGGCCACGGCCTCGAGCGCCGGTTGCACCGCGGCGCCCCAACGGGCCCGCGCCCCCAGCAGCACCCCCGCCAGCACGTCGTCGCCCGCGGGTGTCAGCCCAGGCCCCGCCCCACCCAGCTCTCGTGCCGCCCCGACGACATCGCCCACGCGCAGCGCGGTCACCGCCCTCCCGAGCCGCCCCTCCAGCGCGGCCCCTCTCATCCCGTGTGGAACGTCCCCCAGCACCTCCGCGGCCATCCCTCCCGCCGCCGCCACCGCCCCCCGGTCCGGCAGCCGCCCGCGCCAGACCCTCCCCACCGGCACCGCCACACCCCCCACGACCAACAGGCCGTGCGAGGCTGCGGGCGAGAGGGCGCGTACCTCCACACCGCCGACGACCGGCTGGCCTTGCGAGGCTGCGTGCGGGAGGGTGCGCACCTCCACACCGCCCACGACCGGCTGGCCCTGAGGGGCGGCGGGCGGGAGGGTGCGCACTTCCACACCGCCCACGACCGGCTGGCCCCGCGGGGCGGGGCGCGGGAGGGTGCGCACCTCGATGCGCTCGCCGAGGGGGAGGGGCACGCGGTGGGTCATGAGGTGGAGGGGGCCTGGGGGGACGTCGGGGCTGACGAGCGCGATCACGCCGCCGGGCAGGGCGAGGTAGGAGGCGCGGCGGAACGTGGCGAGGACGGTGCCATGGCCGGGGGTGCGCAGCGCAGCCACGACGCCCAGCCCCGCATGGCCGCCTCTCACGCCGCTGCTGAGGTGCGTCGCAGCAGTACCCGCCAGAGGGGACTGGCGCGAGCCACCTCCCTGCGGGAGGCGGAGGTGCGTCGCAGCAGTACCCGCCTGGGGGGACTGGCGCGAGCCACCTCCCTGCCCCAGGCGGAGGCGCGTCGCAGCAGTACCTTCCCGGGGGGACGGGTGCGAACCACCCCCGCACGGCGCGATGTGCGTTCCGCGCCACCACTGCGGCGGCCCTCCTCAGGCACCTTCATGCGAGGCGGCGGTCCAGCGCCAGCAGCGCCTCCTGGAAGCACGCGAGCGGGGCTTCGGCGACGCCGGCTCCGACCTGCCCGGTGCCGGCGGAGGCATGGAGGATGCCGGTGGTGACCTTGGGGGTGATGGAGCGCTCCACGACGCGGCGGACGTCGATGCCGAGTGGGGTGGGGCGATGGTCCAAGGCGGGCATGCGGAACCGCGAGCTCGTGCCGGCGCAGATCGCGGCCATCTCGTCGGTGGCGCGCAGCGCGTCGGCCATCGTCCCGCCCAGGAAGGCGGCCACGGCCGGCGACCCGGCGGCCGCCGCCCCCCCGAGGCCGACCAGCTCGAGCACGGCACTGTCGCCGATGTCGGGTGCGCTCGTCTCCGGGCCCTGGCCCGGGTGGTACAGGGCGTGCAGGACGGGCGGGGCGGCGGCCACGTGCCACTCCGGCGCGCCGGCCAGGCGGACGCCGAAGGTGGTCCCGTTGCGGCCCATCGCGGTGACGATGCTGGCGCCATCGACCTGCTCGGCCCAGAGCGTGAGCGCCTTCGCCGCGGCCATCGCCAGGTTGAGGAAGAACAGGTGGTTCCCGGCGAGGAAGGACCCCAGCGCCGCGGCATCCGGAGACGCGAGCTCCAGCAGCTGAGGGAGCAGCTGCCGCGCGAGGAGGTTGGTCGCCGCCTGGGTGCGCAGGTGGACGTCGTCACCCATCTCCAGTCCCTGCGCGGCGAGGGCGAGGACGTCGAGCGGCCCGGCGCGCTCGATGACGCTGCCCAGCAGCGGGCCGGCGACGTCGCGCAGCAGCTCCAACCGCGCGATCGCTGCCGGGGTCTCGCGCCCGAACCAGGCGACCTCGCCGGGTCCCTGGTTGAGCGGCGCATGTGCGCGCAGCCCGGAGACCTCGTCCTCCACGACGAAGACCGGTGCGGAGCGGCCGATCGCGGTGGCCATCGGCACGACGGTCGCGGCGGAGCTCGCAGGGCGCAGCCGCACCGCGCCGTCCTCCAACAAGCGGTGTGCGCCCGCGACGTCGGCCGCCCAGCCCTCCGCAACCGTCGCCGCCCGCAGCGAGCGGCGCAGCGGGTCGCAGGCCGCGTCCCACGTGATCGCCGGCCCGCAGTGCAGGAGCGTGCGGTCCTCGAGGTCGGGCAGCGCGTCCCCCGCCGGCCGGATCGCGGTGAGCAACGGGCGGCCGGTGTCGAGGCGCCGCAGCACCTCGGCGTTGGCGGTCTCGATCGGCCGCGCGTGACGCCCGTAGAGGCGGGTCAGCGCGGCGACCAGCTCCGGGTCGCCGCCGGCCGGCACGGCCCACTCCACCTGCACCGCGGGACGGCCCTGGGCCTGGACCGCCTCGGCGAACAAGGGCAGCCCGATGTTGACGACCGTGACCTCGTTCGGGAGCGCGATCGGCGGCGGCTCGGAGGTCGTCATGCCGGGCTCCCGAGCCGCGCCGCCGTCGCCGCGGCGCGCGCGACCAGCGCGGCCTCGGCGGCGGCGAACCGCGCCCGCGCACCGTCGGCGGCCTCCCGCACGGAGCCGGCGCCCCGCCGCACCGACGCCAGCATCGGCGTGAGCGCCTGCGGCGCCGCGCCGCCAGGAGCGGACCGGGTCAGCACGATCCGCGCGGGGTCGAGCACCTCCGTCAGGTCCACCCCGGTCAACCCCAGCGGCGCCCCACGGTGCGCGACCGCCGCCGCGTCCAGCCGCTCCCCGGTGAGGTCGATCCCACGCAGCCCTTGGCGGCTGGCGTCGCGCACCGCCTGGCCCACCACCTGGTACGCGGTGCGGTAGTCGACCCCGCAGCGGTCCATGACCCACTCCGCGAGATCGGTCGCCTGGCTGAAACCGCCCTCGAGCGTCGCGCGCAGCCGCTCCGTGTTGACCTGCAGGGTGGCGACGACACCAGCCATGAGCGCGGTCACGCGCTGCGCCAGGTCCAAGGCCCGCGGCACCTCCCCGTAGGCGAAGATGAAGTTGTCGCTCCGCGCCGAAGGGCTCTTCACGACCGCGAGGAACCCGCTCAGGCGCCCGATGAGGACGCCCGACGCGCCGCGCACGATCGCCAGCGCGTAGGGGTTGCGCTTCTGCGGCATCAGCACGCTGGCGCGCGTGTACGGGCCGGCCAGGTCGACGAAGTCGAACTCGCTGGACGACCAGATCTCGAGATCCTCGGCGAGCTTGGTCTGGGTGAGCACGAGGCTGGCCGCGGTCGAGAGCACCGCGATGAGCCCGTCCACCTGCCACATCGCGTCGCGCGTGTGCTCGATCACGGTGTCGAACCCGAGGGCCGCCGCGATCGGGCCGCGGTCGGCCTGCAGCCGGCTGCCGTTGACGCATCCGGCACCGCCCGGGCTGGCGTTGACCCAGGCCAGCGCGTCGAGCAGCCGCTCCGCATCACGCACCACGGGGTACGCGAAGCTCAGCAGGTAGTGGCCCATCGTCGAGGGCTGCGCCTGCTGCAGGTAGGTCTGGTCGCTCATCAGCGTGGTCGCGTGCTCCTCGGCTCGCTCCGCCAAGCGCTCCGCCAGCGCCGCGCCGGCGGCCACCAGCTCCACGAGCTGCCCGCGCAGGTACAGCCGCGACGCGATCCGGGTCGCCTCCCGCCGCGGCCTCCCCGCGTGCAGCCAGCCCGTGACGTCCCCCAGACGCTCGACGAACCAGCGCTCGCGGGAGTTGTAGGGCTCGCCGAACGCCGGGTCGTACGGGAAGTCCTCCGCAGGCGTGGCGTGCGCCTCGGCGAGAAGGGCGAGCAGCTGCGCGACGGCCTGCTCCGGGACCACGCCACGCGCGTGCAGGTCCAGCACGTGCGCCATGTCCGCGAGGTTCAACCCCTGGTGCAGGAGCGGCGCATCGGCGTTCTCGAGCGCGAACCCGGACGCGATCAGCTCCGGCGCCGGCTCCTCGGTCGAGAACCCGTGCCGCCCGCTCATGACCCCGCCCCGAGCGTCGCGACGATCCCACCCCCGTGCCACAGCACGACCGGTACCGGGGACACCCGTGCGCGGTCGAGCGCCACCGCCAGCGCCTTCGCGCCGTACACGGGGTCGACCAGCAGCCCCTCGGTGCGCCGAGCGAGGTCCGCCGCCGCGCTCCCCGCCGCCGACGCGATCCCGAACCCCGGCCCCCGCGCGTCGACCAGCTCCGCCGCCGCCGAGGCCCCAGCGGCGGTGCGAGCGGGTGCGGCCGCCGCGACCGCGTCGGCCGAGCGCGGGGTGCTGTCCTGCGCAGCCGGGCGGACGGCGAGGACCGGTGGGTCGGGGCGTCCCAGGAGTGCGGCGCACGCGCCCGCGAGCGCGTTGATCGCCGCAGCGGCGGCCGCTGGGGGGCGGCTGACCGAGGCGCCGACGATGCGCCAGCGGGTCGCTGCCCCGCCGGCGAGCAGGCCCGCGACCGTGGTGCCCGAGCCAACCGGGACCACGAGCGTCGCCTCGCCGATGCCCTCGCGCTCCAGCTGCAGGGCCAGCTCGTCGGCCGCCCACGCCGACGCGCTGGCGCCGACCGGCGTGGCCCCGCCGCGGGGGACCGCCAGCGGCCGCCGCCCTTGCCCCGCGAGCACCCCCGCGCGCTCGCGGATGAGCCCGTCCACGGCGTCGCGGTCGATGCTGCCCGCGAACGTCACGACCGCGCCGTCCGCAACCGCAGCCGACAGGTTCGTGTACCCGCGTCGGCGGCATCCCCGACCACGACGAGCTCACACGCCAGACCCGCCACCCGCGCCCCCAGCGCCGCCGCCGCGATGAAGTTCGACGACCGCGCGCCCCCGGTCACCAGCACATCGGCTCGTTCCGCGACCGCCTGCCCCAGCAGCGCCTCCAGCGCCCGCGCCTTGTTCCCCGCCGTCCCGAACCCCGTCAGATCATCGCGCTTCACCCACAGCGGCGCCCCCCCGACCACCGCCTCCAACCGCACCAGCCGCTGCAGCGGCGTCGGTCGCGCCACGAGCCGCACCGGAGGCGCCAGCCCCTGCGCGACGCGGGTGGGAGGCGGGTGGGGGAGGTGCGTCGCGGCGGTGGTCTCTGGCGGGACTGGTGCGACGCGGGTGGGTGGGGGGTGACGTCTCATGCCCAGACCTCGGGACGGCTCGCGCGGGCCGCGGCGGCGCGGCGCAGGACCTCGTCGACCATGTCGCCGGCCGCACCGACCGCGGGGGCCGCCAGCAGCGCCTCGCGCTCCTCGCGCGGCAGGACGTCGACGACCGCGGAGGAGGAGAGCACCGCAGCCAGCTCCCGGGGCGCGCCGGAGGTCGGCGCCAGCTCCTCGTGCAGCAGGGCCTGGGCGCGGTGCTTGCCCAGCCGCGGCGTCAGCGCGGCCAGCAGCTGCTCAGAGGCCGCGTTGCCCGTGCGGGCCGCAGCCGCCATCGCGTCGCTGTGGACCTCCAAGCCGTCCAGGACACCGAGGGCCGTCTGCAGCGCCGCGCCGGTCAGGAGGCAGATCTCGGGGAACGCGATCCACTCGGCCTTCCACGCGCGGCCGTCGCGCTCGTGCGCGCCGACCATGCCCTCCAGCAGCACGCCCGCGGAGGCGCGCGCGAGCCGGGCCAGCGTGTCGAGGTGCTCGCTGCGCTCGGGGTTGCGCTTGTGCGGCATCGTGATGCTGCCGACGGACGCGGCGGTCGCCGGCTCGGCCAGCTCGGCCAGCTCCGGGCGCTGCAGCTCGTAGACGTCCAGTCCTATCCGCGCCAGCGTGCCGCAGACCATCGCGAGCAGGTGGCCGAACTCCGCCAGCCGGTCACGCGCGGTCAGCCACGAGATCCCCGGGTCGGCAAGCCCGAGCTCCGCGCAGAACGCGGCCCGCAGCGCCATGCCCTGCGACCCGTGGAAGCCGAGCACCCCCACCGCCCCGCCCAGCTGCCCCACCAGCCAGCGCGGGCGCCCCTCGGCCAGCCGCGCGAGGTGGCGCCCCACCTCGTCCGCCCAGCCGGCCGCCTTGAACCCGAACGTGATCGGCGCGCCGGGCTGCCCGTGCGTCCGCCCCGGCATGACGGTGTCGCGGTGCATCCGCGCAAGGTCGAGCAACAGCGCCTCGACCAGGCCGAGATCGCGCCACACCACGCACCCCACCGCACGCAGCGCCAGCACCGTCCACGTGTCGGTCACGTCCTGCACGGTCGCCCCGAGGTAGACGTGTTCGCGCGCCGATTCCGGGAGCACGCGCTGGAGCGCGTGGATCAACCCCAGCGTCGAGTGCGACGTGCGCCGCGTCTCCTCCGCCACGAACGCCAGGTCCAGGGCCTGGACGTCCGCGCACCTCGCGATCGCCTCTGCCGACGCGGCGGGGATGATCCCGATCGACGCCTGCGCACGCGCCAGGGCGACCAACACGTCGAGCCATCCCTGGAGGCGCGCCTCCTCGTCGAAGACCGCGCGCAGCTCCGGCGTGCCCCACAGGTGGGCGTACGCCGCGCTGTCGCTCAGACGTGCGCCCACGCGACCTGCTCGGCCAGGGCCGCCAGCCCCTCCCGCACCTGGGCCAGCGTCGCGCCCCACGGCACGACCACGGTCGCCCCCTCGCGCTCGAACCCCTCCTCGAGCAGGCAGCACTTCGTGAGCACGGGCGTGCCCTCCGCGACCCGCCGGCCGGCCAGGACCCGCGGGCACAGCTCCGTCCGTGGCGCGGGCGCTCCGTAGCACCAGGTGTGCAGCTCCTGCGACCGCGCGCAGCCGATGAGGTGCCAGCCGTCCACGCGCGGCGGGCGCTCGTCGAGGAATGCGAGGCGCGCGCCCTCGACCGTCACCCCGGAGCCGCGGCAGGGGAGCAGCAGGTCTTGCGCCGGCGCGCTCCGCACGAGCTCTTCGAGGTCCACCAGCACGGGCTCGAGGATCAGCGGCGGCAAGTCCTCGGCCAGCTCGAGCACGCGCGCAGCCTGATCGTGCAGCTTCGCCGGGTGCGGCGGCACGACGTCGACCACGCAGACGCTCAAGGGCGCCGGGTCGAGCACGAAGCTCACGTGCTCGTAACGTCCGCGCACCACGACCGCGCGCTGGCCCGGCGCACGCTCGACCGCGACGCGCGCCAGCGCCGACGGCACGGCGGTGTCGACCTCGGGCGCGACCACGAACGCGGTCTCCTCGGGGCCGGCGAGCAGCTCGACGTCGGTGATCGGCGAGAAGAGCGGCTCCTCGGACGCCTTGCGCACCGCCAGAACGGCGGTGCCGCCGTCTGCCCCGTGCACCACGATCCAGCGCGTGCGCCGGTAGGCCTCGCGCCCCACGAACCAGGCTCGGAGCGCCGCTGCCGTGAGGGCCACCTCCACGGTTGCGACCGCCACCCCGCGGTACTGCCCCGGCACGACGGTGGGCATGGCGTCTGGCCTAGCGCCCGAGGCGCGCCATCCCGCGCGCCTGCTCCACCGTGTCCGCCCGCAGGCCCAGGCGCAGGGCCTCGAGGCCCAGCACGTCGCCCGGTGCGACGTTTCCGAGGTTCACGTCGGCGCCGAGCCGGCGGATCAGCCAGGCCTGCTGGTCCTTGCGTGGGGCCTCGAACACGAGCCGGTCGGGATCCGCCGCGCCGAGCAGCGCCTCGACGACGTCCTCGCGCACCCGTCCGGCGGGGTCGTAGAGGCCGACCGTGCCGCTCTCGCGGCCCTCGGCGACCACCAGCTCCGCCCCGGCTTCGAGGTCGGCAGCCGCCTCGCCGGCCCAGGTCGCCGGGTCGACGACCGCGGACGGGTCCTTGCTGCCGACCTCCGCAAGCACGCGGAAGCGCGCCGCTGCCAGCTCGATCAGGCGGCGCTTCTCGGCACCGCCCATCCCGACGGCGCCGTCGGAGACCTCGACGCAGGCGAAGCCCAGCTCCTCGGCCCAGTCCAGCAGCCGCTCGACCTTGCGCTGCTGCCAGGCCACCTCCATGAGCGTGCCGCCCACGCAGGCGAGGACGTCCCAGCGGGCCAGCGCCGCCAGCTTGGCCGCCACCTGCGGGTCGACGTAGGCCGTCCCCCAGCCCAGCTTGACGATGTCGATCGCGGCGCCGGCCGATGCCAGCACCGCGGCCAGCTCCTGCGCCGGCAGGCCCTTGTCCAGCACGTGCGTGAGCCCGACGCGCCGCGGCTTCCGGCTGCGCTGCGGCAGGTCCAGGAAGTCCGCCGTCGGCACGCTTCGTATGATAGATGCGCGTTTACTATCGTGACAACGAGGAGCGGTGGGGTGGAGGCGCTCGAGGAGCTCGCGCAGGCCGTGCGCGCGCACCCGGGGCTGCTCGGCAAGGCGCCGATCGCGATCGTCACCGAGGTCCTCGGCGCGACGGACTGGCTCGCAGGGCCCGGCGACGACGGGGCGGTGATCGCCGACGGGGACGGGGCTCTGGTGGTCGGCGGCGAGGCCCTGTGGCCCCCGTTCGTGAAGGCCGACCCCTACGGCGCCGGGATCGCGGCAGTCCTCACCAACGTCAACGACCTCGCGGCGATGGGGGCCGAGCCACTGGCGATCGTCGACACGATCGTCGCGGACGAGGCCGTCGCACGCGCCGCGCTGGAGGGGATGCGCCACGCCGCTGAGCTGTACCGCGTGCCCATCGTCGGCGGGCACCTCACGCTGCAACCCAACGGACCGCCTGCGCTTTCGGCCTTCGGTCTGGGCCGGGCCGCAGGAGCGGTCCTCGCCAGCCGCCGAGCCGCACCGGGCCAGCTGCTGGTCCTCGCCTGCGCGCTCGACGGAGACCTGCGCGCGGACTTTCAGTTCTTCGCGTCCTTCGAGCAGCGCGGCGAGCGCCTCGCGGGCGACGTCCGCGTCCTCGCGCACCTCGCCCGCAGCGGCGCCGCGGTCGCCGCCAAGGACGTCAGCATGGCCGGCATCGTGGGCTCGCTCGCGATGCTGCTGGAGCCCAGCGGTCTCGGCGTGGCGCTCGACGTCGACCTGCTGCCCCGCCCACCCGACCTCGACCTCTCGACGTGGCTGCGCTGCTTCCCCGGGTACGCGTTCCTGCTCTGCGTGCCGCCGGAGCGCGAGGCCGACGCGCTCGCGCCGTTCCACGACCGCGGGATCGCCGCCGCGACGGTGGGCACCCTCGACGCGACCGGGTGCCTCCGGCTGCGCCGCGGGACCCACGAGGCAGCAGTGCTCGACCTCGCGGTCGACACCGTCACGGGGCTCGCCTAGGCGCCGAGCGCGATCCGCATCGTCTGGTGCGGCACCCCGACGTAGGGCTCGACCGGCCCGACGCGCTGCCAGCCCAGGTGCTCGAAGAACGCCACGTTCGGCACCTGGATGTGGGCCAGCATCGTGTGCCCGCCGAGCGCCCCGGCCGTCGCCACCGCGAAGCGCACGAGCGGCGCGCCCAGCCCGTGCGCGCGGTGCGGGGCCAGCACCGCCAGGCGATCGCCCAACCAGAGCCCCTGGTCGTCCAGCGGGTAGAGGCGCACGGCCCCGGCGGCAGCCCCATCGCACCACCCCAGCACGGCCAGCGTCGCGGCCGCGCCGTCGTGGTCGTCCCGGTCGGAGACGGCGAAGAGCGCCTGCTCCTCGACGAACACCTGCTGCCGGATCGCATGGTGCGCGGCAAGCTCCGCCGGCGTCAGCGCGTGCGCGCAGCGCAGCTCATGCGCCGGCGCCGGCGCCTCAGGCGTGCGAGAGCGCGATCGGGAGGGCGGCGCGACGGCCATCGGGGGCTGCGGGGGTCGTGGTGAGGGAGCGCTCGAGCGCGCCCATCGCCGAGCAGGCCTGGCAGCGCGCGCAGCCGGCGGAGACCCCCGCGGCGCCGAGGCCGCGCTCCAGCAGGTACGGCACGACCTGCCGGTAGACGGTCTCGGTGTACTGCGGCGTGGGCGGCGCCCAGTCGCCCATGAGGCTGCCGGCCACAGGGCGCAGCGGCACGACGAACGGGTAGACGCCCAGGTCGACGGCGCGCTTGCAGCCCGCGACCGTGAGGTCGGGGTCCTCGCCCATGCCGACGATCACGTACGTCGAGACCTGCCCGTGGCCGAACGCCGCGACCGCGCGCTCCCACGCCCGGTAGTAGCCGTCCAGCCCGATGCGGGCCTTGGCCGGCGCGACGCGGGCCAGCACGTCGGGGTCGAAGGATTCGACGTGGATGCCGACCGCGTCGACTCCGTAGCCCGCCGCTTGGTCGATCACGTCGAGGTCGTCCATCGGCTCGAACTGCACCTGCACCGGCAGTCCCGAGGCCTCCTTGACGGCCTGGCCGCACCGGCTGACGTAGAGCGCGCCCTTGTCGGGTGTCGCGCTGGTCCCGGTCGTCAGCGTGGCGTCGACCGCGCCGTCCAGCTCCTTGGCCGCCAGCGCGACCTCGGCCAGCTGCTCGGGCGTCTTGCGCGCGATCGTGCGGCCGGCGGCCAGCGACACACCGATGCCGCAGAAGGTGCACTGGTCGGCGTTGCCCCAGTACGCGCAGGTCTGGTTGACCGTGCTGGCGACGGAGTCGAGGTGGAGCAGCGCGATCTGCCAGTACGGCACGCCGTCAGCGGTCGAGAGGTCGTAGTACGCAGGCCGCGGGCTGGGCGCCGCGCCGGCGACCCGCTCGCCGTCGAGGTAGACGGCCATCCCGTCGTCGTCGGAGCGCAGCACGTACGGCGAGTCGTGGCTGAACGCGGCCAGCGTCGGCACCGTCGCGGGGACGCCCTCGATCCACAGCATCCCGGAGTCGGTCGGGCCCGCCCCGCCGCGGCGCGTCTCCATCGGGGCCTCGACCCGCAACCCGTGGCTCTGCAGGTCGACGATCAGGGCGTGCACGTCGAGGACCGGCGCTGGCGAGGTCGTCATGGGAACCTCACTCATGGACTCGACGACACGTCGTGTTCACCATAGAAGACGGGCGGAAGGACGGCAATGCGCTCACGGGGAGGCCTCCAGTGCGGCCCGCCGCGCGGCCGCCGGCGGCCTCCCAAGCGGACTGGTCGGGCAGCGTCACGGTCTCGGGCAGCCCGCCCTGGTCCTCGGCCAGCAGCCCGGTCGCCGGGTCCAGGCGCAGCTCGTCGAGGTGGAACGCGTCACGTCCCGTGTCGGGGTCCAGCGCCACCCAGCGGTGCAGCGCGTGGCCGCTGGGCAGGTGCAGGGCCAGCTCGCCGAACCCGGCCGCGACCGGGCCCTCCGCGGGGCCCTGCCGGTCCAACACGACCCAGGTGGCGCCCTGCTCGTGCGCTTCCCGTAGCCGCTGCTCCTGCTCCCGGCGGCTGCGCAGCTGGCGCACCTCGCGATCGGCCAGCGCCAGCGCCGCCCCGACGATGAGGTCGAGGTCGAGCTCGGGCGGCAGCGGGGCCTGGTCGGCCACCATCTTGTCGAGCAGCGCCCGCGCGTCGATGTCCAGCAGCGCCGCGGGGTCGTCGCTCCCCGCCACGACGAGGTCGGCCAGCCCCCTCACCAGGCGCACCGCGGCCTCGTAGAGGTCGGGGCGGACCATCACGACCGGGTAGAGCTGCTGCTCGGCCGCTGCCCAGCGGGCCCGGACCTCTTGGGGATTGGGGTGGCCCACGGGCCACGACACTACAGCGCGACAGGCTGGCGCCCTCCGCACCGCTCCACTATCCTCAACGTGGCCTCTCCTATGATGAACAGGGCTGCGCATGGAGGCGGCATGAGCCGGACTGTCGTCATCGCGATCGGCGGCAACGCGCTGATCCGGGTGGGCCAGGAAGGCACCTACGAGCAGCAGCGCGCCCACGCCGAGGAGCTCGCCGCCCAGGTCGACGCCGTCCTGCGCGCCGGCTGGCACGTCGTGATCGTCCACGGCAACGGCCCGCAGGTCGGCAACCTCGCGGTCCAGCAGCGTCAAGCCGCGGACCTCCTGCCGCCGCAGCCGCTCTTCCAGCTGGGCGCCATGACGCAGGGGGAGCTCGGCAGCCTCATCTGCCTGGCGTTGCGCAGCCATGCCGGCGCCACCAGCGCGGGCGCGGTCGCGATCGTGACCCACACCCGCGTCGCGCACGACGACGCGGCGTTCGACGAGCCGACCAAGCCGATCGGGCCGTACCTCGACGCGGCGGGCATGCGCCGGGCCGAGGAGCAGGGCTGGGTCGTGCGCGAGGACCCCGTGCGCGGCCACCGGCGCGTCGTGCCTTCGCCGCAGCCGCTGGAGATCCTCGAGAGCGAGGCCATCGGCGTCCTCGCCGAGCGCGGCTTCATCGTGGTCGCCGCGGGCGGTGGCGGCGTTCCGGTGGTGCGCGACGGTGAGCGCGTCGAGGGTGTCGAGGCCGTGATCGACAAGGACTACACCGCAGCGCGCCTTGCCAGTGCCCTCGACGCCGAGGCCCTGGTGCTGCTGACGGGCGTCGATGCCGTGCGCCTGGACTACGGGACGCCGGCGGAGCGCGTCGTCGCGCGCCTGGGGCTGGACGAGGCCGAGGAGCACCTCGCCGCCGGCCAGTTCCCCGAGGGCAGCATGGGTCCCAAGGTCCGCGCGGCGGTGCGCTTCCTGCGCGCCGGGGGGCGCGTGGCGGCGATCACGACCCCCGCGCTGACCGAGGCCGCGCTCGAGGGCCGCGCCGGCACGCAGGTGCTGTCGGTGCCCGACCGGGTCGCCTCGTGACGCAGGCAGCCACCCGGCTGCAGGTCCTCCCTCGGCGCTACGTCGACTCCGTCGTGCAGCTGGCCGCGACAAGGGCCATGCGCGCCGCAGACGGGGTCGCCTGGGCGGCCGCCGGGATGGGCACGCCGGCCAACCTCGAGCTGCTGGCCGGCGAGGGGTTCGGCGCCGTCGAGGCGGGGCCGGCCGACCTCGTGCTGGCCGTGCGTGCGGGCACGGACGAGGAGGCCGGTGGCGCGCTCGCGGCCGGCGAGGCCGCCCTCGGTGCGACGACCACCGCGGCGACCGCTCCCAGCGCCGTGCGCCCGCCGCGCGACGTGACGGAGGCCCTCGCGCGCGAGGGCTCCGCGAACGTTGCGATCGTCTCCGTACCTGGCGAGTACGCCGCGCTCGAGGCCCACAAGGCGCTGTCCGCCGGCCTGCACGTGCTGCTCTTCAGCGACGGTGTGACCGTCGCCGACGAGGTCGAGCTCAAGCGCCGCGCGATCGCCGAGGGCCTGCTGCTCATGGGGCCGGGCGCCGGCACCGCCGTCCTGGGCGGCGCCGGGCTGGGCTTCGCGAACGTCGTGCGCCGCGGCCGGGTGGGCGTGGCGGCGGCCGCGGGCACCGGCGCCCAGGAGGTCGCGGCGCTCCTGGACCGCTGGGGCGTCGGGGTGTCGCACGTCATCGGCCTCGGCGGCCGCGACCTCAAGTCAGAGGTCGGCGGCCTCATGGCGGCCGCGGCGATGCGCGCCCTCGCCGCCGACCCCGGCACCGACGTGGTCCTGCTGGTGACGAAGCCCACGGACCCCGCCGTCGCCGCGGCGGTGGCCGAGAGCACCGGCGACGTCCCGCTTGTCACCGCCCTCGTCGGCGCGCAGTCACCGCCCTCCACCAACGCGGTCCCAGGGCAGGGCGTCGCGCGGGTGGGTGACTTCTCCTTCCCGACGCTCGAGGATGCGGCGGTCGCGGCCGCGCGGTTGGCGGGGGCGGAGGTGCCTGACCTCGTCGGCGATCTGCGCGTCCAGGTCGCGGCAGCGGCCTCGACGCTCGACGCCCGGCGCACGCTCGTGCGGGGGCTCTACTCGGGTGGGACGCTCTGCTCGGAGGCGCTCACGGTGCTGGGGCGGCACCTCGGCGCCGTGCACTCCAACATCCCGCTGCGGCCCGACCTCGGCCTGCCGGCGCCGAATGGAGCGCACGTGTGCCTGGACCTCGGGGAGGAGGAGTTCACCCGCGGCCGGCCGCACCCGATGATCGACCCCGCAGCGCGGTTGGAGGAGCTGCGCGCGCTCGCAGACGATCCCTGTCTCGCCGTCGTGCTGGTCGACGTCGTGCTCGGCCACGGGGCGCACGCCGACCCCGCGTCGGAGCTCAGCCCCGTGCTCGCACAGCTCGTCGACGCGGGCATCGCGGTCGTCGCCTACGTGCTCGGCACCGACGCCGACCCTCAGGGCCTGCGCATCCAGCGCGCGACCCTCCGCGCCGCCGGCTGCGTCCTCCCCCTCACCCACGCCCGCGCCGCCCTCGCCGCCGCCGCGATCGCCCTGCGCCGCCCCGAGCTCGTCGACGGTCCCCCATGACCCCGCCCGGCCCACCGCACCACCGGCCGGAAGCCGCCGCACCGCGGCACCCGGCCAGCAGGTGGCCGGAAATCGCGGTACCGCGCAAGGCGCCTCGCGGGGAGTGGAGGGCCGGACCGGGAAAGAGACCGAAGTGAGCGGGGGGCTCGCGCTGCTCACCTACACGACGCGACCGCGCGGTGGGGTGGTGCACACGCTGGCGTTGGCCGAGGCGCTGCAGGCGCAGGGCGAGGACGTCACGGTCGTCGCGATCGGCGCCAGCGACGACCCGGGGGACGGGTTCTTCCGCCCGGTCGGCGTCCCGCACGTGATCATCCCCCCACCGCCCCCCGCCGCCACGCTCGACGAGCGCGTGTTCGCCGCGCGCGACGCGCTCACGGCCGGCCTGCGTCCCCTCCTCGGCGAGTTCGACGTCCTCCACGCGCAGGACTGCATCTCCGCGCGGTCTGCTGCCGCGCTGCGCGACGAGGGCGCCCCGGTCACGGTCGTGCGCACCGTGCACCACGTCGACGACTTCACCAGCCCCGCGCTGATCGACTGCCAGATCCGCGCGATCCAGGAGCCCGACGTCGTGCTGGTCGTGAGCCGCCAGTGGCAGGCGATCCTGCGCGACGAGCACGGCGTCGACGCCGAGGTCGTCAGCAACGGCGTCGACCCCGCGCGCTTCCCCCCGATCGCCGCGGAGCACCGCGCGGCCCTCCGCGCGCGCGTCGGCGCCGACCCCCGCCCGCTCCTGCTGGCCGTCGGCGGCATCGAGCCGCGCAAGGGCACGCGCCACCTCTTCGACGCGCTCGGCCTGCTCGCGCAGCGCCTCGAGACCCCGCCGGTGCTCGCGATCGTGGGCGGGCACAGCTTCCAGGACTACACCGCCTACCGCGCAGAGGCCCTCGCCCGCCTCGCCGGCCACGGACTGCGCCTGGACCGCGACGTGATCCTCCTCGGCACGCTTTCCGACGGCGAGCTCGCCGCCTGGTACCGCGCCGCCGACCTCTTCTGCTGCCCCTCGGAGAAGGAGGGCTGGGGCCTGGTCGTCCTCGAGGCCATGGCCGCCGGCCTCCCGGTCGTCGCCAGCGACATCCCCGTCTTCCGCGAGTACCTCACCGACGGCCGCGACGCCCTCCTCCCCCCCGTCGCCGACCCCACCGCGCTCGCCGACGCGATCCACCGCGCCCTCGCCGACGCTCACCTCCGCAACGACCTCATCCGCCACGGCACCCAGGTCGCCGCCCGCCACACCTGGGAGGCCTCGGCCACCCAGCACCGAGGCATCTACACGGCCATCCGCGCCCGCCGCACTTCTGCGACCACCACCCTAGGCCCTAGGCAGGTGCCCACATCCGGTTCGTAGCCTAGGTCCTAGGCTCATTCCCACCGGCGCAGGGTGGCACCCACCCTAGGTCCTCGTTCGATTCCCAGATCTGGGCAGCAACCTAGGGCCTAGGGACGATCTCGGTGCCCGTCAGAGGGGGCGGAGGGCCAGCCACAGGGCGCGGGAGGGGCGGTTGCCCGGGTTGCGCCAGGCATGGGGGCGGTCGGTGCGGAAGTGCACCGCGTCGCCTTCGCCGAGGCGGTAGGTGCGGCGCTCGACGTCGAAGTCCATGACGCCCTCGAGCACGAAGACCAGCTCCTCACCGGGGTGCTCCATCGGCCGTGCGCCGCTGCTGGCGCCGGGGTCGACGGTCGCGACCGCGCCGGCGAGGAAGAAGCGGCCGTACGGGCCGGAGATGCCCTGCAGGTCGATGCCCGTGTGCGACGTGTAGACCGCGCGGCGGTCGTGCACGCCGACGAACGCGACCGGGCCCGCCTGCTCGGCGTCCTCGTTCACGAAGTACCCGACGGGCCGGTTCAGGGCGGCTGCCAGCTTCAGCAGCGTGGTGATCGTGGGGACCATGCCGCTGCGCTCGATCTTGTGGATCGCCGCCGCCGACACGTCGGCCCGGTCCGCCAGCTGCTGCAGGCTGAGGCCGCGCTGGTGGCGGAGCTCGCGGACCTTGGGCCCGATCGAGCTGATGATGTCGTCCAGCGTCCCGGGACCGGCTTCCGGCACCGGCTCGGCCACGGTGTCGGCCATGGCGGCCACCCTCCTCAGGGCTCTTGACGCCAGCGCAAGGCGTCCACTACGGTCAACGAGCCGTAGCGGATGGTAAACGCCAAGTCCAGCAAGGGGCGTTGTGGCGCGGAGGATCGTGATCGTCGGCGGCGGTGCCGCCGGTATCGGGGCGGCAGGTGCCGCCAAGGCCGTGGACAAGGCCACCCAGGTCGTCGTCTACACGGAGTTCGAGGACGCGGCCTACAGCCCGTGCGGCATCCCCTATGTCCACGGCGGCGAGATCCCCGATTTCGAGCGGCTCTTCCTCGCGAGCAAAGAGGCATACGTCGAGGCCGGCATCGACATCCGCTACGAGACCGCGGTCACCGCGGTCGACACCGCCGCGAAGAAGGTCACGGTGCAGGGCGAGGGCGACGTCGGCTACGACGGCCTGGTGATCGCCACCGGCTTCGACTACGCCGACCCCGGCGTGCCCGGCACGGACCTCGAGGGCATCTACTACGTCAAGAACATCCGCGCCGCGATGCGCTGGGACGAGGTCATCGGACGCTCGAAGTCGGCCGTGGTCATCGAGGCGAGCCCGCTCGGCCTGGAGATGGTGACCGCGCTCGCGCACCGCGGGATCGAGACCCACCTCGTCGATCCCGGTCCGTGGGCCCTCTCGGTGGTCGCCGACCCCGACATCGCCAAGCCCGTCGAGGACTCCTGGGTCGAGATGGGCGCGCAGCTGCACTTCAACACCAAGGTCGAGGCGATCCTCGGCGATGAGAACAACCACGTGCGCGCCGTGCAGACCAGCGCGGGCGAGATCGCCTGCGACCTCGTCGTGGTCTGCACCCACAAGGTCCCGCGCAACACGCTGGCGAAGGCCGCGGGGATCAAGCCCGGCACCACCGGCGGCCTGATCGTCGACGAGCGCATGTTCACCGGCACGCCCAACGTCTGGGCCGCCGGCGACTGCACCGAGCAGGTCCACGGCGTCACCCAGGTCCCCGTCCAGGGCCTGTCGGGCAGCCACGCCTACGCGCAGGGCAAGGTGGCGGGCACCAACGCCGCCGGCGGGACCCGGCGCTACCAGCCCGTCTACGTCCCCTGGGGCATGGTCGCCGGCAAGTGGATGATCGGGGGCGTGAGCTTCGGCGAGACGCTGGCGACCGCGCTCGGCGTGCCGTTCATCGTCGGCGCCGCGCAGGGCATCAGCCGCGCCCGCTACTACCCCGGCGTGTCGATGGTGAAGGTCAAGCTCCTTGCCGACCCCGGCGACCACCGCATCATCGGTGCCCAGATGGTCGGCGGCGAGGGCATCAAGGAGCGCGCCGACTTCCTCGCGATGTGCGTGCGCACCGGCATCACGCTCGAGGACCTCGCCACCATGGAGAACGTCTACTCCCCGCCGATCGGCGCGCTCAACGAGCCGATCTCCGTCGCCGCCCAGAACGGGCTGGCCGCGCTCGTGTCCTAGCGATGGCCTTCAGCGGCTGGCTGCGCAGCAACGCCGAGCACTGGCTGCTCATCGACGCCCAGCGCCGCGTCGCCATCGCGCACGGCCACTCCGGCCCTCCCGCGCCGCGCACCGCCCAGGAGCGCTTCTGGCTGCAGGTCTTCGCCCCCGCCTACCGCGTGATCCCGTGGACGCTGCGCCACCGCGTGATCACCTCGCTGCCCGGCAGCCACCGCCAGCAGTGGACCTTCCAGACCCCCCGACCCCGGCCGGCCCCGCCCGGCCCGAAGTCGTCCTGAACGAGCGAACGAGGAGGAACCGCAGTGCCCAAGACCGTCAACACCGAGCGTCCCGCCGACGGCGAGCAGCTCTACGACACCGACGAGAAGTTCTTCGAGGACATCAAGGCCAACGAGGGCGAGCAGGCGTTCATCTTCATGCACACGGTCCCGTTCGAGGGCTCCGTGGGCCTGGTCAACCTGCTCACCGCGACCCGGCTGGTCCGCAAGGGCTTCAAGGTCACGGTGGTGCTCTACGGGCCGGGCGTGCTCATGGCCTCCGGCAACCGCGGCTGGCCGACCGTCGGCAACGAGGGCTTCCCCGGCAACCTCGCGATCAACAACCAGCTCAAGACGCTCCTCAAGGAGGGCGCGACCATCCACGCCTGCCGCTTCGCGATGGGCGCGCTCTACGGCTTCCGCGAGGACGACCTCATCGAGGGTGTCAAGCCGTTCCACCCGCTGGACGTCCTGGACTCCGCCCTGACCGCGTGGCGCGCCGGCGCCTTCCAGCTCAACACCTGGACCGTCTGACGCCGCGACGGCGCGATGGACGGACTGGCTGACCTCGGAGGGGTCCAGGGCCTGCGGCAGCGTGGCCGTGGACCCCGACGAGCGCGTCTTCGACACCGACTGGGAGCGCCGCGCCTTCGCGATGGCGCTCCTGTCGATGCGCCTGTCGGGCACGAACCTCGACGCGTTCCGCCACGCGCTGGAGCGCCAGGCCCCGCGCGAGTACTTCACCGAGGGCTACTACGGCCGGTGGCTCGCAGCGGCCGAGACGCTCCTGACTGACAGCCAGATCCTCGCCAGTGGCGCCGTCGAGGCCCGCGCGCGCAAGCTCGCCGGCGAGGACATCGCGGAACCCGAGACGCCCGAGCCCGCGAAGCCCGACTACGCCCCGACCGCAGCGGGCTCGCTGCGGCAGGTCGAGGCCCAGCCGGCCTTCGCGGTCGGCGACCGCGTGCGCACCAAGCCGCACATGGGCGCCCACCACACCCGCCTGCCGCGCTACGCGCGCGGCAGGGTCGGCGAGGTCGTCGAGCTCGAGCCCGCCGCCCTGCTGCCCGACACCCACGCCCACTTCCAGGGCGAGAACGCCCAGCACGTCTACACCGTGCGCTTCGCGTCCCACGAGCTGTGGGGGCCGGACGCCGAGGACTTCCACCTCAGCATCGAGCTCTTCGAGACCTACCTGGAGCCTGCATGAGCACTGTCGGGTCGCGCCCCCCGATCGAGGCCCGCACCGAGGCCCTGGAGTCGCTGCTGGTCGAGCGCGGCCTGGTCGACCCCAAGGTCCTCGACACCTTCATCAACACCTACGAGAACGACGTCGGCCCGATGAACGGCGCGAAGGTCGTCGCCCGTGCCTGGGTCGATGCCGACTACAAGGCACGGCTGCTGGAGGAGGGCACGGCCGCGATCGCCGAGCTCGGCTTCAAGGGCCCGCAGGGCGAGCACATCAACGTCGTCGAGAACACCGACGACACCCACCACGTGGTCGTCTGCACGCTGTGCTCGTGCTACCCGTGGCCGGTCCTGGGTCTGCCACCCAAGTGGTACAAGGACCCGGCGTACCGCTCGCGGATGGTGCGCGAGCCGAGGGCGCTCCTGGCCGAGATGGGGCTGCAGCTCGACGACGCCACGTCGGTCGAGGTCCACGACTCGTCCTCCGAGGTCCGCTGGATGGTGCTGCCGCAGCGCCCCGCCGGCACCGACGACCTCTCCGAGGAGGAGCTGGCCGCACTCGTCAGCCGCGACGCGATGGTCGGGATCGCACGCGTCGCCTCGCCGGCATGAGCACGATCCAGCTGCCGATCGACGGCCCGGCCGCGCCGCCGCGCCGCAACGGCGAGCTGGTCTTCGACGAGCCGTGGGAGAGCCGCGCGTTCGGGATGGCGTTCGCTCTGCGCGAGCGCGGGGCGTTCACGTGGGAGGAGTTCCAGCAGGCGCTGATCGCGGCGATCCGGCGCTGGGAGGACAGCGGCGACGAGTGGTCCTATTACCGCTGCTGGCTGGAGGCGCTGGAGGGTCTGGCCGTGGACCGCGCGCTGGTCGACGCCGGCGAGGTCGCCGAGCTCGCCGACGCGCTCGCCGCACGCCCGGCCGGCCACGACCACGGCGGCCACGGACACGATCACGACCACGATCACGAGCACTGAGGAGCCCGAGGAGAAGACCCAGGTCGCCGTCGCGACCTGGCGCGAGGGCTGGCGCGCGACCGTGGAGCTCGAGGGCGGCCACGTGCTGGTCGTCGACGAGCCGACGTCCGTGGCCGGCGGTGGCAACGCGGGCCCGCAGCCCACGGGGCTGTTCCTCGCGTCGCTCTCGTCGTGCTTCGCGCTCGCGGTCGCCTGGGCCGCGCGCAAGCGCGACCTCGAGCTGCCCGGCCTGCAGGTGAAGGCCACCGGCGTCTACGACGGTCCGCGGTTCAGTCGCGTGCGCCTCGAGGTGTCCGTCGACTCCGATCCCGACACGGTGCGGCCGCTCCTGGAGCGCGCCAAGCAGTTCTGCTATGTGTCCAACACCCTGCGCACCGAGTGTGAGATCCAGGTCCTGGTCGTCGATACCTAGGTATCGTGTCTCCCCGTGGAAGAGCACGAGGATGCCCTGCGCATCGGCCAGGCCGCGGCGCTGCTCGGCGTCACCGTCGACACGCTGCGCCGCTGGGACGACGAAGGGCGCCTCGCGGTCGTGCGCAGCGCCGGCGGTCAGCGGCTCGTGCCGCTGTCGGAGGTCCAGCGCCTGCTGGCCGAGCGCGCCACCCCCGCGCAGGCCACGATCGTCGCCTCGTCGGCGCGCAACCAGATGGACGGCGTCGTGCTCAGCGTGGTGTCCGACGCCGCCGCCTCGGCGGTCGAGGTGCAGGCCGGCCCCTTCCGCCTCGTCGCGCTCACCACCACCGAGAGCGTGCGTGAGCTCGGCTTGAAGGCTGGCGTGCGCGTGGTCGCGTCGGTCAAGTCGACCAACGTGGTGCTCGGCCTCCCGCGGATCTGAGCCCGGACCACGATGCGCGCGACGCGGGTGCTGACCGGACTGGCCATCCTCGGCATGACGCTGTTCTTGCTGCCGCTGGCAGGGATGCTGTGGCGCATGCCCTGGGGGCGGGTGGGGGAGATCCTGACCTCGACCGCGGTCCTCGCGGCGCTGCGGCTGTCGCTCTTCACCTCATTGTCGGCCCTGGCGCTGGCGACCGTGCTCGGCGTGCCGCTGGCGTGGCTCTTCGCGCGGCGTGAGTTCCCCGGCAAGACGCTGATGCGGGCACTGGCCGTGCTCCCGATGGTCCTGCCTCCGGTCGTCGGCGGTGTCGCGCTGCTGCTCGCCTTCGGGCGCCGGGGGCTGCTCGGGTCGCCGATCTTCGAGGCGTTCGGGCTGCGGCTGCCGTTCTCGACCGCCGGCGTGGTGCTCTCGGCGACCTTCGTGTCGATGCCGTTCCTCGTGGTCTCGGTGGAGGCCGGCCTGCGCCAGGCCGACCTGCGCCTGGAGGACGCGGCGGCGGTGCTCGGCGCGCGCAGGTGGACCGTGTACCGGCGGGTGACGCTGCCGCTGATCGGGCCATCGCTGGCTGCCGGGATGGCGCTGTGCTGGGCCCGCGCGCTCGGCGACTTCGGCGCCACGATCACCTTCGCCGGCAACCTCCCTGGCCGCACGCAGACGATGCCGCTGGCCGTCTACCTGCTGCTGGAGTCCGACCCTGCCGCGGCCTACGTGCTGAGCCTGCTGCTGCTGGTCATCAGCGTCGTGGTCCTGGTGCTGCTGCGCGGCCGCTACCTCCAGGCCCCCGCGGCATGACCCTCGACGTCGACGTCCGTGTCGCGCTCGGCACGCTGGATCTCGAGGCTGCGTTCACGGTGGCCGACGGGGAGGTCGTCGGCCTGGTCGGCCCGAACGGCGCCGGCAAGAGCACGCTGCTGCGGGCGATCGCGGGCCTCGCACCACTCGATGTCGGCCACATCGCCCTGCGCGGGCGGACGCTGTCGGACGCGACGGTCGTGGTCCCGACCGAGGAGCGCCGCGTCGGCCTGGTGTTCCAGCAGTACCTGCTCTTCCCCCACCTCTCGGCCCTGGAGAACGTGGCGTTCGGGCCGCGCTCCACCGGCGTCAAGGTCGCTGTGGCGCGGCACCGCGCCCAGGAGTGGCTGGGTCGCGTCGGGCTGGGGGATCGCGCCGCGGCGCGACCTGCGCAGCTCTCGGGCGGGCAGCAGCAACGCGTCGCGCTGGCGCGGGCGCTGGCCTCGGAGCCCGACTGCCTGCTGCTCGACGAGCCGCTGTCGGCGCTCGACGTCGAGGCCCGCCGCGACATCCGCGCGCAGCTGCGCGCCCACCTCGACGCGTTCGACGGCCCGGTGCTGATCGTGACCCACGAGCCCCTCGAGGCGCTGGCACTTGCCGACCGGCTCGTCGTGCTGGAGGCGGGCCGCATCGTCCAGGACGGCGACGTGCGCGAGGTCGCGCGGCGCCCGCGGTCACCATGGATCGCCCGCCTCGTCGGCCTCAACCTCTACCGCGGCACCATCCGCGACGGCCACCTCGCCGTCGACGGTGGCGGTGAGCTCACCGTGCCCGACCACGACGGCCAGGGCCCGGTCTTCGCGACCGTCCACCCCTCCGCTGTGACGCTCCACCGCGACCGCCCCACCGGCTCCGCGCGCAACGTCTGGCCGGGGACCGTGGCAGGTCTGGAGATCCTCGCCGACCGCGCCCGCGTCCAGGTCGACGCCACCCCCCCGATCGTCGCCGAGGTCACCCCCGCCGCGGTTGCCGAGCTCGACTTGATCGGGGCCACCGACGTGTGGGTCGCGGTCAAGGCGACCGAGGTGGCGGTCTACCCCCGCTGAGGCCCGTCGAGGTGGATCACGCCGCGCGCGAGGGCAGTCGTGACCGCCGCGGTGCGGTCGTCGACGCCGAGCTTGGCGAAGGTGCGCACGAGGTGGGTCTTGACCGTGGCCTCCGACACCTGCAGCTGGCGGGCGACCTGGCGGTTCGTGCGGCCGGCGGCGACCAGCTGGAGGACCTCACGCTCGCGGTCGGAGAGCGGCTCGGGGCGGGGGGCGCCGGCGGCGGCCATGAGGCGGGCGGCGACGGCGGAGGAGAGGGCGGGCTCGCCGCGGGCGGCGGAGCGGACCGCGCGGTGCAGCTCGTCGGCGGGGGCGTCCTTGAGGAGGTAGCCGACCGCCCCGGCCTCGACGGCGCGCACGATGTCGCCGTCGCTGTCGTAGGTCGTGAGCACGAGGACCTTGACGCGCGGCGCGACCTCGCGCAGGCGGGCGGTCGCGGTGGCGCCGTCCATCGCCGGCATGCGCAGGTCCATGAGCACGACGTCGGGCATGAGGTCGGAGACGCAGGCCAGTGCCTGCAGGCCGTCGGCGGCCTCCCCCACGACCTCGAGGTCGGCGGCCCCGGCGAGCATGCCCTTGAGCCCGTCGCGCACGACCGGGTGGTCGTCGACCAGCAACACGCGGATCACGCCGGCACCGTCGCGGTGATCGTCGTGCCGCGCCCCGGAGCCGATGCCACGACCACGTCGCCGCCGACCTCGGCGAGGCGCTCGCGCATCGCGACCAGGCCGAACCCGTCCGCCTGGGCCGCGTCGAACCCGTTGCCGTCGTCGACCACGTCGACGGTGACCGCATCCTCGGCGTAGGCCAGCGTGACGGTCGCGCGGCCGGCGCCGGCGTGGCGCCGCACGTTGGCCAGGGCCTCCTGCGCGGCACGCAGCAGCGCGACCTCGGCATCCGGCTGCAGTGCCCGCGGGTGTCCCGCGACCGTCACGTCGGCCTCGACACCGCTCTCGTCGGCGAAGCGGTTCACCGCGGACGCCAGCGCCGCGGCCAGCGTCGCGCGCTCCAGCTCCTCGGGGTGCAGGGCCTGCACGGAGCGGCGCAGCTCGGCCAGGCTGCCGCGGGCCGCGGCCAGCGCGCTGTCGAGGTGGCGGCGCGCGTCGTGTTCGGTGTCCAGCGTCTGGCCCAGCGCCTCGAGCTGCGTCACCACGCTCACCACGCCTTGCGCCACCGTGTCGTGGATCTCGCGCGCCAGGCGGGCGCGTTCCTCGAGCGCTCCCTTCGCGTGCGAGGCCTCGGCCAGCTCCTGTCGTGCGGCCGCCAGCGCGTCGAGCGCCTGCTTGCGCTGCTCGCTCTGCCGCGCGATCGCGAGGATGAAGCCGCCCATCATGGCGGCCAGCGCGGCCGATCCGATCAGGCTGAGCCACGCGCCCATGTCCACGCGCCCGACCACGCCGCGGCCGAAGACCAGCACCGTGATCACCACCGACATGGCGATGCCCCACGACCCCAGCGTGGCGAAGGCCATCGGGTACAGCCCGTACACCAGGAAGAAGTACGCCTCGCCGCGCTGCAGCAGCAGCGCGGTGAGGACCAGCACGACCAACCAGTACGGCACCATCCACAGCGCGCGCTCGCAGCGCTCCGGGTGGCGCACGACCCACCACCAGTGCACCAATCCCAGGCCGGCGGCCAGCCCGGCCGTGACCGCGCCGTGCAGCGGGCTCGGCGCGTCGGCCACGACGATCACCGTCGGGACCGCCAAGGCGACGGCGAAGACCAGGTGCCAGGCGCGTCCCCAGCGGTCCCAGGCGTGGATGTCCCCGCCGCGCTTGGCGGCGGGGACGGTGGTGTCCGGGGTGGTGGTCATGGCAGCTTGCGTCGCAGGTTAGGCCGGGTCAGCGCACCGCCGCCCAGCGGAAGCGCGTGGCCGCGACGGCGGCGCACACCCCCGCGAGGGCGATGAGGATGCCGACCGCGGCCCAGTCGACGGTCCCGTACGTCCAAGCCTCGCGCACCACGCGCACGGCCGGGGTCAGCGGCAGCACGTCGCCCACGCGACGGGCGAACTCCGGCAGCGCCTCACGCGGGTACGCCGCGCCGGAGGCGAAGAGGCTGGGGAAGTACAGCAGCGCCGCGACCGCCTGGGCCGTGCGGGTCGTCGGGGCCAGGGCCCCGATCATGAAGCCCAGGCCGAGCACGCCCGCCATGGCGGCGGCCACCGCGACGACGACCGGCCCGACGGCCTGCGGACCCTGCACCCCGAGGGCGCCGACCCCGACGCCGACCAGCAGGACCAGCCCCACCACGCTCACGCCGGCGTGGGCGCCGATGTGGCCGCCGGCCACCTGCCACGCCCGGAACGGGCTGACCCGCAGTCGGCGCAGGATGCCCTTCTCGCGCTGGCTGGCCAGGGCCTCGGGCAGGGCCATGAGGCCGGTTGTCAGCATCACCATCACCACCAGGCTGGGCAGCATGATGTCGGCCACGCGCAGGCCGCCGGTCCCGGGAAGCACGACGCCACCGCTGTTGAGCCCCAGCAGGAGCAGCGGCAGCGCCAGCACGAAGAAGAGGGCGGCGGGCTCGCGCAGCAGGAGCGTGAGCTCGGTGCGGGCCATGGTCGACAGCGGCTTCACAGCGTGACCTCCTGACGGCTCGTGAGTGCGAGGTAGGCCTCTTCCAACGAGGCGTGGCCGGCGGTCAGCTCGGCCGGGGTGCCGCGGGCCACGACGCGCCCGGCGGCGACGACCACGACGCGGTCGCAGAGCGCGGCGACCTCGTCCATGGCGTGGGAGACCAGCAACACACCGGCGCCCTCGCGCGGCAGCCGGCGGACCAGGTCCCAGGTCGCGCGGCGGGCCTCGACGTCCAGGCCGGTGGTCAGCTCGTCGAGGACCACCAGCTCGGGCCGGCCGAGCAGCGCCAGGACCACGAAGAGCCGCTGGCGCTCACCGCCCGAGAGGCCCGAGAAGGGGGTGCGGCCGCGGTGGCCGAGGCCCCACTCGTCGCGCAGGGCCTTCCAGTCGATCGGTTCCCGGTACGCCGAGGCGAAGAGCGCCAGCGCCTCGTCGACGCGCAGCCGGTCCTGCAGCGTCGCGGCCTGCAGCTGCACGCCGATGCGCTCGCGCACCGTGTCGTCGGTCCACGGATCGCTCCCGAACGTGCGCACGGTGCCGCTGTCGGGCCGCGCCAGCCCCACCGCGCACGCGACCGTCGTGGTCTTGCCGGCGCCGTTCGGCCCGAGCAGCCCCACCACCTCACCGGCCTCGACCGTCAGCCCCACGTCATCGACCGCCACGACCCTGCCGTAGCGCTTCACCAGCCCCTCGATCTCCAGCAGGGGTGCCACGCGACCGACCTCCTCGTGCTCGTCGTTGTTCTCGTTGCTCGTCGAGCTCGAGCGTGCGCCGCAGCGCCGCCGCCCGCGTCGGCCGCGCGGTGACTTGCATGTCAACCGTTCGGACGACACGGGTAGCGTTCCGTGCGATGGCCAATCGGCTTGCGTCTGCGTCCAGTCCGTACCTGCGCCAGCACGCCGCCAACCCGGTCGACTGGCGGGAGTGGGGGCCCGAGCCCTTCGCCGAGGCACGCGAGCGCGACGTCCCCGTCTTCCTCTCCGTGGGCTACAGCGCGTGCCACTGGTGCCACGTCATGGCGCGCGAGTCCTTCTCCGACCCCCAGGTCGCCGAGGTCCTGAACGCCGGCTTCGTCCCGGTCAAGGTCGACCGCGAGGAGCGCCCGGACGTCGACCGGGTCTACATGGCCGCGGTGCAGGCGCTGACCGGCCAGGGCGGCTGGCCGATGAGCGTGTTCGTCGACCCCGACGGCACGCCCTTCTTCGGCGGCACCTACTGGCCGCGCGACGACCGCGGCGGCATGCCCGGCTTCCTGCGCGTGCTGGACGCCGTCGGCGACGCGTGGGCGAACCGCCGCGACGACGTGCGCGACAGCGGGCGGCGTCTCGTCGGACACCTCGCGGCCCTTGGTGACGCGGGGCGCGAGACCGGGGGGGCCTTCTCGGGCGCGCCGGCCGCGACCGCCGCGCACAGCGTGGTCGCGACCTGGGATCGTGACCTGGGCGGGTTCGGCGGCGCCCCGAAGTTCCCGCAGGCGATGACCCTCGACTTCCTCCTGGCGTTCGCGCAGCGCACCGGTAGCGCCGAGCCGCGCGAGGCCGCCGTGCACTCGCTGGACGCGATGAGCCGCGGCGGCATCTACGACCAGGTCGCCGGAGGCTTCGCCCGCTATGCGACCGACGCCGCGTGGCTGGTCCCGCACTTCGAGAAGATGCTCTACGACAACGCGCTGCTGCTGCGCGCGTACGTGCACGCCTGGCAGCTCACGGGGCAGCCGCGCATGGCGAGGATCGCCCGCGAGACCGCCGCGGCCCTGCTGCGCACGTTCGGGCAGGAGGCCGGCGGGTTCTCCTCGGCCACGAACGCCGAGGCCGGCGGCGTGGAGGGCGCATCGTTCGTGTGGACCGCCGAGGAGTTCGACGAGGTCATCGCCGCTGCCGGCGAGGATCCCGTGCGCTGGCGCGCGTTCTACGGGGTGGTCGACGAGGGCAACTGGCGCGACCCGCACGGTCACGCACCGGAGCGCGCGAACATCCTCTCGGAGGTCGAGGCCTACGACGAGGCCGACGCGGAGCTCGCCGCCGTCCGTGACCGCGTGCGCGCCGCGCTGCTGGCCCGCCGCGACACCCGCGTGCAGGCCGACCTCGACGACAAGGTGCTCACGTCCTGGAACGCGCTGGCGATCGCCGCGTTGGCCGAGGCCGGCGCGGTGCTGGACGAGCCCGCGTGGATCGAGGCCGCCCGACGCTGCGCGATGTTCGTCCAGGAGCACCTGGTCGTCGACGGGAAGCTGCACCACACCTGGTCACCCGGCCACGACGCCGGGGTGCCCGCGCTGCTGGAGGACGTCGCGGGCCTGGCCCGCGCCCTGCTCGTGCTCTACGAGGCCGACCCCGACCCAGCCTGGGTCGCGTGGGCCGCCGAGCTGGTCGACGACGCCGAATGGCGCTTCGCCGATGGCGCCGGCGGTTACTGGGCCACGGCCGACGACGCCGAGTCGCTGCGCGTGCGGCCGCGCGACGACTGGGACGACGCCACCCCGGCGGGCACCAGCATGCTGATCGAGGCCCACCTGCGCCTGGCGTCGCTCACGGGCGTCGAGTCCCACCGCGAGACCGCACAGGCCGCCCTCGACACCCTCACCCCCCGCGTGGTCCGCGCCGCCCAGGGCTCCGGCGAGCTCCTGCGCGCCGGCGAGCGCCTCCTCGGCGGCTCCCTGGAGATCGCGATCGTGGGCCCGGACCCCCACCCCCTCCTGGCCGTCGTCCGCGAGCAGTGGCGCCCCAACGCCGTGCTCGCGATCGGCTCCGGCCACGACGAGACCGTCCCCCTGCTGGCCTACCGCACCACCCGCGACCACCGAGCTACGGCCTACGTCTGCCACGACTTCACCTGCGACGCCCCCACCACCGACCCCGAGGAGCTGCGCACCCAGCTGGCCAAGGCCTAGCTGTCAGAACATCTGTTCGCTAGACTCGGGGGATGGCCAGTCTCGCCGACCTGCAGCGCGCCCCGGGAGCCCCGGCACCGGCAGCTCCACCCGGCCTGAACCTCGACGTCGACAACGTCCGCACGTTCGACACCCCCGAGTTCGCCGGCATGACCTTCCTCGAGGTCACCGCCAAGACCGCGCTGAACAAGGTCACGGGCATGCCCTTCCCCTATTCGATCAATCCGTATAGGGGATGCTCCCATGCGTGCTCCTACTGCTTCGCCCGTCCGACGCATTCCTACTTGAACCTCTCGCCCCTCAGGGACTTCGAGAACACGGTCGTGGTCAAGACCAACTTGTCGAGGTGCTGCGGCGGGAGGTGGTGCGCAGGAGCTGGAGGGGCGAGCATGTGGCGCTGGGCACCAACACCGATCCCTACCAACGCTGTGAGGGGCGGTATCGACTGATGCCGGGGGTGATCGAGGCGCTGGCGAGGGCCGGACGCCGTTCTCGATCCTGACGAAGGGGACGTTGATCACGCGGGATCTCGACGTGCTGCAGCAGGCGGCCGCGCAGGTGCCGGTGCACAGCAGCCTGACGATCGGGATGCTCGACGAGGTGGTGTGGCGGGCCAGCGGAGCCGGGGACGCCCAGTCCGCGGGCGCGGCTGGATGCGGTGCGCAGGCTCAACGACGCCGGGATCCCCTGCGGGGTGATGCTCGCGCCGATGATGCCGGGGCTCAACGACGACCGTGAACAGCTGGCCGCGCTGGTCGATGCCGCCGTGCAGGCCGGCGCCACGCACGTCACGCCGATCGTGCTGCACCTGCGGCCGGGCGTGCAGGAGGCGTTCTGGCCGTGGCTGGAGGCCACGCACCCCGAGCTGGTCGAGCGCTATGCGCGCCTCTACCGGCGCTCCACGCTGCCCAAGGACGAGCGCGAGCCGATCGAAGCCTTCGTCCGCCGCCGCCGCGACGCCGCCTGGCGCCGCCACGGCCGCCCGGAGCTGCCGGGTCCGTGGCGCACCGTCAGCTCCCAAGACGACGCCGAGCTCCCCACCGGCCACCGCGTCGCCGGACCACTGCCGTCCGGCCCGCCTCCCGCCCAGCTCACCCTGCTTTAGCATCCGGCCCGTCCACCTGGGGGTCGGAGGGCAGTGCGGAGGAGCCCTAGACTCGCCGCCGCCCCACATGGGAAGGGTCCGCGCCATGGGCCGCGATATCGAGACCACCGAGTTCACCCGCGAGGACCGCCGCATCTACCGCGAGAAGGTGAAGACCAACCTCGCGGTGCTGGCCCAGCTGGTGGAGTCGGGCCGGTTCGAACCGGGGCCGCCTCGCTCGGCGTCGAGATGGAGCTCTACCTCACCGACCGCTCCGGGCGATGCGGTGCCGCTCAACGCGCAGGTGCTCGACGCGCTGGCCTCGGCGGACTTCCAGACCGAGCTGGGCAAGTTCAACATCGAGTTCGACGCTCCCCCCGCGCAAGCTCATCGGCGACTGCTTCACCGAGGTCGAGGACGAGCTGCGCACCTCGCTGGAGCACGCCAGCGCGAAGGCCGCGCTCTTCGACGCGCGCATCATGATCATCGGGATCCTGCCGACGCTCACCGACTTCGACGTCACCGAGCACAACATGTCGGCCAACGCCCGCTACCGGGCGATCAACGACGCCATGCTCGCGGCCAGCGGGGCGAGGAATTCGCGATCTACATCGAGGGCGAGGAGCTGCTCGACACCGTGGCGAACTCGATCCTCCTCGAGGCCGCCTGCACCTCCTTCCAGCTGCACCTGCAGGTCGCGCCCGACGACTTCGCGCGCTTCTGGAACGCCGCGCAGGTGCTGTCGGCACCGCTCGTCGCGCTCGCGGCCAACAGCCCGTTCTTCCTCGGCAAGCAGCTGCACCACGAGACGCGGATCGCCCTGTTCGAGCAGGCCGCGGACACGCGCACCGAGGAGCTGGCGTCAGCCAGGGCGTGCGCCCGCGCGTGTGGTTCGGCGAGAAGCTGGCTGACCGAGGGCGTCTTCGAGCTGTTCGACGAGAACGTGCGCTACTTCCCGTCGCTGCTGCCGATCTGCGACGACGAGGACCCGCCAGGTGCTGTTCGCGCCGGCGACATCCCCCACCTGCCCGAGCTCACGCTCCACAACGGCACGATCTACCGCTGGAACCGGCCGGTCTACGACGTCGCCCGCGGCCGCCCGCACATGCGCATCGAGAACCGCGTGCTGCCCGCCGGCCCGACCGTGATCGACGCCGTCGCGAACGCCGCCTTCTACTACGGGCTGCTGCGCACGCTGGCCGACGCCGAGCCGCCGGCGTGGCACGACGATGAGCTTCGCCGCGGCCGCCGAGAACTTCTTCACCGGTGCCCGCGACGGCCTGGACGCTCTGCTGTTCTGGCCGCGGGTGGGCAGGGACGTGCCCGTCACCGAGCTGCTGCTGCGCCACCTCATCCCCGCGGCCCGTGCGGGCCTGGACGCGATGGGGTGTCGACGCCGACAGCGCCGAGCGCTACCTGAGCGTCATCGAGCAGCGCGTGACCACCAGCCAGAACGGCGCCCGCTGGCAGATCCTGGCCTGGCGGCGGCTCCTGGACCGTGGTCTGGACCGCGCCGAGGCCGCCCGCCAGCTCACCCTGGCCTACGGCGACCTCGCCGAGGCCGGCGAGCCGGTCCACACCTGGCCCCTGCCTTGACGTCCGACCTCTACCGGCGGGTCCAGGGATGGGAGGACGCCGCCAAGCTGGTCGTCGGCAGCGACGAGGACGTGCTTGTCGCGCTGCAGGCAGGCCGGCGCTGCTGCGCCTGCCGGGAGCCGACCACCAGCGGCCGTTGCGGCTGGTCGCGTGCCTGCTGCACGGCAACGAGGACTCCGGGTTCCGGGCGGTCTGCGACCTGCTGCGCGCGCAGCCGGCGCTGCCCTACGACCTGTGGGTGTTCATCGGCAACGTGCGCGCCGCGTCGCAGGAGGGCTGGTTCGCGCACCGGTTCCTCGACGACCAGGAGGACTTCAACCGCGTCTGGGGGCTGGAGCCGCAGACCACGCGCATGCGCCGCTGCGCCGCCGCCGTGTTGGATGAGGTGCTGGCGGAGCCGCTGGAGGCCGCGATCGACCTGCACAACAACACCGGGCAGAACCCGCGCTACGCCATCATGCCCGAGACGACGCTGGAGACGTGCGCGCTGGCCGGCACGGTCGCCGAGCTGGGGCTGGTCTGGGGTGGTGGCCCGCGCCACACGCTCATGGCCGCGCTGCCCTGCCCCGCGGTGGCACTGGAGGGCGGGCTGCCCGCGCTAGCCGAGAGCCGCCGCTGGGCCGAGGAGCGGCTCCGGCGGTTCCTCGAGGCGCCCGGCTTCGACCTCGGGGGACCGGTGCGCGGGCCGCGCGAGCTCTTCGAGGTGCGCTTCACGGTCACCGTGCGGCCGGAGGTGCCGTTCGCGTTCGGCGGGCCGTTGACCGAGGACATCGACCTGGTGCTGCGGCCCGGCCTCGACGCGCACAACTTCGGGATGCTGCTGGCGGGGACCGTGATCGGGCACGTCGAGCCCGGCACCGCGATGCCGCTCACGGCCTTCGGCTTGGACGGCCTCGACGCCGCGGAACGGCTGTTGACCGTCAAGCCCGACGGCGCGCTCGTCACGGCCGAGGACCTCATCCCCGTGATGATGGTCACCAGCGTCCAGCAGACGCGCCGCGACTGCCTGTGCTACTTCGCGCGGCGCAGGGCCTAAGGGCTCACTCCAGGCCGGCGAAGAGCGAGTCCTCCGGCAGCGCGGTCTCGACGTCGGAGCGGGCCAGCACGTAGTCCTCGTGCGGCCAGACGCTGCGCACCAGCTCCTCGGGCACCGAGAACCAGAACGACTCGGGATCGATCTGCGTGCGGTGCGCCAGCAGTGCCTGGCGGGCCTGGCCCATGAAGTCGCTGATGTCGACCGAGGTGGTGATCTCAGGATCCTCGCGCTGGTCCCAGCGCTCCAGCCACTCGCCGAACTGCGACTCCGCGCCGCTGGCCAGCACCGCCTCGTGCAGCGCGAGGACGCGCGCGCGGGTGAACGTCGCGTGGTAGTAGACCTTGCGCACCTGCCAGGCCTCGCCCGCGTCGGGCAGCACCGTCGGGTCCGCGGCTGCAGCGATCACGGCCATCGTGGCGTCGTGGGTGCGGATGTGGTCGGGGTGCGGGTACCCGCCGGTCGGGTCGTAGGTCACGACCACCTCGGGCCGCGTCGAGCGCAGCAGCGGCGCGGCGCGCTGCACCACGTCCTCGAGCGGCACGTTGAAGAAGGCGTCGGGTGCCAGCGCGGCACCGTCGCCCTTGAACTCCTCGACGTAGCCGGAGTCGGGCCAGCCCAGCAGGTGCGACTCCGTGACGCCGAGCACCGCCAACGCGTCCGCGAGCTCCGTCTGCCGCAAGGCGACGAGGCCCTCGCGGACACCCGGCTTGTCCATCGCCGGGTTGAGGATGTCGCCCTTGCCCCCGTCGGTGAACGTCACGACCGAGACGCGGTAGCCCTCCTTCACGTAGCGGGCCATCGTGCCCGCACCCTTGGACGACTCGTCGTCGGGATGGGCGTGGAAGAACATGGCGTGCAGCGGCATGCGGCCCAAAGTAGACGGGGTGGGATGCCCGTTCAGCGCATGCGCGAGGCCCACGCGGCGCGCAGGCGTGCCCCCGACGGGTCGGCGTCCAGGGCGACCAGGGCGTCGCGGACGTCGGATGCGGCGGCTTCCACATCGTCGTGGGGGCCGACCAGGCGGATCAGGCACTGGGGGCCCGGGTAGGAGCCGACGCGCACCGCCGGATAGGTGGCGACCAGCCGCTCCAGGGTGGGGTTGAGCGTCGACTCCGGGTAGCCGTGGGTGAGCTCGACACGGTGCGACGGGGTGCCGCGGCCGTCCAGCAGCCCCGGCACCGCGCTCGCGAGGATCAGTCGCAGCTCCGACGGGATCCCCGGCAGGATGACCACCGTCGCGCCCGCGCCGTCGATCCCGCCGTCGACGTCCAGCGCGATGCCCGGCACGACCCCCTGCGCTCCGGGGAGCAGGTAGGCGCCGTCGGGGATCATGCCCATGCGGCGCATCGCACGCTCGTGCTCCTCGCTCACGACCACGCCCTGGCGCGCGGTCCACTCCAGGGCCTGGGTGATGCGTCCGTCGATGTCGGGTTGCACGGCGAGGGGCAGGTCCAGCGCGGCCGCGACGCCTTTCATGGTCAGGTCGTCGGGGGTCGAGCCGATCCCTCCCGACGTGAACACCACGCGCGGCCGGGGGCGAGCCAGCTCGGCTCCCAGAGCCTCGACGATCGCGGACTCGTCGTCGGCGACCGTGACGATGCGATCCAGCGGGACGCCCGCGGCCTGCAGGGCCTGGGCGAGGTCGTGGCTGTTGGTGTCGTGCACGTACCCGCCGAGGATCTCGTCCCCGATCACGACGATCGACGCCCGCAGCTGCACCGGCCCCGAGGATAGGGACCATGCCGCGGGGGGCCACGCACGCCCTCACCCGTACCATCGGCGCATGTGGGAAAGCCCGGACGAGGCGCGCAGCGACTTCTTCCTCGCAGGAGCCGTCTACGTCATCGGGCCCGTCATCATCGGTCTGCTCGTCAGCCTGCTGCCCGCGTCCGCGGTCGTCTTCGTCGACCGCTGGCTCTCCCCGGTGATCGCCTTTGCGACGACCGGTCTGGTGCCGCTGCTGCTGGCGCGCTACCGCAAGCAGGGGGCGAGCTACTTCGGGTTCGGGCGGGGGTTCGGCGGCGTCGCGCAAGGTCTCCTGCTGGCCGCGCCGCTGGTCGCCGCGACCGTGCTGGTGGCGTTGGCGCAGCCCCAGCGCGACCTCGTCACCGCGGTGCCGGCGACCGCCCTGCTGGGCCGCCAGGGCCTGGACGCGCTCTTGACGACGGTCACGCAGGTCGCGTTCTGGGGCGGGCTGTCGTGGCTGCTGATCTTCGCGACCAGCAAGGCGCGTGCTGCGTTCCGGCCCTTCACCGGGAGCCTGCGCGGGGTCGCAGTGCAAGTCGGGCGCATCGTCGCGGCGGTGGCTGCCTTGGCGTTCATCGCGCTGCTGCTCTCGCGCAGCGGGCCGCTGGCCGACACGGCGCTCGACGGGCGCAGCACGTTCGCGTCGATCCTCGCGCTGGCCCTGCCGGCCCTCGCGGTGGCGGCCACGGTGCTGCTGGCCCTGCGCCACGCGCGCGGCCCCTCGACCACCGACCGCTGGACGATCGCGGCTCCGGTCGTCCTGGCGGCCGTGGGGCCGTTCCGCCTCACGCTGAACGGCGACCTGCTCCTCTTCCTGGCTTACGTGGCCGCGATCTACGGCGGGATCGCGCTGGCTTCGGCGATCGTGGTCGAGAGCCGCCGCCCGGCCGAGATCGTGCTGGTGCTGGGGCTGGCGATCGCGCTGCTGACCTCCGTGAGCGGCCTCGCGACGTGATCGGGGGCCCGCGCGTGGCGGGAGTGCTCGGCCTGTGCGTCGCGGCCGTGCTGGCCCTCGGCGCTGTGCGCGCCGTGTCCTGGTCGGCGCCCGCGCCCGTCGCGCGGCAGGCCGCCGTGGTCGCACCGGTGCAGCCCGCGGCGCTGGCGGGGGAGGCGGTGGTCCCGCTGCCGGCGCCGATGGTCGAGGCGCCCGCGCCCGCGCCGCTGCCCACCCAGCCGGTCGTGCCCGTCCTCCCCGCCACGCCTCCGGCGCCGCAGCCCCCGCCGGTCGCCAGCGGCCAGCCGGCCGCGGACGTCGCCCCGCTCGCGATCGACCCGCGCCTGCTGCCGTTCGCCGGCCTGGCCACCTGGATCGACCTGTACGACGTCGGCCTGACTCCAGCCGACCAGGTCGGCGTGGCGGCGGCCAACGGCGTGCAGGCGATCTACGTGCAGAGCGCCCGCTTCAACAGCCCCGCCGAGATCCACGACCCCGCCCGGCTGGGCGAGGTCATCGAAGCCGCGCATGACCACGGCATCTCGGTGATGGTGTGGTACCTCCCCGACTTCGTCGACCCCGAGCGCGACCTGCTGCGCTCGATGCACGCGATGGCCTTCGTCTCGCCACGTGGCGACCGTCCCGACGCGTTCGGCCTTGACATCGAGTCCAGCGAGCTGCCCGACGTCCCGGAGCGCAGCCGCCGGCTGCTGTGGATGTCCCAGGAGCTGCGCAGCTGGGTGGGGCCGGGCTACCCGATGGCAGCGATCACGCTGCCGCCGCTGCTCCTGGAGCTCAACACCCGCTGGTGGCCGGGCTTCCCCTACGCCGAGCTGCGGCCGTACTACGACGTTCTCATACCAATGAGTTACTCCAGCTACCGCGGCCAAGACGCCGCGATCACCTACAGCTGGAACCTGGCCAACGTCCAGCGCGTCCGCGAGCTGGCCGGGGACCCGACCCTGCCCGTCCACCTCGCCGGCGGCATCGCCGACCGCCTGCCCGCGGTGGAGTCGTTCCTGCAGGCCGGTATCGACGGCGGCGTCCTCGGCGGCAGCCTCTACGACCTGCACACCACTCCGCCGGCCGCCTGGCCCGTCATGGGCGGCTTCCGCGTCCAGCGCTGATCGCCGTGCTGCGCGGTTGGACACCCTGCTGCGCGGTTGGGCACCCCGAACTCGGGAAAGGTGCCCGGCGCGATGCACCGCCAAGTTCGACACACGACAGGCGTCACACGAACGGTCGCGGATCGTTTACCGGCTCCACAAGCAAAGGCTCGTTTCGAAGGGCACCACGTGACTCACTTGCTCGTACGCGGCACTGTCTACGGTGCGCTGGTCGCGGGCGTCGCGGCGCTCGTGGCGCTTCCGACCCTCGCAGCCGCGCAGACCTGCGAGGACATCCCCCTCGTCGGCACCGTCTGCGAGGCGGTCGAGGACCCGGTCGAGACGGTGACCGAGGCCGTCGAGCCCGTCGTGGAGGCCGTCGAGCCCGTGGTGGAGGCCGTCGAGCCGGTGGTGGAGGCCGTCGAGCCGGTGGTGGAGGCCGTCGCAGCCGGTGGTGGAGGCCGTGCAGCCGGTGGTGGAGGCCGCGCAGCCGGTGGTGGAGGCCGCGCAGCCGGTGGTGGAGGCCGCGCAGCCGGTGGTGGAGGCGGCGCAGCCGGTGGTGGAGGCGGCGCAGCCGGTGGTGGAGGCGGCGCAGCCGGTGGTGGAGGCCGCGCAGCCGGTGGTGGAGGCCGCGCAGCCCGCAGTGGCAGCCGCGCCCGCACCGGTCCCGCAGGCGGCCGGACCCGCGCTCGCGACCGTGGCGCCGCCGGCCCCGGCCGGTGAGCCGAGCTCGTCGGGTTCGGGTTCGAGCGGCTCGTCGGGTTCGGGTTCGACCGGCTCGTCGGGTTCGGCCGGGTCATCAGGTGGGACCGGGGCCACGGGGACCTCCCCGAGCGTCACGGTGCCTCCGAGCCCGGGGGCCGTCGCCGCCAGCGGCAGCCCCGTCACCGTGGTCGGGCTCCCGCCCGGCGCAGTGAGTGCCGCAGCCATGGGGAACATGACGCTGACGGAGTTCCACTGCCAGGGCCGCGGCACGGGCACGGGCACCGGCACGGGCACGAGCACGGGAGAGGGATGGGGAGGCGGAGGGTCGCAGACGCCGTCATCCGTGGTGGCCGCGACTTCGGCGAGCCCGTGGCTCTCGCTGCCCCCGCGAGACTTTGGCGGGGATTTGGCGAACTACGCCACCAAGGGCTTCGAGCCCGGCGTGCTGATCGCCGGCGCCGCGCTGGTCGACATCGCCCGCGCCGTGTCCGTGATGGCCTGGGTCACCGCGTTCACCGTCGCCGGCCTCGTCCTCGCATGGGGCGCCCTGCGCGCCATGCGCCAAGACGGCCTGCTCACCGCCCACACCCGGGGGCTGCGCCCCGGGTGATCGGCGCCGGGGGCCCCCCGTAAGGTGGGGCCATGCCGGAGTTCGTCTACGTCATGAAGGGGCTGCGCAAGGTCGTACCCCCGGGCACGGAGATCCTCAAGGGGATCTGGCTGTCGTTCTACCCGGGGGCCAAGATCGGCGTGATCGGCCCGAACGGCGCGGGCAAGTCGACGCTGCTGCGGATCATGGCGGGCGTGGACACCGAGTTCGAGGGCGAGGCCTGGGCCGCGAAGGGCGTGACCGTCGGGTACCTCGAGCAGGAGCCCGAGCTCGACCCGGCCAAGGACGTGCGCGGCAACGTGCTGGACGGTGTCGCCGGCACGGTGGCGCTGCTCGACTCCTTCAACGAGCTCACCGCCAAGATGGCCGAGCCACTCGACGACGACGCGATGGCGCGCGTCTACGACGAGTTCGCGCAGGTCCAGGACGCGATCGAGGCGGCGGGCGGGTGGGACCTCGACCGCACGATCGAGGTCGCGATGGACGCGCTGCGCGTCCCGTCCGGCGACGCCGACGTCTCCGTGCTCTCGGGCGGCGAGCGCCGCCGCGTCGCGCTCTGCCGCCTGCTGCTGTCACGGCCGGACCTGCTGCTCTTGGACGAGCCGACGAACCACCTCGACGCGGAGAGCGTCGCCTGGCTGGAGCGCTACCTGGCCGAGTACCCCGGCACGGTCGTCGCGATCACGCACGACCGCTACTTCCTCGACAACGTCGCGGGCTGGATCCTCGAGCTCGACCGCGGCAAGGGCCTGCCGTTCGAGGGCAACTACACCTCGTGGCTGGAGCAGAAGCAGGAGCGGCTGCGGCAGGAGGGGAAGGCCGAGTCCGCGCGCCAGCGCACCATCGACCGCGAGCTGGAGTGGGTGCGCGCCTCGCCCCGCGCCCGCCAGGCCAAGTCCAAGGCCCGCGTCCAGGCCTACGAGGCCTTGGTCGCCGCCGGCCCGGAGGAACGCCGCGGGACCGGCGCCGAGATCGCGATCCCGTTCACGCGCCGCCTCGGCGACCTGGTGGTCGAGGCCGACGCCGTCGCCAAGGGCTACGGCGACAACCTGCTGGTCGAGGACCTGACCTTCAACCTCCCGCCAGGCGGGATCGTCGGCGTCATCGGCCCCAACGGGGCGGGCAAGACCACGCTGTTTCGCATGATCACCGCGACGAGCAGCCCGACGCGGGCGCGTTCCGGGTCGGTGAGACCGTCGACCTCGCCTACGTCGACCAGACCCGCGACGCGCTGGACCCGGACAGGACCGTCTTCCAGGAGATCACCGACGGCCAGGACGTCCTGCGGATCGGCAGGCGCGAGGTGAACGGCCGCGCCTACGTCGCGCAGTTCAACTTCCGCGGTGCCGACCAGCAGAAGAAGGTCGGCGACCTCTCGGGCGGCGAGCGCAACCGCGTCCACCTCGCGAAGCTGCTGCGCACCGGCGGCAACCTCGTGCTCCTCGACGAGCCGACGAACGACCTCGACGTCGACACTCTCCGCGCGCTCGAGGACGCGCTGCTGGACTTCCCCGGCTGCGCGGTGGTGATCAGCCACGACCGTTGGTTCCTCGACCGCATCGCCACCCACATCCTGGCGTTCGAGGGCGACAGCACCGCGAGCTGGTTCGAAGGCAGCTACAGCGAGTACGAGGCCGACCGCAGGCGCCGCCTCGGCGCCGCGGCCGAGCAGCCGCACCGCATCCGCTACAAGCCCCTGGTGCGGTCCTGAGAAGCTTTTTTCCGTGAGCGTGTTTCACCTGCGCGTCACCGGGGCAGAACGATCGCAACACCACGCCAGGGGAATCCCGCCCGCAGTTCACCCTCGGCGTCACCGAGGCCCCCGTCCGATCCCCGGGGGCCTCGCACTTTCCCCGTCCAGGCTGATCCCCAGGATCCCGGCGAGGGCCCCGACCGTGGCGCCGGCACCCGCCTCGGCGGCGCGGTCGATGGCGGCCAGGGCGGTGGGGGTGTCGAGGTCGTCGCGCATGGCCGCGTGGAACGCGGCCTCGGCAGCACCGTCCGCGCCGCTCGTGCCCGCGTCGCGCCAGCGCTGCACGGCCTTGCCGGCCTGCTCGAGGGCCTCCTCGTCGTGCGTCCAGCCGCTGCGGTAGTGGTTCTCCAGGAGGTGGCGGCGCACGGCGGCCGCGTCGTGCGCGTCCAGCACGTCGCGCAGGAACACGAGGTTGCCCAGCGACTTCGACATCTTCGTGCCGTCCAGCGCGACCATCCCGCAGTGCGCCCACACGCGGGCGAACGGCCGTTGGCCGGTGAGGGCCTCGCTCTGGAGGACCTCGGCCTCGTGGTGGGGGTAGACCAGGTCCGACCCGCCCCCGTGGACGTCGAGCGCCCCGCCGAGGTGCTCCATCGCCATCACGGAGCACTCGATGTGCCAGCCGGGGCGGCCCTGGCCCCAGGGGCTGTCCCACGCCGGCTCGTCGGGTGCGCTGGGCTGCCACAGCAGGAAGTCCAGCGCGTCGCGCTTGCCGGAGGCGTCGGGGTCGCCGCCCTTCTCGGCGAACTGGCGCTCGCGCTCCGCACGGTCGAGGCCCGAGAACTCGCCGGCAGGAGCTGCCCCGGTGTCGAAGTAGACGCGCCCGTCTTCCAGCGCGTACGCAGCCCCTCGCTCCACCAGTCCCGCGACCGCGTGCACGATCGCCGGGATCGCCCCGGTCGCTCGTGGGGCGACGTCCGGCGCCCGCAGGCCCAGCCGTGCCAGCTGCGCGTCGAACTGCGCCACCTCGGACTCCGCGAGCTGCAGGTAGGGCACGCCGCGGGCCTTGGCCGTGCGCAGGATGTCGTCGTCGACGTCGGTGACATTGCGGGCGTAGCGCACGACCAGTCCCTGGTGCTCCAGGTAGCGCACGAGCACGTCGAACGCCGAGTACACGAACGCGTGCCCCAGGTGCGCCGAGTCGTAGGGCGTGATCCCGCAGACGTACAGCCGCACCGTCCGCCCCGCCACCGGGTCGACGCGCGCGCCGGTCCGGGTGTCGTGCAGCGTCATCCGACCCACGCGGGGCAAGGCTACCCGCCGTCCGTCCCGGGCCGGACTAGTGAGAAAGGGTCATCCGAAATAGTCCGCCGACCGGATGCGCCACCCGGTTTGACCAGTCACGCTGACTGAACCCCCACGGGGCCCCCAAGTGCCCCGCTGGCCCGGTCGACTGAAGACTGCGCAGTCGGCCGGGCCCTTTTCGTTTTCCCCGACCTGCACGCGGTCTAGGTTGCCGTGCGATGGCCGTCGACCAGGAACCAGGCGAGTACCGGCAGTACCGGTTCCGGCTGCCCGAAGGCGCGTGCGACCTGCTGCTGGTGCGGCATGGGGAGTCGCTGCCGGCGCGGGATGATGCGCCGTTCGAGCTGTTCGACGGGCATGCCGACCCCGCACTGGACCCGCGGGGGCGGGACGAGGCGGCGCGGGTCGCGGAGCGACTGGAGCGTGAGGACGTCAGCGCCATCTACGTCTCCAGCCTGCGGCGCACGCAGGAGACGGCCGCGCCGCTGGCGCAGCGGCTGCACCTGGAGCCCATCGTCGTGCACGACCTGCGCGAGGTGTTCCTCGGGGAGTGGGAGGGCGGCAACTTCAGGCGCATGGTCGCCCAGAACGGGCCGATCGCGCAGCGCCTGTTCACCGAGGAGCGCTGGGACGTGATCCCCGGCGCGGAGCCGGCCGATGCGTTCTCCGCGCGGCTGCGCTCGGCCCTGGAGGGCATCGCGCGCACCCACCCCGACCAGCGCGTCGCGGTGTTCACGCACGGCGGGGTGATCGGCTCCGTGATCAGCATGGCGACAGGCGCACGGCCCTTCGCGTTCCTCGCGGTCGACAACGGCTCGATCACGCACGTCGTGATCACCGCGGAGCGCTGGATCGTGCGCCGCTTCAACGACACCGGGCACCTGGGCACCGACCTCGACCGGCCCCCGCAGCCGCTCACGTAGCGCTGTTACACCGCTTCGTCCAAGAGGCCCTCGAGCGCGAGCTGCTCCGCAGGAGTGAGGTTCCAGGTCAGGCGGTGCTGCTCGCACGGGCCTAGCGCACGCAGCGCGGCGTAGTGGTCGGGGGTCGAGTAGCCCTTGTTCGAGTGCCAGTTGTAGCCGGGGTGGTGCTCGCTGAGCTCGACCATGATGCGGTCCCGGGTGACCTTGGCGAGGACGCTGGCGGCCGCCACCGATGCGCAGAAGATGTCGGCCTTGACCTTGATCACGACCTTGGCCGGCGGCCCCGTGCGCGGCGAGGTGAGACAGCGCGCCGGACGTGACCACCAGTCGTAGTTGCCGTCCAGCAGCACGAGATCGGGCTCGACGGGCAGCTGCGCCATCGCGCGCTCACCAGCCAGCCGGAGCGCCCGCAGGATCCCGATGGTGTCGATCTCCTGCGCGCTCGCGTGCCCCACACCCCAGGCCACGGCCCAGTCGCGGATGCGCGGCGCGAGCTTCTCGCGCTGCTCTGGCGTGAGCAGCTTGGAGTCGCGCAGCCCGTTGGGCTGGCGGCCGGTCGACGCGTCGACCAGCACGACCCCGGCGGTCACCGGCCCTGCCAGCGGCCCGCGCCCGACCTCGTCGCTCCCGGCCACGACCACATGCCCGTCGGCCAGCCAGGCCTGCTCCAGCTTGAGGTTGGGTGCCCGCCCGGGAGCCTTGGCCTTCCCCCGTCGTGTGCCGCTCTTGCCTGCCATGCCGGGCACACGATAATCCAGCCCCATGTCGGACTACGCGCTCCGCGTCAGTGAGGTCGAGCAGGCCCGCTACCGCATGATGGCCGAGACCGCCGCCGCCTTCGAGGCCGCCGACTGGAAGGCCGCGGGCGTCACCCTTGGTGCCGTCGTCGCCGACGTCGGCTGCGGCCCGGGCGCGGTGCTCGCCGTGCTCGCCGACGCGGTCGGCCCGACGGGCCGCGCGGACGGGATCGACGGCGACCCCGAGGCCGTCGCGGCCGCCAACGCCGCAGTCGCGGCACTGCCGCAGGCGAGCGCGCGAGAGGGCGCCGCGGACGCGACCGGTTTGCCGGAGCGCGCCTACGACGTCGTGATGTGCCGTCATGTGCTGGCCCACAACGGCCCCAGGGAGCAGGCGATCGTCGACCACCTCGCAGCGCTCGCAAAGCCCGGGGGCAGTGTGTACCTAGTCGACGTCGACGGGTTCGACGTGCGCACCCATCCCGAGCTGCCGGGCTGGGAAGACCTCTCGCAGGCCTACCGCGACTTCCACGCGCGCCGCGGCAACGACCTGCTGACCGGGCGGCGTTTGGGTGCGCTGCTGGAGGCCGCCGGGCTGGAGGTCGAGCGCTACCAGCCGGCGTCGCCGGTGATCCGCATCCCGCCCGGGCTGCGGCCTCCCAGCTGGGCCGCACGCGACGCGATGCTGGCCGAGGCCGCAGTCACGCAAGCCGACGTCGAGCGCTGGGAGGCCACCTTCGCGGCGGTCGACCAGATGGCGCCGCGGCCGTGGCTCTTCGTCGCGGGCTACCTTGCGATCGGCCGCAAGCCGGCCGCGTAGCCGTCAGTCCGCGGGGATCAGGGCTACTCGCCGGAACGCACGCCGTCGAGCACCGCGGTGGTCTCGGTCTCCTGGCCGTCGCGGATCACCTGCAGCGTCACCTCGTCGCCGGGGCTGTGCGCGCGGATCGCGGCGGCGAGGTCGGACATGGTTCCGACGTCCTCGCCGTCGATGCCGACGATGATGTCGCCTTCGGCCAGCTCGGCGGCTTCGGCCGCGCTGCCGGGCTCGACGCTGATGACCGCGGCGCCGGCACCGGTGGCCAGGCCGTACTGCTCGGCGATGTCGGCGGTCACGTCGGCGCCGCGGATGCCCAGCTGGGCGAACTCGACGAAGCCCTGCTCGATGAGCTGGTCGGCGACGCCGATGACGGTCGACACGGGCACCGCGAAGCCGATGCCGGCGTTGGCGCCCGAGGTCGAGAAGATGGCCGTGTTGATGCCGATGACCTCGCCGCGGGCGTTGACCAGCGCGCCGCCGGAGTTGCCGGGGTTGATCGCCGCGTCGGTCTGGATGAGGTCGACCAGCGTGGCGCCGCCGGGCTCGCCGAGCGAGCGGTTGAGCGCGCTGACGATGCCCTGCGTGACCGTGGAGTCCAGCCCGAAGGGCGAGCCGATCGCGATCGCGACGTCACCGACGCGGGGTTCCTGGGTGGCGTAGGCGGGGACGGGCAGGTCGGTCGCGTCGACGTGCAGCACGGCGAGGTCCACCATCGGGACGGTGCCGACCACCTCGGCCTCGCGCTCGGTGCTGTCGGGCAGGGTGACCGTCACCTGCTCCGCGCCCTCGACCACGTGGTTGTTGGTGATGAGGTAGCCGTCCTCGCGGTAGATCACCGCGGAGCCGCTGCCCTCGCCCTGCAGACCGGATACGTCGACGCGGGCCACGGTCGGCAGCACTGCGGCGGCGACCTCGGTGACGGAGCGTTCGCCGCCGGGCAGGGGGGCACCCATGTCCTGGTCCGGCGTCGCGGGGTCGGCCGGCGCTGCGACCGTGGTGGTCTGGGCGCTCCCATCCTCCGAGGAGGCGGTCTGCGCCGCGGGGTCGTCGGACAGCGCGAGCGTGACGGGCACGGCGACAGACGCGCCGATCACCGCGGCCAACGCGGCCGCGGCCAGCAGCCCGCCGACCCGGCGGGGCTCCCGGGGCGCGATCGGCCGTACGGCACTGGCGGGCGGCGGAGGCGGCTCGGGCAGGGGGCCGGTCGCCCACCAGGACGGGGCGCTGGCGCTGCCGGCCTCGTGAGGCAGCGGCGGCATCGGCTGGTCGAACGGTGGCCTGTTGCGCTCGGTGCTCGACAGCAGCGTCTGCGGCGCGTGCACGGCATCCTCCTCGGGACGGATTTTCGGGGGAGACTTCCAAGACTTCGTGGGAGTCACGGTAGGCGGGCTCCCCACAAGCATCCCCCGTCCCCCCGGAAAGGTTGCGTAAAGCGCAATGGCAAACCCCGGTGCGAACGTCCTGCTGGTCGAGGACGACGACGGGATCGCCGTGCCGCTGGCCGCGGCGCTGCGCGGCGACAGGGTACGTGGTGCAGCGCGTGGCCGCGGGCGGCGAGGCGCTGCAGGCGGTCGCGCGCGGCGCCGCGCCCGACGTGGTGGTGCTGGACCTGGGGCTGCCCGACCTGGACGGAGTCGAGGTCGCCCGGCGCCTGCGCGAGCGCAAGCCTGCGCTGCCGATCCTGGTGCTCACCGCGCGCGCGACCGAGGCCGATGTGGTCGTGGGCCTGGACGCCGGCGCGGACGACTACGTGACCAAGCCGTTCCGCCTCGCGGAGCTGCTGGCGCGCGTGCGCGCACTCCTGCGGCGCGGCGCCCCCGACCCCGCCGACCAGGTCCTGCAGGCGCAGGACGTGCGCGTCGACATGGACTCGCGGCGCGCCTGGCGCGCGGAGGAGGAGCTGGACCTCACGCCCAAGGAGTTCGACCTCCTCGCCGTGCTGCTGCGCGACGCCGGCCGGTCGTCACCCGCGAGACGCTGATGCGCGAGGTCTGGGACACGAACTGGTTCGGCTCCACCAAGACCGTGGACATGCACGTGTCGTGGCTGCGCCGCAAGCTCGGCGACGACGCCGACGGCGCCGCACTACATCACGACGGTGCGCGGCGTCGGCCTGCGCTTCGACGAGGGCTGAGGCGGGTCCGTGCGTCGGCGGGTACTGGCCACCACGCTGACCGCCACCGCGCTGGCCCTGGTGTTGCTGGGCGTTCCGCTCGGGTTCGCCGTGACGCGGCTGCTGCAGGGCCAGGCGCTGTCGGCCCTGCAGCGCGAGGCCGAGCAGATCCAGGTCTTCCTCAACCAGCAGGGTCTCAACATCTTCGAGCAGGGCGAGGTCCTGCGCGAGGCCGCCGAGGAGAGCGGCCTGCGTCTGGTCCTGTTCGAGCGGCGCGGCGGGCTGGTCGCCGTGCGCGACACGCTGGCGCCCCCGGAGGTGCCGGCCGATCTCGACGCAGACCTGTCCTCGGCCCTGCGCGGCGAGGTCGGGCGCGTGCGCGCCGACGGTCTGCTCGCGGTCTCGGTGCCCGTGCGCATCGGTGGTGTGAGCCAGGTCCTGCGCGCCGTCCGCATCGACGAGGTGCTGCGCGGGGAGATCCGCGGGGCGCTGCTGGCGATCGCCGCGCTGTCGGGGGTGGCGCTGGCCGTGGCCGTCGGGGTGGGCACGTGGCAGGCCGCGCGCCTGAGCCGGCCGCTGGAGGCACTGGCCGACACCGCCGCCGAGCTTGGCCGGGGCGACTTCTCCGTGCGCTCGGCGCGCAGCGGTCTCCCGGAGGCCGACCGCGTCGCGGAGGCCCTGGACGCGACCGCGGAGCGCCTGGGGACCCTGGTCGCGCGCACGCGCTCGTTGGGCGCGGACGCGTCCCATCAGCTGCGCACGCCCCTCACGGCCCTGCGCCTGGACGTGGAGGCGCTGCAGGTCGCGGCCGCGGATGACCAGGGAGCTTTGGTCGGCGCTGCGCTCGACGAGATCGACCGGCTGGAGGCCACGATCGGCGAGCTCGAGTCGCTGGCGGTCGCGCCGGTCGGCACCGAGGAGGTCGACGTCGGCGCGCTCGCGCAGGACCGCGTCGCAACCTGGGGCGCCCTGGCCGCCGCGTCCGGCCGCCGCGTGGTCGTGCAGGCCGGCCCCGTCCCGCGCGTCGCGGGCCGCCCCGCCGCGCTGGGTCAGGCGCTGCAGGTGCTGCTGGACAACGCGCTGGAGCACGGCCGCGGCACGATCACGGTCAGCGTCGCCACCGCGCCTGCCATGACTCCGCCGCTGCCGGGCGGCGTCGCGCCCCCGCCGGGCGCCGGTGGGCACTGGGTGCGGCTCTGCGTCAGCGACGAAGGTTCCGGCTTCGCACCCGACGGTGTCGAGGGCCACGGGCTCGTGCTGGCCCGCTCCCTGGTCGAGGGCGACGGCGGCCGCCTGGTCTACGACCGCGCCCCGCGCGTCTGCCTCCTCCTTCCGGCCGCGGCGACCGCCTGATCCGGGGGGCAAACTGCTCCATCCGTGGATGGAGGAGTGAGGGCGATGACCGAGCCCCGCGAGGACGCTGCCGCCAAGCTCGACGAGCTGGCCGAGCGCGCCCTGCTGCTGGCCGTGGACGAGGACCCGCTCTGGGCGGCGCTGATCGGCATCGAGGAGGCCGACGGCCGGGTGCCCGACGCCTCCGAGGAGGACGAGCGCCGCCGCCGGGATGCCTGGCTGGAGTTGGCCGGCGCCGCCGAGGCCGTATCGGCCGAGGGCCTGTCGACGACCGACGCCGTCACGCGGTCGATCCTGGTCCATGAGGGGCGCGGCAACGCAGCGCTGCTGTGCCGTGGGCTGCAGGCGCTCGACGTCACGGCCTTCCTGACCGCGCCCCAGGCGCGCCTGCTCTCCACGGCCGCCCGCATCCCCGTCGCCACGCCCGAGGCCGCCGAGGAGCACCTCCAGCGGTTGGAGGGCCTGCCGGGTTGGCTGGACGCGGTGGGGGAGCGCCAGGTCCGCGGCTCCGCCGCCGACCGGCCGGCGACGGCCCGCGGCGCGCGCGACGCGATCGCGCAGCTGGACCGCTACCTGGAGCTGGCGCCCGAGGACAACCCGCTGCTGGCCGCACCGGCCCCGGAGGGGTGGACCGCGGCCGACGTCTGGGCGCAGCGCCGCGCGGCGCTGGTGGCCGGCCCGCTGGCCGACGCCGTGCGGCGCTACCGCCAGCGGGTCGAGACCGATGTCCTCCCGCGAGGCCGCGACGACGAGCACTGCGGCCTCTCGTGGCTGGACGGCGGAGCCGAGCTCTACCGCGACCTGGTCCGCGTGCACACCACCACCGAGCGCACCCCTGAGGAGGTGCACGCCACCGGCCTGGACGTGATCGCCGGCCTGGCGGAGGAGTACCGCGAGATCGGCGGCCGCGCGCTGGGCGAGCACGACCTCAGCGCGATCTTCACGCGGCTGCGCACGGACCCGGGGCTGCGGTTCGACCAGGGCGAGGAGGCCCGCGCCGACGCCGAGGCCGTCGTGGCCCGCGCGGTCGAAGGCGCGCCGACCGCGTTCCACCGCCTGCCCCAGACCGCCTGCGAGGTTCGCGCGATCCCCGAGGTCGAGGCCAGTGGTGCCGTCGCCGCCTACTACCAGCCGCCCAACCCGGGCGCCGGCACGGGTGGCACCTACTGGATCAACACCACCGGCCCTGTGGTAGCGCGCTACGAGTCGGAGTGCATCGCGTTCCACGAGGCGATCCCCGGTCACCACCTGCAGATCGGGCTGCAGCAGGAGCTCGAGGGGCTGCCGCGCTTCCGCCGCCTGGTCGTGGGCGCGACCGCCTACGTCGAGGGGTGGGGCCTGTACACCGAGCGCCTCGCCGACGAGCTGGGGTGGTACTCCGGCGACCTGGCGCGCCTCGGGATGCTGGCGTGCGACTCGCTGCGGGCTGGCCGGCTGGTGGTCGACACCGGGCTGCACCACCTCGGCTGGAGCCGCCAGCGCGCGATCGACTTCCTGCTGGCCAACTCGGCGATGACCGAGGACTTCGTGGTCGCGGAGGTCGACCGCTACATCGTCTACCCGGGGCAGGCGTGCGCGTACATGATCGGCAGGCTGGAGCTCAACCGGCTGCGCGAGGTTGCGCGTGCCGCCCGCGGTGCGGCCTTCGACCTGCGTGACTTCCATGCGGTGGTCCTGGATCAGGGGGCGCTGCCGCTGGCCCTGCTCGAGCAGCAGGTGCTGGCGTGGGCAGGCGCCGACGCGTGAAGGCGCGCGTTGCGGGGGGGGTGCTGGCGGCGGTGGCGCTGGCGGCGTGCCAGCCGGTCGACCAACCGGTCGTCGCGCCCAGCCAGGACGCGGCCCCCAGCGACGCGGACCTGCTGGGCAACCCCGACGAGGAGTTCCCGACAGACCTCGCCGAGCTGCGCGCCTTCGGCCTCCAGCGCGCGGTCCTCTGGCAGGACGACCCGCGCCTCTCGGTCGTCGTGGTCTACCTCGACGGCGAGGGCGACGGCGGCGATGGAGGGGGAGGCGGCGGAGGACAAGCCTGGGAACGCGTGCGGCTGACCTACGTGGCGCCCGACGCCGACCGCATCCTGACGGTCGAGGCGGTGCCGGACGGCGGCGCCCGGGTCGAGCGCCAGACGCTGTCGGGCCTGCAGCTGCAGCCCATCACCGCGGCCGGCGTGGCCGAGCTCCCCGACCTCCCCGACGACGCACTCGAACCCGCCGCCCTGGCCGCCGCCGCCGCGCCCGCCCTCGAGCAGTGCGAGGCCGCCGGCGACGTCGCGGCGGTGATCTACGCCAACGGCGCCCCGGAATCCTGGGACGGCCAAGCCTGGGCTTCCGCCCCGGTCTGGCGCACGACCGTCCTGACCCCCGATGGCGGGGCCGTCGTCCGCCCCGACGACGCCACGCCCTTCGCCCCCCTCACCTGTCCCGACCCCCTCCTGCCAGGAATCGGCGAGACGCCTAGTGCAACTGCTTCCAGGCGGCGAGGTCCTTCTCGAAGCGCTCGCGCTTGGCCGTGTCCTGGACGCCCTGCCCTTCTTCGGTCGCGTTGACGAGGACGCCGAGCTTGCCGGTGTGGCTGTTGGTGTGCATCGCGTAGGCGGCTTCGCCGACGTCGTCGAGGGCGTAGGTCTGGGTGAGGATCGGGTGGATCATCCCGAGGTCGACGAGGCGGTTGGCCTCCCAGGCCTCACTGTAGTTCGCGAAGTGCGAGCCGACGATGCGCTTGAGGTTCATCCACAGGTAGCGGTTGTCGTACTCGTGCGTTGTAGCCGGACGTCGAGGCGCAGGTGACGACCATGCCGCCGCTGCGTGACGACGAAGATGCTGGCGCCGAAGGTCTGGCGGCCGGGGTGCTCGAACACGATGTCGACGTCCTGGCCGCCGGTGAGCTCGCGGATGCGGCTTGCCGAGGCGCTGCCACTCCTCGGGCTGCTGGCGCCCGTCCTTCCAGAACTCGGTAGCCCTCGGCCTTGCGGTCGATCACGAGTTCCGCCGCCCAGGGAGCGCAGCAGGTCGGCCTTCGCCGCCGAGGACGACCACGCAGACCGGGATGCCGCCGCCGTTGCGCGACCAGCTGGACGCGCGAACCCGCCGAGCCCGCCCGTGGCGCCCCAGATCAGCACGACGTCGCCCTGCTTCATCCCCGCGCCGTGCTGGGCTGACGAGCATGCGGTAGCAGGTCGCCAGCGTCAGCGACAGGCGGCGCGCCTCCTCCCACGTCAGGTGCGTCGGCATCGGCATGAGCTGGTTGGCCTTGACCATGGAGATCTCCGCCATGCCGCCGAAGTTCGTCTCGAAGCCCCAGATGCGCTGGCGCATGTCCATCATCGAGTCGTCGTGCCCCTCGGGGCCTTCCAGGTCGACGTAGTTGCAGTGCACCGTGACGCGGTCGCCGGGCTTCCAGCGGGTCACCCCGGGCCCGACCCGCAGCGACGATCGCCGCGGCGTCGGAACCGACGATGTGATAGTCGAGGTCGTGGCGCGCGCCGAGGTCCGACTCCTTGCCGAAGCGCTCGAGGAACACGAACGTCGACAGCGGCTCGAAGATCGACGTCCAGACCGTGTTGAAGTTCAGCGCGGACGCCATCGGCGCGATCAGGACCTCGTTAGGCCCCAGCGGCGGGATCGGGACCTCGTCGATGTGCAGGGACTTGCGCGGGTCCTTGTCCACCGAGTCGAGGCCCTCGAACATCTCGACCTCGTCCTTGCGCACGACGGCGGCCCGCATGACGTCCGGCAGCGGCGTGCCGGCGATGGCGGTGGGCGTGGCTTCCGGATCGAGCGCGACGTCCAGCAGGCGCGTCAGGGCGTCGTTCATCGAGCGCAGGTTACCCGCCGGTAGCAAAGCGGCTTAACCGGGGCTGAACCGCCCCATCCCACCCTCGGCATCGAGACGACGGCTGAGGGGGTTTGAGCATGATCGGCAGCGGCGGCGCACGGTCGGCGGAGAGCGCGGTGTCTCGGCGGGGGCCGGCGCTGGGGGTGGCCGTGGCGATGGTCGCGGTCTCGTTCCTGCCGATCGGCGCCGCGGCGCAGGCGCCCGTGCCGGAGCGTCTGGCGGGCAGTGACCGCTTCGCGACGGCGGCGGCCGTGTCGGCGGCCACGTTCGCGCCGGGCGTGGCCGTGGCCTACGTGGCCACCGGCGAGAACTTCCCCGACGCGCTGGCCGGCGGGCCGCTGGCGGGTGTGGACGGCGCGCCCATGCTGCTGGTGGCACGCGACCGCGTGCCGGAGGCCACGGCCGAGGAGCTGGTGCGCCTGGCACCCGCCCGGATCCGTGTCCTGGGTGGCCCTCCGGCGGTGTCGGACGCCGTCGTCGCCGCCCTCGAGCCCTACACCACCGGGACCGTCGAGCGCATCGCCGGGAGCGACCGCGTCGCCACCGCGGCGGCGGTCGCGGGGGCGGGCTTCGACGCGGGCGTCGCGGAGGTGTTCGTCGCCACGGCGTCCAACTTCCCCGACGCACTGGCCGGCGGCGCCGCGGGCGCGGCGCGGGGCGTCCCGGTGCTGCTGACCCACCCCGACGCGCTGCCGGCGGCGACCCGTGAGGCGCTGGAGCGGCTCGCCCCTGGGCGGATCACCGTGTTGGGCGGCGCGGACGTGGTGGGGGATGACGGTCGTGGCCGAGCTTGGCGGCCTGACGACTGGCGCGGTTCGGCGCCTGGCGGGGCCTGACCGCTTCGCCACCGCCGCGGCGATCGCCGCGGACGGGCATCCTGACGGGGCGCCGGTGGTCTTTCTGGCGACCGGGGGCAACTTCCCCGACGCGCTGGCAGCCGCTCCGGCCGCGGGCCTCGCGGGCGGGCCGCTGCTGCTGGTCAACCCCGACTGCGCGCCGGCGGCGACGGTGGCGGCGGTGTCGGCGCTGGCCCCGCAGCGCCTCGTGGTCGTGGGCTCGCAGGGGGTGGTCTCGGATGCCGCCGCGGCGCTCACGCCCTGCCAGGGGGCAGCCGCGCCGGACCCGCCCACCTTCGTCGTGGACTCAGAGCTGCGGCCGGCGATCACCGAGCTGCCACCCGCGTTCGCGGGCGACACCGCCACGCGGACCGTGGCACGCCTGGCCGACACGCACGGCGGGACGTTGGACTTCGTGGAGGGCGAGCTGGTCGTCCTGGCCGATCCCGGCCCCGACCTCGACGCGCTCCTGGCGCGCTACGGCGGCGAGGTCGTCAAGACCCTGGACCCGTCCGCGGCCGGCATCGCCGGCGTGGCCCAGGTGCACCTCGTCCGCATCGACCCCGCCACGGCCGACCCGGCGGGGCTGCCGTCCGACGCGCGGGCCACCGAGCCGCTGGCGCAGGGGGCCCACGGCGTCTCCTCGGCCGCCGGCCTGGGGACGCTCGCGGCCAGCCTGGCCGCGTCCGCCGACGGGCTCGCCGTCGGCCTGAACGCGCTGGACGAGGGTGCGGGCCTGCGCGACGAGACCACCACCGAGGCCGGCGCCGCGACGTCCGTCGCCACCGGCGTGCCCGCCGCCGGCCAGCCGTACTCCAGCAACGCCTTCGACTGGGCCTACATGGACCCCGACCACCCGCAGGACATCGGCGTCGCCGAGGCCTGGCAGCGCATGGACGCCGCCGGGATGCTCGAGGGTGCGGCCGGCAGCGTGAGCCTGGCGATCATCGACGACGGCTTCGGCCGCGAGGACCCCGACCGCCTGCCCGGCGCGACCGTGATCAGCCCGGAGGGCCTGGGACCTGACGCGCTCGGGGAGTTCGGCGACCAGGGGATCTTCGGCTGCGGCATGAACAACGCGTATTGCCCCTGGCACGGCCATCAGGTCACCTCGGCCGCGGCGGCGCAGGTCGACAACAGCCGCGGCGCCGCCGGTCCGGCCGCGCCGGTCGCCAGGCTGATCCTGGTGCAGCGCGGCGCGGGCATGGAGGGCACGATCGCCGCGGTCATCAGCGCGGTCGAGCACGGCGCCGACATCGTCAACATGAGCTTCGGTAGCGCGATCCCCAGCTCGGCTGCAGGGACGTTGGAGCCGCTGCGGCAGATCCTCGACACCGTCATCCGCAACAACAACACGCTGGTGGTCGTGGCCGCCGGCAACAACGGCATCGACCTCGAACTGCGGCTGTGCTTGCCCGGCTGCTGGGATGCGATCACGCGCTCCCCCTGCGAGCTGGCGGTGAACCTGCTGTGCGTTGGCGGCGTCGCGGCCGGGCTGCGCACGCGCGACCCCGGGTCGAACTTCGGTGCGCCGGTCGACATCTTCGGGCCGTTCACCACGTTCGTCGGCCCGAACCCTTACGCGCCGCTGGACCGCGCCTGGACGGTCAACGGCACGAGCTTCGCGTCCCCCGTCGTGGCGGGAACCGCCGCGCTGCTGTGGCACGCCATCGAGAGCCGGCCGCCGTTCGACACCGCCAGCGCCCACGTCGTGCGCCAGACCCTGGTGGAGACCGCCAGCGCCAGCACCGACGCGCAGGTCACCCGCATCCTGGACGTGCCCGCCGCGATGGACCGGGTCTTCGCCGGTGCCGCGGGGTCGGCGCCGACGGTGCAGCTGCTCACCCCGACCGGTGACCTCACCGTCGAGGCCCGCGACCTCACCGGCTTCGAGGCCACGGCGAGCGACCCCCAGGACGGCCCGGACTGCTGCACGATGCGCTGGACCAGCGACGTCGACGGCCTGATCAGCGTGGCCCACCAGTTCGTCTATGCGTTCCCCACGGTGGGCGTGCGCCGCGTGAGCGTCGTCGCCACCGACTCCAGCGGCCAGACGTCGGCGCCAGTCAGCTTCCAGGTCAACGCGGTCAACCCGCCGCCGGTCGTGTCGATCGTGCGGCCCGCTGAGGGCGCGGTCCTCACCGCGACCGTCGGCATCGCCGGGCAGGCCACGATCAGCGACCCCAACCAGGACGACATCGGCTGCTCCGCGATCCGCTGGGACATCACGGGTCCGCAGGCCCTGTCGGTCATCGGCTGCCGGCCGCGCCTGCAGCTGAGCCTGCCCGGCAGCTACACGGCGACGGTCACCGCCACCGACGAGTTCATGGCCAGCGCCAGCGTGTCGCGTGTCTTCACCGTCGAGCCCTACCCGCCCAACGTCGCCCCGCGCGTGCAGATCTTCGAGCCGACGGCGCCGCGGTACTACATCGGCGAGGCGATCCCGCTTCGCGGCGAGGCCACCTTGGAGCCCGGCGAGGTCTCTCCGGTCTCGGTGAACTGGGTGATCACCACGCCTCGGGAGCAGTCGCAGGTCTTCACGACGACGAGCACGCAAGGCCCCGTGACCGTCGGGACCGGCACCTACCACTGCAGTCACCCCGGCCCGGGCGGGTCGGTCGAGGAGCAGACGCTCACGTTCTCCGCCACCGACGACGACGGCTCGAGCGCGGTCGCGGTGACCTTCCTGTGCGAGCGGCCCCTGTCATGAGCGCAGCCAGCCGCACGTTGCAGGCCCTGGCGGCAGTCCTCGCCGCTGCGCTTCTGGGGCTGGCCGTCACCGCGCCCCCGGTCGCCGCCCAGGTCGAAGTCGTCGTGGACGTGCACGACGACCCGGCGCCCGACGGCTCGTGCGTCGGCGGCAGCGGGTGCTCGCTGCGCGAGGCGATCCTGGAGTCCAACGCGAGTCCTGGAGGGTTCACGCTCCGCCTCGGCGCGGGCACCTACCGCCTGACCCTGGGTGCGCCGGGCAACGACAGCGCGGGCAGCGGCGACCTCGACGTGCTGCAGCCGCTCACCGTGATCGGTGCCGGAGCCCAGGCCACCGTGATCGACGTCGTCGTGGCCGACCGCGCCTTCGACAGCCACGCCGTGCCGCTCACGCTCGCCGACCTGGCGGTCACCGGTGGTGGCACGGTCGACGAGGGCGGTGCGGTCCGCGCCACGGGCGGGCACCTGACGCTGACGCGCGCCAGCGTGGCCGGCAGCCTCGCGACCGTGGGCGCGGGGATCTTCGCCACCGGGCCGCTGACGCTCACCGACACCGTCGTCAAGGCCAACGCCGCCCTGGCTTCCGGGGGCGGCATCGCCGCGATCGGGCCTGGTCCGGTCACGATCCAGGGGGTGTGCTGAGCGGCAACACCAGCGGCCAGTGGGGCGGCGGGCTGTACAGCGCCGGGCCGGTGGTCCTGCGCGACGTCGTGATCGAGGACAACCGCGCCGACGAGGCCGGTGGCGGGCTGGCGCTGGACTCTTCTGCGTCCGGGGTACCCACCCGGTTCGAGCTCACCGACAGCGTGCTCGCCAACAACCGCAGCTTCTTCGGCGGTGGCCTTGCCGCCAGCCACGGCGAGCTGGCGGCGACCCGGTTGGCGGTCGAGGGCAACAGCGCCACCGTCGGTGGCGGCCTGGCGCTGAGCGACGTCACGGGCGCGCTGGTCGACAGCCACCTGGTCGCCAACGCCAGCGACGACGCGGGCGGCGGGCTGCTCGACGACCGAAGGCGGACAGCTGCGCGTCGAGCGCAGCCTGGTGGAGGCCAACGTCGGGTCAACCGGTGCCGGCATCGCCGCGGGGGCGACGCTGGAGCTGGTGACCACGACGGTGTCGGGCAACCTGGGTTCCACCAACGGGGGTGTGTACGCCGAGGAGCCGGTGACCGTCATCTCCTCGACGATCGCGGCCAACGCCGCGTCGGCGGGCACCGCCGGAAACCTCCTCGCCGAGGCGCCGGTGACGCTCGCCGGGTCGCTGCTGGCCCAACCGGGCGGCGCGACCCCCGGGGACGACGTCAACTGCGCGGTGAGCGGCGCGGGCACGGTGACCGGGACCGGCAGCGTCGCCGACGACGGCTCCTGCGCGCTGCCGGCAGGCAACCGCAACGCCGTGGAGGCGGCACTGCGGCCGCTTGCAGCCAACGGCGGTGCGCTCGCCAGCCACGCGCTGGGGCTGGGCAGCGCCGCGCTCGACGCGGCCGGCACGCAGTGCCCGGCGACCGACGCGCGTGACGTCATGCGCCCGGTTGACGGGGACCTCGACGGGGTGGCGGCCTGCGACGCCGGCGCCTATGAGCTGGTGCCCGGCGCCGACCTGGTAGTGGCGCTGGCCGACGGGCCCGACCCGCTGGCTGTGGGCGAGGTCCTCACCATCACGGCGTCGGTGTTCAACACCGGCCCGGTCACGGCGGTCGCGGCCGAGCTCGTGTTGACCCTTCCGGCGACGCTGCCCGACCCGACCGTGGAGGCGACGGCGGGGACCTGCGCGGTGGAGGCGGCGGGCACAGTCCGCTGCATGCTGGGCGACCTGATGCAGGGCACCGAGGCGACGGTGCGCGCGCGCGCCCGCCCGACCGCGGCCGGCACGCTGCAGACGGAGGCCCGCGCCACGTCTCTGGCCGTCGACCCGACCCCCGACGACGCGGTGGCGACCACGACCACCACCGTGACGCAGGGCCCGGCGACTTCCGGGGTCATCCCCACGGCGATCGCGATCTCCCAGCAGCGCTTCCCGGGAACGGCCGCAGGGGGCGGAGCCCGGCCGTCGGGGGTGGTGCTGTCGCGCGACGACCTGTTCGCCGATTCCCTCGCGGGGGCGGTGTTGACCGCCGACGCGTCGCTGCTGTTCACCGCTACCGCAGCCCTGGACCCTCGCACCGCCGGGGAGATCGAGCGGCTGCTGGGCGGCAGCGGCACGGTCACGCTGCTGGGGGAGAGCCCGCACTGTCGGCGGCGGTGGCCGACGCGCTCGAGGCCGGCGGTTACACCGTGCGCCGGCTGTTCGGGCCGTCGCGGGTGGAGACCGCGGTGGCGATCGCGGCGGCGGTCGCTCCCGGCGGCACGGCGACCGTCGCCCTGGCCCGCGCGGACGCCCCGCCGGGCAACCCGACCGCCGCGTGGGCCGACGCCGTCACCGGCGGCGCGTGGTCGGCCGCGACCGGAACCCCGGTCCTGCTGACGCCCAGCGCGGCGCTGCACCCGGCCGTGGCCGGCTACCTGGCGTCTACCAACCCGGCCGACCGCGTCCTGCTGGGCGGGGAGGCCGCCCTCTCGGCGGCCGTCGCCGACGGCGTCGGCGCGCACCGGCGCGTCTCCGGGGCCAACCGCTATGCCACGGCGGCGGCGATCGCCACGGCGCTGTTCGGCCAGCCCCACGCCGGCTACCTGGTGACCGCGGGCGACCACGCCGACGGCTGGGCCTACGCGCTGGCCGCGGCCGGGCTGGCCGCCGACACCAACCAGCCCCTGACGCTGGTGGAGACTGGCCGCCTGCCAACCGAGACCCGCGAGCTCACCTGCGCGGGCGGCGCCCTCGCCGCGACCACCGTCATCGGGGACGACACCGTCGTGGCGCCCGCCACGCGTGACGCCCTCCGCCAGCCCTGCTGAACCCAAGGGAGCCTCAGCCCATGCGCCACACCCGCACCATCTGCCTCGCCCTGTGTCTGACCGCCGCCCTGGTCGCCGTCGCCGGGGTGCCCGCGCTGGCTGAGTTCGAGGACCTGCTGCTGGTCAGCGCCGCCCCGGACGGCACCATCGGCAACGCCGTCAGCCACCATCCGTCGGTCTCGGCGGACGGCGCTCGGGTGGCGTTCGCCTCCGAGGCGAACAACCTGAGCCCCGACGATGGTGACGCGCTGTGGGATGTGTATGTGCGCGACGTCACGACCGGCGAGGTGTTCCTGGCGTCGCGGGCCGCCAACGGCGACAAGGGCAACGGGCCCAGCTATGACGCCAGCCTGTCGGCCGACGGCACCCATGTGGCGTTCGTGTCGGAGGCGACCAACCTGGACCCGGCGGACGGAGACGCGGTCGCCGACGTCTACGTGGTCGAGCTGGCGACCGGCGCGATCACGCTGGCGTCGGTCAACGCCGCAAGGGTGAAGGCCGACGACGACTGCGCACGCCCGCGCCTGGACGCCGACGGTTCGCGGGTCGCCTTCGAGACCGTGGCGGCCAGCCTCGACCCGCGGGAGGCCGGCAGCACCGTCATCGAGGACGTCTACGTCAAGGACCTCGACAGCGGTGAGCTGCTGTTGGCGTCGGCCAACGCCGCGGGGGTCAAGGGCAACTTCGGCGGCCTGGTGCCCACCATCTCCGCGGACGGCTCGCGCGTGGCGTTCTACTCGAGCTCGACGAACCTGGTGGCCGCGGACACCTCCAGTGGCAACGACGTGTTCGTCAAGGACCTCGACAGCGGCGAGGTGATCCTCGCCTCGACGTCCAGCGCGGGGGTCAAGGGGGACGGCGGCAGCGCCCGCCCCAGCCTGTCGGCAGACGGCAGCGTCGTGGCGTTCGTGTCCAACGCGACCAACCTGCACCCCGACGACACCGACATCTTCGCCGACGTCTACGTCAAGGACCTCGACACCGGGGAGCTTCTCCTGGCCTCGGTCACCGCCGCGGGGGTCAAGGGTGACCGCAACAGCGGCATCACGCTGGACGTGAACGCTCCCGGTGTGAGCCTCTCCGCCGACGGAGGGCGGGCGGCCTTCGCCTCGGAGGCGGACAACCTGCACCCCGACCCCATCGGCCACGTCGACATCTACGTCAAAGACCTCGACACCGGTGAGCTGCTGCTGGCCTCGGCGCGCGCAGACGGCACCGAGGCCGACGGCGCGAGCTTTCACCCGAGCATCCTCGCCGACGGCAGCGGCGTCGCCTTCGACTCGGCTGCCACCAACCTCGACGTCGAGCCCGACCCCGCCGACACCCACTTCGACGTCTACCTCAAGGGCCCGCCGGTCCAGGAGACCCCGCGCCTGGAGGGCGACGGCAGCGGCGACGTGCGACGCGTCGCGATCCAGGTCTGCCAGCTGTTGTTCCCCGCGCCCGATGCCGCGCGCACCGTGGTGCTCGCGCGCCACGACGTGTTCGCCGACGCGCTGGCCGGCGCGCCGCTGGCGGGCGACGACTCGTGCGTGCTGTACACCACCGGCGGGCCCGACCAGCCGCTGGACGCGATCACGCGCGCCGAGATCGACCGGGCGCTGCCCGCCGGCGGGCCGGTGCGGATCCTGGGCGGCACCCAGGCCGTCTCGGCGCAGGTCGAGGCAGAGCTGACCGGCGCCGGCTACGCCGTGGAGCGCTTCCAGGGTGCCACCCGCTTCGAGACCGCGGTGGCGATCGCCCGGGTGGTGCGCGCCGAGAACCCCGGCGGCAGCGACGCGCTGCTGGCCTGGGGCCTGAACTTCCCCGACGCCGTCACCGGCGGCGCCTACGGTGCCCGCACTGGCACGCCGATCCTGTTGACCGACACCGCCCAGCTGCACCCGGCGACCGCCGCGGCGCTGGGCGAGCTGGGGGTGCAGCGCACCTTCGTGCTGGGCGGCGACGCGGTGATCAGCCCCGCGGCGGCGGCGCAGGCGCCCAACCCGACGCGCGTCGCGGGGGTGAACCGCATGGCCACCGCCGTGGCCGTCGCCACGCTGCTGTGGGGCGAGGAGATCCCCGACGTGTCGACGGTGGTGGTGTGCAACATCGAGCGCGGCGACGGCTGGGCGCTCACGCTGGCGGCCGCGCCGCTGTCGGCGCTTGAGGGCGCGCCGCAGCTGGGTGTGGGCACCGACACCTACCCGGCCGAGACCAACGGCTACCTGCAGGGCCTCGAGCCGCCCGCCGCCACCGCCTACATCATGGGCAACGTGGAGTTCATCAGCGACGCCGTCGTGGCTGAGGTGGCGCAGGACCTGGCGGCGTGACCGGGATCAGGATCTAGAGCAGAGGCGCGATGGCCGTCAGGAAGAGCTGCGCGAGGACCTCGTAACCGGCCCCGTTCGGGTGCCCTCCGTCGTCGGCCATGGTCGACGCGTCGGTCCAGAACGGATCGTCGGTCACGACTGTCGGCGCGCCGTGCTGGGTGGCGACCTCCTCGGCGGTCGCCGCGAAGCGCTGGGCCAAGGCTGACATCCGCCCCACCTCGTCCTCGGTGAACTCCGGGAAGTAGCCGCGGAGGAGTTCGATGTCGGCCGCGATGGGCCGCAGTGACTGGTCGTCGGGGAGGCCGACCACAATGACGGCGCCTGCGTCCTGGAGCGCCGTGACCGCGCTGTCGAGGTTTGCCCGGTAGAGCTCGAGGGCGGCGTCCTCGTCGTCGGTCGTGGTGTCGTCGCCCGGGCTGTTGGCATACACGTACCAGAGGTCGTTCGAGCCGATCAGGACCGTGGCCAGCGCCGCGCCCTCCGCCTCCCCGACGGCGGTGACCGCGTCCGGAAGCTGACCCTCGACCATCTGGGCCGAGTCCCAGCCCGACTGGCCGAGGTTGACGAGCGTCGACCCGGAACGACCATCGGCCGCGTCGATCGCCTCGAGGAGCCGCCCGGTGAACCCGATGCCCTCCTGGTCGCCCTCGCTGTAGGTGAGGCTGTCGCCGAGCGTGACCAGCGTGACCGGACCGCCCGCGAGCTCACCTGCCGCAGCGGGCGCCTCCTGCGACGTTGCCTCCTCGGACGGCGAGGCCTCGGACTGCGACACCGCAACGTCGGACGCCGACGCCTCGGTCGCTGCGACCACGGCCGAAGGCTCCGGCGGGTCAGAGCCTGCGCAGCCGCTGGCAGCCGCTGGCAGGACGCTGAGAACAGCGGCGAGCGCCAACCGACGAGACCACATCGGCTCACTCTGCCACGCGAGGTGGATCCGGTCGGGCTCATCAGCGACGCCGTCGTGGCTGAGGTGGCGCAGGACCTGGGGGCGTAACGACCAGGCCAGGCTCGAACGCCCGCAGCACCGGCGGGACCAGCAGGCGGGCTCCGACCGCGGCCAGCGCCGGCTCCAGGCGGTCTGACGAAAAGCCCTGCCAGGCCTGCTCGCTGCGCCAGATCCAGATGATCCGCACGCCCTCGTCCGTCGGCCCGGCGACCGACACCAGCAGTCCTTCCAGCCCGTCCTCGGCGAGCGCGCGCGCCATCGGCAGGCAGTCCGGCCAGCTGGCGGCGAGGTCCAGGATCACGGCGTAGGCCACGTCCGACAGGCTGCGCCCCGCTGCTTGAGTTCCAGTAGAGTCGCGCGGCCCCACGTGACGGACTTGCGCGTCCTCGGACCTCTGGAGCTCATCGGCGAGCACGGGCAGCCGGTTGCGCTCACCGCCCGCAAGCACCGCCAGCTGTTGGCCGCCCTGACGCTGGCGGCCGGCGAGGTCCGCTCGTGGGACGCGCTCATCGCCAGCGTGTGGCAGGACACCCCGCCCACCTCGGCGCACAAGCTGCTGCAGGTCTACGTCTCGCAGCTGCGCCGGGTGCTGCCGCCCGGGGTCCGCATCCTCACCAGCGACCGAGGCTACGCGCTGGACACCGACGCCGGCATCCTGGACGCGCATCGGCTCGAGCAGCTGCTCGGCGATGCCAGGCGGGCCTTCGACGCGGCCAACCCGGCGCTGGCCGGCTCGCTGGCCGACCGCGCGCTCGCGCTGTGGCGCGGCCCGGCGTACGCCGAACTGGACGGCGACCCGGCGGCGCAGCCCGAGATCGCCCGCCTGGAGGCGCTGCGCCTCGCTGCACTCGAGCTGCGCATGGAGGCCCAGCTCGCGCAGGGCCGTCACGCGGAGGTGCTCGGCGAGCTGCGGCAGCTGATCGCGGCCCATCCCCTGCTCGAGCGCTTCCGCGCCTTGGCGATGCTGGCGCTGTACCGCTGCGGCCGGCAGGCCGATGCGCTCGAGCTCTACGCCGCGACGTACCGCCTGCTCGACGAGGAGCTCGGCGTGCAGCCGGGGGTGGAGCTGGCCGACCTGCAACGGCGCATCCTGGTTCAGGACGCGTCTTTGGACCCGGTGGCGGCGCCCGGCCAGGCCGCCGCGGGGCTGCCGGTCCCGCCCAACCGGCTCGTGGGCCGCGGGCGGGAGCTGGCCCAGATCGCGGAGATCCTCGCGCGTGGCGACGTGCGACTGCTGGTGCTCACCGGGGCCGGCGGGTGCGGCAAGACCCGGCTCGCGCTCGAGGCCGCCCGGCGCAACGCCGGCCGCTACGCCAACGGGGCGGCGTTCGTGGAGCTGGCCCCGCTCCAGGATCCGGCGCTGGTGGTGCCGACGATCGCCCGCGCCTTCGGCGTCAAGGAGACGTCCGACGACGACCTGCTGACCGCGCTGCTGCAGGCACTGGGGGCCCGCGAGCTCCTGCTGGTCGTGGACAACGCGGAGCACCTGCGGCCGGCGGCCCCCGCGTACGCCGACCTGCTGCGGCAGGCCCCTCGGCTCACGGTCCTGGTCACCAGCCGGGCCGTGTTGCACCTGTCCGGCGAGCACGTGTTCCCGGTCGCGCCGCTGGCGGAGGACGACGCCATCTGCCTGTTCGAGGAGCGGGCCCAGGCGCTGCTGCCGTCGTTCGCCGTGGACTCCGAGACCGCCGCCGACGTGCGCGAGATCTGCCGGCGCGTCGACGGGCTGCCCCTGGCCATCGAGCTGGCCGCGGCCCGGATCCGCACGCTGTCGCCGAAGGCGCTGCTGCAGCGGCTGGAAGCGCGGCTGACACTCCTCACGGGCGGCCCGCGCGATCTGCCGCAGCGCCAGCAGACGCTGCGCGAGACGATCGCATGGAGCGTGAACCTGCTGGACGACGACCAGCGCCGCGCCCTGGCCCGGCTGACCGTCCTGCCCGGCGGGGCCAGCGCCGAGTCGGCCTGGCATGTCGGCGGCGCCGACCTGGACACCCTCGCCGCGCTCACCGACGACCACCTCCTCCAGCGCGCTGACCGTCACGGCGACCCTCGCTTCCAGATGCTGGAGACCGTCCGCGAGTACGCCGACGAGCTGCTGGGCGCCGACCGCGAGGAAGCCGCGCGTCGCCGTGCCGCATTCTTCTGCGATCTGGCGGAGTCGGTCGTCCTCTCCGGCCCGCGCCAGCAGGAGGGCCTGCCGCGCCTCGACGCCGAGGTCGACAACCTGCGCGTCGCGTGGGACCACGCCGTGGCGTCCGGCGATGTCGAGACGGAGCTCCGGCTCGCGGCCGCGCTGTGGCGCTACTGGTGGATCCGCGGCCACCTCGCAGAGGGCTGGGCGCGCCTCGCCGCCGCCGTCACTCGCGTCGAGGGCACGCCGGTGCCGCTCCAGGGTGGGGTCCTCAACGGGGCGGCTGGGCTGGCCTGGAGTGTGGGGGCGTACGACCGGGCTACCGCACTCGCCGGCCGGCTTCTGGCAATCGCCGAGGCGACCGGGGCGGACAACCGCGAGTTCCAGGCGCGCAACCTCCTGGGGCTGGTGGCGCTGCGCGAGGGACGCCTGGCCGAGGCGACCGTCCACCTCGAGCAGTCGCTCGACGCGGCGCAACGGCTGGGCGACGCCATCTCCGTCGTGACCGCCCAGCTCAACCTCGGCGTGACCGCGATGACCGCCGGCGACCTCGACCGTGCCAGCCCGCTCTTCCTCGAGGTCCTCGCACACCACCGCTCGGAGGGCATCCTCGAGGGCATCGGCTTCGCTCAGCTCAACCTGGGCGAGATCGCCTACCGCCAGGACGACGCGCCCCGAGCGCGGGAGTGCTTCGAGGAGGCGCGGACGGTCTTCGGCGAGATCGGCTTCCGCGCGCAAGTCGGTTACGCGCTGCTGGGTCTCGCCGCGTGCTCGGCGCTCGACGGCGACCACCTCGGGGCGGCCCGCCTCCTGGGGCGCGCGCAGCGTCACCTGGACGGCGTCGGTGCCGCCGCCGGCGACTTCAACGCCGACATCCTTGCCGTCACCGAGGCCACCACCCGTGACGCACTCGGCGACGAGGCCTACGCCGACGCGCTCGCCGAGGGCCGCAGCCACCCCGAGGCGTGAGGTCGCTGCGCGTCCGCAAAGACGAACGACCCTGGCTGGTCCCGGGTCCCGAGCTCCCTTCCCCTTGGAGCTCGGTGCCGGCACTGCCCTGGGTCGTCCGTTCGCGCGGACCCTAGGGAGCCGCCTGGTGGGAAGTCAATCCGCCCCCCGGCGCGCCTGTGGACAGTTCCGCTGCGACCTGCACATATGCCGCGCGGTGTTGCCCACATGCTGTGGACAAGCTGGTGGATAACCGCACCGGCACGTCGCTGACCTGCAGAGATGGGTTTCCACGCGGATTTTCTTCGGGGCTGCGCCCGAACTGGAAGATCCTGCTAGCGGTCTCCAGTTCACCTTGAGGCTGCCTGACGTTCAACTGTCGCGCAGCTCGTCGTCGATCTCCCGCGCGGCCATGCGGACCAGCCAGCGGCTGGGGTCGGCGAGCTCCTCGGGAGACGGGAGGCGCGCCACATCCGTCCAGACCCTGTCCAGGCCCTCCTGTCCGCGCGCGGCGAGGACCGCGCGGCAGAACTCGCCGCCCTGGCGGGCATCCGCCGGCTTGATGTCCAGACCGATGAGCTGCTGCAGGAAGCGCTCGCCCTCGCCGCGCTCGGCCTGGCGGCGCAGCGCGGCCTCCGCGATCCGCGGCAGCGCGGTCAGGCGGCCTTCCGCCGCGGTCGCGACGACGACCTCGACGTACCCGGCCACGAAGCCGATCAGCGCCTGGAAGCGCGCGAGGACCGCCCGCTGCGCCTCGGTGGTCTGCACCTCGAACTGGTCTGCGCCGGCCAGCAGCTCGCGCACGGCGTCGGGGTCTGACAGCTGCTCAGGGGAGAGCCCGCTGGCGCCGAGCTGCTCGATCATCGCGCCGGGGTCGTAGTCGGCCTCGCTCGCGAACGCCCCCACCAGGCGCACGATCTCCTCGCGCAGCCACGGGACGCCCGCGTACAGACGCCGGTGCAGCGCCTCGCGCAGGGCCAGCCAGTAGCGCACCTCGGCCTGGTCGAGGCCGTAGTCGGCCGCGAAGCGCAAGGTCGCGTCGCCGACGCTGCCGACCGTCGACGGCTCCAGCGTCGGGACGCCCAGGTCGTAGGTGCCCAGCAGCTCGTTCGCGAGGTGGCCGGCGATCGCCCCCGACTGCATGCCCGTGAGCATCGCGCCAAGCGGCTCGAGCACCCCGCCGAGCATGGCGCCCAGCTCCTGTCCCTCCGGCAGCGCGCCGAGGAGGCCGCGGCCCAGCGACTCGCGCATGCCGGTCGCGACGGGCTCCACGTACACGCCCAGCCCCTCATGCGTCGCGGCGCGCGCGACCCACTCCTGCGGCGTGAACGCCACGACCGGACCGGGCCGCGCCGCGAGCGCCGTGACAGGGTCCAGCCAGAGCTCCGCGGCGTTGACCGCCTGCGTCAGCTCGGCGGTGTCACGGTCGGTCCCGATCCCCTGCCGCACCGGGCCGACCAGTCCCGTCGCCAGCTGCTGCGCCAGCTCCCAGTTGACCGGCCCGCCGCCCCACGACAGCAGCTTGGCCAGCTCCCGGAAGAGCGGCACGTTCTCCAGCGCCTTGGGGTCGAAGCCGCCGAAGAGCCCTCCCAGATCGGCCATCAGCCTGCGCTCCTCCTCCCCAACGCGCTCGCGCGGACCCCGGGCGGCCCCAATGGTATGACGTGGCACCGGGACCCTCGGAGGTGACAGGGGTGACGACGGTCGGGATCACCCGAGCCGCGCGCTGGCGCTGGGCGCCGCTGCAGCGGCGGCTGCGATCAGCGCCGGCGTGCTGTGGGCCGGCGTGCGCCGCCGGCGCCGCCGCTGACGCGCCGCGCGTAGGCCGGCTGCGGGGCCCGCGCGGGGTCCAGCGCCGTCAACGCGCGGGCGAACTCCGAGACCGAGTCCGTCGGGCGACGTCGGCCGGGGCGTCCCACCACCGTGAGGACGAACCACACGGCGACGAGCAGCACGGCAAGTCCCAGGACGGCAGTCATGTCGTTGCGGAGGCTAGAGGGCCTCTGCGACGGCGCTCCTCGGCCGACCGGACAGGTTCAAGCCGAGTCCGTGGTCCCGGGCCAGTGCGTCCCCCCGGCGGCCCAGTGCTCGCGCTTCCAGATCGGGACCTCGGCCTTGAGCGTGTCGATGCCGTAGCGGCCCGCCTCGAACGCGGCGTCGCGGTGTGGGGCTGAGACCGCCACGATCACGGCGTCGTCGCCCACCGCAAGGCTGCCGACGCGATGCTCCATCCACACCGCGCACACGGGCCAGCGGTCGGCCACCTCGCGTGCGAGGTCGGCCATGCTCCGCTCGGCCTGCTCCTCGTACGCCTCGTAGTCCAGGCCCACGACCGCGGCCCCGTCGGCATGGTCGCGCACGACGCCGGCGAAGGCCACGATCCCGCCCGCGGACGGGTCGGCCACAAACGCGCGGGCGGCGTCCCAAGACAGCGCCATGGACGACAGGCGGGTGTGCAGCCGAGCCACCACGTCCCTACCTTACGGGCCATGCCGACGCTCACCGTCGGTCGCGTGGAGCTCGACGAGCGCGACCAGCTGCTGCTCAACACCATCCAGACCGCGTTCCCGCTGGCGCCGCGGCCGTTCGTGGAGCTGGGCGACACGCTGGGCGAGGACGAGGCCACGGTGCAGAGCCGCTACCGCCGGCTCAAGGAACAACGCGTGATCCGGCAGGTGTCGATGATCTTCGACACGCGGCGGCTGGGCTACGCCTCGTCGCTGGTGGCCAGCGCGGTGCCTGAAGGCCACGTCGATGCTGCTGCGGCCGTGATCAACGCCCACCCGGGTGTGTCGCACAACTACCGGCGCGACCACGAGTTCAACCTCTGGTGGACGGTCGCCGTCCCGCCGGGCGAGGACCTGCAGGCGCACGTCGATGCGCTTCATCGGCTGTCGGGCGCGACCTCGACGCGGGTTCTGCCGACCCTGAAGCTCTACAAGATCGGCGTCGACCTCGACGTCTCCGACCAGCGCTCGATGGCGGCGCAGACGACGTTGCCGGTGTATGTCGACCGCGGGCGCAGCGCCGCCGATCTCGAGCCCGCCGAGGTGGCCCTGCTGCGCGAGCTGCAGGAGGACCTGACCCTCGAGAGCGCGCCGTTCGCGTCGATGGCGGAGCGCCTCGGGATCAGCGAGGACGCGGTGCTCAAGGGCGCGCAGGACTTCATCGACGAGGGACTGGCGCGGCGCTTTGCCGCGGTCTTGCACCACCGTCGTGCCGGCTTCGGCGCCAACGCGATGAGTGTGTGGAAGGTGCCCGAGGACCGCACGGACGACTACGGCTACGAGCTGGCCTCCTACGCCGCGGTCAGCCACTGCTACCGCCGGCCCACGTACCCCGACTGGCCGTACGCCCTGTTCGGGATGATCCACGCGACCTCCAAGGAGCGCGTGGACGAGGCGGTCGCCGACATCCGCCAGCGCACCGGGCTTTCCGACCACCAGCTGCTGTACTCCACCAAGGAGTACAAGAAGATCCGCGTGCGCTACTTCGACCCGGCGTACGGCGAGTGGGCCGCGGCCAACCTCTCCTAGATCCCTTCCCGGACACGGCCGGTGAGCCGCGACCTCGCGATCGACCTGGGCACCGCCACCACGCTGGTGCACGCCCGCGGTGAGGGTGTCGTGTACCGCGAGCCCACGGTGATCGCGGTGGAGCCCCGCACGGGTGCCGTCCACGCGGTCGGGGACGAGGCCGCGCGCGCGATCAAGCGCGCCAACGGCGGCCTGGTGGCAGAGCGCCCGCTGTCGGGTGGGGCGATCCGCGACTTCGTCACGACCTCCGACATGCTGGCGCTGCTCTTCGCCAAGCTCGGCGCCACGCGCGTGACGCGGCCGCGCGTGCTCGTCGGGGTGCCTTGCGGCATCACCGACGTGGAGCGCCGTGCCCTCACCGACGCCGCCCGCCGGGCCGGCGCGGCCAAGGCCTGGCTGATCGAGGAGCCGCTCGCGGCGGCGATCGGCGCAGGCATGCCGGTGCAGGACGCGGTCGGCACGATGGTGGTCGACATCGGCGGTGGCAACACCGAGGTGGCGGTGATCTCGCTCGGCGGCCTCGTGAACTACCGCGCCGCGCGGGTCGGCGGGTTCGACCTCGACCATGCGATCCAGCGCTACGTGCGTGACACCTACAACGTCGCGATCGGCGACCGCACCGCCGAGGACGTCAAGATCGCGATCGGGTCGGCCTACCCGCAGCTGGAGCCGCTGCGCGCCGAGGTCAGCGGCCGCGACCTCGACTCCGGGCTGGCGCACGACATCACACTGGAGGCCGACGAGGTGCGCGCCGCGCTGGACGGCCACGTCGCCCAGATCGTCGCGACCGTGGTGGGCGCCTTGTCGGAGTGCCCGCCGGAGCTGTCGCAGGACGTCATCGGCAGCGGTCTGCTGCTGGTCGGCGGCGGCGCGCTGCTGCGCGGCCTGGACGAGCGCCTCGCCGGCGAAACCCAGGTCAAGGTGCGCATCGCCGACGACCCGCTGGGCGCCGTGATCGCGGGCGCCGGCGTGACGATCGACGAGCTCGAGAGCTGGCTCACGGCGGTCGAACGCGCGTAGCCGCACGCTCGCGAAGGCGAGCGCCATGTCACCGTCACGGGTTGCCCGTGCGGTCGCGGTGGGCGTTCGGTACCGTGCGCCCCGACCCCCCTAAGCTCGGCACCTCATCGGTGGCAAGCCTGGCAACGCCGCTCCTCCTCGCCTCGAGCTTGCTGGCGGTCGTAGCCGTCGCTGGGTTCACCGGCGTGGTCGCGGCGGGGCGGCATCGGGTCGCGGGGGCGCGGGGCGTCGCGGTGCGGGTCGCGGTCGTGGGCGGTCTGGCGTACATCGCGGGGCAGATCCTGCAGGGCGCGCAGCTGGATCCGTGGGGCAGCGACGTCGCCTACTGGCTGCAGGCCGGCGGCCTCGTCACCTTCGCGCTGCTGGTCGCACCCCAGCAGCTCACGCTGCCGGGCCATGCGATCCTCGTGCCCGTCGCGGGGCTCCAGCCGGCGCTGGTGGCCGCGGTCGCCGGGTCCATCGCGGGCCTGCGGTTGCTGCTCGGCGGGTTGGAGACCGCGCTGGCTGGCGTGGGCCTGGCGGCGCTGGGCTTCGCGCCGTACGTCGGCCGTACCGACGTCACTCTCGGAGCCTTCATCACGGCCACGGGCGCCCTGACGCTGGGACTGTGGTTGGTGCGTGCCAGCCGCAGCAGCCTCCTCGCCAAGTTCGTCACGGCCTTCGTCTCGGCGATGCTCGTGCTGGTCGTGCTCGTCGCCACCGTGCTGTCGACGGTCGCGCGGAGCGATCTCGTCGCCGACGAGCTCGACCGCCTGCAGGTAGCCGCGACCAACCTGGCGACCGACGTGGAGCGCTGGCCGCGCGAGGGCGTCGCCGCCGCCACCGCCTTCGCGCAGCTGCGCGACCCGCTGCTGGTCCCGCAGCCGCCCGAGATCAACGAGAACACCTACCGGCTCGGGTTCCGCGAGCAGGACTTCTTCATGATCGTCGACGCGGCCTCGATGATCGTCAACCAGCACCCGTCCGACCTCGACTCCGGCTTCCAGCTGGGTCTGACGGGGTCGGAGGCGGTGCGCGGGGTGCTGAGCGCCGCCGCGAGCGAGGCGGGTGGCCTGATCTCCACGGGCGGGCGCGTGGTCGGCTTCGGCGTCGCGCCGATCCTCTCGGCCGACCCTGCGGTCACGCAGCCGATCGGGGCGCTCATCACGGGCCGGTTCCTGGACGGCGACTGGGCCGAGAGCTCCCGGCTGCGGCTGGGGCTGGGGATCGCCGCCGCCGTCGCCGGTGCCGAGCCCGTGGCGTCGGAGGGTCTGGCGGCGGCGGAGCTGGTCTCACGGCTGGGCGGACGCGAGCGCGCCGAGCTGTCGACCGGTTCGGAGGCGCTCTACGCGGCCGCGGCGCCGCTCGTGGACACGGTCGACGACACCCCGCGCGGGCAGATCATCGCGACCGCCGCGCCGGAGGTGATCGAGGCGGTCGAGGTCAACCAGGCGCGGCGGCTGTTCCTCCTCGCGCTGGTGGGCGTCGTGCTGGGCGGGTTGGTGGCCGCGTTCACCACCCGCCGGCTGGTCGCTCCCATCCGGGCCCTGACGACCGCGGCCGCGCGCGTCGGGCGGGGGGACCTGGCCACCAGGGCCCCGGTGCGCACCACCGACGAGGTCGGCGTGCTCGGGAGCACCTTCAACGCGATGATCTCCTCGATCGGTGAGCAGTCCGAGGCGCTGCGCCAGGCCGCCTCCGTCGAGAGCCGGCTGCGCGCGAGCCTCGAGGCGTTGACGCGCTCGATGTCGGACGGCCTCGTCGCAGTCGATCCCCGCGGCCTCGTGATCGCGTCGAACCCGGCCGCCGAGGAGCTCCTCGGCTACGCCTCGAGCGACGCGCTCGGGCGGCCGCTGGAGGACCTCATGGCCACGCGCCTGCGCACCGATGGTCGCGTGTGGGACCTGCTCGGCGCGCCCGACAGCCTGGGCCGCGGATCCGTGCAGCTGCAGCTCTCGTCAGGCAACGGCAAGGTCGTGCCGACGGCGGTGACCGCGGCGCCGGTGACAGGGGCCGACGGCGCCGTGCTGGGCCGCGTGCTGGTGATGCGCGACGTCACCCGCGAGGTCGAGCAGGAGCGCGCCAAGACCGAGTTCCTGTCCAACGTCAGCCACGAGCTGCGCGAGCCCCTCGCCCCGATCAAGGCGTACGCCAGCATGCTCGCGCGGCGCGAGGCCGCGGTCCCCCAGGCGCAGCGGTTCGCCGGCGAGATCCTCGACGCCACCGAGCGGCTCGAGCGGCTCGTGGCGATGATCGTCGACTTCGCGGCGCTCGACAGCGGGCGGCTGGCGCCGCGGCACGACCCCACCGACGTGCAGGTGCTGACCGCCGAGCTGTGCCGAGACTGGCGCGTGCGCGTGCCCGGCCGGGAGTTCGTCGCGGACGTGCCGCTGCGGCTCCCGCGCGTCGCCGCGGACCCGGGGCTGCTGCGGCGCTGTTTGGACGAGCTGGTCGACAACGCGGTGAAGTTCTCGCCGGACGGTCAACCCATCGTGGTCGCGGCGCGCGCGGTGAAGAAGCACGTGCGGCTGTCGGTGTCGGACCAGGGCGTGGGCATGGACCGCGAGACCGCCGAGCACGTGTTCAGCGACGTCGACCAGGGCGACGCGACCGAGACGCGGCAGTTCGGGGGACTGGGCCTCGGCCTCGCGCTGGTGCGCCGGATCCTCGAGGGCATGGGGGTGTCCGCGGGCGTCGACAGCACGCTGGGGCGCGGCACGCGGGTGCACCTGTACCTGCCGGTCGCGCCCGGCCTGGCCTACGTGCAGGTGCCTCCACCGCTGTAGCGCCGTGCTGGAGGGAGCAGCCCGTAGCATCAGGCGGTGAGCTGGCCCCCCCAACCGGGGTACCCGCAGCCCGGGTTCCCGCCGCAGCAGCCCGGCTATCCGCAACCCCAACCGGGCTACCCGCCGCAGCCGGGCTACCCGCCGCAGTCGCAGCCGGGCTATCCACCGCAACCCCAGCCGGGCTATCCGCCGCAACCGCAGCCGGGCTACCCGCCCCAGGGTCCGCCCTGGCAGGGGGGCCCGCCGCCCGGCGGGGGTGGGCAGCCGCCCGGCGGGGGTGGGCAGCCGCCGTGGGGCGGCGCCGGCGGCCCGCCATCGGGCAACCGCGGCCTCGTCCTCACGTTGGTGATCGTGCTCGTCATCTTGCTGATCGGCGCTGGCGTCGCCGGGTGGCTGCTGCTGCGCGATGACGGCGACCAGGTCGCGGGAGCAGGTGAGATCTTCCTCGAGCCGGCAGCGGCGCAGGGCCGCAACTCGTTCACCAACGCGTTCTTCGCGGAGGATCCGCCCGAGCAGCTGGCGCCCACCCTGCCGACCGAGGAGGCACGGATCACGCCGCGCATCAGCGTGAGCTTCGATGCCCACGACGGCGCCGAACCGGGCCTGTACGGCGGTACGCGCGACCAGACGCGCTGCGACCCCGAGATGCTCATCACGTTCCTGCAGAGCGAGACGGCGAAGGCCTCCGCCTGGGTGGCCGCGCTGAACGCCGACCCGAGCCTGCGCTGGAGCGGCGGGAGCTCGCTGACCGTCGCCGACATCTCCGACTACATCGACGAGCTGACCCCGGTCGACCTGCGCGACGACACCCGCGTCACCAACCACGGCTACGCCGACGGAGTAGCGACGCCGCACCAGTCCGTGCTGGAGGCGGGAACCGCGGTGCTGGTCGACGTCTACGGCATCCCGCGCGTGCGCTGCGCGTGCGGCAACCCGCTGCGGCCGCCGATCGCGGTGCCGACCGGCGCGGTCTACACCGGCCCGGTGTGGCGGGCGTTCGACCCCGCCCTCGTGGTGGTGATCAACCAGACGGTCACGGTGATCAACACGTTCGTCCTCACCGACATCGAAACCAACACCACGTTCACCCGCCCAGCGGGCAGTGCCGGCGGCGACGACAGCGACGCCGGCGCGACCGCCACACCGACGCCGACACCGACGCCGACCTCGACCGACCTGTCGTCGCCCACGCCGTCGGAGACGATGACGCTGCCACCCGACATCGTCGTCGGCACCGGCGACGTCCAGGTCACCCTGATCTGGGACAACGACTCCGACTTCGATCTGCACGTCTTCGACCCGGACGGGACCGAGATCTACTTCGCCGCCACCACGTCTCCCAGTGGCGGGATGCTGGACCGCGACGACGTCCCGTCGTGCGGCGACAACTCGACGCACGTCGAGAACATCTTCTGGCCGACCGGCGGCGCACCCAGCGGGACCTACACCTACTACGTGCGGCACTTCCGCAGCTGCGGCGCGGAGCAGTCCTTCCAGCTCACCGTGACGATCGGCGGCGAGCAGGTGATCGTCGAGCAGGGCACGCTCGCCGCCCGCGAGGACTCCGAGCACGGCACGTTCGAGGTGAGCTGACGCGCAGCCCGGCCCCTACACTGCCTGGGCCAGCGCTACAGGAGGACGATCGGTGCTGACGCCCGCAGAGATCCAGTCGCGCGACTTCCTCGTGTCGTCGCGCGGCTACGACTCTGACGACGTGGAGCCCGCTCGGCGGGCGCGCGGCTCCGACGCTGGCTGACACCGGGCGCGGCGCCCGCTCGACGCCGTGAGGTTGCTCCAGCGGCGCCGCGGGCTGTTCGTGCTGCTGGCGGTCGTCCTCGTCCTGGTGGTGCTCGCCCCCCGGGTCGCGACGTTCTACACCGACGTGCTGTGGTTCAGCGCGCTCGGCTTCACCGAGGTGCTGTGGGGCCAGCTGGGCGCGCAGGCCGCCCTCGCGGTTGTTGTCTTCCTTGCGACCGCGCTGCTCGTCGGCGGGAACTTGTGGCTCGCGGTCCGGTTGGCCCCGGCTTACCGGCTGCCCTCCAAGCAGGAGGAGATCGTCGAGCGCTACCGGCAGCTCATCGCCCCTCGCGCGCGGTTGCTGGTGATCGTCGTCGCGGTGGTGGCCGGGCTGCTCGCGGGCTCGACGGCGGTCAGCTGGTGGCGCACGGTGCTGCTGTGGCTCAACGGTGGCGAGTGGGGGCTCGAGGATCCGCACTTCGGCCTCGACGTCGGCTTCTTCGTCTTCGACCTGCCGTTCCTCACACGGTTGAACAGCTGGCTGTTCGTGACGCTGCTCGTGACCATCCTGGTGACGGCCGTGGGCCACTACGTGTTCGGAGGCATCCGTCCCCAGTCCTCGGGGCAGCGCATCACGCCGGCGGCGAACGTGCACCTGTCGGTGCTGCTCGCGCTGCTGATCGGGCTGCGCGCGTGGGGCTTCTGGCTGGACCGCTACCTGCTGTCGTACTCCGAGCGCGGAATCGTGACGGGCCTGTCGTACACCGACGTGAACGCGCAGCTGCGGGGCTACCAGCTGCTGACGGTGATCGCTGTGGTCTGCGCGCTGCTGTTCCTCGCCAACATCCGGGTCCGGGGCTGGATCCTGCCGTCGGCCGGGGTCGCGATCCTCGTGGTCGCGGCGGTGATCCTCGCGGGCATCTACCCGGCAATCATCCAGCGCTTCCAGGTCGACCCGCAGGAGCTGGAACGCGAGCGCGAGTTCATCGAGCGCAACCTCGAGACGACGCGTTACGCCTACCTCCTGGACGAGGAGCACGTCACCTACGAGCAGTTCCCCGCTGCCAGCGACCTGTCGGAGGTGGAGCTCGCGGCCAACCGCGCCGTGCTGGAGTCCATCCGGCTGTGGGACCCGACGACGCTGCTCACCACCTACCGCCAGCTGCAGGAGCTGCGGCCCTACTACGACTTCCGCGACGTCGACGTGGACCGCTACACGATCGAGGACGACCGCCAGCAGATCACGCTCTCGGTGCGCGAGCTGTCGGAGGCAGACCTCCCGCAGGCCACCTGGCAGAACCAGCGGCTGGTGTTCACCCACGGGTACGGGGTGGTGGCGTCGCGGGTCTCAACCGCCGGCGCGGACGGGCAACCGGAGTTCGTCGCCCAGGACATCCCGGTCGAGGTCACGGCCCCGGCCCTGGAGCTCACAGAGCCACGGCTGTACTTCGGCGAGAACCCACCTGAGTACTCCATCGTCGGCACCGACATCGACGAGTTCAGCTACGAGACCGCGGACGAGACCATCGAGACGCGCTTCACGGGCGAGACCGGTGTGGCGTTGACGGGGCTGCTGCAGCGGATCGCGTTCGCGCTGCGCTTCGCCGAGCCGAACATCGTGCTCTCGGACCTGATCTCGTCGGACTCGCGGGTGCTGTTCCACCGCCAGGTGCGTGACCGCGTCGCCTCGGTCGCGCCCTTCCTGCAGCTCGACCACGACCCCTACCCGGCGGTCGTGGACGGCGAGATCGTGTGGATCATCGACGCCTACACCACGACCGACATGGTCCCCTACAGCGAGCGCCGCGACCTGGCGGACCTGACCCGCTACCGCGAGGTCAGCGAGACCGGCGGCGTCGTGGAGACGGCCGCCCTGCACGGTCGCGCGAACTACGTGCGCAACGCGATCAAGGCGACAGTCGACGCCTACGACGGCACGGTGACGCTCTACGTCGCCGACCCCGACGACCCGCTGATCCAAGCTTGGGGCAGAGCGTTCCCCGGGATCCTCACGCCGCTGTCGGAGGCGCCCCAGGCGCTGCGCGAGCACTTCCGCTACCCCGAGGACCTCTTCCGCGTGCAGCGCGCGATGCTGACCTCTTACCACATCGCCGACGCTGATGGCTTCTACACCCAGAGGACGCGTGGGCGATCCCCAACGACCTCGCCTTCGAGGTCAACCAGGACAGCGAGCAGGCGTTCGCCCGCGAGTTCCCCGCCTCCTACCAGCTGCTGCGCCTGCCCGGCGAGCTCCGGGAGGAGTTCGCGCTCATCACGCCGTTCACGCCGCGCGAGCGCCCGGTGCTGTCGGCCTACGTGGCCGCGCGCGGCGACCCGGAGGGCTACGGCGAGCTGCGTGTCTTGACGATGCCGCCCACGCGCACCGTCTTCGGCCCCGAGCAGATCCACAGCCGCATCAACACCGACGAGGCCGTGTCGGCGCAGATCACGCTGTGGAACCAGTCAGGCTCGCGCGTGGTCTTCGGCAACCTCATCGTGCTGCCGATCGCCGATTCCCTCCTCTACGCCCAGCCCCTGTTCCTCCAGAACGAGGACGTCGAGATCCCCGAGCTCCAGCGCGTCGTCGTCGTCTTCGGCGAACGCGTCGAGATGGGCAACCGCCTCTCGGACACCCTCGAGACGATCTTCGGCGCCGCCGCGGACGACGTCCTCCCCGAGGAGTCTCCCGCCCCCGGCGAAACCGAACCCGACGGGCCCCTCCCCGACGGCACCCCCGCCGACCCGGAAGTCCAAGCCCTCGTCACCGAGGCCCTCGACCACTTCACCGCGGCCGAGGAGGCCCTGATGGACGGCGACCTCGTCACCTACGCCGAAGAAACCGCCGCCGCCCAAGCCGCCATCGAAGACCTCAACGCCCTCCTCGAATCCGAGACCGGCCCGCGCTGACCGAAGGGTTGCACGCCCCCACCCCAGTGCTACCCTCCACCCCGCGAGGTGGAGCAGTTCGGTAGCTCGCCGGGCTCATAACCCGGAGGTCGCAGGTTCAAATCCTGCCCTCGCAACCACACTGAGTGAAGGCCCAGGTCAGCGACCTGGGCCTTCGTCGTTGGTGCGGTGCCTTCTACCGGGTTCAGGCGGTCTTCTTCCGGCGCTTCTCCCGGGTCTTCTCCGACTTGTGGTCGCCCGGTAGAAGCGTCGCGGACGATGAGCTGTTCGAAGGTGCGGCGGCGTCGGCCTGCATGCCGGGCAGCACGTGCTGGTAGGTGTCGATGGTGAACGCGGGCGTGGCGTGGCCGAGCCGTTCGCTGACGACCTTGACGGGGACGCCGGCGGCGATGAGAAGGCGTGCCGTGGGTGTGGCGCAGGTCGTGCAGGCGGATGACGCGGACGCAGGCGCGCCGGGCGATGCGCTCGAAGGTCTGGGAGATCGCATGCGGGTGGATCGGGCTCGCCGTTGGCGTCGGTGAACATCCAGCCGCGGCCGTCGATGCCGACGGCTCGCTGTTCGGTTCGCTGCCATGTCCGCCAGCGCGCAGAGGACCTCGACGGTGGTTGGGTCGAGGTCGATGCGCCGGCGGGCGTTGGCGGTCTTGCCGCGGGTCTCGTGAAGCTCGTAGCCGACGGCGACGAGCCCGCGGTTGACCGACAGCGTCGCGGAGCGTGAGGTCGAAGTCGTCCCACCGCAGACCGAGCAGCTCGTTGCGGCGCATGCCGGTGAACGCCAAGACCCACAGGGCGGCGAAGAGTCGGTGGCCAGCCGTGCTGCAGGTACTGCTGCAGCTCGTGCGCCGTCCAGGACTGCTGCTCGACCTTGGGGATCGAGGCCAGCCGGGGGGAGTGGGCGACGAGCGCGACGTTGCGGGTGACGAGTTCCCGGCGGACGGCGTCGGCCAGCGCGCCGCGGATGATGAGGTGGATCTCGTAGACGGTCTTGGGCGCGAGCGCTCTGCTCCCGTCTGTCGGCCGGAGGAGACGGTCGTAGAGCCCTTCGAGGTGAGCCGGCCGCAGCCGGCGGAGGCCGATCCGCCCGAGCGTGGGGAGAATGTGGCGCTCAATGTTGCGGCGGTAGTTGGCGTAGGTGCTGGCCGCAGCACGACCCGCTTGCCGGGCAGCCACCGGCTGGTGAGATAGGCGCCGAAGCGTCAACACCTCGAACTGCATCGTTGCGGCCTTGGAGATCGGACGCGAGATGCGCGGCAAGTCGCTCCGCGTCAGCACGCTCGGTTCCGGCGGGGTGCCAGCTTCGCCGCTCACGCCCGGTGACCGGATCAACGCCTTCATAGACGACCGCGTACCAGCGGTTGCCCTTACGGGCCACATAGCCCTTCATGACGACTCCTCCTCTCGGTCCGCGACCGTCGCAAACCGATAGAAGGATCGGTAGAAGCGTTGCAGGCGCGCCCGCTGCGCCGGCATACATCCTGCTTCCACAGGCGTGGCGACGGGGCCCGCAGCCAGGTAGAAGCCGATACGGCGGCCGTGCGCGAAGCTGAGGGCCGACGCCGGCGTTGATCCCGGGGATCATCCCCAAGACACTTTGCGCCGTGGAGCGGCGCGACCACCATCGACGCGGTCGCAGTAGCGCCATGTTGTCGCGGCGCAGCGTACCGACCCGATTGGCGCCGCGGCGGGCCGAGAAGACGGCCGCAAGGGCGCAGCCGAGCCGCCGCAGCGGCGGTGCGTCCAGGCGCGGCGGTCGCACGGCGTAGGTCGCGGCAGCAGACGGTGCAGCCGCGGTTGAGCCCTGTCGGTGAGGGTGGCGTTGTCGGCGAGGGGGCGAGTTCGGCGCGGCCGACCGCGCTGAATACGTGACAGGGCCGCGTTCAGCCCGAGGCGCGCACGGCTTCGGCGGGGTCCAGGCGAGCGGCGCCGGCGGCGGGCCACAGGTCGGCGATCGCGCTGAGCGCCAGCGCCCCCGCGAGTCCCGGCGGCAGCGCGGTGAGGGGATGTCGCCGCCGCCGCGGCCAGCCTGGTGGTGCTGGAGCGCACCCGACGGGCGATTCGTCAGGGCCGCAGCACGCCGTTCGTCAGGCCGTCGACCGCCACCCGCGCCGCGTCGGGGTCGTCGAACCAGATGCCGCCGTCGACGAGATGGCGCTTTGATCATCGCGGTCCCTCGCCCGTGTGCGGCCGACGACGAGCCGCGGTGCTCACAGCGGTGCAGCCGGCCAGGCCCGCCGTGCCCGCAGGCCGTGCGCTCGCTCAGCTCGGCGTCCGCCCGGTCGGCACGAGCACGCGCGAGTCGATGTCCTCCGCGAACTCAAGGAGGTGGCGGCGGTGGTCCAGGTAGCCCAACCCGGCCAACACCGCGGCGAGGTTCTCCCAGTGGTCGAAGTCGATCTGCGCGACGATGCGCGCACCGCCCCCGATGAGCGTGTACCAGCCCCTGATGGCCCGGAAGCCCGGCTGGTTCTGCCAGTACGGCAGCGCCACCTGGCGGGCCCACGTGTCGTAGTCCGCCTCGTCGACGTCGCCCCGCAGTACGTAGGAGATCTCCAGCTGCACCATGCCGTGCATCATCGCGCGCCGGCGGCGACGCGTCCGCTGCTGAGTGCGGCACAGCGGTCGCGTACTGCGCCGCGGTCACCCCCCCTGCGGAGGACACACCGGCCTACCGACGAGTCCTCGCATGCCGGACCGTCCTACCCGGGATGGGATCCTGCGGCGGTCTCGCCGAGCCATCCGCGGCTGATCTCCTCACGGTCGATCTGTAGCCGTGGCCGCGGCGCTCGCGCTGACAGCGGCGGCCCTGGTCGGGGTCGCGGACTTCCCGGGGGGCTTCGCCAGCCGGCGGGCGGGCGAGGTGACGACCCTCGCGTGGAGCCAGCTGGCGGGCTGGGGGCGATCGTCGTGACGACGGGCGGACGGCGAGATGGGCACCTGACGCCGCCGTCCCTCCGCTTGCGGCTGCGCGACGCCGGACCCGTCACAGGTCTGGGAACAAGCGCACGAAGATCGGCAGGGTCGCCAGGACGAGGACGATGCGGGCGGTGTGGAAGACCGCGACCTCCGCGCCCACTCCGCGCTCGGTGGCCAGTGCCGTGAGTGCCGTGAGCGCACCGGGGCTGGTCGAGAGCAGCGACGCCCCGTCGGGCACCACGCCGAGCTGTCGCAGCAGGAACGCGATCGCGAGCCCCGCCGCGATGATCAGCGACGACGACAGCAGCGCGCCCACGGCCAGCCGCGGAAGTGCCGCGAGGAACTGCCGCGTGATCGAGCCACCAACCTCCGCGCCGATCACGATCGCGGCCACCGTCACGACGGGGCGTGGGAGCTGCAACTCCCCTCCACCGGCCACGGCGGTGACCACGGCGGCGCCGGCCATCGAGCCGAGGATCACCCCGCCGGGGACGTGGAGCCGTTCCAGCGCGACGGCTCCGGCGGCGGCGGCCAGCAGGGCGATGGCGAGCGGCAAGGTCGGTTCCTGTTCGTGCAGGTGCTGCGGGGCGACGACGCTAGACCACTGCAACGCTCACGCTATCGTCGCCGCCGTGGTGTGCCGGGTCCGCGCGCGAGCAAAGCGCGCCGCCGAGCGCGTCAGAACGGGGTGCTGCCGGTCGTCTGCCGCGTCAGCCGTGCGGTGCGGTGGTGCGTGCGAGCGGCGTGACGCCTCGCGACGCCCGCAGCGCTCGCGGGGGCGAGCGTTGAGGCCGGGGTGACGAAGGACCGCTCCGGGCTGGACCACTACCGCGTGGTGATCCTGGGGGCGGGCTCGCTCGGCCTGGTCTACGCCGGCTACCTCGCCCGGGCTGGCGCGCAGGTGCAGGTGCTGTGCCGCGACGCGCATGCACAGGCGATCGCCGCGCGCGGCGGCGTCACCGTCGAAGCCTTCGGTCAGACGTGGACGGCGTCGGTGAGGGCGACGGCGGACCCGAGCGCCATCCAGCCGGGTGAGATCGTCATCGTGCTCGCCAAGACGCCACAAACGCGCCAGCTCCTCGAGCAGGCGCGACACCTGGCCGACGATGTTCGCCTCGCGGTCTCCCTGCAGAACGGGCTTGAGAAGAACGCCGAGCTCGCACGCTGGTGCGGGGCTGCCGCGGTCGTGGGCGGCGTGAGCATGGTCGGCGGCCTGCTCGTCGCACCAGGTGCGACGCGGCACACGTTCGCCGGGCCCACCGTCCTGGGCGAGCTCGGGGGCGGCGGCAGTCAACGGATCACGCAGCTGGTTGAAGTCCTGGAGCACGCCGGCCTGCCCGCGGTGGTGGCCGCAGACATCCGCTCCGTCGAGTGGTCCAAGACGGTGCAGGTGCTGCCGGCCATGTCGGTGAGTGCGTTGACGAGGCGGTACTACCACGAGGTGCTCACCACGCCGGAGCTTTGCTCTGTGTTCCTCCAGCTGCTGCGTGAGACGGCTGCGGTCGCTCGGGCCGACGGCGCGAAGGTTGAGGACTGGCCCGCGATGCTGCCGGTCGGCACGCTGTCGACCGCACCACCCGCCGAGGCCGCAGCGCGTCTTGTGGAGTTCGGCGAGGAGCTGGTCGGTCGGGGCGCCACCTCCGCGAAGCCTTCGATGCTGCAAAGTGCGGAGCTTCTGCGGCGGATGGAGGTTCAGGAGATCCAGGGCTACGTCTGGCGCACGGCCGAACGGCTGGGGGTCGACGTGCCGGGAGTGGAGCTGTGCTATCGCCTCCTCGCCGGCATGGATCGTCACTACGCATGATCCCCGAGCGTGTCGGCCCGATTGTCGGATGCGGTCACCGCGTGGGCGTCGTCCTCAGCGCCACAACGACCGAAGGCGGCTCGCCATAGGCGCTCGCGACCGGCGTCGACGACGATCTCCAGCCCGGCGGCGGCGAGACCCGGTGCATCCTGCACGGAGTCGTGACCGCCGACTTGCCGCGTCCGTGGCCGGCGCGGGCCTCGTGGTCGGCCGCCTTGCCCCGGGCGTCGGGCTGGCCGCGGTGGTCGCGGCCGGTGCGTTCCTCGCCACGCAGTGGCTCCCCGGCGCGGTCGGGCCCGTGCTGGTCGCCGTCGTCGTCGGCCTGGTGGTGGGCAACCTGATCGTGCTGCCCGCGCGCGTGCGACCGGGACTCGCCTTCGCGACGCGGCGCCTGCTCCGGGCCGGCGTCGTGCTGCTGGGCGCGAAGCTCTCGCTCGGCGACGTCGCCGCGGTCGGCCTGCGCAGCGTCGGCATGATCGTCGCCTGCATGGCCGTCGCGTTCGTCGCGGTCGGGCTCGGGGCAAGGCTGCTACACGTCCCACCCAGGCTGGCGGTGCTCCTGGCGGTCGGCACCGCCGTGTGCGGCAACTCCGCAATCGTCGCGACCTCGCCCATAATCGAAGCGGACGAGCGCGACATCAGCTTCGCCGTCGGCACGATCACGGTGCTCGGAACCGTCGCGCTGCTGGTGTTCCCGGCGGTGGGGCACGCGCTCGCGATGGGCGACACCACATTCGGGTACTGGGCCGGACTCGCGGTGAACGACACCAGCCAGGTGCTCGCGACCAGCGCTGCCTACTCAGCTGCCGCGCTGGAGGTCGCGACCGTCGTCAAGCTGGTGCGCAACGCGCTCATGGCGCCCGTGCTGCTAGGCGTCGCCTGGTGGGCGCGCAGGCACGGCGAGCCCACGGCCGCGACACCGCGTGGGGCTGCCCGCGAGGCCATGCCGCTTTTCGTACTTGGGTTCCTGGCGCTGGCCGCGCTCCGTTCAACCGGCGCCCTCAGCGCCGACGTCGCCGACATCCTCGGCGACCTGGCGACCGTGCTCGTCACCGTGGCGATCGCCGCGGTGGCGCTCGGCACGAGGTGGTCGGGTCTGCGCACGGTAGGGGCTGCGCCGTTCGTCACGGCCGCCACAGCAACCGTGGCGCTCGCGATCGTCGCCTGGACGCTCGCCGCCGCCCTGTGACCGTTCGCGGTCCGACGATTTGGTAGACCAGAGCGGACATCGACACGGAGGCACCGCGATGAGCCCGACGGCCGCAGAGACGGTCACGACGCGCTGGGAGTCCTACGTGACGGGCAGCCTGCCGCCCAACGACTTCTGGAAGATGGTGCGCGACGTGGGGACCGCATTCATCGGCCCGCCCACGAACGCCTGGCTGGTTGCGCGGTTCGGCGACGTCCAGGACGTCCTGTCGGACGAAACGCGCTTCAAGCACGTGACGTCGGGCCCCGGGTCGCCCACCTTCCGCGACACGCTGCTCGATCTGGAGGGAGAGCGCCACCGCCAGCGGCTCGGGCTCGTCGGCGGGCCTCTCAAGAGCCGCAGCTCGCTGGAGGGCCACGTGCGGCCGCGAGCGACCGAGCAGGCCCAGCAGCTGATGGCCGCAATGCGGGGTCGCGACCGCATCGACATCGCGCTCGAGCTGAACGAGCCGCTGCCCCTGCTGGTGATCACCGAGATGGTCGACGTGCCGGCCGCGACGCAGTTCCGGCGGTGGTACCAGCTCATCGCAACCGCGGGCTCCAGCAACATCACCGACGACCCCGAAATCCGGGCGGCCGGCATGAACGCCCTCCAGGAGCTCTACGACTTCCTCGCGCCGCTGCTCGAAGAGCGGCGCCGAAACCCGGGCGACGACTTGCTCAGCACGCTCGCGCAGGCGGAGTTCGACGGTGCCAGGCTCAACGACGACGAGATCAAGTCGTTCACAGCGCTCATCCTCGTCGGCGGTGTCGAGACGACCGCCCGCTCGCTGACCAACCTGCAGCGCCAGCTCCTCGGCAACCCGGAGCTGTGGGCCGCGGTGCGCGACGACCGCGAACTCGTGCTCCCCGCGTCCGCCGAGGCGTTGCGCCACAGCCCACCGGTGCAAGGGCTGACCCGCATCGCGGCCACCCCATACGACATCGCGGGAACCTCGATCGCGCCCGGCGAGCGCCTCTACGCCTCGATCTACTCCGCCAACCACGACGACACGCAGTTCCCCGACCCCGACGCGTTCGTCCTCACGCGCTTCGTCGGTGATGCGCCGCGCCAGTTCAGCCCGACGGCGACCCACATGGCCTTCGGTGGCGGCCGCCACTTCTGCACGGGCGCGCAACTGGCGAAGGTCGAAATGGACATCGTGATGAACACGGCGCTCGACGCGATCAAGCACGCGAGAATCGTCGCCGACGCAGCCGGCCCGCTGGGCGAGCGGCTTGGCAGTCCGAACTCGCTGGAGATCGCGCCCGACTGGGCTTAGCCCTTGTCCTAGCCCGAAGCCTGCTCAGCTCGCATGGCGTCGAGCCACCCGTGGAACTCCGTGGCGTCCATGTAGGCGCGCAGCCGAAACAGCTTGCCTTCCCTCACCGTGAAGACGTCCGCGACCGGCGTGCGGCGGGTCGTGGTCGTGCCACCGCGCGGATCGTCCCACGCGAAGAGGAACTCCAGCAGCGCGGTCTCGCCTGCCACCGCGACGTTGGTGGTCTCGAAGCGGGCGCCGGGCAGCGTGGCCCACACACCCGTGAGGGTCTCGACGGTCTCGTCGACGTTCTTGGTCCCTTCCCACAACGGGTTGGCGACGCGGAAGTCGTCGTGGTACAGCGAGCGCAGCCACTCGCGGTCGTGCGCGTTGTAGGCGTTGACGTAGGCGAGGGCGGCTTCTGACGGCGTCTGCGGATCCATCTGTTCCCCTTCCTACGCTCTTGGGTCAAGCGTGTTGGGCGGTCGGGCGCGAGACGTGCAGGTCGAGCGGCGGCTGGGCGTCTGCCTCGTCGAGCAGCCCACTCGCGTCGAGCCACTCGCGGAACCGTGCAGCGCACTGCGTGCTCATCATCACGACGCGTGCGAGCAGGTCCCAGTCGCGGCGGTCGAACGCCTCGCGGGCGGCGGCGACCGCGATGAACGACAGGTCTGACTCGTAGGCCCTGGGCCGGCGCGACCACGTGCGGTGGCCCGGGGTGCCGGCGTCGAGCTCACCCCACGCGCACAGGTCCGCCACAAGCGCGCGGACCCAGTCGGCGTTGCGGACGTCGTACTGGAACATCTCGGCGGCAGCGTCCAACAAACGGCCGGCCTCGGCGCGCTGCTCCCGCTCCCGTTCGACCTGCGGATCCTCGCTCATGCGTCGAGCCAGGTGTCGCGCAGCCGCTCCACGGGCACCGGGTGGCGGAAGAGCGCGGCGGCGTTCTCGTAGGTGACTTGCGGATGTCCTCGTCGGGCAGGCCGGCCAGCTGCGCCTCGACGATCCTGGGTGTCGGGCCAGGTGGAGTCCGCGTGCGGGTAGTCGGCCTCCATCAGGATGTGGTCGACGCCGATGCGGTCGCGCAGCTGCGAAGCGGACGGGTCGTCGAGCGCGCAGAACCAGAAGTTGCGCCGCAGCACCTCGGCCGGGCTGAGCTCGATGCCCTTCCAGGTGCCGTGTAGCCCGTGGTACTTGAGCATGTGGTCGAGGCGGTCGATGAACGCCGGCACCCAGCCGATCCCGCCCTCGGACAGCACGATCTTGATGTCGGGGAAGCGCACCGGGATCATCGAGTACAGCCAGTCGACCGCGGAGAACATGGCGTAAGCCGAAGAACAGCGACGGCGATGGCGTCGGGCGGCGCGTCGGTCGAGGTCATCGGCGTGCTCGACGACGAGCCGACGTGCAGGCAGACCACCGTCTCGGTCTCCTCGCAGGCCGCGATGAACGGGTCCCAGTAGCCCCGTGTGGAGCGAGGGCAGGCCCAGCTTGTCGGGGCTCTCGGAGAACGAGACGGCCTTGAAGCCCCGCTCGGCGTTGCGCGCGGATCTCCTCGGCCGCCGACCTCGGGGTCGCGGCAGCCACGGCAGCTGCAGCGGGATGATGCGGTCGGGGTAGGCGCCGGCCCACGCCTCGAGGTGCCAGTCGTTGTAGGCCCGCACGACGGCGCAGCGCCGAGCTCCGGGTCCTTGGTCATCGGTGAAGCCGCTGGCCGGCGAAGCCCGGCAGCAGCGACGGGAAGTTGAGCGAGGCGTAGACGCCGTCGATGTCCATGTCGGCGATGCGGGCGTGGATGTCCCAGGCGCCCCGGCGCATCTCGTCGAAGCGGGTGGGCTCCACGCTGTACTCGGTCACGGGGCGGCCGACGACGGCGTTGAAGCCCGACGTTGGGGAGGCTTGCCGTCGAGATCCCAGATCTGCGCTGCCGTCCGTCTGCTCGACGACTGCGGGGCGCCCGGTCGGCGAAGCGCGCCGGCATGCGGCCCTCGAACATGTCGGGCGGCTCGACGATGTGGTCGTCGACCGAGATCGAAGGTGTACCGGCGCTGGCGCGGGGCTCGGGCTCGGGGAGGAACGTGACGCGGCGGTGCTGCCCGTTGCCCTCGGCGCGGTCAGTCGCCCTCGCCACCTCGGCCATCGCCGAGTCGAGCGAGCTCATCGTGGTCATCCCCTCCCGAGTCGATCGCAAGTCGCACAGTTTGGCATACCATATCCCGGACCTCAACGGATGACAGGGGAGAGGAAGCATGGAGCAGACGGAGACACCCCGTCGGCTGGTGTCGCCGCCGATCGGCCGAGATCTCACCGAGCGCCAGAAGCTGGCGTGCGCGTTCCGGATCCTGGCGCGGGAAGGCTGGACGCAGAACCTCGCCGGCCACATCACCTACGTCATCGACGATGCCGGCAACATGCTCGTCAACCCGTGGGGCAAATGGTGGCAGGAGGTTCGCGCCTCCGACCTGTGCGTCGTCAGCCCCGACGGGCGGATGATCGACGGCGAGCACGACGTGACGCCCGCGATCTTCATCCACACCGAGCTGCACGCCCAGCGCGGCGACGCCCGCGTCATCGTCCACAACCACCCGTTCTTCGCGACGGTGCTGGCGGGCCTGGGGATCGCGCCGGTCCTCACCGAGCAGACGGGCGCGATGTTCGCCGAGGACATCGCGATGTACAACGAGTTCACCGGCGGCATCGACAACGCGGAGGCCGGCAAGCAGCTCGCCGTCGCGGTCGGGGACGCCCGGGCGGCGCTGCTGGTCAACCACGGCGCGCTGGTCACGGGCCAGTCGGTAGAAGAGGCGACCTACCGGGCGGTGAGCTTCGAGCGCGTCTGCAAGATCGCGTACCACACGCTGCTGACCGGTCGTGACCCCGTGCCCATCGAGCCGGAAATCGCCGGAGTGATGCAGGAGGCGTTCTTCGCGCCCGAGACCGTAGAGTGCTTCTGGAACGGCGCGGTGCGCCTGCTGTTGAGACAGGAGCCCGATGTCCTCGACTGACCTCGGGGCCCGCGGCAGTGCCACTGCGGCGGCGTTGCACCTGAGCGCCACCCACCCCTCGCTGTCCGACGTCACCTACGAGACGATCCGCACGTGGATCATGGCGGGGCGCCTCGCGCCCGGGTCGCGGTTGGTCGAGCGCACGCTCGCCGCCGACCTCGGGGTGTCGCGCATCCCGGTGCGCGACGCGCTGCGGCGCCTCCACGAGGACGGCTTCGTCGAGATCTCGCCCCGGCGCGGCGCGGTCGTCGTCTCCCCCACGGTCGGCTACGTCATGGAGCTGCACGACGTGCGCATCGCCCTGGAGCCGCTCGCTGCGCGGCGCGCCGCCGAGCGCCGCACGGACCAGAACCTCGAGGCCTTCACCGACATCGTCGCGTCGGGGCACGAGGCCGCGGTCCGCGCTGACTGGACTCGCGCGCACGAGCTCAACTGGGCCTTCCACGAGACGGTCGTCCTCAGCAGCGGGAACCCGCACCTCATGGCGCTCGTGCCGATGTTCCGCCACAAGCTCGCCTGGCTGGATTCCATGTCGTCCCGCGAGCGGGGGGTGCAGGCGTGGAAGGAGCACGCCCGCATCTTCGACGCCATCCGAGCCGGCGACGGCGACAAGGCGGCCGAGTTCTCCGCCACCCACGTGGCACGCGGGCAGGCCGTTTACGCCAAGCGCGTGAAGGACCCGAACGCGCTCGCGCATTCGCTGTGGACCTCAACGGCCGCCCGCGACCCGGCGAGCCGCCGTCCAGGCGATGCGGTGAGGCCAGGCGCGCATTGACTGCGCCTGGCGTGTCATGTACGTTGGCATACCATATGCCACAGGGACTGAGCGAGGAGTGAGCAATGGTTCGCACATATCGCCTCGGCTTCGCGCTGCTGGCGGCTGTAGCGCTCGCGGCTTGCGGCGACGGTGACGGCGGGGCCGGGTCCGCGACCAGCGAGCCCGCCGCCGTTGCCACCGCCGCTGCCACCGCCGCTGAGTCGGCCGTCGAGACGTCGGCTGCGACCCCGGTCGCAACAGGGACGGCCGCCGCGCCGACCCCCACGGCGGACGCCATGACGGACGCTCCGACGTCGGACGTCGCGGCGGAGGATCTGCGGCTGCCCGAGCTGACGGTGATGCGCATCGCGAACGTGCCCTACTACGGGCCGGAGTACATCGCGGTTGACCAAGGTTTCGACACCGCGTACAACCTCGACTTCGAGATCCTCCAGGCGACTAGCCTGGGCGTGCCCGGCGTGCAGGCGGCCATCGCCGGCCAGGTCGAGACGTTCCAGAGCGTCGCGTTCGACTCCTGGTTCAAGAGCATCGAGGCCGGCGCGGACCTCGTGGGCATCATGTCCGGCCAGCTCAGCGGCGGCGACTTCGACGTCTACAGGTACTACGCGCGGGCCGACGCCGGCATCGAAGGGCCGCAGGACGTCGAAGGCCTGCGGATGGGCATCGCCGCCGTCGGGTCCTACGGCGACGTGCCGATGGACCTGTGGCTCCAGGAGGCCGGGATCGAGCCCAGCGCCGTCGAGCGCCTCGCCGTGCCCCCTGCGGAGATCCCGGGAGCGCTGATCAACGGCCAGATCGACATCGCCGCGGCCTTCAGCACCGTGTACGCGACGCTGGACGCCAACCACGCCGACGAGGTGCAACTGCTGTTCCGCGACAGGGAGGTGCTCCCGGTGGACGAGTTCGTGACCGCCTACGGGTTCACGCGCGAGTTCATCGAAGCAACCCGGACCAGGTGAGCGCGTACATCGCCGCGATGCAGGACGCGGTCGCGTTCATCCAGGAGAACCCCGACGAGGCCAGCGAGATCATCGCGGAGGTCACGGCCACGCCGATCGAGGGCTGATCGTGCCCGCCTACCCCGAGGGCATGTGCATGGACCTGTCGCACCTGGAGCCCTACCAGGACATCCTGGTCGACCTCGGGTACCTCCAGGGCCCGATCCCTGATCTTGCCAACCACTTCACCAACGACCTCAACCCGGCGTGCAGCTGACGCCAGTAGCCCGACCCGCGCCGGCTCTCCGCCACACCACGGCAGCCATGGCAGATGAGCACACCCCGGCGCAGTCCGCGAAGATCGAGGCCCGCAACATCGGCAAGGTCTTCCCGACCGAGACCGGTGAACCCTTCACAGCTCTGGAAGGCGTGAGACTGTCGGTAGAAGACGGCGAACTCGTCTCGCTCATCGGGCCGAGCGGGTGCGGGAAGTCCACGCTGCTCGAGATCCTCGCCGGACTGCAGAAGGCGACATCCGGCGATGTTCTCGTGGAGGGCAGGCCGATCGCCGGGCCCGGCCCGGACCGCGCAGTTGTCTTCCAGAACTACGCGCTGTTCCCCTGGCGCACAGTGAGCGACAACGTCTCGTTCAGCCTGCAAATGCAGGGCGTCGGGAAGCGCGAGCGGCGCGAGCAGGCCCGCGACTATTTGCGCCTTGTCGGCCTCGAGCGCGTCGAGGACCACTTCACCTGGCAGCTGTCGGGCGGCATGCGCCAACGCGTAGGCCTCGCGCGCGCGCTCGCCTGCAAACCCTCCGTGCTGCTCATGGACGAGCCGTTCGGCGCGCTCGATGCGATCACGCGCGACGTCCTGCAGGATCACCTGCTCGGATCCGCGGCGAAACCCAGACCACCATCATCTTCGTCACCCACAGTGTGGACGAGGCGATCTACTTGTCGGACCGGATCGTCGGGATGGGCCGGCTCCCCGGGCGCTTCGTGGCGGAGTGGACTGTCGAGCTCGACCGCAGCGCAGGCCGCGAGTCCATGCGCGCCGACGCGCGGTACGCAGAGATCCACGCCGCGGTGTGGGAGGTGCTGGCTCGGGAGATGCGGCGCGGCGCCGCTGACGACGACGCGAGCGAGGTGAAGCCGTGACCAGCGCAATCGAGGAGCGCCCCACGCCCACGCCCACGGCCCGGACCGCGGGCCGCGAACGCGTGGCGCAAAGCAGCGCGACCACCCGGCTCCTCAAGGTCGTGAAGTGGGCCCTGCCGATCCTGGCTTTCCTCGCGGTGTGGGAGGTCCTCTCGCGCACCGGGGTGCTCAACACCGTCCTGGTCCCGCCCCCCACCCGAGTCGCAGGCGCGGTGGCGGCCTACTTCACAAGCGGGGAGATCTGGGAGCACCTGTTCAACAGCCTGCGACGCGCGCTCATCGGCTTCGCGATCGCGTGCGCGGTCGGCCTCTCGCTGGGACTACTCATCGGCTGGTTCGGCTTCTTCGACCGCCTGCTCGGACCGTTGATCGAGGTCTTCCGCCAGCTGCCGCCGCTGGCGCTGTTCCCGGTGTTCATCCTGCTGCTCGGGCTGGGCATGCGCGCACAGGTCGCCATCGTCGTGTGGGCCTCGCTATGGCCGGTGCTGCTCAACACCATCAGCGGAACACGTCAGGTCGACCCCGTCCTCGTCAAGGCGGCGCGGTCTCTGGGCGCGTCGCAACTGCAGGTCTTCAGCCGCGTCGTGCTTCCTTCGGCGGTCCCCATGATCTCGACCGGGCTGCGACTGGGAGGATCCTACGCCCTCCTGGTGCTCGTCGCGGCGGAGATGATCGGCGCAAATTCCGGTCTGGGCTTCCTCATCATCAACCGGCAGTTCAACTTCCGGATCCCGGAGATGTACGCGGCCATCGCCATTCTCGCGCTGGTGGGCGTGATCGTGAACTACCTGCTCCTCGCGATGGAGCGGCGCTTCACGCGCTGGCGGCAGCGCGTCGAGGCCTGAGCGGCAGGCTGAGCATATGACCGTCGTCGACTTCCGTGCGCGCCCCAACGTCCCGGAGTACGCGCAGTACCTGTACCCGCGGCTCGACGCGATCGCCCAGCAGACGAGAGGCAGCTTCGGGACCTACCGCGCCGAGGTGGAGAGCGTCGACGGGTTCGTCGAGCGACTGGACCGGACAGGCATCGACATCGCGGTCTTCGCCGCCCGCAGTCGCGCGGCCTCGGGCGCCTGGGCCCTCACCAACGACTCCGTTGCCGACGCCGTGCGCCAGCATCCCTCGCGCATCGTCGGCTTCGGCGGGATCGACCTCAGCGACCCAACCGCGGCCGCGCGTGAGATCGGTCGCGTCGTCGAGGAACTCGGCCTGCGCGGTGTCTGCGTCGACCCCTTCCAAATCGGCGCCGCCGCGGACGACGATCGGCTGCGGCCCGTGTACGCCCTGGCCCAGGATCTTGGGATCGCGGTGGTCGTCACCCTAGGCGGCATGCCGGGCATCGACGCCCCGCTGTCGTGCGGCAGGCCGCTCGCGCTCGACGTCGTCGCGCGCGAGTTCCCCGCGCTCGTGATCGTCGGGTCACACGCCGGCTGGCCATTTCCCCTCGAGATGGTCGCAGTCGCCTGGCGGCGTGAGAACGTCTACTTCGAGAACTCCTTCTACCACCGGGCGCCCGGCGCTGACGTCCTGGTCGACGCCGCGAACACTATGGTGGGCCACAAGGCGCTGTACGCGTCCGCGTACCCCTTCGCCGACATCGTGCAGGCGCTCGCCGACACCCGCGCTCTCGGCTATGAACCCCGCGTCCTCGGCGACGTGCTCGGCGACAACGCGCTGCGGCTACTTCAGCGGATCGGTGCACTCCCGGGCGGGACGTGATGGACCTGCAACTCGCCGGTCGGCGCGCGCTGGTCGTCGGCGGGACCGGCGCGATCGGCGGCGCGACGGCGCGACGGCTGGCGGAGGAGGGCGTCGAGCTCGCGATCACCGGCCGCTCGCTGGACGAAGCGGAGCAGGTGCGGGCCCGGGTGGGCCCCTCGTGCACGGCCGCGATCACGCTGGACCTCACCGACGAGACGTCGGTCGTCGCGGCCACCGAGCGTGCCCTCGAGGCGCTCGGCGCCCTCGACGTGCTGGTTTGTGCCGCGGCCGGCAATCAGTTCGGGTCGCTGTGGGACATCGAGCGGTCCGTGTGGGAGCGCGAGCTCTTGATCAAGTACCTCGGGACCGCCGACCTGTGCCGTCGAGTCGCGGCGCACATGGTCAGCCGCAGGGAGGGCGTGATCGTCGCGCTGACCGGCATCGCGGCCACCAAGGTCTTCGCGTCCAACCCCAGCGGCGGTGCGAACGCCGCCCTGGAGAACTTCGTGCGCGTGCTGGCGGCGTCGACCGCCGAGCAGGGAGTACGAGTCGTCGGCGTCAGCCCAGGCATGACCTACTCGCACCGGTTCGACGCGTTCGGCGCAGACCGGATGGCGGCCATCGAGGCATCGATACCGCTGGGCCACATCGCCCACCCCGACGAGATCGCCGACGTTGTGGCCTTCCTGGCGTCGCCCCGCGCACGGTACGTCACCGGACAGACCATCGTCGTCGACGGCGGCCTGTCCGTGTGGGAGCGGCACCCGTCGACCGGGTAGCACAGAAGGGAGCAACCAATGGACGACGAGGCAAAGCTGGCGTTGGACCACGTCCGCATCCGCGACACCATCGCCAACTACGCCCTGCTGTACGACGAGGGCCAGTTGGACGAGTTCGTGCAACTGTTCACCGAAGACGCGGTCATCGACATCCAGCCACCACCGGGCTTCTTCGAAGTGCCACTGCAAGGCCGGGACGCCATCGAGAAGGCGTTCCGCGGGCGACACGCCGAGGTGAGCCTCCAAGGGACGCGCCGCCACGTCGGGACCAACACGGTGGTCGAGATCGACGGCGACACAGCCACGGCGACCACGATGCTGATCGCCATGGTGGCCCGCCACTCCGGCGAGCTCGAACTGCTCGGCAGCGGCGTCTACCGCGACGTCCTGCGCCGCGTGGACGGCGCATGGCGGTTCAGCGAGCGGCGGCTAACCATGGACACCCTGAAAGACCGGCACCGAGTAAGGAGCCCCGCACATGCCCGACATCGCAGATGGTTTGGAGTACGAGATCGTCGAGGAGATCGGCAACCCCCTCCCCGACGCCGTCTCGCGCTACACCGACATCGACCCCGAGCTCTTCCGGGCGTACCGGGCCTACCGGTCCGCGATTCTCGACGGCGGCGTAGTGCCGCGCAAGGACAAGCTGCTCATGGCCATCGCCATCCTCACCGCGACCAAGCAAGGCGACGCCATGGGCATGTACGCCAGCATCGCGCGCAAAGAAGGCGCCACCGGCGCCGAGATCCGCGAGGCGCTGCGCGTCGGCGTGCTCTTCTCCGGCGGGCCGGGCATCGCGGCCGCGGCGCAGACTGCCGTGGACTACGGCGAGGACTGAACCGGCCCGCAGGCGCGGCGCACCTGCCAACAGCAAGGCCTCGACGCCATCGCGGTGCTCGCCGAGATCCAACGCACCGGCACCATCCCGACGGACCGCAGCAGGCCCAGACCGCGACAGCGCCGACGCCACGACCGTCGATATCGACATCGGCGGGAGCGTCGCGGCGTGAGCCCACGCCCCGTTCCACGACCCGGCACCCGCTACCGCGTCGTCGTCACCGAGATCACCGACGACGGCAGCGAAGTCACCTATGACCACGCCGGCGACGCCCATCTCGTGGCCGTCGCCACCCAGCGCGGCAACAACATCACCGGCGACCTCGACCACGACGGCGACGCCTTCCTACGCCACCGCCTCGTCGCCTACATCAACGACGTCGCCACCCGCATCTGACCCGCACCGCCCGCTATCCCAATACCGCACGGGAAGCAGACGCTCGTCGCTCCGGTCGTGAGGTCACCGCGGGCGCCGACGGGGCCATCGGTGAACTTCACCGAACCGATGTCCTCGCGGTGCAACGGCCCGGGCAGCCACGCGTCGGCACCGGCAGTCAGGGCGGCCGCGTCGTCGAGCGACGGCCGAGTGGCAACGACGGCGGTTCGACGCCGATGCCCCGATCCGCGCGCCGCGCAGCCAGGGTCAGCCTCGGTCCAGGATGTAGTCGGCGGCCACGGCGACGCCGTCCTCGCGCGCGATGCGATCGCCGAGTTCTCGCGACGCCTCCGCGAGCGCCTCGTCGTTCACGGCACAGTCGATGGCGGCCGCGAGGCGCTCCGCTGAGAGCTTCTTGTGCGGCACGGGCTCCGGCCCGGCACCGAGGTCGTGGACACGGCGACCCCAGAAGAACTGGTCGGTGATGAAGGGGCAGATCACGCTCGGCTTGCCGGCGCGCAGGCCGGCGGCTGTGGTGCCCGCGCCCCCATGGTGCACGACCGCCGCCATCCGGGGGAACAGCCAGTCGTGCGGCACTGTGTCGACGACGAAGACATCGTCGGTCGGGTTCTCCGGCCGCAGCCCACCCCAGCCTGTCGAGATCACCGCTCGCCGCCCGGTACTACCGACAGCCTCGAGCACGATCTTGGTGATCTCCTCGGCACGGCGCGTGAACATGCTCCCGAAACCGATGTACACGGGCGGGGCGCCGCCGTCGATGAACTCCGCGAGCGAGGGCGGCGGGCGCCAGCTCTGATCGCTGTCGCGAAACCAGTAGCCGGTGACAACGACGTCCTCGGGCCAGTCAGGGGGCCGCGGGACGACGTGCTCGCTGAAGGCGTACAGCATCGGGAAGGTCCGTCCCCCGCGCTTCGGCAGGTCGAGGACGTTCCGCCGCCAGTGGCTGATCGGCTTGCGGAAGACCGCTGGACCGGACTTGATCACCAACGAGTGCGACACCTTGTTGAACGGCCCCAGCGACCCAAGTGGGATGAACGGACTCGGGAACGTCCGCGTCGGCGTGTACATCGGTGTAGGGAACGCGGCGAACGCGGGGATGTCGAGCTTCTCCGCGAGGTGCGGTCCTCCCCACGCAGCCGGGTTGAACACCAGAAGGTCGGCGTCCTTGGCGGCAGCCCACTCGTCGTCGAGGGTCTCGACGGCCATGCGACGGTACTCGCGCAGCATCTTGAGCGAGGGGAGGGCCTCAACGCCCCGCGCCCGTGCCGCGGCGATGAAGTCCCCGCGGAGGGGCCGATGCTCGAGCCCGGCGTCCTCGACGGCGTCCTTGAACTCCGCCAGCGTCTGGACCACGACGTCGTGCCCGCGGGCCGCCAGGCCGACGCCGAGACCGAGGTACGGCTGCACGTCGCCGCGTGTGCCGATGGTCAGGATGTTGATCTTCATGTCGGCGTACCCGTCACTGTCGGTCGAGCTCCGCTCGACCGACGACCATCCAGTGGACTTCGTCCCGGCGCCGGCGACAAGAAGCGCTCGTTGTGTCATGTACATCTAGGCGAGCGGTGTTCGCTGCGATAGTCCGGTCGCGCCGTGCATTTGGATCGCAGCGTCAATGATGCTGCACAGCTGCTCGGGAACCATGGCCTTGGTCGCGCTCACCCAGGGCGCCGCCGCTGCGGCGCCGTAGAGGTCGATCGCCCTGGCCGCGCGGAGCACCACGAGGCGCATCGCTACTCGCAGGGCGGCCGCGCTGCTGGTACCGCCCACGACATCGCCGCCGAATGGGCGCCTGACCTTGACCTGGTCGGCACCGTCGCGGGCGCGCCGCCGACCGACACAGGCGTGATCTTCGCCGGCGCCGCCGCCGTCGGCGAGACCCTCCCCGACCCGTATTCCCTGATGGTGGCCGGCTTCGCCGAGGCGTACCCCGAGGCCGATCCGCCCCTCGTGCTGATAGACGCCGCGCCCGCCGTCCTCGACGGGGTCAACCGCGGCTGTTTCGCCATGCGCGAAGCAATCGGCGACACCCCGTGGCAAGACCTCCTGCGCCCGAAGGAGGGACAACCGATCCGTGGGCGACGCTGCTGCGCGAGAACCGTACAGGCACGGTGGCGACCGAGTCACCCATGTTGATCGTCCACAGTGCCGACGACCCCAGCGAAGTCACCTACGACCACACCGGCGACGCCTATCTCGTGGCCGTCGCCACCCAGTGCGGCAACAACATCACCGGCGACCTGGACCACGACGGCGACGCCTTACTACGCCACCGCCTCGTCGCCAACATCAACGACGTCGCCACCCGCATCTGACCCGCACCACGCGCAATTCCAATACGTGAGCAGTAGGGCCGCGTCCTGGTGGCGCCTGACGGGTGGCGCGCACGACTGGACGAGGATCCGAGGGTCTTAGGCCTCCGGATCGAAAGGGTCCTTGACCGTGCGCGTCACCACGACATTCCAGCGGCTGCTGGCTCTGCCCGGCATCAATGAATCGCACGGGTTCGGTGGAGGCTCTGGTCTGTCATTGGAACGCGTACAGCGCTGCCGCAGCGGGCAGCCGCGACACATCGCCTTGAAGGTGGCCCTGCCCTTGGTGGTGATGGTGACGGTGTGGCCGGCGGGGCAGGTGGCGGTGGCCGCGGCGTGGTCGATGGCGAAGTCGTCGCGGTCAAACCCGCCAGGCACCGCGCTGTGCAGCGCGATCGCCTTGATGGTGGTGGAGTGCCCGGCGGCCTGCAGCGCTGCCCGGGTGGGCCCGACTCGTACGCCGCGTCGGCCAGCACCTCCACCGGCTGCGGCTCGCGGGCCAGGAGTTTCCTCTTAGGCCTGCCACGACGCATAGGCGCCCAGCAGGTTGGCGTCGGTGGGGACCAGGTCGGCCTTGGCGATCCGCACCGTCGCCTCCGACCCGCCCTTGGTCGGCGCATCCGCGGGTGCGCAGGTCACCACCGTCAGCCCGTAGTGGCCGGCCGCGGCGACCATCGCGGGGTTGCGGATCGCGACGCGGGCGACGTGGTCGACCGTCACCGTCTTCTCGTTGTCGGTCAACCCGTAGGTGGGGCAGCCCCCCAGCCGCCGCAGGGTCGCGTCGATGCACGCCACGACCGTCGGCAAGGTCTTGTCGCGGATGGGGATCACCACCCGGAAGCGCGACCACGCCAGCCACGCGCAGTACAGCCAGGTCGCGACCCCGTCGACCAGCGCGCCGGTCCCGTAGTCCCACTGAAACCACAGGCCCGGTTCGGGCACCCACGGCCGGTGGATACGGCGGTGCCCGGCCCGCCACGCCACCCGCGCCGCCGCGACCGCGCGGCGGGTCGTGCGCTCCGACCCGCTGTAGCCCATCGCGGTCAACTTGTCGTGGGCGACGTCGGCGCGCAGCTTGCCGTGGCTGGCCTCCATCCACTCCTCGAGCTTGGCCGCGAACGCGTCGATGAGCCGCTCGCGGCGCGCCGGCGCCGCGGTCAGGCGGCCCTCGTCGCGGGCAGCCACATACGACGCCACGGTGTGGTGATCACAGCCCGCCAGCTCGGCGGCGTCGCGGTAGGAACGGGTCAAGTCGAACGCTTCGAGAATCTCCATGGTCTCCTGGGCATGCTTCACGCGGTCCCTCCTCGGGCCTCGGTGTATGAGCACGCCGAGTGGACCGGGGAGGGACCGACCGCCGGCACAGCCGGCGCGTCACGAACAACACTCCGGGGAGATCCCATGGCCGCGGCCGGGGAACTTTCGTGGCCGTCAGCGGGGGAGTTCGTGGCCGCCTATGGGGAGGTTTTCATGGCCGCCGTCACTCGGCCGGGGTGACCCACGCGTCGAACCTTGCGTGTCGAGGCGTCGCTGCGCTCGGGCGGGCCGCTCATGCGCCGACGTCGGCTAGAAGTGCGCCGCCGGCAGTTGAGGCGAGGACGGAGCCAGCGCTGCCTGGGCTTGCGTCTGTGTCGAACGAACCCGACCCTGCGCGAGCTGAGAACCCTGTCAGGCGCTCCGGCCTCGCCTTCATCGAGCTCGAGCCGAAGCCCGAGGATTCGTCCTGAGCAATTGTGCGGCGTGTTGGAGAGCAGGGCACCTCAAGCCGGGCGCGTTAGGGGACGAGTCGTCCTGTTTGGCGACCGTGCCCGGGGGCTATGGATGGGTCGCCTGCAGTCTCACCCCGCGTACGTCCAGGAGGCGCATGATGATCAGCGTCCGCGTTCGGGTGCTCGCGGCTCTCGGGATGGTGCTGCTCCTGGCTGCAGCGTGCGACAGCGGGACAACGACGGACGCCACGGACGAGGCCCCGCAAGCCGACGCCACCCCGGCGGCCGAGAGCCCGGAAGCGGTTGAGACCGGCGATGCCGCCGGCGAGATGGCCACGGAGACCACGGCTGCTTCGCGAACCGAGCCGGCTACCGAGGGTGCCGTCGCGAGTGTTCCGGACAGCCCCGAGGAGGGGGTGACCGCGGACGAGGTCCTCATCGGCTGGATGGGGGACGCGACGGGTCCGACGGCCTCCGCCCAGGCGTTCAACCTCGAGGGCTCACGGGCGGCGGTCGCGTACTACAACGCGCAGGGCGGAGTGTTGGGCCGCGACCTCGTTCTGGTGGACCGCGACGACCAGTTCTCCGCGGAGACGGCGGTCACGAATTACCAGGGCCTGCTCAACGACGACCAGGTGCTGGCGCTGGTGCAGGTGGGCGGTGCGCACATCTCCGAGGCGCTGATGCCCAACATCGAGGCGGACCAGATCCCCCTGATCGGACCCCCGCAGACGATCGACGTGCAGCTGGGCAACCCGTACGTCTTCAACAACATTGCCCACTACAGCGACCAGGCCGACGTCGCCGTCGAGTTCATGCTGCAGCAGGTCGGCAGCCCCGAGGACCTGCGGGTGGCCGTGGTGCAGTTGGAGCTGCCCTCGGGTGACGAGTGGAACGGCTACGTTCAGGGCCGCCTGGAAGACCGCGGGGCGACCTACGTCGACCGGGTGCTGATGGCCACGGCAGGCACGGACTTCGCCGGCATCGCCGTGCAGGTCCAGCAGCTGGCCCAAAACCAGGGCGTCAACTACTTGGCGCTCGCAGGCGCCCCCGCGCACGGCCTGGGAGTGTTCACCGAGATGCAGGGGATCGGCTTGGACGTACCAATCGTCGGCATCCACGGGATCGCGGGGACGACGATCTACGAGCAGGGCCCGCCCGAGGCCGCGGAGTCGGTGAACGGCATCCACTCCTTCCTGCCGTCGACGTCGGAGTGCGATCTCTGCGCGACCATCCGCGAGTACGCAGAGGGCACCGACTTCGAGGCCGCCACCAGGGAGATCAACTTCAGCCACGGGTGGCTGGACATCTTCATCGCGATCCAGGCGATCGAGCGCGCCGCCGAGTCGGGGGAGCTGTCCCGAGCGAGCCTGCACGAGGCGCTGCAGGGCGAGTTCGACACCGGCGGGCTCTCCTGCCCGATCGACTGGAGCGAGAGCAACCACAGCCCCTGCGCGGCCCCCTTCCAGTGGCAGGGCGACCGCATCGACGTGGTGGGCTCGTTCGAAGAGTGGGCGGCTGTGCTGGAGGGCGAGTACGGGTCCTGAGCCGACCCGACCTTCTCCGACCGCCGTGCCGACCGCCGCCGCTGGGGACCTCGATGTCTACTACGAGCTGCACGGCGGGGGCCCGCTGCTCGCGCTGGTCATGGGCCTGGGCGTCGACCACCGCGCCTGGCTGCCGCACGTCGAGGACCTGCAGCGGTCGTTCACCTGCCTGATCTACGACCAGCGCGGCGTCGGCGGCACGACCGACCGAGCCACGGGAGCGCGGCCCTCGCCTCCGTTCTCGATCGAAGGGTTCGCCGCCGACCTCGCGGGGCTGCTCGACCAGCTCGCGCTCAGGCCCGCCCACGTCTGCGGGGTGTCGATGGGCGGCACCATCGCGATGGTGCTGGCGGCGGAGCGCCCCGATCTGGTCCGCAGCCTGGCGCTGCACGCGACCTGGCATCGTACGGACGCGTTCCTGCGGGCCATCTTCGAGTTCCGTGAGCCGATCCTGCGGCGGCTGGGCCCGGCCGCGTTGCAGCACTACGTCAGCCTCTTCGCTTGGGCGCCGACCTCGTGGGCGAGCGGCATCGCCGCCACGCCGGCCGACCTCACCGGGGCGCTAATCAGCGGCAGCGACACGGCGGCCTGGTCGGAGGAGGAGACGGCCGGGTACCTGGGCCACCTGCGCGCGGCGATCGAGCACGACGCGACCGGCCGGCTGGGTCGGATCCAGGCGCCGACGCTGGTGACCGTCGGCGACCAGGACGTGCTGACGGAGCGGCGCTTCGCCGACGCGCTGGTCACGGGGATCCCGCGGGCCGAGCTGCAGGTCCTGCCGGGCGTGGGCCACGCGCACTGCTTTGAGGAGCCCGAGCGGTTCCGCGACCTCACCCGCGCGTGGGTCGCCCGCCACGAGAGCGCCGGCTGAGGCGGTCGGGCGTGCCACTGGACCCGCAGGTCGCCGCGCTGCTGGAGGCGCAGGCCGGGGCCCCGGACTTCTGCGACCTCCCCTTGGCCGAGGCCCGCGAGCGCATGCGCGGGCTGCAGGAGATGTCTGGAGAGCCGGTCGCGATCGGCGCGGTGGTCGAACTGGCGGTCGCGGGTGCGGCGGGCCCGCTCCCTGCGACGCTCCACGTGCCCGCCGAGGCCCCGGACCGGCGCGCCCTGTGGCCGGGGATCCTCTACTTCCACGGCGGTGGTTGGGTGGGAGGCAGCCGGGCGAGCATCGCGGGTACGTGCCGCAAGCTGGCGGCCTGGAGCGGCTGCGCCGTTCTGGCGGTCGACTACCGGCTGGCGCCCGAGCACCACTTCCCCGCCGCGGTCGAGGACGGGCAGGCGGCCTTTCGCTGGCTCAGGGGCAACGCCGCCGGGCTGGGCCTGGACGCGGACTGGCTAGCGGTTGGCGGAGGCAGCGCCGGGGCGAACCTGGCCCTCGCGACGGCGCTCGCCGTGCGCGACGCGGGCGAGCCACCGCCGGCCCACCTGCTCCTCGCCTACCCCGTCGTGGACCTCACGTTCGACCAGCCGTCCTGCGTTGAGCTCGGCGACGGCTACCTGCTCACCACGCGGACGATGAAGTGGTTCGCCGGGCACTACCTCGCCGATCCCGCCGACGCAGCGTCGCCGCTCTCTTCCCCACTGCGGGCCGACCTCCGGGGCCTGCCGCCTGCGCACGTCACCATTGCGGAGTTCGACCCGCTGCGCGACCAGCAGGAGGCGCTGGTCGACCGGCTCGACGCGGCGGGCGTGCCGGTCACCCGTCTGCTGGCCGGCGGCCTGATCCACGGCTTCCTGGGCATGAGCTCCGTACTGGACGCCGCAGACGGGCACCTGCGCACGGCCGCGTCAGCGCTGGGTGCTGCCGCGAGACAGCCGCTTGCGTGAGGGGACCCGAACCCTTGGACCGCTCGCAGAGCGTGGATGCGGGATCCCAGCGGGTCGGGTGTGTCATGGCCCCTGCCGAGCCGCGATCACGTTTCGCTGGCCCGTCTGCTCGGCCTCAAGCGGCCGCGCGTCTGCGAATCCGCGCCTCGACAACCAACCCGCTGAATCGACCCGGTCGCCGCACCTGCGCACCATGCAAGGCCCGAATCACGACCGGGACCTCGCGCGGCTGGAGGGCCTCTGTCAAGCCGCCTGCAGCAGCACCGCGACCCGTCCGGGGGAGCGGAGCAGGAAGCCCTGGTCCTCGGGCTCGCCCTCGGCAAAGCGGCCTGCAGCGACGCGCGACGCGAGCTCGGTCAACGCGTGCAGCATCTCCATGCGCGCCAGCTGCGAGCCCGCGCAGTGGTGGCGGCCGGCGCCGAACGGCAGGATCTTCCCGGCGTTCGTGAACTGCCGCTCCGCGTCGTCGGTGAAGCGGTCGAACACGAACTCGTCGGGGCGGTCGAAGAAGTCGGCGTCGCGGTTGGCCGAGGCGATCAGCGGCACCAGCCGGTCGTCGGTCGCGATCGGGATCCCTTGCAGCTCGGTGTCCACCACCGCGCGCCGGGTCAGGCCTTGCACCGGCGGGAACACGCGCAACGGCGTTCGCCGCGACCAGGGCGGTCTTCGCGTGCTGACGGTCGGGATCGACGTAGCGCGAGAACTTCTTGGACGGGGCGCCGGCGCTGTCGTCGCAGTTGGCGGCGGCGAAGCGGACGCGCTGCGGCCACGACATCTCGCCTTGCGAGCTGTGCCCGGCGGTGGCGGTGAGTTCGACGACCTCGCTGAGCCGAGCGGCGTGGTTGGCGATGCGCTCGAAGATGCGCGCAGCGCGCTGAGCGGCGGTGGCCGGCCGCTTGCCGCCGGCGATCACGAACGTCAGCTGCACCGTGAACTCCGCGGAGTTCTGGAACTCCGGGGTCTGGTAGGGCTGGACGGTCACAGCTCGCCCCGATCGACCTGCACGAATCCCGTCGGGCGTGATTCCGGAGCCCGGGCGGCGCTGTGGGCGAGGACCCCTGCGAGGCGGTCCCGCAGCGGGGGCGCTGCCTGGTCGGTGGCGGGAGGCCATCGCAGCTGTGCCTCCGCGGGTGTGGCGTTGTCCCGTGATGCGTCGAGCTCGTCGGCCCGGGTGGCGGCGGCGTCGCCCGGGGTGCGTCTCGCGTCGCCGCTCAGGGCGTCCAGCAGGGCACGCCGCAGGTCGCTGCCGTCGTTGGCGTCCAGCGCGGCTGCTGCCCAGCGGATCAGCTGCGCGCGCACGGAGGGCACGATGCGCCCGGAGGCCGGCAGGGTCGCGCACGAGGCCTCGACCGCCGCGTGCAGTTCGTCGTCGCTCAGCGCGTCGGAGACTGCCTGGTCCCAGGCCCGCCATCGCGCCTGCACCGCAGCGTCGATCGCGTCGTCGGCTGCTACGGCGATGTTTGGTGTGGGCGGTGGTGGAGGTGCTGCGCGACGGCGCGGCGGTGACCGACGTCGCCAGGCGCTATGGGGTGACGCGGCAGACGGTGCATGCGTGGCTGCGCCGTTACGGCAACGCCGGCATCGGCGGGCTCGCCGAGCGCTCCAAGCGGCCGTTGTCGTCGCCCAATCAGATCGCGCCGGTGCTGGAGGCGCGGATCGTGCAGCTGCGCACGGAGCATCCGGGGTGGGGGCCACGCACCATCCTCAGCGCGCTACGCGACGAGGGCGTCGCCGAGCTGCCCGGGCGGTCCTCGGTGTACCGGGCGCTGCTGCGTCACGGCCTGATCACCCATGAGCCGCGGCGTCGTCGCAAGGCCGACTACCGCCGTTTCGAGCGGCCCCGCGCGATGCAGCTGTGGCAGATGGACGTCACCGGCCACGTCCGCCTGGCCGACGGCTCGGAGGCGTCGGTGGTCACCGGCATCGACGACCACTCCCGCTTCTGCGTGTCGGCCAAGGTCGTCGCCCGCGCCACCGCCGGTCCGGTGTGCGACGCGCTGACCTTGGCGCTCGCGCGTCACGGGGTGCCCCAGCAGATCCTGACTGACAACGGCAAGGTGTTCACCGGCCGCTTCGCGTCTCCGCCCGGCCCGGTGCGGTTCGATCGGATCTGTCACGAGCACGGCGTGGAGCATCTGCTCACCGCTCCGTACTCGCCCACCACGACGGGCAAGGTCGAGCGCTTCCACAAGACGCTGCGCCGCGAGCTGCTCGACCTGCACGTCTTCGGCGATCTCGAGGCCGCCCAAGAGCTCATCGACCTGTGGGTCGAGCACTACAACACCCGCCGCCCGCACCAGTCCGTCGGTGACCGCCCACCCATCGAACGCTTCCGGCTCGCCACCCCACGCCCCGCCACGCCGGTCGAGGACGACGCCACGCCCGAGGCGCTGCCTGCGTTGCCGGCGGATGCGATCACCCGGCGGGTGTCGGGCGACGGCACCATCAGCGTGGACGCGTCGCAGTACCGGGTGGGCCGTTGGCTGGCCGGCGAGGTCGTCGCCGTGGTGATCCGCGCAGGGCTGGTCAACGTCTTCCACGACGGAGTCCTACAGACCACCCACGCGCAACGCCACCGCCCCGGCAAGTCCACGACGACCCGCCAGCGCCAGCGCCGCGCACAGGCCATTACCCGGCCCGCTCCCAGCCCGTCAGCGCTGGCCGGTCCGGCCGTGACCCGCATCGTGGACTCCTCGGGCCAGGTGTCCTTCGCCGGCGCCGGCTACCCCCTGGGCTCCCGTTTCAAGGGCCACCAGGTGCAAGTCGCGATCGTCGGCGAGCAGGTGCAGTTCCGCATCGACGGCGACTTGGTGCGCTCCCATCCCATCCGTCACGACCCGACCAAGGAGCACGGCGCCTTCGCCACCCCCAACGGCCGCCCCCGCAAGCGCCCCGCCGCCTAACCCGGGCCAGAGCACTACCGGTGTAAAGCATCTCCCGGAGCCAACGTGTCAAGCGAGTCCCGGAACTTGACAGAGCCCGACGGTCGCCGTGGCATCGTGTGACATCGGTAGTTGCGAATAGGCGCTGGTCAGAGCGGTTTCGCGGTCTCGTCAATGGCTGGCGCAGTCGGAGCCACCTACGAGTGCAGTAGTAAACCCCGGCGGTCGCCGTGGCAGTTGCGAGAAGCTCGTGGTGCGCACGGTCGGCTCGCACCCTGGAAGGCGCGGCGGGCGGGACGCGATCGCGGCCAGGGCCCGGCTATACGCCGTCCACGTCGACGTGGCGATCGCGGAGGGCCTCCTCGTGACGGGCCGCGAGCGTGAGCTCGCGAGTGCGGTGCACAACCTGGTCGACAACGCCGCACGGCACGCGACATCGCGGGTCGCGGGCGCGGGCGCGATCCGCGACGGCACGTCGCGCTGACGCTCGACGACGACGGACCGGGCATTACCGTCGCGGACCGCGCGCGGGTGTTCGAGCGGTTCACCGAGGCTGGAGCAGGGCCGCGCCCGCTCCAACGGCGGCGCGGGCCTGGGTCTCGCCATCGTCGAGCGGGTGGTCTACCGCCACGGCGGCACCGTGGCGGTCGGTGACAGCCCGCACGGCGGAGCACGCTTCGAGTGGTGCTGCCCGCCGCCCCTGAAGGGGCCGAGGGGCTCAGGGTCGCGCAGCGCGACCTCGGTCCCGGGGCAGGCGCGGCCCACCCCCACCTCGACCAGCTCCACGGGGTCCTCGGGCCGGGTCAGCAGGTTGGCCTGACACTCGATGAGGCCGTACATCGAGATCACCGTGGCCTGCCAGCGGTCCACCACCGCGTGCACCGTGCCGGGTGGGGCCGCGGCCGCGCCCGTGATGACCAGGCGCAGCGGGAGCGCCTCTCCGGTGTCGGCGCCCAGCAGGTCGATCAGGTGCGTCGGCACGAGGAAGGTGCAGGTCACGCCTTCCCGGCGGAACGTGGCGAGCATCGCCGCCGGATCGCCGCGCGGGACGAACACCGCCCGGGCCCCGGTCGCGATCGCCGGCAGCAGCGAGTACAGCCAGCCGGCGTTGTGGCTCAGTGGCGCGACCACGCCCCACACGTCATCCGGGCCGACGTCGGTGAGGGACAGCAGGCCGCGCAGGCCGGAGAGCTTGGTGTTCGCAGAGTTCATCACGCCCTTGGGGCGGCCGGTCGTGCCCGACGTGAACATGATCTCGCTGACCACGTCGGGGTCTGGCGCGTAGCCGGGCGGGGGCAGCGGCGCACCGCTGGCGCCCAGGTCGACCGGCAGCGGCACGTGCCTGACCCCGTCGGGCGGAGTGGGCCCCATGTAGCCTCTGGCCCGGGTGCGCTCGGCGATCGCGGCGACCTCCGCGGGGCCGATGACCGGGGCGAGCGGGACGCTCACGGCCTCCACCGCCTGGACTGCGAGGAGCGCGGCGACGGTCACGGCGCTGTCGGGGCGGTGCACCAGCACGACGTCCCCGCGGTCGATGCCTCGCGTGGCGAGGTCCGCTGCGATCCGGCCGCTCGCGCCCGCCCACTAGGCCCACGTCCAGCGGGCCTCGCCGTCGACCACGGCGATCCGGTCGGGGTTGCGGCGCGCCGCCGACGCGAGCAGCTCGGGCATGGCGGCGTCCTGCCACCAGCCCGCCTCGTGCCACGCACGCGCGGCGCGCCAGTCCGACCTGGCCAGGGCGCTCATGGCCTTCCTCCTCGCTCGACTTGATGGACACAGTAGTCAGAGATTGGCGGTCGTCGCTACCCGAGCAGGGCGGTGCACCGTTCAGCGTTCGGGGTCAACGAGCCGGCATGGGCCGCGCGCTCGAGCGCAGGTCCCGGCCTCGACGAGGACGAGACAACGCCGGCGATCGCGGCCGGCCGGCAGTTGGGCGAAGCGCTCGCTGGTCGCAGGCCGCCGTCATGCGGAGCGGCGCGGGACCCCCTCCGCCGAGGCGGGCGCCGGTGTCGGCTGCTTGACGGGCACGTCGCCGAGCGCACGGTCGATGTCCGCGAGGAGGTCGGCGGAGAGCTCGATGCCGGACGCTCGGGCGTTGGCGTGGACCTGCTCGGGCCGGGAGGCGCCGGTGATCGCCGATGCGACCTCGACGCGGCGCAAGACCCAGGCCAGCGCCATCGTCGCCATCGTCATCCCGGCGGCCTCGGCCAGCGGCACGAGCCGCTGCACGGCCTCCAGGGCGGCCTCGCTGTACACGAGCCCGATCGAGAGGTTCACCGGGTCGACGGCGAGCCGGCTGCCGCTCGGGGGTGGCTGACCGGGCAGGTACTTGCCGGTCAGGACGCCCTGCGCCAGCGGTGACCACACGATCTGGGAGACGCCGTGGGCCGCGCACAGCGGCATCAGCTCGACCTCGGGCGCCTGCCACAGCAGCGAGTACTGCGGCTGCGACGACACGAACAGGTCGGGCCCGGCCAGGTCGATCGCGGCCTGGATCTGCTCGGGCGACCACTCGCTGAAGCCGAGGTAGCGGGCCTTGCCCTGCTGCACGACCCGCTGGAACGCCTCGAGCGTGTCCTCAATCGGCACCGTCGTGTCGAACCGGTGGGCCTGGTAGAGGTCGACGTAGTCGGTCCGCAGCCGGGTCAGTGACGCGTCGATCTGCTTGGCGATCTGCGTCGGCGACAGCCCCTGATCGGCAGGGGACATCGGACCCCACACCTTGGTGGCCAGGATGTAGGAGTCCCTGCGGTGGGCCGTGAGGATCTCGCCCCACGCGGACTCGGCGACGCCGTGACCGTAGACGTTCGCAGTGTCGAGGAAGTTGATGCCGGCGTCGAAGGCCGCCTCGGTACAGGCCCGTGTCTGCTCGAGCTCAAGGCCGCCGGAGAAGGTCAGCCACGAACCGAGGGAGATCTCCGAGACCTGCAGGTCCGAGCTGCCGAGCCGGCGGTAGCGCACGCGTCACCCTAGACCTGCAGGACAGGCGCGAACGGCTCGGTGCCGGTGGCCAGCGTGGCGTTGAAGCCGTGGGCGGTGGCGTAGGCGAAGTTGCAGCTGAGGGCGGAGACGCTGCTGGATGTGGCGAGACGAGGCCTAGGAGGCGTTCTTCGACGGCCACGTGCGAGCCCTGGAGTACGTCGGTGGGGTGCCCGGCCGGGTGCGCTACGACAACCTCAAGGACGCCGTGGTGCGCATCCTGCGCGGCCGCAACCGCCAAGAGAGCGAACGCTTCATCGCGTTGCGGTCCCACTACGGGTTCGACTCGTTCTTTTGCAGGCCGGGCATCGACGGCGCGCACGAGAAGGGCGGAGTCGAAAACGAGGTGGGCCGCTTCCGGCGCACCCACCTCCTCCCGCTCCCGCACGCCGCGTCGCTGGCCGAGCTCAACGACAGGTTGCACGCCCTGGCGGTGACCGACCTCGGCCGGGTGATGGCCGGACGACGCGAGACCGTCGGCCAGTGTCCGCCAGCCGCCGGCGGCCGCCGTGCCGGCGAGGTTGGCGACGATCGATGTCTTTCCTACGCCGCCCTTGGAGTTCACCACGGCCAAGCAGTTGCGCACCATCAGGCGACCTCCTTCCGTGCGTGTGGCCGGTACCAGCTCGCCGTGACCATGCGCCAGGCTGGTTGGCGGTCGTGGGTCGTCACTACGTATGGCGCTCATATGGTTGGCATGCGCCGCTCGTGGCGCGACCCCGTGCCCAGCGCGGGGTAGCCATGGCGCCGCTCGGCCGCGAGCGCACGCAGATCAGGCCGATCACCGTCGAGGATCCCGAGCTCGGCGCCGCGGTGTGCGAGGCAGCGATCACCCGCCGAGTGGACCCGCTCGCCGCACAAGCAGCGGGCGCCCGCGCAAGGGTCGTCGGGATTCCGCGCGGCGAGCAGGTGGTCTTCGGGTTCGCAGTACGCGCACTCGCACGCACGCCGCCCGTCAAGCATCGAGCGGTAGCCGTTACCGCAGCCCACGGCTGCGCGGCGTCGATGGTCTACGTCCGTGCGCGCATTGGCGGCGACGTTCGCCGCGGCCAGGGCGGCTTTCGCTTGCGCGCGGTCGGGATGGACGTAGCGCGAGGGCTTCCTCTCCGCAGCGGGGCCTTCATCGTCGCAGTTGGCGGCGGCGAACCGGACGCGGTGCGGCCAGGACATCTCGCCTCGCGAGCTGTGCCCAGCAGTGGGGGTGAGCTCGACGACGTCGCTCAAGCCGGGCGGCGTGGTTGGCGATGCGCTGGATGATGCGCGCAGCGCGTTGAGCGGCCGTGGCCGGTCGCTTTCCGGCGATTACGAACGTCAGCTGCACCGTGAATTCCGCGGGGTTCTGGAACTGAGGGGTCTGGCATGGCTGCGCGGTCACGGTTCGCCCCGATCGGCCTGCGCGAATCCCGTGGGGCGTGAGTCAGCAGCCCGGTCGGCGCTGTGGGCGAGGACCCCTGCGAGGCGGTCCCGCAGCGGGAGCCCTGCGTGGTCGGTTGCCGGAGGCCATCGCAGCTGTGCCTCCGCGGGTCTGGCGTTGTCGCGTGATGCGTCGAACTCGGCGGCCCGGGTGGCGGCGGCGTCGCCCGGCGTGCGTCTCGCGTCGCCGCTCAGGGCGTCGAGGAGGGCACGCCGCAGCCCCATCTTGCCGAAGTCGACCTGCAGCTCCTGGCCGGGGTCGCAGTCGGCCACCCGCACCGTCGGTTCCGCCCGGCGATAGCCGAGTTCCTCGGCGCAGAAGCGGTGCAACGTGCGGTAGGGCACCACCACGCCGCGACGCCCCAGCAGCACGTGGATCTTGACCACCGTCAGGCCCTGCTCCAGCCACTGCTTGATGCGCTCGCGGTTGGCGTCGCAGGCCTCCCACGCCGAACCGTGACCGCGTGGGCGCTCGGGACGCACCAGCGCGACAACTTGACCGATCAGCTCGTCGGTCAGCTGGGCCTCGTCGCCGTCACGCACCAGCCCGCAGCTGATGCCGGCGGCGATGTAGCGGCGCACGGTCTTGCGGTCCACGCCCGACAGCGCGGCGATCGGCCGTTCCCCCCGATCCCCGCGCTGCCACAGCCGCAGCACCTCACGTACCTCGATCACGGACACCTCCCGGAACGACATGCGTCCTCCGTCGACTCGACGACGGCGACGCAGCCTGTGGGTCAGGCGCCCCGATCCCGCGGGAGTGGTCCCATCACTGGCAACCAACTGGCCCCATGCTCGTGGCAGAACCCCCTGCCAAGTGGTCCCATGCTCGTGGCAGGCGACAGTCGCAGTAGCGCCATGTTGTCGCGGCGCAGCGAACCGACCCGATTGGCGCCGCGGCGGGCCGAGAAGACGGCCGCAAGGGCGCAGCCGAGCCGCCGCAGCGGCGGTGCGCCCGGCCCGGCCGCACCGAGCGTCCGGCGGTCGCACGGCGTAGGACGCGGCAGCACACCCGGCAGCCGCGGTTGAGCCCTGTCGGTGAGGGTGGCGTTGTCGGCGAGGGGGCGAGTTCGGCGCGGCCGACCGCGCTGATTACGTGACAGGGCCGCGTTCAGCCCGAGGCGCGCACGGCTTCGGCGGGGTCCAGGCGAGCGGCGCCGGCGGCGGGCCACAGGTCGGCGATCGCGCTGAGCGCCAGCGCCCCCGCGAGTCCCGGCGGCAGCGCGGTGAGGGGATGTCGCCGCGGCCGCGGCCAGCCTGGTGGTGCTGGAGCGCACCCGACGGGCGATTCGTCAGGGCCGCAGCACGCCGTTCGTCAGGCCGTTGACCGCGACCCGCTCCGCGTCGGGGTCGTCAACCAGATGCCGCCGTCGACGAGATGGCGCTTTGATCATCGCGGTCCCTCGCCCGTGTGCGGCCGACGACGAGCCGCGGTGCTCACAGCGGTGCAGCCGGCCAGGCCCGCCGTGCCCGCAGGCCGTGCGCTCGCTCAGCTCGGCGTCCGCCCGGTCGGCACGAGCACGCGCGAGTCGATGTCCTCCGCGAACTCAAGGAGGTGGCGGCGGTGGTCCAGGTAGCCCAACCCGGCCAACACCGCGGCGAGGTTCTCCCAGTGGTCGAAGTCGATCTGCGCGACGATGCGCGCACCGCCCCCGATGAGCGTGTACCAGCCCCTGATGGCCCGGAAGCTGGCGCGCCGTCCCGGGCGATCCTCGACGGCGTCCGAAGCGTCACCCAGTGCGTCCTCGACATCTCCGATGGGCACCTCCGCATCCTCAAGGCCGAGGGCCGCCACGGTGTGCAAGGCCGCATCTTCCGCATCCGCGTCGTCGACGACTCGATCCGGGTGGGCCACGAGCGGGCCCTAGGCCGCCTCGCCGAAGGCCTGCGCCAGCTCCGAGTCGCCCGTCGACTCAGCCAATCCGAAGTTGCCCGGATCGCCGACGTCTCGCCCAGCGCCATCTCCCAAGCCGAGGCGGGCCATCGGGAGCTCGGCCTCGACACTGTTGTCGCCATCGCCGAGGGCTTCGGCATCAGCCTCGACAAGCTGCTCGGCACCAGCCCGGACCCCGGCTACGGGATCGCCCGGCGCGACCGAAGCGCCTCCCGTCGCGGCGTCACGGCGCTGCTCGACGACCCGACAGAGGGACTGCGCGCCTACCTCGTCCACCTCGGGCCAGGCGAGAGCGGAGAGCCTCCTGGTCTCCACAAGGGTCCCGAGCTCGTCGTGGTGGCGGTCGGCCTCGTCCAGATCGACCTCGGCTCGGAGACCCCGGTCGTCCGCGCCGGCGACGCGACCCTGGCGACGAAGGTGGCAGTGCGGGGGTGGCGGAACCTGCAGGGGACACAGGCCCGCCTGTTTTGGATCCCACGCGACCCGCTTGTACGCGCGACCTGAGCCCTTCGCGCTCCGAAGCGGCTGTGACGGAACACGCAGCTGCGCGATCGTCGACCCGTTCGCGCCGACCGCCCTGCCGTCGGGACCTGTTAGCGTTCCACCGAACCCAACCGCCCGTGAGTCCCGCAGGAGCAGCTGGGTGGCCGCCGTTCTTTACGCGCTCGACTTCCGCCTCGTGTACAGCGAGTGCGACCCGGCAGGGACCGCTTACCCCGCGACCTACCACCTTTGGATGGAGCGCACGCAGACCGAGTGGTTGTTCGAGCAGGGCGCTCGAGCGGACCGCATGGCGGCGCGCTGGGGCATTTCGCTCGTTACCCGCGCTTCGGACTTCACGTACCACCGGGCGGCCTACTTGCACGATGCCCTGCGCTGCGAGATGCGGTTGGATCACCTTGGCACGACGTCGTTTCGCATGCGGTTCGACTTCGTCGACCGCACGGAAGGCCTCGTGGTCTGCCAGGGTCGCTTCACCCTGGTCGCGGCTAGCGACGGGAAGAAGGCGCCGGTGCCCGACGCCTTGCGCCAACTGCTCCTCTCCGGTGGCCAACCCGGCTGACAAGGCGTATGCGCTCGCGTTTCGAGGGTGGCCCGCCGACGGCCTTCTCGGAGGCGAACGACGCCCTGTTCCACCAAACCGGCTCCAGAAGTCAAACTCATTTCCTCCGCGGAGGGACTCGGGCTTGAGGGGCAGCGGTTCACCTACGGCCGGCATCGTCTTATTGCGCCAAAGGCGACATCGCCAGCGCCCCCGCCAATGGCGCGGCAGTAACTCGAACGTCGTGATGAACGCTGGGCGCACCACGTGCTGCTCGTCGACTGCGCCGCGCAGAAGGCCCGGTCGTCATGCCGCGCGCGCCGCGGCTCGGCCCCGACGAGTAGCGGACCGAAGGCGGATGGCGAGCTTGCGCAGCTCGTCGGCCCACAGCACGGTGCTTCCCATCGCCAGGCACAGCAGCCACTCCCGTAGGTCGAGCGGCACGGTGTTGAAGGCGCGGTTGAGGAGCCCCACGTGCACGACGGCGACCTGCAGGAGCGCCGATAGCGCGATCGCCGCCCACAGCAGCGGGTTGGTGAACAGCCGCTGGAACGCGCTCACTCGGTCGGAGCGCGCGTTGAGGCAGTTGAAGAGCTGGGCGAGGACGAGGGTGGTGAACGCCGCCGTGCGGGCCTCGTCGAGTGTCCCCGTGCCCTCGATCAACCCGCCCGGCAGGCGCAGATCGAGCACGAGCAGCGTTGCAAGCGCCATCACCAACCCAACGACCGCAACACCGCGTTGCATCGCGGCATCGATCACGCGCTCGTGCAGCCTCCTCGGAGGCCGTGCCATGACGTCCTCGGGCGGTGGGTCAACGCCGAGCGCGAGCGCAGGCCCCGTGTCGGTCAGGAGGTTGATCCAAAGGATCTGCGTGGCGAGCAGGGGGACGACGGCGGCACCGCCTGCCTGGTGCAGGCCGATCACGCTGGCTCCCAAGACGCCGAGGAGCATGGTGAGCACCTCGCCCATGTTCGACGACAGCAGGTAGCGCAGGAACGTGCGGATGTCGGCGAAGATCGCGCGTCCCTCGCGCACCGCGGCGACGATCGTGGCGAAGTTGTCGTCGGCCAGGATCATGGTGGACGCCTCCTTCGTCACCTCGGTCCCGGTGAGGCCCATGGCGATACCGATGTCAGCGCTCTTCAACGCTGGGGCGTCGTTCACCCCGTCGCCGGTCATCGCCACGATCTCGTCGCGAGCCTGCAGCGCGTCGACGATGAGCAGCTTGTGCTCCGGGGCGACGCGCGCGTACACCGAGACGTCGCGCACCATCTCGGTGAACGCGGCCTGATCGAGGCGGTCGAGCTCCGGGCCTGTGATGACGCGCGCGCCGGGGTCGACGATGCCGAGCTCAGCGGCGATCCGCCCGGCCGTCCGGGGGTGGTCACCGGTGATCATCACGACCCGGATCCCCGCACGGCGAGCATCGGCGATCGCGGCGCGGGCCTCGACGCGCGGCGGATCGATGATGCCCGCCACGCCGGCGAACACCAGCTCGCGCTCGAGGTCGTGGGGGTCATTCCCGTTGGGGGCGACCGGCAGCAACCGGAAAGCGACTCCGAGGGTGCGCAGCGCGTCATCGGCGAGCCCGTCGACCGTGGCCAGGATCGCCGTGCGACGGTGGTCCGACAGGGGCTGTGCGTCGCCACCGACGAGCTCGTGCGTGCATCGGGTCAGCAGGACGTCGGGCGCGCCCTTCACCACCACCGCAACCTCGTCGTCGTCGGCGGCTTGCAGCGTGCTCATGAGTTTGCGCTCGGAGCTGAACGGCAGCTCCCCGACCCGGCGCGCACGCCGGTCGTCCTCCGGGCGGAAGCCGGCCTTGCGCGCGGCGACGAGCAGCGCGATCTCGGTGGGATCCCCGTGGACCGACCACCCGTCCGAGTCCTCGAGCAGTGCCGCGTCGTTGGCGAGCGCCCCGCCGCGCAGGACGACGTTGACCTCCTCGCGCAGCGGACCGGAACCCAGAAGGTGGCCGTCCACGCGCAGCTCGCCGTCGGGGACATAGCCGCTGCCCGTGATGGCGACCTGCCCCGAGTGCGTGACGATGCGCCGCACGGTCATCTCGTTGCGGGTCAGCGTCCCTGTCTTGTCCGAGCAGATCACCGAGGCCGACCCCAGCGTTTCGACCGAGGACAGCCGCTTGACGATCGCGTGTTGGCGCGCCATCCGCTGCACGCCCAGCGCCAGCACGACAGAGAGCACGACCGGGAGCCCTTCGGGCACCGCCGCCACTGCGAGCGACACGCCAACCAGCAGGACGTCGACGACGTCCCGCGCCCCGCGCAGGTCGGAGGTTGCGACGATCGCGACCACGACGACGAGCGCGATCCCCACGACCGCGATGGCGAGCGTGCGCCCGAGGCGGGCGATCTCGCGCTGCAGGGGAGTGGGCTCCTCCGCGGTGCGCTCGAGCAGGGCGGCGATGCGTCCCATCTCGGTGGCCATGCCGGTGGCGGTCACCACGGCCCGACCCCGGCCGCGCGTCACGGCCGTCCCGGCGAACACCATGTTCGTGCGGTCGGCGAGAGCGACGTCGCCATGCAAGGTCGCGACGTTCTTCTCCACCGGGACGCTCTCGCCTGTTAGGGCGGCCTCGGCGACGGTGAGGGAGGCGATCTCGACCAAGCGGGCGTCCGCGCCCACGGCGGTTCCCTCAGCGAGCAGCATCACGTCGCCCGGCACGACCTCTGCCGACGCGATGTCCCGCTCCAGACCGTCACGCAGCACGCGCGACGTCGGGGCCGCCATGCGCTGGAGCGCCGCGACGGCCCGCTGGGCGCGGGCCTCTTGGATGAACCCCAGCACGGCGTTGGCGAGCAGGATCGAGGCGATCGTGACCGATTCGAACGGCACGCCCTCGGCACTCTCCAGCGCCCAGGTCGCGAGCGAGATGGTGACCGCCACGAGCAGGAGGTAGACGAGCGGGTCGGCGAACTGCGCCAACAGCCGGCGCCACGCCGGGGCGGGTGGCCCGCGGTCGAGCACGTTGGCGCCGTGCTGCACCAGCCGACTCGTGGCCTCGGCCGCGGTCAAGCCCCTGGTGAGGTCGGTGCCCGCCTCGGCAGCCACCAAACGAGACTGCTGAAGCCACGCCTGGCTCGTCATGACCCCTTCCTTGGGGCCGGGAGAGCCGTCCGCGACGGACATCGTCGTCAGTCGTCCGACGTGGGATGCTCCACGACGTCGACGCGGACTGCTGTTCGGCGTGGGCGTCGACCCGGTCGTGGCCGACCGGCTGGCGATCGCGCCGCACCGAGCGTCCTTCGGCGCCGCCGTGATGACGGCGGGGGGTCGCGCTGGAGGCTCAGTGGCGTTCGACACGCCCTCTTCAGTGCCAGGCGGCGACCTTCGGGTGGTCCTTGGCGACGGGGCCGACCTTGGCCGCGCCGCCGGGCGAGCCCGAGGCCGGTCACGTCGTCGTTGAAGAACTCGGCGTTGACGGGCGTGAACTCTTTCCACTCGTCGGGCACGTCGTCCTCGTAGAAGATCGCCTCGACGGGGCAGGCCGGCTCGCAGGCGCCGCAGTCCACGCACTCGTCGGGCTGGATGTAGAGCATCCGGTCGCCCTCGTAGATGCAGTCGACCGGGCACTCCTCGACGCAGGCCTTGTCCTTCACGTCGATGCAGGGCTCGGCGATGGTGTAGGTCATCTCAACCCTCCTCGATTAGCGCACGCAGTCCCAAGGACGCCTCGGACCCGCGCCGACTCTGGCGACCGGACCTCACTGCCGGCTCGACGATCAGCGCCGCGGTCACGACTGATCCCCGGGGTTGGCCAAGAGCGCGCCCAGCATCCCGCCGAACCCGCACCCGCCCCACACGCCGGCAACGACTCCCATGCCGAGGGCGCCGCCTGGTCCGACCCCGAGCGCGAGGCCGAGGATCATGACGAAGGATGCGACCAACAGGAAGCCGAGCAGAGCGCCGCGGGCCACCCCTCGACCGATGTTCGGATGCGCGCGCACGTGCGCATGGGGGTCGATACGCGGGACTGCTTCGGCCGGCTGCAATGCAGGTGAGGGGATGCTTGGCGAAGGGACGGGAGACCGGATGCGCGAACGGTCGTCCCGCACGTCTGCGACTGTTGTCGGCATGACCACCCCTTCGTCTCGTTCGGGACTTATTTCTAGTCTACACTAGAAATATACATCCAGCCGTGCTGAATGGTCGGCGTGCGAGGAGGGTCGGCCCGGCTGTCCTCCGCGCCGATCTACTGCGTGGACGCTCCTATGCCTTCAGCTCGGTGACGGGCGAGATCACCAACGCCGATACGACTCCACCTACCTCCGGCGTCCTTCGCCACCGTGCCGCCCCAGCACTCCAGATCCGAACCGGTCACGCATTGCAGGGCGCCAACTCACCCGGAGGCCCACTTGCAAACCCACGGACGGGGAAGATGCGAGGCAGCCATGACGACCACAACGGTGCAAGAACAGGCTCGGGCGCTCGGAGACCCGACGCGCCACGCGATCCTCCGCCACCTCGCGAAGATGGGCCGGCCCGTCGGGATCGCCGAACTCAACGTCGAGTTCCCGCTCCACCACAACGCGATCCGCCAGCACCTCGCCAAGCTCGTGGCTGCGGGCCTCGTGATCGAGGCCAAGGGCGACGCCAGAGGGCGCGGGCGCCCGCGCCTCCTCTACGAGATCGACCCCGCCGCTGAAGCGCGGTGGGGCGACACCGGGCCATACGAGCGGCTCAGCCGCCTCCTCGTCGAGATCATCCGGACGGGACTGGATGCCGAAGAGGTGGGCTTCCGCGCCGCGGACCAGTTCCGCGTCCCCCCCTCCGGTGACGCCGTCGCCGACCTGAGGGCCTCCATGGCTCGCCAGGGGTTTCAACCCGAACTGCGAGACCTGCCTGGGGGCGTCGAGATCGTTCTGCATCACTGCCCGTTCGCCACGGCCGCGCTCGCGGACCGCGTCACCGTCTGCGCCCTACACCTGGGCATCGCCGAAGGGCTCACCGACGCCACGTCGGCTGCGGTCACGGAGCTCATCGGGCATGACCCCAGCAAGGCCGGCTGCCGGCTGCGCATGAGGGTGACGGATGGCCACCAACAGGTCAGAGGCAGGTTGTCGCTGCGCGACACGGCCGCCCGATGATGAGTGCACCGGGCATCGGGCCGCGATGCGTGATGCGCGATACGGGGAGTCGTCGGGATGTGCTGCCGGATCGCCTAGTGCCTTTTCGAGGCGGTCGCGGGTCGTGTCGACGCCAGAATGATGCGGCATCGCCACGATGGATCGGCCTGCCCGAAGTGTGCGGGAGCACCTAGCTCACACCGTGATGACGCTGACGTCGTCGAGCTCCCACGTCAGACCTGCGACGTCGACCCCCATCACTCCGTCGACCGCCTCGAGATGCTCGACAACCTGGCCGACCCTGCTGCGGAGGCTGACGGTGCCCGTGGCGGTCAAGCAGCCCCATTCCACCTCGACGCGGACATTCCGTTCACCGAGGTCGCGGAGCGCCCTGCGTGCCGCCTCGAGGGTCGCCAGATCGTCCCGAGCGAGCACCTTCAGGACGTCGCGTCGTGCCAGGATCCCGACGATCTGCCCGCCGTCCAAGACGACGAGGCGCGACACGTCCCGGTTGAGCATCTCGCGCGCGGCGTCATGCACGGTGGTTTCAGGTGCCGTGACGTGCGGCGGGCGGCTGCATGCGTCGCCCACTGTCCGGGCGGCACGCAGCCGTTCAGAGCGCCGGACCTTCGCGCCCAGACCGAAGCTGTGGGTGGCCTCCTTCTCGAGCAGGTCGCGCTCGCTGAGCACGCCGACGAGTCGGCCCTCAGCGTCAACGACCGGAGCCCCGGCGATCTCGAGGTGGACGAGCACCAGCGCGGCGGTGCGTAGGGACATCTGCTCCTCGAGCTGCACAGGGTTTCGGGTCATCACGTCGCCGACATGCACGAGCGCACTGTCGAGGGGCGCGGCGGGGGTGGGGGACCCGTCGGTGAGCGCATTCGCGAGCCCTTCGAGGAGTGCCGAGCTCGTGTGCTCGATCACGCGGTGGAACGCTGCGTCCACCGCCGCGCCCAAGGGACCGCCCGGCGGCGTGTACGAGCCGACCAGGCTGACCTGTGCACGATGGGTGCTGAGTGACTCGAACTCGATCGCTCCATCGAAGGTCGGAAAGAGGTGCGTCAGGGGCTCGGCGTAACAGCGCACCGGAAGGATGAGGCGACCGGTCAAGCCGCGCTCGGCACCGACGTGGACACGGACATGCTTGCCGACGTCCAGGCCCGCCAGGTGGATGGGCAGCGCGATGAGGAACGACCCGTCACCGAGGGGCGGGTTCGGCGATTGGTGAACGGCGCGGGCCAGCAGCTCGGGCAGCTCGGACCGAAGGCGCCCGATGAGCTCCTCGGGGTCTCCTGTGACGATGCGGTGACCGTGGATCCAGCGCTGCACGTGGTGCCCTTCTTCGGTCCGGCTCGCAAGCGGCTAGAGGTCAGCGTCAATTCAGATCGGCTTGCTCCGAGGGACGTCAGCGCCTGAGGAGGTTGTCGGCCTTGTCGCGGAGCGCGGCCAAGACTCCTTGTGATGACGCGAGGAAGCCCGTGATCCCGCGGTTCTCCAGCGCGATGCCGACGTCGTCCATGTCGATCCCGGCAGCGGCGAGGCCGCGCATGGTTCCGCCTGCCTCGTGGACGCCCCGCTCGAGGCTGGCTGTGGACGTGCCGTGGTCCTCGTACGCGGCGATCGTGACCTCGGGCAACGTCGTGATGGTGTCGGGTCCGATCAGGCTGTCGACGTAGAGCGTGTCCGGGAGCGCCGGGTTCTTGGGCGAGGTGGACGCCCACAGGGGCCGCTGGATCTGCGCGCCGCGCGCGGCCAGCCGATCCCAACGGGTGCCGGCGAACTGCTCTCGGAAGAGCTGGTAGGCGAGCTTCGCCTGGGCCACCCCGGCGCGGCCGCGCAGGGCCTGCGCTGCGTCGTCGCGGTTCCATTCCAGGCGGCCATCGACCTCGGCGTCGACGCGGCCGACGAAGAACGAGGCGACGCTGTGCACGGTGGAGGGGTCGCCACCCGCGGCGGTGAGGTCCTCGAGGCCGGAGAGGTAGGCGTCCACGACCTGGGCGTACCGGGCAAGGGAGAAGATCAGGGTCACGTTGATGCTGTGTCCCTGGGCGATCATCGAGTGGATCGCTGGGATGCCTTCGGCGGTGGCAGGGATCTTGACGAGCAGGTTGGGCTGGTCGATCCAGGCATGCAGGCCGCGGGCGGCGGCGACCGTGGCCGAGGTGTCGTGCGCCAACTCGGGCGCTACCTCGACGGAGACGAAGCCGTCGGCCCCGTTCGTGCTGTCGTAGAGCGGCCGGAGCACCGCGAGCGCGTCGATGACGTCGGCGACGACGAGCTGCCAGTAGGCGTCCTCGACGGAGCACCCGCGGGCAAGCAACGCGGAGAACTGCTCGTCGTAGTCGGGTGAGCCGCCGATCGCGCGGGCGAAGGTCGTGGGGTTGGCGGTCACTCCGCGTATCCCGTTGTCCACCAGCGCGGCGAGGCCGCCGTCGCGCAGCGAGCCGCGCGTGAGGTTGTCCAGCCACGGGCTCTGGCCGTGGTCGGCGAAGAGGCGCTGCAGGCGCGTCACCGTGCGACCTCCGCGCGTCGCGCCCGCGTCCCGGCGCGCGCGACCAGGTCGGCGAGCGGGACGGCGGGATCGGCGAGGAGGCGCTCCTCGAGGGGGTGTCCGGCGGCCACGAGTGCTTTGAGGTCCTCGACGACGTCCCACACGTTGACGTTCATCGCGGCGGTGACGACGCCGGCGCGGTGCCAGAAGGCGATGAACTCGCGCTCGGCGAGGCTGCCGCGGACCACGAGCTCGTCCCCGGCGTCGCCGTGGCCGACGTACTCGAGTCCCAGGTCGTACTGGTCGGAGAAGAAGTAGGGCAGCCGTGTGTACTGCTCGCGGCCGCCGCCGGCGTTGGCGCCCGCGGTGTGGCCCTGGTTGAGCGCGTTGGCCCAGTGCTCGACGCGCAGGTGCCGCCCGTAGTGTGGGTGCCACGCCGAGGCGACGTCGCCTGCGGCGTACACGCCGGGCGCGCTCGCCTGCAGGTACGCGTCGACCACGATCCCGTTGTCGACGGCGAGGCCGGCGGCGGCGGCCAGGCCCACCCGTGGGGTGGCGCCAACCCCGATGACGACGACATCGGCTGCCTCGAAAGTGCCGTCGCTGAGTGCCACCTTGTCGACGCTGCCGTCGCCGCAGAGCTCGACGACGCCGGTGCCGAGCCGCAGGTGCACGTCGTGGTCGGCGTGCAAGTCGCGGAAGACCTCCCGATGGGCTCGCCGAGGACGCGGTGCAAAGGCACGGCCGAGCCGGGGCGATGAGCACAACCTCGGCCCCCATCTGCCGCGCGGACGCGGCCACCTCCGACCCGATCCAGCCCGCGCCGATCACGGCGACGCGGCGCGCGTCGTGGATGGCGTCACTGAGACGTTGGGCATCACGAACGGAGCGCAGGTAGTGGATGCCATCGAGCTCGGCGCCCGGGATGGCAAGGCGCCGCGGGGCGGCCCCGGTCGTCAGCACGACCTCGGTGAACGGCACGACGGTGCCGATTCCGAGGGTGACCTGCCGGGCGCGCACGTCCAGCCCCGTCACCGTGCGCCCGGTGAGGAGCTCGATCGCGTTGGCCTCGTAGAAGGCGTCGTCGTGGACGCGGGTGGTCTGCGGCGCCGCCTCGTGACGCAGCACCGCCTTGGACAGGGGCGGGCGCTCGTAGGGCGCGTCTGGCTCCTCGCCGATCAGGACGACGCGGCCATCGAAGCCGGCGGCACGCGCCCCCTCGGCGGCCTTGGCGCCGGCCAGGCTGGCTCCGACGATCACGAGCGTGCGGTCAGTGGTCATGGCAGTCCCTCCTGGAAGGTCACGCGCGAGCTGCGGGCGAGCTGGCGTCCAGTACGTCGTGGGCCTGTGGCTGGAGCTAGGCGGTGGACGCGGACGCGGACGCCGAGGTCGACCTGGGCGATGGCGGCGACCGAACTCCCGGTCGACGTCGATCAGGCCGATCTCGACGCCCGAGCCCGCGTCGCGCCGGAAGTTGGTGGGCTGCCAGCTCGGCCCGGGAGGGGATGCGGGCCCGAGCGGCGGACCTACGCGTGGGTCGACACCTTGTCCTTGCTGCGGGCGAGCCGTGCAAGGCTGAGCGCCGCGAGCAACAGACCAAAGTCCCGTAGCGCGATGTCGTAGAAGTCAGCCTGGAGCAGGAGGTTGACGATGATCCCACCGAGCCAGGCGGCAACGAGGTAGCCCCCGAAGCGTGGCTTGAACGCGACGGCCAAGCCGGCGACGATCTCGATCACACCGACGATCAGCATCGCCTGGTGCGCGTTGCCGGGCACGATGCTGTCGATCTGGGGCGCGAGGTAGAGCTCCCAGTCGACCAGCCAGTTGAGGAACTTGTCGAGCCCGAAGACGATCGGTGCGACGGTGAAGCCGACACGCAGGAGCGTGAAGGCCTGGATGGCGGGGTCGTGGGTCCAGCGCCGGGTCGGGCTGGCTGCCCCAGTCCGGGGCGCTGCTGTCGTCGTCATGGTGAAGCCCTCTCTATTACTGTCCGATGTTGATCTTAGAAGCCTAGGCGTCTTTCGTCAAGATCCGTGTGTTTTGAGTAGTCGCACCAGGAGGGCTACATGAGCCGCCTGCGCTGGCGGACCGTGACGGTGTAGGCCCCAGCCGGGGCTTCGACCCTCACCGCGTCCCCGGGTCGCGACCCGAGGAGTGCCTGTCCAAGCGGTGAGCCGGCGGTCACGCGGCGGTCGGCAGACCGGACTTCGGCCGGGTGCACGAGCGCGTAGGTGACCATTCCACCCTCCGCCTCCTCGACATCGACCTCGTCACCGACCTCGACGATGCTGGGATCCTCCGCGACCGCTCGGACATCGAGCGCGCGCGCCAGCACGGCGCGCAGCTCGTCCACCTCGTGCAGCAGCGACCGATGCTCGGCGACCAGGTCCGGCGTGCGCTCGTGGCGCAGCCGCTCCTCCATGCGGACGACGGCGTCCTCCGCGCGCGCGACCCGCTCCTCGACGAATGCGCGTCCCGTCGTGGTCAAGATCTCTGCTGCCTGGATCGTGGACACCGGACTCCCTCTCTCAGCCTTGTCAACCGCAAGTATCACCGACGGCTCGTGAAGTACTCCTTCATCACTGCACACTACCATGAAGGTATCCTGGCGCAAGCCCTCGCGGACTGGGCCGCCCTCTAGACCAGGCTCTCCCACAGACCGGGGGTCGGCAGCGTCTATAGGAAATGCGTCTTAGTGTTAGTATCCCTCCCATGAAGGCCGACTTCGACGACCAACTCGCGGGCATCGGTGCGTTGCAGGATCCCGTCCGACGGCGCCTGTACCGCTTCGTGGCGGGCAGCCGGGAATCGGTCAGCCGAGAGCAGGCGGCTGCCGGGGTCGGCGTGCAGAAGGCGCTGGCTGCCTTCCACCTCGACAAGCTGGCCGATGAGGGCCTGCTCGCGACCGAGTTCCGCCGCCTCACAGGGCGCAGCGGTCCCGGCGCCGGTCGCCCCGCGAAGCTGTACCGCCGCTCGACTCGCGAGATCGCCATCGCGCTTCCGCCCCGGGAGTACGACGTTGCCGGCAGGCTGCTGGCCGAAGCCGTCGAAGCCGCGGACACCAGCGGCGAGAGCGTCCGCGCAGAGCTCCAACGGGGCGCGGTCGCATTCGGGCGCAGCCTCGGCGAGGAGGTCAACGCCAGGCTCGGGCGCCGTGCCACCAAGGCCCAGCAGCGCCGAGCCTCGTGGAGGTGCTGGCAGACCACGGCTACGAGCCCCACGCGACGGCCGGGACCTGGACCTCGCCAACTGCCCGTTCCACGCACTGTCTCAGCAGTTCACCGCGCTGGTCTGCGGCATGAACCTGCACGTCATGCAGGGCTTGCGAACGGCGCTGCGCGTGAGGGAGAACGATCTGCAGCCCGCGGCTCGAACCTGAGCCCGGGCAGTGCTGCGTGAAGTTCTGTACGACGCCCTAGCCGACCGGCGATAGGGCCCCGGCGTGCTGTGGCGCGCGGCGTGTTGTCGCGCGCGTAGAAGGGCTTGGCCATGCAGAACGTCATGCAGTGGGCGGGGTTCGTCGGCGCGGCACTGGCCGGCGCGGCCTACGTTCCGCAGATCTGGCACCTCGTCGCGGAACGGTGTTCGGCCGGGATCAGCCGCCTGGCGTTCGCGACCTGGCTCGCCGCATCGGCGTTGGTCACGGCGCACGCCGTGGCGATCGCATCGCCCGTGTTCGTCGTCCTAGGGGCGGTCCAGGTCCTCGCGACTGCCCTGATCGTGATCTTCAGCACCCGGTACCGCGACTCGCGCTGCCCGACGCATCGCACGATCGTGAAGCTGAGCTCGCCAGCACAGACCACGTCGAGTCATCCATCGGCTTGAGGGCGGCGCCCGAGTCGGCGCCGGCGACCGGTTAATGGACGGTGGGCCGACGGGCGAACCGCGCGGATCCGGCTGTTGCCGCGCGTGAAGCATAACTTCAGATATCCGCTACACTGTGAAGTAAAGACTCGAAGGAGACGTCGTGACCATCCGAAGGACCAGCGGCGGACGAGCCCCGCGTCAGCCCGCAGTGTTGCTGGCCGGCCCCAAACGCTGGGCACCGACCCGGAGATCTGCGGCTCGCATGCTGGCGGTCGCGGTTCTGGTCGCGGTGGGCGTCTCGGCGTGCTCCGCCGAGGCGTACCAGGCGCCCGCCGCCGCCGCCGACGAGGTCGACGTGGTCGCTGAGGACATCGGCTTCGCCTCGTCGGACTACACCGCAGACGCCGGTCCGGTCGGCTTCGTGTACCGCAACGACGGTGTCATCGGCCACACCCTGCTCATCGAAGGCGTGGATGGCTTCAAGCTCGAGGTGGCCGCGACCGGCGATGTGGACGAAGGCAGCGTTGACCTCGCCGCTGGCCAGTACACGATCTACTGCGACGTCGCGGGCCACCGCGATGCCGGCATGGAGGCTGTTCTCGAAGTCCAATGAGCACGTGCGCCCCTGCGCAGGTGCCTGCTGCCGGCCGTTCCCCCGACGAGCTGTTCGCCGCTAGCCGCCAGGGTTGAGCGCGCGGTGGCCGGGGTGTCGCAGGACGGCAGGAGCTATCGGTTCAACTAGCTCAGTGCCTCCCGTGGGCACTTGTCAGCGGGGCACCTCTGCGTCCCGGGTCGACGAGAGCTTGTGGTGCGTGCTGATCGGAGCCGGGGCCTTCCGCGAGCGGTGCCACAGCGTGAGCGCGTCGTCCTGGGGCGCGAGGAGCGCCCGGTACCGTCACGCTGAGCCTGCCCGCGGCGAGCGCGACGAGAAGGCGCCGGACCGGGGTGGGGTAGAGGGACGGCGGCGGCCCGTGACATCCTGAGCGCGCGCCGGAACACAGTCGCGCCGATGACGCCGATTCCGAGTGCGTTGGCCCCATGCGACCTGCTCCCGCCACAGCGCGGCATGCCCCGGTGGAGCGCGAAGGGCGTCCTGCTTTCGCACTCGGGTGGACCCGCGGCTATGAGTACCGCGATTGCACGACTTCGACGAGGCGTCGGCGAGCGCCTGACAAGCCTGCCGCGCCGCTGGACGCCGTTTCGATGCGTTCGACCTCGCCGGCCAACGACCGGTCACTGAGGACATCGCGGATCCAACGCGACAGGTCGTGCGACCGCGCGTGGGCCTGCAGGACGCTCTCGGGCACGGTCAGGACGGCCGTGACGAACTGGGTGAGGTTCGCGACCACGGCTCCGGGCACGCCGTTGTCGGAGCCGAAGTAGAACCTCAGGTGCGTGGGGAGCTCCGAGTCGGCGTACTTTCGATGGTGGCGCACATGGCTCGTGCGCCGCTCGGTCAGTTGGAAGGAGCGCGAGGTGCCGCCGCGGGAAACGATGACGGCTTTGCCGCGCGTGCCGTCGTTCAGGGCGGCCTCGGCTTCGGTTTTGGTGCCACCCGTGAACGCGGTGAGGTGAGCAGACACCTCCCGGCGACCGTCACGGCCACCGCCGGTGGCCACGATGAGGACGTCGATGAAGCTCGCGGCATGCGCGCAGACGTCCAGGGGGTGGAAGGTCACGAGGCAGTGCCCGGTGTCGCCGCGTTCTAGCAGCACCCGGGCAGGCCCGGAGGGTCCTGCCAGCTGGTGCGCCTCGTCGATCACGATCCAGTGCGGCAGACCAGTTCGGGCGCGATGCTCGGCCACCACGCGGCTCGCGTCGGCGACGTACTCGCGACGGGCGCGTCCGGGCAGCATCGTGAGGTCGAGGATCACGCTTCCGAAGCGATGGCTCAGCAGCGTGGGCAGACGCTCGGGTGTCGGGAGCGGGGCGCCGCGCCCGCCATACGCGAGCGCCCCGGGGACCTCCGCCAAGCCTGCATGCTCCCCGGTCGGGTCGAACACCAACACCGTGTAGCCCAGAGTGATGAGCTGCTCGGCCAGCAGCCCGGCCGCGAAGGATTTGCCAGCTCCGCTCGCGCCGGTCACGAGCACATTGAGCTGGCTGGCGGGCAGACGCACGCGGTCCCCGGCGTCGTCCTCCCCGAGCTCGAGCTGCCAACGACGCGGGTGGAGTCGCTGCCGGCCGGCAACGAGGCCGCCGTCGAGCAGTTCGCAGACGCCACGCCCATCCGGCTCATCCAGCACGACGTCGGCGGCCTCGCGGAGCGATGCCACCGCGTTGGCGACCGCCGCGCCAACCTCGCACGCCTCCAGCAGGCTGTGGTCGTTCTCCGCGTCGCCGATGGCGATCGTGCTGTGGCAGGAGATGCCGAGTTCCACAAGACCCTGGCGGACTCCACTGCCTTTCGTCACCCCCGCGGGCAAGACCATCAACGCGCCCCGGTTGCGGATGATCTGCAGCTCCAGCCCGAGGCTCGCGATCTCCTCCAACACGGTCGCATCGTGGTCGGCATCGCAGGCCAGCAGGACGCGTCCCTGGCGCACAGGGACGTCGCGGCGCGCAAGCGCTAGACCGAGGCGCGAATCCACCGGGGCCACGAGATCGCGCACGTCCCCCGCGCGAGACATCACCGCGCCGTTCTCGGCCACCACCAGGTCGAAGTGCCGCTCGACGTCGGGGAAGTCCTCACGCAGCTCGCCCAGGATCCTGCCGGTGACCAGCACAGCCACCAACCCGGCGGCCCGCGCCTCACGGAGGCGCTCCAAGACCGTCTCGTGGGGCCGGGCGGCCGTCGTCAACGTGCCGTCGTAGTCGATCGCCACCGCCCGGAAGTGACCCCCGCTGGCGAAATCGGCCGCGCCGCATCCTCCGACGTCGTCCTGCTGGCAGCACCCGGCCGCGTCCGTTCGCGACATGGTCACGATCCAAAGCTCCGCTCTCGGTGTGTGGACCCGCGTAGTGCCTTGCGGAGAGTGTAGCTTCACAATCTAGCGCTATCATGAAGTAGTCCGATCATGGAAGGGAGCGTGCGTGGACGCGACGACGGATCGCCCGCCGAGCGCCAGCAGCGGATACCTGCTGCCGGACACGCCCGTCAAGAGCCTCGACGCCTACCAGGCGTCTGGGGGCGGCCTAGGGCTGACCGCGGCGCTGGAGCTTCCCCGCGACGAGGTCATCAGCGAGGTCGTTCGCTCGGGGCTACGCGGACGCGGGGGCGCGGGCTTCCCCACCGGGACGAAGTGGCGCTCGGTCATCGACGCCGGCGTCGAGACCGGCTCGCCCGTGTACCTGGTGTGCAACGGCGCGGAGGGCGAGCCCGGTACCTACAAGGACCGCGCACTGCTGGGACGAGCACCACACCAGCTCATCGAGGGGGTGCTGATCGCCCTGCACGCGCTCGGCGCCGAGGCCGCCTTTATCGCCACCAAAGAGCGGTTCGACGAGACCGAGCAGCTGCGCGCCGCCGTCGAAGAAGTACAGCTCGCCGGTTGGGAGGGCGCAGACCGCGTGCAGGTGGTGACGGGGCCGGACGAGTACCTGTTCGGCGAGGAGAAGGCGCTCCTGGAGGTCATCGAGGGCAAGCTGCCGATGCCGCGGATCCTCCCGCCGTACATGCAGGGCCTGTTCGCCACGATGGACCAGCCCAATCCCACCGCGGTCAACAACGTCGAGACCCTGTCCCACCTGCCGCACATCCTCACCCACGGGGCAGGGTGGTTCCGGGGCTGGGGAACGCCAGGAAGCGCCGGGCACGATGCTGTTCACGGTCTCGGGCGACGTGGAGCGCGCGGGCGTGTACGAGCTCCCGCTGGGCACCTCGCTGCGGACGCTGCTGTGCGACCTGGCGGGTGCCACGGACATCAAAGCCGTCTACTCGGGCGTGTCCAACCCTGTGATCCTGCCGGACCTCCTCGACCTGCCCCTGGACTTCGAATCCCTCGCGGAGGCTGGCACCGGCCTGGGGAGCGCCGGGTTCGTGGTCTACGACTCGACCCACTGCATGGTGAGGGTCGCCGCCACCTTCGCGCACTTCCTCGCCATCGAGTCCTGCGGCCAGTGCCTGGCGTGCAAGCTGGGGACCACGGAGATCGCTGGACGTCTCGATGCCATCGACCGGGGCGAAGGCAGCGAAGGCGACCTCGCCGAGATCCGCCAGCGTGCGGTGACCGTCACCGACCTCGCCCGGTGTGGCCTGCCCGTCGGCGCTCAGGTTCTGCGCGCGACCCTCGACGCGTTCCGCGACGAGTTCGTCGCGCACCTGGGACGTCCCTGCCCGTCGCGTAGGCCTGCCGTCGTGCCCAAGATCGAGCGCTTCGGCCCTCATGCGGCGGTGATGGACCTCGAGTACTACCGCAAGCTCGACGACTGGTCGTACGCGGATCCGGGCCAGGCGGGCACGGACGGCGTGCTGGCTCGCACTCGCCCGGCGACTGGCTGATGGCCCGCACCGCTGCGGCGCAGCGCAACAACCCTGTGACCCTGCGACGCGTCTACGACGCCGATCTCACGTCGGATCCCGGTCACCGCGTGCTCGTGGACCGGCTGTGGCCCCGCGGCGTCAGCAAAGCCCAAGCCGCAATCGACGAGTGGCTCCAGGACGCCGCCCCCAGCACCGAGCTGCGCCGTTGGTACGCCCACGACGTCGACAGGTTCGACGAGTTCGCCCGCCGGTACCGAGCGGAGCTCCGGCGTTCTCCTGCCTCGGGCGCCGTCGAGCATCTTCTCGAACTGCGGCGCGCTGGCCCTCTCACGCTCGTCACCGCAACCCGCGACCTCGAGCACTCCGGCGCGGCGGTCCTCCTTGAACGCGTCAGGCGAGGTGCCGCGCGTGGACCTTCGTCGAGCTGATAGCGAGATAGGGACCGAACATGTCGACAAACAGCTTCGGAGCGCAGAACCGGCTCGCCGTAGGTCCGTTGCTCGTTTGAGATCTTCAGGCTCGACGCGCTCGATACGGCTGTCGAGGTACATCGCCTCCCGTTCTCGCTGAAGGTGCTGCTGGAGAACCTGCTGCGCCACGAGGACGGCGCAAGGGTGACACAGGCCGACGTCGAGGCGCTCGCCCGCTGGGCCCCGGGCTCGGCAGGCGCTCAGGAGATCGCGTTCGCGCCGGCCCGGGTGCTCATGCAGGACTTCACCGGGGTACCGGCGATCGTCGACCTGGCCGCCATGCGGGACGCAATGGCGGCGCTAGGCGGGGATCCCGCCAAGATCGACCCGCGCGTACCCGTCGAGCTGATCATCGACCACTCCGTGATCGCCGACGTGACAGGTCGTTCGGATGCGTTCGAGCGCAATACCAGCCTTGAGTTCCACCGCAACCGCGAGCGCTACGAGCTGCTGCGGTGGGCGCAGGAGGCGTTCGCCAACGTCCGCGTCATGCCGCCCGGCGCCGGCATCTGCCACCAGGTCAACCTGGAGTATCTCGCGCGCGTAGTGTTCGTCGACGCCGTCGGGCGCGCGTACCCCGACACGCTCGTCGGTACCGACTCCCACACACCGATGGTCAACGGCCTGGGCGTGCTCGGTTGGGGCGTCGGCGGGATCGAGGCCGAGGCGGCCATGCTCGGCGAGCCGCTCTCGCTGCTGCTGCCGACGGTCGTCGGTGTCCGGCTCATCGGCGAGCTGCCCGAGGGGTCGACTGCCACCGACCTTGTCCTCACCATCGCGGAGCGGCTGCGCGGGCACGGCGTGGTGGGCAAGTTCGTGGAGTTCTTCGGGCCGGGCGTGGCCGATGTGCCGCTGGAGAACCGCGCGACCATCGGCAACATGTCGCCCGAGTACGGCTCGACCTGCGCGATGTTCCCCATCGACGCCGAGACGCTTCGCTACCTGCGATTCACCGGCCGCCCCCCCGAGCAGATCGCGCTGGTCGATGCCTACAGCAAGGAGCAGGGCCTGTTCCACGAGCCGGGGGCGCCCGACCCGCTCTTCTCCGAGACCGTCGAGCTTCGACCTGGCGACCGTCGTGCCCAGCATCGCCGGACCCTCCCGCCCGCACGACCGCGTGCCGCTCGGCGACGCCCGCCGGTCGTTCCGGCTCGCGCTGGCCGCAAGCCCTGCGTCCTGACGGCGTACGTTCCCGCCGCGCGGCCCGGACGAGGCCTCCGCTCGAGTCCTTCCCCGCCAGCGACCCGCCGGCATCGAACGCCGGCCGGCCGCAACCTGCGGCGTCGGCGCGTCCACCCGATCCGCCGGCGCCGGAGCTGACGCCCGAGCGGGAGCGGCGCCCCACCCCGACCGGCCTCGGCCGACGGCGCCAAGGTCACGCTCGACCACGGCGACGTCGTCATCGCCGCCATCACCAGCTGCACCAACACCTCCAACCCGTCGGTCATGGTCGCCGCGGGGCTGCTCGGCAAGGAACGCGGTCGCGCGCGGGCTGCGCAGCCAAGCCGTGGGTCAAGACGTCCCTCGCCCCCGGCTCGCGGGTCGTCATGGACTACCTGGGCGACGCCGGACTGGTGGACCCGCTCGAGTCACTCGGGTTCCACCTCGTCGGGTTACGGGTGCACCACCTGCATCGGAAACTCCGGCCCGCTGCTGGACGGCGTGTCCGACGCCGTCCGCGAGTCCGACCTGGCGGTCTGCGCCGTCTTGTCGGGGAACCGGAACTTCGAGGGTCGCATCCACCCCGACGTGCGCATGAACTACCTGGCCTCGCCGCCGCTCGTCGTCGCCTACGCGCTCGCCGGCAGCCTCGACGTCGACCTGCTCGCGAGCCGCTCGGCGTCGACGCCGATGGCCAACAGGTGTACCTGCGTGACATCTGGCCCACCTCGGCGGAGGTCGCCGACACCGTCCGAGGCGCCATCGACCCCTCGATGTTCCGCCAGAGCTACGACGACGCCTTCACCGGCGACGAGCGCTGGCGCAGCCTCGACGTCGCGGCGGGAACGTCCTTCGACTGGGGGCCCTCATCGAGCTACATCCGCCGACCGCCGTTCTTCGAGGCATCTCGGCCTTCAACCCCGAGCCCGTCCGGGACATCGTCGGCGCTCGCGCCCTCGCCGTGCTCGGCGACAGCATCACCACCGACCACATCTCCCCGGCCGGATCGATCAAGGCCGACAGCCCCGCGGGCGACTACCTGCTCGGCCTGCGCCTCGAGCCCCAAGGACTTCAACTCCTACGGGTCCCGGCGCGGCAACCACGAAGTGATGATGCGGGGCACCTTCGCCAACGTGCGCCTGCGCAACCGGCTCGCACCGGGCACGGAGGGGGGTCGCACCGTGCACCTCCCCGACGGCGAACCAGACGTCGATCTACGACGCGGCCATGCGCTACCGCGACGAGGGTGTCCCGCTCGTCGTCCTCGCCGGCTCCGACTACGGCGCGGGCTCATCCCGGGACTGGGCGGCGAAAGGCACGCTCCTGCTCGGCGTCAAGGCCGTCCTGGCCGAGAGCTTCGAGCGCATCCATCGCTCCAACCTCGTCGGCATGGGCGTCCTACCACTCCAGTTCGTCGACGGCGACTCCGTCGAACGCCTCGGCCTCACCGGCCACGAGGTGTTCGACATCCGCGGGCTGACTGAGCTCGACTCCAACGAAGTCCCAGCGCGGCTGACGGTGCGGGCCGACTCCACCGAGTTCCAAGTGCAGCCGCGCATCGACACCGAGCGCGAAGCCGCGTACTACCGCCACGGAGGCATCCTCGCCTACGTGCTGCGACACGCCACCCAATGAAGCAAGGAGCAACGCCATGGAGGGTCACCTGACCCACGTCGAGCAGTGCCCCCGCTGCGAACTCCGCTTCCGTCACGAACACGAGCTCCGCGACCACCTCTCCAGCGACCACGACGAGACCGCCGCGGAACTCGCCGACGACCTCGAGCACTCGCGCGCCGACCGGGCGGAGCGGGCGCGGGCGCAGCGCAAGCGGATGCACCGAACGTTTCCAAGCTGAGGCTGGCGCGTCGTTACACGATGGTCCTGGATCCCCCTGAAGATGGAGTGCCCCGACTGTGCCGAACGACCGCGAAACCCTGACGACCGGCGTCGAGGTCCTCGACGGCCTGATCGACGGCGTCAGGATCGGTGACAACCTCGTGTTCGTCTTGGGGGGCGGCTTGTCCGGCGAGTGGCTCGTCGACCGCTTCTCGCGGGCCGCGGACATGGATCGGCTGATCGTCGTCGACGGCGGACGTGCACAGCGAGCCGACGAGCCGAACCTGTTGCGCTGGTCGCGGCGTGGTTCCGGCCGGCGGGCAGCCACATCACCGGAGCAGGCACGCGAGGAGCTGGCGGCAGCCGACGAGCGGGTCGGGCCAAGCGCGACAGTCGTCGTCGAGTCCCTGACCGCGCTCGCGAAGGCCTGGGACGACCAAGCGGCCCTGGACCTGTTCATGTGGGCATGCCCGCGCCTCTACCGGCGGAACAGCGTCGCGCTGTGGCTGGTGGACCGCAGCGCGCACGACGACCAGTTCTTGCGTCGCCTCTCCGATGTGACGCAGGTCGTCGTGGCGCTGAACCCCGATGGCGACACCACCGTGGACGCGGAGGTCCTGAAGGCCGACGGCCGCTCAGCGGGGGTCGTCGGGCGGCGGCTGCGCGCGCGCCTGCTGGACGGTGACCTCGTCGACGCCACGCTCGAAGCCACCGCACGCCGCCGACTTGGTGAGACACTCCGCGAGCTGCGCACACGGCGAGGGGTGGGACAGGCAGAGCTCGCCAGGCAGGTCGGCATCAGCCCGTCGGCGTTGTCACAGGCGGAACGCGGGGTGACGAGCGTCTCCGCGGAGACGCTGATGCGTATCTGGGAAGTGCTGGGCGTCCCGTGGGTCGAGCCCGAGACGGAGCCTGGGTACCGCGTGCACCGCCGCACTTCGGCGCCGGCTGTCGCGCTGGCTGCGGGCGTCAGTGGACGCCGCGTTGCGGACGCCCGACCGAGCGTGTGGCAACTGACCTTCGCTCCGCGTTCCTCTGGACGGACACCGCTCTTCGCCGTCAAAGCGCCGGAGACCGTCACGGTCGTGCGCGGTGTCCTCCAGGTCGGCGTGGCGGGCGGCACGGAGACGCTGCATGAGGGCGACGCACTCGTGGCCGTGAGCACCGCGATCGTTTCGTGGGCCAACCCCTCGGACCGCCCGGCAGAGGTCGTCTGGAGCATCAGCGACTGACCCCGCGATGTGCCGATGGCGGCGGGTCGTCGCGCGCCTAGTATGTGTAGTAACACTTCACTTCTGAACCTACTCATGAAGTATCGGAAAGTGGTGCATGCGGTGCGCACGGTGCAGTCCGATCGGCGGGATGCGGCTGTCATGAACGCGACGACTCCGGCAGTCGCGCCGGGGGACACCGCCGCGGCGGGCTTGCTGGTCCGGACGATCGTCGTCGGTGTCGACGGCTCACCCGGCGGTCAACGCGCGTTGGCCTGGGCCGCAGCCCAGGCTCGCTTTGCGGGCGCGCGCCTGATCGCGGTGCATGTGCTGACGCACACGCGTGAGTTCCTCACGGACTTGCCGCCCCTCGGCATGACCAACCGGCGGCGCGCGCTCGTCCAGATTCTCAACGGCTCGTGGATGGAGCCGGCTCGCCGCATCGGGGCTGACGCCAGAGCTGTCCTGGTGGAGCACGACAGTGCATGTGCTGGCCTGCTGCAGGAGGCGGATCACCACCGGGCCGATCTGATCGTGGTCGGCGTGCAAGGCCGTGGGGGGTTCGGCGACCGCGTCCTCGGCTCGACCAGCTATGCCGTCGCGCATCGGGCGGGACAACCCGTCGTAGTCGTGCCCGGAGGATTCGCACCAACGCACGTCGGGGCGTGGTAGGGATGCCACGTGACGACCTCATCGTCAGCGAGGACGCCGAGCGCAGGAGGTTCGAGGCCCGCGTCGCCGGCGATCTCGCCGGCGTCATGGAGTACATCCCTCTGCCGGGCAGGATCATCGCGACACACACCGAGACGTTCCCGCCGCACGGAGGCAAGGGCGTCGGCAAGCGCCTCGTCAAGGGGGCGCTGGAGCTGCTTCGTGCCGATGGGCGCCTCATACAGCCGCTGTGCCCCTACGTGACGGCCTACCTCCGTGAACACCGCGAATGGGACGACGTGGTCGATCCGAGCGCCCCACGGTGACTCAGGATCTCTTGAACAAGTTCGCTCCGAAGCTCCTCGTCGAGCGGCTCCTCGATGGGGCTGTCGACACCGTCTCCGGCATCCCCGGCGATGGCATCAACCCAAGAGCAGGGGGCGCCTGATGGACTGGTCCGGGTGGGCGGTGTTCGGGCTGGTGGCGACCGCGCTGCTGACCGCGGTCCTGATCGTGATGCAGCTCTTCGGGCGGACCCGGCTGGACCTCCCACTGATGCTCGGCACGATCTTCGTCGCCGATCCCGACCGTGCTCGGGTGGCGGGGTTCGCCGTCCACCTCGCGCTCGGGCAGGTGTTCGCGGCCTTCTACGCCGCTGGGTTCGCCGCGCTTGGGCAGGCGGGCTGGTGGCGCGGTGCGCTGTTCGGCTTGGTTCACGCGGGGGTGGCGCTGACGGTCCTCGTCCCGCTGTTGCCGGGAATCCACCCCCGGATGGCCAGCGAGCGCGCCGGACCCGACTCGACCGCCTCGCTCGAGCCGCCAGGCCTGCTGGCGTTGAACTACGGGGCGGCGACGCCACTGGTCACGATCGCTGCCCACGTGGTCTACGGCGCCGTCCTCGGGCTCGCGTTGCATCCGACGTGAGCGTGGACGCGCCAGTCCCGATCGGTGAGTACGGGCTTGATCGGCGACACCCGGTCGGCGGCGCTCGTGTCCCCTCGTGGTTCGATCGACTGGTGCTGCCTCCCTCGATTCGATTCGCCGCCGGTCTTCGGGCGGCTCGTGGGCGGCGACGCTGCCGGATTCTTCGTACTGAGGCCGCTCGAGCCGGCCTTGTTGCACGCACGGCGCTACCGCGACTCGACGGCGACGTTGGAGACGGCGTGGTCCGTGGATGGCGGGGAGCTGAGCCTCGCGGACTCGATGATCGGCGAGGTGTCCGGGCGCTTGCTTCCGGCGACGGTGCTCGTGCGTCGCCTGGCCAGCCGGGGTCGGGTCGTCCGAGTCGCGATCTGCACTCTCGCCCCGCTTCGGCGATGACCGGGCGCAGCCGTCTCGCGTCACTCACCGGTCGGGTGCACTGGTGATCGAGCATCGTGACCTCGCCATTGCGGTGCGCACCGACGCTCCGGTACGCCTCGCGATCGACGAAGAGCTCGCGTTCGACGTCGACCCGGCGCGGCCGGTCACGGTCGTCGTGTCGGTGAGCCAGCGCGGCCCGATCGTGCTCGTGCCGCCCGCGGTCGCGGTGAGGGAAGCGGAGCGGGACGAACGGGGATGGCGGCGCTGGGCCGAGGGGATCCAGGCCGCGGCGGCGCACCGTGACGCCGTGGTTCGCAGCCTGATCACCCTCCAGCTCCTGACCTACTCGCCGTCAGGGGCGCCGGTCGCGGCCCCGACCACGTCGCTGCCCGAACAGCTCGGCGGCTCCCGCAACTGGGACTACCGGTACGCCTGGCCACGAGACGCCTCCATCGGCATCGCCGCATTCCTCGGCAGCGGCAGGGACCGGGAGGCCAAGGCCTTCTTGGCTTGGCTGTTGCACGCGAGCCGCCTGGCCCGCCCGCGGCTGCCGGCGATGTTCACTCTCGACGGCCGCCCCGTCCCTCGGGAGCGCGAGCTCGACGGGTGGCCGGGCTACGCCGACAGCAGACCCGTGCGCGTCGGCAACGCCGCCGCCGGCCAGCACCAGCTCGACGGGTACGGCTGGGTCCTCGACGCAGCATGGCTGCTCACCGACGCGGGCCACCGTCTCGACGGCGAGACGTGGCGGGCCATGCGCGGCTTCGCAAACCGGGTTGCCGTGACGTGGCATCTCCCCGACGCCGGCATCTGGGAGCGCAGGGATGAGCCGCGACACCACGTGCACTCCAAGCTGATGGCCTGGCTGGCGCTGGACCGCGCTGCTCGCATCGCCGATCGGCGCGGCGGCCGGGCAGCGAAGCACGCCCATGACTGGATCGCGGCCCGCGATCAGCTCGCCGAGGAGCTTCGCCGCAAAGGCTTCGACGACACGCTCGGCACCTACACCGCCGCCTACGACACCACCGACCTCGACGCTTCCCTGCTCCTTCTACCCGTGGTCGGCCTGGAGGGCGAAGACTCGGCACGGGCCATCGGCACGGTCGATGCCATCCGGAAGCGTCTCGGCGCTGGCGGACCGCTTTCTACCGCTACCTCGCATGACGGTCTCCCGGGCCGCGAGGGAGCGTTCTTGCCATGCTCGTTCTGGCTCGTACAGGCGCTCGCGAATCTCGGTCGCCGCGAAGAGGCGGAGAAGTTGTTCGACGAACTGCTGGCCCTCGGCGGTCCGCTCGGGCTGTATGCCGAGGAGATGGATCCGGTGTCGCACGCCCACCTCGGCAACTTCCCCCAGGCGCTCACCCACGCCGCTCTCTTGCAGGCCGCCCTCGCGCTCGGCCGCGGCGATCGCACCCGCGGCAAGCCTCCTGCCCATAAGACGCCATGACCGGATGCGCACGATGATCGAGGACCCCGGACATCCCGCAACCCCTGTACGCGACAGCTGACCACTCCGGTGACGGGGATGAGCGCTGGCCCGTGGCGCGTCAGGCAGGGTCGGCGAGGACCTCGCTGGTGTGGGTGAAGCAGGCGCAGGCTTCGTCGTAGGCGAAGAGGCGGTGTGCGGAGCTGCCGTCGGAGCGCCCAGTGGAGAAGTCGGTCGCGAAGGTGATCACGGATTCGAAGCCGGTGCCGACGGCGCGGTGACCTGCCGTGAAGGTGTCTGGGCTGAGGGTGCGGGGCCGGCCGCACGTGGCGATGTCCTCGAACGCCCAGATCACGTCGCAGTTGGGGGTGGCGGTGAGGCTGGACGCGCGGTGCGCGCTGTCCTCGTGCCGAGGTGCGGATCAGGTCGAGGCAGTGCTGCTCGCGCGGGGTGGTCGGGTACTGGTCGGGCCATCCCGATGCTGTTCCACTTCCAGGCGAACGGGCCGATCTGGCCTGACGCGCAGCCGTGGGACAGCACAGCCGCACTGGAATAGTTGATACGTCAACGACGTTGCAAAACCTGAGAGTTGACTATCAACAAGCCCGCGACGATCACGGCCGCCCGGCCGTGGAGGCGACCACCATGCAGTTCGGAATCTTCTCCGTCAGCGACATCACGCCCGACCCGACCACCGGGCGCACTGCCACCGAGGGTGAACGTATCAAGGCGGTCGTCACGATCGCGCGGAAGGCCGAAGAGGTCGGCCTCGACGTCTTTGCGCTGGGTGAGCACCACAACCCGCCGTTCTTCTCCTCCTCACCGACCACGACGCTGGGGTTCATCGCCGCCCAGACCGACCGGCTGGTCCTGTCCACCGCAACGACCCTCATCACGACGAACGACCCGGTCAAGATCGCCGAGGACTACGCGATGCTGCAGCACCTCGCCGACGGCCGCGTCGATCTCATGCTGGGCCGCGGGAACACCGGCCCGGTGTATCCCTGGTTCGGCTACGACATCCGTGACGGCATCGAGCTCGCCATCGACCACTACGCGCTCCTACGCCGCCTGTGGCGCGAGGATGTCGTGGACTGGCAGGGCAAGCACCGCACGCCGCTGCAAGGGTTCACGTCGACGCCGCGGCCGCTGGACGGCGTGCCCGCCATTCGTGTGGCACGGCTCGATCCGCAGCCCTGAGATCGCCGAGCAGGCCGCCTTCTACGGAGACGGCTTCTTCCACAACAACATCTTCTGGCCGATGAGCCACACCGAGCGGATGGTGCACATGTACCGCCGGCGCTTCGAACACTACGGCCACGGCTCGGCGGACCAAGCGATCGTCGGCCTTGGCGGGCAGGTGTTCATGCGTCGCAACAGCCAGGACGCCGTGCGCGAGTTCCGGCCCTACTTCGACGTCGCGCCGGTGTACGGGCACGGTCCGTCGCTGGAGGAGTTCACGGCGATGACGCCGCTGACGGTCGGAAGCCCTCAGCAGGTCATCGAGCGCTACGCGGACATGCGCAACCACGTCGGCGACTACCAGCGCCAGCTGTTCCTCGTCGACCACGCCGGCCTGCCTCTGCACACCGTGCTCGAGCAGATCGAGATCCTCGGGTCCGAGGTGGTGCCGGTCCTGCGCCGTGAGATGGCCAAAGGCCGCCCCGCCCACATCCCCGACGCGCCCACCCACCAGTCACTCAAGAACGCCGCGGCCGCCTCGCCGGCGGTCCTCGTCGACGCCACCAGGGACTCACGATGACCACACACACCCTCGCCGTCGTCTCGGCGGGTATGAGCAACCCGTCATCGAGCCGCCTGCTCGCCGATCGGCTCGCGCACGCCACCACCGCGGCGCTGCGCGAGGCCGGCCAGGACGTCGTCGTGGAGATCGTCGAGCTGCGCGACCTCGCGCACGACCTGACCAACAACCTGCTGACGTTCTTCGCGAGCGACCGGTTGCAGGACGCCAAGGACACCGTCGCAGGAGCCGACGGCGTGATCGCCGTCACGCCCATCTTCAGCGCCTCCTACAACGGGCTGTTCAAGACCTTCTTCGACCTGCTCGAACCAGAGTCGCTGGACGGCACACCGGTCCTGATCGGGGCGACGGCCGGCACCGCGCGTCACTCGCTGGCGCTCGAGCACGCCGTGCGCCCGCTGTTCGCCTACCTCAATGCCGTCGTCGTCCCCACCGCGGTCTTCGCGGCCGCCGAGGACTGGGGCGCGGGCGAGCAGACCGATGGCAGGCTTTCCGACCGCATCGCCCACGCCGGCTCGCAGCTCGCGGCCCTCGTCGCCGCGGTACCACCGCGGGACTCGGTCGACGAGTTCGCCCATCCCACACCGTTCGAGCAGCTCCTGACCGGCTGATCGGCCCGTTGGCCGACGTCGCCAGACACTCAGCCGTGCGGAACCACCACCGCGCGGCCCGACAGCTCCCCGGACTCCAGTCGCCGGTACGACTCCAGGGCGTCGTCCATCGTGTACACCTCGACGTCGGGGCGGATCTGCCCGGCGCGGTACATGTCAACGACCTCGTAGAGCTCTTCGATCGTGCCCCAGTAGGTGTTGGTGATCGCCGACTCGTACGGCGTGGTGAAGAACGACCACTCGACCACACCCCCGGCGATGCCGACGACGGTCAGGCGGCCGCCCTGCGCCATGCTCGCCTGCGCAGTCTTGATCGTCGGGCTGACGCCGACGAAGTCGAACGCGGCGTCGACTCCACGCCCGTTGGTCAACTCGCGAATCGCGCTCACCTGGTCCTGACCGCCGGGCACGGTCACGGCGCCGCTGACCTCGGCACGCTTCATCGCGTCGGCCTTCATGTCGGTCGCGATCACGGTCGCCCCGGTCAGGGCGACCAGCATCTGCACCGCGATCTGACCCAGCCCGCCCAGGCCGATGACCAGCGCCGTACGGCCACCGCTGGCCAAGTTGGGCAGGGAGTTCTTGATCGCGTGGTACGGCGTGAGACCCGCGTCGCTCAGCGGCGCCGCGGCCACCGGGTCGGTGTCACCGAGCGGGACGAGGTTGCGCGCAGGCACGACGACGTACTCGGCCATCCCGCCGTCGCGCCCTAACCCCACGCCCAGGTACGGCATCGTCGCCGCGTTCTCGCAGTACGTATCCTGCCCCCTGGCGCACCTCCGGCAGCGCTGGCAGCCGATCGGCCCGTACACCAGGTACGCGGCGTCGCGGTCGAAGCCGGACACGCCGGGTCCGAGATCCTCGACCCATCCCGAGTTCTCGTGCCCCAGCGTGAACGCTGGTGGGATCGACCCGGGCGCGCCCTCGGCGAAGTCCTTGTAGATGGCCACGTCCGAGTGGCATGCGCCTGCGCCGGCCACCTTCAGAAGGACTTCGCCGGGGCCCGGCTGCGGCCGTTCGACCTCCTCGACGGTCGGGAAGGTCTGCCACTTGGTGAACCGCACGGCACGCATGGTCTCTCCGTTCCCTCACGACGCCTTACAGGTTGGGGACCGTGCCCGACCCTACGCCTGGCAAACGGGCGTGCTTGCACAGATGGTCGGCCGGGCAAGCCCCACGCGAGGATCGACGATCGCCCAGCAGGCCGGCGTGGCCGCGACACCCACAGTCGTCGTCTGTGTGCCGAGAACCACGACGTGAACCCGTTCGAGGCCCGCAGGGGCACAACGGCGTGATCAGGCGTCCATCGGCCCGTAGTCGCTCGAGCGTGGTCTTGACGAGCAGCTCACCGATGCCTTGCCCCTCGTGAGGCGCGAACGTCTCGGTGTGGGTCGCGATGATCTTCGCGGGCAGCGGGATGTAGTCGAGGATGCCGGCGAGGTCGCCGTCGACGTGTGCTTCGAAGCGCTGGCGTTGGGCGTTCTCGGTGATGACGACCTCGTGGGCGACATGACGTATCCGGACGAGGGATGCGGTCGCGTCAGTCCCGGCCTGCGGGCAGCCACGGTGGTCGTGGTGCCTCGATCCTCGACAGTGGGGTGTCGACGTGCGCGAAGCGGTCGGTGCGGTCGCGCCAGTCCGCGCCAGGCGGCGGTGATCTCGTCTTTGTCGCGGGCGACGAAGTTCCACCACATCTCGATCCCGCTCGCCCAGCGGCTCGCCGCCCAGCACCAGCGACGCGGGCGCCGTCGCTGTCGCTGTGCAGCTGGTAGCTCGTCGATGCCGGCGGGCACGAGCGCCAGCCAGCCTCCTCGATGACCTCGGGCCCGACGCCGACGCGCGCCGTCGAGGGGAACGACCGCGTGCTCGAAGGTCTTGCGACGTGGGCACGACCGACGTGCCGCGGCGCAACGCCAGGTCGAGCCCGACGAGCGGGGTGTCGGCCCGCGCGGGGGAGACCGCGCCGTGCAAGCGCGCCGGCGAACAGCCAGCCCTCGGCGTGGTCGAGACTCGACGCGGGGCAGGTCGGCGTGGTGCACGAACGACGACGGCGCCGTGGCGGGTGGCCTCGGGCTGGGCGACCCACATCTGCACGCCGCGGAACGGCGGTCGGGCGGCGAGCTCGGCGTGGGCGATGCCGTGGCCGGCGGTCATCCAGTTGAGCTGCCCGGGGCGGATGACCTGCTCGGTGCCCAGCGAGTCGCTGTGCAGCGCCTCGCCCTCGAGCAGCCAGGTGACGGTGGACAGCCCGATGTGGGGGTGGGGGCCGACCTCCATCGGATCGGGCTGCTCGGCGTCGACCGGGCCCATCAGGTCGACGAAGCACCAGGCGCCAACGGTGCGCCGCCCCTTGGTCGGCAAGACGCGCGCCACGTCCATCCCACCGACGGTGGTGCGTCGGCCTTCGCGGGCCTCGACGCCCTCGAGGCGCTCGTTCTCGCAGCGGCGGTCCGCTGGCTCGATCGGTCCTCGGCACCGGCGTGGTCGCGAGCTTCCTCGCCCGCGTGCTCGGCGAGGGCCGCGATCGAGATGCCTCCGGTCCCATCCCGTGACCGAGCTGCTCACCGACGACACGGGCGCGGTGGTCGGGTGCGCGCGCGAGGGCCCGGACGGCCCGGTGGAGGCGTCGCGGACCGGTGGTGCTCGCGACCAGCACGTATGACTGGGACCCCGACCTGGTCCGCGAGTTCCTCGGCCTGGAACCGGAGGACTTCGGCAGCGTCGCGCCCGACAGCCTTCGCGGCGAGGGTCTCAAGCTGGCCCGCTCGGTCGGCGCTGCGACGGCGCGGATGCCCGGCGACGAGCGTGCCGATGCTTGCCCGGCTGGCCGGACCGGCGACGGCTACGCCTACGGGCCGGAGTACGCGATGCCGCACAGCATGATCGTCGACGCCGCCGGGAAGCGGTTCTGCGACGACTCCTACTGGGTTGACATCGTCGCGCGCGGCCTGGCGCCCGATGACCCCCACCTGCCGTTCTTCCTGGTGTGGGACGAGCAGCACCACCGCAAGTACGGCCTGGGCGCGACGCGCCCGGGCGAGCCCTACCCCGAGCCGAGCTGGTGACGTCCGCCCCGGCCCTGGGCGAGCTGGCCGCGGCGCTGGGCATCGACGGCGAGCAGCTGGAGCGCACGGCCGCGGCCTTCAGCGACAACGCCGCGCGCGGCGAGGATCCCGACTTCGGGCGCGGCACGCGTGACCTATGTGCGGCGCTTCGCCGGCGATCCCGCCAACGAGCCGAACCCCGTCCTGGGCCCATGGAGCGAGCCGCCGTTCCACGGGATGCGCCTGCGTTTCGTGGGCACGGGCATCGGCTCCAGCGGCATCCACGCCGACGGGGACGGCCGGGTCCTCGACGACCATGGCGCCCGCATCGCGGGCCTGTACGCGGTGGGCTCGTGCGCCGCCTCACCAGACCGGGCAGCGGCTACAACAGCGGCATCGCCCTGGGGCGCGGACTCACCCTCGCCTACCTGGTCGCCCACGAGCTCGCCGGCCACCCCATCCCGGACCTCGCGGACGCCGACCGCCCGTGACTACTGCGCCAAAATGCCGCGCGGCAGCGCGACGGCGCGGCCGGCCATCCAGCCGGGCCGCAGTCGCCCACCCCTGCTCGGGCGTCCACCACCGGCGGATCACACCCCAGACCACGACCGCACCCAAACGAAGGGTGCAGCCAAGACTCCGACTGCGATCAGGCGCTTCGCGGCCCTCGTGTAGTACTGCGCTTGGCTGCCCTGCAGACGGACGGCCGTGAGACCAGCGAGCACTCCCGAGATGAGCGCCGTCGCCGTGAAGTACACGAGCATCAGGCCGATTCTCAGCCTTCTTCGTCGGCCTCGCACAGTACGGTCGCCGGTTCTGGCGACCCCGGATAGATGCGCGGGTGGGACTGTTTCCAAAGGTCTCGACCCGATGGTGCCCGGCCGTGCAGGTGACCAAGTTCGCTCGGCGCAGCGCCCCGTCTGCCCGCGTGCAGTCGAGGCCTCTGCTGCGGCTCGCGCGTGGTGGTTGCCGGGATCCGTGATGCGCTTGTCGGCCAGCCAGAGGAACGCGGCCGTCGCGCGCGACGCGAAGGTACCCGCAGCGTCGAACGGCTACGTCACTGGCGTTGCCCGCGATCGGTCTGTGGACGGTTAGGGTGTGGGTCCGGCGAGCTTCCAGGCGCTCTGCCAGGGCCAGTCGTTGCGGGCGTAGAGGCTGATGTTGAGAAAGGCCATCTCCTCCAGTGACCGGGCCATGCGCAGCCCGCCCGCGTCGATCGGCCGGTAGCCCAGCGACGAGGCGAGCTCGGCCACCTGGGCCTTGGCGTCGGCGTCGTCGCCCGCGTAGAACGCGTCGAGGCCGGCGCCGCCCTCGGTGGGGTTGGCGTGGCGGGCCGCGAGGATGGTGTTGAACGCCTTGACGATTCGGGCGTTCGGTGCCGCGGCTTGGAGCTCCTCGGCGCCCGACGGCTGGCCGACGAGGTCGGAGTAGGTGTCGTTGAGCGGGTTCGTGGAGTCGATGACGGTGAGGCCGTCGGCGCCGCCGAGACTCGGCGAGCACGTCGGACGCGGCGCTGAAGGGGACGGCGAGCACAACGGCGTCGGGCGCCCTTGGCGGCGTCGGCTGCCGTGGAGGCGGCGGCGGCTCCGAGCTCGTCGGCGACCTGCTGGGCGTGCGCGGGGTTGGCGGCGGCGAGTGTGACCTCGTGCCCGGCGCCCAGCGCGGCGCCCGCCAGGCTGCTGCCGACGTTGCCGACGCCGATGATCGCAAGCTTGTTGGTGAGTCCCTTCGGGGTGCGCGTTGGCGTAGTCTGGCCGAGTCGGGCTGGGCTCGCCCGCGTCGATGGCACTCGGGGGGGCCGCAGGGACCACGCGGCGGCAGGCGCGACTGTCGACCCGCGTCGGCGACGCTGGGCGCGATCCGACTGGGCAACCGCCCGGATCAAGGCCGCCGCGCTCGCGGGCACGGCGGTCGGCGGCCTGGTGGCGACGGACTTGCCCTGTTCACCTTCGACGGTGACCTTGGCGGACGGCGACCGCCCGACCGGCGAGCGGCGCGGTCAGATGTTGGACGAGTCGGGCGGCACGTCCAGGCGCAACGGCGGGGAAACAGGCGCGCCGCTCGGTGGGTCGCATACCTGGCCGAGGGTGTACGCGGTCATGGAGAGCGAGCCGTAGGTGTAGCCGTCTACCAGCACGTCCACGGGGTCCGGGCTGACGCCCGACGCACCGGCCAGGTACAGCAACGGGATGAAGTGGTCCGGTGTGGGGACGGCGCGACGGTACTCGGGGTGGGCGTCCATCCGCGCGATCCCGGTCGGGTCGTCCAGCATCGCGGCCTTGGCGTCCTCGTCGAACCGCTGCGCCCAGTCGTAGCCCTCGTCGGTCAGCTGCCAGTCCATGCCGCGCAGGTTGTGCACCACGTTGCCGCTGCCCACGAGGACGACGCCGCGCTGCCGCAGCGCGGCCAGCTTGGCGCCCAGGTCGAGGTGGAAGTCGATCGTCTTGGCGGCGTTGATCGACAGCTGCACGACCGGGATCGTCGCGTCGGGGAAGGCGTGGACGAGCACCGACCAGGTGCCGTGGTCAAGCCCCCAGGAGTCCGCGTCGGCGTCGACCCAGGTCGGGTGGGCCGCGTCGCTGATCTCCTCGACCAGCTCGGGCATCCCGGGCGCGGGGTACTCGCACGTCGAACAGCTCGGGCGGGAACCCGTAGAAGTCGTGGATGGTGCGCGGCCGCGGCATCGCCGTCACCGCGGTCGCGTTGATGTACCAGTGCGCCGAAACGACCAGCACCGCTCGGGGCCTCGGGACCGCCTCACCGAAGGCCCGCCACGCCTCCGTGTACCGGTTGGTCCACAGCGCGTTCATCGGGTTGCCGTGACCGAAGAACACGGCCGGCATCATCTCAGGCGCCACCGCGTCGCTCACCGCCGCGCCGACGACCTGCCCGCCGCGCGCGGATCGGACCACGATGTCGATGTCAATGGTGCGCGCATGGGCCCTCCTGCCGGCTGCACAGCGATCCGAGCCGGCGCCGGGCAGCCTATGTGCTGGCTCGTGTCGCGCGGGTGAGGGCAGGTCATGAGGCGACGGGATTGGGGATGCCGAGGCGGTCGCACTTGAGCTGGCGTCCCCCGGTGCGCAGTTGGACGTCATCTAAGAACGTGTCACCAAGCACGTCGGACGCGTCGTTTGTCCGAGGTCGCTGACGTTGACGATCCACTGGTCGTTCAGCCGCACGCGCGGGACGTCCAGGTCGAGAAGCTCCGCCTGTCCCGCGTCGACGGCGACGAGGGCGTGGGCGTCAGTTTGTCAACCTTGGTGATGGTGACGGGCCAGGCTGGAGAAACAGCGGGCCGATGGAGGCCTCATCACGCCGCTGTGCCCCTACGTGGCCTCCTACCTGCGCGCGTATCCCGAGCGGGGCGACATCGTCGATCCCACGGGGCCGCGCTGAAGGCTGGGCGGGCTGCGCTGGGTTCCACCTGGCTGTGTGTCTCAGGTCGCTGTGGCGACATCCTGAGGCCGGAGATCCAGGCCGCGCAGGAGCTGGGCGTTGAGCGTGACGACGATGGTCGAGGCCGACATCAGGATGGCGGCGACGGACGGCGGCATGGTGACCCCCGCCCATGTCAACGCACCGGCGGCGACGGGAATGGCGACGATGTTGTAGCCGGCCGCCCACCCGAGGTTCTGGAGCATCTTGCGGTAGCTCGCACGCGACAGCCGGATCACGCCGACCACGCTGCGGGGGTCGCTCGACGCCAGCACCACGCCGGCTGACTCGATGGCGACGTCGGTGCCGGCGCCGATGGCGAGACCGACGTCGGCACGCGCGAGGGCGGGGGCGTCGTTCACGCCGTCGCCGACCATGGCCACGGTGAGGCCCCGCTCCTGCAGCTCGACGACCGCCTTGTCCTTGTCCGGTCGCCTGCAAGTTCTGGCCACAGCCCGCGAGGTCAGTGAGTCGCCCCGAGCCGCCTCGGCCGGATGTGCGAAGGGCGTGGCCGACCCCTGGCGGCGGGCGACCCTTCATCCGTCGGCGAGGAAGCGGTGGATGAGCCCGACAGCCATCGCGCCCTCACCGACCGCGGCCGACACACGCTTCGTGGAGCCGCGCCGTGCATCTCCGGCAGCGAACACGCCGGGCTGCGAGGTTTCGAGCGGGTACGGATCTCGCAGTCCGCGCCACACCTGATCCTCACCGGTGACTGTCGCATCCAACAGGTCTCGACCGGTGATGAGATATCCGCCGCTGTCGACATGCAGGTTGGCGTTCCGAGCCCAGTCGGTGTGGGGAGCCCCACCGATGCAGACGAACATCGCGTGAGCCGGCTCGACCCGGCATCGGTTGTCACGGTTGTCGCGAAGCGTGATGGTCCGCAACCAGTCGTCCCCGTCGACCGCGGCCACCTCGGCGTGCGTGCTGACCGTGACGTTCGGCGCCTCGTCGATCCGGCGGCACAAATACTCCGACATGGAAGCTGCGAGGCCTGCGCCCCGCACGACGATGGTCACCGAGCGGGCGACGCCAGCAAAGTTCATCGTTGCCTGTCCGGCGGAGTTCCCGCCGCCGATCACGAAGACATCCTTGTTCCGAATGCCCGGGGCTTCGCTGGTGGCTGAGCCGTAGTAGACGCCCGCGTGAAGGAATCGGTCAACGCCCGGGGCGTCGAGGCGACGCCAGTTCACACCGGTCGCACACAGAACGCATCGCGATGCGATGGTGCTGCCGTCGGACAACGCGCTGCGAAACAGGCCATCGACGTGGCTGCCGGCCACGACCTCCCGGAGCATGAGCATTTCGGCGTCGAACTTGGCCGCCTGCCGACGGGCTCGTTCGGCAAGTTCGACGCCGGATATCCCCTCGGGGAACCCAAGGTAGTTCTCGATGCTCGAACTTGTCCCGGCTTGTCCGCCGGGAACCTCGCGCTCGATGACGGCGGTATGCAAGCCCTCCGAGGCCGCGTACACGGCGGCAGCCAGGCCTGCCGGCCCCGCGCCGACGATCACGAGGTCGTAGGTGTCGGTGGAAGGAGAAGTGATCAGACCGAGGTGGTCGGCGAGCTCGGTCAGGGTGGGGGACTCGAGCTGGACGCCGCTGGCCAGCGTGCAGACAGCGACGCCCGGCGGTCCTTCGTCGTCTCGGTAGACGAAGTCCACGTTGGCGCGGGTAAGGAAGTCCCGGATCGGGAACGCCGCAGGACCGCCCGTGATGACGACCCTTGGTGGCGGTCCGCTCGGAGCAGCGGGATCGTCCGGAGCGTTCACATCGAACTCGTGACCAGGATGGTCCCGCAGCCACGCAGGCCCGTACCGGTGCGTCGAGGCACGGTGCGACCGAGGCATGGACGATGCTCGCCGCCTGCGCGCCGAGCAGTGCGCGTTGTATGCCGGAGCGGGCGTGACTTGTTTACGGCCACGGGGCCGGCCGGTCGCTGATCGAGGTGCACCCGGAGGTCGACGAAGCACCACGCGCCAACGGTGCGCTGGTCGCAGCGAGCGAACGCCCGGCGGACGCTGATGCGCCCTGGCTCTCGCGGCTCTCGATGATCTCGATGTCAGCTGGCCGCCGGATCGTCGACGAGGTCGGCGACCGGGACGGCGTCGGCCGTGGTGATGGGCCGCTCACGGCGCGCTCGGGAGCAATAGACACACCGCAGCGCGGTACCCCTCATCGAGGGGTTGGACGTCGACCACGGCCGGGTCGCCGCCGATCGGGAGGATCGTGTCGGTGGCGTTGGTTGTATCTCGGCCCGGTCGCTCCCTGTAGGGAGGCCGGGCGAGCACGTCGACGTTGACGGGCTCGGGGAAGTACAGCTGGCTGGTGCGCACGCGGTCGTCGGTGGCCACGATCAGGTGGATGTGCACGGTCCGGCCGGGATACCAGCCCGGATAGATGGTGCGAAACTCGACCATGCCGTCGGCGTCGGTGTACTGGGTGCCACGCAGGAACGTGTCGTCGGGAAGGTACTCCGCCCCTGGCGCCGTGGCCGCCGTGACGACCACCGAGTCGTCCGGCGGGGGAAAGCCGGAGTAGCGGCCGCGGGCGTCGCAATGCCAGACCTCGACTGCGGCGTCGGCGGCTGGCACACCGTCGTCGTATGCCAGGCGGATGCCGAGCTGCAGCGCGATGCCGTCGCGGTCCTCGACCACGTCGCGTCGAACGGCCTGGCCGCCGCGGTGGTAGGGACCCTCGTCCTGCTCGGCCCACGACCGCGAGACGGTGCAACTCGACAGCATGAGCGCCAGGTCGGGATCGACAGGATCGGCATCGCTCACGGTGCGGCGAACTCCTGGAACGCGGCGAAGGCTCTCGGCGCATGCACGGTGCCGGGACCGCCGTTCATGACGATGGCGACGCCGAGCGCTTCGGCAACCTCGGCGGCGCTCGCTCCGCGGCGCGCCGCGCTGCGGGCGTGGGAGGCGATGCAGCCGTCGCACTGCTTGGCCACGCTGATCGCCAGCGCGATGAGCTCCTTCGTCTTGGCTTCGAGCGCACCGTCGGTGAAAGCCGCGGCGCTGAGCGCGCCATAGCCCTCAAACACTGCCGGCATGTGGTCTCGGAGGTCTTGGACCGGTTGGCGAAGCTCGTCGAGGATCTCCTTGGCTTGTCCCATGTCGTGCCTCCTCCGTCAGGGCGTTCGAGGGCTACGCGGTCCCCGCCTGCGGTGGTCGCCGCGGCCTCGTAGGTGGATTGCAAGAACTCGAGCAGCATCGAGTCGGGGTCAGGCGCCGTGCGTACCAGCTCATATGGCAAGACGAACTCGCCCAAGTGGCGTCCCAGCGGGCACCCTGCGGTGCCACGGGAACGTCGCGATAGCCCGACGGGTCGGGGTAGGCGTAGGCGTAGAAGACACCCTCTTCGCAGGGGTCGCCCGGCCAGTAGCCGCAGTTTGCTGACCTCGTGCGAGTACGCCTCCCACATCACGTGCGGCCCGCAGTTCGGTGCGCCACCCGGGTGCGGCGGCGCAGTGCGACCCGAGAACCGAGTCGAGGCCAGATCGAGGGACCCCCAGAACAGGTGCACCGGGCTGGATTTGCCGAAGAAGCGGGTGCGGAACGCCTTGAAGACCCGTTCCATCTCGACCAGCACCCGCCAGAAGCGATGAACAGCGTCAGGGTCATGCTGGTGTGGACGCGATCGTCGGGAAACGGGATCGCGCCGGCGATCTCGACCGGCACCGGCCAGTTCGCCGTGCCGACGCCGAGGCCGTCGAGCACGCCCATCACGTCGGAGTAGAAGTCGGCGACCGGGCGTGGCGCGATCGGCACGGACCGCCGGTCGCCATCGACGGTGACAACGTCGAGTCGGTGGTCGACGAGATCGAAGTCGACTTGAAACGCCGGGCCTCTCGGGTGCGGCATCAGCGACGTGGTGAGCCCGCGCGCCGATACGTACAACGGCACGTTCCACCAGTGGTTGGTGAGCGGCTCGTTGGCGAGGCGGACCTTCCCCACCACCTGGGTGTAGAGCTGCAGCTTGTCGCGTGTGTCGACCCCAGTCGGCGACCTCGATCCGCGGCCACATATCAAGCGTCGACCCGGTCGACGGCGGGATCGGGCTGCTCGCCCAGAAACTCGACCCAGGCTCGCTTGACGCAGGGGTAGTGCGTCGACGCTTCGACAAGGTCCATGAACTTCGCGATCGTGATTTCCAACCGCTCGCGGAGCTGGTCGTTGGCGATGCGGCCGTCCTCGGTGAACGCCTTGTGGGCCTGAGCTAGGGAGAACATGTCCGGGTAAACCCGGGCACCGAGGTGCTCGAGGGGCACCCGAAGCGCCCACAAGCCGCGGTTGCCGCCTCCCATCGACGGAGACGCCGACAGCAAGAGGCCGTGGCGTTCGTTGAACGGCTGCGGGCGAGCCCGCGACACCCAGTCGATGAGGTTCTTCAGAAGGCCCGGCATCGAGCCGTTGTACTCCGGCGAGGCGACCACGAAGGCCTGCGCCGCCTCGAGCCGGTCCCGGAACGCCGCCGCTCCGGGCGGGGACCCATTGCTGGCCTCGTCGTCGGCGTTGAAGGAGGGTGCGTCGAACTCGCGCATCGACGCCACGTCGACCGAACCGCCTCCGGCCTCGATCGCGTCGGCCGCCAGGCGTGCCAGTTGCGTGTTGAGCGAGTGAGTCCGGAGTGACGCGGACAGCACCAGGAACCCGACCGGTTCACGATCGTTCGTCATCGGCCTCCTCCGTTCGACGCGGATCCAGCCTCGTCGAACTCGTTCTCGAAGGCGGCCAGCACGGCCTCGGCGGCCCGGCGTGGCCGCGCAAGTGGCCCTCCACTCCGGCCCCGTGCGATCACGGCGACGTAGGCGCCGCGGCGGTCGTCGTCACACTACCGCTTCCTCATCAGGCCACGCGCAACCATTCACGACACGTGATGCGAGAGCCGGCTCTTCTCCGACCCGAGCGGCTGCCCAGCTCGAACAGCCGCATTCGGCCGTCGGCCTGGTCTAGGGCTACGTCAACCAGGGCACACGCTCGAACACCGGCGCAAACGACGTCGGGCGCCTCTTCGCCGGGCAAGTTCGAGGTGAGCCATTAGACCTCCTGATGCTGGGGTGTGTCAGGGAATAGTTGACGTGTCATCCACGTTGGAAGACGTGTCAACCGACTCTCATTGGAGCCCACGATGAGCCTCTCCCCGGTGCGCCTGAACCACGCCGTCCTCTTCGTTGCCGACCTCGAACGCGCGGAGCGCTTCTACACCGACGTCTTCGGCATGGAGGTGATGGCGCGCGAGCCTCGTGCCAATGCGGCCTTCCTGCGACTTGCGCGCTCGGGCAACCACCACGATCTGGGCCTGTTCGGCGTCGGCGCCGCGGGAGGTCCCAAGCGCCGTGGAGCGATCGGCCTGTACCACCTCGCGTGGCAGGTCGACACCATCGACGAGCTCGCCGCAGCCCGTCAGGCCCTCCTGGATGTCGGTGCGCTCACCGGCGAGTCCAGTCACGGTGCAACCAAGAGCGTCTACGGGGCCGACCCCGACGGCAACGAGTTCGAGATCATGTGGATGCTCCCGCGTGACCAGTGGGGCGAGTACGAGCACACCGCGCCGATCGACCGCTTGGACCTCGACGCCGAAGTGCAGCGCTGGTCAGGCGTGCGAACCGCAGGTGCGATCGTGCCCGAGCCGTCCGCCGCCGGATCTTGACGGTCTTGCGTGTAGTCGGGATGGCGCGGTGGGACGACCATGCGGCCCGTCGCACAGCACCAAGCCCTACGCACGGTCGGTGATGGTGTCGAAGAGGAGGTTGAGACCTTCCCCCATGGTCGGATGGGTCAGCACGGCGTCGCGAACCTGCTGGTAGCGCAGGCCGCCGAGCATCGCCATCTGCAAGGCCGAGATGACTTCTCCCGAGTCGTGGCCGAGCAGTGCAGCGCCGAGGATCAGGTCGGTGTCGGCGTCGACGACGGCCTTCCAGAGCCCGACCGTCTCGTGCAGTGTCTTGGCACGCGGGACGGCTGCGAGCGGGATCCTGGCGACCTTCACGCGCCGACCCTGCGAGTGTGCCTCCGTCTCGGTCAGGCCCACGCGCGCCAGCTCCGGTGTTATGAAGACCGTGTAGGGGACGAGCCGGCCGGTGGTGATGGCGTCGCCGCCGGTCAGATTGGTCCGCACGATGCGGAAGTCCTTCCAGGAGGCATGGGTGAACTGTGGGCTGCCAGCCACGTCGCCGGCGGCCCAGGTGTGGAGAACCGTGGCACCGAAGCCTGCGGTGCTCGGCGTCAACCTGACCGGCACGTTCCTGGGGCCGGCATCGTCCGGCACGTCAGTGTGCAGGGGGTAGTCCAGTTGCGGTGCACCGGACATCCGGCTGTGCCTCGGCGCCGCCCGCGTATACGAACATGCAGTCAGGGCTTGGTTGAAGTGTCATCTAATCCTCGCCGCCTTCCCCGTCAAACGCGGCCAGCACCGCCTCCGCAGCCTCGCCCAGCGCGTCGAGCTGGGCCGCGGTGAGCCTGTCGACGAACAGGCGCCGCACCGTCGCGACATGTCCGGGGGCCGCAGCCTCGATCGCTCTGCGGCCTCGCTTCGTCACCGCCACGAACGCGCCCCGACCGTCCGTCCGGGCCCTCTCCTTCGTCACCAGACCCCGCCCGGTCATGCGGGTCACATGGTGTGACACCCTGCTCTTCTCCCAGCCGAGGGTGCCCGCGAGTTCGTACAGCCGCATTCGCCCGCCTGGTCGGTCGGTCAGGGCGACCAGTACGAGGTAATCGGGGTAGGAGAGGCCGGACTCTGCAGCCAGCTGACGGGCCAGCTCGCCCTCGAGGCGCAGCTGCATGAACTGCAGGGCGCGCCAGGCCCGTTCCTCCCGTTCACTCAACCATCGGGGCTCCGCCATCGCAGCGATCCTTGCACAGAATAGTTGATTCGTCATCCATCTTGGAGGACATGTCAATCCCGGACGCAGCACGAGATGTGACCTGAGGGCGATGATCGCCTGGAGGAGTCACCCCTGGTCAGCACCTGCGCTGCGGTCGCCCTCACGCCCGACCCTGTGGCCCCCCGAGGCGCGCGCGCTCAGCGTCCGTTGGACGCGATCGGTCCTTTCCATTGGACCGGGCGTGGCGAAGACCTCAGCGCCGCCGAGCTTCCTGGTCCGCAAGAGGCCGTGGCCCTCAAAGGGCCCGAGCAGTGCAACGGCGGCATTCTTGAAGGTGAACAGCACCCTTGGAGCCGCGATCTTGGCAAGCCGTGCCACGAGCAACTCGTGGCCATGGGCGAGCTCCCCCGGCCGCAGTGCGTCGGCCCGCCGGGTGGGCCGCTTGACGGCGTCGGTGAAGCCGAGGCTTTGCGCGTAGGCCTGATCATCCTCGAACCCGTCAGCCGACAGGTCTACGAGTCCTGCCCGCGTCAGCCGGTTGAGAAAGCGCTGGCCGACCGGCCCCTGGTAGTAGTGGCGGGCTGCCACGCTGACCAACTCGAGGTTGATGCCAACGACCACGGCGCGCAGCTGGGGTCGCAGGAGGTCGGCAAGGGTTGTGGCTCTTCACCCAGCCAGGTCTCGGTCACCCGGTGCCCTGGGTCCGCAGAGAGGACAAAACGGGCCAGCGGGTCGAAGACCTCTTGGCTGGAGGGGCCTTCTTCGGGGCGCAGGGGTGGCGGCCTGCGGGGGGCCTGAGCGGGGTTTGGTCGGAGCGGCTCTGCAACCCTTGCCTGCGGACCATCTGCAGCCCGGAGCCGTTCGGCTGAGGCTCGGAACTCGCCCATCAGCAGGCAAGCCGGCGTGGGGCAGGCGGATGGCGTACTCGCGATGAGGGGGAACGGCCTGGCGCAGCATGGCGTAGTCGCGGCCGGCCGCGGTGATGTGCCCTCGAAGCGTGCGCGCATCCGGAAAGTGGAACGCGACTTCGCCGCCGCGGTTCATCGACTCGTTGACGGCGTCGATCAGGTCGCGCTGCTGCCAGTGCTCGTGGAGCGCCTCACGCTCTTGGTCACGGCGTTCGGCTTTCCAGCGGGCGCGGAGGCGGGCTCGTAGCTCGGCGAGTTCGAGTTCCTGGTCGGCGCCCTGGATGCTGGGTCATGGCCCCGCGTCGAGCCCGCGCTCCAGCGCGACCGCCACCAGGCCCGAACGCGTGAGGCCGGCGGTCTAGGTCACATCTAGGTCACACGGCGCCGGCGGAACCGCCCCCGTTGCCCGAGTCGTGACGTCGGCGCTCTGCTGGACGTCCTCGTCGAGCTCGGTGCCGAACTGACTGGGTCATCCTGCTGGTTGGCTGCCTCGACCGAGAGTCGTGCGCGGTCATGGCCCGGACCACCACGGATGGTCGGAAAAGCGCCGGCGGCGGGTCCATCAGGCTGGTCACGCGCAGGAACGCTCGGCCTAGCCGCGCGTCGTGTTCGGCGCCCGCCTGCAGCCGCCGGACATGCCGGCCGAGTAGGCGGCTCGCCGGTGTGCGCGTCCCCTCCACCTCGGGGAAGGACAGGTCGGCGCCCAGCGCCATAGCCCAGGCGACCCCGCTGATTCCGGCCTACGTCACGCATGTATTCCCGCGGTCGAAGGGGCCGTCCATTGGCAAGATGGGGGTGCAGGGCGGCAGCCTCGAGCGCTGCGACGGTCATCCCCTGTCCGTAGATCGGGTTGAGCGTGCACACCGCATCACCGAGGACCACCAAGCCGTCCGGAAAGCGGGTGAGCCGGTCGTAGCGGTTCCGGACCGACGACGGGTAGCGGTAGGCGACCGGCTCGTCGAGGGGCTCGGCATCCTGCAGAATCTCGTGCACGTCCGAGAGGGCGAGATCGGCGGCGAACTGTGCGAAGCCTTCCGGGTCAGTCGGAGGGTGGTCACCGAGGACGCCCATCAAGGTGACCAGGCAGCGGCCGTCCTCGATGAGGGACAGACCACCACCTCGGGGCCGCCCGGGGGTGGGCGCGGAGATCGCGACAAGGTCGTTGCCCAGCGCCTCCGGAGGCAACCGATAGTGGCGGCTCGCGTAGCCGACGCCGATGTTGACCCGTTCCTGCTGCGGTGGCGAGTAACCCAGCGACTCCAGCCAGATCGGCAGCCGCGAGCCACGCCCGGTCGCGTCGACGACCAGGTCGGCCGGCAACTGCTCCTCGGCGCTTCCGTCAGCGCGGCCGATCACGCGGGCGCCAACGACGCGACGATTGTCGCGACTTGCGGTGAGGCCGACGACGTCGCGCCCTCCGAGCAACCGGACACCGGGCAGCGCCACGACCCTGCGGCGGACCGCCGACTCGAGGGTCGGGCGGCTCACGCACAGTGCGGTCAATCCGGAGGGTCCTTGACGGAACCGGTGTCCGCCGAAGCAGAGCCGGGTGCTGCCGAGCATGTCCCCCACCGGTGCACCGCCGGCGACCAGCTCGGCCGTCAGCCCGGGCAACAGCTCCTCGAGCACCTGATGACCGCGGGCGAGCAGCCCGTGCAGGTGGCGCGCCTGAGGGGTGCCGCGGCGCGGTGCGGCCTCGGGGCCGAGGGGGTCGCGGTCGATGACCAACACCTCGGCGAAATGGTCGGCGAGCACTCGCGCCGCGAGGAGTCCGGCGATGCTGCCGCCGAGGACGACGGCGCGGTCCCGATCGGTCGGTGTCATGGCAGCCTCCTGGGTGTCACCTCGATGTCACCTGCGAGGCTGCCTGTGACCAGAGGCCGGTCACCAGGTCAGGTACTGTCCACTTCTGCTCACTCCCGGCCCAGTTCCCGCTGCCACATCGAAGCGACGACTCGATCCAGCCCCTGCCGGAGATGGCGACGGTAGGTGCTGAACGGCAGGCCGAGCGCCGCTGCGGCGGCCTCCTGGGTGCGGGAGGTCGCGCAGATAGGTCCGATCCAGGGCGCGGAAGAGCTTGTCGTCGCGCGGGTCGCCAGCCAACGACGTCGCCGCGGTGCGGAGCCAGCTCCTCCAGTCCCTTGGCCCCGGTCGCGCCCTCATGGCTGGTGACCAGCCGCGTCCGCAGCAGCGGGTTCCGGGCCAGCAGATCCGGCCGGTGCAGATCCCTCATCGCCTGCCGGACCGCTGCATCGAAGTCGGTGTGGGAGAGGACCAGCAGCTCCGGCTCGGGAGCGGCCGCCGGAAGAAGCAAGGCGTCGTCGGCGAGCGCCCGCTCGGTCCACCGCTCGGTCATCGCCTCGACGGGAACCCGGCGGAAGTCGTGTGCGAAGAGCCCGTAGCGACGGCCGTCCACTAAGAAGTCCGCGCCCACGGCCCTCGGCAGGTCTGCGGCCGCGAAGTACTCCTCCCACCGGTCCGGCTCAGCAAGGGTCACGAAGTCCCACGCCAGATGCGGGGTGGTGAGCTGACGCTGCAGGGTGAGGATCGGGACGGCGTTCAGGGTCGGCGACGGCCCCTGGTAGGTCTCGGCGTCGACGATGAAGCGGCACTGTGTGACCGCCTCCCCCGCCCGCACAGGCGCCGTCCGTTCAACGTAGCTCCAGGCAGCCGCGGTCCCCGGATCCGCGGCGCGATCCTCGCCGCTGGCGGTGGTGAGATCGAGCAACCCCACCACACCGCGCACCGTCCCGCCCGGTCCCCGGATGACGTGGAATCCCCCGGGCTGCCGGTCGAGCCAATGTTTCGCCAGTGCCGCGGAGCGATCGCCCTCCGCGGACCCGATCAGCTCGACGATGACCTCATGGTCCGCGAGGACTGCCCGATCCGGATAGTGATCGCCCCACAGCTCCCAGGCCACCGGCGACAGGACGCTGCGCAGATTGCGGAACAGGAACTTCAGGTCGGCGATCGCACGCTGCTGCTGGCGACCCTCGCTGCGCCGCACCCGTGCCAGCGCCTGCGCCCGGATCGCCCGGAACACCTCGCGGTACCCGTCCGGGTCGCGCCACCGCAGGTCCGCGTCGAGCAGGTCGCGGACCAGGTCGTGGGGCAGCACGCCGTCCGATCTGACCTCGGTGACCGACAGCCCTGCCAGCCAGCGGAACAGGGCGTGCGGGTCGCCCGAGTCACCGAGGACGTCTCGGAGCAGGCCCTCGGTCGTCGTCCTCGCCACCGCGGAGACCTCGAGCGCCCGCCGGTGCGCCGCTGACGGCACCCCGCTCACGAGCCTCTCCAACAAGCCGCCCACGAGGTCGGTGGGCACCGCGGTCAGGGCGACGTCCGGGTCGCGGGCCAGCACGTCGACGACCAGCGACAAGGTCAGGGGATGGCCGTGCGCGACGGCGAGAACCTCAGACTGCCGGGCCACAGGTACGCCACGCCGATCCAGGTAACTGCGAGCAGCGTCGGGGTCGAGGTTGCGCAGTGACACCACCCGAAGCAGCTTCCGACCAGGCAGCGTCGGCGCGCCACTCCGGTCGCGGCGGCAGTCGGCCCGCGATCACGGTGACAGACGACGCCGGCAGCCTGGGCAACAGGCGGTCACGCACCCACCCGTCCACGGGGCCCAGCCAGCTCATAGCCGTCCACCAGCAGGACCACCCGCTCGCCGAACGGCGGCAGGACCGGACCATCATCGGCGGGCACCTCGAGCACCTCAGCAACAGCATCCAGGACGCCCTGGGGAGTGCCCGCCACATCCCGGCCGTCAACTCGGACCACACATGCGCCTGCATCACCGGCGACCGCCGCGTACTCATCGAGCAGCGTGCTCTTGCCCACCCCTCCAGGGCCGTACACGAACAGCACCCGAAACCCCGGATCATCGGCGTCGAGCTGCCGCGCGAAAGAGATCCAACTCAGCCACGCGACCCACGAACTGCTGGCGCCGACGAGCCGCGAGCAACCCGCCGAGTGTTCCCGCGGGGTAGCCATTCCTCCCGGTCATGCCCTCAATCGTGACAGACCTGCGACCCGCAGAAGGGTCGTTGACCGACCGGCTACGGGCCCGTCCCAGGCGGCCGGCGGGTGCGCAGCTGATACGGCACCGAGGCGCGAACTCCGCCTCATTAGAGCTCCCCCCAGGGGCAGGACACCTCCAGTGAGAGGATGGGCCTGTGCCTGGAGAACGACGAGGTAGACGCAAGTTCAGCGAGGAGTTCAAGCACAAGGCGGTGGAGCTGGTGCGCACGACGGGCCGGCCGATCGCGGAGGTGGCCAAGGAGTTGGGGATCTACGACTCCACGCTGGGCAATTTGGAGGAGTCCGTCGTGTCGTCCCTTCCCGTCGTGGGGTGTTGCGCACCGCTGATGACGGCAGAGGTGTCGGAGTCCGAGGCGGCGGACCTGGCGCGGTGGGGGCTCCCTCGTGATGCCTGGCGGGTTCGTGGGTCAGAGCGATGAGAACGCGGGCGAGAGGTTGTGGGCGACGTCTAGGACGAACCGGCGCACGCACGCCTCGGCGTCGTGTGCGCGGCGATCTGGTCGAGATGCGCCTGGGCTGATGGGATCCTCGGCGCCGGGAGGCGGGGCAAGCAGTCGGCAGCGTGATGCCGGGCACGTCACCCTCGATGACGCGGTGGAACGAGGCGGTTCAGGGTTCGAAGCGGGCCCGGTAGGCGCTGGGCGGGAGTCGGTAGGCGCCGCGGAAGGCTCGACTGAACGTCGCCGCGTCGGTGAAGCCCCACTTTCGGGCGATCTGGGTGATCGGCCGGCGATCCCGGGGGTCGAGCAGGTCGCGACGGCACTGTTCAAGACGCTTGGCGCGGATGTGGCTGGTCACGGTCGATCCGCTGCTGGCGAAGAGCCGGTGCAGGTGCCGCGTCGAGAGGAAGTGGGCCGCCGCGATCGCGTCCGGGCACAGGTCGGGGTCGCCGAGGTGCTCGGCGATGTAGGCCTGGATCCGGGTCACGAGGTCGTCGGCGGCAGGCGGGGCGGGGTTGCCGCCAACCCGTTCGCTGGCGACCGTGGTGACCAGCTCGGAGACTTCGTCGGCGAGCCGGATCCCGCCCGCCCTGGACAGCTCCGGCGGCGCGGCCACCAGCTCGCGCAGCATCCGCGCGACGATGCCGCCGAGACCGTCCTCACCGTCCAGGACGTGCGCCGTCAGGCGCCGCGACTCCTCCGCATCGATTCCGACGAGCTCCCTGGGCCAGGTGAAGACGAGCAGTTCCCAGACGTCGCGCAGCCCCCAGAAGAACGGGCGGTCGGTCTCGTAGACCGCGTACGCACCCGGTCGTAGCACGGCCTCCCGGCCGTCCTGCCGCAGCACTGCTGCACCCTGGGTGAGCAGCCCGACCTGCAGGTAGACCTGGTCGTCGCGGCGGGCCAACCAGGGCGTGCGGGTGTAGCCCTGGGTGCTGACGGAGTCGACGGACGCGACCTTGAGGTGCCCGATCGGCGTGGTGCGCACATTCCCGCGGAACGGCGCTTCGCCGTCGGCCTCGATGTCCAGCGCGACGAAGTGCTCACGGATCAGGTCACGCCACGCCGGGAGGCGGTCGGCGGTCCCCGCGATCGTGTCCATCACGTCTCCCATGGTCAAACCGGCGGTCCCTCGGCGTCAACCGGCAGCGTCCTCGACGCAGGAGAATGTCGGCCCCCACCGAACACCGGACTGGCGTCGGGAGCACGCATGACCGCGATCCAGGACAGGCCTGCGACCACCATCGTCCGAGCGGCGTGCCCGCACGACTGCCCGGACACCTGCGCGATGCTCGTCACGGTGACGGACGGCCGCGCGACCGAGGTCCGCGGCGACCCCGAGCACCCCTTCACCCAGGGCGGGCTGTGCGTCAAGGTCAACGACTACCAGGACAAGGTGTACAGCCCGGACCGCGTGCTGTACCCACTGCGGCGCACCGGCCCCAAGGGCAGCGGCACCTTCGAGCGGATCTCCTGGGACGACGCGCTGGACGAGATCGCCGGGCGGTTCCGCGAAACCATCGCCACCCACGGCGCCGAGTCGATCATGCCGGTGAGCTACCTCGGCACCGAGGGCATCCTCAACGGGCTGAACGTCGGCGACCCGTTCTTCAACAAGCTCGGCGCCACGATCGCCGAACGGACCTACTGCGACTCGGGGGCCTGCACCGCGTACGCGATGACGATCGGGACCACCGCAGGCGTCGACCCGGAGAGCCTGGTGCACTCCCGCTACATCATCATCTGGGCCTGCAACGTGGTGTCGACGAACCTGCACCTGTGGCCGTTCATCGCCGAGGCCCAGCGACGCGGCGCGAAGGTCGTGGTGATCGACCCGGTCCGGCACCAGACCGCACGGCGCGCGGACTGGCACATCCCGATCCGCCCCGGCACCGACGGCGCGCTTGCCCTCGCGCTGATCCACGTGATCATCACCGAGGGGCTCACCGACGGGGCCTACGTCCGCGACCACACCGTGGGCTTCGACGAGCTCGCCGAGCGGGTTGCGCAGTACACGCCCGAGTGGGCCGCCTCGGAGACCGGCATCCCGGCCGAGGACATCCGCACGCTGGCCCGGGAGTACGCCACCACCAGCCCGGCCATGATCCGGATCGGGGTGGCCATCGAGCGGCACGCCGGGGGCGGGCAGACCGTCCGGTCGATCGCCTGCCTGCCCGCCCTCGTCGGCGCCTGGCGGCAGGTCGGCGGCGGCCTCCTGCAGCTCCCGCTGTGGGCGTTCCCGGTGAACTGGCCCGGGCTCATGCATCCCGAGCTGGCCACCCCCGGCACGAGGATCGTCAACCAGTTCCTGCTGGGTCGGGGGCTCACCGGTGAGCTCGGGCTGGACCCGCCGATCACCGCGCTGATGGTCTACAACTCCAACCCGATGGTGGTCTGCCCGGAACAGGGCAAGATCGCCGCCGGGCTGGCCCGCGACGACCTGTTCACGGTGGTCAGCGAGCACTTCATCACCGACACCGCGCGCTACGCGGACGTCGTGCTGCCAGCCACGACCCAGCTCGAGCAGCTCGACATCATGTTCAGCTGGGGACACCTCTACGTCACGCTCAACACCCCGGCGGTCGCCCCGCTCGGCGAGGCCATCCCCAACACCGAGCTGTTCCGCAGGCTCGCGGCCCGGATGGGCTTCACCGAGCCCTGCTTCACCAGGACCGACGAGGAGATGGTCGCAGAGGCCTTCGACTGGTCGGCCCCGGTGATGGACGGGATCACCGTCGATTCGCTGCGCGAGACCGGGTGGGCGCGGCTGAACCTGCCCTCGGCCGACGAGTACGCCCCGCACGCCGAGGGCGGCTTCCCCACCCCGTCCGGCAAGACCGAGTTCGTCTCCGCGGCCGCGGCAGCGGGCAACTTCGTCATCCCGCTGTTCCGCCAGGGTTCCAACGAGTACCAACCGGGCGACCCGGTCGACCCGCTGCCGCTCTACATCCCGCCGCGCGAGACGGCCGACACCGGGTATCGGCTCAGCCTGATCTCGCCGAAGTCGCACGCCTACCTCAACTCCAGCGCAGGCGACATGCCGGCGCAGCGTCGGGTGCAAGGCGAGCAGGCCGTCGTGATCCACCCGCAGGACGCCGCCGAACGCGGCATCACCGACGGGCAGGGCGTGCGGGTGTTCAACGACCGCGGCCAGTACGTCGCGCGGGCCAAGGTCTCCGACGAGGTCGTTCCCGGCGTCGCGGTGTCGCCGATGGGCGCCTGGGTGAAGAACTCCAAGGCCGGGGCGACGGTCAGCGCGGTCACCCCGTTCGTGTTCGCCGACCTGGGCAACGCGCCGACGTTCTCCGACACCAGGGTCGAGGTCGAGCCGATCTGACGCGTCGCCGGCGATTGCTCACGGTGAGGAGACGTTTCGCGATCGGGCGGCTCACGGACGGGTGATCGCGTTACTGTCTTCGCGTCGTCCGGTTCGAGGGGGACTCGACCCATGCGCGTGACCCTGTCGCACACTCGTCGAGCGCTCGCGGCCCTGCTGGCGGGCGTCTCGGCTGCGCTGTTGCCAGTCGGCCAGGTCGCCGCGCACGCCGGCTGCCCGGTGCACCAGTACCTCGCGAACTACCCCGACGAGAAGGAGCCGGGCTGGAGCGTCGAGGCCCAGGGCCTCGCCAACGACGGTGCCAGCTGGTTCATCACCACGAAAGACGCGCTACTGCGCCTCCCGGAGGCCGCCGATCTGGAGGTCCACCTTATCGCCCAGGAGGAGTGGCAAGCCGTGGGCATCCCCGAGGAGCTCGTCAGCCAGGGGTACGACCACTTCGGCGACCCCGCCTACCTGGCCGGCTACCTCTTTGTCCCGGTCGAGCGCAGTGGTGACGACCGCAGGTCGGCGATCGCCGTGTTCGACGCAGCCACGCTGGACTACCTGAGCTCGGCGGAGATCACGGCGTGGCAGGCGCATGCGGGCTGGCTGGCGATTGACACCTCGACCGGCGTGCCCGTGCTCTACAGCTCCGACGGGATCATCGACGCCCAGAACCCGATGACCCGCTACCAGCTGGACCTGTCGGAGCTACAGATCGACGGGCAGCTCGAGGGTGCGTTCGTGCCGCTCCCCGACTTCCCTCTGCACGAGAGCGACGGCGGGGAGCTGCGGCAGGCCTTCGGGGTCCCGCAAGGCGGGGTCTTCTCGCCCGTGGGTGACCTCTACTTCGTCAACGGCGACCAGAGCACCGACCCGGAAACCATCCGCGGCGGGATCCACGTGTTCGACCGCACGGGCCGCCTGCTGGCGGACTCCACCAACGGGACGGGCTCCTTCGACTACGAGTACCACGTCGGGAACGAGGAGGAGCCGGAGGGCATCGACTGGTGGGACGACCCGGACTCGCCCGGTGTCGACGGCCAGCTCCACGTCATGCTGCTCGACAACGAGGACTTCGACGGTCCGACCGACCCCTTCGGCGAGGACGACATCTACATCAAGCACTACGAAGTCGACACCTCGTGCCGGCACACCGACGACCACGATGGCGACGGCCTCACCGACCTCGATGAGGTGTTCGTCCACGGTACCGACCCCTGGGATCCCGACAGCGACGATGACGGCCTCGACGACGGAGCCGAGATCGAGGCGGGCACCGACCCCACCGATCCCGACAGCGACGGCGATGGCATCCTCGACGGCGCCGAGGTCGATGCGGGCAGTGACCCCAACGACGCCGACAGCGACGACGACGGCCTCACCGACGCCGAGGAGTCCACGCACGGGACGAGCCCCACGGACGCCGACAGCGACGACGACGGTCTCGACGACGGCGTCGAGGTCGGCGTCGGTACCGACCCGACCGTGGCGGACTCCGACGGCGACGGGATCGTGGACGGTCGCGACGTCGAGTGGGTCCAGGAGGCCGTCGCCGAGCTGCCCGGCACCGCCTTCGGTGACCGCGGCGGCGGCCAGCGCACGGCCCTGCTGGCACAGCTCGATGGGGTCGAGCGTGCAGTCGCACGAGGGCACTTCGATGCCGCACGCCGCGATCTCGCCGCGCTGCGTGCCCGCCTCGACGGCTGCGGCAGCGCGCCCGACCTCGACGACTGGATCATCGAGTGCACGGCGCAGGCCGAGCTCCGCGTCCTCGTGGACGAGCTCCTGGCGAACCTGCCGTGAACTCCGCGGCTGTCCGGTAGGTGCTCTGACCCGCGCCTCAGCGCGGCACCGCGACCTCGGTGCCCGTGGCGGCGGACTCGTACATCGCGGTCACGACCGCCAGGACCGCGCGGGCGTCGGCGGGACGCGGTCGCTTCCCGGCAGGCGGCTCGTCCGCCGGCGCGACCGCGGTGCGCCACACGAAGGGGACCTCCGCGTACAGATCTCCCTGCGCGGTGTGGCTCGTGCACTCGCGATCGAAGTAGTCGTCAGGGGCGGACAGCATCCAATCGGATGCTATGCCCGCGTTGTGACGCAGCGACGGAGGCGGAGGCAGCTAGGTCGGCAGCCGCCCTTCGAAGACCGGCTCCGAGTCGAACGCCTTGGGAGCGCCGGTCGGCTCGTCGTTGGGATGACCGCGAAGTCTGCCGCGGCCAGCGAATGGCGCTGCAGCGGCCCGGAGGACGGCGGGCAGTCGAGCACGATGAGGTCGTAGCGCTCCCGCATGGCTACCAGCGCGTGCCGGAGCGACGTCGCCACAGGGCTCCGCGCGAGGCTTGGCTCGCACAGCTCCGCGAGCTCCGGTCCGCCGGCGACGACGTCGAGACCTGCCCGGACGTCGCGTCGGACGAGCGGCGGCGCCTTGTCGGTGAGGAGCCGCCGCAGGGCACGGCCGTTGTCGCTGTCCTCCCAGTAACCCAGATCGCGCGCGAGGTTGCCCTGGGGTCGAGGTCGATGGCGAGCGTGCGCCAGCCACCAGCCGCGGCAAGGCCGGCGACGTTGGCGACGATCGAGGTCTTCCCCACGCCACCCTTGGAGTTGACGACCGCCAGGCAGTTGCGCTGCACCGAGCTGTCGCGCCCCATGCGCCCGACCGGCGCACGATCGTCGTTGTCATGGGCGACGTCGTGCGTCGACCGGCTTTCGTCGTTGCCTATGGCGCTCATATGGTCGTTCTGCGCTACTCGTGCGCTTCGCGGGTGCTCGGTCTGAGTGGGTCGTGCCGTCCTCGTTGGGCGGCGAGCTCCAGCAGCGCCGGAGGGTCGTCATCGATGACGACGAGCTCGGTGTTGCGGTGTGCCAGGCAGGCGCCACCAGCCAAAGGCACGCGCTCGCCGCAGACACAGCGGGCAGTCGTCCAGCCAAGATCCCGGCTCTCGATCGACAGCAGGTGATCGTCGGGCTGGCAGTACACGCACTCGCAGGCTCGTGGCCCGTCGAGGACGGAGCGGTAGGTGTTGTGCAGCCCGCGGACGCGCGGCGCCGCTGGTCGGCGTCCCTCCTCGCTCGTGCGGCAGTGTTGGCCGCGGCCAGCGCGACCTTGGCCTGCTGGCGGTCCGGATGGACGTAGCTTGAGAGCTTGCCCAGCCCGCCCGACACCCTGGTTTCGACGTTGGCGGCCGCGAACCGCACTCGCTGCGGCCATGACATCTGGCCCTCTGAGCTGTGTCCCGCCGTCGCGGAGAGCGCAACTACGTCGGTGAGCCGGGCGGCGTGGTTGGCGATGCGCTCGAAGATGCGCGCAGCGCGCTGGGCCGCAGTCCCCGGTCGCGCGCCGCCGGCGACGACGAACGTCACCACGATCGTGAACTCCGCGGAGTTCTGGAACTCTGGGGTCTGATAAGGCTGCACGGTCACCCGCACCGATCGGCCTGCGCGAGTCCCGTGGGGCGTGAGTCCGGAGCCCGGGCGGCGCTGTGGGCGAGGACCCCTGCGAGGCGGTCCCGCAGCGGGAGCGCTGCCTGGTCGGTTGCCGGAGGCCATCGCAGCTGTGTCTCCGCGGGTCTGGCGTTGTCCCGTGATGCGTCGAACTCGTCGGCCCGGGTGGCGGCGGCGTCGCCTGGCGTGCGTCTCGCGTCGCCGCTCAGGGCGTCGAGGAGGGCACGCCGCAGGTCGCTGCCGTCCTTGGCGTCCAGCGCGGCTGCTGCCCAGCGGATCAGCTGCGCGCGCACGGCGGGCACGATGCGCCCGGAGGCCGGCAGCGTCGCGCACGAGGCCTCGACCGCCGCGGGCAGTTCCTCGTCGCTCAGCGCGTCTGAGACTGCCTGGTCCCAGGCCCGCCATCGGGCCTGCGACCGCATCGTCGATCGCGTCGTCGGCTGCGACGACGATGTCTGGTGTGGGCGGGGGTACCGGGGCGGCTGCGGGTCGCGGGGGCGGTGCCGTATCGAGGGCCCATCCGCCCTCCAATGCCCTGACCGCCCAGCCGGCCTGGTTGCGGTTGGCCCGACGGGGCGCCGCGGCGGCGACATCGTGGATGCGGGCGGGGGAGTGGCGGGCGACCAGCGACCGGGCGGTCTGGTCGTCGATCCCCAGCGCCAGCAGCTCGGCCAGCGCCGCCGCGGTCTGTTGTTGTTGTTCTCCAAGGGAAGCAACAACATCTTGTTGTTGGTGTCCGGATTCACCGTGTCCGGTTGCGCCGTGTCCGGCTTTTCCGGACACGGGGTTCACCGTGTCCGGCTTTTCCGTACACGGGTCTGAGCTGCGGTTTTGGCGTGGCCTCGGGGTTGTGGTGAACCGCTCCAGGCAGGCCGAGGGGTCCAGCACGTAGCGGGCGGTCTCCCAGCGGCCCGAGCCGTGGTGGCGCACCTCCTCGTGCAGTACGAAGCCGAAGTCGCGCAGCCGGCCGAGGTGGCGGGTGACGGTCTCCTTGTTCAGCCCCAGGTTGTCGGCGATGCGCCGGGCGCTGGTCTCGGCAACCAGGCGGCCTTCGACGTCGAGGGTGGCGTCCAGGGCGATGTCTTCGAGGATCCCCCAGGCGGTCAGCCCCACGGCCTGCTTGACCAGCCGGCTGCTGGCGAAGACCTTCGCGAACGGTTCGGCGCGGCCGACGATGCGGCCGTCGGACAGCACGCGCCCGGTCTCCTGGCCGAACGCCATGACGGCGCCGGCCTGCCGGGGCATGACCTCGCGCGGGCTCATAGCCGGCCACCGAGAGGTCACAGGTTCAAATCCTGTCCTCGCAACGAAGCAAAACCCCCTGCTCAGGCGGGGGTTCTTGCATTTCATGGCTCCTTCCTGTCGGGCGGTCATCGGTCTGACACCTCGAACGCCCGAACGGCCGCGGCCACGATGGCAGAGACTCATCGACCGCTGTGCTGGCGCCGTCCAGACCTCCTACGAAGGCACCTGGATCCGGAGCTGGTGCGCGTGGACCAGCGCAAGGGCTACCACGACGTGAACCGCCATCCCGACGGCCGGCGCATCCCCGGCCTTCTGGTCGTGCGCTTCGACGCCCCGCTGTTCTTCGCCAACGCTCCGCGCTTCGCCGAGTTCGTGCACCAGGCCCTGCGCGATGCCGATCGGCCGCAGTTCACCGACTGGACGGACTCTCCCACAGCGACGCCGTGAGGATCCCACGGTCGCTCTCGATCACGACCGTCGCGGGGTCCGGCCCGTCGGGCGAGGCTGTGCAAGCGGCCACCGAGGTCCCGGGCTGCGGGAAGTCGATCGTGGCGAGGTCGCTGCCTTCGGCGCTCGCGCACCGAGACCCTGGACACCTGCCCGTCGTCGTAGGTGTCGACCCCGGCGCAGAGCCTGTCCGCGTCGGTGAACAGCAGGCCGGTGGCCGCGCCGCCCACCACCTGCAGGTCCCACGAGCGGTCCGGCTCCACCAGCGTTCCGCTGGCGATGGTCTCGCCGTCGACGACGAGGTCGAGCGTGCTGCTGCCCGCTCCCTCCTCCACGGCCGCCCCGTAGAGGGGGAACGGGAAGCTTGTGCCGTTGAACGTGCACCCCAACGCCGGCATGGTCAGCGAGGCATCAAGCAGCAGCGTCGCGTCCTGCCCACCCGCCAACTCCGTGGCCCCGCAGACCGTGGGCTGGTCGCGGACCCGCAGCACCGCGAGCTCGGTGGCGGCCTCCCCGGCGAGCACCGCGACGTAGAGCGGGTCAGCGCCAGACTCGAGCAGCCGGCTTGCGAGGTTGACGCAGGTGTGGTGGAGCACGTCGGGGGCGCACTGCATCGCCTCGATGGGACCAGACGACGCCTCCTCGGCCCCGCGTGCCTGCGCCAGCCGGGCCGCGGTCGCCTGCGGCAGCTGCTCGCCTGCGGTCAGCAGGAGCCCGCCGCCGCTCAGCGAGGCGGCCAGCCGGGCAGCGGTGAACCCGCTGGCCCACGCGTCGGGCGCGGTCCCATCGACCAGCACGACGGTCCCGACCGGCCCTGGCACCGGCGCACGGAGGCGCGTCAGGGCAGCCGCGGTGTCGAAGCGAGTGGCTCCGCCGACGCGCTGCACCAGGAGACCGCGGGCCTGGAGTTCACTCACCACCGCATCGGCCAACGCGGCGGTGCCGCCCACCACGATGGCGTCGGTCACCGACGGGGTGGCGCCGAGGTAGGCGGCGACCTGGGGGCTGAGGGCCTCGCCGGTGGACAGCAGCAGCGGCGCGGGCAGCGCCGCCGCGAGCGCACCCGCCCCCAGCGAGTCCGCGAACGCGCGCGTGGGGTCCTCGGCGTCGCCGAAGGCGCGCGCCAGGACGATCGTGGTCGGGGCGGAGAAGCCGCGGCGAGCCACGGCCACCGCGGTTTCGAGGCGCGTCAGCCCGTCCACACGCTCGACTTGCAGTCCGGCGGAGGCGAGCTCGTCGGCAACGCCGGCCGACAGCGCGGCTGTCCCGCCGAGGAGGACGACCCGTTGCGCGCCGAGCCGCTGCAGCTCCGTCAGGACTGCAGGGTGCAGCGCGTCGCCGGGGGTCAGCAGCAAGGGAGCCTCCAGTGCGCCCTGCAGGCCTCCGGAGGAAAGAGCGTCGGCGAACAGGTCCGCGCGTCCCAGCAGCACGGTGGCGGCGCTCCCGGCGGGCAGGTCGCGCGACCACCACAGCGCGGCGGCCACGGGCGCCGACAGCGGGGGGCCCGGGGTTCCCGGTGCGGCCCGCGGGATCACCACGTCGCGGCCGTCGAACTCGACGAGCGGCGTGGGCGCGCCGCTCGGGACCGCGATGCGGTACAGCGCCGTGCGGAGGGACGTGCCGTTGTCGTCCTCGAACGCGACCGCCATGAGCAGCGCTGCGCCGTCGCCGGTCCAGGATGGCTCGTAGGCGCGGCTCCCGCCGGGCGGGAGTGGCACCGGCACGGGAGCGGTGGCGCCGTCGGCTGCGACGACGGCCACCTGCGGTGTGTCGGCCGAGTTGATCGCAAGCCGGCTCCCGTCCGGGGACCAGCGCGGGTCGAAGCCGGCTGTGCGGTAGCGCAGACCGGCACCGTCCGGACCGACCAGGTACACACCAGCGCGAGCATCCGGGGTACCCACACCCTCGACGCCCTCGAACGCGAGCAGCTGCCCTGACGGCGACCAGTACGCGGGCTCGAACTGGGCCAGGATGCCGGGCGCGAGCTCCCGCACCTCACCGGTCTCGAGTTCCAGGATCCGCTGGTCGTCGAGGGGTCCGACGAACGTGACCGCGCCCCCGTCGGGTGACCACGAAAGCGTCCCTGTCACCACGCCGAGGTCAGGGAAGGTCGTCGCAGCGCCGGTTGCGACGTCGACGAGCGCGAGTGCGCCGTCGCCCTCGGCGACCGCGATCCGCGCACCGTCGGGCGACCAGGCCTGCGGCGACATCTGCACGGACGCCCGCACCAGGCGCCGTCCGCTCCCATCGGCGCCCACGACCTCCAATCCCTGGGCGGTGTGAAACGCCACCCGGTCCCCGGTGGGGGACCAGGCGGCCGCCTCGGTCAGCCCGTCCACCAGCCGCCGCAGCGCGCCGTCGGGCTCCATGACGAACAGCCGCGGGTAGATGGCGCGGTTGCCCTCGAGCTCCACGTGGGTCACCAGGACCCGCGTCTGCGGCGCGCCCACCGCGACCGGCGGCGCGGCCGCGGCGCGGGGGGCGGTCAGCAGCAATGCGAGGACCGCGACCGCGAAGACCTGCGGGTTGCGCATCACCCGTTCGCGCGCCACTGGCGATCGGCGGCCATGGTGGCGCCTCTTTCGACCAAGGCCGAAGAGCCTGAACGACACCATCGCGAACGATGCGGCCAGCGTGAGCCAGCTCACCAGGACGAGGCTGTTCAACAGCACCTGCGCGTTCACGTTCTCAAGTCTGTCGCTCGGCTGACCCCAGCGGGTGAAGTCAAGGACTTGAACCGTCTCCTGGCCTACGCGGGCTGCACGAGGTCGTGGAGGGCCGCGGCGATGGACGCGGCCCAGTCGGGGATCGCGTCCCAGTCGCGGTAGTCGCCCTCGGGGGCGTGGACGGCGCGGGCGATGGCCCGCTCTGGGAAGCTCAGCTGTGAGCGGTCCAGGGCGCCGGCGAAGACGCGGTGGTCCGCGCCGATCAGCTGGGCCGCTTCGCCGGCCTCGGCCGGTGCCGAGTCGGGTACGGGCGGGTCACTGAGCGGCCCGCTGGAGAACAGCCACACGGGCATGGCGGCGAGCTGCTCATGGTTGCGCGCGAGGAAGGCGCGCGCCTCCTTCATCCAGCGCCCTGAATAGGTGGCGCTGCCCAGCACGACCGCGTCGTAGTCCTCCGTCCTCGGACGCCTCGTCGCAGGACACTGGGCAGGCCGGTGGCACCACGGCGGCCCTCGGGACGCGATCGCCGTAGCCTGACCCGTCGTGCCCTCGCTCACGCGGGGGCGCTCACGGGAGGAGACGCGATGGACGCAGCGCGGCGGTCGCCGTTGGAGGGGCTTCAGCTGCTGACCACCTACGAGGGCGTGCAGGCCGTGCTGCGGTCCTCACGGTTCGCTCCGGCGACGCACCTCGAGAGCGCGGAGTTCGTCGGCGACACCGTGCTGGTCCTCCACGGCGACGAGCACTTCGCGCGGCGACGGCTCGAGGTCGCCCTGTTCGCCAAGGAGGCGCTGCAGCACTACGAGCGCGATGTGCTGGCTCCGGTGATCGAGCGCTGCCTGGACGAGGTAGCGGCCGAGCCGACGCCCGACGGCGTCGTCCGCTCCGACCTCGTCGCGCTGTCTCGCACCATGCTGATCGAGATCGCCGCGGCCGTCGTCGGTCTCGACGGCGTCGAGGGCCGCGCTGCCGTGGACAGGCTGGTCGCCTGCCTCGACGGGCTGATCGAGGCGACGCTGGTCGAGTGGTCGACGCGCGACCACGCGGACGTCCTGGCCGAGGGCCGCGCCTGGAAGCAGGCGTTCGTCGAGGAGTTCGTCGCGCCCTCCCGGGCTCGGCGCGCGGAGCTGGTCGGCAAGGTCCGCTCGGGTGAGCTCGCCGCGGCCGAGCTCCCGCGGGACCTCATCACGCTGCTGCTGCAGCACTGGCAGCCCTCGTGGGACGACGACCTGCTCGTCCGCGAAGCCAACCTCTACCTGGTTGCCGCGACGCTGACGACGTCGACCGCCGTGACGCACGCGGTGGCCGACCTCACCAGGTGGTTCGCCGACCATCCCGAGGACGCGGGGCTCGTCGACGACCCGGACTTCCTCAGGCGCGCGTCCAGCGAGGTCCTGCGGCTGCACGTCCCGTCACCAGCGCTGCTGCGCCGGGCTGAGCAGGTGACGACGATCGAAGGGGCTCGCGAGGTCGCACCCGGCGAGGTGGTGGGCGCGGACCTCGCCGCGGCCAACCGCGACCCGGCGGTGTTCGGCGGGGACGTCGAGGCCTTCGACCCCTGGCGGGAGCTGCCCGAGCGGGTGCACCAGTACGGCCACGCGTTCGGTGGCGGTCCGCACATCTGCATCGGTCGGCCGCTGGCGATGGGGACGTACGCCGCACAAGGCGGGGACGTCGACGGCCTGATGGTGCTGATCCTCCGGCGCCTGTACGCCGCGGGCGTGGTGCTCGACCCCGACCGTCCCGCGGTCAAGGCCGCGAGCGCGCACGACCGCTACACGTCGTTCCCGGTGGTCCTCACACGGGTGCGGGCGCGCGACGGTCAGACGGGAGGGGTGTCCTCCTCGGTCATGCGGTAGTACCCCATGGGGTTGTCGACCATGACCTGCTGCCACATGTGCTTGGGGATGCGCTTGAAGGTGTGCTCGGGGGTGTCGCCGTCCCAGTGGGGGTAGTCGGTCGAGAACATCAGCATCTCGTCGGCGTGGAACATCTCGAGCAGCTCGTGGAGGAAGCGGTCCTCCGGCGGCTCCGGCATCGGCTGGGTCGTCACGCGGATGTGCTCGCGCATGTACTCGCTGGGGAGGCGCTTGAGCCAGGGCACCTCTTCGCGCAGTCCCTTCCAGTTCTTGTCCATCTTCCACATCACCGCGGGCAGCCACGCGAACCCGCCCTCGATGATGCCGACCATCAGCTTGGGGAACTGCTCGAAGACACCTTCGGCGACCAGGCTGATCGCGTGGCGCTGGTAGACCTGGTCCAGCCCGGTGTGCCAGTCCATGTAGTACGACGGCACGTCGATCGCGGTCATCGCGCTGTTGGCGCCGGCGGCCTCGCCGCCCGGGTGCGTGGCGATCGGCAGCCCGTAGTGCTCGGCGACCTCGTAGAGCGGCCAGTGGTGGCGCTTGCCGAGCGAAATGTGCATGTTCGGCACGAAGATCTGCACCATCCGGGGGTCGTCGCCCCACTTCTCCACCTCGGCCGCCGCCTGCTTGGGATCCTGCGGCGCGACGGTGATGGAGCCCTTCCAGCGTGGGTCGCTCGAGAGCCAGACGTCGGCCATCCACTGGTTGTACGCGGCGGCGATGGCTGCAGCGAGGTCGGCGTCGGCGAACCCGCTGATGCCCAGAACGTTGCCGCCGATGAGCACGCCGGCCCGCAGGTCGTAGCGGTCGAGGTGGTCCTTGCGGGAGTACTCCGGGTCGGAGTTCGGAGGTCCGCCGTCCGGTGGCACGGCGTCGGGGCGCATGCTCCCGCCGGGGTTCATGTAGCTGGTGAACGGCATCTGGAACTTCGCGGCGGGCAGCCCGCTCGCCCAGTCCTCGCGCCCGACCCCGGTGCGCTTGCGCCAGGCGTCGCTGAGGTACGGCCCGAGGTCGTTGAGCCCGTCGCGGAAGTGCTGGTGGATGTCGCAGTCGATCGCGCCGCTGGTCGACACCGGGACGCCGGTCAGGTCGGCGGTGGTAGCGCTGTCAGTAATCATGCGGAGCTCCCTTGCAGGCTTTCGGATGGCTGAGCGTCACGGGACAGGTGCACGACCACCTGGCCGTCTTCGACCGTGACGGGGTAGACGCGGACGGCGGTCGTGTCGGTGATGCCACGGCCGTCGGACAGCTTGTACTCCCAGTGGTGCCACGGGCAGGACACGATCATCGTGTCGAAGTCCATGCGGTAGGTGTGGGGGCGGTCCGACGTCATCGTGCCGTCGACGCGGCCCAGGCACAGCGGGGCGGCCATGTGCGGGCAGCGGTTGCGCATCGCGTAGAAGCGGCCCTCGACGTTGAACACTCCGATGCCGCGGCCCTCGTCCTCGACGATCCGCCGACCGCCCGGTGGCAGCTCGTCGACGCGGCACACGATCAACGTGCGTGGCACGGTCTCCCTCCTCGCTCGCGGCGTGGACGCCTTGCCACCAAGGAACCCGTAAACCGTAGGTACCCTGCTCGTGAAAACCTATACGCGACCGCAAAGGCGACCCGGCACACGCGGCCCGCCGGAGGGCCACGCGGCTAGCATCGCCAGGGTGCTGCACCTCGTCACGGTGACGGTGTCCTTCGGGCCACCCGCTGCCGAGGCCGACGTCGCCGAGGCCATTGAGCTCTACTTGGTCGCACTCATGGCCTTCCCCGAGGTGGCCACCGTCCACTTCAAGGACGGCAGCCTGAACGTCGTGTACCGCGCGGACATCCCGGCGGGGGATCGCGAGGTCGCTGCCGCGGCGGCCCTGGCCCCCGCCAGAGCGATCGCGCGGGCGTTCGGTGTCCCCGCGGACGTGCAGGCCGTCGACGTGCTGGACGCCGACGAGGTCGCGGAGTTCGAGCGACCGTTCTGGCGCCGCCTCGCGCCGGCCTAGCAGCCCGAGGACCCGCGAATCGGAGGTCGCCGTGGACACGTGGGACGCGGATGTGGTCGTGGTCGGCTCGGGCCTGGGCGGCCTTGCGGCGGCTGTCTCGGCCACCGAGGCCGGCGCCACGGTGGTCGTGCTGGAGGCCGCGGATCAGGCCGGCGGCGCGGCCGCGTACTCCGGCGGGCAGGTGTGGATCCCCGCCAATCACGTCGCCGCGGCGTCCGGCATCGCCGACAGCGTCGAGGACGGGCTGACGTACGTGCGGGCGATCGCGGACGAGCAGCCCGACCTGCTCGATCAGGCTGTTGCCCGGCGCTGGGTCGAGGCCGGACGGGACGTCGCCGCACGCGTGGAGGAGCTCGGTGTCCTGCGTTGGCAGCTCATCCCGGGCTACCCCGACTACTACTACCCGGACGCGCCCGGGTCGCGCGCGGAGGGCCGCTACCTCACCGGCTCGCCCTTCCCCGCCGCCCGGCTGGGGGCCTGGCGGGAGCGCTTCCTGCCGGGGCCGCACTTCCCGGTGGGCATCACCTACGCAGAGCTGTTCGCGGCCGGTGGGCTGTCCAGCCCGGAAGCACGGGCGCTGGTGGCCAGGCGCCGAGAGGAAGATTTGCTGACGTTCGGCCAGGCGGTCGCAGGCCCGTTCCTGGCAGCCGCGGTGGAGCGCGGCGTGACGATCCTGCTCCGGCACCCGGTGCAGGCGCTCCTGCAGGACGACGGGCGGGTGACCGGGGCGCTCGCATCCACCGGCGGGACCCAGCTCGAGGTCCGCGGGCATGTGGTGCTCGCGACGGGGGGCTACGACTGGGACGCGGCCCTCGTGGACGAGCTCTCGGGCCTGGGCCCCGACGACGCCGGCAGCGTGGCACCCGACACCCTGCGCGGGGACGGGCTGCGCCTGGCGGCCGAGGCCGGCGCGGAGGTCTTGACGTTCCCGCGCCACCTGGCGCCGCACCTGCCCGGGTACCGCCTTCCGGCGCCGGTCTGGCCTGGCGACACCGGCTACCGGCACTGCATGGAGCACTGCCTGCCGCACACGATCGTGGTCGACCGGCGCGGGGAGCGCTTCTGCGACGACAGCTTCCACCGCTCACTCGTCCGGGCGGCCGCGGAGCTCGACCCGGCGACCGGCAAGCCGGCGCACCTGCCGATGTGGATGGTGTGGGACGAGCAGCACCACCGCCAGTACGGCCTCGGCGCGACCCCGGCCGGCGGGCCGTACCCGCAGGGGCTGGTGACGTCGGCCGGCTCGCTGGGCGAGCTCGCCGACGCGCTGGGGGTCGACGCGGCCGGCCTGGCCGCGACGATCGCGCGGTTCAACCCCCACGCCGAGCGCGGAGAGGACCCGGACTTCGGGCGCGGGGGCAACCTCTCGGTGCAGCGCTTCCGCGGCGACGGCCGCCATGCGCCCAACCCCAACCTCGGCCCGTTGGAGGAGCCGCCGTTCCACGGGATGCGGCTGCGGCTGCTGGGCACCGGGATCGCGATGTCCGGCGTGCGCACGGGGCCGGACGGAGAAGCCCTGCGCTCCGACGGCAGCACGGTCGAGGGCCTGTTCACGGTGGGCGCCTGCGCCGCGATGACGTCGTCGGGCAGCGGCTACAACAGCGGCTACGCGCTGAGCCGGGCGCTGACGTTCGGGTGGCTGGCGGGCCTCCGCGCTGCGCGGCGCCAGCATGGACGCGTGCCCGGCGCCGCTTGAGGGCAGTGTCTGACGGATGCGCAGCGCGCCCGTCCCCATGCGCGACACGACGCCGCCGCCCTATGTCGCCGGAATGGCCCAGCTCACCCGCTACGCAGAGGTCGCGGAGGTCCTGAGGTCTCCCCACTTCGTGCAGGGGTCGCACCGCGAGAGCGCACCGTTCTTCGCCGACAGCCTGCTCGTGCTCGACGGGCGCGCCCACTTCGACCGGCGCCGCATGGAGGCGCGGCTGTTCGGCCGCGAGGCCCTGATCCACTACGAGAAGCAGGTCCTGCAGCCGGCGATCGACCGCAGCCTCGCTGACCTGCGGGAGCGGGACGGGACCACGGGCGACCTGCCCACGCTCACGCGGCGGATGCTGCTGGAGATGACCGCCCAGATCACGGGCATCGACGGCGTCGACACGGCCGAGTCGACCGAGCGCTTCCACTGGTTCATCGACAAGATCGGCGAGGGCTCGACGGTCGAGTGGTCGACGCGCGACCACGACGAGGTCATCGCCGAGGTCCTCGCCGTCCGCGAGCAGTTCGTCGAGGAGTTCTACGCGGCCTCGCTCGAGCGCCGCGAGGCCCTGGTCGCGCGGTACCGCGCCGGCGAGCTCGACGGGGCCGACCTGCCGCTCGACCTGCTCACCGTGCTCGTCCTCGAGGCCGATCCGGGCTGGGACCCGCTCGTCCCCCTGCGCGAGGCCACGCTCTACCTCATCGCGGGGACCCAGACCACGTCGCACGCGGTGCCCCACATCGTGAACCACCTGCACGGCTGGTTCGCCGACCACCCCGAGCAGCGCGCCCTCGTGGGCGACCTGGAGTTCCTCCAGAGCGCGGCCTACGAGTCCCTCCGGCTGCACCTGCCGTCGCCCTCGTTGCTGCGCATCGCCACGCAGGACGTCGAGCTCGCGAGCGGGCGCCGCATCGCCGACGGGGAGCGGGTCGCGCTCTTGTTCACCCCCGCCAACCGCGACCCCGAGGTCTTCGGGGCCGACGCCGACGGCTACAACCTCGAGCGCGCAGTGCAGCCGCCGGTCAAGCCGTGGGGCCTGGCGTTCGGCGGCGGGCGCCACACCTGCATCGGCCGGCAGCTCGTGACGGGGCTCTCGCGGACGTTCGACGAGCTGGCCGATGAGGAGCGCGCCACTGCGGGCATGGCGGTGCAGATCCTGCTGGCGCTCTACGCGGCGGGGGTCGAACCCGACCCCGAGTGCGTTCCGCAGTACCGGGCGGTCAGCCACCACGACGCCTTCGACTCCTACCCCGTGGTGTTCTCCTCGCTTTGAACGCCGACCGGCCGTCCCTGCGGGTGCACGTCGACCGGCGCAAGTGCGAGGGCACGGGCTTCTGCGTGGCGATCAGCGAGGAACTCTTCGAACTCGACGACGAGCACGTGGCGACCGTGCGCCTGGCTCCGGGCGACCCCCGGCTGACCCAGCTCGCGGAGCTGGCGCGCGAGGCGGAGGAGATGTGCCCCACGGGCGCGATCGCTGTCGCGGAGCTGGCGTGAAGGCCGAGAACGACGCCGTGTCCCGCTTCCCGCACCTGCTGAGCCCGCTCGAGTCGGGGCGCCTGCGGCTGCGCAACCGCGTGGTCTTCCCGGCCCACCAGACGCTGTTCTCCGACGGCGGCGTCGTCGGCGACCGGCAGCGGGCCTACTACGTCGAGCGCGCGCGCGGCGGGGTCGGAGCCATCGTCGTCGAGGGCGGCGCGGTGCACCCCACCGCGGTCAAGTTCCCCGCCTACCTGCGGTTCGACGAGCCCAGGATCGGCCCGAGCCTGGAGCGGCTGGCCGAGGAGGTCCATGCCGCCGGCGGGGTGGTCTTCGCGCAGCTGGCGCACAGCGGATCCCGGATGCCCAGCTGGGACTCGCGGATGCCGCTGTGGGCGCCCTCCGACGTGCACAGCGCCAACTCCGACGAGATCCCGCACGCGATGACCCAGGCGGACATCGGCGCGCTGATCGACGGGTTCGTGCGCTCGGCGACCGTCGCCGTGGGCGCCGGCCTGGACGGGGTGGAGGTGCACGCGGCCCACGAGTACCTCCTGGGCGAGTTCCTGAGCCCACTGAACAACCGACGCGACGACGACTACGGCGGCCCGCTCGCCAACCGCGCACGCCTGGCGCTCGAGGTCGTCGCTGCGGTCCGCGAGGCCGTGGGCGGCCACGTGGTGGGGTTGCGGATGAACGGCTCGGACCTCGTGCCTGGCGGCCACGGCGTCGACGACGCGGTGGCCTTCGCCCGCATGGTCGAGGCGAGCGGAGCCGCCGACTACCTCAGCGTCAGCGCGGGGACCTCACGCGACAACGACCTCATCGTCCCGCCGATGGACGTCGCGCAGGGCGTGCACGTCCACCTCGCGGCGGCGGTGAAGGAGGCGGTGTCGCTGCCGGTCTTCGCGGTCGGGCGCATCAAGAGGCCCGAGCATGCCGAGGAGATCCTCGCCGGCGGCCACGCGGACGCGGTCGCGGTCGCGCGCGCGCTGATCGCCGACCCCGAGTGGGTGCGCAAGGCGGCCGAGGAGCCCGAGGCCATCCGCCCTTGCGTGGGGGCCAACGACGGCTGCTTCGGGCGCCTGTTCCGCACCCGCCCCATCTCGTGCCTGGTGAACCCGGCGGTGGGGCTGGAACGCGAGCTCGGCGTCGGCACGGCGCCTCCTGCCGCGCCGGCCCGGCGCGTGCTGGTCGTCGGCGGCGGCCCTGCCGGGCTCGAAGCCGCCCGGGTCGCCGCGGAGCGCGGCCACGCGGTCACGCTCCACGAGGCCACGGCGGAGCTGGGCGGCGCGCTGCGGCTGGCCTCGCTCCCCGCCGCACGCCGTGAGCTGTGGGAGCTGGTGGACTTCCAGGTCGCCGCTGTGCAGCGCGCCGGCGTCGAGGTCGTGCTGGGCAGCCGGCTGGACGCCGGGCACGTGCGCTCGGCAGGCGCCGAGGCGGTGGTCGTCGCGACCGGCGCCCGGCCGCGGCCGCTCGCGCTCGCGGTGGCCGACGGCGCGCGCGTGCTGGCGGTGGCCGAGGCCATCGCGCTGGCGACGTCGGGCGGTGCCTCGGAACGCGTCGTGATCATCGATGACGTCGGCCACTTCCCGGCCTACGTCCCAGCCGAGCTGCTGGCTGAGGCGGGGGCCCAGGTCACCGTGGTGACGCCGCGCCTGCACGCGGGTGCGGGCCTCGACGACGCCACACTCACGCGGACGCTGCGGCGCCTCGGCGGGCTGGGCGTCATGGTCCTGTCCGCGACCGTCGCCCTCGCCGTGGAGCACGACGGCGTGCTCGTCCGTCATGCGTTCGACGGCTCTCGGCAGCGCCTGCCCGCGACCGTCGTGGTTGCGGCGATCGGCGGGGTGGCCGACGACGCGCTCGTGCGGGCGCTGGCCGACCTCCCGTGCGAGGTCCGTGCCGTCGGTGACTGCGTGGCGCCGCGCACGGCCCTGGAAGCGGTGCGGGACGGCCACCTCGTGGGGCGGGCCCTGTGACCCGTTGGATGCATGCGGCAGGTGACCTACCAAACGGTTGTTTGGCAGCATCGCGGCTGCTAGCGTCCGCCACGGTGCCAGGGGAGCAAGAGCCGGACACCGTCCAGCGGCTGCTCGACCGCGCCGAGATCCAGGACTGCCTCGCGCGCTACTGCCGGGGCGTCGACCGCTGCGACGTGGGCCTCGTGCGCTCCGCGTACCACCCCGATGCCACGGACGATCACGGCACGTTCAAGGGCAACGGCTGGGACTTCGCGGAGCACATCGTGGCCGCGAAGCTCGCGGGCGTCGCGTTCTCGATGCACGTGATCGCCAACGTGCTGATCGAGCACCGCGACGCAGACCGCGCAGACGTCGAGATGTACTTCATCGCCTACCAGCGCTCCCTGGATGACCCGCGCCTGCAGGTCTTCGCCGGACGGTACGTGGACGACTTCACACGCCGAGACGGCGCCTGGCGCATCGCCGCGCGCACCGTGGTCCACGACTGGAGCGGGGTGCTCGAGCCCGACCCGGTCGCGATGGATCTCGCCGCCTTCGCTCAGGGTGCGCGTGGGCTGGCGGATCCCGTGTTCGCGCGGACCGACGTGGGTACCCCCAGCCAACTCCTCCCAACAGAAACAGGTGGTCGATGATGCGGTGGACAGCGACACTCCGGATGGCCGGTGCGGCACTCCTCGTGCTGCTCTCGGCGTGCGCAGCGGAGGACGCTGCGGACGACGCGACGGATGCGACGACCGAGGCGGCGTCGCCGGAGGCCGAAGGGACGCCGGCCGCCACCGCGACGGAGCCGACGGCCGCCGCCGAGCCGACGACCGAGGCCGGCGCCACCGCAGCCGCCACCGCCACCGCCACCGCCACCGAGGTCGCCGGCGGGGACGCCGGGTCCTGCGAGCTCGCGCCGGGCGTGACCGACACCACGATCACGTTCGGGGTTTCGACCCCCCAGTCGGGTGCGGCGGCCTCGATCGGCGCCGACGCGCTGGCGGGGCAGAACGCCCTGGTCGCGGCGATCAACGACGAGGGCGGCATCAACGGCCGCATGCTCGAGCTGGTGGTCCAGGACGACGAGTTCAACCCCGAGCGCACCGTCACCAACGTCCAGTTCCTCATCGAGCAGGAGGACGTCTTCGCCATATGGGGGAACGTCGGCTCCGCGCCGTCGTCGGCGGCGCTCCCGGTGATCACCGGCGCCGGTCGCCCCTTCGCGTTCCCGTACACGCTCGGCCGCGACATCACCGAGCCGTTCAACCCCCTCGCGTTCGCCGTGACCACCACCGCCTTCGACCAGCTGCACGGGCTGTCGGACCTCCTGGCGGAAGATCCGGAGTACGCGGACCGGAACTTCGGGATGATCACGATCAACTCGCCCGACGGCGCCGAGACCGTCGCGGGGTTCCGGGCGGGCGCCTCCGCCGACCGTCTGGTCTCCGAGCAGACCTACGACCGCGGTGCCACGAGCTTCCAGCCGCAGCTCATCACCGCCGCCGATGCGGGCGCCCAGGTGGTGTACGTCGGCGTCAACGACGTGCAGTACTCGCAGATCCTCACCGAGGTCTCGCAGCTGGGCCTCGACCTCGACATCATCGGTGCGGCCGGCGTCGTCACCCAGGGCCCCTTCGAGCTGGTGCCCGACCTCATCGAGGGCCAGCGGGCGATCACGTTCACCGCGCCGGACGCCACAGGTGAGGGCGAGCAGCTGCAGGCGCTGACCGAGGCGGTCGAGGCGACGGTGCCCGGCCACGTGCCCGGCTCGTTCGCCGTCCACTCCTGGCTCGGCGGGATCCTGATCCGCGAGGCGCTGGAGCAGGTAGGCGAGTGCGTCAGCGTCGACGGGTTCGTCGCCGCGCTGGAGGGCCTGAGCGACTTCGACACCGGCGGCCTCTCCGGGCCGGTGAGCTTCAGCGCCGACGACCACCGCGGCAACCGCGCGGTCGCGATGTTCGAGGCGCAGGGCGGCGTGTGGACGCCGTACTCGGAGTTCGTGGAGGTCGAAGCCTGAGCGACCCGAGGAGGACCTGAGGGGCCGTGAACCTCCAGCTCGTCGCGGCGGGCTTGCAGAACGGTGTCGCGTACGCCCTCATGGCCCTCGCGCTGGTCGTGGTCTACAAGACCGCCCGGGTCCTGAACTTCGCGCAGGGCACGCTCTCTGGGCTCGGCGGTTTCCTGACCTGGTGGTTCCTGAACCGTGCCTCGCTGCCCTGGCCGCTGGCCGCGCTGGCGGCCCTCGTCGCGACGGCGCTGATCGGCCTGCTGCTCGAGCGCATCGCCGTGCGGCCGATCCTGAGCTCCGGACTGTTCGCGGTCGTGGTCGCGACGCTGGCCGCGGACATCTTCCTCACCAACGCCACGGAGCGGATCTTCGGGACCACGCCCCTGCCGCTGCCGCCCCCACTCACCGGGCTGGCGATCGACGTCCCAGGCCTGCGCGTCACGACGTGGACGGTCGTGATCATCGTGATCGGCGGGTTGACGCTCCTGGGCACGAGCACCCTGGTGAACCGGACGGAGCTCGGCCTCGCCATGCGGGCCTACGCCGAGGACCCCCTCGCCGCAACCCTGATGGGCGTCCCCGTGGGCACCGTCTCGCGCGCGACGTGGGTGCTGTCCGCGGTCGTGGGCGCGGTTGCGGGGATCCTGCTCGCGCCGGTGCTCTTCGTCGAGGTCGGCTACATGAACGGGGTCTTCATCGGCGGGTTCACCGCCGCGATCCTGGGCGGTTTCACGAGCTTCTCGGGTGCCGTGGCCGGCGGTCTCCTGTTCGGGCTGATCGACAGCCTGGCGATCCGCTACGCCCCGGGGCCCTTGATCGCGATGCTGCCGCTCCTGATCGTCCTGGCCGTCCTGCTGCTGCGCCCGGAGGGCCTCTTCACGCGGGCGCGCCGCGTGCAACGGGTGTGAGCGAGCTCGCGGAGGGAGAGGCCCGTCCGGCTGTGCTGCCGGAGGCACCACCAAGGCGCACGCGGCAGCGCTGGGGCTGGTTCCGGCCGTCAGACCTGGTCGGGCTGCTGGGAGTCGGCATCGGGCTCGCGCTCGTGCAGCCTCTCGCGGGCTACCGCATCGCCATCGCGCTGGTCCTCGCTTACGCCGTGGTGTGCGCCGGGCTCGTGGTGCTCGTGGGTGTGGCCGGCCAGCTGTCCCTGGGCTCCGCGATCTTCATCGCGGTCGGCGCGTTCACCGCGGCGAACATCACGACCCGGACGCCGTACGGTCTCGAGCTCGAGATCCCGGTGGCCGCGCTCATCGCGTTCGTCATCGGCTGCGTGGTCGGCCTGCCGACGCTGCGGGTCTCCGACCTCTTCCTCGCGCTGGCCACCCTCGCCCTCAGCTTCGCCGGTCAGCAGATCCTGTTCGAGTGGGATGCGATCTCCGGCGGGGGCGCCGGGCTGCGGGTCGGCCCGCTGCGCGCGTTCGGGGAGACGTTCGAGAGCCCGGTGGGCGTGGTGGTGGTCGGCATCATCGTGCTGGCGATCGTGTTCTGGCTCCTGCGCAACCTCCTGGCGGGACGGACGGGCCGGGTGCTCAACGCCCTGCGGACCAGCGAGTCGGCGGCGGTGACGGCGGCGGCCGCGAACGTCTCGTGGCTGAAGATCATGGCGTTCGGGGTGGGCGCCTCGGTCGCAGTCGATCGGCGGCGTCGTCTACATGCACGTCATCGCCTACACCGGCCCGGAGAACTACAGCCCGGAGCTGTCGATCCTGGTCGTGCTGACCGTGATCATCGGGGGCGCCCACCGCCTCGCCGGCGCCCTGCTGGGGCCGTTGTTCGTCTTCGGGCTGCCGGAGCTGCTGCGCGGCGTGCAGGCGTACGAGGGACTCCTGTACGGGGCACTGCTGCTGGCCGTGATGCTCTACCTCCCCGGCGGCCTTGCCGGCGTGCTCGAACGGGTGAGCGGGGCCTTGGCGTCGCGCCGTGACCCGGCAGTCGCTCCGCAGGCGGTCGCCGCCACGCCGGGCGGGTCGACGGTCACCGCCGTCGAGGAGGACGTCCCGCTCGAGGAGGTGGCCCAGGCGCACCTGGAGGCCGAGGCGCCGCCGGAGGCCGGCGCGGCGCTGCGGCTGCGGGACGTCGCGGTGACCTTCGGCGGGTTGCGCGCGGTGGCCGGCGTGTCGCTCGACGTCGCCGCCGGGGAGCTCGTCGGGGTGATCGGGCCGAACGGCGCCGGCAAGACCACGTTGTTCAACGCGATCACCGGGCTCGTGCCGTCCACCGGGCAGATCGTCCTCGACGAGGATGTCGCGCTGCACGGCCTGCCCGCGCGGCGGCGTGCGCTCGCCGGCGTTGCGCGCACGTTCCAGAACCTCAACCTGCACGAGGACCGCACGGTCCTCGAGCACGCGCTGCTCGGCGCTGACCGCTACGCCCGCTACGGCCGCTTCGCCGAGGCGCTCCGCCTGCCCCACGCCGTCAGGGGGGAGCGCCAGCAGGAGGAGGAGGCACGCGAGCTGCTCGGGCAGCTGGGCATCGCCGGCCTCGCGGACGTGGTCGTGCGCTCGCTGCCCTACGGGATCAAGAAGCGGGTCGACGTGGCGCGGGCGCTCGCGAGCAGGCCACGCCTCCTGCTCCTCGACGAGCCGGCCGCCGGCCTGCCGCACCACGAGGCCGAGGAGCTCGTCGAGGTGGTCCTGAGGCTCACGCCCGGCGAGACGGTGCTGCTGATCGAGCACAACGTGGACCTCGTCCGCCGCACGTGCCCGCGCCTGGTCGTCATGGACGCCGGCAGGGTGCTGAGCGAGGGTCCCCCCGAGCAGTGCCTCGCCGAGGAGGCCGTCATCCGGGCCTACCTGGGGGCGTGACGGTGACGCGCGACGACCCCGCCCTGCGGGACCTCGAGATCGCGGACCTGCACGTGGGGTACGGCGAGAACGAGGTGCTGCACGGCCCGACCCTCCGGGTCCCCGGCGGCGAGCGGATCGCCCTGCTCGGCCCCAACGGTGCGGGCAAGAGCACGCTGCTCAAGACCATCTCGGGGCTCCTGAAGCCGACCCGCGGCACCGTGGAGTTCGGGGGTGAGACGCTCCTGGGCCCGACCCCGGCCCAGATCGTCGCCCGCGGCGTGGTGCACGTCCCCGAGGGCCGGCAGATCTTCCCGAACCTGACGATCGAGGAGAACCTGCGCATCGCGGGTTACGGGCGCGGCCGCGAGGTGATCGCAGAGGGGCTGGCGCGCGTCTACTCGGCGTTCCCGGTGCTCGCCGAGCGTCGCACCGGGCAGGCGGGTTACCTCAGCGGGGGCGAGCAGCAGATGCTCGCGCTGGGGCGGGCGATCATCGCGCAGCCGTCGGTGCTGCTGCTCGACGAGATGTCACTCGGGACTGGCCCCGGTGCTCATCAAGGGGTTCTACGCCCAGCTCGGCGAGCTGTTCTCCGCAGCGCTGCGGGATGCTCGTGGTCGAGCAGAACGCCAACCTGGCCCTCCAGCTGTGCTCGTACGTCTACATCCTGCAGAGCGGGGTGGTGGTCGAGGAGGGCACGGCGGAGGAGTTCCACGCCGACCCGGCGCGGCTCCACGCCGGCTACCTCGGCAGCTCCTGAGGCACGTCGGAGTCGGTGGCCAACTCCACATGACCTCGGGCGACCTTCAGCCGGCCCGCACCTCGGCGCGTCGGCGCAGGCTACCTGCGACCGGTGACGCCAGGCGGGCCACCAGTGGGCCGATTACCGCCATGGTGAGGACGTACGTGGCCGCCAGGGGGCCCAGCTCGCGCTCGACGCCAGCCGCGACGCCGAGCCCTGCGATGACGATCGAGAACTCCCCGCGGGCAACCAGGACCGTCCCGGCGCGGAGCCGACCCGCCATGGCGATGCCGTTTCGCTTGGCGCTCCACCAGCCGGTCACGATCTTCGTTCCCGCGGTGACGACCCCAAGGGTCAACGCCGCGGGCGCCGCCGAAGGGATGGTGCCGGGGTCGATCTGGAGTCCAAAGAACACGAAGAAGGTAGCCGCGAACAGGTCGCGCAGGGGGCCGACGAGACCACGCGCCCGGTCCGCCACGGTGCCCGACAACGCGATGCCAACCAGGAACGCTCCGACGGCGCTGGAGACCTGCAGCCGCTCAGCGCCCCCGCCGACCAGCAGCAGCAGCCCCAGCACGGTTAGCAGCACGACCTCGTCGGACTCACTGGCCACCGCCCGGCTGAGGTGGTGACCCCAACGCACCGCTGCGTACAGCACCAGCGAGACCGCCCCGACCGCGATCGCCAGCGAGAACGCGGCGGTCATCAGCCCGGCCCCGGCGAGCAACACCGCGATGATCGGCAGGTACACGGCCATGGCGAGATCCTCCACCACGAGGATCGTGAGCACGGTCGGGGTCTCGCGGTTACCCGTCCACGCCAGGTCACCCAGCAGCTTGGCCACGACCCCCGATGACGAGATGTAGGTGACGCCCCCGAGCAAGGTCGCCGCCAGCGGTGACCAGCCGAGCAGCAGCCCGGCGACGAAGCCTGGCGGGAAGTTCAGGCCAAGGTCGACCAGGCCGGCGGTCCAGCCGCCGCGCAGGCTGTGCTTGAGCTCCTCGCCGGTGTACTCCAGACCCAGCATGAACAGCAGCAGCACGACGCCCAGCTGCGCGCCTTGCGCGATGAAGTCCTCGCTGACGTCCAGCGGCAGGATCCCGCCGGTGCCGAACGCCAGGCCTGCGAGCAGGTACAGCGGGATCGGCGAGAACCCCACGCGCGTCGCCAGCCGACCCAGGAGCGCCAGCCCGATCAGGATGCCCCCGAGCTCGATGAACGCCACGGCGGCGCCGGCCTCCCCAGCGGCCGCGCCGAGAACCTGGATCATGCAGCGTGCAGGAGCCCCGCCGCCTGGCGCACCCCCTCGGCAGTCCCCACCACCACCACATGATCGCCCTCCTGGAGCTCGAACGACGGCCCCACGGCGGGGAACGCCTTCTGCCCTCGGAGCACCGCCACGATCGAGACGCCAGTGCGGCTGCGCACCTCGAACTCGCCGAGCGTGCGGCCTTCGACCGCGCCCGTCAGGTGCAGCCAGTCGATGACCAGCCCCTCGATCGCTTCCAAGTTGGCCAGAGTGCCGGAGATGCGCGAGCCGCCAAGCAGATCAGCCAGCGTGCGGCTCTCGTCCTCGTCGAGCTCCAAGGTCGCGGCGCATCTGTCGGGGTCGCGCCGATCGTAGACCAGCAACTGACGTCGGCCGCTGCGTGCGGTGATCACGCCGATGCGGGTGCCGGCGTCAGTGACGAAGTCGTGGCGCACTCCGACGCCCGGAAGCATCGTCTCGGCGATCTCAGGCACCACTGAGCCTTTCACCGAGCCGGATTCGCGCGGCGCGGACGGGCCAAGCCAACGTCGCAAGCATCGCAGAGCGCGAAGTGCACGACCGCGGCCCTACCGGCTCCGTTCGCCGGCGGAGAGCCGCAACCCTCTCGGACGGCGTCGCGCGAGGCAACGAGACTGGCCGCCGAGGACGCGGCGTCGTGCGCGGCAAGAGGCTGTCAGGGATCACCCTCACCCCCGCGGTCGGTGCCACGGGACGCGCTCGTACGCGCCGCCCACCGGAGGGATCCCATGGGCTCAGCGCGGGCCGGTGGGGTCGACGACGTCGTCCCACTCCCGATGGCCTCGTAGGTAGGAGGTCACGTAGGGGCACAACGGCGTGATCAGGCGTCCGTCGGCCCGTAGTCGCTCGAGCGTGGTCTTGACGAGCAGCTCACCGATGCCTTGCCCCTCGTGAGGCGCGAACGTCTCGGTGTGGGTCGCGATGATCTTCGCGGGCAGCGGGATGTACTCGAGGATGCCGGCGAGGTCGCCGTCGACGCGTGCTTCGAAGCGCTGGCGTTGGGCGTTCTCGGTGATGACGACCTCGTGGGCTGACATGACGTATCCGGACGACGGATGCGGTCGCGTCAGTCCCGGCCTGCGGGGAGCCACGGTGGTCGTGGTGCCTCGATCCTCGCCAGCGGGGTGTCGACGTGCGCGAAGCGGTCGGTGCGGTCGCGCCAGTCACGCCACGCTGCGGTGATCTCGTCTTTGTCGCGGGCGACGAAGTTCCACCACATCTCCACCCGCTCGCCGAGCGGCTCGCCGCCCAGCACCAGCGCGCGGGCGCCGTCGCTGTCGCTGTGCACTGGTAGCTCGTCGATGCCGGCGGGCACGAGCGCCAGCCAGCCTTCCTCGATGACCTCGGGCCCGACGCCGATGCGCCCGTCGAGGGGAACGACCGCGTGCTCGAAGGTCGTGGACGTGGGCACGACCGACGTGCCGCGGCGCAACGCCAGGTCCAGCCCGACGATCGGGGTGTCGCCCCGCGCGGGGGAGACCTGACCGTGCAGCGCGCCGGCGAACAGCCAGCCCTCGGCGTGGTCGAGACCGACGCGGGGCAGGTCGGCGTGGTGGGCGAACGACGACGGGCCGTGGCGGGTGGCCTCGGGCTGGGCGACCCACAGCTGCGCGCCGCGGAACGGCGGCCGCGCGGCCAGCTCGGCGTGGGCGATGCCGTGGCCGGCGGTCATCCAGTTGAGCTGCCCGGGGCGGATGACCTGCTGGCTGCCCAGCGAGTCGCTGTGCAGCGCCTCGCCCTCCAGCAGCCAGGTGACCGTGGACAGCCCGATGTGGGGGTGCGGGCCGACCTCCAGCGGGTCGGGACGTTCGGCGTCCACCGGGCCCATGAGGTCCACGAAGCACCACGCCCCGACGGTGCGCCGCCCCTTGGTCGGCAAGACGCGCACCACGTCGAGCCCACCGACGGTGGTGCGTCTGCCTTCGCGGGCCTCGACGCCCTCGAGGCGCTCGTTCTCGCAGCGGCGGTCCGCTGGCTGGATCGGTCCGCTCATCGTCGCCTCCGGGGGACGGGTCGGCTCGCGCGTGGTCGCGGAGGGGTTCAGCCCAGCGTGGTGTCGATGCGCGCGCTGCGCTTGACGAACTTGGTGACCGGCGTCTTCTCGGCGACCTCGGCCACCGCGCCGCTGGGCGTCGTCGAGGTCGCCGTCGAGCGTGATGACCGCTCGATGCGGTCGCCGTCGCCGTCGTGGGTCATGGTCAGCGCCACGCTCACAGCCGCGAGCGGCCAGCGCTTGCGCTCGGCGTACATCCGCAGCGTGATCGCGGTGCAGGCGCCCAGGCCCGCCACCACCAGCCCGAACGGCCCCGGGCCGTGGTCGCTGCCGCCCAGCTGCACCGGTTCGTCGGCGACCAGGTCGTGGTGGCCCGCGCGCAGCTGCACGGCGTAGCCGTCGCGGTTGATGCCCGTGACCCTCGCAGCGGTCGTCGACATGTGCCCGTTCTCCTCGCTCGATCTCAGCGGCTCACGTCGTGCGAGCATGGCGCACTCCGCGCGGCGCGCCACGCGCGTGGGAGGACCCAGCGGCGAGAGGAGCCCGGCAATGGCACCACAGGAGGGACCCGAGGCGGCTGCGGACGGGACCGTGATCGTCGTCGGCGCGGGGCTGTCGGGGCTGGCGACCGCGCTCGGCGCGGCGCTGCACGGGCGGTCTGTGACGGTGTTCGAGGCTGCCGAGCTGGTCGGCGGGGCCGCTGCGTACTCCGGCGGACAGGTGTGGGTCGGCGCGAGCCACGTCGAGGCCCGCGAGGGCATCGACGACGACCTCGAGCGCACGGAGCGCTACATCCGGGCGATCGCGCATGACCACCCCGAGGCGCTCGACGAGCGCGCGATGCGGCGCTGGCTGACCACCGCGCCCGCCGCGGTCCGGTACTGGGAGGACATCGGGGCGATCCGCTGGACCGTCATCCCCGAGCTCGCGGACTACCACGGGGAGGCCGACGGGGCGCTCGAGGTGGGCCGCTACCTGACCAACGAGGTGATCGACGGCAGCGTGCTCGGCGAGTGGCGCGAGCGCCTGCGGGTCAGCCCCTTCTTCCCCGTCGGGACCACGTACGCCGACATGTACATCAAGGGTCGCCGGCTGACGGCGGTCGACGAGACCGGCGGCGTCGCCGAGCACGCCGGCGTCCCCGCGTTCGGGCTGCCCCAGCAGGGCACGGCCACGCCTGGGGCCGAGGGCCGCGATCCGCTGACGTTCGGCACCGGCGTGGTCGCGAGCTTCCTCGCCCGCGTGCTCGGCGAGGGCCGCATCGAGATCCTCCGGTCCCACCCCGTGACCGAGCTGCTCACCGACGACACGGGCGCGGTCGTCGGTGCGCGCGCCGAAGGCCCGGACGGCCCGGTCGAGCGTCGCGGACCGGTGGTGCTCGCGACCAGCACGTATGACTGGGACCCCGACCTCGTCCGCGAGTTCCTCGGCCTGGAACCGGAGGACTTCGGCAGCGTCGCGCCCGACAGCCTTCGCGGCGAGGGTCTCAAGCTGGCCCGCTCGGTCGGCGCTGCGACGGCGCGGATCCCGGCGACGAGCGTGCCGATCTTGCCCGGCTGGCCGGCCGGCGACGGCTACGCCTACGGGCCGGAGTACGCGATGCCGCACAGCATGATCGTCGACGCCGCCGGGAAGCGGTTCTGCGACGACTCCTACTGGGTTGACATCGTCGCGCGCGGCCTGGCGCCCGACGACCCCCACCTGCCGTTCTTCCTGGTGTGGGACGAGCAGCACCACCGCAAGTACGGCCTGGGCGCGACGCGCCCGGGCGAGCCCTACCCCGAGGAGCTCGTGACGTCCGCCCCGGCGCTGGGCGAGCTGGCCGCGGCGCTGGGCATCGACGGCGCGCAGCTGGAGCGCACCGCCGCGTCCTTCAGCGACCACGCCGCGCGCGGCGAGGATCCCGACTTCGGGCGCGGCACCGTGACCTACGTCCGGCGGTTCGCCGGCGACCCCACCAACGAGCCCAACCCCGTCCTGGGACCCATCGACGAGCCGCCGTTTCACGGGATGCGCCTGCGTTTCGTGGGCACGGGCATCGGCTCCAGCGGCATCCACGCCGACGGGGACGGCCGAGTCCTCGACGACCACGGCGCCCCCATCGCCGGGCCTGTACGCCGTGGGCTCGTGCGCCGCCCTCACCCAGACCGGCAGCGGCTACAACAGCGGCATCGCCCTGGGGCGCGGAATCACCCTCGCCTACCTGGTCGCCCACGAGCTCGCCGGCCACCCCATCCCGGACCTCGCGGACGCCGACCGCCCCGGCGACTAGAGGAGATCCGGAATCACGCGGCGGCGTTGGGATGGATGTGGGCGAACATGCTGCGGGCGTTCCAGCTCGGGAAGGCGCGTACGAGCCATGAGGGACCGTGCAGCTGGATCCGGGAGTCGCGGGTGGCCTCTTCCCAGGACAGGTGCCCGGCGTGCCACTTCACGAACGCTTCGGCGTCGGCCGTGATGTAGAGGTCCTCGTCCATACCGGGATACGTCTTGCAGATCTCGGCCTCGCCGTGCTCGAGCAGGAGCCAGTACCGCTCGTGGGGCCGGAACCCGGTGAAGTCCAACCGGATGACCACGCGCCGGTCCGGGAGTCGGTCGCGACGGAGCGCCTTGCACATCGACCACAGCGCCACGTACGGATCGAGGTTCTCGGGGGCGATCTCCAGCCAACGAGCTCCCCACTCGCCGAGGGTCTGGCAGACCTTGAACAGATCGTGGCCCGAGCTCGTGAGCTTGTAGCGGTGACCGCGCCCCTGAGCCTTCGGTGCCGACTCGACGATGCCGAGGCGTTCCAGCTGCCTGAGCCGCTGGGTGAGCAGGGTGCGTGAGAGTCCGGGCGCACCCTCCAGGATCTCGCCGAAGGTCTCACAGCCCAGATGCAGGTTGCGGATGATCAAGGGCGTCCAACGCTCAGCGAAGATCTCCGCGCCACGGGCGATCGGGCAGTACTGGGCGTAGGTCCTCATGGGCGCAGTGTCCTGCGCCACCCGACCATCGTGAAGTCCAGATTCTTTACTTCGAAGTCCAGATCGCTGACTTCTTCTCGGTGCACCTCGATGTTGCGATGAGCCGCATCCACCCGAGGAGGAACGATGTCAGCAGCACCCACGATGCGGATTCCTGGGTTCCGGGGCGACCTGATCGCCCCTGACCACCACGACTACGACGCCGCCCGATCCGTCTGGAACGGCACCGTCGACCGACGACCTCGGCTGATCGCCCGCTGCGGCGGCACCGCCGATGTGGCCGCAGCGGTGCGTTTCGCCCGCGACCGCCAGCTCGAGGTCGCCGTTCGCGGCGGGGGTCACAACGTCGCCGGCACCGCGGTGTGCGACGGCGGGATCGTGATCGACCTGTCGGCGATGCGCGCCGTCTCGGTCGATCCTGTCGAGAGCACGGCCCTCGTCCAGGGCGGTGCCCAGTGGGCGGACGTCGATCACGAGACACAGGCGCACGGCCTCGCCACCACGGGCGGCATCGTGGGCCACACCGGCGTCGGCGGCCTCAGCCTGGGCGGCGGCATCGGCTGGCTCATGCGCAAGCACGGGCTCACCGTCGACAATCTCGTCCAGGCCGAGGTGGTGACCGCCGAGGGCGAGATCCTGGGGGCGTCGGCCAGCGATCACCCCGACCTGTTCTGGGCCCTGCGAGGCGGAGGCGGGAACTTCGGCATCGTGAGCGCGTTTCGGTTCGCATTGCACCCGGTCGGCCCCACCGTCACGGCCGGACCAGTGTTCTGGGCGGCCGAGGACACCACCGACGTCCTGCGCTTCTATCGCGAGTTCGTCACCGACGCACCTGTGGAGCTCGGGAACGTCGTACGGCTTGGCACGATCCCGCCGTGGCCGGGTGTCGACGAGGACCTCCACTTCCGGCCGGCCATCGCCGTGGCCAGCTGCTACGCGGGCCCCGTCGAGGACGGTGAGCGTGCCGTCCGTGCGCTCCGTCGGTTCGGGACCCCGCTCGTGGATCTTGTCGGGCCGACCCTGTACGTCGACCATCAGAGCAGCATCGACGACACCGTCCCCCATGGCTGGCACTACCACTGGAAGGCCACCAACCTCGCCAGCCTGTCCGACGAGGTCATCGACATCCTCGCCGCGCACGCCTACGGCGCCGCCTCCCCGAGGTCGTACGCGGCGATGTTCCACATGGGTGGCGCGGTATCCCGAGGTGCACGGGACGCCACGGCCTACCCGTGGCGCGACGTGGACCACAACATCATCATCGACGCAGCCTGGCTCCCCGCGTTGGACGACACCATGAGGGCCTCGGAGACCGCGTGGGCCCGAGGATTCAGCGACGCCCTGCAGCCCCACCGCGCCGGCGTCTACGTGAACTTTCTCGACTCCGACGACGACGCGAGCCGCGTCCGCGAAGCCTACGGCGACGGCACGTACCGGCGGCTCGCAGAGGTGAAAGCCAAGTACGACCCCGACAACGTGTTCCACAACAACTTCAACATCCAGCCTCAGCCCGTCAGTTGACGGGCAAAGCTCAGCTCGTGGCCGTCCGGGTCGTGGATGTGGAAGTAGCGCTCGCCCCAGGCTGCGTTCGCAGGTGCGGTGGCCGGAGCGAAACCGGCGTTGAGAGCACGCCGATGCATCGCGTCGACGTCATCCACCCAGAACACCACGCGGCCCCACACGACGTGAGCGGCGTCCGCGTTGAACTGGAGGTTGAGGAAGCCGGCGCCGACCCGAAAGCTCGTGAAGGTCGCGTCGGAGCCTCCGTAGAGGAGGCGGAAGCCGAGCGCTTCGTAGAAGGCAACGGACTCGGCCATGTCCCGCGTCTCGAGCGTGACGGCGCTGATGCACTCGACCGGCTCTGCCTGGGGATCCACGCGCCGAGCCTGGCAGAACCACAGCGGCGCATCCAGGAGTGCCCCGTGTGGTCGCCGACTCGGGCACAGTGTGGTGCGTGGTCACGGCCAGACGCCTCCGCGAGTACGAGACGCTCAGGCAGCGCATCGTCGCCTGGGCACACCGACAAGACGACGTCGACGCCGTCCTGATCGTCGGATCGTGGGCCCGCGGCCTTGCGCGCACGGACTCCGACGTCGACATCGTCGTGCTCACACGCGACGTCGCGCGGTACGTCGCCGACGAGCACTGGATCGCCGATGCCGTCGGTGCGCCTGCACCGGTCGTGCGGACGCAACGCTGGGGTGAGCTCGTGGAGCGCCGCGTGAGACTCTCGTCCGGCTTGGAGATCGAGTTCGGCTTCGTCGCACCGTCATGGGCGACGACGGATCCGGTCGATCCCGGCACGGCTGCCGTCGTCCGCGACGGGGCCCAGTCGCTCTACGACCCGCTGGGTCTCATCGAGACCCTGACCGCAGCAGCTTTCCGAACCGGCCCCTGACGCGCGGGTCAGCTCTTTCGGCCGCCCGGCAGGGCTAGGGGCGCGGGCCGCCCAGGGCGATCTGACCGCGCACTTCGCCGCCTGGGAAGTCGCCAGGGCCCTGGTTGGGGGGGTCGACGCCGTCGTTGGTGTGGACGTTGACGTAGGCCCGGCCGGCGCGGATCTCCTCGAGCAGTTGCGCGACGGTGTCGATGCCGAGAGCGCCGTTGACCTCGGCGTCGGTGATCGCCGTGGTCGACAGCACGCCGCTCTCCCGTCCGCCCGCGGCAGCGACTGGGCCGTAGAGGAAGGCGACGATCGGCCCGGCCACCTCGGCCGTGCCCAAATGGATGTGCGCCTGCACGACGTTGTCGATGTTCGAAGCGATGAGCTTGCAGACCAGCGTCGTGCCGTCCTCACTCAGTGCGAGGTTGGCCTGCCCGACTGCCCTCGTGTCGCGTGGCGTGGGACGCTCGGCCTCCCCGGTCAGGTGCGCGCGGAAGTGCTGGCCGGTCGCCGCGCCCCCGCTCGAGGCTGACCCCAACACCAGTAGCGACACGATCGTCGCGCCCAGCAGCACACGTCTCATGACAGCCTCCCTCCGCGATGGACCTTCGGTACGTCCAGACGTACGAACGCCCGCCCGATCTGGTTCATCGTGGCGGGACTTCGTCTCGGCGCCCGAGCTCGCCCCTGGAGGTGACCATCGGAGTCCTACGGCCCGCAGGGCGCGGCCGCCCCTGTGGAGGGGCGGCCGCCTTAGCCTGCGGTCAGAAGCCCAACACGTCGTTGACCTCGTCTTCGACTGCCTGCGCCACCGCCGCGGTGCCACCGAAGATCACCACCGTGTCGATGGTGCCAAGGCGCGCCGCGAGGTACTCGGCGACGACGTCGGGCAGGTCGGTCCGGTCGCTCAGGAGGATCGGGCCGGGGCCGATGTCGGCGCGCCCGATCACAGCGCCACCGGTGAGCGCGTCGGCGAAGTTCAAGCCCGTCGCGAGGCCGACGATCTCGGCGTCCTCGAAGAAGCGCTCCGCGACCCTGACGGACGTGCCGAAGCGGGTCGCGCCGACCAGGGCCTCGACGTCGGGGAACGCCGCTGCCGCGCCACCGCCGATGGCGATGGTCGTCGGGTCGTCGGTCCGTGACGCGAGGTAGGCAGCCAGCTCCGGCGGCACGTCCTCGCCGGAGGTGAGGATCACCGCCGCCAGCTCGCTCCCGCCGGCGCGCAGCGCGGCCGCGCCCGCCACCACCGAGTCGGGGAAGTCACCACCGTTGGCGGCCAGCAGCGTGTCGGGATTGCCCAGGCCCTGGTCCGCGATGATCGTGGCGGTCTCGAAGCGGTTGGCGCCGCCCAAGCGGACGGTCTGGTAGCCGAGCTCGTCGATGCGCGCCTCGACCGCCTCTGACAGCGCGGCGGTGCCGCCGAGCAGGTAGACCGTGCCGCCTGGGGGCAGCACGCGGAGGATCTCGGCCTCGGTGGCCGGGTTCAGCGTCGCCGGCTGCGAGAGCAGCATGGCCGCGTCCTTGTCGATCGCCAGCGGCGTACCCGCCTGGGCGTCGGGGAACAGGTCGGAGCGCGTGAGGACCACGCCCAACGCCTCACCGTCGCAGAAGACGCGCTGCGAGGACGCGATCGCGGTCTCGATGCGGGTCACGCCCATCACGCGGACTGGGCCTGGGTCGAAGGGGACGCAGGCGCCCGGCGGCGGAGGTGGCGGAGGCGGCGGAGGCGGCCCTGCGGTGAAGGTGACGCTGTGGTCATCGGCGGCCGTGTAGGGGCCCGCGCCGTCGTTGTCGTCGAAGGTCACCGTGACGGTGTTGACGTGGGTGGTGCCGGCGTTGCCGGCGATCGTGGCGGTGAAGGTGCAGCTGTACTCGTCGGGCCCGCCGGGGGCGCCGTCGTTGGCGGCCAGCGACGCCGGGGCGGTGTCGCAGGTGGTGGCGTCCAGCAGCGCATTGGCCGTCCTCGTCCCGGGCGGCCCGGGCAAGCCGATTGGACCGGCGGCGCCCGCGTCGGTGAGGTCGCCGAAGACACTGTCGATGATGCTGTCGAGGTCGACGGCCTCCGCGGAGGTGTTGGCGATGTCGACGGTGAACGTCGCCGCCCCGCCGGTTGCGGCGATGCTGGCGGGCCCGCCCTTGGCGACCGTGAGCGTGGGCGCGGCGTCGCCGAAGGTGACGGTGTGGTCGTCGCCGGCGCTGTAGGGGCCCGCGCCGTCGTTGTCGTCGAAGGTCACCGTCACGGTGTTGTCGTGGGTGGTGCCCGCGTTGCCGGCGATGGTGGCGGTGAAGGTGCACACCAGGGTGTCGTCGCCTCCGGCGACTCCGTCGCCGATCGCCAGGGTTGCCGGCAGGGCGAGGTCAGGGTCGCAGTCGGTGGCGGTGCCGTCGTCGAGGTCGCCGAAGACGCTGTCGTCCAGTTCGCTGATGCTGACGGTGTCGACCGTGCTGGTGTTGACGACCGTCACGGTGTAGTTGGCCGTCTGGGTGCCCTCGGGGAGGCTGTCGGGCCCGGTCTTGGCGACGCTGATCGTCGGCACGACGTTGTTGAACGTGACGCGGTGGTCGTCGGTGTCGGTGTAGGGGCCGGCGCCGTCGTTGTCGTCGAAGGTCACCGTCACGGTGTTGTCGTGGGTGGTGCCCGCGTTGCCGGCGATGGTGGCGGTGAAGGTGCACACCAGGGTGTCGTCGCCTCCGGCGACTCCGTCGCCGATCGCCAGGGTTGCCGGCAGGGCGAGGTCAGGGTCGCAGTCGGTGGCGGTGCCGTCGTCGAGGTCGCCGAAGACGCTGTCGTCCAGTTCGCTGACGCTGACGGTGTCGACCGTGCTGGTGTTGACGACCGTCACGGTGTAGTTGGCCGTCTGGGTGCCCTCGGCGAGGCTGTCGGGCCCGCGCTTGGCGACGCTGATCGTCGGCACCACGTTGTTGAAGATGACGCGGTGGTCGTCGCTCTTGGTGTAGGGGCCGGCGCCGTCGTTGTCGTCGAAGGTCACCGTCACGGTGTTGAGGTGGCTGTCGCCGGCGTTGCCGGCGGCGATGGTGGCGGTGAAGGTGCAGCTGAACTCGTCGGGCCCGCCGGAGGCGCCGTTGTCGGCGGCCAGCGCCGCCGGGGCGGTGTCGCAGGTGGTGGCGTTCAGCAGCGCGTTGGCCGGATCGGTGACGTCGCCGTAGACGCTGTCGATGATGCTGTCGAGGTCGACGGCCTCCGCGGAGGTGTTGGCGATGTCGACGGTGAACGTCGCCGCCCCGCCGGTTTCGGCGATGCTGGCGGGCCCGGTCTTGGCGACGCTGATCGTCGGCACCACGTTGTTGAAGATGACGCGGTGGTCGTCGCTCTTGGTGTAGGGGCCGGCGCCGTCGTTGTCGTCGAAGGTCACCGTCACGGTGTTGAGGTGGCTGCTGCCGGCGTTGCCGGCGGCGATGGTGGCGGTGAAGGTGCAGCTGTACTGGTCGGGCCCGCCGGTGGCGCCGTCGTTGGCGGCCAGCGCCGCCGGGGCGCTGTCGCAGGTGGTGGCGTTCAGCAGCGCGTTGGCCGGATCGGTGACGTCGCCGTAGACGCTGTCGATGATGCTGTCGAGGTCGACGGCCTCGGCGGAGGTGTTGGCGATGTCGACGGTGAACGTCGCCGCCCCGCCGGTTTCGGCGATGCTGGCGGGTCCGCCCTTGGCGACCGTGAGCGTGGGCGCGGCGTTGTTGAAGGTCACGCGGTGGTAGTCGTGGGCGCTGTAGGGGCCGGCGCCGTCGTTGTCGTCGAAGGTCACCGTCACGGTGTTGTAGTGGCTGCCGCCGGCGTTGCCGGCGGCGATGGTGGCGGTGAAGGTGCAGCTGAACTCGTCGGGCCCGCCGGGCACGCCGTCGTTGGCGGCCAGCGCCGCCGGCGCGGTGGCGCAGCTGTTGCCGGTCAAGTCCGGGTTCGCCGGGTCCAGCAGGTCGCCGTAGGCGCTGTCGATGATGCTGTCGAGGTCGACGGCCTCCACGGAGGTGTTGGCGACGGCGACGGTGAACGTCGCCGCCCCGCCCCTTTCGTCGATGGTGGCAGGCCCACCCTTGGCGACCGTGAGCGTGGGAGCGTCGTTGTTGAACGTGACGCGGTGGTCGTCGTGGGCGCTGTAGGGGCCGTCGCCGTCGTTGTCGTCGAAGGTCACCGTCACCGTGTTGTAGTGGCCGTGCCCGGCGTTGCCGGCGGCGATGGTGGCGGTGAAGGTGCAGCTGAACTCGTCGGGCCCGCCGGAGGCGCCGTCGTTGGCGGCCAGCGCCGCCGGCGCGGTGGCGCAGCTGTTGCCGGTCACGTCCGGGTTCGCCGGGTCCAGCAGGTCGCCGAAGTGGTCGTCGACCAGGGCCGTCAGGTCGACGGCCTCTGCGGAGGTGTTGGCGATGGCGACGGTGAACGTCGCCGCCCCGCCCCTTTCGTCGATGGTGGCAGGCCCACCCTTGGCGACCGTGAGCGTGGGAGCGTCGTTGTTGAACGTGACGCGGTGGTCGTCGTGCTTGGTGTAGGGGCCGGCGCCGTCGTTGTCGTCGAAGGTCACCGTCACGGTGTTGAGGTGGCTGTCGCCGGCGTTGCCGGCGGCGATGGTGGCGGTGAAGGTGCAGCTGAACTCGTCGGGCCCGCCGGAGGCGCCGTCGTTGGCGGCCAGCGCCGCCGGGGCGGTGTCGCAGGTGGTGGCGTTCAGCAGCGCGTTGGCCGGATCGGTGACGTCGCCGTAGACGCTGTCGATGATGCTGTCGAGGTCGACGGCCTCCGCGGAGGTGTTGGCGATGTCGACGGTGAACGTCGCCGCCCCGCCGGTTTCGGCGATGCTGGCGGGTCCGCCCTTGGCGACCGTGAGCGTGGGGGCGGCGTCCGTGATCGTCGCGGTGGCCTGTGCGCTGCCGGTGGCGGTGTCGTGCTCATCGTCGGTGACGACGGCGGTGACGGTGTCGGTGTGGTGGCCGACCGCGCTCAGGGCGACGTCGAACGTGCACCTGAAGCTGGTCGTCGCCGCGATCCTGAACATGCCGGCGCAGGTGTTGTTGGTGACCGCGGTGTTGGTGGGATCCAGCAGGTCGCCGTAGGGCGAATCGGTCAGCGACGTCAGCGCCACGTCCTCGCCCGAGGTGTTCTGCACCTCGACGGTGAACGTGAAGGTCCCGCCGGGCTCGGGCCGCGAGAGCGGCGCCACCGACTTGAGCACGTTCACCGACGGCGGCGCGTCCGCGATGATGTTCACGGTCTCGGTCGCCATCTGCGTGAACCCGTGCATCGTCGCGGTGACCGTGTTGGAGTGCACCGAGTTGGGTGCGCCGGCGACCTGAGCGGTGAACGTGCAGGTGAAGACGTCGTTGTTGGTTGCCGCGCCGTCAGCCGGGCCCAGGTTGGCCGGGATGATGTCGTCGCAGGTGTTCGCTGTCACGTTCGGGTTCGACGCGTCGTCGAGGTTGCCGAAGTCGGTGTCCGTCAGCGCGGACAAGGTGACCGGCCCGGCGAAGTCGTTCGTGACCGTCACCGCGAAGCTCACGGGTGCGCCAGGGGCGGTGACTTGATCCGGCGTCGCGACCTTGGTCACAGTGAACTGCCCGTTGAACAGCCAGGTGTTGGTGAACGTGCAGGCCACGGTGTTGTCCGCGGCCGGATTGAGGCCGGTCACGCTGTCCGTGGCGTTGTCGAAGGTGCCGATGGGGCTCGGGGAGCCGCCGGCCGGGGTCTTGGTGCAGGAAGCGCCGGTGAGGTCCCACCCGGCCGGCACGAGCTCGCGGACGGTGTGCGCGACCCCCGAGACCATGCCGATCGTGGTGCTGGTCCCGCTGCCGGTGGGCGTGAACACGGTGGTCCCGTCGAGCTGCAGCGGGAACGCGGTCGGGAAGGCGTTGGCCGGGGTCGCGTTCTTGGTGAGGATGAGGAACGCGTCGCGCGGCACCAGCACGCAGTCCGATGGGTCGGATCCGCTGTGCGATGGGTACGAGCAGGTGTTGATCAGCGTGGCGCCCGCTGCGCCGAAGTCCGACAGCCGCACCGTGCAGGACGCGGTCGTGTCGTTCGGGGAACTCGTACCGGCCGCGAAGGGATCCGTCGCCGTCACCGCCACGGTGCAGGTGGTCTGCGGTGCGGGGATCGTCTCGCCGCCGCACCGGTCCACCCTGGTGTCGGGGCAGTCCTGCACGGTGGTCGTGACGGTCGGGAACGGGTTGCCGACGGTGACGCAGACGGCCTTGTCGGCGCGCGCGTTGCCATTGCTGTCGAACAGCGCGCAGCCGTCGAGCGTGTTGCCGCCCGAGATCGAGGTCTCGTCCCAGCTCCAGCCCACCCCCAGCTGCCCCGCCGGCACCCCGTTGTCCACCGAGTGGCGCGTGAGGTCCTTCTGGCCCGGGACGTCGTTCGCGCCCCTCTCGTCGATGCTGGTCGTGACGACCGCGCTCGACGGCGCTGCGGCCGCAATCTGGACGATCGCCAACGCCAGCACGACCGCGGCGAGTCGCCGCCAGATCGGGCCCCAACTCGTCATTCGCAACGCTGTACTCAAGTTCCCGCACACCCCTTCGCCGGGGTCCCCCGGCTTCAAGCTTTGATCGCGTAGGCGTCCGGCGCTTCTGCGCCTGGACTGCCATCCCCGTTCCCGCGCCACCCTGGACAGGTGTGCCGCCAGTAGTGCCACGGCGCACACAAATGCGCAACCGGTTTACGTAGTCTTGATGAGACGCGCCCTAAAGGTGAAGTTCAGGTTCACCCTCAAGTGGCAGTGGCGAGGAGCGAACGATGTCCTCCACGGTGCTGTACATGTCGATGTCGCTCGACGGGTTCATCGCGGGACCCAACGAACGGCCGGACAACGGCCTGGGCGACGGTGGGGAGCGGTTGCACGAGTGGGTCTTGCCCGGCGCAAAGGACAGCCACAAAGCAGCCGTCGGGCGGCTCCAGGGCGTGAACCGCCAGATCTTCGACGAGTTCATGTCGACGGGAGCCGTGATCGCCGGACGTGGGACCTTCGAACCCGCGGGCGGTTGGGAAGGCGACCACCACGATGGTGTTCCGATCTACATCCTCAGCCGCAGCCCGGCACCCGCCTGGGCCGCGCGGTGGCCGGGCGTGCACTACGTGCGCGAGCTCGACGCAGCGGTGCGGGATGCCAAGCACGCTGCAGGTGACAAGAACGTGCTGGTGCACGGGGCGGGGATCGCGCAGCGTGCGCTCACCGCGGGGCTCCTCGACGAGCTCGAGATCCACCTGATCCCGGTCCTGTTCGGCGAGGGTCGCCGGTTGTTCGAGCACCTCGGCGTCGAGCAGCGCGAGCTGGAGCGGATCAGGGTTCTCGAGGGTGAGGGTGGCGTCATCCACCTGCGCTACAAGGTCACCTCGGTGCGGTGATCCCCGAGCCGTCCGTGGGCGGTGCAGGGCTGGCCGACGTCCTTGCGGCAGAGCATGAAGTGCTGCGAGACGGTCGCTCGGTACATGCGGATCGGAGCTGACGCCTCCACCTGCTCCCGGGTGAAGCCCCACAGCCCGTAGGCGGCCGGGTTCGGGAAGCGGTGGTTGTAGAGGTGGAGGCTCCGATCGAGGTCCTCCGCGGCGACCTGCGCCGCGGTCGCGGACATGTAGACCGCGAGTCCCGAGCCGGGCCGCTGCTGGGAGTCGTACACCACGATGCTCACCTGCGGCCGGCTCGCGATGTTCACCGAGTGCGTGACGTCGGGAACCGAAACCCAGTAGAGCTCGGAGTAGCCGTTCGGCGCGAAGTACACGGGCGACACCCAGGGCGTGCCGGCCTCATCGGCGGTCCCCAGCGTCATGAACAGCGTCGTGTCGATGAGCTTCCGGCCGATCTCGGGCAGGTCGTCATTGCTGGCCACGGTCACACCTCGAGGAACGCGAGGATCCTGGTCGCGATGTGGTCCGGGTCGTCCATCCAGACGGCGTGGCCGGCCCGGGGGATGAGCTCGAGGGAGCCGGCTGGGAGCCGGGCCACGAAGTCCTCGGCGATCGTGGGGCCGCCGAGGGGGTCGTCTTCACCCCACAAGACGAGCACCGGCGCGGTGATGCGGGCCAGCAGCTCGTCCGCGAGGAGCAGGTCGCGGTTGATGCCGCGGAGGGGCCTGACGATCGCGGGGCCGGCGTCGAGCTCGTTGCGCATCGTGGTCGTGTCCCGGAGCAGCGACAGGAACCAGGCGATGCCTTCGGGGGAGATGCGACCGGACTCGAGCGCTCCCCGCAGACCGACGTTGCGGTAGATGGCGCGCACGGCCCGCTCCGTGGGCGGGATGGAGGTCAACAGCCTCCCGAGCCCCGGCACGCTCGTGAGGCGCATCGCCGCCGGCGTGCGCCCGATCGGCGCCCCGACGGTCCAGCCCAGCTGCACCACGCGGTTCACACGGTCCGGATGCGCGGCCGCCGCGCGCAGTGCGAAGTAGCAACCGAACGAGGTCGCGACGACGTGGCCGCGCTCGATCTCGAGCGCGTCGAGCACGTCGACGACGAGCGCGTCGGCGAACGTCTCCAGGCGTCCCACGTCGGAGAAGCCCGTCTCGAGGCGCGGGCTCAGGCCGCAGCCCGGACGGTCGAGCACGACGCATCGCAGACCCGGCAGCAGCGCGACCAGCGGAGCCCAGCTGGGCGCTGCCGTCGAGCCACCGTGCACGAACACGACCGGCGGGCCCGTTCCGCTCTCCTGCACGCGGATCCCGACGCCGGTGCGGCTCAGCTGCAGCACGCGTTCAGTCGGCGCGCAGCCGACCGAGGCCCACAACCGCCGTTCGGCTTCGCGGTACCGCTCCGCGTCCCGCCCCATCGCCGCAGGGTAGAGGAGTCTGCGCGCGATCAGCGCGTGGCGGCGGCGGGCAGCTCCAGCGGGATGGTGGTCTCGGTCCCGGTGCACCTTGGGCCGGCCGTGAACCCCAGGTCGGGTCTTGCCGGAACCAGCGTGACGACTCGAGCGATCGGGCGAGCGCGTCGCGCCGCGCGGACCCGAGCTCCTCCCCACGGTCGCTCGGACCCGCCAGCGGTGACACGTGCACCGGCACCGCGGCGAGCAGGGCACCATCCACGCCGCCAGCGAACCGCACCCCGACCCGAAGGGCGCAGCACCATGGACGTGGCACGGCAGATCAGCCTGCTGACCGACCGCAACCTCGAGGCCGGGCGTGGCGACAAGGTTGCGGTCATCACCGACGACGGCACGCCGGTGACGTTCGCCGAGGTGCACCGCCTCGCGTGTCGTTTCGCCGCCCGGCTGCGCGACCATGGGGTGCGGCGCGAGGAGCGCGTGCTGCTGGTGCTGGACGACTCGCCGCGCTTTCACGCGGCGTTCCTGGGGTGCCTGCGCGCCGGCGCGGTGCCGGTACCCGTGAACTTCCTCATGCGCCCCGAGGACTTCGGGTACTTCCTCGAGGACTCCTACGCCGTGCTGGCGGTGGTGGACGCGCCCTTCGTCCCGGCTGTCGCACCGCACGCGGCGCGCCTCGGGGTGCCGCTCCTCGTCGGGGGTGGCGAGGACGGCAGCCTCACCGTCGAGGCGTGGCTGGCCGAGGGCCCCGAGCACGTCGACGCCGTCGTCACCCATCCCGACGACCCCGCCTTCTGGCTCTACTCGTCAGGGTCCACCGGCCGCCCCAAGGGCGTCGTGCACCTGCAGCACGACGTGGCGGTCACGTGCGAGCAGTACGCGGTCCAGACCCTCGGCCTGCGCGAGGACGACGTCACGCTCTCGACCACCAAGCTCTTCCACGCCTACGGCCTGGGAAACAACCTCACGTTCCCGCTCTACGTCGGCGCGACCGCCGTGCAGATGGCCGGCCGCCCCGCACCCGACAAGGCCCTGGCCACCGTCGAACGCCACCGCCCCACGGTGCTCTTCTCGGTCCCGGCGCTGTACGCGGCGATGCTCGCGCACCCCGACCTGGCCATGCGCGACCTCTCCAGCGTGCGCCTCGCGGTCTCGGCGGCCGAGGCGCTACCCGCCGCGACCTGGCAGCGCTGGCTCGCGGCCACCGGCCAGGAGATCCTCGACGGCGTCGGCTCGACGGAGATGCTGCACATCTACTGCTCCAACCGCGCGGGCAGCTGCCGCCCCGGCACCAGCGGCTTCCCCGTCCCCGGCTACGACCTGCAGCTCCGCGACTTCGACGACAGCGTCATCGAGGGCGAGGGCACCGGCGACCTGCTGGTCAAGGGCGACAGCGTCCTGGCCCTCTACTGGCACCAGCACGAGAAGAGCAGGGCGACGATCCGCGGCGCGTGGTTCTTCTCCGGCGACCGCTACCGCCGCGACGCCGAGGGCGCCTACACCTACGAGGGCCGCGCCGACGACATGATGAAGGTCAAGGGCCTCTGGGTCAGCCCGATCGACATCGAGAACCGCCTGGTCGAGCACGACGCCGTGCGCGAGGCCGCAGTCGTCGGCATCGACCGCGACGGCCACACCACCATCAAGGCCTACGTGATCCTGCGCGAGGGCCACGGCGGCGACGACGCGCTCACCGCGACGCTGCAGACCTGGTGCAAGGAAGCGCTGCTGCGCTACCAGTTCCCGGGCGAGATCGACTACGTCGACGACTTCCCGCGCACCACCACCGGCAAGGTGCAGCGCTTCATGCTGCGTGCCCGCAGCTGACATCAACCAGTACTATAGTTATCATGCTTCGCCCGACGGCCCGGCCCGCGCTGTCGTTGGGGCGCGCGCGGTGGATGCTGGTGGCGGTCTCGGCGTTGTGGGGGCTCACGTTCGTCGGCAACTACCAGCTGCTGCAGACGCTGGACCCGGCGGAGCTGGTCGCGTTGCGGTTCCTGATGGTCTCGGTGGTGTTCGGGACGATGCTGGTCGCGCGGCCGGAGCTGCGGCCGCGGCTCACGCGGCGGGACTGGCGGATCGTCGCGCTGTCGGGGTTCCTCGTCGTGCCGGTCGCGCAGGTGGCGCTGGCCCAGGGGCAGCGCTTCCTCGCCCCGGCGCTGTCAGGGGTCGTGGTCGCCACGGCGCCGGCGATCACGCTGGCGCTCTCGATGATCGTGCTGGGGGAGCGGGTGCGGCGTCGGCAGCTCGCGGGCTTCGCACTCGCGTTCTCGGGGGCCCTGGTGGTGATCGTGCTCGGATCCGGCACGGGGGCGGACCTGGTGGCGCGCAACCCGTGGGGCGCCGCGCTCGTCGTGCTGGCGCAGTTCGGGTGGGCCGCCTACACCGTCGTCAGCAAGCCGTTCTCCGCCAAGCAGCAGCCGGTCACCGCCGTCGCGACGATCCTGATGGTCGGCACGGTGATGGTCCTGCCCTTCCTGCCCGGTGCCCTGCGCGCGTCGGCGGACCTGTCGCCCGTCCAGTGGTTGTGGCTGATCGAGCTGGTCATCGGCAGCACGGTCTTCCCGTACCTCCTGCACTTCGCCGCGCTGCGCGTGCTGGACGCCAACGCCGCCGGCGCGTACCTCAACCTCGTGCCGGTGTTCGGGTTCCTGTGGGCCGGCATGGTGCTGGGCCAGCGGCCGTCGGCGGTCGCGCTGGCGGGCGCGGCGCTGGTGATCGTCGGGGTCTTCCTCACGCAGTCGGGGACCCGCGCGGGCCGGCTGGTGGCGCCGCTGCCCAAGGAGCTGGTCTAAGCACTGGTCGCCGGCCGGCCAGGTCGGTGGGGGTGGCTCGCACGAGTACCCCTAGGCGGGTACTGGTGCGACGCACCTCCGGGCCGGCGAGCAACGTGGCTCGCACGAGTACCCCCAGAGGGGTACTGGTGCGACGCACCCCCTGGCCGGCGGATCGGCGAGGTCCTGCCCTGGACGCTGTAGCAGGACGGCCGCCTTTCGGCGGCCGCCCGTGTGTGTAAGACCTCCGACCGTCAGGCGGCCTGGCAGACCAGGTCCTCCAGGCGGTCATAGGAGACCTGCATGCCGCTCTCCATGCCGGAGTCGATGATCGCGTCGCGGACGAACTGGTCTGGGGCACTGGACCAGGACGGTCATCGTGGTGACGCCGTCGGCCTCGTCGAGGGTGACGACGTTGACGGCGCCGTTCTCCTCCGGGTCGGGGGCGCCCTCGTAGACCTCGGTGGAGACCAGGCGCTTCGGGGCGTCCAGCTCGCGGTACTCGCCGTGGAAGGCGACCTCGAATGCCGGCTTCCTCGCGGGTGACGTAGCGCCAGCGGCCGCCGACGCGCAGGTCGATCTCGCACACCAGCCACTCCGAGGTCTCGAAGCCCCACCAGCGCTTGACCAGCTCCGGGGTCGTGTAGGCCTTGTAGACCAGGTCGGCCGGGGCGTCGAAGGCGCGGGTGATGAGGATCTCGGTGTCGGACGGGAGGCTGATCACGGCGGAGCCGTGGCGGTTGACGGTGGCGTTCATGCTTCTTCCTCCTGGTGCTTGAGCTCGGCGAGCAGGTCGTCGAGGCGGTCGAGTCGGGTGTTCCAGGCACGCTCGAAGGTGCGCACCCAGTCGTGGATGGGCTTGAGCGCCGGACCGTTGACGCGGTACCAGCGGTAGCGCCCGTCCACGCGTACTGACACGAGGTCGACGGCCCGGAGCACGCCCAGGTGCTTGGACACCTGGGGCTGGCTGAGACCCAGCCGCTCGACCAGCTGGTTGACGGTCGCCTCCCCCTCGCCGAGGGCGTCGAGGAGCTGCCGCCGGCTCGCCTCGGCCACCGCGTTGAACGCGTCGGTGGTGGTCGGGGTGGGAGCCATGAGCACATCATATTCTGATATCAGAATATGTCAAGCACCGGCGTAGCGTGGCGGGCCGGGATCGGTGCCGGGAGGTGGGGATGGTGGAGGTGTCGGCGGAGGTACTGGGGTTGCTCGTGGCCGCGTTGCGGGACACCGCGACGGCGTTCAGCGAGCTGGCCGGGTCACCTGCGGTGCAGCAGACGCACGCCGCGGCGGCCGCCGAGAGCCTGCGGCGCGCGGCTGACGCGCTGGGCTCGGCGGGTCCGGCGTGACGGCGCCCGCGGACCGGGGGCTGCTCACCCGCACGGCGGAGCTGGCCCAGGCCTACCTCGAGGGGCAGGAGGCCAGGCCGGTCGCGCATCCGGTCGTGATGGCCGAGCTCGTGGAGGCTCTGGGCGGGCCGCTCCCGGATGAGCCGGGGGACCCGCTGGCCGTGGTCGAGGACCTCGCGCGCGCCGTCGACCCGGGGCTGGTGGTCACGACCGGCGGGCGGTTCCTCGGTTTCGTCGAGGGCGGGGTGCTGCCCGCCGCGCTGGCGGCGGACTGGCTGACCGCCGCGTGGGACCAGAACCCGGGGTACTTCGTGCTCTCACCGGCGGCGGCCGCCGTGGAGGAGGTCTGCCGGGGGTGGCTCTGCGACCTGCTGGGCCTGCCGAACACATGCTCGGCAGGGTTCACCAGCGGCGCGCAGCTGGCCAACCTCGCCGGTCTCGCGGCGGCGCGCCACCACGTGCTGGCCAAGGTCGGCTGGGACGTCGAGGCCGACGGCCTGCAGGGCGCGCCCGAGGTGCGCGTGGTCGTCGGCGAGGGCCGCCACGCGACCGTCGCCCGCGCGCTGCGCTTCCTCGGACTCGGTGAGCGCCGGGCGGTCGTCGTCCCCGCCGACGAGCAGGGGCGACTTCGCGCCGACGCGCTCGAGGAGGTCCTCGGCGGCGACGCGCCCACGATCGTGTGCGCCCAGGCCGGCAACGTGAACACCGGGGCCAGCGACCCGTTCGACGCGATCTGCGAAGTGGCGCACGAGCGCGGCGCGTGGGTCCACGTCGACGGTGCGTTCGGGCTGTGGGCCGCGGCCGCGCCGGCGCGCCGCCACCTCGTGGCGGGGGTGGAGCGCGCCGACTCCTGGGCCGTCGACGGCCACAAGTGGCTCAACGTGCCTTACGACAGCGGCATCGTGCTCTGCGCGCACCCCGACAGCCACCGCGCGGCGATGGCCCTGAGCGCGCCCTACCTCGCGCGCACGGGCGACCGCGACGGCAGCGACTGGTCGCCGGAGAGCTCGCGGCGGGCCCGGGCGTTCGCGGTGTGGGCGGCGCTGCGGAGTCTCGGGCGCCGTGGTGTCGCCGACCTGGTCGAGGCCTGCTGCCGGCACGCGGCGCGGCTCGCCGAGCTCCTCGCCGCAGAGCCCGACGTCGCCGTGCTCAACGCGGTGGTGCTCAACCAGGTGCTCCTGCGCGTCGGCGACGACGACGCCCGGACGCGGGCGGTGGCCCAGGCCCTGCAGGCCGAGGGCGCGGTTTGGCTGGGCACGACCACCTGGCAGGGCCAGACCGCGCTGCGGGTGAGCTTCTCAGACCACGCGACGGGGGACGACGACCTTGCCCTGGCCGTGGAGGCGCTGCGGCGGGCGGTGCGGCGCTCCTAGTCCGGGCGGCGGCCGAACAGACCGCGGCCGGTCATCGTCGACACCAGCTCGCCGTGCTGGTTGTGGATCTCCGCGCGGAAGATCACCGTGCCGCGGTTGGCGTGCTTGGACGACGGCGTGACCGCGGTCACGACGAACGCGCCGGACAGCACGTCGCCCGGCCGCACCGGCTTCAACCAGCGCAGCTCGTCCACACCTGGCGACCCCAGCGAAGCCGTGCCCTCCAGCAGCGAGTCCACGTAGAGCCGCATGTAGGCCGCGGCCGTGTGCCACCCGCTGGCGATCAGCCCGCCGAAGATCGAGCTCTTGGCGGCCTCGGGGTCGGTGTGGAACGGCTGGGGGTCGTACTTGCGGCCGAACTCGAGGATCTCCCCCTCGGTCATCTCGTAGGTGCCCAGCTCGTAAACCTGGCCGGGGGCGAAGTCCTCGAAGTAGCGCACCGTCGCCTCTCTCCTCGCTCGAGCAGGCGCGCAACCGTACGCGTCGCGCCTTCTGGCATCGTGCACGGCCGTGCGACGACCGACGAGCGGGGCCCTGTGCGGTCTGGCCGTGCTCGTGCTCGCCGGCGCGGCCGCCCTGCCGGTGGCGGCCCAGGCCCCTGCGCCGCTCCTCGAGGCAGCGCACCCACTGCCAGGCGAGGTCGTGCCGGCCGGCCTTGCGACCCTCGGCGTGTTGGTCACCGGTGGGACTCCGCCGCTGAGCGCGGAGGTCCGCATCGACGATCGCCTCCTTGAACCCGTCCAAGAGCCGGGCGAGGCGGGCACCGCGGTCCGCGCGGCCACGGAGCTCGCGCCAGGCGAGCACGTCGCGATGGTCCGGGTGCACGACGGTGCGGGCGCCGTCTCGGAGCGCTGGTGGCGCTTCCTCGTGACGGGCCGGAGCGTGACGCGGCTCGCCGGCGACGAGCGCATCGCGACCGCGGTCGCGATCGCCGCGGCCACCCACCCGGCCGAGCGGGCCGCGCCGGCCGGAGTGCTCGCCAGTGCCGAAGGTGTCGCCGACGCCCTGGCCGGCGCGCCGCTGGCGCACGCGCTCGGCGGGCCGCTGCTGCTGACCGGCCGCGACAGCCTGCCCGACCGGACCGCGGCCGAGCTCACTCGGGCTCTCCGACCCGGCGCGACCGTGCACCTGCTCGGCGGGCCCGCCGCCCTGGCACCCGAGATCGAGGACGACCTCGTCGCACTGGGCTTCGACCCCGTCCGCCACGCCGGCCCCGACCGCGCGGCCACCGCCGCGGCGATCGCGACCGCCCTGCCCCCGTCCGACGGCGCCGTGGTCGCCTCCGCGACCAGCTTCTCAGACGCCCTGGCGGCCGCCGCGCTGGCCGCTCGCGAAGGCTGGCCGATCCTCCTGACCACGCGTGACACGCTGCCCGACACGACCGCGGACGCGCTGCAGGGCCGCACGACCGTGCTGGTCGTGGGCGGCCCGGACGTGGTCAGCGACGCGGTGACCGCCGCCATCGCCCACGCGGGCCTGGCCGTCACCCGCGTCGCCGGCGAGGACCGCTACGCCACCGCCGCAGCGATCGCCGACCACGGGTGGCCACCTGCGGCCGCCGGGCCGGGTGCCGGTGCACACGGCGCACGAGGTGGCGACGATGGAGTGCTCGAGTCGGGCGGGGTCGCGCTGGCGAGCGGTGACACGGCCGCCGATGCGCTTGCCGGGGCCCAGCATGCGGCGGCGCTCGGCGTGCCGTTGCTGCTCACGCGGCGGGATGCGCTGCCCGCCGCGACGGATGCCGCGCTGCGTGCGAGGCGGCCGCAGGACCTCTTCGTGTATGGCGGAGATGGGGCGGTCGCCGACGCGGCCGCGGGCGCTGCGCTGCGCGCCGCGGAGGACGGGCCGGACGTCCCGCGTCTCGTCGCCAGCGTGCCGGCCCCCGCGGTGGTCGCGACCTCCCTCGACGCCGTGACCCTGACCTTCGACCGGCCCGTCGACCTCGCTGCATCGACGGCGACGCTCCTCGTCGCCGATCGCGAGCTGCCCGTGCAGCTGCAGCCAGGGGCGGCGCCCACCGACCTGATCGTCAGGGTCGTCCTGCCGGAGCTGGGCCGCCCGACGACCGGCAGCCCTGCGCGGCTGGTCGTTGCGGCCACCGGCGGCCATGCAGAGGTCGCCTTCACCTACGCCGTGCCCGACCTGGTCTATGCCACCGTAGGCCCCATCGTCCTGCGGCTGCCCGCGGCCGACGTGCAGCTGGTCGGGTTCCACGAGTCCAACCACGACGGTGCGCAGCAGCAGGACGTCGCGACCTCCGGCGTGCCGACGCTGACGCTGCCCAGCCGCAACCGCGGCACGCCGTCGCGGTCCGCGGCCGATGTCGTCGCCGCGCCGGACGCCGCCGTGCTGGCCCCGGTGACCGGCACCGTCCTGCGGGCTGGTACGTATGTCCTGTACTGCGACCACACCGATCACTACGTGGTGATCGAACCCGACGCCCGCCCGGGCTGGGAGGTGAACGTGCTGCACTTCGTGGGACTGCGCGTCGCGGCCGGCGACCGCGTTGTGGCGGGGTCCACCGTCGTGGGGGACCACCCGCGCGTGCTGCCGTTCCGCTCCCAGGTCGACTTCTACACCGACCCGGTCTGGCCGCACCTGCACGTCGAGGTCGTCGACCCGTCGATCCCCGATCGACCCGGAGGGCCCTGTTGAGCAAGGCGCACCCTCGCGGCCTGGCGCCGCTCGCGCTCGGCGCCCTCGGCGTCGTCTACGGCGACATCGGCACCAGCCCGCTGTACTCGGTGAAGGAGACGTTCGGCGGCCACGGTCACGAGCTGGATCCGACGACCGGCAACGTGCTGGGCGTGCTCTCGCTGGCGTTCTGGGCGCTCGTCCTGATCATCAGCGTGAAGTACCTCGCGTTCGTGATGCGCGCCCACCGCGACGGCGAGGGCGGCGTGCTCGCGCTGACGTCCCTGCTCAAGCCGCACACGCGGGGGTCGGCGCCCTGGCGCCCGGTCCTGGTCCTGCTCGGCCTGTTCGGGACCGCCCTGCTCTACGGCGACGGCGCCATCACGCCCGCGATCTCGGTGCTTGCGGCGGTCGAGGGAGCCGCGCTCGCGGCCCCCGGCGTCGAGCGCTACGTGGTGCCGATCGCGGTCGTCGTCCTGATCGCGCTCTTCGCGATCCAGTCACGCGGCACCGAGAAGGTCGGCAAGGTCTTCGGCCCGATCATGCTGACCTGGTTCGCGGTGATCGCCGTGCTGGGCCTGGTGCACCTCGTGCAGGAGCCCTCGGTGCTGCGGGCGATCAACCCCGTGTACGGGGCGCGCTACTTCGCCGAGAACGGCTTCACCGGATTCCTCTCGCTGGGCGCGATCTTCCTCGTCGTGACCGGCGGCGAAGCGCTCTACGCCGACATGGGCCACTTCGGCCGCCGCCCCATCGCGCTGGGCTGGTTCTCGCTGGTGTTGCCCGCCCTGGTGCTGAACTACTTCGGCCAGGGTGCGCTGCTCCTTGCGCACCCCGACGCCGTGACGCAGCCGTTCTTCCGGCTGGCGCCGGAGTGGGCGGTGATCCCGCTGGTCGTGCTCGCGACGCTGGCCACCGTGATCGCCTCGCAGGCGCTGATCTCAGGGCTGTTCTCCCTGACGATGCAGGCGGTCCATCTCGACTACGCGCCCCGCGTCGAGATCGACCACACCTCGCCGCAGGCCTACGGCCAGATCTACATCTCGGCCATCAACTGGGGCCTGCTGGTGGCGTGCGTGGGGCTGGTGGTGGGCTTCCGCTCCTCAGGCGCGCTGGCCGCCGCCTACGGCGTCGCGGTGACCGCGACGATGGTGATCACCACGGTGCTCTTCGCGGTGCTCGCGCGCGAGCGCTTCCGCTGGCCGCTCCCGGCCGTGGTCGCGTTCGCCGCGGTCTTCCTGACGATCGAGGGCGCGTTCCTCGGCGCGAACCTCTTCAAGATCCCGGCGGGCGGCTGGTTCCCGCTCGCGGTCGGCGCGCTGATCTTCACGGTCTTGACGAGCTGGAAGCGCGGCCGCCAGCTCGTGCGCGAGCGCATCCAGCGCGCGGAGGTTCCCCTGAGGCGCTACCTGCGCAAGCTCTTCGAAGGGGCCGGCCCGACGCGGGTCGACGGCACCGCGGTCTACCTCTTCAAGGAATCCGAAAGCGCGCCCCCGGCGATGATGCGCAACCTGCGCCACAACAAGGTGCTGCACGAGCGGGTCCTTGTCGTCTCGGTCGACATCCAGGAGGAGCAGGCCCGCGTCCCGGCAGCCGAACGCGCCGAGGTCCAGACCGTCGGCCACGGCGTCAGCACCGTGCTCCTGCGCTACGGCTTCATGGAGTCGCCCGACGTGCCCCTGGGCCTGACGGAGGGCGCGGCCGCCGCGCTGATCGACGAGATCGGCGAGGTCACGTACTTCCTGGGATTCGAGGACGTGACGCCCACCGAGCTGCCGGGCATGGCCATCTGGCGCGAGCACCTCTTCGCGCTCGTGCAGCGCAACGCCACCCCGGCCGCGGATTGGTTCTCCCTGCCCGCGAGCCAGGTCGTGATCGTCGGCGTGCGAGTCGAGATCTGACTCATGCCGCGGGCGAGGCCGTCACGCTCAGCGCACGTGCAGGGCGAGCCAGCTCGTCCCGTCGGTGGTCTTGAGCACCTGGTGCCGGGTGCCCGAGGGGATCAGCAGCCAATCGCCCTGTTCCAGGACGACGTGCTCGCCGGCGACGTCCAGCTCCGCGTGGCCGTGCACGAGCAGCACCCACTCGTCGTAGCCCTGGTCGTAGACGGCGGGCTCCGGCCGTGCCGAGCTGAGGATCTGCTCGATGCGCACGTTGCGCACCGTCAGCAGGTCCTCGAAGCGTTCCCCCGTCGGGGGAGCGGCGACGGGCGGCAGCAGGCGCCCGCGGGTGGCGGCCGTCAGAACCTGCCAGCGATCTTGTTGGACTTGACCGTGTTGCGCGCTGTGAGCTCACGGATGTCGAGCTCGGCGTAGATCTCGTCCTCTTCCTCGCCCTGGTCCTCGTCGAAGGCGCCATCGGTGTTGGCGATCTGCAGCTGCTGGCGGTCGCCGTCCTCGGGCTTCACGACCGTGGTGTGGGTCTTCACGATGTTGTCGCTGCCACGCATGATCGCGTCGGCCCCGTAGAAGCGGATCGTGACCTCGAACTCGCGGTCGCGGTCGGCGCGGTCCCAGTCGAACTTGACGTCCAGGGTCAGCATGGCCTGGCGCCCCTCACCCGCGGCGCTCAGCTCTGCGTCCTTGATTCGTGCCATGGCTCGAGAGCGTAGGGCAGGCTGTGCGGCGATGCGGATCGGTGCGCACGTGGGTCGCGACGCTGCCCTGTCCGCCGTCGAGGCCGAGGGCTTGGACTGCGTGCAGATCTTCCTGGGCGACCCGCAGTCGTGGAAGAAGCCGCCACCACGGCCGGACGAGGCCGCACTGCGCGCCGCGCCGTACCCCGTGTACGTGCACGCGCCGTACCTCGTGAACGTCGCCAGCCCCGAGAACCGCATCCGCATCCCCTCGCGCACGATCCTGCAGAACACCTGCGACGCGGCCGTGGCGATCGGCGCGGCGGCCGTGATCGTGCACGGGGGGACGGTCGGCCCGGGCGAGTCCGTCTCGGACGCGTACCCGCGGTGGCGCAAGGCGCTCGAGCAGCTGGACACGACCGTGCAGCTGCTGATCGAGAACACCGCCGGCGGCGAGGCCTCCGTCGCCCGCACGGTCGACGGCGTGCGCGGCCTCTTCGAGGTCGTCGGCGACCTCGGAGCCGGGTTCTGCCTCGACACCTGCCATGCGCACTCGGCGGGCATCGCGGTCGGCGAGGCCGCGGCGCGGTTCCGCGAGGCGACCGGGCGGGTCGACCTCGTGCACTGCAACGACTCCCGCGATCCGCTGGGATCGGGGCGCGACCGCCACTGCAACCTCGGCGAGGGCACGCTGGTGCTGGACGACGTGGCGGCGTGCGTCCGCGCGGCGGGCACGGACGTGATCGTCGAGACGCCGGCGCCGGGGCGCGTCGCCGACGTCGCCTGGCTGCGCTCTCTTGACGCCGGCGGCTGACTCGGTCATGCTCCGATGTATCGAGCACTGATACATCGGGAGGCGAGCGTTGCAAGCGGCCGCGTACCACATCCTCCTGGCTCTGGCCGAGGGCGACCGCCACGGCTACGCGCTCATGGGCGACGTCGAGCGCCTGTCGCAAGGCGCGCTGCGCCTCGGGCCCGGCACGCTCTACGGGTCGATCAAGCGGCTGGTCGAGACCGGCCTGATCGCCGAGGCCGACCAGCGCCCCGACCCGCAGTCAGACGACACCCGCCGCCGCTACTACCGCCTCACACCCGCCGGCCGCGCCGCCGCGGCCGAGGAGTCCGCACGCCTGGCGTGCCTGGTGACCGCCGCGGTCCGCCGCGGCCTCGTCCCCGCCCCTCTGGTCGCCGGGCTGCGTGGCGCCTGATGCCCCGCCCGCGAGCTCTTCCGGACGCGGCCCCGCCGGTCGGCCGGTGGGTGGGCGTGCTGCTGGCGGTGTACCCCGCGCGGTTCCGGCGGGAGTACGGGGCGGAGATGGCGCTGGTCGTGCGCGACCAGTCTGCAGGGGCGGTCGGCGCTCGGACGTCTGGTCGTGGTCGTGCGGGCGGTGGCCGACGTGCTGCGGACCGCGCCGGTGGAGTGGGCCGCGTGGCGGCCGGCGCCGGTGGTCGCGGCAGCGGGGGTGGCGCTCGCGCCGGGTGGCCCGGCGGTCGTGCGCGGGCCGACGCGACGGGTCTTCCTCGGCCGCGCCCTGCAGCTCACGGGCCTGGGCGTGGTGGCGGCGTTCGGCGGTGCGACCGTCGGCTACCTCTGGCCCGACCTGCGCGGCGGGTTCGGCGCGCTCGTCGACGTCGGGCCGGTGGCGGAGATGGCGGCGGCGGTGAGGGACTCGCAGACGGTGGCGGTGCCCGCGGCGAAGGCGTACCTCGTCGCGTTCGACCCGGCCGACGACCCCGAAGGCCTCTACGGGGAGCTGACCGACGGAACCGGTCTCATGGCGCTCTCGCACCGCTGCGCGCATCTGGGCTGCCGTGTCCCGTGGTGCGAGCAGTCCTCGCGCTTCGAATGCCCCTGCCACAAGTCGCGCTACAACCGCTGGGGCGAGTACGTCAGCGGCCCGGCCCCCCGCGGCCTTGACCGCCACCCCGTCATGGAGGCCGACGGGCGGCTGCTGATCGACACCCGCGTGCGCGTGACCGGGCCGGCGATCAGCCACGGCGCCCTGGCCGAGCCGGCGTCAGGGCCGAGCTGCCTCTAGGAGCGTGGTGTGTTTCTGGCGAAACACGCCACGTCCTGAGTGCGGTCGCCGCGAGCGGCTCCCTGCCTAGGACGCTTCGCCCTTGGCCCACTTCACGATCTGCTCCGTGGCGCGCTCGTGGGACTTCACGGCCACCAGGGCGAGGTCGCCGGCCTGCAGCTCGGTGTCGCCGGTCGGGATCACGACCTCGTCGCTGCGCATCACCATCGTGAGCCGGGCGCCGGCCGGCAGGGGGACGTCCTTGAGCTTGCGACCCACGATGGCCAGGTCGGGGTGCACGTCCAGCTCGATGATGTCGGCGTCCACACCCTCCAGCGGCACGGCCTCGGCGATCGGCCCGAACACGGAGCCCTCCCGGAGCAGCCCGAGCCGCTGCGCGAGCGGAGCGACCGTCAGCCCCTGCAGCGCGGCGGACACCAGCACGACGTAGAAGACGACGTCGAAGATCAGCCGGCCGTCCTCCAGGCCGGCGGTGAGCGGGAACGTCGCGAGCACGATCGGCACGGCCCCGCGCAGACCCGCCCACGACACGACCGCGACCTCCGGCACGGTGTAGCGCAGCGGCAGCAGGCAGGCGGACACGGCCGCGGGCCGTGCGACGAAGGTCAGCACCGCGGCGACCGCGAGCGCGGGGAAGGTCACGGCCGGCAGGCGGGAGGGGAAGACCAGCAGTCCCAGCAGTAGGAAGAGCCCGATCTCGGCGGTGCTCGCCATCGCCTCGTGGAACGCGCGGATCGAACGGCGGTGCCGTGGCACCCGTGCACCCACGATCAGCCCGGTCACGTAGACCGCGACGAAGCCCGACGTCCCCAGCCACGCTCCGCCGCCGTAGGCCAGGCCCGCGATCGCCAGGGAGAGCACGGGGTACAGGCCCTCGGCGTCGAGCCGCGCGCGGCGCAGGAGCTCGCTGCCCAGCCAGCCCACGACCAGGCCGAGGGCCACGCCGCCGACCAGCTGCACGACGAAGAAGACCACCACCTCCGAGGTCTCCGGCGGCTCCACGGCGGCCGCCACCAGCGCGGCGGTGAGGACGATCGCGACGGGGTCGTTGGTCCCCGACTCGACCTCCAGGACGCTGGTGAGGTTGCGCGGCAGCGGCGTCCTGCGCAGGACGCTGAGCACGGCGGCTGCGTCGGTCGAGGCGATGATCGCGCCCAGCAACAGCCCGGTGAGCACGCTGACGTCCAGCACCAGCAGCGCGATCCCGGCCGTGACCGCTGCCGTGATGGCCACGCCGACGGTGGCCAGCAGCGTCCCTGGCACCGCGGCCTGCCGCAGGTCACCGGGCTTGGTTCCCAGGCCGCCCTCGTAGAGGATCAGGGCGAGGGCGACCGCCGCCCCGGCCTGCACCGCCCGCGCGTCGTTGAAGCTGATCAGTTCGAGGCCGTCGTCGCCGATCGCCATGCCCAGCCCGAGGAAGATCAGCAGGCTGGGCAACCGCAGGCGCTCGGCGAACCCAGCGGCGACCACGCCAGCGCCCAGCAGCAGCGCGACCACGAGGACGACCGTGTCACTGGGCAGCGCGACGTGCACGGCGCGGAGCATGCCAGCCGCGCCGTCAGGCCAGCCCCAGCTCCTCGCTCACCTGGTCCAGCCGCCGGAAGCCGATCAGCCGTCCGACGGCCACCGCGATGGTCTCGCGCAGCATCTGTTTGACCGCGCCGACCGTCGAGTAGGGGCTGTACGGCGTCGGCGACGGGTGCGCCGTGAGCCCCAGCGCGTTGGCGATCTCCGCGGACCGGCGCAGGTGCCAGCCGTCAGAGATGAGGATCACGTCGCGGCGACCCTCGGCCGCGAGGAAGCGCGCGGTCGCGGCCAGCGACTCGTAGGACGTGCGGCCACCGGTCTCCAGCCGCAGCGCCTCTGGCGGCACGCCGCGCTGCTGCAGGTAGAGGTCGGCGCTGGACGCCTCGCTGAACGTGTCGCCCGGCGCCCCCGGCCCCCCGGTGACCACCACCACGTCAGCCATCCCCGCCTGGTAGACGTCGACGGCGTGGTCGAGCCGCGCCGCGAGCACCGGCGACGGCCGCCCCGCGTACTGCGCCGCCCCCATGACCACGATCGCATCGGCGTGCACCGACCGGTCCACCCGCGCCGCCCCCCAGACCTGCGCGAACGTCACCCCGAGGTAGGCCACCGCGACGAGGAGCAGCAGCCACGCCAGGCGCCACAGCCGGCGCCCGCGGCCCGGGGCACGCCCGGCACGCCCCCGCCGACCCGGCCGCCGCACCACCCCGCCGACGGTACCGCGACCCTGCGACGCCTCGAACGAACCCGGCGGGTGCAGGTCGGCGGGGCGGACTAGCATCGCGGGGCGTGCCGTCGACGACCCGAAGTGCTGGCCGGACCGGGGCGTCGGACGAGGTCGAGATCCCGCTGCTGGAGCCGCAGGGGGTCGCGACGGTCTCGGGGGAGCGGTGGCGGGTGCGGGGCGCGGGGGGCGCGGCGCACACGGGGTGGTGCTCGCGCACGGGGCCGGGAGCAGCCGGAGGCAGCCGCTGCTGCGGGAGGTCGCGGCGGGGCTGCAGGCGGCCGGTCACCCCGTGCTGCTGTTCAACTTCGCCTACTCCGAGGCGGGGCGGCGCGGCCCTGACGCAGCGCCGCGGCTGCTGGCGGTCTGGCGCGACGTCGCCAAGGTCAGCGCCGCGCCTGCTGGCGGTCAGGGGACCGCTGGTGCTGGGCGGACGTTCCATGGGGGGCCGGATGGCGACGATGGCGGTCGCGGAGGGCCTGGACGCGGCGGGGCTGGTCCTGCTGGCCTACCCGTTGCACCTTCCCGGGCGCCACGACCGCCTGCGCACCGACCACTGGCCCGCACTCGACGTGCCGATGCTCTTCGTCCACGGCGACCGCGACGCGTTCAACGACCTTGTGCTCTTCACGCGCGAGCGCCCCAAGCTGGCGCACGCCGCCGTGACCGAGCACCTCCTGCCCGGCGCCGACCACGGCTTCCGGGTGCGCAAGTCCGACGGGTTCGCACAGGCCGACGTCGTCCCCGCCGTCGTCGCTGCCGTCGACCGCTGGCTCCGGGCGATCCCGTGACCGCGCCATGAGCCGGGGGAGTGCGCTGCGGCTGGCCGCGCTCGGGCTGATCTGGGGGTCGAGCTTCGCGTTCATCAAGCTGGGGTTGGAGGGGATGTCGCCGACGCAGCTGGTGCTGGCGCGGTTGGTGCTGGGGGCGGTGGTGCTGCTCTCGGTGGCCAGGGTCCGGCGGACGGTCATGCCGCGGGATCCGCTGACGTGGGTGCACCTGTTCGTGATGGGGTTGGTCGGTGCGGTCGTGCCCTACTTCCTGTTCGGTTGGGCGGAGCTGCGCGTGCCGTCAGCGCTGGCCGGGCTGCTGAACGGCGCGACGCCGCTCTTCACGGCGCTCTTCGCGGTGGCGGTGCTGCCCGAGGAGCGCCTGTCGGGGCGCCGGACCGTCGGGCTGGTGCTGGGGTTCGCGGGGGTGCTGCTGGTCGTCGGCCCGGACGCGGTGGCGCAGGGGCTGGGCGGGGCGTCGGTGGTTGCCCAGCTCGCGTGCCTGCTGGCATCTGCGTGCTACGGCGCGACGCTCGTCTACGGTCGCCGGCTCGTGCAGCCCAGGGTCGGCTCCGCGCTGGCGCTGGCTGCCGGCCAGATCGCTGCGGCGGCCCTGACGATGGCGGTGCTGACGCCGCTGGTCGGCCGCACGCCGGTGACGATCACGCCGGGCGTGCTGTTCGGCGTGCTCGGGCTCGGGCTGCTCGGGACCGGCCTCGCCTACCTGCTGTTCTTCAGGGTCCTGGTCGACGAGGGCGCCACCACCGCGTCCCTCGTGACCTACGCGGTGCCGGTCGTCGCGGTCGCGCTGGGGGTGGTGTTCCTGGACGAGCCGCTCACCTGGAACCTCGTTGCAGGAGCGGTCGTGGTGGTGGCCGGCGTCGTGGTGATGGAGAGCCGCCGCAGGCCCGCGACGCCGGCCGTCGAGACCCTCGAGCCCGGAGCCGCCACCCGTGGATGACGCACCCGAGGAGGTCGGCGCGCTGCTCGACTGGCGGCGCCGGGTCGCCGCCCTCTACGCCCGGGTCCAGGAGCGCTACCCCGCCGATCCGGAGGGCGCGCACGACGATTGGGTCACGACCCGCGAGCGCCTCTTCCGCGAGCACCCGAGCAGCCCGCTGCCGCCGGACCGCCGCCCCGGGTTCGCGCTGCCGGTCTGGCCGTACGACCCGGGCTGGGCGCTGCGCTCACCGCTGGACCCCGGGGTCGATCATGACCGCTTCCCCGTCGGCACGTCGGGCACCGGCACGATCGACTTCGTGCGCGTCGGCCGCGTCGCGGTCGCGGGCGGGACCTTGGAGGCGTTCTGGCTCGACGCGTACGGCGGCGGCCTCTTCGTGCCGTTCCGCGACGCCACGTGCGGCGCCGAGACCTACGGGGGCGGGCGCTACCTCCTCGACACCGCAAAGAGCGCCGACCTCGGGGCGGACGGCGCCGGGAACCTGATCCTGGACTTCAACTTCGCCTACCACCCCAGCTGCGCGTGGGACGCGGCCTGGGCATGCCCACTGGCCCCTCCAGGCAACCGGCTGGAGGTCGCGGTCCGCGCCGGCGAGCGGCTCGCCTGATCAGCCGCCCGACGCCGACAGCACCGGGTGGCCGTCGGCCTTGACGCGGCGCAGCTCGGCCGCGACCTGGTCGTATGCCAGGTCCACCAGGCCACGCCCGGACTGCAGCTCCAGCAGGCTGTAGCCCTCCGGCAGCTCGGGACGCAGGTGCAGCTCCGGGGTCGCGCCGGGCCGGGCGCCCTGCGCCACGCTGCCCAGCTCGAACGCGCGCAGCAGGATCGCCGCGATGCCGGGGATGCCGGGGTCGCGGCCGCGCAGCCGCGCCAGCAGCACCGACCACCCGGAGAGCACGGGTTCGAACGGCTCCTTCACGGTCAGCGCGACGTCGCGGCGCAGGTCCACGGCGACCACCGGACCGCCTCCCAGGCGCTCGCGCATCGTCACCACCGGCAGGTTGTCGAGGAGCCCGCCGTCCACCAGCAGGTCGCCGTCGTGGAACACCGGCGGCAGCACCCCGGGCAGCGAGACGCTGGCCCGCATCGCCCGCCACGCCTCGCCGCGGTCGTGCACGACCAGCTCCGCGCGCGAGAGGTTCGCCGACACGCAGAAGTACGGCGTCCAGAGGTCCTCGAGGCGCACGTCCGGCGGGAACCCGTGACGGTGGAACCGCCTGCGCACGATCGACCCTGACCACACCGCCACGAGGGGCAACGTCGCGGTCCTCACCGCACTCCGGGTGAACACGCCCAGCAGCTCCTCCACGCGCCGCTCGTGGCCCCACCCCTTGGCCACGAACGCCGCCATGACCGCCCCCATGCTGGCGCCGGCGATCGCGTCGATCGGCACCCCGGCGTCCTCCAGCGCCCGGACCGCCCCCAGGTGCGCCGCCCCCCGCGTCCCGCCGCCCGACAGCACCACGCCCACCGCACGCCCCGTGAGGTAGCGCGCCACGCGCGCATGGTCGGCCGCGCTGGACCGCCGCACGTGATGGTGCGCCGCGACGTCCAGCCGGTCCAGCCAGGCCGCCGTCCCTCGCGGCGCGACCGCCGTGTCGTCGTGCAGGAGCACCAGCTCCCGCCGGGCCAGCGACCCGCCGGCCGCGTCCGCACCCGGCGACGCACCGGCGTCGGCGACCAGCAGCACCCGGTCCGCCTGCCGCAGGCAGCGGGCCGTCCACTCGGTCGGCTGGTCGTCGGCGACGTAGACCACGATGTCGGCCGCGGCCTCCAACCTCTGCAGCCACGCGATCACCGCCGCCCCGTCGGTGCCGCCGATGGCCGCGTCGGCCGCCCCCTGCCCCAACGCACGCTCGATGCGCCCGCGATCGACGCGCTCCACGCTTACGTACGCCGCCAGCGCCGCGACCAGCTGCGACGCGAACGCGCCGACCACCGGGGCGCCGCCCGTTCCGGGGTCGCTGGCCCCCAAGCGCGAAGAGGTGCGTCGCAGCAGTCCCCCTCGGTGGGCACTGGCGCGAGCCACTTCGGCGGTTCGCCTGAAGGTGCGTCGCACCAGTACCTCCCCAGGGGTACTGCTGCGAGCCGCCCCCGGCGGCCGGCCGGCCGGGACCAGAGCGACGGTGCGGACGGCGGGGCTGCCCTGGATCGGGACGCCGGCGCGGGCGTTGCCGGCGACGGTGCGCTCGGCCAGCGAGCGGGCCAGGTTGCGCAGGAGGTCGGGGTGGCGCGTCGTGGCGGTGTGGAAGGCGGCGGCGGGGAGGCACAGGAGGTCGGAGTCGCGGAGCGCGGTGACGGTCGCCGTGCGGGGGGTGCCGAGGAGCAGGGCGAACTCGCCGACCGTGCGGCCGGGGCCGAGCTCGCCGACGGTGCGGCCCTCGACGGTGACCCGCAGCCGCCCGTGACGCACCAGGTGGAGGCTGGCGGCGGGCTCGCCCTCGCGCAGCACCACCTCGCCCGCGGCGACCTGGTGGGGGACCAGGTCGGCGGCCAGCCTGCGGCACGCGTCGGCGCCCAGCCCGCTGAAGAGCTCGGCGGTCGCGAGGAAGGCCGTGAGCCCGTCGAGGTCGGTCGTCACAGGCGGCCGGAAGCGACCGCCTCGGCGAGGTGCAGGCGCCGGATCTTGCCGCTGGTGGTCTTCGGCAGGCCGCCCGAGCGCACCAGCGCGACGCGGTCGGCGACGATGCCGCGGTCGCGCAGCGCGTGGCGGATGCGGGCGGCCAGCGCGGCGTGCTCCTCCTCGGGCAGGCGCGTCTCCGCGACGACGCACACGAGCTCGGTGCCCTGCTCCGGCGCGGGCACCCCGACCGCGGCGACGCCGCGGACGCCCTCGATGGCCGCCACGAGCTCCTCGATGATCGCCGGGTAGATGTTCTGCCCAGCCTTGATGATGACCTCCTTGACCCGCCCGGTGACGAAGAGCGACCCGCCCGCGAGGTAGCCGAGGTCGCCAGTGTGCAGCCACCCGTCGTGGACCTGCGCGGCCGTGGCGTCGGGCTCGCCGAGGTAGCCCGAGAACAGCGTCGGCGCGCGCACGAGGATCTCGCCGACCTCACGCTCGGAGCACGCTCTGCCATCCGCGGCGACCACGCGCAGCTCTGTCCCGGGAAGCGGCGCGCCGACCCCGACGTACTCCACCGCGTCCGACCTCGCCGATGGCCTGGCGACGCCTGAGCGCTCCAGCGTGTCGCGATCCAACGCGTCGACCACGGTCGGCGCGAGCAGTCGCGGGAACGTGACGGCGACGGTCGCCTCGGCCAGCCCGTAGACCGGGAAGAACGCCTCGGGGCGGAAGCCGCACGGCGCGTACGCGGCGGAGAAGTCGCGCAGCAGGGCCGCCGGGATCGGCTCGGCGCCGATCATGGCGCACGCCAGCGTCGAGAGGTCCAGCCCTTCGGCCACGGCCCGCGGCGCCAGGCGCTTCGCGATCGCGTACGCGGCCGGAGGCCCGGGCGTGCAGGTGGCGCGGGTCGTCGCGATCGTCCGCATCCAGATGCCCGGGTCGCGCCGGAACTCCAGTGGCGACAGCAGGTGCACCGGGAAGGCGTTGAACAGCGGGTAGAGCAGCCCACCGATCAGCCCCATGTCGTGGTGCAGCGGCAGCCAGGTGACGCAGGCCGCGCCCTCGCCGGCCAAGGGCAGCGCCGTGCTGATCGCCTCCAGGTGGAGCAGCAGCCGGTCGTGCGGGATCACCACGCCCCGCGGCCGCCCGGTGCTGCCGCTGGTGAGCTGCACCAGCGCGGGCGCCGACGCGTCGTCGGGGTCCGGCAGGGACTGATCGGATCCGCCCGCGACCATGTCCTCCGCGACCAGCACCGGCACTGGCAGCACCGCGTCGGCGGCGCCGGCCGCGACCAGCTGCGACACCAGGATCGCGGCCGCGTCGACGCGCCGCGCCGTGTCGGCCAGCCCCTCGACGAAGCCCTCCAGGTCGTCCAGACGGTGCGGCAGCCCGACCTGGATCGGCACGGCGCCGAGGATCCAGCAGCCGAACAGGCACGCGACCGCCGCGCGCACGTCCAGCACCAGCATGAGCACGTGGTCGCCCGCGCCGATGCCGGCGTCGCGCAGGCCCCTCGCCGCGTCCTCGGCCCGCCGCCAGTAGTCCGACCACGTCCAGGAGGCCGGCGCCCGGTCCTCGAGGGTGACCAGCCCGACCGCATCCGCCTCTGCCTCGGCTCGTGCGCGGAGCAGGCCCGCGACCGTGCCTGGCGTCACACCCGGGTCCCAGGGATCGCCAGGCTGACCGGGACCGGCGGCTTCGTCGCGACCACCATGTACTCCAGCGCGCTGCGGCGGGCGAACGACAGCTTGGCGATCGTCATGTAGGTCTGCAGCACCCGCGAGAAGCCGGGGGAGCGGGCGTCGATGTGCTCGCGCGCGGCCCGCACGTTGTCGATCCAGGCACCGAGGGTGAGCACATAGGACGCCGTGAGGTCGGCCAGGTGCGTGAGGTCGAGACCCGCGGCCTCGACCAGGCCCAGCTCCTCCGACAGCGTCAGCAGCCGGCAGTAGCCCAGCGCGTCCACGAAGATGTACTGCGTGGCGCTGCTCATGCGGTCGCCGCGCTGCTCGGCCGGGAAGAAGCAGTCGGAGATCAGCAGGCGGCCCCCGGGCTTGAGGGCTGCTGGCGACCTTGCCGTAGACCGCGGCGCGGTCGTGCATGTGCACGACGCTGCCGATGAACAGCACGGCGTCCAGCGACTCGGGCTCCAGCTCGACGTCCCCGATGTGCGCCAGGTCGATCGTGACGCGCTCGTCGATGCCGCGCTCGCGGGCGCGCTCCAGCGCGAAGGCCCGCTGGTGCCCGCTGAGCGTGATGCCGCGGATGTGCCCCGCGGTGTTGCCGGCCAGGTGCAGCAGCGCGCTGCCCCACCCGCAGCCAACGTCGAGGACCCGGTCCCCGGGCTGGATCATGAGCCGGTCGGTGATCCACGCCAGCTTGCGGTCCTGGGCGACGTCCAGGTCCTCGCGCGGGTCGTGGTAGATCCCCGTCGAGTACGCCAGGTGGCGGCCCAGCACGTGGGTGAAGATCTCGGCGTCGTGCTCGTAGTGCTCGGCGACGACCTGGCGCTCGTGCTCGCGCTGGTCGGCGCTGCTGCGCGTGAGCGCCTCGGCCTCGGCGCGCGTCTGCGCGGTCATCGCGCCGCCTCCTGCAGTCGCTCCAGGGCGAGCCCGACCAGGTCGTCGACGGTGACGATCCCCAGCTCGTCGGGGGTCGCGGCGTCGGGCATCCGCAGGCCGAAGCGCTCCTCGAGGGACACCCCGATCTCGATCATCCCCAGCGAGTCCACGCCGAGGTCGTCCGCCAGCGCGCTCTCGGCCCTGACCGCCTCGACGTCCACGCCCTGGCGCTCGGCAACGATCCGGCGGACGGCGTCCGCCACCTCTTCGTATCCATCCATGGTCTCGAACCTACCCACGAAGGGGTTCGACCCGCGAGGCGGGGGGGTAGCACCTCGGCATGGTCGAGATCGGCTACACCCTTTCCAGCGAGGACCACGGCCCTACCGAGATGGTGCGCTTCGCGGCGGCTGCCCAGGAGCTCGGCATCAAGAGCGTGTGGGCCTCGGACCACTTCCACCCGTGGCTGGACGTCCAGGGCAACAGCCCGTTCGTCTGGTCGGTGCTGGGCGGCATCGCCGCCACGGCCCCGCAGCTGCGCATCGGCACCGGCGTCACCTGCCCGACGATGCGCATCCACCCCGCGATCGTCGCCCACGCGGCGGCCACCACCGCGGTCATGGCGCCCGGCCGCTTCTTTCTGGGCGTCGGCAGCGGCGAGAACCTCAACGAGCACATCCTCGGCGACCGCTGGCCCGCCACCGACGAGCGCCTCGCGATGCTGGAGGAGGCCGTCGAGGTGATGCGCCTGCTGTGGCAGGGCGGCGTGCAGAGCTTCGAGGGCGTGCACTACGTCGTCGAGCACGCCCGCCTCTACAACGTGCCCGAGGAGCCGATCCCGGTGTACGTCTCCGCCTTCGGGCCAAAGGCCGCCGCGGTCGCCGGCCGCATCGGCGACGGCTACGTCGGCACGCAGCCGTCCGCGGAGCTCGTGCAGGCCTACCGCGACGCCGGCGGCAAGGGCCCCGCGCTCGCCGGCGCGAAGTGCGTCTGGGCGTCCGACGAGGCCACTGGCCGCAAGCGCGCGTTCGAGCGGTGGCCGACCATGGGCCTCAAGGGCGAGCTGTCCCAGGAGCTGCGCACGCCCGCGCACTTCGAGCAGGCCGTGCAGACCGTGCGCGAGGAGGACCTGGGCGAGATCCCCTGCGGCAACGACCCGGAGGTCTTCGTCGCGTCGATCGAGCAGTACGCCGAGGCCGGCTACGACACGGTCTTCCTCCACCACATCGGCGAGGACCAGGAGGACTTCCTGCGGTTCCTGACCTCCGAGGTCATCCCGCGCGTCGGGTAGCCGCCCTCAGTCGAGCCAGCGGCCGTCACGCAGGAGCGTGCGGCCGCGCAGCTCGTTCTCCTCGCGCCAGGCCTGGACGCCCGTAACCGTGACGGCCACGCCGCACTCGGCCCAGGTCGTCAGGTCGGAGTCGTGGCGCCGCCGGTAGGTCTCGACGACCTCCGGTGGTATGGCCTCCAGCGGCACCACCTCGGCGGTGCCGTCGACCATCACGACGTCGCGGGTGTGGCCGAAGCCCAGCCGCACGGTGGGATCGGCTGCCAGGTTGCGCGCGGTCGCCGAGGTGCCCGAGACCAGCGCCAGCCAGAGGCGACCGTCGTCGGTCTGCACTGGCGAGAGCGGCACGAGCCATGGCCCGGCGGGACCCGCCGTCGCGACCCAGCAGTCGGCGTCCTCGGACAGCCGCCGCCGCGCGTCCGCGATGCGCTGGGCACGCGGGCGCGACGGCGGCTTCTCTTCGGGCACCGACCGGTCAGCCCGTGAGGACGCCCGCGTCCGTGAGGTACTCCTGGGCGACGGTGGCCACGTCCTCCGCGGCCCGGATGCGACCGACGGCCTCGGTGACGCCCTCGGTCGTGAGGGCCGCCGACACGGCGTCGAGGGCCGCGGTGGCCTGCTCGTTGTTCACCTCGGTGCGGATCACCGGGACGATGTTGTCGGCGGCCTGCAGCTGCATGTCGTCCTCGAGGACGACCCAGCCGTTCTCGGTGATCACGGGGTCGGTCGAGAACAGCAGCGCGACGTCGATCTCGCCGTTGGAGAGGGCCTCGGCCGTGATCGGGCCGCCGGCGTCCAGCGAGCGGAACTCCGAGAACTCCAGGCCGTAGGTCTCCTGGTAGCCGGGCAGGCAGAACGGCCGGTCCGGGCACTCCGGCGGGCCGCCGAAGACCAGCTCGCCGGCGACGGGCTGGAGGCTGCTGACGTTGGTGAGGCTGTGCTCGTCGGCGGTCTCCTGGGTGACCACGAGCGTGTTCTGGTCCTGCGCCTCTGACGGCTCCAGGACGTCGACGCCCTCCTCGGCGAAGACCTCGCGCAGCCGGTCGGTGGTCGCGACCGGGTCGCCGCTGGCCTCCCCTGCGCCCTCGTTGAGGAACTCGAGCGCGGTCGCGGCGTATTCGGGGTAGACGTCGATCTCGCCGGCGGTCAGTGCGGGCAGGACGATCTCGCGGTTGCCCAGCTGGTAGCGGCGCTCGACGGTGAAGCCGGCCTGCTCCAGCGACTGGGCGTACATCTCGGCGATCAGCTCCTGCTCGTCGAAGTTCGTCGAGCCGACCACGATCGTCCCGAGCGCGGCGGCCTCGGTCGCGGCTGCCTCGGTCGCCTCCGCTTCGGTCGGGGCCGCGCCGGTCTCCTCGGCTTCGGTGGAGCCGTCGGTATCGCTCCCGCCGCTGCAGGCGGTCAGCAAGACCAGTGCGATGAGCGTCGCCCAGCGGGACTTGTGGGCGTTCTTGCGGATCAGTCTCACGTCATTTCCTCCATGTTTCTTGTCGGGAATGGGGAGATCAGGGGGACAGCGGCACCTTTCCCGCGACCGGGGTCGTGACCCCTGCGGGGCCGATCTTGCGCTCCGCCGCGGTGATGCCGCGGTCGCGGTCGCGCAGGCCCTTGGCGGTGAGGCGGCGCTCCAGGCGCGCGAAGAGGGCCTCGGTGAGGATCGCGAGGATCGCGGCCAGCAGCGCGCCCGCCACGACCAGGGCGCGCCCGGTCGTCGACCGCGTGGGTCCCAGCGCCAGCCCGTTGACGATCGGCCGCCCCAGCCCGTCGAACCCGACCAGCGCGGCCAACGGGATCGTCGCGACGATGTTGACCGCGGACGTGCGGATGCCCGCCATGATCACCGGCATCGCGATGGGCAGCTCGACCCCGCGGAGGACCTGCCCGCCGGTCAGGCCCAGCCCTTCGGCGGCGTCGCGCACCTCGGGGTCGACCGTGCGGATGCCGACGTAGGCATTGGTGAAGATCGGCGCCAGCCCGATCGTGGCGAACACCGCGGCGAGCACCGGGAGGTCCGCACCCCAGAGCCCGTAGGCGAAGAAGATGAGCCCGTACGCCGGCACGGCGCGGAAGAGGTTCGCGACGTTGATCGCGACCGTGCCGCCCCGGCCGACGTGGCCCAGCCACACCGCCATTGGGAGGGCGACCGCCACGGCGGCGACGATCGCCAGCACGGACAGGAAGATGTGCTCGACCAGCAGCTCCGGCACGCCGGGGATCGCGTTCCCGAAACGCTCCCCGGTGAACCAGGCCAGCAGCTGGTCGGCCAGCGACTCCTCGCCCGTCATGCGGCCCGCCGGGTCCAGGGCGTGAGCAGCCGCTGCGTGCCGGCCAGGAGCAGGTCGGCGAACACCGCCAGCAGCACGGTCAGCAGCAGCGCGATCGCGTAGGCCGTGAAGTTGTCGCGGCGGAAGCCGAGGGAGAAGATCTGGCCCAGCCCGCCCTGGCCGATCGTCGTCGTGATCGTCACCAGCCCGATCGTCGTGACCGTCGCGATGCGGATGCCGGCGAAGATCACCGGCACGGCAAGGGGCAGCCTCACGCGCCACAGCAGGCGCGAGCCGCCGTAGCCCATCGCCTCGGCCGCCTCGACGACGTGGTCGGGCACGCCGGTCAGCCCCGTGACGATGTTGCGGATGAGGATGAGCAGCGTGTAGATCGTCAGCCCGATCAGGGCGGTCGTGAGCGTCAGCCCGGTGCCCAGTGCGACCAGCAGCACGAACAGCGCCAGCGACGGGACGGTGTAGAGCACGCCGGTGACCTGCAGCAGGGGGCTGTAGAGCGGGCGGAACCGCACCGCGAGGATCGCCAGTGGGAACGCGATGGCCATGCCGATCGCGACGGCGAGGAAGGTCAGCAGCAGGTGCTCGACCAGCCGCTCGAGTATGTCGGAGCGGTAGTTCTGCAAGAACTGCCAGTCGGGGAACGGCCGCCCGCCCTGTGCCAGGAGCGGCGTCACGCGTGGCGCTCGACGGCCAGCTCCTCGGTCAGGAGCTCGCGGGTGATCAGTCCCTCGTAGCGCTTGCCGCGACTGGTGCGGACCGCCACGCCGGTCGTCGACGTGATCAGCGCGTCGAGCGCGGCCCGCAGCGAGTCCGCGGCGTCGACGCTGGTCGAGAACGGCCGAGCCAGGGCCCGGTCGACGACCCCGTTCATGTCCGCCAGCGCGAGCCAGCCGCGCAGCTTGCCGTCGTTCTCGACCACGACCACCCAGTCGGAGCCGTAGTCGGCGGCCGCGCGCTCCGCGACGCCGCGGCTGTCGCCGGGGTGCACGACCGGGCCGGGCTCCGCCCTGACCTCGCTGACCGGGATGAGTGACAGGCGCTTGAGCCCCCGCTCCGGGCCCAGGAACTCCACGACGAAGTCGTTGGCCGGCGCCCGCAGGATCTCCTCAGGCGTGTCGTACTGCTGCAGCACGCCGCCCTCGGCCAGGATCGCGATGCGGTCGCCCATGACGATCGCCTCGTCGATGTCGTGGGTGACGAAGACGATGGTCTTGCGCACCCGGTGCTGCAGGCCCAGGAACTCCTGCTGCAGGCGGGCGCGCACGATCGGGTCGACCGCGCCGAAGGGCTCGTCCATCAGCATGATCGGCGGGTCGGCCGCCAGTGCCCGCGCGACACCGACGCGCTGGCGCTGACCGCCCGACAGCTGGTGCGGGTAGCGCTCCGCGACCTGCTCCGGCAAGCCGACCGTGCTCATCAGCTCGGTGACGCGCGCAGCGACCCGGCGCTTGTCCCAGCCCAGCAGCTCAGGGACCGTCGCGATGTTCTCCGCGATCGTGCGGTGCGGGAAGAGGCCGATCTGCTGGATCACGTAGCCGATCTCGCGCCGCAGCTTGGCCGGCTTGGCGCGGCGCACGTCGCGCCCCTTGACCGCCACGGTCCCGGTCGTCGGATCGACCATGCGGTTGACCATGCGCATCGTGGTCGTCTTGCCGCAGCCCGAGGGCCCCACGAACACCACGACCTCGCCCTCGGGCACTTCAAGCGTCAGATCGTCGAGGGCCACGGTCCCGTCGGCGTAGCGCTTGCTGACGTGCTCGAACGTGATCACGGGGCAGGCTTCCCTGAGGCGGACGGCGCCCGACAAGACTAGTAGGGGGTTGCGACCAGCGCGGTACTGGGCGAGCCTGCGAGCCGACGAGTCGACGCCCGGGTGAGACGAGGGAGACGATGGCCCGCAAGAAGGACAAGACCTCCGACGAGGTCGTCACGGAGATCATGGAGATCGCCGACAAGGCGACGACCGCGCTGGCGGAGCTGGTCGGCGGGTCGCGCCGCCGCATCCGCAAGGCCCGCAAGCGCATCGGGAAGACGACGTCCAAGGCCGAGACCCAGGCCCGCAAGGTCCGCGGCAATGCCGAGCGCCAGGTCGACGCGATCCGCCAGAAGACTGCGGAGCAGGTCGAAGCGCTGACCGAAAAGCTGCGTCGCACCGCGAAGGACGCCAAGAAGAAGTAGCGCGACGCCCGGTCAGGCGTCCTCGCGGAGGCGGCCGCCGCTGACGTGCCAGCGGCGGGTGGTCCGCACCGTCGCGAGCATGCGGCGGTCGTGCGTCACCAGGAGCACCGTGCCCTGGAAGCGATCCAGCGCGGCCTCCAGCTGCTCGATCGCGGGCAGGTCCAGGTGGTTGGTCGGCTCGTCCAGCACCAGCAGGTTGACCTGGCGGGCCTGCAGCAGCGCGAGCGCGGCGCGGGTGCGCTCGCCAGGCGAGAGGCTGGCCGCCGGACGGTCGACGTGCTCCGCGCCGAGCGCGAACTTTGCGAGCAGCGTGCGTGTCTCGTGCGCGGGTGGCCGGCCGGTCAGGTCGCGGAACGCCTCCACCAGCCCCTCCTCGCCGAGGAAGAGCGCCCGCGCCTGGTCGATCTCGCCGATCTGGACCCGCGAGCCCAGCGTCGCCGTGCCCTCGTCCAGGGGGATGCGGCCCAGGAGCGCGCCCAGCAGCGTCGACTTCCCGGACCCGTTCGCGCCGGTGATGACCACGCGGTCGCCCCAGTCGATGCGGGCATCGACCGGACCGAGCGTGAAGTCGCCCCGCCGGACGACGCCCTGGTGCAGCGTGGCGACGACCGTGCCGGAGCGGGGCGCGGCGGCGATCGCCATGCGCAGGTCCCACTCCTTGCGGGGCTCCTCGACGACCTCCAGGCGGGCCAGCATGCGGTCGGTCTGGCGGGCCTTCGCGGCCTGCTTCTCGCTGGTCTGCGCGGCGTGGTGCTTGACGTTCTTGTCGGGCTCCGCGGCGGCCTTGCGTCTGGCGGCGCGCACGCCCTTGTCCGCCCAGCCGCGCTGCATGCGCGCGCGGGCCTCGAGGCCGGCCTTGGTGTCGGCGTACTCCCCGTAGGCCTCGCGGGCGTGGCGGCGCGCGACCGCGCGCTCCGCGATGTAGGCGTCGTAGCCGCCGAGGTAGACCCCGACCTGCTGCTGCGCGGCGTCGAGCTCGACGACCTCGTTGACCGTGCGGGCGAGGAACTCGCGGTCGTGGCTGACGATCACGGCGCCGCCACGCAGCCCGGCGACGAAGCCCTCCAGCCGAGCCAGCCCGTCCAGGTCGAGGTCGTTCGTGGGCTCGTCGAGGAGCACCAGGTCGAAGCGGCTCAGCAGCAGCGACGCGAGGCCGGCACGGGCGGCTTGACCGCCTGACAGCGTGGTCATCGTGGCGTCGAGGTCCACGCCGAGGCCGAGGTCGGCGGCCAGGGCTTCTGCGCGCGCGTCGAGGTCAGCGCCCCCCAGGGCCAGCCAGCGCTCGAGCGCGGCGGCGTAGACGTCAGCGGCTCCGGGCTGGTCCTCGGCCAGCGCCTTGGACGCGTCCTCCAGGGCCTGGTGCGCGGGGGCGACGCCCGTCCGGCGGCCCGAGGTAGGCGCGCACGGTCTCGCCGGGCCGGCGCTCGGCCTCCTGCGGGAGGTAGCCGACGGTGGCGCCGGGCGGGGTGAGGGTGACGCGGCCGCGCTCGGGCGGCTCGAGCCCCGCGAGGATCCGCAGCAGCGTCGACTTGCCCGCGCCGTTGGCCCCGACCAGGCCGATGACGTCGCCGGGGGCGACGACCAGGTCGAGGCCGTGAAACAGGCTGCGGGCGCCGTGCCCGGCGGCCAGCCCGGTGGCGTGGACGGTGGCGCTCATGGTTGTCCACAGGGTGCCTGACCGCCTGACCGGCCGCACGCCTATCGTGTGATTGCGCTTCTCTGCGCTGATTGACACGGAGGTGTGCTGATGTTCCGATACCAAGCCCCAAGGTTTCTCGTCGCGCTGTTGGTCGGGTTGCTCGGTGTCACGCTCCTGCCCGCGCAGGTCGGGGCGTCAGGGACCGCGGACGTGGCGGTGGTGCTGGCGCTGATCGACGACGCCGGTGAGCCGCAGCAGCTGCGGGCGACGGTCACCAACCAGGGCCCGCAAGGATCGGCGCACCCGATCCTGGAGGTCGACGCGGGCGAGGGCGCTGAGGTGACCGGCCACACCGGCGACCCGCAGCCGGGGTCGCTGGCCGACGGCGTCGCCTGCGCGTCGCGGCCCGAGGGTTTCTCCTGCCAGTGGGCGGATCTCGCCGCCGGCGCGCAGGTCGCGGTCGACATCGAGCTCTCGGTGGCCGCGGCCACCACGGTGACTGCCAGGCTCGACGCGGCCGGGACGCCGGATCACAACCCCGAGGGCAACAACCTGGCCACGCTGGCCTTGTCGCCCGCGACGACCGACCTCGCGGTGGCCGTCGTGGTCACGTTGGCGGACCGCACCGCGACGCTGGCGGTGACCGTGGCCAACGTGGCGGGACGGCGGGACTCCGCGGGGCTGGGCATCGTCCCGGCGCCAGCGGTCACGCCCACCGGTTGCAACTCCGACGGCGCGCGGGCCAGCTGCCCGGTGTCGGCGCTGGCGGCCGGTGAGGCGGTGAGCTTCGAGGCCGTGATCGAGCGGCCGTCGCCCGGTGCGGAGCCGGCGGTGGTGTCGGTCGCGGCGGTGCCGTCGACCTACCAGGACCCCCGGCCCGCCGACAACACGGCGGAGGTCGACATCCCGCCGCGGGAGGCCGTCGCCGGCGAGGTCGTACGCCTGGCCGGGTCGGAGCGCATCGCGACCGCGGTCGCGATCAGCCGGGCCGGCTTCGCGGACGGGTCCGCGGGGGCGGTGGTGGTGGCGCGGGCCGACCTCTTCGCCGACGCGCTGGCTGGCGCGCCGCTCGCGGTCGCGGTCGGCGGACCGCTGCTGCTGACCCCCGGCGCGGCGCTGGCAGACGCGACGCGCGCGGAGCTCGCGCGGGTCCTGCCTGCCGGGGGGACCGTCTACCTCCTGGGCGGCACGGCCGCGCTGGTCGAGGCTGTGGCCCAGGACGTCACCGAAGCCGGCTTCACGCCGGTGCGGGTGGCGGGCGCGAACCGCTACGCGACGTCGGCCGCGGTCGACGCGGCGCTCGGCCATCCGGTCGCGCTCGGGTACGCCGACGGCGACACGTTCGCCGACGCCCTCATCGCCGGCGCCGCGATGGCCGCACGCGGAGGCGCGCTCCTCCTGACCAGCGGCGACCGGCTGCCGTCCGAGACCGCGGCGCGCGCAGGCGACGCCATCTACGCGGTCGGCGCCGCCGCGGCCCAGGCCGTCCCAGACGCGCTCCACGCGCTGGTGGGCACCACCCCCGCCGAGACGAGCGTTTTGGTCGCGTCCGAGCTGTTCGCCGGCCCGTCGGCCGTGGGCATCGCCGGCCCGTCGGCCGTGGGCATCGCCACCGCCGACTCCTTCCCTGATGCCCTCGCCGGCGGCCCCCACGCCGCGGCCCTCGCTGCCCCGGTCCTCCTCACCCCCACCGCGGCGCTGGACCCCAGCGTCGACCAGTACCTGCGAGGCACGGCCCCGATCACCCGGGCCTGGCTCTTCGGCGGCACCGCCGCACTGTCCACCACGGTCGAGGAAGCCGTCCACGACGCCCTGCTCCGCTGACCTTGCCGGACGACCCATGCACCGGCGAGGTGGCTCGCAGCAGTGGTCGCTGGGAGGTACTGGTGCGACGCACCTCCGCCGGCTGTGTGCAGGTGGCTCGCAGCAGTGGTCGCTCAGCGGTACTGCTGCGACGCACCCCCAGGCCTGGTGGCTGACACCATGGTGGCCGTGCAGCGGGTGGCGACGACCGTGATCGCGGTGGTGGGTCCGGAGGCGGGGGCGTGCGCGGCCGCGCTGGGCGCGGCGGCCAACGTGCGCGCGGTGGTCCCGGACGCTGAGGGGGCGCCCCTGGACCGGGCGGTCTCCGCCTGGCGGGAGGCGCAGCGTGCGCACATCCCGTGGCTGGTGCACGACGCCGACCCGTTGGCGGGCGTGGCCGACGCTTGGTCTGCCACCTTCGACCAGCAGGCCGGGCGGGGAGCGCTGGAGGTCGAGGTCGCCGCCGCGGTGGCGCGCTGGCGCGCGCGGTCGGTGGAGCTGCCCGACTACTACCTCGTCCTCGACCCGGAGTCGTGGCCGGCGACGCGTCGGCATTTCCACCTCGGCTTCCTCCACCGTGCGGCCCCTCACCGCGTCGTACCGACGACGCCCGCGGCAGCCGCGACGGCGATCGCGCACCTGCACGCAGGCCGGTGGTGGCCGGACCTCGACCGGCTCCTCGCCGACGTGGACCAGGTCGTCCCCGACCGCGTCGGGACGGAGCCGTCGCTGCCCACGGCGCCGCAGCTCGCGCACTGAGGCACGGATCGTGGCGGGCGGCTATCGTTGCAAGTCGCAACCATCTCTTGGAAAGATCACTCGGATGCCCGCGTCGCCGCGCCCGCCGTCACTGCTGGCGCACCCGTCCTACCTCGCCGGCCAGCTGGTGAAGGTCGCCCAACGGCACCTCAACGCCGTGTTCCTGCCCTACGAGCTGCTGCCGACGCACATGGCCGTGCTGCTCGCGCTGGCGGACCTCGGTGCGCAGTCGCAGCAGGACCTGGCGGATCGTCTGGATCTCGACAAGAGCCACATGGTCGGGTTCGTCGACCACCTGGACGGGCGCGGGCTCGTTCTCCGGGAGCGCGATCCGGGCGACCGCCGCCGCAACCTCGTCGGGCTCACCGATGACGGACGGCGCCTGGTGCCGGAGCTGCGGAAACTGGCCGGCGATGCGCAGGACCACATCTTCGCGGCGCTGGACCCGGGGGAGCGGGCCGCACTGTGCACCCTGCTGGAGCGCGCTCTCGAGGTGCACGACGCCGAGCGACTCGGGGTGCTGGCGTGACGGTCTCGGCCCCGAAGCGCCTGGCCGCGCCGGCGGCGGCAGGCCGCCAGTCGGCCGGTCCCGGGCTCACGGCGCTGCTCGCGATGGCGATGGCGCTCGGCGCGCTGGGCGTCGACCTCATGCTCCCCGCCTTCGGCGCGATCCGCGCCGACTTCGGGCTGGCGCCCGACTCGACCCAGGTCGCGGCGCTGGTGACGACGTACCTCGTCGGGCTGGCTGCCGGGCAGCTGGTCTACGGGGTCGCGGCGGACCGGTTCGGGCGCCGGCGCGTGCTCTTCGTGTCGTTCGGGATCTATGCGGTCGGGGCCCTTGCCGCCGCGCTCGCACCCAGCCTGGCGACGCTGCTCGTCGCCCGGTTCCTGTGGGGGACGGGCGCAGCCGGATCGCGCGTCGTGGCGGTCGCGGTCGTGCGCGACTCGTTCAAGGGCGAGCGCATGGCGCGCGCCATGTCGCTGGTCATGGCCGTCTTCATCCTCATCCCGGTGTTCGCGCCGTGGCTGGGCGCCGTGGTGCTGTCGTTCTCGTCGTGGCGCTGGGTGTTCGGCGTCTGTGTCGTCGCGGTCGCGGCGTTGTCGGTGTGGGCGGTCCTGCGCCTGCCGGAGACCCTGCGCCCGGAGGACCGGCTGCCGCTGCAGTGGGGTCGCATCACCCAGGCGGCGCGCGAGGTCGTGACCACCCGCCAGACGGCCGCCTACGGCCTGGCGATGGCCGCGCTCTACGGCGCGTTCACGTCCTACCTCGCCAGCTCCGAGCTGATCGCCCGCGACATCTACGGGTGGGACGATGAGTTCCCGCTGCTGTTCGGCGGCATCGCGATGGTGATGGGCGTCACGATGCTCATCAACGCGAGGCTGGTCGGCCGGGTGGGGGCACGTCGCCTCGCCCACCGCGCGCTGCTCGTGCAGCTCCTGGCGGCGATCGCGTTCCTCGCGGTCACGCTGGCCTTCGGCGGCCGCCCGCCGGTCGCGCTCTACATCCTCGGGGTCGCGGCGCAGATGAGCATGCAGTCCTTCGTGATCCCGAACTTCAACGCGATCGCGATGGTGCCGATGGGCCACATCGCCGGCACCGCGTCCTCGGTGATCGGAGCCGTGCAGCTGGCCGGCGGCGCCGCCCTCGGGTCGCTGATCGACCGGCTCTACAACGGCACCCTGCTGCCCTTGACGCTCGCGTACGTGCTGTGCGGGACGACCGCGCTGCTGCTCGTGCGCTGGGCTGAGCGCGGCCGGCCCGTCGAGGGCGCCCCCGCCCCGATCGACGAGGTCGCCGCGATCACCGCCGAGGCCTGAGCCGTCCTCAGGATCCACTCAGGTTCCGCTCAGGGAGGGCTCAGCCCGCTCCCGCAAGGTGGCCCCAAGCCACCAACGAACCGAGGAGCAATCGTCATGCCCAGCACCACGACCCCGACCCGAGCGCCCGCCCGGCCCGCCGACGGCGGCGCCGCGCCGCGCACCGGATCCGCACCCGTCCCGCCTGCCCCACCGGCCCCGCCGCGCTCCGGCTCCGGCAGCCGCCGGCACATCACGCTCGCGCTGGTCGCCCTGGCCCTGGTGCTCCTGGGCGTCGGCGGCGTGATCTGGTTCCTCGGCGGTTCCGCGCCCGAGGCCGTCGACATCACCGCCGCGACAGCCGACCTGGAGGACACCACGACCAGCGACACCGCCGCCGAGGACAACACCGCCGAGGACACCTCCGCAGCCACGGCTGCAGACACCACCGCCTCCGCCGGCACGTCCGCGGCGACCGGCACCTCAGCCGAGACCGACACCGCGACCGCCGCGACCTCGACCACGGGCATCGCCGGCACCTGGGCGGTCGACACCTCGATCGGCACGTTCTCGATCGCGGACACCACCGGCACGTTCGTCGGCTTCCGCGTCGCCGAGGAGCTCGCGTCGATCGGTGCCACCGAGGCCGTCGGGCGCACGCCCGCGGTCAGCGGCAGCGTCACGATCGAGGGCACCACGCTCACCGCCGCGTCGATCGAGGCCGACCTCACCCAGATCGTCAGCGACGAGTCGCGCCGCGAGGACTCCATCCAGCGCGCGCTCGGCACCAGCGCCAACCCGACCGCGACGTTCACGCTGACCCAGCCGGTCGAGCTCGGCGAGGCCGCCGCCACCGGCGAGGTCGTCACCGTCACCGCCACGGGCACCCTGACGGTCAACGGCGTCACCCAGGAGGTCACGGTCCCGCTGTCCGCCCAGCTGACCGGCGACGTCGTCACGGTCACCGGCAGCTTCGACATCACGTTCGCCGACTACGGCGTGAGCGCCCCGAGTGCCCCGATCGTGATCTCGGTCGCCGACACCGGCACCGTCGAGCTGCAGCTCTACCTCACCCAGGGTTGAGAGACTCCAGGGCCGCCCGCAGGCCCGGATCGGCGCGCTGGATCGCCTCCCCCCAGGCGAACCAGCGCACCTCTTGGCTTTCACCTTCGCCTGGCGCGGGGTCGCCGTCAGCCTCGATCAGGTAGCGCAGGTCCAGGTGGAAGTGCCCGCGGCCCCCGGCGTGCGCGTCGACATGGACCAGCTTCGGAGTGCCCCCCGCGTGGCGGGGCGCGAGGCCGGTCTCCTCGATCGTCTCCCGCAGGGCCCCGTCCGCAGGGTCCTCGCCGGGCTCGATGTGTCCCCCCGGCTGCATCCAGGACCCGAGGTGCCGGTGCACCACCAGCAGCACGCCGCGTGGTCCCACGACGATCGCGGACCCCGTGAGGTGCGTGGGACCGGCGTCCTCGTCGAACGGTCGCGGCAGCTGTTCCAGGCCGTCGAGCAGCGCCGCGCGACTGCGCTCCTCGCGCGCGTCGACGGCCGGACCCATGGCCAGCACGACCGCTCGGACCGGCGCGACGCGAGGGTCGCGGCCGCCTGGCACGGTTACGGCGGCGCCCACAGCGAGGACCCTAGCGCGGACAGCAGCGCATCCGGCGGTCCCTCGGCGGCGTTGAGCTGGTAGGAGAACAGCACGGTCCCGTCCGTGACCGGCTCCGCGGTGGAGAGCTGCAGGGTCGACTGCTCGACGGTGTTGAGCCAGCTGCCTTGACCCGGCGCGACGAGCACGTCGCCCGCCGCCGCCAGTGTCGAGGCATAGGCCAACCAGTTGCGGTGGTAGGAGGCGTGGCGGTCCTCGCGGAAGTACAGCATCGGCATCGCCACGTCGAGCAGCCCGCTCAGCGTCCACTGCTCCCAGGGCTGCAGGACGTCGCGGTAGGCGGCGGTGTCGGCGAACGTGCGCCCGCCTGCCGGCCCGTCGCCCCACGCGATCAGCGCGGCAGAGACGCCTACTGCCGGGTTGACCGCGTGCACGGCCTCGCGGATGCGCTGCAGGATCGTGGTGGTCTGGGCGCGTCGCCAGTCCGACCACTGCAGGTCGTCGGGCGCGGGCACGTCCGTGCGCCCGGTCTCCGCGGCGAAGCGCTGCAGCGCCACCGGGTTGTAGCCCCACTCGGCGCCCGCATACCGCAGGTAGTCCAGATGAACGGCGTCGATGTCGTAGGCAGCCAGCTCCGCCGCGATCGCGACGACCAGGTCCTGGGCCGCGGGAACGGCCGGGTCCAGATAGGCGCCCCACTCGCCGGTCACACTGCGCGAGACCCAGCGGTCGGCCTCCGGCGCCTCCGGCCCGTGCTGGGTGTAGACCCAGTTGGGGGGCGTCGGCGTCGCCGCAGGGACGGCAGAGTCCGGCGACGACGCGGCCGGCGGCTGCCACATCGGCATGGCGGTGTACCAGGCGTGGACCGCCAGCCCGCGGCGCCGCGCGCCCGCCGAGACGGCGGCCAGCACGTCCAGCCCTGGCTCGAAGGCAGGGTCCGGGCCGCGCCGCAGGATCGCCGACGCGTAGTAGGCGTCGTGGCGCCGGGCGACCTCCACGACCACGGTGTTCCCGCCGGCCGCGACGACGCGGTCGAGCATGACCTCGATGGACCCCGCCGACAGCAGCGTCGCGTCCAGCACGTGCACCCAGACGCCACGGATCGGAGCGACGAGTCCCGGCCCCGCAGCCACCGGCGGAGCCGGCGCGGGGGCCGCCGTGGTCGTGGGCACGGGTAGGGGCGGCACGACCGCCTCCTGGCCCCCAGGCTCCGCCGCCAGCGTCGGCACCGGCACCACCGCGACGCTGCGCGGCGTCGCGCCGCTGCCCAACGCGCCCCGCGACGCCAGCGCCCCCAGGCTGCCGGCCGCGACGAGCATCGCGGCAACCGCGATCGCGACCACCGTCGCGGAGCTCTGCCGCCTACCCGTCACCTGCCTCCTCCAACGCACCACAGCGGCGCCCCGCCACCGTACCCCCACCCGCCGGCCGCCTGGTCAGATCCTGCTGGTCAGGCCGGCCGCCGCCTCTGCCGCGACCTGACCGGCGACCGCGGCAGCGACCGCGGGGACCACACGCGGGTCCAGGGCGTAGGGGATCACCAGGTCGGGACCCAGCTCCTCGGACGAGACGATGTCGGCGATCGCCCGCGCGGCCGCCAGCTTGGTGGCGTAGGAGACCTCGCGGGCGCGCGCGTCCAGCAGGCCCCGGAAGAGGCCGGGGAAGCAGAGCACGTTGTTGATCTGGTTCGGGTAGTCGCTGCGGCCCGTGGCGACCACGGCGGCGCGGCCCAGCGCCTCGTCCGGGTCGATCTCGGGCACCGGGTTCGACATCGCGAAGACGATCGCGTCGTCGGCCATGAGGTCCAGCTGCGCGCGCGACAGGGTGCGGCCGGCGGAGACCCCGATGAAGACGTCGGCGCCGGACAGCGCGACCTCCTTGGGACCCTCCAGCCCGCGCGGGTTGGTCTGGCGGCCCAGGCGGCGGAAGATCGGGTCGCGGGCCTCCTTGCGGCGCGCGGTGACGATGCCGCCCATGTCGACGCCGACGACGTCGGTCGCGCCCGCAGCCATGAGCAGGTTGGTGACCGCCACACCGGCCGCGCCGATGCCCTGCACGACCACCTTGAGGTCCGGCCCGACGGTCTTGCCGACCACCCGCACCGCGTTGTGCAACGCCGCCAGCACCACGACCGCGGTGCCGTGCTGGTCGTCGTGGAACACGGGGATGTCGAGGCGGCGGCGCAGCTTGCCCTCGACCTCGAAGCAGCGCGGTGCGGAGATGTCCTCGAGGTTGATGCCGCCGAAGCCTGTGGCCAGCGCCGCGATGAGGTCGACCAGGCGGTCGGGGTCCTTCTCGTCGAGGCACAGCGGGTACGCGTCGACGCCGGCGAAGCTCCTTGAGCAGCAGCGCCTTGCCCTCCATGACCGGCATCGCGGCGAGCGGCCCGATGTCGCCCAGGCCCAGCACCGCGGTCCCGTCCGACACGATGGCCACGCTGTTGCGCTTGATCGTCAGGTCGTAGGCGCGGGCCGGGTCGTCGCGGATTGCGAGGCACACCCGCGCGACCCCTGGCGTGTAGACCATCGCGAGGTCGTCGCGGTCGCGCACGGGCACCGTCGACTCCACGCGCAGCTTGCCGCCGTCGTGGGACTCCATGACGACGTCGCGGACCGACTCGACGGTCACGCCCTCGACGGCCCCCACGGCGGCGATCACGGCCTCGGCGTGCGGTTCGTCGGCGCAGCGCACCACGAGGTCGCGCACGGCGGCGGACCTGCCGGACAGGACCTCCTGTGTGCCCACGAGCTGCGCCCCGGCCGTCTCCACCGCCGCGGCCAGCGCGTCGAGGGCGTCGGGAGGTCCGCCGACGCGCAGGATGTAGGTGAAGGCGACCTGGGGGTGGGCCGCGACCGCCTCGAGGCGCTGGGTCACTCGGCCTTCACGTAGAGGTGCTCCGACGCCTCGGAATCGATGTGCACGTCGCGGTCGTCGACCACGGCGACCACGCTGCTGCCCTCGAGGTGGAAGCGCGCACGCACGCCCGGCCCGATCCCGGCATCCGCGAGGCGCCGCATCGCGTCCTCGTGCACCTGCAGCTGCTCGGAGATGCGCTCGATCGTGCCGACGCGCCCGTGCCGCGCCACCTCGGCCACCGTCTGCAGGTCGCTCCACGTCCGCATGGGGTCGCTGGAGGGGATCGGGTTGCCGAACGGCGAGGTCTGCGGATCACCCAGGATCTCGACCAGCCGGTCGGCGACCGCGTCGGAGATCACGTGCTCCCAGCGGCACGCCTCGTTGTGGGCCTGCTCCCACGGCAGCCCGATGACGTCGGTCAGCAGGCGCTCCGCCAGACGGTGCTTGCGCATCACGTCGACCGCGATCTCGCGCCCGCGCTCGGTCAGCGCCAGCAGCCGGCCGTCGTCGAGGTCCAGCAGGCCCTCCTCGACCAGGCGGTGCACGGTCTCGCTCACGGCCGGGGCGGACAGCCCCAGACGGTCGACCAACCGGGCCCGGATCGGCGGGATGCCCTCTTCCTCGAGCTCCCAGACCGTCCGCAGGTACATCTCCGTCGCGTCGATCAGGGGCGTCACTCCGGCACCTCCTCCACCCGCAGGCACTCTACCCGCGCCGCGAGGACCACCGTCAGGAGGTCCGATAGGCTCCGAGCGATGATCACTGATCACCGCGCCGAGCTCGCGTCCTACCGGGCCAAGCTCGACGACATCAAGGAGTTCCTTTGACCTCGACACGCAAGCGCCGCCGGCTGACGCACGCTGCAGGAGCAGGCCGCCGCGCCCGACCTGTGGGACGACCCCCAGAGCGCGCAGAAGGTCATGGCGCAGCTGTCCGCCGTCGAGGACGACCTGCGCGTCCACGACGACTTCGCGCACAAGCTCGAGGACCTCGAGGTCCTCAACCAGCTCGCGGTCGAGGAGGAGGACGAGGCGACGGCCGCCGAGGTCGCCGACGGCCTGGCCGGCCTGCGCCAAGGAGTTCTTACGAGCTGGAGATCGCGGGTCCTGCTCTCGGGCGAGCACGACAACCGCGACGCCATCGTCACCGTCCACGCCGGCGCGGGCGGGACCGACTGCCAGGACTGGGCGCAGATGCTGGAGCGCATGCTGCTGCGCTGGGTGGAGCGGCGGCGCTTCAAGGTCGACCTGCACGACGAGCAGGAGGGCGAGGAGGCGGGGATCCGCTCCGCCACGTTCACCGTCCACGGCCCTCGCGCCTACGGCCTGCTGGCCTCGGCGAGCGCGGCGTGCACCGCCTGGTGCGCATCAGCCCGTTCGACTCCCAGAGCCGGCGGCACACGGCGTTCGCCTCGATCGACGTCGTGCCGGTGCTCGACGACCTCGACGGCAGTCGACATCCCCGAGGACGACCTGCGCATCGACGTGTTCCGCTCCAGCGGCCCCGGGCGGGCAGGGCGTCAACACCACCGACTCCGCCGTGCGCTCACCCACCTCCCCACCGGCATCGTCATGACCTGCCAGAACGAGCGCAGCCAGCTGCAGAACAAGGCCACGGCGATGGCGCTGCTGAAGGCCAAGCTGGCCGAGCTCGAGCGCCAGGAGCGCGAGGCCGAGCTGGACTGCCGTCCGCGGCGAGCAGCGCAAGGTCGAGTGGGGCAGCCAGATCCGCTAGCTACGTCCTGCACCCGTACCAGATGGTCAAGGACCACCGCACCGGGCAGGAGACCGGCAACACCCAGGCGGTGCTGGACGGCGACATCGACGGGTTCCTCGAGGCTTTCCTGCGCTGGCAAGCGCGGGGTGGGGAACCCGTCGGCGACGACGAGCTGTAGTCGAGCTTGCTCGTGGCCGTCCCGCCGTCGCTGTTCGAAGCGCCGCACGCACACGAGCTGATCGCCGCGGTCGAGGCCGCCGCCCGCCGGCCCGCGGCCGCGCTCGTGGCGGCGCTGCGCGATCGCGCGCTCGCTGGCGAGGACCTCGTGGTGCTGGGCGGTCGCAGCTTCGGCACCCCGCTGCCCGGGTGGACCGTCGAGCCCGAGGGCCGCGCGCTCGCGGTCGCCGTCGGTGCGGCCAGTGCGCGGCGCGAGTCGCGCACGTGGTGCCTGCTGCGCGCCCTCGCGCTGGGCGACGGCCGCACCTGGGAGGCCGCGCGCGCCGCCGCCGCAGCCGGGGTCGCGCGGCTCGTGCTGGTCGTGCTGGCCGGCGACGACCAGGCCGCGCCCGCCACTTCCGCCCTGACCGCCGCCGGCTGGACCGTCCGCCCCGCCGCCGCGGCCCACGCCTGGGAGCTCCTCAGCGCCCTGGACCGCGCCCGCGCCGCCGCCGACCCGGCCTCCGACAGCCGCCCCACCGCACCCGGCGCCGTGGTGGTCGCCGCGAGCCCCGACCGGTGATGAGGCGACCAGCGACAGGGCAGTGGGGGCGGGACTGATGGCTCCTCCACTGCACGAGGCCGTCGCCGAGGTGCTCCTGCGGCTGCTGGACACGCGGGCGGACCTCATGGTGGTGGTGGGGAGCGATCCGGGGCCGGTGGGGTGGGTGGCGCAGCTGCGGCCGGACCGGTTCGTCGCGGCGCCGGGGCCGACCAGCCGGCTGACGGTGGCGGACGGGCTGCGGCTCGCGGGGTGCGCGGTGGTGACCGTGCTGGACGCGGGGATCGCCGACCTCGCGCAGCCGGCCTCGTACGGGCCGGCCCACGTGCTGCTCACCGAGCTCGCGACCCACCTGGGGGCCGCCTACCGGGCGGGGCTCACCGTGATGCAGCCCGCGTGGCGCACGGACGTGATGCATCTGGCCACGGCGGCGCTGGACGGGGACGGCAGCGTCCTGCTGCGCGTGCACGGGCGGGCGCTGCCGCCGCCACGCAGCGGGGTCGACACGGCGCCCGGCGACGGGGCGCAGCGGGTGCTGCACCGGGGTCGGGCCGGGCTGGTGCTGGGCGCCGGGGCGACCGCGCCCGACGCGGCGGACGTCGCGCGGATGCTGGCGGGCCGCGGCGTCGACGTGACCGCGCTGGACGCGCACACCATCCGGCCCGGCACCGGGGTCGACCCGCAGCTGACCGACGCCCACCTGCTGGTCGGACCGTTGGACGCCCAGCGCGCCGAGGCGCTGACCCCCGTGAGGGTCGTCCCCGGCGACGCCCGCGCGACGATGTTCTCCGTCACCAAGGTGCTCGAGGGCTTGCCGCGACCGGAGGCCACCCGCCCTCGCCTCGCGCTGACGCCAGTCATTCGTTATCGCGAAGGACTCGCATCAGCGGTAGAGTTGCGAGACGGTTGCGCGGCGAAGGAGCACGGCGTGCACATCCCGGACGGCTTCATCAACACCGGCACCGCGATCGTCACCGGTGCCGTCTCGGTGGGGGCGGTGGGCTACTCGTTGAAGCGGGGCGCCCGGGACCTCCAAGAGCGCCAGGTGCCGATCGTCGGCCTGGCGGCCGCGTTCGTGTTCGCGGTGCAGATGGTCAACTTCCCGGTGGGGCTCGGGACCAGCGGGCACCTGATCGGCGGGGCGCTCGCGGCGATCCTGCTGGGGCCGTGGATGGCCACGGTGGTGCTGGCGGCGGTCCTCGCGGTGCAGGCGATCGGGATGGCCGACGGTGGCGTGACCGCACTGGGCGCGAACGTGCTGCTGATGGGCGTGATCGCCGGGATGGGTGGCTACTACCTGTTCTGCGCGCTCGCACGCGTGCTGCCACGCACCCGCACCGGCTTCCTCGCCGCCACGGGGGTCACGGCCTGGGCGTCCGTGGTGGTCGCCAGCGCCGTCTGCTCCGTGCTGATCGGACCGGGTGGGGTCTTCGGCGCCGACCAGCGCGGGCCTGTGCTGTGGACCATGGTCGGCCTCCACGCGCTGATCGGCATCGGCGAGGCGGCGATCACGGTCGCGGTGGTGGCCGCGGTGATGGCGACCCGCCCCGACCTCATGGCCACCCGCGACCTGCTTCCTCCCACCCCCGCGGTCGAGCGCGAGGCGGTGCCGGCATGACCGGCCATCCCGAGCCGCATGCCCCGCCCGCGCGGGTGCTGCCGTTCGTGCTCATCGGGCTCGCGGTCGCCCTGGTGATCGGTGTGGTCGTCTCGGGCTTCGCGTCCTCGGCGCCCGACGGGCTGGAGTCGGCGGTGATCCGCACGCCGTGCGACGGCGACGAGGACTGCCTCGCGGAGGTCGCGGGCGATGCCGTGTTCACGGGCGCGCCGCTGCCCGACTACGAGAACACCCCGGTGTCGGGTCTCGTCGGAGTGCTCGCGACCTTCCTGCTCGCCAGCGGGCTGGCGTTGCTCGCTGTGCGGCTGAGGGCCCGGCGCACAGCGGGGTGAAGGACGCGCACAGCCACGGCGGGCGGCTCGGGCTCGAGCACGTCGCCGCCGGCGACAGCGTGGTCCACCGGCTGGACGCCCGCGTCAAGATCGTCGGGCTGATCGGGCTGGTGATCGTCTCGGTGACCACGCCGGACGGGCGGTGGTGGGCGTTCGCGGCCTATGGCGCGCTGCTCGTCGGGTTGGCGGTCGCGGCGCGGCTGCCGCTGCGGCTCACCCTGCGACGGCTGGTCGTGGAGGTCCCCTTCCTCGTGGCGGCGGCGCTCCTGCCGCTGGTCGTCCCGGAGGGGGCGGTGCGCGGCGGCACGCTCGCGCTGAAGGTGACGATCAGCGTGCTGGCGATGGTCGTGCTCTCGTCGACCACGCCGTTCCCCCAGCTGCTGGACGGGTTCCGGCGCCTGCGCGCCCCGCGCCTGTTCGTGCTGATCGTCGGCTTCATGTGGCGCTACCTGCACGTCATCGGCGACGAGATCGCCCGCATGCGCGCGGCGCGGCTCGCGCGCTGCCACGACCCGCGGTTCCTGTGGCAGGCGGGTGCGGTCGCACGCTCGGTCGGGGTGCTGTTCGTGCGGTCGCTGGAGCGCGGGGAGCGGGTCCACCTCGCGATGGCGAGCCGCGGCTGGCAGGGCCAGCTGCCGCCCGCGCTGCACCCGGCGGTCGCGCTGCGCACCGCCGACGCGGTGTTCGTCGCGGGGGTGGCGGCGGTCGCGGTGCTCGGCAGGGTGGTGCTGTGAGAACCGGGACCGCGATCGCGCTGCGCGGCGTGCACTACCGCTACCCCGACGGGCACGTGGCGCTGCGGGGGGTGGACCTCGACGTTGCTGCCGGCGAGCGCGTCGCGGTGCTGGGACCCAACGGCGCGGGCAAGTCGACACTGGTGCTGCACTGCAACGCGATCCTGCAGCCCACCGCCGGCTCGGTCACCGTCTGCGGCCTGGACGCCGCGACCGCCGACGCGCTCGAGGTCCGCCGCCGGGTGCAGCTGGTGTTCCAGGACCCCGACGACATGCTCTTCATGCCCACGGTGCGCGAGGACGTGGCCTTCGGTCCGGCGAACCTCGGCCTGCCACCGCTGGAGATCGCGCGCCGGGTCGAAGCTGCGCTCGAGGCGGTCGGCATGCAGGGCGTCGCGGACCGCCCGCCTCACCACCTCTCGCTGGGCCAGCGCCGCCGCGTCAGCATCGCCGCGGTCCTCGCGATGGACCCCGAGGTGCTGGTGCTCGACGAGCCCAGCGCGAACCTCGACCCCCGCGCCCGCCGCGAGCTCGGCGAGGTCCTCGACGCCCGCGCCCAGACCATCCTCCTCGTCACCCACGACCTGCCGTTCGCCGTCGCCCACTGCGAGCGCGCGGTGATCCTCGACCAGGGTCGCGTCGTCGCCGACGGCCCGACGCGCGACCTTCTCGCCGACACCGCCCTGCTCGAGGCCCACGCCCTCGAGCTCCCCGAGGGCTACGCCGTCCCGAGGTAGGCGGCCGCCGGGCAGCCGCCACATGATCGGGTCCTGCCTGGACCAGCGATAGCGTGCGCCCGTTGAGCGGTCCCGTCACGATCACCGACCAGGCGGACACCCCCTCGGCGGGCAGGGCAGGCCTGGTCATCGGGCTGACCCTAGTGCTCCTGGGAGTCGGTCTGTGCTTCATCCCTTCGATCGCCGGCAAGATCATCGGGGTGGTCGTCGGCCTGATCGGGCTCTTGTGGCTGTGGACCTACGTCAGCCACAGGCGGCAGGTCCGCAGGCTCGACGCCGGCAACCTGACGCTCGCGTCGGCGCCGCTGGTGATGGGCGCTCCGTTCGCCTTGGCCTACGCGCGCGGCATCAAGCGGGGCAGCCGCGAGGCCCAGCACCTCACCGCCGAGCTGCGCCTCCAGGAATGGGTGCGGTACCAGGTCGGCAACGACACGCGCACGATCACCGCGACCGTCTGGAGCACCCCGCTGCACGTCGAGCTGCAGTCGCATCCCAGCGGCCTGGCCGCGACCTTCCGCGGCACCATCCCGCCGATCACGGCCACCTTCAAGGCCAGGGACAACCGCACCACCTGGCACGTCTTCGTCGCGTTCGTGCTGACGGACGGGTTCGAGGAGGACTCGCTGTTCGAGGTGCCGGTCGCGCCGGCCTGCGTCGCGGCGGTGGCCACGTGATCCGGGTCTCGGTGGCGGCGGGCCAGTACGTCGTGGGCGACATCGTCCGGGGCCGCGTCGACTGGTACACCGATGGGCGCGCGCCCAAGGGCGTCAGCGCGCAGCTGGAGTGGGGCACCCAGGGCCGTGGCACGCGCAACGTCGGCGTCCAGGGCCGGGTGCGCCACGACGGCGAATCCGGCCCGATCCCCCCGTCGTTCGACTTCCAGTTCCCGATCCCGCCCGAGGGCCCGATGTCCTACGACGGCCGCCTCCTGCGCGTCCTGTGGCAGGTCACCGCCCGCATCGAGATCCCCTGGGGCCGCGACGAGAACGCCGGTGTCGCCTTCCGCGTGGTCCCCGTCGCCCGCGAACCCCGATGAGCACCCGCACGACGGCGGACCGCTACCTGGCGCTGGGCCTGGCCGGCAACCCCTTCATCGCCGAGCAGCACCCCGGCGTACCCCGCGAGCGGTGGCTGGATCGCGGGCCTGCCGTCACCGCTCGACCTCCCCCGCCCGCACGCGGTGCAGGTCATCGGCGCCAAAGGCAACGGCAAGACCAGCCACCTGCTGCACTGGGTGGGCGCCGGCGGCCCCTACGCCCATATCCCGCCTGGTGGAGGCACGCCGTTCCTGCCCACGCAGGCGCCGGTCGTCGCCTGGGACGAGGTCGACCGCGTGCCAGTGGCGCGGCTGCTGGCCGCCCTGCGTAGCGCCCGCCGCGCCGGGGCGCTCGTGCTCATGGGCACCCACCGTGACCTGAGCCAGATCGTCCGCCTCACGGGTCTGCCCCTCGTCACCCACGACCTGGCCCCCCCGGGACGCGACCACGATCGCCGCGTGGGCGCAGCTGCGGATCGCCTCCGCGTCCCTCGGGACCCGGGCCCTGCGCGTGCCCGTCGAGGTCAACCGTGCTCTGGCCGCGTCAGGCGCCGACTGGCGCGCGATCGGCGACGCCCTCCACGGCTGGACCGCCGACAAGGCCGCGACGCATGGTGAAGGCTGGTCCGCGCGCAGAGGCGGGTGCGGCCAGCGGGGCCCCCCGGTCGACTGCTCATTCCAGGATTTCAACGTGATGCCGAGGAAAGGCTGGAATGAACGTGCGCGCTCAACGGTGTCGAGGTGGCGCCGCTGAGGTGGGAGACCCTGAGGGCGTCGGAGCCGATCAGGTGCGGAGTCCGGGGTTGACCCTGATGCCCGGGGCGGTCGCGCGGCGGATCGTGGCGGAGGCACCCGCTGGGGTGCGTCCCTTCCGATCACAGGAGCCTCCGATGTCCGCCCCTCCGACCTTGCCCGCGCCACCGGCACCCCGCGTGCCCGCGCAGCCCCCGGCAGCCGCGTGGACCGATCCGGCGAGGCCGTGGACCGGCCCGGCCCCGTGGCCGGCCGGGGCGCCGTCCGGGTGGTCGGCTGGGGCGCCGTCCGGGTGGACGGCTGCGGCGCCACTGCAAGTCCCGCCGGTGCCCCCGCGGTCGCGGCTGCGGCGGTCGCGGCAGCTGGTGTCGGACAACGCCGAGCTGCTCGGGTGGTTCGGGGTGGTGCTCAGCGTGCTGGGTGGGCTGTGGGCCACCGCGGACTTCTGGCGGACGTTCGGGGACGTCGGGCTGACGGCGATGCTGCTGCTCGTGACGGGTGGGATGGGCGTCGCGGCGGTCGTCATCGGCCGGGCAGCCGAGGTCGCGCAGGAGGGTGACGAGGACCAGCGCGCGGCGCGGCGGCTCTCGACGGCGCTGTGGGTCGGGTCGTCGCTGCTGGCGCCGGTCACGGTCTACCTCGGGCTGCGCCGGCTGGCAGGGCTGGACGCGGACCCGGCGCTGCTCGTGGCGGGCTTCGTCGTCGCGGTGATGGGCGGGGTCGCGTGGAGCGGGCGCACGCCGGTCTACGGTCACCTCGCGACGTTCGGCGGGGTGGTGCTGTTCGCGGTCGGGCTCACCGGCGTGCTGGGCGGCGGTCCCGACGCGACCGCGGTGGCGCTCTACCTGCTCGCGCTCGCGTGGGCGGGGTGCTGCGCAGCCGAGCGGGTGACTCCCGCGGCCATCGGCTACGCCGCGGCCGGTGTCACCGCGATCGGCTGCGCGCAGGCACTGGTGTTCGCCGGCCACACCGGCGTCGGCATCGTGTTGGGCCTCATCGTCGCCGTGGCCGCCACCGTCGTCGCGGTCCTGCGGCGGACCGGCCTGGCCATCAGCCTGGCCAGCCTGGCGGCGGTCCTCTTCGTGCCACAGGCGATCGCCCGCTGGTTGCACGACATGCTCTCGCTGCCGACGCTGCTGCTCCTCGGGGGCGCGGCCATGGTCACCGCGTCCGTGGTGCTGATCCGTCGAGCGACCTCCCGGCGGGTGCCGGGCCCGTCGATCACTCGACCGTGACGACGAGGTCCGCGGCGGGCACCGCCACCGCTGCGGCCGACGCGGTGGTGGCGACCAGATCCGCCGGCGGACCGTCCAGGGGCAGCACCACGAGCAGGCCGGTCAGCTCGCGATCCAGCTCCAGCAGCTCATCGGGTACCCGTGCCACCCAGACCACGTCAGGAGCGGCCGCCACCGCGATGCCGTCGGCCACGGCCCGCTCGGCGAGCACGTCGTGGCTGGCGGCATCCAGTCGCAGGACCCGCCGCACGCCCAGCACCACGATGCTCCCGTCCCCGTCGAGGCTGACGTCGAGCAACGGCTCCGCTAGCTCGATCGGCGACGCGACCGAGCCCGCGGCCTCGACGACGACCAGCGCCGTTCCGCCATCGAGCACCGCGAACGTCGGTCCTCCGCCGGTCGCGACCGCCCGCACCGGCAACGGCGTGGGGATGCGCTGACGCACCTCCAGCGCCAGCGGGTCGAGGCGCACGAGCCCCGCGTCCGTGCCGACCCAGAGCTCCTCGGCGCTGCCTGCGAGCGCACGCGGGTCCTCCCCGATCGCCACGGTGCCGATGATCGAACGACTGTCGGGGTCGATCGCGACGATCTCATCGGAGTCAGGGAGGGCGACGAAGAGCCGCCCTCCGGCGAAGGCCAGCGCACCCGGTCGCGACGGCAGCGCCACGCTGGCGTCACCGCCCACCAGCGCCACCGCGTCGGCCGAGCCGAGCGCCGCCCACAGCACGCCCCCACCGGCAGCCAGGGCCTGCGGCTGCGGCACGGGGATGCGCTCTCCGACATCGGCCGGGATCGGCGGCAGGGCGCCGACGGGCGGCGGTGGGTTCGGCGCCGGTGGGTCGGGCGCGCCCGTGGCCAGTGGCTCCCCCGGATCGTCCGCCGGGGTCGGCTCCGCCTCCTCCTCCGCCTGGGTCGGCTGCGCCTCCTCGCCGACAGCGCCCGGCGGCTCCGCCGCCGCCCCCGCATCGACCTCCGTGGACACGGCGCCTGCATCGCTGGAGTCAGCCGCCCCGAACCCGCCTCCCCGAGCCACCGTGATCGCCGCCACGCCGACCACCGCCGCCATCCCCAACCCGACCATCGCCCCCCAGACCTTCGACCCACCCCCGAACCGCGAAGGCGCCGGCCGCTCGTACCCGGGGACCGGCACCGGCGGCACCACCCCCTCATGCGCCGGCATCGCCCGCCCCCGCCGCCCCGTGGTCGACACCTCCGCACCGACCGGCGACGCAGGTCCATCCTCCCCAGCCGCGCCGTCCCGTGGCCGTCCCGTCATCGGCTGGGCGGAGGCAGCCGCGGCCGCGGTGGTCGTCGGCGAGGGGGAGGGAAGGGGCGCGGTGCGGGCATCCGGCGAGCCCGCAGGCGGCGCGGCCGTCCCCGCTGCGTCCGAGGTCGTGGGGACGGGGGAGGGGTGGGGCGTGGTGAGTGCACCGGGCGCCGCGTCCGCGACACCGTCCCGCGGGGTCGGAGGTGGGTCGTCGCGGAGGCGGAGGAGGGTGACGGGGTGGTCGGCGGTGGACTGGACATGTTGGAGGGCTTGGCCGAGGGCCAGCGCGGTGGGGTAGCGCTCCGCGGGGGACTTGGCCATCGCGCGTTCCACGACGGCTGCGAGGGGGTCGGGGATGCCGCGGGCGCGGAGGTCGGGGACGGGCTCGGTGACGGCGCGCAGGGCCATGACGATCGCGGACTCGTCGCCCGGGCGGAGGAACGCCGGAGCGCCGGCCAGCAGCTCGTAGAGCGTCGAGCCCAGGGAGTAGACGTCGCTGGCAACCGTCGCCCGGGCGCCGTCGAGCACCTCGGGTGCCGTGTGCGCGATCGTCCCGGTCACCGAGCCGGCGCCCGCGCCGGTCGTGCGCGTCCCGGTGGCCGGCGTCACGATCCCGAAGTCCGCCAGCTTCGTGTGTCCCCACGGCCCGATCAGCAGGTTCTCCGGCTTGAGGTCGCGGTGCAGGAGACCCTCGCGGTGCGCGGTCTCCAGCGCGCCGGCCACCTCGATCCCGATGACCGCGACCGCGTCCCACGACAGCGGCCCCGCCGCCCGCAGCCGGTCACCGAGCGAGCCCTGCTCCAGGTACTCCATCGCCAGGTACGGCACGCCGTCCGAGGCCTGCCCGGCGTCGTGCAGCACCACGATGTGCGGGTGCCACGACAGCGCGCCCATCGCACGCGCCTCGCGCTGGAAGCGCTGCAGCGCCCGCGCGTCGAGGTCCACGCGGGACAGGATCTTGAGCGCGACCTCGCGGCCGACCGTGTCCTGGCGAGCGCGGTAGACGACCGCGAACCCGCCGCGCCCCAGCTCGGCGAGGATCGTGTAACCCGCGACGCTCGGCCTCACCACCGTGGGCCGAGCGTACGGCCTACGCCACCACGGCCTTGATGCGGTCCAGCACGTCGTCGGTCAGCCGCGGCACGACGTCCAGTGCGCTCATGTTCTCGGTGACCTGCTCGGGCCGCGAGGCGCCGGTGATGACACTGGTCACCCGCGGGTTCGCGGCGCACCAGGCGATCGCCAGCTGCGCCAGCGTGCAGCCCAGCTCGGACGCGACCTCGACGAGTGCCCGCGCCTTGGCGTTCTGACCCTCGTCGGTGAGCTGGTCGCGCATCCACTCGTAACCGGGCAGGGTCGCGCGGCTGCCCTCGGGGATGCCCTCCAGGTACTTGCCCGACAGCAGCCCCGACGCCAGCGGGCTCCAGGTCGTCAGGCCCAGGCCGATGTCGTCGTAGAGGCGGGCGTACTCGCGCTCGACCTTGCGGCGGTGCAGCAGGTGGTACTGGGGCTGCTCGACCACGGGCTTGTGCCAGCCGTAGCGGTCCGCGACCGCCCACGCCGCGCGGATCTCGTCCGCGCTCCACTCCGACGTGCCCCAGTACAGCGCCTTGCCCGCCGCGATGATCTCGTGCATCGCGTGCGCGGTCTCCTCGACCGGCGTCTCGGGGTCGGCGCGGTGGCAGTAGAGCAGGTCGACGAAGTCCAGGCCCAGCCTGTCCAGCGACCCGTCGATCGCCTGCATGAGGTACTTGCGGTTGAGCGTGTGGCGCATGTTCACGACGTCGTCGTCGTGGATCCCCCAGTAGACCTTCGTCGAGATCACGTAGGTCGCGCGGTCCCAGCCCTGCTTGGCGAGGACCCGGCCCATGATCCGCTCGGAGTCGCCGCCGGCGTAGGCCTCGGCGTTGTCGAAGAAGTTCACGCCCGCGTCGCGGGCGGCCGTCATGCACGCCGTGGCGAGCTCGTCGTCGAGCTGATCCCCGAACGTGACCCAGGAACCGAACGACAGCACGGAGAGCCGCAGGCCCGTCCGGCCCATGCGGCGGTACGTCATGTTCACGAGGACCGATGTTACGGTGGCCGCTTCAAATGATCCGCTTCGACCACGTCTCAAAGACCTACAAGCAGACGGTGACCGCGCTCGCGGACCTCACGCTGAACATCGGCAAAGGGGAGTTCGTCTTCCTGGTCGGTCCCAGCGGGTCCGGCAAGAGCACGTTCATCAAGCTGCTGCTCAAGGACGTCACCCCCGAAGTCGGCGAGATCTACGTCGCCGGCAAGCAGCTGTCGCGCCTGCGGCCCTGGCGGGTGCCGTTCCTGCGCCGCGAGCTGGGCTGCGTGTTCCAGGACTTCAAGCTGCTGGAGCGCAAGACCGTCTTCGAGAACGTGGCGTTCGCGCAGGAGGTCATCGGCAAGCCGCCCGCGGTGATCCGCAGCACCGTGCCGCAGGCGCTGGAGGTCGTGGGCCTGGCGCACAAGGCCGAGGCGATGCCGCACGAGCTGTCCGGCGGTGAGCAGCAGCGCGTCTCGATCGCCCGCGCGATCGTCAACCGCCCTCGCATCGTGCTGTGCGACGAGCCCACGGGGAACCTCGACCCGGAGACCAGCGTCGGGATCATGAAGCTGCTCGACCGCATCAACCGCGACGGCGCGACCGTGCTCATGGCCACGCACGACCAGAACATCGTCGACTCCATGCGCCGCCGGGTGGTGGAGCTGCAGGACGGGGCGATGGTCCGCGACCAGGCGCGCGGCATGTACGGCTACGGCGGCTGAGCCCATGGCGTCCAACTTCGTACCCAACCTCGTCCCGCGGGCCCGCGTCCTCGGAGAGGTCGGGAGCGCCTTCAAACGCAACTTCCTGGTGACGCTCGGCACGATCCTCACGATCACGGTCAGCCTCACGATGCTCGGCGCCGTGATGCTGGTGCAGCGCCAGGTCAACTTCGCGCAGCGCGTGCTCTACGCCGACGTCGAGCTGTCGATCTTCCTGAACGACGACATCACCGCCGACCAGCTCGCGCGCCTCCAGGCCGATCTCGAGGCCCACGCGCTGGTCGAGCGCGTGCTGTACGAGTCCAAGGAGCAGGCGGTCGAGAACGCGCAGCTGATCTTCGCCGACGAGCCCTTCCTGCAGTCGGCGATCACGGCGGACGTGCTCCCAGCCAGCTTCCGCGTCTCGCTGGTGGACCCTGAACAGATCGACACCGTGCGCTCGCTGTTCGAGGGTCGTCCGGGCATCGACGAGATCGTCAGCCCCGAGGAGCTGCTGCGCGACCTCTTCGATCTGATGCGCACGCTGCGCGGGTTCACCCTCGGCGTCGCGCTGCTGGTCGCTGTGGCGGCGATCGTGCTGATCGCCACGACGATCCGCCTGACCGCGTTCTCGCGGCGCGAGCAGATCGCGATCATGAAGCTGGTCGGTGCCACGAACTGGTACATCCGGCTGCCGTTCGTCCTGGAAGGCGTCCTGGCGAGCGTGATCGGCGCCTTCGCCGCGTTCGGCCTGCTCCTCGCCGCGGAGCGCGTCTACATCCGCGACGTCGCCGAGCTCCTCCCGTGGATGCCGTTCGTCGGAACCGTCGACGTGATCGCGATCTTCCCGATCCTGCTCCTGGGCTCCGTGATCGTCGGCGCGGTCGTGTCGATCCTCGCCTTGCGCCGCTTCCTGGCGGTCTGATCCGCGGTTCGCAGGGTTTAAAGGCCACCGCGACCACAGGGAGCCGACACCGTGACCATCGGGTTCGACCTGGCCCAGACCGACAGGCTGCTGACCACCACGCGGTCGGTGCGCAAGCGCCTGGACCTCGCACGCCCCGTCGCGCGCGAGACCATCCTCGAGTGCCTGCGGATCGCAATCCAGGCGCCCAGCGGCGGCAACAGCCAGCCCTGGCGGTGGCTGGTCGTCGAGGACGCGGCCACACGCGCCGCGATCGGGGAGCTGTACCGGCGCTCGCACGACCCCTACGCGCAGGCGCGCCGGGAGGCGGTGGCCGCGTCGGGGCTGGGCGAGACGGCCGAGCGCGTGCTGTCGTCCTCCCAGCACCTGGCCGACCACATGGGTGAGGTCCCGGTCCTCGTGATCCCGTGCATGCTCGGCCGCCTGCCGGCGTCGCCGAGCACCGCCGAGACGGCCGGGTTCTTCGGGTCGATCCTGCCGGCCGTCTGGAGCTTCATGCTGGCGCTGCGCAGCCGCGGCCTCGGCTCGGCGTGGACCACGCTGCACCTGGCCTACGAGCGCGAGGCGGCCGCGGTTCTCGACATCCCCGAGACCGTCACCCAGGCGGCGCTCATCCCGGTCGCCCACGTCACGGGTCGCGACTTCGGCCCGGCCGCGCGCCGGCCGATCGAGGAGATCACCTACGTCGACCGGTGGCGTCAGGTGTCGAGCCCGGAGGCTCACCAGTAGTCGCATCCCCGACTACTAGGCGAGAGACCAGCCACGTGGTCATCCGGGTGGGCAGGGCAGGAGAGGAGGGCGAGGAACCATGGTGCTGAAGGTGGCCGTGCCGCCCGGGCTGATCCACGGCGGGGTCGAGGAGGGCTACGGCGCGGTCGCTGACGCCTTCCGCCGCAACTTCGCGCAGCGCGGCGAGATCGGCGCGGCCTGCGCCGCCTACGTCGACGGGCGCAAGGTCGTGGACCTGTGGGGCGGGTACGCCGACGGCATCACGAAGCGGCCGTGGCGCGAGGACACGATCGTGACCGTGATGTCGACGACCAAGGGTGTGTCGTCGATGGCGCTGGCGGTCGCGCACTCGCGCGGCCTGCTGGACTACGACGAGCGGGTCGCCACCTACTGGCCCGAGTTCGCGGCCAACGGCAAGCAGGATGTGACCGTGCGGCAGCTGCTGTCGCACCAGGCCGGGCTGCCCGTGATCGACACGCCCCTCGACCTCGACACGCTCGCGGACCTCGACGCGCTGGGCCGGATCATCGGCGCGCAGGCCCCCAAGTGGGAGCCCGGCACGCGCCACGGCTACCACGGCATCTCGCTGGGCTGGTACGAGAGCGAGCTGCTGCGCCGTGTGGACCCCCAGCACCGCTCCATCGGCCGCTACTTCGCCGACGAGGTCGCCGCGCCCCTCGGCATCGACTTCTTCATCGGCCTGCCCGACGCCGTCGACGACGAGCGCCGCGCCACGATCCACGCCTTCCAGCCGGCCGAGATGCTCCTGCACTTGCACGAGTTCCCCGCGAAGTTCGTGCTGGGCTTCCTCAACCCGCGCAGCCTGACGGGCAAGGCGTTCGGCAACCCGCGCGTGCTCTCGCTGATGGGCAACTACAACCGCCGCGACTGCCTGCGCGTCGAGTCGCCCGCCTCCAACGGCACCGGCGAGGTCCGCGCGATCGCCAAGGCCTACGGCTGCCTGGCGACCGGCGGCCGGGAGCTGGGGCTCACCAACGCGACACTGTCCGCGCTCATCGAGCCCGCGTCCCCGCCCAGCGGCGGCCTCATGGACCTGGTGATCCACACCGACTCGATCTTCTCACTGGGGTACGTCAAGCCCTTCCCCGCGTTCCGCTTCGGCACCGCGGCGGGCAAGGCCTTCGGCACCCCCGGCGGCGGCGGGTCCTTCGGCTTCGCCGACCCCGACGCCGGCGTGGGCTTCGCGTACGCGATGAACCGCACCGGCTTCCGCCTCTACGACGACCCGCGCGAAGTCGCCCTCCGCAACGCGCTCTACGCGAGTGGCCACCTGACCGATCGGACGAGGGGGGTTGGCCTACGACCCTGACGTACGGTTCAGGGCCGTGCCTGGAGGTCGCCTGCGTAGCCGTGTCCTGCTGCGCCGAGGTCTGACCGCGGCCCTTGCGTTGGCCGTGGTCCTGGCCTCGTTCACGGGAGGCGCGGCCGCCCAGTCGCAGTCCGACCTCGACGAGATCCGCGACCAGATCCAGGAGCAGGAAGCGCGCATCGACGCGCTCGACGCGCAGCACGCCGCCGAGCTCGCGCTCTTCGAGGAGGTCAACGCCCGCCTCATCGACCTCCAGGGCCGGCTCCACGTCCTCAACGAGGAGCTGGGCGGCGCCCAGCGCGTCCTGGACGACAGGGAGCAGATCCTCGCGGCCACCACGGCGGAGCTGGACGCCACGGAGCAGCACCTGACCGACACCGTCGCCGAGCTGCAGGCAACGCGCGATCGCTGGGCCAACCGCGTCCGTGAGACCTACATCAGCGGCTTCGGTCAGAACACCGTCGCGATGTTCAACATCAGCAGCGCCAACGAGCTGACGCAGGCCTCCCAGTACACGGCCGCCGTGCTCGAGCAGGACCGCCGCGGCCTCGAGCAGATCGGCGTCCTACAGACCACGATCGAGGCGGACGAGGCGCTGCTGCTGGTCCTGATGGAGCGTCGCGACGCCGAGCGCGCCGTCGCCGAGGTCGAGCGCAACCGCGTCGCCGAGCTGGTTCGCCAGCAGGAGGTGCTGGTCGCCGAGGTCGCCGCCGAGGCCGAGCACCACCGCGAGCTGCTGGCCTCCCTCGAGGCCGACCAGGCCTCTGCCGAGGTGCTCGTCGCCTCGCTGAACGCCGAGAGCGCCGCGATCGAGGCCGAGCTCGCGGCCCGCGCCGCGGCAGCTGCAGCGGCGGCGGCGGCTGCCGCCGCAGCCGACGCGAATCGCGGCACGGTCGCCTCCTCCTCCGGCGGCGGCGGCGGCGGTGGTGGCGGCGGGGGTGGTGGCGGCGGTGGCGGTGGTGGCGGCGGTGGCGGTGGCGGCGGCGGCGGCGGCGGGATGATCTGGCCCGCCAACGGCGGTGTCACCTCGGGCTACGGCTATCGCGTCCACCCGATCTCCGGGGTGACCAAGCTCCACACCGGCATCGACATCGGCGCCGGGATGGGCACGCCGATCTACGCGGCCTCTGGGGGGACCGTCGTGTCCGCGGGCGTGCACGGCGGCTACGGCAACTGCATCGTGATCGACCACGGCGGCGGCATCGCGACGCTCTACGGGCACATGTCGGGGTTCGCGGTGTCGGGCGGCTCGGTGTCGCAGGGCCAGGTGATCGGCTACGTCGGCTCCACGGGCTACTCGACGGGCCCCCACCTGCACTTCGAGGTCCGCATCAACGGCACGCCCGTCAACCCGATGGGTTACCTCTGACCTGAGCGCCGCCGCACCGGAGCGTGGCAGGCTGGCGGGATGAGCGCCGAAGCCGCGTCCGCGGGGGTGCACCACGACGGGTCGCTGCGGCGCGCCCTCAGCGTTGCCGTGGTCGGTCTCCTGCTGGCCTCGTCGCTGACCCTCGCGTACCGCCTGGGCACGACCGCCGCGCCCGACACGGGCGAGCTGCCACCGGAGTTCGCGGCGATCGCGGAGCTCTACGAGGACATCACCGGTCACGCGCTCGAGGTCCCGGAGGACCCGGAGCTGCTGCGCGGCGCGATCGAGGGGATGCTCCTGACGCTCGACGACCCCTACGCGGCGTACTACGACACCGAGCAGTTCAGCCGCTTCGAGGGCGTGCTCGAGGGCGAGTTCTCCGGCGTCGGCATCCGCGTCGAGGAGAGCCCCGACGGTCTGGTGGTCCTCTCGGTCCTTCCCGGTTCCCCCGCGGAGAGCGCCGGCATCGAGCCCGGCGAGCGCATCACCAGCGTCGACGGCACCGATGTCACGGCGCTTCCGTCGGCCGAGGTCGTCGAGCTCATCACCGGCGAGGAGGGCACCGACGTCACGCTCGGCCTCGACATGGGGTCTCAGGGGCCGCGGACGCTCACGCTCACCCGTGAGCGCCTGGAGCTCCCCGAGGTCGAGGGCCGGCTGCTGCCCAGCGGCTTCGGCTACATCCTGCTCAACGGCTTCTCGCGCGACGTGCACACCCAGATCCGCGAGCAGCTCGACACCCTCACCGAGGAGGGCGCCACCGGGGTGATCTTCGACCTGCGCGGGAACCCCGGCGGCCTGCTGAACGAGGCCGTGGACGTCGCCAGCCTCTTCATCGAGGACGGCACGATCGTGAGCGTGGACGACGGCGACGGGGTCGAGACCTACGAGGCCCGCGGCGACGCGTCCGAGGTCCCCCTGGTCGTGCTGATCGACGAGTACTCCGCGAGTGCCAGCGAGATCGTGGCCGGCGCGCTGGCGGACGCCGAGCGCGCCGTCTTGGTCGGCGAGTCCACGTTCGGCAAGGGCACCGTGCAGACCGTCCTGCACATCGGCGAGGGCGGCGTGAAGTTCACGACCGCGGAGTACTTCACCCCGTCCGGTGACTCCATCGAGGGCGTCGGGGTCATGCCCGACATCGCGGTCAACGGCACACCTGAGGAGGTGTTGGCCGCCGGTGAGGCCGAGCTCGCGTCGCTCATGGCCGGCACGCCCGCCGACGACGGGGGCTGACCGCCGGTGCCTGGCAAGAACAAGGGCGGTGGCAAGCGCAAGGACCCCGGCACGACCATCGCGACGAACCGGCGCGCCCGCCACGACTACGCGATCGACGACTCCATCGAGGTCGGTCTGGTGCTCACCGGCACCGAGGTGAAGTCCCTGCGCGAGGGCAAGGCCTCCCTCGGCGAGGCGTTCGCCGCGGTCCGCGACGGCGAGCTGTGGCTCTACCAGGCCCACATCCCCCAGTACGCGTTCGCGTCCTACGGCAACCACGACCCGGTACGCCGCCGCAAGCTGCTGGCCCATCGCGACGAGATCGCCCGCATGGCGCGCTTCACCGCCGACGGCGGCCGCACGCTGGTGCCGATGCGCCTGTACTGGAAGGACGGCCGCGCCAAGCTGCAGGTCGGCCTGGCCAGGGGCAAGGCCCAGGTCGACAAGCGCGCCACCACCGCTGCACGTGACGCGGCCCGCGACATGGACCGTGCCAGGTCCGAACGCCACCGGTAGCCTGGACCACGTAACCCCACGGGGGTGAACTGGCATCGACGGGTGCTGGTCGACCTCTGGAGAGCGAGCCGAGAACCCCGGGTCATCTCGCAAAACCGCCCGGGAACCAACAACTGCCGAAGACAACTTCGCGCTGGCGGCCTAACGGCCTCCCGTCCGCCCTCACCACCGCCTGAGGTGAGGAACCGGGCGTCGCAACCAGGCTTCACCTCACCGGAGCCATCCCGGCCAGTGAGGGACATCTAGGGATGTACGGCGGCCACCGGCCTGGTCCCGGGACCGGCCGCCCGACAATCCACCGGGACCTACGCTCGTAGCGCTCTGAAGGACGAAGCACTCGGACCCGGGTTTCGAAGCCCGGCACCTCCACGGACGCCTGGGCTACCGGACGTTCCTCTCGATGAGGAGCGTCTGGTGGCCGCGGGCGATGGGGCCGCGCTCGTCGGAGATCGTGGTCTCGGCCAGTCCGGGGCCGCCGCCGAGGATCGTCGTGCGGGCGTCCAGGCAGATCCACTTGCCCTCGGCGGGGCGGGTGAAGTGGACGGTCAGCTCGGGGTTGATGAACAGGTCCCTGCTGAAGTCCAGGACCTGGCTGACACCGTTGCCAGAGTCGGCGATGACCATGACGCGGGCCTCCGGGGAAGGCTCCTCGTCGGGGAGGACGGTGACGCGCAGGCGGGTCCAGACCGCGGCGGGGCCGGCCGCGCCGAACGAGCCCTTCACGAAGCGCCACTCCAGCGCGGTGAAGTAGCTGGGGTCGAGGTGAGGCGGGAACCCTGGGTCGGCCGTGTCCGCGTCGACGGGTGGGACGTCGTAGGGCGGCGGCGGCGCGTCGTCGCCGGCCGAGGGTGCGACGCGCCATGCCGAGGCCAGCGCGACCTCGACGCCGTCGGCGGTCAGCACGGCCTGGTGGTGGTCGACGCGCCGCGCGGCGCGCACCTCGCGGGTCGCCAGCCGCAACGGCGCGACCGGGACCGGCCGCAGCAGCTCCACGGTGAGACGCGCCAGCACGAGGTCGGGCCGGGGGTGGCGGGCCGCCAGCACGGAGGCGATCAGCGCGGATGGCGGGCCGCCGTGCTGCGCCCCCGGATCCCACGGGCCAGTCGTCCACGCGGTGGAGACGAAGTGCTCACCGTCGGGCTCGTACAGCGAGGTGGCGGCCGTCATCGGGGCCGGAGGCTACGCGGGGGGACCGCCAGCGCAGCGATCCGATCGGCGGCCTCCCGCCATGCCGCGGTCAGCACGTCGCGGTCGCCCGGCTCCCACGTCGCGGGGTCGAAGGGCGGTGCCATGGTCGTACCGAGCAGCGACCAGGGGCCCATGGGCTCGCAGCCCTGCCACACCGCGCCGGGCACCACGACCTGCGGCCGGTAGCCGCGCTCGAGCTCGGCTCCCAAGACCGGCTCCTCGACCCGCCCGCCCGGGTGCAGCAGCAGCATCCGCGCGGGCGCGCCGGCGTAGTGGTGCCAGACCTCGGGCGTCGGCAGGCGGTGCAGGTGCGATACCTCGGGTGCCACCAGGAGGTAGTAGATCGCCGTGGACGCCGCGTCGGCGAACGTCTGCCGGAAGAGCCCGCCCTCGCCGGGCAGCGGTTCCAGGCCCAGCAGCGCGGCGACGTCGGCGCCCGACAGCGCCCGCTTCAACAGGCGTAGATGACGCGCCGCACGGCGCGCAGACTACAGTCGCCCGGTGACCGCCCCACCCACCAACGTCCCGCCGCTGACCGCGTTCAGCCACGGTGCCGGATGCGGCTGCAAGCTCGGGCCCGACAAGCTCGAGCGCATCCTCGAGGGGTTCGCGCCACCGCGCCACCCCGACCTGCTGGTCGGCACCGACACCGGTGACGACGCCGCGGTCTGGCGGCTCACGGCGGACCGCGCGATCGTGATCACGGCCGACTTCTTCACCCCGATCGTGGACGACGCGCGCACCTGGGGGCGCATCGCCGCCACGAACGCCGCCAGCGACGTGTACGCGATGGGCGGGCGGCCGCTGCTGGCGCTCAACCTCGTCGGCTGGCCCGCGGACGCGCTGCCGGAGTCGCTGCTGCGCGAGGTGCTCAAAGGCGCCGTGGACGCGGCCGCGGACGGCGGCTGGCTGGTGGTCGGCGGCCACAGCGTCGACGACGCCGAGCCGAAGTTCGGCCAGGCCGTGGTCGGCGAGGTGCACCCCGACCGCGTGCTCACCAACGCCGGGCTGCGGCCGGGCGACGACCTCGTCCTCACCAAGCCCCTGGGCACCGGGATCATCACGACCGCGGTCAAGCGCGGCGCGGACGCCGCCGGGCCGCTGGCCGCCGCGATCGCCGAGATGACCCGCTTCAACGCGGCCGCGGCCGAGGCGGCGCTGGCGGCCGGCGCCACTGGGGCGACCGACGTCACCGGGTTCGGGCTGCTGGGCCACCTCGTGAAGATGGCGGTCGCGTCCGCCGTCGACGTGGCGCTCGACGTCGAGCGCGTGCCGCTGCTGCCGGGCGTCCGCGACCTGGTCCGCGCCGGGCACGTGCCCGGCGGCACCAAGCGCAACCGGGAGTTCGCCGCGCCGCGTGTGCATCGCGGTGGCGTCCCCGACGACGAGGTCCTCGTGCTTGCCGACGCGCAGACCTCGGGCGGGCTGCTGTTCGGCGCCAGCTCGGCCAATGCCACGGCGGCCGTCGCCACGCTGCGCGCCAGCGGCCACGACGCGGCCGTGATCGGCCACACCACCGCCGGCAGCGGGCAGATCCACCTCACATGACGTTCACATGACGAAGGCCGAGATCCGGGGCACGCTCGAGCTCCCCGGCGCGATCCGCGACGCGATCGTCGCCCACGCGCTCAGCGACTTCCCGTTCGAGATCTGCGGCCTGCTCGGCGGGCGCGACGGGGTCGTCACCTCCCACCGCCTCGTCCCCAACGCGGCGCGCTCGATGACCTTCTACACGATGGAGCCCCGCGCCCTGCTCGCCGCGATGGACGCCATCGACGACGACGGCTAGGACCTCCTCGGCATCTGGCACAGCCACACCCACACCGAGGCCTTCCCTTCGCCCACCGACGTCGAGCTCGCCTTCTACCCCGAGGCCAGCTACGTCCTGCTCTCCCTGCAGGAGCGCGACGCCCCGGTGGTGCGCGGCGTTCGACATCGTCGACGGGCGGATCACCGAGCGGGTTGTCACGGTTGACGGCAGCAACGCGCCCGCAGGTCGCCGATAGGCTGAGAAGACGATGACGATCGAGGTGCGGGTCCCGACGGTGCTGCGCAAGCACACCGACGGCGAGAAGGTGGTGGCCGGGAGCGGCGGGACGCTGCGCGAGCTGGTCGACGACGTCGGCGTGCGCCACGCCGGGCTGCGTGAGGCCGTCGTCGACGACGCCGGCGCGCTGCGGCGCTTCATCAACATCTACGTCAACGACGAGGACGTGCGCTTCCTCGGCGGAGTCGAGACGCCGCTGTCCGACGGCGACGAGGTCTCGATCCTCCCGGCGGTCGCCGGCGGCTGAGCGCCGCCCGCCACCATGCGCGCGCACTCCGTGCTCGAGGCCGTCGGGCAGACCCCCCTCGTGCGGCTGGCGCGCATGGAGCCCGAGGGCTACGAGCTCTAGCTGAAGCTCGAGGGGGCCAACCCCACGGGCTCGGTCAAGGACCGCATCGCAGCGGCGATGCTCGCGCGGGCCGCGAAGGAAGGCCGGCTCACGCCCGGCGTGCGCGTGCTGGAGCCCACCAGCGGCAACACCGGGATCGCGCTGGCAGCGCTCTGCGCGCCGCGTGGCTTCGAGCTGACGTGCGTGATGCCCGAGAACACCTCGATGGAGCGCCGCCAGCTGCTCGACGCTGTACGGGGTCGACGATCGTCTCCAGCCCGGCCGACGAGGGCTCCAACGGCGCGGTGCGCGTCGCCCAGGATATCGCCGCCGCCGACCCGGACCTCTTCATGCCGTTCCAGTACGGCAACGCCGCGAACCCCGACGCGCACTACGCGACCACGGCCCCGGAGATCCTCACGCGACCTGCCCGACGTCGGCGCGTTCGTCGCGGGACTGGGAACGGGCGGCACGCTCACCGGCGTCGGCCGCCGGCTCAAGGAGCATGACCGGCGCATTCGCGTGTTCGCCGCGGAGCCGGAGTACGGGGAGCTCGTCTACGGGCTGCGCAACCTCGACGAGGGGTTCATCCCGCCGGTCTTCGACCCGTCCGTCCTGGACGGCCGCGTCAAGGTCGACTCGCTCAAAGCGCTCCAGGCCACCCGCGACCTCGTGGCGCGTGAGGGCATCTTCGCCGGGCCGTCGACCGGCGCGGCCCTTTCGGTGGCGCTGCGGCTGTGCACCCCGCAGCGGCTGGCGCCGGGCACGAAAGTCGTGGTGCTCTCGCCGGACGGCGGCTGGAAGTACCTGTCCACCGGCGCCTACGGCAGCGAGGATGTCGCCGACCTGGCGGAGCGCATCGAGAACACCCTGTGGGCCTGACCGACCGGGCCCTGCTTACACTCCGCCACCAATGACATCGAGGGGACCGCGGCTGACCGTCCTCGGCTCGGCGGGGACGCACCCCTCGGCGACCCGGGTCTGCGCCGGCTACCTGTTGTCCATGGACGGCGTGAACGTCCTCATGGACTGCGGCAACGGCGTGTCGCACCGGCTCCAGCAGGTCATCGGGCTGCGCGACCTCGACGCGATCCTGATCTCCCACCTGCACCAGGACCACTGCGCAGACCTCATCCCCCTCAGCTACGCCCTGCGCTTCCACCCCGACGCAGGGCCGCCGATCCCGCTGTACTCGACCGACGGCACGCGCGCGATGCTCAGGGGGCTGCTGCCCGAGGAGTCCATGGAACGCCTCGGCGGCTACCTGGACCTGCGCACGATCGAGTCCGGGCAGTACCTCGAGATCGGCCCGTTCACGTTCGCGCTGCACCGCGCCTATCACCCGGTCGAGACGGTCGCCGCGCGCATCACCGCGGGAGACCGCCTGCTGGCCTACAGCGGGGACTCCGCGCCCTGCGACGACCTGGTCGCATGCGCCCGCGACGTCGACCTCTTCGTGTGCGACGCCACCTGGGTCGAGCGCCAGCGGCCGCTGCCCGAGGGGATCCACGCAACCGCCGCGGAGGCCGCCGACGTGGCCCGCGAGGCCGGGGCGGCCCGCTTGCTGCTGACCCACATCTCGCCGTACGTCGAGGTCGAGGAGAGCGTCGCGGAGGCCGCTGCGCGCTTCGACGGCGAGGTCAGTGCCGCCGTCGACCTTCAGGAGCTCCAGCTGTGAGCCCGAGAAGGGACGGCCGCAGCCCCGAGGCGCTGCGGCCGGTCGTGCTCCGCACCGGGGTCCAGCGCAACGCCACGGGCTCGGTCGAGATCGCGATGGGCGGCACGCGCGTGCTGTGCGCCGTGACGCTCTCCGACGAGATGCCGCGCTGGCTGCGCGGCAGCGGGAAGGGCTGGCTGACCGCGGAGTACGGGATGCTTCCGGCGTCGACCAACACCCGCACCCAACGCGAGGCGGCCAGCGGGCGCGTCAAGGGGCGCACCCACGAGATCCAGCGGCTGATCGGCCGCGCCCTGCGCGGTGTGCTGGACCTCAAGGCGCTGGGCGAGCGGCAGCTGGCGGTGGACTGCGACGTGCTGGAGGCTGACGGCGGGACGCGGACCGCGTCGATCACCGGGTCGTGGGTCGCGCTGGCGCTGGCGTTGGAGGCCGCGCACGGCGACGGGCGGCTGCCCCGCTTGCCCGCGCTGCAGCCGCTGGCGGCGGTCTCGGTGGGGATCGTCGAGGGCCGGCCCCTGCTGGACCTGTGCTACGAGGAGGACGCCGCGGCCGAGGTCGACATGAACGTCGTGATGGTCGGCGACGGCCGCTTCGTCGAGGTCCAGGGCACGGCCGAGGGAGCGCCGTTCGCCCGCGCCGAGCTCGACGCCCTGCTGGACCTCGCAGCCGGCGGGTGCCGCGACCTCTTCCTCATCCAGCAGGGGGCCCTCGCCCAGGCGCGACAGCAGGCGTGAGGACCCGGGTCGTCCTGGCCACCCGCAACGCCGGCAAGGTCGAGGAGCTGCGCCGCATCCTCGCAGGCATGGAGATCGAGCTGCTCGGCGCGGACGACGTCGGGCTGCCCGAGGTCGAGGAGACCGGCACCACGTTCCAGGAGAACGCGCTGCTCAAGGCGCGCTCCGCCGCGCTGCACGCCGACCTTCCGGCGGTCGCCGACGACTCCGGGCTGGAGGTCGACGCGCTCCAGGGCGAGCCGGGGGTGCGCTCGGCGCGCTTCGCCGGACGCCACGGCGACGACGCGGCGAACCTCGAGCTGCTGCTCCAGCGCCTCGAGGGCGTCCCCGCCCGCCGGGCGCGGTTCGTCTGCGCCGCGGCGCTGGCGCTGCCCGACGGGCGGGCCTGGCTGGTCGACGGCGTGCTGGAGGGCGAGGTCGTGCACGAGCCACGTGGCGACCAGGGCTTCGGCTACGACCCTGTCTTCCGGCCTCTGGGGGAGACGCGCACGACCGCCGAGCTGCCCGCGGAGGAGAAGGACGCGATCAGCCACCGCGGCATCGCGTTCCGGCGGCTGCGGCGCACCATCGCCTCCGTCCTGCACTGACAGACCGCGCCTGCGGAGCGGTAGGGACTAGTGCGATCGTGTCATGAAGATTTGGTCACAGGGGGAGGTAGGACGCACGCCAACGTGCCCATGATCTGACGTGATGAGCTCCTGGGGGTCGCAGTCCCCGCTCCGGACTCCGGTGGCGGCGCTTGCGCTCTTGCGCGCGCACCTCGAGCTCGTCACCGGCCCCGCGTTCACGCTGGCCACCCCGATCGGACCCGGCGGAGTGCGCGCGGGCGCAGCGGTCGCGGCCGAGCGCGAGGAGCGCAGCTCCGGCGCGACGCCGACCCTGGACGCCCCCGACCCCGAGATCGCCGACCTGGTGCGCCAGGCGCAGGAGGGCTCGGCGTACGCCTTCGCGCTGCTCTACGACCGCTACGTGGACCAGGTGTTCGCGTTCTGCTTCCACCGCGTCGGTGACCGCCACACCGCCGAGGACCTGACCGCCGACGTCTTCACGAAGGCGCTGCAGAAGCTGGACACATTCACCTGGCAGGGCCGCGACTTCATCGCCTGGCTCATCACGATCGCGCGCAACCGCTGCCACGACCACTTCAAGTCGGCGCGCGTCCGCCTCGAGACGCCGACCTACGAGTTCAACGACGCACCGGTCACGTCTGTCGGCGACGACCCTGAGCGCAGCGCGCTGGTGGCCGAGACGGTCCGCACGGTGCAGGACGCGCTCAAGCAGCTCAAGAGCGAGCAGTCCGAGGTGCTCTACCTGCGATTCATCCAGCAGCTCGACGTTGCGCAGACCGCGCAGATCATGGGCAAGAACGAGGTGGCGATCCGCGCGCTGCAGTACCGCGCGCTCAAGGCGCTGGCCAAGCACCTCGACGTGAGCGCGCTGGTGGCGGTCTGATGGCGGGCGTGTCCGCACCCGACCGCCTGGAGGCGCTGCTCTCCGGCCGCGTCGCGCTCGAGGACGCCGACGCCGAGACCCGCGCGCTCCTGGACCTCACCGCGGTGCTGGCGCAGGCCGCCCCGGCGGTCCCGGCCACCGATGACGACTTCCGCGCACGGCTGCGCGCGCAGCTGATCGACGCGGCGCGTGAGCGCGCCTCCAAGCCGCGGGGGATCGGAGCGCGGGTCGGCGCGATGGCCCGCGGCTGGAGCGTGCGCGTGGCCGGCGTCACAGGTGGCGTCGCGCTGGTCGTGGCCACGGGCGGGACCGCGCTGGCGGCCGAGCGGGCGATGCCCGGCGACCTCCTCTACGGCGTCAGGCTCGGCCTCGAGGACGTGCAGATGCTCATCGAGCGCGACCCCGTCGCGCGCGCCGAGCGCGCTCTCCTGTACGCCTCCGAGCGCGTCGCCGAGGCAACCGCCGTGACGCGGGCCGGGCAGGGGGCCGACGCGGAGCCTGCCCTGCGCGACGCCGCCGAGCGCACGCGCGAGGCAACCCCGGTGCTGGCGTCGGGCACGCCCGAGCAGCGGGCCGCCCTGGCCGCCTTCGTCGCCGCGCAGCAGTCGCTTCTGGTGGAGCTGCTGACCATCCTGCCGCCCGAGGCCGCCGCGGCAGGCGCAGACGCCCTCGCGGCGACCAACGAGGCCGCGCAGGCGCTGCAGGACGCGCCGCAGCCGCCGGCCCCGGTCGGTGAGGCCGTCACCCCTGGAGTCGAGTCCGCGGGCTCCGCCGGCGTCGAAGCCGTCAGCGAGGGCGTCGCCCCCGGGGCCGTGCCCGACGTGGTCGACGAGGGTGACGTGCTGCCACCCGCGCAACCACCGTCTGCCGGGGCGCCACCACCGTCTGCCGGGGCGCCCGCACCGTCTGCCCCGGCGCCACCAGCGTCTGCCCCGGCCCCCGGGGCCGTGCCGCCCCCGGCGGCGTCCGTTCCTGCGCCCCAGGGCGCCGGCGACGCGGTGGACGCCGCGGCGCAGAGCGCCGGCGAGTTCGTGGGCGACGCTGCCGACACGACCGGTCAGGCCGTCGGCGACGTGGCCGACACCGTGGGCGAGGCCGCCGGCGGCGTGGCCGACACCGCGGGCGAGGCCGCCGGCGGCGTGGCCGACTCCGCGGGCGAGGCCGTCGGCGGCGTGGCCGACACCGTGGGCGAGGCCGTCGGCGGCCCGGCTGGCGAAGCCGTGCAGGACGCCGGCGAGGCCGTCGAGGACGTCGCCGACACCGTAGGCGACACGGTCGAGGACGTGGCCGACGACGTCGGCGACACGGTCGAGGATGTGGCCGACGACGTAGGCGACACGGTGGACGAGACGACCGACGAGGTCACCGACGCGTTGGGCGGGCTCCTCGGCGGGTCGCCCTAGCGCCGCGCGGGCCTCAGCCTGACGCGCGTGCTACAGCTCGTCCAGCAGGGCCGCGCAGAGGATGCTCAGCAGGACCTCGCCCGCGCGCGGGTTGGGGCTGGCGCAAAGGGCCTGCACGGCGGCGTCCCAGCCCAGCAGCACGATGGAGTGCTCAGCGACGTCGTCGGGGTGCACGTCCACCGTGAGCAGGCGGCTGACGACCAGCGCCGGCGATGCGGTGACAGTGACCGGTTCCACGACCTGCTCCTCGTTCTCTCACGATGGGGTGTGTGCCCACTCCAACGCTTGATCGGGCTTACCTGTGACGAAATGAGCCAACGTGCTCCTACGCGCTCTTGATCCCGCTGTCCGGGATTTGTACGAATCTCACCCAAATGGGCCATCTGCCCACCGCCCGAACGGGCGGGTCGACGCTACCGCTCCTGGCCACCCAGAGTCCGGAAGCTCGACGCGACGCGGAAGGTTCCGGTGTGCTCGGGCACCTGGAGCTCCAGGCCGGACTCCGCGGCCGCGCGGACGTTGGCGGCCGTGGCCCACAGCACGGTCTTGAGCTGGAACGGCCGCAGCTCGGGGTGCTTGGACTTCACGAGCGCGGCGATGGCGCTGATGTGCGGCGCGGCGTAGGAGTTGCCGGTCGCCCGCACGCGGGTGCCGCCGCGCCACGCGACGTCGACGTCGACACCGCGCGCGAGGAACTCCGTGGGCGGGCTGGGGTTGTAGTGGAACCGCAGCGGGTCGCTGGCAAGGTTGCACGCCACGCTGGTCACCGACGCCGCCAGCGAGGGCCACGACGGCTCCGCGACGTTGTTCGCGGCGGTCACGATCAGCGAGCCCTGGAAGTACGCCCGGTCGCAGACCTCGTAGAACGCCAGCGCCCAGTCGCGCTTGGTCGTCCCCAGCGAGAGGTTGATCACGTCGAAGCCCTGGTCGACGGCCCACGCCAGGCCGCGCAGGAACACCGCGGCACGCCCGGTCAGCCCGACACCCAGCACCTTCACGCTGGTCACCCGCGCCGCCGGGGCCAACCCGTGGATGATCGAGGCGCACGCCGTCCCGTGCCCGAACGCGTCGGTGTGCGGCCCGATCGTCTCGGTGACAGCGCCGTCCTGGTCGAGGCCCAGCGCCAGCCCGGCGCCGACCTCGACGCAGCCCTCGAGGTCGGGGTGCCCGGCTTCGATCCCGCTGTCGATCACCGCGACCCGCACCCCCTCCCCGGTCGCCCCCTCCCACGCCCACTCCGGCGTGATGCCCTCCAACCGCGGCACGGTCCGCAGCGACAGCACGGAGGACTCGCGAGCCCAGGCGGGCAGGTCCTTTGGACCTGGCGGCCGGTCCTGCGGGTACATGCTCTCCGGGCCGCTCCGCCGTGCCTCGCGCGCGCGGCCGTTCACGCGGTGGAGACCAGCGCCTCGACGATCGCGGCGACCATCGCGTAGCGGGCGGGGTCGGCGGTGGCGAGGCGGCGCAGCTCGCCGGCGAGCTCGGCGGGGTCGGCGACGTCGGGGCGGCCCTCGCGAGCCGGGTCGGTCAAGGCGGCGCCGGCGACCTGGGCGAGCAGCTGGGCGGTCTGCTGCTCGGCGACGCCGAACGCGGGCGCGTCGATCAGCTCGAGGGCGCCGATGACGTGGTCGCCCGCCAGACAGGGGACGCACAGGACCGTGCGAGGGTTGTGGCCCAGCAGGGACGCGGTCCCCTCGCCCAGGCGCGGGTCGGCGGAGTCGGCTGCCAGCAACAGCGGCTGTCCGGACGCGACGACGTAGCCGGCGACGCCCTCGCCGGCGGAGACGGGCTCGCCCAGCAGGTCGCCGGGCGCGCTGCCCGCGGTCGCCAGCACACGCAGGACACGCCCGTCGAGCTCGAGCAGCAGCCCCTCCGCGGCTCCGGTCCCGCCGACCGCGGCCTGCACGACCGCCGCGAGCACGGGGTCCACGCCCGGGCGGCTCACGCGGCCGCGCCGTGGATGGACTCGGCCAGCAGCTCGACGGGGTGGACGACGCGTGTGCCCTCCGGGAGGTGGCGCTGGAGCTGCAGGAGGCAGCCGGGGTTGCCGGTCGCGACGACGGTGGCGCCGGTGGCGGCGATCGCGGCGGCCTTGCGGCGGCCCAGGTCCTCGGCCGCCTCGGGCTGGATCAGGTTGTAGATGCCCGCCGAGCCGCAGCAGGTGTCGTCGCCGACCTCGCGGAGCTCCAGGCCCGGGATCGCGGCGAGCACGGCGCGAGGTTGCACGCGGATCCCCTGGGCGTGGGCGAGGTGGCATGCGTCGTGGTAGGCGACGGACTGCGCAACCGGCTGGCGGACCGCGGCCGGGCCGATCTCGGCGAGCAGCTCGTGGACGTCGCGCACGGACGCGGCGAACACGCCGGCGCGGTCTGCCCAGCGTGGGTCGTCGGCGAGGAGGTGCCCGTACTCCTTGAGCGCGGAACCGCAGCCCGCGGCGTTGACCACGACGCGGTCGACGCGGGCGTCCTCCATGGCGCTGATCATGCGGCGCGCGCGGCCGCGGGCGTGCTCGTCGCGGCCGGCATGCAGGCCCAGCGCGCCGCAGCACGGCTGGTGGGGCGGCGCGACGACGGTGCAGCCGTCTGCCGCCAGCACGTCCACGGTGGCGGTGTTCACGCGCCCCAGGAAGGCTGCCTGGACGCAGCCGAGGACCAGTCCCACCCGCAGGCGCTCCTCGCCTCGGGCGGCGGTGAGCGGCGGGACCGCGGCCGCCAGGTCGGCGCGCGTGAGCGGTGGCGCCAGGGACATCAGCGCCCGCAGCCGCGCGAGCACGCCCGGGCGTCCCGGCGGCGTACCTTCGGCGGCGCCGTCGCTGCGGCGCGCGAGCAGGTCGACGCCGCGGGCGGCCAGGGCGGTCAGGCCCGTGCGCTGCGCGGCCCACAGCACGGCAGCGGCGACGCGCAGGCGGCGGCGGTAGGGGAAGAGGGCGAAGAGCGCGGCGCGGAAGGCGCGGTCGGCGGGGCCGCGCTCGGCGTGGCGCTCGATCTGCGCGCGGGTCGCCTCCAGGAGCGGGCCGTACTGCACGCCCGACGGGCAGGCGGTCACGCAGGCCATGCACCCGAGGCAGGCGTCGAAGTGCTGCACGAACGTCGGGGACCACGTGGCCTCGCCGCTGTCCGCGGAGCGCATGAGGTCGATGCGGCCCCGCGGGGAGTCCATCTCCTCCCCCCAGAGCTGGTAGGTCGGGCAGGCCGGCAGGCAGAACCCACAGTGCACGCAGGTCGAGAGCAGGTCCGGATCAGGCGGCCGGAGCGCGTCGAACATCACGAGCTCAGGTGGCCAGCAGCTTGCGGACGGACGCCGTGATCCCCGGGCCGTCCAGACCCAGGTCGGCGAGGATCCGCAGCGGAGCGCCCTGCTGGATGTACCGCAGGGGAACCCCCAGCGCGAGCACGGGCGGGCAGCGGCGGCCCTCGTCCAGCGCCGCGACCGCATCGGCGATGCACTGGCCCGCGCCGCCCAGGCGCACGCCGTCCTCGACCGTCACGACCACGGGGTGGGCGGCGGCGTCGGCGATCATCGCGGGGTCCAGGGGAGCGACCACGCGGGCGTCCCACAGCGTCGCCTCGACGCCCTGGTGGGCCAGCTGCGCCGCGGCGTCCTCCGCCGCCTCCAGCATCCGCCCGACGGCCACGATGCAGACGTCGGTCCCGGTGCGCACCTTGCGCGCGCTGAGGCCGTGGCCGACCTGCGAGGCGTCGACCTCGCGCGTCGGGCCCTTCGGGAACCGCACGGCGGCCGGCCCGTCGAGCTTCACCGCGGTCGCGAGCATCGCCCGCAGCTCCTGGGCGCTGGAGGGCGCGAAGACCGTCATCCCGGGGATCCGCAGGCACAGCGCCAGGTCGAGGATCCCGTGGTGGCTGGGGCCGTCGTCGCCGGTGATGCCCGCGCGGTCGAGCGCGAACGTGACGTTGGCGCCGTGCAGGCCTACGTCGAGGTTGGCCTGGTCGAACGCCCGCGAGAGGAACGTCGAGTAGACGGCGACGACCGGCCGCAGGCCGCCCATCGCCATGCCGGCGGCGGCGGTCACCATGTGCTGCTCGGCGATGCCGACGTCGAGGATGCGATCGGGGTGGCGGGCGGCGAAGGGCAGCAGCCCGGTCGGCCCGGACATCGCGGCGGTGAGCGCGACGATCGCGGGGTCGTCCGCGGCGAGGTCGCAGAGGGCCTCGCCGAACACGTCGGTGTAGCGGCGGCGGGCCTGCGGCGTCGCGGGCAGCGGGCCGACCAGGGGGTCGAACGTGCCGGTGTCGTGCAGGTTCTTCTCGTCGTCGTCCTCGGCCGGCTGGTAGCCGCGGCCCTTCTGGGTGACGACGTGCACCACGATCGGGCCGTCGTAGGCGGTCGCGTGCTCGAACGCCGCCTCCATCTCGGCGATGTCGTGGCCGTCGATGGGGCCGGTGTAGCGCACGCCCAGGCACTCGAAGAAGGCAGGGGGCTGCAGCGCGGTGCGGAAGCCCGCCTGGACGCTGTGCAGGTAGCGCGTGGAGAAGTCCGCGAGGCCCCCGGGCAGGCGGCCCAGGAGCCGTTCCAGCCGCTTGCGCTCCGCGACGTAGCGCGGGCTCAGGCGCAGCTTGATGAGGCTGTCGGAGAGGCGCGACACCGTGGGGGCGTAGGACCGGCCGTTGTCGTTGAGCACGATCAGCAGCCGCTTGCCGGCGTGGCCCAGGTTGTTGAGCGCCTCGTACGTCATGCCGCCCGTGAGTGCGCCGTCGCCGACCACCGCGACAACCCGCCGCTCGGGGTCGGGGCCGCGCTCGAACGCGCTGACCAGCCCGTGGGCGTAGGACAGCACCGTGGAGGCGTGGCTGTTCTCGATCCAGTCGTGCGGGCTCTCGCTGCGCGACGGGTACCCGGACAGGCCGCCTGCCTGCCGCAGCGCGGAGAAGCCGTCCCGCCGGCCCGTGACCAGCTTGTGGACGTACGCCTGGTGCCCGGTGTCCCACAGGATCACGTCGCGCGGCGAGTCGAACGTGCGGTGCAGGGCCAGCGTGAGCTCCACGACGCCGAGGTTGGAACCCAGGTGACCCCCGGTCGCGGCGACGGCCCGGACGATGAACGCGCGTATCTCCCGCGCGAGCTGCTCGAGCTCTGCCGCGTCCAGCCCGCGTAGGTCCGACGGGCTGTCGATCCGCTGCAGGAGCATCTGGCCCACGCTACCGCAGACCGGGCTTGCGCCGATGTACGAGTCTCGCGCAGGTGCGTTCGGGCGCCGCTCAGATCCCGTCCACGAACCGGCCTGGGGCGAAGCGCCCCAGGGGGTCGAGCTGCTCTTTGACGCGCCGCATCACCGCCGCCGCGGAGGGGGGGTCGCCCCAGGCGTCGAGGGTCGTCCCGGGGGCGCGCCGGCGGATCACGACGGACCCTGCGACGGCGTCGCGCCACGCCCGTACCACCGCGTCGTGGGCGTTCGGACCCGCGGGGCCGAGCACCGCCGTGTGCAGGCCCAGCGCGACGTGGTGGTGCAGCGCGAGCGGGACCTCGTGGGCGGCGGCGCCGGCGTGGAGGGCCGCGCTCGTCGCGACCAGGGCGTCGGGGAGGGTGGCGATGCGCACGATCGTGCTGCCGTCGGTGCCGGCCAGGTGGGCGGCGACCGCAGCCCAGCGGCCCTGCTCCTCGTCGGGCGGGAGCGTGCGGGACTGGTCCAGCAGGGCTGCGCAGGCGGTGGCCTGGGCGGCCACGGCTTCCGGGTGGCCCTCGAAGCGCACGAGCACCTCTCCCGCGTGCAGGTCGAACGCGGCCGGCTCCAGCGTGGTGGCGGCCAGGCGGGTCGCGAACTTGGCGGCGCTCACGGGGTCGGCGGGCGCGGCGACCGTCGTGGTGGCGGCCGGGAGCGGGTGGAGCCGCAGGACCAGCTCCACTGCGAGCCCCAGGGTCCCCAGGGATCCGCAGAGCAGCCGCCCGAGGTCGTACCCGGCCACGTTCTTGATCACGTGGCCGCCGGTGCGCGCGACCGTGCCGTCGGAGAGCACGACGGTCGCGCCGATCACCAGGTCGCGCAGCGTCCCGTGCGCGAGACGGGCAGGGCCGTGGTCGTCTGCCGCGAAGACGCCGCCGACCGTGGCGCGTTCGTGTGGTGGGTCGATGGCCAGGCGCTGGCCGTGCGCGGCGAGCCGGTCCTGCAGGTCGGCCAGCCGCATGCCGGGCTCGACGGCCAGGGTGGCGTCGTCAGCGCGGTGCGCGATCACCCGGTCCAGCCCCGTGGTGTCCAGCTGCACGTCGACGGCGACGGGGTTGCCCCATGGCTTGGTCCCTGCGCCGACCACCCCGAGAGTCCCGTCTGTCCCCCGCACCGCCTCGACGGCCTCGGCCAGGGACCGCGGCCGCACGCTGGCACTCACAGGCGTGCGATCACGCCCGCCTCCTCCAGGGGGTGGGGGCGGTAGGGGCCGGGGCGCTCGCCGCACAGGCGTGGCGTCGGGAAGATCTTGCCCGGGTTGCACAGGCCGGCCGGATCGAACGCGGCGCGCACGCGTTGCATCACGGCCAGGTCGTCCTCGCCGAACATCTTGGGCATCGAGCACGCCTTGTCGACGCCGACGCCGTGCTCACCGGTGATCGAACCGCCGGCGTCCACGCACAGCTGCACGATGCGGGTGGCGACGGCCTCGGCGGCGGCGGTCTCGTCCTTGGCGGCGTCGTAGAGCACCAACGGGTGCAGGTTGCCGTCGCCGGCGTGGAAGACGTTCGCGACCCGGAAGCCCGTCTCGGCCCCCAGCGCGGTGATCGCGGCCAGCACCGGTCCGAGCTGCGTCCGCGGGATCACCCCGTCCTGGACGATGTAGTTCGGCGCGAGTCTGCCCATCGCGGCGAAGGCGGACTTGCGGCCGCGCCAGATGCGGGCGCGGTCGGCCTCGTCGGCAGCGACGCGGATCGCGGTGGCGCCGGCCTGCTGGCAGTGCGCGACGACCGCGTCGAACAGCGCGGCGACCTCGGCTTGCGGACCGTCGAGCTCGACGAGCAGGAGTGCGCCGGCATCACGGTTGAACCCCGCGTGGGCGTCCTCCTCGCACGCCTGGATCGCGAGGTGGTCGATCATCTCGATGCCGGCCGGGATCACCCCCGCGCGGGTGATCGCCGTGACCGCGTCCCCGGCCGCGCTGGTGGTGGTGAAGTCCGCGACCAGCGTGCGCGCGACCTCCGGCTTGCGCAGCAGCCGCAGGGTGACCTTCGTCACGATCCCGAGCGTCCCCTCCGACCCGACCACCACGCCGCGCAGGTCGTAGCCCGGCGCGTCGAGCACTCCCGCGAGGTCCCCGAGCGTGACGACGTCGCCGTCCGGCGTGACCAGCTCCAGCCCGACCACGTGGTGTGTGGTGAACCCGTACTTCAGGCAGTGCACGCCGCCGGAGTTCTCCGCGACGTTGCCCCCGATCGTGCAGACGATCTGGCTCGACGGATCGGGCGCGTAGTACAGCCCGTGCACCGCCACCGCCTTCGTGACCTCCGCGTTCGTGACCCCGGGCTCCACCGTGATGCGCCGGTTGGCGGCATCCACGCCCAGGATGCGCCGCATCTTCGCCAGCACGACGAGCACCCCGTCCGCGACCGGCAGCGCCCCACCCGACAACCCCGTCCCCGCCCCCCGTGCGACATACGGCACCCCCGCCGCCACACACGCCCGCACCACCCCCGCCACCTCGTCCGCAGTCCGCGGCAGCACCGCCACCCCCGGCACCACCCGATGCCCCGTCAACCCATCACACGCATAGGTCCGCAGCTCGACGGGATCCGTGACCACCCCCCGCGCCCCCACCACCCCCCGCAACCTCGCCACCAGCCCGTCGAGCACCATCACCGTTGACGCTAGCGCCTCGTCCGCCGCTCCCGCGCGTGACGAGGCCGAGGGTTTCCGGAGCCGACCCGGAGGCGATCGCCAGAGGTCACTCGCCTGCCCAGGGGTCGTTGGGTCGCCACGGAGGGTCGCCGGGCTTCGGGGGCTCGTCCGGGCGCCAGGGGCGGTCGGGTGGGAAGGGTCGGTCAGGGTGGAACGGGTCGGGGCGGGGGGCCGGCGGGGTGGCGGGGATGGGGAGGATGCGGACCGGGTCGTCCTCGGGTGGGGGGTCCTCGGCGAGGCGGCGGCGGATCTTGTCAGCGGCGGCGCGGCGCTCCTCGTCGGGGAGGTCGGGGAAATCGACGCTCACGAGGTCGACGAGGCCGTCGTCGCGCTTCACCTCGCGGACCTCGCCACGGATGATCGAGGCGCTGAGGGCGTCGCCCTCGCGGTGGGGGGCGAGGTGGGCGTGGAGGTGGGCAACCGAACCACCGAAGATGTAGACGTAGGTGCGCTCGGCGCCGGTCTCCTCGGTCAGGACCCGGCAGCAGTGGGCCAGCACCGGGCCGAACGTGCGCGCCTCGGCGCCGTCGAGGTCTGCGATCGACGCGATGTGCCGGCGCGGCTCCAGGTAGCTGAAGGCCAGCAACGGGCCGGGCCCGGTCGACGTCGTCAGCCGCCACAGATGGTCGGACCAGACCTCCTCGCGGCCGATCGAGGCGTCGGCTTGCGTTCCGGCACACAGCAGGCACTCCTCGGCCACGTCGCACCACCTCCACAGGACGCGCAACCGTTGGGTTGCACCCTACCCGGGCGGCATGGAACGCACGCCGCGCGGGGAAGCAACAAGGCAGTGGAGGCGGTCAAGACCGTGCTGGTGAGCGTGGTGTCGATGCTCGCGCTCTACCAGGTCGTGCTCATGGCCGTGGGCTACGGCAAGCTGCGGCTGCCGTTCCTGCACCCGCGGCCCGCGTCGAGGGCGCACCGGGCCGTCGGCGACACGATCGTGGTGGTGACGCTGCTGGTCGCGCTCGCCTGCCTGAGCGTGTTCGGCTTCGACGACGGCGGCGGCGACGAGGACGGGTTCGGCGCGCTGCACCAGGTGACCGGCCTGCTCCTGCTCGGTGTGCTGGGCGTGAAGATCGCCGTCGTGCGTGGGTTGCTGCCGTGGTCCAAGGCCCTGCCGGCGCTGGGCCTCAGCGTGGCGGTGCTCTTCGCGATCACCTGGATCGCGTCGGCGGGGGAGTACCTGCTGTGACGGAGCGATCGCACACCCGGCAGATGATCGGCTCACTGCTGGCCGCACTGCTGCTGGTGGTGGTGACGCTCGTGGTGGTCACCGCGCGCCTCGGCCCGATCGAGCTCGACGACGACGGCGGCGACCGCGTCGAAGACGTCGAGGTCGAGGACTGAGTGGGGGACCTGCTGGTCGGCACCAGCGGCTGGCACTACGACGACTGGCGCGGGATCGTGTACCCGCCGGACCTCCCGAAGCCGCGCTGGTTCGAGGCCTACGCACGGCTGTTCCCGACCGTCGAGATCAACGCCTCCTTCTACCGGCTGCCCACGGACAAGGCGATCGCCCGCTGGCGTGACCAGGCGCCCGACGGCTTCAGCTACGCCGCCAAGGGCAGCCGCTTCACGACCCACAACCTCAAGATCGGCGGTGAGCGCCTGCCGGACTCGGTCGGGCGGGTGACCGGCCGTCTCGCCGGCCTCGGCCCGCGGTTGGGCGTGATCCTCTGGCAGCTCCCGCCCAACCTGCATCGCGACGACGGGCGCCTCGACCGCTTCCTCGGTCTCCTGCCGCGCGACGTCCGCCACGCCGTCGAGTTCCGCCACGCCTCCTGGTGGTCCGAGGGACCCGCTGAAGTCCTGGCCCGCCACGGCGCCGCGTTCGTCTGGGTCTCCGGCCTCGGCATGCCCGACGTGTGCCCCCGCACCGCCGAGTTCACCTACACCCGCTTCCACGGCCTGGGCCCGGACGCCTACCGCTGGAACTACACCGACGAGGAGCTCGCCCCTTGGGCCGACGCCATCGCCGGCACGGACGGCTTCGCCTACTTCAACAACGACTACGAAGGCCACGCGGTCCGCAACGCGCAGACCCTCACCCGCATGCTCGAGGAGCGAGGGGGCTAAGCGACGGCGATCTGATCGCCGACGGTCACCGTGCCCGGGCGCAGGACGTCGCACCAGATGCCGCAGGTCAGGTCGTTGACGCGTTCGACGGTGGTGAGCAGCCGGGGGTCCTCGGGGAGATCGCCCTGGGCCATGCCGATCATCACGCAGCGGGTGAGACGCTCGACCGGGCGCAGGACGACATCGGGGCCGACTCGGACGTCGTGACCGACCCAGGCGTCTTCGGGGAAGCCGCCACCGGGGACGTCGACGAGGAGGTTCGCGCGGAAGTGGCGGGGGTCGACGGGCGAGCCGAGCACCTCGCCCAGCGTGCGCAGCGCGGCGGTGCTGACGATGCTCACCGGGCCGTCGTCGTGGTGCTGCACCGCCTCCTCGCGGGCGAGCGTCACGGGGAGGCCCAGGGCCGCGCTCACCGCCGCCCGGGCCGCTGGGTCGTCGGCTGCGAAGCGCGCGCCGTCGGGCAGCTCGACGGTCGGCACCGCCGTGCCGGACAGCGTGGCCCGCAGCTGCAGCAGCCCCTCCATGCGCCGGAAGCGCCGCGTGCTCTTGCCGCTGCCGAGCTTGCCCTCGCCATCGACCACCGCCCAGAGCCGGTCGCCGACGAGGCCACGCGCGTCGACCTCCGCGCGCTCGAGCTGCTCGCCGAGGAGCGACTTCACGGGGTAGCGGCGGATCGCGACCAGCGTCACGGCGGCGATGTCTCCGGCGACCCGGGCGCTCGCGCCGACCAGGCGGCCATGAGGAGCTCGAGGCTGCGCAGGCGGGCGTCCACGCCGTGGGTCACCGTGCTGATCATCAGCTCGCCCGCGCCGGTGGCGGCGGCCAGGGCGTCGAGCTCCCGGGCCGCCTGGTCCGGCGGGCCGACGATCGCCGTGCTGGGGATCGCGAGCGCGGCCGGCAGGCGGGGGTCCGCGGCGGCTTCCTCCGGCGTCATCAGGGGCCGGAGCTCGCCGGTGCGGAGGGAGAGCCTGAGCATGTGGGACGGGGCGGCCTCGGCATCGGCCTCCTCCTGTGAGGGGGCCACGATCACCCCGGCCGTGACGATCACGTAGGGCTCGGCCAGCGCCGCCGACGGCCGGAACACGGAGCGGTAGAGCTCCACCGCCGGCAACGTGAGCCCGGTGGAGAAGTGGTGGGCGTAGGCGAACGGGAGGCCCAGCAGCCCCGCCAGCTCCGCGCTGTAGCCGCTGGAGCCGAGGAGCACCACCTCGGGCGAGGACGTGGGCGCGGGTGTGGCCTGCAGCCACGTGGGGGCCGCCGCGCGGGCCGCGGGGTGGCCCAGCGCCTGCAGCAGCGTCAGCAGCTCGTCGGGGAAGTCCTCGGCCCCCAGCCCGTCCACCGTGCGCCGCAGTGCGGCCGCCGTGCGCGGATCGGTGCCCGGAGCGCGGCCGATCCCCAGGTCGACCCGGCCGGGGTGCAGCGCCTCCAGCAGCGCGAACTGCTCGGCGACCACGAACGGTGCGTGGTTGGGCAGCATCACGCCGCCCGAGCCGACCCGGATGCGCTCGGTGGCGCCCGCGACGTGCGCGATGAGCACCGCCGGGCTGGTGCTGGCGACGGCGGGCATGTTGTGGTGCTCGGCCACCCAGAACCGCCGGTAGCCGAGACCCTCCGCAGCGACCGCGACCCGCGTCGAGTCCGCCAGCGCCTGGCCGCTCGTCTGCCCTTGACCCACGATTGCGAGGTCGAGCACCGAGAGCGGGACGCGCGCGCGCATCAGCACGACATCAGCGGCCGCCGCTGACGTCCAAGGTGGCGCCGGTCACGTAGGAGGCCTCGTCAGAGAGCAGCCAGACGATGGCCGCGGCGACCTCGTCGGCCGTGCCGCCGCGGCCCATCGGCACCGTGGGGGACAGGCGGGCCACCCGATCGGGCAGTCCGGTGTCGGCGTGGAGCTCTGTCTCGATGAGGCCGGGCCGTACGCCGTTGACACGGATGCCCTCGCTTGCGACCTCGGCCGCCAGGCCCACGGTCAGCACGTCGATCGCGCCTTTGGAAGCGGCGTAGTCCACGTAGGACCCCGCGCCGCCCAGCACCGCGGCACGCGACGACACGTTCACGATCGCGCCGCCGGTGCCGCCTCGCGAGCGTGCCATCACGCGCACAGCCTCGCGCGCGCAGAGGAACGCGCCGGTGATGTTCACCGTGAACATGCGCTGCAGCCGCTCAGCGCTGAGATCCTCGACCCGGGCGAGGCGGTCGACGATCGCGGCGTTGTTCACCACGCCGGTCACCATGCCCAGCTCCCGGGCCGCCGCGAAGGCGCCGACCACGTCGGCCTCGGTGGCGACGTCGGCGCGCAGGGCTGCCGCGCGCGCGCCGGCCGCGACGCAGCGGGCGACGACGGCCTCGGCTTCCTCGGCGCGGCTGCGGTAGGTCAGGAGCACGTCCCACCCCCGCCGGGCCGCCAGCAGCGCCGTCGCGGCCCCGATCCCGCGGCTCCCGCCCGTCACCACCAGCACGCCGGCCATGCGACCGCAGGCTACGGCGGCCTAGCATCGCGGCAGTGACCGCCAAGCCGTTCGCGTCCACGGCCGACACCGCCGTCAAGCAGCAGGCTCTCGAGCAGCTGGGCGACGGGGTCTGGGCCCTCACGGCCGAGGGTGACCCGAACGTCGGCGCGATCGAGGGCGAGGACTTCCTCGTCTGCTTCGAGGCGCTGGCCACGCCCGTGGCAGCAGGCAGGTGGCTCGCGCGCCTCCGGGAGCACACCGACAAGCCCGTGCGCTACCTCGTGTTGAGCCACTACCACGCGGTGCGCGTGCTCGGGGCCTCGGCGTTCGACGCGGAGGTGGTCGTCGCGCACGAGCGCACCCGCGACCTCATCGCCGAGCGTGGCCTCGCGGACTGGGAGTCGGAGTACGGCCGCATGCCGCGCCTGTTCGACCAGCCGGAGTCGGTGCCCGGGCTGACGTGGCCGACCCTGACGTTCTCCGACCGGCTCACCATCGCGCTGGGCGGCGACCGCGGAGACCTCGTCCTGCAGTACTGCGGCCGTGGCCACACAGAGGGCGACCTGGTCGCCTGGCTGCCGCAGCAGGGGATCGTCTTCGCGGGCGATCTCGTGGAGTCGGCCGCGGCCCTGTACACCGGCGATGCGTTCCACCGCGACTGGGCCACGGCCACGCTCGACGCGGTCGCGGCGCTGGGCGCGACGACGCTGGTGGGCGGCCGCGGCGCGATCGCCAACGGCGCCCAGGAGGTCGCGGCCGCGATCGCGCAGACCCGCCGGTTCCTCGACGTGCTGCTGGCCGAGGTCGGCATGGTCCGCGATGCGGGCGGCACGCTGAGGCAGGCCTTCGACGCCTGCCACGCGGCGCTGGCGCCGGAGTACGGCCGCTGGCCGATCTTCGAGCACTGCCTGCCGTTCGACGTGTCGCGCGTGTGGGACGAGCTGGCCGGCGTGGAGCGTCCTGCGATCTGGACCGCGGAGCGCGACCGCGAGGTCTGGGACCAGCTGCAGGGCTGAGATCTCGTGGACCCGGTCGCGGTCGTCGGCAACGGGCCGGTCGGGCAGTCGGCCGCGCTGCTCCTGGCGCGGTGGGGCGTGCCGGTCGTCGTGCTCGATCAACGGCCGGCACGCGACCTCGTCGGCTCGAAGGCGATCTGCCAGCAGCGCGACGTGCTCGACATCTGGGACGCGGTCGGTGCCGGCGCCGCGATCGCCGCCGAGGGTCTGACCTGGACGACCGCACGCACGTTCCACCGTGACCGCGAGCTGTTCTCCTACGAGGTGGCCGGCGCAGGCCCCTCACGCTTCCCGCCCTTCGTGAACCTCTCGCAATCCCGCACCGAGGAGGTGCTGGACGCGGCGATCGCGGCGCAGCCACTGATCGACGTGCGGTGGGGCCGGCGCGTCGTCGGCCTGGACCAGGACGGCGATGGCGTCACGGTGCAGTGCGAGGGCGGCGACGTGCGGGCCTCGCACGTCGTGGCGTGCGCGGGCGGTCGCGGCGATGCGGTGCGCGAGGCGCTGGGCGTCACGTTGGAGGGCGAGACGTTCACCGACCGCTTCCTGATCGTCGACGTGCGCGTCGACCTACCGGGCTGGGCGACCGAACGCCGCTTCTGGTTCGACCCGGAGTGGAACCCGGGCCGCCAGGTGCTCATCCACCCGTGCCCCGACTCCAGGTTCCGCATCGACTGGCAGGTCCCCGCTGACTACGACCTGGAGGCGGAGGCGGCCTCGGGCGCGCTGGAGCGGCGCATCCGCGCGATCGTCGGTGACCGCGACTACGAGCTGGTCTGGTCGTCGGTCTACCGGTTCGCCTCGCGCTGCGCCGACCGGTTGCGCGTCGGGCGGGTGCTGCTTGCGGGCGACTGCGCCCACCTGTACTCGCCGTTCGGCGCGCGCGGGCTGAACTCCGGCGTGGCGGACGCGGAGAACGCTGCGTGGAAGATCGCGTGGGTCCGCAACTGCTGGGCGCCGGAGGCGCTGCTGCAGAGCTACCACGCCGAGCGCCACGCGGCGGCGTTGGAGAACCTCGCGGTGACGTCGGCGACGATGGACTTCCTGGTGCCCCGCGGTGAGGCGGCGGCCCGGTACCGCCGCGAGGTGCTCGAGGGCGCCGGCAGCGATCCTGTGGCGCGCGCACGAGTCGACTCCGGACGGCTCGCGGAGCCGTTCTGGTACGTCGACTCACCGCTGACGACCCCGGACCCGTCGCGGCCGTTCGCGGGGCGGCCGGCCCGCGGCACCGTTCCCCCGCCCGCGCCCGGGATCTTGCTTCCGGACGTGCCGATCGGGACGGCACCCGGATGGCTGCGCGCACTCTCCCGGTCGGGTCTGCTCGTGTTGGCGGCGCCCGGCGCCAACCTCGAGGCGACCCGTCGCGTCTGCGCCGGCTTCAGCGGGCCCGTCGCCGTGCAAGCCCTTGCGGACCTCGACCACCCTGACGGCGGCGTGGCGCAGGCGCTCGGGGTCCGCACCCGAGAGCTGTGGCTGGTCCGCCCGGACGCCCACGTCGCCGCGGTCCTCGCCGCTCCCGACGAGGAAACGCTCCGCGCGGCGCTGCGCCGGGTCCTCGCGCTGGAGGCTACGAATGCATGACGGGCTGGACAGCGCGCGTCGCGATCGGCGACCGTAGGGACCGATGCCTGCCCAGCTGCAGCCCGAGCTCGACGTGCCCGACGTCGACGCCGATGCCATCGTCGACCCGCACTTCCTGGAGCTGCTGAACGGGCGCGGTGGCGCGTTGCCGGCCTGGTACATGCCTGCGGGCATGCGCACCCAGCTGCGCGGCTGGCGTCGCGGCGCGGCCTGGAGCGTGGTCACCCTCCTGAGCAGCGCCGCCTGCAGCGGCATCTGCCTGACCTACGGTCCTGAGGAGCTCTGGCGCATCCTGGGCTGAGCGCACATCCGGGAGCTGGCGCGGCTCTAGGACCGCTCCTCGCCGGCCAGGGCCTCGGTGGCTTCGTGGCCCGCTGCCGCGGCGCGGCCGAGGAAGTCCGCCAGCACCCGTAGCTCGGCATCGGAGTAGCCGTCGCAGATCGCGTCCAGCGAGCGGTTCATCCCGCCGTAGAGCCGGAGCAGCTCGGGGGCGCGGGCCGAGAGGACCCGGATGCGCACGGCGCGGCGGTCCTCCAGGTCGCGCTCCCGCGCCACCCAGCCCCCCGCCTCCAGGCGGTCGAGGATCCCGGTCACGGTCGCGGGGTGCAGCCCCGTCGACCGGGCCAGTCCCGCCGGGGTGAGCGGCCCCTCGCGGCTCAGCAGGTCGAGGCACCCCAGGTCGACGTCGCGCAGCTCGGCCCGCGCACCGACCTGGCGGTTGAGCAGCGCGAGCTGGGCACCCAGGTCGCGCAGCGTGGCGCGCACGGTCGTGACCAGCCGACGTCGTTCAGAATTCATATGATATGGTTCTCGTATTATATGGGCTGCAGACGCAGACTACCGAGAACCAGGAGTGCAGGATGAAGCTGACCGTGTTCGGAGCGACCGGTGGGATCGGGCGCGAGGTCGTGGCCCAGGGTCTGGACGCGGGCCACCACGTCGTGGGCGTCGTCCGTGACGGCTACGACCTGCAGCATCCCGCCCTCACCGTCGTGCAGGTGCCGGGCCTGACGGATCCAAGCGCTCTCCGGTCGGCGCTGGATGGCGCCGACGCCGCCATCTCCTGCGTCGGGCCGCGCCGCCGTCGCGACGTGACGGTGGCGTCGACGACGGTCCGCGGCGTGCTGCGAGCCCTGGAGGCCGCGGGCGTCAGGCGCTTCGCGGCGGTGACGGCCGCGCCGGTCGGACCCGTCCCAGACGGGGAGAGCTGGCTCAACCGCAGGGTGCTCTACCCCATCGTCGGGGCGCTCCTGCGCGACCTCTACGCCGACCTCGCGATGATGGAGCGCGAGATCATGGACAGCGCCACCGACTGGACGATCGTGCGGCCGCCGCGTCTCACGGACCGCCCGCTCACCCGCCGCTACCGCACCGCGATCGGCGCCAACGTGCCGCGCGCGGGGACGATCCCGCGCGCGGACGTGGCGCACGCGATGCTCGCGGCGCTCGACAACCCGGCGACGATCCGCCAAGCGGTCGGCGTCGCCGCCTGACGGTCGCGCGCGCTCAGCCGGGGTAGCGCAGCACGTAGCCGCAGCGCGGCCAGGCGCGCGGGCCCTGGGGCTGCACGACGACGCCGTCGGGTCGCTGCCAGCCGTAGTACGCAAGGCGCTCCGCGACCGCGATCTGCTGCTCCGGCCTGGCCTGCCAGGCGTACTGGGCGAACTCGCCGCCGCCGTAGGCGTTCCAGGTGCGGGGATGGAACTGCACGCCGCCGTCGAAGCCGGAGCGTCCGTTGTAGTCCCACCGCCAGGTCGACTCGCACTGAGCGACCTGGTCCCACATGCCGCGGCGCTCGCTGGCGTAGTGGCCGGGCCAGAGGACCCGCAGGAAGTGGCGGTTGCCGGGGCCGTCGGGAAGGCGTTGGTAGGCGACGCCCAAGGGGCACGTGCCGGGCACCATGCGCGGCGTGCAGTGCTCGTAGAGGCAGCCGTAGGTCTCGCAGCCGGGGTTCTCGGGCGGGGCGGTGGAGGCGGAGGCGGGTGCGGCGGACAGGGCCAGGACGCTGACCAGGAGCAGGCCGGCGAGCACGCCGGCCCTGCGTTTCTGCGCACTCCAGTCAAAACTGCGCTTGCAAAAGTTAACCATTCCGAGCGACAGTAGCCCTATCCCCGCCCGTCACTCAGGCTGACGCCCGTCCGTCCGAACAAGCGTCCGGACGGACGGGTGCGAAACGCTAGATCACGTGCTCGCGCCTTCTTCGTACTTGAACGACACGCGCACCTTCGCGCGGTACTGCGCGACTCCGCCCTCGCCGACCGACAGGTCGAGCTGCACGACCTCGGCGACGCGCAGATCGCGCAGGGTCTGGCCGGCGCGGTCGACCGCGGCCTTCGCGGCGGCCTCCCACGAGTCGGTGCTGGTACCGACCAGCTCGATGACCTTGTAGACACTCTCGGGCATGTTTGCCCCTCCCTGGGTGAGAACTCAACGGAGCAGTCGGCATCCTTGCCTAGGCGTCAAGTTGCGAGCGCTCGAGCGCGTCGAGGAGCAGGTCCAGCCCCCAGGTGAACTCCTCGGCGTAGGCGTAACCGGGCCGCAGTGCGTGGTCGACGATCATCTCCGTCAGGTGCGGGAACTCCTCGGCCGGGACCTGTTCCAGGATCGTCGCGGCCATGTCCTCGAGCTCGCCGGAGCTCTGGAACGGCAGGCTCGTCTCCTGGAGGGCGAACCCGTACACGTAGCTGTCGATCACGTTGAACGCGTGGGCCGCCATCACCAGGGAAAGGCCGCCGGCGCGCAGGCATCCCAGCACGGCGTCGTGATGGCCGAGGGTCGCCGGGCCGGGGCTGGAACGCGACTCCATGAGGGCCGTCGCCCAGGGGTGGCGCAGCAGCGCGGCGCGGGCGGAGATCGTCCGGCGGCGCATGCCCGCCCTCCACTGCCCGTCGGCGACGGGCAGCTCGATCTCGGCGAAGACCGCGTCGACGAGCGCGTCGAGGATCCGCCCGGTTGGCGCTACGACGTCGTCCTCGACATCGGCGGGAATCGCAGCCTGCCGCAGCTGCGCCGCCTGCTGGCGCCCCGGGGCACGCTCGTCTTCGTCGGCGGTGAGGCCGGCGGTCGCTGGCTCGGCGGGACCGGCCGCTGGCTCCTCGCCACGCTGCTGTCGCCGTTCGTGCGCCAGCGCCTGTGCGTGCAGATCTCCAAGGAGGTCCCGCCGGACCTCGAGCACCTCGCCGGGCTCGTCACGTCCGGGGCGATCGCCGCGGTCCTCGACCGGACCTACCCCCTCGCCGAGGTGCCCAAGGCCATCGCCTACCTGGAGGACGGCCACGTCCGCGGCAAGGTCGTCATCACCGTCTGAGCTGTTGGCTCTCCTCGTCGACGGTCGGCATCCCCGCCGCCCCGGCGAGCCTGCGGACGCGCGGGGGGTCCGCGATCGCGTCGATCTCGACGATCCTGCCGTCGGCGACGATGAAGCCCATCACCGCGATGGGCCGTCCGCCGACCGTGACGACCACGCCGGCTGCACCGTTGACCAGCGCGCGGTGCAGCTGCGCCGCGGGCAGCGCGCTCGCGAGCGACTGACGGGCGACGGCGGCCGCGCCGTGGACCACCACTGCGGCGCGCCTGGCCCCGAAGTCGCCGCGCAGCACGACCTCGGGGTCCAAGAGTGCGACCAGCCCCTCGAAGTCACCGCCGCGGGCTGCCTTGAAGAAGGCGTCGACCACGTCGCGCTGACGTGCGAGGTCGGCGTCGGGCTCTGGGACCTCGGCGCCGCTCACCCGCCGCCGTGCCCGGCTGGCGAGCTGTCGCGCGGCGGCGGGGGTGCGGCCGACCATGGGAGCGATCTGCTCGAAGGGCAGCGCGAACATGTCGTGCAGGACGAACGCCAGCCGCTCGGCCGGGGTCAGAGTGTCGAGCACCACGAGCAGGGCGAGGCCGACCGAGTCGGCGAGCAGCGCCTCCTCCTCGGGCTGGAGCCCGCCCTCGAGGGTGACGACGGGATCGGGGAGGTGCTGTGCGTCCAGCGGCTCCTCGCGCCGGGTCGCGCGCGAGCGCAGCACGTTCAGGCACACGCGGGCGACGATCGTGGTCAGCCAACCGCCGAGGTTCTCGACTCCGTCGACCCCCGACCGGTGCAGACGCAGCCAGGCGTCCTGGACGGCGTCGTCGGCCTCGGTGAGGGAGCCCAGCATCCGGTACGCCACCGCCCGCAGATGGGGCCGGTGCTCCTCGAAGCGCGCCGCCAGCCAGTCGTGCTCGTCCATCGGTCACACCTCCGGGTCCCCAGGTGTCAGGTCGTTGACCCGGCGGACGGGGCAGGTGTGACGAGCGCGAGGAGGCGAAGGTGGCATCACCGATCCTGGTGACGGGCGGTACGGGCACGCTGGGCAGGCAGATCGTCCCACGGTTGCGCGAGGCCGGGCAGGCCGTGCGGGTTCTGAGCCGGAGTGCTCGCGCCGGGTCCGACGGCGTCGACTACGTGACCGGCGACCTGGACACGGGCAAGGGCATCGACGCCGCGGTGGGGGGCGTCGAGGTCGTCGTGCACTGCGCCGGGAGCAGCAAGGGCGACGGGACCAAGGCCCGGCACCTGGTGGACGCCGCAGCGCGGGCGGGGGTCCGGCACGTCGTGCACATCTCGGTCGTCGGCGTCGACCGGGTGCCGCTCGAGAGCGGCCTCGACCGCGCCTTGTTCGGCTACTTCGGCTCCAAGCTCGACGCGGAGCGGGTCGTCGCCGGCTCCGGACTGCCCTGGACGACCCTGCGCGCCACGCAGTTCCACGACCTCATGGCGAGGGTGGCCGGGGCGATGGCCTCCCTGCCGGTGCTTCCGGTCCCGGCCGGGTTCCGGTTCCAGCCCGTGGACACCGGCGAGGTGGCGGCCACGCTGGTGGAGCTCGCGCTGAGCCCGCCTGCCGGCCTGGTCCCCGATCTCGCCGGCCCGCGCGTCTACACGATGGCCGACCTGCTCCGCGGGTACCTGCGGGCGCACGGCAAGCACCGCGCGATCATGCCGGTCCGGCTACCGGGCGTGGCTGCTCGTGCGCTCCGCGCCGGCGCGAACCTCTCCCCGGACCGGGCGGTGGGCCAACGCACCTGGGAGGACTTTCTCGACGCGCTTGCGGGCCATCGCGGCGGCGCTGGGCAGGCGCACGTTGGTGGCCAGCCGGAGCTGCTGCAGGGTGCGGATGACCCTCCACGACAGGTCGATCTGCCCGCGGAGCAGGCCGTGGCGGGCCGAGCTGGGGAAGGCGTGGTGGTTGTTGTGCCAGGACTCGCCGAAGGAGAACAGGGCCAGCGGCCAGTTGTTGGTTGACTCGTCGCGCGTGGCGAAGGGGCGCTCGCCGAAGAAGTGGCAGATCGAGTTGATGCTCCACGTCACGTGGTGGAGCAGGAAGATCCGCACGAGCGAGGCCCACACGAAGGCCGAGAGGGCGCCCCACAGGCTCCAGCTCAGGAGGCCGCCCAGCACCGCGGGCAGCGCCAGCGACAGCAGCGCGAGCGGGCCGGCCGCGCGCTCGACGGCGACGATCGCCGGCTCGCGCTCGAGATCGGGGGCCCAGCGCGACGTGACGGTGTCGTTGGGGGAGAACAGCCAGCCCATGTGGGCGTGCCAGAGCCCCTTGAGCGCGCCCCGGAGCCCCGTGTCGGTGACCAGGTGGGGCGAGTGGGGATCGCCGTACGCATCGGCGTAGGCGTGGTGACGACGATGCGTCGCCACCCACTCGATCACCGACCCCTGGACGGCCATGGTCCCGGCCACCGCCAGGAGCACGCGCAGCGGTCCGGGGACCTCGAAGGACCGGTGGGTGAAGAGGCGGTGGTACCCGACGGTCACGCCGACGGTGGTGAACGAGTAGAACGCGACGAGCAGCCCGACGTCCAGCGCGCTCAGGCCCTGCCCCCACAGCAGCAGCGCCGCGCCACCGACGCCCGCGAGGGGCAAGACCGTGAAGAGCACGGCGAGCCTGCGCTGCCGTGCAACCTCCTCGGCAGTCACGAGCCGGACACCGGTGACGTCGGGCGGACCCTCGGCGGCCAGCGCCTTGGCCATGATCATCTCGGCGTCGTCGGCGAGGACGTCGTCGGGCGGAGCGCTGCGGTCCCGAGACGGAAGGATGCTCGTGGCCATGTGCGGGGCCTGTCATCGAAGACGGCCATCCGCGTGGTCTGGAGACGAACCGGCAGGGCGAGCTGTGTGTTCCCCCCGATCATGCCACGTGGCGGCCGCCGCCTAACCCCGGTACAGTTGCGATGTTGCGCGGACAGTCGTCGACACGTGGCGACCGGCCGCGCATCGTTACATTCACCCGCGGGCACGACACGTCCGCACGAACGAAAAGTTGATCACGTGGTCCAGGGAACAGTGAAGTTCTTCAACGCCGACAAGGGTTTTGGTTTCATCACCCCCGACGGCGGTGGCGAGGACGTCTTCGTCCACTTCTCCAACATCGACGGCTCGGGCTACAAGAGCCTGAACGACAACCAGCGCGTCGAGTTCGAGATCGGACCCGGCCGGAAGGGCGACGAGGCGCGCAACGTCAGGGCCCTCTGACCGCCACCTTGCTCCGGGGACCAGCTGGCTTCACGCCGACTGGTCTTCTTCCTTTTCCTAGAGATCGAGGGGCGAAGCATGCAGTGGCAGGCCCGCGTCGAGGTCTTCGGCATGGAGTGGCGCCGCAACGAGCGGCTCCCTGACGCCGACGGCCTGCAGCGCAAGCTCAACGAGTGGGGCGAGCAGGGCTGGGAGATCGTGTCCTTCCAGGTGGTCCGCGACGAGGGCCGCGTCCTCGAGCACGCCGAGTCGACCGGCCCCCGCGCCGCCTACCTCGCCATCCTCAAGCGCCCCACCCCTGACGGGCAAGAGACAGGCGATTGACTTGACTGTCCGGTCAGTCTAAGGTCGCGAGGGTGGACGTCTCCTTCCAGACTGACCCCTCCTCCTACCGGCACTGGCGCCTGGAGATCGAGCCCCCGCTCGCGACGCTGGTGCTCGACGTCGACGAGGCCGGCGGGCTGGTGGAGGGCTACGCGCTCAAGCTCAACAGCTACGACCTCGGCGTGGACATCGAGCTCGCCGACGCCGTGCAGCGGCTGCGGTTCGAGCACCCCGAAGTCCGGGCGGTGATCGTCACCGGCGGCAAGGACCGCGTGTTCTGCGCCGGTGCCAACATCAAGATGCTGGCGTCGTCCAGCCATCCCTGGAAGGTGAACTTCTGCAAGTTCACCAACGAGACGCGCAACGGCATCGAGGAAGCGACGGCGCACTCGGGCCAGACGTGGGTCGCAGCGATCAACGGCACCTGTGCGGGCGGCGGCTACGAGCTCGCACTGGCGTGCGACGTGCTGCTGCTCGTCGACGACGGCAGCACCGCCGTCGCGCTGCCCGAGGTGCCCCTGCTCGGCGTGCTGCCGGGCACCGGTGGCCTCACCCGACTGGTCGACAAGCGCGGGGTGCGCCGCGACCACGCCGACGTCGTGAGCACGGTCGCCGAGGGGATCAAGGGCCGCCGCGCGGTCGCATGGCGCCTCGTCGACGAGGTCGTCCCCGCCAGCGAGCTGCTGGCCCGCGCCCGTGCAGTCGCGCAGGAGCGTGCCGCGACGTCCGATCGCCCGGCCGGTGGGTCGGGGGTCGCGCTGCCGCCGCTGGACCGCTCGATCAGCGATGACCGCATCACCTACCCGTACCTCGAGATCGCGCTCGACGGCGAGCAGGGGGTCGCCGCCTTCACGCTGCACGCACCGACCGATCCGCAGCCGACCGACCCGGCCGACATCGCCGCGGCCGGCGCCGCGTGGTGGCCGCTCGCGCTGTGCCGCGCGCTGGACGACGCGATCCTGCACCTGCGGACCAACGCGCTGGAGCTCGGCACGTGGACGTTCCGCACACAGGGCGATCCGGCCGCGGTCCTCGCGGTCGACGCGGTCCTGGCCGAGCACGCCAAGGACTGGCTGGTCCGCGAGGTCACGCTGTACTGGCAGCGCACGCTCAAGCGCCTCGACGTCACGTCGCGAAGCCTGCTGGCGTTCGTCGAGCCGGGGAGCTGCTTCGCGGGGACGCTCGCGGAGCTGGTGCTCGCGGCCGACCGCAGCTACAAGCTGGACGGCACGTTCGAGGATGCCCCGGACGCCGAGCCGGCGACGCTGCAGCTCTCAGCGATGAACGACGGGCCGTACCTCATGCCGAACGGGCTGACCCGGCTGGCGACGCGGTTCCTCGCCGACCCGGAGGCGCTGCAGGCGGCCCGCGACGCGATCGGCCGGCCGCTCGACGCCCAGGCGGCGCTCGACCTCGGCCTGGTGACGTTCACGTTCGACGACATCGACTGGGAGGACGAGACGCGGCTGGCGATCGAGGAGCGGGCCAGCCTGTCCCCGGACGCGCTCACCGGCATGGAGGCCAACCTGCGCTTCCCGGGGCCCGAGACCCTCGAGACCAAGATCTTCGGGCGCCTCACCGCCTGGCAGAACTGGATCTTCCAACGCCCGAACGCGGCCGGCGAGGAGGGGGCGCTGCGCCGCTACGGGACCGGACGCCGCGCCGAGTTCGACCGCAGGAGGGTCTGATGACCACGATCGACTACACCCACCGCATCCCCAACAACGTCGACCTCGCCGACGACCGCAAGCTCACCCGCGCGCTCGAGCAGTGGATGCCGCAGTTCGAGACGTGGTGGCACGACCTCGGCCCGCAGGGTTTCGAGGCCGCCGACGTCTACCTGCGCACGGCGATCAACACCAACATCCACCGCCAGTCCGCGTGGGGACACACCAAGCTCGAGGACTACCGCTGGGGGATCTTCCTCACCGACCCGACGCCCGACCGGCGCATCTCCCACGGCGAGTTCAAGGGCCAGCCGGTGTGGCAGGACGTCCCCGGCGAGTTCCGCAACCCGCTCCGGCGCCTGATCGTCGTCCAGGGCGACACCGAGCCGGCCTCGGTGGAGCAGCAGCGCCACCTCGGCGCCACCGCGCCCTCGCTCTACGACCTGCGCGGCCTCCTGCAGGTGAACGTCGAGGAGGGCCGCCACCTCTGGGCGATGGTCTACCTGCTGGACCGCTACTTCGGGCGCGACGGACGCGACGAGGCGCAGGCGCTGCTGGAGCGCACCTCGGGCGACGCCGACAGGCCCCGCATCCTCGGCGCGTTCAACGAGCCGACGCCCGACTGGCTCGCGTTCTTCATGTTCACCTACTTCACCGACCGCGACGGCAAGTACCAGCTGGCCTCGCTGGCGGAGTCGGCGTTCGACCCGCTCTCGCGCACCTGCAACTTCATGCTGCGCGAGGAGGCGCACCACATGTTCATCGGCACGACCGGGGTGGAGCGGGTCGTGCAGCGCACCTGCGAGGTGATCCGCGAGATCGGCTCCGACGACCCCGAGAAGGTGCGGGCCGAGGGCGCCATCGACCTCCCGACCCTGCAGCGCTACCTGAACTTCCACTACACGGTGTCGCTGGACCTGTTCGGGTCCGAGCTGTCCTCGAACGCCGCCACGTACTTCTCCGCCGGGCTCAAGGGCCGGTTCCACGAGACCGACCGCGACGACGACCACGTGCTCACCGGGGCCACCTACCCAGTGCTGACCGAGGACGGTGGCCTGCGGATCGTCGAGGAGCCCGCGCTGCAGGCGCTCAACACGACGCTGCAGGACGACTACATCACCGACTGCGAGCGCGGGGTCAAGAAGTGGAACCGCGTCATCGAGCGCGCCGGCCTCGACCAGCCCATGCGCCTTCCCCACCGCGCGTTCAACCGCCACGTCGGCAACTTCTCCGACCTGCAGGCGGACCCGGACGGCCACCTGATCACCGCGGAGGACTTCGCCGCGCGGGCGGACGCGTGGCTGCCGTCCGCGGAGGACAAGGCCTACGTGGCCGGCCTCATGCAGGCGGTCGTCGAGCCCGGGAAGATGGCCGCCTGGATCGCCCCGCCCGCCACCGGCATCAACGGCCAGCCGGTCGCGTATGAGTATGTCCGCCTCCACCGCTGAACGGGCCTCCGCCGAGCTGCAGGGGCTGTCGCACCGCGAGATCGAGCTCCTGGCGGCGGCCTACCGCGTCATGGCGCGCGTGGGCAGCCATCGGCTGAACCTGCAGGACATCGCCGACGAGGCCGGCACCAGCAAGGGCCTCGTGCTCTACCACTTCAAGACCAAGAGCCAGGTGCTGCAGCGCGCGATGCAGTGGGCGCTGCTGCGCACGGCGGGCCGCATCCGCGAAGCCGTCGAGCACGCCCGCGCCATCGACGACGCCGACGAGCTCGCCCACCTCCTCGCCGCGATCTTCGTCTCCCCGGCCGCGAACCGGGAGTTCCAGCTGGTCTACCTCGACCTCATCGAGCGTGCCGCCCGCGAACCCGACGACTTCGCCGCGCTCCCGGCCCTGACCCGTGAGATCGTCGAGTCCGTGTACGCCGAGGTCATCCGCTCCGGCGTCGCCCGCGGCACCTACGCCGTCGAGGACGTCGACGAGGCCGCCCGCACGATGCGCACCGTCATCGACGGCACGTTCCTGCAATGGCTGCAGCGCGACGACTGGGAGGCCGCGCACGCGGCCTTCCGCGACCGCTGCCACGACCTGCTCGTGGCGCTGTTGTCCCCGGCCTCCGGCGCCGTCGTGACGGCGCCGGCTGACCGGGTGGCGTCAGGCCTGTGACCTGACGGTTACTCCTGGGGCAGGCGGTTGGGGTTGCGGCGGCCCATGGTGCCCAGCAGGACACCGACGGGCTTCGGGAAGGTCGTCGGCGCCTTGAGGGCCGCGAGCTGCTCGACGACCGCGAACGCGTCGAGGATGACCCGCGTCTCGATGAGCTTGTCGTCTTGGAACCGCATCGCGAACACCAGGTGCTGGCTGAACTCGCGCCCCGTCGGCGGGATGCCCGAGAACGCGTTGACGTGGGTCCCCGAGACGACGCTCAAGGTCAGGACGGTGTCCCCGGTGCGGGCGCTGACCTCGGGCTGCACGCGCAGGTCGGGGAAGGCGGCGCGCAGGTTGGCGAACGTCGCCCGGGCCTGATCGACGCCCATCGGGCCCTGCGGCGCCGCGTGGTGGTAGTAGCGGAACTCGGGGTCGAACACGTGCGCGACCGCCTCGAAGCGGCCGCCGGTGAAGAACTCCTCGTGGAGCTTGAGCACGACGTCGACGAGGGGGTCATCCATGATCTGGGCGGATGCCGGCTTGGTCCAGGCCGGCGATCGGGCAGCAAGCTCCTCGACGTCGATCGCGAGGTCGCGCTGGAACTGCTGACGCACCGAGAAGGCCGTGGCCTTGAGGTAGGTCTTCACGACCCGCTCGCTGCGCTGCTTGCCCACCCAACCGATGTGGCGCGACAAGCGCGTCACGAAGCGGGTCTGCGGCTTGCGGCTCTCCGCCCACTCCTGCAGCGCGCCGGCAACCCGCGCGTGGTCGTCGTAGTCGCGGACGCGCGCCAGGGCGTTGGCGAGCGTCACGCCGTCGTGGAGCGACTCGCTGGCGCCGCGGCCGGTCGATGGGGTGGTCGCGTGCGCCGCGTCCCCCATGAGCACCGCCCTGCCGTGGCCCCAGCGGTCCATCGGTGCGATGTCGCCGATGTCGGCGCCGAACAGTCGCTCGGGGGTCGCGGTCGCGACCAGCTGCGGGATGGGGTCCTCCCAGGATCCGAACCATGACGTGAGCTCGTCGACGGTCGGAGGAGACGAGCTCCCCGGCTCGCGTGGGATCGAGGCGGCCCAGTAGATCTCGCCGTTGCCGATGTGCGCGGCGCCGAAGCGCAGCCCATCTCCGAACCAGGTGGAGAACGACCCGAGCGGGAAGCGCGGGTGCTCGAACTCGACGACGCACCCATAGTCCGCGTAGCCGGCGTAGCGGACCGGCACGTTGCCCAGGATCTGCTTGCGCATGGTCGAGCGGATCCCGTCGGCCCCGACCACCACGTCGCCCCTGGCGTCCGTGCCGTCCGCGAAGCGGATCGTGACGCCCTTGTCGTCCTGTTCCAGGCCGACGACAGCCTTGCCGAACTGCACCACGCCCGGTTCCAGCGGTGCGGCCAGGGCGCGCGTCAGGTTGCGGCGCCGGATGAACAGCGTGGTGATGGACGCAGCCCTGGAGTACTCCCCGGTCGGCACATCCACCAAGACCGTGCCGTCCTTCCAGCGGAACTGGCTGCGCTCCACGGCCGCAGAGTCCTGCCGGACGGCCTGCACCACTCGCAGCCGGGTCAGCGCGCGGACGCCGTTGGCGGCGATGTGCAGGCCACCCTCGACGGGTGGGTGGCGATCCATCCGCTCGAAGACGGTCGAGCGGATGCCCACGCGCTGCAGGCCCAACGCGAGCGCGAGCCCCGCGTTGTTGCCGCCCACGATCAGGACGTGCGGGTCATGTGACACCGTGAAGCCTCCTCCCGGCCAAGCCGGAAGTGATGGGCCAAGGTCCAGTCCCGTCAGCGGGTGCGTCCTGCTGGCTGGACCTTGGTCAGACCTCGAAGTCGAGGTCCCGCAGTTGTTGGCGAAATCCTATTGCCGAAAACGCGACGCCGCCGAGGACCGCCTCGCGTGCGCGTACCGCCAGCGGGTGTCGCCAGCGCGCAAGGGACGCGAGCATCGTCGCCAAGCGCACCATGCTGGTCGTGCGAGGCAGGCGCTCGCGCTCGTACGCGCGCAAGGCGTTGGCGGCGCCGTGGTCGGTGTCGAGAGCGCGTCTCAGCACGATCGCGTCCTCGATCGCCATGTTCGCCCCCTGCGCGACCGCGTTCGTCATCGGGTGCGCCGCGTCCCCGAGCAGCGTCACACGTCCCTCGCCCCAGCGCTTGACCGGCGGGCGGTCGTAGATGTCCGCACGAACGATCGCTTCCTCGGGCGTGGAGGACAGCACCGTGCGCACGAACCCCGGCCAGCCGCGGAAGCGGTCGAGCAGGCCGTCCCGCCGCTGGCCGGCGGGGTCGTCGAGCCCGGGCTCGGTCACCGCGATGGCCTCCCAGTAGAGGCGGCCGGCGCCGACCGGATAGTGCAGGAAGCGAGTCCCCGGCCCGAACATCACGCGCAGCGTCCCGGGCGGAGCGCCTTCGACGTCGTCGGTGAACGCCTGCCAGCTGGCGTAGCCCGCGAAGCGCGGCGGCTTCGCGCCCAAGAGCTGGTCGCGCACCACGGAGCGCAGGCCGTCCGCGCCGACCAGCACGTCCCCGGGCTCCTCGCCGTCCTCCAGGTGCGCGACCACGCCACGGTCGTCCTGTGAGAACCCGGTCACCGCGCGCCCGAGCCGCAGTGCGTCGGCAGGCAGGGCGTCCAGCAGCAACGGGTGCAGCTCGGCCCGGCTCACACCGACCGTCGGCTCGCCCAGGCGGCGCTCGATCTCGGAGACGTCGAAGCCGCCCAGACGGCGCGGCCGCCACGACCAGAACTCCGACCTGCGGACCACCGCGGCGTCGCCGCCCAGCGCACGCACACGCTCGGCCAGCCCGACCGCGCGCAGCCCGCGCATGCCGTTGGGCCACAGGTGCATGCCGCCGCCCACGGCGAGCCGGCTCGCGGTGGGCTGGCGGTCGAACACCACGACCTCGTGGCCCGCTTCCCGGAGCGCCAGTGCCGCAGTGAGGCCACCGATGCCGGCGCCGGCGACCAGCACCCGCAGCCGCGACCCGCGCAACGACGCGCCTGGCCCCATCCCGTCCACCTCCAACGTCCCGTCAGTTCGCGGTCAAACCTACTACGACTCGACGCCGCCTGTGGTGATGTGGTTCACTTCACCACATGAGCAGGCAGTACAGGACCACCTCGAACGCCGACAGTCGCGCGCTCACCGTGCGGCTGCACAAGGACTCCTACGAGGCGCTGGAGGTCGCGGCCGGGTTGCTGCGGGTCAGCATGGCCAGCCTGGTGGAGGAGGCTTGGGAGTACTACCGCGGGTCGAAGGTGTTCCGGCGCAGGGCCGCCGTCGTCACCGACCACCACCGCCAGGTGATCGACCGGCTGGGAGGAGAGCAGGAGGCATGACCGGCGCGCAAGAGCGGCCGTTCTTCATCAACGTCGTGCTGGACAAGTCCGGCTCGATGGGGGTGGCGTGGCGCGGCACCATCGACGGGTTCAACACGTTCCTGCACGAGCAGCAGGCGGTGCCCTCCGACGCGTGGCTGTCGCTCACGCTGTTCGACACCAGCTTCGACGCGCGCCTCGTGGCCTGGGGGCTCCGCGACGTGCCCGACCTGGGCAGCCGCGACAACCCCTACACCACCGGCGGCAACACCGCGCTGTTCGACGCCGTCGGCGTCACCATCGAGGGCACCGACGTCTGGCTGCAGCGCCACCCCTGGTTCGGCGAGCGCCAGGGCCGGGTGGTCTGCACGATCCTGACCGACGGCGAGGAGAACAGCTCCAAGCGCTGGACCCAGGCCGCGATCAACGACCTGATCCAGGCCAAGCAGGAGCAGGGCTGGGAGTTCGTGTTCCTGGGCGCCGGCGGCTCGGCGTGGCTCGAGCGCACCTTCCACGTGGTCGCGAAGGACCGTTTCTACGCGTTCGAGCACGACGACGAGGGCAGCATGAACACCCACAGCGGCGTGTCCGCTGCGCTCAGCCGCAGCCGCACCGCCGGAGTGCCCTACACGGCCCCGCCGCCCGTCCCCCCGCCGGACCCCGCGCGCTAGGCTGCGGGCTGGCTTGACCGGCAGGTTCGGGTCTCGGGTAGAACCCGGTTCAGAGGACGAAGAAGCCACGCCACCGGGCGGTCCTGACGAGCATGTCGGGTAGTGCACGGCAGCGGCGTCGATTCCACTCCCCCGGCAAATGCGCCGGATGAGAACAGCCCTCCGGTCAAGCCGCCCTGCGATCAGGGGGTCTGCGATGTCCGAGGCACCGCACGCGGGCTTCGCCGCGGTGATCGCCGTCGCCGAGGCCGCGATGCAGGGGCTCCTGCGCGTGCTCTACGTCGGCAACAAGATCCCGCACACGCTGAACGCGAACAGTCCGATCCTGACGCCGGACGGCGGCAGCGGGCAGCTGATCGCGGACCTCTCGGTCGGTCTGCCGACCATCCGGTTCAGGGCCTCTGCGGGCGATCGCTACCTGCTGCAGCTGCGTGCCTGGGGCTGGCTCTTCGTCACCGGCTCCGGCCTCGGCTCGGAAGGTCGCAACGTCGAGCTCACCGCGACCGTGTCCGTGCCGCCGGCCCTGTCCTTCGACGCTCGTGGGCGGATGTCGTTCGGCATCGACGGCGCCGCCGCGACGCTTGACGGCGACCCCGTCGTGGAGGTGACCGACGGGCCGCCGTTCCCCGCTCCGGTCCAGGCGTTCCTCGACGGGGCGCTCTTCCGCCTCGGCCTGGAGGTCGCGCTCCGCGACCAGCTGGCCAGCCAGCCGTCGGCTCCCCTGAGCCTCGAGTTCCTGGGATCGCTCGTCACGCTGGCCCCCCAGAAGACCGCCACGCCCCGGGTGCTCGACGGCGTGCTGCTGGTCGGCGTCGACGTGGGCTGGGTGTCGGAGACGGTGGTCGACCCGCTCCTCGGGGTGCTGCCGACTCCCGTCTACCCCGAGGAGGCCGAGAGCACCGAAGGGGACGCGACGCGCCTGCGCGACTTCCGCCGCGGCTACGACGTCGGCTACTGGATCAACCCGCGCCAGCTCCCGATCGTGTTCCTGGAGGCGCTCGGCGCCGCACGCCGCGAGATCGAGTCCCAAGGCGCGACGCTGGAGTCGCTCGCGCTCCGGGCGCGCGACGGCGCGCTGCACGTCTCGGGACGCGGGAGCACCTCGGAAGGCACCGCGACGTTCTCGTTCGACGTCGTGCCGCGCCTCACGACGAGCATCTTCCCGTGGGAGGAGGTGCTGGTCTTCCAGCAGGAGAACGCGCGGGTCGACGTCGACCTCGCCGGCTGGCTGCAGTTCGTGCAGATCCTCGGCGGGATCGTGACGCTCGGCGCGCTGGCTCTCGGGGTCGACCGCCTCCTCGACGCCTTACGAGGCAGCCTGGAGCGGCAGCTCGGCGAGCGCAGCACGGCCGGACCACGCCGCAACCAGCAGTTCACGCTGCCGGGCACCCGCAAGCCCCCGATCGACCTGCGCATCGAGGCCTACCGCGTGCGCCGCGAAGGCGTCTTCTCGGCGCTCACGCTGACGCCGCGGCTGCGCGAGCCGTCGCTCACGGGCGCCAGCCGGGTGTATCGCAAGGACGCCGGCACCAGGGCCGAGATCGCCTACAGCGTGCGCCTGCCCCCGGATGTGCTCGCCGACGACCCGCGGGTCGCCGTGCGCTGGACGTTGCGGCGGGACGATGACGGGACGGTGGCCGACCAGGTCGACGGACCAACCACCCGCTACAACGTACGGCTGGACCTGCCAGGGCAGCTGGCGGCCTCGGACCTCAGGCTGTCGTGCCGGGTCTACCGGGCGCGGGGTGCGCGTGCCGACGAGCTCTACAACGGCTCGGTGCGGCTGCGCGAGGACACCCTCGATGCGGCGTTCCCGTACGTGCGGTGGCGCCACAAGGTGCCCGTCCCGCGCGTCCGCGTCGAGGAGGACGACTCGCTCACGTTCCTGGGAGAGCCGCTGCTCTCCAGGCGTTCCCGCATCCACCGCACCGACCTGCCGGGCCGCTGCCTGTTCGCCGGCCAGTACTCCGACCTCGCCGAGCCCGAGTACCTCGCGGAGCTCCCCTTCCCGAAGAGCGAGCTGCCCCGCTTCCGTCGCGTGCTGTGCGACTACTGCTTCTTCGGAGGCCCGACGCTGCAGACCCCGCTGATCTAGGCGCTTGGTGGGTCGAGGGGTTTCACTCCTGGTTCTCGTCCCAGGCGCGCTGGAGGCGCTCGCGGTCGCGTCGCGCCAGGCCGTCGAGCACGCGGGCGTAGGAGTGCTCGGCCAGGTCGACCAGCTCGTCGGGCGGGATCGAGCCGTCGAGCGTCACCGTGTTCCAGTGGCGCTTGTTCGTGTGGTAGCCGGGCGCCACGGCCGCGTACTTTTCGCGCAGCGCGACCGCCCAATCGGGGTCGCACTTCAACGTCACCCGGACCGGCTCGTCCCCGGGATCCGCGGCGGTGATCGCGAACATCTTCCCCGCCACCTTGTAGACGAGGGTCTCGGGCCCGAACGGGCGCTCGACGACCGTCTCCGGAAGCCTGAGGAGGACCGCCTCGAGCTCCTTCAGGGTGCGCACGATGTCCCTCCCCAGATGCTCGGTGGCCGACAAGTCGCCGCGGGTGTTTTCTGGCTCAGTGCCGGAGAAGCCAGGGCACGACCGCGCTGCGCAGGGCGGCTGCATCTTCGACCATCGGGAAGTGACTGCCGCCGTCGATGAGCGCGAAGTCGGCTCCGGGAATCGCGCCGGCCAGCATGCGGCTCCACTCGACCGGGATCGGGTCGCTCTCGGAGTGCACGACGAGGGTGGGGCACTGGATGCCGGCGAACTGCCGCATGGGGTCGAGGGCGCCGAGGCTGCCCATCATGCGCTCGGGTCCCTTCTGCACGTTGGCAGCCGTGACGTCGGTGAAGCCGAGGCTGACCCGATCGACGATCGCGCGATCGCGGAAGAACGGGATGAAGGTGTTGAGCTGGTGCTGCTCGAGCGCCGCCGGCTGCTGCGCCTTGAACTCGGCGGACTCCTCGATGGCGCGACGCGCGGCATCGTCGTCCGGCGTTCGTCGGCTCGCCATCGTGGCTCCGAAGCGCTGCATGAGCGGGGGCGCGAGTGGTGGGCCGGGGTTGAGCAGTACCGCAGCGGCCGTCGTGTCGGGGTGCTGGGCGGCGTACAGCGCGGCGAGGTAGGCGCCCGCCGAGTGGCCGAGCACCTGGACCCGCTCGAGGCCCAGCGCCTGACGCAGGCCCTCCAGGTCCTCGAGGCCGCCGGCGAACGACACCTTCTGCGGATCGCCGAGCGGCGGTGTGCCCGCTGCCGCGCTGGTCGTAGTGGATGAGCTCGAGCTCGTCGCCCCACGGGTCCAGGGCTCGCATGTAGGTGCTGCCCAGGCCGATCGCGCCGTGCAGCACGAGCAGCGGTGTGCCTTCGCCGACGATGGTGCAGGCGATCTCGATGTCGCCGACGGGAACGGTCTTGGTGATCTCTCGCATGAGGCCCTCCTCGGTCGGGACCGCGTCCCGGTCCGTCGGAGTGACTGTGGGCCCTGCACTCGGGTGCAAGGTCAAGAGCCTTGACCCTGCACCCGGGTGCAAGGTTTATCGTGGGGGGGTGCGCATCTCGCAGCTCGCCGGGCAGGTAGGAGTGCCGGTCTCGACCGTGCGCTACTACGAGCGGATCGGTCTGATGGTCGAGCCCGGACGGACGGGTTCGGGCTATCGGGAGTACGACGCTGACTCGGCCACCCGGCTCCTGTTCATCACCCGGGCGCGCAAGCTGGGTCTGAACTGCGACCAGATCGCCGAACTCCTCCCCCTCTGGGGTGGCACGAACTGCCGCCCTGCGCACGCCGAGGTCGCTCGCCTGATCGACGACAAGAAGGCCGAGATCGCTGCCCGTATCGAGGAGCTTGCCGCCTTCTCGGCGCAGCTCGACGCTGTTCGTGCCGAGCTGGACGCGACGCCGCCGCCGCACGCCTGCCGCACGGACCTCAGTTGTTGCGTGCCCTCGGGACCGACGGGCTTCGAGCCCTTCGAGGGCATCAGGTCGCTAGCGCTGGTCGATCGTTAGCCGAGCACTCTCACAGGAAGGGCCTGGCCCTCGCCCCGGGACGTCGTGACGGTGTCAACGACTGCGTTGTGGCTCACCAGGTGCAACGACGACGACGCGTCGCACAGGTCGCCGGCCTTGGCGTGCCGGGACTTCGAGGGACCGGAACCTAAGCCCGAGAAGGGCCGGTGCCGCGCCGTGTCAGCCGCTGCCGGATCGTGCCGCTGACCAGCAGGTTTCCTCGGCGGCAATGTCAGCGCGTACCGCGCTGTGCCAGGAGTGCCGGGCCGGCGGGGCCGTACCACCCCGGTAGACGATCCCAGGCCGGCGGACACACGCGACAAGCCAAGGACTTCTACGCCCTGACGGTGGCGATGGCACAGGCGGTCGGCCCGACGTTGCGGGTGAAGGCGATCACGCCCGGGGCTCTTCGCGACCGACCTGACCGTCGCCTCGGCGCCGGCGGTCCGGGACCGCTTCGTCGGAAACCTGGCGTCACCGCCGCGTTGGCGATCCGGCGGAGCACGTGGGCATGGCGCTGCACCTGGCCAGTGACCGGCGAGCTCCACGACCGGTGCGGTGATCGCCGTCGACGGAGGTCAGCCATGAGGATCTTCATCCCGACGATCGGCACGCGCGTGGGACGCCGGTTTCCGCAAAAGATTCGTCGAGTCGTTGACCGCTACCTAAGGGGCTAGGATCGCGCCGATGAGGGTGCCAATGCGGCTCGTCATGATCGGTCTAATCCTCGTGGCGTGTTCGGGCAATCCCTCGGCCACGCAGCCGACTCCGACCGTTGATCCCACGCAGCCGACTCCGACACCGGCCGTCACTGAGAGTCCCACCGCTCGTCCCACGGCTACAAGCGCGCCCACTTTGACACCGGGGCCCGAACCGATTGTCGGCGAAGCGATTGCGTTCATCAGAGGCTATGACGTTTTCGTCATCGCGCCCGACGGGTCCAACGAGCGTAGGGTGTCGATCGACCCAAGCGCTATCGAGTCTGGCCCGTCTTGGTCGCCCGACGGTCGAGAGCTCGCTCACGCGATTGAGGGCATGAGCAATCTGTACGTCATCGATGGCACCAGCGGTGAAAGCGAAACGATCGAAACGAGTCTGAGTGGAGACGCCTACGGACCGTCCTGGTCGCCAGACGGCGCACGGCTCGCCTTCAATCTGTTTCGCGGGGATGGGGCATCCGTTTATGTCATCGACCGTGAGGGATCAGAAGCAACGCTGCTCTATGAGCCCACCGGGGCAGCCGCATGCTGCGTCGATTGGTCACCCGACGGCAGTCAGATCGTTTTTGTCGAGTTCAGCAGCGACGGGGGGTCGGACGTTTACGTGATGAATGCCGACGGCTCGGACAGCACGAGACTCACGGACGAGCCCGGAGCAGTTTCGTCACCGCGCTGGTCGCCGGATGGGTCGCGCGTCGTATTCTTCAGCGATCGCGAAGGTGGAGGCGTGTTCACCATTAACCCTGACGGCGCGGACATCCAGCAGGTGAGTGGCAATCCACTCGAGGCACGCATCGGATGGCTCGACTGGTCGCCCGACGGAGATCGTCTTGCCTTCCTTGGCGAGTTCGCGGGCGAAGGTAACCTTGGATCCCCGTTGCACGTATTCGACGCGAATGATCCCGAGTACCTCCAACTCACCGAAGAAGACGCTACGGGCTCGCCGATCTCCTGGCGCAGCGCACCCTAGGTCCGCCTCTCGTCTCGCAGGCCTGCGAGCGCATTGTGCCGCTGACAAGAGCGTTTTCGCGGCGGCTGTGCCAGCGGGGCATCGCCCTGTGCCTGCTGATGCCAGACCTTTGGGTAGCAAATGGGTAGCAAGCCAGACCCTGGCGGTACCGTCGGGCCGTGTCCGCCGTCGAGCTCCGCGACGAAGCCATGGCCGCCGCCCGACGTGAGGCGCAGCGTCGCGGCGTCGACGTGGCGAACGTTGTCGAAGAGGCAGTGCAGCGCTTCGTGGTGGGCAGCGACCTGCGCGAGCTGCTGGCCGAGTTCCGCCGACGGGACATCGGGTCGGCCGACCCTCTCGGCGAGGACGAGGCAATGCGGCTCGCCGACGAAGAACTGCGCGCGGTCCGCGAACCGCCCCACTGATCCGGCCCGTGGAAGCCGGTGCCTTCCTGTGCCTGCTGATCCAGACGCCTTGGGGAGCAAATGAGAAGCACGTCCTCGCCTGCGACACGCAGCTGGGTCACCTCACGTCGAGATCGTCACCGCCCCGCGGTGCGCAGTTCCTCAGGGGTCCAGGCGGGCCATGAGGGGTCGCCGATGAGAAACCCATGGCGGTAGGAGGCGATGCGCCTGAACGGTCGGCTTGCCCTGCTGTTGTCGTAGACGCGGGCTGCGTCGACCACCTCGATCGCGGCATGCAGGGTGGCCCCAGAGGCGGTGGAACCGGGCGCGCACCTTGTCCTCGGGGACGTCGTGGCCGCCGTGCCCAACCCGGCTTGCCACGCGCGCAACGGCCAGGTCCTCAGGGATGAGCACGACATGCACGACGATCACGTAGCCCGCCTGCTCGGCCTCTCGGACGAGCGTGACCTTGGAGGCGTGGGAGAACTGCGTCTGGGTGGCGAAGGACTCGCGCGCCTTGATCCGTCGGCTCCGCTCCGAGGCCGCGAGGTCGGCGGCCTCGTAGGCATGCTGGTGGGGCGCCTCGGGCCAGCGCTCGGCAGCGATGGCGTCGGCGTTGACGAAGTCCAGGTGGGTCACAGGGCCGAGGATCTCGGCGTAGAACGTGGTCTTGCCTGCCCCGTTGGGGCCGGCGACGACGTGGAGGACCGGATCGGACACTCCTCAGATGGTGCGAGATGCGGCCTGGGAGGAGGGGTGTCGTTGCGCGACCCGGCCGTCGTCGTCGAGTTCGACGTAGGAACGTCCCTGCTGGACGAACTCCTGCTCGAGGTTGAGCGACTCGATGCGCGCGTCGATGCGCTCGGCCCACTCGGCGCGCACGACCGCCTGCTCGTGGGCGGTCAGCTCGTCGTAGTTACGAAGGGCTGCCGCCGGGGCCCTGAGTCGCAAATCTCGACGGACCACTGGCGCGCGGCCACTACCGTCACCGGGCGGGCCTGAGGTTCGCCTAGGCCAGGTATCTCACGACGCCTTGTCTCAGGATGTGACCACGCAGCCCCGACGCCACCCCAAGCCGGTGTGTTCGTGATGATATCATCTGGTATCGCGCGGGGTTTGATGGGAGGCGAGATGGCCAACATCCACGTCCGCGACGTTCCCGAAACGGTGATCGCCGCGCTGGATCGGCGCGCGCGCGAGCGGGGAGTGAGCCGCAACACCCTGGCCGTGGAGGCTCTGGAGCACGCGGCGCGTGAGGACTCGCGCCCGGCCACACTGGCTGACCTGCAGCGCTTCGCCGATCGCTTCGCGACGCTTGCCGACGACGCAGCCATGGACGCGGCATGGCGGCGGTGAAGGGGTGGGTGGTCGATCGCTCGGCACTGGTGCGGCTCGGCAAGGCAGCGGACCCCACGCCCTGGCTTGACCGTCTCAACCGCGGACTCCTCCACGTCGCGACCGTCACCTTGCTCGAGACGGGATGGTCGGCGCGGTCAGGAAAGGATCTGCGGTCGGCGCTGCGGGAGCCTCCGCTGTCGCTGATGCCGCACCTGCTCGCACCGCCACGCGCCGAGTTGCGGGCGTTGGAGGTCCAACTGCAGCTCGCCGACGCCGGCCATCACCGGGGGCCAGGGCCATCGGACCTGCTGTTGGCTGCCAGCGCCGAGCTGGAGGGACTCACGGTGCTCCACATTGATCGCGACTACGAGATGGTGTCGGCGATCACCGGCCAGTCTGTGGAGCGGCTGGTCACAGCAGCCAGTGACGATGGTGCGGGTTGACACGCAGGTGCGCGCACAGTCGACCTCGATCCGGCAGCTGGCTGGCTTACCCCGCGAGCTTCTCGAAGGCCGATCAGCCGCGCTCCGGGTTCCAGCGAAAACCGGTGCCGGTCCCTCACGTGCTCATCAGCCACACATCGGTCACCTCAGGTGGAGCTGCGGCGGCTGCGTTGGGGTCGGCGCCTCCATCCGCATGAGGATGTCGCTGACGGCGAACGGTGCGGTGCTGAAGCCCGCGTGGATCACGGATCGGTTCCAGCGGCATCCGCGCCGACGGCGACGGACACGTCTCGAGGAGCACGGCGCACACATCCCCGGTGGTGGCCCACGAGCTCGGCGGACGCGCCGATCCCGTGAGCGCGGATCCAGTCGGGTTCCACGGCGGGGCCGCCTGCTACGTGCGCGCCCCCCCTCTGCGCTGGTGCAGGGGCGTGGGACGCTGTGTCCGCAACACTGTCGGCGAAACGCGGCGACCACCGAAGGGCGATCCCATGGGCCTGCGCACGCCAGAGGAGTTCCTCGGCGGCCTGAAGGACGGGCGGCGGGTGTACTACCGGGGCAGGCCGGTGGGCAACGTGTTGGACCACCCGGAGCTGCGGACCGCGGCGCTGCACGCGGCGATCGACTTCGCCATCGCGGAGGAGCCGCAGCACCGCGCACTGGCTGTCGCGGAGGAGGGTGGCGAGGAGTTCTCCGCCTACTACCGCATCCCGCGCACCGCCGAGGACCTCCGCGACCGGTCGCGGCTGATCGAGCTCGCGACCGCCGAGGGTGCGACCCTCGTGCTGCTCATCAAGGAGATCGGCAGCGACGCGCTCTTCGCGTTGATGCGGGTGCTGCAACGCGCCGGTGAGCACGCGGGCTACGAGCGCCTGATGGCCTTCCACCGCCAGTGCCGCGAGCAGGACCTCGCCGTCGCCGTCGCCCAAACCGACGTCAAGGGCGACCGCTCCAAACGCCCCTCGGAACAGGACGACCCCGACCGCTACGTGCACGTCGTGGACCGCACGGACGATGGGATCGTCGTGCGCGGGGCGAAGGCCCACACGAGCTGCTCGCCCTACGTCGACCACCTCATCGTCCTGCCCAGCCGCAGCATGCAAGCCGGCGACGAGAACTGGTCGCTGGCCTTCCACCTCCCGGTGGACACGCCCGGCCTCACGCTCTACACGTCGGACTTCCTCGACGGCGGACAGCACCCGTGGACCCACCCGATCTCCGCGACGCACAAGATGGTCGAGACGCTCACCGTCTTCGACGACGTGCTCGTCCCCTGGGACCAGGTGTTCTTCGTCGACCGTCCCGACCTCGCCGGCCAGGCCGCGCTGACCTTCGTCGAGTACCACCGCTTCACCGCCGTCAGCTACAAGCTGCCGCTGCTCGACGCGTTGGTCGGCGCGGGGATCGCGGTCGCCGAGGCCAACGGCACGTCACGGGCGGGCCACGTCCGCGACAAGCTCACCTGGCTGGCGGGCTACGCGGAGACCGTGCGCGGGTTGGTGGAGCTGGCGGCCCAGCGCGCCCAGATGGAGGGCGACATCGCCCACCCCCACGTCTTCACTACGAACCTGGCGAAGTGGACATTCGCGCGTGACTTCCACACGGCGCTCGAGCACGTCCAGGACCTCGCGGGTGCTCTGCTGGTCACCACGCCCGGCGGCGAGGACTGGGAGTCCGACGAGGTGCGCCCGGTGATCGAGAAGTACCTCGGCGCCGCCTGGCCCGCGAGCCGCCGCCTCCCCGTCCTGCACCTCATCAGCGACCTCACCGCGCGGCTGTACGGCGGCTACCAGGCGGTGCTCGCGATCCACGCCGAGGGCTCGGTCGAGGCCGAGAAGCTCGCGATGTTCCGTTCCTACGACCACCGCCCCGCGCTGGGCTACGCGCTGCGCCTGTCGGGCCTGGAGGGCGTGGTCGCCTGGTGAAACGCCCGCGCCGGTGGGTGCTCAGGCTTCCGCGGTGAGATTCTCCCGCATCGTTCGCATTTGATCGACGTCCGTCTGCCAGCGCTCGCCCATGCCGCGCGGGGCGGCGACCACGCGCCCCAGGATGCGGGCACCTCGTCGGGGGCGTCGTGCAGCTCTGCGCAGAACATCTCGTCCAGGATCAGCGCCGGCTGGCCGCTGACGGTGTCGTCGAGGAGCAGGGGGTGCTCCCAGCGAGGCGTGGCCGGGGTGGACGTCGTGCGGCGACGAGGACGCCCCCCTGAACCTGGCGAGGAACGTCCCTACCGCCCGCGCGGCCAGGTCATGGAGGCCGGAGCTCAGGGTGGCCGCCGCATGGACGGTGGAGTGCGAGGCCAGCCGCCCGCTGCCGGCTTTCCCGTGCTTCTGTTGGAGATGACGGACTGGAACGAGCCGTCGCCCTCCTCGTCGACGACGTCCCCCAGCAGAGCGACGATGGCCCGGTGCTCGAGAGCGAGAGCTCCCCGGTCGCGGAAGGCCACGCCGCGCGCGGTGTCGTCATTCACACCGAACCAGCTGCCGACGGCGCGTCCTGCGAGACCTACGTGGCGACGTCGACGTCGCTCGCTGCGAAGTCGCCGCCGGTGCACAGGATCGGTTGGCTGGTGGCCTTTGCGAGGGCGTAGGGAACCGGCATCGTGCTCGACACCACCGGGTCGCTTGGCGGTTTACGCGTGACTGGTGTTGATGGACCTGACGGTGGTACCGACCCGGACCCGGGTTCGGGCGGCACGATCCAGAACAAGTCCGGCGCTGACGGCGCGACCACGACCGGGAACGGCATCTACCTCAACAGCGCCCGAGATGTCCGCCTGTCCGGGATGCAGCTGAACGATTTCCAGAACAGCGCGATCCGTGGCTTCTCCGTGAACGAGTTCTCGCTCGAGGATAGTGTCATCAGCGGCGCCGTTGGCAACAACAGCGCACAGATCGAGGGTGCGATCGCGTTCGGACACGTCGGCCCCGCGTTCCAGAACGGTCTGGTCGGCAATTCGTTGATCGACAGCGTCAACATTAGCGGCTCAATCGAGCACCATCTCGAGTTCTACGACCAGTCGGGCACCATGCATCTGACAGTCAGCAACTCGAGCATCCATGACAACACCATCGCCAGCGGCTCTGATGGCATCCAGATCGAGTTCAGAGGGACCGCGCAGGCGTTCATCAACATCGATGGCAATAGCTTCACGAACAACAAGTCACAAGCAATCCAGATCTCCGCGTTGGAGACGTCGAACATTCATGCCACCATCAGCGACAACACCGTCACGCGGGGCACACAAGGAAACGAGGGCATTCTGTTGACGAACGGGGGCGGTGCCCAGCTACGGACTGCAATCACGAACAACACGATCACCGGCTTCGGCGGTGTGGCGATCTTCGTGGGACAGGTTCCCGGCCAGGGCAATGCGGCTTCTTTGCTTGAGGCAACGATCAGAGGAAACACCGTCACGTCGCCCGTAAGCGCGACGAATCACGCGATCCTCGCGTTCGTCAGCAGCGAGACGGGCCTGATTTCGCAGGCCCGGCTGCTGATCGACGAAAACATGGTCACCTATGGCTCTGCTGCCGCCCGCGCGATCCTCGTCGATGCGCCGGATGCCGGCAGATCGCCGGCGTTCCACGCCACGGTCACCGACAACGTCGTCACTGCGACCGACGTCAACGCGGTGACGATGATCTCGGTTGCTGCTCGCAACGGCGCCGCCGGCCGTTCCGATGTACGCGGCAACCAGGTCACGTTCACCACGGCCGTGGGCATAACTGGCGTCAACGTGCGGGAGCAGGGAACCGGTAGCAACGTGTTGGCCCGCGGCGGCTCCGCATCGAATGATTCTGGGGTCGTGCCTCGCGGCCAACAACCCATTGTCGACGACAGCCGTTATCCCGAGCGCCGCTGACATTCCCGTCGTCGAAAACAACACCGTCCAACAGCCGGTGTCGCCAACCTTGCCGACACGGCCGTGAGTCCGAACGAAAGCTCTGACGTAGAGCGGACTCGTCGGGCCTGACGCGGCACGACGGCTCGGCGCAGGCGTCGACTCATGCTCCGGCAGAGCGGGGCTGCGTTAGCAGCGAGGTGAAGAGCGCGTGATGCGGTTGACGCCGGGGTCGGTGTCACCGGCACGCGGACGACCTCGGCGACATAGGTGGCGCATGGCAGCCCCCCGGATCATGATCAGGCGTTGCGGACATCACTGACCACTGGTCACCGAGGACGATCGCGGTCGTGAATGACTACGACGTGCGCGTCGTGAAGGTGTCGGGCGAGTTCACGCGGCACAGCCCTCCGGAGACCGATGAGTTCTTCCTCTTCCTTTCGGGGCGGCCAGGATCAGGACGACGAGGGCGACGTGGCGCTCGGGCCGGGCGACGTCTACGTGGTGCCGCGCGGTCGCCCGCACCAGCCGGTCGCCGAGGCGACGGTGTTGCTGTTCGAGCCGAGCGCCACGGTGAACACCGGGGACACGCCGAGAGCTGACCGCCGAGCGCCGCCTCGCCTGAACCGAGCCGGCGCATCGCAGGTTGTGGTGCCACGATCGCAGCTTCTGTCGAGAGCGGGATCCGATCGCCACGACCCTCGCCCCCGAGCAGCTTCACCAGTTCGAGCGTGACGGCGTCGTGCGGCGACCCGGCGTCGTCACGGCGGACGAGGCCGCCGCCATGCGCGACGTCATGTGGACCGAACTGGAGACTCGTGGCATCCGGCGGAACGACCCGACGACCTGGATCGAGGGGACGCCCTCGCAGCTGCAACACCTCAAGCGGCGTCCGGAACTGCGGGCCACTGTTGGCCCGCCTGGCGGCACCGGTCGCGGGTAGCCTGCGCCGGCGCGCCGAGGTCCGGGCCATCTAACCTTCAGGCCTCCAGTCCGCGCCTTGGTCGCATGTCGAGCGCCGCGCCCCCCGGTGATGCCGGATGCAGGCGCTCGCCCACGGTCGCAGCCAAGGCCGCGGTCACGCACCCACTTGGAATCGCCCGGTCACCGGGCGCGTGCTTGCCCACTTGCACCAGACCTCGGATCCGCCGCCGCCGCTCCTCCGCCTATCTCGCGGCGGCCTCGCGCGCCGCCGGTGTGGGGCGGCACGACGTCCTCGAAAACCCCATCTGCCGTTGTGCGAGAGTTCCACCGCCCCCTCAGACAAGGCCGACGTTGGCGACGACGAGTCAAGAGCGCCTCGCAGCCGCGGACAGCGCTGTCGCCGCGCGTCCCCGCGATCTGGTCGACGAGTACGGCGCCGACTCGTTTCCCGCCAGCGACCCGCCGAGCTGGTGGGCCGGCCCGCGCGACTCGCGACGGGACGTAGCAGCAGACCCGAGAAGCCCTCGGCCACCCCCATGAAGACGGAGCTGACGGACGGCGGGCCCGGCGCCGTGCCATCGTGGTGGCCGGACCCCGACGCGCCATGACGGCAGGAGCCGCCATGAGCACCCACTCCGGCGACGACCACGACCCGAACGCCCCGAACGTCGGGCCCGCCGCTCAGGCGCGAGTGCTCACGCAGCCGTCGGCTTCGCCTAGACGAATTGAGGTGGAGAAGATGTCACGAAAGATGCAAAGTAGCGTCATGCTGCTGGCCTTCGCCCTCATGGGGGCTTGTGCCGCGATCACCCTCCGACTTCTCGAAAAAGACAACCAGGCCGAGCATTGACGTGGTCGTTGGTGTAGCGCCGCAGGTGTGAGAACCCAGTTGCACCAGATCCCCACCTAACCAGGCGGGGTCGCGGCGCCGCGGACCTGGTCGGGCGTGGCTGTGCCTTTGCAGCGTTTCGGGCACCACCGCCGACGGCTTCCGACGGGACGTCGTCCGACGCCTGACCGCGGAGCGCGGGCCTCCTTGGGCGACGCGACACGCTGGCCCCGAGCGCCTGCCGGCCCGCGGGGCGATTTGACCAGAGCGACGACAGCCCGAGCGGCTGCAATGAGGCAGCGGACCTGTCTACGTGTCCATGACTCGAGCGCCGCGCTCGACGGCATCAAGGCCATCCCGGCCAAGATCTAGGACCTCCGCGAACTGGCGCAGCTCGACGTGGACGACGTTCCAGCCTTGCTCACAGTGCGGGCCGACGACACCGAGTTCCAGGCGCGGCCACGCATCGACACCACCCGCGAAGGTACTACCGCCACCAGGCATCCTCGCCTTGTGGGTCTCGGCGGCCATGCGACGGCACCGCGCATCATCTTGAAGGTACGAGTCCCGCGGGGTGGTGGAAGTAGGGGGCCGGTTCCAGGGATGGAGATGGCCACCGTGTGACGCTCGGTGAGTTCCTTCCGAGAGCTCGCCAAGGAGTGCCACACGATGGCCAGTACCGATCATGCCGACTTGACCGCGGTCGCGACCAGCCTGGTCGACGACACCACCCGCACGCTGTTTCGCGACCTGCTCGCCGGCGCGATTCAGGAGCTGATCGAAGCCGAGCTGACCGCGTCGATCGGCGCCGGTCTGCATGAGCGTTCCGAGTCGCGCACCAACCAGCGCAACGGCCACCGGCAGCGGCTGCTGTCGACGCCGGCAGGCGATGTCGAGTTGGCGATCCCCAAGACACGTTCCGACCGCGCGCCGGCGACCGGGTCCGAGAGCCGGAGGAACGCTGGAAGAATGAGGGGACGGGGTGCGCGAGGCGGGAGTCGAACCCGCACCCCCGGAGGGACCAGGACCTAAACCCGAGAAAGCCCGTGCCGCGGTGTGTCAGCCGGTGCCGGATAGCGCCGCTGACCAGGGCTTTCTCGTGCCGGCCGTGTCAGCAGGTACCGCCTCGTGCCTGCTGATGCCAGAGCTTTGGGTAGCGAATGGGTAGCAAGCGGGAGCGTCGTTGGCTTGCCCCACGCTCGTGGGCGTGAGCGACCAGCGGGAGGTCCCGGAGGCCACCAGCCAGGTGCTCACGATCGACGACCTCGCGCGTCAACAGGAAGCGCGCGAGGTGCGCAACGCCGGCCAGCTCGGCGCGGATGTGTGGAAGTCCGACGAGGAGCTCGAGTCGTTCCTGTTCGACGTCCGAGCGTCACGCAACGCCTCGACCGCGTAACCACGCCGCGCGCGGTGTCGTCGTTGACACCGAACCAGCTGCCGACGGCGCGTCCTGCGAGACCTACGGTGGCGACGTCGATGTCGCTCGCTGCGAAGTCGCCGCCGGTGCACAGGATCGGTTGGCTGGTGGCCTTGGCGAGGGCGTAGGTGAAGCAGTCTCCGAAGTTCAGCGCAGCCGGATGGCGGCCTTTGCCGAAGCGCCGGAACCCTTCACGTGCCAAGCGGGCATGCGCCAACGTGACCGGCACGACGTCCAGCTGGGCCTCGGCGACCAGCTCATCGAGGTCTGCCGCGCCCGCCTCGCCACGGCGGGCCAGGACCACGATCCCGGCTTCGACGAGGCTGGCCGTGGAGATCAACCGGGGACCATCGGAGGCGATCGCCGCCGCAACCCGGGGCGCGTCGTGCTCTTGCTCCAGGATCGCGATGAGTGCGGAGGTGTCGATCACCATCAGGTGGGCAGTCCCTCGTGGTCGTACCCGAGGATGACGTCGGCAGGGCGCGCGTCCAGCAGGGGGCGGCCGGTGCTCTTGCGCCCGATCGCCAGCAGCCGCTGGTCGAGCGGCCGGCCATCGCTGCGTGCCCGCTGCCGCTCGAGCCGTTCGCGTAGCGCACGCGTGACCGTGTCCGTCAGCGTCTCACCGGTCAACGCGGAAAGCTCCCGTGCGAGGCGGTCGGCCTCGTCACTCTTGATGCTCAACGCCATGAACCCGACCTCGTTTCTAGAAACCGCGGTGGATTCTACCAGGGAGTGCCGTGGGAGCGAACGCGTGCTGCGACAGCTCGGCGCGTTGCTCCGCCGCCGGCGCTCCCCGACGGCAAGCGGCAGGGCAGACATTTGCACGTCCCGCGCGGTCCGCCCGCTGCCGGGTGGGTCTGGCTTTCGGGGATCTGTCCGCAGTGGCGGGCAGCTCCTCCAGCGCGGCCCGAGCAGGGGACTCCTCGGTGGTCGCCTGGAGCGGTCTGACATGGCGGCGTGGCCGCGGCCGGCGGATTCGCGGCGGGCCGGCCAAGAGGCGAAATCACTGTCCGTGTGGACGGGTGCACGCTGCGGGGCGTAGGCTGTCGGTGCCCTTGCGCTGGTGCTGGGGTGGGGGGTCGCGGCACGCGCCGAGGATCAGCGGCCCTTGGGGATGGTTCGCGGATACGGGGTGGGCCGCAACCTCACTGTTGGTTTGAAGGGTCGACCATGGCGGTCCGGGGTGTTCGCGGCGGGGTAGCGCTGGTGTTGGCTGCGGCGGTGTTGGTCGCGCAGCCGGTGAGCGCGCAGGGGCTGGATCCGTTGGTGGTGGCGGGGGGCACCGCGGCGGTGCCGGATGCGGTGATGGCGCCGATCGCCGAGGCGACGGGGCGCGAGGTCGTGCGGGTGGCGGGGGCGGACCGCTTCGAGACCGCGGCGATCGCCTCGCAGGCGTTCGCGGTCGGTTCGCCGGCGTTTGTGGCGTCGGGGGCGAACTTCCCGGATGCGTTGGCGGGTGGTCCGGCGGCGGCGGTGGCGGGTGGGCCGATCCTGCTGGTGAACCCCGACTCGATCCCTGCGTCGACGGCGGAGGCGTTGCAGGGGTTGGCGCCGTCGTCGATCACGGTGCTTGGCGGGTCTGCGGCGGTGGCCGACAGCGTGGTGGATGAGCTGGGGGGGTTCACCGACGGCGACGTGACAGTGGTGTTCGGCGCGGAACGCTTCGCCACCGCGGCGGCGATCGCGGCTGCGTTCTTCGACGCGCCGGTGGAGCGGGTGTTCGTGGCGTCGGGGGAGGCGTTCCCCGACGCGTTGTCGGGGGCGCAGGCTGGTGGCCTGCTGGGGGTGCCGGTGTTGTTGACGCGCCCGGGCGATCTGCCGGACGCGACCGCGGGGGCGCTGGACGCGTTGCAGCCCGGGCAGATCACGGTGCTGGGCGGCACCGCCGCGGTGAGCGATGACGTGGTGGCGGCGTTAGAGGCGCACACCGACGGGGCGGTGGACCGCCTGGCGGGGGATACGCGGTTCATGACGGCGGCGGCGGTGGCGGCGGCGATGTACCCCGAGGGTGCGCAGACGGCCTATTTCGCGTCGGGTAGGAACTTCCCGGACGCGTTGGCGATCGGGCCGATCGCCGCGGGCGGCGCCGAGGGTGGGGCGCGGCAGCTGCCCGATTCGCCGCAGGACGGCCCGCTGTTCTTGGTGGACGACGCACCCAACGACCAGGTCACGCAGGCGGTGTGTGAGGCCCTGGGCTGCGACGACGAGCCGCCGCCGCCGGACAACGCGCCGCCGGTGGCGGAGGACGTGTCGGGTGCGACGCTGGTCGGCACGGCGGTGACGCTCGACCTGGTCGCGACCGACGCCGACGGTGACGCGCTGACCTTCGAGTTGGTTGACCCGCCGGTCCAGGGCACCGCGGTGATTAGCGGTTCGCAGGTGACCTACACCCCGGAGCCCAACGCGGAGGGCCCGGAGTCGTTCACCTACCGGGCGTGCGACGAGCACGGGTTGTGCTCGGAGCCGGCGACGGTGACGGTGACGGTGACGGCGCCTGGGGGCGGGGGCGGGCCGGTGGCCCAGGCGCCGGTGGTGAACTTGGACCCGGGCGGCCCCGACGACCCCGGTTACGCGGTGACGTTCACCGAGGACGGCGGCGCGGTCGCGCTGGTCGACGTGGCGGCTGCCACTGTGACCGACGTCGATTCCACGCAGCTGCAGTCGTTGACGTTGACGTTGACCAACCGGCCCGACGGGGTCTTGGAGTCGCTGGCATGCGCCGCGCCGGCGGGGATCACGGTGGCGGCGTACGACCCCGGCACCGGGATCCTGACGTTGACGGGAGCGGCGTCGCCGGCTGACTACCAGACCGCGTTGCGGTCGTGCAGCTACGACAACACTGACCAGGATCCCGACACCGCCGATCGTGTCGTGACGGTGGTCGGCGTCGATGCCACCGGCCGGCCGTCCTCGCCGGTGACGACCACGATCACGGTCGTGGCCGTCAACGACGCCCCGGTGGCGGTCGACGACACCGCGAGCACCGCCGAGGACACCCCGGTCGCGATCGACGTGCTGGCGAACGACACCGACGTCGACGCCGGCCCCGATCGATCGCTCGGTGACGCAGCCGGCCAACGGCACCGTGGTGATCACCGGCGGCGGCACCGGGCTGACCTACCAGCCCAATGCGAACTACTGCAACAACCCCGGCGGGACCCCGACACGTTCACCTACACGCTGAACGCCGGCGGCGGCTCGGCGACGGTGTCGGTCACGGTGACGTGCGTGGACGACGCGCCGGTCGCCGTCGACGACGCGGCGACGGTGGGCGAGGACGCGGGCGCGACCGCGATCGACGTGCTGGCGAACGACACCGACGTCGACGGCGGCCCGATGTCGTCGAGTCGGTGACGCAGCCGGCCAACGGCACGGTGGTGATCACCGGCGGCGGCACGGGGGTGACCTACCAGCCCGACGCGAACTACTGCAACACCCGCCCGGCACGGCGCCCGACACGTTCACCTACACCCTCAACGGCGGTCGACGCCGCGACGGTGTCGGTGACGGTGACGTGCGTCGACGACGCGCCGGTCGGCCGTCGACGACACCGCGACGGTGGCCGAGGACGCCCGGCGACGCGCGATCGACGTGCTGGCCAACGACACCGACGTCGACGGCGGCGCCGATCACGATCGGCTCGGTGACGCAGCCGGCCAACGGCACGGTGGTGATCACCGGCGGCGGCACCGGGCTGACCTACCAGCCCGAACGCCGAACTACTGCAACGACCCGCCCGGCACCACGCCCGACACGTTCACCTACACCGCTCACCGGCGGTCGACCGCGACGGTGTCGGTGACGGTGACCTGCGTCGACGACGCGCCGGTCGCCGTCGACGACACGGCGACGGTGGCCGAGGACGCCGCGGCGACGCGCGATCGATGTGCTGGCCAACGACACCGACGTCGACGGCGGGCCGAAGTCGATCGCCGTCGGTGACCCAGCCGGCCAACGGCACGGTGGTGATCACCGGTGGCGGGACCGGGCCTGACCTACCAGCCCGAACGCCGAACTACTGCAACACCCAGCCCGGCGACCGCGCCGGACACGTTCACCTACACCGTCAACGGCGGTCGACTCGCGACGTGTCGGTGACGGTGACGTGCGTGGACGACGCCCCGGTCGCCGTCGACGACGCGGCGACGGTGGCCGAGGACGCGGCGGCGACGGCGATCGACGTGCTGGCCAACGACACCGACGTCGACGGCGGGCCGAGTCCGATCGCAGTCGGTGACGCAGCCGGCCAACGGCACGGTGGTGATCACCGGCGGCGGCGACCGGGCTGACCTACCAGCCCAACGCGAACTACTGCAACACCCCGCCTGGCACGACGCCTGACACGTTCACCTACACCGCTCAACGGCGGCGTCTACCGCGACGGTGTCGGTGACGGTGACTGCGTCGACGACGCGCCGGCGGCGGTCGAACGACGCCGCGACGGTGGCCGAGGACGCGGCGGCGACCGCGGTCGACGTGCTGGCCAACGACACCGACGTCGACGGCGGCCCGATGCACGATCGCCTCGGTGACCCAGCCGGCCAACGGCACGGTGGTGATCACCGGCGGCGGGACCGGGCTGACCTACCAGCCCGACGCCGAACTACTGCAACACCCGCCCGGCGCGACGCCTGACACGTTCACCTACACGCTCAACGGCGGCTCGACCGCGACGGTGTCGGTGACGGTGACGTGCGTCGACGACGCCCCGGCGGCCGTCAACGACGCCGCGACGGTCGCCGAGGACGCGGCGCCAACCGCGTCGACGTGCTGGCCAACGACACCGACGTCGACGGCGGCCCGATCGATCGCCTCGGTGACCCAGCCGGCCAACGGCACGGTGGTGATCACCGGTGGCGGCACGGGTCTGACCTACCAGCCCGACGCCGACTACTGCAACAACCCGCCCGGCACGACGCCGGACACGTTCACCTACACGCTCAACGGGGGCGGTCGACCGCGACGGTGTCGGTGACGGTGACTGTGCGACGACGCCGCCGGTCGCGGTCAACGACGCCGCGACGGTGGCCGAGGACGCGCCCGCGACCGCGGTCGACGTGCTGGCCAACGACACCGACCCCGACGCGGGCCCGAAGTCGGTCGCAGTCGGTGACGCAGCCGGCCAACGGCACGGTGGTGATCACCGGCGGCGGCACCGGGCTGACCTACCAGCCCAACCCGAACTACTGCAACAACCCGCCCGGCACGACGCCCGACACGTTCACCTACACGCTCAACGGCGGCATCACGGCGACGGTGTCGGTGACGGTCACCTGCGTCGACGACGCGCCGGTGGCGGTCAACGACACGGCGACGGTGGCCGAGGACGCGGCCGCGACCGCGGTCGACGTGCTGGCCAACGACACCGACGTCGACGGGGGCCCCAGGACCGTGCAGTCGGTGACGCAGCCGGCCAACGGCACGGTGGTGATCACCGGTGGCGGCACGGGGCTGACCTACCAGCCCAACGCCGAACTACTGCAACACCCCGCCCGGCACGGCCCTGGACACGTTCACCTACACGCTCAACGGGGGCGACGGCGACGGTGTCGGTGACCGTCACCTGCGTCAACGACGCGCCGGTGATCACCTCGGGCGGCACGCTGACCTACACCGAGAACGCCGGGGCGGTCACCGGTGCACGTCGGCCCTCACGCTCACCGACGACTCGGCGACGCTCACGGGCGCGTCGGCGGACATCACCGCCGGCGTCGCAGGCCGGCCAGGACTCCCTGGGCTGGGTCGACAACAACGCCGGCGACGGCATCACGCTCAACGCGGGAGCCTCCGATGTCGACACCGTCGTGCTGACCGGCAGCGGCACGCCCGCGCAGTACCAGGCCGCGCTGCGGCCGTGACTACATCAACAGCAGCGACAACCCCGTTGCCGCCGCCCGCACGGTCACGTTCAGCGCCACCGATGTCGGGGGCGCCACCGGAACCGCGGCGCGCAGCATCACGGTCACCCCGGTCGACGACCCGCCCGTCGCGGTCAACGACAGCGCCACCATCCTGGAGGACGCCGCCGCGACCGCGATCGCGGTCCTGGCCAACGACACCGACGTCGACGCCGGGGCCGAAGTCCATCGCGTCGGTCAGCGACCCGGCCAACGGCACGGTCGTGATCACCGGCGGCGGCACCGGGCTCACGTATCAGCCCGACCCCAACTACTGCAACAGCCAGGTCGGCGGCTCCCCGGACACGTTCACCTACACGCTCACGCCAGGAGGGTCGACGTGCGACGGTGTCGGTGACCGTGACCTGGGTCAACGACCCGCCCGTCGCCGTCGACGACAGCCTCAGCGCGGTCAACGAGGACTCCGGCCAGCGCACCGTCCCGTTCACCGACCTGACCGGCAACGACAGCCGCGGCCCCACCAACGAGACCGGCCAGACCCTCACCGTCACCGCCGTCACCAACCCCGTCGGCGGCACGGCGTCGATCTCGGGCAGCAACGTGCTGTTCACGCCGGCGGCGAACTTCTTCGGCACGGCGAGCTTCGACTACACCGTTGCCGACGACGGCACCAGCAACGGCGCCCCCGACCCCAAGACCGACGTCGGGCAGGCGAGCTTCACCGTCAACGCGGTCAACGACCCGCCGACCTTCACCCCGGGCGCCAACGTCGCCGTCAACGAGGACAGCGGCGCGTTCTCCGGGCGTGGGCGACCGCGATCAGCGCCGGGCCCAGCGAGGCCGGCCAGACCGTCGCCTTCGGTGTCACCAACACCAACAACGCGCTGTTCTCCGGCCAGCCGGCGATCGCCGCGAACGGGACGCTGACGTTCACGCCCGCCGCGAACGCCTTCGGCACGCGCGACCGTGACCGTGACCGCCAGCGACAACGGCGGCACCGCCAACGGCGGCGACGACACCGCCGACCCCGTCACCTTCACGCTCACCGTCAACCCGGTCAACGACCCGCCCGTCGCTGGCGCCGACGGGTTCGACAGCGCTCGGCAACACCGAACTGCGCGTCGACCTGCCCGCCGCCAGCACCCCGTTCGTCGGCGAGACCACCGCCGGCGGCAACGGCGTCGTCGGCAACGACAGCGACCCGGTCGAGGGCGACCCGTTCGCCGTGACGAGCATTGTCGGCTGCGCCGACGTCACCGCGCCGTTCGACTGCACCGTGGCCGGCCAGCGCATCGTGATGCGAGAGCAACGGCACGTTCAGCTACACCCCGGCCCCCGGGGCGACCAGCGGATCGTTCCAGTACGTCATCACCGACACCCCGCCGCCGGCACCCCGGCGACCGCGACCGGCACCGTGACGCTGACGCTGTTCGACATGATCTGGTACGTCAACGGCTCCGCGGCGGCCGGCGGCAACGGCACCTCCGCCAGCCCCTTCAACACGTTCACGCGCGCTCAACGGCGCGGGCGGCGCCGGCGACTCCGACAGCGCGGGCGACTACATCTTCGTCCACACCTCGCACGGTCACCGGCTCGATCGAGCTCGAGGCCAACCAGCAGCTGTGGGGCCAGGGCTTCGGCCTGTCCATCAACCGCGCGCTCAACGGCAACGCCTCACCCACCGTGCTCGTCGCCGCCCGGCACCCGGCCCGTGCTCACCAGCGCGGCCGACACCGTCCGCGCGACCGCGGCGCTGCCGGCCGAGATCCGCGGGCTCTCGATCGCATCGACCAGCGGCAACGCCATCGACGTCACGACGGCCGCGGCGCTCAGCGGCGCGTCCCAGCTCGTCATCGACGGCAACACCATCGCCGCCGCCACCACCGAGGGCATCGACGTCAACCTCAACGCGGGCACCACCGGCTCCAGAATCGTCAGCATCCAGAACAACACCTGGACCGCCTCGACCGGCAACGGGCTGGACATCAACCGCGCCGCCGGCACGTTGGTGCTCGACGTCAGCGGCAACAGCGTGGTCTCCTCCGCCACAGCGATCGTCGTCAACGGCGGCGCCGTCGCCAACACCACTCTGCGCTCGCTGAGCGGCAACACCGTCAGCGGCAACACCGTCGGCAGCGGGATCACGATCAGCAACGTGACCTTCGACGCCAACGAGATCACCGCCGGCGTGCAGCAAGTCAGCGGCGGCACCACGGCCATCGGCGACGCCGGCAATCCCGTCGGCGGCGCCGGCCTCACGCTCGGCACGGTCTCCGGCAATCTGTCGTTCACCCAGCTCAGCGCGTTCGCCGGCGGCGGCGCCGCGCTCACCGCCAGCGGCAGCGGCAGCTTCACGCTCGCTGCCGGCAACACCAGCGTCGTCTCCGGCGACCGGCGGCCCCGCGGCCGACCTGTCCAACCTCGCTGCCTCGCTGCCGTTTGCCACCATCACCAGCACCAACAGCGCCACTACCGGCGTCTCGTTGACCAACGTCACCGGGACCTTCTCCGCCGGCAGCGGCAGCGCGATCAGCAACGCCACCGGCACCGACTTCGCCATCAGCGGCGGCACCGCCAACGTCACCTACGACGGCACCATCACCGACGACCTCGGCCAGCTCGTCAGCATCAGCGGCGCCACCGGCGGCACCAAGGACTTCAACGGCGCCATCACCGACGGCAACGACGGCGACGGCAACGGCATCTCGCTGACGTCCAACACCGGCGCCACCATCAGCTTCGACGGCGGCCTGACCCTCTCCACCGGCGCCGCCGCGGCCTTCACCGCTACCGGTCCCGGCCCGGCAGCCACGTCGGGCGGCACCATCACCGTCAGCGGCGCGAACAACACGCTCACGACCACGACCGGCACCGCGCTCAACGTCGCCAACACCACCATTGGCGCGAGCGGTCTCACCTTCCGAAGCATCTCCGCCAATGGCGCCGCCAACGGCATTCTCCTCAACAACACAGGAGCGAGCGGCGGTCTGACGGTCACCGGCCTGGGAAGCACTTCCCAGGGCGGCGACAACTCCGGCGGCACAATCCAGAGCACCACAGGCGACGGAATCTCACTGACCAATACCCGTAATGCGTCGTTCAACAACTTGAACCTGCAGATCAGCGCCGGGCACGGCATCAACGGCACGGCTGTGACGAACTTCAGCTTCACGAACGGAACGATCAACGGCGTCGGCGACGCGAGCGACGAGAGTTGTGTCTCGTTCGACGACCTTAATGCCGCGAACGTCAGCGGGACCGTCACCTTCACCAACAACCGGTGCACTCAGACTGAGGCGAACGGCATCGACATTGAGAACTGGGGCGCAACGCTGTCGAACGTCAACATCTCCAACAACATGTTCACTGACACGGGCGACGTGGCGACCCCCGGCTCGGCCGTTCTGCTCATCGGCAACTCGAGCGCATCGACTAGCGGTGTCGTGACCCGCGCCGCGTTGAGCAACAACACCATCACCGACTTCCGCGCCGGCGCCGGGTTCGTGCTCCAAGCGAACGCCGACCTCGCCGGTGCGCGCCCGGTCACCTTCGGCATTGCCGGCTCGGCTACCGACGTGATCAACGTCGCCGGCAACCTCATGGACGGCGGCAACGGCGGGATCGGCAACCAGCCCGATCGCTTCGTGACCGGCGGGATCAACCGCGCCGGGCAGGGCAACTACAACGTGTCGAGCAACGGGACGGCCGCAAATCGGATCCGCAACATCGACTGCATCGCGATCGAGCTCCAAGCCGACGGTCCCGTGAATGTCACCACGACGGTGAACAACAACTTCATCAACGCGAACAGCGCCGTGGGCTGCGCAGGAATCGCCATCGGCACTGACGACCCAGGTGATATCGGCATTGCGGGCACCCACACGACGACGATCTCGGGCAACAACGTGATGGGAACGAACGGGCCGGGAATCTTCGCGATCGTGCGAGACTCCAACAGCACGATGATCGCCAGGATCCTGAACAACACGGTGGCCGCGCCGAATGCGACGAATGCCGCCCGGGCGGGGATCCGAGTCGACTCAGGCTCGGCGCAAGGTGACACGACGCTCTGCCTCGAGATTGGCGGTAATACCACCGCCGGCAGTACCAACAGCGACACCTCGACGACATCGCCCGGCATCAACCTGCGGAAGCAAGGCCCAGACATAAACACAAACACGTTCGGCATCGAGGGCCTCTCGCCATCGCCGACGGGTACGCCGAACGTCGAGAACTACGTCAACTCCCTGAACACGAGCACGTCGGGAACCTTCGGTGTCGGTGGCACAGCGCTATTGTCCGCGACGGCTGGCTTCACCAGCTGCACCGCTCCGTGATCGCGAGTCGAATCGGCGGCCTCATCAACCGGCGGTAGACCGCGAACTGTCCGGCTGGGCGCCGTTGATGCGCCCAGGATGTCGAAGCGCTCGGCGCGGGCTTCACGGCTTCCGCGGCGAGCCGTCCGACCTCCGACCCGCGCTGCACCGGGCTGCACGCGGAGGTAGGCAGCGCCGCCCTGGCCCCCCATGAGCTGACGGACGGCGGTGGCGGTGGCTCGTGCGCGCTCTCCGACACGCGGTCACACGACTCGTTGGGGGAGCCGACAGGAGGAGACCCTGCGCTCCTAGGCGCGGAGCCTCGTCGCGCTCGCGCGCCACGCGACGGCATCACGGCCATCCTCGCCAAGATTTTTCGCCTCCGCGAATGAGACGTAGCGGCATCCCCTGACACGCCACGACATCGAATGGCATCCACTGGCACAGCATGACACAACAGGAATCGATCATTACGATCATGCCGCCTTGCGAGTCAGCTGAGCCCGCCTACAGTCGCACCGATGTGCGCTATCCCCCCGAGCAAGTCCCCGCCGCAACCCGGGGCGCGTCGTGCTCTAGCTCCAGGATCGCGATGAGAGCGGAGGTGTCGATCACCATCAGGTGGGCAGTCCCTCGTGGTCGTAGCCGAGGATCACGTCGGCAGGGCGCGCGTCCAGCAAGGGGCGTCCAGTGCTCTTGCGCCCGATCGCCAGCAGCCGCTGGTCGAGCGGCCGGCCATCGCTGCGTGCCCGCTGCCGCTCGAGCCGTTCGCGTAGCGCAGCGTGACCGTGTCCGTCAGCGTCTCACCGGTCAACGCGGAAAGCTCCCGTGCGAGACGGTCGGCCTCGTCACTCTTGATGCTCAACGCCATGAACCCGACCTCGTTTCTAGAAACCGCAGCGGATTCTACCAGAAAGGTCATGGAGCGAACGAGCGTGCTTCGACAGCTCGGCGCGTTGCTTCGCCGCCGGCGCTCCCCGACGGCCACCGGCGAGGCACACCCTTGCACTGCCTGCGCGACCGGCATCCGGCACGGGGAGTGCGACCGCGTCGCGGCCCGTCACCGCAGCGGGCCAGGAGTGCCCGGGCGGCGAGGCGTATCCCACCCCGGCAGACGTTCCCAGGCCGCCGGACACACGCGACCAAGCCAAGGATTCCTTCACGATTTTCGACTGGCATGTGTAGGCACCCCGTGGCACCCCCTGACACTACCCGGCATTCAATAACACCAGCTGGACATTCATAATCGACCACGACCGTCTGAACCCCTTTGCGCGCCCATCGACAAGCCCTACAGTCGCGTCGATGTTCCGTATCGCCAACACCAAGTCGAATCACAGACTTGCATCATTCTGGATGCGGCCGTGCTGAACATCGGGCGGTTGGGCGCGGGGCGTGACGCCTACTACCTGGACGCGGTCGCAAGCGGTGCCGAGGACTACTACCTCGGTGCCGGCGAAGCGCCCGGCGCGTGGCTGGGATCCGGGTGCCAGGCGCTGGGGCTAGCCGGGCAAGTCGAGGCCGACGAGCTGCGCGCCGTGCTGGCCGGCGCGCACCCCGAGTCCGGCGAGCGACTGGGGCGTGCGGGCAACCGGCGTACGCCGGGGTTCGACTTGACGTTCCGGCCGCCCAAATCGGTCAGCGTGCTCTACGGGCTGGGCTCACCCGAAGTCGCTGCGGCCGTGAAGGCGGGACACGACGCGGCCGTGCGGGCGGCGGTCGGTTACCTGGAACGCGAGGCGGCCTGGTCGCGCCGCGGCCACGACGGTCACGAACGCGTTGCCATCGAGGGGTTCGTCGCCGCCGCGTTCGTGCACCGCACCTCCCGCGCCGGCGATCCGCTCTTGCATACCCACGTCGTCGTGGCCAACGTCGCCCGTGCTGTCGACGATGGGCAGTGGCGGACGCTGGACGGACGGTTGCTGTACACCCACGCCAAGACCGCCGGCTACCTCTATCAAGCAGAGCTGCGCCATAAGCTCACGGCTCGTCTGGGGGTCGAATGGGGGCCGGTGACCCACGGCTACGCCGACGTCGTCGGGGTCCCGCGCAGCGTCATCGACGGGTTCTCGCGCCGCCGCCACGAGATCGTCGACCAGCTCGCCGAGCGCGGCGAGACCACCGCCCGCGCTGCCCAGGTCGCCACGCTGGCCACGCGGCCGGCCAAGGACCACACGATCACCGGTCCATCGTTGCGGGAGCGATGGGCGGCCCGCGCGGTCGAGCTCGGCTTCGACCCCGCGTCGCTCGACCAGATCGTCGGGCGCGTCGCCGCGCCGATCGACTCGCAGACCGTGCGCGACGCCGCGGCGCGGCTGCAGGGCCCCGAGGGGTTGACGGCGTACGCGTCGAGCTTCGGCCGCCGCGACGTGATCCGCGGCTGGGCCGAGCAGCTGCCTGCCGGTGCCGCCTCCGCCGACGACGTGCTGGACCTCACCGACGCCTTCCTCGCCCCCGGCCGCAGCGCGGTGGTGCGGCTGCTGGATGCCGACCAGGCCGACGTGCTGCGCCGCGGCGACGGCCGCCTCGGTGCGCGCGCCGGTCGAGCCGCGCTGGTCTGTCCCCGACCTGCTCGAGCTCGAGCGCCGCGCGCTCACCCACGCAACCCGCAACACCTCCGGCTCGCTGGGCATCGCCCACGCAACAGCGCTGCAACACGCGCTCGACGCCCACCCGTCACTGGGCGACGAGCAGCGCGTCATGGTGCAACGGCTGGTGACCAGCGGCGCCGGCGTCGAGGTGGTCGTCGGCAAGGCCGGGTCCGGCAAGACCTCGGCGCTGTCGGCCGCCAACGCCGCCTGGCGCGCCTCCGGCGTCCCCGTGGTGGGCTGCGCGCTGGCGGCGCGCGCCGCCGTCGAGCTGCAAGACGGCTCCGGCATCCCGTCCACGACCATCGCGCGGCTGCTGGGCGACATCGAGCATCGCGGCGCCCGCGCCGTCCTGGGCGGCGGGGTCCTGGTGTGCGATGAAGCCGGAATGGTGGGCACCCGCACGCTCGCGCCGCTGCTCGGCCACGCCGCCCAAGCGGGCTGCAAGGTCGTGCTCGTCGGCGACCCGCGCCAGCTGCCCGAGATCCACGCCGGCGGCCTCTACGCCGCCCTGACACGCCGGCTGCCGGTGATCGAGCTGACCGAGAACCGCCGCCAACAGCACGCCTGGGAACGCGACGCGCTCGACCACATCCGCGCCGGCGACCCCGCACGCGGGATCGCGACCCTCGCAGGGCACGGCCGCGTCCACCACGGCGCCAACGCCGACGAGGTCCGCGCCGCGCTGGCCGCCGACTGGTGGGATGCACACCGCGCGCGGCGCGCATGCGCGTGATGGTGGCGCTGCGCCGCAGCGACGTCGACGACCTCAACGACCGCGCCCGCGGCCACCTCGTCGCCGCCGGGCTGCTCAGCGGTCCCGAGCTGCGACGCGGCCGGGCGGGACGTACCGCGCCGGCGACCACGTCATATGCACCCGCAACGACCGCACCCTCGACGTGCACAACGGCACGCGCGGCACCGTCTTCCACGTCGACGCCGACTGCCCGCACGCTCACGATCGGCGTCGCCGACGGGACCACCCGCACCCTGCCTGCCGAGCTACCTGGAAGACGGCCACCTCGCCCACGGCTACGCCATCACCGGCCACAAGGCCCAGGGCGCGACCGTCGACCGGGCGTTCGTGCTCGGCTCCGACCAGCTCTACCGCGAGTGGGGCTACGTCGCGCTGTCCCGCGCCCGCGACCGCACCGACGTCTACCTCGTCGGCGACAGCCCCGCGGACGCCGAGCGCACCATCGTCGAGGGCCTCCGCGACAGCCGGGCGCAACAACTCGCCGGTAGCGGCGAGGTGGTCGAGGGCTTCGAGGCGGCCGAGCGGGCCTGGGAGGAAGCGCAAGCCGCGTCGGCCAGCGCGCAGCAACGGCTGGGCGCGATCGCCCGCGAACGGGACGAGCTCAGTCCGTGGCAGCGGCTGCGCGGTGCCGAGCGGCGGCTCGACGACGAGTCCGGCGACCTGCGGCGATTGGTCAAGGTCGCCGACCAACAGATCAGGTCCATCGAGGCGGCGGCCCGCGACCGGGTCCGCCGCCAGTCACGCATAGCGGACATGCAGTCGGCGCGCGACGCCCTCCACCGCGCGTTCCCCGAACGCCAGGTCACGCGCAACCGCGATCGCGACACAGGACGTTCGCTGTGAGAGGACCGCCACCCGTGCCGATCGCCGCGAGATTCCCGCTACCCAGCGGTGGCGAACAGCGCAGGGAACGCTGAGGTCAGCCCTGCCCACGGCCGCGCCTCGACCGCGGTGCTTCCAGGCGCAGCGCCGATCAAGTCACGTCGCGGGCAGCGAGGCGCTCCAGAGCGTGGCGCGGGCACGCGGAGGATGCGGCCCAGGCGGATGACCGGCAGGCCGGCCGCGCCGTTGGTCGCCAGCCACGTGCGGGCCTCGCGGTACGCGGTCGTGCGCGAGATCCGCAGGATCCGCGCCGCTTCCTCGACCCTGAGGAAGTCGGGAGGTGCGCCTTCCATCGCTGCTGCCCTTCGCCGCAACTTGTGGTGTCCACACGGGTTGACGCGACGACGGCCTCGCCTGTGTCAAAACTTTCCGACAGGCGTCCTCAGGGTCCGAGGATGACCCGGGCGAGGGACGTGGCGGCTTCCTCGTCGGCGGAGGGGAGGACGTGGGAGTAGGTGTCGAGGGTGATGCCGATGGAGGCGTGGCCGAGGCGTTGGGAGATGATCTTGACCTCGTGCCAGCCGGTGGCGCGGGCGAGGGCGGCGGACGCGTAGGTGTGGCGGATGTCGTGGAGCCTCACGCGGGGGAGGCCGGCTTCGGCGACGTGCTTGGCGAACCAGGTCGTGACGCGGTCGGGGTTGATGAGGGAGCCGTCGGGCCAGGTGAAGACGAGGTTGGCGCGCTGCTCGCCGCGGGCGTCGGCCGCGATGGGCTGCCAGGCCGGGCCGGCGAAGAGGCGTTCCTCGGTCTGGTGGCGCTTGTAGTCGCGGAGCGCCTCGACGGTCGCGGGGTCGAGGGCCATCACGCGGTTGCCGGCGGCGGACTTGGCTCGCCGCTTCCAGGTCGGGATGGAGTCGACGGTGCCGAGCGTCCACGAGATGCGTACGCGGGCGTGCGTCGAGGTCGACGTTCGTCCCAGGAGAGTCCGAGGACCTCGCCGCGGCGCATGCCGGTCGTGGCGAACAGCAGCCACATCGCGTAGAGGCGGTCGTCGCTGACGTGCTCGAGGAAGGCGCGCAGCTCGGTGGGTGACCACCACGCGAGCGCGGGGCGCTGCGACTTCGGCGGCGACACCAGGTCGGCGACGTTGCGCACGACCAGCCCGTTGCGCACCGCGTCGCGCAGCGCCTTGTGCACGACGCCGTGCACGTTGGCGACGGTCTTGGGCGACACGCCGGCCCCGCCCCGGCCGCCCGTGCGCTCGAGCTCGTCGTAGAGCCGGTCGAGGTGCTCCTTGCGCAGGTCCTGGAGGCGCACGCCCCCGATCGCGGGCACGACGTACGCCTTGATGGCGGCCTCGTAGGTGTGCCAGGTCTGCACGCCGAGGCGGCCGCGGTGGCCGCGGCCGACGTCACCCGGCTGGGGTTGGCGCGGCGGCAGCCACTCCTCGAGCAGGTACTCCTCGACGGTCAAGCGTGACGGGTCGACCGCCAGGCCGGTGTCGCGCTCTGCCGTAGCAGCCGCGTCCGCGCTTCGGCGGCCTCCTTCATCGTCGCGAAGCCGGAGTGCCAGACCTTCCGGCGTCCGCCGCTCAACCCAGGTCTATGTGGTGACCGGACAAACTCCACAATCAGGCGAGGGCGGTTCGCCCGGTGCGCGAGGCGGGAGTCGAACCCGCACCCCCGGAGGGACCAGGACCTAAACCTGGCGTGTCTGCCGTTCCACCACTCGCGCTGGACGTGGGGGAGGGTAGCCACTCGAGTCGAAGCGGTGGCACTCCACGAGACGGTCGACGACGTGCATGGGGGGCCTCCCGGGCGTGACGGCTCAGCGCGGACTGCGGCGGGTCTGCTCGGGTGCGGCGATCTCGACCGGGTTGAAGCCGGGGCCGCTCAGCTCGGCGAGGGCCTCGGCGACCAGCGGGTCGATCGGCTCGGGCAGGGGGGTGGCCGGCGCCGGCGCGGTGCGCTTGCGCGGGCGCAGCGAGCCGAGGACCAGCAGCGCGAAGACGAAGAGCAGGACCGGCATGGCCACGCCCCACGGGATCGCGAAGAAGTTCGGCATCGACCCGGTCACCAGCGCCCACAGCCCGACGAAGGCGGCGAGCGACCCGATGACGAGGCTCAGGCGGTCGAAGCGGTGCGGCATGTCAGGAGCTCCTGGTTCGAGAAGGCGTGGGTGGTCAGCGGGGCGGGCGCGGGGCTTCGGGTGCCCGCGGGGCTTCCGGTGCGATGGGTGCGATGGGTGCCTCTGGTGCCTCCGGCGCCTCACCGGCGGACACGACGAGCACTTCGCCGGTGAACATGTCGACGTCGAGGTGGAGCACGCCGCCGCCCTCGCTGCCCTCCCGGGTGGTGTCCAGCGAGACGCCGGGACCGGCGCGCTCGACGCCGAAGAGCTCGGCGTGGCCGATCCCGAGGTCGCCGTCGACCACCACCTCGGTGTCGTCGGGGACGGTCACGACCAGGTGGCCGACACCCATTTCGACCGCGACGGCCGTCGGACGCGAGGTGAACTCCACGTCGGACAGGTCCAGGTCCATCCGGCCTGCCGAGAGCTCGTACGTGTCCTCGACCTGGCTCAGCTCGGTCGGGTCATACGTGCGCTCGCCCAGCTCACCGTCGGTCGCGAAGTCGTGGATGTCCGGCCCGTCCGAGTGGGCGGCCAGGAGCGCCAACCCGACGAGCACCGTCGGCAGGATCAGACGCCGGCCGTTTCCCCACCAAGCGCCCAGCACCATGCCGGCGCCGAGCACGGCCAGTGTGATCGCCAGGCCGGTCGCGAAGGTCAGGTCGACGATCCCGATCAGGTCGAAGAGCGCGGCCACCGCCAACGCCAGCAGCAGGACGCCGAACGTCAGCCGGCCCAGGAAGGACGGGACGCGCTCGCGCTTGCGGGCCTTGGCGGGCTTCGGGGCCTTGCCCCTCGGGGGCCACGGTGTGGCGTACTGGTAGGCGTACGCGGAGGAGTCGCCCGGCGGGCGCGGGTCCCAGCCCGTCCAGGGCGCACCGGGCTGTTCCGACGGGCCATCGCCCGGCTCTGCCGTGCCCGCGGTCGCGTCCGCCGGGGCTGCACCCGTCGTCGTGGCCGTCGGGTCGGCCGGCGGCCGTCCCGCGCGCCCGCTCATCTGACGTTGGAAGAGCAGCACGCCGCCGGCGATCAGCGCGACCGGCCAGAGGCTGCTGGGCTCCCACGGCCCGATGCCGGCGAACAGGAACATGGCCGCGCCGACGATCGCCACGATCGGCACCCACGAGGTCTGGTTGCGGTTGCGCCACCAGTGCTCCGCAAGGGACTCAGGCCGCCCGCGCTCCGGCAACAGGATCCAGCACAGCGCGTAGATCAGCGGCCCGGAGCCGCCGAACACCGTGAGCGCCGCGAACGCGATGCGGATGACGAAGGGCTCGACGCCGAGAGCGTCGGCGATGCCCGACGCGACGCCGCCCAGCATCTTGTCACTGGAGCGTCGCGTGAAGCGGCGCCCCGGCCAGGGGCGCGGCGGCGGAGGTGGCGGGGTCGAGGCTGACGGCGGCGCGGTCGAGGTGCTCATCGAGGACGATGCTGGGCTTCGCACGGTCCCGCGACCATTGGGAACCACCCTGAGGCATCCCTGACCTCTGGGGGTCGGGCGTCCGGGCGGTTCCAGGGTCGCCGCGCCGCCCCTCCTGTGGGACCATCGTGGGAGCCCGCTGTTCGCGGACCGCCATCGGAGCTCCACCATCACCAGTCGCGTCCCCGCCCCTCCCCCCGCAGACGACTCGTCGCGTGGGGGTCTGCTCGCGCCCGGCGCGCCGGGCTGGAACGAGGCCGTCGCCCTAGCCGAAGCCCGCGCCCGCGCCCGTGCGTCGACCTCGGCCGGCGCGACGGCGCCTGCGGGCGGGGAGCCTGCCCCCGTCGGCCGGGGGCATGACCGACATGCGGAGGCACGGTCGCGACGGCGGGAGGCAAGGGAACGCAGCCGCGACCGGCGCCGCGCCGTCCGGGCGCCGGGAGCGGAGCACGCCGCCTTCGCGCCACCCGGCCCGGATCCCGAAGCGCCGAGCGCCACGACAGCCGGGCCGGGGGTGCTGCCTCCGGGGCTGCGCCGCAGCACGAGCGACCGCGTGGTGGCGGGCGTCGCCGCGGGCCTGGGTCGGTGGATCGGTGTCGACGCGGTCGTGGTGCGGCTGGCGTTCATCGTGCTCTCGTTCGCCGGCGGCTTCGGGGTGGTCCTCTACCTCTTCGGCCGCTTCCTGATCCCGGAGGCCGACGGGACGGAGCCGGCGCCGCGGCCCGGGACGCCGCGCGGGGCACTCGCGCTGATGCTCGTGGTGGTCGGGCTGCTGCTGTTCCTGCGGGGCATCGGCTGGTGGACGGCGGACGTGATCGTGTGGCCCCTGACGGTGGCCGCGATCGGGTCGGGACTGGTGTGGACGCGCAGCTCAGGTCGCGAGCGGGCCCGCTGGGCGCGCCTCGCGGGCCGCATCGCCGGCCCGCAGGACGGCGCCGAGCTGGCCCGGCGTCCCGGACCGGTGGCCGTGCTGCGCGGCCTCCTGGGCGGCGCGCTGGTCGTCGGCGGGATGGTCGCGATCCTCGCGGGCAGCGACGCGTTCGTGAACCTCGAGGATCTCGTGGTGTCCGCCGTCGTCCTCGGCGGCGGGTTCGTGCTGCTGCTCGGCCCGCTGGTGCTGCGCCTCACCCGCCAGCTGGGCGAGGAGCGGCGCGAGCGGATCCGCTCCGAGGAGCGCGCCGAGGTGGCCGCGCACCTGCACGACTCGGTCCTGCAGACCCTGGCGCTGATCCAGCGCTCCAGCGACCAGGCCGAGTCCGTGCGCCTGGCGCGCAGCCAGGAGCGCGAGCTGCGCACCTGGCTGTTCGGCAAGCCGCAGGACCTCGCAGGCCGCCGCCTGGTCGCCGCGGTCGAGGCCGCCGCCGCCGCGGTCGAGGAGCGCGTCGGCATCCCGATCGAGGTCGTGGCGGTCGGCGACTGCGACCTCGACGAGCACCTCCGCGCCCTCGTGACCGCCGCCGCCGAGGGCATGGCCAACGCTGCCCGCCACTCCGGGGCGCCGGTCGTGACCGTGTACCTCGAGGTCGACCCGGAGCACGTCGTGCTCTACGTGCGCGACGAGGGGAGTGGCTTCGTCGAGGCCGCCGTCCCACCCGACCGCAAGGGCGTGTCGCAGTCCATCCGCGAGCGCATGGAGCGCCACGGGGGCACCGCAGACATCGACTCGGCGCCCGGCGAGGGCACCGAGGTGGAGCTGCGCATGCCCCGGCGCCCCGCGCCCACACCCCCCGCGGACGCCGCCGCCGACGAACCCGAGGCCTGAGCCCCATGGACCCCATCACCGTCTACCTGGTCGACGACCACCGCATGTTCCTCACCGGCGTGAAGGCCGAGCTCGACGCGCTCCAGGCCGGGCCGGCGGAGGCCCCGATCGAGGTCGTCGGCACCGCCAGCGACGTCGACGGCGCGATCGCCGGGATCCGCAGCCTGGTCCCCGACGTCGTGCTCGTCGACGTGCACATGCCCGACGGGGGCGGCCTGGCTGTGATCGAGGGCACGAAGGGGGCCTACCCCGACCTTGCTGACCTGCGCTTCCTCGCATTGAGCGTCAGCGACGCCGCCGAGGACGTCATCGGCGTGATCCGCGCCGGGGCCCGCGGCTACCTCACCAAGACCGTGCAACCCGCCGAGCTGGCCACCGCGATCCGGCGCGTGCGCGATGGCGACGCCGTCTTCAGCCCGCGCCTGGCCGGCTTCGTGCTCGACGCGTTCTCCCACGACCTCGTGGGCGCGGTCGACCCCGACCTCGACCAGCTCACCCCGCGCGAGAAAGAGGTGCTGCGCTACATCGCGCGCGGCTACGCCTACAAGCAGGTCGCCCACCGCCTCCACATCTCCGTCAAGACCGTCGAGACCCACGTCTCCGCCGTCCTGCGCAAGCTGCAGCTCTCCAGCCGCCACGAGCTCACCCGCTGGGCGAGCGACCGCCGCCTTATCTAGGTCGAGGAGACCGGCGCCACCAGGTCGGGGGAGTTGTTGCGGACGTTGCCGACGGCCGCGGCGACGGGGTGCAACGCGATCACGTCCTCAGGCGCCGGCCGCAGCAGGGCGAGGAGCTCGGGCTCGGGGGTGTCGCGGTCCAGCCACGCCTCCCAGGCGTCGCGCTCGAGGATCACCGGCATGCGGTCGTGGATGTGCGCGACGGCCCCGTTGGCTGACGTCGTGATGACCGCGCAGGAGAGGTGGCGCTCCTCGCGGTTCTCGGGGTTGCGCCACGAGGCCCACACCCCTGCCATCGCCATCGGGTCGCCGTCGGCCCGGTGCACGAAGAACGGCTGGCGCGAGCCGTCCGCGGACCGCCGCCACTCGTAGAAGCCGTCGGCCGGAACGAGGCAGCGGCGCCGCTCGAAGGACTCCTTGAAGGCCGGCTTGGACGCGACCGTCTCCGCCCGCGCGTTGATCTGTCGGGCCGCGGCCTTGCGGTCCTTGGACCAGTAGGGGACAAGGCCCCAGTGGAACGCGGTGAGCACCCGCGCGTCGTCGTGCCGCGCGACCGCGTAGGTGCGGTCCGTCGGCGCCACGTTCCACGACGGTGGCACCGCCTCCGGCGCCCGCTCGTCCACGACGAAGAAGCGCACCAGCCCCTCGGCGTCGGTCGCCGACACGAAGCGTCCACACATCGCCATCCAGCCTGCCACGCAGGCCTTGACGATCAGAACTCCGCGGGGCTGTGCTCCGAGGCGAGGAGCGCCTCCGAGCGCGCGCGGAACGCCGCCCGCAGCTGGTCGTCGGCGATCGTGCCCGCGACGTCGGCGGTGAGCTCTGCGGCGCGCGCGAGGTGGGCCGCGCCCGCCTCCGTGCCGCGCGCCAGGCGGTGCCGCGCCACGGCGACGTCGCGCTCCACCAGCCGCCGACCCTGCGCGGCGGCCCGCGCCTGGGCCTCGTTCAGGGCGGCGTCGGCTGCGTCCATCTGTCCCGCGGCGGCGTGGACCAGGCCGCGCCCCCAGGCCAGCAGCGGGTCGTGGGTCCGGATCGTGTGCTCCCCCACGTAGGCGGCGGCCTCGTCCAGCAGCAGCTGCGCCCGCGCCGCGTCTGCCATGCCGAGCGCGGCGAAGCCACTGCCGATCAGCAGTCGCGGGCGCTCCCCGTACCGCGTGGTGGACGAGACCTCCAGCCCGATCGCTAGGTCCTCCGCTGCTTGCCGGTAGCCACGGCGGGCGAGCTCTGCCCACCCCAGGTCACCCCAGGTCGTGGTCGCGACGAACTCGCCCATGCGGCTGCGTCAGGGACGCCAGCGCGGCGGCGCGCAGATCCTGCACGGGAGCTTCGAACCCGCAGGCGGCGTAGGCATGCGCCATGCACGCCGCCCCGGCGCCGTCGGCGAAGGCCTGCCCTTGGCCTTGCGCCAGCCGGCGCGACTCTGCCGCCTGCGCGAGCGCATCCTCGGGGTCGCCCAGGTCCAGGGCCAGGCGGGCGGCCATCCCGCGCGCCAGCGGGGCGTGGAATGCCGCGAAGCGGTCCATCGTGGGCAGCTCACGCGAGGATGACCTCGCGGGCACCGGTCAGGTCGCCGTCGCGTGCCCGGAACTGGCCCTCCCCGAAGGCCCGCAGTGTCGCCAGCCTGTCGGTGGCACCCATGTCCCTGGCCGCTGCGTAGGCGTCATCCAGAGCATCGCGTGCCTCGTCCCAGCGGGTGAGCGCGACGAGGTTGAGCGCCCGCCGCCACAAGCCGATGAGTCGGATCCCGGGATCGCCCTGCCGGTCGCCAAGGCGCACGGTCTCTTCGTCGTGTTGCACGGCCGTCTCGACCGAGCCTTGCAGCGAGGCCAGCACGCACGCGTTGATGTGGTAGTTGGCCAGCCCCACCTCGTCGCCGGCCTCCTCGGCGATGCGGCGGGCCTCGGAGAGGTAGCGGTCGGCCTGTGCGAAGTCGCCCTCGTACACCCCGGTCGTGAACCCCAGGCGGTTCAGCGCCGTGACCTGGATGGTGGGCCGCTCGGCGGAGCGCCCGTAGTCCAGCAGGCGCTGGTAGGTGGCCGCCGCGTGCGGGAGGTCGGGGATGAGGCTGTAGGCCTCCCCGAGCCCGTCGTGCGCGCGCACGATGAGGGCCTGGTCGGCGGCCGCGGGCACCGCGTCGAGCGCGGTCCCGAAGAGCTTGATCGCCTCGGCCAGGGCCATCGTGCGCGTCGCGCGGCTCCCGGCCTCCACGAGGAAGGGGAACGCCAGCTCGTGCTGCCCCGCCGCCAAGTGGTGGCGCGCGATGTCCTGCACGGCGTCGGGCTGGGCGTCCTCGAGGAAGGCCGCCAGGCGCGCGTGCAGCTCGCGCCGCGTCCGCAGCAGCACCGTGCTGTAGGCGCTCTCCTGGATGAGCGCGTGGCGGAACGCGTAGAGCGCGCCGGCGCGAAGCTCCAGGAAGATCCCCTCGCCCACGAGATCGGCGACCAGCGTGGGCAGCGGCAGCCCACCGTCCAGGAGCGCGGCCAGCGACGGGAGCCCGAACTCGCGCCCGATCACCGAGGCCACCTGTGCGACCAGGCGCGCTTGCTCCTCGAGCTGGTCCAGCCGCGCGGAGAGCAGCCCGGTCAGCGTGGCGGGGACGTCGATGTGCTCGTCGAGCGTGGGGCCGGCGGCACGCTCGCGGGCCGCGAGCGCGCGCACGAGCTCCTCCACGAACAACGGGTTGCCGTTGGCGTTGCCCAGCACGCGCCGGCGGAGCCCCTCCTCGAGCTGCGCGCCCAGGAGACCCTCGAGGAGTGCGCCGGTCGCCTCGTCCGGCAACGGGGCCAGCGCGAGGACGGCGGCGCGGTCCGAAACGGTGCCCTCGGCGAGCTCGACCAGGCGCCAGGCCGCGGCATCGCGCACCGGGCGCATCGCCAGCAGCAGCGTGAGCGCCGACGTCGCGGTGGCCTCCACCATCCGCTCGGCGAGCTCCAGCGAGAGCGCGTCGGTCCAGTGCAGGTCGTCGAGCACCATCAGCACCGGGCGGCGGGCGGCCTCGGCCTGCAAGTAGTCGAGCACGGCCTGCGTCGTGCGCTGGTGCAGGACGGGGGTCTCCAGCTCCGCCACCAGCCCGGCGTGGGCGGCAGGGAGCTCGCCGCCGACCACCGTCGTCAGGTACGTGGCGCAGTCCGGGTCGGGGGCTCCCAGCGCCCGCTCGATCGCGGCGGCCACGCGCGGCCAGACCTCGGCCGGCGGGGTCGCGTCCAGGTCCCACCAGCGGCGCAGCAGCTCGGCGAAGGTCGCGTACGGCACCGCGCCGTCGAAGGAGCGGCTGCGGCCCTCCAACCACGCCAGCTCCCCGTCGACATCGGCGCGGCTCGCGACGACGGACCCCACCTCCGCCTCGCCCCGTAGCCAGCCCAGCAGCCTGGACTTGCCGATCCCGGCCTCGCCGACCAGGGCGGCGAGTCCCCCCTGACCCTGCAGCAGGCGGTCCAGGACCCCCCGCAGCGCGAGCTGCTCCTGCGGGCGGCCGATCAGCGGTGCCGTCGTCCGCGCGGTCCGGGCCGCAGTGGTGGGGCCCAGCACCCGCGCCGCGCGTACGGGCTCGGCCTTGCCTTTGACCTCGACCGGGCCGATGTCGACCAGGTCGAAGGCGCCGTGGAGCAGGTCCCCCGTGTACGAGGTGACCCGGACGGTGCCGGCCTCCGCGGTCTGCTCCATGCGCGCGGCCACGTTGATCGCGTCGCCCAGGGCGGTGTACTCGACACGCAGATCCGAGCCCACCTCGCCCACGACCACGAGGCCCGTGTTGATTCCCACGCGCACTGCGATCGGGACCCCGGTGCCGTCGTGGACGTTGGCGGCGTAGCCGTCGAAGCCCGCGATGATGTCGAGGCCCGCGCGGACCGCCCGGAGCGGGTCGTCCTCGTGCGCGATGGGCGCGCCGAAGAACGCGAGGATCGCGTCCCCCTGCAGCCGCGCGAGCGTCCCCTCGTAGCGGTAGACCGGCGCGATCAGGTGGGCAAAGGCGCCGTTGACGATCTCAGCCCAGTCCTCCGGGTCCAGCTGCTCCGCGGCGGCCGTCGAGCCTTGGATGTCGGCGAACAGCATCGTGACCGTGCGCCGCTCGCCGCGCATCGCGCCCCCGGCGCGGGCCGAGCGGATCCGTCGCAGCAGCTCCTCGGGGACGTAGCGAGCCAGGTCGACGTCGGCGTCTGGAGGACTCGCAGCCAGCGCGGCCCCGCACTGCGAGCAGAACCGGGCCTCAGCCGTGTGCGGATGCCCGCAGGCCGCGCACTGCATCGCCACGCTTCACCTCGACCCTGCCGCCGGCGATCGGTGGCCGCCAGCCCGACGGCCCGCACGGTAGCGCAGTACCCGGCGGGCGCGCGGTCGACGCCGCAGAGAGTGCCCCCGGAGAGACTCGAACTCTCGACACGCGGATTAAGAGTCCGCTGCTCTAACCAGCTGAGCTACGGAGGCCCGGACAGTGTAGGAGGGGTGATCCGGGTGGCAAACGGGGAACGATCGGCCGACGGACCCAGGCGTTCAACGGGAGGTGCGCCGTGCCTCAGCAGGCGTGGAGTGAGAAGCGCGAGCGGCAGTACGAGCACATCAAGGCCGGGTTGAAGCAGCGCGGCGAGTCCAACGACAAGGCCGAGGAGATCGCGGCGCGGACCGTCAACAAGGAGCGCGCGCGCAAGGGTGAGGCGCGGGAGTCCAGCAAGCTGTCGAAGGAGGACATCTCCTCCGGCCGGCGTGGTGGGCTGCGCTCGCACAAGGGTGCCGGCGGGCGCACGCGCGACCAGCTCTACGAGGAGGCCAAGAGCAAGGGCATCAAGGGCCGCTCGAAGATGAACAAGGCGCAGCTGGAGCGCGCCGTCGGGCGCTGAGTCTGCGACGTGTCAGAGCGAGAGCTGCTGGCTGCAGAGGTGGAAGTAGAGGCCGCGGCGCTCGAGCAGCTCGGTGTGGGTGCCCTGCTCGACGATGCGGCCCCGCTCGAGGACCACGATGCGGTCGGCGTTGCGGACCGTGGACAGGCGGTGGGCGATCACGAAGGCGGTGCGGCCGCGGAGCAGTCCCGCGAGGTTCTCCTGCACGGCGCGCTCTGACTCGCTGTCCAGTGCGCTGGTCGCCTCGTCCAGCAGCAGCACGGCCGGCTGGCGGTAGACGGCGCGGGCCAGCGCCACGCGCTGGCGCTGACCCCCCGACAGGAGCAGGCCACTCTCGCCGACCCGGGTCTCGTAGCCCAGCGGCAGGCGGGTGACGAAGTCGTGGGCGTCGGCGACCTGGGCGGCCCGCACCACCTTGTCCATGTCGGGCACGGTGTCGCCCAGGGCGATGTTGCGCGCGATCGTCTCGCCGAACAGGTAGCTGTCCTGCAGGCACACGCCCAGGTGCTGGCGCAGCGACCGGTGGTCCAGCGTGGCGAGGTCCACCCCGTCGAAGCGGATCGTCCCCGACGTCGGCTGCAGCAGGCCGGCCAGCAGGCGCAGCAGCGTGGTCTTGCCGGAGCCGCTGCGCCCGACGATCGCCACCGTCTGCCCGGCCGGCACGTCCAGCGTGAGGTCGCTGAGGATCGGTGTGGCCTCGGCGCCGTCGAACGCGAAGGTGACGCCCGCCAGCTGCACCGCCCCGCCCAGTGCGCGCACCGGCCGCAGACCGGAGTGGTCGCTGCCCTGCTCAGGCTCGGAGGTGAAGACGTCGTCGAGCCGGTCGACCAGGACGTGGTGCAGCTGCAGCTCGTCGTAGAGCGTCAGCAGCAGCGCGAGCGGCCCGCTGGCCAGCACCAGTACGCCCTGGAACGCGACCAGCTGCCCGACCGTGAGCGCGCCGTCAAGCACCTGCTGCGCGCCGACGGCCAGGAAGAGCCCGAACGACACGAAGCCCAGGAACTGCACGCCGCCGTCGTACATCAGCGATCCCAGGTCGGCGCGCAGCACGCGCTGGGACAGCTTCTCGAACTCCGCGCCCAGCTCCGCACGCAGTGCGTCCTCCGCGCCCATGGCCTTGACCGATTCGATGCCCTTGACGGCGTCGATCTGGCGCGAGGCGTAGTGCCCGAAGGACTCCTCCAGCTCGTCGAAGGCGGGCCGCAGCTTGCGGTTCGCGACGCGCAGCAGCACCGCGTAGAGCGGCGTGAGCGCGAGGAACACCAGCGTCAGCACGCCGCTCAGCGTGGCCATGAGCACGATCCCGAAGAGCAGCTGCGCAGCGGCGGTCAGCGCTGCGACCCCGCTGGTGACGGCGAACTGGCGCAGGAGCCGCAGCCCCGTGATGCGGCGCTGGATGTCGCCGGTGCGGCGCGACACGAAGTAGGAGAGCGGCAGGGCGAGCAGGCGCTCCGTGAGCACGTCGAGGCTCTCGCGGTCCAGCCGCACCGCCGCGTGTGACAGCACCCAGCGCTGTACGAAGCTGCCGACCGCCGTGGCCACCAGCAGCCCCACCACGGCCAGCAGCACGATCCGCAGAAGGTCGACGTCGCCTTCCGGCAGCACGCGGTCGACGACGACCCCGACCAGCACCGGCAGCGCCAGCTGCAGGCCCGCCACGACCAGTGCGAGGACCGCCGCCACGCTGACCGGCCGCAGCAGCGGCCGCGCCAGCGGCCGCAGCCACTGGCCGGGGCCTGGCTCCGCAGCCTCTGCAGCGAAAGCGGGGCCGGGCGCCGCCAGGACCGCGTACCCGCTCCAGCGCTCCTCGAACTCCGCGCGCGGGACCTGCCGCCGCGTGCCCGCCGGATCCGCGTAGCGCACCGTGCGGGCGTCCGCCGCGTAGGCGACGACCCAGTGGTTGCCGTCCCAGTGCACGATCGCGGGCAGCGAAGACTCCAGGCGCGCCTTCGACAGCTTCACCGCGCGCGCCTCCAGCCCCAGCTCCTGCGCGCCGATGACCAGGCTGCGCAGGCTGGTGCCGTCGATCCCCGTGCGGGCGGCGACCCTGGCGCGGGCCAGGCGCAGCGGCCGGCCGTGGTAGCGGCTCAGCATCGCCAGGCAGGCGGCGCCGCAGTCCGCCTCGTCGATCTGGCGCACCAGCGGGAAGCTGCCGCGGCGCCGCCGGCGCCGCGGGGCGGCGGGCATGGCGGCACCGTCGCCGTCGCCGACGACTTCGGCCCCCGCCAGCAGCGACGGCGACCCGGGGGCGGCGACGGGGAGGCTCGCGACCTCCGCGGGCAGCAGCTCGTCGAGGTCCAGCGGGACCCCGGCGACCTGGTCGGGTCGGTAGCCGCCGACCCAGGCCGCGATCAGGTCGTGCAGCGCGGGGTGGGTCGCCGCCATGCGGGCGTAGTCGTCGGGGTCCAGGCGCAGCAGCACGCAGTCCCGGACGGCCTCGACGGTGGCGGCGCGCGGTGCGCCGGTGAAGAGCGCGGCCTCGCCGAACACGTCGCCGGGGCCGAGGTAGGCCAGCGCCTGTTGCGGTCCGCCGACCGCGTTGAAAGCCCGCAGGCGGCCTTCCCGGACGACGTACATCGGGCCGAACCGCTCGCCCTCGCGGACCACCACCGTGCCCTCGGGCACGGCCAGCTCGGTCAGGCGCTCCGCGAGATCCGCGATCACCGGCGCGGGCAGCGACGACAGGCGTGAGGAGGTGCGCAACAGGCTGCGGCGCTCGGCAATGGCCACGCGCTTCTCGAGGTGGCCTCGCAGCGCCGGGCGCGTGGCCACGAGGGCGCGGAACACGGCCGCGTCGAGCCGCAGCAGCGACAGGGGGCTGCTGGCCCGCACGCTGGCGGTGCGCACGCCGCCCCGCAGCAGGCCGACCTCTCCGAAGATGTCGCCCGGCTCCAGCGAGGCGAGCGGCACCTCGACCCCGCCGTCGCCGTGCGCGACCACGCGGGCCCGGCCTTCGGTCACGATGTAGAGGGCGTCGGCGGGCTCGCCGTCCGCGACCACCGTGTCGCCGAACGCGTGGTGCTGCGGCTCCAGCGCTGCGGCGACCAGCTCGCGCAGGTCGGGCGTCAGGGTGGCGAAGAGCGCGGTCCGCGCGACGACCGCGCGCGTCGTCGGGTCGACGACCCTGGCCTCCGCGCTCATCGGGCTGAGGGTACGCCGGGTCCGCTGCTCAGCCTGAGGGTGGTTGCGGGTCCAGCGGTGGGTGCCAGCGCACGCGTGTCGCGACCTCGCGGGCGATCGCGCGACGCGCCACGCGTCGCTCGGCGCGCGCCCGCACCGCCGGGCTGCCGGCGCCGGCCGGCTCGCGGGTGACCACCTGCACGACCTCGTGGGCGTCGTGGCTGCGGATCGTGTGCACGTCGCCCGGGGCGGCGCCGACCAGGACCGCGCCGATCTCGGGCGGGAGGTCTTCGAGGAAGGCCTCCTCCACCGTCGCCGGCGTGGCCGCGAGGGCGGCTGCGGCGGCCAGTGTCAGGCCGTCCTCGCGCACGCAGAGCACGGCCTCCGCCGCCGACCCGGCGTCCGGGAAGCGGGCGCGCTGCAGCGTGAAGCGGGTCCAGTCGAGCCCGGCGGCCGCGGTGACCTCGGCCAGCGCGCGGTCGGTCAGGCTGCGGGCGGCCAGCGCCCCGACCGGATCGGGCCCGTCGGCGCCCAGCGCCGCGACCGCGGCGGCGCGTTCCGCCATGGTCCACGCCTCACGCTCCAGCCAGCCCGCGCAGACCGCGGCCGTCCAGACGTCCTCCCATGCAGGCGCGACGGGCGGCTCGGTGCCGGCTGGTGTGAGCAATGACCGTCGGACCCAGGCCAGCCATCCCGTCGCGCTCAACGCCCAGGCCTCGAGCCACGCCTGGAGCTCCTCGCCTGCGATCAGCCGTCGTGCCCGCCGGAACTCGGCGGCCGCGGCGCGGACCGCGTCCCGGTCCGGCGCGGGCTGTGTTCGCTCGCTGGCCATGGCGCGGCCGGTCGTCGACTCCCAGCGCTCCCAGGCCCAGCGCACGCGCGCGTGCGCCAGCACGTCGCCAAGCGTGGCGGTGACCCCTTCGCAGGTGAAGGCCGCGTGGGCCAGGACCGCGTGCACGCCGTGCCGCAGACGCTGCGTCCTAGGCGGTGAACATCACGAACAGGCCCACGACCAGCGACACCGTGCTGACGCCCAGCAGGATCCAGATGGCGCGCGGGCTGTGGAGCACCAGTGAGAGACCGCTGAAGAACAGGCTCACGGCCAGGAACACGGTGGCGAGGTCGTACTGGTCGCCGCGCTGCCCATAGGCCTGGGCGTCGAGCAGGGACTGGTTGGCTGCCGCCTGGAGGGCCTGGCCCTCGTCGTAGTCGGGGTACTGGTAGGGGTTGTCGGGATCGTCGTCGAAGGGCGTGAGGGCGTCGGGGTCGTTGGCCCACCAGTCCATCGCCGCGCCGAGGTTCTCGTTCACCACCGTCGCGCGGATGAACTCGGCGAGCTCGGGCTGGTCGCCGTTGGCTGCGGTCACGAACGCGAGGAAGGTCTGGTTGTCCTGCGCGATCGCGGAGTTGCCCTGGGTGAAGAAGAAGTTCGCGTCGCTCAGCTGCAGCCCCGCCTGCGTGAACGCCTCCTGCTGGTTGCCCCCCATGCTGCTGGACTGGAACGCGGACCAGGCCGTCGCCAGTGCCGCGATGCCGAGCAGGATCGTAGCGAGCAGCTCGAACTTGGCGTTCTGCCGCTCCTCGGCCGCGTCGGCGATCTCGGCAACCGTCAGAACAGGAGGGGCGCCAGGCGGAGCCGGGGGATAGTTGCTCATGAGGGTGACCGACGGGGGTCGAACCCGCGACCTCCGAGACCACAACCCGGCGCTCTGTCCAACTGAGCTACGGTCACCATGGCGCGGCCGGGGACGACCGCGTCACGGCATCGTAGCGGCCAGTCAGACGGCCGCCGCGGCGGTGCCTCCGCGCAGGGGCGCGCGGCGCCGGCCAGTCAGCCGCTTCCAGGCGGTGAGCCCGCGGACGGCGCGCCAGCGGCGGAACTCGGTGCTCAGCTGGCGGTCCGGCGGCGCAACCGCGGCGCGCGGCGCCACGGCCAGGAGCCGCGCGATCCCCTCGTGGTCGGCCGGCGTGGCGCCGGAGCCCAGGTTCCGGCGCAGCACCGCGGCCAGCGTGTCACACGCGTACCAGCGGCGGCGCTCGAGCTCGGCGGTCGTGAGGCCCAAGGCGTCCTGGGCCTCGACCGCCTGCCAGCCCTCCTCGACCACCAGGCCGAGCGCCTCGCGGCGGCCCTCGGACAAGGCCGCCACGTGCGCGAGAACCGCCGCCCAGGAATCACCTTGCCACCACGTCGTCCACGGCAGGTCACCGAGGTCGTGCACCGCCGGAGCCTCCGGACCGAGGGGCGCCAGCACCCGCGCGCTGGGCGCCGCCACCACCGCGGCGTGGTACGACCCGCGCGCATGGTCGATCAGCACGCCGAACAGCCACGACCGGAACGTCCCGTGCCACGTGAACATGTCCAGCCCGCGCAGGGCGATCGCGAGTGCCTCACGCACCAGCCGGCGCGCCTCCTCATCGTCGCGCGCGTACCACCGCGCGACGCGCACGAGGCCCGCGTAGTGCGCGTCCAGCAGCGCCCGCCACGCCCGTGCGCTGCCAAGGCGCAGGGTCTCGAACAGCTCCAGCTCGTCCACGTGCCCCCGGCAGGGATCGAACCTGCACTCCTCGGTTTAGAAGACCGACGCCTTATCCATTAGGCCACGGGGGCAGCGACCCGACTCTAGCGGGAAAGCCCAGGTCAGCTCTGGTTTCGCGGCGGAGGCTGAGCACTGATGTCGGATGTCGAGCCCGCCCAGATGGAGCAAAGGCCGGCGAGGACCTCCGGCCAGTGGCCATCGATGACATCGAGGTGCCTTTCTCCGGGGAGGATGACGAGACGGGCGTCCGCGATGCGATCGGCATACCAGCTTCCATGGGCAGGCGGGCACGCCAGATCCGACTCCCCGTACAACAGAAGGGTCGGCGCCGCGACATCGGCAGGGTCGATGTCCCACGTGGCTCCCCAGGCCAGGTTGTCGAAGACCATGCCGTCGAAGTTGGTCAGGAACACCCGCATGTTGTCCGCCCAGAGCGCGCGGTAGGCCTCGTCCTGGGACGCGCGACTCCCTTCGCCGATGCGGGCGAGGACCCTCTCGGCGCGTGCAGTGTCGTCGAGCTCGACGTAGGCGCCGTACGCAAGCTCGACGTCTTTGCGCATGCAGTCCCAGGCACCGGCGACGTCACCCGCATCGAGAAGCGTCAGGCACCTGGTCCCATCGGGGTCTCTGGAAGGGTCGATGATCCGCCACGGGCCGATCCCGCCGATCACGCCGAGCGCACGGACGCGGCTCGGGTCGGCGATCGCTGTGGCGACGGCGAACGGTCCGCCACCTGACAGCCCGAACACCGCGAACTCATCGAGGCCAAGGCGGGCAGCGAGGGCCGCGGTGTCCATGCCTGTCCCCGCCAGGCTCGCGTCGGCGATCGGTGTCGACCCGCCGTACCCGGGACGATTCAGTGAGATCAGTCTCACGCCGGCCGAGACCGCGGCGTCGTGGCCCCACCTCCCCATCACCCGCGTCTCCGGAGTGCCGGGATGAAGGACCATCGCCCGCCCGGCGGGGTCACCACCCTCCCAGTACTCGAGGACTCGTCCATCGGGCAGCACAAGACTCAGGTCGTGACCGGGTCCTGCCATGCCCGAAAACTACAGCGCGTGACGGTGAACCAGCCGAGGGCGCCGGTACGGTGAAGGGCATGCGGGTCGGGTGGATGGCGGTGGCGCTGACCTTGGCGGCGCTCGGGCCGGCGCCGCCCGCACAAGCGCAGGACGCGCACGCCTGCGACATCGGCGCCGCGCCGTCGGCGTGCATCTTCGTCCTCGACCCCGTGGTCGCCGCCGCCGCACAGGGCGCGGAGCTCACCGACCCCACCGACGCCAACCTCTACCTCACCGCGGTCCCGCTCGAGGGGCTCGAGGACCCGACGCTGCTCGTCGGCGAGCTGGTCGACACCGACCCGCCGGCGTCACCGGTCGAGCCCGTCGAGGAGGCCGACGGCACCTGGGCCACGGGCCGCGGCGGCCGCGGGTTCGAGGCCGCGATGGCCTACTACTGGCTGGACTACGCCCAGCGCCTGATCGCCGAGCTCGGCTTCACGCGCGTGCACGACGGGCCCGTGCGGATCGTGCCCTACAACCCCGAGGTGGTCGACAACGCGTTCTACTCGCCGGCCGAGGAGATCATCCACATGGGCGTCGCCTCCTCGGGGATCAGCGAGAGCGAGGACGCCATGACCCTGCTGCACGAGTACGGCCACGCGCTGCTCGACGCGCAGGTCCCCGGGCTGTTCACCGAGGAGGGCGCGGCCTACCACGAGGCCTTCGGCGACCTCTTCGGCTTCCTGGTGTCCCTGGAGCTGCGCTACGTCGACCCCCCCTGCTGGGGCCAGCTCTGGTACTACTTCGGCGAGCCCTGCTTCCGCCGGCTGGACGTGGATGCCGTCTACCCCGACGACCTCCAGCACGAGCCTCACGCCGACGCGTTCCCCACGATCGGGGCCGTCTACGCGTTCTTCGCCGCGCTGCTGGAGGCCGACGACCTGGCCGTCGAGGACTGCCCCGGCACCGACGCGTGCGACGCCGTGCGCGACCGCGTCCTCGGCACCCTCCTGACGGCCAGCGGCTACCTCACGCCGGACAGCGGCCTGCGCGACGCGGCGGAGGCCTTCGTGATGGCCAACGAGGCGGTCGCGGCCGGTGCGGACGCCGAGCTCCTCACCGCCATCCTCACCGACCGCGGCCTTCTTGACACCGACGGGCGACCCGACCGCTGCCGGCGAGGTGCAGGTCGCGATCGACATCGCCCACGCCTACCGCGGCGACCTGCACGTCTCGGTCGGCGTCGCCGATGCGGACTTCGCCGACCTCTGCGAGCCGGTGGTGCTCGTCGAGCCGGACAACACCGACGCCGGGGACGACCTCATGGGCGAGTTCGACCTCTCCGGCACCGACTGCGCGGCGCTGCTTCCGCCCGCGCCCGGCCGGCAGTGGTACCTGCGGGTCGAGGACACCCTGGCCGAGGACGAGGGCGAGATCCGCGGGTTCACGGTCGCCGACGGCGAGGTGCCCTACCTCGCGCCCGGGCTGCCGCTGCCGATCGCGGACGCCGACCCGATGGCGACCTACGCGGTCGTCGACGGCACCGGCGACGCCGCCGGTGGCCCCGGGTCGGAACCGATGGGCACGACGCCGGGCCAGGGCCCCACGGTCGAGGTCGCGATTCGCCACCCGTACGCCGGCGACCTCCACGTCGGCGCCGGTGTGGTCGACGCCGACGGAGCCATCGTCTGCAGCGTCACCCTGCACGAGCCCGACCTCGCCGACGACTCCGACGACCTCGCCGGCACAGCCGGCCTGGGCGACTGCGCCGACCACGAACCGCTCGCGAGCGGCGAGCGCTGGTTCCTCGAGGTCATCGACACCGCGCCCCGTGACGTCGGCCACGTCGAGGAGTTCGCCGTGACCGGCTCCGACGGCGGCACGCTGACCTACACCGGTGACCCGGTGGCGATCCCCGACGACGACGTCGACGGGGTCGTGCTGCTCCTCGACGACGCCGGCGGGACGACGGGGACCGCCGGTGGCTCGGGGGCCGCGCCCGCCGCGGAGGTGCCGGTCGTCGAGGTCGCGCTGACCCACCCGTACGCCGGCGACCTGCTCGTGACCGTGCGCGCGGAGGCCCCCAACGGCACCGCGCTCTGCGAGGTCGTGGTCGCGTCGCCGGACCCGCGGCTGGCCGAGCCGGGCCTGGTCGCCGAGGCGGAGCTGGACGACTGCGCCTTCGCCTACCCGCCCAGCGCGCTGCGCCAGTGGTCGGTCTACGCCGCCGACACCCTCGCGCGGGACGAGGGCACGCTGGATGCGGTCACGCTCACCGGACCCGACGGCGCGCGCTACGTCGCCGCAGGCCTCCCCCAACCGCTGCCCGACGCCGACCGCGCGGGTGTGGTGGTTCCCCTGGAGCCCGGGTAGGGGTTCGTCCTAGGCTGCCCTGGACCGGCGAACAGGAGGGACCCGTGGCCTCGCACCTCATCGGCCTGCTCCTCGGCACCGAGGAGGACTGGCCCGCCACCTTCGAGGAGCTGCTCCGTCGCGCGGCGCCCGCCGTCAAGGCCCGCGGCGAGGAGCACACGTTCGGCGTCGAGCGGATCACCATCGAGCCGTTCGACCTGCGCTCCGTGCCGCGCTACTCGCTGGTCGTGGACCGCCTCGCGCACTGGTACTACGTGCCGCGCGAGTGGCTCAAGAAGGTCGCGCTGATGAACCGCGTGTACCTGCTCAACAACCCCTTCACGTTCCAGTCGATGGAGAAGCACTCGGCCTACTGCGCGCTCATGCGGATGGGCCTGAAGGTGCCCGCCACCTGGATGGTCCCGACCAAGGCGCCGGTGCACAACGACCGCTTCCCCTACACGGCGGCCAAGTACAACCTGCCCTTCCAGCTGGAGGAGATCGCCGACGCGGTCGGCTACCCCCTCTACATGAAGCCGTTCGACGGCGGCGCCTGGGTCGGCGTCACGCGCATCAAGGACGACGAGGAGCTGCACCGCGCCTACGACCTGTCCGGGCAGCGGCTCATGCACCTGCAGGCCTCGGTCGAGGGGTTCGAGGCGTTCGCGCGCACCCTCACGATCGGCGCCGAGACGATGGTCATGCACTTCGACCCCGACCAGCCCAACCACAAGCGCTACATCGTCGACCACGACTTCCTGGACGCCCAGACGGGGTCTGAGGTCTTCGCGATGGGCCGCGTCGTCAACGCGTTCTTCCGCTGGGAGTTCAACTCCTGCGAGATGCTGGTGCGCGGGCCCGAGGTCTACCCGATCGACTACGCCAACGCCTGCCCCGACGTCTCGCTCATCAGCCTGCACTACTACTTCCCGTGGGCGATGTCGCGGCTGCTGAAGTGGTGCGTGTTCTGCGCCGCCACAGGCAGGCCCATGCGCGTCGGCATGGACCCCGACCCGTGGTTCGCGGTCGCCGACGACCCCGACCGCTCCTACGCCGAGAAGCTCGACGGCTACCGGGCGCTGGCCGAGTCCTACCTCGACACCGACGCCTACCTCGAGTTCTGCGACTCCGAGCTCCCCCAGGTCGACGCCGTGATCCACGAGCTCGTGACCTCCCCCTGGTTCGACCGGCTCCTGGTCGACACGGTCACCGGGACCTTCCCCGAGCACGAGCACGAGGAGGAGCTCGCCCGCTACCGCGGGCTGCTGGGCGCCTGGGCGAAGGACGCCGCGGCGGCCGCCCGCACCTGACGTCTCGGGTTCACGTCCTCGGCAGCGCCGGGCCGGGGATGACGGGCAGCTCGGAGAGGCCGCGCAGCACGAGTCCGTCGCCGTGGCCCCAGTGCAGCTCGTCGACGGGCACGGCGAGGCGCAGCGCGGGGAAGCGACGCAGCAGGGTCCCGAGGGCCAGCTGGCCCTCCATGCGGGCGAGCGGCGCGCCGAGGCAGTGGTGGATCCCGTGTCCGAACGCCAGGTGGCTTCTGTCCGCTCGATCGAGATCGAGCTCGTCGGGGTCCGCGTAGTGCCCGCTGTCCCGGTTCGCGGCCGCCAGGCAGATGATGACCTGCGCGCCGGCGGGGATCGTCACCTCGCCGATGTCCACCGGTGAGACCGCGTAGCGGAAGGTCGAGTGGGGGACCGGCGCGTCGTAGCGCAGGAGCTCCTCGATCGCCCCGGCGAGCCGGGCGGGATCGGACCGCAGATCGTCGAGCTGCTCGGGATGCTGCAGGAGGGCGACGACGCTGTTGCCGATGAGGCTTGCCGTCGTGTCGTGGCCGGCGACGATGAGCTGGAAGACCGTCGACAGCAGCTCTTGGGTCGTGAGTCGCTCGTCGCCGTCGCGGGCGCTGATGAGCGCGCTGACGAGGTCGTCGCCCGGGCTCTGCTTGCCAGCCTCCCTGGCTTGCTTGGCCTCGACGAGTGCTTCGAGCATTGCGACCACCACATCGGAAGCCTGCTTCGCGCGTGCGTACTCGGCGGGGGTCGAGGTGGGCACGAGCAGACCGATGAGTCCTCGCCCCAGGTCGGGCCGATCCGGCTCGGGCACGCCCAGCAGCTCGCAGATGATCGTGAACGGCAGCGGGAACGCGAACGCGCCGACGAGATCGACCCGTGCCTCCGGTCCGGCAGCGGCGATGTCGTCGAGCAGGTCGTCGACCTGCGCCTGCACGCGCGGGCGGAGCGCGACCACGCGGCGCGGCGTGAAGGCGGCCGTGACGAGACGGCGGAGTCGGGTGTGATCCGGCGGGTCGACGCTGAGCATGTGCCGCGCGAAAGAGGGGCCTGGGAGGCCTTCGGCCACGACGCCGCCGCCGGTCGCCAGGGCGGCGTGCATGTCCTTGGAGAAGCGCGGGTCGTTCAGCGCTCTCCGCGCTTCCTCATAGCCGACCACGAGCCAGGCCTCGTGGCCGTCGGCCAGCGTGACGGCATGGACCGCGCCCAGCGCGCGGACCGCCGCGAACAGCGGGAAGGGGTTGTCGCGGTCGTAGGCTCCCCACGCCCCCAGAGAGCCGGAGCCCAGCATGTTCATCGCAACTCCTGTCGAATCCGACGTCGATGGCGAGGTCGCAGTCTGGTACGAGCAGCAGCGCGACGCTTGGGGCTACCTGCCCAACTACGCGGCCGCGTTCGCGACCCGGCCCGACGTCGCGCAGGCATGGAACACCCTCATCAACGCGGTCAGGGGACCCATGGACCGCCGGCGCTACGAGCTCGTCACGATCGCTGCTGCCCGCGCGTACCGCAACACGTACTGCATGGCTGCACACAGCAAGTTCCTGCGCGACACCTGCGGCGATGAGGCGACGATGCGCGCGGTCGCGGCCGACCCGAGCGGTGCGAACGTCGACGCGACGGACCGAGCGGTGCTGGACTTCGCGACCCAGGTCGCGCGCGACGCGGCGTCGATCTCCGCCGCGGATGTGCAGGAGCTTCGCGACCACGGCCTCGGCGATGTCGAGATCGCGGACGTCGTGTTCGCGGCCGCCGCGAGAGCCTTCTTCACCAAGGTGCTCGACGCGCTCGGCGTCCAGGCCGACGTCCAGCTCGGCGAGACGCTCGATCCCGAGGTCCGGCGTCAGGTGACGGTCGGGCGCCCGATCGCCAGCTCGTGACGGCACGGGGGCTCTCGATGCAGCCACTCGAGAGCGTGCGTGACATCTCGCGGATCGCCTACGGCTTCATGTCGTCCCAGGCATTGTTCGCGGCTCTGGAGATCGGCGTCTTCACTGCTCTCCAGGGCGAACCCTCCGACGTCGAGACCCTCGCCGCCCGATTGGACGTGAGGGTCGAGGGGCTCTCGACCCTCATGGCTGTGCTGCGAATCGAAGGGTTGGTGTCGCTTGTCGACGACGAGCGCTTCGCCAACTCCCCGGCCGCCGAGCGCTACCTGGTTCGCGGGGCACGTGAGGACTACTCGGAGTATCTGCGACTCCAGGTGGGCCGCCAGTTCTACGCGATGCTGCCGCAGGCGGTCGCCGGGCTGCGGGGGGACAAAGGGGCGATGGCTGCGGAGGGCCAGCAAGGGTGGCTCGCCGAACCCGGCGAAGCGGAGCTCTTCTCACGGTCGCAGCACGCTGGATCGCTCGGGCCGGCATGGCAGCTGGCGAAGCGGATCGACTTGGAAGGACGCCGCTCGTTGCTCGACGTGGCAGGGGGCTCGGGCGCCTTCTCGATCACCCTCTGCGCACAGAATCCAGACCTGCGCGCGACGATCCTCGACTTTCCGACAGTTGTGCAGATCGGTCGTCAGTTCGTGGATGAGGCGGGAATGTCGGATCGAATAGGGTTCATCTCGGGCAACGCGCTCGAGGTCGAATGGCCACACGGCCAGGACCTGGTGTTGATGTCCTACCTGCTGGGCGCCGTGCCGGGCGCGCATCACGAGGACCTGTGCGCCCGCGCCTGGAACGCGACAGGCCCTGGCGGGCGCGTCGTGATCCACGACTTCATGCTCGACGACGATCGCTCCGGACCGCTGGGCTCGGCGCAGTGGTTCTTCTGCTACCTGCCCACCACCCTCGGAGCCATCTCCTTCACAGGGGCCGACGTGAAGGTGCTGCTCGAAGAGGCGGGATTCGTCGATGTGGCCGTCGACGATCTCATTCCGACGCTGACGAAGGTGGTCAGTGGAGTGAAGGGCGAATGATGACGAGTCACGTTGTCGTCGTTGGCAGCGGGGCGGCGGGGCTCGCTGCGGCCCTCGCAGCCCGGGCTGAGGGGGCGGAGGTCACGTTGCTGGAGGCCACGACCACCTTCGGGGGGACGACGGCGCTCTCGGGGGGCGTGGCGTGGTTGCCCGCCAACCGCCACGAGCGGGAGCTCGGCATCGAGGACAGCCCGGAGGAGGCGCGCCGCTACCTGGCGAACTTCACCTTCGGCGACGTCAACGACGCGCTGCTGGACGTCTACGTGCGCGACGCCGGCGGCATCGCCGACCTGCTGGAGGACACCACGCCGCTGCGGTGGCAGGCGTTCAGCCTGCCCGACTACCACGGCGACCTGCCGGGTGGGCGTCGCGGCGGGCGGGGGCTGGAGGTCGAGCCGTTCACGCCGCGCGCCGACATCGCGCCGCGGGTGCGCCCCCCGGTGAGCTGGCGGGTGCCGGCCACGCAGGCCGAGCTGCGGTCGGGCCGGGCGACGTCGGAGCTGATCGAGCAGCGCCGCCACGAGGGGACGCTGAGCATGGGCGGGGCGATCGTGGCGCCGCTGCTGACCGCGCTGGTGGACGTCGGCGCCACGGTGCGGACCGACGCGCGGGCGCGTGAGCTGGTGGTGGAGTCGGGCCGCGTGGTGGGCGTGCGCGGCGACGGCGTGGACGAGCGCGGCGCGGTGATCCTGGCCAGCGGCGGGTTCGAGCGCGACCCGGCCCTGGCCCGCGCGTTCCTGCGCGCACCCACGACGGGGCTGGCCGGTGCCCCGGGGTCGCGCGGGGACGGGCTGCGCATGGCGATGGCCGTGGGCGCCGACCTGGGCAACATGAGCGAGGCCTGGTGGTCGCCGACCTACCGCGTCCCCGGCGATCACATCGACGGTGAGCGCCTGGACCGCATGATCTTGTGGGAGCGCTCCTGGCCGGGGTCGCTGATCGTCGACCAGCGTGGCCATCGCTTCGTCAACGAGGCCGCCAACTACAACGACGTCGGCCGCACGCTGCACGACTTCGACGCGGCGACGTTCAGCTTCCCGCGCGCGCCGTCGTGGATGGTGTTCGACGGCGCGTTCCGGGGGCGCTACACGGTCGGTCCGCTGGTCCCCGGCGCGCCCGACCCCGAGTGGCTGGAGGTCGGCGAGGACCTGGCTGCCCTCGCCGGGTCGATCGGCATCGACCCGGCGGCGTTGGCGGACACCGTCGAGCGCTTCAACGGCTTCTTCGCGACCGGTGTGGACCCCGACTTCGGCCGCGGCTCCTACGCCTTCGACCAGTTCGCCGGCGACGACTCCGCGCCGCACCCCACCCTCGGCCAGCTCACCAAACCGCCGTTCTACGCCCTCCGTATCGAGCCCGGGATCCTGGGCACCAAGGGCGGCCCGCGGACCGACGCCGACGGGCGCGTCCTGCGCGCCGCCGACCTCGAGGCGCTCCCCGGCCTGTTCGCCGCCGGCAACGCCGCCGCCAGCCCGATGGGGCTCGCCTACCCCGGCGCCGGCGGGACGATCGGCCCCGCGCTGGTCTTCGGCACCCGCGCCGGCCGCGCGGCAGCCCACCTCTAAGGGAGAGCCGCGACCGGGGATAGTCTGCCGCGATGGGCTTCCTGGACAAGGCGAAGAAGCTGGCCCAGCAGGCGCTCGAGAAGGCCGAGGAGGCGGTCGCCGATGCGGGGCGGCAGCGCGGGTCGGCCGTCGAGCCCACGCCGGCAGCGAGCGAAGCCTCGACGTACGGGACGCCGTACCGGCCGGGCATGCTCGGCCGCCCGGGTTGGCGCGAGATGGGCCTCGTCGACCCGGCCGGGATCCTGCCGCTGTGGGAGCGCCACAAGGCGGGGATCCCGCACGACATCAAGAGCACGATCCTCGACGCCGGCTTCGGCATGGGTCGGCGCTGGAGCTTCGGCGCGTCGAGCCTCGGCCTCTTCTACCAGCTGTACCCGGACCACGAGCAGTGGTCGCCGCTCGCTGGGCGCGACTCCGCCTCCCTTCCGGATGGCACCGAGCTGGAGCTGCTCGCCCGCGATGGCCGGCGTGTCGTGCTCGAGGCCAAGGGGATCGGCCCGGCAGCCCTCGAGGGCCTGCGGTCGGTGGTCGCCGTCAAGCTGTCTGAGACCGGCTGACGACGGGCAGGCCGGTGCGGGCCGCGACCAACGCGTCGTACGTCGCAAGTCCGGTGCGCCCGGCCCAGTACGCGGCGACCAGGGGCAGGTAGCCGGCGGCCGCGAGCTGCGGGTAGGGCACCTGGGCGCGAGCGCGCGCCGTCCGGCGCCCAGTGGCGGCGTAGCGCAGCTCCCGCTGCACGTGGGCGTCGATGGCGGGAAGGTCGTCGGGGGAGTCGAGCATCGGAAGAAACCACGTCGCCCACGAGAACTCCGATCGTCCTGCAGCCGCGCCGTAGAGGCGGCGGTTGAGACGCCGGGTCATGGACCACAGGGCGTGGTCGCGCTCGACGCCCCGCCGTTCCCGCCAGCGCAGGACACGCCGGGCGACGCGCGAGGTACGCGACCGCACCTTCGCGATCGTGAGCGGCGCGAGCCGGATGTTCCCGTCGGCGAAGCGGAAGCCGAGGAAGTCCCACGGGTCGCCGGGGGCGGCAGTGGCCGTCTTGGTCTCGTTCACCTTCAAGCCGCGCTCGGCCAGGCGGATCCGCAGAAGGCACTCGACCGCGGCGAGCTCGTCCGGCGGCGCCAGCACGAGGATGTCGTCGCTGTAGCGCGCGTAGGTGACCCCGGTTGCCGCGGCTTCGTCGTCGAAGTCGGTCAGGTACAGCGTGGCGAGCAGCGGAGCCAGGGGAGTGCCGGCCATGACGCCCTTGGGCCAGCCGTCGGCGAGGGCGCCGTCCCGCCAGACGCGGCGGTCCCGCAGCGCCGCCGAGAGCAGAGCGCCGGTCACGCCGGTCGACAGCGGCGGCGGCAGCACGGTCAGCAGGTGGTCGACGTCGATGGAGTTGAAGTAGTCGCGCACGTCGAGGCGGAGCGCCGCCTTCGAACCGACGTCGCGGTCGGCGACCACGGCGGCGAACGCGGCTCGCGCGCCGCCGCCGGGAAGGAAGGAGCGACACCACGGGGATGCCAGCTGCAGGGCCGTCGGCTGCAACAACCTGTGAACGGTCCGGAAGAGCAGCTCGTCGAGCGGGCCGTAGCGGAAGATGCGCTTCTTGCGCCCGTCCGCCTTGTTCAGCCACCCCTCGCGTGGGGGGAACCGGCCGGTAGCGGCGGGCGAGCACGGCCTCGGCGGCTCGCCGGTGCTCACCGGCGGCGAGGAGCGCCTCGTACTCGGCCGCCCTCTGTGCCCGGCGTGGATGGCGTGCGTGGAAGTGCTCGACCTCCGCCTCCCACACCGCGTCGCCGGCCAGCGACGCCAAGGGCTCGGTAGGGGCGACGAGGGTGGAAGTGAGCGGAAGGGAGGTCGCTTTGAAGCGGCCTCGTGCCGCACTCGGAGGTACGCAGGACATCCGCCTCCAGGGACCGATCGTGACCGTTCGTTCTGCGCTGCTCCGCCCGGAGGCGCCACAGGGGCATCCCTTCCGCTCCCGGCGAACCTACCGCGTCGGGGGGTAGTCGGTGGACGCGGCCACGTCGGCCTGTGCTTCGAACGCGGCGAGGCGTTCGGTCAGCACCTTCATGGTCGTCGCGAGCGCCTGGGAGCCCAGGATGATCCGCAGCGGGGCCGGTTCCACCTCGACGCTCGCGATCATGGCGGCGGCCATGCGCGCGGGATCGCCCGGGGCCAGGCCGCTGGCGGGATCGAGCATCGCGAGGAAGGCATGGGCGGGGGTGTCGTCGTAGTCGGGAATGAGCTCGGCGACCTGGGCGCTGCCGTAGCGGAACTCGGTGCGCGCGCCGCCGGGTTCGACGAGGGTCATGCCGATGCCGAAGCCGGCGACCTCCTGCGCGACGGCCTCGACGAAGCCTTCGATGCCCCACTTGGTGGCGTGGTACAGCGAGTTGCCGGGGAACGCGACCTGCCCGCCGTAGGAGGACAGCTGGATGATGCGCCCGCCGCCCTGCGCGCGAAGGTGTGGCAGGACCGCGCGGATGAGCTGGATCGACCCCACGAGGTTGGTCGCGACCATGTGGTCGATCTGCGCGTCGCTGAGCTCCTCGGCGGCGCCGAACAGGCCGTAGCCGGCGTTGCTGACGAGGACGTCGACCCGGCCGAGCTCGGCGAAGCTGCGGTCGACGACCTCGCGGATCGCGGGCACGTCGGTGACGTCGAGCACCTCGACCCGGAACGCGTCGGGGTGCTGCTCGGCGAGGTCGGCCACGGCATCCCGTCTGCGGACGGTCCCCACCACGCGGTCGCCGCGGGCGAGGAGCTGCTGGGCGAGCTCGCGGCCGAAGCCGCTGCTGACGCCGGTGATGAGCCACGTGCGCGTGCTCACTTCACCTCCGGGGTCGGTGCGGGTGCCACGGCGTCGATCGCGGCGACGGCGTTGAGGGCGCGTGGGTAGCCGATGAACGGCAACAGCTGCGTGACGACGTCGAGGAGCACGCCGCGGTCATTGCCGACGTTGAGGTTGGCGGCGACGTGACCCCGCACCTGTGGGTCGCACCCGCCGAGGGCGGCCAGCATCGAGAGCGTGAGCAGCTCGCGCCTGCGTAGGTCGATGCCCGTCCGGGTGTAGTGGTCGCCGAAGCAGTTCGCCGACAGCAGGCGCTGGAGGTGCAGCTCGTCGTCCGGTGCGGTCCCGTAGAGCCGCTGGACGACGTCGTCGCCCACGATCTCGGTCTGCACGGCCAGCCCTCGCTCGGCACGGTTCTCGGGGGTCGTCGTGGACTGCGGCTCGAGCGGCAGCGCCACCCCACGCTGGGTGAGGACGTCGTTGGTGGTGTGCAGGAAGTCGAAGACGCGGCCCATGCCGACGTACGGCACCGCTTGGTAGACGATCTCCTTGGCTTCCACTGCAGTCACCCCGGCCGTGAGCGCGGCGCCGAGCATCACCCGGTACTCGCTGACCGCACCGATCGCGATCAGCGCGGCCAGCTGCAGCATCAGGCGGGTCGGAGTGTCGAGCCGGCTGTCGCGCAGCACGTCATCGAACGCGAAGTTGTCGAAGCGCTCGACCAGCTCCGGGTCGGTGACTGCCAGCGTCGAGACGTGGCCGGGGAACAGCTCGTCGTGGTTGCGTCGCGCGGCCTCGCTGATCGCCATCAGCCCTGCCGCATGCCGTTGAAGTTGGCGGCGATCTCGGCGGTGCGGTGATCGAAGAACAACGTGCTGCCGGTGTCGAGGGTGGCGATGCGGGCCATGTCGTCGTCGGTGAGGGTGAAGTCGAACACGTCGAAGTTCTCCGCCATGCGTTCGCGCCGCACCGACTTGGGGATGACGACGACGTCGCGCTGGAGCAGCCATCTGAGCACCACCTGGGCGACGGACTTGCCGTGCGCGGTGCCGATGTCGGCCAGCGTCGGTTCCGAGAACAGGTTGTTGCGGCCCTCGGCGAACGGGCCCCAGGACTCGATCTGCACGCCGCGGGCGCGCATCACCTCCTGGTCGGCGTGGCGCTGGAAGAACGGGTGGGTCTCGATCTGGTTGACCGCGGGGGTGATCTCGTTGTTGGCGAGGAGGTCAACGAGGCGGTCGGGGTAGAAGTTGCACACGCCGATCGCCCGCGTGAGCCCTTCGGTCTGCAGCTGCTGCATCGCGCGCCAGAAGCTGTAGACGTCGCCGAAGGGCTGGTGGATCAGGTACAGGTCGACGTGGTCGAGGCCCAGCCGCTCCAGCGACTGCTCGAACGCGCGCCGGGCGTTGGCCTCGCCGGGCTGCTGGATCCACAGCTTGGTGGTGATGAACAGCTGGTCGCGGGCGATGCCGCTGCTGCCGACGGCGCGGCCGACGGCTTCCTCGTTGCGGTAGGCGGCAGCGGTGTCGAGGTGGCGGTAGCCGACCTCGAGCGCCTCGCTGACCGCGCGCTCGGTGTCGTCAGGCGGGATCTGGTACACGCCGAAGCCGAGGGTCGGCATCTCGACGCCGTTGTTCAGGGTGACGCTGGGGATGGGGGTTGTCGTCGTCATGGCTGGATCAGCACCTTGAGCGCCTTGCGCTCGTTCATGGCTCGGTAGCCGTCGGGCACACCGTCGAGGTCGACGGTGCGGTCGAACACGCGACCCGGCTGGATGCGCCCCTCGAGCACGTCGGGGAGCAGCTCCTCGATGTAGGCACGGGCTGGGGCGGGGCCGCCGGTGAGCGTGATGTTGTGGCCGAAGAGGCTCGGGAACCCGATGGGCGCGTCGTCGTACTGCGGGGCTCCGACGCGGCTGATCACGCCGCCCGGCCGGACGACGCCCAGCGCCTGGTCGTAGGCGGGCCGGTGGCCGACGGCTTCGATCACGACGTGCGTGCCCTGGCCGCCGGTGAGGTCGCGGACCTTGGCGATGCCCTCCTCGCCGCGCTCGGCGACGACGTCGGTGGCGCCGAACTCGATGCCGAGGTCGGTGCGGTCGCGGTGGCGGCCCATCAGGATGATGCGCTCCGCGCCCAGCCGCTTGGATGCCAGCACCGCGAGCAGGCCCACGGCGCCGTCGCCGATGACGGTCACGGTCGTGCGGGGGGTCACCCCACCACGCACGGCGGCGTGGTGCCCCGTGCCGAGCACGTCCGACAGCGTCAGCAGCGACGGCAGCAGCGCGTCGACCTCGTCGACGGGGAGCTTGACGAGCGTGCCCTGGGCGAGCGGGACGCGGACAGCCTCGGCCTGGCCCCCGCCGACGTCGCCGGAGTTCCAGAACCCGCCGTTGCGGCAGGAGGTTTGCAGGCCCTCGCGGCACAGGTCGCAGGTGCCATCCGACCACGCGAACGGCGCGACCACGAGATCGCCTCGGCGCAGACCCGACACCTCGGAACCGACTTCCTCGACGACGCCGAGGAACTCGTGGCCGATCGACCTGCCCTCGGGCACGGGTTCGGCGTCGTGGTACGGGTGCAGGTCACTGCCGCAGATGCAGGCCTGGACGACCCGCACGATCGCGTCAGTCGGATGCCGCAGCACCGGGTCGGGGACCTCGACGACGCGCACGTCGCCCGCGCCGTACAGGTAGGTGGCTTTCATGGGCGGTACTCCTCGTCGGTGACGTGGGCGCCCCAGGTCGCGGCGTTGCCGTCGTCGTCGACCTCGAGCATGCCCAGGTGGGTCATGAACCGGTTGGGGGCCGCGCCGTGCCAGTGCTCCTCGCCCGGCTCGAAGAACACACGGTCGCCGGGCCGGACGGCCTCGATGTCACCGCCGCGGCGCTGCACCAAGCCCGCGCCCTCGGTGACCCAGACCGTCTGGCCGTGCGGGTGGGCGTGCCACGCCGTCCGTGCCCCGGGGGCGAAGTGCACGTTGCTCGCGCTGATGCGCGATCCGCCGGACGGCACGGCCACCGGGTCGACGTAGACGTCGCCGGTGAACCACTCGTCGGGGCCGCGGGACGTGTCGGTGGTGTTCCTGGTGATCTGCACGTTGCGCTCCTGGCAGCTCGTGTCGTGACCACATGGATAGGGCGCGTAGCGCGGGCGCGCGAGGCCCTGCTGATCCAGGTACCAGCAGTACCTCCCACGGCCGCCGGGCGGGTCGTAGCGTGGCGCCGTGGCCACCAGCGACGACGTTCGCGAGTTCCTCGCCAGCCGGCGTGCCCGCATCACGCCGGCCCAGGCGGGCCTCCCCATGTACGGGCGTGGTGCGCGCCGCGTGCCGGGCCTGCGCCGCGAGGAGGTCGCCCTCCTCGCGGGCGTGAGCGTCGACTACTACACGCGGCTGGAGCGCGGCAACCTGCGCGGGGTCTCCGAGGGTGTGCTCTCCGCCGTGGCCGACGCGCTGCGGCTCGACGAGGCCGAGCGCGCCCACCTGGCCGACCTCGCCCGGGCGGCCAACGCCAGGACCACACCGCGCCCGCGCCGTCCACGGGCCCAGGTGCGTCCGACCCTGCAGCGCCTGCTGGACGCGATGACCGGCGCGGCGGCGTTCATCCGCAACGGGCGACTGGACGTCCTGGCCGCCAACCGGCTCGGCCGGGCGCTGTACGCGCCGCTCTTCGACGGCTCGCCCGGGACGCCGAACCTCGCGCGCTTCGCGTTCCTCGATCCGCGCGCCCCCGCGTTCTACGCCGACTGGGACGAGATGCTCCGCACCACCGTGGCAATCCTGCGCACCGAAGCCGGCCGCGACCCGTATGACCGCGGCCTCACCGACCTCGTCGGCGAGCTGTCCACGCGCAGCGACGCGTTCCGCACCCTGTGGGCCGCCCACGACGTCCGGCTGCACCGCACCGGCACCAAGCGGATGCGCCACCCGATGGTCGGCGACCTCGAGCTCGACTTCGAGGCCTTCGAGCTGCCCGCGGACGCCGGTCTCACGCTGACCACCTACACCGCCGCGCCAGGGTCGGCGTCCCACGACGCGCTCCAGCTCCTCGCCACGTGGGCAGCGACGACCGACCAGGCCGACCTGGCACGCGGGGGGCTCGCGAGTTCAAGGTGAACCGCACCGGGAGGCATTGATGGACGTCGGCATCCTGATCTCCGACCTGCCGACGAGCCTGCGACCGGCTGAGCACTTCGACGCCGTGCTGCGCCAGGTCGACGCGGCGCAGCGAAACGGGATGAAGTACCTGACGATCGGGCAGCACTTCGTCTTCCCCGACTCACGTTGGCTCCAGCCTGTGCCGCTGCTGGCGCGGCTGGCGGCGGAGGTCGACCCGGACGTCCGACTCGTGACGACCGTGATGCTCGCACCGGTGTACCCGCCCGTGCTCCTCGCCGAGGAGCTCGCGACGCTCGACATCGTCAGCGAGGGCCGCCTCATCGTCGGCCTCGGCACGGGCTACCTCCGCGAGGAGTACGCCGCCTTCGGCGTGCCGTTCGAGGAGCGCTTCGCCCGGTTCGAGGAGTGCATCGCCGTGCTCGAGGCGCTCTGGACGTCGGACCGCGTCACCTTCCACGGGCGCTTCACGCAGCTCGAGGACGTCCCGGTCATGACGCGCCCGGTGCAGCAGCCCCGGCCGCCGCTGTGGCTCGGCGCGATGGGTGACGTCGGCGTCCGCCGGGCGGCGCGGCTGGCCGACGCCTGGATCGTCACGCCCACGACCCCGGCCGCCTCGCTGCCGGAGCGGTTCGCGGTGTTCGCCGCCGAGCGCGAGCGCGCCGGCCGGCCGATGGGCCGCATGCCGCTGCGCCGCGAGATCGTCGTCGGCCGCGACCGCGACGACGCCTTGGCGCGCGCCGCCTGGATGGGGCGGGGCTGGTACGACAGCCTGGTCGCCGTCGGCAGCCCGCACTTCGACGCGTTCCCAACCGTGCAGGACTGGGTGCGCTCGAGCTTCGTGTACGGCTCGGCCGCCGACGTCGCCGCCGAGATCCGCGCGATCGGCGACCGCGTGCCGGTCGACCCCGTCCTCACCCGTGCTCACTGGCCGGGGATGACGAGCGAGCAGGCGATCGCCAACATCGACAGCCTCGGACGCGAGCTCGTGCCCGCCCTGCGGGACTATGTGCCCGTGCGCGACCTCCCTCAGCGCCTCTGACGGCTCAGCCTCGAGCGCCGGGCGAGAGCGGAGGCGTTGCCGCCGGCCCACCGAAGAGCACCACGGTGCGTCCTCTCGCCCGGCCACGGTCGACGCGGGCGTACGCCTCGACCGCCCGTTCGGGCGGGTAGGTCGCAGCGACGCGCAGCTCGAGAGCGCCGGCCGCCGCGAGATCGACCAGCTCTTGGAGCCGAGCGCTCTCGCGCAGGTACGAGCGCACGCTCACGGGCGTGACCCGCACCTCCCGTTCGGGCGCCACCGCCAGCGGGCGCAGCAAGATCACGTGCCCGCCCGCGCGTGCCATCGGCAGGACGGCGGCGCCGAGCAGGGCGGCGTCGACGACGCCGTCGGCGCCTCCCGGCACGAGCTCGGCGACGTCCTTCGCGGCGGATGCGCCGCGGGCGACGAAGTCGGCGCCGTACCCCCGGATCAGCGGCTCGTCCTCGGCACGAGCCACACCGATGGTCCGCAGGCCCTCGCCCACCGCCAGCTGAACGACGAAGCCGCCGACTGCGCCCGCGGCCCCGACGACGACGAGTGAAGCGCCCCGCGGCAGCGCGAGCGTGTCGAGGACGAGCCGCGCGGTGAGGCCGCTCATCGGCACGACGGCAGCGGACACGGGGTCGAGCGCAGCCGGCAGGCGGGCGACGCAGGCGTCGTCCACGACCACGAGCTCCGCGTGGGCGCCGCGGCCGTTCCCGATGAAGGTCGTGACGGCGACGACCGGATCGCCGACCTGCCACTTCGCGCCGGCGCCGACCAGGTCGATGCGGCCCGCGAGCTCGAGCCCGGCGACGAACGGGCGGGTCTGCTCGGGCATCAGCGCACGGAGGTCCCCCGAGAGCAGATGGTTGTCCGCGGGGTTGACCGCTGCGGCCGCAACGCGGATCCGCACCTGGCGCTCGGCGGGAACCGGGTCCGGGAGCTCGACGAGCTCGAGGACCTCCGGGCCGCCGTAGCGCCACGAGCCGACGGCCCGCATGGTGTTGCCCCTAGGAGCCTGCGGTGCGGCCGCCGTCGATGATGTAGTCGGCGCCGTTGACGAACCCGGAGTCGTCGGAGAGCAGGTAGACGCAGCAGGCGGCGACCTCCTCGGGCCGGCCGATCCGCCCGCGGTAGTTGTAGGAGATCAGCTCCTGCTCGAGCCCCGGGTTGTGCTGCACGTACTCGCGGAAGCGTTCGCTCTCGATCGACCCCGGCGAGATCGAGTTGCAGCGCACCTCGCGGCGGCCGAAGTCGATCGCGATGCTGCGGGTGAGCCCGCCGAGCGCGGCTTTCGAGATGACGTAGGAGAAGTGCTCGGGGCGGGCGACGATGCCCTCGGTTGAGGAGATGTTGACGATCGCGCCGCCGCCGCCGTCGAGCATCGCGCGCACGGCCGCCTTGCACCAGACGAACGGCACCTCGACGTTGAGCTGCAGCGTCTGCCGCCAGTTGTCCATGTCCGTGCCGAGCAGGTCGCCCTCGAGCACGAGCCCTGCGTTGTTGACCAGACCGTCGAGCGACCCGTGCCGGTCGACCGTGTCGGCGACCGTCTGCTCCGCGAAGCCGTCGGCGGTCAGGTCGCCGACGACCGCGGCCGCGCCGACCTCCGCGGCGGCCTGCTCGACGCTCGGGTCGATGTCGATCGCGATGACCCGGGCTCCTTCGGCGACGCACGTGCGAGCGATCGCCTTGCCGATCCCGCGCGCGGCGCCGGTCACGATCACGGTCTTCCCCTCGAGCTTGCTCACCTGGTTCCTCCTGACATGGATGGGTTCTCGGTTCAGGGCGTCCACACGACGCGGTCGTCGAGCAACAGCGGTGTGCGCTGCTGTTGGAGCGCGTGGAAGTCCTGCATGTGCGCGGCCGTGAGCTCCTGCGCGCGCCCGCCGTTGCCGGCGAGGATCGCCTGGCCAATCTCCTGGTGGACCTGACGCACGGTCGCCCAGACGCCCGGCTCGTAGAGGAGGTCGGCGGCGAGGCGGTCGCCGTAGAGGGCGTGGATCGCACGGCCGAGGCTGTCCATCGCCGGGTTCCCCGAGGCGCCGCAGAGCAGCCGGTGGAAGGCCAGCGCGGCCTCGTCGCCGTCGCGTGTCCCGGCGGTCGAGGCCGTCTCGCGCTCGAGGGTCGCGCGCAGCTCCGCGAGCAGCTGCTCGTCGTCCCGCTCGGCGGCCCGGCGGGCCATGTACGGCTCGATCACGAGCCGCGCGTCCATCAGGTCGCGGTAGGTCACGCGCGCCATCCGGAAGAACAGCGCGAGCGAGCGCGCGAGCGCGTCCGCGTCGAGCGCGCCCACCGCGTTGCCCCCGTTCTTGCCCGGCTTGATGCGGACGACCCCGAACGTCTCGAGCACGCGCAGCGCCTCCCTGATCGACACGCGGCTGATGCCGAACTGCTCCGCGAGCTCGGGCTCCGACGGCAGCGCGTCACCGACTGCGAGGTCGCGGCCGACGACCTCCTCGACGATCGCGCTGGCGACCCGGTACGGCAGCTTCGAGCCCCGCAGCCGCGGCTGCGGAGCGACCCTCGTCATGCGCCGACCGGGGTCGGGGTCACCGACGCAACCGAACCGGCACCTGGCTCCAGCCGAGGATCTTCCCCACCATCCCGGGCATCGGGTTCGGGTTCGGACGCGACGGGCCTGCCCGTTCGACGCTGGTGTAGCGATCGAGCAGCTCCTCGAGGAGCAGGTGCGTCTCGGCGCGCGTCACCGGCGCCCCCGGGCAGTAGTGGATGCCCGCGCTGAACGCGACGTGCCGGCGGAGGTCGCGATCGAGGTCGAAGGTGTCGGGGTCGGGGAACACGCGCTCGTCGCGGTTGGCCGAGCCGTACACGACCGTGACCCAGCTCTGCGCCGGGATCGCGACGCCGTGCAGCTCCACGTCCTCGAGTGGGCGCCGGCCCAGCGCCTGCGTGGGGCTGCGGAAGCGCAGCATCTCCTCGATCGCCTTCGGCACGAGGGTCCGGTCCTCCCGCAGCCGCGCCCACAGCTCGGGGTGGTCGGCGACGTGGTCGACCAGGGACTCGATCAGATGCTGGGTGGTCTCGAAGCCGCCCGTCACGAGCTCCAGCAGCATGTTCAGGAACACGTCGTCGGAGAGCTCGTCCTTGCCGACCTCGTCCTGCTTCTCGAGGATCGCCGTGATGGCGTCGGGTTCCGGGTGCCTCCGCCGCTCTGCGATCAGCGGCTCAACGATCTCCCACATGTCTCGCCGGATCCGCGCGAAGTGCTCCAGCCCGTCGGTCGTGGTCTCGCCCCGCCCGCCGCGGGTGAGCAGGAACGCGAGCCGCTCGTCCATCAGCTGGTGGAAGCGCTCGTGCTGGGCCTGCGGCAGCCCGATCAGCCCCAGCGCGACGTTGGCCGGGAGCGGCGTGGCGATGGCCGACGAGATCTCGACGACCTCCGAATCGTCCGCGGCGTCGACGATGCCGCGCACGATCTCCCGGATGATCTCCTCCCGCCGGCGCATCGCGCCCGGGTTGAACAGGGGCGCGACGATGCCGCGGATGAAGGTGTGACGCGGCTGGTCCTGCTGCCGGATCTCGCTCGACGGCGGCTCCCGGCCCTCGAGGATGTCGCGCGGCACGCTCGAGAACCGCCGGTGGTCGAGCAGGATGGGGTAGACGTCGTCGTAGCGCGTCAGCACGAACGTCTGGTTCGGCTCGTCCCAGAAGGCGGGCGCGTCGTCGCGCAACCTCCGGTAGAGCGGATACGGATCGTCCGCCCACGCCGTCCAGTCGACCGCGCCCTGATCGATCTCCGGTGCCGGCAACACGGCTCCCCTCGGGACGAGTGACAGCACCGAGCCTAGAACACCTACATGTTTCACGTCGACCTCGGTACGATGCGCCGAGGGACCCACGTGAGGTTGAGGAGCCGGGATGGCGACGACGTTGATCGATGGCGCGCTGCTGGAGCGGTTCGCCGGGTACGTGACGGGCGATCCCACGGTGGACCGCTACGAGGTGTTCGCGCGCTGCCGTGCCGAGGCGCCGATCTTCTGGAGTGACGCCGTCGGCGCGTGGGTGCTCACGCGCCACGCCGACGTCAAGATGGCCCTCTCCGACGAGGTGCACTTCCGCCCGTTGCACGACGGGCCCGGTGCGTCGATGTACGGGCCGGCCCTGCTGCAGTGGGAGGGGCGCGAGCACCAGAAGAAGGGCGGGATCGTCGCGCGGCGGCTGCGCAGCCCGCGCGCTGTGGCGACGTTCGACGCCTTCGTCAAGGCCACGTGCGAGCGGCTGGCCGACGACCTGGTCAGCAGGGACGGCGTCGTGGACCTCAAGCGCGAGTACGGCATGTGGATCCCGCTGCTGGTGATCGGCGAGCTCTTAGACGTCGAGGGCGCGGAGCGTTTCCGCGACTGGTACAGCGACATCGCAGGCGGCGGGGTCTCCAGCCTGGGCAACCCCCATCTGCGCGAGAAGGCGATGGTGGCGATCGCGGGGCTGCGCGACTTCCTGGAGCCGATCATCACCGCCCGCCGTGAGCAGCCGGGTGACGACCTGCTCTCCGACCTGTGCACGGCGACCTACGACGACGAGCCGCTGCCGGTGTCGCAGATCGTCGCGACCACCGCGTTCCTGCTGACGGCCGGGGTGGAGACGACCGAGCGGGCGATGTCCAGCCTCTTCGCCCACCTCTTCGCCCACCCCGACGACTGGCGCGACCTTCGCGACCACCCCGAGTTGGTGACGAGCACAGTCGCCGAGTCGCTCCGCTTCTACCCGCCGATGGGCGGCCTGGCGCGCCAGGCGCTGCAGGACGTCGAGCTCCACGGCACCCGGGTGGCGGCCGGGGACAAGCTGCTGGTGCTGCTGGCCTCGGCCAACCGTGAGGAAGCCCTCTTCGACGAGCCCGACACGTTCCGGCTGGACCGCTTCGCCGACGACGCCGACCGCCAGTTCACCAACGCCAGTGCGATCCTCCCGTTCGGTGCGGGCCGCCACCACTGCACCGGCGCGCAGGTGGCGCGCGTGGAGCTGGTGCACGGCATCGCGGTGATGCTGGAGCGGGTCGCGTGGGGCGAGTTCCCAAACGGCGAGGTGCCGCAGCACGAGGGCTTCCTGCTGCGCTCCCCGAACGCCGTCCCGGTGATCCTGCACCAGGCCTGAAGTTGGCAGGCTCGGCCTCGAGACGCGGCTGGGTGGCCGTGGTCGTCGGGGTCGTCCTCGCTGGGGTCGCCGTGTCGGGCTGCGTCGTCACGCGGGCGATCCACGGCGACCTGCCGTCGCAGGCCGAGATGGCCGAGCAGGTCCAGCGCCTGCAGACCACGGTCCTGCCGGTGGTCGAGGACCTGCAGGTCGAGTACTTCATGGACGACCCCAGTTGCGCCAACCTCACCTACCCGCGCGGCGACTTCATCGTCGGGGATCCGGAGCACTGCGGTGGCTCCACCGGCAGCCCGTCGTCGTTCGACGACGTGGTGCGCGCCGACCACGCGCGGGTCCGCGCCGCGCTCGCGGCTTCCGGGACTCCCGTCCAACGCGTGGGTGGGAGGTTCTCCAGCGATGGCCGCCTGCTGGATGCCTGGTTCATGTCCACCCACGGCGCGCCCTTCGCGACGTCGTGGTCGCTGGAGTACGACCTTGCCGGCACGCGCTCACCGGGGCCCAGGGGCATGGTCACGCTCACACCGGTGGTCGGACAAGACGACTGGTGGTTCGTCTGCTGCGCGGACTGACGTCAGCGCAGAACGAAGCCAGGGAGCCGGTAGCTGGTCCAGTGGATCACGCGCGCGGCTGCGCCCACGTGGCCCTCGGAGTCCCACCCCCAGTCGAACGCGTTGGCCAGCCGGTTGACCGTGTCGAACATCAGGCCGACGTCGAGCGCGTCGGCGATCGCCGCGTCCGGCACGCCGGCAGCGCGGACCGCGTCGGCGTCGGCGGGGGTCACCTCGTCCGGGGTGCGGGTCACCTTCTCGAGGAAGGCGAGCGTCGCCGCGAGCTCGGGACGCACGTCGCCGGTGCCGAGCGCAACCTCGCCCCGCGACTCGATGCGGGTGGTCTCGGTGTGCACGCGCACGCAGAACGGGCAGGTGTTGAGCTGCGAGACGACCACGGCCATGTGCTCGCGCTCCGCCGGCGTCCAGAACGACGGGCCGCGGAGCACCGCGGTGCCGAACGCCAACAGCTGCCGCCCGAAGAAGTCGGGTCGGTGCAGAGCCGTCTTGACGACGTCGTCGACCTCGTTGCGCAGCACGGTCGCGACGACGCGCTGGAAGACCCGTGCGGCACGCCCGTGACCATGCTCGAGGACGTCGAGCCGCACCCCTAGGTGCTCCTCTGCAGGGCCCGCACCCCAGCCTCGTGTCGGCGGAGTGCCGCGCCCAGCGCAGCCGCCACCGTCAGCTCGAAGATCGCCTCCTCGCTCTGGCCTGCGGCCCTGAGTACGACGATGTCGTCGTCGGTGATGCGATACGACGCGTCCCGCACCATCGCCGTGTAGTCGGCAAGTGGCTGGTCCAGCCCGGCGCCCGAGCCCGACGCGGCGGCCGCCCGCGCGTCGGGATCCGTCTCGCCCGCACCGTCGAACACGCCGTGCCGCAGCGCCTCGCGCAACGTGTCGCGATCGACCGGCTGCCCCTGTGACCGCGGCATCTTCCTCCCTCGCGTTGCGCATGCTGCGCGCACGATTCCTCAGGCGTCCGAGCGGCGAATCGACGTGGACGCCGAGGGTACGACGGTCGTGGGCCGCGAGCTCGCCCAGCTGCGGGTGGCAAGGTCCAGGGCTGGGTAACCACAGCACGGCGGCATCTCGGTCGCCCTAAGAGCTGAGGGAGCCGTCGGATGAGTCGGAGCACGATCTTCTTGGTGGTAGCGATCCTCGTCGGCATCGCCGCGGTGATCTTCATCGCTCGCGCGATCTAGCGCAGCCTGACGGCCAGCGAGTCGGCGACGGTGAGGGCCAGCGTGAGCCCCCGGCACAGCGCGAAGCCGCTGTTGTAGCCGGTCCCGGTCGTCAGCATCGCCGCGCAGGCCCCGATGGCGTGGAGCCCGGGCAGGGGCTGCCTCCCGGCGTCGAGGACGCGACCCTCCGCATCCGTGCGGATGCCGGTGGAGCCGATGCCGGTGCCCAGCAGCCGTAGCCGCATGCCGAAGAAGGGCGGCTCGGCCACCGAGCCGAGCACCGGATTCGGTCCGTGCGCCGGGTCGCCCGAGTAGCGCCGGACGAAGGCGTTCGTGCCGCGCCCGAAGTCGGGGTCCTCGCCGGCGTCGGCGTGCTCGTTGAAGCGGCGGGCGGTCTCCTCGAGCTGGTCACCGGGGATCCCCAGCCGTTCGCCCAGCTCGCGCAGGGTGGGCGCGCTGACCACGTGCTCGGGGTAGTCGCCCCCGGGCGGCGTCGCTCCGAGGCCGTACTTGCGGTGGTGGCGCTCGTCCCAGATCAGGTACGACGGCACGTGGCGGTCCGCCGGGTCGAGCGCCTTGCGCACCATGTCGATGTAGTAGGAGTCGTCGCAGAAGCGGCGTGCGCTCGCGTCGACGCTGAAGGCGTGCGGGAGCGCGAACTCGGGCCCGTACTTGAAGCCGGGGTCGGCGTCGGACGGGAAGCCGGGGAGCAGCGGCACGTGCGTCGCCGGCATGACCGCCACGTCGGCGCCGACCGCGCGGGCGAGCGCGATCCCGTCTCCGCTGATGGTGCGCGGCGCGAGGCTGCCCCAGTCCTCCGGCTCGAGCCCGAGGTACTCGCGGACCATGTCCGGGTTCCAGTCGTAGCTGCTCGTGGAGAGCACGACGTCGCCGCGCACGGTGACCTCGCCGTCGGGGCCCTCGGCGCGCACACCGGCCACCCGCCCGTCCTCCTTCAGCAGCTCCGTGACGCGGTGCTCCATCAGGATTTCGATCGACTCCTCCTGCAGGACGCGGGCCAGGAAGGCGGCGACGATGCCCGTGCCGAAGGTCAGCCCGTCGGAGGCCGGGTCGCGGGCCAGCTCGGCCGCGCGCCGGCCGTGCACGAACATCTCGTCGTACGTCGTGCCGACCGGGAAGTGCGGGCTGACCTGCAGGCGCTCGCGCCAGGCACCCAGGCGGCTGCTCGGGAAGCGCGCCCCGGTGAGGTACCGGCCCTCCGGCTTCGCCCCCGGCGCCTCCTGGTAGTAGTCGGGGAAGCCGGGGATCAGGACCCACTCGATCGCCCCGACCTCCTCCCAGTAGCGAATGGCCGTCGGCGCGGCCCGCAGCCAGTGCTCGAGCGCCTCCTCGTCGATGAGCGAGGGATCGGCCTCGCCGAGGGCGCGCACGTAGGCCTCGGTCTCCTCGAGCGAGTCGGGGATGCCCTCACGCGCGGCCACGTGGTTGGCGCCCACCCAGACCTGGCCGCCCGAGAACGCGGCGGCCCCACCGACCTTGTCCGACCGCTCGAGCAGGACGACTCTTCGGCCCCGCAGCGCGAGCCCGAGCGCGCAGGCCAGGCCCGAGAGCCCCGCTCCGACGACGGCGATCGGGCGGCTATTCCGTTCGACGTCTGTGACTGGCGTGGTCATCGGAGATCGGGCCGATCCGTTGGGGCAGTGTGCTCGACGATCGCTGCGACGATGGTGTCCCAGTCGGCTTGATCGACGCCGTGGCCGGCTCCATCCAGCAGGAGCAGCCGTGCCCCGGGTAGCTCGGCCGCCAGCGCCTCACCGTGCCGGGGCGGGAACATCGGGTCCGCTGTGCCGTGGATCACGAGCGTCGGAGCGGCGATCGAGGACAGGGCTTCGTACGAGCGTTCGCTTTCGGGGATGGCATCGTGATTCTGGAGCGCCGCGACGTTGCGGGCCCGCTCGACGTCGCGCCGGACCAGCGCACGGCGAGCGACTTCATCGAACGGTCGCCGGTCCCCGGCGAGCATGCGCGAGTACTCGACGAGGTACTCGATCACGGACTCGGAGTCTGACCAGTCCACCTCCGCCGTCGCGATGAACCGCCCGAACGCCTCGGTCGGTGACGGGAGGCTGCGGTCACCCGGCGTCGCAGGAGAGGAGCTGATGAGCACGAGGGACACGACGCGGTCGGGGAAGTCCAGCGCAAGGAGCTGCGCGAACGCCCCGCCCGCGGACACACCGACCACGTGTGCCGCCGGCACGCCATAAGCGTCGAGCACGCCCACAGCGTCGGCAACCATGTCGGCGCCGGCGTAGCCCGGTCGGCCCGGCTGGTAGGTCACCGATCGGCCGGTATCGCGATGGTCGTAACGGATCACGAACCGACCAGCACCGGCGAGCATGCGGCAGAACCCGTCCTCCCACCACAGCATCGACCCGCCGAGGCCCATCACCAGGAGCACCGCGCCATCGGTCGGGTCTCCGAAGGACTCCGTGCAGAGCTCGACGCCGTTGGCTTCGATCATGCGCTCCAACGCGCCACCCGCCCACGCGGTGGTCACGATCCCCGACCTCGTCGCGTGCGCAGGCGGGCCAGCTTCGGGGGCAGCTCCGCCAATGACCCCGACACGGCCCCGGCGACGCGGCCGGTGGCGAGGACCCACGCCCACAGCTGCGTGCCGAAGAGCACGCCGAGGGCGACGGCGAAGATCGAGCCAACGGTAGCGACGACGTCCTCGCCGCCGCCCCCACCGGCGAACTGGGTCACGCCCATCAGCCCGAGCGCACCAGGAACGAGCAACCAGAAGCCGGGCAGGAAGGAGGCATGCGCGGGCATCGCCGAGGGGAGCCGCGACACCAGGACCGAGACCACCGTCATCACCGTCGCGCCGATCAGTGCGCTGACGTAGACGCCCAGGGCGGCGTTGCCCAGCACCTGGCCACCCCACGCGGCGTAGAGGACGATGAGCAGGCCGGGAAACGACTTGGCCGGCGCCGAGTGCGCCACGGTGGCGCCCGCTGCGAAGACCAGCACGCCCAGCCATGGGGACCACAGGCCCAGCACGTCCCCCGAATACGAGAGCACCCGCCATGCGGGGACGGCGACCGCCTGGGTGCCGGCGAGGATGCCGAACGCCAGGAGCGCAAGCTGCACGCTGCCAGACACGAGCCGGCTCGAACCGGAGATCATCTGCCCTGCTGCCAGCTCGAGCACGGCAGTGGTGAGGGCGGCGCCGGGCAGGAACACCACCAACGGCGCCACGATCGCCGGGAGACCGGCGTCGGTAACGCCGTACTTGATCGCCAGCCCGCTCAGCGCCGAAACGGAGAACGCCGCGATGACGGGCATCAAGATCTGGAGGGTCGGCTGATGGCGTACCCAGGTCCTCAGGGTTCCGACGAGCGCACCGAACAGCGCCGCCGCTGGCACGTCCTGGGGAGCGGGGCGAAGGATCAGACACAGCCCCATGCTCAGCACCGCGTAGCCGAGGATGCGCTGTGGTGCCCCGAAGCGCTGCCGCAGGGCGCGTAGCTCCTCGAGCCGGCGGATCCCGTCGACCGGCCGGACAGCACCGCGCTCGGCTTCCTGCAGCAGCCGGTCGAGCGCGGCGATCTGGTCGAGGCGCGGCGCAGCGGCGAGCGCCGCCGTCAACTCAAGGGTCACAGGCTCGTCACGACTCATCGTCACCATGAGGTACGTGGGGAAGGCGGTGACTCGCGCCGAGTCGGCGCCATACGCGTGGGCCACGGCGGTGAGCCGCTCCTGCACCGAGTGGGCGGGCTCCCCAGTGGCGCTCAGCGCTGCTCCGAGTTGCACCACGAAGGCTTGCAGGTCACCCACATCGTCGCGTTGTAGCTGCATCGTCAGCCGACGGACCGGCCGGTCAGCGTCATGTCGTCGGCGTGGTGCTTGCGGTCCAGGCCCGGGTTCGCTTCCGCAGGAGGTCGAAGGCGATGCTCAGTGCGACGATGACGCCGAGGGCGACCGCAGCAGTCGCAGGTTCCTCGACCAGCGTCGTCACCGCGAACGCTGATGAGCACGGTCACCATGCTCACGATAGCCAGGACCAGCAACCCGTAAGGGCCCGCCGATCGAGGGCGACGCACTCCTGCTGTAGAGCAGAGGGCCGGGCGCATTTGCGCCCGGCCCCGTGATCCAAATGCGGGTGCGGTGTCAGCCGCGCCCGGGTCGGCCCCAGCCGGGGCCCCGACTCTCGCCGGTGACGCGCAGGGTGTAGTCGGCGTCCAGGACGACGAGGTCACCCGTGGGCAGGTTGCTCACGATCGCGACGACGTCGCGCTGGTTGCCGCTGGCGCAGCGGGTGTCGAACCCCGCCACGTGCACCTCGCTCTGGTCGGTGAAGCGGTACACGTACGTGCCGCTGGCCTCGTCGACCAGCTCGCCCGGGGAGTCGACGCCGGGGGTGAGGTCGCAACTCGCCAGGAGCTGCAGCGACCAGACGTTGTTCTGGATGCCCTCGGTCTCGATCCACCCGTCGACCGTGGAGCTGGCGAGGTCGACAAGCGCGCCGTTGAGGGCGACGTCGTCGATGAACCAGCCGGTGTCGAGGTAGGCCTCGTCGGTGGAGTAGCGGAACCGCAGGGCGGTCGCGCCGTCGGGCACGGTGCCCTGGAGCTGGATGTAGACGGGCGCGTCGCCGGCCGAGTAGTCGCCGCCCGACACCCCGGTGAGGCCGTTGCCCTCCTCGTTGTTGTCGTGCGGGTTCTCGTCGGTCGTCACCTCGGTGCCCGTGGCGGGGTCGACCAGCGGGATCGTGACCCACTCGCCGTTCACCTCGGCCTCGACGAAGCCGTAGTCCCAGCCCTCCTCGATGAAGTACCAGGTCCAGAACGTCAGCTCCTCGCCACCGCTGACCGGGAACGTGATCGTCGTGTCGGCCTGGCTCATCGAGCCGCCGAACCAGTGGGTGGGCGCGGAGTGCGGGGCGACCTCGGAGGTCGGCGTGCCGCTGAAGTCGACTCGGAACGTCGGGCCGGGGTTGCGCCAGGTCTCGTACGACACGCCGTACGGGAGCGCGGTCGGGTCGGGGACGTTGAGGTGGCTGTGGTTGATGCGGGCCTCGGGCGTGCGCCCCTGGTAGACACCGCGCGCGTCGAAGAGCTGCTCGTTGGCGATGTCGATGGTGTAGCCCCAGGAGTCCCGGTCGGTGCCGAGGTCGAGGGCCTTGATGTCGTAGATCGCCGAGGTCTCGTCGTCGAGGTAGACGGCGATCGCCCAGTTCTGGAACAACTCGTTGAAGGTCGGCAGGTCACCGCCGGTGGCGGCCTCCCACTCCGCGAGCGCGGCGCTGACGCCCTCGATCGAGTCCAGCTCGTTCTCGAAGATCAGCTTGATGAGCAGGTCGCCGGCCTCGGCGTCGTACTCCTGGTCTGGCACGTACTGGGCGGCGCCGTCGTCGGGGCCGTTGCCGCCCGCCTGCTCCCACAGGTACTGGAAGAACGTGTACGAAGCGCCGTAGTTCTCCAGGCCGCCGGCCCAGCGGGTCAGCGACGTCTCGCGGTGGAACACCTGGTGGTAGGCGACGTGCGAGCCGCCCGACTCGTAGCCGTTCAGGAAGATCGCGAAGTCCGCAAGGCCCTCGTCGACCCACGAGAGCTCACCGGGGTCGCTGTAGCTCATGAGCAGGTGCTCGAGCTCGTGCGCGATCACGCCCTCGTAGAGGTGGCTGACGCCCTCCGGGTTCGCGCTCTGGTCGCCGACGCGGTTGGCCCAGTCGAAGGCGTCGATCACGATCGTGTTCATGCCGTCTTCGGCGATGAAGTCCTGGGCGAAGTACCCGGCGGTGTAGGTGTCCTGTGCGCAGTCGTAGTAGCTCTGGTCGGTGATGTTGTAGACCAGCACGACCAGCTCGTCGCCACCCGCGGCTGCGCCGTTGGCGTCGCCGATCGGGCCAAAGTGCTGCTCGTCGACCGCGACGATGCCGGGGTCGCCCGCTGTGCCGACGAGCTCGTTGCCGAGCTGGTCGATCTGCGCCTGGGTGAGGCGGTAGTCGTCGCGCACGGCCTCCTGGCACGGCGTGAAGTCGTCGGTGTTCGGGTCCCAGAGCGGGTCCAGGCCGGCGACGCCCTCGACGCCCGCCAGCGCGCCCTCGGGGACGTAGATGAAGACGGGGGTCCCGTCCTCGGTGGTGCCGGCGAACGCGCGGACGAAGGTCAGCTGGTAGTTGCCGCCGGCGTGGCTGTCGTTGATGTCGATGGTGAGCGTCGCGTCACCCGGCTCCCCGACGACGTCGGCGGCGGCGGGCAGACCCGCGAAGGCGAAGCTGGCGCACAGGATCGCGGCCAGCGCGAAGCGCAGTACACGTGGCAAGGTTCCTCCCGTTGATGGTGCGTGCGTCGTTGGGCGCAACCGGCCCATCCGGTGCTCCCCGTCCCCCCAATCCTATCTGCGGTCCCGCCGGGGCCGGCCGGTCGGACATTGCCCCGATGACCGTGCCCGCGTCAGGGGGAACTTGCGATTGCCCTTGCGCACGGTCACCTCGAGCCGGCCACCCACGGACGTAGTGGGTCAGGCGCACGTCACGCTCGGCGGCGTCTTCGCGGTCACCACTCTGGGGTCGCGGGCCTCGACGCTGCCGGCGGCGTCAACGGCACCGCCCCGCCGCAGACCTCACTCACCGGAGCAGGCGGCGCTGGCTCGCCGGCCAGCCTGCCGCCGACCGCACCTGCGACGACCACGGCTGCCCCCATGCCCCCAGCGACGCCCACTCCCGCCCCCCGAGACCTACCTGTCGCCAGTAGCCCACTGTCCGCGACCCGCCTCGCCACCTTCGGGCTCGGCCTTGCCGCGGCGGCCGTCGGGGCCGTGGTGCTCATGACGCTCAGGCGACGTCCTTGACGCTCTCTTCGCGGACTCGACAAGCGTGCACCCGTTGGCCTCGCGGGCCGTCGCGTGCGTCATCAGGACGGAGCCCGCTCTGGGCCGAGCCGGCGTTTGGAGGCACAGCGCGGTCGGGGAGAAGCGCGCGTTGTGGGACGCCTGGGGAAACTGCCCGCGGCGCGCCGGCCGATTCGGGGCGCCGTCTGGTCGGCCGCGGGGCGTCGTCCTGGCCGGGTGTGCGCGCCTCGACGCCGGTCCGGAGATCGTCATCATGGGCGGTGGGTCTAGCCGATTTCGGGCGGCGGCCAAGTGATGCCAGTGGCGCTGATGGTCGTCGCGCGCACGTGGCCGATTTGTGCGCCTTCTTGGGTTGGGTCCGGGGCGAAGGTCGGCGTGCCTCAGGGCGCCGCGGCATCTGCGACGGCGAGGAGCGAAGCCGCATCGTGTCCTGCGAGCACGCGTGCGATGGGAAGGTCGATCGCGGAGTGGTATGGCGCCAGTGCTTCGATTACTGCTGGTCGTTCGGACGCTGCCACGCCGACGCTTCCGAGTGGGACGTCGATGGCCTCGAAATGCTGACGATGGCCGTCGTTGATCTTGCGGTAGTACCGCTCCTCGTCGCGTAGGCGCTGGTGAGCGTTGGAGCCCACGGCGACGCGGATGTACGAGGCGACGACTGGGGCCGCTCGTCCAGCTTCCTCGGCGCCTTCGTACACCCATCTGCGCGCCTGCGCCGCTTGCGCGGGCAGCATCCAGTTGAGCAGGACGCCGTCGGCGATCGCGCCACCGACGCGGCATAGCCGTGGTCGCATGGCTGCGACAACGATGCGAGCCTCCGGCAGAAGCTCATGCAACTCGGCGACGGCTCGCTGGATGATTTCGATCGGCGAGCGCAGTTGGCCTGACCCGATTCCGATCCAGAGGCTCCTCGGATCGAGCCCGAGGCGGTAGACCGTTGCGGCGATCTGGACGGGCTGATGCCGGTCGAGGGGAAGGGCGCCGACGCCGAGCGTGAGGTGCGGGGCCGTGGCGGGGATGTGCGCGAGCGTCTCGAGGCCCGGCGCGGCCGGCTCGTCGTTCGACCACAGCGAGTGGTAGCCGAGTTGCTGGCAGCGGGCGGCGAGGTCACGGACGAGTCCCGCCTCGAGACCGGCGGTGATGCCCAGCCCTCGCTCGAAAATGGCGGTGTTCACGGCCCCTCCTCTCATGCTCGCGGTCGGCCTCGCTCCGACGCCGTCCGGTTCGCATCGTCAGGGGAGATCGAGCAGCAGGCGATAGTTGGCATGGAAGATGTTCCGTCCCCATCTGCGTAACACCAGGTTGCGGAGGGCGGCTGGCAGGTTGCGGGTGCGATCCCGGCGATGTGTCTGCGCCTGGACCCATTGCGTGCGTGGGCGGCGTCGCGCCTGGAACCTCGCCGCTGCCTGCGCGACATCGCCATGGGAGGCGAGGCACTCGGCGAGTACCAAGCCATCTTCGAGGGCCATCGCGGCGCCTTCGGCCATGTTGGGCGACGTTGCATGCGCGGCGTCGCCGACGAGTAGCACCGATCCCTGTGACCACTCGGCGAGCGTCACCTCTTCGACCGGAGCAACATGCACGGCGTCGTCGGGGCCGAGCGTGTCGAGGATTGCCGGCACCGGCTCGGCGAACCCGGTGAGAAGCTCGACCAGCGTGCCCTTCACGTCGTCGCCATGTGATCGAGGGGTGCGCTCGGGGGCGTCGCAGTAGCAGTAGACCTCGCCCCGGCCGATCGGCACGGCCAGAAAGGCGACGTTGCGCCCCAGCAGCACCGTCCAGGTGTTCACATCGGGCGGGCACTCGGTGACGAAGCGCCAGGCGTGCTGACCCACTGGTCGGACGTTGCATCCGCCGACGGTCAGCTTGCGGACCGTGGAGTGGATGCCGTCGGCCGCAATCACGAGGTCGTAGCTGTCGGCAGTGGCGTCGCCGAACCCGACGGTCACAGAGCCGCCGTGCTGGCTGAGTTGTCGCACCGGTCGCCCCATTCGGACGAGCACGGGGTCGCCGTGAGATGCCAGCACCTCATGCAGGTCGGCGCGGTGCAACGCGAGGCAGGGGCCGACATCACCCCATAGCGCGGCGAGGTCGATGTCGGCCAGCAGGCGACCGCGGTGATCGCAGAGGCGTTGATTCGTGATCAGCGATCCGCGCTCGGCAACCGCGGCCTCCAAGCCCAGAGCCCGCAGCGCCCGCGCCGCGTTGCCAGGCAGGTAGATGCCTGCACCAGTGTGCGTCCAGGCGGGTTCCCGCTCGACCACGTCGGCGACGAATCCGCGCTGTCGGAGCGCTCGGGCGACGCCGAGACCGGCGATGCCGGCGCCGACCACGAGAATGCGCAAACCGCCACCATCTCCAGGGGGCGCGTGCGTCACCGGATGCCCCTTCGCATGTCGTCGTGCGCTTCTTCGGCAACGGCACGCCCCAATCTCGAGGTGTGCACACCCCGCGGCCCGCAGGTCGTCGTCATCGCCGGCCCAGACGACGGGTCAGTCTGGGCCTAGCACGGCGGCACGAGGCCCTCTCAGCCGTGCTTTGGTTTGCTGCCAGCGGCGATCATTCGGCTCCGCCGGCGATGTCCGTGGACGGATCGACGTTCTGGTTCGCGCGGAACACGTTGTCCGGGTCGTAGGTTCGTTTCACGGCGACCAGGCGCGCGTAGTTCTCCCCGTAGGCCTCATGCACCCGCCCCGGGCCTTCATTACCCAGGTTGTTCACGTACACGGACTCGTCGAGGTGAGGCTGCATCGCCTCGAACAGCGCTGTTGTCCACTGGATGTTGCGTTCCGAGTCGGCGGCGTCGCACCACTGCGACCCGATGAGGAAGTCGAACTGCTCGGCCCGATGCGCGAAGGCGGTGGCCGACGGGGCGACCCGGCTCGCGACTCCGTGCATCTGCTGCAGCCCGACGCCGCTGAGCGAGGACGGCAGCTGCGGGACGAACTCCATCAGTGTCTCGATCGCGGCGTCGGTCACATCGCGCAGCCAGCCGGACTTCCAGTAATGGAGTCGACCGAAGGGGTATCCCTCGTCTCGAGCGCTCTGCAGCACCGTGTAGGGCATGGGCTGGATCGTGTCGTCCACCAGCGATCGGCATGTCCGCAGGGGGCGCAGCACCCGTTCGCCCTCGTCGATCGGACCGCAGTAGCAGACCACGATGGACACCATGGGCTCCCCGACCGGGTTCAGCCCGAGCGACGCGACCGTGGACAGTTCGTCCGGCGCCGCTTTGGCGTACTCGTCGTAGAACCGAAGCACGACCGGCGCCGTGCTCAACGGGTACGACAGACCTCCCGCGAGGACGAGGTCGACGGGATGCAATTGGAACTCGAAGGCTGTAACGACCCCGAAGTTTCCGCCGCCGCCTCGGATGGCCCAGAACAGGTCCTCGTTCTCCTGGCCGCTCGTCTTCAACAACTGACCGTCGGCGGTCGCCACCTCCGCGGAGATCAGATTGTCGCAGGCGAGCCCGTGACAGCCGTTGAGCCAGCCGAGCCCGCCGCCGAGCGTGAGGCCGGCGATCCCAGTTGTAGACACAACTCCGAGCGTCGTCGCCAATCGCAACTCGTGCGTGGCGTGGTCGAACTCGCCCAAAGTGAGCCCCGGTTCGGCCCGGGCCGTCCTCGTCTCCGGATCAACCCGGAGGTCCTTCATGCCCGAGAGGTCGAGCATGACGCCGCCGTCGCCCACGGCGTGCCCGGCGACGCTGTGACCGCCCCCGCGAACCGAGAGCGGAAGATCGTGTCGACGTGCGAACGTGATGCAGCGGCGCACGTCGGACGCATCAACAGCCCGGACGACGGCGAGCGGGCGCCGATCGACCATGCCGTTGAACACCGCCCGGGCCATGTCATAGCCCCGGTCTCCAGGGCCGACCACCTCCCCCCGCAGTTCAGGCCCGAGCTCCCGACGAACAGAACTCGCCACCCCTCCCACGTCTACCGACATCGCGCTACCCCTCTCACACGCCAGCCTGTTCAGCCAGACACCGTCCACCGCTCCCGTGCCCGCGAGCTCGATGCCGCACGGCCACGAACATGCAGAGCACTATGAACACGGACACCCATAAGCACAATCGAGGCTATGATTGGGATCCATGATGAACGCTTCTAGCTCGGCGCCTGCGGCAGCTTGGGCCAGCCTGGAGATGCGGCACCTCCTGGCGCTCGTGACCGTGGCCGACACGGGCACCTTCAGCCGAGCCGCCGAGCAGCTCGGCTACACCCAATCCGCGGTCAGCCAGCAGATCGGCACCCTCGAACGCATGGTGGGCACGCCTCTGTTCGAGCGTCCCGGTGGCCGCCGTCCGGTACGGCTCACGCCGGCCGGTGAGATGCTCTTGAGCCACGCCCGAGCCGTCCTCGCCCGCATCAGTTCAGCCGCCGCCGACCTACGGGCCCTGGCCTCGGGCGAACACGGCGAGCTACGAGTGGGAACGCTGCCGAGCATCGGCACCAAGATCCTCCCCCGGCTCCTCGGGTCCTTCCGGGAGAAGTCGCCCGGCATCGAGATCGTGCTGCGCGAGTCCGGAGACTCCGCCGATCTGATCCATGCCGTCGAGACCGGCGACGTCGACGTCACCTTCATCGAGATCGGCCAACACGAGACCGGGCCGCTGCACGTCCGCCCACTACTCGACGACCCGATGGTGTTCGTGGCGCCGGCGAATGCCCCCGAGGCCCAACAGCGGGTGGTCAGCATCCCTGACATCGCCACCCTCCCAATGATCGGCACCCGCGCCGCCGGTTGCCGGCAGATCATCGAAGACGTCTTCCGTCAGGCGCCCATCTCACCGACCTACGTCTTCCGCTCCGATGACAACCCGACCATCCAGGGCTTGATCGGCTCCGGGCTGGCCTACGCCGTGCTGCCGCTACTCACGGTCGACGAGAACGATCCCAACCTGGCTGTCCTCCCCATCCGGCCCGAGCCCCCACCCCGCCGTCTCGGGATCGCCTGGCATCCCGAGCGCACCCCGCCACCGGCCCTTCTACCCTTTGTCGACGCAGCGGCCGAGATCTGTCACGACCTCGCAAACCAGTGGGCGGCGTCGCGCGCCGCCTGAGCACCGCGTGCGACCCGTTCCCGGCCCGCGATCACCGCGGTCACGCTGGTGCCGATGGCCGCTCGATAACCGGCTCGTGGCCTTGCTGCCGGCGAGCACGCACGCCACGCCAACCCGCGACCAATCGACGGTTCGGGTTGCCGTTGTACGACGGCGGGTGTCCCAGAACGTGCGCCCATAACGCTCGCTCCCCGTCGTCGGCGGCATCCCCGAAGATTCTGCTTGAGCATGGCCTTGGGCGCTGCGCTTGGTCGTAGCGTCTCGAGGTCCTGGTTGGGTAGCTCACGAAGTGCCTGCCGTCGGCCGTGCCGGCTGGCTTCCGAACGAAGCGCCTCCCCGCTCGGGCCTCGCCGCGGTGGTGGCTCGAAAGAGGAACGTGCACGGCAGCCCGAAGCAGGAGTGCCCCTCCGCGGCAAAACCTTTGGTATGACTGGGTTTTCAGGTCGCCAGCGTCGTCTCGGGATTCCTGGTCTGAGCTGGGAAGCGGGCTCGCTTCCACGGCGCTCAGCCGATCGTCGCCTCGGGTCAGCGACGGCGGCCTCCGGGTGAATCGGGTGGGTGTCTGGTGGGGCAGCCCGACTCTTGGGGTGCCGTGGGACACGATCATCCGCACCCGCTGCCTCACCCACGCGCTCCCCGTCCTCGAAGCCGGGCTCTCCGGCCTCGGCCGCGCCGCTACCTCCGCGGGAAGGACGCGCGCATGTCGCCGGGGGCGGCGTCGTGCTGCAGCAGAGACCGCAGGTCGTGCAGGAACGGCTCCGGCGTGTCGCGGAGGTAGAAGTGCCCCCCGTGGAAGATCCTGAGGTTGACGGGCTCGGTCGTGTGCCGTTCCCATGCGCGCAGCTCGTCGGAGTCCACCAGGGGGTCGGCGTCGCCTCCGTAAACGTGGATGGGCAGAGCTAGGGGGGCCTCGCCCGCATCGGTGTGGCTGGCGCAGAGCCGCATGTCGTCGCGGAACTCGGCCACGAGCTGGTTCCGCCACTGCTCCGGCAGGTCCCTCATCACGCCGCCGACGCCCTCGATCAGCTGCGCCACCCGGGTGTCGTCGAGGCCGTCCACCGAGGGGAAGGGCTGCGGCAGGTGCGGGGCGGCGTACGCGGACAGCACCAACGACCGCGGCGCCGTCTCGCCCTTGGCCCTGCGGTGGCATGCAAGCCGGTACGCGATCAACGCCCCCATGCTGTGACCGAAGAGGACGTGCGGCTCCGTGAGGTAGGGGCCCAGGTGGTGGTCGAGGTCGGCCACGAGCGCGTCGAGCGAGGTGAACCGCGGCTCGCGCATCCGCCGCTCGCGGCCGGGCAGCAGCACCGGCCAGACCGAGGCGTGCGGGCTCAGCGTCCGGTACCAGTGCTTGAACAGCGACGGTCCGCCGCCGGCGTGGTGGAAGCAGAACAGCCGGGGCAGGCAGGTGCTGTTGGGCGGATCGAGGTAGGGCGTCACGCTTGCCTCGCGGCGTTGAGGAGCGACAGCTCCTCGGAGAGGATCTTGATCGCCGAGCGGATCTGGTCCTCCGAGTGGGCCGCGGTCATGAAGAAGCGGAGGCGGGCCAGCTCTTCGGGGACGGCTGGGTACAGGATCGGGTTGACGTTGATGCCGCGGCGGAGCAGCGCGTTCGACAACCGCAGCGCCTTCAGCGAGTCGCCCACGATGCACGGGATGATCGGCGTGCCACAGCTCTCGCCGATGTCGACCCCCGCCTCGATCGCCAGCTGCCGGAAGAGCTCGGAGTTGCGGCGCAACGCCGCGAGCGTCTCGGGCTCGGCCTTCATCTGGCGCAGCGCCGCCAGCGCGGCGGCGGCGTTGGGGGGGCTGATACCGGCGCTGAAGATGAACCCGGGAGTCGTGTACTTCAGGAACCGGATGAGGGCGTCGCTGCCGGCGATGTAACCGCCGCAGCTGGCCAGTGACTTCGACAGGGTCCCGAACCAGAGCTCGACGTCGCTGCGGTCGACGCCGAAGTGCTCCCCGACGCCGCCGCCGCCGGCGCCCAGCACGGCGATGCTGTGCGCTTCGTCGACCATCATGAGCGCCCGGTGCTGCTTCTTGACCTCGATCAGCGCCGGCAGGTCGGCGATGTCGCCGTCCTGGCTGTAGGCGCCCTCGATCACGACGAGCACCCGCCGGTACTGGTGCCGCGTGGCGCCCAGGATCGCGTCCAATGCCGCGGCGTCGTTGTGCGGGAAGGGGCGGCGGGTTGCCCCCGACAGCTCGCCGCCCTGCACGATGCTGTTGTGGGCCAGGGCGTCATGGATGACGAGGTCCCTCGGACCGACCATGTGCGCGATCACGGTGACGTTGGTCGCATGCCCGCTCACGAAGGCGAGAGCGGCGTCGACGCCGTGGAGCGCCGCCAGCTCCGCCTCGAGCTCCTGGTGGACGGGCTTCTCGCCCGAGAGCAGGCGGCTCGATGAGCACGAGCTGCCGTAGCGGGCGACGGCGTCCTGGACGGCAGCGGTGACCGCCGGATGCCCCGACATGCCGAGGTAGTTGTAGCTGGAGAAGTTGACGACCTCGACGCCGCCGATGATCGAGGTGTCCCGCGTGACCCCGTCGTTGATGAGGAAGTACGGGTTGTCGAGACCCAGCTCCGGGGCCAGACGGATGCGCTCGTGGACCTCGACGACCTCTGGGAACTCTTCGATCCGGTGCTGCTCGGGCACTGCCTGGGGAGGCACGTCCGGCGCCAGGCCCAGCTGGGCCCCGAGGTGGTCGGCCAGGTAGCCGATGGTGATGTCCGTCTCGAAGATGCTCGGCTCGATGGTGCAGGCGGGCAGCGCCCCCGTGAGCCGGCCGACCAGCTCGTTGAGCATGATCGAATCGAAGCCGAGGTCCGCGGCCAGCGTCTGCCCCGGGTCGAGAGCGTCTTCGGGGAAGCCGCTCACCCGCGCGATCTCCGCGATGAGGGACGCGCCGATCACGTTGTGCGCGTTTGCGGCTGCCGGGCTCCGCCCAGCAGCGGACCGGTCGAGCGCGCCGGCGACCCCCGTCGGCACCGCGCCGCCCGGGGTGGAGGCGAACGCGGCCAGGACGGCAGCTTGCTCGCGGAACAGGGCGACGATCTGATCCATGGTCGTTTCCTCATCCGGCTCGTTCGCGGCCGGCTCGGTCACGGCCGGCTCGGTTGCAGCCGGCACCGTGGCGGGCTGGACAGGCGCGGCTGCGACGGCGGGGACGCCGCTCGCCTGCACCCACGATCGGTGCTCAGTCGAGAACTCGTACGGCGCCAGGCGCCGTCGGACCCGCTGCCCGGGCTCGTACAGCGCGTCCCACATGGGGTCTAGACCCTCGCGGTAGAGGGCGGCGATCGCCTCGTGCAGCTCGAGGCCGGTGGCGCCCAACCCGGGGCAGGGAACCAAGACCGGCGGCGGCCTCTCGGCGCCGACCCGGGCGACCAGCGGCGCCAGGATCCGGCGCGGGCCGACCTCGATGAGGTGCGTCGGGTCCGACTCGAGGGCGGCGAGGAGCGCGTCGCCGAACCGCACCGTCGACACGAGCTGCTCGACCCAGTAGCCGGCGTCCATCGGCTCGTCGACGTCCAGCGGCCGCCCGCGCACGGTCGAGAAGATCGGCAGCCTGGGCGGACGGAACTCGAGCTCCGAGGCCACCGCGGCCAGGGCTTCGACAGCCGGCTCCATCAGGCGCGAGTGGAAGGCGTGCGTCACGCCCAGCGGTGTCGTGGTCGCGCCCCGCTCGACAAGGCGTTCGCACGCGTCGCTGACCGCGGCACCCGCGCCCGACAGCACCACGTCCCTTGGTCCGTTCACGGCGCCCAGCGCGACCAGCGGCGAGTCGTCGATCACCTCGAGAGCCTCGGCCACTGTGGCGCGCACCGCGACCATCACTCCGCCGGCCGGCAGCGCCTGGACCAGTCGCCCCCGGGCGACGATCAGCCTGCACGCGTCATCGAGGTCGAGGACGCCGGCATGCACCGCCGCCGCGAACTCGCCGACGCTGTGGCCGATCAGCCACGCGGGTTCGATGCCGATCTCGGCGAGGACCCGGGCGAGCGCGTACTCCATGGCGAAGATCGCCGGCTGGGCGAACTCCGTGCTCTGGATCTCGGGGTCCTCGCTGAAGAGCAGCGCGCGGACGGATCGGCCGAGGTGCGGCGCCATGGCCTCGTCGACGTCGGCGAGCGCGTTGCGGTAGGCCGCGCAGTGCTCGGACAGCGTGCGCGACATGCCGGGGTGCTGGGAGCCCTGCCCGGTGAACATCCAGCCGGTGACGACGCCCCGGGCCACTCCGGCGACGTCCCGCAAGCGCGGACTCGTCGGCTGCCGTCCGTCGCAAGGCGGCAACGGCGTGACCTGCGTCGGGCGCGACGACGGCCAACCGGTGGCGCCCCGACGCCTTGATCTGGTTGCTCGACCAGCAGAGCTGTGCGAAGCGGTCAGCAGGATGCGTCGCGATGCCGTCGGCCAAGCGTGGAGGCGGCGCGCCGGAGGCCGTCGGCGGTTCGTTCGCAGAGACCGTCACGATCCCGACGCCGGCCTCACCGGCCACCTCGACGACCGCCGGCGCGCTGCGGAGCACCAGATGGGCGTTGGTGCCGCCGATCCCGAAGCTGCTCACGCTGGCGTGCACGTCGCCGGCCGGCAGCTCGAGCGGTTCGGCCAGCAGCCGCAGACCGCTTTCGGCAAGCCGCAGCCGCGGGTTCTCCTGATCGGCGTACCGGCTCGGCGGGACCACCCGGTGGTGCAGACTGAGCGCCACCTTGATCAGGGCGGCGACCCCGGCGGCGCCCTCGGTGTGGCCGAGGTTTCCCTTGATCGAGCCGATCCCGCAAGGCGCCGGCCGCGGGACCCGGTGCAGCTCGCCGAGGGACTTCACCTCGATCATGTCGCCGAGCACCGTCCCGGTGCCGTGCGCCTCGATGAAGCTGATCTGCTCCGGCCGGACGCCCGCCCGCTCGTAGGCGGTGGCGACGACCTGCTGCTGCGCCCAGCGGTTGGGCGCGGTCGAGCCCGTTGCTGCGGCCATCGGAGTTCACCGCGCCGCCTTCGATGACCGCGTAGATCGGCAACGCGGCGGCCTGCGCGTCGGCCAGCCGGCGCAGCACCAGCACGGCCACGCCTTCGCCGCGCCCGATCCCGTCGGCGTCACCGCTGAACGGCTTGCACTGGCCGTCGGGGGCCGACAGCCCGGCCTGCGTGTAGAAGATGCTCAGCGCCGGCGTCAGGATGAGGTTGACACCGCCGGCCAGCGACTGGTCGCACTCCCCGGCGCGCAGCGCCTCGCACGCCAGGTGCACCGCGACGAGCGACGACGAGCAGGCGGTGTCGATCGCCATGCTCGGGCCCTTGAGGTCCAGGTGGTACGAGATCCGGTTGGCGGTCATGAAGTAGCCGTTGCCCGACCCGTGCTGCGCGGTGATATCCGGCGTAGTCGCTCATGTGCAGGTTCGCCCACTCGTTCGCCATCACGCCGATGAACACGCCGGTGTTGGAGCCGGCCACGGATGCGAGGGTCGAGCGTCGCGTCCTCCAGAGCGCGCCACGCGGCGTGCAGCAGCAGCCGCTGCTGCGGGTCCATCAGGGCCGCCTCGCGGGGCGTGATGGCGAAGAACTCGTGGTCGAAGACGTCGGCGTCGGCGAGGAACCCGCCCGCTCTGGTGTTCGTCTTGCCCGGTCCACCCGCCGGGTCGTAGTAGTCGTCCGCCCGCCAGCGGTCGGCGCGGCACTTCGGTGATGCCGTCCTCGCCGCTCGAGCAGCAGCCGCCACAGCGCGTCGGCGTCCGGCGCCTGCGGGAACCGGCAGTCCATTCCGACGATCGCGATGTCGTTCACGGCCTACCCGGGCCGCGGTCTCGGTCCAGATGAACGCGGCGATGTCGGCAACGGTCGGGTAGTCGAACACCATCGTTGGGTCGACGTTGATCTGGAACCGGTCCTCGACGTCGCCGCACAAGGTTCACGCGCCGACACCGAGTCCATCCCGGACTCGGCCAGCGGCACCGCGGGATCGACCTCGTCGATCGGACGCTCGAGGTAGTAGGCGACTCGCTCGATCAGCCACTGCCTGATCGCGGCGGTCTGCCGAGCGGTGGGTGCGGCACCGGCCATCGTGGTCTGCTCAGGCAGGCGGCGGTTACTCACCGCCGGTCCGGACGCTCTCGCACGGCCGGGTCGACGTCCTCGTGGAGCACCCCGTCGATGGTGTTGTCCAGGAACGAGGCGTGCATCGACGGGCGTTGGACCTTGCCGCTCGTCGTGCGGTGCACGCCGCGGTTCGTTCGACCAGCACGACGCTCGGCGCCGCGACCTCGAAGGTGCTCGCGACGGCGCCCTTGATCTGGTGTGGCCAGCTCGGCGGGCGTCGGCGTCGCCGAGCGCTGCTCTGTCCTCACGCCCTGGATGACGACGACGTACTCCCGGCCCGCGTCCACCGACGAGCACGACGCCGGGCGACATCGGTCAGAGCCGGGTGCGACAGCCGGACCACTCTCCTCGATGTCCTGCGGGTAGATGTTGCGACCGTTGACGATCAGCAGGTCCTTGAGCCGGCCGGTGACGAAGAGGTCGCCGTCGCGAGCAGGAACCGAGGTCGCCGGTGCGCAGGAACGGGCCGTCGCCCGCGTCGGTGCGCGCGCCGAACGACTTCGCTCGGTCTCTGCTTCCAGACGCCAGTAGCCCGCGCGTCACGCTGCCGCCCCGCAACCAGATCTCGCCCACGGTCGCTGTCGGGCAGCGACGCGACGGGTCTCCGGGTCGACGATCCGGACGTCCAGATCGGCCGGCGCGCCGCTGGAGACGAGCCGTCGCGGCACCGTCCGCGCGCGGCCGGGACCGCCGTCGCCGCGCTCCAGAGCCGTCGGGTCGACGTCGAGGTAACGCGGGGACTTCGCGCGGCGCTCGCCGTGGCGAGCAGGGTGACCTCCGCCATGCCGTAGCACAGGACGAACGCGTCCGCCGGAACCCGGCCCCGCCCAGCCGGTCGATCACCGCCGCGAGCGTGTGCGGCCGGATCGGTTCGGCCCCGTTGCACCGCCACCCGCAGCGACGACAGGTCCAGGCGGCCGATGTCCTCGTCGGAGACCCGCCTGGCGACCAGCTCGTACGCGAAGTTCGGCGCCACCGTGACCTGCGCCCGGTAGCGGTCGATCATCTCCAGCCACCGGACCGGGCCGCTTCAGGAACGTCATGCGGCGACATGAAGACGAGGTCGGCACCGGCGTAGAGCGGTTGGAGCAGCATGCCGATCAGGCCCATGTCGTGGAAGTGCGGCAACCACCCGCGCGCCGTTCATGGTCGTGGTCGACGGCCGAGCGCCTTGGCGATCGCAGCCTCGTTGCGCAGCAGGTTCGCGTGCGTGACGACGACGCCCTTGGGCTCGCTGCTCGAGCCGGACGTGTACTGGAGGAAGGCCACGGTGTCGCCGCGAGCTGCGGGCATGCGCCAGTCGTCCGGGTCCGCCATCGGACCGGCGTCGGTCGCCACGCACGCGCATCCGCGCCGAGAGGCCGGCGTGGTCCGAGCCACGACGGTGAGCGGCGCGAGGACGGCCTCCGTCGTGAGCACGAGCCCGATGCCAGCGTCGTCGAACATGCCCGTGGCCCGCTGCAGGCTCCGCTCGTCGGTCGGCAGCGGTGCGGGGACGGCGATCACGCCGGCGTAGAGGCAGCCGAGGTAGGCGCGCAGGAAGTCGATGCCGTCGATGTAGAGCAGCAGGACGGGCCGATCGACCTCCGGGCGCGTGGCCAGCCAGGCTGCGATCGCCCGAGCGTCAGCGTCGAGCTCCGCGAAGGTCACACGCTCCTCGACCAGCTCGCGGTCGACCTCCCGGAGGTAGGTGAAGGAGCGGGTGTCGCCGAACCGCTCGAACTGTGACGCGGAGATGGGAGACGAAACTCTGAGGCTCCACAGATCCCACCCCCGGACTTGGTGTGCTGCCCGCAGAACGTACCGCCTTCGCGGGCGACGACCTCGGCTCATCGCAGGAGCACATCCCCCTCTGCTCCGAGACGGCCGGCGCTGACCGACCCAAGGTGGCCAGGCACGCGGCATAGCCTCATGCGGGCTCAGGTCATGCAGCCGGATGGCGGGAGGCCGTGGCACGCCCGCCGCCCAGTCGACCAGCTCGGGATGTTGGCTCGGCGCCGACACCGTGATCGCCTGCGGGGGGACACGAAAACCATGGCCCGTGGCTTTGAGTGCGGTCTCCTTGCGGACCCAGTACCGGTAGAACGCCTGCCGTCGGGCCTGACCATCCAGCCCGGCGAGCACCGCCCGCTCGACCGGGGTGAGGGCGTGCCTGGCACGTGCATCCAGGTCGCGGTGGGCGCTGACCCGCTCCACGTCGACGCCGACCGGCGTGCGTTCGGCGATGGCGACCACGACGCACCGTCCGGAGTGCGAGAGCGAGAAGTGAAGCGCCGGGTTCGGGCCTTCAAGCCGCGGCTTTCCGTCGCCACTTGTCAGCCCGACCCTGGCCGTGTCGACGCCAAGCTGCGACGCGAGCAGGAGGCGCAGCAACGCGTGCGCCACGAGATACCGGTCGCGATCGCCCGCCTGTCGCAGGCGGGCGTGGCGAGCGCGTTCGTCGTCCGCCAACAGGTCAACCAAGCTCGACCGAGCCGATGCCGCGTCGGCCCACCACACCTCGCACGACTCCGTCATGCGCCCATCCCGTCGGACTTGTACCTCGTGCCCCCCGCTCGGCGACGTGGGGCTTAGCGATCTCGCCAGACTTGACGAGAGCATGAGGCGCGGGTATGAGCACGCTCGGGATGAGGTCGTCGTGTGGACGGCTGTACTGCAACAGGGGTTGAGGCCGGTGTCGAATCTCATGCCGCCGGGGTGGCACCCAGCCGCGGTCCAGCCCGCGCCAGCGCAGCCCGCTCTGGAGCAGCCCGGTTCAGGTGCGACCGCTGCGCCGCTGGAGGCCCTCAGCCGGATTGGCGTCTTCCAGCAGCTTGCGGCCTCGTCGTTGCGGTCGCTGGCGGAGGGGCTGCAGCAGCTCGACGTCCCGGCCGGCGGGGTCGTCCTCCGCGAGGGCGAGCCCGGGGACGCGCTCTACCTCATCGCGGCCGGCACGCTGGACGTCCTCGTCGGCGCGCCTCCGGCGGTGACCACGGTGGCGCGGCTGGGCCCCGGCGAGTTCTTCGGCGAGGTGGCCTTGCTGACGGGCCAGCCCCGCACGGCGACCGTCCGCGCCGAGACCGCCGCCACGCTGTGGGCGCTGACCGCCGACCGGCTGCGCGCCGTCATGGCCGACGACGCAGTGCTGTCGGAGATCATCAGGCGCACCGCCTACGAGCGCACCACCGATCTCGAGAGCGGGCGCCGCGTCGACCGCTTCAACATCGCCGACGCGCTCGCCGCGCACGGCGAGCTCCGCATCGGCCGGCTGCCAGACAACGACATCTTGCTGAACTCGCCCGTCGTGTCCGGGTACCACGCCGTCGTCCGCAGCGCGGGCGGCGGGCTGGAGATCACCGACCTCGCCAGCAGCAATGGCACCCTCGTCAACGGAGCGCCCGTGCGGCGGGCGCGGCTGAAGGACGGCGACGTGATCACGATCGCCGACCGGCGGATTGTGCTGGACCGCCACTGCCTCAGCCGGGTGCACGAGCCGACGGGCATCCGGTTGGACCTGCGCGACGTGAGCAAGGTCGTCCAGGGCGGCGCGACCCTGCTGCACGGGATCAGCCTGTCGGTCCTGGGCGGTGAGTTCGTGGCGCTCGTCGGCGGCAGCGGGGCGGGCAAGACCACGCTGCTGGACGCGATCGCCGGCCTGCGCCCGGCCACTGGAGGGCAGGTGCTCTACAACGGCGAGGACCTCGCCGTCGTGCGCGACCGCTACCGCCATTCGCTGGGGTATGTGCCGCAGGACGACATCATCCACCGCGAGCTGCCGCTGCGGGCCACGCTGGAGTACGCGGCGCGCCTCCGGCTGCCGCTGGACACCTCCCGCGCCGATCGGGCCGCCGCCGTCGACCACGCCCTCTCCGCCCTGCAGCTCACCCGCGTCCAGGACGTCCGCGTGAACACACTCTCAGGCGGCCAGCGCAAGCGCGCATCGATCGGCGTCGAGCTGCTGACCGCCCCCCGGGTGTTCTTCCTCGACGAGCCCACCAGTGGCCTGGACCCAGCGACGGACCGGGCGATGATGGAGCTGCTGCGGGGGCTGTCTCGCACCGGCAGCACCGTGGTGCTGACGACGCACGCGACCGCCAACGTCGGCCTGTGCGACAAAGTGGTGTTCCTCGCGCGCGGCGGGTGGCTCGCGTTCTTCGGGACTCCGCAGCGGGCACTTGAGTACTTCGGCGTCGATGCCTTCGACCGCATCTACACGCGACTGGAGCAGGAGCGCACCCCGCAGGAGTGGGCCGAGGCCTTCGCCGCCTCAGCGGACGCCGCGCAGCGCACGCAGCTGGCACTCGCGCCGCCGCCCAGCAGCACCCAGCAGCCCGTCCGCGTGCGGCCCCGGCGGCTGCGCAAGGCGCTACGGCAGTACCGGGTCCTGTCGGCCCGGACCCTGCGGGTCTACCGCTACAGCCCGGCGCGGCAGGCTCCGCAGGCCGGGTCGCCCGTGCTGTTCGGGCTGCTGCTGCTCGCGCTGCTGGACCGCGGGGTCTACGCCCCCGACACGCCGGACCCGGGCGCGGCGGTGCAGCTGACCTTCATGCTCGCCTTCACGACGTTCGCCTTTGGGCTGCTCTACGGGGTGCAGGACATCGTGCAGGAGCTCGCGATCTTCCGCAGGGAGCGGGCGGTCGACCAGGGCGTCGTCCCTTACGTGCTGGCCAAGGCGACCTTGCTGGCACCCGTGCTGCTGCTGTCCTCCTGCATCATCCTGCTGATCCTCGGCCTGGGCGGGCGGCTCCCCGATGGCGCGTCCGTCATCGGGGCCATGCTGCTGGCGATGGTGCTGGCCAACCTGGCAGGGCTGGGACTGGCCCTCATGACCTCCGCTGCAGCCCCGACCCAGCAGGCCGCCACGGACCTCGTGACGATCTTGGTGATGCCGCAGATCCTCTTCGGCGGCGCCCTGTTCCCGGTGGCGACCTTGGGGGCCGTGGGCACCGCGATCAGCGCCGCGACCGCAGCCCGGTGGGCCTTTGAGGGCATCGGCCGCGCCGCGGGGCTCGACCGCGTGCTGGCCTCCTCCCCGGCGCCGATCGCCCCCCAGCTGCAGCAGCAGTACGCCGACAGCCTGTCGCGGCCCCTGTGGCAGACGCTGCTGGTCCTGGCGATGTTCGCCGTGGTCCCGATGGTCGGCGCGGCCCTGGTCCTGCGACGGCGGACACGGCTCACGGGCCGTTGACCCGTCGCACTCACGCGCGCGGCGTGGGCCGAGGTGCCGAGCATCACCTCCATCACCAGGCCCAGCGCCCGGTCCGGTCGCGGGCCGGTCAGTGACAGGCCGGTCTCCCACCACCCGTTCGCGCGCGCACCGCGTTCGCCTCGGCCGCGCTCAGCGCGGTCGGCGTCGACGGCGGCTTGCGCAACCGCGACACGGCGTCCATAGGGTTCCACCTGCCAAGAGGGTCGCGAAGCCCTTGGGAATCCGGGACCTCCTGGTCGGGATGGCGGGATTCGAACCCGCGGCCTCCGCGGCAAAACCCTTGGTATGACTGGGTTTTCAGGTCGCCAGCGTTGTCTCGGGATGCCTGGTCTGAGCTGGGAAGCGGGCCCGCTTCCGCGGCGCTCAGCCTATCGTCGCCTGGGGTCAGCGACGGCGGCTTCCGGGTGAATCGGGTGGGTATCTGGTGGGGCAGCTCGACTCTTGTCCTCGTCGCGCTGGCAGAGGACGCGGAGCTGAGCGCCGCCGTGCCGACCTGCCCGGGCTGGAGCGTCGCTGACCTGCTGGGGCACCTCGGCGGCGTGCACCGCTGGGTGCTCGGCATCCTGGCCAGCCGGGAGCGCGCCCCGTTCCCCGACCCCCCGGACGACGGCCTCGTCGCGTGGTTCCAGGAGGGGGCACGGCTGCTCGTGGACGGGTTGGCCGGTGAGGACCCGGCGTCGGTCTGCTGGACGTTCGCGCCGCCCCACGAGGTGGGGTGGTGGACGCGGCGGCAGCTGCACGAGGCGCTCGTGCACCGCTGCGACCTGGAGGCCGCGCGCGGCCTGGCCCATGCGGTGGACCCGCGCACGGCGGCCGACGGCGTCGACGAGGTCGTCACGATGTTCTGGCCGCGGCAGGTGCGGTTGGGGCGTGAGCTCGCGCTCACCGATGCGCTGGAGCTGGTCGACAGCGGCTCCGCGGCGCGGTGGGTGTTGGCCGGAGACGGCACCGGTGGCGCGCCGCAGCCCGACGCGACGCTCAGCGGGGACGCCGGCGACCTGCTGCTCGCGTTGTGGAAGCGCGGCGGCTTGGACCGCCTCGAGCTCACCGGCGACGTGGCCGCCGCGCAGTGCGTGCTCAGCGCCCGGCTGACGCCCTGACGTCGGCAAGTCTGAGAGCTGCCCGGCCGCGCAGCGTGCATGACACCGGGGTGAGCCTCCACGACACCCGGTGCGGTTCAGGCGGCCACCTCGGCACTGGGCGGCGGCGTGGCAGAGCGCGTGGGAGCTGGCTGGGGCTACGGGCTGGGCGCGTCGCTGACGTGCGCCTCGAGTCGTTGGGCGATCGCCGCGGCCGCGATGCGGTTGCCCACGCCCAGCTTGCGCAGCAAGTGGGTGACGTGGACGCTGGCGGTCTTCTCGCTGATGTAGAGCTCGTCGCCGATCTGACGGTTCGTTAGGACGCGAGCATCCCGAACCGCCGCGCGTGCTCGAGCCCGGCCACGGCGAGTCGGGCGACGTCGTTGTAGCGGCTGGCAGCGAGGTACGTCGACGTCATGTTCGTGTAGGCGTAGCTGACGTCGTCGGGTGTGCCCTCCTGCTGGGCGATCTGCAGGGCTCGGTCCGCCGCGGCGATGCCTTCCTCGACGCGACGGGGGCGACGCTGCACAGCCAGGTGTGGAGGGGGTCAGAGGAGGTGGTGGGTGAGGTGAGCTGGAGGGGTCCGCCGCGGCGGGCGATGTCGGCGCCGCCGGCGAGGGCGTCGGGGTACAGGTCGTCGCGGGCGAGCCCGGCGATGGCGGGGCGGGGGAAGAAGTGCTCGGCGACGGCTTATCGCCGAACTCGCAGCGGAAGACTGGCCAACTTGCGCAGCTGAGGGCCGCCGGTCCAGGTCAGCTCGGCCTCGATGAGGCTGAGTCCAGGTGCCCGCCGAACAAGTTCTTCCAGCATCGCAATGGCTTCCAGCCGTGCCAGGGCAGCGCCGAGGCAGAAGTGCGGACCGGCACCGAAGGACAGATGCTCCCGTGCCTCGGGCCGGCACACATCCAGGCGGTCAGGCTCCGGGAAGGTCGCCGGGTCGCGGTTGGCTCCGGCCATCGCGGCCAGCACCGAACGTCCGACCGGGCAGGCCGTGCCGGCCAGCTCGGTCGGTTCGGCCGTGACCCGCAGGGCGAACTGGGACGGAGCGATGAAGCGGAGCAGTTCCTCGACGGCGTTCGGGATGCGGGTCGGATCCTCGATCAGCAGCTGCCACTGTTCCGGGCGCCGCAGCAGTTCGAGCAGCCCGACACTCAGCAACGTCATGGTGGTCTCGTGACCGGCGAACAGCAGCTGGACGAACATCGCGGCCAGCTCGGCGTGTTCGAGCTGGCCCTGCTCGTACGCGGCGAGCAGCACCCGGACCAGCTCGGTCGGCTCCGGTTCCTGCCGCTGCCGCTCGATGAGGCGATCCACGTAGTCGATGAAGCGATTCTGCGCCTCGTAGGCCGCGATCATGGCCGACCCGTCGGTCCGGCTGATCGCCGCTCCCAGGGCGGTCGACCAGTGCTGGATATCGTCCAGGTCTGCCGGATCGACGTCGAGCAGATCACCCATCATGTACAGGGGAAGCCGCGCCGCCAGGACCATCGCGTCGGCTTCGTCGTGTTCGAGCAGTTCGGTGACCAGGTCGGCGCAGTAGCGCCGGGCCGCGGCCTCCAGCCGGGCGATGTTGCGGGGGGTGAACAGCTTCGAGGCGACGGTACGGATCCGCTGATGGTCCGCGCCGTCGGTCCGGCTCGCGAAATGGGACTGGAAGGCGATGACCTCGTCGAAGGCGTGCAATTCGGCACCATCGAGACGATTGCGCGCGGCGGTGATCCACGACCCTTCCACCAGTCCCCGATTGCTCATGTGGTGGTTGTCGCGCAGCGTGGCCCGCACCGTGTCGTAGCCGGCGACGACCACCACATCGGCAAGCTCGCTCGCGCCCGGTTGCTCGCGAATCCGGCGATAGATCGGGTACGGGTCGGCCAGCGCCCGCGGCTCGGCCGCGAGCAACGCGCGCATGGCCGTGGCGGGTTCGGTGTCGGTCATAGCGATGCTCCCCATTGATGGATGGACATCGGAGCGCTGACCAACATTCCGCCGTCGACCGGAATCATCGCACCGGTCGTCCAGCGTGACACTTCGGAAGCCAGGAACAGCACCGCCCAGGCGACATCCCAGCCGCTGGCCTCGGTGAGCAGCGGCGAGGCGACCCGGCGCTGCTCGCGGCCCAGGTCCGAGGCACCCTTGCTCACCGCCATCGGCGTCCGTACGTGGCCCGGCAGCACCGCGTTCACCCTGATCCCGAATTGCCCCTGGGATGCGGCCAAATCGCTCGTGAGGGACATCAGACCGCCCTTGGACGCGGCATAGGCGGGCGTGTCGAAGCCGCGCATCACCGCCGCCGACACCAGGTTGACGATGGACCCGCTGCCGTGCACCCGCATCAGGGGGATCGTCGCGGAACACAGGTGCATCGCCCCGCGCAGGTTGGTATCCAGCACCCGGTCCCACTCGCGGGCGTCCATGTCGGTGATCGAGGTGTTGCTGACCACCGCGGCATTGTTGACCAGCACGTCCAGCCGGCCGAAGGACTCGCCCACCTCGACCACCGCCCGATCGACCGCTGCCCGATCGGTCACGTCGACCACCGAGGCCGAGGCGCTGAATCCAGCTGCCCCGATCTCGGCCACCGTGAACGCGGCGGAATCCTGGTCCCGGTCGAGCACCACCACATGGGCCCCCGCCGCGGCCAGCAGCCGGGCGATCGCCCGGCCGGTGCCCAGCACCACGCCCGATTCGGAATCAATCGTCACCGGCGGGCTGTCCGGCGGCGCGCCACCACCACTGACGATCGCCACCCGGCCTTCGAGCCAACCCGGAACCGGCAGCACGTCAGTTGCCTCCGGCCGAGGGCTGGACCGCGGCTCCCGGGTGGGGCCCGCCGGCGAACGAGGCCTCGAACGCAGGTTCCCGGGCCGCGTCGAGCAGTTCGAGGAACATGCCGGAGGCGAGCCGGTGATAGGCGAATCCGGTCACCGCCCGGCCCGGTGCGGAAGAGGTCGCGACCATCTCGACCCCATCGGCCGACAGGGTCTGCGAGCTGCCGACTGGGTCGTCGCACCACACGCCGACGTGGTGCGGTGTCAGCACGCCGGTCGGTAGCTGCCAGTGGGTGCCGGGCACCGGCCGCCTCAGCGACATCGGCCACCACGAATCCCCAGATGGAAAATCTGGTCGAACTCGGACGGCATCGTCTCATTCCTCCTTGGCGTACAGGCCGTACGCGGTCCAGCCGCCGTCGACGGCCACGGTCTGCCCGGTGATGTAGGCCGATGGGGCGTCAAGGCGCTCGCTGAAGAAGACCGGTGCCTGCGCGCGCAGGGTCGCGAAGAGCGCGTCGCGGTCGACGGCGCGCTCGCCACGGATCAGGGCGTCGAAGTCGTGCTGCGCGGCAGGCGACCCCTGGAGAGCGCATCGCTAGAGCCGCTCGACGAGCGTGGCGTTCGCGAGGCCGCCGCCCTCGCACATCGTCTGCAGCCCGTACCGCCAGCCGTTCGCCTCGAGGATGTTGACGAGGGTGGTCAGCAGGCGCGCACCGGATGCGCCGAGCGGATGGCCGAGGGCGATCGCGCCGCCGCGGACGTTGAGGCGCTCCGGGTCCGCGCCCGTCTCGGCGAGCCAGGCCAACGGCACCGACGCGAAGGCCTCGTTCACCTCGAAGGCGTCGATCTCGCCGATGTCGAGTCCGCTGCGCTGCAGGATCCGCTGCGTCGCAGGTATTGGCCCGGTGAGCATGAGCAGCGGATCGTCGCCCACCACGGCGAAGTCCACGAAGCGGGCGCGGGGCCGCAGCCCGTACCGCTCCGCGATCTCGGACGTCGTGATGAGGGTGGCCGCCGCGCCGTCCGTGAGCGGTGACGAGGTGCCCGCGGTGATGCTCCAGGAGATCTCCGGGAACCGCTCGGCCATCGCGGGGTCCTGGAACGACGGCTTCAACGCGGCCAGCCCTTCGAGGGTCGTGCCCGGCCTGATGGTCTCATCGTCGGTTGCGACGACCTTGTGCCCGCCGTCGTCGAGCACGTCCACCGTGAGCAGCTCGGCGTCGAACGCGCCGGTGGACGCGGCCGTCGCGGCCAGCTGGTGCGATCGCCAGGCGAAGGCGTCGAGCTGCTCCCGCGACAACCGCCACCGCGCCGCGATCAGCTCGGCGCTGATGCCCTGATTGACGAGCCCGGGGGCGTACCGCTCGCGGACGTCGGGCCCGAGGGTGTCGCGCCCGAGGCTGGTCGTCCCGATGGGCAGCCGGCTCATCATCTCGACGCCGCAGGCGATCACGATGTCGTAGGCGCCGGCGATGACTCCCTGGGCGGCGAAGTGCACCGCTTGCTGGCTCGACCCGCACTGCCGGTCGATCGTCGTGGCGGGGACGGTGTGCGGGAAGCCCGCGCCCAGCACCGCCTTGCGTCCGATGTTGAGGGCCTGCTCGCCGGCCTGGGAGACGCAGCCGGTGATCACGTCGTCGATCACGGCCGGGTCCAGCCCGTTGCGGTCCACCAGCGTGCGCAGCGTCGTCGCCAGGAGGCGTGCTGGGTGGATGCCCGCCAGCTGCCCGTCGGTCTTGCCGCGTCCCGACGGTGTGCGGACCGCATCGACGAGGACCGCGTCGCGCATCCGTCAACCTCCAGTGTCTCGAGGTGTCGCCCGCGCTGGGCGATCCCCGATCTCGAGCGCCTGCAGCAGCGTGCCCCAGGCCTTGCCGTGCGGGTCGATGCCCAGGGAGCGCGACACGCCGCCCCCCAGCGTCCTGGTGACCACGAAGTTGAAGGCGGAGATCCCGGGCAGCTCGTAGCGCGTGACGTCGCCCTCCATGACCAGGGCGTAGAGGTCTGCCACGCGTTCGGCGGTGACGGTCGCGGCCAACCAGCCGAAGTCGGCCGGATCGATGGGGATGCAGCTGAGGTTCAGCACGTCTCCCTTGTCACCGGAGCGCACGTAGGCGACCTCACCGACCTTCACGCGCGCGCACCCCCCACGCCGAGCCGCTGGCGCGTGACGTCGACCCGGGGTGCGGCGTGCTCCTGGGGCATCGAGGCCGGGACCATCGCGAGCAGCGGGCGGGACGACGTCCGCACGCCGCCCGCCCCGATCCCTGGGACGTTCCAGAGGTCCTGGCTCTCCTCGAGGAACAGCTGCACGGCATCGCGGTCCGGGAGGCGGCAGGCGATCCGCGCGCGGACCTCGAACGGCTCGACGACGTGCGGCGTCGCCGGACCTAGCACGCTGTTCACGCCGATCAGGTCGCACCGCAGCTCGTCGGGCTCAACGCCGGCCCGCGGCAACCGGTCCCGCAGCAGCAGCGTGGCCTGCTCGGCCTTGGCGACCGCCCCGGGTCCGGCGAACGAGACCTCGGCGTCGGCCACCCAGCCTTGGTCGACACCGAGCAGCACCTTCAACGTCGCGGGCGGCGGCGCGCCGCGCGCGCCCTCGACCCGGACGCGGTTCGGCGCGACCTCGGTGAACGTGACGCCGCGCATGTCGACCGTGACGTCGGGGGTCAGGTAGCGAGCGGGGTCGTTGATCTCGTGGATCAGCTGCTGGCTGCACGTCGCCGTCGAGACGATGCCGCCGGTGCCGTCGACCTTCGTGATGACGGCGATGCCGTCGGCGTCGACCTCGGCCAGCGGGAGGGACAGGTCGTGGGGATCGGGCGTCTCGCGGCCGTACGCGGGCTCGGCGTACCCGCCACCGGTGATCCACCGCCCGCACTCGAGCAGGTGGCCGATCACCGCGGCGCGGGCCAAGCCGTCGAGGTCGTCGGGGTCCCAGCCGTGGTGGTGGACGATCGCGGCCATGTAGGGCGCGACGTCGGCCGCGCGCCCCGTCACCACGACGTCGGCACCCTCGGCGAGCGCGAGCAGCGTCGGCGCGAACCCGAGGTAGACGTTGGCCGAGACGAGCCGCTCGAGGAGCGACGCGAGGTCGAGGTCCGCATCCCACAGGCTGATCGACACGTCCCGGTCACGTACACGGTCGAGGATGTCGTCGCCGGTGACGACGGCCACCGAGAGGTCCGCGATCCCTCGGGCGGTCGCCTCCTCGAGGAGCACGCGGCCAGCCGCGACAGGGTTCGCCGAGCCCATGTTGCCGGCGATCCGCGTGCCCTTGCGCAGCGCCGGCTCGAGCACGCCGCCCACGCGGCGGCGCAGCAGCGGGTCGTAGCCCGTCGCGGGGTCCTGCACGCGGCGCTGCTGGGCGAAGGCGAGCGTCCGCTCCGCGAGTGTGTCGAAGCAGAGGTAGTGGACGTCGCCCTGCTCGACCATCTGAAGGGCCATCCCGGGGCGGTCCGGCTCGCCCGCGGATCCGCACCCGACCCGCAGCGGCGCAGACGAAGAACCCTGCATATAGATAGAATAGTTGCGTCCTTATGACCGATGCAAGCCCGCGCGACGTGCTCTGGCGGCCCACGCCGGAGTCGATCGCTGCGACCAGGGTGGGGCGCTTCCGCGACGAGGTCGAGCGTCGGCGGGGGATCGAGCTGCCCGACTACGAAGCGCTCTGGCGGTGGTCGGTGGAGGAACTGGAGGCGTTCTGGCTCGAGCTGTGGCACCACTTCGACGTGATCGGCGAGCTCGGTGACGCGCCGGTCCTCGCGGATCGCTCCATGCCGGGCGCGGTGTGGTTCCCCGGCGCCCAGCTCAACTACGCCGAGAACGTCCTGCGCGGGCCGGACGACGAAGTCGTCCTCCTCGCGCACTCCCAGACGCGACCGGCGCACGCGGTCACCAGGGGCGAGCTGCGCGACCAGGTCGCCCGCGCGCGCGCCGGGTTGCGCCGCCTGGGCGTGGCACCGGGCGACCGCGTCGCCGCCTACCTCCCCAACATCCCCGAGGCCGTGGTCGCGATGCTCGCAACCGCCAGCCTCGGCGCGGTCTGGACGGCATGCGCGCCCGAGTTCGGTCCGCGGGGCGTCCTCGAGCGCTTCCAGCAGCTCGACCCGACCGTGCTCCTCGCGGTCGACGGCTACCGCTACGGCGATCGCGTCATCGACCGCGGCGACGGCGTGCGGGCGATCCGCGCGGGCCTGCCGACGCTGGCCGCAACGGTCGGCGTCGGGTACCTCGGCACCGCACCCGTCGGTGATCTGACCTGGGACGAGCTGCTGGCCGAGCCGGCCGAGCCGTCGTACGACCGCGTCGGCTTCGATCACCCCCTGTCGATCCTGTTCTCCAGCGGGACCACGGGGCTGCCCAAGGCGGTCGTGCACTCCCACGGCGGGATCACGCTGGAGCACCTCAAGTCGCAGGCGCTGCAGAACGACCTGGGACCCGGCGACCGCTACCTGGTCTACGCGACCACCAGCTGGGTGATGTGGAACATCATGGTCTCGGGCCTGTTGACCGGGGCCGCGCTGGTGCTGATGGACGGCGACCCCAACCACCCCGACGACCTCGAGCTGTGGCGGATGGTGGAGCGGACCCGGGCAACGACGTTCACCTGCGGCGCCTCGATCCTGCTGCGCGCGCGCAAGCGCGGGCAGTCGCCGCGGTCGTTGTTCGACCTGTCCAGCCTGCGCACGATCTCGTCCACCGCCTCGCCGCTCCCGGCCGAGGGCTTCCGCTGGGTGTACGAGCACGTGAGTCCCACGGCGTTCCTGCAGTCGGGCAGCGGCGGCACGGACGTGTGCTCGGGGTTCGTCGGCGGCTCACGGATGCTGCCGGTGCGTGCCGGCGAGATCGCCTGCCGCCTGCTCGGCGTCGACGTGCAGGCCTTCGACCCGGCGGGCCGCCCGGTGGTCGGTGGGCCCGGAGAGCTGGTCGTGACCAAGCCCATGCCGTCGATGCCGCTGCGCTTCTGGAACGACCCCGACGGCGAGCGCTACCGGGCCAGCTACTTCACGACCTACCCGGGCGTCTGGCGGCACGGCGACTGGATCGTGTTCAACGAGCGCGGCGGCTGTCGCATCACCGGGCGCTCCGACGCGACGCTCAACCGCGGCGGCGTCCGGATGGGGACGAGCGAGTTCTACTCGGCGCTGAGCGAGGTGACGGAGCTCGTCGACAGCCTCGTGGTCCACCTGGAGGATCCCGAGGGCGGCCTCGGCGAGCTGCTCCTGTTCGTCCAGCTGGTGCCGCATGCGGAGCTCGATGAGGATCTCCTGGCGCGCATCCGCCTGCATCTGCGCAGCGAGCTGTCGCCGCGCCACGTCCCCGACCGCGTCGTGGCGGTGCCCGGCATCCCCTACAACGTCACCGGCAAGAAGCTCGAGGTCCCGGTCAAGCGGCTGCTGCAAGGCGTCCCGCGCTCGGAAGCCGTCAGCGACGACGCCGTGCGCGAGCCCGTGACGCTGGATGCCTTCGTCGCACTCGCGCGGCCGGCTCTCGAGGGCGAGCGGGAGGGGAGGAGATGAGCGGGCCGCTCGCGGGGCTGCGCGTGGTGGAGCTCGCTGGTATCGGCCCCGTTCCGCACGCCGGGATGGTGCTGGCCGACCTCGGCGCCGACGTCGTCCTGGTGGCGCGTCCGGCGATCTCCGATGGCAGCCGCCCTGCCGGTGCGACCCTGCGCAAGCGGCGCGCCCTCACGCTCGACCTCAAGGAGCCTGCCGGCCGCGATGACGTGCTGCGCCTGACGGGAGCAGCCGACGTGGCGGGCTTGCCACCTCAAGGCGACCGCACACAGTGGCCGGCCATGCGTGAGCGCTTCGCGGCCACGATCGCGCTTCGCACGCGCGACGAGTGGACCGCCACGTTCGAGGGTCGCGACGCCTGCGTGACCCCCGTGCTCTCCCTCGACGAGGTCGAGCACCATCCGCACATCGCGGCGCGGGGTACCGTCCGCGAGGTGGACGGCCGGGTGGAGGTGGGCGTCGCGCCACGCTTCTCCAGGACAGCGCCAGGCGCGTCGCGCGACGTCGCCGCACCCTTTGATGTCGACGCGGTGCTGGCGGGCTGGCGGTGACGGTGCACCCCCCGGCGCACACACACGAGTTCGGCGTCATCCTTGGCGATGTCCCAGTCACGGTGGACGAGCGCACGCACTTCGACATGGTGCTGCGCCAGGTGGAGGCCGCGCAGCGCAACGGGTTCACGTACATCTGCATGGGGCAGCACTTCCTGTACGACGCCTACCGGTGGTTGCAGCCGGCGCTCGTGATGGCCCGCCTCGCAGGGGAGGTCGACGCGCACGTCCGGCTCGTCCCCAGCGTCATCATCGTGCCGCTCTACCACCCGGTGCTTCTGGCCGAGGAGCTCGCCACCCTCGACGTCGTCACTGACGGGCGACTCATCGTCGGCGTGGGCGCGGGCTACCAGGAAGACGAGTTCCGTTACTTCGGGATCCCGTTCGCCGAGCGCTACGCGCGCTTCGAGGAAGGGCTCGGCCTCGTCTTCGAGCTCTGGCAGCGAGACCGGGTGGACCACGAAGGGCGGTTCTGGCAGCTCCACGACGCCGTGCCACAAGTCCGCCCCGTGCAGCGGCCGCGCCCGCCGATCTGGATGGGCGCCATGCAGCACGTCGGCATTCGGCGCGCCGCCCGACTCGGCGATACCTGGTTCATCCCGCCCGAGATGTCGTTTCGAGACATCGCCACGAACATCGCCGTGTTCGATGCCGAGCGCGCCGCCAACGGCCTACCGACCAACCGCTTCCCACTGCGGCGCGAGATCATCGTGGGCGACACGCGCGACGACGCGATGGCGACGTACCAGTCGCGCACGCACAGCCGCTACCAGGCGTACGTCGCGCGCGGGCACGCGGTGTTGGGCGGCCAGGGCATGGACGACGAGTTCCGGCGCTGGGCCCTCGACCGCGCGTTCGTTGGGAGCGCTGACGACTGCATCGACCAGCTGCGCGCGTTCGACCCCGCGCGCTTCGGCCCGTTCGTCGTCCGGCCGGCATGGCCCGGCATGTCGATCGACGACACGGTCGCGGTGCTGGACGACCTCGGCCGGCGAGTCGTGGGCCCGCTGTCGCAACGATGAGGTCGCGACCGCACGAGGCCGTCCGCTCTTGCTAGGTGCCGAAGGACGCCAAGGTCGCGGTGAGTACTGGATTGAACTGCAGGGGGTCTTCGAGCATCAGGAAGTGACCCACGTCCTTGAGCACGATCGGTGCGACGCCATGCCGGCGCAGCGAGTCGAGGTCGGTGGGCCGGATGTCGGGGTTGATGGCCACGATCGGTGCCGTCAGGTGGGGTAGCGCTGCGACGACCTCCGGGGTGCGGTTGAGTGCATGGCGCAGCGAGCTGAGAGCGACCTCTTGGGGCGCGGCGGCCATGTCGGTTGCGATGCGTTCAACGAGCTCGCCGTCGGCGCCTGCTGGGAACATGCTGCGGGCGAGTCGATCGACCGCGCGCGCGAAGTCGTCGCGGAACGGTGCGAGGAACGCCTCGAGTACTTCCGGTGGGGTGTGTCGTCCTTCGTCGAGCGACCGGAACACGTCAACCCACACCAGGCCGGCCACCCGGTCACCGAGCCGTCGCGCGGCGTGGACGACGGCGGCACCGCCCATCGAGTGGCCCACGAGCGCGACGCTCCGCGCGCCGAGCTCGTCGATCACGGCGACGACATCGTCACCAAACGCCGCGAGGTTCCAGTCGGCGCGTCCGAACCCCGACTCGCCGTGGCCACCCAAGTCGACCGCGACGACGTGATACCGCTCGGCGAGGTGATCGACCTGGTGATCCCAATACGTGCGGTCGCCTGACCAGCCGTGCACCAGAACCACTGCGGGTGCATCGACATCAGCGCCGGCGCCATGGGTCGCGTAAGCGATCTCGACGCCGTCGCGACTGCGCGTCACGTCGAGTTGTAACAGGCGTGGTTCAGGGCGCCCCGGTGGTGCTGACCTGGGATGGTGGTCGCGACGAGGAGCCGGTCGACCGGCCCACACGCGTTCGCGATCGTGAGCGCGCCGCCGAGGTCGCGGCACCGCTGTGCGGTGGTGAGCAAGATGCTGAGGCCGGCCGACAGGAGGTGCGCGAGGTGTCCCAGCACGACGGCCGAAGCCCGTGACGGACACGATCCACCCTGGTCCCGCGGGCCCCGACGAGGCCGAATCCGATGGGTTTGTGATGGGGCGATCAAGTTCCACCTGCCAAGAGGTCGCGGAATCCCTTGGGACTCCGCGACCTGCTGGTCGGGATGGCGGGATTCGAACCCGCGGCCTCCGCACCCCAAATGCGGCGCGCTCACCAGGCTGCGCTACATCCCGCGAGCGGGTCCACTCTAGACGCTCGCGCCGGACGGCTTAGGTTCGTTCGGGCGGAATGGGGGAAAGACGAGGGCGAGCGCAGTCGGCAGTCGACCGCGCGCACGACCGAGGCGGACGCCGCTGCGCCCGCCCGGATCGACGAGGGCTGTCGCCCACGGGGGGCAGCCCTCGTCACTTCCCGAGCCGAAGAGTGAGGCGGGGTGTCGCCGTCTGGCACGATGCCCGACCGTGACGATGAGGACCCGGCGGCGCGACGACGGGGCGGCACCGACGGGGCGGACGCGGCGGCGCCCTGATCAGGCCCAGGCCGAGCGTGCGCGGCTGGCCGAGGAACGTGCTGGCACGGCGCACTGGCGGCGCTGGGGCGCCTACCTGTCGCTGCGGCAGTGGGGCACCGTGCGCGAGGACTACAGCGCCAACGGTGACGCTTGGGGGAGCTTTCCGTTCGAGCACGCCCACTCCCGCGCCTACCGCTGGGGCGAGGACGGGCTCGCGGGGCTCTGCGACCGCTGGCAGCACCTGTGCTTCGCGGTGGCCCTGTGGAACGAGCGTGACCCGATCCTGAAGGAGCGCCTCTACGGCGTCACCAACAGCGAGGGCAACCACGGCGAGGACGCGAAAGAGCACTGGTGGCCGCTGGACGCCACACCGACGCACAGCCTGCTCGTCTGGCGCTACCGCTACCCGCACGCGCGCTACCCCTACGAGCAGCTGCGCATGGAGGCCCGGCGCCGCTCCCGTGACGAGCCCGAGTTCGAGCTGCTCGACACCGGCGTGCTCGACGACCACCGTTTCACCGACGTCGACGTGTCCTACGCCAAGGTGTCCCCGGACGACCTCGTCATCCGCATCGCGGCGACGAACCACGGGCCGGAGCCGGCCCCGCTGCACGTCCTGCCGACGCTGTGGTTCCGCAACACCTGGACCTGGGGGCGCGACACGCGCCACCCCCGGCCGCGGCTGGCTCAGGCCGGCCCGCACGGCGTGGCGGTCGAGCATCTGCAGCTGCCGGGCTTCAACCTCACGGCCGCGGGCGACCCGCACTGGCTGTTCTGCGAGAACGAGACCAACACGGCCAAGCTCTACGGAGCCGCACCGCTCACGCCCTGGCCCAAGGACGGCATCGGCGATCACGTGATCCTGGGCACGCCGACGGTCAACCCCGCCGGCGAGGGCCGCAAGGCCGCCGCGTGGTACCGCTTCACGCTCGAGCCCGGTGAGACCCGCGTCGTGCACCTACGGCTGTCGGATCAGCCCACCGACGCCCCGCCCGACCCTGCTGCGTGCGACGCGCTGATCGCGCGGCGGACGGCCGAGGCCGACGCCTGGCACGCGTCGGTCCTCGAGGACGGGCGCGACGCCCAGGACACCATGATCCACCGACGCGCCGTCGCCGGCCTGATCTGGACCCAGCAGTACTACCGCTACCACGTCGAGCACTGGCTGGACGGCGACCCGGCGATGCCGGCCCCGCCGCCAGGGCGGGGGGCGATCCGCAACGGCGCGTGGGCGCATCTCGGCAACACCGACGTGATCTCGATGCCCGACGCCTGGGAGTACCCCTGGTACGCGGCGTGGGACCTGGCGTTCCACTGCGTGGCGTTCGCCTCGATCGACCCGGACTTCGCCAAGGAACAGCTCCTGCTGCTGTGCCGCGAGTGGTACATGCACCCGTCCGGCCAGCTCCCCGCCTACGAGTGGGCGTTCGACGACGTCAACCCCCCGGTGCACGCGTGGGCGGCGCTGCAGGTTTTCCGGCGCGATCTCGCCCTGACGGGCGTCGCCGACTACGAGTTCCTCGAGCGGCTCTTCCACAAGCTGCTGCTGAACTTCACGTGGTGGGTCAACCGCAAGGACGCCGAGGGCAAGAACGTCTTCGGCGGAGGCTTCCTGGGACTCGACAACATCGGGCTCTTCGACCGCTCCAGCGCGCTGCCCGGCGGGGGGACGCTGGAGCAGGCGGACGCGACCTCGTGGATGGCGGCGTACTGCCTGCACATGCTGGGCATCGCGATCCTCCTGGCCGACCACGACGAGGTCTACGAGGACGTCGCCACGAAGTTCTTCGAGCACTTCCTCGGGATCGCGCACGCCCTGTCGACGCTGGACCTGTGGGACGACGAGGAAGGCTTCTTCTACGACGTGCTGCACCTGCCCCACGGCCAGCGGCAGGTGCTGCGCGTGCGTTCGGTCGTCGGGCTGCTGCCGCTCATCGCGGCCGAGGTGCTGGAGCCGTCCACGATCGGGCACCTCACCGACTTCTCCGCCCGCATGACCTGGTTCCTGCGCAACCGCCCGGGACTCTGCGGCAATGTCTTCGCCCTGGACGCGCCCGGCGCGGGCGAGCGGAGACTGCTGTCGGTGCTCTCCCCGGAACGGCTGCGGCGGGTGCTGGCGCGGATGCTCGACCCCGAGGAGTTCCTGTCCCCGCATGGCATCCGCTCGCTGTCGGCGGCGCACCGCGAGGCGCCGGTCACGCTGGACCTGGAGGGCCAGCGCCACACCGTCACCTACGAGCCCGCGGAGTCCTCCACGGGGATGTTCGGCGGAAACTCCAACTGGCGCGGCCCGGTGTGGTTCCCGATGAACTACCTGCTCCTGGAGGCGCTGCGCACCTACGACCGCTACTACGGCGAGGACCTCAAGGTCGCGATGCCCAGCGGATCAGGTCCACCCGAGCGCCTCCGCGCGGTCGCCGACGATCTCGCCGACGGGCTCATCGGGCTGTTCCGCCGTGGCCCGGACGGACGCCGCCCCCTCAACGGCAGCCGCGCCGTCCTCGACGACGACCCGCTGTGGCGCGATCTCGTCACGTTCCCCGAGTACTTCCACGGCGACACCGGCGCCGGCCTGGGCGCGTCCCACCAGACGGGCTGGACCGCGCTGGTGGCCACGCTGATCGAGCAGCAGTCGCAGCCAGTGCGCCGCCGCCGCCGACCAGCCGGCTGACGCCCTCTACTTCCCCTTCTTCTTCGGAGGGAGCCCGGCGACGTGCTCCAGGGCCTTGGTGACCCAGGGCACCACGTCGTCGCCGCCGTACCCCGGCGGCAGCGAGACGTAGCCGCCCATCGGACGCTCGGCGGGGCCGAACGGGCCGGCGCCCTCGACGGCCAGCAGTGCCTCGGCGTCAGCGGGTGCCAGCTTGACGCCGACCGCCGAGCCGAACAGGCCCATGAACATGTTGCCGTGCACGAAGGCGCCGAGCTGGCCGAACATCGGCTTGACCTCGACGCCCGGCGCGTCCGGGACCAGGCCCCGGAAGCGCTCCTTGTCTGCCTCTGTCGGCTTCGGCATCTGCATGGCCCGGCAGGCTACGGCTGACGCTCCGCAGTCTGCGAAAGTCGGCGCTGATGGAGGTCTCGCCGTTCATCGCCGCCCTGCCCAAGACCGAGCTGCACCTGCATCTCGTGGGATCAGCGTCGGTGCCGACGGTCATGGAGCTGTCGCGCCGCCACGCGGACGCAGGGCTGCCGACCGAGGTGGATGCGCTCGAGCGCTTCTACGCGTTCCGCGACTTCTCCCACTTCATCGAGGTCTACATCGCCGTCAACGGGCTGGTGCGCACGGCCGACGACGTGCGGGCGCTGGCGGTGGGCGCGGTGCGCGACGCCGCTGCGTGCAACGTCACCTACGTGGAGCTGACCGTCACGCCCGCCTCGCACTTCCTCGTCGGGATCAGCCCCGACGACCTTGCGGTCGCGCTGGCCGCCGCACGTGAGGACGCGCTGCGCCTGCACGGCGTCACCCTGAACTGGATCTTCGACATCGCCAGCGAGCAGGGCGTCGACGTCGCGTGGCAGGCGCTGCGCTTCGCCGTGGACCACCGGCCGCCCGGGACCGTGGCGTTCGCCCTCGCTGGACCGGAGGTCGGGTGGCCACGCTCGGTGTTCCGGCCGCAGTTCGAGGCCGCGTTCGAGGCGGGGCTGGCAAGCGTCGTGCACGCCGGAGAGACCACCGGCCCGGAGACGATCTGGGAGGCGCTGCGCGACCTGCGAGCCCAGCGCATCGGCCACGGCGTGAGCGCCGTGCAGGACCCGGCGCTGGTCGAGCACCTCGTGACCACGCCCATCGCGCTGGAGGTCTGCCCCACGTCCAACCTGCGAACGCGGGCGGTTGCGACCATCGCCGACCACCCGCTGCCCCGGCTCCTCGCGGCTGGGGTGCCGGTGACGCTCAGCACCGACGACCCCGGGATGTTCGCCACCGACCTCAACCGCGAGTACGCGCTCGTGCAGGACGCATTCGGGCTCAGCGACCGCGACCTGCTCGCGATCGCGCGCACGGGTGCGGAGCACGCCCTCTGCGACGACCTGACTCGCCGCGCGCTCCTGGCGGCGCTCGACGCGGTGGTGTAGCCCGGCGCGTCAGTCGTCGAGCTTGCGGTCGGCCTTGCGGCGGATGCGGTCGGCTTGGTCCTTGGTGAGGTTGCCAGCCTTCTGCTGCTGGGTGGCGCGTGCCTTGGCGTTCGCGGCGTGGGCCTTGTCGGGCATCGGGTAGTTCCCGCTCTCCTTCTTGGCTTCGGCCGTGCGTGCCTTCTCGGGCAGACCGAAGTCCTTGGCCGGGAGCTTCTCCCGCTTCTTCGCGCTGAGGTCGGCCATGGCGACTCCTCCTTGTACTCGGTCGCCTGGATGAGTACCCGTTCAAGGCCGCGAGGGCACGCGTCAGGGGTCGATGCGGCCGTCGAAGTGCCGCGCCGCCTCCGGGCGGGTCAGCTGGTAGACGGCAAAGCGCTGCCCACCGGTCGCGGTGAAGCTCGCGCAGGGGCCGTGCGGGATCTCCAGCTCGTGCAGCGCGACGCCATTGGCGCGCAGGCCACTGGTGCAGGCGTCGTAGTCGTCCACGCGGAACACCAGGATCGGCACGCTCCCCTCGAGGTGACCCGACAACAGCACGTCGGGACCGGCCTTGTTGACGCGCAGGCACGCGACCGTCGTCCCCATCCCGCGCACCTTCCACCGCAGCCGCGCCCCCAGCGCCTCGACGTAGTGCGCCACCGCCGCGTCGACGTCCGCCGTCGGGACGTACACGAAATCCAGCGTCCCGAGCGCACCCTCCATGTCCTCACCCTCCCACATGCGCCGGATGCCGCGCTGAGCAGAGATCGGGTGACATCATCGAAGGCGGTGGCGAGGGCAGCGGGTCGCATCGGCGGCGTCGTCGGGTTGCTGATCCTGCTCGCGCTGCACCTTGCCGCCGCGGTTCCTGGGATCGCCGCCGCGCAGGACGCGACAGCGCAGGACGCAGTCGCCGGACCGGTGTTGCGCGGGACGGGCGTGCGTGCCTCGGAAGGGGGGCAGCCGAGGAACGTGCCGGTCGCGGAGGCCCCGGCCGCGGTGAACGTCGTCGGGTTGACCGTCAGCGGAGGAACGGCGCGTGTCGAGCTGGCCGGGCCCTACGAGGGCCTCGGCCCCGGACACGTCGTGGCGGTCGCGTTGTCGGCGCCGGGCGCGCCGCTGCGCCGCCTGGTCCTCGCCGGCGACGGGCGCACCAGCGACGAGCTCCTCACCGACGGGCGGTTCGTGCCGCAGGGAGCGGCGACCGTCAGCCTCGAGGGTGCGGTCGTGGCGTTCGCGCTGCCCGTCGAGTCCGCGGCCGACTGGGGTGTCCAAGCGGAGGCGTGGCTCCCCGACCGGGGCCTGCACAGCCATACCGCGATCGCGCCCCTGGGCGCACTCACCGGCGACCTGCCGCCCCTTGCCACCTCCGGTGTGCCGGCGGACGCGCACGGACCGGCGTGGTACCTGCCCGCGCGGGCGCTGCCGGAGGCGGTGCGGCCGGTCGCCGTGGCAATCGAGGAACGCAACGGCGGGCCTGCGGTCGTCGTCGAGATGGCCGCCCCACCGCAGGCGGTCGCGGAGCTGGACGGGGAGCCGGTGACGGCCCAAGCCGTCACGGTCGTGGTGGGCGGGGCCCTCAACGCGGGGGCCGAGCGGGTGGTCGCCGACCCGGCCGCGGCCACGGGCACCGTCAGCATCGACGGCACGCAGCTGATCTTCCCGTTCGCCTACCGCGACGCGCCGTCGACCCCCGCCCCCGCGGGCCTGCCCGCCGACGCGCCGGCACGGACCGGCACGGCCGTCGCCACGCCCGTGACCTGCGGCAACGCGGAGTCCTACTTCGTCGACGTCGCGATGGCCGGAGGCCAGCTGGTCCTCACGCACTTCGACGGCGACGTGGCCCAAGGCCCGGTGGACGCCGCCACGGGGGCCGGGACGCTGAGCAGCCCGGACGGCCGGATCTACCAGGTTCAGAGCGTGGCCGGCGCCACGATCACCGTGCCTGAGCTGCGCTACGGGGGCTGCAGCGCCCGCGTGACGATCACGCTGGAGGCCGCGTTCGAGCCCGCCGCGCCGCCCACGCCCGTCGCGATCACCGACACCACGCCCCTCCACGTCGAGTCGCAGCTGGTCACCGCCAGCGGCGGCGTCGTCGCCGTCGGGCCGGAGGTGCCGATCCTGTCCCTGCTGGCCGCGACCACCGCGGCGCCGCCGGTCTCAGAGCCTCGCGCGACCCCGACCCCGACCCCGACCCCGACCGCGGGCACGGTCGTCGCTCCGCAGGAGCGGTCCACGGAGGGCGCGAAGGACGCGACCGCCGTCGCGGAGCTCGTGCCCTATGGCGCAGGGGCGGCGGCCCTCGTCACGTTGGTGACGGCGGCCGTGCTGCTGCTGCGCCGCCCACGCCAGGAGGTCCAGGCGTCCGACGAGGAGCGCGTCGGGGCGTCGCGCTAGGTGCGCTCGCCGCCCCTCGGTGCCAGCGCGTCGAGCAGCGCCGGGAGCTCCCCGGGCAGCTCCCGGGCCAGGTAGCCCAGCGAACCGACGCGGGCTGCCAGGCGACGGCCAGCCTCGGCGTGGAGGTGCACGCCGTGGACGGCCGCCTGGGCGGGGTCGCCGGTGCGTGCGAGCAGCCCGCTGACCAGTCCCGCCAGCACGTCGCCGGAGCCCGGGATCGACAGCCCGGGGCCCGCTCCCGGTACGCACCACGCGCGCCCGTCCGGCGCGGCGATCCAGTTGTCCGCGCCGCGCACGGCGACAACCGCGCGGTAGTGCTGCGCCAGGTCTTCGGCGACGTCGGCGCCCAGAGCATCCTCGCCAACGCCGGCCAGCGCCTGGGCCTCGGCGAGGTTGGGCGTGAGGAGCGCGTGGCCGCCGCGGTTCAGGACCGGCCTGGGGTGATCTCGCAACCCCGGCAGCGCGTGCCCGTCGACCACGAGCGCGGCCTGCGAGGGGAGCGCAGCCACGCGCGCCAGCAGGGCACTGGCCGAGGTCTCGCCGAGGCAGCCGGGACCCACGAGCACGACCGAGGCCTGCTCGGCATTGAGGCGCAGGGCCGCAGCGGCCTCCGGCACGAGGTCGCCCTCCCGATCCTCGTCCAGTCCGACCACCAGCAGCTCCGGCAGGGCGACGGCCAGAGCGGCTGCTGTGCTGCGCGTGGTGGCCACCTGCACCTTGCCGGCCCCCGCGCGCAGCGCAGCCGTCGCGGCGAGGGCCACCGAACCAGGGGTGGACGCCGCGCCCCCGACCACGAGGCAGGTCCCGCGCCCGGACTTGGGCCGGTCGTGGCCTGCAAGCGGCCAGGCCCGCAGCAGCGCTGCGTCCACCGTGACCGGTGGCTCAGCGCGACGCCGCGGCCGAGGCATCGTCGTGGGTGGTGACGGGCGCGCCCTCCTCGACCAGCGGTTCGACGACGTTGGCCGACTCCAGCCGCATGCCTCCGCGACGGCCGACGTCGGGGTCGTAGCGGAAGGTGGTCACGGAGCAGTGGGCGATGGGGTCGTCGTAGGAAAGGGCCAGGACCTGGGCTTCTGTGAGGGCCTGCAGCACGTAGCGGAACATCAGCACGACGACCTCGTGCGTCACCAGCAGCACGCGCTCGTCGGGGAACTCGCGGCACACCATGTCGACGACATTGCGCACGCGCAGGCCGACATCGGCCCAGGACTCACCGCCGGGGGGCCGGTGGTAGAACTTCCCGAGGAAGGCCCGGAAAGCGGCCTGTTCCGGCTGGCGGGCGCGGATCCCGTCGCGCGTGAGGCGGTCGAGGATCCCGAACTCGCGCTCGCGCAGGCGCTCGTCGTGCAGGCGCGCGACAGCGTCGTCCTCGACCCCGGCGGAGCGCAGCGCCTCCATCGCGGTCTGCTGCGCGCGGGTGTAGGGCGAGGACAGCACGACGGTCGGCCGCTCGTCGGCCGGCTGCCGCGCCAGCCACCTCCCCAGGGCCTCCGCCTGCCGCCGGCCGAGATCCGAGAGCTCGACGTCGACGTCGCGCAGGGGGATGTCGATGATCTCCGCGCCGGACAGCTCCGCCGCGTCACGGGCGACGTTGCCCGCGCTCTCGCCGTGTCGGACGATGAAGAGGGCCGCCGGCCATGAGGTCGTCACGGCCCTCGACATACCCGCCCTGCGGGGAGGTCAAGAGCGGAAGGCCTCGGCGGACATGGCGCGATCGTGGGCTTCGGGCGGGGGCGGCGAATCGGGAGAACTCCCGATCTATCGTGAGGCCGTGCGCGGGGATCTGACCCAGGCGGAGGTCGCCGCGCTGCTCGCGGTGGCGCAGGACCACGCGTTCGGCCAGCCGCCGGGATCGCAGCTGCGTGCGACGGTGCTGGGGCAGCACCTCGCGCGCGCCGCCGGCATGGAGCCGGGCGAGCGCGCGACCACCTGGTGGGCGTCGGCGCTGAGGTTCCTCGGCTGCACGGGCCACGCGTTCGAGGTGGCCGTCCTGTTCGGCGACGAGATCGAGCTGCGCGCCGCGTCGTTGCGCGCGGATGCGGCCAACCCCGTGGAGTTCCTGCGGCTGGTGCTCACGCATGCCGGGCCGGGAGAATCAGGGCTCAACCGGCTGCGGTCGGTGCTGGCGGCGGTCGCGGGGGGGCGCAAGGCCGCCGAGATGAACTTCCGCACGGCGTGCGAGGTGGCGGACGCGTTCGCGCACCGCCTCGGCCTCGGCGAGCCCGTTCGCGCGGCCCTGGTGACGAACTTCGAGCGCTGGAACGGGCGGGGCCTGCCCAGGGGGATCAAGGGCACGGCGATCCCGCGCCCGATGCGGGTGGCGCAGCTCGGCCAGGAGCTCGAGGTGCTGGCACGCATCGAGGGCAGCGCGCAGGCCCGGGAGATCATCCGCCGTCGGCGCGCCCGCCCGAGGCCGCTGCGGCCGAGCTGCGGGCGATGAGCAGCGCCGGCACCCTGGATGGCGAGGCCGTCGAGCGCGTCCTCGCGGCGGCCGGACACCGGCGCGCCGCCCGCCCACCGCTCCCGGCCGGCCTGACGGCCCGCGAGGCGGACGTGCTGCGCCTGCTGGTGCTCGGCCTCACCACCCGCCAGGTCGCCGACCGCCTGGTGATCTCCCCCAAGACCGCCGACCACCACATCCAGCACATCTACGCCAAGACCGGCGTCTCGACCCGCGGCGCGGTCGCCCTCTTCGCGATCGAGCACGGCCTGCACACGGTCCCGGCATGACCCGGTTCGTCCTCCACGAGCACCACCGTCCGCGGCACCACTTCGACCTCCGCCTCGAGGAGGGCGGCGTGCTGCGCTCCTGGGCTGTGCCGCGCGGGCTGCCGCCCACCCCCGACGAGGACCGGCTCGCGATCGCCGTCGACGACCACGACCTCGACCACCTGACCTACGAAGACGAGCACAAGTCCATCGCCGACACGGGCCGGTGGGAGGAGCACGACCGCACCGACCGCCGCCTCCTCTTCACGCTCCACGGCCGCGACGGCCCCCACCGCTACGCCCTGATCCGCACCAACCGCGACTGGCTCCTGCACCTCACCCGCGACCAGCCGCATGAGCCGCGCGGCGGGTCCTAGACGTGCGTTCGCTGCGCCAGGAACGGCGGCGGTCGTTCGTAGCAGGCGTCATCGTACCTTCAGAGGTACGATGACGGATGTGACGCGGGAGCCGGCCGCCAACCCTTTCACCCCCGGGTATGGAAACCTCCCAAGGGTCTTCGCAGGCAGGGCTCTGGAGTTCACCGATCTCGAGCTCCTCGCGGCGCGCACCCGCAACGGGATCTACGAGCAGGCGCGCATGGTGACCGGTGTGCGCGGCATCGGGAAGACCGCACTGCTCAAGGAGTACGCGCAGTGGCTCGACGAGCAGGAGGCCTGGACGGTCTCCGTTGCCGCGCCACCCGGTACGGCGCTCCTCGGCCGCCTGGCGACCGCGGTCGGCGACGCCGTGCTGCAGCACGACGTCGGCGCGCGCGCAGCGAAGAAGGCGCTCGCGATCTTGCGCGTGGCAGCCAGCCTCGCGTTGAGGTTCGGTCAGCCGGACTGGCACGTGGAGTACCGCGGCGCACTCGTCCAGCCCGGGGGCGCAACGGGGGATCCAGGGCAGGACGTCGGCCTCGCGTTGAGCGAGCTCTGCCATCTCGCGCGGGAGCGCGGGACGTTCGTGGCGCTTCTGGTGGACGAAGCGCAGAACGCCGACGCCGCCGCGCTGGCGCCTCTGCTCTATGCGCTCCAAGAAGTGCAGGGCGAGGTCATCACGACCCGCGACAAGGGCAGCGGTCGCGTCGAGCGCACCTCGCTGCCCCTGGCCGTCGTGCTCTCCGGGCTGCCATCCCTGCCGGCGTCGGTCCGGCGCGCTCGCGCGACGTTCATGGCACGCGCCAAGGGGATCGTGCTCGGACCCCTGGAGGAGGCGGCCGTGCGCGAGTCGCTCCCCGCGTTCACCGAACCGGTCGGCGTCGCGTGGGACGCCGACGCCGCGGACAGCCTCGTGCGACTCGCCCGCGGCTACCCCTACTTCCTCCACGTGTACGGCTACCACGCGTGGAACGCCGGAGACGGACCCGTCATCACCGACGACGAGGTCACCGCCGGCGCTCACGCTGCCGCGCCGCTGCTGGACGCCTTCTTCAGCGACCGGCTCGAGGAGCTCACGGACCTCCAGATCCGCGTTGCGCGGGCCGTGGCCTCACTGCCTCCGGCCCAGCGCACGCCGACCGCGATCGCGCAGGCGGTGGGCCGTCGCGCCGGCTCGGGACTCGCGTCGACCATCGATGGACTCGTCGAGCGCGGCGTGCTGCGCCGCGTGGCGCACGGTCGCTACGCCTTCCAGATCCCGGGGCTGGGTGCCTACCTGCGCGCCGACACCTGACGCGAGGCGAGCTCCGCGCGCGCCGCGGTGAGGTCAGGCCAGACACCGAGGGCGATGCCCTGGACGAGGGCGTTGCCGATGGCCGTGGCCTCTGGTGAGCCGACGTGCACCGGCAGGCCGGTGTGCTGGGCGAGCAGGCTGTTCATGAGCGCCATGCGGGCGCCGCCGCCGACGACCAGCAGCTCGGTCACCGGGTGGCCGAGGAAGCCGCCGAGCTCGTCGACCACATGGGCGGTGGCGTGCGCGATCGACTCCACGATCGTGCGCGTGACGAGCGCCCGCGGGGCGCCGGCCGACAGGCCGGCGGCGGCGCGGACCTCGCGCTCCATGTCGTCGGGGGCCAGGAAGCGCGCGTCGGTCGCATCGACCAGCTGGTCCGGTGGCGGCGCGGCCGCAGCCTCGGCGACGAGATCGTCGATCGCCGGGGAGCCCCATCCGGCACGGCACTGCTCGAGCATCCACAAGCCCATGACGTTCTTGAGGAACTGCACACCGCCGAGGGCGCCCCCCTCGTTGGAGAAGTTGGCCGCGCGCGCCGCGTCGGAGGTGTCGGCCGCGGGTCGCTCGGCGCCGACGAGCACCCAGGTGCCGCTCGACACCACCACGCTGCCCGGTCCTGGCACGACGGGGGTTGCCACGAATGCGCTCGCGGTGTCGTGGCTTCCGACCAGGTGAACCGGGACGTCGCGGAAGCTGCCGGCGGGCGCGGTTGCGGGCCGCACCTCCGGGAGGAGCGCCGGGTCGACGGCGAGAGCATCGAGGATCTCCAGCGACCATTCGCCGGTGCCTGCGTCGAGCAGGGCAGTGGTCGAGGCATTCGACCGTTCGGCGCCGACGGCGCCGGTCAGCTCCTGCACCAGCAGGTCGGGGAGCAGCAGCAGCCGCTCGGCACGGGCCATCTCCTCGCGATCGTGCGCGGCCAGCTGGAACGCCGTGTTGATCGACAGGAGCTGGATGCCGGTGATCGCGTAGAGGCGGTCGCGGCCGATGCGGTCGGCCACCTGCTCCCAGTCGGCGGTCCGGTGATCGCGGTACGACCAGGGCGGTGCGACCAGGCGCCCCGCTCTTGTCCAGCAGCCCGTAGTCCACGCCCCACCCGTCCACGCCGATCGACGCCACGGCGCCCTCGGCCAGGGCGTCGTGGAGTCCCTGCCGGATCGCAAGGACGAGCCCCTCCCAGTCCCACCGCAGGCTGCCGTCATGGTGGCGCACCGGCCCGTGCGAGTGGCGCGCCACCACCCGCGGCTGCAGCGCCCCGTCCCCGTCGAGCTCGACCGACGCCACCCGCACGCTGGTCGCGCCCATGTCGACCGCGAGGACCCGCACGTCACCGCCTCACGGACGGCTCACAACCCGGTCGCGACGGTGTCGCTGCCGCGCTCGGCGATCTTCTCCTCGCGGTAGCCCAGCGTCCGGTAGGCGGCCAAGGGCTGGAGGGCGGCGCCGTTGCGGCGGCGCGCCTCCGCGGCCAGCGGCCGTACGTCGGTGCGGAACGCGCGCTGCAGGATCTCCTGCGCCAGCGCGGGGTCGTTGGCCTCCTGCGCCGCGTGCAGCGCGGCGCGCTCGAGCACCAGCGCCTGGGCGTAGGCGAGCACGATGGCCTCGGTCGCCTGGAGGAGGTCCTCCAGCGGGTCCTTGAGGTTGTGACTCTGGTCGATCATGTAGGCCAGTGGCGGCAGCGCGCCCCGGCCGGCCGAGACCAGCTCGTTGAAGATCAGGAAGAGCTGGAACGGTTGGATCGAGCCGGTCGTGAGGTCGTCGTCGCCGTACTTGGAGTCGTTGAAGTGGAAGCCGCCGAGGCGGCCCACCATCGCCAGACGGCTGACGATCTGCTCGATGTTGGCGTTGGGCAGGTGGTGGCCGAGGTCGACGAGGCACGCGGCCTTCTCGCCGGCCGCCTGCGCGAGCAGCAGCGACGACCCCCAGTCGTGGTTGACCGAGGAGTAGAAGGCCGGCTCGAACGGCTTGTGCTCGGTGTAGACGTGCCAGCCGTCGGGCAGGTGGTCGTGGATCTGGCGCAGCCCCTCGGCGACGCGCTCGAACTGGCCGCGGAAGTCGCCCTGCCCGGGGTGGTTGGTCCCGTCGGCCAGCCACACCGTGAGCGCGGTCGACCCCAGCGCCATCCCCAGGTCGATGCAGTACAGGTTGTGCTCGACCGCCGCCTTGCGCGCGCCCGGGTCGACGTTCGCGAGGCTGCCGAACTTGTAGGAGACCGCGCCGCCATCGGTCGTCGATGGGTTGTCCTGGAACGTGTTGGAGTTCATCGCGTCGAAGCCGATCCCCCGCGCCTGCGCGTGCTCCCGCAGGGCGGCGGGGTCGGCCGGGTCGTCCCACGGCACGTGCAGGGACACCGCCGGGTTCGCCCCGGTCAGCGCGTGCAGCGCCGCGACGTCGTCGATCTTCTCCTCGGTCGTGCGCGGCTCGCCGCCGCCGGGGAAGCGCCCGAACCGCGTGCCGCCGGTGCCCACCGCCCACGACGGCGCCGCGACCCCGAAGGCCGTCAGCGTCTCCACCACGGCCGCCGCGTCGACGCCGCGCCGCCCCAGCACCTCGACGGCATGCGCGAAGTCGCGCTCGTGGTCTGCCTCCAGCGGCTTGTTGAGGTCGGCGATCCGATCCTGCTCGATCATGGCGGGCGCCTCCCTCAGCGCAGGAACGCGGGGGCGAGCCCGCTGTCGACGGGGATGATGAGGCCGGTGGTGCGCGAGAGCTCGTCGCTGACGAGGACGAACGCGGCGTGGGCGACGTGGTCGGGGAGCACCTCGCGCTTGAGCAGCGTGCGGCTGGCGTAGAACTGGCCCAGCTCCGACTCCGGCACGCCATAGACCTTCGCACGGTCGGCGCCCCAGCCACCGGCGAAGATGCCCGAGCCCTGGACCACGCCGTCGGGGTTGATCCCGTTGACGCGAATGCCGTGCTCGCCGAGCTCCGCGGCGAGCAGCCGGATCTGATGGGCCTGGCTGGCCTTCGCGGAGCCGTAGGCGAGGTTGTTCGGCCCCGCGACGATCGCGTTCTTGCTGGCGATCACCACGAGGTCGCCGCCGTTGCCCTGGGCGATCATCGCCTTGGCGGCGTACTTGGCGACCAGGAACGTGCCGCGCGCCATGACGCGGTACTGCATGTCCCAGTCGGCGACTTCGGTCTCCAGCAGCGAGGCGGACCTCGACAGCCCGGCGCTGTTGACCACGATGTCGATGCCGCCGAAGCGGGTGACCGCGGCGGCGAACATGGCCTGGACCGCGGCCTCGTCGCTCACGTCGGCCTCGACGGCCACCGCGTGGTCGCGCGCCCCCAGGTCGTCGGCGACGCTCTGCGCTCGTGCGAGGTCGAGGTCGGCGACAGCGACGACTGCGCCCTCGGCGCGGAGCCGCTGCGCGATCGCGCGGCCGATCCCCGAGGCCGCGCCGGTGACGAGCGCGACCTTGCCGGTGAGCGGCTTGGGCTTGGGCCGGCGCTGGAGCTTGCGCTCCTCGAGGATCCAGTACTCGACGCGGAACTTCTCGGACTCGGGGACCGGTTCGTAGGTCGAGAGCGCCTCGGCGCCGAAGATCACGTTGATCGCGTTGACGTAGAACTCGCCCGCGATGCGCGCGGTCGGGGAGTCGACGCCGAAGCTGAACATCCCGACACCCGGCACCAGCACGATGGCCGGATCGGCGCCGCGCATCGGCGGCGTGTCGGCCTCCGCATGGCGCTGGTAGTAGGCGCGGTACTCCTCGCGGTACTCCTGGTGCAGCTCCCGCAGGCGCGCGATCTGCTCCTCGACCGGTGCGCTCGCCGGCACGTCCAGCAGCAGCGGTCGCACCTTGGTGCGGATGAAGTGGTCCGGGCAGGAGGTCCCCAACGCGACGACGCGCGGGGCCTCGCTGCGCGCGATGAAGTCCAGCACCCGGTCGCTGGCGTTCCAGTGCCCGACCACCGGGCCGTCGGTCGAGCACAGCCCGCGGATGACGGGCGCGAGCACCGCGGCGCGCTCCAGCCGCTCCTGCTCCGGCAGTGCCGCGAAGCCCTCCCGCACCGGCCCGAGCGGCTCGGCGTCGCCGTGAGTCGCGATGTACTCCGCGGCGCGGCCGATCAGCTCCAGCGACGTCGCCCGGCACTCCTCGGACCCCGTCCCCCAGGCCGTGAGCCCGTGGCCACCCAGCACCACCCCGCGCAGCTCCGGCCGCTCGCGCTGCAGGCGCGCCAGCCGGCGGCCGAGGTCGAACCCCGGCCGGATCCATGGCACCCAGGCCACCTCGTCGCCGTAGATGCGCTTGGTCAGCCCCTCGCCGTCGCGGGCAGCCGCGATCGCGATCACGGCGTCGGGGTGGAGGTGGTCGACGTGCGGCAGCTCGACCAGCCCGTGCATCGAGGTGTCGATGCTGGGCGGAGCGCCACCCGGCCCGTACGCGCAGAAGGGCAGCAGCTCGTGGAGGTCGTCCTCGTGGTCGTCGCGCTCGGCCAGCCCGCGGAGCCGCTCGACGATCAGCACCGACAGGCCTTCGGGGGTGAGCGTCCCCAGGTCGCCGCCGGACCCCTTGACGAACAGGACCTCGATCTCCTCGCCGCTCGTCGGGTCGGCCACGGCCGCCTTGGCGGAGGTGTTGCCTCCCCCGTAGTTGGTCGTCGTCGGGTCGCTGCCCAGCGCGTTCGACCGCGCGATCAGCGCGTCGACCGCGGGGTGGCGGAGTGCATCGCGCACGGGCAGCTACCTCCCTAGCCTTGAGCGTTTGCGTGAAATCTAACGTGTACTACAAGTGGAGTACAAGGCCCTACTTCTAAGGTGCACCCGGAATGGCCTTGACACGGTCTGTGAGAGGTCACAGACTCGCACAACACGCCGCGGACGTCGAAGGAGGGTCGTGAGCGAGGCCACGCCGGTCCTTGAGATGCGCGGGATCTCGAAGCGCTTCGGCGCGACCCACGCACTGCAGGACGTCTCGCTGCAGCTGCGTGCCGGCGAGATCCACGCCCTGGTCGGGGAGAACGGCGCCGGCAAGTCGACCCTCATCAAGATCATGACCGGGCTGTACCTCCCGGACGAGGGCAGCGTCCTGGTCGACGGCGACGAGGTCCACCTGCGCAGCTCCGCGGACGCCCAGTCCCACGGGGTGGCGGCGATCTACCAGGAGCCGCTGATCTTCCCGGACCTCGACGTCGCGGAGAACATCTTCATCGGCCACCGCGACCGCGGCGTGGTCGTGCGGCGGCGGCAGCTGCACCGCGAGGCGGCCGCGATCCTCGCCAAGCTCGACATGCCCCTGGACCCGGCAATCCCCGCCAGCGGCCTCACCGTCGCCAACCAGCAGGCGGTGGAGATCGCCAAGGCGATCTCGCTGGACGTGCGCGTGCTGATCATGGACGAGCCGACGGCCTCGCTCTCGGCGCACGAGGTCGAGCAGCTCTTCCGGCAGGTGCGCGCGCTCGCGGCCTCCGGTGTGGCGGTGCTCTTCATCAGCCACCGCCTCGACGAGGTCTTCGCGATCGCCGACCGCATCACCGTGTTCCGCGACGGCCGCCACATCTCGACCCGGCCCGCCTCCGAGGTCACGCAGGAGCTGCTGATCCGCGAGATGGTCGGCCGCGAGATCGCCGAGCTCTACGCTCGCGGGGACCACGAGCCCGGAGAGGTCGTGCTGCGCGTCACCGGTCTCGGTCGCACCGGCGCCTACACCGACATCTCCTTCGAGCTCCACCGCGGCGAGGTGCTCGGCTTCGCCGGCCTGGTCGGGGCCGGACGCACCGAGGTCGCGCTCGCGCTGTTCGGCATCGACCCCGCGGAGACCGGCACGATCGAGCTCGAAGGCCGCGAGGTCACGATCCGCTCACCTGGCGAGGCCCTGGAGCTCGGCATCGCCTACCTCTCCGAGGACCGCCGCCAGCTGGGCCTGTCCCTGCCGCAGTCGGTGACGGCCAACGTGACGCTCGCCACGCTCCCGCGCTACGTGGGCCGCTTCGGCCTGATCGACAGCCGCAAGGAGCGCGCGACCGCGGAGGACCTGCGCAAGCGGTTGGGCATCAAGACCGCCTCGCTCTCGACGCCGGTGGGGCTGCTGTCGGGCGGCAACCAGCAGAAGGCGATGCTCGGCAAGTGGCTGGATGCGGCGCCCACGGTGCTGATCCTCGACGAGCCCACCCGGGGGATCGACATCGGCGCCAAGACCGACGTCCACCACCTCATCGACGAGCTGGCGCAGTCGGGCATGGCGATCATCCTCATCTCCTCCGACCTCCCCGAGGTCCTCGCCATGAGCGACCGCGTGCTGGTCCTCCGCGAGGGTGAGCAGCAGGCCGTGCTGGCCAGGGCCGACGCGACCCAGGAGCGGGTCATGACGGCCGCCGTGGGCGTGGCGTGAGCACGGTCACCACACGCCCGCCGGCCTCGAGGCCGCGCGCGCTGCCTCGGACCGTGCGGCTGACGCCGGACCGCATCAAGGAGCTGTCGCTCGCGGGGATCCTCGTGGTCGCGATCCTGGTCTTCAGCCTGATCGTCGACGGCTACCTGTCGGGGCGGTTCTTCACGCGGCTCTCGACCGGTCTCGCGATCACGGTGGTGCTGGCCTGCGCGCAGACGCTGGTGATCCTCACGCGCAACGTCGACCTGTCGCTGGGGTCGATCGTCGGCGTCACCGCGTACGTGACCGGTGAGCTGGTCGCCACGAACCCGGGCCTGCCGCCGGTGCTGGCCTTCGCGTTCGGCATGGCGCTGGGGTGTGTCCTCGGCATGGTCAACGGCGCGCTGGTCGCCTACGGGAAGGTGCCGGCGATCATCGTGACGCTCGGGACGCTCGCGATCTTCCGGACCGGGCTCCTGCTCTACGCCCAGGCCGGGACGATCACGGCCGACTCGCTGCCGGACTGGGTCTCCGACCTGCCGCAGGCGACCGTCGCAGCGATCGGCAACCTCGACCTGCGGGTGGTGTTCGCGGGCGTCCTGGTGTTGGTCGTGCTGCTGCAGCTGGCGCTGTCGAAGCTGCGCTGGGGACGGCGGCTCTACGCGCTGGGGTCCAACCCCGACGCCGCGCGCCAGGTCGGGCTGCCGCAGCGGCGCCTCGTGCTCAGCGCGTTCGCGGCCAGTGGCGCGCTGGGCGGGCTCGCGGGCCTGCTCTTCCTCGCGCGCTTCGGGACGGTGACGACGACCGCGGGACGCGGGCTGGAGCTCGACTCCGTGGCCGCCGCCGTGGTCGGCGGCGTGAGCATCCTCGGCGGCTCCGGGACGGTGGTCGGGGCGCTGCTCGGGGCGACGCTCATCGAGGTGCTCGACCAGAGCCTCGTGCGCATCCCCCAGGTCAGCGAGTTCTGGCAGGACGCCCTCCTCGGCGCCCTGATCCTCCTCGCGGTCATCGCCGACGTGGCGATCAACCAGCGCTTCCGCAAGCTGATGCTCGCCCGCGCCCGCCCGCGGACCGTGGTGACCGCTGAGGAGGCCGGCGATGGCTGAGCTGGCCCGCCGGCGCAGCTGGGAGCTGCTGCTGGGCGCGATCCTCGTCGCGACGATCGTGTTCAACGTGACGCAGTCGCCCGAGTACCTGGGCGTCGGCAACTTCGTCAACCTCTTCCAGCTGTCGATCGAGAAGGTGATCGTCGTCATCGCGATGACGTTCATCATCATCAACGGCGAGATCGACCTGTCGGTGGCGTCGGTGATGGCGTTCGCCGGCTGTGTGCTGGCCGCCCTGCACGAGGGCGGAGCGGTGCCGTTCGGGCTGGCGATCGTCATCGCCGTGGCGGCCGCCGCCTCCGCCGGGGCGGTGCAGGGCCTGGTGGTGTCACGCTTCGGGATCCCGTCGCTGGTCGTGACGCTGGCAGGTCTCATCGGCTTCCGCGGCGCTGCCCGGATCCTGCTGGAGGACCGCTCGGTCGGCGACTTCCCGGTCTGGTTCGACCGTCTGGGGCAGCGCGCGCTGATCGGGCCGCTGCCTCTCGCGCTGATCCTCTTCGTGGTCGGCTTCGCCGTCGGCGCCGTCGTGCTGCACCGCACTGCCTTCGGCCGCAAGGTCTACGTGATCGGCAACAACGCCGAGGTCGCGCGCTTCTCGGGGATCAGCGTCCGGCGCGTGAAGCTGTCGCTGTTCATCGCGTCGTCGACCGTCGCCGGGATCGCGGGCGTGCTGTTCTCCGGCCGGCTGGGGACGGTGCGCGGCGACCTCGCGCAGGGCTTCGAGCTCGACATCATCACGATGGTCCTGCTGGGTGGCGTGAGCATCTTCGGGGGGTCCGGGAACCTCGGAGGGGTGCTCCTCGCGGTGCTGATCGTCCTCAACCTCCGCAACGGCCTGGGCCTGTCGAACATCGACGCCAACGTGCAGACGGGCGTCATCGGCCTGCTCCTGATCCTCGCCGTCCTGGGCCAGAACCTGCTGCAGCGCCTGCCCGTTCGCGTGCGCGCCGCCGAGACCTGATCCCCCCGCCCGAAGAGCACCACCGACACCTGGAGAACCCGATGCTCAAGATGAAGCTCGCCCTGCTGCTGGCGCTGATGGTCCTCGCGGCCGCGTGCGGCGGTGACACCAGCACGTCTGACACCGAGGAGGCTGCCGCGACCGAGGAGGCCACCGCGACCGAGGAGGCCGCCGCGACCGAGGCGGCCGCCGCGACCGAGGAGGCCACCGTGACCGAGGAGGCGACCGCGACCGAGGAGGCGACCGCGACCGAGGAGGCCACCGCGACCGAGGAGGCCACCGCGACCGAGGAGGCCGCCGCAGGCGATGCCGTCGAGATCGTCGGCGGCGAGGAGTTCAACTCGATCCTTCTGCCCAAGTTCACCGGGATCGCGGTGTTCGACCAGGCCAACGAGGGCGCGCAGGAGGCCGCCGAGGAGCTCGGCACGACCCCCGCCGAGTTCGTCGGACCGACCGCCGACGACAGCGTGGCCGGGCAGATCGAGATCGTGACGAACGCCGCAACGCAGGGCGTCGACGCGATCATGATCTCCAACAACGCGGGCGACCAGCTGCAGCCGGCCGTGGACGCCGCGGTCGAGGCCGGGGTGACCGTCACGACGTGGGACTCGCCGATCCCCAGCGGCGAGGGCGAGAGCCTCTTCGTCGCGCAGGTCGACTTCGACGAGACCGGCCAGGTCATGGCCGACATGGCGCGCGACATCCTCGGCGACGACGGCGGCGAGCTGGCGATCCTGTCGGCGTCCCCGGACGCCGCCAACCAGAACGCCTGGATCGCGTCCTTCGAGGAGGTCCTCGCGGGCGGCGACTTCGACAACATCGAGCTGGTCGACACCGTCTACGGCAACGACGAGTCCGAGGAGTCCTACAACCAGGCGCTGGCGCTGGTGGACTCCCACCCCGACCTCGAGCTCATCATGGCCCCGACGACGGTCGGCATCGCCGCGGCCGCGCAGGCGATGGAGACCGAGGGCCTGTGCGAGCAGGTCAAGGTCTCCGGCCTCGGCCTGCCCGCGGAGATGTCGGAGTACGTGAGCTCGGGCTGCTCGCCGCAGTTCGCGCTGTGGAGCTTCGTCGACCTGGGCTACCTGACCTACTACGCGACCTACGGCATCGCCACCGGTCAGTTCGAGGCGGCCGAGGGTGCGTCCTTCACGGCCGGCCGCATGGGCAGCTACACCATCGAGGCCGACCCGACCCGCGACGCCGGCCTGCGCATCGTGATGGGCCCGTTCACGGTCTACGACGAGAGCAACGTCGACTCCTGATGGCCGACGGGGTCACGCGCTGGCTGATCCCGGACGCGTACATCCCCACGGGAGGCGAGGGCGACCTCGCCTCCCACGAGGCCGTCTGCGTCCTCAACACCGGTGAGACCGACGCGACGCTGCGGTTCCTCGCGTACTTCGAGGATCGCGAGCCGCTCGGGCCGTTCACCGCGCTGGTCCCGGCAGGGCGCACGCGCCACCTGCGCACGGACGGGCTGGTCACGGCCGACGGCGACCGCCTCCCCCGCGACGTCCCGTACGCGCTCGCTATGGACTCCGACAGACCCGTGACCGTGCAGTATTCACGGCTCGACTCCCGAGCACCCGCGCTGGCACTCATGACCACGGTCGCGTTCCCCGGCGGCTGAGCCCAGCACGCGAACACCGGAAACCGGAAGGCTTCAGGCGTTGTTCTGGCACATCGTGAAGTTCCGCTTCAGCGCGGCCGCACCCGACGACGAGCGCCGGCAGTGCGAGGACGACGTGCGCGGCCTGGCCGCCGACGTCGACACGATCCGGTTCGTGCGCATCGCGCGCTCGGTCGACGAGCCCGACGTCAGCGGGCTCCTGATGGGCTTTGACGACGCCAACGGCTTCGCGTCCTACCAGGTGCACCCCGCGCACCTCCCGATCGCCGCCCGCATCGACGGCCTCTGCAGCGAGGTCGTGCGCTTCGACATCGAGACCGAGGACGACCCTGCCGCGTTCCACTGACCGGTTGCCTACGTTCCCGAGCTGGTCGGCGCGCGCGAGCGCGACGATCGCGGTTGCGAGGATTCGGCGAGCCAGGTCCAGAGCTCTCCGGCCGCGCCTGCGACGAGCGCCCCACCGGACGCGGCCAAGGTCGCGGTCTCCCGCGCGATCTGGAGCAGCCCTTCGACGGGGGTTGACAGGCCGATCGGCGCCCCGTGCGCGTCGCTGAGCTGCTCGGTGTCCAGCTGGCTCAGCGCGTTCTCGTAGAGCAGCTGCTGGGTCTTGGCGCTCGAGATGGGGCGCACCGTGCGGCGCGCGCCGGTCGCGATCGTGGGGAACGCGACCCCCGTGACCGGAACGGGATCCTGCGTCGCGTCGGTCGGGGCCAGCAGGTACCCGTCGAGGCTGGCTTCGTCAGCGGCCGCGCCGATCCCCTGCGCGGTGAGGGCGTCGCGCTTGATGGACAGCACGCAGTTGCCCGCGACGACGCAGCCGGCGCGCACGAAGACCAGCTCGCTGGACAGCACCCGCGCACCCTGCGTCCGGGCGAGGAACGCCAGCGTGCTCTTCCCGGCGCCGGACGCCCCCGGCACCAGCCACGTCGCATCGTGGATCTGCAGGCAGGCCGCGTGGAGGCTGACGATCCCCCGCTCGAGCAGCGCACGCGGAAGCAGCGCGCTGACGACCTTCCAGAGCTCCCAGCGGACGTTCGTCGCGGCGCACTCGTACGGTGCCAGCGCGAGGTCTCCGGAGACGGCCAGCGTGACGCGGTCGCCGGGCTCGGCGAGCCCGGCGTGGACCACGATCACGGGCTCCAGCGGGCTGTCGGCCACGAAGCGCAGCCGCGGCAGCCGGTTCCCGTAGATCTGCCCCGACACGGTCGTGAGGATCGTCCGGGCGGACCCGGGATCGTCGAAGTCGAGCCGGATGCTGACCCCGAGCCCGTGAAGCTCGCAGAACAGGCGATCAGTCAGGTGCCACCGCCACCAGGCCCTCGGCGACCAGGTGTGCAGCCACCCGCCGGCGCATCGTGTCCGTGATCACCCCGGGCAGCTCGGACACGCGGAACGCGGCGTGGTCGGCGACGAAGCGGAACGCGTCCCGGAGAGCGAGGGGCCCGTCGACGCGGCGTCCACCGAACACGAGCGCAGCGCGGTCCTGGCGTTCGAGCGCCGCGGCGAAGAGCGGCGCGGTCCGCGCCACCGCGGCGCCGAGCGCCGGCGCAGGAACGGCGACGGCTCCCAGGTCCTGGTCGGGTGGTGCGCACGTCTGCGAGCGCGCCAGCCTCGTCGCCCGAGCCGCGGCCACGACAGCCTCGAGCTCGGGATGCTGGGCGAGGGCGTCCACGAGGTCCCGAGCGCCGCCTGTCCTCGCCGGACCGTCGAAGGCCGGGGACCCGCCGCCCAGCGCCGACAGCGCGCCGCGCACCAGCTCCGCCCAGGTGGGGCCGACGAGCGCGACCGTCAGGTGCAGCGAGAGGGTCTCGGCCCGCGGCTCGTGCTCCCATCCGCGCGGCACGAAGAGGACGTCGCCCGGGCCGAGCACGGCTTCCACGACAGACGAGCCCGACCGGTCGAAGACCCGCCAGCGCTTGTGCCCGTGGAGCTGCAGGACGATCACGTCGTGCGGATCGGCATGGCGAGGGACGGCGACTTCCTCCCCGGGTGTCAGGTAGGCGTTGACGTTCACCTCCTCCTCGAGCTGGGAGGACAACCTCACGGCCAGGTCCCGGACACCGGGCCAGACCCGGTCCACCGCACGCACGAGGACCGTCCGGCCCTGGCGCAGCGCGCGTCGGGCCACGGCTCCCTGCAGGTGCGTAGGGGGCCTCGCCAGCTCGCCCGCACGGACGAGCTCGTAGTGCGGGTGCGTGAGCGTCCCGGAGTCGATCAGACGCTGCGCGGCCGCCAGGCCGAACACGTGCGACCAGCGCTCCGCGTCCCCCTGGACGAGCAGCGGTCCTTGTCCTGACCGCGCGGCAAGCTCCGCGGTCGAGATGCCGAGCAGCTCCGCCACGATCGGATCGGGCCCCAGGTGACCCCTCGGCCAGACCGGGCAGCGATCGACCCCGATGGGCTTGCCCTCCATCGCGGCCATTCGATCACAGGGGGTCGTGGATACTGGGGGCGGCCCGATGAGACGAACGAGGGGGCGACGATGGCGGAGCAGGACCCGGAGCGCCAAGAGCCGGCCGATGAGGACGATAAGGACGACGAGCAGGACGAGATCGAGGTCAGTGATCTCGACGTCGAGGAGGACGAGCTGACCACGAGCGTCACCGGTGGCATGCTTGAGAACCCCTCCGCGGGCGGAGAGGTCAAGCGCACGCGGCCGTGATGGCCCGCTGGGCTACGGGCGCGGGTGCTCCCCGCGCAGGATCCGCTGGTAGGCGCGCTCCGCGACGAGCAGCCGCTGCAGCGCGGGCGCCTCGAGGTCGACGGATCGGGCCAGGCGCTCCAGGGTGACCTGGCCGCTGATCCCGCTGGCGCGGGCATGGTCCTCCAGCAGCGTGGGCACGTCGATGCCGAGCGTCCTGGGGGTCGCGTCGGACAGTCCGTGGAGCGCCAGCAGGCGTCGCTTGTCGCGGGCACGTTCCGCGAGCGCCGCGAGCTGCCTCGACGCGCGCAGCTCGGCATGGATCGCTGCGTCGAGGTCGCCCTGCTGTCCGGATGGGGCCGCTCCTCGCCACGCGGCTCCGCGGACCAGGGCGTAGAGCCGCGGGTCGAGTCGGAGCTCGTCGACCGCTGGCCGGGGATCGGGTTCCGGGACCGGGGGGCGACGCGCATCGAGCTCGCGGCAGGCGAGATCCCAGTACGCGGTCGGCACGAAGACGGATGGGTCGCTGGACGCCCTCACACCGCTGGAGTCGGCCGCCATCCGCTGCAGGAGCGCGCAGGCGTCGGCCCGCTTCTGGCTCACGCGGCCCGTCGGCAGCCAGCGCTGCAGGGCGTCGGCGGCGGCGGTGTCGATGCCGCGATCCCGCGCGGCCGACAGCAGTCGCGGGTAGATCCGGTCCGGGTAGTGCAGCTCCTTGGCGATCCCGATGAGCGTGGTGGCGACCTCGGTTCCGACGACTCCGGCGGCGCCGGCCGCGCCGAGGGTGGCGCGGATGTCGACGAGCGCTTCGGACATCGGCCGGTAGCCGTGCTCTGCAGGGGCATGCCGGACTGCGACCTCGTCGTCGGCCTCCAGCGCCCCGTCACGGAACGCCTCGAAGATCGCGCCGACGCCGATCATGCCGAACGGGGCGAGCTCGGCAGCGCGCAGGGCCCCCATGCTGGCCGCTCCGTAGACGGCGACCCCCCGCGAGATCGCCCAGAGGATCTCCTTGTGCCACACCGCGGGCACACGCTCGAAGGTGCCGTCGACGAGCCCGATCGCCGCCGGTCCCTCGCGGGCCGCGGCGAGCAGGTCGCCGTGGGCCGCCGGGCCACGCACCGTCGCGTCAATGACGCGGGTGGCCTCGCCCTTGGGCAGGGTGGGGCCGAGGAAGAGGATCACGGCGGCGGTCACGAGGCCGCGTTCGCGTGTCCGAACGCTGCACGCGCCCGCTCTGACGCGAGGTGGAAGCGATCGGGGGTGCGCTCCTCGAGCCCCGGCACGATCGTGCGCACGACCGCGATGCCTCGAGCGCTGACGTCCACCACCACCGGCTCGCCCATCCCGGCCTGCAACAGCCGATCCCGGAGCCACACCAGGTCTTCCGCGACCGACGCGACGTCGCGGTGCGGTGCGTCCAGGAAGCTCCGACGGCCCCCCATGAGTGGGAGCTGCCGCCGCGCTGCCAGCGCCTGGCTGGTCGTCGCGGCCTCGTAGGTCGACCAGAAGAAGTCGTCACGCGCTCCGCTGATGAGCCCCAGGCGGCTCTGCGCGGCCTCGGTGAGCGCCCGCAGGAGCGCGATCTCGCGCCTCGGATGGCACCCCGACCCGGCAGCCGCCGGGATCGCAAAGCCCTCCGGCTCCGAGGGGTCGAAGACGCTGCAGGCGAACGCCGCCATGCCGACGTCGGTGGTGATGTCCCACGCCGCCGCGTGCACGCCTGCGGTCTCGAGCCGGTCGAGCACGTCACGGCAGTCGCGATCCTCGACCGTCGCGAGGTCCAGCCGGAGATCGTGGCGCCGCGTTGAGCCGGAAAGCTCCCAGAGGGCGTGGGCGTCGCGCTCGATGGCCTCGCCGAGGGCGTGCAGCGTGGCCTCGGGCAGCGTGTTCCCCGAAGCCAGCCCGGTCGTGGAGGCCGTGAAGACGTCGCGTTCGGGGTCGGCGAGCGTGGAGTAGTCGGTCGTCACGCGCTCGTAGGGGACCCAGCACGGCCGGCCGCTCCCGAGCTCATGGCCTGTGACCCACAGGATCGGGACGGCGCGCCCCAGCCCCTCGGCGCGCAGGCGCGGCAGGCGCTCGACCGCGACGACCTCGTCCTCCGGCAAGTCCTGCAGCGTTGCGCGACGCATCGGGAGGGCAGGCCGCTCGGCCGCCTGCTTCTCGATCGCCTCCATCGCCGCCGAGACACGTGCCGCCGTCGGGGTCATGCCCTTGCCCATGCTGGTCACCAGGCCAAGCGAGCGCGGCCGATAGGCGGCGAAGACGGGCAGGCCGACCCGGTCGAGACCGGTGAGGTCCGCGACCCGGGTGATGCCGAAAGCCCCCAGCAACCCGCGGATCCGCCCCCACGTCTCCTCCGGGCTGCAGACACGATCGGTCCCGCGCCGAAACCACTTGGCGGTGTCGGTCCCGCCGACGCTCTCGAGCCCGGGCCAGGTCATGGCCGACGAGGCCTCACTCAGGTGGTCCGATCCCACCACCCGAGAACCCGGAGCGCACGCAGGGTGTTCCAGCGGCTCGGCGAACCCACGTCGCCCTCCAGTTCGAAATGAACCTGGCCCGGATGGATGCGCTCGAGCAGCCACCTGCCGTCGGCTTGCCGTTTCGACCGCACGAGCTCGACCGCCTCCGCCATCCGGGGATCGTGTTCCGCGCCGGACCGTCGGAAGTAGTCGAGCGCCCGGAGCACGTCGTAGTGCCAGTAGTACGGGAAGGCGAACTCGAGATAGCTGGGGTCGGCAGGCTCGCCCGTGCTCTTGCGGCGGAACAGGCCGCGCTCGAGCAGGTACTCCTCACCGCCGCGCCGGGCCGCGCGGACCTCCGCTGACCCGCCGGTCGCGCGTTCGAACTCCAGCAGGCCATCGAGCACGTTGATGGTCGTGTCGAACGAGGAGCGCACCGATCCGTTCTCGACCTCGCAGTTCCAGCCGCCGTCCTCGAGCCGTTCGTCGAGGATCCGCTCGACGATCGCCACGACGGGCACCCCGAAGTAGGCCCCGGCCTCGATGGTCCTCCCGTTGATGCAGGGCTCGACCTCGCCATCGAAGTACCGCTGGCCGGCGTGCTCCCAGCGTCCGTTCTCCGCGACGAGCGCGATCGCCCTGCGGGCGGACTGGGACGCGGGGTCGAGCCCGAGGAGCTGCAGGGTCTGCAGCGTGTGCATCGTGGCCGTCCAGGGCTGCCCCGGTCCTTCGCCCCGGAAGGACGCCGGGAAGTAGGCGCCGTCCGCCCAGAGGCCGTCGGGACCCTCGAGCGCCAGGAGGCGCGCGCCCCAGCCCTCGTGCTCCACCCGGGCTCGCTCGCCTGCGACTTCGTCGGACGACGCGTTGGTGAGATCGCGCAGCGCCTGCCAGCGGATCGCGGGGTCTCCGTCCAGCAGCCAGTCCATCACGTTCATCGCGGGCAGGCTAGGACGGCTGGCTCGACCGCCCGAACGACTCCGCAGGGTAGGATCCTTACACGCTGACTGAAGTAAGGAGGCAGCCGTGGACGCCGCGGCGCGGGTGACCTCGAAGGGCCAGGTGACGGTGCCCAAGGCCGTTCGTGACGCGCTGGGCATCAAGGAGGGCGACGAGGTGGTGTTCCGCGTCGAGGGCAATCGCGCCGTGCTTGCCAAGACGCCCAACTTCCTCGACCTCGCCGGCACGATCGCCGTGCCGGCAGCCAAGCGCAACGTGGCCTGGGATGAGGTGATCCGGCGGACGAGGACTGCCCGCACGGACTCGCGTCGGTGAGCGCGTTTGTGGACACCAACGTGCTCGTGCGTCATCTGACCGGCGATCCGCCTGAGATGGCCGCAGGAGCCACCGCCTTCCTCCGGGCCGGCTCGCAGCTGCTGCTGTCTGACCTCGTAGCCGCGGAAACGGTGTACGTGCTCGAGTCGTTCTACGAGACGACCCGTGGCGATGTCGCCGAGGCTCTCCGCTCCCTGGTCGCGTTCGACTCAGTCGTTTGCGTCGACCCGCCTTTGCTGTTGCGCGCCATCGAGGTCTACGAGATCGACAGGATCGACTTCGCTGAGGCGTATCTCGTCGCCTGCGCCGAGACCACCGGCGTGGGCAAGATCGCATCGTTTGACCGGACGCTGGACCGCGTCAGCACCATTCAGCGGATCCAACCCCAGACGGGTTGAGCTGCGGCCCCGATGACCGAGGCACAGATGAAGCAGCCAACGCTTTTCTTGACCGCCGGCTTGCCCGGCACGGGGAAGACCACGGGCGCACGCCGGATCGAGGCCGAGCATGGAGCCCTGCGTCTGACCAAGGACGAATGGATGAAGGCGCTGTACGGCCAGGACAATCCGGCTTCGGCGTCGGACGTGATCGAGGGCCGGCCGATCCACATAGGCATGCGAGCCCTCGAGCTCGGCATCAACGTCGTCATCGACTACGGCCTCTGGAGTCGTGACGAACGGTCTGCTCTACGGCACGCAGCAGCAGAGGTCGGTGCGACTGTGGTGATCTGCTACTTCGAGCTCGCACCGGCCGAGCAACGAAGGCGCCTCGACCAGCGGCAGGCGGAGGCTCCGCACCAGACCTGGCCGATGTCCGAGCGGGAACTGACCGAGTGGGCTTCCAAGTTCGACATCCCGACGGCGGCTGAACTCGACGGGAGCGAACCTATTGGTGACCCGCCCGACGGCTTCGCGACGTGGCGTGAATGGACCGAACAGCGTTGGCCACCGTCACTGTCGTGACCAGCCGCACGCGGGACGTCGAACTACGTCGGCCGACGTCTACCGTTCCCCGCCATGACCTCGCTGCGCGACAGCGTCGATCGCATCGCTGCCGACACCGGCTTCAGCGGCGCCGTCCGTGTCGAGCGCGACGGGTCGGTCGAGCTGGAGGCGGCCTACGGGCTCGCCGACCGCGCGTTCGGCGTTCCCAACACGCCGGCGACCCGCTTCGCCGTCGCCAGCGTGACGAAGGGCTTCACCGCCTGCACCGTGATCAGCCTGGTCGACGACGGCGGGCTGTCACTGGGCACAACGGCACGGTCGCTGCTCGGCGATGACCTCCCGCTGATCGCAGACGACGTCACCGTCGAGCATCTGCTCGCCCACCGCTCCGGCATCGGCGACTACTTCGACGAGGAGGCGGGCGACACGCTCGATGAACATGCCCCACCGCCGCCGGGCCTGGTCGAGACCGAGGACTACGTGCCGGCATTGGACGGGCATGTGACGAAGTTCGCCGCCGACGCGCGGTTCTCGTACTGCAACAGCGGTTACGTGGTGCTCGCGCTGCTGGCCGAGCGCGCCGGCAGCAGACCCTTCCGCACGCTTGTGCAACAGCGGGTGTGCGAGCCGGCCGGCATGACCGACACGGCGTTCTTGCGGTCCGACGAGCTACCCGCGGACGCCGCACGCGGATATGTGGACGCCACCGGGCTGCGGACGAATGTCTTCCGCGTTCCTGTCCGAGGCAGTGGCGACGGGGGCATCTTCACCACGGTCCGGGACCTCGCCGCGTTCTGGCGCGCGCTGTTCGCGGGGGAGATCGTCAGCCCGGCGTGGGTGGCGCACATGGTGCGTCCCCGCAGCGACGTGCCCGCTGAGTCGATGCGGTACGGGCTCGGCTTCTGGCTGAGCGTCACGGGCGGCGCCATACAGCTCGAGGGCCACGACGTCGGGGCGTCCTGCCGCAGCGTCCACCATCCCGCTGCCTCGCTGACCGCCACCGTGATGTCCAACACCTCCGAGGGAGCGTGGCCCCTCGCGCGCCACCTCGACGCCGCCCTCAGCTGAAGCGGCGAAAAGCGCGGCCCAACCATCAGCGTGGCATGGGTGTGCCTGACGCCATGCAGGGCCAGCCGGGGCAGGCCTGAGCGGGCTACGAAGGTTGCTGCGTGCAGGGACCCATCCCAAGGTCGTTCAGGGAGCGCCTCGGCCACAGCTGACTGGACCCGCTGAGACGGAGAGCCGGCCCCGGTTGGCCCTGGGTGACCTACTGCCGGGCCATGGCGATTCGGAAGCGTTCCTCCGGGTCGATGTAGTGGTCGTTGTCGTCGATGCCGACGTCGAGCTGGACCCAGTGGAGCTTGCCGGTGAAGCGGCTGGTGTGCGCGGTGTAGTCGGCCGTGACGGTGGTGCCGGACTCGTAGCCGATGTCGGTGGTCTCGTCGGCCGAGAAGATCATCGGCTGGGTGGCCTCGACGCGGCCCTTGCCGACTTCGGCCCCGTCGTGGAACAAGTTGACGTCGCCGCCCTTGCCCAGTCCGCCGCCGTCGTAGCTGAACTCCACTCGTACCTGGTGCCGGCCGGCCGGGATCGGCAGGCCTGCCGCGACGGTGAACTCTTGGATGCCGAGCACGTTGTAGGCGAACTTCAGACATCCGTCCCTGACGTACACGGCCCAGCCACCGAAGCGCCCGCCCTGGGCGATGATCACGCCCTCGGCGCCGCCCTCGGGGACTTCGACCTCGGCGGTGACCGAGAACGACTTGTTCTTGATGCTGACGACGCTCGATTCGGAGAGCCGGCCCATGCCCGGGAAGAACAGCTGGGAATTGCCCCGGATGAGGGTTGGGCGACCGGCGAGCTCGGGGTTGAGCCGCTCGGCCGAACGGTCGTCGAGCGGCAGCACGTTGTACTTGGCGGCCTCGATGATCCAGAGCCGCTGCAGCTCGGCCAGCCGCTCGGGTTGCTCGGCCGCGAGGTTGCGGGACTGGCTGAAGTCTCCGCCGCCGCCGTCGTACAACTCCCACACGTCGGCGTCGAACGCCGGCATCTCGCCGCCGACCATCACCCACGGCGTCTTGTGCTTGGTCACCGCGCTCCAGCCCTGGTGGTAGATGCCGCGGTTGCCGAACATCTCGAAGTACTGAAGGTCGTGGCGCTCGGGGGCCGACGCGTCGTTGAACGAGTAGAGCATGCTGGTTCCCTCGATCGGGGCCTGCATGACACCGTTGACCAGCATGGGCTGAGCCAGCCCGGCGGCCTCGAGGATGGTGGGGGCCACATCGATGACGTGGCTGAACTGCGATCCGCAGTCCGCCCTTCTCGGTGATGCCGGCGGGCCAGTGCACGATCGTCCCGTTGCGGGTGCCGCCCCAGTGCGATGCGACCTGCTTGGTCCACTGGAACGGGGCGTTCATCGCCCACGCCCAACCCACGGAGTAGTGGTTGTACGAGCTGGGAGACCCGAACTCGTCGAGCTTGCTGACCATGAACTCGGGCGTCTCGATGGCCGCCATCCCGTTGAAGTTCGCCATCTCGTTGAAGGCGCCGTTCATGGTGCCCTCGGCCGAGGCGCCGTTGTCGCCGATGATGTAGAGGATGATCGTGTCGTCGAGGATCTCGAGGTCCTCGAGGGTGTCGACGATCCTGCCGACCTGGGTGTCGGTGTGTTCCAGGAATCCGGCGTACACCTCCATTTGGCGCTCGAGCACCGGCTTGAGCTCCTCGGGCATGTCGTCCCATGCCGTGATCAGGTCACTGCGCGGCGTCAGCTCGGCGTCGGCGGGGATCACGCCGAGCTCCTTCTGCCTGGCGAAGGTCTGCTCGCGCTGCGCGTCCCAGCCGTGGGCGAACCGGCCGCGGTACTTCTCGATCCACTCCGGGGCCACGTGGTGCGGGGCGTGGGTGGCTCCGGGCGCGTAGTAGATGAAGAACGGCTTGTCGGGCATCAGCGCCTTCTGCTGGCGGATCCAGCCCACGCAGTGGTCGGTCAGATCGTCGGTGAGGTGGTAGCCCTCCTCGGCCGTGGCAGGGGGCTCGATCGGCGTCGTGCCCTCATAAAGCGCCGGTTCCCATTGGTTGTTCTCTCCCCCGATGAAGCCGTAGAAGTGCTCGAACCCGCCGCCCTTCGACGGCCAGGCGTCGAACGGTCCCATGGGTGAGGTCTGCCACACCGGCACCTCATGGCACTTGCCGAACTGCGCGGTCGAGTAGCCATTCAACGTCAGCGTCAGTGCAAGCGGCGCCATGGTGTTCGGCCGCAGCGAGCTCTGCCCGGGCGCCGACGTCGCGGTCTCGGTGATGCTCCCCATGCCGACGGAGTGGTGGTTGCGACCGGTCAGCAGCGCCTGCCGTGTCGGCGCGCACAGCGCCGTGGTGTGAAACCGGTTGTAGCGCAGACCGCCCGCCGCGAGACGCTCCGCCGTGGGTGTGTGGCACGGCCCGCCGAACGCACTCGATGCGCCGAACCCGACATCGTCGAGCAGGACCACCAGCACGTTGGGCGCGCCGGCAGGAGGGCGCAACGGCTGGATCGGCGGGAACGACGTCGCCGGGTCCTTCGCGTCGTAGGTCGTCAGACCCGGCGGCCGGACATCCGGGATCGGAAGGATCGACCGGGATTGCCCGTCGCGCGCGGTCTCCATCGCTGTTCTCCATCCCACGGGCTGTCGGCCCTCAGCACAGCAGCGGACCCAGAAGGCGGCATCGCCCTCATCGGGTGATTCGGCGCCCCGGCTTGGCCAGCACGCTGGCGGTGTGAGCAGCTGCTGCGTGCCCGGCCGGGCCGGAGACACGACCGACGGGGACCCTGCAACTCGCGATCCGGTTGCTGATTCGGCGGTCGCGATCGCGATGGCCGACATCCCGGCAGGCACGTTCACCATGGGCACCGACGACCCAGCCGGCTACGCGGACGACGGTGAGGGTCCGGCCCACCCGGTCAAACTGCCGGGCTTCCGCATGGCCGTGCACGCAGTCACCAACAACCTGTTCGCGGACTTCGTCCACGCCACCGGCCACCGGACCACCGCGGAGGACATCGGGACCTCGTTCGTGTTCGGGGGCCTCCTCCCCGACGACTTCCCCCCGACGCGCGGCGTCGCGGCGACTCCGTGGTGGCGAGAGGTCGAAGGCGCCGACTGGCGCCACCCCGAAGGACCGCACAGCCACATCGAGAGCCGCGGAGCTCACCCGGTCGTCCACGTGAGCTGGACCGACGCCATGTCGTTCTGCGCCTGGAGCGGCACCCGCCTCCCCACCGAGGCCGAATGGGAGCGGGCGGCTCGCGGCGGAATCGAAAGCTCGCACTTCCCCTGGGGAGACGAGCGTGAGCCCGGCGGCGAGCACCGGATGAACGTCTTCCAAGGCACGTTCCCGAGCGACAACACGGGCGCCGACGGCTGGCTCGGTACTTGCCCCGTCGGCACCTACCCGCCCAACGGCTTCGGGCTGCACGAGGTCACAGGCAACGTGTGGGAGTGGTGCGCCGACTGGTTCGCGCCAAACAGCAATCTGTTGGCGCCGCAGCAGTCACCAACCGGTCCCGCGTCGGGCACGGCCAAGGTGATGCGCGGGGGCTCGTACTTGTGCCATGAGACCTATTGCTGGCGCTACCGCGTCGATGCGCGGAGCGCCAACACCCCCGACAGCAGCACGGGCAACATCGGGTTCCGCGTCGCTCACGACATGCTGAGCGATCGGCACATCGACTGATCGCGTTCAGTCGGAGTCAGGGGTCGTCAGGGCTTCATCACCTCAGTGGGATGAAGGGACTCCGGGACTTCAGCCCCGAGAGTCAATCCATGGGGGTGATGCCGTCGCGGTGACCTTTCGGTTGCATGAGGTCGCTGGGTGCCGTGGCCGTTTCCGGGCGACCGAAGCACGGCGACTCCTAGCCAGAGCTGAACGGAAAGGACGACCATGTGCTTGTTCCTCGCCATCCTGTTCCTTGGACCGCGCTTCGGTCTGCTCGTGTACTGGCTGGGTTGGCCGGCACGTTGGGAGCTCGCCTTCGACGGCTGGTTCGTGCCGCTCGTCGGCTTCCTGCTCGCTCCGTGGACCACCCTCACCTGGGTGCTGTGCGCGCCCGGCGGGATCAACGGCCTCGACTACGTCGGGGTGGTGGTGGCAGCACTGGCCGACCTGATGACGCTCTTCGGCAGCGGAAGAGGTTACGCCACCCGACGCGGCAATCAGTCCGTCGCGAACTCTTGAGTGCTGTGCTACTTCGGTTCACGCTGCAAGCAGCTGCGACGCAGCGCCGTTGGAGCAATCGGCGGCCGTGAGGGCAGCCGACTCGACGTGCTGCAGCTGCGTTAAAGGCGCTATGACCTGCGGTTTTGTCTTCGAGCGGGTGACGGTAATCGAAACCGCGTCATCAGCTTGGAAGGCTGATCCCTTGCGTGCTCCGGACAGTTGGTCTCGAGCGTTCATGCAGGTCAGGCCATGGTTGGCCTGCCCGTCGATGACCGTTGCTGTCACCTCATGACCGTGGTTTGTGGCACGCTCGTGGCACGCGCCAGCAGTAGGCGCCGGCCCGCGCTCGGCCCGCGCTTCCGTGCCCACCCCACCCGATGTTGGACACGAGGTTGTGATCGCGGTCGGTCATGCGCGTCACGTCACCGCGTTGGGGCGGGCTCCTGAACGGGCGGGTGGGGTGGGGACGGGCGTGGTGCTCCGGGCGGGCAGGGCGGCGGCGAGGTCGTCCCATAGGTCCTCGACGTGCTCGCAGCCAACGCTCAAACGCAGCAGACCGGGCGGCACGTGCTCCTGACCCGGCAGCTTCGCGCGGCGCTCGATCGTGCTCTCGACGCCGCCCAGGCTGGTCGCCCAGCTGATGACCTGAACCGCGTCGCAGACGCCGTCGGCAGTCGCTGCGTCGGCGAGCTCGAAGGACAGCACCGCCCCGAAGCCGCTCATCTGCACCGAAGCCCGGTCATGTCCAGGGTCGTTCGGCAGGCCGGGGTAGCGCACGCGATGTACGGCCGGGTGCAGGGCCAGGCGTCGGGCGAGCTCAACGGCGCTGCGCTGCCCCTGATCGAGGCGCACCGACATCGTGCGGATGCCGCGCAGCGCGAGGAACGTCTCCATCGCGCCGGGCGTCGCGCCAGCCACCTCACGGCGGCGGCGCAGCCGCTCTGCCACGTGGGCGTGCGCGACCGCGACCCCAAGCAGCAGATCGGAGTGGCCGCCGATGAACTTCGTCGCACTGTGCACCACCACGTCGGCGCCGAGCGCCAACGGCTGTTGCAGCAGCGGCGTGGCGAACGTGTTGTCGACCGCGACCAGCGGCCGGCCGGCGTGGCCGGCGCCGCACAGCGCGGGCAGGTCGGCGATCTCCAGCAGCGGGTTGGTCGGCGACTCCAGCCACAGCAGGTCGGCCTGCGCGGCAGCGGCGAGGACGGTGTCGGTGTCGGTCACGTCGACCATCTCCGCCGACCAACGGCCCTGCTGCTGCCCGTCGGCGAGCAGCGCCTTCACGCCGGCGTAGCAGTCTGTGGGCGCGACGACACGCGAGCCGGCCGGCAGCAGATCGAAGACCGCCGCCGCGGCCGCCATGCCGGAGGAGAACGCGATGGCGCGGCCGCCCTCGAGCTCACCCAGGACTTCCTCCAGCGCTTCCCAGGTCGGCGTGCCGTCGTTACGGGAGTACTCCCGACCGGCCACGCTTCCGTCGCGCGAGATCGGCGCAGCGGGTGTAGCCCGGAAGTTCGAGGCCAGTACGAGCGGGACGTTCAGCGGCTGACCCGGACCGTTGGTGCGTCCGGCTGTGACCAGCGCCGTTTGCGACCGTCGGCGACCGCCGGCCTGGGTGGTGTCCTGTACGGACATGTCGAGTGCTCCTCGCTCGATGTGAGTGCACTATGATGCACTACGTCGAGCACTCATGAGGAGAAAGGTGTGGACACGCTGGATATCGCGAGCGCAATCGGGCAGGCGTGTGCGCGACTGCCGGGTCGAGCGCGGCTGGACCCTGGACGAGCTGGCCGAACGCTCGGGGGTGAGCCGGCGCATGGTCGTCAATGTCGAGCAGGGGCCAGCAACCCGAGCATCGCGACGCTCCTGCGGCTGTCGGATGCGCTCGGTCTCGGGCTGCCCGCCCTGGTCGACGTCGAGCGCCCCGGGGCGCTGCGCGTCGTCGAGGCCGGCCAGGCGCCGGTGCTGTGGCGCGGTCAGTCCGGCGGGCAGGCCGTCCTCGTCGCTGGCACAAACCCACCGGACGTCGTCGAGCTGTGGGACTGGACGCTCGAGCCTGGCGAAGCGCACCGCACCGAGGCGCACGCCGCCGGCACCCGCGAACTGTTGCTCGTGCTCGCCGGACAGGTCGAGCTGAGCGTGGGCGACCAGACGCAGCTGCTGTCGATCGGCGACTCCGCGCAGTTCGTCGGCGACGTCGCACACGGCTACGCCAACCCTGCAATCGACGGGCCAGCCGCCCGGTTCTGCCTGACGGTCTTCGAGCCGCTCGGGCCCGGGCGGACCGTCCGATGAGCGCCGCCGGCGACTTGCTGGCGGCCGCGACAGTGGCCCCCTCCGTCCTGCAGCTGCGCCCCGACTACCGCGCCATGCTCGTGACCGTCGAGGGCATCGTCCCCGGACCCAGTGACGACACCAGCGAAGCGCTGCTGCGGGCCGCCGAGACGGCCGCGAAGCAGGCCCTCGCAGGGCACAAGATCGAGCAGCTGCCACACGTCGCCGCGTGGCGAGACGCCTACCGCAGCTTCGGTGCGAAGCCCCAGCGCACGCGCAACAGCCTGGAGGCGCTGCTGCGCCGCGTGGACACCGGGCTGCCCCGCGTCAACCGGCTGACCGACATCTACAACGCGGTGTCGGTACTGCACCAGATCCCGCTCGGCGGCGAGGACCTGACGCGCTACAGCGGCCCACCGCGCTTGATCCGCGCCACCGGCCACGAGCCGTTCGACACCGTCGCCGACGGCACCACCATCATCGAGCACCCCGACAACGGTGAGGTGGTTTGGGTCGACGACGCCGGGGTGACCTGCCGCCGCTGGAACTGGCGCCAGGCCCGCCGAACGGCCATGACCGACGACACCACGTCGGCCCTGTTCATCCTCGACGCCCTCGACCCGCTGACCGACGAGGAGCTCACCGCCGCCGCCGGCGCCCTCGTCGAGCACCTCACCCGGCTCGGACCAGACATCCGCGTGGCCCGCCGGCTGCTCGACCGCGCCTCGACAAGCGCGACAGAAGTGGCCGGGACCGTTCCGCTCGCCGCCCAGGAGCCATCATGAGAGACGCCGACCTTCCCGTCGGGCCGGGCAGCCCGCTCGTCCGCAGCTTCGCCGCCTGCCTGTCCTCGGTCACCGAGGTGAGCGTCGCCGACCTGCCCCCCGTGAGACAGGAAGAGACGCTGTCGCACGGCCTCGGCGTCTGGAAGAGCTGGCTCGCCGGACGCGGCTTCGGACTCGTGCCGATCGCCGACCCCGCCTCGTTCCAGTGGGCGGGCTGGTGGATCGCCGTCATCGACGGCAGCGACAGCGCGCTCGCCGACGGCCCGCACCAGCAGGTGGCCGCGCTGGCGTTCGGAACTCCGCCCGGGATCGTCCTCAGCCCGCAGGACCCCAGCCTGCTCGGCCAGGCGACCGCCGACCTGCGCATCACCAGCGCCTACGCCGTGGCGTCCCTCAACCCGGTGGTCCCGCCGGTGCCACGGGCCGCCGCCCTGTCGGGGACGGTGGAGGCGATCGCGATCGCACCCGACGCCGAAGCCGCCATGCAGATCGTCGTCAGTGCCCGCGCCCTCGCCGGCCACGGCCTGGAGGGCGACCGCTACGCCCGCAACGCCGGCACGTTCAGCTCCCCCGGAGGCCGCCGACCCGGCTACGACCTGACGCTCATCGCCCTTGAGGTCGTGCAAGAGCTCACCGCGCGTGACGCGCGCCTCGACTTCCCACGAACACGCCGGAACATCCTGACGCGCGGCATTGACGTCAACGCGCTCGTCGGCCGCCAGTTCAGCATCGGGGACGTCCGCTGCCAGGGACTGCGGCTCGCCGAGCCCTGCGCCCACCTCGAGCGGCTCGCCGGGCCCGGCCTGCTGCGCCCGCTCATCCACCGCGGCGGCGTAAGGGCGGACATCCTCATCGGCGGCGTCATCGAGACCGGGTCCGCGATCACCACCTAGCTCTCGCCTCACCGGATGCGTCAGCCGACCGCTGTGTCGCTCAGGACTCTCAAGAGGCGCTGTTCCACTAAATGGAGGTTCTTCGCGGTCATGGACGCGTTCACGACAGGCCGCGCATTCTCGGGGCATCCGGGAGGCTCCCCCTGCTGCGGGTTTCCCAACGGCCACGACCGATCAGTGGCTGTCCGAGTCCCCAAAGTGCTGCCGTTCGGCGGCGCCCCCGGATGCGCTGCGAAGGGCGGGCGGCATCCCTCGACCCCGGAGATCGACGGTTGATGGTCACAGGCCTCGCTGAGGATTTCGGGCCTGGTGGACATGCGCGCTGGCGGGCTGTGCGGGCGTCGTGTCCGCCGTGAGGCGTTGAGCCTGGATGAGGGCCCCGTGGGCGCGGGCGGCGTCCGCGCCCCGGCCTGGGGTGGCGGCGGCATGACCGAGGGGGAGGTCGTCGTTGAGCCCGTAGCGGTCGCGGTAGGCGGCGATGGTTTGGACGTGGCGGCTCCAGGCGTCGCGGTGGCGCGGGTCGCGGGGTGGGAGGCCGAGTGCGCGGATCCAGGGTGCGTGTTCGGCGATCGCCGTGTCGGCGAGGATGCGGGCGCGTTGCTCGATGAGGTGCTGGCGTTCGGCGATGGCGCCGCGCATGTCGTCGGGCATGGGTCCGGTGGCCTTTGGGATGAGGCCCGCGATGAGCCGGGGGGCGGGGCGCGGGCGGCTGGTGCCCGTCGCCGGCGTGGTTGCGCGGCTGAGGCGGTCACGGAGGGCGCCGGCGACGTCGCCGGCGTCGGTCGGCGTGGCGGCCAGGATGCGTGGAACCAGAGCCTCCAGGTCGTAGTGGTGGGCTTCCGCGCGGCGGAGGGCGGCACCAAGCGGGCCGAAGACATCGGACGCCGCGATTGCCGCAGTCTGCTCTGGGGTGAGGCCGGATCGATTCAGCAGGGCGATCCAGCGGTCGTGCTGTGCGCGGGCTGCGATGGCTTCTTACTCGGCCGCGAGCTGGGCGATGCTGGCGGAGCGCTCGTGCTCTTGCCGGATCGCTTCGTGCGCGGAAGGTTCGGCGCCGACGCGTGCCAGGATGCCGGTCAGGACAGCTCGGCCGCGGGTGTCGCTGTCGGCGGTGACGTAGGCGGTGTTCGCGTGGCGGCCGCGGGTGAGCGCGACGTAGAGGGCTTCGCGGGTCATGCCGGGTTGCACGATGGCGTGCGCGGTGTCGACGGTGCGACCTTGCGTGCGATGGATCGTGGTGGCGTAGCCCAGCTCGAGGTTCTCGGCGACGTAGGCGGCGGGCAGCTGCACCCGGCCGTGCGGGCCGCGCACGGTGACGCTGCCGTCGGGGTGGTTGGCGGTGAGGGTCCAGCGGTCGCCGTTGCGCACCCAGTGCTTGCCGGCGATCAGGCGGCGGTCGTTGCGGCGCGTCACGACGACGTCGCCGACGGAGGCCTGCGTGTCGTCGTGCAACGCGACTGCTCCGCTGGTTGCGACGTCGCCGGCGGCGATGCGGTCGTTGCGGGCCCTGGTGTTGAGCGCGATGACGGTGTCGCGGGTCGGGGCGATCATCACGCTGGCCCGGCCTGCAGCGACGTCGGTGTGCCAGGCGCGGTAGGCGGCGTCGAGCATTTCGTCGTGGTCGCCGGCGCGTAGCCGGCCGTGCTTCGCGTAGGTGTCGATGACGGCGGGGTTGCCGCTGCGCAGCTGCAGGGATGCAGTGGCTTCCCAGGGTTGGCGGAAGCGGTGCACGGTGGGAGCCAGGGGGTGTCGTCGCGGGCGGAGGCGAGGAGCGCGAAGGCGCCGCCGGCGTCGACCGCGGCCAGCTGCGCCCAGTCGCCGACCAGCAGCAACTTGGCGCCGGACTGCGCCGCCTGGGTGGCGATGCGGTCGAGGGCGAGCGTGCCCGCGAGGCTCGCCTCGTCGACCACAAGCAGCTGACCAGCGCTGGCGGTGTTGCGGTCATAGATCCACTTGGCGGTCGTGTCGGTCGCGATGCCGAGCTCGTCGGCGAGGACCCGGGCGGCTGCCGCTGAGGGGGCGAGCCCGATGACCGATCCGGGCCCGTGCTGGGCTTCCCAAGCGTTCCGGAGCGCGCGCAGCGCTGTGGTCTTTCCGGCGCCGGCCGGGCCGACCAGAAGGTCGACGGCGCGGCCCGACGTGGCGATCGCGCGCAGTGCGGGGTGCTGGTGCTCGTCGACCGTCGCCGCGGGCGCCGTGGTGGTCTCCGCGAATTGGAGCAGGCGGTCCTCGGCGGCGAGCAGCTCGACGCTGGTGAATACCGTGGTGTGGCGGGCACGCAGCTGGCTGCTGCCATCTGAGCGGCGTAGGGCCGCCGGGGTGGATGCCAGGTCGGGTGGTGTCAGCTGCAGCGACGCGGCTTCGGCGGCGTCCACGACCAGGCCGAGGATCGCGTCGCGGTCGGCGGTAGTGGCGAACCGCAACCCGATCAGCTGCCGGGACGCTTCGGCGTGCAGGTTCCAGTGACGCCAGGTCGCGCGCTTCTCTGACACGGCTTCGACCACGCTGCGCCCGAGCCTGTCGACCAAGTCTGCGGGTACGTCGTCGGCGGACAGCGCTCGTTGGTCGCGGTGGCTGGTGACGAGTCGGGTCGCCCAGCGGGTTGCGTCCTGGCCGAGGAGCTCGCTGGCCTGGGTGTGCCAGCGGGCGGTGAGCTCGGCCAGGGAGTTCACGGTCTTGTCGTCGCGGGTTGCCAGCGCGGCCTGTTGGCGCAACTTGATGATCGTCGTCGGCGAGGGCTGCCGCCCGTGCGTGGCGACGTAGGCGGCGAGGACTGACCCCAGGAGGTCACCGTGAGCGTGGATCGCGGACGCGTCCCGGACCGGGTTGCAGCAGTCGTCACGGCCGGCGCCATCACCACCGCAGTAGCGCTGCTTGCCGCCGACCGGCGCTCCGGGCGGGGACGGTGGTTCAAGTGACGCGGCGCCGTGGCGGTTCCGCGCGCCAGCTGCCATCTGGCCGGTGGCAGGCCCGCGTGCGCGACCGCTCCACGAACCGGCTCGTCCCGCTCGGCACCTACGCGACCAAAGCCGAAGCCGAGCTCGCCTGGCAGGCAGCCGTCGTCGACCAGGCCCGCGGCGGATGGGTTGACCCGCGCCGCGGCCGCGTGCACGTCGCCGCCTACGCCGACCAGTGGCTCGACACGCACCCGCGCCTTGCGCCGCGTACCCGCGAGCTCTACCGCTGGCTGCTCGACCACCACATCGTGCCGCAGCTGGGCAAAGCAAGCGTGGGCGATCTCACCCCGGCGGCGATCAGAGGTGGTACGCGTCGCTGAGCGACGCCGGCGACTCCGCCCGTGCCAAGGCCTACCGGCTGCTGCGCACCATCCTCAACTCCGCTGTCGACGACAACGTGATCGTGCGCAACCCGTGCAGCATCCCTGGCGCCGGCGAGGAGCACCCCGAGGAGCGACCCGTCGCGACCGTCCCGCAGGTGTACGCGCTCGCTGACGCCCTCCCGGACCGCTACCGGCTTCTGCCGCTGCTCGCCGCGTTCGCGTCGCTGCGCGCCGGCGAGCTGTTCGGGCTGCGTCGGCGCCACATCGACCCGCTGCACGACACGGTGCGCATCCGCGAGCAGCGCCAGCAGCTTCAGAGCGGCGCGCACATCACAACGAAGCCCAAGCAGAGCTCGCACCGCACCGTCACCTTGTCGGCGCCCGTCATGGCCGAGCTCGCCGACCACCTCGAGCGGCACGTCGCCCCTGAACTCGACGCGCACGTGTTCACCGGGCTGAAGGGGCAGCCGCTCTCGGTGCAGACGTTCGGGAGGACGTGGCGGCGCGCCCGCGGCGCGGTGGCGCAGGAGGACGCGACGCTGCCCGAGAACCTGCACTTCCATGATCTGCGTCACACCGGCAACAACTGGGCAGCCGCGACGGGCGCCAGCACGAAGGAACTGATGGCTCGGATGGGGCATCGCTCGTCGCGCGCGGCGCTGCTCTACCAGCACGCCACGCGCGACCGGGACGCCGCGATCGCGCGGGCGCTGGGCGAGCTGATCGAGCGCACGAAGCTGGCGCCGGTCGTGCTGATCGGCACCGCAGAAGACCGCCACTGACCGGTCGTCATGGCATGTTCGTGGCACGCAGCCGTCGAACATGAAGCAATGCGATGTGCTGCAGCTGCGTTAAAGGCGCTATGACCTGCGGTTTTGTCTGAGAGCGGGTGACGGTAATCGAAACCGCGTCATCAGCTTGGAAGGCTGAGGCTCTGCCATTGAGCTACACCCGCGTGGGGGCCAGCGTAGAGGGGTGGACCCTGAGGGGCGTGGGGACGGCTGGCCAGGCCACCTCGACGCCCAGGGTCACCCGGTGGAACCCCCTCTAGCATTGGAGCCTCCGCGACCCCGGAGGCACCGACCTTGCAGACCACCGTCGAGCAGCTCGACGAGACCAGCGTCAAGCTCACGCTCACCGTCGAGCCGCAGCGCGTCGCCAGCGCCATCGACGCCGCCGCGACCGCGCTGGCCGGGCAGGTCAAGATCCCCGGGTTCCGCCAGGGCCGCGTGCCGCGCAAGGTGCTGCAGGCGCGCATCGGCGCCGAGGCGCTGCAGGAGGAGGCCCTGCGCACCGCGCTGCCCGGCCTCTATGAGGAGGCCGTACGCGACGCGGACGTCGCGGTCGTCGGCAGCCCGCAGTTCGAGGTCGAGGCGTTCGAGGAGGGCCGCGAGGCCGTCATCCACGCCACGGTCGACGTGCGCCCCGACTTCGAGGTCCCCGCGTACGAGGGCCTGCAGGTCGCCCACCCAGAGTGGGAGGTCACCGACGAGGAGCTCGACCTGCAGCTCGCCCAGCTGCAGGAGCGCTTCGCGGAGCTGGAGACCGTGGAGCGGCCCGTGAAGGCCGGAGACTTCGTGGTGGTCACGATCACCGCCAGGCGCGGCGAGAAGGTCATCGACGAGGCCAGCGGCGAGGACCTGCTCTACGAGGTGCCCACGGCCGAGACCGACGCAGAGCTGGACCGCCAGCTGCAGGGCACCAGCGCCGGCCAGATCCTGAAGTTCAGCGACATCCTGGGCGCCGACTTCCCCGACGGGATCGCCGGCCAGGAGGCCGACTTCACCGTGATCGTCAAAGAGGTCAAGTCCAAGCAGCTGCCGGAGCTCGACGACGACTTCGCGCTGTCCGCCAGCGAGTTCGACACGATCGCCGAACTGCGCGCCGACGTGGGCGAGCGCGTCGGCCGCGCCAAGCGCTTCCAGGCCCGCCAGCTGCTGCGCGGCAAGGTCGTCGAGGCGGTCATGGAGCTCGCCGACTTCCCGCTGCCGCCCTCCCTCGTCGCGGAGGAGTCCGCCTACCGGCTGGACCGGCTCGCCCACGAGGCCAGCCACTACGGGATGACGATGGAGCAGTACCTGCAGGTCACCGGCCGCAGCATGGACGAGCTGCAGGAGGAGGCCGAGCGGGGTGCGCGGGAGACGGTGAAGTCGATGCTGGTCCTCGACGCCGTCGGGCGCGCCGCAGGCATCGAGGTCGAGCAGTCCGACCTGGGCGAGGAGCTCGCCCGTCAGTCGATGCGGCTCGGCCGGCCCGTCCAGGAGATGGCCGAGCTGATGCTGCAGCCGGGTCGCATCAATGCCCTCGCCGGCGACGCCTACCGCCGCAAGACCATCGACCACCTCGTCGAGTCGGTCGAGGTCCTCGCCGGCCCGCCCCCGGAGCTGGAAGCCGCCGACGAGGCCGCGCTGGAGGCGATGGCGGACGAGCAGCAGCAGGCCGGCAAGCAGGACGACGACGACCACGCCGGCCACGACCATTCCGGCCTCGACCACGCCGGCCACGACCACGACGACGAGGACGTCAGCGGCTGACCAGGAGCCCGTGCGCCAGCAGGCGGCGGGCCGCCGCGACCACCGCCCGCTCGGCCGTCGCCGGCGCGACCCCGGCCGTCGCCGCGACCGAGGGGACGCAGGTCGCCAGCGGCCGCCCGTCGCGGCACGCGTCAAACAGGTGCCCGATGGCCTCGTGCAGGCGCAGCACGGCGCCCGTGCTGGGCGGCGACGACGGCGCTTCGAAGACGCCGCCGAGCAGCGCGCCGTCGGTCAGGTCCCGCGCCAGCACGATCCCGTCCAGCATCCGCATCACGGTCTGACCCGCGCCGACTTCGGGCTGGGCACGCGGCACCCGCGCCAGGAACGCGGGCTGTCGGCCGCGTGGGGCGCGGCGCAGCGCTACGACCGCGACGGTCAGCCGTTCGGCGCCGATGCGCGCGTAGTGGTCCGTCCACCGGCGGACCGTGGCCACGCGCTCTGCGGGCTCCAGCCCCTCGGTCCAGTGCTCTGCGTACTTCTCGGCCGCCGAGTCCTCCGAGAGCAGCGCCAGCGCGTCGCACCCGGCGGCCTGCGCCCACCGTCTCGCCGGCGCCGACCACGCCTCGGCCCCCGCGCGCGGCCAGCTCAGCGCGAGGAGGGCGACGCCGGCCGGTGTGAGGCGCCGGGCCGCTTCGCCGACCAGCCACATCGCCACTCCCTCCGGGCGCCCGGAGTCGCGGAACATGAGCCCGCGGTCGGGGGAGACGACGTAGGGGGCGTTGGAGGCGATGCGGTCGAACGCGCGGCCAGCCACCGGTTCGAACCACGAGCCTGCGTGCGCGGTGATCGTGGTGCACCCGCTGAGCGCGGCGGACAGCCGCGTGCACGCGACGGCGCGCGGGTTGACGTCGACCGCGTCCACCCGCTCGCACGTGCGGGCAAGGCCCAACGCCAGCACGCCGCAGCCGCTCCCGAGATCCAGCCCGGTGACCGCTGGGCCAGGCGGCAGCAGGCGCAGCAGCAGCTCCGCGGACTCGCTGTGGCCGTTGACCTGGTCCGGCCGGGCGTCGGCGATCGCGCGCAGTCGCGGGTCGTGGACCAGCCGCCCGCCCTCCCAGGGCGTGACGACCAGTCCGCTGACGCCGTGGGTCAGAGCTTCTTGTTCCCCTTGTAGTCGTAGCCGGCCGGTTGGGCGGCTCCTCCGCGGACCTCGTCCGCCTCCTCGTCGTCCTCGGCGGCCAGCTCGAGGTCCTCGTCCGGTGTGGGTGTCTCGCTCATGTGCGCAGCGTGGCAGACGCCCGCGCGCAGCGCCACGGCTACCCTTGCCCGACCGCGAATCGTCAGGGAGCCCCCGTGATGTCCATGCAGCCGTCGGCCTACCTCGTCCCCATGGTCATCGAGCAGACCAACCGCGGGGAGCGGTCCTTCGACATCTACTCGCGGCTGCTCAAGGAGCGGATCATCTTCCTCGGCACGCCGATCAACGACGAGATCGCCAACCTGATCATGGCGCAGCTGCTGCACCTCGAGGGCGAGGACCCCGAGAAGGACATCAACATCTACATCAACAGCCCGGGCGGGTCGGTGACCAGCGCGCTGGCGATCTACGACACGATGGAGTTCATCAAGCCGGACGTGTCGACGATCTGCATGGGCCAGGCCGCCTCCGCCGCGGCGATCCTCCTGGCCGCCGGCACCAAGGGCAAGCGCTTCGCCCTGCCCCACAGCCGCATCCTGATCCACCAGCCCCACGGCGGCGCCGAGGGGCAGTCCACCGACATCGAGATCCAGGCGCGCGAGATCCAGCGCATCCGCGACCTGCTGGACAAGATCCTGTCCGAGAAGACCGGCCAGCCGATCGAGCAAGGTCAACGCCGACACCGACCGCGACTTCATCATGACGGCGGACGGAGGCCAAGACGTACGGGCTGATCGACGAGGTCATCGCAGTCGCCGCAAGTCCAGCAGGAGCTCCAGCTCAAGGTCAGTTGACCCACCACGGTCGGGCCATGTCAGGCGTCTCGATGCCTGCCGGTGGTGACGAGTGCGGCTGCCCATCCGCGCCCGGCACCGACGAAGACCGCCAAAGGACGAGCGGCGGATGGCAAAGTTCGGCGAGAGCGGCGACCTGCTGAAGTGCTCGTTCTGCGGGAAGATCGCAGAAGCAGGTCAAGAAGCTCATCGCCGGGCCGGGCGTCTACATCTGCGACGAGTGCATCGACCTGTGCAACGAGATCATCGAGGAGGAGTTCGCCGAGACTCCCGAGCTCGTCCAGGGTGACCTCCCCAAGCCGCGCGAGATCTACGAGCTTCCTCAACGACTACGTCGTGGGCCAGGACGACGCCAAGAAGACGCTCGCCGTCGCGGTCTACAACCACTACAAGCGCATCCGCGTCCGGCACCGCCAGGCGCGAGGACGACGTCGAGCTGGCCAAGTCCAACATCCTGCTGCTGGGCCCCACGGGCTCCGGGCAAGACGCTGCTGGCGCAGACGCTCGCGCGCCTGCTCAACGTCCCCTTCGCGATCGCGGACGCCACCGCGCTGACCGAGGCCGGGCTACGTCGGCGAGGACGTCGAGAACATCCTGCTCAAGCTGATCCAGGCCGCCGACTTCGACGTCAAGAAGGCCGAGACCGGGATCATCTACATCGACGAGGTCGACAAGATCGCCCGCAAGAGCGAGAACCCGTCGATCACCCGGGACGTCTCCGGTGAGGGCGTGCAGCAGGCGCTGCTGAAGATCCTCGAGGGCACCGTCGCGTCGGTGCCGCCGCAGGGCGGGCGCAAGCACCCCCACCAGGAGTTCATCCAGATCGACACCACCAACGTGCTGTTCATCTGCGGCGGCGCGTTCGCGGGCCTGGAGCAGATCGTCGAGCAGCGCATCGGCCGCAAGGGCGTCGGCTTCGGCGCCGACGTCCGCACGCGGCAGCGAAGGACCTGTCCGAGCTGTACGCGCAGGCGCTGCCCGAGGACCTGCTGAAGTACGGCCTCATCCCCGAGTTCGTCGGCCGCCTGCCGGTGCAGTGCTCCGTCGAGCAGCTCGACCGCGACGCGCTCATCGAGATCCTGACCGGCCCCAAGAACGCGCTGGTCAAGCAGTACCAGAAGTTCTTCGAGTACGACGGCGTGGCCCTGGAGTTCACCGAGGACGCCCTGGAGGCGATCGCCGACCTCGCGATCCTGCGCGGCACCGGTGCCCGCGGCCTGCGCGCGATCCTCGAAGAGGTCCTGCTCAACACGATGTACGAGCTGCCCTCGCTGCGAGGACATCGGCGAGTGCATCATCACCGGCGAGGTCGTGCGCGACAACGTCAACCCGACCCTGGTGCCGCAGGCACGAGGGCGAGCGCGCCGCAAGCGCTCCGCCTAGGCAACAGGCCGGTCACATGTCGAGGAGCTCGTGCACCTCGACGGAACCGCCGTCGGACAGGACCGGGCAGCCCTTGGCCAGGGCGGACGCGGCGTCCAGGCTGTCGGCCTGGACCACGCTGTAGCCACCGATCCCCGTCGCCGAGCCGCCGCTGATCGCGCCGTCGGATGCCACGGTCTGCGACGCCGCGGTCGGGTTGCCGCCGTCCACGAGCGCGTCGCCCAGCTGGCCGAACCAGGAGTTCCACGCGTCCATCACGGCCGCGCCCTCCTCGGGCGTCTGGGGGGCGGCCGCGCCGCCGCTGTTGTAGAGGTACAGGAACTTCGCCATCTGCGTTGCCTCCCTGGTGCGCGGCCCGCCCTCTGCGGGCCGTCCCTACCCAGACGACGAACGGGCGGGCCCGGGATCGACAGCGTCCGGCCGCGGACTCAGGTTCCCGCGACCCGGGCCGCCGCGCGGGCGGCCTCGAAGGGGCGGCCGGCCTGCTGGAAGGCCGCGTGCAGGAGCCGCAGCGTGTCCATGGGCAGCTCCGGGGCGTCCAGGAGCTGCGCGGCCTCCTCCAGGCGGTTCGTGCCGACGAGGACCGCGGCCAGGTCGGCGGCGGTACCCGGGTCGCGCGGCGCCTGTGCGCGCGCCTGGCGCACCATCTCCAGCGCGTCCATCGGGCGGCTTGCCTCCAGCGCCATGGCGGCCATCAGCACCGGCGGCAGGGCCTGCCCGTCCTGGGACGCCCAGCGGCCCACGTGCGCGGCACGGGCCAGGTCGCCGCGGCGCGCGGCCTCGACGCCGGCCGCCAACTCCTGCTGGAGCCGCGCCTGCGGCCCGCGCCCGCCCATCTGCCGCAGCTGGTTGAAGTTGGAGAAGGTGAGCATCAGCACGAGGAACAACGCGAAGATCTGCTGGTACAGCACCGCCGCGGCCATCCCGGCGACGCCCATCCCCACCGAGACCACCAGCGCCAGCCGGTAGCCGTCCTTGGGGCGGAAGCGGCGCAGGATCGCCGCCAGCGTCCGGCCGCCGTCGAGGGGCAGCATGGGGACTAAGTTGAGCAGCCCCCAGACGATGTTGGTGAAGAACAGCATCTGGAAGATGCGGCGGATCACGAAGGTGCGCAGCTCGCCGCCCGTGAGACCGTCGACGACGGCCTGCTCGATCAGGTAGACGATCCCGCCGAACGCCAGGCCCGTGAACGGCCCGGCCAGGCTGATCACGAGGTCGCGCCGGGCGGCAGCCCGCCGGGCGTCGAGCTGCTCGTGGCCCCGCCCATCGCGTAGATCACGATCGACGGCTTGTGCCCGTAGAGCCGGAACGCCACGGCGTGACCCATCTCGTGGATCGTCAGCGACAGCAGCACGACCACGATCCAGGCGAGGAGCAGCCACCACCCCACCACCGGGATCTGCACGTACGCGAACCCCAGCACGCCGGCGAAGATCCAGAACGACGGATCGATCCGGATGGGGACCCCGCCCAGCGAGAAGGTCAGGCCGCCACGCACCGCCGCCAGCGTAGGCGGCGCCCGCAGGGGGGTCCGCAGCCCCCCGTACACTCGCCGGATGCCTGCGCTGGAACGGCCCTACGACCCCGCGGAGCTGGAGCCGCGGCTCTACGCGCGCTGGGAGGACTCGGGGTCTTCCACGCCGAGGTGGACGACCCGGGCGAGCCGTTCGTGATCGTGATCCCGCCGCCGAACGTGACCGGGTCCCTGCACATGGGGCACGCGCTGGACAACGCGCTGCAGGACGTGCTGATCCGGCGCGCGCGGATGCTCGGCCGCAACGCGGTGTGGCTGCCGGGCATGGACCACGCGGGCATCGGCACCCAGGTCGTGGTCGAGCGCGAGCTGGCCAAGGAGGGCATCACGCGCCAGGACCTCGGGCGCGAGCGCTTCCTCCAGGCCGTCTGGCGCTTCAAGGAAGAGTCGGGCGGGATGATCCTGCGGCAGCTGCGGCGCCTGGGCTGCTCGCCGGACTGGGAGCGCGAGGCGTTCACCTTCGACGAGCAGCGCAGCCGCGCCGTCCGCGACGTCTTCTGCACCTGGTACGAGCGCGGCCTCATCTACCGCGGCACGCGCATCATCAACTGGGACCCGCAGGCCCGGACCGCGCTGTCGGACATCGAGGTCGAGCACGAGACCGTCCGCGGCGAGCTGGTCTGGATCCGCTATCCGGAGGCCGACGGCGGCGAGGGCGTGGTGGTCGCGACGACGCGGCCAGAGACGATGCTCGCCGACACCGCGGTCGCGGTGCACCCCGAGGACGAGCGCTACCGCGACCTGGTCGGCCGGACCCTGCGGCTGCCGCTGCTCGACCGGCTCATCCCGATCGTGGCCGACGAGCACGTCGACCCGACGTTCGGCAGCGGCGCGCTCAAGGTCACCCCGGCGCACGACCCCAACGACCACGCGATCGGGCAGCGCCACGACCTGGCGGCCATCGACATCTTCGACGAGACGCGACGGTCAACGTCAACGGCGGGCCGTACGCGGGGCTGGACCGCTACGCCGCGCGCGAGCGGGTCAAGGCCGACCTCGCCGCCCAGGCCTGCTCGTCAAGGTCGAGCAGCACGAGCACTCCGTCGGCCACTGCCGCGCCGCACGAGGGTCGCGATCGAGCCGCGCCTGTCGGAGCAGTGGTTCGTCGCCGTGCGCGACGCTCGCCGACGCGCGATCGCGCGGTGCGCGACGGCCGCACGACGCTTCGTCCCGGACGCGCAAGGCCAAGGGTTCCTGCGAGTGGCTCGACGAACCTGCACGACTGGTGCATCTCGCGGCAGCTGTGGTGGGGCCACCGCATCCCGGCCTGGTACGACGCCGACGGCGGGATCCACGTCTACCGCGAGGACCCCGACGCCGAGGAGATCGCGGCGCAAGGGCCTGCGCCCAGGACCCCGACGTCCTCGACACGTGGTTCTCCTCGCAGCTGTGGCCGTTCACCACGCTGGGCTGGCCCGAGGAGACCCGCGAGCTCACAGGCCTGGTACCCGACGTCGGTCCTCGTCACCGGCTACGACATCAACACGTTCTGGGTCAGCCGGATGCTGATGGCCGGCCTGGACCTGATGGACGAGGTGCCGTTCACACCGTGCTCAACCACGGCCTGGTCCGCGACGAGCTCGGCAAGAAGATGTCGAAGTCGTTCGGCAACGTCATCGACCCGCTCGAGCTCATCGAGTCGCTACGGCGCCGACGCGCTGCGCTTCGCGCTGCTGCGCACCGCCAACCCCGGGCAGGACGTGCCGCTCGCGGAGGAGTGGGTCAAGGGCGGCGCGCAACTTCGCCAACAAGCTGTGGAACGCCGCCCGCCTGGTGCTGGCCCGGGCCGAGGGCGCCGACCCCGACGCACCGCTGCCCCCGGTGGAGCGGCTCGAGGACCGCTGGATCCTCTCGCGGCTGGAGGCGGCCCGCGCCGCCGCCGACGCGGCCTATGACGGCTACGACGTGGCGCCGGCCGCGCAGCACGCTGTACCACTTCGTCTGGGACGAGTTCTGCGACTGGTACCTGGAGCTGGCCAAGCTCCGCGACGACGCCGTGGTCAAGGCCGTGCTGGTCGCCGTGCTGGACGACGCGCTGCGGATGCTGCACCCCATGATGCCCTTCGTGACCGAGGAGATCTGGCGCGCGCTCCACGGCCGCACCGACAGCTCGATCCAGCGCGCAGCCTGGCCGCGCGCCCGCGGTGAGCGCGATCGCGCCGCCGAGGCCAGCTTCGCGCAGCTCGAGGAGGTCGTGACCGCCCTGCGGCAGTTCCGCGCCGAGCACGGGCTGGCCGCGCGCGCCCGCCCCTTGGTGCAGGCGGTCGCCGGAGACGACGTGCGGACGGTGCTCGAGCCCGCGGTCGACGGCGTCGTGCGTCTGGGCGGGATCGGCGGGTGGGAGTTCGTCGCAGCACCGCCTACACAGAGCCAGGTCGGCAAGCTCGTGGTCGGGGACGTCGAGCTCTACGTCCTGCTCGAGGGGCTGGTCGATCCAGCCGAGGAGCGGGCGCGCCTGGAGCGCGAGCTCGCCGACGCGCAGGCCGAGCAGCGCCGCGCCGAGGCCAAGCTCGGCAACGCGGGATTCGTCGCCAAGGCCCCGCCCGCGGTCGTCGAGGCCGAGCGCGAGAAGGTCGCGCGGTGGACCGAAGTCGCCCGCAAGCTCGCCGATCAGCTCGGCGGTACCCCGCGTGAGCGGCCTCGCCGGCCCGACGTTCGCGGCCAGAGGGGCGCGGCTGGCGGTCGCGAACCTCGGCGGGCTGGCCTCGGCGGCGGCTGCGCTGCTCGGCCGTGACGGCACCGCGGTGTGCGCCGCGCTCGTGCGTCAGGCGGCGCGGGGTGGGGCGGGGCTCCCGGCGTTGACCGAGGCGGGATGGGCGACGCTCGCGCCGTTGGGGATCGGGCGCCCCCGGCTGCCCGCCGCGGCGGTGCTCGACGGGTTGCTGCGCGGCGCGGAGTACGACGCGCAGCACGCCGCCGCCGCGGTCGAGGAGTGCCGGGCTGCCGCGGCCGAGGTGGGGGAGCACGCGGGCGAGCTCGAGGAGGACCGCGGCCCGCTCACCAGCGCGCTGTGGGGCCGGGCGCTGCTCGTGGCGGTCGACGAGTGGTGGGTCGCCCTCACCGACGCCTATCACAAGGTCCGTCCGACCCTCGTGCGCGGCGATGTCGAGGGTGCCGCCGCGCTCCTGGAAGCCGGACTGCCCAACCTGGGCGAGATCCTCGAGCGCCTCGACGTCCTCGCGCACCGCGTCTCCGGTCAGCTACCGTCGCTCGACCACGCCCCCGGCGCTGCCATGGCGGCAGCGCTCCGCCAGCCCCTCCCGCCGGCCGCGGTCGTCGCGGCCACTGATCCCGCGTGGGACCGCGCCACGAGCTCGGGCGTCTGGGACCCGTCGGCGCCCTCGAGGCGCCGCAGGACGCGCCGGTGGCGTGGAGCCCCGCGCCCTCCGACGACGAGGGCGGCTGGGGGCCTGCCGCGGGACAGGGTGCCGCGGCCGGGGCGGGAGCGGGTGCAGCTCCGGGTGGCCACGAGGGGGCGGGGGGCGTCGGGGAGGCGGCTGCGGCGGCGGCGGGGGTGGCGGCGGCGGCGCTCACGGCCAAGGCGGGGGCGGCGGCGGTCAGCGGGGTGAAGAACCTCGCGAGCACGGCCGGCGTGATGGCGCGTGGCGGCGGGGCCGGGCGGCGGCGCGGGCCGGCGGCGAACCCGCCGCGCCTGCCCTCGGAGCCGCGACCGCTGGGGGACCGCGGGGACGCAGACGACGAGACCACCGGCCTGCAGGCGCGGGTCGCGGTGCTGCCGGAGGCGCCCGCGCCGGTCGCCGGACCCATCCCGGGGCGCGTGCTCGGGGTGCTGAAGCGCAAGCCGCCGCGCGAGCACCACTTCTTGCCAGTGATCTTCCTCGTGCTGGTGGTGGGGACCGCCCTGGCCGTTGTGGCCAACGTGCTGGGCCTGCTGCCGCTCAACCCGTGACGGCCGTCGAAGGGCGCCGGCCCTCCGATCCCGCGGTGGCGGCCTTGTTCGCGCGCCAGCCCAGCCGGATGGTCCCCGATCGCGCGCGGATCATCGACCTGACCGACCTGCTCGGGCAGCCGCAGCGCACCTACCCCAGCATCCACCTGACCGGGACCAACGGGAAGACCACGACGACGGCGATGATCGCGGCGCTGCTCGGGGCGCTGGGCCTCAGCGCGGGCGGCTACACCTCGCCGCACCTGCAGGACGTGCGCGAGCGGATCCGCGTCGCCGGCCGGCCGATCGCGCCGCGTGCCCTGCGCGAGCTGCTCGCCTACCTGCAGCCGTTCCTCGACGCCGTCGACGCCCGCCACGAGGAGCGCCTCTCGTTCTTCGAGGTCCTGACCGCTGCTAGCGTTCGTGCACTTCGCGGACGCCCCGGTCGACGTCGGCGTGATCGAGGTGGGCATGGGCGGCCGCTGGGACGCGACCAACGTCGTCGACGCTCCGGTCGCGGTGCTGACTCGACATCAGCCTGGACCACCCGGAGCTGGGGCCCGACCTCGCGTCGGTCGCCAGCGAGAAGGCCGGGATCATCGCCGCGGAGGCCACCGTGATCTGCGCCGAGCAGGCCGCCCAGCCGATGGCCGTGATCGAGCAGGCGACCGCTGAGGCCGCCGGGCGCCTCGTGGTCTGCGGCCGCGACTTCGGCTGGAGCGACCGGGCGCCGGCCGTCGGCGGCCAGCTGCTGCACGCTGCGTGGCGTGACCGGCGAGGTGCCCCAGGTCTACCTCCCCCTGTACGGCCTGCACCAGGCCGCGAACGCCGCGTACGCCCTGGCCGCGGTCGAGGCCTTCCTCGGCTTCGCCGGCGGCATCGAGCCCGACGTCATCCGCGAGGGCTTCGCCGCCGTGCGCTCGCCCGGTCGCTGCGAGGTTGTCCGCCAAGGCGATGACGCGCCCGCGGTGATCCTCGACGGCGCGCACAACCCCGCCGGCGCAGCGAGCATCGCACGCACCATCAGCGACGAGTTCGCGTTCCGCAACCGCGTGCTGGTGCTGGGCGTCCTGGGCGACAAGGACGTCGAGGGGATCGTCGCGGCGCTGGCACCGATCGCCGTCGCACGTGGTCGCGACACGCTCGACCGCCAGCCGCGCCGCGGACCCCGACCGCATCGCCGCCGCGGCGGGCGCGGCCGGCGTGTCCGTCGAGACCTCCGAGAACGTCGCGGACGCGATCGAGCGCGCCTGCGGCCTGGCCGGTCCGGCCGACGCCGTGGTGGTCGCCGGCTCGCTGACGGTCGTCGGCGAGGCCCGCGACGCGTTGGGCCTACCGCCGACCTGACGCGAAGTGCCCCCGCACCACCTCGGTGTGTAGCCTGCGCGGCTCCATGAGCGAACGCACCCTGGTCCTGGTCAAGCCCGACGGCGTCCAGCGCGGCCTGGTCGGCGAGGTCGTCGCGCGGATGGAGCGCAAGGGGCTCAGCCTCGCGCGCCTGGAGCTGCGCACGATCAGCCGCGAGACCGCCGAGCGGCACTACGCCGAGCACGAGGGCAAGGCGTTCTTCGCCGGGCTCGTCGACTTCATCACCTCCGGCCCCCTGGTGGCGATGGTCGTCGAGGGCCCCGACGCGGTGAAGGCCGTGCGCCGGCTGATGGGTGCCACCAACCCGTTGGAGGCCACGCCCGGCTCGATCCGCGGCGACTTCGCCACCGTGATCGGCGAGAACATCGTCCACGGCAGTGACTCTGCGGCGTCGGCCGACCGTGAGATCGGGATCTTCTTCCCCGACGAGGAATGACCGCGGCCCACCGGCGCAGGGGCGCGTGCGCTCCGGCAGGCCCCCAGCTATCCACAGGCGGCCTGAAGGGCCGGTCAGGCGGGCTCACACTGTTGCCATGTGCGAGCCGTTCAGGCCAGGGGATCCCGCCGCGCGACCCCTGATGACCACACCGGAGGAGGCGTTCGCGGTGCTGGGGCCGCAGCTGGCGGGGCTGGATCGGGAGCGGTGCCTGCTGGCGTCGCTGGACTGCCGCCACCGGCTCATCGCGGTCGATCTCGTCAGCGTCGGGACGGTGAGCCACACGTTCATCGCGCCGCGGGAGATGCTCCGCGACGCGCTGCTGCGCGGCGCATCGGCGTTCTTCCTGGCGCACAACCACCCGTCGGGGGACGCGGAGCCGTCCCCTGACGACCGCCAGGTGACGCGCAGGATCCTGCAGGCGGCGACCACGATGGGGATCGACCTGCTCGACCATCTGGTCGTCGGGGACCCGGCGTGGGTGTCCCTCGCCCGCCAGGGCGTCATCTGACGGTCAGAAGTTACTGGAAGAAGTTTCCAAGCGACGAGGGCGACTCTCGACCTCATCTACAGCGCGACCCCTGGATGAACCCTCCACCCCCGCTTCACGTGGCCGTTCCACCACCCCCAGCACGCCGTCGCGCGCGGGAAGGGGTCCCGTAAACTCCGCGGCGATGTCACCCCCAGCCCGCCAGCTGTCCACGTTCCAGATCTTCGGCCGCGACATCGCCGTCGATCTGGGCACCGCGAACACCCTGGTCTACGTCCGCGGCCGCGGCATCGTGCTCAACGAGCCCTCCGTCGTCGCGATCAACACCAACAACGGCGCCGTGCTCGCCGTGGGCAGCGAAGCCAAGCGCATGATCGGCCGCACGCCCGGCCACATCGTCGCCATCCGGCCGCTGAAGGACGGCGTCATCGCCGACTTCGACGTGACCGAGAAGATGCTGCGCTACTTCATCCAGAAGGTGCACCGCCGCCGCTACTTCACGTTCCTGAACAAGCCGCGCCGTGGTCGTGTGCGTCCCGTCGGGCATCACCGGCGTCGAGCAGCGCGCGGTCGCAGGAGGCGTCGGTCCAGGCCGGCGCCCGGCCGCCGGCCTACATCATCGAAGAGCCGATGGCGGCCGCGATCGGCGCCGGGCTCCCGGTGCACGAGCCCGCCGGGAACATGGTCGTCGACATCGGCGGCGGCACCACCGAGGTCGCGGTGATCTCGCTGGGCGGCATCGTCACCAGCGCGTCGATCCGCATCGGCGGCGACGAGCTCGACGAGGCGATCATCAACTACGTCAAGAAGGAGTACTCGCCTGATGCTCGGCGAGCGCACCGCCGAGGAGATCAAGATGGCGATCGGCAGCGCCTTCCCGCTGCCCGACGAGAGCCACGCCGAGATCCGCGGCCGCGACCTGGTCAGCGGGCTGCCCAAGACCGTCATCGTCAGCGCCGAGGAGGTCCGGCGCGCGATCGAGGAGCCGGTCAACTCGATCATCGACGCCGTGAAGAACACGCTGGACCGCACGCCGCCCGGAGCTGGCCGCCGACATCATGGACAAGGGCATCGTGCTCACCGGTGGCGGCGCCATGCTGCAGGGGCTGGACGAGCGCCTGAAGCACGAGACCGGGATGCCGATCCACCAGGCCGAGAACCCGCTGCACTCCGTCGCGATCGGCTCGGGCAAGTGCCTCGAGGAGTTCGAGGCGCTGAAGAAGGTGCTGATCTCGTCCTCGCGGCACTGACGCCTGCCGCGCCACTGGCTCACGCGACGGCCGCGTGATGAGCCCATGAAGACGATGCCTGAACCCGGCGCGCGGCGGACGCTGCTGCTGTGCTGGTCCTGGTGTCGTTGATCCTCATCACCGTCGACTACCGCCAGGGCGACGGCGGCGCGGTCGCGGCATCCAGCGCGGCGCCCTGACCGTCTTCGCCCCGGTCGGCCGAGGGCTTCGGCGATCGTGCGCCCGATCGGCGGGTTCTTCTCGCGCCATCGGCGAGCTGGGCTCGCTGCGCGAGGAGAACGCAGCGCCTGCGCGAGGACGAACGGCGAACTGCGCCAGGCCGCGGTGTCCGTCGCCGACCTCGAGCGCGAGAACGACCGAGCTGCGGGCGCAGCTGGGCGCGGCGCAGGACGGCAGGAGCTGTGACCACGGTCGGGCGGGTGATCGCGACCCCAGCCGACGACACCGAGCGGTCGGTGCTGATCGACGTGCGGCGCGGACAACGGCGTCGCGGCCGGCATGGCCGTCATGAACGAGGTCGGCTTCGTCGGCAAGCTGACGGAGGTCACCGACGAGCAACGCCCGCGTGCGAGCTGCTCACCAGCCCCAACGCGCGCTTCGCCGTGCGGATGGCGACAGCGGGCGAGGTGGGCCTGCTGTCGGGTCAGCGGCAGCGACCCGTTCCAGCCTGGAGATGCTCGACCCCGAGGTCGAGGTGCCGCTGGACGCCCAGATCGTCACGCAGGCCTACCGGGCACGCTCATCCCCGACGGCATGCCCGTCGGCGTGGTCGAACGTCCTCCGAGCGGCACACCGCCGGCGTCGCGATTCCTCGCGGTGCGGCCCTACGTCGACTTCACGCGGCTGACCGACGTGCTGGTGGTCCTGCGGGACGAGGGCCCTCCGGAAGGGGCCCTCGCCGAGGAGGAGCCCGTCGACAACCCGATCGCGCCCGGCCCGAGATCCTGGCCGCCCCGCCGTCGCTGGTCCCCATCGGGCCCACCGTCGGGCCCACCGGCCCCGTGGCCCCTGCGCCTGCGGCGCCGACCGCGGCGCCATCGTGAGGGTGGCGATGTTCGCCTCCGTGCTCATCGCCGCGCTGCTGCTGGCAGACGGTGCTGGGACCGGCGATCGCCATCGGCGGCTGGCGACCCGACATCGTGACTGCTCACGGTCGTGGCGTTCGCGATCGCCGACGGGCCCGGGACCGGGGCGCGCTACGGTTTCGCCGCCGGCCTGGCCGCGCGACCTGCTGTCGGGCGGCGCCATGGTCTGGGACTGAGCGCGCTGGTGTTGCTGGTGGTCGGCGACGCTGGTCGGGCACCTGCGGCCCTACCTGTCGGCGGCGCCGCTGCCGGGTCGCGGCTTCGCGGGCGGCGTCGCGTCGGGCGGGGCGTTCTTCATGCAGAGCCTGCTGGCCCGCCTGCTGGGCGCGTCCGACCAGCCCCTGGACCTGATCCTCCAGGGCACGCTGGCGGTCGGGCTCTACAGCGCGGCGGTGTCACCGCTCCTGGTCCCCCCGATCATCCGACTGGCGCGGCGGTTCCCTGCGCTGTCCCCGGCAGTCTGATGGTACCCTCCTGTGGTTGTGAGCGGGACCGGTCTGCAGAGGCGCGCGCGGACGGCCCAGCCTCGCCGGCGCCAGACCCGGCTGCGGTTCGCGCTGCCGCCACCGCGCCGGCGGCCCAGCACACCGCGGCCCACCCCCGCAAGCCCGAACCTGCGCCTGACGTTCCTCACGCTGCTGGTGGTGAGCCTCTTCGTGCTGCTGTTCGCGCGCCTGTGGTTCCTGCAGGTCATGGCCGGTGAGCGCTTCGTCGAGCCTGGCCGAGGGCAAGTCGATCCGGGACGCTGAGCATCGCCGCGCCGCGCGGCGACATCCTCGACCGCAACGGCAGCGCGATCGTCGAGAACCGCTTCGCCAGGTCGTGTCCGTGCAAGCCCGACGAGATGGGCGAGAGCGCGACCGAGGTGTTCGCCGACGTGGCGACCTGTTCGGCATGTCGCTGCGAGGAGTGGAGGCCGGATCTGGACCCGCGCGTCAGCCCGTTCAGCCCCAAGCCGATCGCCGTCGACGTCCCGGCGACGTGGCCTTCTACATCCACGAGAACCGTGCCTCGACGCGGTTCCCGGGCGTCTACGCCGAGCGCCTCCCGGTGCGCGAGTACCCGCACGAGCGATCTGGCCGCCCACGTCGTGGGCTACCTCGGCGAGATCGCGCGCCGAGCAGCTGGAGGAGCCGGAGTACGACGGCTACGAGCCCGGCGACGTCATCGGCTGGGCCGGCGTGGAGCGCACCTACGAGGAGCAGCTGCGCGGCGACGAGGGCTCTGCGCCGCTACGAGGTCAATGCCCGGGGCGACGTCATGCGCGAGCTCGACGAGCGCCCCCCGATCTCCGGCGCCGACCTGCAGCTGACACGCTCGACCTCGAGGCCCAGCAGCTGGTCGAGGAGGCGCTGCAGGAGGGCATCCAGCGCGCGCGCACCGTCGACGACACCGAGGGCCGCGACGGCTCTCGAGGCGCCGGCGGGGGCCGCGGTCGTGCTGGACCCCGCCAGCGGCGCGGTCGTCGCGATGGCGTCGTATCCGACGTTCGAGCCCGGGGAAGTTCGTCGGCGGCGTCAGCCAGCCGGCTACTGGGGCAGCTGCAGAACCCCGAGAACCACTTCCCGCTGATCAACCGCGTCGACGCAGTCGAGCTACCCGCCGGGTCGGTGTTCAAGATCGTCTCCGCAGCGGCGGCGCTGGAAGAGGGCTACGTCACGCCGAAGCGCCGCTGCCCTGCCCCGGCGAGTGGTACTGGGACGAGCAGCGTTTCCGCAACTGGAGCACCGCCGACTCCGGGCTCCATGACCATGGCGCACGCGCTCGAGCACTCCTGCGACACGGTCTTCTACGAGCTCGCGCGCCAGATGTGGACGACGAGCAGCAGGAGGGCGACGGCGCCTGCGCGATCCGTCGGTCTACACCGAGTACCTCGGGGAGATGGCGCGCGCCTTCAACTGGGCGAGGCGCTCGGCCTCGACCTGCCCAGCGAGCGCAACGGCGTCATCCCGGGCCGCCGGTGGAAGCAGGAGTTCTGGGAGAACAACCGCGACACCTACTGCACGCAGGCCCAGACCGCGGCCCCGGGCAGCTACTCGGCGGCGCTGTTCACCGACCTGTGCCGCGCGGCAACGTCTGGCGCGGTGGTGACGCGGTCAACATGTCCATCGGGCAGGGCGACGTGCAGACCACGCCGCTGCAGGTCGCGAACACGCTTCGCGGCGATCGCCAACGGCGGCACGCTGTGATGCGGCCCGCACATGGTGCGCGCGGTGCTCGATGCCAGCCGGCGCAGGAGACGGCGGAGCCCGAGGTCCGGTCGGGACGCATCCGCAAGCTGTCGATCCAGCAGGCACCTCGACGGTCATCCAGCGAGGGGCTGCGCAAGGTCGCCGGCCCGGAGGGCACGGCCGGCCGGCGACGTTCGCGAGCTTCCCGGTGCCCGGTGGCCGGCAAGACGGGCACCGCCGAGTTCCGCCCAAGCAGCCCTTCGCCTGGTTCGCCGGGTACGCACCGGCCAACAAGCCGGCGCTACGTCGTCGTGGCCATGATCGAGGAGGGCGGCGGCGGCAGCCTGCAACGCGGCGCCGATCGTGCGCCGGATCTTCGAGGGGCTGCTGGACCTGCAGGAGACCGAGATCACCCCCGGCGTGGCGACCGACTGATGGCGGCACGGCTAGATGGCGGAGGTCGTCGTACCGACGACCGCCACCGAGCGCCTCGCCCGCGAGGCGGTCGCAGCAGAAGTGGATGGGCGCGTACGCCCCGACCGCGCCACCTCGACCCGCTGCTGATGCTCGCCGTGCTGGGCCTGACCGGCTTACGGCATGGTGATGATCTACTCGGCGACGTTCTTCCGGCTGGAGCAGCGGGCAGCGACACGCTGTTCTACGTCAACCGCCAGATGATCTCGCTGGGCATCGGCATGGTCGGCATGGCGGCGGATCGCGCTGTTCGACTACCGCGTCTACCGGGCCTGGTCGCCGGTCGCTGTACGCGGGTCACGCTGTGCTGCTTGCTCGTGCTGGTCGCCGGGCGAGGTCATCAACGGCGTCCAAGGCGTGGCTGGTGCATCGGCGCGTTCCAGTTCCAGCCGTCCGAGCTGGCCAAGGTCGGCGCTGATCGTCATGCTGGCGGCGCTGTTCCACGAGCGGCGGGAGGAGGCCCTGGGCCTGCGCGCGCTGCTCGAGGCGCTGGCGATCGCCGGCTTGCCGATGGTGCTGATCCTGCTGCAGCCCGACTTCGGCACGTTCCTGGTGTTCGTCGCGATCGTGTTCGGCGTGCTGCTGCTGGCCCGCGTGCGCGTCCGCTACATGGTGGCGCTGTCGCGGTCTGGGCATCGCGGCGTTCGTCGCCGATGCTGCAGTCCGACATCGCTCGAGGACTACCAGGTGGCGCGCCTCACGTCGTTCATCAACCCCGAGGGCGCGGACCCGCACGGTACGTCTACAACGTCAACCAGGCGCAGATCGCGATCGGGTCCGGGCAGCTCGTCGGCCAGGGGCTGTTCGAGGGCACGCAGACCAAGCTCGCCTACGTGCCGGAGAACCAGACCGACTTCATCTTCACCGTGGTGGGCGAGGAGCTCGGGTTCCTGGGCTCGGCGGTGCTGCTCGGCGCTGTTCGCGCTGCTGCTGTGGCGCGCCGATCAGGATCGCCGCGCTGTCACGCGACGCGTTCGGGACCCTGATCGCGGCCGGCGTGATCGCGGTCTTCGCGTTCCAGGTGTTCATCAACGTCGGGATGGCGATCGGCATCATGCCGGTGACCGGGCTGCCGCTGCCGTTCGTCTCCTACGGCGGCACCAGCCTGATCGGCTCGCTAGCTGATGGTCGGCCTGCTGCTGAACGTGCACATGCGCCGCTTCAAGCGCTGACCGCGGCAGCCGCCTACACTGCGGAGCGTCAGCGACGCGCCGGCCGACCCGGCTACGGCGCCGCGCCGAAGACTTCAGGACGTCCCTCCGACATGCCCTCCGCAACGCAAGCCGTCGGTCTGGCCTCAGCTGGAGCCGGTGCTGACGACGTGCGCAAGCCCGCGCGCTACGTCGGGGGCGAGGGCAACGTCGGTGGTCAAGGACCACGCGGCGATCGACAGTCGGCTGGCTGCTGTGCTACCCGGACGCCTACGAGGTCGGGCAGCCCAACCAGGGCATCCAGATCCTCTACGAGGTGCTCAACGAGCGCGCCGACACCGTGGCGGAGCGCGGCGTACGCCCCTGGCCGGACATGGAAGCGGTGATGCGGGAGACGGGCGATCCCCTTCTTCAGCCTGGAGAACCACCTGCCGTGCGCGCCGTTCGACGTGGTCGCGTTCAGCCTCGCCGCCGAGGTCGGGTACACCAACCTGCTCGACTGCCTGGACCTGGCGGGCGTCGCCGCTGCGCGCGGCGGATCGCGGCGACGCACGACCCGCTGGTGCTGATCGGCGGGCACGCGGCGTTCAACCCCGAGCCGCTGGCGCCGTTCGTCGACGTGGTCTGCGCGGGCGACGGCGAGGAGTTCGTGCTCGAGGTCGACGCCCTCATCAAGCGCGGCCGCCGCGAGGGGTGGCAGCGCGCCAGCCCTGCTCGACGCGATCGGCGAGGTCGAGCGGCGCCTACCTGCCCGACTGGTACGCACCGGAGTACCTCGAGCCCAAGCACGACGAGCCCCACGGCCGGCTGCGCGGCACCTTCCCGCGGCATGCCGGCGCCCCCTACCGCGTGCCCAAGCGCACCGTCAGCGACCTCGACGCGTGGCCGTACCCCAAGGCCCAGCTGGTCCCGCTGACCGAGACCGTGCACGAGCGCTACTAGCGTCGAGATCTTCCGCGGCTGCACCCGCGGCTGCCGCTTCTGCCAGGCCGGGATGATCACCCGTCCGGTGCGCGAGCGTCAGCCGCGAGACCATCAAGGCGATGGTCGCCCAAGGCGTCGCGAACACCGGCTTCGAGGAGGTGGGGCTGCTCAGCCTGTCAGCTCGGCGGATCACTCCGACATCCTCGGGATGTGCGGTGACCTCGCCGACACTTCGAGGGCACTGCGACGTCCCTGTCCCTGCCCTCGACCCGGGTCGACGCGTTCAACGTCACCCTGGCCGACGAGCTGCTCGCAACGGCCGGCGCACGGGGCTGACGTTCGCCCCGGAAGCCGGCACCGAGCGCATGCGTCGGGTGATCAACAAGATGGTCTCGTGAGGCGGACATGCTGCGCACCGCCGAGACCGCCTTCGCCAATGGTTGGCGGCACATCAAGCTGTACTTCATGATCGGCTTGCCGACGGAGACCGACGAGGACGTCGCTCGGCATCGCCGAGCTCGGCCTCAAGGTCGCCGCGATCGGCAAGCAGCACGGCCGCAAGAACAAAGTCACCGTGTCGGTCGGCGGGTTCGTCCCCAAGCCGCACACGCCCTTCCAGTGGGCGCCGCAGGACGCCCCCGAGGAGATCGACCGCAAGCTCGGCCTGCATCCAAGGCCCGCATCGCGGGCGACCGCAACGCTCAACCTTCGCTATCACGCCCGGCAAGCCCGGGGTGGTCGAGGGGCTGCTGGCCCGCGGCGACCGCCGGGTGGCCGCGGTCGTGCAGCGCGCGTTCGAGCTGGGCGCGCGCTTCGACGGCTGGGACGAGCGTTTCGCTACGACACCTGGCTGCGCGCCGCGCAGAAGTGCGGCGTCGACGTCGGCTGGTTCACACGCCGCGACCGCGGCGAGGACGAGGTGTTCGCGTGGGACCACCTCGACTCCGGGCTGGAGAAGGACTGGCTCTGGAAGGACTGGCGCGACGCGGTCGACGCGGGGCAGAGCTTGAGGATTGCCGCTGGACCCCCTGCTACGACTGCGGGGTGTGCCCCGGTCTGGATCTGCAGCACCAGACCGGGCACCTGCCGATCTTCAGTGCGGGCCACGCGTCCGATACCGTAAGCAGGGCGCCTGCGGTTCATCTCGGCCATCGACCTCGGCCGCGTCTGGGAGCGCGCGCTGCGCAAGGCGCGACCTGCCGATCGCGTACAGCGAGGGCTTCTCGCCGCATCCCAAGGTCAGCTTCACCGACGCGATCCCGCTGGGCTACGCGTCGACAGGCCGAGTACGCCGAGCTGACGTTCGCCGGGCCCGTGCCGCTCCCCGCGATCGTCGACGGCCTCAACAGCACCTTCCCCGAGGGGCATGGCGGTCTGCGAGGCCGTGCTGGTCGGTGAGGGCGACGCCCGGCTCTCGCAAGCTGGCTGACGGCCTCGGTGTGGGACTCGACTATCCGGCCGCAGAGGCCATCCGGCTCGCGGACGCGGTGACGGCCACCTGCGCCGCGGAGCGCCTCGACGTCGAGCGCAGCGCAAGGGCGAGGCCGTGGTCGTCGACATGCGGCCGTCCCTGCTGTCGCTGTCCGCGACCGGCGCGACCGTCCGCACCACCCTGCGCCACGTGCAGGCCGAGGGCGACGTCGCCGTGCGCCCCGACGAGGTCGACGCCGCCCTGCGGCTGGCGCTCCCCGATCTCCCCGACCCAGTGCTCGTCACCCGGGTGGCGCAGGGACGCCCGCGGAGGGACGGCCTCGTCGAGGCGCTCTCCGGGAGCGTTCGTGCCCGCGCACGCACCCGACTGACTCCAAGGAACCCTTCGTGTCCACGTCTGACCCGTCCACCGCACCCCCGGCCGATCCGCCCGTCGAGGACGTGCCACGCTCCCGTCGCACCCGGCCGCTGGTCGCCGACCCCTTCGCTCCGCGCGCCGCCCCGGAGCCCTTCCCACCCCTGCCCGAGCCTCCCCCGCCCGCGGGCACGCCCGGTGCCGCCGAGGCCGGCGAAGCCGTCGAGGCCACCGACGGCGAGCCGCCGCGCCGGCGCCGGACCCGTCAGGCGCCGGTGCGCAAGCCGGCCGCCGCGCCAGTCGCGGCCGCCGCGGCCGCCCAGGAGGCCGCGCCGGTCGAAGCTGCGGAGAAGCGCCCGCGCAGCCGTCGCCGCGGATCCGCCGCGCCCGCCGCACCGACCGAGGCCACGTTCGCCGAGGTCGCCGACGCCCTCGAGGACGAGCCCACGGCCGAGGAGATCGTGCCCGACCGCGTCGAGGAGATGGTCGCCGAGCCGGACGCCCCCGCCGGGGTCGACGCCCCCGCCGGGGTCGTCGAGGTCGCCCTGGGCGACGAGGCCGCGGAGGAACGCGCGGACGACGACGAGGGCGAGGAAGCCGAGGACGGCGAGGAGGGCCAGGAGGGCGAGGCTGCCGATGGCGGCCAGCGCCGCCGGCGTCGCCGCCGCGGGCGCCGTGGGCGAGGGCGCGGCGGTGTCGCCGCCGCTGCCCCTGCCGAAGACGCCGCCAGCGAGGCGGACACCGCCGAGGAGCCCGCCGCCGCCGCGGTCGCGACGCCCGTCGGGACCGCTGCCGCGGCCGGCCCGACCCGGCTGCGTGCCCGCGCGGGGCGCGGCACGCAGGCCGGCCGCCGGCCGACGCGGCGCATGCCCGCGACCGTCAGCGAGGAGACGCGCCGCAGCGATCATGGGGGCCGCCGCGGCGGATGCTCGTCACCGTGGGGGAGGAGCGCACCCAGATCGCGGTGCTCGAGGAGCGCACGCTCGTCGAGCACTACGTCACCGCAGCGAGGACGATGTCAGCTACGTCGGCAACATCTACATCGGGCCGCGTGCAGAACGTGCTGCCGGGCATGGAGGCGGCCTTCGTCGACATCGGCAAGGGCCGCAACGGCGTGCTCTACGCGGGCGAGGTCGAACTACGACGAGGCCGACCTCGACGGCGAGCTGCCGCGCATCGAGCAGACGCTGAAGTCCGGGCAGACGGTCCTCGTGCAGGTCACCAAGGACCCGATGGGTACCAAGGGCGCGCGCCTGACCCAGCACCTGTCCGTCGCGGGCCGCTACTGCGTGCTGGCGCCGGGCGACGGACATGCTCGGCATCAGCCGCAAGCTGCACCGACGACGAGCGCGAACGCCTGCGCAAGATCCTCAAGGGCCTCAAGCCCGAGGGCTACGGCCTGATCGTGCGCACCGCCGCGGAGGGTGCGACCCGCGAGCAGCTCGAGGCCGACATCGACGCGGCTGGTGCGCATCTGGGACGAGGTGCAGCAGCGCAACGACGCCGAGGCCAAGCCCTCGACGCCGGTGTACGAGGAGCCGCAGCCTGGTGATCCGCGTGATCCGCGACGTGTTCGGCACCGAGTACTCCGACCTGATCGTCGACAACGAGCGAGCTCGCCGAGCAGGTCCGCGACTACCTCGGCGACGTCAGCCCCGACTTCGTCGACAAGGTGAGCGTGCACACCGGCGACGAGCCACATCTTCGACGCCTACGAGGTGACCAACCAGATCCGCCGCGCCCTGGAGAAGAAGGTCTGGCTGAAGTCCGGCGGCTATCTCATCATCGAGAAGACCGAGGCGATGTGGGTCATCGACGTCAACACCGGCAAGTTCGTCGGTGAGCGCAACCTCGAGGAGACCGTGCTGCGCAACAACCTCGAGGCCGCCGACGAGATCGCCCGCCAGCTGCGCCTGCGCGACATGGGCGGGATCATCGTCATCGACTTCGTCGACATGCTCGTCCCGGCCAACCGCGACGAGGTCCTCAAGCGCTTCCGCCGCGAGCTGGCGCGCGACAAGACCAAGTCGCGCGTCATGGAGATCTCCAAGCTGGGTCTGGTGCAGATGACGCGCAAGAACGTCAGCCAGGGCCTGCAGGAGGGCTTCACCTCCCGGTGCGAGGTCTGCGAGGGCCGCGGCCGGGTCATCACCGACCACCTGCTGGCGTAGCGGCCCTCGCGGGCCCTTCGCTCAGGACACGGACTGCACCACCAGCGAGCCGCTCCCGACGGTCACGTTCGCGTCGGTCTGCACGGTCAGCGTGCCCGTCACCTGCCGGCCGGCGCCGGGCTGGCCGAGCACGGTGAGCGTCGCGGTCGGAGACCACGAGGATCCGGCCGGGCGGACGGCGTTGGTGTCGCTGCTCGTCAACGACCCGAGCGCCGGAGCGACGTAGGAGTCGACCACGTCGACGGCGCTGGTGCCCTCGGGCACCGAGAACCCGTCGAGCTCGATGCGGTAGAGCGACGCCGCCGGGTTCGTGCAGCACCACCTGCTCGACCGACGTGGCGGTGGTGCCCGCGCCGACCAGCACGCAGGAGGTGGGCGTCGCGCACCGGTACACGAACAGGTCGATGTCTGCCCTGGGGTCGGATGCGTTGCTTGTGCGGATCGTGTAGCTCGTGACTCCGGACGGCAGCGTGACGTCGAAGGTGGTCTGGGCCAGGTGGCCGACGGTGGGGCGTTGCGTCTGCGTGCTCGCGAGCGCGCCACCCCCCACGAGGCGGCCGGTGAAGGCCGCGAGCAGGTTGGTCACCGTGTAGCTGCGGGTCTGCGGCGTGCCGATGACGGCGGACGCCACCACGTCGGGGTTGGGCGCGATCGCCGCACCCAGGACGTTCGCGCTGATGGTGAACGGCGCGCTGAGGGCGTCGCTCGTGCGCCGGGCCTCGACCACCAGCTCCCACACGCCGGGGAGCGGGTTGAGGGTGAGGCGACTGGTCGGGGTCCCGCCCGCGCAGCCGCCGCCGGCGTCCGGGTTGTAGCAGTTGGTGCTGGCGTTGGAGTCGGCTCCCAGCCCCTGCGGCGTGAACCGCAGGAAGCGGACCTGACCAGCCCCCGCGGCCGCGCCTCCCGCGGTCATGTCGACGCGCAGGGCGCTGGCCCCCGCCGGCACGCGCACGAACAGCGACTGGACCGCGTTGCGCCCGACCTGGCCGCTGGCCTGGAACGTGAACCCGTTGGCGGGCGTGAGCTCGTGGGGTGCGAACACCACGTTCATCGACAGGTAGTCCGCACCGACCGTGGCGGGGTTGTCGAGCACGAGGACTGCCGAGTGCACCCCCGGCGTCGTGGGACGGACGCTCACGTCGACCAGCACCGGGATGCCGAGCGGGAGGTTGACCCGGTTGGAGCCTCCGCGAGCCGCGAATGTGCCGTCGTTGCCGAGCCAGCGCAGGTCGAAGCGCACAGCGCGCGAGGGGCCGGTCGTGCGGGTGACCGTGTAGGTCCGCGTGTACTGCTGGCCGACGACGACTCCCTCGCGGTCGTGGATGCCCAGACCCACGTCCGGCGTCGCCAGCAGCCCGCTCAGCACGGTGCTCACCGGCACCGTGCCGGTGACCGCCTGCGGCGCGACGGTCGCGTTCAGCACGTTCCAGGCTCCCGTGACCTGCAGCAGGCCGGCGCCCTGGGCGTACGCCCCGACGCCCGGCAGGAAGCGGGCGCTCGACATGATCGCGGTGCGCAGTGCGGCGGGGTCCGGGCGTGCACCGCCGTGGGTGGCCTTGTAGGCGCTGATCAGCAGGGCCGCGCCGCCGGTGGTCTGCGGCGCCGACATCGACGTGCCGTTGAACATGCTGTAGCCCGGCGGCAGTGCGTAGACCCCGGCGACCGGGCCGCCTGCCTGCCACAGCGGGGTGCTCGAGATGGCGGCGCCCGGCGCCACGATGCTGGGCTTGAACCCGCCGTCCTCGCGCGGGCCGCGGGAGGAGAAGGGGTGCAGGCTCTCGGCCGCTTGGGTCGTCGATCCGTAGTTGGACAGCCAGGTGTCGTCGGTGATGGAGGAGCCGACGCTGATCGAGTCGGTCGCGACCGACGGGTCGCCCACGGTGTTCGCGCCGGCGCCGCTGTTGCCCGCGGAGATGACGATCTGCATGTCGAACTCGGCGATGGTGCGGTTGTAGAGCTCGGCCCTGGCGTTGTTGCCGTCGTTGAGCGCCGGGAGCCCGCCGATCGAGATGTTCACGACGTCCGCGCCGTGGTTGGCGGCGTAGAGCACACCGTCGATCAGCCCGCTGCTGGTGCAGGCCGTGGTCGTCAGGCACACCTTCACGGCCATCAGCTGCGCTCCGGGCGCGGCGCCCGACATCGCCCCGCCGAAGAGCCCGTTCGCCGCGGTGATCCCGGCGACGTGCGTCCCGTGCGCCGCCCCCGCGAAGCCGAGGTTCACGACCGAGCCCGTGTTCGAGTTCGGGTCGTAGACCGAGCGGTCGGTGACGACCACGAACGCGACCCGCTCGACCACCGCGGTGGCCGGGTTGTCGGCCCCGAAGTGCCCGACGTCCCGGTTGACCGCGAAGTCGATCATCGCGGTCTCGTCGGTGAAGTCCTTGTCCTGGTCCAAGTCGACGTAGACCTGCCGGGTCGTGCGGTCCTGGAGCACGCCGTAGGTCTCGCCCGGCGTCGCGTCGCGGTCGATGTTGCCGCCGGTCTCGCCCGCGGCCAGCTCCCCCGCGTTCTCGCGGAAGGTGCCGAACGCGTACGGCCCGCCGGTGGCCGGGGCCGTCCAGGTCTGGCCGGCGGCGGTGAACAACCCGTTCAGGCGACCCGATGTCGCGACCCAGCTCGCATCGCCGGAGTTCGGTGCGTTGGCGTTGTACCAGTCGACGATCTTGTCCTCGCCTGGTGTGGTCGTGGTCTGCAGCGCCGGGTGGTCCAGGTCGATGCCGGAGTCGAGCACCGCGATCACGGTGCCGCGGCCGTCCCAGGTCGGGTTCGCCTGGACGAACTGGGCGGCCTGCGTGTCGCCGATCGGCATGTACGGGTTGATCGCCGGCGTCGCCGCGCTCGGCGGCGGCTGCGGCTGCGGGTTCTCCGCCGCCTCAGGGCGCGGGTCGTCGAGGTGGATGATCCCGTCGACGTCGACCGCCGCGACCGCGCTGAGCCGGGCCGCGTCGTCGGCCTGCTCGATCGGAATCTCGACCTTGAGGTAGTCCACCGCGGCGTCGGTTGCCTCGACCTCGCCACCGAGGGACTCGACCTGCTGCACCGCCGACGCCAGCTGGTCGGGTTCGGCCGCGATCAGCAGCGTCACCGTCTCCTCGCCGGCGGCCTGGGCCTCCTCGATGAACTCCAGGTCGGACTCGCCCAGGCCCTCGTCGGACGGCGGCGCGGCCGGATCGGGCTCCGGCGCCACAGGCGGAGGAACCTCCTGGGCACCGGCCGGTGTGGCCAGCAGCGTCGTCAGGCCCAGGAGGGCGGCCAGGATCGCGGAGAGCATGGCGGAACGCACGCTGCGTGGCGCGCGCGAAGACTTGAACATCGTCGTTCCCCTTCGGCGGCGAAACCCCTCTTGGCCGTCATTGCAGCCGGTCGCGACGCGGCGCGCAAGTGGTTACACTCGCGGATCCCGGCCCCACTGCGGGCCTTTGCGCGCGCTCGCAACGAGACTTTCCTGGAGGACCACCGATGTACGCCGTGATCGCCACGGGCGGCAAGCAGTACCGCGTCGCCGTGGGCGACACCCTCGACGTCGAGAAGCTGGAGCCCACCGACGACGGGACCGTCACCCTCACCCCCGTCATGCTCGTCGACGGCGACAGCATCACCGTGGCGGCGGACGCCCTGGGCGCCGCAAGCGTCACGGCCGAGGTCGTCGAGCAGGTGAAGGGCCCGAAGATCGTGGTCTTCATGTACCGCAACAAAACCCGCTACCGGCGCAAGACCGGGCACCGGCAACGCCTCACGCGCATCAAGGTCACGGGAATCAACAGCGGGGAGGAGTAGGGACATGGCGCACAAGAAGGGCGGCGGGTCCACCAACAACGGCCGCGACTCCAACCCCAAGCGCCTGGGCGTCAAGCGCTACGGCGGGGAGGTCGTGACCGCGGGCTCGATCATCGTCCGCCAGCGCGGCACCCGCATCCACCCCGGCGCCGGCGTCGGCCGCGGCGGCGACGACACCCTCTTCGCCCTCCTCGACGGCACGGTCAGCTTCCGCCACAGGGGCCCGCGGACGTATGCCGAGGTGCATTCCGACTAGCGGGGCGCCTCGCGAGGCCCGAGACTGCACTGCGTGAGGCGGGCGGTCGTGATCAGGGGCCTGGCGGTACTGGCGTTGCTCGCCGCGCTGGCGGTGGCGGGGCCCCCCGCACCGGCCGGGGCGCGGCCGATCGCCTTCGAGGGGACAGGGTTTGCGATCCAGGACGACCGGCGGTCGGCCGCGTCGTTGCTGATCGACGACCAGAGCTGCCAGGCACTGACCGACCTCAACGTGGTCGTGAACTGGGAGCACCCGGACAACGGCCAGCTGCGGTTCCGGCTGGTGCACCCCAGCGGCGCGGAGCTGTTGCTGTCCGACCAGGCCGGCAGCGGCACCTCCGGAGGGTCGGTGCTCTTCACCGACGAGGCCGCGGCGGCGGCCGGCACCCCCGCCACCGGGGTGCTCCGACCCGTGCAGCCCCTCGCGAAGCTGAACGGCCAGCCACTCGGCGGGACGTGGACGCTGACGGTCGACGACGAGGAGGCGGGCGGGTCGGGCATGGTCGAAAGCTGGGCGCTGTTCGCCACGTGCCCGCTGACCTCTGCCGACGAGGCGCCGTTCATCGCCCCGGGGGTCGCCGCGGTGCCCGAGGGCGGGACCGGCCAGCTCGTCGCCACGGTCACCGGCTGCCAGGCCGTGACTGACGTGGATGTCGAGGTGGCGTTCGAGCACCCCGCGTTCTCGCAGCTGCAGCTGGTGCTGTCGCACGCGGGCATCGACCTCGCGCTGTGGCAGCCGCCCGCGCGCGGCGCCACGACGGGCGCGTTCGTGACGTTCGACGACGAGGCCACCACGCCGGCCAGCGCGATCACCCCGACCGGGGCGCTCGAGCCCTGGGACCCCGGCACCGGAGCGGCCTTCCGGCCTGACCACCCGCTGACCGCCTTCGACGGCGCGCCCGGCAACGGTGCCTGGGCCCTGATCGCCACGGACGCGGCCCCGAACGGCGCGGGAGAGCTGCAGCACCTCGGCCTGCGCGTGACCTGCGGCGAGCCTCACCCGTCCCCGGGGACCGTGACGGTCCTGGCCGGCGCCAGCCGTGTGCAGACCGCGATCGCGGTCGCCCAGAGCGGCTACCCGACCGCGGGCTCGGCGGCGGTGGGTGTCCTGGCCACGGAGGGCAACTTCGCCGACGCGCTGGCCGGCACACCGCTGGCCGTGTACCGCAACGGGCCGATCCTGCTCACCGCTCCGGCCGGCCTGCACCCGGACACGGCCGCGGAGCTGCAGCGGGTCCTGCCACCGGGGGCGACCGTGTACCTGCTGGGCGGCGAGGCCGCGCTCAGCTCACAGGTCGAGGCCGACGTCGCGGCACTGGGCTACACCGCGCAGCGGCTGGCCGGCGCCACGCGCTTCGAGACCGCGGCGGCGATCGCCGACGAGGTCGGCGGCGACGTGATCGATTCGGTGCTGATCGCCGACGGGACGCAGTTCCAGCCGGGGCTCGTCGCGGGTGCCCTGGCGCCGCAGCCGCGCTACGGGGGACTGCTGCTGCTGTCGGCGGGCTCGCAGCCGCACCCCGCCACCGACGCGTTCCTGGCCGCGGCCGCGCCGCCCGACGGGGTCGTCACCGTCGGCGACACCGCGGCGCTGGCGTATCCCGCCGCCCGCCACGTCGCCGACGTGGCCGACCCCGCGCAGCTGTCGGCCCTGGCCGCGCAGGACCACGACACCGACGGCGTGAGCCCAGAGGTCGGCATCGCGAACTCGGTGAACTTCCCGGACGGCCTCACCGGCGGCGCGCACATCGCGCGGCTGGGCGGCGTCCTGCTGCTGACCGAGCAGCAGGCGCTCTCGGCGCCTGTCGACGCCTACCTGCGGCCGCGCGCCGCGACGATCGATACCGCCTTCGTCTACGGCGGCGACGCCGCCATCGCCCCGGCCGTGCGCGAAGCGATCGCGGCGGCCATCACCTAGCGGTCTAGAACACCTCAGGCGACCACGGGCCCGGGGCCCATCGCGCCGCGCGGTCGAGGTCGCGAACGGCCCCGGCCCGGTGCTCGACGACCAGGCCGGCCGCGTGCAGCGCGGTCACGCCCGTGCCGCCGAGGTAGAGCGCGCCGACGGCCTCCGTGGGCAGCTCCAGGTCGGGCGCTGCGCTGCTGCGCTCGCAGGTCGCCGCTCCCTCGGCGTCGACGTGCAGTCGCCATGTGCCATCGTTGGCTGTCAGCAGGGGGTCGTGCACGCGCAGCACGAGGTCCGCGGGCGCGCTCCACCTGCGCCCGGTGAGCGCGGCCGGCAGGTCGACCGCACGTACCCACAGCGCGTCGAAGGCCTCCGTGCGCTGGACGCGGCGCGGGTCCTCGACCACGAGCGGCAGCGGGTCGTCCGGCGGCCGGTGCGGCGCGGCCAGGCTGCCGACGAGGTCGGTGTCCAGCAGGTAGCGCCAGACGGCGGCCTCCGACGCGGGGTCGGCGCCCATGAGCTCGGTGACGACGATCTCGCCGGAGGGGATGCCGCCGCGGACCCACTGCTCCTTGGTGCGGTACAGCGCGTAGGCGGTCGGCCCTGCGTCCGCGCGCTCGAACACCGCGACGCGCTTGCTCGCGAACCCGCCGCGGTCGGTCGGATCGGGCAGTGTGTTCGCTTCCCACCACGCCGAGGTGCGGGAGCTCATCCCCGGCCGCTGCGCCCGCACCGCCTCGTAGATCGGCGCGAGCATCGCAGCGGCTCCCTTCACCGGCAGCTCCCGGATGCGGCCCTCGGCCGTGGGTGCGTGCGCGCCGAACGCGGGCGCGGGGCGCAGCGCCAGCTCGAAGCGCTGCTGCTGGGACGCCATCCCGTAGCCGAAGCGGCGGTACAGCAGCGCCTCGGAGGCCCAGAGCGCGGCCAGCGGCTCGCCGCGCGCGGCGACGTCCTCGAGGTGGCCGGTCATGAGACGGCGCAGCAGGCCGCGGCGCCGGTGGGTCTGCAGGACGGAGACCCAGGTCGTGCCCGCGCACGCCAGCTCGCCGCCGGGCACCGAGAGCCCCAGCGAGTAGGCACCCAGGGTCGCGACGGGCTGCCCGTCGTCGAACACCGCGAGCGAGCGCTCGAACTCGAACGTGCCGCGCTCGCGCTCGGCTTCGGCGACGTCGGGGTCGCTGAGGAACGCGCGGAAGATGGCGGTGCTGACCGCGTCGTACTCCTCGGGCTTCACGGGACGGATCTCCACGCCAGCAAGGTACGGTGAACCGCATGGAGGTCGCCGCGAGCCTGCTGGACCTGGTGGGCAACACACCACTGGTGGCGATGCCGCGGTTCAGTGCCGCCGTCCCGCCGACCTTGCTGGGCAAGATCGAGTACCTCAACCCGGGCGGCAGCGTGAAGGACCGCATCGCCCTGGCCATGGTCGAGGCCGCCGAGCAGGCCGGCCTCCTCGCCCCGGGCGGCACGATCGTCGAGCCCACCAGCGGCAACACCGGGGCGGGCCTGGCGCTGGTGGCGGTGCAGCGCGGCTACCGCTGCGTGTTCGTGATGCCCGACAAGATGAGCCGCGAGAAGATCGACTACCTGCGCGCCTTCGGCGCCGAGGTCATCGTGTGCCCGACCGCGGTCGACCCCGACGACCCGCGCAGCTACTACCGCACCGCCGACCGCATCACCGCCGAGACGCCCGGCGCGTTCCAGCCCAACCAGTACTTCAACCAGGCCAACCCGGCCGCGCACTACGCCACCACCGGGCCGGAGCTGTGGCGCCAGACCGATGGCCGGATCGATGCCTTCGTCTGCGGCGTGGGGACCGGCGGGACGATCACCGGCGCAGGGCGCTACCTCAAGGAGCGCAATCCCGACGTGCTGATCGTGGGCGCGGACCCGGAGGGGTCGCTGTACTCCGGCGACGAGGTGCACCCGTACCTGGTCGAGGGCATCGGCGAGGACTTCCTCCCCGCCACGTTCGACGCCTCGGTCGTGGACCGCTGGGTGCGCGTCAGCGACCGCGACTCGTTCCTCACCGCGCGCCGGCTGACCCGCACCGAGGGGATCCTCTCGGGAGGTTCCGGCGGGTCCGCGGCGTTCGCGGGCCTGGAGGTGGCGCGCGAGCTGCCACCCGATGCCGTGGTCGTGGTGCTGCTGCCCGACAGCGGGCGCGGGTACCTGTCCAAGGTCTACTCCGACGACTGGATGACGGCCAACGGGTTCCTGCGCGGCGGGGCGCAGGTGCGGCTGCGTGACGTGCTGGCGCGCAAGGCCGGCGAGCTGCCGGCGATCGTGCACGTCCACCCCGACGAGTCGGTCCGCGCGGCGATCGCGATCCTCGGCGAGTTCGGCGTCAGCCAGATCCCCGTGGTGAGCGGCGAGGCGCTCGCCAGCCGCCACGACGTGGTCGGCAGCGTGCGCGAGCGCGGGCTGCTCGACCGGGTCTACAAGGACACGACGATCCTCGACGCGCCCGTGCGCGACGTGATGGACGAAGCGCTGCCGGTCCTGGACGCCCGCGACACCGTCGACGCCGCGATGACCGTGCTCACGGGGTCGGCCGGCGCGGCCCTGGTGTGCGAGGGCCCCGTGCCGGTCGGCGTGCTCACCCGCGCCGACATCCTCACGCACCTCACGACGCCGGGGGCCTGAAGCCGTGGCCGGTGTCGAATGGGACAAGACGGGCTTCGCGACCCGCGCCATCCACGCGGGCCAGGACCCCGACCCATTGACCGGTGCGGTCGCCGTGCCCGTCTACCAGACGTCGACGTACGCGCAGGACGCGGTCGGGGAGCACAAGGGCTACGAGTACGCGCGCACCGGCAACCCGACGCGCACCGCGCTGGAGGCGGCGCTGGCGTCGCTGGAGGGGGCGGCGCACGGGCTGGCGTTCGCCTCCGGGTCGGCGGCGCAGGACGCGCTGCTGCGCACGCTGCGCCCCGGCGACCACGTGCTGCTGGCCGGCGACGCCTACGGCGGCACCTACCGGCAGTTCGCGCACGTGCACGCCGCCTGGGGGCTGCGCTTCGACCCGGTCGACCTCACCGACCTGGACGCGGTCACCGCGGCGTGGCGCGACGAGACCGTGCTGGTCTGGGCCGAGACCCCCACGAACCCGCTGCTCTCGATCGTGGACCTCACCGGGCTGGCGGCGCTGGCGCACGCCCGCGGCGGCCGGGTCGTGGTCGACAACACGTTCGCGACGCCCTACCTGCAGCAGCCGCTGGCGCTGGGCTGCGACGTGGTCGTGCACTCCACCACCAAGTACCTGGGAGGCCACTCCGATGTGGTCGGCGGCGCGGTGCTGACCGACGACGTCGAGCTGGCGCAGCGCCTGGCGTTCCTGCAGAACGCGATGGGTGCGGTGCCCGGCCCGTGGGACGCCTGGCTGGTGCTGCGCGGCCTCAAGACGCTGGCGGTGCGCATGCAGGCCCACTGCGCGAACGCCCGGGCCGTCGCCGCGCTGCTGGAGCGCCACCCGGCCGTGCGCGAGGTGCGCTGGCCCGGCCTCCCCTCCCATCCGGGGCACGCCGTCGCGGCCCAGCAGATGCGCGACTTCGGCGGCATGGTGTCGCTGCGCCTCGGGTCGGAGGAGGCCGCGCTCGCGGCGTGCGCCCGCTTCCGCGTCTTCACACTCGGCGAGTCGCTCGGCGGGGTCGAGTCGCTGGTCGAGCACCCCGGCCGCATGACCCACGCCTCGGTCAGCGGCTCCCCGCTGGAGGTCCCGTCCGACCTGGTGCGCCTCTCGGTGGGCATCGAGGACGTCGAGGACCTCCTCGCCGACGTGGAGCAGGCCCTCGACGGCCAGTGATCAGCGGGGCTTGCCGCTTTTAGGTGAGGAGGTTGAAGGCGGTGCCGCAAGCCTGTGCCGACACGGTGGTGCCGCAGTACAGCGTCACCGGCGCGGGCGTCAGGAACCCCTCGGTCGGCCCGGGCAGGTCGCCGGCGGTCGTGAGCAGCAGCGCGAGCGCGACGCGGCTGGCCAGCAACGCCGCCGGGAACGCGTCGGCCCAGGCGTCATCGTCCTGGCCGTCCACCAGCGCGACCGCGTCGACTGCGGCCGCGTCCGGCAGGCCCAGGCCGTCGGTGGCGATCGCGACCGCGGTATCCGCGCGGGTCGCGCCGCTGAGACGGTCCACCGCGACGTCGAGATCCTCGAGCGCATCCACCACGGCGTCCGACACCGCCGCCGGCCCACCCAGGACCAGCACCTGTTCGATGACGCTGGTCGCCAGATAGTCGGCGGTCGCCTCCGACAGCTGCGCGGTCTCGGTCAGGAGCAGCGGCACACCGAGGCTGGCGGCGAGGGCGCCTCCGGCCAGCGCGTCCGCGAACCCCTGCGTGGCGTCGTCCGACGCCGGGTCTGGGAAGGCGCGCGCCAGCACGGCGCTGGTCGCGTTGGGCGCGACGTCCTCTGCGATCGCCGTCGCGGTCTCCAGGCGCGAGGCGCCGGCGAGGCGATGCGTCCCGTAGCCGGCGTCCTCCAGCTCCCGGACGATCGCGGCGTCCAGCGCCTGCGGGCCGCCCAGCAGCACGACCTCCTGCGCACCCAGCCGCTCCAGCTCCTCCAGCACCCGCGGGTCCAGCGCATCCGGTGCGGTCAGCAGGAGCGGAGCGTCGAGGACACCCTGCGCACCGCCCGACGCCAGCGAGTCGGCGTAGACGTCGTCCCGCCCGAGCAGCACGGTGCTCGCCAGCGGCGCGGCCCCAGCGAAACCCATGCGCCCGGCATCGGGGTTGGTGGCCTGCGACCACGCGATCGCGCTGAGCAGGTTGCTGCTCGCGTCCAGCTCGACCAGCGTCGCTTCCGAGGGAGGAGGTGGAGGAGGGGGAGGTGGCGGGGGGCCCGGCGGAGGCGGCGGAGGCGGCGGAGGCGGGGCGTCCGCCACGACGGTCGTCGTGCACCCTGTGAACAAGACGAACCCCGTGAAGCCGTCGACGTACGACGCGCGCCACGAGTACGTCCCGGCACTCGTCGGGGTGAACGGGCTGGAGGGGTACTGGCCAGTCTCGGTCACCAGCTGTGACAGCACCCAGGTGGAGGGGGCGGCACAGGTGCCTCCCGCGTGGACGCTGATGGACAGGGAGCCCTCCAGGTCAGGGTCCGAGAGCGTGAGCGTGGCCACGGCGACCATCGAGGTCCCCACGGTGCCGGTCGGCGGCGCCGCGAGGGTCAGGCTGCCGCTGCCCGCCGAGGCCGGAACGGCCGTCGCCACCATCAGCACCAGCGCCATCGCCACGCTCAGTCCGCCACGCATCACTCGGGGCCTCCGCCGTCGGTGAAGCCAGGCTACGCCCCGAAGACGGCGTTGAGCTCCTCGGCGGGGGCGACCTCGAGCTGGTCGTAGCGGCAGGACTGCGGCTCGCGGTCGTCGCGCCAGCGCAGGAAGTTGGCCGGGTGGCGCAGGCGGCCGTTCGTGAGCTGGTTGAAGGTGACCTCGGCGACGCGCTCGAGGCGGATGGGCTCCCAGGACATGTCGCGGCCCCCCGACCAGCGGCTGACCGCGCCCGGCATGCGGGTGTCGTGCTCGACGGTGGCCAGCTGGGCCCATTCGCGCCACGGGTGCTCGTCCAGGGCGCGCTCGCGCAGCGGGGTCAGCTCCTCGACCAGCTGCGTGCGCAGGGCGGCCGAGAACCCCGCCGCCACGCCGATCGAGTGCAAGGTCGCCTCGTCGTCGTAGAGGCCGAGCAACAGCGACCCGACGCCCGCGCCGTCCTTGTGCCAGCGGAAGCCCGCCACCACGCAGTCGGCCGTGCGCTGGTGCTTGACCTTGACCCAGCCGCGCTTGCCCGGCTGGTAGGTGGTGGTCAGGCCCTTGGCGACCACGCCGTCCAGCCCGGCGCCCTCGAAGCGCTCGAACCAGCGGCGCGCGGTCGCGACGTCGCGCGTGACCGGGCTGCAGTGCACCGGCGGGGTGGCACCGGACAGCGCCTCGTCGAGGCGAGCGCGGCGCTCCTCGAACGGCTGCCCGCTGAGGTCGGCGTCGTCGAGCGCCAGCAGGTCGAAGGCCACGAACCGCGCCGGGGTCTTCTCCGCGAGCATGCGCACCCGCGAGTCGGCGGGATGGATACGCTGCTGCAGCGCGTCGAAGTCCAGACCCTCGTCGCTGGTCACCACCAGCTCGCCGTCCACGACGCAGCGGGCGGGGAGCTGCTCGCGCAGCGGGTCCAGCAGCTCTGGGAAGTAGCGCGTGAAGGGCCGCCTCGCGCGCGAGGCCAGCTCGATCTCGTCGCGGTCGCGGAACACGATGCAGCGGAAGCCGTCCCACTTGGGCTCGAACGACCAGCCGTCGCCGGTCGGCAGGTCGTAGGCGCCCTTGGCCAGCATCGGCTCCAGGGGCATGGCCAGCGGCAGCTCCATCGCGGCCGCAGCCTACGGGTTCAGGCCGGCTACAAGGGAGACGACCCGGTGGACCGGGGCCGACGTCTCGGCCGCGGCCGTGCAGGTCAGGAGGGCGGGGAGGCCGGGCTCGGTGGCGACCTCGGCGGTGTAGGTGCGGCCCCCGCTGATGCGCAGGCGGACGACGTGGCGGCCGGGCGCGGTGCGCTCCCACCCGAGGATGGTCACGGCGTGAACGCCGTCGACGCCCTCGCGCTCCCGCAGGGCCTGCTCGGCAGCCTGGACCGGGAAGGGCAGCCCGGCGCGGCCGCGGTAGTGCTCGAGCGGCAGCCTCCCCGACTCGAGCGCCTCGACCACGCGCACCGCGTCGCGTTCGCCGACCCTGCCGAGGTACACCCCGGAGGGCAGGGCGACGACGTTGCCCGCGAAGCGGTCACCGCCGATGTGCGAGCACTCCCAGGTCTCGTTCGGGCGGGCGGTGCTGAGCACCCGCGCGAGCGGCCCGCCGCGCACGGAGCAGCAGCGGTCGTGGCGGCCGTTGGTGCACACGAGGTAGAGGGGGTGGCCGACGGGCTTGCCGCCGACGCGCCGGTCCTCGCGCAGGGCTCCGAGGTCGCGGTCGAAGAGATCAGCGGCGGTGTCGAGCACGAGCTCCTCGACGAAAGCGGCCCGCGTCGCCGTGCTCGCGACGAAAACCCGCACGTCGGGGCTGGGCTCGTAGCGGTGGCGGCGGATCGTGAGCACCCGCGCTCCCAGCCTGCGGCCCAGCGCCAGGAACCGGTGCCCGAGCTCGGGCCCCAGGCGGCTCTCGGGGAGGGCATCGCGGCCCCAGGACCCCGGCACCTCGACGAGGATCCAGCGGCGCACGCCCGACGCGGTCGCGCGCAACGGCTCGGCCCTGTCCAGGGACGCGTCGGAGCAGAGACGGTCGTCGATCAGCGTGCGACCAGCGCGCCCTCGCGCACGAGGCGGCGCACGAGCACGAGCCGGCTGGGGGCATCCTCGATCACGTCGTCGAGGTCGCCGACGCGCACCTCGCCGGCGAGGAGCCGGGCCACGGCCGGCTCGACCCAGGCGGGCAGCGTGACGGTGCGGTCACCGAGGCGCAGCCTGGCGTCATCCCCCACCCGGGCGAGCCGCGCCGAGGAGGCCGCCCGCGGCGCGACCAGGGTGTCGTCGGTGATGGCGTCGAGCGCGCCGAGCTGCTGGAGCTGCCCGCGCAGCGCGGGGAGGCGCGCGGACCAGAACGCGTCGGCCGCTCCGGCGAGGAGGTCCTCGGGGTCCTGCTCGGTGACGAACCCGGCCAGCCTGAGCAGCGCCTCCTTGGCCACGGGCACCGCGTCGGCCGGTGCTGACGCCCAGCCTGCGGGGAGGGCGGCGCGGAAGGCCGGTTCCTGGGCCGCGCGCTCCAGCAGGCGGCGCAGGAGGTCGTGCCACGTGGTGGCGATGATGCCGATCGTGATGTGCAACGACGGCTCGTCGACCGTCGCGGCGGCGTGCGGTGCGCCGCGGGGCACGTAGAGCGCGTCCCCCGGCGTCATCGTCAGGTCGAGGACGGGCTCGGTCTGCGCGGCGTCGGCCGACCAGCCCTGGCCGGGCAGCGGTGTGTCCACGTGCGGCGCGTAGACCACCCAGTGCTTGCGCCCGTGCGTCTGCAGCGCGAACACGTCGTGGGTGTCGTGGTGCACGCGCAGCCCCTGCGCGCCGGGCGGCGTCAGGTAGGCGTTGGCCTGCACGCGGTGGGTGAGCGTGATCTCCAGATCACGGCAGAACGCGCGCAGCGGTGCCCACGATCGCTGCAGGCCCTGCAGGACGATCGTCGCGCCGCGGTGGTGCAGATCCAGGACCCGGCCGGCGTCGACGAGGTCGTGGACCGTGCGCGAGCCGAGCGTGGCCGTACGCGTGTAGGCCCGGGGGTCGACGGGCTTGCCGGCCTGCACCAGTCGCATGCCAGGAGCCCGCAGGCCGGTCGACGTGACGATCTGGTCGACGTCGTCGAGTGCCAGCAGGTCGGCGAACCCACCGGTGTCCGCCTGTGTCCGCAGGTGGGGGCCACGCGTCCAGTGCTCGGCGAGAAACCCCTCAACGTCCCCGACGCAGCGCGCGAGGGCCGTCACCGGCGGTGTCAGTCGGTGGCGTCGCCGTCGCCGTCGGTGCCGTCCGTCGTCGCTCGTCGCCGTCGGTGCCGTCGGCGTCGCCGTCGGACCCGTCGCCGCCGGCGCCGTCGCCGTCGGTGCCGTCCGCGTCGCCGTCGATCACCATCGGTGCCGTCTGCGTCCTGGTCCTGCGCCCGTGTCGGCACGCCGGCGAACGTGGTGGTGATCTCCTCGTCCTTCAGTACGTCGGTCATGCCCGGCACCCTACCCACGTCGCGGCGGATACGCGCACGTAGCCTTCGAAGCGTGGCGTTCGTCGACGAGGTCAAGGTGCACGTCCGCGGCGGGCGCGGCGGCAATGGCGTGACCTCGTTCCTGCGGCAGCCCTACGAGCCGCAGGGGCCACCTGACGGTGGTGACGGCGGCCGGGGAGGTGACGTCGTGGTGGTCGCCGCGCCCGGGGTCGCGACGCTCGTGGAGTACCACCACCGTCCGCACCGCCGCGCGGCCGACGGTCGTCACGGCGAGGGCGACCTGCGCAAGGGCGGCGAGGGGGCGGACACCACGTTGCTCGTGCCCGTGGGCACCGTGGTGCGCGACGCCGGCGGGGAGGTCCTCGCCGACCTCGACCAGCCCGGCGCGAGCGCCGTGGTCGGGCGCGGCGGCCGGGGCGGACGCGGCAACGCGGCGTTCCGCACCTCACGCCGGCGCGCTCCCCGCTTCCACGAGGTCGGCGAGCCCGGCCAGGAGCGCTGGGTGGTCCTCGAGCTCAAGCTCATGGCCGACGTCGCGCTCGTGGGCTTCCCGAACGCCGGCAAGTCCTCGCTGATCGCGAAGCTGTCCGCGGCCCGCCCGAAGATCGCCGACTACCCGTTCACGACGCTGACGCCGAACCTCGGTGTGGTCGTCGCCGACGAGACCGACTTCGTGGTCGCGGACGTGCCCGGCCTGATCGAGGGCGCGGCGGAGGGCCGCGGGCTGGGCCACGCGTTCCTGCGCCACGTCGAGCGCGCCGGGGTGCTGGTGCACGTCCTTGACGCGGCGACCTGGGAGCGCCGCGACCCGCTGGCCGACCTCGAAGTCGTGCTGGCCGAGCTGCAGGCCTACCAGGCCGACCTCCTGGATCGCCCCGCCGTGGTCTTCGTCAACAAGGCCGACGCCGACCCCGACGTGGCCGAGCTGGCCCGCGAGGAGCTGGCCTCGCGCGGGTGGGAGGCGATTGCCGGAAGCGCGGTGACCGGCGCCGGCGTCCCGCGGCTCGCGCGGCGGCTGGCCGAGCTCGTGCGCCGGGTGCGGGCCGCGCGCGCGGCCGAACCCGCCGACGACGACGGTGGCCGGATCGTCCTGAGGCCGGCCGGGCGCGCCACGGGTCCCGACTTCGCCGTGAGCCGTGTGCCCGGTGGCTGGCGCGTCACCGGTGAGCGCGTCGAGCGCTGGGTCGTGATGCTCGACCTGGACAACCCCGAGGCCGTCGCCTATCTCCAGGGGCGCCTGCAGCGCGCCGGTGTCGAGGCGGCGCTGCTGCGCGCCGGTGCGCAGCCCCGCGACGAGGTCGAGATCGCGGGCTCGGTCTTCGACTTCCAGCCTGAGGGCGTGGCTGCCGAACCCGAGGAAGGCGAGGACCTGCCATGACGGCCCGCTTCCCGCGGCCGCTGCTCGCGGTCGTCAAGGTCGGTTCCTCGACGCTGCGGCGCAAGGACGGCTTCCACGACGTGCCCTACACCCGGCGGCTGGTTGACCAGATCGTCGAGGTCCGCGAGGCGGGCACCCAGGTCGTGCTCGTCACGAGCGGCGCCGTGGCGGCCGGCCTCGGGCCGTTGGGCCTCAAGCGGCGCCCCACCTCGCTCACGCGGCTGCAGGCCGCCGCCAGCGTGGGCCAGGGCGTGCTGATCCACACCTACCAGGAGGCCTTCGCCAGCCACGGCCTGGCAGGCGGGCAGGTGCTGCTGACCCCCGAGGACCTCGTCGACCGGCAGCGCTACCTCAATGCCCGCCACACGCTGCTCGAGCTGCTGTCCTTCGGCGCGGTCCCGATCGTCAACGAGAACGACACGGTCGCCACCGAGCAGCTGCGCTTCGGCGACAACGACCGCCTCGCCGCCCTCGTCGCGAGCATGCTCTCCGCGCAGCTCCTCGTGCTGCTCTCCGACGTCGAGGGCCTGCTGGAGCGCGCGCCCGCCGACGGCGGTGGCGCGGTGGTCCCGCGCGTGGACGACGTCGCCGCCTATGACCGCCGGACGGTCGGGGGCGCCAGCGGGCTCGGCAGCGGCGGCATGCTCTCCAAGCTGGACGCGGCGCGCATCGCGACCTTCAGCGCGGCGCACGCCGTGATCGCCCACGGCCGCCGCCGCGACGTGCTGCCGCAGGTGGTGAACGGCGAGGACGTCGGCACCTGGTTCACCCCCGCAGACCGTCGCCCCGATGCGCGCAAGCTGTGGATCGCCTTCGCCCGCTGGCCACGCGGCGTCGTCCACGTCGACGGCGGCGCCGCCCACGCGCTGCGCGACCGCGGCTCCTCGCTGCTGGCCGCCGGCGTCACCGACGCCGAGGGCGAGTTCAGGCCCGGCGACGCCGTCGAGGTCGTCGATCCCGACGGACTGGTCGTCGCCCGAGGCCTCGTCGCCTTCGACCGCATCGAGGTCCTCGCCCGCCGCGGCCAGCCCTCGAAGCACTCCGACGGCACCCCGCACCGCCCGGTCATCCACCGCGACCAGCTCGTCGTGGTCGGGTGACGCTGCGCAACCTGCGCGGTTCCGCGCAGGGGCTCTCGTACCGTCGCAGCGATGAAAGCGCTCACGGGGGCGCTGGCGGCCGCGGTGCTGGCCCTCACCGCGGTCTTGGCGGCGCTGCCCGCCGGTGCGGCCCAGGGTGACCGCAACGCCGTCGTGGACCTCACCTTCCCGGTCGCGGGCTCGGTCACGTATCGCGAGAGCTACGACGACCCGCGTGGTGGCGGCGTGCGCAGGCACCAGGCGACGGACCTCTACGGCGTCAAGGGGCAGCGGATCCACGCGGCGGTCGGCGGGACCGTGTGCTGGGCGCCCGGGATCGGCGAGCCGATGCCGCCCTACGGCTACATGCTCACGATCTGCGCGGACGACGGGATCCGCTACTCCTACGTGCACCTCAACAACGACTCATCGGGAACCGATGACGGTCAGGGCGGCGCGGCGGGGGCCTACGCGGCGGGCATCGCTTCCGGGGTGAACGTCACGCGCGGCCAGCTCATCGGCTACATGGGCGACTCCGGGAACGGCGAGGACACGCCGCCCCACCTGCACTTCCAGATGGACGATCCCGACCTCGACGACCCGGCGATCGCCGCGACGCCGTGGCAGCCCGACCGCCGCAACCCCTATCCCAGCCTGGTCGCGGCGCGTGCCCAGGGCGACGTCCCGGGCGGCGCGGCGCTGACCGGGTCGTCCAACCTGCGGCTGGGTGACCGCGGTCCCGCCGTGGCGCAGTGGCAGGCCGACCTCAACACCGCCACCGACGCGGGCCTCGCCACCGACGGCGCCTTCGGCCCCGCCACCCACGCCGCGACCGTGGCGTTTCAGGACGCCCGCGGCCTCGTGGCGGACGGCGTGGTCGGCCCGGCGACCCGCGACGCGATGGCGAAGGCCCTCGACAGCGGCGACTCGACCGCGACGCCCGGCGGCGACGGCACCGCTTACGGCGGCCGCCCCCTGCGCCTCGAGGAGCCGCCGATGCGCGGCGACGAGATCCGCACCTGGCAGTCCCGCCTCCGTGAGCTCGGCTACACGATCGGCGTCGACGGCATCTTCGGACCCCAGTCCGACGAGCGCACCCGCGAGTTCCAGCGCGACCAGGGCATCCTCGCCGACGGCATCGTCGGCCCCGTGACCTGGGCCGAGGCCTTCTCCGGCTAGCCGAGCGGCGGGTTGCAGCGCTAGCCGGAGACGGGGACAGGCCGCCAGCTGTGGGCGACGAACGCCAGCGCCTGCGGGTCGAGGAGGTAGTGCTCGAAGTAGCCGCAGGTCGTACAGGCGTAGGTCCAGGCGTCGGTGGCGTGGCTGCGGACGAAGCCGCGGAATCCCGGCGCGAGGTCGGGCCGCACCACGGCCTGCACATGCTCACCGAGCTGGACACCGTTCGGGGCCGCCCGGACGGTGGCCGCCCCGCACTTCACACACGTTCCGCGTCGCATCTCAGGGCTTGCGCTTCTTGGGCAGGTAGAGGTCGGTGATCGTGCCTTCGAAGGCCTCGGCGGAGAAGGCGACGGTCTCCGACAGGGTGGGGTGGGGGTGGACGGTCAGGGCGATGTCGGCGGCGTCGGCGCCCATCTCGATCGCGAGGGCGGCCTCACTGATGAGGTCGCCGGCGGAGGGGCCCACGATCGCGGCGCCGATGAGGCGGTCGGTGGCCTCGTCGAACAGCAGCTTGGTCATGCCCTCGTCGCGGCCGAGCGACAGGGAGCGGCCGCTGGCGGCCCAGGGGAAGGTGCCCTTGCCGTACTTCACGCCCTCTGCCTTGAGCTCGGTCTCGGTCTTGCCGACCCAGGCGACCTCGGGGTCGGTGTAGGCGACCGAGGGGATCACACGGGCGTCGAAGGCGGACTTCTGACCGGCAGCGACCTCGGCGGCGACGTGGCCCTCGTGGACGGCCTTGTGGGCCAGCATCGGGTTCCCGACGACGTCGCCGATCGCGAAGATGTGCGCGACGTTCGTGCGCTGCTGCACGTCGACGGGGATGAAGCCGCGCTCGTCGACGGTCACGCCGGCCTGCTCCGCCGCGATCTGCCGGCCGTTGGGGACGCGGCCGACGGACACCAGCACGCGGTCGTAGACCTCCTCGACGCTGCCGTCGGCCCCCTCGATCGTGACGTGCAGGCCGTCGTCGTGCGCCGCGACCGCGGTGACCTTGGTCTTGAGGCGGATCGACTCGTAGCGCGCGCTGATGCGCTTGTGCAGCGGCCGTACGAGGTCGGGGTCGGAGCCCGGGATGATCTGCTCGAGGAGCTCGACCACCGAGATCCGTGACCCCAGCTCGGCGTACACGGTCGCCATCTCCAGGCCGATGATCCCGCCGCCGATCACCAGCAGGCGCTCCGGCACGTCGGCGAGCTCCAGCGCGCCGGTCGAGTCGATCACGCGCGGGTCGTCGTGCGGGATGAACGGGAGCTTCACGGGCTCCGACCCGCAGGCGATGATCGCCTGGTCGAAGCTGACCGTGCTGACGGAGCCGTCCTCGGCGCGGACCTCCAGCAGGTGCGGCGACGCGAACGTGCCGACGCCGTGGACGACCGTCACCTTGCGCTGCTTGGCCAGACCCGAGAGGCCCCCGACCAGCCGCCCGACCACGCCGTCCTTCCACGCGCGCAGCGCGTCGAGGTCGATCGTGGGGTCGCCGAACGTCAGGCCGTGACCTGCCATCTCGCGGGTCTCGGCAATCACCTTGGCCGCGTGCAGCAGCGCCTTGGAGGGGATGCAGCCGACGTTGAGGCAGACGCCTCCGAGCATCGGCCAGCGCTCGACGATGACGGTCTGCTTGCCCAGGTCCGCGGCGCGGAACGCGGCGCTGTAGCCGCCGGGTCCCGCGCCCAGGACCAGAACCTCGGCGTGCACGTCGCCTTCCCCGGAGCTGGTGGGGGCGGCGGCCGCCGCGGGCTGTGCGGCCGTGGTGGCCGGCACCTCCGCGGCGGTCGCCCCACCCTCCAGCAGGATCAGCACGTCGCCTTCGCTGACGGTGTCGCCCACCGCCACGCGCACCTCGGCCACGGTCCCCGCGGACGGGGCCGGCACGTCCATCGTGGCCTTGTCGGACTCGAGCGTGACGATCGGCTGCTCGGCCGTGACGACGTCGCCGGGCGCGACCAGCACCTCGATGATCGGCACGTCGGAGAAGTCCCCGATGTCGGGGACGCGGACCTCGGTGGGCATCGCTTCGCTCCGAGCTAGAGCACCAGGCGGCGGATGTCTTCGAGCACGGTGATCAGGTGGCGCAGGAAGCGCGCCGCGCCGGCGCCGTCGACCACGCGGTGGTCCCACGACAGCGACAGCGGCAGCATGAGGCGCGGCTGGAACGCCGCGCCGTCCCACACCGGCGTCATCTTCGAGCGCACGACCCCCAGGATCGCGACCTCCGGGGGATTGATGATCGGCGTGAAGCCGGTGCCGCCGATGCCGCCGAGGCTGGAGATCGTGAAGCAGCCGCCGCTGATGTCGGTGGGCGTGAGCTTGCCGTCGCGGGCCTTGGCCGAGAGCGTGCCCAGCTCGTGCGAGAGCGCCGTGATGCCCTTGGACTCCACGTCGCGGATCACCGGCACGATCAGGCCGTCGGGTGTGTCCACCGCGACCCCGATGTTCAGGTACTTCTTGAGGATGATCGCGCCGCCCTCGGGGGCCAGGCTGCTGTTGAACTCGGGGAACGTGCGCAGCGTCGCGGCGCACGCCCGCAACAGGAACGACAGCAGCGTGACGCGGTAGCCCTCGGCCTTCGCTGCGGCGTCGAGTTCCTTGCGGTACGCCTCCAGCTCGGTGACGTCCGCCTCGTCGTGGTTCGTGACGTGCGGGATGTTGAGCCAGGCGCGGTGCAGCGATGGGCCTGAGATCTTGCGGATGCGCGACAGCGGGACGGTCTCGGTCTCGCCGAACTTGGAGAAGTCGACCGCCGGGATCGGGGGGATGCCCGCGCCGCCGGCGGGTGCCGCGGCGGCCGCGGCTCCGGCACCGCCACGCAGTGACGCGAGCAGGTCCTCCTTGGTGATGCGGCCCTTGGGCCCGCTGCCCGTGATCGTCGCGAGGTCGACCTCGAGCTCGCGCGCCAGCCGGCGCACCGAAGGGCCGGCGTGCGCCGCAGCCGGCCCGTCGTCGCCGAAGGCGGTCCACGGCGACGTGCCGGCGGAGGGCGCTTCCGGTGCGACAGCGGCCGCGGAGGCCTCGGCCGCGGCCTTGACCTGCTCGACCTTCTCCGGCGGCGGCTCCTGCTGCTCCATGAGCGCGGCGTCCTGGGCCGCTGCCGGCGCGGTGTCCGGGGCGGCGCCGTCGGTCTCGACCAGGAGCAGGGTGGTGCCCTCGCTCACGGTGTCGCCGACGTTGATGAGCACCTGCGCGACGCGCCCCGCCGCGGAGGAGGGCACGTCCATCGTGGCCTTGTCGGACTCCAGCGAGACCACCGGGTCCTCCAGGCCGACCATGTCGCCGGCCTTGACGAAGACCTCGATGACCGGCACGTCGCTGAAGTCGCCGATGTCGGGGACCTTGACCTCGGTCGCTGCCATGGTGGCTCTCCCGTCCCTCAGACCCGGACCGGGTCGGCCTTCTCGGGGTCGATCTCGTAGCGCGTCATCGCCTCGCTGACCGTTGACGCGGGAATCGCGCCCTCCTGTGCGAGGGCCTGCAGCGCGGCCAGCGCCACCCAGCGCCGGTCCACCTCGAAGAAGCTGCGCAGGTTGCGGCGGTAGTCGGAGCGGCCGTAGCCGTCGGTGCCCAGCACGGTGTAGCGGCGCGGCAGGTAGGGCCGGATCTGCTCGGCGAACGCGCGGATGTAGTCGGTGGACGCAACGACCGGGCCGGGATGGCTGGCCAGCTGCCCTGCCACGTAGGCCTCGCGCGGCGCCTCCTCGGGGTGCAGGAGGTTCCAGCGCTCCACGGCCCGCCCATCGCGTCCCAGCTCGGTGAACGAGGTCGCGCTCCACACGTCGGCGGCCACGCCAAAGTCGGCTGCGAGCAGGTCCGCGGCCGCGAGCACCTCGCGCAGGATCGTGCCGCTGCCCATGAGCTGCACGCGCGGACCCGTGCCCTCGCCGGGGCGCAGGAGGTACAGGCCGCGCAGGATCCCCTCCTCGGTGCCTTCGGTGAGCCCGGGGTGCTCGTAGTTCTCGTTCATCACCGTGAGGTAGTAGAAGATGTCCTCCTGCTCGGCGTGCATCCGCCGCAGGCCGTCGTGCACGATCACCGCGAGCTCGTGCGCGAACGTGGGGTCGTAGCTGATGCAGTTGGGGATGCCGGCGGAGAACAGGTGCGAATGCCCGTCCTCGTGCTGCAAACCTTCGCCGTTGAGCGTCGTGCGTCCCGACGTGCCGCCGATCAGAAAACCCCGGGCGCGCATGTCGCCGGCAGCCCATGCCAGGTCGCCGACGCGCTGGAACCCGAACATCGAGTAGTAGATGTAGAAGGGGATCATCGGTGCGTCGTTGGTGGAGTACGACGTTGCGGCCGCGATCCACGACGACATCGCCCCCGCCTCGTTGATGCCCTCCTGCAGCATCTGGCCGCTGGGGTCCTCGCGGTAGTACATGAGCTGGTTGGCGTCCTCGGGCCGGTACAGCTGCCCGACCTGGCTGAAGATGCCGAGCTGCCGGAACAGCCCCTCCATACCGAACGTGCGCGATTCGTCGGGCACGATCGGCACCACGCGCCGCCCGATCTGCTTGTCGCGCAGCAGCGTCGTGAGGATGCGCACGAACGCCATCGTCGTGGAGATCTCACGGCCGGCCGTGGGTTTGAGCTGCGCCTCGAACGCCGAGAGCGGCGGGATCTCCAGGGCCTGCGACCGCTGCCGCCGCATGGGTAGCGACCCGCCCAGCACGGCGCGCCGTTCCTTGAGGTAGGCAGCCTCGGGCGACCCCTCCGCCAGGCGCAGGAACGGCACCTCGGCGATCTCGGTGTCGGAGACCGGGATCTGGAACCGGTCGCGGAACGCCTTGAGCGACTCCAGCCCCACCTTCTTCTGCTGATGGGTGATGTTCTGGCCCTCGCCGGCCTCCCCCATCCCGTAGCCCTTGATGGTCTTGGCCAGGATCACGGTGGGGCGGTCGGTGGTCGCGACCGCCTGCGCGAACGCGTTGTAGACCTTCACCGGGTCGTGGCCGCCGCGGTTGAGCGCCCAGATCTCGTCGTCGGTCATGTCCTTGACGAGCTCGAGCAGCTCCGGGTACTTGCCGAAGAAGTGCTCGCGCACGTAGGCGCCGTCCTTGGACTTGAAGTCCTGGTACTCGCCGTCGACGCACTCCTCCATGCGCGCCAGCAGCAGTCCGGTGTGATCGCGCGCGATCAGCGGGTCCCAGCCGACCCCCCAGATGACCTTGATCACGTTCCAGCCGGCGCCGCCGAAGATGCCCTCCAGCTCCTGGATGATCTTGCCGTTGCCGCGCACCGGACCGTCGAGGCGCTGCAGGTTGCAGTTCACGACGAAGATGAGGTTGTCGAGCTTCTCCCGCGCGGCCATCCCGATCGCGCCGAGCGACTCCGGCTCGTCGGTCTCGCCGTCGCCCAGGAACGCCCACACGTGGCGGTTGGAGGTCGTCGCGAAGCCCCGCGCCTCCAGGTACTTCAGGAAGCGCGCCTGGTAGATCGCCATCAGCGGCCCCAGGCCCATCGAGACGGTCGGGAACTGCCAGAAGTCGGGCATCAGCCACGGGTGCGGGTAGGACGACAGCCCGCCGCCGCCGACCTCCCGGCGGAAGCGCAGCAGCTGCTCCTCGGTGAGGCGGCCCTCGAGGAACGCGCGCGCGTAGATCCCCGGCGAGGAGTGGCCCTGGATGTAGAGCAGGTCGCCGCCGTGGTCCTCGCCGGCGCCGTGCCAGAAGTGCATGAAGCCGGTGTCGTAGAGCGTCGCGGCCGACTGGAACGAGGCGATGTGGCCGCCCAGCTCCGACGACTCCTTGTTCGCGCGCAGGATCAGCGCCATCGCGTTCCAGCGGATCAGCGAGCGGATGCGGTGCTCGACGGCGCGGTCGCCGGGGTGGGGGATCTCCTCGTCGGGGCTGATCGTGTTGAGGTAGGGCGTGGCCGTCGAGTAGGGCACCGGCGCGCCGCGGCGGCGCCCCTCGCGCAGCAGCGCGTCCAGCAGCTGCTCGGCACGGCCAGGCCCCTCGAACTCCAGCACGGAGTCGAGGGCGTCCAGCCACTCCTGCGTCTCCTGGGGGTCGGGGTCGGTGCGCATGGCGTGCTCCTCCAGCCGGGGCGGGGCGCAGACTATGCCGACGGCCGCCGCCGCGGGAGTCCTGCCCCGACGCTGCAGTCTCCAGGGCACGTTCTGAGGGGATGATGAGCCAATGGATCCGGCGCCCTACGAGCTACTTCACACGCCCGACGGCGTGGTCGCGCGGGTCCGCGTGCGTGGCAGCGCAGTGCTGGCGATCCCGACCCTCAACCGCGGCACCGCGTTCACGGCGGCGGAGCGCGAGGCTCTGGGGTTGACCGGCCTGCTGCCCACCGCCGTGACCACCATCGACGGCCAGCTGCGTCGCGTCTACGAGCAGTACGCCCGCCAGCCCGACGACCTGTTCCGCTACGTCTACCTGACGACGCTGCGCGACCGCAACGAGGTGCTGTTCTACCGGCTGCTGGCCGACCACATCGCCGAGATGCTGCCGATCGTCTACACGCCCACCATCGGACGGGCGATCCAGCGCTTCAGCCACGACTACCGGCGACCCCGCGGCCTCTACCTCTCGGTGGACCACCCCGAGGATGTCGACACCGCGTTCGACAACGTCGGGATGGGACCCGACGAGGTCGACCTGATCGTGGCCACCGACGGCGAGCGCATCCTGGGCATCGGCGACTGGGGTGTCGGGGGCGTCCAGATCTCCATCGGCAAGCTGTCGGTCTACACCGCGGCCGGGGGCATCCACCCGCGCCGCACGCTCCCCGTGGTCCTGGACGTGGGGACCGACAACCTCGAGCTGCTCGACGACGAGCTCTACCTCGGCAACCGCCACGCCCGCGTCCGCGACGAGCGCTACGACGCGCTGCTGGACGCCTTCGTCGACGCTGCGGCCAAGCGCTTCCCCCACGCGCTGCTGCACTGGGAGGACTTCGGCATCAGCAACGCCCGGCGCCTGCTGGACCGCTACCGCGACACCCACTGCACGTTCAACGACGACCTGCAGGGCACCGCCGCGGTGGTGCTGGCCGCGATCATCGCCGCGGTCCAGACGGCGGGCGGGCGCCTGCGCGACCAGCGGGTGGTGATCCTGGGGGCGGGCACCGCGGGCCTGGGCGTCGCCGACATGGTGCGCGACGCGATGGTGCGCGACGGTCTGCCCCGGGACCAGGCGACCGCCAAGTTCTGGGCCGTGGACCGCAACGGCCTGCTGACCGACGCGATGACGGATCTGCGCGACTTCCAGGTCCCGTACGCGCGGCCGGCGGCGGAGGTCGTGGGATGGTCCGGCGGCGCGCCAGGGCTGGCCGAGGTGGTGGCCCACGTCCACCCGACGATCCTGGTCGGGACCTCGACGGTCGGCGGCGCGTTCACCGAGGCCGTGGTGGCGTCGATGGCCGCCCACGTGGAGCGGCCGGTGATCCTGCCGCTGTCCAACCCGACCGAGAAGGCCGAGGCCGTGCCCGCCGACCTGCTGGCGTGGACCGACGGACGTGCGCTGGTCGCGACCGGCAGCCCATTCGACCCGGTCGAGCACGGCGAGCTCTCCTACGAGATCGCGCAGTGCAACAACGCGTTCGTGTTCCCGGGGCTGGGGCTGGGCGTGAAGATCGCGCGGGCCTCGCGGGTCACCGACGGCATGCTGGTCGCTGCGGCCCACGCCGTCGCAGGGCTGTCGGACGCACGCGCGCCGGGGGCGGCCCTGCTCCCGCCGGTCGAGAAGCTGCGCGTGGTGTCCGCCGCCGTGGGCGTGGCGGTCGCGTACGCCGCGCAGAGCGACGGGGTCGCGCAACGCCCGGTCGACGAACCCATCCAGCGCGTGCACGAGGCGATGTGGCGCCCCCGGTACCCGCAGGTCGAGGCGGTCTGAGGCCCCCGAGTCAGGATGTGACGCGGTCGCGGCGCCGCCGGAACCAGGCCAGCCCCAGCAGGTCGGCGAGGATCAGCGCGCTCGCCAGTGCCATCGGACCGCGCGCATCGGCGCTGGTGACCGCGAGACCAGGACCCGTGGGGCCTGTGCCTCCTGTCGACCCCGAGGGGCCGGACGGGCCTGTCGGCGCGGTCGGACCGGTGGAGCCGGTGGGGGTGACGGCGGGCTCGCTGACGACCACGGCGCCCGCGGGGTCGACGAGCGGGACGGGCTCCTCGGGCATCGTCGCAATCGCCGGCGGCGTGGTGGGCGGCGGCGTGGCTGGCTTGACGCCGAGGTCGGGGGTGACGGTGGCGATCACGTCCGGGCTGGTGGGGGTGGGTGGCGTCGGGCCCTGCGGCGGCGGTGGTGGGGGTGTCGGAGCGGGCGGAGGCGGCGGGGCGGCCGGGCCGGTGGCGCCCGTCGCCCCGGTCGCACCCGGCGGGGGCGCGACCGTCGTCAGCGCCGCCGCCAGGTCGACGCGGCCGAGGCCGACGCCGATCTGCACCGCGGTCCGCGCCAGGTGGTCGCGCGTCGTGAGCGGGTCCTGGCCGGCCGCCAGCAGCATCGCCACCCCGGCCGCGACGATCGGCGTGGCGAACGAGGTGCCATCGGCCTTGGCGTAGCGCGCCTGGTGCCACGTGGACAGGATCTCGACGCCCGGCGCGAACAGGGTGCGCGGGTCGGCGTTGGACTCCGGCCAGCGCTGGTCGGCCCCATCGACGGCACCCACCACGATCACCGGGCTGTCCTCGGCGTAGGGCACCTCCTCGCCGCCGGCGTTGCCCGCAGCGCCGACGACCACGATGCCGGCAGCCACGGCGGCCTCGATCTCGCGCTCGACCTCGTCGTCGCGCAGGATCCCCAGTGCCAGTGCCTGCGGGCCGGGGACCTCGGTGAGGCTCAGGTTGATGACCCGTGCGCCGTGGCTGGCGGCGTAGCGGATCCCCTCGGCCACCACGTCCGACGTGCCGCGTCCCTGGTCGTCGAGCACTCGGATCGGCATCACGCGGGCCTGCGGCGCGACCCCGGTGACACCCCGCGCGTTGCCCGGCACCGCCGCGATGATCCCCGCGACCAGCGTCCCGTGCCCCTGCGGGTCCTCCGGCGGCGTCCCGGGCTCCACCAGGTCGATCCCCTCGACCAGGCGCTCCATGAGGTCCGGGTGCGTGAGGTCGGCGCCTGTGTCGAGCACCGCAACCACCACGTCGCCGCCTTGGTTGACGTCCCACGCCTCGAACGCGCGCACCTGCGGCAGGTGCCCCTGCTGCGCCACCAGGGGGTCCGCGGGTGGTGGCGCCGCCAGGGCGGCGCCCGTGAACGTGAGCACGCACGACAGGAGCGCGGCGGCGAGCAGGCTTGCCACCAGCCGTACCGACAGCGGGCGGCCGTGCGTCACAGATCCAAGGATGCCCGGTCGTCCGGGTGGCCGGAGCGCGTAGGCCATGGCGCTCCGGCCGATGAGTCCTGCCTGGGGTCGGTAGGGTGTTGGCGTGCCGCTCGGTCAGCGCGTCGCGGTCCCTCTCGTGAGCCCGATCTCCGCCCCGTGGCTCGCACGTTTGGCTGCGCTCATCGCCGTGGCGGAGGGCGGCTGCGTCGACACGATCACGGTGCTGGCGCCCAACGCGCCCGACCACCAGCGCCGGGAGGCCGAGGCGCTGGTCAGCGACGCGGCGCAGGCCGCACGGCTGGCCGGCGCGCCGTCCGAAGGCCTGGTCGTGCGCGACGACTCCGTGGCAGCCGCGGTCCTGCGGACGATGGACGACCTGCGGTCCACGCTGGCGATCATCGGGTGGCACGGGGGCAGCTCGCACCGCAACGTCTTCGGCGAGCTGATCGACAGCGTGGTCGGCCGCTCCCGCATTCCGCTGGCGATCGTGCGGACCGGGGAGGAGCCGCCGCGCCGCGTCGTCGTGCCGCTGTCACAGGATCATCTCCTGCCGGGCGGAGCGGCGGGGATCGATCTCGCGGTCGACCTCGCGGGGCGCCTGCGCCGCGGCCTCGGCGCGCCCGTCATGCTGCTGCGCACGGGCGAGCTGTCAGCGCCGCTGCCCGACAACGCGGCGTCGCTGACCAGCCGGGTGCATCACGACCCGCGCCGCGTGGATCAGGCGGTCGGCGCGGTCGCGCGCCCCGACGATCTCATCATCGCCCCGGTGGCGCCGACGGCGGAGGGCCTGCGCGCCGCGACCACCCACATGGCGTGGGCCGCGCCGCGCTCCGGGCTGCTCGTGGCGATCGACGTGGGCCCGCCCCCGTCGGAGCCGCTCGCGCCGGCCGTGTCGGCGGCGGGCTCGATGCCTGCGGGCGGGCTGCCCGAGGCCGACGACGACGACGCGGAGCACGTCGTGGTCGTGACGGTGCGGACCGACGAGACGCCACAGCAAGCCCGCGCCGCACTCGTGACCGCGCTGCAGCTGATCGGCCCGGTCGACGGCCCCAGCGCCGACGACGACACGGGCCGCACCGTCCTGCGTGCCACCGTGAGGGTCACCGCACCCTCGGCGAACGTCGCGCTCGCGGCCACGATGACCGCGCTCCACGAGTCGCCCGCCCTCGGCCACGCGGAGATCTCCTACGAGCTGGGCTGAGCCACCCTTTCAGCGCAGGAACTCTGGAGGCACGAACGGCTCGCCGTGGACGTGCGTGGCCAGGAAGGCCAGCACCGTCTGGTACCAGAGGACGGTGTGGGCGGGCTTCTCGATCCAGTGGTGCTCGTCGGGGAAGTAGAGGAAGCGGTGGGGCATGAGCCCGGCGTCGTCCTGGCTGCGCTCCGCGAGCTGTGACCACAGGCTGAGGGCCTCGCCGATGGGCACGCGGTAGTCGCGGTCGCCGTGGATCACCAGCATCGGCGTCGTGATGGCGTCCACCGACTGCGACGGCGAGTTGGCGGCTGCCCGCTCCGGGCTCAGCTCGCGGCGCCAGTAGTGGGCGGCGTCGGTGGTCGGGCCGAAGGTCCCCAGCGACCACAGGCTCGCGTGCGTCACGATCGCCCGGAAGCGGTCGGTGTGGCCGGCGATCCAGTTCGCCATGTAGCCGCCGTAGGAGCCGCCCATCGCCGCGGTGCGGTCGGCGTCGAGGTCGGGGCGCTCCAGCGCCGCGTCCGTCAGCGCCATGAGGTCGGTGAACGGCGGCCCGCCCCAGCTGCCCCACGCGCGCTGGATGAACGCGTGGCCGTAGCCGGTGCTGAAGGCCGGATCCGGGAGCAGGACGGCGTACCCGTGCGCCGCGGCCACCCAGGGGCTCCAGCGCCAGTTCCAGCTGTTCCACGAGCTCAGCGGCCCGCCGTGCACCCACAGCAGCAGCGGTGCCGGTGCGTCGGGGCTGGCACCGTGCGGGAGGACGAGCCACGACCGCAGCGCGGTGCCGTCCGCGGCCGTGGTCCGCACCTGTGTCAGCGACCCCGGGAGCTCCGTATCGGGGCCCGGCGAGGGCAGGCGCACGGGCTGCTGGTCGGGCAGCCGGGCGTCGAGGCGGACGGGCGCCGGCGGGGCGTCGATCGCGTCGCGCAGGGCGTAGACCTGCCGGCCGTCAGGAGAGACCTGGAGATCGTGGTAGGCGCCGTGGTCGCCCGTCAGGCGCGTCACCGCGCCGCCGGCCAGCTCGATGCGGAAGACCGGCGCGCAGCCCTCGTCGTCGGCGGTGACCAGCAGCGCGCTGCCGTCGGGCACCCAGGCGACGTCCTCGGTCCAGCGGTCCCAGCCAGGTGCGGCGTCGTGGCTTGCGCCAGTTTCGAGGTCCACGACGAGCAGCCGTCGGTCGGGGGCCAGCTCCGGGGTCGGGCGGCGCTCCGCGACCACCGCGACCCGGCGGCTGTCGGGCGCCACGACCGGCTGCTCGTACTCGTGGTCGTTGTCGTCGAGCAGCCGCCGCAGGGCGCCCGTCGCCACGTCCACCACCGCCAGCGCCGAGCGGCGCCCGCCCTTCTCCTGCACGTGCCACGTGGTGGCGACGAAGGTGCCGTCGGGGGCCACGGAGATCATGGCCTCGTCCAGCGCGCGGCCGGGCGCGGGCGTGAGGTCGCGGAGCTGGGCGGGGGCGCCGCCGTCGGGGGCCGTGGCGGCGAGGAGACGCGCCTCGTCGGGTCCCAGGTCGTGGTCCCACCAGCGGATCGGGTAGGCCGCGTGGAGGATCGCCGAGACCTTGCGGTCCTTGCGCGCCTTGCGCCGCGCTGCGTCGTCCTCGTCGGTGGTGGCCGCCGGCAGCGTCGGTGCCGTGACGACGATCGTGCCTGCGTCACGGGCGGCCGCGAGATCGCTGATCCCGCCGGGCCGCTCGGCCACCAGCCAGGCCTCGCCGCCGCCGGCCGGGAGCGCCCACAGCGCGTCGCGACGCTCCTCGTCCGGCTCGTCACGGGCATCGGGGTCGGGGCGCGCCGACGTGAAGAGCAGGGTGCCGTCAGGCAGGAAGGCCCCGTGCTGCTCCCCCTTGGCGCTGCGGGTGAGGCGACGTGCAGGCAGCTCGCCGGTCACGTCGAGCTCCCACAGCGCGCTCAGACGGCGGCTGGCGTCGGCGCTGAGCTCCGAGACGGTGGTGACGAGCCGCCGGCCGTCCGGCGAGAGCGCCAGCCCCGAGAGGCGCGGCAGCGCGACGTAGGCCTCGAGGTCGGCGAACGGACCCGTCACCGCAGCCCCGCCGCAACGGTTTCCTCGACCACGGTCAGATGCTCGCCGCCGATGGGAGCGGGCGGGTCGCCGCGGAGCAGCTGCTCGGCGACCTCGTCGATCGCGACCCGTGCGCGACGGAAGCCCTTCACGCGCCAGGCGTGCACGGTCGGCGCGTCGCGGGCCTCGACCGCCTCGACGATCCAGGGGCGCCCGGTCAGCGCGCGGAAGGCCACGACGACGCCTAGCGTCGCGGCGAAGAGCAGCAGCTGGCCGACCCAGATGAGCGCGGGGAACCCCACGAACACCAGGAACGCCGCGGCGAGGATCACCGCGACCACGATCAGCGCGTACTTCAGGATCGCGCCGAGGGCGGCGACGGCTCCGCCGCCCGCCGCGGCAGCGCCCCCACCCCCGCCCTTGCCGCGGCCGAACGACACCTTGCCGCCTCCCCCGCCCCCCGAAGCCGCACCGCCGACGCCGCGCGCGATCGAGCCGCTGCCGCCAGCGCGTGCGACCGACGCGACGGCGCCCGCCCTGGCGATCGAGCCCACGGCGCCGCCCGCCGCCGACCCGCCGGAGCCGCCGCTCCAGGTGCCCCCGCCCGGGATCCACACGCTGGTCGGGTACGGGTCGATGTAGCGCGCGCGCCGCGGCCGGTCCTGGCGGATCACGGGCTCGTCGCGCCGGGGGTCGAGATGCGCGGCGTCGGCGGCCGCGCCCACCTCGCGCCGCGGCCCGCCACGGGTGTCATGGCGCAGGGGCCGGGCCGGCTCGAAGTACTCCTCGCGCTTGGGCGCGCCGAAGCGGAAGCCCCGCCACGACGGCAGCTTGAAGAGGAAGCGGCGCCGAACGACCCAGCGCTGGTCGTCGGGCGTGGTCACGCTGCGCTGGTACACCGCCCTGGCACCATACCCATCGGCTGGTCGAACGGCAGGAGGACGGGTGGCACAGCTCGCGGACGTGACGGCCGGCGTCGCGGACGACGGCGTGCACGTCGAGGGGGGCGCGGCCGACGCGGCGCAGGAGGACGCGCTGGCCACCCTGGTGGAGGCCGAGGGCGATCTCACCGTGGTGGTGCTGGCCACCGACGTCGACGAGCAGGAGCTCGCCGGTGACCTGCTGGACGAGCGCGGCGGGACGATCGTGGTGCTCGATCCGGCCCAGGCTGCGCTGGCTGATGCGCGGCTGACCGAGGCCCAGGTCCAGGAGGCGCTGGAGCGTGCCGGTGCCGATGCGGCCAGCGCCGACCCCGTCGTCGCCGCGACGGCGCTGGCGGACGCGGCGGACGCGGTCGCAGCGGGCGAGGGCGGGGTGCCGTGGCTGCCGCTCCTCGGTGGTGCCGTCGTCGTCGTGCTCGTCGTGGCGGTGCTCGGCCGCGCAGCCGAGGGACGCCGGCGCCGCCGCCGCGACGCCGCGGCCATCGCGTCCCTGCGCGGTGCCCTGCAGGACCGCGTCCAGGAGGTCGCCGACCTCGTGCTGGAGCTCGAGCCGGCGATCCCGCTGGCCGGCGACGAGGCCGTGCGGGCCGCCTACGCCGACGCCAGCGCGGCCTACCGCCGCGTCAGCGACGCCTACCCGACCGCCGACAACCGCGCCGCGCTGCAGCGCCTCACCGACGAGCTGGAGGTCGCGCGCGCGACCCTGCTGAACCTCAAGGCCCGCACGGGCTGAGGATCACCCCGCGGTGGGGAAGGGGGGCACGACCCGGCCCTGCCAGGAGCTCTGGTCGGCGACCTGCAGCACCAGCCTGGTGAGCACGTCGGTGGTGACCTCCAGCAGGCGCCACATCTCGATCGCGTTGCCGAGGTCGGACGTCCACCGGGCCAGCACGTGGTCGTCGTCGCGATCGAGCTCGACCAGCAGGGACCGCGACGGGTCCAGCGTGCGCGTCGAGAGCTTGACGATGAACTCCTCGCCGCTCTGCGTCCAGCCGCTGCGCACGATGAAGACGCCGGGCTGGGACCCCTTGAGCTGGGCGGCCAGCTGGGCCAGGTGGTCGGCCAGCTCGGCGTGACGCGCACGGCGCTGGTCGGCCAGCTCGGCCTGCCGACGCTTCTCCGCCTCCTGCTGCTCCAGCAGGTGGCGCTCGAACTCGTCGCGCTTGGACTGGCGCTCCGCGTCCACCTCGACGTTGCGGTCCAGCGTGGCCCGCAGCGCGGACTCGAAGTCGCTCATTGCCCCCAGTCTGCCGCCAGTACGCTGACCTGACCGCACCGTGGGAGGTCTGGCCATGCCGTCCGTGCTCGACGTCTGCCGCGCCGCGAAGGCCGCGGCGCCGGCTTTGGCCCTCGCCACGACCACGCAGAAGGACGCGGCGCTGCGCGCGATCGCGGACGCGCTGGACGCCGCGGTCGACGCGATCGTCGAGGCCAACGCGACACGACCTGGAGACCGCCCGCGCCGAGGGGCTCAGCGAGGGGATGCTCGACCGCCTCACGCTCACGCCGCCGCGGGTGGGCGCGATCGCGGACGCCGTGCGCCAGGTCGTCGACCTGCCCGACCCCGTCGGCGAGGTCCTGCGCGGGCGCCGCCTCCCCAACGGCCTGGAGCTCACCCAGATCCGCGTGCCGCTGGGCGTGGTCGCGATGGTCTACGAGGGGCGCCCCAACGTCACGGTCGACGCGGCCAGCCTCGCGCTGAAGTCGGGCAACGCCTGTGTGCTGCGGGGTTCGTCCACCGCGATCCACTCCAACACCGTGCTCGCCGGGCTGATCCGCGGGGCGTGCGAATCCGTGGGGCTGCCCGCGGACGTGGTCTGCCTGATCGAGGACACCTCGCGCGAGTCGGTCAAGGAGCTCATGCGTGCCCGCGGGCTCGTCGACCTGCTGATCCCTCGCGGCGGGGCGGGCCTGATCCAGGCCGTCGTGCAGGACAGCCAGGTCCCGGTCGTGGAGACCGGCGTCGGCAACTGCCACGTGTACGTCGACGCAGCGGCCGACCTCGACAAGGCCCTGCCGATCACGGTGAACGCCAAGGCCCACCGCGTCGGGGTGTGCAACGCCGCGGAGACGCTCCTCGTGCACGCCGCCGTGGCCGAGGCGTTCCTCCCGCGCGTCGGGACCGCGCTGCGCGAGGCCGGCGTGCGGCTGCGCGCGGACGCCACCGCGCTGCCCCTGCTGGGCGACGCCGAGCCCGCGACCGAGGAGGACTGGGACACCGAGTACCTCGACTACGTCCTCGCCGTGAAGGTCGTCGCGTCGCTGGACGAGGCCCTCGACCACATCGCCCGGCACGGCACGCTGCACACCGAGGCGATCGTCACCGAGGACCGCGCCGCCGCGAGGCGCTTCACCCGCGAGGTGGACGCCGCCGCCGTGATCGTCAACGCCTCCACCCGCTTCACCGACGGGGGCGAGTTCGGCTTCGGCGCCGAGATCGGCATCGCCACCCAGAAGCTGCACGCCCGCGGCCCGATGGGGCTGCCGGAGCTGACCACCACGAAGTACGTGCTGGAAGGCGACGGCCAGGTGCGCGCGTGACGTTCACCAGCCCGGAGGACGCGGCGGCCCGCCTCTCGGCGGCCGGGTACCTGCCCGACGTCGCGACCGCGACCGTCACGTTCCTCGCCGACGTGCTCGGCAAGCCGGTGCTGGTCGAGGGCCCCGCCGGCGTCGGTAAGACCGAGCTGGCCAAGGCCGTCGCGACGGCGCGCGGCGCGCGGCTCGTGCGCCTGCAGTGCTACGAGGGCCTGGACGAGGCCAAGGCCCTCTACGAGTGGCACTACCCCAAGCAGCTGCTGCGCATCCAGGCCGCCGGAGCCGGCCAGGACTGGGGCGCGCTGCACGACGACATCTTCAGCCGCGAGTTCCTCCTGACCCGCCCGCTGCTCGAGGCGATCTCCTCGTCCGAGGACACGGTCCTGCTGGTCGACGAGGTCGACAAGGTCGACTTCGAGTTCGAGGCCCTGCTCCTGGAGGTGCTCTCCGACTTCCAGGTCACGGTGCCCGAGCTCGGCACGGTGGTCGCGCAGCGCCAGCCGTTCGTGGTGCTGACCTCCAACGCGACCCGGGAGCTGTCGGAGGCGCTGAAGCGCCGCTGCCTGTTCCTCCACCTCGACTACCCCGACCTCGCCCGCGAGCGCGCGATCCTGCGCGCCAAGGTCCCCGAGGTCCCCGAGCAGCTCGCCGACCAGATCGTCCGCGTCGCCGCCTCCCTGCGCGGCCTGGAGCTGAAGAAGGCCCCCTCGATCGCCGAGGTCCTCGACTGGGCCCGCACCCTCCTAGCGCTGTCGGTCGATACGGTCGACGGCGAGGTCCTCCGCTCCACCCTCACCGTCCTGCTGAAGTACGCCGCCGACGTCGAGAAGGCCCGCAAGCACCTCGACGTCCCCCCGGACCCCTCCCTGAACTGAGGGTGTGAGCCGCCGCGCCACCTGGGAACAACGAAGGCGTGACGACCGCAACGGAGCCGCGCGTCCTGGTCGACGGGTTGGGGATCGTCGAGTCCCCGCGCTGGCGTGATGGGCGGCTGTGGTTCTCCCACTGGGGTGCCGAGGAGGTCCTCGCGGTCGACCTCGAGGGGAGCTGCGAGGCCGTGGCTCCTGGACGGCCCGGCCTGGGCTGGGCGACCGAGACGCTGCCCGACGGGCGCCTCCTGATCACCGGAGAGACGCTCCTGCGCCGCGAGTCCGACGGATCCCTCGTCGTGCACGCCGACATCAGCGAGGTCTGCACCCGCGGCTGCAGCGAGATCGTCGTTGACGGGCGCGGCAACATCTACGTCAACAGCATCGAGTTCGACTTCTTGGCCGGCGAGGAGCCCGCCGGTGGCGTGATCGCGCTCATCACCCCTGATGGGGGCGTCCGCCGTGTGGCTGGCGACCTTGCGTTCCCCAACGGCATGGTGATCACCCCCGACAACACCATGCTGGTCGTCGGCGAGTCGTTCGCGGGGCAGCTCACGGCGTTCGACATCCGCGACGACGGAACGCTTGCGAAGCGGCGCACGTGGGCGGACGGCGTGGGGCCCGACGGGATCACGATGGACGCCGAGGGCGCGATCTGGTGCTCATCCGGCGTGGGGGTGCCCGACTGCGCGCGCGTCATCGAGGGTGGCGAGGTGACGCAGCGCTTCGAGCTCGACCGGGAGTGCTTCGCCTGCATGCTGGGCGGGCCGGACCGGCGGACGCTGTTCATGCTCACCGCCCAGTGGCTGGGCCCAGACCAGATCGACGAGGCGCTGGCCCGCCGCAGCGGGCGGGTGCTCGTGGCCGAGGTGGAGGTGCCGGGTGTTGGCTGGCCATGAGTCCGCCGATGCCCAGGCCCCCGGAACCAGGAGTCTGCAGATGCTGGAGGAGACCGCCGCCGCGTACCGGGCAGGGGCGGACCGCCCCCTGGGGCCGTTCGTCGGCTTGATGGGTGTCTACGGGACGCTCGCGGCCGCGGGCGCGGCGCTGGTGTGGCGCAAGGGCGCGCCGGAAGGGGTGCGGTGGGGAGACCTTGTGCTCATCACCATCGCCACGCACAAGCTCAGCCGGCTACTGGCCAAGGATCCGGTGACCAGCCCGCTGCGGGCGCCGTTCGCGCGGTTCGAGGGTCAGGAGGGGCCCGCGGAGCTGAAGGAGGAGGTGCGCGGGACCGGCGTGCAGAAGGCCGTCGGCGAGCTCGTGACCTGCCCGTTCTGCCTGGCGCAGTGGGTCGCGACCGCGTTCCTGCTGGGGCTCGCGCTGGCGCCGCGGGCGACCCGGATGGCCGCGGCGGTGTTCACCGCGGTCACGGGCGCCGACGTCCTGCAGCTCGCGTACGCGGCGCTCGAGGAGAAGACCGGGTCATGACGCGGGTGGTCGTGATCACCGGCGCCAGCTCCGGTGTCGGCCGCGCGACCGCGCGGGCGTTCGCGGAGCAGGGGGCCGACGTCGCGCTGCTGGCGCGTGGCCAGGAGGGGCTGGAGGCCGCCGCGAAGGAGGTCGAGGCCGCGGGCGGCCGGGCCCTCGCGCTGCAGGTCGACGTCGCGGATCCCGACGCGGTGGACGCCGCCGCCGCCGTGGCCGAGGAGCGCCTGGGACCCCTCGACGTCTGGGTGAACAACGCGATGACCGCGGTGCTGGCGCTCGTGCGCGAGACCAGCCCTGCCGAGTTCAAGCGCGTGACCGAGGTCACCTACCTGGGCGTGGTCCACGGCACGCTCGCGGCGCTGCGCCGCATGCAGCCGCGCGACCGCGGGGTGATCGTGCAGGTCGGCTCCGCTCTGGCGTTCCGCTCGATCCCGCTGCAGGCGAGCTACTGCGCGGCCAAGCACGCCGTCGAGGGCTTCACCGAGGCGCTGCGCTGCGAGCTCCTGCACGAGCACAGCCACGTGCGGCTCGTGAGCGTCCACCTCCCGGGGCTCAACACGCCGCAGTTCGACCATGTCAAGACCACGCTGCCGAGGCACCCACGACCGGTGCCCCCCGTCTACCAGCCCGAGCTCGCGGCGCGGGCGATCACCTGGGCCGCCGACCACCCGCGGCGCACCGTGCTGGTGGGCGCACCGACCCCGCTGACGATCTGGGCGGGACGCCTCGCGCCGGGGCTGGTCGACCGCTACCTCGCGCGCACGAACATCCAGGCCCAGCAGGGCGACCAGCCGATCCCGCCCGACCGGCCGCACTACCTGTGGGAGCCGCTCCCCGGCGATCCCGGCGCCCACGGCGACTTCGGCGGCGAGGCCAAGGAGCGCAGCCTGCAGCTCACGCTGGCGACGCACCACGGCGCGCTGGCCGGCGCCGCCGCCGTCGCGTCCGGTGCGGCCGCCGTCTGGGCCTGGCGGCGGGGCCGGGGCGCGCTGTTGGGCTAGGTTCCGGGGTGTGTGGGAGGCGCTGGATCTCGAGGTCGGCGGGCTGCGGCTGCACGTGACCCGCACGGGCGGCGGAGGGCCGCCGCTGGTCGTGCTGCACGGGGTCACCGACGACGGGTTGTGCTGGACGGCGCTGGCCGAGCAGCTGCAGGGTGCCTACGACGTCCTGATGGTCGATGCGCGCGGGCACGGGAGATCCTCGGCACCCGACGCGGGCTACGGTCCGTCGGAGCAGGCGGCCGACGTCGCCGGGGCGCTCGACGCGCTCGGGCTGGAGGGCGCACTCGTCCTCGGCCACTCGATGGGGGCGGGGACGGCGCTCGCCCTCGCGGCGCTCTACCGCCACCTTCCGCGCGCGATCCTGCTGGAGGACCCGCCGCCGTGGTGGGTGCCCCAGGACGTGACGCCCGAGGACCTTGCCGGGCGAGAGGAGCGCGTGGCCGGTGTCGAGGCGATGAAGCGCAAGACCCACGCGCAGCTCCTCGCCGAGCAGCGCCGCGACGCCCGGACGTGGACGGACGCCGAGATCGTGCGCTGGGCCGAGAGCAAGCAGCGTTGCAGCCCGCAGGTTGCGGCCGTGTTCCTCCAGGACCACCGCGACCTCGACTGGCCCGAGCTCCTTCCGCGCATCACCTGCCCGGTCCTGCTGCTCACCGGCGAGCCGGAGCGCGGGGCCCTCGTGACGACCGACGACGCGGCCGCGCTGCGCGCCCTGGTGCCGCAGACCGAGGTGGCCCACATCCCCGGCGGCGGCCACAGCATCCGCCACGACCAGCCGCAGGCCTACCTCGCCGCGGTGCGGGCGTTCCTCGAGCGGGTGTGACGTGCGCACCATCACGGCCGACGAGGCCCACCTCGCGCGGTGCTACGACGCCGTCGAGCGGATCATCGCCGAGCTCGAGGGCCGCCGGATCGTGGGCGGCGACGAGTACGCCGAAGCGCTGATCGACTTCCTGCGCGTCGAGCGGATCACGCGGCTGCGCGCCGACGACGCGCCGTTCTTCGGGCGTGTCGACACCGACGAGAGCGAGGTGCTGCACATCGGCCCGAACGCACTGCTGGGCCCGGACCTTCACCCGCTCACGATCTCGTGGCGCGCCCCGCTGGCCGCCGCGTTCTACCGCGCGTCAGCGCGCCAGCGCCACGGCGCCACGTTCCGCCGCCGCTACGTGATCGCCGAGCGCCACATCGCGGCCTACGCCGACGAGGACCTCCTGCATGGCCAGGAGGGCGACCTGACCTCCGCGATCGTCGCCCACGTCCGCAATGCCGCGGTCGGGGTCATGACCGACATCATGACCACCATCACCCCCGACCAGCACGAGGTCATCGCGCTGCCTGGCGCCAGGCCGCTGGTCGTCCAGGGCGGGCCGGGCACGGGCAAGACTGCGGTCGGCCTGCACCGCGCCGCCTACCTGCTCTACCAGGGCGGGCCCGCCGCCCGGGCGGGGATGTTGGTCGTGGGCCCCACGCGGCGCTTCGTCGGCTACGTCGAGCAGGTCCTGCCCGCGCTGGGGGAGCGGGCCGTCGAGCACCTGCCGTTCGAGGCGGTCGGCGGCGCTCGGGCGAGGGTCACGCTCGTCGACGCGGATGCCACCGGCCTGTTGGGGGACGAGCGGATGCGCGCGGTCGCGGAGCGCGCCGTCTGGCAGTCGCTGGGCCCGCTGCCGGACGAGCTCGTCAGCGCGGTCGCGGGCAACACGGTGCGGCTGACCCGCGACGAGCTCGAGGAGCTGCGCGCGCGCGCCCGGGCCGCGGCCACCGGCTGGGGACCGGCACGCGCGCGCTTCCGGATCGTCGCGGTCGACGCGATCGCGGCGAAGGTCGCGGCCCGCGGGTCGCTGTCGCCCGACGAGGCCGGCGAGGCCTTCCGCGCAACCCCGGAGTACGGGCGGCTCATGACCCGGATCTGGCCGGCGCTCAGCGCGACCACGCTGCTGGAGCGCCTGCTCACGAGCCGGGTCTTCCTCGCGCGCGCGGCGCACGGGCTGCTGTCGGCCGAAGAGCAGCGCACGCTCCTGGGCGCGGTCCGCAAGGCGCCGCGACCGCAGCGCCTGCCCAGCGTGCTGGCCGCCCTGCGCGACACGCTCGCGGAGCTGCTGGGCGACGACCTCGAGGTCGAGTTCGGCCACATCGTGGTCGACGAGGCGCAGGACCTGTCCCCGCTGCAGGTGCGGATGATCGCCCGCCGGGCCCGCGGCCGCGCCGTGACGCTGCTGGGCGACTTCGACCAGCGCACGGTCGCGACCGGCAACGAAGGGTGGGAGTCGCTGCTGTCGGCCGCGGGCCTGGAGGGCAGCCAGCGACGCACGCTGCGCATCAGCTACCGGGTCCCGTCCGATGTGCTGGCCTTCGCGGCGCGCCTGCTGCCGCCCGACGCGCACGTGCCAGAGGGCGTGCGCCCGGCGGACGCGCCGATCGCCGTCGTGGCAGTCGAGGGCTACCCCACAGCGGTCGAGCCTCTTGTGCCGCCGAACGGCACCGTCGGCGTGATCTGCTCTGCGTCGACGTACGAGGCGGTCCGTGCCGTGCTCGGCGACGCCGTAGGGCGCGTCAGCTGTCTACCCGCAGAGGAGTGCAAGGGCTTGGAGTTCAACCACGTGCTGGTCGTCGACCCCGCCGGGATGCTCGGCACCGGCGAGCGCGGCACCGGCCGCCTCTACACCGCGCTGACCCGCGCGATCACGACCCTGACGGTCCTGCACCGCGGCGACCTGCCGGAGGCGCTGCGGTGAGCCGCGTCGACGCAGCACCCGGCGCCAGCGAGCGCGTGACGGCCGAGGTCCTCACCGGCCCGGCCCTGGACTTCCTCGCGGAGCTGCACGGCCGCTTCACGCCGCGCCTGCAGGAGCTGCTGCGCGCGCGCACGACCCGCGACGTCCCGCGCGACCACCTGCCCGAGACGCGGGAGGTCCGCGAGGACGCGTCCTGGCGCGTGCGCCCGCCGAACGCCGACTACGCCGACCGCCGCGTGGAGATCACCGGGCCCACCGACCGCAAGCTCGTGATCAACGCGCTGAACTCCGGGGCGCGCGGCTTCATGGCCGACTTCGAGGACGCCAACAGCCCCACGTGGCGCAACCAGACCGAGGGCCACGTCAACCTCGGCGACGCGATCGCCCGCACGATCACGCACGACGCCGCCGACGGCCGCCACTACACGCTGGTCGACGAGCCCGCGACGCTGCTGGTGCGCCCCCGCGGGCTGCACCTCCCGGAGCCCCACCTGCGCGTCGATGACGAACCGCTCCCGGGCGCGCTCATGGACTTCGGGCTCTACGCGTTCCACCAGGCGCGGCGCCTCCTCGAGCGGGGCTCGGCGGTCTACCTCTACCTGCCCAAGCTCGAGCACCGCCTCGAGGCCCGGTTGTGGAACGAGGTCTTCACCTTCACCGAGGAGGCGCTCGGCGTGCCGTCGGGCACCGTCCGCGCCACCGTGCTCATCGAGACCCTGCCGGCCGCGTTCCAGATGGAGGAGCTGCTCTTCGAGCTGCGCGACCACTCCTACGGCCTCAACGCCGGACGCTGGGACTACATCTTCTCGACGATCAAGACCTACCGCGACGACCCGGGGTTCCTGCTGCCCGACCGCGACGCGGTGACCATGACCGTGCCGTTCATGCGCGCCTACTCCGAGCTGCTCGTGCAGACCTGCCACCGGCGCGGCGCCTTCGCGATGGGCGGCATGTCCGCGCTCATCCCCTCGCGCACGGACGAGGCGGCCAACGCCCGCGCCGTCGACGCCGTCCGGGCGGACAAGCGCCGCGAGGCCGAGGCCGGCTTCGACGGCACCTGGGTCGCTCACCCCGACGTCGTGGGGGTGGCCGCCTACGCGTTCGACGAGGTGCTCGGCGACCGCCCCAACCAGCTCGACCGGCAGCGTGACGACGTACGCGTGGCGCCGTCGGACCTCCTCGCCGTCGGCGCGACCCCCGGGCAGCGCACGGAGGCCGGGCTGCGCAAGAACGTCAGCATCGCCTTCCAGTACCTGTCGTTCTGGCTGGGCGGGCGTGGGGCCGCCGGCATCAACAACCTCATGGAGGACGCGGCGACCGCGGAGATCTCGCGGTCGCAGGTTTGGCAGTGGATCCGCCACGGCGTGCGGCTGGAGACGGGCGCGGTGGTCACGCGCGACCTCGTCGGGCAGATCCTCGACGAGGAGATGGCAGCGATCCGCGCGGCGGTCGGCGAGGAGACGTGGGAGCGCGGACGTCCTCGTGAGACCAGGGAGCTCTTCGAGCGCGTGGCCATGGGCGACGACCTGCCGCCGTTCCTCACGCTCCTGGGCCTGGAGTACCTCGGCTGACCGGGACCGGGCTCGGGCCACTCGATGCCGTCGGCTTCGACGCCGACGACACGCTGTGGGAGAGCGAGACGGCCTTCGCCGTCACCAACGAGCGCGTGCGGGCCCTGCTCGCGCCGCACGTGGGCGCCGACCTGCTGGACGCGCGCCTGCTGGAGGTCGAGCGCGCGAACCTCGCGCTCTACGGGTACGGCGCCAAGGCGTTCACGCTCTCGCTGATCGAGACGGCGATCGACCTGGCCGGCGACCAGCTCGCGATCGCCGACGTGCAGGTGCTGCTGGACGCCGGCAAGGAGCTGCTGGCACACCCCGTCGAGCTCCTGCCCGGCGCCCGCGACGCGGTCCTTGACGCCAGCGAGCGCGGCCTGCGCGTGCTGGTCATCACCAAGGGCGACCTGTTCCACCAGGAGTCCAAGGTCGCGCGGTCGGGTTTCGGGGACCTCGTCAGCGGCGTCGAGGTCGTGGCCGAGAAGGACGTCGCGACCTACCGCCGCGTGCTGGCACGCCACGGGCTGGACCCGCAGCGGTTCCTCATGGTCGGCAACGCGCTGCGCTCCGACATCGCCCCGGTGCTGGAGGTCGGCGGCTCGGCCGCGTACGTGCCGCACCCGCTGACCTGGGCCCTCGAGCACGAGGCCGACGAGCGCCACGTCCGCGCTCACCCCCGCTTCCGCGAGCTCCGCTCGCTCACCGATCTGCCGCGCCTGCTGGCAGAGGAGGCCATCTGATGGACGAGTCACGGTCCCTGGCCACGCGTGCGGTGCAGGGCGTGCGGCCAGCAGCGCCCGACCAGCGCCCGGTCGCACCCCCGATCGTGCAGTCGTCGACGTTCGCCTACTCCGACGCACGCGCGTACGCCACCAGCCTGCTGGCACCCGGGCAGGGGTTCGTCTACACGCGCTACGAGAACCCCACGACCGCCGAGCTGGAAGCCACGGTGACCGACCTGGAGGGTGGTGCGGCAGGGCTGGCGTTCGCCTCCGGGATGGCGGCGATCGCGACCACGCTGCTGACGCTGGCCGGCCACGGCGACCACGTGGTCGCCGCCACGGCGCTCTACGGCGGCACCTACTCGCTGCTGACCACGATCGCGCCGCGCTTCGGCATCGACGCCACGTTCGTCGACGTGGGCGACCCGTCAGCCGTCAGCGCGGCAGTCACCGACCGCACGCGCGCGCTCTACGCCGAGACGATCGCCAACCCGACGATGGCGGTCTCCGACCTGCAGGCGCTGGGCCGAGTCGCGCGCGACGCCGGTGTCCCGCTCGTGGTCGACAACACCGTCGCGTCGCCGCTGCTGTGCCGCCCGCTGGAGCACGGCGCCAGCGTGGTCGTGCACTCCGCGACGAAGTACCTCGGCGGCCACCACGACGTGGTCGCGGGTGTGGCGGTCTTCGCATCGCCGGAGCTGCGGGGCGCGGTCTGGCACACGCTCATCGAGCTCGGCGGCTCGGCGGACCCGTTCGCGGCCTGGCTGGTGCTGCGCGGACTGCGCACGCTTCCGCTGCGCATGGCGCGGGTCTCGGCCTCCGCGCGCGTGGTCGCCGAGCACCTCGCGGCCCATCCCGCCGTGACCCGCGTCTGGTGGCCGGGCCTGGCCTCCCACCCGACCCACGCGGTCGCCGCGCGCATCCTCGACGACTGCAGCGGGTTCCTCGCCTTCGAGGTCGCCGGCGGCCGCGACGGCGGCCAGCGCCTCACCGAACGCACCAGCCTGATCCTCATGGCCCCCTCGCTGGGCGGCCACAGCTCCCTCGTCACCCACCCCGCCAGCACCACCCACCGCCAGCTCGACGACGCGGCCCTCACAGCCGCCGGCATCACCCCGGGCATGGTCCGCATGTCCGTCGGCCTGGAAGACCCCGTCGACCTGACCGCCGACCTCGACCAGGCCCTCGCCTGAGGCCTGAGCCCGGGTGGTCACGCCCCCTGGAGGCGGGCCTTGATCTCCTTGCACTCCGGGCAGACGGGGAAGCGCGAGGCGTCGCGGCTGGGTACCCAGGTCTTGCCGCACAGTGCGGTGATCGGGGTGCCGGTGACGACCGCCTCGGTGATCTTCGCGCCGGGTTTGCGCCCGTGGATGATGTGCGCGAAGCGCTCGCGGTCGCTGCCGTCGGTGGTCGTCGGGGTGGTGCGCACGTCCTCGCGCACGCCGGTGTCACTCATGGGGGGCACGGTACTGCGCCGAATCTGACTAGAGGTTGACTCTAGAGTCTGACTCTAGTTAGATGGAGACGTGGCCAGCCGATCGGAGCGCGCGGCGCAGACGCGACGGCGGATCATCGACGCGGCGTTCGACGCCTTCGCCGAGCACGGCTACCAGGGCACGACCATGGCGAGCGTCGCGCGGGCTGCCGGCGTCGCCGAGCAGACGATGTACTTCACGTTCGGGAGCAAGGCGGCGCTGCTCCACGAGGTGATGGTCGCGAGGCGGGGGGCGGCGGACGAGCCGACCGCGATCATGCAGCGCGCGTGGGTCCCCCAGGTGCTGGCTGAGCCGGACGCGCGACGTGCCCTCGCGATCGTCGTGGAGCACGGCACGGAGATCTTCGTTCGGCTTGCCCCGATCGCGGACGCGATGACCGCGGCCGGGCTCACCGACCCGGCGATGGCGGGGGTGCTCCGCGACATCGGTGCCGAGCGCCGCGCGGGCATGACCCGGATCGTCGAGGCGCTCGCGGCCAAGGCACCGCTCGCCATGCCGCTGCAGCGGGCGGTCGACGTCCTCGACGTGGTCCAGAGCATGTCCACCTACAACGCGTTCGTCCGCGGCTGCGGCTGGTCTGCCGAGGACTACAAGGCCTGGGCGTACGAGGCCCTCCTGCAGCTCCTGCCGAAGGAGTAAGACGATGACCACGATCACCAACAGCGTCCTCATCGAGCGCCCGCCGGAGGAGGTCTTCGACTACTGCGTCGACCTGCGCAACGAGCTCGAGTGGAACCCCGGCGCGCAGTCGATGGAGAAGCTCACCGACGGCCCGATCGGCGTCGGCACGACGTTCCTGGCCAAGTGGAAGCAGAGCCAGCGGATCGAGGTGACCTGCACCGCGTACGACCGGCCGCGCAGCTGGGGCTACGTCAACGGCGGTCCGGTCGCGGTCTCCTTCACGATCCGCCTGGTCCCCGAGGGCAACGGGACGCGACTGCACTCCACGTTCGACGCCGAGCCGCGCGGCTGGTTCCGACTGGTGTTCCCGATCTTCGTGCGGATCATGAGGCGCGAGGAGGCGGCGAACATGACGCGGATCAAGGCCGCGCTCGAACGGCGCCCGGCCCGGCGATGATCGTGGCATGGCACAGGCGATCGTCGTAGGAGAACGCGGGGAGCCGGAGGTCCTGCGGCTGCAGGAGTGGGACGTCGGGGCACCCGGCCCGGGGGAGCTGCTGGTCGACGTCACGGCCGCCGGGGTGAACTTCATCGAGATCTACCAGCGCGAGGGGCGGCCGCCGTACGACACGGCGCCGCTGCCCTACGTGCCCGGCTCCGAGGGCGCGGGCACCGTGGCGGCGCTGGGTCCGGGGGTCGACGGCTTCGCGGTCGGCGACCGGGTCGCCTGGACGGCGGCGCCGGGCAGCTATGCGACCCAGGTGCTGGTCCCGGCAGACAAGGCGGTGCCGGTCCCGGGGGGCGTGGACCTGCGGACCGCGGCGGCGGTGCTGCTGCAGGGGCTGACCGCCCACTACCTGACCACCAGCGTGCACGACGTCGAGCGCGGCGACGTCTGCGTGGTGCACGCCGCGGCCGGCGGTGTCGGCCTGCTGCTGACCCAGCTCGTCAAGCGCCGCGGCGGGGTGGTGGTTGCGACCACGTCGACGCCGGAGAAGGCCCAGCTCGCGCTCGGCGCCGGCGCCGATCACCTCGCCGGCTATGACGACTTCGTCGAGGTCACGCGCGCGGTGACCGGCGGGGCCGGCGCGCCGGTGGTCTACGACGGAGTCGGGAGAACCACGTTCGACGCTTCGCTCACCGCGCTGCGGCCGCGCGGCCTCATGGTGCTCTACGGCGGTGCCAGCGGCCCCGTCCCGCCGTTCGAGCTGCAGCGCCTCGCCGCCGGCGGGTCGTTGCGGATCACGCGTCCCACGCTGGCGCACTTCACCGCGACGCGCGAGGAGCTCCTCTCCCGCACCGACGACCTCTTCGCCTGGATCGCCGCGAGCGAGCTCGCGGTCAGCATCGGCGGGACCTACCCCCTCGTCGATGCCCGTCGCGCGCACGAGGACCTCGCGGGCCGCCTCACGACCGGAAAGCTCCTGCTGCTCCCCTGAATGGACTGGGTGGATCAGGGGAACGAAAAACGGCATGCCACGCGAAAAGCTCGACACCGGAACCAGCTCCCGCTACATCCGCCGCGACGCGAAGGGCCGGTTCACCAGCAACCAGGTCGACGTCGGCCGCAGCCTCGCCGCCGACCGCCGGCAGAAGGCCAAGACCACGGTCAAGTCCGGCCAGGGCGACCGCGGCGACCGCAAGGCCTGATCCAGCGTTCCTGCGACACTCGGCAGCGTGACGTCGACCGCCGCGCTGCCGGGGCTGCAGGGGCGGCTGGCGGCGTTCAGCGCGGCACTGCGACGAGCGGGGGTGCCGGCGGGCTTGTCGGACGGGCTCGATGCCCAGCGGGCGATGGCCGCCGTCGACCTGCTCGACCGCGGGGTGCTGCGGGAAGCGTTGGCGGCGACCCTGATCTCGTCGGCGGGGCAGCGCGTCGCGTTCGACCAGCTCTTCGACGTGTACTTCCCGCGGACCATGGACGCGGGGCCGGAGGTGGCCGACCCCGACACTGCTCCGCCCGAGGGCGAGCCCGACGTCGACAGCTTCGTCGAGGAGCTCATGCGCGCGGTGCGGGAGGGTGACGAGGCCACGCTGCGCCGTCTCGCCGCGCAGGCCGTCGGTGGCTGGGGTGGGGTGGGCAACCCGGACGGCAGCCGCTCCTACTTCGGCTACCGCGTCTGGCGCAACGTCCAGCTGGGCGGGGTGCTGCGGCGCATGCTCGACGAGGACGCCAACGCCGACGCGCTCGAGGACCGGCTCGCGCGCGACGCCTACGAGCTCGCGCTCGAGCGCTTCCGCCAGGCCGTCGACGCCGAGCTGCGCCGCCGCCAGGCCGAGGCCCGCGGACCCGACGAGGTCGCCCGGCGCAATGTGCGGCCGCTGCCAGAGGACGTCGACTTCTTCAGCGTCACGGCCGCCGAGCAGGCCGCGATGCGCAGCGCGGTGCGGCCGCTGGCGCGCAAGCTCGCGGCCAGGCTGGCGCTGCGTCGCAAGCGGGCGCGCGACGGCACGCTCGACGTGCGCCGCACGCTGCGGCGGGCCCTCGCGACGGGCGGGGTCCCGGTCGATCCGGCCTTCCGCTCGCGCCACCCGCGGCGGCCCGACCTCGTGCTGCTCTGCGACGTGTCGTCCTCGGTCGCGGCGTTCGCGAAGTTCACCCTGCTGTTCTGCCACGCGTTGCAGGGGCAGTTCAGCCGCGTGCGCTCGTTCGCGTTCATCGACACCGTCGACGAGGTCACCGGCCTGTTCGCCAGCGGCGACCCGGGGATCGCGATGAGCCGCCTCGCGACGGAGGCCGACCTCGTGTGGCTGGACGGGCACTCTGACTACGGCCACGCCCTGGAGGTCTTCGCCACCCGCTGGCGCGACGCGGTCGGGCCGCGCACCACGCTGCTGATCCTCGGCGACGCGCGCAACAACTACCGGGCGGGCAACACCTGGGCGCTCAAGGAGCTGGTCGGCCGCGCCCGCAAGACCTACTGGCTCAACCCCGAGCCGCGGGCCTCGTGGGACTCGGGGGACTCGATCGCCTCCGACTACGCCGCCGTGGTGGACCGCATGGCCGAGTGCCGGACGCTGCGCCAGCTGGCCGGCTTCGTGGAGGGACTCGGGGTCAGCGGCTAACCCTCACTACAGCCGTGTCATTACACTGCCCCGCGTGCGGCGGCAGCCTCGTGTCGGTGTGATGGGTGGGACGTTCGACCCCATCCACCTGGGGCACCTCGTCACGGCGGAGCAGGCGCGCGCCGACCTCGAGCTCGACGAGGTCGTCTTCCTTCCCGCGGGCTTGCCGTGGCAGAAGGACCGCGCGGTGACGCCGCCCGAGCACCGCTACCTCATGACCGTGCTGGCGACGGCGGCCAACCCGCAGTTCTCGGTCTCGCGGCTGGAGGTCGAGCGCGACGGGCCTACCTACACGGTCGAGACGCTGCGCTCGCTGCGGGCGCTGCTGCCCGACGCGTCCCTGTACTTCGTGACCGGCGCGGACGCGATCCTCAACATCCTGACCTGGAAGGACGCCGACGCGGCGCTGGACCTGGCCTGCTTCGTCGCCGCCACCCGACCCGGCTACGACCTCTCCACGCTGGAGAGCCACGGGCTGATGGACAGGGTCACGCTGCTGGACGTCCCGGCGCTGGCGATCTCCTCGTCCGACGTGCGCGACCGGTTCGCCGCCGGCCGCAGCGTGCGCTACCTGATCCCGCGCGAGGTCGAGGAGCACGCCCGCAAGCACGGCCTGTACGGCACGCCCGGCCACGGGCTCACGGCCGGTGCCGTGCGCCTGGAGCGACCGCGATGACCCAGCTCCGTGGTCGACCTCACGATCCTGGTCGGCGCCGACTTCGTGCCCCCGCCGTGAGACGCGGCGGGCCGTAAGTGCCGCGCGGGCTCGCGCGTTCGTAGGGCATGGACGCGGGCGGCGCCGGGCTCGAGGGGTTCTGCCGCGCCCAGTACCCGCGGCTGGTCGGGGCGCTGGGCCTGTACTGCGGGGATGCCCTCGTCGCGCAGGAGCTGGCCCAGGAGGCGCTGGCCCGCGCCTGCAGCCGCTGGGCCGCGGTCGGCAGCATGGACGCCCCGGGCGCCTGGGTGCACCGCGTCGCGATCAACCTCGCGAACTCGCGGTTCCGCAGAATGGCGGCAGAGCGCCGGGCGCGGGCGCGGATGCCCGTGACGGCGGCGGCGGCCGACGTGGACGTTGCCGCAGCGCTCGCGGTGCGCGCCGCCGTGGCGGCGCTGCCGCCGCGCCAGCGGGCTGCGCTGGTCCTGCGCTATTACGCCGACCTCCCCAGCGAAGCCGTTGCGCGCCAGCTCGGCGTGTCCACGGGCGCGGTCCACCAGCTCGTCCACCGGGCGCTCGTCGGCCTCCGGACCGAGCTGGGAGCCGACGTCGTCGCCCTCCCGGAACCGACCCTCGCGGAGGTTCGCGATGCCCCCTGACGCGCGCACGCTCCTGCACGACGCTGCGCCGGAACCGACCGACGCGCTGGACCTCGACGTCCTGCGCCGCCGTGGGCGCAGCCTCGCGCGGCGGCGGATCGCGCTGCAGGCCGTCGCGGTCGGTGCCGTGGTGGCCCTGGCCGCGGGGCTCCCGACACTGCTCACCCGGCCGCGCGTGGACCTCGTTGCGCCTCCGCCGCCGGCGACGCTGGACGCGACGCTGGAGGCCGACCTCCAAGCCGCGCTGGACCTGGCGATCGCCACGCACGACCTGCCAGGCGCCGGCGCCGCGGTCGTCTTCCCCGGCGGCGAGACCTGGGCCGGCGTGGCGGGCTCACAGTCCGGCGGCGGGGCACTGTCCACCGACACGGTCTTCCCGCTGGACTACACCGCCGAGCTGCCCGTCGCCGCCGTCGTCGCGCAGCTGGCGGCCGAGGGGGCGCTCGCGCTGGACGACCCGGTCAGCAGCTGGGTCCCCGAGGTCGACGTCGACGGGCTCACCCTCCGCCACCTGCTGGTCCACACCAGCGGCCTCGCCGACATCGTGAGCAGCCCGGCGGCCTACGACGCCGTGCTCGCCGAGCCAAGTCGCCGGTGGACCCCCTCGGAGGTGCTCGCGTTGCTGCCCGACCCGGTGGGGCCGCCCGGCGAGGAGCTGCGGTACCCGGACGCCGACTACCTGGTCCTGGGGATCGCAGCCACCCAGGCCGGTGGGACCACGCTCGGCGAGCAGCTCCGGCAGCGGTTGCTCGAGCCGCTCGGTCTTCCGCCCGGCGCCCTCGTCGTGCAGGCGGAGCAGGCGCCGCGCGGACCGCTGGCGGTCGGCACGCCGCTCCCGCAGGTCGCGGCGGACGACCCACTCGTCCCGTTCACCGCGTGGGCCACGGCCGCATGGCCATGGAGCGGGCTCGCGGCGCGGCCCGCCGACGCCGCGGCGGTGCTGCACGCCGTCCTCTCCGACGCGGTGCCGGGCGGACCGACACTGCAGCCGATGCTGGAGTTCCAGCAGCTCGATCCACCGAACGAGCCCGATCCGCCGTTCGCGGCCGCGGGCCTCATCCGCCATGTGATCGGCGGCCGCGAGGTGTGGATCGCCGACACCACTGGAACCCCGGGCTTCCGCGGCGCGGTCGCGCACGTCCCCGCCCTGGGCGTGACCATCTTCGCCGTCGGCAACCGCGGGTACGAGCCCGATGAGCCCAGCAACACCGCGCCGGACCCGGTGCGCGCCCTCCTCAACACGGTGCTGGGCGCGTTCCCCGTCGAGGACGTGGCCCTGCAGGCGGCGCCCGCGGCCGACGTGTGGGTCGTCGACGTCGCGGGCGGCGAACCGCAGCTTCTGCTCGCCCACCCGGGCGACGACTACCCGCTGGCGTGGTCCCCGGACGGGGGCTCACTGCTGGTGCAGTCCGACCGTGACGGCGACCTGGAGCTCTACCTCGACGCGGTCGACGGGTCGTCCTCGGTGCGGCTCACCACGGCGCTGGGACGCGACAGCGTCGGTTCCGTCTCGCCGGACGGCTCCCGCGTGGTGTTCCAGAGTGAGCGCGACGGCGACCTGGACATCTGGGTCGTCGGTGCCGACGGGAGCGGGCTCGTGCAGCTCACCGGCGCCGACCCCGACGAGCGCGGCGCGGAGTGGCTGCCCGCCTGGTCGCCCAGCGACGGCCGGATCGTCTTCAGCCGCGGCGGCCCCGACGCGGGCGAGGAGTCCGTGGACCTGTGGTCGATGGCGCCGGACGGCAGCGACGCGCGCCCCCTGGCCTCCGGCGACCCGGCGCTGTTCCTGCCGAGGTTCGACGCGGCGGGCGACCGACTCGTGACGTTCACCGCGGACGGCGACCTCGCGCTGGTGGACTACCCGTCGGGCGCGGTGACGCTGGTGCCGGCCGCGATCGGCCCGGCCGGCCCGGCGGCCTGGGTCGGCGATGACCGGCTGGTCTGGGGGGCCGGCGAGGACTTCGGCGACCACGACCTCGTCATCGCCCGCGCCGACGGCAGCGACGCGCGGGTCCTGGTCTCCTCCTCCGAAGACGAGTTCCTCCCGGTGCCCGCCCCGGACGGCGGCCGCGTCGCGTACGCCCGCGGGCCCGCACGCTGACGCGACCGGTACCATTCAGCCCGGACCGAACCCCGAGGACGAGAGACTCGATCCACCCTGGCTGACGACATCCACACCTCCCGCGAGCTCGCGCTCGGAGCGGCGGACGCAGCGGCGTCGAAGAAGGCCACGGACATCCAGGTCTTGACGATGGCCAAGGTCCTGGGGATCACGGACTTCTTCGTGCTGGCGACCGCCTCCAACCCGCGCCAGCTGCGTGCGACGATCGACGAGGTCGAGATGCGCCTGCGCGCGGGGCACGGCCGCAAGCCGCTGCGCCGCGACGGCAACGCCGAGGCCGGCTGGATCGTGCTGGACTACGGCGACGTGATGGTGCACGCCTTCGCGCCCGAGCAGCGCGAGTTCTACGCGCTCGAGCGCCTCTGGGCCGACGCGCCGCGGGTCGAGGTCCCCGAGGCGCAACCCGCCGCGACCCGCTAGGCGCGCCGGCCGTGGGCACGGTCGTCCTCGTGCGTCACGCGCAGTCGCTGTGGAACGCCGAGGGCCGCTTCCAAGGCCAGCACGGCCCAGGGCTCACCGCCGAGGGCCTGTCGCAGGCCGAGGTCACCGCGCGCTGGCTGGCGCGCACCCAGCCCGACGTGCGCGCGCTGGTCGCCAGCGACCTGCAGCGCGTCACCGAGAGCCTGGCCCCGATCGAGGAGACCCTGCGCTGCCCGTCGGCTCTCGACCCGCGGTGGCGCGAGGTCGACGTCGGTACGTGGACCGGCCTGACGTCCGAGCAGATCGCCGCCCGCGACCCCGACGGCCTCGAGGCCTGGCGCCGCCACGAGGACCCCGCCGGCGACGGCGAGCGCTTCGCCGACTTCCGCACCCGGATCGCTGCTGCGCTGGCGGGAGCGTGGGACCTGGCCGGCGACGGCACCGCGGTCGTCGTCACCCACGGGGGACCGGTGCGCTTCGCCGTCGCGCTGGCGCTGGAGCTCGGGACCGTGAACGTCCTGGCCCCCGTCGGCAACAGCGCCGTCACCATCCTCCGGGAGCACCCCCGCCTGGGGACCCAACTGACCCTCTACGGCAGCGTCAGCCACCTGCAGTGAGCGCGACCGCGGCAGCCACGTAGGCCTCGGTCAACTGCGCCAGCAGCTCGAGGTCGAGGTGGGACGCCACGTCGCAGTCGAGGTGGTAGCAGGGGTCCATCGCGGTGTCGGCGGTGCCGCCGAAGACCGCGGCCTGGTCGGCGGTCTTGACCTCGTTGGCGCCCGTGAAGAGGCCGCCGACGGGGATCCCCGCCTCGACGAAGGCGGCGTGGTCGGAGCCCTGGCCGAGGTCGAGGAGCTCGTGGTCGACGCCCTGCGCGGCCAGGGCGGCGATCAGGGCGGTCGCGATCGTGTCGGAGCCCTCCGGGGCCGACACGGGGTCGTAGACGAAGTTCACCGCGTTCGGTGAGCCCAGCATGTCGGCGTTGAGGTAGGCCCCGATGCCGTCGCGGTCGGCCGCGTCCAGCGTCTCCACGTAGTGGAACGCGCCGAACAGCCCGTACTCCTCGGCGGCCCACAGGCCCACACGCACGGGCACCCCGCGCACCGTCAGGACACGCGCCGCCTCCAGGACGGCAGCGACACCCGAGCCGTTGTCGTTGACCCCGGGACCGTCCACCACGGAGTCCAGGTGCGCGCCCAGCATCACCAGTGGCGCGTCGGGCTGCACCGGCGGGTCGCCCACGACGTTGCGTGTCTCCGCGGCGGAGCAGGAGGTCTGCGTCGCGAGCCGCACCGTGTCGCCGGCGGCGGCGCGCAGGACCTCGGCCACCTCCACGCTCACGGTCGCCGAGGGCACCGTCAGCGCGCACGGGTCCAGCAGGCGGTTGCGCAGGACACCGTTCTCGCTGAGGAAGGGCGACTCGATCAGCGCCCCCGCCGCCCCCGCGTCCCAGGCGTTGAGCGCCGACTCCCGGGGCGGGCAGTCGCCCGGCGCCACGACCGCCACCGCACCCGCGGGGAACCCGTCGAACCCGGCCCCGCTGCAGCCCTGGTCGACGATCGCGATCGGCCCTTCGCCCGTTCCTGTGCCTGCGAAGAGCAGCGCGCGCAGGTCGCGCCCGTCCACCCAGTCGTCCGCGTCCCCCTCGAGGTCAACTGTCGTCGGCGCTTCCTGCCGGAAGGTCTGCACCTCGAACGGCTGCTCGGTGACGAGCAGTCCCATCTCCTCCAGCACGCCGTGCGCCCACGCGACCGAGGCGTCGTACCCGGGCGTCCCGGCCGCCCGCACCCCGCCGTTGGCCGCCGCGATCGCGTCCAGCGCCTCCACATGGGACCGCAGCACCGCCGGGTCGACCTGGTCGGGCGCGGCGGGGGTGGCGGTCTCCGTGACGGGCGGCGCCTCGCCGGCGCTGGTCGCCGAGGGGCTCGCGGTCGGCGTGGCCGGCGTGGTCGGGGTGGCACCCGCCGTCGGTGTGGCCGAGGGGGTGGCGGTCGGCTGCGCGGTCGGCTCGGCGCTCGGCGACGGCGGGGTCGCGGCCTCCGACGCCACCTCGCCGCCACCGCGCAACCGCGGCACCGCGACCAGCACCGCGAGCCCCACGACCGCGACCACCGCGACGACCACGGCGACCCGTCCCACGACACCTCCCGCGAGCCGGCGGATGACCTCCGAGCAGCGTAGGAGGATCCGCCGCACTCCGTGCGCAGCGCGCCTGTAGCCTCGTGAACATGAGCGACGAGCAAGAGCTGAGCTCGGAGCAGGCCCTCACCGTTCTGCGCGGGATCTGGGGGGCCGCGGTGCAGGAGGCCGACGACCTCGCGCACCTCCAGCCGGCGGCCAAGGTCTGCAAGAACACGGGCATGCTCGGGATCAAGGGCATGGAGGACGAGGGCATGGCCGAGGCCCTGCGCGGCGAGTGGAAGCGGCAGCTCGCCCGCGAGGGCAAGCTCCGCCCCGGCGCGCAGAGCCTGCGCGAGCTCGTCGAGGACGCGTCCCGGCAGTCGTCCTGACCGGGTGGCGTATCCGGCCACCGTCGCGGAGCTGACCGCGACCCTTCGCGAGGCGGGTTACCTGGCGGACCGCGGCCTGTCCACGGCACTGCACGTCGCGCTCGCGCTGGAGCGCCCGCTGCTGCTGGAGGGCGAGGTCGGCGTCGGCAAGACCGAGATCGCCAAGACGCTGGCGGCCGTCTTCGGCAAGCAGCTGATCCGCCTGCAGTGCTACGAGGGCATCGACACCAACCAGGCCCTCTACGAGTGGGACTACGCCCGCCAGCTGCTGCACATCCGGGCGCTGTCGGAGCGCGGCGTCGACGACGAGGCCGCTGTCGACCAGCTGTTCGGCCCGCGCTTCCTCCTGGAACGCCCGCTGCTCGCGGCGGTGCGCGCCGGCAGCGACGCAGTGCTGCTCATCGACGAGGTCGACCGCGCCGATGACGAGTTCGAGGCGTTCCTGCTCGAGCTCCTCAGCGACTTCCAGATCACGATCCCCGAGGTCGGAACCGTGGTCGCCGAGCACGCGCCGATCGTGATCCTCACCTCCAACCGCACGCGCGAGCTGCACGACGCGCTCAAGCGCCGCTGCCTCTACCACTGGATCGACTACCCGCCCCCGGAGCGCGAGGTCGCGATCGTCGCCGCCCGCCTGCCCGGCGTCGCGGAGTCGCTGGCGCGCAAGGTCGTCTCCGCGGTCAACCGGCTGCGCCAGCTGGACCTCGCCAAACCACCCGGTGTCGCCGAGACCCTGGACTGGGCGCGCACCCTGGACTTCCTCGGCGAGGCCGACCTGACCCTCGAAGCCGCCGAGGCCACCCTCGGCGCGGTCGTCAAGGAGCGCGACGACCTCGAGGTCGTCCGCCGCAACCTCGACGAGATCGCCAGCAGTGCCTGACCTCGCGCCGCCTCCAGGGCAGGCGCTGCTGGGGGTGCTCGCGGGGTTCGGCCAGGCACTGCGGCGGGAGGGGCTCGCACTCGGCACGGGCGACCTGATCACGCTGTCGGCCGCCCTCGGCCCGCTGGACCCGACCGACGTCATCGACCTCTACTGGGCCGGCCGCACCTCCCTGACCCGCCGCCGCGACGACCTGCCGGTCTACGACGCCGTGTTCCGCGCGTACTTCCTGGGCGAGGAACGTCCGCTGGACACCGTCCTCCGCCTCACCGCGCACCTCGACCCCGAGGCCGAGCCGACCCTCGAGGTCCCACTACCGCAGGAGGCGCCGCCCCCGTCCGAGGAGCCGGACGAGGAGGAGACCTCGCTCGGGCTGCTCGCCTCGCAGGTCGAGACTCTGCGCCATCGGTCGTTCGCCAGCTGCACGCCCGAGGAGCTCGAGGCCGTGCGCCGCATCGCCGCCCGGCTGCGGATCACCCCGCCGCGCCGGCGCACCCGCCGGACCATGGCGGCGCGCTCCGGCCACCGCCCCGACCTCCGCCGCACCGTGCGGGCCGCGCTGCGCACCCACGGCGAGCCCGTCGAGCTGGCGTGGCGCGATCGCCGCCGCCGGCTGCGCCCACTGGTCCTCGTGCTGGATGTGTCGGGGTCGATGGCCGACTACTCGCGCGCGCTGCTGCAGTTCGCATGGTCCGCCCGCCGGGCGGCGCAGCGCGTCGAGGTCTTCTGCTTCGGGACGCGCCTGACGCACGTCACGGCCGCCCTGCAGACGCGCTCGGTCGACACCGCCCTGGCCCAGGCCGCGCGCGAGGTGGTCGACTGGGAGGGCGGGACGCGCATCGGCGACGCGCTGGAGGCGTTCCTGCGCGGCTGGGGCCGCCGCGGGACCGCCCGCGGTGGGATCGTGGTGATCTGCTCAGACGGGTACGACCGGGGCGATCCCGCGGTGCTCGCAGCCGCGATGGAGCGCCTCGCGCGGCTCTCGCACCGCATCGTGTGGTGCAACCCCCACGCCGTCGACGGCGCGCCTCGCAGCCTCGGCATGATGGTCGCCGCACCGCACATCGACGTGGAGCTGTCCGGTCACGACCTCGCCAGCCTGGAGGAGCTCGCCGGCCTGCTCCCGACCCTCTCGTAGGCGAGGACCCCCTTGATCCGCCTTGGCCCGCTGGCCGGCTACGTCTTCGACGGGCCACGCATCCTCGGCGGCTGGACCCCGCCCGCCCTCGCGGCGGTCTACGCCGTGCTCTACCGCCCCGACCCGGACGGCCAGCCCGAGCACTACGCGGTCCTCTACGTCGGGCACGCCGACGACCTCTCCACCGAGGGCTTGCCGTTCCATCACCCCCGCGCGCACTGCTGGGTGCAGCGCGCGGGCTCGAAGTGGAAGGTCCATGTCGCGTGGTTCGTGGTCCCCGGCGGCACCGCCGCCCACCGCGAGCAGGTCGTCCGCGAGCTCCTCGCCACCTACCACCCCCACTGCAACGCCGAGCAGTACGACCACGCCTGGAAGCGCGAGTGGATCGGCGACTACGAGACCCCCAACACCACCGCCCCGCTCACGACGCCGCGGGAGGCCTGAGGGCGGCTGGCCGCGTCGTGAGGTCCTCGGCACGGTCGGCGATCATCTTCGCGAGGCCGTCGAGCAGCAGGTCGAACGCGAACTGCGGGCTCCCTTCCCCGTCCAGCACGTCGAGCGTGCCGCGAGCCAGAAGCGCCGTGAGCGCCGGATGGCGCACCGGGTCCGCGAGCTGGGCGAGGAGCCGGCCGTAGTCGGCCATCGCCTGCTCCTCGGTGACGCCCGCAGCCGCCTGCGCACGGGTGAGGTCCAGCGTGAGGCGCGCCTCGTGCCGCACGAGGCCGTTGAGTGCGACCAGCACGTCCAGCTGCGTCCCCCCGGCGAGGCCTGTCACCGCCAGCGACGCGAGCGCCCAATCCATCCACGCGAGGTTGTTCGGCCCCAGCGGGGGGCCGGAGATCGGCACGTCGAGCATCCAGGGGTGCTGCAGGTAGACCGCCAGCGTCCCCCGCGCCCAGGCGGTGAGGCCCTCGCGCCACGTGGCGCTCGCGCTCGCGGCGTCCGCTGGGGGCAGCCCTGAGGCCGCGTCCACCATGAGCTCCAGCAGGTCGTCCTTGGTCGGCACGTAGCGGTAGAGCGACATCGTCGTGAAGCCCAGCTCCGCCGCGACCCGCGCCATCGACACGGCGGCGAGGCCACCTGCGTCGGCGAGCCCGATCGCCGCGTCCACGATCCGCTCCAGTGAGAGCCCGGGCTTGGGACCGCGGCGCGGACGCTCCTGCAGCCCCCAGAGCAGCTGCAGCCGCGGAGGGAGAGGGACTTGACCATCGCTCATCGATCTGTGTATAACACACACAGAAACGTGTATCACGTACACAGATTGGTGGAACCCGTGAGCGAGACGATGATCGCGGTCCGCGGCCTGGCCAAGGCCTACGGACCGCTGACCGTGCTGGACGGCATCGACCTGGACGTGCCGCGCGGCACGTTGCTGGCGCTGCTGGGACCCAACGGCGCTGGCAAGACGACGCTGATCCGCATCCTCGCGACGCTGCTGCGGCCTGACGCCGGCACCGCGGTCGTGGCCGGGCACGATGTCGTGCGCGAGCCCGGCGCCGTGCGCCGGTCGATCAGCCTGACCGGCCAGCACATCGCCGTCGACGAGCTGCTGACTGGTCGCGAGAACCTGCTGCTGCTCGGGCGGCTGCGCGACCTCGGGCGCGTGCAACGTCGGGAGCGCGCCGCCGAGCTGCTGGAGCAGCTCGACCTCGTCGAGGCCGCCGACCGCAAGGTCGCGACGTGGTCGGGCGGCATGCGCCGCCGCCTCGACCTCGCAATCAGCCTGCTGACCCGTCCGCCGGTGCTCTTCCTCGACGAGCCGACCACCGGCCTGGACCCGCGCAGCCGCGTGGCGCTGTGGGAACTGGTCCACGGCCTGGTCCGTGACGGCACCACCGTGCTGCTCACGACGCAGTACCTCGAGGAGGCCGATCAGCTGGCCGACACGATCGCGGTCCTCGACGGGGGCCGCATCGTCGCGCGCGGCACCGCGGCGGAGCTCAAGGAGAAGGTCGCGGCGCGCACCGGGCCGCCGCGGATGGTGCTCGAGCAGCCCTCGCTGGACGAGGTCTTCCTGGCGCTGACGTCGCGATGAGCGACTCCGTGGCGATGATCGGGCGCAGCCTGCGCCACAGCGTCCGCAACGGCGAGGCGCTGGTCATGTCGGTGATGCTGCCCTTGGCGATCCTGCTGCTCTTCGTCTACGTGTTCGGCGGCGCGATCCGCACGGACGGTGCCTACGTCGACTACGTGGTCCCCGGGATCATCCTGCTCTGCGCCGCGTTCGGCTCGGCGGCGACGGCCGTGAGCGTCAGCACCGACCTCACCAACGGCATCGTCGACCGCTTCCGCTCCCTGCCCATCCACGGCGGCGCGCTCCTCACCGGCCACGTGGTCGCGAGCGTCGCGCGCAACCTCGTCGCGACCAGCCTGGTGATCGGCGTCGCGATGCTCATCGGCTTCCGGCCCGACGCCGGCGGCCTGGAGTGGCTGGCCGCGATCGCGGTCCTCGCGCTGTTCATGCTCGCGATCTCCTGGGTGTCGGCGGTGCTCGGCCTCCTGGCGAAGTCGGTGGAGGGCGCGAACGCCGCGACGTTCGCGTTCCTCTTCCTGCCCTACGTCTCCAGCGCCTTCGTCCCGACCGACACGATGCCCGCTGGCCTGCGCTGGTTCGCCGAGCACCAGCCCGTCACCCCGGTGATCGAAACCGTCCGCGGCCTGCTGTTGGGCACCCCCATCGGCCCCAGCGCCTGGCAGGCCATCGCCTGGTTCGGCAGCCTCAGCCTGCTCGCCTGGATCGCCGCGACGTTCCTCTTCCGGCGGCGCACGGCGCGCTGACCGCGGTGCCGGTCAGCCACGCGGGAGCGTGCGGAGGGGGAAGAGGCGTGGCGGCTGCGGCGGGAGGGCAGGCAGTCTCAGGCGCCCCTCGGCGATGAGCTGCCTGCGATGGTGGCGTTCCGCCTGGATGTGCTCCCGAATCCCGTCGGATGGGCGGAGCAACGACTTGGTGACCGGGATGTGGCGGTAGCCGGGCCGCTCGATCACGAAGACCCGAGCGGTGTCCTTGTCCGCTCTGCCATCGTGGCACTCCCCGAGGTACTCGATCACCAGCGCCGCGTCGAGGTACACGAAGTCGACGCGCAGGCGGCCGGCGAGCACGACCTGGCAGTCAGGCAGTGGCGGGTACCCCAGGAACAGGTCGTTGAAAGCCTGGCGCTCGCCCTCGCTCTCCTGTTCGAACGCCGCGAGCATCGCCAACAAGCGCCGGGCTCCTGGGTGGCCGATCTGCCGCCATCGCGCGACCAGCCCGGTGATCGGCGCGCGCAGGTGGAATCGCACCGCGTCCACCGCGACACGCAGCTGCCGGTCCGTCACGCTGGGATCCCAGGCCATGTCGGCCAGTGCCTGCGCCGGATCCGAAGTGTCGACGCCCCGGTGGCGCTGACGCGGCACCGCGGCCACCGCCACATGCCGCGGCGCGAACGGCGCGCCCGCCAAGCGCACACGATGCTTCGGATCGACCAGCACGACCGGCTGCGCGGGCACCCCGTAGCCCTCGACGCCGGCGAGCGCCAGCATCGCCTCCCCGCTGATCAGCGGTGTTGCGGCCGGGTCCCCGAACCTGGCCAGGTACCGCAACGGCAGGTGGAGGTTCTCGTCCGCGGCTGGCATCGCCCCGCCCAGCCTGTACACGCCGGGCAGCGCCCGGTCGAGCAGCCCGCGCCGAAGCCAGCGCGCAACCGCATGGCTCTCGTAACCCAGTCCTCGCAGCTCCGTGAGCGTGACCAGCTGCGCCGGCGAGCGGGCGGCCAGCGTGACGACTTCCTGGGGCAGCATGCCTCCGACCGTGCGGCATCCGAGCCCCTGCCCGCGGCCGATGCGCCGCCGTCTGTGGATAACCGGATCGTCACGAGTCCCGCCGGACCAGCTCGGCGCAGCGCACCGATCGCACCGACCCCGGGGCACCGATCGCACCGACCCGGGGCACCGATCGCACCGAAGAGGAGGCTGCCTGACCCGCCGCGCCCGCGTTCTCGCAGGTCAGGCTCCCTCGAAGGCCTCACGGCGGCGACTGTCGGTGCGATCGGTGGCGGCGGGCGACCGCGGTGGGTGCGATCGGTGGCGGCGGGCGGCCGCGGTGGGTGCGATCGGTGGCGGCGAGCGACCGCGGTCAGGGGCCGTCGGGCGAGTAGCCGACCATGTCGTGGAGGCGGGAGCGGCGCGTGCCGGAGGCGGGTTTCGCCACGTGGGGGCGGTCGGGGGTGGGGGAGACGCCGCGGACGATGCGCTCCGCGAAGCCGTAGAGCAGCGGGAGGGCTGCAGCGACCACGCCGCCGGTGCGGTTGATGTGCTCCAGGCCCGGGACGATGGCCTCGGCGTGGCCGTTGATGGTCCGCACGCTGGCGAGGGCGTCGTCGAGGTTGTTGGCGATGCGGAAGAGCTGCATGCCCAGGACGCCGAGGAAGAACGCCAGGCCCAGGAGCAGGACCACGATGAGGATGACCGAGAAGACGAGCATGGTGGCGCCCTCCTCAGCCCGTGCCGACGGGATGCTCGACGCTTCCCGCCACGCGTCCGAGGAACAGGTGGTGGTTCAACCCCTCTGCGAGGACCAGGTCGACGCCGCCCGCGGTCTGGGTGATGAGGTCCGTGGCTTGCGTGTTCTCGACGATCCCGCGCAGCGTCTCCTTGATCGCCGCGACGCGCTTGTCGATCACGCTGACGAGGTAGACCAGCAGGCTCAGCAGCGCCACGACGGCGACGATCACCACCACGCCGCCGATGTTGGCCAGGGTCCAGCGGGCCATCTCCTCTTCCGGCATCGCGATCAGCCTCCCAGCCGGGTGCGCGCGCGGGTGAGCCCGCCGATGACGTGCACGGCGTGCTCGATGGTCTCGTTGAGGCCGGTCAGGCCGGCGGTGTGCTCGCGGGAGCGCTGCAGCGACGCGTCGATCCCCGCGGCCTGCAGCCCGATCTTGCGGGCCAGCAGGAGGATCGGGATGACGAGGCCGACCACGGCGCAGACCACGATGACCCCCAGCAGGAGGCCGAGGTCCCAGCCGGTGAGGTCGGCGGCTTCGGAGGCTTCGGTGGCGAGGAGCACCATCAGACTGTGTCCGCCCAGGCCCGCACCGGGGCCAGGTTGGCGTTGACCGCCGCGATCGTCGGGGTGACCGGGGCAGTCGACACCGCGATCGCGTCGACCCCGCCCTGCAGGTCGTGCAGGACGCGGGTGACGTGGGTGAGGTGGAAGATCACCTGCAGCAGCGCGGCGGCCGCCGCGGCGATGATCACCACGAAGAGCAGGACCGTGACCCAGGCGACAAAGGGCATCGTCGATGCGTCCTCTCTAGGCCTCTGCGGGCAGCAGCTTGGCCGCGCTGCCCGCGTAGCGGACGGCGCCGACGGCGACCGCCGCGACGGTCTCGTCGGTCTTGGCCAGCAGCCCGGGGACGGGCTGCAGCTGGCCGGCCAGCCGCACGCCCTCGGCCAGGATCGCGTCGGCGGTGTTGCGGATGCGGATGACCGGCGTCAGCAGCCGGTTCAGCAGCACCAGCACGACCGGGATGATCACCAGCGCCAGCACCAGGTTGCCGATCCACCACAGCAGCATCTGCGCCCTCCCTCCTTCGATCTTGCGAGCCTCTACGTCTTGCCGAACAGCCTCCCGAAGAACCGCTTCAGGGCGAGCCACATCGCCGAGAAGCCCACGCCGACCCCGCCGACCGGCGCGGCCGCCGCGGCCGGATCCTCGCCGCGCGCCGTTCGCCCGATGTTCTCCTGCACGCAGGCCGCGAAGTCGCGCAGGATCACCGTGGTGACGTCCTGGATCATTCCGCGGCCGAACTGCGCGGCCGCGCCGGTGATCTGCAGGTCCTGGACCACCGAGACCTTGGTGCCGGAGCCGGCCTTGGCCAACGTCGCGGTGACCTTCAGCTGCGCGGTGCCCTTGCCCTTCTCCTCCGACCCGTTGGCCTGGATCACGATGCGCCTGGCGGCCTCGTCGCGCTCCTCGACCGTGGCGGTGCCGCCGAACTTCAGCGTGACCGGGCCGACCTTGGACACCACGGTGCCCTTGAACGTGTCGGCGTCCACGGTCTCGGTCAGCGTGGCGCCGGGCAGGCACGGCGCCAGGGCCGGCACGTCGCCGAAGTAGCGCCAGACCGCGTCGATCGGGGCGGCGACCTCGAACTCGTTCTCGATCAGCATCCTCAAGCAGTCCGCAGCGGCGGTGCGCCCGAGACGTCCTGGCCGGTGTGCAGCGCCTCCCAGACGCGGTCGGCCAGCAGCGGCATGTCGATGTTGCGCACCCCGGTGTCGGCCAGCGCGTCCATGACCGCGTTGACGAAGGCGGCCGGACCGCCCACCGCGGCGCACTCGCCGACGCCCTTGGCGCCGATCGGGTGGTGCGGCGAGGGCGTGACCACCTCGTGCAGCTCGAACCCCGGGGTCTCCCAGGCGGTCGGCAGGAGGTAGTCCATGTAGTTGCCGCCGATGATGTTGCCCTCGGCGTCGAACGTGATGAACTGCATGTTGCTCATCGCGTAGGCCTCGGTGAGGCCGCCCATGATCTGGCCCTCGACGATCATCGGGTTGATGCGCACGCCGCAGTCGTCGACCGCGACGACCTTGAGCACGTCCCACACGCCGGTCACCGGGTCGACCTCGACCTTGGCGATGTAGCAGGCGAACGGCCACGTGAGGTTGGGCGGGTCGTAGTAGGCGTTGTTCTCCAGGCCCGGCTCCATGCCGTCGGGCATGTTGGCGTACGCGGCCATCGCGCACTCCTGGATGGTCACGCCGCGCGAGGGGGCGCCGCGCACGTAGAAGCGCCCGAGCTCCCACTCGACGTCCTCCTCCGAGACCTCCAGGAGGTGGGCGGCCAGCTTGCGCGCCTTGGCGCGGACCTTGCGCGCGACCATCGCGGTCGCGGCGCCGGCGACGGGCGTCGAGCGCGACGCGTACGTGCCCATCCCGAACGGCGTGTTGTCGGTGTCGCCGTGCTCGACCACGATGTCGGCCGAGCTGGGATGCCCGAGCTCGTGGGTGACGATCTGCGCGAACGTGGTCTCGTGGCCTTGGCCCTGCGACTTCGAGCCGATCTTGAGGATCGCCTTGCCCGTGGGATGCACGCGCAGCTCGGCCGCGTCGAACATCTTGATGCCGAGGATGTCGTACTCGCGGCTGTTGCCGGCGCCCAGCGGCTCGGTCATCGTCGAGATGCCCAGCCCCAGCAGGCGGCCGCGCGCCTTGGCCTCGGCCTTCTCCGCCTGGAAGTCGGCGTAGCCGATCGCCTCCAGGCCGATGTCGAGGCACTTGCCGTACTGGCCCGAGTCGACGAGGAACCCGAACGCCGTGCGGTAGGGGAACTGGTCGTCGCGCAGCAGGTTGACGCGCCGCAGCTCCGCGGGGTCCATGCCGAGGTCCGCCGCCGCGGCCTGGACCATGCGCTCCTGGAAGAACATCGCCTCCGTCACGCGGAACGAGCACCGGTACGCGACGCCGCCGGGCGCCTTGTTGGAGTACGTGCCCTGCGCGCTGATGTGCCCGGCCGGGATGTCGTAGCAGGCGAACGCCGAGTGCAGCAGCCCGATCTTGAACTTGCTGGGCTGGGCGTCGGAGAAGAACGCGCCGTGGTCGGACTTCACGTCCATGCGGACGCCGAGGATCTTGCCGTCGCGCCGCAGCGCCAGCTGCCCGTCGAGGTACATGTCGCGCGCGAAGCCGGTGCTGATGAGGTTGCCGGAGTTGTCCTCGATCCACTTCACCGGCTTGCCCAGCAGGATCGAGCACAGGATCGAGCAGACGTAGCCGGGGTAGACCGGCACCTTGTTGCCGAAGCCGCCGCCGATGTCGGGGGCGATGATGCGGATCAGGTGCTCGGGCAGCTCGGCGACCAGCGCGATCGCGGCCCGGATGATGTGCGGGGCCTGCGTGGTCATGTAGACGGTGAGCTTGCCGGTGGCGGTGTTGAAGTCGGCGATCGACGCGCAGTTCTCGATCGGCGAGGGGTGCGACCGCGGGTAGTGCAGGCGCAGCTTGGAGACGACGTCCGCCTGTTCGAACGCGCGCGCGGTGGCGTCCGCGTCGCCCACCGACCAGCGGTAGCAGACGTTGTCGGTCTGCCCCACCTTGTCGTCGCGGATCAGCGGGGCGTCCGCGGCCAGCGCCTGGTCGGGGTTGACGATCGGCGGCAGCGGCTCGTAGTCGACCTCGATCGCCTCGCACGCGTCCTTGGCGATGTAGGGGTTCTCCGCGACGACGCAGGCGACCTCCTGGCCCTGGAAGCGCACCTTGTCGGTGGCCAGCACGGCCTGGGTGTCGTAGGACAGCGTCGGCATCCACGCGAGGTTGCGCTGCGCGGCCATCTCGCCGGTCAGCACCATCTTCACGCCGGGGATCTTCCAGGCCCGTGTGGTGTCGATGCTGCGGATCCGGGCGTGCGGCAGCGGGCTGCGCAGGATCTCCATGTGCAGCATCCCGGGCAGCTTGACGTCGTCGACGAACGTGCCCCGGCCGCGGATCAGCCGCGCGTCCTCGACCCGCCGCCGGCTCGCGCCGAGGCCGCCGATCTTGACCTCGTCCAGTGCGGTCATGCGGTCACCTCCTGCGGGTCGAGCTTCTCCGCCGCCCACATGACGGACTTCACGATGTTCTGGTAGCCCGTGCAGCGGCAGAGGTTGCCGGACAGGGCCCAGCGGATCTCGTCCTCGTCGGGGTGGGGGTTGTCGCGCAGCAGCGCGACCGCGGTGAGCATCATCCCGGGGGTGCAGAACCCGCACTGCAGCCCGTGCTCGACGGAGAAGCCCTCCTGCACGGGGTGCAGCTCGCTCTGCGTGGCCAGCCCCTCGACCGTGGTGACCTCGTGGCCGTCGGCCTGCACGGCGAACATCGTGCAGGACTTCACCGGCGTGCCGTCCACCAGCACGGTGCACGCGCCGCAGTTGCTGGTGTCGCAGCCGATGTGGGTACCGGTCAGGGCCAGGCCCTCGCGCAGCAGGTGCGCGAGCAGCAGGCGCGGCTCGACGTCCACGACGTGGGCCTCGCCGTTGACGGTGACGGTGATGCGGCGTTCCTCGACGTCCACTCCGGTCCCTCCTCAGGCCGCCGCGGCCAGCTGCCGGCCAAGCAGCCGTGTGACGAACGTGTGCACGATGTGGCGCTTGTACTCGGCGCTGCCGCGGTGGTCGCTGCGCGGCTTGGCGGCCTCCGCGGCCAGCCGTGCGGCCTCCTCGACCGCTGCCGCGTCCAGGGCCTTGCCCGTGAGCGCCTGCTGGGCCGCGGTGCAGGCGATCGTGCTGGGCCCGACCCCGGTCAGCGCGATCCCCGCGCGCGACACCCTCCCCCCGGAGGACTCCAGGGCCACGGCGACCCCGACCGTGGCGAAGTCGCCGACGCGGCGCTCGAGCTTGAGGTAGCCACCGCTCGCCTGGCCGGACGCAGCGGGCACACGCGCCTCGATCGCGATCTCGTCGGGGGCCAGCGCGTTCTCGAACGGGCCGGTCACGAAGTCGGCGACCGCGATCGTGCGCTGCCCGCCGGGGCCTGCGGCGACGACCTCGGCGCCGAGCGCCGTCATCACCGACGCCCAGTCGCCCTGCGGGTCGGCGTGGCACAGCGACCCCACCAGCGTCCCCCGGTTGCGCACGATCGGGTCGGCGATCAGCGGGGCGGCGGCGGCCATCGTGGGCTGCTTGCTCTTGAGCAGGTCGGACCGCTCGAGGTCGCGGTGGCGACACAGCGCGCCGATGCGCAGCGAGCCGCCGCTGTGCTCGCGGTGGTAGGCCAACCCCGTCAGGTTGTTGATGTCGATCAGCACCTGCGGCGCCGCGAAGCGCAGCTTCAGCAGCGGCACCAGGCTCTGGCCGCCGGCCAGCACCTTCGCGTCGTCGCCGTAGATGCCCAGGAGCGCGACCGCCTCCTCCAGCGACCGCGGCGCCTCGTACCGGAAGCGCGGTGGATACACGAGATCCCTCCTGTCTGTAGTCCTGAGCTCCCGCCGCCCTGTTCCCGCCGATCCCTTCAGCCCGCGCCGTGGGGGTCGGGGATCGCGACCGGCAACGACTCCGCGCCCGGATCGGGTCGCGGCTCCTGGTGCGGCGGCCACGGGCCCTGCACGGGCTGCCCGGCGATCTTGAGCCAGTCCACGATCTGGGGCCATGCCCAGATGGTGGGGCCGGGCCCGGTCTTGGGTGCTCCCTCGATCAGCTCGTAGAGCCGTGGGTTGCCCTGGCTGTGCCCGTCCGATTCGACCGCCATGCCGCGCATCTGACCACCGCGTGGCGGCCGGTACAAGGGGCGATCTTTCGGGGCCTAAACATCGTAGAGCGCGACCGGGACCAGCCGGCGCCGGATGGCCACACAGGTGAGGATCGCGGCAAGACCGACGAACGCCAAGGTGCCGGGCAGCGGGTGGACGGGCAGCCCCGGTGGCCAGAACAGCGCGATCGAGCCCCAGAAGAGCGTCCACAGCGTGTAGAGCCCCGCGAGGTTGCGTGCCCCCCGGCGCCAGCGCCGCGCCAGCTCGCTGGCGATGCGGGCGTGGTAGCGGTCGTCGGGGACCTGGCGGCGCCACACCGCCCACGCGATGTTGTGGCGGTCCATCAGGTCCAGGTCGCGCTCCCACGTGCGGTCCCAGATGCGGTCGTCCCACGACGGCCGGCGCAGGCTGAGCCCCCATCGGAGCCGTCGCAAGCGCCCGACGCGCATGCTCAAAGGTTAGCCTGGGCGCTGCGGGAAGCGGCGTCCAGGAGGGCACTGGGTGGAAGCGGATCTGAGCGCCGAGGAGGCCCTGCTGGCCGCCCAGCGGCGGCCCTACGCGCGGCTGACGGTGGTGTGGGCCCAGCGTCCGACCTCGGCCCGGCCCGGCGACGTCGCGCTGGTCACCGCGGACGGCCGGCTGCGCGGGTGGGTCGGCGGGTCGTGCTCGGAGCCGGTGGTCGTGCGCGAGGCGCTGGCCGCGCTGGCCGACGGCAGCCCCCGGCTGGTGCGCCTGCACCCGGGGGACGACCCCGTCCCCGAGCGCGAGGGCGTGGTCGTGGCACCGGTGGCGTGTGCCAGCGGTGGAGCGCTGGAGGTGTTCGTGGACCCGCAGCTGCCGCCTGCCCACCTCGTGGCGATCGGGCGTTCGCCGCTCACCAAGGCGCTGGCGACGATGGCGGCCGCGGTCGGGTTCGACGTCGTGGTGGTCGAGCGCGAGGGCATGGACCCCGCCGAGGTGCCCGCGGCGCGTCTGGTCGGGGAGCTCGACCTCCAGAAGGCGGGCGTGGGCCCGGAATCCTCGGTGATCGTCGCCACGATGGGGCGCTACGACGAGGACGCGGTCGAGGCCGCGCTGCTGGCCGGGGCGCGCTCGGTCGGGCTCGTGGCGTCCGCGAAGCGGGGCGAGGCCGTGCGCGACGCACTGCGCGGCGGGGCGCTGTCGGACGCCGACCTCGCACGCGTCAAGGCGCCCGCAGGCCTGGACCTCGGCGCCGTCTCGCACACCGACATCGCGGTCGCGATCCTGGCCGAGCTCGTGATGCAGCGCGCCACCGCCGAGCCCGCCCCGGTGTCCCCGGTCACTGCGGTCCAGACCGCCATCGACCCCGTCTGCGGGATGACGGTCGAGCCCGGCACGGCCGCGGACACGTTCACCTACGCGGGCGTCACCTACTTCTTCTGCGCCAGCGGGTGCCGCCGCGCCTTCCAGGCCGACCCAGAGTCTTTTCTCGACGCAACCAGCTCCAGGTAGGCCGCCCGGACCGCGAACGCGCGGCGCACCTCACCGACGATGCGGCCCAGGAACTGCTCGCGGTAGGTCGGGTCGGTGGTGGTGGACACGGTCATCTGCAGCCCCGAGAACGCGGCGATGAACCCGGCCACGCGCAGCAGCTCGACGGTCAGCAGCACCTCGGTGTCGAAGACCACGAACTGCAGCAGCGGGTTCACCTCGGCGATGTCCGTCCAGGCGGCGATCGTGCCCTCGCGGACCACCAGGACGCCGAAGACCACGAAGAACAGCCCGATGACCGTGGCTGCCAGGAAGATCACCGCGCCCTGGCCGACCACCACGAGCAGCCCGACGTTGAACCAGTCCCGGCGGCTCAGCGGGCGGTGCAGGGGCGGGCCCTCGACGGCCGGCAGGTCGACCCCGTCCAGGGGCGTGCCGTCCAGGAGGATGCCCACCTCGGTCCAGGAGTCGAAGCGGCGGAGCGTGTCGACCTCGCCGGGCAGCCGCACGAGGAAGAACAGCATCCCGACCGCGATCAACAGGACCATGGTCGCGGCGAAGGTCTGCACGGTGAAGCCGCCGGCGACCTTCCACATGTCCTCGTTGATGAACAGGAACGTGGCGAACAGCAGCAGCAGGGGCAGGGAGCGCGAGACCAGCCCGACCAGCCCGGTCAGCTCGTGGAAGACCCGCACGACCGACCAGCGCACCATCGGGACCAGGCCGAAGCTCGTGACGAGGTAGGCCGCGCCGACCAGCAGCAGGTTGCCCCCGACCGTCCACAGCGCCGGGACGACCTCGGCGCCGAAGATCACCGGCAGCGCCGGGGGTAGGAGCGCGAACGTCGCGATCTCGCCGGCACCAACGGTGCGCGGCCGCTGCCAGAGCGGCCGGCGCCGCAGCCGGTTGCTGAGCGCGAAGCCGCCGGCCAGCACCGCGGCGCCGCCGAGGAACGCCAGCACGTTGCCCCACCACGGCCACTCCGGCCGCAGGCTGAGCACCACCTCCCCGACGAACACCAGCGACAGGAACGGCAGTGCGCGGGTGAGCACGTCCTCGCGGGCGTTGTAGCCGGCGATGAAGTGCGGGATGCCCTGGTGCACGAACCAGCGCTCGCACGCCGACCGCCGCTCCGGATCCAGCACCAGGGCAGGGTAAGCCCGGCGCTTCGTCGCTCAGGCGTCGGGCGCCTTCAGGAACGCCAGCAGAGCGTCGAGGAACGCCTCCGGTGCCTCGCGGTGGGGCCAGTGCCCTGCGCCTGCCAGCACGCGCACCTCGCACGCGGCGGAGAAGCGGCTCGGGGTCGCGTCGTAGCCGGAGCGCAGCGCGACCTCGTCGGCGCCGCCCACGACCAGCGCCGGCACGTCGATCCGCCCACGCAGCGGCGAGGCCCCGGGCCGCTGCTCCTTGTAGTACGCGAGCGCCCCGTCGAGCACGCGGGGGTCCGCGAACGCCTGGGCGGCCGCTCGCACCGCCGCGTCGCGCTCCGGCCCCTTCCAGCTGGGCGACCAGCGCCGGTAGAGCCGGTCGACCATGCGCATCCCGCCCAGCCGCGCGCTGGTCGCCGCCCAGGGCAGCGCGAACCACAGGAAGTGCCGGGCGAAGAGCGCCAGCTGGGGGCTGGGCTTCAGCGTGGCGGGGTGGGGGATCCCCAGGGCCACCATCTTCTCGACACGCTCCGGAGCGTGGGTCGCGACGCCGTAGGTCACCGAGGCGCCCCAGTCGTGGCCGACGACCACCGCACGCTCGACCTCCAGCGCGTCCAGCAGGCCGGTGAGGTCCTCGACCACCTCGCGACCGCTGTAGGGGCGGCCGGGGACCAGCGTGGCCGGGTGGTAGCCCCGCAGGTACGGGGCGACGGTCCGCCAGCCCTCGGCGTTGAGCCGCTCGCGGACGACGTCCCAGGTCGTGGGCAGGTCGGGGAAGCCGTGCACCAGCACGACGAGGGGACCCTCGCGGTCGCCTGAGTCCAGGAAGCGGAACGTCTGCCCGGCGCGGGTCGCCTCGCGCCACGGGTGCCCGGCCATGCCTGGCCTCCTCGCTGCGGCTGGTCTGAAGAAGCAGATCCTGCGCTAGCGTCGGAAACGCCGGCCACAGGAGTATGGGCTTGAAGGATGTCGGGATCGTCGGGCTGCCGTTCGTCGGCAAGTCGACGCTGTTCACCGCCCTGACGCGCACCGGGGCGGTCGGAGGGCGGGGGAACCAGGCGGTGGTCGACGTCCCGGATCCGCGGCTGGCGGTGCTCGCGGAGATCGAGCGCTCGCGCAAGGTGGTGCACGCGCAGGTGCGGTTCGTCGACGTGCCCGGCGGGCCCAGCAGCCATGCGGTCGCGGAGATGCGCGAGATGGACGCGCTGAGCGTGGTGCTGCGGGGGTTCGGGCCGGACGCCGATCCGGCGGCGGACCTCGCGACGGTGACGGCGGAGCTCGTGCTGGCCGACATGGCCACGGCCGAGGCCGCCGCGGGCCGCGCCAAGCGCAAGGCCGACCGTGGCGACAAGGAGGCCAAGGCCGAGCTCGAGCGCCTGCAGCGCGCGCAGGAGCTCCTGGACGCCGAGCGGCCGCTGCGCGAGGGGGACTTCGACGCCGCGGACCTCAAGGCCATGCGCGGGTTCGGTTTCCTCACGCTCAAGCCCTGGGTGGTGGTCGCCAACCTCGAGGAGGGCGCAGGGCTGCCCGCGGGCCTTCCTGCCGACGCCATCGCGGTCTACGCCAGCATCGAGGCCGAGGTCGCCGCGATGGAACCCGACGAGGCGGCCGCGCTGCTGGCGGAGTTCGGCGTCGACCAGCCGGGCCTCGACAAGGTCATCGCGTCCAGCTACGGCGCGCTGGACCTCATCACGTTCCTCACGACGGGCGAGGACGAGACCCGAGCGTGGCAGGTGCGCCGCGGCGCCTTGGCGCCGGAGGCGGCCGGCGCGATCCACACCGACCTGCAGCGCGGCTTCATCCGCGCCGAGGTGATCGGCTACGACGAGCTCGTGGCCGCCGGCTCCATCGCAGCCGCCCGTGCCAAGGGGCTCCTCCGGATCGAGGGCAAGGCCTACGAGGTCCGCGAGGGCGACATCCTCAACATCCGCTTCGCGGTCTGAAACCCGACGGCCCGGCGTCGCCTCAGGCCCGACCGCCCTCGAGCGCGGCCGCGGTCAGCTTGCCGTCCACGACGTCGCGCGCGACGTCGAAGAGCAGGCGGTTGTGAGAGCGCGCGTACTGGCGCAGCCGCGCGAAGGCGTTCTCCATCGACAGGCCCGACCGCTCCGCCAGCACGCCTTTGGCCTGCTCGATCGCGATGCGGCTGTTGAGCGCGTGGTGGAGCTGCTCGTTGAGCTTTGTCGCCTCGGTCGTCGCCCGATGCTGCAGGATCGCGATGGTCGCCACGTCGGCCAGCGCCTGCGCGAGCGCCACGTCGGTCGGCTCCAGCTCGCCGGTGCCGTCGCGGAAGAGGTTGAGCACCCCGATGACCAGCTGTCGCAGGCGCATCGGCAGCGCGTGGGCGGACCGGAACCCCGCGTTGACGGCCACGGGCGCGAAGCGGGGCCAGCGCCCGTTCTGGATCGCCAGGTCCTGGTTCACGACCGCCTGCCCCGACAGGAAGGCCTCCAGGCATGGTCCTTCCTGGGCCTGCAGCTCGAACACCTCCACGACCCGCACCGCCTCGCTGGACGACGCCAGGACCCGCAGCTCGCCCGAGGGGTCCACCAGCATGAGCCCCGCGGCCGTGACGTCGAGCATCTCAACGCAGCGATCGGCCAGGAGCGTCAGCAGGTCGACCACGTCGAAGTCGTCGACGAGGTTGTCGGCCAGCTCCACGAACGTACGGGTCACCAGCTCCAAGCGCGCCATCACGCCTCCTCGCCGTGATCGAATCGCAGCCGCCGTGCGACCACGGCGTCGGCCACCTCGGTCACCGTCATGTCGTTCTCGAACGCATAGCCCCGTAGCCGCGCCAGGCTGTCGCCCAGCGTTGCAGGTATCTGTGCCGAGACCATACCCGCCGCCTGGTGCACGACCACGTGCAGGTTGACCCCGGCCTCCAGGTCCGTGGCCAGCCCGCTCGGGCTCAGATCCGCCTGCCCGGAGAGGATCGCAAACGCCACGACGTCTGCCAGCACCAGGGCATCCGCGTGCTGGTCGTCAGTCAGCGCTCCGGAGCGGTCGCGGTAGAGGTCGAGGGAGCCGACCCGCACCACCCCGCAGAGCAACGGGAAGCTGAAGACGGCCCCGGCACCCGCGTCCAGGGCCGGAGAGGTGAACGCCAGCCAGCGGCGGACCTCGGGGGCGGCCAGATCGGGCTCTGTGACCGGGGCGTCGAGCCGGAACGCGTCCACGGACGGGCCTTCACCCAGGGTGAACTGGAGCTCCTCGAGACGCACGCTCACCTCGTCACTGGCGCACAGCGAAGCACGCAGGGCATGGTCGGACAGCAGGAGGATGCCCGCGCCGCTCACGCCGAGAACCTCGGCACACGCCTCGCACAGCCTGCGTGGTCCGATGTGGCCGTTTCCGGCGGCGGTCAGGCGCGTGACGATCCGCGCTACGCGATCTCCCGGCAGGGGAGTAGCGTAAGCCGCGAGGGACGATCGTCGAGACCCCGCGACTGCGCCCGCCCTGATCGGCATGTGCGCACCAGGGGGTTTCCCGTGGACCAGCCGTCGGGTCCTAGACCTGCGCAGCAACAGATCGTCGCCGATGACGTCGAGTTGATCGTCGGGGCATCGCCCGATGTGATCACCGTCGCCGGCTTGGACGGCGTGCTGCACTACGTGTCGCCCCCGAGCCGCCGGCTGTTCGGCTGGGACCCCGCGCAGCTGGAGGGCCGGCGGTGGAGCGGCTTCGTCCACCCCGAGGACCACGCGAAGCTCCGGTTGCGCAACGGCAACCGCCGGGCCGGTCACGGCAACACCTCCACCTACCGCGTGCTGTGCCGCGACGGGACGTTCCGCTGGGTCGAGGCGACGACCCGACGGGTCCTGCTGGCGCGCTACGGCGCGGCGATGGACGTCTCGGCAGTCCGGGAGGTCGACGAGCGCCAGGAGCAGCTCACCGCGGAGCACAAGGCCTTCACCGACCCGCCGACCGGGGTGGCGAACCGCACCCTGCTGATGGACCGGTTGCGCCAGGGCCTGCGCCGGCTGGGTCGTGCGTCCGATGTGCTCGGGGTGCTCTACCTCGACCTGGACCGCTTGAAGGTGCTCCACGACTCGTTGGGCCACCGAGTCGGCGACGCCGTGCTGGTGCAGGTGGCCGAGCGCCTGGGCAGTCACATCAGGCCGGCAGACACGCTGGCGCGGCTGGGCGGCGACGAGTTCGTGATCGTCGCCGAGGGGCTGTCCGGGCAGCCGGCGGCGCTGGAGCTGGCCAACCGCGTCATCACGGCGTGCCGCAGTCCCTTGCACGTCGGCGCGGAGAGCATCACCTGCACCGTGAGCATCGGCATCGCCTGCACCACGGATCCACAGCACAACGCCGACGGCTTGCTCCACGAGGCCGACCTGGCGCTCCACCAGGCCAGGTCGGGGGGTGGCGACCGCGCCGAGGTCTTCGACGAGGCCCTGAGGACGAGGGCGGTCGGCCGGCTGGTGGGGGAGCGGCGGCTGCGCCGCGCGCTCAGCGCCGGCCAGCTGGTCGTGGAGTACCAGCCCATCGTCGCGCTGCCGAGTGGACGACCGGTGGGCGCCGAGGCCCTGGTGCGCATCCGGGACGACGCCGGGCTGCACCTGCCAGCAACGTTCCTGGACATCGCCGAGGAGGCCGGGCTGCTGACGGCGATCGACGAGCACGTGCTGCTCGACGCCCTGCGGCACCTGGCACGGTGGCACACCCGGCTGCGGGGCATGGGCTTCGCCGACGTGGCGATCAACATGTCCGCCCGTCACCTCGCGGACGCCGGCTTCCACGAGACGCTCCTGAGCCTGCTGGACGCGCACGACCTCCCGCACGCCGCCCTGCAGGTCGAGGTGACGGAGCGGGTGCTCATGGAGGCGTCCCACACCGCGACGAACGGGCTGCGCGTCCTGCGGGAGGCGGGCGTCCAGGTCGGGCTCGACGACTTCGGCGCCGGGTACGCGTCACTGGCGTACCTGCGGCGGCTGCCGCTGGACTACGTCAAGCTCGACCGGTCCTTCATCGAGGACCTGGAGCATGCGAATGGCTCGGTGGGTGTCGTGAAGGCCGTCGTCGGCCTGGCCCACGCGCTGGGCTTGAGCGTCGTGGCCGAGGGCGTCGAGACGCCGGGCCAGCGCAGGATCCTCGAGGACGTGGGCAGCGACCGTGCGCAGGGCCTCCTGTTCGGGCCCGCGGCCGCGGCGACGTCGATCGACCGGATGGCCCTCGCGACGCCGGATTGAGCCCGCGTCGCTGCCCGCCGGCGATCGCGGTGGTTCGTCAGCCCGCCGTCGTCTCGGCCCCGGGCAGCAGGTAGAGCTCTTCGAGGACCTGGCGTGCGAGGTCGTCGTCGACGACGCGAGCGTCCCAGAGCACGGTGTCGTCGTTGCGGGTGATGTCGAAGTCGAAGAACGCGCAGCAGGCCTTCTCGCGCGCGGCGAGGTCCCGCACCCAGGCTTCGACGCCATCGTCGGCGCGCAGGCGGAAGCGGATGCCGGCGGTGGTGCGCTCGCGTGCCAGCAGCTGCGTGGCGAACAGCCGCTGGTACTCGGCGAGGCGCTCCGCGGGGGTGTCCGGGGCGTCGGTCATGTCGCAGACGATGGGGATCGCTTGGTCGGTCATCTGCCGACCGTAGACCCTGGACCGCACTCCAGGGTCAAGGGCAGAATGGCCGACGATGGAGAGCTCCTTGCGCATCGGCGAGCTGGCGCGGCATGCAGGCGTGAGCGTCGACACGATCCGCTTCTACGAACGGCTTGGCGTGCTGCCGGCCGCGGACCGCGAACCCTCCGGGTACCGCAGGTTCTCAGCGGACGCGGTCGACCGACTCCGCCTGACGAAGTCGCTGCAGGCCCTGGGTTTCACGCTGGCCGATGTCGTCGACACCCTGCGCAGCCTCGACGCCGGCGACGCGACCTGCGACAGCGAGCGCTGGCGCTTCGAGCAGGTGCTCGCGCGGATCGACGCCAACCTCGCAGAGCTCCGCCGCGTCCGGCGCGACGTGGTCGCCGTGCTCGAACGCTCCCACAGTGGCCATTGCCAGCTGTGCGACGGCCGCTTCCGCTGAACCGTGGAGCTGAGGGGATTCGAACCCCTGGCCTTCTGACTGCCAGTCAGACGCGCTACCAACTGCGCCACAGCCCCGGAGGGGCCGGAGTGTAGGGGGCCAGGGGTGGGCATGTCACAGGTGCGCCCGGATCATGAGCGGACGACGGGCGTGCGCCTGGCGCGGGACTTCGCCGTTCCTGGAGAGCTCGTCGCGGACACTGCCGGGGTGCCGCGAGAGGTGTTCGAGCAGTCGGTGCAGGTCGTGTTGGACCTCGTGGGATTGTTCGTGTTCGGGGTTTCGGGGGCGCTGCTGGGGATTCGCAAGGGGTTCGACGCCGTCGGGATCGCGGTGCTCGCGGTGCTCACGGCGGTGGGAGGTGGGTTGCTGCGGGATGTGCTGCTCGGGGATGTGCCGCCGCCGGCGCTGCGGGATGTGCGCTATCTCGTGATGCCGCTGGCTGCGGCGGTGGTGGCGTTCTTCGGGCACCGGGTGCTGGAGCGGGTGGAGCGGGCGGTGCTGGTGTTCGACGCGGCGGGGCTGGGGCTCTTCACGGTGTCGGGGACGCTCAAGGCCCTCGCTGCGGGGCTGGGGCCGCTGCCGGCGGTCGCGCTGGGAGTGACGACCGGGGTCGGGGGTGGGCTGCTGCGGGACATCGTGGCCCGTGACACGCCGGTGCTGGTGCGCGCGGACGCCGAGCTGTACAGCGTGCCGGCGCTGGCCGGGGCGGTCGTGGTGGTGGCGACCGATGTCTCGGGCCGCTACCAGCCCGCGGCAGGGATCGCGGCCGCGGCGCTGGTCTTTGCGTTCAGGCTCTTGGCGCTGCAGCGGGGATGGCGCGCCCCGCGCGCCTGGCAAGGCCGGCGCAAGCGAACGTGACGCGCGCCGGCGGCCCGACGCATGGGAACCCCGCGGGCCCCCTCACGCGACCTGCGCCGCGGGTCGCAGCGCCCGCTCCAGGTGCCGCCGGCCCGCACCCAGCCCGACGAAGCCCGCGAGCAGCGCGCTCAACCCGCCCAGCGCCGCCAGCGGCCCCGCCAGGCTGCCTCCCCGGGCGGCCAGCGACACCAGCAGCGGCACGAAGAACCCCGCGTACGCGCACATGTAGAACGTCGCCGTCAGCGCGCCGCGCGCCGCCGGGTCGGCCAGACGCTCGGTCGCCGCCAGCCCGCCCGCCAGGCACAGCCCGTACGCGGCGCCCAGCACGAGCGCCACGGGGATCAGCAGCGGCCAGGAGTGCAGCGCGTTCGCGGCCAGGCTCCCAGCCAGCCCGACGGCACCCAGCGCCAGGCCGACCGGGCCCGCCCGCAGGACCCCGAGCCGGCGCTGCAACGGCTGCACGAGCACGCCGGTCGCCAGCGTGACCCCGGCGACCACGCCGGTGACCGCGACGTCGATGCCCGGCATCGCCCCCTGCAGCAGCAGCGGCAGCACCGTCACGCTCACCGAGGCGTACGCGAAGACCCCGAACGCGACCGGAAGCACGAAGAGCCCGAACGCGCGGCCTGTGCCGGGAGGCACGCCCAGCCCGACCAGCGGCGCGTCCGCTCGCAGCGTCGCGGTCTCCGGCACGCCCACCAGTGCCAGGCACCCCACGACCAGCAGCGCGAGGTGCAGCAGGTACGGCAGCACCGTCGGTGCCGGGGCCCAGGTCGCCAGCAGGCCCGAGGTCAGCGGCCCCAACGACCACCCCAGCGACAGCGCCGCGGTCGTGCGCCGCGCGGAGCGGCCCGGGTCGTCCAGCAGCTCGGCCATCCACGCGCTGCCCGTCGAGAACACCACCCCCGAGACCGCACCCTGCAGGAAGCGGCCGAGGAAGAGCAGCGGCGTCGACCCGGCAGCCGGCAGGAACACGCACGAGGCGACCGCGGAGAGCACCACGAACGGCACCACCACGCGCCGCCGGCCCAGCCGGTCCGAGGCCGGCCCTGCCAGCAGCAGCGCGGGCAGCAGCCCCGCCGCGTAGACGCCGAAGATCGCGGTCAGGACGGTCGCCGACAGGCCCAGGCGCTCCCGGTAGAGCAGCAGCAGCGGCGTGGGCACGTTCGTGCCGAACGCGACGGCGAACAGCACCACCCACAGGCGCGCGCCCGCGCGCGACGCTTCCACCGTCCCGCGGCCGCTCAGGACGCGAGCGCCGCGAAGGTCACGCCGGTCAGCTCCTCCGACACCTTCCACAGGCGGCGTGCCAGCTCCGGGTCGCGGGCCACTGACGTGGCGGCGACCTTCCGCGGCCAGCCGCGCAGCTCGATGATGCCGTCGGGACCGAAGTAGTCGCCGTTGCGCACGTCGGGCATCCCGGCCGCGTAGAGCTGCGGCAGCGCGCCCTGCGACGCCTCCTGGGCGATCACCACGTTGAGCAGGCTCATCATGCGCTCCTGCAGCTGCGACCCCGCCATCCGCGGCCCGACCGCCTGCAGCTCGGTGGCCGCATAGCCCGGGTGGGCGGCGGCGGAGATCAGGTCGAGACCGGCGGCCTCCGCGCGGCGCCCCAGCTCGAACGCGAACAGCAGGTTGGCGAGCTTGCTCTGCGAGTACGCCGTCCAGCGCTGGTACATGCGCTCGGACTGGAGGTCGTCGAAGTCGATGCGCCCCGCCTTGTGCGCCCCGCTGGACACCGTGACGACCCGGGCGCCGCCGGCCGCGAGCAGCGACGGCAGCAGCAGACCGGTCAGCGCGAAGTGCGCGAGGTGGTTGGTGCCGAGCTGCAGCTCGAAGCCGTCTTCGGTGAGGCGCTTGGGGGTCGCCATCACGCCGGCGTTGTTGACCAGCCCGTGCAGGGGCCCGAGGGCGGACACCTCCTCGGCGGCCGCGCGCACGCTCGCGAGGCTGGTGAGGTCCACGAGCACCAGCCGCAGCTCCGCCCTCGGCCGGCGCGCCACCGTGGCGTCGATCACGGCCTGGCCGCGCTCCGCGTTGCGGACGCCGAGGAGCACCGCGGCGCCGGCGGACGACAGCCCCTTGACGGTCTCCGCCCCCAGCCCGCTGCTCGCCCCGGTGACGAGGAAGGTCATGCCGGACAGGTCCGGCAGGTCGGCAACGGTCCAGTGCGGCATCCGGCGGCCTTCGCGTCGGTGTCGGTGGGCGCTGAGGCTACCTGGGGCGAGAGCCCCGCCGCCGCCTTGCGCAGGGCTCCGGGAAGACCCGGCCCCGCACCTACACTCCGGCGGGTTCCAGCCCCGACGCGCACGAGGAGCACCACGGTGACCGGGTACGACCCGCACGAGATCGAGCCGCGCTGGCAGGCCGCCTGGGCCGAGCAGCGGCTCTTCGAGGCGGACGACGCCAGCCCGAAGCCGCCGTTCTACGCGCTGCACATGTTCCCGTACCCGTCGGGCGATCTGCACATGGGGCACGTCGAGGCGTTCGGCCTGGCCGACGCGGTCGCCCGCTACGCGCGCCACCGTGGGTATGAGGTCATGAACCCGATCGGCTGGGACTCCTTCGGGCTGCCGGCGGAGAACGCGGCGATCAAGCGGGGGGTCAATCCGCGCGACTGGACGTACGAGAACATCGAGACGCAGGCCGCGACCATGCGGCGGCTGGGGTTCGCCTGGGACTGGTCGCGGCGGCTGCACACCTCCGATCCGGAGTACTACCGCTGGACCCAGTGGATCTTCCTGCAGCTGTTCAAGGGTGGCTTCGCCTACCGCAAGGAGGCGCTGGTCAACTGGTGCCCGCAGGACCAGACGGTGCTGGCCAACGAGCAGGTCATCGCCGGCCGCTGCGAGCGCTGCGACTCGGTGGTCACCAAGAAGGCGCTGGCGCAGTGGTTCTTCGCGATCACGCAGTTCGCGCAGCGCCTGCTCGACGACATGGCGCTGCTGGAGCAGCGCTGGCCCGAGCGCGTCCTCACCCTGCAGCGCAACTGGATCGGCCGGTCCGAGGGCGCCGAGGTCACGTTCCGGATCACCCCGGGCGACGAGGACGTGGTCGTCTACACCACGCGCCCCGACACGCTCTACGGGGCCACGTTCTTCGTGGTCGCGCCCGAGCACCCGCGTGCGGAGGCGTGGGCCGAGCTTGGCGGCACGGCCGCCGAGCTGGCCGCCTACCGCGAGACCGTGGCGTCGCGCAGCGAGGTCGAGCGCCTGTCGACCGAGAAGGTCAAGGACGGCGTCTTCCTCGGCGTGCATGCCGTGAACCCCGTCGACGGCGAGCTGCTGCCGGTCTGGGCCGCCGACTACGTGCTGCTGGACTACGGCACCGGGGCGATCATGTGCGTGCCCGGCCACGACCAGCGCGACTTGGACTTCGCCCGCGCGCACGGTCTGCCGGTACGGCTGGTGGTCGCGCCCGAGGGGGCCAAGGAGCTGCCCGACGCCGCCACCATGACGACGGTCGCGCCGCAGGACGGGCGCACGATCGCGTCGGGGCCGTACGACGGGCTGCGCTGGCAGGACACCAAGCAGCGCATCACCGCCGACCTCGAGGCCAAGGGCCTGGGCCGCTTCACCGTGAACTACCGGCTGCGCGACTGGCTCGTGTCGCGGCAGCGCTACTGGGGCGCGCCGATCCCGATGGTGCACTGCCCCTCGTGCGGCGTCGTGGCGGTGCCGGAGTCCGACCTGCCGGTGCTGCTGCCCGACCCCGAGGGCATGGACCTGCGGCCCGGCGGCGGCCAGTCGCCGCTGGCGTCGCACCCGACCTGGGCCGACGTCGCCTGCCCGGAGTGCGGGGGGCCGGCGCGGCGCGACACCGACACCATGGACACGTTCGTCGACTCGTCCTGGTACTACATCCGCTACGGCTCGCCCCGGTCGAGCGACGTCGCCTTCGTGCCCGCGGCGGTGAACCACTGGATGCCGGTCGACCAGTACACCGGCGGCATCGAGCACGCGATCCTGCACCTGCTCTACAGCCGGTTCATGGTCAAGGCGCTGCACGACCTGGGCCACCTCGACTTCGTGGAGCCCTTCTTGGCACTGAAGTCGCAGGGGATGGTCGTGATGGACGGCGCCGCGATGAGCAAGTCGCGCGGCAACCTGATCGAGCCCAAGGTGGTGCTCGACACGCAGGGCGCGGACACCCTGCGCGCCACGATGCTGTTCGCGGGGCCGATCGACGCCGACGTCGACTGGGCCGACGTCTCACCGTCGGGGATGCATCGCTGGTTCGACCGCGTGATGCGCCTGGTCGACGAGCACACCGCGGCCGGCGGGCCCGACGCGGGAGCCGACGCCGCGGTCTCCGAGCTGCGGCGCGCGATCGCCCACGCCGTGGTCGAGGCGACCGACGACTACGAGTCCTTCAAGTACAACACCGCGATCGCCCGGATGATGGAGCTGGCGAACGCGGCGTCCAAGGCCTTCCGGGAGCACGGGGTCCGCGGGAAGCCCGTCGCCGACGCGCTGTCGACCCTGGCCGTGCTGCTCTCGCCGGTCGCCCCGCATGTGGCCGAGGAGGTGTGGCACCGCCTGGGCCACGAGGACTTCGTCGCCGTGCAGCCGTGGCCGGAGGCCGACGTCGCGCTGCTGTCGGTCGACGAGGTGGTCGTGCCGGTGCAGGTGGACGGCAAGGTGCGCGACGAGATCACGATCCCCAAGGACGCCGATCAGGACGCTGCGGTCGCGGCCGCCCGCGCACGCGAGAACGTCGTGCGCCACCTCGACGGCCGCGCGGTCGTCAAGGTCATCTGGGTCCCCAACCGGATGCTCGCCTTCGTGACGAAGGCCGCCTGAGAGCGTCGGTGACGAGGTCAGAGCTGCCTGCTGTAGCAGTGCAGCTCGAGGCCGGGGAAGGGCCACCAGTCGCGCTCCGGCGTGCGGACGAAGCCGAGGCGCTCGTAGAGGCGGTGGGCGCGGTGCATGCGCGGCGTGGTCAGCAGCACGACGGCGTCCTTGCCGGCCTCGCGGGCGTGGGCGAGGCACGCCTCGACCAGGGCCTGGCCGGCGCCGCGCCCCTCGTGCTCCGCGTCGACGGCGAGCATGCGGATGCCGGCCTCGTTGGTGCCCTCGATCTCGGCGAACGGGCCGGGTCCGGGGACGTAGGTCACCCCGCCGAGCAGGCGACCGTCCTCCACAGCCACCAGCACCGGGACCTGGGCGGCCCGGCTGCCGACGTCGCCGAGCTCGGCGGCGTAGTCGTCGTCGATCGCCTGGTCGCCGAGGGCGCGGTACGCGCGGACGGTGAGTTCGCCGAGCGCCTGCACCTCGTCGGGCGCGACAGGACGGACCGTGATGGTCACCGGGGCGGGAGGCCCATGGGGTTGGGGTAGGGGAAGCCCGCGGCGACGATGCCGTCCACCAGCGGGTTCATGAGGTCGATGAGGCGGTTGACGCGCTCCTGGCCCAGCTGCGCCCACGGGGCGAGGGCCAGGGTGTCGGTGCGCACCTCGATGGCGTCGCGCAGGGCCAGGCCGCCGTCGCTGAGCGTCCCGTCGCCGGCGAGCAGCCCGCGGTGGCGGAGGCGGTCCTCGGCGGCCGTCCAGTCCTCTTCGCCCCAGCCGCGGCGCGCCCGCACGATCTCGTCGGTGGTCCGGCCGGTGCGGGTGAGCAGCAGGTGGGCCTCGACGGGGTGGAGTCCCTCGGCGACGAGCACCCCGACGTGGCCGTCGCCGCGGAACTCTCGCAGGACGGTCGCGGCGTGCCACAGCGCGAGGTGCGGCTGCTCGGGCACGTCGAGCGCGAGCCACGCCGCCCCCAGCGGGCGGCCGGCGGGTGACACGCCATCGAGGGCGGCGCAGGCCAGCGCCGCGGCCTCGTGCACCGCCGGGCCATGGACCAGGTCGCCGAGGATGCGGCGCAGCCCTGCGTCGATGGCCGCGTAGCGCGCCCGGACGACGTCCTCGGGCGCGGCCAGCGCCCATGCGTCGGGCAGCGCGCGGCGCACCATCGGCGGGGCGAACCCGAAGAACGTCGCGATCACGACCTCGGCGCTGACGGCGCCCATCGCGCCGGAACGCGACGCGAAGTAGCCCATCCAGCCGCCCTTGAGCCCGGCGGCCGCATAGGCCTCCGGTGCCTCCGGCACGAAGTAGACGCACGCGTGGTAGGGCTCCATCGACAACCACGCACGCCTCGCCACCGACGGTTCCACGGGCACCCCACCTCCGCGTCGCTCTGGCTGCCGAGCCTACCGGCCGGTTGTCCACAGCCTGGGCGGCCACCGGACGAGACGGCCGTGGCGGCCGCCTACCGTCGCCCGTCATGGCCGCCCAGCCGACTCCGCCGGACCGTGCGCGCGAGCGCGTCGCGCGTGGCGGCGACCGGCTGGGGTGGCTGCGAAGGGTCGGCGCGGCGGCGACGGAGGCGGTCGCGCCGTCGGAGATCGCGGCGCTGGCCGTGCTGGGGGTCGGGGCGGTCGCGGTGCTGGTCGTGCTGTGGTTCACCGGGCGTGGGGTCGGGGGCCCGGCAGCGGGACCGACGGCCGCGCCGCTCGTCGTGGCCTCCGTCCGAGCCGACGTCGTCGTGCACGTGGCCGGCGCGGTGCGGGCGCCCGGGGTCTTCACGCTGCCCGCAGGGGCGCGCGTCGGTGATGCCCTGGAGGCCGCCGGCGGCGCCCTGCCCGCCGCCGCGCTGGCGTCGCTGAACCTGGCGCGCGTCCTCGCCGATGGTGAGCAGGTGGTGGTCGCCGTGCAGGGCGTGCCCTCCCCGGCCGGGCCACCCGCGGCGGCGACGGCGTCCGCCCCACCGCTGCTGCCCGACGGCCGTCTCGACCTCAACCGCGCGACTGCGGCCGACCTCGACACCATCCCCGGAATCGGCCCGGTTTTGGCCGACCGCGTGATCGCGGCGCGTGACGCGGCCGGCGGCTTCGCCTCCGTCGCCGACCTCCGCACCGTCCCCGGCATCGGCGAGCGCCGCTTCGCCGAGCTGGCCGACCTCGTCGGCGTCGCTCCGTGACGCGCCGGCGCAACAGGACGGCGAGGTCCGGCGCTCCGCGCGCTGTCGCGGCGACGCCGGGTCCGTCGGCGGCGGCGTCGGTTGCGTCCGCAGCCGCGCCGGACCCGTCTGCGTCCGCGCGTGGTCGGTCAGCGGCTGCGCGGCTTGCCTGGGCAGCGGGACCGGTGGCCGGACCGGCGACCACGCGGGTCGTCGCCTTCGCGGTCGCGGCCTGGGTCGGGGCGGCGTTCCCGGGGCTGTGGCCGCTCGCGCTCGTCGGGCTCGGCTTGCTGGTCGCGGCTGCGTGGCGGCTGCGCGTTGCTGGTGACGCCCGCGCGGGGGCGATCGTGGTCGCGGTCGTGGCGGTGGGCGTGCTCGCCAGCGGGCTGGCAGGTGGGCGGGTGGCGCTCGCGGAGGGCGGGGCGCTCGCGGCCGCCGCGGCGGAGGGGTCGGTGGTCGCGCTGACGGGGAGCGTGGTCACGGAGCCCCAGGAGCTGCCGGGCGGTGGGTGGTGGGCGCTGCTGCGCGTCGTCACCGTGGACGGCGCCCGGGCCGGTGGCCGGGTGCTCCTGCGTGCGGGGGAACGTGGGCCGGCGACCGAACGGCCGCCGTTCGGCGCGGTGGCCGCGGTGCGCGGGCCGGTGCGGGCGCTGGAGCACGACGGGTTCGAGCGCTACCTGCGCAACCAGGGCGCTGGCTTCGCCGTGCTGCCGCTGGAGGGCCCGGCGGTCGAGCGTGGGCCTCCGTGGTGGCTGCGGCTGACCAATGCCGCGCGGGAGCGGATCCGCGCGGCCGCGGCGGCCCACCTACCCCCGGACGCCGCAGGGCTGCTGACCGGCCTGGTGACGGGTGACACGCAGGGCCTGTCGGCCGACCGTGAGGAGCAGCTGCGCGCGGCCGGGTTGTCCCATGTCGTGGCGGTCTCGGGCAGCAACGTTGCGCTCGTGGTCGGGGCGGCCGGCGCACTGGCCCGGGCGGTCGGGCTGGGCGCCCGCGGCCGGCGGCGCGTGGCGCTCACCGTGCTGGTGTGGTTCGTGCTGCTGGCGCGGGTGGAGCCCAGCGTCCTGCGGGCGGCCGCGGTGGCGGGGCTGGCGCTGGCGGCGGGCACGCTCGGGCGCCCCCGCCACCCGCTGCACGGGCTGGCGGCCGCCGTGCTGCTCTTGGTGCTGGTGGACCCGCTGCTCGCGCGTCAGGTGGGGTTCGTGCTGAGCGTGGCCGCGACGGCGGGGGTGCTGGTGCTGGGCCCGGTCGTCGCCGCCCGGCTGCGCGGACCGCAGCCGTTGCGGACGGCGGTCGGGGCGACCCTGGGTGCGCAGATCGCGGTCGTGCCGGTGCTGCTGGCCCTGGACGGCGTGCCGGCGGGCGCACTGCCGGCGAACCTCGTGGCGCTCCCAGCGGTCGGTGTCGCCGGCCTGATCGGCGCCGCCGCGGCCGCCATCGCGCAGGTCGCGGTCCCGCTGGGCGGACTCGTGGCGGTCGTGGCGCTGCCGCTGCTGCGCGCCGTGCTGTGGTGCGGAGCGACGTTCGCGCGGTGGCCCGCGGTCACGCTGGCGGACGCGCTGACCCCGGTGGGGCTGCTGGTCGGTGCCGCCGTCGTCGTGTTGGTCGGCTGTCGCCGGTCGGGGCCTCGGGTCCTCCGCCATGCGGCGGCGGCTCTGGCCGCGCTGCTCGTGGTCGTGGCGGGCGCCGGTGCCTGGCCGCGCACCAGCGGGCCGGTCGTCGGGCTGGCGGTGACCGCGCTGGACGTCGGTCAGGGGGATGCCGTGCTGATCCGCGCAGGCCCCACGGCGCTGCTGGTCGACGCGGGTCCGCCGCAGGGCGACGTGGTTGCCCGTCTGCGCCGGGCCGGCGTGCGCCGCCTCGACGCGCTGCTGCTGTCCCACCCGCACCGCGACCATGTCGGCGGGGCGCCGGCGCTGCTGGCCGCCGTGCCGGTCGGGACCTTGCTGGTCGGTCCGCACCCGCTGGATCCCGCGGTGGTGCACGCGCAGGAGGCGTGGGCCGCCGAGGCGCTCGCCGCACGGCTGGGCGTCCCGCTGACCCGGGTCGCGGCGGGCGACAGCCTGGTGCTGGGCGCGCTGCGACTGGAGGTGCTGAGCCCTCCGCGCGGCGACGAGCTGCCCGCCGACCTCAACGAGCGGTCCGTCGTCGTGCGGGTCGTCGGCAGCGGCTGCACGGTCCTCCTGACCGGCGATGCCGAGGTGGCCGCCCAGTCCCGGTTGCTGGCCGGGCGCGCCGACCTGCGGGCCCACCTGCTGAAGGTGCCCCACCATGGCGGGGACACCAACGCTGCGGCCTTCCTCGACACCGTCGGCGCGCGTGTGGCCGTGATCAGCGCCGGCCGGGAGAACGACTTCGGCCATCCGGACCCCGACGTGCTGGCCGACATCGCGCCGGCGCGTGTCCGGCGCACCGACCTCGAGGGCACGGTCGACGTGCTCCTGTCGCCGTGCACCTGATCGTGGGCGCACCGGTCCCCGCAATCGTGCAAGACTGCGCCCGGTGCCCGCCGGCCCAGACTTCGCCGGGCCGGGCTTGGGGTCGGACACCACTCTTGAGGAGCGGGCTCATGAAGCGGACGGTCGTGGTTGTCGCCTTGGTCGCGGCGGTGTTCGCCGCCTTGCCAGCCGACGCGTCGGATTTTCAGATCGTCAACGGCACACCCGCAGCGGCAGGGGAGTTCCCCTGGATGACGGCGGTGCTGTTCGACGGAGGCCAGGGCTGTGGCGGGGCGATCATCGCGCCGACCTGGGTGTTGTCGGCCGCCCACTGCTTCGCCGACGACCGGGGGCAGCTGAACTCCGCACCCGAGAGCATCACGTTCGTCGCCGACGCCACGAACTGGACGCAGCCGGGCCAGACCCTGCAGGCCGCCGAGATCGTCCTGCACCCGGCCTATGACGCGACGGCCACGGCCAACGACATCGCGCTCGTGCGGCTGACCGCACCGACCGACATCGCACCGGTGGCGATCGCCGGGCCCGCCCACGTCGGGCTGAACGCTCCGCCGACCGTCGGGACCGTGATCGGCTACGGCAGGATCACCACCGACGGACCCCAGTCGGACACCCAGCTCAAAGTCGACATCGGCGTGCGCCCCGACGGGGACTGCGAGGGCTACGGCAACTACAACCCGGCGGTCATGGTCTGCGCGGGCGACCCGACCCAAGACCCGAACGCGCCGGGCGACGACTCGTGCCCCGGGGACTCCGGCGGCCCGCTCGTGGCCAACGTGAACGGGGCACCGGTGCAGTTCGGCGTCGTGTCCTTCGGTGGCGACTGCGGGGTGGGCCTCCCGGGCGTCTACACGCGGGTCACGACGTTCACCGAGTGGGTCAACGGCATCACCGGCGGCACCGTGACGCCAGGCGACCCCGACCCGGGGCCGGCCGACGACGGCCCGACCGGCGCTGGCGCGCCACCGATGCGCATCGCCTCCGGCACCGGCGACGACCCGGTCGACCAGGCGATCGCGATGTCCCAGCTGATCTTCCAGGACGAGGCCGAGTTCGGCGTGCTCGCGGTGTCGGCGAACTTCCCCGACGCCCTGGGCGGCTCCGCACTGTCGTCGTACCTGGGCCCGCTGCTCTACGTCAACGAGCTGGGCCAGCTGGAGGAGCCGACGCTGCGGGAGTTCCAGCGCGTGCTGCTCCCGGGTTCGACGATCTACATCCTCGGCGGCGTCAACGCGATCAGCGCCGAGGTGGAGCAGACGCTCGTGGCCGCGGGCTTCCAAGCCCATCGCCTCGGTGGCATCGGGCGCGAGCAGACCGCCTCGCTGGTCGCCGATGAGGTGATCGCGACCGTGAACGGCGGTCAGGCTCCGCCCTTCGGGGCCGTCATGGTCGCCTACGAGGGCAACTGGCCCGACGCGGTCGCGGCAGGCCAGATCGCCTCCTTCTGGGGGATCCCGATCCTGCTGACGCCGACCGCCCAGCTCGGCGAATCGGCGCGCGCCTCGCTGGACGCGATCTTCCCCGAGGAGGTCTGGGTGATCGGCGGCACCGGCGTGGTGAGCGACACCGTCGTGACGCAGATCGAGGAGATCACCGGACCCGGGACCGTGACCCGCCTCGGCGGCGCCACGCGCCTGGAGACCACCGCGCAGGTCACGGTGCTCAACGCCGACGAGCTCTTCCCGCTCGCCCCGGAGATCTTCGAGTTCGAGGGCGAGCCCCTCGACACGCCCGACATCGTCGTGGCCGTCAACCTGCGGCGCGCGGACGGCTTCGCCCATGTGCTGGCCGCCTCGCAGCTCACGGGCAACTTCGGCGGCGTCTTCTTCGCCCTCGAGGGTGAGGACGGCTCGATCAGCGACCAGAGCAACCTCGACGCCATCTGCGGGCTCAACGCCGAGCTGGTCATCGCCGGCGGCACCAACCTGGTCGCCGACACGGCCGTGGCGCAGATCCAGGCCGCGAGCGCCGGAAACGGGTGCGTGGCCCCCTAGCGGCGGCCCTCACTCCAACGCGGGGGCGACCGCCTGAGGGAGCCCCCGCGCGTTGCGGCGCGCTGCGGCGACGACCAGGGTCAGCGCCAGCGCGGCGGGGATCGTCGCGGCGGCCGCCATCAACGCGCCCGGCGACGCGCGCGTCAGCAGCACGCCGCTCAGCGCCTGGCCGGCGCCGGCGCCGATCAGGATGGCCGAGGTCAGCAGGGTGAAGCCCTCAGCGCGGCGGTCGGGTGGGAGCGTGTGCTGCATCACCAGCGACCCCAGCGCGTTGAGCGGAGCGATCGGCGTGCCCAGCGCGAAGAGCGCGACGGCCAGGGCGACGACGCTGCCGACCACCGACACCGGCAGGATCAGCAGGGCGAACGCGCCGAACAGCGCGGCCCCCAGGATGCGCGGGCGCCGCAGCGGGTCCTTGTGGGTGGCCGCGGCGATCACCCCGGCCAGCCCGCTGCCGGCCGCGGTGAACGCCAACAGCGGGCCGGCCACCGCGGCGTCCAAGCCGAGCTCGGCGGCCCGGGCGGGCATGGTCGCGTCCAGGAAGCCCAGCGGCACCCCGGCCAGCAGCCAGAACGCGTAGAGGCTGCGGGCACCCGGCGTGCGCAGCGGCGAAGTCCCGACCAGTCCCGCCTCCGGGGCCGCGCGGGTCGGCAGACCGCGGATGAGCACCGCCGCGACCACCAGGGCCGCACCCATCACCCCGAGCACCGCCACAGGGCCGACCACGAGCGCGAGGACGCCGGCCACCGCCGGACCCGACACGAACGCCACCTCGACGAACACCGCGTCCAGCGCATTGGCCTGCGGCAGCTGGTCACGCTCGATCGCCGGCACCAGCAGCGCCCGGAAGCCGCCCAGCACAGCTGCCGACGCGACGGCCGTGGCGATCGCCACGGCGAACAGCACCGGCACCGGAGCCTCGAGCGCGACGGCCACCGCGATGGCGGCCATGCCCGCGGCCCCCGCCAGGAGGTGGCGCTGCAAACCGGAACGCAGGTCGCGCAGGTCCAGCTGGCGGCCCCGCCACAGCCCGGCGGCACCGGTGGCGACCGTCGCCACGCCGGCCAGCTGCGCGCCCACGGCCAGCGAGCCGGTCGCGGCCTCGCCGGCCAGCACCAGCGCGAGCAGCTGCATCGTCAGCGGCAGCCGCGCGAAGAGGTTCGCGACGGCCCACCGCCGGAAGCTCCGCGATTGGAGGAGGGCGCGCATGTCGGGCAGGGCTTTCGCTGGGCTCGGTCGGCCGGACCGGCGCCGGCCGTGTTGGGCGCGCAGTGGCAGTGGACAGCCCCGGGGCGGGCGCGCTCCATCACAGTAACGTGACCCGCGTGCCCCGCCTTCCCGCCTACCTGCTGACCGGTCCGGAGGAGCTGCTGCTCGCCCGCGCGGCCGAGCGCATCGTCGCGGAGGCCCGCGAAGGCGCGGGGGAGCTCGACGTCCTCGACGTGCGCGGTCCGGAGCTCAAGGACTCTCCGCTCCCCGATCTGCGCACCGGCAACCTCTTCGGCACCCCTCGGCTCCTGCTCGTCCGCGAGGCGCAGCTGCTTCCCCCGGGCGCGGTCGATGGACTGCTCGCGCTGCTGGCCGCGCCGCCCGACGACGCGACCGTGGTGCTGCTCGCGACCAGCACGAAGGCGATCACGAAGCTCGCCAAACGCATCAAGGACCTGGGCGGCGTGGTCGAGGTAGGCCCGCCGAAGGAGTGGGAGACACGCGCCTGGCGCGACCTGGTCGCCGAGGAGCTGCGGCGCCACCGGCGCGCCGCCTCGGCCGAGGCCGTCGTCGCGCTGCTCGCCCACGCGGGCAACGACGTCAGCCTGATCGCGGAGAAGGCCGCGCAGGTGGCAGCGGCGGTCGAGGCCGGGCGCGAGATCACCGCCGGCGACGTCGAGCGGCATGTCGTCGGGCACGGCAGCCGCGGCTCCTTCGCCGTGGCCGATGCGATGTGCGACCGCGACCCGGCCTCGGCGCTGACGCTGCTGCGCGGCTGCTACGAGGCCGGCGACCACCCGGTGATGGTGCTCGGGGCGCTGGCCTACCGGATGCGCGCCCTGGTGGCCGTCGCCAGCGGCGTCGACGCACGCGCCGCGGGCCTGTCGCTGACGCCGGCCATGACGGGGCGCCTCAAGGGTCTGCGGCGCAACTTCGGCCCCGGCGAGCTGACCGAGGCCGTCCGCCACCTGGCCGAGGCCGACCTCGAGATCAAGAGCGGCGAGCTCTCGGCGGAGGTCGCGGTCGAGCGTGCCGTGCTCGCGATCGCGGCCGGCGACGTCCCCGTGCCGCGCCCGACGCGCGCGATCCTGCGCTGAGGGCTCGTCGTTCCGGCAGCTTCGGCCATCCGATCGGGGTGCGCGACGGGGGGCACGACCCCGACCGGTGGCCTTGATGAAGCTGTTGCGGAGGCGGCCTGCGCCTCCCTCTCGACCACCCCCCACGACGCCGCCTCGCCCCGCCGCCCGCCGGCGGAGACCGCCAGTATCGCACCCCGTGCCGCTGCGGCGAACGCCAGGAGCTACGCAGCGCCCCAGGCGGAGTGGCTCAGGCGCTCAGCGAGGTGAGCTGGTGCGCCATGCGGCGCTTCTTGTTCGCCGCGAAGTTGGCGTGCACGACGCCCTTGCTGACAGCCTTGTCGAGCTTGCGGGCGGCCAGGTGGTACAGCTCGTCGGCCTGCTGCCGGTCGCCGGAATCCGCGGCCGCGCGGAACCTGCGCAGGTGCGTCTTCAGCTCGCTGCGGACGGCCTTGTTGCGGGCGCGCCTCTCGGCGTTGGTGCGATTGCGCTTGATCTGGCTCTTGATGTTGGCCATGGATGAAAAGACCTCGAAGAACGTCGGAGCCAGGGATGATAGCGCCGGCGAGGCCCCGGCTACCCTCGCGGCCAGGTATGGACACCGGCCACATCCGCAACTTCGCGATCATCGCTCACGTCGACCACGGCAAGTCGACGTTGGCTGACCGCATGCTGCAGGCGACCAACCTCGTCGCCGCGCGCGAGATGCGCGCCCAGTACCTGGACCGCATGGACATCGAGCGCGAGCGCGGCATCACCATCAAGGCGCAGGCCGTGCGCATGCCGTACACCGCCGTGGACGGGCAGACGAGTACCTGCTCAACCTCATCGACACGCCGGGCCACGTCGACTTCTCCTACGAGGTCATCGCGCGCGATGAACGCGTGCGAGGGCGCGGTGCTCCTGGTCGACGCCGCCCAGGGGATGCAGGCGCAGACCATCGCCAACCTCTACGTCGCGATCGAGGCCGGCCTGGAGGTCATCCCGGTCCTCAACAAGATCGACCTTCCGGCCGCCGAGCCGGAAGCGGTCGCCGAGGAGATCGCCGCGCTCATCGGCGGCGACCCCGGCGACATCCTCGAGGTCAGCGCGAAGACCGGCCAGGGCGTGCCGGAGCTGCTGGAGCGAGATCGTCCGCCGCGTGCCTCCGCCCTCCGGGGACCGCGACGCGCCGACGCAGGCGCTGATCTTCGACTCGGTGTTCGACTCCTACCGCGGGGTCATCACCTACATCCGGGTGATCGACGGGCACGCTGCGGCCCGAGCATGGACGATCCGGCTGATGGCCACGGGCTTCACCGACGAGATCGACGAGCTGGCGATCATCTCGCCCGAGCCCAAGCCGATCGATGCGCTCGGACCGGGCGAGGTCGGCTACTTCACCGCGGCGATCAAGGAGGTCGGCCTCGCCAAGGTCGGCGACACGGTCACCGACGCACGCGCGCCCCGCGCGCGAAGCCGCTGCCCGGCTACCGCGAGCCCACGCCGATGGTGTTCTCGGGCCTGTACCCCGTGGACTCCGACGACTTCCCCGACCTGCGCGACGCGCTGGAGAAGCTGCGCCTGAACGACGCCAGCTTCAACTTCGAGCCCGAGACCTCGGTCGCACTGGGCTTCGGGTTCCGCTGCGGGCTTCCTCGGCCTGCTGCACATGGAGATCATCTCCGGAGCGCCTCGACCGCGAGTTCGACATCCCGCTGGTCACGACCGCGCCGAACGTCGCCTACGAGGTCACCTGCGACGCGAGCGCCTGCTCAAGCCCAACCAAGCCCGAGGTGCTGACGCGTCGTCGAACCCCGCCGAGCTGCCCGCAGCCCAACCACATCGACCACATCCTCGAGCCCGTCGTCGACGCGATGATCCTATGCCCCAGCGAGTACATCGGCGCGGTCGATGCAGCTGTGCGAGGGCCGCCGCGGGACGATGCAGAAGATGGACTACCTGACCGAGGAGCGCGTCGAGCTGCACTACCAGCCTCCCGCTCGCCGAGATCATCTTCGACTTCTTCGACCGGCTGAAGTCGCCAGACGCGCGGCTACGCCTCGCTGGACTACGAGCCCGCCGGCATGGCGGCGGTCGAAGCTCGTCAAGGTCGACATCCTGCTCAACGCCGAACCCGTCGACGCCTTCAGCTCGATCGTCCACGCCGACAAGGCCTACGAGTACGGCAAGCGCGATGGTCATCCGGCTGCAAGCGAGCTCATCCCGCGCCAGATGTTCGACGTGCCGATCCAGGCCGCGATCGGCTCGAAGATCATCGCCCGCGAGACCATCAAGGCGAGGCGCAAGGACGTCCTCGCGAAGTGCTACGGCGGCGACATCACCCGCAAGCGCAAGCTGCTGGAGAAGCAGAAGGAAGGCAAGAAGCGGATGAAGACCGTCGGGACGGTGGAGATCCCGCAGGAGGCGTTCGTCGCCGCGCTGTCCATCGATGACTAGGCCGGCGACCGGCGCCTACCTCCACGTCCCGTTCTGCCTGAAGCGCTGCGACTACTGCGACTTCGCGACGTTCGCCGGGCTCGAGGACCTCATGCCGCGCTACGTCGAGGCGCTGGTCGCCCACCTGGAAGCCGAGTCCGCAGCGGTGGACACGGTGTTCGTCGGCGGCGGCACCCCGACCTACCTGCCGGCGCCGCTGCTCGCACGCGTGCTCGCGGCCGCGCCGCAGAGCCGACGAGATCACGGTCGAGGCGAACCCCGAGACCGTCACCCCCGAGATCGCCGAGGTGCTGGCCGCCGCCGGTGTCAACCGCGTGAGCCTCGGCGCCCAGTCCTTCGCGCCGCACGTGCTGGCGGTCCTCGGTCGCTGGCACGACCCGGACGCGCCGCTGCGCGCGGTCGCGACGCTGCGCGCGGCAGGGATCGCCCGGCTGTCCCTCGACCTGATCTACGGCACGCCCGGCGAGACCGACGCCGACTGGGACCGCTCGCTTGCGGACGGCCCTCGACGCGGGCGTCGACCACGTCTCCGCCTACGCGCTGACGGTCGAGGAGAGCACGCCGTACGCGGCCCGTGCCCGTCGCGATCCCACGCTGGTACCCGACCCCGACGTCCAGGCCGACCGCATGGCGGCCGCCGACGAGATCCTCACCGCCGCCGGCCTGCACCGCTACGAGATCAGCAACTGGGCCCGCCCCGGCCAGGAGTGCCGCCACAACCTCATGTACTGGCGCGGTGGCGACTGGCTGGCGTTCGGCGCCGCCGCCCACGGCCACCGCCGGGGCCACCGCTGGTGGAACCACCGGCACCCGGCGACCTACGCCGCAGCCGTCCTCTCCGGAGCGTCGCCGGTCGCCGGCGAAGAGCAGCTCACGCCCGAGCAGATCCGCGAGGAGCGCCTCCTCATGGGCCTGCGCCTCACGGAAGGCGTCGCCCGCAGCGACGTCGATCCGCTCGACGACGCCACGGTCGCCCGTCTGGCCGGCCTGGGCCTCCTCACCGACGACGGCACCCGCCTGGCACTCACATCCCAAGGCATGGCCCTCGGGGGCGCCGTCACCCTCGAGCTCGCGAGTCGGCAGCCCCGAGCGCCCGCGGTCAGAGGTCGCGCCGCGCCGTGAGCCAGCAGCCGAGGCAGAGCGCACCCGCCGCCCAGGCCGCGGCGATTGCGAGGCCGGCCCAGGGCGCGAGCGGCACGCCGCCGGGGCCTGGGATGGTCTGCACGACCGCGAGGCCGGCGGTCATCGGCGCCGACCGGACGATCGCCGCGCGGACCGGGCCGCCCGGCAGCAGCTGCGTGAGCAGGAACGGCACCAGCAGGAGCCCGAGGGTCAGCAGCGTCGCCGCGCCGCCGTGGCGCACCCATGCGGTCACGCCGACGCCGAGGACCGCCACGACCGCGAGGTAGAGCCCGCCGCCGACGAGCGCGCGGAGCGCCGGCCCGCCAGCGAGGGCACCGTCCGCGACACCGGCAAAGCCGGCCTCGTGGAGCAGCCGTCGCCCGACCTGGTGCGTGACCACGGTGGTCACGACGCCGCCCGCGAGCGCCACGATCGCGACGACCGACGTCTTCGCCAGCAGCGCCCGGATCCGGCGGGGGAGGGCGAGGGCGCCGGCGACCGCTGTGCCGTGCGCGTGCTCCGGACCCACAGCCAGCACACCCAGCACCACGGCGGCGACCTGACCCGCGTGGAGCCCGCTCAGCGCGTCGCGGACGAGGTCCTCGGACGGACCGGTGCGGACCGGGTCCAAGGAGGCACAGACCGCCGCGGTGAGCGCGACCGACGCCAGGACAACGGCGACCAGCGTCACGCTTGTGCCGCGCACCGACCAGAGCTTGTCCCACTCGGACCGGACGGCCCATGCCAGCTCAGACATCCCGCCGGGTGACCCGCCAGGCGGCCAGGGCGAGCAGCACCGCCGCCCAGCCGACGCTCACGCCGAACCCGCCCCACGGCCCGAACGGGACGCTGTCGGGCCGCCGCACTGTCGACAGGATCGCCAGCCCGGCGGCCGGGGTGAAGGTCGTCAGCGACGGCTGCTGGAACGCGACGAGCGAGGGCAGGAGCAGCATGGCCACGACAACCCCGGTCGCCGCCGGACCGCGCAGGAGCGAGCCCAGAGCGACGCCGATCGCCGCGGCGACCGCCAGGTAGAGGCCACCGCCCACGATCGCCCGCGCGACGCCCGGGTCGCCCAGCGACATGATCGGGTAGGCGGGGGGCACGTAGCCGCTGTCCTGCAGCAGCGGCTGGGCCAGGAGGAAGGACGCGAGGCTGCAGGCCATCCCGACGACGCACGCGGCCGTGCCAGCCACGGCCGCCTTCGCGGCCAGGACCGCGCCGCGCCGTGGCGTCGCCAGGAAGGTGGACGGGAGTGTGCCGGTCGTGGTCTCCGAGGCCGTCGCCAGCGCGGCGAAGGCCGCCACCGCGAGCTGCCCCAGGTACACGCCCCGCAGGCTGTTGACCACCACGTCGTCGTCTCCCATGCCGGCCTGCGTGGCGTCGGTGTGGCCCGCCGCCGCGAGGAAGGCCGTGAGGAGCAGGACCGCGGCCACGGTCCCCACCAGCGCCCAGCGCGCACTGCGCGTCGACCGCAGCTTCACCCACTCCGACCGCAGCAGTGCCGTGCTCATGCCGCCCCCCTTCGACGACCCTCGTCGTGCGGCGCCGCGCGGTGCTCGGCGGCGCCGCTCGTGAGCGCGAGATACGCCTCCTCCAGCGAGTCGCGGCGCGGCGACAGCTCGTGCAGGGGGTGCCCGTGGCCTGCCGCCAGCTCGGCGATGCGCTCGGCCGCGAGCCCCTCGACCTCGAGCCGGTCGCTGTCCAGCGTCGTCACCGTCGCCCCGTGGTCCGCAAGCACCGCCGCGAGCGTGGCTGCCTCGGGGGTGCGCAGCGTCGCGCCGGTCTTCGACGCCCGGGCGACGAGCTCGGCGACCGGCGCGTCGGCCAGCAGCCGTCCGCGGCCGATGACGATCACCCGGTCGGCCGTGCCCTCCAGCTCGCCCATGAGGTGGCTGGAGATCAGGACCAGCCGGCCCTCGGCGGCCAGTCCGCGTGCGAATCCGCGGAACCAGCGGATCCCCTCCGGGTCCAACCCGTTGACGGGCTCGTCGAGGAGCAGGATCGGCGGGTCGCCCAGCAGCGCCGCCGCGATGCCAAGCCGCTGCGCCATCCCCAGCGAGAAGCCACCGGTGCGCCGCCGGGCGACGCGCGCTAGCCCGACCAGCTCGAGCACTTCGCGGACCCGGCTCGCGGGCAGGCCGTTGCTGTGCGCCATCCACAGCAGGTGGTCGCAGGCGCGCCGTCCGGGGTGGGTGCCGCTGGCGTCCAGCAGGGCGCCGACGGTGCGCAGCGGTTGGCGCAGGGTCGCGTAGCGCCGGCCATTGACGAGGGCATCCCCCGCGTTGGGCCGCGCGAGCCCAAGGATCACCCGCATCGTGGTCGACTTGCCCGCGCCGTTCGGGCCGACGAAACCGGTCACCTCGCCGCCCCGCAGCGTGAAGGACAGGCCGTCGACCGCCACGACTCGGCCGTAGTGCTTCGTCAGGTCGCGCACCGTGATCATGGGCTCCATGCCCACCGACGGTGGCGTGTCGGCGGCGCCGTGTCGTCACCATGGGGAGCCAACCTCGCGCTGCCCCTCCGCGGGGGGACGGGCTTGGGGTTCACCCCGCAGGGGGAGCGGCGGGTTCACCTGCTGGGGGGAGGCCCGCGCCCTCACGAGCCGCGACACTGGCGCCGGTGCGTGTCCTGAGGCGCGGCTTGGCCGGGCCGGTGCTGCCCGCGGCGGTCCTGGTGCTGGCGGCGTTCGCCGTCACGGAGGCCTGGGGCGGCGCTGATGGGCGGGGACCCGCGGCCGCGGTGCTGCTCAACCTCCTGCTCACCTTGCCGCTCCTCCTCGTCCGGCGCGCAGTGCTGGTACCTGCGCTCGTCGGCACCGCGGCGATGGTTGCGTTGCTCGCAGGCGCTGCGGCGCCGACGGTTGCCGGCGTCGTGGGTCTCGCGGCCAGCTTCTTCGCCGTCGCCGCCCACGGCCTGCTGCCGGTCTCGCTACTGCTCACGGCGCCGTTCGCGGTCAACGTCATCGACCCCTTCGACTCCGACCGGCCGCCCACGGTCACCGGGCTGCTGCTCCTTGTGCTGCTGCTCGCCGCCCAGGCGCTCGGAACGCTGTACGGCCAGCGCCGCAAGGTCGTCGCCGAGCGCGACACGGCGCTGGAGCACGCCGCCGTGGCGCAGGAGCGGGCGCGCATCGCCCGGGAGCTGCACGACATCGTCGCCCACCACGTCTCGACGATCGCCGTGCAGGCAGACGTCGCGAGGCTCACGGTCGCCGGCATGCCCGAGGAGGGCCGCGCGCATCTGGACGCGATCGGCACGGCTGCCCGTGCGGCGCTGACCGAGCTGCGCGGCGTCCTCACCGTGCTGCGCCGTGACGCTGACGCCCCCGTGGAGCGCGCACCGCAGCCCGGTCTGGCCCGGCTGGGCGAGCTGATCGACGCGGCGGAGGCGGTCGGGACGCTGTGCGGCTTGTGGTCAGCGGGCCGGCGCGCCCGCTGCCGCCGGCGGTCGACCTCGCGGCCTTCCGGATCGTCCAGGAGGCCCTGACGAATGCCCGCCGCCACGCGCCGCGCGCCCCCGTCACGATCGAGCTCCGCTACGCGGAGGAGTGCCTGAGCCTGGGCGTCCGCGACCAGGGCTCGAGTCCCGCGCAGCTGAGCCGCCCGGGCCACGGGCTGGCCGGCATGCGCGAGCGCGCCGCCGGTGTCGGCGGCGTCCTCGAGCTCGGCCCGGTGGCCGGTGGCGGCTTCGCTGTCACGGCCGAGCTGCCGATCCCGAGGGTCGCGACGTGACGATCCGGGTCGTGGTCGTCGATGACCAAGAGGTCGTTCGCGCCGGCTTTGCGGCGCTGCTCGCCACCCAGCCCGACGTGGAGGTCGTCGGGGACGCAGCCGACGGACTCGAGGCGGTGCGGCTGTGTCGCGAGCGCCGGCCCGATGTGGCGCTGATGGACATCCGCATGCCCGTGCTGGACGGCATCGAGGCCACACGGCGGATCACCGGGGCCGAGTCCCCCGCGACCCGCGTCCTCGTGCTGACGACCTTCGACCTCGACGAGCATGTCTACGACGCGCTTGGCGCGGGCGCCAGCGGCTTTCTGCTCAAGGACGTCGGCGCCGAGGGGCTGTTCCATGCGGTCCGCGTCGTCGCCGCCGGTGACGCGCTCCTGGCCCCGGCCGTGACGCGCCGACTGATCGGGGAGTTCGCGCGCCTTCGCCCTCGCCTGCCACCCTCGCCTGAGGGCCTTCGCCACCTGACCCGCCGCGAGACGGAGGTCCTCGGGCTGGTGGCCGAGGGCCTCTCGAACGCCGAGATCGCCGGACGGCTCGTGCTCGGCGAGGAGACGGTGAAGACCCACGTCAGCCGCATCCTCGCCAAGCTCGGGCTGCGGGACCGGGCCCAGGCGGTGATGGCAGCCTACGAATCAGGCCTCGTGGTCCCGCGCCCCGGGCGGTGGGCCTGAACCCGCGGGTTGCGCGCGACCGGCATCATGGGAGCGTGTCGTCGACGGAGCTTGATGAGCGCAAGCGCGCGGTGCTGACCGCGATCGTTCGCGACTTCATCCGCGAGGGGGAGCCGATCGGGTCGCGGCGCGTGGTGGAGCACACCGGGCTGGGGGTGTCGACCGCGACGGTCCGCGCCGAGATGGCGGCGCTCGAGGACGCGGGCTTCCTCACCCACCCGCACCGCTCCGCGGGGCGCATCCCGACCGATAAGGGCTACCGCTACTTCGTCGACCGCATGGTCGAGGCCGGCCAAGGGCGACTGGGCGAGGACGAGCAGGCCCTGCTCGAGACCTGCTGCGGCGGCGCGCACGATCTCGAGGACCTGCTGCGCCGCGCCACGACCGTGCTCGCCGCCTGACGCGCTTCGCGGCGCTGGTCGCCGCGCCGCAGCTGGACCGCAGCCGGCTGCAAGCCACGTCGAGCTCGTGCAGCTGGCGCCGACGACATGCTGGCGATCGCCATCGTCGACAGCGGCCGCGTCACAAGCAGGTGCTGGAGCTGGACGGGCCGGCGTCGGAGCTCGACCTGGCGCGCGCCGGGCACGCCGTGAACGCCGCGATCGACGGACTGCGCGCCGCCGACGCCCCCGCCGCGGTCAGCGGGCTCGCCGCCGGCGCCCCGCCGGAGCTGCGCCGGCCTGCTGGACGCCGTCGCCGACGCCGCTGCGCGTCGGCCTCGTCGAGCGGGGCGGCACTGCCCAGCTGTTCGTCGGCGGCACCGCCAACATGGCCGCGGGGGGCACTTCGCGCAGCTCGAGGAGGTCAAGCGCGTCGCGGAGACGCTCGAGGAGCAGGTCGTGGCCCTCGAGGTGCTGCGCGAGGCGCTGGCCAGCGGCGACCCCGCCGTCCGCATCGGCGGGGAGCTGCCCTTCGACCTGGGGGCGGTCGCGGTGGTGGCGGCTTCCTACGACGCGCCCGGCGACGCCGGGGGGTCGGTCGGGGTCCTCGGACCGACGCGCATGGACTACGAGCGCACGCTCGCTGCGGTGACAGGCGGTAGGCTCGCCACTCTGGAGCGCGCGCTCGCGGGTCCCGAGCGCGCCTGATCGCCGGCTGACCCGAGGAACACCACATTGCCCCAGGTGCGAGACCTCTACGACGTCCTCGGCGTGACGCGGGACGCCTCCGAGGCCGACCTCAAGCGCGCCTACCAGCGCAAGGCCCGCGAGCTGCACCCCGACACCACGGCGGGGACGAGGAGGAGTTCAAGGAGCTCAACGCCGCCTACGAGATCCTGCGCAACCCGCAGGCGCGCTCCAACTACGACCGCTACGGCGACCCGCGCGGGATGGGCGGCAGCGCCGACCCGTTCGCCGGCTTCGGCGACGTCTCCGACCTCATCGAGCAGTTCTTCGGCGCCTTCGGCGGCGGCACCCGCGCACGCGCGGACTCGGGCGAGGGCCGCCACGTCATGGTCGACGTGACGCTGACCCTGGAGGAGGCCGCGGCCGGCGTGCAGCGCGAGGTCGAGACCGCCCTCCAGCAGACCTGCGTCACCTGCCGCGGCAGCGGGGCCGCACCGGGCGCCGGGCCGATGACCTGCCGGACCTGCGCCGGCCGCGGGCAGGTGCAGCGCGTGCGCCAGACCGTCTTCGGGCAGATGCTGACCGCCTCGCCGTGCCCCGACTGCCAGGGCCGCGGGAAGGTGATCGTCGACCCCTGCCGCGACTGCGGTGGCGAGGGGCGCCAGCTGGAGTCCAAGGCCATCACCTTCGACGTCCCGCCGGGCATCGACGACGGCCGCCGCCTGCGCTTGGCCGGCCGCGGTGAGGCCGGCCGCAACGGCGCCTCCACCGGTGACCTCTACGTCCGCGTGCACGTCCGCGCCCACGACGTCTTCACCCGCGACGGCGACGACCTGCACTGCGAGCTGCGCCTGGGCATGGTCCCCGCGGCGCTGGGCACCCACCTGGTGCTGCCGACGCTGGACGGGGACGCGGACCTCGAGGTCCCCCGCGGCACCCAGACCGGCGACGTGCTCACGCTGCGCCGCCAGGGCATGCCGCGGCTGGGCGGAGCCGGCGTCCAGCGCGGCGACCTGCACGTGCACTGCCGCGTGCAGACGCCGAGGGACCTCGACGGGGAGCAGGAAGCCCTGCTGCGCCAGCTCGCCGAGCTCCGCGGCGAGGAGGTGTCACAGCACGGCTCGCGGCAGCGCGGCTTCTTCACCCGGCTGCGCGAGGCCTTCTCCTGACACCGCATCTCCTCGTCGAGCCCTCGGCGGTCGGCGACGGGACGATCGCGGTCCGCGGCGACGAGGCACGCCACCTCGCCGTCGTGCTGCGCCGCAAGGCGGGCGCGCCGGTCAGCGTCGCCGACGGCACCGGGCGCCTCTACGCCTGCCGCGTGCGGGCCGCGCACGCCGACCACGTCGAGCTCGCGGTCGACTTCGTCGAGGAGGTCGCACCGCCGCAGCCGCGGATCGTGGTCGTCCACGCCCTGCCCCGGCAGCGCAAGCTCGACGACGTGGTCCAGCGCCTCAGCGAGCTGGGCATCGACGCCCTGGTTCCGGTGCACAGCGAGCGCTCGCAGGTGCGGCTCGACGCGGCGCGTGCCGCGAAGGCGCGTGACCGCTGGCGGGCGGTCGCCCGCGCCGCGGCCGGCCAGTCCCGGCGCGCCCGGGTCCTCGAGGTCGCCGAGATGGGGGAGTGGACGACCGCGTTCCCCGGCGCGGCGCGCGGCGTGGTGTGCTGGGAGGAGGCCACCACGCCGCTGCACACCGCCGCCGAGGAGCTGGTCGGCGCCGCCGAGGTCCACCTCGGCATCGGCCCCGAGGGCGGCCTCACCGCCGAGGAGGTCGCCGCCAGCGGGCTGCCGGCGGTGTCCCTCGGCCCCAACGTCCTACGAACAGAGACCGCGGCCCTGGTGGCCGCGGCCGTGCTGTTGGATCGGTTGGGACGCCTCGGCTGAGGCCTGAGTGCTACGCGGCTTGCACCGCCGCAAGCTGCTCGGCCGAGACGAGGTCGGGCGATCCGTACACCTCGACGGGGCCACCGATCGCGGCCGCGGCGGCCAACGTCGCCTGCGTCGGCGCTGCCGGTGGGTTCTCGACGCCGAGCTGCGGTGAGTTCGTCACCGCGCTGATCACCGAGGCGGCCAGCGCGGTCTGCCAGCCAGTGTCGGCGCGGACGTTGACCAAGACCACGCCGCCCTGGGCCCAGCCCTCGGCCGCCCACAGCTCGTTGGCGATCGCGGCCGCGGTCGCGGTCCGGTCGGAGCCCGCCACGCGGCGCACGCCCGGCAGGCTCGCGACCGTGGCGTCCTGGACCGCGGCCTGCCCGCCGAGGACGACGACCTCGGCGATGCCGTTGGCCTGCACGAAGGCCGCGGTCGAGGCGTTGAGCTGGTCGGACGGGGTCAGCAGGATCGGCACGCCGGCCTCCGCGGCGAAGGCGCCGCCGGTGATGGCGTCGGCGAACTGGTCGCCGCGTGCGAGCAGCACGCGGTCGCCGGGGTTCTCGGCCAGGACGGTCGCCGCGATCAGGGCGGCGGTGTCTTCGCGGCCCGAGCCCGCGTAGCGGCAGGAGGTCGGGAAGGGTGCGGCGCAGGGCACGTTGCCCGCCGCGGCGCGGGCCTGGGCGGCGGCGGTGTCGCTGACGGCGCTGGTGCCGCCGAGGACCAGGACCAGGCCGTTGCCGCCGGTGACGCGGGCGATCTCGGCTTGGACGCGGGGGTCGAGCTGCTGGCCGAAGGGGGTGAAGAGGATGGGGCCGTGCTCGCCGGCGAGGGCGGAGCCGGCGAGGGCGTCGGGGAAGCGGTCGGAGGTGGCGAGGACGACGCGGCTGGCGCCGCCGTCGGCCCACACCTGCGAGGTCGCGATGGCCTGGGCCACGGGGTCGGCGGAGCCGCCGCCGTCGACCCGGTTGCCGTCGTCCAGGGTGGTCAGCGGCTGGTCCGGGCCGGGACCCGGGCCGGGGCCGGGACCGGGGCCGGGACCGCCGGTCGGGTCGTAGGACGCGCCGCTCCAGTGCGGGTCGGAGGCGCCCTCGACGATCGTCGTGATGGCCTCGGCGCCGCAAGGGTCGAGCGACAAGCCGCTGACGACAGCGATGTCGGTGCCCGACTCGTCGACGGTGTCGGCGTTCGCGATGGTGTAGACGATCGCGTCGCCCGCCGGGGAGAACGACACGGCGTCGAAGCGCGCCGGGAAGGCGCTCTCGGTGATCAGGCAGTCGTACTGGGTGGTTGCCGCGGGCGGCGGCCCCGACAGCGCGTGGAACTCGATCTGCGGCTGGCAGCTCAGGCCGAAGTCGTCGACGCTGTAGTCGCAGCCGGCCATAGCCAGCGTCCCGCCATCGGCGGTGACCGCGATCGCGTTGGTCTCGAGGAACCCGCGGTCGAACCAGTCCTGGCCGGTGTCGGCGCCGGCTGGCAGGTACTGCACGCCGTCGAGGACGACCGTGCTGGTGCCGGGGATGAAGGCGGCGCCGTCGTCGTTGGTGACCGAGGAGATCGGCGTCGGGTCGCTGCCGTCTGCCGCGATCACCGCGGTGTAGCGGCACGCCTCGATGTCGCCGTCGGGGCCGGTGCACGGCTCGATCGTGGTGTACACGGCCAGCGCGCCGTCGCGGCTGACGTCGAGGTCGGTGATACCGCTGAAGAACAGCGTCGCGGGCGTGAACCTCGACAGCTCCTGGCCGCCCTGGGTGAGGCGGACGATGTCCTCGGAGCTGGCGGGGCCGTGCGCGGCGAGAATCACGCCGTCGTCGGACATCGAGGGCTCCGCCCAGCCGCCGTCCGTGGTGACCTGCGAGGTCTGCGAGCCGTCCGGGGTGCTGATGAAGATGTTGCCGCCCTGGGTGTAGACGATGGTCCCGGCCTGCGCCTGAGCGCTCGCCGGCGTGGCCGTCATGATCGCCAGCGCCGCCACGATGTGGGCGACGAAGATGACGAGGAGCGCGGTGGTGCGCATGGGGGTACGCCTTCCTTGCGGGGGGTGGTTGGTCCGTCGGGAGCAACCATGCGCCCGCCCGCTTGGAAGGACCCTGGGCCGCGCTTGCGCGGGTCTTGGAGGTCAGCCGACCACGGACGCTGTCAGGCTCTGTTCGACCGTCTCGGGGATCGCAGCCTCACCGCCGAGCAGGACCAGCAGCTCGGTCTGCGCGGCGTGCTCGGTGAGGTAGGCCTGCGCCGGGGTGCCGCCGCCCTCGGCGGCCGGGTCGACCAGCAGCACGGGCCGGTCGGTGCGCCCGCCGTAGGCGCCGGCGGCGAGGGCGTCGGGGAAGTCGGCGCCGGTGGCGATCAGCAGCTCGGTCAGGTCGAAGCCGGACAGCACGGCGTAGTCCATGACCGCGACAGCGGTCTCGTAGCGGGTCGCGCCGGCCTGGCGCGGCCCGAGGTGCATGCCGGCCGCGTCCAGCTGCGTCTCGACGGCCGCCGGGACCGCCGCGGTGCCGCCCAGGATCGTCACGCTGTTGACGTGCCCTGCGTCCATGGCGGCGAGGGTCGCGTCGGTCAGCTGCCCGCCCGCGGTCAGGTAGATCGGCACGCCACCGGCCGCGATCGGTGCGGCCGCGAGGGCGTCGGCGAACTGGTCCCCGCTGGCGACGAACGCGATGCCGTGGTGGGCGCCGCCGGCCGCCGCGGCGACCAGCTCGGCGGTCTCGGTGCGCGATGCGCCGCCGAGCCGCAGGACCTCGATGCCCATCGCGGCGACGGCGTCGGCCACGTCCTGCGACACGGCGGCGGTGCCGCCGAGCACGTGCACACGCTCCGCGCCCAGCCGCTCGAGCTCGGCGGCCACGTCCTCATGGAGCACGTCGCCCGGCGTGAGCAGGAGCGGGGCGTCGAGCATCCCGGCTAGCACGGACGCGGCCAGGGCGTCCGGAAACGCGCCGGCGGACGCCAGGAGCACGTCAGGGGCGCTGTCCCACCCGGAGCGCGACGTCTGCAACGCGGTCCCGACGCGGTCGGTGCCCGCGAGCCGGACGGACCCCTCGGGCACAGACACCAGGGCGACGGTGCCGGGGCCGATGACCGGCAGGCTGAGCGTGCGCGTGTCCTGCGCGAAGCCGGGCTGGGTCGAGCAGCGCGACAGCTCGCTGCCGTCGTCGCCGAGGAACACGACGCAGACGCGCCCGTCTTCGGTGAACGTGAACGTCACGATCACCGGCCCGTCGCCCGTCAGCGTGATCCCGAGCGCCGCGAGGATCTCGCCGTCGATGCCGGGGGCGTCGGTCCCCAGGTCGGTGACCTCGACCGTCGTGCCGTCGGGGGCGGTGATCTCGGCGCTGCCACAGGTCCCGGTCTCGCCACCGGACACCGGCTCGCAGTCGCCAGACCCGGGAGGCGGTCCGCCGGCCGGCGCAGGAGGCCCGGCGAGGGTGACCAGGCCGAGGGTCAGCAAAACGGCAGCGGCGAAACGGCGTTCCATGGAGCTCCCACCCAGTCGACGGCCGATCCGGCGCGGAGCCTACGTGACGGTCTGGCGGAAGGGCGCGGGTTCCTACCCTTGCGTGGAGTCGTAGAGCGGACCCTGGTCGACAGCGGTCGAGTTGATGGTCTTCGGCACGGCGACGGTCACACTGCCCGTGCACGTGCCGCCACTGCCGTCGTCGGCCGTGAACCCGATGGTGTAGACCCTGCCGTCACCGGAGCCGGACACGCTCAGCCCGCAGCTCCGCCGTGGCGGTCCCCACGCCGCGGCCGTCGGGGCCGGAGCGGTCGCCGGCATCCACCGGCTCGTCCTGGAAGATCGAGGTGACCGTGATCGTGATCGGCGTCGCCATTGGGATCGGTCACGCCCAAGACCGTCACGGGCACGAACCTCCCGTTGGGAGGCCAGAGCCGGTCCGGGCTGGCGGTCGCCCCGACGCAGGATGGCGGGGTGTTGAGCTGCAGCCCGATGAGGGCGGGGTCGTGGTCGCTGGTGCGGTACGGGTCGACCTCGTAGAGGTCCAGGGCGTTGGATTCTCGTTCGAACGCGGCTTCGCCGGCGTCGAGGACGTCGTCGTTGTAGTCGAACAGCACGGGCTCGTCGGCGTTGATGTGCCACTCGCCGGCGTCGACGGTCTGCGCGTCCAGGGTCGGGGAAGCGAGCATGTGGTCGAGGTAGCCCAGCTGGCCGTCGAACAGGAAGCTGTAGCCGTCGTCGCCGACGAAGCGCGCGATCTCGTCGACGTAGCCCGCCGCCAGCAGTGTGGTGACCGGGTCTTCCATGCGGTAGGCGTTGAGGTCGCCCATGATGAGGAAGTCGGGGTCGCCACTGCCGGTCGGGTCGCCGGCCAGGAAGTCGGCGAGCGCCTGCGCCGCCGCCGTGCGGGTGGCGTTGCAGTTGCCCTGGCCGTCGCCGGTGTCGGGGTCGTCGGGCGTGCACGCCGAGCCCTTGGACTTCAGGTGGTTGAGCGCGACCGTGAAGATCTCGCCGGTCGCCAGCTCCTGGAAGGTCTGCACCAGCACCGGGCGGTTGCGGGTGTCGATGAAGGCCGGGTTGTCGCTGGAGTCGAGGATCTCGTAGGGGCCGACGGGCGCGACCGTGGCCGTGTCGTAGATCAGCGCGACCTTGATCGCGTCGGTGCCGATGTAGCCGGTCGCGATGTTGTCGTAGGTGCCGCCGCCGATCGCGGCGTTGAGCGCGTCGACGATCGACTGCGAGGACTGGTCGGCTGCGTCGTTCTCGATCTCGATGAGGCCGAAGATGTCGGCGCGGATGGCGTCCAGCGCCGTCGTCAGCTTCTCGAGCTGGCGCGCGAGCTCGGCCGCGGAGTCCGCCCCACGGCAGTCCAGCGTCATGGAGGGCCCGCAGGGGCCGGAGCTGGTCGAGGCCGTCGTGTCGATCGTGGTGAAGTAGTTCAAGACGTTGTAGCTGGACACCAGCAGCCGCCCGTCGACGTCGGGTCCACCGGCCGGGCGCGGGTTGGCCGGCGTGAACGTGTAGTCCTCGTCGGGCACCGGCCGGACCTGCCAGGCGTTGAACGCCCAGTGCAGCACACCGGTCATGGCCGGTGATCGTGTCGCCGCCACGCAGGCGGTTGGTCACCGACAGGCCCGGCTCCGGGTAGGGGTAGGGCTCGTTGTTCTGGGGCCCCGAGACCGCGTCGTTCTGGTTGTCGTTGTTGTCGTCGAGGTAGATGCGCCGGGTGTTGAGGTCGGCGAGGAAGGCCGCGTTCCCGGCGACGCTGGGTGCGTTGTCATGGGTGAACTGGAAGGGCCGGCCACCGGCGGTCAGCACCAGACGCCCGAAGCGCGCGAGCTCGAAGTACTCGCTGACGGCCAACGTCTGGGGGATCGTGACGCGCATCCCCTCGACGGGCTCGAACGTGGCCGCCGCCCGCGTGGAGCCCGCTGCGGGCAGGTTGACGGTCGCCGCCGTGGGCGCGGCGTTGCCCGTCGAGACCACCGCCACGGCACCGGCCGTCGCCGCGGTCAGTTCGGTCATGCCGAAGGTCTCGGCCACCGTCCCGGTCGCGGTGACCCTGTCGCCGACCGCCAGCCCCGCCGGGCAGTTGCTCCCGCAGAACACGCGCAGGCCCTCGGAGGTGTTGAGGTCCTCGTCGACGTCACCGTCCTCCTCCTGCGCGAAGAAGGAATCGACCACGTCGTTGTTCTCGAACAGCGACGTGACCACGGCGTCGATCGTCCGCGTCGCACCAACCACCGGCGACGTACCGGTGCTGCCCTGGATGTCGTGGATGCGCACCAGCGGCACCGGTGCGTTGACGGTCACGACCGCCGTGCACGAGTTCGTCTGCGGCGGCGGCGGGTCATTGTTGGTGAAGGTGATCTGGACGTTGTAGGTGGCCGCTGGGACGGTCGTGCCCACGTTCAAGGGCACGGTGAAAGGCGAGCCGGACGTCGGCGCCCCCAGGGTGATGTCGACTCCCATCGGGACACCGGCGGTGATCGCCGCGCTCACGACGCTCCCGTCTGGGTCGGTGGCCGTCTGCGCGACGCTCGCCGCGGTCCCCACCAGCGTGGCGACATCGTTGCAGTCGGCCGCAATGGGCTGGTTCCCGCTGCTGCACGTGTGAGAGCCGAGCCCGTCGAGCGTGTTGACGGCGTAGCCGTCCCACTCGACCGCGGGGTCGAACGCGTCCGCGCCGTTGGTGTCGCCGGCGCAGACGCCGGCCTTCCGGCGGATGGTGTTGTCCGCGGTGGACGTCAGCCCCGTACCCCACTCCGTGCCGGGGTCGAAGCCGAGCTGGCCGATCACGTCGATCAGCGCCCCGTTGTGACGCAGCGCGACCGCGTCGTCGCCGTTCCAGTTCACGACCGCCGGCGCAAGCTGGTCGGCCTGGGCCACGATGGCAGGGTCGGCGTCGGCCCGCGCGACCACGTAGACGTCACCGGCGGCCACGGTTCCGGTCAGAGACACCGTTTGGCTCGGGGCGGCCGCGCCGTTGCTGTACAGCTCGAGCGTGTAGCCGCCGGTGGCGAGATTGATGGCCGCACCGGTGCCGTTGTAGATCTCGACGGCCTTGTTGAAGCCTGACCCCTCGACGTACTCCGAGAACAACAGCTCCGAGGCCTGTGCACTGCCCGGAGGAGCAGCGACCGCGAGTAGGCCAAGGGTCAGCACTACGGCAAGGACGAAACGGCGTTCCATGGAGCTCCCACCAAAGTCGACGGCCGGCCCGAAGTGCGGTGGAGCATACGAGAAAGCCGGGCGGAAAGATGACGCGCGTCTGAACCGCGCACGAACCTCTGGCGGTGCCGCCTGCACCGTCGCCGCGGGTAGCGTCGGGATGCGATGACCAGCACGGAGACGGGTGCGGCCCGGCGCGACGACACCGTCGACGTCCTCCACGGTGTGGAGGTCGCGGACCCGTACCGGTGGCTGGAGGACGCGGGGTCGGAGGAGACGCAGGCGTTCGTGCGGGCGCAGGGGGCGCGGGCGCGGGCGTTCCTCGACGCGTCGGCGAAGCGGGCGCCGATCCGCGCGCGCCTGGAGGCCCTGTGGGACCACCCGAAGGCCGGAGTGCCGTGGCGGCGCGGCGACCGCTGGTTCTGCAGCCGTAACAGCGGGCTGCAGGCGCAGAGCGTGCTCTACGTGCTGGCGGCTCCCGATGACACCGGTGAGGTGCTCATCGACCCCAACACGTGGTCGGAGGACGGCACGCGCTCGCTGGGCGGGGTCGGGACCACGCACGACGGGGCGCTCATGGCCTACGCGGTCAGCGAGGCGGGGTCGGACTGGCACACCTGGCACGTGCTGGACGTCGCGACGCGCGCGGACCTGCCCGACGTCGTGCCCTGGTCGAAGTTCTCCGGCGCCACCTGGCCGCACGACGGGTCGGGCTTCTTCTACGGCCGCTACGAGCCGCCGGCCGACGGGGCGCTGCACGCGGCGGTGAACCTCGACCAGCAGCTGCGCTTCCACCGTCTGGGCGCGGACGCGTCCGAGGACCCGATCGTCCTGGTCCGCCCCGACCAGCCGCGCTGGGGCTGGTCGCCCGGGGTCACCGAGGACGGACGCTGGCTGGTCGTGGGCGTCTGGGAGGGCACCGACCCGCGCAACCGCGTGTGGCTCGCGGAGCTGGATGGCGGCGACCCCGCGGCGGTCGAGATCCGGCCGTGGCTGGACGACTTCGACGCGGGCTACGCCGTGGTCGGCACAATCGGCGACGAGCTGCTGGTGCGCACCGACCTCGACGCCGACCGCGGGCGCCTGCTGGCGATCGACCCGCACGACCCCCGCAGCCGGCGCGTGCTCGTGCCCGAGGGGCGTGACGTGCTGGAGGCCGCACGCGTGGTCGGCGACCGCATCGTGACCGTGCACATGGTCGACGCCGCCCACGCGATCCGGCTCTACGAGCTGGACGGGCGCCCGGCCGGCGACGTCGACCTCGGCGAGCTCGTCAGCGTCGCCGGCATGACCGGCCGCCAGGAGGACCGCGCGTTCTACTTCTCGTCGACCTCGTTCAGCGAGGCCGGCACGATCAAGCGTCACGACCTCGACACCGGTGCGACCACCGTGGTGCGCGAGGGCGACCTCAGCGTGCCGGGGATCGTGGCGGAGCGGGTGTTCGTCACCAGCGCCGACGGGACGCCGGTGCCGCTCTTCGTGGTGCACCGGGCCGACTGCACCGCTGACGCGACCGCGCCCGCCCTGCTCTACGCGTACGGCGGCTTCGAGATCCCGCTGACCCCGCAGGCCAAGGTCTCCTGGCTCGTGTGGCTCGGGCTCGGCGGTGTCCTCGGTGTGGTCTGCGCCCGCGGCGGCGGGGAGTACGGCCGCGCGTGGCACGACGCGGGCCGGCTGGCCAACAAGGAGCGCACGTTCGACGACGTGATCGCGGCCGCGGAGTGGCTGACCGCCGAGGGCTGGGCCGCGCCCGGTCGCCTGGCCCTCAACGGGGGCTCCAACGGTGGGCTGACCGTCGGGGCTGTCATGACGCGCCGCCCGGAGCTCCTGGGCGCGGCGCTCCCCGAGGTCGGGGTGCTCGACATGCTGCGCTTCCACAAGTTCACGATCGGGTGGGGCTGGGCCAGCGACTACGGGACCGCCGACGACGCCGAGCAGTTCGCGGTGCTGCGGCGCTACTCGCCGTACCACAACCTCGTCGAGGGCACCCCCTACCCGCCGACGCTGGTGCTCACGGGCGACACCGACGACCGGGTCGTGCCCGCCCACTCGCTGAAGTTCGCCGCGGCCCTGCAGCACGCCCAAGGCGGTGGTGCGCCGGTGCTGCTGCGCGTCGAGGAGCGCGCCGGCCACGGCGCCGCCACCCCGACCGCCAAGCTCATCGACGCCCGCGCCGACGTCCTGACCTTCCTGGCCGAGGTGCTGGACGTCCCCGTCCCCGAGGAGTGACCCGCCCATGCCGTCCGTGTTCTCGCTGATCATCGCCGGCGACCTGCCGGGGCGCTTCGTGTGGGAGGACGACCTCTGCGTCGCGTTCCTGACCATCAACCCGCTCACGACCGGCCACACGCTGGTCGTGACGCGCGCCGAGGTCGAGCACTGGCTGGACCTCGACCGTGCCACGCGCGACCACGTCTTCGACGTCGCACACACCGTCGGCCGCGCGATCCAGGCGGCGTGGTCACCGGAGAAGGTCGGCCTGCTGATCGCCGGGCTCGAGGTGCCGCACGTGCACCTGCACGTGGCGCCGGTGTGGACGATGGCGGACCTCGACTTCGCCAACGTCGACCACGACCCGGACCCCGGGGAGCTCGACGCCGCGGCCGAGACCATCCGCGGCGCGCTCCGCGACCTCGGCGCCACCCAGGTGGTCGGGCCCGACCGCAGCCCCGGCTAGCGCCTCACGGCAGGGGGGGGACGACCGCGGCGCTTGCAGGACTCGGACGACCTCGGTGAACGCCTCGACGCGCTCCAGCTCGCGAGTCTGACCGACCTCGCGCTGGAGCTAGTGCCGTGACCGCGAACGTTCGCCCCGTGACGAGTGGCACCGCCTCCACGGTTTTCGGGTAGTCGCCCCGCATCCTGCCGACCGTCCCTTCTGCACTTCCCCCAGGAGGCACGGTGGCCGAGCGTGTTTACGTCCGCGACATCATCAACCAGGAAGGCAACCGGCTGCTGCGCATCGTGCGCCGCGGCTCAGGGTCGGTGGTGACCTGGCGGCGCGCCCAGATGGTGCTGCTGTCAGCGCCAAGCGCATGGACGTCGCCCAGATCGCCGAGGTGACCTTCACCTCCCCCGACCGGGTACGCGACGTGCATCCACAACTTCAACCTGCGACGGCTTCGACGCGCTGTACCCGCGCTACGCCGGCGGGCGCCCACCCACCTTCACCCTGCGCCCAACGCCGACAGATCAAGAAGATCGCGCTGTCGCGGCCCCACGATCACGACCTGCCCTTCTCGACGTGGAGCCTGGCCAAGCTGGCCGACTTCCTGGTCGCCGAGGGGGTGGTCGACGACATCAGCCACGAGGGCCTGCGGGCCCTGCTCCGCGAGGAGGGCGTGTCGTTTCAAGCGCTGAAGACCTGGAAGCAGTCAAACGACCCCGACTTCGAGGCCAAGAAGAACCGCATCCTGGAGCTGTACGGCTCATGCGACGGCAAGGCTCCGCCCGGCGACAGCGACCCCGACGGTGGTCATCTGCGTCGACGAGTTCGGGCCGCTCAACCTGCAACCCCACCCCGGCCGACAGTGGGCCGCACGTGACGGTCACGACACCGACCGGCGCCGCGGCGCCGCCGCCGGGCGACCTACAAGCGCCCCCACGGGGTGCGCCACTTGCTGGCCGCCTACGACCTCAGCCGCGACTGGCTCTACGGTCACATCAAGAAGCGCAAGCGGCCGCACCGAGTTCCTGGCGTTCTGCCGCTACCTGCGGTCGCTGTATCCGCCCGACGTGCGCCTCGGCCATCGTGCTGGACAACTTCAGCCCCCACCTGTCGACCAAGAAAGACCGCGGCGTGGGCGACTGGGCGGCGGCGAACAACGTCGAGTTGGCCTACGTGCCCGTTCTACGCGTCGTGGCTCAACCGCATCGAGGCCCAGTTCACCGCGCTGCGCTACTTCACGCTGGATGGCACCGACCACGCCTCCCACGAGGAGCAGGGCCGCATGATCCGCCGCTACATCGCCTGGCGGAACCGCCACGCCGACGACCGCCGCCCTACGCGAGGTCGTCGAGCAGGGCCAACGTTGCCTGACACGGCACTAGTCGTGGCAGCGCTGATCGCCGGGCGTGTCTCGTACCGAGGCGCGATGCGCGGCTGCTGCTGGTGCCGGTCGTGAACCTGGTGTTCTGATGAAGGAACGGGACCTCCGCTCCTGATGGGCGGTTCCGGGTCGCTGAGACTCGGTGCTGTCCAGGCAAGCCGCTTCACAGGAGGAAGGCCCCGATGACTCAGTATGTCGGCATCGACTTGCACCGTCGCCGCTCGGTGATCGTGCGCCACGACGAGCGACGGCGAGGTCCTCGAGCAGGTCCGCATCGACAACGACGCGTTGACGCTCGCAGCCGGAGATCGCCAAGGCCGGCCCCGACCCCGAGGTGGTGCTCGAAGCCACCTACGGCTGGTACTGGGCCGCCGACGTGCTCACCGCGAGCGGCGCGACCGTTCACCTGGCGCACCCGTTGGGTGTGAAGGGCTGGGGCTACCGGCGGGTGAGAACGACCAGGTCGACGCCGCCGGGCTGGCCGACCTGTTGCGCATGGGCCGGCTGCCCGAGGCGTGGATCGCGCCGCCGGCGGTGCGGGAGCTGCGTGAGCTGGTGCGCCACCGCGCCAAGCTGGTCGCCGTGCGCTCGGGCCTCAAGGCGCAGGTGCACGCGGTGTTGGCCAAGCAAGGCGTGGCGGTGCCGATGAGCGACCTGTTCGGCAAGGCCGGCATGCAACTGCTCGCCGATGCCCACCTCGACCGCGCCTACCAGCTGCGGGTGTCGTCGCTGCTGGACCTGATCGACACCTTCGACTACGAGGTCGGCTTCTTCGCCCGGTTGATCGCCGAAGAGCTCGAGCACCACGCCGGGTACCGGGCGATCCAGGCCATCCCCGGGATTGGCCCGACCCTGGGAGCGGTGCTGGTGGCGGAGATCGGCGACGTCACCCGCTTCGCCGATGCCGCGGCGCTGTGCTCGTGGGCCGGGCTGACACCGCGCCACCGCGAGTCCGACACCACCGTGCACCGCGGCGCCATCACCAAGCAGGGCTCCAAGCTGGTGCGCTGGGCGGCGGTCGAGGCTGTCCAGAAGCTGCCCGCGATCAGCAAGCTGCGCAGCGACTTCGACCGCATCGCCGAACGTCGCGGCCGCAACATCGCCAAGGTCGCCGCTGCCCGCCGGCTGCTCACGCTGGTGTACTACGGCTTGCGCGACGGCGAAGTCCGGCTGCCTGCACCAGGGAGCGGCGTGAGACGCCGGAAGCAGTCCCGACGCGAGCTCGTGGTCTGTCATGACCCCCCGCCCGGGCGGGCGTTGGTCGAGCCATTGATTGAGCCCGTCGCGGCTGCTGCCGCATCAGCTCCATGCCGCCTTGCCGCGGCGAAGGGATGACCGGAACCCGCAACACCGGCGATGCCCCCGGACTTGGTCCGCACTGGAGCTGCCTCCCGCCCCCTGCGACCCACGGAGCGCCCGCACCCACCCTCAACCCGGAAGCCGACACCGCCCGACGCCGCCGGGACGATCACGCACGTCACCAACGACGAACCCAACCACCAACCCGCGCTTGACCGGCCCCGTTCCTTCAGGGATGACAGTGTTCCTCTTCCGGGTGGCCTGGGTTCTCGCGAGCCTGCCGGACCGCTACTGGAAGCCGGTGGGCGGACCCGTGACCGTGCAGACTGCGACGCCTGCAGCCCGGCGAGCGCGCCTCGGGTGCCGTCGCGGCGAGACGCGGCCGCTGCAGCCCGGTCGAACGCGAAGCCGCCAAGCGCCAGCAACGCCAACCCCGATGCGGCGCGAGATCGACGACGAACTCGCCTAATGGCGTCACCCAAGGCTGCTGTCGCCCCTCCGCCCCCCCGAACGTAAAGGAGTGGGGCCTGGAGGGTTTGGAAAGGCGTGGTCTTCACGATCGTGGCGACGGCCCATGGTTGTGGCGTTCGTCGTCGTGGCCGTCCAGGGCCCTTGAGGGTCCCATCGCCTGCCGCGGATGTCCGAGCCCGCTCGGCCGCCTCGAGGACGGCACCCCGTTGCCCGCCGACCCTGGCGTAACCTGCCAGCACACACACCAGGGTCGAGGAGGAAGCATGAAGATCCTCGGAGGCGTGGTCGTGCTGCTTGCGGTGATCGCGTCCACCACTGCAGTGGGTGCGCAGGGGGATCCCCGAGCAGCCCATGATCGCGCACTTCTAGAAAGGGCCGAGCGCACATCGTTTCAAAGCGCGCCGCACTGGCAATCCACGACGATCTGCAATGATGACGTTACTGGAGATGCGGGCGACCCACGGAGTGACATCACCCGCTTGTGCACCGATTACATTAGCAACGGGCTGTGGTTTGAAGTCGCGATTGACGAGCCGACGAACCCGAGTACGTGGTCAGGGATTACGGGGGGTATCCACCATATCGACGTGGACAACAACCTTGAGGACGACTATCTCGCATTTCATGGTAATAGTGCCTCCGGCTATACATGGAGAGTGCGGGATGATGACACGTTCGACGTCGTGTGCGAAGGGTCGGCGATATACTCCAGCCCGTACTACCGGCTAACAGTGCCTTTGGGCTGCATTGAGAATTCGACATCGGTGAACTACTACACGTTCTTCACCTATGACGATCCTACTGACGCGAACTTTGGGGACTTCGCCCCGGACGAGGGGCAAGAGCCATACGACCCGAATCCTGACCCGCCGCCGTCTCCTCCCAGCCCAGGAATGCGCGAAACTTCTCGCTTGGCTGGTGCCGACCGATTTGCAACGGCTGTCGCGATGAGTCAAGCACAGTTTCCGAACGGCGCCGACATCGTGTACCTGGCGCGCGCCGATGCGTTCCCGGATGCCCTGGCGGGCGGCACGCTGACCAACGGGCCGATCCTTTTGGTGCACCAATGCGATACCGTCCCACAGGTCGTCATGAACGAAATCACCCGGCTCAATCCCCGAAGCGTTGTCGCCCTCGGCGGCTCCGCCGCTGTGTGCGATGCCGTCCTTTCACAGGCGGCGACCTTGCCGACTTGAGCCCCGGTGCGATCGCGGGGCGTCCAAGGGACAGTCTCAAGAATGCCTCGGCGCGCCGCGACTGTAGCGGCCCTTGGCCTGCTGCTATTCGGCGGGTCGAGCAGGAGGAGATCCGCCTTCGCCGGCGCGGCCGCGCCCGCGTGAGCGGCGGGTGGCCCATGCAGGCACGCTACGCCGCCACGATGACACCCCCTCCAGCCCAGCGTCCGCCGGCCTCACCGACGACGACAACATTGCACGTTGGCGTGCGCACGTCGCCGCGGGCGGCAAGGTTGGTGTGCCCACACCGCCCGGCGGCGCAGCAATCCTCGTCGGATGTCCGGGACCTACCGCGGAACCGCTGATGGAGCCACTGCGGTGCAGTGTGTGGCCGCCTCGCTCCGCCAGGTAGGGTGCGGCCTGGCACCTGACGCACGCCGCTCGTCGAGTGCGTCCTCGCGGATGCTGCTGCGGCGCTACTTCCAGCGTCACCTCGAGGGCCGTCGGGCTGCCGCGGCAACGGGTCGATCGAGCTCCGCCGGCTACCACAGGCTTTTCCTTTCAGGGCCGTCGAGGGCTGACTTGCCCACCCAGGTGACGGGCGGATGTGGAAACTTCCGTCTCCACCACCTCGTGGCCTGGCGGCTGGCCACAGGACGTATGACGGCCAGACACGGGACTCAAGCAGGAATATCGGTGACGGCTGATGGCCTACTTCGGCAACCGGAGCATCCTGGTGGGGTTCGACGACGGCTTGGTGTCGCACGACCTGCGCGCACTTGTCGACTCGATCACCGAGGAGGTCGTGTTGCCGACTTTCCAGGTCTGGCTCTTCGACGCCTTCGCCCACCGCGTGGAGTAGCGAGGAGGTGAACGGGGCCGAGCCTGTGGTCATGCTCTGCCACATCTGCGCCCAGGATCATGGCAACGTGATCGGTCCATTCACCGGCTGACGCCGCCCGACTGAGGCGGGGGCGTGGGCCTGGGATCGGTGGCCGTTGGGTTAGAGCGTCGTGTCGCTGTCGAGCACGGCTCGCCGACTGCAGCCGTGCCTCGAGCTCGAACCGCTCACTTCGATCCATCCCCGCGAGCGATTCCTGCAGTGCCAGTTCATTGGTCGCCAGGCCGCAGACTCCAACGCGCGTGCGTGGATGTCCAGGATCTCGCCGGCGCACGCGATCCTGGCTTTGAGGCGTTCGACATCGGTTGGTGTCCCGGCCTGGCGCCGCAGGCGATCGGCTTCCTCGTCGAGGTCGCGGCCCGACAGCGCCACGCGCTCGCAGGGCTCCAGGTCATCGTCCGCCAGGCGGCGGACAGCCTCGACCTGCCGGACCGGTGGAGTCGTCTCGCCGGGGTGGCGCTGGCAAGTGCACGCCCTTGAAGGTCACGGGTGGCCCCGACCCCTGTTGGCGCGCTGCTGGTCGACACCACCTTGATCAAGCCGTTGATGCCGCCTCCACGGGCTAGACCGAGGTAGTTCATTCGGGGGAACTGGGATTTGGACCCGTCACGTTCGTGGTGCTCACGCTACGCTCCGGCAAGGGGGCAAGGCATCGCGGTCTTGGTTCGCCTTCGGGCAGCGGGGTCGTTCGGGAGTTCAGCAGATCCACCTCGACCCGATCGCTCTCATCGTGTCGCGCCTCGGTCATGCGGACCCCCATTGGTTGAGGTCGACGAACAGCGTTCAGGAGGCGGTAACCCTTTGCATCGGTCCCTTCGCTTGGCGGCCGCACTGTCGGCCTTGGTATTGGTGCTTATCGGACTGATCGCTGCACCCGTGCACGCGCACGCCAACCAGCAACCGGCGTCGGTCCACCGCGGCCGCGTGGCGCCCAGCGTCGACGGCAGGCCAACGGATGGCCAACGCAGTTTGGGCCGCACCGCCACGCGTGAATGGCATCAGCAGGATCTGGCTGGCGCCGCCGGCGGAGCCGTTACCCAGGCGAGTGACTACTGCGGCGACGCCTCGATCATGGACACCTGGTCGCACGTCGTGTACACCGCCGAAACGGGCGAGACGCTGTTCGTGACCCGGACGTGCGGGCCCTTCAGCCGGACGGCATGGGGCCCAGGGGGCTTCACCCGCTTCGACATCAGCGTGGGCCTCGACGCTGATGGGTGGGACTACGCCCTGTACTTCTACGACTCCGGCAACGGTGAGATCTGGATCGACGCGTGGCGCGTCGTCGACAATCTGAACCAAGCCACGTGGTGGGTCACTTTCGAGGGAATCGCTCAGCAGCCATACGAGGACGAGTTCGGGTCGTACCTACCACCAGACGCGATCGGTGACCCAAACGTCTTCGCATTCGGCGCGATTTCGGTGATCGGCGGCAACATCGTCGAGACCGTCCCAGAGTTTGGCGAGTTCACCCTCTTGCACCCCAACCCGTGCGGGGGGGTTGCATCCGATCTCGCCAAGGTGCGCGTGTCACCAGCCGACCGCGAAGCGACCGTTGCGAGACTCGAGGCGGACGGGTTCGCCACACGCGAAGGGCGAGCTGGCGAAGAGTGGCTGCTGGTCAGCGGTGACCTTGGAAGTCGGACTCTCCGGGACCTGAATGCTCGGCCGGTCGGGATGTGGCACCCGCTCGTCGTCCCGAACGACCCATTGTGGGTGGACCAATGGGGCATGGAGCAGGTCAACGCCCCCGCCGCGTGGGACAGGAGGACGTCGTCGGAGGGCGCGGTCACCATCGCGATCGTCGATTCGGGGGTCGACGGCTCCCACAGCGATCTCGTCGGGCACGTCAGCGGTGGCTGGAACGCCTGGTTCTCGCGGGCTTCACTCGATCGCGAGAACAACGCTCGTGGATGGCACGGTACGGCGGTGGCGTCCATCGCGGCAGCGCCCGGCAACAACGGCAAGTTCGCGGCTGGCGTCGACTGGGGTGCCAACATCCTGCCGATCGAGGTTTTGGATCCGGCGGGTTGCGCTACGGACATCACGGTGGCGGCGGGCATCCGCTACGCTGTCGACGCCGGCGCCGACGTGATCAATCTCTCCCTCGGTGGTGGCGAGGACCCCGACGGGCTCGTTGCAGCTGCGATGGACCACGCCGCACAGGATGGGACCACAGTGGTCGTGGCAGCCGGCAACGCCGGTCCGACCGCGCCCCTGACCTTGCCCGCGACGCATCCCCATGCCGTCGTTGTCGGCGCCCTCGACCACCTCGGCGAAGTCGCGTCCTATTCGCAGACGGGCGCAGGCATCGACTTGGTCGCACCAGGTGGCGATGGCACGGACCCGAGTGGCTTGATCATGGCGCTCGGCGACAACAACACCACCGTCTCGGCAGCCGGCACGAGCTTCGCTGCTCCGTTCGTGACCGGTGCGGCCTCGCTGTGGCTCTCCCTGCACCCGGGCGCATCCGCCGCCGAGCTCCGCGCGGCGCTGACGGCCAGCGTGGTCGATGGAGGGGCGCCGGGCCACGACCCGCGCTTTGGGCACGGGAGCTTGGACATCGCTGCGCTGGTCGGCCCGGCGGCCACGCCGCCGCCAACTCAGCCGCCGCCCCAACCTTCGCCCGTCGAGACGTTCGACGGCGATCCAGCCGACACGCAGCGGATCGCAGCGGCCAACGCGACCGAGGCCGCCGTACTGCTGTCGCGTGGCCGCTTCGCGGACGCCGCCTCCGAAGGAGATAGCCGACCCCGAGCCGCCTGGGCGGTCCTCTCGCGGGACGACGTCTTCGCCGACAGCCTCGGTGGTTCTGCCCTGAGCACCTCCGGGCCGCTGCTGTTCACCCGCCCGGAGAGTCTCACAGCGGCTACGGCGGGTGAGCTGGAGCGCATCCTGGCGCCAGGCGCCGGTGTCTTCTTGCTGGGAGGGACGGCCGCAATCTCGCAGGGCGTAGCCGATGAGCTGGCCGCGCGCGGGTTCTCGCCGATCAGACTGGCGGGTGCCTCCAGAGTCGAGACTGCGTTGGCGGTCGCAGACGAAGTCCGGCGGCGCTACGGCACCAATACCAGCGTGCTCTTGGCGCGCGCGGATGAGTGGGCCGACTCCGTCACCGGCGGCGCATACGCACAACGCACGCACACTCCCGTGCTGGTGACGTCTGGGGCCGCGCTACATCCGGCGGTAGCGGCCTGGCTCAACCTGGACGGAACGCAGCGGACGATCGTGCTCGGTGGCTCGGCGGCACTGGCCGAGACGATCGTGCAGGCGGTGCCAGGTGCCGAACGAGTGGCAGGGCCGGACCGAGCAGCGACGGCCGTCGAGATTGCCGCAACTCTGCTCGGCGTCGATGCAGCGGGTGAACGCGCCTACACCGTGATCGACGGTGATCGAGTCGATGGTTGGGCATACGGACTAGCCTCCGCCGGCCTCGCCGGCGACGAGGCCGCGCCGATCGTCATGGTCCGCTCAGGTGCTGTACCCGACTCGACGGCAGAGGCAGTTTCATCTTGCGATGAACCCGCGGTTGACCTACTCGTGATCGGGGACGAATCAGTGATCTCGGCAACGGCGATGGCCGCGCTCGACGCCCTCGATCCCCACGCTTGCTGATATCTCCGCTTGCTGGTGACCTCCGGCCAGGGCCAGCGGACGCCCGGACGGCACCCACGTCACGACGCGCTTCGCCGACCACCCGGCACCACACCTCGCGCGGATGCCGCGGGTCGCGAGGTATGCCGGGCGGCGCGCCCGTAGCTCTCGGTGCCGACGGAGCCGGTCGGCAAGATCCGGGCGACGGGTGTCGCCGCGCGCGGCGGCCCGCACGACGGCCGGGTCGGGCCCCTGCACCGCGTCGTTCCTCCTCGCTCGGCGCCACCTGCACTCTGCCGACGCGCCGAGTCGTGAACGATCAGAGAACGCTGCCGACCCACGCGGACAATCCGCTTCTACACTCGTGGGCGGGCATGAGCCCGACTCACGGGAGCAACATGAGCTCGGATCTGCCGCTCGGCGGCTCTATTGGCGGGTACCGCCTCCTCTCGCATCTGGGAGGTGGCGGGTTCGCCGACGTCTACATCGGCGAGGACACCCGCCCGCAGATCAGCCGCCGCGTCGCGATCAAGGTCGCCCGCATGATGCAGGGAGCCGACCCGGCCTTCCGCGAGCGGTTCCTGCGCGAGTCGCTGGTCACCGGCCGCCTCAACCACCCCAACATCGTCCCGGTCTTCGACGCCGGCGAGGACCGGGGCCACCTCTACATCGTCATGCCGCTGGTCGAGGGGCAGGACCTGGCCACGCACCTGCTCCAGCGTGGGCGCGTCGACGGCCCGATGACGCTGAAGGTCGTCACGTCGGTCGGGGCCGCCCTGGACGCCGCCCACGGCCAGGGCGTCATGCACCGCGACGTCAAGCCCGCCAACATCCTGGTCGTCGGCGACTTCGAGCACGTGTACCTGGCCGACTTCGGGCTCACCAAGCCCGTCCTGGCCGCCACCACCGGCGGGCTCACGATGGACGGGCGCATCTTCGGAACGCTGCAGTACCTCTCGCCAGAACAGATCGAGGGGCAGTCCGACCGGCGCACCGACGTGTACGCGCTGGGCTGCGTGATGGTCGAGTGCCTCACGGGCCGCCCCCCGTTCGCCGAGCACAGCGGCACGGCGATCTTCCGCGCCCACCTCCTGGAAACGCCGCCCAAGGTGACCGCCCGGCGGCCGGACCTGCCCGCGAGCGTGGACAGCGTGGCCGAGCGGGCCCTGGCCAAGCGGCCGGAGGACCGCTTCCCGACCGGCGGCGCGCTCGCGGAGGCGCTGCGCCAGGCCCTGCGCGGCGTGGGCACCGACCAGACCCAGTCGATCAAGCCGACGGTGATCGCCGCAGCCGAGCAGCGCCTCCGCGCCGAGCTGCGGGCCGACCCGCCCACGCAGACCGGCCCCGCGATTCCCGCGCCTCAGGCCACGCCCACACCGCAGCCGCCGCCGAACCCCCAGCCCCAGCCCACGCCGCAGTTCCTCGCGGCGCCGCAGGCGCCCGGACCCGCGGGTACGCCGCGCTACGGCGCGCCGTTCCCCGGAGGCCCGTACCCCCCAGGCCCACTTCCCGGTCCGCAGCCCCCAGGCCCCCAGCCGCGCAAGTCGCGCGCGGTCCTGGTCACGGCGATCATCGCCGGGCTCGCGGTGCTCGCCGTGGGGATCACGCTGGCGGTGGTCGTCGCCGGGCAGGGGGAGGACTTCCCGAACGCCGACGAGCAGCTGCTGCTGGACGAGGTCGGCAGCTCCCTGACCGCCGCGTGCCGGCGCGTGGCCGAGACCACCGACGCCGCGGTCGTCGCCAGCGTCGCCTGCGAGCCCGAGTCGGGCGCGGACACCGTTGGCTTCAGCCTCTACGGCTCCGAGACCCAGGCCACCGAGGCCTTCGAGGCGCGGGCCGACGCCACCGGCGCTGACCCCGAAGCCGACTGCGAGGACGCACCGGCAGCCGTCCACGCCTTCGGCGACTCCGATGGCCGCGCCGGGCAGGTGATCTGTGACACCACCGCCGGCGTGTCCCGCATCACCTGGCTGCGCGAAGGCGAGCGCATCCTGGCTTCCGCCGCCCGCTCCGACGGCGACCGCGACGCGCTCTACGCGTTCTGGGCCGAGGACCTCGTCGAGCGCGCCGCCGCCGTGGTGATGCAGCCCACGATCGAGCCGACGGTCGAGCCCAGCGTGGAGCCCGGCGTCGAGGTCACGACGGAGCCGACGACGCCGCCGGCGACCGAGCCACCCCCGACCGCGCCCGCCGGGACGCTCGACGATCTGCTGGCGCTGGTGCCATCGCGCTATGTCGACAGCTGCGTGCAGGCCGCCTCACCTGGCGGCTTCGCCGGCGAGGTCGTGAGCGTCGCCTGCCAACCCGAAGAGCCCGGCATACGCCGTGTCCACCACGTGCTCTACAACGACCTCTTCGCCCTCCAGGACGCCCTGACCGCCGAGGCCGCGGCCGCCGGGCTGGCCGACGGGGACGGGCCGGGGTGCGAGGACGTCGAGCCCTCGCGCGGCGACTACTTCTTCGGCGAGAGCGAGGACCCCGCCGGTCAGGTCCTCTGCAACGTCGACCCGCAGCGCGGCGCGCAGATCGTGTGGTCGGAGGACGACAACCTGCTGCTCAGCTACGCGTTCGGCGACACGGTGCTCGACGTCGACCTCTACGCGTTCTGGAGCCAGACCCCGGACCTCTCGGCCGTCGTGGACTCGGTGCCCACCGAGTTCCGCAACAGCTGCACGGTCAACCCCGACGAGGAGGTGCCGGGGCAGCTGGCATCCGTGCGCTGCGTCCCGGGCGAGGGCGCCAGCGTCGTCACCTACACGCTCTTCGACACCGTCGCCTCGATGGACTCGACGTACGCCACCTACCGGGGCATCTCCACCATCGGCACGGACGGCGGGCCCGGCTGCGACACCGGCATGCCATCCGAAGGCGGCTGGTTCCGGCAGGGCAACGAGGACGAGGACGCCGGCCGGCTGCTGTGCTACACCGACCCCACGGTCGGCGGCGTGATCGCGTGGACCGACAACGACGCTCGGATCCTCGGCCTGGCCTACGGGCGCCCGCAGTACGACGCCGCGCTCTACGACTTCTGGACCGGCGCCGGCCCGCTGCCGACGGAGTAGGCCGCGCTCAGGCCAGCGGGACCGAGACGTCGCGCGCGCCCGACTCCCCGGCGGGCACCACGAGCAGCTCCACATCATCCCCCGAGCGCGCGTCGCCGACCGCGTCGCAGTAGGTCGGCAGGCTGCCGTCCATCGGGGTGCCGTCGACCTCCACGAGGCGGGCCGGGGGGTCGAGGCCGGGGTCGTCGGCCGCTGGGGTACCGGGTTGCGCGCCGGTGACGATCAGGCCCGGGCCGGGCTCCAGCCCGAACGGGGCGAAGTCCTCCGCGCCGAGCGGGTGCAGCAGCCCCAGCCCGGTCCAGGCCCACGACTCGCCCTCCTCGAGCTCCGGAAGCACCTCGCGGAGGCGGTCCACGCCGATCGCGTAGCCCTGGCCCTGGATGATGCGGCCCCCCAGCAGCGTGATCCCCGCCGAGTTCATCCCGACCAGCTCGCCGTCGAGGTTGAGCAGCGGGCCGCCCGAGTTGCCCGGGTTGATGGCCGCATCGGTCTGCACGAGGTTGGGGTAGCGCGGCGCGTCGAACGTGTCCTCGTCCAGCGTCGTGCGCACGATCGAGACGATGCCGGTGGTCGCCGCGAGGTCGTCGGCCTGCGACGCGTTGCCCGGGTACCCCAGTGCGATCACGGTCTCGCCCAGCCGCAGGTCGTCCTGCCGGCCCAGCGGCAGCGACGGCAGGTCGGTCATGCCAGGGACGCGCAGGAGGGCGATGTCCTCGCAGGGCGCGGTGCCGACGACCGTCGCGTCCTCGAAGCGGTCGCCGAATCCCACCTCCAGCGCGTCGGCGAAGCCGATCACGTGGTGGTTGGTCACCACCAGCCCGTTGGCGCCGTCCAGCACCCAGCCGGTCCCCGACCCGACGCGTTCGCCCTGGATGGACCCGGTCACCAGCACCGTCGCCGGCGAGGCGTCGGCGATGACGTCCTCCACCGTGGCGGCCATCTCCGAGGGGAGGGCGGGCGCGTTCGTCGCCTGCACCGGCGGGTCCGCGCCGTTGCTCACCAGCACGACGACCAGCACCGCGACGAGCGCCACTGACAGCGACCCCAGCACCCCGAGCAGCACGCCGCGCCGGTGCGTCCCATGCGCATCCGGCACGGGCGCGGGAGGCGCGGGATGGAACGCGACCGCGGGTGCCGCGGCGGGCTGCGCCGTCCAGCCTCCCGCGGGCGCGGCGTGCGCTGCCGTCGCGGCGTCGGCTGCGGGCGTGCCATGCACTGCGGTCAGCGCGGTCGTCGCGGCGGGCGGCGGAGTCCCAGGGACCGGAGGACCGAGCAGCTCGGCAGCGAGGGAGCCGAAGCGCAGGCGCTGGCCGGGGCGCACGATCTCGGCGCCGTCGAGGCGCCGCTCGTCCACCCAGGTGCCGTTGCTGGACTGCAGGTCGCGCAGCAGTGCGTCGGTGCCGCCGGCGAACGGCTCGATGCGGGCGTGGCGGCGCGAGAGCGTGGGGTCCTCCAGCACCACGTCGCACGCCGGGTCGCGCCCCACGACGACCGGGCGGTCCGCCAGCGGGACGCGCACCTCGCCGTGAGCCGTCAGCAGCCGCAGGACAAGCACACGGCCATCCTGCCGCGGCGCCGGTCAGAGCGCGGCCGTCACCTGCACCGCGACGCCGTTGAGCACCGCGTTGCCCGACAGCGGCTCCACGTCGGGGGCGGTGAGCACGTTGGTGTTGGCTCCGGGGTGGGCGGCGGCGACCGCCATCCGCGTGCCGGGGACGCCGTGACCCCACCCGTGCGGCAGCGACACCACGCCGGGGCGGATGCCGTCGGTGACCGTGACGTCGACGGTCACGCTGCCCGTGGCCGAGGTCACGGTCGCGCGGCCGCCGTCGGAAAGTCCCGCAGCGGCAGCGTCGGCGGGGTTGATCTCCAGCGTGCACCGGTTCGTGCCGCCGACGAGCGACGGCAGGTTGTGGTTCCAGGAGTTGTTGCTGCGCAGATGGCGACGGCCGACCAACCTGAGGCCCTCACGTTCCGGTCGGTCGATCGCAGCCGCGAGGCGTGGCAGGTCGGCCAGCAGCAGCGGCGGCGCCAGCTCGATCTTTCCCGACGGCGTGCGCAGCACCTCCGGGAGGCGGGGCTTCAGCGGACCCAGGTCGATGCCGTGTTGAGCGTCTGCGACCTGATCGAACGTGAGGCCGTACGGGCCGGTGCGCAGCAGGATGTCCAGCACCCGCTCCGGCCCGCGGCGGCCGGTGGCGCGCACGTCGTCGACGACCTCCGCGGAGGCGTCCTGGCGGGCCGCCGCGGCGGCGAAGACCAGCTCGTCCACGGCGGCCGCGTCGGGCCCGGCCCCCGCGGCCACCCCGGCGAGCGCCGCGACGACCTCCCACTCGTCGGGGCGATCGCCCTTGTCGACGACAGGGGGTGACCAGCGCGCCGCGTTCCGGGCGGCCAGCTGCATGAACGCCAGGTCGTAGTGCCCCTTCTCCAGCGGCGAGCAGCCCGGCAGCAGCACGTCGGCGTGGCGCGTGGTCTCGTTGACGTAGACGTCGACGCTGACCATGAAGTCGAGCCCGGCCAGCGCGCGGTCCAGCCGCCCGGCGTCCGGCGCCGAGAGCGCGGGGTTCCCCGCGATCGTGACGAGCGCGCGGATGCGCCCCTCGCCCGGTGTGTCGATCTCCTCGGCGAGCGCGGCGACCGGCAGCTCGCCCAGGACCTCCGGGAGCCCGCGGACACGGGTCGCGAAGCGCCCGAAGCGCGGCTCGCGGGGGCCGTCGGGACCGGAGTTGCGCTGCGCCGCCGCGGCCAGCGGGAACAGCGCGCCGCCCGGCCGGTCGAGGTTGCCGGTCAGCACGTTGAGCACGTCCACCAGCCACGATGCGAGCGTGCCGAACTCCTGCGTGCAGGTGCCGATACGGCCGTACACGGCGGCCGACGGAGCCGCCGCCAGCTCCCCGGCCAGGGCCCGGATGGCCTCGGCGGGGACGCCGCAGGCCGGCGCCACCCGCTCTGGGGTGAAGGGCCGCAGCGCCTGCGTGAGCTCCGGCACGCCCACCACGTGGTCGGCCAGATGCGCCGCGAGGGTCACCCCGCGGTCCAGCAGCAGCTGCGCAACGCCCGCGAGCAGCAGCGCATCGGTGCCCGGGCGCACCGCCAGGTGCACGTCGGCCAGCTTGGCGGTGCGCGAGGTGCGCGGGTCCACGACCACCAGGCGGCCGCCGCGGCGCTTCAGCGCCCGCAGGCGGCCCGGCAGGTCGGGGGCGGTCCACAGCGAGCCGTTGGACGACATCGGATCCGCGCCGAGGACCACCAGCAGATCGGTGCGGTCGACGTCCGGGATCGGAACGCTGAGCTTGTCGCCGAACAGCAGCACGGACGACACGTGCTTGGGCATCTGGTCAGCGGTGGACGCAGAGAAGATCGCGCGGGTTCCCAGCGCCTTGAGCAGCGCCGGCACGTAGAGCTGCCCGGCCAGCGTGTGCACGTTGGGGTTGCCGAGGTAGACCCCGACGGCGTGGCGACCGCCGGCCTCCCGGACGCGGCCCAGCCCGGCCGCGACCGCGTCCCACGCCTCCTCCCACGTCGCCGGCTGCAGCACACCGTCGCGCCGCACCAGCGGCTCCCGCACGCGGTCAGGGTCGTGGTGCAGCTCACCGATCGCCAGGCCCTTCGGGCAGGTGTAGCCGTGGCTGACGACGTCGTCGTCGTCGCCCCGCACGCGGGTGACCTGGCCGTCCTCGACCGTGATCGCCAGGCCGCACGTGGCCTCGCAGAGCGGGCAGATGCGCAGGTGTGTGGTCGCTCGCATGGCACCAGCCTCGCAGAAGGATCTGACACGGAGGCCCGGAGGTAGGGTCACGCGATGGGACAGCTCGCCAGCGGGCACCTCGCCGTGCGCGCCCTCAAGCAGGCCGGTGTGGAGCACCTCTTCACGCTCTCCGGAGGCCACATCTTCCCCCTCTACGAAGGCTGCCGGCACGAGGGCGTCCGCCTGGTCGACTTCCGCCACGAGCAGGCCGCGACGTTCGCCGCCGAGGGGCTGGGCAAGCTCACGCGCCGCCCGCAGGTCGCCGCGCTGACCGCGGGTCCAGGGGTCACCAACGGCATGAGCGCGGTCGCGTCGGCCCGCTTCGGCGGGTCGCCCCTGCTGGTCCTGGGTGGGCGCGCGCCAGCGGCGACCTGGGGGTCGGGGAGCCTGCAGGAGATCGACCATGTCGCGTTCATGGCCCCCGTCGCGAAGTACGCACAGACCGCGGACGTAGCCGACAAGGTCGCCGCCGTGACGCTCGAGGCGCTGCGGGCGGCCGGCACCCCGCGCCGCGGCCCCGCCTTCGTCGACGTGCCGGTCGACGTGATGTTCTCCCCGGCCGAGGAGGAGTCCGTCCCGGCGGTCCGCTCAGCCGACGTGGTCGAGCCCGACCCGGACCGGCTCGCCAGCCTGGCGGCGCTCCTGCGCACCGCGGAGCGCCCGTTGCTCTTCGCCGGGACCGACGTGTGGTTCGGCGCGGCGGAAGACGAGCTGCGTTCCCTCGTCGAGCTGCTGCGGGCGCCGCTGGTCCTCAACGGCATGGGCCGGGGACTGCTGCCCGCCGACCACCCGCAGGTGATCTCGCGGGCCCGCAGCGCTGCCACGAAGGACGCCGACCTCGTCGTGGTGATCGGCACGCCGCTGGACTTCCGGCTGGGCTTCGGGCGCTTCCCGGGCGCCGACGTCGCGCACGTGGCCGACCACCCCGACGGCGTCGCGCGCCATGTCGAGCTCGCGGGCAGCGCGGCGGGGGACCTGCGCGCGGTGCTGCGCGGCCTGGCCGAGGCGGCGGGAGGCCCGGCCGGCGACCTGGCGGCCGGGCGCGCGGCCCACCTCGCGACGCTGCAGGACGTCGAGCGTTCCAAGCGGGCCGAGGAGCAGGACCTGCTGTCGGCAGACCGGGATCCGATCCACCCCGCCCGTGTGGTCGGGGCCGTCGCGGCCGCGATCGACCGCGACGCGGTGGTGATCGGCGACGGCGGCGACTTCGTCTCCTTCGCCGGGCGCCACCTCGACAGCTTCACGCCGGGCTGCTGGCTGGACCCCGGGCCCTACGGCTGCCTGGGGACCGGCATGGGCTACGCGGCGGCCGCGCGCCTGGCCCACCCCGGCCGCCAGGTCGTGGTGCTGCTCGGCGACGGCGCGGCCGGGTTCGGGCTCATGGATGCCGAGAGCCTCGTGCGCCACGGCCTGCCCGTGGTGATGGTCGTCGGCAACAACGGCATCTGGGCGCTCGAGAAGTACCCGATGCAGGCCATCTACGGCGGCTGGGACGTCGCCGCCGACCTGCAGCCCGGCCTGCGCTACGACCACGTCGTCGCCGCGCTCGGCGGAGCCGGCGAGACGGTCGAGCGCGCGGCGGACCTCGGCCCCGCGCTGCAGCGCGCCTTCGCCGCCGGCGTGCCCTACCTCGTCAACGTCCTGACCGACCCGACGGTCGCCTACCCCCGGTCGACGCTGCTCGCGTGACCGCGGTTCCCGAGCTGCGGACCCAGCGGCTGGTCCTGCGCGGCTGGCGCGACGGCGACCTCGATGCGTTCGCCGCGATGCAGGCCGATCCGCAGGTCGCGGCGTGGCTGGGCGGCACGCCGCAGGCGCGCGACGACGCGTGGCGGACGATGGCGCTCTTCGCCGGGCACTGGGTGCTGAAGGGCTGCGGCCAGTGGGTGCTGGAGGACCGCGACAGCGGCGGGTTCGTCGGCCGCGCCGGGCTCTGGTGCCCAGAGGGCTGGCCCGGCGTCGAGGTCGGCTGGGCGCTGGTCTCCGACCGCTGGGGCCAGGGGCTCGCGACCGAGGCGGGGACTGCTGCGCTGGCGTGGGCGTTCGACCAGCTCGGGCTCGACCAGGTCGTGAGCGTCACGCTGCCCGGCAACACCCGCAGCCGCGCCGTCATGGAGCGGCTGGGCCTGACCTATCGGCGCGACATCGAGCTCCGTGGCCACCGCCAGGTCCTCTACGCAGTGGCGCCGCCCCGGTGACGCCGAAGGAGGAGGGCGTCCTGCGGATCGCCGGCGGGCAGGGGTTCTACGGCGACGCGCCCGGCCCGCTCGCCGACGTCCTGACCGAGGAGCCCGACTACGTCTGCCTCGAGGCCCTGGCCGAGCTGACCCTCGCGATCCTGGCCAAGGACCGCGCGCGCGACGAGGCGCTCGGCTACACCCGCGACCTGCCGCTCTACCTCCTGCAGCTGCTCCCCGCACTGCTCGACGGGCGCACGCGGGTGATCACCAACGCCGGCGGGATCAACCCGGTGGGCGCGCTGGCGTTCCTCAAGCAGGCCGCGGCGCGGTTCGGGCTGACGGGTCTGACCGTCGCGTTGGTCACGGGCGATGACCTGCGCGGGCGGCCGGAGCTCCTCCCTCCCGAGTGGCCGGCGCCCGCGGAGCTCGCGTTCGCCAGCGCGTACCTGGGCGCCCGTCCGATCGTCGAGGCGCTCGCCGGTGGGGCCCAGCTCGTGATCACCGGACGGGTCGCGGACGCCGCGCTGTTCCTCGCGCCGCTCGTGCACGAGCACGGCTGGGGCTGGGAGGACGCCGACCTCCTCGCCGCCGGCACGGTCGTCGGTCACCTCCTGGAGTGCTCCGGGCAGTCCACCGGCGGCAACCACGCCGGCCGCTGGTGGGACGTGCGCGAACCGTGGCGGTTCGGCTTCCCGCTCGCGGACGTGGCTCCCGACGGGACCGCGACGATCTTCAAGCCGGAGGTCGCGGGCGGTGAGGTCAGCTTCGACACCGTGCGCCAGCAGCTGCTCTACGAGGTCGGCGACCCGACCGCCTACCTCTCGCCGGACGTGGTGGCCGACATGACCAGTGTGCAGCTGGACGAGCTCGGCGACGACCGCGTGCGCGTGCACGGGGTGCGCGGCCGGCCGGCGACGGGTCGCTACAAGGTCGTGGGCGCGCAGCGCGACGGCTGGGCGGCGGACCTCACCCTCGCGTTCGGCTGGCCCGACGCGGCCGCCAAGGCCCTGGCGGCCGCCGACCTCGCACGCAAGCGCATCGCGGTCGCCGGCCTGGCGCTCGAGGACTGGCACGTCGAGCGCTTCGGCGTCGACGCGCTGCACGGTCATGCGGCGGCGGCGACGGCCGGGCTCCGCGCGAGCGACCACGGGCCGGCGGAGGTGGTCCTGCGGATGGCGTGGCGCACCGCCGACCGCGAGAGCTGCGAGCAGGTCGCGCGCCACATCGTGCCGCTGGCCCTTTCGGGCCCGCCGCCGGGCTCGACGTCAGCGACGCGCTCCCGCCCCCGCGCTAGCGAACTGCTGCACATCCTCACCACCACCGTGCCGCGCGCCCCAGTCGACGCCGCCGTGCGCGTCCAGCTCGAGCAGCTTTAGACGCCTTGCTCCTCGGGCTCGCGCTCCTTGCGGCGCAGGACGAACGCGGAGAAGGTCAGCGCGACGAGCAGGAGGGCGAGGAGCCCGAGCTCGATCATGGCGTCGTCGTGGGCCGGGCCCTCGAGCTCCTTGGCGTGGATCGACACCGAGATCGTTTCCTTGACCGTCGCGATCATGCCGACGATCAGGAACGGTTCGGCCACGAGCGCGCGCTCGTGCAGCGTGGTCCGCACCGCCCCGAGCAGCTCGACGAGGATGAAGATCAGCAGCAGGGTGTCGAGGGCCAGTTCGACCGCGTCCTCGAGGCCCTCGCGGAGGCCATTGATGAGCTCGACCGCGGCCTCATAGAGCAGGATGGCCGCGCCTGCCGCGAGGAGCACGGCGATCACCACGTAGATCAGGTCTTCGACCACCGGGAACACGCGCAGCGCCCAGGACGTGACCTGGTCGTGGTCGTCGCGCTTCCCGTCGGGCATCGGCTTCAGCCCTGGCGGGTCGGTCCGACGCGCTCCGGGGTGACGAGCACCAGGACCCGGCGATCGCGCTCCATCGCCGCGCGGTAGTCGTCCCAGTCGGGGTGCTCGCCGGAGATCTCGCGGTAGTACGCGATCAGACCGTCCATCGCCTCGGGGAGGGAGACGATCGCCACCGGCCCCTCGATCGACATCCACGACCCGTAGAAGCGGTCGGTGAGGACGCAGAGCGTCGCAGTCGGGTCGCGGCGTAGGTTCCTGACCTTGTAGGCCGTCTCGCGGGAGCTGATCGCGACCCGCTCACCGTCGCGGCCGACCGTGACCGGCGAGGTCTGCACACCACCGTCGCGGCGGCGGGTGACCAGCACGGCGCGGTGGTTCTCGGCGACGAACCGGAGTGCATCCTCCGCATCCACGGGCAGCCACCTCCACCAGTCGGCGTGTCGGAGCGCGCAACGCTAGCGTGACCCGCGTGACCGTGGTGCGACCGCTGGCCGATCTGGCGTTCGCCCGGCCGGGGGACAAGGGACCCGACTCCGACATCGCGCTCTTCGCGCCCGACCGCGAGGTCTACGAGGTGCTGGTCGAGCAGGTGACCGCCGCCCGCGTGCGTGAGCACTTCGGGTCGCTCGTGCGCGGCGAGGTCACCCGTTGGGAGGTGCCCAACGTGCTCGCGCTGAAGTTCCTGCTGCGCGATGCGCTGGGCGGCGGCGGCCCGTCGTCGCTGCGCGCCGACAACCTCGGCAAGGCCCTGGGCGGCGCGCTCCTGCACCTGCCGGTGGAGATCAGTGCGGACTTGGACGCCCGCCTCGGCCCCCGCCCCCGCCCCCCGCGGACCCCTACGCCGGTGCGGCCTGGGTCATCCGCTGATCCGCGCGCGTCGGCCCCTTCGGCGCCTAGCTGGAGGCGCGCAGGACCAGCTCGGTGGGCAGGACCGTGGACTCCGGCGGGCCGCCGTCGATGCGGCGCAGGAGCGTGCGCGCGAGCTCGGCGCCGAGCCCCTCGATCGGCTGGCGGACGCTGGACAGCGGGGGGTCGGTCGTGCGGGCGATCACCGAATCGTCGTAGCCGATGATCGCCACGTCGTCGGGGACGCGCCGGCCGGCGGCGGCCAGCGACACGAGGGCGCCGGCCGCCATCAGGTCGCTGGCGATGAAGAGCGCGTCGATGTCGGGTTCGCGGGTCAGCAGTCGCGCAGCGGCGTCCTCGCCGCTGCGGCGGGTCCAGTCGCCCGCCTCGAGCAGCGCGTCGGGGGCGTCCAGCCCGCTTTCCTGCAGCGCCAGCTCCCAACCACGGCGCCGGTCGATCGCGGAGTTCATGTCGGGCGGGCCGGTGATGGTCGCGATGCGGCGGCGGCCGGCCGCCAGCAGGGCGCGCACGGCGGACCTCGCTCCGCCGACGTTGTCGACGTCGACGTGGGCCAGCCCGGGGTGGCTGAACGGCCGTCCGCCGATCGCGACCGGCACGCCGGCGCGGTCCAGGCGGGCGGGCACCTCGTCGTCGCGGTGCAGCGAGGTGAAGGCCGCGCCGTCGACGGCGCCGGTCTGCAGGAAGCGCTCCGCGCGCATGAGGTCGTCGCGCGCCTGGCCCATCAGCAGCACGAGCTGGCGGTCGGCCCCAGCCGCGGCCCGCGCGAACCCGGCCGTCAGCGTGCCGAAGAACGGGTTGGAGAAGAGCAGCTCGTCGGTCTCGGTCACGACCAGCGCGATCGAGTCCGTGCGCCGCGTCACCAGGCTGCGCGCCGCCCGGTTCGGGACGTAGCCCAGCCGGTCGATCGCGGCCTCGACGGCTTCGCGCACGCCGGGCGTGACCTTGGGGCTGCCGTTGACGACACGCGAGACGGTGGCGCGCGACACGCCTGCGACGCGCGCGACCTCCTCGAGCGTGGGGACCGAGGTCATGAGGCCGGCAGGACACCGGAGCGGGCGACCGCGGAGTACCAGCGCGCGCTGGCCCGCGGGGTGCGGGCCTGGGTCTCGTAGTCCACGTGCACGATGCCGAAGCGGGGGCCGTACCCGTGCGCCCACTCGAAGTTGTCCAGCAGCGACCACACGCAGTACCCGCGAACATCGACGCCCGCGACGATCGCGGCGTGGAGGGCCCGCAGGTGGCGATCGAGGTAGGCGATGCGGGCCTCGTCGACGAGCTCGCCATCGGCGTCCGGCGCGTCGTCGTCGTAGGCCGCGCCGTTCTCGGTGACGAGGATCGGCGGCAGGTGGCGGTGCTCGGCCTCGGCGCGCACCAGCAGCTGGGTGAGGCCGGCCGGCGTGATCGACCAGTCCATGTCCGTGCGTTCGTCGCTGAGCGGGATCGCGGTCACGCCGTCGCAGCCGAGGTAGGGCGTGCGCGCGACCGGCACGCCCGGGGCGCGCGCCGCCACCCCGAAGTCCTGGTAGTAGTTCACGCCCAGCCAGTCGGTGGGGGTCGCGACGCGCGCGAGGTCGCCGTCGTGGACGACCGCGTCGGCAAGGGGGCCCAGGTCGTCGAGGACGTCCTCGGGGTAGCGCCCCTCGAACACGCCGTCGAGGAACCAGCGGTTGTGCAGCCCGTCCGCACGCCGGGCCGCGTCGTGGGTCACCTCGGCGTCGTCGGTGGCATGGACGTTGGTGAGGTTGAGGACGATGCCCAGCCGGTTGCTGGGGTCGCGCGCCCGCATCGCCGCGACCGCGTCGCCGTGGGCCAGCAGCAGGTGGTGTGCCGAGGCCACCGCGGCGGCCGGGTCGGCGACCCCGGGCGCGTGCACGCCGGACGCGTGGCCCAGGTACGCCGAGCACCACGGCTCGTTGAGCGTCGTCCACCAGCGCACGCGGTCGCAGAGCGCGTCGTAGACCACGGCCGCGTAGTCCACGAAGCGCTTCACGGTGTCGCGGTTGGCCCAGCCGCCGGCGTCCTGCAGGGGCTGGGGGAGGTCCCAGTGGTAGAGCGTGACGAGGGGCTCGACGCCGGCCTCCAGCAGGCGATCGACCAGCCGCCGGTAGAAGTCCAGGCCGAGCTGGTTCACGGGGCCGGCGCCCTCGGGCAGCACGCGTGGCCATGCGATCGAGAACCGGTAGGCGCCGAGGCCGAGGTCGGACAGCAGCGCGACGTCGTCCTCGAAGCGGAAGTAGTGGTCCGCGGCGGGTGCGCCCGACTCTCCGCGCGCGACGCGCCCCGGCTCGTGCTGCGAAGGTGTCCCAGATGGACGGCCGCCGGCCGTCGGCGTCGACCGCGCCCTCGATCTGGTAGGCCGACGTGGCCGCACCCCAGAGGAACCCCTCGGGGAAGCGCAGCTCCTCGCCTGTCACGCCTTCACGGCTCCTTCCATGATCCCGGCCACCAGCTGGCGACCAACGAGGATGAACACCAGCAGCAGCGGCACCGTCCCCAGCACCGTGCCGTTCATCACCAGGCCGTAGTCGGTGAAGTAGGCGCTGCGCAGGTTCTGCAGCGCTACCTGGACCGTGAAGGCGTCGGGGTCGGGCAGCACGATCAGCGGCCACAGGAAGTCGTTCCAGGCCGTCATGAACACCAGCAGGCCCAACACGGCGGCGGCCGGGCGGATCGCCGGCAGCACGATGCTGCGGTAGAGGCGGAACGTCGAGCAGCCGTCGACGCGGCCGGCCTCGAGGATCTCGTCGGGGACGGCCCGCTGGATGTACTGGCGCATCCAGAAGACACCGAAGGCGCTCACCGCGCCGGGCACGATCACCGCCTGCAGCCGGCCGACCCAGCCCAGCTGCGAGACCAGCACGTACAGCGGCACGATCCCCAGCTGCAGCGGCACGAGCATCGTCGCGATCACGATCAGGAACAGCACGTTGCGGCCCCGGAAGCGCAGCTTGGCGAACGCGAAGCCGGCCAGGGACGCGAAGAACATGCTGGACACCGCGATGGCGCTGGAGACGATCGCGCTGTTGAGCAGCGCCTTGCCGAAGGGCACGGTGTCGAAGACCTGCCCGGCGGTGCGGATGAGGTTGGGCCCGGGCACGACCGCCGGGGGGATGGAGTTGATCGCGGTGGTGTCGTTGCTGGCCACCACGAACATCCAGTACAGCGGGAAGATCGACAGCACGAGCGCGACGCCCAGCACCACGTAGGTGAACCACCGGGGCGCGTCCCACGCTCTGGTCCTGGTCATCGCTCGTCACCCGCCAGGCGCCGCGTGAAGGCGAAGTTCACGATCGCGATCAGCGCGATGAGCACGAAGAGCAGCCACGCGATCGCCGCGGAGTACCCGAAGCGGAACTTGCGGAAGCCCATCTCCCACAGGAACAGGGTCAGCGTCGAGAACTGCCGGCTGGACCCGCCGGTGTAGTTGTTGCTGGCGGAGAACAGCAGGGGCTCGGCGAAGATCTGCAGCCCGCCGATCGTGGACGTGATCGCGACGAACACCAACGTCGGCTTGAGCTGCGGGAGCGTGACCCTGAAGAAGGTCTGGCGCTTGTTGGCGCCGTCGACAGCGGCCGCGTCGTAGAGGTCGGTCGGGATCGCCTGCATCCCCGCGAGGAAGATCAGGGTGTTGAAGCCCGTCCAGCGCCACATCACCATCGTCGCGATCGCGACGTGGGACGAGGCCACGCCGGCCTGCCAGTCGATGCGCCCGAACCCGAGGCTCTCCAGCCCCCAGTTGATCATCCCGTAGTCGCGCCCGAACAGCGACCCGAAGACGATCGCCACCGCCACCACCGAGGTGATGTTGGGGACCAGGAGCGACATCCGGAACAACCCCTTGCCGCGCAGCCGCCGCTGGTTGAGGGCCGCGGCGGCGAGCAGCGCCAGTGCGATCTGCGGGATCGACGAGAGCAGCCAGATCGAGATCGTGTTGCGCGTCGCGATCCAGAACCGCGGGTCGACCATGAGGTCGGTGTAGTTGGCGAAGCCGATGAACGTGTGCCCGCCGAGCGGGTCCCAGTCGTGCAGCGACACCCAGGCGGTCGACACGATCGGGAAGAGCCCGAAGACCCCGAACAGCAGGAAGAACGGGGCGATGAAGACGTACGGGGCGAACCTGCGGTCGAAGGCCGCCTGCAGCCGTGCCCGCCGCGACCGCGGCGCCATCTCGGGGCGCGCAGGGGTGCTGCGCTCGGCCTCGAGGGGTGCCGCGGTCGCGGTACGGGAGGGCATGGCTGCTTCGGCGTTTCGCTACGCGCTGACGTCGAGGGCGATCGCGGCCAGGGAGGACTCCCAGGCCTCCTCGGGCGTCTCAGCGCCCTCCTCGACCCGGCCCAGGCCGTCGCCGAAGGCTCTCGTGATGAGGCGCTGCTGGGGGCCTTCGTACGCCGGCTCGATCGACAGGGCGGACGCGGAGTAGATCTCCCCGGTCGGGGCGTCGCTGAAGAAGGCGTTGGTGAAGCCCGTGATCGCGGGGTCCTCGTAGAGGGCCGGGACCGACGGGAAGTTGCCGTAGTCCTCGAAGACCTGCAGCTGCCCCTCGGGGGAGAGCAGGTGGCTGATCAGCTCGTAGGCCAGCTCGGGCTGGTCGGAGCGCGCCGGGATGACCAGCTGGGAGCCGCCCCAGTTGCCGCCGCCCTCGGGCATGGACGCCACGTCCCACAATCCCTCGGTGTCGGGAGCCTGGCCGGTGATGTAGCCCATCATCCACGCCGGGGCCATCTGCACGGCGTAGTCGCCGTTGGCCATGGCCGCGTTCCACTCCGGCGTGAAGTTGCCGAGGTTGGCGCTGATGCCGGTGGTGATCGCCTCCGTCGCGATGTCCCAGCCGTAGCGCACCTGCGGGTTGGTGTCGTAGATCAGCGTGCCGTCCTCGGCGTAGAAGGTCTCGTCCGACTGGCGGTAGACCACGTCGAAGAGGGTGCGCGAGCCGTCGATGAAGGGCTCGCCGGTGGCCTCGAGGTACTGCTCGCCCACGGCGAGGAAGTCCGGCCAGGTCGGCCAGAGCGCGCTGACCTCGTCGCGCTCGGTCGGCAGGCCCGCGGCCTCGAAGAGGTCCGCGCGGTAGGCGATCGCCATGCCGCCGACGTCGGTCGGCAGCCCGATCACGGCCTCGCCGTCCGGCGTGACCGCCTGGTTCCACCGCCACGGCAGGTAGTTGTCCTCGATGTCGGCCGCGCCGTGGTCGTAGAGGTTCACGAACTGGTCCGGGCTGGCCAGGAACTGCGCCATGAACGCGGCCTCGACCGCGGCCACGTCGGGCACGTCGCCACCACCGGCCAGCGCGGTCGTCAGCGCGTCGTGGTGCGCGTCCAGCTCGCCCTCGCGGATCTCGACCGTCACGCCGGGATGGTCCGCCTCGAAGTCGGCGATGAGCTCGTCGAAGCCCATTTCGCCGAACGCCCACAGCGACAGCGTCACGTCCTCCGCAGCCGCCTCCTCCTCCTCTGCCGGTGCGGCCGCCTCCTCGGTCGCAGCCGCGTCCTCCTGCGTGTCGGTCGTGGCGTCCTCGCCACCCCCGCACGCGACCGCGAGGATCCCGAGCAGCAGCGCCAGCAGGCCCGCCCATCGTGTCGATCCCATGCCCTCGCCCTCCCTGTGCTAGTGTTGTGAGAGCGCTCTCACGGCTCCTGAAGCGCACTCAACACACGCTCCACCCGTTCTGTCAAGCACTTTCCCGCCGCGGCTGGGAATGGCCCCACCGCGGCACTGGCGCGCCCTCCGACGCCCTCCGACCGCCCTCTCTAGGCCGTCGGGAGGGGCACCGGTTCGGCGCCCTCACCGGGCAGGGCGCGCGTCGTGCAGAGGTCGCTGGCGCTGTCGAACCGCCACGACATCGTGGTCTCGCCGTAGGTCTGCAGCGACAGGCCGCCCCAGTACACGGCGTCGATGGTCTTGATCGCGTCCCCGTCGTGGAACACGGGGAACTCGCTGCGATAGGGCTCGCCAGCCGCGTCGGCGCCCTCCAGCACCAGGATCCGGCCGTTGCGCAACGGCCCCGTCGCGGGCAGCGGCAGGGAGCACACCACGGTCGGCAGCGCCACCGGCGCCAGCTCCCGAGCCTGCTCCAGCGAGTCCGCGCACGTGCTGACGCCGCCCCGCAGCTGCGACAGCCCGCACAGCTCGTCCAGCCGGCCGGCCTGCACCAGCGCCTCGGCCTGCGCCAGCAGCGCCCGCGCCTGCAGGTCGTCGACCGCCGGGCGCCCGCACGCAGCCACGGCGAGCATCAGCAGGAACAGCAGGCTGCGGTGCATTCGCCCGCCGAGGCTAGTCGGACGCGTCGTCGCGAGGATGGACGCTGAGCACCTCGCCGCGCGGCGGGCGACGGCGGGTGCGGCCGCTCAACCAGGCGCGGCCATTCGAGCTCGTTCAGGTCGGAGCGTCGCCCGTCCCTCGGCGCGGCGCCCCGCACGACGCCACGCGCACGCACGGCGCGTGGGCTGTGGATTGCGCCGGGTCCTCAGCGCGGCCCCCGGCTACGATGAGCGTCAGGTTCTCCCTGTCCCCGAAGCAGCGACGGACGCTTGCCCGCCACCACCACGGTCACCACCTCGATCCCCGGCCATCACGCCATGGTGAGCCTCCTCGGGACGCGCGACGAGCTGCTGCGCTTAATCGAGTCCGCGTTCGACGTCGCGATCCTCGTGCGCGGCAACGACGTGCGGATCGAGGGGCCGCCTGACGGCGCCGCGAACGCCGAGCGCGTCTTCAACGAGATCGTCAAGCTGCTGGACGCCGGCCAGGAGGTGGAGCGCCAGCAGGTCGAAGCCACGATCGCGATGGTCCGCGACGGTGAGGAGCTCGCCCCGAGCACCGTCCTCACCGACCTGGCGCTGACCCATCGCGGCCGCACGATCCGCCCCAAGACCGCGGGCCAGAAGCGCTACCTCGACGCCGTCCGAGCAAACACCGTGACCTTCGGGATCGGCCCCGCGGGGACCGGCAAGACCTACCTCGCGATGGCGATGGCCGTCCTGTCGCTCAAGCGCAAGGAGGTCACCCGCATCCTCCTGACGCGCCCCGCGGTCGAAGCCGGTGAGCGCCTGGGCTTCCTCCCCGGAACCCTCTTCGAGAAGATCGACCCCTACCTGCGACCCACTCTTCGACGCCCTCCACGACATGATGGACGCCGAGCAGCTCGCGGTGCTGATGGACCGCGGGAACGATCGAGGTCGCGCCGCTGGCTTACATGCGCGGGCGAGCGCAGCCCGTGTCGACCCCAGTCGCCACCCCCACCGGGTTCGTCCCGATCGGGAGCCTGCGGGTCGGAGACCTCGTCGTCGGCTCCGACGGCCGGCCGACGCTCGGTTCTTGGGCGTGTACCCACAGGGCCGCAAGCCGGTCTTCACCGTGCGCACCCAGGACGGCGCGGCGACGAGAGCGTGCGCGGAGCACCTCTGGGCCGTTCGCACCGCCTCCGACCGCCGCCGCGGGCGCCCCAATCGCGTTCTGCAGACCGAGGAGATGGCCGGTCGCCTGCGCGCCGCACACGCGCACCGCTTCGAGCTGCCGCTCGTAGACCCCGTGGAGTTCGAGCCTCGCGACGTCCCGATGGACCCCTATGCGCTGGGACTGCTCCTCGGTGATGGGTGCCTGACCACCTCGACGACGCCCAGCTTCGCGACGGCGGACCCGGATCTCGCGACCGCCTTGGAGCATGCGCTCGATGGTGTCCAGCTGCGGCACAAGGGTGGCGTCGACTACGTCCTCAACCGCGCCGGAGGCGGCCGCGGGGGCATGATCGTCGCCAACCCGGTCACCGCCGTCCTGCGCGAGCTCGGCCTCGCCGGCACGACGTCGGGTACAAAGTTCGTCCCCGAGCGCTACCGCCTCAACAGCGTGGCCGTCCGGTTGGCCGTCCTCCAGGGCCTGCTCGACACCGATGGCGGGCCGGTCACGCAGGCGGGCCGCAGCTGCCGGGTGCAGTACTGCACCACCTCGCCGCGCCTCCGCGACGACGTCGTGTTCCTGGTGCGGTCGCTCGGCGGCGTCGCCTACTGGCGCACTCGCCCCGCCGCAGGTCGCCCCCCGGGCCGCGCGCGGGGGCGTGACGTCCTCTACCGCGCCGACGCCCACGTCGTTGATCTCCGGCTGCCGCCCGGCATCCAGCCCTTCCGGCTCGCCCGCAAGAGCGCTGCGTACCGCCGCCACGCGGGAGGGCGGCCGATGCGCTTCATCCACGCGATCGAGCCGGCCGGTGAGGAGGAGACCGTCTGCATCCAGGTCGCCGCAGCCGACTCGCTCTACGTGACCGAGGACTTCCTCCTCACCCACAACACGCTCAATGACAGCTTCATCGTGCTCGACGAGGCGCAGAACACCACGCCGGAGCAGATGAAGATGTTCCTCACGCGGCTGGGCTTCGGGTCCAGGGCGGTGGTGACGGGGGATGTCACGCAGGTGGACCTGCCGTCGGGGCGCCACAGCGGGCTGCAGGTGGTGCGGCGGATCCTCACCGACATCGACGGGGTGGCGTTCGTCGAGCTGACGGGGCGCGATGTGGTCCGCCACCGCATCGTGCAGGAGATCGTGGCCGCCTACGAGCGCTATGACGGGGCCGATGGAACCTCATAGTCCGGCCACGCTCACATGAGCGTCTTCGTCGCCGACGAGCAGGTCGCGGTGCCGGTCGACCTGCCAAGGCTGGAGCGCCTCGCGGCCCACGTGCTCGCGGAGCTGCGCGTGCCGCCCGCGATGGAGCTCGCACTGCTCTGCGTCGACCGCGAGACGATCGCTGCGCTCAACGCCCAGCACATGGGGGTCGAGGGGCCGACCGACGTGCTCGCCTTCCCGATCGACCTGCCGGGCGAGTCGACCGCGGGCGAGCCTGCGCTCCTCGGCGACGTCGTGCTGTGCCCCGAGGTCGCCGCCCGCAACGCGCCCGACCGCGCCCGTGACGAGCTCGACCTGCTCGTGGTGCACGGCATCCTCCACCTGCTGGGCCACGACCACGCCCTGCCCGACGAGCGCGCCACGATGTTCGCGCTCACCGACCGGCTGCTCGCGGGCTTCCGCGCGACCGCGGGATCGCAGCCGTGAGCGCCCGCTTCCAGGCGGCGGAGCTGCGGTCATGACCGTGACGCTCGTCCTGCTGGTCGCCACCGCCCTGCTGGTCGGCATCTGCGCGCTGTTCTCGGCGGCCGAGGCCGCCTTCCAGCGCATGACACCCGCCCACGCCGCGCGCCTGGCGGCGGAGGAGCGGCCCGGTTCGCAGCGGCTGCGCGCGCTGCTGGCGGAGGCGCCGCGCACGCTCTCCACGATCGCCCTGGTCGTCTTGGTGAGCCAGATCGGGGCGGCGGTCCTGTTGATGCTGATGCTCGCGCAGTGGCTGCTGGTCCCGGCCGCCGCAGCGGCCGCTGCGGTGATCGCGCTCGTCGTGCTCTTCGTCGGCGGCGAGGTCGCACCCAAGACCATGGCGGTGGAGCGCACCGACCGCGTCGCCCTGCGCACCTCGGGCCCGGTCCTCCTCGCCAGCCGCCTGCTGCGCCCGATCGTCAGCCTGCTGCTCTGGGCCGGCCGCGTCGTCGCCCCCGGCCGTGGCCTGGCGGAGGGCCCCTTCGTCACCGAGGACCACATCCGCGACCTCGTCGACACCGCCGAGGAGGGCTCGGTGATCGAGGAGCGCGAGCGCGCGATGATCCACTCGATCTTCGAGCTGGGCGACACGCTCGTGCGCGAGATCATGGTCCCGCGGCCCGACGTGCTCATGCTCTCCGCCAGCGACGCCTGGTCGACCGTGGTCGCGGTCGTCGTCGAGCGCGGCCTCTCGCGCATCCCCGTCCACGCCGAGCATGACCGCGACGAGATCATCGGGCTGCTCTACGCCAAGGACGTCCTGCGCGAGCTCTCGTCCGGCGAGGGCGACCCCTCTGGAGACCGATCGTGGTTGGGGCTCCTGCGTGAGCCCTTCGTGGTGCCGGAGCTCAAGAGCGTCGACTCGCTCCTGCGCGAGATGCAGGCCCAGCAGGTGCACCTCGCCGTGGTCGTCGACGAGTACGGGGCGGTCGCCGGCATCGCCACCATCGAGGACATCCTCGAAGAGATCGTGGGCGAGATCGTCGACGAGTTCGACGCCGAGGACGTCCTGGTCGAGACCCTGGAGGCCGACCGCTGGCGCGTGGACGCGCGCCTCCCGGTCGACGAGCTCGAGGCGCTGGTCGGTGGCGCCCACCTGCCCGACGACGAGTGGGACACCGTGGGCGGCCTGTTCTTCGGGACGCTCGGCCACATCCCGCGCACGGGCGAGGCCGTCCGCGTCGACGGCCTCGTGCTCAAGGCCGAGAAGGTGACGGGGCGGCGGATCCAGAAGGTCCTCGTCGAACGCGTCAGCGCCGACGACCAGCCCGACCCGGAGCGCTCCGAGGCCGCGCGCTGACCCCGCTCACGCCAGACGAGGAGGAGCTGGTCGCGCAGGCGCGCGCGGCCAGGGACCTCGCCTACGCGCCGTACTCCGCCTTCCTCGTCGGGTGCGCCCTGCAGGTCGAGAGCGGCGCCGTGTTCCTCGGCGCCAACGTCGAGAACGCCTCCTACCCGGCGACGATCTGCGCGGAACGGGCCGCCGTGCCCGCCGCGATCGTGGCCGGACACCGTCGGTTCACGACGCTGGCGGTCGCCGGGACCGGCCCTGCCGTGTGCACGCCCTGCGGGATCTGCCGGCAGGTGCTGTTCGAGTTCGCGCCGGAGCTCGTGGTCCTGGCCACCGGCGACGGCCCGGAAGTGGTCCGCTTCGTGCTGGGCACCGATCTCCTGCCCGACGGGTTCGGTCCTTCGTCACTCCTGGGCGACCCCACTTAGGATCGACGCGATGCTCTTGGCCGAGGTCGCGTGGCCCATCGTCGAGCGGATCCACTTCTTCGGTGGCGATTTCGCGATCTCCCCGCACGGCATCTTCGTCGCGCTGGGGTTCCTGCTGGGCGCGCAGTTCATGCTGCGCCGCGCCAGGCAGCGCGGGGTGGCGCGCCGCTTGGGCCCCAACCCCGAGCTGATCGTCCAGGGCATCGTCACCCGCGCTGCCATCGGGGCGATCATCGGGGCGCGCCTGTTCTACGTGATCACGCGGCTTGACGAGTTCCCCGACCCGCTGAGCTGGTTCGCGATCTGGGAAGGCGGCCTGTCGCTGCTGGGCGGGATCGCGGGCGCCCTGGCTCTGGTCGTCCCCTACCTGCGGCGCAGCAAGGTCGACCTGCGCCTCAACCTCGACAACCTCGCGCCCGGGATGGCGCTGGGGATCTTCATCGGGCGCGTCGGCGACCTCATCATCGGCGAGCACCTCGGCGCGGCCACCGACTTCTTCCTCGGCTGGCGCTGCACGGGCAGCTACGACGCGAGCTGGGTGCTGCAGCCGCCCGTGCCCTACAGCGGCCCGATGGTGCAGGGCTGCTTCGACACCGCGGTCCACCAGACCGCGCTCTACGACTTCATCGCGGGCGGGCTCATCTTCGTGCTGATCGTGTGGCTGGAGCGCAAGCCGCGGTGGGACGGCTTCTCGGCCATGGTGTTCGCGCTGGGCTACGGGCTGTTCCGGTTCATCTCCGACTTCGCGCGGGAGGCCGACAAGGACCTCGTGGGCACGTTCACCGGGACGCAGCTGACCTCGATCGCGGTGATCGTCGTCGTGGCCGTCTGGGTGCGCGTCGTCAAGCCCTGGGAGCGCACCCCGTGGGCGTGGAGCCCGCCGGACTTCGACCACCCCTGGAAGCGGCCGCCGGAGGACCCCGACGAGGCGCCGGAGCCGGATCAGGAGGACGAGCTCGAGGACGAGATCGACGACGAGCTCGAGGAGGAGACGGCCGAGGAGCCCGAGGAGACCCTCGAAGACCCTCCGGCGGAGGACGAGCCCGACCGATCGGCGCGGGAACCGGCCTGACACCGGGGGTATCCTCCTGGGTGATGAGTCGGGAGTCCGACGCGCACGCGGCGTTCGAGGAGCTGGCGGTGCGGCACGTCCTGGGCGGACTCGCAGAGCAGGAGGCACAGGTCTTCCGTGCCCATCTGCTGGAGTGCGGGGAATGCCGGGCCCGCGTCGGGGAGCTGCGCGCGATCGCCTCCGACCTGGCCGACGTCGAGCGCGACGAGCGGCGCCAGCGCGCCGCCAAGGCCCTGGAGACCAAGCGGCGGGAGCGGGATCGCGACGAGGAGGGCGGCGACGACCGCGGGCCGGGCTCGCCGCGGTCGCTGCGGCTGCTGTTCTTCGGCGGGATCGGGATCATGATCCTGCTGGCGATCTGGAACTTCACGCTGCGCAGCAACAACATCGAGCTGCGTGAGCGCCTCCAGGCGGAGCAGGAGGCCTCCAGCGTCATCAACTTCGGGACGCCGTGGCTGACCGAGGTCTCGCCCGGCCCGGTCGTGGGCGCCGCGCGCGAGTCCGACGGGCGGCTGGCGGTCTTCGTCGACGGTCTCGCGGCCAACCAGGTCTACGGCGTCTACATCCTGGCCGAGGACGACCGGGTGCTGAACTGGCTGGCGGTGCCGGCCGTCGATGGCCGGGTGCGCTACCTCCACGACCGCGAGGACGCCGCGGTCCGGATCGAGGTGTGGCGGCCGCCGTCCGGGACACCCGGCGAGAACCCCGCGGGGCGCCAGGTCTTCGGCGCGTCCGCCCCGGGCATCGACGACAACCGCGAGCAGGCGTCCGAGGAGACGGAAGCCAGCTGAGCGAGCTTCCGTAGGATCGGGCCGATGGACATCGGGCTCGTGATCTTCCTGACCGGGGACGGGATCTCCCCGGGTGTGCTGGCGGCGGCCGTCGAGGAGCGCGGCTTCGAGTCGCTGTTCGTGACCGAGCACACCCACATCCCTGTCGCGGCTGGCATGGTCGCTCGGGATGGCAGCCCCATGGACCCGAAGTACCTGCGCTCCCATGACCCGTTGGTCGGGCTCGCCTTCGCGGCGGCGGCGACGTCGAAGCTGATCCTGGGCACCGCGGTCTGCCTGGTCAACCAGCACGACACGATCGCCCTGGCCAAGCAGGTGTCCTCGCTGGACGTGCTCTCCGGCGGGCGCCTCGTGCTCGGCGTGGGAGCGGGCTGGAACGAGCCGGAGATGCGCAACCACGGGATCGACCCGGGCACGCGGCACGGCAGCATGCTCGAGCGCGTGCAGGCCATGAAGGCCATCTGGACCCAGGATGAGGCCGAGTTCCACGGCAGGCACGTGGACTTCGATCCGATCTGGCAGTGGCCCAAGCCCCTCCAGGAGCCGCATACGCCGGTCTTCCTCGGGGGCAACGGCCCGCTGGTCGAGGATCGCGTCGTGCGCTACGGCGACGGCTGGCTCCCGAGCGTGAGGGAGATCGACACGTTGCCGTCCCGCATCGCCGCGCTGCGCGAGCGCGCGGGCAGGCACGTCCCGGTCACCTACGTCGGCGCCACACCCGCGACGCTCGATCGGCTGGCAGCCGCGGGTGTCGACCGCGCGCTGATCACGCTGGCCTCCGGCTCCGAAGCCGACGTGCTGGCCTCGATCCCCTCCCTCTGACCCGGTGCTCCAGCGGCAAAGGCGGTCTCTCGGTCATGGACCCGTTGATCATCGAGCTGCGCTGCAACGAGAACACGATGCGCGGCGCCAACCCGTGGGTGCCGTACTCGCCTGAGGAGGTCGCCCGCGAGGCGGAGAAGGCCTGGCGTGCGGGTGCCTCGATCCTGCACTGGCACGGCCGGGACCCCGAGACGGGCGTGCCGCGCCACGAGGTGGCCGACTACGTCGACGTCGTCCGTCGTGTCCGGGAGACCACGGATCTGATCACGCAGCCGACGCTGGGCTACACGTCGGCCGCGGCGGTCGAGGACCGGATCGCCCACATCCTGGCGCTGGCAGACGATCCCGCGTTGCGGATCGAGATGGGTCCGGTGGACTTCGGGCCGGTCAACGTCGACTTCTGGGATGCGGCGGCGCAGCGCTTCGTGCCCGGGGACGCGGTCTACTCCAACAGCCGGGACGGCATCGAGCGCACGCTGCGGGGGCTGCAGTCGGCGGGTGTGCCGGTCACGACGGTGTGCTGGGACGTGGCGCAGGTGCGCACGGCGCTGCGGTTCCGCGAGGCGGGGCTGACGCCGCAGCGCACGTTCTGGGAGCTGCCGTTCACCGGGGACGCCTTCCCGGCGGGGCCCGGCGCGGAGATCCACGAGCTGCTCGCGCTGGTGGCGGCGATCCCGGCGGGTGAGCCGTGGTTGGTGATGTGCTTCAACGGCGACGTGATGGCGCTCGCGGCGTGGGCCATCACCCTGGGGGGGCACGTCGCGATCGGCACGGGAGACCACGACTACGCGCGCCTGGGAGCCCCCGACAACGGCGAGCTGGTGGCCCGGGTGGCCCAGCTGGCCGAGACGCTGGGACGAGACGTCGCGACGCCTGCGCAGGCCCGGGACATCATCGGGCTGCCGCCGCTCGCGGCCGGTTGAGCCACAGGAGGTACGACCATGGCAGGACAGGACGTGCTGGGGACCCGCCTGGACGGGCGCGTCGCGGTGGTGACGGGTGGTGCCACGGGGCTGGGCGCCACTACGGCGCGGCTGCTCGCCGAGCTGGGTGCGAAGGTCGGCGTGCTCGACGTCGACCGCGGGGCCGCCGAGCAGCTGGCCGGTGAGCTCGAGGCCGCGGGCCTGGAGGCGGCGGCGCTGGAGTGCGACGTCGCCGACGAGTCCGCGGTCGAGGCCGCGGCGGCGGTCTGCGCCGAGCGGCTGGGCCCGTGCACGGCGCTGGTCAACAACGCCGGCGTGATCCGCTGGACGCCGCTGGAGGACCTCTCGCTGGAGGAGTGGGAGTGGATGCTGGGGATCAACCTGACCGGCGCGTTCCTGTGCACCAAGCACTTCGGCCGGCAGATGCTGGCGGAGCGGCGCGGCAGCATCGTCAACATCTCCTCGGTGGCCGGCAGCGCACCCGAGGCCAGCGCCGGGGGGTACTCGCCCAGCAAGGCCGGCATGATCATGCTGGCGCGTCAGACGGCGGTCGAGTGGGGGTCACGGGGCATCCGCGCGAACGCCGTCAGCCCGGGGATCATGCGCACGCCGATGGCCGAGCGCTTCAACTCCGACCCTGAGGCGCTGGCGACCCGGCTGAAGATGGTCGCGACCCGCCACATCGCGGTGCCCGGCGAGGTGGCCGCGGTCATCGCGTTCCTGCTCAGCGACGCGGCCAGCTACCTGACGGCGCAGAACATCGAGGTCGACGGCGGGCTGATGCAGATGATGATCAAGATCATGCCGCGGCCGGGGACTCCCACCGACCCCGACGACGCGGCCTGACCACCGCGCTGCTGTGTCGACCCCGTCGCTCGACGCCTACACCCGCATCGTCGGCTACGACGAGTGCCGCGAGGTGCTGCGCTCCCAGGGGTTCGCGCAGGCGTCCAAGCGCGAGAGCCTGGACTTCGTCGGCGACACCGTGCTGACGCTGGACGGCGTCGCGCACGCGACGCGCCGCCGGCTGCTGCAGCCGCTGTTCTCCCGTGCGGCGCTGTCGGCGTACGAGCGCGACGTCCTGGGCCCAACGATCACCAGGGTGCTGGCTGGTCATGCTGCGAGCCCCGACCCTGACGGGAGCGTCCGCGCGGACCTGGTGCGGCTGGCCAGGACGGTCTTCCTGCAGCTCGCGTCGGCGACGATCGGCCTGGACGGCGTGGTGGACCAGGACGCCACCGACCGGCTGGCCGGCTACCTGTACCCGCTGCTGGAGGGCGTGACCGTGGAGTGGTCCACGCGCGACCACGCCGAGGTGGTGCGCGAGGCGGCGGCCGCCCGTGACGCGCTGGTCGCCGACCTGTTCGCCCCGGCGTGGGCGCGCCGGCACGCCGCGATCGCGGCTGGAGAGGAGCTGACCGTCGATCTCCTCGCGATCCTGGCCGCCGCGCGGGTGCCACACGACGCCGCGGTGCGGGAGGTGGTGTTGTTCCTCGCGGCCTCGACGCTCAACAACGCCTCCCTGGTGACCCATGTGGTCGACGAGCTTCACGGCTGGTTCGACGCCCATCCCGGCGACCGCGGGCGCACGGGCGACCGCGCGTTCCTGCGCGCCGCGATGGTGGAGGCCCTGCGGCTGCACGTGCCCACCGTCGCGCTGATCCGCCGCGCGACCACCGACCTCGTGCTCGCGAGCAGCGGCCGCACCGTCGCGGCCGGGGAGGAGGTCGCGCTCGACCTCGAGGCGGCCAACCGCGACCCGGGCGTGTTCGGCGACGACCCGGACGCGTTTCGCCCCGGGCGCGCCGTGCGCCCACCCGAGCCGGGGTACGGGCTGGTCTTCGGCGGCGGCGCACACGTCTGCCTGGGCCGCGCGCAGGTGGTCGGCAGCTACGCCGAAGAGGGCGCCGACACCGAAGGGATGCTCCTGCGGGTGCTGCGCGAGCTCTACGCCGCCGGCGTCCGCCCCGATCCGCACGCCGCTCCACAGCGGGCCGAGAGCGTGCACCCGCGCTTCCTCACCTTCCCCGTCGTGTTCGACCGGCTGCGCGCCGCCTGAGGCCAGCCGGTCACGCGCGACGCGTGAGGAGCACCGGCACCGCAGACGGCGAGCGCAGCAGGAACCCCTCGTCGGGCGGCACCTTGCCGTCCACGAACACACCCCCCTCGAAGGCGTCGAGGAGGTGGGTCATGCCGTGGGTCATCTCCAGGCGGGCCAGCTGCGAGCCCACACAGTGGTGGCGGCCCGCCCCGAACGACAGGACCGTGGCCGCGTTCGTGAACTGCCGCTCGGCGTGCTCGGCGAAGCGCTCGGGCCGGAACGACTCGGCGTCGTCGAAGACAGTCTCGTCGCGGTTGGCCGAGGCGAGCAGCAGCAGCACCCGGTCACCGGCGGGGACCACCTCGCCTGCGAACTCGATGTCCTCCAGCGCGACGCGCGTCGATGCCTGGATCGGCGGGTACACGCGCAGCGCCTCGGCCAGCACGCTGGTGAGCAGCTCGCGGTGACTGTGCAGCCACACCCAGCGCTCCGGCTCGGCGAACAGGTGGCGCAGCAGGCTCGACAGCACCCGCTCGGTCGTCTCCACCCCGGCGGTGAGCAGGAACGCCGCCATCGCCCGGAGCTCCTCGAACGCGAGCGGCCGGCCCTCGTACGTTGCGCTGCACAGGTCGCTCAGCAGATCGTCGCCGGGCTCGCGGCGGCGCTGCTCGATGACCGGCGCGAGCAGGTCGCCCAGGGCAGTGAGCGCGTCGAACGCCCGCTGGCGGCGCTCCGGATGGCCGATGCTGTTGACGCTGCCCGCCGCGATGTCCTGGTACCAGTCGCGGAAGCGCATGGCCTCGTGGACGTCCATCAGCTCGCCGATGACCAGCAGCGGGATCCAGGTGCTGTAGTCGGCCTTGAGGTCGACGACGCCCTCACGCAGGCGCAGCTCGCCGACCAGGCGCGCGCAGGTGTCGCGCACGAAGTCGTCCAGTGACGCGATCGCGCCGGCGCTGCGCAGCCGTCGGGCGACGATGCCGCCCTTGCGCTGGTGCTCGTGGCCCCGCCACTGCAGCATCGCCGGGCCGTACGGCGGTGACCCCGGCCCCTCCTTCGGCGACACCAGCCGCGCCTCGTCCTCATAGGCCGCCCGGACCTCGGCGTAGCGGGTCAGCACCCACGCGTCCAGCACCTCGCTGCGGAACACCGGTCGCTCGGCCCTGCACGCCGCGAACACCGCGAAGCGATCGACCTCATCCCCCGCAGCGAACGCCTCGAAGGCCGGCGGGCTCTCGGGTGCGGCGCTCCGGACCATTCGGCGTCCTCGTTGCTCGCGGGGTCCGCTGAAGGCTACCAACCAACCGTTTGGTCCTGACCTACTGAGTCGCTTCGCCGTCGTCCCTGGCTTGTAGTGCTGCACAGATCTCCGGATCAAGGACGTAGTTCTCCGCAGCGACCCCCCAGCCGTAAGGATCGGTGTAGCGCACGGTCGCCTCGCCGATGCCTGGCGCGACAAAGACGACTTCACTTGGTGCCTCTGAAGCCGGACTCGATCCCAAGTTCTCATAGAGATCGAGCCGCCCCTGCGCGACCGCGGGTTGGTAGCCCGGCACGACGTCATCTGCCGCTGGTGTGGCGACGTCGCGACGCGCGTCCTCTTCGAACGCCGCAACTGCCTCTTCCGGAGTCGCGTAATACGTTGCGTCCGGAAGGCCAAAGTTTTCGAAGGTGGCTTCTTGACCGCACGAATCGGGCGGGGTGGCGGTTGGCGGAGCGTCTTCGGCAGAAGGGGTGGCTTCAGGGGAAGCGTCTACCTCGGATTCAAGGGAAACTTCGTCTGCCCCGCCGCAAGCGACTGCACCGAGCAGGGCCGAGGCCAGAACAACGACGGACGCGAATCGGCGGACGCTCCAGTACCAGAGCCTCCCGCCGCCGGTGGGGTGGGCGCGGCTGGGATTGAACCAGCGACCTCTCCGGTGTGAGCGGAGCGCTCGTCCCACTGAGCTACGCGCCCGGGTCGGGGCTAGGCACCCGGGGGCGGGATGGTAGCCCGGGCCAGCTCGGTGCGCAGGTGGCGGGCTTGGGCTTCCAGGGCGGGCGGGGGGTCGACGTAGACGTGGGCGAAGAGCTCTTCGGGGTCGGGGGGTTCGGCCGCGTCGAGGGCGCTGCGGACGCGCAGGGCGAGCGCCTCGGCCTCGGCATCGACGGCTTGGGCGTCGGCGTCGGTCCACTGGCCCTGCGCGCGCAGGTAGCGCTCGGTGCGGGTCAGCGGGTCACGCGGCTCCCAGGCCGCCAGCTCGTCCGGCGGGCGGTAGCGCGTGTCGTCGTCGGACGTGGTGTGCGGGCTCAGACGGTAGGTCATCGCCTCCACGAACAGCGGGCCGCCGCCGGCGCGGGCGCGCTGCAGGGCCTCCGTCACGACGGTGTGGACCGCCAACACGTCGTTGCCGTCGACGCGGACGGCCGGGACGCCGTACCCGCGGGCCCGCGCGACCAGCTCCGGCTGCACGGTCTGCTTGGACAGCGGCACGGAGATCGCCCAGCCGTTGTTCTGGCACAGGAACACCACGGGCGCGGCGTAGACGCCCGCGAAGTTGAGCGCCTCGGCCAGGTCGCCTTCCGACGTCGCCCCGTCGCCCAGGCAGGCCAGCGCCGCGACCGGCGCGCCGTCCATGCGCGCCCCCATCGCCCACCCGACCGCGTGGAGGCACTGCGTGGCGATGGGGATCGTCATCGGCATCACACCGAGCGCGTAGGGGTCGTGCTGCGAAGGCCAGATGCCGCGGTAGGGGAGCAGGATCTCCACCGGGTCCACGCCGCGCACCATCAGCGCGGCCGTCTCCCGGTAGGTCGGGAAGAGCCAGTCGCCCGGCTGCAAGGCTGCCGCCGCGTCCGACCTGCGCGGCCTCCTGCCCCCGGAACGGTGCGTAGATGCCGATGACACCCTGGCGCTGCAGGTTCACCGACAGGATGTCCAGGCGCCGTGCCAGCACCATCAGACGGTGCAGCCGGCGCAGCACGGCGGCGTCGACCGCCGGGCCTGCGGCGCCCTCGACGAGCGTCCCGTCCTCGCGCAGGACCTGCACCACCGGCTCGCCGGTGGCGTCGTGTACGGCGGCGTCGAGCAGGTCCATCGGCCCTCCGGTCCCAGCGTGGGCTGCAGTCTAGGTTTCGCCCCTTGGCGCAGGGCGTACGGGTGGCGTGGAAGGACGTGCCGCCGCGCGTCCGCGCCGCGCTGGAGGACGCCGCCGGCGGCCGCGTGGCAAGCGCGACGACGCAGCACGGCGGCTTCAGCCCGGGCCTGGCCGTGCGCGTCGTGCGCGACGACGGGCAGCGCCGCTTCGTCAAGGCCGTCGACCGCGGGGTGAACGCCGTGGCCGCGCGCATGCACCGGCGCGAGGCCCGCATCGCCGCCGCCCTGCCGGCCGCGGCCCCGGCACCGCGCTTCCAGGCCGCGGTCGAGGTCGACGGCTGGGTCGGCCTGGTCTTCGAGGACATCGAAGGCTGGATGCCGACCTGGGCACCCGGCGAGCTGGCACGCGTCGTCGCGGCGCTCGACACGCTGGCTGAGGCCACCACGCCCTGCCCGCTGCCCCTGCAGGCCGTCGCCGACGCGCAGGCCGGCGACTTCACGGGGCTGCGGAGCTTCGCGGACGCACCGCGACGCGCCCGCGAGCTCCCGGCCTGGGCCCGTGCCACGCTGCCGCGCCTCGCCGCGATCGAGGCCGGCTGGCTGGCCGCGGCCGCGGGCGACACCCTGGTCCACCTCGACGTCCGGGCCGACAACCTGCTGCTCACCCCGGACCGCGTGGTCCTCGTCGACTGGCCGTGGGCCACCCGCGGGGCCGCCTGGGTCGACGTGCTCGGCCTGATCCCCAGTGCCGTCATGCAGGGCGCCGGCGAGCCCGAGGACATCCTTGCGCTCAGCCGCGCCGCGCAGGCCGCGAGCCCGGAGGCGATCGACGCGCTGGTCGCCGCGCTGACCGGCTACTTCCTGTGGAACGCCGGCCTACCCCCGCCGCTGGGCATCCCGACGGTCAGGGCCTTCCAGCGTGCGCAGGGCGAGGTCGCCCTCGCGTGGCTGGGCGGCGCCTGGGCCTCGAGGCCGAGTACGTCGAGCCGCTCGTAGATGATCGCCATGCCCTGGCCGCCGCCGACGCACATCGTCTCCAGGCCGTAGCGGCCGTCGACGGACTCCAGGCCGTTCAGCAGCGTCGTGCGTGATGCGGGCGCCGGTCATGCCGAAGGGGTGTCCGACCGCGATCGCGCCCCCGTGGACGTTGAGCTTCTCCCACGGGACGCCGAGCTCGTCCGCGGAGGGGATGACCTGCGCCGCGAAGGCCTCGTTGATCTCGACCAGGTCGAGGTCCTTCACGGTGAGTCCCGCACGGCCGAGCGCCTGGCGGCTCGCCTCGACAGGACCCAGGCCCATGATCTCGGGGTTCAGCGCCGAGACGCCGGTCGCCACGACGCGCGCCTTCGGCGCGATCCCCAGCTCACGCGCGCGGGTGTCGCTCATCACGACCACGGCCGCCGCGCCGTCGTTCAGCGGGCACGCGTTGCCGGCGGTGATCGTGCCGTCCGGGCGGAAGACCGGCTGCAGCTCCGAGAGCTTCTCCAGCGTGGTGCCGCGGCGTGGCCCGTCATCGGTCTCCGCCACGCTGCCGTCGGGCAGCGTCACCGGTGTGATCTCGCGCTTGAAGAAGCCGCTGTCGATCGCGGCCACGGCGTTCTCCTGCGAGCGCACCGCGAACTCGTCCATGCGCGACCGCGGCACGGCCTTGAGCTGGGCGACGTTCTCGGCCGTCTGGCCCATCGCGATGTAGACGTCGGGCAGGCCGGTGGGCGGCTCCCACTCCGGCGATCCGGCCTGCGCACGCGCGGCGCTGCGCTGCTGGGCCTGCGGCGAAGGCCGGGTTCTGGGTGTCGGGAAGGCCGTCGCTGGTCCCCTTCATGTACCGCGAGACGCACTCGACCCCAGCCGCCACGAACGCGTCGCCCTCGCCGGCGCGGATGGCGTGCGCTGCCATGCGGATGGCCTGCACCGACGAGGCGCAGTAGCGGGCCACGGTCGTGCCGGGCACCCCCTCCAGGCCGAGGAGCACGGTGACGATCCGGGCGAGGTTGTAGCCCTGCTCGCCGCCCGGCAGGCCGCAGCCGAGGATCAGGTCCTCCAGCTGCGCCGGGTCGAGCTCCGGCACCTGCGCGAGGGCGCCGCGCACGACCTGCACGGTCATGTCGTCGGGGCGTAGGGACGCCAGGGAGCCCTTGACGGCCCGCCCGATCGGCGAGCGGGTGGCGGCGACGATCACAGCTTCCGGCACGGACGGACCTCCTCGGAGCCGGTTCGACGGCACACGCTACGCGCAGCAGCCGCCGTCTGACGCCGGAGGGGCCGGGCTATCCTCGCCCCGTGTCCGGGCAGACCATCATCACCGTCAAGGGCCCCGACGGAGCGGCCGCCGAGCTGCCCGGCGGCGCCACCGCCCGCGAGGCGCTGCAGGCCATCGGCGCGATCCGCGGCCAGGTCGTGGCCGCGCGCGTCGACGGGCAGGCCGTGGACCTCGACCCGCGAGGTGGCCGACGGCGCGACCGTCGAGCCCGTCGCGGCCGACACCGACGAGGGCCGCGAGATCCTGCGCCACTCGTCGCCCACATCATGGCGCAGGCGGTCACCGACCTGTATCCCGGGCGCGAAGTTCGCGATCGGGCCGCCGATCGACAGACGGCTTCTACTACGACTTCGACGTCGAGCAGCCGTTCACGCCCGAGGACCTCGAGCGCATCGAGGACCGCATGCACGAGATCATCCGGGAGAACCAGGCGTTCCGGCGGCGTGAGCTGTCGCGCGACGAGGCGCTGGAGCTGTTCGCCGACCAGCCCTACAAGGTCGAGATCATCGAGCGCGCGACCGGCGAGGCCGCGCGCGTCGACGCGACCAGACGTCGACCCCGAGGCCACCGGTGATCAGCGTCTACGACAACGTGCGCGCCGACGGCACGGTGATGGCCCGACCTGTGCCGCGGCCCGCACATCCCGACCACCAAGTGGGTGCCGGCGTTCACGCTGCAGCGCGTGGCCGGCGCGTACTGGCGCGGCGACGAGAAGCGGCCGATGCTGCAGCGCATCTACGGCACCGCGTGGGAGTCGCAGCAAGGCGCTGGCCGCGCACCTCGAGCGGCTGGAGCAGGCGCGCAAGCGCGACCACCGCAAGCTCGGGCGCGAGCTGGACCTGCTCTCGCTTCCCCGAGGAGCTGGGCGCCGGCCTGGCGCGTCTGGCACCCCACGGGCGCGATCGTCCGCCAGGAGATGGAGGACTACATCCGCGCGGAGGTGCGCCGCCGCGGCTACCAGCCCGTCTACAGCCCCGCACCTGACCAAGGGCGCAGCTGTTCGAGACGTCGGGCCACCTCGGCTTCTACGCCGAGGGCATGTACCCGCCGATGCAGATGGACACGGACGGCGAGGCAAGGGCGTCGACTACTACCCCAAGCCGATGAACTGCCCGTTCCACGTCCTGATCTACAAGTCCCGGACAGCGCAGTCCTACCGCGAGCTGCCGCTGCGGCTGGCCGAGCTGGGCACCGTCTACCGCTACGAGCGATCCGGCGTGATCCACGGCCTGCTGCGCGCCCGCGGCTTCACCCAGGACGACAGCCACATCTTCTGCACCGCGGACCAGATCGTCGAGCGAGGTGCTGGGCTGCCTGCAGTTCGCGCTCGACGTCTACCGCGACTTCGGCTTCACCGAGGGTCCCAGCCGCGTCGCGCTGTCGACCCGCCCCGACGAAGGCCGAGACCGTCGGCACCGACGAGGAGTGGGCGCACGCCGAGGACGCGCTGCGCGCAGGCGCTGGACGAGTCGGGCCTGGACTACGTCGTCGACGAGGGCGAGGGCGCGTTCTACGGCCCGAAGATCGACCTGCAGGTCACCGACGCGATCGGCCGCGCCTGGCAGCTGACCACGGTGCAGGTCGACTTCAACCTCCCGCAGCGCTTCGACCTGAGCTACGCCGGCGCCGACGGCGCCGAGCAGCGCCCGTACATGGTGCACCGCGCGCTGTACGGCTCGCTCGACCGCTTCTTCGGCATCCTGCTCGAGCACTACGCCGGCGCGTTCCCCACCTGGCTCGCCCCGGTGCAGGCCGTCGTCGATCCCGGTGGCCGACCGCCACGACGACTACGGCCGAGCACGGTCGCGGCCGCGCTGGCGGCCCAGGGCCTGCGCGTCGAGGTCGACGACTCCGCCGACACCATGGGCGCGAAGATCCGCAAGCACCAGCTCGGCGCAAGGTGCCCTACCAGCTGATCGTCGGCGACAGCGAGGCCGAGCGACGGGCACCGTCGCGGTGCGCCCGCGCGTGCGGCGACCAGCGCAAGGACGTCCCGCTGAGCCGTTTCGCCGAGGAGCTGGCCGCCGAGGTCGCCGCCAAGGGGCGTCGGCCCGCAGCCGTGACCGCCGGAGGTGCAAGGGCGACTCGACGCGTACAGCGCCTGTGGACGCCGTGGCGGCATGTCCTACATCACGCGGCGACGAGCCACGACGAGGGCTGCCCGTTCTGCGTGCTGCCGGCGCGAGGGCCGACGACGCAGGCCTCGCTGATCGTGCACCGGGGCCAGCACGCCTACGTGATCCTCAACGCGTACCCGTACAACCCGGGCCACCTGATGGTCGTCCCGTACCGCCACGTCGCCGGCTACGCGGCGCTGCGACCAGGCCGAGCTGCACGAGATGGCGGAGCTGTACCCAGCGGGCGGTGCGGGCGCTGCAGAGCGCCACCGGGCCGCACGCGTTCAACGTCGGCATGAACGTCGGCGGCGCTCGCGGGCGCCGGCATCGCCGACCACCTCCACCAGCACGTCGTCCCGCGCTGGGGCGGCGACACCAACTTCATGCCGGTCGTCGGCCAGACCCGCGTGCTGCCCGAGCTGCTGGAGGAGACCTACAGCTTGCTCCGCCCCGCGTTCGCGGACCCGTGAGCTGGCTGCGCCTCGCGGCGGTCACCGTGCTGGTGGCCGGCGCGGTGGCCGCTGTCGGCTTCTGGCGCCAGCAGACCCCCTGGAGTCCCGGGCCCGGGTTGTCGTTCCAGTGGCAGCTGTCGGACTACCCGGTCGACACCTCGATCGCGGCCGACGTCTACGACCTCGACTACCAGGAGACGCCCGCCGAGCTGGTCGCGGCGCTGCACGCCCGCGGGACGAGGGTCGTCTGCTACGTGTCGGCGGGTACCTGGGAGGAGTACCGGCCCGACGCGGACGCCTTTCCCGCCGAGGTCATCGGCCTGCCGCTGGACGACTTCCCCGACGAGCGCTGGCTGGACGTGCGCCGTACGGACGTCCTGCTGCCGCTGCTGGAGCCGCGCGTGCAGACCTGCCACGACAAGGGCTTCGACGCGGTGGAGTTCGACAACGTCGACGGCTACGCGAACTCCAGCGGCTTCCCCCTGACCGCGGCCGACCAGCTCGCGTTCAACGAGGCGCTCGCGGCGCTGGCGCAGGAGCGGCGCCTGACGCCCGTGCTGAAGAACGACCTCGAGCAGGCCGAGGAGCTCGTCGGGACCTTCGGGATGCTCCTGCTCGAGCAGTGCGCGGAGTTCGACGAGTGCGACCTGGCCGCGCCCTTCCTCGACCGCCGGCTCCTCGTCGTGGACGTCGAGTACGACGTCACGCCTGCCGAGGGCTGCCCGGTCGCGGAGCGCCTCGGGATCACGATGATCTTCAAGGACGTGGCTCTGGACGCTCCGCGGAACACCTGCGGCTGACCCGCCCGGTGGGCGTATCGTCGATCGGCGGTGACGAGCCAGGACGAGCGTTGGATCAGCGACAAGGTCTTCGTGCCGATCGCGCGGGGCCTGGTCCGCATCGGGTTCACCGCGAACGGGCTGACGATCGTGGGGCTGGTGCTGATCCTCGCGGGGCTCGGCGTCATGCTCGTGACGGGCCGTCTGCTGGTCGGGGGGATCATCGCGGGGTTCGGGGCCGTGCTCGATGCGCTGGACGGCCGGGTCGCCCGGATCCGCGGGACCGCCGGCCAGGCCGGGAACTTCCTGGACTCCGTGAGCGACCGGGTCTCCGACACCGCGATCTTCGCGACCGCCGCGTGGATCTGGCGGGCGGACCCGGTGCTCTTCGCCGTGATCATGGTCGGGCTGGGGATGGCGCAGCTCACCAGCTACATCCGCGCGAAGGCCGAGTCGCTGGGCTGGGAGGCGTCGCACGGCCCCGTGGAGCGGCCGATCAGGGTCCTGCTGATCATGTGCGGCATGGGTTTCGGGTTCCTGCCGCTGTCGGCCTGGCTGCTGGCGGTCGGCGGGACCGTGACCGTGGCACGCCGCATGGCCGCGGTGCAGCGCCAGGCGCGCGCCGTCCCGGCGCCTGACCATGGTCGCTGACACGCGGCCCGGTGCCGGTGACCCGATCCGCTACGCGCTGCCGTCCGGCTACCGCGGTACCGGGTTCCCCGGCCAGCCGTTCGACCGCAACCCGGGCGCCGCCGACCGCCTCCCGCCGGGCGGGCCGCCCGACAGCCGGGTCGAGCGCCTGACCGGCGTGGCGTACCGCCTCGCGTGGGACCTGCTGCGCCGCCTGCCGGAGCCGGTCGCGTACGGCCTCGCGGCGGCGGCGGGCGAGCTCGTGCACGCGCTGGTCCCCGGCACGCGGCGGCAGCTGCGGGCGAACCTCGCACGGGTGGTGCCCGCGGCGGAGCTGAAGGCCGCGACGCGGCGGGCGATGCGCAGCGTGACGCGCTCCTACGTCGAGTCGTTCCGCGCCGCGGACCTGGACCCTGCGGACCTCGACCGCCGCACCGACGTCAGCGGCTTCCGCGAGCACGTCGACGCCGCGCTGAACGGCGGCGAGGGGCTCATCGTCCTGCTCGCCCACCACGGCAGCTGGGACGTGGCCGCGCGCTGGGCGGAGACCCACGGCTACCACCTGGGCGTCGTCGCCGAGGTGCTGCGCCCGCACGAGCTCTTCCGCCGCTTCGTGCGCCTGCGCGAGGCGATGGGGATGGAGGTCGTGCCGCTGCCGCGCGCCGGCGACAAGGGCCGCGACGCCGTGACGCGGCGGCTGCGGCAGGTGCTGGCCGACAACTCGATGGTGGGCCTGCTGGCCGACCGCGACCTGTCGGGCAAGGCCCCGGTCGTGCAGCTGTTCGGCGAGCCGTGCCGGATGCCCGCCGGGCCCGCGCTGCTCGCGCTGCGCACCGGCGCCCCGGTCATCCCGATCACGATGCTGCAGCTCCCCGGCCGCCGCTGGCACCACGTCGCGCTGCCCGCGCTGGACCTCACGGGACTGTCGCTCGCCGACGCCTGCCAGCGGGTCGCCCACGGCATCGAGGACCTCATCCGTCTCGATCCGACGCAGTGGCACGCGCTCCAGCCGATCTTCGAACGAGATCGCGAGTGAAGATCGCGCTGGTCTGCCCCTACGACTGGAGCAAGCCGGGCGGGGTGCGCGCGCACGTCGTGAACCTCGCGCTGGCGCTGTCGGACCGCCACGAGGTGCGGATCCTGGCACCCGCCAGCGAGCGCCTCAGCCGCGACGCCGAGGACCGCCTGGTCGAGGTCGCGGGCCGCCCGGTGAACCTGCGCTACAACCGCTCGGTGGCGCCGGTGGCGCTGTCGCCGATGGTGCTGCGGCGCGTGCGCGGGCTGCTGCACGACTTCGCCCCGCACCTCACCCACGTGCACGAGCCGCTGGCGCCGTTCGTGTCGCAGGCCGCCGCCGCGTTCGCCCCGCACCCCGTGATCGGCACGTTCCACGCGTGGTCGGCCGCCGACCGCATCTACCGGCTCGCGTCGCCGCTGACCCGGCGCATCGCGATGCGGCTGGACGCCCGCGTCGCGGTGTCGGCCTCCGCCCAGCGCTACGCGGCCGAGGCGCTGCGTGTCCCGATGGGCGCCTTCCGGATCCTGCCCAACGGGGTCGACGAGGCCGCGTTCGCCGCCGCGAAGCCGCTGGAGCACCTCGCCGACCCGGGGCGGCCGCTGGTGCTGTTCGTGGGGCGTCTGGAGAAGCGCAAGGGCGTCGACGTGCTGATCCGCGCGTTCCTGCGGCTGCGCGCGGCCAACCCCGACGTGCGCCTGTGCGTCGTCGGCGAGGGACCCGAGCGCGAGCGCTGCCAGCAGCTCGTCCCGCCGTCCCTGCGCCCCGACGCGCTCTTCGTCGGCGCCGTCTCCAGCGCCGACCTGCCTCGCTATCACGCCAGCGCCGACGTCTTCGTCTCGGTCGCCACCGGCGGAGAGTCCTTCGGCATCGTGCTGCTGGAGGCGATGGCCGCCGGCCTGCCGGTGATCGCCAGCGACATCCCCGGCTACCGCACCGTCATGCAAGACGGCGTCCAGGGCCGCCTCGTCCCACCCGACGACCCGTTCGCGCTGGCGCAGGCCCTCGACGCGCTGATCGACAACCGCCGCCTGCGCGAGGCCATGGGCGCCGAGGGCCGCCGCACGGCCGCCGCCCACGCCTGGCCCGTCGTCGCCGCCCGCATCGAGGAGCTCTACCGCGAGGTCCGCACGCGCGTCCTGACCTGACAGGCGACGCCGAGCTGGTCAGGCGCCGGGACCAGCCCCCTCACCGCCCCGCCCCCACCTTCACCAGCGGAAACGCCTCCAGCACCGGTGATCGCTCGGCCACCACCCGCCCCAGCAGCCCCGTCCGCCGTGCCTCGTACCGCGCCCGTGCCTGCGCATACCGCTCCGCGACCTCCGCGACTCTCCCGTCCGCGGCCGTCAGCGCGTCCCGCAGTCGGGCGGGTTGCACCAGCGCCGGCCTCGGCAGGCCGGCCAGGGCCGCCAGCAGGGCGTCCTGGGCCGCCGCCTGTGCCGGGATCGTGCGGGCGTGCTCCGTCGCGTGAGCCGCCGCGGCGACCGCGCGGTCGCCGCCCGACGCCTCCGCGACCGCGACGGCTGCGGACGCGCGCTCCGTGAGGGCGCTGTCGACCTGGGCCCACGCCGCCAGCGCGCGATCGCGCGCGCGGTCGAGGCGGGCGCGGAGGACGACCGGCACCGCAAGCAGCACGAGCAGGACGCCCGCGACGACGAAGGGGTCCATGACCTCCGGCGAAGGACTCGGCCCGACGACGCGCGAGTGTAGGTCGGCGCAGTTCAATGGCGGGATGGACCCTGAGGAGACCTTCCTAGTCGAGCTGGCCGGTGGCGCCCTGCACGTCGCGCGTTGGGGCGACGGGCCCGTCACGGTGCTGGCGGTGCACGGCATCACGGCCAGCTCGGTCGGCTTCTGCCTGCTGGGACCCGCGCTCGCCGAGGCCGGGTGCACCGTGCTGGCGCCCGACCTGCGCGGACGTGGCCTGAGCGCGGCGCTGCCGGGCCCTTCGTCGATGGCGCAGCACGCCGACGACCTCGTGGCGGTGCTCGATGCGACCGGCGCGGCGCGCGCGGTGGTCCTCGGCCACTCCATGGGTGGGTTCGTCGCCACCGCGTTCGCGCACCGCCACCCGGAGCGCCTCGTCCACCTCGTGCTGCTGGACGGCGGCCCCGCCCTCAGCGGGGAGCTGCCGCCGGACGTCGACGTCGAGGCCGTCCTAACGGCGATCGTCGGACCCTCGGTGCAGCGCCTGCACATGACCTGGCCGACGCTGGAGGACTACCACGGCTTCTGGCGGGCTCACCCGGCGCTCCAGGCCGGCGTCCCCGACGAGGTCGTCCGCGCCTACGCCGACCACGACGCGGTGCAGGGCGACGACGGGCTCTGGCGCTCGCGCGTCAGTGAGGCCCGCGTCCTTGAGGACGCCCGCGACACGCTCGTCAACCCGGAGGTCCGCCACGGTGTGCAGCGGCTCACCCGGCCGTTCCACTTCGTGTACGCAGAGCGCGGGATGCTGGACGGCCCCGTGGGGCTCTACCCGCCCGAGACCGTGGCGCAGGTCCACGCCGACCAGCCCCTCATGACCCCCGTGCTGGTGCCCGACGTCAACCACTTCACGATCGGGCTCTCGCCCCACGGCGCGGCCGCCGTCGCCGCGGTCGTGGCGGGTCTGGCCGATACGCTGGAGCGATGACGGAGCTGGGCACCTCTCGCGTCAAGCGCGGCCTCGCCGACATGCTCAAGGGCGGCGTGATCATGGACGTGGTCACGGCCGACCAGGCCAAGGTGGCCGAGGACGCGGGCGCGGTCGCGGTCATGGCGCTGGAGCGCGTCCCCGCCGACATCCGCGCGCAGGGCGGCGTGGCCCGCATGTCCGACCCCGACATGATCGACGGGATCGTCGCCGCGGTCTCGATCCCCGTCATGGCCAAGTGCCGCATCGGCCACTTCGTCGAGGCCCAGGTCCTGCAGTCGCTGGGCGTCGACTACATCGACGAGTCCGAGGTGCTGACCCCTGCCGACGAGGCGCACCACGTCGACAAGCACGCCTTCACCGTGCCGTTCGTCTGCGGCGCGACCAACCTCGGCGAGGCCCTGCGCCGCATCGCCGAGGGCGCCGCGATGATCCGCTCCAAGGGCGAGGCCGGCACCGGCAACGTCGTCGAGGCCGTGCGCCACATGCGCGCGATCTCCGCCGGCATCCGCCGCCTGCACACGCTCAGCCCCGAGGAGCGCTACGCCGAGGCCAAGGAGCTGCGCGCCCCGGTCGACCTCGTCACCGAGGTCGCGGAGACCGGCAAGCTCCCGGTCGTGCTCTTCACCGCCGGTGGCATCGCGACCCCCGCCGACGCCGCGCTGATGATGCAGCTCGGCGCGGAGGGTGTGTTCGTGGGCTCGGGGATCTTCAAGTCCGGCGACCCCGCCCGCCGCGCCCGCGCGATCGTCGAGGCCACCACGAACTTCCGCGACCCCGACGTGATCGCCAAGGTCTCCCGCGGCCTGGGCGAGGCGATGGTCGGCATCAACCTCGACGAGCTGGCGGAGCACCAGCGGCTGGCGTCGCGCGGCTGGTGAAGGTCGGCGTCCTCGCGCTCCAGGGGGACGTCCGCGAGCACCTGGCGGCGACCGAGCAGGCCGGCGCCACTGCTGTCGAGGTCCGCACGCCCGCCGACCTCGACGCCGTCGAGGCGCTCGTGCTCCCGGGCGGCGAGTCGACCACGATCGGCAAGCTGCTGGTGTTCCAGGACCTGCTGGAGCCGCTGCGCCGGCGCCTGGCGGGCGGCATGCCCGCCCTGGGCACCTGCGCCGGGATGATCCTGCTCGGCCGCGCGACCCTCCACCACGACGGGCGCCCCGCCGAGCAGCACCTGCTGGGCGCCATGGACCTCACCACCCGCCGCAACGCGTTCGGCCGCCAGGTCGCCAGCTTCGAGACCGACCTCGACGTGCAGGGCGTCGCGGGTGGCCCGATGCGTGCGGTCTTCATCCGCGCCCCGTGGGTCGAGGAGCACGGCCCGGGCGTCGAGGTGCTGGCCCGGGTCGACACCCCCGCCGGCGCTAAGGTGGTCGTCGCCCGTCAGGGCCGCGTCCTCACCGCCGCGTTCCACCCCGAGCTGACCGGCGACGGCCGTCTCCACGGGCTTCTCATCCAGTCCCTCCGGGAGGCGTGAAGGCAGTGTCGGGTCACAGCAAGTGGGCGACGATCAAGCGCAAGAAGGGCGCCGCCGACGCCAAGCGCGGCGCGCTCTTCGCACGCCTGATCCGCGCGATCGAGATCGCGGCCAAGGAGGGCGGGGCGGACCCCGAGGGCAACGCCACGCTGCAGACGATGATCGGCAAGGCGCGCGACGCGTCGGTGCCCAAGGACAACATCGAGCGCGCGCTGGCCCGCGCTGCGGGCAAGGAGTCCGGGGGCGCCGACTGGCAGACGGTCTGGTACGAGGGCTACGCCCCCGGTGGCGTCGCCCTCTACGTCGAGTGCGTCACCGACAACCGCAACCGCGCCGCCAACGACGTGCGCGCCGCGTTCAACAAGAACGGCGGGAGCCTCGCAGAGCCAGGGGCGGTCAACTACCTGTTCAGCCGCGTCGGGGTGATCACGGTCGCCAAGGCCGCGGCCAGCGAAGACGACCTGCTGGAGGCCGGCCTCGACGCCGGCATCCTCGACGTGCGCGACGACGGCGACACGTTCTCGGTGACCACCGATCCCTCCGACGTGCACAAGGTCGCGGCAGCGCTCAAGGATGCGGGGATCACCGTGGACGGCGCCGAGCTCACGCTGGAGCCCTCCGTCACGGTCCCGGTCGAAGACGAGGGCGTCGCCCGCCAGGTCCTGCGCCTGATCGACGCGCTCGAGGACTCCGACGACGTCCAGACCGTGTACGCCAACTTCGACATCCCCGACCGGGTCATGGAGGCGGTGGCCTGACCGGTTCCCGCGAGAGGACCGGCGGGCCCAGGACGCGGTCGAGGTAGGCGTTCGCGAAGAGGCCACCCGGGTCGACGCGGTCACGGGTCGCGAGGAACTCCCCGAAGCGCGGGTAGCTGGCCCGGAGGTCGTCGGCGGTGCGCCAGTGCAGCTTGCCCCAGTGCGGGCGGGCTTCCAGCTCGACGAGTGCCGCCTCGACCTGCTTGAAGTACGCCTCGTACGCCACGCCCTCGAACATGTGCACCGCGAGGTACGCGCTGTCGCGGCCATAGGCCGTGGACAGCGGGATGTCGTCGGCGGCGGCGAAGCGCACCTCGATCGGGAAGGAGACGTGGTGGGGGCCGTCTTCGATCACCCGGCGGATGCGCGTGAACCCCTCGACGACCGCTTCGCGGGGGATCGCGTACTCGGCCTCCACGAACCGCACGCGGCGTGGGGACACGAAGACCTCGTAGGCGGTGTCGGAGTACTCCCGCGCGGACAGCAGCGCGGCCGTGAGGCGGTTGCCCCGGGGGGTCAGCTCCGGCCAGCGGCGCAGGGCCAGGGACATCCCGTGCAGCGCGGTGTTGGCGAACAGCTCGTAGTCGAGCCACGCCCTCACCGGGTGGAGCGGCCGCCGGGGCGTGCCGGCGGGCAGCCGGTTGTTGCGCTTGGTCAGCGCCACGTCGGTGCCGGGGAACCAGAAGAACTCGAAGTGGTCGTTGCCGTCGGCGAGATCGTGGATGCCGTCCAGCACCTCGGCCAGCGGAAGCGGCGTCTCGACCGCGGACAGTGCGAACTCGGGCTCGCACTGCAGCTCGACCGCGGTGAGGACGCCCAGCGCGCCCAGCCCCAGCCGGGCCGCGGCGAAGAGCTCGGGGTCGTGCTCCGCGTCGCAGGTCACCACCGCACCGTCCGCGAGGACCAGCTCGAGGCCGACCACCTGCGTCGCCAACCCGCCGAGCCGCGCGCCCGTGCCGTGCGTCCCGGTCGAGATCGCCCCCGCAACGGTCTGCCGGTCGACGTCGCCGAGGTTGGACGGCGAGAGCCCGCGAACGGCGAGCTCGCGGTTGAGCACGTGCAGCGGCGTCCCGGCACGCACGCGCACCCGCGCCCGCTCGAGGTCGGCGCTGATCACCCCGGACATCGCGCCCAGGTCCATCAGCACCCCGTCGGTGACCGCGACCGGCGTGAACGAGTGCCCGGAGCCGACCGCCTTCACCGTCAGCCCGCGCTCGCCGGCGGTGCGCACCGTGTCGGCGACGTCCTGGACCGTGTGCGGCCGCACCCGGTGCCGCGGGCGCGACTCCTGGTTGCCGGCCCAGTTGCGCCAGGCGGTCACTCCTCAACCTTGCCACTGCGGGGGCGCCATGGGGCACGATCACGGGATCGTTGGGCAGCACGAGCGCCTGGAGCGCGCCACCGCAGCGCTCGACCCGCCGCTGGCGGTCGTGGACCTCGACGCGTTCGACGCCAACGCCGCGCAGCTGGCGCGGCGCGCGGCCGGCAAGCCGATCCGCGTGGCCAGCAAGTCGGTGCGCTGCCGTGCGCTGCTGCGGCGCGCGCTCGCGCTCCCGGGCTTCCAAGGCGTGCTGGCCTTCACGCTGCCCGAGGCGCTGTGGCTGGCTGAGGAGGAGGACGACGTCGTGGTCGCGTACCCGACGGCCGACCGGCAGGCCCTGCGGGCGCTCGCCGGCGACCCGCAGCGCGCGCGGCACGTGACGCTGATGGTGGATTCCGCCGAGCACCTGGACGTCATCGACGCCGTGCTCGGCACGCCGCACCCCGAGCTGCGCGTGTGCCTGGATCTCGACGCGTCGCTGCGGCTCTTCGCCCAGCGGGTGCACTTCGGCGCGCGGCGCTCCCCGGTCCACGAGCCCGAGCAGGCCCGCCGCCTGGCCCAGGCGGTGGTCGCGCGGCCCGGCTTCCGGCTGGTGGGGATGATGGCCTACGAGGCCCAGGTCGCGGGCGTCGGCGACGACCAGCCCGGCCAGCCGCTGCGCAACGCGGTGCTGCGAGCCGCCCAGCGCGCGTCCATGAGCGAGCTGCGCGAGCGCCGCGCCGCAGCCGTCGCCGCGGTGTCGGCCGTGGCGCCGCTGGAGTTCGTCAACGGCGGCGGCACCGGCAGCGTGGAGCGCACTGCGACGGAGTCGGCGGTGACGGAGCTCGCCGCCGGCTCGGGGCTCTACGCGCCGACGCTGTTCGACGGCTACCGCGCGTTCACGCTCCAGCCGGCCGCACTGTTCGCGGCCTCGGTCGTGCGCCGCCCGGCGCCCGGCGTCGCGACCGTGCTGGGGGCGGGCTGGCCGGCCTCGGGCGCGAGCGGCAAGGACCGGCTGCCGGTGCCGGTCTACCCAGCCGGCCTGGCCCTGACCGCGCTGGAAGGCGCCGGCGAGGTGCAGACCCCGCTCACCGGCGAGGCCGCGGGCCGGCTGCGCATCGGCGACCGGGTCTGGTTCCGCCACGCCAAGGCGGGCGAGCTCGCGGAGCGTGTCAACGTGCTGCACCTCGTCGAGGGCGACGAGATCGTCGCAGAGGCGCCCACCTACCGCGGCGAGGGCCGGGCGCTGCTGTGACCCCACCAGGGGCTGGTGGACGCTCTGGCGAGCTTCGCGGACCGTGCGCCGGCGCGGTGTTACGTTTGGGGAGCAGGCGTACGCGTGTTCGATCGAAAGGGAGGGCCGGTGAGGGTGCTGGGGATCGACCCGGGGCTCTCGCGGTGCGGCGTGGCGGTCGTGGACGGGCCCTCGCAGCGGCCGACGCTCGTGCGGGCGGGGGTGGTGCGCACCGGGCCGGAGGAGCCCACCGCGCGGCGGCTGGCGGCGCTCCACGCCGCGCTGTGCGAGGTGATCGCAGAGACCCGGCCGGACGCCGTCGCGGTCGAGCGCGTGTTCGTGCGCGCGATCTCGGAGAACGGGGTGCCCACGGCCCAGGCCGCGGGGATCGCCCTGCTGGCCGGGGCGGCCAGCGGTCTCGACGTCACCGAGTACACCGCCACGCAGGTCAAGCTCGCGATCACCGGCACCGGCGGGGCGGACAAGGACCAGGTCGGCTTCATGGTGCGGGCGCTGCTGCGGCTGACCGCACCGCCGAAGCCCGCCGACACCGCTGACGCGCTGGCGCTGGCGCTGTGCCACCTCCAGCACGCCCGCTCGCCGCAGGTGGCGCGCGAGGTGATCGCGCTCCTGCGCGGCGTGGTCGCCGGTGGCGACGGCCGGCGAGGTGGTCCTCGACGTCAGCGGCGTCGGCTACCACGTGCGCGTCCCCGCGGGCACCGCGATCGCCGCCCGCGGCCAGGAGCAGCGCTGCACACCCACCTCGCCGTGCGCGAGGACGCGCTGGACCTCTACGGCTTCGCCACGACGGCCGCGCGCGACCTGTTCAGGTGCTGCTGGCCGTCACCGGCGTCGGCCCGAAGCTCGCGCTGGCGGCGCTGGGCACGCTCGGCGCCGACGGGCTGCGCCGCGGCGGTCATCGGCGAGGACGTCGACCGCCCTCACGGTGATCCCCGGCGTCGGCCGCAAGAGGTCGCCCAGCGCATGATCCTGGAGCTGCGCGAGCAAGCTGGGCAGCTTGCCGCCGACGGCGTCCCGTCCGCTTCGCCCGGCAACGGCCGGCGACGCCCGCGGCGAGGTCCGCCAGGCGCTGGCCGGCCTGGGCTACGGCGCCGCCGAGATCGCCGCCGCCATGGACGCATCCCTGCCCGCCGACGGCCAGCCCGAGGAGCTGATCCGCGCGGCGCTGCGCGGCCTCGCCCGGATCGCCTAGATGGACGACGTCCTCACCCCCGGCGACGGTTGCCGGCGACGCCGACCGCGACGGCTCGCTGCGGCCCCGGCGACTGGAGGAGTTCGTCGGGCAGCCGAGCGGGTCAAGGAGCAGCTCTCGCTGGTTCTCGCGGGAGCCCGCGGCGCGGCGCCCCGGCCGACCACGTGCTGCTCAGCGGGCCGCCGGGCGTCGGCAAGACCTCGCTGGCCGGCATCATCGCCGCCGAGATGGGCGCCGACCTGCGCACGACCAGCGGTCCCGCGCTCGAGCGGCCCGGGGACCTCGCGGCCATCCTGACCAACCTCGAAGCCGGCGACGTGCTGTTCATCGACGAGATCCACCGCCTGCCCCGTGCGGTCGAGGAGATCCTCTATCCCGCGATGGAGGACTTCAGCCTCGACATCGTCGTGGGCAAGGGGCCCGGCGCGCAGGCCATCCGCCTGCCGCTGCCGCCGTTCACGCTCGTGGGTGCGACGACCCGGACCGGCCTGATCACGTCGCCGCTGCGCGACCGCTTCGGCTTCGCGCGCCCGGCTGGATCTACTACGCACCCGAGGAGCTGGCCGACATCCTGCGGCCGCAGCGCCGGAGATCCTCGGCATGACGCTGCACCGCGAGGGCGCGCGGGAGATCGCCGGCCGCAGCCGCGGCACCCCCCGCATCGCCAACCGGCTGCTGCAAGCCGCGTTCGCGACTATGCGGAGGTCCGCGCCGACGGGCATCGTCACCGCCCCGGTGGCCGCGGCGGCGCTGGAGCTCTTCGAGGTCGACGACCGCGGCCTGGACAAGCTGGACCGCTGGGTGCTCACGGCGCTGTGCCGCGACTTCGGCGGCGGCCCGGTCGGGCTGACGACCCTGGCGGTCGCGGTGGGGGAGGAGACCGACACGCGTCGAGGACGTCGTGGAGCCGTTCCTGATCCAGCAGGGACTGCTCGCGCGCACCCCCCGGGGCCGGGTCGCCACCCCCGCCGCGTTCGCCCACGTCGGCCTGACGCCGTCGGGGCGCAGGGCAGCTGTTCGGGGACGGGCTGACAGTAAGCCCAGCGCCGCGGACGCAGTACCGTCTTCTCGATGTGACAGCTTGCTCTGTGCTCGCCACCGAGGCGGCCTCCGAGGCACCGGCCCAGGCCGCCGCCCGGCGGCAGCGCGATCGCGCAGCTCCTGCCGCTGCTGCTGATCGGCCTGGTCTTCTACTTCCTCATCATCCGGCCGCAGCGCAACCGCCAGAAGACGCAGCGCGACATGCTCGGCCAGATCGGAGATCGGCGACCGGGTCGTCACGATCGGCGGGATCCACGGCACGATCGCCGACGTCTCCGACGACATCATCCGGCTGGAGCTGGCGCCCAGCCTGGTCGTGACGATCGCCAAGTCGGCGGTGGCGCGCGTGCTCACCGAGCCATCCCTGGACGTGGACGACGCCACCGACGCCGAGGACCTCGACTACGAGGAGGAGATCCTCGAGCACTCCGACGAGGACTACATCGAGGACCCCGACCTCGACCACTCCGACGACGAGGAACCCCGGGACCGCCGGGACCAGTGACCGCAGATTTCGAACTTGGGGGTCGTCGGGGGCGCAGCCCCCGGACCGGACATCGACGAGCACGGCGTCGCGGTCGGCGGCCGCACCGAGGAGGGCGAGGAGCAGGCACCGCCCGAGGAGTCCACCGGGCGGCGCCGCATCCCGCTGCTGGAGACCGTGCAGGCCCACGAGCGCACGAGCGCGTTCATCCTCGTCGCCGACGAGTTCCTCGATGCGCAGGGCTTCACCGAGCACGGCTTCCGCCACGCCAACCTGGTCGGCCACATCGCGTTCAACGTGCTGACGCACCTGCGGCCACGACCCGCGCACGTGCGAGCTCGGGGCGGTCTCCGGCTACCTGCACGACGTCGGCAACGTCGTCAGCCGCGCGCTACCACGGGCAGACCTCGGCGATGCTCGCCTTCGACCTGCTCAAGGAGCTGGACGTGCCGGCCGCGCGACATGGCGCATGGTCATGAGCGCGGTCGGCAACCACGAGGAGCAGTACGGGGTCGCCGTCTCGCCGATCTCGCGCCGCGGTGATCCTGGCCGACAAGTCCGACGTCCACCGCAGCCGGGTGCGCAAGGACGCCTCGATCGAGATGGACATCCACGACCGGGTGAACTACGCCGTGACCCAGCGCTTCCTGCGCGTCGACCCCGAAGCCCGCACCCTGACGCTCGAGCTGGCCATCGACGACGAACGATCAGCCAGGTGCTCGAGTACTTCGAGATCTTCCTGGACCGCATGATCATGTGCCGGCGTGCGGCGCGGACGCTGGGCTGCGACTTCCGGATCACCGTCAACGACGTCCCGGTTCTGTAGACGGCGATGAGGGAGCTCGAAGACCGATGGGTAGGGGCAAGCTCGCCGCGCTCACGCTGGTCGACGATCCTGGTGATCGGTGCCATGTGGGGCCGGGATCCTCGTGCGCGGCCTGGAGCCACGCCTGGGGCTGGACCTGCAGGGGGGCGTGAGCACGAACCTCATCCCCGCCGCCGGGCAGGACGATCGACACCGCGGTGCTGGACCAGACCGTCTCGATCATCCGCGAGCGCGTCGACGCGCTGGGCGTCGCGGAGCCCGAGATCGCCCGGCAGGGCGAGACCATCCAGGTGCAGCTGCCCGGCGTCGCCGACCAGGAGACCGCGCGCGAGGTCATCGGCCGCACCGCCCAGCTGCAGATCCGCCCCGTGCTGCAGGTGATCCCGCCGGGCGCCGTCGCGACCCCGACCGAAGACGAGCAGCCCAGCGCCGAGCCCACGTCCGGGGCCTCCGAGGAGCCGGCCAGCGTCCCCACCGAGACCACCAACGCCGACCCCGCCGACGCCCCCGACTGCGCCGAGGAGCGCGGTGGCGCCGTCCCCGCCCCCGACGAGGAGGTCATCGTCTGCGAGCGCGGCTTCGCCCCCGCGACCGAGCCCGGCCAGCTGCCGGAGGAGCTGCCGCGCGACCAGTGGAACCGCCTGGTGCTGGGGCCCGCGCGCTGGTGGGCACCGACGTCGAGAGCGCTCGGGGCGAGCCCGACCAGGCCCTGGGCGTGAACTGGGGCGTCAGCCTCGGCCTGACCGACGAGGGCGCCGACGAGTTCGCCGAGGTCACCGGCGAGCTGGCCTGCAAGGCCAGGGCGATCCGCAGCGCCGCTTCGCGATCGTGCTCGACGGCGTCGTCGAGTACGCCCCGCCGGTGGCCGAAGGACGTGCGTGCGACGTCGGGATCGACGGGCGGCCAGGCGATCATCACCGTCGGCGGCGGCGAGCAGGAGGCCACGCGAGCTCGCGCTGGTCCTGCGCACCGGTGCCCTGCCGATCCAGCTGGAGATTCAGGCACGTCGCGCAGCGTCTCGCCGACGCTGGGCCGCGACTCGCTGCAGGGCGGCGCTGCTGGCCGGCTGCGTCGGGCTGATCGCTCGTCGCGATCTACCTCATCGTGCTGTACCGCGGGATGGGCAGCGGCCGCCGTCCTGGAGCTGATCGTGTTCGGCGTGACGATCACCGGCCTCATCATCATCCTGGGCAACACACGTCGGCTTCGCGCTGACGCTGGCGGGCATCGCCGGCGTGATCGTGTCGATCGGCATCGCGGCGGACTCCTCGATCATCTACCGCGAGCGCTTCCGCGACGAGCTCCGCGCCGGCCGCACGATCCGCACCGCGGCGGACAAGGCCTGTCGCAAGGCCTTCCGCACCAACCTGACCGGCAACATCGTGTCGTTCCTGGCGTGCGGTCATCCTCTACGTGCTGGCGGTCGGGCCGGTGCGCGGGTTCGCGTTCACGCTGGGCATGTCCACGCTCGTCGACCGGCGCTGCTGCTGCACGTTCACCCGGGCGCTGTTCGCGCTCATCGCGCGGACCCCGGCGCTGGCGAACTCGCCGATGCATGGGCCTGCGCACGGGCGTGATCATGCCGGCCACCACACCCGCCGGCGACCGCGTCAGGAGGCGCGCGTGACCACCGACGTCGAGCCGGAGACCACCCGGCCTGCAGCGGCTGGTCAACGGCCGTGCGGACATCGACTTCATCGGCCGCTCCCGCACGTGGCTGTGGGTGTCCCTCGGCGTGGTGGCCCTCAGCGTGCTGGCCGTGCTGATCCGCCAGCTGAACTTCTCCATCGAGTTCACCGGGGGCCGTCGTTCACCGTCGACGGATGCGGGCGACGAGTTCACCCCCGAGGAGCTGCGCGCCGCGGTCGAGGCGCTCGGGGTGCCCGAGGTCGATCGTCCAGGTGGTCGACGACGGCGGCGGCGCGCTGGTCCACACCCCGGCGATCGACCGAGCTGGAGGAGATCACCGAGCTCGACGTCAACGCCGCGATCGCGGAGGTCACCGGCGTCGACCCCGACGACGTCGCGGTCGTCGTCGATCGGGCCGCGCTGGGGCCAGGCCGATGACGCGCCAGGCCGTCCAGGGCCTGCTGTGTTCCTGGCGCTGGTCGCGCTCTACATCGCGCTGCGCTTCGAGTGGCGCATGGCCGTGGCCGCGCTCGTCACGCTGCTGCACGACATCGTCGTGACCGTCGGGCATCTACGCGCTCGTCGGCTTCCCGGTGTCGCCCGCCATCGGTGATCGCGTTGCTGACGATCCTCGGCTACTCGCTGTACGACACCGTCATCGTCTTCGACCGCGTCAAGGAGGACACGGCGCGGCTGACTCGGTGTCGAACGAGACCTACGGCGAGGTCGCCAACGAGCGCTCAACGAGGTGCTCGTGCGGTCGCTGTCGACCTCGGTGACCGCGATCCTGCCGGTCGGCTCGCTGCTGTTCTTCGGCGCCACGATCTCTCGGGCGCCGAGACGCTGCAAGGACCTCGCGCTGGCGCTGTTCGTCGGCATGGCCGTCGGCGCGTACTCCTCGATCATCGTCGCGACGCCGTTGCTGGTCTGGCTCAAGGAGAAGGAGCCGCGCTGGGCGAGCTCAAGGAGCGTGTGGAACAGCCGGGCGCTGCCGGCGCGAGGCACCGGCGCCGCCACGGCGGCCGCAGCGCCGCATCCCGCAGCGCCGAAGCCGACGCCCGGCAGCGGTCAAGAAGAGCCGCGCAAGCGGCGTCGAAGGCACCCAGAGACCATGCGCATCGAGATGGACACCGCCGTCCTGCGACGTCGATCCGCGACATCCCCGACTTCCCCAAGCCCGGCGTGATGTTCAAGGACATCACGCCCCTGCTGGCGGACCCGGTCGCGTTCTCCACCGCGGTCGACGCGATCGTCGTCAGCTTCGGGCGCGGCACGATCGACAAGGTCGTGGGCATCGAGGCGCGCGGCTTCATCATCGCCGCGCCGGTCGCGTACCACTTCGGCGCGGGCTTCGTCCCGCTGCGCAAGCCGGCAAGCTGCCCTACGAGACCGTCTCCGAGGCCTACGACCTGGAGTACGGCACCGAGACGCTGGAGGTGCACGCGGACGCCTTCGAGCCCGGCGACCGGGTGCTGATCGTCGACGACGTGCTCGCCACCGGCGGGACCGCCGCGGCCGCGTGCAAGCTCGTCGAGCAGGCCGGGGGCAAGGTGGCCGGGCTGGCGTTCGTCATCGAACTGGCGTTCCTCGACGGGGCAGTCCAAGCTGGAGGACTACGAGCCCTACGTCAGCCTGCTGAAGTACTAGCGCCGTGCACAGTCCTGGCGGGCGTCGGAGGGCACTTCCCCGGGGGTATCGTGGGTGACCGCCTGGGTCACGCAACGAGACTCGGAGGCCCACACGAGCGCGAGGACGCAGCAGACGAGGAGCCCGAGCGGCGCTCGAGCAGCCGACGACGCGCGCGACGCGGCCGATCCGCGAAGCCGTGCGAGGACCGGAGTGCCCTCGCGCCGAGAGAGCGCACGCCGCTCGGCCGCGCGGCCGGCCGCTGCAGTCCGGGGTGCGCGCCGTGCTGGCCCGTCTGCCCGGGTTCGACCATCGGCGTGCCGATCCCGGAGCGGCTGCAGCCGCTGGTCGTCGACCCTGAAGCGCGACTCGCCGCGGGTCGACATCAAGGCCGTCGCTGCGGGCGTACGAGGTCGCCGACGGCGGCCCACGCAGGGGCAGAAGCGCAAGTCCGGGCGAGCCCTACATCATCCACCCGATCGGGGTCGCGGAGCTCCTCGCGCAGCTGGGCATGGACACCGCCGACGATCGTCGCGGCCCTGCTGCACGACGTCGTCGAGGACACCGAGATGATCCGTCGACGACATCGCCGCGGAGTTCGGCGACGAGGCCGCGGCGCTGGTCGACGGCGTCACCAAGCTGGACCGCATCAAGGTCGTCGTCCAAGGAGGAGCAGCAGGCCGAGAGCCTGCGCAAGATGCTGCATCGCGATGGCGTCGGACGCGCGCGTGCTGCTCATCAAGCTCGCCGACCGCCTGCACAACATGATGACGATCCACCACCTGCCGCGGCGCCAAGCAGGAGCGAACGCCGAGGAGACGCTGTGCGATCTACGCGCCGCTGGCGCACCGCCTCGGCATGCAGAACTTCAAGTGGCAGCTGGAGGACCTGGCCTTCCGACCCTGCAGCCGAAGCGCTACGACGAGATCAAGTCGATGGTGGCGGAGCGCCAGCCGGAGCGCGACCGCTACCTCGAGCGCGTCGTCGGCCGAGGTCGAGGAGCACCTGCGCGACGTCAAGATCCGCGCCGAGATCACCGGCCGCCCGAAGCACTACTACTCGATCTACGAGAAGATGGTCGTGCGCGGCAACGGGAGTTCGACGAGATCTTCGACCTCGTCGGGCTGCGCGTGCATCGTGGAGTCGGTCAAGGACTGCTACGCCGCGCTGGGCACGCTGCACTCGATGTGGCGTCCCATCCCGGGGCGCTTCAAGGACTACATCGCGATGCCCAAGTTCAACCTCTACCAGTCGCTGCACACCTCGGTGGTGGGGCCCGAGGGCAAGCCGATCGAGGTGCAGATCCGCACCAGCGCGATGCACCGCACCGCCGAGTTCGGCATCGCCGCGCACTGGAAGTACAAGGAGATGCGCACCGCCCGGCAAGCTCGCGGACGAGGCGCGAGGCGCAGTGGCTGTCGCAGATGCTCGACATGCAGTCGGCAGACCACGCGACTCCGGCGAGTTCATGCGCAACATGCGCCTGGACCTCTACGCCGACGAGGTCTTCGTCTTCACGCCCCAGCGGCGACATCATGGCGCTGCCGCGCGGCTCGACGCCGGTCGACTTCGCCTACGCGGTGCACACCGAGGTCGGCCACCGCACCGATCGGCGCGCGGGTCAACGAGCGGCTGGTCGCGCTGGAGTACGAGCTGCGCAACGGCGACAAGGTCGAGATCCTGACCTCGAAGGCCTCCGACGCGGGGCCCGTCGCGCGACTGGCTGGAGTTCGTCGGGTCGTCGCGCGCGCGCTCGAAGATCACGCGCGTGGTTCACGCCGTGAGCGCCGCAGCGACGCCATCGAGAAGGGCCGCGAGGACAGCTGCAGCGCACGCTGGCCAAGCAGGGCGCCGGGCTGGAAGCAAGCTCATGGCCGCACCGAGCTGCAAGGCCGGTCGCCGAGCAGATGAACTACCCGACCTCGACGCCCTGTTCCGCGCGATCGGCGAGCAGCCACATCTCGGCCCACACCGTGGCGCAGCAGCTGGCGGGCCGTCTCGCCGACGAGGTCGAGGACCGCGACGATCCCGCTGCCGCCGGTGGTCGAGGCGCCGGCGGCGCGCCGTCCGAGGCCGTCGTCGTCGAGGGCAGCGACGACGTGTGGGTGACGCTGGCGCGCTGCTGCACGCCGGTGCCCGGCGACGACGATCCTCGGGTTTCGTGACGCGCGGCCGCGGCGTCTCCGTGCACCGCACCGACTGCCCCAACGCCGCCGACCTGCGCGTGACCCCGAGCGCCTGATCGAGGTGCGCTGGGACGCCCACGCGCCGTCGACGTTCCGCGTCACGGTCGCAGGTCGAGGCGCTGGACCGCAAGCACCTGCTGCGCGACATCACCACGGTGCTCGGCGACCTGGCGCTGAACATCCTGTCGGCGCAGGTACGACCACAGCGCGACCGCATCGCGACCTGCGCGCTTCACGTTCGAGCTCGCCGACATCGCCCACCTCGACCACGTCCTGTCGCTCAGGTGCGCCGCGTCGAGGCGGTCTACGACGCCTACCGAGTGGTCCCGAAAGCCGCGCAGCGGGCGCCCGGCCCCTAGCACGCACTCAGGCGACGGCGCGGCGGCTGCTGAGGATCGAGGCCACCACCAGGGTGACCAGCGCGATGCCCCCCAGCCAGAGCAGGCCCGTCACGTGGGTCGTCACGCCGCGCAGGAGCAGGTCGCGCAGCAGGCGGATGCCATGGGTCGCCGGCAGCAGATAGCCCACGCCGCGCGCGAACGGCGCGAGGCGCTCCGGCGAGATGAGCAGGCCCGACAGGAAGATCGCGGCCAGCAGGGTCAGCAGGGAGACCTGCACCACGGCGCCGGACTCCTTGGCGAGGGAGCCGATCATCAGGCCCAGGCCGCAGCTGGCGACCAGCAGTAGGGCGACAGCCACCAGCAGCTCCTGCGCGATGGCGCCGAGGCCCCCCAGACCAAGGCCGAAGAGCGCGAGGCTCCCGGCGATCAGCACCGCCGCGATGAGGCCGCCGATCAGCAGGTAGCCCAGCAGCTTGCCCACGAGGCGCTCGAAGAACGAGGTCGGCGCGACCGCGTAGAGCTCGATCGTGCCCAGCTCCCTCTCCCGGGCCAGCGACATGCCCGCGAACACCAGCACGAGGTGCGAGGACAGGAGTGCGGTCACGGCCGGCGCGTAGAAGGCGCCGATGCTGACCTCCTCCTGCACGCCCTGGGCGTCGCCGGACAGCGGGCTGGCCAGCACGTCGGGCGGGATCGAGGTGAGGGTCTGCAGCGTGTCGCGCACCTCGTCGAGACCCTCGACGTCGGGCGCGTCGCTCAGCTGCTGCTCGGCCTCCTCGGCCTGGCTCTGCAGGCTGGTGACGGCGGTCGAGACGAGCGCGGCGTTGGCCCTGGCGACAGCGGTCTGCGTGAAGAGCTCCACGGCCCGGACCTCCAACGGGTCCAGGAAGCTGTGCACGACCGTGATCTCGGCCTGCTCGCCCGCCGCGACCGTGCTGGAGACGTTGGGGGGCAGCACCACGACGATGTCGGCCTCGCCCGAGGCGAGCTGCGCGGTCGCTTCGTCCACGTCGGTGGTGACCTTGGCACTGTCCATCCCGGCGCTCTCGAGGTCCTCGAGGTAGGGCTCCACCAGCGCCGCCGCATCCGCATCCGGCGCGACGAACACCGCGGCGAGGGGCGGGTCGGTGTTCTGCACCCCCGCCCCGAACACCGCGAGGATCGCGAACGGCCCGACCACGAGGAGCAGCAGCAGCTGCGGCTGGCGGACGACGTCGCTGATCTCGCGGCGCGCGAACGCGCCGATCTGCACCAGCGAGGCCAGCAGCTCCCTCAGCAGCCCCCTCACGCGGCCACCACCGGGGCCACCACCGGGGCCTGCACGAGCCTCACGAAGACGTCGTCGAAGTCCGGTTCGGGCTGCTGCACCATCTCGACCGGCGCGCCCGCCGCCTCGCAGACCTCGCGCACCTGCGCGACCGTGGTGTCGACCTCGGCGACCACCAGGTAGACGACGCGCGGGTCGTCGACGTCGAGGTGGACCTGCTGCGAGACCTGGTGGAGGGCGGCGACGAGGCGCTGGGGGTCGGCTGGCGGCTCGGCCAGCGAGACCTGCAGCCGCTCGCCCCCGTAGGCGCGGGCGGCGAGCTCCGCCGGCGTCCCGACCGCGACCAGGCCGCCGTCGGCGAGCAGCGCCACCTGGTCGCAGCGCTCCGCCTCGCTGACGATCTGGGTGGTGACCAGGAGCGTCCGCCCCTGCTGGCGCAGCTCGGCGAACTTGTCCCACAGCCGCTGCCGCAGCACGGGGTCGACGCCGGCGGTGGGCTCGTCGAGCACCAGCAGCTCGGGGTTGTGGACCAGGCCGGCGGCCAGCGCGGCGCGCCGGCGCATGCCGCCGGAGGCGTCGGCGAGCTTGCGTCCGGCGGCGTCCTCCAGCCCGACCAGCGCAAGGACGGCGTCGACGCGCCGGCGGCTGGGCACCACACCGTAGAGCGAGGCCGAGAAGCGCACGTTGGCGCGGATCGTCTGGGTGGGGGACTGCACGCCCAGCTGCGGCACGTAGCCGATGCGCCGGCGCGTGGCGCGCGAGGCCTTGGCCGGGTTGCGCCCCAGCACGATGACCTGCCCGGCGTCGGGCCGGTAGATCCCCAGCAGCATCCGCACGAGCGTGGTCTTGCCCGCCCCGCTGGGACCGATCAGCCCCAGGATGGTCCCTGAGGGGATGTCGAGGCTGATGCCGTCGATCACCACGTGGTCGCCGAACTGCTTGCGAAGTTCGCGCGCGTGCACCGCCAGACCGCCTTGGCCACCCTGCATGGCAGTAGGGTGCCCCACGTGCTCGGTAATCAGACGCGCTTCGTCGAGCGGCTCGTGCTGGGGATGTGGCAGGCCAACTGCTACCTGATCGGCGACCGCGAGCTGGGGCAGGCGTTCGTGGTCGACCCGGGACAGGACGCGACGGCCGTGCTGCCCGAGCGTCTCGAAGCCAACGCTGTGACGTGCGAGGCGATCCTGCTGACCCACGGCCACCTCGACCACCTGTGGTCGGCGCCGGAGCTCGCGGAGCGCTGGGACGTCCCGGTGCGCCTGCACGTGGAGGACCGCTATCTGTGGGACGACCCGGGGGCGGCGTTCGGCAACCTGCCGCCGAACGCGATGGAGGCGCAGTTCGGGCTGCGTTGGAACCCCGCGGCCGACCACCTGGAGACCGTGGCGGACGGCCAGCGCATGACGGTCGCGGGGTTGCAGGTCCTGGTGCGCCACACGCCCGGTCACACGCCGGGGTCCAGCGTCTTCCTGCTCGACGACGTGGGCACCGACGACCCCGTCCTGGTGTCGGGCGACCTGATCTTCCAGGGCTCGGTGGGGCGCACGGACTTCCCGCGCGGGAGCTGGGACCAGCAGATGGAGTCGCTGGAACGCGTCGTGCTGCCGCTGGGCGACCGCACGCTGATCGTGTCGGGCCACGGCGACGAGACCACGGTGGGCGTCGAGCGCCGCACGAACCCCTACCTGCGCGAGCTCGTCACCGGCAGCTGAGAGCGGTGCTGGAGGAATAGCGGTGCTGGGGGAATAGCAGTGCTGGAGGACCGGCTCCGCGAGGTCGCCGGCCACGCCCACGTGCTGGTCGACCCCGGGCTGCGCGCGCCCTACGAGCGGGACTGGACCGGCCGCTGGGGCGCGCCGTCCCGCCTGGTCGCGCGGCCCGGGTCGCCGGGGGAGGTCGTCGAGGTCGTGCGGGCCTGCGCGGCCGAGGGTGCCGCGGTCGTCCCACAGGGCGGCAACACCGGCCTGGTCGGGGGCGGGGTCCCACGCGACGGCCGCCAGGTCGTCGTCTCCCTGCGGCGCCTGGGCAGGCTGGACGTGGACGCCGACGCGGGCGAGCTGATCGCCGGGGCCGGGGTGACGCTGGCGGCGGCGCAGGCGGCCGCACGCGCCGCAGGCTGGGATGTCGGGGTCGACATCGCGGCACGGGACAGCGCGACGCTCGGCGGGATGGTCGCCACGAACGCGGGCGGGATCCGGGTGCTGCGCCACGGGCCCATGCGCACGCAGCTCATCGCCGTGGAGGCGGTGCTGGCGGACGGCACCACGGTGGGCCGCGTGCCCGGCCTGGCCAAGGACAACACCGGCTACCACTGGCCATCGCTGCTGGCGGGCAGCGAGGGGACCCTCGGCCTGGTCACGCTCGTGCAGGTGCGGCTGGTGCCGCTGCTGGCGGGGCGCGCGGTGGTGGTGGTCGGCCTGGCTTCGTTCGGCGAGGCGCTGCGGGCGTGCGGGGTGGTGCGCCGGTCGCTGCCGAGCCTGAGCGCGGCGGAGGTCGTGCAGGACGCCGGGGTGGAGCTCGTGGTCCGCCACCGTGGCGCGGTGCGGCCCTTCACGCCCGCACCCCCGGTCTGCCTGCTGCTGGAGGCCGGCGCGGTCGACGACCCGACCGAGGAGCTGGGGGCGGCGTTGGCCGCTGCGGGCGTCGAGGACGCCGCGGTCGCGACCGACGCCGAAAGCCGCCGCCGCCTGTGGCATCTGCGCGAAGGCCACACCGAGGCGATCGCCGCGGAGGCGGCCGCGCGCGGCGGGCCGGTCGTGAAGCTCGACGTGACCCTGCCCGCGGCCCGCCTCGCCGACTACGCCGAGCGCGCCGGCTCCGCCGTGCCGGGGTCCGACGTGGTCCTCTTCGGCCACCTCGCGGACGGCAACCTCCACACCAACGTCCTGCCGCCCCACGGCGGTTGGCCGGCAGGCGGGCCCGAGGCGGTGGAAGCCGCGGTCCTCGACCTGGTGCTCGCGCTCGGTGGGTCCATCTCCTCCGAGCACGGGGTCGGCATCGCGAAGCGGCCCTGGCTGGAGCGCCAGCGCGGAGCGGCCGACCTCGCCGCGATGCGCGCCGTCAAGCACGCCCTCGACCCCGCGGGCCTGCTCAACCCCGGCGTGCTCCTCTGACCCGGGCGCGTTTGAAGCCGGCTCGCACCGTGGCAATAGGTTCAGTGTCAGATCCCCGAAAGCCGACCGTCACGGGAGCTCAGATGGCCTCGACGACCGCTGTCCTGCGACGCCGCGTGGCCGTCTCGGCCGCCGTGCTGGTGGCGTTGCTGGCCGCCCTGCTCGTCACCCCGACCCTGACCTCTGGCGCCCGCGCCCAGGGGGGACCGGTCGCGTTCGACCGGCTCTCTGGTGCGGGCCGTGTGGAGACCGCCGTCGCGCTGTCGCAGGACGCCTTCACCGCCGCCACCACGGTGCTGCTGGCTCGCGCGGACGCGTACGCCGACGCGCTCGCGGGGGCGCCGCTCGCGGCCTCGCTGGACGCGCCCGTGCTGCTGAGCCCCTCGGACGCGGTGCCGCAGGTGGTCCTCGACGAGATCGCGCGCCTGGGGGCGACCACCTCGGTCCTCCTCGGCGGCGAGGCGGCCCTGTCGGCGGGCGTCGCCGAGCAGCTGACCACCGCCGGGCAGGACGTGCAGCGCCTGGGAGGCGCCAACCGCTTCGAGACCGCGGTCATGGTGGCCGGCGCGGTCACCGGTGACACGCCGCCCGCGCAGGTCTTCTTCGTCGAGGGCGAGCACGCCGACCCGCTGCGCGGGTGGCCGGACGCGATGAGCGCCGGCTGGGTCGCCGCGCTGGCCGGCGCGCCGATCCTGCCGGTGAACGGCGGCTTCGTGCCCGACGCCATCCAGGCCTACTGGGACGCCAACGCCGATGCCGTCGGGACGATCGTCGGCGGAACCGCCGCGGTCTCCCAGGAGGTCGAGGACGCGCTGGGGGCGCTGGACGAGGAGGGCGCGCCGACCCGCGACCTGACGCGCGTCGCCGGCGCCAGCCGCTTCGAGACCTCGGCGCTGCTCTACGACCACGCCGTGACCCACCTCGGCGCCGACCCCGCGGAGCGCTGGCTGGCCACGGGCGGCGGCTTCGCCGACGCGCTGGGCGCGGGACCGGCCGTCGCAGAGAAGGGCGCCACGATGCTCCTGGTCGACGGCGGCGACTTCAGCGGGTCGCCCCAGGCCGGCGACCGCCTGACCACCGCCGTGGACCTCCTGGACCGCGTGGTGCTGGTCGGCGGGACTGCGGCGATCTCGCCGGGCGCCGAGGTGGCGATCCGCGGGGAGGTCACCGGGGTCCTCGCCGAGGACGCCGTGCCGGCGGCGTTCTGCCTCACCGTGCTGCACAACAACGACCCCGAGTCGGCCCTCCTGGGCGCGCCCGCCGGCGACGAGTTCGGCGGCCTCGCACGCTTCGTCACGCTGGCCAACCGTCGAGCAGGCCGCCGAGCCCGCTCTGGGCTGCGCCTCGTCCGGCACCGTCACCGTCAACTCCGGCGACACCTTCCTGGCCGGCCCGGAGTTCCAGGCCAGCCTGGACCTGCCCGACGGCGAGCCCTACTACGACGCGGTCGGCCTGGAGCGCGTGGGCTACGACGCGATCTCGCTGGCCAACCACGAGTTCGACTTCGGCCCCGACATCACCGCCGAGTTCATCTCCTCCTTCGCCGACGTGCCGTTCATCAGCGCGAACCTTGACTTCTCGGCCGAGCCGGCCCTGCAGGCCCTGGTCGACGCCCAGCGCATCGCCCCCTCGGTCGTGGTCGAGACCGGCGGCGTGCAGGTCGGGCTGATCGGCCTCACGCCTCCGGAGCTGGCCGACATCTCCTCGCCGCGCAACGTGGTGGTCAACCCCGACACGGTCGGGGCGGTGCAGACCCAGATCGACGCCCTCGCGGCCGCCGGGGTCGAGCACACGGTGCTCGTCAGCCAGCTGCAGGCGATCGGCAACGAGATCGACCTCGCCGCGGAGCTCACCGGGCTGGACGCGATCGTCGGCGGCGGCGGCGACGAGGTGCTGGCCGACCCCGGCGAGCCGCTCGTGCCTGGCGACGACGCCACGATCTTCGGCGGGTACCCGCTGGTGGCGACGGACGCCGACGGCCAGACCGTCCCGGTCGTGACCACGGCCGGCGACTACAAGTACGTGGGCCGGCTGGTGCTGCGCTTCGACGCGGCCGGGGAGCTGATCCCCGGCGAGGAGTGGAACGACCTGCGCTCGCGCAACCTGCGCGTGGCGGACGCGGCGCTCCCGGGTGGCGTCGAGGAGGACCCCTTCGTCGTCGAGAACGTCTACACGCCGGTGTCGGCGTATCGTCGCCGGGCTGGAGGCCGAGGTCATCGGCACCAGCGAGGTGGCCCTGAACGGCGTGCGCCCCGACATCCGCATCCAGGAGACCAACCTCGGCAACCTGGTCGCCGACGCGCACGTGAACGCGGCCGTCAGCCGGGCCGCGGAGTTCGGGTTGGACCTCACCAACCCGGTCGTCGGGATGCAGAACGGCGGCGGGATCCGCAACAACAACGTGATCCCGGCCGGTGACATCACCGAGCTCACCACCTTCCAGATCCTGCCATTCTCGAACTTCATCGCGTTCATGCCGGCGGTCACGCCGGAGCAGCTGAAGGTGCTGCTCGAGCACGGCTTCGCCAACGTGGAGAACGTCGACGGCCGGTTCCCGCACCTGTCCAACCTCGTGGTCGAGGTCGACCTCGGGGGGACCGCGCAGGTGCTGGGCGAGGACGGCAGTGTCGAGACGCCGGGCAGCCGCGTCGTCACGGTGACGCTGGCCGACGGCACGCCGATCATCACCGCCGGTGCGGTCGACCCCGCGGCGCCGGACGTGGCGCTCGCGTCGATCGACTTCACGTTGCGCGGCGGCGACGCCTACCCGTTCGTGGCGCTGGGCCTCACGGACTTCACGACCGTTGGCGTTTCCTACCAGCAGTCGCTGTCGGAGTTCATCCAGGGCCCGCTGGCCGGCGTGGTCTCCGCGGCGGACTACCCCGAGGGTGGCGAGGGCCGCATCACGTTCGTGGGCTGATCGTCACGCGCCGGCGTGGCCCAGGAGGGTTGCGACGGCGGGGACCGACTCGGACCGGGCGAGCGTGCGCTGCTCGCCCGTGCCGAGGTCCTTCAGCGTGGTGGTGTCGCCGGCCAGCTCGTCGGGGCCGAGGAGCAGGGCAACGCGCGCGCCGGCGCGGTTCGCGGCCTTGAGCTGCGCGCCGGCGCGGCGGCCGTCGAACCCCAGGTCGGCCGCGATGCCGCCGCGGCGCAGGGCCGTGGTCAGCGCGAACGCGGGGGCCGCGGCCTCGGGCACGAGCGGGATCACGAACGCGTCGACGCGGGCCTCGGTCGGGAGGTCGGTCGCCAGATCACGGTCGTGGGCGCTGCGCTCGATCGCCAGGAGCGTGCGGTCGACCCCCAGGGCCCATCCGATGCCGGGGAAGCGCTCGGGCCAGCCGAGGTCCTCGGCCAGCCCGTCGTAGCGGCCGCCACCGCCCACCGCGTTCTGCGTGGGGCCCAGGGAGGGCACCTGGTACTCGAACGTGGTGCGCGTGTAGTAGTCCAGGCCGCGCACGAGGCGGGGGTCCTCGACGAACGGCACGCCCTCCGCGCCCAGGAGGTCGCAGACGACCGCGTAGTGCTCCTGGGCCGCTGCGGCTGACGTGGTCGGGAAGCAGGGGTGCGGCGGCCATGACCTCGGCCATGCCGGGCGCGCTGGAGTCGAAGGCCCGCAGCGGGTTGGTGTGGCGGCGCTGCCGGACCTCCTCGGGGAGGTCGTCGACCGTGTCGAGGTAGGCGCCGAGGCGCTCCAGATAGGCGGGGCGGTCCGTGCGGTCGCCGAGGTTGTTGAGGATCAGCGTCACGTCCGGGCAGCCCGCCCGTTGCAGCGCGTCCCAGCCCAGCAGCACGACCTCGGCGTCCAGGGCGGGGTCGTCGGAGCCGAAGGCCTCGATGTCGACCTGCGTGAAGACCCGCTGGCGGCCGGCCTGGGGCTGCTCGTAGCGGAACATCTCGCCGACGAAGGAGACCTTGAGCGGCAGCCCCGCCGTGCGCGGCAGGCCCGCCTCCAGCACGGCCCGCAGGATCCCGGCCGTCGCCTCGGGCCGCAGGGTCAGCGAGCGACCCCCCCGGTCGGGGAACGTGTACATCTCCTTCTGCACGATGTCGGTCGAGGCGCCGACGCCGCGCGCGAAGACGTCGGTGTGCTCGAAGACCGGTGTGCGCAGCCGCTGGTAACCCGCCAGCCGGGCCTCCTCGAGGAACGCCGACTCGACCGCCGCGAACCGCGCCTCACGCGGCGGCAGGTAGTCCGGGGCGCCCTTGACCCCGTCGGGAAGTGCCATGGCCGCCCGAGGCTACGCGTCAGCCCGCGATCCACGGGGCGTAGGGGATCGCGCTCCGGACGCGTCAGTTACGTAGGCGCTTCGCGGGAGCGGCGCCAGCCACGCGGGCGACTCGAGGGAGACCGCCCGCGTGGCCACCTCTCTCAAGCCGTCCACGAAGCGCGGTACGTGAGTGCCAGCGCGGTGAAGTCCCACACAACATCAGGCCAAGGAGGCCTTGCATGACTGGAAGTTCCCTGGTGCGACGCGCGTCGCTGGTGGGGCTGTTGGCACTTGTGCTCTCAGTGCGTCCCGCTCGCGATGGTGTCGGCGCAGGACCTGCAGGTCACCGACCTCGACGTCGAAGAAGGCGAAGACAACGTCGGTGTCGCCATCCGCATCAGCCAGTACACGTTCACCAGCGCCGACGAGGCGCTGATCGGCCGTGACGACCTGTTCGCGGATTCTCTCGCGTCGGGTTCGCTGCAGGGCGGCGGCCGCCCGCTGCTGCTCACCGCCAGCGATGCTCTTGACATGCGCGTCACCGACGAGCTGACCCGCCTGGGCGTCACCACCGTGCACATCCTCGGTGGCGAGGCAGCGGTCAGCACCGACGTCGAAGACGAGCTCGCGGATGCCGGCTTCACCGTCGCCGGCCGCTTCGAGGGCGAAACCCGCGTGGAGACGGCGGTGGACATCGCCGACTTCGTCGACGGTGACACCGCGATCCTGGCGCGCTCGCACGAGAGCTTCTCCACCGAGGGCGCGAGCGACGAGACGCAGGCGTTCGCCGACTCGCTGGCCGCTGGTGGCTTTGCTGCCGAGGAGGGCTGGCCGGTCCTGTTCACCTACCCGCCGGGCGACGACAACCCCGACACCGAGTCTGACGAGGCGGCGCTGGGCGAGACGCTGCTGGACTCCACCCGGGCCCACATCGAGGCCGCGGGCTACACCCGCATCATCATCGTCGGTGGCACCGCTGCGGTGTCTGCGGCTGTCGAGACCGAGCTCGCCGGGCTCGTCGACACCGTCGACCGCGTTGGTGGCGCCAACCGCTTCGACACCGCTGTGCTGATCGCCAACGAGCGCGGCTTCGCCGACTCTCCGCGGCTGAGCTGACCATCGTGGCCGACGGCCAGGGTGGCGACGCGTGGGTTGACGGCTTCGCCTCCGCGGCGCTGGCCGGCCTGACCCCGGCTCCGATCGTGCTTGACAACTCCGCCTCCGACACCTTGCCGCCGGAGACCGCCGAGTTCCTCGTCGAGGAAGAGGCCGCGCCCGCGCCTCCCGCGTTCGCGCAGGACCCGGGCGCCGAGCACGTCCTCACCCCGCACGGCCGCGCGGCCACGGGTGAGGTCGCGGTGTGCACGCCTGGCGTCATCCACTGCGCCGAGGTCGGCGAGGAGATGGGTGTCCCCGTCGTCGTCGCGCCTGTTCCGGGCGACGTGACGGTCGACCCGACCACCGTCGAGAGCGGCGGCACCGTGACGATCAGCAACCTTGGTGACGCTGAGGAGGTGCTGGTCAGCGGCGACTGTGTGGAAGCCGAGACCGACGAGACCGCCAACGTCACCGAAGACGGGACGCTGGAGGTCACCATCACGGCTGCCGAGGGCACCTGCACGTTGACCGTCACGGTCGACGGTGAGGCCGTCGACTTCGAGCTCACGGTCACCGCGCCCCCGGGCGACGCAGGTGTCATCACGGCCTGCACCGCGACCGACTTCACCTTCAGCACCGACACCGAGTCGATGACGATCACCCCGGGTGCCGATGACACGTTCACCATCGACGGCGCCCCGGCCACGGGTGCCGCTTTTGCGGCTGCGTGCAGCGTCGGTGACGAGGTCGTCGTGACCGAGAACGCCGACGGCACCCTGACGATCGACCTCACGCAGGTCGACCAAGGGGACATCAACACCGGCACGATCGGCAACATCGACATCACCGTCGACATGTTCGACGTCATCGATCCGGTGACCGGCGCCGTCATTCGTGCCGATCTGCTCTACGCACCCGCAGGAGGGGCCCTCTACACCACTGACGGTGCGCCCGCCACCCTGGCAGCGTTCGAGGCGGACCTCAACGAGGGCGACACGATCACGGTCACGCCCGCGCAGGGCACGACCCCCGCGACCATCGCGCTCACCAACCAGACCACAACCGGTGAGGTCAGCGTATTCGACAACGTGCTCTTCTTCGGCGTCGAGATCAACGACGCGCTGGGTGACAACCCCGCGGAAGGCCCTGCCGGTCTTGTTGGCGGCGACACCCGCTACCCGTACAACGTCCCGCCCGCCACGTACAGCCTGGGCGGCACCACCGTCCCCTTTGCTCTCTTCAACGACGCACTCAGCGTCGGCGACACGCTCAGCGTGTCCCGCAACGACGGCGCCTGGGTGTTCGCCCTGACCGACGCAGCTCCTCCAGTGAACGCTGGTGACCTGACCGAACCTGTTCTTTCCGGGTGCCGTCGGCGACGGCGGCGCCGTCGTGATCAACCCCGCGGACAACACGGGTGGTGGTGGGCTGCTCTTCTACAGCGCTGGCGCCGTGTTCGTGGTGAACGGCGCGCTCGCCACCGAGGCCGAGTTCGAGGCTGCGCTCTCGCCCGGTGACGACATCACCCACCAGGCGGCCGACCCGGGACCCGCCGGGACCGGCACCCTCGAGCGCATCACGCTCGTCTCCGACACGCTGAACAACAACTGCACGCCGGCCGACGCTACTGACCCCGAGGTCTGCAGCATCCCCGACAACATCATTGTCGCGGCCGACACGCTTGACGTGGAGAACCCCGCCGGTGGTGTCATCTACGCGGCCTTCAACTACGCGGCCGTGCCGGCCCCGTTCAACCCCGTTGTCCGCTACTTCGTGGACGGCACGGAGGCCACGATCGCCGAGTTCGAGCTGGGACTGGCCCAGTGCATTCCGAATGCCGACACGGACTGCAGCATCGAGGTTGTGAATACGGCTTTGGCGACCTTCATTCGCCTGGACACCGACACCACCGTCTGACAGCGACACCAACCCGATCCGGCCCCGCCTCGCGGGGCCGGATCCTTCTTCGTGCCTCGACTCTGGGCCGGCGATCAGAGCGCGCCGGCGGTGAGGACGGCGCCGGTCGCGGTTGCCGCGGCGAGGAGTGCGAGGCGCAGGGCTGCGCGGTCGCGCCCGCGCTGGCCGGCGAGGACCGCGGCGGCGGAGGCGAGGATCGTCGCCGAGAGCAGCACGATGCCGAGCGGCGGCGGTCGCGTGCCCGGCCCGGCCGCGATGAGGATCGCCGCGGCCGCCAGGGCGGCGGCGGCCAGGCGCAGGGAGCCGCGGCGGCCGAGGCGCTGGGGCAGGCCGTGCACGCCGGTGGACGCGTCCGCCTCCTCGTCACCCAGCGTCTGCACGAGGTGGCCAGCCAGACCGAGGCACGCGGCGGCGGCGACGAGCCACCACGGCGGCCGGGTGCCGACCAGCGACCCGACGAAGACGGGGACCAGCGCGAACGCTGCCGCGTAGCACACCCCGCTCAGCAGGGAGCGCTTGAGGCCGAGGTTGTAGGCCCACCCGAGGCCCACCCCGGCCAGGTGCAGGGCGGCGGGCCGTAGGCCCAGGGTCGCGGACAGCACCACGCTCAGCCCGAGGGCCGCGAACGCCGCGTTGCGCACCGCCGCGACGCTCAGGGCGCCGGTCGCCACCGGCTTGTCCCCCCTGCCCGCCGCCGCATCGGCCCGCGCGTCCTGCCAGTCGTTGCCCCACCCGATCGACAGCTGGCCGGCCAGGACCGCGCCCGCGACCAGCCAGGTCCGCGCGCCGACCCCCGCGCCGAGGCACAGCAGCACCGTGATGGTCGTGACGCCGACGGCCGGTTCGAGGTGGGCGGCCCGCAGCAGCGCCGGAACATGGGACACCGGCCGAGTCTCGCGCTGTTGCCCAGCACGAATGCCCCGGCTCTTGCCGGGGTGCGGGGCGTCATGCTGTTCGTGGGGGAGGGAGCGCCGGTGGCTGCCGTCGGGCTCGCGCACGACGGTCCACCCGAAGTGGTGGACGTTGGTGTGGCACCCCGCACACAGCAGGCACAGGTTGTCGATGTTGGTGGGCCCGCCGTGGCGCCACCAGTCGATGTGGTGCACCTGGCAGCGCGACGCCCGCGCTCCGCAGCCGATGCAGCGCCGTCGCGCGCGATCACCGCGGCGCGCTGGCGTGGGGTGGGGTCGCGGCGCAGCCGCCAGGCGTCCAGCACCTCGTGGTTGCGCTTGACGACCACGGTGACGTCGGCGTCGCAGCAGATCTGCCGCGCGGTGTCTGCCGACACGGTGCCGGCGCCGTCCAATCTGGAGGGCTCGGCGCCGGGGCGGTCGTGCAGCGCGTCGGGGTTGGTGATCAACAGCACGTGCGGCTTGACGCCGCCGACCTCGGGGCCCGCGCCCCGGTCGAGGTAGAACCGGAAGATCTCCTCGACCGCGTCGTGGCGGCGCTGGCGCAGGTCACGCGGATCCTCAGCCGCGCTCTTGCGCGCCGCGGCGTCCAGCGCGGCCTTGACCAGCGCGCTGCACGATCCGGTGAGCGACCCCTCCAACGCGGTGATCCCGTCGCGGTCGGGCTGGTCGGCGAGCCACACCGAGCGCTTGGCGTAGGCGCGCAGCTCGCGGTCTCGCACCGCGTCGGCCTGGTCGGCGCCGGTGGCCCGGTCCAGCTGCTCGCGCAGCTGGCGGCGGTCCACGCCGGTGCCCGCGGCCGCGGTGGTCTGGTCGATGACGCCGGCCAGGTCGGCGCAGCCGCCCTCGCCCTGGACCCGCCTGGCGTCGGCCAGCGCCCGCGCGGCCTCTTTGGCCTGTGACAGTCTGACGGTGCCGTCGGCCAGCCCCTGGGCGGTGTGCGGCAACGCCTGCAACGCCAGCGCGGTGTCGGTCTCGGCGCGCGCCTCGCCGCGGGTCAGCCCCAGCTCGGCGGCCAGCATGTCGGGCGTCGACCGCGCCCCGCCCTGCGCGCCGCGGCGGTCGACTTCGGCAATGCGGCGCAGCCACTGGGCGTGCACCTGGTCTGACAGCTGCTTGAGCCAGCGCACCGAGCCGCGCAGCTCGTGGTCTTCGAGGTCGGACAGGTCGCGTTCGGCCAGGGCCGCGACGCCGCAGGCGACGTCGCTGAGCGGCCGCTCTTCGCCGTCGTAGGGCGCGATGTCGTCTTCGTAGATCGCCCATTCCTCGTCGCCGAAGGTCGCCGCCTGCGGTTGGTGTTCGTCGAGGATGGAACGCACGTTTGAAGAATACCAGTGTTGGAGTTCCCTGCCACCTGGATCGAAGAAGAATATTCGATAGGATATTTCGCGCTGATCGCTCAGCGTCTCGGGAGCAGCTCGAGCGCTGGGACATGCGCCGGCCGAACCGTCGCGAAGTGTCGGTGGTCCAGCGTGGCGACCTTGGTTTCCCGGAGGCGCTCGCACAACGCCACGACGCTGGCGTCGACCCCACCGAGGGACAGGTCGTCGTACTGGCGTTGCAGCTCGGCACAGCGGCGCAGATCGGGGATCGTCGGGTGTTCGAGGCGGTAGGCACCTTCGAGCACATCGTCGAGGAACCGCAGCCACACCTGGCTGGTGAGCCGCTGATGGCACCAGTAGTCGAGCTCGGCCATGACGAGGGTCGGCACGAGCAGGTCTTCGTCGGCGTCGACGATGAGCGTGGCGCAGCGCTCATGATCCGGATCCGCCGCATCCAGGGCCGCCAGCAGCGGACCCGTGTCGAGGATCAGGGGCATCAGCGCGGATCGTGCGCGACCGGCTCCGCGGTCACTTCGGCAGCGCTCCGCCCGTCGGTGGATCGCCCGATGCCCACCGAGGTCGACGTCGCCGGCGCAGTGACGCCGCCTTCTCTGCGACCGCCTCCGACAGGACCGCCGCGAGCGCCACACCGCGCCGATCGGCCTCGGCCTGCAGGGTCGCCAGGTCGGCCGTGGGTGCACGCACGGTCGTCCGCCGCTCCTCGCCCATGCACCACGATGCGAGCATCACGATGCTCGCATCGCTCGGCCCACCGTGCTGCATCGGGTCCGCGGGGAACTCCTCACAAGAGTGCGGGGCCGATACCCTCGCGCCCTCATGAAGCCGTACGGAAGCTTGCGCACGCACGGGGCGGGGACGCTGCGGCCCTCGCACGCCGGCGATCGCGTCGCGCTCGGCGGTTGGGTGGCCTCGCGGCGTGACCACGGCGGCGTGGTGTTCGTGGACCTGCGCGACGCCAGCGGGGTGGTGCAGGTCGTCGCGGATCCCGCCGACCTGCCGCAGGCGCACGGCCTGCGCAGCGAGTACGTCGTGCGAGTCGAGGGGGAGGTGCGCGTCCGGCCCGAGGGCATGGCGAACGCGGCGATCCCGACCGGGGAGGTGGAGCTCGCCGCGACCGCCCTGGAGGTGCTCTCGCGTGCGGAGACCCCGCCGTTCCCAGTCGAGGACGGCATCGACACCGACGAGGCCCTCCGACTGCAGCACCGCTACCTCGACCTGCGGCGTCCGGAGATGGCGCGCGTGGTGCGGCTGCGCGCCCAGACGACCAGCGTGATCCGGCGCGTGATGGAGCGGCACGGGTTCCTCGACATCGAGACCCCGCAGCTGACGCGCTCGACGCCGGAGGGGGCGCGCGACTTCCTCGTGCCCTCGCGGCTGCAACCGCGGACCTTCTACGCGCTGCCGCAGTCCCCGCAGATCTTCAAGCAGCTGCTCATGGTCGCGGGGTTCGAGCGCTACTACCAGATCGCCCGCTGCTTCCGCGACGAGGACCTGCGCGCCGACCGCCAGCCGGAGTTCACCCAGCTCGACGTGGAGGCCTCCTTCGTCGACGAGGAGGACATCTACACGCTCATCGAGGAGCTCATCGTCGAGCTGTGGCGCGAGGTCCTCGGCGTCGAGCTCGAGACCCCGTTCCCGCGCATGACCTACGCCGAGGGCATGCGCCGCTTCGGCAGCGACAAGCCCGATCTGCGGTTCGGCATGGAGCTAGCCGACCTCGCGGAGGCGCTGCAGGGCACCGAGGTGGGGGTCTTCAAGGGCGCGCTCGACGGGGGCGGGAGCGTCCTCGCGGTCACGCTGCCCGGCGGCGGCGCTCTCAGCCGCAAGCAGTTCGACGGCTGGGTGGACTTCGCGAGGCGCCGCGGGGCCAAGGGCCTGGCGTGGGCCGTGGTGGAGCCCGACGGCAGCCTGCGCTCGCCGCTGGCCAAGTTCATGCCGAGCGAGGAGCAGGCACGCATCGTCGCGGCGGCCGGCGCGGCGCCCGGCGACGCGTTGTTCTACGGCGCCGGCGACACCCGGTTCACGCAGGAGCTCCTCGGGCTGCTGCGGGTGGGCGCTCGCCCGCGAGCAGGGCCTCATCCCCGCGATCGGGGGGCTGGCGGCCGAGGACGGGCGCTACCTGTTCTGCTGGGTCACCCACGCGCCGGTCGTCGAGTGGAACCCGGGCGAGGGCCGCTGGGACCCCGTGCACCACCCCTTCACCGCCCCCGACCCGGAGTGGGCCGACCGCCTGCTGGACGAGCCGGCCAAGGCGACCGCCCGGGCCTACGACCTCACGCTCAACGGCCTCGAGCTCGGCGGCGGCTCGATCAGGATCCACGACCAGGACCTGCAGCGGCGCGTCTTCGAGCTCATCGGCATCACCCGCGAGGAGGCGGAGCAGCGCTTCGGCTTCCTCCTGCGTGGCCTCTCCTACGGCGCCCCCCCACACGGCGGCGTCGCCTTCGGCCTGGACCGCCTCGTGATGGTCCTCGCGGGCGCCGAGTCGCTCCGCGGGGTCATCGCCTTCCCCAAGACCCAGTCCGGCGGCGACCCCATGACCGAGGCCCCGGCGGCGGTCGACCCGGCACAGCTCGCGGAACTGGGCTTGCGGCTCCTCGCACAGCCCGTCACATCGGACTAGCCCGGCCTGCCCCGCTTGGGCTTTTTCACACCTGTCCGTATGGACACCACAATCGCGCGTTCGCCCGACTCGCTTCCTTGCACGAGGCGCCTGCGGCTCATAGCCTCCGCGACTGCCGTGTACTCCGCCGGTGGATCGTCGTAGTTGGCGCGCCATCGGTGGGCGGCCCGGACGCCGTGCCGACCATAGGCGTATGGGATGGCGCTCCGGACGCGTCAGTTGCGTAGGCGCTTCGCGGAAGCGGCGCCAGCCACACGACGACTCGGAGGGAAGGAAACGCCCTAGTGGCCACCTTTCTCAAGTCGTCCACGAAGCGCGGTACGTGAGTGCCAGCGCGGTGAAGTCCCACACAACATCAGGCCAAGGAGGCCTTGCATGACTGGAAGTTCCCTGGCGCGACGCGCGTCGCTGGTGGGGCTGTTGGCACTTGTGCTATCAGTCGTCCCGCTCGCGATGGTGTCGGCGCAGGACCTGCACGTCACCGACCTCGACGTCGAAGAAGGCGAAGACAACGTCGGTGTCGCCATCCGCATCAGCCAGTACACGTTCACCAGCGCCGACGAGGCGCTGATCGGCCGTGACAACCTGTTCGCGGACTCTCTCGCGTCGGGCTCGCTGCAGGGCGGCGGCCGCCCGCTGCTGCTCACCTCCAGCGAGGCCCTTGACACGCGCGTCACCGACGAGCTCAACCGCCTGGGCGTCACCACCGTGCACATCCTCGGTGGCGAGGAAGCGATCAGCACCGACGTCGAAGACGAGCTCGAGGCCGCCGGCTTCACCGTCGCCGGCCGCTTCGAGGGCGAAACCCGCGTGGAGACGGCGGTGGACATCGCCGACTTCGTCGACGGTGACACCGCGATCCTGGCGCGCTCGCACGAGAGCTTCTCCACCGAGGGCGCGAGCGACGAGACGCAGGCGTTCGCCGACTCCCTGGCCGCTGGTGGCTTCGCTGCCGAAGAGGGCTGGCCGGTCCTGTTCACCTACCCGCCGGGCGACGACAACCCCGACACCGAGTCTGACGAGGCGGCGCTGGGCGAGACGCTGCTGGACTCCACTCGGGCCCACATCGAGGCCGCGGGCTACACCCGCATCATCATCGTCGGTGGCACCGCTGCGGTGTCTGCGGCTGTCGAGACCGAGCTCGGCGAGCTGGTCGACACCGTCGACCGCGTTGGTGGCGCCAACCGCTTCGACACCGCTGTGCTGATCGCCAACGAGCGCGGCTTCGCCGACTCTTCCGCGGCTGAGCTGACCATCGTGGCCGACGGCCAGGGTGGCGACGCGTGGGTTGACGGCTTCGCCTCCGCGGCGCTGGCCGGCCTGACCCCGGCTCCGATCGTGCTTGACAACTCCGCCTCCGACACCCTGCCGCCGGAGACCACCGAGTTCCTCGTCGAGGCGACCGAGTGCCCGGCCCCGGCCCCCGCGTTCGCGCAGGACCCGGGCGCCGAGCACGTCCTCACCCCGCACGGCTGCGCGGCCACGGGCGAGGTCGCGGTGTGCACGCCTGGCGTCATCCACTGCCCCGAGGTGGGCGAGGAGATGGGTGTCCCCGTCGTCGTCGCGCCTGTTCCGGGCGACGTGGCTGTCGACCCGACCACCGTCGAGAGCGGCGGCACGGTGACGATCAGCAACCTTGGTGACGCTGAAGAGGTGCTTGTCAGCGGCGACTGTGTGGAAGCCGAGACCGACGAGACCGCCAACGTCACCGAAGACGGGACGCTGGAGGTCACCATCACGGCTGCCGAGGGCACCTGCACGTTGACGGTCACGGTCGACGGTGAGGCGATCGACTTCGAGCTCACCGTGACCGCGCCCCCGGGCGACGCAGGCGTCATCACGGACTGCACGCCGCCCGACTTCACCTTCAGCACCGAGACCGAGTCGATGACGGTGACCGCCGGCCGCCGGCGACACGTTCACCATCGACGGCGCCCCGGCTACGGGTGCTGCTTTCGCGGCTGCGTGCAGCGTCGGTGACGAGGTCGTCGTGACCGAGAACGCCGACGGCACCCGGACGATCGCCCTCACGCAGGTCGCCCCCGGCGTACATCAACACGGGCACGATCGGCAACATCGACATCGGTGCAGGCCTGTTCGACATCATCGATCCGGTGACCGGCGCCGCCATTCGTACCGATCTGGACTACACACCCGCAGCAGGGGCTCTCTACACCACTGACGGTGCGGCCGCCACCCAGGCACAGTTCGAGGCGGACCTCCACGAGGGCGACACGATCACGGTCACGCCCGCCGCAGGGCGCGACCCCCCTGACCATCGCGCTCACCAACCAGACCACAACCGGTGTGGTCAGCCACACTCCGTTTCGTCGAGTCTGGGTCCAGCTCAACGGCGCGCTCGGCGACGACCCGGACAACGGGGCCTCGGACACCCATTACCCGACGGTCAGCCTTAGCCCAACCACATACAGCGTGGACGGCGCCGCCGCCAACGCTGCGGGCTTCCTGGCAGCACTCAGCGTCGGCGACACGCTCAGCGTGTCCCGCAACGACGGCGCCTGGGTGTTCGCCCTGACCAACGCGGCTCCTCCACTGAACGCTGGTGACCTGACTGGGGCTCCCGTCGTTACGGGTGGCCGCTCGGCGGCAGCGTCACGATCCTCGCCGCTGACAGCGACACGCCCACCCCCATCGCCTACAGCGCTGGCGCCGCGTTCATGGTGAACGGCGCGATCGCGACCGAGGCCGAGTTCGAGGCTGCGCTCTCGCCCGGTGACGACATCACCCACCAGGCGGCCGACGCCGCGACCGGCACCACCGAGCGCATCACGCTCGTCTCCGACACGCTGAACAACAACTGCACGCCGGCCGTCACCGGCGATCCCGAGGTGTGCAGCGCCCCCGACGACATCACCGTCGCGGCTGACACGATCGACATCGTGAACCCCGTCGAGGGTGTCATCTACGCAACTTCAACTACGTGGCTGCCGCCGGCCCCGTTCAACCCCGATTGTCCGCTACTTCGTGGACGGCACGGAGGGCCTGGTCGCCGACTTCGAGTTGGGTCTGGCCGACTGCATTCCGAATGACGAAACGAACTGCAGCATCGAGGTGGTGAGCACGGTTCTGGCGACCTTCATTCGCCTGGACACCGACACCACCGTCTGACAGCGACACCAACCCGATCCGGCCCCGCCTCGCGGGGCCGGATCGTTCCTTGCCGCGGGCCGACCCCTGTGGACAACCGGACCCGGCCGTCGCAGGTTCGGCATACGGTGCGCTTGCCGGAGTGAGGCAAGGAGCGCAGCATGGCCGTGACCGAGGGAGACCGTGCGCAGCTGGTGTCCAAGCTGCGTGGGGTGATCGGCGAGCAGGAGACCGAAACGCTGATGACGCACCTGCCTCACGGCGGAGCTGAGGAGCTCGCCACCAAGGAGTCCGTGCGTTCGGAGGTCGAGACGCTGCGCGGCGAGTTCGGCGAGCTGCGCGGCGAGTTCGGGGAGCTGCGCGGCGAGCTGCGGCGAGTTCGGCGAGCTGCGCGGGGAGCTCGGCGAGCTGCGGATGGAGATGCGCTCGGGATTTGCCGAGCTCCGGGCCGAGATGCGGGCGATGGGGCAGGAGCTGCGGGCGGACTTCCGCGGCGAGATCATGGCGGCGGTCACCAGCCAGACGCGGCTGGTCTTCTTTGCGATGGTGGGGACCATGCTCTCGATCGCGGCGCTCGCGTTCACGCTCTCGCGCATCTGAGACCGGATCGAGGCAGGGAGCGCAGCATGGCCGTGACCGAGGGAGACCGTGCGCAGCTGGTCAGCTGCGCGGGCGATCGGCGACGAGGAGACCGAGACGCTGATGGCGCACCTGCCTCACGGCGGGGTCGAGGAGCTTGCGACCAAGGAGTTCGTGCGCTCCGAGGTCGAGCTGTTGCGCACCGAGATGCGGTCCGGCTTTGCCGAGCTGCGGACGGAGATACGCGCCCTCGCCGAGACGATGAGGGCCGAGATGCGGGCGCTCGGGGAGCAGCTCCGTGGAGAGTTCCGCGGCGAGATCATGGCGGCGGTCACCAGCCAGACGCGGCTCGTGTTCTTTGCGATGGTGGGGACCATGCTCTCGATCGCGGCGCTGGCGTTCACGCTCTCGCGCATCTGAGCGCGCGAGGCGCTGCGGCAAGGGAACGGTAAGGGCAGGGAGCCCGGCCGCGTCCTAGACATGGGGAGGGCAGGCCGGCCGGAAGGGGTTCTTGGGTGTACGTAGCGCGGATGGTGCGTCGGGGGCTCGTGACGGTGGGTGTGCTGGTCCTTCTCGGTCTGCAGCCTGTGCCCGTCATGGCGCAGACCGATGGGACCCTGGCGTACCACCTGTTGCGCGACGATCCCGGCCAGGACGACACCACGCAGATCTCGCTCGCGTGGTCGCGGCTGGCCTACGCCGACGACGCACCGGAGGGGCCGGCCACGGCGCTCCTGGGCCGCGACGACCTGTTCGCGGACAACCTCGCCGCAGGGTCGCTGCAGGGCCAGGACGACAACGGCCGGCCGCTGCTGCTCAACGACTCCGACGAGCTGGAGCCCGAGGTGCTCGCGGAGCTGCTGCGCCTGGGCGTGGAGCACGTGCAGATCCTCGGCGGGCCTGACGCGGTCTCGCAGAGCGTGTTCGACGCGCTCGAGGCCGAGGGGTTCTCCGTTCAGCGCCTGTTCGGCGCCACGCGCACGGAGACCGCCATCGAGATCGCGGAGTCGGAGTTCCCGGACGCCACCGAGGCGTTCCTGGCCCGCTCCAGCGCCGAGGGCGACGACCCGACGCAGGCCTTCGCCGACTCTCTGGCCGGGGGGGCCTGGGCCGCGGCGCTGGGCGTGCCGGTGCTGTTCACGACCACGTCGTCGCTGACCGGGACGACCGCGGAGTTCCTGGCGGACTCGCAGATCCAGCGCGTCACGATCCTGGGTGGGCTGGCGGCGGTGAGCGCGGAGGTCGAGGAGGAGCTCGAGGACCTCGGGATCGAGGTGGAGCGCATCGACGGCGCCACCCGCTTCGACACGGCCGTCCTGATCGCGATCGCGCGCGGGTTCGACTCCCACGACGAGTCCGACATCTCCCTGCTGGTCGACGGGCAGCTGGGGACGGCCTGGGCCGACGGGTTCGCCGCGGCGGTGCTGTCGGCCCGCGGCTTCCCGGTGCTGCTGGCCAACGCCGCCGCGGAGGGCGGGCTGCCGCCCGAGACGGCCGCCTACTTCGGGGCGTCGACGACCCGCCAGGCCGGGGTTCTCGACGACGTCGACCTGGTCTGTGGCGGCACGACGTCCGCCGACGCGTGCACCACGGCCGCGGAGTCCGACGGCCTGACCGTGACGCCCTTCCCCCCGCCCGCCCCCACGACGAACGCCACGATCACCGTGACCCCGACGGTGTTGGACGCGCTCGGCTTCGTCGCCAACCCCGACACCGACCCCGCCGACGACCGCGAGTACACGGCCGAGGATCTCGAGGGCGACTCCTACGCCATCTCGGTGGTCACCACCGACCGCTTCACCGTCGACGGCGACGGCGTCTACCGCTTTGCCAACACCGCCGACACCAGGTGCCCAGACAGCCGCATCGTCCGGCCCAACGCCGCCGCCTGGGTGACGAGCGTCAACGGCCAGCCGCTGGGCTCCCAGGCGGGTCCGCTCGCCTCCGGCTTCACCCCGATCGACGGCACCCTCACGTTCACGATCGACGCCGGGGGGGTGGAGACCTTCGCGCCCGTCGTCCACGAGGACACCACCACCTGCCCCGCCCTGGAGACCGACACCGACGGCCTGCCGACCGAGGAGTTCGGGGTCGGCGGCGCGGTCGTGTCCTCCGTGCCCGAGGCGGACGCCGGCTACCAGGAGTTCGACGTCATCGCCGCCGCACCGGCGATCGACCGGCTCACCGGTGACCCCGACCCGCCCTTCGACGGCGACCCCGACGACGACACGGCCGTCCGGGAGTCGTTCTACGACTACGACGCCAACGACCGACTCGAGGTCGCGGGCGCGGACTGCATCCGCCCGCAGGTGGTCGGTCTCGCCGTCTTCGAGGCCGAGGCCTCCGTGGGCGACGTCGTGCTGGTCGACTACCAGCCCGATCCGACGCTGAGCTCCACCTTCCGACTCTGCGACATCGTGCCCGGCCAGCCGGCGCTCTCGGCGAGCTCGACGGCGCTGAACCAGGTGATCCTCGCGGTCGCGCCCAACACCCCGCAGCTGAGCGCGTTCGGCGCCGCGGACGAGATCGTGCTGGAGCGCTTCGACCCGGCCGAGACCAGCTGCGCGGAGGGTCCGGGGATCGCGGGCAACGGCCCGGTCGTCGCCGTCGGGACGTTCCGCGCCTCCGAAGACCAGGAACCGGACGACCACGGACGTCTTCGAGTTCACGGAGATGAACGTCCCGAACTTCCCCGAGGACTTTCCCGACTGGTGCTACCGGGCCCTCGTCGTGGTCGCCGGTGAGCGCTCGCCGTACTCCCCGTCCATCCCGATCGACACCGATCCGATCATCGGCCGCTGAGCGCCGCGATCGGGCTACCAGACCGCCCCCGCGAAGTGGTCGTGGATGTGCCGGTCCTTGGTCACCAGGTCGACGCCCAGCACGGCAGCGTGCGCGCAGATCAGGCGGTCGAAGGGATCGCGCGTCCAGGTGAGGGGAACCGCCGCCCGGAACAGCACGTCCGCGCTGAGGTCCTCGTGCGCGAGGTCGAGTCGGCCCTCCAGGTAGGTGAGGATCTCGTCCGGCCTCGGGGTGATCCGGCCGACGGCGATCACTTCGGGTCGATCGCGTTGTCCTCGTCCCACTCTTCGGACCAGTCGATGTGGACCAGATCCTCCGGGTCTCCGACGATGATTCCGGGGTGCGGGACCCACGGAAGCTTCGGCTTGGGTTCATCCCGCACCACGCGCAGACGGCGCCCGTTGCGCTCGATCTCCAGCGGCTCGCCGGTCTCCAGCACCGCGTCGAGCAGCTTGTAGATGTTCGCCCGCAGCTCCGATGCAGTCACGGCCATGGCGACTCCTTCGTACGTACGACCTGCATCATAGCGAGCGTACGTGCAGGGCCTGGTCCTGTGCCGTGCCCGCTGCTGACCGACGCGGTTAGGCTCCCCGGCTGAGTCCGCACGCCGGGAGGACGAGGTTGCAATGAGCTCACGCACGGTCGCGTTGTCGGTGGCGCTCGCGCTGGGGTTCGCGCTGGTGTTGGTGCTCATCGGCGCGACGCTCGACGTGTCGGCGCCGGGCATCGCCGCGATCGTGGCCGCCGTGGCGTTCGGGGCCGGGATGCTGGGGCTGATGAGCCTGCTGCTCACGCTCATCGGCACCGTGCGCGAGCTCACGACCGCGGTGGAGCGCGTCACCGACCAGACCGTCCCCCTGCTGGAGGGCGTCAACGAGACCGTGTCGGGCGTCAACACCAACCTCGCGCGCGTCGACACGATCGTGGCCAACGTCCAGCACATCTCGGTCAACGCCGAGAAGATCAGCGACGTGCTGCAGGTCGCCGTGGCCAGCCCGGTGATCAAGGCCATGGCCTACGCCTCGGGGGCGCGCACCGCGGTCCGCAGCCTGCGGGTGGGGAGCGGGTCGTGATCCGCCGCGCGGTCATCACCGCGGTCGGCGTGGGCGTCGGGATCGCGCTGGGCGTGTGGATGGTGCGCAAGGTCGAGCGCGTGCAGCGCTCCCTCACGCCCCAGCACCTGGCGCAGCGCGCAGGCGACGGCGTGGTCAGCCTCGGCTCGCGCGTCAGCAGCGCCCTGGCCGACGGCCGCCAGGCGATCGCGGCCCGCGAGGCCGAGCTGCGCGAGCGCTTCGCCCCGGCAGGCTAGGGAGCCCATGCGCGCGCAGGACATCCGGCGGACGTTCGTCGAGTTCTTCCGGGCCCGGGACCACCGGGTCTGGCCCTCGTCGTCGCTGATCCCCAACGACCCGACGCTGCTGCTGACCGTGGCCGGCATGGTGCAGTTCGAGCCGTACTTCCGGGGTGAGGCCAGTGCCGGACCACCCGCGCGCGGTCACGCGTGCAGAAGGTCGCCCGGACCAACGACATCGAGAACGTCGGGCCACACCACGCGCCACCTCACGTTCTTCGAGATGCTCGGCAACTTCAGCTTCGGCGACTACTTCAAGCGCGAGGCGATCCGCTGGGCCTGGGAGCTGGCGACCACGCCCGGTCGGCGAGGGCGGCTTCGGCTTCCCGCCCGAGCGCATCTGGGCGACGATCTATCTCGACGACGACGAGGCCGAGCAGCTGTGGCTGGCGGAGAGCGACCTGCCCGCCGTCGCGCCTCGTGCGCCGCGGCGCGGCCGGACAACTTCTGGTCCACCGGCAGGCCGGGTCCCTGCGGCCCGTGCAGCGAGCTGTACTCGACCGCGGCCCCGAGCACGGCGCCGAGGGCGGCCCCGCCGTGGACGAGTAGCCGCTACCTGGAGTTCTGGAACCTCGTGTTCATGCAGTTCGAGACCGCGGACGGCAGCCCGGGCTCCAACAGCGAGGCTCGGCGACGCTGCCGCAGCAGAACGTCGACACCGGCATGGGCTTGGAGCGCATGGCGGTGCTGCTGCAGGACGTGCCGAACGTCTTCGAGACCGACGTCATGCGGCCGATGCTCGACACGCGCGGTCGAGCTCACCGGCGTGCGCTACGGCGCGGACGCGACCGCGACGTCAGCCTGCGCGTGATCGCCGAGCACGCGCGCATCGTCCTCGATGCTCATCGCCGACGGCGTGCTGCCGTCAGCAACGAGGCCCGCGGCTACGTGCTGCGCCGGCTGCTGCGGCGGGCGGTGCGCCACGCGCGGCTGCTCGGGTCAGCGACCAGCCGATCATGAGGCGAGATGATCGGCGAGGTCATGCGCCACGCTGGGCGACGCCTGGCCGGAGCTGCGCCAGCAGGCGGAGCTGATCACGCGCATCGCGACCCCGAGGAGGAGGCGTTCTACCGCACGCTGCGCAACGGCATGACGCTGCTGTCGAGGGCGCCGTCGCCGCGCCAAGGACATCGGTGCGACGGCAGCTGCCGACGCCAAGGACGCGTTCAACCTGCACGACACCTTCGGCTTCCCGATCGACCTGACCGTGGAGATCGCGCAGGAGGAGGGGCTGGAGCTCGACCGCGACGCCTTCGCGGCGCACATGGAGCAGCAGCGCGCCCGCGCCCGGGCCAACACCAAGGCCGCCGCGCCGCTGCCGCCGCCACCGACGCCTACAAGGCGCTGGGCCGCGCCGGCCGCACGCAGTTCATCGGCTACACCGACACCCACGACGCTGCGCCCGTGCTGGCGCATCCTGCGCGACGGCCTGCCCATCGAGGTCGCCGAGGAGGGCGAGCAGGTCGAGGTCGTCCTCGCCGCGACGCCGTTCTACGCCGAGGGCGGCGGTCAGCTGGGGGACCACGGGACGATCGCCACGGACGGCGGCCGCGTGCGCGGTGGCCGACACGACCTCCCCGCTGCAGGGCCTGATCGTGCACCGCGGCCGTCGTCGAGGCCGGCGAGCTGCGCGTCGGCGAGGACGCGGCGGCGCAGGTCGACCTGGCGCGGCGGCGCTCCATCACCGCGGGGCCACACCGCCACCCACATCCTCCACGCCACGCTCAAGGAGCTGCTCGGCGACCACGCCGCGCAGGCCGGCTCCGCGATCGACGCAGGGCCGCTTCCGCTTCGACTTCCCGCACTTCGAGGCGGTCTCGCCCGACCAGCTCGCCGAGCTGGAGGCCAAGGTCAACGCCCGCATCGCCGAGGACGCCGGCGTCGACGTGCTGGTCGACCAGCCAGGAGGAGGCCCGCAACATCGGCGCGACCGCGCTCTTCGGCGAGAAGTACGGCGACACGGTGCGGGTCGTGCGCATCGGCGACTTCTCGCAGGAGCTGTGCGGCGGCACGCATGTCGGTCACACCGGCGAGGTGGGGCTCTTCACGATGCTGTCGGAGGGCTCGATCGCGGCGAACCTGCGCCGCATCGAGGCGATCACCGGTCCGGAGGCGTTCACGTACCTGTCCAAGGAGCGGCTGGTCGCCGACGCGGTCGCGCGCCTCCTGAAGGTCCCGACCGACGAGGCGCCGCAGCGCGTCGCCGAGCTGCTGGACAAGCTGCGCCAGGCCGAGAAGGCCCTCGAGCGCGCCCGCACCGACGCCGTGCTGGCGCGCGCCCGGGAGCTGCGTCGACAGCGCGGAACGCCTGGCGGGCGGCGCCGTCGCGGCCGGGGTGATCGACGGCGCCGACACCGAGGGGCTGCGCACGCTGGCGCTGGACGTGCGCAACCGCCTCGGCACGGGGGTGGCCGTGGTCGGGTCGCGCACCCCCGACGGCAAGGCGCTGCTGGTCGCCGCGGTGACGCCCGACCTGGTCGAGCGCGTCCCCGCCCGGGACGTCCTGCAGCCCGGCGCGCGCCTGGTCGGCGGCGGCGGGGGCGGCAAGGGCGACGTGGCCCAGGCCGGCGGCCGTGACGGGAGCTCGCATCCACGAAGCGGTTGAGGCGTCTCGCAGGTTTGCGCGCGATGCCCTGGGCGAGGACAAGCTGCAGGCTTGAACGCCCTCGGTGCGGTCCTGGGCGTCGACCCGGGCAGCGTGCGCGTCGGGTTGGCCAAGAGCGACCCGGAGCGCCGCGTCGCCGTGCCGTTGAGGGCCGTGCCGGCCGGGGACGACCTGGTCGCACGGCTCGCCGAGGTGGCGCGCGACGAGGGCTGCACCGCCGTGGTGGTCGGCCTGCCGCTCGGGCTCTCCGGTCGCGACACGCCGTCCACCACAGACGCACGTACGCTGGCCGCGGCGCTCGAGGCCGCAGGCGTCGAGGTGCACCTCGCCGACGAACGCCTCACCAGCGTCCAGGCCGATCGGACGCTTGCGCCCGCCCGGCGCCGCACGAAATCTGCCAGTCAGCAGCAGCGGGCGGCAGGCACGCGGGACGCGGTCGCCGCAGCCCTCCTGCTGCAGGGCTGGCTCGACGCCCAACCCCGTCCCGCATAAGGATCCACGACCAGCACCGTGTCCACGTCCTCGAAGATCTTCGCCCTCATCCTCCTGCTGGCCGTCGGCGCCGGGGCGGTCGCGTACTCGGTGTTCCTCGGACCAGGCGGGGGCGGGATCGGCGAGGGCGGGGCGCCGGTGACGGTCACGATCCCCGAGGGGTCCGGCGTCCAGGAGGTCGCGGCGATCCTGGCGGAGCAGGGCATCGTCGGGACGGCGCTGGGCTTCACGGCCGGAGCGGTGACCGACGGCCGCCACGATCAGATCCGCGCGGGCACCTATGAGCTCGTGCCGGGCAGCTCGACCGCGGCGATCCTCGACATCCTCACGGCCGCGCCGCCGCCGGTGCCGGTCTTCCGGGTCACGATCCCGGAGGGGCTGACCGTGCCGCAGACCCTGCAGGCGATCGCCGACGCCGAGGGCAGCCCCTTCAGCGTCGAGCAGCTGCGGGCCGCCCTGGCTGTCGTGGCCCTGCCGGCCTGGGTCCCCCAGCGCGACCTGCCGGAGGGCGCCGAGGCCTTCGAGGGCATGCTCTTCCCCAACACCTACGAGTTTCGCCAGGACGCGCGGCCCGAGGAGGTGCTGACCCGCCTGGTCGCCGAGACCGACCGCGTCATGACCGAGGTCGGAGCGGCCGCCCGCAGCGAGCTCGACCCCTACCAGGTGCTCGTCATGGCCTCGTTGATCGAGCGCGAAGCGCGGTTGGCCACGGAGCGGCCGACGATCTCCGGTGTGATCCACAACCGCCTCGGGATCGGCCAGGCCCTGCAGATCGACGCGACCGTCGTCTACGCGATCGGCATCGAGACCGGCGAGGTCCCGACCGCGCTGACGACCGCCGACTACGACCGCCCCTCGCCCTGGAGCACCTACGCCAACCCGGGCCTTCCTCCGACCCCGATCTCCGCATCCGGCCAGGCGGCCATCGACGCCGCCGCCCACCCCGAGACCCACGACTTCTTCTACTACGTGGTCGAGGACCCCGCGACGGGGCGCCACCGCTTCAGCCGCACGTTCGAGGAGCACCAGCAGGCGATCTCCGAGATCCGCGGCGGCTGAGCGGCGCTTCGCGCCCCGGAGGGCGCACGTCTGAGGCTCGCGGCTGTGGGGAGGGTGCGGCGGTACGGTCGCGGCGTGACCTCCGCCGCGACGCGTCTCGTGATCCTGCTGGGGCACCCGGTGACGCACAGCCTGTCGCCGAAGATCCACAACGCGGCGTTCGCGGCCGCGGGGGTCGACGCGGTCTACGTCGCGTGCGACGTCCCGCCGGGCCGCGTCGCGGACGCGGTGCGCGGGCTGGCGGCGCTGGGCGCCCTGGGGGCCAACGTGACCGTGCCGCACAAGCGCGACGCGCTGAGCGCGGCCGACGTCGCGACCCCGGAGGCGCGGCTGGTGGGCGCGGCCAACACGCTGTGGCTGGAGGGCGGCCGGCGCGTGCACGCCGACAACACCGACGCCGTTGCCCTGCGGGCCGTGCTGCGCGAGGACGCGGGCGTCCGCGCCGGCGATCGGGCCGTGATCGTCGGCGCCGGTGGCGCGGCACGGGCTGCCGCTGTGGCGCTGGGCCGGCTGGGCGCGGCCGTGAGCGTGCACGCCCGCCGCCCCGGCGCGTCCGCCGACGTCGTGGAGCTGGCTCTGCGCGCCGGTGCGCCGCAGGCGGCCGCGTACGGCGGCGGAGCGGCCGCGCCGCCAAAGATCGTGATCAACGCCACGCCGCTGGGCTGGCGCGGCGAAGCCCTGCCCGACCCGTGGCTGCACCTCGGCGAGGGCCAGGTGGCCTTGGATCTCACCTACGGGCGCGACACGCCGTTCCTGGAGGCCGCCCGCCGGCGTGGCGCGGGGGCGATCGACGGCCTCGCGATGCTCGTCGGCCAGGCGGCACTGGCGTTCGAGCGCTGGACGGGGGTCAAGGCGCCGACGGACGTGATGCGCGAGACCGCGCTGGCTGAGACCTCGACGTAGTAGCCCGAGCGCACCGGGGTCGACCTTCAATCACGTTGCTGTGGTTGTGACTTCTGCACGCTGTTGTTGCCGAAGTTGCTCTTGACCAGCGCTGATGCTGGTGTTCAGGATGTTGCGAGTGTCGCCTCTTCTGGCAGAGAGAGCGGTGCTCGCGTCGGGCCTCCGCCGCGATCGGGAGGACGAGGGGTGCCGGCTCGAGGCCGGCAGGAGAAGGACCGGATGGCTTCGATCGACGACGACCGTCTCTGGACGGTGGCCGAGGTGGCCGAGCACATGAGGGTGTCGAACATGACGGTCTACCGGCTGATCAAAGCCGGGGACCTCGCCGCGATCAGGGTGGGCAAGAACTACCGGATCCGCGGTATCGACCTCGGCAGGTTCCTGACCGCCTCGGAGACCCGCCCCCAGAGCGCCCAGGGCTGAGGCGCACCCGTTCGCGAGTACCGTTCGCCGCGATGGTGCTGCGCTACCTGACGGCTGGCGAGTCCCATGGGCCGGCCCTCGTCGGCATCCTCGAGGGCCTGCCGGCCGGCGTGCCGATCGCGACCGCGGCCGTGGAGCACGAGCTGGCGCGCCGGCGGATGGGGTACGGGCGCTCGCCGCGGATGGACTTCGAGGAGGACCGCCTCGAGGTCCTCGGGGGCCTGCGCCACGGCCTCACGATCGGCAGCCCCATCGGGCTGGTCATCCACAACTCCGAGTGGCCCAAGTGGACGACCGCGATGGCGGTGGACGCTCCCGACGACCCCGCCGCGGTCGCGGCCAGCGGGCGTGGCACACCGCTCACGCGCCCGCGCCCGGGCCACGCCGACCTGGCCGGGATGCAGAAGTACGACCTCGACGACGCGCGCAACGTGCTGGAGCGCGCCAGCGCGCGCGAGACCGCCACCCGGGTGGCGCTGGCCGCGTTCGCCAAGGCGCTGCTCGCGCAGGTCGGGATCACCGTGGTGTCACATGTCGTCGCGATCGGCGGGGTGGCCGTGCCCGACGGCGCGCCGGCTCCTGGGCCGGACGACCTCGACGCGGTCGACGCTGACCCGGTGCGGACGTTCCACGCCGCCACCAGCGCCGCGATGCAGGCGCGGATCGACGACGCCAAGGCGGCCCGCGACACGCTCGGCGGGATCGTGGAGGTCCTCGTCTACGGCGTGCCGCCCGGCCTGGGCAGCCACGTGCACTGGGACCGGCGGCTCGACACGCGTCTCGCCGCGGCCCTCATGGGGATCCAGGCGTTCAAGGGGGTCGAGGTCGGCGGCGGTTTCACGACCGCGGCAGCGCCCGGCAGCCGTGCCCACGACGAGATCCTGCCGGGGCTGGAGCGTGCCACCGCGCGCGCGGGCGGGCTCGAGGGCGGGATGAGCACGGGCCAGCCGCTGTGGCTGCGGGCGGCGATGAAACCGCTGTCGTCGCTGACGCAGCCGCTGGCGACGATCGACACCACCACGGGCCTGCCGGCCGAGGCCATCACGCAGCGCTCCGACGCCTGCGCCGTGCCGCGCGCGGGCGTCGTCTGCGAGGCCGTGGTCGCGCTGGTCCTCGCCGACGCGCTGCTGGAGAAGACCGGCGGCGACACGCTGGCCGAGGTGCGGCGCAACCTCGACGGCTACCTCGAGACGGTGCACCGCCCCGCCCCCGCGCCACCGCCGGCGACGCGGCGCAGGTGAGCACCGCCGACCACCGCGCGGCGGGCTGACCGCACGGGTGAGCAGCCTCCTGACACCCGGCCGCAACCTCGTCCTCGTGGGGATGATGGGGGCGGGCAAGACCACGGTCGGTGCCATGCTCGCCCAGCGCCTGGGGCGGCTGCTGGCCGACACCGACGCGCTGGTGGCCCAGCGCATGGGGATGCCCGTGGACGAGGCCATCCGCGCGCAGGGCGAGCGCGCGTTCCGCCGCGTCGAGTCCGAGGCCGTGCGTGAGGTGGCTGCCATACGGGGCCAGGTCGTGGCGGTCGGCGGTGGGGCTGTGCTCGACCCGTTCAATGTCACCTCGCTGCGGGGGACCGGCGACCTCGTGTGGCTGGATGCCTCGGGCTGGGAGCTGGCCGACCGCCTGCCGCCGGAGGCCGTCGTCACGCGCCCGTTGCTCGAGGGTGCCAGCGGGACCGCGCTGGCGGGCCGTCTGGAGCAGCTGTCGGCTCAGCGCGAGGACGCCTATCGCGCCGCGGCGGTGGTGCGCATCGCGACCGACGGCCTCACCGCGGCGCAGGTCGCCGACACCGTGCTGAGCTGGGCGCGGACCGTGCCGGGCCTGCTGACCCGCGAGGAGCTGGACTCTTGACGCTGGCACGTGTCTCCCTCGGCCTCGGTGAACGCTCCTACGAGATCTGCGTCGGGCCTGGGCTGCTCGACCAGCTCGCGGCGCTGGTGCGCATCCCGCAGCACGCCCGGCGGGCCGTGGTGGTCACGCAGGCGCCGGTGCTGGCGACGCACGGGGACCGGGTGATCGATGCCCTGGTGGCCGCGGAGCTGGAGGTCCACGAGGTCAGCGTCCCCGACGGCGAGGACGCCAAGAGCATCGCCACACTGGAGACCCTCTACCACCGGTTCGCGGCGCTGCCGCTCGGACGCGACGACCTCGTGGTGGCGCTCGGCGGGGGCGTGGTGGGCGACCTCGCGGGCTTCGCGGCCGCCACCTGGAACCGCGGCGTCGCACTGCTGCAGCTGCCGACCACGCTGCTCGCGCAGGTCGACGCTGCGATCGGCGGCAAGACCGGGGTCAACCTGCCGGAGGGCAAGAACCTCGTCGGTGCGTTCCACCAGCCGATCGCGGTGATCGCCGACACCGAGACCCTGGCCACGCTCCCGTCGCGGGAGCGCGTCGGCGGGCTGGGCGAGGTCCTCAAGTACGGCTTCATCGCCGACCCGGCGGTCCTGGAGCTGCTGGAGGCGCGGCCGGCCGACGCGGTCGCCGGCGACCCGGCACTGCTCACCGACCTCGTCGCCCGCTGCGTCGCGGTCAAGGCCCGCTACGTCTCCGCGGACGAGCGCGAGACCGGGGACCGCGCGCTGCTGAACTACGGGCACACCGTCGGCCACGCGATCGAGGTGCTCACGGGCTACGGGACCTACCGCCACGGTGAGGCGGTGGCGCTGGGGATGGTGTTCGCCGCGCGGCTTGCTGAGCGCACGGGGTTCTCCGAGCACGGCCTGGCGGACCGCACCGTGGCGGCGCTGGCTGCGCTGCGGCTGCCCACCGGTGGCCTGCGCCTGGACCCCGCGGCGGTGTGGGAGGTCATGGCGCGCGACAAGAAGGCACGTGGCACCGTGCGCTTCGTGCTGTGCCGGACGCCCGGCGACTGCGCGGTGGTGGAGGCCACCGACCGCCGGGTCGTCGACGAGACGTTGCGCTCCCTGGCGTAGGACGGCGGAGGTGTTTGGGGCTTGATACTGCTCGTGAACGGGCCGAACCTCGCGCAGCTGGGCAGTCGCGACCCCACGGTCTACGGGTCGGCGACGCTCGAGGATGTGGTTGCCGGTGCGCGCGAGGCGGCGGGCGAGGCCGGACTCGAGGCCTTCCAGTCCGACGCGGAGTCCGCGCTGCTGGCACGCCTGCACGCCGCCCGCGACGACGGGACGACCGCGGTCGTGATCAACCCGGGGGCGCTGTCGCACTACAGCTACGCGCTGCGCGACGCCCTGGCGATGCTGGCGGTGCCCAAGGTCGAGGTGCACCTGTCGCAGACCGCCGCCCGCGAGGCGTTCCGCCACCACTCCGTGGTGAGCGCGGTGGTGGACGTGACCATCACCGGCGCCGGGGCGTTCGGCTACCGCCTGGCCGTGCAGGCGGCCCTGCAGCTGCTGGCGACCAAGGCGTGAGCGCGACGCGCCGGGCCGCCGCGCTGGCGGCCGCGCAGGCGGCGGGCGCAGACGGCCTGCTGGTCGCCGACCCGGTGAACGTGCGCTGGCTGACGGGGCTGGTCGCGTCCGCGGGGTCGCTGCTGGTGACGCCCGGCGGCGCCTGGCTCGCCGCGGACGGGCGCTACGCCGAGCAGGCCAGGGCGCTCGACGACGCGCTGCACGGTCGTCGAGACCCGTGGGCTGGCCTGGGTCGCCGAGCACGCCCCGGCGACGCTCGCGGTCGAGGCCGACCGGGTGACCTGGGCCGCGGCGCGCGAGCTGGCCGACCTGCTGGGCGCCGACCGGCTGGTGCCGGTGACCGAGCTCGTCGCCGCGCTGCGCGTCGTGAAGGACCCCAGTGAGCAGGCGGTGATGCGTCGGGCCTGCGCGGTCACCGCCGCGGCGTTCACGGCGTTGTGCGGCTGGCTCGCGCCCGGGCTGACCGAGCGCGCCGTGGCCCAGCGGCTGGAGCGCGAGCTCGTCGAGCTCGGCGGCGACGGGCCGGCGTTCGAGGCGATCGTGGCGGCCGGCCCCAACGGCTCGCATCCGCACCACGAGCCGTCCGGGTACGCCCTCGCGCGGGGTGACCTCGTCGTCCTCGACTTCGGCGCGCGGGTGGCGGGGTACTGCGCCGACATGACCCGCACGGTCGCGCTCGGCGACCCCGGTGGAGAAGGGCGCCGGCTCCACGACGCGGTCCACCGCGCGCAGCGGGCCGGCGTGGCGGCGCTGCGTGCCGGGGTCGCAGCCGGGGACGTCGACGCGGCCTGTCGCGAGGCGCTGACGGCCGACGGTCTGGGCGACGCCTTCCTGCACCCCACGGGCCACGCGCTGGGGCTGGAGATCCACGAGTCCCCGGTCCTGCGCGCAGGGGCCACTGCTAGACTGCCCGCCGGCGCGACCGTCACCGTCGAGCCCGGGGCCTACGTGCCCGGCACCGGCGGGGTCCGCATCGAGGACACGCTGCTGGTGACCCCCGACGGCGCCCAATGCCTCACCCCTGCCCCCACGGAACTGGTCGTGCTCTGACATGGTCTCGACGAACAACCTCAAGAACGGCATGACGCTGCGGATCGACGGCGAGCTGTGGCGCGTCGACTACTTCCAGCACGTCAAGCCCGGCAAGGGCGGCGCGTTCGTGCGCACGACGCTGAAGGGCGTGCAGAACGGCAAGACCGTCGATCGCACCTTCCGCGGCGGCGAGGAGCTGGAGCAGGCGATCCTCTCCAAGCGCCCGCTGCAGTACCTCTACCGCGAGGGCGGCCACCTGATCTTCATGGACATGGAGTCCTACGAGCAGGCCCACGTCGACATGAGCTCGCCTCGGCGACGCCACGAAGTGGCTGACCGAGTCCGACGTGATCGAGCTGGTCTTCCACGGCGACGAGGTCGTCGACGTCAACATGCCGACGTCGGTGGAGCTGGAGGTCACGCAGACCGAGCCCGGCGTGCAGGGCGACCGCGTCTCGGGCGCGACCAAGCCCGCGACGCTGGAGACCGGCGCGACCGTGGCGGTGCCGCTGTTCATCAACATCGGCGAGCGCATCAAGGTCGACACCCGCGCCGGCACCTACATCTCGCGCGCGTAGGTGGGGGAGGAGCGGGCGCCGCGGCCCGCCCGCCGCCACACCGCGCGCAAGCAGGCCCTCGACGTCCTCTACGAGGCCGACCTGCTGGACAAGCCGATCGCGGTCGTCCTGGCGGCGCACCAGGCCCGCCGCGTCGCCCCTGACGCCTTCGCCGCCGAGCTGGTCGCCGGCGTCGCCGAGCACCGCGACGCGCTCGACGCCGCCATCGCCGAGCACGCCCACGGTTGGACCATCAAGCGCATGCCGGTGATCGACCGCAACCTGCTGCGCCTCGGCGCCTACGAGCTCCTCCACCGCCCCGACGTCCCGCCCGCAGTCGCCATGGACGAGGCCATCGAGCTCGCCAAGTCGTTGTCGACCGACGACTCCCCCCGGTTCGTCAACGGCGTCCTCGCCGCGATCGCCCGCGCTGCCGCCCCCGAAGCCGAGGAGAGCTGACAGCAGCGCGGCGAGGTCTACCGGGGTGGTGGGGTGCTGATGGCGGTGGTGACGGCGTCGCGGACGGCGGGGGCGATGGCGGCGTCGCCGCCGTACAGGTAGGCCAGCCCGATGGCGGCGGCGTTGCTGGTCAGGTAGCTGGCCACCTCTGGGGACAGTGTCTGCTGGTCGGTGAGCAGCAGCGGCCCGCCCTGGGCGGCGATGTTGGCGCCGCCGGTGAGCCCGTCGGGGAACGTCACGAGGTTGGCGATGCCGACGGTCTGGGCGGGGGCGCCGGTGAGGTTGTCCAGCTCCACGGCGACCTCTGCCGACATCAGCGCGGGCGGCGCTTCGGAGCTGAGCGACGGCGCTGCCGGGTAGGCCTGGTTGGCGACGTTGCGAGCTGGCCTGCGGGGGTGAGCAGCAGCGGCCCGTTGGCCACCACCGCCAGAGGGGTGCCGGCGAGGGCGTCGGCGAAGTTGCCCTCCGTGGCCAGCACCGCCACGGTGGCCGTGCCGGGGTCGACGAAGCTCTCCTGGGACACCGCCACCGCGGTCTGCACCCGGCCGGCCCCGAACAGGCGGATCAGGAGTGACGAGCGCGAAGCCGACCGGCCACGGGTCGTGGGGATCGTTGTCGGAGCCGACAGTGGACGCGGGGAACGCCGCCTCGTCGTCGAAGCGCAGCCACGCGCCGCGGCGCTCCTGCGTGTTGGAGTCCCACAGGACGAACGATGTGCCGTTGTGCTCCAACCCCACGACGACGTCGAAGTCCTGAGGTGCAAGCGCAGCGACCAGCCCAGGAGGGTCCCGGTGTCCTGGGGGGCCCCGTCGGTGACGACCAGCTCCCAGGTCCCGCTGGCCTCGAAGCCGTCGAGGGCGTTCAGGGGCTGCTCCGGCCGCAGCCACGGCCCCGGGGTGGTGAGGTTGACGTCCTCGGCGAGGAGCCTCGCCTCGTCGTCGAACAGCACATCGCCGCCGCCAGGGGCCCCCTCGCCATCCATGAGCGTGATCAAGGTGCCGGCCGGCGTCCGCAGCTGGAAGTCCATCTCTGTAGGGTGCACGGCGGTAGCGGGGGCGACGGGACCAGCGACTCTGGTGGAGGGCACATGCGCACGCGGACCCCACTGACCTCGTTGATGGTCCTCCTGGCTGGAGTCCTGTCCCTGGGCAGCGCCTGCGCGGCTCCGCCGGAGGTGACCGCGCTGCAGGGCGGCTCCCTCCCGGAGGCCCCCGGCTGCCCGCTCATGCCGGCCGACAGCTACTGGTACTCGCGCGCCGACCAGCTGCCCGTCCACCCGCGGTCCGGCGACTACGTCGCCGCGATCGGCCTCGAGGAGGAGCTCCACCCCGACTTCGGGGCCAGCGTCGAGGACGGTCCCATCGGCATCCCCTACGCCGTCGTCGGTGGAGACCAGACACCGGTCGACGTCAGCTTCACCTATGTGGAGGAGTCGGACCCCGGCCCGTACCCCATCCCGCCGGACGCCCCGATCGAGGGCGGTACCGACTCCGACGGCGACCGCCACGTCCTGTTGGTGGACGGCGACGCCTGCCTCCTGTACGAGCTCTTCAACGCGTTCCCGGAGGGCGACGGGTCGTGGTCGGCGGACGCGGGCGCGAGGTTCGACCTGCGCTCCAACGCCCTCCGCCCCGACACCTGGACCTCCGCGGACGCGGCCGGGCTGCCGATCCTGCCGGGGCTGGTGCGCTTCGACGAGGTGGCCGCCGGCGCGATCGAGCACGTGATCCGCATCACGGTCCCGACCTCCGACGAGTCCTACGTCTGGCCGGCGCGGCACGAGGCCGGGGCGGCCGAGGACCCGTCGCTGCCGCCGATGGGGCTGCGGCTGCGGTTGCGCGCCGATGCGGACCTGTCAGCACTCGGGCACCAGGCCCGGGTCGTCGCGGAGGCGCTGCAGACCTACGGCGCGATCGTCGCGGACAACGGCCAGCCCTGGTTCATCTCCGGGGTCCCCGACGCGCGTTGGGACGACGACGACCTGCACTCGCTGGGCGAGCTCCTCGGAAGCTCGTGGGAGGCCGTCGACGCCACCAGCCTGATCGTCGACCCCGAGACCGGGCAGGCCGCGCCGGCCGGTGGGCCGCCGCCGCCGCCCGGCGAGGGTCGCCCCACCGGCCGCGTGTCGGGCGCGGACCGCATCGCGACCGCGGTGGCGATCAGCCAACGCGCGTTCCCGGACGGGGCGGCGGTGGCGTACCTCGCCAACGCGGCGACGTTCGTCGACGCGGTCGCCGGCGGCACGCTGACCGACGGCCCCGTCCTGCTGGTCCCGCAGTGCGGCGAGCTGCCGGCGGTGGTCGCGGCGGAGATCGGGCGCCTCGACCCCGGGCAGGTCCTCACGCTCGGCGGGTCCGCGGCGGTGTGCGACGAGCTGCTGGCCCAGGCGGCCCTGGCGTGAGGAGGCTCGTCCTGCTCGTGGCGCTGGCCGCCATCTCGGCGTGCGCAAGCGGCGACCCGGTGGCCGTCGGGGCTTCGCCCGAGTCGGTCGGGTCCGTGTCGCCGGTGGAGTCCGGGGGCACGCCATCCGAGGCCGGGAGTGCCGTGTCCTTGACGCGACAGGGGACCGGCTTCCAGCCGTTGGCCCCGCCGCAGGCGTGCGACGGCGGCGGCGTGCGCTGCGTGGCGGCGGGCGAGTCGATCCAGGCGGCGGTCGACACGGCCGGCGGGGGGGTGATCCAGGTCGCGGCGGGGGAGTACGCCGAGAACCTCGTGCTGACCTCGGGGACCCGGCTCCGCGGCGGTTTCGCCGAGGACTTCGCCAGCCGGCCGGCCGACGCGGTCACCACCGTGGTCGGGCAGGGTGGCGCGCCGACGATCGTCATGGAGGACGTCGAGGACGTCGAGGTCGAGGGCCTCTCGATCACCGGCGGGACGGGCATGTGCTTCGAGGGCACCCCCACCTGCGACGGCGGCGGGATCTACGCGGCGAGGGGCACGGGCCTGGTCATCGCCTCCAACCGGATCTTCGACAACGTCCTCACCGCCGAACGTGACAGCAACGGCGGCGGGCTCTCGCTCGAAGGTGACGGCGAGATCGTCGGCAACGTGATCGAGGGCAACCTGGGCGGCAACGGCGCTGGCGTCATCGCGGCGGGGCAGGTCCGCTTCGCCGGCAACGTGGTGCGCAACAACAACGCGAACGCCGGCGACCACGGCGGCGGGGCCTTCTTCGCCGGCGAGCTGGTCATCGAGGACAACCTCTTCGAGGGCAACACCGTCGGCGTGACGCCCGGGTACGGCTGGGGCGGCGGCATGATCATCGTCCCGGAGGGGACGACGTTCGCCACGCGGAACAACACCTACCGCGGCAACTTCGCGGAGAGCGCGGGTGCCGGCGCGTTCGTCGACGAGGGCGCCGACGGCTCGATGACCAACGAGCTGATCGTCGGCAACAGCTGCTCGCCGACCGACCCGCGCGGCGCGCTCCTCGTGGACGCGGCCGACGACAGCGGGACGACCGGCTCGGTCGTGGTGGTGGTCAACGCGACGATCGCCGACAACGACTGCGCCTTCGGGATCGCGGTCGAGAACGTCGGGAGCCGCGCCACCGTCCGCAACAGCATCATCGCGGACAACGGCGGTCCCGCGCTCCTGGAGGCCGGCGAGGGCAGCAGCGCGAGCGCCACGCACACGCTCGCCGACGAGGCCCTGCCGGGCACGGGCAACATCACCGGCGACCCCGCGTTCGCGGGCGGCGGCGACTACCACCTGCGCTCCACCGCGGGCCGCTTCGATCCCGCGACCGGCACCTTCGTCCTGGACGCGGACACCAGCGCTGGCGTCGACGCGGGCGACCCGGCCGACCCCGTCGGCGAGGAGACCGACCCCAACGGCGGCCGGGTCAACCTCGGCGCCTACGGCGGCACCGCGGAGGCCTCGCGCAGCGGCGAGGGCGGGACGCCCAGCGCGGTGTCCGTGCACGCCGGCGCGGGCCGCATCCAGACCGCGGTCGCGGTGAGCGCCGACAGCTTCCCGGCCGCCCGCAGCGCGTCGGCGGCCGTGCTGGCGCGCGAGAACGACTTCGCGGACGCGCTCTCCGGTGCGGCGCTGGCGGTGGTGGTCGACGGGCCGCTGCTGCTGTCGCACACCGGCGAGCTGACCCCCGACACCGCCGCCGAGCTGCAACGGGTGCTGGCACCGGGTGCGACGGTGCACCTGCTCGGTGGGGCGGCGGCGCTCGGCGCGACGGTGGAGGCCGCGGTCGGCGACCTCGGGTTCACGCCCGACCGCCACGCCGGCGCGACCCGCTTCGAGACCGCGGTCGCGATCGCCGACGCCGTCGAGGTCGCGGCTGGTGTGGCGGAGACGGTGCTGCTCGCCGACGGTGGCACGTTCCCGGCGGCGCTTGTGGCCGGTGCCGACGCGCGGGTCGTGGCTGGCGTGCTGCTGCTCACCTCGGGGTCCACCGCGCACGCCGCGACGCGGGCCTGGCTCGACCAGCGTGCGGGCACGCCGCAGCTCGCGGTCGGTGCGGCGGCCATCGCGGCCCACCCCGCCGCAGACCCGGCCGGCACCGCCGACCCGTACGCGACCGCGGCGGAGCTCGCCACGCGGCTCGTCCCGGCGCCGGCCGCGGTCGGTTTCGCGAGCGGGGTGGCATTCCCGGACGCGCTGGCGGGCGGCGCCTACAGCGGGCGGCTCGGCGTGCCGCTCCTGCTGACCGCGCCGGACAGCCTGCCGGAGCCGACACGTGCCGTGCTCGCGGGGACCGCGTCGATCACCGCGGCGCACGTGTACGGCGGCGGCTCGGCGATCGCGCCCGACGTGCGCGCGGAGGTGCAGAGCATCCTCGTGGGGTGACGCGCGGACGCGTGCTACCGTCCGGCGCCAGGACTTCCCCGCCCCTTTAAGGACCGGCCCCGTGAGGCCGGGAAGGAGCACGAGGTTGGCAAGCCTGCTCGACGCTGAGACAGTCGCGCGCACGCTCAAGCGGTTGGCGCACGAGATCGCGGAGAAGGAGCACGGGGTCGGGGGCCTGGTGCTCGCCGGCATCCAGACGCGGGGGGTGCCGCTGGCGCACCGGCTCGCGGCGCACCTGCTGGAGTTCGAGGGCGCGGTGGTGCCCGTGGGGGCGCTCGACATGACGCTCTACCGCGACGACTACGCGCGCACCGGGCCCCTGCCGCTGGCGCCAGACAGTCTGCCCGACGTCGACGACCGCATCGTGGTGCTGGTCGACGACGTGCTCTACACCGGCCGCACGATCCGGGCGGCGATGGACGCGGTCATGGACTACGGGCGGCCGCGCGGCGATGCAGCTGGCGGTGCTGGTCGACCGCGGCCACCGCGAGCTGCCGGTCCGCGCCGACTTCGTCGGCAAGAACGTGCCCACCAGTCGCGGGCAGCAGGTGAAGGTGCACCTGCGGGAGGTGGACGGCGTGGACGAGGTCGTGCTGGTCGAACCGGCACCGCTGGCGACGGAGGGGGCGGCCTGATGCTCGGCGACCTGCTGTCGATGGAGGACCTGGACGAGGCCGCGGATCACCGCGATCCTCGACACCGCCGAGGGGTTCAAGGACATCGCGCTGCGGCCCATGAAGAAGGTGCCGGTGCTGCGCGGCCGCACGGTCTGCAACCTGTTCTTCGAGGACTCGACGCGGACGCGGATCAGCTTCGAGATCGCCGCGAAGCGCCTCTCCGCGGACGTCATCAACTTCTCGGCCAAGGGCTCGCGCGTGTCGAAGGGCGAGGCCTGAAGGACACCGCGCTGACGCTGCAGGCGATGGGCGTCGACGCGATCGTCGTGCGCCACACCGCCTCGGGCGCCCCGCAGCAGCTCACGCAGTGGGTCGACGCCAAGGTGCTCAACGCCGGCGACGGCTGGCACCAGCACCCGACGCAGGCGCTGCTGGACCTGTTCACGATCCGCGAGCGCTTCGGCCGCTCGAGGGGCTGCGCGTCGCGGTCGTGCGGCGACGTGTTCCACTCGCCGGGTGGCGCGGAGCCTCGTGCAGGGGCTGGTCACGATGGGCGCGCGAGGTCACGATCGTCGGCCCGCCCACGCTGCTGCCGCCGCGGGCGAGAAGGCCTGGGGCGCGGCCGTCAGCCACGACCTCGACACGGTCCTGCCCAAGACCTCGACGTGCTGCTACCTGCTGCGCGTGCAGCGCGAGCGCATGGAGGAGCAGTTCTTCCCCTCGTCGCGGGAGTACGCGCGGATCTGGGGGGTGGACCGCGACCGTCTGGCGCGCCTGCCCGACCGTGGCGATCGTGATGCACCCCGGGCCCGATGAACCGCGGCGTGGAGATGACCGCCGACGCCGCCGACGCGCCCAACAGCGTGATCACCGACCAGGTCACCAACGGGATCGCGGTGCGGATGAGCTGCCTGTACCTCATGCTCGGCGCGAGAGGGTCGGCGGTGAGCGCGGTCTTCACGTTCAAGGGCGCGCGGGTCGTCGACCCGGCCTCGGGGACGCGACGAGGTCGCCAACGTCATGATCGCCGACGGGGTCGTCGCGCGCCGTGGGCCGAGCCAGCGCGACGGCACGACGATCGACGCCGACGGGCTGGTCTGCGCGCCGGGCTTGGTCGACCTCCACGTGCACCTGCGCGAGCCCGGCGGCGAGGACGCCGAGACGGTCGCGACCGGCACCGCCGCCGCGGCCGCCGGCGGCTTCACCGCCGTGTGCCCGATGGCCAACACCGACCCGGTGACGGACCACGCCGGCGTGGTCGAGCAGGTCCTGCGCCTGGCGCGCGACGCCGGCCACTGCGACGTCTTCCCGGTGGGCGCCATCACCCGGGGCCTGGCAGGGCGAGGAGCTCGCCGAGATGGGCGCGATGGCGGCCCTCGGCGTGCGCTGCTTCTCCGACGACGGCATGCCGGTGCGCGTCCGCGCAGGTGATGCGCCGCGCGCTGGAGCTACGCGCGGACCTGGGACGCCGATCATCTGCAACCACGCCGAGGAGGCCACGCTCACCGCCGGCGCGCAGATGAACGAGGGCGAGCTGTCCGACGCTGCTGGGGCTGGCCGGCTGGCCCCGCGAGGCCGAGGAGGTCATGGTCGCGCGCGACCTGATCCTCGCCGGCGGCCTGGGCGCCCGGCTGCACGTCCCGCACGTGTCGACGGCCGGGGCGGTCGACGCTGGTCGCGCACGGCCAAAGGCCAGGGCGTGCGCGTCACGGCCGAGGCGGCGCCGCACCACTTCACGCTGGACCGAGGACGGTGGCCGGCACGCTACGACCCGGTCTACAAGGTCAACCCGCCGCTGCGCACCAAAGACGACGTCGAGGCGATCCGCGCCGGCCTGGCCGACGGCACGATCGACGCGATCGCCACCGACCACGCGCCCGCATCCGCCGGAGCAGAAGGAGCGGAGTGGGCACGCGCCGCCCGGGATGCTCGGCCTGGAGACCGCCGCTGGCGCTCACGCTCACCGAGCTGGTCGCACGAGCGGCGTGCTGACGCTGCACGCCAGGCGGTCGGCCGGCGCTGTCGCACCAACCCCGCGCGCAGCCGCGACATCGCCGGCCACGGCGGCCCGATCGCCGCCGGGCAGCCCGCGAACCTCGTGCTGTTCGACCCCGAGGCAGCGCTGGACGGTCGAGCCGGCCGCGTTCCTGCACTCGCGCAGCCGCAACACCCCGTACGCAGGCACGCAAGCTCCGCGGCAGGTGGTCCACACGATGCTCCGCGGGCGCCTTCACCTGCCGCGACGGCGAGCTGGCGGGGTGACCGCGCCCTCGCTGCTCGTCCTCGAGGACGGGACGGCCTTTCGCGGCGAGGCGCTTCGGGGCACCCGGGCACCGCGTTCGGCGAGGTGGTGTTCAACACCGCGCTCTCCGGCTACCAGGAGGTCGTCACCGACCCGTCGCTACCGCCGGCAGCTCGTGACGATGACGTACCCGCACCAGGGCAACTACGGCGTCAACGCGCGACGACGCCGAGTCCGGCGCGCGTGCAGGCCGCCGGGTTCGATCGTGCCGCGAGGTCAGCCGGCGTCGCGTCGAACTACCGGGCGACGCGGTCGCTGCCGGATACCTGCTCGACAGCCGGGGTCGTCGGCATCACGCGAGGTCGACACGCGGCGCCTGACGCGCCACATCCGCTCCGCCGGCGCGATGCGGGCGGCGATCTCCACCGAGGTGCTGGACGCCGACGCGCTGCTGGCGCAGGTGCATCGCGTCGCCGGAGATGGCCGGCGCGGACCTGGCCACCGAGGTCTCGACGCGCACGAGCCGTACGACGCTCCCGCCGACGGCGAGGCGCGGTTCCGGGTCGTCGCCTACGACTTCGGCATCAAGCGCAACATCCTGCGCGCTGCTGACCGGCGCCGGCTGCGACGTGCGGGTCGTGCCCGCGACGACGCCCGCCGAGGAGGTCCTCGCCGCGCGAGCCCGACGGCGTCTTCCTCTCCAACGGCCCCGGCGACCCCGCGGCGGTGCGCGCACGGCGATCAAGGCGATCCAGCGACATGCTCGGGACGCGGCACGCCGGTGTTCGGCATCTGCCTGGGCCACCAGCTGCTCGGGCCGGCCGTCGGCGCCGACGACCTACAAGATGACGCTTCGGGCACCGCGGCGCCAACCAGCCCGTGCGCAACCTGGACCACGCGGCCAGGTCGAGGTCACCAGCCACAACCACGGCTTCGCGGTCGACACCGACACCTGCCCCAGGACGGCCCGTTCGGGCGCGTGATCCAGACCCACGTCAACCTCAACGACGGCGTCAACGAGGGCCTGCGCTGCGCGACGTCCCCGCCTTCAGCGTGCAGTACCACCCCGAGGCCGCGCCCGGCCCGCACGACGCGCGCTACCTCTTCGCCGACTTCATGCGACGCTCATGGGAGGGCAGCTGAGTGCCGAAGCGCGACGACATCGACACGATCCTGATCCTCGGGTCCGGGCCGATCGTGATCGGGCAGGCGTGCGAGTTCGACTACTCGGGCGTGCAGGCCTGCAAGGTCGCTGCGCCGCGAGGGCTACCGCGTGGTGCTGGTCAACTCCAACCCCGCGACGATCATGACCGACCCGGAGATCGCGGACGCCACCTACATCGAGCCGCTGACCGCCGGCGTTCGTCGAGAAGGTCATCGCGCGCGGAGCGCCCGCGACGCGCGTGCTGCCGACGCTGGGTGGCCAGACCGGCCTGAACGTCGGCCTGGAGCTGGCCGACGTCGGCGTGCTGGACGCAGTACGGCGTCGAGCTGATCGGCGCCGGCCTCGAGGCGATCCGCGTCGCCGAGGACCGCCGGCTGTTCACCGACGCGATGGCCGAGATCGGCCTGGACGTCGCCGCCTCGGTGCGGGCCACGACCGTCGACGAGGCGCAGGCGCTTCGCCGGCGAGCACGGCTTCCCGCTGCTGGTGCGGTCCAGCTTCACGCTCGGCGGCGCCGGCAGCGGCATGGCGCGCGACGCAGGCGGAGCTTCGACCGGCTCGTCGCCGAGGGCATCGCGGCCAGCCCGATCGGCGAGGTGCAGATCGACGAGTCGCTGCTGGGCTGGAAGGAGTTCGAGCTCGAGGTCATGCGCGACCGCGCGCGACAACTGCGTGGTCATCTGCTCCGATCGAGAACCTCGACGCGATGGGCGTGCACACCGGCGACTCGATCACCGTGGCCCCCGCGCAGACGCTGACCGACGTCGAGTACCAGCACGATGCGCGACGCGGCGTTCGCCGTGCATGCGGCGCGTCGGCGTGGAGACCGGCGGCAGCAACGTGCAGTTCGCCGTCGACCCCGCGACGGGCCGCCAGGTCGTCATCGAGATGAACCCGCGGGTGTCGCGCTCCTCGGCGCTGGCCTCGAAGGCGACGGGCTTCCCGATCGCCAAGATCGCCGCGCTGCTGGCCGTCGGCTACACGCTCGACGAGATCCCCAACGACATCACCCGCGAGACGCTGGCCGCGTTCGAGCCCGTCGATCGACTACGTCGTCACCAAGATCCCGCGCTTCGCCTTCGAGAAGTTCCCCGGCGCCGACCGCGAGCTCGACCACGCGCATGAAGAGCGTCGGCGAGGTCATGGCGATCGGCCGCACGTTCAAGGAGTCGGTGGGCAAGGCGCTGCGGTCGCTGGAGGACGGCACGATCGGGCTTCGCCGGCGACCGGTCGGCGACGCTCGACGACGACGACGCTGCGCGAGGCGCTGCGCGTCGCCGCACGACGCGCCGGCTGCTCGACGTCGACGCCGCACTGACGCGCGGGCTGGGACCCGTCGAGCGCGTGGCCGCAGCTGACCGGCTACGACCCCTGGTTCGTCGACCAGATCCTGCAGATCGTCGAGCTGCGCCGCGAGGTGCGCGCCTGCGAGACGCTGGCCAACGTCGACGAGCGCGCTGCTGCGCCAGCGCCAAGCGCGGCGGGCTGTCGCGACGCGCGTGCTGGCGCAGCGTGCTCGCGCACCACGGAGGACGCGGTCCGCGCACGCCGCCGCGCGCTCGGCGTGCTGCCGGTGTTCAAGACCGTCGACTCCTGCGCCGCGGAGTTCGAGGCGCTACACGCCGTACCACTACTCGACCTACGAGGAGGAGTCCGAGGTCGCGGCTGTCCGGGCAGCCGACCGTGGTCATCCTCGGCTCCGGCCCGAACCGCATCGGGCAGGGCATCGAGTTCGACTACTGCTGCGTGCACGCCGTCTTCGCGCTGCGCGACGCCGGCTTCGAGACCGTGATGGTCAACTGCAACCCCGAGACCGTCTCCACCGACTACGACACCGCCGACCGCCTGTACTTCGAGCCGCTGACGCTCGAGGACGTGCTCGGCCGTCATGCGACGCCGAGGCGCAGGGCGACCTGCGCGGGGTGCTCGTGCAGTTCGGCGGCCAGACGCCGCTGAAGCTCGCGCACGCGCTGGAGCGCGCGGGCGTGCCGATCCTGGGCACGCCGCCGGAGGCGATCGACCGCGCCGAGGACCGCGGCCGCTTCGGCGCGATCCTCGACGAGCTCGGCATCCCGCAGCCGCCCGGCGCGGTCGCGCGCTCGCTGGACGACGCGCTGCGCGACCGCCGACCGCATCGGCTTCCCGGTGCTGGTGCGGCCCGTCGTACGTGCTGGGCGGCCGCGCGATGGAGATCGTCTACGACACCGACGCAGATGCACGACTGGCTGCGAGCGCAACGCCGGCGAGGGCGACGGTCCTGGTCGACAAGTTCCTCGAGGGCGCGGTCGAGGTCGACGTCGACGCGGTGTTCGACGGCACCGAGATCTTCCTCGGCGGGGTCATGGAGCACATCGAGGAGGCCGGGGTGCACTCCGGCGACTCGGCGTGCGTGCTGCCGCCGTACACCCTCGGCCGCGGCCAGCAGCGCCAGCTGCGCGAGTACACCGCGGCGATCGCCGAGGCGCTGGGCACGCGCGGGCTGATCAACATCCAGTTCGCCATCCGCGACGACGTCATCTACGTGCTGGAGGCCAACCCCCGCGCCAGCCGCACGACGCCGTTCGTCTCCAAGGCCACCGGCGTGCCGCTGGCCAAGGTCGCCGCGCGCGTCATGGCCGGCGCGACGCTGGCCGAGCTGCGCGACGAGGGGCTCGTGCCCGCGCTGGACGCGGTCGACCGGACCCGAGCCGGCGCACGTCGCCGTCAAGGAGGCGGTGCTGCCGTTCAACCGCTTCCCGGGCGTCGACACGATGCTCGGGCCCGGAGATGCGCTCGACCGGCGAGGTCATGGGCATCGACGCCGGACTTCGGCGTCGCGTTCGCCAAGAGCCAGGCCGGGACCGACTCGATGGTGCTGCCCGCCAAGGGCACGGTGTTCGTCTCGATCGCCAACCGCGACAAGCGGGCGATGATCTTCCCGGTCAAGCGCCTGGCGGAGCTCGGCTTCGACGTCATCGCGACCGAGGGCACGGCCGAGACGCTGCGGCGCGCCGGCGTGCAGGCGCGAGGTGGTGCACAAGGTCCACGAGGGCACGCCCAACGTCGTCGACCGCATCGCCGTCCGGCGAGGTCGACCTGGTGCTGAACACCCCCGCCGGGCTCCGGCGCCGCGCGCCGACGGCTACGAGATCCGCACGGCCGCGGTGTCCCACGGCGTGCCCTGCATCACGACGCTGTCCGGGATCCTCGCCGCGATCCAGGGCATCGAGGCGCTGCGCGAGAACAAGGTCGGCGTGCGCAGCCTGCAGGAGTACCACGCCGACCTGGACGCGGCCCGCGCGCACGCTGCGCGAGCGCGCACTAGCATGCGGCCGATGAGCAGGACCGCGGGCGCGTGAGCAGTGTGGTCAGCCGCGGCGCAGCGCGCACGGCGCAGGGCCGCGACAAGGGGCCGCTGCGGGCGGCGTGCGAGGTGCTGGCGTACCGCACGCATCGGCGCGTACCACTCGCTGACGTTCGTGGCGCCGGACATGGCCGAGCGCGCCGCGCCCGGGCAGTTCGTGTCACGTCGGCGGTCGAGGGCAACGGCACGCTGCTGCGCCGGCCCTTCTCGATCTACTGCGGTCAGCCGCCACGGGCCGTGGGCGGGCACCATCGAGATCGTGTTCGACGTCGTCGGCGAGGGCACGCAGCTGGATGTCGACGCTGGTCAAGCACGACGTCGTCGACCTGGTCGGCCCGCTCGGCACGGGCCTTTCCCGATGCCGCAGCAGCAGGTCGGCTGCCTGCTCGTCGGCGGCGGCTACGGCGCGGCCCCGCTGCTGTACCTCGCGCAGCGGCTGCAGCAGGCGAACCTGCGCGTGGACATGATCATGGGCGCCGCGACGCAGGACCGGCTGTTCAACGCGATCGAGGCGAAGCGGCTCGGCGACCACGGCGCTGTTCACCACCGAGGACGGCTCGTTCGGCACGCAGGGCCGCGTCACCGACGTCATGGACCGCGTGCTGGACGCCGGCGCAGCATCGGCGTCGATCTACGCGTGCGGGCCGATGCCGATGCTCGGCGGCGGTCTGCCGTGTGGCCAAGCGCCACCGGCATCGCCGTGCAGGTCGCGGTCGAGGAGGCGATGGCCTGCGGCGTCGGCGTCTGCATGACGTGCGTCGTGCCCGTACAAGCGCGAGGGCCAGGTCGTGCAACGTGCGCGTCGTGCGTCGAAGGGCCCGGTCCTCAACGGCCGGCGGATCAGCTGGGACCGCGATCGGCCCGCAGCCGACGCGCGAGGTCGCGCTGGGCGAGCGAGGACGACGGAGGACGAGCGTCGTGACCGCCGTCGAAGCCGGCCGCCGGTGCGCAAGAAGCTGCGCCGCGACCAGGTCGACCTGCGCGTCGACGCTCGGGCCGCTGGCGCTGGCCAACCCGATCGTCACGGCCAGCGGGTGCTTCGGCAACGGCCGCGAGATCAACCGCTTCTTCGACATCGCCGCGCTCGGCGCGGTGGTCGTCAAGTCGATCACGCGTCGAGCCGCGCCAGGGCCTGCCGACGCCGCGGATGGCCGAGACGCGCCAACGGGATGCTCAACGCCATCGGGCTGCAGAACCCGGGCATCGAGGCGTGGCTGGCCACCGAGCTGCCGTGGCTGCAACCGCCACGGCGTGCCGGTCGATCGTCAGCATCGCCGGCAAGACCGCCGCCGAGTACCGCTTCCTCGCCGAGCGCCTGCGCGGCCAGCCCGGGCATCATCGCCATCGAGGCGAACATCTCGTGCCCGAACGTCGAGGACCGCAACATCGTCTTCGCCTGCCGCGAGGACGTCGACGCGCGAGGCGATCAGCCAGGTCGACCCGCGTCGCCACCGTGCCGGTCTTCGCCAAGCTCACACCCGACGTCACCGACATCGCCGCGATCGCCGAGACCGCGGTCGCCGCCGGCGCCACCGGCGTCAGCATGATCAACACGCTGCTGGGCATGGCGATCGACGTCGAGACGCGCCGGCCGCAAGCTCGCCGCGGTGACCGGCGGCCTGTCCGGCCCGGCGATCAAGCCCGTCGCGGTCCGCGCGATCCACCAGGTGCACCAGGCGCTGCCGGACGTGCCGATCATCGGCATGGGCGGCGTGCGCACCGTCGAGGACGTCGTCGAGTTCATGCTCGCCGGGGCCACCGCGGTCGCGTCGGCACCGCGACGTTCGCCAACCCGATGGCGGCGCTGGAGCTGCTCGAAGCGCTGCCGCGCTGGTGCGCCGAGCGCGACATCAAGGCGGCACGCAAGCTCACCGGCGCGCTCCGCGTCGAGTAGCGCTGGGGCCGACCCACCCGGTGGGTTGACCCGGCCAGGCGGTGTGCGTAAGGATGCCGCCCTCCCCGCGGTGGCCCTCTCCAGGAGTTGAGCAGTCTCATGGTGCCGGAGCTCTCCGACCAGGCACGGCGTGCAGCGTTGGAGAAGGCGGCGGAGGCCAGGCGGGTCCGCGCGGAGCTCAAGCAGCAGCTCAAGGACGGCAAGGTCGACTTGGCCGAGGTGCTGCGCCTCGCGGAGACCGACGAGATCATCGGCAAGACCAAGGTCTCCGCGGTGCTGGAGGCGGTGCCCAAGGTCGGCAAGGTGCGCGCGCGGAAGATCATGGAGCAGCTCGACATCTCCCCGTCGCGGCGGCTGCGCGGCCTGGGGGCCAACCAGCGCAAGCGGCTGCTTGACGTTCGAGGACGGGCAGCTCACCTAGCCGCCGCTCGCGGCGGCGACGGTGACCGGCCGGTCGGGCGCGACCTCAGTGGCGGGCGGGGTGGTGGTCGTCAGCGGACCGGGGGGCGTGGGCAAGGGCACGGTGGTCGCGGCGCTGGCGGCGCGGCGCCCCGAGCTGCACGTGTCGGTGTCGGCGACGACGCGGCCGCCCCGGCCGGGGGAGCGCGACGGCGTGCACTATCACTTCCTCGACGACGCGACGTTCGACCGGTTGGTCGCCGAGGATCGCTTCCTGGAGTGGGCGCAGTTCAGCGGGCGCCGCTACGGCACGCCGTGGAGCTCGGTCGACGAGGCGCTCGCGGAGGGCCGCACGGTGGTGCTGGAGATCGACGTGCAGGGTGCGATGCAGGTGCGGCAGCGCTCGGCGACGGCCGTGCTGATGTTCCTGCCGCCACCGTCGCCGGAGGCGCTGCGCGAGCGCCTGCGCGCGCGGGGCTCCGACGACCCCGAGCAGGTCGCGCGCCGCATGGAGATCGCCGAGTGGGAGCTGGCCCAGGCCGACGTCTTCGACCACCTCATCGTCAACGACGAGGTCGGACGGGCCGTCGCCGCGATCGGCCATACTGGACGGGCGGCTACCATGAGTCCGAACGGTCGCCGAACTCGGCGACGTGCGCGCGGCGAGCGGCAGCCTCGCGCCGGAAGGGATTCGGCATCGCGACCATCGACAAGCTGCTCGAAGGTCGACAGCAAGTACACGCTGGTCCACGTGGCCGCCAAGCGCGCCCGCGAGATCAACGCCTACTACCACCAGCTCGGCGAGGGCCTGGGCCAGTACGTCCGCCCGCTGGTCGACCACGTCGACTCCAACAAGCCGCTCTCGATCGCCCTCGAGGAGATCGCGGAGGGCAAGGTCGTGGTCAGCTACCACCCGCGGGAGGAAGAGCTGGCGGGCAGCCCGGCGATCGAGGGCGAGGCCGCGATCCTCGACGACGGCATGGACGACATCGACGTCGAGGCCACCGACGCCTGAGGTCGTGAGCTCCCTCCCGCTGGAGGGGCGCCACGTCCTGCTCGGCGTGTCCGGCGGGATCGCGGCGTACAAGGCGGCGTCGCTGGCGCGCGGGCTGCTCAAGGCCGGCGCCACGGTGCAGGCCGTCCTGACGGCGGCGGCCGCGGAGATCGTGGGCCCCGCGACGTTCGAGGGGCTGACCGGGCGGCCGGTGCCGGCGGGGGTCTTCACCGACGCCCACCGGATCGTGCACGTGCGCCTGGCGCGCGAGGCCGACGTGGCGGTGTTCGCGCCCGCGACGGCCAACGTGCTGGCCAAGCTGGCGCACGGCCTGGGCGACGACCTGGTGAGCTCGACCGCGCTCTGCCTGACCTGCCCGCTGGTGCTGGCCCCGGCGATGCACACCGAGATGTGGCAGCACCCGGCCACGCAGGCCAACGTCGCGATGCTGGTCGCGCGCGGCGCGATCGTCGTCGGTCCCGACGCGGGCCAGCTGGCCGGCGGGGACGAGGGGCCGGGGCGGCTGGCGGAGGAGCCCGCGATCCTCGACGCGGTCCTGGCCGCCGTCGGGCGCGTCCGGGACCTGGCAGGCCTGCACGTGGTCGTGACCGCGGGCGGGACGCGGGAGCCGATGGACCCCGTACGGTTCATCGGCAACCGCTCGAGCGGGAAGATGGGGTACGCGGTCGCGGCGGCGGCCGCACGACGGGGAGCGCAGGTCGACCTCGTGGCGGCGCCGACGTTCCTGGCCGATCCCGCCGGCGTGACGGTCCACCACGTCGAGACCGCGATCGAGATGCGCGACGCGGTCGTGCCGCTGGCCAAGGCCGCGGACGTCGTGGTGAAGGCCGCGGCCGTGGCGGACTTCCGGCCCGCGCAGCGCGCGGATCAGAAGATCAAGAAGGAGGACGCCGCGCTCGCGGTGACGCTCGCGCGCAACCCCGACATCCTGGCCGAGCTCGGGTCGATGGGGCTCTCGGCCGTGCTGGTGGGGTTCGCCGCGGAGACCGAGCTCGAGGAGGAGCACGGCCGGGCGAAGCTCGAGCGCAAGCAGATCGACCTGGTCGTCGTCAACCGCGTCGACGCCCACGACGCCGGGTTCGCCGTCGACACCAACCGCGCGCTGATCCTCGGCAGGGACGGCAGCCGACGGGAGATCCCGCTGGGCGCGAAAGCCACGTTGGCGGATATAATCCTCGACGAAGTTCTGGCAATGCGGGCCAGGGGGGTTGTCGGCGGTCCCGGTTACAATCGGCGCTGACGCTGCGCGCTGTTGCGCGCGCCCCTCTTGGGTTTCAAGAGCGCTTTCTCTCCAATCATCGAAAGGACCGTGCACCGCCATGTCGCGTGCTGAGCCGTCGCCGGGTGGCTCTTCACCTCCGAGTCCGTCACGGAGGGCCATCCCGACAAGGTGGCTGACGCGATCTCCGACGCGGTGCTGGACGCCGTGCTCGCCGGGGATCCGCAGCCCGCCGAGGCGCGCGTCGCCTGCGAGACCCTGGTGACCACGGGTCTCATCGTGGTCGCGGGGGAGATCCGCACGACCACCTACGTCGACATCGCCAACGTGGCGCGGTCGACCGTGCTGGGGATCGGCTACGACAGCCCGGCGGCCGGGTTCGACGGCGCCACGTGCGGCGTCATGGTGGCGATCGACCAGCAGTCGCCCGACATCGCCCAGGGCGTGGACCAGGCGTCCGACGACCTCGACACGCTGGGCGCCGGCGACCAGGGGATGATGTTCGGCTATGCCTGCCGGGAGACGCCGGTGCTGATGCCGCTCCCGATCCACCTGGCGCACCGGCTGGCGGAGCGGCTGGCGCACGTGCGGCGCACGGGTCTCGTGCCCTACCTGCGCCCCGACGGCAAGACCCAGGTGACGGTCGGCTACGAGGGGCATCGTCCCGTCGCCATCGAGCGCGTGCTGATCTCCACCCAGCACCAGCCCGAGATCGACCGCGACACCCTGCTCTTCCCGGACCTCGTCGAGCACGTGATCCTCCCGGTCGTGCCCGCGGACCTCGACTTGGACCCGGACACCCAGGTCCTGGTGAACCCGACCGGCAAGTTCGAGCTGGGCGGCCCGCAGGCCGACACCGGGCTGACCGGCCGCAAGATCATCGTCGACACCTACGGCGGCATGGCCCGCCACGGAGGCGGCGCGTTCAGCGGCAAGGACGCGACCAAGGTGGACCGCTCCGCGGCGTACGCGGCGCGCTGGGTCGCCAAGACGATCGTGGCCGCCGGCCTGGCCGACCGCGCCGAGATCCAGGTCGCCTACGCGATCGGCGTCGCCCACCCGGTCTCCCTGTCGCTGGAGACGTTCGGGACCGAGACGCACGACCCCGACAAGATCCTCGCGGGCGTCGAGCAGGTCTTCGACCTCCGCCCCGCCGCGATCATCCGCGACCTGGCGCTCACCCGCCCGGTCTTCAGCCCGACCTCCTCCTACGGCCACTTCGGCCGCGACGGCTTCTCCTGGGAGAACACCGACCGCGCCGAGGACCTGCGCAGCGCCGCCGGCGCCTGATCGGCCGCGTGCCCCGGTGGCTCGGTGAGCCCCGGGGGCCGCTACGCGCGGGTGGTCGTGGACGTGCCGCCGGCGCATCTGGACCGGCCGTTCGACTACCTCGTGCCCGAGGGCATGGAGGTCGCGGCGGGGATGCAGGTGCGGGTGCCGTTCGCGGGACGGCAACGCGATGCGTGGGTGGTGGACGTGGCTGCGGACACCACGGTGGAGGGCGTCAAGCCGCTGCTGTGGACGGCGGGGCCGTGGCGGTGGTTCGACCCGGTCCATCTCGCGCTCTACCGCTGGGTGGCGGAGCGGTACGCGGGGACCCTGGCCTCGGTGCTGCGGCATGCCGTCCCGCCGCGAGTCGCGCGGGTCGACGCGGAGGCGCGTTCCTGGACCCGCCCCCCACCGGTGGGGCCCTTCGAGGGTCCGCCTGCCGCGGCCGAGCGGCAGGGCGGCGAGCGGGTCGCCCCGCCGTGCCCGACCACCGCGTGGCGGCCCTACGGAGCGGGGCGGCTGCTGCGGGCGGCATTCGAGCCGGAGCCGCTCGCGTTCGCCCTGCGGGTGCTGCCGCACGACGATCCCGGTGATCTCGTCGCGGATCTGGTCGCGCGCTGCGTCGCGGGCGGCCGGACGGCGTTGGTGGTCGTGCCGGACCCGGCCCGCGGTCCGGCGGACGCGGCGCTCGCGGTGGCCGGCGGCCGGGGGGTCGACCTGCGCGGGGCGAGCGACGCGGCGCGGTACCGCGCGTTCCTGACCGGTGCGCGCCGGGCACGCGCGACGTCGTCGTGGGCGAGCGCGGCGCGGCGCTGCTGCCGGTCCCGAACCTCGGACTGGTCGCGGTCGTCGACGAGGCGAACCCGGCCTACAAGGAGCGCCGCGCGCCACGCCACCACGCGCGCGAGGTCGCGCTGGCGCACGCGCGCCTCGCCGGAGCGCCGTGCGTGCTGCTCACCGACGTCCCCAGTGCCCACGTCTGGCGGAACGCTGCCGCCAACCATCTCGAGCTGCTGTCCCCCAACCGCGCCGTGGAGCGCGAGCACGCCCCCATCGTCGAGGTCGTCGAGCCCGCGACCCTCGCACCGAGCAAGCGCCGCACCCGCCTGGCCGACCCGGTCCACCGCGCCCTCACGGCGGTCCTCGACCGCAAGGGCACCGCCGTCGTCCTGGTGTTCCGCCGCGGCGAGGGCAGCGTCCTCATCTGCCCCGACTGCGGCCAGCGCCGCGCCTGCCCGACCTGCGGCTCGACCCTCGGCTACCCCAGCCGGGGCGCCACCGCCGGCTCGTCGTTGGATGGTCCGAACTGGTGCTGCCCGGTGTGCGGGCACCGCGAGGCGGTCGGCCGGTGCTCGGGCTGCGGTGGCGTGGAGGTCGTGCCGCTGGCCGCCGGAGCCGGGCGTCTGGCGGCGGAGCTGGGGAAGTCGTATCCGGCGGCGGAGGTCGTGCGGATGGAGGGGTTCGACGCGGCGGGGCCGACGCGGCGGCCGGCGGTCGCGGTGATGACGCGGGGGAGCGTGGTGTCGCGGCCTGCGTGGCTGCGCGGCCGGCAGGCCGACGTGGTGGTGGTGCCGGACGTCGACGCCTGGCTCGCGCGGACGGCGTTGGAGTCCGCGGAGGACGCGCTGAGGCTGTGGATGGCGGTCGGGCGCTGGACGCAGCGGCTCGTGCTGCAGACGCGGCAGCCGACGCACCCCGTGGTGCAGGCGCTCGTGCGCTGGGATCCGGAGGGGTGGTGGCGCGAGGAGGGGCCCAGCCGGGCGCTGTGGGACCTGCCGCCGTCGACCGCGCTGGTGGCGGTCACGGCGCCGGCGGGGGACGGCGACCGGGTCGCGGCGGAGCTGCGCGCCGCGATGCCCGCGGACGTCGCCGTGCTGGGGCCGGACCTGGGCGGGGTCACGCTGCTGAAGGCGCCCGATCTGCGCCCTGCGCTGGCCGCGCTGGCGCCCCTGCGGGCGGCGTGGTCGACCGCCGACCGCCGGGTGCGCGTCGACGTCGACCCGCTGATGTGACCCCCACGGGCGGTAGCCTCGCGGGTCGATGGCGCTCCTGCAGATCCGCATCTTCGGCGACCCCGTGCTGCGCTCGCGCGCGGCGCCTGTCGTCGACTTCGACGAGCGCCTCGCCAAGCTCGCGGCGGACATGCACGAGACGATGATCGAGGCCCGGGGCATCGGGCTGGCGGCCAACCAGGTCGGCGTCCTCAAGCGGCTCTTCACCTGGGAGCTGCCGCCCGACGAGGACGGGCATCCCGGCGAGGGCGGCGCGGTCGTCAACCCCGAGATCCTCGAGGTCAGCGAGGAGCTCCAGGAGGGCGAGGAGGGCTGCCTGTCCTTCCCGGGGCTCTTCTACCCGTCGCAGCGGCCGCTGCGCGCGCGCCTCGCCTACCAGGACCTCGACGGCGACCGGCGCGAGATCAGCGGCGAAGGGCTGCTCGCCCGCGTGCTGCTGCACGAGCTCGACCACCTCAACGGGATCCTCTTCCTGGACCACCTCGCGATGCACGACCGCCGCGACGCGCTCAAGCGCATCCGCAACGGCGAGCTGGAGCGACCCCCCCGCGAGGAGGAGCGGGTCCTCCCCGCGTGACGTGAGCGCGGTGCGCATCGCCTTCCTCGGCACGCCCGAGGCGGCAGTCCCTGCTCTGCAGGCGTTCCTCGACGCGCCGGGGTTCGAGGTCGCGGCCGTGGTCACCAACCCGGACCGCCCCGCCGGGCGCGGGCAGCGGCTCACGCCGCCGCCGGTGAAGGTTCTCGCGCAGCAGGCGGGCGTGCCGGTCTGGCAGCCGGTCAAGGCCCGGGAGATCCTCCAGGACCTCACAGCCCTCGATGTCGACGCCTGCGCGGTCGTGGCCTACGGCACGCTGCTGCCGGTCGACGTCCTGGCTGCGGGCGGGGCCGGCTTCGTGAACCTGCACTTCTCGCTGCTGCCTGCATGGCGGGGCGCGGCGCCGGTGACCCATGCGCTCCTTGCGGGTGACCGGCGCACCGGCGTGACCTGCTTCGTGATCGAGCAGGCCATGGACACCGGCCCGATGCTGGCCACGCTCGCCGTCGAGGTCGGGCCGCGGGAGACCGCCGGCGAGCTCACCGCGCGCCTCGCCGCGGCCGGTGCGCCCCTCCTGGTCACCGCGGTCAGCGGGCTGGTCGACGGGTCGTTGCACCCCACGCCCCAGGACCACGCCCTCGCCACCCTCGCGCCCAAGGTCCACCCCGACGACGCCGCGATCGACTGGTCCGCGGACGCGGCGGCGATCGACCGCGCTGTCCGCGCCTTCAACCCCGCCCCTGGCGCCTGGACCACCTTCCACGGCGAGCGCCTCAAGCTCCACGCCGTCACCCCCTTCCCCGACGAGGACCTCCCCGACGCGCCCGGCATGGTCCACGCCGGCGCCGACCGCGTCCCCCGCGTCGCGACCGGAGCCGGCTGCGTCCGCCTCGACGTCGTCCAGCCTGCCGGCAAGCCCCGCATGGACGGCCTCGCATTCGCGAACGGCCACCGCCCCGCCGGCGCCGTTCTCAGCTGAGGACTGGCGAGCCCCCGAGCCCTCACTTCATTCCAGCCTTTCCCTGGAATACCGAGGGAATGCTGGAACGAACAGGATGCCGAGCGGCAGGCTTGGCTCCATGGCGGGTGCCAAGCGGACAACTCCGGCAGGGCTGCCGGCGCGGCGCGCGGCGTGGGGGGCGGTTCGCCGTGTGACCGACGGCCGCGTGTGGTCGGGGACCGCGGTCCAGGAGGCGCTCGACGCCTCCAGGCTGGACGAGCGCGACCGCGCCTTCGCCGCGAACCTCGCGTTCTCGACACTCCGCTGGCAGGGCACGTTGGACTGGGCGCTGCAGCACGCCGTGGACCGCCCGCTCGAGAAGGTCGACCCGCCCGTGCGCGACGTCCTGCGCATCGGCGCCTACGAGCTGCTGCTCGGGTCCACCGCGGGCTTCGCCGCCGTCGCGACCGCGGTCGACCTCGCGCGGGCGGTGATCGGCGAGCGCCCCACCGGCTTCGTGAACGCCGTGCTGCGCCGCCTCGCCCAGCACCGCGACCACCTCCCCTGGCCCGACGCGTCCACCGACCGCGGCCTCGCCCTCAGGACAGGCTGGCCGACCTGGGCCGTCAAAGAGGCCCGCGCCGCCCTCGGCCCCCGCGCCGAAGCCCTCCTCACCGCCTCCAACACCCCGCCAGGGGTGACCCTCCGCCTCCGCCCCGGCGCCCCGCTTACCGTGGGGGAGATCGCATCGGCGGCGGGTGCCAGCGACGCGACCGCGGGTCTGGATGGGGTGGGGGCGGCGGCAGGTGGCGTCAGCGCGGTCGGAGGGGGAGATGGCGCTTCGGGGACAGCTGGGGGCGGCGAGCGCCCGGGCGACGCACGGTCGTCGGAGTCCGGGGGCGGCGGTGTGGTCGAGGAGGTTTCGTCGCGGTCCGGTGGGGACGACGCGCCCGCGGTCGGAGCGCCGGGCGCCACGCTGGGTGGGGGCAGCTCGCCCGCCTCCTCTCTTGCCGTTCCCTCCCTCCCTTCCCCTGTCGGTGGTGGGGAGGGGGGGCCGGGGTTGGGTGGGAGCGGCGGCGACGGTGGGCGGGGTCGGCGCGACGGTGGGCGGGGTCGGCGCGACGGTGGGAGGGGGCGGCGTGCGCGCGGATCGGGGGGGCGCGGGGGAGGGGGGGCGGTGGTCGGGGGAGGCTTGGCGGGTGGGGGCGGGGGATGTGCGGGCGCATCCTGGGGTGCGGGCGGGGTGGGCGGTGGTGCAGGACGAGGCGTCGATCCTGGTCGGGCATGCGGCGGCGTCGGGCATTCCGCCTGGGGCGCTGGCAGTCGACCTGTGCGCGGCGCCGGGCGGCAAGTCCGGACACCTCGCGGACCGCGGGCTGCGGGTCGTCGCCTTGGATCTCAATCCGCGCCGCGCCGCCGACATCACGCGCCGCGTCGACGCGTGGGGTGTGGAGCCCCACGACGCGATCCCGAGCGTTCCTGCCTCAGGTGGGGCAAAGCCAGCGGTCCCCCGACCCAGTGCGGGCTGGGTGGCGGTGGCGGTGGGCGACGGTCGCTGGCCGGCCGTGCGCCCCGCATCCGTGCGGGTGGTGCTGCTCGATGCGCCCTGCACGGGGTTGGGGGTGGCGCGGCGGCGGCCCGAGGTGCGCTGGCGCCGCCAGCCCGGCGACATCGAGGCGCTCGCGGCGCTTCAGGGGGAGCTGCTCGACGCCGCGGCCCGGCTGCTCGAGCCCGGCGGTCGCCTGCTCTACAGCGTCTGCACCTGGACCAGAGCCGAGACCATCGATGCCATCACGGCATTCCTTGATCGCCACCCCGGCGCGTTCGTCCCCCAAGATCCCGACGTCGCCGGCGCCGGCACCCCCCACGGTCCCGGCGTCCTCCTCACCCCCGACCGTGACGACACTGATGGCATGTTCCTCGCCGACCTCACCCGCACCCACGACCCCCTCGGGTAGTCGGGCCCCGATCCGTGCGGCAGCGGCGGGCGGCGGCGGGGCACTGGTAGCCTCAGGGACGCAAACCACAATCGAACATGCGCCTCCGGGGCAGGGTGAAATCCCCGACCGGCGGTAGCTCCCGGGGTGACCCGGGGGGAGCCCGCGACCCGGCCGCGAACCCGCAAGGGAACGTGGACGGTGGACCTGGTGAGAGTCCAGGGCCGACGGTGACAGTCCGGATGGAAGGAGGCACCCCGCCTGGTGCGGCTCGCGCGTGCGTGAGCCGTCCCCGCTGGCGTCGGCACGGCCCCGGAGTCGCCTGAGGCAGTCCAGGGAGGCCGCGACGGTCAGCGAGCAGGACCAGGTGTGGCTCGACCGCGCGTTCGCGCTGGCGGAGCGTGGGCGTCGCACGGTCTCGCCCAACCCCCTGGTCGGCTGCGTGCTCGTGCGCGACGGGGAGGTCGTCGGCGAGGGCTGGCACGAACGTGCGGGTGGCCCGCACGCCGAGATCGCCGCGCTCGAGCAGGCGGGCGACCGCGCCGCCGGCTCCACCGCCTACGTCACCCTCGAACCCTGCGCCCACACCGGCCGTACCGGCCCCTGCACCGACGCGCTCATCGCCGCGGGCGTGGCGCGCGTCGTCGCAGCCATGGCCGACCCCAACCCGCTCGCGGCCGGCGGCGCCCAGCGGCTCCGCAGCCACGGCATCGCGGTCGAGCTCGACGCGGACGCAGGACCGGCGCGCCGCCAGAACGAGGTGTTCCTCCACGGCCTGCGCCACGCCCGCCCGTTCGTGGTCGTGGAAGGCGGCCGCCAGCCTCGACGGCCGCATCGCCGCGGCGGACGGCACCTCGCAGTGGCTGACCGGCGAGGAGGCCCGTGTCCGCGTCCACGCGCTGCGCGCGGAGGTCGACGCCGTCCTCGTGGGCTCCGGCACGGTCCTGGCCGACGACCCCGCGCTCACCGTCCGCCTTCCCGGCTACGACGGCAGACAGCCCCTGCGTGTGGTCCTCGACCGGCGCGGACGCGTCCCACGGACCGCGCAGGTCAACGACGCCGCCGCTGAGACCCTCGTCCTCGACACCCTGATCCGGCCGCCGCCCTCAAGGAGCTGTGGGACCGCGATGTCCGCAGCGTCCTGGTGGAGGGCGGCGGCACGCTGGCGGCGGCGTTCCTCGCCGCCGGCCTCGTCGACAAGCTCGTGCTGCACCTCGCCCCGCTGCTCCTCGGCGCGACGGGCATGCCCGTGCTGGCGGGCGAGCTCGCGGGAACGCTGACCCAGGCACCGCGCCTGCACCTCGACCGCGTCACGCAGCTCGGCCCCGACGTGGAGCTGGTGCTCTACCCCGACCAGGAGCCCGCCTAGATGTTCACCGGCATCGTCGAGGAGGTCGGCACGCTCGCGGAGCGGACCGACGCGCCCGCCGGCGCCCAGCTCGACGATCGGCTGCAGCGACCAGCTCCGCGAGGACGCTCGGCATCGGCGACTCGATCAGCCGTCGACGGCGTGCTGCCTGACCGTGACCCGCCTCACCGCCGACAGGCGGCTTCACCGCCGACCGCATGGGCGAGACGCTCGACCGCACGACGCTCGGCGCGAAGCAGCCCGGGGAGCCGGGTCAACCTCGAGCGCGCCCTGCTCGCCGGCGGCGCGGCTCGGCGGCCACATCGTGCAGGGCCACGTCGACGGCGTCGGGACGGTGACGAGCGCCATCGACCACGGCGACTGGACCACGGTCGCGCATCGCGGCACCCCAGGAGCCTGCACCGCTACCTCGGCGGAGAAGGGCTCCGATCACCGTCGACGGCACGTCGCTGACGATCACCGCGGTCACGGCCGACGGCTTCGCGGTCGGCCTGATCCCGCACACGCTGGCAGGTCACGTCCCTCGCGCGCTCGGCCCGCGGGCGCCGGGTCAACCTCGAGGTCGACGTCATCGCCAAGTACGTCGAGCGGATCCTGGCCGCCGGCGTGCGCAGCCCGTACGCAAGCAACGAGGAGCGCCGCTGATGGCCTTCGCCACCATCCCCGAAGCCATCGAGGCGATCGCGCCGCGGCGAGATCGTCGTCGTCGTCGACGACGCGGACCGCGAGAACGAGGGCGACCTCATCATGGCGGCCGAGGCCGTGACGCCGGAGGCGATGGGCTTCTTCGTGCGCCACACCTCCGGCGTGATCTGCGCGCCGATCACGGCAGAGCGCGCTCGCGCGCTCGACATGCCGCCGATGGTCGACGACAACACCGACGCCAAGGGCACCGCGTTCACTCGTCAGCGTGGACTGCGCGCCAGGGCACGACGACCGGGCATCTCGCGCGGCCGACCGCGCCGGACCGTGCGCGGCGCTGGCCGACAGCACGACGCCAGCCGGGCGACCTCACGCCGTCCGGGCCACGTCTTCCCGCTGCGCTAGGCCGAGCGGCGGCGTGCTCAAGCGCGCCGGCCACACCGAGGCGGCGGTCGACCTTGCCGCGCTCGCAGGGCTGCAGCCGGCCGGCGTGCTCTGCGAGGTGGTGAACGCCGACGGCACGATGGCGCGCCTGCCCGAGCTGGAGCGCTTCGCCGCCGAGCACGGCCTGCTAGCTCGTCTCCATCGCCGACCTCATCGCCTACCGCCGGCAGAACGAGAAGCTCGTGCGCCGCGTCGCCGAGGCCGAGATCCCCACGCCCTACGGCAAGTTCACGCGCGATCGGGTACGAGTCCATGACCGACGGCCACCAGCACATCGCGCTGGTGTACGGCGAGCCACCCAGAGCAAGCCCCGACGTGCTCGTGCGCATGCACTCGGAGTGCCTGACGGGCGACGTGTTCGGATCGCTGCGTTGCGACTGCGGCACCCAGCTGCACGACGCGATGCGCACAGATCGCCGACGAGGGCGAGGGCGTCATCGTCTACATCCGCGGCCACGAGGGCCGCGGCATCGGGATCATGCACAAGCTGCAGGCCTACAAGCTGCAGGACCGGGGGTGCGACACGGTCGAGGCCAACCTCGACGCTCGGGTTCCCCGCCGACCTGCGCGACTACGGCACGGGCGCCCAGATCCTCGTCGACCTCGGCCTGTCGACGCTGCGGCTGCTCACGAACAACCCGGCCAAGCGGGCCGGACTCGAGGGCTACGGCCTGCAGATCGTCGAACGCGTGCCGATCGAGACCACACCGACGACAGCAGAACCTGCGCTACCTGCGAGACGAAACGCGACAAGATGGGCCATGATCTGCCACGCTGAGGCACGGCGACGCGTCCCGCCCGGAGAGGCACTGCCGGAGACTCCGACCGTGAAGGGCTGTGACGATGAAGGTCCACGAAGGCTCGCTGACGGCAGCGGCCTGCGCGTCGCGCTGGTCGCGCGCGGTTCAACGAGGTCGTGGTCGAGCCCCTGGTCGACGGTGCGCGCGACTGCCTGCTGCGCCACGGCGTCGCCGAGGACGACATCGAGCTGCGTGGCGTCCCGGGCGCCTTGGAGATCCCGGTGGTCGCGCGCGCGCCTGGCAGACGGCGGCGCGCTTCGACGCGATCGTCGCGCTGGGCTGCGTCGTGCGTGGCCAGACCGCGCACTTCGAGTACGTCGCCGGCGCAGGCCGCGCGAGGTCGGCCAGGTCGCCACGTCGACACGGGCGTGCCGATGCATGTTCGGCGTGCTGACCACCGAGACGTTCGAGCAGGCCGTCGACCGTGCCGGCGGGAAGATGGGCAACAAGGGCTGGGAGGCGGCGCTGGCCGCGCTGGAGACGGCGGCGGTGCTGCGCGGCCTCGGCAAGGGGGATTGATCCCCGCGCCATGACGGGTTGGGTGGTCGGGCTGCTGCGGGCTGCTCGGCCTGTTCTTCGGGTCCTTCGCGAACGTCGTGATCCAGCGCGTGCCCGAAGGTGAGTCGCTGGTGCGGCCGCCGAGCGCGTGCCCGGTCTGCGGCACGCGCGATCAGCCCCCGCGACAACATCCCCGTGGTGTCGTGGCTGCTGCTGCGCGGCCGCTGCCGCACCTGCGGCGAGCCGATCAGCGCCCGCTACCCGCTGGTCGAGCTGGCCGGCGGATCCTCTTCGCGATCGTCGCCTGGTGGATCGCCGGCATGGACCCGCCGGACTGGTACGCCCTGCCCGGGCTTCCTGCTGTTCGTGTGGATGCTGCTGGTGGTCACCGTGATCGACGCGCGCACGAGGCGGATCCCCAACCGGCTGACCTACCCGCTCACCCCGGCGCTGGCGGTCCTGCTGTGCGGCGCCGCCTTGCTCAACGGCGACCCGGCGCAGGCGCTGCGCACGCTGGCGGGCGGCGTGATCGCCGGCGCGGTGCTGCTCGTGCTGGCGCTCATCAACCCACGCGGCATGGGCATGGGCGACGTGAAGTTCGCGCCGCTTCCTCGGCATCGGGCTGGGCTACCTCGGCTGGGACGCGCTGGCGGTCGGGATCTTCGGCGCGTTCCTGATCGGCGGGGTCGTCAGCATCGGCCTGCTGGCCCTCAAGCTGCGCGGCCGCAAGGACCTGCTGCCCTTCGGGCCCTACCTCGCCGCCGGCGCGCTTGCCGGGCTGCTCTTCGGCCCGGCCCTGTTCGCCGGCTACCGCGACATGCTCGGGATCTGAGGCCCACGGGTAGCCTCACACTCGGGGGCCAAAGCCCCCCGGGTCCCCCCGAAAAGCAAGGGCCAAGGCGACATGGAGCAACCTTCGGAGGAAGAGCTGCAGGCCTACGTCGAGCAGCTGCGCGCGACCGAGCCCCGCGACATCGTCGCGCAGGCCTTCAGCATGCTGGGCACCAGCGCGGAGGTGAAGCTGGGCCAGCGTGACGCCCGCGTGCTGATCGACGCGATGGCAGGGCTGCTGGCCGGTGCCGGGCCGCACGTGCCGCAGCTCGCGCCGCAGATGGAGCAGTACGTGAGTCAGCTGAAGATGGCCCAGGTGCAGATGGAGGCCGAGCAGGCGCAGCCGCCCGGTGCCGCCGACGGGGACGCCGCGGCCGAGGGCGAGCAGCTCGCGGGCCAGCAGCCCGCGGGACAGCAGCAGCCTGCCGCGGCCGGGGAGGCCGAACCGGCTGACCAGCGCATGACCGACCGGCTGTGGATCCCCGGCCGCGACCCTCGGCCGCCCGCCCGCTGACCCGGCGGCGCGTCTGCGTTACACTCACGCGTCGAACAAGTGGGAGCGGTCCCCACCCTGAAGGCGGGCAGCCTCGCGAAGGTCCGTCAGCCCCTCAGGGTCCATGCACGATCACCAACGCTCTTCGACCGCTGCCATCCGGCCGCGGTCGTCTCGCGTCCGGGCCACGACTCCACGATCCACGGACCTAGAGCCAGAGAGCCAGGCATGCCGAAGCAGAAGACGCACTCCGGGACCAAGGACCGGTTCCGGGTGACCCGCACCGGCAAGATCCTGCACCGCCGCATGAACCGCAACCACATCATGGAGACCAAGTCGGCCGCAGCGCAAGCGGCGCCTGCGGGTCCCCAACGTCTTGTCGGGGGGCGACGCCAAGCACGTCAAGCGCCTGCTCGGCGGCTCGAAGGGCTGAGCGATGGCACGCGTGAAGCGCGCAGTCCACGCCCACAAGCGGCGCCGCACGGTCATGCAGCGCGCCAAGGGCTTCACGGGCGCGCGCAGCCGCCGTTACCGGATCGCCAACGAAGCCGTGCTGCACGCGATGCGGTACGAGTACCGCGACCGCCGCAAGCGCAAGCGCGACTTCCGCAAGCTGTGGATCACCCGCATCAACGCCGCTGCCCGGGCGGAGGGGCTGTCCTACAGCCGCTTCATGCACGGGCTGAAGCAGGCCGAGGTGGGGCTGGACCGCAAGGTCCTCGCCGACCTGGCCGTGCGCGACCCGGCCGCGTTCCGGCAGCTCGTCACCGTGGCGCGAGAGAACCTCGAGTAAAGCGGCTCCGCTAAAGGACCGAGCACGACCCCACCACCGCGGTGAGCACGCAGTCGCCGCCGCTCACGAGCACCGCCAACCCGGCGGTCAGGGCGGCGCGCCGTCTGGCCGCACGCCGCGGCCGCGACCTCGATCCCGGCGCGCTCCTGGTCGAGTCCCCCGAGGTCGTGCGGGCAGCACTGCCCTGGCTGCGCGAGCTCTTCATCACACCCCGGGCGGCCGAGGATCACGGCGAGCTCGTGGCCGCCGCCCGGGATCAGGGCGCGCACGTGCGCAGCGTGGTGGACGCCGTGCTCCAGCAGCTTGCGGGGACCACAACGCCGCAGGGTCTCGTGGGGGTCGCCGTGCTCCCGCCACCCGACCTGCGCGACGCCGTCCGCGGCGCGCAGCTCGTGGTCGTGCTCGACCGCGTCGCCGACCCCGGAAACGTGGGCACTGCCGTGCGCACCGCCGACGCGGCCGGCGCCGACGCCGTCGTGCTGACGCGCGGCAGCGCGGACCCGCGCGGGCCGAAGGCCGTGCGTGCCAGCGCCGGGTCGCTGTTCCACCTGCCGGTGGTCGGTGGCGTCGAGCCCGCCGACCTCGACGTCCTCACCGAGGCGGGATTGGCGCTCACCGCCGTCGAGAGCACCGGCGCGACACCCTTGCCCGACGCCCCGCTGGACGCCCCCACCGCGCTGGTCTTCGGCAGCGAGGCCGCGGGGCTGACGCCCGCGGTGCGCTCGCGCTGCCGGCAGTCGGTGCGCATCCCGATGGCCACCGGCGTCCGGCCCGGATACGGCGGCCATGTCGAGTCGCTGAACGTTAGCGCGGCCGTCGCCATCGCCTGCTTCGCGGCCTCTACCCTGAAGGGGATGTGGGCGCAGCTGGATCCGGTGCCCGGCGGATGAGCGGGCCGCCGGTACCTGATGCGGGTTGGGCCGACCTGGAGCTCTCCCCTGACCCGATCGTGGTGGTGGACGCGGACGAGGTCGTGGTGTGCGCCAACGCGCTGGCGGTGCGCCTGCTCGCCGCCGGCGCCGACCTCGCCGGCTGCAAGGCGGCGGACGTCCTGCGGCTGCGCGACGCCACCGGGCGCGACTGGTGGCGGTGCGTCGGAGCCGCTCGCGGGCGACGCGCGCCTGCGCGCCCGCCTGCCTGAGCAGGAGCTGGCGCTGCAGCGCGGCGACGGGCGCACACGCAGCGTCGCGGTCACGGGCCTGCGGGTGCCCGACGCCGACCGCCGCGCGCGGCTGCTCGTGCTCTCGATCCGCGCCGGGGAGGGCCGCGGCCGCCGTGACCGCGGCCCGCAGCGACCTGGTCTCGACCGTCAGCCACGAGATCCGCTCGCCCGCTGACGTCGGTCAAGGGCTTCGTCAAGACGCTGCTGGCCAAGTGGGACCGGTTCACCGACGACCAGAAGCGACAGATGCTCGCGACCGTCAACGAGGACGCCGACCGCGTCACCCGCCTGCTCGGCGAGCTGCTCGACGTCAGCCGCATCGACGCCGGCCGCCTGCAGTTGCGCCGCCAGATGATCGACGCGCCGGCGCATCGCGGAGCGCGTCGCCGAGCGGCTGCGCCACGGCCGACGAGAAGGCCACGACATCGAGGTCGCGACTTCGACGACGGGTTCCCGCCGCTGTACGCCGACCCCGACAAGGTCGAGCAGGTGCTCACCAACCTCGTCGAGAACGCGCTGAAGTACGGCGAGGGTCGTGTGACGGTCAGCGCCGCACTCGACGGCGAGGCCGTCCGGTCACGATCGTCGTACGACGACCAGGGCAAGGGCATCCCGGCGCAGTACCTCGAGCAGATCTTCACCAAGTTCTTCCGCCGCGCCGGGGAGCGCCGCACCGGCACCGGCCTGGGCCTGTACATCACCAAGGGCATCGTCGAGGCGCACGGCGGCCGGATCTGGGCCGACGAGCGACCGAGGGCGCGGCGCGCAGCCTGCACTTCACCCTGCCGCTGGGCGGGCTGGAGCTGGCCGGCATCGACCCGAGGCGCTCCGCTCGTGACCCTGCACGGAAACTGGAGCGCATCCAGGCGGACGCGCTCGCGGCGATCGCCGCCGCGTCGACCCTCGACGAGCTCGACGCCGCGCGCCAGGCCGTGACCGGCAAGAGCGGTGCGCTCACCGCCGTGCAGCGGGGCCTCGGCGCGCTCGACGAGGACGAGCGACGGAGGTCGGCGCGCGGGTCAACGCCGTGCGCGCGGCGCTGACCGAGGCCGAACTGGCGCGCGCCGCGCGGCTCTGGAGGCCGAGCGCGACCGCGTGGTGCTCGCCGCGGAGGCGATCGACGTCACCCTGCCGCCGCGCATCCCCCGCCGCGGCTCGCTGCACCCGGTGCCGAGACGATGGACGCGATGGTCGACGTCTTCGTCGGGCTGGGCTATCGCGTCGTCACGGGCCCGGAGGTCGAGAGCGACTGGTTCAACTTCGAGGCGCTGAACTGCTCGCCATGGACCACCCCGCGCGGTCCCTGATGGACACGATCTACGTCGAGGGGCTCGGGACCGCGCCGCCGACGCGACGACGGCATCACCGAGCTGCTGCTGCGGACGCACACCTCGCCGGTGCAGGCGCGCACGATGCTGGCCGCAGCCGCCGCCGGTGTACGTCGTCGTGCCGGGCCGGGTCTACCGCCAGGACACGCCCGACGCGACGCACCTGCCGGCCTTCCACCAGATCGAGGGGCTGGCCGTCGACACGCGACCTGTCGATGGCGGACCTGCACGGCTCGCTCGTGGCGATGGTGCGCGCGCTGCTCGGGCGACGTGCCGCCTGCGCTTCCGCCCGCACCACTTCCCGTTCACCGAGCCGCAGCGCGGAGCTGGACATCTGGCTCGACGGCGGCGGCTGGGTCGAGCTGCTCGGCTGCGGCATGGTCCACCCCAACGTGCTGCGCGCCGGGGGCTACGACCCCGAGGAGGTCCAGGGCTTCGCGTTCGGCATCGGCGTCGAGCGCACTCGCGATGTGCCGCCACGGCGTCAACGACCTGCGCCTGTTCGTCGAGAGCGACCTGCGCTTCCTGTCCGCTTCCGGCTAACGCCGCGCCGAGGAGCGCCGTGCGCGTCCCGCTGTCCTGGCTCCGCGAGTTCGTCGACCCCGGCCTGCCGGCCGAGGGCCTGGCCGACCTGCTCACGATGGGCGGCCTGGCGGTCGAGGCCATGCACCGGCCGACCGCCGGCACCCGCGGCGTCGTCGTCGTGCGAGGTCGCTCGACATGGCTCCCGATCGACGGCTCCGACAAGCTGCACGCTGGTCCACGTCACCGACGGCGCGCAGACCTACGAGATCGTGTGCGGCGCGCGCAACTACGCGCCCGGCGACCGGGTGCCGGCCGCGCTGCCCGGCGCGGTGCTGCCCGGCGGCATCGAGATCGGGCGGCGCAAGCTCTTGGGCGTCACCTCCAACGGCATGCTGCGCTAGCGCCGCGCGAGCTGGGCGTCGGCGACGACCACAGCGGGATCTGGGTGCTGGACGCCGACGCGCCGCTGGGCGCGGACCTGGCCGGGTGGCTGGGCCTCGACGACGCCGTGCTCGAGCTGGAGATCACGCCCGACCGCGGCTACGCGCTGTCGATCATCGGGGTCGCGCGCGACCTCGCGGCGATGACGGGCGCGGAGCTGCGCCTGCCCGGCTGCCTCTGCCGCACCGGCGGGGACGCCGGCGTGGTCGTCGACGATCGAGGACCCGGCCGGCTGCCGGCGCTTCGACGCCGCGGCGCATCGAGCGGCGTCGACGCGGCACGGCCGTCGCCCGCGCGCGTGCAGCGCCGGCTCGCGCTGGCCGGCATGCGGCCCATCTCGGCGATCGTCGACGCGACGAACTACGGGATGCTGGAGACCGGCCAGCCGGCGCACGCGTACGACCTGCCGGCGCTGCGGGGCCGGATCACGGTGCGCCGCGCGCGGCCGGGGGAGCGGCTGGTCACGCTGGATGGCACGGAACGGGTGCTCGAGACCGAGGACCTGCTGGTCTGCGACGCCGACGGCCCGGTCGCGCTCGCCGGGATCATGGGCGGCGAGCGACACCGAGGTCACCGACGCCACGAGCGAGGTCGCTGCTCGAGGTCGCCTCCTGGGACCCGCGCACGATCCTGCGCACCGCGCGGCGCCACGGCCTGCTCTCCGAGGCCCGCAAGCGCTTCGAGCGCACGATCCACCCCGAGGTCACGGCCGCCGCTGCCGGCCGCGTCGCCGACCTCGTCGCGGCCTTCGCCGGCGGCGCGGTCACCGGCGCCTCCGACACCTACCCGTCGCCGCCGGAGCCCGTCGTGGTGGCCTGCGCCCGGCGCGGGCGCGGCGTGCTGGGGGTGGACCTCGCAGGCCGCGAGCAGGCCGACCTGCTGGCCCGGATCGACGTGCGGGTCACGTCCGGCGACCCGGACCGCGACGCGCAGCTCGTGGTGGCGCCGCCCTCGTGGCGGCCGGACCTGCTGATCGAGGCCGACCTCTACGAGGAGATCGCGCGGCTCTACGGCTACGACCGCATCCCGCAGACGCGTCCCGTCGACCGGCACCCCCGGTCGGCGGCCGCCGGAGCTGCAGGCCGTGCTCGACGTGCGGCGCGCGCTGGCCGGCGCCGGGTGGACCGAGGCGCTGGTGTTCCCGTTCGTCGCCGACGAGGACGTCGACGCGCTGGGCCTGCCCGCCGACGATCCGCGCCGGCGCCCCCTGCGTCTCGTCAACCCGCTGTCGAAGGAGGAGCAGGTCCTGCGCACGACGCTGCTGCCGGGGCTGCTGCGGGTCGTGCGCCGCAACGTCAACCGCGGTGTGGCCGACGTCGCGATCTTCGAGATGGGTCGGGTCTTCGTGCCGCCGACGGAGGACGACCCCGCGCCGCCGTCACGCGCCGACGGGGTGGAGCTGCCTGCCGAGCTGGTGCTCCTGGGCCTCGCGGCGACCGGGGCGTTGCAGAGCGGTCGTCATGACCAGCCCGCGCGGGGCACGGACTTCGCCGACCTCTCCGGCGCGGTCGATCTCGTGCGGTCCGTGGTCGGCGCCGGCTCGGTGCGCCTGATCCCGACGTCCGAGCCGCCCTACCACCCCGGGCGCGCCGCGCGCATCGCGATCGACGGTGCCGATGTCGGCGTCGTCGGCGAGCTCCACCCGCGCGTCGCCGCCGCGTTCGAGGTCCCGCCGCGCACGCTCGCCGGTGAGCTGCGACTGGACCGCATCACGGCCGCCGGGATCCGGGCGACCGCGCTGCGGACCCCCTCGCCACTGCCGGGGCTGCGCTTCGACGTCGCCGTGATCGTCGCGGAGGCCACGCCCTACGAGCGTGTCGCCACCGTCGTGCGCACGGCCGCCGGTCCCCGGCTCTCGACGCTGCGGCTCTTCGACGTCTACCGCGGCGCGCAGCTCGGCGAGGGTCACAAGAGCCTCGCGTTCGCGCTGACCCTCGACGACCCGGAGACCCAGCTCACCGACGCCGACCAGGCCGAGGCCATCGCGGCGATCGCCGCGGCCGTCGAGCGCGACCTCGCGGGCCGTCTCCGCCGCTGAGGGGGAGCGTGACGGGGGCTTGACGTGCTTGGCATCGACAGGTACCTTGCGGTGCATAGAACCCGGTGCGGCAAGGAACTCGCTCTCGCAGCTGCGGCGCGGGACCCTCGAGTACTGCGTGCTGGCGCTGCTGCGAGCGGGTGAGCGCTACGGGTTCGAGCTCGTTCAGGCGCTGGCAGGCGTCGATGGCCTGGTCACGACCGAGGGGACGATCTACCCCCTCCTGTCCCGGCTGCGCCGCGACGACCTCGTGAGCACGTTCTGGCGGGAGTCGGACGCCGGCCCGCCCCGCCGCTACTACCGCCTCACCGCAGCGGGGGCGGCTGCCCTCGACGACTTCACCCGCGAGTGGGCGCGCTTCCGCGATGGCGTCGATGCCCTGCTGACCCCTGGAGGACGTGATGAGCACCGTGCACCGTGACGCGCTCGTCGACAGCTACCTGACCCGGCTGGAGGCCGCCGCGGCGCCTCTCCCCGAGCCCCGTCGCCAGGAGCTGCTCGCGGAGATCCGCTCCCACCTCGCGGAGGCTCTCGGCGACGCGCCCGCCGACGAGACGACCGTGCGCAACGTACTGGAGCGCCTGGGGTCGCCCGAGGAGATCGTCGCGGCCGCCCTCGACCCCGACGAGCGACCACCGGGGGCGCCGGCGCGCAGGGCGGGCGCGCTGGAGATCACCGGCCTCGTGCTGATCGCCATCGTCCCGCTGCTCGGGTGGGCGGTGGGCGCGATCCTCGTGGGGCTCTCCGACCGCTGGCGCACCCGCGAGAAGACGGGCGCCTTCCTGGTACTCGGCCTGGGTGGGATCTGCGCGGTGGTGCTGCCTGCTCTCGGGATCATCGCCGTGAGCGCGGGTTCCTTGGACCAAGAACCCATTGTCGTGGAGGCCTCGGACGAGGTCGCTCCGGTCGGGGACGACGCGAGCCTGGAGGAGCCGGTCGACGGGCCGGGCTCCGGCGAGGGTCAGACCGGGATCGGCCCGCTCGAGACCCTCTTGCTGTTCACCTTCCCGGTGCTCCTGTTCGCCCTCGGCCCCGCGGTGGCGGCGTTCCTGGCCCTGCGGCTGCGCTCGCGACCCGGCTGACCTCAGGTGGTGCGCACGGCGGCGACCAGGTCGGGGTCGCCCGTGACGTCGAGCAGGTCGATGTCCAGACGGCCCCAGAGCATCAGGAAGAGGTCGGAGACGGGGCCGCGGACGGCGGCGTCCGCGTCCTGCTCGGTGTGACCGTCGGCGCCGCCGGTGACGTTCGCGCCGAAGGGCGTCAGCTCCACCAGCCAGTCCGCCGGATCGTCCGTGGCGCTGACCCGCACGCGGCCCTGCGTGAGCTCGGGCGCAGGCTCCTCCTCTTCCTCGTCGTCGGAGCGGTCCGCGGGGAGGTGGACGCGCAGCACCTCGTCGATCCCGTCGATCGCCACTGCGGTGTCGAATCCCGTCGCGCGCCGCACGGTGTTCTCGGCGTCCCAGCGGTGCACCGCGGTCTCCAGCGCCATGCGCCGCGGCCAGAAGGACGCCACCTGCTCGTCCAGCGACCAGTTCCACGCCGGGCCCTGGGGGTCTTGTGCCCCGAACACGGCGAGCATCTCCTCGACCCCCTCGTCGAACCAGGCCAGCAGCTGCGCGTCGTCCTCGGGCGCCACGGGCTTCACGACGGACGACGGCGGGTCGGTGACGCCGCGCTGGACGTGCGTGGTGTGGAAGCGGTGCGTGGTGCCGACGTGGGCGACCAGCTCCCGCAGCGACCAGGCCGGGCACGAGGGCACGGGCTGCCCGAGGTCGGCGCCGGCGACCGCGTCGCGCAGCCCGGCCGCCTCCTGGCGGATGACCTGCAGGTTGTCCATGTGCAGCGGCTTCCTCGGGCGCTCTTGGCGGAGCGTAGCGTCCGGCCCGATGCTTCCCAAGGCGCCGGAGGTGCGCCTGCCGACTGCGTGCCTGGTCGTGCTGGTGGGCGCGGCGGGGTCCGGGAAGTCGTCGTGGGCCGCCCAGTGGTTCCGCCCGGAGCAGGTGGTCTCGTCGGATGCGCTGCGCGCGGCGGTCGGGGAGAGCGCGGAGGACGTGCGGGCGTCCACCGACGCGTTCGAGGTGCTGGAGTCGGTCGTGGCCAAGCGCCTGGGCCGCGGGCTGCTGACGGTGGTCGACACGCTCGGCACCGACGCGGCCCGCCGGCGTCGCTGGGTGCAGCTGGCCCGGGCCAAGCGCCTCGCGCTGCACGCGGTGGTCTTCGACCCGCCCGCCGCGGAGCTCTCGGCGCGCAACCGGGCGCGGCGCAGGCCGCTGCCGGCCAAGGCGCTCGCAGGGCAGCGACGCGACGTCGAGGCCACGCGCGAGGCCCTCGTCGCTGAGGGCTTCAGCGTCCACGCACCCGGCCCGGCCGGTTTGGTGCCACCCGCGTTCCTGTCCGCGCCCGCCGGGCGCGGCCGTCAGCTGGAGGCGCCCGTGAGGCTGCGCTTCGCCCTGCAGATCCCACGCTTCGAAGGCCCGGCGGCCGAGCACCGCGACAACCTGGCCGCGGTCGCCCGCGCCGCCGAGGACGTGGGCTTCGACGCGCTGTGGGTCATGGACCACTTCCTGCAGATCCCGTTCGTCGGACGCGAGTGGGAGGACATGCTCGAGTCCTACACGACCCTGGCGTACCTGGCCGGGGTCACGTCGCGCATCCGGTTGGGCGCGCTGGTCACCGGCATCACCTACCGCAACCCGGCGCACCTGGGGAAGATCCTCGCGACCTTGGACGTGCTCTCCGGCGGCCGCGCGATCTGCGGCCTGGGGGCAGCGTGGAACGAGCGCGAGCACCTGCTCTACGGCTACGAGTTCCCGCCGCTTGCGCGCCGCTACGCCGTGCTGGAGGACGCCCTGCGGCTGCTGCCGCTGCTGTGGGGGCCGGGCAGTCCCCGCTTCGAGGGGCGCACGCTGAGCACGCCCGAGGCCGTGTGCTACCCCCGCCCGCTGCAGGAGCACCTGCCGGTCCTGGTCGGCGGCTCGGGCGAGCGGCGCACCCTGCGTCTGGTCGCGCAGTACGCCGACGCGTGCAACCTGTTCGGCGACGTGGCGACCGTGCGCCGCAAGGTGGCGGTGCTGCACGCCCACTGCGCGGACGTGGGGCGCGACCCCGCGGAGATCGAGGTGACCACGCTGGGCACGATCCTGGCCGCCCCCGATGCCGAGACGCTGGCCGGCCGCGTCGACGCCCTGCGGCCCCCCGACCTGAGCCCCGAGCGCTACGCCGCCCGCGTCAACGCCGCCACGATCGACGACCACATCGGCCGCTTCCGCGAGTACGCCGAGGCCGGCGTCGGCACGGCCATCCTCAGCCTCCCCGAGCTCGCGTCAGGCGAGCGCGTCGCCGAGCTCGCCCCGTTGGTCGCCGCGTTCCGCTGAGCTTGCGATCCCACGACCAACTGCATAGAGTCTGCATAACCATTCAAAGGAGTGCGTGGTGGACGTCGGCGTCGTCGGGGGGAGCGGGTACGGCGGGGCGGAGCTGTTGCGGTTGCTGCAGGGGCATCCGGCGTTCAAGGTGCGGACGGTCGCGGCGCACAGCGCGGCCGGGCGGGACCTGGCGGCGGTGTTCCCGCACCTCGGGGTCGAGGGGGTGCTCGCGCCGGCGGAGCCTGCGGCGCTCGACGGGTGCGGCCTGGTCTTCCTCGCGACGCCGCACGAGGCCAGCGCGCAGCTCGCGCCGCCGCTGCTCGCAGCCGGCTCCGTGGTCGTCGACCTGTCCGCGGCGTTCCGGCTTCCGGCCGACGCGATCGCGGCGACCTACGGGGTGACCGTGCCTGGGGAGCTGGCGCCCGCCCCCTACGGGCTGCCCGAGCTGTTCCGCGCGGACCTGCCCGGCGCCACGCTGATCGCCGCGCCCGGGTGCTACCCGACGGCGGCGCTGCTCGCGCTCGCACCGCTTGCTGGCCTCGTCGACCCCGCGTCGGTGGTGGTCAACGGGCTGAGCGGGACCTCCGGCGCGGGCAAGGGGCTGCGCGACGACCTCCACGCCAGCCATGTGATGGGCAACGTCACGGCCTACGGCGCGCCCGCCCACCGCCACACCCCGGAGATCGCGCACCACTGGGGTCGCATCCACGGCGGCGCGACACCCGTGACGTTCATCCCCCACCTCGTGCCGATGAGCCGCGGCCTGGTCTGCACCGTGACCGCGACCCTGACCGCCGATCCCGGCGAGGTGCGGCAGGCGTACGAGACCGCCTACCGCGACGAGCCGTTCGTGACCCTCGTTCCGGACGGCGCGTGGCCGCAGACCGGCCACACGGTCGGCAGCAACGCCGCCCACGTCGGCGTCGCCGTCGACGCCGCAGCGGGTCGCGTGGTCGCCTCCTGCGCCCTCGACAACCTCGGCAAGGGCGCCGCCGGCCAGGCGATCCAGGCCGCGAACGCCGCCCTCGGCCTCGCCGAGGAGACCGGCCTCCCGACCGCCGGGGTGTACCCGTGAGGCCCCTCGTCCTGCCGCTGCCGGGGGTGCGGCTCAAGGCGCTGCAGGGCGGCGTGTGCGCGGTCGACGGGGTCACCGCCGCGGGGGTCGCGGCCGGCCTCAAGCGCTCCCGGGCGCTGGACGTGGCGATCGTCGACGCAGGGCGGCCCGTACCGGCGGCCGCGGTGTTCACGACCAACCAGGTCAAGGCCGCGCCGGTGCTGCTCTCGCGGCGCCATCTGTCCAACGGCCACGCCCGCGCGGTGCTGCTCAACGCCGGGAGCGCGAACGCCTGCACCGGACCGGCGGGGATGGCGATGGCCGAGGAGTCCGCCCGGGTCGCCGCGGCCGCGCTGGGCTGCGCGCCCGCAGAGGTGGTGCTGTGCTCGACCGGCGTGATCGGCGCGCCGATTCCTCGGGAGCGGTTCCTCGCGGCGATCCCGGCGGCTGTGAAGGCGCGACGCAGCGACGGCCACGGCGACGCGGCCGCCGCGATCATGACCACCGACCTCGTCCCCAAGGAGGCCGCGGTGGTCGCGACCGACGACGAGGGCGGCGCGTGCGTCGTGGGGGGGATGGCGAAGGGGTCCGGGATGATCGCGCCCTCGCTGGCGACGATGCTCGCGGTGATCACGACGGACGCGCCGCTGGCCGGGCCCCGCCTCGCGCAGGCGCTGAGCATGGTCGTGGAGCGCACGTTCAACCGCGTCTCGGTCGACGGGTGCATCTCGACGAACGACACGGTCGTGCTGCTCGCCACGGGCAACGCGCGTCGCCGGCCGTCGCTGGCCGCGTTCACCGCGGCGCTGGAGTCGGTGTGCGCGAACCTCGCGACCGCGATGGTCCGCGACGGCGAGGGCGCCAGCCGCGTGCTGTCCACCACCGTGCTCGGTGCACGCACGGAGGACGACGCCCTCGCGGTCGCGCGCCGCGTCGCCGGCGACCTGCTGGTCAAGACCGCCCTCGCGGGCGGCGACGCCAACTGGGGTCGCGTCGCGGCCGCCGTCGGCGCCGCACCCGTCAGCGTCCAGCCCGACCGCCTGGCGATCACCTTCGGCGACGTGACGGTCTGCCGCGGCGGCGTGGTCGCCGCCTACGAAGAGGCCGCCGCCACCGCCGCCGTCGAGGCCCCGGAGGTCGCGCTCACCGTCGACCTCGGCCTCGGCACCGCCAGCGCCACCGTCCTGACCTGCGACCTCACCGCCGACTACGTCCGCATCAACGCGGACTACAGATCATGCATTGCGCTCGCTGGCGCTCGCGCGCGGCGCCGCGCTGTTGGAGCGGCGCCTTCCTCCGTCCGCTCCTCGCCCGCGGGGCGGGCTGCGGTGCTCCTCCGTCCAGGCGGCCGCGGCGGCGCCGAGGCCCGGTCGGATCGGATGCTGACTCGTGACGGCGGTCGACTTGGTGGACGTGCGGCAGCGCGAGGCGCAGGACAAGGCGCGGGTGCTGCGGGAGGCGCTGCCGTGGATCACGCGGTGGGCGGGACGGACGATCGTCGTGAAGTACGGCGGGAACGTCGCGCCCGACTCCGGCACCGACGACGATCTGCTGCCGGCGTTCGCGGCCGACGTGGCGCTGCTGCACCGGGTCGGGCTGCGGGTGGTCGTCGTGCACGGCGGCGGGCCGCAGATCTCGTCGCTGGCTGATCGACCTGGGGCTGCGCAGCGAGTTCGTGGACGGGCGGCGCGTCACCGACGCCGCGATGCTCGAGGCCGTGCAGATGGTGCTGCTGGGGCGCGTCAACCCGCTGCTGGTCGGCCTGGTGCAGGACGCGGGCGCGCCGGCGGTCGGGGTCGCGGGCACCGACGGGCTGCTGCAGGCGCACGTCACCGAGCCCGAGCTCGGCCTGGTCGGCGAGGTCGACACGGTCGACGTCGGGCTCCTCGACACGCTGCTGGACGCCGGGAAGGTGCCGGTGATCGCTCGCACTCGCCCGGGAGTCCGGCGGCCGCGTGCTCAATGTCAACGCCGACACCGCGGCGGGGGCGATCGCGACCGCGCTGGCAGCCGACAAGCTCATCTACGCTGACCAACGTGCCGGGCCTCTACGAGCACTTCGGCACCAGCGAGTCAGACCCTGCTCTCGGAGGTCCCGCTGGCCCGCCTGCGCGAGCTCCTGGCCGACGGGACGCTCAGCGCCGGCATGATCCCCAAGATCGCCAGCGTGGTCGCCGCGCTCGAGGGCGGCGTGGAGCAGCGCCCACCTCCTGGACGGCCGCGTCGAGCACGCCCTGCTGCTGGAGATCTTCACCGACGCCGGCATCGGCACGATGGTCCTGCCCGACGACGAGGACGAGAGCTTCACATGACCGCGAGCGCCCGCAGCCCGGAGGTGCGAACGTGATCGCCGACCGCGAGGCCGCCGCGCTGCTGCCGACCTACCGCCGCCAGCCCGTGGACGTTCGTCCGCGGCGAGGGCGCCTGGCTGGTCGACGCCGACGGCCGGCGCTACCTCGACTTCCTCTGCGGCCTGGCGGTGACCAGCCTCGGCCACGCCCACCCGGCGGTCACGAAGGCCGTCGCGGAGCAGGCCGGGACCCTGACCCACGTCAGCAACCTGTTCTACACCGCGCCGCAGGTCGCGCTGGCGGAGCGCCTGCAGCGCACGCTGGGCTGGGCCGACGGCCTCGCGTTCTTCTGCAACTCCGGCGCCGAGGCCAACGAGGGCGCGATCAAGCTCTCCCGTCGTCACGGCGCGGCGAACGATCCCGCGAAGGTCAAGGTCGTCAGCCTGCTCGGCAGCTTCCACGGCCGCCTGCTCGGCCCGCTGCTGCTCACGGGCAACCCCGAGAAGCACGCGCCGTTCCAGCCGCTCGGCAGCTGGGTCACCCACGTGGCGCCACGACGACCCCGACGCGCTGAGCCGCGCCGTCGACGACGAGACCTGCGCCGTCTGGGTCGAGGTCGTGCAGGGCGAGGGCGGGGTCAGGCCCGTGCCCGAGGAGACGCTCCAGGCCGCGCGCGCAGCCTGCGACGCCCATGGCGCGCTGCTGGTCGTCGACGAGGTGCAGACCGGCATCGGCCGCCTCGGCGCCTGGTACGGCTGGCAGACCGACGGGCGTGGTCCCCGACGTGGTCTGCCTGGCGAAGGCGCTCGCGAACGGGCTGCCGATCGGCGCGATCGTGGCCCACGGCGCGGCCGCCAAGGCGTTCCAGCCCGGCGACCATGCCAGCACGTTCGGCGGCGGTCCGGTCGTGTGCGCCGCCGCCAACGCGGTGATCGACACGATCGAGGACGAAGGTCTCGTCGACCGCGCACGCGAGGCGGGCGACCGGCTGCAGGAGGGCCTGCGCGCACTCGCCAGCCCGCTGGCGACCGGCGTCCGCGGCCGCGGCCTGCTGCAGGCACTGGAGCTGTCGGAGCCGGTCGCGGCGCAGGTCACCGCGGCGGCCCTCGCCGAAGGGCTGGTGGTGAACGCCGTCGCGCCCGACGCGGTCCGGCTGGCCCCGCCGCTGATCGTCAGCGACGCCGAGATCGGCGAGGCGCTCGACCGCCTCGCCGCGGCGCTGGACCGGGTGGGCGCCGCGTGACACGTCACTACCTCACCGTCGACGCGCTCAGCGCCGAGGACCTCACCGACATCCTGGACCTGGCCGACGAGCTGAAGGCCGGCCGCCTCGCCCACCCCGCCACGATCTCGCCGGCAAGTCGGTCGCGCATGATCTTCGAGAAGCCCTCGACCCGCACGCGCGTCTCGTTCGAGGTCGGCATCCACGAGCTCGGCGGGCACCCGGTGGTCCTCGACGTGCCAGCAGCTGCAGCTCGGCCGCGGCGAGACCCTCGAGGACACCGCCCGCGTGCTCAGCCGCTACGTGCACGCGCTGGTGATGCGCACCTTCGCGCAGTCCCGGCTGGAGGCGCTCGCGGCCGCGTCGGACGATCCCGGTGATCAACGCGCTGCGCGACTTCAGCCACCCGTGCCAGGCGCTGGCCGACCTGCAGACCGTCCGCGAGCACAAGGGCACGCTGGCAGGGCGTCAAGCTGGCCTGCTTCGGCGACGGCAACAACGTCGCCCACAGCCTGCTCAAGGCCGGCGCGATGGCCGGGATGCACGTCGCCGTCGGCGTCGCCCGCCGGCTACGAGCCGATCCCGCAGGTGGTCGACGGCGGCGCGCGACCTCGCCGAGGCCACGCGGCGGCCGCGATCACGCTGCACCACCGACCCGCTCGAGGCCGTCAAGGACGCCGACGTCGTGTACACCGACGTGTGGGCGTCGATGGGCCAGGAGGGCGAGGCCGCGGAGCGGCGGTGCTGTTCCGCACCTACCAGGTCAACCGCGACGTCATGGCGTCCGCCCGAACCGGACGTGATGGTGCATGCACTGCCTGCCCGCCCACCGCGGCGAGGAGATCACCGCCGACGTCATCGACGGGCCGAGACAGCGTCGTGTGCGATGCAGGCGGAGAACCGGCTGCACAGCCGAAGGCGCTCCTGCTGTTCCTGCTGGCGTGACGCGTGGCCGACCGGACCGAGCGCCGCCGCTGATCCGCGAGCTGGTCGACCGCTACACGGGTCACCTCCCAGGCGGAGCTCGTGGCCTGCTGCGCCGGCAGACGGCGTCGAGGCGACGCAGGCCGACGGTCAGCCGTGACCTCGAGGAGCTGGGCATCGGCAAGTACCGCGGCGCCGACGGCCGCTCCCTACGCGCCTGCCCGAGAGCGGCGGGCTGGCGCAGATGCTGCGCGCAGTTCGCGCTGGACGATCGACTCCAGCGGCAACCTCGCCGTCGTCCGCACGCCTCCCGGCGCGGCCGCCGCGGTGGCGTCGGCGATCGACGCGGCCGCACCTGCCCGGGGTGCTCGCGACCGTGCAGGGCGACGACACGCTGCTGGTCGTGGCGCGTGAGGGCGCTCGCGGGCGGCAGATCGCCGACCACCTTACGCAGATGCAAGGAGCGCAGACGTGACAGCAGCGGCTTGGTCCTGGCCTACTCCGGGGGCCTGGACACCTCGGTCGCCATCCGGTGGCTGGCGGAGAACAAGGGCTACGAGGTCGTCGCCTGCGCGATCGACGTCGGCCAGGCGGCGCCCGGCGAGCTGGAGCGCGTCCGCCAGCGCGGCCTCGACTGCGGCGCCGTCGAGTCGGTCGTCGTCGACGCCAAGGACGAGTTCGCCGACGAGTTCGTGGCGCCGGCGATCGCGGCCAACGCGCATGTACATGGGCAAGTACCCGCTGGTGTCGGCGCTGTCGCGGCCGCTGATCACGCGCCACCTCGTGCGCGTCGCCCGCGAGACGGGCGCCGACCGCGATCGGCCACGGCTGCACCGGCAAGGGCAACGACCAGGTGCGCTTCGAGGTCACCGCGATGGCGATCGCGCCCGACCTGACCGTCGAGGCGCCCGATCCGCGAGTGGGGCCTCTCGCCGCGACGCCGTCGATCGCGTGGGCCAACGAGCGCGGCATCCCCATCCCGGTCAAGAAGGCCTCGCCGTACTCGATCGACGAGAACCTGTGGGGCCGCACCGCCGAGTGCGGGATCCTCGAGGACCCCTGGGAGATCGCCGCCCGAGGAGGTCTTCGAGCGCTCCGCTGCGCTGGCCGACGCGCCCGACGAGGTCGAGGAGCTCGTGCTCGACGTTCGACCGCGGCCTGCCCGTTGCGCGTCGACGGCAAGGAGCTGGACCTGGCGCACGCTCGATCGCCGAGGTCGACCGCCGCGCCGGCGCGCACGGCGTCGGCCGCATCGACATGCTCGAGGACCGCCTGGTCGGCATCAAGAGCCGCGAGATCTACGAGTGCCCCGGGGCGCTGACGATCCTCACCGCGCACCGCGACCTCGAGGACCTCTGCCTGGAGCAGGAGCTCGCGCAGGAGAAGCGCGGCGATCGAGGGCCGCTACGCGCAGCTGATCTACAACGGCCTGTGGTTCACGCCGCTGAAGACGGCGCTGGATGCGTTCTTCGACTCGTCGCAGCGCTTCGTCAGCGGCGAGGTGCGCATGGCGATGTTCAAGGGCTCCGCCGTGGGTCGCCGGCCGGCGCAGCGACCGCGGCCTGTACGACCACGACCTGGCCACCTACGACGCCGGCGACCAGCTTCGACCAGACCCAGGCCGAGCGGCTTCGTCAAGCTCTGGGGGCTGCCGACCAAGGTCGTGGTCGCGGCGCCAGGGCCACCTGCTCGACCGAGTCGCTGAGCGCACACGGCCGGCTCTGGGGTGGCCGGTTCGCGGAGGGGCGCGGCCGAGCGCCGCGGCGTGGGCGCTGGGTCGCAGCGTCGCACTTCGATGTGCGGCTTGTGGCCCTACGACCTGGCCGGGTCGCGCGCGCATGCCGACGAGCTGCGACCGGCTCGGCGCTGCTGACCGCCGAGCGACCACGCGGCGCATCCTGGCAGGCGCTGGAGGCGATCCAGGTCGAGTTCGGCCGCCGGCACGTTCGTGTTCCGCGACGACGACGAGGATCTGCACGGCGCGATCGAGCGGCGGCATGGTCGAGCTGGCGGCGGAGGCCGGGCGACGGCTGCGAGCCGGCCGCAGCCGCAACGACCAGATCGTCGTCGGACCTGCGCCTGTACCTGCGCGACGCGATCCGCCGAGCTGGTCGACGGCGGTGCGCGGCGCTGCAGGGCGCCCTGGCCGACCGGGCCGAGGAGAGTCGCTCGACTGGGTCGCGCCCGGCTACACGCACCTGCAGCGCGCGCAGCCGGTCACCTTGGCCACCACCTGCTGGCGCACGCCTGGGCGCTGGACCGCGACGCGGGGCGGCTGGCGGACGCCGCGCGCGCGGCTGGACGTCTCGACGCTGACGGCCGGTGCGCTGGCCGGGGTGACGCTGCCGCTGGACCCGCGCGCACTACGCGGCAGCGCTGGGCATCGGCGGGCGTCGCGCCCAACTCGATGGACGCGGTCGCCGACCGCGACTTCGCCGTGGAGTTCCTGGCCGCGGCCGCGATGCTGGGCGTGCACCTGTCGCGGCTGGGCGAGGAGATCGTGCTGTGGAGCTCCGCGGAGTTCGGCTGGGCGCGCGTGGGCGACGCCTTCTCGACCGGCTCGTCGATCATGCCGCAGAAGCGCAATCCCGACGTGGCCGAGCTCGTGCGCGGCAAGACCGGCCGGCTGATCGGCGACCTGGTCGTCGCTGCTGGTCACGCTCAAGGGCCTGCCGCTGACCTACAACCGCGACCTGCAGGAGGACAAGGAGCCGGTCTTCGACGCGGTCGACACGCTGCTCGCTGGCCCTGCCCGGCGATGGCGGGGACGGTCGCCATCGCTGACGTTCGACCGCGAGCGGCTCGCGGCGGGCGCGGCGGGCTCGGGTTCGCGCTGGCGACCGACCTCGCCGAGGAGCTGGTGCGGCCGGCGTGCCCTTCCGCCTCGCCCACGAGCGCGTGGGCGCGCTGGTCCGCGCACAGGAGGACGCCGGCGCCGACCTGACCCCCGACGCGGTGGCCGACGCCCTGCCGGAGCTCGAGCGTGCCGCGATCCCGGCGCTGCTCGACCCGGCCGCGGCGGTCGCGCGCCGCAACGCCCCGCTCGGCCCCGCCCCCGACGCGGTCGCCGCCCAGCTCGCGGCCCTCCGCGCCCGCCTCGGCTCCTAGCCCAGGCGCCAGGTCACAGGTCCTTGCCGAGGCAGACGCTGACGTCGTCGTCGTCGTACGGGCGGTAGCAGGGGATCGTGTGCCAGCCGCTGCGGCGGTAGAGCGCGAGGGCCTCGGGCTGGCGGTTGCCGGTCTCGAGGATCAGGCGTTGGAGGCCGAGGGCGGCCGCGAGCTGCTCGATGCGGGCGAGGATGCGCCCTCCCAGGCCGTGGCCGCGCGCCTCGGGGATCACGTACATGCGCTTGACCTCGCCGACCCCCTCGCCCAGCAGGCGCAGCGCTCCGCATCCGAGCGGCTGCCAGCCACGCCAGGCGACGAAGAACGTCATCGCGCGGCGCTGCTCGAGCGTGACGTGGTCGTGGTCCTCCCCGTCCTCCCACTCGCCGTACCCCGGGTAGCGGGCCAGCAGGTCGGCGTCGAGCGCGGCGATCAGCTCGCCCACCATGCGGCTGTCGCCGGCCTCCTGCTCGATCACGACGTCCGCGAAGGGGTCGTCAGGCACCCATCCGCCCGTCGTTGGTCGGCCGCGCCGCGGCGGGGCGGCCGCAGGTCGGGCAGACCACCACGGCGCCGTCGGGCGAGGGGACGCGGTGCCCGGCCAGGCAGAGCGCACCGGACTGCGGCGGGCGTGTCACCTGCGTGCGGGTCTGCGGCAGGAACGCGCCGTCGTCCAGGCCCGCGGAGCGGGCGGCCTCGGCGCCACGGGTGCGCAGCACCGGGTCGGCGAGGGCCGCGACCCAGCGCGCCAGCGACTCCTCGGGCAGACCGTGCGGGACGGGCAGGTCGACGAGGACCTCGACGCGGATCGTCCCGGCCTGGAGGGGCTGGGCCTCGGCCTCCGCGACCGTGGTGGCCTGACGGTCGCCAGGGTTGAAAAGGGTCACCTGTCCGGCCTCGACCTTCGCGACGAGGCCCACGAAGGCACCCGCACGTGCCCACGATCCCAGAAGCAAGTCGGCCATCGCCGCAGGACTGTAGAGAATGTCGTCGATGGCATGGGTGAACGAAGAGCTCGGGCGGCGCTTCGCGGAGATCGCGCACCTGCTGGCGCTCACGGGTGCAGACCGGTTCCGGGTGCGCGCGTACGAGCGCTCGGCCAGCGCGCTGGCGACGGCGCCGGTCGACCTCGCCGAGGTGCCGCGCGAGCAGCTCAAGGACGTCAAGGGCGTCGGTGACTCGACGGCGAAGAAGGTGATGGAGTACCTCGACACCGGCGAGATCGCGATGCTCACCGAGCTGCGGGCCAAGGTCCCTGCCGGCGTCACCGAGCTGACCCGCGTGCCCGGGATCGGCCCGAAGCTGGCGATGCAGCTGGCCGGGGCGCGGGATCGACTCGCTCGAGGCGCTGCGGGCGGCCATCGAGGGTGACGGCCTGCCCGGCGTCGGCGAGAAGACGGCCCTGAACATCCGCGAGGCCCTGGGCCGCATGGGGGCCAAGGACACCGGCCGCGTCCCCGCCGCGGACGCGATCGCGCTGGCGGAGGAGATCGTCGCGCGCCTCGCGGAGCTCCCGGAGGTCTTGGAGATCAGCTTCGCCGGCAGCCTGCGGCGCATGCGCGAGACGATCGGGGACGTCGACGTCCTGGTCGCCTCGCACGACCCGACGGCGGTGCACGAGGCGTTCCGCGCGCTGCCGCTGGTCACCCAGGTGCTGGCCGCGGGCGACAAGAAGTCGTCGGTGCTCACCGTGCGCGGCATCCAGGCGGACCTGCGCGTGGTCGAGCCCGACGCCTACGGCGCCGCGCTGCAGTACTTCACCGGCTCCAAGGAGCACAACGTCCGCATCCGCGAACGCGCGGTGCGCCGCAAGCTGCTCCTCAACGAGTACGGCCTCTTCCACCGCGGCGAGGACGGCGGGCAAGGCGAGCGCATCGCGGCCCGCACCGAGCACGACGTCTACGCCGCGATGGGCATGGCGTTCATCCCGCCGCCCCTGCGTGAGGACCGCGGCGAGGTCGACGCCGCGATCAAGGACACCCTGCCCGCGGTCGTCGCGCTCGGCGACCTGCGCGGCGACCTCCACGGCCACTCGCACTTCTCCGGTGACGGCAAGCACACGCTCGAGGAGATGGTGACGGCCGCGGCCGAGCGGGGGTACGCGTACTGGGCGGTCACCGACCACTCGGAGAACCTCACGATGAACGGCATGTCGCGCGAGGTCATCGCGGCGCGCCGCAGCGCCATCGCCGAGCTCCAGGAGCGCTGCGAGCTGCGCATCCTGGAGGGTCTCGAGCTCAACATCGCGATGGACGGCACGGTCGACTACGACCCCGACCTGCTGGACTCGATGGCGTGGAACGTGGCGTCGATCCACTCCCACATGCGCTACGACGCGGCCGTCCAGACCGAGCGCACCCTGCAGGCCATCGCCAACCCACAGGTGCACGCGATCGGCCACCCGACCGGCCGCAAGATCGGCGTGCGCCCGGGCTACGAGATCGAGCTGGCCGCGATCCTCGAGGCCTGCCGCGAGACCGGCACGGCCCTGGAGGTCAACGCCTCCCCGCGCCGGCTGGACCTCTCCGGCGACATGGTCCGGCGCGCGGTCGAGGCCGGCGTCACCCTCACGATCTCCTGCGACGCGCACTCCGTCGGGGACCTGGGCTCGATGCGCTACGGGGTGTGGACCGCGCAGCGCGGCTGGGCCACCGCGGCCGACGTCCTCAACACCCGGTCCCTGGAGGACCTCGAGGCGTTCGTCGCCGCGAAGCGCGCGCGTGGCTGACCAGGTCCTCCCGCGCGCCTTCTTCGCGCGCGAGTCGCTGGAGGTCGCCCCCGATCTGATCGGCAAGCTGTTGTGCAAGCCGGCCGAGGGGCTGGTCGCCCGGATCGTCGAGGCGGAGGCCTACCGCCAGGACGACCCGGCCTGCCATGCCTTCCGCGGGCAGACCGCCCGCAACGCGGTGCTCTTCGGCCGGCCCGGTCATCTCTACGTGTACTTCACGTACGGCATGCACTGGTGCGCGAACGTCGCCACCGGCCCCGAGGGCGTCGGCCAGGGGGTGCTCCTGCGCGCCGCCGAGCCGTTGGCCGGCCTCGAGCTGCTGCGCGTGCGACGCACGCGCGAGGGGCGTGAGGCGCCCCCCGACCGCGACCTCCTCCGCGGCCCCGCCCGCCTCGCCCAGGCCTTCGGTCTGGACCGCGCCGCCGACGGCCTCGACCTCTGCGCCTCCGACGCCCTGCTCCAGCTCGTCGACGACGGCTGCCGCCCGCCGCTGACCGCCGGCCCGCGCGTCGGCGTCGCCGCCGCCCCCGACCTCCCCTGGCGCTGGACCTGGACCGCCAGCCCCCACGTCTCCCCCTACACCCGCCACCCCCGCGCCTGACGACTCGCCCGCCCGGGGGTGCGTCGCACCAGTACCCCTGGGAAGGGACTGCCGCGAGCCACCTCCGCCGCGGCGCGGGAGGTGCGTCGCGCCAGTACCCACCTGACGGGACTGCTGCGAGCCACCCCCCATTCGGACGGGCCGGTAGCGTGACCGCGGTGAGCGAGGACGTGGTGGCGGATCTGGGGGCGGAGGAGGAGCGGCTCGCGGGGCTGCTCGGAGGGCTGTCTGAGGAGCAGTGGGCGGCGGCCTCCGGGTGCGAGGGGTGGTCGGTCGCCGATGTGGTGCTGCACCTCGCCCAGACGGAGGAGGCGGTCGCGTCGTCGTTCGCCGGGGTGGGGTGGCCAGGACCGGTGCCCGGCAGCGCGACGTCAATCGACGACGTCGTGAACCACTGGGTCGAGGTGCAGCGCGGCGCGGTGGGAGCGGACGTGCTGGCACGCTGGGAGGCGGCCCGGTTGCGCGCCCTGGAGCTGTTCCGGACCGCCGACCCGGACGTGGCCGTGCCGTGGGCGGCTTCGCCGCTCAAGCCGCGCACGCTGGCGACCACGCGCCTCGCCGAGCACTGGGCGCACACGCTCGACATCGCCGGGCCGCTCGGGCTGCCGGTCGAGGACACCGACCGCCTGGCCCACATCGCACGCCTGGCGCACCGGACGCTGCCCTACGCCTTCACGCGCGCCGGGGAGACCCCGCCCGGCCCGGTCCGCTTCGACCTCACCGGCCCCGACGGCCAGGCCTGGGAGTTCGGCGAGCACGACGCCCCGACCACGATCAGCGGCCCCGCCGGCCAGGTCTGCCGCATCGCGGCGCGCCGCCTCGAGCCTGCCGACGCCTCCGACGTCCACGCCACGGGACCCGACGCGGCCCGTGTCCTCGCGCTGGTCCGCACCTATGCCTGAGGCCTTCCACCGCCTGGCGCAGGCCGGCAGCGGCATGCAGGCCCTGGCGACGAGTCGCGCCATGCTGGAGCACGCGGTGCGAGCGCGGGTGCTGGGGCTGCCCAACGTCGCCGTGCGGGAGCGCGTAGACGTGGTCGGCCTGCGGATGGCCACGGGCAACGTCACCGGTGTCAGCGTGCTGGCACGCGACGCCGGCGCGAGCGCGGAGGTCCTGCCCGCCGGCCTCGTGGTCGACGCCTCGGGTCGCCGCAGCCGGGCGCCGGAGTGGCTGGCCGTGCTCGGCTTCCCCGTGCCGCGCGAGCAGACCCTGGCGATCGACCTGCGCTACACGTCATGCGAGGTGGAGCTCCCCGACGGCGCGCTGGGCGGCAACGACGCGCTGATCGTCGGCCCGACGCCGCATGCGCCGCGCAACGGCATCCTCCAGCGCATCGAGGGCGGGCGGGCGATGCTCACGCTGGCCGGCTACTCGGGCGAGCAGCCACCCACGACCTGGGAGGCCATGGTCGCGTGGGCGGGGACCCTGTCGGTGCCCGACTTGCAGGGCGAGCTGTCGGCGGCGCGGCCCGCGACCACGCCGGTGGCCTTCCGGTACCCGGGGGCCCGTTGGCGCCGGTAAGACCTCAGCAAGCGGTCGCCGGGCGGACTGGTGGTCCTGGGCGACGCGCTCTGCAGCACCAACCCGGTCTACGCGCAGGGCATGAGCGTGGCCGCGGCTTCGGTGCAGGTGCTGGCCGGGGTGCTCGCCGGCACGCGGACCGACGTGGCCCGGCGGTTCCAGCGGGCCGTGCTGCCGCTGGTGAAGGGTGCGTGGGACGTGACCACCGGCGGCGACCTCGCACTGCCCGTGGTCGAAGGCCCCCGCCCGGCACCGCTGCGCGCGGTCAACGCCTACCTGGTGAAGCTGCTCGCCGCCGCGGAGACCGACACCGAGTGCGCGGCCGCGTTCCTGCGGCTGGCCAACCTCGTCGCGCCGGGCCCCTCGGTGCTCGCGCCGCGGATCGTCCGCCGCGTCCGCCGCCGGCCACGCCCTGTGCGCGTCCTTCAGCCGGTGGGATAGGCGGGGGTGCGCCGTTACCCTGCGTGGACCGATGGAGGCCCCCGAAGCTCAGCTGCGTGTCCTGCTCGACGGTGTCGAGGAGGTCCTGCCCGCCGCGGAGTTCGAGGAGAAGGTCGCCAAGGCCGCGCGCGGAGAGCGCCCGCCGCTGAGGGCCAAGCTGGGTGTCGACCCGACCACGCCCGACATCCACATCGGGCACACGGTGATCCTGCGCAAGCTCGCGGACTTCCAGCGCATGGGTCACACGGCCGTGCTGATCATCGGGGGGTTCACGGCCCAGGTGGGCGACCCCTCGGGGCGGTCGGCGACGCGGCCGCGGCTGACCGAGGACGACGTCGCGGCCAACGCCGCCACCTACCTCGACCAGGTCCGCCACGTCCTGCTCCCGGAGCGCCTCGAGGTCGTGAACAACAACGACTGGCTGGCGCCGCTGTCCATGGCCGACGTGCTGGGCCTGACGTCGCAGCTCACGGTGGCCCGGATGCTGGAGCGCAGCGACTTCGCCGCGCGCTACGCCTCCGGCAAGCCGATCGCCATCAGCGAGTTCCTCTACCCGCTCCTGCAGGGCCAGGACTCTGTCGCCGTGCGCAGCGACGTGGAGCTGGGCGGCACCGACCAGACTTTCAACCTGCTGGTCGGCCGGCTGCTGCAGGAGCGCGCCGGCCAGCCGGGCCAGTGCACCCTGACGATGCCGCTCCTGGAGGGCACCGACGGCAGCGCGAAGATGTCCAAGACCTACCGGCAACACCATCGCGTGGACGCCACGCCCGAGGACATGTTCGGCAAGGCGATGTCGATCCCCGACGAGCTGATGGTCAAGTACCTGCGGCTCGTCACCGACGTCCACCCCGACGAGGTCGACGCGATCGCGGCGGGGCTGGCGGACGGCTCGCGCCGGCCCGTCGACGTCAAGCGCTTCCTGGGGCGCTCACTGGTCGGGCTCTACCACGGCGAAGAGGCCTCCCGGGCCGCCGAGGCGCGCTTCGACGTCGTGCACAAGCAGCACGCGATCCCCGACGACGTGCCGGAGCACCCGCTCGGGGACGGGGAGGCGCTCTCCCTGCCGGCCCTGCTGGTTGCGAGCGGGCTCGCGGCCTCGACCTCGGAGGCGCGGCGCGCGGTGCAGGGCGGCGCGGTGCGCCTCGACGGCGTGGTGCTGACCGACCCG
>CAWHJR010000002.1:2675000-4699500 GCA_963829805.1 Euzebyaceae bacterium
AGGTGCGAAAGCAGGACCTAGTGATCCGGCGGCGGCAAGTGGGAGTGCCGTCGCTCAACGGCTAAAAGGTACCCCGGGGATAACAGGCTTATCTTCCCCAAGAGTCCATATCGACGGGAAGGTTTGGCACCTCGATGTCGGCTCGTCGCATCCTGGGGCTGGAGTAGGTCCCAAGGGTTGGGCTGTTCGCCCATTAAAGCGGCACGCGAGCTGGGTTTAGAACGTCGTGAGACAGTTCGGTCCCTATCCGCTGCGCGCGTTGGAGACTTGAGAAGGGCTGCCCCTAGTACGAGAGGACCGGGGTGGACGTACCTCTGGTGTGCCGGTTGTTCTGCCAAGGGCATGGCCGGTTGGCTACGTACGGAAGGGATAAGCGCTGAAGGCATCTAAGCGCGAAGCTCGCTTCGAGATGAGGTCTCCCACCAGCTTGACTGGAGTAAGGCCCCCAGTAGACGACAGGGTGATAGGCCGGATGTGGAAGGACAGCAATGTCTGCAGCCGACCGGTACTAATAGGCCGAGGACTTGCCTGATGCTCGCGCTCGTTATGGCGTCCACATGGACGCATCCCCCAAACACCAAGGGGCTTCTCTCAGTTCTCAGAGAGTTCCGTGGTCATAGCGGAGGGGGTACACCCGGTCCCATTCCGAACCCGGAAGTTAAGCCCTCCAGCGCCGATGGTACTGCGCGGGCAACTGCGTGGGAGAGTAGGTCGCCGCGGACCACCAACTTCAACCTCCCCTCGGGGAGGTTGAAGTCGTTTTGGCACGACCGGTGAGGGATGATGGGGGAATGGTGAATCAGCCGTTTCGGCCCGCGCGGGTGCGGCCAGCAAGGCCGCAGCTACCGCAGGAGCGGCCGCGGTTGCCGGCGCCGGTGTGGCGCGAGATCAAGGCTGCGACGCGGCCGGCGGAGGCGGACGATGTCGCGAGGGCCGTGGGGGCGGCGGGGGACGCGCTGGAGGAGGGGGATACGGAGCGGGCGGTGACGTTGCTGCGGTGGGCGAAGGATCGCGCCCCGCGCAGCGCGTTCGTGCGGGAGGGGCTGGGGGTCGCGCTCTACGTCGCAGGGGATCTCAAGGCCGCCCAGCCCGAGCTCCTGGCCTACCGGCGCATCTCGGGCAGGGCTGACCAGAACCACCTCCTGGCCGATTGCGCGCGGGCTGTTGGGCGATTGGACCAGGTCGCGGCGTACGTGGAGGAGATGGAGGAGGCCGGCGTCGACGCCGACCGGCTGGTCGAAGGGACCATCGTGCTGGCCGGTGCACGCGCCGACACCGGGGATCTCGAGGGGGCGCTGGCGCTGCTGGAGCGCGCGCCGACGGACACCGAGCGGGTGCAGCCCTGGCACGTGCGACTGTGGTACGCCGCCGGCGACCTGGCGGAGCGGGCCGGGGATCAGCCCCGGGCGCGCGACTTCTTCGCCGCGGTCGAGGCCGTTGACGAGGACTTCCTCGACGTGGCCGAGCGCCTCGACGCTCTCGGGCGCGACTAGCTACGTGGCGACGTTGCCGGCTTCGCGCTGCTGGAGGTAGCGCAGGAGGCCCATGGCGTTGGACTCGATGCCGGCGAGGATCGAGAGGCGCTGGGTGGCTTCGGGATCCGCGGTGCCGGCGTCGACCTCCGACGCGTAGCGCGCAGCCAGGGTCTCGGCGACGTGCGCGAGGTCGGGCTCGATCGCGTACCCCTGCTCGGCGGTCGCCAGCCACGCGGTCAGGCACTCCTTGGCCTCGTGGAGGGCCTCGGCGGGTGGGCCGTAGGCGCCGTAGTGCGCCAGGTAGACCGTCACCGGGGCGAGCTCGAGGTAGCGGTCGAGGGTGCGCTGTGCCAGGACGTAGTCGAAGTCCGGCGGCGGTGTGCCCGGGCGCAGCCTGGCCATCTCCGGGAGCTTGACGCCCACCGAGTCACCGACGAACAGCGCGCCCGTGTCGGGATCGAAGGCCGCGATGTGATGTTTGGCGTGTCCGGGGGCGTAGAAGAGCTCGAGGTGCCGTCCGCCTCCCAGGTCCAGGGTGAGCTCGTCGCCGACGGCAACGACGCGCTCGGCGTCGATGGGTGTGCAGGCGCCGTAGACGCTGTCGAACATCGGCCCGTAGACCCGGCGGGTGCTGGCATTGAGGCGCTCGGGGTCCACCAGGTGGCGCACGCCGACCTCGCTGGCCACGACTTCGGCGTGGGGGAACGCGTTCAGCACGTCGCCCGCTCCGCCCGCGTGGTCGAGGTGGATGTGGGAGACCACGAGGTAGGCGAGATCCCCCGGTTCGAGCCCGACAGCCGCCAGGCCCTCGATCACCGAGCCGATCGTCAGCGCCGGGCCGCACTCGACCAGGGTGGGGCGAGGCGCGTCGATCAGGTAGCCCGCCGTCACCTTCGTCACGCCCCCCGTGAGGGTGTCCAGTGCCCGCAGACCGTCGGGCAGGACCTCAACCGGGGACGGTGTTGTCACTCTTTGCCTCCTCCTCGCGCTCGTGCCTCTCGGGTTCCTCCTGCTCTAACTCTCTCCTCCTCCTCCTCTTCCTCCAACTGCAGCTCGGCGATGATCTCGTTGCGCTCCAGGTAGCTCGAGAGCAGGGCCTGCGCGATCGCGACGGCCGGGAGGGCCAGGAGCGCCCCGACCGCACCGAGCAGCGCGCCGCCGATGATCACCGACATGAACGCCACGGCTGGATGGATGTTCATCGTGTGCGACTGCAGCCGGGGGCTGATCCAGTAGTTGTCGATCTGCTGGAAGACGAGGATGAAGAGCAGAGTGAACAGCGCGTCGTAGGGCTGGCCGCTCGTCAGCGCCACGAGGATCGGCAGCGCGCCGCCGAGATAGGTCCCGATCACCGGGATGAACGCGGAGGTGAGCCCGACCCACAGGCCCAGGGGGATCGGGTAGGGCAGCCCGATGAGCCACAGGGCCACAATCGTCGAGGTCGACGTCACCAGCGCCAGCAGCACTCGGCTGGAGATGTAGCCGCCCGTCTTCTCGACAGCCACCTCCCACACGGCCAGCAGCTCCCGCTGCCGCCGCTCCGGCAAGGGGCGCGCCAGCGCGCGCCGCCACCGGGGCCCGTCGGCCACCAGGTAGTACGTGATGAGCCCGATCGTGAAGGTCTGCGCGATCGCGCCGAACACGGACGCACCGAAGGAGACGACGTTGCCGGCCGCGCCCAGAAGGATCGTCCCGCTCGACAGCTGTTCGGTGAACTGCGAGAGCTCGGCCTGCAGATCCGTGCCCTCCTCCAGCTGGATGTTGGCGAACGGGATCTGCGCCAGCAGGCTGTTGACCTCGTCGACGTTGCGGGGGATCGCGTCGACCACGTTGTTGATCTGGTCGACGATGAGCGGGATGAACGCCGCGATCAGTGCGACCGACCCCACCGCGACGCCCACGAACACCAGGCCCGTCGCGGGGCCGCGTCGCATCCCGTGCTTGGCCATCCACTGCACCGCGGGCTCCATCGCGAACGTGATGAAGAGCGCGACCACGAGCATGATGATCTCGCCGTGGAGCGCCCGTGCCATCGAGAGCACGAGGTAGGCACCGCCCGCGATCGCGATGAGCCCCAGCAGCCGCGACGGCCGCATCCACGACTCACGCCAGCCCGGCTGTGCGGCGGCGGGCGCGCGCCTGGGCAGTGCGGCGGTGCTGGGAAGCGCCGCCTGGGACGACGGGCGTTCCGGCCGCGCGCGCGTGCCGCCCAGTCGCTTCACGAACGGAGTCTGCCAGACGCACCCCCCGCAAGCCGTGAGACCCGACGGGGCGTCAGAGGACCCACGGCACGGGCTCGACCGGCTCGTAGCTGCAGCTGCGGCCCGTCGTGACCGACGCGCGGAGGTGGGCGCCGAGGTCGTCGTGGCGGCGCTCGATGCGACGCAGCGTGTCGCGGATGCGCGCCGTGACGGCGGTGCGGGCACGCTCCCCGGCGTCGCCCAACCGGCGGTCGCGACCGGAGAGCCCGACTGCCCGTGTGAGCTCCTCGATCAGGGCGTCGCGCTCCGCCTTGGCCTTCGCGACGCGTTCGGGGTCGTGGAAGGCCTCGGCCTCGCCGAGCTCCTCGTCCAGCTCCGCCAACCGCGCCTTGTAGGCCGCCCGGGCCCGTGCGTCCAGCACGGCGTCGGAGCCAACCGGCGCGGGGGCGTCGCCGCCGCCGTACAGGCGCGCAGCGGGGACCGCCTGGCCCGGCAGCGCCAGCAACATCGCGAGGTCGTGCAACCCCTTGGCATCCGGGAGCTGCACTGTGCGGCCGCCGTACGCCAGGGTCCACAGCTCGCCGTCGCGCCGGAAGATCGCCGGCGGGGGGGTGGCTGGTCCGCGTACGCCCTCGAGGGCGGCCTGCGTCAGGTCCAGCCACGCGCCCGCGCCCAGCCGCCGGTGCTGCTCTAGGGCGGCGCTCAGGTGGCGCTCGGCCCGCACCGTGTCTCTCCGAGCCGCGGCCAGCGTCCCGAGATGGTGGTCGACCGCTCCCAGGTAGGTGGCACAGCCCCCGACGACGACGTGCAGCCCGGACAGCGGGTCGAGGACCTCGACGAGCTCGGCGATCAGTCGCTCGCCGCCCGCGACGCTGGCCGCGACGGCGGCATAGGCGTAGGGCTCGAGGTCGTGCTGCCAGCGCAGATGCGCCAACGTGTACCCCTCGAGTGCGCGGCGCGCCTGCTGCGCGTCGTCCTCGCCCAGCGCGGCCAGCGCGACGAGCACCGCGCGGACGCCCTCGTCGGGCACCACCTCGGGGCTGGTGAGCTGGTTCGCCAGCTCCGGCCGGCCGAGTACCGCCAGCGTCCCGAGCTGCGTGCCGAGCACGCCTTCGACGTCGGGCAGCCCGATGCGGCGGCCGAGCGCGGCGGCCTGCAATGCGAGCTGCTGCGCCTCGTCCAGGCGCCCCCCGAGCAGCGCCAGCGCCGCGCGCCGGGAGAGGGCCTCGTAGCGGCCCCGTGGGTGGCCCAGCTGGTCGGCCAGCACGCAGTAGGCCTGGAGCTCCCCGACACCTTCCGGCTCGCCCAGCTCCAGCAGCGCCGCCGCGCGCAGCTGGCGCGCCTGCGCGGCCAGGCCGCGGTCGCCCGCAGCCTGCGCGTGCGCCTCCATGTCGGCGATGACCGGCAGCCGCGACCGGGCGGTCCCACGCCCCCACCTGGCGTCGTGCAGGGCCAAGAGGCAGAACGCCACCGTGCCGGGATCGCCGGTGACGCGGGCCACCGCGACGGCCTCGTCCGCGTGCGCGCGCGACCTTCCGGGGTCGCCATCGACGTCGTAGTGCTCCTCGCGCGCCAGTCCCGCGAGGACACGCGCCCGCAGCGCGGTCGCTCGGTCGTCCCGTGCCGCATCGCCGGCGTGCCGCAGCGCGGCGGCGGCCTCGGCCAGCAGCGCCCGCGACTGGGTGATCGCTCCGGCGGACCGCGTCCCGAGGTCGTGGACGACCAGGGCCGCCCTGCCCAGGGCCTCGGCATCCTGGAGCCGCCGCGCCAGCGCCGCCGCCCCGAGAGCCGTCGCCCGCGCGTCCGCCGCGCCGGCCAGCGCACGGGACTGGGCCAGTACGACCAGCAGCTCCAGCCTCTGCGCGGCGTCGGGCGCCGGTGCACGGTCGTGCGCGGCCAGCGCCCGTTCGACGTGCCCGCACGCATCGTCGAAGGCCAGTCCGGTCCGGGCCTCCTCCGCGGCGGCCAGCGACCAGTGCACTGCCGCGTCTGCCGCGGCCTGGTCTCCGGCGGCCAGCGCTGCGCCGTGCTGCGCGGCAACCTCGGCCGCGTGAACGTCGGCACCGGCCGCATGGAGCTCCTCCAGCCCTGCGGCCACGCGCGCATGCAGGGCAGCCCGTGCCGCCGGGGGCAGGCCCGCCAGGATCGCCTCTCGAAACAGGTCGTGGGCGAAGCGCGGCGGGTCCAGCGCCTCGGCGGGCGCGTGCACCACCCCCGCGGAGACGGCCTCGGCCAGGAGGTCACCGAGGCGCTCGGCCTCTCCTGTGAGGCGGGCCAGGAGATCGGGCCGCAGGATCGGGCCCGCGACGGCGGCGATCGCGAGCAAGTCGGCGCAGGGCTGCGAGACCCGCGCGAGGCGTCGCTCCAGCGTCTCGCGCACCCCGCGCGGAAGCCGTGGCAGCGCCGTCGCCGTCATTGAGCCGAGGCCGCCAGTCGCGACCGCCAACCGGCTCAGCTCGCCGACGAAGAACGGGTTGCCGCCGGTGCGGCGCCACGCCTCGGCCGCCTCCTCCTCCGAGGGAGCGGCGCCGACGATGCCCGCCATCAGCGCGCGCGTCGCGGCGGCGTCGAGACCGCCCAGGCTGACCAGCTCCGACGAGCCGGCGAGCCCGTCCAGCCGCCCGCCCACCTCGTGCTCGCGGTACGTCCCCAGCAGCAGCACGGGCGCGGCCTGCAGGTGGCGCACCGCGAACTCGGCCAGCTCCAGGCTCTCGGCGTCTGCCCACTGCAGGTCGTCGAGCACGACCACGAGCACCCCGTCGCCTGCCAGCCAGGCCAGCGCGCCGGTGACCGCGTCGAACAGCGCGAAGCGCTCCGACGGGTCTGGTGCAGCGAACAGCCTGGCCTGTCTGCCCGGGGCGGCGGGCAGCAGCCTCCTGGCAGGTGCCAGCGCGTCCGGCAGGGTGCGCCCCCGCAGGCCCGCGCGCAGCACCTGCGCGAAGGGCCAGTACGGCGGTGCAGCCGAGCCCTCCCAGCAGTGCCCCCACAGCGCGACCCCGCCGGCCGTGACGGCCTCGTCCGCCAGGGCCGCCACCAGGGACGTCTTGCCGATGCCGGGGTCGCCGGCGACCAGCACGGCACGCCCCCGGCCGGTGCGGGCGGCGTGGAGCGCGGCGCGCAGGAGCCCCAAAGTGGGCTCGCGGCCCACCAGCGCAACCCCGGCTCCCTGCACGACGCCTCCGCGACCGGTTGGAGCGGTGAGCGTGCCCTACGGGCGCAGCTCGAGCACGAGGTTGATCGGGCTGGGCTGCTCGACGCGGCGCACCCGGGTGAAGCCGGCAGTGGTCGCGACCGTGCGCAGCACGTGCTCCCCGGCCAGCGTGCCCAGGGCCATGCCCTCCTGCGCGACCGCGTTGGGTGTGCAGACCAGCGCTGACGTCGTGTACATCAGGCGCCCCATCGGGTGGAAGTTCTCCTCGGGATGGTCGCCCGCCGCGAACTCCACCAGCAGCACGGTCCCGTCCGGCGCCAGCGCCCGGCGTGCTGCCTCGAGCGCACCCAGCGGGTCGCCCAGGTCGTGGAAGGCGTCGAAGAACGTGATGAGGTCGTAGCCGTCGCCGGGGATCGCGGCTGCCGATGCCACCTCGAATGCCACGCGGTCGGTCACACCCGCTTCCGCCGCGAGCTTGCGGGCGGCCACCACCGAGGCGTCGTGGTTGTCGAACCCCCACACGCGTGACGCCGGGTACGCCTGACCGAGTGCGATCGTGGGCGACCCGTAGCCGCAGGCGACGTCGGCGACCTTGCCGCCGGCCAGCAGGCGTTCCTCGATGCCCTCGAGGGCGGGGATCCACGCCGTGGTGACAAGCGGCGCGACCATGGCCGCGGTCAGTCGGTGCTGCCCGGCCCACGCGCCCTCCTGGCGGTCCTGCCACGCCAGGCCGCCGCCGCTGCGGTAGGCCTGCTCCAGGACCGGGAAGATCGATCCAGCCGGCGCGCATGGCCGTGCCGAGGCCGAGGATCAGCTCGCGGATCGCGCCGTCGCCGAGGACCGCTGCGGCGGCCTCGGGCAGCGTGTACCGCAACGTGACCGGGTCGTACGTGACGGTGCCACCGGCGGCGGCAGCCTTCAGCCACTCCCGTGCCAAGGGCTCCGCGACGCCCGTCCGGGCGCTGAGGAATGCGGCGTCCACAGCGACCGCCGCCGGACATCGCCTCGAACAGCCCTGTCGTCAGCCCCAGCATGGTGACCTGCACCCCGCCGACGGCTGCGAGGTCCGCGAGGATCTGCTGGACGACCGCTTCGGTTGCCGCGCTGTCGATCGCCTGCTCTGCCATGGTCCGCTCCTCCAGCCCGGGCGCCCGCGTCCCGGGCGCCGCCTGAACCAAAGGCGTGAGATCACCGCGCACGCGCGGCAGGTGCGACCTCACAGAGGCAGCCGGCCGGCGGGCCGGAGCACCAGGCCGGCGCGCGGCTTGGGGCGGAACCAGGTGCTCTTGGCGGGCACGCGGGCGCCGGCCTGAGCGACGGCGAGGACCTGGGCCACGGTCGCGGGGCGCAGGAGCAGCGCGGCCCCGGCCCGACCTGCGGCCACCTCTCGGGCCGCCGCGGCGGCGTCGGTGGTGTGCCAGAACCGGGTCACGCCGAGGCTGGGCAGGACCACGTCGTCGAGCAGCGCCACGTCCAGGGCCCGCACCTCGTCGGACACGCCCGCGGCGAGGCGGCCGCGGAGCGCCTCGGGGTCGCGAGGCCGCAGCAGCGTCGGGCGCGCGCCTCCAGCCCACCCCGTGACGAGACCGAACGCCGGGCCCGCCGCTGCGTGCAGCGCCGCTTCCAGCACGGCCGCGGCTGCATCGGCGCCGACGGGACCGTCCGCGTGGAGCGGCACGGCCTCGAGGTCGAGCTCGGCCGGCAGCATCGCCACACGATCGGGGCCGAGCTCCCCCACCACGCGGTGGATCGCGCGGATCTCGGGCCCGGCGCCGTCCGTCGCGTCGACCAGCCACACCAGCGCCCGCGCGGCGTCCGGGTCGGCCGGGTCGGCGGCCGCCAGGGCGCGGGCGGCCGCCCAGCGGTGGTGCCCGTCGGCGAGGACCACGCGCACGCCGGCGTAGGCAGCGCGGACCATCGCGATGTCCGCCGGGTCGGTCAGCCGCCACAGGCGGTGCGTGAGTGCGGCGTCATCGCCGAACTCGGCAAGGGGGGTGGTCCGTGTGGCTTCGTGCACCACCGCGGCCACGGCGGGCGCCGCTCCGACGTGGACCGCGACGACCGGCGTGATGTCCACCGGGACCGCCGCCAGCCGTGCCTGCCGGGCGGCCACGAGGGCGGGGTCCACGCCTTCGTGCTCCAACATGTCCTCGTCGGTCACGGCCACCGCCGCCAGGACCCCGCGCTGAACGGCGGGCACCCCGGCGCGCAGCTCGGTCTGCTCGTAGACGTAGATGGCTTGTCGGGGATCGCGCCGCAGCACACCGGTCCGCAGCCAGCGGGTCAGTGTCGCGCGCGCGGTCTCGAACCCGCCGGCGCGGTCGGCGGTGAGCAGCTGCAGCACCGTGTAGGGGCCGGCCGCCACGTGGGCCGCGAGGCTGGCCGGTTCCAGGGCGTCGTACGCCGGCGCCGAGGTCGCGTGCGGCCCCCCGGCCACGTCGTGGTCGTAGTGCAGAGCTTGGAAGGAAGCGGCGTCGACCACGAGGGCCAGTCTCCACGGTGGGCGCGGTAACGTTGCGGGAGGGCCCCTGCCGGGGGGCCGGCGTACCGGCCTGGGGGGGCACACGCCTCCAGGGCAGATGGAGGAGTTTGGGCGTGGACGAGGGCGGCGTCTACGGCCTCCTCCAGCGGGGCCAGGCGCTGCTGGAGCAGGGGGATCCCCGCGCGGCGGTCGAGGTGCTGGAAGAGGCGGTTGCGGTGGAGCCCGGCCGCGCGTCCCTCTACGAGCCGCTGGCGCGCGCGCTGTTCGCCACGGCGCAGATCGGGCGGGCACGGGCCGCCTTCGAGCACATGCTGGAGCTGGACCCGACCGACCACTACGCGCACTTCGGGGTGGGCCGCTGCTGGGAGCGCCAAGGCGACCTGGAGCAGGCGCGAACCCACTTCCGCCTGGCCTCGGCGCTCGCGGACCGGGCGGACTACGCAACCGCACTGGGTCGGGTGGAAGAGCGGCTGCGCCGGCGCTGATGAATATCTGCCGTTGCACGCGATCGCTGGGCTATCCTCCGCGCTTCGCGTAGCCGGGGCGACAACCCCATGCCAGAACCAGGAGAGGGAGTGCCGTGGATGCTGGGTGGAAGCGGTACGTCGACATCGCGACCGGCGTCACCACGGTGAGCCGCAAGCGGGCCGAGAAGGTCGTCAAAGGCCTTGTGACCAAGGGGGAGGACGCGGCGAGCGCCACGGAGAAGATGGTCGAGGACCTGCTCGCACGGGTGGAACAGAACCGGGAAGCCATCATCACGCTCATCCGGGCCGAGGTCGAAGCTGCTTTGAAGCGTGTCGGCTTGGCCAACGCCCGCAAGGGCAAGAGCGCGGCGGCGGCCGTCACGACGGCAGCGGCGCCGAGCAAGCCAGCCAAGAAGTCCTCGTCGGCCAAGAAGTCCGCAGCGGCTAAGAAGTCCGCAGCGGCCAAGAAGGCTGCGCCAGCGAAGAAGTCCGCAGCGGCGAAGAAGTCCGCAGCCGCGAAGAAGGCTGCGCCGGCGAAGAAGTCGGCAGCCAAGAAGTCGGCAGCCAAGAAGTCGGCAGCCAAGAAGTCGGCAGCCAAGAAGGCCGCGCCGGCCAAGAAGGCCGCGCCCGCGAAGAAGGCCGCCCCGGCCAAGAAGGCCGCGCCCGCGAAGAAGGCCGCGCCCGCGAAGAAGGCCGCCCCGCAAGAAGGCCGCCCGCGAAGAAGGCCGCGCCCGCGAAGAAGGCCGCGCCCGCGAAGAAGGCCGCGCCCGCGAAGAAGGCCGCGCCCGCGAAGAAGGCCGCGCCCGCCAAGAAGGCCGCCCCCGCGAAGAAGGCTGCGCCCGCCAAGAGGGCTCCGGCGAAGAAGGCTGCGCCTGCGAAGACGGCCGCGCCCGCCAAGAGGGCCGCGCCTGCGAAGAAGGCCGCGCCAGCGAAGAAGGCTGCCCCGGCCAAGAAGGCCGCCCCCGCCAAGAGAGCGTCGGCGAAGAAGGCCGCGCCCGCCAAGAAGGCCGCCCCGCCCACGTCCGCCGCCTCGGCGGCGGCGGTCCCAGGCACGCCGCTCGAGCCCGCGCGCAAGGTCGTGCCCCCGGCAGGCGTTGCACCACCACCGACGCCGTCACCGGCCCCCGAGCCCGCAGCCCCGGCAGCCGTCGCACCACCACCGTCACCCTCACCGACACCGCCCCCCGAGCCCGTGGCCCCGGCAGGCGCCGCACCACCACCGTCACCCGCACCGACACCGGCACCCACCCCGACACCGCGACCGAGACCGGCGCCCGCGCCTGCGCGCGCGCCCACGCCCACGCCCACGCCCAGCAACGTCGGCGGTCAGCCGACGCCGCAGTCCGCGGCCGGCGTCGTATGACCGTGCCGGGCGACGCCCGCGGGCACGCCGCGGGCGCCCGCCCGGACGCGGCGGCCACCACGGACCCGGTGGCGGAGCTGCGCTCAGCGCTCGAGCAGCTCGAGGACGCCCCGGTCGAGCAGCACCCCGATGTGCTCGACCGCGTCCACATGGGTCTCGTTGCGGCGCTCGACGCGCTCGCCGGCGTCGGAGCCGTGGGGCAACCTCCCGGCTGAGGCCTGAGGGTGGCACGGCACCGCCTCGACGCGGAGCTGGTGCGCCGGGGTCTGGCGCGCTCGCGCGCGGAAGCCGCTGAAGCGATCGCCGCCGGCCGCGTCACGGTGGACGGCGCGCCGGCCGCCAACGCCGCGCACCAGGTTGCCCTCGATCAGCAGGTTGTGGTCACCTCAGGAGGGCACGGGTGGGCCTCCCGCGGCGGCGTGAAGCTCGCTGGGGGCTTGGACGCGCTCGGCGTCCCCGTCCGCGGTCGTGCCTGCCTCGATGCCGGCGCGTCCACCGGCGGGTTCACCGACGTGCTCCTGCAGCGCGGCGCCGCCTCGGTGGTCGCGGTCGATGTCGGCTACGGCCAGCTCGACCACCGGCTGGCCAGCGACCCGCGCGTCACCGTGCTGGACCGCACGAACGCCCGCCATCTCACGCCCGCCGTGGTCCCCGGCCCGGCGCCCGATCTGGTGGTCGCCGACCTGTCGTTCATCTCGCTCACGCTCGTCCTGCCGGCCCTGGTCGCGGTCGCTGCGCCTGGCGCCGACCTCGTGCTGCTCGTGAAGCCGCAGTTCGAGGTCGGCCGCGGCGCCGTCGGCCGCGGCGGCGTCGTGCGCGACCCCGCGACGCGCAGCGCGGCCGTCGCGCGGGTCGCCGACGCCGCGGTCGCGCTCGGCTGCTTGCTTCAAGGCTCGGCGGACTCGCCGCTGCCCGGCCCCAAAGGCAACCTCGAGCGCTTCCTGCACCTGCGCCGCGGTGCACAACGCTGACCGAGTGCGGAGCGGTCCCTGCCATCATGAGCCGCGGTGCTGGAGGAGCTGCGGATCCGCGACGTCGGGGTCATCGAGGACGTCACGTTGGCGCTGGCCCCCGGGCTCAACGTCGTGACCGGCGAGACCGGTGCCGGCAAGACCATGGTGGTCACGGCCTTGCAGCTCCTGTTGGGCGCGCGTTCCGACGCCGAGCGCGTGCGCACCGGCGCGGCAGCGGCACTGGTCGAGGGGCGGCTGCGGCCACCGCCCCCCGGCAGCGAGGACTGGCTCGACGACGGCGACGAGGACCTCGTGGTCGCCCGCGAGATCGCCGCGCCAGGAGGAGCCGGCGGAGGTCGCAGCCGCGCCCGCATCGGCGGCCGCATGGCACCGGCCAGCGCGCTCGCCGCGACCGTCGGCGCGGTCGTGGACATCCACGGCCAGGACGACGCCGTGCGCTTCGCGTCCTCGACCGTGCAGCGCGGACTGCTCGACGCGTTCGGCGGCGCCCCGGTCGCCGCGGCGTTCCAGGCCTTCACCGCCGCGTACCGCGCCTGGACCCAGGCCCGAGAGGAGCTCGAGGCGTTGCGCGAAGGGGAGCGCGACCGGGCCCGCGAGGTCGACCGCCTCGCGTTCGAGGTCGCCGAGATCGACCGCGTCGACCCGCGCCCCGGCGAGGAGCAGGAGATCGCCGCCGAGGCCGACCGCCTCGAGCATGCCGAGACCCTGCGGCTCGCGGCCGCCGCAGCCGCCGACGCGCTCAGCGGCGACGGCGGCGCCCGCGACGCCTTGGGCGCCGCCGTGCAGGCGCTTCGCCCGGCAGCCGGCCACGACCCCGACCTCGACACCCACCTGCGCCGCGCGGAGTCCCTGCTCGCCGACGCGCAGGAGCTGGCCATCGAGCTGGCCTCCTACGGCGACCGCATCGACGACGATCCGCAGCGGCTCGACCAGCTGCGCGAGCGGCGCGCCGACCTGGCCACCCTGGCCCGCAAGTACGGCGCCGAGATGCTGGCCTACGCCGAGACCGCCCGCGGCCGGCTCCAGAGCCTGCGCGGCGGCGACGACCGGGCGGCGGAGCTCGCCGACGAGGTCGGCCGCCTCGAGCTGGCCGCCCGCGACCGCGCCGCCGCCCTCACGGCCAGCCGCCGCGCCGCCGGCACCGACCTGGCGCACGCCGTCCACGGCCACCTCGCTGAGCTGGCCATGGCCGACGCGCGCCTCGAGGTCGGTCTGGAGCCGCAGCCGCTCGGCCTGCACGGCGCCGAGCGCGTGGTCCTGCGCCTAGCCGCCTCGGCCGGTCAGGAGCCGCTGCCACTGGCCAAGGCGGCCTCCGGTGGCGAGCGCAGCCGCATCGCGCTCGCCGTGCGCCTCGCCCTGGCCGACGGCGACGCCACCCCCGTCCTGGTCTTCGACGAGGTCGACGCCGGCATCGGTGGCGCGACCGCGCTGGTGGTCGGCCGCAAGCTCGCAGCGCTCGCGCGTGGTCGCCAGGTGCTGTGCGTGACCCACCTCGCGCAGCTCGCCGCCTTCGCCGACGCGCACTTCGCGGTCACGAAGTCCACTGCGGGGGGACGCGCCCGCGCCGAGGTGCGCCACCTTGACGACGCCGACCGGGTCACTGAGCTCAGCCGGATGATGGCCGGCAGGCCCGAGAGCGACGCAGCGGCCGCCAGCGCAGCGGAGCTCCTGGCCCTCGCGCGCGGCGGCTGAACGACCGGGCTCAGACCATGGCCGTCAGGACAGGCCGGTGCCGGGGACGGCGGCTGTTACGGTCGCTCGCGACCCCGGGCGCGGGGTCGGTTCTGCCGTGCCCGCGCCCGTCACGACGGAGGTCCTCCGCGGCGTGCAATCCACTGACTTCCGGGCGCTCGGGCGCCTGGGAACACCGATCGGCAGCGTGCGCCGCGACTCGCGGCGGCGCCGGGCCGTGCGCCGCAACCCGCGGTCGATCGCACCGCTGATCGGGAGCTCGATGGTCTCGCGGCGCCCTCGGGTGCCGCGGCTGGTCAGCGGCGCGCTCGGGCTGCTGCTGGTGCTGATCGTCCTCCTGGGCGTGGCCGCGGGGACCGAGCGCGAGCCCGACGGCACCGCCGCGCCCGGCGCCGCGATGGAGCTGGACCCGACGATCGCGCTGCAGGCCGAAGAGGGGCAGGTCCAGACCCAGGACGCGAGCGTGCGCACGCTCGCGCCGGGTGGCGCCCCCCCACCGCCCCACCGGTGCAGGCCCCTCCGCCGCTGGCGGCGGTCGGCGACCTCCTCCTGCTGGCCCCCAGCATCGACGCGACGCTGGCGGCCTTCCACGAGTCCGCGGTCACCGACGCGCTCCCGCTCACGCCCGTCGGGCACATGCTCGCCAACGCCAACCCCGGCCAGTTCGTGCCCCCGACCGAGGTCGCGGGCCTGGGCTACGAGGTGCTGGCCCCGACCGAGGGCATCCGTCCGCCGACCAGCGCAGTCGGCGTTGTGGTGCCGCTGGACGCCACGCTGGTCGCTCCCGTGACCGGGGAGATCGTCGCGGTCGAGGACTACGCGATGCCCGACCGGGTGCGCGACTGGCGCATCGTGATCGCGCCCGAGGGGCGCTCCGACGTGCAGGTCGTCCTGCGCCACGTGCTCACGCCCCTCGTGGCCGTCGGGACGGCCGTGCAGGGTGGCGCGACGGAGATCGGGGTCGTGCGGCCCCTCGCGCTGGGGACACCCGTCGATGGTGTGCCGCGCGGTGGGCTGCCCTACGCGCACCTGTATGCGCGGCCGGCGATGGCCGAGCGCCCGCTGGACCCCAACGCCCCCGCGCAGGCCCCCGGCAGCGCCTGACGGCACACCGACCGTCGCGGATCGTTGAGCCGCGACGGGGGTGGCTGCTACGGTGGCGGAGGCTGCGCCACCGGCCCCCCGCCAGATCGGGAGTGGAGGTAGCGCGTTGGCCAAGCACATCCTCGTTACCGGTGGCGTCTCATCGTCGCTGGGCAAGGGCATCACCGCCTCCTCGCTGGGCCGCCTGCTCAAGGCCCGCGGACTGCGGGTCGACGATGCAGAAGCTCGACCCCTACGTCAACGTCGACCCCGGCACGATGAACCCGTTCCAGCACGGCGAGGTGTTCGTCACCGAGGACGGCGGCGAGACCGACCTCGACCTCGGCCACTACGAGCGCTTCATCGACGAGAACCTGCGCCGGTCGTCGTCGGTGTCGCACGGGCCAGATCTACTCGGCGGTGATCGCCAAGGAGCGGCGCGGCGACTACATGGGCGAGACCGTGCAGGTCATCCCGCACATCACCAACGAGATCAAGAGCCGCATCCTGGCGCTGGCCGAGGACGCCGACGTCGTCATCACCGAGGTCGGCGGCACCGTCGGTGACATCGAGGGCCTGCCGTTCCTCGAGGCGATCCGCCAGCTGCGCTACGACGTCGGCCGCGAGAACATCTGCTACGTGCACTGCGCGCTGGTGCCGTTCATCGGGCCCACCGGCGAGCTGAAGACCAAGCCGGCGCAGCACTCCGTGCGCGAGCTGCGCTCCATCGGTATCCAGCCCGACGCCGTCGTGTGCCGCAGCGACCGCCCGCTCGCCCCGCGAGCTCAAGCGCAAGATCGCCCTGCTGTCCGACGTCGACCTCGAGGGCGTCGTCTCCGCGCACGACGCGGAGTCGCTCTACTCGGTGCCGCTGATGCTGCGCGAGGAGGGCCTGGACGACTTCGTCGTCCGCAAGCTGGGCCTGGACCCCGCGGTCGAGCCCGACATGCGCGAGTGGCGCGCGATGGTCGAGCGCGCGCTGAACCCGTCGCGACACGCGTCACGATCGCGCATGGTCGGCAAGTACGTGTCGCTGCCCGACGCCTACCTGTCGCGTCGTCGAGGCGCTGCACGCACGCCGGCATCCACCACAACGTCGACGTCGACATCCGCTGGATCTCGGCCGACGACCTGCAGGCGCCGGGCGCGGCCGAGCAGCGCGCTGGCGGGCGTGCACGGGATCCTCGTGCCGGGCGGGTTCGGCATCCGCGGCATCGAGGGCAAGATCAACGCCGCGCCGCGTCGCCCGCGAGCGCCACGTGCCGTACCTGGGCATCTGCCTGGGCCTGCAGACCGCAGTCATCGAGTTCGCCCGCCACGTCGCTGGGCCTGGCCGACGCGCACTCCTCGGAGTTCGCGCCTCGGCTCGCCCGACCCGGTCGTCGACCTCATGCACGACCAGCGCGACGTCACCGACCTCGGCGGCACCATGCGGCTGGGCGTGTACCCGTGCAAGGTGCAGCCCGGGCACGAAGGCCGCGGCAGGCGTACGGCGAGCCGGTCGTCTACGAGCGCCACCGCCACCGCTGGGAGGTCAACAACCGCTACCGGCCGCGCTGTCGGCGCGCCGGCATGGTCTTCTCCGGCGCTGTCGCCCGACGACCGCCTGGTCGAGATGATCGAGCTGGCCGACCACCCGTGGTTCGTCGCCACGCAGGCGCACCCCGAGTTCCGCTCGCGCCCCAACCGCCCCCAGCCGCTGTTCCGCGACTTCGTCGGCGCGGCCTGCGACCGCATGCTCGCCCAGGCGGGCCGCCTGCCCGAGCCCGCCGTGGCCCGGCTGGGCGCCTAGAGCCAGCTACACGAGCGGGTCGCGGCCCCCCGCGCGAAAGGTTTCCGAGCCCTCGCCGCGCGCGCTGGTGCGGTCGGCGATGCGGCGCCGCGACGGCCGGCTGGCCCGGCGGTAGCGCAGGTGCGGCCATGACAGCTGCGCAGCCGTCGAGCGCAGGCCGCTGCGCACCGCCGCCGCGCCAGGCGAACTCCGACGCCAGGATCGACAGCCCCAGGAACGCGATCAGCCAGCCCGGCCCGGGCAGGGGCACGAGCGCCAGCCCCACCAAGAACACCACGGCCCCGAGGACGCCCGACCGCGATGCGGTACGCCAGGCGTCCCGGCCCACCTGCCGGTGCCCGCTGCCTCGCCATGGCCCCATCGTGGCCCGGACAGGCGCGCGGCGCCACCCGTGTCGAGGCTTTGACCATGGAGAACCCTGAGATGCTGGAGAGCCGGCCGGCCTTCGACGGCCGCTTCGTCCGCGTGCGCATCGATCGTCTGCGCATGCCCGACGCAGCGTCGCTGACCGCGAGGTCGTCGGAGCACGGCAACGCGGTCGCTGTGGTCCCGCTGCACGACGACGCCACGTGATGCTGATCCGCCAGTACCGCCACGCGCTGGGGCGGCGCTGCCTGGAGATCCCGGCCGGCAAGCTCGACGTCGAGGGCGAGGCACCCCGAGGCCGCGCTGCACCGCGAGCTGGCCGAGGAGGTGCGGCCTGGCCGGCGACCTGGAGAGCTCGTCGACTTCGCGCAACTCTGCCGGGCTGGATCACCGAGGCCACGCACGTCTACCTGGCGACGGGGCTGCACGGCCGGCCTGCCCGACGGCTTCGTCGCCGACGACGAGGAGGCGGACATGGAGATCGTGCGCATGCCGGCTGGCGGAGGCGCGTCGAGGCCGTGCTGTCCGAGCCCGATCACCGACGCCAAGACGCTGTCATCGGGCTCCTGCTTGCCGATAGACATTGCCAAGCGAGGCTAGGCCTCCTGGCTCGTCACACGGCCGTTACCCGACAGGGAAGGTGGCGCGTGCGCGTTGGGGTTCCGACCGAGGTCAAGGAGTCCGAGTACCGCGTTGCGATCACGCCCGCGGGCGTGCGCGAGCTGACGTACCACGGCCACGAGGTCTTCGTGCAGGCGGGCGCCGGCGAGGGTTCGGCTCTCACCGACGACGACTTCAATGCGCGCGGGCGCCAAGATGGTCGACGACGCCGACGAGCGTGTGGGGCGACGTCGACATCGTGCGTGAAGGTCAAGGAGCCGATCGCGGCGGAGTACGGGTTCCTGCGCAGGACCTGACGCTGTTCACCTACCTGCACCTCGCGGCTGACCGGCCGCTCACGCAGGCGCTGATCGACATCCGGATGACCTCGCGATCGCCTACGAGACGGTCGGCGGCCGCCGACGGGGGCCTGCCGCTGCTCGCGCCGATGAGCGAGGTCGCCGGCCGCATGGCCCCCCAGGTCGGCGCGAACGTGCTGCGAGCGGCCGCACGGCGGTCGCGGCGTGCTGATGGGCGGCGTCGTCCGGCGTCCTGCCGGCGCACGTCGTGGTGGTCGGCGCCGGCACCGCCGGGCGGCAACGCCGCCTGGATCGCGGCCGGCATGGAGGCCAACGTCACGATCCTCGACCTCGACCTGGCCAAGCTGCGCTACATCGACTCCGTGCAGAAGGGCACGATCACCACGCTGGTCTCCAACCGCCTGACGCTGGAGGAGCAGGTCGCCGACGCGGACCTGGTCATCGGGGCCGTGCTGGTGCCGGGCGCCAAGGCGCCGCACGGTCATCACCGAGGAGATGGTGGCCGTCGATGCGGCCCGGCGCGGTGCTGGTCGACATCTCGATCGACCAGGGCGGCTGCGCCGAGACCAGCCACGTGACGACCCACAGCGAGCCGACTTATGTCAAGCACGGGGTGGTACATTACTGCGTCGGAAACATGCCGGGTGCGGTGCCCCGCACCTCGACGTACGCGCTGACCAACGCCACGCTTCCGTACCTCGTGCGCCTGGTCGACGCAGGGGATCGCGCCGGTGCTGCGTGCCGACAGCTGCGTCGCCCTGGGTGTCAACGTCCTGGCCGGCGCGGTCACCAACGCGGGCGTCGCCGAGGCGCACGGGTTCGACCGTGTCACCCCTGCTGGCCGAGGTGCCTGCCCGCCCGGCCTCGATAAGGGAGCGTCCATGGGCGACGTTCCCCGCCAGCACGCTGATCGCTACCTCGACTATCTCGCGGTCGAGACGGGACTGTCGCCAGCACAGCCTCGCGGCCTACCGGCGCGACCTCGCGCTGTACGGGCGCTTCCTCGAGGGCGCCGGGATCGGCGAGCCCGCTGGCGTCGGCCGCGACGAGCTGGCCGCGCTTCGTCGGGTGGATCCGCGAGCAGCGCACCGCCGCCGGGCGAGCCCTACGCCCCGTCCACGATGGCGCGCACGCTGGTCGCGGTCCGCGGCCTGCACACGTTCCTGCGTGCGCGAGGGGCTGGCGTCCGACGACCCCTCGCGCGAGGTGCACCGGCCCCCGGCCGCGGCGCACGCTGCCCAAGGCGCTGACGCATGCCGCAGACCGAGGCGCTGCTCGGCGCCCCGGTCGGCGACGACCCGATCGCCCTGCGCGACCGGGCCCTGCTCGAGATCCTCTACGCCGCGGGGCTGCGCATCAGCGAGCTGGTCGACCTCGACGTCGACGACGTCGACCTCGTCGACCGCACCGTGCGGTGCGTCGGCAAGGGCGACAAGGACCGGATCGTGCCGATGGGGCGGGTGGCAGCGGAGCGCCGTCGAAGCCTGGCTGGTGCGCGGACGCCCCGGACTGGCCGTCCAGGCGGATTCGCCGGACGCCGCGCTGCTTGGTCAACCGCCGCGGCGGCGGCTGACGCGCCAGGGCGGCTGGAAGATCCTGAAGAAGCACGCCGAGGCGCGCGGGGCTGTCGGACGCGGTCTCACCGCATACCCTGCGACACTCGTTCGCAACGCATCTGCTGGACAACGGCGCCGACGTCCGGGTCGTCCAGGAGCTGCTGGGCCACGCGTCGGTCAACACGACGCAGGTCTACACGCTCGTGAGCCGACACGCGTCTGCGCGCGGTCTACGAGCAGGCGCATCCGCGGGCGCACCTGCCCGCAGCCTGAGCCGACCCGAGAAGGAGTATCCGTCGCATGAACACCGAACTGCTGCCCCGCCTGCGCAAGGAGGTGGAGACGGAGCGCGACGAGGCGTCGCCGAGCTCGCGCAGCTGGGCGCCGACCCGGACAGCGAGAAGGTCGCAGCCCATCGAGGGGATCGACGACGACTTCGCCGACTCCGCCGCCGCGACCGCGCGAGCGCAGCGGAGACGCTCGCGTTCATCGACAGCGCCCGCGAGCGCCTGGAGCGAGGCCGAAGAGGCCCTGGCGCGCATGGACGCCGGCGAGTACGGCATCTGCGTCGACTGCGGCAAGCCGATCCCGTGGCGCGCCTGGAGGCCCGCCCGCTGTCGGTCCGCTGCGTGGACTGCGCCGCCGCCACGAGCACGGATAGCGCAAGGTGCGCCCGGTCGACCTGATCGGCCGCAAGCGCGACGGCGGTGAGCTGTCGCGCGAGGAGCTGCGCTGGCGTTCGTCGGCGGGTACCTGGACGGCAGCGTGAGCGAGGGCCAGACGGCGGCCTGGCTGATGGCCGGTGTCATCCGCGGCTTCACCGACGCCGAGGCGCGGGCGCTGACACGCGTGCTCGTCGGGTCCGGCGAGACGCTGGACCTGTCGGGGCTGGACGGGCCGACGGTCGACAAGCACTCGACCGGCGGCGTCGGCGACGGCACGACGCTGCTCGTCGCACCGCTGCTCGCGGCCGCCGGCTGCGGCTGGTGAAGCTGTCGGGCCGCGGCCTGGGGCACACCGGGGGCACGCTGGACAAGCTGGAGTCGATCCCGGGCATGCGCACGGCGCTGCGAGACCGACGAGATGCTGCGCATCGCCGACGAGGTCGGCTGCGTCGTGGCCGCCCAGACCGACGCGCTGGTGCCGGCCGACAAGGCGCTGTACGCGCTGCGCGACGTCACCGGCACGGTGGCCTCGACGGCGCTGATCGCGTCCAGCGTGATGTCGCAAGAAGATCGCCGCCGGCGCCGGCACGATCGTGCTGGACGTCAAGACCGGCGACGGCGCGTTCATGGCCGACGCGCGAGGACGCCGTCGCGCTGGCGCGGCTGTGCGTCGGCATCGGCAACGACGGCGGCCGCCGCTGCTCCGCGCTCGTGACCGACATGGACAGCCGCTCGGCCGGGGCATCGGCAACGCGCTGGAGGTCCGCGAGTCGGTGCTGCTGCTGCAGAAGGCGCCCGACCCGGGGGCCTCGCGGCTCACCGAGGTGGCGTTGGCGCTGGCGACCGAGGCGTTCAGCCTCGCGACCGGCAGCGACGCGGAGTCTGCCCGCCGCGACCTCGAGCTGCTGTGGGCCGGGGCCGAGCCGCTGGAGCGGCTGCGCCGCATGATCGCGGCCCAGGGCGGTGACCCCCGCGTGGTGGACGCCCCCGACGAGGTCCTGCCGTCCGCGCCGGCCCGCCGCGAGGTCCCCGCCGCGCGCGACGGCGTCGTGGCGCGCATCCCGGCCCGCGCCGTCGGTGAGCTCTCGGTCACGCTGGGCGCCGGCCGCCGCGTCAAGAGCGACGCCGTCGACCCCTCGGTCGGCATCGACCTGCACGTCGCCGAGGGCGACCGCGTGGCCCTCGGCCAGCCGCTCGCGACGATCCACGCCCGCAACGACGACGAGGCCGCCCACGCCGCGGCCGAGCTGGACTCCCTGATCGCCCTCGGCGACGAGGGCCGCCGCGCCCCCACGGTCCTCGAGACGATTCGCCCCTGACCTGCCCCTACGCGACGCCGCAGAGGTCGAGGGCGAGGAGGGCGAGGGTGCGGGCGGCCTGGGCGACCTCGGGGAGCGGGACGCGCTCGTCGGGGGCGTGGGCGAGGGCGGACTCGCCGGGGCCGTAGTGCAGGGTCGGGATGCCGCCGAGGCCCGTGAGGAGGCGCAGGTCGCTGCCGTAGGGGCCGCCCCAGACGCGCTGGTCGGCGCCGCCGGAGGCCAGGTGGGCCGCCCGGACGCGGTCGAGGAGGTCGCTGCCCTCGGGCAGGCGGCCTGAGGCGAACTGGCCACCCCACCAGGTGACCTCGGCGGGGTGCGCGCGCAGCCAGGGGTCGGCGTCGCAGGCCTCGGCGACGGCCTGCTCCAGGGCCGCGCGGGCCGCTTCGACGGGCTCGTCGAGGGCGACGCCCAGGCGGCCCTCGGCGACCAGCAGGTCGGGGACGGTGGAGGCCCAGTCGCCGGCGTGGACGGTGCCCAGCGACAGCGGGTAGGGCAGCGCCCAGCGGGTCATCAGGGGGTCGGGGTCGACGTTGCGGGCGGCCTCCAGCCGCTCCAGCGCGGCCCAGACGGGCAGGAGCTTGGCGATCGCGCTGACGCCCTCCAGCCGGCGCGAGGCGTGGGTCGCGTGCCCGCGGATCGTGAGGCGGAAGGTCAGGGCACCCGCGCAGGCGGGGACCAGGTCCAGGCTGGTCGGCTCGGGGACGACGCACGCGTCGGCGCGCCAGCCGCGGTGCAGCAGCCCGAAGGTGCCCAGGCCGCCGTCCTCCTCGGCGGGCACGCAGGCCAGCAGCAGGTCGCCGCGGAGCCGCGCGCCGGCGCGCCGCAGCGCCGCGACGGCAGCCAGCGCGGCCGCCAGCCCGCCCTTCATGTCGCAGGCCCCCCGGCCGTGCAGGTCGTCGCCCACGACCGCGCCGGAGAAGTGGTCGGGCCGGGCCCAGGCCGCCGGGTCGCCGACCGGCACGACGTCGACGTGGGCGTTGAGCATGAGGCTGCGCCCGCCTCCCGCGCCCGGGAGGCGGCCGACCAGGCCCCACGCCTCGCTGCGGTCCACCTCCGCGCCGGGGAAGTCCGGATGCGCGGCGAGCTCGGCCAGGGGCAGGCGCCAGTGGTCGACGTCCAGGCCCAGCGCGGCCGTCTCCCCGGCCAGCAGGGCCTGGATCTCGTGCTCCGGGTCGGTGCCGTCGACGCTGGGGACGCCGACCAGCCGCGCGAGCAGCGCCACGGTCTGCGGCAGGGCGCGGTCGACCTCGTCGAGCACCCGCGCCCGCCAGTCCACCATCCCGGGAGGGTAGGCAGGTCTCCCCTACACTCGCCCGGAGGATGGCCTACCACGTCAGCGTTGCCGCCTTCTCGGGGCCGTTCGACCTCTTGCTGCACCTGATCGCGCGGCACCGGGTCGACATCTACGAGATCCCGATCGCGGAGATCACCGACTCCTACCTGGCCGCGCTGCGGGACATGGAGCAGGTCGATCTGGAGCTCGCGACGGAGTTCCTGGTGGTCGCCGCGACGCTGATCGAGCTCAAGGCCGCCCGCCTGCTGCCCGTGGACGAGTCCGACGAGGACGCCGGCCTGGTCCTGGAGATGCGCGACCTGCTCTACGCGCGGCTGCTGGACTACCGCACGTTCCGCCAGGCCGCCGCGGACGTGCGCCGCCGCCTGGAGGCCAACGCGGGCTACCACCCGCGCGAGGTCCCGCCCGAGACCTGGATGGCCGCACTGCGTCCGCCGACGCCCTTGGCGGTCACGCCCGAGCAGCTGGCGAGGCTGGCCGCCGCGGCGCTGGCCGCGAAGCCGCCGCCGCACGTCGACCTCTCGCACGTGCAGCCCGTGCGCATCACCGTGCGCGAGGCCGCGGCGATGGTCGCTCGACGAGCTGCAGCGCGCCGGCCGCGCGCTCACGTTCGCCGAGCTGACCGCGGGCTGCCGCCACCCCAGCGAGATCGTCGTGCACTTCCTGGCGCTCCTGGAGCTCTACAAGCACGAGCACGTCGAGCTGGAGCAGGCCACGACCTTCGCGACGCTGGTCGTGGCACCGACGACGTTCCCGGCCCGGCCCTTGCACGGCGCGCTGGCCGACCTCTTCGACCTGCGTGCCACGGCCGACGTGGGCATGGAGGACTAGGTGATCGCGATACAGCCTGACCCGAGCTCTGCGCAAGGCGCTGGAGGCGATCCTGCTGGTCGCGGCCGACCCGGTGCCCGTCGACGCGATCGGCGAAGTGCTGGAGATCACCGCCGAGGAGGCGCTGGCCCTCTGCCGCTGGCTGCGCGCGTCCTACGTCGACGACGGCCGCGGCTTCGTGCTGCGCGAGGCCGGCGGCGGCTGGCGCCTCTACACCGACCCGGGTGCCGCGCCCTACGTCGAGCGCTTCGTGCTGGCGGGCCGCTCCAGCCGCCTCTCGCAGGCCGCGCTCGAGACGCTGGCGATCGTGGCCTACCAGCAGCCGGTGACCCGCGGCCAGATCTCCGACATCCGCGGGGTCGAGGCCGATGGCGCGCTGCGCTCGCTGGTCTCGCGCGGGCTGGTGGAGGAGGTCGGCCGCGACGAGGGGCCCGGCCAGGCCTCGCGCTTCGGCACCACCTCGCTGTTCCTCGAGCAGATCGGGTTGGCCGCGCTCGCCGACCTGCCGCCGCTCACCGAGGTCGCTCCGGGAGGCCCGACCCCACCCGAGCCCGCCCCGGGCGGGTACAAGGCCGCACGCCGCGAGCTGGACGCGCTCGCGGCCGAGGGGCCCGCGTGACGTACCCGGAGGAGGGGGCGGCGCAGCGCGTGCAGAAGGTCCTGGCGGCCGCCGGCGTCGGCAGCCGCCGCGCGTGCGAGGAGCTGATCGCCGACGGCCGTGTCGAGGTGGACGGCAAGGTCGTCGTGCTGGGCGCCCGCATGGACGCGCGCAACCAGGTCGTGACCGTCGACGGCGAGCGCATCCCCACCAACCCCGACCTGGTCTACATCGCGCTCAACAAGCCCCGCGGGTACGTCACGACCGCCAACGACCCCGAGGGCCGCCCGACCGTCACCGACCTGGTGCCAGCCAACCCGCGCGTGTTCCCGGTCGGGCGCCTGGACCGCGACACCGAGGGCCTGCTGCTGCTCACCAACGACGGCCCGCTCGCCCACCGGCTCACCCATCCGCGCTACGGCGTGGAGAAGACCTACCTCGCCGAGATCCGCGGCCCGGCCAAGCGCAAGGCGATGATCGAGCTGCGCCGGGGCGTCGAGCTCGACGACGGCCCCGCCAGGGCGAAGTCGGCGCGCGAGGTCGGCGCCGCAGCCGACCGCACGCTGCTGGAGCTGGTGATGGTGGAGGGCCGCAAGCGCGAGGTGCGGCGCATGCTCGACGCCGTCGGCCTGCCGCTCGAGCGCCTGGCCCGCAGCCGCGTGGGCCCGATCCAGCTCGGCGACCTGCGGCCCGGCCGCCACCGCTACCTCAACAGCGCGGAGGTCCGCTCGCTGTACCGCAGCGTCGACCTCGGGGCGCCGGAGACGGCGGCGGCGGAGGTGCAGCGATTGAGGGTGGCGGCCCTGCGGGGCGCGACCACCCTCGACACCGACACGCGCGAGCAGGTGATCAGCCGCACCGGCGAGATGCTCACCCAGCTGATGGAGCGCAACGGGCTGGTGCACGACGACGTCGTCAGTCTGTTCTTCACCGCGACCGACGACATCCACTCCGAGTTCCCCGCCGCCGCGGTGCGCGAGGGCGGGATCAGCGACGTCCCGATGATCTGCGCGCGCGAGCTCGACATCGAGGGCGGCAGCGGCATCCCCCTGTGCGTCCGTGTTCTCGCCACGGTCCACACCGAGCGCACCCGCTCCGAGCTGCGCCACGTGTACCTCCACGGCGCCCGCCAGCTCCGCAGCGACCTCCCGGAGTAGCCGGTGACGCGCGACCACGTGGTGGTGCGGGCGGCCGGACCCCTGAGCGGGGAGGTGCGGGCGCCCGGGTCCAAGAGCGTGACGAACCGGCTGCTGGTGCTGGCGGCGCTGGCGGCGGGGGAGAGCCGGCTGCGGGGGGCGCTGGACTCCGACGACACGCGCGCCATGCGCGACCTGGTCGGGGCGCTGGGGGCGAGCGTCCGCGACGACGGGGCGGACTGGGTGGTCGAGGGCACGGGTGGCAGGCTGCAGGTGCCGCTGAAGCCGCTGGAGTGCCGGCTGTCGGGGACCACGATGCGGTTCGGGGCGGCGCTCGCGGCGCTGGCGCCGGGGCCGGTGACCGTCGACGGGCTGCCGCCGCTGCGCCGCCGGACCATCGGGGCGCTGACCCAGGCGCTGCGGACGCTGGGCGCCAATGTGGCGGACGACGCCGGGTACCCGCCGGTGGCACTGGGCGGAGGCGGCTTCGCGGGCGGCGCGGTGACCGTCGACGTCTCCGGGTCCAGCCAGTTCGCCAGCGCGGTGCTCCTGGTCGCGCCGTACGCCGACCGGGCGGTGACGGTGCGCACGCACGGGGCGGCCGCGCTCGGGTACGTCGAGATGACGGCGAGGGCGATGGCGGAGTGGGGGGTCGAGCCGCGCCGGCTCGACGACGGCTGGGTTGTGGCGCCAGGCCCCTACCGTGCCCGGGTGGTGGTGGTCGCGGCCGACGCGTCGGCCGCCGCGCACCTCTACGCGCTGGCGGCTGCCACGGGTGGCCGGGTCACGGTGACGAACGCGGGCAGCGGCGACGACCAGCCCGACGTGGCGGTCCTCGACGTGCTGGAGGCGTTCGGCGCGGACGTGCAGCGTGACGGCGACGCCGTGACGGTGACGGGACCGCAGCGGCTGCGCGCCGTCCCCGGCGGCATCGACGTGTCCGCGTTCCCCGACCAGGTCACCACGGTCGCCGCGCTGGCCGCGCTGGCCGACGGCACGACCCTCATCACCGGTGCCGAGGTGGTCCGCGGCCACGAGACGGACCGGCTGCACGCCCTGGCCGTCGAGCTGGCCAAGGTGGGCATCCGCGTCGAGGAGCACCCGGGCGGCCTCACCGTGCACGGCGGCTCCGCCCGCGGCCCCGCGGTCCTGCAGACCCACGACGACCACCGCCTGGCCATGGCCTTCGCCGCGCTGGCGGCCCGCGTCGGCGACGTGGCGGTCGCCGACCCGCGCTGCGTCGCCAAGACCTACCCCGGGTTCTGGGACGACCTCGCCAGCCTCGGCGGCATCCTGGAACACGGGCATGCTGGCCCGGTGATCGCGATCGACGGGCCCGCCGGCTCCGGCAAGTCCACGGTCGCGCGCGCCGTCGCGGAACGTCTGGGCGTGCCGCACGTCGACACCGGGGCCTACTACCGCGCCGCGGCGCTCGCCGTGCTGCGGGCCGGCGTGGACCCGGGCTCGCCGCAGGCTGCCGACGTCGCGCGGTCGGTGCGCATCAGCCGCCCTGCCGGCCGCACGCTGCTGGACGGCGAGGACGTCGAGGACGAGATCCGCGGTGCCCGCGTCACCGCCGCGGTCTCGGCGGTGGCCGCCAACACCGCCGTGCGCGCCGCGCTGCTCGAGGCGCAGCGCTCCGGCGTCGGCCTGGATGGCGCCGTCGTCGAGGGCCGCGACGCGGGCACCGTGGTCGTCCCCGACGCCACCCTGAAGATCTGGCTGGACGCCGACCCGGCCGAGCGCGGCCGCCGCCGCGCCGCCCAGCTGGGCGCCGACCGCGCCGCGGCCGACCACACCAGCGAGCTCGCCCGCCGCGACGCCGCCGACGCCGCCCAGATGGCCCAGGCGCCCGACGTGGTCACCGTCGACACCACTGGCCTCACGGTGGACCAGGTGGTGGAGGCCGTTCTCGCCCTCAGCTCGACTCGGCGGGCACGGTGAGCGGGCCGGTCGTCGCGGTCGTGGGGCGGCCGAACGTCGGCAAGTCGACGCTCGTCAACCGGCTGACGGGGCGACGCGTGGCGATCGTCGAGGAACGGCCGGGGGTGACGCGGGACCGCACGACCCACGACGTCGAGTGGGCGGGCAGGCGGTTCACCGCGGTCGACACCGGGGGGTGGACGCCAGGGCGGCACGGCCGGGCCGACGGCCTGGACGGCGCTGTGCGCGCGCAGGCGGAGGCCGCGACCGCGGCAGCGGACCTGGTGCTCTTCGTGGTCGACGCCACGGTCGGCGTCACCGAGGAGGACGCCGCCGCGGCGCGCTGGCTCAGGTCCCACCACGACCGCGTGCTGGTGGTCGCGAACAAGGTCGATGCCGGCGGCCCCGGCGCACGCGCGGCCACCGCGGACCTCTACGCGCTGGGGTTCGACAGCGTCCACGCCGTCAGCGCGCTGCACGGGGAGGGCAGCGGGGACCTGCTCGACGCGGTCGTGCGGCGGCTGCAGGAGCGCAACGCGTTCGACGCCCGCCCCGAACGCGAGCCCGAGGCCCCCGGGATCGCCCTCATCGGCAGGCCCAACGTCGGCAAGTCCTCGCTCTTCAACCGCATCCTCGGCGAGGAGCGGGTGATCGTCGACGACGTGCCGGGCACCACTCGCGACGCGGTCGACACCGTCGTGGAGCTCGACCGCCCCGACGGTCCGCGGACCTACCGCTTCGTGGACACGGCCGGGCTGCGGCGCAAGGTGGCCAAGATCGACACCACCGAGTTCTACTCAACGGTGCGGACCCGCCGGGCGCTGTCCGCCGCGGCGGTCGCGCTGCTGGTCGTCGACGCCGCGGAGCCGATCGGCGAGGCCGAGCAGAAGCTCGCGCGCGAGGTGCTGGACGCCGGGCGCGGCCTCGTCGTCGTGCTCGCGAAGTGGGACCTCGTCGACGCGGACCGCCGCGAGGATCTCGAGCGCGAGCAGGACAGGGTGCTGAACTTCCTCGCGTTCGCGCCGGTCGCCCGCACGTCCGCGAAGACCGGCCGCGGCCTCGACCGGCTGCTCGACGCGATCGACACGGTGCTCGCGATGTGGTCCACGCGGCTGCCGACGGCGACGCTGAACGTCTGGCTGGCGGATGCCGTGGCGGACACCCCGCCCCCCACCTACCGCGGCCGGTCGGTGAAGATCCGCTACGCGACGCAGGTCTCCACGGGCCCGCCCACCTTCCGGCTGTTCACCAACGCCCCGCTGGAGCCCACGTACCTGCGCTACCTCGAGCGCCGGCTGCGGGAGCGGTTCGGCTTCGCAGGCACCCCGCTGCGGCTGGCCTTCCGCGTGCGCGAGGGCTGGGAGGAGCGGGCCGGCACCGGCGCTGCGGCAGCTCCCGGCCGCCGCCCGAGGCGGGGCCGCTAGCGCTACTGCGTCGCGGAGGTCGTCGGGGTGGCCGTGGACGTGACGTCGGCCGCACCGCAGCCCGGCGCCCCGGTCCAGCTGAGGAGCGGGCCGCTCTCCCCGGTCTCGGACGAGGCGAACGTCACGCCACCGCCCTCCTCGACGCCCTGGGTCGCGAAGAGCCCCAGCGTGAAGGTGCTGCCGGCGGGCAGCGCCCCGAAGATCGCACGGTAGGCGGGCAGCACGTCCAACGAGAGACGCCCGGGAGCGCCCACCAGCGCGATGTCCACGGGCGCGCCGGGGAACAGCAGCGGCTCCTCGACCGCGGAGAACTGGTCGAGCTCCGCCGCGTCGCCCTGCAGGGTCGTGTGCACGCCGATCTCGGTCTGCGTGGCGTCGACGACCTCGATGTCCAGCGTCATCGACAGCAGGCAGTCCGGGCTGCCGTCGACGAGGTTGAACGCGAGGAGGACGGTGTCTCCCAGGATGTCGCCGATCGTGAGCTGCTCCAGCCCGACCTCGCCGATGGAGCCCTCCGAGGCCGAGAAGTCCGCCGCCGGCGAGGCGGCCCCGTCGATGACCGGCCCCGTCGGCGGCTGCAGCAGCGTGGGGTCGACTGCGGGTCCTGTGCCGGTCGGCGTCGCGGTCGGTTCCTCGGTCCCCGACCCGAAGATCGAGCCCTCACCGAAGTCCAGCGCCACCGCCCCGCCCAGCGCATCGCCGAAGCGCGGCAGGGCCCAGCGCACGATCACGACCATCAGCAGCAGCGCCAGCGGCCACCGCAACCACATCCAGATCCGCTGGAACGTCATGTGAGGCGAGGATACCGACGGCCCCCCGTCGCCCCCCTCAAGGCGCTCCCGTCCTGGCGACCGCGGGCCAGGGTCCTGCCGAGGTCAGCCAGACGACCACGACCCTGCCGCACCAGGGGCACGGGCGCCACCCGACCGGTGGCTCCGCCCGCAGGTCCACGGCCGCGCGCAGCACCCGCCCGCACACCCCGCAGGCCACGAAGACCGGGACGACCCGCAGCGGCGGACGAACCCAGCCCACGCCACCTGACGCTAGCTGTCGCTTGCGACAGCGTCGCGGACCGGCCGGGTGCCCCGGCTACCCTGCCCGGTGGTGGAGATCGTGGGGTTGCGACCCGGAACCCGTTACCGCTGCGGCGGCTGCGGCAACCTCACGCGCTTCGATGTCGAGACGGTGGAGCGGGTGCGGCGCTTCTGGCACGCCGACCTGGCCGGGCACGGCCAGGTCGAGGAGGAGCAGCGGGCCTCGATCGAGGTGGTGGGCGTGACCTGCCGCTGGTGCGGCTCCTGCGACGCGGTCACGGCCGAGGCGGCCCCGGGCGCGAGCTGAGCCGATGAGCGCCTGCGGGTGATGGCTGCCGTCGAGCATCCAGACGACGGCCGGGCGGTGCTCGCGGACCTGCCGCCCGCGCTGCTCGCGGTGCTGGCCCGCGGGGTGCGTCGGGCCGCCGACGCCGTCGGCACAGCAGGCGTCCCGGCCGCGCTGCGGCCGTTCGTGCGCTTCCCGCCCGACCAGCTGGGCAAGGACGCACGCCAGCGCCAGGCACTGGCGGCCGCCGTCGCGGGGGATGCGCGCTTCCGGGAGCAGGTCGCCGAGGCGCTCGAGGACCGCAGGGCCGTGGCGCGGGCGGCCGACGGCGACGAGCTGGCGCACCTCCTGGCCGCCCACGACGCGCCGACGGTCGCGGCCGCGCTCGCCGTCTCCGCCCGCTGGGAGGCGCTGGCCGTGCTGGCCGCGGCGGAGGCCGAGCGCAGCGCGGCGCGCGACACGGCCGCCCGCGACCACGACCGGCAGCGCACCGACCAGCGCGCCCGCTCCCTGGCCGACCGGCGGGCCGAGGAGCTGACCGTCGTCCGCAGGGAACGCGACGACCTGCGCCGCCGTGCGGACGACCTGCAGCGGCGCGTGCGCGCTGCCGAGGGCGCGCGCGCCGAGGCCGAGCGCGCACTGGCCACCGCGCAGGCGGAGCTGGCGAAGCTGCGGGCCGATGCGACGGCGGCCGCGCGCGACGCCGCCGGTCGCGAGGACCGCCTACGCCGGCGCGTGGACGCCGCGGCGCAGCGGGCGCGTGTGGACGCGGTGCGGCTGGCCGACGCGCTGGACCGCCTCGACGCGGTCGCGGGCGAGCTGCGTGCCAGCTTGCCCGCAGGCCAGAAGAAGGCGGCCGCCGGGCCGGCCCTTGCCGCACCGGGCGCCCCGCCCCCTGAGCCCACCGCTACGCCGGGCCGCCCTGCCACGCTCCCGCCCGGCCTGCGCAGCGCCGACCCGGACGGCGTGCGCGCGCTGCTGCGCGCCCCGGGCATGGTCGTGCTGCTGGACGGCTACAACGTGACGAAGGACACCCGCGGCCTGCCTGGCGGCACGCTGGCCGAGCAGCGGCGGTGGCTGCTGGGTGAGGCCGCCACCGTCGCCGCCCGCTTCGACGCGCAGGTCGTGGTGGTGTTCGACGGCGCCGAGTACCGGCCCGGCGAAGTGCGACCGCCTCGCGGTGTCCGGGTGGTGTTCAGCGAGCCGCCGGAGATCGGCGACGACCGCATCGAGGCCCTGCTGCGTGAGCGCCCGCGCACGCCCACCCTGGTGGTCTCCTCCGACCGCGACGTCCAGGCCCGAGCGACCGCGGTGGACGCCAACGTCACGACGGCGGCGGCGTTCCTGCGTGCCGTCGGTAGATCCGGGCCTCCCACGGAGCGAGCCTGAGCGAGGCTGGTGCCCGCTCCAGCCGGCCGCCGCCGGTCACGTTCCCCAGCACCAGCTCCGCGCCCTCCCAGCCCTCCAGTGCGACCGTCGTGTCCTCGGCGCAGAGGTTGCCCAGCACCAGCAGCTCGTCGCCGTCCAGGCAGCGCGTGAACGCGTAGAGGTGCTCGTGCTCCGCGTGCAGCATCGTGAAGTCGCCGTGGGCGACGACGGGCAGCGTGCGGCGCAGCTCGTGCAGCCGGCGGTAGTGATGGAAGACGGATTCGGCGTCGGCGCGCTGTGCCGCGGCGTTGACCTCGGCGGCGTTGGGGTTCACCGCGATCCACGGCTCGCCGCGCGTGAAGCCCGCGGTGGGGGAAGCATCCCACTGCATCGGGGTGCGCGCGTTGTCGCGCCCCAGCGCGCGCAGCTCGGTCAGCACGTCGTCGGGCTCGCGCCCGGACGCCACCTCGAGGGCGTAGTAGTTCAGCGACTCGATGTCGCGGAACTCCTCGATCGCGCGGAACGGGTAGTTCGTCATCCCGAGCTCCTCGCCCTGGTACACGTAGGGCGTCCCGCGATGCAGGTGCAGGACCGTGGCCAGCGCCTTGGCCGCGCGCTCACGGTGGGGCCCGAGGTCGCCGAACCGCGAGACGATCCGCGGCTGGTCGTGGTTGCTCCAGTACAGCGAGTTCCAGCCCACCTCGGCCAGGCCGCCCTGCCAGCGGCCGAGCACGGCCTTGAGGTGCCGCGGCTGCAGCGGCCCCCTCTCCCACTTGGTGGTCTCCTGGTCGAAGCCCATGTGCTCGAAGTGGAAGACCATGTCGAGCTCGCCGCGCGCCGGGTCGGTGTAGAGCAGGGCCTCGGCGACCGTGACGCCGGGGGTCTCGCCCACGGTCAGCAGACGGGCGTCGCGGCCGGCGAAGACCTCGCGGTGCATCTCCTGGAGGAACTCGTGCACCCTGGGGCCGTTGAACGTGTACGGCGTGGGGTCGCCGTAGCGGTGCCCGGGGCGGACGATCCCGTCGCGCAGCGGCAGCACCTTGGAGACCAGGCTGATCACGTCCATGCGGAAGCCCGCGATCCCCCGGTCCAGCCAGCGGTTCATCATCGCGTAGACCGCCTGGCGGACCTCGGGGTTCTCCCAGTTGAGGTCGGGCTGGCGGCGCGAGAACAGGTGCAGGTAGTGCTCGCCGGTGGCCGGGTCCAGCTCCCAGGCCGGCCCCCCGAACCACGAGCCCCAGTTGGTCGGCTCCGCCCGCCACCAGTACCAGTCGCGCTTGGGGTTGTCGGTGCTGGACCGCGACTCGAGGAACCAGGCGTGCTCGTCGGAGGTGTGGTTGACGACCAGGTCCATCATGATCCCGATGCCGCGCCCGCGGGCCTCCGCGATCAGCTCGTCGAGGTCGGCCAGGGTCCCGAAGAGCGGGTCGACGTCCTCGTAGTCGCTGATGTCGTAGCCGTTGTCGTCCTGCGGCGAGCGGTACACCGGCGAGAGCCACAGCACCTCGACCCCGAGCGCCTCGAGGTGGTCCAGCCGCTGCGTGATCCCGCGCAGGTCGCCGACCCCGTCGCCGTCGGCGTCCATGAAGCTGCGCGGGTAGACCTGGTACACGACCGCGGAACGCCACCACGGCCGTTCGTCAGATGGTGGCATAGGGGAGATCTACCAGGCGGGGTCGCCCGCCTCGGTGATCACCGGCTGGGCGTTGCGGCCGTCGACCGTCACGACCCAGACGTCGCTGGGCGCGTCGTCGTGGTCGAGCTGGTAGGCCACCCAGAGCCCGTCGGGTGAGATGTCGGCGTTGCGCTCGCTGTCCTGGGGGTCGGCGACCAGCGGCTGCGGCGGCCCGCCGTCCAGCGGTTGCAGCAGGATGTCGCGCGTGCCCAGCGCATCCGACGTGTAGACGATCGCGTCGCCGTCCGGCGTCCAGTCCGGGTGGAAGTCGTCCGCGCCGTCCGTGCCCGCGACCCTCGGTGCGTCGGTCACCGGCGCGGCGCCCGGCTCGAAGGCCACGAGGTGGATGTCGTGCTCGGTGGGGTCGCCGGTGAGCTGGTCGGACATGAACGCGATCGCGCTGCCGTCGGGAGACCAGGCGGGGCGCAGGTCGGTGGCGGGTCCGCTCGTCACCTGCTGGAGCTCGCCCGACGCGATGTCGAGGACCCACAGGTCGGTGGTGCCGTCCTCCAGGCGTGCGAAGGCCACGGAGGCGCCGTCGGGGCTGACCGCCGGGTCGAGGTCCGTCGCGCCGCTGGTGAGCTGGCCGGGCTGCGCCGCTGCCGCGCCCAGCCGCCAGAGGCCGAACTCGCTGCCGCCGCGGTTGCTCGCGAAGACGATCCCCCCGTCCGGCGCCCAGGTGGGCTGGCGGTTGATCGCGTCGGCCGGGGTCCAGGCCACGGGGTCGTCGCCGGCGACCACCACGGCGATCGCGGTCGGCGTCACGCCGCCTTCGCTGTCGCCCGCCGTGACCGCCAGCGGCGTGGTCGGCGCGGTGGCCTCAGACGCCTCCGGGGTGGCCAGGGCGGTGGCCTGCGGGTCGCCCGTGGGCGCCTCCGTGGCGGCGGGGTCGGTGGCGCTGGGCTCGGTGGCCCCGGCCTCCGTGGCTCCCTCCTCGGTGCCACCGGCTTCGGTGCCAGCGGCCTCGGTAGCCCCCGCCACCTCCGGCTCGTCGTCGCGGTTCGCGAGCGCGAGCAGCGTCCCGGCCACGCCGAGGAGCACGATGGCGACGATCACGGTCACGAGCAGCCCGCGGCGCCGGCGTGGCGGCGGCGCGGCCGCGGCTCCACCCGGCAGCAGAGCGGTCCCGCCCGGCGGCGGCTGGGCCGTCGGCGCCCCGACCTTGTCGCGTGGGCCCGTGCCCCACGCGTCCGGGCCGCCGGCCACCCCCGCGCCCAGCGCCCTGGCCAGGTCCCCGCAGGACGCGTAGCGCTCCAGGGGGTTCTTCGCCAGCGCGCGCTGGATGACGGAGTCCAGCGCGGGCGGGAGCGCGGGTCGCACCGCGGTCACGCGCGGCGGCGCCTGCGACAGGTGGGCGTGCAGGAGCGTCACGGGGTTGTCGCCGGCGGCGGCGAACGGCGGCTGGCCGGTGAGGGCCTCGTAGAGCACGCATCCCAGCGAGTACTGGTCGGTCGCGCCCGTGGTGGCCTTGCCCTCGATCTGCTCCGGCGCGATGTAGAGCAGCGTGCCGACGAACTGGTTGGCCTTCGTGAGCGTCGCCGCGGCGGAGTGCTTGGCGATCCCGTAGTCCACGAGGTAGCAGTGCCACTCGCCACCGCGGTCCTCGAGCAGGATGTTGGCCGGCTTGACGTCGCGATGGATCAGCCCGCGCAGGGCGCCGGTGTCCAGCGCACTGCCGATCTGCTGGGCGACCGCCAGCACGTGCTGCGGGGCCAGGCCGCCCGGCCGCTGCGCCAGCATCTCCTTGAGGTCGCCGCCGGGGATCAGCTTCATCGCGAGGTAGGGCGTGCCTGCTTCTTCGCCGGCGTCGAAGATCGGGACGATGTGGGGGTGGTCGAGCGCGGCGGCGGTGCGCGACTCGCGGAGGAAGCGCTGCGCCAGTGCCTCGTCGTGGGCGTACTCGCCCGAGAGCACCTTGAGCGCGACCTTGCGCCCGAGGCGCACCTGCTCGGCGACGTACACGACGCCCGTCGCACCCCGCCCGGCCACGGCCTCGATCTGGTAGGCCCCGAACCGCTGTCCGGGCGCGAGCACCTGCACGCGCCCGAGGATAGGACGCGTCCCCGAGCGGCGATGTGACAGGCTGGCGACGGTGCGCAGCCTGCCGGTGGTCGACGTGTCCAGCCTGGTCGGCGGCGCAGGGCCGCCGGTCGGGGAGGTGGCGGCCGCGATCGGGGCGGCCTGCCGGGAGAGCGGGTTCTTCTACGTCGGCGGGCACGGTGTCCCCGGGGAGCTGATCGCGCGGCTCGACGCGGCCAGCCGCGCGTTCTTCGCGCTGCCGGAGGAGGACAAGCTCGAGATCGCGATGGCGCGCGGCGGGCGGGCGTGGCGCGGGTTCTTCCCGCTCGGCGCCGAGCTCACGTCGGGGCGGCCCGACCGCAAGGAGGGCCTGTACTTCGGGCGGGAGCTCGGCCCCGACGACCCGCGCGTGCGGGCCGGGACGCCGCTGCACGGCGCGAACCTCTTCCCGCGCCAGGTGCCGCAGCTGCGCGCCGCGGTGCTGGCGTACCTCGACCGGCTGACCGCGACCGCGCAGGCCGTGCTCTCCGGGGTCGCGTTGAGCCTGGGCCTGGCGGCCGACCACTTCGCGACGCGCTACACGGCCGACCCGACGATCCTGTTCCGGATCTTCCACTACCCGCCGGCCGTCCCCGATCCCGATGACTGGGGCGTCGGCGAGCACACCGACTACGGGCTCATCACCCTGCTGCTGCAGGACGCCAACGGCGGGCTGCAGGTGCGCGGGCCGGATGGCTGGATCGACGCGCCGCCGGTGCCGGGGACGTTCGTGTGCAACCTCGGCGACATGCTCGAGGCGATGACGGGCGGCGAGTACCGCTCGACCGCGCACCGCGTGCGCAACACGTCGGGCAACGAGCGTCTCTCGTTCCCGTTCTTCCTCGACCCCGACTGGACCGCGACCATCCCCGCCGGCGGCGCGTACGGCGACTACGTGGTCGCCAAGGTGTCAAAGGTCTTCCCTGATCTGGCAACGAAGATGACAACCGTTGTCGGATACGGTAGAACGGAGTAGATGGAAAGGGTTGTCGTCGTCGGCAGGGCCATCGGCGTGGTCATGCTGGCCGTGCTCGCGGGTGCCTGCGGGGGTGGTGGCGGGCCGGTCGCGCCGGATCGGGGCGTGGAGGTCGTGGCCACCACGACGATCCTCGGCGATCTCCTGGCGGAGCTGGTCGGCGACGCCGGCACGGTGACCACGCTCATGGGCATCGGCGCCGACCCGCACGAGTTCCAGGCGTCCGCGGTCCAGGCGGAGTCCCTGCGGGAGGCGGACCTCGTCGTGGCCAGCGGCTACGGGCTCGAGGAGGGCCTCGAGGACGTCCTGGACGCGGCGCGCGAGGACGGCGCCAACGTCGTGGAGGCCGGGTCTGAGATCACGCCGCTGGCCGGCCCGGACCCGCACTGGTGGCAGGACCCGCAGCGGACCGCCGCGGTCGTGCGCTCCCTCGCGGGCCGGCTGGCGACCGCCGACGGCGACCTCGAGGACGCCGTCTGGGAGCAGCGCGGCGCGGAGCTGGCGGAGAGCATCGAGGAGGTCGACGGCGAGCTGACCGCCGGTTTCGGCGCGATCCCCGAGGACCGTCGCGTGCTGGTCACCAACCACGACGCGTTCGGCTACTTCGCCGAACACTTCGGCTTCACGATCGTCGGCACCGTGATCCCCGGGGGCGACACGCTGGCCGAGCCGGGCGCGGCCGACCTGGAGGCGCTGGTCGACGCGATCCGGGAGCACGACGCCCCGGCCATCTTCGTCGAGACCACCTCACCCACGCGGCTGGCCGATGCCGTCGCGGCCGAGGTGGGCCGTGAGATCAGCGTGGTCGAGCTCTTCAGCGACTCCATCGGTCAGGAGGGGTCCGGCGCCGAGACCTACCTCGACGTCATGCGCACGAACGCACAGCGCATCACCGACGCCCTGACCCGGGTCTGACCTCCCGCATGGAGCTGCTGCTGGCGCCGTTCCAGTCGGGCTTCACGCAGCGGGGGACGATCGCGGCGCTGCTGGTCGCCGTCACGTGCGCCGTGATCGGGGTGTGGGTCGTCCTGCGGGGCCTGGCCTTCATGGCCGATGCGCTGGCGCACGGGGTGATCCCCGGCATCGCGGTCGCGGCCCTGCGCGGGTTCGATCTGACGCTGGGCGCCGCGCTGGGTGCGGTCGTGACCGTGCTGGGCGTCGCCCTCGTCGGCGCCCGGACGCGGCTGTCGGAGGACACCGGGATCGGGCTGCTCTTCGTCGGGCTGCTGGCCACCGGGGTGATGCTGCTCTCGCGCGCGGACGCCTTCGCGATCAGCGTGACCGCGTTCCTCTTCGGCGACGTCTTCGGCGTCACGTGGGGGGACGTGGGCCTGCAGGCGGCGGCGGCGGTCGTGGCGCTCGCCGCGTCGGCGGTCCTGCACCGCGCGTTCGTGGCGCTCGCGTTCGACGAGCGCAAGGCGCAGCTGCTGGGCCTGCGGCCACGCCTGACGCGGGCGCTGCTGCTCGCGCTGCTGGCGATGACCGTGATCAGCGCGTTCCGCACGGTCGGCTCCCTGCTGGTGACCGGGCTGCTGATCGCGCCGGCGGCGACCGCGACACTGCTGGCGCGGCGGCTGCTCCCGACGATGGCCACCGCGGTGGGCCTGGGCGTGCTGGCCGTGCTCGTGGGGATGGAGCTCTCTTACCACTACGGCCTCTCGGGGGGCGCCTCGATGGCCGCGACCGCGGTGGCGTTGTTCTTCCTCGTGCTCGCTGGGCAGGAGACCCTGGCCGGGGTCAGGCGGCGAAGGGTGGCGGTGTGAGCGCGCCTCGCTCCTTTCGCCGCGACCGGCGCGCCATGAACGCCATGCCGACCGCCCCGGCGAGACAGAGCCCGGCGAGCAGGAAGGTGCGGCCGCGGGAGCGCGCACCCGTGGCCTGACCGGTGTCCGGGTCGACCGTCACCCCGAGCGTCTCGCCGACATCGGCCAGACGGTGGACGGTCGCGGTGACGGTGCGGCCGTCCTCCAGCAGCACCTGCGCCTGGCAGGTCGCGTTGCGCGCGACGCCGCACTCCGACAGGCTCACGATCGTCCCGCGGGCGTCGACGCCGGTGAAGGCCGTGAACGCGAGGTAGCCGCCGACCACGAGCAGCACGACCGCGAACGCGATCGCGGCGACGCTCTCCCTGAGCCTCATCGCGGCGGTCTGTCAGCTACAGGGCGGCAGCGCGGGCTGCGCGGGCGCGGATCTCGTCCCACGCGCCCGCGGCCTGCAGGTCAGGTGGCGCCAGCCACGACCCGCCGACGCAGGCGACGTTCGCCAGGGCCAGGTACTCCGGCGCGGTCTGCTCCGTCACGCCGCCGGTGGGGCAGAACACCACGTCCGGGAACGGCCCGCCGAACGCCTTGAGCGCGGCGACGCCGCCGGCGACGGTCGCGGGGAAGAGCTTGAGCGCGCGGATCCCGAGCTCCAGCGCCGCCAGGATTTCGCTGGCGGTCATCACGCCTGGAAGCAGCGGCAGACCGGCCTCGGCGGCCGCCTCCACGATCGCCGGGCGGATCCCCGGGCTCACCCCGAAGCGGGCGCCCGCCGCGACGGCCTCGGCGACCTGCGCGGCGGTGTTGAGCGTCCCGACCCCGATGCAGGCGCCGGGCACGGCCTCGGCGATGCGGCGGATCGCCGGGAGCGCCGCCTGCGAGCGCAGCGTGACCTCCAGCGCCGGCGTGCCACCCGCCACCAGCGCCTCGGCCAGCGGCACGGCGTGCTCGACGTCGGTGATCGTCAGCACGGGGATGACCGGTGCCAGTCCCATGACCTCCGCGATCGTGGTCACGGGGCCGCGGGCTCCAGCACGACCGTGGGGGCGGAGGCACCCGGCCAGCCGAACGACGCGGCGCCCTCCTCGGCGCCGGCGGACTGGCTGCGCATGACCGCGAAGAGCTCGCGCCCGAGACCGGCGTGGTGGGGGGCGAGGTCCACGACGTGCGGTTCCCGCGCGGCCAGCTCCCCGGGCTCGACCTTGGCCTCCAGCGTTCCGGCGTTGCCGTCGACGCGGATGACGTCGCCGTCGCGCAGGCTTGCCAGCGGCCCGCCCGTGGCGCACTCGGGCGTGACGTGGATCGCTGCGGGTATCCGGCCCGACGCGCCCGACATCCGGCCGTCCGTCACCAGCGCGACGTGGAACCCGCGGTCCTGGAGCACCGAGAGCGACGGGGTGAGCTGGTGCAGCTCGGGCATGCCGTTGGCGACAGGACCCTGGAAGCCGACGACCACGACCACGTCGCGGTCCAGCTCGCCGGCGCGGAACGCCGCGACCACGTCCTCCTGCGTGGAGAACACGCGCGCGGGCGCCTCGACCACGCGGTGCCCGGGCGCCACCGCCGAGGTCTTCATGATCGCCCGGCCCACGTTGCCCTCCAGCAGCTTGAGCCCGCCCTCGCCGTCGAACGGGTCGGTGGCCGAGCGCAGCATCGTCGGGTCGCCGCTCTCGGCCGGCAGGTCGCGCCACGTGAGCCGCCCCTCGTCCAGGTAGGCCTCGCGCGTGTACGGCTCCAGACCACGGCCCCAGACCGTCATCACGTCGCCGTGCATCAGCCCGTGGGCCAGCAGCTCGCGGATCACGAACGCCACGCCGCCGGCCGAGTGGAACTGGTTCACGTCGCCGCTGCCGTTGGGGTAGACGCGCGCCAGCAGCGGCACCACGGCGGACAGGTCGGCGAAGTCCGACCAGCGCAGGTCGATGCCCGCGGCCCGTGCCATCGCGACCAGGTGCAGCGTGTGGTTCGTCGACCCGCCGGTGGCGTGCAGCCCGACCACGGCGTTGACGAAGGTGCGCTCGTCGACGACGTCGCAGATCGGCAGGTAGTCCTCGCCCAGCGCGGTCATCGCGACCGCCCGTTGCGCCGCCGCCCGGGTCAGCGCGTCGCGCAGCGGTGTGTGCGGGTGCACGAACGCGGCGCCCGGCACGTGCAGGCCCATGACCTCCATCAGCATCTGGTTGGAGTTCGCGGTCCCGTAGAACGTGCAGGTGCCGGTGGTGTGGTACGCGCCGCACTCGGCTTCCAGCAGCGCCTCGCGGCCGATCTTGCCCTCGGCGAAGAGCTTGCGGACCTTCGACTTGTCCTCGTTGGGCAGGCCCGAGGGCATGGGGCCGCCGGGCACGAGGATCGAGGGCAGGTGCCCGAAGTGCAGCGCGCCGATCACCAGGCCCGGCACGATCTTGTCGCAGATCCCCAGCAGCACCGCGGCGTCGAAGACGTCGTGCGTGAGGGCCACGGCCGTGCCCATCGCGATGACGTCGCGGCTGAAGAGCGACAGCTCCATCCCAGGCTGGCCTTGGGTGACCCCATCGCACATCGCCGGAACGCCGCCGGCGAACTGCGCGGTGGCGCCGACCTCGCGCACCGCCTCCTTGATCACCCCGGGGTAGGTCTCGAACGGCTGGTGTGCCGAGAGCATCTCGTTGTAGGAGCTGACGATGCCGAGGTTGGGCCGCGCGAACGCCTTCAGCACCGGCAGGTCGACGGCCGGCGCGGGCGCGATCGCGTGCGCCTGGTTGGAGCACGAGAGGCGCGACCGCGCGGGCACGCGGCGGGCCATGGCCCGGCTGAGGTCGAGGTAGGACGCACGTCTCACGCGGCTGCGCTCGACGATGCGGGCGGTGACCTCGGCGACGACGGGGTGCAGGACGCTCACGGGCTCACTCCTCCTCGAACCACTCGGCCCCGTCCTGGCCCAGCAGGGTCGCGGCCGCCGTGGGACCCCCGGTTCCGGCCGCGTACCCACGGGGGCGGTCCTCGGATGCCTCCCAGGCCTGGATGATGGGGTCCACGAAGGCCCAGGCCTCCTCCAGCTCGTCGTTGCGCATGAAGAGCGCCAGACGGCCGCAGAGCACGTCCATGAGGAGGCGCTCGTAGGCCTCCATCGGCCGGCTGCTGAACTCCTGCGCCAGGTCCAGGTGCAAGCTGACCGGCGTGAGCTCCATGCCGTCGCCGGGCTGCTTGGCCAGCACGTAGAGCATCACCTCGTCGCGCGGCTGCAGCCGGATCACCAGACGGTTCTGCACGGGGTAGCGCGCGGCGCTCCTGAAGATGGGGTACGGGATCGTGGCGAAGTCGATCACGATCTCGGCGACCTTGCGGGCCATGCGCTTCCCGGTGCGCAGGTAGAACGGCACGCCGGCCCAGCGCCAGTTGTCGATGAACAGGCGCTGCGCCACGAAGGTCTCCGTGTGGCTCTCGTGGCGGACGCCCTCCTCCTCGACGTAGCCGGGCACGGCCTTGCCCCCGATCGCGCCCGCGCGGTACTGCCCGCGCACGGTGTTGCGCAGGGCGTCGTCCCCGTGCAGGCGCCGCAGCGCCCGCAGAACCTTGACCTTCTCGTCGCGGATCGCATCGGCGTCCGCCGACGTCGGCGGTTCCATCGCGGTCATGCACAGCAGCTGCAGCAGGTGGTTCTGGACCATGTCGCGCATCGCGCCGACGCCCTCGTAGTAGCCGGCGCGCGCCTCAACACCGACGGTCTCGGCGATCGTGATCTGCACGTGCCCGATCGCGCCGCGGCGCCACAGGGGCTCGAAGAGCGCGTTGCCGAAGCGCAGCGCCATGAGGTTCTGGACCGTCTCCTTCCCCAGGTAGTGGTCGATCCGGTAGATCTGCTGCTCGGCGAAGTAGGCGCCGACACGGGTGTTGATCTCGCGGGCAGAGGCCAGGTCGTGGCCCAGCGGCTTCTCCAGCACGATCCGCGATTTCGGGGTGGCGAGCCCGGCCTTGGCGAGCTGCTCGGCGATCGCGGCGAACCAATCGGGGGAGGTCGCCAGGAAGAACACGCGGACCCTGTCGGGCTCCGCGTCCAGGAGATCGTGCAGGTCGCCGTAGCCGGTGCCCTCCGCGGCGTTGACCGCGACGTAGTGCGCGCGTTGGACGAAGCTCTTGAAGGCCTTGAGGTCGAAGTCGGCGGCCGGGACGAACGCCCGGCAGGCCTTCTCGACCTGCTTGTGGAACACCTCGCGTGCGAGGGCTGACCGGCCGGTCCCGATGATGCGGGAGCCGTCGGGCAGCTGCCCGTCGCGGTGCCGGTAGTACAGCGCCGGCAGCAGCTTGCGCGTCGCGAGGTCGCCCGTCGCGCCGAAGATCACCATGTCGAACACCTGGAGATCGTCCATGCGCGATGACCTTTCGTGTGCGCTCGAGCGTCGCGGACAAGAATCGCACCCGTGACGGTCCTCGCACACCAGTCGTGGTTCGTTAACAACCTCGAGCGATTCACGACGGACTGGGCGTTCGCGGTGCGGCCGCTCTCGCTGGCGCTGGTGGCCGCGGCGATCGCGGTCGCGGTCGGGTGGCGGCTGATCGCGGCGCGGCTGCCGCAACCCGAGCTGCGCTTCCTGACGCCCGTCGGGCGGCTGGCGCCGTGGATCCCGCGGCTCCTGGCGGTTCACCTCGGCGTCAGCCTGCTCGCCCTGGCGGTGCAGGACGCCTACCTGGCTCCGCACCTCCATCTGGACGACGTCCCGGCAGGCGGCGCGGTGGCGCTGCTCGAGGGCTTCGTGGGCGTCTGGCTGGTCACGGGCATCCGCATCCGGCTGGCGGCGATCGGGGTGATGTTCCTGGGGCCGCTGGCTCTGGGGCTGGCCGGCCCGGTGGCGGTGCTGGAGGCGATCGACCTGCTGGGCGTGGCGCTCTTCCTCGCCCTGCTGCCGCCCGGCCGGGACCGCTGGGGCGCGGTGCCGGTCGACCCGGAGCGTCTGCAAGCCCCGCTGCTGGCCCTCAAGACGTGTGCGGGCCTTGCGCTCATCGTGCTGGCGTTCAGCGAGAAGCTCACGAACCCCGAGATGGCCAGCGCGCTGCTGGAGCGCTTCCCCTTCCTCAACGTCGCCGAGCTTCTGGGCCTCAACGTGCCGGTCGACACGTTCATCGCCTTCGCCGCGTCCGTCGAGCTGCTCTTCGGGCTCCTCATCATCTCGGGCGCCGCCCCGCAGATCGCCGTGATCGTCGCCGGGATCCCGTTCAACGCCACCTTGTACTTCCTGGGCGCCGACGAGCTCATCGGCCACCTCCCGATCTACGGGATCATGCTGACGCTGCTGGTCTACGGCTCCAACGAGCGCACCGCCCTCGTCGTGCCGTCGCTCGACTACCGGGCGGCGGTGACACCGTCGTTATCCTCGGGCAACGGCCCCCCGCGGGGGCGCAGACCGGCGAGGGGCAGCCTCCGAGCCGAAGGCAAGGAGGTGGGCATGGCGCGGTTCATCTCCACGAGCATCCCGTTCGTGAACGGGAGCCCCCATCTGGGGCACGCCCTGGAGTACGTGCAGGCCGATGCGATGGCGCGCTACTGGCGGCTGCGCGGGCATGACGTGTTCTTCCTGACCGGGTCGGACGAGAACAGCCTCAAGAACGTGCTGGCAGCCGAGGCCGAGGAGCTCAGCCCCGAGGCGCTCGTCGCCCGGAACGTGGGCGCCTTCCAGGACCTACTGGGCGTCCTGGCGGTGACGCACGACCACTTCATCCGCACGAGCGTCGATCCCGAGCACTTCGCGGGCGCGACCCGGCTCTGGGAACTGCTGGACGCGGCGGGGGACATCTACGCCAAGGCCTACCGCGGCCTGTACTGCGTCGGGTGCGAGCAGTTCTACACACCCGAGGAGCTGCTGGCGGACGGGCGCTGCCCGGAGCACCTCACCGTGCCCGAGGAGGTCGAGGAGACGAACTGGTTCTTCCGGCTGTCGCGCTACGGGGCGCGGCTGCTGGAGCTCATCGAGGGCGGGGAGCTGGTGATCCGCCCCGACACGCGGCGCAACGAAGTCCTGCAGTTCCTGCGCGCCGGCGCCGAGGACATCAGCATCTCGCGGTCGGCGGAGCGTGCGCGCGGCTGGGGTGTGCCGGTGCCGGGCGACCAGGCCCAGGTGATGTACGTCTGGATCGACGCGCTGGCCAACTACATCACCGGGCTCGGGTGGGCCGACGAGGCGCCGCGCTGGCAGCGCTACTGGCGCGACGCCGAGGTGCGCACCCATGTCATCGGCAAGGGCATCACGCGCTTCCACGCCGTGTACTGGCCGGCGATGCTGCTCTCGGCCGGCGTGGCACTGCCGACCGACCTGCTGGTGCACGGCTACCTCACCGCCAACGGCCAGAAGATCTCCAAGTCGCTGGGGAACGCGGTCGCGCCCGCGGGGCTGGCGGAGCGCTACGGCCCGGTGCCGCTGCGCTGGAGCCTGCTGGCGCACTGCCCGACGTTCACCGACGGCGACTTCAGCGAGGCGCGGATGGTCGCGGGCTACCACGACGAGCTCGCCAACGGGCTGGGCAACCTCGCCAGCCGCGTCACCGCGATGCTGCTGCGCTACCGCGACGGGGTCGTGCCGTCGGTGGGTGACCCGGACGCCGCGGCGTCGGGCCTGCGCGCCGCCGCCGACGAGGCGCTCGTGCAATGGGACGAGGACTTCGAGGGGCGCGACCCGCGGCAGGCTGCGCAGGCGGCGAACACGCTGGTGCGGCGGGCCAACGCCTACCTGGACGAGACCGCCCCGTGGCACCTGGCCAAGGACGACGCGCAGGCCGCCGCGCTGGACGCATCGCTGGCGCACGCCACCGCCGTCGTGCGGCGCCTGGCGGTGCTCTTCCTGCCGTTCGTGCCGGAGCAGGCCGCAGGGATCCTGGAGAGCCTGGGGCAGGACCCCGGCGGGGGAGGACTCGACGCGCTGTGGCTCGAGGGCCTCTCAGGGGTCACGGTCACCAAGGCGCACGTGCTCTTCCCGCGGCTGGAGCTGGACGCGGCCTAGGCCGGGGCGTAGAGGCGGACGCCGTCCTCGACGGTCCGGCGCAGGATCCCGCGCTCGGCCAGCACCTCCAGGTGGGCAGCGGTCTCGGTCGTGGCCATCATGCGGTTGAAGGGGTCGAGCTCTGCGAACCTGCGCAGGCGGCGCGTCCAGTGCAGGCGTTTGGCCGCCTCGTAGGCGGTGCTCGCGCCCCCGGTGACGGCCTTCTCGATCGCGTCCAGCCGCACGGCGTGGTGGTCCAGCAGCTCCTGCGCCCGCGCGTGCACGCTGGGCGCCTGCGGGCCGTGCGCGGGCAGCAGCCGGCGGTCCGGCAGCGCCAGCATCAGGTGCAGGGAGCGCAGGAACTCGCGCAGCGGCGACTCGCCGGGTGCGGCCTCGAAGCCGATCGACGGCGTGATGTGAGGCAGGACGTGGTCGCCCGCCAGGGTCACGTCGCGGTCGGCATCGACGAAGACGAAGTGCCCGCGGGTGTGGCCCGGAGTCTCGACCGCGGTGAGCCGGCGGTCGCCGACCGCGATCTCCGTCCGATCGGTGAGCCACTGGTCGGGCGGCTCGTACTCGTCGGGGTTGTGGGGGCTGTGCCGCCCGGCGAGCAGCGCGTTGAGTTCGTCGGCGCCGGCGCGGTGGAGCTCGTCCACCATCGCCGCCCAGGAGTCCCAGTCGGGGTGGTGGCCCAGGGCCAGCGACTCGCGCTCCTGGGCGCCCAGTGCGATGTGCATGCCGAACTCGCGGCGGAGCACGACGCCCAACGTGTAGTGGTCGCGGTGGTGGTGGGTGACGAGGAAGCGCTGGACGTCGGGGAGGCCGTAGCCAAGCGCCGCGAGGGCCTTCTCCAACGCCTCGCGCGCCTCGGGCCGGGCCCAGCCCGCATCGACCATCACCAGCCCGTCGGCCGCCTGCAGCGCGTAGACGTTGACCGCCTTCAGCCCGTCGGTGGGCAGGGGCAGGGGGATGCGCCAGGTGCCGGCGGCGACCTCGTAGACGCCGGCCGCGGTCCAGTCGCGTTCCGGATCGTCCTGCTGGATCTGCACGCGGTGCGTCCTCTCGTCACTGTCGGCGGTGCCCCCAGGACGAGGCTAAACGGCTCCGGCGTCCTTGCCGAACCTGTCGAGATCGGTGCGCAGGTCGAACCACAGCCAGACGGTCTTGGACTGCGGGTAGAAGACGATCGGGACCAGCGCCATCAGCGGCAGTCCGGCGTAGAGCACGACGTTCCACGGCACGTCGGGCCAGGTGATGAGGATCCAGCCGCCCAGCCAGACGACGAAGACGAGCATCACCAGGGCCATGTTCACGATCAGGGCGCCGACCCAGTAGCCCTCCTCGCGGCTGAACTGCAGGTCGCAGCCGGGGCAGCGCTCGACGAGCTCGCCGAACTTGTGGGTGATGGGCCTGGCTCCGCAGCGCGGGCATGCGACGCGTAGCGCGGCGCCCAGCGAGGGCTTCTCGAAGTGCGCACGGCTCGCCGCCATCAGCCCTCAGCCTGCCCACGTGCGTCGTCCGCGAACAGACTGAGGACGGTCCAGCCGCGGTCGGGGAAGCCGGCAGCGTCGGCGACCTTGGCCGAGGCGGCGTTGTCCGGGTCGTGGAGGTAGGTGGGGATGGCGCGGTCGGAGATCACGCGGCGCGCGCCGGTGGCGACCAGGCGGCGCGCAAGGCCGCGGCCGCGGGCCTCCGCATCGGTGCCCACCGAGAGCTCGTGACCGTGGCGGTCGTGCTGCTTGCGGCCGAGGCCTGCCAGGTACGCGCCCGTGGCCTCGTCGAAGGCGATGAGCACCGGACCGTTGAACGGCTGCAGCCAGGGCGGCACGCGCGGGTCGCGCGGCGCGACCCAGGTCCCCAGCGGCGCGAGCATCGCGGGCCGCTCGGTCCAGCGGAAGATGCCGCGGCCCAGGATCTGCCCGGGCCTGCCGACCGTCTCGGCCAGCGCCGCCCCGAAGGCCGGGTCGTCGAGGTCGCCCTGCAGCGCGCGCACCGCGGTCGCGGTCTTCGTGGGGACCGCGAGCACGGTCTTGCGCCCGTCGCTGATCCCCAGCACCGGCCGTACGCTGCCGTCCCAGCCGGGCTTCTCGCGCTGCGCGACCCCGATGACGTCGAGCGTTGCCCGCGGAGGCCAGGAGCCGAGCCAGGTGCGCAGGTGCTGAGTCAGGCGGTCATCCACGCCACCATCGTGACAGTCGAGTGACCGAGGCCCCGCCGCTGTGGACGTGCCCGCGGTGCGGGCGCCGCGCTTCGGCGGGGTGACCCCGCGGCCGACCGGGCTGCGCGCGTGGTTGATCCTCGAGCGCACGGTCGCGAGCACTGAGCTTCGCGGCTGGTGCTGCGAGGCCTACCGCGTGGGCTGCCAGGAGCGCGTGCTCAGAGAACGACGGTCCCGGTGATCGCGGTGGTGGTGGCGCCGCCGACCCAGACCTGCCCGTCGTCGTCCGCCGTCACGTAGGCGCGCCCGGCCCGGCCCAGCGCCGTGCCCTGGGCCGCGACGTACGGTGCCGTCGCCCGGGCGCTGGCCAGCAGCCACTGGCCGAGGGCCGCCTGGAGGCTCCCGGTCACGGGGTCCTCGACCGTGGCGCCGTCCTTGGGGAAGAACGCGCGGACCTCGAACGCGACGTCCGCGCCTGGCGGGTACGGCGCGACCAGCCCGATGTCCATGTCCACCGGGCCCGGGCGCACGGCCAGCACCGCGTCGGGCGTGGCCAGCAGCAGCGCGACCCACCCCGGTCCGTTGTCGGCCCACTCCGCGGCCAGGACCGCCTCGCGCGCCAGCCCGAGCTGCGCGATCACCCTGGCGATCGTCGCCTCGTCCGCGGGGCCCGAGCGCAGCAGCGCAGGCGCGGCGAACGCCAGCCGCTCGCCGTCGCGGCGGACGGCGACGATCCCCACGCCGCACTCCTGGCGCACGACGCCCGGATCGTGCGGGGTGCCACCTGCCTGCAGCCACGCGTGGCACGTGCCCAGGGTCGGGTGGCCGGCGAACGGCAGCTCCTGGGTCGGCATGAAGATGCGCAGGCGGTAGTCGGCCTCCGGCGAGATCGGACGCAGCAGGAACGTCGTCTCCGAGAGGTTCGTCCAGCTCGCGAAGCGCTGCATCGTCGCGTCGTCCAGGTCGTCGGCGTCGTGCACGACGGCCACCGGGTTGCCGCTGTACGGGCCGGAGCCGAACACGTCCACCTGGCGGAACGGCCGCGTTCTCATGTGTGACTCAGTCATCCATTGGGCAGAGTTCGCTCATGACTGAACACGCTAAGGCCACGTTCACCGTCAGCAACTGGCAGGAGGACACCCTGCACGAGTGGGAGGACGGCGCCAAGATCACCCGCGCCAGCATCGGCTACGCCTACGAGGGCGACATGGCAGGCGAGAGCTCCGCCGAGTGCGTCTTCGTCTACGGGCCCGACGGCACCGCGACGATCGTCGGTTTCGAGCGCTTCGTCGGCACGATCGGCGACCGGACCGGCAGCCTGGTCCTGGAGTCGCGCGGCACCTACGACGGCACCACCGCGCGCGGCGACCTGACGGTCGTCGACGGCTCCGGCACCGGCGACCTCGAGGGCGCCACCGGCACCGGCACCGCCGAGTCCACCTCCGAACCCCCGGGCCAGGCCACCCTCGACCTGGGGTGACCCCCGCCCCGGAGCACACCGCGAACTTGCTCGGTGCGCTCGCGGTCGCGCTGGCGGACCGGATCGGTGACGCGGTGAGCAGCGCCGCGGGGCAGTCGGCCAGCGCGGCGACCGCCCTGTCGGCGTTGCAGCACTTCGTCGGTGTGAACCCCGCGGTTCCCCCGACGGTCGACACGCTGCGGCGGGTGCTGGGCCTCACGTCCTCGGGCGCGGTGCGCCTGGTCGACCGCCTCGCGTCCGCCGGACTGGTCACCCGGTCGCCCGGTCGCGACGCCCGCGAGACCCACATCCGCCTCACCCCGACCGGCCGCCGCGCCGCCCGCCGCGTGACCTCCGCCCGCCTCGACGTCCTGACCGAGGCTCTCGACCCCCTGGACGACCGCGACCGCGCCCTGCTCGACGAGCTCGCCGGCCGCATCCTCGCCGGGATGATCCGCGAACCCGGCGCGACCCGCTGGACCTGCCGCCTCTGCGACCTCACCGCCTGCGGTCGCGCCACCGACGACTGCCCCGTGGCGAACGAGGCCGCCCGCCGCTACGGCTGACCCCCGAGAACCAGCCTGCGGCCTAGGTACCTTCCCGCATCCGGGAACCAGCCTGCGCCCTAGGCAGGCTCCCACCCCTCCCCGCGTGGGAACCAGCCTGCGGCCTCGGCACGTTCGCACCCCGCCCGCGTGGGAACCAGCCTGCGGCCTAGGCACGTTCCCGCATCCGGGAACCAGCCTGCGCCCTAGGCAGGTTCCCGTGCCGCCGGGGCTCCGCGACGGGGCCGAGCGGGCGGCACACTCGCCGGGTGCTGTTCAGCAAGGACGCCTGGGCGGGGTTGGCGGAGGGGTCGATCACGGTCACGTTCCGGCGGTGGCGGCGGCCGCAGGTGGTGGTGGGGCACCGGTACCGGACGGCGGTGGGGATCGTCGAGGTCGAGAGCGTCGAGGTCGTCGATCCGGCCGGGATCAGCGAGGCGGATGCGCAGGCGGCGGGGGCCGCGTCGGCGGAGGCGGTGCGTCAACGGCTGCGGGGTGACGCCGGGCTGCCGGTGTACCGGGTCGCGTTCCACCTCGTGACGGAGCCGGACCCGCGCGCCGCGCTGGCGGCCGATGCGGAGCTGGACGGCGAGGCGGCCGCCGCGATCGCCAAGCGGCTCGCGCGGATGGACGCGGCCAACGCGACCGGGCCGTGGACGGCGGCGGCCCTCGACGCGATCGCCGCCCAGCCGGGGGTGCGTGCGCCGGATCTGGCCGCGGCGCAAGGCCTCGACACGCAGGCGTTCAAGCGCAACGTGCGCAAGCTCAAGGAGCTGGGTCTCACCGAGAGCCTGAAGACCGGCTACCGCCTCTCGCCGCGCGGGCGGCGCTTCCGTGAGCTCCAGGGCGGGCCGGTCCGGCATCCCGGCACCTACCTGTGGGCCTCCGTGACCGCCGTGCCCCCCGACCTGGACCCCGTGGTGACGCTGCACGAGGCCGAGGGCACCACGATCGTCGTCACGGAGGAGGAGGCGCGCGCCGCAAACCTCGACGCGACGTTCCCCTCGGCGTGGATCACGCTGACCACCCCGACCACGCTCGACCAGGTCGGCATCACGGCCGGCTTCAGCGCCGTGCTCGCGCAGGCCGGGATCGCCTGCAACGTGGTCGCCGGCGTGCATCACCACCTCTTCGTGCCCCTCGATCGCGCGGACGACGCCCTGGCCGCGCTGCGAGGATGGAGCCCATGAGCACCATGACGCTGGAGAGCTACGCCGTCGGTGAGTGGGTTGGCGGCAGCGGTGGGCGCACGTTGCACAGTGCGGTGGACGGCGCGGAGGTCGCCGCGCTCCCGGGCACTGGGGCGGACGTCGCGGCGATGCTGCACCACGCGCGCCGGGTGGGCGGTCCGGCACTGCGGGCGCTGACGTTCCACGATCGTGCGGGGCTGCTCAAGGAGCTCGCGCAGGCGCTCAACCAGGGCAAGGACGAGCTCTACGCGCTCTCCGTGCACGCCGGCTGCACGCGCGCGGACGCGCAGATCGACGTCGACGGCGGGATCGGCGTGCTCTTCACGTACGCGTCCAAGGGCCGGCGGGAGCTGCCCAACACCCGCGTGCTGCTCGACGGCCCGCCCGAGTTCTTCGCCAAGGACGGCAGCTTCGGGGCGCGTCACGTCGGCGTGCCGCTGCAGGGCGTCGCGGTGCACATCAACGCCTTCAACTTCCCGGTGTGGGGCATGCTGGAGAAGCTGGCGCCGGCGCTCCTCGCGGGGGTGCCGGTGGTCACGAAGCCGGCGTCGCCGACCGCGTTCGTGGCCGCCGCCGCGTTCCGCCAGCTGGTCGCCAGCGGGGTTCTCCCGGATGGTGCGGCGCAGCTGCTGCTGGGCTCGGTCGGCGATCTCTTCGACCACCTCGGCGGCCAGGACCTCGTCGGCTTCACGGGCTCCGCGTCGACCGCGGCGCAGCTGCGCGCGCACCCCTCGGTCGTGACGCGCTCGGTGCGGTTCACGGCGGAGGCCGACAGCCTCAACGCCGCGATCCTGGCGCCGTCCGCGCGGCCCGGCACGGCCGAGTTCGACCTCTACGTCAAGGAGGTCGCCCGCGAGCTGACGGTCAAGGCCGGCCAGAAGTGCACCGCGGTGCGACGCGCGCTGGTGCCCGTTGGAGTGGTCGACGCGGTCACCGACGCGCTCCGCGAGCGACTGGCGAAGACCACGATCGGCGACCCCGCCCGCGAGGACGTGCGCATGGGCCCGCTGGCCAGCCTCGACCAGCGCGACGAGGTGCGCCGCGCCATCACCGCCCTGTCCGCCGATGCCGAGGTCGTGACCGACGGCGACCCCGAGCTCCTCGGCGCCGACTCCGAGCGCGGCGCGTTCCTCGCGCCCACGCTGCTCGTCGCATCGAAGCCCGATGCCCCGGCGGTCCACACCGTCGAGGCGTTCGGCCCGGTCGCCACGGTCCTGGGCTACGACACCCTCGACGACGCGGTCGACCTCGCGGCGCTGGGCGACGGCAGCCTGGTCGCGTCGGTGTTCGCCGCGGACCTTGCCGAGGCCAGCCACCTCGCGCTCGGCATCGCCAGCCACCACGGCCGGGTGCTGGTCGTCGACGAGCGCTGCGGCCGCACCCACACGGGCCACGGCTCGCCGCTCCCGCACCTGGTGCACGGCGGACCCGGTCGCGCCGGCGGCGGCGAGGAGCTGGGCGGCCTGCGCGGCGTGTGGCACCACCTGCAGCGCACGGCGATCCAGGGCTCGCCCGAGCTGCTGACCGCGGTCGGCGGCGAGTTCGTCAAGGGCGCGCAGCGCCACGAGGGCACCCACCCGTTCACCAAGGACTTCCACGACCTCGCAGATCGGCGACACGCTGGTCACCGAGGAGCGCGAGGTCACCCTCGAGGACATCGAGCGCTTCGCAGACCTCACCGGCGACTTCTTCTACGCGCACATGGACGAGGAGGCCGCCAAGGCCAGCCCGATCTTCGACGGCCGCGTGGCCCACGGCTACTACATCGTGTCGCTCGCGGCGGGCCTGTTCGTGTGGCCCGATCCCGGCCCGGTGCTCGCCAACTACGGCCTCGAGCACCTGCGCTTCACGACCCCCGTGTACCCGGGCGCGAAGCTCCACGTGGTGCTGACCTGCAAGGCCAAATCGCTGCGCGAGGGCGCCGGCTACGGCGAGGTCACCTGGGACGTCGAGGTGATCGACGCCGACGACAACGTGGTCGCCGCCTACGACGTGCTGACGATGGTGGCCGAGGGCACGGTCGCGATGGACTGAGGCGGCCCCTTAGGCTGCCGCCCCATGACCACTGCCGACATCGGCCTCGTCGGACTCGCCGTCATGGGCCAGAACCTGGTGCTGAACATGGCCGACCACGGGTTCACGGTCGCCGCGCACAACCGCACGACGGAGGTGCTCGACGCGTTCCTCGAGGGTCCGGCCAAGGGCGCGTCGGTCGTGGGTGCGCGGAGCCTCGAGGAGCTCGTCGGGATGCTCCGGCCACCGCGCCGCGTCATGCTCATGGTCAAGGCCGGCTCACCGGTCGACGCCGTGATCGGCCAGCTCGTGCCCCTGCTCGAAGCCGGGGACATCGTCATCGACGGCGGCAACTCGCTCTACACCGACAGCGAGCGCCGCGTCCGCGAGCTGGCCGAGCACGGCCTGCACTTCGTCGGCGCCGGCGTCTCGGGCGGCGAGGAGGGCGCGCGTCACGGCCCCTCGATCATGCCCGGGGGCGCCACCGAGGCCTGGCCCGCCGTGCGCGACGTCCTCCAGTCGATCGCCGCCCGCGCGCCCGACGGCACACCGTGCTGCGACTGGGTCGGGCCCGGCGGCTCCGGGCACTACGTGAAGATGGTGCACAACGGCATCGAGTACGGCGACATGGAGGTGCTGGCCGAGGCCTACGCGGTGATGAGGGCCGACGGACGGCCCCACACCGAGATGGCCGACGCCTTCTCCGCCTGGGACGCGGGGGTGCTCGACTCCTTCCTCGTCGAGATCACCGCCGACATCCTGCGCCACGTCGATCCGGACACCGGGCAGCCCCTGGTCGAGGTGATCCTCGACACCGCCGGCCAGAAGGGCACCGGCAAGTGGACGGTGATCTCGGCCATGGATCTGGGGCAGCCCGTGTCGCTGGTGTCCGAGGCGGTGATCGCCCGCGTCGTGTCGGCGTTCAAGGACCAGCGGGTGCACGCGGCCGAGGTCCTGCGCGGCCCGTCCGGCGCGCCCGGCGTCGAGCCCGACGACCTGCGCGACGCGGTCTACGCCTCCAAGATCGTCTCCTACGCGCAGGGCTTCATGCTGCTGCGCGCCGCGTCCGAGGAGCACGGCTGGGACCTCGACCTCGGGCTGGTGGCGTCGCTGTGGCGCGCGGGCTGCATCATCCGCGCGGCGTTCCTCGACGACATCACCAAGGCGTTCCGGGACGACCCGGGTCTCGCCAGCCTGCTGGTGGATCCCTTCTTCATCGAGGCCGTCGACCGCGCGCAAGCCGGATGGCGGCGCACGGTCACCGGCGCCGTGAACGCCGGCGTCCCGGTGCCCGCCTACGGGTCGGCGCTGAACTTCTACGACGCGTACCGCTCGGCGCGGCTGCCCGCCAACCTCATCCAGGCGCAGCGCGACTACTTCGGCGCCCACACCTACGAGCGTGTCGACAAGCCGCGCGGCCAGGTCTTCCACACCGATTGGACAGGCCATGGCGGCGCCACGACCGCAGGGTCCTACCAGGCGTGACGTGTCGTGCGGCGCCCACGCCGTTCGTCGTGGTGGTAGCAAGCCCCCGAGAGACGACGGACGAAGAGGAAGGCCAGCGATGGCGCGCTACATGCTGCTGATCTACACCGACCCGGAGGCCCGCGCGGCGGTCGACGAGGTCGAGGAGAACGCGATCATGGGCGAGTACATCGCCTACACGCAGGCCCTGCAGGACGCCGGGGTCATGCTGGCGGGCGACGCCCTGCAGGACGTCGAGACCGCCAAGACCGTCGCGCACGGCGGTGTGGTCACCGACGGGCCGTTCGCCGACGTGGCCGAGCACCTCGGCGGCTACTACCTCCTCGATGTCGCGACCATGGAGGAGGCCGTCGGCTGGGCCGCCAGGCTCCCCGGCGTCGCACGCGGCTACGACCGCATCGAGGTCCGCCCGCTGTGGGAGTTCCCCGACGACCTGCAGATGCCCTGAGCTCTCGCCGGCTGAGGGCATCATCGGGCGCTGATGCTGGGCCAGGGGATCGACGAGATCCACCGTCGGGAGTGGGCGCGCGTCGTGGCGTCGCTGGCGCGCACCTACCGCGATCTCGACCTGGCCGAGGACGCGGCGGCAGAGGCCTTCGCGACGGCGGTCCGGCGCTGGCCTGAGGAGGGCATGCCACGCAACCCCGGCGCGTGGCTGCTGACCGTGGCGCGCAACGCGGCCCTGGACCGGTTGCGGCGCGAGTCCACCCGCGAGGCCCGCCAGGCAGCGGCCCACGCGCTGCTGATGGCGCGCGCGGAGCCCAGCGAGCTGCCCTCGGTCGGGCCGCTGGCCGACGACCGGCTGCGGCTGGTCTTCACCTGCTGCCACCCGGTCCTGCCGGCGGAGGCGCAGGTCGCGCTGACGCTGCGGCTGGTGGGGGGCCTCGCGACGGTCGAGGTCGCCCGGGCCTTCTTCGTGCCCGAGGCGACGATGGCCCAGCGGCTGGTCCGGGCCAAGCGGCGGATCGCGGAGGCGAAGGTGCCCTACCGCGTCCCGGGGCCCGACGAGCTCCCCGAGCGGCTCGCCGGCGTGCTGCGCGTCGTCTACCTGGTGTTCCGCGAGGGCTACACCCCCAGCGCGGGCACCGACCTGCTGCGCGTCGACCTGTGCGACGAGGCGATCCGCGTCGCGCGCCTCCTCGTCGAGCTCCTGCCGGACGAGGGCGAGGTCGTCGGCCTGCTGGGCCTCCTGCTGCTGCACCACAGCCGGCGCGCCACGCGCGTCGACGCCGAGGGCGAGCTCGTGCTGCTGGCCGACCAGGACCGCAGCCGCTGGGACCACCGCATGATCCGCGACGGCGCGCGGCTCACGGCGACCGCGCTGCGCCGCGGCCGCGGCCCCTACGCCCTGCAGGCGGCGATCGCCGTGTGCCACGCGGCCGCCCCGTCGCCCGAGGACGTCCAGTGGGGGGCGATCGCCAGCCTCTACGCCGAGCTGGCGCGGCTGGACCCCTCACCGGCCGTCGCGCTCAACCGGGCCGTGGCGGTCGCCGAGGTCGACGGCCCGCAGGCCGCGCTCGCCCTGGTCGACGAGCTCCTCGCGACCGGGGCGGGCCAGGCGTTCGCGCGCACCAGCCATCAGCCCCACCTCGTCCGCGCCGACCTCCTGCGGCGCCTGGACCACCCCGGCGCGGCCGAGGCCTACCGCCGAGCGCTGGCGATGGCGCCGACGGCCCCCCAGCGCCGCCACCTCGCCGCCCGCCTGGCCGCCCTGGAGGAGGACGGCTGACGGCACCGCCGCCGTGACCGGGGGACCGTGACACACTCGGTCGCCATGACGGTCGCCGACGTCGCGTGGGAGGCGCTGGGGGCCGGGACGCGGCGGGCACCCGGCGTCGCGGGCGCGATCTCCAGGCCGTCCGCGCTCGCCGAGCCGCCGGCCGGCTCGGTGCTCAAGCCCGTGATGGGCGACCCGGGGCTGCCGCTCCTCGGCTACACGCTGCACGTCTTCGCCGACGGCATGGCCTGGGCGCAGGACCGCTGGAACCGCTACGGGCCGGTGTCGTGGTGCTCGGTCTTCGGGACCACGCTGGTCAGCGGGCTCGGCCCGGACGCCACGCAGCAGATCCTCGCCAACCGCGACAAGGTCTTCTCCAACGCCCGCGGCTGGGAGTACTTCATCGGGCCGTTCTTCCGCCGCGGGCTGATGCTGCTGGACGGCGAGGAGCACCTCCACGACCGCCGGATCATGCAGGCGGCGTTCTCGCGCGAGCGCCTCGGGAGCTACCTCGCGCAGATGCAGCCGCCGCTCGAGGCCACGATCGGCGGGCTGCAGGACGGCCGGCTGCTCGCCTACCCGATGCTCAAGCAGCTGACCCTGGACCTCGCGACCCACGTCTTCCTGGGCATCGACCTGGGGCCGCGCGCCGACGCGCTCACCACCGCGTTCGTCGACACGGTGCGGGCCGGCACCGGGCTGGTGCGCGGCGACGTGCCCCTCACGAAGTGGCACCGCGGCCTGGAGGGCCGCAGGGTCCTGGAGGCCTTCATCCGCGAGGAGCTGGCGGCCAAGCGGTCCGCCCCGGGCGACGACCTGTTCTCGGCGCTGTGCGTCGTGGAGGACGACGAGGGCAACCGCTTCGCCGACGACGACATCGTCAACCACATGATCTTCCTGCTCATGGCGGCCCACGACACCACGACGATCGCGCTGACCACGATGCTGTTCCAGCTCGCCGTGCACCACGAGTGGCAGGAGCGGCTGCGCGACGAGTCGCTGGCGGTGGGTTCCGACGAGCTCACGCTGGCCGACCTCGACCGGCTGGAGTCGCTGGACCTCGCGCTGAAGGAGGCGCTGCGCGCGCTGCCGCCCGTGCCCTCGCTGCCGCGGCGCGCGACCCGCGACACCGAGCTCGTGGGCCACTACATCCCCGAGGGGACGCTGGTCCACGTCACGCCCTACTTCACCCACATGCTGCCGGAGCTGTGGACGTCCCCGGAGCTCTACGACCCGCTGCGCTTCGCGCCCGACCGCCGCGAGGACCGCAGCCACCCCTACGCGTTCGCGCCCTTCGGCGGTGGCGCCCACAAGTGCATCGGCCTGCACTTCGCGGGCGTGCAGGTCAAGGCGGTCGTGCACCGGCTCCTGCGGCGGTGGCGCTGGGTCGTGCCCGAGGGTTACGCGCCGCGCTGGGACCTGACCTCGCTGCCGCGGCCGTCCGACGGCCTGCCGGTGTGGATCCGGCCGGTCGGGTGAGGCCGACCCGGCCGCTGACGTGGGCGCTGCCGCTGGCGCCGCGCGGCGTGCCGGTCGCGCGCGAGCTCGTGCAGTACGGGTTCAGCGTGCCCTTCGGACGGCCGGTCCAGCACGAGTCCGTCCCCGGCGACCCGGGGCTGTTCGGACCTGACAGCGCCAGCTGGGCGCTGCTGCGCGATGTCCACGTGGCCCCGACCGGCCTGCGCACGCTGCTGGTGCAGACGCTGCACCCGGTCGCGCTTGCCGGCGTGCTCGACCACGGCACCTTCGCCGAGGACTTCCTCGGCCGGCTGCGGCGCACGGCCCGCTACGTCGGCGGTGTCAACTTCGGCGACACGCCCACGGCCCTGGCGATGAGCGCCCACGCGCGGCGCTTCCACGACCGCGTCCACGGAGTGACCGAGGAGGGCGTGCCCTACGACGCGCACGACCCGCACCTGCTGATCTGGGTCGGGCTGACCTTCACCGAGTCGATCCTCACCGCGGCCGAGCAGCTCGGCCCCCGCCCCGTGTCTCGGGAGGTGGCTGACCGGTTCGTCGCCGAGCAGGCGGTGTCCAACGCGCTGCTGGACCGCCGCGTCGACCTCGACGACCTGGCTCGGGACACCGAGAGGCTCGAGGCGCTGCGCCGCGGCGAGCCCGCGCTCCCGCTGCTGGCCGAGGGCCGCCTGCCCACCGACCGAGCCGGCCTGCAGGCCGCGCTGGCCTCCTACCTCCCCGAGCTGCGCCTCACCGGCCGCGGCCGCAAGGCCATGGACTTCTTCCTGCGCCCGCGCCTCCCACGCGCCCAGCTCCTCGCCTACCAGCCACTGCTCGCGACCGTGCTGCACACCCTGCCTCCCGAGTGGCTCGCGATCGTCGACGCCCGCCGCTCCCACATGGGCGACGCCGCCCTGCGCCTCGCCGCGATCGGGCTGCTCGACCTCGCCGGCCTCTGCAACGGCCCGACCGAGCCCTGGCTCCACGCCCGCGCGCGCGCGTCCGCACCGGAAGGTGGTCAGCTCGTCAGCCTCTGAGCGAGGCATGCTGGCGCCCGTGCGGTCGAACGTTGCGACAGATGCGGTGAGGGTTCGCGGGCTGGTGAAGCGCTACGGGGAGATCGAGGCCGTGCGCGGCATCGACCTGGATGTCGTGACGGGGGAGACGTTCGGGTTCCTGGGTCCCAACGGGGCCGGCAAGTCCACGACGATCAAGATGCTCTGCACGCTCGTGGACCCGACCGGCGGCACCGCGCAGGTGGCCGGGCACGACGTCGCGACCGAGCGCGACGCGGTGCGCCGCAGCATCGGGCTGGTCTTCCAGGAACCGACGCTGGACGTCTACCTGACCGGGGAGCGCAACCTGCGCTTCCACGCCGAGCTCTACGGGGTCCCCAAGGCCGAGCTCGACGCCCGTCTGGAGGCGGTCCTCCAGCTGGTCGGCCTGTGGGACCGGCGCGGCGACCGCGTCGAGACCTACTCCGGCGGCATGCGCCGGCGGCTGGAGATCGCGCGCGGGCTGCTGCACTCGCCGCGCGTGCTCTTCCTCGACGAGCCCACGATCGGCCTGGACCCCCAGAGCCGCGCGTCGATCTGGCGCTATCTCGACCAGCTGCGCCAGCAGGAGGACATCACGATCTTCGTGACCACCCACTACATGGACGAGGCCGAGAACTGCGACCGCATCGCGATCATCAACGACGGCCAGATCGTCGCGCTCGACACGCCCGACGCGCTGAAGGCCGCCGTCGGCGCCGACCGGGTCACGATCTCCACCCCCGACAACGAGGCCGCGGTGGCCGCGCTGCAGGGGCGCTTCGGGATCGACGCCAGCGTCCACCAGGGCGCGGTGGTGTTCGCGGTCGCAGACGGCGAGCGCTTCGTGCCCCGCCTCTTCGCAGAGCTGGGCCTGCCGATCCAGTCCGTCACGCTGGCCCGCCCGACGCTCGACGACGTCTTCATGTCCTTCACGGGCACCACGATCAACGAGGCCGACCGCGGCGGGCCGGGGATGCGCATGCACCCGTTTGCGATGGCCGCGAGGGGGCGCTGACATGGCCGCCGACACCACGCCACCGCTGCTGATCCCGCCCGTCAGCCTCCCGTCCGGCGGGCTGGGCCACCAGCTGCGAGCGGTCAGGGTCGTCTGGCAGCGCGAGATGATCCGCTTCGCCCACGACCGCGCCCGGATGCTCTCGGCGCTGGTGCAGCCGCTGCTGTTCCTCTTCGTGCTGGGCACCGGGCTCGCCACGGTGGTCGACACCGGGCCGGGCGGCCCCGACTTCCGGACGTTCCTCTTCCCGGGCGTCCTGGCGACGTCCATCGCGTTCACTGCGGCCTTCGCCGGCATCTCGCTGGTGTGGGACCGCGAGTTCGGCTTCCTGCGCGAGATGCTGGTCGCGCCGATCGGCACCTGGGCGGTGCTGCTGGGCAAGTGCGTCGGCGGCGCGTCGATCGCGACCATCCAGAGCGTGCCGCTGCTGCTGCTCGGCGGGCTCGTGGGGGTGCCCTACGACCTGCTCCTCATGCTCGAGCTGATCGTGCTGATGTTCCTGGCAGCGTTCCTCGTCACGGCGCTGGGCACGGTGCTGGCCGGGCGCGTGCGCAGCATCCAGGGCGCGATGCCGCTGGTGCAGCTGGTCATCACCCCGATGATGTTCATGTCCGGCGCGCTCTTCCCGCTGGCCAACCTCCCCACGTGGCTGGCCGTCGTGACCAAGCTCAACCCGTTCACCTACGCCGTCGCACCGATGCGCTCGGCAGTCCTGGACGAGCTCGCGCTCCCGCCCGAGACGATGGCCGTGCTCGACCCGGGGATCACCTGGTTCGGCTGGCCCGTCCCGACCTGGCTGCAGATCGCGGTGGTCGTGGTCGTCGGCGTGACCGCCCTCGCGCTCGCGGTCGTGCGCTTCGACCGCACCGAGTAGGCGTCAGGGGTCGCTGGACCGCCGCCACACCGCCGCCAGCGCCTGCGCCGCCACCGCGGTCAGCGGTCCGGGCTCGCGTGGCTCGCCGTCCAGCTCCACGATCGGCTGCACGTCGCGGGTGGCCGACGTCAGGAAGAGCTCCGGGGCCTCGAAGACCGCGGCCAGCGGGACGTCGCGCTCCACGAGGAGATCGCCGAGCTCTTCGAGCAGCAGATCGCGCGTGACGCCCGGCAGGCACCCGCTGGACAGCGGCGGCGTGACGAGCACGCCGTCCACCGCGAGCACGACGTTGCTGCCGGTGCCCTCGCAGAGGTCGCCGCGGGTGTTGGCGAACAGCGCCTCGTCCGCGTCGCGCTCCTTCGCCCAGCGCAGCGCGAGCACGTTGTCGACGTAGCTGGTGGTCTTCGCGCCGACCGAGGGGGCGCGGTCGTTGCGCAGCCACGGGCACACCGCGACCTTGGCGACCGGCGGCCAGACCGTGGCCGGCCCGGCGACGATCACCAGCGTGGGGGCGTCGTTCCAACGCCCGGAGCCCAGCGGACCGGGGCCGGCCGTCACCGTGAGCCGCAGCCGCCCGGTCCCGGGGTTCGCCGCGATCGTCGCCGCGACCGCCTGGCGCACCAGCGCGTCGGCCGGCCCCGCGAACCCGAGGATCCGGCAGGACCGCTGCAGCCGCGCGAGGTGCCGCGTGACCGCCTGCGGCACCCCGTCCAGGACGCGCAGCGCCTCGAAGCAGCCATCGCCGACGGTGAACCCGTGGTCGTGTGGCGCGACCCGTGCGGTCTCGAGGTCCGCCAGGCCCTCGCCGACCCAGACGCGTGCGCCGAGGTTGGTCACCGCGTCCCGTCGCACCACGCCGCCGAGCGTACGGCTTTGACCGAGCGGGGTATGTCTGCCCCGTGACGCAGTCCGTGACCCGCTCGGACAGGCCCGACCTCAGCGACCGTCTGCGCGCGCGGCTCGAGCGCCTCGAAGCGTTCTACAGGCGCCGCGGCAAGCCCGTCCAGGTGGTGTGGATCGTGCTCGCCGTCGTCGTGACGCTCGCGGGCCTCGCGCTGCTCGCGCTGCCCGGACCAGGCGCGCTGGTCTTCCTACTCGGGCTGGGCATGCTGGCGCCGGCCTTCGGCTGGGCACGCACGCTGCTGCATCGCGGCATCGAGCTGGGCGACCGCTTCCACGACTGGTCGGAGGCCACGCCGGTGCGCCGCTTCGCGGTGCGGGTCACGGGCGTGGTCGGCGCTTTGCTCGGGATCGCCGCAGTGGTCTGGTGGTTCGTGCGCTGAGCTGCGCGGCGCCTACCCTCGCGGCGGTGTTCGACCTGGTGATCTTCGACTGCGACGGCGTGCTGGTGGACAGCGAGCGCATCTCGGTGCGGCTGGAGCGCGTCGCGCTGGCCGAGCTGGGCTGGGAGATGAGCGAGGAGGAGCTGGTCGAGCGGTTCCTCGGCCGCACCCACGCGCACATGGTCGCCGAGGTGCAGGCCAGGCTGGGCCGCCCGCTCCCGCCGGAGATGCAGCAGGACTGGGCCCTGCGCCACCGCGCCGTGTTCGAGGTCGAGCTGCAGCCCGTCGACGGCGTGGTGGAGGCCCTCGACGCGCTGACGATCCCCACCTGCGTCGCGTCCAGCGGCACCCACGCGCGCATGCGCTTCACGCTTGGCGTCACCGGGCTGTGGGAGCGCTTCGCCGGCCGGATCTTCAGCGCCGACGACGTGGGGGAGGGCAAGCCGTCCCCGAAGCTCTTCCTGCACGCCGCGGCGGCCATGGGCGTGGCGCCCGAGCGCTGCGCGGTGATCGAGGACAGTGCCGCGGGGCTGCAGGCCGCGCACGCGGCCGGTATGGCGGCGTTCGCCTACACCGGCGGTCTGATGCCCGCCCACCGCCTCACCGGACCGGGCACGGTCCCCGTCGACGACCTGCGCGACCTCCCGCGGCTCCTGGAGGTGGAGCCTCAGGACTCCGCGAGCACGATCACCCGGTCCGCCGCCTCGTAGGCGCTGCGCCTCTCAGGAGGCGCTCAGGTCGGGCTCAGGGCGCTCTCAGGGGCCGACGCGACCGTGCTCGTCAGCACCCGGGACCCTCCCGGACCCCCCTGAAGGAGACGAGCCGTGAAGAAGCTCAACAAGACCCTGGCGGCGATCGGCGCTGCTGGCGCCCTGTCGCTGGCCGCGATCCCGCTGGCCCTCGCCCAGGACGCCACCGAATCCACGACCGAGTCCGCACCGAGTCCGCCACCGAGGAGAGCACGCACGAGGAGGAGCGCGCGGCCTGGGAGCTGGCCTACGCGACCCGCCTCGCCGAGCTGCTCGGCCTGGACGTTGCCACCGTCCAGGAGGCCGTCGCCACCGTGCGCGCCGAGCTGCAGGCCGAGCGCGAGGCCGAGCACCTCGCCGCGCTGGAGACCCGCCTCGACCAGGCCGTCGCCGCCGGCGAGCTCACCCAGGAGCAGGCCGACGCGATGCTGGCCGCGGCCGAGGCAGGCGTCTTCCCCGGCGGCGGCCACGGCTTCGGTGGCCGCGGAGGCTTCGGCCCGCGCGGCTTCGGCGGCCCGTCCGATGACGCCACCGACGACGCCACTGACGACGCCGCCACGGAGACCACCGCGGCCTGACCTCTCCCCGCCCCCGCGCCACGACCCCGCCCGGCCCAGAGCCCGGCGGGGTCGTCGGCGTGGGGTCAGGCGCCCGGCGGCTGGTAGCTGCCGACGCTGCTGGCCGCGCGCCCGAGGATGCCGGCCAGGTCCTCGGGGGCGATCAGCTCGTGGGTCTGCAGGTGGGCGAAGGCGCCCGTGCTGCCGACCGCGATCGCTGCTGCGGCCGCGGAAGCGGAGTCTGGCGCGTCGAAGATCACGAAGCCGTCGCGCTCGCCGAACATGAAGTACAGCGACTCCATCGACGCGCCCACGGCCTCCAGCGCGGCGCTGGCCGCGGCAGCCCGGTCCGAGGGCTTGGCGATCAGCGCCGCCCAGGTCTGGGGCGTGTACGAGAAGAACAGCGCGTACTTGGCCATCGAGGTCCCTCCGTCTCCTCCCGCGTGGCGCGGGATCCGACGTTCTACCGCTTCACGGCCTGCTGCGCCGCGCGGCGGATCGTCCGCGCTCATCGCACTCTCAGCCTGGGCGAGGATGATGTGGGCCGATGAAGATCCTGGTGGTCGACGACGACCGCGCGATCCGCGACTCGCTCGACCGGGCGCTGCGCTTCCATGGCTACGAGGTCACGGTGGCGGCCGACGGGCTGGCGGCGCTGCGCGCCGTCGCGTCCGAGGCGCCCGACGCCATCGTCCTGGACATCGGCCTGCCCGGCCCGGACGGCTTCGCGGTCGCGCGACGACTGCGCGGCGAGGGCGAGGGCACCCCGATCATCATGCTCACCGCGCGCGACGCCGTGCCCGACCGCGTCCAGGGGCTGGACGCCGGCGCGGACGACTACCTGGTCAAGCCGTTCGCGCTGGAGGAGCTGCTGGCCCGGCTGCGCGCGCTGCTGCGCCGCGCCGAGCCGCCGGCGCCCGATCAGGTCCTGCGGTACGCCGACCTGATGCTGGACCCCGAGACGCTCGAGGTGCGCCGCGGCGACCGCCGCATCGAGCTCACGCGCACCGAGTTCGACCTGCTCCACGCATTCCTGGACAACCCCGGCCGGGTGCTCACGCGCGACGCGCTCCACGAGCGCGTGTGGGGCTATGACGCTGCCTTCGCCTCCAACACGCTGGAGGTCTACGTGGGTTACCTGCGCCGCAAGCTCGAGGCGGCGGGGGAGCCGCGGCTGCTGCAGACGGTCCGCGGCTTCGGCTACGCCCTGCGGGAGGCGTGACCGGCGGTGAGCCTGCGCGCACGGATCGCGTGGAGCGCCGCGGGCGCCGTCGCGCTCGCGATCGTGCTGGTCTCGGTCGCGCTCTACGTCGCCACGGCGCGCACGCTGAACGGGTCGGTCGACACGGCGCTGCGCGAGCTTGCCCGCGACCTGCGCCGCCCCTCGGTGGAGGGCCCGTTCGAGCATGGCCCGCGGCCTGGGCGCTTCGGCGGTGCCGGCGGCTATGTGCAGATCGTCGACGCGGACGGCCGCGTGGTCGGGCCGCCGACCACGGAGTCCGATCTGCCGGTGGACGCGGTCACGCTCGCCGTCGCCAACGGTCAGGCTGGTGCCACGATCCGCACGGTCGAGGTCGACGGCGAGCCCGTGCGCGTCCTGACCGTCCCGGTGCGCGGTGGCTTCGCCGCGCAGGTCGCCAGGCCGCTGGGCGAAGTCGCCGCGGCCCTGTATGCCCTGCGCCGCCAGCTGCTGCTGGGCGGCCTGATCGGCGTGGGCCTCGCGGCCGGGCTGGGCCTGCTGGTCGCCCGACGCGCCGTCCAGCCCATCCACGAGCTCACCGACCTGGCCGAGGACGTGGCCGCGACCCAGGACCTCACGCGCCGGATCGACATGACCGGCACGGACGAGATCGGACGTCTCGCGCGCACGTTCAACGCGATGCTGGCGGCCCTGGAGCAGGCGCGGCTCGCGCAGCAGCAGCTGGTCGCCGATGCCTCGCACGAGCTGCGCACCCCGCTCACCAGCCTGCGCACGAACATCGAGCTGCTGGCCGAGGGCGAGCGCCTCGACGCCGCCGACCGCCGCGCGCTGGTCGCCGACGTGGTGCTGCAGCTCGAGGAGTTCGGCCGGCTGGTCTCCGCGCTGGTGGAGCTGGCCCGTGGCGAGCAGCCCGTCCGTGCCACCGTTCCGCTGCGGCTGGACGAGCTGGTCGCCGGGGTCGTGGAGCGCTCCCGGCGCTTCGCCGGCGCCGGCCGCGTCCTGCTCGACGCCCGGCCCACCGTGGTCGACGGCGAGGCCGACCGCCTCGAGCGTGCCGTCGCCAACCTCGTCGACAACGCGCTGAAGTACGGCCAGGGCCCGGTCGAGGTCAGCGTCCGCGACCACCGCGTGGTGGTCCGCGACCACGGCCCGGGGATCGCGCAGGAGCACCTGCCGCACGTGTTCGACCGCTTCTACCGCGCGCCGGAGGCCCGCAGCGCCCCCGGGTCCGGCCTCGGCCTGTCGATCGTGCTCCAGGCGGTCGAGGCCCACGGCGGCCAGGTCACCGCCGCCAACCACCCCGATGGCGGCGCGGTCTTCACGATCACCCTGCCCACCCAGATGCGCCCCGCACTCGCCCCGGTCCCCGTGCCGGCCTGACCCCAGGAGCTTCTCGCCTTGAGCACCCCCGCACCTGCGCCGCGCCGCAGCCGCGTGACGCTCGTCGTCCTCGCCGTCGTGGTCCTCGGCGTCGGCGTCGTCCTTGCCTGGCAGCTGCTCTTCGGCGGCACCGCCCCGACCGAGGTCGACATCTCCGCCGCCGTCGACCAGGCCACCGCGACCTCCGCCGCGAACGCGACGGGCCCCGCGGCGCTGGAGGACCTCGACGGGACGTGGACCGTCGACCCCACCGTCGGGACGTTCGATGTCGCGAACACCACCGGGACGTTCGTGGGCTTCCGCGTCGCCGAGGAGCTGGCCAACGTCGGTGTGACCGAGGCCGTCGGGCGCACGCCGGCCGTGACCGGGTCGCTCGCCATCGCCGGGACGACGCTGGAGACGGCCACGGTCGAGGCCGACCTCACGCAGATCGTCAGCGACCGCCCCCGCCGCGACAGCCGCATCCAAACCGCGCTGGGGACCGCGGCCAACCCCACCGGCACGTTCACGCTCAGCGAGCCGCTGGAGGTCGGCGGCCTGCTGGACGGCGAGACCGTCAGCGTCACCGCGAGCGGCGAGCTGACCCTCAACGGGGTGACCAACAGCGTCGAGGTTCCGCTGGAGGCCGCGGCAACGGGCGCGACCGTGGTCGTCACCGGCTCGTTCCCGATCACGTTCGCTGATTACGAGGTGGAGGCGCCGACCGCTCCGATCGTGCTGGCGGTCGAGGGCAACGGCACCGTGGAGATGCAGCTCTTCCTGACCCGCGGCTGAGACTCTCAGCGTCCTCTCAGGGTGGGGGAGCACGCTGCTTCTCAGACCACCGCGAGCAGGAGACCGCCATGAGCCGCAGGACCACCGCGATCGTCACCGCCGCCGTCGTGGCGGTGGCCGGAGCCATGATCCTCGGGCTGCTGGTGCTGCCCGCCACGGCGCAGGACGTCACCGAGGCGCCGGCGACCGCGGCCCCCGACGAGCGCGGCGCGGCGCTGGGTGACGAGTTCGCCGAGCGGCTGGCCGCGGAGCTGGGCCTGCCCGTCGACGAGGTCGCCGCCGCGATCGACACCGTGCACGAGGAGCTGCGCGAGGAGCGCCGGGCCGAGCACCGGGCGCGCCTCGAGGAGCGGCTGGCTGCCGAGGTGGCGTCCGGCGACCTGACCCAGGAGGAGGCCGACGCGCTGCTGGCGCTGTTCGACTCCCGCACCGAGGACGGCCTGGGCTTCCCGTACGGCCCCGGCGGCCACCACGGCCCCGGAGGGCGCGGGTTCGGCGGTGGCTTCGGCCCGTGGGGCGGCTTCGACTCCGACGACGGCTCCGACGACGCCCCCGACGAGCAGGCGAGCTAGGCGCGGGCCTCCTCGTCGGCGTGCAGGTCGGCGTGGACGGCGACCAGGCGGTCCCAGCCCGGGCGCTCCTCGGGGTCTGAGACGTCGATCGCGGCCAGGTGCACCGTGACCGGGGCGGCGGCGGCGTCGAACTCGCGGGCGCGGGCCAGGATGGCGGCGCCCTCGGCATCGATGCGGCGATGCTGGCTGAGGTGCTGCTCCCAGGAGGTCAGCACCATCACCTCGGTCATGCGGTGGGGGTCACCGACGTTGCGGTAGAGGCGCCAGCGGTACGCGCCGGTGCGCAGGCGCACGAGGCGCACCCCGTTCATCACCTCGAGGAAGTCCTCGAGCTGGTCGTCACCGATCACGAAGGTGGTGAGCACCATCACGGGTCCGCCCTCGACGGCGATGGCGTGCTCGGGCGGCGCGTAGCCGGCGGGCGGCGGCTCGGGCGGGCGGATGTCGCTCAGCGCGGGCAGGAGGCGGAAGGCGGCCAGCCCCAGCACCAGCGTCGCCGCGGACAGCACGACGACCGCCGCGCGCACGCCGACGACGTCGGCCATCGCCCCGCCGAGCACGGCCCCCAGCGGCGTGACCCCCATGAAGGCCAACGTGTAGAGGCTCATCACCCGGCCGCGCACCCAGCGCGGCGCGATCAGCTGCGCGGTGGCGTTGAGGTTGGAGAGCGTCGTGACCCACGCGAAGCCGGCCAGCGCCATCCCCAGAGCGGCGACCGCGAGGACCGGCGCCGCACCGACGATCACGCCCGCGACCCCGTACAGCAGCATCCCGACGGGGACCAGGCGGCGCTGCAGGCGCGTGGCCAGCGCCGGACGCAGCACCGCGCTCAGCAGCGCGCCGACGCCCATCGCCCCCAGCAGCAGGCCGTACGCGCCCGCGCCCGCGCCGAAGGCCGCGGTCGTGAGGTTCGGCAGCGTGGCCTGCAGCACCGCGCTCGTGATCGCGAACCCGCTGGCGAAGGCCAGCACGCGGCGCAGCTGCGGGGTGAAGCGCGCGAACCGCAGGCCGGAGGCGACGGCCAGCGCGAGGGAGCCGCCCTCGCCGGCCAGCTCGCTGGGTGGGAACGTGACGAGGGCCGCGATCACGAAGAGGTACGACACCGCGTTGAGGCCGAAGCCCCAGCCCGGCCCGACGGTCGCGACCAGCAGGCCGCCGAGGGCCGGGCCCACGGCGCGGGCGACGTTGAAGCTGGCGGCGTTGAGCGCGACGGCGCCCGCGACCTGCTCGCGCGGGACCAGGTCGGGGACCAGCGCCTGCCACGCCGGGTGGCCGATGGAGAAGCCGGTGCCCAGCAGCAACCCGAGGCCCAGCAGCCGTCCCGGCGTGACCTGCCCCGTGGCGTAGAGCCCGGCCATCAGCAGCGCGGCGCAGGCCGAGATCGACTGCGAGACCAGCAGGATCCGCCGCCGGTCCGCGAGGTCCGCCAGCGCCCCGGCGGGGATCGCCACCGCGAGCAGCGGCAGTGTCGTCGAGGCGACCATCAGCCCGACCCACGTCGCCGAGTGGGTCAGCTCCAGCATCAGCCACGACGCGCTGACCGTCTGCAGGAACGACCCGAGGTTCGACACCACCGAGGCGCCCCACAGCACCCGGAAGTTGCGGTTGCGCAACGGCTCCGCGGCGGCGCCACCGAGGGCTCCCATCGCGCCTAGGCTGCCGCAGGATGGGGCTGGCGCAGTGGAAGGTCCTCGCCGACCCGGAGGGTGGCGAGCTCTGCGTCTTCCCGACCGACGACCCCAGCGCCCTGGTGATCGACAGCGCGCGGACCGAGATCGACGCCGCCTGGTGGGCCGACGTGCTCGGCGGCCGGACGGTGACCGCGCCCGGCGGCCTGCGCCGCTGGATCGCCGACGTGCCCGGCCTGCCGTTCGACGTGATCAAGCTGGTCGGCGTCCCCGAGCCCAAGACGGTGAAGAACCGCATCCACTGGGACGTCACCTGCGACGACGTCGCCGGGCTGGTGGCCCGCGGCGCGCGCGGTCCTGCGCCAGCCCGACGACGAGGTCTCGTGGCACGTGCTGGCCGACCCCGCGGGCAACGAGTTCTGCGCGTTCCCCGGGGCCTAGTCGGGGATCACGACCTTCGCCGGGTCGAGGCCCTCGGGGGGGTCGGGCCACCGCAGGCCCAGGTCCTCGAGCGTGCGGACGAGGAGGGTCTGGACCAGCAGGTCGCGGTACCACTTGCGGTTCGCGGGGATCACGTACCAGGGGGCGTCCGCGGTCGAGGTGCGGGTGAGGGCGGTCTCGTAGGCGGCCTGGTAGTCGTCCCAGAGCTCGCGCTCCTCGAGGTCGCCGGGGTTGAACTTCCACAGCTTCGTGGGGTCGTCCAGGCGGGCCTGCAGCCGCTGCTTCTGCTCGGCCTTGGAGATGTGCAGGTGGAGCTTGACGATCGTGGTGCCTTCGTCGGCGAGCAGCTGCTCGAAGGCGGTGATGTGGCCGTAGCGGCGCTCGATGCGCTCGGGCGGGGCCCAGCCGTGGACCTTGACCACCAGGACGTCCTCGTAGTGGGAGCGGTTGAAGATCACGACCTCGCCGTCGCCGGGCACGGGTGGGTGGATGCGCCACAGGTAGTCGTGGGCCAGCTCCGGTGGGGTCGGTGCTTTGAACGTCGCCACGCGCAGGCCCGCCGCGTTCATGCCCTCGGAGATGCGCCGGATCGCGCCGTCCTTGCCGCCGGTGTCCATCGCCTGCAGCACCACGAGCAGCCGGTGCTCGCGCTGGGCCCAGAGCTGCTCTTGCAGGTCCCGCATGCGTTCGCGCAGCTCGTCTGAGACCGGCTCCGCGTCCTGCTGGGAGCCCTCGAAGCCCGACCGGTCCGCCGGGTCGCGCCGGTCCAGGCCCGCCGCCTCCCCCGGCTGCACTCGGCACCGCTCGACCGCCGCTGCCAGCTGCTCGTTCGCGTCCATGGCGGTCGGTCTACCACCTGCGCGAAGGCCGCCCCGTGCCCGCCGGCGAACGCTCTCCCGCTGGCTTAGTCCGCGGGTTACACTGCCGGCAACACAGCAACGGTGCTGCCCCCCGGGGCTGGCACCGTTTCTCGTTTCCCCGCCGCGACGCTGCGGTCCACGACTCGCCACGACGGAGGAACTCAATGACCGGGCTCTACGACCCTCGCTTCGAGCACGACGCCTGCGGCATCGGGTTCGTCGCCGACCTCTCCGGCACCGCCAGCCGCGCGATCGTCGACGCGGGGCTGGACGGCCTGTGCGGCGTCAAGCACCGCGGCGCGGTCGCGGCCGACGAGAAGTCCGGGGACGGCGCCGGGGTGCTGCTGCCGCTGCCCGCGGAGTTCTTCGCCGCGGTTCGCCGACCGGCGGTCGACCCGGCCCGCCTGGGCGTCGCGATGTGCTTCCTGGACGGCCAGGACGGCGCCGAGGGCGACCGCCAGCGGGCCGCGGCGCAGGGCGCGGTCGAGCAGGCGCCTGGCCGCGTCGGGGCTGCAGCCCGCCGGCTGGCGCGACGTCCCCGTCGAGCCTCAAGCGCCCTGGGCGACCTCGCGCGCGACGGCATGCCGCGTGATCAGCCAGGCGCTGTTCCACGTCCACGGCGGGCATCGACGCCGGGGTCGCCGAGCGCCGCTGCCTACCTCGCCCGCCGCCGCGCCGAGCGCACGCTGCCGCGACGAGCACGTTTCGCGCCTACTTCGCGTCGTTCTCGTTCCGCACCATCACCTACAAGGCGATGAGCGCCGCCGACCAGCTCGCGACGTTCTACCCGGACCTGGCCGAGCCGCGACTGGCACGGCTGGTTCGCGATCTTCCACCAGCGCTACTCGACCAACACCCGCCGACCTGGGAGCGCGCGCAGCCGTTCCGCTTCCTGTGCCACAACGGCGAGATCAACACGATCGACGGCAACGTCAACCTCATGCGCGCCCGCGGCCGGGCGGCTGGGCGTCGACCTGGCCCGAGCTCGGCGACGACGGCGAGCGCCTGCTGCGAGCCGCTGCATCGACGCCGCTCGCCTCGGACTCCGCGCAAGCTCGACGCCGCGCTGGAGCTGCTGGTCCACGGCGGCGCGCGGCCTCAGCCACGCCATGGCGATGCTCGTGCCGCAGGTGTGGGAGGGCGCGCGCGACATCCACCCCGACGTGCGCGACTTCTACCGCTACCACGCCGGCCTGATCGAGCCCTGGGACGGGCCGGCCGGCCTGGTGTTCACCGACGGGCTGCGCGTCGCGCGCGGCGCTGGACCGCAACGGGCTGCGGCCGCTGCGCTACGCGCGTCTGCGAGGACGGCACGTGGTCGTGCGCCTCCGAGGTCGGCGCCGTGCGCACGGCCGGCCACGGCAGCGTCCGCCGCGGCCGCCTCGGGCCCGGCGAGATGCTGCTCGTCGACCCGGCGCTCGAGCAGCCGCTGCTGGAGAACGCCGAGCTCAAGCGCCGCCTCGCCGCCCGCCAGCCCTACGGCGAGTGGGTGCGCACGCACCAGCGGCCGCGTCCGCCCGGCCAGCCCGTCGACGGCGCCGGCGAGGACCTCGTCGCCGCGCCAGGTCGTCGCCGGCTACACCAAGGAGGAGGAGACCACCGTCCTGCGGCCGATGGCCAACGACGGCAAGGAGCCGATCTCCTCGATGGGCGACGACACCGCGCTGGCGGTGCTGTCGGACCGCCAGCCGCACCGTCTACCACTACCTCAAGCAGCGCTTCGCGCAGGTCACCAACCCGCCGATCGACCACCTGCGCGAGTGGCAGGTCATGAGCCTGCGCACGCAGCTCGGGCCGCGCATGCCGCTGCTGACCGAGGCGCCGGAGGCCGCCCGCCTGCTCGAGCTCGACGGGTTCGTGATGTACCCGCAGGGCCTGCAGGACCTGGTGCTGTCGCCGCAGATCCCGTTCACGGTCGCGCGGCCTGGACGCCACGTTCGCCGTCGCGGAGGGCCGCGACGGGCTGGCCGCGCGGCTGGCGACCATCGGCGACGAGGCCGTCGACGCCGTGCGCAACGGCGCCGGGCTGCTGATCGTGCTCCGACCGCAGCGTCGACGCCGAGCGCGCGCCCGTGCCCGCCGTGCTGGCCGTCGGGGCCGTCCACCACCGCCTGGTCGCCGCACGGGCTGCGCACGCAGACCAGCATCATCGCGAGACCGACGACGCCCGCGACACCCACTCCTTCGCGTGCCTGCTGGGCTACGGCGCGGACGTCGTCTGCCCGCGGCTGGCGCTGGAGTCGATCGCCGAGCTCGCCGACAACGGGCGCCTCGGCCGCGACGCCGCCTCGGCCGGCGAGGCGCAGGAGGCCTACCGCCACGCGGTCGCGCGACGGCGTGCTGAAGATCATGTCGAAGATGGGCATCTCGACGCTGGACTCGCTACCGCTCGGCGCAGATCTTCGAGGCCGTCGGCCTGGGCGCGCGACGTCATCGACGCCAGCGCTGGTCGGCACCCCGTCGCAGATCGGCGGCGTGTCGCTGGCGGCAGCTGGCCGGCGACGTCCTGGCCCGCCACGCCGAGGCGCTTCGGCGAGAAGCCGCCAAGCTGGAGAGCCCGGGCTTCTTCAAGTTCAAGAAGGGCGGCGAGTACCACGTCGACCAACCCCGACGTCGTCAGCGCGCTGCACCACGCCGTCGGTCTGGAGGGCGACCTGCGCGCCGCTGACGCCGCGAGTGCCGACCTGAGGGCCTGCGACGCGCGCGCACCTGCTGACGCGCGCCACCAAGGAGGGCCGCTGGGAGCACTACCAGCGGTTCGCCGCGCTGGTGAACGACCGCCCGCCGGCGGAGCCGCGCGACCTGCTCGAGCCGTCGCCGCCGCCGACCGCGGCGCGACGCCGGTGCCGCTGGAGGAGGTCGAGCCCGCCACCGTCGATCGCGCAGCGGTTCTTCACCGGCGCGATGTCGCTGGGCGCGCTGTCGCCGGAGGCCCACGAGACGCTCGCCGAGGCGATGAACCTCTCGGCGGCATGTCCAACTGCGGCGAGGGCGGCGAGGACCCGGCCCGCTTCGCCACGCGCGGGACCACCCGCGACCGCAACTCCAAGGCCAAGCAGGTCGCGTCGGGGCGCTTCGGCGTGACGCCGACGTACCTGGCCTACGCCGACGAGATCCAGATCAAGATGGCGCAGGGCTCCAAGCCCGGCGAGGGCGGGCAGCTGCCCGGCCACAAGGTCAGCGACCTCATCGCCCGGCTGCGCCACACGCAGCCCGGCGTGGCGCTGATCAGCCCGCCGCCGCACCACGACATCTACTCGATCGAGGACCTGGCGCAGCTGATCTACGACCTCAAGCAGGTCAACCCGTTCGCCGCGCGTCAGCGTGAAGCTGGTCTCGCTGCGCCGGCGTGGGCACGGTCGCGGCCGGCGTCGTCAAGGGCCTGGCCGACGCGGTGCAGATCGCCGGCGCCGACGGCGGCACCGGCGCGTCGCCGCTGTCGAGCATCAAGCACGCCGGGCTGCCCTGGGAGCTGGGCCTGGCCGAGACGCAGCAGACGCTGGTCGCCAACGGCCTGCGCGGCCGCGTGCGGCTGCAGGTCGACGGCGGCTTCAAGACCGGCCGCGACGTGCTCGATCGCGGCGCTGCTCGGCGCCGACGAGTACGGCTTCGGCACCGCCGCGCTGCTGGCCGAGGGCTGCATCATGGTCCGCGCCTGCCACCGCGACACCTGCCCGGTCGGCGTCGCGACGCAGCGCCCGGAGCTGCGCGAGAAGTTCCGCGGCACGCCCGGAGATGGTGGCCGCCTACCTGCTGTTCGTCGCCGAGGAGGTGCGCCACGGCCTCGCCGCGCTGGGTCTGCGCTCCATGGACGAGGCCGTCGGTCGCGTCGACCTGCTGCGCCGCGCGCGCTCGTCGACGACGCGCGCGCGGCGCGCCTCGACGTCACCCCGCTGCTGCGCCGCGCCGCGAGCGACGACCGCGAGCCGCGCGCTGCCTACCAGGGCAGCCCTGCCGATCCAGTCGCCCCGCGGCGCGCTGGGCGACCAGCGTCTTCGACGACGCGTTCGAGTCGCTGTGGGACGGCACGCGTGCTGAACCTGCAAGTACGACATCCGCAACGCCGACCGCACCGTCGGCGCGCGGCATCGGCGGCGCGCATCGGCCTGGAGTTCGGCGACGACGCCGGCGCCGGCAGCCGCCTGGATCGGTCAGCGTCCGCTTCACCGGCGAGGCCGGCCAGAGCTTCGGCGCGTTCCTCTCCGACGGGGTCGAGTTCGTGCTCACCGGCGAGGCGAACGACTACGTCGGCAAGGGCATGGCGCGGCGGCCGCATCGTCATCCGCCCGCCCGGCCGACGACGGCGGGCGACCCGCGGTCCTGGTCGGCAACACCGTGCTGTACGGCGCGACCGGCGGCGAGCTGTTCGTCGCCGGCCGCGCGGGCGAGCGCTTCGCCGTCCGCAACTCCGGCGCCTGGGCGGTCGTCGAGGGCGTGGGCGACCACGCCTGCGAGTACATGACCGGCGGCGTCGTCGTGGTCCTCGGCGAGACCGGCTCGAACGTCGGCGCCGGCATGACCGGCGGCGAGTGCTACGTGCTCGACGCGACCTCGCGCGATCCTGGCCCGCGTCAACACGCAGCTCGTCGAGGCCCGCCGCCCCGACAGCGCCCAGCTGGCCCGGCTGCGGGAGTCGTCGACCCGGCACGTCGAGCTGACCGGCTCGGCGCGCGGCGCGGCGGTGCTCGACCGACTGGGATGCGGCCGGCGAAGGTCTTCTGGCGCATCGCCCCACGCGGCGAGCTGGCACGCATCGAGGCCGCGCACGAGGGCAGCGTCGGCGCCCCCGTCTGACGTCGGGCTCACTCCAGCCGGAAGCCGACCTTCATCGTGACCTGGAAGTGCCCGACCTCGGAGCCGTTGACGATGTGCCCGCGGACCGACACGACCTCGAACCAGTCGAGGTTGCGCACGGTCTGCCCGGCCCGGGCGATGCCGCTGCGGATCGCGTCGGCGATGCTCTCGTCGGAGGTGCCCACGATCTCGTTCAGCACATAGGTGTGGTTGCTGTCGCTCATGCCGGGACGCTACCCGGCGTCACGGTGCACGCGGGTGGCCCCCGCTTGGGCGGAGGCCAGCAGGACCACGTCGGCCACCTGCACGTGCGGGGGCCGCTGCGCGACCCACAGCACGGTGTCGGCGACATCGTCGGCCGACAGGGGCGTGAGACCCTCGTAGACCGCCTCGGCGCGATCGCGGTCGCCGTGGAAGCGCACCACCGAGAACTCGGTCTCGACCAGCCCGGGGTCGACGCTGGACACGCGCACGCCGGTGCCCAGCAGGTCCATGCGCAGGCCCTCGGTGAGCGCCTTCACCGCGGCTTTGCTGGCGCAGTAGACGGCGCCGTTGGGGTAGACCTCGTGGCCGGCGACCGACCCGATGTTGATGACGTGGCCGCGCCCGCGCGCCACCATGCCGGGGACGACCGCGCGCGTGACGAACAGCAGCCCGGCGACGTTGGTGTCGAGCATGCGGTCCCAGTCGTCGGGGTCGCCGACCTGCAGCGGCTCGAAGCCCGCGGCGAGCCCCGCGTTGTTGACCAGCACGTCGACAGCGTCGAACGGCGGCGGCAGGTCGGTCAGCGCGGCCTCGACGGCCGCGCGGTCGCGGACGTCCAGCGCCAGCACGTGGGCTTCGACGGCGAGGCGCTCTGCCAGCTCCTGCACCCGGTCAAGGCGCCGCGCGGCAGAGCACGAGGCGGGCGCCGGCGGTCGCGAACGCGGCGGCGCAGGCGGCGCCGATGCCGCTGGACGCCCCGGTGATCAGCACGGTCTTCACTGACATCGGAGCCTACGATCGACCCGCCGTGATCGACCTGCAGCTCTTCACGCACCCCAAATCGCGCGCGAGCCAGAAGGCGGAGCGCTTCTTCGCGGAGCGGCGCGTGCGGTTCCACGCGGTCGATGTGCGCCGCAAGCCGCCCACCCCGGGCGAGCTGCGCAAGTGGGTCCAGCGCTTCGGCGTGGCCGGCGTCGTCGACCGCGAGGCGAAGGCCTACAGGACAAGGGCCTCCAGTACCTCTCCGCCTCCGACGACGACTGGATCACCCGCCTCTGCGCCGACCCGACTCTCCTGCGCCTGCCGCTGGTCCGCTGCGGCAAGGACCTGTCCGTCGGCGACGACCCCGACGCCTGGGCTCGCGGTTCGTGGCGGCGCTGAAGCAGACTTAGACCTGGGTGTCGCCCTCATCTCCGGCCGGCCTCTCCACAGACTCCTCCCAGACGTCGTCGGCGTCGGCGAGGATGCGGTAGATGCGGCGGCGGGTGTCGGTGAGGATGGCCTTGACCTCCTCCTGCTGTGCGGAGTCGCCGGCGACCGCGACCTGCATCACCGCGGCGGCGACGGAGGCGGCGACGTCGCGGAGGCCGGAGAGGGGGTGGGTGCGCTCCTCCTCGGCGGTCGACTCGAACTGGCGCCAGATCGCGCCGAGCTCGTCGGCGTGGGAGTCGACGTAGGCGCGGCCCTCGTCGGTGAGGTGGACGACGCGGCGGCCCTCGGACTGCTCGGTGCGGACCAGGCCCTCGTCCTCCAACTGGGCGAGCGTGGGGTACACGGAGCCGGGGCTGGGGCGCCAGGCCTCGCCGCTGCGTCTCGTGATCTCCTGGATGATCTGGTAGCCGTGCATGGGCTGCTCGGACAGCAGGGCCAGCACCGCGTCGCGGACGTCGCCGCGGGCGCGCCGGGGGCCGCGCCGCGGACCGCTGAAGCCCCGGCCCCCCCAGCCGGGCCCGAAGGGGAAGCCTGGGCCGAACGGCCCTGGGCCTGGGCCGAAGGGCCAGTCCGCGCCGGTCTTGCGGTGCTCGTGGCGCGACTGGTGGTGGGACGCCGTGCGCTCGCGAGCCTCGCGCTCGTTCTCCCAGCGGCGCTTGGTCTCCTCCATCTTGGCCTGGATCATCTCGGCCAGCGGCTCCCACCAGCCGCCCTGCCACGTCGCGTCACCCATCGCGCACCTCCGCAAGCTTGATCGGTCGTTGCTCTATCGTGATAGGTCAACGATACATCGTCAAGAGGATTCACGCCCCCGCGCGCCGTCGAGGTAGAGCGCGGTGGCGCGGGCCAGCTCCGCCGCCAGGTCGCGCGCCGCGGGGCGCTCCGCCCAGCCCAGCACGGTGTCGAGCCAGAGGATCACCAGGCCCTGCGTGAGGCGCGCCGGCGAGAGGTCCGCGCGCAGCGTCCCCGCGGCCTGGCCGCGCTCGACCAGCGGCCGGATGAGGTCACCCAGCGTGCGGCGCGGGCCCAGGACGCGCAGCCAGGCCTCGCGGTTGCCGACGATCTCGCGGACCATGCGGCCGACCACCTCGCGCGGGGTCGTGGCCGCCATCGAGCCCGCCAGCCGGCCGCCCAGCGCGCCCAGCGCCGCCGCGGCGTCGCGGGGCAGCCGCGCCGTGGACACCCCGTCCACCAGCTGCGCGGCACGCTCCAGCAGCACGTCCTGCTTGTGCTGGAAGTGCACGTAGAACGTGCCCTTGGCGACCGCCGCCGCGGTGGTGATCTCATCGACGGCGGTGGCCTCGACCCCCTGCTCCGCGAAGAGCGCCAGGGCGACCTCGACGAGCTGCCCGCGGGTTTGTGCGCCGCGGCCCGCGTGCGAGGCTCCAGCCATGTCGCCGATGCTGCCAGAAGGTTTCGCGGAGCTGGTCCCGCCGGGCCCCCTGGGGGAGTTCTTGGACGCCCATGTCGAGCAGGGGCGCGGGCTCCCCGTCGTCGTCGAGAAGATCGGCGAGGGGCGGTCGAACCTCACGTTCCGGGTGCGCCGCGGCGACCACACCTGGGTGCTGCGTCGCCCGCCGCTGGGGGACCTCCCCGAGACGGCGCACGACATGCTGCGCGAGCACCGCGTGCTCGAGGGGCTGCAGCACACCGCGGTGCGCGCGCCCCGCCCGGTGGCCGCGTGTGCGGACCCCGCCGTGATCGGCGTGCCCTTCTACCTCATGACCGAGGTGCCCGGGGCCGTGATCCGCGAGGTCGTGCCGCCCGCCTATGCCGAGCCTGACCGCGCCGCGATCGCCCACGAGCTGATCGACGCGCTCGTGGAGCTGCACACCGCGGACGTCGCGGCCACCGGGCTGGACAGCCTGGGCAAGCCGGACGACTACACCAGGCGACAGGTCGCGCGCTGGACGCGGCAGTGGGCGGTGATGGCCACGCGCGAGGTGCGTGACATCGAGGTCGTGCGTGAGTGGCTGGAGGCGCACATCCCCGCCTCACAGGCGGTCGCGGTCGTCCACGGCGACTACAAGCTCGACAACGTGGTGGTCAGCGAGGGACCGCCCGCGCGGGTGCGGGCGATCCTGGACTGGGAGATGGCGACGCTCGGGGACCCGCTGGCCGACCTCGGCTACCTGCTGCTGTTCTGGCCCGAGCCCGGGGAGCCCTCGATCGGCGGGTTCCAGCAGGTCAGCGTCCTGCCGGGCTTCCCGAAGCGGGCCGAGCTGATCGCCCGCTACGAGGCCGCCACGGGCTGGGCCATGACCGACCTGTCCTTCTACCGGACGCTGGCCCTGTGGAAGCTCACGATCCTGCTCGAGGGCCTCTACAAGCGCTGGCTCGCGGGCAAGTCCGACTCCGACTGGCCGGCGGTCCTGGGCGAGGCGGTACCCCGCATGGCCCACCTCGCGCGGATGTGGTCAGGCGCCTGACGAGGGCGCGCGCAGCGGCGCGACCCGCGCCGGGTCGATCCTGATCGCGATCGTGCTGCCGGTTTCGGGGCTGGGGTCCAGCGGTGCGCTGACCTCGACCGGGCCGAGGCGGTCCAGGGCAACGGTGACCACCATGCGGTCGCCGGCGAAGCGCGAGCCCAGGACCTCGCCACGGACCGCGCACGCGTCGTCGCCGTGCGGCGCGAGCACCACGGCTCCGGGCAGCAGCGCCAGCGTCGCCACACCGTCGGGGAGGTCGACGGCGACCGCGGCCCAGCGGCGTCATCGCCACGCGGCCCCGCACCGTCGCCTCGACCAGCCGCAGGCCCAGGAAGCGCGCCACGAAGGGGGTGGCCGGGGCCCGCCACACGTCCTCGGGCCGGCCCTGCTGCACGATGCGCCCGGCCTGCATCAGCGCCACGCGGTCGGCCAGCGCCAGCGCCTCCTGCTGGTCGTGGGTGACGTAGACCACCGTGATGGCCAGCGCCGCGAAGACCCGCGGGAGCTCCTCCAGGAGACGGTCGCGCAGCACGCGGTCCAGGGAGCCCAGCGGCTCGTCCAGCAGGAGGACCCGCGGCGCCGGGGCGATGGCCCGGGCCAGCGCGACACGCTGCTGCTCTCCGCCCGACAGCGCCGTGACCGGCCGGTTCGCCGCATCGGCCAGGTCCACCAGCGCCAGGGCCTCCTGCACGCGCTCCGCGACCTCGGCGGGCGAGGCACCGCGCACGCGCGGCCCGAACCCGACGTTCTGCGCGACCGTCCTGTGCGGGAAGAGCGCGTGGTCCTGGAACATCAGCCCGACGTTCCTGCGGTCGGGGCGCCATCCCGTGACGTCCTCGCCCTCGAGGAGCACGCGCCCCGCCGCGGCCGGCTCCAGCCCCGCGACTGCGCGCAGCAGGCTGGACTTGCCGCACCCGCTGGGCCCCAGCACGCACACCACCTCGCCGGCCGCGGCGTCCAGGTCCACGCCGTCGACGGCGACACGCTCGCCGTAGCGCACCGTCAGCCCCTCGACCCGCAGCACCGGCTCTAGAACCTGCCGACCTGGCCCACGCGCAGGCGTTCGATCAAGACGATCACGGCCGCGGTGGTCGCGGCCAGGACCGTGGACAGCGCCATCGCCTGGGCGAAGTTCGCGGCGCCGGGGCGGCCCAGCAGGCGCGCGATCGCCACCGGCAGCGTGGGGTGCTGCGCGCCCGCCACGAACACCGTGGCTCCGAACTCGCCGACCGCGATGGCGAACGCGAATCCCGCCGCGACCAGTAGCGCGCGGCCCGCGATCGGCAGGTCGACCTCGCGCCACACCTGGCGTGGGGTCGCCCCCAGCGTGGCGGCGGCCTCGCGGAGCCGCTCGTCGATGGCCTCGAGCACCGGGAGCAGGGTGCGCACCACGAAGGGGATCGCGACCAGGGCCTGCGCGATCGGGACCAGCACGATGGAGCCGCGCAGGTCCAGCGGCGGGGAGTCGAGCGCGATGAGGAAACCGAACCCGACCGTGACGGCCGAGGTGCCCAGCGGCACCATCAGGGCCCGGTCCACCAGCCCGACGCCGCGCCCGCGGCCCAGAACGGCGCCCGTCGCCGCGAGTCCCCCGACGACCACCGCCAGCAGCGCGGCGAGGGCGCCCAGCACGAGTGAGCGGCGCAGCGCGGCCGCCCCGTCGACCGCCAGCAGCGTCCCGTCCCCCTCGCCCAGCAGCGCCCGCCACGCCGCCAGGCCGTACCCGTCGCCGACCGCGAAGGAGCGCTCCAGCAGCACGAGGAGCGGCGCGCCCACCAGTACCAGCATGAACAGCAGGTTGGCCGCGAGGAACACGCGCGCACCGACCGTCCGCGGTGGCCGCGCGGCCACGTCGGCGGCCACCAGCCGCTGCGGGACCCGCCGCTGCAACCGGCCGTAGACCGTCAGCGCGGCGACCACGGCGGCCAGCTGCAGCAGCGCGAGCGCCGAGGCCAGCGGCAGGTTCAGCAGCTGCGTGGTCGCGCGGTGGATCTCGACCTCGAGCGTCGCGCGGCCCGGGCCGCCGAGGATCAGCACGACCCCGAACGACGTGAACGTGAACAGGAACACGATCGCGGCGGAGGCGGCGATCGCGGGACGCAGCAGCGGGAGCGTGACCTCGCGGAACGCCTGCCAGCGGCCCGCGCCCAGCACTCGCGCCGCGTCCACCAGCCGCGGGTCCAGGTGCTGCCACAGCCCGCCGACGGTGCGCACCACCACGGCGTAGTTGAAGAAGATGTGCGCGAGCAGGATGGCGGCGACCGTGCGGCGCAGGTCCAGACCCAGCGGCCCGCGCGGCCCGAGCAGCGCGAGGAACGCCGAGCCCACGACGACCGTCGGCAGCACGAACGGCACGGTGACCGCGGCGCGCACGACGTTGCGCCCGCGGAAGCGGTACCGGGAGAGCGCGTACGCCCCCGGCAGCCCGACCAGCAGCGTCAGCACGGTCGACAGCGCCGCCTGCCAGAGCGTGAACCACGCCACGCCGCGGACGGACGGGTCGGTCAGGACGCGGCCGATCGCGCCCAGCTCGAGCTGCCCGTCGGGTGCCAGCCCGGTCGCGACGATGCGTGCGACTGGCCACGCGAAGAACACCGCCAGGAACGCCAGCGGCGGCGCCAGCAGCAGCCACGCCCGGCGACGACGGTGGCGGCCGGCGGTCACCGCAGGACCGTCGCGGTCCACTCCTCGATCCAGCGGTCGCGGCCCTCGGCGATCGTGGCGGGGTCCAGCTCGAACGGATCCTCGGGCACCACCGCGAACTGCTCGAACACGTCCGGCAGGAGCGTCCCCTCGACCACCGGGAACACGAACATCGTCAGCGGCACGTCCTCCTGGAACGCGTCGGACAGCAGGAAGTCCAGCAGCTGGCGCGCTTCGGCCTCGTGCGGCGTGCCGGCGAGGATCCCCGCGAACTCCACCTGCCGGTAGCACGACGCCGCGACCACGCCGGTCGGCGGCTCCTGGATCGGCGGGTCGGCGAACACGACCTCGGCGGGCGGGCTGGAGGCGTAGGACACCACCAGCGGGCGCTCGCCGTCGCCGGTCGCGGAGAACTCGTCGTAGTAGGCCTCCGACCAGCCGTCGACCACCAGCACGTCGTTGGCGCGCAGCGCCTCCCAGAAGTCCAGCCAGCCGTCCTCGCCGAAGCGCGCCACGGTGGCGAGGAGGAACGCCAGGCCGGGGGAGGAGGTCGCGGGGTTCTGCACGACCAGGGTCCCCGCGAAGGCCGGGTCGGTCAGGTCGGCAAGGTCCCCGGGCACGGCGAGGCCGCGCTCCTCGAATGCGGCCACGTCGTAGTTGAGGCAGACGTCGCCGTAGTCGACGGGGGTCACGCGGTGCTCGGGGTCCGGCCGGTAGCGCTCCGGTACGGCGTCCAGCCCGGCTGCCTCGTAGGGGACGAAGAGGTCGGCGTCGAGCGCGCGGGTGAGGAAGGTCGAGTCGACGCCGAAGAGCACGTCGCCCTGCGGGTCGTCGACGGTGAGGATCGCCTGGTTCACGACCGCGCCGGCGTCGCCGGTCGCGATCGGCTCGACGGTGATCCCCGTCTCCTCGGTGAACGCGGCGAGCACGTCCTCGGAGACGTTGAACGACTCGTGGGTCAGCAGCCGCAGCGTGACGTCGTCGTCGGAGGGCGCGGCCGTCGAGCAGGCGGCCAGCGCGACCGCCACCAGGAAGGGGGCCGCCCTCACGGCTGCACCGCCAGCAGCACGCCCGACCGCAGGGACACCCTCGCGAGGGTGGACTCGAAGACGTTGCTGACGCCGCGGGTCAGCCCGGGCAGCAGGTCCTCGTCGCGCAGCGGGAAGCGCAGGCCCTCGGTGCGCACGCCGTACGCAGGGCCGTGGACGGGCAGGAGCGAGATCAGCCCGCCCGGCCCGCCCGCCAGCTCGACCGTCCCTGCCCGCACGACGGTCACGGTGGCCCCGCCCATGCGGGCCTGGATCGTCAGAGGCGCGTAGCGCTCCGCCGCCAGCAGCAGCGCGTTGCCCAGGAAGTGGTCCAGCCGCCCGCCGTGGCCGCCGACCACCGTGACGTCCGCCGGGCCCATGGCCAGCGCCGCGTCCAGGGCGAGCTCGAGGTCGGTGGCGTCCTTGGCCACCGGGTGGCGCTGCACCTGCGCACCCGCGCGCTCGGCTGCGACGAGCGCCGCCGGGTCCACGGAGTCCATGTCGCCGACCACGAGGTCGGCGGAGACACCGAGCGCCGCGGCGAGCCCCAGGCCCGAGTCGGCGGCGATCACGGTCACCGCGTCGGGGTGCCACTCTGGCGTCGGCACCGGGGTGGGATCGCCCCCGGTGAGGATCAGGATCTGTCTGCGGTCCACGGCCGCGTCACCGTCCCTCCGCTGGCATTACCCAGCTCAGGTTCCGCGGGTCGGTGGCGCTGCCGGAGGCGTGGCCACCCTCTCAGCCCGGCTGTCCCGAGCTCCCCAGGTGTGTTGTTGCGTCACCGTAGCGCAGCTGCGGCAGCATTGCCCCGGCCAGAGCCGCGCCGACCTCGGCGTGCAGCTCCCAGCCCCAGTGCGTGCCATCGGGGTTGTAGCGGTCCAGGTGCGCCGCGGACAGCGGGCGCAGGTCGACGGCAGGCACGTCCTTGGCCTGCGCCAGCTCGCGCACCGTGCGGTGGGTGACCTCGTGCCAGCGGTCGACGCCGCCGTAGTACACGGCCCGGTGCACCGTCGGCAGGACGCAGACCAGCGCGGCCCGCGGCGCGAAGAGGCGCAGCGCGTCCACGCTCTTGGCGAAGCCGTGAGCCACGACCGACGGCGGGGTGTAGCGCCAGCGTCCGCGGGTCAGGCGGGTGACGGCGGGGTGCCAGCGGTCGATCGTGTTGCGCACGCGGCGGCGCAGCCGCGGCGGCCGCAGGTAGGCCAGCGAGAGCACCACCCAGCGCGGAACCGCGACCGACGCCTGGTCCATCGAGCCGGTGCCCAGCACCACCGCGTCGGCCCCGAGCACCAGCTGCTGCTGCAGGTGCACGTCCTTCTGCAGGCCGACCCAGGTCTCCCGCAGCCCGTAGCCCGCACGAGCCCAGACCTGCACGTCCCACGCCGTGCCGGTGGCTGCCTCGAGGGCCGCTCCGGCCTGGTTGGGGTACAGCCGGGGGTCGGACAGCGGTACCGGTCCCTCGGGTCCGTGGAACGCGAGGGAGTCGGCAAGTACAACAAGACGGGGCACGCAGGCTTGCTTTTCAGGCGGAGCGTGGCACCGTACCCGCTCCACCTCTTCCCACTGTCACTCACGAAACCGGAGTAAGCCTGTGAACAAGTCCGAGCTGATCGCCGCCGCCGCCGACGGGTCGGGCCTGTCGAAGGCGCAGGTGTCCAGCGCGCTCGACGCGGTCCTCGAGGCCGTCCAGGGCGCAGTCGCCGCAGGCGAGAAGGTCTCGATCACGAACTTCGGGACGTTCGAGCGCCGGGAGCGCGCGGCCCGTCAAGGCCGCAACCCGCAGACCGGCAAGCCGGTCAGCGTCCCGGCCTCGAAGGCGCCGGCGTTCAAGCCGGGCAAGCCCTTCAAGGACCGCGTCAACGGCTGAGGCCCTCGCCGGGAGCTACGCCAGCCGCAGGCGGCTGCCCAGCGCCCCCGGGGGGCACACCAGCCCGACCACGAACGGGCCGAACTCCGCAAAGCGGGCACTCACCTCGTCGAAGCGCATCTCGTAGACGATGCGGTTCACGGCCGCGGGGTCGTCGGCCAGCAGGGTGACGCCCCATTCCCAGTCGTCCAGGCCCATCGACGTGGTGATGAGCTGCAGCACGCGGCCGCGCCACGTGCGCCCGACCCTGGCGTGACCGGCCATGAGCTGCCTGCGGTCGTCGAACGGCAGCGCGTACCAGTTGTCGGCGCCCTCGCGGCGCTTGCTCATCGGGTAGAAGCACAGCACCGCCTTCGCGGGCAGCCGTGGATGCAGGCGGTGCTCGCGGTAGGCGGACATGCGCTCGTTCCACTCCCGCAGGGCCTGCTCGAGCTGCGGGCTGCCCTCGTGCATGCCCTCCTCGGCGACGAGACGGGCGCGCTCGTCGTCCTCGGTCGCCGTGTACTCGCTCTCCTCCGTGAGCGACACGTACGACCCGGCCGGTGCGAGCGCCTGCCCCAGCGGTGACCCGGCCAGCTCGGCGGTGAAGGCGTGCAGCGCCTCCAGGTCCGGCCCCAGCAGCATCAGCCCGAGGTCGGCCTTCTGACCGAGCACCACGAACACGAGCGCCTGCTGGTCGGGGACGGCGTCGAAGGCCTCGAGGCGCTGCGCGAAGTCCTTCGCAGCGCGCTCGGGATCGTCGAGCAGCGGGCGCTGGAGATGGAAGAACAGGTGGAGGACCCCCCACCCGACGCTGGGTACGACCGCCATGCACCCCAGCGTAGGGTCAGGCGGTGCGCACGCGATCGCTGCAGCTGGACGGGCGCCGCGTCACGTTCAGCGACGCGGGTGGGGGCCAGGGGACGCCCCTGCTGTGCCTGCACGGGTGGACCGGCAGCCGCACGGACTTCGAGGCGGTGCTCGACGGGCTGGCGCAGGGCCGCCGCGTGGTCGTGCCCGACCTGCCCGGACACGCCGACTCCGAGGGCTCCGCGAACCCCGACGAGCACGGCATCGCCGCTGTCGCGCGCTGGGTCGTCGCGTTCGTGGACGCGCTCGGGCTGGGGGAGCTGCACCTGCTGGGACACTCCCTGGGCGGGTTGCAGGCGCAGCGCGTGGCGGTCTCCGCCAGTCAGCGGCTGCGCTCGCTGGTCTTGGTCGGCACCGGCCTGGGCATGCCCGACGAGACCGTCGCCGGGCACGTCGCGGCGATCGCGGCCATCGCCCAGGATCGGGGGCTGCAGGCAGCGTGGGACGCCAGTCGGGCGCTCAACGACGCGGCCGGCCGCGCGCTGGACCCGCAACTCGGCGAGGTGCTCAGGGAGCGCTGGCTGCGCCTCGAACCCGCCGCGCTGATCGGGGGCGCGCGTGCGCTGGTCAGCGCCGCGCCGGTGATCGCCTTCCTGCGCGGCATCGACGTGCCGGTCCTCGTGCTGCACGGCGAGCGCGAGCCGATGTGGGCCCCGCCCGATCAGCGCCTGCTCGCGGAGACGATCGCGGGCGCCGTGCGCGTCGTGATCCCCGGGGCCGAGCACTCGCCGCACGCCGACAGCCCCGAGGCCTTCCTCGCGGCCGTTGCTCCGTTTCTCGACGCAGCGGACGCGTAGCCTCTCGCTCATGAGCAAAACCCACGTGAAGGGCGAGCCCCCGGTCGCCGTCGCCGCCGACGAGAACCTCACCACGGTCCTGTGGGAGCGCGCGGACTCCGGCAGCAGCAAGGTGATCCTGCGCTACCCGGAGATGTCGCGCGGGACGGTCGCGTGGCGCGGTCTCACGTGGGTGCAGCTCGCGGAGCGCGTCACGCGCGTGGCCGGCGGGCTGCTCGCGCTGGGGGTCAACCCGGGCGACCGGGTCGCGATCATGGCCGGCACGTCCGTCGAGTGGACCATCCTCGACCTCGCGGTCTTGTCGTGCGGCGCCGCGGTGGTGCCGATCTACGAGACCGACTCGCCCGAGCAGTGCGAGTGGATGCTGACCGACGCCCACGTCACCCTGGCGGTCGCCGGCACGGCCGCCCACGCCAAGAACCTGGAGCTCGCGCGCTCCGCCGCTCCTGACCTCCGCGAGGTCTTCGTGCTCGAGGACGGCGGCCTGGACGCCATCGTGGAGCGCGGCACCGACGCCGAGCGCGCCCGCGTCCGCGAGGTCGCTGGCGCCGTCAAGGCAGCGGATCTCGCCACGCTGATCTACACGTCGGGGACCACGGGCCAGCCCAAGGGCTGCGTGCTGGCGCACAGCAACTGGCTGTGGGTCGCCAAGCAGGGCGGCGTCACGCTCAAGCAGATGGTCGGCGGCGACGACTCCACCTTGCTGTTCTTACCGCTGGCGCACAGCTTCGCCCGCATGGTGCAGTTCCTGTGCCTGCAGGCCGACGTGCAGATCGGCTACGCGCGGTCGATCGACACGCTGGGCGAGGACCTGGCCAGCTTCCAGCCGACGTTCCTGCTGGCCGTGCCACGCGTGTTCGAGAAGGTCTTCAACGCCGCGCAGAAGAAGGCCACCGGCGCCAAGGCCAAGGTCTTCGCGTTCGCGGTCTCCGCGGGCAACGAGTGGAGCGGCACCGACCAGCCGTCGCTGCTGACGAAGGTCAAGCACGCGATCGCCGACAAGCTGGTCTACAGCAAGCTGCGCCACGCCCTCGGCGGCCGGGTGCGCTACGCCGTGTCGGGCGGCGCGCCGCTGGCGCCTCACCTCGCGGCGTTCTTCCACGCCGCCGGGATGACCATCCTCGAGGGCTACGGCCTGACGGAGACCTCCGCGCCCGCGACCGTGAACCGGCCCGACAAGATGCGCATCGGCACCGTCGGGTTGCCGCTGGCAGGCACCGAGATCCGCATCGCCGACGACGGCGAGATCCTCATCAAGGGCGGCAACGTCTTCGGCGGGTACCTCAACAACGACGAGGCCACGCGCGAGGTCCTCGCCGGCGACGGCTGGTTCCACTCGGGTGACATCGGCGTGATCGACGACGACGGCTTCCTCAAGATCACCGGACGCAAGAAGGAGCTGATCGTCACCGCCGGCGGCAAGAACGTCGCCCCCGCCGTGCTCGAGGAGCGCATCAAGCAGCACCGCCTGGTCTCCCAGGCGATGGTCGTCGGCGACAACAAGCCCTTCATCGGGGCGCTCATCACGCTGGACCCCGAGGAGCTGGCCGCCTTCGCCAAGGAGCGCGGCCTCTCGGGCTCCCCCGCGGAGCTGGTGAAGAGCGACGCCGTCCAGGCCGAGGTCACCAAGGCCGTCGACCACGCCAACGGCGCGGTCAGCCGCGCGGAGTCGATCCGCAAGTGGGAGGTCCTCGACCGCGACTTCTCCTTGGAGGACAAGGAGATCACCCCGACGATGAAGGTCAAGCGCGCGGTCGTGGCCGAGCACTTCGCCGACCGCATCGACGCGATCTACGCGGGCGTGTAGGTCACGCAGCGAGGGCGGCCAGCCGTCGGCGCGCGCGGCGGGTGAGCCGCTCCGCCGGGGCCTCATAGAGGCGGCGGGCGGCGAGCATGCCCGCGCCGGCCGCGCCCGCGGCGAGGCCCACGCTGGCCACGCGGGCGGGCGGGTTGAAGCCCGCTCCGTCGACCGCGTAGATCACGGCGTCGGCGGCGTCGGACATCGCTCCCGCCGCGACCCAGCCCCGCAGGGTCTCCGGGCGGCGCTGGGCGGCGATCACTGCCCCCGTCCCGAGTGCGAGGTCGCGCGCCCCGGCCATGCGGAAGCCGATCCGCGTCGCCGGCGACACCACGCCGTCCGCGGTCGCGCGGGCCAGGGCCTGCGGCACCAGCAACGCGATCACGCCGATCGCGATCCGGCCCAGCGCGATGGCCCGGCTGGTGCGCACGGGGTCGGCGTCCGCCACTCGGCGGACGAGGCTTCGCAACCAGTCGAGCACGGCCAGCCTCCTGGAGCCTTGGGGGATTCGACCGCAGCCTAGTCGTCGCGGCCCCACGGCTACCCTTTCCCCCTGATGGACGTCGAGGCCGCGCCGACGTGCTACCGGCACTCCGACCGGCCCACCCGGCTGTCGTGCTCGACGTGCGGGCGGCCGGTGTGCATCGACTGCGTGCGGCCGGCGGCCGTAGGCCAGAAGTGCCCGGAGTGCGCGGCGCCGACCGGTCGCAACCGCGTGATCACCGCCGATCAGATCAGCGGCATCGGCGGCGCCCCGGTCACCCGCGCGATGCTCGTGCTCTGTGTCGCTGCGTGGCTGCTGCAGCTCGTCGCGCCTCAGGTGTTCCTCTACGGCGCTCAGGTCAACGTGCTGGTGGAGGCGGGTGAGTGGTGGCGTGTCCTCACCGCCGCACTGCTGCACTCGCGCACGCTGATCTTCCACCTGCTGTTCAACATGTGGGCGCTCTACTCGTTCGGGCCGCAGCTGGAGCGCCAGGCAGGCCCCGTCCCGTACGCGGGGTTGTTGCTCGCGTCCGGCGCCTGGGGCGGTGCGGCGTTCTTCCTGCTGGGGCCGGCCGCTGTTCCCGCGGTGGGCGCCTCGGGGATGATCTTCGGCCTGTTCGGTGCCTGGCTGGCGGCGGCGGTGCGCGCCCGCAACACCGCTGTGGGGCGCGCGAGCCTCAACAGCCTGCTGCTGATCCTCGGCCTGAACCTCGCGCTCCCGCTGGTGTTCCGCTCGATCGCGTGGGAGGCCCACGTCGGGGGTCTGGTCGCGGGGTTCCTCGTCGCGCTGGCCTGGTCGGCGGTGCCCGGCAACCGCGACGAGGGCGCGCGGGCCCGCGCCGCGATCGCCTACGGAGCGGCGGCGCTGGCCATCGCGGTGGTCATGCTCGTCTGATGCGGGTCCACGCGTGGGACACCGGCTTCGTCCGCGCGCGCCGGGTGGAGGTGCACAGCGTGCTCTCCCATGTGCCGACCTGGCCCGTGTGGTGGCCCGGCATGGAGGCCGTGGGGGGCGGCACGGTCGTGCTGCACCCACCGGGGCGCGTGACCGACCGCCCCAGTGTCCTCAGCCGCACGCAACGCCTGACGATCGTGAAGGTGAAGGACCGGCCAGAGCTCGGCATCACCACGGAGGTGACCGGGGATCTCGTCGGGACCGCCGAGTGGTACTACGCAGACGAGCCCAACGGGACGATCGTGCACTACGTCGCCCATTTCGACGCGCCGGACCACGGCTGGCGCACGTTGCTGCGCCACCACCGCGCCTCGGTCCGCGGCGCCCTGCACGCGCTCAAGGAGCGTCTGGAGCACGGACGCCTCCCCGGCGCCGAGCCCGATCCCGCGCTGCTGGCCGACCAGCGCAGCGCGCGCGAGGCCATGCAGCGCGCCGCCGACGCCCACGGCCAGCGGCTGGCCGCGCTCGCCGACGCCGCCCCCGAGCAGACCGTGTGACCCAGGCGATGTTCTAGGCTCCCCGGCCATGGCCACCGACCGCGTCAGGGAGTCGATCGTCATCAAGGCGGACGTCGACGCGATCTACGAGGTGATCGGCGACTTCGAGTCGTACCCGGAGTGGCAGGAGGAGTTCCGCACCGCCGAGATCCTGGAGACCAACGAGGACGGGTGGGGCACGAAGGTGCACTACACGCTCTCGGCGATGGGGATCTCGGCGCACCTCACGCTGGAGTACACGTACGAGGACGCCAGGATGTCGTGGCAGCTCGTGGAGTCCGACAAGCTCCAGCGGCTCGACGGGGCGTACACGATGGACGACCTCGGCGACGGGACCACCGAGATGACCTACGAGCTCGAGGTGGAGTCGACGATCCCCCTGCCTTCGATGGTCCGCAAGCAGCTGGCGAAGAAGATCGTGCGCCAGGGCCTGGACGGCGTGAAGGCCCGCGTCGAGTCCTGACCAGGTGCCGCGCGTCATCCTCTTCACGGGCAAGGGGGGCGTCGGCAAGACCTCGGTGGCCGCCGCCACCGCGCTGGCGGCCGCCGCGGCCGGCCGGCGCACGCTGGTGCTGTCCACCGACCCGGCCCACAGCCTCGGCGACGTGCTGGACGTGGAGCTGCACGGGCAGCCGACCACGATCGCACCCTGCCTGGACGCGCTGCAGGTCGATGCCGCCGCGCGGCTGGAGGCGAGCTGGCGCGACATCCGCGCCTACCTCGTCGCGCTGCTGCGCTGGTCGGGCATCGGCGAGATCGAGGCCGAGGAGCTCGCGGTGATCCCCGGGCTCGAGGAGGTCCTCGCGCTCATCGACCTGCGCGACCTGGCCGCCGCCGGGACCCACGACCTGCTGGTCGTGGACTGCGCGCCCACCGCCGAGACCCTGCGGCTGCTGGCCCTGCCCGACGCGCTGGGCTGGTACGTGGACCGCCTCTTCCCCATCGAGCGCACGTTCTCCAAGGTCGTGCGGCCGGTCCTGGGCCGCGTCACCACGATGCCGCTGCCGGAGCACGACGTCTTCGGAGCGGTGGCTTCGCTGTCGCGCTCGCTGGAGGGGGTCCGGGACCTGCTCGCCGACACGGGCTCCACGACGGTGCGCCTGGTCACCAACGCCGAGCAGCTCGTCGTCGCCGAGGCCCGCCGCACCTGGACCGCCCTGTCGTTGTTCGGGTACGCGGTCGACGCCGTGATCGTCAACCGGCTGCTGCCCGAGGAGGTCACCGACCCGTGGTTCGACGGCTGGCGGGCCGCGCAGGCGCAGCACCTGGAGACCATCCGCACGGGCTTCGGCGGCGTGCCCGTCCTCACCGCGCCACTGCTCGCCGCTGAGCCCATCGGCGCCGCGGCGTTGGCGGGACTGGCGGTCCTTGTCTACGGGGATCGCGACCCCGCCGCGGTGCTGCACGCCAGCGAACCGCTGACGTTCACCCGCGACGCCGACGGGTGGGAGCTCACGCTCGCCTTGCCGTTCGCCGACCGGGGGGACCTCGACGTCTTCCGCCGCGGCGACGAGCTCTACGTCAAGCTCGGCGGCCACACACGGTCGGTGCTGCTGCCCACGGTGCTGCGCCGAGCGGAGGTGGCCCGCGCGGGCCTGCGCGACGGCCGCCTCGTCGTGGGCTTCACGCCCCGCGCCGATGCGGCCCGTGACGAGATGCCGCGCTAGGGTGCCAGCCCGTTGAGCGATGACCCACCGCAGGAGCGCCGCTCTCTGCTGCACGGCTTCGGCGGAAGCCCCGAGTGCCAGCTCTGCCCCGTGTGCGTCGTGCTGCAGGCCATCGGGAGCAGCCGCCCCGAGGTCACGCAGCACCTGCTCGCAGCGGTGCGCGAGGTGGTCCTCGCCCTCAAGGTCGTGGGCGAGGGGCAGGTCGAGGCCGTGGATCGCGCGCACGCGGTGATGAGCGAGCGCCTGCAACGCATCAGACTCGACGATTGAGCCTGGACGTCTGCCGGAAGGAAGACCGCGATGGAGATCACGCGAGAGGCCATCCGCAAGCTCGTGGACCGGCCGACCGGGAGGCATCGCGTCACCTCGCTCTACCTGGCGACCGACGGAGCGCTCTACCCGCGCCCGACGGACTACCTGACACGCCTGGACTCCCTGCTGCGTGACGCCAGGCATCGGGTCGACGGCTACGGCGGCGCGGCGCGGCAGGGCGTGGAGGCCGACTGCGAGACGATCGGCCGCTGGGTGCGCGACGACTTCGACCGCCACGGCGTCAAGGGCCTGGGGATCTTCGCCTGCAACGGCGACGTCCTCGACGTCGGTGACCACCGCCGAGCCCCTGCGCAACCTCGTGCGCGTCCAGGACCACCCCTACGTCGTGCCGCTGGAGGCGCTGCTCGGCCGCACCCACCACCTCGGCCTGGCGATCGTGGAGCGCGACCTGGCGCGCATCTTCCGCTACCGGCTGGGCCGGATCCTCGAGCACGTGGCCGTGGAGAGCGCGGTGCACGCCAAGCACGACCAGGGCGGGTGGTCGCAGGCCAACTTCCAGCGCTCCATCGCGATGGACGTGCTCCACCAGCACCGCAGCGCGGCCCAGGTCCTGCTGGGGTACCACCAGGAGGACCCGTTCGACGAGCTGGTGCTGGCGGGGCCGCACGAGGAGGTCGTCGAGTTCGGCCGCCAGCTGCACCCCTACCTGCAGAAGGTCGCCCACGGCGAGGCCCGGTCGATCCCGCTGGCGCCGACCGCGGAGCAGCTCCTGGCGGCGTTCCAGGACGTCGAGCAGCAGCTGGTGTCCGCCCGCCGCCGTGATCTGCTGGGCCGGCTGGCTGCGGGCCACGGGCAGGCGGAGCGCGTCGCCCGCGGCGTGCGCCACGTGGTCGAGGCCGCCAACGCCCAGCGCGTCGAGGTGCTGTTCGTGGTCGAGGGTGAGGGCGTCCCCGGCTACCGCTCCGCCACCGGCGCACTCGCTCTGCGCGAGGCCGAGGCCGCCGCCTACGGGGGCGCGGTGGAGCCGGTCGACGACCTCATCGACGAGGTCATCGACCGGTGCGTGCGCGACGGCAGCGCGATCGAGCTCTTCCGCGACGGCTCGCGCTTGGAGGGTCACCCGATCGCCGCGCTGCTGAGGTTTTAGAGAGGGTGTCGGTCATGCACACCGGGCTCGCGGTCGGCGTCGACGTCGGCGGCACGAAGATCGCGGCGGGGCTGGTTGGTGGGGACGGCAGCGTCGTGCGCCGCGAGCGACGTGACACCCCCGCCACGGTCGAGGCACTGATCGACGCCATCGGGGCCCTGGCCGAGGAGCTGACGCCCGACGGCGTCGCGCCGTTGCCGGTCGGCGTCGGCATCGCCTCCCTGGTCGACCTCGACGGCGTCGCGCGCTTCGGTCCCAACCTGCCCGGCGAGAACATCCCGCTCGACGAGCTCCTCACGGCCCGCCTGCGCGCCGAGGTCGAGGTCGACAACGACGCGAACGTGGCCGCCTGGGGCGAGTACCGCGCCGGCGCCGGCCAGGGTGCCCGCGCGATGCTCATGCTGACGATCGGCACGGGCGTCGGCGGTGGGATCGTGCTCGAGGGGCGGTTGGTGCGCGGTGGCTTCGGGTTCGCGGCCGATGTCGGGCACATCGTGGTGAACGAGGGCGGCCGGCGCTGCCCGTGCGGCAACCTGGGCTGCCTGGAGGCCTACGCGTCGGGCACCGCCATCGGCGAGATGGCGCAGGAGGCCGCCGAGGCAGGCCGGATCCTGCCGGGCACCCCGCTGGCGATGGCCGGGGTGCTGACCGGCAAGTCCGTCACGACGGCGGCGCACGCCGGCGACCCGGTCGCCGAGGACGTGCTCGCGACCGCGGGGTTCTGGCTGGGCGTCGGCATCGGCTCGCTGCTCAACGCGCTGGACCCTGACGTGGTCGTGATCGGCGGCGGCGCCATGCAGGCCGGCGAGCTGCTCCTGGCGCCGGCGCGCGAGGCATCGTGGGAGCGCGTCCTGGGCGCCGCCTACCGGCCGCGGCCCCGCATCGTGCGCGCCCAGCTGGGCGACGACGCGGGGGTCGTCGGTGCCGCGCTGCACGCGCTGGAGGCGCTCCGGGACTGACGCCGCTCAGCGGCGGGTCATGCGGCCGACCACCAGGGCCACCACCAGGGCGACGAGGATCGCCATCCCCAACCAGCGCGGCAGCCCCGGCGTCCCGAGCGTCAGCGCGAGCAGCGGCACCAGCAGCAGGATCGGCACGAAGCCCATGCGCCGAAACCGCTCCATCACCAACGGAGGACCGGCGGACGGGTCGTCGGGGTCGGGCACGGCGGCCGGCTCGTCGGCCTTGCGGCGCTCCTGCGCGACCGCCGCCGCGATGCGCTCCATGTTGTCGCTGAGGACCGTGAGGGCCAGCCCGCGCTTGGCCTCCGGCACGCGCACCTCGTCGTCGCCGTCGCCCAGCGGCTCGCTCATCGCGGTGATGCCGGCGCGCCGCAGCACCTCGACCACGGCGCGGGCTGTGGACGGGTCGAACGCGACCAGGGGGACGAGGGTGTCGACGGGGCCATTAGACTCCACCCGCCAGTCACCGGTGAGTTTCGAGGGAGACCGTTGGGCAACGAAGGCGCACCCATGCTCTACCGGGTGCTGCACCACGTCATCCCCGCCGTGCTGACCGCGGTGTACCGGCCGTGGACCGAGGGGCTGGACAACATCCCCGACAGCGGCCCGGCGATCCTCGCGTCCAACCACCTGTCGTTCCTCGACCACTTCGTGCTGCCGGCGTACGTCGAGCGGCCGATCTTCTTCCTCGGCAAGAGCGACTACTTCTCGGGCTGGCAGCGCTACTTCTTCCAGAACGTCGGCGTGATGCCGATCGACCGCAGCGGCGGCGACGCGGGCGAGGCCTCGCTGCGCAAGGGCGAGGAGATCCTCAAGGACGGCAAGCTCCTGGGCATCTACCCCGAGGGCACCCGCACCCCCGACGGCCGCCTCTACCGCGGCAAGACCGGCCCGGTGCGACTGGCGTTCCGCACCGGCGCCCCGGTGATCCCCGTCGCGATGATGGGCCTGTTCGACATCATGCCGCCCGGCCAGCACGTCCCCAAGCTCAAGGGCCGCATCGGCGTCAAGATCGGCGAGCCGCTGGACTTCAGCCGCTACGCCGGCGACGAGGACGACCGCTTCGCCCTGCGCAGCGCGACCGACGAGCTGATGTACGAGCTCATGCTCCTGTCCGGCCAGGAGTACGTCGACGAGTACGCCGCCAAGGTCAAGTCCGGCGAGGTCGAGATCGGCTCCGGTGACCTCGAGGAGCTGGGCCGCCGCCTCGACGCCGAGCAACGCAGGGCCGCGTAGCCGCCGGGCGTTACCGCGCCCGGTCGCGGGCCTCCAGAAGGCGGTCGGCGAAGGCGGAGAGCTCGTCGACGCGGTCGCCGGGGAGGCTGAAGATCAGGTCGGCGGGGGCGAGGCGGATGGTGTCGCCGTGGTCGGCGTCGCAGTCGGGGTTGTCGCACGCGAACGGCTCGCTGTGGCCGGACAGCGAGGCGCCGGAGGCGATCACCGCGACGCTGGCGTCCCAGGCGGCGCCGTCGGGGCGGCTCGCCAGGAGCACGTCGACGCGCTGCACGGTGTCGAGGGGGTGGCGCCGGACGCTGGTGTGCAGCGAGGTCTCGACATGGCCGTCCTCGTCGACGTCGTCGTGCTCCTCGGCCACGGAGACCGCCACGAGCTCCTTGCCGCTCACGGCCCACAGCGAGACGTCCAGGTGCACGTGCCCCGCGTCGCAGAGGTCGCTCACGGCGTCGAGCAGGTAGTGCTCGACCGCGGTCGACGGCAGCAGCCGCTCCACGGCGTCGAGCACCCAGGCCAGGTCCGGTCGCGACCGCAGTGCGTCCTCCAGGTCGAGCAGATACGCCTCAGGAGCCATTGCGCTTGCCTCCTGCCCACGGCTCTCCCGATCCCGGGCCGGCCCACCCACGTGCGCGTTGCACGGCCTCGCGCCAGCGGCACTGCAGGCCTTCGCGGACCTCGGCCGGCATCTGCGGGTCGAAGCGGCGGTCCAGCTGCCAGGTCGTGGCCAGCTCCATCGTCGAGCTCCAGACGCCGGCGCCCAGACCGGCGAGGAAGCCCGCGCCCAGCGCCGTCGTCTCCAGCACCTTCGGGCGCAGCACCGGCACGCCGAGCAGGTCGGCCTGGAACTGGCACAGCACGTCCATGACGCTGGCGCCGCCGTCGACCCGCAGCTCGGCGAGCTCGACGCCGGAGTCGGTGGCCATGGCCTCGACGACGTCGCGCGTCTGATAGGCCATCGCCTCGACCGCGGCGCGCGCCACGTGGGCGGCGGTGGTGCCGCGGGTGAGCCCGATCAGCGCGCCGCGCGCGTAGGGGTCCCAGTGCGGCGCCCCCAGCCCCGTGAACGCCGGCACGAAGAACACGTCGCCGGTGTCGGGGACGGACGCGGCCAGCGGCCCGGCCTCGGCGGCGCTGGCGATCATCCCCAGCCCGTCGCGCAGCCACTGGATGGCGGCGCCCGTGACGAAGATCGAGCCCTCCAGCGCGTACTGCAGGCCCTTGCCCAGGTCCCACGCGACCGTGGTGAGCAGGTGCCGGCTGGTCGCGGCCTCGTCGCCGGTGTTGAGGAGCACGAACGAGCCGGTGCCGTAGGTGTTCTTCGAGGTGCCCGGCGCCCAGCAGCCCTGCCCGAACAACGCCGCCTGCTGGTCGCCGGCGATCCCGGTGATCGGCACCTTCGCGCCCAGGAACCCATCGGTGAGCGTGGCGCCGAACGCGCCGCTGGTCGGCAGCACCTCGGGCAGGACGGCCTCCGGCACGTGCAGCAGATCGCAGAGCTCCGGGCTCCAGCGCGCGTCGCGGATGTCGTAGAGCATCGTCCGCGAGGCGTTGGACGGCTCGGTGACGTGTGCGGCGCCGCCGGTGAGGCGCGCCACGATCCAGCTGTCGACGGTCCCGAAGGCGAGGTCGCCGCGCTCCGCGGCGGCCCGGGCGCCCTCGACGTGGTCCAGCAGCCAGGCCACCTTCGTGCCCGAGAAGTAGGGGTCGAGCACCAGGCCGGTGAGGTCGCGGACCCGCTGCTCGTGCCCGTTGGCCCGCAAGTCGTCGCACACCTCCGCGGTGCGCCGGTCCTGCCAGACGATCGCGCGGTGGATCGGCTGCAGCGTGCGGCGATCCCAGACCACGGCGGTCTCGCGCTGGTTGGTGATGCCGATCGCGGCCACGTCGCGGCCGGAGAGGTCCGCTCGGCTCAGGGCCTGCGCGCACGAGGTGCGCACGGCCTCGAGGATCTCCTCGCCGTCGTGCTCGACCCAGCCCGGGCGCGGGAAGTGCTGGGGGAACTCCGCGTACCCGCGGGCCGTGATGCGCCCGGCCTCGTCCAGCACCAAAGCGGTGACGCCTGTGGTGCCCGCGTCGATCGTCAGGACCCTGGTCATGGGGTTTGCGAGTCTATGGACCGCGAGCGTGTCCTTGTGGCTACGCGGCGGGCGCGCGCCTCCGCCGTCGGAGCGTCAGGACGACGTAGCCCGCGATCAGCAGCAGCCCGAGGCCCAGCAGCGGCCACGTCAGGGCATCGAGGCGGTCCGCGAGGCGCTCGTACTGGTCGCCCAGCGCCATGCCGCCGGCGATCAGCGCCGCGTTCCACACGCCGGTACCGAGGAGCGTGAGCAGCACGAAGCGCCAGACCGGCATCTCGGCCATGCCGGCCGGCACCGACACCACAGACCGCACCAGCGGGATGAGGCGGCCGACCACGATGAGCACGCCGCCGCGCTCGTCGAACCAGCGGTCCGCCCGGTCCAGGTCCGCGGGCTTGATCCGCAGCAACCAGTGGAACCGGTAGATCAGCGGTCGCCCGCCCCAGCGCCCCAGCGCGTAGAGGATCAGCGCGCCGACCAGCGCGCCGACCGTCGCCGCCAGCCAGGCAGCGACGAACGTGAACTCCCCCGTCGAGACGAGGTACCCCGCCAGCGGCAGCACGGCCTCCGACGGGATCGGCGGGAAGAGGTTCTCCGCGACCAGCACGAGGAACAACCCCAGCAGCCCCGCGCTCTCCAGCGCGCTCGCCGCCCACTCCACCAGTCGCGAGAGCATCCGGCCATCTTGGCAGCGCGGCCGGGCCCTGGCTTCGTCGGGACCCGGCCGCGTTCGTGCGGGGACGGGCTACGCGGCGACCTTGTCCGCGGGGGCCGCGTCGATGGGTGCGTCCATGGCGGTGCCCTTGCGCTTGCTGAACAGGATCGCGCCGATCAGCACGAGCAGGGCGACCCCGGCGATCCCGAACCGGATGTCGTTGGATCGCAGCGCGATGACCGCGGGCAGGATCAGCAGCGACACCAGGTTCATGACCTTGATGAGCGGGTTGAGCGCCGGGCCCGCGGTGTCCTTGAACGGGTCGCCGATGGTGTCGCCGATCACGGCGGCCTTGTGGGCCTCGGAGCCCTTGCCACCCTCGTGCCCGTCCTCGATGTACTTCTTGGCGTTGTCCCAGGCGCCGCCGGCGTTGGAGAGGAACACCGCCATGAGCTGGCCGGTGAGGATCACCGCGGCCAGGAACGCGCCCAACGCGAAGTAGTTGATCCCGAAGCCGATGATCACCGGTGTGAGCACGGCGAGCAGCGCCGGGGTGGCCAGCTCGCGCAACGAGGCCGCGGTGCAGATGTCGATGACGCGGCCGTGGTCGGGCTCCTCGGTGTAGTCCATGATCCCGGGCTTCTCGCGGAACTGGCGGCGCACCTCCTGCACGACGGTGCCGGCCGTGCGGCCCACCGCGCGGATCGCCAGCGAGGAGAACAGGAACGCCACCGAGCCGCCGATGAGCAGGCCGATGAACGTCAGCGGCTCCGCCACGTTGATCTGGGTCTCGGGCTGTTCGAAGAGGGCGGAGCCCGACCACGTCCAGGCCCAGGCTGCCGCCGATGGTCTCGATGTAGGACGCGAAGAGCGCGACCGCGGCGATGACCGCGGAGCCGATCGCGAAGCCCTTCGTGACCGCCTTCGTGGTGTTCCCGACCGCGTCGAGCGACACCATGATCCGCTGTGGCTCGCCCTCGAACTCGCCGGACATCTCCGCGATGCCGGCGGCGTTGTCGGCGACGGGCCCGAACGTGTCCTCGCTCACGACCACGCCGGTCGTGGCGAGCATGCCCATGCCCGCCAGGGCGACGAGGTAGAGCGAGAACTGGATGTCGCCGCCGCCCAGCGCCAGGGCCACGCCGATCGCGCACGCGATCGCGATCACGGAGTACACGGAGGACTCGAGCCCCGACGCGATGCCCGAGAGCACCGTCGTCGCCGGGCCAGTACGGGCCGCCTCCGCGATGTCACGCACGGGTGTGGTCTCGGTGGACGTGAAGTACTCGGTCAGGTAGCTCACGGCTTGGGCGAGCACGAGGCCCGCCACCACCGCGCCGAACATCCGCCAGCCCTCGTTGAAGCCGGCGCCGTCGACCACCGCGTCGTTGCCCACGTAGATCAGTGCGACGGCGGCCGTCGCGATCACGGTGAGCACCCCGGCGGTGATGAACCCGCGGTCGGATCGGTGTCAGTGCGCTCTTGTCCTTGTCGGTCGCCCGCACGGCGTAGACGCCGGCGATGGAGGCCAGCACGCCCAGCGAGCGGGCGATCAGCGGGAAGATCAGGCCGATGACCCACTTCGAGGGGTCGTCGGGGAAGAGCGCCACGAACGCGGGGACGCCGAGGATGATCGAGGCGACCAGCGTGACCTCGTAGGACTCGAAGAGGTCGGCGGCCATGCCCGCGCAGTCGCCGACGTTGTCGCCGACGTTGTCGGCGATGGTCGCGGGGTTGCGCGGGTCGTCCTCAGGGATGCCGGCCTCGACCTTGCCCACGAGGTCGGCACCGACGTCGGCGGCCTTGGTGAAGATGCCGCCGCCGACGCGGAGGAACAGCGCGAGGAGCGACCCCCCGAACCCGAACCCGATCAGGATCGCCGAGGACGTGTTCTGGAACACCATGATGATCAGCGTGGCGCCCAGCAGCCCCAGCCCGACCGTGAACATGCCCGCCACACCGCCTGTGCGGAACGCGACCTTCAGCGCCGCCGGCAGCGAGCCGGTGCGGGCCGCCGCGGCCGTGCGCACGTTGCCCCGAACGGCCAGGCTCATGCCGATGAAGCCCGTCAGCCCGGACGCGACACAGCCCAGGACGAACGCCACCGTGCGCCAGGTTCCGGACTGGGCGAACGTCAGCGCCACCGTCCCGTCGGGCTGCGTGACGGCCGTCGACGTGAAGAACACGATCAGCGCGACCGGCACGAGGATGAAGCCGATCGTGCGGAACTGGCGCTTCAGGTAGGCGAGCGCGCCCTCCTGGATCGCCGCGGCGATCTTGCGCATCTTGTCGGTGCCCGTGTCGGCGGCCAGCACGCCGCGCATGAGCACGAAGCCGACCGCGAGCGCGAGCAGGGCCGTGGCCACGGAGAACACCAGCCAGAACCACTCGGCGCCGCCGAGCGTGAACTCCTGGAAGCCGCCTTCGGCGGCCAGCACGGGGAGCATGGGGAACCTTCCTTCATGAGCGTTGTCAGGGACGGACGAAGACCTCGGTGGCGAGCTTGTAGCCCACGGTGCGGGCGTGGCCGTCGACCTCCAGCACCAGCGGGCCGTCGAAGGGGTGCTTCTCGGTGACCTTCACGCGCACGCCCGGGCGCAGCCCGAGCGTGTCGAGGAAGGCGATGACCGCGGCGTCGGTCGCGCCGGGGACCGCGACGACGGCCTCGTCGCCCGGCTCCAGCGCGGCCAGCGCGGGCAGCACGGGCACCTCGACGGCGTCGCGCGCGGGGATCGGGAACCCGTGCGGGCAGGTCGAGGGGCGGTCCAGCGCGACGAAGAGCCGATCCTCGACCTCCTGGGGGAGGGCGTGCTCGAAGGCCGTGGCGTGGCGGTCGGCCTCGTTCCACGGGTAGCCGAGCATGTCGGCCAGGAACCGCTCCACGATGCGGTGCCGGCGGATCGCCGCGACGGCGGTGCGCCGCCCGGGTTCGGTGAGCTCGACCTCGCGGTAGGGGGTGTGGGTCACCAGGCCGCCCTCGGCCAGGCGTTTCACCCGGGCGGTGACGGTGGCCGGTGCCAGGTCGAGTGCGGCGGCCAGGTCGCCAGGGCGCACCGGCACAGACCCGAGGCGGAACATCGCCTTGAGCAGCTCGCGATCCGGGGCTCCCAGGTCCATCGGCGGGGGGAGGTTAGCAAAGCTTTCGCCGCTACGAAAAGAGGCTTTGGCTGCGGCGAAGTTGCTTCTCCGGCTCGGGAGCGCCAGGGGCACGATGCTGACCGGCGGGTCGCCGGAGTGGCGAGCCGCTGCCCGTCGCCGCTGTACCGTCGCAGGCGTGGAGTGCCCGCGCTGCGATGCGCCGGTGGAGGCGTCCCATCAGTACTGCACCGCGTGCGGGCTGCGGCTGGACGGGACCACGGGCGCCGCCGCGCGCGGGACCGCGGAGGCGACGGCACCACCGGTCGACGTCCAGCTGCTGCGCTGCCCCTCGTGCGGCGGGGTGAACGCCGCCAGCCGCACCTCCTGCGGCCGCTGCCGTGCCGACCTGCGCACGGGCGTGCTGCCGGGGGCGGCGACCCCGGTGGTGGAAGCCGCCGACGGGGAGGTCCGCGCCAGCCGCTGGCGGCCGCTGCGCCCGGAGTCCACGGGGCTGCTGCTGCTGGGGCTGGTGCTCGCGGGGCTCGTCGCGGTCGGCGTGGTCCTCGTGGTCCTCGGCGCGCGCGGGCTGGGGCTCTTCGACCGCGAGGGCAGCGCCGGGGCCCTGCCGGCCGCCGGGCTGCTGTCGGTGCGCAGCGCCTCGGCGTCGTCGACCGCCGAGGGCGCGGACCCCGCCGGCGCGATCGACCCCGACTCCTCCACCGCGTGGGTCGCCGGGGCCGCCGCCAGTGGCGAGTGGCTGGAGCTGGAGCTCGTGGAGCCCGCTCCGGTGCAGCGCGTCGTCGTGCGCACGGGAACCAGCCCCACGGGCGACGGCCGCGTGCGCCGCCTGGACATCGCGCTCGGGGGTCGCACGTTCCAGGTCGAGCTCTTGGACGTGGCCGGTGCCCAGCGCGTCGCGCTGCCGGAACCTGTCGTCGCCGACCGCGTGCGGCTCACGGTCGGCGCCACCTACGGCGACGGGCCCGCCGCGCTCCGTGAGGTGCTGGTCTTCGGCGACCTCCCGGCCACCCCGGCGCCCTCGTGAGCGCCGCGACGTTCCTCACAGCGGACCGGCGCACACGCGACCTCGACGCGCTGGCAGGCGGGGAGCAGGTCGACGTCCTCGTGGTCGGCGGTGGGATCACGGGGGTCGGCGTCGCGCTGGACGCGGTCACCCGCGGCCTCTCGGTCGCGCTGCTGGAGGCCCACGACCTGGCGCACGGCACGAGCCGCTGGAGCTCCAAGCTGGCGCACGGCGGGCTGCGCTACCTCGCGAAGGGGCACGTCGGCGTCGCCTGGGAGTCCGCGCGGGAGCGCGCGACGCTCATCGACGTCATCGCCCCGCATCTCGTTCGGGCGCTCCCGCAGCTGACGCCGTGGTTCGGGCGTTCGTGGGAGCAGCTCGCGGTCGAGGCCGGCCTGCGGGCGGGGGACGCGATGCGCGCCCTGGCAGGGACGAGCGCCCGGCGGCTCCCGCGCACCCGGCGGGTCGCGGCCGCCGAGGCGCGCCGGTTGGCGCCCGCGCTCCGGCGCGAGGGGCTGCGCGGCGGGGTGCTGTCCTGGGACGGACAGCTGGAGGACGACGCCCGCCTGGTCGTGGCGCTGGCGCGCACCGCCGCCGGTCACGGCGCACGGATCGTCACCCGCGCGGAGGTCACGCGGCTGCACTCCGCCGGCGCGACCGCGCGCGAGACGCGCAGCGATGCCACGTTCGAGGTGCGGGCGCGTCACGTCGTCAACGCGACCGGCGTGTGGGCCGACCGGCTGGTCGCGGGCCTCACGTTGCGCCCGAGCAAGGGCGCGCACGTGGTCGTGCATGCCGAACGCCTGGGCCACCCCGAGGCGATGGTGTACGTCGCGGTCCCGGGGCACTTCGGCCGCTTCGTCTTCGCGATCCCGCGGGAGGACGGCCTGGTGCTGATCGGGCTGACCGACGACCCCTTCGTGGGGGAGATCCCCGACGTCCCGGAGGTCGAGCCCGGCGAGGAGCGCTTCCTGCTCGACACCGTGTCCCGCGCGCTCGAGCGTCCGCTCACCTCCGCGGACGTGGCCGGCCGCTACGCCGGGCTGCGGCCGTTGCTGGACACCGGCGGCGGCGCCACCGCCGACATGTCGCGCCACCACGTCGTCGTCGAGGACGACGACACCGGCGCGGTCACCGTGGTCGGGGGCAAGCTCACCACCTACCGCCGCATGGCGCAGGACACGGTCGACCGGATCGCCGCGCGGCCGGGGTGCGTGCCGGCCCGTGCCGCACCCGGGAGCTGCCGGTCGTCGGCGCGCCCGGACCCGGCGAACGCCCGCCGGACCGGGTGCCACCACGCCTTTGGCGGCGCTTCGGCACCGAGGCCGCGCAGCTGCTCGGCGACCCCGGACTGCTGCGGCCGCTGGTGACCGGCCTGCCCGTGCTGCGGATCGAGGTGCGCGCCGCGGTGGAGCGCGAGGGCGCACTCGACGTCGACGACGTCCTGGACCGCCGCACCCGGCTCGGCCTGGTCCCGGACTGGCGCGAGGCCGCCGCCGGTCCGGTCGCGGAGCTCCTCGGGTAGCACCCAAGATCGGGCGTACATCGACGGCCGGGCCGCGCTAGCGTGCCCCCAGGGATCCTGTGGTGCCGAGTGGGAGGGCTTGCATGACGAAGATCACGATGACCGTTGACGGGCTGGAGTACGAGGACGAGGTCGAGCCGCGACTGCTGCTGGTGCACTACCTGCGGGACAAGCTCGGTCTCACGGGCACGAACGTCGGCTGCGACACGAGCAACTGCGGGTCGTGCACGGTGCACCTCGACGGCGTGTCTGCCAAGAGCTGCACGGTGCTCGCGGTGCAGGCCGACGGCAGCCAGGTCCGCACGATCCAGGGGCTGGCGAACGGCGAGTGGCACCCCGTGCAGACCGCCTTCCACGAGGAGCACGGGCTGCAGTGCGGGTTCTGCACCCCCGGGATGATCATGCAGTCGGTGGCGTTGCTGGAGGCCAACCCCAACCCCTCGGAGCGGGAGATCCGCGAGGGTCTGGAGGGCAACCTCTGCCGCTGCACCGGCTACCAGAACATCGTCAAGGCCGTGCAGGCCGCCGCAGCGGCGATGGGGGGTGGGTCGTGAGCGAGATCGACCCGGGTCTGATCGCCGAGGAGGTCGAGGAGCGTGCCGACCTCGACGACACCGGCAACGGCCACACCGTCGGCCGGGTCATGCTGCGCAAGGAGGACGCGCGGCTGGTCACGGGCCAGACGACGTGGACCGACAACATGCAGCTGCCCGGCATGCTCTACATGGCCGTGCTGCGCAGCCCCGTGGCGCACGCGCGCATCACGCGCGTCGACGTGTCCGGAGCGCTCGCGCAGTCCGGCGTGATCGCGGCGTTCACCGGCGCGGACCTGCAGGGGGAGTACGGCCCGCTGCCGTGCGCCTGGCCGGTCACGCCGGACATGAAGAACCCGCCGCACATGGCGCTGGCGGTGGACACGGCGCGCTACGTCGGCGACGGCGTCGCGGTGGTGATCGGCCGCGACCGCTACCAGACCGCCGATGCGCTCGAGCACATCGAGGTCGACTACGAGACGCTCCCGGCGGTCGTCGACATGAAGGCCGCCGTGGCCGAGGGCGCCGACCTCGTCCACCCCGACCTGGGCGACAACAAGAGCTTCTACTTCCACTTCCCGGTGCCGTCGGAGGAGGCCCTCGAGCAGGCCTTCGCCAACGCCGAGGTCGTGATCGAGCGCGAGTACCTGCAGCAGCGGCTCATCCCCTCGGCGATGGAACCGCGCTGCGTCGTCGCCAACCCGGTCGCCGCGGCCGGCGAGGTGACGCTCTACTCGACGACGCAGATCCCCCACATCCTGCGGCTGATGGTCGCGCTGGTCACCTCGACCCCCGAGCACAAGGTCCGCGTGGTCGCGCCCGACGTCGGCGGCGGCTTCGGCTCCAAGCTCAACGTCTACGCCGAGGAGATCCTCGCGGTCGTCCTGGCCAAGAAGCTGGGCCGCGCCGATCAAGTGGACGGAGTCGCGCAGCGAGGGCTTCCAGGCCACGATCCACGGCCGCGACCAGATCCAGCGCCTGCGGCTGGCCGCCGACCGCGACGGCACGGTTCGCGCCCTGCACGTCGACCTGCTGGCCGACATGGGCGCCTACCTGCAGCTCGTCACGCCCGGCGTGCCGATCCTCGGCGCGTTCATGTTCCCGGCGATCTACAAGATGGACGCCTACACGTTCGACTGCACCGGCGTCTTCACCAACAAGACGCCGACCGACGCCTACCGCGGCGCCGGGCGGCCCGAGGCCACGTTCGCGATCGAGCGGCTCATGGACGAGCTCGCCGCCGAGCTGGACATGGACCCCCTGGAGCTGCGCCGCAAGAACTGGATCAAGCACGAGGAGTTCCCCTACACCGGCGTCGCGGGCCTGACCTACGACTCCGGCAACTACGAGGCCGCCACCGCGCGCGCCATGGAGCTGTTCGGCTACGACGAGCTCCGCGCGGAGCAGGCCAAGCGCCGCGAGGAGAACGACCCGGTCCAGCTCGGCATCGGCGTCTCGACGTTCACCGAGATGTGCGGCCTGGCGCCGTCGCGCGTGCTGGGCTCGCTGTCCTACGGCGCCGGCGGCTGGGAGTCGGCGACGGTGCGGGTGCTGCCGACCGGCAAGGTCGAGGTCGTGACCGGGACCACCCCGCACGGCCAGGGCCACGAGACCGCGTGGAGCCAGATCGCCGCCGACGCGCTGGGCGTGGACTTCGACGACGTCGAGGTGCTGCACGGCGACACCAAGGTCGGGCCGATGGGCATGGACACCTACGGCTCGCGCTCGCTGGTGGTCGGCGGCATCGCGCTGCAGCGCGCCTGCGGCAAGGTCATCGACCGCGCGAGGAAGTTCGCCGCGCACATGCTGGAGGCGGCCGAGGGCGACGTCGAGTTCACCGACGGCGCGTTCCAGGTCAAGGGCTCGCCCGAGGCGCGCAAGACCCTGGGCGAGATCGCGCTCGCGGTCTTCGCCGCGCACGACTACCCGACCGACCTCGAGCCGGACCTCACCGCCTCGATGGTCTTCGACCCCGACAACTTCTCGTTCCCGCACGGGACCCACCTGTGCGCGACCGAGGTCGACACCGAGACGGGGCAGGTCACGATCCGCTCCTACGTCGCCGTCGACGACGTCGGCAAGGTCATCAACCCGCAGATCGTCGAGGGCCAGGTCCACGGCGGCATCGCCCAGGGCATCGGCCAGGCGCTGTTCGAGCAGGCGATCCACGACGACGCGGGCAACCTGCTCACGGGCACGTTCGTGGACTACTACGTCCCGTCGGCGGCCGACCTGCCGACGTTCACCACCGACCGCACCGAGACCCCCTCGACCACCAACGAGCTGGGCGTCAAGGGCGTCGGGGAGGCCGGCACGATCGCATCGACCCCGGCCGTGGTCAACGCGGTGGTCGACGCGCTACGGCATCTCGGCGTCAAGGACGTGCCGATGCCCTGCTCACCGCAGAACGTGTTCAACGCGATCGCCGGAGCGTCCGCGTGATCCCCGCGAAGTTCGACTACGTCCGGGCCGGCAGCGTCGCCGAGGCCGTGGCGGCTCTCGGCTCCGGCGGCGAAGACGCCAAGCTCCTCGCCGGCGGCCACAGCCTGCTGCCGCTCATGCGGCTGCGGCTCGCGCTGCCGTCCGTCCTCGTCGACATCGGCAGGGTCGACGAGCTGCGCGGCATCCGCGCCGAGGGCGACCGCCTGGTGATCGGCGCGGGCACCACGCACGCGCAGGTCGCCACCAGCGCCGACGTGCAGCAGCACTGCGGCGTCCTGGCGCACGTGACCGAGATGATCGGCGACCCGCAGGTCCGCAACCGCGGCACCCACGGCGGGTCGCTGGCCCACGGCGACGCGGCCGGCGACCTGCCGACCGTCGCGCTCGCGCTGGGCGCGCAGCTCGTGGTGCAGGGGCCTGGCGGCCGTCGCACGATCGCGGCCTCGGACTTCTTCGTCGACTACCTGCAGACGGCCCTGGGCGTCAGCGACGTGCTCGTCGAGGTGTCCTGGCCGCAGCTGGGCCAGGGCTGGAGCTGGAACTACCAGAAGTTCGTCCGCAGCGCCCAGGCCTGGGCGATCGTGGGTGCGCTCGCGGTGGTGCGCAGGGACAACGGCGGCATCGGCGAGGCCAGGATCGGGCTGACGAACATGGGCTCGGTCCCCGTCCGATGCTCGGCAACCGAGTCCGCCCTGGCCGGCGCCGGCGACGCCGACGCGATCAACCGCGCGGCGCAGCAGGCCGCGGACGGGACCAACCCGCCCGGCGACCTCAACGCGACGCCGGACTTCCGCCAGCACCTCGCGCGGGTCCTGACCCGCCGCGCGGTGACGGCGGCGCTGGGCGGCTGATACCCGGCGTGGGCCAAGGCCTGCTGCCCGCAGGCGTGAGCGACCCTGCGGGCATGCGGGCCGCGCTGGCGCGGCACGACTACCTCGCCGACGACGGTCTGGCGACCGCGGTCTACCTCGGCCTCAAGCTGCACCGGCCCCTGTTCCTGGAGGGGGAGCCCGGCGTTGGCAAGACCGAGGTCGGCCGCACGCTGGCCCGGCTCCTCGACGCCCCGCTGATCCGCCTGCAGTGCTACGAGGGCATCGACGCCGCGCAGGCCCTCTACGACTGGGACTTCCCCCGGCAGCTGCTGCACCTGAAGGCGGTCGAGACGGCCGGGGCCCTCGGTGGCGCGGAGGACCTGGAGGCCGAGCTCTACGACCGGCGCTTCCTGCTGGCCCGGCCGCTGCTCGCCGCGCTGGAGACCACGCCGTCGGTGCTGCTGGTCGACGAGGTCGACCGCGCCGACGACGAGTTCGAGGCGTTCCTGCTGGAGGTGCTCGGCGACTGGAGCGTCACGATCCCCGAGATCGGCACGGTGCGCGCCACGACGCCGCCGGTCGCGATCATCACCTCCAACCGCACCCGCGAGGTCCACGACGCCCTCAAGCGCCGCTGCTACTACCACTGGCTGGACCACCCCGACTTCGACCGCGAGTGCGCGATCGTCCGCGTCCGCGTGCCGGCTGCGACGGCGGCGCTGACCGAGCAGGTGGTCGCCACGGTCCACGCGCTGCGCGCCCAGGACCTCTTCAAGCCGCCCGGCGTCGCCGAGACCATCGACTGGACCGAGGCGCTGGTCGCGCTCGGGGCGAAGACCCTGGACGCCGAGGTCGCAACCGCCACCCTGGGCGCCGTGCTGAAGTACCGCGAGGACACCGAGCGCGCGACCCGCCTGGACGTCGGCACCCTGATCGCCCAAGCGGTGGTGGGCGGTTGAGTCGCGAGGGCGAGGCGCTGGCCGTGTATCGCAGCATGACCACGGCCTCGCTGCGCGGGGTGCTCGACGAGCGGGTGGCGCTGCGGCTCGCGGCCGAGAAGGCCTCGCCCGAGGCGGACCTCGTGGCCAGCGCGGTGGGGTTCTGCCGGACCTTGCGCGCGGCCGGGAGCCCGGTCACGCCTGAGCGGGCCCAGCGCTTCGTCGAGTCCCTGGCGGCGCTGGGTCACGAGGACCACGACAGCGTCTACTGGGCAGGGCGGCTGACGCTGTGCGCGGACCCCGACGACCTGCGGCGCTACGACCGGGCGTTCGGTGCGTACTTCAGCGGGGAGGCGCCGCACCGCCGCGCGACGCCGGGCCGGGCGCCGGCCCCCCGGCTGGTCTCCGTCGAGGCGCCGCTGGGCGGGGACGACGGAGGCGAGGACGAGGACGGCGAGGACCTCTCGCTGCAGATCGGCGCCTCGCGCACCGAGGTGCTGCGCCACCGGGACATCGCCTCGCTGACGCCCGCCGACCGGCGGGTGCTCGCGCGGCTGCTGGCTGCGTTCTCGCTGCCGGGTGAGCCGCGCACGACCCGCCGCTGGCGCGCCGAGCACGGCGGGAGCATCGACCGCCACCGCACCGTGCGCACGCTGCTGCGCGGCATGGGCGAGCCCGCCCGCCTGTCCTACCAGCGCCACGCCGAGCGCCCGAGACGGATCGTGCTGCTGGTGGACGTGAGCGGCTCGATGAGCGCCTACGCCGACGCCCTGCTGCGGTTCGCGCACACCGCGCAGCGGCGGCGCGGCGTGCGCACCGAGGTGTTCAGCGTCGGGACGAGGCTGACGCGGCTGACCAGGGAGCTCGCCCACCGCGACGTCGACTCCGCCCTGGCCGCGGTGGCCGGCGCGATCGCGGACTGGTCGGGCGGGACCCGGCTCGGCGACGTGCTCAAGGAGTGGCTGGACCGCTGGGGGCAGCGCGGCATGGCGCGCGGCGCGGTCGTGGTGATCCTCTCCGACGGCTGGGAGCGCGGCGACGCCCGCCTGCTGGGGGAGCAGATGGCCCGCCTGCAACGGCTGGCCCACCGCGTCGTGTGGGCCAACCCGCGCAAGGGCCGCTCGACCTACGCGCCCTCCGCGGCCGGAATGGCGGCGGCGCTGCCGTACGTTGACGACTTCGTGGCAGGCCACAGCCTGCACGCCTTGGAGCGCCTCGCGAGGGTGGTGGCCGGGCATGCGTGACGTTCTCGAGCACCTCGAGCGCTGGTACGCCGACGGCGTGCCGATCGCGGTCGGCACGGTGGTCGGTACGCGCATCTCCGCGCCGCGCGATCCGGGGGCGTCGATGGCCGTGGCCGCGACCGGCGAGGTCGTCGGGAGCGTGTCCGGGGGCTGCGTCGAGGGCGCGGTGGTCGAGGAGGCCCAGGAGGTCCTGGCCGGCGGGCCGCCGCGGCGCGTGCACTACGGGATCTCCGACGAGCAGGCGTTCAGCGTCGGGCTGACCTGCGGCGGCGAGATCGACATCTTCGTCGAGCTCCTCGACCGCACGACGCTGCCGGGGTTCGAGGCCGTGGCGGAAGCCATCCGCGGCCACCGCCCGGTCGCGGTCGCGACGGTGACGGCCGGGCCGGCCGCGCTCGGTGCCAAGCTCGTGGTGACCCCGGACAGCGTCGAGGGCAGCCTGGGGACGGAGGGCCTCGACGTCGCGGTCACCGACGACGCCCGCGGGATGCTCGCCCAGGGCCAGACCGGCGAGGCCCACTACGGCCCCCGCGGCGAGCGCCGCGTCGACGACGTCACCGTGTTCATCCAGTCCTTCTCGCCACCCCCGCGGATGTACGTCTTCGGCGCGATCGACTTCGCGGCCGCGGTCGCCCGCGCCGGGCGGTTCCTCGGCTACCACGTCACGGTCTGCGACGCCCGCGAGGTCTTCGCGACCCGACAGCGCTTCCCGACGGCCGACGAGGTCGTGTGCGCCTGGCCCCACCGCTTCCTGCCGACCGCCCCGGTGGACGAGCGCACGGTGATCACGGTTCTCACCCACGACCCCAAGTTCGACGTGCCCCTGCTGGAGGTCGCCCTGCGCACCAACGCCGGCTACATCGGCGCGATGGGCTCCCGCCGCACCCACGACGACCGCCTCGCCCGCCTCCGCGAACGCGGCCTCACCGAGACCGAGCTGGAGCGCGTGAAGTCCCCGATCGGCCTGGACCTCGGCGCCCGCACCCCTGAGGAGACCGCGATCTCGATCGCTGCCGAGATCGTGCAGTGGCGCTGGGGCGGCACCGGCCTCCCCCTGGGCTCAACCAGCGGGCGCATCCACGAGGACCGCAGCCGCGTCGCGGCTGGATGACTGCGCGAGCGCGATGCCGAGCAGGACGATCGCGCCACCGGCCAGCTGGTAGGCGTCGAGCACCTCGCCGAGGACCAGCCACGCCACGAAGCCCGCGATCACGGGTTCCGACATGCCGATGATCGCGACCCGGGTCGCCGCGAGGCGCTTCAGCGCCGCGAACTCGAAGAGGTAGGGGATCACCGTCCCGAGCAGCACGACGCCGATGCACAGGACCCAGACGGGGATGCCGGGCTCCGAGGTGACGGTCAGTGCGTCGACCGGGAAGGTCCACCACGGGCGCACCACCGCCCAGAACACGGCGCCGACGAGGAAGATCAGCGCGGCGAACGAGGGGCCGTCGCGGCCCTCCATCGCCCGCTCGCCAAGCAGGTAGAACGCGGCCAGGGCGAAGGCGGCAGCCAGCCCGGCGGCCACCCCCACGGGATCCAGGACCATGCCCTGCCAGGCTCGCGCCAGCACGGCCAGCCCGCCCAGCACCAGGGCCAGCGCGCCCCAGACGCGCGCGTGCACGGGACGCCGGCGGCGGACCGGGAACCCGAAGCGGGTCCACATGGCGACCCAGACAGGCGCGGTGAACTCCAGCAGCAGCCCGATCCCGACCGGGAGGCGCCCGATCGCGACGAAGTAGAGCCACTGCACCAGCGCCACGCCGATGACCCCGCACGCCAGCAGGACCGGCAGCTCCGCGCGGCGGACGCGCAGCGTGCGCGGGCGCGTGACCCCGACGATCGCGAGCATGCAGATCGCCGCCCCGGCGTTGCGCAGCGCGGTCAGGCGGTCGGCAGGCATACCCGACTCGAGGGCCATCTTGGAGATCGAACCGTTGAGCGCGAACGTCACCGCGGCGGCGAAGGCGAACGCGCGGCCGGATCTCTCCATCCGGTCGAGGCTGCCCGGCCGTCGGCCAACCCGCCACACACGGCGACGGCCCGGCCACCGCAGGGGGAGCCCGGCCGCGTTCCCCTCAGTGGTGCGCCGTGATCCTCGCGAGGTCGGCCGGCGTGTCCACGTCGTCGGCGGAGCCCGTGCCGTCGCAGGGCACCGCCGTCACAAGATCCGGGCGCGCCCGCAGCAGAGCGCGGGCGGCGATGTCGCCCGTCGCCGCGGCGGCAGCCTGCACCCACACGCTGCGGTCCAGCAGCACGGGGTTGCGTGGCTGGCCGTCGTACGTCGCGACCGCTGCGACCGCGCCGTCGTGCCAGGCCGCCACGAGCCGGCGCACGGCCTCGACGCCGACGCGTGGCTGGTCGGCCAGCACGATCACCACCGCACCGGCTTCGGCGGGCTGCGCAGCGAGGCCGGCCCGGAACGACGAGGCCATGCCCGTCGCCCACTGCGCGTTCTCGATGACGGCCGCGCCGGCCAGGTCGGCGGCGGCGCGGACCTCGGCCGCGGCGGCGCCCAGCACGACCGTGACCGGCGCGCACCCACCCGCCTCCAACAGGCGCGCGGCGCGCTCGACGAAGCGCTCGCCGTCGAGCTCGACCAGCGCCTTGGGCATCCCGAAGCGGCGTCCCTCGCCCGCGGCCAGCACCAGCCCGGCGGCCGTCATCCCACCGCCTGGTCCGCGTCCGGTCGTGCCCACCTGTGGAAGGATGCCGCCATGCAGCTGCAGCACGCGTTCACCGTCCCCGTGCCGGTCGACGAGGCCTTCCGCGTCCTGCGCGACGTCCAGCGCATCGCGCCCTGCATGCCCGGCGCCACCGTCGAGGAGGTCGAGGGCGACCGCTTCACCGGCCGGGTGAAGGTCAAGCTCGGCCCCGTCCAGGTCACCTACCGCGGCGAGGCCGAGTTCACCGAGATCGACGAGGCCGCCCACAGCACCACGCTCGTAGCCCGCGGCAAGGAGTCGCGCGGCGCCGGCACGGCCCAGGCCACGGTGCGCGCCCAGCTGGAGGAGCGCGGCACGGAGACCCACGTGGTCGTCACCACCGACCTGGCGATCACCGGCCGTCCCGCGCAGTTCGGGCGCGGCGTCATGGCCGACGTCGGCGAGAAGCTCATCGGGCAGTTCGCGGCGTGCCTCGCCGACGAGCTGGCCGGCGGCGCGGCGCGTGCCGCGGAGCCAGCCGGTGAGCCCGCCGCTGCGGCGGCCGCCGCCGCCCGTGGCGCCGTCCCGGCGCCTCCACCGGCCAGCGACGCCACCGCGATCCCCGAACCGGTCGCTTCGACCGAGCCCGTGGACGGAGCGCCGCCGATGCCCGAGCCCCCCGATGCCGTCACACCCGTCACCGAGGACTCCCCCGCACCGGCACCCGCGGCGACCGTGACGGCGGCGGCCTCGCACGGCGAGTCCACGATCAGGTCGCTGCCCCCGCGCCCCACCGACGACGCCATCGACCTGCTCGACGTCGCGGGTGGGCCGGTCGCCAAGCGCATCGTCCCCGTGGCCGGCCTCGTCGCGCTGCTCCTGCTCGTCATCTGGCTGATCCGCCGCCGCGACTAGAGATCACCCGCGCCCGGGGGTCATGTCACAGCGGGCACCTAGCCTGGAGCCATGGGCGAGTTCAAGGTCGTGAGCGAGTTCCAGCCGGCCGGTGACCAGCCGCGCGCGATCACGGCGACCAGGGCGGCGCTCGACCGGGGGGAGACCGATGTCTGCCTGCTCGGGGTCACGGGCTCCGGCAAGACCTTCACGATGGCCCAAGATCGTCGAGGCGGTGCAGAAGCCCACGCTGGTGATCGCGCCGAACAAGACGCTGGCGGCCCAGCTGGCCAACGAGTTCCGCGAGTTCTTCCCGCACAACTCCGTCGAGTACTTCGTCAGCTACTACGACTACTACCAGCCCGAGGCCTACATCCCCTCGTCCGACACCTACATCGAGAAGGACTGCTCGATCAACGAGGAGGTCGAGCGCCTCCGCCACCGCGCCACGATGGCGCTGCTGACGCGGCGCGACGTGCTGATCGTCGCCAGCGTCTCGTGCATCTTCGGCCTGGGCTCGCCGGACGAGTACCGCGAGCACGTGCTGATGCTGTCCGAGGGCGAGGACCGGTCTCGACGCGGCGATGCGCAGGCTCGTGGAGCTGCAGTACGAGCGCAACGACCTCAACTTCGTGCGCGGCAAGTTCCGGGTCCGCGGCGACACGCTGGAGATCTTCCCGGCCGCCGGCGCCAGCCGCGGGGCGTTCGCCGACGGCAACGTGATCGGACCCTCCGCGGACGCGAGCTGGCCTACCGCGTCGAGTTCTTCGGCGACGCGATCGAGCGCATCCGCGCGTCGACCCGCTGACCGGGGAGGTGGTCAGCGAGCAGCAGCGATCGGCATCTTCCCGAACTCGCACTACGCGCAACTCCCCGGTCGAGCTGTCGCGCGCGATCACCACGATCGAGGCGGAGCTGGTGGAGCGCCTCGCGGAGCTGGAGAGCCAGGGCAAGCTGCTGGAGGCGCAGCGGCTGCGGATGCGCACGACCTACGACCTGGAGATGATGCGCGAGATCGGCTTGTGCAGCGGGATCGAGAACTACTCGCGCCACCTCGACGGCCGCGCGCCCGGGGGAGACGCCGAACACGCTGATCGACTACTTCCCCAGGGACTTCCTGCTGATCATCGACGAGTCGCACGTCGCCGACCCGCAGATCGGGGGGATGTACGAGGGTGACCGCTCCCGCAAGGACCACCCTGGTCGAGCACGGCTTCCGCCTGCCCAGCGCACTGGACAACCGCCCACTGCGCTTCGAGGAGTTCCGCGCCCGCACCAACCAGACACTGCACGTCTCGGCGACCCCCGGCCCGTTCGAGCAGCGCGTGTGCTCGACGATCGTCGAGCAGGTCATCCGCCCGACCGGCCTGGTCGACCCCGAGGTCGAGGTGCGGCCGACCAAGGGCCAGATCGACGAGCTGATCGCCGAGATCCGCGCCGCGGCGGACCGCGACGAGCGCGTCCTGGTCACCACGCTGACCAAGAAGATGTCCGAGGACCTCACCGACTACCTGCTGGAGTCCGGCCTGAGGGTCCGCTACCTGCACTCCGAGATCGACACCATCCAGCGCATCGAGATCCTGCGCTCGCTGCGCCTGGGCGAGTTCGACGCGCTGATCGGCATCAACCTGCTGCGCGAGGGCCTCGACCTGCCCGAGGTCTCGCTGGTGTCGATCCTCGACGCCGACAAGGAGGGCTTCCTGCGCTCCGAGACCTCGCTGATCCAGACGATCGGGCGCGCCGCGCGCAACGTCAACGGCAAGGTCGTGATGTACGCCGACAAGCTCACGCCGTCGATGCAGCGCGCGATCAACGAGACCAACCGCCGCCGCAAGCTCCAGCCCGAGTACAACCAGGAGCACGGCATCGACCCGCAGACGATCCGCAAGAAGGTCGGCGACATCATCCAGATGGCGCGCGCCGCGGAGGCGGGCATGCCCTACAAGTCCACGTCGCCGCGCGCAAGCGGCGGCGCGGCGGCTCGCGCGATCGCTCCCGACGTCGCCTCGATGCCGCAGGACGAGCTGCAGCGAGCTCATCCAGACCCTGACCGACGAGATGAACGACGCGGCCGCCGAGCTGCGGTTCGAGTACGCCGCGCGCCTCCGGGACGAGATGTCCGACCTCAAGCGCGAGCTGCGCGCGATGACCGCGGCCCTCTCCTGACCGCCTCGGTCGGGTACGGGGTCTTCTCCGTGCGCGGTCAGGCTCCCCGCGTCGGCCTGGCCGCGGGCGACGCGGTCCTCGACCTCGCGCGCCTGCTTGACGACCGGGTGTTCGCGCGCCCGTCGCTCAACGCGTTCCTGGCGCAGGGGCCTGCACGCTGGCGGGCGGTCCGCGAGCGGCTGGCCGAGGCGCTGGAGCGGCCTGGCGCGGGCACCCGTGCGGCGCTGCTGCCGCTGGCCGAGGTGACGCTCCACCTGCCCTTCACGGTCGCCGACTATGTCGACTTCTACTCGTCCCTCCACCATGCCGAGCTCCTGGGCCGCCTCTTCCGGCCCGGAGGCGAGCCGCTGGCGCCGAGCTGGCGCCACCTCCCCAGCGGCTACCACGGGCGCGCCGGCACGGTGGTGGTGTCGGGCACGCCGGTCGTGCGTCCCCACGGGCAGACCCGCCCCGACCCGGCCGCAGGGCCGGTGTTCGGGCCGACCCGCAAGCTCGACTTCGAGGCCGAGGTCGGCTTCGTGGTGGGAGTCCCCACCGCGCGCTCGGAGTCGGTCGCGGTGGACGCCTTCGCCGACCACGTGTTCGGCGTCGTGCTGCTCAACGACTGGAGCGCCCGCGACGTGCAGCCGTGGGAGTCGGTCCCGCTGGGGCCGCACCAGGCCAAGTCCTTCGCGACCAGCATCAGCCCGTGGGTCGTGCCGCTTGCCGATCTGGCGGCGGCCTGGGTTCCGCAGCCGCCTCAGGACCCCCCGCCGCTGCCCCACCTGCGCGGCTCCCGGCCTTGGGGGCTGGACCTGGAGCTGGCGGTGGGGATCAACGGCGAGGTCGTGTCCCGCCCGCCGTTCGCGACGATGTACTGGACCGGCGCGCAGCAGCTGGCCCACCTGACCGCCAACGGCGCGCGGTTGCGCACGGGTGACCTGCTGGGCTCGGGCACCGTGTCGGGGCCGCGGCGCGACGAGCGCGGCTCGCTGATCGAGCTCAGCGAGGACGGGGGCCGCCCGCTGCTCCTGGCTGACGGCACGGCGCGGACGTTCCTCGAGGACGGCGACGTCGTGACGATCGCGGCCACCGCGCCGGCTGCGGACGGGTCCCCGCTGAGCCTGGGGGAGGTCACGGGCCGGGTGCTCCCGGCGCGCGCGGCAGACTGAGCGACCTCATGCTCGACCGTCTGCGCGCCCGCAACGAGTGGCAGCTCTTCACCGCGCTGCCACAGGCCGACCGCGGGCTGGCGGCGGTCTGGTACGGGCTGCTGGTGCTGCGCGGCCTGCTGCCCGCGGCGTTCGGCGTGGCGATGGGCGTGCTGGTCGGCGCCGTCGAGAACGGCGCGCCCCTCGAGACCCCGCTCGCGGTCATGGGCGTGCTGTTCGTCGCCATGCTGGTGCTGGGGCCCATCGCGACCGCGGTGAGCGCCAACCTGGGTGACCGCACCGCGGCGTGGCTGTACGACCGGCTCACGGACGCGTGTGTGGCGCCGCCCGGCATCGGCCACCTGGAGGACCCGGACCTGGCCGCGGACCTCACCGTGGCGCGCGACTTCGACCTGGGCATGACGGGACCGCCGCTGTCGTTCAGCCTCGGCTTCGTCGCCGACGGGCTGGTGCAGATGCTCACGGGGCTGGCGTCGGCCGCCGTGCTCTTCGGCTACGCGTGGTGGGCGCCGCTGGTGCTGGCGGGCGCGTGGCTGTCCACCCACTGGCTGCTCAAGGAGAGCGGCGTCTGGAAGGACCGCGGTACCGCCGAGGTCAAAGCCGCCCAGCGCGACGCGGACTACGCCTACCGCATGGCCGTCGACCCGCCCGCCGCCAAGGAGCTGCGGCTCTTCGGCCTCGCGGGTTGGACCCTGGACCGCTTCCTCGCCCGTCGCCAGCGGCTGCACACGCTGCAGTACGAGGCGACCCGGCTGCGCGAGCGGTCTGTGCTGGTCAGCGTGCTGCTGGTCGGCGCTGCCAACGTCGTCGTCTTCGCCTCCCTGGCGGGCGCGGTGAACGCGGGCCGCCTGGACCTGGGCGGCGTGACGGTGTACGCGTTCTCGGCCGTCGGGACGTCGGCCATCGCCTTCGGCGGGCTGAACTGGGCGCTGGACGGGGCGGCCGCGCCCGTGGCCGCGGTGCGGCGCCTCGACGTCGCGATGGCACCGGCCGGCGCGCTGCGCGCCGGGTCGGGCGACGCGGAGGGCCTGCCCCGCCGCGGCCTGCGCTTCCGCGACGTCACGTTCGCCTACCCGGGCATGGTCGCAGCACCGGTGCTCGAGGGCTTCGACCTGGAGATCCCCGCCGGCACGTCGCTGGCGATCGTCGGCGCCAACGGTGCCGGCAAGACCACGCTGGCCAAGCTGCTCTGCCGCCTCTACGACCCGCAGTCCGGCGCGATCGAGGTCGACGGCGTCGACCTGCGCGAGCTCGACGTCCAGGCCTGGCGCCGCCGCCTCACCGCGGTCTTCCAGGACTTCGTCCGCTTCGAGCTGACGCTGCGGGAGAACGTCGACGTGCCGGGCGGCGCGTCGGACGACGACGTGCTGGACGCGCTGCGCGAGGCCGGGGCGGACGACCTGGCCGGCCTCGACACGGTGCTCGCGAAGGGGTACGAGGGCGGCACCGACCTCTCCGGCGGCCAGTGGCAGCGCATCGCCCTGGCCCGGGCGCTGTGCGCCGTGCACCAGGGCGCCGGCGTGGTGCTGCTGGACGAGCCCACGGCGCAGCTGGACGTGCGCGGAGAGGCCGAGATCTTCGACCGCCTGCTGGCGGCGACGCGAGCGTGCACGACGATCCTCATCTCCCACCGCTTCTCGACGGTGCGCCACGCGGACCGCATCGCGGTGCTGGAGGCCGGCCGCGTCGTGGAGCTGGGGTCGCACGCCGAGCTCATGGCGCTGGACGGCCGCTACCGCCGGATGTTCGACCTCCAGGCGCGGCGGTTCCTGATCGGCGGCGCCGAGGAAGGCGAGGAGGACATGGTCCACGATGTCCTCGCCTGAACGGGCCGAAGAGGACCTGCCCAAGGCGCTGCCGTCCATGTGGCGGCTGGTGGTGCTGGGCCACCGCCACGAGCCGCGCCTGATCTTGTCGGCGTTCCTCATCGCGCTGCTCTCGGCGGTGCCGGACGCGCTCATCGCGGTCTGGCTGGCGTTGCTGGGCCAGGGCGTCATCGAGGGACGTGCGGTCCTGGTGAGGGTCGCGGCCATCGGCATCGCGCTGTCCGCGGTGGCGACGTGGTTCCTCGCGACCATGTCGACGCGGGTGCAGCGCCGCTTCCGCGACCGCGTGACGATCGCGCTGGAGGGGCACGTCGCGTCGCTGCAGGCCTCGATCGCCACGATCGCCCATCACGAGCGGCCGGAGCTGCTGGACCGGCTGTCGGTGCTGCGCAACCAGGTCTTCGTGCTGGACCACCTCTACCTGTCGCTGTTCTCGACCTGCGGCTGGATCCTGCGGCTGGCGGTCACGGTCGTGCTGTTGGTGTCGGTCCACCCGGCGCTGGCGCTGCTCGCCGTGTTCGCGCTCCCGACGGTGGCGAGCTCGCTGTGGCGTCCCGCGGTGGAGCAGGCGGCGCGGGAGCGCGGCGCACCGACGGAGCGCCTGGCCGCGCACCTGTTCTCGACCGCCACGACCGCGCCGCCGGGCAAGGAGGTCCGGGTCACCGGCATCGGCCCGCAGCTGGCGGGGCGCCGGCGGGAAGCCTGGGAGCGCTGGTACGAGCCGGTCGCCGGCGCGCGGAAGGGCTCCGCGGTGTGGCACGCGCTGGCGTGGGCGGTGTTCGCCGCCGGCTACGTCGGTGCGGTGGTGTTCGTCGCGCAGGGCCTGCAGGCACCGGCCGGCCAGGTGCTGCTGGTGCTCGCGGCGGGGTCGCGCCTGTCGGCGTACGTCGGGGCCACGGTCGGCGAGATCGGGTTCCTGCGCGGGATCTGGATGGACGGGTCCAGGCGCCTGGCGTGGCTGGAGGACTACGCCGCCGCGCTGGTGGCGGGCGCGGACCAGGCGGTCCCCGAGCGGCTCAGGCAGGGCATCGCGCTCGAGGGCGTGTCCTTCGCCTACCCAGGCACGACGCGTGAGGTGCTGCGCGACGTGGACCTGACCCTGCCCGCCGGCGCGGTGGTCGCCATCGTCGGCGAGAACGGCGCAGGGAAGTCGACCCTGGTCAAGCTGCTGTGCAAGCTCTACGAGCCGACCAAGGGCCGGATCCTGGTCGACGGCGTGGAGCTCGGCCGCGTCGACGCCCACGCGTGGCGGGGGCGGCTGGCAGGTGCCTTCCAGGACTTCATGCGCTTCGAGCTGCTCGCGCGCCAGACCGTCGGCCTGGGCGACCTGCCGCGCCTGGACGACGAGCCTGCGATCGTGGGGGCCGTCGCGCGGGCCGGCGCCGAGGACGTGGTCGCGGGGTTCCCGGCCGGGTTGGCGACGCAGCTGGGCGCCGCGTGGCCCGAGGGCGTCGAGGTCAGCTTCGGGCAGTGGCAGAAGCTCGCCCTGGCCCGCGGGCTGCTGCGCGACGACGTGCTGCTGTTGGTGCTCGACGAGCCGACCGCCGCCCTCGACGCCGAGACCGAGCACGCGCTCTTCGAGCGCTTCGCCGCGGGCGCCCGCCAGGCCTCCGCGTCCGGGCGGATCACGGTCCTGGTCTCACACCGCTTCAGCACCGTGCGGATGGCCGACCTCATCGTGGTGCTCGACGGTGCCCGCGTCGCTCAGGTCGGCAGCCACGACGAGCTCCTCGCCCGTGGTGGCCAGTACGCCGAGCTCTACGGCATCCAGGCGGCCGCGTACCGCTGAGCGGCGTGATGTAACGTCTTGGTCAGAAACGGGAAACGAGCGGGGAGTGAACGGTGGCGGCGAAGCTGGCGGTGGCGATCATCCTCCTGATGCCCGTGCTCGCGGCGGCGCCCGCGGCGGCGCAGGGCGGGGCCGGCAGTGTGGTGTTCCTGCGCGACGCCAACGTGTGGGTGATGCCCGCGGACGACCCGGCGGCCGCGCGGGCCGTGACGACCGACGGGACCGACGCCCTGTTCTACGAGGCGGTCGCGCAGGACGACGCCGGAACGATCGTGGTCGGCATGTCGGACGGCTCGACCGTGCGGCGACTGGATCGCGACGGCAACCTGCTCGGCGAGTTCACGGTCGCGACCGAGGCCGAGGAGCTCGGCGCGTTCGACCTCTCGCGGGACGGGACCCTGCTGGCCTACACCGCGTTCGCTTTCTGCGGCGACGGCAGCGGGCTGATCTGCTACTTCTCCGAGGTCGAGCGCACCGACGGCAGCGGGCCCGTCGGGTTCCTCCAGGACGACGCGAACCAGCCGTCGTGGTACGGGAACCAGGACCTGGTGTTCGACCGCGTCGGCGTCGCCGAGCTGTGGCACCCGTTCGCCGACACCACCGAGCCGTGGTTCCAGGACTGCCCGGACTTCTTCTACTGCCCGACGGTCTACGACCCCGAGATCACCCGCGACGGCACCCGGCTGATCAGCGACGGCGGGCAGCTCCTCGACCAGACCGACTTCACGTTCCGCACGCTGATCCGCACGCACACGCTGGACGCGCCCCCGCCCGCGCTGCCCACGCACGAGTGCGACCTGCAGCCGCTGGGCGTCGACACGCTGGTCGAGGACTTCACCTGGTCACCGGACGGAACGGCCGCCCTGTTCCGGGAGGTCGAGGTCGACGACCTGGGCGTCTCGACGCAGCTCGGCATCTTCCGCATCTCCGGGTTCGGCGATGCGACCTGCGACGAGCTGCAGGCCAGCATCGAGCAGGTCCTGCCCGGTGGCGCCTTCTCGACCGACTGGGGCCCGGCGCCGGCGGAGGGCGGCGGCGGCCCGGTGACGCCGCCGCTGGTGCCCGGCGGTGACCTGGTGGACGGCGGGCGGCTGGACGGCGGTGGGGCGGCGGACCCGGTGGCGCAGGCGATCGCGACCTCGCGGGCGCTGTTCGCCGACGGCGCGGCGGACCGGGTCGTGCTGGCGACCGCGGACCGGTTCCCCGACGCCCTGGCGGGTGCAGCGCTGGCCGGCTCCGAAGGCCCGATCCTGCTGACGGCGGGCTCCGGTGGCCTGGACCCGCGGGTCGGGGCGGAGATCGCCCGCGTCACGGGCGGGGGCGGCCTGGTCCTGACGCTGGGCGGCGTGGCCGCGGTCTCGGAGCAGGCGGCCGTCGAGGCGCGCGCGGCGGCCGGGAACCAGCCCTGCGCGGCGCCGTTCCCGGACGGGTGCCGCTACGCCGGGAGCGGCCGCGAGCACACCGCCGCGCTGATCGCCGGCACCGTGCTGTCCGAGCACCCGGGCACCACCGTGATGGTCGCCCGCGGGGACGAGTTCGCCGACGCGATCACCGGCGGTGCGTTCGCCGCGGCCTCCGGCGTCCCGATCCTGCTCACCCCGTCGAACCAGGTGAACACCGCGACCGCCGAGCTCATCCAGACCCGCGGCATCCAGACGGCGGTCGTCCTGGGCGGCCCGGCTGCGATCGACGAGGCCACCTACCAGGCCCTCCCGGTCGCGACCCGCTCCCGGGTGGCGGGCGCGGAGCGCACCGCTACCTCGGCGGCGATCGCACAGCAGCTGTGGCAGGCCCGCGGGCTCGGAGCCGGCGGCACGGTGTTCGTCAACGTCCGCGCGCCGAACGGCTGGCAGACCGCCCTGACCGCCGCCGTCGTCTCGGCGGTCCACGACGCGCCCCAGCTCGGTGTCGAGACTCCGCCCGCCGGCGTCTCCGACGCCGTGATGGCCTACCTCGCGGGCGCCCCCGGCCCGGTCCACGCCTTCGGCGGCACCGACCTCGTCAGCGACGCCCAGCTCTCAGCCGCGGTGGCCGCGGGCTGACTCCTAGGCGCTGCGCCAGACCCGCTCGAAGGGCAGGCGCCAGGCGTGCGGGGCGATGAGCTGGTGGATCGCGTTGGGTCCCCAGGAGCCCTGCGGGTAGGAGCGCACCGGGGGTGGGTGCTCGAGCAGGCGTGTGGAGACCTCCCAGAGGCGCTCGATGCCCTCGGAGGTGGTGAAGAGCGTGCGGTCGCCGCTCATCGCGTCGTGGATGAGGCGCTCGTAGGCCTCGAGGACGTCCTCGGCGTGGCCGGTCTCGTGCAGGGAGAACTGCAGGCTGAGCTTGTCCAGGCGCATGCCCGGCCCGGGGCGTTTGCCGTAGAACGACAGCGAGAGCTTGGGCATGTCGGAGAGGTCGAACGTCAGGTGGTCCGGGCCCTGGGCCCCGATGCCGGAGCCGGTCGGGAACATGCTCTTGGGCGGCTCGCGGAACGCGATGGAGATGATGCGGGCGCCTTCGGCCAGGCGCTTGCCGGTGCGCAGGTAAAACGGCACCCCGGCCCAGCGCCAGTTGTCGATTTCGCAGCGCAGTGCGATGAAGGTCTCGGTGTCGGAGTCCGGGCTGACGTCCTCGGTGTCGCGGTAGCCGGTGTACTGGCCACGCACCACGTTGGCCGGTTCCAGCGGGACGAGGGACCGGAAGACCTTGTTCTTCTCCTCGCTGATCGCGCCCGGCTCCAGCGCGGTCGGCGGCTCCATGGCCACGAAGGCCAGCACCTGGAAGAGGTGGGTGACGACCATGTCGCGGTACGCGCCGGTCTGCTCGTAGAACCCCACACGCTGGTCCAGACCCAGGGTCTCTGGCACGTCGATCTGCACCTGGTCGATGTGGGTACGGTTCCAGATCGGCTCGAACAGGCCGTTGGCGAAACGGAACGCGAGGATGTTCTGCGCGGCCTCCTTGCCCAGGAAGTGGTCGATCCGAAAGATCTGCTCCTCGGCGAAGGTGGCGTGCAGGACGGCGTTGAGCGCCTTGGCGCTGGGCAGATCGGTGCCGAACGGCTTCTCCATGATGATGCGGGCGCGGTCGACCAGGCCAGCCTCGCGCAGGGTGGCGACGACCGCACGGGCGGCGTTGGGTGGCACGCTGAGGTAGTGCAGCCGCCGGGGAGTGCCACCGAGCTCGGCCTCGGCCCTGGTCACGACCTCCGCGAGGCCCTCCGGGCCGGCGCCCTGCGGGACGTAGCGCACGTTGGCCGCGAACGCGCCCCACTCGGCGGGCGCGATCGGGCGGCGGCAGAATTCGTCGCAAGCGCCGCGCGCCAGCTGGCGGAAGCCCTCGTCGTCGAAGCCCTCCAGCGATGTGGCGACCACGCGGAACTCGGGCAGCAGGCCGGCCTGGGCGAGGTGCAGCAGCCCGGGGATGAGCTTGCGGCGCGCGAGGTCGCCCGTGGCGCCGAACAGCACCACGACGTGCGGGTGCAGGGGGTGCATCAGGGCGGCGGAGGCATCCCCCGGGTCGGGAGTCACCGCGGTCGCCAGCGCCGCGCCGGCCGGCGGCGGGTCTCGGAGCGGCACGCTGCAGCAGGCTAGCGTCCCCGCCATGGCCGACCACGTGCAGCTCTCCAACGTCCGGCTCTGGTACGACGAGCAGGGGTCCGGAGCGCCGCTCGTGCTCATCCACGGCGGCGTCGTCGACGCCCGGTTCTTCGCCGCCAACGTCCCTGCACTCGCGGAGCACTTCCGCGTCTACGCGATCGACCTGCGCGGCCACGGCCACACCGCCGATGTCGAGGGTCCCCTGACCTACGACGCGCTCTCGGGCGACACCATCGAGTTCATCGAGGCGGTCGTGGGCGGGCGGGCCCACGTCGTCGGCCACAGCGTCGGTGCGACCACGGCGCTCTTCACCGCGCTGCGCCGGCCGGACCTGGTCGACCGCCTGGTGATGATCAGCGGGGGCTTCGACCACACCGCCGAGCTCGGCGCCGATCAGGAACCCGACGTCGACGCGGTCGTGGCGTTCCTGGGCGCGGCCTACGGCGAGGTGTCGCCGGACGGCGAGGCGCACTTCCCCGAGATGGTGCGCAAGATCTTCGCCATGAGCGCCCGCGAGCCGGACCTGCAGGCCTCCGACGTGGCGGTGATCCCCAACCGCACCCTGGTGCTGGCCGCCGACGACGACATCATCACGCTGGAGCACACCATCGAGCTCTACCGCGCGATCCCCAACAGCGAGCTCGCCATCATCCCCGGCACCAGTCACTTCCTGCCCCAGGAGAAGCCCGCAGCGGTCAACCGCGTCCTCATCGACTTCCTCGGTACCGACCCGGTCCAGACGGTCGCCCCCGTGCGTCGCGCCGGGGGCTGAGCAGCGCCTGTCCGCGGCGTCGCTTCTTCGGCCCGTAGGCGTCGTCAGGCCTGGGTTTCGAGGACCTCGCGGAGGGTCTTGGCGAAGGCCTCGGGCTCGCCGGTCTGGCCGTACTCGCCGCCCAGGAAGCCGGCGTGGCCGCTGGGGAACGTCACGGGGGTCGATGCCGAGCCGCTCGGCCGCAGCGAGTGCGCCGCGGCACGCCAGCTCGCCGTCGGACTCGACGCCGACGCCCACCACGATCCGCGTCGACGCGCTGCGGAGGGCGTCGAAGTCGGGCTGGTAGTGGTTCGACGAGATCATGTTCTGGTGCAACAGCGGGTCGTCGCGGGAGCCGTCGTCCTCGGTCGGGAGCCCGAACATGGCCGGGTCCACCGGTCCGTCGAGCAGGCCGGCAGGGATCGGCCCCTTGTGCATCACGAGGGTGATGAACTTCGCCATCCCGGGTCCGAAGCCGTCGCGCTGGTAGGTCTCGTGGATCTCCCGGCACGCGGCCAGCGCCGTCTCGCGGTCGGCGACGAGCTGCGTGACCGGCGGTTCGTGCGCGACCAGCGTCCGCACGTCCTCCGGGTGACGCGCCACCAGCGCGAGCGCGTTGACGGCTCCGGCGCTGGTGGCGAACAGGTCCACCGGCGCGGCGCCCACCGCAGCGATCACGCGATGCAGGTCATCGGCGTGTTGCTCGGGCGTCGATTCCGACGTGGCGTCGCTCTTGCGGCTGCGCTCCACGCCGCGCGGGTCGTAGGTCACGATCGTCCGGTCGGGGAAGTACGAAGCCAGGCTGGCGAACCCAGCCGCCCCCATCGGCGACCCGATCAGCATGAGCACGGGCTGCGTGCTGGTGTCGCTGGGCCGGACGTCGTAGGTCAGCACAGCGCCGGGCGCATCCAGCGTGTCGGTCTTTGCCTCAGTCATCGTCGCGCTCCAGTGGTGGTTGTGTGCTCGCCCGTCAGACGATCCTCAGCGTCAGGACTCATCGGCGGACGGTTGCGCATCCGACCCGAAGCGCTCGATCAGCAGCCCGTGTCGCAGGCCGCGGTCGCTCACCGTCACCCTGTCCTGCCCGAGCATGTCCATGACCGTGCGCACGATGCACGCCCCGGCGAGGATCACGTCGGCGCGCCGGGGCTGGAGCCCGACGATCGTGCGGCGGGCGTCTGCGTCGCGCGACCGATACTGCTCGATCTGCCCGTCGATGTCCGCACGCTCGAGGACCGTCCCGTGGACGGCGTCTGGGTCGTAAGGGTGGAGGCCGAGCTTCACCGCCGTGATGTTCGTGACCGCACCCCCCATCGCAACCAGGGCCTCGGGCGCCGGTCTGCCCTCGAGGCGATGCAGGTCGGCCGCGATCGCGTCGAGGACCGCCTGGAGGGTGTCGGTCGACACGGCCGAGTCGAGCCCGAAGCGCTCGGTGTAACGCACGGCGCCGACATCGACGCTGAAGCGATCCTCGACCTCGGCGCCACGACCGAAGGTGAACTGGGTGCTTCCTCCCCCCGTGTCGAAGACCACGAGGGCGCCGTCGCCCAACCTGAGGTCCGCTCGGACGGCGACAAATGCGAGCCGGCTCTCTTCCTCCCCCGAGACGGTGTTGACGGTGACGCCGGTCGCCGCCTCGATCGCGGCCACGACCTCGTCCCGATTGCTGGCCGTGCGCAGCCAGGCCGTTCCCACCGCGACGACCGCTCGGGCGTGATGCGCCGCTGCCTCCTCGACCATGCCGGCGATCGCCGTCGCCGTTCGCTCGACCGCGGCCGGCGAGATCGTTCCCGACTCGGCCAGCCCCTCGCCGAGTCTGGTCGTCTCTGCCCGATCGACGACCGGCCGCCATGTTCCGTCGCTGGCCTGCTCGCCGACGTGGAACTTGACCGAGTTCGTGCCCACGTCGATCACCGCGTAGCGAAGGGGTCCGTCGATGAAGTTGGTCAACCCGCGAGGCACGCTCGTGTTCACGCGATCCCCCAGTCCCAGTGCCGTGACCGCGGCCGTCAGCGCGGCGCGATCCTCGGACTCAACGGCCAGCGTGCGGGTGCGGTGGCCATCGACGTCGAGGTCGGTCAGCTCGCCGGTGCAGTCGTTGATCGTGTAGCGGACGCGTCGCTTGTGGACGGACACGACGAGGATCGTTCCGCTGGGCTCGACGAGCTCGCCGAGAAACTCGGTCAGCTCGTAGGCGGTGCGGGACAGGCTCGGGAGGGGTTGGTGAAGCGCCTCGAAGACGGCCGTCACATCGGCGACGCCGAGCGGGAAGCTCGCCTTGAGGACGGGTTCCCACCGTTGCAGGCCATCGCGATCGGTCTCGCGAAGAACCTTGATGTCGATGAGCTCGGCTCGGATCTTGACGTTGTCAGCGTCCTCCGACAGCAGGTAGAGCTCGTCGCTCTCCTGGACGCCGGTCGGTGTCAGGCCGGCCAGCACCCCCTCCGCCGCGCCGAACATCGCCCCGAACGTCCGCCACTCCCAGCGCGGGATGATCGGCGACAGCCCCAGCATCAGTCGAAGCCTTCGACGCTGGCGACAACCGTCACTGCGCCAGAAGCCTCGGTGGGCCGCCGGAAGATGTCAACGGCCATTGCCGCCCGGGGATCGACTTCAGATCTCTGGCAGGAAGTCGGACAGCCGCACGCTGACGCCGAGCGCCGTGAGCGTTGAATCCCGGCCCACGCGGCGGATCTGCCGATACGCGCCGGGGGTTGGGTCTTGATGGACCACGACCTGTTGGGCGGGCAGGTCGACGACCCAGTACTCCGCGACGCCCGCGCTGGCGTACCTCGGGGTCTTGTGGACCAGGTCGAGGTTCAGGCTGGTCTCGGCCACCTCGACGATCAGATGAGCCGACGAGGGGTGGGCCTCCGGTGACGTCCGGTCCGTGACCGCGATGTCGGGCTCGGGCTCGCTGTCGTCGCTGAGTGCGAACGGCAGCTGAGCGCGGACGCTGTAGCGCCCCGCGAGCGCAAGCGTCAGCAGCTCCGCAAGGCGCTTCCTGCTACCAGCGACGCGCTCGCCACTCCTCGACCGATGGCCGCTCGCGACCCAGGGTCCTGTCGCCGCCGTGGCCCGGGTACACCCACGCGCCGTCCGGCAGCGTGAAGAGCCGTTCGCGCGTCCCGACCTGGCGGCGCTCATCCTCCGCCGGGAGGCGGGCCGCCGGGGCCGCCGGGCGGGGCACCCGCGGGCACGGGAGTCGTCGACGGGCTGACCGCGACGTCGAGGCGGATCGCGAAGCCGTCGGGGTAGCTGCCGGTGACCGTGCCCAGCTGGCTGGCGCCGGCGTCGTCGCTGAAGACGTTGTCGGTCTCGAGGCTGACCTGGGCGAAGGTCGCGACGCTGCCGTCGTACCCGGCCTGCCCGTAGACCTGGCTGCAGGCGTCGGCGGGGATCGCGACCTGCGAGGTCGCGATCACGTTCGCCACGTCGGTGGCCTCACCCAGCGTCGGGAACACCTCGAAGTGCAGGTGCGGCCAGCGCCCGGAGTAGCACGCCGGGAAGGTCGAGGTGAAGCGCACCACCCCGTCGGCGTCGGCCTCCTGCAAGCCGCGGAGGTAGTTCTGCTCCGTCGCGCCCTCGGAGTACAGCGAGTAGCGGCCTTCCCGGTCGCACTGCCACAGGTAGACGGCGGCACCCGCGTAGGGCACACAGCCGTTGTCGACGTCGAGGAGCGCCAGGTCGATCGCCAGCGGCACGCCGTCGGCCGTCCCGGAGAGCTCGCCGAAGCTCGAGCGGATGTCGGAGCGCACGACGCCCGACTGGCTCAGCACGTCGGGCCCGTTGGAGCCGTCGCCGGGGTAGGGCCCAGCGGTCTCCTGCGGGATCACCGTCGAGCAGTCGGCCGCCGCCACGCCCCCGGTGGTGCCCGTCGCGCTGGTCGTGCCGGTCGTGCCGGTCGTGCCGGTCGCGGCCGTCGGCGCCGCCGTGGGCGTGGACGCGCCGGGGGCGCAGGCGGCGAGCAGCAGCCCGCCACCCCCGATCCCGAACATCCGCAGCGCCCGGCGCCGAGACAGCAGCGTCCCCAGGTCGAATGCCAACCCCTGGTCGAAGACCGCCTCGTCGGGGTGCGGAAGCGGACGCCCTTCAAACGTTCTCATGGCGGGCGATGCTGCCCCCCGTGACTGAGAACCCGCTGAGAGCGGCATCAGTCTCCCGGAGAGCCTGCGGCGCGGGCGGCCTCCTCGACCTCGCCGTGGTGCGCGGCCCAGTCGTAGCCGGCGTCGGGAAGGTTGGAGACGTCGAGTCGTAACCCGGCAGAGCCGTCGATGGTCTCGCGGAGGATGTCGGCGTGGCCCGCGTGCCGGTTGGTCTCGGCGATCATGTGCACGAGGATCGTGTGCAGCGTGACCTGGCGGCCTTCCGGCGGCCACCACGGCACCTCGCCGGAGCTGTCGAGGTCGAGCGACGCGAACGTGCCGTCGGCGTGCGCCCAGGCGCGTTGGTACAGCCCCAGGATGTCCTCCCGGCTCTCGTCGGCGGTCGCCCAAAGGTCGGCGTTGGGATCCGCATCCTCCGCGTGCCACGGCAGGTCGATGCCGTGCGGACGCCCGAACGTGTCGCCGAAGTACCCCAGCTCGACGCTGGCGAGGTGCTTGACCAGCCCCAGCAGGTTCGTGCCGGTCGGCGTGAGCGGCCGTCTGACGTCGTACTCCGAGAGCCCCTCCAGCTTCCACACGACGGCCTCGCGGCTCCGCTGGAGGTAGCGGACCAGAACTTCCTTGGGATCGCTCATGCACCCAACCTTGCCATCGTGCAGGCTCAGCGGGCGAACGCGGCCGCGGCCGCGAGGACCTCGTCGCAGACCGCGGCGGTGCCGCCGAGCGCGACGACCCGGTCAGGCTGCAGCCGTTGCAGCTCGCCCGCCGTGGCGGGGTGGATCGGCGGGACGCTGCCGTCCCCGCGACAGCTCTCGACGAGCAGGATCGGCTGTCCCAGGGTGCCGGCGACGACCGCGTCGGGAGCGATGTCCGCGCGCGAGAGGAGCACGGTGCCCGCGGTGACGAAGCCCTCGCGGGCGATGGCGGCGGCGGTCTCGAACCGGGTGGCCCCGGCGACGCGGCGGGTCGGCCGGCCGCCTGCGGCCTGCTGCAGGACCGCGTCGCTGATCGCTCCGGATCCCCCCAGCGCGACGACCTCGGCAGGGTCGTAGGCCGCGATGGCGTCCAGCATCACCTGGGGCACCGGCCCGTCGGCCGGCACCAGTGCGATCGGACCGTCCAGCGGGCCTCCGGCCAACCCGTCCGCCAGCCTCTGGGTCTCCGACAGGTACACGGTGGGCGCGGGCTCGCCGTAGTCGGTGACGAGGATCGCGGCGAAGTCGTACGCGCTCAGGCCGCTGCCGAACAGCCCGCCGAGCTCGCGCCCGTCGGCGACGGCCTCCGCCACCTCGAGGGGGACGCCCAGGCCGGTCACGAAGTCGGGGTCCAGCGCCTCGACCACGTCCGTCACCGCGGGTGAGATCGCCGCGGCGTCGCGGGGGACGAGCAGCACGGGTCCCCCCGCCTGCCGCGCGCCGGCCGCAAGCGCGAGGGGCAATCCGAGCTCGCGGTCGACGACGACGACCTCGTGCCAGCCGCGCTCGGCCGGGAAGCCGGCCGCGGCGATCGCCGCCGCGGTCTCCTCCCTGGTGGGCCCGGCCAGGCGGCCGCTCGTGACGGGGCCCCGGTCGGGCAACGCCTCGCACGGCTGGCGGCGCGCGGTCGCGTAGGCGTCGCCGAAGACGCCGATGACGTCGCCGCGTTGCACGCCGGGCAGCTGGTTGTCCGTGCGGTAGCAGGCGTGCGTCGCGCCGGGGATGACGTTGAGGTGGACGTGCGGGAGGAAGTCGGCCTCGCCGCAGGTGGACGACGTGACACCGCTGGCGGGGGTGCGGCCCAGGTAGGCACCGTTGTCGATCGCCACGGGGGCGTCGCCGACGAGCTCCGGCGGGATGTCGGTGATGATCACCGGTTCGACGCTGCCCATGACCACGCCGTCCACGGAGACCTCGACCGTCACGAGGCCGGGCTCGCCGTCCACGCCGTCGGCGCACGAGGCGAAGGGGACCGCTCGTGTGACCAGGAGATCGATCTCGCCGGAAGCCGGCCCGAACTCGGCGTAGACGGCCGCATCGGGAGCGATGAGGTCGCTCATCCAGTCGGCCCAATCCGCCTCGGGATGGTGGGTCGGGGGATCGGCGAAGTCATGGGCGTCGTACGGCCCCGTGAACGGCATCCCGATCGCGACGAACGCCGAATCCTGCCGCGGCGCCTGCGGCTGGGCCGTCGCAGGCGCGGCGGCCAGCAGCACCGCCGCCACCCAGACCAGCTGGGACGGGCGACCTACCAGCCGCGCGCGCGCCATTCCTCGGCCTGCGGGCGCTCGCGGCCCACCGTGGTGTCGTCGCCGTGGCCGGGGTAGACCCAGGTCTCGTCGGGCAGCGTGAGGAGGCGCTCGTCGAGGGAGCGCATGATCTCGGCGAAGCGCTGGGGGTCGCCCTCGGTGTTGCCGGGTCCGCCGGGGAAGAGGGTGTCGCCGGTGAAGAGGTGGGTGCCGCCGAGGAGGGCGGAGACCGAGCCGGGGGTGTGGCCGGGGTTGTGGATGAGGGTGACCTCGGCGCCGCCGAAGGTGATCGTGGCGCCGTCCTCGGCCGGCGTGGTGGCGGGGACGGGGATCATCGCGGCGTCGGCGGGGTGGTGGAGGGTGGGCGCGCCGGTCTCTCCGACGACCGGGGCGAGGGCCTGCCAGTGGTCGGCGTGGCCGTGGGTCGTGAGGATTCCGACGAGCTTGCGCTCGCCGATCATCGCCAGGAGGCGATCGGCGTCGTTCGCGGCGTCGATCAGGAGCGCCTCGCCCGTCGAGAGGTCGGTGAGCAGGTAGGCGTTGTTGTCCATCGGACCGACGGAGAGCTTGCGGACCTCGACCTCGGCACCACCGGGCAGCACCACCTGCCGCGCGATCGAGGGCCCGCCGGGCTCCACGTGGCCGTCGTAGCGAAGCTGGCGGTCGGCATCACGCGTCATGGCGGTAAGTCTAGGAAGGATCGGCCCCCAGCCTCGCCCGGGAGCTGTCGCACCCCCTGGATAGACTCGCCGCTGGTGGCACCCGAGCGGCAGTCGGGCGTCCTGCACGTCAGCGGCGCGCGCGAGCACAACCTCAAGAACATCGACCTCGAGATCCCGCGCGACGCGCTGGTGGTCTTCACCGGCCTGTCAGGATCTGGAAAGTCGAGCCTGGCCTTCGACACCATCTACGCGGAGGGCCAGCGGCGGTACGTGGAGTCGCTGTCCGCCTATGCGCGGCAGTTCCTGGGGCAGATGGACAAGCCCGACGTGGACTTCATCGAGGGGTTGTCGCCGGCGATCTCCATCGACCAGAAATCCACGTCGAAGAATCCGCGGTCGACGGTTGGGACGATCACCGAGGTCTACGACTACCTGCGTCTGCTGTTCGCGCGCATCGGCGTGCCGCACTGCCCGGCGTGCGGTCGCGTGATCGCCCGCCAGAGCGCAGAGCAGATCACCGACCAGGTCGAGGCGCTGCCGGAGGGCACCCGGTTCCTCGTCCTCGCCCCGGTCGTGCGCGGCAAGAAGGGCAACTACAAGACGCTGCTGAAGGACCTGGCCAGCCGCGGCTACGCGCGCGCCCGGATCACCAGCGGCACGAAGGACCCGTTGATCATCGAGCTCACGGCCGACCCGCCGGACCTCGCCCGCTACGAGCAGCACACGATCGAGGTGGTCGTGGACCGGCTGGTCGCCAAGCCCGGGATGCGGCGCCGCCTGGCGGATTCCGTCGAGACCGCGCTGTCACTCGGCGAGGGGATCGCCGCGATCGAGACCGTCCCGGGCGAGGGCGGGGGCGAGCCGGAGTCGATCGTGTTCTCCGAGCACCTCGCGTGCCCCTACGACAACCTCAGCTTCGAGGCGCTGGAGCCGCGCAGCTTCTCGTTCAACACCCCCTACGGCGCCTGCGAGACCTGCGACGGCCTCGGCGTCCGCTTGGAGGTCGACCCCGACCTGGTGATCGCCGACCAGGACGCCTCGATCGACTCCGGCGTGCTCGTCCCGCTGTCGACCGGCGGCCACTCGGCGTACTGGGAGAACCTGCTCAAAGCCGTCGCGGAGGAGCTGGGGTTCACGACGGCGACGCCGTGGAGCCGCATCAGGCCCGAGCAGCGGCGCGCGCTGCTGTACGGCCTCGGCGACCAGAAGGTCACGGTCAGGTTCACCAACCGCTACGGCCGCGTGCGCACCTACCAGGCGACGTACGAGGGCGTGATCCCGCTCCTGAAGCGCCGCCACGGCGAGACCGACTCCGAGTACGTCCGGGAGAAGGTCGAGGAGTTCATGCGCGAGGTGCCCTGCACCACGTGCGAGGGCGCCCGCCTGCGGCCCCTGCCGCTGGGTGTGACCGTCGGCCGCAAGTCGATCGCCGAGGTCTCGGCGCTGCAGATCTCGGAGTCCGCGACGTTCCTCGCGAACCTCGAGCTCAGCGACCGCGACCGCCTCATCGGTGAGCGCGTGCTGCGCGAGATCAGCGCCCGGCTGCAGTTCCTGCTCGACGTCGGGCTGGACTACCTCACGCTCGACCGGGCGTCGGGGACGCTCGCCGGCGGCGAGGCGCAGCGCATCCGGCTGGCGACGCAGATCGGCTCAGGGCTCGTGGGCTGCCTCTACGTGCTGGACGAGCCCTCGATCGGACTGCACCAGCGCGACAACGAGCGGCTGATCGAGACGCTGCTGCGGCTGCGCGACCTCGGCAACACGGTGATCGTGGTCGAGCACGACCGGGCGACGATGGAGGCCGCCGACCACGTCGTCGACATCGGTCCGGGCGCGGGGGAGCACGGCGGGGAGATCGTGCACTCCGGGTCGCTCAAGGACCTCAAGAAGGTCCAGCGGTCGCTCACCGGGGCCTATCTCGCGGGCCGCAGCGAGATCGCCGTGCCGGAGAAGCGCCGCAAGGTCGCGCGCGGTCGCCAGCTGGTCGTGCGCGGCGCGACCGAGCACAACCTGCGCAACGTCGACGTGAAGTTCCCGATGGGCACGTTCGTCGCGGTGACGGGCGTGTCGGGCTCGGGCAAGTCCACGCTGGTCAACGACATCCTGCACCGGGCGCTGATGCGCCACGTGTACTCCAGCCGGGTCCTGCCCGGCCGCCACAAGCGCATCGACGGGCTGGAGCTGCTCGACAAGGTCGTCGGCATCGACCAGTCGCCGATCGGGCGCACGCCGCGGTCCAACCCGGCGACCTACACGGGTGTCTTCGACCACATCCGCCGGCTCTTCGCCTCCACCCAGGAGGCGAAGATGCGCGGCTACCAGCCGGGTCGCTTCAGCTTCAACGTCAAGGGCGGACGCTGCGAGAACTGCAAGGGCGACGGGACGATCAAGATCGACATGCAGTTCCTGCCCGACATCTACGTCCCGTGCGAGGTCTGCGGCAGCCGTCGCTACAACCGCGAGACGCTGCAGGTGCACTACAAGGGCAAGACGATCGCCGAGGTCCTCGACATGCCGGTCGAGGAGGCCTGCGGCTTCTTCGCCTCGATCCCCTCGATCGCGGTCTTCATGGAGGTGCTGCGCGACGTCGGCCTGGGCTACGTCCGCCTGGGCCAGCCCGCCACGACACTCTCCGGCGGCGAGGCCCAGCGCGTGAAGCTCGCGTCGGAGCTGCGCAAGCGCGGCACCGGCCAGACCGTCTACATCCTCGACGAGCCCACGACCGGCCTGCACTTCGAGGACGTGCGCAAGCTCCTCGAGGTCCTCCACCGCCTGGTCGACAAGGGCAACACGGTGATCGTGATCGAGCACGACCTCGACGTGGTCAAGACCGCCGACTGGATCATCGACCTCGGCCCCGAGGGCGGCTCCGGCGGCGGCCGCATCATCGCCCAGGGCACCCCCGAGCAGGTCGCCGAGGTCCCCGACAGCTACACCGGCAAGTTCCTGCGCCCGCTCCTCACCGGTTAGGTATCCGCGTCCGGGACGACGGCGGTGGCGACGACCTCGATCAGGGCGGCGGGGTCGACGAGCTCGGTGACGCCGAGGAGGGCGGCGGCGGGGTAGTGGCGGCCGAGGTGGCGGCGCCAGACCGCGCCGAGCTCTGGGAGCTGCTTGCGGTAGGCGCCGACGTCGGTGACGTAGAGCGTGGTTCGGACGAGGTGCTCCGGGGTCGCGCCGCAGGCCGCCAGCGCGGCCACGATGTTGGCGAGGGCTTGGTCGAGCTGCGCGACGAGGCCCTCGGGCAGCGTCATGTCGGCGCGGTGGCCGGTCTGGCCGGCCAGCTCGACCCAGCGGCCGGGCGCGACGCCCACGGCGTGCGCGAAGCCGACCGCGGGCGCGAGCTCCGGCGGGTTGACCAGGCGGTGCGGGGTGGTCACCGGCCCTTCCACTGCGGCGGCCGCTTCTGCGTGAAGGCGGCGTGGAACTCGCGGTGGTCGGCGGTCTGCATCAGCAGGGCCTGGGCCAGGGCGTCGGTCTCGATCGCAGCGGCCAGGCTCATCTCGCCCTCGCGGTGCAGCAGGGACTTCGTCACGCGGTGGGCGAGGGTCGGGCCATCGGCCAGCCGGCGGGCCAGCGCGCGGGCGGCCTCGGGTAGGTCGGCGTCGTCGACGACGGTGGTCGCGAGGCCGATGCGGTGGGCCTCCTCGGCGTCGACGCGCTCGCCGAGGAAGAGGATCTCGGTCGCGCGGCCCAGGCCGACGACCCGCGGCAGCAGCCAGGTCGCGCCCATGTCCGCCCCGGACAGGCCGACCTTGGTGAAGAGGAAGCGGAAGCTGGCCGACCGCGCGCAGACCCGGAAGTCGGACGCGAGGGCGATGACCGCGCCGGCCCCGGCCGCGGTGCCGTTGACGCCGGCGACGACGGGCAGCGGCACCTCGCGCAGGCGCTGCACGACCGCCCCGGTCATGCGCGTGAACTCCAGGAGCTCGCGCGGCTCCATCGCCACCAGGGCGCCGATGATCTCCTCGACGTCGCCGCCGGAGCAGAAGCCGCGGCCGGTACCCGTGAGCAGCATGACCTCGACGTCGTCGTGGTGCTCGACCTCGGTCAGGAGGTCGCGCAGGTCGGCGTAGACGTCGAACGTCAGCGCGTTGAGCCGGTCGGGACGTGTGAACGTCACCGTGAGGACGCGATCGTCGAGCGCGACATCGAAGTGACGCCACTCGCGGGTCAGCGGGGCGGAGGCGCGGTAGGGCATCTCAGCGGTGCTCGCGGTAGAGCTCGCGGGCGATGATGCCGCGCTGGACCTCCGAGGCGCCCTCGTAGATGCGCAGGGCGCGGACCTCGAGGTAGAGCTCGCCCGGCAGCGAGCCCGCCTCGAGGCCCGCCGCACCGTGGACCTGCACGGCTGCGTCGACGGCCTGCTGGGCGACCTCGGTGGCGAACAGCTTGGCCTGCGCGGCCTGCAGCGTGGCGCGGTGTCCGGCGTCGACCGCGGCGGCGGCCTCGTAGACCAGCAGGCGTGCGGCGGCCAGGCGGGTGGCCACGTCCGCCAGGCGGTGCGACACGCCCTGGAGGTCGGCCAGCGTCCCCCCGAAAGCGCGGCGGCCCGCGGTGTGCGCCAGCGCGGCGTCCAGCGCGGCCTGGCCCATCCCGACCGCCGCGGCGCCGACGGACGGGCGGAAGCGGTCCAGCGTGCCCATCGCGACCGCGAAGCCGTGGCCGACCTGGCCCAGCACAGCGTCGGCGGGCACGCGCACGCCGTCGAAGACCATGCGGCCCAGGGCGTGCGGCGCGACGAGGTCCAGCGGCTCGCCGGTGAGGCCGGGCGCATCGCCGGGGACCGCGAACGCGGTCACACCGCGGGCGCCCGCGTCGCGGTCGGTCCGCGCGAAGACCGTGACGATGTCGGCCTCGGGTGCGTGGGAGATCCACGTCTTCTCGCCGGTCAGGCGCCAGCCGTCGCCGTCGGGCTCGGCGGCCAGGGCCAGCGCCGCGGCGTCCGATCCGGCGCCGGGCTCGGTGAGCGCGAAGGCCGCGACCGCGTCGCCCGCGGCGACGGCGGGCACCCAGCGGCGGGCCAGCTCCTCGCCGCCGGCCAGCAGGATCGGGTAGGTGCCCAGGCCCTGGACGGCCAGCGTGGTCTCGGCGGTGGGGCAGGTGCCGGCCAGCCCTTCGCGGATCGCGCAGAGCAGGGTCGCGGGGACCGCTCCGGCGCCCGTGCCGCCGAGGTCCTCGGGAAACAGCGCTGGCAGCAGGCCGCACGCGGCCAGGCTCTTGACCAGCGCCCGGTCGACGCGCCCGCGGGGGCCCTCGCGGGCGATCGGGGCCAGCACGTCGCGCCCGGCGCGCGCCGCCTCGTCCCGCACGGGGGCGCGCAGGCCGGGCAGGAGGGTGCCCAGTGCAGTTCTTCCGGCGCTCGTGTCGTCCACCGCCCGTACGGTACGCGGGCAGACGGGGCGGGACGGCGGGCGTGGGCCACGACGCGGGGGTCCGCCGCCGGTAGGGTGAGGTACGCCGCGGGCCACACCGGCGTGGCCCGCCCGTGCAGGAGGTGGCCGCCACGCGGGTCGAGGTGGTCGGAGCCGGTCCCGGCGGGCTCTACGCCGCGCTGCTGCTGGCGCGCGCCGGGGCGGAGGTCCGCGTCCACGAGCGCAACCCGCCCGGCGAGACGTTCGGCTTCGGGGTCGTGTTCAGCGAGGCGACCCTGGGGGAGCTGGCCACGGCCGACGCGCCCTCGCACGCCGCGTTCCTGGCCGCCAGTGCGCGCTGGGACCCGGTCGCGATCCGCCGCGCCGGCACCGAGATCCGCGCGCACGGCAACGCCTTCGCGGCGATCGGGCGGCACGCGCTGCTCGACGTGCTCGAGCGCCGTGCGGTGGAGCTGGGTGTCGAGGTGTGCCACCGGCACGAGGCCGACGCCGGGGCCCTCGACGGCGCGGACCTCGTGGTCGTGGCCGAAGGCGCCCGCAGCGCGTCCCGCGACGCGCGCCGCGCCGCGTTCCGCCCCCGCGCCACGCGCGAAGGGTCGACGTTCATCTGGCTGGGCACGCACCAGCCGTTCGACGCGTTCACCTTCATCTTCCTCGAGACGCCGGACGGGCCGTTCACCGCGCACATCTACCCCTACGCGGCGAACCGGGCGACGTTCATCGTCGAGACCGACCGCGACACCTGGCGCAAGGCCGGGCTGGACCGCGTCCGCGCCGAGGACCTGGCCCCTGGGGAGAGCGACCAGCACAGCATCGCCGTGCTGAGCGAGCTCTTCGCCGACCACCTCGGCGGCCACCCGCTGGACGGCAACGGCTCCTACTGGCGCGACTGGGCCACCATCCGCACCGCGACGTGGCGCGACGGCAACGTCGTGCTCCTCGGCGACGCCGCGCACACCGCGCACTTCTCGATCGGCTCGGGGACCAAGCTGGCGCTCGAGGACGCGATCGCGCTGGCCCGCTGGGTGGGCGAGGAGCCCGAGCTGGCGACCGCGCTCCTGCGCTACGAGGGCGAGCGCCGCCCCCGCGTCGAGCGCGTCCAGGCAGCCGCGTCGACCAGCCTCGACTGGTTCGCCCGCCACCGTCGCTACGCCCACTTCCCGCCCGAGCAGTTCGCCTACAGCCTCCTCACCCGTTCCGCACGCGTCGACCACGACAACCTGCGCCGCCGCGATCCCGCCCTGGTCCGCGGCGTCGACGCCAAGCTGGCGGGTTCGTCGGGGGGCTTGTCCGGCATGTCGGACAACCACCACGACCAAGGGCGTGCGGTCGTGGCGCGGGCAAGGGTGGAGCTTCCGCCGCCGCCCTGGCTTCTGCCGCTGCAGCTCGGTGGGGTCACCCTGGTCAACCGGGCGGTCGTGGTGGTGCGCGACGACCAGGAGGCGGTCGCGGGCCTGCCGTCGCAGGGGCATCGCCACGCGCTCGAGCAGGCCGCGCGGTCGGGCGCGGGGCTCGTGCTGCTGGACCGCCTCGCCGTCTCGGCCCACGGCCGCGCGAGCACCGGTGACGCCGGGCTGTGGGCCACGGGGCACGCCCAGGCGTGGGGTAGCGCGGTGGGTGCGTCGCGCCAGTACCCGCCAGCGGGAACTGGCGCGAGCCACCCCCGGCGCGGAACCGGAGGTGCGTCGCAGCAGTACCCCCCAGCGGGTACTGGTGCGAGCCACCCCGGTCGGGGCGAGCAGGCGTGGGACGAGGGCCCTCCGTCGCCCGGCGCGGGCGTCGCGATGGGGCTGCGGCTGAGCCACGCGGGGCCACGCGGGTCGTGCCGCCCTCGCACGCACGGCGTGGACCGCCCGCTGCCGGCCGAGTCGCCCGACGCGCCCTGGCGGACCGTCGCCGCGTCGCCCCTGCCCTACGTCCCTGGGGGTCCGATCCCCGCCGCGGTCGACGCCCGGGTGCGTGCGGACGTGGTCGAGGACTTCGCCGTGGCCGCGGCCGCCGCCGACCGTGCCGGCTTCGACGTGGTGGTGGTCGACGCCGGCCACGGTGGCCTTCTCGCCAGCTTCGTGTCGCCCCTCACCAACCAGCGCGATGACGACCTCGGTGGAAACCTCGATTCCCGCCTGCGCTTCCCGCTGGAGGTCGTCGCGGCCCTGCGCGCCGCCTGGCCGCGCAGCAAGGCCCTGCTCGTGCGCATGACCGCCTCGGACCTGGCGCCCGGCGGCCTTCCGGAGCAGGAGGCGGTCGCCGCCGCCCAGGCGTTCGCCGGCGCGGGCGCCGACGCGATCGAGGTCGTCGCGGGGCAGACCGTGGTCGACGACCACCCGACCTTCGACGGCAGCTACCTCGCCGACCTCGCCGATCTCATCCGCAACGCGGCGCACGTCCCGGTCCTCGTCGGCGGCGGAGTGCATGACACCGCGACCGTCGACCACCTGATCGCCGCCGGCAAGGCCGACCTCGTGGTGGTGGACTCGTGACCCCGATGGACGTCGGGGTGGGGCTGCCGAGCGGGATCCCGGGGACGCCGCCGCGGGTCGTCGCCGAATGGGCGCGGCGGGCTGATGCGGGGCCGTTCGCCAGCGTCGCGAGCATCGACCGGGTGCTCTACGACTGCCTCGACCCCCTGATCGCGCTCGCGGCCGCCGCGGCCGTGACGGACCGCGTGCGGCTCGTCACCTCGATCCTCATCGCGCCGCTGCGCGAGACCAGCACGTTGGCCAAGCAGGCCGCGTCACTGCACGGGCTCAGCGACGGGCGCCTCACGCTGGGCATGGGCCTGGGCGCGCGGGGCGACGACTACGGCGTCAACGAGGGCAGCAAGGGTGACCGCGGGGTGCGCTTCGGACGGCAGGTCGCGCGCATGCGGGACCTCTGGGAGGACCCACGCGTCGCACCCGCAGGCGCGCCGCCGATCCTGCTGGGCGGGTCCACCGGGCCGGCGCTCGCGCGCATGGCCCGCCATGCCGACGGCTGGATCTTCCAAGGCGGCCCGCCGCGCGCCTTCGCGCAGCAAGCGGCGTCCGCCACGGCGGCGTGGCGCGACCTCGGGCGCCCCGGCGAGCCGCAGCGCTGGGCGATGGCCTACGTCGCGCTCGACGGCGAAGCCGACGCCGGACGCGACTACCTCCTCGACTACTACGCCTTCACCGGCGCCTACGCGCCCCGCATCGCCGACGGGCTGCTCGCGACCGCGATGGACGTGCGGGCCTTCGTGCAGGCCTACGCCGACCTCGGCTGCGACCACCTGCTGCTCTTCCCGGCCAGCGGCGCACCCGACCAGCTCGACCGCCTCGCGGAGGCGCTGCCGTGAACCTGGCCGACCACTTCCTCACCGACAGGCTCCGCGAGGGCCGCGGCGACCGCGTCGCGCTGCGCCTCGACGACGTCACCCGTACCTACGCCGAGGTCGAGCGCGCCGCCTGCCGCGTGGCAGCCGCGCTCGGGCGGCTGGACGTCCGCCCCGAGGAGCGGGTGCTGATCGCGCTGCCCGACGGCGAGGACTTCGTGGCCGCCTTCTTCGGGATCCTCAAGCGCGCCGCGGTCGTCGTCATGGTCAACCCGGCCTTGACCCGGGACGCGCTCGCCGGGATCCTCGGGTACGCCAGGGCCCGCGCGATCGTCACCACCGACGCGCTCGCCGCGCCGGTGCGTGCAGCCGCCACCGCCGCCGGCGTCGACCCGCCGCTGCTGCTGACCGTCGACGGCGGCGGCGGCGACCTCGCCTTGGACGACGTGCCCCACCCGGGCCCGGTCGACGCGGTCCCGACCCACCCCGACGACCCGGCCGTCTGGCTCTTCAGCGGCGGGACCACCGGCACACCCAAGGCGGTCGTGCAGACCCCGCGCAGCTTCCTCAACAGCACCGACCGCTACGGCCTCGGCGTGCTCGGCCTCACCGACCGCGACGTCACGATCGCGGTGCCGCGTCTCTACTTCGGCTATGCGACCGGCTCGGCGCTGCTCTTCCCGTTCGCGGCCGGTGGCTCGACGGTGCTCTTCGGCGAGCACCCCACGGCCGAGGGGCTCCTCGCCCGCATCGCACGCCACGGCGCGACGGTGCTGATCGCCGTCCCCTCGATGCTGACCGCGCTGCTGGGCGGCGACCTCGCCTGCCTGCGCAGCCTGCGGCTCGCGACCTCGGCCGGGGAGGCCCTCCCGCCCGAGCTCCACCACCGCTGGACCCAGGCCACCGGCGTCGAGCTGCTCGACGGCCTCGGCACCGCGGAGCAGTGGCACGTCTTCCTCACCAACCACCCCGGCCGCGTGCGGCCCGGGACGCTCGGCTGGCCGGTCGAGGGCTTCACCGTCGAGGCCCGCGACGACGACGGCCAGCGCGTCCCCGCGGGCGAGGTCGGCTACCTGTGGGTCCGCGGCGACTCGCGCGCGCTGGGCTACTGGCGCAACCTGCCCGCCACCCGCGAGGTCTTCCGCGGCGACTGGGTCGTCACCGGCGACCTCGTGCGCGAGGAGCCCGACGGCGCCTTCACCTACATCGGGCGGGGCGACGACGCGCTCAAGGTCAAGGGCAAGTGGCTGCTGCCCGCCGAGGTCGAGGGCGCGCTCCTGGACCACCCCGACGTCGCCGAGGCCGCGGTGGTCGGTGCCGCCGACGCCGACGGCCTCCTCAAGCCCGTCGCCTTCGTCGTCCTGCGCGAGGCGACCGCGACTGCCGAGCTCGATGCGCACGTCCGCGCGAGACTCGACGCCTACAAGTGCCCGCGCGCGATCGCGGCGCTCGACGCGCTGCCACGCACGCACCTCGGCAAGGCCGATCGCCGGGCGCTGCGCGACCGGGCCGAGGCCCTGCTGCGCGCCCGGCCGGAGGGCTGATCACATGGACCCCGCTGTCTACTACTGGGACTACCTCCAGCTGGAGCGGCTGCTGTCCATGCCAGCACCCCGAGAGCGCGGCGCCGGCCGCGCGCCCACGACGAGATGCTGTTCATCATCGTCCACCAGGCCTTCGAGCTGTGGTTCAAGCAGATCCTCCACGAGCTCGACGCGCGTCATGGCGATCATGGGCCGCGACGCACGTCGCCGAGAAGGACATCGGCCGCGCGGTCCACGCGCTGCGAGCGCATCAACGAGATCCAGCGGCTGCTGCATCGACCAGCTCGGCGTGCTGGAGACGATGACGCCGCTGGACTTCCTGGACTTCCGCGACGACCTGGTGCCCGGCTCGGGCTTCCAGTGCGTGCAGTTCCGCCTCATCGAGAACCGCCTCGGCCTGACGCCGCGGCACCGGCTGAAGATCAAGGGCGCGGCGTACACCGACGTGCTCAGCGCGCGAGCACGCGCGGCGTGCTGCGAGGACGCCGAGGCCCAGCCGTCGCTGCTCGACCACGTCGAGCGCTGGCTGGAGCGCACGCCCGTTCGTGCACTTCGGCGACTTCGACTTCTGGCGAGGCGTACCGCGGCGGCCGTCGAGCGAGATGCTCGACGCGCGACCGGCGCGTCGTCGAGACGCACCCGAACCTCGACGACGAGGAGCGCGCCGTGCAGCTCGCGCAGCTTCGACGACATGGCCGCGACCTTCGAGGCGCTGTTCGACCGCGACCGCTGGGAGGAGCTGCGTGGCCGACGGGCCGCCGCCGGCTGTCGCACCAGGCGATCCTCGCGGCGCTGCTCATCAACCTCTACCGCGACGAGCCGATCTTCGCCCTGCCGTTCCGCTTCCTCACCGGGCTGGTCGACATCGACGAGGGGTTCACGGCCTGGCGCCAGCGCCACGCGCTGATGGTCCACCGCATGATCGGCGGGCGCATCGGCACCGGCGGCACGTCGGGCCACGAGTACCTGCAGGCCGCGGCGCGAGCGCCACCGCGTCTTCTCCGACCTGTTCGACCTGCCGACGTTCTTCATCCCGCGCTCGGCGCTCCCGCCGCTGCCCGACGGCGGTGCGCGAGCAGCTGCGACTTCCGCTACCGCCGGGCGCCGCGTGACCAGCCTTACAAGCAGCACTTCTCGCGGTTCCTCGACGGCGGAGCCCGGGCGGCTGCACGCCGCCGCGCACAGCCACCACCCGTGGCCCGACGTCACCTTCGACGCGCAGCAGCAGGCGTGGCTGGACGCGGCGCGGCTGCAGGACGACAAGTGGGACCACGTCTTCGCCGAGGTCCTGCCCGAGGCGCAGCGCCACGTCGCCGGCCGCCTCGGCCTGCCCGATCCGGCGACGATCGCCTTCGCGCCCGAACACCCACGAGCTGGTGGCGCGGGTGGTGTCGTGCCTGCCGCACACCGGCGCGGGTGCTCACCACCGACGCCGAGTTCCACAGCTTCGCGCGCCAGCTCGCGCGGCTGGGAGGAGGCCGGGCGGGTCGTGGTCGAGCGCGTGCCGGTCGAGCCGCTCGACACCTTCGCCGAGCGCTTCGCCGCGGCCGCCGCGCGCGGCGGCCACGACCTGGTGTTCTTCAGCCACGTGCTGTTCGACTCGGGCTTCGTGGTGCCCGACGCTCGCGGCGATCGTGGCCGCGGTGCCCGACGACGAGACGTTCGTCGTCGTCGACGGCTACCACGGGTTCATGGCGCTGCCGACCGACTTCTCGGCCGCTCGCGGACCGCGCCTTCTACGTCGCCGGCGGCTACAAGTACGCGATGGCGGGCGAGGGCGCGTGCTTCCTGCACTGCCCGCCCGGCTACGGCCGCAGCGCCCGTGCGACACCGGCTGGTTCGCCGGCTTCGGCGAGCTCGAGGCCGGCCCGGCGGCGGCGTGCGGCTACGCCGCGGACGGCGGCCGGTTCCTGGGCGCGACCTTCGACCCATCGGGCCTGTACCGCTTCAACGCCGTGCAGCGCTGGCTCGACGCCGTGGCCTGGGACGTGCCGCGCATCCACGCGCACGTGCGCGCGCTGCAGGAGCGCCTGCTGGACGGGCTTCCCGACGGGCGCCTGGCCCGCGCGGTGCTGCTCCCGGCGCACCACGAGGTCCCCGACCGCGGCAACTTCCTGACGTTCCGCACGCCGCTGGCCGGTGCGCTGCACGCCCGCCTGGCCGAGGAGCGGGTCGTCGTCGACCACCGCGGCGACCGGCTGCGCATCGGCCTGGGCGTCTACCACGACACGGCCGCCGTGGACGAGCTGCTGCGGCGCGTCGAGCGGGCTGTGGCCGCCGCCTAGCGCGCCCGCAGCTCCCCGAGGAGGTCCGCAGCCGCGCGCCAGGTCGCGCTGGCGGGGCTCAGCGGCGCGAAGTGGTCCTCGCCCGGCACCACGGTGAGCGAGGCGTCGTCGCCGGCCCGCGCGGCCGCCTCCGCGAAGCCCTGCGACAGCCACAGCGGCACGATGTCGTCGGCGTCGCCGTGAACCAGGCGGACCGGGACGCCAAGTGGCAGCAGCGCGGCCGGTGAGGCCAGCGCCATCCCCTCCGCGGCCGCCTCGCCGAGGAGCCGGTCGATGACCCGGCCACCGACCTGCGCCTCCAGCGCCGCCTCGAGGTCCAGCACCCCGGCGATCGCGACGAGCCCCGCCAGCCGCACTCGGGGTCCCGCACCAGGGGCTCCCTCCGGCAGCCGGTGTCGCCCGCCCAGCCAGGCGGCGAGGTGGCCACCCGCCGAGTGCCCGACCGCCAGCACCCGCGTCAGGTCCAACGCAGCGTCGAGCTCGGCCAGGTGGTCCACCGCCGCTGACACGTCCGCGAACGTCGCCGGCCACCCCCCACCCGACGCGCCCAACCGCCGGTACTCGACGTTCCACGACGCCCACCCGCGCGCCGCGAGATCCGCCGCCGGTCCGTCCATCAGGTCGCGCGTGTGGCGCTCCAGCCAGAACCCGCCGTGCAGCACCACGGCCACGGGGTGCGGCCCCGCCCCCTCCGGCACCCGCAGGTCCGCGACCTGCTCCGGCCCCGTCCCGTACCGCACCGTCCGCACGTCCCCGCGCCGCCGTCGCCTCACTGGCGCAGCCCCGGGCGCGCGCGTGGGATGCTGGGACCGATGACGCACATTGCGACATCCGACTGCGAGCGCTGCCGGGAGGGTCTGGTCGCGCAGCCGGTGAACACCGCGAGCAGTCTGGCCTACGTCGCGGCGGGGGCGGCGATCGCGGGGCGAGGAGGTCGGTGGAACCGCGTGATCGGAGCCGTGGCCGTCGCGACCGGCCTTGGCAGCGTGGCATACCACGGGCCGGGCGGCCGCTGGGGCAAGCGCGCGCACGACTGGTCGATCGCGACGCTCGCGGCCGCGCTGGTCGCCGACGCCCTCAGCCCCGGCGGGCGTCTGCGGCCCGCGACGCGCCGCGCCCCGGTCGTGGGGGAGTGGCGGCGCCGCGCCCGGGCTACGCGACCGTGGCTCGCCGTGCTCCTCCTCGCATCGGCGATCGGCGCCCACGCGGCCAGCCGGACCGGGGGCCCGCTGTGCCGCCCCGACTCGCGCCTGCAAGGCCACGCGGCGTGGCACGTGTTCTCCGCCGCCGCCCTCGTGCTCTGGCACGCGCGGCACCCCGCCACCGCGCGGGTGTGACCCGCGTCGTGGGCCGGGGCCGCCTCAGGGGGCGTGGCCGGGGTCGCGGATCCCGCGGGCGAGGGTCCGGGCTTCGCTGTCCGCGGACTCGACCGCGGCGATCACCTCGGCGCGGCGGGTCGCGAGGTCGGCGAGACGGGCGCGGGCCTCCTGGCGGGTGCGCCAGGCGACGGCGCGGCGCACCGCCAGGATCACGTACTCGGCGAGGATCAGCGCGATGTACCCAGCGATCCCGTAGCCGATCGCGACCAGGACGCGCAGCCACCACTCCTCGACGATGGGCAGCGCCGCGACGTACCAGGCCACCGGGAACGCCACGACGGCCACCAACGTCCGCACGGTGCCCTTCGACACGGGTGACATCACGAGCTGACCGGCCGCGGCGACAGCCAGGAACGGCAGCAGGTTCACGGTGACGCCGGCGGCCACGATCGGCGCCAGCAGGAACGCGGCGGCCGCGGTGAGGCCCACCGACCACAGCAGGTGCTGCACGGTGACGGCCGCGGCCACGTCGCGGTCGTGCAGCCGCGCGAACGACAGCGTGAGGTGGTAGCGCCCCAGGGCCGCGCGCACGGCCTGCTGGGCGTCTTCGGGGGCGCGGCCGAGCCTGTGCGCCAGACGGGCGCGCTCGACAAGCCGCGGCTCGGGCACCTTGCGGGTGCGCAGCGCGACCTCGGCCGCGTACTCCAGGGCCAGCCACTCCTCCGCGTCGTCGAAGTCCGGGGCGACCACGCGCAGCCGCCGGTCCAGCTCGGCGGTGAGCGCGCGCACCGCCGTGGTGTTGGTCTCGTCCTCGACCTCGCCCGGACGGACGAACCGGTGCAGCTCGTTGTCGAGGTCGAGCGGCTCGCCCACCCGTGCCAGCACGCTGGACCGCAGGGACAGCTTGTCGGGAAAGGTCAGCCCGACGGGCAGGACCACCAGACCAGCAGCCCCGTCTGCCAGCGCGCCGAGCGCGATCCGCGCCGCGCCGGTCCGCAGCTCGACCATCCGCGGCCGGTCGTGGGTCGTGCCCTCCGGGAAGATCGCCACCACGTCGCGGCGCCGCAGGGCCTCGTAGCAGGCCTCGAACGCGCGCTCGTTCCCGGCCGTGCCGCCCTCGTCCTGCCGCCGCCCGACCAGCACCACCCCGACCAACCCGAGGAACGGCCGCGCCGGCACCACCTTGCGGAGCGACGCCTTGGCGATGAAGCGCGGCAGCCGGCGCAGCAGCGCGGCGATGACCAGCGGGTCCACGAAGCCGTTGAAGTGGTTGGCCACGATCAGCACCGGCCGGTCGTCGGGGATGCGCGCCCGACCGACCAGCTCGATGCGCCGGAAGAAGCACGCCACCAGTGCCCGTGCGACCAGTCCGATGGCCCGGTCGACCGCGCGCCGCGGCCCGCGCTGCGTCACGACCTCCGCCGCCGCCAGCGCACCCTCCGCAACGTTCCTGCCCGGCACCGCCCGGAACGGTACGCGGCCGACGGGGTAGGGTGCGCGAGGGCTCGCGAACGACCGGGAGGGTGGGCAGATGGCTGACGCGACGAGGATCCTGCTGGACGAGTCCGAGATGCCGACGCGTTGGTACAACATCATCCCGGACCTGCCCGAGCCGCCGCCGCCGCCGCTGCACCCCGGGACCCACGAGCCGATCGGGCCCGCCGACCTCGCGCCGCTGTTCCCGATGGCGCTGATCATGCAGGAGGTCTCGACCGACTCCTACATCGACATCCCCGAAGAGGTCCTCGACGTCTACCGGGTGTGGCGGCCGTCGCCGCTGTACCGCGCGCACCGCCTCGAGAAGGCGCTGGGTACGCCGGCGAAGATCTACTACAAGTACGAGGGCGTGAGCCCGCCGGCTCGCACAAGCCGAACACCGCCGTGCCGCAGGCGTTCTACAACGCGGCCGAGGGCATGCGGCGGCTGACCACCGAGACCGGCGCCGGCCAGTGGGGAGCGCGCTGGCGTTCGCGTGCGCGCAGTTCGGCCTGGAGTGCGAGGTGTGGCAGGTCGCGGCGTCGTACCGCCAGAAGCCGTACCGCAAGTCGATGATGGAGGTGTGGGGCGCCACGGTGCACTCCAGCCCTCGCCGGTCACCGAGTCCGGGCGGGCGATCCTCGAGGAGGACCCCGACCAGCCCGGCAGCCTCGGGCATCGCGATCAGCGAGGCCGTGGAGGCGGCGGCCAAGGACGAGGACACGAAGTACGCGCTGGGCAGCGTGCTCAACCACGTGCTGCTGCACCAGACCGTCATCGGCGAGGAGGCGCTGCTGCAGCTCGCCAAGGTCGGGTGCGACACGCCCGACCTGATCGTCGGCTGCACCGGCGGCGGGTCGAACTTCGGCGGGCTGTCCTTCCCGTTCCTGCGCGAGAAGCTGGCGGGCAACATCGAACCCGACGATCCGCTGCGTCGAGCCGGCCGCGTGCCCGTCGTTCACCAAGGGCGAGTACCGCTACGACTTCGGCGACACCGCCGGCATGACGCCGCTGGTGAAGATGCACACGCTGGGCCACGACTTCATCCCCGAGGCGATCCACGCCGGCGGGCTGCGCTACCACGGCATGTCGCCGCTGCTGTCGCACATCTACGAGCTGGGGCTGGTCGAGGCCGAGGCGATCGCGCAGATCGAGTGCTTCGAGGCCGGCGTGCAGTTCGCCCGCACCGAGGGGATCGTGCCGGCGCCCGAGCCGACGCACGCGATCGCCGCGGCGATCCGCGAGGCGAAGGAATGCGACCGAGACCGGCGAGGAGAAGGTGATCCTCACCGCGATGTGCGGCCACGGGCACTTCGACATGGCGGCCTACGACGCGTACTTCCGCGGCGAGCTCACCGACTTCGCCTACCCGGAGGAGAAGGTGTCGCGAGGCCATGGCACGCGTGCCGGTGGTCGCCGGCGCGTAGCAGCGTCCGGTTCGGCGTCGTCCACAGACGCCCGGACGCACCCGGGGCGGCGTCTGAGGGAGTGCTACCGTCGTAGGCGACGTGCTGCTCCCACTGCGGGCGGAGCAGCCTGACGATGGGGTTGACTGATGCGCAGGATGTTCGCGGCCGCGATGGCCGTGGTGGGGCTGCTTGTCCTCATGGTCGCGCCGGCCCAGGCCGCGCCGGAGCGGGGCGCTCCCCGGCCCGATGACGACGGCAGCAACTGGCAGATCGTCGGCGGTGGGCCGGCGCCTGCGGGCGCCTATCCGTGGATGGCCGCGATCGTGGCCGACTTCGACGGCTCCGGCGGGCTGTCGCAGTTCTGCGGCGGCTCGCTGATCGCGCCGGACTGGGTCCTGACCGCGGCGCACTGCTTCTACGACGACCGCACCGGAGGGTCTTCGCTGGACCCGGCCCAGGTGCAGGTCGTCATCGGCGGGAACGACTGGACCGTGGAGGGCGAGCTCATCGCCATCGACGCGATCGTGATCCACCCCGGGTACGAGCCGCTGCGCACGGTCAACGACATCACGCTGCTGCACATGGCCGCCGCGTCCGCGGCGACGCCGATCCCGATCGCGTCCGAGATCGACGCGGTCAACTACGAGGTCGGCGACGCTGTGCGGGTCATCGGCTACGGCGCGACCCGGCCCGACGGGAGCGAGCCCTCCGCGACGCTGCTGCAGGTCGACGTGCCGGTCGTGAGCGACGACTCCTGTGCCACGGGGTACGACATCGACTACCCCCGGCATCTGTGCGCCGGGGCCCCCGGCCCCAGCGAGGACGCCCCCGGGCCGGACTCCTGCCAGGGCGACAGCGGCGGGCCGCTCTTCACGCCGCCAGGCGGGCCGCACGTGCAGGTGGGCATCGTGTCGTTCGGCGGCCTGTGCGGCGTCGAGCGCCCCGGCGTCTACACCGAGCTCGTGCAGTACCGCAACTGGGTCGCGGGGATCCTCGACGGTTCGATCGCGCCCGGTGCCCCCGACCCCGACAACCCCGACCCGAACGACGGCGGTGCCGGCGGCGAGTACATCCGCATCGACGCCGGCCTCGGCGTCACCGAGCCCGTGACCCAGGCGGTCGAGACCTCCTTCCGCGTCTTCGAGGACCAGGCGGCCACGTTCGGCGTGCTTGCCACGGGCCTCAACTACCCGGATGCCCTCGGCGGCAGCGCCTTGGCCTTCGGGGTTGCGCCACTGCTCTTCGCCGACGCCAACGGACTGCCCGCGGAGACGGCGGTCGAGTTCGAGCGCGTCGTCCAGCCCGGCAGCCCGATCTTCATCCTGGGCGGCACCAGCGCGGTGCCGGCGCAGGTCGACGACGACCTGCGCAGCGCTCGGCTTCGTGCCCGAGCGCCTGGCCGGCATCGGCCGCCACGAGACGGCGGCCCTCGTCGCCGACGCGGTCGCGAACTTCATCTTCGACGGCGCGCCCCCGCTGGACACGATGATCGTGGCGACCGCCGGGAACTGGCCGGACGCGGTCACGGCCGGGCAGATCTCGTCGTGGTTCGGGATCCCGATCCTCCTGACCGACGCCACCAGCCTCAACCAGGCAACTGCTGAGGCGCTGACCTTCTACGAGCCCTCCAGGGTGTTCGTGATGGGCGGCACGGCTGCGGTCTCCGATCCGGTCGGGATGCAGATCGCCGCCATCACCGGCGGCGACGTGTTCCGGGTGGGCGGCGCCTCGCGGTTCGGGACCGCCGCCGCTGCGGTCGACGTGGCGGTGCAGCTCTACCAAGAGACGGAGGGCATCCTGCCCGAGACCGCGGTGGCGGTGAACCTGCGGCGCGCCGACGCGTTCGCGCACGTGCTCTCCGCGTCGATGGTCACGGGCAGCGCGCGAGGCATCTTCGTCGCGCTCGAGGACGAGAACGGGAGCACGCTGCACCCCGAGATGGCCCCGTCCATCTGCGGGTCCGACCTCCCGCTCATCGTCCAGGGCGCCGAGGACCTCGTGAGCACGGCAGGGGCGTCCGCGGTCCAGCAGTCCCTGATGGCCTGCGGCTGACCCGGGCCGGGTGCGATCTCACCGTTCTGGCCGCCGGCGCCACAGCAAGGCACCGGCGGCCAGTGCGGCGGCGCACCACGCGCCGTGCAGCAGCCACATCCCCGTGGTCGGCAGCACGTAGTCCGGTAGGGCCAGGCGCCACACCCCGTAGGGCGGGAACGTCGTCGTCCAGAAGTCGTCGACCCAGGTGACGCCGCCGGTCGCGGCCTCGACCGCCAGCCAGAGGTGCGCCGCGACGCCGATGCCGCCCAGGACCCACAGCACGGGCCGGGCGCGCGGGACGGCCTCGGCCCACCAGGCCGTGGCCAGCACCGCCAGCGGCAGCACCACGACCACCTGCCGCCCCGGCACCCAGTAGCCCTGCATCGTGAGCGCGACCCAGGTGGCGGTGGCCCATCCCGCGGCCAGCGGCACCAGGAGCGCGGCCTTGGTGGTCATGGTGGTCGCGGTGGGGGCTGACCCCACGGTGCGCCCGCGGTCGCGCGGCGCCGTGGCGAACCACGCGACGGCGGGGACGGCCAGCAGCCACGCAGGCTGCCACGCCGCGATGCCGTAGCGCGCGTCGACCAGCAGGCCGACGAGGCGCCGGGTGCGGCCCCAGTAGTCGGGGTGGAAGCCGACCGCGCTGAGCTCGCCCCGCTCGACGAAGTGGTCGCCGCTGGCGTAGACGGTCCAGCCGGTCCACACCACCCGGTGCAAGCCGAGGTAGACGGCGCCGGCGGCCGCCAGCCCGATGCCCAGGCCGACCGCCGCCCCCCGCCGGTCCTCGCGCAGGAGCCGCCAGATCCCGACCGCGGCGAGGGCGGCCGCGACGCCCGCGTGCTTCACCGCCAGCCAGGGCAGCGCGACGACCGCGGCGCCGAGCAGCCACAGCGCGCGGCGCCCCAGCACCGGAGCGGTCAGGGCCGCCACCCCGGCCAGCACAGCCAGCGCGGCCGGGAGCTCGGGATAGACGTGCGACCCGTAGGGCGCCAGCGGCAGCGACCCCGCGAAGATCGCCGTGGTCGCGGCGGCGATCCACGGCCGGACGCCCAGGCGCGCGATCGCCAGCCAGCAGGTGAGAGCCGCCACCGCCGCGGCGACCAGCGCCAGCGTCGCCTTGGCCCCGACCCACCCTCCGAGCGCCATGCCGGGCGCGAGCAGCAGAGGGAGCAGCGGGTCGTGCGGGCTGACGCGGCGGCCGTCCTCCAGCTGCCGCGTCTGCTCGGGCAGACCGGCCGCGTGGAAGTCGCGCCAGCGCTCCTCGGCCAGCTCGTCGGCGATGTCGAGGTCACGGTCCTCGGCCAGGCTCAGCGCGGACAGCAGGTACTGCGGCTCGTCGGCGATCGTCTGCGCGCGCGGCCAGGCCGGGGCCGGGATCCCGGCGGCGGCCGCCAGGCCGGCCCACACCGCGACAACCACGACCGCGCCCCGCGCCGAGAGGCTCCTGCCGGACGTCACGCCAGGCCGTCGGCGCGGCGCAGCACCACCAGCCAGGTCAGCAGCGCGGACAGCGCGACCAGGACCAGGGCACGCAGGCTGGCGTCGCCCCAGAAGGCGTCCTGGGTCGCCGCCCAGACCTCCGTGGCCAGCGTGGTGAAGCCCGGGGGCGCGAGCAGCAGCGTGGCCGGCAGCTCCTTGAACGCCGAGAGCAGGACGAGGCCCGCGCCTGCCAGCAGCGGCGGGCTGAGCAGGGGCAGCTCGATCGCCACGAAGCGGCGGACTGGGCCGGCCCCGAGCAGGCGGGCGGCGTCGCCGACGCTGGGGGGCAGCGTCGCCACGCCCACCTGCGCCGCCCTCACGGCCTGTGCGCCGAAGTGCACGACGTAGGCCAGGACCAGCAGCGGCAGGCTCGCGTAGAGCGGCGCCAGCGCCGGCACGGAGAGCGTGGCGACCACCAGCGAGAACGCGATCACCAGCCCCGGCAGCGCGAACCCCGAAACCACCACGGCGTTGGTGACCGCCGCGACCCGCGACCGCCGGCGGGCGACCAGGTAGGCCACCGGCAGCGCCGCCACCACCGCGACCAGCGCGGCGGCCGTGCCCGACACCACGCTCCCGGCCAGCGGGGCCAGCAGCTGGCCCGGGTCCGCGGCGACCGACGACGCCCGCGCGCCTGCGCCGGCGGCGATGCCGCGCACCGCCCAGTAGGCCAGCACGCCCAGCGGGGCCACCAGTGCCAGCCCGACGACCGCCCCGGCGGCGGCTACCGCGACCCAGCGCCACCGCCCCAGGGGTACGCGCAACGGCCTTGAGCCCGAGGCGGCGCGCGTGCTGTCGCCGCCGAACCGCGCGGTCGCGGCGCGCTCGGCCGCCACCACCAGCAGCGCCAGCATCGCCAGCTGCAGGCTGTGCGCCAGCGAGGTAGGCCGGTCCAGCAGGTTGGCGAAGATGGCCCGGGTCAGCGTGTCGTAGCCCAGCAGCGCCACGGCGGCGAAGTCGCTCACGACGTAGAGGAACACCAGCAGGGAGCCGGCGAGCACCGCCCCTCGCACCTGCGGCAGCACGACGGCGCGGAACACCGCCCGCGGGGGCCGGCCCAGCAGGCGGGCCGACTCCTCGAGGCCGGCGGGGAGCCTGCGCAGCCGCGCGGCGACCACGAGCAGCACGTAGGGGTAGGTCAGCAGCGTGAGGACGCCGAACGCGGCCCAGAAGCCCTCGACGGGTGGGGGCCGGATCCCCAGGACACGCTCGAGCAGGCCGCCCGGGGCGAACGCCGCACGCAGCGTGAACGCCCCGATGTAGGAGGGCAGCGCCAGCGGCAGCGTGAGGGCCAGGCTCCACGCCCGGGCGCCGGGCAGGTCGGTGCGCCGCACCAGCCACGCCAGTCCGAGACCGAGCACCGCCGTGGCCGCGGCGACGGCCGTGGCCAGCACCAGGCTGCGCAGCAACGGCCCGAGGGCGGCCGGGTCGACGAGGTGCTCCCAGACGGCCTGCCCTTCCTCTGCCGCGCGCACCACCAGGTAGCCGAGCGGGAGTGCGAAGACGAGGGCGATCCCGCCGGCGACCACCGGCAGCGGCCAGCGCCGCCAGCCGCGCGGGGGCCGCAGCAGCGCACCGGGCGCAACCGGGGGCGGGACGGCGGGAGCGGGCGCGCTCACGGCCGTCACGCTACGTGGAGGCGAGGCCGCTCTCGCGGATCAGGGCGATCGTGCCTTCCAGCCCGCTGCCCAGCGCGTCGAAGTCGTACGGGAAGACGTCGAGGGTCTCCAGCGGCGGGATCTCGGGCGACGCCGCGACGCCGGCCGCCAGGGGGTACTCGAACGTCTCCGCGGCGAAGAACTCCTGGGCTTCCTCCTCCAGCAGGAACTCCACCAGGCGGGTGGCGTCCTCTGAGTGGTTGCTGCCCGCGACGATGCTCGCGGTCGCGGGGATCAGGAGCGAGCCCAGGTCGTCGCCGGGGAAGAGGTGGTTGGCGATCGGCAGGTCGGGGTCCTCGGCCAGGAAGCGGTAGCCGTAGTAGTGGTTGACCAGGCCCATCGGGACCTCGCCGCGGGACACCGCCTCGACGATCGCGTTGTTGTTGGGATACGTGGGCGCGCCGGCCTCCACGAGCGACTCGAGGAAGGCGCGCGCCGCGTCGTCGCCCTGCAGCTGGCGCATCGCGGTGACGAAGTCCTCGAACGAGGCGTTGCTCGGCGCGACGGCGACGTCGCCCGCCCACGGTTCCTCGGTGACCTGGGCGACCGCGGTCGGCAGGTCCTCCTCGCTCAGCAGGTCGGTGTTGTAGACCAGCACCCGCTGGCGTCCGGACAGGCCCACCCAGAGGCCCTCGGCGTTCTGGAAGCGGGGGTCGACGCGATCGAGGACGTCGTCGGGCAGCGCCGCCAGCCGGTCGCGCTCGGCGAGGTACCCGACCGTGCCGGGGGACTGCGAGTAGAAGACGTCGGCGGGGGTCTGCTCGCCCTCCTCGTCGATCAGCAGCGCGAGCTCCGGCGAGTCGCCGTAGCGCACGTCGATCGCGATCCCCGTCTCTGCGTTGAAGCGCTCGAGAAGCGGACCGACGAGGTCGCTCCCGCGGCCCGAGTAGACGGTCAGGGCGTCGCGCCCGCCACCGCAGGCGGGCAGCGCCGCGGCGAGGACGACCACGAGGATGGCGAGGGGAAGGAGACGGCGGCTTGCATCCATGCAAGAACTAAGGTAACCCTAACCTCAATGACTGCCAACTCGGGAGGGGCGTCACTCCACGACGTCGGCGTCCGGGTGGCCGTAGCTCGACAGCAGCGGCGCGTAGGGGGCCGGGTCGCCGGACCAGTCCCACGCCGCGATCTGGCCCGGGGTGCGCCGGCCGGTGAGCGCGCGGTAGAGCTCGAAGGCGTCGACGTCCACGGTGACGGCCGGGTCGCCGTCGCCGGTGCGGTGGCGCTCCGCGCCCGCGCGGATCTCCAGCGGCGGCAGGCCGGCGCGGTCCGCCCGCCGGCGGAAGCGCTCGACGTAGTAGCCGCGCGCGACCTGGACGGCCTGCGTGTCACGGTCACCCGGCCGCGCCAGCGCCGCGCGCACGTCCTGCGCGTGGGTCGTCAGGTCGCCCAGCGTCCCGGCCGCGACGTGCTGGGGGAGATGGCGCAGGATCCCCTCGAACGCGGTGCCGCGGGTCTCCCACTCCTCGATGACCGCGTCGAGGGTGTGGTCGCGCCGGGCGTCGACCTGGGCGGCGGTCCACGGGTCGCTGCCGACCCCGTCGACGCGCCCGGCCACCGTGTCGTCCGCGATCCCGGCAAGGTGCGCGAGCACGTCCTTCACCGTCCACGCCGGCGAGGCCGGCACGAACGTCTCCTCGGCCCCGGGGCCGGCGTCGCGAACCAGGTCGACGAGCGCGTGGCGCTCGGCGGCGTAGAGGTCGGCAGCGTCCATGCCCGGGCACCCTACCCGCGGCGCCGCGGGGGCAGCCCGAACCGGCGAACTGCGCCTGCCGCGGCGCGGCTGTGGGGGCGGCGATGACCTCTCGGGTGCGGTGGCTGGCGCGGTCGCGGTGGTTGCGATGGGGTGCCGCGCTGGCCGTGGTCGGTCTCGCCGCCGCAGGGCTGGGGCCGGCGTTCGACGCGGCGACCGTCGGGGCGACGTTCCGGCGGGCGGTGGCCGAGCCGTGGTGGCTGGCCCTGGCGGTGACCGCCTACGCGCTGGCGTTCGCGCTGCGGGCGGCGCTGTGGCCGCGCCTCCTGCCGGGGCTGACGTTCGGGCACGCGCTGGCGGCGCTGCACGTCGGGCTGGCGGGCAACCACCTGCTGCCGCTGCGGCTGGGTGAGGCGCTGCGGGTGACCTCGGCCGTGCGCCGCACGCCGGTCGGTGTGGCGGAGGCCACGGCGTCGACGATCGCGCTGCGGGCCGCGGACGTGGTGGGCCTGGTCGTGGTGGCCGGCGTGCTGGGGCCGGGGGTGGCGGTCGCGGCGCTGGGCTGGGGTGCCGGCGTGGTGGCGCTCGCGGGCGGCGCGGGCCTGGCGGCCGGGGTGCTGTGGCTGGCGCGCCAGCGGCGGGCAGGGGCGGCCGTGCGCCTCCCCGGGCCGCTGGTGCTGGCCGGCGCGGCGGCCGCGTGGCTTCTCGAGGCCGGCGTGATCCTCGCGGCGGCGCACTGGGCTGGCATCGCGCTGACCCCCGTCGAGGCCGCGGTCGTCACTGCGGTGACCGTCGGCGCGCAGCTCCTCGCGGTCGCACCGGGCGGCCTCGGTACCTACGAGGCCGCCGGCACCGCGGCGCTGGTGGCGCTCGGCGCGACCGCCCCGCGCGCGCTGGCGGCCGCCCTGGCCGCCCACGCGGTCAAGACCGCCTACGCGCTCCTGGCCGGGGGTGTCGCGGCGTTCCTGCCCGCGCCGGGACTCGCCGGCCGCTGGCGCCTCCCCGCCGGCGGTCCGCAAGCCGACCAGGTCTCGGCAGAGAGCACCGCGCCGGCGGCCGCGCCCGGCGTCATCTGGGAACCAGCCTGCGGCGTAGGCAGCGTCCCGCATCCGGGAATCAGCCTGCGGCCTAGGCAGACTCTCACGCCGCCGGGACTCCGGCGCACCTGGTCGCCCGCGGCAGGTCGTCCGACGGGTCGCGGCGCGGTGACCAAGGTCGGTCGCGACACCGCCAGCGCCGGCGGCGTGCCTGCGGGCGCGCGGGTGCCGGCCGGTGGGGTGGTGCTGGTGCTGCCGGCACACGACGAGGCCGCGACCGTGGGGGCGGTCGTGGCGCGCGCGCCGCGGTTGGTTCACGGTCGCGAGGTGACGGTGCTGGTGGTCGACGACGGGTCGACGGACCGCACGGGTGCCCTGGCGGCGGCAGCCGGCGCGGAGGTGGTGACGCTGCCGTCGAACCAGGGGCTGGGGGCGGCGGTGCGCACCGGGCTGGCGTGGGCGGTGGAGCGCGGCGCCGCCGCGGTGGCGTTCTGCGACGCGGACGGCGAGTACGCGCCCGAGGAATTGCCGGCGCTCCTGGCGCCGATCCTCGAGGGTCGGGCCGACTACGTGGTGGGCTCGCGCTTCGCCGGTCACATCCGCGCGATGCGCCCGCACCGCCATCTCGGCAACCGGGTGCTCACGGTCCTGCTGCAGGCGGTCTCCCGAGTGCCACTGACCGACGGCCAGTCCGGCTACCGCGCGCTCTCACGCGCGGCGGCGGAGCGCGCGGAGATCCTCCACGACTACAACTACGCGCAGGTCCTCACGCTCGACCTGCTGAGCAAGGGTTTCCGCTACGCGGAGGTGCCCATCTCGTACGCGTTCCGCGACCAGGGTCGCTCGTTCGTGCGCGTCGGCCCCTACCTGCGCCACGTGGTCCCCGCGGTCTGGCGAGAGCTCAACGCGGAAACCGAGCCGTCGCGGGTCTAGTCCTCGACCACGTGGGCCGCGAAGCGCCGGCGGGCGGCGGACCAGCGGGCGCGGTCGACGGTGCCGTCGGCGCGCAGCGCCGCGACCGCGTCCCACGCCATCGCCAGCGCGTGGTGGGTGTTGTCGTGCGCGAACAGCCCCTGCCGCCCGAACGTCAGCAGTCGCGGTTCGGCCTCCGCCCACGCGTCGACCGCCGCGAACGACGCGGCCCAGCCGCGCCGGTAGACCGGGTACGCGCTGGGCACCCGCCGCACCTCGACTGCAATGGGCTCGACCGGCGGAAGGCCGCTCGCGGCCAGCCCGTCGGCGACCTCCACCGCGAGGTCGGTCTCCGCCGCGGTCCACAGGTCGTCGCCGCGATCGCAGGGCAGCTCCGCGCAAAGGACCGTGACGTCGGCGGGGTCCGCCGCCGAGTCCCGGTACCCCTTCGGCTCCGACACGCGCGTGAGCCGTGTTCCGGTCTCCGGCAGGTAGTGCGCGTCGAACGCCGTGTACCGCCCCCGCCCCAACGCCAGGTACACCAGCACCATCGCCCGCGTCCCCAGCCCGCCCGCCGCCTGCGCGACCCCTTCCGGCCCCGCCAGCCGCGCGAGCACCCCCAACGGCACGGTCGACAGCAGCGCATCCCCCCGCGCGACCCCGGCCGCCGTGGTCACCGCGACACCCGTGGGCTCCAGCGCGATGTGGGTCGCGGCGGCGGCGCAGCGCAGGTCGACGCCGGCGTCTACGCAGGCCTCGGCGAGGGATTCGGCGATGCGGCCGAAGCCGCCGGCGGGGTAGTAGAACGTGCCGGCGCCGGGGGGCGCGGGCCGACCACGCGGCGCAGCAGGCCGGTGGGGGAGCGGACGCCGATGCGGCGGCGGGCCTGCTCGCCGTCGAGCTCCTCGGGGGGGAGACCCCAGATCTTGCGCGCATAGGGGGCGTAGAAGGCGTCCGCGAGCCGCGGGCCGACGGCGGTCCGCGCGACCTCGGCGAAGGTGGCGGCGGCACCGGCCGGCGCGCGTGCCCAGGCGGTCGCCGTGTCCCATGCCACGCCCGCTGCAAGGCCGGCCGGCAGCCGTGCAAGGTCGCGTGGCCCGGCCGGCCACCCGATCCAGCGGCCGCGCAGGCGGATCCTGCCGTTGCGCTCGCGCTGCTGCAGCTCGCGCCCCAGCAACCGCTGCAGCAGCGACATCACGGCCGGCGCGGTCGAGGGGTGCAGGCGGTGGCTGCCGTGGTCGACGCGCACGCCGGCGACCTCGAACGACGAGGTCAGCCCCCCGACGGCCGGCTCGCGCTCCAGCACGACGACCTCATGACCCGCCTGCGTCGCCCAGAACGCGGCTCCCAGCCCCGCCGGCCCCGCCCCCAGGACGATCAATCGCGCCATGGCGCGGACCGGGGCCTAGTCGCTGGTGGCGAAGGCGTGCGCCGGCGGTCCGCCGTAGCGCACGACAATCCGGTCGCCGGGGCGCAGAGCGGGCCGGGCCAGGACGCGGGCGCGCAGGGCCAAGCCCTCCTCGGTCGCCAGGCGGTAGACGGCGTCGTGGCCGTAGTACTCAAGGTCGGTGACCACGCCGCGGTCGCCGCGCTCGACCACCAGGTCCTCGGGACGCACGAGCACCGCAACGCGCCCGGATGCGGGCGACTGGAGCGGCACGGTCCCCACGGCCGTCGTCGCGGCGCCGCCCGACGCGATGCCCGGCAGGAGGTTGGCGTCGCCGACGAACGCCGCGACCGCCTCCGACGCGGGCAGCTCGTAGAGGTCGCGCGGCGCGCCCTGCTGGGCGATGCGCCCGTGCAGCATGACCGCGACCTCGTCGCCCAGCAGGAAGGCCTCCTCCTGGTCGTGGGTGACGAACACCGCGGTCAGGTGCAGGTCGCGCAGCAGCGTGGCGACCTCGGCGCGCACCGAGGAGCGCAACCCCGCGTCCAGGTTGGAGAACGGCTCGTCCAGCAGCAGTGCGCGCGGCCGGTGGGCCAGCGCACGCGCCAGGGCGACACGCTGCTGCTGCCCCCCGGAGAGCGTGGCCGGCATGCGCGTCCCCGAAGCCCTCCAGGCCGACCATCGCCAGGGCCTCGTCGACGGCCGCGCAGGCACTGCGCCGGGCTGCGCGGCGCTGTGCCCGGTCCAGCCCGAAGGCCACGTTGGCCGCGACGTTCAGGTGCGGGAAGAGCGCCCAGTCCTGGAAGACCAGGCCGATGCGGCGCCGCTCCGCCGGCACGCCCGCCGGGCCGTCGACCAGCAGCTCCTCGCCCAGCGCCACGGTCCCCGACGCCGCCGGCTGCAGCCCGGCGATCGTGCGCAGCAGCGTGGTCTTGCCGCAGCCGCTGGGACCCAGCAGCGCGAGCAGCCCGCCCTCGGGCACGTCGAGGTCGACACCGTCCAGCACCCGTGCGCCGGCGAGGTCGACGACGAGACCACGCACCTCCAGCGCGTTGCGGTTCCCCACGTCGGCCAGACTAAGGGAAACCGAACCTCACGTCGACACGGCGCCGAGGGCGCGTGGTCGCACCCCCTCCCTACGATGGTCGACAGACCCATGCAGAACCCCGCCCTGGCCTTCCGCCCGGACCCCGGCACGATCCCCACGGAGCCGGGGTGCTACCTGTGGCGCGACCAGCACGGACCGGGTCGTCTACGTCGGCAAGGCGAAGAGCCTGCGCGCGCGGCTGTCGAGCTACTTCCAGGCCTGGACCGGCATTCCAGCCGCGCACCCGCGGGATGCTCGAGGTCGCCCGCAGCGTCGAGTGGATCGTCTGCGCCAACGAGGTCGAGGCGCTGCACCTCGAGTACAACCTCATCAAGCGGCACCGCCCCCGCTACAACGTCCGCTACACCGACGACAAGAGCTACCCCTACCTCGCGATCACGTTGCAGGAGGACGTGCCGCGGGCGATGGTGCGCCGCAACCCGCGCAAGGACGGCACCCGTTACTTCGGTCCGTACGCGCACGCGTACGCGATCCGCGAGACGCTCGACCTGCTGCTGCGCGTCTTCCCCGTGCGCACGTGCTCCGAGCGGCGTGTTCGACCGCTGCCGCCGCACGAACCGCCCCTGCCTGCTGTACCACATCGGCCGCTGCAGCGCCCCGTGCATCGGCAAGGTCACCGAGCAGGGCACCGCGAGCTCGTCGAGGGCCTCATCGGGCTTCCTGGAGGGCGACACGGACGAGGCCCTCGCGGACCTCGACGCTGCGCATGCGCGAGGAGGCCGACAGACGCTCAACTTCGAGGCCGCCGCCGTCATCCGCGACCAGCTCGCCGCGGTGCGCACGCGCGCTGGCGAGAAGCAGGTATGGTCACCGGCCGCACGGAGGACTTCGACGCGGTCAACCTCCATCGAGGACGACCTCGAGGCCGCGTTCCAGGCGTTCTTCGTCCGCCGCGGCCGGGTGGTCGGCCGCAAGGGCTGGCTGGTCGACAAGGTCGAGGACCTCAGCGACGCCGCGCTGCTCGCCCGCTTCCTCTCGAGGTCGCGATGGAGCGCAGCGACGACCTCCCGCGCGAGATCCTCGTGCCCTACCTGCCCGACGACGCCGAGCACCCTCGAGGAGCTGCTCAGCGAGCTGCGCAACGGCCCGCGTCACGATCCGCATCCCGCAGCGCGGCGAGAAGCGCGCCTTCCTCGACACCGTCAGGGAGAACGCCATCGAGGCCTTCCAGCAGGCACCAGCCTCAAGCGCGCCAAGGACTTCAACGCACGCTCCAGGCGATGCAGGAGCTGCGGGAGGCGCTCGGCATGGACGAGCCGCCGCTGCGCATCGAGTGCTACGACATCTCCACGCTGCAGGGCACGAACTCGGTCGCCTCGATGGTGGTCATGGAGGACGCGCTGCCGCGCAAGTCGGAGTACCGGCGGTTCACGATCAACGGCGTCGAGGGGCAGGACGACTTCGCGATGATGCACGAGGTCATCACGCGCCGGTTCCGCAACTACCTCGCCGAGACCGAGCGGCCCGTCACCGAGCGCAAGTTCGCCTACCCGCCCAACCTCGTGCTCATCGACGGCGGCAAGGGCCAGCTGGACGCGGCCCGGCGCGCGCTGGAGGAGCTGGGGATCGAGGGTGTGACGCTGGCCTCGCTGGCCAAGCGCCTGGAGGAGGTCTACCTCCCCGACCGCAGCCGACCCGCTGATCCTGCCGCGGTCAGCGAGGCGCTGTACCTGATCCAGCGCGTCCGCGACGAGGCCCACCGCTTCGCGATCACCTACCACCGCACGCTGCGCGGCCGCGTGATGGTCGAGTCCGCGCTGGACGCGATCCCCGGCGTCGGGCCCAGCCGCCGGCGGGCGCTGCTGGACGCGTTCGGCAGCTTGCGGGCGCTGCGTGATGCCGACCGCGAGGCCATCGCCGCCGTAGCGGGGTTCGGGCCCGCGCTCGCGGCCACCGTCTACGATCACCTGCGCGGGCCGCTCGCCGAGGATCCCGTCGAGGAGCTGCCGAGGTCCCCCTTCAGGGGGACCACTTGGCCGGCCGGAGGAACTGCTCCCGACGAAGAAGGGAGTAGTTTGCGGCGAGGCGGTCGGATGACCACGCCCCGGACCGTGATCATCACCGGCCTCTCGGGGGCCGGCCGGACGACCGCGGCCAAGGTGCTGGAGGACCTCGGCTTCTTCGTGATCGACAACATGCCGCTGCAGCTGCTCGGCGGCGGTGTCGGAGCTGGCCACGCGGCCGGGGTCGTCGATCGATCGCATCGCGCTCGTGATCGACGTGCGCGGGCGGCAGTTCTTCGGCGACCTCCGCCAGCAGATCCGCAACCTCGAGGAGCGCGCGCGTCTCCGTGCGCGTGCTCTTCCTCGAGGCCTCCGACCCAGGCCCTCGTCCAGCGCTACGAGGCTGCACGCCGGGTGCACCCGCTGGCCGGCGAGGACCGCGTCCTGGCCGGCATCGAGCGCGAGAAGGAGCTGCTGGCCGACCTGCGGGCCGAGGCCGACCTCGTCATCGACACGACCACGCTGAACGTCCACAAGCTGCGCGACCGGCTCATCAAGGCCTTCGGCGAGCCGGGCGACACGGCCATGACCGTCACCGTCGTGTAGCTTCGGCTTCAAGCACGGCACGCCGCGGGACGCCGACATGGTCCTGGACTGCCGGTTCCTGCCGAACCCGCACTGGGAGCCGAGCTGCGCCCGCTGACCGGGCTGGAGGCGCCCGTCCGCGACTACGTGCTTGGCAACGCCGACACCGAGGAGTTCCTCGACCGGCTCTACCCGCTGATGGACCTCATCGTCCCGGCGTTCCAGCGCGACGGCAAGCGCCACGTCGTCGTCGGAATCGGCTGCACCGGCGGGCGCCACCGCTCCGTCGTGCTGGCCGAGGAGCTGGCCTCCCACCTGCGCGGCGCCGGTACCGTCGTCAAGGTGGAGCACCGTGACCGGGAGCTCCAGCGTGAGTAGCGACGCGGCGCCACGGGTCGTCGCGGTCGGGGGCGGGCACGGTCTGGCCGCGACGCTGCGTGCGCTGGTCGCGCTGGACCTCACGCCCACCGCGGTCGTGACGGTCGCCGACGACGGCGGGTCGTCGGGTCGGCTGCGCCGCGACCACGGGGTCATCGCGCTGGGCGACCTGCGCATGGCGCTGCTGGCGCTGGGGCGCCGCCGCGTGCTGGCCGACGCGCTGGCACTGCGGTTCCAGACCGGCGACCTGAGCGGCCACGCGGTCGGCAACCTCCTGCTGCTGGCGCTGATCGAGGACGCCGGCGGCGATGTCGTGGCGGCCCTGGACCGCGCGACGGGGCTGCTGGCCTGCCGCGGCCGCGTCCTGCCCTGCACGCTGGAGCCGGTGACGCTGCGCGCCCGCGTCGACGGCCGCGAAGTCGACGGCCAGGTCACCGTCATGACCACACCGGGCGTGGTCGAGGCGCTGCGGCTGGAGCCGGCGGCGCCGGCCGGCTGCCCCGACGCCGTGAAGGCGATCGACGCGGCCGACGTCGTGTTCCTCGGGCCGGGCAGCCTCTACACCAGCGTGATCCCCAACCTGCTCGTGCCCGACATCGCCGCGGCCCTGGCGCGCACGACAGCACCGCTGGTGCACGTCGCCAACCTCACGACGCAGCCAGCCGAGACCGACGGCATGGACGCCGACGCACACGTGCGCACCTTGGTCGAGCACCTCGGGGGCAGACCGCTGGACGTCGTCATCCACCACGCGGGACCCGAGGGCGGCGGTCCGGGCACACCACTGGGCCCCCCGAGCGTCGGCCCAGACGTCCGCCGAGTGATCGCCGTCGACCTCGCCGACCGCGCCAGCGACGGCCGGCTGCGCCACGGCCACGACCCGCTGCGCTTGGCGGAGGCCCTGCGGGAGCTGGTGCCGACCCGACCGTGAAGCGGGAACGGCCGGGTGTCCGGAGGCGAATCGGACACCCGGCCGCGGGGCGCGCAGGACGCGCGTGGTTGGTGCTGAAGGGCCCGTCGCGGGCTGGTGGATCGAGATCAGGCGCGACGGGCCAGGGGTTCGGGTGGTCGCACCAGGACGCGCAGTCCGAGGTGGACCAGGGCGAGTCCTACGGCCTGGCGGGCGGCCAGGGCGCGGGACGCGACCGGGGGCTCCACGGGGAGCCCGTGACGGCGGGCGGCGAGGGCCTCGCGACGCAGCTCGGCGCCGCGGTCCTCGACGTACTGGCCGGTGAGCATGGGGAACATGGCAAGGACCTTCCGGTGCATGGGTGAACAGGACACCGGAGCGGGCGCGCTCCAAGGCACGAAAGGGAAACGGCCCTCTCCAGCTGGTCAGCGGGAGGGCCGCGGTGACGCGGTGGGCCCTACCCTCTAGACCGGGTTGTGGGGACCACAGAGGTCACCCGCAACGGGGGTGGTCTGCGCAGCAGACGCGGCGTGCACCAACGGGGACCTCCCTTCGAAGCGCGTTTCCGAGATGGCTATCGCCCAGCAATGTCGGCGACAGCGGCACAGTACGCGCGCGCCGCCGACACGTCAACCACCTCTTACAGCTACGCGACGACGAGCAGTCTCGCGGCGGCGTCGCAGGCGCCCGGCGACGTGAGCGCGCCGCACGTCAGCACCACCGGCGCGGGCACGAGGTAGCCCTGCGTGGCGCCGGGCAACGTGTCCCCGTTGGCGAGGACGATCGGCGCCGTGTCGCGTCCGGAGCGCAACGCGGCGGGGAACGCGTCGGCCCAGGCGTCACCGACCTGGCCCTCCAGCAGGAGGATGCCCGCCGCAGCTCCCGCGTCGGGCAGGCCGCGGCCGTCGGCGGCGATCGCGACCGCCGTGGCGAAGCGCTCGTCCCCCGACACGCGGTTGACGTCGAGCCCCATGCCCTTCAGTGCCGCGACCACGTTGACGCTCACCGCGCCCGGGCCACCCAGCACGATGACCTGCTCGACGGCCGACTGCTCCAGCCACGCTGCGGTCGGCTCCGACAGCCGGTCGGTCTCGGTCAGCAGGACCGGCGCGCCCAGCTGCACGGCCAGGCCGCCGCCCGCGAGCGTGTCCGCGAACGCCTGCGTCGGGTCGGCGGACCCGGCGCTGGAGAAGGCCCTCGCCAGCACCGCGGTCGTCGCGGCGTCGCTGTACGCAGCGGCGATCGCGGTGGCGGTCTCCAGGCGGCTCGCGCCCGCGATCCGGTCGGTGTCGAGGTCGAGGTCCTCGAGGTCGCTGACCACCTGCTCGTTCAGTCCGCGAAGAGGTCGTCGCGCGCGAGCAGCACGGTCGCGGCGAGCGGGGCGGGCCCGGCGAAGGCGGCGCCGGGGAACGTCGCCTGCGACCACGCGATCGCCACCTCGACGTTGTCGTCGCCCTCGACCTGCTCGACCCCGGTCGGTGGCGTCGCCGTGTCGTCGTCGACGATCGTGATCGTCGTCATCGGGACCGTGATGGAGCCGACTGCCCGACGGCGTCGGAGCGCGTCACCTGGAGGGTCTCGTCGTTCTCGACCAGGGTGTCGGCGAGGATCGGGACGGAGATGACGAGCGGGCGGAGTTGCCCCTTGCCACGTGAGCGTGCCGCCCACCTCCTCGTCAACGGGAGTCGCAGTCTTCGAGGTGGTCGTTCACCAAGCCCATCGACTGCATGAACGCGTAGACCGTCGTGGGGCCGACGAAGCGGAAGCCGCGGGCCTTCAGCGCCTTGGAGAGCGCCACGGACTCCAGGGTCTGCGCCGGGAGGTCGGCCATCGTGCGGGGGGCCGGTCCCGGCGGCGGGGCGTAGCTCCAGACGAGCGCGTCGAGGGTCTCGTGCTCCTCGTGCAGTGACACCACCGCGGAGGCGTTGGCGATCGTCGCCTCGATCTTGCCGCGGTGGCGGACGATGCCGGCGTCGCCCAGCAGGCGCCGCACGTCGAGCTCGTCGAAGCCCGCCACAACCTCGGGGTCGAAACCGGCGAACGCCGCGCGGAACGCCTCGCGCTTGCGCAGGATCGTGATCCAGGACAAGCCGGCCTGGAAGCCCTCGAGGCAGAGCTTCTCGTAGAGGCGCACCTCGTCGTGCGACGGCCGGCCCCACTCCTCGTCGTGGTAGGTGACGTAGAGCGGGTCGGAGCCCGCCCACGGGCAGCGCGGCACCTAGCTAGTTGAGCCGCGCGCCGGCCGGACCGGCGGGGCGCAGGGACCCGACCGCGCCGAGGTGCTTCATGAAGCCCGACTCGCGCCGCAGGATCGCGCGGGTGGCCTCCAGCCGCTCGGCGGGCGTGGGCAGCTCCAGGAGGCGCTGCTGCTCGGGCACCTCGATCTGCACGAACGCTGCCGCCAACCACCCGAGCTCAGCCGGGTCGCGCGGCAGCTTCTCCAGCACGGAGTCCGGTGCGCCCAGGGACGTCAGGTAGGGACCGAGCAGGTTGAGGATGTCGTTGGCCAGGCGCTTGGCGTCCGGCTCGCAGGGGGCCTCCTCGAGCGGCTCGACATCGCCGCGCAGGTACGCCTTGTCGTTGAGCAGCTCGCGCACCCGGAAGCGGGTCGTGCCGCGCGTCACGATGTCGTAGCGCCCGTCCGCGCGGGCGTCGACCGCGTCCACGCGTGCGATCGTGCCCACGTCGTAGACGTCGGCGCCGCCCCCGACCTCGCGGCCCGACTTGATCGCCACCACGCCGAAGCAGCGGTCGCCGGCGAGGCAGTCCTTGAGCATCTGCCGGTAGCGCGGCTCGAACAGGTGGAGCGGGAGCGGCCGGCCCGGGAAGAGCACAAGGTGCAAAGGGAACAGCGGCAGCTCCATCGAAGGCACCAGGCTAGGTCGCGCAAACCCGCACCGCTCCGCCGTTTGCGACCCGTACCCTACGGGTGCGATGCGCACGATCGACCTGCGGGGAACGCGGTCCGACGGCGCCGGGCTGCTGCCGCGGGCGCCGCGCGACCGCGTGGACGCGGCGCGGGCGGTCGCGGCCGAGGTCTGCGCCGCCGTGCGTGACCGCGGGGACGACGCCGTGCGCGAGTACGCGGCCCGCTTCGACGGCCTCCCGCCCGACGTGCCGCTGGAGATCGCGCCCGAGGAGGCCAAGGCCGCGCTGGCCGCCCTGCCGGCCGAGCTGCACGACGCGCTCACGCAGGCCGCCGCCCAGGTGCGCTGGTTCCACGAGCAGGCCCGACCTGCCGACTGGCAGGCCGAGCACGACGGTGCGCGCATGGGTGTGCGCCACCGGCCCGTGCGCCGCGCCGGCGTCTACGTGCCCGGCGGCCGCGCCGCGTACCCGAGCACCGTGCTCATGACCGTGATCCCCGCGCAGGTCGCCGGCGTCGAGGAGGTGTGCGTGTGCACGCCGCCAGGTCGCGACGGGTCGGTGAACCCGGCAGTCCTCGCCGCGACCGCGCTCGTGGGAGCCGACCGGGTCTTCCGCATCGGCGGCGCGCAGGCGATCGCGGCGCTGGCCTACGGGACCCAGACCGTGCCGCGCTGCCCGAAGGTCGTCGGGCCAGGCAACCTCTACGTGGCCGAGGCCAAGGCCCACGTCGCCGCGCGAGGGCGCCGCCGGCATCGACGCGTTCGCCGGCGTCACCGAGGTCATGGTGATCGCCGACGCCGACGCCGAGCCGCGCCTCGTCGCCACCAGCGTGGTCGCCCAGTGCGAGCACGACCCGCTCGTCACGTCGATCCTCGTGACGCCGTCCGAGGCGCTCGCGCGGGCCGTCGCGCCACTGGTCGCCGAGGAGGTCGCCGCGACCCGCCACCGCGAGCGCGTCGCGGCCGCCCTCGACGGGCAGGGCGCCGTGGTGCTGGTCGACGACCTCGAGCACGCGCTGCTCGTGGCGGACACGTTCGGGCCGGAGCACCTGGAGATCCAGACCGCCGGCGCTGCGGACCTCGCGGCCCGCGTGCGCGCGGCGGGGACGGTGTTCGTCGGCGCGCAGACGCCGACCGCGCTCGGCGACTACTGCGCCGGCCCGAACCACACGCTGCCGACCGGCGGCACGGCGCGCTTCACGGGCGGGCTCACCACGGCCTCCTTCATGGTGCCGGTGAACTGGGTCGAGTTCGGCCCCGCCGCGCTGGCGGCGATGGCCCCGGTCGTGCGCGAGCTGGGCACCGCCGAGGACCTCCCGGCCCACATCCGCAGCGTCCAGGCGCGGCTTGACATGGGACTGGCGGAGTGAGGGAGCGTGTGCCCGTCCGCGAGGATCTGGCTGACCTCGAGCCGTACGGCGCGCCGCAGCTGGACGTGCCGGTGCGGCTCAACACCAACGAGACCCCGTGGCCGCCGCCCCCGGCGTTCGCGCGGCGCGTGGCCGAGGTCGCGGGCGAGGTTGCCGCCGGCATGCACCGCTACCCCGACCGGCGGGCCTGGGAGCTGCGCACGCGGCTCGGGCGCACGCGTCGGGCTGCCGCCGGAGCGCACCTGGGCCGCGAACGGCAGCAACGAGGTCCTCCAGCAGCTCCTGCAGGCCTACGGGGGGCCGGGCCGGACCGCGCTGCACTTCCAGCCCGGCTACTCGATGTACCCGCTGCTGATCCGGGTCACGGCGACGCGCGCGGCGGTCGCGGACCTCGACGGCGAGCTGCGCCTGACCGCCGACGTCGCCGAGCGCGCCGTCGCCGAGCACGACCCGGACGTCGTGCTGCTCGCCAGCCCCAACAACCCGACCGGCATGACGGTCGAGCCCGACGCGCTGCGCGCGCTGCACGACACCTCGCGCGCGCTGCTGGTGGTCGACGAGGCCTACGTCGACTTCGGCGGCCGCACCGCGCTGGAGCTCGACCTGCCGCGCGTGGTGGTGTGCCGCACGTTCTCCAAGGCGTGGCGCCTGGCCGGCCTGCGCCTGGGCTGGTGCCACGCGCCGGAGTGGGTCGTGGACGACCTGCGCCGCGTGCGCCTGCCGTACCACCTCGACGCGCTCACGCAGGCCGCCGGGCTCGCCGCCATCGAGCTCGCCGACGAGGTCACCGCGCACGTCGCCGCGCTCACCGCCGAGCGCGACCGCCTGGCCGCGGCGCTGGCGACCGTCGACGGCGTCGAGACCTGGCCGTCGGCCGCGAACTTCGTGCTCTTCCGCACGAAGCTCGAAGGGCGCGCGGTCTTCGACGGCCTGCTCGCGCGCGGCGTGCTGATCCGCGACTTCTCGACCGCGCCGCGGCTGGAGCGCTGCCTGCGCGTCTCGGTCGGAACCCCCGACGAGGACGACGCGTTCCTCGCGGCCTTGAAGGAGGTGCTCGCGTGACGCGCGAGGCCAAGGTCCACCGCGCCACGGCCGAGACCACCGTCGACGTCGCGCTCGACCTCGACGGCAGCGGTGAGACCGAGGTCGCGACCGGCGTCCCGTTCTTCGACCACATGCTCAGCCAGCTGGGGCGCCACGGGCGGCTGAGCCTGCGCGTGCGCACCGACGGCGACACCGAGCTCGACGCGCACCACACCGTCGAGGACACCGGCATCGCCCTCGGCCAGGCGCTGTCCGAGGCCCTCGGCGACAAGGCCGGCATCGAGCGCTTCGGCGATGCCACCGTGCCGATCGACGAGGCCCTCGTGCGCGTCGCGGTCGACCTCTCGGGCCGCCCCTACCTCGTCTACGAGGCCCCCACTCCCGTCGAGCTGATCGGCACCTACGAGACCACGCTCACCAAGCACTTCTTCGAGGCGCTGGTCGCCAACGCCCGCCTCACCCTGCACGTGCAGCTGCTGTCGGGCGAGGGCAGCCACCACATCCAGGAGGCCGTGTTCAAGGCCGTCGCCGTCGCGCTGCGCCGCGCCGTCGCGGTGACAGGCGGCGGCATCCCCTCGACCAAGGGAACCCTGTAGCCCTCAGTCGGACAGCACCCGCTCGTGCAGGGCTCCGACGGTGTACCGCGCGGACTCCAGCGCGCCGTGCTGCCAGGCCGTCACCTGGCTGAGGTGGTCGCCCGCGAACCAGATGTTGCCCGCGGGCCGGAGCAGCGTGTCGTAGGCCGCGCCGCGGGGGCCGCCCCACTCGACCCAGCCGCCCTCGCTGTAGGGCGTGCGGTCCCAGTGCACGGAGAACGCCGCCTCGACGTCGGCGTAGGCGTCCCCGTGGACGCGGCGGCCGGTCTCGACGGCGCGCGCGACGCGCTCCTGGGGCGCCAGAGACCCGTAGGACTCCGCGTCCCCGGCGAAGTTGTAGTAGCCGATGACCACGCCGCGCTCGGACAGGTAGCCGGTCGAGGGGTACCAGATCGTGCCGATGTCGAGGTCGGTCCACGTGATGCCGCCGTAGAGCTGCTCCTGGGTCTCCCAGAAGCGCTCGGCGTACTCCAGGCCCAGCTTCGCGACCGGCAGCGTGCGCAGGCCCGCGAGCGCCGAAGTGACCTCGTCCTCGAAGTCGTGGTGCAGCCGGCGCAGGATCGTGGGCGGCAGCGTGCAGATGCAGTGGTCGGCACGGATCAGCCGGCTGCGGCCGCGCGGGTCGGCGAAGACGACCTCGACGCCCTCGGAAGTGGTGCGCAGCTCGCGCACCTCGCAGGAGTAGCGGATGCGACCGCGCAGGGCGGTGGCCAGCGCGCGTGGCAGGGCGTCCATGCCGCCGACGGGATGGAACATCATCATCGCCTGGTCCCAGTCCAGCTCGAAGCCGAACTGGTAGCCGAAGCCGGCGGCCAGCAGGTCGGACAGGTCGTAGGGGTCGTCGAGCTCGCCCTCGACGTCGCCGGCCCCGGGCGGCACGGCCCAGCCGCGGCGGGACCCGCCGACGTAGCGATCACCGGGTCCGAGGGCACCGAGGCCGCGGAGGAAGTCGACCATCGCGGCGGCGTCCTCCGCCGACAGCTCGGCCTCCAGGGCGCCGCGGTCGATCGCCTTCGCGAGCAGCTCGCTGACGTAGCCGAGGTGGTCGGCCTTCGTGGCGCGGTGGCGCACGGGCTGCCCGGCCAGGGGTCCCGAGCCGCCGAGGCGCCCGTCGTGGAAGTACCACCCCTGCGCGTTGGCGTTGACGAACGGCTCGATGGCGACGCCCAGCTCGCGGCAGTAGTCCAGCGTCGTGTGGTGCTGCGGGATGCGCGCGGGGCCGGCGTTCATCCACTGGCCGCCGGTGAACTCCGAGGTCTGCTCGGTGCCGTCGAGCTCGACCGTCCGGGTGCCGCGCCGCACGGTCCAGCTGCGGCCGCCGGAGCGCTCGCGCGCCTCGATGACCTCGCAGCGGTAGCCGGCCTTCTCCAGCTCGTAGGCCGCCGCCAACCCGGCGACGCCGGCGCCGAGGATCAGCACCCGCACCTCGTGGTCGGGCCGCCCCTGCAGCGCGAAGTCCGAGCGCCGCGGCACCTGGAACGCGACGCGCTGCGCGTGCGCGTCCGCAGCCCAGCCCAGCGCCTCCATCGCGCCGAGCACGGCCCCGGCGCCGCCCACCGCCCCCAGCCGCGTCAGGAACCCGCGCCGGCTCCACCGCGGCCCGCCATGGACTGTCACTCCTGCACCTCCGCCGCCCCCTTCAAGCGGCCGCCTTCCTCGCTGCGGTAGGGCCATAGTCCTCGCTCGTCCAGGCGGCCGCGGGGGCGGCTCCGGTGGCCGCAGGCGCTCACCCGACCTCCTACACCGTCGGTGGCGGCATGGTTCCACGCTACGGTTCGCGGCGTGACGCGGATCGCGGTGCTCGACTACGACGCCGGCAACCTGCGCAGCGCCGAGAAGGCGCTGCAGCGGGCCGGCGCCGACGCGTTCGTGACCGCGGACGCGGGCGCCGCGGCGGAGGCGGACGCGCTCGTGGTGCCCGGGGTCGGCCACTTCGGGCAGTGCGTCCGCCAGTTCCGCGAGGCGGGGTTCACCGAGCTCGTGACCGGCTGGATCCACGACGGCCGCCCCCTGCTGGGCATCTGCGTCGGCATGCAGATCCTCTACGCGTCCAGCGAGGAGGACCCCGGCGCGCCCGGGCTGGGCCTGCTCCCGGGTGTGGTCCGGCGGCTGCCGCGGGGGCTCACGGTCCCGCACATGGGCTGGAACGTCGTGCACGCCGTGCGCGACGACCCCGTGATCGCCCCGATCGACGGCCAGCACTGCTACTTCGTGCACTCCTACTACGCCGACCCCGCCGACAGCGGGCACGTGGTCGCGACGACCACCTACGGCCCGGCCTTCCCCTGCGTCGTGCGCGTCGGGTCGTGCGTGGGCACGCAGTTCCACCCCGAGAAGTCCGCCGACGTGGGCGCGCGGCTGCTGAGCGCGTGGCTCGCGGAGGTCGCCGCGGCCCCGGCCCTGCGGTGACGTTCACGCTCTACCCGGCCGTCGACATCCGCGAGGGCCGCGCGGTGCGCCTGACGCAGGGCCGCGCCGACGCCGAGACCGTCTACGACGACGACCCGGTCGCCGCGGCCGAGCGCTGGGTCGCGGACGGCGCGCGCTGGCTGCACGTCGTCGACCTCGACGCGGCGTTCACCGGCGAGCCGCGCAACCGCCACCTCGTGCGCGACATCGTCGGCGCCACCGGCGTGCCCGTGCAGGCCTCCGGCGGGGTGCGGACGCTGGACGACATCGAGGCCGCGCTGGGCTACGGCGCCAGCCGCGTGGTCGTTGGCACGCGCGCGCTCGAGGACCCGGACTTCGTGCCACAGGCCGTCGTGGCCTTCGGCGACGCGATCGCGATCGGCCTGGACGCCGAAGGGACCACGCTCAAGGCCCGCGGCTGGACGACCACCCAGGGCGACCTCTTCGAGGCCGTGCGCCGCTTCACCGTCGACGGCGTGGCCCGCTTCGTGGTCACCGACATCAGCCGCGACGGGATGCTGTCCGGACCGAACGTCGAGCGCCTCGTCCAGGTCGCCGAGGCCACGTCCGCGAACGTCACGGCCTCGGGCGGCGTGTCATCCGTCGAGGACCTGCGCGCCCTGGCCTCCGCCCACCCGCGCGTCGACGGCGCGATCGTCGGCAAGGCGCTCTACGCGGGCCGCTTCACCCTGGCCGAGGCGCTGGCCGCCGTCGGCTGATCGTCAGGTGCCGGGCGTGAGCAACCCGCGCTCGAACGCGGTCGCGACCGCGGACGCGCGGTCGCCGACCCCCAGCTTGGCGTAGAGGTGCACGAGGTGGGTCTTGACCGTCGCCTCGCTGATGAAGAGCGTGGCCGCGCCTCGCGGTTGGTCGACCCGCGCGCGATCAGCTGCAGGACCTCGAGCTCGCGGTCGCTGACCGCCTCGCGCGCAGGCCTCCGGACCTGGCCCAGCACGCGGGTCGCGATGCGTGGCGACAGCACCGCCTCGCCGCGGGCCGCGGCCCGGACGGCGCGCAGGAGCTCCTCGCGGGGGGCGTCCTTGAGCAGGTAGCCGGTCGCGCCCGCCTCGATCGCTGGGAGCACGTCGGTGTCGGTGTCGTAGGTGGTGAGCACCAGCACGCGCACCTTGGGGGCGCGGTCCGCGAGCAGCCGGATCGCCTCCACGCCGTCGACCTCCGGCATGCGCAGGTCCATGAGCACCACGTCGGGCCGCAGCGCGACCGCCTGGGTCACCGCGTCGCGCCCATTGCCCGCCTCCCCGACCACGCGCAGGCCGGCGTCGGCGGCGAGGATCCCGCGCAGCCCGTCGCGCACGACCGGGTGGTCGTCGACGATCAGCACGGCGATGGGCTCAGGCACGGCCGACCTCCGCGGGGATCGCCGGGACGCGCACGGAGATCGCGGTGCCGCCGCCGGGCTCGGACTCGATCGCCAGGTCGCCCGCGAGGCGCTGGACGCGCTGGCGCATCGCCTCGAAGCCGAACCCGCCCGACGCCGCGGCGTCGTCGAAGCCGACCCCGTCGTCGCGTACGTCCAGCATCACCTCGTCGCCGCTGAAGGACAGCGTCACACCCACGCGCGAGGCCCGGGCGTGGCGCGCGACGTTGGCCAGGCCTTCCTGGGCCGCGCGCAGCAGCGTGACCTCGACCTCGGGGTGCAGGGGGCGGGAGCCGCCGGTGGTGGTCACGTGCACAGGGACCGCGTTCACGTCGGACCAGCGCTGCGCGACGTCCTCGAGGGCCTCGGGCAGGCGGCTGCCGTCCAGCGGCGCGGGGCTCAGCGCGTGCACGGAGCGCCGGGCCTCCGCCAGGCTCTCGCGGGCCAGCTGCGCGGCGGTGTCGAGATGGCGGCGCAGCTCGACGCTCGTCCTGCGCGGACGCGGCCGCCTCGACCTGCGCGATCACCCCCGTGAGCCCCTGCGCGAGGGTGTCGTGGATCTCGCGCGCCATGCGCTGACGCTCGTCGAGGACGCCCGCCTCGCGGGCCTGCACGAGCAGCTGGGCCTGGAGGCCCGCGTTCTCCTCGAGCGCCGCCGAGAGGTCGGCGACGGCCTGGCGGCGCTCCTCGCTCAGCGCGGACAGCTTCTCCGCACCGATGATCCCGAAGCCGATCGCCAGGCTCTGGACGGTGACCACGAGCGCGAAGAAGATGATGCGCCCCGCGTCCGGATCGGGCACCAGGATCAGCGCGTTGACGACCAGCGAGGTGGCGACGACCGCGGCGATCCTGGCCCACGTCGGGCGCAGCACCGTGGCATGGAAGAAGCCGGTGATCGCGAAGATGAAGTACACCCAGCGGGTCGCGACCGCGGCAGGCGTGCTCACTCCCAGCGGAACCACCACGCCGCCAGGAGCCCCGTGCCGATCGCGAACCCGGCCATCACCACCAGGCTAGGAGCGCTGGGCATGGCGCCGCTCCAGCTGTCCTGGAGGGCCTGCACCGCGGCGCCGGCGGGGGTGAGGTCGCTGATGCGGCGCAGCGTCTCAGGCATGGCCTCGCGGGGCAGGTACACGCCCGCGAAGAACAGCATCGGGAAGTACAGCAGCATCCCGAGGCCCTGCGCCGCGCCGGTGGTGCCGGCGACCCCGCCGACGAGGAGGCCGATCGCGAAGAGCGACGCGGCCGCCAGCGCGAAGGCGAGCGCGAAGCCGACCGGGTTGCGGGGCAGCGGGATGCCGAACGCGAGGGCACCCACGGCGATCGCGAGCAGCGCTGCGACGGCCGCCATCGCCACCTGCACGACGAGGTGGGCGGTCAGCAGCCTCCCCGGACCGACGGGGGTCGTGGCCAGGCGCCGCAGCAGCCCACGCTCGCGATAGCCCGCGAGGTACGCCGGCAGCGTGCTGAGCCCGACCGTGGCCACCCCGAGCGCCAGCACGATCGGCCCGTAGAGATCGACCAGCCGTCCCCCGGTGGCGGGGTCGGCCTCGCGGAAGCCGGGGAAGGCGAAGCCCAGGACCAAGAGCAGCACGGCGGGGAAGATCAGCCCCCAGAAGAGGTTCATGCGGTCGCGGGTGAGGAGCTTGGCCTCGACGAGCGTGAGCTTGGCCAGGGCGGTCATCGGGAGCCTCCTGTGTCGGTCATGGCGTCCGCCTCGAGGCGGCGGCCGGTGAGTGCGACGAACGCGTCGTCGAGGCTGGCCTGGTCCAGGCGCAGCTCCTCGGCGACGATGTGGCGGCGGGCCAGCAGCGAGGTCACCGCGTGGAGCAGGTTCCCGGTGCCCGTGACCTGCAGGTGATGGCCGCTGCGCGTCACGGCGGTGACCTCGGGCAGGGCCAGCAGCTCCGCGTCGTCGATCGGGGTCGAGGGCCGGAACCGCAGGCGCTGCTCGGCCGCGACGTCCGCCACCAGGCCGGCCGGGGAGTCGAGCGCGACCACGCGGCCGGCGTCGATGACCGCGAGGCGGTCGCAGAGGCGCTCCGCCTCCTCCATGAAGTGGGTGACGAGCAGGATCGTGGTCCCGCGGTCGCGCACGTCGGCGATGAGATCCCAGGTGTCGCGGCGCGCCTGCGGGTCCAGCCCGGTGGTGAGCTCGTCGAGCACTGCGACCTCGGGCCGGCCCACCAGCGCCAGCGCGGCGGAGAGCCGCTGCTGCTGCCCGCCCGAGAGCTTGCCGTAGCGGCTGTCGAGGTGCGGTCCCAGACCCAGCCGGTCGGCCAGCTCCCGCCAGTCGGCGGGGTTGGGATAGAAGGACGCGTAGAGGTCCAGCGCCTCCCAGACCTTGAGCTGGTCGGGCAGGCGGCTCTGCTGGGGCTGGGCGCCCAGCCGCAGGCGGAGCTGGCCGCGGTCGCGCTGCGGGTCCAGCCCGAGCACCCGGACGGTGCCGGCGTCGGGGGCGCGCACGCCCTCGATGACCTCGACGGTGGTGGTCTTGCCGGCGCCGTTGGGGCCGAGGATCCCGAAGATCTCGCCCTCCTCGACGGCGAAGGTCACGCCGTCCACGACGGTGCGGTCCTTGTAGCGCTTGACCAGGTTCTCGACTTCGATGATCGGCATGGCGTCAGGCTGCGCGGCGGCAGCGGCGCGGTCATCCGGCGGGCGGCTCGATCTCGGGCGCCGGGCGGCGGAGGGCGGATCAACCGATCGGTGGAGTGCGCGATGCTTCGGAGCCAGTGGACGTGACCAGGATGGGCGGGCTCGCGGCGCGGGTGATCCCGTGCCTCGACGTCGACGCGGGGCGGGTGGTCAAGGGCGTGCGCTTCGTCGAGCTGCGCGACGCAGGCGACCCCGTGGAGCTGGCCCGTGCCTATGACGGGGCTGGCGCGGACGAGCTGGTGTTCCTCGACATCACGGCGTCCTCCGACGCGCGGGCGACGATCCTCGAGGTGGTGCGGGCCACGGCCGAGCAGGTGTTCATCCCCCTGACGGTGGGCGGCGGCGTCCGCGCCGTCGAGGACGCACGCCGTCTGCTGCGCGCGGGCGCGGACAAGGTCAGCCTCAACACCGCCGCGGTGCAGCGACCTGAGCTCCTGGGCGAGGTCGCCGCCGCGTTCGGCAGCCAGTGCGCGGTCTGCGCGATCGACGCGCGCCGCCACACGCCGCCGGACGGCAGCTGGGAGGTCTACACGCACGGCGGCCGCAGGCCCACCGGCGTCGACGTCGTGGCGTGGGCCACGCGCGCCGCGGAGCTGGGGGCCGGCGAGATCCTGCTGACGTCGATGGACTTCGACGGCTCGAAGCGGGGGTTCGACGTCGAGCTCGTGCGCAGCGTGACCGCCGCCGTCGACGTGCCGGTCATCGCGTCGGGCGGGGCGGGGACCGTGCAGCACATGGTCGACGGGGTCCGCGCCGGCGCGTCGGCGGTGCTGGCGGCCTCGATCTTCCACTTCGGCGAGCTCTCGATCGCGGAGGTCAAGGACGGCATGGCGGCCGCCGGCATCCCGGTCAGGGGGGAGGCGTCGACTACCCTGGCCCCACCCCCATGACCGAGGCCGTCACCGTGCTGCAGGACCTGCGCTTCGACGCACGCGGGCTGATCCCGGCGATCGTGCAGCAGCACGACACGGGCGAAGTGCTGATGCTGGCGTGGATGAACGCCGCGAGCCTGGCGGAGACCCTCGAGAGCGGCCGCACGGTGTTCTGGTCGCGCAGCCGCGGGGAGCGCTGGGCCAAGGGCGAGACCAGCGGCAACGTCCAGCACGTCGTCGAGGTCGTGGCCGACTGCGACGGCGACGTGCTGCTCGTGCGCGTCGACCAGCAGGGGGCCGGCGCGTGCCACACGGGGGCCCGCACGTGCTTCCACCAGCCGCTGCAGTGACGATGATGGGGACGGCGACGGCGACCGACGCCGCCTACCACCCGTCGCCCGAGGACTTCGCCGTGCTGGCGCGCGAGCACGCGATCGTGCCGGTGTGGCGCGAGGTGCTGGCCGACCTCATGACGCCCCTCGGCGTCTACGACCGCCTGCGCGGGCACGGCGGGCCCTCCTTCCTCCTGGAGTCGGTCGAGCACGGCGAGCGCTGGGGCCGCCACAGCTTCATCGGCCTGTCCCCGCTGGCCGAGCTGCGGGCCGGGCCTGACCAGCGGGTGGTGGTCACCGGCGCGCTGCCGGACCGGCTGGTCGCGGCGGCGCGGAACGCCGGTGGTTCGCCCACGCCGACCGCGGGGCTCGGCGGCAACGCGCTGGCCGCGGTCGAGGCCCTGCTCGCCGCGCTCAGCGCTCCCGCGCTGGACGGGCTCCCGCCGCTGTTCGCGGGGCTCGTGGGGTACCTCGGCTACGACGTCGTGCGCGGCATCGAGCGGCTGCCCGACGCCCCGCCCGACGACCTCGGCATGGACGCGGTCAGGCTGATGCTGCCCGGGGCAGGTCGTGGCCTTCGACCACCTGCGCCAGCGGCTGACCGTGGTCACCAACGTGGTCACGGCGGGCCGCGACCCGGCCGCCGCGCGTGCCGCCGCGGTCGCCGCCACCGAGGACCTGCTCGCACGTCTCGACCAGCCCGCCCACGCGCCGGTCCTCGCGCTGCCGCAGGCCGTGCTCGTCGACGACGCCGACGTGACGATGCCGCGCGCGGCCTACCTCGACGCGGTCGAGCGCCTGCCTGGAGCACATCCGCGCGGGCGACGCCTTCCAGGTCGTGCCGTCGCAGCGCTTCTCGCTGGCCACCGACGCCGACCCGCTGTCGGTGCACCGCGTGCTGCGGGTCATCAACCCCTCGCCGTACATGTACCTGTTCGACTGGGGTGACCTGCAGGTCGTGGGCTCCTCGCCCGAGGCGCTGGTGACCGTGCGCGAGGGGCGTGCCGAGATCTGGCCGATCGCCGGCTCCCGGCCCCGCGGCGACGACGACGCCCACGACGCGGCGCTCGAGGCCGACCTGCGGGGCGACGCCAAGGAGAACGCCGAGCACGTGATGCTGGTCGACCTGGCGCGCAACGACCTGGGGCGCATCAGCACGACGGGCTCGGTCACGGTCGACGACTTCGCCGATGTCGTGCGCTACAGCCACATCATGCATCTGGTCTCGCGCGTGTCCGGCCGCTTGCGCGATGGCATCGGCCCGATCGACGTGGTGCGAGCGACGTTCCCCGCGGGGACGCTCTCCGGGGCGCCGAAGGTGCGCGCGATGGAGATCATCGACGCGCTCGAGCCCACGCGGCGCGGCGTGTACGGCGGCGGCATCGGCTACGTCGACCTCGCAGGCACCGTCGACCTGTGCATCGCGATCCGCACCCTGGTCTTCTGGCGCGGCCGCGCGCACGTGCAGGCCGGCGCGGGGGTGGTCGCCGACTCCGACCCCGCGCGCGAGTACGACGAGACGCGCGCGAAGGCCATGGCGCTGCTGGCGGCCGTGCGCGCCGCCGAGGCGTGGGGCGCACCGTGACGCGGCTCGCGGCGCTCGATCTCGGCTCGAACTCCTTCCACCTGCTGGTCGCCGACACGGCGACCCGCGGGCGCATCAAGCGGGTGAGGACGTCCAAGCGCACGCTGCGGCTGGCCGAGCCCGTCAACGAGACCGGCGCGCTCGGCCGCGCGGCTCGCAAGCGCGCGCTCGAGGGCCTGGCGGAGCTCCTCGACGAGGCCCGCGACGAGGGCGCCGAGCAGGTCGTCGCCGTCGCCACGGACGCCGTGCGCCGTGCCGAGGACGGACCCGCGTGGTGCGCCGAGGTCCTCCGCAAGCACGGCATCGACGTGCAGATCCTCAGCGGCCTGGACGAGGGCGCGCTGTCGCTCAAGGGGGTCGCGGCGGCGCTGGAGCTCCCGCTGGAACGGCATCTGCTGGGCCTGGACCTGGGTGGCGGCTCCTACGAGGTCACCTACGGCGGCCGCGGTGGCGCGGTCCTCGGGGCCTCGCTGCACCTGGGCGCGGCCAAGGTCGCCGCCGGCCTCCACGACCCCCCGCGCATGGCCGAGGTGACGACGCTCCACGACGCGGCGTTCATCCAGCTCTCCGGCTTCGCCGAGAAGGTCGCGGCCGCCCGCGAGGCCGAGGGCCAGAGCGGCACCCTGCGCGCGGTCGGCACCGCCGGGACGATCCGCGACCTCGGGCGCTTCAGCCTCGCCCTCGCCTCGGGCGCCGCGCCCGTCAAGGTCCGCGGCCTCCTGGTCAGCCGCTCGCAGCTGGAGAAGGCCGTCGCCCGTCTGTCATCGGTGTCGCGCTCGGAGCGCATGGAGCTCCCCGGCGTCTCCCCCAAGCGCGCCGACATCCTCCCCGCGGGCGGCATCGTGCTCCTCGCCACGATGGAGGCCTTCGAGCTCGAGCACCTCGAGCTCTCCGACTGGGGTCTCCGCGAGGGCGTGCTCCTGGACGTGCTGGGCGCGGCCGAGGTCATCGAGCCGGATCGCCTCGTGCCCCTCCGCTGACTCCGACCCCCAGTCGTGCGGGCGCCGGCGGGGGTGGCTCGCAGCAGTACCCCCGGATGGGTACTGGCGCGACGCACCTCGCGGGCAGTGGGCGTGGTGGCTCGCGGTAGTCCCCCCTGGGGGGTACTGGCGCGACGCACCCCCTGATGGAGTCGGTCGCGCGGGGGCGTGGCCTAGCATCGGCCGGGTGAGCGGGTTCCTCACGCAGGTCGTGGACGAGGCGCGGGCGCGCGTCGTCGCCGCCACGGCGGCGGAGCCGCTGGGCGCGTTGGTGGAACGTGCGTCGGCGCGGCCGGTGCCGCCGTCGTTCGCGGGTGCGCTGGCGGCGCCTCCCACCACGGTGGCGGTGATCGCCGAGGTCAAGCGCGCGAGCCCGTCGAAGGGGCGGATGGCCGACGATCCCCGACGCGGCGGCGCTGGCGTCGCAGTACGAGGCCGGGGGAGCGGCGGCGGTCAGCGTGCTGACCGAGCCGGTGCACTTCCTGGGGTCGCTCGACGACCTGGCTGGCGTGGCGGAGGCGGTGGCGATCCCGGTGCTGCGCAAGGACTTCATCGTCGACGCGTACCAGGTGTGGGAGGCGCGGGCGGCGGGGGCGGCGGCCGTGCTGCTGATCGTGGCGGCACTTGAGGACGGGGTCCTGGCGGATCTGCACCGGGTCGCGGCCGAGGCCGGCCTCGACGCCCTCGTCGAGGCGCACGACGAGCTGAGGTTCGGCGCGCGGCCGCGGCGCTACGAGGCCGCGGGGATCGCCGGCGGCCGGTCATCGGCGTCAACGCGCGCGACCTCACGACGCTGAGCGTCGACCCGGGCGGTTCGCGGCGCTCGCGGCGGCCGCGCCCGGATGGGGCACTGGTCGCGTCGCCGAGTCCGGCGTGCGCGGCGCGGAGGACGTCGCGCGACTCGTCGGCGAGGGTGCGCGACGCCGTGCTCGTCGGCGAGTCCGTCGCCACCGCGCCGGACCCCGCCGCGGCCGTCGCGGCGCTCGCCGGCGCGACGCTGGGAGCGACCCGATGACGAGCGCCGGTCTCGACCGTCGACCGCGGGCTGGACGGCCACTACGGCCGCTTCGGCGGGCGCTTCGTGCCCGAGGCGCTCATCGCGCGCACTCGACGAGCTCGAGGCCGCCTTCGCGCGCGGCGCGTCGGCGACGCGGCCTTCGCGTCGCGGCTCGCGGACTGCAGCCCACTACGGCGGCCGGCCCACGCCGCTGTACTTCGCCGAGCGGCTGACGGAGCACGGCGGCGGCGCACGCATCTTCCTCAAGCGCGAGGACCTCGCGCACACCGGCAGCCACAAGCTCTGCAACGTCCTCGGCCAGGGGCTGCTCACCGAGCGCATGGGCAAGCGCCGCCTGATCGCCGAGACCGGTGCCGGCCAGCACGGCGTCGCGACCGCGACGATCGCCGCGCTGCTGGGCATGGAGTGCGTCGTCTACATGGGCGAGGAGGACACGCGCCGCCAGCGCCTCAACGTCGTGCGCATGCAGCTCATGGGCGCAGAGGTCGTGCCGGTCACCTCGGGCACGCGGACGCTGAAGGACGCGATCAACGAGGCCATGCGCGACTGGGTCACCAACGTCGAGTCGACGCACTACCTCATCGGCTCCGTCGTCGGCCCGCACCCGTTCCCGCTGCATGGTCGCGCGAGTTCGTGTCAAGGTCATCGGCCAGGAGGTCCGAGCGAGCTGCTGCGAGCCCGCGAGGGCCGCCTGCCCGACGCGGTGGTGGCCTGCGTCGGCGGCGGCTCGAACGCGATGGGCGCGTTCCACCCGTTCATCGAGGACCCGCCGTGCGCCTGGTCGGCGTCGAGGCCGGCGGCGAGGGCGCTGGACACCGGCGCGCCACTCCGCCACGATCACGCGGCGGCAGCGAGGGCATCCTCCACGGCGCCGCAGTCGTTCGTCCTGCAGGACGAGTACGGGCAGGTGCGCCCGACGCACTCGGTCTCTGCGGGCCTGGACTATCCCGGGGTCGGCCCCGAGCACGCCTGGCTGGCGGACACCGGGCGCGCCGAGTACGTGGCCGCGACGGACGACGGAGGCGCTGGAGGGCTTCCGCCTGCTGTGCCGGCTCGAGGGGATCATCCCGGCGCTGGAGCCCTCGCACGCCGTGCTGCCCGCGCTGCGCGTCGCGCGCGAGCTCGGCCCCGACGGCGTCGTCGTCCTCAACCTCTCGGGCCGCGGCGACAAGGACGTCGACGAGGTCGCCGCGCATCCTCGAGGTCGGCTCGTGACCGACGGGGGCGGACACGCGATCCGCGGAGGCGATCGGCAGGCGAACGAGGACGGGCGGGCGGCGCTGGTGATCTACCTGCCGGCGGGGTTCCCGGACTGGACGACCTCGCGGGCGTGCCTGGAGGCGGCGGCCGAGGCCGGCGCCGATCTGCTCGAGGTCGGGTTCCCGTACTCCGATCCGCTCATGGACGGGCCCGACGATCCAGGCGGCGAACGCAGGTCGCGCTGGACCGGGGCTACACCCCGGCCGACGACTTCGCGATGTGCGCCGAGCTCACGGCGGCCGTGGACGTCCCGGTGCTGGTGATGACCTACTACAACCTGGCCTGGCACTTCGGCGGCACGGACCGACGTTCCCGCGGTTCGCGCAAGCGGCGGCCGACGTCGGGACTGGCGGGAGCGATCCTGCCGGACCTGCCCGCCGAGGAGGGCGCGGAGTGGGGCGCGATCGCCGCGTCGGCCGGCCTGGCCACGGTCTTCCTCGCGGCGCCGACCTCGACCGACGAGCGCCTCGCCGCGGTCGCGAGCGCCGCACGGGCTTCGTCTACGCGACCTCGACCCTCGGGCGTGACGGGGGAGCGCCAGTCGCTGTCGGACATGGCGGCGCCCCTGGTCGCGCCGCCTGCGCGCGCTGCACGACAGGCCCCGGTGTGCGTCGGCGTCGGCGTCTCCGACCGCCGCCCAGGCTGCGCGAGGTCGCCGGCTTCGCCGACGGCGTGATCGTCGGCACTGCCGCGGTCCGCGCCGCGGGCGACGGCGGCCCCAACGCCGTCCGCGACCTCGTCGCCGCGCTCCGTGGGGCGACCGGCCGCTGATCCGCGCTAGCGGTCGAGGAGGTCGCGCAGCGCCGGGCCGAGGGCGGTGAAGCGGAACGCGTAGCCATCGGCTTCGAGCGCGCGGGGAACGACGCGCAGGCTGTCGAAGAGCAGAGTGTCCGCGAGCTCGCCGAGGACCAGCTTGGGCGCGAACGCGGGGATCGGGAGGCACGCCGGGCGGTGCAGCGCGGCGGCGAGGGTCTTGGCGTACTCGGCATTCGTGACGGGGTTGGGGGCCGTGGCGTTCACGTGGCCGCTCAGGGTCGGGCTGTCGAGGGCGTGCAGGTAGGCGCCGATCTCGTCGTCCACGTGGATCCACGGGATCCACTGGCGGCCGCTGCCCGCGCGCCCGCCGAGCCCGAGCTTGAACAGCGGCAGCTGCACGGCGAGCGGCCCGCCCTCGGGGTCCTGCACCACCCCGGTGCGCAGGTGCACGACGCGGGCGCCGCCCTCGCGGGCCGGATCGGCGGCCGCCTCCCAGTCGCGCACGACCCCGGCAAGGAACCCGCTCCCGGGAGCGCTGTTCTCCGTGAGCACCTCGTCGCCGCGGTCGCCGTAGCAGTGCACGCCCGACGCGCAGACCAGCAGGGGCGTCCCCGCGGCGCGAACGGCTTCCGCGATCGTGCGCGTCCCCTCCGAGCGGCTGTCGTGGATGGCCCGCTTGCGCTCCGCGGTCCAGCGCGCGCGCACCGCCCCAAGCAGCGACGCCGGCGCGGTCGGCTCCCCGGCCAGGTGCACCACGGCGTCCACAGCCTTCAGCGCCCCGGGGTCGAGCGTCCCACCCGGATCCCACCGGATCTCCCCAGCCCCCGCCGCCCGCCGCACGAGTCGCACCACCTCATCCCCCCGCGCCCGCAACGCGCTGACCAGCCCGTTCCCGATCAACCCACTCGCCCCCGTCACCGCCACCCGCATGAGAGCCACCTTTCGTCACGCACCGTCTCGGTCGATCACTCTGCGGATTCCACATCTGGTGATCCACATGCTGTGGACAACCCTGTGGCCAGACCTACGCCACCGGCACCGTCCTCAAACCCTCGACCTAACAGCACTGCCCCACCGCGTACTGTGGCAGGAGCACGTCGCATCCCTGCCCCCGTAGCCCAGCTGGCAGAGGCACCGGATTCAAGTCCCGGACAGTGAGGGTTCGAATCCCTCCGGGGGCACCTCGACCGCTACGGGCGGGCGGTGATCTGCTGGATGGACCAGCCGTTGCCGTCGGGGTCCTTGAAGTGGGCGAAGCCGACGTTGTTGAGGTCGTCGCCGTCTTGCATGGGGCGGGGGCCCTCGGCGCCGAAGACTTCGATGCCGCCGACCTCGATGCCGCGGGCGGCCAGCTCGGCGCGGGCGCGCGGGAGGTCGTTGACGACCAGCTGGAGGCCGTGCAGGGAGCCCGGGGGCATGGGGGAGACGCCGCTGGAGATCACGATCGAGCAGCCCGAGCCCGGGGGCGTGAGCTGCACGAACCGGGGTCCGTTCGGCACCTGCGTGTCGTGGTCGACGTCGAAGCCGAGGCCCTCCGCGTAGAACGCCTTGGCGCGCTCCACGTCGGTGACCGGCACCACCACGACCTCCAGCGTCCAGTTCATGAGGAGCTAGTTGACGCGCCGCCGCGCTCGGCGTCAACCAACTCCATCACCCTTAGACTGCGCGTCCCGACCCCGGACCAAGGATTGCGATGGCACGCCCCGACAGCACGCACCGACGCCTGCGGGCGATCGGCGACGAGCTTGCGGGCCTGCGGGTGCGCGTCCGGGAGCTCGACGAGCAGCTGGCGTTCCAGCGCGGGGCCCTCGACGACATCGCGACCCATGCGGCCGTGACCGACCACGTCTTCACGGATCTGGAGCACGAGCGCGCCGCGGGCGACCTCCGGCGCACGCAGCGTGAGCGCGGCGAGCTCGCCGACCTCGTCGCATCGCTCCTGGCCGAGCAGGACGCGCTGCTGGAGCGCCTCTACGACGACGCGTCCACGGGCGGGGCGGCGTGACGCCGCGGACCGACGGGCCCATCCGCGTCCTCATCGCCGAGGACGAGGCGCTGATCCGCCTGGACCTCAAGGAGATGCTCCTCGAGGAGGGCTTCGACGTCGTCGCGGAGGTCTCCGACGGCGCCACCGCGGTGCGCATGGCGCGTGAGCTGACTCCCGACCTGGCGATCCTCGACGTCAAGATGCCCGTGATGGACGGCATCCAGGCGGCGGAGCAGATCACCCAGGAGCGGCTCTCCGCGGTCCTCATCCTCACCGCGTTCAGCCAGCGCGACCTCATCGAGAAGGCCCGCAAGGCCGGCGCGATGGCCTACCTCGTCAAGCCGTTCCAGAAGCAGGACCTGCTGCCCGCGATCGCGATCGCGGCGGACCGCTTCAAGCAGCTGCAGGGGCTGCAGGACGAGGTCGGGACCCTGCAGGACCGCCTCGAGGGCCGCAAGCTCGTCGACCGCGCCAAGGGCCTGCTCATGGAGCACGAGGAGATGAGCGAGGCCCAGGCATTCCGCTGGATCCAGAAGACCGCGATGGAGCAGCGGCTCACGATGAAAGCGGTTGCGGAACAGGTCATCGACCGCTACGCGTAGCCGAGTCTCTCGCCCGGGCGATGGGTTTGATCCGCCCCCGACCCCGGTAGTATCTCGCCGTCCCCGCCTGCGAGGTCCGTAGGCGGCTGTGCCCAAGGGAGTTTCTCGATGCGTCTCGCCATGCGACGCGGTGCTGCTGCCACGTTCCTCGGCCTCGCCGTGCTGGCCGCCGGCTGTGGCGACAGCACAGAGGGAGAGGTCGACGAGGCCATCGACGCCGCGCAGAGCCAGGCCGACGAGCTCCAGACGCAGGCCGAGGAGGCCATCGACGCCGCGGCCAGCGCCGCCGCCAGCGCTGCGGCCGACATCCAGGAACAGGCGCAGGAGGCCCTCTCTGGCCTGCCCACGCCGAGCTGAGCCGCACGTCGTCACCGACCAAGGGCGGGCGCGCGAAGCGCCCGCCCTTGGCATCTCACCGCATAGACTCCTGCGATTCGCGGCGTTGGGCACCGCCGCGATAGACCTCGATGCGGAGGAGCATGACGGTGCGGGTGGCCATGAGACTGCTCCTCGCGATCGTCGTGTGCGTGCTGGCCGCCGCGCCCGCGCTCGCACAGACGGAGGCCACGGAGACGGCCGGGGCGGACGGCTCTGCGCTGTTCGGCTTCGTACGGCAAGCCGCCGCCGAGGCCGGCACGCCGCCCGAGCCCGTCGAGGGCCTGACGATCACCGTCACCACCCCTGAGGGCGCGTCGATCGGGGAGGCGACGACCGATGCCGAGGGCGCGTGGGAGGTGGCGCTCCCCAGCCGCGGGATGTACGTGGTCACGATCAGCGGCGATGCGGTGCCCGAGGGCGTCCCCCCCGAGTCACTGACCCGCCCGATCACGGTGGGCCAGGCGCGCCAGGTCGCGAACTTCAACCTCGCCGGCGAGGGTGGCGCTGCGGCCGCCGCAAGCGGTGGCGGATTGCGGCTGTTCCTGCAGCTCTTCGTCGACGGGATCAAGTTCGGGCTGATCATCGCGATGGCGGCGATCGGCCTGACGCTGATCTACGGCACGACCGGGCTGACGAACTTCGCCCACGGCGAGATGGTCACGTTCGGGACGCTCCTGGCCTTCACGTTCACCACCGATCTGAACCTGAACATCTTCCTCGCGATCGGGCTGGCGATGATCGGCGGGGCACTGCTGGGCGGCTTCCTCGACCTCGGGCTCTTCAGACCGCTGCGCCAGCGCGGGACCGGCCTGATCGCGGCGATGGTCATCTCGATCGGCCTGTCGCTGCTGCTGCGCAACATCCTGCTCTACGTCTACGGCGGCCGGCGCCTGTCCTTCGCCGCCTTCGCCGGCCAGACCGCGATGTCGCTGGGCCCCGTGCGTCTGACGTCGCGCGACCTGGTGATCATGGCCGCGTCGCTGATCGTGCTGGTCGCGGTGGCGCTGATCCTGCAACGCACCCGGATCGGCAAGGCGATGCGGGCGGTGGCCGACAACCGCGACCTGGCGGAGTCCTCCGGGATCGACGTGCAGCGCGTGATCCTGGTGGTCTGGATGCTGGGCGGCGCGCTGGCCGCGCTGGGCGGGGTGTTCCAGGGCCTGGACACCGCGGTGAACTTCGAGCTGGGCTTCCGGATGCTGCTGCTGATCTTCGCGGGCGTCACGCTCGGCGGCCTGGGGACGGCGTACGGCGCGCTGGTGGGGAGCCTCGTCGTCGGCGTCGCGGTGCAGGTCTCGACCTACTGGCTGGACGCGGAGCTAAAGAACGTGGTGGCCCTCTTCATCCTGATCCTGATCCTGCTGGTACGGCCGCAGGGGATCCTCGGACGTGCGGAGCGCATCGGATGACTGACGTCATGGTCAAGCCCGCCCCGACCGAGGCCCCGACGGCCATGGCCAAGCCGCTGGCACCCGTCTGCGTGGCCGCGCTGGTGTTCGGGGTTCTCGCCTGCATCCTGCCGTTCATCCCCGCGATCGGCGGGTTCTCGGCGATCTGCTCGATCCTCGGGATCGTGCTGGGGTGGGCCGGCACGGTCGAGACAAAGGACGGAACGAAGTCCGGGAAGCCCTTCGCCGTGGCCGGGATGCTGCTGGGCGTGCTCCCGATCGTGGGCGCGCTCGTCGTCCAGCTGTTCAGCGAGCTCCCGCTGTTCCGCGCGATCGGGTGGGAGGCGATCGTGCGCGACGCCCTCCACGCCGCGTTCGACATCGACGCGTGCTTCTACGCGATCGCCGCGATCGGGTTGAACATCCACTTCGGCTACACCGGCCTGCTGAACTTCGGCCAGGCCGGCTTCCTGCTGATCGGCGGCTACGGCTTCGCGATCACCGTCAGCCAGCTGGCGCTCGGGCTGCCGTTCCCGCTGGGCATCGTGATGGCGATCGTCGCGCCGATCATCCTGGCGCTGCTGCTGGGCATCCCGACGCTGCGCCTGCGCGCCGACTACCTCGCGATCTGCACGATCGCCGCCGCGGAGATCATCCGCCTCGTCGGGCGCGCCACGACGTTCCGCGCCTACACCGGCGGCTCGGGCGGCCTCACCGACTTCAACGACCGCTTCCAGGCCCTCAACCCGCTGCCCGAGGGCAACCTCGGCTTCGGCCCGTGGGTGTTCCGCAACGAGGAGTCCTGGGTCCTGCTGATCGGCTGGCTGCTGGTCATCGCACTCTCGTTCCTCACGTTCCGGCTGATGCACAGTCCATGGGGCCGGGTGCTGAAGTCGATCCGCGAGGACGAGGACGCCGCCCGCTCGCTGGGCAAGAACGTCTACGGCTACAAGATGCAGGCCCTGGTCATCGGTGGCGTGATCGGCGGCATCGCCGGCCTCATCGAGATCCTTGGCAAGAACGCGGTGCAGCCGGACTTCGGGTCGACGGCGGTGACCTTCTTCATCTACACGATCCTCATCCTGGGCGGGCCGGCGCGGGTGCTCGGCCCGGTCGTCGGATCGATCGTCTTCTGGAGCCTGCTGTCGCTGACCGAGGGCGCCCTGCGCGGCGCCGTGCAGACCGCGTTCATCCCCTCCACGGTCCTGGAGGGGGCCCAGGTCGGCATCAGCCGGCAGATGCTGGTCGGCCTGGCCTTGATGCTGCTGATGATCTTCCGGCCCCAGGGCATCCTCGGTGACCGCAAGGAGCTGGCGCTCGATGACCGCTGACACCGACACGATCCGGCGCACCGACCTCTCCGCGGTCCAGCCGGTCCCAGGGTGCGCGAAGCCCGACGCGATCGTCGTGGCCGACGGCATCCACCGGCAGTTCGGCGGCCTCGTGGCGGTTGATGTCGCCCACCTGGAGCTGCCACGCGGCCGCATCACCGGCCTGATCGGCCCCAACGGCGCCGGCAAGACGACGTTCTTCAACCTGCTCACAGGGTTCGACGCGCCCGACCGCGGCACGTGGACGTTCAACGGGACGTCGTTGGCGGGGGTCAACTCCCACGAGGTCGCCCGCATGGGCATGGTGCGCACCTTCCAGCTGACCAAGGCCTTGTCGCGCCTGACGGTGCTGGAGAACATGAAGCTCGGGGCTCAGAACCAGAGCGGCGAGCGGCTGCTGAACAGCCTCTTCCCGTTCCTGTGGCGGCCCCAGGAACGCGCGAACGAGGAGCGGGCACTCGTACTGCTCGAGCGCTTCAAGCTGCTGCCGAAGAAGGACGACTTCGCCGGCACGATGTCGGGCGGACAGCGCAAGCTGCTGGAGATGGCGCGCGCGCTCATGACGCAGCCGGCCATGGTGATGCTCGACGAGCCGATGGCCGGTGTGAACCCGGCGCTCACGCAGTCATTGCTCCACCACGTCAAGGACCTGCGCGAGCAGGGCATGACCGTGCTGTTCGTCGAGCACGACATGGACGTGGTCATGGACATCAGCGACTGGGTCGTCTGCATGGCCGAGGGGCGCATCATCGCCGAGGGCCCGCCGCAGTCGGTCGCCTCCAACCAGCAGGTGATCGACGCCTACCTCGGAAGCGAGCACGACGCTCCGAGGGACGAGGCCGAGGCCGCAGAGCAGCTGGCCCACGTCGCGCAGGAGGCCGAGGCGGAGCGCGAGGCCGCGGACGAGGCCAGGGACCCGGTCAGAGAGGAGCCGATATGAGCGACCAGGTCGCGGCCGACGAGGAGTTCGACGACACCGTCACCCGCGCCGGCACCGCGGTCGCCGAGGCCGAGGCCCAGGCTGCCGAGATCCCCGCCGATGCGGTGCTGATCGCCCGCGACCTGGTCGGCGGCTACATCCCCGAGGTCAACATCCTCAACGGCTGCAACTTCTACTGCGGCCAGGGCGAGCTGGTCGGGATCATCGGCCCCAACGGTGCGGGCAAGTCGACGCTGCTGAAGTCGATGTTCGGGCTGGTCCCGATCCGCAGCGGCTCGGTGACCCTGCGCGGCGTCGACATCACCAACCAGAAGGCGCACGCGCTGGTGGGTCACGGCGTCGGCTACGTGCCGCAGAACAACAACGTCTTCCCCCGCCTCACGGTCGAGGAGAACCTGGAGATGGGGCTCTACCTGCGCCCCAGGATGTTCGACGCCCGCCTCGCGTTCGTCGCAGACCTCTTCCCGCTGCTGGCCACCCGCCGCAAGCAGCGCGCCGGCTCGCTGTCGGGCGGCGAGCGCCAGATGGTCGCGATGGGCCGCGCCCTGATGATGGACCCGTCGGTGGTGCTCCTGGACGAGCCGTCGGCGGGCCTGTCCCCGGCCAACCAGACCGAGGTCTTCCTACGCTGCAAGCAGATCAACGACGCCGGCGTGTCGATCGTCATGGTCGAGCAGAACGCGAGACGCTGCCTGCAGATCTGCCATCGCGGCTACGTCCTGGACCAGGGCCGCAACGCCTACACCGGGACCGGCACGGAGCTGCTCACCGACCCCAAGGTGATCGAGCTCTACCTCGGCACGCTCGCCAAGGTCGACTGACAGGCGCGGGCGCCGGAACCCGCGCCGGAGCAGATCGAGAAGGCCCGGGCCATGCGGCCCGGGCCTCCTTGCTTCGCCGGCTTCCTAGAAGGAAGCCTCGACGTTGTCGATCACCGGACACTCGCCGGCGTCGTCGAACTGCAGGATGCCGTAGTTGCCCTGGCCGGGCTCGCCGGCGTCGGTGAACTCCAGCGGGCCGGAGGCGCCCTGGTAGTCGATGTCCTCGCCGGACTCGGCCAGCGGCGCGCACTCCTCGAACGAGGCGCACGCCGTGCCACCACCGGTGACGCCGTTGATCTCGGCCGCGACCGCGGTGGGCTGGTCGGTGCCAGCGACGATCGCCGCCAGAGCGGTGATGACGACGGCGTCGTAGGTCTCCGCCGCGTAGAGGACGTCCTCGAGCGTCGGCTCGAACTCCTGCAGGCGGGCGAAGAACTCGTCGTTCTCGGCGGGGAGCGGGGTGGTGCCGGTCATGCCCTGCAGGACGGCCGGGTTGTTCGGGTCGACCTGGTCGTCCAGCGTGTTGGACATGTTGCCGTCCACGCCGTAGAAGGAGTCCGGGGCCAGGCCCTGCTCCAGCAGGCCCTGCAGGATCAGCGCCGACTCCTCGAAGCCGATCACCACGGTGCAGTCGGGGGCCGCCGCGACGACCTGCTGGACCTCGGCGTCGTAGTTCTGGGCCTGCGGGTCGTACACGATCTCCGCGGCAGCGGTGCCACCGGCAGCCGTGAACGCGGCGGAGGTGTCCTCCAGCAGCCCCTCACCGTAGGGGTCCTGCAGAGCCAGCAGCGCGGCGTTGGTGCAGCCGTCCGCGGCCATCAGGTTGCCCAGGACCTGGCCCTGGAGGATGTCGGACGGCGCCGTGCGGAAGTACAGGCCGTTGTCGTCGTAGTCAGTCAGCGCCTTGGCCGTGTTGGCGGGCGAGAACTGGATCACACCGGCGCCGGTGATGGCGTCGATGACCGTGAAGGTCACGCCGGACGAGGCCGCGCCCAGGATCATGTCCACGCCGGCGGCCAGGTGGCGCTCGACGGTCTGGCTGGCGATGTCGGTCGAGGTGTCGCCCGAGTCACCGGGGAGGTACTCGACGTCCGCGCCCAGGACGCCGCCCGCGGCGTTGATGTCTTCGATCGCCATCTGCGCGCCGGCGATCTCCGGGGGGCCGAGGAACGCGAGCGAGCCGGTCTCCGGCAGCATCGCGCCGATCGTCAGCACGCCGTCGGCCTCACCGGCCGCGCCGGCCGCCTCGGTGCCCTCGGTGGCCTCCTCGGTGGTGGCCTCTTCCGTGGCCGCCTCGGTGGTGGCCTCTTCCGTGGCCGCCTCGGTGGTGGCCTCTTCCGTGGCCGCCTCGGTGGTGGCCTCTTCCGTGGCCTCTTCCGTGGCGGCCGCGGTGGCCTCTTCGGTGGATTCGGTCGTCCCCCCGCCGCACGCGGCAGCGAAGATCCCGAACAGGGCTACCAGCGCCAACGTGCGCAGGTGCTTGAGGGACATGCAGAGCTCCTTGATGGACGTCGATGGTGTTCTTGACACGGGTGGGTGAACCGCCCACCGGTGCCGGGAGTCTAACTACGTCGGTAGGACGGATGCCTCCCCGGCTCGGGCCAGTCTACTACACCCGTCGTTGGGAAGTGCGAGCCACCCCTCCTGCCGTCGCACCCGGAACCTACGATGCAGCCTGTGCCCGCTCGCGACCGCCCGCTGCTCGCGCTGCTCGACGGCTACAGCCTCGCCTACCGCGCGTTCTTCGCCCTGCCGCCGGACCTGCGCACCACCACCGGGCAGGTCACCAACGCCGTCTACGGCTTCACCACGATGCTCATCAAGCTGCTGGCCGAGCAGAAGCCCGAGGGTCTCGCGGTGGCCTTCGACCGCGGCCGGCCGGCGCACCGCACTGGAGCTCATGCCGGACGTACAAGGCCAACCGCTCCGAGAGCCCCGACGACTTCAGCTCGCAGATGCCGCTGGTCGTCGAGGTGCTGACCGCCCTGCAGATCCCCAAGCTGTTCGTGTCGAGGGCTGCGAGGCCGACGACGTCATCGCCACCTACGCCGACGTGGCGGTCGCGCGAGGGCTGGGACACGCTGATCGTCACGGGCGACCGCGACGCGTTCCAGCTCATCGACGACCACACCACGGTGCTCTACACGCGGCGCGGGATCAGCGACACGGTCCTCATGGACACCGCTGCCGTCCTGGAGAAGTACGGCGTCGAGCCCGGCCCGCTACGCGATGCTGGCCGCGCTGCGCGGCGACCCCAGCGACAACATCCCCGGGGTGCCGGGCGTCGGGGAGAAGACCGCGTCGAAGCTGCTGAACGAGTTCGGGACCTCGAGGGGATCTTCGCCAACCTCGACAAGATCCGCGGCAACAAGGTGCCCGCGATGCTGGGCGAGCACCGCGACCAGGTCTTCGACGGTACGCGCGTGGCAACGCTGCACCGCGACCTGCCGGTGCCGGCGCCCGTCGACGCGCTGCGCATGGGCGACGTCGACGCCGAGGCGGTGCGCCGGCTCTTCGCGACGCTGGAGTTCCGCTCGCTGTGGGACCGGCTGTCGGGAGACAGGTGCTGGACGCCCAGCAGGAGCGGGCGGCGGAGGCCTACGCGGCAGAGCCCGAGGCGCTGGCCGCCGGCGAGCTGGCCGCCTGGCTGGCGGCGCTGCCCACGGGTGAGCCCGTCGCGGTGATGCCGTTCGTCGCGGGGCGGCTGCCACGGCTGGACACCGTGGCCGTCGCGGTCGCCGCCGAGGGGGTCGCGCCGGGGGTGCTGGACTTCGCTGGACGACCTCGGCGGCCGGACCTCAAGGCGCTCGGGACGCTGCTGGCCGACCGGGAGCGGCCGCTGCTCATCGCACGACGCCAAGGCGCTGCTGCACGCGGCGCGCGCACGCGGCTGGGAGGTCACCGGGCTCTCGGTCGACACCGAGCTGGCGGCGTATCTGGTCTCGCCGCAGACCCGCGACTACGACCTCGAGCGGCTGGCGCTGCAGTACCTCGGCAAGACGCTGGCCGCGCCTGCCGCGCCGCAACAGGTCGAGGGGCAGCTGGCCATCGGCGTCGAGGAAGACCGCGCGGCCGTCGTGCGCGAACGCGGGTTGCGGGCCGAGGCCCTGCTCGGACGTGGCGGACGTGCTGGGGGAGGAGGTCGACTCGCGCGACCAGCGCAGCCTGCTCGACGACCTCGAGCTGCCGCTGGTGCCCGTGCTGGCCGACGATGGAGCACACCGGCATCGCGATCGACCGCTCGCGTGCTCGAGGAGATGGGCGAGTCACTCGGCGACCAGGTGCACGGCTGCGCGAGGAGATCTAGGCGTACGCCGCGGTCGAGGGAGTTCAGCCTCGACTCGCCCAAGCAGCTGCAGGTAGCTGCTCTTCGACGAGCTCGGGCTGCCCAAGACCAAGCGCATCAAGACCGGCTACACGCACCGACGCGACCGGCGCTGACCAGTCGCTGATCGACACGCACCCGATCATCGAGCCGCTGCTGCGAGTACCGCGAGGTCTCCAAGCTCAAGGGCACCTACGTCGACGCGCTGCCGCCGCTGATCGACTCCGAGACCGGCCGCATCCACGCGGAGCTCAACCAGACCGTCGCGGTGACGGGTCGGCTGTCGTCGCAGAACCCCAACCTGCAGAACATCCCGATCCGCTCCGCGCAGGGCCGCGAGATCCGCCGCGCGTTCATCCCGGGCGAGGGCTTCACGTCGCTGCTGGTCGCCGACTACGGCCAGATCGAGCTGCGCGTCATGGCGCACCTGTCCGGCGACCCGGGCCTGCTCGACGCGTTCGACTCCGGCGAGGACATCCACGCCACGACCGCCGCGATGGTCTGGGACCTGCCCGATCACCTCGGTCGACAACACGCTGCGCAGCCAGCATCAAGGGCATGACGTACGGGCTGGCGTACGGGCTGTAGCGCGTTCGGCCTCGGCCAGCAGCTGGGGATCCCGCCGGACGAGGCGCGCGAGCTGATGGACGCGTACTTCGCGCGCTTCCCGGGCGTGCGCGACTACCTGCACGGCGGGGTCGAGCAGGCCCGCCGCGACGGCTACACCTCGACGATGTTCGGCCGCCGCCGCTACCTGCCCGACCTGATGAGCGACAACCGCCAGCGCCGCGAGATGGCCGAGCGCATGGCGCTCAACGCCCCGATCCAGGGCACCGCCGCCGACATCATCAAGAAGGCGATGGTCGCGGTGCACGCGGCGCATGCGCGGCATGCGCTCGCAGCTGCTGCTGCAGGTCCACGACGAGCTCGTCTGCGAGACCGCCCCGGGCGAGGAGGACGCGCTGCGCGAGCTCCTGGTCGACGCGATGGCCGGCGGTGGTCGACGCTCGACGGTGCCGCTGGAGGTCGACACCGCCGCCGGCCCGTCGTGGGCGGAGGCCGAGAAGCACTAGAACGAGGTCAGAACTTGCGCGCGGACCGCCCGCTGATGCGCCGGCTGCCGCCCGAGGACCGGGCGCCCGACGACCGGAAGCCCGACGACCGGGACGAGCGGAACGCCGAGAAGCCGAAACCCGAGCCGCTCGACCAGGAGCGGCGTCTGGACGTGCCGTCGCCCCACGTCGCACCGTCGCCCCACGACCCCCCGCCGCTGCTGCGGCGCCGTTCGAGCTGGATCACGAAGCCGCCCACCAGCACCATCGCGATGACGACCCACCGGATGGGGAGGCCGCCGCCCGACCCGCCGTCGTCATCACCGTCGGAACCGGCACCCGTGAACGGGAGGGCGCTGGCGAAGGCCTCGGCGCCGATCACCGGGCTCTCGCGCAGCTCGTCGAAGGCCCGGTCGATCGCGCCGTCCAGCTGGCTGTCGCTGTAGCGCGTGGACGCGGCGGCCACGCCCTCGCGGCTGCGCACCAGCACGGTGTGCACTGGGTCGTCGAGGTCGTCCACGACGGCGTCGGCCAGCCCCTGCTCACCGGTGGCCGGGGCCGCGCCCGTGAACACCACGGCCACGCCGGGGTCGTCGTCCAGCGCCGCGGCGACAGCCTGCTCGTCGATCTCCGCGCCGCGCACGACGTGGACGCGGTCGTCCTCCAGCCCCGCCACGATCACGTCCACCGACGCGGCCGCCGGCGCGGCCAGCACCAGCCACGCCAACAGCACCGCCACCCCGAGCCTCCGCATCATCCGAACCCTCACGGTGCGGGGCGGGGCCGGCGCGACGCGACGTACGCGGCGGCCTCCGCGCGGCGCGTCATGTCGAGCTTGGACAGGATCGTGGAGACGTAGTTCTTCACGGTCTTCTCGGCGAGGTGGATGCGCTCGCCGATCTGACGGTTCGTGAGGCCCTCGGCGATCATGTCGAGGATCCGGCTCTCGGTCGGGGTGAGCCGCGCGAGCTTGGCGTCCTGCTCACCCCCCTTGGGGTTGCGCACCCGCTCCAGCACGCGGGCGGTGACGGCGGGATCCAGCAGGGACTCGCCGGCGGCGACGCGGCGGATGCCGTCGACCAGGTCGCTGCCGCGGATCTGCTTGAGCACGTAGCCGGCGGCGCCGGCCATGATCGAGTCGAAGAGCGCCTGGTCGTCGGAGAACGAGGTCAGCATCAGGACGGCGACGTCGGGCCAGGCCGCACGGATGTCGCGGCAGGCCTCGACGCCCGAGCGGTCGGGCAGGCGCACGTCCATCACCACGACGTCGGGCTGGGTAGGAGCGGGCGCGGAGCACGCGACTCGCCGGCGGTGCCGGCCTCGCCGACGACCTCGAGGTCGTCCTGGGCCTCGAGCAGGGCGCGCAGCCCGGCGCGTACGACCTCGTGGTCGTCGACCAGCATGATGCGGGTCACAGCGGGCCACTCCAGGGTGATCGTGGTGCCCTCGCCGGTGGCGCTGGCCACGTGCAGCGACCCGCCGAGCGCCAGGAGCCGGTTCGCGCATGTTGCCCAGACCTTGGCCGCCGGGGTGGTTCGCCGTGTGGAAGCCGCCGCCGTCGTCGCCGATGACGAGGTGCAGCGCGCGGTCGTCGAGGGTCGCTGCGATCCGCACCGTGCGCGCTCCCGCGTGGCGTGCGACGTTGGAGAGCGGCCTCGCGCACCACCAGCAGCACGTCCGGCGATCACGTGCGCGGGGACCCGCTCGTCGAAGCCGGGTGCCAGCAGGAGCTCAGGGCGGACCAGCGCGTTGACCTCGTACTCGCGCGCTAGCTCGGCCAGGCCGCGGGCCAGGCCCAGCGACGCGGCTTCGTGCGGCCGCAGCGAGAAGATCGAGTTGCGCAGCTCGCGGATCACGTCGTCGAGGCCGTCGACGGCGCTGGCGAGGCGTTGCTCGACGCGCGTGGGGTCGCCCGCGATCAGGCGTGCGTGCCGACTCCAGGGACATGCCGATCGAGAACAGCGCCTGGATCACACCGTCGTGCAGCTCGCGCGAGATGCGGTCGCGCTCGTCCTGGACGGCCAGCGACTGCAGCCGCTCCGACAGGTGCGCGTTCTCGATCGCGGCACCCGCCTGCGCCGCGAGCACGACGAGGTAGCGCTCGTCGTCGGCGTCGAAACCGCCAGGCTTCTCGGTGAGGTAGAGGTTGCCGTAGACGGTTCCGCCGGAGCGCACCGGCGCGCCCAGGAACGTGGTCATCGCTGGATGTCCCGCGGGGAAACCTGAGGACGCCGGATGGGCGTGGAGGTCGTCGAGCCGCAGGACCTGCGGGTCGCGGATCAGAAGACCCAGGAGGCCCTTGCCGCGGGGGTAGTGGCCGATCGCGGCGATCGTCGCGTCGTCGCGCCCTCGGTGATGAACTCGCTGATCCTGCCGTCGTCGCCGATCACGCCGAGCGCGGCGTAGCGCGCACCGGTCAGGTGCGTCGCCGCCCGCACGATGGCCTGCAGCACGTTGCGCAGAGCCAGCTCGCCGGCCAGCGCTGTGGCGGTCTCGGCCAGCGTGGCCAGGCGCTGGTCCTCCGTCATGCCCTTCACACAGCGAGCGTAGTGCCGAGGCGCTGGGAGGCGTCGAGCACGAAGCGGCGCACGCAGGCCTCGGCGACCCGGTGGCCGAGGACGGTCTCGCCGATCCCGCCGACCACGGACAGCGGCGGCCGGTAGGTGCCGGTGAAGGCCAGGCGGGAACGGCCGCCGTGGAGCGGCGCGAGCTCCAACTCGGCCTCCAGCACCGGGAACCAGCGGTCGGCGCTGGCCGCCCGCCACGTGAGCGTGCGCAAGAGGCCCTCGCCGACAGTCGGCTGGGGACCGCCGATCGTCACGATCGCGTCACGCCGCGCAAGCGTCGCGGGCAGCGCGCCGTCGGCGTCCAGGGTGACCCGCCACCCGCCGGCCGTGGGCTCGGCGGGGGCGGGTAGCCACCCTGAGGGATCGCCGCTGAGCAGCGCTGCTGCGGCAGCGGTTGGCAGGTCGAGGTGGGTGAAGTAGTAGACGTGGCGCTGCATGGTCAGGCCTCCTGGGCGACCAGCGCGGTGACCATCCCGAGGTTCGCGGGGATCTCGTCGGCGGTGAGCTCGAAGACCTTGTTGACCTCGAGCGTGCCCTCCATGCCGGAGTCCGCGTGACCGGGGACCGAGCAGTAGAAGCGGTAGCTGCCGGCCTCCAGGCCGTCCAGCTCCAGGTCCTCCGAGCCGCCGCTGTCGATCAGGGGGGTCGCGCCCTCGCCGTCGATGGTCAGGTCGTGCTGGATCGTGCCGTCGTTGACCGCGGTGATCGTCAACGGGGTGCCGACCGGCGCCGGGATGGTGGCCGGCGTGAACGCGAACTCCGTCAGCATGACGGTGGCCGCGGCCTGCGCGGCTGCACCCGCGCTGTCGGGCCCCGTCTGCGCCGTCGACGGCGCTGTTCCGCGCGTGACGAACGCCAGCACGACGGCGGCGACGAGCATGACGTTGAGCGCGATCCAGATCGCGTTGGGGGACTTGACGCGGCTCACAGCGGTGCGGCTCCCGGCGGCGGCTTCGACGTTGCCCCGTCCATTCCACGTGGTGTCGCCCACCGCGGCCCGGGCCGAAGGTCCCCCTGCGCCCGGGACCACGGTCCCGCCGGCTGCGCGGGCCGGGGCGGGCAGCAGGTGCGCCGCCGCCGCCGCCACGACCAGCACCCAACCGACCCGGGCCGCCACTGCGCCGGGCGCGCCGGCCCCGCCGGCCGCCGACCAGGCGGCAGCGCCGACCAGCAGGGCCGTGCCGAGGTTCGCGGCCAGAAGCCGCAGGAGGCGGGGCCCCTGCCACGCCTGGGCGCGCGCGCCGCCGCGCGACAGCGGCAGCAGGTGACCCAGCGCCGCCGACACGCCCTGGATGAGCGCGCCGGCCAGAAGCGCGACACCCACCGCGTCCTGCCAGCGGGCGGGCGCGCCGATCGCGACGGTCAGGGCGTCGCCCCAGACCGCCGCGGCCAGCCAAACCACCGCTGCCGCCAGGCCCCGCCCGGCGACCGGCGGCGGCGTCGGCGCCGCCACGGCCGCGCGGCCCGTACGCGAGAGCGCGGGCTCCGGGGCGGCCGCGCGGTCCAGGGCCGCCCGACGGGCGCGCGCCGCATCGCGGGCCAGCACGGTCGCGGCCACGGCGTAGAGGGCCAGCGCGGCGGTCGCCAGGATGCGTCCCCCGATGGTCCACGCCCCCCCGCCGCCGGTCAGCAGGAAGCCGAGCGACACGATGCTCACCGCGGTGGTCGCGTGGCGCAGCGCGTGGGCGGCGCGCGTCTCGGCGCCCTCGGGGATGCGGGTGCGCAGCGCGGTCGGGACCAGCGTGGTCGCCGACGCGAGGAAGACGAGGCCGACCCAGCCCAGGAGGTTGACGTGCAGGTGCGCGGTGCGGGCCGCCAGGTACCAGCTCCCGCCCAGGACGCCGGTGCCCATGAGCAGGCCGAGCAGCCCGCCGTGGGCGAACTGCCCGCACGCGCGCTCGTAGCCGCGCACGACGAACGCGAACCTGGCTCCCACGGCCGCCTTGCGCAGGCGGCGCAGGTCGACGTAGAGCCAGGACACCGCCCCCAGCAGGGCGGTCCCGCCGGCCGCGACGGCCCAGGTCGCACCGGCCGGCAGCCCGACGAGCAGCAGCACCGCACCGGCGGCGGCCAGCGCGAGCCGAGCGGGGCGCGTGGTGCGCTCCGGGGTGTGCAGCAGGGCCTGCGCGAAGTGGTGGGTCAGCGCCACGATCAGCACCGTCAGGACCCCGACCGCGAAGAGGTGCACTGCGGCCCAGCGCCCACCGGGCAGCCCGCGCGCGCCGACCAGCCAGACCAGGGCCGCAAGAGCGGCGCCCCCTGCGACCAGCAGAGCCGGTCGCAGGGGGCGCAGGGGCCCGCCGCCTCGTGGCATCGGCCTTCCTAAAAGAGCTGCCGGCCGGTGACGCGGTCGGCGTCGATGGTGAAGATCCAGGGCTTGTCGCCCCGGGCCCAGGAACGCAGGTTGCCGGCCAGCTTCTCGGCCTGGTTGGGGTCGGCGACCAGCCGCGCACGGCCGTGGACGACGACGCTCCAGCCGTCGTGCCAGGCCGGGTCCACCTCGGTGACGGCGAAGGCGACGCGGCTGCCGTTGAGCAGCGTGTCGAGCTTGGTCCCGCCCGCGGTCCGGAACGTCACGGCTCCGGACTGCACGGCGTAGTTCATGGGGTAGAGGTCCGGCGCGCCGTCGCGCACGATCGCCAGGGTCCCGACCTTGATGACGTGGCCGGCCAGGTGGTCCAGGCAGGTGACGGCGTCCAGGGCCCGCATGCCCTTCGGCGCGGTGTCCATGGCGGTCAGACCGTCACAGGCACAGGCTCGGCCACGGGGCGCACGTGCGCGCGCTCCGCGGCGACCGGGTCGACGAGGGTGTACAGCACCACGCCGAAGCCGATGAAGATCAGTCCCAGCACGATGAAGCCGAGACCGACGCCCGTCACCAGGTCGGCGACGCCGAAGGCCATCACCGAGGTGTACAGCGACGTCTGCAGCGCCGAGGCCTGGAATGCGACGTTGCGCAGCGGGTTGGGGATGGGGTTGCCGTTGTCGTCCAGCGCCGCCGCGGCCTCGTCGGAGGTGTCGCCGCCGTCGGCGGCCAGGAAGCGGCCCAGCTCGGAGTACGTGCGGCCGTCGGTCGACTCGCCGGCGTGGACCGCGATGATCTCGGCCATCGACTGCGCCTCGGGGGCGCTGTCGACCAGCGCGTTGGGGATCGAGGCGTCCTCGGGCGTGGTGATGTTCTGGGCGACGAGCTGCGCGCGGACGTCGCTCTTGGCGTCCAGCCCACGCCAGGTCCCGAACGCGCCGGCGACGAGCATCGCCAGGCCGGCCAGGGCCACCAGGATCGGGAAGACCTTCTTGACGTTCACAGTTGCAGCACCCTTTCAGGGCAGGAGGGGATCTCGAAGACCAGCCTGCGCCCGCGCCGTGGCATGCACAGGAGCCGACCGGCCCCCCCGGCCGGGACCTTCGGCCTGCGCCGGGGACCGCCTCGCGGCGGACGCTGGCGGGCATGAACTCAGACGTCGCCCCGCACCGTCTCGTCGCCTTGCCGCTCGAGGAGTGCCTGCTGCTGCTCCGCGACGCCCCGCAGCAGGTCGGCCGCCTGGGCGTCGTCGACGACGGCCAGCCGCTGGTGATGCCGGTCAACTTCCGGGTGCACGAGGGCGAGGTCGTGGTGCGCCTGGACGAGGGCTCACTGCTGGCGAGCCTGGTCGTCGGCGAGCGCGTCGCGTTCGAGGCTGACGCGCTCGACCCCGGCGCGCGCACCGGCTGGAGCGTCCTAGTCCAGGGCACCGGCGTGCGCATCCACAACCCCGCCCGTCTAGAGCTGGTGCGCCGCATGGGGCTGCGCCCCTGGGCCCCCGGCACCCGCGAGCTCTACGTCCGCATCGCCGCCACATCGGTGACGGGCCGCCGCATCATCTAGCGCCTGCCCGACGACGAGTTGGCCGCCTACGCGCTCCGCGCCTGCCGGGTGTAGGCCGTGGTCCAGCCGGTGAGCGTGTTGAGGTAGTTCGCGCGCTCGAAGGCCTCGGGGTCGGGGAGGTGGCGCTGGCTGGCGCTGCCGCGCAGCTGGGCAACCGAGGCGTAGCCGCCCTCGTCGCCCCACGCCTGCAGCTCGGCCTCGACGGTGGCGACGTGGGCCGGCCCGTGCAGCAGCAGCGCGGAGGTCATCATGGCCACGTCGGCCCCGGCGAGCAGCACCTTGGCCGCGTCCAGGCCGGAGTGGATGCCGGTGCTGGCCGCCAGATCGCAGGCCAGCCGGCCGGACAGCAGCCCGATCCAGCGCAGCGGCAGCCGCACCTCGGACGGCTCGGAGAGGTGGATCGTCGGGACCACCCTGCGCGTGAGCGGGTCCAAGTCGGGCTGGTAGAAGCGGTTGAAGAGCACCAGTCCCGCGGCGCCCGCCGCCACGAGGCGCCGGGCCTGGTGCGCGAGCGCGCTATAGAAGGGGCCCACCTTCACGGCCACGGGGATGGCGACGGAGGAGGCGACGTCGCGGACCAGCTCCAGCTGCTCGGCCTCGACCTGCGCGCCGCTGATGGTGGCGTCCGCCGCGACGCGGTAGAGGTTGAGCTCCAGGGCGTCGGCGCCCGCGTCGGCCAGCTGGCGGGCGTAGCGGGTCCAGCCGCCGAGCGACGTGCCGTTCAGGCTCGCGATCACCGGCACCGCGACCGCGCGCTTCGCCTCCTCGACGTGGCGCAGCGCCCGCTGGACGACGGTCTCCAGACCGGAAAGGTCGGGGAAGTAGCCCTGGGCCTCGCCGTGGTCGTCCATGCCCATCTCGTCGAGCAGGGCCGTGGCCAGCTCGGAGTGCACGATCTGCTCCTCGAACAGCGAGGGCAGCACGACGGCCGCAACGCCGGCGTCCTCCAGCGCGCGCAGCGTGTCGGTGCGCGCGGTCAGCGGGCCGGAGGACGCGACCAGCGGCGAGCGCAGGTCCAGGCCCAGGTAACGGGTGGAGAGGTCCATCGGCATGGTCAGACGACCTCCTCGGCGCCGGCGCCGGCGTGGTCGACGACCGCGCCCGGCTCGTGGGCGACGCTGCGCTCCACGCCGGCGAGCTGCTCGTAGTAGCGCCAGCGCTCGTCGACATCCGCCTGCGCCAGCGCCATCAGGTGGGCCGCGCGCTCCGGGTCGCTGCGCTCCAACATCGCGAAGCGCGCCTCGCTGCGGGCGAAGGTCGCGACCGGGAACGCCGGCTTGCGGGAGTCCAGGCGGAACGGCTTGCCGTGCTCCTCGGCGGTCGGCCTGAAGCGGTAGAGCGGCCAGTACCCGCTCTTGACCGCGTCGCGCTGATGGGTCATGGAGTCGCGCATGTCGAAGCCGTGCGCGATGCAGGTCGAGTAGGCCAGCACCAGCGACGGGCCGGGGTGGGCCGCCGCCTCCAGCAGCGCCCGCACCGTCTGCACCTCGTTGGCGCCCATCGCGATCTGCGCCACGTAGGCGGTGCCGTACTGCATCGCCAGACGCGCCGAGGTCCTTCTTCGGGACGGCCTTGCCGGCGGTGGCGAACTTGGCGACCGCGGCGCGCGGGGTCGCCTTGGAGGCCTGCCCGCCGGTGTTGGAGTACACCTCGGTGTCGAGCACCAGCAAGTTGACGTCGACGTCCGACGCGAGCACGTGGTCGACGCCGCCGAAGCCGATGTCGTAGGCCCAGCCGTCGCCGCCGACGATCCAGACGTCCTTGCGCACCAGCGCGCCCAGGAGCTGCTGGAGATCGAGGATGTCCGGCGCGGGGTCCTCGAGCCCGCGCAGGCGGCGCTCCAGCTCCGCGACGCGGTCGCGCTGGGCACGGATCTCGGGCTCGGTGGCCTGGGGGCTGTCGAGGACGCGCGGACCAGGTCGTCGCCGACCACGCCGCCGAGCCCGGCCAGCGATCCGCCGGGCGGCCGCGGCTGCTGCTCGACGCCCAGCCGCAGGCCCAGCCCGAACTCGGCGTTGTCCTCGAACAGGCTGTTGGCCCAGGCGGGGCCGCGGCCCTCGCCGTTCGCGCTCCACGGCGTGGTCGGCAGGTTGCCGCCGTAGATCGAGGAGCAGCCGGTGGCGTTGGCGACCAGGATGCGGTCGCCGAACAGCTGGGTGAGCAGCTTGAGGTACGGGGTCTCGCCGCAGCCCGCGCAGGCGCTGGAGAAGCTGAACAGCGGTTGCAGCACCTGCGAGCCCTTGACGGTGTCGTGAGGCAGCGCGTCGCGGTCCAGCGGCGGGATCGCCGTGAAGAAGGCGAACCGCTCGCGCTCGGCGTCGCGGTGCTCGGGCGCCGGCAGCATGTCGATGGCCTTGTGCCCGACCGCCTCCTTGCTGGTCGCGGGGCACTGCTGGACGCAGACGCCGCAGCCGGTGCAGTCGTCGGGGGCGACCTGGATCGTGAGCAGGTGCGGCGTGGCCAGCTCGCGGGCCTTGAAGCCCTTGGACTGGAAGCTCGTCGGGTGCGTCGGCGATCGCCTCGGGCTCGAAGACCTTCATCTGGATCGCGTCGTGCGGGCACACGATCGCGCACTTGCCGCAGTCGATGCAGATGTCGGGGTCCCAGATCGGCAGCTCCGCGGCCAGCCCGCGCTTCTCGTACTGCGTGGTGCCGGTCGGGAAGGTGCCGTCGACGGGCAGGGCGCTGACGGGCAGCAGGTCGCCCTCGCCGGCGAGGATGCGGGCGGTGACGCGCTGCACGAAGTCGGGCGCGGTGGCGGGCACCGGCGGACGGAAGTCGATGGTCGAGGTGACGCGGTCGGGGACAGACCAGCTCGTGCAGCTCCTGCAGGGCGCGGTCGATCGCGGCGAGGTTGCGGTCGACCACCTCCGGGCCGCGGCGGCCGTAGCTGCCCACGACGGCATCGCGGACCGCGGCGATCGCCTCCTCCCGCGGGAGGATCCCGGCGAGCGCGAAGAAGCAGGGCTGCATCACGGTGTTGATGCGGTTGCCCAGGCCGACCTCGCGGGCGACGCGGTGGGCGTCGATCACGTGGACGCGCAGCTGCTTGTCCAGGATCGCCTGCTGGACGGGCATCGGGAGCGCGTCCCAGGCCTGCTCGGCCGGGAACGGCAGGTTGAGCAGCACGGTCGCGCCGGGCCGGGCGCTGCCGAGCACGTCGCGCGACAGCAGGATCGACAGCTGGTGGCACGCCACGAAGTCGGCCTGGTCGATGAGGTACGTCGAGCCGATCGGGCGCGGCGAGAAGCGCAGGTGCGACACCGTCTGCGCGCCCGACTTCTTCGAGTCGTAGACGAAGTAGCCCTGCGCGTGCAGCTCGGTGTGCTCCCCGACGATCTTCACGGTGGTCTTGTTGGCGCCGACGGTGCCGTCGCTGCCCAGGCCGTAGAAGACCGCGGCGACGTCGCCCTCCTGGGCGGGAGGCCGGTACGACGGGTCCGCCGGGACCGACAGGTGGGTGACGTCGTCGACGATGCCCAGCGTGAAACGGCGCGGGGGCTCCTCCGCGGCCAGCGCGGCGAACGCGCCCGCCAGCATCGCCGGCGTGACCTCCTTGGACGCGAGGCCGTAGCGGCCGCCGCTGAGGCGCGGCGCCCGGGAGCCGGCCTCCAGGAGCGCGCAGGCGACGTCGAGGAAGAGCGGCTCCGCCGGCGCGCCGGGCTCTTTGGTGCGGTCCAGCACGCCGAGGCGGCGGGTCGTCGGCGGCAGCGCGGCCAGGAGGTGCTCGGTCGGGAAGGGGCGGAAGAGGCGCACGATCAGGACGCCGACACGCTCGCCGCGGCGGGTGAGCTCGGCGACGGCCTCGCGGGCGGCGCCGGCTGCGCTGCCCATGAGCACCAGCACGCGGTCGGCCTCGGGGTGGCCGGCGTACTCGACGATGGGGTAATGACGGCCTGTGCGCTCCGCGAGGCGGGCCAGGAGGTCCACGACGGCGGCGGGGACGGCCGCGTAGTAGGGGTTGACGGCCTCGCGGGCCTGGAAGAACACGTCCGGGTTCTGGGCGGTGCCGCGCAGCGTCGGGCGGTCCGGCGTGAGGCCGCGGGCACGGTGGGCGGCGACGTCCGCGGGGTCCAGCAGCGCGCGCAGGTCGTCGGGATCCAGCGGCACGATGTCGGCGACCTCGTGCGACGTGCGGAAGCCGTCCAGGCAGTGCAGGAACGGCACGCGGGTGCGCAGCGTGGCGGCGTGAGCCACCGCGGCGAGGTCCTGGGCCTCCTGCACCGAGGTCGAGGCCAGGATCGCCCAGCCCGTGCTGCGGGCCGCCATCACGTCGGAGTGGTCGCCGAAGATCGACAGCGCGTGCGTGGCGACCGCACGGGCGGCGACGTGGATCACGGCGGGGGTCAGCTCGCCGGCGATCTTGAACATGTTCGGCAGCATCAGCAGCAGGCCCTGCGACGCCGTGAACGTCGTCCCCAGGGACCCCTGCAGCAGCGCCCCGTGCAGGGTGCCGGCGGCGCCGGCCTCGCTCTGCAGCTCCACGACCCGCGGGACCGTGCCCCACAGGTTCGGCCGGCCGGCCGCGGCCCAGGCGTCGGCGTGCTCGCCCATCGGCGATGCGGGTGTGATCGGGTAGATCGCGACGACTTCGCTGAGCGCGTAGGCGATCGCGGGCGGCGGCCTCGTTGCCGTCGACGACGATGCGGGGCATGGGCGGTGCCTCCTCGGGTGCGGGTGCATGAAGCGAGGGCGGCCGCAGGAGGCCGCCCTCGATGGATCCCGGTCGAACGCCCTCTACTTCAGGAAGCGTAGGCGCTGCACCACCGGCAGGCGCTCCCAGATCCGGCCGAAGCCCCACGTGCGGCCGGCGCCGTAGACGGCCAGGGCGATCAGCACGACGCTGTAGACGTGGTGGTCGTCGGCGACCCGCGGTTGACCCAGGCGTCGGCCGGCGCCGTGGCGAAGCCGAGCCCGAAGGTCTTGTCGAGGAACGCCCACAGGAAGGTGAAGCCCAGCGCCATGCGGACGGTGGCGAGCAGGTAGCGGGCGCGTTCTAGCTTCGGATGGTCTCAGCATCCCTGGCCGCGCGGTCGCTGAGACGTGCCGGACGGCCTGTTGTCGCGGGACCTTGGACACCTCCGGTCACAGGCCGAGGGGGTCGTCCGCACCCGTGCGCTCGTAGACGCGCTTGGCCTTGCCGACCTCCTGGCGTGCCAGGGTCCCGAAGGGGTGCAGGTGCAGCTCGGCGGAGATGCGCAGCCGAGAGACGAGGCGCTCGCGCAGGGCGTCGGCCAGCCCGTCCGGGGCGTCGCCGGCGAGCTCGGCGTGGACCGCCAGCTGCGCGAGCGTCCCGCGGCGATCGACCACGATCGCGAAGGCGCCGCCCAGCGCCGGCTCCTCGAGGATCACGGTCTCGATCTCGCGCGGGAAGACGTTGACCCCGCGGATGATCAGCATGTCGTCGGTGCGGCCCTCGATGCGGGCGATCCGCGGGTGCGTGCGACCACAGGCGCAGGTCCCGCGGGTGAGGGTCGTGACGTCGCCGGTGCGGTAGCGCAGCACCGGCATCGCCTGCTTGGTGAGGGTGGTGAGCACCAGCTCGCCGCGCTGGCCCTCGGGCAGGGGCGCGCCGCTCTCGGGGTCGACGATCTCTGGAAGGAAGTGGTCGTCGAAGACGTGCAGGGCACCGGGGCCCTCGACGCACTCCATCGCCACGCCGGGGCCGATCACCTCCGACAGCCCGTAGATGTCGCGCGCCACCACCGGGCGGCCACAGATCTGCGTCCACGCCTCCTCCAAGCGCGCGCGGAAGCCCTCCGACCAGGGCTCCGCCCCGCAGACGAGGTAGCGCAGCCCGAGGCCTTCGACCCCGGCGGCGGCCGCGCGCTCGGCCAGCAGCATCGCGAAGGACGGCGTGCAGGCCAGCCCGGACGCGCCCAGGTCTGCGAGCAGCTGCAGCTGCAGTGAGGTGTTGCCGCCAGAGGCGGGGATCACCGTGGCGCCGAGGCGCTCACCGCCGCCGTGCAGCCCGAGCCCGCCGGTGAACAGCCCGTAGCCGTAGGCGACGTGCAGCACGTCGGAGGCGCGGCCCCCGGCGCATGCCAGCGCCCTGGCGACGACTTCGTCCCACACCGCGATGTCGCCGGCGGTGTAGGCGATCACGGTGGGGCGGCCGCTGGTGCCGGAGGAGGCGTGCGCTCGCACCGTGTCCTCCAGCGGCACGGCGAGCAGCCCCCAGGGATAGGTCGTGCGCAGGTCGGCCTTCACGGTGAACGGAAGGTCGCGCAGGGCGTCGAGCCCGCGGACCTGCGAGGGATCGACGCCGGCCAGCCGCTCCTTCCAGAACGGCGACGGGGCAGCGGCCAGACGGCCGACGAGGTCGTGCAGGCGCGCCGCCTGGAGCGGTGGCGCGCTGCTGGCTGTCGGCGGACTCGAGCTCAGGCTGGAACACCGGCAGCCTCCTCGGGGTCGGGGCCCGGCAGGCGGAACAGCCGCCGGGCGTTGTCGGCGAGGACCAGGCGCGCAGCGTCGCCCGTCAGGCCGCGGCGCAACGCCACGAGGCACTCGTTGTAGGTCTCGTGGAGCTCCAGCGTGCGGTTGCGGAAGTGGCGCGGCCCGTCGACCGCGGCGTCCGAGCCGAAGACGACCCGTTCGGGACCGACGGCGTCCACCATCGCCATCACCGTCGACGAGGAGCACCAGGACGTCTCCAGGTGCAGGTTCGGCACCTCGCGCGCGTGGCGGATCGCGCGCTCGCGCCCCTCGGGCGGGCCGAGGAAGGTGTGGTAGAGCAGGAACTGCACGTCGGGATGGCGCTCGGCCGCGCGGCGGATCTTGTCGGGGTCGCCTTCGAACGGCGCGCTGTGGACCGCCACCGGGACGCGGTGCTCGGCGGCGAGGCGCAGGAACGGATCGAGGCGCGGGTCGTCGGCGGCGTAGCGATCGACATTGGGGTGCAGCTTGAGGCCGACGCGCCCCTCGCGCAGGTGCTTGGCGACGTGGCGCGGTGTGCTGCGCCCCGGACGGATCCACACCAGGGCGCGCGCGCCCGGGTGCCGTGCGACCACGCCGTTGATGAAGCGCTCGTCGGCCCAGGAGACGATGCCCTGCTCGATCCCCGCCGAGCGCAGCGCCGTGACCAGCGCGCCCTCGCCGAGGCGCTCGTCCCCACGGTCGCGGATGTGGACGTGGGCGTCGACGGGTCGCAGCCCCAGCCAGAGGCGGTAGTCCGCCTCGTGGTTGTTGTCCCAGCGGATCCCGTCGGTCACCGCGCAGTCGAGCGCGACCGCGCCGTCCAGCCAGTCGATCGCCGCGGCCGCCCCTCGGCCGTCGGCGGGCTCGAGCGCCACGTCGCATTCGTCGCGCCAGCCGTCCACGCCGACCCGGACGCGCAGCGCGCGGCCCTCGGGGTGGTGCAGCAGGCCCCCGCTGTAGTGCAGGACGCCTCGCCCGGGCCCGGTCGGCGTCCAGGTCAGCGTGCTCACATCAGAGCCGGTGGACCCACGCGCCGTCGAACTCGCCGGTCGGGCCGTCGGGGCCGAGGAAGGACTCGCCCTGCTCGTGCTCCGGCCACATCCGCCCGACATGGAACTGCTGCAGCACGGGGACGCCCCTCGGACCCCAGATGCGCGCGCGCCAGCGGTGCGGCAGCTCCAGCCGCGACAGCAGGTGCGCCTTGGTCGCGTGGTAGCGCGGCTTGTCCTCGTACCCGTAGTAGCGGACCGACGCGAACTCGTGGTCGGTGGGGATGCGAGGGTCCTCCATCGGGCTGTAGTTGGGCGCCCGCCAGTCGCCCACCGCCCAGTGCACGCAGATGTTGGTGATCAGCCCATCGTGGTCGACGTAGTCGAGCTCCGCGCTGGCGATCTCCTCGGTGAACGTCTGCGTCGCGTGCTCGCCGCCGCTGGTGACCACGTCGAAGCGGTGGTGCAGCGCGAAGTCCCGCACCCACCCGTACGAAGGGTGCCGGATGCCCCGAGGGAGCTTGAGGACCTTGGCCCGCCGCCGGGGAGAGCCGCCCAGGTCCTGCAGCCAGCGCTGTTCGGTGTTGGCGCCCCAGTCCGGGTCGTGGCCCAGCGGGGACCAGGTGTAGGAGAGCAGAACTCCCTGGATGTCGTCGTCCTGGTCGACCCAGTCTTTGGTGAGGTACCAGCTCATGCACGGAAGCGTCTCGCGGTTCGCCTGCACGCGGCAGAGCCGTTGGTCCCGCCGCGAGGGGACATCCGGCACGCACGACCGCGGTCAGCCGATCACCGGGTCGTACCCGGGGTCGGTGACGGTGACCGCGGCGACGCCGTCGACCTCGGCGACCAGGGTGGCGAGGTCCTCGCGCGCCGACGGCGTGGGCAGGATGCCGCGCAGGGTCACCCTCCCTTCCTCCACCGCCACGTCCACGGTTTCGTCCAGGCCCCGCGCGCACAGCAGCCGCAGGACGTCCGCCTCGACCGCGGCGTCCTCGCGGTGCAGCGCCTTGAGGATGTCGTGGCGGGTCACGATGCCGGCCAGCTCCGCGCCGTCGAGGACCACCAGGCGGCCGATGTCGCGCTCCAGCATCACGCGGGCCGCGTCCCGCACCGAGGTGCCGACCTCGGTGGTCACCGCGGGGCGGGTGCAGACGTCGCCGACCAGCGCCGGGCTGGGGTCGGCTTCCGGATGGTCGGCAGGCGGCCGGCGCGCCTGCCTCGCAAGCAGGTCGGTCTCGCTGAGCACGCCCATGAGCTGGCCGTTGCCGGCGAGGACGGGTGCCCCGGAGTGACCACTGCGCAGCAGGACCGCCGCAGCGGTGCGCAGCGGAACACGCTCGTCGAAGGTGGCCGGGTGGGGCGTCATGACGTCGCCGACGGTCAGCCGCGGCTCCGAAGGCGCCCCGGCCGGGGACTCTCCCTTGACGGCTGCCGCGAGCTCGCGCGCGACGCCCGCGATGAGCTGCTCGGCGGTGCGTTGCGCCACACCCTCCATCACCGTGAAGTCGCCCAGCGCGCCGAGGGGACCCAGTGGCGGCCGGTAGTGCCCCACCAGCACCAGCTCGGAGCGCAGCGGGCTGAGCTCCTCGAGCTCCAGGCTGCCTCCGAACGCGGGCAGGAGCGCGCTGGCCTCCCAGCGCAACGGCACACTCAACCAGTGCGGCTCGTGCAGCGCCGGCCCGACCGTGGCGCGCACGCGGCCGCGCCCCTGCAGCCCGGCGCGACGGCCCGAGAGCGTGATCGGGAACGACCCGTCCCCAGCCGGCTGGGTCGGCGGGCTTCCGGTGGCCGCCTGCAGCAGCTCCTGCGGCGCGCCAGTGAGCCGCCCGGCGACCTCCGCCACCGGTCCGATGATCTCGCGCCGCGCGATCAACCAGCGCGCCATGCTCGCCACCTTCCTCTCGGGGCAATGCCGGTGTGCATCCCGGGACTCTCTCAGCCGAACCAGGGGGAGGGGGCGCGGTCGTCGACCTGCCAGCCGACGCTCGACTGCACCGCCTCACCCACGATGGCGCGCACGCCCACCAGCGCGCTGCTGATCTCCAAGACGAACGCCGTGCTCATGGCTGGGATCCTTTCGTGGCGGCGACTGGTGCGGTCGCCAGCAGCCGTTCGAGGGACGAGCGGATGCCTGCGAGGAGGGTTGCGTGGTCGCGGAGCACGGCGGGGTCGGTGCGGACGGCGATCGAGAGGTCGCCAGCGTAGGAAACCGCGCAGACGCCCAACGGGATGTTCGCGAGCACGGGCACCACCGGGACCACCCAGTGCGCGGTGGCGCCGAGCAGGCGCATCGGCTCCGGCGGGCCTTTGAGGTTGGTGATGTAGGCGTGGATCAGGCGCTGGCGGCGCATGATGCGGTCGACGTTGCGGGGCAGCGCCCTGGGCACCAGCGGCGACGCCACGAGGCCCAGGACGGCGGGGTCGCGGTGCAGCGCCTTCAGGCGCCGGGTGTCGGAGGCGATCGCCTCGACGCGCCGCTGGTCCTCGGCCTCGTCGACGTGGAGCGGCACGCGCATGCCGCCGGTCGCGTTCCCCGGCCTCCGGGCCTGCGCGACAGTGCGAGCCGCGACCGGCACGGAGGCGAAGAGCTCGACGCGGTTGGGTTCGCCGCGCCCCTCCAGCAGGGCACGCAGGCCGCCGGCGACGGCTGCCAGCAGCACGTCGTTGACGCTGGCGCCGTGGGCATGGGCGGCGTCACGGACGGCGGCGAGCGGGACGGTCACCACGTCGAGGCGCCTGTCGGAGCCGACCGGAACGTTGAACGACGTCCGGGCAGCGGCCGCGTCCTGGGCGGCGATGTCGCGCAGCTCGGACACGAGCTCGCGAGCGGTCCGCAGCACCCGGCCGGGGTGCCGGAGCGTGGCCACGGCCCGCAGCCACGCACCGCCGCGGAAGCGCACCGCATCGGCCCACAGCGCGACGCCGGTCGGGGCAGGCTGCGCGCGGTGCGGGGGAGGTGGGGGCCCGTCGCCCGCCAGCGCTGCCACGATCGCCGCCACGGCCATCCCGTCGGCCAGCGCGTGGTGCACCCGCTGCACGAGGGCCACGTCGCCCCCGGCCAGCCCGGACACCACGGTCAGGTCCCAGAGCGGGCGGTCCATCGGGAAGGGTCGCGCGAAGATCTGCTCGACGCAGTCGAGCAGCTCCCGGTGCCCGCCCGGCGGCCTGCAGGTGAGGGCGGTGACGTGGTGGTCCAGGTCGAACGCGAGGTCGTCCTCCCACCAGGGCAGGCCGAGGCCCCACCGTGGCACGACCACCCGCTGCCGGAGTCGCGGGACGGCGAGCAGCCGTTGTGCCAGCCGGGCACGCAGCCCGTCGAGGTCCAGCGCTCCGTCCCCGGCGCGCAGCCGGGCACCGTCGACGACCGCGGCCCACCCGACGATCGACCAGTCGGGACGGCGAACCCACAGGTACAGCGCGTCCTGGGGCGACAGGCGGTCCACGACCCGTGCCATCACGGATGGTCTTACGACGCCAGCGCCGCCGTCGCGAAGGACTTGCGCTCGGTGGCGGGTCGTGGCTGGGCCACCGGTACGGCGGGGGGCGGCGGGGCCGCCGGGGCGTCGTCTCCGGGGCGGGGCCGGCCCGGGCGGTCGTCGCCGAAGGCCGGCATCGGGCGCATCGCGACCAGCTCGGGGTCGTCGGCCAGTGCCGCGCTCTGCGGCGTGGCCGGGGCGGCGGCGATCGCCCGCAGCGCCTGCAGGCAGTCCCGGGTCGTGAGGACGCCCACCTGACGGCCGTCCCGGGCGACCGCCAGCGCGTCCACGCGGTGCAGCTGCATCAGCCAGGCGGCCGACCCGATGTCGGCGTCGGGGTCGACGCTGGGGGCCGGGCCGGGCTGCGGGCTCACGGTGTTCGGGGTCATCCAGGTGCGGACTCGCATCGCGGCCTCCTCGGATATTGCAGGGCTGACCTCGACGGTGACCGGTCGCGCGCGCGGCGGGCAGGGCCGCGTGGCCCGGCGCGCCGGGACCTCCGGCCCTGTCCGGGTGCCGCCGGGCGCCCAGAGTCGGCGCCAACGACGACGACGGAGGTGGCCGCGATGGCGGTGCGTGACTGGATGACGACAGACCCCGTGGTGATCGGCCCCGACGCCGAGGTGCGCGAAGCCCGCCAGCTCCTGCGCGAGCGCGGGATCCGCCACCTGCCGGTGGTCGCCGGCGACCGGCTCATCGGCATCCTCAGCGACCGCGACCTCAGCGTCGACGACCGCTCGCTGCGCCGCCTCGAGGCGCACGAGCATGTGGGTGAGCCGGGAGGTGAGGGCAAGCCTGTCGAGGCCGTGATGTCGGCCGACGTCGAGACGATCGGGCCCGACGCGTCGGTCGGCGACGCCGCCCGCCTTCTGCTGGAGCGCCACATCAGCGCCCTGCCCGTGGTGGACGCCGACCGCACCCTGCTCGGCATCATCTCGCTGACCGACTGCGTCCTCGCCGGTCTGGCCCACGACCCCGACCTGGAACCGGCCCGCGCCTGACAGGCCTCGGGACGACCTACTCCAGGTGGACCTTCGGCCCGGCGGCGCAGGGCCGGGTGGCACTGCCCGAAGGGCACTGGCGGCGGGAGCGTGGGCACGCGGGTTGCGCGTCGATGACATCCCCCGCCTGAAGGACAGGAGCCTCACGATGGAACCCCTGGTCGTCCCCTTCGCCAAGGGCAGCGCACAGCAGCGTGACCTGCTGGGCGGCAAGGGCGCCAACCTCTGCGAGATGGCCCGGATGGGCCTGCCCGTGCCGCCGGGCTTCGTGATCACGACCGCCGCGTGCCGGGCGCACCTGTCCGGCGACACCGAGGGGGACGCGCGGCTGTTCGACGCCGTCGGCACCGCGCTGGAGGAGCTCGAGCAGGCCGCAGGCCGCCGCCTGGGCGACCCCGCCGACCCGCTGCTGTTGTCGGTGCGGTCCGGCGCCCCGTTCTCGATGCCCGGGATGATGGACACGATCCTCGACCTGGGCCTCAACGAGGCCACGGTCGAGGGGCTGGCGGCCGCGTCCGGCGACGCCTGGTTCGCCTGGGACGCCTATCGCCGCTTCCTGCAGCTGTACGGCAAGGTCGTGCTGGGCGCGCCCGGCGAGGCCCTCGACGCCGCACTGCAGCGCAGGCTGGACGAGCGCGGCGTCGGCGACGCCAGCGGGCTGCCCGCCGTCGACCTCCAGGCCCTGGTGGCCGAGCTGCACGCAATCGTGCGCGAGACCACGGGGCAGGAGGTGCCGCGCACCCCGATGACCCAGCTGCGCGCCGCGATCACCGCCGTGTTCGCGTCCTGGAACGGCCGCCGCGCCGTGGACTACCGCCGGGTGGAGGGAATCCCCGACGACCTCGGGACAGCCGTGACCGTGCAGGCGATGGTCTTCGGCAATCTCGGCACCGACAGCGGCTCGGGAGTGGCGTTCACGCGCGACCCGGTCACCGGCACCGCGGCGCCCTACGGCGACTGGCTGCCGTCCGCCCAGGGCGAGGACGTGGTCTCCGGGGTGCGGGTCACGCAGCCCCTGGCCGCGCTGGAGCAGCAGCTGCCGGAGGCCGGCCGAGAGCTGCGCAGGGTGCTAGCGGTCCTGGAGGCGCACTGGCGCGACCTCTGCGATGTCGAGTTCACGGTCGAGCGCGGCCGCTTCTACGTCCTGCAGACCCGCGTCGCCAAGCGCGCCGCCGCCGCTGCGGTCGCAGTGGCGGTGGACCTCGCGAACGCGGGTGTGATCGACCGCCACGAGGCGCTGACACGGGTCGCGCCCCAGCAGCTGGAGCAGCTGCTGCACCCGCAGCTGGCCGGCCCGGGCGATGCGTGGCTGTTCACGAAGGCGCTGCCCGCCTCGCCGGGTGCGGCGGTCGGGGCGGTGGTCTTCACGGCCGACGACGCCGTGGCCAGGGCGGCGGCCGGGGAGGACGTGATCCTCGTGCGCCAGGAGACCTCGCCGGAGGACTTCCACGGCATGGTCGCCAGTCGCGCCATCCTGACCGCGCGCGGCGGACTCGTGAGCCACGCCGCGGTCGTCGCGCGCGGCCTTGGCAAGCCGGCCGTGTGCGGCGCGGCGGAGCTGGTCGTCGACGAGCACGCCCGCACCGCCCACACCGGCACCACCACGATCCACGAGGGCGACGTGCTCACCGTCGACGGCACCTCCGGGCAGGTCTTCGTCGGCGCGGCCCTGCTCACCGTGCCCGAGCCCGGCCCGGAGCTGGTCACGCTGCTGGACTGGGCCGACGAGGCCCGGACCCTGCAGATCCTTGCCAACGCCGACACCGAGCAGGACGCCGCCCAGGCCCGCCGGTTCGGCGCCGAGGGCATCGGCCTGTGCCGCACCGAGCACCAGTTCCTCGGCGAGCGCGTCGCGATCGTGCGCCGCGCGATCCTCGCCGAGGGCGCCGACGAGGAGGCCGCCGCCCTGGACGAGCTGCGGGCCGTGCAGCGCGACGACTTCTCGCGCTTGCTGCGGGTGATGGACGGGCTGCCGGTCACGGTGCGCCTGCTGGACCCGCCGCTGCACGAGTTCCTCCCCGACCACGTCGAGCTCGAGGTGGCCGCCGCCACCGGCACGCTGGATGCCGAAGGCGAGCGCCTGCTGGACGCAGCCCGCGCCTGGCAGGAGTCCAACCCGATGCTGGGCGTGCGCGGCTGCCGGCTGGGCGTGCTCAAGCCGGAGCTGTACCGCGTGCAGGTGCGGGCGTTGCTGGAGGCCGCGCTGGCCGTGCAGAGGCTGGGCGGAACGGTGCGGTTGCGCATCATGATCCCCCTGGTCTCCATGGCGGCGGAGGCCGCGGCCCTGGTCGCCGATGTACGGGCCACAGCCGACGCGGTGTGCGCGGAGGCCGGCGAGGACGTCGCCTACGAGGTCGGCGTGATGATCGAGACGCCGCGCGCGGCCTTGGTCGCCGGCGAGATCGCCGGATCGGCCGAGTTCTTCTCGTTCGGCACCAACGACCTGACGCAGCTCACGTTCGGCCTGTCGCGTGACGACGTCGAGGGCCGCCTGCTCCCTGCCTACGTCGAGCAGGGCCTCCTGCGCGACGACCCGTTCGAGCACCTCGACTCCGGAGTCGCCCGCCTCATGCGCCTGGCTGCCGAGGAGGGCCGTGCGGCGCGCGCGGACCTGCACCTGTCGGTCTGCGGCGAGCATGGCGGCGACCCGGCCTCGATCGCCATCTGCCAGGACCTGGGCCTGGACGCCGTGTCCTGCTCGCCCTTCCGCATCCCCACTGCGCGGCTGGCGGCCGCCCATGCGGCGCTGGGCGTCGCCGGCGGGCATCTGGCGAGCACCTGACCGAGAGGACAACGACCATGACCACCCACGTCGCGATCCGCCTGCATCCCACCACGGTGGAGGAGTGCATGGCGCTGCTGGCCGACGCGTACGTAGGACGCCTGGCGTTCGTCGTGGACGGCAAGCCGCAGATCGTCCCCCTCAACTTCCGCTACGTCGAGGGCAACGTGGTGTTTCGCACGTCCTACGGGTCGCTGCTGGATGCCGTGCACGGCTCCGCGGTGGCCTTCGAGATCGACGGCTGGGACGAGACCGACCACAGCGGCTGGAGCGTGGTGGTGCACGGCCTCGCCGAGGAGGTCTGGCGACCCGAGGAGCTCCGCGCGATCCGCGAGCTGCCCTTGCGCCCCTGGGCGCCCGGCCCCCGCGACCACTACGTGCGCATCAACCCCGAGGCGATCACCGGCCGCCGCATCGGTCCGGTGACCGACACCCGAGGAGACCAACCGTGAAGCGCTGGCTCTACCACTACCGCATCGTCGTGGGCGATCCGGACGCGCTGGCTCGCCGGCTGCGCGAGGAGCTGCCGGAGCTCCTCGCACGCGCGCTGGGCCGGGAGCCCAACCCGCCGCTGGCCGACGGGTCCTTCCTCCTCGAGCTCGGCACGGAGGTCGTCGGCATGACGCTGTCCAAGCACGTCCGGGTCGTGGTCGGGCACGAGCTCGCTGCTCCCGGCCGGACCGTCCTGCCGCTGAGCTGGCGCGCCGACCCGCTGCCCCACGGCTTCCCGGCGTTCGACGGGGCGATCGAGCTGGAGCAGCTGACCGATGACCGCGCCCAGCTCAGCCTCGTCGGGGCCTACGTGCCACCGGCCAGCGTGCTGGGCGCCCTCCTCGACTCCGTCGTGCTCCGCGGCGTCGCCGACCGCGCGGTCGATGCCTTGATCGACGGCCTCGCGGCAGCAGTGAGCGACCCGACCGCGACCCGCGCGGCGCCACTGAAGCCTGGCCTCGTCCACGTCGAAGACGTCATGACCCGCGACCCGCTGCTGCTCGAGGAGGACCTGACGCTCCGCACGGCGGCCCTGCTGCTGCACCACTACGGCATCTCCGGGGCTCCGGTGGTCGATCGCGGCGGCCTCCTCGTCGGCGTGCTCACCGAAGGCGACCTCTTGGAGAAGGAGGCGGCGCAGCGGTTGGGCTTCGGCCGCGAGGCCCGGCGCTCCGAGCAGCTCCGCGCGGCACGCACCGTCGGCGAGGCTTGCAGCCGGACCGTGCGCACCACCGCCCCCGACGTGGCGGTGCACGACGCGGCGCGCGAGATGCTGCGCCATCACGTGGCCCGGCTCGTGGTCCTCGACGCCGGCCGCATCGCCGGGCTCATCAGCCGGCACGACGTCCTGGAGGTTCTCGCACGCGACGACCTGCACCTGGCGGAGGCCGCGCACGCCGTGCTGGCTGACCTCGGCGAGCGCGGCGTGCGCGTGGTCGTGTCCTACGGGCACATGACCGTGCGCGGGCAGGTCAGCACCCGCAGCCGGGTCGCGGAGCTGCGAGCCCGACTGGAGGAGATCGACGGCGCGGTCGACGTCGAGGTCGACCAGCTGGCATGGCACGACGACGACGTCGCGCTCACGGCGCGCGACAAGGAGGTGGCACGGTGAGCGAGCAGGCCCTGATGGACTGGAGCATCCTGATCGGCTGGTTGGCGCTGGCGGCGGTGCTGGTCATCGCGTCGCATCGTGTGGTGCCCGGCCGCCGGACGTCGCAGCCGGCGGCCTCACGGCACCTCGCCCGGCACGCACGGAAGGCGGACCGGTGACCGACACGCAGGTCGCACCCACCCGGCCCAGCACTCCGACCCCGCCTCCGCAGCGAGGCTTCGGGCTGGCGTTGATGGCGCTGGGCCTGGTCGCCACCGCGGCGGTGGTCCTGGCGCTGGTGTTCGGCATGACGGGGCTTCGGGGTGAGGTGGAGGAGCTGGAGTCGCTGGCGACGGCCGCGGCGACGCCCGCCGCCGTCGCGGCTCCCGTGGCCGCGGCTGAGGAGTCCCCGCCCGCGGGTCCCGAGGTCGAGGTCGCCCTGGAGCTCACCGAGTTCGCGGTCGTCGCCGACGTCGAGGAGATCCCGGCGTTCGCGACCGTGCACCTCACCGCCACCAACACCGGCACGATCCCGCACGACGCCCGCGTCGGCGACGACGGGACGCCGCTGATCGACGCCGGCGACAGCGCAGACTTCACGGTCGACGCGCCCGGCTCTGGCAGCCTGCGGATCTTCTGCAGCGTGGCCGGCCACGAGGACGCCGGCATGCAGCTGGATCTGCCGATCGCGGCCACGTCCACGGACACCGCCACCGCGGCCCCGGCTGACGCCGCTGAGTCCATCGACGCGGCCGAGTCCGCCGACGCCGCCGATTCCTCCGACGCCGCCGATTCCGCCGACGCCGGCGATTCCGCCGACGCCGGCGAGGCCGCGGCAGCGGCCTCGGCCGACAACGCCGCCGCCTACGAGGGGGAGCGCCCTGATCTCGTGCGCCGCGACCCCGAAGCCCCGCCACCGTCCACGGCGACCGTGCACGACGTCACCTGGACGGTGCAGGAGACCGTGATGCAGGTCGCCCCCGACGTCTGGCAGCAGGTCTGGACGTTCGAGGGCCAGGCCCCGGGCCCGACCCTGCGCATCAAGGTCGGCGACACCGTGAACCTCACGCTGGTCAACCCCGACACCAACGGGCTGGGCCACTCGATCGACTTCCACGCCAGCCAGGTCGCCTGGAACGACGAGATGCGCACCATCGCGCCCGGCGAGGAGCTCACCTACACGTTCACCGCGACGCACGCGGGCATCTTCATGTACCACTGCGGCACTGCCCCGGCGCTGCACCACATCGGCAACCAGATGCTGGGGATGATCATCGTCGAGCCGGCTGCGGGCCTGCCGCCGGTCGACCGCGAGTTCGCGTTCGTGCAGAGCGAGTACTACCTCGGCCCGCAGGGGGAGCCCGGCAGCCTCGAGCACATGTCGCACGCCGCGGCGGACCCGTCGCTGGTGGTGTTCAACGGCGTCGCCGGCCAGTACGCGGAGGAGCCGATCCACGTCGAGGTGGGCGAGCGCATCCGCACCTTCGTCCTCAACGCCGGGCCCAGCGTCGACAGCTCGTACCACATCGTCGGCACGATCTTCGACGTCGCCGTCAAGGAAGGCATCGAGCTCGTGTCAGACAACCCGGGAGGCTGGGGCAGCCAGGCGATCGACCTGGCTCCCGCGCAGGGCGGCTACGCGGAGTTCAGCCTCGCGGAGGACGGGCTCTACCCGATCGTCACCCACGCGTTCAACTACGTCGGCCTCGGTGCGCTGGGCCTGTTCGAGGCGGGCACCGGCGGTGCCGCGGCCGAGGGCGGCCACTGACGCGGTCGCGAAGCCCGTCCCGCGCCAGCATCCGGGTGGCACTCGTCGCGCTGCTGGGCGCCGGCGCCGCGCTGCTGTGGGGCGCCGGGCGGGTCGCGGGCGGCGTGCGCACCACCACCCGCGCCGTGACCGTCCGCGCCGCACCCGAGGCGGTGTGGCCGTGGATCGCCCAGCTCGGCCAGGGTCGCGGGGGGCTCTACAGCTACGTGTGGCTGGAGCACGCCCTCGGCATCGACATCGCCACCTCGAGGTCGTGGACCCGGGGGTGCAGGCGCCACGCGTGGGCGACTGCATCGGGTTCGTGCAGGAGGGCTACCCGGCCCCGCTGCAGTACGAGGTCGTCGAGGTCGTCACCGGCTCGCACCTGGTGATCGCCGGCCCGCGGGGTGAGCCCGGCAGCTGGAGTCGATCGCGCTGCTGGCCGAGGGGCGGCCCGTGCCCTGGACCGCCGAGGCGGCACCGGCCCTGTGGTTCGTCAGCCTCGGCGTCACGGCGGCCGCGGCGGCCGGGTACGCCCTGCGCCGCCGCGAGTCGCTGCCGCTCCTGGGCCTCGCGGTCGCGGGTGGTGGCTGCCTGCTGTGGCAGCTGATGGTCCAGCCGCCGTTCGCTGTGGGCGGCGTCGTAGATGCCGCGCTGGTGGCGGCCGCGCGCCGCACAGCGGGTCAGGCGGCCGCGGGCAGGGAGAAGTACGCGCCGGGGTCGCCGGCCGGGAGGTTCGGGAAGAGGTGCACGAGCAGCGTGGGCAGCTCCTCGGGCGGAACGGCCCGGCAGAGGTTGCCGTGCCCCAGCGGTGAGTCCGGGAAGAACTGACCGAGGTAGACCACGTCCCCCGGGATCGTCCCGCACGACTGGTTGCGCGTGTAGAGCACGTCGTTGCCCGGAGGGCCCTCGAGGATGAAGGTGTTGTCGAACGTGAACTGGCCGGCGCCCTCGCCCACGAACGCGATCGTGATCCCGATCAGCGGGTAGACGTGCCCCTCGGGGGGCGGCTCGTTCTCGTGGTACTCCGCCTCGACCTCGGCCGTGGCGTCGGCGATCAACGAGTCCACCTGCACGAGGTAGTCGCCGACCCGCGCTGCCTCGCCAGGCGGGACGGGGTCCTCGCGCGTGCCGGCCGCCGTGGACACGGTCAGGGCGTCGGCCGCAGGCTCCGCCGGCTCCGCGGTCGCGGTCGGTTCCGCGGTCGCGGTCGGTTCTGCGGTCGCGGTCGGTTCTGCGGTCGCGGTCGGCTCCGCGGTCGCGGTCGGTTCCGCGGTGGGTTCCGCGGTCGCGACCGTTGTCGCGGCCGGCGTGGCCTCCGTCTGAGCGGGCGTCGTGCCTGAGCAGGCGGCGATCAGCAGCAGGACGGGCAGCGTTCGCAGGGCGATCGGACGATGCATCGCCGAACGAACCTACGACTCGCGTCGGATGCTGCAACGCCACGCGTTGACACCGCCGGGGGGAGCCGCGACACTGGCCGCCGGCGCCGGCTTTCTTTTGTCGGGCCTGCTGGGCCTTGTTCAGGCTGCACGGCTCTTTCGCTGCTGCACAGGCGCGCGCCACTCAAATCCCCGATTCCTGTCCCTACTCTGCCGCCTCTCCCTAGGACCCCGAACCCCATGACCGACGAGACCCCCGTGACCCCCGCCGACGACAGCGCGACCGGTGAGGGCAGCGGGACTGCAGTAGCCACGCTTGCCACCGCACCCCAGGAGGACCGCGAACGCGGGAAGGAGATCGCCCTCGAGGAGTTCGGCTCGGAGGAGGCGTTCCTGGCGGCGATCGACGCCACCGTCAAGGAGTTCGGTGACGGCGACATCGTCGAAGGCGTGGTCGTCAAGGTCGACCCGGAGGAGGTGCTGCTCGACATCGGTTACAAGTCGGAGGGGGTGATCCCGTCGCCGGGAGCTGTCGATCAAGCACGACGTCGACCCGCACGAGGTCGTGGCCGTGGGCGACGTGATCGAGGCCCTGGTCCTGCAGAAGGAGGACAAGGACGGCCGCCTGGTCCTGTCCAAGAAGCGCGCCCAGTACGAGCGCGCCTGGGGCAAGATCGAGCAGATCCACCAGGCCGACTCCACGGTGACCGGCACGGTGATCGAGGTCGTCAAGGGCGGGCTGATCCTCGACATCGGGCTGCGCGGCTTCCTGCCCGCGTCCCTGGTCGAGATGCGCCGCGTGCGGGACCTGCACCCGTACGTCGGCAAGGAGCTCGAGTGCAAGGTCATCGAGCTCGACAAGAACCGCAACAACGTCGTGCTCTCGCGCCGCAAGTTCCTGGAGGAGACGCAGAGCGAGTTCCGCCGGGAGTTCCTCGAGACGCTGCAGAAGGGCGAGATCCGCAAGGGCACCGTCTCGTCCATGCGTGAACTTCGGCGCGTTCGTCGACCTGGGCGGCGTGGACGGGCTGGTGCACGTCTCGGAGCTGTCCTGGAAGCACGTCGACCACCCCGGCGGAGGTCGTCGAGGTCGGCCAGGAGGTCGAGGTCGAGGTGCTCGACGTCGACCTGGAGCGCGAGCGCGTCAGCCTCTCGCTCAAGGCGACCCAGGAGGACCCGTGGCGCCAGTTCGCCCGCACGCACTACGTGGGCGAGTTCATCGAGGGCAACGTCACCAAGCTCGTGCCCTTCGGCGCCTTCGTGAAGGTGGAGGAGGGCATCGAGGGCCTGGTCCACATCTCCGAGCTGGCCGAGGCCCACGTCGAGGTGCCCGAGCAGGTCGTCAAGGTCAACGACCCGATGACCGTGAAGATCATCGACATCGACGACGTGCGCCGACGCATCAGCCTCTCGCTCAAGCAGGCCGTGAAGGCCGGCTTCGGCGAGGCCCCGCAGATCGACGAGGAGCCCGCCTTCAGCGCGGCCGCGACCGACGTCGACACCTCCAGCGCGATGGGCGCCGCTCTCGCGGAGGCGTTCTCCCGCTCGTCCGGCGGCGACGAGGGCGGCGGCCTCTCCGCCGAGGAGATCATCGCCCAGGTCCAGGCCCAGGCAGCCGCGTTGACCGAGGACGAGGACGAGGACGAGCCCGAGGCCGCGGAGGCCGCGGTCGCGGAGCCTGAGGCCGCGGATGTCGCGGTGGCTGAGCCCGAGGCCGCGGATGCCGCGGTTCCGGAGCCCGAGGCCGCGGATGCCGACCTGGCCAATCCCGAGGTCGAGGAGCCCGAGGTCGCGGAGCCCCTGGACGAGGCGGAGGTGGCCGCACCCGCGGCCGCCGACGAGGCCGCGCCCGACGAGGCTCCCGAGACCGTCGAGGTCGAGGAGGCTCCCGCCGCTGTGGTCGAGGAGACCGCCGCCCCCGAGGCCGCCGCGGCCGACGACGCGCCGGCCGAGGCCGCCGACGAGGCCGAGCGCCAAGAAGACGCCTGAGCCGGGCCGGGTCGGACGCCCCGGGCTCGTGGGATCTGTCCGGCATCTCGGACAGCTCCTTCAACCCTGAGCCGTGCTTCGGGTCGGGCTCACCGGCGGCATCGGAGCCGGCAAGTCCACGGTCTCGCAGGCCTTCCGTGAGGTCGGCCTGCCCGTGGTCGACGCCGACCTCATCGCGCGCGAGGTGGTCGCGCCCGGCACCCCCGGGCTCGCCGCGATCACCGAGCGCTTCGGCGCCGGTGTGCTGCTCCCCGACGGCGCCCTGGACCGCCCTGGCCTGGCCGCGATCGTCTTCGGCGACGCCACCGCCCGCGCGGACCTCAACGCGATCACCCACCCGGCGATCACGACCAAGCTGATCGAGCGCATGGTCGCGCTGGACGTGGAAGGAGCCCGCGCCGTGGTCGCCGATCTTCCCCTGCTCGTCGAGATGGGCGTCGCCAAGGCCTATGACGCGGTCGTCGTCGTCGCGGCGCGCCCCGAAACCTGCGTCGGGCGCCTCGTCGCCTACCGCGGCATGGCCCGCGACGACGCGCTCGCCCGCATCGCCGCCCAGGCCCCCCTGAGCACCAAGCTGCAGGCCGCCACCCACATCCTGTGGAACGAGGGCACGCTCACCGCCCTGCAGCAGCGCGCGGCCGCTCTGGGCGCGTCCTTCCTGCGCCGCTAGGGTGGACCGATGGCCGGCGTGAGGGACGCTCTGGGTCGGGAGTTGTCGGACCTGCGCGTCTCGGTGACCGACCGCTGCAACTTCCGTTGCACGTACTGCATGCCCAGCGAGCTCTTCGGGCCCGACCACGCGTTCCTGCCGCGCGCCGAGCTCCTGACGTTCGAGGAGATCACGCGCATCGTGCGGGCCGCGGCCTCGCTCGGCGTCGACAAGATCCGTCTGACCGGCGGCGAGCCGCTCCTGCGCCGCGATCTGCACCACCTCGTCGCGATGCTCACCGCGATCCCCGGCATCGCGGACCTCGCGCTCACGACCAACGGCGTGCTGCTGTCCAAGCAGGCCGCCGCGCTGCGCGCCGCGGGGCTGCGGCGCGTGACCGTCAGCCTGGACGCGCTCGACCCCACGACGTTCCACCGCATGGCCGACACGCCGATCCCGGTGGAGCGCGTGCTGGAGGGCATCGACGCCGCCCTCGACGCCGGTCTGGGCGTCAAGCTCAACACCGTCGTGCAGCGCGGCGTCAACGAGCATGCCGTCGGCGACCTGGCCCGCTACGCGCGCAAGCGCGGCGTGACCGCGCGCTTCATCGAGTACATGGACGTCGGCGAGAGCAACGGCTGGCGGACCGACGATGTCGTCCCTGCCGCGGAGATCGTCCGGCTGGTCGGCGAGGTCGCCGAGGTCGAACCGCTCGACGCCGGCGGCGCAGTGACCGGTGAGGGCGTGGCGGAGCGCTACCGGTACCGCGACGGCGGGGAAGTCGGCGTGATCGCCTCCGTGACACGCCCCTTCTGCGGCACCTGTGTCCGCGCCCGCCTGTCCGCCGTCGGCGAGCTCTACACCTGCCTGTTCGCGACGAAGGGCCACGACCTGCGCGCGTTGCTGCGCGGCGGCGCCGACGACCGCGAGCTGACCGAGCACCTCGCCAGCCTCTGGTCGGTCCGCGACGACCGCTACTCCGAGCTGCGCACCGCCGGGACCGCACCCGACGGCCCCAAGGTCGAGATGAGCTACATCGGCGGGTAGGCGCCCGCTTAGGGCCCTGACCTGCATAAACGCTCCGCAAGTCCGCGCCTAGTCCGCAGTGAGTCCGCGAGAGCTCCCGTCGTGTCTCTCTAGAAGGCCACCCAGATCCCGGCGTGGCCCAACGTGCCAGGACAAATCACGTCAAGCCGTAACTCCCGTGGGCCGGTATCGCACGGCGACCGCCCCCGACCGGAACTCATGGCGATCCACGAGCTCGAGCTGGATGCGCTCGCGCAGACCGGCGAGCAACGTCGGCCCGTGTCCGGCAAGAACCGGCTGCACAAGGAACTCGTACTCGTCGATGAGCCCCAGATCTGCCAACGCCAGGGGGAGCGTCACGCCACCCACGTACAGGCCCTCGCCTGGCTCCTGCTTGAGCCGCTGAACCGCTTGCCCCAAGTCACCTCGCACCAGCTCGGCATTCCAATCGACTCCGCTCAGCGTGCTCGACACGACGTACTTCTTCGCCCGGTCGATGGTCTCGGCGAACGGGATCTCCCACGCATCCATCCAGTCAGGCCACGTGCCCGTGGCCGGCTGCCGCCACGCCGACTCCATCATCTCGTAGGTCACCCGGCCGAAGAGCAGGGCATCGGCTCGTTCCATCTCAGCGGTCCAGTAGCGCATCGACTCCTCGTCCGGGGGGAGCCCTGCCTCGTGATGGCAGCAGCCGTCGAGCGTGACGTTGATCGAGTATCGAAGTGGTCTCATCCGTTGCTCTCCCTTGATGCGCGCCGCGCATTCACCGGACCGTACTCAGACGACTGCCGGAGCCATTTCTCATCGGCGCCCGATCGCACCTGGCCAACAACACCGTCGTGGTGCGACCAGACCGCAGACCGAGCGCGCGACCGATTCGGCGATCTGCCCACGCCGCTGTGCTGGTCGACGAAGTGGTCTTGTTCGTCTGGCCAGTCGTCCTCGGTGGGCGCACCCCCGCACTGCCGACCGACCTGCGCGTCGATTTGAAGCTCATCGACGAGCACCGGTTCAGCAACGGCGTCGTCCACCTCCGCTCTCGCGTTCTGTAACGACGCAGGGACCTCGCAGCCTCGCGCACCTGCCCTCTACCGGCGGGTTCAGGCGACAAGCAGGCGAAGGCCGAGCTCTGCCGCCTCGAGATCGAGGAGCTCGCGGTTGCGTGCGACCCAACGACCAGATGCGAGGTCGTCACGGAGGCTGCGCACAGCCCGCTGCTCGGCGTCGTGCCCGACCTTGGCCCACACCGAGATCCCGCGACGGACGTTCTCGTCCAAGTACGCCTCGGGCCGACGCCAGTAGGCCTCGAAGAAGCCATCAGCGCAATCCCACGGGATGAGCACGGGCTGCATCCGGGCTCCGATCGCGCGGGCGAGCTCGGTAGCGAGGCCGACGCGAGAGGCAACGACCTCGGGCAAGTAGTCACGCGTCAGCCAGAACCGGCGACGCCAGGCGTGGTCCGTGGTGTCGCACGTGAACACCACGACGCGGCGAGCCACGCGCTGCATCTCGCGCAGCCCGGCGATCGGGTCCTGCCAGTGATGCACGGTGGCGAAGGCCATCGCGGCGTCGAAGGACTGGTCCTCGAACGGAAGACTCCCAGCGTCGGCCGCCACGCATTGCGCTGCGCCGGCGGGACGCTGCGCGCGCATGACCGCCGACGGCTCGACCGCGGTGACGTTCAGATGGGAGGGCTCGTAGGACCCTGTGCCTGCCCCGACGTTCAGCACGGTATGTGCATCGCCGAGCGCAGCCCAGACCTGCGCGGCGATTCGCGGCTCGGTTCGCCGCGTCACGGCGTAGGTGGCTCCGATCGCGTCATATAACTGCGCGCTGGACATGGCACTGCCTTCCGAGCTGTCCGCAAGCTACGTCAACGCGTCGTCGCCTCACGCCGGTTCGCGGATGCGGTCAGTGTTGCCCAACGGCTACACCGGGCAGGTCGTCAAACACCTGTGGGTCGCGGTGATGACGGTCCGACCTGCACCTCGGTTGCCTAACCGCGCGGCCTGGAGTCAGGGACACGACCTGCACGACGGAAATACCGGGCGGCCAGCACGCGGGCTGCGGTCACGATCACGGCTCTGAGGCCAGCCTCCGAGCCATGAGGGATACCGAGGTGCAGCTCGACGACGTCACCCGAGCTCAGCACCTAGCCAGGCTTCCTCGTCGTCGCGCAAAGGCTCAGCGAGCTGGATGCCCATGCGCTCTTGCTCGACGAGCTGCGCTCCGCGCGCGACGGTGTCCGCGAGCGAGCGGCCGGTCTGCCGTGCCAGGCGGGCAAGTTGGTCCCTCGTCGCACGAGCCACGCGAATCGTGGTGGTGTCCGTCACGCCAGAAGCGTCCCCTGTGTCGACGAATCTGTCTACAAGGATCCAGAGTGGCGTGGTATCGCAGGCATCGGCGGCCGAGCGTGCCGCCGGCCGGCCTCAGCTTCGCGGGGCCAGCTCCGTCAGGCCGGCGGCGGCGCCTCGGGCACGAGCAGGGGGAAGGTGAGCACGGGAGGAATCATGAGCCCGTCCCCGCTTCTTGCTGCATGGCCACGTAGCTCCGGTAGACGGTGACCAGCGCCTCCTTCTGCGCGTCGCTGAGCAGCGCGTCCGCGCGGATGGCGCGCTCGGTGGCGCGGGCGTCCTCCGCCTCGTCCTCCTCCAGCAGTCCCGCCTGAGCCAACAGGGTCTCCGCGGACATGTTCAGCGCCTCCGCCAGCGACTTCAGCACGCGCACGCTGGGTTGGTGCAACCCCCGCTCGACCTGCGACAGGTAGGGGTTGGAGATGCTCGCGATGTCCGCGAGCTGCCGCAGCGACAGGTTCGCGAGCTGCCGCTGCTGGCGGATGAAGCCCCCGAGGTTCTCGAGCTGGTGCTTCCAGGAGTCCGCGCCCTGCACGGGCTGGAGGGTACCCCGCACGCTGCTGGCCTCCCGTCGGTGGAGGGTGGGAACGAGAACGACCCCGCCGAGGGAGGCGGGGTCGTGGAGTCGCGACTTCGGAGGGACCGGCGGTGGGCAAACCGCCGGGTCCGGCGCGTCTGAGCCGGTGCGGTGCGACATGCGACACCGCGCCGGGGAGGATTACTTGGCTGCCGGGCGCAGGCCGTCGAGCGTGGTGGCGAGCTCGAGCGCGAACGCGCGCTGCAGCTCGACGATGCTGCCGGTGTACTCGAAGGCGCCCTCGACGAGCTCCTTGGCGGTCGGGAGGGAGTCCAGCGGGACGAACGACGGGACGTTGTCGGGAACGATCTTGCCGAGGGTCTCGACGAAGGACTGCACGGCCTGGACGGCGGTCTCCTGGCTCTTCTTGGCGAGCTCCAGGGCCTGGACCTGCAGGTTCTGGGCGGTGTCGACGAACTGGGTGGCGGTGCTCACTGCGTGGTGCTCCTTGGTTTGCAGAGGGTGGTCCGGAGGTGTCCGGGTTCGCTGTTGCAAACTATACCTAGCACCTGCGCAACTTGTCAACCACTTCCGCTACTTCTCTATCACAAACCGTCCGGGGGCCGGCCGCAGCGGCGGGTGACGGGTGGAGCCCAGGCCGGGAGGCGCGACCAGCTCGCCTCCGCGGGCCGCGGCCCACTCCGCCCATGGCAGCCACCAGGAGGCCTTGTGCTCGGTCGCGCCGGCACGCCAGGCCGCCGGATCGGCCGGCAGCTCGTCAGCCACCCAGTACCGCGCCTTCGGCCCGGGCGGGTTGACGATCCCCGCGATGTGCCCGGCCGAGGACAGCACGAACGTGACGTCGCCCTTGACCAGGTGCGTGGTCTTGTACGACGACGTCCACGGCACGATGTGGTCGTTCTCCGCGGCCACGACGAACAGATCGCTGCCGATGTCCTTGGGGGACAGCAGCCGCCCGGCCAGCTCGAGGTCGCCATGGGCGAACTGGTTGTCCAGGTAGCACGACCGCAGGTAGAAGGCGTGCATGGCGGCGGGCATGCGGGTGGAGTCGGCGTTCCAGGCGAGGATGTCGAACGCCGGCGGCTGCTCGCCCAGCAGCCAGTTCGACACCACGTAGTTGAAGATCAGGTCGTTGGCGCGCAGCACGTCGAACGTGCCGGCCATGTGGCTGCCCTCGAGGTAGCCCTTGGCCTCCATCTTGCGCTCCAGCCGGGCCACGGACTCGAGGTCGGTGAAGGTCCCCAGCGGGCCGGGCTCGGAGAAGTCGATCATGGTGTTGAGCAGCGTGGCGGAGGCCACCCGCCCCGGGTCGGTCTGCTCCAGCCAAGCGATCAGCATCGCGGTCAGCGCACCGCCCAGGCACAGCCCGACGATGTGGGTGCTGTCCGAGCCGGTGATCTCGCGGATGACGTCCAGCGCCTGGTGCGGCCCGTGCAGGAGGTAGTCGTCCATGCGTGTGCCGCGCATCGCGGCGTCCGGCTGGCGGTAGCTGATCGCGAACACGGTGTGGCCGTGCTGGACCGCCCACTCGGCAAAGGACCGCCCCGGCGCGAGGTCCATCACGTAGTACTTGTTGATCCACGGGGGCGACAGCAGGATCGGCACCTGGTGGACCTGGTCGGTCTGCGGGGCGTACTGGATGAGCTCCATGAGCTCGTTCTCGTAGACCACCTGCCCGGGGGTGGCGGCCAGGTTGCGGCCCAGCTCGAACGGCGAGCTGTCGACCTGGCGCGGGCGCCCGCGGTTGTGGCGCACGTCCTCGGCCATGTTCGACAGCCCGCGCAGCAGCGAGTGGCCCGAGGTCTCGAACATGCGCTTGAGCGCCACCGGGTTCGTCGGCAGGTAGTTCGTGGGCGCCAGCGCATCGCCGAGCAGCGAGACCGCGAACTGGGCCTTCTGGCGAGTGGCCGGGTCGAGCTCGCCGGTCTCGACCAGCTCGACCAGCAGCTGCGTGGTGGCCGACCAGGCGCGGTGCCAGCCCACGAACCACGGGTTGGCCTGCCACGCGAGGTCGGCGAACCGCCGATCCGGCGACGCCGGCCGCGACCGGCCGATGGTCGCCAGCCCGACCTCGTTGACGCCGGTCAGCAGCCGCGCGCCCCAGCGCCCGAAGGCACCGGCGACCTGGCCGGGGCTGCGCAGCGCCGCTGTGGCCGCCTTGCCCATCGCCGACCCGAAGAGCACAGGGTCGGCATCGGCCAGCAGCCCGGACTCGGGCGCCAGGACCTCGCCCATTCGGCGGCCTGCCTCGGCCGCGGAATGTCCCCAGGCCTCATCCCAGGGCCCCTGCCGGGGGCCCTCGGCGTGGCGGGCGTCTGCGCGGTCGGCGGCCGTCATGCCTGTGTCCCGGTGAGGTTCATGATCCCGTCCCGCCATTCGGCATAGTCCAGCTCGGGGGTCTTGGCTGCCAGGTCGGCGATCACCTGCAGGGGCTTCTCGGGGGCCTCGACGGCGACCTCGGCGACGCGCTCGGGTGTCTGCTGCTGGTCGACGATCTTGACCGCCAGCTTGCCCCCCTGCTGCAGCAGCAGCGTGTGGCCGAGCACCTTCATGAGCGCGAGGCGCGCCTGGGGGTTGTCAGGCGCCTCGCCCCCCTCACCGCCTGGGTGGTTGCCCGAGACCAGCACCACGGCAGCGCCCTGGGCCAGGGCCGGCACCACGGCGCTGGCGGCGTCGAAGCGCGCGATCAGCCCGTCGGTCAGGAAGTTGCGGACGACCTCGACCGCGTTGCCGCCGCGCGCGTGGATCGCCGTCGGCAGCTGCAGGTAGAGGTCGATGCTGCCCGCGCCCAGCTCGACCACCAGCTGGTGCAGCGCCCCGACGTCGCCGGCCTCATGAGTGGCGTAACCGCGGTCGCGCAGCGCGGCTGCGGTCCCGGCGGTGTCGGAGCCGCTGAGCACGGCCAGCGGTCGCTCCGCCACCGCTCAGCCCTCCCGGTCGTCGTTGAACGCCATCGGGCAAGTCTCGCCCATGACCTGGAGAAATGGGTGAAACCGCAGGTCAGAGGCTGTTGACGGCGTGCCGCACCCCTCGGTTGGGGCGCTTGGACCGCACGAGAACGCCGGCCCTACGCAGCACGCTGCGTAGGGCCGGCGGAGGTTGAACGCCACCGCGAAGGTTCGCGGCAGCTCGACGCACTGTGCGTCAGGACTTCGCGAGCGCTCCGACGAGCTCGTCCTTGTTCATCGCGGAGCGACCCTCGACGTCCTTGCGGGCGGCCTGCTCCCGCAGCTCGTCGACGGTCTTCTCGGCCAGCTTGGCGCGACGCTGCGCCGGCGTGGTCGAGGTCCGCTTCGGCGCGGCGCGCCGCGGGGCGGGGCGCTCGGTCCGGGTGCTGCGCGATGCCGGCCGGTCGGGCTCCTCGCCGGTGAAGGCCTCGCGGCCGATCGCCGCGAGCTGCGACGTCGCGGCGCTGACCACGCGCCGGCGAGAGCCGTGGGCCTCCTCGTACGCCAAGATCGCGCGCACGTCGTCGGAGTCAGTCAGCTCACGAATGCGCTCCACGGCCTCGGTGGCATTCAGCTGGTCGTAGCCGCGGATGGGCAGCTCGCTGCTCTCCAGGCCGCCGATCGTGGCGCGCGTGGAGTGGATGGCCTTCGCGGTGTCGGTGGCGCCTTCCTCGCGTGCGGCGCGCTCGGCGCGCTTGAGCGCGGCGTTGCGGCCGGCGGTGACGACCTCGCCGGCTGCCTCGCGCAGCGTGGCCGCGCGGTCGAGCTGCTGCTCGAGGGTCTCGGCCGTCCTGCGGCCCAGCGACCGCGCCGCCGCGGCGACATAGTTGAGCCAGACCGCGGTTCCGCGGTACGGCAGCCAGACGCTCTGGCGGTACAGGCCGACGACCCTCTGCACCGGCGTCGGGCGCAGCGCGGCCGGGCCGCCGATACCGACCTCGGCCAGGCGGGTCTCGATCCAATCGATGGTTTCGGCGTGCGCCCGGTCCAAGCGGTCCGCAAGCCGCGCGACGCCGCGCTGATCCCCAGCCTCGGCGAGCACCTTGAGGAAGCGGGCGCGCGCCTGGAGCTGCTGCTCCAGCGCGAGGTCGGAGAGCAGCGCGTCGGACAGCGCCTGGCCCTGCTCGGCCTGGATCTTGGCGAGCGCGGCGAGGCGGCCACCGGCGACGCCGACGACGTTGGGTAGCCCCTCGAGCTCGCGGATCGCGGCGGTGATGAGGCGTGCGCGCTCGCGCGAGTCGTCGGCGTTGCCGGCCAGCTCGCGCTCGATGTCCTGGGAGGTCGCCTGGCCGCGCCGGGTCTCGGCGATGACCGTCTCGGTGTGGGTCAGGCGCAGCAGGGCGTTGAGCTCGGAGACGAGCGTTGAGTGGTGTGAAGCCATGGGAGAACAAGACCTTCTTTGGAGGGGTAGTCGATCCAGCTTTTAGGTTAGCCAGCGCAAGCAAGCCATAAACCCCAGCAAGCGCTCCGCTCGTCACTTCCGATCATCGCGAGAACGTTGAATGGAGGTCCGATGGCCCGAAACCTCCGTCTGACCAGGGGTTTCTCGGTGAGGGCCCGGATTCAAGTCCGCACCGCCGTAAGGTCGCCGACGCCATGTCGGACACCCACCAGGACATCTACTCCATGCGTGATCCGAAACCCACGCCGCCGCGACCGCCGCCGGCCGGACTCCAGTGCGGCGGCCCGACCGCGTGTTGTCTGTTGGGGGCCGGCCGGGACGGTCGACCGCTACACAGCAACCAACGCGCGCTCCGCAGCGTGCTGGACGAGTCGGATCACCGCGTCGACCGCGTCGCCGTGGGCAGCGTGGCCGGCGCCTGGGAGGAGGTGGAACTCCGCGTCGGCGATGAAGGGGAGGTATCGGGGCGTCTGCCCTGCACCGACCAGATCCGCGGTCCCCTGCGCCAGAACGACCGGGCAGTCGATGTCCGCCAGGCCCTCGGGTACGTCCAGCAGCAGTGCGGTCCAGAGCGTCGACCAGAAGCCGGACGCGTCAGCGAACCCACCGCGCATGGTGAGCGCCTCGGCCTCTGAAGCCTCCCAAGGCCGTGCACGCAACCCGCTGAGCAGGCCCACACGGCCCAGCGTCGACGTCGCGGCCACCCCCATGAGGGGACGCGTCCACCCGGCAGCAATGCGGGTGGCGCCCATGAGCCCGCCGAGCAACGCCCGCTCGGGCGGATACGCGAGCCCGGACGGCGCCAGCGCCACCACGGACAGCGCACGCCCGCGGCGCGCGAGCTCCAGGGCGATCCGGCCGCCGAGGGAGTTGCCGAGTACGTGCACGCGGCCCAGGCCATGCGCGTCGAGGTCGTCGGCCACCGTGTCGGCCAGCGCCTTGACGGTCGGCACGGCGGACAGCATCGGGGACCCGCCGTGACCGGGGAGGTCTACGGCGAGCACCTCGAAGTCCTGAGCAAGGCGCGGCACGACCGCGGCGAAGTCCTGACGCGTGCTGCCGAAGCCGTGCAGCAGGAGGAGCGGGTCGCCGAACCCCATACGGTCGAAGGCGAGCACAGGAAGATCGTGGAGGGGCATGCGGACCAACGTACGTGCACCTCGCTGGCCTGCCGATGGTCCCGGGGACCGGGATGCCACGTCTGCCGGCCTGGTCGGACCGCGACCACCTGGGCGGCCGACCAACCGAAGCGCTGCATAAGCAGCTGCGGGAGCGCGCCGGCGCGGATGGCTCCGTGACGGCGAAGGCCCGCAACGTCGTGGAAGTCGAAGGGCTACGCCGAAGGCCGTGTCGGCGCCGGCAACAGCTCCTCGAACGCGGCGCCAGTGCAGACCCCACGCTTGCGTGTCCAGGGGGAGGCCGGTCGGAGTCGTGAACACCAAGCGTCCGGCTCGGGCTGCCAGGCTGAGCGCCGTCAGGGCCCGGAAACCGCGCAGCGAGTGCTTTCGCGGCTGTCTGACAGCGGGCTCATCCCCCAACACCGGCAGGCGACCCGGCCGACGATGGAGCTGATGTTGACGATGTCGACGACCCGGCGCGGCCTCTGCTCCGCAGCGTGCAGCAGGCGCGGGGGCCGGTGCGGGTGGTGTAGAGCATGGCTTCCAGGCGTTCTTGGCGGCGGGCGACGAGCGGGACGGCTCCGTGCTCGGCGAGCTGGAGGGCGGTGGCGGCGCTGATGCCGCTGCTGGCGGCGGGACGAGGGCGGCGGTGCCGGTCAGCTTGGGCTACTTCGGGAGGTGGTGCTGGTCACTCTCTGCGTGACTCAGGCGTCGTCGTGGGCGAGGTTGGTGGACAGGTCGCGGTAGGCGTCGGCCTGGGCGAGGAGGTCCTTGGCCTTCTGCTCGACGGTGGCGACGGCGTCGGCTCCTGCGACCCAGCGCAGCGGCGGGTTCTCCTGCCCGGCGAGCGTCACGAGGCCGGCGGCGAGCTTGGCGGGGTCGCCGCCTTGCTTGCCGTTCATGGCGTTCCAGGCGGCGACGGTCTGCTCGGTGCGTCGGCGTAGTCGTCGATCGAGGGCTGGGCGTAGGTTGTCGACTGTGGGGTGAGCAGCTCGGTGCGGAAGAAGCCGGGCTCGACGAGCATCGTGCGGATCCCGAAGGGCTCGACCTCGGGGGTCAGCGACTCGATCCAGCCCTCCACCGCGAACTTCGACGCGGCATAGGCGCTGCAGAACGCTTGGCCCGCGATGCCGGCGGTCGAGGAGATCGCGACGACGAGGCCGCCGCGCTGGGCGCGCATCACGGGCAGCACCGCGCGGGTGACGTTCATCGGGCCGAACAGAGTGGTCTCGATCTGGCCCCGAACGTCTTCGGGGCGGAGCTCCTCGAAGAACCCGGCGTAGAAGTTGCCGGCGTTGTTGACCACGACGTCGATGCGTCCGAAGCGCTCGACGGCCGCCTGGACGGCCGCCGCGGCGGCGGCCGGGTCGGTGACGTCGAGCTGCACGGCCAGGAGGTCGTCGTCCTCGCCGAGGGCGGCGGTGACGGTGCCGGCGTTGCGGGCGGTGGCGACCACGGCGTGCCCGGCGGCGAGTGCGGACTTGGCGATGTCGACGCCCATGCCGCGGGCGGCACCGGTGATGAGCCAAACCTGCTTGTCAGTCATGCGAACACGGGGGGGGGGGGGGGGGGGGGGGGGGGGGGACAAACCAGCAATCCGACCCCCGTGGGAGACCCTGCGAAGGGGGCCCTCACAGGGACCCCCAGCCGAACAGGAGCACTCGTAGAGTCGGAAGCCATGGCAGGCAGCGGCGACGACCACGGCGACATCCGTGGCGATGTCCGCGCGCAGATACGCGAGTTCCTGACCACGCGACGGGCCAGGATCAGCCCCGACCAGGCGGGCCTGCCCGTCTACGGTGGTGGCCGCCGGAGGGTCAAGGGCCTGCGGCGCGAAGAGGCAGCCCTGCTCGCGGGGATCTCCATCGAGTACTACACCCGCCTCGAGCGCGGCTCCGCCACAGGCGTCTCCGACAGCGTCATCAACGGCATCACGCACGCGCTGCAGCTGGACGAGGCCGAGCGGGCGCACCTGGTCGACCTGCTCCGCACCGCAGGCCCGGCTCGCCAGCCGCGCCGCCAGCCGCCCCGACAGCACGTCCGGCCCACCGTGCAGCGCGTGCTGGACTCCATGACCGCCACACCGGCGTTCGTGCTCAACGGACGGCTCGACATCCTGAGCGCAACGCCTTGGGGCTTGCGCTGTACGCACCGATCTACGCCGACCCGGTCAGGCCCCCCAACACTGCCCGGTTCGTCTTCCTGGATCCGTACGCAACCGAGTTCTTCCGCGACTGGGACAAAGTCGCCAACGACACCGTTGCCCTGCTGCGAGCCGAAGCCGGACGTGCCCTCGACCGGCAGCTGTCGGACCTGATCGGGGAGCTGTCCACCCGCAGTGCGGAGTTCCGGATCCGATGGGCCGCCCACGACGTCCGCATCCACACCACCGGCGTCAAGCTCCTCCACCACCCCGTCGTGGGCGACCTCGAGCTGCCGTTCGAGACCTTCCCCAGGGAGCCGACCCCAGCCAGAGCCTCCTCACCTACACCGCCGAGCCCGGATCCGCCTCGCACGACGCGCTGAACTTGCTCGCCAGCTGGGCCGCGCCGACTGGCGCCCCCGAGCAGGCGCCATCGACGAACAACCCGAGGGAAGGCTGAGTCGAGGCTGGTCGCAGAGCCCAATCGCCGAGCCGGGTTATCGTCGTCGACCGTGGCAGCGGGCGGCTCGTCGTCACCCTCCAGCCCGTCCAGGGGCCTGGTGGCCGCCACGATTGCGGTCGCGGTCGCGACCGTGGTGGCTTTGGTGGTGCTGTATCCGCGGGAGCGTGAGCCGTTCGCGCAGGAGGGCTTTGCGGCCAACGACGCCGTGCTGCTGGGGGTGATCGAGCGGCTGGAGGAGAGCGCAGCCGAAGACGAAACGGGGTTCACGCCGCCGGGGGCGGTCAACGTGCGTGCGGTCGTGCGGCTGGAGTCCGGCGAGGTGGTGGTGATCGACTCGGTCGATCAGGCCGGCACCTTCGAGGTCGGGTTGCAGGTGGAGGTGGCTCGCGTGAGCGCCCCGGGCCTGCCCGAGCAGTTCAGCATCGTCGACATCCCTCGGGGTGCGCCGCTGGCGTTGCTGGTCGCGCTCTTCGTCGGTGTCGTGATTGCGTTCGGGAGGCTGCAGGGCCTCGCCGCGCTGGTCGGGCTCGCGGCGGCCGCGGTGGTGATCGTGGGTTGGATGGTCCCGACGCTGCTGTCGGGCCGCGAGCCGGTGGTGGTGGCGGTCGTGGCCGCGATGGCGGTGATGCTGGTGACGTTGCCGCTGGCGCACGGGCTGTCGGCCAAGACGATGGCCGCGGCGATCGGAACGGCGGCGGCGCTGGTGCTCACCGCGGGGCTGGCCTGGCTGTTCGTGGACGCCGCGCACCTGACCGGTCTGGCAAGCGAGGAGGCCCAGTCGGTGCTGTTCGTGACCGGGCGGCCGGTGGACCTGCGCGGCTTGCTGCTGGCCGGGATCATCATCGGCTGCCTGGGGGTGCTCGACGACGTCACGGTGTCGCAGGCCTCGACGGCCTTTGAGCTGCGACGTGCAAACCCGGCGGCCCGACCCCGCGAGGTGTACACGGCGGCTCTGCGGGTGGGGCGCGACCACGTCGCCGCGACGGTCAACACGTTGGTGCTGGCCTACGCCGGCGCCGCGCTGCCGCTGCTGCTGCTCTTCGTGGTTGGCGGTGAGCCGCTTGGCGGCATCCTCAGCAGCGAGCTGGTGGCCGTGGAGATCATTCGCAGCTTGGTCGGCTCGATCGGTCTGGTCGCCGCCGTGCCGATCACCACCGCGCTCGCAGCTGCGGCCGCGGCCGCGCCAGCCGCCGCCCGCGACGGTGAAGACGACGCCTGGGTGAGCGGCCGCGGGCCGCCTACCGGCTGGACCTCGGGGGGCCACCAGGGCACCGACGTCGACGAGGCTCCCCGCTGACCATTCCACGATTGGACGATGGCCCGCCTAGCCCGGTCCGCTAGGACGAGTCGGAGAGTAGGCCGTCGCCGTGCCCTGCGACGGTCAGCGGGGCATGCTCGACGGGCCCAGGCTCGCCACCGGCGGCGCACGCTACGCCTGAGCGCGCGGCCGCGAGAAGGCCCGCTCAGCCGAACGTGCAGTCGACGGTGACCTTGCGCAGTGCGCGCTCCAGCACCATCAGCTCTTCCTCGTCGAGGGGTGAGGCGAAGAGCTCCGCGACGCTGCGGAGGTGGGCGGGGACCGTTTCCTGGAGGCGGGCGACACCGCTGTCGGTGAGCTGCACCACGACGGCGCGGGCGTCGCCGTCGGTGGCGCTGCGACGGACCAGGCCCTGACCCACGAGCCGGTCGACCCGGCGGGTCATCGCGGACCGGGACACGAACGCGCGGGCGGCGAGCTCGGTCATCCTCAGCTCACCGCCTGCCAGGGCGAGCTGCGCCAGCACGTCGAAGTCGCCCAGTCCGGTGCCGGTCTCCGCGACGAGCCTCGCCTCCAGCTCGCGCAGCAGCGTCGCGTGGGCCTGCAGGAAGGCGCGCCACGCGCCAAGCCCAGGCCCGTCAGGAAGGGCAGCGGCCACCAAGTGGTCGAGAAGGGCCGCGACGCCCTCCGCTGGCTGTGCTTGCACAAGCAATGACCCTACAGACGGAATGTTGCAGATGCAAGCAACGTTCCCAATGCGTGAGGGAGCCCCGTCGGGAGTTCCGCCGCACGAGAGGGGAAGACGCCATGAGCACTCAGACGCAGGCCAAGGAGCGCGAGGTGGTCACGGTACGCAGCGCGTCGGTCCGCCCGATGATGGGCCTGGACGTGCTGGAGCCGCTGCCGTCCTGGGAGATCCCGTACCGGCTCGTCGACCCGTTCATCCTGGTCCACGAGGCGATCGTGCCGATCACGCCGGAGTGGGCCGAGCGCGACACCCGCCACCCGCACCGCGGGTTCGACAACCTGTGGTACGTGCTCTCCGGCGAAGCCTCCACCGGCCACACGACCGGAGCGGGCGGCGCGACGGAGCGGGCACGCCTCAAGGCAGGGTCGCTACTGAAGGTTCGCACTGGCCGGGGCGTGTGGCACGCCGAGAGCATCGGCGCGGACGAGGTGCGGGACGGCGTCACCGATGGCGCATTCCGCAGCGTCCTGTTCTGGGTGAACCTCGCCCGCAAGGACAAGGACGTCGCCCCGACAGCGCAGGTGCTCGAGGCACACGAGGTGCCCGTGAGGCACGAGGGCGCCGCGATCGTGCGGGTGCTCGTCGGCGACGGCTCGCCGGTCGAGCTCGGCACGCCGGGTCTGATCCTGGACGTCGAGTTCCCCACCGGCGGCACGTTCACCACCGCGGTCCCCGAGGACTTCAACGGCTTCGTCTACCTGCTCGAGGGCGAGGCCGCCATCGGCGCCAACCGCCTGCGCGCCACCCGCGCGCAGATCGCCCTGTTCGGTGCCGGCGACACGTTGAGCGTCGTGGAGGCGCAACCTGGGACGCGGTTCCTGCTCATGGCCGCCAAGCCATACGGCGAAGCGCCGGTCTTCAACGGCCCCTACGTCGACTGACGACCGGCACGGTTACGGCGTAGCGTCTAGCCCTCCCGGTAGTAGCGGAACAGGATCTCCGCGACGCACACCGGCTTGCTGCCGCCGTCGCGCTCGACGGTCATGACCAGCGTGACCTGCAGGCCGCCCGAGACCTCCTCGACCGCACCGATCACGGCGGTGGCCCTGACCGCGGTGCCGACCGGCACCGGCGCGGGGAAGCGCACCTTGCCCAGCCCGTAGTTGACCGTGAGCGCGGCGCCGCTGACGTGGAGGAGGCCGCCCAGCAGGACCGGCGCGAGGGAGAGCGTGAGGTAGCCGTGCGCGATCGGCCCGCCGAACGGCCCGGCGTTCGCGCGCTCCACGTCCACGTGGATCCACTGGTGGTCGCCGGTGGCGTCCGCGAACGTGTTGACCTGCTCCTGGGTGACCTCGCGCCAGGCCGTCGGCCCCAGCTGCGTGCCCACGAACTGCTCGAGCTCGTCGAGCGGGATGTCCCGCGCCGTCGTCGCCTGGTCCACGGCCACCCTCCCGGGGTCTGCTGCGTTGTCCCCGTCAACCTAACGCACGGTGCCCGCGGGCCTAGCCCCGCTAGGCTCGTCGCCAGTGGAGGCCGTCAACACCATGCGCGGGATCCTCGTGGGGGGCGCGGTGCTGACGGGGATCGTGGCCGCTGTGTTCGGCTACTGGCTGGTGACCGTGGTGATGGCCGTCGCGGTCGCGGCCCACGCCGCCCTGTGGGTGTGGCTCCGGCGCTCCAAGGTCGCGGGCCCGGCCGCGCCCGGAGCGTCGTCGGAGACGTGAACGGGGTGGGGTCAGCCCCACCCCCGACACGCCGGGCAGCGGGATCGACCGCGCAGACCGCCGTCCGTACGGTCAAGCCCATGACCATCTGGCAGCGCCTGGGCCGCGACAACCTCTACCTCCTGCTGGGCTTCCCGCTCGCTCTCACGGCGTTCGTCGTGATGGTGACGCTGCTGTCGCTGTCCGCGGGGCTGCTCGTCACGGTCGTCGGGATCTTCGTCGCCGTTGCCACGCTCTACGTCGGCAAGGGCTTCGCGGCGCTCGAGCGGGCGCGCATCGACGCGCTGGGCGGTGCCCCCGTGCTGCGGCCCCGCTACCGCCAGGGCCGCGCCCTCACCGTGCTGCGCGACGGGCAGGCGTGGCGGGATGCCCTCCACGCGCTGGTCGCCTTCCCGGTCGCGGTCGTCACCTGGTCGCTGACCATCACCTGGTGGGCCGCGGCCCTCGGCGGCCTCACGTACCCGATCTGGTACCGCTGGCTGCCCCGCGACAACCCGCCCGCGGAAGACAACTGGACACTCGCTGAGCTGCTGGGTTTCCAGAGCGTCGCAGCCGATGTGCTGCTGAACCTGGCGATCGGCGTCGCGTTCGCCGCCACGCTGCCCTACGTGCTGCACGGCATGGCGGTCGCCCAGGCCGGGATCGGCCGCGTGCTCCTGGGCCGCCACGGCGCCCTGCGCGACCAGGTCGCGGCCCTGGAGACCTCTCGCGCCGCGGCCGTGTCCGCCGAGCGCCAGGCGCTCACCCGCCTGGAGCGCGATCTGCACGACGGGCCGCAGCAGAGGCTGGTGCGGCTGGCGATGGACCTCAGCGCCGCCGAGCGCCGCATCGACACCGACCCCGAGGGCGCGCGCACGCTGGTCGCCGGTGCCCTCGAGCAGGCCCGCGAGACGCTCGACGAGCTGCACGCCCTCGGCCGGGGCATCGCGCCCTCGGTGCTGGTCGACCGCGGCCTGCCGGCCGCCCTGTCCGCGCTGGCCGCGCGCAGCACCGTGCCGGTCGCCCTGGACGTCGACCTCGGGGGCCGCGACCGTCTCCCTGAGGCGTCCGAGCACGCGGCCTACTACGTCGTCTCCGAGGCGCTGGCCAACGTCGCCAAGCACAGCGGCGCCACGCACGGCTCGGTCGCGGTGCGCGCCCGCGACGGCTGGCTGGACGTGGTGGTGATCGACGACGGCCGCGGCGGGGCACACCCCGCGAAGGGCCACGGCCTTGCCGGGCTGGCGGACCGGGTCGCCGCGGTCGACGGCCAGCTCGCGGTCGACAGCCCCGAGGGCGGGCCCACCGTGGTGACGGCGCTCGTGCCGTGCGGGTAGTCCTCGCCGAGGACGCGGTCCTGCTGCGCGAGGGCCTCCTGCGCCTGCTGGAGGAGGCCGGCTGCGAGGTCGTGGCCGCCGTGGCCGACGGCGACGCCCTCGTGGCCGCGGTCGAGGCGCACCGCCCCGATCTCGCGGTCGTCGACGTCCGCATGCCGCCGACCCACACCGACGAGGGCCTGCGCGCCGCCGTCGAGGCCCGCCGCCGCGTCCCCGGCACCGCCGTCCTCGTGCTCTCGCAGTACGTGGAGCGGTCGTACGCCGACGACCTGCTGGCCGACGGCCAGGGCGGCGTCGGCTACCTCCTCAAGGACCGCGTGATCGACGTCGAGGAGTTCGTCGAGGCGATGCGGCGGGTCGCCTCGGGGGGCACGGCGCTGGACCCGCAGGTGGTCGCCCAGCTGCTGGTCCGCACGGCGGCCGACCCGCTCCAGGCGCTCACGCCGCGCGAGCGCGAGGTGCTCGCCCTGATGGCCCAGGGCCGCTCCAACACGGCGATCGCCGCCGACCTCGTGGTGACCGAGGGCGCCGTCGAGAAGCACGTCAGCAGCATCTTCGCCAAGCTCGGGCTCATGCCCTCGTCCGACGACCACCGCCGCGTGCTGGCGGTGCTGTCCTACCTGCGGTCCTGATCAGGCGGTCGCGGCCTCGGTCAGCCCAAGGTCGGCGGCCATCTCGTCGCGCATCTTGAACTTCTGGATCTTCCCCGTGACGGTCATGGGGAAGGCCTCGACCACCTTCACGTGCGCGGGGATCTTGAAGGTGGCGATCTTCCCGCGGCAGTAGTCCTGGAGGCCGGCGGCGTCGAGCGTGGCCCCCGGGCGCAGCACCACCCACGCGGCGACCGCCTCGCCGTAGCGCGGGTCGGGGACCCCGAAGACCTGCACGTCGGCGATGTCGGGGTGGCTGTAGAGGAACTCCTCGACCTCGCGCGGGTACACGTTCTCGCCGCCGCGGATGATCATGTCCTTGATGCGCCCGACGATGTTGACGTACCCGTCGTCGCGCATCACGGCCAGGTCGCCGGTGTGCATCCAGCGGGCGGGGTCGATCGCGGCGCGCGTGGCCTCCTCGTTCGCCCAGTAGCCCAGCATCACCGAGTAGCCGCGGGTGCACAGCTCGCCGCGCTGACCGCGGGGGACCGTGCGGCCGGTCTCGGGGTCGACCAGCTTGCACTCCAGGTAGGGGTGGATCGCCCCGACCGTCGTGGTGCGGTGCTCGAGGTCGTCGTCACGCGTGGACTGGAAGGACACCGGTGAGGTCTCGGTCATCCCGTAGCAGATCGTGACCTCGTCCATGTGCATGCGCTCGATGACCTTCTTCATCACCTCCACCGGGCATGGCGAGCCCGCCATGATCCCGGTGCGCAACGTCGACAGCTTCCAGTCGTCGAAGGTGGGGTGCTCGAGCATCCCGATGAACATCGTGGGGACGCCGTACATCGTCGTGCAGGACTCGTCCTGCGCGGCGCGGAGGCAGGCCTCCGGATCGAACGCCTCCGCAGGCAGCACCACCGTCGCGCCATGCGTGAGGAAGCCGAGCACGCCCATCACCATCCCGAAGCAGTGGTACAGCGGGACCGGCAGGCAGACGCGGTCGTCGGGACCGGTGTCCCATGCGCTCGGCGACGAAGAAGCCGTTGTTGAGGATGTTGTGGTGGGAGAGCGTGGCGCCCTTGGGGTTGCCGGTCGTGCCCGACGTGTACTGGATGTTGATCGGGTCGTCGAAGTCGAGGGTGGCCTCGCGCTCGCGCAGCGCGGCGGTGTCGACCTCGGCGGCGCGCGCGAGGAAGGCCGGCCATGTCAGCGTGCCGGAGTGCTCGCCGTCGCCCAGGAGCACGATCGTGGCCAGGTCGGGAAGATCGCCGCGGACCTCGTCGAGCATCGCCACGTAGTCGGTCTGGCGGAACGCCCGCGCCGCGACCAGCACCGAGCAGCCCGACTGGGTCAGCGCGTAGCGCAGCTCGTGCGTGCGGTAGGCCGGGTTGACGTTGACGAGGATCGCGCCGACCTTGGCCGTGGCGTACTGGGTGAGGATCCACTCCAGGGTGTTCGGGCTCCAGATGCCGACCCGGTCGCCCTTGGCGACCCCCAACGCCAGCAGGGCGCGCGCGGCCTCCTCGACCGCGGCATGCAGCTGCGCGTAGGTCAGCCGCGCGTCCTGGTGGAGGCTGACGAGCGCCTCGCGGTCGGCGTGCTCGGCCGTGATGCGGTCGAGCTCCTGGCCGATCGTGCGGGCGATCAGCGGGGCCTCCGACGCCCCGTGGACGTACGACAGCTGGGTTATGGTCACTCGGCGATCGTATAGAGCAAGACGGTCTCGCCGCGCTCGATGGTCTCGCCCGGCGCCGGGCGCTGCTGCTCGACGAAACCGGGGGCGGGCCCGTAGGGGATGCCGAAGACCACGGGCCGTGGCTCCTCGATGACGTCGGCGACGAGCTCGAGCTCCTCGAGGTGGGCCAGGGCCTCGTCGAGCGGCACACCGCGCAGCTCCGGCACCAGGATCGTGAGCGGGCCCCTGGAGATCACGACCTGCACGGTGGAGTCGTGGTCGACCGTCGTCCCGGCGCTGAGCGACTGCGAGACCACCATGCCGGGCTCGGGCACGTCGTCGGACCACTCCTCGGTGAACTCCGGGGCCAGTCGGGCCGCCGCCAGCGCCCGGCCGGCCTCCTGCTGGGTCAGCCCCTCCAGATCGGGGACCTCGACCTGCTCGATGCCCAGCGAGATGGTGATGAGGACCTGGGACCCCTCGTTCACCGTGGTGCCCGGCTCCGGCAGCTGCCCGGCGACCTGCCCGGCCGGGACGGTGTCGCTGTAGTCCTGCGAAGGCGTCACCGTGAACTGGTGGGGCTGGAACGCCACCAGCGCGTCGTCCTCGGCCTGGCCCAGCACGTCGGGCATCGCCACGGCGCGGGGACCGGCCGACAAGATCACCGCGACGCTGCCGCCGCGACGGGCGCGCATGCCGCCCTCGGGATCCTGGCGCAGGATGCCGCCGCGCTCCACGGTGATGCTGTACTCCGACCCGCTGACCACCATGTCCAGCCCGCGGTCGGAGAGCACCTCGAAGGCGTCGTCGCGGGTGGAGCCCAGCAGGTCGGGGATCAGCTCCACCGGTGCGATGACGCGGTCCCACAGCACGAACCCCGCAAACGCGAAGGAGCCCAGGAGCAGCAGCGTGGCCAGCACGGTCAGGAGCACGCGGCGGACGTTGCGCGCGGTGGCGCCCGGCGGAGCCTTGACGGCGACCTGCTGGCGGCGGGCGGCGACCTGCTCGCGTCGGGCGATGAGCTCGCGCTCGGCGTCCCAACCACCGTCGGGCTGGTTCTCCAGGGGCATCACCAGCGTGTGCTCGCGCCCGTCGTCGTCGACGAAGGTGATGGCGTCGGAGCCCTGGGGAACGGCCTCGGCCAGCGCGGCCGCCAGCGCGGCGCAGTCGGGGTAGCGGTCCGCGGGCCGCCTGGCGGTGGCGCGGCGCACGACCCGGTCCAGCGCGCGCGACACGTCGGCGTAGAGGCGGCTGGGCGGCGGTACGTCCTCGTTGGCGTGGCGCAGTGCGACCGCCATCGGGGTGTCGGCGGGTAGCGGCTTGCGGCCCGTGAGCAGCTCGTAGAGCACCACGCCGAGCGCGTACTGGTCGCTGGCCGGCGTGGCGCGGGCGCCGTCGACCAGCTCCGGCGCCATGTAGTGCACGCTGCCGACCAGCGACCCGGAGTTGGTGTGGGTGGTCTCCGCGATCGCGCGGGCGATCCCGAAGTCGGCGACCTTCGGCACGCCGTCGGGGGTGACGAGCACGTTCTCGGGCTTGAGGTCGCGGTGCACGACGCCGGCCTCGTGCGCGCGGGCCAGCGCGCGGGCGATCGGCTCGACCACAGCCAGCGCCTCTTGCGGCGTCAGCCGTCCGCGCCTGGCCAGGATCTCGCGCAGCGACGGCCCGTCGACCAGCTCCATGACGATGTAGGGCAGGTCGGCGACGCCCTGGTCGTAGACCCCGACGATGTGGGGATGGTTGAGGCGCGCCGCGTGGCGCGCCTCGGTCTTGAACAGCGCCAGCACCTGCGGGTTGTCGGCGAGGTGGGCATGGATGATCTTGACCGCGACCTCGCGCTCCAGCGAGGTGTCCCACGCGCGCAGGATCGTCGCCATCCCGCCCGACCCGATCCGGGCCCCCAGCCGGTACCGTCCTCCCAGGACGCGGCCTTCAGCGAGGGGCGTCGTCCCGGCAGTCATGGCACGACAAGTGTATGAGCGCCGCTCCGCGCGGCGGAGCGGCCGAGTTCGACAGGGAGACCAGCGCGGGTAGCGTGAGCGGTGCCATGGCCCTGTCTGACGAGCTCGCGACGATCGGGTTCGCCCCGGTCGAGCAGGACCGCCGCGGGATGCTGCGGTTCGCGCGCACCCCCAACCGCTTCCTGACCGAGTGGGTGCACGACCTCGGCGACGAGCTGTTGTTCACGTGGGAGTTCGAGATGGGCGAGTACTGCGCCGCGGTGGGGTGGCAGCTCGGCTCGGCCGAGACCAGCTTCCAGATCCTCTACCCGCAGTACGACGTCAGGACCGCGCGCGACCTGGACGCGATCGCGGCCGAGGTGCAGCGCCTCGAGGAGCAGCTGCGCTGCCTCGACCTGGCCGATCCGGCACTCTGAGCGCCGTGCACGGCGCGCACGAGCAGTCCCTCGTCGACTTCACGGTCGTCGGGTCGCGCTTGCGCCCCGTGGCCGGGGTGCTCGCGCTCGGCGCGCTGGCGGGCGTCGTGGTCGAGGGCCTCACCGAGGGCCTCACGTTCGGCGTGATGGTGCGCTGGGCCGGGATCCTCGTCGCGGCCGTGCTGGTGGTCGCCGCGCTGCTGACGGCGTTCTCCGCGCTGCGCGGCATGGCGCGCGCCTCGCAGCGCGGGGAGCGCCTGGCCAGCCCCGACGTCGGCCTGAAGCCCCCGGCCCGCCGCCGGCGGCCGCCGCCGTCGGACGGCGCCTCTAGCCCGTGATCTCTCGCAGGAGCTCCTCGACGATCGGGGGGACGATCGGGCCGTCGAGGCGGCCCTGGATCGTGCCCTCGGCGTCGATGGCGAAGAAGTAGGGCTCGCTGGGGAGCTGGTAGGTCTCGACGGCTTCGGTGAGGGTCGCGCTCGCGAGGTCCTCGGGCTGCTCGGCGTAGATCTCGGAGTGCAAGAAGATCGTCTCGCCCCAGTCGCCCTGCTGGCGGATCCCGTCGACGGTCGCCACTGACGGCCCGCAGACGACGGACTGGCAGAACGCCGGCGTCGCGAACAGCAGCGCGACGGGGCGCCCGGTGCTGAGGGCCTCGTCGAGGCTGAGCTCGTGCATCCCGCAGGGCGGCTGCTGGGTGCAGACGCTGAAGTAGCCCAGGTCGTCGTCGACGGTCGCGGTCGGGGCTGACGGCGCCTGGTCTCCGGGGACGGGCGACACGCTGTCCTCGGGCTCCACGACCTGGATCACGCCGGGGCCCCAGCGCGCGCCCTGCACGGCGACGATCTCGCGGTTGCCGGCCTCGGGGAGGTCCAGCTGCACGTAGAACACGCCGAGGCCGGCCTCCTCGGCGGGGGAGTAGGCGGGGTCCAGCGGACCGTCGAGGATCGCGGGCGTCTGTTCGGGCGAGGTCGGGACATCGCGCAGGTAGATCTGCAGTCCCTCGGCCGAACCGAGATCCTGCTGGGTCGCGGCGTCCAGCACCCCGAACGTGAGGTAGCGATCCTCGCCGACGAGGGCCTCGTAGGAGGCCTGCGCCACGATCAGCGTGGCCTCTCCGGGCGGGATCGGCGAGTCCTCCCCGCCGCAGGCGCTCAGCAGACCTCCGGTGCCAAGCGCCGCTCCCGCGGCGGCGGCCTTGAGCAGGGTGCGCCGGTCCATGCTGCCCGAGACTAAGCCCAAACCCCTCCCTCCCAACGTCGGGAGCCGTTTGCCCCCCGGCCTGTCCGCCGTCGCCGCCGCAAGCCGCGGCGGGGCGGCGCGCGGCACAGTGGTCGGCGATGCGGCTCTTCCTCGTGCTCGCGTTGCTGACGGTCGCGGCGGCGTGCACGCCGGCGCCCGCGGAGCCCGTCGTGCGGGTCGGGGTGGGCTCGACGGCCGAGCAGCGCATGCTGGCCGCGCTGACGCTGGAGGCGCTGGACCGCGCCGGCATGACGGCGGAGCCGCGCACGGAGCAGGGCGACACGGTCGCGCTCCGCGGGGCGCTGCGGCGCAGTGACATCGACGTCTACTGGGACTACACCGGCGCGGCCTGGGTGCTGGGCATGCAGGGCCAGGTGCCACCCGCGGACCCTGAGGAGAGCTACGAGCAGGTCCGCAGCGCCGACGCCGAGATCGGCCTGGAGTGGCTGGCCCCCACGACCGCCAACGCGACGCTCGCGCTGTTCGTGCGCGCGGAGGACGCCGTGCCGGAGCCGACCCTCACGTGGCTGGCGGGACAGCTGTCTGCCGGCGGCCTGCCGCTGTGCGCCGACCCCGACTTCCTGGACCGCCCCGCCGGCTACCCGTTGCTGGTCGAGGAGTACTCGATCGCGATCGAGCGCGTGCCGACCGTCGACGCGTCCGAGGGCGAGGCGATCCGCCGCGTCGCCTCGCGCGAGTGCTTCGCCGCGCTCGGGACGGCGACGTCCGGCGAGGCGCTGCGCGCGCAGCTCGTGCGCGTCGCCGACGACCAGGCCATCTTCCCCGCGTTCGTGATCGCCCCCGTCGCGCGGGGCGCGCTGACGCAGCTGCCCGAGCTGCGCGCCGCGCTGGAGCCCCTGGTCGCCCGCCTGTCCACCGACAGCCTCGCCGTGCTCAACGCCCAGCTCGAGCCGGGCGACGACCCCCAGCCCGTGGCGGCGGAGTTCCTGGCTGATCTGGAGCCACGTGACGCCCCTGCCGGGCCGGCCGATTCCTAGGCCCTTGGTACCTACCGGGATACCGGTCGGCTTCTAGAAGTTTCCGCGAGGCCCCGAGGCCGCCGGCACCTTCCTAGGCCCTAGGTTCGTTCCCACATCCGGGCCTCGACCTAGGTCCTAGGCTTCTGCCGGGCGCGGGGGAGCGTCGAGGAGGCCGAGGAGGGTGCGCTCGGCCCCGAGGACGTGGGCGCGCAGGGTGGTGTCGAGGCGGGCTGCGTCGCCGCGGCGGACCAGCGCGAGGATCTGGCCGTGGCTCGCGACCTTGTCGGGCTCGGGGACCTGGCGCTCGGCGACGGCGAGGAGCAGGCGCAGCTCGCCCTGCAGGGTGCGGTGGAACGCCGCGAGGCGGGGCGAGCCGGCCAGGGCGACGAACGCGCGGTGGAACGCGGCGTCGGCGGTGGCGACCGCGGGGCCGTCGCCGCGGGCGACCGCGTGCTCCATCGCGGCCAGGGCCGCCTCGCAGGGGGCGAGGTCGACGGCGGGGGAGAGGAGCTCTGCGGCGGCGCACTCGATCGCGGCGCGGGCGCGCAGCAGGTCGCGGACGTCGTCGTCGGTGAGCTCGGTCACGACGGCGCCGCGGTGCATGTGGTGGGTGACGAGGCCCTCGCCGACGAGCGCGCGGATGGCCTCGCGCACGGTGCTGCGGGCGACGTCGAAGCGCTCGGCCAGCGCGACCTCGCGCAAGGAGGTTCCAGGCCGCAGCTCGCCGCCAAGGATCTCGCGGCGGAGCGCTTCGACGACCTGGTCGGACATGCTGACCCGGCGCAGGCGGGGCGCGGGCTGGACATCCACGGTGACAAGTATCGGACAAGTCTCGAACGGGCGACGCGGCTGCTTGCGTTGCCTCCTGCCTCCTGCTAGATTGTCAGACAATCCGACAACAGCGGAAGCTTTCTCAGACCCCGATCACCGGAGGGACCCCGATGACCGAGCGCCTGGCGTGGGGCCGTGCGTTCCTGATGTGCCCGCCAGACCACTTCGACGTGGCCTATGCGATCAACCCCTGGATGGACCCGGCCGTGCCGGTGGACCGGGAGCGGGCGCGGGAGCAGTGGGAGCACCTGGTCGCCACGCTGCGCGCCGCCGGGGCGCGAGTCGACACCCTGGAGCCGCAGCGCGACCTGCCCGACATGGTCTTCACGGCCAACCTCGGCATCGTCGACGGCGACACGTTCGTGACGGCGCGCATGCGCCACCCGGAACGGGTCGGGGAGCCGGTGCACGCGGCGGCGTGGTTCCGCGCGGAGGGCTCGCGGATCGTGGGGCTGCCCGAGGACGAGGTGCAGGAGGGCGCGGGCGACGCGCTGCCGATGGCCGGGACGCTGGTCGCCGGCTACGGCGCGCGGTCGACGCGCGGCTCGGTGACGGCGCTGGCGCAGGCGGTCACGGCGCCGGTGCTGCCCGTCGGGCTGCACGACCCGCGCTGGTACCACATCGACATCACGCTGGCGCCGCTGGACGCGCGGCGCGCGATCGTGTTCCCCGACGCGTGGGACCGTGCGGACCGGGCCGCGGTGATGGCGCTGGTCGCCGACCCGCTGGTGATCGACGAGACCGAGGCCGCGCGCTTCGTGGCCAACACCGTGGTCGTCGGCGACACCGTGGTGATGCCCGACTGCACGCCGCGCGTCGGCCGGCAGCTGGAAGCCTGGGGCTTCGACGTCGCCGTGGTCGACGTCAGCGAGTTCCGCAAGGCCGGAGGTGCCGTGCGCTGCCTGACCCTCTCCACCGACGTCTCCCTGTCCGCCACCGCCGCGGTGGTGGCGGCGTGAGCGCGGTGCTGCAGATGTCGGATGCCCGGGCGCTGGAAGAGGCGCACGGCGCGCACAACTACCACCCGCTGCCGGTCGTCATCGCCGAGGCCGACGGTGCGTACGTGGTCGACACCGAGGGCCGCCGCTACCTGGACTGCCTGGCGGCGTACTCGGCGGTGAACTTCGGGCACCGCCACCCGCGGCTCGTCGCCGCGGCCAAGGCCCAGCTCGATCGCGTGACGCTCACGAGCCGGGCGTTCCACTCCGACCAGCTCGGCCCGTTCTGCGCGGAGCTGGCGGCGCTGTGCGGCAAGGACCGCGTGCTGCCGATGAACACCGGCGCCGAGGCGGTCGAGACCGCGATCAAGGTGGCCCGCAAGTGGGGCTACGAGCGCAAGGGCGTCGCTCCCGGCCGCGCGAAGATCATCGTGGCGGGCGGCAACTTCCACGGCCGCACGACCACGATCATCTCGTTCTCCGACGACCCTTCCGCGCGTGAGGGCTTCGGCCCGTACATGCCGGGCTTCGAGACCGTCCCGTTCGGCGACGCGGCCGCGCTGGCGGCTGCGATCGACGACGACACCGTGGCCGTGCTGCTGGAGCCGATCCAGGGCGAGGCCGGCGTGCGCATCCCGCCCGACGGCTACCTGCGCGCGGTGAGCCAGCTGTGCACCGACCGCGGCGTGCTGTTCCTCGCCGACGAGATCCAGTCCGGCCTGGCCCGCACGGGGCGCACGTTCGCGTGCGACCACGAGGGCGTGGTGCCGGACGTCTACATCCTGGGCAAGGCGCTGGGCGGTGGGATCGTGCCCATCAGCGCGGTCGTCGCCGACGACGCGGTGCTGTCGGTGATCCGGCCGGGCGAGCACGGCTCGACCTTCGGCGGCAACCCGCTGGCCTGCGCCGTCGCGCGCGAGGTGGTGGCGCTGCTGGGCACGGGCGAGTACCAGGAGCGAGCCACGACGCTGGGCGCGCGGCTGCTGGACGGGCTGCGCGCGTCAGCGCTGCCTGGCATCCGCGAGCTGCGCGGCCGCGGCCTGTGGCTCGGCGTCGAGCGGGCCTCCGCGGAGCCTCCCGCCCGCTGGTACTGCGAGCGGCTGGCCGAGCGCGGGCTGCTCTGCAAGGACACCCAGATCACCACGATCCGCCTGGCCCCGCCGTTGGTCGTGACCGCGGCCGAGGTCGACAGCATCGTCGACGCGTTGAGCGAGGTCCTCGCGCTCACCTGAAGCGAGGCCTTGACAGCCTGATTCGAACAGGCGTACAGTCCTTAGTCTCGTCGAACTGCTGTTCGATAGAGGATGTGGCACCGGTCGTGGCCGGGTGAGCACGGCGCGTGGGGAAGGCGCGCTGCGTTCACCCGGTCACACCGCCGGCTGCCGGGCGCGGTGGACGGTGATGACGGCTGTGACGAAGCGGTACCGGGAGCAGGTCGAGGTGACGCTCACCGACGCGCCCGAGCCCGCGCCGCGGTCGTTCACCTGGCGGTCCGGCGTCTACCGGGTGCTCGCGGTGCTGGGGCACTGGCGCGAGGACGCGGGCTGGTGGGCGGGCGCCGGCACCGCGATCCCGCAGCGCGACCTCTGGCGGGTCGAGGCCGGGGCCGCGACGCCGGGCCGCGGGATCTACGAGCTGGTCTGCGAGGGCGGCGTCTGGCGCCTGGAGCGCGTCTGGGACTGAGCGGCCCGTGCTGTTACAGGCGACTTACCTGTGTCACATTCCTGGCCGCCTGCGAGTGGGTCGTGCCAGCATCGCGAGATGGACACCAACCTCAGCATCGACGAAGCCACCCAGGACCTCGCACCCCAGGACGACGACGGCATCCGCGGTGGAAGCCTGGCCGACGCCGCCGCCAACGCCGTCAAGGCAGCCGGCGACGCGCTGGCGACCATCAGCCGCCGGGGCTAGCCCGGAGCGTTCAGGACCCCTGGCCGGTCGCCCGAAGGGAGCCGGTCAGGGGTTGCTCGTTCTCGGCGATCAGCAGGCAGGCGGCCTCGCGATCGGCGGCCTGCTCCCAGCTCTCCTGGGTCGGCACGAGCGTGAGGATCAGCAGGCTGGACTCGGGGTAGGGGACGCCGACGTACTCCTCGAAGGTCTCGGTGCAGCGCTCCTCGGCGAACGTCCCCAGCGCGGTGGCCCCGGGGAACGACGCCTCGGGGCCGGCGTTGATCTGGGGCAGGCCGAAGACCTCGGCGTCATGGGCCATGGCGCAGTCCACGACCTCGACGTCGACGACGGTCTGGGCGTCGTCGGGCAGGTTGAGGCACTGCCCGATCGCGACCTCGAAGACCGACGCCCCGCACGCCACCACCAGCACCGCGGCGATCACCACTGCCGCGGCGCTGCGCACGCACGCGGGAGGGCTACTCGTTGCTGTCCTGCTTGCTCCCGGTCAGCTGGGCGCCGTTCTCGCCCACCAACAGGCAGGCCACCTCGCGGTCGTCGGCCTGGTCCCAGGTCTCCTGGGTGGGCTGCAGCGCGGAGAAGAACAGCGCGGAGCTCTGGTAGTCGGTGCCGACGTACGGCTCGAAGGCCGCCAGGCACTCCGTGTTGGCGAACTCGCCGATCTCGGTCGTGCCGGGGAACGGCTCGTCGGCGCCGGCCGGGTGCTGGGGCAGGGCGAAGACCTCGGCGTCGTGGGCCTCGGAGCACTCCACGACCTCGGCGGTCGACACCTCGCCGCTGGTCGGCACGTTGATGCACTGACCGATCTCGAGGTCGAAGACCGACTGCTGGCACGCGGTGAGCAGGAGGCCGAGCAGGAGCGTCGAAGCGGCTGCGATGCGCATGGCGGGCTTGAACCTCTCGTGACGGCGGTCCCCGAAGTCGCGGAGCGTAGCGCGCTCCGTCAGGGCCGAGCCTGCTGCCAGGGACCCGTAAGCACCGGCCGCTGCGATGATCTCCCGATCGACCCGCCCGAGCCCGAGCTGCGCGAACCGGACCTGCCGCGCACCGCCGCGGTGCGCAAGCGCGCGCTGCGCACGGGGTGGACGACGGGCGCCACCGCGGCGGCGGCGGCGAAGGCGGCGGCGGTGTTGCTGGCGGGTGGCGAGGCTCCCGCAGCGGTCGAGATCCCGCTACCGCAGCCGTTCCGGGGTTCGGACCGCGCGACGCTCCCGGTGGCGCGCTGCGGGCGCGAGGGGCCCGGCGCGGTCGCGGTCGTGGTCAAGGACGGCGGCGACGACCCGGACGTGACGCACGGGGCGGAGATCGTCGTCGGGCTGGTGCCGGCGGCCGAGCCCGGCGTCGCGTTCGTGGCGGGGCCGGGTGTCGGGACGGTCACGAAGCCGGGGCTGGGGCTGGAGGTCGGCGGGCCGGCGATCAACCCGGTGCCGCGGCGCATGATCGCGGCGGCCGTGGGCGAGGTGCTCGACCTCGCAGCATCCGGTGTGGTCTGCACGATCAGCGTGCCCGGGGGCGAGCAGCTGGCGAAGAAGACCACGAACCCGCGGCTGGGGATCCTGGGCGGGATCTCGATCCTGGGGACGACCGGGGTGGTGCGGCCCTTCTCGACCGCGTCGTGGCGGGCGTCGGTCCTGCAGGCGGTGGACGTCGTGGCGGCGACGGGGCTGCGCGCCGTCGTGCTGTCGACCGGCGGCCGGACCGAGCGCGCCGCGCGGCGGCTCCTGCCGGACCTGCCCGAGACCTGCTTCGTGGAGGTCGGCGACTTCACCGGTGCCGCGCTGCGCCGGGCGGTGGAGCGCGGGGTGGGGGACGTGGTGTTCGTCGGCATGGTCGGCAAGCTCACGAAGCTGGCCGCGGGTGTCCTGATGACCCACTGGACGAAGTCGCGGGTCGACCCGGACGTGCTGGCGGGTCTGGCAGCGCATGCGGGGGTCGACGCCGCCACGGTGGAGCGCGTGCGCGAGGCGAACACGGCGCGCCACGCCTTCGAGATCCTGGGGCCCGGGGAGCGGCGGGTCTGGGACGCGCTGTGCGCGCGGGTGGCGGCGAACCTGGAGCGCTTCACCGAGGGGGCGCTGCGGGCGGAGGTGGCGCTGGTCGACTTCGAGGGCGAGCCGGTCGGGGCGACCGGAGGTCTGCCGACCGCTTCCTAGAGCGCCCGCGGTCGCCGGAGGCGCTCAGGTCACCGCGCGATGGCCGGCGACCACGAAGACGGGGTTCGTCGCGTCGAGGCGGTGACCGCCGCCGGGCAGGGGGGCGAGGCGCGCGGCCTGCAGGAGGGTGGCGTGGCTCTCGAGCCCTTCGGCGTCGAAGGCCGCGAGCACCGGGCCGGTGCGCTCGACGGTCGCGAGCGCCGCGACCACCGCGCGGCGGGTGCGGGCGGCGCAGGCCGCGGCCACCGCGGTGCCGCCACCGCCGACGAAGACCGCGTCCGGGTCGGGCAGCGCTTCGAGGGCCTGTGGGGCGTGGCCCGTGACGACCTCGATCGGGACCCGGTGCGTGGCGGCGTTGCGCTGGATGCGTGCGACCGACGGCGGGTCCGCCTCGACCGCGATCACGGCGGCGCCCAGGCGGGCGCACTCGATCCCGACGGCGCCGCTCCCGGCTCCGACGTCCCAGACGAGGTCGCCCTCGCCGGGGCCTAGCAGCGCCAGGCAGTGCGAGCGGACCTCGGCCTTGGTGATCATCCCGCCGCGATGCTCGAACGCGTCGTCGGGCAGGCCCCAGCGCGGGGCAGCGGCGCGGGGTGGCGCGAGGGTGCCCTTGGCGCCGGGCTGGGCGGCGGGGTCGAGGACCAGGACGACGTTGGGGTCGGCGAACTCGCCCGCGGCGATCGTGCCGGGGTCGCCGCGGGTCACGCGCTGGCCGGGGTCGCCGAGGTGCTCGGCGACCACGAGCTGGCGGTCCAGGCCCCGGAGCGCCCGTGCCAGCGCCGCCGGGCCGAAGTGGGGCTCGGTGAGCACGGCGACCTTCGGGAAGCGGCGGCAGAGGTTGACCGCGGTGCGCGGGTCGCGGCCGTGGGCCGTCGCCACGCGCGCGTCGTCCCAGGGCAGTCCGGCCAGCGCGAAGGCGCGGGCGATGCTGGACGGGGCGGGGCGGACGTCGAGGTCTGCAGCCGGCACGCGCTCGGCGAGTGCGCGCAGCACGCCGAAGAAGCCCGGGTCGCCGGACGCGAGCACGACGGACGGCTGGTTCGCCGCGACCAGGTCGAGGTCCGCGTCCAGCTTCGCCCCGAGCTCGACCTGCCGGGCCGCGGGCGGGAGCAGGTGCGAGATCGCGGCCAGGTGGCGGGCGCCGCCGGCGACGACCTGCGCGGTGGCCAGCGCGGCCAGCTCGGCGTCGGTCAGCGGGCCACGGGGCAGCCCGAGCACCGTGATCATCGGGCGGGAGCCTAGGGTCCGGCCCCGCGGTTGCTTGACCCACCGCGGGCGGGGTGCGATGGTGCGGGCCAGGCCGGCGCAAGGCCAGGAACCCGGTGAGAGTCCGGGGCGGTCCCGCCACTGTGATCGGGTAGCACGCACACCCCAGCCGGGAAGCCGGGGGCCACGACCGCCACGGCGGTGGGAAGGCCCGGTGTGCGGGCGGTGACCCGGGAGCCAGGAGACTCATGCGACCGGCCCTCCGGCGAATCTGGGACGACGATCCCTCGGGAGGTAGACCGTGCAGACCGAGACCCGCCTCAGCGGTGACCAGCTCGCTACGCCGATGCTCGTGGCGCTGCTGCTGGCCATGCTCGCGGCGTACATGGTGCTGTTCGACCAGGGCGCCCTGCTCGCCCCGGTCACCCACGCGCTGAGCGACAGCGGGGGCGTTCTCCACGAGTTCTTCCACGACGCCCGGCACCTCTTCGGCGTCCCCTGCCACTGATGCCCTGCCACCAATGATCGGCGCCTCGCTGCGCCGCGGCCTCGCCGCTGGCGCGCTGGCCGGGTTGCTCGCGGGGTTGCTGGGGCTGGTCGTCGGCGAGCCGGCGATCGACTCCGCGGTCGCGATCGAAGAGCAAGCCGCGGCAGCCGACCCGGCCGAAGAGGCCGTGGTCGCGGAGTTCGAGATCACCCGCCCCACGCAGAAGGTCGGGCTGGTCGCCGGGTCGGCGCTGCTCGGCCTGGGTGTCGGCGCGATCTTCGGCGTGCTGGCGGCCTGGGCCGCCGGGCGGGTCCGCGGCGACGCGTGGCAGCGCAGCGTGAAGCTCGGCCTCGTGCTGGTCGGCGCGCTCGTGCTGCTGCCATGGGTGAAGTACCCGCCGAACCCGCCGGCCGTCGGCGACTCCGCGACAGTCGGCACGCGCGGCGCGCTCTACCTCGGGCTGATGGTGGCCGGCCTGCTGCTGGCGGCGGCCGCGTACACGGCTGGCCTGCGTCTGGTCGCGGCCGGGTGGCCGGCACCGCGTCGCCAGGCCACGGTCGGCCTCGGCGTGGTGGTGGTGGTCGCCCTGCTGCTGTGGCTCCTGCCCGCGACGGCTGGCGCCGGCGACTTCCCCGCCGACCTCCTGTGGTCGTTCCGGCTGGGTGCGCTGGCCGTCCAGGCGACCCTGGTCGGCGTGCTCGCGGTGGTCCACGGCCTGCTGTCGTCCCGCGCGCAGCAGGTCGCTCCCCTGATGACCTCGGCGTAGTGCCCTGCCCGCGAGGCGGGGCGGAGGGTGGAGGTCGTGACGACGCAGGCGCGCCTGCTGCTGGTGCGGCACGGGCCGACTGCGGAGACGCGGCGAGCGTCGTTCCCAGGCTCGACGGGTGCCGACCCGCTGGACGCGGGGCCGGAGCTGGACACCGCGGGGTGGGCCGCCGCCCATGCGCTGGCGGGCGGTGCTGCCGGATGCGGACCGGGTGTGGTCGTCCCACGCTGCGCGCGCGCTGGGCACGGCGGCCGCCGCCGGCTTCGCCGACCCCGAGCGGCGGGCCGAGCTGGCCGAGGTCGACTTCGGGCGGTGGCGTGGCCGCTCGATCGAGGACGTGGCGCGGGTCGAGGCGGAGGCCCTGCGCGCCTGGTTCGCGGACCCCGACGGTGCTGCGACGCCGCATGGCGGCGAGGACCACGTGGCCGTGCGCGCCCGGCTGCGGGCGCTCATGACCGAGGCCGCCGCGGTGGGGGGCACGACGATCGCGTTCACGCACGGCGGGCTGGTGCGTGCCGCGGTGATCGAGGCGGTGTTCCCCGGTGACGACACGTCGCCGCCACCGCCGGGACTCACCGGTGCGGTGATGTGGCGGCTCGACGTCGACCCGCCCTCGGTGACCGAGCTGAGCGGCCACGTCGCCGGAGGCACCGTGGCCTGGCGCCTGGTCCGCCTGAACTGGACCCCGTCACTGCGTGGCGCACCGGGCGGTGGCGCGCCGGGCGGCGTTCCCCCGATCCCCGATGGGTGAGCGGATCGTCGTGCTGGGCGGCACGCGCTCCGGCAAGAGCGCGGTCGCGGAGTCGCTCGTGTCGGGCTGGCCGGTGTGCTACGTCGCCACCGGCACCGCCGTCGACGGCGAGATGGCCGCCCGCATCGCCGACCACCGCGCCCGCCGCCCGGCGGGCTGGCTGACCCTCGAGACCACCGAGCTGTCGGCCGCCCTGACCGCGCCCAACGACCACGCCCTCCTCATCGACAGCCTCGGCGGCTGGGTCACGGCCGCCCTGTGGCCGCGGGGACCCGAGGCCTCCGTGGGCACGGGCGCGGGCCAGCTCGAGGCGCTGGCGGCCTTCTGGGAGGCGGCCGGGGAGCGCGCGTCGCCGACGGTGGTGGTCGCCGAGGACGCCGGTTCCGGCCTGGTCGCGACCGATCCGGGCACACGCTCGTGGGTCGACCTCCTCGGCGAGGCCGCCCAGCTCCTCGCGGCCTCAGCCGACCGCGTGATCCTCGTCATCGCCGGCCGCCCCGTGGACCTCCCCCCGCCCCAGCACTCCGCGATCCCTCACCCCCGACCCCCCGGCTGGAGGGGGCGGCGGCGAAGGGCCGTGATGGTGTGGAGGTGGTGGGGGAGGCGTGGTTGCGGGAGCACGGGGACCGGCAGGGGTGGGCGGGGGCGCTCGATCTCGCGGTGAACGTCAAGGCGGGCGGGATGCCGCGGCACGTGGCTGCGGCGCTGGCCGGGGTGGATGTCACGCGGTACCCCGATGACGGGGAGGCGCGGGAGGCGGTCGCGCGGCGGTGGGGGCGACGGGTCGAAGAGGCAGGGGTCACGGCGGGAGCGTCGGAGGCGTTCTGGCTGCTGCCGCGGGTACTGCCCGCGCGGCTGGCAGCCGTGGTGCACCCGGCGTTCACCGAGCCGGAGGCGGCGCTGCGGGCGGCGGGCGTGCCGGTGCTGCGGGTCCTGCGGCGCGAGGCAGACGGATGGCGCCTCGATCCCAGCGCGGTGCCTGACGAGGCCGACCTCGTGGTGGTCGGGAACCCGAACAACCCGACGGGGACGCTGGACGAACCCGCGACCATCGCGTCGCTCGCGCGGCCGGGGCGGACGCTCGTGGTCGACGAGGCCTTCATGGACTACGTCGCCGACGACGGCTGCTCGCTCGCGGGCCGCGACGACGTGCCCGGGCTCGTGGTCGTCCGCACGGTCACCAAGCTCTGGGGGATCCCCGGGGTTCGCGCCGGCTACGTCCTCGCGGACGCGGCGACGATCGCGGGTCTCGCCGCCTGCCGCCAGCCGTGGTCCGTCGGCGCCCACGCGATCGCCGCGATCGTGGCCTGCCTCGCCGATCCGGACTGGGCGCGCGCGGAAGCCGCGAGGGCGGGGCTGGACCGCGAGGACGCCGCGGCCCGCCTCGCGTCGCTACCGACGGTCACCGTCGTCCCCAGCGCCGGGCCGTTCCTGCTCCTGCGCGTGCCTGACGGTCCCGCGGTCCGGGCCGCACTCGCCGACCGTGGCATCGCAGTCCGCGCCCCGACCTTCCCCGGCCTGACGCCGGACCACCTCCGCGTCGCCGTGCGCGACCACGACGCGACCGACCGCCTCGTCGCCGCGCTGCGCGCGGCCCTGCACGGGCCTTGAACGCGCAGCCAGCGGTGGGGTCAGGCGTCGCGGCAGACGCGGCAGATGCCGACGATGTCGGCCCGGTGGCCGGTGACGTGGAAGCCGTGGCGGGCGGCGACGTCGCCGACCCAGCGCTCGACGGCTTCGGCGGCGATCTCCTCGACGCGGTTGCAGGTCTCGCAGACGAGGTGGTGGTGGTGCGCCGAGCCGCAGCGGCGGAAGGCCTGCTCGCCCTCGCGGGTGAAGGTGTCGAGGAAGCCCGCCTCGGCCAGGGCCTGCAGGGTCCGGTAGACGGTCGTGAGGCCGATGCCGTCGCCGGACTGGCGCAGCTGCATGTGCAGGTCCTGCGCCGTGACCGCGTCGTCGCGTGACTCCAGGGCCTGCAGGACGGTCACGCGCTGGCGGGTGGCGCGCAACCCCGCATCCCTGAGGGCGTGGTCCGGCGTCGCGTCCGTCGTGCTACCAGGAGGACTTGCGGACGCCGGGCAGCTCGCCGCGGTGGGCCAGCTCCCGGAACGTCACGCGCGACAGGCCCGCGAAGCCGATGTGGCCGCGTGGGCGCCCGTTGAGGCGGTCGCGGCGGCGCACCCTCACGGGGCTGGCGTTGCGGGGCAGTCGGTTGAGGGCGTCGCGGGCCTCGAGCTTGGCGTCCAGCGACACCGAGGGGTCCTTGACGACGGCCTTGAGCTCCTGGCGGCGCTGCGCGTAACGCGCGACCAGGACCTGGCGCTGCTCGTTGCGGACGATCTTGCTGACCTTGGCCACCGGCGAGTTCCTTCGGGCGCGGTGCGATGGGATGTCGGGCGCCGACCGGAGCCGCACGCGAGCGCAGCGAACCAGAGCCGCCGCGCGGGAGGTCCGCAGTGTACGCCCGGCTCCGGCCGGTCGCCAGGATGGCGGCCGCTCGGAGGCGGCGTAGGCGCTCAGGTGACCGTGATCTCGGCCGCCATGCCCTCGGCGTAGTGGGACTCGACCTCGCCGTCCTCGGGCAAGTCGGCCCTCGTGTCTATGCTCCGCCGCGTGACGTCGGCTCTGGAGCGCGCCGCGGCGGTGATGGCCCAGCAGGGCGTCGACGCCCTGCTGATCGGCGCAGGCGCGGACCTGCGCTACCTCACCGGGTACGTCGCGCTGCCGCTCGAGCGCCTGACCCTCCTGGTGGCACGCGCCGACGGGCAGCATCGCCTCGTCGTGCCGGTGCTGGAGCGGCCCCGGGCCGAGGAGCAGGGGGCAGGCAACCTCGTCGAGCTCGTGGCGTGGGGCGAGACCGAAGACCCCTACGCGGTCGCTGACGCGTGCCTGGAAGGCCTCGCGGACGCGGCGCATCTCGCGGTCGGCGACCAGCTCTGGGCCACGTTCCTGCTCGGCCTGCAGGCGCACCGGCCGGCAGCGCGGTGGACGCGGGCTTCGGCCGTCACGCGCGAGCTGCGCATGCGCAAGACCCCGCGGGAGGTCGACCGCCTGCGCGCGGCCGGCGCCGCGATCGACGCCGTGCACGGCGCGGTCCCCGGCCTCCTGCGCGCAGGCCGCACCGAGCACGAGGTCGCCGCGGAGATCGGCGCCGCGATGCTGGCCGCCGGGCACGACGCCGTCGACTTCACGATCGTGGCCTCCGGCGCCAACGGCGCCTCACCCCACCACGAGAGCGGCGACCGCCGCCTCCAGCCCGGCGACGCGGTCGTCGTCGACATCGGCGGCCCGCTGGACGGCTGGTTCTCCGACTGCACGCGCAACTACGTGCTGGGGTCCCCGCCGGACGGCTACCAGGAGGCGTTCGCGGCCCTGCGGGCGGCGCAGGACGCCGCCGTGCTGGCGGTCCGCCCCGGCGTGCGAGCCAGCGACGTCGACGCGGCCGCCCGCGACCACCTCGCGGCCGCGGGCTACGGCGACGCCTTCATCCACCGCACCGGCCACGGGATCGGCCTGGACGTGCACGAGGAGCCCTACATCGTCGCCGGCAACGACCTGGTGCTGGAGGAGGGGATGACGTTCTCGATCGAGCCCGGGATCTACCTCGCGGGCCGCTTCGGGATGCGCATCGAGGACATCGTCGCCGTCACCGCCGACGGGTGCGAGCGCCTCAACATCGTCACCCGCGACCTCGTCGCGGTCTGATGACTGCATCGGTCGCGCGGGCACGCCTGGAGGAGGTGCAGCCCCTGGCCGCCGCCTACGCCGCCGACGAGACCGTCACGGGCTCCAAGCGCCCGCCCCTGCCGACCGGCGGGATCTACTGGGTGGCGCGCGACGGCAGCGAGGCGCTGGGATACGCGGCGGGCAAGCTCGGGCAGGAGGGCGTGGTCCTCGGGCCGATCTACGTACTGCAGGAGCACCGCCGCCGCGGGGTCGCGCACGCCCTGCTGCTGGAGGTGGAGCACTGGGCCGCGAGCACCCGCGTCACGCTGGTCGAGGTCTCCGTGGCCGCCGACAACGACGCGGGGCTCCGGTTCCTGGAGGCGGCGGGCTACCAGACCCGCCAGGTGCTGCTGGCCCGCCCGGACGGGCCGAGGGCGGTGCCGTGATCCCGCTCGACGAAGAGCAGCAGGCGCTGCTGGAGCTGGTCCGCGACATCGCGGCCAAGGAGATCGCGCCGCGGGCCGCCCCCGACGAGGAGGCCGCCGCCTTCCCTCGCGACCTCCTCGACCTGCTGGGCCGCCTGGACCTGATGGGGCTGCCGTTCGACCCGGATCTGGGCGGCGGCGGTCAGCCGGGGCCGGTGTACCTCTCGGTGGTGGAGGAGCTCGCGAAGGCGTTCCTGGCGGTGGGCCTGGGCCTGTCGGTCCACACCCTGTCGACCTGGGCGGTGGCCACCTACGGGTCCGAGCAGCTGCGCGCGGAGGTCGTGCCGCGGATGACCGCGGGGGAGTGGCTGGGGGCGTACGCGCTGTCGGAGCCGGGGAGCGGCTCGGACGCGGCGGGCCTGGTGACCAGGGCGCGGCGCGACGGCGATCACTACGTCGTGGACGGCACGAAGGCATGGGTCACCCACGGCGGCCACGCCGACGCCTACGTGCTGATCGCCCGGACCGGGGAGCACAAGACGCGCGGCATCAGCGCGCTGCTGGTCCCGGGCAGGCTGGACGGCCTGTCGTTCGGGGCGCCGGAGAAGAAGATGGGGATGCGGTCCTCGCCGACCGCCCAGCTGGTCTTCGAAGGGGCCCGGGTGCCGGCCGCGAACCTGCTCGCAGCGGAGGGCGAGGGCTTCAAGATCGCGCTGTCCGCGCTCGACGGCGGGCGGCTGGGGATCGCGGCGTGCGCCACCGGCGTCGGCCAGGCGGCCGTCGACCAGGCCGTTGCCTACGCCCGCGAGCGCCGCCAGTTCGGCCAGCCCATCGGCAGCTTCCAGGGCGTCGCGTTCCTGCTCGCCGACATGGCCACCGCCGTCGAGGCGCGCCCGCGCCCTCTGGCAGTCCGCGGCGCTGCGCCGGCACGCCGGGGAGCCGTTCTCCCGCCAGGCCGCGATGGCCAAGCTGGCCGCCACCGATGCCGCGATGAAGGTCACCACCGACGCGATCCAGATCTTCGGTGGCTACGGCTACACCCGGGAGTACCCCGTCGAGCGCCTCTTCCGCGAGGCCAAGGTCCTGCAGATCGTCGAGGGCACCAACCAGGTCCAGCGGCTCGTGATCTCCCGCGCCTTGCTCGCATGAGCGGCTTCCAGCGCGCGCGAGCGCGCCGGGCTGGCAACGCGTGAACCAGCTGTCCGCCGACGAGGTCGACCGGCGCGTGATCCGGCGCGGGCTGCGGGCGGGGGGCATCGTGGCGGGGGCCGGCGCGGCGGTGCTCGTGACCTCGGTCGTGGCGTCGGGCGGGGACGGGCGCGCCGGGGCGACCGCGCTGCTCGCGGCGGTGACCCTCGGCCTGCTGGTGACGGCGGGGTGGCTGGCCGTCTCGGTGCTCCTCGACCTGATCGCCGGGGCGCGCCCCGGGCGCCGGCGGCTGCTGTGGACCCTGGCCACGTGCGCCTCGGCCTTCGTCGCGCCGACGCTGCTGGTGGGCGCGGCGGCCCGCTAAGGTCAACGATCCGCGACGCGCAGTCGCTACCATCGACTGCCGATGGAGCAAGCAAGCGCTCCGGGCCTGCAGCGGGGCGGCGCCCACGAGCGGGGGCTCGCCCGCGGCGCGGTGCACCAGCGGCGGGGACGGTCTCCCGGCGTGCTGCTGGTCGCCGATGCGGTGCGCACGGCCAGCCCGCGGGGGGCCTCGGCGCGGTGTGTGCTCGTGCGCGGCCGGCGCATCATCTGGCTGGGGGACGATCCCGCCGCTGCCCCCGGCGTCGTCGACCTCCGCGTCGACCTCAGCGGCGCCACGATCCAGCCGGCGTTCGTGAACGCCCACGTCCACCTCACCTCGGTGGGGCTGGTGCTCACCGGGCTGGACCTGTCGCTGGCCCGCAGCGTCGAGGACTGCCTCGCCGCCGTCGCGGCCATCAGCGACGTCACGCTCGGGCGCGTCCTTTGGGGCGGGGGCTGGGACGAGACCGACTGGCCCGAGCAACGCCCGCCGACCGCCGACGAGCTCAGCCGCGCCGGCGCCGACCGCCCGGTGCTGCTGCTGCGCAGCGACGGGCACTCCGTCGTGCTGGATCGCACCAGCCTGGCGATCCTCCCGCTGGCGCGGGTCGACGGCGTCGAGCGCGACGAGACCGGCCGCCCGACGGGAGTCCTGCGACGCGAGGCGGCCAGCGTCGCGATCCGCTGGTTCGCGGCGGAGCTGCCCGCTCCGCAGCTGGAAGAGGCCCGCGACGCGGTCGCCCGCCAGTGCGCCGCCCTCGGGGTCGGCAGCGTGCACGAGATGGCCGGGCCCGGCGGCTTCGGCACCTCCGACCTCGACACGTGGACCAGCGGCGAGTGGCCGATCGAGGTCGTCCCGTACTGGAGCGACCCCGACCTCGACCTCGTCACCGCCCGCGGGCTGCGCCAGGTCGGCGCCCTGGGCCTGGACGGCACGGTGGGCAGCCACACCGCGGCGCTGGAGGAGGATTACGTCGACCGCGCGGGGGCGGGGCACCTCTACCTCGCCGACGACGACCTCGCGGAGTTCATGACCGCCGCGACGCGTCGGCGGGTGCAGGTCTCGCTGCACGCGATCGGTGACCGCGCCGTGCGCCAGGCCATCGAGGTGGTCGAGCGCGTCGCCGACACCGCCGGCCTCGACCCGGTCCGCGGGTGCCGCCACCGCATGGAGCACGCGGCGCTGCTGCCACCGGAGCTGGCCGGCCGGCTCGAGCACCTGGGCATGGCCGCAATCGTGCAGCCGACCTACGACCACGAGTTCGGCCGGCGTGGCGGCCTCTACGAGCGCCGCCTGGGCACCGCCCGCGCCCGGCGCGCCAACCCGATCGGCACGCTGCACCGGACGGGCGTGGCGCTGGCGTTCGGCGCGGACCTGGGCGTGAGCGCCCTGGACCCGTGGAGCTGGGTCGACGCGGCCGTGGGGCACCACGACCCTGCCGAGCGCCTGGACGTCACGACCGCGCTGCGCGCCGCGACGCTGGGCGGCCGCGCCGCCTGCCGGCAGGACACGATCGGCCCGCTCGAGCCCACGCGCCGCGCCGACCTGGCCGCCTTCACGGCCGATCGCGAGTGCGTGCTCACCATGGTCGCGGGCCGCATCGTCCACGGCGAGGGCGCAGGCCTGCTCGGCCCCGCCACGGCGCCCGCAGCGGCGGGCATGTACCGCGCGTGACCCCGGGTTCGCGGACCCCACGCCGGTGACGCGGACGCTGTGGGTGGGCGCCGGCCTGCACACGCTGGACCCCGCCGCGCTGCCCGGGGCACGGGCGCTGCTGGTCGACGGGGAGCGCGTCGCCTGGGTCGGGGACGATCCGGCCGACGCACCGCCGGCCGACGCGGTGGTCGATCTCGGCAGCGCCTGGCTCACCCCGGCGTTCGTGGACGCCCACGTCCACACCACCGCGACGGGGCTGGCGATCGGCGGCGTGGACCTCACCGGCGCGGGCAGCTTGGCCGCGGCCGCCGCGCGCCTGCGCGACGTCGCCGCGCGCAAGCCGGCCGGCGCCGTGGTCACGGGCTCCGGGTGGGACGACTTCACGTGGCCGGAGGGCCGCGCGCTCTCCGCCGCCGACGTCGCCGCGGCCGCGCCGGGCCGCACGGTGCTCCTGCACCGCGTCGACGCGCACTCCTGCGTCGTCGACCCGGCGACGCTGGCCGCGCTGGACCTTCAGGGCGTGGACGGCGTCCAGCGCGACGCCGAGGGGCACCCGACGGGCTGGCTCAAGGAGCAGGCCTCCGGCGTGGCGTGGAACCACGTCCGCGCCGCGCTGCCGGCCGCGCAGCTGTCCGCCGCCCGCGACGCGGCCTGCGCGAAGGCGGCGGCGCTGGGGATCGGCTCGCTGCACGAGATGGGCCACCCCGACATCTCCGGGCACGACGACGCGGTGGCGTGGGCGGCGGGCGACTGGCCGCTCGACGTGCAGGTGTGGTGGGCGGAGCTCGACCCCGACCCCGGTCACGGGCTGCGGCCGGGCGGCGACCTGTTCCTCGACGGCTCGATCGGTTCGTGCACCGCGGCCACCACCGTGGCCTACGAGTGCGGCGGCGGGCACACCACCGGCACGCTCTTCCACACCGACGAGGAGGTCGCTGCGTTCTTCGTCGCGGCGACCCGACGCGGCGCGGGTGCAGGTGTCCACGCGATCGGCGACGCCGCGATCGCCCAGGCACTGCGCGCGCTGGCGGTCGCCGCCGACGCCTGCGGTGTCGACGCCGTGCGCGCCTGCCGCCACCGCATCGAGCACGTCGAGCTGGCCAGGCGGGAGCACGTGCGCGCGATGGCCGCCCTCGGCGTGGTCGCGAGCGTGCAGCCCGCCTTCGACGCGATCTGGGGCGGCCCGGACGGCCTCTACGCCGCGCGCTTCGGCCGTGAGGCTGCGGCGACCAGCAACCCGCTGAGGTGGTTCGCCGACGCGGGGGTGGCCCTCGCCCTGAGCTCGGACTCAACGGTGACTCCGCTGGAGCCCTGGGGCGCGGTCCACGCAGCGCAGCACCACCGTGGGGGTCTCGGCATCCCGCGCGAGGTTGCACTGGCCGCGCACACGCTGGGCGGGCGCTGGGTTGCGGGTCAGGACGACGTTGGCCCGCTCACCCGGGGTGCGCGCGCCGACTTCGCGGCGTGGGACGGGGACCCACTGGCCGTCGCGGACCCGCGTCTGCTGCGCTGCGTGGCCACGGTGGTGCGCGGCGTCGCGGTGCACGGCCCGTCCTGACAGGAACCTCCAGCACCTCACCGCGGCGCGAAAAACCTCGGACCACGCTGACCTGCGCGTTCGTGGAAACCCGCAGGTCACAACGGTGAACGAGGGATGTCGGTCGGGTTGACGAACCGTGTCGCTGGCTCGTACGTTGTCGCCGCTTCCGCGGCTGAGCGGGAGCCGGTCCGGGTGACGCACCATACGGCCTGATGGGGACTGCCGACCAACGGCGGCTCGGCAGTCTGTGGACGAAAGGGCCGGGCGCGCGGGGGGCGCGCGTAGCAGGAGGAGACCGGCACGAGTCGGTCCAGTGGGGAGGTCGAGGCCCGTAGACAACGGTGCCGAAGGGTGGTCACCCCCCCTCGGCGACTGGATCCAAAGGTGCTCACCACCCGTCGGCCCCGGCTTGTTCCGGGGCCGACTTCCTTGTCCCGGCCGACGCCGGGGCGTTGCAGGGGGGGTCCGGAGCGGCTACAAGAGTCCGCTGCTGGAGGCGGGCCGCGCCGCGGTCGGCGCCGCAGGCACAAGGAGGCCCAGTGGCAGGCGATGGGGACCGTGAGTTCGGGGACTCCGACCTCGCCGGGGGCGACCTCGATCAGGCCGACGCGGAGTACCGCGAGGACGACGAGGCCTTCGAGGACGAGGACTCCGAGTCCTTCGACGACATCGACGAGGACGAGGAGGAAGACGACGATCTCCTCGAAGACGACGAGGAGGACGACGAGGACCTCGAGCGGCCCCTCGACGAAGAGGTCGACGCCGACGAGGACGAGCTCGACCTCCTGCTGGACGAGGACGAGGAGCTGACGGCCCTCGATGACGACGACGAGGGGCCCCGCGGCCGCGCGAAGGCCGAGCCGATGGGCGCGGGCGAGTTCACGTGCCAGAGCTGCTTCCTCGTCCGCCGCCGCTCCCAGCTCGCCGACGAGGCGCGTCTTCTCTGCGTCGACTGCGTCTAAGCACACGATCGTCCGCACCGTCGTCGCTGACGACCCGCAGGTCCGCCGTGGCGTCGACGCGGCGTGGTGCGCGGGCCTGGCGGTCGCGGGCGGCGCGCTGCTCGCGGCGGGCAACCCGCCGCTGGACCTGGCCTGGGCCGGGTGGCTGGCCATCGCGCCGCTGCTGGCGCTGGCGCGCCGCCTCAGCGGCCGGGTGTGGGCAGGCGCAGGCTGGGGGTTCCTCGCGGGCCTCGTGGGGTTCCTGCCGCTGCTGACCTGGCTCCTGCGCTTCGGGGTGATCGCGTGGGTGCTGCTGTCCGCGCTGCAGGCCGCGTTCGTGGCGGTGTTCGTCGCCGGCGTCGCGTGGTACGGCGAGCGGCGCGGCCGGGCTGTCGCCGCGGTCGCGTGGTGGGTGGCGCTGGAGGCGCTGCGCTCGGTGTGGCCGCTGGGCGGGTTCGCATGGGGGGTGCTGGGCTACACGCAGCACGACCTGGGCCTCCTGCGGGACGCGGCGCGCAGCGTGGGGGTGCTCGGCGTGAGCGTGCTGTGCGCCGCGCTGGGCGCGGCGGTCGAGGCGGGCGCCGCGTCCGTTCGGCGTCTTGGCCGCGCGCCGGCAGAGGTCACGTTCGAGCGCCTGCGCTGGCCGCTCGGCACCGCGCTGCTGGTGCTCGTCGCGGCGGTGCTGCTGCGCGGCGCGCCGCCGGAACCCACCGGCCGGACCGTCGACATCGCAGCGGTGCAGGCCGATGACGTGGCGTTCACCGACGCCGCGGGCGTCACGCGGGAGGACGCGGGGCGGATCGTCTCGGTCGCCGAGGAGGTGCTGGCGGCGACGCGCCCGCTGGCCGAGGACCCGCCTGAGGTGACGGTTTGGCCCGAGAACTCCGTGGACGCGGACCTGACGGACCCGGTCGCGAGCGAGATCCTCGACGAGGCGCTGGCGCTCCTCGACGGGGGCCCGCTGCTGGTGACCCACATCGCGGACGGTCCGCGGCCCGGCACGATCACCAACGAGCTGACCGTGGTGGATGCCGACGGCATCGGCGACTCCTACGTGAAGCGCCACCCGGTGCCGTTCGGCGAGTACGTCCCGTGGCGGAGGGTGCTCGGGGGCTTCCCGCCGCTGCGGGTGATCCCGCGTGACATGGTGGCGGGGGAGGGGCCGGTCGTGCTCGACGTCGCTGGTGCGCGCGTCGGCCCGGTGATCTGCTTCGAGAACACCTACCCGTCACTGGTCGCCGACGAGGTGCGCGCGGGCGCCGATGTGCTGGTGGTCTCGACCAACAACACCAGCTTCCGGGGCAGCGCGATGAGCGCGCAGCACCTCGCGTTCAGCCAGCTGCGCGCGGTCGAGACGGGACGCTGGGTCCTCCACTCCGGGCTATCGGGCATCTCGGCGGTGATCGGACCCGACGGCGAGGTCAGCCAGGAGACACAACCGTTGACCGACGCGATCGTGCGCGCCGACCTGCCACTGGTGGAAGGCATGACGCCGGCGATGCGGCTGGCCGGGCTGGTGCCCTGGGCGGCCCTGCTGGTGGTGCTGGCGGCGGTGGTGCTGCGCCTGCGGCGTCAGGCCTTGCCGTAGCGGCGGCGGTAGCGGTCCACGCGGCCGGCGGTGTCGACGATCTTCATCTGGCCCGTGTAGTACGGATGGCTCTCCGACGAGATCTCGACGCGCGCGAGGGGATAGGTGTTGCCGTCCTCCCACTCGACGGTCTCGCTGGTCTCGATCGTCGAGCGCGTCAGGAACGAGAAGCCCGCCGAGGTGTCCTGGAACACGACCTGGCGGTACTCGGGGTGGATGCCCTGCCTCACTTCTCTTCCTTGAACATGACGTGGCGGCGCAGCACGGGGTCGTACTTCTTGAGCTCGAGGCGCTCGCGCTGCTTCGTGCGGTTCTTGGTGGTGATGTAGGTGTAGCCGGTGCCCTCCGTGGAGCGCAGCTTCACCTTGATGCGACTCTCGGCCTTGCCAGCCATCAGACCTTCACCCCTCGCGCGCGCAGATCGGCGACCACGGACTCGATCCCCCGCTTGGAGATCACGCGCATGCCCTTGGTCGACACCGTGAGCGTCACGAAGCGGCTCTCGCTGGGGAGCCAGAAGCGCTTGCGGTGCAAGTTGGGGAGGAACCGGCGCTTGGTCCGCTTGTGGGAGAACGAGACGTTCATGCCCGTCTGCGGCCGCTTGCCAGTGACCTGGCAGACCTTGCTCACAGCCGCTGCTCCTCTTCGTTGGACGACGCGGGGTAGCGGCAGCACAGAACCCGCGTTGTGGCGCGTGGACGTGGGAGTGTAGCGGCCGGGTCCGGACCCCGCGAGCGCCAGGTACCCCTACAGCCGGGGCCGCAACGTACCGAAGATTGAAGGTGCTGAACGCGGTTTCTGGCTCAGGGCGCGACGAGCCGCTCGCCCAAGTATCCGTCGGGGGTGGGCACCCCCGGAAGCGCGAAGAAGAAGCCACCGCCCTCGGGGAGGATGTACTCCTCGAGGGGCTCGCCCGCGAGACGTGCCTGGACGGCGAGGAAGCCCCGCTCGAGGCTGCGCTGGTAGCACACGAACGCCAGCCCCTGGTCGAGCCGGCCGGCCCGGTCGAAGCCGCGCGCGAAGGAGAAGCCGCGCCGGAGGATCAGGCTCTCCGCGGTCTCCGCGGTGCGTGGGTTGGCCAGCCGGATGTGCGCGTCGAGCGGCGTCACCGCGCCGTCCGGGTCGGACGCGTAGTCCGGCAGGTCGGTCTCGTGCGACCCATCCAGCGGCGCGCCGGTCAGCTTGTGGCGGCCGATCAGGCGCTGCTGCTCCGACAGCGGTGTGCGGTCCCAGAACTCCACGAACATCCGGATCAGCCGCACGACGTGGTAGGAGCCGCCGACCGCCCACTCGGGCTCGCCATCGCCAGCGCCGACCCACACGTGGGCGTCCATCAGGTCGGCCCGCGTGGGGTCGAGGTTCGCCGTCCCGTCCTTGAAGCCCATGAGGTTGCGGGGGGTCTCGGGGGTCTCGTCGACGGGGCGGAGCCCGCGGCTGAACCCGTCGGCCATCCACGACAGCACCAAGGCACCGCGCGTGCGCCGCATCAGCTGGCGCAGCGCGAAGATCGCGGTGTCGGGGTGGCCGGCCTCGAGCGTGAGCAGCAGGTCGCCGTGGCTGCGGTCGGGGTCCAGGCGATCGTTGGCGAGGAAGGGCATGCGGACCAGCTCGGCCGGGCGGCGGTCCTCGAGCCCGTAGCGGTCGTCGAAGAGCGACGCGCCGACGCTCACGACCACGGTGAGATCGTCGGGGTGGGGCTCCGGGCCGAGGATGCCGGAGTCGACCGGGGGGAACGCCGGGTCGCGCGGCTCGGGAGGGCGTCCCGCCATGAGGCCGCGGATCTCGTCGGTCAGCTCGCGGAGGAGCTCGGCCAGCTCCGCGCGGTCCGACGCCAGCACGGTGAACGCCGCCATGTGCCCGCGAGCCGGCACTGGCACGGCCGTGATCCCGGTCTGGTGAGCGCCCTCGAAGGGCACGTAGCGCGCCGCATGAGTCGCAGCGGGGGCCGCCGTCGGCTCCGCGGCGACCTCGTCCGCCGCAGGTGCACGTGCAGTGCAGGCCCCGAGGGCGAGCGCTCCCCCTCCTGCGGCGCCCGCACGCAGGAGCCCGCGACGCGAGAGGCGCGCGGTCACTCCAGCCCGAGCGTCCCCGGCACGAGCGCGAGGTCTTCGCTCAGCGCCGCGAGCTGGCCGATCATCGTGTCGACTTGCTCAGGCGTGACCGTGGTCTCGGGGCACAGCTCGGAAGGGTAGTCGTCGTCCTCCAGGCAGTACAGGACGTAGCCGTCGCCATCGCGCAGCTCGTCGAGGCTGGCGTTGAGGTCCTCGAACCCTCCCTGGATGCTGGCGAGGAGCTCGGGGTCCGCGGCCTCGAGCGCGGGGGTGAGCACCGTGATCAGCTGCTGCGCGCCCTCGACGTTCGCGACGAAGTCCCACAGGTCGGTCTTGGAGTAGCGGTCCTCCTCGCCCGTGATCTTGCCCTCCGACACCTCCTCGATGAGCTCGGCTGCCCCCAGCGCGACGGCCGCGGGCGGCAGCTCGAGATCGGCGAACTGCTCCTGGAGCGTGGCGACGTCCGCGTCGAGCTGGTCGGCGAACTCGGCCGCGCCCTCGGTGGTGCCCTCCTCCCACAGCAGGTACTCGAGGCGGTGCCAGCCCGTCCATGCCGGGTCGTCGGGGCCCTCGAAGTCGTCGACACGGGCGTCGACCGCGCCGTCGATCTCCTCGATCAGCCCGGCGATCGGCTCGATGCGCTCCCAGGGCTCCCGCGAGGGGGCGTACGCAGCCTGCGCCGCCTCCAAGTCGCCCGCGCGTACCGCGTCGGTGAACACCGTGGTCAGCTCGGCGAGCTCGGCGATCTGGCCTTCGACGTAAACCTTGTACTCGTCGACCGCCGCGAGGACGGTCTCGTCCGACGTGGTCGCTGACAGGTCCTCTGAGGCCAGACCGCTGCCGGAGCCCGCGCCGCTGCCGGACCCGCTGCCCGACGCGGAGCCGCTGCCGGAGGCCGAACCACCCTCCTCGCTGCCGAGCTCCCGCACGCCCGTCCCGTCGTCAGAACCGCACGCCGCAAGCAGGAGCGCCACCACCAGCACCAGGGATCCGAGCACCACACCACGCACCGTCGTCGCTCCTTGCAGCCGAGTGAGGTGAGGTTAACCTCAATGTGCGCGAGTTCCAACCCGCCGCAGCGGCGACGGCGATTGATGCTCCGGGTGCGTCAGCAGGCGGAGCCCAGGGACCCCTCGGCGGCGGCCCGGGTTTCGGCGCTGATCTCGGACTCCGGCCCGACCGTGACGAGGAAGCCGGGGCAGAACTGCCGCAGGTAGACGTCCGTTGGGTCGGGGATGGTGTCGGTCTGCACGTACAGCAGCGGCGCGGCGTTGCGGGCGGCGACGACGCCGCCGGGGAGCGCGTAAGTCCAGAAGGTCGGGCTGAAGCCGTTCACGATCGCGGCCTGGCGCGGGGCGTTGCCGGCCGGCCACAGCACGCTGGCGATCTGGAACGCGGAGTCGTCCCGCGTGGCACCGGCGATGCGGGTCGACCGGGACGTCGAACGCGCCGTCCCCGGTGGCCGCCGCGGTCACCTGCGACGTCGACCTGCGCCGTGCAGTCCCCCTGGCGCTCACTGAGCCCGCACTGCCTCTCGGCCAGCACGTCCTGATCCAGCTCTGCCGGTGCCGGATCGGTCAGCAGCAGCGGCCCCGTCGCCCCCGCGAGCCCCGCCCCACCCAGATTGTCGGAAAAGACGTCATTGCGCCCGATCACGACCTGCTGCGCCCCGGCGTTGTCGAACGCATCCTGCGACATCAGCAGCGACGCCTCCGTCGGATCCGCCGCCGCCCCCGTCCGAAAGCTCCTGCGCCCCCGCCGCTCCCACCCCGCCCCCCAACGCCCCGACCACAACCGCGAGAACCACAACCCGTGAAAGCACCATGCCCGCCACCAAGCACACCCGACTACGCTGACCCCCCGAACACCCTGTCCATTCGGTGTCAGGCTCCCGTCATCTAGCGGTCCAGGATACCGGCCTTTCAAGCCGGCGGCGCCGGTTCGAATCCGGTCGGGAGCACCATAAAACCGCAGGTCAGGGGCACTACGCCGCTCTGGCACCAGCCGTCCCGGACCGGCACCGCAACTGAGCGCCGGACTCTCCCCGAAGCCGGCGGTCCCAATGACCCCCGAATGCGCCACGCCCTCGACGAGCGACGAGACCTCATGGAGCAGATGCGACGACGCCCTCATCGACACCGCGATCACCGAGCGAGAGCCGTGGACCGCCAACTCGGCGCCCCGCCATCCGACCCGCGACGCCACCACCTGGCGCCCCCACGCCCGCACCGTCGCCGCCTACCGAGACCGCTACAGCATCACCGGCGACGATCCTTTGGGCCCACACCCCGGGACGGCGGCGCAACGCGGGGACGCGACGCGCGCCCGCATCGCGCTACAGCAAGCGTGTGCGTCCGCGGTCGACAACGCCCGCTCCGCGGATCCCGCACTCGCCCAGACGCACACGGCGCGACGGGTACCAATGGCCGCTGTGAGCTAGGTCCGTTCGCGACGACGGCGGAGGGCACGCGCTGCGAACGCGGTCGCCTCGCCGATCGTCGCCCCGATGACTGAACCGACGATGACGTCGCCGGGGTAGTGCACGCCCGTGTGCACTCGCGAGTATGCGACCGCCGTGGCCAGACCGCGCAACGGTGCGCCGAGCAACGGGATCGATCCTGCTACTGCCCCCGCAAACGCGTACGCCGACGCCGCGTGGCCCGACGGGAACGACGTGGAGGTCGGCATCGGTACGTGGCGCTCAGCCGGTACCCCCGCCGCCTCGCGGTCAGGGCGCTTCCGTCGGCGTGCCAACTTGATCGGGAGGTTCACCACGGCCGAGTTGATGCCTACCGCGGCGAGCCCAGTCGCCGCTGCCCTTCGTCCGCTCGGTCCCCCGAGCGCGAACAGCGCCGCCGTCACGCCGAGCCACAGCTTCGAGCGGTTCGCGAGTCCGGACAGACGCCGAAGCGGCTCGTCGAGCGTGGGCGTCGGTGTGCCGGCGATCGCTCGGTAGACGGCAAGGTCGACCCGGCCGAGCTCGTGCAATGCCTGGGCGGCGACCGATCTCCGGGGCGTCGGGTGGGCCTCGATCACCTCCGCGAGCCGTGCTGCCGGAGAGACCCGCGAGCCGCCGTTGGGCGCGTCGCTCATGCGGGGGCCGTACCGACGGCCGTCTCCCACAACCGGCGCAGAGACTTCCGCCAGCCGAGCGAGCGGGCGGCCGGCGAGTAACCGATGGCTTGCTTCGGGAGTCGGACGCGAATCGGTGAAGGGCGGATCGAGAAACGCAGTGGCGGGTCCATGACCTTGGTCTCACCATCGAGCCCCATCTCGATCGGGGCATCGGACATGACCTCGAACGTTGGTGTCGCCCACGACGAGAGCCCCCCGAAGCGCTCAGGTTGGCCGGATGCGAGGGCGGCCAGGAATGCTGCGACGTCACCCCGCTTGGCCAGCACCAACGTCCCGACACCGAGCTGGTGGGTGTCCATCCGAGGCCGGCTCGCCCGGCCACTCAACGTGGTGCCATAGGGGTTGTTGGAGATCTGGATGACGTGCGCGGCTCGATGCCCCGCGCCGTCGGGGCCTGTGAACCGCAGATCGAACGGTTCGCTGTCCCGACCCAACACCTGAGGCAGGGTGGCGAGAGTCGTATCCACCTTCGCGTCGCGGTACGCAGGCGAGCGCACGACCGCGGCGTACAAGCCGAGCGAGACGTTGTTCACGAACACGTGGCCATTGACGTCAGCCAGGTCCATGGTCCGCTCGACGGCCTCTCCGTAACCGTCGAGCGCGCCGACGACGTCGTCACGGTCGAGTCCGAGGTCGAGTGCGAGATGGTTCCTCGTGCCGGCCGGCACCACGACCATTGGCAACCCCATCTCGACCGCGACAGTGCCTACCAGCGCCTGGGAACCGTCGCCGCCGGCCATGCCGAGGACGTCGACGCCGCTGGCGGCCACATCTCGCACAACCTGCAGCCAGTCCTGGTCCGGCTGCAGCACCACAGGCTGGATGCCCCGCCTCGTGCACTCGTTCACGAGATCGAACCGGTCCGCCTTGCCACCCCCGGACTTGAGATTCATGAACAGGACGCCTCGGGTGGCGGCCGGCACCGGTACGCCCTCGGTCTCGCTCTGCTTGAGCTCGCCGACTGTGGTTCCCAGCGCGAACTTCGCGAGGGCGATGGCGAAAACGAGCATGACGATGCGGATGACGACCGAGAGGACGCGGTAGCCCTCCGCGTTGATCACGCTGACGATCAACGCCACGGCTGCTGCCAGGGACACGAGCACGGCGGTCGCCCGACGCGCCTTCGTCGTGGTGATCGCTACCCAGGCGCCTCCGACTGCCGCTACCACGAGGAGGAACTCGCCCGCGACGCGCTGCGGCTCGTTGACGACGCGCCCGACCGTGGCCGTGACCACGGCGACAAGCAACAGAATGGCGACCACCGCCGCCAACCGCTTCCGGCCGGCGGCCTTGGCAGCGGTGCTCATCACGAAGCATCCTAGGCGGCCACCCGACCGGGTGCGCCTCGCAGGCCGCGGACACATGCGGCTACGCGAACGCCTCGTCGCCTACCTCGCGCTCAGCGTCTACGACGCCGAAACGCGGTCGCTCAATACTGACAGGGGTTGCTCCGCTCCACCTGAATCACCCGCCCCGGAGTGACCGCGCTCACTTGGTGATGCCTACGGTCGTGTCCGAAGGTCTGCCTATCCACGCGGGACTGGGGCGCTGGCCGTCGCTGAGCCCTGCGGGTCTGCCTCTGGAGCAGGTTCTCGCCTCGTTGACTCGGCGTGGGATCTGAGATGGGCCGCGACGTCGAGTGCGAGACAGCGAAAGGTCGGACGCCATTGGGTCGCGCACGGAGATCAGCAGTCGGCAGACGCTACACCGACGAGCAGCAGGAGCACGGCGAGCCAGCGGCGAGGGTGAGACGTGGCAGCTGCCCGACATCGCCTCCGCAGGTCCCAGACTCCGCGCGCTGATCTCACTGAGGGAGGGTCAAGGAGCGAAGACGACTTTGATCATGCCGTCTTCCTTCTTCTGGAACTGCTCGTAGGCCTTCGGCGCGTCGGTGAGTGGCATCCGGTGGGTGGTGAAGTCGGCGACGCCGAGTGGGTCGGAGACGTCGGTGACCAAGGGCATGAGGTCGTCGATCCATCGCTTGACGTTCGCTTGCCCCATGCGCAGCGTGAGCTGCTTGTCGAAGATCTGCAGCATCGGCAGCGGGTCGATCATGCCGCCGTAGACCCCGACGACGGAGATCGTTCCGCCTCGGCGGACCACGTCGATCGATGCCAGCAACGCCGCCAGGCGATCGATGCCGGCGGTCTCCATCAGCTTCGCGGCCACGGCATCGGGGAGGAGGCCGACGAAGGCCTGGGCGGCCTTTGCGGCACCAGAGCCGGTGGCTTCCATGCCGACGGCGTCGATGACGGAGTCCGGGCCGCGCCCCGACGTGAGCTCTCGGAGCTGGCCCGCGAGGTCGTCGGACTCCTGCACATCCAGAGCATCGACACCGTGGCGGCGTGCCATCTCGAGGCGTTCGGGAACCACGTCCAGCCCGATGACCCGCGAAGCCCCCCGGTGCAGGGCGATGCGCGCGCTCATCTGGCCGATGGGACCGAGCCCGAAGACCGCGACCGACCCGCCTTGGGGGACGTCGGCATAGTCGACTGCCTGCCACGCCGTGGGCAGCACATCGGAGAGGAAGAGGAACTGCTCGTCGGGCGGGCCCTCGGGGACGAGGATCGGCCCGTACTGGGCTTGCGGCACCCGCAGGAGCTCCGCCTGGCCGCCGGCGAGCTGCCCGTAGAGCTTGGTGTACCCGAGGAGCGCAGCACCCGTGCCCTGATCGCGAACCTGCGTCGTCTCGCATTGCGATTGGAGACCCCGCTCGCACATCCAACATGACCCGCAGGACACGTTGAAGGGGATGACCACGCGATCTCCGACGCGGATGTGGGACACGTCTGCCCCGACGGCCTCGACGATCCCCATGGGTTCGTGCCCGAGGATGTCGCCCTCGTCGATGAACGGACCGAACAGCTCGTAGAGATGAAGGTCCGATCCGCACAGACCGCTCGATGTGATGCGGACGATGGCGTCGGTGGGTTCTTGGATCGTGGGATCGGGAACCTCATCGACGCGAACGTCGCGCTTGCCGTGATAGGTCAGTGCCTTCACGAGTCAGGTGCGGACTCGCTGATGTCGGCGAGGGCGCTGTCCTGGTCGTACTCCACGGCCAGGTCCCCGAGCGACACGATGCCGACGGGACGCCCGCCGTCCAGCACGGGGACGCGGCGCACCGCGCGCTGGCGCATGACGCGGATCACGTCGCCGGCCTCGTCGTCGGCCGTGACGGTCACCAGGTCGGTGCTGCAGACCTCGCGCAGCCGGGTTTCCCGCGGATCGCGGCCGTCGGCCACGGCGCGGACCACGATGTCGCGGTCGGTGACGATGCCCACGAGCTCGTCGCCGTCCATCACCAGCACGTCGCCGATGTCGTCGTCGCGCATGATGCGCGCCGCGTCGATCAACGTGCCATCGGTCGGGCAGAACCGCAGATCGGTCGTCATCACGTCTCGAACGCTCGGCATGGTGGGTCCCTCCTAGAGTTGTCTCGTCGTGGTGCCTGCGTTGCCAGGCTTCCCCCGCTCGGGCGCCGTTTATCCCAGGCGGGGAGGCGGGTAGGGCGGCCACGTGAAGGTCGTGGTCACGGGTGCCACCGGCAATGTCGGCACGGCGCTGTTGCGTGTGCTGGCCGACGACCCGGGCATCGACGCCGTGGTCGGCGTCGCCCGGCGGCTTCCGGACCTGCGGCTTCCGAAGGTCACTTGGCATGCCGCAGACGTGGCCACTGACGACCTCGCGACCGTTCTCGACGGCGCCACCGCGCTCGTGCACCTCGCCTGGCAGATCCAGCCCTCCTGGGACCGACAGCGTCTGCACGCCACCAACGTGGTGGGCAGCGCTCGCGTGTTCGCGGCAGCGGCGCTCGCCGGAGTGCGCGCGGTCGTGCACGCGTCCTCGGTCGGGGTCTACTCACCCGCACCCGGCATCACGGTGGACGAGCACGCCGCCACCCACGGAGTCCCGACCAGCAGTTATTCGCGCCACAAGGCCTACGTCGAGCGCCTGATCGACGCCCAGGAGGCCGCGAACCCCGGTACGCGCTGGGTGCGTCTGCGGCCCGCGCTGATCTTCCAGCGGCGCGCCGGCGCTGAGGTCGGGCGGTACTTCCTAGGCCCGTTGGTGCCGCGCGGTCTCTTCGTCGCTGGGAGGCTGCCGGTGCTGCCCGCCCCGCAGCTCGCGTTCCAGGCCGTGCACGCCGAGGACTGCGCCGAGGCCTACCGCCTCGCGCTGCACGCCGAGTGCGGCGGCGCGTTCAACATCGCCGCCGATGGGCTGCTGACGGTCGCCGACGCGGCCGAGCTGCTGGGCGCACGCTGGGTGCGCGTCCCGCAGCGCGCGGCCCGCGCCGTCGCCGCGGCGACCTGGCGGGCGCGCCTGCAGCCCACCGACCCCGGCTGGCTCGACCTTGCCGCTGCGGCCCCGACGATGGCGACGGACCGCGCCCGGGACACGCTCGGCTGGGCGCCGCGCGTGAGCGCCCGGACCGCGCTGGAGGAGCTGCTGGCCGGCATCGCCGAACGCGCCGGGGACGCGACGCCGCCGCTGCGCGCAGCCACCAACTGACACCGCGCCGCCCGTGCGGGATCCGATCCTTCGAATCCCGTCGGGAGCACCGATGGGCCGGATGCTCCGCCAGTGCCTCACAGTCCTTCTGGTCGGGGCCGTGTGGTCGTGGTTGTCACAGACGGGGTGCGGCCGGTGTCGTATGGCGACCGCCATCGACAGGAGGACAGCATGGCCCGCACGCCGCGGATTCCCCAGGCCCCGATCACCGGTCCGTTGGGGTACGCCGTGAAGCGGTTCAGCCGCAGGCTGCTCGGGGAGGTGCCCGAGGCGGTGGGGGTGATGTGGCACAACCGTCCTGTCCTGACCAGCATGGCGGGGTTCGGGCGCAAGGCCGAGAAGTGGGACCAGCTCGACCCCGACCTCAAGTCGCTGGCCCACATGGCCGCCGTCGCGATGGTCGGCTGCTCGTTCTGCCTGGACTTCGCCTACTTCCAGGCCCACAAGCACGGACGCGATGAGGCCAAGGCCCGCGAGGTGCCGCGGTGGCAGGAGTCGCCGGTGTTCTCCGCGCTCGAACGCGACGTCATGGAGTACGCCGAGGCGATGACTGCTACACCCCCGCGTGTGACCGACGAGCTGTCCGCGCGGCTGCTGGAGCAGCTCGGGGCGCCCGCCATGGTGGAGCTCACGGCCGTCGTCGCGGCCGCGAACATGGCCGCGAGGTCCAACACGGCGTTGGGAATCGAGTCCCAAGGGTTCTCCGGAGTGTGCGTGCTGCCGCTGGCTCGACCGTCGGCCGGGTTCGCGGCGCCGACGTGAGTGACCTGGGCGAAGGTGCGTTCGCGCTGCACCGCCGGCTGCTGTTCACCGTCGCCTACCAGATGCTGGGCTCGGTCGCCGATGCGGAGGACGTCGTCCAGGAGACGTGGCTGCGGTGGGCCGACGTCGACTGCGCCGCGGTGCGCGACCCCCGCGCCTACCTGGTCCGCATCGTCACCCGCCAGTCGCTGAACCGACTGCGAACCTTGGCGCGCCGGCGCGAGACCTACGTCGGCGAATGGCTGCCGGAGCCGCTGTTGACCAGCCCTGACGTGGCCGCCGATGTCGAGCTCGCCCACAGCATCTCGATCGCGATGCTCACCGTCCTCGAGACCCTCGCACCCGCAGAGCGCGCGGTGTTCGTGCTTCGCGAGGTGTTCGACATCGCCTACGAGGAGATCGCGGAGGCGGTCGGCAAGTCACCCGCCGCCGTCCGCCAGATCGCCCGCCGCGCTCGCGGCCACGTGGCGGCTCGGCGGCCGCGGATGCCGGTCAGCCCCACCGAGCAGCAACAGGTCGTGGACCGGTTCCTCGCCGCCATCCGGCACGGCGATCTTCAAGGACTGCTCGACGTCCTCGCCCCCGACGTCGTCGCCGTCGCCGACGGAGGCGGCCTGGCCCCCGCGGTTCGTCATCCGGTCGAGGGTGCGCAACGCGTGGCCCCCTTGTTCATCGGTCTGCGCTCGGCGGACTTCGAGATCGAGGCCGTGTGGCTGAACGGTGCACCCGCCGCCCGGATCGACATCGGCGGTCACTTCATCGCCGCCGTCAGCCTGGCCGTCGAGGATGGCCGCATCACCCGCATCTACGCCATCAGCAACCCCCACAAGCTGGCCCGGCTCGACCGCGTCGCCGCGGTCACACGATCCTGATCACGCCGCGTCGAGGCGGACGCAGCACTGGCCTGTCTGCGGGGCGAGACGCGCGGCGAGGTGCCCGCCGGCGCCGATGCCGTCGACCAGCCCGCCGAGCAGGTCCAGGTTCATGCCGCACACGAGCGTGCGGTGGCGCTCGGCCAGCGCGTGGAACGGGCAGTTGGCCAGCACGATCTCGCCGTCCACCAGGCGCGGTTCGTAACCGTGGGCCTGCAGCGCCGAGGCCAGGGCGCCGCGCAGCTGTCGCCGCCCCGGCCGCGGACCGGCCTGTGTGCGCGCGGCGGCTCCGATCTGGCGTCCGGCCTCGAATGCCGCCTCGTGCAGAGCGGCTTCGACGCCGACGCCTTCGGTCGTGGCGCGCTCCACCGCTTGCGCCAGCAGGCCGCCGGCCAGGTCGTAGTGGCGCTCGGGCAGTGACACGGCAAGCTCCGACTGCGACCGTCGGTAGACCCTTGCCGTGCGGCCCGCCCCTGGACCCGAACGTCCGGTGAGTCGCGCGAAGCGCACCTCGGCCAGCCCCGCATCGGTGAGCTTGTCCAGGTGGAACGCGGCGACCGAGCGGGCGAGGTCGAGCGCGCCCGCCGCGTCGTCGCGGCTGAGCTCGCCGCGCTCACTCAGCAGGCGGTACACCGCCTGGGTGATGGGGTGGTCCAGCGCGGCGACCGCATGGACGCGCGGATCGATCGGCTCCATCGTCGCCACCATTCTAAGTGCGATCCAAGTTGACGAAAGATTCCGCCTCAGTCTATCGTTAGGTCTAATCTTCCTTAGAAGGAGCTCCATGAGCACCGCACCCAGCCTCACCGCGCGCGGGGGTCCGGCACTGCGCCTCGTCGAGCACCGCCCGGCCATCGACCTCGCCGCCGCCGAGCGCGCGGTCGCCGACCTGCTGGGGGCGCTCGGCCAGGACCCCGAGGACGAGCACACCCGCGACACGCCCCGGCGCGTCGCGGCCGCGTATGCCGAGCTGCTGACGCCACGCTCGTTCCACCTCACGACGTTCGCCAACGACGAGGGCTACGACGAGCTGGTGCTCGCGCGCGACATCCCGTTCCACTCCCTGTGCCAGCACCACCTGCTGCCGTTCCAGGGCGTCGCCCACGTCGGGTACCTGCCGGGCGAGCGCATCCTCGGGCTGTCGAAGCTGGCCCGCGTCGTGGAGCACTTCGCGCGCGGTCTGCAGGTCCAGGAACGCCTCACCAAGCAGGTCGCCAACTGGCTGCAGGACGCGCTCGCACCCAAGGGCGTCGGCGTCGTGCTGGACGCAGAGCACCTGTGCATGTCCCTGCGCGGCGTCCAGGCCGCCGGGGCCCGCACGGTCACCTCGGCGCTGCAGGGTCTTCTGCGCGAGGACGCGCGCTCGCGCGCGGAGTTCTTCGCACTGACTGGAGCGCGGGCCTGCCGATGACCACACAGACCCTGGTGATCATCGGTGGCAGCGTGGCCGGCGCCAAGGCCGCTGAGGGCGCACGCGACGCCGGCTTCGACGGCCGCATCGTCCTCGTCGGCGACGAACCCCACGCTCCCTACGAACGCCCGCCACTGTCCAAAGCCGTCCTGCGCGGCGAGAAGGAGCCCGAGAGCGCACGGGTCCACGACGAGGGGTTCTACGAGGAGCGCGCCATCGAGCTCGTCCACGACCGCGCGGTCGCGTTGGACGTCGCGGCCCGCCGGGTCGAGCTGGCGGGCGGCGACGGCATCGGCTTCGACAAGGCCGTGCTTGCCACCGGCGCCGAGCCGCGGCGCCTGGACGTCCCGGGCGCCGACCTTGCCGGCGTGCACTACCTGCGCACCGTCGACGAGTCGCTGCGGCTGCGGCAGGCCATCCGCGGTGCCACGCGCGTCGCGGTGATCGGGTCGGGATGGATCGGCTCGGAGGTCGCCGCCTCGGCCAAGCAGATGGGCGCCGCCGTGGTCCTCATCGACCCCCTGGCCGTCCCGTTGCAGCGCGTCATGGGCGATCGGATCGGCGGGGTGTTCCGCGACCTCCACGCCGACCACGGCGTCACGTTGCGGCTCGGGACAGGTGTGAGCGCGCTGGGGGGCAGGGACACGGTCGAGGAGGTCACCCTCGACGACGGCCGCGTCGAGGCGGCCGACCTAGTGGTCGTCGGCGTGGGCGTCACGCCGCGCGTCGCGCTGGCCCAGGGCGCCGGGTTGGACGTGGACGACGGCGTCGTGGTCGACGACCACCTGCAGACCTCGGTGCCGGCGATCTACGCGGCGGGCGATGTCGCCAACGCCTGGCACCCCTTCTACGACCGGCGCATCCGCGTCGAGCACTGGGCCAACGCCCTCAACCAGGGCGCCGCGGCCGGCCGCAATGCCGCAGGCCACGGCGAGGTGTACGACCGGCTGCCGTACTTCTTCTCCGACCAGTACGACCTGGGGATGGAGTACGTCGGCTACGCCCAGCCCGGCGACGCCGTCGCCGTGCGCGGTGACCTCGGCCAGCGCGAGTTCATCGCGTTCTGGCACCGCGACCGCGTCGTGACCGCCGCGATGAACGTCAACGTCTGGGACGTCGTCGACGACCTCAAGGCCATCATCTCGCGCCGCCGTCCGGTCGATCTGACCCGCCTCACCGACCTCGACATCCCCCTCGAGGACGTCGCCTCGTAGCCACCAGAATCAGAGAGGCCTCACCCGGCCGGCTCGTCCTGGGCGACCGGGCTGGCCGCGCGCGCGCCGCGGGCCCGCTTCCAGGCGAAGTCCACGACCACGCTCACGACGATGATCGCGAGCAGGGTCACTGCCGTGGCCGGCTCCTCGACGAGCGTGGTGAACGTGAACGTGACCAGCACCACCACGGTGCTGGCGATCGCCAGCGCGAGCATCCAGGCGCGGGCGCCGGTCTCGTCGCGGACGCGCAGGTGCCCGATCGACACCAGCGTGAACACCAGCAGTGCGATCGCGCTGCCGATCGAGGCGATGGAGCTGAGGTCGAACCCGACGGCGAGGATGATGGCGATCGCCGCGGTCAGGAGGAGCCCGGCAGGCGCCCGCTCGCCGAAGCGACGTCCGAGGACCGGCGGGAACTGGCCCTTTGACGCCATCGCTTCGCACAGGCCCGGCGCGGGGTAGAGGCCCGCATTGGTCGCACCCGAGGTGGCGAAGAGCGCGGTGACGATCATCAGCCAGTAGCCGGCCTGGCCCAGGACCGGTTCGGCGGCGACCGCCAGGGCGGTGCCACCGGATGCGATCACCTCGTCCACCGTCAACGTCCCGAACACACCCAGGGCCACCGCCACGTAGATCGTCGTCGCGATGCCCAGCGCGAGGTAGATGGCCCGGGACAGCTGCCGCGACGGGTCGGCCAGGTCCTTGGCCGTGAAGGTCACGACCCCGAAGCCCAGGAAGGCGAAGAACGTCAACGCCACGCTGGCCACGATCTCGCTGAGCGCGGGGTACCCGGAGAACGCGAGCAGGTCGAGATCGAGGTTCGCGAGCGTCGTCACGGCGAAGAGGCTGAGGATGCCGAGCACGACGTAGACGATGAGGGTCTGCGCCTTCGCCACCGCCTGCGACCCCAGGATGTTCAGCAGCGTCATCGCCGCCACGACGACGACGGCGAAGATCTTGGCCCACCCCACGCTGCCGTCGGTGAGCGCGGTGCTCGCGTAGTTCCCGAACGAGACCGCGACCATGCCGCAGATGATGGCGTTGGCCGAGAGGAGCAGCCACGCGATCACACCCGTGACGTGCCCGTCTCCGTAGCCCCTCTCGACGTACTCGAGCAGGCCACCTGCCGACGGGTAACGGGAACCGAACTTCGCGAAGGAGTAACCCTGGAGGCCGGCGACGACACCGGCGATCAGGAACGAGAGCCAGACGGCCGCGCCGGCGACCTCCCCGGCCGCCCCGAGGAGGGAGAAGATCCCGGCGCCGACCATGGCGCCGACGCCGATGAACGCCGCCTGACGGGTCGTCAGGCGGGTCGGGGCTTCGCTACCCGGCGCTCCCGACATGCCGCGCTCCGCACAGTCACCCCGTCCTCAGCGCCATGCCGAGGACCGGCACATCTTAGGTCTTGGTGCCCAAAAGGACGGCAACCAGCCCGGCGTGGTCGGACGCCCAGACCGGCGGCGTGTCCCTGATGGGCTCGTCGCCGATGCGGTCGACGTCGAGGGCGGTGAACGGGCCGCGGTACCAGATGAGGTCGATGCGGGTCGTCAGCGGCGCCGCGGGGTCGGCGACATCGGCGTCGAAGCAGCACGTGGGCAGCCCACCGACCGCGACGTCGGTGAACCCGGCGGCGGCGATCAGCGCGTACGCGGCCGAGAAGGGGAGCGGCTCCGGCGGGGAGTTGAAGTCGCCGACGAGGACCACCGGCAGTGACGTCGCGGCCGGTCCTGCGAGCAGCTCGCCCGCCTGCAGTGCGGTGATGCCGGGGTGGAAGGCCTCGAGGTGAGTGTTGATGAAGCGCAGGACACGACCGCGGAAGCGCACGTCCACCGCGGTCCACCCGCGCTCGATGCGCAACGGCTGCCCGAGCACGGGGAGCTCCAGCGCGGCCTGGAAGACGCCCGAAGCCGAGTCGACCACCTTGGCCCCGCCCTGCTGACGCACGAGGATCACGTCGCGGTCGGTGAGGCGGACGTCGACCAGCTGGCCGGTCCCGCCGGCGGAGGCCGGCCAGTCGAGCGCCGGCACCTCCCCGTCGAACGCCTCCTGCACGGCCTCGACCCGGTAGCGCTGCCCGAGCTCGGCCAGCTCCTCCTGCAGCACGGCGAGGAAGTCGAGGCGGACGGTCGTCGCCTCGGTCGACGGGTCCAGCGGGTCGACCCGGTACAGCGTCACCTCCTGCAACCCCACCAGCATCGGCTCCGCGGCGGCGATCTCCGCCGCCAGCGCCTCGGCCCGGGTCGCGAAGTCCGTGGCGAGCACCTGATGCCAGACCTGCGTCGCGGCCGCGACCAGCTCCTCGGTCGTGTCGATCGGCGGCTGCGGGAACAGCGGGTCGAGCGCCGCGCCGAGGTAGACGTTCCGCGTCATCACGGTGAGCTCGTGACCGCCTCGGGGCCAGGCGGCCGCCGGCGCTCCGGCCAGCAGCAGCGCGAGCAGCAAGAGCGGGACGAGGTACCACCCGCGCGGGCGGCGGCGAACAGGGGACGACGTCATGGAGCGACCTCCTCGTGCGCGGCGGCGGTCGCGCGCGCCACCAGCATCCCATGTGGCGCCGCGCCTCGAAAGCCGTCAGGTCACGGGTTCCCTGGTGACCTCGCAGACCGAGGCGCGCAGTGGCGAGCTGCCGCTGACCGGATCGCTGGGGGTCTGGGGCAGGATGAGGTTGAGGTTGGCGCTGCCAGGACCGTGGGCGGGGTAGCCCGGGAGGTCGAGGTCCGGACACGCCTGCCACCAGCCGTGCTGGCCGCAGACGACGCCGGGGTCGAGGCTCGCGTTGAGCTTGGCGCGGGCGCGGACCGAGCCCAGGGGCGACGCGATGCGCACCCAGTCGCCCTTGCCGATCCCACGGGCGGCAGCGGCCGTGGGGTGCAGCTCGACCTCGGGGTCCGGGGCGCGCCGCCGCAGGCCGGGCAGGTTGCGGTTCTGTGTCTCGCAGTAGTGGAGCGCTTTCGCGCAGGTGAGGATCAGCGGGTAGCGCGCGGCGAGGTCGGGGCGGGAGCGGGGGCTGGTCGCAGGCTCGTCGAAGGTCGGCAGCGGTGGGTAGCCGTGGTCGAGGAGCGCCTCGGAGTAGAGCTCGATCAACCTGGACGGGGTGCGGAAGCCACGCGGCACGCCCTCCCCGTCGAGCTCGGCGTGCTTGTGGTGGCGGGTCGCGAGCGGCACCCGCACGCCCCCGGGCGCGGACCGGAGCTGCTCCAGCGTGACCCCGCTCGGCGCCAGCTGGTGGCGCCACGCGGCATCGACGTCGCCGTCCCAGAAGTGCTCGCCGAGGCCAAGCCGGGTCGCGAGCGCGAAGATGATCTCGAGGTCGGAGCGCGCCTCGCCCCGGGGCGGCACCAGCGGGCGCCGCAGCTGCACGAGGGACTGGGCGTCCTCGTCGACCTCGAAGCCGACGCGCAGGGCCTCGTGCTCGAAGGCGCTGGTCACCGGCAGCACCACGTCGGCGAGCTCGGCGGTCGGGCTCATGAAGAGGTCGGCGTGCACGAAGAAGTCGAGCGTCGCGAGCGCGTCGCGCACCCGAGCGCTGTCGCCGTGCGCCATCACGAGGTTCGCCCCGAAGTTCACGAGCCCGCGGACGCGGTACGGGTCGCCGTCGAGGGCTGCGGTCCAGACGTCCTCGCCGGTGACGAACTCGAACCGCGCCGGCCCCAGCGGGCGCGCGTCGACCCCCAGCGCCTTCGCCCGCTGCGCCGCGGCCAGCAGCTCTACACCCTCGATCGCGTTGGTCGGGACGCTCGGGAAGGCGACGTTGCCGCCGAGGGCGTCGAGGCTGCCGGTCAGCGCGTAGAGCTGGTTGATGGCCCGGATGATCTGCGTGGTGCCGCTGTGCTGCTCCAGCCCGCTCCAGGTGTAGAAGGCCACGGGCCGCGATTCCCAGAGCGTTCGCGCCGCGTGCTCGATGGCGGCGGCCGGCACGCCGGTGAGCCCCTCGGCGACCTGAGGTGCCATCGCCGCGCACTGCCGGGCGACCAGCTCGAAGGCCGGGTGGCACGTCACCGGACCGGACGCCGTCGCGACCTCGACGGAGCCGCGCAGCGCGAGCCCGCCCACGGCGAGGCCGTCCCAACCCCGAGACGGCGAATAGGTCACCGGCCTGGCCCCCGCCTCGTCCCAGACGACGAACGCGCCCGCGTCACCGGGGGACGTCAGGTCGGCGGCCCGCAGGAGCCGGCCGGTGTCGGCGCGCACCAGGTGCGTGGCGTTCGTCCACCGCCGGACGAACTCCGCGTCGAACCAGCCGCGCTCGATCATCACGTGCGCGAGGGACAACGCCAGCGCGGCGTCGGTGCCCGGCCGCACCCGCAGCCACGGGTCCGCCCGGTGCGCGAGCCCCGCGTCGCGCGGATCCACGACCACCAGGCGCGCCCCCCGCGCGAGCGCCGCCGCGGTCTGCGTCGCGTGCACCAGCCGCGCGACCGAGGGGTTGTAGCCCCAGAACAGGATGCAGCCCGCCCGCTGGAGGTCGGGGAGGTACACCCCCGGCACCGGCGCGCCGAAGGTGAACATCGGGGCGAAGTAGCGACCCCACCCGCACAGCTCCATGTAGACGAGCTGGTTGGGGCTCCCGAACGCCCGCCGCAGGCGCATGAGCCAGTCCACCGCGTCGCTCATCGCCGAGGTCGACGGCGACGTCGAGCCGAAGACCACGCTCTCCGGGCCGTGCGTGTCCGCCAGCGCGCGGAGCCGCCCGGTGACCAGGTCGAGTGCCTCGTCCCAGCTGATCGGCTCCCAGCCCGGGTCCGGCGCGCCCTTCGGGTTTGTCCTGCGCAGCGGCTGCTGCAGGCGTTCGGCGTGGTGGACGAGCTCGGGCGCGGCCTTGCCCTTCACGCACAGCGCCTGGCCGGTCGGATGCGATGGATCCGGCTCGAGTGACAGGAGGATCCCGTCCTGCACGGTTCCGACCGCGCCGCACCGCGACACGCACAGCGGGCAGAACGTCGCGATCTTCTGGGTCGTCCGCGCGGCGAGCATCGCCACCCCCTGGGAAGGGTCCGCGGTGCGCATGCTAGCCACGGCGGGCCGGGTGTTACGGAGCCCTTCCTGACGGTCCCGCCCGGATGGCCTGCGGCGAGGGGCGAGTTGTACGGGCTACCAAGCCAACACGACGATGAGGAGACGAGATGAGCAACAGCAAGCTGCCCCCGGTGGCCCTCGAAGACCTGACGGTGGACCTGGACCACGAGCCCGTGACCGGCGGTGCCGGGACGAGCCGCGGGACCGGCAGCGGCAGCGGGAAGGTTTCCATGCAGGACTTCCACTTCGTCATCCGCCACGACACGTCCTCGCCGTAACCGGGCGCCCCGCGCGCTGACCAGCAGCTCCTCGAACCCGTCGCGGCTTGCCGCGGCGGGTATTGGCGCGCCTGCCCTTCGCGGGTGGCGCGCCTACCCTTCGCGGGTGGTGGGCGCGGAGCTGGTGTTTCCGGGGGTCGAGGCGGGGTCGGGGGTCTCGGGGCGGCTGCTGGAGCTGCGCCGGGTCGTCGCGGAGGACCCCGCGCTGCGGGCCGCGGAGGTCCGGGCGGAGCTGCGGCCGCGTGTGCGGCATGGGGTGGTGGAGGTCGACCGGTTCTACTGGTCGGCGCGGTGGCCGGCGCCGGGGGACCCGTTGGGGTTCGGGGCCAGGACGGTGTTCTGGGATCGGCGCGACGGTCGGGTGCGGGTCCTCGACTTCCCCGACGAGCCGGCGCTGACGTGGTTGCGCGAGCCGACCGGGCCGCTGTGGTCGTGGGGTGAGCGGTCGCGCCTGCGGATCCTGCGCTACATCCCGCTGCGGCGCGTGACCTTCCTGCTCGAGGGCGCCGACGGGCTGGCGCCGCGGGTGATCGCCAAGACCAAGCGCACGTCGAGCCTGGTCCGCGCCGCCGAGACCTTGCGCGCCGCCGACGCGGCCGCCGGGCGGTCCGCGGCGGGCGAGTTCGTGGTGCCGCGACCGCTGGGTCTCGATCTCGACCGCCGCGTCCTGCTGCTCGAGGAGGTGCCCGGCGAGCCGTTGGGATCGGTGTTCGATCCGGCCGCCGGGGAGGCGACGCTGCGCCGGCTGGGCGCCGTGCACCGTGGCGTTCACGAGCTCGAGGTGCCGGGTGTCCCGGTGCTGGCGACCGCCGACTGGGTCGACGCCGCCGCGAAGGCGGCCGAGCAGGTCGCCGCGCTCGTGCCGTCGGTCGCGGACGCCGTGCGGAGGCTGCTCGGGCGGCTCGCGGCCACCGCGCCCCCCGACGAGCCCGGCGCCTTCTGCCAGGGCGACTTCGTGCCGTCGCAGATCCTCTGCGACCCCACGGGGTGGGCGGTGCTGGACCTCGACGACGGGCACGTCACCGACCCCCACGCCGAGGTCGCCGCGCTCCACGTCGCGCTCCCGCGCGAGCTCCGGCTGCCCGCGGGCACGGCGACCGACGAGGCCCGCGCCGCGTACCTCGAGGGGTACCAGGAGCGCGCCGGGAGGGCGCTGGATCCCGACCGGCTGCGGTGGTTCCTCGGCGTCGCGCAGCTGCGCTACCTGGCCCGCCGCCTGGTCAAGGGCCGCGCGGCCCCGGGCGAGGCGCCCGAGATCCTCAGCCAGGCCTTGACGGAGCAGCGGCTGCAGGCGCCGTGAGGAGGTCGGCCATCGACCCGACCAACGCTGTGGGGTGCCCGGCGAGGAGCCGGCACAGCTGCGCGAGGTCGCCCAGGTCGCCGTCGGACAGGACCTCGTGGTGCAGCATCACGCCGACCACCTGCCGTTCGCGGACGGCTGCCGCCAGCAGGTCGCCCCGGCCGTCGCGGTCGACGCGGTCCGCGCTGCGCGGCCGGCGGGCGAACCAGTCGACCGCCACCGGGATCTCGCGCAGGCCGCCGAGCGCGCACGGGCGCGGCGGTGCGGTCGCGAGCCAGCACCGCGTAGCCCAGGTCGCCCAGCACTCGCGCCGTGACCGCGGTGCAACGGTTCCAGGGCGGCACGAAGATCCGACCGGCCGGAGCGCCGAACTCCTCGAGCATCACGCGGCGGCCGCGCACCAGGTCGCGCCGCTGGTCGTCCGGGGGGCGCGAGGCGCCGAACTCGCACTTGCGGCCGGCCGGCTCGTGGTTCGCGTGCGCCCAGCCGTGCTGGTGGAAGGCGAGCGGGCTGCACCGGGCGCGCCGCAGGAGATCGTCGACCAGCGGCGAGCGGAGGGCCGCCGGGATCACCGCGAGATCGACGGGCGTGGCCGTGGCTGCGGTCGTGTCGAGCAGCGCCCAGAGCCGCTCGTCGCCCCAGCCGACGTCGTCGTCGCGGAGGAAGAACCACACGGGCTCGCGGGCAGCGTCCAGCGCGCGGCGCACGGGATCGAGCCAGCGGCTCACCTGGCCAAGCCGATGCCTGCCTCGACAGCGGAGGCGAGGATCTCCACGGTGCGTGCAGCGCCGTCCAGCGCCACCGCGGCGCCGTTCCCGCTCCCCCGTGCCATCGCGTCGCGCACGGCGACGACCAGCCGCCCGACGTCGAGCTCCCCGGCCGGCAGGACGCTCAGCGCTCCGGCGGACTGCAGGCGCCGCGCGCGTCGCAGCTGCTCGTCCTCGCGGCCCCCCGCATAGGGGACCACGACCGCTGGGACGCCCGAGGCCACGACGTCCATCGCCGTGTTGTAGCCGCACTGGCTGACCGACACCGCCGCCGCCGCCATCTCGGCGGCGAGGTCCGGGACGAAGCCAACGACGTCGAGGCAGTCCGTGTGCTTGCGGGCCACGGCGGCGAGGTGCGCGCGCTGAGAACGCGGCAGGAACGGGCCCGTGATGATCCTCGTGCGCAGGCCGAGCCGCGTGCGGACGGCTGGTGCCGCGGCCGCCGCGACCGCCAGCAGCGGGCCGCCGACCAGGCCCCCGCCGGCGGACACCAGGACCCGGGGCTCCCGGGCGGGGCGCGGCGCGACCGCGCGCGGCCGGTGCACGAACCCCGTGTAGTGCACCGGGACCGCCAGCGGCGTCCGTGGGCGGAACGACTCCTCGAGCCGGGCGAAGCGCGCGTCGGCGTGCACCAGCACCGCGTCGAACCAGCGGTTGGCGACGGTGCTCGCCTGCTCGTCGTGGCGCTGCTGGTCGCGGCGCGACGTCACGAGGATGTCGCGCAGGCTGCACACCACCAGCGCGGAGCCGGCGGCCTGCTCGAGCAGCGGCAGCAGCTCGTACGCGAACCGCCGACGCCCGAACGGGTAGAGCTCGATCATCACCACGGCGGGTGCCGTGGCACGGTGCTCGGCGAGGATGCGCTCGCCACGGATCCGGCGCGCCTCGTCGGCCGTCCAGCGGGCGTCCCGGCTGGCGAGACCCGCGCCGTCGTCGTGCGCGAGGGGCGGCAGGGCCACGATCCGCAGCCCGGTGGGCACGTCGAGCCCGGCCGGAACCGCGCCCCCGCTGAGCAACGTCACCTGGAAGCGTTCCAGCAGCGCCTCCGCCAGCGCCAGCGAGCGCACGAGGTGGCCCATCCCGACGGAGTGCTGGCACCACAGCAGCAGCGCGGGGCGGGTCACCGCACGCGTCCGACCGTCGCTCCCGCCGCGAGCGCGACCCCCTCCGCCAGGATCGTGTCCAGGCGCGTGAGGGAGGTCGGCAACACCCGGGTGACCGCGCGCAGCGCACGCTCCGCGAGCAGCGCCGCCGCCGCGTGCCAGCGCACCGGGTCGGCGTCCGCGACGCCGCCCGCGCCGCGGTACCCCGTCAGGAACGCCCGCTCGAGCTCCTCCGCGGCCTCCGGGGGGAGCGCACCGGTGATCGTGGCGTGGCGCAGGAAGGCCACGACGCTCCCGAGGTCCGCCGCCGGGTGCCCGACCGCCAGCTGATCGAAGTCCAGCAGGCCGAGCGCGTCTGAGTCCAGCATCGCGTTCTTGAGGTGCACGTCGCCGTGGACCAACGCGGCCCGGGGTTCCGGTGGCGCGCCCACGAGCATGGCGGCGAGGGCGTGGGCCTGTTCGGCCACCTCCGGTCGCGCCGCCGACACGATCGCGGCGGCCGCCTCCAGCCGTTCCGGGGCGACGCGCGTGAAGCGCGGGAGCCCGACCGCGGGGAGGTGGTGGAGCACAGCCAGGCCGCGCCCCAGCGCCTCCAGCCCACGGCTCAGGTCCGCACCGGAGAGCGCGTCGAGCCGAATGCCGCCGACAGGCTCCAGCAGCAGCGTGTGGGAGCCCGGGAGGACGTCGAGGACGGCCGGAACGCGCACGCCGTGCCGCTGCGAGGGCCGCCGCGGCCCGCAGGCGCTGCACGGCCCCCGCGACAGCGGCGTTGTCCCCGTAGACCTTGGCGTAGCCCAGCACGCGGCCGCCGAGGAAGCACCGCGCCGTCGCCGACTTCTCCGGTGCGTAGCCGACCACGTCGAGGCGGCAGTGCGCGACCCCGAGCGCAGCGAAGAGCGGTCGCGCGGCGTCGTCGCGCGCATCGAGCGCGCGCAGCGTCGCCAGCCTGCGGTCGTACGGGAAGACCCAGGACACCGCGTCGAGGTCGTCGTGGCGCACGACCGTCCGCAGCTGCCCGACGCGGGGCGGCGTCGCCGCACCCGCGCCGCTCGCGAGCCGCGCAGCCCGCTCCGGCGGCGCCATGCGGGTCGACACCACGTGGCCGACCCCGCCGGCATCGAGCCGATGGACCACCCGCAGGCTCTGGCCCACGCGGTACTTCGCCCGCAGCCGCGTGACCGCGTGGAGCTCGACATCCCCGTCCGTGAGTGCCTCTGCGAGCACGCGCCCCATCGCGGCCGCGTCGAGCAACGCGTCCCGGTGCGGCAGGCGCGCGTCGGGCGCGAGCCCCGAGCTCACGCCGACCCCGCCGGGAAGGCCTGGGACGCGATCGCGCCGGTGGCGTCCGTGCGCACCCACCCGATCGTGGTGCGCACACGCAGCGGGCCGAGCTCGACCTCGGCCGGCTCGGCCGACCACACGAGGTGGTCGGTGGCCGTCCCCTCCGGGCCGACGCCCGCCACGAGGAGCGCCGTGACGCCGCGGTCCCGCCGCACCACGCTCAGCCGCGGCGGCGGCCCGTGCTCGCGGTCGCGGGGCCACAAGACGCACAGGAAGGACGTCCCGGCCCTTGCACTCCGGCACACGCTCACCACGGGGGCGCGCTGCCTCACGCCGTAGGTCGGCGACACCCAGCCCGCGCGGACCCGCGGCCGCGCCCCGCCGGGGTAGAGGACCGCCATCCCGGGGGCCTCCACGACCACGTCGCCGGGACGCACGACGACGTCGACGCGGCGCCAGGCGTCCGCCGGCAGGTGCAGGTGGTGGCCGTAGTCGTGCGGCGTCGGGGCGTCGAGCCGGTCGTGGACCACCCAGTACTCGCCGGCCACGAACGCGACCGTGCGCGTGTGCACCGCGTCGTAGCACGGGCTGCGCGCCTCGGCCCGCAGCACGTCGAGCCCGCCGGCGGTGTCGCGTCGCAGCAGCCGCGCCCGGCAGACCACGTCCGCCGGCTTCGGCTTGCCGCGGCGGTAGGGCGTCTGGTCCATCCCGTCGACCGTCACGGTGTTGTGCGCGGCGGTCGACTTGAACCAGCGCCGCCAGTTGGCGCCGGCCTCGGAGTACGTGTAGCGGCCCGGGTCGACCACGAGGGGCCGCCCGCGTCCGTAGGCCTCAAAGCTCAGCGCGTCGTAGTGGCCGTGCCCCCCGTCGCCCAGCGGGCCGGCGTCCAGCAGCAGGAACCGCGCGTCGGTGCCCTCCTCCCAGCTGCTGCGCTGCACGTGGTACCCGCCGACGTCGAAGCTCACCGCCAGCTCCGCGCGCGGCTCCAACAGGTCCCCCGCGAGCGCGAGCACGTCGCGGTGGTCGTCGACATCGCCGTCCGACAGGGCGGGAACCAGGCCGTCCGGCCGGTTCACGTGGAGCGCGAAGCGGCACGCGCGGCGCAGCGCGTCCTCGTAGGAGCGGGGAACCGGCAGCCCGTAGCGGCAGGCGTTCAGGCGTGCCCCCAGGAAGGAGCGCAGCGCGATGAGGTGGTAGTGGGTCGAGCGCTCGTTGTGCACGCCGTCCGCCAGGACATCGGTCGCGAGGTTGTCCTGCATCTGCTCCCAGGACGACGCGGCCAGCGCGCTGTCCAGCTCCGGCAGCGCGAGCCCGACGACCAGCAGCGCGTAGAGCTCCAGCGTGCGGTGGTTGCGCTCCGCGGTGAGGTTCGCGCGGAGGTAGGCGAGCTGCGCGGCGATGCCGTCGAGGAGCCGGTGACCGAAGGCCTCCGACGGTCGCCGCCCGCCGGCGGCTTCGAACGCCTGCCAGGCGTAGACCCAGTTCTGCAGCCGGCGCGCGACGACCTCGCTGGGATCGTGATCGGGTGGAACCTGGTGCAGCCACGAGGTCACCAGCCGCTCCCAGGCCTGCAGGTAGCGCGCGTCGGCGGCGTCGCCGTGTGCCCAGGCGAGGTCGAGACCGAAGGAGAACTTGCTCCACTCGATCCGCCACTCCTCGTCGTCGGCCAGCCCCCCGAGCAGCCAGTCCGGGTCGAGGCCGAGGTCCAGCGTCACCCCCGCCGCGGTGAAGCGCCCGGCGCAGGCGTCGTCGGCGACCGCGCGGTCGCGGTGGCGGTGCGCGATCACGCACTCCACCGGCCGCGGCGCGGCGCGCGTCACGGCGCGGCCACCGTGCTGCGGAACAGCGCGGCAAGCTCGCCGGCCGACCGCGTCCCGTCGAAGTCCTCCAGAACCGTCCGGCGACCCCCGCGAGCGAGCGACGCCGCCCACGCGCGGTCGCGGTGGACCCGCAGCCACGCGTCGGCGAGCGCGGCCGCGTCGTCCGGCGGCACCAGCAGGCCGTTCTCGCCGTCGCGCACGAGCTCGGGGATCCCCGAGACCGCGGTGGTGACCACGGGCACCGCGCAGGCCATGGCCTCCATGAGCACGTTGGGGATCCCGTCGCGGTCGCCGTCATCCGCGACCCGGCAGGCGAGGCTGAACACGGTGGCGCGGCGGTACTCCGCGAACAGCTCGGCGGGCGAGCGCGGCCCGAGCAGCCGCACGCACGGGTCCAGCCCGTGCCGGGCGATCAGGGCCCGCACGACGGGCTCCTCGGGCCCGCGCTCACCGGCGATCACAGCCTCGAAGGCCACGCCGGTCTCGCGCAGCAGCGCGCACGCCTCCACGAACGTGTCGAACCCCTTCTTGCGCACCAGCCGGCCGACGCCGAGGACGCGCAGCACCGGCGGCGGCTCCCACTCCAGCGAACCGGCGCTCAGGTCCGCGAAGTCCACGCCGAGGCCGTGGTGGAGGACGTGCACCGGCGTGCCGTTCGCGATCCCCCCGAGATGGCGGCCGTTGGCCTCCGTGCACGTGACCACGAAGCGGGCCGCCGCGGCCTTGCGCTCCAGCAGCCCCGCGGGGTTCAGCTCCTCGGTGTAGAGGTCCTTGGCGTGCCCGGTGAACGAGAACGGCAGCCCGGTGATCGCCGCGGCCAGCCAGGTGACGGTCGTCGACCCGTGCGCGAAGTGCGCGTGGAGGTGGACCACGTCACCGGCTTCCAGCACGTGCCGCGCCAGCGCCACCGCGAGCAGCAGCTCCTTGAGGTAGAGCTTCCGCGGCGCGCCGAACCGGCGGCGGCGGGCGCGCACCGCCTGCGCGGCGGCCAGCCCGGCTGCCCGCGCGAGGCCGCGGGGACGGCGCCGCGCGACCCCCGTGAGCGACGGCAGGAACGGCCGCAGGTTGCGCGCCAGCCACGGCAGGGCACGGCTCGCCGAGAGCGACGTCGTGGCCGGCAGGTAGGTCGGTCGTGCCGCGATGCGGTCCACCACGGGATGGCGCTCGGGCTCGTCGACCGGCTTGAGCGCGTAGAGCCGCAGGCGCAGGCCGGCCTGCTCGAGACGCTGGATCTCGCTGGCGATGAAGGTCTCGGAGATCCGCGGGAAGCCCTTCAGCACGTAGGCGACGGTCTCAGGCATCGACACGCTCCCGGCCGTAGACCGCTTCGAGGCGGCGGCAGAGCACCGCGCTGCAGCGCGCGAGGTCGTAGCGCTCGAGGACCAGCCGACGGCCCGCGGCGCCGAGGCCCGCGCGCAGGTCGGCGTCCTCCAGCAGGAGGCGAAGGCTGGCCGCGAGCGCGCCGGCGTCGCCGGGTGGCACCAGCAGCCCCGTGCGGCCGTGCAGGACGGCGGACGGCAGCGCCGCGACGTCGCTGGCGACCACGGGTCGCCCGCACGCCAGCGCCTCGAGCACGACGTTCGGCAGGCCGTCGCGGTCGCCGCCGGCGTCGACCACGCTCGGGACCGCGACGACGTCGGCCCGGCGGTACTCGGCCGCGAGCCCGGCGTGCGTGCGCGGGCCGGCGAACGTCACCGGCGCGCCGGCACGGGCGGCCTCGGCGCGCAGCGGGTCCTCGAGCGGGCCGGAGCCGACCACCCGCAGCTCGACGCCGGCGCCGAGCCGCGCGACCGCCCGGATGAGGACGTCGAAGCCCTTCTTGGCGACGAGGCGCCCGACCGCCAGCACGCGCCGCGGCTCGCCCGGCGACCGCGGCCGTGGCGAGAAGAGCCGGGTGTCGACGCCGTGGGGCACGAGGTCGGCCGCGACGCCGGCGGCGACGAGGGCCTCCGCGGTCTCGGCGTTGCAGGTGACCACTCCGCCCGCGCGGCGGCCGCGCTCGGCCAGCTCCGGGGTGGGGACCTTGCGCACGTCCAGCGCGTGCGCGCTGAACCCGTAGGGCACGCCCAGCGTCTCGGCCGCGGCGGCGGCGACGGCCGCCGGCTGGTGGGCGAAGTAGCCGTGGACGCCGTCGATGCGCACGCCGGCCAGGTGCGCCACCAGCGCGCCGGCCTGGACCTCCACCCCGCCGGCGGGCAGCACCCGGACGTCGGCGCGCAGCGCGTGCGCCGCGGGGTGCGCCTGCGACCAGTCGCCCGGCTTGGTCGCGAAGACGCCGGCGAGCATCCCCCGCCGCCGCAGCGCCAGCAGCTCGTTGAGCGCGAACGTCTCCGACAGGCGGGGGAACCCGCTGGTCACGACGGCGACCCGCAGGCTCACTTGGCCGCCTCCGCGCCGCGCAGGCGGGCGCGCGCCGCGGCCAGCGAAGCGGCTTGCCCCGGCGGGCCCGGCGCGGCCATGAGCGCCTGGAAGCGCGACTCCCGCGCCAGCAGCTCCTCGGGCGGCCCGGTCTCCACGAGGCGTCCCTGGTCGAGCACCGCGACCAGGTCGGCGGTGCGTGCGAGCGCCAGCGAGTGCGTGATCAGCACCGTCGTGCGCCCCTCGACGAGCGACGTGATCCCCGCGAGCACGCGCGCCTCGCTCTCGGCGTCGAGCCCCGTGGTGGGCTCGTCGAGCACCAGCACCGGCGGGTCGCGCAACAGCACGCGCGCGATCCCGATGCGCTGGCGCTGGCCCCCCGACAGCCCCGTGCCGCCGGGACCCAGCAGCGTGGCGTAGCCGTCGGGAAGCGCGCGGACGAACTCGTCGGCGCCCGCGAGGCCGGCGGCCAGCCGGATCGCGTCGTCGGACGCGGGCCGGCCGTAGGCGATGTTCTCCGCGACCGTGCCGGTGAACAGGATCGTGTCCTGGAGCAGGACGCCGACCTGCTCGCGCAGCCAGGGCAGGGCGTACTCGCGCGCGTCGCGGCCGTCGAGCGCGACGCGCCCCGCGGCGGGGTCGTAGAAGCGGGCGACGAGCGCGCCGACCGTGGACTTCCCGGCGCCGGAGGCCCCGACCAGCGCGACGCGCGCGCCCGCGGGGATCCGCAGGTCGAGGTCGCGCACGGCCACGCGATCGGGCGTGTAGGAGAACGTCACTGCCTCCAGCACGAGCTCGCCCCGCGCGCGCCCGGAGGCGCGGCGGCCGCGCTCCTCGAGCACCTCGTCGCTGCGCAGCACCTCGCCGACGCGGTCGAGCCGGGCCATCGCCCGCGCGACGCGCGTCGACTGGCGCGCGATGTCGCGCAGCGGCTTGTAGAGCCGCCCCGCGTACGCCACGAACACCACGAGGTCGCCGGGCGTGATGCGGCCCGCCGCGACCGCGAGGATCCCGCACCCGAGCACGAGGGCGGTCGAGACCGCGCCCAGCAGGTCCACGATCCCGCCGAAGCGCGCCTCGAGCCGCGACGCCTGCACGCCGACCGCCAGCCGCTCCTCGCTGCGGCGGGCGACCCGTTCGTGCTCGAAGTCCTCGGTGCCGAAGGCCTTGACCACCGGCATCGCCGAGAGCGCCTCGTTGGCGACCGAGGCGATCTCGCCCTCCATCGCGCGCTGCTCCCGCGCCGCGGACTTGACCTTGCGCTGGTAGTGGAAGATCACCACGAACAACGTGGGTGCGATCGCGAACGCGGCGAGCGTGAGCAGGGGGTCCAGCACCAGGCAGACCGCGACCATGCCGACCAGCAGCAGGCCGGCAGCCGCCAGCGTGCCGAGGGTCTCCGCGAAGAGGTAGCCCACCGCGTTGACGTCGCCGGTGACGTGGGTCAGCAGCTCGCCGGTCTGGCGGCGGGCGTGGAACGCCAGCGACAGCCGCTGCAGCTGGGCGTAGGTCGCCACGCGCAGCGCGTGGACGATGCGCTCACCGGCGCGTGTGAGCCAGAACTCCGCGTAGTAGGACCCGACCGCGCTGACGGCCGCGATCACGATCACCAGCGCGACGAGCGCCAGCAGCCGCCGAACGTCCTCCGGGGTGAGGGCGAACGGCGACGGGCGCTCCGCCAGCTGGTCGATCGCGAGCTTCAGCGGCCACGGCCCGGCGAGGGTCGCCGCCGTCATCGCGATCGTGAAGAGCGTCGCCCCCGCCAGCGCCGGCCAGTGCGGCCGCAGGTACGGCCGCAGCAGCCGCCACGTCCCGGGGGGCGCCGGCGTGCGGCTCACCGGGCGCTCCGCGAGCGCGCGAGCTCGACGATCGCGAGCGCGGCCTGGTCGGCGCCGTCGAGCCGCACCCCCGCGTCGGCGAGCGCGCCCTCCGACAGGTCGCGGGCGCGCCCGAGCAGCCAGTCGACCTCGGCCGCGGCGGCGCCCTCGTCGACGACGTCCGCCAGGCCCAGCGCGGCGAAGCGGCCCGCCCGGATGGCCTGCTCGCGCCTCGGGCTGCGGCGCGGGACCAGGATCGGCCGCTTCCCGGCCGCGAGCGCCTCGACCGTGGTGTTGTAGCCGGCCATGCAGAGCACGGCCTGCGCGCTCGCGAACAGCACCCCGCAGGACGGCACCCGCTCCGTCACCTGCAGGCGGCCGCGCGTCGCGTCGTCCAGCACGTGCGCGCCGTCGCCGGCGTACGGGCCGGCGGCGATCACCCCCTGCCACTCCCGGCGCAGTCCGAGCAGGGCCGCGCCCAGCTCGTAGACCGCCGCGCCATCGCCGCCTCCACCGGCGGCGACCGCCAGGAGGCGCGGCTGAGGGCGTCGCCCGCTGGGTGGCGCGGACACCCAGCCGACGTAGTGCGGCGTCATCGGCAGCCCGTACTCGGCCTGATGGTCGACGACGTGGCGCGCCCCGTACACGAGCGCCCGGTCGTACAGCTCGGCCGCGTCGGCCCACCCCCGGCCGGCGATCTCGCGGCGCACCACGGCGGGCTGGTCGAGGACGTCGCGCAGGCCGAGCACCAGCGCCGCGCCCTGCTCGCGCGCCCGCGCCAACCCGGCGTGGAGCTCGCCCGCGGTGCCGTACGGATGGCGGTCGACGACCACGACGTCCGGCCGCTGCGTCGCGACCGTGTCGAGGAACCGCCGCGCGCGGACGGCCACGGCCTCCTCGAACGGGAGCAGACCGGCCCGGTAGGCGCCGTCGGAGCCCTTCAGCAACGGCGGGACGGTGACGACCTCGATGCGCGGGTCGGTGCCCAGCCACGCCGCGCGCACCGCGACGCCGGTCACGACCACGACCCGTGCGGCCGGGTCGCGCGCGAGGACCGCGCGGGCGAGCAGCGTGTTGCGCCGGACGTGGCCCAGTCCGAACCCGTCGTGCGAGGTGAACACGTAGCGCGCCAAAGCCAGCACGGTCCTTCCCCGTTGCGGATCGCCCCCGCTGCCAGGGGGATCGTCGAGCAACCTTGCATCGCAAAGTACGCGCGGCCCGTACGGGCAAGTTCAGGGTGGTGACAAAGTTGACGGCTCGTTAACTGAGCCCTAACGCAACGTGTCAGAGAGCCTTGCGTGCCCGGCGATCGCGGTCGCGAGACGGGCCTCCCAGCCCGGTGCCCGGCGCCGCAGGTGGCGGTAGCAGCGGGTCACGAACTCGGCGTCGGCGAGCGCGCGCAGCAACGCACGGTCAAGCCCCCGCTCGGCCTCGTAGGCAGCGAGGAAGGACGCCGCGAGCGTCTGCCCCTCGGACCTGTCGCGCATCACGGCATCGACCACGAGCTCGGCGGCGTCGAGCTCCGGAGGCCCCAGCCCGAGCTCGTCGAGGTCCAGGAGCACCGCGCCCTGCGCGGTGGCGATGAGCTGGTCGAGGTGGAGGTCGCCGTGCACCGTCAGCTCGCGGGCGGGCGCGGCGCGAGCCAGGGAGGCCTGGGTTCCGGCCAGCAGCCGCCCCAGCGAGGGCGCGACCGACGGCAGCGCGGTGGACAGCTTCGCCACCTTCTTGCGCGCCTCTGCGACGCAGTCGCCCACGACCACGCGGCGCTGGGGCTCGGCGGCCGAGGCGTGCAGGCCGGCGATGGACGCCGCGGCGGCGGCGCCGAGCGCCTGCGCGGCCCCGTGCCACGGCGCCGCGGCGAACGACAGGCCCGGGACCCCGCGCGTCCACAGCACCTTCAGCGCCGGTGCGCAGCCCAGCGGCTGGGCGACCCGCAGCGCCGAGCTCTGGGCGGCCAGCCACAGCGCCTCGTGGCGCGCGGCGGCCGCGCGGACGTCCACACCGTCCACGGCCTTGCCGTACACCGCGCACGGCGGGGTGCCGGGAACTTCGAAGCGCACCGTGCAGCTGCGTCCGGGCTGCCACCGCACGACGTGCGCAGTGACCCCGACGGCGCCGTCGCGGCCGACGAGGCCTGCGGCGTCGTCGCCCGCGGCGAGCAGCCCGCGCAGGCCGCCCAGCACGGGATCGTCGGGGAACCGCCAGACGACGAGGTCGCGGTCGCGGGACGCCTGGAGGCACACCAAGGCCTCCTCGGCGCCCTCGAGCCGGTAGGTCGCCCAACCCTTGCACCGCGGCGAGTCCGGCCGGTGCGGGTGCACGATCTGCGCGTCGAGCAGCCGCACCGCGGTGAACGCGGGCAGCCCGCGCCGTCCCCCCTCCTGCGCGAGGACCCGTGCGACCCAGGCCGCGTCGGAGATGTCGGGGACGTGCATCGCACCAGGGGCTGTGCGCTCAGGGGGCCGGCTGGTCCAGCGTCACCTGATCCAGGCCACGCTCCAGGAGGCCGAGGGCCTCGACGACCAGGTCGGGCAGGGAGGCCTCGCCGCCCGTGGCGAGCCAGGTGGTCGCGCCGACGCGCAACGCCGCGACGGCGCAGGCGGCGACGAGGCGGGGGCGGAGGTCGGCGGCGGGGTCGACGCCCAGGCGGGCGGCCAGGACCTCGGTGATCGCGTCCTCCATGTCGGTCTGGCGTTGCAGGCCGTGCGCGCGCAGGGAGGTGGTCTCCAGCATCAGGCGGGCGCGCAGGAAGATGTCGTCGCGGGTGTCCTCGTAGTAGTCGGCCAGCGAGAGCACGGCCTCGCGGACGGCCGTCATCGCGGGCTCGGCAGGCGGCCGCTGCGTCAGGACGCCGCTCAGGCGCTGGAGCATCTCGTCGTGGTCGACGAAGAGGACGTCCTCCTTGGACGCGAAGTAGCGGAAGAACGTGCGCGGGGAGACCTCGACCTCGCCCGCGATCTCCTCGACCGTGACATGCTCGAAGCCGCGCTCCGAGAAGAGGCGCACGGCCGCCTCCGCGAGGCAGGAGCGGGTGCGCGCCTTCTTGCGCTCACGCAGGCCGACGGTGGTCACGAGGCGCACGGTAGCGCGTGTGGCGCCGAATGTCACTCGTCATCCGTTGTCAAGTGTCATTGAGCGCCATAGTCTCTGAGCAATGACCGCACTGACCCGCCTTTCCCTGCGCTTCCGCACCGTGACCCTCCTGCTCGTGGGGCTGCTGCTGGCCGCGGGGGCGTGGTCGGTCGGGCAGCTCAACCGCGAGCTCTTCCCCTCGCTCGAGGTGCCGTTCCTCGTGGTCTCCGCCGTGCAGCCGGGCGCAGGCCCGAACGCGGTGGCCGAGAGCCTGGCGGCCCCGATCGAGGAGGCGATCGAGGGCACCGACGGGCTCAACCACGTCGCCTCGACCAGCCTCGAGAGCGTTGCGCTCGTCACCGCCGAGTACGAGTTCGGCACCGACATGGCCGCCCGCGAGCGCGAGGTCCGTGACGCGCTCGCCGCCACCGACCTGCCGCAGGGCGTTGCCACGCCGCGGGTCGAGCGCATCTCGCCGGACTCCTTCCCGATCTGGTCGGTGGCCGTGTCCGGCGACGACGAGCTGGCCCTTGAGCGCTTCGTCACCGGCGAGCTGGCCCCGGCGCTCGAAGGCCAGGAGGGCGTCGGCGACGTCGTGGTCAACGGCGGCGCGACCGAGGTCGTGACCGTCGTCGTCGACCCCGTCCGGTTGGTCGACGCCGGCCTGTCCACGGCGGACGTCGCGACCGCGCTGGCGGCCGCCGAGCTGTCGGTCCCCGTGGGCGGCGTCTCCGCGGACGGCAGCCAGCTCCCCGTGCGGGTCGCCACCTCCGTCGACGCGGTCGAGGAGGTCGCCGCCCTGCCCTTGGTCTCGCGCGTCCCGGGCGCAGCTCCCGTCACCCTCGGCGACGTCGCGACCGTGGCCCTCACCGAGGGCGGCGCCGGGCAGACGATCAGCCGCCTCGACGGCCGCCCGGCGATCGTCGTCGAGGTCATCCGCGCCCAGGGCGCCAACACCGTGCTGACCGTCGACGCGCTCACCGAGGCGTTCGCCGAGGTCGACGTGCCCGAGGGCATCGCCGTCGATGAGGTCGTCAACCAGGCACCCGAGATCGAGGACGCGGTCGGCGAGCTGGCGCGCGACGCCGTGCTCGGCGTCGTCCTCGCGGTGCTGATGATCCTGCTGTTCCTGCGCAGCGTGCGCGCGACGCTGGTCACCGGGGTCTCGATCCCGCTGTCGCTCCTCGTCGCGTTCGTGCTGATGAACGTGCAGGGCATCACGCTCAACATCCTCACCCTGGGTGCCCTCTCGGTGGCGGCCGCGCGCGTGATCGACGACGCGATCGTGGTGACCGAGAACATCCACCGGCTGCTGGACGAGGGGCTCCCACGCGACGAGGCGGTGATCGTCGGCACGAGCCAGATGGTCCCGGCCATCACCGCGTCGACGCTGACGACCGTGGCCGTGTTCGTGCCGCTGGCGTTCGTGGGCGGCCTGGTCGGCGAGGTCTTCGTCGGCTTCGCGCTGACCGTGACGTTCGCGCTCCTGGCCAGCCTGCTCGTCGCGGTCACGGTCATCCCGGTGCTCGCGCAGACCTTCCTCAAGCCCCACCACGGCCACGGTGGCAAGCCCGAGTCGGGGGCCCGCCTGCGCGCGGTCTACCGGCGTCCCCTGGTCTGGGCCCTGCGCCATCGCGGCGCCACCGTCGGCATCGCGGTGCTCCTGCTCTTCGCGTCGCTGGCCACCGTGCCGTTCATCCCGGTCACGCTCTTCCCGGCCTCGGAGACCGACGCGCTCAACGTCGACGTGGTCGCCGCGCCCGGCACCAGCCTCGCGACCACCAGCGAGCAGGTCGCCGTGATCGAGGCGGGCCTCGCCGAGCTGGACGGGATCGAGCGCTTCGCGACCGTGGTCGGCACCGGCGCGAACGCGTTCGCCGCCTTCAGCGGCGCCGGCGGTGGGGGTGCGAACAGCGCGAACATCGTCGTCGACCTCGAGGAGGGCGCCGATGTGCCGGGTCTGCTGGCCGATGTCGAGGGGCTGATCGCCGGCGCCCGCATGGGTGGCACCGTGACCGAGCAGGGCGGCGACACCGGCATCGACAGCTCCAGCGTCTCGGTGCAGGTGACGGGCCGCGACTTCGCCGCCGTGGCCGCGGGTGCGGAGGAGGTGCGCGCCGCCCTGGCGGAGCTCGACGGCCTGGAGGAGGTCACCTCCAACGTCGCCGCGGAGCGCCCCGAGCTGGTGGTCGAGGTCGACCCCGCCGCCGCCGCCGCGCGCGGCCTGGACGCCACCATCGTCGCGGCCGCCGTGCGCGCCGCGCTCACGCCCACCCCGGCCACCACCGTCGAGCTCGACGGTGAAGACGTGCAGGTCGTGATCGCCACCGACCCGGCGGCCGTCGCCGGGCCGGACGCGCTGGCGGCGGTGCCGCTGGCACCCGGGGTCGTGCTGGGCGACGTCGCGACCGTCGAGCAGACCGCCAGCCCCACCGCCGTCACGCGCTACGACGGCGACCGCTCGGCGGAGGTGCGCGGCACGATCAACGACCCGAACGTCGGCGCCGTCACGGTGGCGGTCACCGCGGCCCTCGACGACCTCGATCTCCCGGACGGCGTCGCCGCCACGCAGGGCGGCGTGGCCGAGCTGCAGCAGGAGAGCTTCGCCAGCCTCGGGGTCGCCATGGTGGTCGCGGTCGCGCTGGTCTACCTCTGCATGGTGGCGACGTTCGGCAGCCTGCTCACGCCGTTCGTGATCCTGCTGAGCCTTCCGCTGGCCGCAATCGGGGCGTTCCCGGCGCTGCTGGCGACCGGCCGCGAGCTGGGCCTGCCGGCCATGCTCGGGCTGCTGATGCTGATCGGCATCGTGGTGACGAACGCGATCGTGATGCTGGAGTTCGTCGAGCGCCTGCGCCGCGAGGACGGCCTGGGGACCTTCGACGCCCTGGTCAAGGGCGCGCAGACGCGGCTGCGGCCGATCCTCATGACCGCCTCGGTCACGGTGCTGGCGCTGGTGCCGCTGGCCCTGGGCCTGAGCGACGGCGCGATCCTGTCCGCGAGCCTGGCGACCGTGGTCATCGGCGGGCTGGTCAGCTCCACGCTGCTGACGCTGCTGGTCATCCCGGCGGTCTACAGCCTGTTCGACGGCCTCAAGCGCCGTGTGGCCCGGCAGCCGGCCAGCCCGGTCGAGCCGCCCGAGCCCGACGACGCCATGGTCCAGCCGGTCCACGTCTGACGCCGCCGAGGGTCACCTCAGCGCCCGGAGCTGGCCGGCGCTGAGGAGGTGGCCACCCTCGACCGCCAGCCGCTCGGCTTCGGCGAGGAGCTGCTCGGCGTCCGGGTCGCAGCGGGCGACCGCGAGCTCGCACTGCACGCGGCGGGCTTCGTACCGGGTGAGGCCCCAGCCGGTGGCGAGTGGCCTCCGCTGCCGCTGCGTCCCCGCAGGCGTGCTGCGCCATCGCGAGTGCCAGCAGCGAGGGCGCCAACCAGCCGCGGTGACCGATCCGGCGGGCCGTCGCCGCCGCGGACCCCGCGGCTTCGAGGGCCTCCGCGGGTCGCCCGGCGGCCAGCAGCGTCTCGCTGTACTGCCACAGGCACAGGGCCTCGCCCTCCGCGTAGCCGAGGGAGCGGGCCAGCTGCAGCGCCGCCTCGATGTCGTGCAGCCCCTCCTCGGGCCGGCCGAGGAAGCCCTTGCCGTGGCCCCCCACGGTCCGTGGTGTGACGACGCGCAGGAGGTTGCCGGAGTCGGCGAAGAGCCGGGCCACGCGGTCGAACGCCTCGACCCCGCCGCAGATGTCCCCGCCCATGAACCGCGCCATGGCGCGCGCATCGTGGATGTCGGCAACGCCGGCGGCGTCGCCCACCTGCTCGAAGAGCTCCAGCGCCTCGCGGTAGTGGGCGTCCGCGCGCTCGGCCTCGTCGAGGTTCATCTCCAGCAGCGCGGCCTGGTGGAGCGCCCGGGCCCGAGCGCCAGCGTCGTCGCCCGCCTCGGTGAGCGCGAGGTGGACGAGGTCGCCGGCGTGGACGAGGTCGTCCGCACCGGACGCCAACGCCGCCATGCGCGTGAGCAGCCGTGACCTGGAGGGACCGTCGGTGGTGACCGCCAGCGCGTCGCCGAGGTCGGCCCGGGCGGCGGCGTAGTCGCCCCGTCGCGCGCGCACCTCCGCACGAACCTCCAGCAGCGCGGCGCGCGCCTCCCGGGAGGGGGCGGCGGAAAGGCCCTCCTCGGCGAGGTGCTCGGCCTCCGGGTCGGCGAACCGGTCCAGCCGCTCCCGCGCGGCGGCGACGTAGGCCTCCGCCGCCGCTCGCAGGTCCCCGGCGCCCGCGAGGTGGCGGGCCAGCTCGTCCGCGGGTGCCGCTTCCGCGCGCAAGGCCGGCGCGAGCCGCCCGTGCAGCCGGGCCCGCTCGACGGGGTCGAGGCGCTCGCGCACGGTCTCCGCGACGAGGTCGTGCGCCGGTGCGAATCCGCCGCCCTCGTGGCGCACCAGCGCGGCTCGCCCGAGGCCCGCGAGCGCATGGAGCACCGCCGCCACGGTGGCGCGGCCGAGCAGCGCCGGCGTGGCCGGGCGGCCGAGGAGCGACAGCATCCCGAGGACCTCGCGCTCCGGTGCGGCGAGGCGTTCCACGCGCATCCACACCGCACGCCGCTGGCCCGCCAGCGCCGTGGCGCGGGCCCGCTCGCCGGCGTCGTCGGTCGTCGGCCGCCAGCGGCCTGCCGCGTCGGCCTCGAGGACGCCCGCGTCGTGGAGCTCGCGCACGGCCTCCCGCACCGCGAACGGCGTGCCGTCGGTGTGCGCCGCGAGCACTGCCGCGACCTCCTCGGACGCCACGAGCTCCGCGATCGCCGCCCTCGGCAGCGTCGCGAGCTCCACCTCGTCGGTGCGCGCCGTCGCCTTCAGGTCCGCGAGGAACCGCGACGAACCGGGCAGGTCCTCCGGGCGGTAGGCCAACACGATCGCGCCGCTCTGCCGCCGCGCTGCGTGGAGCGCGAGGAGGTCGAGGCTGGTGGCGTCTGCCCACTGCAGGTCGTCGACCACCAGCACCGCCGCGCCCGTGGCCTCCAGGACCCTCACGCCACCCTGCAGCACCAGCGCGCGCCAAGTCCGAGGCTCCAGCGGTGGCGCGCCTGCCGCGTGGAGGTCGGGCAGCAGCTCCGCGAGCGCCGCGGTCGTGCGTGCCGGCAGCAGCGACGCGACGTCCACGCCCCGGTCGACCGCGGCCTGCAGCAGAGCGCGCGCCAGGCTCCAGGGTTGGTCGCGCTCCGGGAGCACGGCCCGAGCGTGGAGCACCGCCTGCGTCGTGCGCGTCCTCAGCTCCTCGAGCAGCCGCGACTTGCCCGACCCCGCCCGGCCGCAGAGCAGTGCCACGCCGCCGCGCCGCACGACGGCCCGCAACGTCGCGAGCTCCTCGTCGCGCCCCACCAGGCGCATGGGCGCGGCCGTCGCGACCGGCGACGCCGCCACCCGGTCGCCCCGCAGCAGGCGCTGGTGGAGCTCCCCGGCAGCAGGCGAGGGGTCGATGCCCAGCTCGGCGGCCAGGACCCGGCGCAGGCGGTCATGGGCCGTCAGCGCCGCCGCCGTGTCACCCCCGGCGGCCAGCGCCCTCACCAGCAGGAGGTGCGCGGTCTCGCGCAGCGGCTGCCGCGCCACGGCCTCCTCGGCGAGCTCCCGGGCGCGCCGCACGGAGCCGGCGGCCAGGGCCGCGCCCGCACCGACCTCCAGCACCTCCTCGTGCGGCCCGCACGAGGCGCTCGCGGTGAGGCGTCGCCCACTCCTCGTACGCGTCCTCGGGCAGCGGCTCGCCGCCGGGCCACAGCGCGAGGGCCGCGTCGGCGGCCACCATCGCCCGGGGAGCGTCGCCGGCGTCCAGCGCGCTCTGCGACTCGCGCACGAGCGCCTCGAAGACCTCCGCGTCGACCACCACATCCGCGCCCTCGCGCAGGAAGTAACCGCCGCCGACGGTCTGCAAGAGCTCCGGCAGGGCCAGGGCTCGCCTGGCCCGGTTCACCAGCACGTTGAGGTTCGCGGCGGGATCCGCCGGGCGCTGGTCGCCCCACAGCGCCTCGATCAGCGCGTCGCGCGTTCGGGCGGTTCGTGCAAGACCTCGGGGCGGTGATGCACGCCGCGACCATGCTCGCCGGTGACCGGCTGGGCCTCTGGGCCGCGATGGCAGACGGCTCGCCCGTGACCTCCGGGCAGCTCGCGCAGCGCACCGGCTATGACGAGCGCCATCTGGCCGAGTGGCTGGCCGCCCAGGCCGCCAGCGGCTACGCCGAGTACGACCCGGCGACCGCCGCCTTCCGCCTCACCGAGGAGCAGGCCTTCGCGCTCGCCAGCGAGGACAACCCGCTCTTCGCCCCCGGCGGGCTGCAGGTCGCCGCGTCGGCGATCAAGGACGTCGACCTCGTCGCCGAGTCCATCCGCACCGGACGCGGCATCCCGTGGGGTGACCACCACGAGGATCTCTTCCACGGCACCGACCGGTTCTTCCGGCCCAACTACATCGGCAACCTCGTGGCCGGCTGGCTGCCGCAGCTCGACGGCGTGGTCAGCCGCCTCACGGCGGGCGCACAGGTGGCGGACATCGGCTGCGGGTACGGCAGCTCGACGATCCTGATGGCGCGGTCGTTCCCCGCCTCGACGTTCGTGGGCACCGACCCGCACGGCCCCTCCATCGAGTCGGCGCGCAAGGCCGCGGCCGAGGCCGGCGTGGCCGACCGCTGCCGCTTCGAGGTCGCCGGCGCCGAGGATTACCCCGGTGGGCCGTACGACCTCGTGACCTCGTTCGACTGCCTGCACGACATGGGCGACCCCGTCGGCGCCGCAGCACACGTGCGCAGCACGTTGGTCGACGGCGGCACCTGGATGGTGGTGGAGCCTCGCGCCGGCGACCGGCTGGAGGACAACCTCAACCCCGTGGGCCGGGTGTTCTACTCGGCGTCGACCTGCGTGTGCGTCCCGGCCTCGATGAGCCAGGAGGGGCGCGCCGCTCTCGGCGCCCAGGCGGGGCCGGCGCGCATCCGCGACGTCGCCGAGCAGGCGGGCTTCACGCGCTTCCGCCTGGCCGCCGAGACGCCGTTCAACGTGGTGTTCGAGATCCGGCTCTGACCTCTACACTGCGCAGAACGATCAGACCGACGCACCCCCGGGGCGCCCCCTGGGCCGCCACCCCCGAGGGAGGGATCCATGGGCAAGCGCAAGAACCATCTGACAGGGCTGCTGGGCCCCCTGGAGACGGAAGTCATGGAGACCGTGTGGCGCCTCGGCGACTCCACGGTCCGTGACGTCCACGCGGAGCTGGCCGGCCGCCGGGAGCTCGCCTACACCACGGTGATGACGACCATGGCGCGACTGGCGGGCAAGGGCCTCCTGGAGCGCGACACCAGCGGGCTCGCGCATCGCTACCGCCCGACCGTCTCGCGCGAGGAGTACGCGCAGACCACGGTGACCTCGGTCGTGGACTGGCTGGTCGCCGCGTTCCCAGAACCCGCGATGAACTACTTCGTCGAGAAGATCGACGACGGCGTCGACCCGCGCCTGGTGACCTCCCTGCGCGACCGCATCGACCGGCTCCGCGACTCTGAGGACTGAGTTGCCCGACCGACAACGACGTCGCGGGCGGGCGGCACAGGGTTGACGACGGCGGAGCCGGGCGTCCGCCTCCTGCACGGCCTCAGCGTCGTGCTCGAGACGCAGTCGTTCGCGTTGCGGGCGCTGCTGGGCTCCCTCGCGGCCGCTGCGCTCGCCGCGGTGCTCGTGCGGTTGCGCGTCGTGCGCACGCCGCGGGCGCGCCGGCTGCTGATCCTCGCGCCGATCATGACGGCGGCCGCGGCCGCCGTCGCATCGGTGGGGGAGGAGTTCCTGCCCCGGGTGCTGGTCCCCGGCGACGCCGGAGAGCCCATGGTCGTGCTGGGCGAGCCGGTGCTCGTCCGGCCGCTGGCGGTGCTGCTGGTCGTCTACGGGGGCGTCGCGTCGTTCCTGGTGCTGCGCAGGCTGCTGGGCGTGCTCGCCGTGCACCGCCTGCTGCGCGCCTCGACGCGCCTGCGGGACCCGCACCTCGAGGGGATGACCCGCCGCCTGGCCGCGCAGATGCAGGTGCGCGCACCGCGCCTGCTGACGCTGGCGCACTGCCCTGGCGGTGCGTTCGCCTACGGCTCGCGGCGGCCGCGGATCGCGCTGGACCCCGACCTGCTCGAGCGGCTCGACGACAAGGAGCTCGAGGGGCTGCTGGCCCACGAGCTCGCCCACGTCGCCCGCCGCGACGGCGCGATCGGGCTGGTGGTCGGCCTCGTCCGCGACGTCACGTTCTTCCTGCCGGCGCTGCACACGGCCGCCCGGTGGCTGCGCAAGGAGCAGGAGGAGAGCGCGGACGAGCTGGCGTCGCTGCACACGCGCCGCCCAGCTTCGCTGGCCTCCTCGATCCTGAAGGTGTGGGACAGCCGCCACGGGCGCCTGTCCGGGCCGGTCTGCGCAACGATGACCCCGTCGGTCGCGCTGCTGCACCGGCCACCGGTCCTGCCGTGGCGCCGCGGCGCCCTCCAGCGCGCCTCCTCCGCGATCGCCGACCGCGTCGAGCGCCTGATCGAGCGCCCGCCGGTGGCTTCCACGTGGCGCCGCCGCGCCGAGGTCGTGCTGGCGCTGGGCGTGGCTCTCACCGCCGGCACCGCTGCGGTCGCCGGACCGGACCTGCTGCCTGACGAGGCTCGCGCCTTCGGCTTCGGCTACTACGCGCTGCCCACGCCGATCGCCCCGGTCGACTCGGCCGCGCTCCAGGCCTTCCGCGCCAGCACCACCCCGTTGGAGGCCACGGTCGCCGGGCCCGCGACCGATGTCACCGAGACGTCGGCGTGCCTGTGCGTCGAGTCCGCTGCGCAGCTGTTCACCGGCGAGGCTGCCAGCGGCCCCGCGCGCGCGGCCGGCTGGGAGGCCAACGGCTCCTCCCGCCCGCTGTGGGAGCTCCCCGCCGCGACCACCACCGCGCCGTCGGCCCAGCAGCTGTGGGGCCTGGAGCGCAACGGCCAGCACCTCAGCTTCATCGTCGTCGCAGACGCCGATGGCCAGGAAGCCGGCGGCTGACCGCCCGCGCTACCCTTTTCGCGATCCCCTCGTTGCCGAAGGCCTCACGCTGTGCTCAACGCCATCATCATCGTGCTGCACGTGATCGTGTCGATCCTGCTGATCCTCTTCATCCTGCTGAAGTCGGGGCGGGGCGGCGGGTTGTCGGACATGTTCGGCGGGGGAGCGATGGGCGGCGCCTACGGCTCGACGCTGGCGGAGCGCAACCTCGACCGCATCACGGTCATCACCGGCGTGCTCTTCGCGATGACCACGATCGTCCTCGCGATCCGTCTCGTCTGAGAGCCGCCGGCACCTTCCTGGCGGTCGCCGCGCTCACGCTGGCGGCGAGCTGCACCGGCGCACCCGCGGCGACCCAGGATCCTTCGGCACCGCCGCTGCCCATCGGCACCGCGGCCCCTGAGACCGAGGCCGTGAGCCGCACGCTGCGCTGGTCGATCGGCCGCCCCGCGGGCGTCGTCCCCGCCGCGGCGACCGAGCCCAACGCCGTCGCGGTGGTCGACGCCGTCTTCGACTCCCTCACCGCGGTCGACGCGGACGGCGCCGTGGTGCCGGCCGCCGCGACCGGCTGGGAGCCCATCGGCGGGCAGCCCGACCACTGGCGCTTCCACCTGCGACCGGGCGGCACGTTCCACGACGGGACACCCGTCACCGCGGAGGACTTCGCGTTCGGCTGGGCCGAGGCGGTGCGCGCCGGCGCGGCGGGCCTGCCCCTGGAGGCCGTGGCCGGCTACGCCGAGGTGAGCGCCGGCGTGACCGCGGGCCTGCGCGGCGTCACGGCCCCCGACTCGCAGACCCTGGAGGTGCAGCTGGTCCGCCCTGACGCCGAGCTGCCGGCCGTCGTCTCGACGCCCTCCCTGGCCCCGCTGCCGCGCGCCGCCTACGCCCGGGATCCCGCGGCGTTCCAGCAGCAGCCCGTCGGCAACGGCCCGTTCGCTGTCACCGAGCGCGTCGACCCCAGCCGCTTCGTGCGCACGGCCCGTTTCCTGGAGTGGCGCAACGGCGCGGAGCCCGCGCGCATCGACGGGGTGCTGTTCGAGGTCGAGGACCTCGACACCGGCTACCTGGCCTTCCGCCAGGGACGTCGCGACTTCGTCTCGGTCCCGCCCGAGGCGATCGCCGACGCAGCGGTGGAGTTCCCCGACTCAGACGGGGACCCCACGACCGGCCCCGGGCTCCTGACCCCGCCGCAGCCCACGGTCTACCTGCTCGTCTTCAACGCCACCCACCCCGCGGTCGCCGACGTGCGCGTGCGCCGCACCATCAGCCTGGCCGTCGACCGCGAGGAGATCGCCGACCAGCTCGGCGGGGCGTTTCCGGCCGGCGTCAGGGACCGCCACGCGCCGCTGGTGCCCGCGACCGCGCTGCTACCGCCCGGACTTCCTGGCGCGCTGCCCGGCGCCTGCAACGCGTGCCGCTTCGACGTGCTCCCCGGCGCTGCGCAGCTGTTCGAGGAGCAGGGGGTCGAGGAGCTGGACTTCGCGTTCAACGCCGACGGCGGGCACGAGGTCGTGCGCGACGTGCTGGCCGATGGCCTGGGCCTCGCCGTGCCCCGGGTCACGCTGGTCTCCAACGCCCGTGGGCCGTCCCCGGACTTCACGACCTATCTCGCGCGCCTGCGGGCCGGCACGGTGACCGTCTTCCGCTTCGGCTGGGGCGTGGAGTCGCCGTCCCTGGGCGCGCTGCTGCGGCCGCTGCTGCACTCGGAGTCGATCCCGTCCGACGCCAACCCCGAGGGCCGCAACTACGGCCGTTACGCCAACCCCGCGGTCGACGAGCTGCTGGACGAGGCCGCCGCGGAACTCGACCCCGGCCATCGCGCCGCGCTCTTCCGCCAGGCCGAGCGCCTCGCGCTCAACGTCGACCAGGCGCTGGCACCGGTCGTCACGTACCGCCGCGCCGCGGTCGCGGCCGGGCGTGTGCAAGGGCTGCGGCTGTCGCCGTTCGGCGCGGTCAACCTCGGCGAGGTCAGCCTGGCTCCCGCGTAGCGCCCGAACCGCTCCCTCCGGCGTCGGGAGCGGTTCGCCCCCGGCTGCTGGCCTGCTCGGCGAAGACGCTCTGCGACGCGACCGGGCGCGCCCCGTCGCGCGGCCCCACGCGCACCCACGAGCCGTCGGACTGCAGGGACCAGGCCTGCTGGGTGTCGGCCAGGCAGGTGTCGAGGACCGCGCGCAGCTCGGCGGCCAGCGCGTCGTCCTCGACGGGAACGACCACCTCCACCCGGCGGTCGAGGTTGCGGGGCATCCAGTCCGCCGAGCCGATCCACACCCGGTCGCCGAACTGCAGGATGCGCTCGTGCTCCAGCAGGCGGCCGACGATCGAGCGGACGTGGATGCGCTCGCTCACGCCCTTCATGCCCGGGCGCAGGGTGCACACCGCACGCACGACCGCGTCGACCGGCACGCCGGCCCGCGACGCGGCGTAGAGGTCGGCGATCAGCACCGGGTCGGTGAGCGCGTTGAGCTTGACGCGGATGCGGCCCTTGCGGCCACGACGGGCCTGCTCGGCGATCAGCGCCCGCAGGTGCTCGCGCAGGCCGGACGGCGCGGCCAGGATCCGCCGGAACCCCGGCGTGCGGGCGTAGCCGGTGAGCTGGTTGAACAGGTCGGTGAGGTCCTCACCCAGCGCGCGCCGCGCCGAGAGCAACCCCACGTCCACCCACGACCGCGCCGCCGCCGGGTGGTAGTTGCCCGTGCCGATGTGCACGTAGCGGCGCAGCCCGCCGGCCTCGCGGCGCACGACGAGCGCGACCTTGGCGTGCGTCTTGAGTCCCAGCAGCCCATACACCACGTGCGCGCCCACGCGCTCCAGCGCCCGCGCCGAGGCGATGTTGGCGGCCTCGTCGAAGCGTGCCTGGAGCTCGACGACGACCGCGACCTGCTTGCCGGCCTCGGCCGCGCGGATCAGCGCCTGCACGATCGGCGAGTCGCCCGTCGTGCGGTAGAGCGTCTGCTTGATCGCAAGGACGTCGGGGTCCTCGGCGGCCGCCTCCAGGAAGCGCTCGACCGTGTCCTGGAACGAGGTGTAGGGATGGCGGACCAGCACGTCGCCTTGGCGGAGGGTGGTGAAGAGCTCGTCGGCCGGGAGCGGCTGGGTCACGGCGCGGGGCCGCAGCCGAGGATGCGGCGCCGGGGTGAACGGCCGCAAGCGCAGCCGCGGCAGGTCCAGCTCGGCCAGCTGTCGCAGGTCGTCCAGGCCCAGCAGCCCGCGCACCGCGAACGTCGCGTGCGCGGGCAGGTCCAGCTCCTCCTGCAGTCGCTCCACGACGCCGGCGGGCATCCGCGCGGAAACCTCCAGCCGGACGACGTTGCCGAAGCGGCGCCGGGAAACGGTCTGCTCGACGGCCGCCAGCAGGTCGTCGGCCTCGTCCTCGACCACGTCGAGGTCGGTGTCGCGCGTGACCCGGAAGGGCCATGAGCCAAGCACCTCGACCCCCGGGAAGAGCTGGTCGCGATGCGCCGCGATGACCTCCTCCAGCGGCACCCAGTACGCGCTGTCGGGGACGTGCACGAAGCGTGGCAGCGAGGCCGGGACCTTCACCCGCGCGAAGCGCGTCCAGCCGTCGTCGGGGTCCTGGGCCGTGACGACCAGCGAGAGCGAGAGGTTGGAGATGTAGGGGAAGGGGTGGCCCGGGTCGACGGCCAGCGGGGTCAGCACCGGGAAGACCTCGGCCTGGAACCACGCGTCCAGGCGCTCCCGTGCCCGCGGGTGGAGGTCTGCGTACGCCGTGACCACGACCCCGTGACGCCCCAGGAGCGGGAACAGCAGCTCGTGCACGACGTGCGCTGCCTCTTCCAGCGTCGGCGGCAGCTGCTCGGCGATCGCCTCCAGCTGCGAGGCCGGCGTCATGCCGTCGGCCGTGGTGGCGCCGAGGCCGGCCGCGACCTGCTCGTGCAGGCCCGACACGCGCACCATGAAGAACTCGTCGAGGTTCTCCGCGAACAGCGTCACGAAGCGCAGCCGCTCCAGCAGCGGGAGCTCGGGGTCGCCGGCGACCTCCAGCACCCGCCGGTGGTACGCCAGCCACGACAGCTCCTGGTTGATGAAGAGCGTCGGATCGAGGAGGTCACGCCGCGGCTCCGGCGCGCGCTTGAGGAACCGGCCGTCCGGTCCCCGTAGCGGGCGCTCGAGCACGGGGTGGGCGGTCATTGCCCGATTCCTACCATGGGCCGCCCGCCCCGCGTGCGCAGGTGGCCGCCGCTGACCGGGGGGGTTGGCGAGTTCTTACGGCAGGGTGACGCGGGTGTGGCGCAGCGGCGCCATGCGGCACGCCGACGTCTACCGTGCTAGGCGATGGCGACCTCGACCTCTGCTCCGCCGCGCGCCCGGGTGGGCGCCGGGCCGCGGGCGGGGCCCCGGGGTGCGGTCGCCCTGGCGGGCGTGCTGGCGGTCGGCGCGGCGCTCGCGATCACCGAGCTGCTGGCCGGCCTGATCCCGGCCGTGCCGTCGCTGGTGCACAGCATCGGGGCGGCCGTGGTCGACCTCTCGCCGGGGTGGCTCGAGCGCTTCGCGATCGGCCTGTTCGGCACGAAGGACAAGCCCGCGCTGCTGGTCGGCATCGTGGTGGTCGCGCTGGCCGTCGGCGGGCTCGCGGGGGTGCTGGCCGCGCGCCGGTTCGCCTACGGCGCGGCGGTCTTCGTGGCGTTCGGGGTGCTCGCGGTCGTGGCGACCACCGCCGACCCCCTGGCGTCCATCGGCGCGGCAGCGTTCTCCGCGACGGTCGGCGTCGGCATGGGCCTCGTGGTGCTGCGCTGGCTGCTGGGGCGCGTCGCTTCCCTGCCCCTGCGGGTCCCGGAAGCGGATGTGGCCGAGGTCGTGGCGTTCCACGCGACGATGGTCGCGGACCACCCCGCGGGGACCGAGGACGCGGCGCCCGAGGAAGCGCCGACCGTGGCCGGCCCCGGCAACACACGCCGCGTGAAGCTCACGGCCGAGGGTCGCCGCGATTTCCTGCGCCTGGCGGCGGGGGTCGGCGCCGCCGCGGTGGTCGTCGGTGCCGCGGGCACGCTCCTGGACCGCCGCTCGGGGACCGCCGCCGTGCGGGCGGACGTGCGGCTGCCGCAGTCCGCGGAGCCGCTGGGCGCCCCCGCGCCCGGGCAGCAGCTGCACGCTCAGGGCCTGTCGCCGCTGTTCACCCCCAACGCCGACTTCTACCGCATCGACACCGCGCTGATGGTGCCGCGGCTGGACTCCACGACCTGGAGCATGGGCATCACGGGGATGGTCGACCGGCCGCTCACCCTGAACTTCGACGACCTGCTGGCCGAGGAGCTGGTCGAGGCCGACGTCACCATCGCCTGTGTGTCCAACGAGGTGGGCGGGCACCTCATCGGCAACGCGCGGTGGCTGGGGGTGCCGCTGGCGCGGCTGCTGGAGCGCGCCGGCGTGCAGGAGGGCGCCACCCAGATCGTGGGGGTCTCGGTCGACGGGTTCACCGCCGGGTTCCCGACGGAGCTGGCCCTCGACGGCCGCAACGCGCTCCTCGCGATCGGCATGAACGGCGAGCCGCTGCCGGTCGAGCACGGCTACCCGGCGCGCCTCATCATCCCGGGGATCTACGGCTACGTCAGCGCCACCAAGTGGCTGCAGGAGATCCGCCTCACGACCTGGGAGGGCTTCGACGGCTACTGGGTCCCGCGCGGCTGGTCCAAGGAGGGGCCGATCAAGACCAGCTCGCGGATCGACGTGCCCTCCGCGCGCGGCGCCGTGGCGGCCGGTCGGGTCGCGGTGGCCGGGGTGGCCTGGGCGCAGCAGCGCGGCGTCGCGCGGGTCGAGGTGCGCATCGACGACGGGCCCTGGCAGGAGGCCCAACTGGCCGACGAGCTCAACATCGACACCTGGCGCCAGTGGCTCTACGAGTGGGACGCCAGCCCCGGCCAGCACCGCATCGCGGTCCGCGCCACCGACGGCGACGGCAACGTGCAGCTCGAGGAGCGCACGCCACCGGCGCCCGACGGCGCGCAGGGGTACCACCTCATCTCGCTCACGGTGCGGTAGGCCGCGGGTCGCGCGCGTAGAGCTTGCGCGACCACAGGTAGCCACCGAGCGCGATCACGCCGCACCACACCATCGCCGTCACCGCGCTGCTGCCCACGGGCCCGCCGGTGAGCAAGCCGCGCAGGGTCTCGATCATCGGGGTGAACGGCTGGTGCTCGGCGAACCAGGCCATCCCTCCGGGCATGCTCTCGGGTGGCACGAACCCGCTGCCGAGGAACGGCAGCAGCGTCAGGATCAGCGGCAGGTTGCTGGCGTTCTCCGGCGTCTTGGCGAACAGGCCGAGCGCGACGCCCAGCCATGTCAGCGCGAACGTGAGCACGGTCAGCAGCCCAGCGGCCCCGAGGTACCCGAGCGCGTCGCCGGTGGGCCGGTAGCCCATCAGCAGCGCCACGCCGGCCAGCAGGACCAGGCAGAGCAGGGTCTGCAGCAGCGTGCCGACCACGTGGCCGGTGAGCACCGACGAGCGGGCGACGGCCATGGTGCGGAAGCGGGCCACGATGCCCTCGGTCATGTCGATGTTGACCGAGATCGCGATCCCGGCGGGCGCCGCCGCGGTCGCCATGAGCAGGATGCCGGGCACGACGTAGGCGAGGTAGTCGCCGCGGCCGTCGCCGCCGATGCCCACGCCCAGGGCGCCGCCGAAGACGTAGACGAACAGCAGCAGGAAGACCAGCGGCATCATCAGCATGCTGAACGTCAGCGCCGGGTAGCGCTGGGCGCGGCGCAGGTTGCGCCGCAGCATCGTCGCGGAGTCGCGGGCGGCCAGGGACAGTGAGCTCATCGGGAAGCCTCCTCGTGGGGTTGAACGTTGGCGGTGCCGGTGCCGGTGAGGGCCAGGAAGACGTCGTCGAGGTCGGGGGTGTGGACCGTGAGGCCGTCGACCGTCACGGCGGCGCTGTCGAGCCGGCCCAGCAGCTCGCGCAGGGCGTGCAGGCTGCCGTCGCTGGGGACGCGCAGCGCGAGGCCGTCGCCGTTGCGGACGCTGTCGCCCAGCGCCCGCGCGGCCGACTCCAGGTCGTCGGGGTCGGTGAACTGCAGCCGCACGTGGCCGCCGGGGACGAGGCGCTTGAGCTCGTCGGCGGTGCCCTCGGCGACCAGGTTCCCGTGGTCCAGCAGCGCGATGCGGTCGGCCAGCTCGTCGGCCTCCTCCAGGTACTGCGTGGTGAGGAAGACGGTCACGCCGCCCGCGACCAGCTGGCGGATGCTGTCCCAGACCGTGCGGCGGCTGCGCGGGTCCAGGCCGGTGGTGGGCTCGTCGAGGAACAGCAGCCGCGGCTTGCCGATGAGGCTCATCGCCAGGTCGAGGCGCCGGCGCATGCCCCCGGAGTAGGCCTCGGCCGTCTTCGCGGCGGCGTCGACGAGGTCGAAGCGCTCGAGCAGCTCGGCAGCGCGGCGCTTCCCCTCGGCGCGGTCGAGGTGGTGCAGGTCGGCCATGAGCCGCAGGTTCTCCTCGCCGGTGAGCAGCTTGTCGACGGCCGAGAACTGCCCGGTCACGCCGATCCCGGCGCGCACCCCTTCAGGGTCGGTCGCCAGGTCGTGGCCGAGCACGACGGCCTGCCCGGCGTCGGCGCGGATCAGCGTGGAGAGGATCTGCACGATCGTGGTCTTGCCGGCGCCGTTGGGGCCGAGCAGGGCGTAGACCGTGCCCTCGGCGACGGTCAGGTCGAGACCGTCGAGCACGAGGTTGTCGCCGTAGGCCTTGCGCAGCCCTGTCGCTGCGATCGCTGGGGTTGTCATCGTTGTCTCCTGGTCAGGCACGGCGGACGGTGATGGCGCCGTAGCGGGTACGTGCACGGATCTGGACCGTGCGGTCGGTGGCCTCTGGGCCGTCGGCCGCCTCGAGCGAGTTGTGGACCTGGCCGGCCTGGGAGCTGAGGTCGAGCCAGGCGACGCTGCCCTGGCGGACCCCGATGTCGACCGTGCCGTAGGCCGTCTCCAGGACGATCGAGCCCTCGACCACCTCGTCGACCTGCAACGTGCCGTAGGCGGTGGTGACGTCGAGCGACCCCAGCGCCCGGCGGATCCGGACGTTGCCGGACGCGGCCTGCACGCGGGCCGGCCCGGTGACCGCCCCGATCATGACGTTCCCGGAGTTGGTTGCGATCGTGGCGGTCCCGTCGACCTCGTCGAGGGCGATGGTGCCCGACGACGCGCGGACTTCCGCGTGCCCGGTGGCGCTCCCGACCGTCACGTTGCCGTGGCGGGTCTTGAGGTGCAGCCGGCCGGTCCGCTCCAGGCGGACGTCGCCCGAGGTGTCGATCGTCACGTCGCCGAGCCGCCCATCCGACAGCACGCCGGCCCAGCCCGAGTGGGCGTCCAGATCGGAGCCCTCGGGCAGCTCGAGCTCGATGTCGACCATGGGACCGCGGACGAACATCGACCAGGCCGACGGCCGCGGCACCTGCACGGAGAGCCTGCCGGCCGTGTAGTCGACCCGGGTCTCGCGGGCGGCCTGGACGTCGGCCTCGCTGTCGGGGTCCGAGGGCTTCACGACGACGACCGTGTCGGTGCGCGGGCCTGCGCTGACGCGCAGCGCGCCGGCCGCCACGTCCACACGGGCGGTCAACGGGCCTGGGGTCTCGAGGGTGTGGACCACCGAGCGGTCCTGCCGCATGGTCATCGCACCCACCCCGTCATGCGCTGGCCGGCGCTGCCGCGGCGCCCGCGACGTCCCGGGTCCTGGGGTTCGAGGGCAGCGGTCACCGCGCGCACCAGCCAGGCGTTGACCGAGAGGCTCTCGCGTCCCGCGGCCTCCTCGATGCGAGGCTTGAGGTGCTCGGGCAGCCGCAGCGTGACCCGCGAGGTGCCGGTGTCGCCCGCGTCCGGCGGCGGGGGAGCGGTCGTCGCCGCGGCCAGGCTCCTGCTGATGTCCGACGTGATCATCGCCTCGATGGCGAGGGTGTCGTCGAGCCCGGGGCCGGTGGCAGGGGTGACGACGAACTCCAGGTCGCGGCCGCGGAGGCGCACCTCGACCGACCCGGGAGCCAGGTCGCGGGTGATCTCCTCGGCGGCGTCCGAGAGCGCATCGAGCAGGACGAGCCGCACGGTGGGCGCGTGCTCCTGCGGCAGCTGCTGCACGTAGGGGGTGAGGTCCATCGACGCCATGATGACATCACTTTGACGTCACTGCAACCACCAATCTGACGTCAGCGTGCGCAGGGCTAAGGTGCGCCGCATGGACTTCGCCCCTTCGGACCGGTCCCGCAAGCTCACCGAGCAGGTGCGCGCGTTCATGCGCGAGGAGGTGCTGCCGGCCGAGGAGGTCTACGAGCGCCAGCTGCGCGAGTCGGGTGAACCCCACCACCACCCCCAGGTGATGGAGGACCTCAAGGCCAAGGCGCGGGCCGCCGGTTTGTGGAACCTCTTCCTGCCCGACGAGCGCTGGGGCGCCGGGCTCTCCAACGCCGACTACGCACCGATGGCCGAGGAGATGGGGCACTCGTTCATCGGTCCGGAGGCGTTCAACTGCGCCGCGCCCGACACCGGCAACATGGAGGTCCTCGCCCAGTACGGCAGCGCCGAGCAGTGCCAGCAGTGGCTCATGCCGTTGCTGGAGGGCGAGATCCGCTCGTGCTTCGCGATGACGGAGCCGGCCGTGGCGTCCTCGGACGCGACCAACATCGCCAGCCGCATCCGCCGCGACGGCGACGAGTACGTCATCGACGGCCGCAAGTGGTGGACCACGGGCGCCGGGCGGGAGCGCTGCCGGATCGCGATCTTCATGGGCGTCACCAACCCCGACGCCCCGCCGCACCAGCGCCAGTCGATGATCCTCGTGCCGATGGACACGCCCGGTGTCGGCATCGTGCGGTCGCTGTCGGTGTTCGGCTACCTCGACGCCGAGAGCCACTGCGAGGTGGCGTTCGAAGACGTGCGCGTCCCCGCGACCAACCTCCTGCAGTCGGAGGGCGACGGCTTCCGCATCGCGCAGGGGCGCCTGGGCCCCGGGCGCATCCACCACTGCATGCGCCTGATCGGCCTGGCCGAGCGCGCGCTGCAGGCGATGTGCACCCGCGTCGCCCAGCGCGAGGCCTTCGGCAAGAGGATCGCCGAGCAGGGCGTGATCCAGGACTGGATCGCGCGCTCACGCATCGAGATCGAGCAGGTTCGCCTGTTGTGCCTGAAGGCCGCCTGGATGATGGACACCGTCGGCAACAAGGCCGCGCGGACCGAGATCGCGGCGATCAAGGTCGCCGCCCCCACGATGGCCCTGACCGTGATCGACCGCGCGATCCAGGCCCACGGGGGCATGGGCGTCAGCCAGGACACCGTGCTGGCCCGGGCGTGGGCCGGGGCCCGCACGCTGCGCCTCGCCGACGGCCCCGACGAGGTTCACGTCGCGGCGATCGCGCGCCGTGAGCTGCGCGCCCAGCTGGGCGATGAGCTGACTCAGTCCAGCGCGGCCAGGAGCGCGCCGGTGAGCAGGTCGTAGCCGACGCCCGTGGGATGGATGTCGGGCGCGGCGTCGAGCATGTGCGTGACCACCGCTGTCCGCCCCGCCATCGCGGCCTCGCCGTCGGCGACGAGCGCGCCGTGGGCGCGCGCGATCTCGGCCGCGGCCGCGTTGAACGCCTGCGTCGCGGCGGTGGTGTCGGCCTCGACCTGCGACCCGAAGCCCAGGTCGAAGGGGTTGTAGGGCGTGAGGTAGACCAGCCGCGCGTCGGGCGCCGCCGCGCGCAGCTGGTCGAGGACCTGCGGCAGGTTGGCGCGAAACGCCGCGGTCGCGTCCGCAACGCGCTGCTGGCAGGCGGGTGCCTGCACGTCCTGGCTGCACTCCGGTGATCCCAGCTCGGTCAGCAGGTCGTTGGCGCCGATGGACACCACCAGGTACGCCGCGCCGCGCTCGGCCGCGACGGCCGCGGCGTTCGCGAGCTGCCCGTCGCTGAGGATGCTGCCCGAGGATGCGCCGACGATCCCGAGGCTGGCCAGCCCGTACTGCGCGCCGTCGCGGGCCTGGACCTGGGCGTGGAACCGCGAGACCAGGGCCTCGCGCTGCGTCGCGACCCCGTTGCCGGCCACCAGGGAGTCGCCGACCGCGACGACCACCGGAGAGCCGTCGGCGGTCGTCGCGTCGACCACGCCGGGGCCGTAGACCTCCGCCGGGACGGGGGGCAGCGCGTTGCCGGCCGCCGCGGCCCGGACCGCGTCCAGGAGCGACTGCGTGGTCGCGACCGCGCCGTCGCTGAGGGTGCCGCTCACCACCAGCGCGTCGTCGCGCACGAGGACGTCGCTGACCTCCGCGCCCAGGTCGGTCAGCGCCTGGTCGAGCGCGGCGACCTGGTCGAGCAGCCCGGCGACCGCGCCGTTGGCCAACCCCGGCAGCGGGACGCCGCCCAGCGAGACCGACACGACGTCGAGCGCGACGTGCCCGGCGTCGACGCGGGGGACGAGCTCGCCGCTGGCCTGGAGGCCACCCGACGCGAGCGTGGCCACGAAGCCCAGGCGGCCCGGCAGGACACCCTCAGCGGCGCGCAGATCCAGCGCAACCGCCCGCACCGGCGCGGACGGGTTCGCGGCCAGTCCCTCCTGCACGACGGCGGCGAGCTCCGCCTCGGTGAGCTCCACCGTGAACGGCCCACCCGTGAGCGCGTCGAGCTTGCTCTCGACCGAGGCCAGCGCGTCCGGGTCCGCGGTCGCCGGCGGCCCCCCACCCCCACCCACCGACCCCAGCACCGAGTACACCCCGAACCCGATCACCCCACCCGCCGCGAGCGTGACGACCGCGAGCACCGCGAGCAGCGACGGCAGCGTCCCGCGGCCGACCCGCAGCGCCGCGACGCCGAGCAGCAGGAACAGCACCGCGACGCCGATCGCGGGCGCCGCCCCCAGCAGCACGAACGCCAGCAGCCCGACGCCGGCCGCGGCCAGCACCGCGAGCACCACCGCCACGCCGCGCATCCCGGCCACCGTATCGCCCACCCCGGCCCGCCCCGCCCGGCCGCCCGCCCGCGGGGCGGGCGGTCAGCGGGCCACGGGGCGGCGGCGGCGTGGGGGTGGGGCGTGCAGGAAGGACGTGGCTTGGATGTGGGCGCCGTGCCAGGCGTGGACGGCGGCACGGGCGTTGATGAGGGGGGCGGCGTCGGGGCCGAGGCCGGCGGCGGCGTCCTCGAGGTCGAGGACGGGCAGCCAGGGCAGGGCGTCGAGGAGTGCGGCTGCCGCGTCGGGGTCGCGGGCGCGCAGCGCGAGGTCGGCGAGGTGCGCGCGGTAGCGCAGCCAGCGGGCGGCGAGGTCGGCGCCGGTCGGGGAGCGGCGGGCGAAGGTGTCGGCGAACACCATCACGACCGCGCCGGCGGCGACGAGCGCGAGATACCACGGCCGGCCGGTGGCCATCCCGATCACGCCGGCGCAGAGCACCGCTGCGCTGGCCAGGCCCAGCGCCAGGACGGCCTCGCCGCCGACGCGGCGGTCGATCAGGCCGTCCACCGCACCGCCGGCGTCGACGGCGTCCACGAAGCCCTGCCACAGGCGCTGCCAGCGCGGCGGCGCGTCGTGGATCGCCCGCGTGACCGCCTGGACGCGGACGCTGTCGACGCCGGGCGGCAGGAGCCAGTCGCGCAGCAGCACCTCGGCGGGGCGCAGGGGGTCGGCGGGCTCCGGCAGGACGCGGTGCAGCGTGTCGCCGGCGGCGTCGAGATGGATGTGGCGCCGGCGGTGCAGGTCGACCAAGGTGGCGGCCAGGTCGCGCTCCGTCACGGCGCCGAACGCGAGAAGCCAGCCCAGCTCCGCGGGCGGGGTGCGGGAGGGCGGGACGCGCTGCTCGGTCGGGGCTGCGATGCCGGGCTCGCGCCCGCGGCGGCGGTGCAGCGCGAACCACAAGCCGACGAAGCCGGCGGCGAGTGCCAGGGGCAGCACGACATCGAGCAGGGGGTCGGACGACCTGGCCACGTCGTCGGGCCGGTCGGCCATGTCGGCCGCTGGGGTCGCGGTGGACGGCGTGAGGTCGGACACCGCCACCGGGCTGATCGCGACCTCCAGCAGCACGGGCCGGTGCGCAGCGACCGCGCTGGCTTCCCAGCGCACACCGCCGGCGCGCTGCAGGACCGTCGGGGTCGCGCCCTCGGCCTCCAGCACGACGTCCAGAGGCGGCCCTGCGCCTTCCAGCCACGCCACGTCGACCGACAGCCCCGACCACGTCAGCGCGTTGCGCCGGTCCGCGAGCTGCAGCCGCACGACCGCCGCGTCCCCGCCGGCCTCGACGACACCGAGCAGGTCGTAGGTCACCCGCAGCACCGCCTGGCGCTGGCCCGTCTCCGCCCGGATCAGCAGGCCGTCGGGGACCGCGGTCGCGGTCGCCGCCAGCTCGCCGCCGTTCTCGGTGACGCTGCGCAGGCGGGCGGCCTGTCCCGGCTCCAGCGGGATCAAGCGCTCGACGACGCCGCGGGCGGGCTCGGTCTCGACCACGAGGCTCTCGACGACCTGCACGGCGCCGTCGGTCGCGACGAACGCGGTCACCGCGGCCCGCACCGTGGCGTCGACCACGGCCCCGGCCCGGCGTTCCGCCCAGAACACTCCGGTCAACCCCGCGATCGCGACGATCACCAGCGCCGTGATCAGCCGCCGCAGCGGCGACCAGGTGGCGGGCGCAAGCTCGCCCGCGGGGCGCGGCTGCCGCGCCCCGCGCCGCGGGAGCGGCGAGCTTCACAGGTCGTCCTCGTCGGGGACCGTGAGGGGCGCAGGCGGCGGTGTGGGGAGCGGTGCCTCTGCCGGGCCGCGGGTCCCCAGCGCCGGGTCGTGGACCCCGAGGGTGAGTGCGGCCTCGGCGTCGCTCACGTCGGTGTCGGAGGCGGTGGAGCCGAACTCGCCCTCGCGGTGGCGCTGGGTCTCGATCAGGTGGTGGCGCGAGGTGAGCAGCAGTGCCACGAGGCTGGCGATCAGCGTCGGCGGCAGCAGCCGCAGCCCGGCGATCTCGGCGACCACGATGGTCGAGCCGAGCAGGGTCTTGGTGACGCCGACCACGCAGGCCGCCATGAGCGCGCCCATCGACACCGTCGGGTCGGTGCCCAGCAGGCGCGCACCGACCAGCCCGACGCACGCACCCACGAAGAACAGCGGGATGATGAACCCGCCGCGCCACCCGGCCGTGGTGATGACCGCGGAGCCGACCAGCTTGGCGGTCGCGGCCAGCAGCAGCACGCCGACCGTGAGGCCCGCGGTGGCGACGAAGTTGATCTGCTCCTCACCGAACGTCAGCGCGAACGGGGTGATGAGACCGAGCACGCCCAGCGCCGCGCCACCGACGACCGGCCGCAGCGTCACGCTGAAGCCGCGCATGAACGCCCGCAGCGTGCGCACGAGGTAGGTGAAGGCGATCGCGATCGCCGCCCCCACCACGCCGGCCAGCAGCCCGACGCCGAGGTCGCCGGGCGTCAGCCGCCCGGGCGGCGGCAACAGCAGGTAGGGGGCGAGGCCCAGCCCGGTGATCCCGGCGAAGACCGCGTACCCGGTCGCGCTGCCCAGCAGGGCCGGGATCAGCGCCTCGTAGTACTGCAGGCCGCCGCGGTGGAGGATCTCCAGCGCGAAGAGGGCACCGCCGATCGGGGCGCCGAGCAGCACCGTGAACCCCGCCGCCATCCCGGCGATCGTGAGCAGCCGCAGGTCGGTCGCGTCCAGCCGCAGCCGCAACGCGATCCACGATCCGATGGAGCCGGTCGTCTGCACCAGCGGCGCCTCCGGCCCGATCGCGCTGCCTGCGGCGATGCCCAGCAGCGACACCGGCAGCAGCGCGCGCAGGTCGCGGACGTCGGCGCGGCCGCCGCTGACGTGGATGTTGTCGACCAGGAGCTCGACGTCGCCGGGGTTGCCGAGGGTGCGGATCAGCACCCCGATGACGGCGCCCACGGCCGTGAGGATCAGCGCCTGGACCCACGGGTTCCAGCGCGGCGGCCCCAGCAGCGCGGTCGCGACCTGCAGGACGGCCAGGAACGCGGCGGCCGACAGGCCGGACAGCAGGCCGACCGCGATCACCAGGCGCAGCAGCCGGCCGCTCCGACCGGTCAGGGCCTCGCCGGCCAGCAGTCGCAGCACGGGCCCCATTCAGGCGTCCTCCTCGAGCCGGCGGCGGCCGAGGTACCCGGTCTCGGCCGGGTGGTACCAGGACAGCTCGCGCTCGCCCTCAAGCCAGCACAGCAGGATGTCGCGACCGTTGCGGCTGCTGGGGAAGTCCAGCAGGAGCGGGGCCAGGCCCTTGACCTGCAGGCCCTCCTGCCGGAACCACCCGAGCGTCTCGTCGACGTGGGCCTGGAGCGCCTTGACCTCGGGCAGCGTGCCGGGAGGCGCGTCGCCGCGCTGCAGCGCCAGCGAGAGGTCTGCGAGATCGGCCCGCTGGCGGATCAGCATGTCCGCGCGGTCGAGCAGCGCGGGCAGCAGGGCGCGGGCCTCCTCCACCGTGAAGGTACGGTCCACCGCCACCGAACCTACTGCGCGACCGGGGCTGGGAGCCTGAGGTGCCGCTGGTCTCGATCATCACCCCGACGCAGGCGCACAACGCCGACCACCTGGACGCGCTGTGGAGATCGATCGCGGCGCAGGCGCTGCCGGGGGCGTGGGAGTGGGAGTGGCTGGTGCAGGAGGACGGTGCCGCACCGCGGCTGCGCCCGCGGCTGGCCGCGGACCCGCGGGTGCGCTACGACGCGCTGGGCGTGCAGGCCGGCGGACCCGCCGCGCGCAATGCGGCGCTGCTGCGGGCCCGGGGCGATGTCGTGGCAGGGATCGACCACGACGACCTCTACGCCGACGGAGGCCTGGCGGCGCTGGTGGCTGCGCTGGACGGCGACCGCGCCGCGGCCTGGGCCTGCGGGCGCTGCGTCTGGCACAACCCCGACGGCGGCGAGTGGGTCAAGCCGGACGTGCTGGCACCGGGGCGGGTCATCGCCGGCACGGTGGCTGCGCGCTTCGTCGCCACCGACGACTTCCCGTTCCCGGCGGCCTTCGCGGCCTACCGGCGGCCGCATCTGGTCGCCCACGGTGGCTGGCCGGCGGTCGTGCGCTCCGCGGACGCCGTGCTGCTGGCCGCGTTCTCCACGCGCTGGGACGGCGTCTGGGTCGACCGCGTGGTCGCGACCTACCGGCGCTGGGAGCGCCAGGCCACCGTGCGGCCCGCCGACATCGCGCTGCGCGACCTGCCGCACGTGCGTGGCGCGATCGCGCAGCGCCTCGAGGCAGAGCAGGCGCTGGGGCTCGCGCCGGTCAGACCGGAGCCTTGAGCTCCCGCATCAGCACGCGGATCACGTCGCGCATCGAGAGCATCCCGATCGGCTCGCCCGCGTCGTCGACCACGACGACGTGTCGGAAGCCGCCGGCCAGCATCGCCTCGGCCGCGGCGTCCATCGGCTGGCCTGGCGTCATGGTGGTGATGCGGTTGGTCTGGTGGTCGCGGACCAGCTCGACCGCTGTGTCCTGGCAATCGGCGACGCAGTGCAGGACGTCGCGCTCGGTCAGGATCGAGGGCCCGTAGCCGTCGGGGTCGATCACCACCACCGCACCGACCCGCTGGTCCTTCATCTTGCGGGCGGCGTCCTGCAGCGTCAGGTCGGGGCCGATCACGATGATGATGTCGCTCATCCCGTCGGCGATCTTGATCTGCTGCATCAGGCCCTCCTTCCCCTCACGCGTTCTTTGAGCCTAGGCTCCGCCCTCGAGCATTGCGAGGGCGTTCGCGACGCGCCGCGCGCGGGTCTCGGGCTTCTTGGCCTCGAGGATCGCGTTGACGTGCTCGCGGCGGTGGCTGTAGCTGAGCTGCTCCCACGCGGCGCTCGCATCCGGGCTCTCTGCCAGCGCGGCGGCCAGGTCGTCGGGGACGGCGACCTCGCGCGTGCCGGCATCGCGCTCCAGCGTCACGCTGACCGGGTCGCCGGGCTGCTTGCCGATCGCGGCACGGATGTCCTTGAGCAGGCCGATCACGTGCTGGCCGCCGTAGCGCGCGATCGATCCCTGGTAGGGGTGGCCGTCGAACGTCGCGGTCACGGGGATGCGCCCGCCGCCGCCCAGCGCGTCCACGACGTCCGCGGGCACGACCACCCAGGCGCCGCCGCCGCCCCGCGCCTCCTCGACCAGGCCCTCGAACGCGACCACGCCGGTCAGCCTAGAGCCGTGTACTCCCGCCCGGTTGAACCACGAGCCCCGACGCGGCGTACTTCCGGGATGGTGGGCGGTGCAGATGATGACGCCGCGGCGTTCGTGCAGGCGCTGCACGTCGAGCACGGCGGCGCACTGCTGGCCTACGCCCAGCGTGCGCTGGGCGACCGCGCGGCGGCGGAGGAGGTCGTGCAGGACACACTGCTGAGGGCCTGGCGGTCTGCCGACCGCTTCGACCCCGCGCGCGGGGACGCGGCGACCTGGCTGTTTGCGATCGAGCGCAACCTGGTGATCGACCGACACCGCGCGCGGGGCCGTGACCGCTCGGTCTCGGTCGCGGATCCCGAGGCGGGGCGGGACGACGCGGCTGGGGGTGATGGCGCGCTGGACCGGGCCCTGGATGCATGGCAGGTCGCCGACGCGCTCGCGCGCCTGTCGCCGCCGCATCGCGCCGCGCTGGTCGAGACGTTCTACCGTGGCCGCACGACCGCCGAGGCTGCGCGGGTCCTCGGCGTCCCCCAGGGCACGGTGAAGTCGCGCGTCTACTACGGGCTCCGGGCGCTGCGCGTGGTGCTCGAGGAGATGGGGGTGGTGGGCTGATGGCGACGCACCGGGAGCTGCGTGAAGCGCTGGGCGCCCACGCGGTCGGCGCGCTGCCGCCCTCGGAGCGGGCCGAGGTCGAGGCTCACCTGGCCGACTGCGTGGCGTGCCGCGACGTGCTCTCCGCGTTGGCGCCGCTGCCCGGCCTGCTGGCGCGGCTGGGCGCCGATGAGGTCGGTGGGGCGCAGCCCGCGGCCCCGCTGCGGGTCGGTGACCTGCTGGCGCGGGTCGCCACCGCGCGCCGCCGTGAGCGGCGGGTCCTGGCGGCCTGGCGAGTGATGGCTGCAGCGGCTGCGGTGGCGCTGGTCGCGTTCGTGATGGTCCCCCTCGCGACCGCGCCGCCGCAGCCGACGGTGCCCGTGGTGGTGGTGGCCCCGGCGGTCGAAGGCGCCAGCGGCACCGTTGCGACACATGCGTGGGAATGGGGGACGACGGTGGCCTTGGAGCTCGAGGGGCTGCCGGCCGCGCAGCGCTACGAGGTGGTCGTGGTGGCGATGGACGGTCACCGCGAGCCGGTCGGCTCCTGGACCGGGACGGCGGAGGGCTACGTCCGCTGGCGCGGCGGGACCGGTGTGGCCACCGATGACGTGCTGCGGGTCGAGGTGCTCGACGCCGACGGGAACACGCTCCTGGCGGCGCTGCCGCAGGAGGCCTGAACCGCCGGCGCGGTGGGGGTCGTACCTCTTGGGGACGCAACGCCACCACGGGAGGCACACGATGACGCGCACATCCCTTGCCCTGGCCCTGGCCACGCTGTTGCTCGCCGCGTGCTCTGGCTCCGACACCGGGAGCGGTGGGACCGAAGCTGCCACCGAAGCCGCAGTGACGGAGGCTGCCGCCACCGAACCGGCAGCGACGGAGGCCGCCGCCACCGACGCCGCGACGGAGGCCGCCGCTGGTGCCGCGACCGTCGCCACCGCCGACACCGACCTGGGCACGGTGCTGGTCGACGGCGAGGGTCGCTCGCTGTACCTGTTCACCAACGACACCGGCACGACCAGCACCTGCACGGGCGACTGCGCCGGCAACTGGCCCGCCCTGCTGACCGAGGGCGACCCCGTCGGTGAGGGCGGGGCCGACGCCGCGCTGCTGAGCACCAGCGAGCGCGAGGACGGTGGCATCCAGGTCACCTACAACGGCCACCCGCTCTACTTCTTCTCGGGCGACGAAGCGCCAGGCGACCTCAACGGGCAAGAGGTCGGCGACGTCTGGTACCTGGTCACGCCGGCGGGCGAGGCGGTCGAGGGCGAGGAGGCTGCGGTCGTCGACGACGGCTACTGAGAGGCGCCGAACCGGCGCAATGGAGCGCCGGGCGGGGCACGCTACGCTGCCGCGGCGGTGTCGCAGACAACCCGAGCCCACAGGTGATCGAGCTGCAGCTGATCGGCTACACGGCCGACCTGCGCTCGCTGGTCCTGCGCGTCGGCGAGGAGGGCGGGACCCGCTTCAAGGTCCCGGTCGACCCCGACCTGCTGGCGACGCTGGGCGAGATCCTCGACCTCTCCGAGCCCGAGGTCACCGCGGGGCTCCTGGAGGCGCTGGGGCCGGGACGCCTGGCCGAGCTGGCTGACGGCGCCGCCGCCGGTTCGGGCAAGCCCGACGTGCTGGGCGCGCAGGGCGTGATCGCGCTGCTGCACGCCGCCGCCGCCGGGGTCGTGCCCGACGCGCTGCGGCGCCAGAGCAAGCTCACGCCGCGCGAGATCCAGCGGCTGCTGCGCGCCGGTCGCTCGGTTGAGGCCGTCGCCCGCCAGGCCGACGCCGACGTCGAATGGATCCGCCGCTGGTACCGCCCGATCGCCGCCGAGCAGGACCAGGTGATCGCCGCGGTGCACGGCTCGTTCCAGGCACGGTCGCGGTTGGGCCAGAGCCGCGAGTCCGTCGGCAACGCGACGCGGTTTGCGCTGCGCGAGCGCGGCGTCGACCCCGACGACGACGAGCAGGTCGCGTGGACCGCCTCGCGCCATGACGAGTCCAACCGCTGGACGGTGTCGCTGCGCTTCCGCGCCGGCGACGTGTGGCAGGAGGCCGAGTGGCGCTATGACGCCGGGACGGGCCGCACGGAGCCGGGCAACGACCTGGCAGGCGAGCTGGGCTGGACCCGCCCGCGGACCGGCCGCCATGCCGAGCCGACCGCCGAGGACGAGGCCGCGGACGACGACGCCCTGTCGCGCCCACCCCGCAGCCTGCGTACCCCCGGCGCCCCGATCCCGCCCCTGCGCCGCACGTCGGGCCCGTAACAACCATCCCCTGGGCCGGCCATCCGGCGGCTTTTAGGTGAAGAAGGGGTGGCTGGTCGGGGCGCACGTGCTCGCCGGTGCGGTCGTGGTCGCCGCGGTCGCCGCCGAGGTCCTGCGGCCGCTCGCGCCGGATCCGGGCGCGCCGCTGCCCACGTCGACGTGGTTCGACGCGGCGTACCTGGACCTCGTGGCCGACTACCGCGGACCGCTGCGCGTGGTCGTCCTCGCCCGGCAGGTGCTGCTGATCGCTGTTCCGCTCGTCTTCGCGGTGACCGCCTGGGGCCGGCGCCTCGTGCAGCGTGCAGCCGGTGGGTCCGCATCACGGGGGCACCGCGGGCGGGCGGCGGCGCGGGTGGCGCTGGCGGTGGGGCTGGTGACGGTGCTGGTCGTGCTGCCGCTGGACTCGTGGGCGGGGTTCGTGCACGAGCGGGCCCATGGGCTGTCGACGCAGAGCCTCCTCGGCTGGCTGCGGGACTGGGCTGTGTCGGTCGGGCCGGGGCTGCTGCTGCTCACGGCGGGTGCCGGGGTTGCGTGGTGGGTGGCCGGGCGCCTCCCGCGTGCGTGGCCGCCCGTGCTGGGGCTGTTCGGCGCGGTCACGGTGGCCGTGCTCGCGTTCGCGGCACCCCTGGTGCTGGAGCCGCTCAGCTTCCGCTTCACGCCGCTGCCCGAGGGCACGGTGCGCGCGGAGGTCGAGCGCGTCCTGGCCGCGGCGGGGGAGGAGGTCGACGCGATCCTGGTCGCCGACGCCTCCCGGCGCACGACCCGGGCGAACGCGTACGTGTCGGGCCTGGGCGGCACGCGCCGCGTGGTGCTCTACGACACGCTGCTCGCGCAGCGCAGTCCCCGCGAGATCGGCGCCGTCCTGGCCCACGAGCTGGGCCACCGCCGCCACGACGACGTCGCCCGCGGCGCCCTCCTGGGCGGCGCAGGCGCCGTGCTGTCGTGCTACGTGGTCGCGCTCGCCGTGCGGCGCCGCCCGGGCGCGGCGGCCGCGGGGAGCGTGCCGGCGGTGCTCGCGCTCCTGGCCCTGCTCACGCTGGTCGGCGCACCGGTCGCGACCTGGACGAGTCGGCGGGCGGAGGCCGGAGCCGACCGCTTCGCCCTCGACGTCACGCGCGACCCCGCGACGTTCGCGTCCGCGATCGAGGAGCTGACGCGGTCCAACCTCGGCGACCCGGACCCGCCGCGGTGGGTGATCGCGCTGGCCGGCACGCACCCCACGCCCCGCGAGAGGCTCACCATGGCCGAGCGCTGGCCCTGACGGCACGTGGCCGGACGGCGTACCGCACGTGACGGGTGCACCGACGCCCTGGCCCTACGCTGGTGGGGCGATGGTTCGGACGCTGTGGGTGACCAACGACCTCCCGCCGCGGGCAGGGGGCATCGAGCAGTACCTCGCCCACCTGCTGGGGACGCGCGACCCCGACAGCGTGCGCGTCCTGGCCAGCCCGTGGCCCGGCGACCGCGCGCACGACGCGCAGCTCGCCTACCGCGTCGACCGCGTGGGTCGGCGGCCGATGCTGCCCTCGCCGCAGCTGGCCCGGCGCATCGCGCGCGTCGCGGGGGAGCACGGCGCCGACGTGGTGCTCTTCGGGGCCGCCTGGCCGCTCGGGGAGATGGGGCGTTTCGTCGACCGGCCCACGGTCGCGTTCTCCTACGGGCGCGAGGCGGGGATGATCCGCTTCGGCCTCGCACGGCTCATGACGCGGGTGGCGAGGGCCAACGACGCCGTCACGGTGCTGTCGCGCTTCACCTCGGGTGCGCTGACCCCGATCTTCTCCGAGCACGCGCGCTGCGAGCTCCTGCCCGCGGGCGTCGATGCCGACGTGTTCACCCCCGCCGCGCGCGAGGCCGGCGCCGGCGTCCGCGCCCGCCACGGCATCGCGCCCGACCAGCCGGTGGCCGTGTGCGTCAGCCGACTGGTCGCACGCAAGGGCCAGGACGTGCTGGTCGAGTCATGGGACCGGGTGCGGTCCGCGGTGCCGGGAGCCCACCTGCTGATCGTCGGGACCGGGGCGCTGCTGGAGCGGCTGCGCAAGCGGGTGGCTGCCCTCGGCCTGGAGCGCTCGGTCACGTTCACCGGTGAGGTGGCCTGGCGCGACCTCCCGGCCCACTTCGGCGCGGGCGACGTCTTCGCGATGCCGTGCCGCACCCGCTGGGCGGGCATGGACGTCGAGGGCCTTGGCATCGTCTACCTCGAGGCGCAGGCCTGCGGCGTGCCGGTGATCGCCGGCGACAGCGGCGGCGCGCCCGAGACGGTGATCCGCGAGGAGACCGGCCTGGTCGTCGACGGGCGCAACCCGGCGGCGGTCGCGGCGGCGGTCGCGGGCCTGCTGGGCGATCCGGAACGCGCTCGCGCGATGGGCGCCCACGGCCGCCGTTTCGTGGAGGAGAGCTGGACCTGGCCGGTGATCGGCGCGGCCCTCGACAAGCTCCTCACCGCGATCACCACGGGCTAGCGCGCGGACCCGCGCGGAGCAGCGCAGCGCAGGAGGCCGCGGCCTAGGATCCGGCGCATGCCGGAGACGCTCACCCCCGCCGCACCCACGATCACCGAGCTGTTCGAGCAGGCTGTCACCCGCTGGGCCGACCGTGTGGCCTTCCGGGTCAAGGACGACGGAGCCTGGCGCGAGATCACCTTCGCCGAGTACGCCGACGACGTGCGCATGGTCGCCGGCGGGATGATGGCGCTGGGGATCGAGCCCGGCTCCTTCGGCGCGATCATGGCCGGCAACTCGCCGAAGTGGCACATCGCCGACTTCGGGATGATCAACGCCGGGATCGTCACCTGCCCGGTCTACCCGACCTCGGCGCCGGCGCAGGTGCAGTACATCCTCGAGCACTCCGACGCGGCGGTCGTGGTGGTCGCCGACGAGGTCCAGCGCGCCAAGGTCGAGGCCGTGCGCGCCGACCTGCCGCACCTGCGCCACTGCGTCGTCATGAACGGCGAGGGCACCGACGGCGACACCTTCTACCTGGCATGGGATTCGCTGCTCGAACGCGGGCGCGAGCACCTCGAGCAGCACCCCGAGGAGTACGACGCGCGGCGCTTGGCCGCGCAGCACGAGGACCTCCTCTCGGTGATCTACACCTCCGGCACGACCGGCCCGCCGAAGGGCACGATGCTCTCGCACCGCAACGCGGTCTTCACGCTGGCGTCGCTGGACTCGCTGCTGGAAGCGGAGCTCGACGACCGCAAGCTGTCGTTCCTGCCGCTCTCGCATGTCGCCGAGCGCACCTCCAGCGAGTACCTGCAGCTCCAGCAGGGTTTTGAGATCTGGTTCGGCGGCGGCATCGACACGCTCCGCGAGGACCTGCCCGCCTGCAAGCCGACCATCCAGTTCGTCGTGCCGCGCGTGCTGGAGAAGCAGCACGACGGGATCCGTGCGCTGCTCGCCTCGCTGCCCGAGGAGCAGCGCACGAAGGCCGAGCAGGCCATCGCGCTGGGTGTGCAGCGGGTGCGCCTCGCCCAGCAGGGCCAGTCGTTGCCGGAGCACCTCGAGGCCGCGTGGAAGGGTGCGGACGGCCAGCTCTTCGCGATGGCACGGGCGGCGCTCGGCTACGACCAGATCAGGATGCTCATCTGCGGCGCCGCGCCGATCGCGCTGGAGCTGCTGGAGTTCTTCAACGCGATGGGCGTGCGCCTCATCGAGGTCTACGGCCAGACCGAGGACCACGGCCCGTCGACGATCAACCGGCTGGACCGCTGGCGCCTCGGCACGGTCGGCTATGCGATCGACGGCGGCGAGATCCGGCTGCTCGACGACGGCGAGATCCTCTATCGCGGCCCCAACGTCTGCATGGGCTATTACAAGAACCCCGAGGCCACCGCGGAGCTCATCGACGCCGACGGCTGGATGCACTCCGGCGACATCGGCACGATCGACGAGGACGGCTTCCTGCGGATCACCGACCGCAAGAAGGAGATCATCATCACGGCGTCGGGCAAGAACATCGCGCCACAGGTGATCGAGCAGAAGCTGAAGTTCAACCCGTGGGTCAGCCAGGCCGTGGTGATCGGTGACGGGCGGCGCTACGTCACCGCGCTCATCACGCTGGACGAGCAGTCCGTGCGCCAGTTCGCGGAGCAGAAGTCGATCGCCTTCGGGAGCTTCGCCGAGCTCTCACAGCACCCCGACATCGTCCAGCTCGTCGACAACCACGTGCAGGAGGTCAACACCGAGCTGTCGGGCCCCGAGCAGGTCAAGCGCTTCACGATCCTGCCCGAGGACCTCAGCGTCGAGGCCGGCACGATCACCCCGACCCTGAAGATCCGCCGCAAGCCGATCGCGGAGCGCTACGCCGAGGACATCGCGGCGCTGTACCCCGCCTGAGCGCATTCGGTCAGTCGCAGGTCGGGCCCGCGCAACCCTCGTCCTACAGCAGGTTGCGCACCTGGCCCCCGTCGATGGGGATGACGGCGCCGGTGATGAAGCCGGCCTGCTCCGACGCCAGGAACGCGGCGATCGCGCCGAAGTCCGCCGGGTCGCCGATGCGGCGCAGCGGGATGGTCTGCGCGATGGCGGCGAGCTCGGCCTCGACGTCGTCGCCGAGCACGTGCCCGAGGCGGTCGGTCAGGTGCCAGCCGGGCGCGAGCACGTTGGCGGTGATCGGCTCCCCGGCGAGGTCCTCGACCAGCGACTTCACGTAGCCGACGACCCCGACGCGCGACACGTTGGACAGCGCGAGGTTCGGGACCGGCTGGCGGACGGTGTAGGAGGTGAGGAAGAGCAGCCGGCCCCAGCCGGCGGCGCGCAGATGGGGCAGCGCGGCCTGCGCCATCGCGATCTGGGGGAGCAGCGTGAGCGCCAGCGCGTCGCGGTAGGCCTCGAGGTCGTGCGCGGTGGCGGTGCCGGCGGGCGGCCCGCCGCCGTTGGCGAGCACCACGTGGAGTGCGCCGAACCGCTCGGCGACCCCGTCGATCCAGGCACGCACCGCCCCCGCGTCGCGCACGTCGAGGGCGGCCGTGACCACCTCGCCACCGTTGCCGCGCTGCAGCACCGCGTCGCGCGCTTCGGCGAGGCGCTCCTCGGAGCGCGATGCCAGCGCGACGTGGCACCCCTCCGCGGCCAGTGCCCGCGCGACCGCGAGCCCCAACCCGCTGCTCCCTCCCGCCACCGCCGCCACCCGCCCGCGCAGTCCCAGATCCATGCCGCGACCCTAGTGCCGCCCGACCGCCCGCGCTGCCGGAGCGGCAGGCAGATCAGGCCCGCTCGTAGGCCTGGCGCAGGAGCGCGATGAGCTCGTCGTCGACCTCGGCAGCGGTCCCCAGCGCGACCGAGTGGGTGCACATGCCGCCGGTCACGCGCAGGCGCGCGGTGCCTGGCTCGCCCTTGAGGTTGAGGCCGAGGTCGACCCGGGTCCTGGTCTTCGGCTCGACCAGGGCGAACTGCTTGGAGCGACGCAATGACACGCCGGCCTTCTTGGGTGCGACCTCGACGTCGTCGCCGAACGTCGTGACGGCCGCGAGGATCGCCTCGTAGATCGGTCGCAGCGCGGCCTTGGGGCCGGCGTACTGGGCCTCGACCAGGTCGCCGCTGGAGGCCTCCGGAACCGTCCGCGACAGGAACTTCAGCGCGATGAGGTTGGCGAACCCGTGGCCGACCCCGTGCTCCTGCTTCAGGTGCGCGAGGACCTGGCCGTGGCGCTGCAGCCCGAGCGGCTCCAGCACCGCGAACCACTCCTCCATGGTGCGGCCGGTCTTGGCCGGCAGGTTCGCCAGCATCGTGGCGGCCGCGGCGTCGGGATCACTCACGACAGGTCCACCTTGGGAGCCTCGGCGACGTTCTCGGGGCGGGTCGTCTTCGGCATGGCCCACATGAAGGCGCGGTACAGCGCGTACTGCAGCTTGAGCTTGGTGCTGATGCTGCCGGCCTCGAGCAGGCGCTTGAGCTCGGGAAGGATCATCGCCCAGGTGCCGTCGACCTGGTCGAGCTTGGGCGTGTCGGCGGGCCAGCCGCTGTGGCGCAGCGTGACGCGGGTGCCGCCGCCGATCGGCTCCAGGTCCCAGGTGACGACCGTGAAGGGGTCGTCGCGCGTCGTGAGCCGCTGGCTGTGGACGAGGCGGCGGGGCGGGTCGACCTCCATCACCCGTCCGACGATGAAGACCCGCTTGCCGTCGGGCGACGCGTAGCTGAGCGGCGCGCCCGGCTGCAGCGTCGAGCGCAGGACGGTGTCCATCATCGCCCGCTGCTTGGCGTCCATGCGGGTGAGCTCCGCCCAGACCGCCTCGATCGGGGCGGCGACCTCGATGCGGTGGAGCAGTTCGCGGTCCTCAGCCAACGTCGAGGTCCTCCTGTCGGGGTCGGTGTTCGACGGTCGCCTTGAGCCCGACGAGGGCAGCCAGCCACTGCTCCTCGTACTGCGAGACCCAGCGCTGGTGGATGCGCTGGATCGGGACCGGGTTGAGGTGGTTGATGCGCCGCCGGCCGCGGGGCTCGGTGATCACCAGGCCGGCCGCGCGCAGGACGGCGAGGTGCTGCAGCAGGACGTGGCGATCCTGGCTCAGCGCCTCGGTGACCTCCCCCGTCGCCGCCGGTCCGCGGCGCAGGACGTCGAGGATGGCCCGCCGCAGCGGGTGCGCGAGCGCCCGCCAGACGAGGTCGTCATCGTCGTGTAGGGGATCCATTACGTAATGAGACTATCACCTTTGAATCCTTCGCGCTCAGGCGCCGACGTAGGCTGCGAGGTGCTCGCCGGTGAGGGTGGAGCGGCCGGCGACGAGGTCGGCGGGTGTGCCCTCGAAGACGACCAGACCGCCGTCGTGGCCGGCGCCGGGACCGAGGTCGATGATCCAGTCGGCGTGCGCCATGACCGCCTGGTGGTGCTCGATGACGATCACCGACTTGCCGGAGTCCACGAGCCGGTCGAGCAGGCCGAGCAGCTGCTCGACGTCGGCGAGGTGCAGGCCGGCCGTGGGCTCGTCGAGGATGTAGACGCCGCCCTTCTCCGCCATGTGCGTGGCCAGCTTGAGCCGCTGCCGCTCGCCGCCGGACAGCGTGGTGAGCGGCTGGCCGAGGCTGACGTAGCCGAGCCCGACGCCGCCGAGCCGGCCCAGGATCGCGTGAGCGGCCGGCGTGCGCGCCTCGCCCGTACCGAAGAACTCCTCGGCCTCGTCCACCGGCATCGCGAGGACCTCGCTGATGTCGCGCCCGCCGAGGCGGTAGTCGAGCACCGCCGCCTGGAAGCGCTTGCCCTCGCACTCCTCGCAGGTCGTGGCGATGGTCTCCATGAACCCCAGCTCGGTGTAGATGACGCCGGCGCCGTTGCAGGCGGGGCAGGCGCCCTCGGAGTTGGCGGAGAACAGCGCCGGCTTGACGCCGTTGGCCTTCGCGAACGCCTTGCGGATGGGGTCGAGCAGCCCGGTGTAGGTGGCGGGGTTGCTCCGGCGAGAGCCGCGGATTGCGGCCTGGTCGATCGCCACGACGCCTTCCCGACCGGCCATCGAGCCGTGGATCAGCGAGCTCTTGCCGGAGCCCGCCACGCCGGTGACCACGCAGAGCACCCCGAGTGGGACGTCGACGTCGACGTCGCGCAGGTTGTGGAGGCTGGCGCCGCGGATCTCGAACGCACCGGTGGCTGTGCGCACTGCCGGCTTGAGCGAGGCCCGGTCGTCGAGGTGGCGGCCGGTGATGGTGTCGGTGGCCCGCAGCCCGTCGAGGGTGCCTTCGAACACCACCTCGCCACCGGCGGTGCCCGCGCCGGGGCCGAGGTCCACGACGTGGTCGGCGATCGCCATCACCTCCGGCTTGTGCTCCACGACCAGCACCGTGTTGCCCTTGTCCCGGAGCCGCAGCAGCAGGTCGTTCATGCGCTGGATGTCGTGGGGGTGAAGGCCGATGGTGGGCTCGTCGAAGACGTAGGTGACGTCGGTGAGCGAGGAGCCGAGGTGGCGGATCATCCTCGTGCGCTGCGCCTCGCCGCCCGACAGGGTGCCCGTCGGCCGGTCGAGCGAGAGGTAGCCGAGCCCGATCTCGTCGAAGCCGTCGAAGAGGTGCTGCAGCCCGGCCAGCAGTGGGGCCACCGACGGCTCCTCGAGGCCACGGACCCAGTCCGCAAGGTCGCTGATCTGCATGGCGCAGGCGTCGGCGATGTTGATCCCCTTGATCTTGGACGTCCGAGCCGCCTCGTTGAGGCGGGTGCCGCCGCAGTCTGGGCAGGCGGTGAACGTCACGGCGCGCTCGACGAACGCGCGGACGTGCGGCTGCATGGCGTCGACGTCCTTGGACAGGAAGGACTTCTGGATCTGCGGGATCAGCCCCTGGTACGTGAGGTTGATCCCCTCGATCTTGATCTTGGTCGGCTCCTTGTGGAGCAGGTCGTGCAGCTCCTTCTTGGTGTACTTGCTGATCGGCTTGTCCGGGTCGAAGAAGCCGCAGCCGCGGAAGATGCGGCCGTACCAGCCCTCCATGCTGTAGCCGGGGATCGTCAGCGCGCCCTCGTTGAGCGACTTCGCGTCGTCGTACAGCGCAGACAGGTCGAAGTCGGTGACCGCGCCCCGCCCCTCGCATCGGGGGCACATGCCGCCGTGGTAGACGGCGTCACGCACCACGATCCGCTCCCCCTTGCCCTTGTCGACGGTCATCGCCCCGCTCGCCTTGCGCGCCGGGACGTTGAACGAGTAGGCAGTCGGAGGGCCGATGTGCGGCGACCCCAGCCTGCTGTACAGCACCCGGAGCATCGCGTTGGCGTCGGTGGCGGTGCCGACCGTGGAGCGGGGGTTGGCGCCCATCCGCTCCTGGTCGACGATGATCGCGGTCGTGAGGCCGTCGAGCAGGTCGACCTCCGGCCGCGAGAGCGTCGGCATGAAGCCCTGGACGAACGCGCTGTAGGTCTCGTTGATCAGCCGCTGCGACTCCGCGGCGATCGTGGCGAACACCAGGGAGCTCTTGCCGGAGCCCGAGACCCCGGTGAACACCGTCAGCCGGCGCTTCGGGATCGCGACGCTGAGGTCCTTGAGGTTGTTCACGCGCGCGCCCTGCACGCGGATCAGGTCGTGGCTGTCGGCGACGTGCAGCGCGGAGGTTGTTGTGTCCATGGCCCTCACGCTACGGGCGGCTGGGAGATCCGCGCTTCTTGATTCCTGATCGGCCGGGTCAGTCCCGCGACCCGGGGTCGACCACCACCAGCGTGGCGCCCGCGTCGACGCGCGCGCCGGGGGTGACCGGCAGCGCGCTCACGGTCCCGTCGTGCGGAGCGGTCACGCGGTGCTCCATCTTCATCGCCTCGAGGACGAGGAGCAGGTCGCCCTGTGCGACCGCGGCGCCCTCCTTGACCGCGACACTCAGGACGGTCCCCGGCATCGGCGCGACGAGGCTCCCGGGGACGGACGCGACCTCCGCGTCGGGGAAGCGGGGCCGGCGCCGCAGGGCTGCGTGCCCCAGCGCGGAGTCCAGGTACCAGGTCGTCCCGCCTGCGGCCTCCTCCCCGACGAACGCGACCGAGAGCCGCCGCCCACCGACCACGAGGTCGACCGACCCGTCCTGCACGTCCCCGTCCCACCCGACGACCTCGACGCCGATCTGGGCGTCGACGGACCAGGAGGTGTCGTCGGTCGCGGAGCGGCGGCCGGGGCCGGGGACGAGGTGGACCGTGACCGCGGTGCCGTCGACGGCGGTGAACGCCGCCTCCACGGGCTGCGCAGGGTTGTTGCGCCAGCTGGTGGGGATGGCGGGCAGGAGGGGCGAGGCGGCGCGGGCCGCGCGCAGGCCGGCCAGGGCGGCGGCGGTCGCGTGCACGGTGTCGGCGAACGCGTCGCGGGGCGGCGGGCCCGGTGGGAGGTGCTCGGCGATGAAGTCGGTGGACAGCTCGCCGGCGGCGAAGGCGGGTGTCCGCAGCAGGGTGACGAGGGCGTCGCGGTTCGTCGGCAGGCCGTGCAGCCTGGTGGATTCCAGCGCCCGCGCGAGCAGGCGGGTCGCCTCGGGCCGGGTCGGAGCGGAGGCGATGACCTTGGCGATCATCGGGTCGTAGTGAGGGGTGACCTCGCTGCCCCCGCGGACGCCGGCATCGACACGGACCCCGGGCCAGTCGGGGACGGCGAAGACCGCGACGCGGCCGGCCTGGGGCAGGAAGCCACGGGCCGGATCCTCGGCGTAGAGGCGGGCCTCGATCGCGTGGCCGGCCGGCACGACGTCGCTCTGGGTGAAGGGCAGAGCGGCCCCGTCGGCGATCAGCAGCTGCAGGCGCACGAGATCGAGGCCGGTGCCGTCGCGCAGGCGCCAGGCCTCCTCCGTCACGGGGTGCTCGACCTGGAGCCGGGTGTTGACCTCGAGGAACGCGAACACACCGGCCTGGTCGGCGACGAACTCGACGGTGCCGGCGCTCACGTAGCCGATCGCCGTGGCCGCGGCGACCGCGGCGGCGCACAGCCGCTGGCGTCGCTCGGCGTCGAGCAGGGGTGACGGCGACTCCTCGATCACCTTCTGGTGGCGGCGCTGCACGGAGCACTCGCGCTCGCCCAGGTGCACGACGGTGCCGTGCGCGTCCGCGAGGACCTGGACCTCCAGGTGCCGAGGCCGCGCGACGTAGCGCTCGAGGAAGACGGTGCCGTCGCCGAACGCGGCAGCGGCCTCGCGGCGGGCGGCCGCGACCGCCTCCTCCAGGTCGGCGGGTCGCGCCACGACGCGCATGCCCTTGCCACCGCCTCCGGCGGCGGCCTTGACCATCAGCGGGTAGCCGACGGCCTCGGCCGCGGCGGGGTCGGTGGTCGACGCCAGGACCGGCACGCCGGCGTCCGCCATCAGCGCCTTCGCGCGCAGCTTGTCGCCCATGGCGGCGATCGCTTCGGGCGGCGGTCCCACCCAGGCCAGGCCCGCGTCCACGACCGCCCGCGCGAAGTCGGCGCGCTCCGAGAGGAACCCGTAGCCCGGGTGCACGGCGTCGGCGCCGGCCAGCGCCGCGGCGTCCAGCAGCTTGCCGACGTCGAGGTAGGACTCCGCCGCGCTCGTTCCGCCGAGGGCCACGGCCTCGTCGCACGCGTTCACGTGCAGGGCATCACGGTCGGGTGCGCTGAAGACCGCGACCGTTGCGATCCCCATCTCCCGCGCGGTCCGCGCGATGCGCACGGCGATCTCGCCGCGGTTGGCGATCAGCAGGCGCCGCACGTTCGTCACATCCGGAACACGCCGTAGCCGGTGGTGCCGGCGACCGGGGCGGAGTGGACCGCCGAGAGCGCGATCCCCAGGACCGTGCGCGTGTCGCGCGGGTCGATGACGCCGTCGTCCCAGAGGCGGGCGGTCGCGTAGAAGGCGGTCGACTGGCCCTCGATCGTCACCTCGAACTGGTGCTGGAGCTCGTCGGCGGTGGCCTTGAAATCGGCGGTGTCGACGTCCTGGCCGCGCTTGCGCGCGCTCTCCTCGGCGACGATGCGCAGCACGCCGGCGAGCTGCTGGGGTCCCATGACCGCGATGCGGTGGTTGGGCCAGGTGAACAGGAAGCGCGGGTTGTACGCGCGGCCGCACATCCCGTAGTTCCCCGCGCCGTACGACGCGCCGATCATCAGCGTGAGGTGCGGCACGCCGGAGTTGGCCACGGCGTTGATGAGCTTGGCGCCGTCCTTGATGATCCCGCCCTGCTCGTAGGCGGTGCCGACCATGAAGCCCGTGATGTTCTGGCAGAAGAGCAGGGGCGTGGCGGTCTGGTTGCAGAGCTGGATGAACTGCGCGCCCTTGTGGGCCTCCTCGGAGAAGAGCACGCCGTTGTTGCCGAGCACGCCGATCGGGAAGCCGTGCAGCGATCCCCAGCCGGTCACGAGCTGGCGGCCGTAGCGCGGCTTGAACTCCTCGAAGCGGCTGCCGTCGAGGATCCGCGCCAGCACCTCGCGCACGTCGAACGGGACCCGAACGTCGACGCTGCCGATGCCCAGCAGGTCCTCGGGGTCGTGGAGCGGGTCGTCGGGCGGCAGGGTCGGGCCTGGCCCCTGCTTGCGCCACTGCAGGTGGGCGACGATCGCGCGGCCGATGCGCAGGGCGTCGTGCTCGTCCTCGGCGAGGTAGTCGGCGACGCCGGAGGTGCCGGCGTGCATCTCGGCGCCGCCGAGGGACTCCTCGTCGGCGTCCTCGCCGATCGCCATCTTCACCAGGGGCGGCCCGCCGAGGTAGACGCGCGCCTGACCCTTGACGAGCACCGCGTAATCGCTCATGCCGGGCACGTAGGCGCCGCCGGCCGTCGAGGGTCCGAACACCAGCGCGATCGTCGGGATCCCCGCCGCGGAAAGCTGCGTCAGGTTGCGGAACGACTGGCCGCCGGGCACGAAGATCTCGGCCTGGCGAGGCAGGTCGGCCCCCGCGGACTCCGTCAGCGTGAGGAGCGGGAGCCGGTTGGTGCGCGCGATCTCCATGCCGCGCAGCGTCCGCAGCAGCCCGTAGGGATTGGTCGCGCCGCCCTTCACGGTCGGGTCGGAGGCCTGGATCACGCACTCGGTCCCGCTGACGACGCCGACGCCGGTGACGCCGGACCCGCCCACGTGGTACTCGGTGCCGTACGCGGTGAGGCTGGAGAGCTCGAGGAAGTGGGCGCCGTCGTCGAGGAGCAGCTCGACCCGCTCACGGGGGAGCAGGCGGCCGCGATCGCGGTGGCGCTGGACGTAGCGCTCGCCGCCGCCCGACCGCGACTCGGCGAGCGCCGACTCCAGCTGCGAGAGCAGCGCCAGCATCCCCTCGCGGTTCGCGCGGTAGGCCTCGCTGCGAGGGTCCACGCGCGTCGGCAGGAGCTGGCCGATGAGCTGCGCGCTCCGCATGGCTGCGCAGCGTAACGCAGGATGCTTCACTAGTGGAGTGCCAGAACTGAAGAATCCTTCACTCAAGTCGGAGCGCACGCGGGCTGCCCTGCTCGCCGCTGGTGCGCGCCTGCTGGAGGCCGAAGGACCCGACGCCGCGACGTCCACCGCGATCGCCGCCGAGGCCGGCGTCGCGGTCGGCACCTTCTACCGCTACTTCGAGGACCGCGGGGCGCTGCTGGCGGCGCTCTTCGCCGCCGCGCTGGACGACGTGATCACCGCGGTGGCGGCGGCCTTGAGCCCCGCGCGGCTCCTGGATCGCGGCATCGACGGCTGCGCGACCGCGGTCGTCGACGTGGTCGCCCGCGGATACCGGCGACACCACGCGGCGATACGGGCTGCGCTGGCCGCCCTCCCGTCCGACGCGCGGCTCCGTGACGTCTACCGCACGCGCCACGACCGCGCGGTCGCCGACCTGGTGACCTTCCTGCGCCGCGCGGCCGCCGCCAACCTCGCCTCGGCGACGTCGCCCCGCCCGCGCGCCGTCGCCGCCGTCGTCCTCATCCAATCCCTGAACCACCCCGCTGCCCTGGCTCAAGGCCGCTCCGGCACCGCTGTCCGCCGCCAGGTGGCTCGGGGGCTGGCCACCGTGCTCCGCGAAGCCTGACCTCGTCAGGTGGGCAGGAGGAGGGCCCAGGTCGTGAGGAGGACCGTGAAGCCGGCGCGCCGGTAGGTCTGGACAGCCGGGTTGGTGGTGGTGACGGCGAGGGCGACCTCCGGGTCGCGGGCGTGAGCGGCGCTGCGGAGGACCTGCTGCAGGAGCGCTGAGCCCCAGCCGCGGCCGGCGTAGTCGGGGTGGACGAAGAGGTCGGTGATCCACGGACCGGGGCCCCAGACCGGGTCCTCGGGCGTCTGGGTCACGAGGACGCCGCCCTGCAGACGGCCGTCGCCACCGACCAGGACGGCGGAGAGGTCGTGACGCAAGGGCCCGGTCACCTGGCCGGCGATGATCGCGCGGAGGTCGCCGACGGCCGCGGCCAGCGAGTCGGCCGCGCGGTCGGGGTGGCCCGGCGGGTACGCCGCGAGCCGGGCCGGGGCGAGCGCCTCGGCCCGGTCGTCCTGTGCGGCGTCCCACCCGGCGACGGCGCCGTCGGTGAAGGCGAGGCGTGGACCCTGGCCGCCCGACCCGGTCGGCGCGACCATGACGTGCGCGTGGCGGACGGGCTGTGCCCCGGCGGCCGCGAGCGCGGCGGCCAGCTCCTCGTCGGCCGTCGCGGCGCGGCACCCGCGCAGGTCGACCACGACCTGAGCGGCGGCCTCGCCCGGACCGACGCCCTCGGGCCGCTCCAGGTTCTCGGCCCAGACCGGGTCCCGCCCGCGCACCAGCTGCGCGCGCGCCAGCACGCGCCCGCCGTCGCCCGCCAGCTCGACACGCCCATCACCCAGCTCCCGCAGCATCGCCTGGCGAGCGTACGCCCGCTGGGGGGCGGCGGGCGACGCCGAGAATGGGGCGGCATGAGCGACTGGGAGACCACACGGCTGGAGGCGTTCAGCGACGGCGTGCTGGCGATCGCGGTGACGCTTCTGGTGCTGGAGATCCGCTTGCCGCAGGACATCTCAGGGCGGCTGGCGGAGGCGCTCGGCGAGCTCGCACCGTCCTACGCGGCCTACGCGCTGTCGTTCCTCGTGATCGGGATCATGTGGGCGAGCCACCACGGGATCTTCCGCTTGATCGCGAGGGCGGACCAGGGACTGCTGTTCGTCAACCTGCTGCTGCTCGGCGTGATCAGCTTCCTGCCGTTCCCGACGGCGGTGCTCGCCGAGGCGCTGCGCGAGGGGACCCGCGACGACCTCACCGTGGCGCTGCTCCTCTACGGCGGGACGTCGGTCGCCATCGCGGTGGGCTTCAACCTGCTCTGGCACTACGTCCGCGTCCGCGGCCTGCTCCTGCCGAAGCTGGACCCGCAGGTCGTGCGCCAGCTCAGCCGGGGCTACCTCGCCGGTCCGGTGCTCTACGGGCTGTCCTGCGCGCTGGCACCGGTCAGCGCCGTGCTGTGCTTCGTGGTGTGGGCCGGCCTCGCGCTGTTCTTCCTGCGTGGGGCGCCCACCCCCGTCCTGGTCGAAGACACCTCAGGCTGATTGGCTCCTCCCGTTTGCTGGCCTTGGCGCGCCGGGCGGTAACCTGCGCGTTACGGTGGTGGCCATGGCGTCGGAGCCGCTCCCCGGTGACCCGTTCGGGGCGCTCGGCGACCCGCAGCGGCGCGCGATCGTGGAGCTGCTGGGGGGCGGCGACCGTTCGGTCCGCGAGCTGGCCGACGCGCTGCCGATCTCACGCCCGGCCGTCTCGCGTCATCTGCGCCTGCTGAAGGAGGCTGGCCTCGTGGCCGACCGGCCCGAGGGCACCCGTCGCCTCTACCGACTGCACGACGAGGGGATCGCCGCCGTGCGCGCGTATCTGGAGCGGGTGTGGGGCGAGACCGCCGCGCGCTTCACGATCGCGGCCGAGAACCTGCCGCCGGAGGGCCGGTGATCGAGCCGCTGGAGGTGGAGTTCGACGTCGCGTGCTCGCCGGAGCACGCCTTCGCTGTCTGGACGGACCGCACGTCCCTGTGGTGGCCTCACAGTCACTCCGTCAGCGGCTCGCCGGGCCTCACGGTGACCTTCGAGCCGCGCGTCGGGGGCCGCATCTTCGAGCGCGCCTTCGACGGATCCGAGCACGACTGGGGCGAGATCCTGGCCTGGGAGCGACCGCACCGCCTCGCGTACCTCTGGCACCTGCGCTTCGACCGCGCCGACGCGACCGAGGTCGAGGTCACGTTCGAGCGCGGGGCGTCGGGGACCACCGTGCGCATCTCGCACCGCGGCTGGGAACGCCTCGGCGCCCTCGGTCCCGAGCGCCGCGCCCGCAACCAGGCCGGATGGTCGGGTCTCATCCCGCACTACCGAGCCGCCTGCGCCGCCGCGGCATGACCCGCCCGACCGCGCTGCTGGCCCTGGCCGCGCTCCTCGCCGCCTGCGCCGTGTCTGCTGCTGCGCCGCCACCCGGCCCGGCTCCGGCAACCCGCGAGGCCGGCCGCGACCTCGGCGGGGTGGCTGCGACGCACCCGGACCCGGGCCAGTCGCCCGCCGGGCGCGGCGCGGCGCAGGTGGTGCGGGTCGCCGGGGCGGACCGGGTGGGGACCGCGGTGGCCGTGAGCGCCGCCGGGTGGGAGGCGGCGGGGACCGTGCTGGTGGCGAGCGCCGGGGACTTCCCCGACGGGCTGGCAGCCGCCAGCCTCGCCGGCCCGTTCGACGCACCCCTGCTGCTCACGCCACGCGACAGCCTTCCCGACGCGGTTGCGCAGGAGGTGACGCGGCTGGGGGCGGAAGAGGCGATCGTCCTGGGCGGCGCGTCCGCGGTGTCCGACGCGGTCGTCGCCGACCTCGCCGCCCTCACGGGCAACGCCTACCGCGTCGCCGGTCCCGACCGCTTCGCGACCGCCGCCGCCGCAGCAGAGCTCGCGGGCCAAGGCGCCGGGGGGCATGCGGTGGTGGCGTCCGGGCGGAGTCATGCGGATGCGCTGGCCGCGGCGCCGTTGCTCGCGGCGGGGGATGGGTTGCTGCTGACGGAGCCCGGCGGGTTGCCGGATGCGACGGCGGCGGCGCTGGAGGGGGTGGAGCGGGTGACGGTGGTCGGGGGGACGGCGGCGGTCTCCGACGGCGTCGTCGCGGAGCTGGAGGCGCGCGGGATCGCGGTGACGCGGATCGCGGGGGACGACCGGTACGCCACGGCGCTCGCGATCGCGTCGGCGCTGCCGCCGGCCGAGCGACCCGTGCTGCTCGCGGCGGGTCAGACGTTCGCGGACGCGCTGGCCGCCGGGCCGCTGGCCGTGCACACGGGGGCTGCGGTCCTGACGACGCCGCAGCCGCGGCTCACCGACGGGGTCGAGGCACACCTGCGCCAGGCGCAGCCGCCGGCGGCCACGGTCATCGGCGGGTCCGCAGCCGTGGGCGACTTCGCGCTCGCCGAGGCGCAGGCCGCGCTCGCCGGCACGCCGCGCCCCGGGTTCCAAGGCTCCGCGCAGCCGCTGCCAGGCGACGTCCGCGCCGCGATGACCGGGGTCTCGTGGCGACCCGGCTGCCCGGTCGGGCTCGACGAGCTGGCGCTGCTGGACGTCACCTTCTTCGGCTTCGACGGCCAGGTCCACCCCGGGCGCCTCGTCGTGCACGCGGACGCCGCGCAGCAGATCCTGCAGGTGTTCGGCGACCTCTTCGCGGCGACGTTCGCCCTGCAGCGCGTCGAGCTGGTCGACACCTACGGCGCCGACGACGACGCCTCGATGGCCGCGAACAACACGTCGGCCTTCAACTGTCGCGCGGTGGCCGGCACCACCACCTGGTCACAGCACGCCTACGGCACCGCGATCGACCTCAACCCCGTCCAGAACCCCTACGTCCGCGGCGCGAGCTTCGAGCCGCCAGGCGGGGGGCCCTACCTCGACCGCGGCGACGTCCGCCCCGGCATGATCGTCCGCCCCGGCCCTGTCGTCGACGCCTTCGCCGCGATCGGCTGGCCATGGGGCGGCGACTGGGACAACAGCAAGGACTACCAGCACTTCTCCGCGAACGGCCGGTAGCCCGGGCCTGCCCTCGCTGTCAGGCGGGGTAGGTCACGAAGAAGCTGAGCTCGTCGTCGATCGCCATCAGCACGCGGTCGAACATCGCGTTGACCGGGACGCCGGACTCGTCGTAGCGCACCTCGACTTCGTCGGCGGTGGCGATCTCCTCGGCGATGCGGTCGTGCAGGCCCTCGATCGTGGTCGGCGCGAACGACGAGCCGGGCTCGGTCGTCGCGCTGGGCGGCGGCGGCTCGACGGCGGAGACCTCGCCGTCGGTCACGGTCACCGTGTAGGGGCCCAGCAGCTCCTGCGGGCAGAAGCAGGAGTACTCGATGACGTAGGTGTAGGTCGCGGGCTCCGCGGCAGCCCAGGCCTCGCGTGCGGCCGCCAGACGCTCCTCGGGCGCGCTGCCGTCCGGCCGCGTCGCCTGCGCGGTCGCGCCGTCCATTTCGATCGTCCCGCCTGACGATGCCGGGGCGGCGACGGTCGGCAGCACGGTCGACTCCGTCGAGGCGTCGGTGCCCGCGGTGCCCGCGGTGCCCGCGGTGCCCGCCGTGCCGGCGCACGCCGACAGCGCGCACGCCAGGACGAGCGCCGCGACCCGTCTCACGCTTCGCCGTTCACCGAGAACGTCACGACCTCGCCCGTCGCCACGTCGACCTCCGCCTGCCAGAAGCAATCGCCGCCGTCCATGAACGCCTGGAACGAGGTCAGCCACGACGCGTCGGACACGTAGCAGAAAGCGTTGATGGCCAGCAGCTCGCGCCCGTCGACCACCACGCCGGCGTACTGGCGCGCGTAGTCGTCGGGGTAGCGCTCTGCCACCTGCGGCGCGCGCTCGTCGTCGGACGTCGGCAGCGCCGCTGCCACGGCAGCCTCGGCGGCCAGCACGTCGTCGACGGTCGGCGTCCCGCCCTGGTCGGCGCCGAACTCCTCGGCCGTCAGCACCACACCGCCGAGCCCCAGGTCGACCGTCGTCAGCCCTTCGGTGCACCCGGGGCCCGACGGCGAGACCAGCGACGCGTCGACGTACCCGGCGCCCAGCGCGAAGGTGCTCTCGTCCTCCAGGAGCGCCAGCTCGTCGCCGGTGAGCGACAGGCACCGCGTCCCCTCCTCGTCGATCACCACGCCCAGGCTGTCAAGCGGCCACTCGGGCCGCACCTGCTCGTCGTCGGTGGAGTCCACGACCGTCAGGTGCGCGTCGGTCGTCTCGCCGCCGCCCCCTGACGCGGTCGGATCGTCCGTCGGGGCGGGATCCGCGGACGCGGTGGGCAGCGACGTCGGCAGCGCAAGGCTGGTCGGCAGCGTGGACGGGGACGAGGGCGCGCCGGCGTTGCCGGCACAGCCGGTGAGCAGCAACGACAGCGCGGCGAGGAGCACCAGGAATCGAGTCACGGCCGTGGGACGCCGGACTGCGCCCGTGCGTTCGCGCGGGCTCCCAGGTCGCACGCGCCCGTCATGCGAGGCCCTGCACGATCTCCGGCGCCGACTGCTCCAGCTCCAGCCCGGCGGTCTCGGGCAGGCGCAGGTACGCGGCGGACGACAGCGCCACCGGGATCGTGACCAGCGCGGCCGCGTACCCGAAGCCGCCCAAGGCGTCGGCGAGCACCCCGAAGATCAGCAGCCCCCCGACCGCCCCGATCGTGGCCGCCACCGTCAGCCACCCGGCGCTGGTGGCGCGGACCGAGGTCGGGAAGAGCTCGCTGTGCATCGCGCCCGCCGAAGGGGCGTACATCGAGGCGATGAGGATCGACCCGAGATAGCCGGCGATGGCCCCGACGGCACCCAGGCTGTAGGTGGCCAGCCCGCACAGCGCGACGCCCCCCATCGTCACCGCGCACGTCCGCCGCCGTCCCACCCGGTCGGCCAGGGCGCGTCCGGCGAACAGCCCACCCAGCCCGATCACCGCGGCGGCCGGGATCACGTAGGCGAAGACCGATGCCGGCAGTCCCACGACGTTCTCGGCGTAGACGAGCAGGTAGGTGTTGACCGGACCGGCCACGAAGCCGATCGCGAACGTCAGCCCGCCGAGCAGCCACAGCCGGGGCCGCAGCTCCCGCGGCACGTGCCCCAGCACGGCGCGGCGGCGCACGGCCACCGCCACCAGCCGGTGACGCTCCGGCTCCTCCAGGCGCCGCCCGACCAGCGGCACGGCCAGCAGCAGCACGGCCGCCAGCCCGAACAGCACCCGGAAGCCGATGCCGGTGACGGCCCGCAGCACCACCGGGGTCCCCGCGCCGGTCGCATAGCCGGCGGTCACCAGCGCGATCGCTGCCGCACGGCTGGAGGCCCGCGTCTCCTCGGCCGCGACCACTCCCGACAGCGCGTTCGTCGCCGAGAGCAGCGGCCGTCCCAGCGCGAAGACCGCCACGAACCACCAGAACCCCGGCGACAGCGCCGCCAGCGCCGTCAGCGCCAGCCCGCCGGCGCTGCAGGCCAGCAGCACGGTCCGCCGCTGGTACTGGTCGGCCAGTCGGGTCAGCGGAAGCGCCGCCAGCGAAGCCAGACGGATCAGCGCGAGCCCGAGGCCCAGCACCGTCCCCGACAACCCGATCTGCGCCGCGATCGACGCGCCAGAGCCCGTGATCGGCTGCCCGAACCCGCGGGCGACGTCGGGCAGCGCGGCGGTCGCGGCAAACTGGCCGAACCCGGAGAACACCGACAGGGCGGTCACCGCCAGGACGGCCGGGTCCCGCCACGAGTGCAGCCGCAACGACCCCGCGGAGGGGGTGGAGGAGTCGGTGTCCACGAGCGAGAGCGAGCGTAGCGGCCCCACCCGGAGCGCCCGCGACGCCGTGCCCACCCCGGCCCTGTGGCCCGGCAGGCCCTACCCGCTGGGCGCCACCTGGGACGGGCGGGGCACGAGCTTCGCGGTCTTCAGCGAGCACGCCGAGGCCGTCGAGCTCTGCCTCTCCGCGGAGGGCGACGAGCAGCGCGTCGAGCTCAAGGAGTGCACCGGGTTCGTCTGGCACGGCTACCTGCTGGGCGTCGGCCCCGGCCAGCGCTACGGCTTCCGCGTCCACGGCCCGTGGGAACCGGCCAGAGGCCATCGCTTCAACGCCAGCAAGCTCCTGTTGGACCCCTACGCCAAGGCCATCGACGGCGACGTCACCTGGGACCCTGCCTGCTTCGGCCACGTCCTCGGCCAGTCGCACACCGCGCGCGACGACCGCGACTCCGCGCCCTACGTGCCGCGCAGCGTGGTGATCAACCCGTTCTTCGACTGGCGCGACGACCACCCTCCCCGGCGCCCCTGGAGCGAGACCGTCATCTACGAGACCCACGTCAAGGGACTCACGAAGCGCCACCCCGCCGTCGCGGAGGAGCTGCGCGGCACCTACGCGGGCCTGGCCGACCCGGTGGTGCTCGACTACCTCGTGGACCTCGGGGTCACGGCCGTCGAGCTGCAGCCCGTGCACCACTTCATCCACGACCACTTCCTGCACGAGAAGGGCCTGCGCCAGTACTGGGGCTACAACACGCTGGGCTTCCTGGCACCGCACGCGGGCTACGCCGCACGCGGCGTCCTGGGCGCGCAGGTCTACGAGTTCAAGGCGATGGTCGCCGACCTCCACGCCGCGGGCCTCGAGGTCATCCTCGACGTCGTCTACAACCACACCGGCGAGTCCGACGAGAAGGGCCCGACCCTCAACTTCCGCGGCCTGGACAACGTCAGCTACTACCGCCTGCGCCCCGAGGACCCCAGCCGCTACGTCGACTACACGGGCACGGGCAACTCGCTGAACGTGCGCAACCCCCACGTGCTGCAGCTGATCATGGACAGCCTGCGCTACTGGGTCACCGAGATGCACGTCGACGGGTTCCGCTTCGACCTGGCCTCGACCCTGGCGCGCGAGCTGCACGACGTCGACCGCCTCGCCGCGTTCTTCGACGTCATCCAGCAGGACCCGGTGATCAGCCAGGTCAAGCTCATCGCCGAGCCCTGGGACGTCGGCGAGGGCGGCTACCAGGTCGGCAACTTCCCCGTGCTGTGGACGGAGTGGAACGGCCAGTACCGCGACACCGTGCGCGACTACTGGCGCGGCGCCGGTCGCCTCGGCCCGATGGCGCTGCGCCTCTCGGGGTCCGCGGACCTCTACGAGGACGACGGCCGCCAGCCCTACGCCTCGATCAACTTCGTCACCGCCCACGACGGCTTCACGCTGCGCGACCTCGTGAGCTACGAGCGCAAGCACAACGCTGCGAACCTCGACGGCGGCACGTCCGGAGAGGACCACAACCGCTCCTGGAACTGCGGCGCCGAGGGCCCCACCGACGACCTTGGGATCAACGCGCTGCGCGCCCGCCAGCAGCGCAACGTGCTGGCCACGCTCTTCATCTCCCAAGGTGTGCCGATGCTGCTGGGCGGGGACGAGTTCGGGCGTACGCAGCAGGGCAACAACAACGCCTACTGCCAGGACAACGCGCTGTCCTGGTACGACTGGGACTGGACGGCCGAACAGCGTGAGCTCGTCGACTTCACGTGCCGCCTCGCGGCGATCCGCCAGCGCCACCCGGTCCTGCGGCGGCGCACCTTCTTCACAGGGGACGCTGACCTGCACTGGCTGACCGCCGATGGGGAGCCCATGACCGAGCAGGACTGGAACGCCGACTTCGCCCGGGCGGTGGGGTTCTTCCTCAACGGCGAGGCGATCGCGTCCACCGACGACCGCGGCCGCCCCCTGCGCGACGACAGCTTCCTCGTGCTGCTCAACGCGGCCGACAACGGGGTGATCTTCACGCTGCCCGACCGCACCTACGGGCGGAGCTGGGCGACCGTGCTCGACACCGGACGCCCCGACCTGGCCGAGGGCAGCGAGCGCCTCGGGGCCGACGCCACCCGGCTGGTCGAGCACCACGCGCTCGTCCTCATGCGCCGTGAGGACGCTGCCCGTGCCTGAGGACCTCCGAGAGGTCCGCGCCACCTACCGCCTGCAGCTCGGGCCCGACCTCGACTTCGCCGGCGCCGCCAAGGCGGTGCCGTACCTCGCCGAGCTCGGGATCTCGCACCTCTACCTCTCGCCCGTCCTGCAGGCGCGGCCCGGGTCGACCCACGGCTACGACGTCGCCGACCACAGCCGCATCTCCGCGGAGCTCGGAGGCGAGGACGGCCTGCGCGCGCTGGCGCGCACGGCCCGGGACCACGGCCTCGGGCTGATCGCCGACCTCGTGCCCAACCACGTCGGCACCAGCCCCGACACGCCGTTGTGGTGGAAGCTGCTGGCCGAGGGCCAGTCCGGCGAGGCCGGCCGCTGGTTCGACGTCGACTGGGACCCGCCGCTGCCGGGCGCGACCGGCAAGGTGATCCTGCCGGTGCTCGACCTGCCGTACGGCGACGCGCTCATCGCCGGCGCGATCACGCTGGCCGGGCACCGCGGCGTGCCGTGCGTCGCGGTGGGGGAGCAGCGCCTCCCGCTGTCAGCCGCCGCCCTGCAGGCGCTGGAGCGGGCCGGCGGACCCTCGGCGATGGGCGGCTCGCCGGGCGACCGCTCCACCTGGGGGCGCATGCACTCGCTGCTGGAGATGCAGCACTACCGCCTGGTCGACTGGCACGAAGGCGCCCGCCTCGTGAACTACCGGCGGTTCTTCTCCATCAACGACCTGGCCGCGATCCGGGTCGAGGAGCCGGCGGTCTTCCAGGCCACCCACGCGCTGGTGCTGCGCCTCCTGCACGAGGGAGTGCTCGACGGGCTGCGCATCGACCACGTCGACGGGCTGGCCGACCCGGTCGGCTACCTGGAGCGCCTGCGCGAGGCCGCCGGGCCGAGCGTGTGGATCGTGGTCGAGAAGATCCTGGCCGCCGACGAGGACCTGCCCTCACACTGGCCGGTCGCCGGCACGACCGGCTACGAGGCGGGCGCCGCACTCACCGGCCTGGCGATCGACCCGCACGGCCTGTTGATCCTGGGCCAGGTGGCCCGCCGCTACGACGCGGTGCCGCAGGACTTCGACCGCGCCGCCATGGACTGCAAGGCCGAGGCCGCCGAGGAGGAGCTCGGCCCCGACGTTCGGCGCCTCGCGAACATCCTGTGGGAGGCTTGCCAGGACGAGGTGGGGGTGCGCGACGTCGACTTCCGCGCATGCCTGGCTGCGATCTCGCGGGCGCTGGCGGCCTTCGACGTCTACCGCACGTACGCCGACCCGGCGGCGGGCGGTGCGCCGGACGGATCCGCGGACCTGGCACGGATCCAGGCCGCCATCGAGCGGGCACGGACCGTGCTCTCCGAGGGCTCGCACGTCGTGCCCGACCGCCTCTGGGACTTCCTCGAGGACGCCCTGGCCGGGCGCCCGTCGCGGCACGCGGCGACGGTGCACTCCGGCCCGGGGGCGACGGCGCTGCGAGTGCTGGCCCGGCGCTTCCCGCAGGTCTCGAGCGCGGTCATGGCCAAAGGCGTCGAGGACACCCTGCTCTACCGCCACGCGCGCTTGCTCGCCGCCTGCGAGGTGGGCCTGGACCCGCTGCACCCGGTCATGGACCTGGAGGGCTGGCACGACCGCGTCGCGCGGCTGGTGGCCACACAGCCCGGCGGGATGCGCGCGACGTCCACCCACGACACCAAGCGCGGCGAGGACGTGCGCCTGCGCCTGGCCGCCCTCTCCGAGCTGCGCTACCGCTACCGCGAGCTCACTCGCGGGTGGCGGCGCCGGCACGCCGACCTGGCACCGGACACGGCGATCGAGCTGACCTGCTACCAGCTGATGCTGGGCATCTGGCCGGTCGACGACAACGGGTCCGGTCCGGCTGGCCAGCGCGTCGACGACGGCTGGCGGGCCCGGGTGGAGGCGGCCCTGCTGAAGTCGGCCCGCGAGGACGGGCGCCGCACGAGCTGGAGCGAGCCCGACACCGCGTACGAGGCCGCGCTGAACGAGTTCGTGCGCTGGGTCACCAACCCCGCCAACGCCTTCCTCGACGAGCTGCGCGGCCTGGCCCGCGCGGCGGGCGAGGTCGCGATGACGTCCGGACTGGCCACGGCGCTGCTCAAGGTCACGATGCCGGGAGTGCCCGACGTCTACCAGGGCAGCGAGGTCTGGGAGGACAACCTCGTCGACCCCGACAACCGACGGCCGGTCGACCTCGGGCAGCGAGCGGCGCTACTGACCTCGCTGGCCGGCGAGGACCCGGGGGCGCTGTGGGCCGCCCGCCGCGACGGGCGCGTGAAGCTGTGGGTGCTGCACAAGGCCCTGCAGGCGCGGCGCATCCAGCCCGACGCTCTGGGACCGTCCGCCGCCTACACGCCGCTGGCGGCTCGGGGGCGGTGGGGCCGCCACATCGTGGCCTTCATCCGCGGCGACGGCGCTGCGGTCGTCCTGGCCGCACGGCTCGCCGGCCGCGTGACCGACGGCGGCACCTTCCCGCCGCTCGGCCGGGTCTGGGCGGACACCGCGGTCACCTTGCCGTCGACGGGTCCGTGGCGCGACGCACTGACCGGCACGCGCCTCGATGGCCCGGAGCTCGCGGTCGCCGACGCCTTCGCGACCCTCCCGGTGGCCCTCCTCCTGCCCGTTTAGCCTCGTGCCCGACGCGCCCATGGCCGGATACCTTTGCCCGGGGGTCGATTGAGTGCGAGGAGCGGACGTGTCCTACGAACCCGAGCCGCCATCCGTACCACCGGCGCCAGGCTCCCCACAGCCGTACCCGCCGGGCCCGCCGCCTGGCGGGGGGTACCCGCCGGCGGGGCCGCCTGCCACGGGCTACCCGCCGGCCGCTGGGGCGGGCTACCCGCCTGCAGCGCCGCCCGGCGCGGGCTACCCGCCTGCAGTGCCGCCCGGGGCGGGCTACCCGCCGGCAGCGCCCCCTGCTGCGGCCTACCCTCCGGCGCCCGCCACCAGCGGCGGCGACGGGTCCGGGCCGCCGATGTGGGTCTGGGTGGCGGTGGTCGCCCTGATCGCCATCCTGGTCGTCGTCATCGTGCTGCTGGTATCCGGCGGAGACCCCGACCCCGCTGACCCGGGCCCGATTTCCACCGGGGCGGTCGAGCCGGCTCCCGCGCCTGCACCGGCACCCGAGCCGCCGGCGCCCGCGCCCGCACCCGAGCCGCCGGCGCCCGCGCCCGCACCCGAGCCGCCGGCGCCCGAGCCCGCTACGGGCCTGGCGCCGCCGGCCTTGCCGACGGGCGAGGCCACCTAGGGCCTGCTCGAGGCGTGGCGGGTCGTCGGCCTATGCTTTGCGGTCATGACCCCGGAGGAGCTCGCCAACCTGGCTCACCTGCGCCGGGCTCGAGACCTGATGGACCGCGCCTACGCCGAGCCGCTCGACGTCCCGACGCTGGCCCGGGCGGCGTTGATGTCGCCTGCGCACTTCTCCCGGCAGTTCCGCGCGGCCTACGGCGAGACCCCGTACGCGTACCTGATGACCCGACGCATCGAGCGCGCGAAGGCGCTGCTGCGCCGCGGCGACATGTCGGTGACCGACGTGTGCATGGCGGTGGGCTGTACGTCGCTCGGGTCGTTCAGCTCCCGGTTCACCGAGCTCGTCGGAGAGACGCCGACCGCGTACCGCGCCCGCGACCACGATGGTCTGGCGGTCGTACCGGCCTGCGTGGCGAAGGCCCGCACCAGACCGAGCAGGAACCGAGAAGCCAAGCGCGCTGCGGTTGCTTAGCGTCTTCAGGCATGGACATCTCACTCAAGCACTGCTTCATCAACGTGACCGACGCCGAAGAGGCCCTGACCTTCTACCGGGACGCGCTCGGCCTCGAGCTGCGCAACGACGTGGCGAACGACGGGTTCCGGTGGCTCACCCTGTCCCCGCCGGCGCAGCCCGGCGTGGAGATCGTGGTCAGCGACTACCTGGGCAGCTCGCCGGCCGACCGCGACGCGCTCGCCACGCTGATCACCAAGGGGGCGATGGGCCCCGTCGTGTTCGGCACCGCCGACCTGGACGGCACGTTCGAGAAGGTGCGCGCCTCGGGCGCCGAGGTGATGCAGGAGCCGATGGACCAGGGCTGGGGCGCTCGCGACTGTGCGTTCCGCGACCCCGCCGGCAACCAGGTGCGCATCACCGAGACCTAGTGGAAGCCGCCCCACCGGCGGTACGGGTCGGGGTTGCCCCCGGGGGTGCGTGGCACCTCCGGGTCGGGGCGGGCGGCAATGCGGGCCAGCTCCTGCTCGATGGCCGTCGCACGGTCGAGCAGCTGGGCCAGGGCGCGGATGCCCCACGCCGCCAGCCGTAGGCCGGCGCCGGCGACGAACGTCAGCACCCACGCCACGACCGCGAACCCGAGGTTGCCCTGCCGGAACAGCAGGCCCCCGGCGACGACCCCCGCGAACCCGGCCGCGTACACCAGGACCTCCGCGATGCGGGCTGCCGTCACCAGCTGCGCAGGCCTGAGCGGTTCCACGCGCGCCAGCGTAGGTCCGTGACTGCCGCCCGGGCCGCAGACACGACCTCGATAGACTCCCGGGCGGCGGCGGTCACCCGGCCGGCGCACGCGTGGAGGGATGGATGTCCGGTCGGATCCACGACGACGACGTGCAGGTCGTGCGTGAGCGGGCCCGCATCGAGGAGATCGCTGCCGACCACACCGCGCTGCGCCCCGCCGGCGGCGGCCGCTTCAAGGGTCTGTGCCCCTTCCACCAGGAGAAGACCGCGTCCTTCGTCGTGGACACGGGAAAGCAGCTCTACCACTGCCACGGGTGCCACGCGGGCGGGGACGTCTTCACGTTCCTGCGGGAGCGCGAAGGGCTGTCGTTCACCGAGGCCGTCGAGAAGCTCGCTGCGCGGTACGCGATCACGCTCCGCTACGAGCAGCTGCGGCCGGGGCAGCGGCGGGCGCTCGGGCGTCGCACCCGGCTCACCGAGGTGCTGGCCGAGGCCGCCGACTTCTACGCGCGCACGCTGTCCTCCGACGAGGGCGACGCGGCGCGCTCGTACCTCGCCGGGCGGGGCGTCACGGCGCAGGCGCTGACGACGTTCCGGCTGGGCTGGGCGCCCGACCGCTGGGACGCGCTCGTGCGCGACTTCGGGGGCGACGCCGACCCCGAGCTTCTGGTCGACGCCGGCCTGGCCACGCGGGGCCAGCGCGGGCTCATCGACCGGTTCCGCGGCCGCGTGCTCTTCCCCATCCTCGACGCGACCGGCGCCGCGGTCATCGGCTTCGGCGGCCGGGTGCTGCCGGGCATGACGCTGGCCACCGCCCCGCGCGACGGCACCGCGCCCAAGTACATCAACTCACCTGAGACCGACGTCTACCGCAAGGCCGAGGTGCTCTACGGCCTGTCGTGGGCGCGCACCGGGATCGTGGCCGAGAGGGCCGCGCTGGTGGTCGAGGGCTACATGGACGTGCTCGGCCTGCATCTGGCCGGCGTCCGCAACGCGGTCGCCACGTGCGGGACCGCGCTGACCGTCGAGCACCTGCGCGCGCTGGAGCGGCTGGCGCCGCGTGTGGTGCTCGCGTTGGATGCCGATGCGGCGGGCTACGCCGCGGCGGACCGGGCGCGCGGGCTGGCCGAGGATGCCGGCGTCACGGGCGTCGCCGTCCTGCCGCTCCCGCCGGGCTCCGACCCGGCCGACCTCGCGCAGCGGGGCGCCGAGGCGGTGCGCGCGGCGCTGGCGCAGACGCGCACCGCCGTCGAGTTCCAGCTCGAGCACCTGCTGCGAGCCGCCGGAGCCGGCACCCCCGAGGACCAGGTCACCGCCTACCGCGCGACGTTCCCACTGCTGGCCCGCCTGCCCGACCGCGCGCTGCGCTACCGCTACATGCGCGACGTGGTCGCCCCGGCCGTCGGCTTGTCGGCGGAGCGGATCGAGGCCGAGTTCGACGCGGCGCACCCCGCGCTCGCGACGGGGACGCGGGCGCCCGCCGCCGCCCCCCCGGTGCGCGTCGCCGATCGCTCGCAGGTCGACCTCGAGCGGCTGGTCCTGCAGAACGCGCTGCAGCTGCCGGAGCTGCTCGGCGAGGACTGGGACGCGCTCACCGAGGACGACTTCACGACCGAGGTCTCGCGCGTGGTGCTGCGCGCGCTGCGGGCCGCCCCGTCCGGCGACGTCATGGCGATCCTCGCCGCGCTGCCCGACGAGGACCTGCGCGCCCGCGTCCGCGGCCTGGCCCTGCGCGATCCCGAGACCACCCCGGACGCCGCCCACGTCCACGACGCCATCGCCGCCCTGCGCGCCCGCACCGTCGAGCGCCAGCGCGAAGCGCTCCGCCTCCGCCTCCGCGACCAGGCCGGCTCTGGACCCCGCCGAGGAGCGCGCGCTGCAGCGCGCGCTGCTCGACCTCGAGCGCCGCCGCCGTGCCCTGCTCGAACCTGTCGACGCCACGTGAGCACGCAGCCCGTGCCAGACCCTCCCGAGGAGCCAGACCTGCTCACGGCTGAGGCCGTGACCGATCTGCTGCATCTCGGCCGCACCCGCGGCCACGTCACCGAGGCCGAGGTCGACGAGGCCGTGCGCGCCCTGGACCTCAGCGAGGGGTCGGAGCAGGAGCTGCGCGCGATGGTCAAGGCCGAGGGCATCGAGCTCCTGGCGCGCCAGGTGCGCGAGCGCTCCGCCCGCGCCGCGCTGCGCACGTCGCAGGACGACGCGCCGCCCGGCCCGGAGCCGCTGGGCAGCGTCGGGGACCCGGTGCGGCTCTACCTGCGCGAGATCGGCCGCGTGCCGCTGCTGTCGCCCGAGGAGGAGGTCGACCTCGCAAAGCGTGCCGAGGCCGGCCTGGCCGCCACCGCGATGCTGGAGCCCGGCGGGTACCAGGGCTCGCAGCTGCACCTCCTGCGCCGGGTCGAGCGCGGCGGGCAGCTGGCCAAGCGCCGGCTGGTCGAGGCCAACCTGCGGCTGGTGGTGTCGATCGCCAAGCGCTACGTGGGCCGCGGCATGGCCTTCCTCGACCTCATCCAGGAGGGCAACCTCGGCCTGATCCGCGCGGTCGAGAAGTTCGACTACACCAAGGGCTTCAAGTTCTCGACCTACGCGACGTGGTGGATCCGCCAGGCCATCACCCGCGCGATCGCCGACCAGGCGCGCACGATCCGCATTCCCGTGCACCTCGTCGAGACGATCCACCGCCTGCAGCGCACGCAGCGCGCGCTGCTGCAGGAGCTCGGGCGCGACCCCACCCCCGACGAGCTGGCGGCCGCGTGTGAGCTCCCCGTCTCCCGTGTCGAGGAGCTGCTGGCGGTCTCCCAGGAGCCCGTCAGCCTGGAGACGCCGGTCGGCGAGGAGGATGACGCCAGCCTCGGCGACTTCATCGAGGACGCCGACGCCGTCGTCCCCGCGGACGCCGCCAGCTTCATCCTCCTCCAGGAGCAGATCGAGGGCATCCTCCACACGCTCACCGAACGCGAGAAGCAGGTCATCAAGCTGCGCTTCGGCATGACCGACGGCCAGCCCCGCACCTTGGAGGAGGTCGGCGCCGAGTTCGGCGTCACCCGCGAGCGGATCCGCCAGATCGAGGCCAAGACGCTCGCGAAGCTCCGCCACCCCTCGCGCAGCCAGCAGCTCAAGGACTACCTGGACTAGGTGGCCAGGTGGCAAGGCTTCTCTACACCGCGATCGCGTCGCTGGACGGGTACGTCGCGGATGCCGACGGCCGTTTCGACTGGTCGGTTCCGGACGCCGAGGTGCACGCCTGCGTCAACGAGCGCGAGCGGCCGATCGGGACGTACCTCTACGGGCGGCGGCTCTACGACGTGATGTCCGCCTGGGATTCGGTCCCGACCGACCGCGGTGACGAGCACCTGCGGGATTACGCCGCGCTGTGGCAGGCGGCCGACAAGGTCGTGTTCTCACGCTCGCTCGCGAGCGTCACGACACCGCGGACCCAGCTCCTCCGGGAGTTCGACCCGCACGTCGTGCGCCGGCTGAAGGACGAGGCCGAGCGCGATCTGTCGGTCGGCGGCCCGGAGATCGCGGGCCAGGCGCTGTGGGCCGGGCTGGTGGACGAGATCGGACTCTTCCTGTCGCCTGCCATCGTCGGTGGTGGCACGCGCGCGCTGCCCGACGGGGTGCGGCTCGATCTCGCGCTGCAGGAGGAGCGCCGGTTCGGCAACGGCGTCGTGCTCCTGCGCTACCGCGTCGGCGCATGATCGGGCGGGCACCTGCGCTCGCCGCGCTGCTGGCCGTCGGGGCGCTCGCGTGCACGGGGACGCCGACCGGGGGCGGTGGATCGACCGCGACGCCGGGGCCGGCCCTGGCCACGGCCCCGGCCACCGTGGACCCGGCGGGCACCGGGCCGGCCACGGAGACCGCAACCGGGCAGGCCACGGCGACCGCAACCGCGGCACCGGCCGCCTCGCCCGCGACAGCGGCCGCGGCCTGGGAGCGCGGCCCTGATGCGCCGCTCGCGCTGACCGAGGTCGCCGCGGCGCCCTACGAGGGCCGGATCTGGGTGGCGGGTGGGCTCACCGCCAACGGCAGCGCCGTCACCGACGTGCAGGTGCTGGACCCCACCGCCGGCGGCTGGGCGCCCGGGCCGCCGTTGCGGCAGGCGCTGCACCACAGTGCGCTGGTCGCGACCGAGTCCGACCTCTACGTGCTCGGCGGGTATCAGGGCTCGACGTTCGACCAGCCGTCCGCGGCGGTGTGGCGGCTGGAGGGGGAGGGGTGGGTCGAGGCGCCGCCCCTGCCGGAGGCGCGGGCGGCGGGGGCGGCGGCCTGGGACGGCAGCCGCATCGTCTACGCGGGCGGTGTGGCTCCGGGCGCGCAGCCGCGCGGAGAGGTGTGGGCCTTCGACGGCGCGGCCTGGGAGCCGGTCGGGCAGCTCAGCGCGCCGCGCGAGCACCTCGCCGCCACCGCCGTCGGCGACGCGACGTTCGTGCTGGGAGGCCGCGTCGGGGGACTGGAGGGCAACCTCGGGACGGTCGACGTGGTGCGCGGCACGGAGGTGTCAAGCGTCGGCGCGACGCTCACACCACGCGGCGGGGTCGCGGCATTCGCGACGCCGGAAGGCCAGGCCTGCCTGGTCGGGGGCGAAGCCCCGATCGGCACGCTGCGTCTCGTGGAATGCGTCGACGCCGACGGGCAGATCCGCGGTCTGCCGCCGCTCGACGTGCCACGCCACGGCCTGGGCGCGGTGGTCCTCGACGGCGTCGCCCACGTCCTGCTGGGCGGCGAGGAGCCTGGACTGTTCGTCAGCGGCGTGGTGGAGACCCTCGCGCTGGGCGGTTAGTCCCCGGAGCCGGGGCTGCCGTTGTCGGGCGGCCCGCCAGGAGTCTTGCCCGCGAGCGTCGCCGTGGTCTCGAGGGGCGTGGTGGGCTCCGTCCCGGCGTTGGTGGCTCCGCCCTCCGACTCGCGGTCGGCCAGACCGTCGACCTTCTCCGTGACCATGTCCTTCACGGCCTGCGCCTGCTCGCCGGCGAGGTTGACGACCTTGTCCTTCACGGCCTGCGCCTGGTCCTTCACGGCCTGCGCCTGCTCGCCGGCGAGGTTGACGACCTCTTCCTTCGCGGCCTGCGCGACGTGCGTGACCTTCTGCTCGAACTCCTGCGCGGGCCCACTGCGCCGCAGCTTCCCCCAACCCGTGATGATCTGCTCGTAGTGCTCCCGCCCCCCCCTCGCGCCCAGGACATACCCAACCGCCCCACCGATCAGCAACCCGGCCCGGAACCTCATGCGGTCAACCTCCTCGTCGTCAGCGTTCCCGAGACGATCCCCCGGCTCCACCGAGGCGACACGTCCCAGGCCGTAGAACATCCATTCTAGTAAGTTGCTCCGGGGGTGGGACTTGAACCCACATCCTTGGAGTTAACAGCTCCCTGCTCCGCCAATTGAGCTACCCCGGAATGACCTATTGAGTTTCTAAATCTTCTGCACTTCTGTCAGGGGCGGGATTGGCCAGTCTGCCAGACCGGTCCGCTGGCTGCCAGGCAAGCAGGCCGTGGACGAGCCCCATCACCGCACGGTGGGTCGCCGAGCAGTTGTAGCGCACCGCCGGGCAGCCGTGCGCATGCTTGTTGTGGCGGATCGTGGCGTCGGGTACAGCCCGGTACGGCTGCAGGAACTGCTGTCGGGGTATCCCTGTCACAGCCTCCCAATAGTTCAGTGCGGCGTTGAGATCCAAGCCCCGGTGCAGGTAAAGCGATACGCGCAAACGGCTCTCGTCGACGTCGCAGAAGCGCCGGATCCAGGCGCAGAAGAAGGCGATCATGCGTGGCTCGCTGTTCGCAAAGACCAGACTGCCGTCGCGCTTGCCGCCTTCCCCGGCGTAGAGCGCCGCGCCGGCGACCAGGAACTCGCGTTCGGAGAGCTCGCCGATGCGCTCGCGACCCTCCGCCAGCAGACGGTCGATCTCCGCCTGCTTGCGCAGCTGCAGGGCGTTCGGGCCCCGACGCTGGCCGTTGTACCGGCGCGGGCCGGGCGCGAACTGCACGTCGCGCGTCCACAGGGACACCGAGCTGCGCGACACGCCCAGCGCTGCTGCGATGTCGGGCATCGTCATGCCCTGCGCGCGCAGCTCGCGCGCCCGTTCCTTCTCGATCAGCTTCCCGCGGTAGCCCATGCGTGGAGGGTGCCGTCGAGGTGCGACGGAGCCCGCGCGGTTGTCCACAGCCACTCCTTGGACCGCGCTCCCCGCACCCGGCCCTGCGACACTGCCGCCCGCCGGGGCGGTAGCTCAGCGGTCAGAGCAGGGGACTCATAATCCCTTGGTCGTGGGTTCGACCCCCACCCGCCCCACGGCTGCGACGAGGCGCGCGTTCAGGTCGGCGAGGACGGTGGGCAGCTGCAGCAGCGTCTCGACCAGGGTCTCACCGTGCTCGAGCGTGCGCGTCTCGTGCTGCTCGAACAGGGCCACCCCGTCGCGCAGCAGCTGCTTCATTGCGGCCAGGAACTCGTGGTCTTGGACTCGGACGGCGTCGACCGCGGCCACCACCGCGGGAAGGTGCCCGTGGGTGAGATCATCGTCGAGCCGCCGTGACAGCCTCGCCGCGGCGTGGCCCGCGCGCGTGGTGCGAGTGGCCCGGAAGGCGTGGTCGAGGGCGTCGACGGGGTGGTGTGACGCGGTGATGCCGGTCGTCAGGCGCCACAGGTCGGGCAGGGTCTGCGCGCACAGCCCGCCGAGGTAGCTCTGCAGGAAGCGCTCGTGCGCCTCGATCGCGAGCCGGACCTTCCACGGTGTGCGCTCGGCCGGCGCCTCGCAGCTCGTGGTGGCGTGCCCTTGGATCGAGTCGTCGGCGCGCATCGCATTCTGCATCTGGGTCACGAGGTAGAGCGCACGCACCCATGCGCCGTAGAGCTCCGCAAGCGTCACGAGGTGCAGCCCGCGGGGTCCGGCGGCGACGCCCCAGTGCATGCCGAAGTCGAAGCGGCGGAGCGTGCCCAGCTCGTACATTCCGAGCAGCGCGTCGACCTCGGAGTTTTGGTGGTGCTCGACGCGCTCGTAGGCGGCGGTGGCGTCGGTTCCGGCGTAGCCCTGGAGGATCAGCGCGCCGCCCGCGTGCAGGTCGAGGAACCCGCTGATGTCGTAGACGCGGCCGCGGATGGCGAACCAGTGGCCGTGGTCCAGATCGTTGCGGTCGGCCAGCTCCGACGGGGCGATGTGGTGCCGCGCGGCGAACGCGGGGCCGCCATAGGTGGTGAAGACCTCCTGGAGGTAGCGGCCGTCGGCGACCATCTGGCGGAGGGCCTCCTCGGCGGCCGCCGCGTCCGCGGGCCCAACGCGCGTGAAGAGGGCCCGTACACCGTGTTGCACGGTGCGCGCGAAGTCGGTGCGCCCGCAGACGTACAGCGCTGCCGGCGGCAAGGGGTGGTGCGCCCCGGTGATCAGCTCCCACAGCGCGAGGGCCGTGGACGGGTCCTCGAGAAGCCCGTCGACGTGGCCGCGGGCGGCGGGCACGACCTGCAGCGCGGTGCCGTCCCAGGCGAGGGTGGCGTCGGCGCGCGAGCAGGCCACGCGCAGCTGCAGGCGCCCCCCGCGCACGAGCGACTCCAGCAGGGCCCGCCGAGGCACGTCCGCGGGCGTGCGCACGCCGTAGAGCAGCCACGTCGGGCCCGCGTCGGCGGCTCTTGCCCGCTGCTCCAGGAAGCCGAGGAACGGCGCGACGCCGCTCCCGCCGGCGAACAACACGACCGGGGTGGCCGGGTCAGGCGGCAGGCCGAAGCGCGGAGGCCGCACGACCGTCATCGGCAAGGTGGACCCGATCTCGAGCGCGCGCGTGAAGCCGTGCGAGGCCGTGCCCGCGCGGTGGGCAGGGCGCGACACCGGGGAGTCGGGCGTGTCGTACTCGAGTGGGGCGATCACGAGGCGCAGCTCGTCGGCGCCGGTGGCTTGCGGGTCGGGCATCGCGGACGCGATCGAGTACGTGCGCGGCAGCATCGGCGGGACGACCTTGCCGAGGTGCTCCGGCTCCCCGGGGCCGGCCTCGACCAGGCGGCGTGTGCGGAAGCGCCGCTCGCGCAGCAGCTCGAGGAGGTCCCACAGCTCCCACTGGTCCTCCGCGCGCGCCTCGACGATGCGGCGCAGGCGCTCGTCGAACGTGAGGCGCAGCAGCAGCTTGGCGACCCGGCGCTCGACCGGGCGCAGCTGGCCCTGAGCGAGCAGCGTGCGCAGGCCCAAGGTGGTCGTCCCGGCAGGGTGCCCGCGCAGGACCACGGCCTGCTGCCAGGTGGCGTCCAGGGCGATGCGCTCGTCGCCACCGGCGTCCAGGGCGACGAGCGTGCGCTCGACCAGCGCCGGGTCGTTCTCCGCGAGGACGCTGCAGCGGTCGCCGGGTAGGTAGCGCACACCGGTGCCGGCGACGTCGAGCACGACCTCGACGAGCGCGCCTCCGTCCTCGCCTGCGGGCGCGACCGAACGCACTCGCGCCTGCTGCAGCGGTGTCCCGGCGCCCTGCTGGCGCTCCGCGCGCGAGCGCTCCAGCTGGTCGTCGACCTCTTCCCAGGCGCGGTCGGCGAACAGGCCCGCGAAGCCGCCGATCGTGACGCTGCGCCCGACCTTGAACGCCGGCTCCAGGTAGCCGTAGACCTTCAGGCGGTGCCGGCCGAGGAAGCCGTCCCGGCCGGCGTAGGCATCCAGCGCCGCGTGGTACAGCCCGAGGAGTCGCGGGCTGGCGGAGGGAGCGATCGCGGTGCGGACTGAGGTGGCGTGCACGGCCTCGACGAGGTCGCGCCAGTGACGGGGGTGCGTCAATCGGATGTGCAGACCCTCGCGGCCGAGGAAGGACTCGAACGCGCGCCGCTCGAAGAACGCGTCGAGCAGGTGCACCACGGGTGAGGTGGTCCCGCTGGGGCCGGGGAGGGCGCCGACGCGCTCGGGCACGGCCAGCGGCGCGACCGTCTTGGCCCACGTCACCGGTTCGACGTGGGAGCGGCTGCGGCGGTTCGGGTCGATCTTGAGGAGGCTGCCGTTCGCGACGCCCAGGAGGGTCTCGCGAAGCGTGACGAGCTCGGCCTCGAGCTGCTCGACGTCGTGGTCGGCGACCGCCTCCTGCGCGCGCACCACGGCTCCGACGAGCCCGGCGGTCTGGTCGAGGATCTCCACCTGCACGAGGTAGAAGACGTGCTCCTCGGGGGTGTCGACGGTGGGCACGAGCAGGCGCAGGTTCTCCAAGGTGCGCTGTCCGCCGGGGTCTCGCAGCCGCCAGTTCGTGACGATCAGGTCGAGGTAGGACAGGTACGCGTAGGGCCGCCCGAGACGGCGGCCTACCTGCTCCCAGGGTTCGGCGATGGCCGCCGGGAGTGGCGCGGGCTCGGACCCGGCGGCGTGGTTCCAGGCGTGCGCGAGGAGGCCGAGGATCGTGGCGGCGCGCTGCAGCGCGTGGTCGGGAAGCGCTTCGGGGGTGGCCTCGAGCTCAGGGAGCTCCGCGAGGGCGGCGCGCACCCGCAGGTCCCGGTGGAGCTCGGGGAGGCGGGCGGCGAGCGCGTCCCAGGCGCCGTGCCCGGCAGGGAGCGCCATGGCGGGGGGGACCGTCGGCAGGAACCCCTGGGCCTCGGAGAGGGGGCCGGCGTTCTCGTGGCCGAGCGTTGCGTAGTGCGCCGCGGCCTCATCCAGGACCGCCCGGGCCGGGACGCGCCGCGGTGTCACCCGCGGGTCCCTGCGATCAGGGCCCGGCACAGGTCGTGGCGCGAGACCACGCCGACGAGGCGGCCTTCGTCGACGACCGGCAGCCGGTGGATGAAGCGCTCGATCAGCACGACCGCGCAGGCGGCGACGTGGTCGTCCGGCGCCAGGACGAGCGGCTCGCGGATGATCAGCGGCGCGATCGGCAGCGCGCCGAGCTGCTCCGCCCGCTTGACGAACAGGTCGAACGCGTCCGCCATGCGCCCGCCGGCCGAGCGGATCTCCTCGAGGTCGGGAAGCGCCGCACGCAGGACGTCCCCCTCCGACAGCACCCCAACGAACCGCCCGTCCTCTGCGACGACCATGACGTCGCTGACCCCCGCGGCCACGACCAGCGCGACGGCATCGGCGACAGTCGCCGCGTCCGCCAGCACCTCCGCCGCCGACATGATCTGCGCCACCTTCACATCGATCAGCCTCGCAGGCCCGCAGCGTTCGGAAGGCGTAGGTTGAGCGGGGGTCCTGAGACGGCTGGAAGGAGGCGGCGAGGATGACGATCGACCGGCGAGGGCTGATGCGCGCGGGTGCCATGGCGGCGGGTTCGGTGGTGCTGGGAGGGCCGTTCGCGGGCTTCACCGCGCTGCCCGCAGCGGCGCAGGAAGCACGACCCGACTTCCGCACGTTGCGCGACGTGCCGGACCTGCGCGACGGGGTGGTGCGGCTGGCGCTCCCCGAGGGCTTCTCGTACCGGTCGTTCCACGACAACACCGATCCGGTGGTGGCCAACCGCACGCTGAGCGACGGGACGCCGGTGCCCGGCCGGCACGATGGCATGGCGGCGTTCCCTGGCTCGCAGGGCAGGACCGTGCTCATCCGCAACCATGAGATCAACGACCCCGGCACGCCGTTTTCCGCCAACGCGCCGATCTACGACAGCAAGGCGAGGGGCGGCACCACCACGGTCGTGGTCGACGGGCAGGGCATCGTCGCGTCCGGTCTGCCCAGCCTGGCCGGCACGCAGATGAACTGCTCGGGTGGGGCCATGCCCTTCGGCTCCTGGGTCACCTGCGAGGAGACCGTCAACGGCCCCGACGTCTTCGACGACTTCACGCGCGGCAGCGCGCCGCCGACCACCTACATCAAGAACGCCCAGCTCACCAAGCCGCACGGGTTCATCTTCGAGGTCCCGACGCAGGGCACCGCGTCGGCGCTGCCGATCACCCGGGCCGGGCGCTTCGCCCACGAGGCCGTCGCCTACGACCCCCACGACGGGGTCCTCTACCTGACCGAGGACGACTTCGGCTTCCCCAGCGGGTTCTACCGCTACACGCCACCCGTGCACCCCGACGTCGCCGGCCGGATCGAGGACGGCGGCACCCTGGAGATGCTGGCGGTGCAGGGGTCGCCGAACTTGGATCTGTCCGCGCGCCAGGACCGGCGCACCACGCATCGCGTCACCTGGGTGCCGATCGCGAACCCCAGCCCCAGCTTCCCGATGGCAGGCGGCGTGCCGACCACGACGAACGACCAGGCGCTCACCGCGGTCGCGCGGCAGGGGTGGGACCAGGGTGCGGCCTACTTCAGCCGGCTGGAGGGCGCGGTCTACGACGGCAACCGCGTCTACTTCTGCTCCACCCAGGGCGGTGGCGACCCGCAGCCCGGTCCTTCCGGCTGGCCAGTGGCCACGGGTTTCGGCAACGGCTCGGGTCAGATCTGGGCCTACCACGTCCGTGGCCGGCACCTGCAGCTGCTCTACCAGGCGCCCGACCGGGCCACCCTGGACTTCCCCGACAACATCACCACCAGCCGGCGCGGGACGCTGGTGCTCTGCGAGGACAACGTCGACAACAACTTCATCCGCGGCCTCACGCGCGGCGGGCAGCTGTTCGACATCGCGCTCAACCGCCTGGCCGGGCGCACCAACGACGAGTTCGCCGGGTCGACGTTCAGCCGCGACGGCGCCACCCTCTTCGTGAACATCCAGGCGACGAACGGGATGAGCTTCGCGATCTGGGGCCCCTGGGAGCGCATCGGCGTCTGAGTGGGGACCCTGACGGAGGCGAGGGAGCGGCTGGCCACGGTCGAGAACGAGGCGTGGGCGGTGCTCGACCCGGCCGTGCTGCAGCTTTGCAGGGCGCGGATCGCCACGCTGCTGGGAGCAGGCGCCGAGGTCGCGGAGCAGCGGCCCGGCGCCGAGGCCGCGCGTGGGCTGGTCGCGGAGCTGCCGTCCTGGCCCACGTCGCCACGCTTCACGCCGGCCCAGCGCGCATGCATCGCGTTCGCGGAGCAGTTCACGCTGGACGTGACGGGCCTCACCGACGCGCACGCCGCGGCCGTGCTGGAGCACCTGACACCGGCGGAGCTCTACGGGCTGGTGCAGGCGCTGCTGGTCTTCGACGAGACGCTGCGGCTGCAGCTGGCCCTGGCCGCGCTGGGCATGGAGGACGCCGCGTGAATCACAGGATCCCCGCGCCTGAGGGGCACGTCGGCAGCGTCGGCACCCACCGGCTGGGCCCCGCGTACCAGCCGCGGCTGCACCAGGCCCTGCACGACTGGCAGGCAGCCGTGGTGCGCCTCGACACGATCGACGCCGTCACCACGGAGCTCGTGCGGCTGCGCTGCGCCCGCGTGCACGACTGCGCGACCTGACTGTCGTTGCGCCTGGCAGTTGCCAGGCAGGCCGGCCTCGACGAGACGATGGCTGACAAGGTCGCCGACTACGAGGCCAGCGACCTGGCGGAGCGCCACAAGGTCGCACTGCGCCTCACCGACGCGTTCATCACCTACCCGAAGGCGATCGACGCGCGCCGCGCCGAGGTCGAGCGGCACTTCACGCGCGAGCAGGTCGCCGAGCTGCTGCTCGACATCATGAAGTGGAGCACCCAGAAGCTGCAGGTCGCGCTCCGCATCGACCGCGAGGTCCGCCCCGGCGAGCTCACCGCCCTGCACTTCGACGAGCACGGCGAGGTCGACTGGACCGCGGTCAGCGGACGGTGAGCACGACCTTGCCGGCTGCGCGGCGCTCGTCGAGGTCGCGCAGCGCCGCCGCGGCCTCTTCCAGGGGGTACGGCGGCGCCAGGACCGGGTCGAGCCGGCCGTCCTCCAGCAGGGGGAGGAGCTCCGCCCACTGCTCCTGGAGGTAGCCCGCGCGCGCGAACGCGAACGCGCCCCAGCCGACCCCGACCGTCGCGATGTTGTTGAGCAGCAGACGATTGACCTTCACGGTGGGGATCTCGCCGGCCGTGAAGCCGATCACCAGCAGGCGCCCCTCGGGCGCCAGGCTGCGCAGGGAGTCGGTGAAGCGGTCGCCGCCGACCGGGTCGACCACGAGGTCGACGCCGCGGCCGCCCGTCAGCTCCTTCACGCGCGCGAGGAAGCCGTCGGCCGGCACGGTCTCGTCCGCGCCCGCGGCGCGCGCCACCTCGGCCTTGGCATCGGAGGAGACGACGCCGATCACGCGGGCGCCCAGCGCCGCGGCCAGCTGGCAGGCCGCCGTGCCCACGCCGCCCGCCGCGCCGTGCACCAGCACGGTCTCGCCCCGCTGCAGCCGACCCCGCCGCAGCAGCCCGAAGTGCACGGTGAGATAGTTCATCGGCAGGCCGGCCCCGGCCGCGAAGCTGACACGGGCGGGCAGGGGCAGCACGCTGCCGACCGGGCAGGCGACGACCTCGGCGTACCCGCCGACGCCCGGAAACGCGGCCACGCGGTCGCCGGCGGCGACGTGCGCGCCGGGCGGCGCGGAACGCACGACTCCGGCGACCTCGGCACCCGGGACGAACGGCAGGTCCGGCTTGATCTGGTACTCGCCGCGGGTCTGCAGCACCTCGGGGAACGTCACCCCCGCGGCGTGGACGTCGATGAGCACCTGGTCGCCGCCCGGAGCGGGCTCCGGCACGTCGACGACCGCCACCGCTCCCGGCCCGTCATAGCTGTGGATCTGCACCGCGCGCACGCGGTGCATTCAACCTGCTGCCGGGACGTCCTGTGTCTCGTCCGCCGCGTCCAGCGCCGCGAGGACCTCGTCCACGCCGGCCGTGTACGACCACGGATCGGTGTAGAGGAACGAGCGGCTCACGAGCCGCTCGCGCAAATCAGCCAAAGCTTCCGCCGTCACTGCCGCACCTCCCTTCGAAAACCCCAGGTCGCACGACCATAGGCCGATCCTGTGTCGACCGCATGTCGTCCACATGAACAACCCGTCTCCGGCCAGTGCAAGCCCCCTGACGGGGTCCGCGCCGAGGTGATCGGACCGTTGCGCGGCCTTAACCGCCGCGAAATCACCCGTCCCTACGGTGCCCTCCGTGCCGACCGGTGGGAGTGACGTCGAGTCGTTGCCGCCGGTCCTGGCGGCGCAGGGGGTCACGATCACCTTCGGGTCCCTGGTGGCCAACGCGGAGGTGGACCTGGCCCTGCGGGCCGGCGAGGTGCACGCCGTCCTCGGTGAGAACGGCGCCGGGAAGAGCACGTTGATGAAGGCGCTCTACGGCGTCAACCGCCTGCAGACGGGCCGGATCCTCGTCGACGGCGCGCCGGTCGAGCTGACCTCGCCCTCGCTCGCCAGGGCCCACGGCATCGGCATGGTCTTCCAGGACCTGCGCCTCGTGCCGGCCATGAGCGTGGCGGAGAACGTCGAGCTGGCGGTCGGCCGCGGCCGCTTCCAGCGCGCCGCGGCCGAGCAGCGCGTGCGCGACGCCGCGGAGCGCTACGGCCTGCCCGCCGACCCGCGGCGCCTGGTCCGCGACCTCTCGCTGTCGGAGCGCCAGCTGGTCGAGATCCTGCGGGCGCTCATGGGGCAGGCGCGGGTGCTGATCCTCGACGAGCCCACCAGCGCGCTCGCGCCGCAGGAGGTCGAGGCGCTCTTCGCGGTCGTGGACCGCCTGCGCGCGGAGGGCCTCGCGATCGCGATCATCACCCACAAGCTGCGCGAGGTCCGGGCGATCGCCGACCGGCTCACGGTGCTCCGACGCGGTCGCGTGGTGGTCGGAGGCGCCGCGCCCGGCGACCTCGACGACGCTGCACTGGTCGAGGCCATGGTCGGCACCGCGGTCCCGCCCCTCCCGGCAGAGCGCCCGCAGGTGCCCGCCGCCGCCGTCGTCGGCCTGCGGGTGACCGATCTGTGGATGCGCGGCCTGGACGGCCGCGACGCGCTGCGCGGGGTGACGTTCGACGTCGCCCGGGGCGAGATCCTCGGCGTCGCGGGCGTGTCCGGCAACGGCCAGCGCGAGCTGCTCGACGGCGTCTGCGGGGCCCGCCGGCCCCACCGGGGCACGGTCGAGGTGGCCGGCGCCAAGGTCGCCGTGCCCGTGCGAGCGCTGCGCGCCGGCCTCTCGGTCGTGCCCGAGGACCCCGTCACCGACGCCGTGGTCCCCGGCCTCAACGTTCTCGAGCACGTCGTCCTCAACGGCGACCCGCTGCCCAGCCGCGGCCTCGGCGTCGACTGGCGCGGCGCCGCAGCGGAGCTCGACGCCATGGACGCGGCGCGGCGCCTCAACGTCGCCCATCGCAGCCGGCTGGTGGCCGCACTCTCGGGCGGCAACATCCAGCGCGTGATGCTGGCGCGGGCCCTGGCCCGGGAGGACACCAGCTCGGTCGCGGTCGCCTACCCCGTGCGCGGCCTGGACATCGCCTCGGTGCGTGTCACCCACGAGCTGCTGCTCTCGAAGCGGGCCGCGGGGTGCGCGGTCGTGCTGGTGTCAGAGGACCTCGACGAGCTCTTCGCGCTGGCCGACCGCATCCTCGTGCTCCACGCGGGCGAGGTCGCCGGCATCGTCGACCCCCGGACCGCGACGCGCCAGGAGGTCGGCGAGCTGATGATCCACGGCGCGGAGGAAGCGGCATGACCACCACGCTCGCCCCGCCGGTCGAGGACCAGCCGGCCGCGGCCCCCGCGCCGGTCGAGAACGCGCCGTCGCGGCACCGCGCGCGTTCCGCCCTGCGCATCACCTTCGCCGTGATCGGCGCGGTCGTCATCTACTTCGCGTTCCTGTGGTCCCGCGGGGTCGACCCCGGCGTCGTGATCTCCAGCACCTGGACCTCATCGTTCGGGTCGGGCCGGGCGGTCGGGGAGACGCTGCTGCGCCTGGCGCCCCTGGTCCTGGCAGGCCTGGCGGTCGCGGTGCCCGCACGGGCGGGCCTGTTCAACATCGGCGGCGAGGGTCAGCTGCTGATGGGAGCGGTCGGAGCGTTCGCCGTCTCCCGCCTCATCGGCCCGGGGGCATCGTGGTGGCTGACGCTGTGGTCGATGGCCCTCGGTGGGATCCTCGCCGGCGCGGCCTGGGCGATGCTCCCCGCAGCGCTGAAGATCGTCACGCGCGCGCACGAGGCGATCACGTCGCTGCTTTTCAACTACGTCGCCGTGCTCATGCTCACGTGGCTCGTGTTCGAGCCCTGGAAGGACCCCGCCAGCCTCGGCCAGGCCTACACGGCGGAGCTCGCACCGACGCAGAAGCTGCCGGTGATCCTGGGCGACCGCGTGCACGTGGGCGTGCTCATCGCGCTGCTGGCCGCGCCCGCGGTGTGGCTGGTCCTGCGCTCGACGCGCTGGGGCTTCGCGCTCAAGGTCCTGGGCGGCAACCCCAGCGCGGCGCACCGTGCCGGCCTGGCGGTCGGCCGCCTGACGCTGAGCGCAATGGCGGTCGGCGGCGGGCTGGCGGGACTGGGCGGCATGATCGAGGTGGCCGGGGTCGAGGGTCGCCTGCGCCCCGGGATGATGGCCGGCTTCGGCTTCATCGGCTTCCTGGCCGCGTGGCTGGCCCGCCATGACCCGCTGCGCACGGCGGGCGCGGCTCTGCTGCTGGCGGCTGTGGCAGTCGGGGGCAACGGCCTGAAGATCGCGGCCGGCGTGTCGGGAGCAGCGGTCAACATCCTCATGGCACTGCTGCTGCTGGCGATCCTCGGGTGGGGCCGCCCCGCCGGAAGGCGGGCGTAGCGATGCTGCTGGAATCCGTCCTCGCGGGCGCGGTGCGCGGCGGCACCAGCCTGGTGTTCGCCGCGCTGGGCGAGACCGTCGCCGAGCGCTCCGGGATGATCTACCTCGGCACCGAGGGGTCCATGCTCTCGGGCGCGCTGGCCGCCTACATCGTCGGGATCCAGTCCGGCAGCCCCTGGCTCGGCGTGGTTGCAGGCATCCTGGCCGGCGCGCTGCTGGCGATGGTGCACGCCGGTGTGGTGCTGCAGCGCGGTGCCAACCAGATCGCCACGGGCCTGGTCGTGACGTTCCTGGCGATCGGGCTCACCGGGATGTTCGGGCAGGACTACGTCGGCGTCGGCGTGAACCCGATCCCGCCGGCGCCGATCCCGGGCCTCGCGAACCTGCCCTTCCTCGGCCCGATCCTCTTCGACCACGACCTGCTGACCTACCTGTCGTTCGTGGCGGCGTTCGGCGTGTGGTTCGCGCTGGAGCGGACCCGCCCCGGGCTGACGCTGCGCGCGGCGGGGGAGCGGCCCGAGGTGCTGCACGTCTACGGCACCTCGCCCACGCGGGTGCGCTGGGGGGCACTGGCGATCGCCGGCGGGCTCGCCGGCCTGGGTGGCGCGCAGCTCTCGACCGCCTTCACGCTCAACTGGTCGGAGAACATGACCGCCGGCCGGGGCTTCGTGGCCGTCGCGCTGGTGATCTTCGCCGGCTGGGACCCGCGGCGCGTGCTCGTCGCGGCCTACCTGTTCAGCGGGACGATCGCGCTCCAGCTGCAGCTGCAGGCGCGCGGCTTCGGGGTCTCGCGCTACCTGCTGCAGGCGGCGCCCTACCTCGTCGTCATCGTCGCTCTGGCCGTGCTGTCGTCGCGGCGCGTGCACGGCGGCCCGGAGTCGCTGGGATCGGTGTTCCAGGCCGGCTCCTAACCAAGACTTCCCTTTCGCTGTTGTTTCCGTAGGGATCGGAGAACCACCATGGTCAGCGTCAGCCTGCGCGGATTCGCGCTCTTGCTCGTCCTCCTGCTCGCGGCGGCATGCGGCAGCCCGCCCGGCGCCGACACCGCGGCCGAGGAGCCCGCCGCCGACGAGGCGGCACCTGCCGCCGACGAAGCCGCCGCCGGCGACTTCACCGTCGGCTTCATCTTCGTCGGGCCGAAGGACGACTTCGGCTACAACCAGGCCGCCTACGACGGCTCGCTGGCGGTCGAGGAGGCCGTCGACGGCATCACCGTCCTGCGCGCCGAGAACGTCCCCGAGACCGCCGAGGCCGAGACGGTCATGCAGGGCATGATCGACCAGGGCGCCGACCTGATCTTCGCCACCAGCTTCGGCCACCTGGAGTACGCGCGGAACCTGGCGACGGCCAACCCCGACGTGGCGTTCGTGCACCAGGGCGGACTCGAGGGCGAGCCGCTGCTCGACAACCTCGGCACCTACTTCGGCACGGTCTACGAGCCCGTCTACACCGCCGGGATCGCGGCCGGCGCCGCCACCGAGACCGGGACGCTGGGCTACATCTACGCGTTCCCGATCCCGCAGACGCTGGCCAACATCGACGCATTCACGCTGGGCGCGCAGTCGGTCAACCCCGACGTCGAGACGATCGCGATCCAGACCGGCAGCTGGTGCGACCCCGGCCTGCAGGCCGAGGCCGTGCAGAGCCTCATCGACCAGGGCGTCGACGTCGTCACCCAGCACCAGGACTGCACCAAGACCGTCATCGAGACCACCGAGGCCGCCGGCGCCTTCTCCGTCGGCTACCACGCCGACGCGTCGTCGCTGGCCCCCGAGGGCTGGCTCACCGGTTCGGAGTGGGACTGGGACTCGCTCTACGTCGACATCGTCGAGACCACGATGGCCGGCGAGTTCGCGAGCAGCCCCTACAACGGCGACTACCGCATCGGCCTGCAGACCGGCGACAACCCGTTCGTGCAGTCAACCTACGGGGCGGCCGTGTCGGAGGACACGATCGCGACGATCGACGAGGTCCGCGCGTCCTTCGCGGAGGGGGGCTCGCCCTTCGCCGGGCCGATCATGGACCAGGCGGGCGAGGTGGTCGTGCCCGACGGCGAGCAGCTGGACTACACCCAGGCCGAGACCATCGACTGGTTCGTGCAGGGCGTGGTCGGGACGCTCGGGTGATCGTCGGGGGGACCGCGCCCTACCCCTGGCCGTACGACGCCGGGCTGGACGGGGGACGGCTCGCGCTGGTCGTGGCGGGGGGCGGCTGGGAGGACCGTGTCCAGGGAGCAGCGGCGACCGCCGCCGCCCTGGAACGGCTCGAGGGCGCGGTCCTCGCCGCCGGCGGGCTGGTGGTGCACCTGGCACACCGGCCCGCCGGCGGGCCGCCGCCGTGGGGCACGGCCGAGGACGTGGTGGTCCTCGCCGTGCCCGGCCTCGACGGCTTCTACGGCAGTGCGCTGCCGTCGCTGCTCACGCGCGCGGGGCGCGACCTGCTGCTGGTCGCCGGGTACGGCCTGGAGGCCGCCGTGCACTCCACGTTGCGCGGCGCCAACGACCAGGGGTGGGAGTGCCTGCTGGTCGCCGACGCGTGCGCGCCGGTCAACGCGGAGCTGAGCGCGGCGGCGGTGTCCATGGTGCTGATGTCCGGCGGCATCTTCGGCGCCGTCGGCGAGGTGGACCACGTGTGCGCGGCGCTGCTGCGCCAGGAGGTGCTGACGTGACCGCAGTGAGCGAGGCCCCGGCCCTGACGTTCGGCCAGGTCGAGGCGGACCCCTACGCCTGGCCCTACGACGGTGCGATCGACCCGGGCAGGACGGCGCTGGTCAACATCGACTGGCAGACCGACTTCTGCGGTCCCGGTGGCTACGTCGACGCGATGGGCTACGACCTCAACCTCACGCGCGCCGGGCTGGAGCCGACCGCCCGGGTCCTGGCCGCGTGCCGCGAGGCGGGCTTCGCGATCGTGCACACGCGCGAGGGCCACCACCCCGACCTGCGCGACTGCCCGCCGAACAAGCTGTGGCGCTCCCAGCGCATCGGCGCGGGCATCGGCGACAGCGGTCCCTGCGGGCGGATCCTCGTGCGCGGCGAGCCGGGCTGGGACATCGTCCCCGAGGTCTACCCGCTGCCCGGCGAGGTCGTGATCGACAAGCCCGGCAAGGGGTCGTTCTACGCCACCGACCTCGACCTGGTCCTGCGCAACCTCGGGATCTCCCACCTGGTGGTCACCGGGATCACCACCGACGTGTGCGTGCACACCACGATCCGCGAGGCCAACGACCGTGGCTTCGAGTGCCTGCTGCTCTCGGACTGCACCGGCGCGACCGACTACGGCAACTACCAGGCCGCGCTGAAGATGATGACGATGCAGGGCGGCGTGTTCGGGGCGGTCGCGACGTCGGAGGCGTTCCTCGCGGCCGTGGTGTGCTGACCGCCGCGCGGCCGGCCGCGCGCGCTCCGCTGGAGGCAGCGGCCGAGGTCGTCCGCCGTGCCGCGGCTGCCGACCCCGCGATCTGGATCGGCGACCCACCCGGTGATCGGCTGCTTGCCCAGGCCGAGGCGCTGGCGCGCCGCGACCCGGCGGGGCTGCCGCTCTACGGGTGGGCGTTCGCGGTCAAGGACAACCTCGACGTCGCGGGGTGGCCGACCACCGCCGGCTGCCCCGGGTACGCGTTCCTCCCGGAGTGCACCGCGCCCGTGGTGCAGCGCCTGCTGGACGCGGGCGCGCTGCTCGCCGGCAAGACCAACCTCGACCAGTTCGCGACCGGCCTGGCCGGGACGCGCACGCCCTACGGCGTGCCGCCCAACGTGCGGGACGCGGCGGTCGTGCCCGGTGGGTCGTCCTCGGGGTCGGCGGCTGCGGTGGCGTCGGGGATCGTGACGTTCGCGCTGGGCAGCGACACGGCGGGCTCCGGGCGGGTGCCGGCGGCGCTGACGGGGACGCTGGGCCTCAAGCCCACGCGCGGGCTGCTCAGCACCCGCGGCCTGGTGCCCGCCTGCCGCTCCCTGGACGTGGTGTCGGTGTTCGCCGCGCGCGCGGCCGACGCCGCGGCCGTGCTGGCGGTGGCCGACGCCCACGACCCGCTGGATCCCTTCGCCCGCCCGCAGCGGCTCCGCCAGCAGGCGCCGGAGCGCGGGCTGCGCGGCCTGCGGGTGGGGGTGCTCGACGCCGGGGTCGTGGCCGGCCTGGACCCACGCGCCGCTCGGACCTGCGCACGGCAGCTGGCTGCGCTAGCGGCTCATGGGGCGCAGCTGCGCACACCGGACCTCGACCCGCTTTGGGAGGCCGGCGCGCTGCTCTACGACGGACCGTGGGTCGCGGAGCGCTGGGCCGCGCTGGGGCAGTTCGTCGAGGAGCACGAGGACGCGGTGCACCCGGTGACCCTCGCCGTGCTCTCGAGCGCCGGGCGTTGGACCGCGGCGGACGCGTTCCGCGCGCAGCACCGCCTGGCCGAGCTGCGGCTGGCGACCAGCGCCCTCTGGCGCGAGGTCGACGTGCTCGCCCTGCCCACGGTCGGCGTCGTCCCGAGCCTGGACGACGACGCGGTCGACCCTGTCGGTGTCTCGCGTGCGCTCGGGCGCTTCACGAACTTCGCCAACCTGCTGGACCTCTGCGCCGTGGTGCCCGCCGCGCAGGCGCAGGGCGGCGGAGTCCCCGCGGGGGTGACGCTCTTCGCGCCGGCGCTCTCCGACCGCCTCCTGCTGCGCGTGACCGCCGCGCTGGAGGAGGCCTCAGGCGCCTGAGCGGCCGGTCAGCCAGGCCTCCCAGCCGCCGTGCTCCGAGATGTCCTCCGCGCCCGCGAGCCCCCCGAGCTCGCACACGAACCCCCTGACCCACGAGCCGTCGGCGAGCTCCAGCGAGCCGATCGCCAGCGGTGGCGGGACCGCGGCGGTCAGCCGGCCGAGGCCCGCGTCGTCGAGCTCCCAGACCTCGACGACGATCGCCCGACCGCCCTCGGCGACGCGCTCCAGCGCCGGCCGCAGCGGCGCGTCGCCGGGCAGGCGGTGCAGCCGGTAGCGCGGCGCGGTGGTCGTGCGCTCCCGCAGGACGGCGCCGTTGTCGGTCAGCTGGTGGTTGAGCGGCTGCCCGCTCAGGTGCGCCCCGACGACGGCGAGCGCGGTCACCTCGCCCCCACGGGTGCGGTCGCGCCGGCTCCACACCGCGTCACGACCCGGCCCCGACGACGTCCAGGACGGTCGCGGCGAACGCAGCCGGTGCGTCCACGTGCGCGAGGTGACCGGCGTCGGGGAGCGGCACCACCCGCGCTCCCGCGTGGCGGCGAAGCACGGCCGCGGCCTCGGCACGGGCGGGCCAGCTGCGCGCGCCGACCGTGGTGACCAGCCCCGCTGCACGCATCCCTTCGAGGTCGTCGGCAGAGGGCGCGAACGCGGCGAAGGCCTGTGCCTCCGCGACCACGACGCGGGCGCGTGCCGCGACCTGCTGGCGCCACGACGCCGGCAGCGCGTCCCAGCTCGCGTCGCCGACCAGCCCGCGCACGAACGCCTGCGCCCCGGCGGGGTCCGGCGCCGCGCTCAGCGCGGTGACGGCTGCTGCGACGCGCGCGTGCAGCGCTGGCACCAGTGGTCCGAGCAACGGCTCGTGCACGATTGCCGCTCGGCCCTGGCCTGCCCTCGGCAGCAGGGCCTGCAGGATCAAGGTCGCGCCTCCGCTCACGCCCACCAGCGTCGCGTCCGGGCCGACCGCGGCGAGCAGCGCGGCCGCCTGCGCGTCCAGGTCGATCACCGCGGCGTGCGGGTCGCCGGCGGCGTAGCCGGGGCGGGTGACCACGAGCACGGTGCAGTGCGGTGCGAGGAGGTCCGCGACCGCGTCGAAGGCGGCCGGGCCGATGCCGACGCCGTGGACGAGCGCCACGGCGGGCCCGCGGCCCGATGCGGTCACCCGCATGAACCCTCCCGAACCAGGCCAGCAGTGGACGGCGGGCAGCCTATGCTCCCCGGGGCCGGACCAGGACGACGAAGACGAGGCACGAGCGCATGGCCGAGTCGGCAGCCGTGGTCCGTCGGCGCGCGCCCCGGCTCCGCGCCGACCAGCACATCGCGCCCTACATCACCCGCACGGGCCGCTTCGCCGCGCGCGACCCTGAGCGGCCCGGCAGGCTGCCCGGCCTGGATGAGGTTCTCGGCTTCGCCGGCTGGGCGCTCTTCATGGGGGGCGTGCTGTGGTGGGCCAGGCGCAGCTCCCGTCCCTCGTAGGGCGGGAGCCCGAGCGCGCGCGGCTCGGCGCCGCGCTGGAGCGCTCGGCCGCGGGGACAGGGCAGGCGGTGCTGGTGACCGGCCAGCCCGGCGTCGGCAAGAGCGCCCTGCTGGCCGCCTTCTCCGAGGAGGCCGGTGCCGCCGGGTGGCTGGTGACCAGCGGGCGCGGGCACGAGGCCGAGCAGTCGCTCGCCTACCACCCGGTGATCGAGGCGCTCGGGTCCGACCTCGGGCGGCTGGGCGCACGCCGGGCGGCGGCGGCGGCGCTCGGGCTGCCGCAGCTCGGGCGGCTCTTCGCGGGGATCCCCGGCCGCCCGGAGCCGCTCGGCGACCCCGCGGTCGAGCGGCTGCGCCTGGTCGACGCGCTCGCCCGCCTCTGCGAGCGCGTCACGGCCACGACCCCGCTGCTGCTGGTCGTCGACGACCTGCACTGGGCGGACCCCGCGACGCTGGAGCTGCTGCACCACCTGCTGCGCCGGCTGGAGGGGGATCGCTTCCTGCTCGTGGGTGCCGCGCGGCCGGTCGAGGATCCACCCGCGTACGCCGCGTTCCTCGCGTCGGCGCGACGGCTGGGTCTGCTCGGCGAGGTCGTGCTCGGGCCGCTGACAGCGCGAGGAGACCGCGGTGCTGCTCGCGCAGCTGCTCCCGGGTGCGCCGCCCGGCACGGGGCTCGTCGACGTCGTCCACGAGCGCAGCGGCGGCCTGCCGCTGTTCGTGGTGGCGCTGGCGCGGTCGCTGGCCTCCGGGGACGCCCTCGTGGTCCTGGACGGCGAGTGGACCGCCGCGGGGCCGGGCGGCGTCACGGAGCTGCCACCGGCGCTGCGCGCGGCCCTCGACCAGCAGCTCGCACGTCTCGCGGCCGAGGATCGCCCGCTGGTCGACCTGCTCGCGGTGCATGCGGCTCCCCTCGCGCACGCCCAGCTGGTCGAGGCGTCGGAGCGCGCCGAGCCCGAGGTGCTCGAGGGGCTTGCGCGCCTGGCCGCCGCCGGCGTGACGCGCGAGGAGGTGCACGACGGCGACGTCGCCTACGCGCTGTCCCACGCGCTCCTGGCCGAGGCGGCCGGCGACCGGCTGCCGACCGTGGTGCGCCAGCGCCTGCACCTGCGGCTGGCCGACACGCTGACCGCGTCGGGGCGGATGGCGCCCGAGGCGGTGGCGCGCCATCTGCGCGGGGCTGGGCCGCTCGTCCCCACCGGCCGCCTCGTGGCGGCGCTGCTGGAGGCGGCCGAGCTCGCGACGCGGCGCGGGGACCACGCCGAGGCGGCAGAGCACCTGGGCTCCGCGGTCGCGCGCCAGCCTGACGCAGACACCGGGCCGCGACTGCGGTGGGCAGATGCGCTCATGCGGGCCGGCCGGACCGCGGAGGCGCTGACGGTGTGGGAGGCATGCCTGGCCGCCGAACAGGAGCCCGCGGGTGAGGACGCGGTGGCGCTGCAGCGTCGCGCGGAGGTGCACCGGCAGCTGGCGGCTGCGCAGCGGGACGTCGGCCGCCTGGACGCGGCGGTCCGCCACCTGGACGAAGCGGTCGAGCTGGCGCGCCGCGGTGCCGTGGCCGAGGTGCTGAGCGAGGTCCTCGCCGAGGCGTTCGCGCTGGCCGAGCGCCGCGGCGACGCCAAGGCTGCCGAGGCTGCCGAGGCGGAGCTCGCCGAGCTGGCGCGAGGTTCGGGGATGCCGACCGTCGCGGTGCAGGCGGGCCTGGCGCGCGCGGGGCTGGAGCGCTCGCGGGGGCGCATCGAGCCGGCGGTCGGCGCGGCGGAGTCGGCGATCGCCACCGCGCGCGGGGCGGGCTTGGACGTTCTGGAGCTGCGGGCCCTCGGGGCGGTGCTGGAGGCGCTGATCGAGACCTGCGACGGGGCCCGCATCCGGCGCCACGCCGACCGCACGCTCGCGCTGGCCCAGCGCCTGGGGGTACCGACGATGGAGCTGCGCGCGATCGGGGCGCGGGCTGCGGCGGGCGTGTTCGACGGCGGGTGGGCGGGGGCCGACCGCGACCTGGCGCGCGCGCTGGCCCTCTCACGCCGCTTCGAGGTCCCGCGCAGCGTCGCGACGGTGCTCGCCCTGCGCGCCACCCTGCAGATCATGCGCGGGGACGTCGGGGCGGCCGAGAGCACGCTCGGCGAGGCCCAGCGCCACGCGGACCAGGTGCCCCAGGACCGCCACGTGGCGGGAGACGTGGCGCTGGCGCGCGGGCGGCTGGCGCTGGCCCGCGACGACCGCCCGGCCCTGGAGCGCGTGCTCCCCGCGCTCCTGCGGCCGGAGGGCCGCAACATCGGCTGGCGGCACTGGACGGCGGCACAGGCGCTGATCGCCCTCGGCCGGCCCGAACAGGCGGCCGAGGTCGCGTCCGCGCTGCGGGGTGGCGACCCCGAGGCGGTGCGCGCGGGGTTGGCAGGCTGGGCCGCGGGCCTCGTGAGCGTGGACCCCGCCGTGGCGGCGACGCAGCTGGACGCGGCGGCTGCGGCCCTGGAGGCGCTCCGGCTGCCCTACTGGGCGGCCGCCTGCCGGGTGGACGCGCTCGAGCGCACGGCCGGCGGCGAGGCTGCCCGGGCGACGGCCGAGCGCACGCTGGAGACCCTGGAGGCCATGGGCGCGCGCCGCGACGCCGACCGGGCCCGGCGGGTGCTGCGGCGCATGGGCGCACGCCCGCGCCCGGTCAGGCGCCCGGGCGTCTCGGGCGGCCCGCTCAGCGCCCGCGAGCTGGAGATCGCCCGCCTCTTCGCCGAAGGCCTGACCACCGCGGAGGTCGCCGCGCGCCTGGTCCTCAGCCCCCACACGGCGACCGCGCACCTGCGCCGCATCTACGAGCGGCTGGAGGTCCACTCGCGGGCGGCGCTGACCCGCGTGCTGGCCGAGCGGGGACTGCTCGGCGCCGGCTGAGGCGCGCGGGATTAGCAAGGTCATGCGATACCGCGCCGGCGCCTGGCGGCGGATGCTCGTCGTACCGGAGGGGCCCACCCTCCACCGAGAGGGAAGGACAGCATCCATGGGACAGGCACTGGACCTCGCCGAACAGTGGTGGAAGGCGGTCGAGTCGGGCGACACCGACGCGGCCATGGAGCTCGCGTCACCGGACTGCGAGATCACGATGCCCGGAGTCGGGACGATCGACCGCGAGACGATGCAGACACAGGTGCTGCCGGGCTACCACAGCGGGTTCCCCGGGTTCCGCCACGAGGTGCTGGACGTCGTCGACGCCGGCGACCGCGCGGTGCTGCGGCTGCGCGTCACGATGGAGCACACCGGGCCGTTCCCCACCCCCCAGGGCGACATCCCGGCGACCGGGCGGACCGTCGTCCTGGAGTCCTGCGACGTCGTGACGGCCTCCAACGGCGCCCTCACGTCGTGGCACACCTACTTCGACCAGCTGAGCATGCTGGGCCAGCTGGGCCTGCTGCCGACGCCGACCACGAGCTGAGGGAGGAGCAACGATGAGTGGACAGGAGCTTGTCAGCCGCTTCGCCGCCGCCTTCGAGGCCGGGGATGCCGCGGGCCTCGGGTCGCTGTACGCCGAGGATGCGACCTTCGACCACCCGTTCTTCGGGCACCTCACCGGGCGCGACGTGATCGTGGCCCACGAGACACCGATGTTCGACGCCTTCACCGAGATCAGCATCGCCGTCCATTCCGTGTCCCAGGACGGCAACAAGGTCGCCTGGGAGTGGACGGTCGACGCCACCCACACCGGCGCGATGCCGCTACCTGACGGCAGCGCCGTGCAGCCGACCGGCATCCGCATCAGCCAGCCGGGCGTGGAGGTGGCCTACCTGGACGACGACGGCCTGATCACCGAGGGCCACCGCTACCAGGACGGGGCGGCCTTCCTGGGGCAGCTCGGCCTGGGGTGAGCGCGGTCGACGCGGCGCTCGTCCTGCCCCTCACCGCGGTGGGGGGCAGCGGCGCGTCCGCGGTCGGCGGCAAGGCGGCCTGGCTGGGCGCGCTGCTGCGCGCGGACCTGCCCGTCCCCGACGGCGTCGTGCTGCGCGCCGACGCACCCGCCGACGCGGCGCTCGACGCGCTCGACGCCGCGCGGGAGCGGCTGGGCGGGCGCGTGGTGGTGCGGTCGTCGGCGGCCGACGAGGACCTCGCGACCGGTTCCGCGGCGGGTCGCTACCTGACCGTGCTCGACGTGACCGACCGCGCGGCACTGGCCGCGGCGGTCGCAGCCTGCCGGGCTTCGGGTGGCGCCCAGGGTCCGGGCATGGCGGTGGTGGTGCAGGCCCAGGTCGCCGCCGACGTGACCGGCGTGGCGTTCACCGCCGACCCGGTGACCGGCGACCGCGACGTGGTGGTCGTCGTGGCCGGCACCCCTGGCGCGGTCACGGAAGGCGGCCCCGGTCGGGAGTGGCGCCTCCGCCCCGCCGCACGCGGCACCGCGGGCGCGGATCCACCGACGCGGGCCGGTGGGGGTGGCTCGCACGAGTACCCCCAGGTGGGTACTGGCGCGACGCACCCGCTGGCCGCGGGCGAACCCCGGGGGCGGCCTGATGGCCGCGCAGGTGCGGGAGGTCGCGCGGCTGGCGGAGGCCGCGGCGGATGTGGTCGGCGGCCCCGCCGACGTGGAGTGGGCGGTCGCGGCGGGGGAGGTGGTGCTGCTGCAGGCGCGGCCGCTGACGGGGCTGCCCGACCCGCCGCGCTGGGAGTCGCCACTGCCCGGCGGGTGGTTGCGGAACTTCCGGCTGGGGGAGTGGCTGCCGGGTCCCGTCACCCCGCTCTTCGAGAGCTGGTTCGTGAACCTGGTCGAGGACGGGGTGCGGGCGAGGGCCGCGCGTGAATCGGGCCTGGTCATGCAGCCGCCGCTGCACGTCGTCGTGGGCGGCTGGTACTTCCACGCCCCGCTGGGCGCGACCCCGATGCCGACGCTCCTCGGCGCCCTCCCCCGCAATCCCCGCTTCGCGCTGGCCTCCATCCTCGTCACCCCCCGCCCCGAATGGTCGGAACGGCTCGTGGTCCGCGGGTTCGCGCGTTCGTGGGAGCAGGTCGTGCGGCCGGCACACCGGCGTGCGGCCGAGGGCCTGGACGGTGCCGCGTCGGTGGAAGGCGACCTCGCCGCGATCGCCGCGGTGGCCGACAGCACGGCGGGCGTGCTCTGGTCGCTGTCGATGGTCGGCGGGTTCGCATGGAAGCTCGAGGCGGCGGTGCGGCGGTTACTGGCCTGCGGGGTGGCCGTGGACGAGGCGACCCGGCTGGCGAGCGCGCTCTGTGAGGCGCCACCGCCTTCCGCCGACCCGGGACCGACCGTGCTGGTCGAGAGCCTGGACTGGGTGCACCCGCCGGTCACGCTCGAAGCGCGGCCGCCGTCGCGGGGCCGGTCTGCCGACAATGCCGCGCTCGTGGCGGCAAAGGGAGCCCTCGGCCCGTGGCGCTGGCGGCGAGTCGGGCGGCTGGCCGCGCTCGCCCGGCGCTACGCCGGCCTGCGCGAGGAGCAGGCGGCCGCGCTGGCCGCGCCCTGGCCGCAGCTGCGTGCCGCGGTGCAGCGGCTGGGGGTGGCGGCCGGGGACCGGGGCGCGCTGGTGGACGCCGACGACATCTGGTTCCTGCAACGCGACGAGCTGCACGCCGCGCTCCGCCCGGACCGCCGCGCGGGGTCGGGCGCGGGACACGATCTCGCGGTCGAGCCGGCCGCCGCCGCTGCACCGCTCGCGGATCTCGAGCGCCGCCGGGCGCTGTGGGCGTCCCAGCACCGCCTCACGCCGCCGCTGCAGCTGGGGGTCCTGCCGCCCCCGGTCGCCGCGCTGCTGCCGGCGCCGAGCCGCCCCGTGCCCGGCGCGCTCCTGACCGGCCAGCCCGGCAGCCCCGGTCGCGCGACCGGGCGCGTCGCGGTGGCCGCCGACGTGGCGGACGCTGCCCGCCTGCAGGCCGGCGAGGTGCTGGTCGCGCCGCTCGTGACCCCCGCCTACCTGCCGGTCGTCGCCCGCGCCGCGGCGGTCGTCACCGACGGCGGCACGATCGCCGCCCACTCCGCGCTGGTGTGCCGCGAGCGCGGCATCCCCCTGGTGGTCGCCACCGGCGACGCGACCCGCACGCTCCTCGACGGCGAGACCGTCACCGTCGACGGCACGGCGGGTACCGTGACGGCGCGGGGGTAGCGTGTCCGCGTGACGATCATCTACACCCACACCGACGAGGCGCCGGCGCTGGCCACCGCCTCCCTGCTGCCCGTCATCGCCGCCTTCGCCCGCAAAGCCGGCGTCGACGTCGAGACGCGGGACATCTCCCTGGCGGGGCGCATCCTGGCGAAGTTCCCCGACCGCCTGCGGGAGGACCAGCGCACCGCCGACGCCCTCGCGGAGCTGGCGGAGCTCACGCAGTCGCCCGACGCCAACATCATCAAGCTGCCGAACATCAGCGCCTCGCTGCCGCAGCTGAAGGAGGCGATCCAGGAGCTGCAGGATCACGGCTACGCCGTCCCCGACTACCCGGAGGACCCGGCGACCCCCGAGGAGCGCGACGCTCGCGCGCGCTACGACGCCGTCAAGGGGAGCGCCGTCAACCCCGTGCTGCGCCAGGGCAACTCCGACCGGCGCGCCCCCGCGGCGGTCAAGGCCTACGCACGCAAGCACCCGCACTCGATGGGCGCGTGGTCCTCGGACTCCGCGACGCACGTCGCCACGATGGCGGCGGGGGACTTCCGATCGTCGGAGCGGTCCCGGACGATGACCCAGGCCGACGAGGCACGGATCGAGCTGGTCGCCGACGACGGCACCACCACGATCCTGCGCGAGTCCGTGCCGCTCCAGCCCGGCGAGATCATCGACGCGGCGGTGATGAGCCGCCGCGCCCTGGCCGCGTTCGTGGCCGGGCAGATCCAGGATGCCCGCGACCGCGGGGTGCTCTTCTCGGTGCACCTCAAGGCGACGATGATGAAGGTCTCCGACCCGATCGTCTTCGGCCACGTCGTCCAGGGCTACTTCGCCGACCTCTGGGCCAAGCACGGCGACACGCTCGAGCGGCTGGGGGTCGACCCCAACAACGGGGTCGAGAGTCTGCTGAGCGCCATCGCGGCGCTGCCCGACGAGGAGCGGGGGGCCATCCAGGCCGACATCGAGGCGGCCTACGAGCGCGGGCCGGACCTCGCGATGGTCGACTCCGACCGGGGGATCACCAACCTGCACGTGCCCAGCGACACGATCATCGACGCGTCGATGCCGGCGATGATCCGCACCTCGGGCCGCATGTGGAACGCCGCCGGCGAGCTGGCGGACACCAAGACCGTCATCCCCGACCACTCCTACGCCGCGCTCTACGACGAGACCATCGCCGACTGCAAGGCGCACGGCGCGTTCGACCCCGCGACCATGGGCACCGTCCCCAACGTCGGGCTCATGGCGCAGGCCGCCGAGGAGTACGGCTCGCACGACAAGACCTTCGAGATCCCGGCCGACGGGACCGTCCGGGTCGTCGGCCGAGACGGGACCGCGCTCCTCGAGCACCGTGTCGAAGCAGGAGACATCTGGCGCATGTGCCAGACCAAGGACGCGGCGGTCGCCGACTGGGTCAAGCTCGCCGTGACGCGCGCCCGGCTCTCCGGCATGCCCGCGGTGTTCTGGCTGGACGCGACGCGAGCCCACGACGCCGAGGTCATCGCCAAGGTGGAGCGCGAGCTCGCGGGTCACGACACCAGCGGCCTGGACCTGTCGATCCTCCCGGTCGGCGAGGCCACCCGCCACACGCTCCAGCGCATCCGCGCCGGCAACGACACGATCTCGGTGACCGGCAACGTGCTGCGCGACTACCTCACCGACCTGTTCCCGATCATGGAGCTGGGCACCAGCGCGAAGATGCTCTCGATCGTCCCGCTCATGAACGGCGGCGGGATGTTCGAGACCGGCGCGGGCGGCTCGGCGCCCAAGCACGTCGAGCAGCTCGTGAAGGAGAACCACCTGCGCTGGGACTCGCTCGGCGAGTTCCTCGCGCTGGCCGCCTCGTTCGAGCACCTCGGCCAGGCAGGAGGCAATGCCCGGGCCCAGGTCCTGGCCGACACCCTCGACCGGGCGACCGAGAAGCTCCTCGACACCGAGAAGTCGCCGTCGCGCAAGGTCAACGAGCTCGACAACCGCGGCAGCCAGTTCTACCTCACCCTCTACTGGGCCCAGGCCCTGGCCGCCCAGACCGACGAGGCGGAGCTGTCCGCCACGTTCGCGCCCCTCGCGCGTCGGCTGGAGGAGGACGAGGAGACGATCGTCGGCGAGCTCGCGGCCGTGCAGGGCCGGCCCGTCGACCTCGGCGGCTACTACCAGCCCGACGTCGAGCTGGTCGCCGCCGCGATGCGCCCCAGCGAGACCTTCAACGCGGCGCTGCGCGACCTCGCCTGACCCCCCGGCCGGCGAACCCGAGAGAGGCCCGAACCGGATTCGAACCGGTGGATGAGCGCTTTGCAGGCGCTTGCCTTACCACTTGGCTATCGGGCCGTGGGCGTGCCAGTGTGGCACGCGGCAGGTCAGGGGCGGCGGCGGAGCACGGCGAGCGACAGCCCGGACAGGACCAGGATCACGATCGCCGGGAGCGCCAGGTCCAGCCCGGGGCCGGTCGCCGGCGTCGGGGTCCGCGTGGGGGTCCGCGTCGGCGTGGGGGTCGGGCTGGCGGGGGTCTGAGCGAACGCCGCGTTCACGCCGGCGCGGGCGGTGGAGAAGTCCAGCTCGACCACGCCGAGGCCCTGCATGCGGATCGCGGACACCGACGCGGCGCTGGCGAGCGCGGCCGCACCGGCGCCGGTGATGGTGGTCTGGCCGCCGCCCGGCATCACGCAGATCTCCAGGGGCGTGTCCTCCGCGAAGCAGGTCTCCGCCTGGCCGGGGGGCAGCTCGACCACCAGGCCGCCGTCCGCCGGGACCTGGAGGAACGCGCCGCCGTCACCGGAGGGCTGCTGGCCGGCCGCCAGCATCCTGAGGTCGCTCGGGAGGAGGTCGTCGATGATGTCCTGCACCTCGGGCGGGAGCTGGTCGACGACCTGGTCGACCGGCGTGCCCCCGCCTGCGCCGCTGGGCGCGATGACGACGTCCGCCGTGGCGTCGAGGATCCCGGGCAGCATCGTCACCCGGATGCTGGCGGCGTCGAAGTCGGCGTTGGCGGCCCGGGCGTCGGTGGCGGCCTCCGCGTTGGAGTCGCTGACCTCGATCGTGATGAGGCCTACCGGGGCCAGCGGGGTCGACTCCGGGGTGGGCACCAGCACGATCGAGGAGCCCCGCACGGTCGACCGCGCAGCGGTGGTGGCGCCCTGGTGGGTCGCGTCGGACGTCGTCCCGCCGAGGTCGACCGCCATGAGCGGAGCGGCCCCGAGGTCGGCCAGCAGCACGGTCAGCTGGTCGGCGATGTCGGCCAAGGTGCCGGTCGGGTCCTGGTCGACGATCGGCGCGATGGCCTGGGCGATGGCCCCGAGGGCGTCCTCCAGGCCGGTGGCAAGCGTGGGGGGAAGCTGCGCGAGCAGCGTCGGGGTGAGTGTGACCTCGAGCTGCGCGTCCTGCGCCTCGCCGGTGCCGACCCGGCTCGGGGTGTCGGCGGCCGCCACGTGCGCCGCGCCGAGAGTGCCGCGCAGGGCCGGCTCGGGCTGCGGGGAGGCCGCGGTGCCGAGGGTGACGCCGGCCGCGTCCTTGGGGCCGGGGTCGCCGGGCGCCGTCGCCGTGATCGTCGTGCCGATGGGCTCAGCGGCCCCCGCGGCCGAGGCGCATGCCACGCCGGTGACGCAGGCGCTGGTCGGCGCCGAGAGCACGTCGGCGCTGCTCGGCGCGACGACCAGAAGCGCCTGGTTGGTGAGTGCCATCCGCGTGCCGACGGCCTCGGCCGTTCCGGCAAACGTCTGCGCCGCGCTGCTCCCCGGCGACGGGCTGGGCGACGGGGACGTGGGTCCCGAGGGTCCGGTCGGGCCGGACGGGCCGGACGGTCCGGTCGAACCCGACGGCCCCGACGGGCCACTCCCCCCGGACGGCCCGGAAGGCCCGGATGGCCCGGATGGCCCGGATGGCGCGGATGGCCCCGAAGGCCCCGAAGGCCCCGAAGGCCCCTGCGCGCCGGCCGGGACGGTCAGCAGCAGCACGACGGCGGCCGCGGCCACGAACAGCTTCTTCACGTTCCTCCAACGAAATGCGGCGCCCAGACAGAGCATGACCGCCGCGCTGCAATCTACCCCAGGCCGTCTGACCGCCCAGTGAAGCTCAGACGGACAGGGCGAACCCCTCGGCGTCCTGCAGGGGCAGGGTCACCTGGCCGTGCTCGTCGGCCGCGCTGCGGCAGGCGGCCAGCCACCGGGCGGCCTCGGCCCTCGCGAACGGCCCGAGGCTGCGAGCCCGGCCGTCGCGCAGGAAGAGCTGCACCAGCACGCTCGTGCCATCCCTCCTGGCGGGGATCGCCTGGACCTGCGCGAGCTCACGCCATTCCAGCTCCTCGCCGTGGCGGGCGCGCTTGGCCCACACGCCGTCCGACGACAGCGCCAGCTCGTCGCGGCCCCGCACCAGCCACAGCACCGCGAGCTGGTCGTCGCCCCAGAGGCGCGTGGGCTGGCTGCCCCTCATGCGGTCACGCGAGGTACGGGGAAGCCGCGATGAACGGCGCCTCCTCGCGCCCGAGCGCGGTGGCGGGGCCGCGCTGCCCCCACAGCTCCCGCGCGATGTTGTGCCAGTTGCCCCGCGCCTGCAAGCGGCCCAGGATCGAGTTGAGACCCCACTGGATGCGGTTGAGCAGCAGGTACTCGGGCGGCATGTTGAGGCGCCGCATCATGTCGAGGTAGCCGCCGCGCGGATCGGAGGTGGAGCGGATCACGTCGCGCGCGAAGTCGGCGGTGTAGGTGAACTCGCGGTCCTCGAGGATCGGGCCGTTGAACCCCTTGAACCAGCTCAGGACGCGCTCCGGCTCCGGCATCGAGCCGTTGATGAAGCCGGCGGCACGAAACGAGGCGACCAAGGCGGGCGCGTCGTCGTCGTACATGGCCTGGAGCTGGTCGAGGATGTGCGCGCGGGTCGCGGTGGAGAACAGCTTGACGCTGCCGAAGTCCAGGAACGTCACGGTCCCGTCGCCGGGGAAGAGGTAGTTCCCGGGGTGGGGGTCGCCGTTGAACATCCGGAAGCGGTGCAGGGAGCCGAACGTGAAGCGGTAGATGATCTCGGCGTAGCGCTGGCGCAGAGCGTCGTCGCTGGACGCGAGCATCGCCTCGAAGTCGGCGCCCGCGACGTAGTCGCTGACCAGCACGCGGGGGCGGCACCAGTCCGATGTGGACGCGGGGCACGTGGATGAACGGGTGGCCGTCGTAGCGCTCGTGGAAGGCCTGCTGGTAGGTGGCCTCGCGCTGGTAGTCCAGCTCGTCGGTGACGCGCAGCCGCAGCTCCTCCATGAGCGGGCGCACCTGCAGGTTGGGGGAGACCATCCTCGCCAGGGGCGCGAGCAGCTCGGCGTTGGCGAGATCACCCTCGATCGCTTCGGCGATGCCGGGGTACTGGACCTTGGTGACGACCTCGGTGCCGTCGGGCAGCTGGGCGCGGTGGACCTGGCCGATGCTCGCGCTGGCGATCGGCTCGGGGTCCCAGCGCGCGAAGACTTGGTTCGCCGGGGCGCCGTACTGCTCCTCGAGGACGCGCGCGATCGCACCGCTGTCGACCGCCGGCGCGTTGGCGCGCAGGTCCGCCAGCACCCGGTGGTAGGTGTCTTGCACCTCCGGCGGCAAGTCGAGGTCGACGAAGCTGGCGATCTGCCCCAGCTTCATCGCGGCGCCCTTCATGGAGCCCAGCACGTCGCCGACCCGCTGCGCGGTCTCCTCGTGGAAGATCGCGTCGGCGTCGGAGCCGGGCTCGAGGCCCTTGACCCGGGAGGCGAGATAGCTGGCGCCGGTGGAGGCCGACAGCTTGGCCAGATCTCTCCCGCGCGATCCACGCGTTCCCAGCGGCGGGGGGGCAGTGTCGCGCGTCGGCATCGCGGCCATTGTGCTCTACACATGGCGCTCGCTCCGCGAGCGCGCACCCGCGCCGTTCGGTCGCCCGCCTTCCTCAGTCCGGTCCTCGGCGCCTGCGCGCGTCGGGTCGACGGCGCGACGCACCTACGATGGCCTCAGGATGCGGGCGTTGCTGCTGGGGTCGGACCACACCGAGCTGGGCCAGGTGAAGGTCGAGGCCGTGGGGGACCACGCGGCGCTGGGCCTCACCCGTGGCCGCTACCGCAAGTCCTATCGCTACGTCGATCCCAACGAGGACGTCGCAGCCGCGGTCGCCGGCGAGCGCGCGACGCTGCTGGCGGTCGCCGATGCCCACAACGGCGTGCACGCGGCCGAGGCCGCGATCGAGGAGGTGCTCGCCGCCTGGGGTGCCGACCCGCCGCCGGCGGATGTCACCGACGCCGAGCTCGTGACGCTGATCCACCGCGTCAACGAGGCCGTGCTGGTGCGGACCCGGGGGCTGTCGGGGATCCGCACCCAGAGCCGCACGACGCTGGCCGTGGCGCTCGTGACGGTCCCCGACGCGGCCGGCGTGCGGTTCCTGCAGCACGCCGCGATGGGTGACTCGGCGGTGATCGTTGCGCGGCCGGGCTCCGGCGAGGACCGCACCCTGCCCCGCAACTCCTTCGTCGGCTGGCCGATGTCCCGACCCGAGATCGCCGGGGTCCTGCAGCGCGGGCGGCGCGCCCTGGAGCCCGACGAATGGGTCGTCGTCGTGAGCGACGGCTTCACGAACTTCATCGGCCCGCGCGTCGCGCCGACCCTGGTCGCCTCCGTCGTGGCCGAGCACACCTCCGCGACCGACGTGGCCGCCCAGCTGATCGATGCCGCGGGTCGCGCCGGCGCCGGCGACAACGTGGCGGTCGCGGTCTGCGCGCCGAGCCTCCCGGACTGACTAGGGAAGGCGCAGCGCCGCGAACGCGTCGAGGGACTCGGGGTTGGCGAGCGCGTCGCGGTTGTCGACGGGCTGGCCGGCCAACAGCAGGCGCACGGCCTTCTCGACCTTCTTGCCGGAGATCGTGTAGGGGATGTCGGGGACGGCGACCACGTGTGCGGGCACGTGCCGGGGCGTCGTCGCGGTGCGGATCGCCTGCTTGACCGTGCGGACCAGCTCGTCGGTGAGCTCGGCCCCGGCGGCGAGCTTCAGGCAGAGCACGACCTCGACGTCGCCGGCGACGTCACGGCCCACCACGATCGCGTCCTCGATCTCGGGCAGGGACTCCAGGGCCCGGTAGATCTCGGCCGTGCCGATGCGGACGCCGCCCGGGTTGAGCGTGGTGTCGCTGCGGCCGTAGATCACCGCACCGCCGTGCGGGCGGACCTCGATGAAGTCGCCGTGCGCCCAGACACCGGGGAACTGCGCGAAGTAGGCGTCGCGGTACTTCGTGCCGTCCGGGTCGCCCCAGAAGCCCACCGGCATGGACGGGAAGGGGCGGGTGCAGACCAGCTCGCCCTTCTCGCCGGCCACGGACCGGCCGTCCTCGCTCCAGGCCTCGACTGCCATGCCCAGGGCGCGCCCTTGGAGCTCGCCCCGGCGCACCGGCAGGGTCGGGACACCGCCGACGAAGCAGCCCAGCAGGTCGGTGCCGCCGCTCATGCTGGTCAGGTGCAGGTCGCGGTCGGGGCCGGCCACGTGGTCGTAGACCCAGTCGAACTGCTCGGGGTTGAGCGGCGAGCCGGTCGACAGCAGGGTCCGCAGGCGTCCGAGATCGGCGGCGTCGCGCGGCTCGAGGCCCGCCTGCGCGCACGCGGCGAGGAACTTGGGGCTGGTTCCGAAGTGCGTCACGCCGGCGCGCTCCGCGAGGCGCCAGAGCACGCCTGGGTCGGGATGCGTCGGCGAGCCGTCGTAGAGCACGATCGCCGCCCCGCTGCCCAGCGCCGACGTCAGCCAGTTCCACATCATCCACCCGCAGGTGGTGAACCACTGCACCGTGTCGCCGGCGCCCACGTCGCAGTGCAGCTGCTGCTCCTTGAGGTGGGTCACCAGCGTGCCGCCGTGCGAGTGCACGATCGACTTCGGCGCGCCGGTCGTGCCCGAGCTGTACATCACGAACAGCGGGTGGTCGAACGGCACCTGTTCGAACTGCAGCAGTGGGGGGTCGCCGGCGAGGAGGTCGGCGTAGTCGACGCGTCTGGGGACCTCGAGCGCCACGCCGGCGAAGTCCACGACCACGACGTGCTGCAGCTCGGGGATGCCGGCGACGACGCCGTCGACCTTGTCCTGCAGGCTGTGGGTGCGGCCCGCGTAGCGGTACCCGTCGGCGACGGCGAGCACCTTGGGCGTGATCTGCCCGAACCGGTCGACCACACCCGCCGCGCCGAAGTCCGGCGAGCACGACGACCAGACCGCGCCCAGCGCGGCGGTCGCGAGCATCAGCACCACGGCCTCCAGCCCGTTGGGCAGGAAGCCGGCGACGCGGTCGCCGCGCGTGACGCCGAGGCGCTGGAGGCCGGCGCGGGCCCTCGCGACGGCGTCTGCGAGCTCCGCCGCGCTGAGGACCTGGTGCTCGCGGCCCTCGCCCGCGACGTGGACCGCCGGCAGGTCGTCGCGGCGCCGCAGCAGGTTCTCGGCGTGATTGAGGCGCGCCCCGGTGAACCACTCGGTGCCCGGCATGCGCGGCGGGCCCATCACGCGCTGGTAAGGCTGCGACGCGAGCACGCCGCAGGCCTCCCACACGAGCGCCCAGAACGCCTCGAGCTCGTCGATCGACCAGCGCCACAGCTGCGCGTAGGCCTCCGGGTCCACCAACGCGACGTCGTCCCGCCCGGCCCACACGCCGGCCCGCCGCCCGAACGCCGCCAACGCGGAAGCCCCGGCCCGGGCGGGGCTGGGGCTCCAGAGGATGTCGCTGTCCACCGGGAGAGCCTAGGACGACGCCCGACCTCCTCCGGCCTCCGGCTGTACCCCCCCGGCCGTCGGGCCCCTCGAGGTCCTCTCTAGCCGGCGAGCACCTCGGCGTGGACGTAGGCCGTGCCCTGCTGCTTGAACTGCAGGGCATCGGCGGCGGCGCTCGACAGATCCAGCACGCGGCTGTGGCTGACCGGACCGCGGTCGTTGATGCGCACGGTGACCACCAGCCCGTTGGCCGTGTTCGTCAAACGCAGGCGGGTGCCGAACGGCAGCGAGCGGTGCGCGGCGGTCAGGTCGTTGGGGTTGAACCGCTCGCCGCTGGCCGTCGGGCGGCCGGCGAAGCCGGGGCCATACCACGAAGCCCAGCCGTCGAACGTCGACACCACCGCGTCGGCGGGGTTGGCCAGGATGGCCTCGGCGACCTCGGGCCCTGCCGGTGGCGGGGGAGCAGGCTCACCGCGGACCGCGGCGTCCAGCTGGGCGACGACGTAGTCGTGCGCAGCCTTCGGGCCGCCGACGACCACGCCCCCGGCCAACAGGGCCTGATGGTCGCGGACGAACTGCTCCGATTGCGGGGCCAGCGCCTGCGACGGCACCAGCAGCAGCGGCGCACCCAGACCCGCGGCCAGCGCGCCGGCCGCCAGCGCGTCGGGGAAGTTCTCGCCGGAGGCGAACACGGCGGGCTGCGCCGTGCTGGCGAAGCGCGTCACGGCCTCCTGCGCGAGCTGGATCGACGTGTCGTAGCGCGAGCCGCCGGCGATGCGGCGGGTGGCGTACCCGCGGCTCTGCAGCTCCTGCTCGACGGACGGGGCGATGGAGCCCTCTCCGCCGAGGATGATCACGCTGCTGGCCCCGAGGGTGTCGAGCGCCCAGACGGTCTCCGTGGGCAGCGCGTCGGGACGTGTGAGGACCGTCGGGACCGCGTCGGGCGTGGCCGCCAGCGCCCCTGCCGCGAGGGCATCGGGCCACGCGCGGCTGGGGTCGGCGTGCTCGCCCAGCGCGAGCACCACCTCGCCCGTGCGCGACGCCCCCGCGTAGGTCGCCAGGAGCGCCGCCGTCTCGTAGCGGGTGTTGCCCGCGATGCGGTAGGTCCGCAGCCCGAGCGCCACCAGGTCCCGCTCGACCTGCGCCGCGAGCGCGGCTTCGCCGCCCAGCAACCACGCGGTCTGCGCGCCGAGGCGTCGGATCTCGTCGCCGACCTCGGTCGCCAGCCGGTCGCCGGACGTCAGGAGGAGTGGCGCGCGCAGGCGCTGCGCGAGCGCGCCCGCCGCGAGCGAGTCGGGGAACGACTCGGCCGTGGCGATGAGCACGTCGCTGGCCGACGTCCGGAAGTCACGCGAGGTCGCCACCGCGGTGGCGACGCGGTTGCCTCCGGCTGCGCGCGTCACGACGTCTGGCGGCGCGCTCTGCGCCATCGCGGGCGCGGCGGCGGGCAGGGCCGTGAGTGCGGCGACGGCGGCAGAGGCTGCGATCTGCTTGATTCCCCAAGCGGGGCCGCGGCTTGTGAACCGTTTCACATCGGAGGGCATGAAGGAGGGAGAAAATCGGGGTCCGGACTCGTGATCACCGCCCACCGCTGCTCACGCGCACACGGCGGGGTGTCGCTGGGGAAGGTCCGCAGCCGGATACGCCAAGCTCCGGCGCTCCCGGCACTGGGGCACGAGTGACTCTGCCATGCGAACTTTCACAAGCAAAACCCTCAACCTGACCTTTAGGGCAGTGCAGAACGACGTCGCCGCGCGTCGCCATCACTCAGCGCGTGAAACCCAGCACGCTGCGTGCGCAAAGCCCGCCCGCCCCAGGGGTTGTCTGCTTCCCTAGGCTCGGGCGATGCTGCTGACGCCGGAGCCGTTGACGCCCGCGCAGGTCGTGGCCGTGGCGCGGCGCGGGGAGCGGGTGGAGGTCGACCCGTCCGTCGGCGTGGCGATGGCGCCGGCGCGGCGGGCGGTGGAGGCGGCGCTGGCCTCGGGGGACGCGGTGTACGGGGTCACGACCGGGTTCGGGGCGCTGGCATCGACGGCGGTGGGGGCGGAGGCCGCGGCGGCGTTGCAGCGGGCGCTGGTGCTGTCGCACGCGGCGGGGATCGGCCCGCCGGTCTCCGACGAGGTGGTGCGCGGGATGGCGCTGCTGCGGGCGCGCACCCTCGCGTCTGGCCGCACGGGCGCGCGGCCGGCGGTCGTCGAGGCGCTGGCGGCGCTGCTGAACGCGGGTGTGCGGGTCGTGGTGCCCGAGCACGGCTCGCTGGGGGCCAGCGGCGACCTCGCACCGATGGCGCACGTCGGCGCGGTGCTGATCGGCGACGGCTGGGCCCTCGACGCCGGCGGCGAGGTCGTCGGTGGGGCCGCCGCTCTGGCGGCCGCCGGGCTGCGGCCGCTGGAGCTGGAGGTCAAGGATGGCCTGTCGCTCCTGAACGCGACCGAGGGCATGCTCACCATGCTGCTCCTGGCTGTGGTGGACCTCGGCGTGCTTGCGGACACGGCGGACGTCGTCGCCGCGCTGTCCGTCGAGGCCCTGCTGGGCACCGATCGCCCGTTCGCCCAGGAGCTGCAGGAGCTGCGCCCGCACCCGGGGCAGGCGGCGTCGGCCGCGAACCTCGTGCGCCTGCTGGAGGCGTCGCCGATCCTCGCCAGCCACCGCCACAGCCGCCACGCCGTCCAGGACGCCTACTCGCTGCGCTGCACGCCCCAGGTCCACGGCGCCGCCCGCGACGTCATGAGCTGGGGGGCCCAGGTGCGCGACCGCGAGCTGGCCGCCGCCGTCGACAACCCGGTCGTGCTCCCCGACGGCCGCGTCGAGTCCTGCGGCAACTTCCACGGGCAACCGCTGGCGTTCGCGCTCGACGCGCTGGCGATGGCCGCGGCCGAGCTGGGCGCGATCAGCGAGCGCCGCACAGACCGCCTCCTGGACCCTGCCCGCAGCCACGGGCTCCCGCCCTTCCTGGCCCCCGCCGCCGGTGTGAACTCCGGCTTCATGATCGCGCAGTACACCGCCGCGTCCCTGGTCGCCGAGAACCGCCGCCTCGCGGTCCCGGCAGGGACGGACTCCGTCCCCACCTCGGGCATGCAGGAGGACCACGTCTCGCTCGGCTGGTCCGCCGGCTGCAAGCTGCGCCGCGCGATCGGCAACCTCGCGGGGATCCTCGCGGTCGAGGCCCTCGTCGCCTGCGCGGGCCTGGAGGCCCGCGTGACCGGCGGCGACGCCGCCGGCCTGACCCCCGGCGCCCGGACGTCCGCCGTGCTGGCCGCGGTGCGCGAGCGTGTCGCCCCCATGCCCGTCGACCGCTTCCTCGCGCCCGATCTCCAAACAGCCCGCGAGCTGGTCGCGACCGGCGCCCTCGTCGCCGCCGCCGACCTCTGACCGGGCCGCAGGCGTCGGGGCTGCGCGCGACCGGGCCGCCGCTATCGTCGGCCCGGCATGGAGCCTGCGGCCGGGGAGCTCGTCGTCGAGGCGCGCGGGCTGCGCAAGGAGTTCGGGGACTTCGTCGCGGTTGACGGGATCGACGTGGCGATCGCACGGGGGGAGGCGTTCGGCTTCCTCGGGCCCAACGGGGCCGGGAAGACCTCGACGATGCGGATGATCGGAGCGGTGTCACCTGTGAGCGGCGGGCACCTGCGTGTGCTCGGCATGGACCCGGCGACGCACGGCCCGGCGATCCGGGCGCGGCTGGGCGTGGTGCCGCAGGAGGACGCGCTCGACACCGATCTGACCGTCAGCGAGAACCTGCTGGTCTACGGCCGCTACTTCGGCCTCCCGCGACGCGAGGCAGCCCGCCGGGCGGAGGAGCTGCTCGACTTCGTCCAGCTCGGGGACCGTGGGCGCAGCAAGGTCGACACGCTCTCGGGTGGCATGCGGCGCCGCCTGGTCGTGGCGCGGGCGCTGGTGAGCGACCCCGACCTCGTGCTGCTCGACGAGCCGACCACCGGCCTGGACCCGCAGGCCCGCCATCTGCTGTGGGACCGGCTGCGCGCGCTCAAGGCCCGCGGCAAGTCGTTCGTGCTCACCACCCACTACATGGACGAGGCCGAGCAGCTCTGCGACCGCCTGGTGGTCATGGATGGCGGCCGCATCGTCGCCGAGGGCAGCCCGCGCGCCCTGATCGCCGAGCACGCCGGCCGCGAGGTCGTCGAGGTGGACTTCGTCCACGGCGAGCTCGACGGCCAGGCCGAGCAGCTGCAGCCGCTCGCGGACCGGGTCGAGGTCCTCGGCGACCGTGTCCTGCTCTTCACCGCCGACGCCGACGCCACCGCCGCCGCGGTGTCGGGCCTGGACCTGCCGACCACCGGCATCCTGCGCCGCCGCAGCACCCTCGAGGACGTGTTCCTGCGCCTCACCGGCCGCCAGCTCGTCGAGGACTGAGCTTGCAGGCCGGGGCCACCTTCGCGGTCGTCGAGACCAACCTGCTGATCTGGCGCAACTCCTGGCGCGGGTCGGTGGTCTCGGCGTTCGTCAGCCCGCTGCTGTTCCTCGCCGCGCTGGGGCTGGGACTGGGGCGCCTCATCGACAGCAGCGCGCAGCTGGGAGGTGTGGACTACCTCGCCTTCCTCGCGCCCGGGCTGATGGTCACCAACGCGATGCAGTCGGGCGCGGGCGAGTCCTCCTGGCAGCTGCGCAGCCGCCTGACGCGGCGCCGCACCCTGCACGCCATCGTCGCGACCCCGGTCGAGGTGGCGGACGTGGCGGCGGGGCACCTCCTGGTCATCGCGCTGCGGCTGCTGCTCGCGGCGACCGTGTTCGCGGTCGTCGTCGCCGCGTTCGGCGTCGCACCGCTGGGACCGGCGTTGCTGGCCGTCGCGCCCACCGTGCTGACGGGCGTCACGATGGGCGCGCTGATCGCCGCGTACACCGCCCGGATCGCGCGCGACGAGCAGATCGCCACGCTTTTCCGCTTCGTGATCATCCCGATGACCCTGCTCACCGGGACGTTCTTCCCGGTCGAGCGCCTGCCGCCCGTCCTGGAGGGCGTGGCCATGCTGACGCCCGTGTACCACGGCGTCGCGCTGGCGCGCGAGCCTGATGGCTCGGCACCGAGCTGCCGCTGCCGGCTGTGGTCCACGTCGGCTACCTGCTGGCCCTGCTGGTCGCGGGGAGCCTGCTGCTGGAGGCCGCGCTGCGCAGGAAGCTGCACCCGTGACCGCGACACTGGTCCCCAACCCGGTCCGCGCGGCCTCGGTGGTCGAGCGCAACATCCGTCGTGGCGCTCGAAGTGGGTGCCGCTCGTCGGCGGGGTCACCGAGCCGCTGCTCTACCTCGCCGCGATGGGCTACGGGCTGGGCGGCCTGGTCGGGGACGTCCCGGGGCCCGACGGCCGGCCCGTGCCCTACGCCGTCTTCCTGGCGCCGGGGATGCTGGCGTACGCGTGCATGAACGCGACGTTCCTGGAGAGCTTCAACACCTACTACAAGCTGCGCGAGCAGCGCCTCTACGACGCGGCACTCGCGACGCCCGTCAACCCGGTCGACATCGCCACGGGCGAGATCGCGTGGGCGCTGCTGCGCTCGGGGCTCTACGCCACCGGCTTCCTGGCGATCACGGCGGTCCTCGGCCTCATCCGCTCGCCCTGGGCGGTGCTGGCGCTGCCCGCCGCGCTGCTGGTCGGGTTCGCGTTCGGCGGCCTCACGGTCGCCGCGACCACGTTCCTGCGCAGCTGGCAGGACTTCGACCTGCTGTCGCTGCTCTTCGTGCCGCTCTTCCTGCTCTCCGGGACGTTCTACCCGCCGGAGGTCTACGGCCCGGTCGTCCGCACGCTCATCGCGTTCTCCCCGCTCTACCACGGGGTGACGTTGGTGCGGTCCCTGGCGCTCGGCCTGATCCATCCGGGCCTGCTGGTGAACGTGGCCGTGCTGGTCGCTCTGGGGGTTGCCGGCATCGCGCTGGCCGCCAGGCGCATCGGCCGTCTCCTGCTGCGCTGAAACGCGCAAGACTGCGCACCGATGGAGTGCGCCGACCTGGCAGGCGGAGGCGGCGCTGCGCTGCCTGCGCAACAACCTGCACCCGGACGTGGCCGAGGACCGCGAGCGCCTCGTGGTCTATGGCGGCAGCGGCAAGGCTGCCCGCAACCCGGAGGCGCTGCGCGCGATCGAGCGCAGCCTGACCGGGCTCGCGCCCGACGAGACCCTCCTGGTGCAGTCCGGCAAGCCCGTCGGCGTGCTGCGCACGTTCGAGCACGCCCCACGCGTGCTCATCGCCAACAGCCTGCTGGTCCCCGACTGGGCGACCTGGGAGGAGTTCTGGGCCCTCGAGCAGCAGGGCCTGACGATGTACGGGCAGATGACCGCGGGCAGCTGGATCTACATCGGCACGCAGGGGATCGTGCAGGGCACCTTCCAGACGTTCGCGGCGCTGGCCGAGCTGCGCTTCGACGGCACGCTGCGCGCCACCACGACGCTGACCGCGGGCCTGGGCGGGATGGGTGGCGCGCAGCCGCTGGCGATCACGCTCAACGGCGGGGTGGCGCTGTGCGTCGAGGTCGACCCCGCGCGCATCCAGCGCCGCCTGGAGACCCGCTACCTCGACGAGCAGGCCGAGGACCTCGACGCCGCGCTCGCCCGTGCGGACGCCGCCAGGGCCGCGGGCGAGGCCGTGTCCATCGGTGTGGTCGGCAACGCGGCCGAGGTCTTCCCCGAGCTCCTGCGCCGCGGCGCCGCGATCGACGTCGTCACCGACCAGACGTCGGCCCACGACCCGCTCAACGGCTACGTCCCGGAGGGCCTGACGCTCGATGAGGCGGCCGAGCTGCGCGCCGCCAAGCCCACGGAGTACGTCGAGCGTGCACGCGCCTCGATGGCCCGCCACTGCGAGGCCATGGTCGGCTTCCAGCATGCCGGCGCCGAGGTCTTCGACTACGGGAACAACCTGCGCGGCGAGGCGCGCCTCGGCGGCTTCGCGGACGCCTTCGCCTACCCCGGGTTCGTGCCCGCGTACATCCGCCCGCTGTTCTGCGAGGGGATGGGTCCCTTCCGCTGGGTCGCGCTCTCCGGCGACCCCGCCGACATCGCCGCCACCGACGAGGCCCTCCTCGGGGCGTTCCCCGACGACCCGCTACGTGCAGCGCTGGATCCCGATGGCACGCGAGCGCGTGGCGTTCCAGGGCCTGCCCGCGCGCATCTGCTGGCTGGGCTACGGCGAGCGGGCCAAGGCGGGCGCGATCTTCAACGACCTCGTCGCCAGCGGTGCGGTGAAGGCCCCGATCGTGATCGGCCGCGACCACCTCGACTCCGGCTCCGTGGCCTCGCCCTACCGCGAGACCGAGGCCATGGCCGACGGCTGCGACGCGATCGCCGACTGGCCGATCCTCAACGCGCTGCTCAACGTGGCGTCCGGCGCCGCCTGGGTCGCCGTGCACCACGGGGGCGGCGTCGGCATGGGCAAGTCCATCCACTCCGGCGTCCAGGTCGTCGCCGACGGCACCGGGGAGGCGGCCGAACGCCTCGACCGCGTCCTCACCAACGACCCCGGCATGGGCGTGATGCGCCACGCCGACGCCGGCTACGACCGCGCGCGCGAGGTCGCCGCCGAGCGTGGCGTGCACATCCCGATGGATCCGCCCTGATCGGCGACCTGGCGGTCACCGGGATCGGACGCCTCGTCACGTGGGACCCCGAACGCCCGGTCATCGATCGCGCCGCGCTGATCGCGCTGGACGGCACCGTGGCCTGGGTGGGGGAGGAGCGCGACCTGCCCGAGGCCGCGCCGGCCCCTCGCCTGGACGCCGGCGGGCGCGCGGTGATCCCGGGCTTCGTCGACGCCCACACCCACCCGGTGTTCGCGGGCGAGCGCGCGTCGGAGTTCGCCGCCCGCATGGCCGGCCTGGCGTACAGCGCCGGCGGCATCCGCAGCACCGTCGCGGCGACCCGCGCCGCCACCGATGCCGAGCTGGCGGCCACGCGCGCCGGCTGGCCGCCGAAGCCCTCAGCCAGGGCACCACCACGCTGGAGGCCAAGTCCGGCTACGGCCTCACCGTCGCCGACGAGGAGCGCAGCCTGCGCGCCGCCCGCGCCGTCGCGGACTCGCACGACCTTCCTGGGCGCCCACGTCGTCCCCGCCGAGCACGCGGGCGACCGCGACGGCTACGTCGCGCTCGTCATCGGCCCGATGCTCGACGCCTGCGCGCCCCACGCCGACTGGATCGACGTCTTCTGCGAGGAGGGCGCGTTCGACCTCGACGAGACTCGCGCGATCCTCGAGGCTGGGCGCGCCAAGGGGCTGGGCCTCCGCGTGCACACCAACCAGCTGCAGCCGTCCGCGGGTGCCCGCCTCGCGGCCGAGCTGGGCGCGGCCAGTGCCGACCACTGCACCCACGTCGACGACGCCGACATCGCCGCGCTGGCGGGCGCCGGGGTCGTCGCCACGCTGGTCCCGGCCGCGGAGTTCTGCACCCGCAGCCGCTACGCGCCCGCGCGCCGCCTGCTGGACGCCGGCGCGACCGTCGCCCTGGCGACCGACTGCAACCCCGGCACGAGCTACACGACCTCCATGCCCTTCGTCATCGCCCTCGCCGTGAGCCAGCAGCACCTCACGGTCGAGGAGGCCCTGCGCGCCGCCACCCTGGGCGGCGCCGCCAGCCTGCGCCTCGCCGACGTCGGCCACCTGCGCCTGGGCGCGCGCGCCGACCTCGTGGTCCTCGACGCGCCCGATCCCGTCCACCTGGCCTACCGCCCCGGTGTCCCCATCGTCCACACCGTCGTGCGCGGCGGGTCGATCGTCACGGCACCCTCACGCGGTTGACCTGGATCGCGGTTCCTGCTCGCCGCTGTGGTTGACTGCCCCCGTCGCTCAACGCCGAGCGGAACGGGACACCAGGAGGACGCGCGGTGCACAAGGACTTCGTGCTGATCCCCGACGACCAGCCGGGCGTGCTGGCGCGGATGGGCGAGATCATGGGCGCGGCGGGGATCAACCTCGAGGGCCTGAGCGCGTTCACCGGCCAGGGCAAGGGCGTCGTGCACGTGCTCGTCAACGACCCCGAAGGCGCGCTGCGCGCCCTCTCCGACGCCGGCATGGACGTGCGGGCAGCCCGCGACGTCGTGGTCGTGGACATGGAGGACGCCCCCGGCGCGCTCGGGCGGCTGTGCCGGAAGGTCTCCGACGCCGGAATCAACATCGAGCAGGCCTACATCGCCACGGGCGGCCGTCTCGTGCTGGTCGTGGACAAGGTCGACGAGGCGCGCGCCCTCGCCGCTGAGCTCTGACGGCGCCTCCTTCCGGAGGCGGCATGGCCGCGACGCCGAGGGCGGCCCCCAGCGAGGACCCCGACTGGCCACGCGCGTCGACGTGGCTGAGCGGGGCAGCGGCCCAGGCCGCGCTGGTCGTGGTCGGCGTACCACTGGCGGTCGGGTCGATCTCGCCGACGCGCGCCGACGCCACGCCGCCCGCCGTGCGCGCCGCGCTGCGCCGGTTCGCCACGTTCCACGCCGACAGCGGCGTCGACCTGCGGGACATCCCGGTCCGTGACGAGGGCGACATCGACCTGCAGGGCATGGACCTCGACGCCGCGCACGCCGCGATCGCGCGGTGGTGTCAGGACCACGCGCGCGGGCAGGATCTCCTGGTGCTCCTGGGCGGCCACAACGGCCTCACGCGTCCGGCGTTCCAGGGCCAGCTCGGCGGTACCACCGCCGGGCTGCTGACCCTGGACGCCCACCACGACGTGCGCGGCTTCCACGCCGGCCCGACCAACGGCACCCCGGTCCGCGGCCTGATCGAGGACGGCGCCGTGGAGGGAGGCAACGTGGTCCAGGTCGGCATCGGCGCGTTCACGAACTCCGGCGCGCACCGCCGCTGGGCGCAGGACCACGGCGTGACCGTGGTCACGGCCGACCAGGCCCGCGCCGAGGGCGTGGGGCCTTGCGTCCGGCGCCACCTCGACCGCCTGGCGGCGCGCTGCGACGCGGTCTACGTCGACCTCGACGTCGATGTGCTCGACGCCGCGTTCGTGCCCGGCTGCCCCGGCGCGCGCCCTGGCGGCCTGACACCGCCCGAGCTGCACGCGGCCGCCTTCGCGGCCGGCGCGCACCCGGCCGTGACCGCTGCCGACGTCGTCGAGGTCGACGCGACGCGCGATCCTGCAGGCACGACGGTCGACAACGCGGCACTCTGCCTGCTGCACCTGGCCGCCGGGTTTGCCACCCGGGCGCGGGACACCGCTGAGGAGGGGTCCTCATGACCGACACCGAGCTCGCCGAGTCCGAGGTGCTCGGCGCGCTGCGCGAGCGCCTGGCCCAGCGCCTGCACCCGTCGCGCCAGAAGCTCGCCGCCGCCTTCGTCAAGGCGGCGTGGCGGCGGCTGGCCGCGGGGCAGCTGACCGGTTTCGACTACGACCTTGCCGCGGAGCGCATCGACACCGCGATCGGGTTCGTCGCCGCGCGCCGCGCCCACGAGCTGGCCCTGGAGGTGGTCGCGGGGCACGCGGGCGGCACCGAGGTGCGCGTCGCCTCGGAGGACGGCCCCTTCCTGCTGTCGACCGTCACCGAGGAGCTGGCCCGCCGTGGCCTGGACGCCACCGACGTCATGCACCCGGTGTTCGGCGTCGAGCGCGCCGCGGACGGCTCGCTGAGCCGTGTCCTGCCCGCCCGCGCGGCCAAGCAGCGCGAGACCTACCTGCTGCTGGAGCTGCCCACCCCGCTGGATGCGGAGGGCCGCGAGGAGCTGGCCGAGGGGCTGCGCGCCGTCCTGGAGGACGCCCGCGTCGCGACGCGCGACTACGAGCCGATGAAGCAGCGGATCAACGCGGTGGCCGACCGCACCGCCGACCGCGCGAAGCTCCGCCACGACCCCGCCGAGGTCGACGAGACCGTCGCGTTCCTGCGCTGGGTCGCCGCCGACCACTTCGTCGTGCTGGGCACCCGCGACTACACGATCACCGACACCACGGTCTGCGTGATCCCCGACTCGGGCCTGGGCATCCTGCGCGACGAGCGGGAGTCCCACCATGCCGACCCCACGCCGCTGAGCTCGCTGCCGACCGACGCCCGCGAGCGCCTCACGGGCGACCTGCTGGTGATCACGCGCTCCCACCGGCGCTCGACCGTGCACCGCCAGGCGCGCATGGTCTACGTGGGGGTCAAGGACATCGGCGACGACGGCAGCATCGTCGGCGAGCACCGCATCATCGGCCTGTTCTCCCAGAAGGCGTTCGCGGAGCCGGCCAGCACCACGCCGGTCCTGCGCGCCAAGCTGCGCGCGGTCCTCGACCTCGAAGACGTCGTCGACCACTCCTACGACGAGCGCTCGATCCGGACGCTGTTCGACTCCCTGCCCAAGGGTGAGCTCTTCTCCGCCTCGGTCGAGGAGCTGCGCACCACGCTCATGCAGCTGATCGACGTGTCGCGGCGCGGCATCGTGCGGCTGCTGCTGCGCCCCGACGAGGCCCGGCGGGCCTGCGCGGCGCTCGTGACCGTCCCGCGGCAGCGCTTCAACGACGACCTGCGCCAGCAGATCCAGCACCTGCTGGCGAGCCGTCTGCACGCCAGCGGCGTCGACACGCAGCTGTCCATCACGGAGGGCGACCAGCCGCTCCTGCACTTCACCCTCCACGACGTCGAGGACGTCCAGCCCGGCGACGAGACCGAGCTGGAGACCGCGATCCGTGCCCTCACGCGCACCTGGTCCGACGAGGTGCTGGCCGTGCTGGGCGCGGACCGCAGCCCGGCCGAGGCCCAGCGCCTGGTCGACGACTGGCTGGCCGACCTGCCCGGGGGCTACGCGGAGACGACCTCGGTCGCGACCGCGATCGCGGACCTCGACGAGCTCGAGCTGCTGGCGGACGACGGCGACGTCCGCATGCGGCTGCACCGCCCCGACGAGTCCGAGCTGCTGCGCTTCCGGCTCTACAAGGTCGGCGAGGACATCGAGCTGAGCTCGTTCGTGCCCCTGCTGGAGAGCCTCGGCCTGACCGTGGTCGAGGAGGTGCCCTACGACCTCGACAGCACGCCGCTGGACGTCTCCGTCAACATCCACGACTACGGCGTGCGCTCTGCGGTCCCCATCGACGTGGAGGCCGACGGGCCGCGCCTGGCGCGCGCGACGCTGGCGATGTGGCAGGGCCGGGCCGCCGTCGACGCGCTCAACCGCCTGGTGGTGGCCGCGCGCATGGAGTGGGGCGACGTCGCGGTCCTGCGCGCCTACCGCCGCTACCGCATCCAGGTCGGCACCACCTACACCGAGGCCTACACCGACGCTGCTTTGGTCGAGCACCCCGACATCGCTCGGGCGCTGCTGGACTACTTCGTCAACCGCTTCGACCCCGACGTGCACGAATCGGGCGAGGCCGCGATCGCCGGCTGCGAGGCCGCCCGCTCGGTCGTGCTGTCACTGCTGGAGAAGATCGACCGGCTCGACACCGACCGCATCCTGCGTGGCTTCCTCGGCCTCATCGATGCGACGCTGCGCACCAACCGCTGGCGCTACGGCCCGGTCGGACCGCTGCACACCGGCGGTGGCGAGCCGCCGTGGCTGTCGCTCAAGCTGGCCTCGGCACGCGTCCCCGACGTGCCCAAGCCCGTCCCGCACGTCGAGGTCTTCGTCTACACGCCGCAGATGGAGGGCGTGCACCTGCGTGGCGGCCCGGTCGCGCGCGGCGGGCTGCGCTGGAGCGACCGCATCGACGACTTCCGCACCGAGGTCCTGGGACTCATGAAGGCCCAGATGACCAAGAACGCGGTGATCGTGCCGACCGGCTCCAAGGGCGGGTTCGTGCTCAAGCAGCGCCCCTCCGACCCGGACGCACTCCGCGCGGAGGTGCAGCGCCAGTACCAGGTCTTCATCCGCGGGCTGTTGGACGTCACCGACAACGTCGTGGCCGGCAAGGTCGTGCCACCCGATCGCGTCGAGCGCGCGGACGGCGACGATCCGTACCTGGTGGTGGCCGCCGACCGCGGCACGGCCACGTTCTCCGACGTCGCCAACGCCATCAGCCGCGAGTACGGCTTCTGGCTGGACGACGCGTTCGCGTCCGGCGGCTCCGCGGGCTACGACCACAAGGCCATGGGCATCACCGCCCGCGGTGCCTGGGTCGCCGTCCAGCGCCACTTCCGCGAGCTCAACGTCGACGTGCAGACCGACCCGGTCACGGTGGTCGGCATCGGCGACATGTCCGGGGACGTCTTCGGCAACGGTCTGCTGCGCTCCCGTGCGGTGAAGCTGGTGGCCGCGTTCGACCACCGCGACATCTTCGTCGACCCCGACCCCGACCCCGCGGTGAGCTTCGACGAACGCCAGCGTCTCTACGACCTGCCCGGCTCCTCGTGGAAGGACTACGACCCCACGAAGATCAGCGCCGGCGGCGGCGTGTGGTCGCGCACGTCGAAGTCCGTGCCGCTGTCGCTCGAGCTGCGGGCGCTGCTGCGCACGGAGGCCTCGGACCTGCCCCCGCCGGACCTCATGTCGGCGCTCATGCGCGCTCCCGTCGACCTGCTGTTCTTCGGCGGCATCGGCACGTTCATCAAGGCCGCGGACGAGACCCACGCCGAGGTCGGCGACCGCGCCAACGACGCGATCCGCGTCGACGCCGACCAGGTCGGCGCCCGTGTGGTCGGCGAGGGCGGCAACCTCGCGATGACCCAGCGCGCCCGGATCGCGTTCGCGCGCCGCGGCGGGCGCTGCAACACCGACGCGGTCGACAACTCCGCGGGCGTGGACACCTCCGACCACGAGGTCAACCTCAAGATCCTGCTGGGCAAGGCGATCGAGGACGGCCGCCTGGATCTGGCCGGCCGCGACGTGCTGCTCGCCGAGGTCACCGACGACGTCGCCGACGCCGTCCTGCGCGACGTCTACCTGCAGAGCTGGGTCCTCTCGCAGGAGCTCGTCGCCTCGCCCGGCGTGCTGGACTCCTTCGAGCAGCTCATGGTCGCGCTGGAGGACGAGGCTCCCGGCCGCGCCCGTCTGGACCGCGCGGTCGAGGTGCTGCCGGACACCCAGGAGCTCATCAGCCGCCGGCGCAGCGGCGCGGGCCTGGTGCGGCCCGAGCTCGCCGTGCTCATGGGCTACACCAAGGCCGACCTCTTCAACCGCCTGCTGGGCGACGCGCTCGTCGACCAGCCCGCGTTCGACGAGGTGCTCCTGGGCTACTTCCCGGAGCACGTCGCCGCGGAGTACGCCGAGGAAGCCCGCCACCACCGCCTGCACCGCGAGATCGTCGCCACGGTGCTGGCCAACGACCTGGTCAACCGCATGGGCCTGACCTACGCGCTGCGCACGTCGGTCGACCTGGGCGTCAACCAGCCCGAGCTGGTCGCCGGGTACTGGGTGGCCCGCACCGTCTCCCGCGCGGACGACCGCTGGCGCGCGCTGGAGGCGCTGGACGACCGCATCGACCCAGCGCTGCAGCTGGAGCTCAAGCGCGAGGTCGACCGCCTGGTCGACGGCCTCACCCGCGACTACACCGGGCTGGTGCGAGGCGCCGACGTGGCCGCCTGCGCGGCCGCCGACGCCTCAGCGTTCGCGCTGCTGGAGGAGGCGATCGTGACCGCGCGCCGCCGCCACTGGGGGGTGCGCGCGGAGCGCTGGCTGGACCTGGGGCTCGACGAGGACCTGGCGGTGGCGGTCGCGGTGCTCCCCGACCTGGTGACGACCCCCGCGATCGCCGCGACGGGGCGCGCGTTCGAGCGCGACGTGGTCGAGGTCGGCGAGGTCTTCGCCGGCCTGGGCACCCGCCTGCCCCTGGAGGCGCTGCAGACGCGGCTGGGCATGATCGAGCCCGCGGGCCGCTGGCAGCGCTGGCAGCACCGCGGGCTGGCCGACGACCTGCGCCGCACGCTCAGCCGCGCCGCCGGCCGCGCGCTTCAGGAGTCGCCGGGCGCGAAGCCGGCCGACGCGGTCGAGGCGTTCCTGGCGGCCCGCGCCGGCGCCCACTCGGGCGCCGAGGCGCTGGCCCGGACGGTGGTCCGGCTGCCGGAGCCGAACCTCGACGCGATCGCGGTGGCGGTGCGCGCCCTGATCGACCTGGTGGGCTGAGCGCTCCGCGGCTCAGCCGCGCTGGTCCAGCGGCACGTACTGGCGCTCCTCCGGGCCGACGTAGACCTGCCGCGGGCGCCCGATCCGGGTGTCGGGGTCCTTGATCATCTCGCGCCACTGCGCGATCCAGCCCGGGAGCCGGCCGATCGCGAACATCACCGTGAACATGCTGGTCGGCAGCCCCAGCGCCTTGTAGATCAACCCGGAGTAGAAGTCGACGTTGGGGTAGAGCTTCTTCTCGACGAAGTAGTCGTCCTCGAGCGCGACCTGCTCCAGCTGCATCGCGATGTCCAGCAGCGGGTCGTCGCCCAGCTTGGACAGGACCTTGTCGGCTTGCTTCTTGATGATCGCCGCGCGCGGGTCGTAGTTCTTGTAGACGCGGTGCCCGAAGCCCATCAGCCGGAACGGGTCGTTCTTGTCCTTGGCGCGCGCGACGGCCTTCTTCACGTCGCCGCCGTCGTTGTGGATCTCCCCGAGCATCTCGAGGACCTCCTGGTTCGCGCCGCCGTGGCGCGGCCCCCACAGCGCGGTGATCCCCGCCGCGATCGCGGCGAACATGTTCACGTGCGTCGACCCGACCAGGCGCACGGTCGAGGTCGACGCGTTCTGCTCGTGGTCGGCGTGGAGGATGTAGAGGACGTCGAGGGCCTTGGCGACGTCGCGGTCGACCTCGTAGGGCTCGGCCATGACCGCGAACATCATGTGCAGGAAGTTCTGGGCGTAGGTCAGGTTGTTGCGCGGATAGATGTAGGCCTGCCCGATCGACTTCTTGTACGCGAACGCCGCGGCGGTCGGCAGCTTGGCCATGAGGCGGTAGGTGGAGACCTCGACGTCCCAGTCGTCGGTGGGCTCGTAGTGGTCCTGGTAGAAGGTCGAGAGCGAGGCGGTCGCGGCGGCCAGGATCGCCATGGGGTGGGCGTTCTTCGGGAAGGCGTCGAAGAAGCGCAGCATGTCTTCGTGCAGCAGCGTGTGGATCGTGATCTGGTGCTCGAACTCGGTGAGCTCTGCGCGCGTGGGCAGGTTCCCGTAGATCAGCAGGTAGGCGACCTCGGTGAAGGACGAGTGCTCGGCCAGCTGCTCGATCGGGAAGCCGCGGTAGCGCAGGATCCCGCGCTCACCGTCGAGGTAGGTGATCTCGCTGCGGCACGCGGAGGTCGAGGTGAACCCGGGGTCATAGGTCGTGAGGTCGGTCTTGCTGTAGAGGTTGGTGATCGACAGGGCGCGGTCGCCGTCGGTCCCGGTCAGCACCTCCCCCTCGTAGGCCTTGTCCTCGACTTCGATGCGGCCGTGCTCCGCCATGTGGGCCTGCTCCTGCTTCGCCGGGGTCGCCTGCGAGCAGGAGCCTACCCGCGGTCATGTGGGCCCTAAAACGGTCGGCTGCGGACCGCCTCAGGAGTGCGTGCGGCGACCGTGCAGGGGCGGGCGCTCGAGCACGCGGATGGTCGTGGGGTCGGGGAGGACGGGGTCGCCGGAGGCGTCGCGGCCGGGTTGGAGGTAGCGGGCAGGGGGCGGTGGCAGCTGGCCGCGGCCGGCCTCGGGCAGGCGGCGCACCGCGGCCTGGGCCACCTCGAAGGCCATGCGCGACAGCGTCGACAGGTCGCGGTTGCGGTGGGCGCGAACGCCCAGGTCGACCTGCGCGATCGCGTCCAGGCCCGCGGTCAGGAACGTGTCGATGAGCAGGCCCAGCTCCACCGCGTAGCCGGTCAGGAACGGGATCGCCTCCAGGTGGGCGCGCCTGCCCGCGTACTCACCCGCGAGGGGCTGGACCACGCCGGCGAGCTCCGGCCACAGGAGGTTGAGCAGGGGCCGGGCCGTGAGCTCGGTCACGCGCCCGCCGCCGGTCGGGGCCGTACCCAGGGCGCGCTCGTAGAACGCCTTGACGAGGTGGACGCCGGGGTCCTCCAGGAGCGGCGCGACCAGGCCGGCCACGAGGTTCGGGGACGGGTCGACCAGGTCGGCGTCGACGAACACCACGAGGTGCCCCGACGTGACGGCCAGGCTGCGCCACAGCGCGTCGCCCTTGCCCAGCGCGGGCCCGAGCTCCGGCAGCACCGCGCGGTCGGTGTGCACGCGCGCGCCGCGGCGCGCGGCGATCGTCGCGGTGGCGTCGCGCGACTCGCCGTCCATGACCACCAGCTCGTCGACGAGCGTGCCCGCCGACGCCAGGATGTGGTCGACGACCGCACCGATCGTGGCGGCCTCGTCCTTGGCGGGGACGACCACGCTCACTGTCGTGCCGCTGGCGGCCTTGCTCCTCGCGACCTGCTGCGGGTCGACGTCGCTTGCACGGCTGGTGCGGCGCGCGAACCACGCCGCCGGGTCGCTCACGTGACGCTGAGCGTCCCGCTCATGGAGGGCTCGTGCCCGGCGATGCTGCAGAAGTAGCGGTACTCGCCGGGTTCCAGCGTCACCGTGTCGATGCCCACGCCGCCCGACACCTCGACGATCGGCTCGTCGTTGTTGACGCCCTCGATCGTGACGTTGTGCGGCTGGCCGCTGGGGTTGACGAGCACGATCGGGACCTCGCCCGCGGTCGCGGTCTCCGGGGCGCTGGTGAACACCAGCGCCTGCTCGGCCTCCCAGACCAGGGCGCCCTCGGGGATCTCAGGGGCGCCCTCCTCGCCTTCGCCCGCGGCGTGCGCCTCCTCCTCGTGGAAGTCACGGGGCCCCGCGGCGGCCGCGACCACACCGCCCGCGACGACGCCGGCGAAGCCCAGCACCACGCCGACGCCCAGCGCCCGCGACGAGATCGAGCGCCGGTTGGCGACCATCCCGGCGATCATCAGGACGTAGCCGGCCAGCAGGACCGCCAGCAGCGTGGAGATCAGCGCCGGGACGGCCAGGAGGATCCGCGAGAAGCTGATCGCGAAGAGCAGGATCCCGCCGACCACCGTGAACGGCAGCACCAAGGGCGTGAAGACGCGGCGCCGGAAGCTGTCATCGGGCTCCGGCCGGGCCTGCGTGTCGGGGTCGGTCTGCGTGCTCATCGCGACAGTGGCTCCGGGGTCGGGAGGTCGGCCTCGAGGTCGTGCCAGTACAGGGCGTCGGGTCCGCCGGTCGACTCCTCATGCGCCCAGCGGAAGAACAGCGCGGCGATCACGCCCCACAGGAGCAGGCCGCCGCCGATCTTCATGAGCAGGCCGGCCAGCTGCTGGTCCTGGACCGGGGTGAGGATGGTGGAGATGCGCGGCGCGGCGGCATAGGCCGCGTAGAGCGGCACCGACGCGAACGTGAGGAACGAGGCGGGCACCGTCGGAACGATCGAGTGCGCGAAGAGATAGGCCATGCGACCGGGATAGCTGGCGTGGGGCAGCTCCGGCAGGGGGGACAGCACCGGCCACCACATCACCACGCTGAGCACCACCAGCAGCACGTGCGCCGCGAAGTGGAACGCGCCGTTGGCGACGGTCGCGTTGACCCACAGCGGCGTGTGGTTGAGGGCCACGTAGGCGTTCACCAGCAGGAGCGCGATCAGCGGCTTGGTGGCGTGACGGACCAGGGTCTGCAACCAGACCGGCCGCAGCAGCGCGCGCAGCAGCCAGGCCGGGGTCCCCAGGAGCAGGAGTGGCGCGGCCACCAGCTGGAACAGCAGGTGCTGCACCATGTGGACGCTGTAGAGGTACTCCTCGCCAAGGTCGTGGATCGGCCAGTCGGTGCCCATCCAGAGCACGACCGCGCCCGCGATGAACAGGCTCTTCTGGCGGCGCGTGGCGGGCTGGCGGCCGGGCACGTACCGCGGCCCCCACGCCGCCAGGAGGTAGAGGTAGCCGCCGATGACCGCAGTCGCGAGCAGCCACGCCTCGGGGTGGGGCTGGAACCGCACGGCCGGCCTAGAAGCCCGGGCCGCCGGGGCCGAGGTAGAAGCTCGCGCCGACGATCGCGAAGACGACGAGCGCCAGCACGATCCCCGAGACGAACACGCGCCGGAACAGCCGGTGGTCGAACCGCAGGTGCATGAACCACAACCCCACCAGCGAGAACTTGAAGACCGTCAGGATCAGCAGCGCCGGGGTCGTGATCCGCGGTCCGATCGGCTCGCGGAAGACGTAGAGCAGCACCTCGACCGTGGTCAGGGCGGCCAGGATGAGGGCGATCTCGATGTACTGCCCTGGGCCGGGGTGGGAGTGCTCGCTGCCCTGGTGGGCGGTGGTCGGGGTGCGGTCCGGGGTTTGGGTCTCGGCCATTGCCGTGCCAGCCTCTCAGCCCACCGGGATCAGGTAGACCACGGTGAAGATCACGATCCAGACGATGTCGACGAAGTGCCAGTACAGCCCGATGTTCTCGACGGCCTCCGAGTGGACCTGCGTGATGCGGCCCGACAGCGACACGGCCCACAGCGACACCAGCATGAGCACGCCGACGAACACGTGGAAGCCGTGGAAGCCGGTGAGCACGAAGAACGACGCCGTGAAGGGGCTGGTCTCCAGCTTCATGCCCTCGTTCACGAACGCCGTGAACTCGTAGAACTGGCCGGCCAGGAAGGTCGATCCCATGACCGCCGTGGCCAGGATCCAGATCCGGAACGTGCGCAGGTCGTTGCGCTGGATCGCCGCGAGCGCCAGCACCATGCCCAGCGAGGACATCAGCAGGATGAACGTCGACGCCGAGGTGAAGTAGATGTCGAAGATCTCGGTGGGCGTGGGGCCGTCCTGCGTGCGCGTGACGTAGAGCAGGTAGGTGGCGATCAGCGACCCGAAGAACAGGCACTCCGACCCGATGAGGGTCCACATCCCCATCTTGTTGTTGGAGACCCCGAGGGTGGTCTCGTGGCCCGTGGGGGCCGCCAGCGCGCCGCTGGCCATCAGTGGCTCTCCTCGATCGAGGGCTCCATCACCCAGCCGGCCATGCCGCCGAAGGTGAGGATCGCGCCGACCCCCAGCAGGATCACCTGCACGAGCCCCTCGTAGAACACCCCGTAGGCCATGATCGGCAGGCCCACGGCGATCACGATCGGGTAGAACGACGGAGACGGCATGTGGATGTCGTGGCCGCCGCCGTGGCCCTCGCCCACGTGGTCGGCCGAGGCGCCAGCGGGGACGCGCAGGGGCACGCGCTCGGTGCCGTCGTCGGCGTACTTGCGGTGCCAGAACTCGTCGCGCGAGGTCACGATCGGGACCTCGTCGAAGTTGTGCTCCGGCGGCGGTGAGGCCGTCAGCCACTCCAGCGTCCGCGCGTCCCACGGGTCCTCGGTGGCGACCTCGCCGCGGCGGATCGAGGTGACGACGTTGATGAGGAACACCAGGATCGACAAGGCGATCGTGAACGCGCCGACCGAGGAGACCAGGTTCCAGAGGTTCCAGCCCAGCCCGTCATCGTAGGTGTAGATGCGCCGCGGCATGCCGTTGAGGCCGAGGATGTGGTGCGGGCCGAACGTGAGGTTGAAGCCGATCAGCATGAGCCAGAAGTGCACCTTGCCCAGGCGCTCGCTCATCATCTTCCCGAAGATCTTCGGGAACCAGTAGTAGACGCCGCCCAGCAGACCGAAGACCGCACCACCGAACAGCACGTAGTGGAAGTGCGCCACGACGTAGTAGGTGTCGTGCTGCTGCGTGTCGTGGGGGACGATCGCGTGCGTCACGCCCGAGAGGCCGCCGATGGTGAACATCGCGACCAGGCCGATCGCGAAGAGCATCGGGGTCTTGAAGCGGATCCGCCCGCCGAACATCGTGCCGACCCAGTTGAAGATCTTGATGCCGGTGGGCACGGCGATGAGCATCGTGCTGATCGCGAACGCGGAGGTCGCGACCGGCCCCAGGCCGACGGTGAACATGTGGTGCGCCCACACGCCCCAGCCCATGAAGCCGATGGCGATGCCCGAGAACACGATCGCGGTGTAACCGAACAGCGGCTTGCGGGAGAAGACCGGCAGGATCTCCGACACGATCCCGAACGCCGGCAGGATCATGATGTAGACCTCGGGATGGCCGAACAGCCAGAACAGATGCTGCCACAGCACCGGGTCGCCGCCCTCGGCGGGGTTGAAGAACGGCGCCCCCCAGCGCGTCTCGAACATCAGCTGCCACACCGCCACGCCGATCACCGGCATCGCGAACAGCAGCAGGAACGCCACGACGAAGGTCATCCAGGCGAAGACGGGCATGCGCAGCAGCGTCATCCCCGGCGCGCGCATGTTGAACACGGTGACGATGAAGTTGATCGCCCCCGCCAGGGACGCGATGCCCGCGATCTGCAGCCCCAGCGAGTAGTAGAGCATGCGGCTCTGGTGGACCGCGTTCGCCGCGGTGTCGGTCAGCTGTGAGGGGTCGGGCCCGACGACCGACAGCGTGGCGTAGTTCACCCAGGCGCCGTCGGGCAGGCCGCCGTTGAGCAGGCTGGAGTACAGGAAGATCCCGGCGAAGAGGAAGATCCAGTACGACACCGCGTTGAGGCGCGGGAACGCGACGTCGCGCGCGCCGATCTGCAGCGGCAGCAGGTAGTTCATCAGCCCGACGCCGAACGGCATCACGAAGAAGAAGATCATCGTGAGGCCGTGCATCGTGAAGATCTGGTTGTACTGGTCAGGGGTGAGGATGGTCCCGTTCGGCCCTGCCAGCTGCGCGCGGATCAGCAGGGCCTCCAGGCCGCCGACCACGAAGAACACCAGCGCGGTCCCGCAGTACATCAGGCCGAGCTTCTTGTGGTCGATGGTCGTGAACCAGGACTTCCAGCCCGTGGTGCTGTGAGGGCGCGCGAAGATCGAGCGTCGGGTCCGGGGTTGGGAGACGGTGGCGGTCATGGGCTCTGGATCCTCTTACTCGAGGGTCTGGAGGTAGGCGACGACGGCGTCGACCTGCTCCGGATCGAGGCCGAGGTCGGGCATCTGCGAGCCGGGCTTGACCTCCTGGGGGTCGGAGACCCACGCGCGCAGGTTCTCGGCGTTGTTGTCCAGGATGTAGCCGGCGAAGCGCTCGCGTTGTGCGAAGTGCGTCAGCTCAGGCCCGACGCGGGCGGGGGTCTCCGGCAGGGCCGGGTGGCCGACGATCGTGTGGCAGGCCAGGCACTGCTGGCCGACGATCTCCTCGCCGAGCACCGCCACCTCGTCGCCGGGTGAAGCGGCGGGCTCCTGCTGGGTGGCCAGCCAGGTCTCGAAGTCCTCGGGGGTGTGCGCGATCACCGCCATGCGCATGTTGGCGTGCGAGAGGCCGCAGAACTCGGCGCACTGCCCGAGGTACGTGCCCGGATCGTCGGCCTGCAGCCGCATGATGCGGTCCGCGCCGGGCACGTAGTCCTGCTTGCCGGCCAGGCGCGGGATCCAGAAGCTGTGGATGACGTCGGCGCCGGGGGCCGTGCCGTTGAGGCGGAGGAAGATCTCGCGGTCGGTGGGGATGTGCATCTCACCTGCGGTGACGACGCCTGACTCCAGGTACGTGAACTCCCACCAGTACTGCTTGCCGACGACCTGCACCTCCAGCGCGCCCTCGGCGGGCTCCTCGGCCAGCGCGAAGATCGTCTGCACGGTGGGGACCGCGATCGCGAGGAGGATCAGCGCCGGGATCACGGTCCAGGCGATCTCCAGGCGGGTGTTGCCGTGCACCTGGTGGGGCAGCCCCGGCTCGCCGCGGTCGCGGAAGCGCACGATCACGAAGCCGATGAGGCCGAAGACCAAGACGAAGACCCCGACGGCGATGCCGTAGGTCAGGTCCCACAGCGCGTCCTGCTGGCGGGCGATCGGGCCGGCGGGGTTGAGCGTGTCCTCGGGGAGGTCGCTGCCGGCGTCGGGGCCGATGGCCATCGAGCACCCGGCGGTCGCGATCGCGCAAGCCGCCAGGAACGCGGCGCGGCGGATGCGCCGCACGCGGTCGCCTCGCTGGTCCTCCGTCACGCTCATCTCAGGAGTCTCCACCGTGGTGTTTCCGGGGTCGCGCAGTCTTGCACACGGGTTCTGCTACCTAACGCCTACGCCGCCTGCTGCGACAGCCACAATGCCCCGCGTGCCGGCATCCGCACACCAGGCCGGCCCACCGGCGTCCGCCGAAGGTGGCGGGGTCGCGCGGGCCTTGGGGCGGGTTGCGATCGCGTTCCGGCTCATCGGCGCGGTGTGGCTTGTCACGATCGCGGCGGTCCGCGGCGCCGTGGGGGAGCTGACGGAGCCCTGGGTCGTGGCCGGGACGGTCGTGCTGGTCCTGGTCTGGACCGTGGTGACGCTGATCGTCGCGGGCTGGGGGGACGAGGAAGGCCGGCGGCGGGCGGGTTCGATCGTGTGGTTGGTCGCCGACACGGCCGTCGCGTGCTGGACGGTGCTGGGGCCGGCGCTGCTCGGCGAGCCGGTCGCATTTGCGGGCGCGTACCCGTTCACCGCGGTCGTCCTCGCCGCGTGGGCGCGGGGACGGCGGACGGTGGTGGTCGTGGCTGCGGCCCTGGCGGTCGCGGCGGTCGCGCGCACGGCCGTGCTCGGGGCGATCTCCCTCGCCCAGGGCGTGCAGGACGTGCTCTTCTACCTGGTCGGCGCCACGGTGCTGGGGTGGGCGGTGCGGTCGCTGGAGCAGGCCGAGGCCGGGCGCCTGGCGGCGGAGGCCGCGCTGACACGGGCCGAGGAACGCGCAGCAACGGCGGCGCACCTGCATGACTCGGTCCTGCAGACGCTGGCGCTGATCCAGCGGCGGGCGGGTGAGGCAGGCGAGGTGCGGGCGCTGGCGCGGCGCCAGGAGCGTGAGCTGCGGGCGTGGCTGTACGGAACGGGGGCTGCCGTGCCTGCGTCCTCGCTGGCCGCTGCGGTGCAGGAGATAGCCGGCGAGGTCGAGGCGTCCTACGGAGTGGCCGTGGAGGTCGTCGTCACCGGCGATGCGGAGTCCGTTGCCGTCGACGACCGCAGCGCCGCCGCGGCGCTGGTTGCCGCGACGCGCGAGGCGCTGGTCAACGCGGCCAAGCACGCGGGGGTGGACGAGGCGTCGGTGTACCTCGAGGTCGGCGCCGCGCAGCTGGCGGCGTACGTGCGTGACCGGGGCAACGGCTTCGAGGTGCAGGCGGTGCCCGACGACCGTCGCGGCCTGCGCGACTCCATCACCGACCGGATCGAGCGTCACGGCGGGTCGGCGCGCGTGCGCTCCTCGCCGGGCACGGGGACCGAGATCGCCTTGACGGTCCCGCGCTCTGGCTGAGTGCGATCATCGGTGGCCGTGGAGCGCCTGAAGGTCTTCGTGGTCGACGACCACGAGCTGTTCCGCAGCGGCATCCGGGCGGAGATCGCGCGTGATGTGTGGATCGCGGGGGAGGCCGCGACCGTGGCGGACGCCGTGGCCGGGATCGTGGCGACGCGCCCCCAGGTCGTGCTGCTTGACGTGCACATGCCCGACGGCGGAGGGCGCGCAGTGATCCACGGGGTCGAGAAGGCGGGGTTCCAGACCCAGTTCCTCGCGCTGTCGGCGTCCGACGCGGCCGACGACGTGATCGGGATCATCCGCGCCGGCGCGCGCGGGTACGTGACGAAGACCGTGTCCTCCGCCGACCTGCTGGCGGCGATCCGGCGCGTGGCCGACGGCGACGCGGCGTTCTCCCCGAAGCTGGCCGGCTACGTGCTCGACGCGTTCGCGTCGATCCCCGTCGTTCAGGTCGACGACGAGCTCGCCCGCCTGACCCCGCGCGAGCGCGAGGTCCTCCAGCTCCTCGCCCGCGGCTACGCCTACAAGGAGATCGCCGAGGACCTCGTGATCTCCCTGAAGACCGTCGAGACCCACGCCTCGGCCGTGCTCCGCAAGCTGCAGCTCAACAGCCGCCACGAGCTCGCCCGCTGGGCCGCCGACCGCAACATCCGCTAGCGCTCCGTGGGCGACCTTGCGATCGCGGTCAACCCCGCGCTGGACGCGGCGGGGGTCGACGCGCTGGTGGCCATCTGGGTCGAGGTCACGAACGCGGGGGGTGCGGTCGGCCTGGTCGCGCCGGCCACCGAAGCCGAGGCGCGGACGTTGGCCGAGGCCACGCTGGCGCGAGTGGCGGCGGGGGCGGAGGACATGGTCGTGGCGTTCGCCGGGTCCGAGCCGGTGGCGTTCGGTTTCCTGACGCGCAACGCGTCGCCGATCGACGGTCATTGGGCCTCGGTGACGCGGCTGCAGCGGTCGCTGGCGTGGCGGGGGAGCGGGGCGGGGACCCACGTGCTCACGGCGCTCGAGGACCACGCGCGGTCGCTCGGGCTGGAGTTCCTGCAGCTGGCGGTGCGCGGGGGCACGGGGCGGGAGCGGTACTACGCGGCGCAGGGGTGGCGGCTGGTGGCGGTGCTGCCGCGGTGGCTGCGCATCGGGTCGGAGCGGCGCGACGCGCTGATCATGGTCAAGCCGCTGTCGGTGGAGGCCTCTGTGGATGTCGTGTCCTCCTTGCCCGTTCCGGTGGTGCGGCTCGATCCCGCGCTGCCGCTCCCGCGCTACGCGCACCCGGGTGATGCGGGGCTGGACCTCCACGCCCGGCAGGACGTGACGCTCGGGCCGGGGGAGCGCGCGCTGATGCCCACGGGCGTCGCGGTCGCGATCCCCGACGGTCACGTCGGCCTCGTGCACCCGCGCTCCGGCCTCGCGCTCCGTCATGGCGTGTCGCTGGTGAACACCCCCGGCACGATCGACGCCGGCTATCGCGGCGAGCTCCAGGTCCCCCTCATCAACCACGACCGGTCGGCAGCGGTCACGATCCGTCGCGGAGACCGCATCGCGCAGCTGCTGGTCCAGCCGGTCGCGCATGCGGCGCTGGTCGAGGTCGACGAGCTGCCGGAAGCCGCCCGCAGTGCGGGCGGCTTCGGCTCGTCAGGGGTGTGACGGCTCGGGTCAGCAGGGGCCGAAGTGCACGCTGATCACGACCGCGTCGCTGCCGGTGCCGTCGGGCGCGGTCGCAGTGAAGCGCAGCGTGACGTCCGGTGACCCGCAAGTGGTCGGGACGTGGTCGTGCGGCGTCCAGGTCAGGGTCGGGGTGGTGGCAATCACGGTGGTCCCGAGGTTGTGAGTGACGCTCCACTGGTAGGTCATCGCGTCGCCGTCGGGGTCGCTCGCGCTGGCCGAGAGCTGAACCTCCTGGTCCTGGTCCCAGCCGGTGCCGGCTGCGGGCGAGGTGATCGACACCGAAGGAGGCCCGGTGACCGGCGGAGCGTTCACGACGATCTGCCGAGTGGCGGAGCCGGTCGCCCCCTGTTCGTCGGTGACGGTCAGGGTCAGGGTGTGAGGGCCGGTCTGGGTGAAGGTCGCGGTCGGCGTGCAGCCACTGGCCAGGGGTGACCCGTCCAGCAGCCAGGAGAAGCCGGAGCAGTCGATGCCCTGGAGCTCGTTGGCGTCGTGGGCGCTGCCGTGGATGGCGGTGGCCAGGCCCTGCACGAACGTCGCGCCGTCGCTGGCGGGGTCGGTGATCGTGACGGTCGGAGCCGCGTTGTCGGCGTCGACGATGACCTCGTCGGAGCGGATCTCCCCGCTGCCGTCGGTGACGCTCGCGCGGATCGTGTAGAGCCCGGGGCTCGGGAACACGTAGCCCTGGCTGGGGTTGACGTCGAAGATCACACCGTCCGCCAGGCGCTCTGCCTCCCACTCGACTGCGAGGTCGTCGCCGCTCTCGAAGTCCGCGGTCCGGGCCTCGAAGGCGTCGGTGAGGCCGAAGCCGCCGTAGTTCACGGCCGTGCCGTTCGCGGGCGCGGTGATCTCGATGAACGGGGACGTGTTGCCGGTCAGGTGGATCGCCGCGGTCACGGCGCCGAGGGCGTTGAGCACCCGCCCGACGCTGTCGTCCGTCGAGGGCCTAGCGGCCGAGAGGAGCAGGTGCCGCAGGCCCAAGCCGGCCGGCACCGGCGGGTCGATCGCGATCAGCATGGCCATCACGCCGGCGGCGGCGGGCGACGCGAAGCTGGTGCCGTTGACCGTGCGGAGGGTGTCGGCCGGCGTGTTGGGGTTGGCGCCGACCTGCACGACGAACGGTGCGAAGATGTCGACGCTGCAGGTCGGGTCGCCGCACCACTCGACACCGAAGTTGGAGCGGGGGTCGCGGTCGAAGGAGCCGTCGGCCAGGCCGCCCACGCAGGTCACGCCGTCCAGCTCACAGGGCCAGTGGACCTCCTCCTCCCAGCAGGCGGGGAAGAAGCAGTCCTCGGCGTCGACGTCCTCGCCGTTGTTGCCGGCGGCGGCGAACAGCTGGATGCCGGCGTTCGCGGCGGCCTCGGTGGCGTTCTCGCCCAGGGACAGGAAGGCCCCCAGGATCGCGTCGGCCTCGCCCTTGAAGCTCATGTTGATGATGTCGACCCCGTCGGCCATGGCCTGCTGGATCTGGTCGACCATCGAGCCGACGCCGCCGGTGTTGGTGTAGAGCCGCAGCCGCCCGACAGGTCCGGCCGCCCCCACCGAGCCCATCGCGTTGTCCAGCACGCCGGCCGCCGCGATCGCCACATCGGTGCCGTGGAACGGGCAGGGGAAGGCCCCGCACAGCAGCGTGTTCGGGGTGCCGGTGTTGCCCGTGACCCCAGGCGGGTAGTCGACGTTGGTCGCGCCGAAGCCGCCGTCGATGATGCCGATCGTCACCGGGACGCTGTCGACGCCGGCCAGCTGCAGTGCCCGCCACGCCTCGGCGGTGCCGATCAGAGGCGTGCTCTCCAGCCGGAACTGATTCCAGTTGAACGGGTTGGGGTCTGCTGCGGTGGCGAACTCGGTCACCTGGCGGCTGATCAGGTCCTGCGGCTCCGAGAGGAGGTTGAGCCCGACCAGCAGGCCGTCCGACAGCGCTGCGGTGGCGGCCACCAGCGTGTCCAGCGCACGGTCGCTGGACAAGGTGTGCGTCCCGGTCGAGGTCGCATCCAGCAGCTGCAGGTCGGCGCCCAGCTCGCTTCGGCCGCGGGTCTGAGCGGACTGGGTCAGCCTGACGACGTACGTCGGCGGCATCGTGCCGAACGCGGGGATCTCCTGGAGCACCACGCCCCCGTGGGCGGCGAGGAACTGCTGCAGGGCGCCCTCGTCGTCGGTGGCGACGAGCACCTCGTCGGCCACGAACTCCGAGACGTCGCCGTCTCCTGAGGTCAGGGTCGCGATCGGGCGGGGGCCCGAGTCGCCGATTGGCTCAAGCTCCCCGGCGGCGGGCTGGGAGTCGACGGTGAAGGTCGGCGTGGTGGGTAGTTCCTCGCACGGCGTCAGCGCCGCAGCGGCGTCGCTGATCGCGTTGGGGCCGCCCAGGACCACGATGCGGTCGGGCGCGAGGCGGGCGATCTCGTCGCGCACGGCCAGCGGGAGGCACTCCGCGCCGGTGAGCAGCAGCGCGCCGCGATCGGCGGCGACGGCGGGGGCTCCGGCCAGCGCGTCGGGGAAGTTGCCCGCGGTCGCGAGGAACACGCTGTCGACCGTGAGGCCGTCGTGGTGGGTGTCCTGACTGACCGCGACGGCGGTCGCGATGCGGTCGGCGCCGGCCAGGCGGCGCACCGGCGCGTTGGTGTGTTGGCCGAGCTCCAGCACGATCGTGTCGGGGATGGCCGCCGGTCCGCCCAGCAGCGCGACCGTCTGCGGCTGGAGGCGGGCCAGCTCCGCTGCGGTCTCCGCCGGGATGGTCGTGCCGCTGAGCAGCAGGACCGGGCCTCCGGTGAGCCCGCCCGCGGCGCCGCCCGCGAGCGCGTCGGGGAACGTGTCGCCCGTCGCCAGGTACGCGGTGCCGACGCCCGGTGAGAAGCCGTCCCTGGAGATCGCGGCGGCGGTGGCGAAGCGGCTCGCACCGGCGAGGCGTTGCACCTGTGCGCCGGTGGCCTGCAGCTGCTGCGCGACGGCGTCGGAGACGGCGCCGGGACCGCCCAGGATCACGATGCGCTGCGGCTGCAGGCGTGCAAGCTCCGTGGCGATGGGCGCGGGGATGGCTTCGCGCTGCACGAGCAGGATCGGCGCGCCGTCCAACGCCGCGCGCGGCCCGCCCGCCAGTGCGTCCGCGAACCCTTCGCCGGTGGCGAGGTAGACGGTGGTGGCCTCGTCGAACGTGGCCTCGACCACCGCCGCGGCTGTGGCGTAGCGGTCGGGGCCAGCCAACCGTGAGGGCGGTGGCTGGGCCGCGGCGGTCATGGGTGCAGACAGCAGAGCGGCAACCAGCCCGAGGAGGGCGATCAGCTGGGACTGCCGGTGGAGTCGGTGGGTCGGGCGGAGCGTGGCCATGGTGACCGTCCTTGTCGGTCGGGCCGCGGGGTCCGCGGCGCTGGCGCGACGTTGCGCGCCGCGGCTCGTGACCCGCTGGAGAGCCACCAGAGGCGCGCCACAGCCGCCGCGTTCCCTAGGATCGAGCCCCGGATCCGGCGAAGGCAGGTGGTCGGTGGAGTTCCGGCTGCTCGGCACCCTGGAGGTCGCGGAAGGGGCGCGGGTGCTCGCGCTGCCGGCCCACAAACCTCGCGCGTTGCTGGCGCTTCTGGCCCTGCACGCCAACGCCGTCGTGGGGGCGGACCGCCTGGCCGACGAGCTGTGGGTCGGGAGCCCTCCCGCGAGCGCCGCCGCGACGCTGCAGACCTATGTCTCGCAGGTGCGGCGCGCCCTTGGCGGCGGCGATCGGCTGCAGACGCGGCAGCCCGGCTACCTCCTGCGGGTCGGGCCAGATGAGCTGGATGTCAGCCGCTTCGAGGCGCTCTCGACGCTGGGTCGTGGACACCTGGCGCGGTCCGAGATGGCCGCTGCCGCGGACGTGCTCCGCGCCGCCCTGACCCTGTGGCGCGGGCCTGCGCTGGCGGACTTCGACGAGCCGTTCGCCCGCGCCGCCGCGGTGCGCCTGGACGAGGATCGGCAGCTGGCGCTGGAGGGACGCGTCACGGCCGACCTCGCCCTGGGCCGGCACGCGGAGCTGATCGGGGAGCTGGAGGAGCTGTGTGCCGCCGAGCCGCTCCGCGAGCCGCTGTGGGCGCAGCTCATGCTGGCGCTCTATCGCGCTGATCGGCAGGCCGACGCGCTGGCGCGCTTCCAGGTGTTGCGGCAGCGCCTGGGCGACGAGCTGGGGCTGCACCCCGGCGCCGCACTGGTGAGACTGGAGCGCGACATCCTGCGCCAGGAGCCGGCACTGGACTGGGTCCCGCCGTTCTCGGCGGGCCAGCTGCGGTCAGGGAGTGAACCTCACAACCTGCCAGCCGGCCTCACGCGTTTCGTCGGCCGGGAAGACGAAGTCGCGGCGCTGACGCGGCTCTTGCGGCGCACCCGGCTCGTGACCGTGACCGGCCCGGGTGGGATCGGCAAATCGCGCCTGGCCGTCGAGGTGGCCGGCTGGCTCGTGGGGGAGTTCATCGACGGCGTCTGGATGGTTGAGCTGGCAGGCTTGTCGGAGCCCCGGCTGCTCGCACACCACGTGTTGCAGGCGCTCGATGTCGCCGAGCGCCCCGGAGAAGGTGCCGCGTCCACGCTCCAACGGCACCTCGGGACGCAGCACGTGCTGTTGCTCCTCGATAACTGCGAGCACCTGGCTTCTGCTGTGTCCTCGCTGGTGGTCGAGCTGCTGCGTGCGTGCCCGCGGCTGGCGGTCCTCGCGACGAGTCGGGAGCTTCTCGGCGTGCCGGGCGAGGCCGGCTGGCAGGTGCGCCCACTCTCCGTGCCGGACCCAGAGCAGCTGCCTGACGTCGAGGACCTCGTGGCGTACGAGGCGGTGCGGCTCTTCCTCGACCGCGCCAGGGGGGCGCGGCCGGGCTTCGAGCTCCGCGACGACGACGCGGTCCCCATCGCGACGATCTGCCGCCGCCTGGACGGCGTCCCACTGGCGCTGGAGCTCGCGGCCGCGCGTGTGGTCGCGCTGGCGCCCGCAGAGATCGCGCGGCGCCTGGACCACCGCTTCGCACTGCTGTCCGGCGGGGCACGCGGCGCGCCGGCGCGGCACCAGTCGCTGCGCGCGCTGGTCGAGTGGAGCCACGACCTCCTCGACCTCGAGGAGCGGGTGCTGCTGCGACGTCTCTCGGTGTTCCGTGGCGGGTGCGACCTCCTGGCGGTCGAGCAGGTCGCGGACGGGGCCGACCTCGCGGCGTCCCGCGTGGCGTCGGTCCTCGCGTCGCTGGTGTCGAAGTCGATGGTCACGGTCGAGCACGGTCCCGGGTCGCGCTTCCGGTTGCTGGAGACCGTGCAGTCCTATGCAGCGGAGCGCCTGGATGCCGCGGGGGAGTCGGATGCGGTTGGCGCCGCACACCTGCGGTGGTGCCGCGGGCTGCCGCCGGAGTCGCTGGGGCTCGAGCAGGAGAATGTGCGGGAGGCCCTGGGATGGGCGGTGGCGGCAGGCGAGGTCGCCTCTGGTCTGGAGCTGGCCGTGCAGATGACGCCCTTCTGGCTGCAGCGTGGGCATCCGAGCGAGGGGCGGCACTGGCTTGAGCTCCTGCGCGAGCGAGAAACGCGAGCCGCGGCTTGGGGACCGGGGCTGGCGGCCGCGGGGCGCCTGGCGCTGGCGCAGGGAGACCTGGAAGGCGCTGCCGGGCTGCTTGCCGATGCGCGGCCGCTGGTCCTCGCCGACGGGTCGCCCGAGGAGGTGGTCGACCTGCTGACCGCCGTGGGGACGGTGGCGGCGATGGGGGGTGATCACGTCGTGGCGCGTGACGCGTTCGAGGAGGCGCTGGGGAAAGCACGCACCTCGGGTCGCCGGGCGGACGAAGCCAGGCTGCTGCGCGGGCTGGGCAACCTCGCCAAGGAAGACGGCGACTTCGAGAGCGCGCGCTCTCTCTACGAGGAGGCGCTGGCGCTGGCGCGGACGACGGGCGCGACCCGGGACGTTGCAGCGTTGCTCAACAACCTCGGCGTGGTCGCCAAGCTGCAGGGCGACCTCGAGGACGCCCGCTCGCTGTTCGAGGAGAGCCTGGTGCACAAGGCGCCCCTGGGCGACCGCCGCGGCCTCGCGGTGTCGCACAGCAACTTGGGCGCCCTCGCAGTGGATCGAGCCGACGCGGCGGAGGCGGCGGTCCAATATGGCCTTGCCACGGAGCTGTTCCGCGGGGTCGACGCGGCCGACGGCCTGGTGCTCTGCATCTGGGGTTTCGCCGCGGCGGCGGCCCTGCGCGGGGACCAGACCATCGCCGTCCAGCTCCTCGCCGCTCATGACGCTCTCCGCGACCGGCTGGGCTATCCCCTTCCCCCCGCCGACCGCCCCGAGCACGACCGCGTCGTCGTCCGCGCCCGCCGCGGCCTCCCCGCCGCAACGATCGCCGATGCCACTGCCGCCGGCGCTGCGCTCGACATCGAACCCGCAATCGCCCTGGCCCTCAGTTGCACCCCCCCACCAGACGCGGCACCATGACCCTCCCTCGCGGACGTGGCTCAGTTGGTAGAGCATCACCTTGCCAAGGTGAGGGTCGCGGGTTCGAATCCCGTCGTCCGCTCCACAGAACCGCAGGTCAGAGGCCCTTTGCGAAGGGCCTCTCTCCATTTCTAGGGCCAGCGCTCTACCATGACGCTCTACCAAGACGGGCGCTTGGGGCGCCCGCTCTACCTCAGGAGCGCTCGATGGCCCGGGGTGCAAGTCGCGCAGCCAAGGTGCGCAAGCGGGGGAGCGGCGGCATCAAGCCGGTGCGCGAAGGCGTGTGGCTCGTCGACGTCGAGATTGCCCGCGACCCCGTCACCGGCCGCCGCCGGCGTGTGTCGCGGACGATCCACGGCACGCGCACGGACGCCGAGATCGCGCTGTCGCGCCTGAAGGTCGCCGACCACGAGAAGCGCCTCCCCACCGGCGGCACGAACGCACGCACGGTGGCGGCGGCGTTCCAGCTCTACCAGCAGGCCATCGACGCGGGCCTGGTCGAGCTCGCGCCGAGCACGGTCGTGACCGTGCGGTCGGCGACGAAGGTCATGGTCGCCGTGGAGCTGCCCGACGGGCGCCGGTTCGGAGGGATCCGGCTTAGCCGGCTCACCTGGCAGGACATCGAGTACCTCTACGCGGCGATGCGCGCCCGCGGGTCGAGCGCGGCGTACGTCCGGCGCTGCGCGACGGTGCTCACCCGCGCGCTGGAGCTCGCCCGCAAGCGCGGCCTCATCGACTCGAACCCGTCCAAGGATGCGACCCGTCCGCGGACGGCGCGGTCGAAGCCGTTCTCGCCGACCGGCGTCGACGTCAAGGACCTCCTCGCCGTCGCAAAACGGCGTGATGCCGAGATCGCCGACGCGGCACTGCTCCTGGCAACCACCGGCATGAGGCGTGGCGAGCTACTCGCGCTGAGGTGGAGCGACGTCAGCCTCGACGCGTTCGAGTTGCACGTCGCCGCGGCGATCACGGATGGCGGACCGGGCGTCGGGATCGTCCGGAAGACGACGAAGCGTTCCGACTGGCGCGATGTGCCACTGACCACATCCGGGGTTGCCGCTTTCAAGCGTCAAGCGGAACGACGTCGGTCGCTCCTCCGCCGGGAGCCGGACACCGACGAGTACGTCTTCCCTCAGGGCCACGACGGGCGCACCGCTATGCGTCCGGACGATTTCTCGGACCGCTGGGCAGCAGCCCGCGGGGCATCGTCGATCACCTTGCGGCACCTCCGCCACTACGCGGCCACCGCGATGCTGGACGCCGGGGAGTCCTACCGCACGGTCGCCGACATCCTCGGCAACAGCGAGGCCACGCTGCGCCTGCACTACGACGGCCGCACCGACGTCGGCAAGCGCCGAGCGATCGCGGCCCTCGAGCTCGGGGACCCTGAGCACGAAAACTCTTGATGCCATGAAGGAACGGGACCTCCGCTCCTGATGGACGGTTTCCGGGTCGTGAGACTCGGTGCTGTCCAGGCAAGACCGCTTCACAGGAGGAAGGCCCCGATGACTCAGTATGTCGGCATCGACTTGCACCGGCGTCGTTCGGTGATCGTTCGTCAGACCGCGGCGGGGGAGGTGATCGAGCAGGTCCGTATCGACAACGACCCGCTGGCGCTGGCGACGGAGGTCGCCAAGGCCGGCCCCAACCCCGAGGTCGTGCTCGAGGCCACCTTGGGCTGGTACTGGGCGGCCGACGTGCTCGCCGAGTGCGGCGCGACGGTGCACTTGGCGCACCCGTTGGGCGTGAAGATGCCGGATCGCCGGGTCCCCGACCCCTACTTCACCCAGCGGCATGCCACCCGCGACCGCGGTCACGACCGAGGGCTCTCGCTGTGAAGCCGCCAACCCGACGGCATCGGCGTACGACAAAATCGGGAAAGGCATCAACTTGCCGAACCCTCACCCCGCAGAGGCCAGAAGGCGCTGTGTAGCGGGCTATGCGGCCTCGTCGCCCCCAGCGCCGCGCTTCGTCGCCAGCAGGTGGAGTCGAGCGATCTCCGCCGCGCGCTCGCTGTCGCCATCGCGCATCGCGTCGATGAGCTCCTGGTGCTCGTGGTTGCCCGACCTCATCACGTCCGAGCTGCGCTGCAGCGCCAAGCCGACGTACAGCGCTGACGTGTCGCGCAGCTGCACCAGGATCGCCTCGAGCCGCGGCGCGCGAGTCGCGCGGTAGAACACCGAGTGGAACTTGCGGTTGAGGTCGACCCAGTGCCCCGGATCCGTCTCGCGCTCCGCCTCGTCGTGGATGCGCTGCGCGACGGCGAGCTCTTCCTCGGTGACGCGGCTGGCGGCCTTGCTCATGGCGTGCGGCTCGAGCAGCAGGCGCATCTCGTAGATCTCGTCCCGCTCGTCCGCATCGGGCTCGTGGACGACGGCGCCGCGGTGCGGGTCGAAGCGGATGAGGCCCTCGGTCGCGAGGTCGCGCATGGCCTCGCGGACCGGCGTCGTGCTCACGCCGTACAGCGCCGCGAGCTCGTTCTGGATGAGCCGCGCACCGCTCTTGAGGTCGCCGCGGACGATGGCCTCGCGCAGGTTGTCGCGCACGAAGATGTGCGTGGTTCGCGCTCCCTCAACCATCGGCGCCAGCGTCTCCCTCGGGCCGCGATGACCATCGTGCATGTTGCACGACCGATCATGCCACCAGCAGGTCGCTCAACATCCGCAGGTCGTCGAGATCGTCGAGCGAGCGCACCGCGCCGATGATGGCGCTCGTCGCGTCAGCCCCCAGCACCGCGTCGCCGCCGGCGTGCACCTTCGTGTCGAGTTCGGCGTCCGAGAAGGGGTTCGTGCTGTGGCCCCGGGCGGCGGACACCGCGCGCTCGATGCTCCGCGCGTCGACGGTCTTGACCTCCAGTCGCGCCGGGAACCCGGCTGCGGCGCCCTGCGAGCGGTCGGCGTCGGCGACGACCGTCACGCGGTCCGCCAGGAAGCCGCGCAGCGCAGGGTTCTCGTAACGGTCGGGCTGGAAGCTGCGGGGTTCGATCCTCCCGTCTAGCAGCGCGGACGCGACGACGTAGGGCGAGGAGTGGTCGGCCGTCTCGCGTGGTCGCGGGGCGTACGCGTCCTCGCGCACGAGGTGCGCCACGGACGCGGCGTCGGCATGCACGACGACGCGCTCGATCTGCCACGGATGAGCCAGCGCGGCACGGACGTCGAACGCCGCCTGGATCGCCGTCTGCGCGCGCGACTCCACCGGCCAGGACTTGAACTCGGCGTCGCCGGCGCGGTGCAGCGGCTTGCGCTCGGCGAGGCGCCCCTCGAGTCCGGCGGCGACGCGCTCGTCGGCGAGGCCGAGCATCGCCAGCACTCCCTTGGTGCCCCCGAACGGGCGCAGCGGGCCCTCCGCGCCCGCCTCCGCCAGGGCGCAGTACACGGCCTGGCGCATCGCGTCGGCGCGCCGTTGAAGCGCTTCCACATCGTGAGGTTGCCGGCGGCGTCCAGGTCGTTGGACTTGACTTGGTTGATGGCCAGGTGCGGGATCACGGCGATCGCGATCGCGTGCTCGAGCCGTCGTGGGCTCAGCCCCAGCAGCCGGGCCACACCGCACGTCCCGCCGACCCCGACCCAGTTCACGTAGTCCCCAGCCACGGGCGCGAGCGATGCGGCGTCGCAGGGCTCGAGCACACGACGTCGTAGGCGACTGAGATCGCGTCAAGCAGCGCGGCGCCCGACGATGGCCGCCAGTCCGCGACGGAGAGCAGCCCGCCGACGACGTCACCCGAGTGCGCCCACGCCCGTCCACCGAAGCACAGGTCGTTGGAGTCGTAGCAACGCAGCAGGACGCCGTGCAGAGCGCCGCGGCCTCGGGCGTCGCACGGAGCGGCGTGCCCCACAGCCGCGCGCCGTCGTCGCAGCGCTGGGTGTAGGCGTACCGCCGCGCAGCGCGCGCCGCAGGGTGGCGCACCGCCGCGAGCGACGACGAGCGCGTCCATCAGGCAGCGCTCCACGTCGCGGTGGCCGGCCGACCTGACGACGCTCCCGACGCCGAGCGCGTACCCGGAGGGCAGCTCGGTCACGCGGTCCGTCATGGCCCGTGTTCCTGGTCAGCCCGGCGCCTGGCGGGTCGAGGACAAACCGATCTCGCGGATCAGCACGTCGGCGGGCTGCGCGAGCGCCCACACGACCTGGCGCGCGACGTCATCGGCGCTGAGGGCGGCCCGCCCGTCGCCGGGAGTCGACCCGCCGAACTCCGTGTCGACCCCACCGGGTGCCACCACGGTCACCCGCGTGCTCGTGCCGTGGAGCTCGTGGCGCAACCCCTCGCAGGCCGCGTGCACGGCGAACTTCGTCGCGCTGTAGACGCCCGTCGCGGCGTTGCGCACGCGGCGCCCGGACAGCGAGCTGATCGCGACGAGGTCGGCCGGTGCGCGCGCGGCCAGCAGGTGCGGCAGCGCCGCCTTGGTCACCGCGAGGAGCCCGAGCACGTTGGTCTCGAACATCTCGCGCCAGTCGTCGAGGTCGGTGTCCTGCACGGGGCCGTGGCGCCCCACCCCGGCGCTGTGCACCACGGCGTCGAGCCCGCCGAGGCGCGAGGAGGCTGCCCGGACAGCGGCCACGACGTCGTCAAGATTCCGCACGTCGGCGACGACGGCGAGGCCACCGGCCGCGCCGGCAACCTCGTCGACGGCCGCGCTTCGGCGTCCGAGGCACGCCACCCGCGCCCCCGCCGCGGCGCACGCCAGCGCTGTCGCGCGACCGATGCCCGCCGACGCCCCGGTCACCAGCACGCGCCGCCCCCGCAGCGCACCACCGCCGGTGAAGCCGGTCATGTGTACGCCACGCGCGCGACCCCGTCGCGCCCGTGGAGCGCGGCGAGCTCACGCGCGATCCCGCCGGTCAGCAGCGCGCTGTCCTTCGTCACCGTCACGAGCTGGAAGCCCTCGTCCGCGTACCGCCGCGCCGCGGCGCCCGAGCCGCACTGGATCCCGGCCGCGATGCCCGCGCGGTGGCACGCGTCGCGGATGTGCGCGACCGCCGCGACGTGTTCACCCTCCCGCTTGTCCAGATCAGGCGGCAGCCCGAGCGCCAGTGCGAGGTCGGCCGGCCCGATGTAGATGGCATCGACTCCCGGCGTCGCGGCGATCTCGCCGACGTTCTCGATGCCCTGGCGGCTCTCGACCATCACAACGCACACGGGCTCGCGCGCGAGTGCGGCGGGCTCGCGCGTAGCCAGGGCGGTCGCCGCCCGGATCGGGCCGTACGAACGGACACCGTCGGGCGGGTAGCGAAAGGCCGCCACGACGTCCGCCGCTTCCTTGGCGTCGTTGACCATCGGCACAACCACCCCGAGTGCGCCTGCATCCAGCGCCTTGCCGATCGCCGCCGCGTCGTTGGACGGCACCCGGGTGATCGCGGCCGGGCCGCGGCCCTTCACGCCATGCAACATCGCGACGAACTCGGCGTACCCGATGAGACCGTGCTGCTGATCGACGCAGACGTAGTCGAACGCCGGATCGGCTGCGAGCTCGGCCGCCGAGGCGCCGGGGAGCGACAACCAGATGCCGAACGCGGTGCGGCCGTCGTCCCACGCACTGCGGATCGGGTGCGGTGTCGCGTCGCCCGTCACGGCGCCTCGAAGCCCTCGAACGAAGGGTCGACCAGCCGCCCGAAGTCCGTGTGGCGGAGGCGCGTGAGAGCCTCGAGCTCCAGCGCGTCCAGCGCGATGTCAGCTCCGGTCTGGAGGTCGCGGATGTGCAGCACCGTGCCGCCGTACGTCCCGCGCACCTCGACGTCGACGAACGCGAACTCGTTGCTCACGCGGAGCGGGCCCGCGCGGCCGTGGTCGCACGTCATGCCACGAACGTGAGGTTGCGGATCGAGATGTCGCGGTTGAGGAGCACCAGCTTCTTGAGCTTGATCCGAGGGCTGTCCGCGCCGAGGCGCAGATGGTGCTCGCACGTCCCGACGAATGTGCGCTGCTCGCCGAGACCGGTCTGCCGGAAGTCGCCGGCGCGCAGCTCGGTGATCATCTGGTTGGACCGCACCACCGCGAGCCCGTCGGACAGCTCGGCGTCCACCCGGACGTTCGTGATCGCATGGACGAGTCGCGAGCGCGGGGACTGCGACGGGAACGGGGTCTCCAGCAGGCGGAAGACGCGTTCGTGCCGGCGGATGGGGATGTCGTAGATGATCGATGTGTTGTCGTCGGGCGACGTGTCCGGGTCGATGGGCAGCCAGTAGATGCCGTCGTCGGTGAAGAGCTCGAGCCACTCGTTGAGTCGCCACCCGTCGATCAGCGCCGCCTCGTGGTACAGGAAGTCTTCGGCCGCGCTGCGTGTGATCCCGGGCATCGTCACCCCTCAGCCGGCCGCCATGAGGCGCTTCCACGCGCGGTGGATCGCGCGCTGCGGCGTCTCGTCGGTGTGGTCGCTCGTGAGGTCACCGCCGTCGCCGATCGGCTGCTCGCGCGAGAAGCCGCGCTCGAGGATCAGCCAGTCGACCGAGCTCGCGGCGAGCCCCTGTTGGTTGAGGGCGAACATCTCCACGTCGTCGGGCATGCCGAAGCCAGCCGGCCCGTAGAACCGCTCGTGCCCGTGCAGCCGGCGCGTGTTCAGCTCGTCGGGCGCGCCCTTGAGCGCGAATGGGTAGATGGTGACCTCGGTCACGTCAACCGACACCGGCCGCATCGCGCGGATCTGGCTGTGGAGGATCGCGACGTTCGGGAAGACCATGGTGAACGTGTTGGACAGCATACGGACCATCTCCTCGCGCCCGTACGTGGCGTCAAGGTGGCGGTAGTAGTCCGCGTAGGGCGTCTTGAACAGGTTGTCGACGGCACCCTCGGGATACGGCTGCCGCGCGAGCCCGTGCCCCTGCGCGCACCCGATGTTGAACGTGCGCGCGCGCGACTTGAGGATCTCGTCGACCGTGCCCTCCACGTACGAGCCGTGCTGCCCGCTCGCGGTGCCGAACTTCTCTTGGACGGCCCAGAACGAGTCGTGCACGAAGTTGCCGTGGTAGCCGTCCACGGTGTTCTCGACGATGAACTTCCAGTTGCCGTGGTAGTCGAGGACGTGCGGGTCGTAGCGCAGCTCGATCTCGCCGACCGGTGAGAGGTTGAACTGGCGGTCGATCCACTCCCTCGCCTTGCCCAGGTGTTCCTCGAGGGATGGGCCGTCCTCCGCGACGCGGGCGAAGATGAGCCCGCGATAGGTCTCGACGCGAGCGGGCTTCTCCAGCCCCCAGGGCTTGTCCCAGCTGTCGTCGTACGCACCGCGCGCGTACGACACGCCCTTCAAGCGGCCGTCGTTGGCGTACACCCAGCCGTGGTACGGGCATCGGAAGAAGTTCGCGGTGCCCTTCGGTTCCCGGCACACCACCGATGCGCGATGGCGGCAGCGGTTGAACAGGACGTTGATGCCGCCGTCCTCGGTACGCGTGACGATCACCGGCTGCAGGCCGATGTGCGTCGTCTTGTAGGCGCCGGGCGTCGCGATCTCGCTCTCGTGCCCGACGTACACCCACGTGCGCGAGAAGATGCGCTCCATCTCCAGACGGAAGATGGCCGGGTCGGTGTAGCTGCGGGTGTGGACGCGGAACGTCTTCGGCGGCTCGTCCCGGACGAGGGCGTCCCAGTCGAGCTCGGCTGCGTTGGCGGAGTCGGTCACGCGGTCACATCCCCGCTGTTCCAGCGCGTGAGGAAGGCGGCCAGCAGCTCCGTCTTGCGCGCTATGCTCACATCGTCGATGAACTCCAGGTGGCTGTGCGCATGGCCGCCGTGCGCTCCCATCCCGTCGATCGTGGGGACGCCGACGCTCGCGGTCAGGTTGCCGTCCGACGCACCGCCCGTCGAGCCCGTGCCGACGCGCCGGCCCAGCTCGTCGGAGAGACGGATCAGCTCCTGCGCGATGCGCTCGCTCGCCGGGGTGGGCGTCAACGGCGGGCGGTGGAATCCCCCCGTGAGCACCGCCTTGGCGCCCTCGACGTGCTCGCGCGAGACGATCTCGTCGAGGCCGTCCAGGACGCGCTGCTGCTCCTCCAGGCTGGTGACGCGGACGTCCATCTCCATCGTGCACTCCTCCGGCACGACGTAGGGGTGCGTGCCGCCGTTCACGACGCCGGTGGTCACGGTCGTCCCCTCGACCGGGTTGGCGAGCGCGGAGATCTCCATGATCTTGTGCGCCATGTCCAGGATGCTGTTCACGCCGAGCTCCGGCTCGACCCCCGCGTGGGCAGGCCGCCCCTCGACGCGGACGCGCAGGATGCCGACCCCCTTGCGGGCCGTCGTGAGCAGCGGCGCGTCGACGGTGCCGGTCCCGGGTTCGAGGATGAGCGCGAGGGCGTGGCCGGGCGCCTCGCGGAGGATCACGTCGCGAGAGCGCGGCGAGCCCGGCTCCTCGTCGGAGTTGAAGATGAACGTGATCGGCGTGCGCCACTCCTCGGCCAGGGCGAGCGCGCTCGCGATGCCGTACAGCCCGATCACGAGACCCGCCTTCATGTCGAAGATGCCGGGCCCGTAAGACCGGCCGCCTTCGCGGCGGAACGGGCGCTCCAATGTGGTGTCGGGGCCGAAGACCGTGTCCATGTGGCCCACCAGGAGGATCGCGCCGCGGTAGCTCGCGGCGTCGCCCGACGGGCGGATGCGCGCGACGATGTTGTCCCCGTGCTCGGTCTGCGCATCGAGCTCGACCTCGAACCCGAAGGCGCGCGCACGGTCGGCGTAGGCGCGCGACACGCGGTCGGTGAGCTCCTTGTCGAACGACGGCGAGTCGAGGTTGACGACGGTCTCGAGGAACTCCCAGAGCTCAGGCTCGCGGCGCGCGACCTCCGCGCGGACGGCGTCCCACTGGCTCATCGGTGTGACCTCCTGTGCGCCCTCAGGCGCTCGTGAACAGCTGGCGGGGGAACCGGGTCAGCGCCTCGCAGCCGTCGTCGGTGATCACGACGGTCTCCGAAAGGCCGACGCCGACCTGGTTGGGGATGCGCAGCGCGGGCGGCATGTGGAAAACCATCCCGGCTTCCAGCACGCGCTCGTCGCCCTCCTTGAGGTCGAAGAAGCGGCCCTCGCTCCACGTTCTGAAGCCCAGCCCGATCGCGTAGCCGAGCCGCTTCTTGAACATCTCGTGGTAGCCGCTCGCATCGATGACCTCCTGGCAGGCTGCGTGCGCCTCGCCGGACGTCACCCCAGGCTTCATGGCGGCCATCGCGGCCTCGAGCGCGTCGACGCACGCCTGGTGCATGCGCGCGACCTCGGGGTCGGGCGTGCCGATGGTGACGCTGCGCATCAGCGGGCCGAAGTAGCGGTGGACGTTCGCGCCGATCTCGATGAGCACGGCGTCGCCGGGCTCGAACGCGCGCCGCGAATAGGTGGTGTGCGGGATCCCCGAGCGGAATCCGGACGTGACGATAGGGTCGTTGGCGAACCACTCCGACCCCGCGATCGTCATCGCCGCGGCCGACGCTGCGGCGACCGTGTTCTCGGTGGCTCCGCGTACGGTCGCCTCGACGGCGGCCTGCATGCCGATCGCGGTGATCTCGGCCGCGCGCCGGCACAGGGCGATCTCGGTCGGCGACTTGATGGTGCGGCAGGCCTCGACCACACCGTCGTCGGAGCGCAGCTGCGTCGGCTGCAGCGCGTCGACCAGGCGCCCGTGCGCGCGCGGGGAGAGCGTCCCGGTCGTCATGTCCACCCCGAGCACCTCTGCCACGAGGCCGCGCTCGCGGATCGTCTCGGCGACGACGATGAGCGGGTCGGCCTCGTCGGGGTAGGTGACGCGGTCGACCCCGTGCGTCGTGTACCCGACGAGCAGCGACTCCAGGAGGCGCAGCACGAACACCGGCTCGCCTTCCGCTGGCAGCAGCAGGAACTGCGCGGCCTCGCCGAAGGTCTGGTAGCCGGTCAGCCAGCAGATGTTGCCCGGGTGCGTCACCAGCAGGCAGTCGACGCCGCGCCTGGCCATCTCGGCGCGCACGCGCCGGTGCCGGTCGTCGTACTCCCCGGCCGTGAACCCGTTCTGGAGCTGCACGTTGTCCCTCCGTGTCGTGGGTGACGTCGTCGCTCAGGCGCTGGTCGGCACGCGCGCGGGAGCGGACCGGAACGCGGTCCGCACGATCCCGTCGGCGTCGCGGACCACCTCGATCGCACCGCGCCAGCGCTCGTCGTCGCGCTCGGGGTGGTCGTCGCGGAAGTGTGCGGCGCGGCTCTCCTCGCGCTCGAGCGCCGGCGCGATCGCGAGCTCGGCGACCTCCAGCAGGGACCGCAGCTCGAACCACTCCGGCAGGCCACCGGCCTCCTCCGCGCTGGCGGCCAGCAGGCGCTCGCGGTAGGCGGTGAGCTCGTCGACGCCGCGCAGCAGGGCGTCCCCGTCGCGCACGATGCCCAGGGCGCGGTACGCGATCCCTTGCAGCTGCCTGCGGTCGATCGGTTCTCCGGTCCCGGCGTTGGCGCGCACGCGCTCGACGACGTCGATGGCGGCCGCGATGCTGTCGTGCGCGGGGCGCACCTCGTCGCCCTCCGCGGCGACGGCTGCGGCGTCGATGCCCGCGCGGCGCCCGAACACCAGCGCCTCCGGCAGCGCGTTGTTGGAGAGGCGGTTGCCGCCCTGGATGCCGCCGGCTACCTCGCCCGCGGCGTAGAGGCGCTCGCACGATGCGCGGCCGTCAGGGTCGATTCGCACGCCGCCCATGGCGTAGTGCGCCTCCGGGGCGACGACGAACGGATAGGTCGCGTAGTCGATGCCGGAGCGCACGAGCCCCTTGAGGACCTTCGGGTTCGTCTCGGCCATGACGTCGGGCGCCAGCGCGGACAGGTCCAGTCGCACGCCGCCGCCGACGCCGAGCCCATGCCGCATCTGGTCGAAGATCGCGCGTGCGGACACGTCGCGGGTGGTGGCCTCAAGGCGTTCGGGGTCGTACGCCTCCATGAAGCGCTCGCCCGCCGCGTTGTACATCCGCCCGCCGGCGGGGAACGTCGCCGGCTGGATCGCGACGCGGCTGTGCGTGAACGGATCGATGCAGCGCCACGGGTAGAACTGCACGAACTCCATGTCGCGCAGCACCACACCGGCGCGCGCCGCCATGCTGAACCCGTCGCCCGTCACGTCCTTGGGGTTGCTGGTGACGGGGTAGAGCTGCCCGAGCCCGCCGGTGGCCAGGATCGTGCACTGCGCCTCGACGACCGACAGCTCACCGGTCTTGACGTGCAGCACGAGCGCACCGGCGATCTGGTCCCGGTCGCGCAGCAGCTCCACCGCCATCCCCGACTCGATCGGGCGCACGCCCAACGATTGGGCGTGGTCGGTGAGCGGCACCGTGAAGTCGGTACCGAGGTGGTGCACCGCGCCGAGGCTGCGGACCTTGGAGTGGTCACCGCTCGCGGACAGGACGAACTCGCCGCTCGCCACACGGAACGCGCCGCCGACGGCGGCGAGCTCGCGGACGCGCTCGGGGCCTTCGTCGCACAGGATGCGCACCAGCTCGGGGTCGGCGATGTCGCCCCCGCCGCGGAGCGTGTCCTCGATGTGCAGGCCGGTCGTGTCGAGCCAGCGGTTGTCCGGCAGCACCGCGGCGTAGCCGCCCGACGTCATCGCCGACGACCCGCTCTTGCCGACGCGCCGCTTGGACAGCACCGCGACCGTGACGCCCGCCTCGGCAGCCGATACCGCGGCCTGCACCGCTGCCAGTCCGCCCCCGACAACGAGCACGTCGACGCGGTGACGCACGAGGTCCTCGGGGCCGGGTCTCACGACGGCGCTCCACCCGCGAGCTTCGCCGCCATGTGATCGAACTGGGCGCGGCCCGAGTGCCGCCAGGCCGAGTCGGCCTGGGCTCGGGCCCAGATGATCCGCAACCCCAGCTCCTTGCCGGCGTCGTGGTCCAGGCCGCCGGGCGGGGACGCGAGGTCGATGACCAAGGCTGTCGGTTTCGCGTGCTCGAGGACCGCACGGTCCAAGACGTTCGCCGGCGCGGTGGCGTACACGATGTCGGCCTGCGCGATCGCGCCCTGCAGGTCTGCCGGGGTGGTGTCGATCGCGCGGTGGCCGACGGCCACCGCGCGCGCTCGCACCTCGGCTCGGCGCGCCGCGACCGCGACCACGGCGCCGAAGCCGCGCAGGTACTGCGCGAGCACCTGCCCGATCCGGCCGTAGCCGACCACCAGCACGGCCGAGCCGTTGAGCGTCTCGTCGGTCTCGGTGATGGCGAGCGCGATCGCCGCCTCCGCAGTCGGGATGGCGTGCTGGACCTGGACGTAGTCGTCCTCTCCGAGGTCCTCGAAGCGGACGCCGCGCGCCTCGCCGGCGGCGCGCATGGCGGGGGTGCTCCTCCCGCTGAAGAACACTGCCCCACGGCGCGCTCCGGCGAGCGTGCGCTCATCGATCACGATCGGCTCCGCGGCGTGGGGCGCGTAGAGCGAGCCGTCGACGGCGACGCCGGGCATCGGTCCGACGATCACCGTGCTTCCGTCGAGGGCCTCGGCGAGCGAGGGCACGCCGAGGCCGGCAATGTCCTCGTGTTCGATCGTGCCGAACGTGCGCACGGTCGCGCCCGCGGCGCGGAAGCGGGAGATGATCTCGATCTCGCGCCGGGCGCCGCCGAGCACCGCGACGGTGTGGTCGGACAGGTCGGGCATGGCAGCGCTCCTTGGTCGTCGTCAGGGCCGGGCGACGGCGTCCTCGACGATGCGGACGATGTCGTCCACGGCGGCCGCCCACGCCTCCTCCTCCTGCGCGAAGCACAGCCGCAGGTGGGACAGCCCGCGGGGACCGAACTGGTAGCCCGGGTTGACGATGAGGTTCGCCTCGAGCAGGAGGCGCTTCGCGATCTCCTGGTCGGGGGCGTCGCCGAGGACCCGGGGGAACATGTAGGCGGTGCCACGAGGCGGGGCGACGCGGAGCGCCGACGAGTCGTTGAAGCGCTTGACGGCCAGGTCCCGCAGCGGCCGGTACTCCTCGATGCGGTTGCGCATGTACTCCTCGTCCTCGCGCAGCCAGCCCGCGAGCATGTGCTGCGCGTACGCGGGAGCACGCAGGCCGGTGAGTGACAGGACGTCCTCCATGCGCGCGGTGACCTCCGCAGGCGCGACCGCGGCGCCGAGTCGGAACCCGCTCATCGACTCCGACTTCGACGGGCCGAGCAGCGTCACCGTGCGGTCGGCCATGCCCTCCAGCGACCGCAGGTGGGTGAACGTGCCGTCGTAGACCAGCCGCGAGTACAGCTCGTCCACGATCACCGTGAGGCCGTCCACCGGGCGGACCAGCTCGGCGATGCGCTCGAGCGTCGCGCGGGTGTAGGTCGCGCCGGTCGGGTTGTTGGGGTGGGAGAACACCAGGACCCGTGGACGGCGCGCCAGCGCGTCCGCCAGGCGGTCGAGGTCGGGCAGCTGGTCGCCGTCGTCCTCCCACAGCAGCGGCACGTGGTGCACCTGCGCCCCGAGGTGGCGCAGCATGCGCTCGGTGGACAGGTAGTCGGGGTCGAACAGCACCACGCGGTCGCCCTCGTCGACGAGCGCCGAGAGGGCACAGAACAGCGCCGACTGGCTCCCCGGTGTGAGGATCAGCTCGGTCGCGGGGTCCACGGGCGTCCCGAGGAACCGCGCGACGTCGGGTGCGACGACCTCGCGCACGGTGCGGTCTCCGCGGTAGGGCGTGTAGGTCATGCCCTTGCCGGTGGCCGCGCGGATCAGCTTCTCCAGCACGCCGTGCGGCGGCGGGAAGCGCTTGGTGTCCGCGTACGTGAGGTCGAGGTAAGGCCCAGCCGTCTGGAGCGACTCGAGCTCTCGCTCGGCGGCCCGGACGGACATGCCGATCAGCGGCGACCGTTCGGGGAGCGCGACGCGCGTCATGCGGGCGGGCTCGGGCAGGGTGGTCATCGCGGCTCCTGGACAGCTGAATCTATATCTTGCAAAGTATGAATGGCCGTGTGGCGTGTCAAGCGCCGCCGGAGCCGCCCATTCGTCGAGGAGGCCCCGTGACCGACGTGTACGAACCGGTTCCCGAGAACCCGAGCCGCTGGCGGGCGACGATCTCGCTGATCTACGCGGGCGCGCTGCAGAGCGTCCACTCGTCGTTCTTCGGCGTCGTCCCCGACGACGTCAACCTGCTGATCAACACCAAGCTCTGGTCGCGCCACATGCTTCACGCGGGGGCCTTCGACGCCGAAGCTTTCGCGCGCCAGCGCCAGGGGATCGTCGAAGCCGCGCGCGAGACAGTCGACTTCGCCCCGACGGCGTTCCTCTGCATCGGCGGCGACCTCATCCAGGGCGCCATGGGCCCCAGGTGGTGCAGCGAGCTCAGCCGCGAGGTCCAGGACGCGGTCGGCGTCCCCACGCTGACCGCGATGGAGACCGTGGTGGAGGCGCTGCGCCACCTGGACGCGCGGCGTGTCGCGCTCGTGTCGCCGTTCCCGCGAGTCCGCAGCGACCACCTGCGGGGCTACCTCGAGCAGGAAGGCTTCGAGGTCCCGGTCGCGCGCGGCGTCGAGACGACGACGAACCAGACGATTAGGGAGCTGCCAGACGACCTCCCCTACGACCTCACCGTGCGCGCGCTCCACGAGGTGGGCGACGTTGACGCCGTGTACCTCACCTGCCCCGTATGGCGCGCCAACGAAGCGATCGCCCAGCTCGAGGCCGATCGGTCGATCCCCGTCGTGACCATGCTCACGCCGATCGTGTGGCGCGGCCTGCGTGAGATGCGCTACGAGCACCCCGTTCACGGCTACGGCCGGCTGCTGCAAGAGGTCGCAGCGCGGTGACGGCCGACCTCACCGTCGAAGGGCTCCGGCAGAGCGGATTCGCCGTGCCGGAGCTGGGCGAGCCGCGCTACCACTACCGGCACGCCGTGGAGTGGGGCTCGGTCGTGCACCTGTCCGGCAAGCTTCCGGTGGACGCGGCCGGCAACGTGCCGTTCCGCGGTCGCGTCGGTGCCGAGGTCTCGCTCGAGCAGGCACGCGAGGCGGCGCGGCTGTGCGCGCTCCAACTGATCGCCGCGCTGGAGGCGACCGTCGGCCTGCGGCGCGTCGAACGGTTCCTGCGCGTCACCGGCTACGTGATGACGGCGCCCGGTTTCACCGCGCCGGGCACGGTCGTCGACGGGGCGTCGGAGCTGCTGACCGACGCGCTCGGCGCGCGAGGCTGGCATGCACGCACCGCGCTGGGCGTCGCGCAGCTGCCCGACGACGTTCCCGTCGAGCTCGACGCCGTGGTGGCGGTGCGCGTGCCGCACTGACGTCACGCAGCGGGGTCGCGCGCCAGCGCGCGCGCCCAACGGCCCTCCAGCTCGCCAGCGGACAGGACCATGGCGTAGTGGCGCGAGAGTGTCAGCAGGCTGTGCTGGCGGGTCTCCTCGTCACGCGCGGCCGTGGCGTCCCACGCCACCACGACGTCGAGGTCGCGCATGAAGGCGTCGCGGACGGTCGCCTCGACGCACACGTCCGTCGACGTGCCGGCGACCACCACGGTGCTGCGACCGAGCCCGCGCACCACGCTCTGCAGGCGCGTGGCGTAGAACCCGCTGTAGCGGTGCTTCACAACGACCACGTCGCGGTCGTCCGGGGGCGGGATGAAGTGATCGGCGCCGAAGCCGCCCGGCAGGCACATCTCGGCCGCGTAGTTGGAGCGGCGGAGCCAGGCGGCCGAGTTCGTCTCGGGGCGGTGCTCGGTGATAACGAAGACGACGGGCACGCCCGCCGATCGCGCCGCGGCCCGCAGGCGGGCGATCGCCGCGACCATCCCGGAGACCAGGTCGAGGTTGCCGCCGGAGCGCCCGACGAGACCATCCGGGTGGCAGAAGTCGTTCTGCACGTCGACGACGAGCAGCGCGCAGCGGTCGGAGGCGGTGAGCGCGTCGACCGGGATGTCGTCCTTCATCGGCGTCCTCCGCGTCGAGGTGTTGACGGCGGGCCTGGGCGCGCACGCGCACGCCCAGGCACTCGCGACTGCTACCCGGCCAGCTCCTCGAAGCGAGCCTGCGCCTCCTGGAACAGGTCACCGCGCCACAGGCCACCGTCCTCGGCGGACGGTTGCTCGGCGCCCTCGATGAGGTCGTTCTCGAACAGGACCTGGAGCTGCCTTTCCACGCTCTCCTGGTTGAGCTGGGGGGACTCGAGCGCCGGCAGCATGTCCTCGAGCCCGGCGCGCGCGACCTCCGGATCCATGTCGGGGAAGTACACCAGCAGGTGCTCGAGGGCGGCGTCGGGGTCCTCCTGGATCAGCTCGGCTGCCTGCATCAGCCCGACGAGCAACCGCACGGCGCCCTCGTGGTTCTGCGGGTCCTCCAGGAAGCTCGCCGTCGTGCCGACGGCCGTGTCGGCGAAGCCCTCGAGCTCGGGGACGTCGTTGTCGGTGCCGCGGATGAACGATTGCCCGTAGCCCTCGAGCTCCGGCACGGTCGCGCCGGGCGGAGTCAGCATGTACGCGTCGATCTGGTCGGTCTGCAAGGCCGCCTGGAGATTCGGTGCGCTGCCGACCGACACCAGCGTGCCCTCTGTCTCGGGGTCGATCCCGGCGAGCTGCATGAAGAAGCGCGACCAGCGGTCCGTGGGCGAGCCCGGCGACGTGTAGCCGACCGTCATCTCGGCGAATGCCGCGAGCCGGTCTTCGATCGGGTCGTCCCGCGTGACGCCGGCCTCCTCGGCAGCCGCGTTGCTCACGACCGTGTTGAGGGTGAACGTGTTCACCAGCGGCATGATCTGCAGGAGGTCGCGACCCTCCGCCTGAGCTTGCACGACCACCTCGATCGCGGCGTAGGAGAAGTCGACCTGGCCGAGGGCGACCATGTTGGACAACGCCGCGCCGCTCTCGCCGCGCACCATTTCGACCTGCAGGTTCTGGTCCTCCCAGAAGCCCGCACCGTCTGCGACGAACGCGGCCGCGGTGTGGAACGCCGGGAACCACCCGAACGACACCGACAACGGCTCGTCGTTGGCCGCCACGGCCTCCGTGCCGGCCGCAGGGGCACCCGTGTCGGCGACCTCACCGCCTGCGGCAGCGTCGGTTTCAGCACCGTCGGTTGCGGGGTCGCCGGTGGCCGCGGTGTCACCGGCGGTTTCGTCGGCCGTGTCGCCCCCACCGCACGCCGCGGCGAGCAGCAGGAGCAACATCAACAGGACGCTGCCGCGGGATGCGATGCTCCCGCGCCGACGTCGGACGTTCATGGGCGAAGTCATGCCAACCTCCTGGGTCGCGTTGCTTGGGACGTGCGGGTGTGAGGGAAGCGGGCCTACTGTTGCTCGTCGCGGTCGGTCCGCCACGGGAGGAGGCGGCGGTCGGCGAAGTTGACGATCGCATTGAGCGTGAGCACAAGCGTCATGAGCACGATGATCCCGGCGAACGCGCTCGCAGTGTTGAACGACAGCGTCGCCCGCGTGATCCAGAACCCGAGACCGCGCTGCGACGAGATGAACTCGCCGACGACGGCACCGATCATCGCCGTGGGTACGACGATCTTCAGGGCGGTGAGGATGTACGGCGAGGCCGCGGGGAGGCGGACCTTCCACAGCAGGTCGCGCTGGGACGCGCCCATCATCCTCGCGATTTGCACGACACGGGGGTTGGTCCGCGACAGCGCCGCGATGGTGCTCATGAACACGATGAAGAACACCATGAACCCGGAGATGGCGACCTTGGAGGTGATGCCGAGCCCGAACCAGACGATGAACAGCGGCGCGAGCGCGATCTTGGGGATGCCGTAGACGGCGAGCACGATCGGCTCGATCACGGCGTAGACCCGCGGGAGCGTGACGAGCAGCAGCGCCAGTCCGATGGCGACAACCGAGCCGATGATGAAGCCGAGGAAGGCCTCGAGCGCAGTCACTTGGGCGTGCCAGAGCAGGTTGCGCTCGGTGAAGCCCTCCACGAGCTCGACGAAGATCGCGCTGGGGCTGCTCGCGAACACGGGGTTGACGAGCGGACCGGACGCGAGCTCCCAGGCGGCGAGGATGCCCAGGACGACGACGACTCGCGTACCCATGAGGAAGCGCCGGCCGTGGCGGCGCCTGCGCGACTCCTGCGCGACTGTCGCGTCGACGAGCTCGGTGTTCGGCTGGACACGGCGCAGCCCCTGGCTGGCGGGGGCGGGCGGCGCCACCGGCGCGGTCGTGGTCTCGTGCGGCTGGAGCCTGGCGGGCATGCGTTCCTCGGAGATCGGCGCGGGTACTGCGGGCCCTTAGTGTCGCCCGTGAACGAGGTCGGACAAGTGGGCGTGGATCTCGGCGTATCCAGGTGTCTGGTGGATCGAGAACACGTTGCGGGGGCGCGGGAGGTCGATGTGGACCACCTCGTTCACGCGCCCCGGGTCCCTCGCGAAGCAGACCACCTTGTCCGAAAGCGTGATCGCCTCCACCACGTCGTGGGTGACGAAGAGGATCGTGTTGCGAAGCTCCGACCACAGGCGCAGCAGCTCGTCCTGCAGGTACAGCCGCGTCTGCGCATCGACGGCCCCGAACGGCTCGTCCATCAGCACGACGTCGGGGTACGTCACCAACGTGCGGATCAGCGCGGCGCGCTTCTGCATGCCGCCCGACAGCTGGTGGGGGTAGTAGCGCTCGAATCCCGAGAGCCCGACCTTGTCGATCAGGTCCCTCACGCGGCCAGAGGCGTCGCGCGCGGCGGCCGCGCCGCCATTGCGCCGCAGTAGCTCGATGCCGAGGCTGACGTTCTGCTCGAGCGTGCGCCACGGCAGGAGCGTGTCGTCCTGAGTCACGTACCCCATTCCGACCTGGAGCGCCCTGACCGGGTTGCCCTCCACGACCACCTCACCGGCAGTCGGCAGGATGGCTCCCGAGATCATGTTGAGGACCGTCGTCTTGCCGCAGCCGCTCGGCCCGATGAAGCACACGAGCTCGCCGGCCTCGATCGTCAGGTTGACGTCCTGGACCGCGAGGAAGCCTGACAGGTCGCGCCCTTCCTTCACCGTGAACACCTTGGAGGCACTGCGCAGTTCAACGGCGGTGGGCATGGGCTGGACCTCGGTGCTGAGCGAATCTATATCTTGCAAAGTCTAGTATCGGAGCATGCGGGAGGCAAGAGGCAAGCCTGGGGTACGGCTGCGACCAACGTGGCGATGACCGAGCACGCCGCCAAGCCTGCGAGGAGCGTCCGGGCGGCGAGCGCCTCACCGACGTAGCCCCACCCAATACGCCCGACGATGCCTGACAGGCCCGTGGCGCGACCAGCATGCCCGCAGCCACGCGGGACGTCCCGACCGCCTCGTGGGCCTACATCGGGCGGTAGGCGTCAGTGCCCCCGTGCGCGGCCCCCATCAGGAGCGCGTAGAGCGGCGGCCAGCGCAGGCCGTGGCGGCGCAGCAAGGGGATCCGCTCCGCTGCGGTGGGTGGTGCGCTCGCGCGGCCGCCACCGTCCGGAGACGCCAGCCACGCGCCGACGAGGCCCGGCACGGTGCTGGCCGTCAACGGCCGCATGCCACCCGGGGCCGCTGCGAGCGCCGGCAAGGTCGAGCCGTCGCGAACGTGAACAGCTGCGCGCCGCCCGCCTGCTCCACGCCGAGGTCGACGCCCGGGACTGCGCCGCCATGCCGGCCGACCCGAGCAGGGCCACGAGCACGCCGAACCGGACCCCGCCGCCGGCCGGTGGTGCGCTCACGTGGCGGACGCGCCTGTCGCGAGCGCCGACGCCGCCTTCGGCGACGACCTGCCGCCGGCCCCCCACCACGGCGACACCAGGATCGCGCCGACGAACGCCAGCGCGACGAGCGCCCAAGCGGGCGCGTACACGCTCGTCGCATCCACGATCCAGCCGAACGCGACAGGGCTGCAGACGAAGCCGGTGTAGAACCCGAGGAGCACGCGTCCCGATGCGCGGCCCGCGTCGCGCGGGTCGGTGATGGCGACGACGCCGACCATGCCGACGACGATCCAGCCCACCGTGATCGCGCCGATGAGGAACGAGGCGGCCCACACCAGCCAGGTGCCCCACCACCGCGCCGCGATGAGCAGTGCGATCGCGACGGCGGAGCCCGCAGCGATCACGCCGAGTGTAGGCCCGACCTCGGCGGTGCCGTCGGTGCGTCGCCCCCACGCGATGCGCGACCCGACGCCGACGATGCCGGTGAGGCTCGCGACGGCGCCCGCGGCGGGCACGCTCATGCCCAGCTCGTCGTGCGCGTAGAGCGGCAGGTAGACGTTGGTGACGGCTATCCCGGTTCCCATCAGGAAGCCGTAGATCGACAGGCGCCGCACCGCCGCGCTTAACGGCCGGTTGCGCCGCTCCGCCCGCGTCGTCACGTTGCAAAGGTCGTCGGGGAGGAGCACATGGCCGACCACCAGTCCGGCGATCGGGATGAGCAGACCCAGCAGGACCGCGTTGCGCCAACCCAACCACAGGGCGGCGGCCGGCATGACGGCGCCGGCGAGGAACTTGCTCATCGGCACGCCGGCTTGCTTGACGCCCATGAGCACGCCCTGTGCGCCGGGCCGGATGTGCGCGGCGACGAGCTTGTTGGTTACGGGATTGGCGGCAGCGAGCGCCAGACCCGCAACGGTCATCGCGGCGAGGAGCCAGGCGTAGGACGGCGCCAGGGCCACGGCGATCGTGGCGGCCGCGCCCGCCGCGAACACCGCGATGAGCACGGTCCGCCCGCCCATGCGGTCCGCGAGGTGACCCGCGATCGGTGACCCGAAGCCGCCTACGAGGTACAGCACGGTGCTGAGGGAGCCGAGCTGAGTGCGGGACATCGCGAGGTCGTCCACCAGCAGTGGCGCGAGCACTCCGATGACGAACCCGATGAAAGTCGCGACGCCCATGGCGGCCATGAGCGTGAAACCGAACGCACCTCGCCACCAGCGCGAGCGGGTCTCCGGGGTCGCGACCGCGGTCACGTCACGCCGTCCGCACGAGATTCGGCCGCTCCTCTCCTCGCCGACCTGCGATCGCATTCCGCACGGCCACCTCCGCCATCCGCCGGCGCGTCGCTGCTGTGGCGCTGCCGACGTGGGGCAGCAGGACCAGGCGCTCTCGCAGGCCAATCAGCCCCGGGTGGATTCTGGGCTCGGCCTCGAAGACGTCCAGGCCTGCTCCGGCGATGGTGCCGTACCGAAGCGCGACCGCGATCGCTTCTTCGTCGACGAGGGTCCCGCGGCTAGTGTTCACGAGGACCGCGTCGGGCTGTGTCAGGGCCAGCTGCTGGGGCCAATCAGGTGTCGCAACGCAGATGTGGCGGGCGCATGCAACGAGACGACGTCGGATGCGGCGAGCAGCGCGGCGAGATCCACGGCGGTAGCCCCGCGCTCCGCGGTCCCCGGCAGCCGCGCATGGTTGCTGTACAGGACACGCATGCCGAACCCGTGCGCCGCCCGACGGGCGACCGCCTGACCGATCCGGCCCATGACGATGATCCCCAGCGTCGCGCCGTGAACATCGGTGCCCATGAGCTCGGGCTCGAGCTCCCAGCGTGTCCACGCACCCGACCGGGCGTAGGCGTCGGCCTCCAACAACCGGCGGGCGAGGGCGAGGCCGAGAGCGAGCGTGAGATCGGCGGTCGACTCGGTGAGCACGTCCGGCGTGTTCGTCACGGCAATGACGTCGGTGAGGAGGCAGACCAGGCCGTCGCAGCCGGCGATCCTCCTGCCCAGGTGCGCGCGTGGCAGCGGTTCGGACTCCCTGCGGGCGTCGACGTCCAGCCCAGCCGACTGCACCAGCTCGAGCGCAGAACGCGGCACGGCCTGGCTCACCAGGACGCGGCTCACGGCGGGCTCCGTTCCACATCGACTCTATAAACTATGTGATCGCGGGTCGATGGTGACACCGACCGAACGGTGAAGGGCGGTGACGACCGGACCGACCACGGCTTGGGATCCCGCGCCCGACGGCGGCCGTTGAGGCAACCCGCCCGCGATGAGCATCGCTTCCCGCGGGCGGTCGAGTCGACTCGGCTTCCGGGAATGCTGATGCACGACATCAGGGGCGGCATCGCACAGTCAGTGATCAAGTCCGCGGGTACCTGCGGATCATCGACGGCCCCGAGTACACCGCCCACGACAACCTCGCTCGGCTCCGCGAGCGCGGCCGAGGCCCTCGAACGCTTCGTGGGTGGCGTCCGATCCTCGGTGTAAAGCGACGGCGTAGGTAGCGGAACATCGACGCGTCGACCTACAGGTAGGCGACTTCGACGCCTGACAGGCTGCGCTGCGTGAACGCCTCGAACTGGCTGTGGAGACCCTTGTAGATCTCCGAACCGTCGAGTCGGGCCCGAGTGTCTCGGCCAGCGAGGCCTGGATGTCGCGCATCGACCGGCCGCGCAGCCGGGAGGCGAACGCGTCCAGGGTGCCGCGCACCTTGGGGCGCTCGAGCTCGTTGGGCCCCGCGGTGGTCTTGATGGTGACGTCGCTGTAGCCGTTGCGGGCGCGGTCGCCCCGGGCGTAGCGGTCGCGGCCCAGGAGCTCGGTGACCTCGACCTCCGGCGCGGCTTGGAACACCAGCCACACCGACAGTCCCGCGACGTCCTCCATCACCGCCGCGAGGTCGAGGTCGGCATCGGCGAACAGCTCGTCGATGCTGGTGTGGATCTGGTCAGCGGGAGATGCTCCTGCAGGCACTGGCGTAGCTCCTTCCTGATTCGACTTGGTCGTCTGTCAGGAACCGACCACGCCGCCCACGCCGAACCGGTGCTGGTCGCCTACGGCATCACCCTCGACGGCAAGCCGATCCTGCTCGCCGTCGACGCCGCCAAGTGACAGGCGTGCTCTCCGTCGGCGGTGCGTCACGGCGACCTCGAGCACCTCATCGCGTATCTGGCCTTGCCCGCCGCGCACTCCCAAGTTGCGTGACGGTGAAGCTGCCACGCACTTGCCAAGGTGCGCCGTCTACCCATCGCTATCGACGATCGCCGGGCCCCAGCGAGAGGTCACTCGGCCTGGGCTGGAGCTGCTGCACACGAGTGACCTCCTGCTCCCGGGGGACGCGCGGGCGCGGTGGCGACCGAGATCGCCGATGCCATTGCACGCATCGAGCAGCGCGCGCGTTTCAGGCCACCGCACTCGGACCCTAATGTCGGCTGGTGGCGGCATCGCGCAGGAAGAGGAACGAAGGCGACCCACCACCGGCCCGCCGCTTCGTGGTAGAGCGCTCTACGACAGAGCGGATTTCACCGCACGGCTTGGACCAACGTGCGGACAGGGCCGCAGGTGAGAAGCCTGAACCGAACCAGCTGGACCAGGCGAGCCACCTTGCCAAGGTGAGGGTCGCGGGTTCGAATCCCGTCGTCCGCTCCACAGAACCGCAGGTCATGTCGCGCAGAACTTGGCGTGCATTGGTCCTGCTCAGGCCGAAACCTGTTCGAGGGTGGCGGCCCATCCTCGGTGTAAAAGGCGGACGGGCGTAGGTTCCTGAGAGCTGCCAAGCCTTCAGGAAGGAGCTACGCCCGTGCCTGTTCGAGTATCCCCCAGCGAGCGCGTCCGCGACGCCATCGACGTCCTGTTCGCCCAGGATCGTGACCTCGTCGAGGTGTTGGAGGAGGTCGCCCGCCTCGGCGCGCGGCTGATCTTGCAGACCGCGTTGGAGGCCGAGGTCACCGAGTTCCTGGGCCGCGAGCGCTACGCCCGCGGCGACCGCGTCCACGCCGGCTCGCGCAACGGCTACGCCGAGACCACGGTCAAGACGACCGCCGGGCCGGTGACCCTGCAGCGTCCCAAGCTGCGTGGCACCGACACCGTGTTCGCGTCGCGGCTGTTCGGCAAGGGCGTCACCCGCAGCAACGCGCTGGAGACGCTGGTGATCGCCGGCTACGTGCGTGGCCTGTCGACCCGCGACGTCGAAGCCTGCCTGGCCGACGCGCTGGGCGCCGACGCGACGCTGTCGAAGTCCACCGTCTCCCGGGTGTGCTCGGCGATCGCGACGGAGTTCGACGTCTTCAAGACCGCGCCGCTGGACGACATCGAGCTGGAGTACCTGTACCTGGACGCCTCCCACTTCCGCTACCACGACGGCGCCCGCTCCGAACCGGTGCTGGTCGCGTGGGGCGTGACCACCACCGGCGCACCCGAGCTGTTGGCGGTCGAGGCGATCAGCGCGGAGTCCACCGACGCCGCGCTGGGGTTCCTGCGCGGCCTGGTGGCGCGCGGGCTGCGCGCCCCGCTGCTCACGATCACCGACGGCGCCGCCGGCCTATACGGCGCGGTGGAGCAGGTCTTCGCGCAGTCGCTGCGGCAGCGCTGCTTGATCCACAAGGCCCGCAACGTCGTGGCCAAGGTGTCGGCCGACGACCAGGCCAAGGTCAAGGCCGACTACTGGCGCATCTTCGACGACCTCGACGCCGACCCCGGCGAGGCCGCGGTCGCCCAGGCGCGGCGCCGGGCCGCCACCTTCACGGCCACCTGGGGCACGCGCTACCCGTCGGCAGTCGCGTGCGTGACCGATGACCTCGACGCGCTCACAGCCCACCTGCGCTTCCCGCGCGAGCACTGGCGGCGCATCCGCCACACCAACCTGATCGAGCGCACCTTCGGCGAGACCCGCCGGCGCGTGAAGGTCATCGGCCGACTTCCCGGCGAGCGCTCCTGCCTGTCGCTGGTGTGGGCAGTGCTGGACCGCGCGTCGCGCGGCTGGCGCGGGGTCGACATGACCCCGTCGTCGGTGCGCATCCTCCAGCAGCTGCGCGCCGACCTCCTGCACCGCACCGACCCCGAACCCGACCCACGCGCCGGCGTCCACGAGGATGTCGCACCCGCTGCCTAACATCCCCAATCAGGAACCCGCGCTCGTCGATTTACACCAGAGCCGGGACGCCACCGGTCGACTTCAATCAAGCCTCCGAGGTAGAGGCGGTCAAGCTTTGGGAAGAGCGTGTCGTCGGTCTTGAACTGTGTGGCCTTGCAGGTCCTCGACCGTGCATGATCGCTCGGCCAGCGCTTTGGGCCACGGGTGACGACTTCAACACCCCCGCCGCGGCGTGGCTGATCGCCACGCGGCCGCAGTGCTGACACACTGCCGCCTCGGTGGGGATGGACGCAACGCGGGGTCGTGCGGCGTGTGACGCCAGTCATCGTTGACCTGCGATCGGCAGGGTTGCGAGTTGTGTCCGGTTGCGAATGTCGAGCTTGCGGAAGACCCGGGCGAGGTGGCTCTCCACGGTGCGTCTGGAGATGACGAGGTGGTCGGCGATCTGGTTGTTGGTCATTCCTTGGCGTACGAGCTGGGCGACGTGTCGTTCGGCTGGCGTGAGGCTGGCCAGTGGATCCGGCCGCCTGAAGGTCTGCAGTGCATGGGTGATTTCGTCGATCGCGCGCGAAGTCGGGGTGCCGTCTCGCAGCCAGGTGTCGGGGAGCGATCCGCTCGCGGTGACGGTTACCGGGAGGGATGGTCGTGGCCAGGCCGCGGCGCCGACCAGTTCTCGAGTGTGGGCGGCGGCGGTGGCGGCGGTGCCGGCGAGGACATGGTGACCCATCCGCTCGGCCGTGACGGCGAGGCCGTCGAAGGCGTCGGCGCCGCGCAAGCGATACGGTCCTCGAGCCGCGTCGCGCAGCGCCTGCTCGTAGGCGCGGGTCGCGTGGCGGAGGTCGCCGCTGGCCAGTGCGGCGTCGCCGAGAAGGTTGGTCGCACAGATCCGTGGGTAGCCGAGCGGCACCAGGTCGGCGAGAACGACAACATCGGCGGCGGTGTGCATCACGTGCTGGTAGTGCTCGTCGATCGGTAGGCGGGCGACGAGGCGAATGCGTTGCTGGAGTCGCATCCACCACGAGAACCGCTGGTCATTATCGAGGGACGGTGCCCTGGGTTCGACGCGCGGGTCGGCGCCAAGGGCGATGAGCTCCGCCTCGACTGCGATCTCGAGCAGATCGGCTTGGTGTCGGCGGACGTCGTCGGCGAGGCGTTGGGCGTGGGCGACCGCCTCGGCCCATCTGCCTCGTTCGACGAGACACCAGCCGAGCGTCGTTCGTGCGAGGAGACCGTCGAGGGGGCTGGCACCGCCCGCGAGCTCGATGACCGCGGCGGCGGTCTGCTCGGCGCGTTCGAGGTCGCCCGAGGCGAGTGCGGCCTCGGCGATGCAGCGCATCGAATACAGGATCCGCGGGTCATGTGGGGCGGCGATCGACATGCTGCGTTCCGCGGCTGCGATGGCCTTGGCGTGGTCGCCGATGTCGAGGGACAGCCAGGCGTCGACCGACCAGTTCCGGGATCGGAGCTCGTCGTTGTCGAGCTCCGCCGCGAGCTCGTGAGCGCGATCGAGCCACCGGCGCGCGTGGGCGATGGTGTCGCACTCCGACGCGCAGATGGCGGCACGCCGCGCGGTCTCGGCGTAGCCGCGTCGGTCAAACGCAGCGTCGGCCAGCACGGCCTCGAGGAGGGCCAGGAGCTCGCGTTGGCGGAGGTGGTCGTACATCGGCCCGAACAGCGCGTCGGCCAAGGCGCCGGCTCGGCGCCGCAACGTGGGGTGGCGAACGGCCAGCCACGCCACGCGGATGCACGTGTCGAGGTTGGCGGCAATCGCGTTGCTCGAGTCGCTCTGCTCGGGGTCTGCCGCCACCTCAAGAACCCAGGCGACGAGAGCCTCGAGCGAGCGGTCGGCACGACCGCTGCCCTCGACGAGGAAGGCCGCGACCTCCCGGATCGGGGGGAGCAACCCGAAGCGACCTTCGACGGCGAACACAAGGCCGTGGTCGACCAAGGCGCCGGCTACGCGCTGTGCGGTGCCGGGCGGCGCTGCTCCAGGCAGGCGCCAATGACGTCGAGCGTGAACGTTCCTGCGGTGAGTCCGAGTCGCTCGAAGACCAATCGATCCTCGTCGGTGAGCAGCGCCAGCGTGCGATCGATGCAGTCGTGGATGATCTCGTCGAGTGGTGCCGGCTGCTCGGCCGCGAACCGGACACCGAACCGGACGACGTGGTTGGCGGTGAGCTGAATGGCCAGGGGAAGCCCCCCGGTCGCACGCAGCAACCGTCCGAAGAGCTCGGGGTCGGCGCCCAGCGAGGCAATGTCACCGCCGCGCACCGCGACCTCGTCGATCATCATCTCCCCGCCGGGAGAGCGAGCGTTGGCATCGGCCGTGGGCAATGGGCCGAGGCGGACGATCGGCAGCATCGCCGATCCGAGCGGGCGCCGACTGGTGACCAGCAGCCACGGACCGATGGGCGAAGTGGGCCACGTCCGAGTCGCCCGCCGATGTCTTCCCCCAGGTGCTCCACTCCGTCCAGCACGATCAGCGCGACCGAGCCGTCCAGCGCCGACCGCACCGCGTCGTTCGGCGACTCGCCCGGCAAACGCTCGATCCCCTTCCGACGTAGAAGCTCATCAAGCAGTGCGTCGATGTCGGCCACGGGCTCCGCGTCGACCCAGACAACCGGCCGGTCCACCGCGAGACGGGCAACCGCACCCGCGACGGACGACTTGCCCACGCCACCCGGCCCGACCACGGTGCACCGACGGTGCGAGCGAGCGTGGACGACACGATCACCACGTCGTCGTCGCGGCCGAACAGGCGCGTTCGCGGGACCACCGTCACGACCGTAGCCGTCGCCGGGATCGGAGCGGCCCACACGCGATCCCTTCGTCGCGTCGACAGCCTCCACATCTCGAGACACGTCCGTGTCGAGAACGCGTGGGGTCGTGCTCGCCCAGAACGAGCCCTCTCCTTGCAGTTCGACCTGCACTTTCCGTCTGCGCCTGCATACCTGCCGAGCGCGTAGCTCCGGGTCGCTCGCCAACAGTCCCGGACTTGCGTCCTTTCACGGATGACTTGCGTGTTTTCACGGATGCCCGGCCCGCCCAGCTCCCGCACGCTGACCGCCAACGAGCGCGGCCACGCACAGGTGACCACCCAATGAGCCAGCTGACCAACCCCCTTCAAACAACACAGGCGCGTGCCCGGTTGGGCCACGCCGCCGTCAACACGCCCGACCTCGACCGATTCCGACGGTTCTACGAGGATGTGCTCGGTCTCCGGCTCGTCGTCGTGCACCACCCCAGCCAGATGTCGTTCCGCCGTGTGGGGGCCTTCACCGACGGGGACGGCGAGACGGTCGTGCTCCTCGCCTTCGAAGTGCCCGGTTACCAGACCGGGCTTCCCGATGACCTCATCGGACGACGCGGACGTGTCGATCACGTCGCCTTCCACGCCGCCACGCGGGCCGCATTCGACGAACTCGTCAGCAGGCTCATCGATGCCGGCGCCACCTCCGGCGAGATAACGCCGCTCGGACCGGTCAGGACCGTTTTCTTCGTCGACCCGGACGGGGCCCACCACAACCTGCAGACCGGAGACCCCGACTGGCGCCCCGGCCCGAGCGCCGAGGTCATCGATCCCGACCTGCTCGCGACATTGCTGGCGTCGTTTCGATGACCACGCTCCGTCACTCCTGGTCAGATCGAATCGGTGCCTCGTCCACGCCGGGATGCCGGTCGGTAACGCCTCCGAGCGGCTCGATAACGGCTCGGGCCAAGGCCGCAGTACGTACTCCCGTGAGGCAGACCGGAGGTGGTCCTCCCCGTTCATGCGGTCGCCGTAACGGCGAGCGCAGGCGCGGTGGCATGCGCCCTGACCTCAGCGGAGTGCTGAAACAACCTTCGAGCAAGGAGCGGACAATGAGGAAACTGGTTCTGACCGTCACCGTCGTCATGGCGATTCTGGCGGGATTCGGCTTCGCAGGGGCCCAGGTCGACCACGAGACCGTCGACGCGTGTTACGACCGGGGTGGGAGCCTGCGACTGCAGCTCGACGACCAGTGCCCCCGCGGTTGGACGCCCGTGGCATGGAGCGTCACGGGCCCCCAAGGACCGGCGGGCCTGCAAGGTCCCGCCGGCGAGTCCGGTACGGAGGGTCCGGCTGGACCGGCCGGGCCGCAAGGTCCCGCGGGCTTCTCCGGCTTCGTCCACGTCCAGGAGGCATTCGATGTACCTGGCGGCGGAGGCGGCGTCAGCCGGGCAGCAATATGTCCTGACGGAACGAGCGTCATCAACGGGGGGGTCACCCCCAGCGCCTCCACTGCGGTCACTGCTGACGAGATCTATGTCACGAGCCATCCGATTGACCCCTCCGTCGGCTTCGGGGGCAGCGGGTGGGGCGCCGTGTGATGTACGTTGAGCATCTTCCGTTCGTGGTTGGCCACTTCATCGTTTACGCGATCTGTGTGGCGAACGTCGGATCGTCTGGCTCGGAGTCAATCTGACGCCGAAGCGCAGTTACCCATGCCAGGCCCCGGCCGACGTGATCCTGGACCGCCCCGGGCTCGTGGACGCTTGGTCTGTCCCGGGTTCCATGGAGTTGAGTGGGTGGAGTCGACGCCCCCTTTAAAGACCGCTACGCGGCCATCGCGACGATGGGGTGGCGGCCCATCCTCGGTGTAAAAGGCGGACGGGCGTAGGTTCCTGACGAGCTGCCAAGCCTTCAGGAAGGAGCTACGCCCGTGCCTGTTCGAGTATCCCCCAGCGAGCGCGTCCGCGACGCCATCGACGTCCTGTTCGCCCAGGATCGTGACCTCGTCGAGGTCGTTGGAGGAGGTCGCCGCCTCGGCGCGCGGCTGATCTTGCAGACCGCGTTGGAGGCCGAGGTCACCGAGTTCCTGGGCCGCGAGCGCTACGCCGCGGCGACCGCGTCCACGCCGGGTCGCGCAACGGCTACGCCGAGACGACGGTCAAGACGACCGCCGGGCCGGTGACCCTGCAGCGTCCCAAGCTGCGTGGCACCGACACCGTGTTCGCGTCGCGGCTGTTCGGCAAGGGCGTCACCCGCAGCAACGCGCTGGAGACGCTGGTGATCGCGGCTACGTGCGTGGCCTGTCGACCCGCGACGTCGAAGCCTGCTGGCCGACGCGCTGGGCGCCGACGCGACGCTGTCGAAGTCCACCGTCTCCCGGGTGTGCTCGGCGATCGCGACGGAGTTCGACGTCTTCAAGACCGCGCCGCTGGACGACATCGAGCTGGAGTACCTGTACCTGGACGCCTCGCCACTTCCGCTACCACGACGGCGCCCGCTCCGAACCGGTGCTGGTCGCGTGGGGCGTGACCACCACCGGCGCACGCCGAGCTGTTGGCGGTCGAGGCGATCAGCGCGGAGTCCACCGACGCCGCGCTGGGGTTCCTGCGCGGCCTGGTGGCGCGCGGGCTGCGCGCCCCGCTGCTCACGATCACCGACGGCGCCGCCGGCCCATACGGCGCGGTGGAGCAGGTCTTCGCGCAGTCGCTGCGGCAGCGTTGCCTGATCCACAAGGCCCGCAACGTCGTGGCCAAGGTGTCCGGCCGACGACCAGGCCAAGGTCAAGGCCGACTACTGGCGCATCTTCGACGACCTCGACGCCGACCCCGGCGCCGGCCGCGGTCGCCCAGGCCCGCCGCCGCGCCGACGCCTTCGCCGCCGCCTGGAGCAGCCGCTACCCGTCGGCGGTCGCCTGCATCAGCGGCGACCTCGACGCGCTCACCGCCACTGCGCTTCCCGCGTGAGCACTGGCGGCGCATCCGCCACACCAACCTGATCGAACGCACCTTCGGCGAGACCCGCCGACGCGTGAAGGTCATCGGCCGACTTCCCGGCGAGCGCTCCTGCCTGTCGCTGGTGTGGGCAGTGCTCGACCGCGCCTCCCGCGGCTGGCGCGGGGTCGACATGACCCCGATCGTCGGTACGCATCCTCCAGCAGCTGCGCGCCGACCTCCTGCACCGCATCGATCCCCGAACCCGACCACCGCGCCCGACGCGACGAGGCTGTCGCACCCGCCGCCTAACATCCCCAATCAGGAACCCGCGCTCGTCGATTTACACCAGAGCCGGGACGCTACCCTGTTCGAGCCACTCCTGGATCTCGGGGCGCGTGCGTTCGGGCCACGGTTACATGGCGTCGGCCTCGGCGAGGTGGCGGCGCGCCTCGGCCGCGTCGCCGCGGGCAATGGCGACGCGCGCGAGCCCGACCAGCGCCGTGACGTAGAAGTCGGGTGGCTGCCGTTGTACAGCGACAGGGCGTACTCGAAGTGGCCTTGTGCGTCGTCCCAGCGGCCCTGGGCGCCGGCGACGCTGCCCAGGCCGCAGTAGGGCGGGAGCCGGTCCTGGGGCGGTACCTGCTCGTCCACCGCTTCGGCGGAGAGCCGGAAGTAGCGCCGGGCCGCCTCGTTGTCGCCTTCCTCCAACTCCAGCATGCCGAGGTTCTGGTGGGCGACCTGGAGGCCCTGCTCGAAGCCGAGCTGCTGGGCGTAGCCGACGCTCTGGGTGAGCTCGCGGCGCGCCTCGTCGTACTCCTTGCGTGCCATGGCGACGATGCCGAGGACGATGTGGCAGCCGAACATGGCCTCCACAGCACCGGCGGCCAGGCCGACCTCGACCCCGCGGCGGGCGCGCGCGATGGCGAGGTCCCGCTCGCCCAGGAGCCAGTGGATCCCCGCGACCGCCCGCAGCGCGGTCGCGCCGATCACGCCTTTGTCGCCGGCCAGGTCCAGTGCGCGATTGATGCGGTCGCGACCCTCGCGGTACAGCGCGCGGCCCACCCAGTAGCCGTACAGCGCGGTGGCGATGCGCAGGGCGGTGCCCGGGTCGCCGGACGCCAAAGTTCGCTCGTGGGCGGCGCGCAGGTTGTCCAGCTCGGCATCGATGGCGAGGCGGCCCTCGACGGTCCCGTGACGGCGCAGGGGCGTGGCCTCGGCCATCGCGGCGCACCAGCGGGCGTGGGCCGCCTCGACCGCGGCGGTCTCGCCGGAGCAATCGAGGAGCTCGGCGGCGTGCTCGCGGACGGTCTCGAGGAGGGTCAGGCGGCCGCCCGCCGGCAGGCGTCGCAGCAGGTGGGCGTCGAGGAGTCCTTCGAGCACCGCCAGGTCGTCGGTGACCACGGACTCCGCGGCTTCCAGCGTGCAGCCTCCGCGGAAGACCGACAATCGGGCGAGCGCGAGGCGCTCGCCTGGCGAGAGCAGGTCTGTACTCCAGCGCAGCGTGTCGCGCAGGGTGCGCTGGCGCGCCGGGGCATCGCGCGGTCCGTGGCCGAGCACGTCGACGCGCTCGGCCAGGCGGGCGGCGAGCGCGTCCGGAGCGAGCACCGCGGTGCGCGCCGCGGCCAGCTCGATCGCCAGCGGCAGGCAGTCGAGCCGTCGGCAGATCCCCTGGACGGCGGTGGCGTCACCCACATCGACGTCGGGGTCCCTGGCATGTGCGCGCGCCACGAACAGCGCCACGGCGTCCTCGAGCGCCAGCGGCTGCAGCGGGAAGACCTGCTCGCCGGACAAGTGCAGCACGCGCCGGCTGGTGAGCAGCAGAGTCACGCGCGGCGCGCGGCGCACCAGCCGTGCCAGGGAGGTGGCGGCCTCGGAGACGTGCTCGACGTTGTCGACGACCAACAGCAGCTCGCGCCCGGCCAGCCACACGGAAAGTGCCTCCTCGACCGGCAGGTCGGCGGTGTCAGCGACGCCCAGAGCACGGGCGACGGTAGGCACGACCAGGTCGGCGTCGGTGACGGGGGTGAGCTCCACGAACGCGGCGCCGTTGGCGAAGTCGGCAGCCGCGTCGGCGGCGACTGCGAGCGCCACCGAGGTCTTGCCGCTGCCGCCGGCGCCGCTGATGGTGACGATCCGGACGTCGTCGCGGAGCACCAGTTGGCGCAGGAGCGCGAGCTCCCTGGTGCGGCCCAGCAGCGCCACGGGCGCGCCGGCAACGCGGCGCGCGGGGCCTCGGGCTCGGTCGGCCCGGCCAGGGCTGCGTCCTGGCGCAGGATCGCGGTCTCAAGGGCCGCGACGGCCTCACCGGGATCGAGGCCCAGCTCCCCTCGCGGAGGGTGCCGCGCAGCCGGGCCAGCACGTGCAGAGCGTCGGACTGCCGCCCGCAGCGATACAGGGCCAGCGCGAGCCGCGCGTGCAGGGGCTCGTGCAGTAGGTGCTCGCCGACCAGGGCGGCTAGGTGGTCGACGAGCTCGCCATGCCGTCCCAAGTGCAGCGCGGCCTCGGCGTGCAGTTCCTCCAGGGCGAGGCGCACACCATCCAGACGGGCGGCCTCGGCGGCGGCGAAGGCCTCGTCACGGACCTCGGCCAGCGACGGTCCCCGCCACTGCGCGAGCGCCCGCCGCGCGATTGCCGCGCCCAGGGCGGGGTTGCCACCGGCCAAGGCGGACCGCCCATCCGCGAGGAGCCGCTCCACGCGTCGCACGTCGGACTCGTGTGCCCCCAGCGGGTAGCCCTGCCCCGAGGTGACGACGGCGTCCGCGCCCAGCAACACCCGCAGCTGCGACACGTACACGCGCACGACACGGTGCGCCGTCTCCGGCGGACGGTCACCCCAGAGTGCATCGATGAGCGCATCGACCGCAACGACGGCACCCGGCCGCAGCGCCAGGGCGAGCAGCAACGCACGCGGCTTGGCCGCGGTGACCGCCACCGGCTCCCCGTCCCTGCTGACCGTCAGAGCGCCGAGCATCCCCAACTCCAGCAACGCCGACCTCCACACACCCGAGTGCTCCCTGGCAGTGTGACACCGCGGCCCGACCGCAGGCGGCTATGCCGATCCTGAATCGGTCCGTTGCACCGTCGCGGCGTGGACGAGGTGCACCCCACCGCCTTCGCGGTGGTCCGCGACGTTGCGGCCACCTGGGAGCGCTACCAGCCCGCTGAAGGCCCGGTCGCCAGCGGGCTGATCCTGCACGTCGCCGGCCCCACCGACGAAGGCTTCCGCACGATCGACGTGTGGGAATCAGAGGAGGCCTGGCGGGCAGCCGGCAATGACGCGGTCGTCACGGCGGATCTCGTCGTCACGCCGGTCGTGCGCGAGCTGCAGGTGCGCGACTTCGTCCTCGGTGCCTGGCACGACTGATGGCATTCCGGAACCGAGGAGGAAGGCAATGACTTCGACCTGGCGTTCGCCGTCGTAGATCAGGAAACAACGGCCCGGCTGGTCGTCGGCACGATCGCCACACGAAGTAGGTCGTTGGGTCCCGGCACCCCGTCGGGACCGAGACCATGGGTCGTCGAGGAGATCGGCGAGCCACTCGTCCAATACGTGCCTAACGTTCGGCACCGGTTCGGCGTTTGGTCGCGCACGATCGCGATGATGTCAGCGGCCCCGGGCCCGGCGGAGGCGTCTGCGCCACAGCGTTCGCCGTACGACGCGGTGATCGCGTCGATCGCCCACTGTTCGTCTGATGCCCAAGCTCGCTCACCGGCGATCCATGGGCGAGGGGAACGCCTGGAAGTCAAGGCGCAGGGCTCGGATGGATTGGCGGCTCCCACGACCGTTCCAGGCCGGCCTCGTCGAACGCCGTGCTCAGCGAGGCGGGCCAGTCCCGGGCGATGTCGGCACCGCCCTGATCATCGGAGCTCGCAAGCACCTCGAGCTCGGGAAGCGTCGCAGCGGTGACGGCAGCCAACGCTGCGGCGGCCTTGGTGTCACCGCGCTTGACCAGGTCGGGAGCGACCTGCGTCTCCCAGCCGCTCGGGCATGTGATCGCGGCTGTCACCAGGAGCTGAGGAGCAACCCACGAGCCATTTCGGATCGCCCGGATGAGCTCGTCGAGCGGCCGATCCGACTGCGGAGCCATGAGGAGCGCCACGCAGCCGACGAGCTGCGGCCGCCATCCCTCGCCGGTGAGCAGCAGGGCCGCGATGTCAGTGCGAGGGCTTCGTGAGCGACCGAGGCACTCACTGACGACGCGAACGGCCGCAGCACCGTCACTGTTCAGGTTGATGAGGACGAGGTACCAACCGGGGCCGCTGGCGCCGTTGCGCCCAGACGTGAAGACGGGTTCGAAGACGCCGAAACGCTTGAACGGCGAGTTCTGCACCATCCAATCAGGATGCCGCACGGCTGCGTGTTGTGAGTGGGGATGGTTTCGTGGCGGTCGAGCAGATCGGCCCATGTCCCACGGGCGCGACGTCGGCGGCCCGTTTCAGTGGGTCGGGACCACGATCCCGTAGTCGTGGATCTTGCGGTAGATCGTCGCGCGGGACATCCCCAACGCGCTGCGCGGCCTCGGACTTGTTGCCGTGGGCGGCCAGCAGCGCCTGCACGATGGCGTCGCGCTCGAGGGACTCGAGCTGGCTGAGCAGCCGGCGGCTCACCACATGCACCGCGGGTGGCAGGTCCTCCGGCAGGATGATCCCGGCGCGCCGATGGCGGACGACCTGGCGCAGCGCCTCCATCACCTGCGCGGCGTTGCCGGGCCACCACCCGCGCAGCAGCACGCTCATGGCCTCCGGCGAGCACGCGAGCTGCTCGCCTTGGCCGAGCCGGCCGAGGAAGAACGCCACCAGCGGCTGCAGGTCCTCGCTGTGCAGACGCAGGGGAGGCACCTCGACGGTGCGCGGGAAGTGGCGCAACACGGCGAGGAGCTCCTCGCCCTTGGTCGTGGCCGCGAGCGTGACCGCGACCCGCACGGGTCGCTCGCCGTGCGCGGCCCGGACGGCCTGGAGAACGGCAGACAGGCCCCGTAACGTCACGTCGTCGAGCACGTCCACGTGCTGGACGACGACGGTGTCCGCGTCCTCGCCGAGCACGCGGGCCACGTCGGTCACCCACGCGGCATCCCCGAGGGCGGCCGCCGCGTCCAGGACCACCAGGCGCCCTGACGGATGCCGCAGCTGGTGCACGGCCCGCAGCAGCGCCAGCTTGCCCACGCCGGGCTCGCCTTCCACGGCGAGCCAGTCGCCCGAACGGAATGCGTTGTCCACCTCGTCGCACGCCCGCAGCCAGATCGGGGCGGAGCCGACGAGCCCCGGTGGTGGCAGCCGCGCAGGGCCGCCATGCCCCTCGACCTCCCCCGAGTCGAGCAGCTTGACGTGCACGACCAGTGCGCCCCGCCGGGGTCCGTCCGGCACCCACCTCCCGTGCATCCGGGCCTTGAGGCCTGACGGCAGCTCCGCGATCACCGACGCGTGCCGGTCGTCCATGAGGGCCTCGGTCGCCTGCGCGAGCATCGCGGCCTGGTCGAGCGGGTCGAGCAGGGTGCGGGCGTGCTCGTTCAGCCACACCGTGTCATCGCTGACGCCGAACACGATCCCCGCCATCCGGCGGCAGGTCCGCAGGTACTCCTGGAGGAACTCCAGCTGGTGCGCGGCCGCGCCGGCCAGCAAGGCCTGGCGGATCTGCTCCGCCGTGGTCTTGGCGAGCGTGAGGAGCAACGGTCCCGCGTCCTTGGCCCAGCAGGTGAGATCGATCGCGCCGACCGTCCTGCCGGTGATGGGATGGCGGATGGGGACCGCGGCGCACGCCAGGTCCTCGAGGTTCTCCGCATAGTGCTCGTGACCGAAGACGTGCGCCGGCCCGCCGACCTCCAGGGCGGTGCCGATGCCGTTGGTGCCGACGAAGGACTCGGAGTAGTTGAAGCCCGGCGCCAGCAGGACCCGTTCGAGGTGCCGCTCGAGCTCGCCCTCCCCGGTCTCCCGGCTCAGGACGAGCCCCGTCGGATCGGTGAGGACGACGCTCATCGGCTGGCCGTCCAGCTGGCCGCGCAGGCTGCGCAGCACCGGCCCCGCCGTCCTGGTGAGCGGCGTGTCGACCTCGGGGTCGTTGCGGTACGGCTGCTCGACGTGGTCCGCCGCGACCCCAAGGTCGCGGGACCGCTTCCAGGACGCGAGGATCGAGCCGCGGACCAGGCCGGGCCCGACCGCCTCGGACGTCAGAAAGCGGACCCTGCTGACCGCCACCGAGTCCCGCGTCGAGGACGCAGGGCGGGTCCTCCGAAGTCGAGTCACTGGTGCCACCGCATAGGGTCGCCGTCGTTCGAGCATAGGGGTCGTCGTCCCTCGGTCGTGTCTCAAACTGAGACCGTGCGGGTTCGTGCGAGGGGTAGACCCACGCCGATGGAACCCGACGGCGCGGAGGCCGAGACCTACAACCCGTGGAGCGTGGTGAACCTGGTCTTCAACCACCTCGCTGACCAGGGCCTGCATCCGGTGCTCGGGGAGACGGGCGACCCCGGCCCTCCCGCATCCGCGTTGCTGCTGGCGCTGGGCATCCAGCCGGCCGCCGAGGGCAATCGCGAGATCAGACGCGACGTGCACGCCCAGCTCGCCAAGATCCGCGGCGCGATGTTCGAGGACCGCTGACCCGACGCCCCGGTGCGTGTCTCAAGGTGAGACCCCACCGCGTGTCGAGGGCGGGTTGGATGGGTCTTGCGGGCAGGTTTCCTGCCTGTGATCGATTTGCTGATCCGAGGAGTGCTGATGAGTCGACAAAGCGTGGCCAAGGCTCACGACAAGATCCAAGAGCTCGCCTGGGAGCCCCTGTACCACGAGCCCGTCTCCCAGTACGGCACGGACTACACGTTCGCGAAGGCCAAGAAGAAGGACCCCCTCAAGCAGGTTCTGCGCTCGTACTTCCCCATGCAGGAGGAGAAGGACCACCGGGTCTACGGGGCCTCCGACGGGGCGATCCGCGGCAACATGTTCCGTCAGGTCCAGGAGCGCTGGCTCGAGTGGCAGAAGCTGTTCCTCAGCATCATCCCGCTGCCGGAGATCTCCGCGGCGCGGGCGATGCCCTTGCTGTTCCGCACTGTGCCGAACCCCGAGCTGCACAACGGGCAGGCGATCCAGATGATCGACGAGGTCAGGCACTCGACGATCCAGCAGAACCTCAAGCGCCTGTACATGAACAACTACATCGACCCGGCCGGGTTCAACAGCAGCCTGCGGAACTTCCACAACGACTACTGCGGCACCATCGGCCGCCAGTTCGCCGAGGGCTTCATCACCGGCGACGCCATCACGGCGGCGAGCATCTACCTCACGATCGTGGCCGAGACGGCGTTCACCAACACGCTGTTCGTCGCGATGCCGGCGGAGGCGGCCGCCAACGGCGACTACCTGCTGCCCACGGTGTTCCACTCGGTCCAGTCCGACGAGTCGCGGCACATCAGCAACGGGTACGCCACGCTCCTCATGGCCCTGGCCGACGAGGGCAACCACCAGCTTCTCGAACGTGACCTGCGCTACGCGTGGTGGAACAACCACCGGGTGGTCGACGCGGCCATCGGCACGTTCATCGAGTACGGCACCAAGGACCGGCGCAAGGATCGTGAGAGCTACGCGGAGATGTGGCGTCGCTGGATCTACGACGACTACTACCGCAGCTACCTGGTCCCCCTGGAGAAGTACGGACTGGTGATCCCCCACGATCTGATCGAGGAGGCGTGGAACCAGATCTGGAACAAGGGCTATGTCCACGAGGTGGCACAGTTCTTCTGCACCGGCTGGCTCGCCAACTACTGGCGCATGGACGGCATGACCGACCAGGACTTCGAGTGGTTCGAGTACAAATACCCGGGCTGGTATGACAAGTACGGTGCCTGGTGGGAGAACTACTCGCGGCTCGCGATCCCCAACGGCCACCACCCGATCGTGGCCGAGGACGTCGACTACCAGTACCCGCACCGCTGCTGGGTCTGCATGGTGCCGTGCCTGGTCCGTGAGGACATGGTGATGGCCGAGGTCGACGGGCAGATGCGGACCTACTGCCACGAGGCCTGCCGCTGGACCGACGTCGAGGCCTTCCGCCCGACCTTCCAGGGTCGCGAGACCCCGAATATGGGTCAGCTGATCGGCAAGCGCGAGTGGGAGACGCTCTACCACGGCTGGAACTGGGCCGACGTGATCTCCGACATGGGCTACGTCCGCGACGACGGCAAGACCATGGTGGCCCAGCCGCACCTGAACCTCGACCCCAAGAAGATGTGGACGCTGGACCACCTGCGCCGCATGGGGCCCTTGCTGAGCCCGAACGTGGTGCTCAACGAGATGACGCCCGAAGAGCAGCAGGCCTTCCACGCCAACTACGTCCGTGGTGGCCCCGCCGGTCGCCCGGCGCCTGCCGCGAGCTGAGCCCGGCCCTCCAGGGCAGCGCGGAAGGGCGTCATGGGCGACAAGCACGTCGTGCGCTTCGAGCCGGTTGGCATCGAGATCGAGGTCGACGAGGAGCAGACGGTCTTGCGCGCCGCGGCCGAGCAGGGGATCACCCTCATGCACGGCTGCAAGGAAGGGCAGTGCGCGGCGTGCAAGTCCTTCGTCCTCGACGGTGACGACATCGAGCTGGACCGGTACTCGACCTTCGCGCTGCCCGACTACGAGAAGGACGAGGGCTTCACCCTGCTCTGCCGGGCCCACGTCTACGAGGACGTGACGATCGAGCTCCTCAACTACGACGAGGAGATGATCCGCTCCGGGCACCCGATCCAGAACGCCAAGGTCCGGGTGGTCTCCAACGAGCCGGTGACGGGCGACCTGCGACACCTGGTCCTGGAGCTGGTCGAACCTCGGGAGATCGCGTTCTGGCCGGGCCAGTACGTCGACATCGCCGTGCCCGGCACCGACCAGACGCGATCGTTCTCGATGGCCAACACCTCCAGCAAGGAGAGCGGCCAGCTCGAGTTCGTCATCAGGGTCTACCCGGACGGGCTGTTCTCGCGCCTGCTCGACACCGGCTTGTCCGTCGGTGACGAGCTGGACGTGGTCGGCCCGTTCGGGGTGTTCACCCTGCGCGACGGGCGCGACTCCGATCTCGTGTTCGTCGGAGGCGGTGCCGGGATGGCGCCCATCCTGTGCCTGCTGCGGGCCCTCGCAGAGCGCGGCAGCACCCGCAAGGCGACGTACTACTACGGCGCGCGGCGGCGGCGCGACCTGTGCTTCGAGAAGGAGTTGACGGCGCTGGAGGAGGTGCTGCCGGGCTTCCGGTACCTCCCGGCGCTGTCAGAGCCCGACGACGACCCGTGGGACGGCGAGGTCGGCCTCATCACCGACGTGGTGCGACGCCACGAGACGGACCTGGCCGGCGCCGACTGCTACGTCTGCGGTCCACCGCCGATGGTCGAGGCGGCCATGGTCGTGCTCGGCTCGCTCGGGGCGGACGACAAGCACATCTACTACGACAAGTTCACGACCACCGGCCCATCCTGACCGCAATCCAGCGAGAGCGAGGCGGACTTGAAATGACCTCTACCGCAGCAGCACCCGCGGACGACCTGCAGGGCGTGGAGGAGCGCAGCCTGCCCAAGCCGGTGTTCACCGACGCCGAGGCCGGCGCCAAGGTGTTCCCTGACTCCACGGCGCGCAACTACAACTACTACACGCCGCAGAAGCGCAAGCAGACCCATTACGAGGACGTCACCGTCGAGGTGCAGCCCGACCCGCGGCACTACCTCAGCCAGGGGTGGCTGTACGGCTTCTCCGACGGTGTCGGCGGCTACCCCCTTGACTGGACGGCGCTCAAGGCCTGGGGCAGCGACCGCCCCGAGCCGGAGCGCGGCCCGGGCTCCGGGGGCAAGGGCTACGACTGGCCGGCGCACGGGTGGCACGAGTTCCGTGACCCCAACGAGGAGTGGGAGCTCACGCTCTACCGCTACAACGCCAACGTCGTGCGCCAGATCAACGCCAACATCGAGACCGCACGCCAGTCCAAGGCGTTCGCGCAGTGGAACCCGAACTGGGTCACGTTCGTCGAGCGCAACGTCGGCGCGTGGATGCATGTCGAGCACGGTCTCGGGCTCTACCTGTTCGCCAACGCCAACCGCCGTGCCCCCACCAACATGCACAACAACGCGATCTCGGTGAACAGCATGCACAGGATCCGCTTCGCCCAGGACCTGGCGCTGTACAACCTCACGCTCAGCGAGGAGATCGAGAGCTTCGACGGCACCGCGCACGTGGAGACCTGGAACTCCGACCCCGCCTGGCAGGGCGTGCGCAGGGTCGCCGAGCAGCTGACGGGGATCGACGACTGGGCCGAGGCGATCTTCGCGGCCAACATCGTCTTCGAGCCGCTGGTCGGGGAGCTGTTCCGCAGCCACCTCGTGCAGCAGGCATCGCCGGGCAACGGCGACTTCGTGACGCCGACCGTGGTCGGCGCCGGGGAGTACGACTACGCCCAGCGCGACCTGCGCTACACGATGGCGATGTTCGAGCTGTTGACCGCCGACAAGGAGTTCGCCGACCACAACACCGGGATCATGGACGGATGGCTCTCCGCCTGGGTCCCGCGGTGCATCACCGCGGCCCGCGAGCTGCAGCCTCTGTGGTCGCAGCCCGACCACAAGCCGCCGCGGTTCGAAGACGGGTTGGACCGTTGCAAGAGCCGGTTCAGCGGCCTTCTCTCCGACCTCAGCCTGCAGGACCCCAAGGAGCTGACCCAGTGACTGCGTTCACGACAGCCGAGAGCCCGTTCAAGTCCGACAACACCCCCTCCAACCGCTGCGGGGTGACCTTGATGAACAACCAGGTCGGCGCGGTGGTGGCCAAGGTGATGGCGGGCAAGTCGAACGTGACCGTCACGCCGCTGCCCTCGATGATCCGGGTCGACGCGGTCGGGCGGATGGACTTCGACTACGACGAGATCTCCGAGGCCCTGGGGGAGGAGGAGGGCTTCTTCGACGCGGCCGAGTTCGAGGAGAACATGTCCACACACTACGGCCGCATGATTCACCAGGACGACCGGACCATCATGTTCGCCAACCCCGAGGACGCAGCCGAGTACATCGGCTTCGACCTCCAGGCAACGGCACGCTGATGTACGAGAAGGACGGCGTCAAGTACTTCGTGGTCGACTCGCACATGCACCATTGGGACGCGAGTCAAGAGAACTGGGTCGCGGGTGCCGAGCAGTATGCCGAGGGCTGGATCAAGTGCTTCCACGCCTACCAGGGGCTCGCGCCGGCAGAGACGCACTGGCCGCTGGAGCACTTCATGAAGGCCTCTGAGGACGACCTCATGCACCACGTCTTCGAGGCCGGCTACGTCGACGTCGCGGTGTTCCAGCCGACGTACCTCAAGGAGTGGTACCGGGACGGGTTCAACACCACCGAGCGCAACGGCGCGCTCGCGGAGAAGCACCCCGGCAAGTTCGTCGTCAACACGCGCTGGGACCCACGTGAGGGCGACGCCGGGATCGCGCAGCTCGAGGCCGACGTGGCCCGCTGGGGCTCGAAGGGCGTCAAGCTCTACACCGCGGAGTGGCGTGAGGGGTCGCGCGGCTGGACGCTCAAGGACCCTGAGGCCTACCGGTTCCTGGAGAAGTGCCAGGAGCTGGGGGTCAAGAACATCCATGCGCACAAGGGCCCCACGATCTGGCCGCTGGACAAGGACGCCTTCGACATGTCCGACGTCGACCATGCAGCGACGTCCTTCCCGGAGCTGAACTTCATCGTCGAGCACGTCGGTCTGCCCCGGATCGAGGACTTCTGCTTCATGGCGACGCAGGAGCCCAACGTCTACGCGGGGCTGTCCGTCGTGATCGGCGGCCTGATGCACGCACGCCCCAAGTTCTTCGCCAAGGTGATGGGCGAGCTCCTGTTCTGGGTCGGCGAGGACAAGATGACCTTCGGGAGCGACTACAGCATCTGGGAGCCGAAGTGGCAGGTCGAGGGGTTCGTCGACTGGGACTATCCCAGCGACGAGTTCTCCGACTACCCGCGGGTGAACACCGCGACCAAGAGGAAGATCCTCGGCCTCAACGCCGCCAAGCTCTACGGCCTGGACGTGCCGGCCGAGTGCCAGCTCGACGACGCTGACGAGCCGGCTTCGCAGGACGACGCCATGCTGGTCGACGACGGCAGCGGGGCCAGGGTGTGACCACCGCGGCCCGGGTCCTCGCGGCGTTGGGGACGGTGCGCGACCCCGAGCTGGACGAACCGGTCACGTCACTCGGGTTCGTCTCGTCGTGCACCGTGTCCGCGGACGGGGTCGCCGATGTGCGGCTGCGCTTGCCCACGTTCTTCTGCGCGCCCAACTTCGCGTTCCTGATGGTGGCGGACGCCTACGACGCGGTCAGCGGCGTGGACGGCGTGCGCCGGACGGAGGTGGTGCTCGAGGACCACTTCGCCTCGGACTCCATCAACAGCGGGGTGGCGGCGCGCGCGGGGTTCGTGGCGTCGTTCGGTGACCTGGCCGCCGACGAGCTCGACGATCTGCGAGCCGACTTCGTGCGCAAGGCCGTCCTGGCCGGGACCGACCGGGTCTGCCGCCCGCTGCTGGCCGCGGGCGCGACCATCGACGACCTCGCGGGGCTCACGCTCGGCGAGGTGCCGCAGTCCGCGGATCGTGAGCGGCTCAGGGCCAGGCGGGCAGAGCTCGGCCTGGCCTCGGACGACGACGCACCGCTGCTGATCGACGCCGCCACCGGCGCAGCCGTGGGTGCGGAGGCATTGCCGCTCCACCTGCGCAAGGCCCGGCTCACGCAGGTCGGCATGGAGGCCAACAGCAGCATCTGCGGCGGCATGCTGCGCACGCGCTACGCCACCGCGGGGCTGGGGCAGGAGGACGCATGAAGGCCGTGAGGGTCCACGAGTACGACGCGACGCTGAAGTACCGCCCGTCGGTAGACGACGTGCCGGAGCCGGAGCTCGCCGGTCCGCTGGACGTGATCGTGCGGATCGGCGGTGCCGGGCTGTGCCGCACCGACCTGCACGTCATCGAGGGTCAATGGGCCGACAAGACCGGGGTCGAGCTGCCGTACGTGATCGGGCACGAGAACGCCGGCTGGGTCGAGGCGGTCGGCGACTCGGTCACCAACGTCGCCGTGGGCGACGGCGTGATCCTGCACCCGCTGATGACGTGCGGCCTGTGCCACGCGTGCCGCGCCGGCAACGACATGCACTGCGCGAGCGGGGCGTTCCCCGGCATCGGCCAGGACGGCGGGATGGCGGAGTACCTGCGCACGAACGCGCGGGCCTGCGTGAGGCTCGACCCCAGCCTGCAGCCTGCGGACGTGGCCGCGCTGGCCGACGCGGGTCTGACCGCGTACCACGCCGTGCGCAAGGCGGCGGCGCTGCTGTATCCCGGCACGAGGACCGTGGTGATGGGCGCCGGCGGCCTGGGCCACATCGGCGTGCAGTGCCTGTCGGCGCTCAGCCCCACGACCATCATCGCGGTGGACCGCAACCCCGACGCCCTCGCGCTCACGACCGACTGGGGGGCGCACCACACCGTGCTCGCCGACGGCAAGGAGGTGCAGGCGGTCCTGGACCTGACCGACGGCGCGGGCGCCGACCTCGTCCTCGACTTCGTCGGCGAGAAGGGCGCGCAGGACAGCTGCTGGAGCATGACCCGGCCCAACGGCAGCCACTTCGTGATCGGCTACGGCGACCCGATCCACATCCCGACGATCGACATCATCTCCACGGAGCGCAACATCATCGGCAATCTGGTCGGCACCTACAACGACCTCGCCGAGCTGATGGTCCTGGCCGCCCAAGGAAAGGTCGCGCTGAAGACGGCGCAGTACCCGCTCGCCGAGGTCGCCCAAGCGATGGACGACCTGGAAGCGGGTCTCGTCCGCGGTCGCGCGATCCTCGTCCCGTAGCCCGCCAGACCCGACACCCCCAGGAGGACAGCTTGGCCAAGGAACTGCGGTTCGGCGCGGACGCACGGAGCCTGCTGCAGTCCGGCGTCGACCAGCTCGCCGACGCGGTCAAGTCGACGCTCGGCCCCAAAGGGCGCAACGTCATCATCGAGAAGATCACCGGGTCACCCGTCGTGACCAACGACGGCGTCACGATCGCCCGCGAGATCCATCTGCGCGACCAGTTCGAGAACATGGGCGCCCAGCTGCTCAAGGAAGCGGCGATCAAGACCAACGACATCGTGGGCGACGGGACGACCACGTCCACGGTGCTCGCGCAGGCCATCATCCGCGAGGGCATGCGGGCGATCGCCGAGGGTGGCAACCCGGTGCTGGTCAAGCGCGGCGTCGACCTGGCGGTCGGCAAGCTCGTGGAGCACCTGCGCGCCGTGGCCCACCCGGTCGCCACGATGGAGGACTTCGCCCGCGTCGCCGCGATCTCGGCGAACAACGACGAGGTGGTCGGGGCGGCGCTCGCCGAGGCCCTGCACACCGTCGGCGACGCCGGGATCGTCACGATCGAGGAGTCCGCCGCGCACGGGTTGAGCGTCGACTTCGTCGAGGGCTTCGAGTACGACAACGGCTACCTCTCGCCGTACCTGGTGACGCATCCGGCGAGCCTCGAGGCGATCCTCGACGAGCCCTACATCCTGCTCTGCAGCGAGAAGATCACCAAGGTCCAGCAGCTGATGCCGCTGCTCGACAAGGTCATGCGCGCACCACGGCCGCTGGTCGTGATCGCCGAGACCGTCGAGGGCTCGGCGCTGAGCATGCTGGTGCACAACCACGTCAACGGGATGTTCCAGGCCGTGGCGACCAAGGCGCCGGGGTTCGGCGACCGGCGGCTGCGCAAGCTGGAGGACATCGCCACCATCACGGGCGGCCAGGTCTTCAGCAAGCACGCCGGCTTCAGCCTCGAGAACATGACGGTCGAGCAGCTGGGGCGCGCCCGGCAGGTCCGGGTCACCGCGGACTCGACGACGATCATCGACGGCGCGGGCTCCGCCGACGAGGTCGCCTTCCGGGTCGACCAGCTGCGTGCGGAGCTGGGCCGAGCCACGTTCGGCATCGACGAGGATGTGCTCACCGAGCGCATCGGCTCGCTGTCGGGCAAGGTGGCCGTGATCAGGGTGGGGGCGCCCACCAACGCCGAGCTGCAGGAGCTGCAGCACCGGGTCGAGGACGCGCTCTCGGCGACCAGAGCCGCCATGGCGGAGGGCATCGTCGCGGGCGGCGGTGCGGCGCTGATGCACGCTGCCTCTGCGCTGGACGACCTGCAGGTCAAGGACGACTACGCCATCGGGGTGGAGATCGTGCGCCGGGCGCTCTCGGAGCCCACCTACCTGATCGCCACCAACGCCGGGTACTCCGGCGAGGACGTGGTGGCCGAGGTCGCCCAGATGGGGGTCGACGGCGGCTTCGACGCGCTCGAGGGCCGGTACGGCGACATGGTCGCCATGGGCATCATCGACCCGTTGCGCGTCTGTCGCTCGGCGCTGCAGAACGGCGCGTCCGTCGCCGGGCTGCTGCTCACCACCAACACGCTGGTCGCCGAGGAGCAGACGCCCTGGGGTGGCAGCCGGGCCCTGATGACGGAGTTCGGGCAGCTCGACGAGGGGCTGCACCAGCCGTCGCCCGACTCGAGCACCCCGCAGTCCCTGGGCCTCGGGCCGTCGGTCGGATGAGCGTGCCAGGGGCCGCGTCGCCGGCCCCGCCGGGCGTCCTCCGCAAGGTGGAGACGCCGGCCGCGGCGACGCTCGCCGCGCTCGCGGCGACGTTCGACGACCTCCAGATGGTGCTGCGGTGCTGCGAGCGCCTCATGGCGGAGCTCGCGCCCCGGCCGGGTGGGCCCGACGTCGTCGCGGTGGAGGCGATCTGGACGACGGCGCTGCTCTCCTACGCGCGGTGCTTCCCGGCCGCGGGGTCGGGCGCGGGGCTCACCGAGGAGGACGTCCGGGGCACCCACGCCGAGGCCGACGTGGTGTCGTGGCACGCGGTCCTCCTGCAGCTGCGCGACCACTACGCCGACCTGACGACCAACCCTCGAGAGCAGTTCTCGGTGGGGGTCGCACAGGACCCCGCCGGCGCCGCGGGCGGCATCGGGATCACCTCGGCCCGACAGCCGCTGGTGGACGACGTCACGGTGCGCCAGACCGGGGCCATCGCCTACGCGCTGAGCGCCCTCGTCGACGAGCGGATCGCCGCGCAGCAGGCCACGGTCTTCAGCGAGGTGGAGCGCATGCCCAGGGCGGACTTGGACCGGTTGGTCAAGCTCGAGGTCGCGCAGCCCGCCGGCGAGCAGTAGGGCATTCTTGCGAGGTTGCCCAGGGTGCGGCCGGCCGGCGAGGACGGATGAACGCGCGGGCGAGTACGTGGAAAGGGGGAGCCTCATGAGCGCGAGGCGCGAAGCGACCTTCTGGGCACGCCTCGACCCGGTGCAGAAGCTCGTCACCGTCATCATCCCGTTGGGCCTGCTGCACCACGCCGACCACGTCGGCCGCGCTGATCACAGCAGCTGGCCGTTCCGGTCCGAGCTCGGCCCGTTCACGTTCACGTTGCTCATCTATCCGATCCTGGTCCTGGTGTTCGTCGCCCCCAGGGGCCACTGGTTCCGCGCCGCAGGCCTCGGGCTCGTGGCGGTCTTCACCTTGGCCGCGCACACGCTGATCGAGCCGCCCGGACAGATCTATGGCACCTGGGCCAACAACCTCAGCACGGACGCGCCGCTCTACACCGTGGACCCAGAGCACCTGCACAACGTCTTCGACCGTGACCTGCCGCTGCTCGGCAACCTCGCCACGATCCTGTCGATCGTCCTGACGGGGCTGCTGCTCGTCGCCGCGGTCGTCGCCGTGCGTGACGTAATTACCAGCCGGGCGCCTCCGGCTCCACCCCGCTCGGAACGGCCAGTTCCCACGCCGGCTGCTGAGGGCCAGTGAGGTCGGCCAGACCGTGGTGATGGTCTGACCATGTGGCGGATCATGGTCGCGTCCCTCGCCGCGCACAGGCGGCGGCTTCTCGCCACGGTGTCCGCGGTGGCGCTCGGCGTGGCATTCCTCTTTGGCACGCTCGTCCTCACGCGAACCGTGAGCAGCGGGTTCTCCAGCCTCCTCGCCGACGCCTACGCCGGCACCGACGCGGTGGTGCGCTCGAGCCTGGAGGTCGGCGGTGAGGTCACTGAACGTGGGCTGCTCGACAGCTCGCTGACCGAGACCATCGCGGCTGTCGACGGCGTGTCCGCCGCGGCCCCCCGCATCACCAGCGAGGGGCGGATCGTCGGCGTCGACGGTGATCCGATCGGCGGGAACGGCCAGACCATCGCCGGCAACTGGATCGAGGACGACCGGCTCAACCCCTATGCCCTCGCCGAGGGCCGAGCACCCGAGGCGCCGGGCGAGGTCGTCATCGATCGCGCCGCGGCCGAAGAAGGTGGCCTCGCGGTCGGCGACCGGACGGTGGTCCGGACGCCCGACCCCATCGACGTGACGGTCGTCGGTGTGGCCGCCTTCGCCGGCACCTCGAGCCAGGGCTCGGCCACCTTCGCCGGCTTCACCACCGACTTCGCGGAGCAGGTGTTGCTCCCGCGGCCCGGGCAGGTCTCGAGCATCGCGGTGGCAGCCGCTTCCGGCGTGGACGAGGGCGAGCTGGTCGACCGCCTCGAGGCCGCCCTTCCCGACGACGTCGAGACGATCACCGGGACCGAGCTCATCGCGGAGCTGGAAGAGCAGATCCAGGGCGAAGACAGCGAGACCCTGCGGCAGGCCCTGATCCTCTTCGCCTTCGTGGCGTTGGTGGTGGGGGCGTTCAGCATCCACAACACCTTCTCGATCCTGATGGCGCAGCGCACCCGAGAGTCGGCCCTCCTGCGTGCCCTCGGCGCGTCCCGGGCCCAGGTGCTGCGCTCGTTCGCGGGCGAGGCGCTCGCCGTGGGGCTCGTGGGCTCTGCGGCTGGCATCGCCGTCGGGCTGGTGCTGGCGTGGGGCCTGCTGGCCTTCATGAAGACGCTGGGCCAGGCCGCTCCGGCGGGCCGGCTGGTGCTCGACGCGGCCACGGTTGCAGCGGCCCTGGTCGTCGGCGTGGTCGTCACGCTGCTGGCGAGCCTGACACCGGCGGTGCGGGCCTCCCGCATCGCCCCCCTCGCTGCGTTGCGCGACGTCGCCGTCGACCGCTCGGCGACCTCAGGGCGGCGGGCCGTGGTCGGCGCCCTCCTCACCGGCGCCGGTGTCGTCCTCGCCGTCGCCGGTGGCATCGCCCAGGCGCTGGTCCTCGCCGGGCTCGGGTCGTTCGCAAGCCTGGTCGGTGTCGTGGTGCTCGGCCCGGTCGCCGCCAGGCCAGCCGCCCTCGTGCTCGGCGCCCCGCAGGCGGCGTGGGGCGGGGTGAGCGGGGAGCTCGCCCGCCGCAACGCCCTACGCGACCCGCGGCGCACCGCCGCGACCGCCACGTCGCTCATGATCGGCGTGGCGGTGGTGTCGCTGTTCACCGTCATCGCCGCATCACTGACCCAGTGGGTCGCCAGCTCGATCCACGAGCAGTTCATCGGCGACGTGCTGATCAGCGGCGAGGGCCAAGGCGGCCTCAGCACCGACCTCGCCGCCGCGGTCGCCGCGCTGCCCGAGGTCGCGGTCGCCTCGCCCCACACCTTCGGGCCGGCACGCGTTGACGGCCAGGACACGCTCGTCAGTGCGATCGACCCCGCCACCATCGGGTCCGTCATCGACCTCGACGTCCGGCAGGGATCCCTGTCAGACCTCCGGCTCGACGAGGTGATCGTGTCGGTCGGCCATGCCGACGAACACCGCCTGCAGCTGGGCGACGGGGTGACCGTCGAGTTCGCCGACGGCGCGACCGGGCGGCTCACCGTCGGCGCGATCTACGCCAACGACGACCTGACCTCCACCGGCGGGATCGCGCTGCACCGCGACACCTACCTGGCCCACACCTCCCGGCCCGTCGACACCGCTCTGTTCATCGAGCTCGCCGAGGGCGTCGATCTCGCCGCCGGCGAAGCCGCCGTCCAGGCGGTGGCGGACAGGTTCGGTGCCCCCGACGCGCAGACCGCCGACGAGTTCGCCGACACGATCGCGGACGAGATCAGCGTGCTGCTCAACGTCGTCTACGTGCTGCTCGTCATCGCGATCGTCATCGCGCTGCTCAACATCACCAACACCCTGTCGCTGTCCATCCACGAACGGACCCGTGAGCTCGGCCTCCTCCGAGCGGTCGGCCAGACCCGACGTCAGACCCGGGCGATGGTGCGCGGCGAGGCCGTCATCGTGGCCTTGTTCGGCACGCTCGGCGGCGTCGCCCTCGGCGTGTTCCTCGCCTGGGCGCTGGTGTCGGCGCTGGCCGGCGCCGGCGAGCTCGGCCCCGGCTCGTTCACCCTGCCGACCATGGCACTGGCCGTGACCCTGGCCCTGGGCGCCCTCGCTGGACTCGCCGCCGCCGCCCGCCCTGCCCGCCGTGCGGCCAACCTCGATGTGCTCGCGGCGATCGCGACGGAATGAGTGCGCTCATGGACGATGACAACCGCTTCCCGGACGTGCACCCGCACCGGAAGGCAAGTCATGCTGCTCGAACGCAAGGTCGCCATCGTGTACGGCGGTGCCGGAGCGATCGGCTCAGCCGTCGCCCGAGTCTTCGCCGCCGAAGGCGCTTCGGTCCATCTGGTCGGACGCACCCGCGAGCCTCTCGAGCGCGTAGCAGCCGACATGACGACCTCCAGGGCACACCCCTCATGGACATGGCGCGCGACGACGTGCTGCGTCCCGTGACCAAGGCAGTCACGACCCACCTGACCCTGGCCACCGCCGCCGCCCGCCACATGATTCCCCGACGCACCGGAGTGATCCTGGCCATGGGCGGCGGCCGAGAAGCCATCCCCAACCTCGGCGGCTCCCACGTCGCCTGGTCCGCTCTCGCCGGTCTGTGTCGCCAGCTGGCCAGCGAACTCGGCCCTCACGGGATTCGAGTCGCCTGGCTGCTCTCACCCGGCTCGCCCGACGCCTCAACCCCACCCGAGGACGACCCCGAGGCAACCGAAACCCTCCTCCACCGACGACCCCGCCTCGAGGACGTCGCCCACGCCGCCGCTTTCCTGGCCTCCGACCGCGCCCCGACCATGACCGCGACCGAGGTGAACATCACCGGCGGCGCTGTCATCGACTGACGTCGCAGGTCATCCGAAACGCCAGGCCGAACTGCGCGCCAGAAGCGGGTCTCAGGAGGAGCGGTCCAGCCGGCCCTTGGACTTCTGCTTCTCCTGCTTGTCCTGACGCTTCTGCTTGAGGTTCTTGGACGCCGCGGTCTTGGTGGCCTTGCCGCCCTTGTCTTTGCTGGCCATGCGTGCCTCCTACGAGAAGTTCCATGCAGCGGTGGACGCCACCATCGCACATGAGCCTGCAGCACGGGACCGCAGACCTGGGCCGGTGACCTCTCGTGCCTCGCCCCGCGTCACCGCACGCGCAACCCGCCAAGGCCGGCAAGCAGGAACGCCACCGCGATCACCCCGGCAACGACACCCGCGATGAGGTTGACGCGGGTCGCGAGGAAGAACGCCCCGACCGCGAGCGCGACAGCGACGAGCAGGAACGCGGCGGCGTACTTGCGGTGGGACCCAGCGGTGTCAGTCATGTGACCATGATCACCAGACGAGCGCCGCCTTACGCCCGCCGCTCAGCGGCCGTTCACGGCGCGATGCGCGAGAGTGTCGCGGCGGCGTCGGCGATCATCTCCTCGACGATCTCCGCGGCGGGCTGGATCCGGTCGACGAGGCCGACGCCCTGGCCCATGAGCCACGGCATCTCCTCCCAGTCGCCCTCCGTCTCGGGGACCGGCAGGAGGACGTCGAACTTCCGCTTGGTGTAGGGCTGGCCGAGGAACACGGTGCGGCCGATCTCGGGCTGGTCGCTGCGCTCCATCGGGACCTCGGCGAGGCGCCCGGTCCACTCGGCGACGACACCGTTGCGGTGAAGCCGCATCGGGTTGAAGTCCGGCATCTCGGGGCCGAAGACCGCTGAGCGGACCGTGTCGTAGCCCGTTGCGTCGACGAGCCGGCGCTGGTGCTCGGGGTGGACGTTGGCCTCCCGCGACGCGAGCAGCCGCGTCCCGACCCAGACGCCGTCCGCGCCCAGCGCCAGCGCCGCGGCGACGCCGCGGCCGTCCGCGATCCCGCCGCTGGCGAGGAGCAGCGCGTCGTCGCCGAGCGCGTCGCGCATCTGCGGGACGTTGACGAACGTGGGCAGCCCCCCGTAGTTGTGCCCGCCGGCCTCCCAGCCCTGCGCGATCACGACCTCGACGCCGTCGGCGACGGCGCGACGGGCGTCGTCGACCGTGCCGACCTGCTCCCACACCGACGTCCCGGCGTCCTGAAGCACCGCGAGGTGGTCGGCGGACGGGTGGCCCCAGTGGAACGACACGATCGGCACGCGCTCCTCGGCGCACACCTTGACCTGCGCGTCGTTGTCGAAGCACGTGATGAAGTTGATGTTGAACGGGCCGTCCGTTGCGTCGCGGATGGCATGGATCACGGCGCGCAGCGGCTCGGGCGGCATGAAGCCGACGCCGATCGCGCCGATGCCACCGGCGTTCGTGACGGCGATGGCGAGCTCCGGCTTCTCGCCGGCGAAGGCCATCCCCGCCGACGCGAACGGATGGCGGCAGCCGAAGCGGCGGGTGAGGCGGGTGGGGAGCTCAGCGGACATGGTCAACCTCCTGGGGCGGCTGGGGACAGATCGGCGGGGCGCGCGGGCGGCGGGAGCACGGCGGTGACGGCCGCGGCCAGCCCCAGCAGCGCGCGGTCCGCCCCGACGGCGGCGTCGAGCTCGAGCCCGACGGGAAGCCCCGCGGGGGTCAGGCCTGCGGGCACGCTGATCCCCGGGTGGCCGGCGTTGCCGGCGACGTCGGTGTTGCGGATGTAGGTGCCGAAGGTCGGCACCTGGCGGCCGTTGAGCTCGACCGTCTCGTCGTGGCCGATGGGGCGCGCGGGGAGCGGTGCGGTCGGGAAGGCGATCGCGGCGAGCCGTGCGGTCGCGAGGACCGAGCCGTAGGCGGCGCGCAGCTGCTCGCGGGCTCGCAGCGCGTCGCGATAGGCCTCCTCGTCCACCGCGCCGGCGCCGGCCAGGTGGTCCCACACGCCGGCGACGTCGGGGCTGCCGACGCCCCGGCGGACGTCGTCGACCGTGAGGTCGTAACCCGCGGCGGCCAGGTAGGCCGCGAGGTCCCGCGGGAACTCGTGGAAGGCGATCGGGAACCCGGCGTCGGCGTTGCGGGCCAGCACCTCGCCGAAGTCGACGTCGACGAAGGTTGCGCCGGCGTCGCGGAGGCGCTCGCACGCGGCGTCGCAGACCGCGCGCACTCCGGGGTCGAGGTCGTCCCAGCACTGGGTCGGGAGCCCGAATCGCGCGCCGGCGAGCGCGACGGCGGGGAGGGGTGCCGGGTCCTCGCCGGCGAGGACCGCGTCGACCAGCGCGACGCCGTCGACGTCCCGGGCCATCACGCCGACGCTGTCGCGGGTGTGCGAGATCGGGACGACGCCGGCGCCGGGGTAGCGGCCGTGCGTGGGGCGGAACCCGACGACCCCGCACAGCGCGGCGGGAAGGCGGGCGGACCCGCCGGTGTCGGCCGCCAGGGCGACGGACGCCACGCCGGTCGCGACGGCGACGGCGCTGCCGCTGCTGGAGCCGCCCGCGATGAGGTTCGGGTCGTAGGGGTTGGCCACCGCGCCGGTGACGGCGTTGTTGCCGGTGATCCCGAAGGAGAGCTCGTGCAGCGTCGTCTTCGCCGCGACGATCGCGCCGGCGGCCCTCAACCGGGCAACGACGGGCGCGTCGTGGGTCGGCGTGCGCCCCTGCAGGGCACCGGTGCCAGCGGTCGTCGGCAGGTCGGCGGTGTCGATGCTGTCCTTGACGACCACGGGCAGCCCGTGGAGGGGTCCGTCGGCCGGCGTCGCGTCCGCCCGCGCGGCGAGGTGCTGGGCGCGACCGGGGTCGAAGGCCGCGATCGCTCGGAGCGGAGCGATGTCCGCGATCTGCTGCGTCGTCGCGTTGATGAGGGCGCCCGCGGTGGTGGTTCCGGCACGCAGCGCCGCCAGCTGCGCTCGCGCGTTGGCCTGCGCGACGTCGTGGCCCATGGTCGCTCCCTCTGGGCGGTCCGCGCCCGGGACCGTCCCGGCGCAGCATGCGCCGCCGGGCACCGGATGCACATCAGCGAAATCGTTGAGGTCCGGCTGGGTCAGCGTGCCGTGTCCAGCAGGCGGCACAGCTCCGTGCGGTTGCGGAGGTGGAGCTTGTCGAAGGCGTGCTGGAGGTGCGTGCGCACGGTGGCGTACGTCACCGAGAGGCGCTCGGCGACCTCGCGATCGGTCAGGCCCTCGGCGACCGCGAGCGCGACCTCGCGCTCCCGCCGGGTGAGGACGCCGAGCGCAGCCGGTGGCCCGGACGGCCCGGCGGCTGCGCGACTCAGTGCGGTGGTGAAGGAGCGGCCGACGTGCTCGAGCAGGAAGCGGTCCTGTTCGCTGAACGGCCCTCGTGAGCGCGAGCGCCAGATCCGCAGGTCACCCAGGTTCGTGCTGCCCGCCCAGGCGAAGTAGTTCAGGCCGTAGCACAGGCCGTCGCGCGCGAGGAAGTCTGAGAAGAACTCGGTGCGCTCGAGCTCCCGCTGGGCCATCACCGAATCCACGAGCACCGCGTGGCGGTGCCGCTGGAGCCGGTGCGTGATCGGGTCGTGGAACTGGTAGTAGCTCTCGTACCGCCGCAGGTTCGCGTCGTCCATGTTGATCGCGACGCGCGACGTGAACCGGGCCTGTTGCGCCGACCAGACGTAGGACGCGAGGAACTCCGCCTCGAGCAGGTCGAGCAACCGCCCGCCGACGTTGCGCCGCAGCTCCACGGACGTCGACGCCTCCGCCACGTCGTGCACGAGCTCGAGCAGCGCGAGCCCCTGCCGCTGCGTCAGCCTCACCGCCGCTCCAACTGCCAGCCCACCTCCCTGACCAGCGTCGCCGATGTGTCAACCGGCCTGGGCGAGCGTGACAACGATCCGCGGCGTCTACCTCCAGGCTCTGAGCACGTCGCGCGCCTCCTCGATGGAGGCCACGATGCGGCCGACGTCCTCGATCGCGCCCTGGATGAAGAGGTTGACGCCCGTCGACTCGCCGCGCTTGCCGCGGATGTCGGTGAGGAGTCCGACGATGCCCTTCTTCGACGGATCCGACTGCATCAGCGCGTGGAACATGCCGATCTCGCACGCGGTGCCGTCGTCCACCGACGGGCCGTCGAGGATCGCGAGCATGGCGTCCGCGCGCTCGATCCCCGGACGGTCCTTCGCGAAGATCCACGCCGCCGTGCCGCCAGCGCCCGACGCGAGCTCGTGCTCGTGCGGGACGAAGACCTCGAAGCCGTCGGCGCGCAGCGCGGCGGCGCACTCGTCGATGAACGAGCGCTCGTAGGGCGTGAAAAGCGGACCGGCGAAGTAGATCTTCAGCGCGCCGACGCTACAGAACCGCAGGCGGAGGGTTCGTCACGCCCATGGTGGGGGGAGGCGGCAAGCCCTGGCTCGCACCGCGCGAGAATCTTCGTGTGTTCGACTTCAGGGAGCTGGCCGAACCCATCGTGCAGGCGCCGCTGGCCGGCGGGCCGTCGACGCCTGCGCTGACCGCAGCCGTGAGCGGCGCCGGAGCCCTGGGGTTCCTGGCGGCCGGCTACCGGACGGTCGAGCAGCTGGAGAGCGACATCGCCGCGGTGCGGGTTGCGACCACCGCGCCCTTCGGGGTGAACCTGTTCGTGCCATCCCGGGCGGCCGCCGATCCCCGCGACGTGGCGCGCTACGCGGAGACCCTCGCCGCGGACGCCGAGCGGCGCGGTGTCGCTCCCGGAGCGGCACGGTTCGACGACGATGCGTGGGCCGCGAAGCTCGAAATGCTGCGCGCCGACCCCGTTGCGGTGGTGTCGTTCACGTTCGGCTGCCCGTCGCAGGAGGTCGTCGGGCGGATCCGCAGCGTCGGCAGCGCCGTCTGGGTCACCGTCACGACCCCGGCAGAGGCCCGCACGGCGGTGATCGCCGGCGCGGACGCGCTGGTCGTGCAGGGCGTCGAGGCCGGAGGCCACCGCGCCTCCTTCGACGACGCGGCGCCCGGCGAGGTGGCGCTGCTGCCGCTGCTGAGCCTGGTGCGCGCGACGGCGGACGTGCCACTGGTCGCGAGCGGCGGAATCGCCACCGGCGCGGCGGTCGCGGCGGTGCTCGCGGCTGGGGCGGCCGCTGCGCAGCTCGGCACCGCCTTCCTGCGCACGCCGGAGGCGGGCACCGTGCCGGCCCACCGGGACGCGATCGCGACGGACGCGCCCACGATGCTCACGCGGGCGTTCACCGGCCGCACTGCTCGCGGCCTGGCCAACCGCTTCGCGCGCGAGCACAGCGCGGACGCCCCCAGTGCGTACCCCGAGGTCCACCACCTCACCGCCCCGCTGCGCGCCGCCGCCCGCGCGGCCGGTGACGCAGACGGCTTCAACGTCTGGGCAGGACAGGCGCACGCGCTCACCCTGGACGAACCGGCGGCGGAACTCGTCCGCCGTCTGGGCGCCGAAGCCCGCGCGGCGCTGCGTGCTGCCGTGGCCTGCTGGGAGTGAGCAGGGGGCGTCAGGCAGCGTCGAGGATCTCGATGTAGCCGTCGGTTCCGTTCAGGCGGATCCGCTGCCCGTCTTCGATCAGCTGCGTGGCGTGCTCGACTCCGACGACAGCGGGCAGTCCGTACTCCCGAGCGATCACGGCGCCGTGGGTCATCAGGCCACCGACCTCGGTCACCAGGCCCTTGATCGCGACGAACAGCGGCGTCCAGCTGGGGTCGGTGGAGGCCGTCACCAGGATGTCGCCCTCCTCGAGGTCGGCGTCCGCCATGTCGAGGATGACGCGGGCTCGGCCCTCGATGGTTCCGCCCGAGACCGCCAACCCCACCAGCGCGCCGGCCGGCAGGTCGTCGCGTCCGTACGACCCGGCGACGGCCTCACCCTCCGAGGTGAGCACCCGGGGAGGCCTGAGGGAGCGATACGACGCGAAGGCGTCCTTGCGCTGTCGGACGAGCTCCTCGTCCACGTGGTTCGTGCGCACCACCTCGTGGAGCTCCTCGAACGTGAGGAAGAAGATGTCCTCCCGGTCACGGACCACCTGTGCCTGCACGAGGCGATCGGCCTCTCGCAGCATGGCCTGCTTGTAGATGAAGTACCGGTTGACCATGCCGTACTTCGGATACTCGCGGTACCCGATGAAGGTCCGGACGCGGTCGATCATCCGCTGGGTCTCGTCGGCCTTCTGCTCGCCATCCGGCAGCGCTCGCAGCCGCTCCAGCACCGCCAGCTCCTGCTCCTGCGCTTCCTGCTTCCCCCGCTCGAAGCGCCGCCTGGCCTCGCCCGGCTCGAAGCTCCTGACGTTGCCGAGGATCACCGGCACGAGCGCGGTGGGGTGCTCGCTCCAACGCGGCCTCGTGATGTCGATCTCGCCGACGCAGCGCATGCCGTAGGTGTCGAGGTACGCCCGGATCGCGTCACGGGCTTCCGGCCCTCCCCGGAGCCTCGCGAGCGCGTCGCTGTCCAGGAAGTCGTCGTCATCCACGTCCCGCAGGAAGGCCACCACGTCCGGATGGGGACGGATCATGTCGGCGACGTCCAGGAGCGCCAGTCCCATCTGCGACGTCACGTTGTTCGGAGCGGACTGGGTGAGCGTGTCGGCCGCGTTCTTCTCGCCCAGCCAGTCCTGCAGGTGATCGTTGAGCCACCAGGTGGCCTCCATCCCCGCCATGATCGCCTGCTGGCTCTGCAGATCGAACATGACTCGCCGCATCTCGGGCAGGTCCTCCAGGATGAAGTCGAACAGCGCCGGCCCCGACTTCGTGTGGATGTCGCGCTGCAAGGCGGCGATGGATGCCTGGGCGCGTGCGATGAGATCGGTGACGATGGCGGCGATCGGTGTCGATCGAGGAGGGCGGGCCGCCCGGGGGTGGTCCGGCGGGGGCATCGTCGGTGACCGTCGGGATGAAGTCGCCACGGTCGAGCACGGTCTGCAGCGCGTCGCGGATCAGCGGGTCGCCTCGTCCCACGACCTCCAGGAGACCGACCCGCTTCGCGGGCGACGACAGCAGTGGTGTCACGTCGACGAACAGCCTCCCGCCGGCCACGTGCATCGGTGCGAGCGACGTCAGCTTCCACATGGCGAGCCCCAGCGGCTTCATGGGGTCGGTCATCATCTGCTGGTGACCGACCGACACGTAGACGTGGTTGTCCCCGTCGTCGCGCTCCGGGACGGGGAACACCGTGGTGATCGGCCGGCTCTGGACGAACTGGAAGTCGTCGGCGACCAGGCACCACTCGATGTCCTGCGGGCAGCCGAAGTGCGCTTCGATCCGGCGGCCCAGCTGCGCGAGTCGCACGACCTGCGCGTCGCTCAGCACCGGCGGCTCCTGCCCGCCGACCGCCTTGTCGACGACCTCACCGTCACGCACCTTGTAGACGTCCGCGTTCACCAGACCCGACACCAACGCCTCCCCGAGTCCGACGGTCGCCTCCACGGAGACGATCGTGCGATTCGACGTGACGGGGTCGGCGGTGAACAGCACGCCGGCGGCGTCGGGGAGGACCATGCGCTGCACGACCACGGCCATCTGGACCTGCCGATGGTCGATGCCGTTCTTCAAGCGGTAGGTCACGGCCCGCTCGGTGAAGAGCGACGCCCAGCACCGGCTGACGTGCTGGAGGATCGCCTCGCGGCCCACGACGTTCAGATAGGAGTCCTGCTGGCCCGCGAACGATGCCGTCGGCAGGTCTTCCGCCGTCGCGCTCGATCGCACCGCGTAGGCCGCGTCCTCGCCGAGCTGCGCGATCTCGGCGGCGATCGCGTCCGCAACATCGGCCGGGATGACGATCGCCTCGATGGACCCGCGGATCGCGGCGCTGTCCGTGCGGATCGCGTCGCGATCGCCCCGCTCCAGGCGCGCCAGCCGATCGAGCTGCTCGTCGATCGAGGGAGCCTCCGCCATGATCCGCCGGAAGGCGTCCGTCGTCACGCAGAAGCCGGCCGGCACCCGGATGCCTTCGATCCGGGAGAGCTCTCCCAGGTGCGCGCCCTTGCCGCCGACAACCGAGGTCTGTGACCGGTCGATCTGCTCGAAGCCCAGCACGTAGCGGTCGGCGTTCAACGTGGCCACACCCGGTCAGCTCCCTCGGCCAGCGGCCGTCAGCAGCTCGTCCGCGAGCGGCGCGGGCAGCTCCCCGGGGGCCACGACCACCAGCCGCTGCGTCGCCCGCGTGAGCGCGACGTACAGGTCGGTCATCCCTCGCGACGAGGCCGCCAAGATCGCGGCGGGATCGACGATGACCACAGCGTCGAACTCCTGCCCCTTGGCCTCCCTGACCTCCAGCACCTCGACGCCCTCCCACCCTTCGAGCCTCCGCCGCAGAACCGCGGCCCGGACCCGTGTGGCGATCACGCCGACCGTTCCGGGGGCGACGGCCTGCCGCTCGGCGTTCAGGACGGCGTCGAGGTCGCGGTCCTCGGCGTGCTCCAGGAGCACGGGGTCATGGCCGGTCGCGCGCACGCTGAGCGGGGCCCGCAGGGCCGGATCGACCGTGCGCAGCACGTGCTCCGCCACCGCCATGACCTCCGCCGGGGTGCGGTAGTTGACCGTGAGCTCGTGCCGGCGCCAGTCGCTCGCCCCCAACCCCGCGACCACGGCCTCCCACGACGCCGCGGCACCCGGCGCGCTCTGCTGCGCCATGTCGCCGACGATCGTCATCGATCCGTCGAGCGAGCGGCGCCGGATGCAGCGCCACTGCATCGGGGAGAGCTCCTGCGCCTCGTCGACGACGATGTGCCCGAACAGCCACGTGGCGTCGTCCCCGGCGGCCTGCGACGCGGTGGACGGCGCGGCGTCCGCGTAGCGGTGCGCGACCGCCGCCCCGTCGACGGCGACTTCGATGAAGCCCGGGACCTGCACGACCGCGGTCGCTTCGCGGGCAGTCGCCCGGGACTCGTCGGCTCTGCGCCGCCGCCGGCGACGGTCGGCTGCCTCGTCGGTGCCGAGCAGGTGGCGCGCCTCGTCCACCAGCGCGACGTCGGCCGGTGTCCACCCGGCGCCGGCCGGGCGCGGCAGGAGCTCGCGCTCGACGGGCGTGAGCACGGCGCCGGCCGCCTCGCGCAGCACCGCGTCCGTGTAGATGGCTTCCACGAGGGCCTCCGGCGTCAGCACGGGCCAGAGCTCGTCGAGCACCTCGGCGACGGAGGGTTCGCGGTAGAGCTCGACGGCGAGGTGCACACGGTCCACTCGACCCAACCCACGCTCCAAGCCGGGGGCGATGTCGTCCGCGATGGCCAGCAGCAGCTTGCGGACGAACACGCGCCGCGCGCTGTTGTGCGGCCGCAGGGTCGCTCGCGCGGCGTCGCACGCGGCTCGCACCACGTCGGGTCGGATGCGCACGGCCTTGCCCTCGTGTTCGACGCTGACCGCGGGGCCCGCGTGCCCCTCGTGCGCCGCCACGGCGGCCGCCACGACCTCGGCCATCCGCACGTCGCCCTTGAGCGCGGCCACGTCCTCCGACTCCTCGGCCGTCACGGTGACGCCCGGCACCAGCTGCGACGGGGTGCGGGTCAGGGTGGCGGTCTCACCGAGCGAGGGCAGCACGTCCTCGATGTAGCGCAGGAAGTGCGAGTTGGGGCCGACGAGCAGCACACCGGACCGACCCAGCCGCTCGCGGTGCGTGTACAGCAGGTACGCCACCCGGTGCAGCGCGACGACGGTCTTGCCTGTCCCCGGCCCGCCTTCGACCACCAGCGCGCCGTGCATCGGCGAGCGGATGATGGCGTCCTGCCCCGCCTGGATCGTCGCGACGATGTCGTGCATCCGCCCCGTCCGCGGCGCCGTGACCGCCCGGAGCAGCGCGGCGTCGCCGGACAGCGCCTGGTCGTCGGTGTGCCCGGCCGCTTGCAGCAGCTCGTCGTCGACCGCCGTGACGGTGCGACCGCGCATGGCGATGCGCCGGCGCACCAGGACGCCGTGAGGATCCAGCGCTGTCGCGGCGTAGAACGCCGACGCGACCGGCGCCCGCCAGTCGACGAGCAGGCGCTCGCCGTCCTCGCGGGCAAGCCCGATGCGACCGATGTGGTGGCGCTCGCCCTCCTCCATCTCCAGCCGGCCGAAGCACAACCCGGCGTCGGCGTCGCGGAGGCGCATCAGCCGTCCGGCCCACACCTCGGCGAGCGAGTCGCGCTCCCCTCGCCCCTGCGCGGTCCCGGTCGCACCGGCAGCGAGGGTCCCACGCAGCCACGCCTCCGTGCGCTCTGTCAGCTCGTCCAGTCGGACGTACATCAGATCCACGCACGCCTGCTCAACCGCAACCTGTGACCCCATGCGCACCGCCTCCCCCTCGCCGGCCGACCGCCGACACAGTGCCGCACCGGCCTGGCCCTCGCGCCTGGACCCACCTGCCCCGAGGGCCGTAGCGAAGCCCTGACCCCTCGTCGTATTCTTCATGTGGCGGGCAGGGGGGCTCCCGGTCACGTCCAGGTGATGTCGGCGGCGTCCCCGGGTCGTACGAGACCGAGCTCGTAGGCGAGGATCACCGCCTGGACCCGGCTGCGCACGCCGAGCTTCAGCAGCAGGCTGCTCACGTGGCTCTTCACCGTGGCCTCGCTCAGGAACAGCTCGGCGGCGAGCTCACGGTTCGATCGTCCCCTGGCGAGGCCGGTGAGGATCTCGCGCTCGCGCCCGGTCAGGGTGGCGACCGGAGCCGGCAGGTCGCCAGGCGGTGACAGGCGGCCCTCCAGCTCGGACCAGCGCTGCAGCAACCGCCCCGTGACAGCCGGATCGACGAGGGCGTCGCCCGCGGCCACGGCCCGGATGGCGGCGACGAGCACGTCCGGCGTGGCGTCCTTGAGCAGGAACCCGCTGGCTCCGGCGCGCAGGGCCCCGAAGACGTAGTCATCGTCCTGGAAGGTCGTGAGCACGAGCACGCTGGGGGCATCGTCACCGCCGGCGTCGAGGATGCGCCGCGTCGCCTCGATGCCGTCGGTGCCCGGCATGCGGATGTCCATCAGCACGACCTGCGGCGAGGCGGCCGCCACCACCCGCACGGCCTCGTCGCCGTCACCGGCCTCGCCCACCACGGTGAGGTCGGGCTCGTGGTCGACGATGAGCCGCAGGCCACCGCGGATGACGGCCTGGTCGTCGACGACGACGACGCGCACCGGGCCGGTCACGGCGCGGCCACGACCGCTCCCGGGAACCAGGCCCTGACCCGCCAGCCGCCGAGGGCGCTGCGGTCGATGCCGAAGCGACCGCCGCAGCTCGTGGCGCGCTCCCGCATCCCGAGGAGCCCGTGGCCGCCGCCCGCGCGGACCTGCTCGGGGTCGGGGCCCGCCCCGTCGTCTTCAACCGTGACGGTGATCCCGTGCTCGAGCGGCTGCAGGGAGACGACGGCCACCCGCGCGCCGGCGTGGCGCAGCACGTTGGTCAGCGACTCCTGCACGACCCGGACGACGGCGTGCCGCACCTGTGGCTCCAGAGGCGGCAGGGCCTCGTCCACCTCGACCCGCACGTCGAGCCCGGCCTGCTCAACGCGCCCGACGATCGCTGCCAGGTCGCCGAGCGACGGGTTCGGCGACAGCGTGGCCGGTCCCTCGCCTTCGCGCAGCACTGTCACGGTGCGGCGCATGGAGGTGAGAGCCGACCGGGCGGTCTCAGCGATCCAGCCGACGCTCTCGACTGCGACCTCGGGACGGGAGCCGGCGATCCGCTCGGCGGCCTGGGCCTGGACGACCAGGGCGGTGAGGTGGTGGGCGACGTCGTCGTGGAGCTCGCGGGCGATGCGCGTGCGCTCCACCGCGACCGCGCGGTCGGCCTCGACGTGGCGGAGCCGTTCGAGCTCGTCGTTGCGGGCCGCGAGGGTCGCGGTGACCCATCCGAGCACGATCACGCCGGCCACGGCGAACTCGTCGAAGAGGATGCGGGACCAGTCGAGGACCGGCGTCCCGCTCCCGCCGGGGACCGGCATCCCGCCGCTGATGCCCAACAGCTCGGGCGCCCCGAGGGCGTCGCCGTGGAGGACCCCGGAGGACAGCAGGAACCCGGCAACCAGGGCGGCGACGGCGGTGACGGCCGCCCACACCGGTGGGCGCCGAGCCGCGGCGTAGCCCACCAGGAGCACCGGGAGCAGGTGGAACTCGGTCTGCAGGGGCTGCTGGTAGAGCCACGGGTAGGCGAGCACCCCGGCGGCGAGCAGGACGGGCGGCGCGACCCGGCGGGCGGCGAGGGCGAGCACCGACATCGCACCGGCAACGTCGTAGGCAGCTTCGTTCGCCGGGGACCAGCCCCTGCTCTCCCAGTAGGCGGAGAACCCGAACCAGGCCAAGCCGAGGAGCGCCGCGAGGCAGGCGTCCTGGACGAGCGGCGGTTGCCGCCGCCAGCGAGTCATCACGAGTGGCGACAGTACCGGTGCGACCCCCCGCTGCCGCATCGGCCGAAGGGCGGATCGCGCTGCCATGACTCCCGACCTTCGGCGGAGGAAGCGCTCGACCGGCGGCCGATGTGCGCCCGTGGGTGTCACCGCACTGTTCACCTCATGCAGTCTCGTCCCGCCGTAGCCGTCACCCTGCTCCTCGCCGTCGCCGCCGTCCTCATCACCGGTTCCATGGCCTGGCCCCGCGCCGCCGCCAGCGGTGGGGAGGCGCCCGCCGCCCCGCCCCTGACGGCCCCGCCCCCCGCCGCGCCGCCCAGCGGCCTCGACGCCGGGCTCGCCGCCGCGCTCGAGGCAGCCGTCACCGCCGCACGCCGGGCGGGGCACGACCTGTCCGTGACGTCCGGCTTCCGGACCGCCGCGGAGCAGGAGGCGCTCCTCGCCGACGCGATCGCCGAGTACGGCCCCACGGAGGCTCTGCGGTGGGTGTTCCCACCTAACAGGTCGATGCACGTCCGGGGTCTCGCCGTCGACGTGGGCGACCGGCCCGCCGCCGAGTGGCTCGACGGCGAAGGCGCCAGGTTCGGGCTTTGCCGCACCCTCGCCTGGGAGTGGTGGCACTTCGAGTGGCGCCCCGCGTGGGAAGCCTCAGCGACCTGCCCCGGACCCGTCGGCGACCCAGCGGACGCCCCCGGCCCGTGACGCTATGGGCGCGGACGCTCGCCGCCGGCGAGGACGTCGAGGTCGCGGTTGGCGTACTGGTGGTGCTCCCACTCCTCGTCGAGGACGACGTGGAGGCAGCGCAGGACCGTCGTCTCGCCGCCGTAGCGGTCGGCGACGGTGCGGGCCAGCTCCTCGGGCGTCGCGCTGCGCACCAGCTCGGCCACCCGGTCCATCCGGCCCCGGCGCACCGCCAGGACCTCGTCGAGGGACGGGCGGGCATCGATGTCCAGGCCGTGGCGACGGCCCGCCTCGGGATCGCCGCTGGGATAGCCCAACGGGTGGAAGGGCTCGGGTTCGGCCAGCACCGGGCCGGTGATCCAGAGGTCCGTGGCGTGCACCAGGTGCCGCAACGTCTGCACGTAGGAGAACTCGCCGTCGACGGACTCGTCGACCGCGCCGGCGGGTAGCGCCCGGGCCCGAGCCGACGTGGCCGCCGCCCGCTCCTCGATCATCGTCCAGGCCACCCGGAGGCCGTCGCCGTCGGTGGGCTTCAGCAACCGACGCTGCGGGTGGCGCTCGTCCAGCTGGGCCCGCACGTAGGCGCCGACCTCCACGTCGTTCACCGTGAGGGTGCCGATGTAGCCCGAGATCGACACGTCGTCGACCCAGCCGTCCGTGAGCTTCATGCCCCGGAGGTCGACGTCGTGCAGGCGGGTGCCGGAAAGGTCGACGCGCAGGAACCGCGACCCGTGCAGGTCGTCGTCGATGAACTCGGCCATGCGGATGGTTTTACCTGCTCAAGTACGCTGATCGTTGGCGGTTCGCGTGGGGAGCAGCAGGGTGGAGTTTCGGCTACTGGGACCCCTGACCGTGGTCGACGGCGGCCGGCCAGTGGCACTCGGGCGCGGCACGAAGCGCGCGCTCCTCGCGATCCTGCTCCTCCGCGCCAACCACGTCGTCACCCCCGAACAGCTCGTCGAAGACCTCTGGGGCGAGCGGCCGCCTGGCAATCCCAAGGCAACGCTGCACAGCCACGTCGCCGCGCTGCGTCGGGTCCTCGAGCGGGACGGCGGTGAGCGCCTCCTGCTCACCGACGCGGCGGGCTACCTGCTCCGTGTCGCGCCAGAGCAGCTCGACGTCGATCGCTTCGAGAGCGCGGTGACCGGGGGCGATCGCGCCCTCGCCGCGCGCGCCTGGGAGACGGCCCTCGCCGCCTACGACCGTGGACTGGCCGAGTGGCGCGGAGCAGCGCTGGCGGACTTCGCCGCCGAGCGCTGGTCCCAGGCGCCCGCGATCCGGTTGGAGGAGCTGCGCCGCAGCGCCGTCGAGCGGCGCATGGAGGCGGCGCTGGCCCTGGGACGACACGCCGAGCTCCTCGCCGACTTGGAGGCCCAGGCCGACGCCGAGCCGTTGCGCGAGCAACGCTGGGCGCAGCTGATGCTCGCGCTGTATCGCTCAGGCCGACAGGCCGACGCGCTCGTGGCCTACGACCGGCTGCGGCGCACGCTCGGCGAGGAGCTCGGCTTGGAGCCCGGCCACGACGTTGCCCGGCTGCAGCAGGCGATCCTGCGCCAAGATCCCTCGCTCGACGCGCCGGCCGCGCCCGCACCCGCGGCGCGAGCCGTGCGTGCGGTGAACCTGCCGATGGTGCTCACGAGCTTCGTGGGCCGGGCACACGAGCTCGACCGTGTGATGCGGACGCTGACCGAGCACCGGTTGGTCACGCTGACGGGGACCGGCGGGGTGGGCAAGACGCGCTTGGCGGTGGCGGTGGCCGACCGCGCAGCCGACCTGCACGTCGACGAGGTCGCGTTCGTCCCGCTGGCGGGCGTCTCCGAAGCGTCGCTCGTGCTCCCAGCGATCGCCCGCGTGCTCGACGTGGCCGAGGAGGCGGGCGCGTCGCCGCTGGCGAGCCTGCGCGGCCACATCGGCGATCGGCGCATGCTGCTCGTGCTCGACAACCTCGAGCAGGTCACGGCCGCGGCCGGCGTGGTGGTGGAGCTGCTCGGCGCCTGCCCGGCGCTGCGGGTGCTCACGACGAGCAGGGTCCCGCTGAAGGCCGCCGGCGAGCGCCGCGTGCCGGTGCCCCCGCTGACGCTGTCGGCTCGCGGCCAGGACCGCGCAGGCCATGCCACCAGCGAGGCAGCCGAGCTGTACTTGGATCGCGCCCGCGCGGTGCACCCCGACCTCGTGGTCGACGGGGCTGCCGGCGCAGCGGTCGCGCGGCTGTGCGAACGGCTGGATGGCCTCCCGCTCGCGCTCGAGCTCGCCGCCAGCCACGCCGCGGTGCTGCCACCGCAGGCACTCCTCGACCGGCTCACGCGGCGCCTGGACCTCTCCGCGGCAGCTCATGACGTACCCCGGCGCCAACGGACGCTGCGGGCGACGCTGGACTGGAGCTTCGACCTCCTCGGCCCAGCTGCCCGGCGCCTCTTCGTCCGCATGGCGGTGTTCGGTGGCGGCGCGACGCTCGCATCGGTCGAGGCGGTCGGCGGCGACGACGGCGCCGCCGGGGGAGTGCTGGAGGCGCTCACCGCGCTGGTGGACACCGGGTTGGTGCGCACGGAGGCCGTCGGCGTCACACCGCGCTTCCGGATGCTCGAGACCATCCGCGAGTACGCCCTGGAGCGGCTGCATGAGCGCGACGAGGCGCGAGCGGCGCACCGGTGCCACGCCGAGCACATGCTGACGCTCGCCCGGGTCGGCAAGCCGCCCCCCGGGTTCGCCGACGACCGGCGGCTCGAGCACCTCGACGCGGAGGCGGACAACGTCCACGAGGGGCTGCGCTGGGCCGTGGCGGAAGGGGAGATCGAGCTCGCTGGTCTGCTGGCGGCCGCGGCGTACCGCTGGTGGTTCAGCAGCGGCCGCTTCAGCGTCGGCCGGCACTGGACGGGCCGGGTGCTCGAGCACGTTGACTCGCTGTCGCCGCTGCTGCGCGCGGAGGTGCTCCTCGCGGACGCCGTCCTCGCGGCCAACCAGGGCGACTACGACCACGCCGTGACCCGCTACGAGCAGTCACGTCTTCTGTGGGCGGCCCACGACGTCCCGGGGGGGCAGGCCCGCTGCCTCTACGGACGGGCGGCGATCGTGAACGCCCACGACCCGGCCGCCGCGGCGGCCCTGCTCGAACAAAGCCTGGAGCTGACGCGGCGCAGCGGCGACCACCTCATGGCGGTGCGGATCACCGCAAACCTCGGCGCGATCGCCGAAGCTCAGAGCGACCACACCCGCGCAGGAGCGCTCTACGACGAGGCGCTCGCGGCCGCACGCCGGGTCGGCAGCCCGGCGGAGGTCTCCGCGACCTCGGTGCAGCTCGCCCTCATGCTGCAGGTGACGGGTCACCCCGAGCGCAGTGCGGCCCTGGCGGCGGAGTCCGTCGCGGCGGCGCGGGCGTCCGGCTCGTCGAGTGCGCTGACCTTCGCGCTGCCCCTCGCCGGCGTCGTCGCCCTGGGCGCCGCGGAGCCGGCGCTGGCAGCAGAACGGTTCGCCGAGGCGCTGGCGATCGCGCGCGACAGCGGTCAGATCACGCACTACGCCGATTGCCTTTGTGGGCTCGCTGCCGTGGCGCAGATGAGCGGTGAACCCGAGCGCGCCGTGCGCCTGTTCGCAGCCGGCACGGCTGTGCTCGACCGCGCCGGGATCGTCCCCGAGCGTGGCGCCGACCAGGACTGCTACGACCGCCATCTCGCGCTTGCCCGTCGCGAGCTGCCCGCCGCAGCGTTCGAGGCGGCCTGGGGGGCGGGACAGACCATGACCGATGAGGCGCTCGCCACGTCGCTCGAGGCGCTCGCCACCACGGCTGCCGAGAACCGGTAACCCCGGTCCTCTCGCGGGCGTCGCCCCACCGCCGGCCACTCCCGCAGCGATCCTGCAGCGTTCTTGCAGCACCTCTCTGCAGCATCGCTGGCACGGCGCCCGGGACCGGGAGACGCCGAGGAGCTACGACGCGGGAGGAACCCACCATGCAAGAGCTCGCCTCGACCTTGCGGCGGACCGGTGCAGCGACGCTGGTCGCCGCGGTGCTGGCAGGGCTGCTGATCGCCGTCGCCCCGGCCTCGGCCGCGGTGACCGGGAGCATCGTCTTCATCAAGGACCACAACGTCTGGGTGATGCGCGCCGGCGACCCGGACTCGGCCCGGGCGGTCACCACCGACGGCACCCGCCACGCTCCGTACCTCGCCCCGACGCAGGACGACAGCGGCCGGATCCTCGCGGTTGCCGGCGGCGAAGGGGGCGACGTCGTGCGCATGGATTCCAACGGCACGCTCCTCGGCGCACCGTTCCGGCCGCCCGGTGCGGGCAACCTCGTCGACCTCGACGTGCGTGCCGACGGCGACATCTTCGTCTACACGCACTACGGCAGCTTCGACTCCGGGCCCGACCCCGACGGCAATCCGACGGTGATCGTGACCACCGCTGTGGAGTTCGGGTACTCCGACGGGCGGGACGCGACCGCGATCGCGAGCCGGGCCTTCGACGAGGGGTACGCCAGCTTCTCCACCGACCGGACGTTGATGACGTCCTACGACGATGCGTACGTCCCCACCGTCATGACGTACGCGCCGGGCGACGCTGCGCCCCAGGAGTGGTTCCGACCCTGCGAGTCCGCCGTGAGCAGCGCGGAGGACTACGGCTTGTGCTTTCCGATCTTCGCGGATGTGACCACCGCGCAGGACCGCGTCGCGGTCAGCGTGAAGGGCTACGACGGTGCCCCCGTGGGCGCGCGGCTGTGGGTGTTCGACATGCCCGCCCCCGCCCCGGCGGGCCCAACGTTCGCCTGCGAGCTCGTCGGCCCGGAGCCGCAGGGCTCCGGCACGTTCGAGTTCCAGAACCCGGAGTGGTCGCCAGACGGCTCGGCGCTGGTCTACGAGTACGACGCGGACCCGGCGGACGGCCGCCTGCCGGACGGCATCTACGTCGCGTCGGGCTTCGACGGCGGGTGCGACGGCGCGCTCGCGGCGGCGGAGCTGGTCGTCCCGGGCGGATCGGACCCCGACTGGAGCGCCGCGGACTTCGGCGCGCCCGTCGACCCAGGCCCCGAGCCGACCGAGCCGGTGCCCGGGCCGACCGAGCCGCTGCCCGGGCCGACCGAGCCGCTGCCCGACCCGACCGAGCCCAGCGGCGCGTTCGACGGCGTCGCCGCCACCACCGAGCGGCTCAACGTCAGCGACCCGATCGCGATCGCACTGGCGATCAGCCGCAGCCGCTTCGCCGACCGGGGCGCCGCACGGGTCGTGCTGTCGCGCGACGACGACTTCCCCGACTCGCTGGCCGGTGCGACCCTGAGCTTCGACGGGCCGCTCCTGTTCACCCCCACGCGGCCTGTTGCACGAGGGCACCCGCCTGGAGATCGAGCGCGTCCTGGCGCCTGGAGGGACGGTGCACGTGCTCGGAGGCACGGCGGCGGTGTCCCAGGCGGTCGAGGACGAGCTGGTCGGCGCCGGCTTCGTCGTGGACCGCCTTGCGGGTCCCTCGCGGGTGGAGACGGCGATCGCGGTCGCCGACCGGGTCCGCCAGCTCGTGCCCGGCCAGTCGGCGGTGGCCCTGGCCCGCGCCGCCGGGGTCGCGGACAACCCGACTGCCGGCTGGGCCGACTCGGTCACGGGCGGCGGCTGGGCCGCGGCGGCCGGGGCGCCGATCCTGGTGACCGACACGGCCGCCTTGCATCCCGCGGTGGCTGCCTGGCTGGCAGCGGACCAGCCGTCCCGCACGGTGCTGTTCGGCGGCACCGCCGCGCTGTCGCAGGCCGTCGAGGACGCCGTGCCGGACCCGCTGCGCGTCGCCGGGGGCGAACGGGCCGCCACCGCGGCGGCGATCGCCACCCAGCTGTGGGGCGCGCCGACCGCCGGGATGCGCCGCTTCGCGATCATCGACGGCTTCCACGAAGACGGCTGGGCCTTTGGGCTGGCCGTCGGCGGGATGGCGGCCGACACCGGCGCGCCGCTGCTGGTGGTCAACGGTGACGTGGTGCCCGAGCCCACCGCGGCGCTGGTGAGCGGCTGCGACGAGGTCGACCTCGTGCTGGTTGGCTCCGGCAACATCGTGCGCCACCCAGCCGCGCTCGAACTCGACGCACTCGACCAGTCGAGCTGCGGCTGACGCTCTTGCCCACGCACGGGGGGCGGCCGGCGCCCCTGACGCCCTCGAAAGCCCCCCCCCGCGCTGCCTACGGCGGCTGTCCGGACTCGCAGCGGACTAGCCATTGACATCGTCCGCTCGCCGTGGTTTAGTCAACCTACTTAGTCAGTCGTCTAAGTCAGAGCGACCAAGCAGGCGATCGGAGGGAGCTCGTGGCGTTCTCTGCTGCGCGAACCGAGACCGAGGAGGCGTTCCTCGACGCAGCCGAGCGCCTTCTCGTGAGCGCCGGATACGCAGGGGTGAGCGTGCGGCGCCTCGCCGAGGAAGCCGGCGCCAACCACGGCCTCGTTCACTACTACTTCGGCTCGATGGAGGAGCTGTTCCTCCGGGTGCTGGAGCGGTTCACGGGTCGGCTCATCGAACGCCAGCAGGAGATGTACGCGGCCGACGTGCCCTTCATCCAGAAGTGGCGCACGTGCGATGCGATTCCTCGAGGAGGACCTGGAGGCCGGCTACCCCAAGATCTGGTTCGAGCTCCAAGCGATGGCCTGGAACCACCCCGAGATGCGCGAGCGGGTGGCGACGGTCAACGCGCAGTGGCGCGCCGTGCTCACCGACGCGTTCCGCTGCCGCCTACGAGGAGTACGGGCTCGATCGGACCCAGGTACCGGTGAGCGCCGTCGTCTCACTGGTCATGACGTTCAACGAGGGGATCATGCTCGAGCGTCTTTCGGGCGTGTCCCAGGGCCACCGGCAGCTGCTGCGGGTCATCGACTCGTGGCTCCAGACGCTCGAGGCGACGAAGGGAGGCGCGGGATGAGGGCGTGCGAACCTGACCACGACGGCTACGTCGAGCGTGACGGGGTGAAGTTGTTCTACGAGGTCTTCGGTGACGGCGAGCCGACGATCCTCCTCCTGCCGCCCTGGTCGATCATCCACTCGCGGCACTGGAAGGCCCAAGTGCCCTACCTCAGCCGCCACTTCCGCGTCGTGACCTTCGACGGGCGCGGCAACGGCCGCTCGGACGCGCCGACGACGGCGGCGTCGTACTCACCGATCGCCTTCGCCGACGACGCGGTGGCGGTGATGGACGCGGTCGGCGTCGACCGGGCGATCCTGGTGTCGCTGTCCGCTCGGCGCCAACTGGGCGCTCCTCGTGGCGGCGGGCCACCCTGAACGGGTCGCGGGCGCCGTCTTCATCTGCCCTGCCACCCCGTTCGGGCCCGGCGCATCTGGAGCGCGCCCGCTTCGGCTTCGACGACGTCCTCGACACCGACGAGGGATGGGCCAAGTACAACCGCCACTACTGGACGCGGGACTACCGCGAGCTTCCTCGAGTTCTTCTGGTCTACGGCCCTGCCCGAGCCGCACTCCACCAAGCAGATCGAGGACTGCACGGAATGGGGCCTGGACACGACTCCGGACACGCTGATCCTGACCGTCGAGGCCATGAACGCAGTCGGCCCTCCCGAGACGGTCCAGCAGCTGCTCGGGGCACTGTGCGAGAACGTGGCCTGCCCGGTGCTGGTGATCTCCGGCGACGACGACCGCATCAGCCCCCACGCCTGGGCGGTCGAGCTGGCGGACCGCACGAACGGCACACTCGTCGCCCTCGAGGGCGCCGGCCACCTTCCCCACGCCCGCGACCCGGTCCAGGTCAACCTTCTGGTCCGACAGTTCTGCGACTCGCTCCGTGCGGTGACGCCGAAGGCGCGGCGCTGGACTCGCGGCAAGTCCCGCCAGAAGCGCGCGCTCTACATCTCCTCGCCGATCGGGCTGGGCCACGCGCAGCGGGATGTGGCGATCGCCGACGAGCTTCGTCGCCTGCATCCCGATCTCCAGATCGACTGGCTCGCTCAGCATCCCGTCACCGCGGTGCTCGAGGCGAACGGTGAGCGCATCCACCCGGCCAGCGCGTACCTTGCCAACGAGTCGCGCCACATCGAGTCGGAGTCGGCCGAGCACGACCTGCACTGCTTCCAGGCGTGGCGACGGATGGACGAGATCCTCGTCGCCAACTTCATGGTGTTCGACGACCTCGTCAGCGACGAGCACTACGACCTCTGGATCGGCGACGAGGCCTGGGAGCTCGACTACTACCTGCACGAGAACCCCGAGCAGAAGCGGGCCGCCTACTGCTGGCTCACCGACTTCGTCGGCTGGCTCCCGATGCCCGATGGCGAGGAGCGCGAGGCCTTCCTCACCGCTGACTACAACGCCGAGATGATCGAGCACATCGCCAGGTACCCGCGGCTTCGCGACCGCGCCATCTACGTAGGTAGCGCCGACGACATCATGCCGGCTGCCTTCGGCCCCGAGCTGCCGCTGATCCGGGACTGGACCGAAGAGCATTTCGACTTCGCGGGCTACATCACCGGGTTCGACCCCGCCGCGTTCGCCGATCGGGAGGCGCTGCGGACGGAGCTCGGCTATCACCCCGACGAGCAGGTCTGCATCGTCACGGTAGGCGGCTCCGGCGTCGGCGGCCACCTGCTCCGCAGGGTGATCGCCGCTTACCCGGAGGCCAAGGCGCAGGTGCCGGGCCTGCGGATGGTCGTGGTCGCCGGACCCCGGATCGATCCGGCATCGCTGCCACAGCACGACGGGCTCGAGGTGCGCGCCTACGTCCACCACCTCTACCGGCACCTGGCGGCGTGCGATCTCGCCGTCGTCCAGGGTGGCCTGACCACGACGATGGAGCTCACCGCCAACAGCCGGCCCTTCCTGTACTTCCCGCTCCGGCACCACTTCGAGCAGAACTTCCACGTCCGCCACCGCCTCGAGCGGTACGGGGCCGGACGGCGCATGGACTTCGACGAGTCGACGCCCGAACTCATCGCCGCCGCCATCGCCGAGGAGATCGGCCGTCCCGTCGCCTACCGACCGGTGGAGACCGACGGGGCGACGCGCGCCGCGGCGCGCATCGCCGAGCTGCTCTGACCCCACCGCCATCTGTCCGCGAATCCGTAACACCGAACGACGGTCCTCAGACCGACAACCCCAGCACCGCACACATCAACACGAGGAGAACACAGCGATGACCACGATCCAAACCCCAGTCGACAACGGTGTCAATGTCGAAGCACTGCTCGGTGCCCGCGAGGCGCTCACCGCGGCGCCCGAGGCGGCCGCCTTCCGGTGGCGGGCGACCTGCGAGTGGCAGCACGGGACCCACAGCCGGTCAGATGTCGAGGGCTTCTTCGGACTCGGCGAGGAGCAGCGCCACCGGACCCGCTACGCCTTCGACGTCGACCACCCCGAGATCTTCGCCTCCGAGGACAACGGCGCCGCCCCGGTCGAGTACGTGCTCGTGGCCCTCGCCGGCTGCCTGACAGCAGGCGTGGCCGCGGTCGCGCAGAACCGGCAGATCCAGCTCCACCGCGTCACCGCGACGCTCGAGGGCGACATGGACGTCCAAGGCATCCTCGGCATCGACAGCGACGTGCGCAACGGCTTCGGCGCGATCAAGGTCACCTACGACATCGACGCCGACGCGTCACCCGACGAGATCCGCGCCGTGGTCGCGCAGTCGCAGAAGCGCTCGGCGGTCTACGACATCATCACCAACCCCACCAACGTGACCGTCGAGGTCCGCTGACTCGGCTCCGTCGAGCCAAACCGAAGCGCGTCCCATGCGCACCACGACGGTGGTCATCGGCGCGGGTCAGAGCGGACTCGCGCTGAGCCGCTGCCTCACCGACCGCTCGATCGACCACGTGGTCCTCGAGCGGCGTGAGGTGGCCAACTCGTGGAGCACCGAACGCTGGGACTCGCTTCGGTTGTTGACCCCGAACTGGCAGTGCCAGCTGCCCGGCTCCGCCTACGACGGCGACGACCCCGACGGCTTCATGACGACGCCCGAAGTCGTCTCCTTCCTCACCCGGTACGCGCGGGCGATCGCCGCGCCCGTGGAGGCGGGCACGACAGTCACATCAGTGCGTCACACAGACGGCGGGTACCGCGTGAGGGCGGACCAGGGTGAGTGGGAGTGCCGCACCGTGGTCCTCGCGACCGGCGCGTTCAACCGGGCGTCCGTGCCCGGGTTCGCAGGCGAGGTACCGCTCGCGGTGACGACGCTCACGCCCATGGAGTACCGCGGCCCGGCCCAGCTGGCCGAGGGTGGCGTGCTCGTCGTCGGTGCGTCGGCCACCGGCGTCCAGATCGCCCACGAGATCCAGCAGTCCGGTCGGCCGGTCACCTTGGCGGTGGGCGAGCACGTCCGCGGGCCTCGGACCTACCGGGGCATGGACATCCACTGGTGGATGCAGGCGGCCGGCGTCCTCGACGAGCGCTACGACGAGGTCGACGACATCGGGCGGGCGCGCCGGGTCCCGTCGATGCAGCTCGTCGGCTCGGCCGACAAGGCGACCGTCGACCTCAACGCGCTCTTCGGCATCGGCGTGCGGCTCGTCGGCCGCCTCGCCGGCATCAACCACGGTCACGCGCAGTTCTCGGGCTCGCTGCGCAACGTGTGTGCGCTCGCCGACCTCAAGCTCGGCCGCCTCCTCGACACCGTCGACGAGTGGGCCAGCGCCAATGGCATCGACGACGAACTACCCGAGCCGTACCGGCTGCCGGCGACGACCGTCCCACCGTCGCCGCCCCTCGACATGGATCTGGCTAGCGGCGAGATCCGGACGGTCATCTGGGCGACCGGCTTCCGCCCGGACTACTCCTGGCTCGACGTGCCGGTCCTCGACCGCAAGGGGCTGATCCGCCACGACGGCGGCGTCGTGGCGTCACCAGGCATGTACGTGATCGGCCTGCCCTTTCTGCGCCGGCGGAAGTCGAGCTTCATCCACGGCGCCGCTGACGACGCCCGCGATCTCGTTCGCGAGCTGGCGGGCTTCCTCGACCGACAGGCGTCACCGGCGGCGCGGTGAGAGGACACGGTGGGCGGGACGGGACGATCGCAACCACCAGCTACTTCGCCTGCTGACGCCGCAACCCGTCATGGTCGCCGCCTCCAGCCGTGAGCCACCGTTTCTCCGGGGGGCCCGGGCTTGCCTACTGCCTGCAGATCGTATACATTCGGAGTACTTGCGGAGTACGACTTGAGTGAGAGATCCGTGCGCGCGAGTCCCAGGAAGATCCGGCACCGTGAGCTCTTGGAGTAGGAAGACCATGTCGCAGCCCGAAGGCGGTTCGCATCCGGCGTATGAGGGGTTCGGCGGGAGGGTGGGTCGGACCTTCCGTTCCTCTGAGCCGTGGTGGCCGCCGCGGGTCGAGGCGCCGGAGGGCGCGCCCAACGTCGTGGTGGTCCTCGTCGATGATCTCGGCTACTCCGACCTGGGTTGCTACGGGTCGGAGATCCGCACGCCGAACATCGACGCGCTCGCGGCCCGTGGGGTGCGGTACGCGAACTTCCACGTGACGCCGCTGTGCTCGCCGACGCGCGCGGCGCTGCTGACGGGCCTCAACTCGCACGCGGCGGGCGTGGGCTTCGTCTCCAACGTCGACCCGGGCTTTCCCGGCTACGTGTCAGAGCTGCCGCGCAACCAGCCGACGTTGGCCGAGATCTTCCGGGACAACGGCTACAGCACGCTGATGCTCGGGAAATGGCACCTGAGCAAGGACTCCGACATCTCGGAGGCCGGGGACCACGGCTCCTGGCCGCTGCAGCGGGGGTTCGACGAGTTCTACGGGTTCCTGGACCCGATGACCAACCTGCACCAGCCGCACCGGCTCCTCGACGGCAACAGCGTCGTGCACGTCGACGAGTACCCCGAGGGCTACTACCTCACCGACGACCTCACCGACCGCGCCGTGCGGATGATCAAGGGCGTCAAGGCGGCGAACCCCCGCAAGCCGTTCTTCATGTACTTCGCCCACGGTGCGGTGCATGCGCCGCTGCTCGCCAAGCGCGAGGACATCGAGCGCTACCGCGGCCGCTACAACGGCGGGTGGGACCGCCTGCGCGAGGAGCGGCTGGCCCGCCAGGTGGAGCTGGGGCTCGTCGCGCCCGGCACGCGGCTGCCGGCCCGCAACGCCGAGCAGCACGAGGACGTCGAGGCCTGGGACGACCTCCCCGACGAGCTGAAGCCACTCTTCGCCCGCTACATGGAGGTCTACGCCGGGATGGTCGACAACGTCGACCAGAGCGTCGGGCGGCTCGTGGAGTGCCTCGCTGCCCTCGGAGAGCTCGACAACACCGTGTTCCTCCTCACCAGTGACAACGGTGCCTCGCGCGAGGGCAACGCCCAGGGCGGCAGCCACTACCGGCGCGGCCAGACGGCGGAGCCCGGCAAGACCGTGCAGACCGCCGACATCCTCGCCAAGGATCTCGCGGTGCTCGACGACATCGGCGGCCCCAGCACCTGGCCGCACTACCCGCGCGGGTGGGCGATGGCGTGCAACACACCGTTCCGGCTCTACAAGACCACGACGTTCCGTGGGGGTCACCAGGTGCCGCTGGTGGTCTCGTGGCCGCAACGCATCCCCGACGGCGGCGCGATCGTGAAGCGCCAGTACGCCCACGTCACCGACGTCCTGCCGACCCTGGTCGACCTCATCGGGCTGACGGTGCCGGCGGAACGCGATGGCCGCCCCGCAGAGCCGGTCCACGGGGTCTCGTTCGCTCCGATGCTGGAGGATCCCGACGCGCCCTCCGCGCACACCGAGCAGTACTACGAGTGCGTCGGCAACCGCGCGTTCTACCAGGACGGCTGGGAGGCGATCACCTACCGCATCCCGTCCACGCCGTTCAGCGAGGAGCGGTGGCAGCTCTACGACGTCACCACGGACCCGACCCAGATCGACGACCTCGCGGCGCAGCACCCCGAGCGCGTCGAGGAGCTGGCGCAGCGCTGGGAAGAGGCCGCCTGGGCCAACCGGGTCTTCCCGCTCTACGAGGGCGACGGCATCCACGCACTCATCCGGCCCGGGTGGGAAGCGGTCCTCAGCGCGCCGGTGAGGTTCCTGCCCGGGACTCCCACGCTCGATCGCTACCGCTCCAGCCAGCTCATCGCCGGACGCTCGTTCCAGCTGGCGGTCGACTGGGCGTACCGACCCGGTGACGAGGGCGTCCTGTTTGCCCACGGCGGGGTGGAAGCGGGCTACGTCCTCTACGTGGAGGACGGCGCGCTCCAGTTCCTGCTGAACGCCAGCGGTGACCTCTTCCCGCTGCCAGCCATGCCGCTGGCGGGGCCCAGCGCAGCGTCGTCCTGGACGTCACCGCGCCGGGCGGCCGCGTCTGGAACGTGCGGATCACGGTTGACGGGGAGGTCGTCGGCAAGGCCGAGGGGCTGCCGCAGCTCTCTGGCTTCATTCCCTTCGAGGGCCTGGACATCGGCATCGACCGGCGGTCGCCCGTGTCGTGGGAGCTCTTCCAGCGCCACGGGTGCTTCCCCTTCACCGGCCAGCTCAGCGCCGTGGTCTACACGCCCGGCGAGCCGGCTCCCGACGCCGCCGAGGTGCTCCTGGCCGAGGCCCGCGCCATGGGCACCGCCCTCGAGTAGCGCGGGCGGTCGACGCCAACGCGACGACCAGCTGGCGAAAGAACCGCCCAGAGGGACTTGACTGCTGGCGTCCAATCGTGAGACAGTTAGTATACAGTCTGAATCCAACAACGGAGAGAGAGCCGACCGTGCGTACCTGGATGTCGTTGTTCCTGCTCGTGGCGCTCGCCGCCGGATGTTCCTCGGGGACGTCCACCGACGATGCGACCGAGACCGAGGTGCCCGCCGCGGCGACGGGGGAGGCGACCGAGCCGGCGGCGGCTGCGACCGAGGAGGCCACGTCGGCCCCGACGGCGAGTGAGGCCGCAACGGCCATGGACGCCGCGACCGCGACCGAGGAGGCCACCGAGGCCGCGGCCGCCCCGCCGGAGCAGCCCGTGGTGCAGATGGGGATCCAGGAAGGGGCCGGATCCAACCTCCCGTCAATCATCGCTTCGCAGCAGGGGTTCTTCGAAGAGCGCGGCCTGACGGTCGAGTTCGTCCCGCTCCAGGGCTCGGCGTTGCTGTCCTCGATCGTCTCGGGCTCGGTGCAGTTCTTCTCGCAAGCGCCGCAGCTCGCGGCGACGGCCCAGTCGCAGGGCGCGAACCTGCAGTTCTTCTGCGGCAACGTGCCGAGCAACTGGACCAGCGTGATGGCCCCGGCGGACTCCGGCCTGCCCTCGACCGCGGACGGCGCTTCGTGGGAGGAGGTCATCCTGGCGCTCGAGGGCCAGCGCCTGGGACTGTCCGCGCTCGGCGCGACGCAGGAGTTCTGGGCGCGCGCCCTGGCCGCGGAGGCCGGCGCCGACATCAACGCCATGACGCTCACGCCGATCGGCGTCGGGCCGGCGGCGATCGCGGCGCTGGACGGCGACCAGGTCGACGCCATCTTCGGCTACCCCTTCATCGAGCAGCAGCTGGTCGCGCGCGGCGACGTCGAGGTGCTGTTCCCGTTCTCCGAGGAGGGCCCACTGGCCGGCGAGATGATCACCGGGTGGATTGGGTCGGGGGACTGGCTGGAGGCCAACCCGAACACGGCCAACGCGATCTGCGGTGCGCTCAGCGACTCCATGGCGTTCTTCCAGGATGACGCGAACCGCGAGACCGTCGAGCAGGTGCTGGAGCAGGACTACGGCCTCGCCGACCCCGCGGTGCGCGCCGAGGTGATCGACGGCGTCCTGCCCCTCTTCGACCCCGAGCTGCACTGCGACCGCCTCGAGCAGGCGATCGCGGTCTTCAACGAGTACGGCGGCGGCACCGCAGGCGACCTCGGCTGCGACCAGCTGTTCTGGTCGGGCGCTTCGTGACGGCGACGGCGACGAGGACCGGAAGGTGGAAGATGCCGTGACCGCCGAGCTGCAGGCGGACAGCAGGGAGGTGCGGTGTCCGACGGCGAGCGTCCCCGCGCGCTGGGCCTCGAGGTCCGCGGCGCGCAGGTGGTCTACCCGGCCCGCCGGGACGGCTCCGGTGAGCCGGGCGAGGGCACCCACGCGCTCGCCGGCGTCGACCTGGAGATCCCCGTCGGCCAGTTCGTCAGCCTCGTCGGGGCCAGCGGCTGCGGCAAGACCACGCTGCTGAACCTCGCGGCCGGCCTGATCCAGCCGACCCGCGGGACGCTCCTCGTCAACGGCGAGCCACCGCGGATCGGCCGGCCCGAGGTCGGCTACATGCTCGCGCGCGACTCGCTGCTGCCGTGGCGCACGGCGGCTCACAACGTCGAGCTCGGCCTGGAGAGCCGCGGCGTCTCCCGCCAGGAACGGCGCGCCCGGGCCAGCGAGCTGCTCGCGCTCGTGGGCCTCGGCGGCTTCGAGCGGGCCTTCCCGCGGCAGCTGTCGCAGGGCATGCGCCAGCGGGCCGCGCTCGCCCGCACGCTGGCGCCGGACCCCTCCGTGCTGCTCATGGACGAGCCCTTCGCGGCCCTCGACGCACGGACGCAAGCTGCACGTGCAGGCCGAGTTCCTCCGCATCTGGGAGGCGACCGACGAGGCCACCCGTCCGACCGTGCTGTTCGTCACCCACGACCTGCAGGAGGCGCTCCTGCTCTCGGACCGCGTCATCGTGATGCTCCCGCGGCCCGGGCGGATCGCATCCGACACGATGAGCAGCATCGAGCGGCCGCGAGCCGACCACCTCGGCCAGATCATGTTCACGGAGAGCTTCCGCACCCTCCACGAGGAGCTCTTCAGCCTGCTGGAAGGCGACGTCAGCGCCCCGCGAGGAGGAGCTCTAGATGAGCCCCGTCACGACCGACCACGCCTCCACCGGCGGTTTCCCCGTGCCGGCCGACGCCGCGAGCTCGCCGGGCGAGATCCCCGACCCCACCGCGCGCCGACGCTGGGTCGATCACCCGGCCGCCATCTGGGGCGGGCGGCTGCTCGTCTTCGTCGTCTGGCTCGGCGTCTGGGAGCTCGCGGCCGCCCAGGGCTGGGTCAACCCGCTGTTCACGGGTCGCCCCAGCCAGGTGTGGGCAGCGCTGAGCGAGTACGCCACCTCGGGTCAGCTCGCTGCGCAGGGCTGGGCCACCGCCCAGGCCGTGCTGATCTCACTGGCGATCGGCGTGCCGATCGGGATCCTGATCGGCCTGCTCCTGGCCGCCTTCCCGCGCGTCGACCGGATCCTCGGCCCGTTCCTCGTCCCGCTCAACAGCATGCCGCGCATCGCGCTGGTGCCGCTGTTCATCATCTGGTTCGGCCTGACGCTCACGACCAAGGTCGGCGTCGCGGTGTCCATCATCGTGTTCATCGTGCTGTTCAACGCCCGCGCGGGCGTCAAGGGCATCGACCCCGACCACCTCGTGGTCGCCCGGCAGCTCGGCCTGTCCCGGCGCGAGGTCTTCCAGAAGGTGGTCCTCCCGGGCTCGGTGCCCACGATCTTCGCCGGCGTGCGCCTGGCGATCACCTACGCGCTCCTGGGCGTCGTCGCGTCCGAGATGGTCGCCGCCCGCACCGGACTGGGCCTGGAGATCGTGCGCTCGGCCAACAACCTGCGCATCGACGGCGTGTTCGCGATCCTCTTCGTGCTCGCGGGGGCAGCCACGCTGATCGCCGCCGGGCTCGAGCGCCTCGAGGGCTGGCTGCTGCGCTGGCAGTGAAGGCTCCGGCCGCGGCGCGGGGACCTGGTCAGCGCAGGAAACCGCCGCGGCCGGCGGCGAGCTCGGACAAGAACAGATGCTTGCTCGCTTCGGTGTGGGTCCAGCCCACCCGGCCCGCCTGCTCGGCGTCGCCGGCGGCGATCAGCTCCACGATGCGCCGGTGCTCCTCCCACGCCTCCATCCCGCGGCCGCGCGCGGTACCGCGCACGAGCCAGAACAGCTTGTGGCGGTACCCGACGATCAGCTCGGAGAGGTGGCGGTTCCCCGAGACCGTCGCGATCGCCTGGTGGAAGGTGTAGTTGACGTTGTCCGCGTGGACCCAGTCGGCCTGCTCGATCGCGGCGACGCCCTCATCGACGAGCTGATGGAGCCGTGCGACGTCGCCGTCGCTGCGGCGCTCCGCGGCGTACCGGCAGGACATCTGCTCCAGTGCCGCGCGGACCTCGAACAAGTCGAGCAGGTCACGCGCGGTGGGCGACGCGACCCGCGCCGTGTGGCCGGGGGTGATGTCGACGAAGCCTTCAGAGGCGAGTGTCTGCAGCGCCTCGCGCACCGGCACCCGCGACACCCCGAGCTCGCCTGCCAAGGCAGACTCGACGAGGGGTTCGCCCGGGCGGAACCGCCCATCGACGATCCAGGAGCGGATCGCGGCGATCGCCTCCTCGCGGCGCGGGGGGGAGTGCCGAGAGTTCGCGACGACATCGGCCATTCCTAGACCTCCGGGTTTCGGTATACGTAGAGAATACCAGATTGACGTGGCCGGTTGTGATGCATACCGTCGGAGTTCATATGGTAGACATCGGCCCTCGCGGCGGCGTGGTGTGGATCCCCGGAGGCGATGGCCTCATGGGATCGGACCGCCACTACCCCGAGGAGGCGCCGGAGCACCGCGTGTCGGTCGACGGCTTCTGGCTGGGCCGCGCGCCGGTCACCAACGCCGAGTTCGGTGCCTTCGTGCAGGCCACCGGCTACCGGACGGTCGCCGAGGAAGAACCGCGGGCGGAGGACCACCCCGGCGTCCCGCACGATCGGCTCGTCGCCGGCTCGGCGGTGTTCCGCCTGCCGCCACCCGACGTCGACCTCGCGTCTCTGGCGTGGTGGGACTACGTGCCTGGCGCGTGCTGGTGCGCGCCGGAAGGTCCGGGCAGCACGATCGACGACCGCCTCGACCAACCGGCCGTCCACGTCGCCCACCGCGACGCGACCACCTACGCGGCCTGGGCCGGCCTGAGGCTCCCGACGGAGGCGGAGTGGGAGCACGCCTGCCGCACCGGCGGCGCGCGGCCGACCAACCCCACCGCGGTGCGGGCGTCGGCGAACGTCTGGCCAGGACGGTTCCCCTCACTCGCCGAGGCGGTCACGCCGCCCGGGACCACCGCCGTCGGCACCTTCGCTTCCGACGCCCACGGCGTGGTCGACCTCATCGGCAACGTGTGGGAGTGGACGGCGGACTTCTATGACGAGGGTCACCACGTCGCCAGTCCGTGCTGCGCGCGGGTCAACCCCAGGGGGCCATCGACACCTCCCGGAGACCCGTTCCGGGTCGGCGGGGCGCTGCGGGTCCTCAAGGGCGGGTCATTCCTCTGCGCGCCGAACTACTGCGCCCGCTACCGCCCGTCCGCGCGCATCCCGCAGGCGGAGGACAGCGGCTCGTCCAACATCGGGTTCCGGTGCGCCGCGGACGCGATGTGACCGAACTGGGGTCGCAGCCCGACCCGCGGCTCTCTAGGCCAACGTTGCTGCTTCGGCAGCCCGCGCGCGGGCGGCCTGACGGACGAGGTGGTCGCGCTCGGCGACGTCGGTGGCCAGACGGGCGGCATCCGCGTACGCCTCGGCGGCGGCAGGGAGGTCGCCGCCGAGCTCGTGCAGGTGGCCGCGGACGGCGTGCCACCGGTGCCGCTCGCCGAGCACCTCGCGCAGCCGGTCGGTCTCGCGCAGCCCGGCGGCGGCGCCCAGGACGTGGCCGACCGCGACCGCGCGCCCGAGCACGGCTGCGGGGTCCTGGCGCACCGGGTCGTCGGTGAGGGCGACGAGGTCGTCGTACCAGGCGAGGATCTGCGGCCAGTCGGTCTCCTCGGCGCTGGGGGCGTCGTCGTGCAGCGCGGCGATGGCGGCCTCGATCTGGTAGCGGCCGGGGCGCCCAGCTACCAGCGCCGACTGCAGGACGCGCACACCCTCGGCGATCTCGCGGGAGTCCCACAGGCCGCGGTCCTGTCGGTCGAGCGTGACGATACGACCCTGTGAATCGAGTCGCGCCTGGCGGCGGGCGTGGTTGAGGAGCATCAGCGCGAGCAGCCCGCGCGCCTCCGGTTCCTCGGTGGCGAGGGTGAGCTGGCGGGCGAGCCGGATCGCCTCGCCGGCCAGGTCCACCCGGCCCGCGTGGCCGGCCGTGTAGACGAGGTAGAGCACGCGCAGCACGACGGCGAGGTCGCCGGGCTGGTCCAGGCGGCGCCCCCGCAGGGCGCGCTTGGCCCGGCTGATCCGCTGCGCCATCGTCGCCTCCGGCACGTAGAAGGCGTCGGCGATCTCCCGCGTGGTGAGGCCGCCGACGGCGCGCAGGCTCAGCGCCACCTGGGAGGCGGGCGCGAGGTCCGGGTGGCAGCAGCAGAAGAGCAGGAAGAGGGTGTCGTCGCCCTCCTCGGTGTCGGCGGGCCGCGGCTCGGCGTACGTCGCCTCCTCGCGGCGCTGACGGGCGGCCTCGCTGCGGCGGGCGTCGACGAGCCGCCGGGTCGCGACCGTCGCCAGCCACGCGCGCGGCTCGCGCGGCGGGTGCTCGGGCCACACCCGCAGCGCCTCCAGCAGCGCCTCCTGCAGCGCGTCCTCGGCGGCGTCGAAGTCCTCGCCCCGCCGGACCAGGCTCGCGAGCACCCGAGGGACGAGGGCGCGCAGCGCGCCCTCGTCCAGCCGTCGCGGCGGCTCGTCGCTCACGCCGGGTCAGTCGTCCGAGGACGCCGCGGACATGACCTCGTGGACGTCGATCCACTCGTACAGCGGCACCCCGCCCGGGCCGGGCTCGGAGGAGATGTAGGCCGCGAGCTCGACCGCGCGCTCGTACGACTCGACGTCGATCATGTACCAGCCCGCCACGAGATCGCTGGTCTCGGGCAGCGGGCCGTCGGTGGTGACTGGCGCGGCGTCCGGGCCGCCGTAGCGCACCCAGGTGCGCGTCGGCGTGAGCGCCTGCGCGTCGACGAACTCGCCGTTCTCCTCGAGCAGCTCGCTGACGTGGTGTTGGAAGGCCATGTGCGCCTCCACGTCCTCTGGGGCCCACTGGTCCATCGGGGGCACGGGACGGTGCGGCTCCGGGCCGCCGCGGTAGTGCTTGAGGAGCAGGTACTTCGGCATGGTCGTCTCCTGGTGTCGTGGGCCGCGTCGGTCGTGGCCCATCACCGAGTGAGCGGAGCCGGTCGGAGCTTCTCGACATGAAATCACTCATGGAGCTCTCAACCAACGGCGTACGGTTCGCTCGTGGAGGCCGCCAAGCAGTGGCTGGCCGGGGTCTTCGACCGGGCCGCCGAGACCTACGACGTGGTCGGCGGCGGCTATCACGCGCACTTCGGCGAGCGGCTGGTTCGGCGCGCCCGCATCGAACGGGGCCGGCGCGTTCTCGACGTCGCGTGCGGTCGGGGTGCGGCGCTCGTCCCCGCGGCGCGTGCGGTGGGGGCAGCGGGGTCGGCCATCGGCGTCGACCTGTCGCCCGCGATGGTCGAGCTCGCCCGCACAGCGCTGCAAGAGGCCGATGTCCCCGGCCTGGTCGAGGTCGGGGACGCCGAGGACCTGCGCTTCGAGGACGGCAGCTTCGACCGGGTGCTGTGCGCCTTCGGCGTGTTCTTCCTGCCCCGCCCCGAGACCGCCGCCCGCGAGCTCCACCGGGTTCTCACAAACGGGGGAGTGGCCGCCCTGTCCACCTGGGGCGCCGACGATCCCCGGTGGGCCTGGGAGGACGAGCTCCTCGCCGACGTCCACGTCGAGCGGCGAGCGCTCGTCCGGCCCTTCGATCAAGCAGGCGACATCGAGCGGCTGCTCTCCGCCAGCGGGTTCGTCGATGTGGAGATCGCCGCTGAGACCCACGACGTCGCGCTGAGCGACGCCGACGAGTGGTGGGCCTGGAAGTGGTCCTACAGCCTCCGTGGGCTGCTCGAGCAGCTACCCGAGGAACGGCTCGGGCGCTTGCGCCGAGAGGCCGAGCCGTTCCTCGAGGAGCTCCAGACGCCGCAAGGGCTACCCCTCCGTCTGACCGCGCTGGTGACCACCGCCTCGAAGGGGTAGCCGACCGTGCGGGTACCCTGCGCGACCGTGCCGGCGTGGAAGGCGATCGAGCAGGCTGAACCAGAGTTCGCCGGGCGAGTGCGGCGCCTCTTCGACGCGGGTCGCCACAAGACCATCGCAACGCTGCGCGCCGACGGCTCGCCCCGGATCTCGGGCATCGAGTGCGAGTTCGCGGACGGCGAGCTGCGCTTCGGTTCAATGACCGGCGCACGCAAGGGGGCTGACCTCCAGCGGGATCCCCGCTTCGCCCTGCACGGACCGACCTTCCACCCCGAGGAAGGCAAGGAGAGCGACTGGCCGGGCGAGGCGAAGATCGCCGGACGAGCCATCGCCGCCGGCCCGGTGACCACGGACGAGTCCAGCGAGCAACCCGGCGGCGTGATCTTCGTCGCCGACATCACCGAGGTCGTCATCACCGGACTCAACGCCGAGGCCACCAGGCTCGTCGTCGAATCATGGACGCCCGAGCACGGACTCCGAAGGGTCGAGCGGGACTAGCCGAAGCGGCCTGGGCGTCTCAGTCGTCATGCTCGCAGGCGAGCTCGCCCTCCCATGCCTCGCGGCCCTCCTTGACGGCGAAGACCGCGATCACGAACCCGGCCACGGGGTCGATCCACGTCGCACCGGTGAAGGCGTAGAGCGCGAGGCCTGCGAACGTCGAGACGCTGAGCAGCACGCACAGCCGGGTCTCGGCGGCGTCGGCGAGCAGCAGCCGGTCACCGCCGAGGGCCTCGCCGACCTTGCGCTTGGCGCGGGCGAGCAGCGGCATCACGACCAGGCTCGAGGCCAGCAGGACGAGGCCCACGACGCTTGTGTCCGGCTCCTCGCCGGAGAGCAGATCGCGGACGCCCTCGATGACGACGTAGGCCGCGAGGGCGAAGAAGGTGAGCCCGATCAGCTTGAGCGCCCGGCGCTCGCGCCGCTCGTCGGCCTCCCCGTGGCGCAGCCGCGCCGCCAGTCGCAGCCAGACGAGGACCGCCGACGCCGACTCGATCCCTGAGTCGATGCCGAACCCGACGAGCGAGACCAGCCCTGCGGCGACGCCGGCGCTGATCGCGACCGCGCCCTCGACGACGTTGTAGGCGACGGTGAACTGGGCGAGGCGCAGCCCTCTGCGTGTGAGCGCTTCTACGCTGCTGGCCGTGCTGGCCGGCGAGCGTGACTCGGGCGTGCGGCTCGCGGAGCTTGTCGCCACGTTCTCCCTCGCGACCGATCTTGGCATGGGGCAACCGATGGAGCACGTGCTGCGGTCGTGGCTCATCGCCGCGCGGCTGGGGGACCACGTGGGGCTCGAGGAGCGGCACGCCGAGTCGCTGTTCTACGTGATCATGCTGGCATGGGTCGGCTGCGTGGCCGACACTCCGGAGGTCGCTCGCTGGTTCGGTGACGACATCGTCGTTCGCAGCGACAGCTACGAGGTCGACCTCGAGGGTTTGCCGATGGTCGGCTTCATGCTGCGCCATGCGGGGCTCGGCGGGCCGGCGCTGCACCGGTTGAGCCTCGCCGCGAAGCTCCTTGTCACAGGCGGGCGGGCCGTCGAGCAGGGTCTGCGCATGCACTGCCTGACCACGGCCCAGATGGCCGGGCGGCTGGGCCTGGGTGCCGACGTGACGGAGCGGCTCCAGCAGGTGTCCACGCGGTGGGGCGGCAAGGGCGTCCCCGGTGGCGTGGGCGGCGAGGACATCGCCATGAGCGTGCGGTTGTTCCACCTCGCCGACGTCGTCGAGGTGTTCCACCGTACGCACGGGCTGCCCGGAGCCACCGAGGTGGCGCGCGCGCGACGGGGCAAGCAGTTCGACCCGGCGGTGGTGGACGCGTTCTGCCACAGCGGTGCGGAGGTGCTCGACGGGCTGGACGTCGAGCCGGACTGGATCGCGGGCCGCCGCGGCCGGTGAGGCGGCAGGCCTGCCCGACGCGGAGGCGGTCAACCTCCGGCGTGCCGGCCTGCTTCACGACCTCGGCCTGCACGGCGTCGCGGCTCCGATCCTGGACAAGCCCGGCGCCCTGAGCAGCACCGAGTCGGAGCGCATGCGCCTGCACGCCTACTACCGGGAACGCATGCTGCGCAGACCCCCTGCCCTCGCGCGCGTGGGGGCCGTCGCGTCCCTGACCAACGAGCGTCAGGACGGCTCCGGGTACCACCGAGGGCTTGCAGGCGGCGGGATCCCGCTACCAGGGCGGATCCTCGCGGCGGCCGACGCCTACAGGGCGATGACCGAGCCCCGGCCGCACCGGCCGGCGCTTTCGGGGCCGCAGGCCGCCCAGGAGCTGTCGCGGGAGGTCCGCGCGGGACGGCTGGCGGCCGTGGCTGCCGATGCCGTCCTCGCCGCCGCGGGGCAGCGCCGTGGCAAGCGCGTGCAGGGTCCCGCCGGGCTCACGCAACGTGAAGCGGAGGTGCTCGCGCTGATCGCACGGGGGGCGTCGACCCGTCAGGTGGCCCGGTCGCTGGGGATCAGGCCCAAGACGGCAGGCACCTACATCGAGCGCATCTACACCAAGACGGGGGCCTCGACGAGGTCGACCGCGACGCTCAGCTCGGCGTGGCTACGTGCCGGGCGGTCGGTACTTGATCTGCTCCGCCTTGCCCAAGGCGGCGATGGTCTCGTCCACCGTCAGCAGGACGGTGGTCTGCAACGAGCTGAGCGCACCACCGCCTGCGATCGCCAGCGCCACCGCGGCCATGGAGACGTTGTCGGGTGCCTCCCAGAGGGTGTAACCGTCCTGGTCGCCGAAGGCGTACCAGAACCCGTGGAGCTTTCCGCCGACTGACTCGACGTAGGCCTGAGCAGCCTTCCCGCGGTCTTCGGGTTTGGCGATCATCTTGGCCCACGTCTCCGGCGTGTAGCTGAACTTCGAGAGATACACAGGCATCGCGTTTCCTCCGGTTGGCTGATCCGCGCGTCGCGGCCAGGCCGGGGAGTATGGCGAAAGCAGGCTGCCACGGCGCCGACGTGGCATAACGGGCTTTGTGCCGGGACTTGACCTGTCTCGCGACGACCGGGGCGCAGCCCGGCGGGCCACCGTGCACAGCGGCTTGGCGGTCGTGACGCTTCTCGCGGTCTTCGCCGTGGCTCCGTTGCGCGGGCCGTACTGGTGGGTGGGGGCCTTGATGGGCCTCCTGGCACTCGTCGGGACCGTCCCGCTGACCGTGCGCCGCTTGCGCGCCGTCCTCGCCTCCGACCGACCGCTGGTGGAGGCCGCCCAGGCGCTCGTGCTCGTGTTCACCACGCTGGTCGTCGGGTTCGCCGCGGTCTTCTACGTCATGGCCGGGGCCGAAGGCCAGTTCGACGGTCTGAACACCCGCGTCGATGCCGTCTACTTCACGGTCACGACGCTGTCGACGGTGGGGTTCGGCGACGTCGTGGCGACGGGCCAGGCCGCCCGCGTCGCCGTCACGTGCCAGGTGGTGTTCAGCGTCACGTTCATCAGCCTGGCCGCACGGGTGCTGATCGGGACCGCGACACGCCGCACGGAGCGTCGCCGCTCGGAGTGATGCGAGACTCGGGCGGTGCCGCTCGAGGACTTCCCGCGCTACCCGCTGCTCTTCGGGCCGTCGCCGATCCACAGGTTGGAGCGGCTCACCGCCCATCTCGGCGGGGCCGACCTGTGGGCGAAGCGGGACGACTGCAACAGCGGGCTGGCGTTCGGGGGCAACAAGACGCGCAAGCTCGAGTACCTGGTCGCCGGCGCGCTGGCCCAGGGGTGCGACACGCTGGTCTCGATCGGCGGGGTGCAGTCCAACCACACGCGGCAGGTCGCGGCCGCCGCAGCGCGCGCGGGCCTGGGCTGCGTCCTGATCCAGGAGAGCTGGGTCGAGTGGCCGGACGTGACCTACGACCGGGTCGGCAACATCCTGCTGTCGCGGCTGATGGGCGCCGACGTGCGCCTCGTGCAGGCCGGGTTCGGCATCGAGTTCAAGGCCAGCTGGGAGCAGGCCCTCCACGACGTGGAGAACGCCGGCGGGACGCCCTACGCGATCCCGGCAGGGGCCTCCGACCACCGGCTGGGAGGCCTGGGGTTCGCCGGCTGGGCGGCCGAGGTCGAGGCCCAGGAGCGCGCGCTCGGGGTCTTCTTCGACACCGTCGTGGTGTGCTCGGTGACCGGGAGCACCCAGGCCGGGATGATCGCGGGGTTCGCCGGCCAGGACCGGCCGCGGCGCGTGATCGGCATCGACGCCTCGGCCAAGCCCGCCGAAACCCGTGCGCAGGTCGCCCGCATCGCCCGCGCGACCGCCGCCCTGCTGGAGCTCGGGAGAGACGCTGCGCGATGACGAGATCCTCCTCGAGGACCGCTGGCACGCCGGGACCTACGGCATTCCCGACGACGCAGACGCTGGAGGCCATGCGGATCGCGGCGCGCCTCGAGGCGATGATCACCGACCCCGTCTACGAGGGGAAGTCCATGGCCGCCCTGGTGGACCTGGTCGCCTCCGGCGAGATCCCCCGCGATGCCACCGTGCTCTACGCACACCTGGGCGGCCAGCCCGCCCTCAACGCCTACGCAGGCCTCTTCCGGGCATGACGCGGCCGACGGTCCAGGTGACCACGCTCGGTGACCTGCTGCTGCGCGCCGCCGAGCGCTGGCCGGCGCACGACGCGCTGGTGTTCCCGGACGGACGGCGGACCTACCTGGAGCTGTGGGACGGTGCGGAGCACGTCGGCCGCGGGCTCCTCGCCCTCGGGGTCCAGCCCGGCGAGCACGTCGGCATCCTCATGGCCAACTGCATCGAGTTCGCCGAGGCCTTCTTCGGGGCCGCCGCGATCGGCGCCGTCGCGGTGCCCTTGAACGCCCGCTACCGCTCCCACGAGCTGGCGTACGTCGTGGAGAACGCCGACCTCGTGGCGCTCCTGACCAGCGACCTTGTTGCCGAGCACGTCGACCACGTCGAGCGCATCCGCGAGGGCCTGCCTGAGCTCCGCGCCACCGTGGACCCGGCTGACCTGCACCTGGCGGCCGCGCCGCGCCTGCGCAGCACCGTGGTGCTCGGGACAGGCCCACGCGACGGCTTCGTCGGCCGCGATGCCTTCGCCGACCTGGCCGATCGCGTCGACCCCGCGGAGCTCGAGGAGCGGCGCGTGCGCGTCCGGCTCCGTGACACGGGGCTGATGATGTACACGTCGGGCACCACGGCCCACCCCAAGGGCTGCGTGATCACGCACGAGGCGGCCGTCCGCAACGGCATCGCCTTCGCCGAGCAGCGCTTCCTCCTCGACGATCGCGACCGGCTATGGGATCCGGTGCCGATGTTCCACATGGCGGCCATGCTCCCGCTCCTGGGTGCGATCCACGCCGGCGCGGCATTCATCTCGATGGCGCGCGTCGAGACCGAGCCGGCGCTCGAGCTCATGGAGCGCGAGCGCACGACGGTGGCGTTCCCCGCCTTCCCGTTCCTGGTGATGGCGTTGCTCGAGCACCCCACGTTCCCTGCTCGCGACCTCAGCGGTCTGCGCCTGCTCAACACCAACGGCCTGCCCGACCAGATGCGGCGGATCCAGGCGGTCCTGCCTGCCGGCGCCCGGCTCGTCAACCCCTACGGCTGCACGGAGATCGGCGGGGTGATCTGCTTCTCCGAGCCGGGGGACACCGACGAGCAGCGCGCCACGACGTCGGGCCGTCCGTTCCGCGGCATGCAGCTGCGCGTCGTCGAGCCCGAGACCAACCAGCCGGTGCCACCGGGCACCGCAGGCGAGATCGTGGCCCGCGGGTACGCGCTGTTCGAGGGGTACTACAAAGACCCGGAGAAGACCGCCGCGGCCGTCGACGCCGACGGGTGGTTCCACACCGGTGACCGCGGGCTCCTCGACCCGGAGGGCAGGCTGACGTTCCTCGGCAGGAGCAAGGACATGCTCAAGGTCGGGGGCGAGAACGTCGGCGCGGTCGAGGTCGAGAGCCTGCTCGTGCAGCACCCGGCCGTGAGCATCTGCCAGGTCGTCGGCATCCCCGACGACCGGCTGCAGGAGGTGCCGGCCGCGTTCGTGGAGCTGGCAGCGGGCGCCGTCGCGACCGAGCAGGAGCTCATCGACTTCTGCGCGGGCCGGATCGCGGCGTTCAAGGTCCCGCGCGTCGTGCGCATCGTCGAGTCCTGGCCGATGTCGGCCACGAAGATCCAGAAGTTCGTGCTGCGCGACCAGCTGCTGGCCGAGCTCGAGCGCTCCTAGGGGCGGCGGAACAGGAGGCGGGAGATCTCGCGGAACGGCAGGACGAGGAACACGGCGATGCCGAAGTAGAGCGCGACAGCCACGGCTGGCCAGAACAGGCCGATCACGATCGCGACCACATAGGCGGCGATCGCCGGGAGCACCTCGCTGTCCTCGAGAACCTCTCCCTCGCGATCGCTGGCGGGCGGGTGGAGGCCCGCCCGGCGAGCGTGCACGCTCATGGCGAGCTCGAGGAAGCGGATCGCCAGCAGGGTCAGCCCGTAGAGCGTGATGAAGACGCGCAGGCTCTCGGGGTCGCGCAAGCCCTCCGACACGAGCTTTGTCGGGAACGGCAGGAACGCGACGACCAGCAGCAGCGCGAGGTTGATGCGCAGCAGGATCGAGTCCGCGCTGGTCAGCCGGTCGGTCAGGACGCTGTGGCCGAGCCAGGCCGAGCCGATCGTGAGGAAGCTGACGACGTAGCCGAGGTAACCGGGCCACTCGTGGAGCAGCTGCTCCAGCGGGGTTTCCGCAGGTTCGAGCGACAGCTCCAGCACCAGCAGCGTGGCCGCGATGGCGAAGACCCCGTCGCTAAAGGCCTCCATGCGGTTGGGCCGGACGGAGGGAGGGGCGAACCGCGCAGGGCGTTCGAGCGCCATGCCCGGGATTCTGCCTGACGTCCGGTGGCCGGGTTCTATGGTCGACCCTCATGCCGGCCCTTCGGAGCGTGGACGCGTGGTTGTCCGAGGATGCGATCGCGTTCGCCGTGGACTCCCCGGATTCGATCGACGACGGGGTGGATCGGCTCGTCGCGGCGCTGGGCGACGGGGTGGAGCTGCTCGGGTTGGGCGAGGCGCTGCACGGCAGCGAGGAGATCCTCATCTTCCGCAACCGGCTGTTGCAGCGGCTGGTCGAGGCGCACGGCTTCAGCGCGGTCGTGCTCGAGGTCTCCGCGCCGCTCGCCCCGGACTGGCTCGACAGCGGGTTCGGGGTGTACGAGGCCAACCGGGAGCTGGTCGAGTGGATGCGGCGGTACAACGCCGATCCGGGCCGTCGTCGCGAGGTGCGGTTCTACGGCTTCGACATCCCGCTGGGCGGCGGCGGTCTGGCCAGCCCGCAGCGGGTGCTCGACGTTGTGCTCGAGTACCTCGACGCTCGCGACCCCGCGAGCGCCACCATTTATCGTGTGCGCTTCGCGCCGCTGATCGGCGAGGCGAACGCCTGGGAGCGCCCGGCGGCGATGGCCGACCCCGCGCAGTCGATCGGGTTGTCGGCGGCTGCGACCGAGCTGCGGATCGCGACGCTCGACCTCATCACTGAGCTGCGCATCCGCCGGCCGCAGCTGACCGCCGACGGCGGCGTGCTCGCGTTCGCCGATGCGCTCCACCACGCCGAGCTGGCGGGCAACCTCCTCAGCGCCCACGCGGCACTCGCGAAACCGGGGGCCTACGCCGAGATGCTGGGCATCCGCGATCTCATCATGGCCGACAACCTGGAGCACGTCGTCGCCCGCGAGCGCGACCGCGGCAAGGTCCTCGTCTTCGCCCACACCAGTCACCTCCAGCGTGGCAGGGCGTCGTGGCAACTGGGTGCGGAGCGCCAGGAGTGGTGGCCTGCGGGTGCCCAGCTCGCCGAGGCCCTCGGCCCCCGTTACGCGGTCATCGGCACGGTTCTGGGCGTGTCGCCTGACAACGGGATCGGCGATCCGGAGCCGGGCACGCTGGAGGCCCGGCTCGCGACCGTCGGTGGCCCGCTGCTCATCCCGACCCACCGCGGCCTGGACCTTGCCCCGGCAGACGTCGCGGGCCTGCCCACCCGTTCGGGCAGCACGCTGAACCCGACCTACTTCGGGCTCACGACCGCGAGCCTGCACGACCTCGACTGGCTGGTGTTCCTCGACGCGACGAGCTACCCGCGCGGTGCGCCCCCGCTGACGGACTGGACGGCCGACTGAGCGGCGCCGCGGACCTTGGCCACGCGTTCGGCCTCCGCCTCGAGGTCGGCGAGCGTGCGCTCCGGGAGCGCGGCGAACGGGCTGACCGCGATCTCCAGGACGTCGCCGGTCAGCCGTCCCTTCCACGTGCCGGCCACGTCGCCGTCGACGAGGACGACGCCGGGGGAGTGGAGCGAGCGCCACACCAGCTTCTGGCGACCGCGGTCGGGGAGGACCAGGGCGCGGTCGCCGTTCGCGAGCCAGGGGTCGTTGGGGGCGAGCAGGTGGACGCCTTCGTGGGGTGCGGCTGAGCGCAGCGCATCGAGGTCGGCCTCCAGCACCTGGGCGCGTGTGCCGTCGACGTCGACGGTCACGACCTCGTCCGGCAGGGTCGCCGCGAACCGCTTGGCCGTGGCCGGCGTGGTGCCCAGCCAGCGCTGCAAGGCGCCGGCCGGGACCGGGCCGTGCGTCGCGAGGTGGCGCCGCACGACCTCCGCGCGGGCCTCGTCGACCGGCGGCGTCCGGGACCGACGGGGCCGCAGCATGGATCCGCGCCCGGACTGCTCGGGCTCCAGCGGCACGCGCGCGCGCAGCGCGGCGAGGCGGAACGCGCCATCGGGGAGGTGGTCGGCGCCGCACCCGGCGCAGTAGTACAGCCAGGCACCTGGCAAGCGGCCGCGCAGCGCCCCGCTCACGTCGCCCTTCGGGCGTGCGCCGTCGGCAAGCAGGGCGCGCATCGCGACCGCGATCTCCTCGACCGCATCCGCCGAGGAGCCGCCGCCGGCATGCAGGCGCTTGCCGAGCTCCCCGAAGCGCGCGTCGGCGTCCGCGTCGTCCACCAGCGTGAGCGCCTCCGCGAAGAGCCCGAGGTCCGCCGCGCGGTGCAGGTGCCGCGCGCCGCGCACGCTCCAGAGGAACACCATGCGCCGCCCGTCGAGGGCGTCGACGCGACGCGCCGAGAGCGCCAGCGCGGCCGACCGCGTCGCCGTGTCCTGCAGCCCGAGGCCGAGGACGCCCTCGGCGCCCGCGTCACCCACCAGACCGTGCCGCGCTGCCCGGAACCCCAGCGCCTGCGCGCGCGTCACCCGCACCGTCACGGCCATCGGCGGTACAGCATCGCCGAGGGCGCACAATGCGCGGCCATGGCCCGTGTCCTGGCGTGTCCGACCTGCAACGCGTCGTTGCCGGAGGAGGCGCGGCCCGGGGCGAGCATCACGTGCGAGTACTGCGGGAACAACGTGCTGGTCCCGGGGCAGCAGCACGCGCCCCACGCTCCTCCCCACGCGCAGCCGCCCGCGCCCCCGCCCGTGTTCGTGGTCGGGCAGGCACCCCTGTACGTCGGGCACGCGCCGTCGCTCGGGGCTTCGCGCGGTGGTGGTGGCGCTCATCGTCGTCGCCGTGATCGCGGTCATCGGCGTCGCCGTGGTCATCCGGGTGGTCGGTGGGATCACCGGATCGATCGCCGAAGGGCTCGGCGGCCTCGGCGGTGGCGGCGGGCCCGAGCCGACCGTGGTGTTCGGCGGACCCGGAACGGGGGTCGGGCAGCTCGACGACGGGCGCGAGATCGCGATCGACGGTGAGGGTTTCCTCTACGTCGGGGAGTTCGCCTCGCGCCGCGTGCAGCGCTTCACGCGCGACGGCGAGGTCTCCGGTCAGTGGGTCGTGGAGAGCTCCAACGAGGTGCCGCTCTCGGAGCTGACGGCGTCACGTGACGGCACCGTCGTGGCCGGGGTCGGGTTCGACCTCTACCGCTTCCGCGGGTCGACCGGCGACGCCCTCGGGCAGGTCGTCATGGACCCCGACGCGGTCCTCGAGTTCTACTCCGCTGCCGCGCCGCTCCCGGACGGCGGGCTGCTGGTAACGCGCAGCGACGGTCCCGACACGCGGTTGCTGTGGCTCAGCCGCGAGGGCCAGGTCACCCGGGAGGTCACGCCTCCGGACATGTCCGGCTCGAACCGGATCGAGCGGCTCGCCGTCGACGGGCAGGGCACGATCTACGCCCTGGGCACGCGCCTGCAACGCGGCTCGCCCGTGCCGGGCGTCTACATCTTCGACCGCGAGGGCACGTTCCAGAGCTTCTTCGGCGGTCGCGGCGACGAGCCCGGCCAGTTCAGCCTCACGCTCGGGCTCGCCGTCGACAGCCAGTCACGCGTCGCAGTGTCGGACCTCGGCGGCGTGCAGCTCTTCGACTCCGGCGGCCGCTTCCTCCGGGAGATCGCTGTCAGCCCGACCCCGTACGGCCTCGCGTTCGACGACGAGAACCTCCTGTGGGTCTCCACCGGCCAGGAGGTCCGCGCCTACGAGGTCGAGCCCGGCGAATAGGCCCGGGTCAGGAGGTCGCCGCGACCACCTCGACCACGCCGCGCATGCCGTAGGCGAGGTGGCCGGGGAGGTGGCACGCGTAGAGCACGTGCCCCGGGGTGTCGAATGTGTAGGTCGTGACGGCCTGCTCGAGGGCGGGCACCGACACCTCGCCGGGGACGGGCGGGTGGAAGGCCTCCGTGCCCTGGCTGTGGCGCGCGTGGACCTCGGGCGGGCCGGCGATCAGCTCGTGGTTGATCGGGTCGGCGTTGCGGACCACGAAGCGCACCGGCGTGCCCTCGGCGACCCGGACGTAGGAAGGTTCGAAGCGGCTGTGCTCGATGTCGAGGACCACCGTGACCGGGTCTGGGCCGATGGGCTCGGGCAGCTCGACGCGCGCACCGGCGGCGCTCGCCACCAACGTGGAGGCGATCGCCGCCACGAGCCCGAAGATCGCCCGGGCGACGAGGTTCACGACGTCACCGTCCAGTCGCCGGCCGGCCGCCGCCGCTGGCGCACGAGCCCGAGCACGAGGAAGGTGCCGAGGCCGGCCACCGCGCCGATCACCCACGGCCAGACACCGGCCGAGCGCACGGTCGGGACGCCGACCGCGGATTCCGGGCCGATGCCCGCGTCGGTCAAGGACGGCGCCTCGCGCGGGTCGACCGATGCCGCGAGGTCGTAGTCGAGGTCGCCCGCCGTCACGTCGATCTGCAGGTACGACAGCCACATGCTCGAGGGCACCCACTCCATGCCGACGTCGGACCGCAGGTCTGCGAGCAGCGGGCTCGAAGCCTCCTCGCTGCGCACGACGGTGACGCCGGGACCGCCGGCCAGCAGGCTTGGCCGCTCGTCGGTCAGCAGGAAGACGTCGGCCTCCACGCGGCGGTCGTCCTCCAGCCCCAGGCCGAGGATCCGCAGCGGCACCCACGGCCGGTCCAGCGGGATCGTCGCCATGATCGGGGTGCTGTCGCCCGCGCCCTGCCCGAGCTCGATGGCGCGCGCCGCGTCGAACTTGGCGGCCATGAACACCGGGCTGCGCTCGGCGTAGAAATCAAGCATCTCGGGGGCGTCGGGAGGGAGGAAGAAGCCGTTGTCGAGCGCCCAGCGCCCGACTTCGTCGCCGCCCCCGCGCAGCACGGTGATGTCCAGGGCGTCGATCTCGGTCTCCAGCAGGATCTCGACCTCGGCTGCGGCCGCCTCGGTGGCGGCGGCGGTCGCGAACTCGACGTCCTCGACGGGCGCGACCTCCAGCGCCAGCCGCTGCAGCGTCCAGTCGCCGGCCCGCACCACGTCCGTCGGCACGCCCGGCAGCGGGGTGATCGACCCCAGCGACTCGCCCTCTCCGGTGAACTCGAACGCGGTCACGTAGCGCTCGACCCCGCCGCTCCACGCCGCCAGCGTGGTCGTGCGCAGCAGCTCGATCGTGCCGTTCTCACCGACCAGCCCCCCACACGCCAGGGCCGCCCCCGGCAGGAGGAGCACACTGCAGGCGGCCGCGGCCGCCACCGTCGTCACGCGTCGTCCCATGTCGACCCTCCTGTGATCCGAGCTGGTGCGCGGTGGGACGCCGATCAGCCACAAAGGGTTCGGGGGTCACGCATCCGACTGATGGCGCGCTAGGCTCGCTCGCGCACGGGACAGGCGGGTTGGCCCTGGCGGGGCCTGGAAGGGCGTTGGCATGGATGGAACGCGGCGTATTTCGGTCGCGCTGGTACTGCTCCTCACGTGCGGACTGCTGCTGGGCGTGCCGTCGCCGGCGTCAGCGGCCAGCATCGGTGTGACCGCGCAAGAGCCCGCGGCCGGTGCCGTTATGTGACGGGCTGCACGCGCTACATCACGGTCAACACGGCCGCGTCGTTCGACCAGGAGGCCCGGTTCGCCGAGGCGCACCTGCTCGTCTCCTCCCCGGTGGCGGGCTCAACGCCTATGACGCCCAGGCCGGCAACATCGGCCGGCGGGCCGTCGCGGTCTTCGAGATCCGAAGCCAACCTGCCCGGCAACTACGAGATCCGGGCCGTTCTGGGCCGCGCACAACGGCAACGGCCTGTCGCGCGGGAGCGGAGAGTCGCCCGGCCGGATCACCGTGAACGTGCCGCCGAAGCCGAACCGCGCCCGCTTCGACGAGATCGAGAAGTGCAGCATCCGCCGCACGGGCGCGCTATCGGGATCGGCGGGGGGCTCATCGGCATCGGCGCCGCCGCCGCGGCCTTCCTGTGCCCGCCGTGCGCTGCGGCGGCGCTGGTGATCGGCGTGATCGGCGGCGTGGCAGGCGTCACCGGCGGCGTGACCGCCGCGCTGTCCGAAGACCCGCCCGACCCCAACTACACCGAGATCGCCGTACCTGCGACCCTCGACCTTCCACAACAGGCGGCCACGCCGCCGATGTCCCAGGCGTCCGCGGACGCGCTCAACCAGCTGGTGGCCACGCTCGGCGAGGAGGCCGGGTTGGCGCGGGCCGTCCTGACCTCGGTCGAGCGCGCCGAGGGCGCGCTCCTGGCCGGCGACGAGGGCTGGGAGATCCAGCAGATGCAGGCCGCGGGCGTGTTCGCCAGCGACTTCGCGGACGTGCTGCGGCGCGAGGTGCAGCAGCGCGAGGCTGTGCGCGCGGCCTTCGCCGCGGACGGCGTCGACGTGCCGCTGACCGCCGAGCAGCTCGCGGACCAGCGGGAGGTCTGGCTGACCGACGGCCTGCCTGCGGATCTCGACCAGGCCCTGCGGGCAATCGGCGGCGACGCCATGGTCGCGAGGGTCCGCAACACGCTCGCCTTCCACGACATCGAGGCGTACGCCGGCCCGTTCCTGGACCTGATCTCCAGCCCGGAGCTCGACGGCGGCAGCTCGAGGCGCTGGCCCAGGAGATGGACGACTTCGCCGCAGAATCGCCGTGGATCCCCTCGAGACCGGCCCCTCTGAGCCCACGCCGGAGCCGGAGATCCCGGTGCCGCCGGCTCCCAGCCCCGTCTCGCTGGGCGTGGAGCCCAACGGCCCGCGGTTCGTCGGCTGCAACGACCAGCAGGGGCTCGACTGCGACCGCGCGATCGGCACCGACGGCGCCGCCGGCGTCATCGTCAGCCCCGACGGGCGGCACGTCTACGTGGCCGGCCGCGACAACGACGCGATCGCGATCTTCGACCGCGACGCCGGCACCGGCGAGCTGGACCAGCAGCTCGTGCCCTGCGTCGGCAACCCGGTCGCCGTGCCGCAGTGCGCGGAGGTCCCCGCCGTCGACGGGGTCAACGGGCTGGAGTTCGCGGCCGAGGGCTCGCAACTGCTGGCGACCTCGCGCGAGAGCGACTCGCTCACGGTCTTCGACCGAAACCCCGAGACCGGCGCGCTCACGGTGCGGGCCTGCTACACCTCCCGTGACGATCTGCCGGAGTGCGCGTCCCTGCCGCACCTGGAGTCCGCCAACCTGCTGACGCTGTCGCCCGACGAGACCAGCGTGTACGTGACGAGCGAGCAGGCCAGCGTGCTGACCGTGCTCGATCGCGACACCGCGACCGGGACGCTCAGCGAGACCGGCTGCTTCGTCGACGTGTCGGTCAACGCGCCGGGCTGCATCCCGCAGGCCGGGCTCTACCGCGCGTACGCCGTCTCCATGTCGCCCGACGCCCAGAACGTCTACGTCGGGTCCGTCGGTAGCGCCGTCGTGGCCTTCGACCGCGCCGGCGACGGGTCCCTGACCCCGATCGGCTGCGCGAGCGACGGCTCCACGCCCGAGGAAGCCGGCTGCACCCAGGTCGACGGCCTGCGCTTCGTGCAGGACGTGGTCGTCAGCGCCGACGGCGCGTACGTCTACGCCAGCGCGTCCGAGACCGGCTCGATCATCGGCTTCGCCCGCGCGGCCGACGGGACGCTCACGCAGCTGCCCGCACCGTTGGGGTGTGTGCGCGACGGCGACATCGAGAGCGAGGTGCCCTGCGCCGGCGCCGCCGGGCTGCGCCAGGTCCTCGACCTGGAGTTCTCACCCGACGGCTCGACGCTCTACGCGGTCGAGTACAGCTTCGGCACGGTCACGGCGTTCGAGCCCCGCGCCGACGGGACGCTCGAGCAGATCGGGCCGTGCGTCAGCGGCCTCGTCGAGGGCTGCGAGAACGCGCCGTCGCTCAGCTACGCGGGCTACCTCACGGTGTCCCCGGACGGCCGGCATGTCTACGCGACCAGCACATCGGAGAGCTCCGTGACCGGCATGGAGATCCTCACGCCGGAGACCGCGCTGGAGCCCCCGCCCGGTCCCGTCGAGCGCGCCGCCGGCGGCAGCCGCATCGACACCGCGATCGAGATCTCGCAGGAGGTGTTCGAGCCCGACCGGGTCGACACCGTGGTGCTGGCGCGTGCCGACGTGTACGCCGACGCCCTGTCGGCGGCACCGATCGCCGGGTCCCACGCCGCGCCGCTGCTGCTCACGGGCAGCGCGAACCTGGACGCCGCGACGGCCGAGGAGATTCAGCGGCTGGGCGTGGACACCATCTACCTGATGGGCGGCGAGAGCGCGCTGGCCGCGCAGGTCGACACCGATGTGCGCGCGCTGGGTGTCAGCGACGTGGTCCGCATCGCCGGCGCGAACCGCTTTGCCACGGCCGCGGCTGCGGCGGCAGAAGTGGGCGCCGGCCCGGTCGCCTACGTCGTCGAGGGCAACAACGTCGACCCCAACCGCGGCTGGCCCGACGCCGTCGCGGTCTCGGCGCTGGCCGCCGACCAGTTCGCCCCGATCCTGCTGGTCGAGCGCGACCGCCTTCCGGAGGAGACCGCCGCGGCGCTGTCCGCGGTGGCTACGGGCACGGTCACCGTCGTCGGTGGGCCGGCGGCGGTCTCCGAGGAGGTCGCGTCGCAGCTGGCAGTCGGCGGTGCGACCGTCGAGCGCCTGGCCGGGGCGACTCGCTTCGAGACCTCGGCGCTGATCGCGGCCCGCGCGATCGAGCGCGGGACGCCGCCCACACGCACGTGGCTGGCGACCGGGTCGAACTTCCCGGACTCCCTGGCCGCGGGCCCAGCGGTCGCGGCGGACGGCGGCATCCTGCTGCTGACCGCCTCGGCGTCCCTGGACGACAGCCCGCCGATCCGCGACTTCCTGTTGGCCAACGTCGCCGAGATCCAGAGCGTCCGGGTGATCGGCGGGGCCGCCGCGATCAGCGACGCCGTCGAGAACGAGCTGCGCGCACTCTTCGAGGCCTTCGACGAGGGCACGCTGTCTCCCGCCTGACCCCCAGCCTCACACCCCGGCGCGGCGCAGGGACACGATCCTGCGCCGCGACCGGGCGAGGTTCGGGGACCGGTCGGAGGTCCACGGGGCCTCTGGCGCCGCGACCAGGTCGGCCAGCGCCAGCAGCGGCGTGTCGTAGTTCACGCGCCAGCCGGCGAACGCGGTCCACGCGCCGTCGCGGTCGTCGACCAGGGGGGCTCCCGCGCGCGCCAGGCGGTCCCAGGCCTCGTCGAACTCGGAGCGGTCGATCGTGATCGGGTCGTCGGGGCGCGGGTCGGTGTCGAAGGGCACGCGGAAGTACTGGGCGATCTCGCGCAGGCACAGGTATCCCGCGCGGATGCACAGCTCGGCCTGCGGGGCGCGGATGCCGCCCTCGTACCCGGCGACGCCGACCAGCGCCTCGTGATCGATGCAGGACACGTAGAGCGAGGCCCCGTCGAGCAGCGCCCCCGCCGCCACGATCCAGGACCGGTCGGACCGCTGTGAGCGGAAGAAGGCGAGCGCCGGCTGCGAGGTGTGGCTCTCGTGCACGCGCGCGAACCAGTCCTCCCAGGTCGCCCACAACGGCTCGAGGCGCTGGAGCCCGTCGACGCGGGCGTGCAGCTCCAGCAGGCCGATCCCGGTGGCCGGCGTGCCCGCGCGGGAGCCCAGCAGCGACACCTGGCGCTCGCGCTCGGAGAACGCCGCGTACATCGTGGGCAGGTAGGTCACCAGCAGCAGCACGATGAGCGCCAGCGTGATCGCCGCGCCTGCGAACGCCAGCCCGACACCCACACCGGTCGCCGGGTGCTGGAAACCCAGCGTGAGCAGCGAGGAGCCGGAGCTCTCGAACGACTCGCCGATCGTGCCTTCGCCGAACGCCCAGAACAGCAGCGCGAAGCCGGCGAACACCTCCAGCAGCCAGACCAGCGGCAGGATCACCAGCGTGAGCGGCGCGTACAGCCCCATCACGCGGTCGGTCCACTCGTAGTCGCGGCGCAGCCGCGCGATCTTGTCGAACAGCCTCCGGCTCCAGGCGAACACCAACCGCGTGCTCAGCACCGACTCCGCGCGAGGGACCACGACCGTGCGTACCGCCGCGAGCAGCGTCGACAACACCAGTACCGCCCCCGCCAGACCCGCCAGGACCCGCAGAGCTGTCACGGCGGCCGAGTATCCAGCCCCGCGGCCCGCGCCGTGATGAAGGCCTCCAGGCCGTCCAGTGTGCGCTGCAGGCCGAACTCGAAGGCGTCGAGGGCCTCGCGGGTCAGATACGGCGTGGCGTCGGCGGGCGGACGGTCGGGCTGGTCGAAGGCGTGCTCCGACGACAGGCGGGTCGCGACGGGGTAGCGCGCCTCCCAGGCGTCGTCGACCATCTCTTCCAGCAGCGGGGCGCGGGCGTTCCACCAGTCGTCGTCGCTCTGGCCGGTCGCCCGCTCCGCGGCGCGGGCGTCGACGACCGCCTGCGCGGCGCCGCGGGTGAAGATGTGCACCACCGCGGCCATGCGCGTCATCTCGAGGCCAGTCAGCCCGACCCCGTCGAAGAGCCGCAGCGAGGTCTCGTAGAGATCGAGCTCGTGGGGACCCAGCACGGCCCGTGCGCCCGAGACGGCCAGGACCCAGGGATGGCGCTGGTAGAACGCCGCGCCGTCGCGGATGAAGGCCTCGACGGCGGCACGCCACGGGCCGTCGTAGGCGGTCGGCAGCTCGGCCAACGCGCGGTCGAGCATGAGGTCGAGGAGCTCCGCCTTGCCTGGCACGTAGGTGTAGAGCGCCATCGCGCTCTTGCCGAGGCGCTGGGCCACGCCGCGCATCGACACGGCTGCGAGCCCCTGGGCGTCCGCCAGGGCGATCGCCTCCGCGACGACCCGCTCCAATGTCAGCCCGGGCTTCGGCCCCCGCGAGGAGAGCTCCAAGCGGCCCCAGAGCAGGACCATCGACCGGCGGGGATCACCGCGGCCCGCGTAGACGACCAGTTGCCAACTCCTTACGACGTACGCTATAGTCCGTCCACAACTCCGTACAGCATACTGAATGGAGGCGTGGGGATGGCGGAGGCGATCACAGCCCAGGGCCTGGTCAAGACCTACGGCGAGCAACGGGCGCTGGACGGGTTCAGCCTCGTGGTGCCGGAAGGCACCGTGTGCGGGCTCCTGGGGCCCAACGGGGCGGGCAAGACCACGGCGGTGCGGATCCTGGCGACACTGCTGCGCGCAGACGCGGGGCGCGCGGTCGTCGCCGGGGCGGACGTGGCCAGGCAGGCGCAGGACGTGCGCCGCCGCATCGGCCTCTCGGGCCAGGAGCCTGCGGTCGACGAGATCCTGTCAGGCCGGCAGAACCTCGTGCTCTTCGGGCGGCTCATCCGCCTTGATCGCGCGGCCGCCGCCCGCCGCGCCGACGAGCTCCTCGAGCGCCTCGGCCTCTCCGACGCCGGCGACAAGGCCGTCAAGCACTACTCGGGCGGGATGAAGCGTCGCCTCGACGTGGCCGCCACGCTGCTGCTGGAGCCCGCGGTGCTCTTCCTCGACGAGCCCACGACCGGCCTGGACCCGCGCAACCGCAACGAGGTCTGGAGCGCGATCCGCGCGCTCGTGGCGGGCGGCACGACCGTGCTGCTGACCACGCAGTACCTCGACGAGGCCGACCAGCTGGCGGACAAGGTCGTGGTCATCGACCGCGGCAAGACGATCGCGGAGGGATCTCCCGAGCACCTCAAGGCCGAGGTGGGCGGCGACCGTCTCGACGTCGTGGTGGAGCACCGCACCGACCTGACGTCCGCCAGCGCGATCGTCGGGCGGATCGGCGGGGCGGAACCGGAGGTCGCGGTCGAGGCCAACCGTCTCAGCGTGCCGGTCGCCCACCGCGTCGCCGCGCTGACGGAGGCACTGCGCCAGCTGGCCGAGGCCGGCATCGAGGTCGCCGACATCGGCCTGCGCCGGCCCACGCTGGACGACGTGTTCCTCAGTCTCACCGGTCACCGGGCCGAGCCCGAGCCGCCCGACGAACCCGCCGTGACCGAGGCGCAGGAGGTGAGCGTCTGACATGAGCGCGACCGCCAGCACCGCACCCGCCGCGCCTGCCCTCTCCCTGGAGCGGCTGCGCTGGGCCACCCGGGACGGGTGGCTCATCGCCCAGCGCGACGTCGCCCAGTGGATCCGCGAGCCCCAGATCATCGTCTGGGGGCTGATCTTCCCGATCGTCACCGTGCTGCTCTTCGCCTACGTCTTCGGCAGCGGGATCGTGGTCCCGGGCGGCGGGAGCTACCAGGAGTTCGTCATGCCCGGGATCTTCGCCCAGACCATGGCGTTCGGGATCGGGGAGACGCTGGCGGCCGTGCAGGCCGACACGGCCAAGGGCATCACCGACCGGTTCCGCTCGATGCCGATCGCGCCGTCGGCGGTGGTCGTGGGACGGTGCTGGGCGGGGATGCTCTACTCGACGGCCAGCCTGGCCCTCATGGCGGCGTGCGGCCTGGTCGTGGGATGGCGCTGGCACGGGTCCCCCGCCGAGACCCTGTCGGCGTTCGGGCTCCTGCTGCTCCTGCGCTTCGCGTTCCTGTGGATCGGGATCGTGCTGGGCCTGAAGGCCAAGAGCGCGGAGATGGCCAACTCCATCTTCGGGCTGCTCTACCCGCTCACGATGCTGTCGAACGCCTTCATCGCGCCCGAGCTCATGCCGACCTGGCTGGGCACTCTCGCGGAGTGGAACCCCATCTCGTCGACGATCACCGCGACGCGCATCCTCTTCGGGAACCCGGGCGTGCCGACGTCCGGCTGGCCGGCGGAGCACGCCATCCAGCTGGCGATCCTGTGGCCGCTGGTCATCACCGCGATCACGCTGCCGCTGGCCATCCGCGCCTTCCAGCGGCTGTCGCGCTGACCGGGTCTACGGCGAGAGCCAGCCGCGGACCAGGTCGCGGAGCCGGTCGATCCCGACCCGGGTGGTGGCGCTGACCCAGACCACGTCTCCTGGCGGCAGCTCGCAGCGGCCGGCGAGGTCGCGCTTGCGGCGCTCGCGCTGGGAGCTCTTGACCTTGTCGTGCTTGGTTGCGACCACGGTGTGGGGGACCCGGTGCTCGCGCAGGCCGTCGAGCACGTCGAGGTCGAGGTTCGTGGGACCGATCTCGCCGTCGACCAGCATGAGGGCCATCACGAGGGGCTCACGCTCGGTGAGGTAGCGGTCGATCATCCGCTCCCAGGACGCGCGCTGGCTCTTGGAGACCTTCGCGTAGCCGTACCCGGGGCAGTCGACGAGCGTCGACCCGCGGCCGGGGTGCTCGAAGAGCTGCAGCAGCTGCGTGCGGCCGGGGGTCGAGGAGGTGCGCGCGAGGTCCCTCTGCCCGGCGAGCGCGTTGAGCAGCGTGGACTTGCCGACGTTCGAGCGGCCGATCACCGCGACCTCCGCCGGGCTGGCCGGCAGGTCGTCCACGCTGGGCGCGGAGCGCACGAAGCGCAGCTGCAGGGGCGCGGACACGTGGCCTCAGGCTAGTGCTCCCTGGCATCATGGCCGCTTCCATGCGCCGGCCCCGCTACCACGTCACCGCGCCCGCCGGCTGGCTCAACGACCCGAACGGGCCGTTCCAGCTGCGTGGGGAGTGGCACGTCTTCTACCAGCACCACGCCGGCGGGGCGGTTTGGGGGACACCGCACTGGGGGCACGTCCGCTCGCGCGACCTGGTGCGCTGGGAGCACCTGCCGGTCGCGCTGTCGCCGGCGCCGGGCGGGCCCGACCGCGACGGCTGCTGGTCGGGCTGCACCCGCGACGTCAACGGCCGCCCGGTGCTCTTCTACACGGGGATCGTCCACACCGGCCCGGACCCGGAGCGCCAGCACGTCGAGTCGGTGTGCCGCGCGGATCCGTCGCCCGACCTGCTGCGCTGGACATGCACGCGTGCGGTCATCGACGGGCCGCCACCCGGCGTGGGGATCGATCACCGCGACCCGTTCCTGTACCGGGAGGCGAGCGGTTGGGGGATGCTGCTGGGCGGCGCCGCGGTCATGCGCTACCGCTCCGAGGACCTCGAGGCGTGGCGCTACGACCGGGTCGTGCTCGGGCCCTCGGACGGCAGCGTCTGGGAGTGCCCGCAGCTGGTGCGCGGCGCCGACCGCGACGCGCTGCTCGTGGCGGTGCTGCGACGGGGCGAGCCGCGGCCGCTGCGCCACGTCACCGTGGCGCTCGGGTCACTGGGGGACGAGGGCCTCACGGTCGCCCGGTGGGAGCACCTCGACCACGGCGACGTCCTGTACGCCCCGACGGTGATGACCGACGAGGCCGGCCGCACGCTGCTGTGGGCCTGGGTGCAGGAGTCGGTGCCGGCGGCAGAGCGCGGCGCCGACCACGCCGGGGCGCTGAGCCTGCCGCGGGTCGTCGAGGTGGTCGGGGACCGGCTGCTGCAGTCGCCGGCGCCGGAGCTCGCGGCGCTGCGCAGCGCGACCGCACCCGCCGCCGATGGTCACCCCTTGCCGTTGCAGTGCGAGATCGGGGCGGTCGTGACCGGGTCGGGCGTTGCCACGCTGGCCATCGAGGACGGCAGTGCCAGGTGCGCCGTGCGGGTCGACCTCGCCGCCCGTCGCCTCGCTGTGACGACCACGAGCGGCGACGGCACGGGCGGCCTCAGCCCCGGCCCGATCGCGTTGCAGCACGGGGAGGTCACGCTGCGCGTGTTCCTCGACGACTCGATCGTGGAGGTGTTCCCGGCCGGCCACCCGACCGTGACGACGCGCGTCTACGGCCTGGAGTCCCCGGTGCTGCGGCTGGCTTCCGAGGGCGGCGCCGTGCTGGGCGACGTCCACGTCCACACGTTGGAGGTCTAGCTGCGGCGGTGGCCGGCGACCCAGGCCCGGAGGGCGCGGAGGTCGAGGGTGTTGACGACCTGCTCGCGCGTGGCGCCGCCGCGCTGGGCGGTGAGCACGGACTCGACGGTGTAGTCGAGCTCCTGTGACACGTGAGCGTCCGAGCTGACCGCGAGGCGGGCGCCGTGGTGCAGGGCGATCTCGATCAGCGCGGCGTCGAGGTCCAACCTGCGGGGGGAACCGTTGACCTCCAGGGCCGTGCCGGTCTCGGCGGCCGCCTGCGCGACGGCCTCGAGCTCGATGTCGTAGCCGTCGCGGTGTCCCAGGAGCCGGCCGGTGGGGTGACCGATCACGTCCACGGTCGGGTCGGCGATCGCGGCCAGGAGGCGGTCGGTCTGGCGTGCGACGGGAAGCCGGAACAGCGAGTGGATGCTGGCGACGTTGACGTCCATCGCGGCGCGGGTCTCGGGGTCGTAGTCCAGGCCGCCCTGCGGGCCGATGTTGAGCTCCAGACCGCGCAGCAGCACGACCGCGTGGCCCGCGGACCGGTGGGCGGCGATGGCGGCGTCGCGCTCGGCCAGCAGGGCACGGCTCATCCCGACGATGCGCAGGTCCTCGGCGTGATCGGTGAGCGCGAGGTAGGCATGGCCGCGCGCCGCGGCCGCGTCGGCCAGCACGTCGAGGTCGTCGTGCCCGTCCCGCGACCACCGTGAGTGCACGTGCAGATCGCCGCGCAGGTCGCGCAGCTCGACCACCGGTCCGGCCGCCTCCGGGCGCTCACGGCGGGGCGGCGGCACGACCTCGAGGCCACACGCCGCGTAGGCCGCCGCCTCGTCCGGCGCAGCCGGCGGCAGCCCGCGCTCACGCAGCCACGCGACGTGGGGCGCGGCGCCGGTGGCGACGACCAGCGCCGTCCCGGCGGCGTCCGCTGCGGCGAACCGCACCGTGGCCGGGCGACCGCGGTCGGTCAGCAGGGCGACGGTGTCGGGATCCTCCGCCGGCAGGGGAACGACGGCCAGCTCCAGGGCGGCGGAGCGCACGGAGGCGGGCTCGGCGGTCACGGCGAGGAGGTCGAGACCGGCGGGCTGTGGGACGCCGCGGCGGACCTCGCCGGCGACGTGGAGGCTCGTGCCCGGCACGGCCTCGGCCAGCGCGGCGGCGAGCTCCGCGGCCTGCTGGCGGGCCTGGCGGAGGATGAGCCGCGCGGGCGCGGCGAGGTCGAAGCGGCGCAGTCCCTCGGCGATGACCCCGGCGGTGGAGGCAGCGACGCCGGGGACGTCCTCGAGCTCGCCGCGGTGGGACAGGCGCGCGAGGCCCGGGAGGTCGCGGACGCCTTGCAACGCGAGCTCGCGGGCGATGCGTGGCGTGACGCCCTGGACCTGGATGAGGATGCCGAGGCCGGCAGGCTGGTCCTCGCGCAGCCGGTCGAGGTAGCGCAGCGCGCCGGTCGCGAGGTGCTCCTCGATCGCGCGGGCGATGGCCGGGCCTACACCGCGCAGGCGGCGCAGCTGCTCGGTCGTCAGGGTCGCGACGTCGACCGGCAGCGCCGCCAGGAGTCGGCCGGCGTCGCGGTAGGCGCGGACGCGGTAGCGGTCCGTGCGCTGCAGCCGCAGCAGCGCGGCGACCTCGGCGAAGGCCCCCGCGAGCCGCAGGTTCGCCGGGTGTGGCTCGCTCAGGCGACGGGCTCGGTCCAGCCCCACTCGTCGGGGGCCTCGGCGCGCTGGATCGCGACGAGCGCGTCGCGCAGGCGCTGGGTGACCGGACCGGCAACGCCGCCGCCGACCTCGTGGCGCTGGCCGTCCAGCAGCAGAGCGCCAACGCCCGAGAGCACGGCGGCCGTGCCCACGAGCGCCATCTCGCCGGTCCAGGTCGGCAGCTCCGCGACGTCGATGTCGCGCTCTTCGACGGTGAAGCCCAGGCTGCGGGCCAGCGTGAGCACGGAGTCGCGGGTGACGCCGTGGAGGAAGGAGTTGTCCAGCGCCTTGGTGACGATGCGGTCCTCGTCCACGAGCAGGAAGTTCGAGGCCCCGGTCTCCTGCACGTCCCCGCCCGGTGCGAAGAGCACCTGGTCCGCGCCCTGCTCTCTGGCGCGCATCGTGATGCCCAGTGCCATCGCGTAGTTCGCGCCGGTCTTGACGCGGCCGAACTGCGGGGTGCTGCGCGGCAGCTGGGTCTCGACCGCGAGGGTCAGCGCGTGGCCGCCGGTGAAGTAGTCGCCGACCGGGCTGCAGAGCACGTAGAGCAGCGCGGACATCGACGGCGTGCCCGCCGCGCCGATGTTGGGGTCCAGCCCGATGAGGGTCGGCCGCAGATAGAGCGCGCCCGGCGGGGCAGGAACCTCGTCGCGGTTCGCGGAGACCGCGGCGTGCATGAGCGCGAGGCCGAAGTCCGGCTCCGGGATCGGCAGGCACAGCGCGGCCGCGCTGTCGGCGAAGCGCCGGGCGTGGTCGCGCGCCCGGAAGAGGCGCACCACGCCGTCGCTGCCGCGGTGGGCCTTCAGGCCCTCGAAGCAGGCGCTGCCGTAGTGCAGCACGTGCGTCGACGGATGCAGCTGGAACGGGGCGACGGGCTCGACCTCGAACTCACCGGTGAACACGCCGTCGTGCGCGTACGCGACCGGCATCTGGGACGCGAACGCCGTCCCGAACGGCGCGAACGTCGCTTGGACGCCCTGTTCCACTCCGCACCTCCCGGTCCACGAGGCGACGGTGCCTCCGACGCCAGGATCGCATCCGGCGCCAAACCGGGCTCTGCTACCCGGTGAAGGCTTTGCGGGCAGCGGCGCCGCCGATCCTGGCCCGCTGCAGGAAGGCGAGGGTGCCCTGGTCGCGGAGCTCGGTCGCCGCTTCGACCAGCGCGCCGTAGGCGGCGAAGGCGAACGCGCCGCCGACCGAGATGCGTGCGACCCCGGCGGCGGCGAGCTCGGCGACGGTCGGGCCGCCCGGGTAGGTGAGGACGTTGACCGGGGCGGCGACCGCGGCCACGAGGCGCGCAACGTCGTCGAGGTCCTTCAGCCCGGGGGCATAGAGGCAGTCCGCGCCCGCATCGCGGAAGGCAACGAGCCGGGTGATCGTGTCGTCGAGGTCGTCGCGCCCCCACAGGTGGTTCTCGGCGCGCGCGGTCAGGACCACGCGCGGGCCCTGGCGGGCGGCCTCGGCGGCCGCGGCAACGCGCGCCACCGCCCGGTCGAGCTCGTAGATCGGCTGGTCGGGGTCGCCCGTGTGGTCCTCGATCGAGCAGCCGGCGAGCCCGGTGGCGGCGGCGAGCCTGACGGTCTCGGCGACATCGGCGGGCTCGTGCGCGAAGCCGTTCTCGAGGTCGGCGGACACCGGCAGCTCGGTGGCCGTGACGAGCTGCGCGGCGTGGGCCAGCGCCTCATCGCGGGTGACGCGGTAGTCGCGGCGGCCGAGCGTGGCGGCGTGCCCTGAGCTGGTGGTGGCCAGGGCGGCATAGCCGAGGGAGGCGACGATCCGTGCCGAGCCGACGTCCCAGACGTTCGCCAGGAGCAGCGGCCCCTCGCTGCGGTGCAGCGCCAGCAGGCGCTCGCCGATGCCGTGCACGGGCGGGGAGTCTAGGGTGCGGCTCGTGGAGAGCGTCTGCTCGCACCTGGGGCCGGACGTCGACCCGGCTCCGGCGCCGGTGACCCCCGACGGCTGCACGGACTGCCTGCGCATCGGCAGCGGCTGGGTGAATCTGCGGATCTGCCTCACCTGCGGCAACGTGGGCTGCTGCAACAGCTCGCCGAACCGTCACGCTACCGGCCACCACCAGGCCACCGGCCACCCGCTCGTACGGTCGTTCCAGCCCGGCCAGGACTGGTGGTGGTGCTACCCCGACGAGGTCATGTTCACGGTGCCAGGGACGCCGCCGGCACCCTCGTTCGGCTCGACCTGAGCGCGGAGGACGTTCAGCGCCGCACGCTGCGCGTGCTGGTCGGCGCGCAGATCCTCGCCGGGGCGGGCTTGGCGGCGGGTATCACGGTCGGCGCGCTGCTGGCGGAGGACCTGCTGGGGGCGACGCGCTGGGCCGGGCTGCCCGCTGCGCTCTTGACCGCCGGCTCGGCCGGGGCTGCGCTCCTGATCGGATGGATCACGCAGGCGACGCGGGCGGCGGGTCGGGCTGTCCGCGGGCTACGCGATCGGCGCGGCGGGAGCGGTGGGCGTGGTCGTCGCGGCGGAGCGCGCGAGCGGCTGGCTCCTGCTGCTCAGCTTGCTGGTGTGCGGAGCGGGGACCGCGACGAACCTGCAGGCGCGCTACGCGGGCACCGACCTCGCGTCGCCGGGGGAGCGCGGGCGCGCGATCAGTCGGGTCCTCTTCGCGACCACCCTGGGCGCGGTCGCGGGGCCGAACCTCGTGGGGCCGATGGGCGGGGTCGCCGTGGCGCTGGACATCCCGGAGCTGGCCGGGCCGTTCCTGCTGGCCGTGGCGGCGTACGGCCTGGCCGCGGTCACGGTCTTCGTCCTGCTGCGGCCCGACCCCTTGCTGGTGGCGCGGTCTCAGCCGGAGGCGCGCGAGGTGCTGTCCGACGTCCGACCGGCCTCGGCGGGCCGCGGCGACAGCCTGCACCTGGCCGTGACCGTGATGGTGCTGACGCAGATGGTCATGGTCGCGGTGATGACCATGACCCCCATCCACATGCGCGACCACGGGCACGGGCTCACGCCGACGGGCCTGGTGATCGCGATCCACGTGGCGGGGATGTACCTGGCGTCGCCCCTGACCGGCCGCCTGGTCGACCGCTACGGGCGCCGCCCGTTGATGGCCGCCGCAGGCGTCGCGCTGCTCGCGGCAGGCCTCGTCGCCGCGACGGCGCCGCCATCCTCGGTAGCGTTGCTGGCCCTGGGGCTGGCGCTGCTGGGACTCGGCTGGAACTTCGGTCTGATCAGCAGCACGGCCATGGTCGCCGACATCGCGGTGGCCCGGCCAGACGGTGCGCGCCTGCAGGGCCGCGTCGACCTCCTGGTGGCGCTGGCCGGCGCGGCCGGGGGCCTCTCCAGCGGCGCGATCGTCGCGACGACCAGCTATGCCGCCCTGGCGCTGGCCGGAGGCGTCCTCGCGCTCGCGCTTCTCCCCGCGGCACTGCGCCGCCCGCGCGCCGCCTGAGTCGTGACCTCAGTCGCCGAGGTGCTCGCGCGCGACGCTCTTGGGGACGCAGAAGCGCCAGGCGTCGAGGACCAGCTCGCGCAGCTCGTCGAGGTCGATCGCGTCCAGGCGGACGACCAGCCAGTGGTAGCGCAGGTCCGAGGGGCGCGGGAGGAGGAACTTCTCCGGTTCCGCGCCGATCATCGCGTCGCGCTCGTCCTTCGGGAACGCGAAGCCCATGAGCTCCTCGTCCCTGGAGAACGCGAGCCAGACGATGCGCCCGACGCGGAACTTGATGCGGCCCTGCACGAAGACCTCGTAGGCGCGGGGGAGCGTCTCGGCGATCGCGCGGGCGTCCTCGATCGTGGCCACGCGCGCTAGCCTGCCGCGCTGATGTCATACCCCGAACCTGTCTACGGCGGAGACCCGGGACTGGTGAACGCGGTGCTGCGGCCGGTCTCGCAGGAGCCGGAGCTGCGCTACGTCACCGGCGGGACGGCGCACTACCTCGCCACCGGTGCCTCCACGAACGGGCAGTTCGGCCTGTACCGCTGGAACATGCCCGAGCAGCAGGGCGGGCCCGCCCCGCACTTCCACCGCACGATCTCGGAGTCGTTCTACGTGCTCGAAGGGGCGGTGCAGCTCTACGACGGAACGGCGTGGGTCGACGCGGTGCCAGGCGACTTCCTCTTCGTGCCCGAGGGCGGGATCCACGCCTTCCGCAACCCCGCCGGGCCGGCGTCGATCCTGATCCTCTTCGCCCCGGGTGCCCCTCGCGAGGACTACTTCGAGACGTTGGCCCGCGTCGGCGAGGGCCAGCAGCTCACGCAGGAGGAGTGGACGGCGTTCTTCCTGCGCCACGACACGTTCTGGGTCGGCTGATCAGCAGGCCAGCCGGAGCTACAGGTCGCGGAGGGCGTCGCGCACGGCCGCCGCGCCGGGACGGGCGCCTGGGTCGTGCTGCCACATCGCGGTGAGCAGGTTCCGCAGTGCCGGCGGGACGGGCAGGCCGGTGGCGTCCGGTGGCCGCAGGTCGCCGAGGACGACGTCGAGGCGCGCGTCTTCGGCATGCCGGTAGCGACCGCCGACCACCTCGAAGATCGTGCAGGCCAGCGCGTAGGCATCCGCGGCAGCAGTGGGGCCGCTGGATGACGCGTCCCGCAGCTCGGGCGCCGCGCGCTGGATGGCCGCGCGCAGGTTGCAGACGGGTCGCGTCGTGCCGGGGTCCGGAAGGGCCACCAGGTCGCAGAGGTACGGGCCTGCGTCGGGGGGGGTCCGCACGGTCCCTGCGCGGACCCCGCCGTGGACCAGCCCGGCGGCCTGCAGGCGCGCGAGGCCGGCGGCCATAGCGGAGCCGATCGCCGCAGCCTCGGGCCAGCCCAGCGGGCCCTCCTCGCGCAGCCGCCGGGCCAACGAGCGCGGTGCCGCCGGCACCACCACGTAGGCGATGCGGTCGCCCGGGGCCGCCCAGAAGTCCAAGAGGACCTCCAGGCCGCCGCTGCCGCGAAGCGCCCGGAGTGCCTCGCAGCGGCGCAGGAACGGCTCCAGATCCCTCGCCGTCGGCGGGTCGATCGGGTAGTCCCCGCCGTACCACAGGGAGCGCTTCACCACGACCGGACCGAACCGCTGGTGCTCGCCGGCATGGACGTCCGCGATCCAACCGCGCCAGAGCTCAACCGTCGCGGTGAGCCCGTCGATCCCGAGGTCCACCTTGGTGCGATCGTCGCAGCCGCGGGAGAATGGCGCTGTGCTGATCGCAGAGGAGCTGGTGCTGCTCTCGCTGGACCTTGACGGTACGACGGCGCGGGGGGCCTCGGCGGAGCAGCCCGTGTCGTTGGCGGCCACGGCCGCGCTGCTGGCGGAGCTGGCCGATCACGGCGCGCTGGAGGTGACCGACCGCCTGAAGGTGACGGGCCGCGCAGCACCCGCGCACTCGCTTCTCGAGCTGGCGCTGCAGGGCGCCGCAAAGGCGGACGGCAAGAAGCTCGTCGGCCAGCTGCCGGGCCTGGCCCGCCGCGCGGGCCGTCGCCAGGTCATCCACCACCTCGCCGAGCGTGGCGTGATCGGGCGCGAGGAACGCGGGCTCCTGCGGCCCGCCCGCCATCCGGTGATCGACGTCGGGGCGCACGCCGAGCTTCTCCAGCGGTCCCGGGCCGCGGCTGCATCCGAGGCGCCGGCGAACCGGCACGACGCGCTGCTCCTCGCGTTCGCGGGCCCTGCCTTCCTGCTGGAGATCCTCGCTCCCGACCGCGCCGCGCGCGGAGCGGTCAAGGCCCGCCTGGAGCGCGCCACCGCCGCGGTGCCGGCCGCGAAAGCCGTCCGTCAGGCCGTGAAGAACGCCCAGGCTGCGGCCGTCGTCCCATGAGTGGCCCCCGCGCCGAGCCCGAGGAAGGGTCTCAGCGCGAAGGCTTTGTGCCGCCTGACCGGTTCAGGATCAGAAGCGTGCGTAGTAGTCGCCGACGTCCGTCCGGTAGGCCTCCTCCTGGTAACGCATGTCGTCGTAGTCCGGTGCCTGCCGGATCTGCTCCTTGGTCATGTTGACGAACACCTGCTGCTCGTCGTAATCGACCCGGTCGAGCACTCCGGCAGGGAGCATTCGCTTCTTGCCGAAGATCCACGGTCCGGTATCCACGACGACGTAACTGGTTCCAACCTCGTAGGTGGCCTGGTCGATCTTGCCGATGGAGCCATCATTTGCCACTACCTGGAAGCCGGTCAGATCCGTGGCGGTGTCAGTCCTGGCGGTGGTGCGGTAGTTCCAGAGATCGGTCATGGCCTTGCCTCCTTACCTCGGAATGGACAGCGATCTCATACCCGGTGGGTTGCAGGGCTAAGGGTGGGGTTGAGGGGCCCCGAGGCGGGGAACCACTCGGACTCACGGGACGATCTCGGCTGGAGGAAACCGCAATGGCGCGGGTGCTCGACATGATCGCGGGCTGGATCGACCGGGTCTTCGATCCGCAGATGCAGAAGCGCACGGGCGCGCTCCTGATCCTCCTCAGCCTCCCGCTGTACCCGGTGGCGTTCCTCGTCGAGGAACCGAAGCTCGTGTACTGGATGAGCGCGGCAGCGATCTCCTTGACGGGTTGGTCGATCGTCGTGGGTGCTCAGGCTTTGGCCGAGATCGTTGAGGACACCAGCTCGATGACGTCGACCGCGTCCCGAGGCAGGTCGCGCACGCTGGCGTCGCAGGGCGATGAACCGGGACCGGAGGCCCCAGGACACACACTGTGGCGCGGTGCGAATGATCGCCTTGTGGGCTGACCGGCGGGAGGTCGTGATCACGACCCACGTTGTCCCGCCGCTGGCGAGAGGTTGAGGGCGGCGCCGATGAGGCCGGCGTGGCTGAAAGCCTGTGGGAAGTTGCCCAGGGCGTCGCCGGTGTGGGGGTCGATTTGTTCGGCGAGGAGACCGAGGTCGTTGCGACGGCCGAGAAGGCGTTCGAAGAGCGTGGTGGCACGGTCGTGCTCGCCGATCAGGGCGAGGGCATCCACCAGCCAGAAGCTGGTGATGAGGAACGCCCCTTCGTCGCCGGTGAGGCCGTCCTCGCACCGGTAGCGGTACACCAACCCGTCCACCGTGAGGTGCTGCTCGATCTGTCGGACGGTCGCGGCCACGCGGGGGTCGTCGCCTGCGGCGTACCGGGTGAGGGCAAGCAGGAGCGTCGAGGCGTCGGGCTCGCGTGAGTCGGCGGATTGGGTGAACGCCCCAGTGTCGGGATCGACGCAGCGATCGTCGATCCAGCGGCGGATGTCGTGGCGTAGCCGGCGCCAGCATTCGAGATCCGCGGGCAGCCCGCGTGCGTGGGCGAGCTTGACGGCGCGGTCGACCGCGACCCAGGCCATGGCCTTGGAGGAGGTGAAATGACGGGGTTGATCGCGGACTTCCCAGATGCCTTCGTCGGGTTGTTGCCAGCGGTCCTCGACGACGTTGACGACGTCGCGCAGGAACGTCCAGAACGTGTCGTCGACGTCGCCGCCGTGGCGGTGGTAGAGCCAGGCGGTGTCGAGCAGCTCGCCGTAGACGTCGAGCTGGAGCTGGCCGGCGGCGGCGTTGCCGATGCGCACCGGCCGTGACCCGCGATAGCCGTCGAGCTCGGCGAGCTCGATCTCGGGGGTGCGGCGTTCGCCGCCGACGCCGTAGAGGGGTTGGAGCTGGTCGGCGCGCCCGGCGGTGGTGCGTTGCAGCCAGGCCATGAAGGCGTGGGCCTCGTCGGTGTAGCCGAGGCGGAACAGGGCGTAGAGGTTGAGGGCGCCGTCGCGCAGCCAGGCGTAGCGGTAGTCCCAGTTGCGCGGGCCGCCGATGCACTCGGGCAAGGAGGTGGTGGGCGCGGCGACGATCGCGCCGGTGGGCTGGTTGGTGAGGGCCTTGAGGACGAGGGCGCTGCGCACGACCGCGTCGCGGTAGGGCCCGCGGTACGAGCAGCGGCGGGCCCATTGCTGCCACCACTCGACGGTCGTGTCGACCCGGTCGCGTGCCTCCTCGATGTCAAGGGCGACGGGCTGCAGCTTGTGGGGTGCGGCGTAGGTGATGGCGACGAAGCCCTCGTCACCCGCTCGCATGGTGGTGCTGCCGGTGCAGCCGCACAGCTCGGTCTGCAGGAGCGGGATCGAGCTCGTGAGCGCGAGGCCGTCGGCGCCGCCGTAGACGATCCCGGAGTGCTGGTCATGCACCTCGAGGCGGGGCACGGTGAGGCCGTAGTCGAAGCGCGGGCGGAACTCCAGGTCGACCGCCATCTCCCCCGCCTCGCAGCGCAGGAGCCGCACGAGCTGGTGGTACGGGTGCGGGGCGGTGCCGCCCGCTGGTGCGCTGCCGCGCACCGGCAGGCAGTCGACGACCACCAGGGTGCCGTCGCTGTTGTCGAATCGCGTCTCGACGACGTTGGTGTCGGGGAGGTAGCGCCGGGTCGTGTGCGCGTCGACACGGGGACCGATGCGGCAGGAGCCTCCCCGCTCCCAGTCCAGGATGCGGGCGAACACGGGTCGTGCGTCGAAGCGGTGGAAGCAGCACCAGTCGATCGACGCGTCCTTGGAGACCAGCGCTGTGGAGTGGCAGTCGGAGAGCAGCGCGTAGTCCGAGATCGGCGGGTATCCCATGGGCGCCACATCATGTCGTTCCGCGGCCGGGTAGCGGCACGGTGGACCGAAGGATGTGCGCAGCGAGCCCCGCCCGCGGCCACGCACGGTGCTGCCGTGGGCCAACGAGCCGGGCGCCGACGGCATCGTCCACATGTGGGGGGAGCATCTGCTGGCCATCGAGCGGCAGGGCCGCGAGTGGTGCTCGTTGCGGGCGCGGTATCCCGATGCGCCGCTGATCGTGGCGGGCGACTTCAACCAGGACCGCGACGGCTCCGGCTGGTACGGGTCACGGCAAGTACGGGCGCGCCTGACCGAACAGCTCGACGCGGCCGGTCTCACCGTCGTCACCGCCCTGGACGTCGTCGCCCACGGGTTGCTGCGTGAGCACCACCTCATCGACCACATCGCGATCAGCGCGGGTCTGGCGGCCGGGGCGCGCGTGCTCTGCTGGGAATCACGCGACGACGCGGTACGACTCAGCGACCATCCAACGGTCGCTGTGGACTTCGTCGACTTCCCCGCAGTGTGACGTCCAGGGAGGGAGAGCCAGATGCAGCAGCTGGGCGCGATCCCGGACGGAGCGCTCGTGTGAACCTCCAGCGGACGCTGTACGCAAGGCTCTACCGGCGCGCTCCGAGTGTCGAGGCCTTGCCGTGGCATCGCGAGCAGCCGCCGGCGCTCCTGGAGCGCGCGGTGGCGCACCGCACCACTCGCGGACGCGCGCTCGACGTTGGCTGCGGCCAGGGCGTCCACGCCGTGTACCTCGCGCAACAGGGCTTCTCCGTCGTCGCGATCGACTTCGTTTCGGCCGCTCTCGCCGCCACCAGGTCGCGCGCCGAGCAGGCCGGCGTCGAGGTCGAGCTTCGCGAGTGCGACGTCGTCGACTACGAGGCACCGTCGGCCTTCGATGTCGTGCTCGATTCGGGCTGCCTGCACTCCCTGCCCAAAGGCAAGGTCGGCGCGTACCGGATGCGACTGGACGAGTGGCTCGCACCGGGAGGCGACTACGTGCTCGTCCATTTCGCGCACCGGCCGCGCATGTGGATGCCCAAGGGTCCCAGGCACATGACGCGCGACGAGGCCGTGGCGTTCTTCGCGCCGCTCGAGCTGCAGGCGTACGACGAGACGCATTTCGACGTGCCGCTCCCGATGGGCCCGATGCGCGCCGGCGTCTACTGGTTCTCCCATCCGGTGCATTGATGCCATCTCCGCGGGGCCGGGGATGGCCGTGCGAGATGTCAGCGATCACCTACTGCGTCAGAGCGGTCCTCTCACTTGCGGCCGGGTCCTGGCGACTTCATGAGGTCGGGTCGAGCGGTGGGCGCTCGAGGACGCGGGGGCGGTACTCGACGAGCTGGGTGCGGCCGTCGAAGGTGCGGTTCTCGATCATCTCGAGGGCGACGTCGGGGTAGCCGTCGTAGATGCGTTCTGCTCCGGTGGCGCCGGTGATCACGGGGAACATCACGACCCGGAAGCGATCGACGAGTCCGGCTCGCAGCAGCGACCGGCACAGGCTGATGCTGCCGATCGTGCTGAGGAGGCCCGAGCCTTCCTCCTTCATCGCCCGGACCGCTTCGACCGCGTCATCGCGCACGAGCGTGGTGTTAGCCCACGTGAGCGGCTCCGCGAGAGAGGAGGAGAACACCACCTTCGACGCTTGCGTGAGTTCGTCGACGGACGCCTCCTCGTCGGCGCGGAACTCGTCCGTTCCCGCTGGCATCTCTCCGGCGGCGAAGCCCGACATCAGCCGGTAGGTGTTGGTTCCCATCAGGTACGTGACCTCGGGTTGTTCACCCAGCCAGGCGAGGTACTCCGGTCCCTCCAGCCCCCACCATCCTGGCCAGCCCTCCGCCGACGCGTAGCCGTCGAGGGAGGTGATGAAGTCGACGAGGAGCTCTGACATGGTCGTGTCCTTTCTTGTCAGGTAGCCGCGCTGCCTTCGCTGCGACGGCGACACGCGTTGGACGGGCCGCGAGTCGAGAACTCATCGCCAACGCACGACCGAGTGGATCGGAACATGACAGATGCGGACCCAATGGCGCCCAGAAGGCGCGTGTCGAGGCGCGCCGTCGCGTCACGTGACGCCGGCTGGTCGGTGAGCCTCGAGCGTGGTGAGTTGACGCCCGGCAGCGCGAGCAGCGGCTTGAATGCCGTGGTGACGCGCACGGTCAAGGACCCCTTCGATCCGGGGGCCCAAGACACCCCGGATCCTCGTCTCAGCCGTGCGCGTCAAGCGTCAGGCGCCACCACCCCCGACCCCGCCGCTGACCTGCCCTACGGCCGCGCCTACGCCATCAGCGACCGACCACTTCTACAACAGGCCCGCATTTTGACTGGGTCGTGCATCATCCGGGCCGCACCCGCCGACCAGTAGGCCTCAATGACCACAGCCCAAACCGGTCCACACCCCGCCGCCGGCTCAACCAGCGTCGGAACAACGAACCGGGTCCGCGTGTTGGGGATCGCCAGCGTGGAGGTCGCCAGCGGGGTCGAGAGCGAGCCGCAGTCGGCGGACTCGCGCTGGTTGGTGCGTCCCTCGCTGCGGTCGGGCGCAGCCGCCTCGACCGCGGTCGTGAGCGTACCGAGCCAACTTCCAATGGTGGATGAACAACGTATGAGTGGCACAGCCCGCGCCAGTCGTAGGAGTTCTCGGTCAAGCGCGTGGCCAGCCCTTCGTCGCAGGTCGGCACTGCTCGGCGCGCCATAGGCCGGCGGGCATTGGATCCCAGAGAAAGAGCCTCCTTGATGGTGCCGCCCATTGGCACCGGACACGCGCGGCCCGAGAGGACGGCGCGCCTGAGGTCTGGGCTGGACCTCGCATGTGGAGTCGGGCTTGAGATTGGGCCGCTCTACGCTCCCGTTGTGCTCAAGAGCGAAGCGAATGTCGTGTACGTCGATATCAAGGACGCCGAGGGACTCAGAGAGTACTACTTGACCCACCCCGGCACGCCTGTTGAGGATATCGTCGAGGTTGACTACGCGCTCATTCGCGGTGATCGCTCCCTTTCGTTGAAGGAAGCCACAAGTCCGTCGCAGCCCTTTCATTGGGCTATCGCATCTCACGTTATTGAGCATGTCCCCGACGTGATCGGGTGGCTTCGAGACGTGGCATCGGTACTGATCGACGGTGGCAAGCTGTCTCTTGCCATCCCGGACCGCCGCTTCGGTTTCGATGCTGGTCGGCCACCTACCACCGTTGGGGAGATGCTGGAGGCCCACCATCAGCGTTATGATCAACCATCAGTCAGGGCTGTCTTCGACCATTACTACGGAGTTACAAAGACGGAGGCGGCCACGATGTGGGGAAGTGGACGTCCGCCAGATAGGGATGAGCGCATATTCGATCTCGACATGGCGCACCAGATGTACCGGCGTGCGCTGGCCGGCGAGTACATGGACTGCCATGTGTGGCTCTTCACGCCAAGGAGTTTCGTACGGCAACTCGAGATCCTCATCCATCTTGGCCTCTGCGACTTCGTGGTTGCGGACATTCACCCGACCGCTCGAAACGATCTGGAATTCTTCGTGACACTTGAACGTTTGGGCCGAGAACTTGATCTGCCAGGCGTTGAACGCGCTACGGTGAATGGCTTCCGCTTACCGGAACGAGATTTCGCGGTGTCCGGTACTCGCAGTGAGAAGCTCGTTCTCAGTGAACGTGAAGTCCGCCTGATCGAACTGAAGCGTCGCATCATGGGCCGGTTGCGGCGCGCTTGACGATCTTGGGCGGCGCCCATAGGACGCTCTGAACAAGTGCGGTTGTGGCGGTCGGGTTGGGCGTAGGTTGGGGGTCGGGTCCCGGGAGATGACGGACCGAAGAGCCGGCGTTGACGGTGTGGGACGGCCACGCAGGTGGACTGAGGCCGTGGAGCCGTCCCTGTGTGTCACCCCGGGACCCACCTGGGTGGGTGCCGCGGTTCATGTCAGCGCCCAGCCCTCGCGGTCGTGCCGGCCGCGGCCGGCGAGTTGGCAGGTTGATCGCGGCGGCGCGCAGGTCGAGCCACTGCTGGTTGCGTGGAACGCCGCGGTAGGCGACGCGGCGGTGGCCGTGGACGACGAGCCAGGCGATGCTGCGTTCACCATCGGCCGCCAACGCGTGGAGCGGGCTTGCCAGTCGGCGTCGGCGGCGTCGCGGCTGGGCGGCGTGGCCCGGCCGTTCGTGGTGATGGTGACGGGTAAGGCCGGCGGGCAGGTGGCGGTGGCCGCGGCGTGGTCGATGGCGAAGTCGTCGCGGTCAAACCCGCCGGGCACCGCGGCGTGCAGCGGGATCGCCTTCTCAATCCCACGGGCCCCGCCCGGGACCGACCCCCGACTATTCAGCCGTCTCCGAGCTGATCTGTTCGGCCAGCCCTATGAGAAGTCCTTCGGGCCCACGGATGTAGCAGAGCCGATATTCGTCTTCGTACTGGACCACTTCGTTGCTTACAAGCTGCGCGCCGTGCTTGCCGATCCGGGCGAGCGTGTCGTCGATGTCGTCCACGGCGAACATGATGCGTAAGTAGCCAAGAGCGTTCACGGGGGCGTTCCGGTGATCGGCGACCGTAGGCGGCGTGAGAAATCGCGAGATCTCGAGCCGGCTGTGGCCATCCGGCGTGCGCATCATGGCGATCTCGACGCGCATGGGGTGTAGCCCGGTGACGCGCTCAGCCCAGTCTCCTTCGATCATGGTTCGCCCTTCGAGCTCCAGGCCGAGCTCGTTGAAGAACGAGATTGCGGTATCAAGGGATTCCACGACGATGCCGACGTTGTCCATCCGCTGAATCGTCATGTTGGCGGTTCTCCTTCTGCATTACGCAGCCCGTTTGTGGCGACGTGCAGCCACAACGGAAGGCAGCGCCCGTCGGTTCCGTGAGTGAACCACGATCGACCACACGGCGGTGTCGGGGCTGGGCCCGTCGGACCGGAATCCGCATCCCGGGCGCTCCGGCCTGAGTCACCGATGCCGGAGAATGCGTGTCGACGGAGACAAGCGCGAAGGGAGGCACCTCGATGAGCCGATCACGGACGGCAGCGTGGGTGACCTGGGCGTATGCCGCCATGTTCGGCGCCCCGGCGGTGCCTGTCGCGATCTTCCTCGCCGAGAAGGGCAGACTCCCCTCGCTGTGGGGCCTGTTCGACATGTACGCCGGTCCCTGGTCGTCCCGGTTCGCTGACGACCGTGTGGTCGCCCTGCTCCGGGTGTATTCCGGCGTTGTGCTGGCTGCGGTCTTGTCAGGTTGGCTGCTGTGGAAAGGGCGCAAGGCCGGCGCGGTGCTGAACCTGGGACTGCTGCCGGTGGAGGCAGTCTTCTGGGTCGGTTTCGCCCTCCCCATTCCCTGGCTGTTCGGGATCGCGAGGGTCGCGCTGGTGTCCCTGGCGTGGCAGGAGCTCTCCCGATCGCGCCGTCAGCCGACTGCCGCCAAGCCAGGAACGAACCAGCCGTCGAGGTGAGCCCCCACGTCGATCACCTCGAGGAGCGCGGAGTACATCCCCGCGCCGTCGAGCGCCGGGCGAGCGTCGACGGTCGTCGCGGTCACGGGAGGAGGCCGAGGAGCGCGGCGGCCTCGTCGCAGGCGGACGGCAGCACGCCAGGCGCGCAGACCAGCGTCGGCGGGGCGGCAAGGTCGGCGGCGGCCAGGTACTCGCGGGTCTCCGGCAGCAGCTGGGCGCCGGCGCTGAGCAGGACGGCGCCGAGGAACCGGCTGGCGTGCGCGCCGCTGGCGAAGCCGGCTGCCCAGCCGTCCGGGGCCTCGCCGTCGACGAGCAGGACGCGCCCGAGGCGCCGCTCATCGAGGCCCAGGCCCCACGGGTCGTGGGCGGCGATTGCGGTGGCGGTCGCCGCCCGGTTGGCGCCGGCGAGGCGTCCTGCCGGCACAGAGGCGCCGGAGGCCACCGCGGCGGCGACGACCTCGTCGGAGACGGCGGCCGGCGAGCCGATCGTGAACCAGTTGTCGAGGTCGGCGGCGCCGGCCTCGGCGGGCAGGCGGTCGGGCTCAGTGAGCCGGACGCCGCCGGGGACGAGTGCCCTGCGCAGCGACTGCCGACGTGGCGAGGGCGTCCGCGAACCCGCGTGTGGCGACATCGGCGTCGCCGACCCCGCGGACGAGGTAGGCGGCCGCGGGCAGGTCCTCGGCGGTCCGGGCGGCGGTCTCGAAGCGGTTGCCCCCGGCGATGCGACGCACGCGGTACCCCCGGGCCTCCAGGTCCTGGACGACCGCGTCGCCGACGGCCGCGGAGCCGCCCATGACGACGACCTCCTCGGGCGCCAGCCGGTCGAGCTCGGCCGCTGTGCGGGGATCGAGGGCGCCGGTCGCGGTGAACAGCAGCGGGCCCCCGAGCGCGCCCTGCAGGGGTCCCGAGGCGAGCGCGTCGGCGTAGTCGTCGTCCCGCGCGAGCAGCACGACGTCGGGCTCGCCGTCGAGGAAGGTTGCGCGGCTCCAGGCGACGCCGGTGTCGACGACGTCCTCGCCGGGCAGGCGGACGATCCCCGTGCGCGCGACCTCGAACGGCGGTGCGCTGTCGGAGAACCGCACGAAGTGGTCGGGGTTGGGCGGTGACTCGTACGTCACGGTGATCCCGACGGTGGTCGCCTCCGCGAGTGCGGCCGGCGCGCAGGCGCGTGGAACGACGGCCTCCACGATCCCGACCCGGGCCGGCGTCGTGGTCGGCGCGCAGCCATCGACGACGGCCGGGCCCGCGAGCGCGGTCTCGACCCGCCCTCCGGTGGTGCGGCCGGTCGCCAGCGCGTCGGGCGTGCCGTCGCCGTCGGCGTCGAGCGTCACCTCGAGCCGCAACCCGGGGTCGCCGCCCCCGATGGCGGTCCACGCGGCCGCGACGAGCACCGCGCCGTCGTGCCACACGCAGACGCGCACGAGGTCTGCGACGGCGTCCTCGCCGCCGATCGGGGGATCGGCGCTCGCCGCGACGTCGCCCAGGTCGTCGAGGAGGCAGGCCATCGGCAGCGGCACGGGCGCGGGACCACCCCGCAGGATTGGCGCGCCGGGCACCTCGTCGACATGCGCGCCCTCGGCGGTCGTGGTCTCCAGGCGCCAGGCGACCATCAGGTCACGGTCCTCGACGCAGTGGGCGGGGACGACCAGCTCGGGGCCGATGGACGTCTCCGCCGGTGCGTCGAAGGCGCAGCGCACCGCGCCGACGGCGTTGCGCACCTCGACGTGCCAGCCGTCGTCGGGGCCGGGCGTGATGACAGCCGTGCCGGTCTCCCGTCCGGTGAGCGTCACGACCACGCGCTGGTCAGGGTCCAGGCCGCCGGGGACTTCCGCCTCGAGGCTGGCGTAGAGGTACAGCCCGTCCCCGGCCCACCGGGCGCAGCCGAAGCGCAGCCCGGCCCGCTCAGCCTGGTCGGGAGCGAGCGGCTGGCCGTCGGGTCCCACGGCGTCCCCGAGCGGGTCGTCGACGCAGACCATCTCGCCCTGCGGCGGCGCGCCGCCCGGGGTCCCGAGCTCGAGCTCGGGCGTGAAGTCGCGACTGTCGACCGACGCACCGATCGCCACGCCCGCCTGGCCGTACAGGCACTCCGCCGGGATCGTGATCCGTGTGGTCCCGGGCGTGAGCGGCGCCAGCTGCTCCGGGCAGAAGCTGTAGCCCTCCCCGTGGTCGACGAAGTAGGCGTAGCCCTCCGCCGTCCACTGTGCGACGACCGTGGCAGGCCCGGCGGTCCGCAGGTGAAGGGCGAACGACTGCCCCTCCCCGACGGGCTCCCCGTCCGCCTTGTCAACCTGCACGGTAAGCCGCCCGTCCGGCTCCCACCGGGCGCACAGCCGCGCGATGTCGCTCTCCGGGGTCACGAACGCGGGGTCGTCGTCGGCAGGGTCATCGTCGACGCACACCGATCCGGCAGGCGGCGCAGGCAGCTCGCCACCCCGCGCAGTCGGCGCGAACCCGACCAGCAGCGCGGCCGCGCACACCGCCGCACCCCACCATCGCGGACCTCGCCACCGCCACGCGCAACGCCCCGAGCGTGTCGTCATAACCAGGACGGTAGAGCACCAACACGCCCGGCCGCGCTCCGCGAATAACCAATACCCCCCGTGCCCCATGCCGGTCATCCTCAACGGTAAGGGCCACGTGGCGGCCCCGGGGAAGCTCGCCGATCCCATGCTGTGGGGGAGCCCATCGTCAAGCCGTGACAGGTTGGCCGAGACACGGTCTTTGGGTCAGGAGCCGGCGACGGTCGCCGCGCAGCGTGACCTCGGCGAGAAGCTGGCGGCGAGCACGACCGCGCTGGCGTCCGTTGCCTGGCTCAGCGGCTCCTTGACGTTGCGCACCTTGCGATCATCTGAGGGCGGGTCGTCCGCCGCTACCCGGCCCTGTTCATTCCAGGATGTCCGCGGCATTCCGAGGGAATCGTGGAATGGGGGCGCTTCGTAGTTGGCGACGTCGGTGTCGGGCCGGGCGACCGCGCCGGGAGGGCGCGAAGCTCGGCCTCGCTCCACGTGTGCATGCCGCGACGGCGCGCGACGCTTGAGGCGCGCTCACCCACCTCAGCACCGCGTGCGTCAGGCGCCCGCCGGGGTCGGTGCCGCCAACTGCTCAAGCGAGGCGTAGGCGTGGTAGACGGCGTCGGTGATGCGCTCGGCGAAGTCCGCGTCGAGGGTGCCGCCGAACATCAGGCGGAAGTAGACGGGGCCGACGAGCAGCTCGGTGGCGACCTCGGGGTCGCTGTCTGGCCGCAGGTCGCCACGCTGGACCCCGCGCGCGATGACCTCCTTGATCTCTGCGCGGCGGCGCTGCACGACGGTCGCGCGGAAGGGGTCGCCGAGCTTGGGGTCGAGCGCGATCTGCGACAGCACGGCGCGGATGACGGGACCGAACGGCGTCTCGGTCACCGCACGCATCGCGTTGGTGACTGCGGCGAGCAGCTCTTGGCGGGTGTTGCCGGTCGCCTCGATGCCGAGGTGCGGCGCGGCGAGCTCGGCGAGCAGCTCTTGGACGAGCGCTTCCTTCGACGACCAGCGCCGGTAGATCGTCGCCTTGCCAACGCCCGCGCGCCCGGCGACGTGCTCCAGCCGCAGGCGTTCGAAGCCCTCGGTGACGAGCAGTTCGAGGGCCGCGTCGAGGATCGCGCGGTGGGCCCGCTCGCTGCGCGGCCGCCCTCGGAGCCGCGGCGAGATGTGGCCCGCAGGTATACGAGACGTTTCGTTTTGGTTACCTCGGCTCACAGCAGTAGCATACGGAACGTACCGTATCGCTACAAGGAGCAGAATTGAACGAGCTTCACCCCGCGCAGTCGTGCATCACCCGGGTCGTGGCGGCCACGATCGGCGACGCCATCGCAGCGCTCGACGCCGCAGAGCACCACGGCGGTGTGATCGTGCCGCAAGGGCGGCTCTTGATCGCCGGCCCGCTCTCGCTCGACGACCAGCCAGGCACCGCCTGGACGCTGCACCGCTGCAGCGTCGACGTCGAGGTCGGGCGCAGCCACATACCGAGCCATCTCGACGTCGCGCCCTGGTCGGCCACCAAGGTCGAGCTCATCCTGCGGCCGGTGTGGCGCAAGCACCGCGTCTACCGCCCCGCCCTGATGGACCGCTACTACGCGGTCGCGCACAGCGCGCTGGACCAGCTCAAGGCGAACGTCGAGGCAGCCGCCGGTGTCGAACGCGGCATGGCCTGCTCACGGAACTGACGTGGACGCCAAGACCATCGCGCTCGTCGCGCACGACAACTGCAAGGCCGATCTCGTGGAGTGGGCCGAGTACAACCGCCACACCTTGAGCCGCCACCACCTCGTCGCGACGGGCACCACCGGCAACATCCTCGAGCACGAGCTCGGCGTCACCGTCGAGCGTCTGCAGAGCGGCCCCCTCGGCGGAGACCTGCAGATCGGGGCGATGATCACCGAGGGGGCCGTTGATGCCCTGGTGTTCTTCTGGGACCCGCTTGAGCCCCAGCCCCACGATCCTGACGTCAAGGCGCTCCTGCGCATCGCGGTCGTGTGGAACATCCCCGTGGCGTGCAACCGGGCGACCGCCGACTTCATCGCTTCCTCGCCGCTGCTGCAAGGCGACTACCAGCGGCGCCGCCCCGAACACGACGTGCACTTGCATCGCTTGCGCCGCGTCGGGTGACGCCTCCACCTGACGCTCGCGCTCACTCGAGCACGAGCACCTCGTCGCGCGCCGGTGCGCGTCGGCCTCCGCCGCCGAGGCGGAGACCAGGTGCCAGCCGCCGCGCTCCGCGCCTTCCTCGAGATCCTCGACGACCTCGCTGAGGGCCGAGAGGTCGTCGCTGTCCAGCTTGCACTGAGCTCGCTGCCCGATCCGCCGCTGGCCCCGCCAAACCCGCTCTGACCTGCGATTTCCCTGCTGGTGTCGGCGAGAGGACTTGAACCTCCATGGATTTCTCCACACGGCCCTCAACCGTGCGCGTCTACCTATTCCGCCACGCCGACGTGGATGGGGGAGTGTAGCCGCGGGTCACTGTTGGGAGCCGAGCGGGGGCGCTCTCGCTGGCGCAGCGGTGGACGCGGGTGTCGTGGTCCCCGAGGTGGCCCGCCGGAGGTGGAGAGCAGCTGCTCCGTTCTCCACGGAGATGGAGCCGCTGCGGCGGGTGTAGGCGCTGATGTCGCCGAGGACCTCGCGGCCGGTATGCGGATGATCCACCGGTCGTCGACGACGTTGTTCGTCAGGCGCTCGGGGGTGTGCGGTGTGGGCAATGTTCGGGGTGCGCGTCCGCGGGCGCGGATCCTGCCTTCAGATCACTCGTGCAGGCCGGGGTCCTCGTCCCACCAGTCCTTGCGCTCCTCGGCTGAGCCGCAGGCCTCGCAGTACGCCTTGCTGGCCCAACGGTCGACCGCGATCCGCGTGTGGGGGTCGAACCAGGTGCCACATCCGGCGCATTGGCCGTAGGTCTCCGAGAGCTGCCATTCGCCACGGTTGGCCATGGCGGTGAGTATCACCCGCTCGGGCTCAGCCCTCTACGCCGGTCATCACGGCGGCCAGCTCGAAGTGCATGCCGTCCGGGCGGGACCAACGGCCGCCCCAGGCGAAGCCGTAGCTCTCCATGATCTGCACGATCCGCATGTCGAGGGTCGGCGTCTGGCCCAGCTGGTTGGTGGAGACGTTGAGGTCCAGGGCCAGACCCCAGGAGTGCATCGACAGGGGGCGATCGGGGCTCCAGTCGATGTGGCGCGGGACCCAGCACCCGCCGTACTGCGTGGTGTCGATGAGATGTGCCAGGCCCTGGTCCACGATGGCCTGCAGCGCGGGGACCAGCTGCTCGATGTACTGGCGGTGGCAGACGACCTCGCCGGTGAAGATCGGCACGCGGGTGCGCACGATGTTGGCGGCGACCCAGTCCGGGTCGATCGTGATCATCCCGTCGCCGTGGTCGACGTAGCTGAAGGGTTCGAAGAACGATTGGGCCTCGTTGCCGGTCAGGAAGGCGCGCTGCTGGACGGGCTGCTCGATGACCTGCGGCGCGACGCCGGTCACCTCGGCGATCTGCTGCGCGAGCGTCGCCGCGTCGGTGCCCGGTTCGGCGGCGATCAGCAGCTCCGTCTGGCCCTGCAAGCCCACCGCGCGCGCCGTCTCCTGGCTGACGACCATGTCGGCCACGGGCGGGATCCCGTTGCTCGCGAAGGCCCCGATGCGCAGCGTGGCGTCGTCACCGACCGACACAGGGAAGCCGGGCGTGGGGGAGAAGCGGTGGCCGACCTCGTGGGTGACGGCACCCTCGCCGGCGAGGAGGCGCTCCCAGACCGCGGGCTCGTCGGCGGTGATCTCGGGGGTGAGCGGGCGGAACGCCAGCGGGTCGACCGCGGCGACCGTCAGGGTGTCGGTGCCGCCGTCCACGGTGGGCACCGGAAGCTCGGTCACCTCGATGGCCGCAGTGCTCGCCACGCCGGGGACCTGCGCGATCGCGGCGGCCACCGCGGCCGGATCTGCGACCGTGGGCAGGCGCAGTGCGGGGCGGTGCACGACCACGTCGGCGGGGATCCCGGGGAGTGCGGACCCAGCCGGGAGTCCGGGGACCGCCAGCGCGGCCGTCGCGGTCTCAGCCTCAGCCTCCGCTTGGAAGGCGTCGAAGGACGCGTCGCCGGCGAGGGCCGGAGCCGAGGTCGCGGGCTGCAGCCGTTCCTGCTGCTCCACCGAGGCCGTGGGCCGGGTGCCAGACACCACTCCCACGACGTTCATCACCGCCAGGAGCACGACCGCGACGCCGATCACCGTCCGGGTGGTTCGGGCGGTGAGACGGCGTGGGAGGCGCGGCAGGCGCAGCCTCGGGAGTGGCACGTCCCTCACGATCGGTACGACGACGACGGGGGCTGATGGGATCCATTGACTTGCAAGAACGGAGGGCGGCCGCGGCAATGACGCATCACGACCCGCCGGCCAACCTCCGCCTGCCATGCTGCCACGGCCGTCGCCGGACTGAGGGTCGCCTGTCAGGACCCTCACCGAGCTGTCACACTCTCAGCCGACCGCCTGGCTCACCCGCTGTGCGACCGCTTGGAGCTCCGCCAGTGGGCGCACGCCCGTCCCACTGCCGTCCCAGTCCACGGGCAGGTCGACCCAGGACCGGCAGCCGGCGAGCTCCTCTGTCCGGGCGACGACGACGGGTGGGAGGGCCACGGCCTCGACCACCAGCACCGCGAGGTTGTGGCGCGGCCGGAACTCCAGACGGTCTGACTGGACCGACGCGCCGGTCCAGATGTGGAGATCGAGGAGCTCCGCGACGCCGGAAGGGCGCTGGACCTCGACCGCCTCCACGAGACGCACGCCGCAGCGGACCGTGAACGTGCCCGCGTCCTCGTCGACGTCTGCAGCGCCGCGGGCCAGCAGGTCGGCATGCTCCGGGCGCACCCGCTCCGCGTGGCTGTGGGCCACCGTCGGGAAGAGCACGAACGCCCCGCCGCGCACGGCGAAGGCCTTCTCGTGGATGCCACCCTTGCGCAGCAGCACGCTCTGGCGGCCCTCCAGCAGCGCCGCGACCACGGCCCCCCACTCCTTGAGCGCGAGCGTCGTCGCCGTCGCGGTCTCCACAGCCGGCCAGGCTACGCGCCAGGCCCAGGTCCCCCGTGGTGGGTACTGCTGCGACGCACCCCGCGAACGGCCGATCTGGCCCACCCGGTCTCAGACCAGGTGGGCGAGACGCCTCCGGAGCTCCTCCGGGTCGGAGCCGGCTGCCTCGGCGAGCGCGTCCAACCGCGTCCCGGACAGGTCCTCGGCGGTCAGGCGGGTCTGCAGGGCGCGTGCCGCCTGCCAGACGCCGCCGTCGACGTCGACGCGGCGGACGCGGACCTTGCCCGTCCCGGGGTCCCGGAGGTCCTCGAAGGGGATGGGTACGAGGCGTCCGGCCTGTAGGGAGATGAGCGCGTTCCCCGTCCCCGCCGCCAGGAACTCCACGGCGCCGAAGCCGAGGGTGCGGGTGTACTGCACGTCGAAGGCGACGGGGTCGGCGCAGCGCAGCTCGTAGCCGATGATCTTCGTCACGAAGGTCAGCGACGGGCCGCCGGACGCGAAGCGCGAAGTCAGCACGTCGCGCACCAGGCCGCCCAGGTCGATCTCCGATACGCGGGGGTGGCCGTGCTCGTCGCGCTGCAGGGTGACGTAGCGCTCGATCTCGGTGGTGTCCATCCGATCCAGCAGCCCCTCGGCCAGCACGGCCAGGCCCCAGTCCAGCCCGGCCGCGCGGCGCTTGAGGATCGCGGCCTCGACCCGGTCGGCGATGCGCTCCAGGGAGAGCTCCTCCTCGGCGAACTCCTCGGCGATCACCACGAGGTGCGCGCCGGACGCGACCCCCATCGACAGCGCGAGGTGCCCGGCCGACCGGCCCATCGCCGTGACCAGGTACCACCGGCCGGTGGTCTCGCCGTCGACCATCAGGTTGCGGCACAGCTGCGCGCCGACGTGCTTGGCGGTCTCGAAGCCGAAGGTCGGCGCCTCGCCGGGCAGCGGGAGGTCGTTGTCGATCGTCTTGGGCACGTGCACGGCGCGCATCCCGCCGCCGGCGGCCTCCGCCACACGCGCCGCGGACGTCGCCGTGTCATCCCCGCCCAGCGTCACGAGGTCGGTCACGCCCAGCGCTTGCAGGGTCGCGACGACGGCCTGGAGGTCCTCGGGCCGCTTCGTGGGGTTCGCGCGCGCGGTGAAGAGCACGCTGCCGCCGCGGGTTGCGATGCCGGCCACGGTCTCCTCGGTCAGCTCGACCACGCCGGAGACGTCGCCCTTCATCAGCCGCGAGAACCCGCGCGGAACCCCGAGCACGTCCCACCCGCGGGCCCGCGCCGCCAGCGTCACGGCGTTGATGACGCCGTTCAGCCCGGGTGCCGGGCCGCCACCGACGAGGACGGCGAGGGTGCGCGGCGCTGCGGTGGCTTCCATGCCCGCAGAAGATAGAAGCGTGGACGACTGGGGACTGATCGTCGCGTACTGCCGGGCCCTGCGGCGGCGCTGCGCGACCCGCACCGCCGACCTGGGCTGGGGCGAGGCGACCTTCTGCGACGCCCTGCCGGCGGTCTACGACCTCAACGGGATCGCGGTCGCGACCCTCCCGCCCGGGGGACTCCGGCAGGTGGTGGACGCCGCGGAGCGGCTCCACGGCGGCTTGGACCACCGCCGCCTCTGGGCCTACGACGCCGCGGTCGCGAACGACCTCGAGGCGCTCGACGAGGGCTGGGACCGCGCCCGCCACGTCGCCATGGTCCTCCCGCCCGCCGTCGAGGCCCCCCGGCCCGCCCACAAGGTCGTCGAGGTCGACGTGCACGGGCTGGCCGCCCACGAGTACGCCTTCCTGGCCGCGCTGGAGTGGGCGACGCCCGAGGTCGCCGGCCAGATCGCCGCAGCCACGGTGCGCGCCGCCGAGCGCGGTGCGACGGTCCGCGGCTTCCACCTGCGCCGCGACGGCGCCCCCGTCGCGTCGTGCGTGGCGATCGTGCAAGGGGTCGAGGGCGGGTCCACCGTCGCCCAGGTCGACGCCCTCACCACCCTTCCGGAGCACCGCGGCCACGGCTACGGGCAGGCCGTGTTCGCCGCCGCGATCAGCGCCTGCCGCGAGGCCGAGCCGGCCCTCGTGCACCTCTTCGCCGACCGCGACGACTGGCCGCGTACCTGGTACGCGCGCCTCGGCTTCTACGAGGTCGGGACCGAGGCCCTCTTCACCCGGAGCACTAGCCTGGAAGAGCCGAACGGCCCCCGCGAGGGGACTGGAGGCTCGGCTGGGGGGGCAACCAGCTCCTCCGGAGGAGGAGGTGGTCGGGCGTGAAGGTGCGGCTGCGCAACCCCGACCGCGTCGAGGAGGTCGCCGGCCCGGCGACGGTCCGCGACGTCCTCCAGCGCCTGGGGGTCAACCCCGAGACCGCGCTGGTGATCAGCGACGGCACGCTCGTCACGGCGGGGATCACGCTGCCCGACGACGCCGAGGTCGAGGTCCGGCCCGTGATCTCCGGCGGGTCCGGCGGCCCTTCGAAGTGCCACGTCTGCCGCCGCACCGCGGTCATCGAGCTGGCCCGGCACCGCACCGCGCTGTGCGCCGACGATTACGTCGACTTCGTGCGCGCGCAGGTGCGCCACGCCATCGAGCGCTACCGGATGCTGTCCTACGACGACCGCATCCTCGTGGCGGTCAGCGGCGGCAAGGACTCGCTGGGGCTCTGGGACCTGCTCACCGACATGGGCTACCGCGCCGACGGGCTCTACCTCGGCCTGGGCATCGGCGGGTACTCCAACCGCTCCCAGCAGGTCGTGGAGCACTTCGCTGCGGAGCGGGGTCTGACCGTGCATGTCCGCAGCCTGGCCGAGGAGCACGGCTTCGCGATCCCCGACGCGGCCCGCGCCCGCGAGCGCACCCCGTGCGGCACCTGCGGCCTTTCCAAGCGCTACGTCTTCAACCAGATGGCGCAGGAGGGCGGCTACGACGTCATGGCCACCGGCCACAACCTCGACGACGAGGCCTCCCAGCTCCTGGGCAACGTGCTGCGCTGGCAGACCCCCTTCCTGGCCCGCCAGTCACCGGCCTTGCCCGCGACCGACAACGGCCTGGCGCGCAAGGTCAAGCCGCTGTACCGGCTGACGGAGCGCGAGACCGCGGCCTACTGCGTGATCAAGGGCATCGACTACGTCGTCGAGGAGTGCCCGCTGGTCGCCGGAAACACCGTGCTGCGCTACAAGGACGCGCTGAACGCGATCGAGCAGCACGCGCCCGGCACCAAGGCGCAGTTCCTCTACGGCTTCCTGGAGCGCGTGCAGGAGCGCCACTTCGGTACCGCCGACGCCGAGGCCGGCGACCTGGTGCCCTGCGCCGAGTGCGGCCTGCCGACCATCGGCGACGCTCAAGCCGGAGGCGAACCCGGCGCGGTCTGCGCGTTCTGCCGCACTCGCGGCCGGTTGCTCACCGTCTTGTCGACGCGGTGACGCAAGCCCCACGCTGGCCGGGCCACCCTGATCCGCTCAGCCCCGGCGAGCGCATCCTGCTGATCGACGGCAAGCAGCGGCGCTACACCCAGACGCTGGCGACAGGCGGGGTCTTCCACTTCCACGGCGGGATGGTCGAGCACGACGCGCTCCTGGGGCAGCCAGAAGGCACCACCGTCACGTCGACCAAGCAGACCAAGCTGCTGGCCGTGCGCATGACGAACGCGGACTGGACGCTCAAGGCACCGCGCGGCGCGCAGGTGGTCTACCCCAAGGACCAGGCGATGATCGTCGCGCTGGCCGACATCCGCACGGGGAACACGGTCGTCGAGGCGGGTGCCGGCAGCGGCGCGCTCACCTGCGCGCTGCTGCAGGCGGTCGGCCCCGCGGGCCGCGTGACCAGCTTCGAGCGGCGCGAGGATCACGCCGACATGGCTCGCCGCAACGTCGCCGACCGGCTGGGGGGGCACCCGGACAACTGGGAGCTGCGCGTCGCGGACGCCGTCGAGGGGCTCGCAGGCCTGCGCGTCGATCGGGTCGTGCTCGACCTGCTCGAGCCGTGGGACCTGGTCGCGGCCGCGCACACGGCGCTGTACCCGGGCGGGCTGCTCCTCGCGTACACCCCGACCGTCACCCAGGTCATGCGCTTCCGCCAGGCACTGGAGGACCACGGCGGATGGGGCCTGGCGCAGACCTCGGAGACGCTGCTGCGCACCTGGAACGTGGACGGACTCGCCGTGCGCCCCGACCACCGCATGGTCGCGCATACCGCTTTCCTTTCGGTTGCCCGGGCGCTGCCGGCGCCGCACTAGGCAGCCACCCTGGCTACCCTCGCCGACCGTGGGTCGTCGCTTTGTCGCGCTGTTTGCCGCCGTCCTCGTCGCCGCGGCGCTGCCGGCCGCTGCGAGCGGTGACACCCGCCCGTGGCCTCGCACCGGTGTGGTGCCCGGCACGCTGCTGGTGACCACGGAGGGGCCGGCCACCCGCGCTCGCCTGACCGCTGTGGCCGGGGTCCGCAGTGGACGCGCGCTGGCGCGCAGCGTCAGCCTCGTGGAGGTCGCCCCCGGCGCCGAGGCCGCAGTGGCCCGCCGCCTGGCCGCCCTGCCGGGCGTCCGTGCCGTCGAGCCCAACCGCCTCCGGGCCTTCGACGCGGTACCCGACGACCCGGAGTACCTCCAACAGTGGGCCCACCAACTCACCGGCATCCAGGGGGCGTGGGACACCAGCACTGGCTCCAAGCGTGCTGGTCGCGGTCGTCGACTCCGGGGTCGTGGCGTCCCACCCCGATCTCGCCGGTCGCGTGGTCGAACAGGTCGACGCCGGCAGCGGGACCGTGCAGCCAGGCAGCGTGGATAACGACCGCTGCCAGGTCGGTCACGGCACCTGGGTCGCGGGCGTGATCGGCGGCATCGGCAACAACAGACCGGGGCGTCGCGGGCGTCAACTGGGACACGGCGATCCTCGACATCAACATCGCCGATCCGGAGTTCTGCAACCCCGCGGACGCCGCGATCATCGCCGCGGTGGCCTACGCGACGCAGGCGCAGGCCGACGTCATCAACCTGTCGCTGGGCGGCGCCTCCTCGGCCTGCCCGACCGCCCTGCAGAACGTGCTGGACGAGGCACGGGCATCGGGCGCGCTGGTGGTCGCCGCCGCCGGCAACACGGGCGGGCAAGAGGCCAACCCCGTGCAGGCGCCGGGCGCCTGCAACGGCGTCGTCTCGGTCGGCGCGGTCGGGCCGACGGGGGAGCGCGCCTCGTACTCCACCTTCAACCCCTACGTCGACCTCGCCGCACCCGGCGGGTCGTGCAGCTGCGGCGACCCCGCGCTTGACATCCTGACCACCAGCTTCTATCCAGGGGCGAGGTCACGGGCGAGACGTTGGCGGTCGCCGGCACGAGCTTCTCCTCGCCGTACGTGGCCGGCCTGGCCGCGCTGTTGCTCAGCGTCGACGCCTCGCTGACCCCCGACTCGCTGGAGGCCGCGCTCGAGGGCACCGCCCGCGACCAGGGCGCGCCCGGCCGCGATGACGTCTACGGATGGGGCCTCGTGCAGGCGGCCGCGGCCGTCGACGCGGTGACGATGGGGGAGATCCCGCCGCTGCAGCCGGACCCGCAGTTCCCGGTCGAAGACAACCCGGGCAGCGGGGGCGGCGTCGACATCGTCCGCGTCACCGGCGGGACGCCGACCGAGGCGGTCGCCCAGGCGGTCGCCATGTCCCAGGAGACGTTCGCCGACCGCCAGGCGCGCCACGTCGTGCTCGCGCGCCGCGACGACTTCGCGGACGCGCTGGCCGGCAGCTCGGTGACCTTCGGCGTGGGTCCGCTGCTCTTCACGGGCAGCCAGGGCCCACTCGAGGCACTCACACGCTCCGAGCTCCTGCGCGTCTTGCCGCCGCCGACTGAGGATGGCGAGACGGCGAACGTCTACCTGATGGGTGGGACCGCGGCGCTGCCCGCGACGCTGGAGGCCGAGCTCATCGCACTCGGCTACGAGCCGATCCGGCTGGCCGGCGACACGCGCGAGCACACCGCGGCGAACGCCGCCCCGGTTGCGGCGGCGATCGCCGAGGGCACCCCCTACGACACCGACACCGTACTGATCGCGACCCGCAGCGACTGGCCGGACGCCGTTGCCGCCGGTCAGCTCGGCGCGTTCTGGGGCATGCCGATCCTGCTGACGCAGCCCGACCACCTGCCGGAGCCGACGCGCGATGCGCTGCTGGCGCTGGCGCCTGCGCGTGTGCTGGTCGTCGGGGGCACGAACGTGATCAGCGACGCGGTCGCGGCCGAGATCGGCAACGTGGCCGGCGTGTCCGTCGAGCGCCTCGCGGGCCCCACCCGCACGGGCACCGCCGTGGCGGTCGCCTACGAGATGGAGGAGCTGTTCTTCAACCTGAGGGGCGAGTTCCCCTCGGTCACGGTGGCGGTCAACCTGCGCCGCGCCGACGGGTTCGCGCACGTGCTCTCGGCCGCGCCCTTCGTGGGCAAGGAGGGCGGCACGTTCACCGCCATCGAGGGCGACGCGGGCGACCTCATCACCGAGGACGTCATGGACTACGCCTGCGGCTTCGGAGCCGATGCGGTGCTGGCGGGCGGGGACGACCTCATCGCCGACGCCACCGGCGCCCACCTGGGCCAGCTCCTCGGCGGCACCGACCCCGCATGCAACGCCGGTCGAACCGGCGTGTGACCTGGGCGTCCGGGCCAGGGTGCCTCGCTAGACTTTTCGCGCAGCGCGGGATAGTCCAACCGTGCCGACGGCAAGGACCATGCCATGCCAGACGCCCACAAGGAGATGGCCGAGCTCCAGTCGCGGATCGCCTTCCTGGAGGAGGAGGCCCCGCTGCTGCGCCGCCGCCTCGAGGACTCCCCCGCCGGCTGCGGGCCCTGGAGGAGCGCACCGCGGAGACCAGGGCGCAGCTGGTCGGCGCCAGGCGCAGAACGCCAAGCTGGCCGACACGCTGCGTGAGGCGCGCGAGCAGATCGTCGCGCTCAAGGAGCAGGTCGAGAAGCTGTCCGCGCCGCCCGTCCGGCTACGGCGTGTTCCTCGGCGAGCGCTCGACGAGGACGTCGTCGAGATCTTCGCCCAGGGCCGCAAGCTGCGGGTCAACGTCAGCCCCGAGGTTGACGATCGACGCGCTGGTGCACGGGCCAGGAGGTCGTGCTCAACGAGGCGCTCAACGTCATCGAGGGCGCCGGCTTCGAGATCACCGGCGAGGTCATGACGGTCAAGGAGCGCATGACGACGACCGGCTGCTGGTCATCGGCCACACCGACGACGAGCAGGTCGTGCGCCTCGCCGAGCCGCTGCGGGAGTCGCGGCTGCGCGCCGGCGACTCGCGTGCTGGTGGAGCGCGCGCAGCGGCTGGGCGCTGGAGCGCCTGCAGCGCCCCGAGGTCGAGGAGCTCGTCCTCGAAGAGGTGCCCGACATCGAGTACACCGACATCGGTGGGCTCGGGCCCGCAGATCGAGTCGATCCAGGACGCGGTCGAGCTGCCGTTCCTGCACGCCGACCTGTTCGTCGAGCACGAGCTGCGCCCGCCCAAGGGCATCCTGCTCTACGGCCCCCCCGGCTGCGGCAAGACGATGATCGCCAAGGCGGTCGCGAACTCGCTGGCCAAGCGCGTGGCGGAGAAGGAAGGCCGCGCCGACGCGCGCTCGTACTTCCTCAACATCAAGGGCCCGGAGCTGCTCAACAAGTTCGTCGGCGAGACCGAGCGCCAGATCCGCCTGATCTTCCAGCGCGCTCGGGAGAAGGTCGCCGAGGGCTTCCCGGTGATCGTGTTCTTCGACGAGATGGACTCGATCTTCCGCACGCGCGGCTCGGGTGTGTCCTCGGACGTCGAGACCACGATCGTCCCGCAGCTGCTGTCGGAGATCGACGGCGTCGAGACCCTCAAGGACGTCATCGTCATCGGCGCGTCCAACCGCGAGGACATGATCGACCCGGCGATCCTGCGCCCCGGCCGCCTCGACGTGAAGATCAAGATCGAGCGCCCCGACGAGGGCGCCGCCCGCGAGATCTTCGCGCATCTACCTGCACAACGGGCCTGCCGCTGCACCCCGACCTCGTCAAGGAGCACGGCGACGAGGAGGCGAGCCGTCGACTGGCTGATCAACGAGACCTGCCGGCGCATGTACGCCGAGGACCGAGGGCAACCGCTTCCTCGAGGTCACCTACGCCAACGGTGACAAGGAGCTGCTGTACTTCAAGGACTTCAACTCCGGCGCCATGATCGAGAACGTCGTCGCCCGCGCGAAGAAGATGGCGATCAAGCGCTTCCTCGACGAGGGCCAGAAGGGCATCAAGGCCGACGACCTGTTCCACGCCATCCGCGACGAGTTCAAGGAGAACGAGGACCTGCCCAACACCACCAACCCGGACGACTGGGCACGCATCTCGGGCAAGAAGGGCGAGCGCATCGTCTACGTCCGCACCCTCATCGGCGACGGCACGAGCCCGGCAAGTCCATCGAGACCGTCAACACGGGCCAGTACTTGTAGCCCAGTACCCTGGGTTCGGTGGCGATCACGAAGTACGTCGGGACGGAGACCGAGTACGGCATCTCCGTCATCGGCCGGCCGGACTTCAACCCGGTGCTGGCGTCGTCGCTGGTGGTCAACGCCTACTCGGCGGACGGGCGGCCGCGGGCGCGCTGGGACTACGAGGAGGAGAACCCGCTGCGCGATGCGCGGGGCTTCACGCAGCCCGGCGGGCACGAGCCGCCGCCCGAGGACGACATCGGGCTCGCGAACTCGATCCTGACCAACGGCGCGCGGTTCTACGTCGACCACGCGCACCCCGAGTACAGCTCGCCGGAGTGCTCCAACCCGCGCGACGCCGTGATCTGGGACAAGGCGGGGGAGCGGATCCTCGAGATCGCCGCGCGCAAGGCCGAGCCGCTGCTGCCCGGCGCCGACGCGCAGCACCCCGGCCGCATCCTGATCACCAAGAACAACACCGACGGCAAGGGCGCCGCGTACGGGATGCACGAGAACTACATCGTCGACCGGGCGGTGCCGTTCGGCGAGGTCGTGCGGCAGATCACGCCGTTCTTCGTCAGCCGCCAGATCATGGTCGGCGCCGGCCGCATCGGCAACGAGTTCGAGCTCGACGACGTGCCGTACCAGATCAGCCAGCGCGCGGACTTCTTCGAGGTCGAGGTCGGCCTGGAGACGACGCTGAAGCGGCCGATCGTCAACACCCGCGACGAGCCGCACGCCGACCCCGAGCGCTTCCGCCGCCTGCACGTGATCATCGGCGACGCGAACATGAGCGAGGTCTGCACCTACCTCAAGCTCGGCTCGACGTCGCTGGTGCTGGCGATGGTCGAGGACGGCTTCCTGCCGGACGCCGCCGTCGCTCGCGACGCCGGTCAAGTCGCTGCACGCGGTCTCGCACGACCTCACGTGCCAGCAGAACGTCGAGCTGAAGGACGGGCGGCACGGTCACGCCGATCGAGCTGCAGTGGCACTACCTCGACCACGCCAAGAAGTACGTGCGAGGAGCGCGAGGCGCCGGCCTGGGCGCCCGACCTGCTGGCGCCGTGGGAGCGCGTCCTCACCGCGCTCGAGGACGACCCGCTGTCGCTGGACGGCGTCGTGGACTGGGTGACGAAGTACCGGCTGCTGCAGCGCTACGTCGACCGCGACGGCCTGGAGTGGAACGCCGACAAGCTCAAGCTCATCGACGTGCAGTACCACGACGTCCGACCGCGACAAGGGCCTGTACAACCGGCTCGTCGCGACGCGGCCGCATGCGAGCGGCTGGTCGACCGAGGCCGAGGTCACAGCCGCGATCACGAACCCGCCCGAGGACACCCGCGCGTACTTCCGAGGCCGCTGCCTGGAGAAGTACCGCGAGCAGGTCGCCGCGGCCGGCTGGGACTCGATCATCTTCGACATCGGCAAGGACACGCTGCAGCGCGTGCCGATGATGGACCCGGGCCGCGGCGGCAAGGCTGCGACCGGCGCGATCATCGACGGCTGCGACACCGCCGCGCAGCTGTTGGACGCGCTCGCCCGTTGATATCGGGCCAGGCGGGCGTGCTGGACCCGGCCGGGCAGGACCTGCTGCAGTCCTGAGAGCAACCCGGGGGATTCAGGCAGGCCTCAGGGTCGCCCCCGACGCGGCGCCGCTCCGGGTCCTCCAGCGTGGCGGTCATGACCACGACCCTGGCGCCGGCCCGTCCGACGATGACCCCCGCGGCGATCGCGGCCGCGACGCCGCCCGACCGCAACCGCTACGCCGATGCGCTGCGGCTCCTCGCCATCACGATGGTGGTGATCGGCCACTGGCTGGTCGCGGCCGTGTGGCGTGATCACGGCGGGCTGCAGGCCGGGCAGCGCGCTCTCCCTCGTGCCCGGCACGCAGTGGCTGACCTGGCTGTTCCAGGTGATGCCGGTGTTCTTCTTCGTCGGGGGGTTCGCGAACGCGGTCGCGTGGCGCCGCGCCGAGGGTGCGGGCGCGGCGACGTGGATCCGCGGGCGGGCGGCGCGGCTCCTGCGACCGGCGGTGGTGCTGTTTGCCGTGTGGGTTCCCCTGACGGCGGTGGTCGCGGCCACGGGCGTGGACGACGGAGCTGCTGCGGTTGGCCACGCAGGCTGTGATCGTGCCGACGTGGTTCCTGGCCACGTACCTCGTGATCGTGGCGCTCGTGCCGGTCACCGCGCGGCTGCACCGGCGCTTCGGGCTGGCCGTCCCGGTCGTCCTGGTCGTCCTGGCAGCGCTGGTCGACGTCGCGCACCTGGCCGGCGTCCCGGCCATCGGCTACGTGAACTACGTCCTGGTCTGGGGCGCGGTGCACCAGGCCGGCTACCTCTGGGCGGACGGCCGGCTGCCGCGGCGCGTCGCCGGCTCCGTGGCGCTCTTCGTCGCCGGCCTGGCCGCGCTGTGCGCGCTGGTCTTCCTCGCCGGCTACCCGGTCAGCATGGTCGGCGTGGACGGCGCGGCGCGCACGAACACCGGGCCGCCAACGATCGCCCTGGTCGCCTTGGGCGCCGCACAGGTCGGGTTGGTGCTGGCCCTGCGCGGCCCTGCCGAACGGCTGCTGGCCCGGCCGCGGGTCTGGGCGTCTGTCGTGCGAGCCGGTGCCCTGACGATGACGGTGTACCTGTGGCACATGTCGGCGCTGGTTGCGGGCGCAGTCCTCGTCGTGGCGGCCGGCCTGTGGTCGGGCGTGGCCCCCGGGCCCGGCTGGTTGGCCTCACGTCCGCTGTGGTTCGCGGCATTGGCGGTCATCCTCGCGGCGGTCGTGCCGTTGGTCGCCCGCTGGGAGCGCAGCGGGCGCCCCACCCCCTCGACCTCGACGCTGCAAGCGGCTCTCGGCGTCGTCGCGACGACCGCCGCCCTGTCCCTCCTCGTCCTGCGCGGCCTGCACGATCCGAACTGGCCCGCTGGCATCGCCCTGCCACCCCTGGCGCTCCTTACCGTCGGACTGGCTGCCCTCGGCGTCGTCGCACGCCCTCGTACACTTGGTCGCGACGCCAGCCCCCGTGGAGGATGAACCGCCCAGATGAGCGACCAGGTCCGCAAGCAGCGCCGCAGCGAAGCGGAGGCCGAGGAATCGCCTGAGGCCTCCACCACCACCCAAGCCGACACCAGCGACGTCGACGACCTGCTCGACGAGATCGACGAGGTCCTCGAAGAAAACGCCGAGGAGTTCGTCAAGAACTACGTCCAGAAGGGCGGCGAGTAGTTCGTCGGTCCGCGGTACCTCGCTGAAATCTCGCGTGACCTGCGGTTTCGCGCGTAGCAAGTCTTTCGTTCCCCTCGCGGCGCGCTGACGACTGTCTTGCGTTGTCTTGTGTCCCAGGCGTGTCCCAGGAATGCGGCGGCCCCGGATGCGAAAGACAGCCCGCGGCGTAGCCAGCGGTGAGCTGGACGCGTCCAGCGCCAAGAAGGGTGCCCGACCAAACTGGCGTTCATAGGGGTCCTCGGGGCTTCACTCACGCAGTGGTTGCGGCCACGAAGGCTGGGTTGGCGGCCACCTCAGACACGCCGTCGCGCACGTGGATGGCGTTGTGGCCCGAGGGTAGGTGCCATACGGCCGTGCCGTCGCCGATGAGCCAGGAGATGGTGGCACGGAGGCCCAGCCCTCGCCCGCGGTGTAGGCCGCGAGGGCTGGTGGACTCGACGGTCAGGGCGCCGTGTGGATCGAAGCTGTCGACGGGAACCTCCTCGACGGGGCCGACCGAGGCGTACGAGGGCGTCGCCGGCGGACCGGACCGAGTTCATGAGGGCGCCGACGATCGTCAGCTGGACCGTCTGGGCGGACCAGGAGCGCCGCGGCGTCGGGCGCGCGCGTTCAACGGCGGCGGCGATGAGGACGCCGCCCTCGAGCGGGGTAGGAACCGCCGATCGCCCGGGAGAGAGATGTCCTCGCCGGGGATCGGGATTGGCGGGGAGACCGACGTTGGGCCTGACACAGGGGCATGGTGGGTTCCCGGCGCCGCCCAAGAACGTGGACCTCGCGGGCGGCTGACGTCGTTGCGGCGGGGAACGCGGCCGCCGGCGCTCACCGCAGCCTCGGGGCCGACCCCGCGCGCGCGACGAGCAGGCTGTGGTCAACGAACAGGGCGTGTGGTACTGCGCGCTCTCATGGCGCCTCGTAGAGGATCACAGCCGCGGGGGAGCCGGCGCTGTTGCCACGACGCGATCGGAAAGCCTGGCCGCACCCGGGCAGGGGCGATGAAGTAGCTGCGACCTGCGTAGGGCTGGCCGAATCGATCGGGCAGGGTCCTCAGGCTGTACCCGATCCCGAGGCAACCCGAGGCGAACTGGATCTGCGGTCGCGAGTAGGGGGTGGCGAAGCGGCATTGGTCCGCCGTCTGCCGCTCGCGAGCCCGACGCCGATCTCGTGGACGCGCAGGCGCGCGGATGCGCGGCTGTGGCTGATCGACAGCGCGGTCGGGACGTGCCACAGCAGCGCCGCCACCAGCAGCACGGTGACGACGCCGGTGCGCGCCGACCGGGCGCGCAGCGGCGCCACGGCCAGGGTTAGCCCCAACGCTGCCGGCAGCGACACGAGCGCGTAGACGGGCAGCAGGAACCGCGGCGCCGTCGTCGCCGGTGCGTGTGTAGGCCACCACCAGGCCCAGGGCCGCCACGACGCCCACGACCAGGGCTCGGCGCCGCGCACGACCCGCCCGGACTACCCCGAGCAGCGCGAACATCACCAGCGTCGACCACCAGACCTGCGCCCTGCACGGTACGGGTTGCGGGCGGCCGGAGCCGAGCAGGGGTCCATCGGTCAGCCGCAGGTGCTCGAGCAGCAGCTGGATGCCGGTTGTGCCCTCGACGGTCTCCGACGCCGCCCGCAGGCGCTCCAGCGGGCCGCCGAAGCGGACGAAGGCCTCGACGATCCATGGCAACCAGCCAACCGCCAACCCGCCGACCAGCGCCGCCACGAGGCCGGCGAACGTGCGGCACAAGACGAGGGTCACAAGCACGCCGACCACAACGACGTCGCGTCCGTCGGGCGCACCAGCGCCGTCCACGCCGTGACCCCGACAATCAGGGGGAGCACGCCACGGGACGCCTGAGTCATCGCGAAGGCCACGAGCCCCACCGCGGCGACGGCGCCAAACGCCACGTGCAGGTTCGGCATGACCTCTGACCCGTAATACAGCGCCAGCCATGAACCCGCGAACAGAACGCTGCCAGCGCTGCGACACGACCAACCGGCGCGTCCACGGCCAGAACGCAGCGACCAGCACGAGCCGCTCGCGCCGATCAAGAGACCGCTGATCATCACCAGTGGCGCGCCCAACAGCGCCAGCGGCGCAACCAGGAAGCTGATACCGCGGGCACGTTGCTCGGCGAACCTCGCCGCAGGGATCCCGCGCTGTACCTGAGTCAGGTAGACGGACTCGTCGAACTCCGGGGACCTGGCCGCTTCGAAGAGCAGCGCCTGCGCGATCGCGTAGGCACACCCGACGACAATCAGCGCACGCCGTGCATCCAGGCCGAGCACGCTGGTGGAAGTCGATGCCGCATGCCGAGCCGGGCACGTTCAGGTCGGACGGCCGCGATGCCGAGCCCGCTCGACGAACTCGACCTCGTCGCTGCGGCCGACCAGCGGCCACTCGAGGAGCACCGACAGATCGTACGTCACTGGCCACGCAGGATCACCGACCGTGATCGAGGTCGACGACGGCGAGAGGTGCCGCGTGAGCGCAACCCGGGGCGCCGCGGCGTGCGGATGGCTTGGCCGGTCGCGGCTGACGTATGCAGAGCGTTCCGCTCGCACGGTCTGCTCCGCGTGGCCGACCCCGGTCGCGGGGGGCGTCCATGCGGGGGCCCTGAGCCCTGGACAGACCACCCCACCGTGACGGCTCAGGTCTTATCGGCGGGTGTGCGCGCCGCCGGCGGCGCTACTCGTCGAATCGCTCAGGAACGGTTCACCTGCCGGAGGGCTGCGTAGTCGACGCCGATTCGGCGGCTAGCCAAGGGCCTCGGCGACCTGCGGAAACGCCATCCGTAGAACAGTCGCCGGTGCGGCTGGGCAGGGGCAGCGGGAGGCAAGCGGCGTATGCCCCCCATCTTCCCCGATCGCGAGGGGGTCAGGCGATCAGCGTCCCCAGATCCGCCAGCTGGGTCAGGCCCGGCGCCCGCACGAGCTGGTACGCGGCATCCCGCGGGGTCATGCCCCCGGACTCCGCGAGCGCCGCGATCCGCCCGGCCACGAGCGGCGCGGCGAACGAGGTCCCGCTCCACAGCGCGTGCCCCTCGAAGTCCTCCTTGGCGGGCCCGGGCGGCCAGTTGTCGAACGCGACGAACACCGAGTGGACGTCGACGCCCAGCGCGCAGCAGTCCACCCACCACCCGAAGTTGCTGAAGCACGCCCGCTGCGGCGGCTCCCCACCGTCGTGCGCCCCGACCGCGATCACCGACTTCACCGCGGCGGGCCAGAACAGCCGGTCGGACCCGGCGTTGCCGGCGGCGGCGACGACGACCGCCTCCGGGCGCACGAACGCCAGCGCGCTCGTGACCGTCGGCGGCGGGCGGTCGCCCTGGCAGTAGCCGCCGAACGACAGCGAGATCACGTCGTGGTCGCTGACGGCGAGGATCGCGGCCGCGGCCTGGACGTCCGACACCAGGCCGTAGCTGCTCATCACGCGCATCGTGCGGATGCGGGCGAGCGGCGCCTCGGCGGCGATGACCCCGGCGATGAAGGTGCCGTGGCCGGCCTGCTGGTCGAGGACGGTGTCGGCGTCGGCGTCGAGCTCCTCGACGTCCCCCGGCTCGGCCACCACGCGGGTGTCGAACCAGCCGTTGCTCTGCCAGTCCGCGACGATCCCGGTGTCGAGCACGGCGACGCTGACCCCGGCACCCTTGACGGCCGCCTGGGCGGGCGGCGCAGGCGGCGCCTTCGTCGTGGTCCGCGGCGGGCCTCCGGGTCCGCCTCCCCAGTACGGCTGGTAGGCGAGCACGTGGTGGGGCGCGACGGCCACCTCGTCGCCGGTCGCGTCGTCCAGCCTGCTCGCCACCGCGCTGGCGTCCACGGAGGGGTCGAGGTACCAGCGCTCGACCTGGACGCGCGCGAGGGCGTCGTCCTCGTCGGGGGTCGGGCGCCAGCGAAGCCGGGCGCCCGCCGTCTCGTCGTCGTACGCGATCCCGGGATCGCGCGTCGCGCCCGCCCGCTCCAGCTCGGCCGCGAGGTCGCCGTGGTCGTCGCCGCGGAGGCTGCGCACGAGCAGCTCCCCCGGAACGTACAGGTGCTCACGGCCGGCCCGCGTGGTGCTGGCGCCGACACCTCGCGCGTCCAGCCACGGATCGGTGCAACGCTCCATCGCAAGCCCCCTGGTGCATGATGAGCGGCGTCGCAGCGCCGCGGACGCCGTTTCTTATCACGAGAGAGGGTGTGGCGATCACCAACGCTGAGCTGCTGGCCGCGGCGGCAGGGGGCGAGCAGGGCGCCTGGGACGCCCTGGTCGAGCGCTACGGCGGCCTCGTCTGGCACGTCGCCCGCGGCTTCCGCCTGAGCGCCGCCGACACACACGACGTGGTCCAGACCGCTTGGCTGCGGCTGGTCGAGTACCTCGACCGCATCCGTGATCCGCAGGCGCTCGCGGGGTGGCTGGCGACCACGGTGCGCCGGGAGTGCCTGCGCGTGCTGCGCACGCAGGGCAGGTCCCGGCCGACCGACGACAGCGAGCTGGACCTCCGCGACGAGGGGCCGGAGATCGACGCCGCCGTCCTCGCTGCGGAGCGGGACCATGCGCTCTGGCGCGCCTTCGCCACCCTGCGCGAGCGCTGCCGGACGCTGCTGCTGCTGCTCATGGCGGATCCGCCGCCGGCCTACGCCGAGATCGGCGACACCCTCGGCATGCCGATCGGCAGCATCGGCCCGACGCGCGCGCGCTGCCTCGAGCAGCTCCGTACGGCGGTGGAAGCGGCAGGTATCACGGGCCCGCACGCGCGCTCTGGAGAGCTGTGACCCCCGACGACCCCCGACCCGACGCGGACGACGCGGACGACGCGGACGACGCGGCGATGCTGGCCGACCTTGCGCGCGTGCTCGACCTGGCCGACCCGGTGCCCGCGGAGACCACGCTCGCGGCGCGCTCCGCGTTCGCGCACCGCGCGCTCGACGCGGAGATCGCCGCGCTCCTCGACGCCGACGCCATGGAGCTGGCGGGGACGCGCGGAGCCGCCGCGGCCACACCGTTCACGTTCCTCGTCGGCTCCGTCGTCGTGGACCTCGAGGTCGAGCCGGAAGGCGACGTGCGCGTCGTCCGGGGCCAGGTCGGCCCCGACGTCCCGGTCGCGGTGACCGTCCGCGGCTCCACGTCCGAGATACCGGCGCAGCTGGACGCGCTGGGGCAGTTCGTCGTGCGCGTGGCGCCGGGGCCGTTCAGTCTTCGGATCCGATGGCAGGACCGGCCCACGGCGTTGACCACGGAGTGGGTCGTGCTCTGATCGAGCTCCGCCGGGACGCGGGGGCAGCGCTCGACGCCGTCGACGACGACCCGGCTCGCGCCCTGGAGCTCGCGCAGCGGGTGCTCGCCGGCCGCGGGTCGACCCGCGATGCCGAGGCCGAGGCCGTGGCCTTGCGCGCGCTGGGGATGGCGACCCGCGAGCTCGGCCAGCCGGGCGCGGCGCAGGTCCACCTCGAGCAGGCCGTGGCGGTCGCGCACGCGGCCGGCCTGCACGACCTTGCCCACGCCACCAGCGTCACGCTCGCACTGACGCTCGCGGTGGGGGGCGACGGGGCCGCAGCGCTGCGGATGGTCGACGACGCCGCCGCGCACCTGCGCGGGGTCGAGCAGGCGCGCGCGGTCGCCCAGCGCTGCCAGATCCTCGCCCGCACCGGGCGGACTGCCGAGGCCCTGGCGGGGATGGCGGGAGCGCTCGCGGCGCTGCGCAGCCACGCGGACGCCCGCTGGACCGGCAGGATGCTGATCAACCGCGGCCTCGTGCGCACGCTCTCGGGCGACCACGAGGGGGCAGCCGCCGACCTCGCCGAGGCGGTGGCGATCTTCGAGGCGCTCGGCGGCCGTCTCAAGGCCGCGCAGGCGCGGCACAACCTCGGGTTCGTCGCGTACCGGCGGGGGGACCTGCCGACGGCCCTGGCGGCGTTCGACGCCGCCGACACCGCCCTCACGGCGCTCGGCTTCGAGCCCGTGCTCGGACGGCTCGACCGCTGCGAGGCGCTGATGGCGGCGCTGCTCGCCGACGAGGCGGCGGGGCTGGCGGCGGGGGTGGTGCGGGACCTCGATGCCGCGGGGGCGGGAGCCGACGCTGCGGAGGCCCGGGTGGTGCTGGCGCGGGCGCACCTGCTCGGGCGGCGGCCCGCGGAGGCCGCGACCGTCGCGGAGGAGGCCGCGGATGCCCTCGAGCGCCAGGCCCGGCCCGGCTGGGCCCTGTTCGCGCGCTCCGTCGCGCTGCAGGCGCGGGCGGCCGACGACCTGGCCGCGGTCGACCCGGCGGAGGCGGCCGGGCTGGCCGAGCAGCTCGTGCGCCACGGCTGGCCGCTGGAGGCCGACCAGGCCCGGCTGGTGGCTGCGCGGGCGGCCCTGGCGGCCGGTGATCGCGAGGGGACCGCGGCAATCCTCGCGCGGGTGCGCGCACCCGCTCGCGCCGCCCCGGTCGCCCTGCGCGTCGGCCGCTGGCACGCCGCCGCGCTGCTGCGCCTCGCAGGGGCGGACGTCCCCGGCGCCCTGCGGGCACTGCGGACGGGGCTCGCGGAGGTCGAGGTCCACCGCGCGACCCTGGGCGCCACCGACCTGCGCGCGCACGCGAGCGGCCACGCGCAGGCGCTGGCGGACCTCGGGCTCGAGCTCGCCGTGCGGGGCGGCCGGCCGCGGAGCGTGTTCGCGTGGGCGGAGCGGTCCCGCGCGGCCGCGCTGGCGCTGCCGCCGGCGAGGCCGCCTCAGGACGCGGAGCTCGCGGAGGACCTCGCCAGCCTGCGGCGTGTCGCGGAGGACCTGCGCCAGATGGTGTCGGCCGGGGAGGATGCGGCACCGCTGCGGCGGGAGCAGGTCGCGCTCGAACGGCGGATCGCCGGTCGCGCGCGCCAGGCCGCCGGCGCCGGCCGGGCCGTGGTCACCGCGACGGCGCCCGAGGTCCTGGAGGCACTCGGCGAGGCGGCCCTCGTGGAGTACCTGCAGGTGGGCGGCCGCCGGGGCGCCGTGGTGCTGCGGGCGGGACGGGCGCACCTGCGCGACCTCGGCGAGGCGGGCCGCACCGACGACGCCGTCGCCAGCCTGCGCTTCGCGCTGCGGCGACTCGCCGACCAGCGCCGGCCCGCCGCCGCGCAGGCAGGCGCCCACGCCGCGCTGACCGCCGCAGCGGCCCAGCTCGAGGACGCGCTGCTCGCGCCGGTCGCCGGCCTCCTCGGGGACGGCCCCCTCGTGCTGGTCCCGAGCGGTGCCCTGGTCGCGCTGCCGTGGGCCGCCCTCCCGGCAGCCGCCGCGCGCCCGACCATCGTGATCCCGTCCGCGACCGTCTGGCTGCAGGCGCGCCGGCGCGTGGAGGGCGCAGCAGGGGGCACCGTCCTCGTGGCGGGGCCGCGCCTCCCGCACGCCACCGCCGAGGTGCTCGCACTCGCGGACGCCTACCGCTGCGACCCGCTGACCGGTGACGCCGCCGCGGTCGGCCCCGTGCTGGCGGCACTCGACGGCGCGGCGGTCGCCCACCTCGCGACGCACGGTCGCTTCCGAGGCGACAACCCCCTGTTCAGCGCGCTCGAGCTGGCCGACGGCGACCTCACGGTCCACGACCTGGCGCGCCTGAACCGGCCCCCCCGAACGATGGTCCTCTCGGCCTGCGACTCCGCCCAAGCGGCGCTGCTCGACGGCGGGGAGGTCCTCGGCCTCGGCGCCGCCCTGCTCGGCCTCGGGGTGGCGTCGGTGGTCGCGAGCCCCGTGGAGGTGCCCGACCTCGCCACCGCGGTCTTCATGGCGTCCTTCCACCGCCACCTGCGGGGCGGAGCCGGCCCTGCTGCAGCGCTCGCGGCTGCGCGCGGCGACCACCGCGCCACCGACGACCCCGGGCTGCGCGCGACGGCCGCGAGCTTCGCCTGCTACGGCGCAGGTTGAGCGCTCCGACGTATCAGCGGTCCGCCCCACGGCTCCTGTCCTCCAGCGACCACGCCGGAGGAGGTACCGAGGATGGACCCGCAGCTGTCGATGCTCATGGCGATGCTCCGCGAGCTCTCGCCCGAGGAGCTGCGCGTCGCCCTCCACAGCATGGTGGCGGCGGTGGGCAACGGGCCGACCGAGTCCGTCATCCCCGCCACGCCGCCGCCCGCCCACCTGGCATCCGAGCGCCCGCCGTCGCCCCACGTCCGGCACTGAAGGGCGGCGAGTAGTTCAGTCGGTTCGCGGTACCTCGCGACACCTGGTCTGATCTGCAGTGAGCGAGTCTGCTGCCGGGCACTACGCGAGCGCGCATCGATCGGTGTAGCCGTGCAGCGGCGCTCGGGCGGTGAGCAACAGGTAGCCCCGGAGCAGCGCGTCGCAGCGTTCGAACGCCTGCGGCAGCCGCGCCATGCGCACCGGCCGGTCCATCAGCCCCCAGACGATGACCTCGGCGGCGTGCTCTGCGGCGTAGCTGTGCCAGTGCACCGGGTCGCGACCCCACCATCGGTCCAGCCGGTGGTCGGCCATGAACGCCCCGCGCCGCTCGTCGCTGAGGCTCGCCCAGTCCCACGCGTGGGCGAGCTCGTGCAGGACCAGGAACTCCAGGACCGGACCGCCACCGTCCAAGCAGATCGCGATCGAGGGGCGCCGGCCGCGGCCGCTGAACCAGCCGCCGGACCCGTTGCAGGAATCGCTGTGCTGTGGCGGGTGAAGTCGATGTCCGGCAGCTCCAGCCCGCCGGCCCCGAACATTTCGAGCGCCCAGGCGATCGTGGCCTGCTGCGCCGGCCCGAACCCGTGCAGGGTGTGACCCGGGTCCGCCTGCCCCGGCAGGTGGGGTCCGATCGCCCCGATGACGACGAACAGGACCGCGCTGGCGACTCGACCGACCATGGGTCCGGTGTCCCAAGGACCGGTCTGCGCCTGGTCGGCGCGAGGTATCGAAGTGGTATCGGCCGCCGTTGACGCCCGTCAGGGGCGGGTGGACACTCCCGGGCCTTGGGGATCGACCTGCTGGGTCCGCTGCGCCTTGAAGAGGGTGCCGCCGCCCTCACGCCGCGGGACCGGGTCGTGCTGGCCGCGCTGGCGATGCGCCCCGGCGAGGTCGTCGCGGCGGAGCGGCTGGCCGATGCGCTCTGGGGCCCGACTCCTCCGGCGTCGTCGCAGAACGTCAGAGGTAGCCCCCTGGGCGGCCGGCTTTTCGCCGAGCGGCAGGTGTGGCACCAGCGCATCTACACCATCTCCTATTCGCCCGACGGCACGGAGCTCGTCGGGGTCGACGAGGCGCAGACGCTCTTCCGTGTCGATGCCGACACGCTGGAGCCCGTCGGCGAGCCGATCCCCGCCGGGCACGAGGGTGCGCGGGGCGGCGGGCTGGCGATCCGCCCGGACGGCCGCACTGCCATCGTCTGGTCCGCGGACGAGACCTACACCGAGTTCGACCTCGTCGCAGGCAGGGTCCTCCGTCACGGCGACCTCGGGCTGGCGCCCGGGTGGGCCGAGTTCTCGCCGGATGGTCGCCTGCTGGCCGTCGGTGCCGCCAGCGGGCACGTGGGGCTGATGGACCTCGAGACCTTCGAGTGGGTCCGCCAGCCCACGCCGGCCCACAACGGCGGCGTACTCAGCTTGGCCTGGGCGCCCGACGGGATGACCTTCGCCAACGGCGGCCAGGACGGCGGCGTGCGCCTGTGGGACGGCCGCACCGGCACGGTTCTGGCCACTGTCATCCCCAGCGCTCGCGAGTTCTGGGCCGTGGTGGACTTCCTCCCCGACGGCCACAGCCTCGTCATCGCGACCCTCGAGGGCGAGGTCTTCACCTGGGACACGCGCCTTGAGCACTGGATCGCCCAGGCCTGCGCCATCGCCGGCCGCGACCTCACCGAGGACGAGTGGGCCACCGCGTTCGGCGACCGCCCGTACCGCGAGACGTGCCCGGCCCGCTGACGCAGTGTGGGGGAGCCGATGGTGAGTCCGCGTCCGCTGTTTGACGGTCGCCGGCTGGTGGAGCTAGTCGACGGCGCGGCCGTGCCGATCGTTTCGGAGGCCGCGCAGCTGCGGGCCGCGCTCGCGCTGCTCGGCGATCTGCATGCCGACACCTTGCGCGGGGGAACGGCAGTCGCTGAGCGGCTCGTCGTGCCGCCTGACCCCCCGGAGTTCTTGAACGCGGTTGAGGAGGCAATCAGCCCGGCCGCCGGCACGAGACTTCTGGATCGGCTGCGCGAGACCTACGTCTCCATCGACCGGTTCCTCAAGTGGGGGCGCGTCCTCGACGCCGAGGTGGGGCTGCGCGGTGCGAGAGTGCTGGTCTCGGGGTGTGGGCCCGCCGGGTCGATGAAGGCCTACAGCGTGCTCGGCGCGCGATGGACCATGGGGTCAGAGGTCGACCCCAAGCTCGCGGCGCTGGCGACGATCCGTCTTCGCGACCACCCGACCGCCTTGCCCTTCCTCTACGACGGCAGCCGCTTGCCACTGCCCGACGGCTGCGTGGACCTCGTGGAGTCCATCGACGTGATCGAGCACGTGCCGGACGCCGATGCCTACGTGGCCGAACACGGGCGCGTGCTCGCGCGCGGTGGGTCGCTGCTGGTCGTCACTCCCAACCGCCTCTACCCGGTCGAGCAGCACCTCGACCTCCTCGGCCCGCCGTGGCTGCCGGTGCGGGCCGCAAACGCCCTGTTCTCGGGTCTGGCTCGGGTCGAGAGGCTCGGCGACGAGGGCCGGTTCCGTTACGGCAGCCTGGCTACGGTGCGCACGCAGAACATGTCGTTCCGCCGGCTGCGGGCGCTGGCCAAGCGCCACGGCCTGTTCCTGCAGCAGCTCGACCCGCACGCCCACGCTGACCGCTGGCCGCTGCCGCGCTCCGTTGCACCCCTGGAGCGCTTCTCCGGGACGCGAGCCGGGAAGTTTGCCGCCCCAGTCCGCACGCTGGCTGTGCTCCTGCGAAAGCGCTGATCAGGCCGGTGCGCCGAGGTGCTCGCTGAGGAAGGCTTGGATCTCCTCTGCGGAGGGCTCGCGCTCGCGGAGGTGAGCCAAGGCGTCGAACCAGAGCTGAGTGGGCGCGCAGAGCTCCAGCGCGATCCCGTCGGGGTCGCGGAAGTTCAGGTGGTGGGCGAACGGCATGTCGCGGATCGGCGTGAAGGTCACGCCGGCGGCCTGCAGCCGTTCTTGCCAGCGTTCCAGCTCGTCGCGGCTGGCGGCGACCAGGCCGACGTGGTCCAGGCCTGTTGCCAGCTCGCTGAACGGCGTGCCCGCCGCGCCGTCGTGGCGGTGCAGCGCAAGCACGAAGCCCGTCGCACGGTGCACGAGGATGCGGGCGGTGCCGGCGTCCATCACGGGGGTGAAGTCCAAGATGTCGCGGTAGAAACGCGTGCTGGTGTCGAGGTCGGTGACGGTCAGGGCGAGGTGGTCGACGCCCGCGAAGGTTGTCACCGTGCGTCCTTCCGGGTGCTGCGGCGGGGGTCCATCGGTGCGCCCAGCGCCCACAGCACCCACGCGAGATGCTCGGTGACCCGGCTTAGGTTGTCCCATGTCCTCATGGGATGACGGTGCGGCCTGGTCGGCCCCGCTCGCATCGGGGGAAACCCCCGACCTGGTCGGGCGTGACGGCGAGCTGGGCCGCATCGCGACCGTGCTTGACGCGGCGCGCGCCGGCGTGACGTCCGCGCTGGTGCTCGAGGGCGAGCCCGGGATCGGCAAGACCACGCTGCTGCTCGCGGCGAGCGCGCGTGCGGATGGCTGCCTGACGTTGTGGGCGCACGGTGTCGAGTCGGACGTCCAACTCAGCCACGGCTGCCTCCTGGAGCTGCTCACCCCCCTCCGCGCCCACCTGGCCGAGGTGCCCCCCGCTCAAGCGGCAGCGCTCGAGAGCGCCCTGGGCTGGGGTGCCGGCCGCTCGTCAGGAGACCGCTACCTGGTGGCCGCGGCCACGCTGGCGCTCTTGGCCGTGGCCGCCGAGGAGCAGCCGGTGCTGGTGTGCGTCGATGACCTGCAGTGGGTCGACCGGGAGTCGGCCGATGCCGTGCTCTTCGCCCTGCATCGCCTGCACCGCGACCGCGTGGCCTTCCTGATCGCGACACGCCCCGGCGCACCGGCCCGACCCGGCCGGTCGGCAACGGCCATGCGTCTTCAGGGGCTGACCGCCTCACAGGCGGCACAGATCCTGCCCAGCGGCCTCGCCGCCCCGGTCGCGGCACGGCTGATCGCCGAGAGCCACGGGAACCCCTTGGCGCTCCGGGAGCTGCCCAGGGCGCTGTCGGCCAAGCAGCGTCTCGGTCTCGCCGCGCTGCCCGACCAGCTCGCGCTCGGGCCTGAGCTGGAGCAGCTCTACGACCCGGTGCTCGCCGGCCTGTCACCGCCGGCGTGGCGCGCGGTTGTCCTGGCCGCTGCCGCGCGTGAGGGCAACGCCGCGGCGGTGCTGGCCGCACTGGGCATGGCCGACCAGGACGCCCAGGCCGCGCTCGACGAGGCCGAGGAGCGCGGCGTCGTGGTCCGCGACCGCGACCACCTGCGCTTCCGCCACCCTCTCCTGCGGTCGGCGACCTGGCATCGCGCGACCGCCCGCGAGCGCCGTGAGGCCCATGGCGCACTCGCGGCGACCACGTCAGCGGACCAAGCCACAAGCCGGGCCTGGCACCTCGCACACGCGACCACCGGCACCGACCTGGCTCTGGCAGGTCAGCTCGTCGCGGTGGCTGGCGAGGCTCGCCGGCGCGGCGGCTACCTCGCAGCCGCCTCCGCCTTGGAGCGGGCCGCGGCACTCAGCGGCGACGGACGCGCCGCGGCGGAGCACCTGGCCGCGGCCGCCGGCGACGCCTACCTGGGAGGCGACCTCAACCTCGCCCGCGACCTGGCCTCGCGGGTGCTTCGCGACCGGGCCGGTCCCGACGCGCGCGGCGCCGCGCTCCTGACGCTGGGACAGGTTGAGCAGTACGGGGGGTCGCTGCCCGCTGCGGCGGAGCTGCTCGACGCAGCGGCCGACACCACCGTCGGGAGGAGCCGCGCCCAGGCTCTTGCGGAGCTGACGGCCACGCAGCACCGGCTCGGTGACTACCCCGGGATCGTGCGGAGCGGTGAGCGCATCGCCGAGCACGCCGGCAGCGACGACCCCGAGCAGCGGGCCATGGCGTGGCTCGTCGTGGGAGCGGCGGCGATGGTCAATGGCGACGTCGACACGGGGCGCCACGTGCTCGCCGACATGCTGGCGCTGCTGGAGCGCGACCCCCGGCTGCGCGACGACCCGCGGTTCCTCGTCTACGCGATGTTCGGCGGTGCGCTTGCCGGCGGCGATCTGCGTTCACACCTGCCGGCGCTCGAACGGCGCCTGCGCGTGGCCCGCGAGCGCGGCGCCCTGGGCGTCTTGGTGACGGCCCTTGCGATGACCGCCCATGTGCGTGCCGAGGTCATGGGCGACCACGCGGGCGCGCTCGCCGACGCTGGGGAGGCCGTCGACCTCGCCGTGCACCTGGGCTACGTGGTCGACGCGGCCCCGGCCTACGGGCAGCTCGCCTGGCAGTACGCCGCGCGCGGCGCTCACGCAGAAGCGCGCGAGGCTCTGGACCGCGCCGGGGTGCTCGTGTCACGCGCGGGGACGGCGGAGGTCGCCGCGCACCTGGCCCTCACCGCCGCGTTCTGCGCCCTGTGCAGGGGCGACCTCGACGAGGTCGTCCGCATCCTGGAGCCGCGCATCGCGCTCGACGGCGGTGTCGGCGCGCTCGGTGAGCCGCTCGGCGTCGCACCACTGCTGGTCGAGGGCTACGCCGGCCTTGGCCGTACCGCGGATGCCGCCGAGCTCGCCCAGCGCTACGCCGACGCCTCCCCCTCGCCGCTGCCCGACACCGCTGCGCTCATCGCCCGTTGCCGCGCGCTGTCCCACCGGGACGACGCGGCCGCCGCCGCGGCCTACGAGGAAGCCCTGGCTGCCCACGCGCTGGCGCCCGCGCGCTTTGAAACGGCACACACCCGGCTGCTGTACGGCGCTCGCCTGCGCCGGGCGCGGCGCCGCAGCGACGCACGCGCGCAGCTGCGCCAGGCCCGCGACGACTTCGCCGCGATGGACCTCTCCTCCTGGGCCGAGCGCGCCGCCACCGAGCTCGCCGCCACCGGCGAGACCGCCCGCTCTCGCGCCCCGGTCCTCGTGGAGCCCCTGACCGCCCAGGAGACCCGCGTCGCCCTCCTGGCCGCCCAAGGCCTCCCCAACCGCGAGATCGCCGGCGCGCTCTTCCTCAGCCCGAAGACGATCGAGCACCACCTGTCGAGCATCTACCGCAAGCGCGGTCTGCGCTCGCGCGCCCAGCTCGCTGCCACGTTCGGCGCAGCCCGCGCGGCGCAAGGTACGGCCTGACGTTTGGAGCGCTTCGGCGGGTACCTTTGGCCGCCCGCGACCCGGCGGGTCCCGAGAGGAGGAGGCGACGGCATGGGGTCACGAGCGGAGCCGTTCGACCTCACCAGCACGAGCTTCTCGACCGTGCTGCGGCAGGTTGCCCCGGAGGCGTACCCGGTGGGGGAGGGCAACGCTTCTGGCGTGCCGCACCTGGAGGGGACCACGATCGTCGCGGCCACCTTCGACGACGGGGTGGTGATCGCGGGCGACCGGCGAGCGACCGCGGGCAACATCATCGCCAAGCGGCGACATGCGCAAGGTCTTCGAGGCCGACCGGCAGTCCGCCGTGGGGATCTCGGGCTCGGCGGGACCGGCGATGGAGATGGCCAAGATCTTCGCGACGGAGCTGGAGCACTACGAGAAGGTCGAGGGGGCGCCGCTCTCCTTAGAGGGCAAGGCCAACAAGCTCGCGCAGATGGTGCGCGCGAACCTGCCGATGGCGCTGCAGGGCCTCGTGGTGATCCCGCTCTTCGCGGGCTTCGACCCGCGCGCCGAGGTCGCGCGGATCTACGAGTTCGACGGCGTCGGCGGCCGCTACGAGGAGCGCCACTTCGCGACCACCGGTTCCGGCGGCCGTGACGCGCGAGGCAGCCTCAAGGCGCGCTTCACGCCCGACCTTGCGCTGGAAGCCGTCGTCGACCTCGCGCTGGAGGCGCTGTGGGACGCCGCGGACGAGGACTCCGCGACGGGCGGCCCCGACCCCGTGCGCCGGATCTACCCGCTGGTGGCCGTCATCGACGCGCGACGGCTACCGCGAGCTGGCCGACGACGACGTCGCGGGCCGCATCGAGCGGCTCGTCTCGCGCCGGCAGGCCTCAGGCACAGGAGCGACCGCCATGCCGATGATGCCGTACGTCTCGCCCGAGCAGGCGATGAAGGACCGGGCGGACTTCGCGCGGAAGGGCATCAGCCAGGGGACGGTCGGCCTGCGCGCTGACGTTCGTCAACGGGGTGGTCTTCGTCGCCGAGAACCCCTCGGCCGACGCTGCACAAGATCAGCGAGATCTACGACCGCATCGCGTTCGCCGCGGTCGGCAAGTACAACGAGTTCGAGCAGCTGCGTGTCGCCGGCATCCGCCTCGCCGACGTCAAGGGCTACCAGTACGCGCGCGAGGACGTCACCGGCCGCGGGCTGGCCAACGCCTACGCCAACGCGCTGGGCGACGGCCTTCACCGAGAGCACGAAGCCGTTCGAGGTCGAGCTGCTCGTCGCTGAGGTCGACCGACGCCGGCGCGGTCGAGCTGTACCACATCCTCTACGACGGCTCGATCAGCGACGAGGAGGGCCACGTCGCGATCGGTGGCAGTGCCGAGGCGATCACCACCAAGCTGCGCGAGGTCCACCGCGACGACATGACGCTGCAGGAGGCCATCAAGGCCGCCCACGGTGCCCTGATCGCCGTCGAGGAGCGCGAGATCGCCGCCGAGCGCCTGGAGGTCGGCGGCCTGGACCGCACGCGCGGCCGGCGCAAGTTCTTCCGCCTCGAGCGCGACGCGGTCGCTGCGGCTCTGGAGTGAGGCTCGCGGCGTGACGGTCGCGCCGCACCCCTGGGCGGACGCAACACCGCCAACGCCCGCACCTCCACGCGGCCCGCGGCGGACGGCGCTGCTCGCCGGGGTCGCCGTGGCGGTCGTGCTCGTCGGGTCGGCCCTGATCGTGGGCGTGAGGCTGGCCCGCGACGACGCAGAGCCGCAGCCAACGCCGCCGCAGGTCGCCGCGGTCACGTCCGCGCCGGCGGCCACACAGGCACCCGCGACCGCGCAGGCACCCGCGACCACCCAAGCATCCGCGACCGCGCAGGCACCCGCGACCGCGCAGGCACCCGCGGCCGCTCCACCCTCGGCCACCGTCGCACCGCCCCCCACGCCCGCGGCGACCGCCACGCTCCCGCCGCCGCCGGCGGGCCTGCCGGGCACGCCCATCGACCTCTCGGACATCGCGCAGCAGGTCTCGGACCTGCGCGGGCTGCCGTTCCTCCGGCCGGTCGCGACGCTCTCGCTCACCGCCGAGGAGCTGGCCGCGCGTCTGGAAGCCATCGGCTTCACCGACGTCGGTGACCCCGACGTGCTCGCAGCCCGCTCCGCCGCGCTCACGCTGCTCCGGCTCCTGCCACCCGGAACCGACCTGGCGGCGCTGCAGCGGGACCTCTACGCCGAGCAGGTCCTCGGCCTCTACGTCCCCGAGGACCAGGCACTCTACGTCCGGCGCTCCGGCGCCGACCCGGCAGCGATCTCCGCCTACCAGCGCGTCACCGCGGCCCACGAGCTGACCCACGCGCTGCAGGACCAGCACTGGGGCCTGCAGGCGCTGCGCGATCTGCCCGACGACGCCGTCGACGCCGACTCGGCCGCGCTCGCGCTGATCGAGGGCGACGCCGTCGTCCTGCAGGAGCGCTGGCAGGAGCTGCACCAGTCCGCCCAGGACCAGCAGGCGGCCACGGCCGAGGTCGCCGCCAACCCGAGCGTGGTCCTGGACGCCGCACCCAGGGCGCTGCAGGACGCGCTCCTCTTCCCCTACGTCGCCGGCGCCGACTTTGCGCGGGCCGTGCTCCGCGACGGGGGTCGCGAGGCCCTGGACGCGGCCTTCGACGATCCGCCGAGCACGACCGAGCAGGTGCTGCACCCGATCGCCTACACGGTGCGCGACACCCCGGTGGCGGCGTTGCCCGCGGGGGCGCCACCCGAGGGCTGGGCCCCCGGCCTGGACGAGGAGTTCGGTGAGCTCGACCTGCGCTCGCTCATGGTGCCGTTGGGGGACCAGCGCGCCGAGCTCATCGGGACCGGGTGGGACGGCGGGCGGCTGCGGACCTGGTCACGCGACGGCGCGACCGCGCTCGCCGTCAGCCTCGCGTTCGACCGGCCCGCAGACGCCGGCGAGGCCTGCGAGGGGATTCCGGACTGGTACGCGACGGTCGCCGGTGCCTCCGCCACCGACGAGCCCGGGACCTATCTCGCAGCCGCCGGGGACCTCATGACGCTGTCGTGCACCGGGGAACGGGTCACGTTCGCGCTCGCCCCCGACGCGGCCACAGCGCGCGCCCTGTCGGGCTGACCGGGGTCCACTGGAGTCCAGGGCACGCCGCTACGCTCGGGGCGTGCAATCGCTCGGCATCCCAGATGTGACCGATGCCGTCGAGATCGGGTCAGGCGGGTTCGGGACCGTCTACAAGGCGTTCCAGGTGTCGCTGCGGCGCACGGTGGCCGTCAAGACCATCCGCAACGCACTCCGCGACGAGCGCACGCGCATCCGTTTCGAGCGCGAGATCGCCGCGATGGGGATGCTCTCGGGGCACCCCAACATCACCACCGTGTACGACTCGGGGGTCCGCGACAACGGCGAGCCGTACATCATCATGGACTACATGGAGCAGGGGTCCCTGGGGGACCGGCTCACCCGCGAGGGGCCCCTCTCCATAGCCGACGCGCTGGAGGCCGTGGTCAAGGTCGCGGGAGCCCTGGAGACCGCCCACCAGGCCGGGATCCTGCACCGCGACATCAAGCCCGAGAACGTGCTGGTGTCCGCGTGGGGGGAGCCGAAGCTGGGTGACTTCGGCATCGCGCGGCTCAAGGGCGGGCCCGAGACCGGCACCGCGAGCGTCACCGCCAGCATCGAGCACGTCGCGCCCGAGCTGCTGGAGTCCGCGCAGCCGTCCCCGTCCAGCGATGTCTACGCCCTGGGCTCCACCCTCTTCAAGCTGCTCACCAACCAGGCCGCGTTCCTGCGCGAGGGCGACGACTCGATCCTGCCGACGCTCGGGCGCATCCGCAGCGAGCCGGTCCCCGACCTGCGCCAGCGCGGCGCCCCCGACCCCGTGGCACGGCTGATCGAGCACGCGATGGCCAAGGACCCCGCGCAGCGCATCCGCAGCGCGGCCGACCTCGGTCGTGAGGCGCAGGAGGCGCAGCGCGCGCTGGGCCTGCCCGTGACCACGATGCCCGTGCGCGCGGCCGAGGCGGCCCGCGCCCGCGAGGCCACCGGCACCTTCGACACCCACGAGCTGCAGGCCATGGTCGCTGCGGTCGGGACCCCAGTGTCCCCGCCCGGCTCCTACGGCCCTCCTGGGGGTGGCCCCGGTGGGCCGACGGGGCCCGCTGGAGCGTACGCGCCACCACCGGGGCAGCTCCCGACCGAGGCGGCTGTCTACGCGGCCGCTGGTGCCGCGCCCGCGGGCTACGCGCCGCAGTACGCACCGCCCGGAGGCCCGGGTGGACCGGGTGGACCGGGTGGCTAGCCCCGCCCCGACCAAGCCCCGCGGACGGCGCGGCCTGGTGATCGGGCTCGTGGCCGGGATCGTGGTGCTGGCCGTGCTCATCGTCCTGGCCGTCGTGATGCTGGGCGGCGACGACGATCCCACGCCGACGCCGACCCCGGCGCCCAGCCCGACGCAGGGCGCCACCGACCCCGAGACGATCGCGCCCAGCCCCAGCCCCACACCGACGCCCACGCCGACCCCGACACCCACACCGACACCGACCCCCACGCCCACACCGACGCCTGAGCCGACCGGCTACGCCGCCTACGACCGGCTCACCGACGACGCCAGCTCCCTGACCCTGATGGCGCCTCTGGAGTGGAGCGACGTCGACGGCACGCCCTGGGTGATCGAGGGCAACCAGGTCGGCGCCGAGCTGGAGGCCGCGCCGGACCTCGACCGGCTCCGCGGCAGCTGGAACGTGCCGGGGGTCATCTTCGGCGCGTCCAACCTGCTGGCCACCCAGTACACCCCCGACACGATCCTCGACGCGCTGGACTTCTCCGCGCAGTGCACGCCCCAGCCCCGCACCGACTACTCAGACCCCGCGTACACGGGCCGGCGGCTGGACTACGTCGACTGCCCGGCGGGCGCCAGCTACACGATCGTGGCGGCGTGGCCCGCGGACCACAGCGTCCTCGTCGTCGTGCAGGTGCAGCAGGTGGAACCCCGGGACGCCGAGGCCCTGCAGCAGATCCTCTCGAGCTTCCTGGTCGTCGGGATCCTGCCGTCGCCGGGACCGGTGGCTGCGCCCGGTGGGCCGACCGGCCCCACCGGGCCGACCTAAGGAAGGCCCCGCCATGCTGCGCCGGATCTTCGGCATCGAAGTCGAGTACGGGGTCACCTGCACGTTCCGCGGGCAGCGCCGCCTGTCCCCGGACGAGGTCGCGCGCTACCTCTTCCGCCGGGTCGTCTCCTGGGGACGCTCCTCCAACGTGTTCCTGGAGAACGGGGCGCGGCTCTACCTCGACGTGGGCTCCCATCCGGAGTACGCCACGCCGGAGTGCGACACCGTCCGCGGGGTCGTCACCCACGACAAGGCCGGTGAGCGCATCCTCGAGCAGCTGGTCGTGCAGGCCGAGCAGCGGCTCCACGAGGAGGGCATCGCCGGCCAGATCTACGCTGTTCAAGAACAACACCGACTCCGCCGGCAACAGCTACGGCAGCCACGAGAACTACCTCGTCGCGCGCTTCGGGGAGTTCCAGAAGCTGGCCGACACGCTGATCCCGTTCCTCGTGACCCGGCAGATCTTCGCGGGGTCGGGCAAGGTGCTGGCAGACGCCGCGGGGCGCGGTCTACTCGGTCTCGCAGCGCGCCGAGCACATCTGGGAGGGCCTGTCCTCGGCCACCACACGCTAGCCGCCCGATCATCAACAGCCGCGACGAGCCGCACGCCGACGCCGAGCGCTACCGCCGCCTGCACGTGATCGTCGGCGACTCCAACATGAGCGAGTACGCGGTGTGGCTGAAGGTCGCCACCTGCGACCTCGTGCTGCGGATGATCGAGGCCGGCACGGTGATGCGCGACCTCACGCTGGACAACCCGATCCGCGCGATCCGCGAGATCAGCCACGACATGACCTGCCAGCGGCGCGTGAAGCTCGCCGGCGGTCGCGAGATGACGGCCCTGGAGATCCAGCGCGAGTACTTCGACCCGCGTCGCCCAGTTCATGCAGAACACCGGCTCCGACCCCGAGACCGACAAGGTCGCTGGCCGAGTGGGGCCGCGTCCTCGACAGGCTCGACGACGACCCGATGAAGCTCTCCCGCGAGTGCGACTGGGTCGCCAAGTACCAGCTCATCGAGGACTACCGCGGGCGCCACGACCTGCCGCTGTCCCACCCCCGCGTCGGCGATGCTCGACCTGCAGTACCACGACATGAATCGCGACCGCGGCCTGTACTACCTGCTGCAGCGCCGCGGGCAAGGTCGACCGCGTCACCACCGACGAGGAGATCGACGAGGCCACGACACCCCGCCGCAGACCACTCGCGCCCGCCTCCGTGGCGAGTTCATCCGCCAGGCCAAGCGCAAGCCGCCGCGACTTCACCGTCGACTGGGTCCACCTCAAGCTCAACGACCAGGCCCAGCGCACCGTGCTCTGCAAGGACCCGTTCCGCGCCACCGACGAGCGCGTCGACAAGCTCATCGCGTCGATGTAGCCCGCGGTTCGCAGACCGCGCCTCAGGCGTCGGTGGGCCTCGGGTCGGGGTCCGGGGGTGGAGGCTCGCCCGGGGGCGGCGCCGGTGGAGGTGGGGCGGGCTGGCCGGTGGACGGCGGTGGCGGGGGTGGGGGCGCCGCGGGCGGAGGCGGTGGAGGAGGCGGGGCGGGCTGCGGGGCGGGCTGCGGGTTCGGGGTCGGCGACGGCTCGGGCGGGAGGCTTTCGGTTGGGGTGGGCGTCGCGGTCGCCGTTGAGCCGGGGGCGGTCGCCTCCCCCGTCGGGCGGTCCGACGGCGTCGCGGGTGCGCGGCCGCTGGAGACGCCGAGCCGCACGACGGTGCCCGACGGCGCGACGCTCCCGCCGATCGGGGACTGCCACACCACCGTGCCCGCGCGGGCGCTGTTGTCGACGACGCTCACCTCGGGCTGGAGGTTGGTTCCGCGCAGCGTGAGCAGCGCCTCTTCCTCGTCCATGCCGCGCACGTCCGGGACCGCGACCTCGCCCTGGACGGGTGGGCGGTCGGCGTTCGGCGCCACCTGGGGGAACGGGATGGGCTCGATCCCCTCGAGCGCGGCGGTCATGAACTGCCGGAAGATGCGGGCGGGGACGTTGCCGCCCGTCTCGCCGGGCATGGGGATGCGGCCCTCAGGGTGGCCCATCCACACCGCGGTGGACAGCACCGGCGTGTAGCCGATGAACCAGGCGTCGGCGTTGGTCTGTGCGGTCCCGGTCTTGCCCCCGACGCGCCAGCCGTCGACCTGGGCGCGAGTCGCCGTGCCGCCGGTGACCACCGACTGCATGGTCGAGATCATGGCCTCGTTCGTCGCTGACGAGAACACCTGGTGCGGGGCGCTGTTGCGCTCGAAGATCACGGTGCCGTCCGCGGTCTCGACGCGGTCGATGAGCGACGCGGGGACGTGTGCTCCGGCGAACGCGAAGGTCCCGTAGGCGGACGCCATCTCCAACGGGGTCACTCCGTTGGAGAACCCGCCCAGCGCGATCGAGGGGTTGTGGACGCCCGCCGACGCGGCCTCGACGTCGATGCCCATCTGCTGCCCGGTCTCCAGGGCGTTGTCGATGCCCACGATGAGCACCAGCTGCGCGAACGCGGTGTTGATGGAGCGGATCAGCGCGCTCTGCAGGTCGACGACGCCGTAGGAGGCGCCGCCGTAGTTCTCGACGCCCTCCTCCTCCCACTCGTCGCCGGTGGGGAAGAGCGCCGGGCTCGCGCCGCTCAGCGGCAGGTCGAGCGGAAACCCCATCTCCAGGGCCGTGGCCATCACGATCGGCTTGAACGAGGAGCCGGGCTGGCGGCGGCCCTGGGTGGCGAAGTTGAACTGCTCGACGTTGAAGTCGGTGCCGCCGAAGATCGCCCGGATCTGTCCGGTGCGCGGATCCACCGAGGCCAGCGCCGCGGTGGGGGCGGCGTTGGGGAGGTGGTCGAGGACCGCCTGCTGCGCGAGGGCCTGCAGCCGCGGGTCGAACGACGTGAAGATGCGCAGGCCGCCGTTGAGCAGCAGCTCGTTGCGCTCCAGGCGCGTGGCCCCGAAGACCGGGTTGTCGTAGAACTCCTGCTTGACCGCCTCGGCGATGTAGGGGTCCAGCGGGTCCTCGTTGACCTGGGGGATCACGCTCAGCGGCAGGGACTGGAGGTCCTGGGCGACGGTGGGCTGCAGGTAGCCCAGGTCGCCCATGCCCTCCAGCGTCGCGTTGCGTCGCTGGACGGCGACGTCCGGGTTGCGCCGCGGGTCGCTGGTCGAAGGGTTGCGGATCATCCCCGCGAGCGTCGCGCCCTGCTCGATCGTGAGCAGCTCGACGTTGACCCCGAAGAACTCGACAGCGGCGGCCGCGATGCCGTAGGCGCCGGCCCCGAAGTAGACCTGGTTCAAGTAGCGCTCGAGGATCTCCTCCTTGGAGAACTGCCGCTCCAGCGCGAGCGCGTAGGCCAGCTCGGCCAGCTTGCGCTGGATCGACAGGTCGGCCCCGACCTCGCTCTTGGCGAGCTGCTGGGTGATCGTCGAGCCGCCCTGCGAGAAGTCACCCTCCTCGGCGTTCTGCACCAGCGCCCGGGCGATGCCCTGGACGTCGTAGCCCTCGTGCTCCCAGAAGCGGCGGTCCTCGGCGGTGATCACCGCGTCGCGGACGTGCACAGGGACCTGCTCGAGCGTCACGATCGTGCGGTCGATCTCGTCGTGCAGGATCGCCAAAAGGGTGCCGTCGGCCGCGTACACGCTGGAGGTCTGGTCCAGGCCGGCGAGCTGCACCGCGCGCGGCACCTGCACCCCGACCGCCAGCGAGCTTCCCAGGCTGGAGGCCGCCGGGGCCAGCAGGAGCGCTCCCGCCCAGAAGACCATCGCCATGCCGGCCGCCAGCCCGGCGATCAGGCCGCTCGCGCGCAGCACAAAGAGGACGCCCCGCTTGGTGCCCGCGGCCATCGCGCGCGCGGCCCCCGTGGGGCTCCCATCGTCTCGCAGCAGCATCGTCATCCCGGGTCGGCGGACTGCAGGCCACAAGTGTGACATCGACCGCCGCCAACATCGGTTGTTCATCCCCGTGCGCGTCAGCCGTTGAACTCAGTGACACGGCTGATCTCTTCAGGGAGGACGGCGATGACGGCTCGGCTGACGGCGGTGCTGGTGGGCTTGACGCTGGCGCTGCTGCCCGGGGGCGCGGCGGTGGCGCAGCGGCCGGATCCGGACACGGGATCGGAGCTGGCGCTGCGGCTGGACTGCCGCGCGGTCCACGCTGAGCGGCGCGAGGTCTCGGTCGGCTGCCGCTGGACGGCGACCGACCACCCCGACGCCGCGGGCTACGTCGTGTGGCGGGCCGGGCGTGGCGAGCGCGCGCATCCGGTGTGGCGCACTGGCGACCTCACGGTGACGGAGTTCCGCGACACCGCGATGCGACTGCGCCACACCTACGTCTACCTGGTCCGCGCCGTGGACGCGGCGGGGGAGCAGGTCGAGCACTCCAACCGGGCGCGGGTGTACACCGGGCGCTGGTGACCCTGGGCCAGGCGCAGCGGTCGTCCGGGGGCGTCCCTGCACTCGCAGGGCACGCCGCCGACCTCGCCGCGCTCGGCGATCGCGAGCTGGTCGAGCGCGCCCGCACCGACCCCGACGCGTTCGCGCTCCTCTACCGGCGCCACGTGGCCGCGATCCACGCCTTCGTGTGGCGGCGCTGCGGGTCGCGCGAGGTGGCCGAGGACGTCACCGCGACGACCTTCGAGCGCGCGCTGCACGGCCTGCCGCGCTTCACGTGGCAGCGCGGCGGCTTCGTCGCCTGGCTGCACCGGATCGCCGCCCACGCGCTGATCGACCACCACCGCGCAGCCGCACGCGAGGAGGGCGAGCGCGGCCGCGCGCGCGCTGCAGCGACTCCTCGCCGAGGACGACGGCGAAGAGCTGGACCGCATCGAGCGCGCGGGCGAGCTGCCCGCGCTGCGCGCGGCGCTCGACACGCTCTCACCCCGCCACCAGCAGGCGGTGGCGCTGCGCTACCTCTCCGACCTGCCGGCCGCCGACGCCGCCGCGGCGATGGGCTGCTCGCGCGCCGTCCTCGCCGTGACCCTCCACCGCGCCCTGCTGGCCCTGCGCCGGGAGCTGGCGCCTGCCGAGGAGCCCCGCGCATGACCGTCGACCTCATCGAGCGGCTGGACGCGCTCCGCGTCGAGGAACCCCCCGACGAGGCGTTCCTGCTCGCCCTGGAATCCACCCTGCGCGCCCTGCATCCCGCGGCGGACCCGGAGGCTGCGCCGCGCCGTCCCTCCCGCGTGCTGGCGCCCGCCGCGCTCAGCGGCGCCCCGGCTGGCTCGGCCGGCGCTGGCGCCGGCGATCGCGGTCGCGGGAGTGCGCCGCTGCGGCGCCGGAACACGGTGCGTGTGGCCTTCGCGGTGATCTCGGTCGCGGCCGTGGTGGTCGCCGTTCTCGCGGTCCCGCGAGTGCCGGAGGGCGCCGTGGTCCCGGTGCGTGCCTTCAACGCCGAAGCCACGCTGCCTGGGGGCGAGGTGGTCGTCGTGCTGGCGGGGGAGGCCTTGCCTGCGGGGACACGCGTGCGGACGGGACCCCGCGGCGTCGTCGAGTGGCCCGGCGGCAGGCTGGGCCCGGACTCGGTGGCGCTGGTGGTCGATGGCCGCCTGGCCCCCGCGCCGGATCAGCCGGCACGGCCGTCTGCAGCGGAGGCGACGCCGAGCGGGGCCGGCGGCGACGGTGCGACGCGCCCTGACGCGGCCGACCCCGACCTCCACCCCATCGCTGCCGAGGGCACGGTGACGCGCCCGCCGCGCTACCCCGAACCCCGCCCGCGCCCCGAACCGTCGACCGGACCGACCGAACCCGCGCCCGACCGCCCCGCAGCCGCGCAGTCCCGACCGGAGCCGTCGCCACGACCCACGCCCACAGGTCCGCAACCCAGCGCCCGCCCGACGACGTCGGCCGGCCCAACGCCGCAACCCGACTCCGCGCCGACCCCCGGCACGACCTCCATCCCCACCCCCGACGTGACCGCACCGCCGGCCCGCCCCCCCGCGCCGACCCGTCCCCCAGGCGTCGCAGCCCCGGACGACGGGTCACCGAGCCCGGAGCCCGACCCCACCCCGGACCGGGAGCCCACCGCCGACCCCACACGCCCCGAGCGCCCCGACCGCTGACGGCGCCGCCGTCTCGCGGCGGGAGTGGGGGTGGGGTCGCTCGTAGCCTGTCGGGACGATGACGGACGAGGCGCGGGCGCCGGCGACCAGCGAGCGGCTGGAGCGCCTCGTCAACCTCGTCATCGCGTTGCGGGAGACGCACCGGCCGCTGACTGCGGAGGATGTGCGGACGCGGGTCGCGGGGTACGGGCAGAGCTCGCACGAGGCGTTCCGCCGCATGTTCGAGCGCGACAAGGCGGACCTGCGGGCCCTGGGTGTGCCCATCGACGTGGGTCCCCTGGATCGGTGGGACGACACCCCCGGCTACCGGATCGACCCGCGGCGCTACGACCTGCCGCCGCTGGCGCTGGAGGCCGACGAGGTCGCGGCGCTCGCGCTGGCGGTGCACGCCACCGGGCTGGCCGACGTGGTGGGGACGGGTCTGCTGAAGCTCGCGGTGGACGCCGGGGAGCCCGCTGCCGCGGCGCCGCGCACCCCGTTGCCCGTGGCGATGCCGCTGGACGCGCCGCACCTGCGCGCGCTGACCGATGCGGTGACACAGCGCCTGCCCGTGCGCTTCGCCTACCACCCGCCCGGCCGAGCTCCGGCGGTGCGCACGGTCGACCCGCAGGCGCTGGTCAACACGCGCGGCCGCTGGTACCTGGTCGCGCTCGACCACGGCCGCGGCGCGGAGCGCAGCTTCCGTCTGGACCGCATCACCGGCGACGTCGCGCCCGCGGGCGAGCCCGGCACCGCGCAGCCGCCCGACCACGCCCCCGGGCCGCACGACGTCGCACCGCCGCCGGTCCCGCCGCCGGAACCCGTCACCGCGGAGGTCCTCGCATCCGCGGCGGTCGCATGGCAGGTCGCGCGCCACGCCGCCGACGCGGGTCGCCCCGTCGACGGCGGCACGGCGTTCGCCGTGCCCGTGGCCGACCTCGAGGGCTTCTTCGGGTGGCTGCTGGACCTCGGCACCGAGGTGCGGCTGCTCGGACCGGAGCCCCTGCGCGCGGAGCTCGCCCGCCATCTGCACGCCGTCGCCGCCGCCCAGGAGGCCCCCGCGTGAGCGGTCGCGCGTGACGACGCTCGGTGGTGCGACGCTCGCCCGGCTCGAGCGGCTGCTGCTCATCGTCCCGTGGCTGCTCGAGCACCCTGGCGCGGAGCTCGACGAGGTCGCGGCGCGCTTTGGCGTCGACCCCGACGAGCTCGCGCGCGACCTTGATCTCCTCGGCTACTGCGGCCTGCCGGGGTACGGGGGCGGCGACCTCGTGGTCGTGCGCATCGCCGGGGGGCGCGTGACGGTCGCGATGGCCGACTTCTTCGCGCGTCCTCTCGCGCTCACGCTGCGCCAGGCGGTCACGCTCCTGCTGGCCGGCCAGGCGCTGGAGGCCACGGGCCTGGCCGACGAGGCGCTGCAGCGCGCGACCCGCAAGCTCGTTGCGGCGCTGGGCACCGAAGGCCTCCCGGTGGTGGTCGACGTCAACGCGGAGGGCAACCACCACCTGCCGTTGCTGCGGCGCGCCGTCGCGGAGGGCACGGTCGTGAGCCTGGCGTACCGCTCCGCTTCGAAGGGCGAGGAGACCGTGCGCGAGGTGGAGCCGTGGGGCCTGGTCGGCGAGGGCGGCGCCTGGCACCTGCAGGGCTGGTGTCGCCTGGCCCGGGCCCCCCGCGACTTCCGGGTCGACCGGATCCGCGCGGCCGAGCTGACCGACGACCACGACGTGCGGCCGGCCGCCGCCCGGGCGCGCGCCGTGTACGAGCCCGAGCCTGGAGACCCTGAGGTCCGGCTGGCGCTCGCGCCGCCCGCCTGGTGGGTGGCGGAGTGGGTGCGCGCGGACAAGGTCGAGGACACCGACGCACAGCGCGAGGTCACGTTCCGCGTCGCGTCGCTGGACTGGGCTGCACGCTTGGTGATCGGCCTCGGGGGGGACGCGCGGGTCCTCGCGCCCGAGGCGCTGCGCCGGCAGGTCCAGGACCACACCCGAACGCTCCTCACGCACCACGGGGCCTAGCCGAGCCCCGTAGCATCAGGTCCTCGTGCCAGCCCTGGTCGTGCTCAGCATCGTCGCCGCGGTCGCGTGCCTGGCCGTTGCCGGCGTGGTCGGGCTGCGCCTGTGGCGCGGCATCAAGGACCTGCGGCGCGCAGCTGCAGCGGGGGCGGCCCGGGTCACGCCCCTGCTCGGGGAGCTGACCGAGGAGGCCGCGGTCGCCGCCGAGGAGCTCGAGGGGATCCAACGCCGGGCCGCGACGCTGCGCCGGGGCCCGTCCGAAGCCGTCCGAACGTAGACTTCCCGGTGGTGGCCTAGAGCGGCTACCCGACCTCAGAGGACACCACCATGGCAACTTTCGCGGCTCTCGGCCCTCCCGGCCTCGGCTGGCAGGAGCTCGTGATCGTGCTCGTGATCGCGCTGCTGTTCTTCGGCGGCCGCAAGCTGCCGGAGCTGGGCAGCTCCATCGGCAAGACCATCAAGAACTTCAAGAAGGGCATGACCGAGGCCAACGCGGTCGACATCGAGGACACCGAGGAGGCCCAGGAGCCGGCAGCGCCCGTCAAGGACGCCTGACCCGCCGCCCCCGCGCGGCCGGCCGCCTGCCGCCGCAATGACCACGACCGCCAAGCCGCCCGCCTCGCCGCAGGAGTACGTCGGCGAGGAGATGACCCTCGTCGAGCACCTGCAGGAGCTGCGCTCCCGCCTGTTCAAGTCCGCGCTCGCGGTCGCGGTCGCCTTCGTCGTGGGCTTCGTGCTCTACCAGCCGGTCTTCGACATCCTCAAGAAGCCGTACTGCCAGCTGCCCGAGGAGCTGCGGCCCGCCTCTCAGCTCTTCGACGCCGACCGCTGCGTCCTGGTGTTCAACGACGTGCTGGGCGGCTTCTCCATCGCGGTCCGTGCGGCGCTGGTCGTGACCGTGATCTTCGCCGGGCCGATCCTCTTCTACCAGCTGTTCAAGTTCGTGGTGCCGGGCCTGCGCCCGGTCGAGAAGCGCTTCGCGGTCCCGTTCTTCGTGCTCTCCCAGGCGCTCTTCGCGGCCGGCGCGGTGTTCGCCTACTTCATCATCCCCCGCGGCCTGGAGTTCCTGCTGGGCTTCCAGCCCGATGCGATCCCGCTGCTGTCGGCGCCGCAGTACCTGTCGTTCCTCATCAACACGATGATCGCGTTCGGGGTGTCCTTCGAGTTCCCCCTGATCCTCGCGATCCTCGTGCTCATGGGGGTGATCGGGACCCAGAGCCTGGGGAAGTACCGGCGCCACGCCTTCTTCGGCACGTTCGTCCTGGCGGCCGTGATCACCCCGACGCAGGACCCGCTGACGATGCTGATCATGGCGGGGCCGCTGATCGTCTTCTACGAGCTGGTGATCGTCTTCTCGCGCGTGGTCGCACGGGGCCGCGCACGCCGCGACGCCGAGGCGCAAGCCCTCGACGCTTGAGCGCCCACGCCGACAGCGCGGCGGATCCCGTCTCTGCGGACCCGGTCGACGCGTTCGCCGCGCAGCTGCCCTTCGCGCTGGACGACTTCCAGCGCCAGGGGATGGCGGCCCTGGCCGCCGGCCACAGCACGCTGGTCGCCGCGCCGACCGGGGCCGGCAAGACGCTGATCGGGGAGTTCGCCATCTGGTGGGCGCTGCAGCGCGGCGGCAAGTGCTTCTACACGACCCCGATCAAGGCGCTGTCCAACCAGAAGTTCCACGACCTCACCCGGGCCTACGGCGCCGGCCGGGTCGGGCTGCTGACCGGCGACCACAGCATCGACGGTGAGGCGCCGGTGGTGGTGATGACCACCGAGGTCCTGCGCAACATGCTCTACGAGCGCTCGCCCACGCTGACGGGGCTGCACGCCGTGGTGCTGGACGAGGTGCACTACCTGGGCGACCGCGAGCGTGGGGCGGTCTGGGAGGAGGTCATCATCCAGGCGCCGCACGGGGTGCAGCTGGCGTGCCTCTCGGCGACGGTCTCCAACGCCGAGGAGTTCGGGGCCTGGCTGGCCGAGGTGCGCGGTGGGCCCGAGGACTCGGTCCACTGCGAGGTGGTGATCACCGACCACCGCCCCGTGCCGCTGGAGCACGACTACGCGATCGGCGACCGCCTCCTGCCCATGTTCGTCAAGGGCAGGAACCCCAACCCCGAGATCGTGGTCCTGGAGCGCAACGCCACCCAGCGGCGGCGGGTCTCCAGCCGCGGCCGGACCGTCGCGACGGGACCGCGGCTGCGCCCCCCGCGGCGCTCCGAGCTCGTCCGCGAGCTCGCGGCGGCGCGCTGGCTGCCGGCGATCGTCTTCGTGTTCAGCCGCCAGGGCTGCGACGCGGCGGTCGGGCAGCTCGTCGCCGACGGGGTGCGCCTGACCAGCCCCGACGAGCGCGACGAGATCCGCCGGCGCGTCGAGGAGCGCGTCGCCGACCTCCCGGCCGAGGACCTGGCGCCGCTGCGCTACGCGCCGTGGGCCGCCGCCCTGGCCGAGGGCATCGCGGCCCACCACGCCGGCATGGTCCCGCTGTTCCGCGAGGTCGTCGAGCAGCTCTTCGTCGCCAACCTCGTCAAGGTCTGCTTCGCGACCGAGACGCTGGCGCTCGGCATCAACATGCCCGCGCGCACCGTGGTGATCGAGCGCCTCGAGAAGTGGAACGGCACCGCGCACGAGCTGCTCACGCCCGGTCAGTTCACGCAGCTCACCGGCCGCGCCGGCCGCCGCGGCCTGGACCCCCTGGGTCACGCGGTCGTGGCCGTGGCAGCGCGACCTCGACTTCCGCACGGTGGCCGGGCTGGTCGCCAGCCGCATCGAGCCCCTCGTCAGCCGCTTCAGCCCTTCCTACAACATGGCCGTCAACCTGTTGCGGACCCACACCCGCGAGCAGGTCGACGAGCTCCTCGCGAGCTCCTTCGCCCAGTTCCAGGCCGACCGCCGGTCCGGCGGCGACCGGGATCGGCTGGAGCGCAGCTTGCGGGAGCTCGACGGCCTCACCGGGCGGCTGCGCTCGAGCCGCGGTGACTTCGGCGAGCTGTGGGCGTTGCGCCGCGAGCTTTCGCAGCTGGAGTCGGAGGGTGCGCGCGACCGCAAGGCCCGGCGGGCCGTCGCGGTCGAGGAGGCACTCGGCGCGCTGCAGCCCGGGGACGTGATCGCGCTGCCGCCGGCGGGGAGGCGGGCGCGGCTCGCCGCGGTCGTGGGCCGCTCGGTGTCGAAAGCCGGGGCGCCGCTGGTGGATGTCGTCACCGACGACCGCGAGTCGCGCCGCCTGGGCCCCCGTGACCTGGACCGGCCGCCGGAGCACGTCGGTCGCATCGCACTGCCGCAGGGCCACCCGCGCCAGCCCGCGTACCGCCGGGGCGTGCAGCGGGCGCTCGAGGGGCTGGAGCCCCGGTCGGGCCGCGACGCGCCTGCGGTCGGGACGGACCCGGCCAAGGCCACGCGGATCGGCGAGCTGCGCGCCGCGATCGCCGCGCACCCGGTGAGCGCCGACCCGCAGCTGCCCGAGCTGGAGGAGCTCGCGCGCCGTGCCGACGAGCTGCGGCGTGCCGCCGACCAGCTGGAACGGGGTGTGCGCCGGCGCACGCGTTCCCTGGTCGACGCGCTCGACAAGATCGTGGGGCTCCTCACGGAGCTGGGCTACCTCGACGAGACGCCGCGGCCGACGGCCGACGGTCTGGTCCTGGCGGGGCTCTACGGCGAGACCGATCTCGTCTTGGCGGAGGCGCTGCGCGACGGCGTGCTGGACGACCTGTCCGTGCCCGAGCTGGCCGCGGTCGTGAGCACCTTCACCTTTGAGACACGAGGGCCGGCCAACGGCATCCCACCCGCGGTGCCGACCCGGCCCGTCGGACAGACCTTCGCCGTCGTGGAGGGCATCCACGCACGGATCTCCGCGCACGAGCAGGTGATCGGCCTGCCGTCGACGCGCCCGCTGGACGCCGGCTTCGCGGCGATCACCTGGCGCTGGGCCTCCGGGCAGGACCTCGACGAGGCGCTCGCGGGCTCTGACCTCACCCCCGGCGACTTCGTCCGCGCCACCAAGCAGGTGGCCGACGTCCTCGGCCAGATCGCCGACACCCGCCGCGGCGCCGCCGCCGGGCGGGCCCACGACGCCCGTCGCGCGATTGTTCGCGGCGTCGTGGCGTACGCCGGTCTCTGACTCGACCGAGCGCTAGCGTCCCCGGTGTGAGGAAGGGTTTCTCGCGGCGCTGGTTCCTGTCCGGGGCGGGCGCCGCGGGGGCCGCGGGCGGCGCGGCGTGGCTGGGCGGGCAGGCGCTCGCCGCGGAGCCGGCCGCAGCGGCCGACCGACCGGTGCTGCCCGATGCCGCGGCCTACTGCCGGCTGCTGACCGCCGACGGTGGGGTCGCCAGCGCCGCGGTCGTGGGCAGCGTGGACCACACGCGCAACGGGTTCGACCCGATGGACGTGCTCACCGACTTCGACGGCGGCGAGGTGTCGCCGCGACCGCGACGGGACGACCGTGCGCGAGTACGCGTTCGTCGCGTCGGTCAAGGACATCGAGGTCGCGCCGGGCGTGTTCTTCCCGGCCTGGACCTACAACGGCCGCGTGCCCGGGCCGACCATCCGTGCCACCGAGGGCGACCGCATCCGCATCGCGTTCACCAACGCCACGCCGCACCCGCACACGATCCACTTCCACGGGATCCACAGCGCCGCGATGGACGGCGTGCCCGGCGCCGGCGAGGTCTACCCGGGCGAGGCCTTCACCTACGACTTCGTCGCCGAGCCGTTCGGCACGCACCTGTACCACTGCCACTCGCTGCCGGTGAAGCGCCACCTGCACCGCGGCCTGTACGGCGCGTTCATCGTCGACCCGCCGGGCGGCCGGCCGCCGGCGCACGAGATGGTGATGGTGCTCAACGGCTTCGACACGAACTTCGACGGCGAGAACGAGGTCTACGCCGCGAACACCGTCGCCTTCGCCTACGCGGAGCGCCCGATCCGCATCCGCGCGGGCGAGCTGCAGCGCGCGCACGTGATCAACGTCACCGAGTTCGACCCGCTGAACTCGCTGCATCTGCACGCCAACTTCTTCCACCTCTTCCGCAGCGGCACGACCCTGGAGTCCCGCGAGCTGCTCGACATCGTCACCTTCGGCCAGGCGGAGCGCCACCAGCTGGAGTTCACCTACCGCCACACCGGCCGGTTCATGTTCCACGCCCACCAGACCGAGCTGCTGGAGCTCGGCTGGCTGGGGTTCTTCGAGGTCGAGGAGTGACGCAGGGCGGCACGGCGGAGTCGGTGCCGGCGACGGCGTGGCGGCTGGGATGGCTGCGGGTGCTGGCCCCGTTGGTGCTGGTCGCCGGACTCGCGGCGGTGCTGCTGGCGCTCGAGCCGCTGCGGCGCCCCGCCGGGCAGCCGCCGCTGGAGGTCCTCGCGGTCGAGCGCACGACGTTCCAGCCCGACGTCCTCACGCTGACGCTGCGCAACGTCGGTCCCGACCCCGTGCGCATCGCCCAGGTGCAGGTCGACGCCGCCTACTGGGGGTTCACGGCGTCGCGCACGGACGTGCCGCGGTTGGCGGCCACGACGCTCACCGTGCCGTTCCCCTGGGAGCCGGGGATCCCCGTCGACATCGTCGTGGTGACCTCGACGGGGGCGACCGTGGCCCACCGGGTCGAGGTGCCCGCCCTCACGCCCGTGGCAACGGGCCGGACCCTCCTCGACCTCGTGGTGGTCGGCCTGCTCATGGGCGTCGTGCCCGTGGCGATCGGCGCGCTGTGGCTGCCGGCCCTGCGCCGCGCGCGACCATCCGTGCGGGTCTTCGCGCTGGGCTTCACGCTCGGGCTGCTGGCGTTCCTGCTGGTGGAGACCGTCGACGGCGGGCTGGGCGGTGTGACGCCGCTGGGCGGCGCGGCGCTCTTCGCAGCCGGGGCGGTGGTCGCGGTCGCCGTCCTGACCGTGCTGGAGGGGGGCGGTGGGCCGCAGCGGGTCAGCGGGTCGCTGGCCGGCGCGATCGGCCTGCACAACCTCGGCGAGGGGCTGGCGGTGGGCGCGGCGCTGGCCGCCGGCGAGGTCGCGCTGGGGTCGCTTCTCGTGCTGGGCTTCGCGGTCCACAACGTCAGCGAGGGCGTCGCCATCGTCGCGCCGCTGGAGGATGACGCCGCGGTCCCTGTCGGGCGCCTCGTGGGGCTGGTCGCGCTGGCCGGCCTGCCCGCCGTGCCGGGGGTCCTGGCTGGCAGCCTGGTGGCCACGGGGTGGATCGCGACACTGGTCCTGGGCCTGGCCGCCGGCGCGGTCGGCCAGGTGCTCTGGACGATTGGAGGCGGCATGAAGCGCGGGGGGACGTTGACGAGCCGGGCGGGCGCGACCGGGGTGGTCGCCGGCTTCGTGGTCATGCTGCTGACCGGTCTGCTGGTGGCCGCCTGATGCCCAGTCCCTTCGGGCCGATCCTGTTGATCGCCAACCCCCGGGCCGGCAAGGGCGCGGTCAAGGGCACGCTGCCCGACCTGCGGCGCGAGCTGGACGCGCAGGGCCTGGAGCACGACGTCCACCTCACGACCGGCCCCGGGGACGGTGAGGCCGCGGCGCGGGCCGCGCTGCAGGACGGCCTGCGCTTCCTCGTCGCCGTCGGCGGGGACGGCACGATCCAGGAGGTCGTCAACGGCATGCTCGCCGCCGACGGGACGGCGCTGGCCGAGGACGCGGTCTTCGGCGTCGCCCAGGCCGGGTCCGGCGGCGACTTCCCGCGGACGTTCGGCCTGGACCGCGACCCGGCCCGGCTGGCCAAGCACCATCTGTCGGGGGACGCCACGATGGCGATCGACGTGGGCGTCGCGACGTTCCGCAAGCCGGACGGGACCGCCGGGCGGCGCTACTTCGCCAACATCGCCGAAGTCGGCTGGGGCGCGGATGTCGTGCGCCGCGCCGCGCGCTACCCGCGCTGGGTCGGCCGGCCGCGCTACCTCATCGCCGCCTACGCAGCGGTCCACGCGGTCAAGCGCCAGACCTGCAAGGTGCAGCTTGAGAAGACCAGCGTGACCCTGCCGATCGTCAACCTCGTCGTGGCCAACTGCCAGTTCTTCGGCGGCGGCATGAAGGTGGCGCCGCGGGCCCTGCCCGACGACGGCGTGTTCAACGTCCAAGCGTTCAGCGGCAAGCGCAGCCAGGCGTTCCTGCTGACCCCCAAGATCTTCCGCGGCGAGCACCTGCCCCACCCCGAGATCGCCGAGTGGCAGTCCGCGACCGTGGCGGTCGACCCGCCCGAGCCGGAAATGGTGGAGGCCGACGGCGAGCTCTTCGGCACCACCCCCGCCACCTTCTCGCTCCTGCCGCAGGTGCTACGGCTGAAGATCTGATCAGGAGACGGCGACGCCCAGGGCCGAGCCGATCCCGAACGTGGCCGCCGCGGCCAGGTAGCCCAGCAGGAGCTGGCGGCTGCCGGAGCGCCATGCGGGGCGCAGCGTCAGCAGCGTGATCGCCGCGCCGACTCCGTACAGCGCCAGGCCGGTCAGGGCCAGCGAGGTCACGGCCGCGGCGGCGCCGCCGCCGATGAGGAACGGCAGCAGCGGCACGAACGCGCCCACCGTGAACGTGAGGAAGCTCACGAGGGCCGCGTGCAGCGGCGAGCCCACAGCGTCGGAGCTCTCGTCGACGACCAGGCCGCCGACCAGCACCTCGCGCTGCGACGCGATCGAGACGTACTCACCGACGCCCATCGAGAGGGCCCCCGCCAACAGGCCGGCGACCCCGGCGATCACGACCGCGCTGCGCTCGGTGCTTGCGCCGACCACGCCCATGACCAGCGCGAGGTTGGACACCAGGCCGTCGCTGATCCCGAACGTGCCCGCGCGCAGCGCGCCCGAGGCCCGGGTCCGCCAGCCCGGGGCCAGGGTGGCCAGCAGCGCCGCGTGCTCGCGCTCCTCGTCGACGATGCCGGCCGGTGCCTGCTCCTCACCGGCGTAGCGGTCGATCTCAGCGCCCTCGTGGCGCTCCAGCAGCGGCACGACGGCCAGCAGCCCGACCCGGGCCGCCAGCCATGCCAGCCAGCGCGCGCGCAGCGGGGCTCGGGGTGTGTCGGTGGGGATCTCGATCCCCAGGCGCTGGGCGATGTCGGCCCAGGCCAGGGCGTGACGCTCCTCGCCGACGGCCAGCCGCTCCAGCGTGCGGCGCGGCCGCCCCTCGACCCGCTGGGCCAGCGCGCGGTAGGTGGCCGCGGCCCGCAGCTCCTCCTCGACGTACCGGCGGATCCGGTCGGCCCGCGCGGCAGGGGGGGCGGTCATTGCCGCGAATGGTAAGCAGCCGGACCGGGCGGGCACCCCGGCCGGCTGCGACCCCCGCTCGGTAGTGGTCTAGGCCGTGACCTCGTCGGGCTCGTCGACTGGCGCCGCAGCTGGCGCGGCGGGTGCTGCGGCACCGACCAGCGCAGGCTGCTGCGCGGACGGCACGATCTCGGAGTACGCGGGGACCCCCATCTCGTGGAGGTCCAGACCGTCCAGCTCCATGGACTCCTCCGGGCGGATGCCGCCCTTCATGAAGCGGTTCTGGAGCTTGAAGAAGGTGAAGGCCAGGCCGAACATCACCGTGCAGATCACGATCGCGCCGATGAGCTGCGCGACGAACTGGCCGGCGTCGCCGTAGAAGAGCCCGGTGACACCCGTGGACACGGGTTCCGCGATCGCGTTGCCCGTCGCGTTCCAGCCGTTGCCATAGGCGCCGTCCGCGAAGAGGCCCAACGCCAGGACGCCCCAGATGCCGTTGACGCCGTGCACGCCGATGGCGCCGACCGGGTCGTCGATCTTGAACTTGCGCTCGATCAGCAGGATCGCCTCGATGACGAGCACGCCGGCGACCAGTCCGATGACCGCCGCCGCCCAGGGCTGCACGAAGGCGCAGGGGGCGGTGATGGCCACCAGGCCGGCGAGCATGCCGTTGGCCATCATCCCGGGGTCGGGCTTGCCCAGGCGCCGCGTCGCCCAGTACATCGCGGCCACGGAGCCGACGGCCCCGGCGATCGCGGTGTTGGTGGCGACGACGGCGAAGCGCGGGTCGGTGGCTGCCAGCGTGGAGGCCGCGTTGAACCCGAACCACCCGAACAACAGGATGAAGCAGCCCAGCATCGCCATCGGGATGTTGTGGCCGAGCAGGGCGCGCGGCTTGCCGTCCTTGCCGAACTTGCCGAGGCGCGGTCCCAGGACGATCGCGCCGGCCAGCGCGGCCATGCCGCCGACCGCGTGCACCACGCCGGAGCCTGCGAAGTCGACGTAGCCCTTGCCCAGCCCGAAGTTGTTGCCCAGCTGCGAGAGCCAGCCGCCGCCCCACGTCCAGGCGCCGAACAGCGGGTAGTAGATCGCGCCGCAGAACAGGCCCCACTGCACGAACGCCTTCCACTTCCAGCGTTCGGCCATGGCGCCCGTCGGGATCGTCGCGACGGTGTCCATGAAGGCCACCATGTAGAGGAAGAACGCCATCACGCCGACGTCGTAGCCGGGGCCGCTCAGGGCGGGCGGGGCCCACGCGAGGAGCCCGCCGAAGCCGGGGATCGAGATGAGGAACGACCCGATCGCCTCGGTGTAGGTGCCGATGACGGGCACAGCGTCCGCGCCGATCGTGGCCGAGTACCCCCCGAACATGAAGCCGAAGCCGACGAGGAAGAAAGCCACGAACCCCAGGCCGAAGATCATGAAGTTCGTGCTGACGACGTGCGTCGCGTGGCGGGTGCGGCAAAAGCCCGTCTCGACCAGCGCGAAACCCGGCCTGCATGAAGATGACCAGCGCCGCGCCGATCACGATCCACAGCAGGTTCATGCTGACGTCGCTGCCCTCGAGCGTCGGCCGGGATGAACTCGAGCCCCGCCGGGCTGGCAGCGTGCACAGGGGTCGCCGAGAGCAGGGCGAGGCCCGCCAGCAGCGCCCCGAGGGTGAGTGCTCGCTTGATCAACGTTGGCCTCCCGATCCGAAGTCGACGGGCTTGCGCCTGGCGGCGCGGGTTCACGGTAGGAAGGCGGTCGTTTCACAAAGGGCGCGTGACAGTTTCCCAATCGTTGCTCTGATCTGACACGAAACTTTCCCTTCGTGAAATGCTGTTTCGCGACGGTCTGACGGGAAACGCACAGGGAACCCGACGGAAACACTTCGTCCGTAGCGTCGCCCCGAGGTTCCTGAACGCGGAGGTCAGGACGGCTGATGATGCGGACCGAGGTCGCGGCACGGAGTGACGCCGGGCGGGTCGTTCCCCGGGTGGTGTCGACGGCGGAGCACGTGGTCGTGGTGCGCTGGCCGGAGGAGTCCGAGGGGCTGGACCGACTGCGGGCCGCAGGCGTGCCGCGGTTGCTCATCATCCCGCCGGGGGTGGCCGCACCGGCCGGTGGCGACTGCGAGGAGGACTGGATCCGGCTGCCCGCCGACGACGAGGACGTGCGCGTGCGGCTCTCGGCGCTGGCGTCCCGGGCGGGCCGTCACCACCGCGCCCGGCCGGCCATCGACGACCACGGCGTGATGTCGTTCGGCGAGCGCGCGGTCACGCTCTCGCCGCTCAAGGCGGCCGTTGCCGCGGTGCTGGTGGCCAGCTTCGGGCAGGCCGTCAGTCGCGAGGACCTTCTCGCGGCCTGGCCGTCCGACGAGGAGGTCACCCCCAACGCCCTGCGCATCCAGATCCTGCGGCTGCGCCGGCGGCTGCAGCCGCTGGGCCTGGAGGTGCGCGCGCTGCCGCGCTTCGGCTACCGGCTGGAGCGCGCGGCGTCGTGACCCAGGCGCCGGAGCGCCTGTCGACGACCAGGGCCGGGCTGGACCGGCCGTGGTCACGCCGCGATGCCGGCGTGCCGCGGCTGGTCGTGCAGCCGCTGCAGCGCTTCCTGCAGACCGAGGCCGCCGGTGGCGCGTTGCTGCTGGTGGCCGCCGTGGTCGCGCTGGTCTGGGCCAACTCGTCGTGGTCGGGGACCTACGAGCGGGTGTGGGAGCTGCCGGTCACCTTCAGCGTCGGCGGGTGGACCTTCGCAGAGGACCTGCGCCACGTCATCAACGACGTGCTGATGGCGCTCTTCTTCTTCGTGGTGGGCCTGGAGATCAAGCGCGAGATGGTCCACGGCTCGCTGCGCGACCGCCGTGGCGCGCTCCTGCCCGTGGCCGCGGCCGCGGGCGGGATGCTGGTTCCCGCCGTGATCTATGCGGCCTTCAACCGGGGCGGCCCGGCGGTGGCGGGCTGGGGCATCCCGATGGCGACCGACATCGCGTTCGCGGTCGGGGTGCTGCTCTTGCTCGGCAGGCGCGTCCATCCGGCGCTCAAGATCTTCCTGCTGACCCTGGCCGTGGCCGACGACGTGGGCGCGATCCTGGTGGTCGCGGTCTTCTACCCGGGCAGCGGGGGCATCCGGCCGCTGTGGGTCCTCGCGAGCGTGCTCGTGGTGCTGGCCGTGGTCGGCCTGCAGCGCATGAAGGTGCGGTCGCTCGCGCCCTACGTCGTGCTGGGCGGCCTGCTGTGGGCGCTCATGGCGCTGTCGGGCGTGCACGCGACGATCGCCGGGGTCGTGCTGGGGCTCCTGACGCCGGCCTGGCCGTTCCACCCGCCCGAGGCCGTGACCTCCGTGATCGGCGCCGAGCTGCGCACGCTCACGGCCTCCCCGCCGGACGGCCGGGCCGACGAGTGGGAGCAGGTCTCGCTCATGGACATCGCCGGCCTGGCCCAGGAGGCGGTGTCCCCGCTGGAGCGCCTGGTGTCACGCCTGCACCCGTGGACCGCGTTCGTGGTCCTGCCGCTCTTCGCGCTGGCCAACGCCGGCGTGTCCCTGCGCGGCATGGCCTTGACGGACACCGTCAACAACCCGATCACCCAGGGCGTCGTGGCCGGCCTGGTCCTCGGCAAGCCGCTGGGCATCGTCGCGGCGACGTGGCTCACAGTCCGCAGCGGCCTCGGCCGTCTCCCAGCCGGCGTGCGCTGGCCCGCGCTGACCGGCGTCGCGGCCGTCGGTGGCGTCGGCTTCACCGTGGCCCTCTTCGTCGCAGGCCTGGCGTTCGGCACCACCCCCGCAGCCTCCGCCGCGAAGCTCGGCATCCTCCTCGCCTCGCTCCTGGCCGGCCTCCTCGGCGCCGCGGTCATCCTCCTCACGACCCGCCGCCGCCCCGACCCGATCTGACCCAGGCGCGCGAGGGGTGGCTCGCACCAGTACCCGCCAGGGGCAACTGGCGCGACGCACCTCCGCCGTGCGGTTGGAGGTGGCTCGCAGCAGTCCCCTCCTGAGGCAACTGGCGCGACGCACCTCCTGCGCCCGGGGTCGCGGGCGGCCGAGGGTGCGTAGGCTGCCGGCGCGTGGAGTGGCGGCGAGCGGCGGCGACGTGGGGGCCGGTGCTGGGGTGGGGGGCGGACCTGGTGGTGGGGGACCCGCGGCGGGGGCATCCGGTCGCGCTGTTCGGGGCGGCGGCAGAGCGGGTGGAGCGTTCGCTGTGGCGGGATGGGCGGTTGACGGGGGTGGTGTTCGCGGCGCTGCTGGTGGGGGTGCCGGCGGCGGCGGCGGCGCGGCTGCCGCGGTGGCTGCTACCGGTCCTGGTGTGGGCGGCGGTGGGCGGGCGGTCGCTGGCGCGGGCCGCGGAGGGCGTCGCTGAGGCGGTCGAGCGCGGCGACCTCGACGCGGCACGGGCGGCGCTGCCGACGCTGGTCGGGCGCGATCCCAGCGCGCTGGATGCGGAGGGGATCTGCCGGGCGGTCTGCGAGTCGGTCGCGGAGAACACCGCGGACGCCGTGGTCGGGCCGCTGCTGTGGGCGGCGGCGGCCGGGCCGGCGGGTGTCGTCGCGTACCGGTGCGCGAACACGCTGGACGCGATGGTCGGGCACCGGTCGCCCCGCTACGCGCGCTTCGGGTGGGCGTCGGCGCGGCTGGACGACGTGCTGGGGTGGGTGCCGGCCAGGGTCGTCGGGCTCCTGGCCGCGGGCTGCGCGCCCGTGGTCGGCGGGGACACGGGCCGCGCCCTGCAGACCTGGCGGCGCGACGCGCCCCGCCATCCCAGCCCGAACGCGGGGGTGTGCGAAGCGGCGTTCGCCGGCGCCCTGGGCCTGACCCTCGGCGGCGAGGTGCGCTACGGCGACCGCGTCGAGGTGCGCGGCCCGCTGGGCGAGGGCCGCCACCCCGGTCCGGCGGACATCCGCCGTGCCGTGCGCCTCTCTCAGACGGTCAGCGCGGCCACCGCGGTCCTCGCGGCCTGCGCGCGCGTGGGCCGGCGCCGCGGACCAACGGTCCGCACGGGACGCCCGATCCTGCGGACCTCCGCGTACGGCATCGCGCGGTGAGCGGGGTGCTGCTGGTCGCGGGGACCGGGTCGGACGCGGGCAAGTCGGTGCTGGTCGCGGGGCTGCTGCGCGCGCTGGCCCGGGAGGGCCTGCGGGTTGCACCGTTCAAGGCGCAGAACATGGCGCTGAACGCGGCCGTGACCGTCGACGGGTCGGAGATCGGGCGGGCGCAGGCGCTGCAGGCTGCCGCGGCGGGGGTGCCTCCCGAGGCGGCGATGAACCCGATCCTGCTCAAGCCGACGGGGGAGCGGGTCAGCCAGGTGGTCGTGCTGGGAGAGGCGATCGCGCTTGACGACGCGCTCGCGTACCACCGGCGCAAGCCGTCGCTGCTGCCGACGGTGCTGGAGTGCCTGGCGTCCCTGCGGTCGCGGTTCGACGCGGTGATCTGCGAAGGGGCCGGCTCGCCCACGGAGATCAACCTGCGCGAGGGCGACCTGGTGAACCTCGGGCTCGCACGCGCCGCCGACATCCCTGTCGTGCTGGCGGCCGACATCGAGCGCGGTGGGGTGTTCGCGGCGCTCTTCGGCTCGGTGGCGCTGCTGGAGCCGGCCGATCAGGCCCTCGTGGCCGGCTTCGTGATCAACCGGCTGCGTGGGGATCCCGCGCTGCTGGATCCCGGGATCGCCGAGCTCACCGCGCGGACGGGGCGGCAGGTGCTCGGCGTCGTGCCGTTCGACCCCGCGGTCGCGGACGGGGATGCCGAGGACTCGCTGGCGCTCGAGCACCTCACGCGGCACCGGCCCGATGCCGCGCTGCAGGTGGCGGTCGTGCGCCTGCCGCGCATCTCGAACTTCACCGACGTCGACGCGCTGGCGGCCGAGCCCGAGGTGGGCGTGGCGGTGACCGCGGACGCCGCGGTGCTCGCGTCCGCCGACCTCGTCGTGCTGCCGGGCACGAAGGCGACGGTCGACGACCTCGCTTGGATGCGGGGGCGCGGCCTGGACGCCGCGCTCACGGACCGGGCCCGCCGCGGCGCCCCGGTCCTGGGCATCTGCGGCGGCTACCAGATGCTGGGCACGGTCATCGCCGACGGCGTGGAGAGCGGCGTCGCCCACGCCGCAGGCCTGGGCCTCCTGCCCGTGAGCACCGCGATGGCGCCCCGCAAGGTCCTGCGGACCGTGACCGGGACCGCGCCGGGGCTGGGCGGCGTGGCGGCCGGCGGCTACGAGATCCGCCACGGCCGCACCACGATCGCCGGCGGGGAGACGCTGGTCGTCGGCGACGACGGCGAGGTGGGCGGGATCAGCGCCGGCGAGGTCCTGGGCACCGCGTGGCACGGCCTGCTCGAGCACGATGCCGCCCGAACCGCGCTCCTGCAGCGCGTCGCCGCCGCCACCGGCCGGTCGTGGCAGCCGTCCGGTGTGCGCTACGCCGAGGTGCGCGCGGCCCGCCTCGACCGGCTGGGCGACCTCGTCGCGGCGCACCTCGACCTGGCGGCGGTCCACCGGCTCCTCGAGCAGGGCGTGCCGGCCGGACTCCCCACCATCACCACCGGCCTGAGCTGACCGCCGGCCGCCCACCCCACCCTCCGGACAAGGCTGCTGGAGCCGGGCCCCGGCAGATCCGAGGATGCCCGCGTGGTCGGCGTGCTGCGGGTGTCCGGATGCCGTCGGGCGTCGGCTAGGGTCGCGCGGCAGTGCCAACGCTCGTGCTGCTTTCCACCGCCGACACCGAGGTGGCGGCCGCGTCGCGGGCGGCGGCGGACCTGCCCGAAGGGCTCGTGCTGCGTGCCGGCAACCCGGTCGCGCGCGACCCGGCGGTGCTGCTGGAGGGCGCGGACGCCGTGGTCGTGCGCCTGCTGGGGGGCGCAGCCGCCTGGGAGGGGTTCCCGGCGCTGCGCGCGCGCTGCCTGAGCACCGGCACGCCGCTGGTCGCCCTCTCCGGAGAGTCCACGCCGGACGCGGTGCTGCACGAGGCCTCGACGGCCCCGGCGGGCGTGGTGGCGGAGGCGTTCGCGTACCTCGTCCACGGTGGGGTGGCGAACACCGCGCAGCTCGCGCGCTTCCTCGCCGACACGCTGCTGCACGAGGGGCACGGCTTCGACCCGCCCGCGCCGGTGCCCGAGGTCGCCTGGCACGGGACGCCTGACGCCGCGGCGGGGCAGCCGACGATCGGCATCGTCTTCTACCGGGCGCACGCGCTGGCCGGGAACACGGCATTCGTCGACGCGCTGGTCGAGGCCGTCCGGGGGCACGGCGCCAACGCCGCGGCCGTGTCGGCCTACTCGTTGCGGGCGGACGCCGACGGGCGCAGCGAGGCTCTTGACCTGCTCGCGGCGCACGGTGTCGACGCGCTGCTGGTGACGGTGCTCGCCGCGGGCGGCTCGTCGGGGGCCGGCGAGGAAGCGGGCTGGGCGGTCCCGCACCTGGAGGCGCTGGACGTGCCCGTCGTGCAGGCGCTCTGCGCGACCGGCAGCCGGGAGCGCTACGCGGCGGGGCACGAGGGGCTGTCGCCGCTGGACGTGGCGATGCAGATCGCGATCCCCGAGTTCGACGGCCGCGTCGTCGGCGTGCCCGTCAGCTTCAAGGAGGAGCAGGCCGACGGGACGGTCGCGTACGCACCGGACCCGGAGCGCTGCCGGCGCGCCGCGGGGATCGCGGTGCGGCTGGCGCGGCTCGCGCACACCCGCAACGCCGACAAGAAGGTCGCGGTGGTGCTGTCGAACTACCCCACCAAGCACGCGCGCGTCGGCAACGCGGTCGGCCTGGACACACCCGCCTCGGCGGTCGCGCTCCTCGACCGCCTGACCGCCGAGGGCTACGACCTCGGCGACTGGCCCACCTGCGGCCTGGACGGCACGGCGCTGGTGCACCGGCTCATCGCCGCCGGCGGGTTCGACCCCGAGTGGCTGAGCGACGCGCAGGTGGCGGCCCAGCCGGCGCGCGTGTCCGCCGCGGCCTACGCCGGGTGGTTCGCGGGCATCGACCCGGCGCTGGCCGCCCGCATCCAGCGCCACTGGGGACCGCCGCCCGGCGACGTCCTGGTCGATCGCGGCGACCTCGTGTTCGCCACGATCGCCTTCGGCAACGTGCTCCTGGCGATCCAGCCGCCGCGCGGCTTCGGGGAGAACCCGGTCGCGATCTACCACGACCCCGACCTGCCCCCCACCCACCACTACCTGGCGTGCTACCGCTGGCTGGACGCCGAGTGGGGAGCCGACGCCGTCGTGCACCTGGGCAAGCACGGGACGCTGGAGTGGCTGCCCGGCAAGGCCAGCGGGCTGTCCGCCGGCTGCGCGCCCGACGCCGTGCTGGGCGACCTGCCACTGGTCTACCCGTTCGTCGTCAACGACCCCGGCGAGGGCACCCAGGCCAAGCGCCGCGCCCACGCCGTGATCGTCGACCACCTCGTCCCGCCGATGACCCGCGCCGAGACCTACGACGAGCTCGCGCGCCTCGAGCAGCTCCTCGACGAGTACTACCACGTCGCGCTCATGGACCCGGCGAAGGGCCCGGCGCTGCGCGGCGAGATCTGGCAGCTGCTGCGCAGCGCCGAGCTGACCCGCGACCTCGCGCTGGAGGGCGCCGCCGAGGACGATCTCGACGGCCTCCTGCCGCACATCGACGGCTACCTCTGCGAGCTCAAGGACGCCCAGATCCGCGGCGGCCTGCACATCCTGGGCCGTGCGCCGGAGGGCGACGACCTCGTCGGGCTCGTCCTGGCGATCCTGCGCCTGCCGCAGACGGCGCGCGACGGCACGCGCCACCCGGGGCTGCGCGCCGCGGTCGGTGCCGAGCTGGGCGTCGACGAGGCCTGGCTGCTCGACGCCCCCGGCGAGCGCGTGCCGGCCGACCTGCTCCCGCCCGCGTTCATTCCAGGCTTTCCTCGGAATGCCGAGGAAATGCTGGAACGAACTGTTGCAAATGGCGTGGCGAGGGCGCCCGCGACGCGCTCGGACCTGCTGGACGCGCTCGAGGAACGTGCGCGGCGGTTGGTCGAGGAGCTCGACGCCACCGGGTGGGACCCTGCCAAGGCGTCCGCAGTCGTCCGCGACGTGCTGAACGAGGAGGCCCACGGCGTGGCCGAGGTGCTGCGGTTCGCCGCGGGGGAGGTTGCGCCGCGCTTGGCCGCGACCACACGGGAGCTGGACGGGATCGTGCGCGCGCTGGCTGGGCGCTATGTCCCGTCAGGGCCCTCGGGATCACCGACCCGGGGGCGCCTCGACGTGCTGCCCACGGGGAAGAACTTCCGCTCGGTCGACCCCAAGGGGCTGCCGACGGAGCTGTCGTGGCAGGTCGGGCAGCGCCTCGCCGACGGGCTGGTCGCGCGCCACGTCGAGGAGGAGGGCGTCGCGCCGACCTCGGTGGCGATCGTGCTGTGGGGCACCGCGGCGATGCGCACGCACGGCGACGACGTCGCGGAGGTGCTGGCACTCCTCGGGGTGCGCCCCGTGTGGCACCCCGAGACGCGGCGCGTGACCGGGCTCGAGCTGCAGTCGCTGGAGGAGCTGGGGCGCCCGCGCGTGGATGTCACGGTGCGCATCAGCGGCTTCTTCCGCGACGCGTTCCCGCATCTGGTGCAGCTCCTGGACGACGCGGTGGCGCTGGTCGCCGCCCTCGACGGCGAGGCTGCCCTGCAGAACCCGCTGGCCGCCCATGTCGCCGCGGACGTGGCGGCGGGTGTCGACCACCGCCGGGCGACCGCGCGGGTCTTCGGGTCCAAGCCCGGCGCCTACGGCGCCGGCCTGCTCCCGCTCATCGACGCCAAGACGTGGCGCGACGACGCCGACCTGGCCGAGGTCTACGCCGTGTGGGGTGGCTTCGCGTACGGCCGCGGCCTGGAGGGGGCCGAGGCACGCGGCGACATGGAGCGTGCGTTCCGCCGCGTGCGCGTCGCGGTCAAGAACGTCGACACGCGCGAGCACGACCTGCTCGACGCCGACGACTACTTCCAGTACCACGGCGGGATGGTCGCGGCGATCCGTCACCTGACCGGGACCGCGCCCAAGGCCTACATCGGCGACAGCGCGGCGCCGGACCGCGTGCGCACGCGCTCGCTGGGCGAGGAGGTCGCCCGGGTGGTGCGAGCGCGGGTGCTCAACCCCAAGTGGCTGGCCGGCATGCGCAAGCACGGCTACAAGGGCGCCTTCGAGCTCTCCGCGACCGTGGACTACCTGTTCGGCTACGACGCGACCGCCCGCGTCGTCGAGGACTGGATGTACGCCCGCGTCACCGACGCCTACGTGCGCGAGCCCGAGACGCGGGCGTGGCTCGCCGACGTCAACCCCTGGGCGCTGCGCGCGATCGCCGAGCGCCTCCTCGAGGCCGCCGACCGCGGCCTGTGGACCGACCCCGACGCCGAACGGCTGGCCGACCTGCGCGCCACCTACCTCGAGACCGAGGGCGACCTCGAGGCCCGCGCTTGAGCAGCCCCTACCCGTTCGCGGCGCTGGTCGGCAGCGAGGACCTCACGACCGCGCTGCTGCTGGGCGCCGTGCACCCCGGGATCGGGGGCGTGCTGGTCCGCGGGGAGAAGGGGACGGCGAAGTCGACCGCGGCGCGCGGGCTGGCCGCGCTGCTGCCGCCGGTGGCCGTGGCGGCGGGCTGCCGCTTCGCCTGCGACCCGGCGGCGCCCAATCCCGGGTGCCCGGACGCACCCTGCGACGCCCGGCCCGCGCACACGCGGTCCGTCGCCCTGGTCGAGCTGCCGGTGGGCGCCAGCGAGGACCGCGTGACCGGTTCGCTGGACCTCGAGCGCGCGCTGACGCGGGGGACCCGGGCCTTCGAGCCCGGACTGCTGGCGGCCGCCCACCGCGGGATCCTCTACGTCGACGAGGTCAACCTGCTGGGCGACCACCTCGTCGACGTCCTGCTGGACGCGGCCGCGATGGGCGAGGCGATCGTCGAGCGCGAGGGCGTCGGCGTGCGCCACCCCGCCCGCTTCCAGCTCGTGGGCACGATGAACCCGGAGGAGGGCGAGCTGCGGCCGCAGCTGCTGGACCGCTTCGGGCTGACCGTCGGCGTGCACGCGTCCCGCGACCCCGGCGAGCGCGCCGAGGTCGTCCGCCGCCGCCTGGCGTACGAGGCGGACCCCGCGGCGTTCGCGGCGCGCTGGGCGGCCGCCGACGCCGCGCTGGCACAACGCGTCGTGGGGGCGCGAGCGCTGCTGCCGCGGGTCCGGCTGGGTGAGCGGATGCTGGCCGCGGTCGTGGCCGCCTGCACCGCGTTCGAGGTCGACGGGATGCGCGCCGACCTCGTGACCGCGAAGGCCGCCAGCGCACTGGCCGCCTGGCACGGGCGCGACAGCGTCACCCTGGCCGACGTCCGCCGCGCCGCCCTCCTCGCGCTCCCGCACCGCCGCCGCCGTGGCCCCTTCGAGGAACCGGGCATCGACGAGTCGGTCCTGGACGCCGCCCTCGCGCCCTTCGCCGACTCCCCGGACGACGACCCCGAGTCCCTCGCCCCGCTCGACGACGTCTCGGACGACGACTCGGGACCGGACGACGACTCGGGACCGGACGACGACGCGGGACCAGGCGACGACACGGGACCAGGCGACGACACGGGACCGGACCCGCGCGCCCTCGACCGCGAGCCCTCCGGCGCGCCGGAGCCGGGCACGTCAGACCACCAGACCACTGACGGGTCAGACCGCCAGACCACCGGCCCGGCGACCGAGGTGCTGTTCGCGACCGGGCCCGCCTTCCGGCCGCTGCTGCTCGCCGTGGAGGGCAAGGGCGACGGGGCGCTCGGGCGGCGGAGCCCGGCGCAGACCACGCGCGGCCGCCACGCCGCCGACCGCGTCCCGCGCGGCCGTGTGACCGACCTCGCGATCGGCGGCACCCTGCGCGCCGCCGCGCCCTACCAGGTGGCACGAGCCCGCGACGCCGCGGAACCGCGCAGCAGCGGCGACCGGCCTGCGGGGTTGCGGCTGGTGCGCGATGACCTGCGCGAGAAGGTGCGGGAGGGTCGGGAGGGCAACCTCGTGCTGTTCTGCGTCGACGCGTCGGGCTCGATGGCGGCACGCCGGCGGATGAGCGCCGTCAAGGGCGCGGTGCTGTCGCTGCTGCTGGATGCCTACCAGCGCCGCGACCGGGTCGGCCTCGTCACGTTCGCCGGCGAGGAGGCGACGGTCGTGCTCCCGCCGACGCCGTCGACCGAGCGTGCGACGCGGCTGCTCGCAGACCTGCGGACCGGCGGCCGCACCCCCCTGGCCGCCGGCCTCGAGCGCTGCGCAGCGGTCCTCGCCGGGGAGCGTGTCCGCGACCCTCGTCGCCGCCCCCTCCTCGTGCTGCTGACCGATGGGCGTGCGACGGCGGCACGCGAAGGCGACCCCGTCGCCGCGGCGGTGCGTGCGGCGGCGGGGCTGGGGCGCCGGGGGGTGCCCGCGGTCGTGGTGGACACCGAGGAGGGGTTCCCACGGCTGGGGATCGCGGGGATGGTCGCGGCGGCGATGGGCGCGCCGGTCCTCGCGCTGGAGGACCTGGGTCAGCTCGGCGGCGTCGTGCGCCTCCTCACGCGCGCGGTGGCCTGACCGGCACCCTGTCCCTAGGGTCTGCCGTCCGCATCCGTGCCTTTCGAGGAGTCAAGCATGGGCAGCATCCCGCCCGCCGCCGGTGCGCCGTGGGCGCACTCGTTCGCGGGCCGACTGGACGTCCACACGGTCGACAGCGCCGCGTTGCGCGGCAACCCGTTGGGCGATCCGCACCAGCGGCCGCTGGTGGTCTACGTGCCGCCCGGCGCCGAGGACGCGGGACCGCTGCCGGTGATCTACCAGATCCAGGGCTTCACCGGTCAGGTCGACATGTGGTTCAACCGCACGCCGTTCCGGCCCACGTACCTGGAGCGGCTGGACGCCCTCTTCGCCGACCCGGCCGTGCCCCGCGCGCTCGTCGCGCACGTCGACGCCTGGACGTCTGTCGGGGGAAGCCAGTTCCTGGACTCGCCCGGGACCGGTCGGTACCTCACCTACCTCTGCGAGGACGTGGTCGGGTTCGTCGACGCCACCTACGACACGCTGGCCGATCGCGACCACCGCGGGATCGCGGGGAAGTCGTCGGGAGGCTACGGGGCGATGGTCGCCCCGATGCTGCGACCCGACGTGTTCGGCGCGCTCGCCACGCACGCCGGTGACGCCGGGTTCGAGCTGTGCTACCTGCACGACGAGGCCAAGGCCGTCCGCGTCCTGCGCGACCGCTACGAGGGCTCCTGGGAGAAGTTCTTCGAGGACTTCCGCTCACGCCCCGCGATGGCCAACGACGACGACGGCGAGATCCTCAACGCCTACGCCATGGCGGCCTGCTACTCCGCCGACGAGGACGGCACGGTCCACCACCCGATCGACGTGGCCACAGGCACCCTGATCGAGGAGGTCTGGGCGCGCTGGCAGGCCTGGGACCCGGTGCGCATGGCGCCGCGGCACGCCGATGCGCTGCGCTCCCTGAAGGCGATCTGGATCGACGCGGGCACCCGCGACGAGTGGTTCCTCGACCTCGGCGCGCAGGCCTTCAACGCGGCCTGCCTCGCCGCGGGCGCGACCGTCACCCACTTCGAGCTCTTCGACGCCGCCCACGGCGGCATCGAGTACCGCTACCCCCTCGCCGTCCGCCACCTCGCGGAGCGCCTCAGCCCGTAGCCTGCCCGACATGGTGCTCGCGCAAGAGGGGCTGTTCGTGGGCGGCTTGGTCGTGATCTGGCTGCTGTTCGCCGCGATCGGCATCGCAGGCTTCGTCTTCTGGATCTTCATGCTCATCGACGTCGTGCAGCTCCCCGAGGGCTGGTTCAAGTCGGGCACGAAGACCACGTGGCTGCTCGTGGTGATCCTCGCCGGCGGACTGGGCGCGATCATCTACTTCTTCGCCGCGCGGCCGCCTCCGGAGGTGCGGGAGTACCTCAAGCAGTGGCGCAGCTCGCCGTACCCACCACCGCCCGCGTTCGGCTATCCGATCGGCGTCGGCTACTACCCGCCCCCGCCGCAGTACCCGGCGCAACAGGGCTACCCGCAGCAGGGCTATCCACAACAGGGCTACCCGCCGGAGGGCTACCCTCCACAGAGTTGATGGCCGAGCACCGCCCCATCACGGATGGGATGCCGACGCAGCTCCCGGACGCAGATCCGGACGAGACCGCGGAGTGGCTGGACAGCCTGGTCGCGGTCGTGGAGCAGCAGGGGCGGCAGCGTGCCCGCTACCTGATGCTCAAGGTGCTGCAGAAGGCGCGCGAGCTGTCCGTCGGCGTTCCCGGGCTGCGCTCCACCGACTACATCAACACGATCCCGCCGGAGCGCGAGCCCGACTTCCCCGGCGACGACTACCTCGAGCGCCGCATCCGCAAGGCCGTCCGCTGGAACGCCGCGGTGATGGTCACGCGCGCGCAGCGACCCGAGGTCGGGGTCGGTGGGCACATCGCGACCTACGCGTCGGCCGCGAGCCTCTACGAGGTCGGCTTCAACCACTTCTTCCGAGGCAAGGACGCGCCGTCGCGCGGCGATCAGATCTTCTTCCAGGGCCACGCTTCACCCGGGATCTACGCGCGGGCGTTCCTGGAGGGCCGGCTCACGGAGGCGCAGCTCGACCGCTTCCGCCAGGAGTCCACGCCCGGGGGCCTCTCCAGCTACCCGCACCCGCGGCTGATGCCGGACTTCTGGGAGTTCCCGACCGTCAGCATGGGGCTGGGCCCGCTCCACTCGATCTATCAGGCGCGCTACAACCGCTACCTGGAGGCGCGCGGCCTGGCCGACACCAGGGCCAGCCGCGTGTGGGCGTTCGTCGGGGACGGCGAGATGGACGAGCCCGAGGCCCAGGGCGCGCTGACCGTCGCGGCACGTGAGGAGCTCGACAACCTCACGTGGGTCGTCAACTGCAACCTGCAGCGCCTCGACGGCCCGGTGCGCGGCAACGGCAAGATCATCCAGGAGCTCGAGAGCCTCTTCCGCGGCGCGGGCTGGAACGTCATCAAGGTGCTGTGGGGCAGCAAGTGGGACCGGCTGCTGGCGCACGACGACCAGCAGGAGCTGGTCCGCAAGATGAACAGCACGCCCGACGGCCAGTTCCAGACCTACACCACCAAGGACGGCGCCTACATCCGCGAGCGCTTCTTCGACACCGCGGAGCTGCGCCGGATCCTCGACAAGGCCAACCTGCACGAGCGCGACCTGCCGCTCCTGGACCGCGGCGGCCACGACTACCGCAAGGTCTACGCCGCGTTCGCCGCGGCCACGGAGCACGCCGGCCAGCCGACCGTGATCCTCGCGCAGACCATCAAGGGATGGACGCTGGGCCCGGACTTCGAGGCGCGCAACGCCACTCACCAGATGAAGAAGCTCACGACCAAGGCGCTCAAGAAGTTCCGGGACCGCCTCAGCCTGGAGATCCCCGACTCTGCGCTGGAGGGTGACCTGCCGCCGTACTTCCACCCCGGCGAGCGCTCGCCGGAGGTGCAGTACCTCCACGCCCGGCGCCGCGAGCTGGGCGGCTACCTGCCTGAGCGCCGCCTCCAGGTGACCGGCTTCGACCTGCCCGGCAAGGAGGTCTACGCGCACGTCAAGCAGGGGTCCGGCAAGCACGAGGTCGCGACCACGATGGCCTTCGTGCGGCTGCTGAAGGACCTGCTGGCGACCAAGGGCCTCGGTCCCCGCATCGTGCCGATCATCCCCGACGAGGCGCGCACGTTCGGGATGGACTCGATGTTCAAGCCGCTCGGGATCTACTCGCCGCAGGGGCAGACCTACGACGCGGTCGACTCCGACATGCTGCTGGCCTACACCGAGAAGCGGGACGGCCAGATCCTGCACGAGGGGATCACCGAGGCCGGCTCGATGGGCACGTTCCACGCCGCGGGCTCCAGCTATGCGACGTTCGGCGTGCCGACCGTGCCCTTCTACATCTTCTACTCGATGTTCGGCTTCCAGCGCACCGGCGACGCGATCTGGTCGGCCGCCGACCAGCGCTGCCGCGGCTTCCTGCTGGGCGCCACAGCCGGCCGCACGACCCTCAACGGCGAGGGCCTGCAGCACGAGGACGGGCACTCCGTGCTGCTGGCCGCCACGAACCCGGCCGTCGAGGTCTACGACTGCGCGTTCGGCTTCGAGCTGGCCGTCGTGGCCGAGGAGGCCCTGCGCCGCATGCACGGCGACGCGCCCGAGGACGTCCTGTACTACCTGCCGCTCTACAACGAGCCCGTCGTCCAGCCGCCGATACCCGACGGTCTCGACGAGCAGCTGGTCGTCGAGGGCCTCTACCGCTACGCCGGCTTCGACGGCGAGCGCCACCATCGCGCGACGCTGCTGGCCTCCGGCTCGCTCATGCCCGAGGCGCTGCGTGCCCAACGCCTGCTGGGCGAGGAGTGGGACGTCGCCGCCGAGGTGTGGAGCACGCCTGGCTGGGTCGGCCTGCACCGGGAGGCCGTGGCGTGCGAGGAGTGGAACCGGCACCACCCCATGGAGGAGCAGCGCGTCCCGCTGGTGACCCGCCGCCTGCAGGCCGCACACGGTCCGTTCGTCGCGGTCAGCGACTGGGTCAAGGCCGTGCCGGGCCTCATCGCGCCATGGGTGCCGGGGCGTCTGGAGATCCTCGGAACCGACGGCTTCGGCCGCTCCGACACGCGCCGTGCGCTGCGCCGTCTGTTCCGCGTCGACGCCGAGTCGATCGTGGTCGCAGTGCTGCGCTCCCTGGCCGCGGCCGGCGAGGGCAAGTCCGAGACCGTCGCCGACGCCCTGGAGCGCTACGGATTCGAGGGTGTCCCGGCAACGTGACTTCGGGCAGGCGGTCGATTACCCTCGCCCGGGTTCGCCGAAGCGAAGGGGAGTGTGGATGGCCGGGGGCGTCCTGGTCGCAGAGGTCGAGACACGGTCGGCGCCGGCTCCCGAGCGCCAGCCGTGGCAGCCCGCGGTTGCCGGGTGGGAGGTCAAGCGCGGCAAGGGCCGCTGGCTGGCGCTGGCCATCCTCGTGCTCGTGCTCGCGATCGCGGGGGTCGCGGGCTGGGCGTACCTGCAGGTCAACGACTACATCGAGGCGCACGAAGGCCGGATCCTCGAGGGCATCTCCGTCGGCGGGATCAACCTGGCCGGCATGACCGAGGATCAGGCGCGCACGGCGGTCCAGGCCCTGGTGACGCCGCAGCTGGACCGGACCATCACGCTGGCGCTGGGCGACCGCACGTGGACCACCGACCCGGTGGCGCTGGGCTCGACCAGCAACGTCGAGGAGGCGCTGGCCGGCGCGTTCGCGGCCGACGACGACCTGACGTTCATGGACTGGGCGCGGATGCGCTTCCGGGACTTCACGCTCTCGTACTCCGCCGACGTCACCGTGACCCACAGCGACGCGCCCGCGCGCCAGCTGGTCGAGCAGATCGCCGCGGAGCTGGCCCTCGCGCCCGTCGACGCGACCATGGACTACTCCACCGGCGCGCTGCTCTTCACGCCCGAGCAGCACGGCAGCGGCGTGGCGGTGGCCGCCACCACCGACGCGCTCGTGCGCGCGCTGGAGGGGCAGGGCGACCGCGTCGAGATCCAGGCGATCCGGTTCGCCCCTGCCGTCACCGTCGCCGACTTCGGCCAGGTGCTCTACCTCGACCAGAACGCCCACCACCTCCAGCTCTTCGAGAACGGGGTGCTGGTCGACGAGTGGGACGTCGCGACCGGCACCGCCGGCTACCCGACCCCGACCGGCGAGTACTTCGTCGAGCTCAAGCGCTTCCTGCCCACCTGGATCAACCCCGACCCCGAGGGCTGGGGCCGCAGCTATCCGGACTCCATCGGCCCGGGGCCCGGGAATCCCCTGGGGCTGCGCGCGCTGAACTGGGGAGGCGCGGACGCCATCCGCTTCCACGGCACCCAGGCGGTGAACTCCATCGGCGAGGACGCCTCCCACGGCTGCGTCCGCATGGTCAACGACGACGTGGTCGAGCTCTACGACCTGGTCGACGTCGGCGCCACGATCATCTCCGTGCGGGTCTGAAGCCGCTCTTCGACGTCCACGTCGCCGTCGACTTCTCGGCGGCGAGCGTCCCCGGCGGGGCAGCGGGGCAGCGCAGCGGGCTGTGGGCCGCGGCGGTGCACCACGGCGAGTTCAAGGGTGTGCGCCCGTTCCGCACCCGCCAGCTCCTGGCCGAGTGGGCCGTCGACCACCTGCGCGCACGGCTGGCGGAGGGGGCGCGGGTGCTGTTCGGCATCGACGCCGGCCTGGGCTACCCGCGCGGCTTCGCCGAGGCGCTCGGGCTGGGAGCGCCCGCGTGGCTGGAGACCTGGCGGGAGCTGGACCGCCTCGTGCACGACGGGCGCGACAACGCCAACAACCGGTTCGAGGTCGCGGGCAGCCTGAACGGCCGGATGGCCGCGCCGGTCTTCTGGGGCGCGCCGGAAGGGGCCGACCCCGCGCTCACCATGAGGCGGCCGGCGGTCGAGCCGCTGCCGCGCTTCCGGCTGGCCGAGGAGCACGCGCGCCGGGCCGGGTCGCACCCCAAGAGCGTCTGGCAGCTCGGCGGCGCCGGCGCGGTCGGCAGCCAGACCCTCCTGGCGATCCCGCGCGCGCTGCAGCTGCGAGCGGCGATGGGTGGCCAGCTGGTGGTGTGGCCGTTCGAGACCGGCTTCACCGCCGCGTTCGACGCGCCCCTGGTGCTGGCGGAGATCTACCCATCGGCTCTGGTCGCGCGCCGATCGGGTGAGGGGATCCCGGACGCTGTGCAGACCGAAGATGCCGCGCGGGCGCTGCACGCCGCCGACATCGACGGCAGTCTGGCCGGCTGGCTGGCCCTCCCCGGCCTCGACCCCGCCACCGCCGCTGTCGCCGTGGCCGAGGAGGGCTGGATCCTGGGCACCGGCCGTTTGGAGCGATGACTTCGGGCTGTCACACCCGTCTGCCAAGGTGAGACGGATGAAGGAGCAACCGTGGAGTTGACCGTCGAGGCGCACGGCCTCGTCAAGGAGTACCGCACCGGCAAGGAGACCGTCCAAGCCGTCCGCGGGGTGGACCTCGCGGTGCGTGCGGGGGAGGTCTTCGGCTTCCTCGGCCCCAACGGCGCGGGCAAGTCGACCACGATGAAGATGCTCACGACGCTGCTGACGATCACCTCGGGGACGGCCCGCGTGGCCGGCGTGGACGTGGCAGCGGACCCCGACGCCGCGCGGCGGCGCATCGGCGTCGCCCTGCAGGAGGCCGGCCTCGACCCCCGACAGACCGGGCGCGAGCTGCTGATCCTGCAGGCCCGCCTCTTCGGGAGCACGCGGGCCGAGGCCACGGCGCGCACCGAGGAGCTCCTCGAGCTGGTGGACCTCGTGGACTCCGCCGACCGGCGCATCAAGGGCTACTCCGGCGGTATGAAGCGCCGCCTGGACTTGGCTTCGGCCCTCGTGCACCAGCCCGAGGTGCTCTTCCTCGACGAGCCCACGACCGGGCTGGACCCCGCCAGCCGCTTGACGGTCTGGGACGAGGTCCGGCGCATCAACGAGCGCGGGACGACAGTCTTCCTCACGACGCAGTACCTGGAGGAAGCCGACCAGCTCTGCGATCGGCTCGCGATCATCGACGATGGTCTGATCGTGGTCGAGGGCACCCCAGACGACCTCAAGGCCGACCTTCGCAGGCGTCTGGACCTCGCCACCGACCCGACGCTCGACGACGTGTTCCTCGACGCGACGGGGCGCACGCGCGAGCGCGCCGCGGGCGAGGTCAGGGAGGTGTCCGCGTGAGCGTGGTGCAACAGGTCCAGCTGCTTGGCCGTCGGGCGTTGATCGAGGACCTGCGCGCGCTCGACGCGATCATCCCGACGCTCTTCATCCCGATCTTCTTCCTGGTCGTCAACGTCGGCCAGGCCGGGCGGATCTTCCCGGCCGAGACCACGCCGTTCCTGCAGGGCCAGGGCTACGCGGCTTTCCAGCTCCCCAGCTCCCTGCTGCTGGCGGCCTCGTTCGGCACGGCCGCGCTGTTCTTGGTCGAGGAGATCGAGAGCGGCTACTTCGACAAGCTGCGCGCGGCCCCCGTGGCGCGTTCTGCGCTGGTGCTGGGCCGGCTCTCCTCCGAGGCGGTCAAGCTCCTCCTGCTGACCGCGCTCCTCGTGCTGGTCTCGCTGCCGCTGGGGATCCACATCGCCAGCGGCGTGTTGGGCTTCGTGCTGCTGCTGGTCCTCACCAGCCTCTGGGGCGTCGGGTTCGCGGGGTTGATGCAGCTCATCGCGCTGAAGACGCGCAGCGCGGCGGCCACGAACTCCGGAAGCCTGATCTTCTTCCCGCTGCTCTTCCTGACCCCGAACTTCGTGCCCCGCGACCTGCTCACGCGCCCCATGGAGATCGCGGCGACCATCAACCCCGTGACCTACGTGATGGAAGCCATGCGCGCGCTGATCCTCTTCGAGGGCGCTTGGGCGGCGGTCGGGCGCGGGTTCGCCGTCGCCGGGGGCGTGGTCGTGCTGGCGGTCTTCCTCAACGTCCGCATGATCCGCCGCTACGACTGAGGGGTGGCCTGGAGCTGCCCGGCCTGCGGCCGGCTCTTCGGCCGCACGAACCAGCCCCACGAGTGCTCCCCGGCGATGACGCTGGAGGACTACTTCGCGACGGGGCCACCGTTCGAGCGCCCGATCTTCGACGCGGTCCTGCCCCTGCTCGAGGACGTCGCCGGCGGCCCCCTCCACGTCGAACCCGTCTCCGTGGGCATCTTCGTCAAGCACGACCGCTCCTGGGTCGAGCTGCGCCCCAAGACCCGGTGGGTCGCCATGAGCTTCCCGATCCGCGGCGTGCTCGACCACCCGCGCGTCTCCCGCCGCGCCACCACCCAGGGCCCCACCACCTACCACATCGTCAACCTCCGCAGCCCCGACGAGGTCACCGACGACCTCCGCCCGCTCCTGGAGCGCTCCTATCTCGACACGCTGCGCTGACGGGTGTCACAGGAACGGGGTAGGGTAACGAACATCTGTTCGTAAACGGCGGAACCTTCCCACGCCTGAGTCAGAGGAAGGACGCTGCATGCCTGCGCCGCGCTTCGCGCATCTGGCGGTGCGGACCAGCTTCTCGTTGCGGGATGGGGTGATCCGGCCGCGGGAGCTGGCGCGGGTGGTGGCGCAGCGGGGGATGGACACAGTGGGGATCACCGATCGGGGCGGGCTCTACGGGGTGGTGCGGGTCGCGCAGGCGTGTGCGCTGGAGGGGGTGCGGCCGGTGTTCGGGGCGGACCTCGCGCTGTGGCCGCACCCGGGGCGGGCGGGGTGGGAGGTCCGGCGCAGCGGGCGCGGAGGGATCAGCCGCACGATGGGGCCCGGGAGCGGGCCGGGGTGGCTGGAGGACGACGCGGCGCGGGTGGTGCTGCTGGCGCGCACGCAAGCCGGGCTGGGGACGCTGTGCCGCACGGTCTCAGACCACCACCTCGACAGCCCGCGCGGCGACCCGCACCTGCGCTGGACCCACGTGCTGGACCGCCTCGGCCACCCCGACGCGGGCGGGGTCACGGTGCTGCTGGGCGACGACTCGCCGGTCGGGCGGCTGCTCGACGGCCGGCCGCCCCGACGCCGCGGCGAGCGAGGCCCGCGCTGGATGGACGTCGTCGGCCGCGCACACGTGCGCTTCGGGATCACCCACCACCTGGCCGCGGGCGACGACGACCGGGCCCGCGCCTGGTTCGCGCTCGGCGAGCGCCTCGGACGTCGCGGCCGTCGCGCACCAGGCAGCCGCGCTACTCGACCCCGGCGACGCCGCGAGTCGCCGACATCGTCGACGCGGTGCGCCAGCAGGTCCCGCTCGACGTGACCCAGGCGCCACGCGGCAACCGGCGCAACACCGAGGGCTACCTCAAGACCCCCGACGAGATGGCGCGCGTCTTCGCCGAGCGGCCCGACGCGCTGGCCAACGCCGCGCTGGGCTGGCGGAGCAGTGCCACGTCGACCTCGGCCTGGGCCAGCTGCGCGTGCCCGACTTCGTCACCGCCGGGGAATGCCGACGTCGAGCTGCGCGCGCGCTGCGAGGCACGGCATCCGCGAGCGCTACGCCGCCCCCGGCGGCGGAGCACTGGGACCTGCTGGAGCGCGAGCTCGCGATGATCGCGCCAGCTCGGCCTCGCGCCCGTACTTCCTCACCGTCGCCGAGATCGTCGACCGCATCCGCGAGAAGGGGATCATCGCCGCGTGCCGCGGGCTCGGCGGCCGGCAGCTCGCTGCACGCTACGCGCTGCGCATCTCCGACGTCGACCCGGTCGCGCACGACCTCGCCTTCGAGCGGTTCATGAACCCCTACCGCGACGAGCTGCCCGACATCGACATCGACGTGGAGTCCGCCCGCCGCGAGGACATCTACCGCGACCTGCTCGACCGCTACGGCGACGACCGCGTCGCGTGCGTCTGCATGGTCGAGACGTTCAAGGCGCGCATGGCGATCCGCGAGGTCGGCAAGGCGCTGGGCATGCCCGCGGGCGAGGTCGACTACATCGCCAAGTCCTTCCCGCGCGTGCGCGCCGGCGACGTGCGCGCGGCGCATGGAGCACCTGCCCGAGCTGCGGGGGCTGCAACCTGGACCGCGCCGACCTCGGCCTGCTGTTCGACGTCGTCGAGCGCCTCGACGGCTTCCCGCGCCACATCGCGCTGCACCCCTCGGGCGTGCTGCTCGCCGACGCCGGACGATGCGCGACCTCGTCCCGGTCGAGCGCTCCGCCGCCGGGTTCGCGATGGCGCAGTTCGACAAGGACGACGTCGAGGCGCTGGGGCTGTGCAAGCTCGACGTCCTCGCGGTGCGGATGCTGTCGTCGATGGCGCACGCGGTCGACGAGGTGCGCGCGCACGCGCGGCGAGTCGAGCTGGACTTCGACGACGGTGCCCGTACGCCGACCCCGACACCTACGAGCTCATCCGGTCCACCCGCACGCTGGGCATGTTCCAGATCGAGTCGCCCGGGCCAGCGCGAGCTGGTCGGCAAGTTCCAGCCCGAGCACCTCGAGCGACCTGGTCGTCGACATCTCGCTGTTCCGGCCCGGCCCGGTGAAGGGCGACATGGTCGGGCCGTTCCTGCAGCCGCCGCCACGGCGAGCGAAGGCCACGCACATCCCGCACCCGCTCCTGGAGCGCGCGCTGGGCGAGACCTTCGGCGTGATCGTCTATCACGAGCAGGTCATGCGCTGCGTCGCCGCCGCGACCGGCTGCGACCTGGCGACCGCCGACCTCGTGCGCCGGCGCCTCGGCGACCCCGAGCGAGCTCGACGCCCTGCAGCAGTGGATCCTCGCCGGCTGCCGCCAGAGCGGGGCATGCGCCGAGGAGATCGCCGAGTCGCTGTGGCACGCGCTCGGCGCAGTTCGCCTCGTTCGGGTTCTGCAAGGCCCACGCCGCCGCGTTCGCCGTGCCGACCTACCGCTCGGCGTGGCTCAAGGCGCACTACCTGCCCGAGTTCGTCGCCGGCCTCCTGACCCACGACCCGGGCATGTATCCGCGCCGGCTGCTGCTGGACGACGCCCGGCAGTTCGGCGTCGCGGTGCTGCCGCTGGACGTCGAACAGGTCCGCGCGCGACTACCGCGTGGAGCGCCTCCCCGCGGCCGAGGCCTTCGCCCTGCTGGGCGTCTCCGGCGAGGATCCGCCGCGGGGGTGGTCGCTTGACGCCGAGGGGCAGCCGCTGCCGCCGTCCGGGTTCGACAACGGGGTGGATCCGGGCGACCCGGCGTGGCGGTTCGGGATCCGCCTGGCGCTGCAGGACGTCGCGGGCATCGACGACGCGATGATCGACAGCGCTGGTGCTCGGGCGGCCGTTCGTGTCGCGTGGCGCGACGTGCGGCGGCGCGCCGGCGCTGTCGCGCCGGTGGCCGAGGCGCTGGCGCACGCCGGCGCGTTCGACGAGCTCGGCCGGGGTCGGGCGAACGCGGCCTCACGCGCCGTGACGTGCTGCTGGAGGTGGCGGAGCGGTGGTCTGGAGTCAACGTCACCAGCCGGCGGACCCGACTGCGCCGCGAGCAGCTGGGGCTGCTGGCAGCCGGAGGACCGCCGCCGGGGCTGACGGAGTACCGCGCCAGCGAGCGGGTGCGCGCGGAGCTCGAGGTGCTCGGCATCGACGCGATCGCACCACGTGATGCGCTTCTACGACGGGCTGCTCGACGTGCTCGGAGGTGACCCGCGCGGTCGACCTGCTGGAGTGCGCAGGGACGGCCAGCGGGTGCGCGTCGGCCGGGGTGAAGGTCGCGACGCAGACTCCGCCGGTGAAGTCCGGGCAGCGGATCATCTTCCTGTCGCTGGACGACGCGACCGGCGTCGACCGACGCGACGTTCTTCGAGTCCGTGCACGACCGCTGCGCGTGGACGGTGTTCCACACCTGGCTGCTCGTCGTCGAGGGGACCGTGCACCGCACCGGCCGCCGCGGCATCTCGATCAACGCCGAGGTCGTGTGGGACCTGCGGCGGCTGATGCGCGCGTGGCGCGAGGGCTGGTTGGACGATGCCCTGCGTGAGCCGTTCGCCGCGCCGCTGGGCCGCCCCTCGGACCAGGCCGCCCGCGACCACGGCGACGGCGCCCCCAGCCACGGCATCTTCGGCACCCAGGGCCGCAGCGGCCTCAACATCCCCGAAGCTCCCGGCGATCTGCGCTTCCCTCAGAAGGGCCCGCGCCCCGACGCGACGCCCCCCGACCACCACAAAGGGCTGCACGACGAGCTGCACCTCGCGATCGCGCGGCAGCGCTCGGAGGCGGGCTCACCGACCCGCTGGGGGCCCAACGGCACGACCTGGGCCGACCCGGCTCAACGCCACCCGGGCGTGGACTCCCAAGACACCAAGCGCCTCTCACGCAACGACCCGCGCCACCCCGACTACGAACCTCCGGCGGAGGAGGATCCCCCGCGCAAGCTGTGGCACTCCAGCACCGGGTCCGCGGGCCGCTGACCCGACGATGATCGTGCAATGGCTTCGATGAGTGCCGCACCGTGAGCGCGAAGCGCCCACCGGAGCCGTACCTGCACGTCGACATGGACGCCTTCTACGCGTCCGTCGAGGTCCGGCGTGACCCGTCGCTGGCCGGCAGGCCCGTGGTCGTCGGCGGGCTGGGCGGCCGGTCGGTCGTGGCCAGCGCCTCCTACGAGGCGCGCCGCTACGGGATCGGCTCGGCGATGCCCATGGCCCGCGCGCTGCGGCTGTGCCCCGACCTGGTGGTCGTCAGCCCCGACTTCGACGCCTACATCGAGGCCAGCGAAGGCCTGCGCGCGATCTTCGACTCCGTCACCCCGCTGGTCGAGCCGCTGGCACTGGACGAGGCCTTCCTCGACGTGGGCGGCAGCGTGCGTCTCTTCGGCCCGCCGGCGCAGATCGGCGCGCTGCTGCGCCGTCGCATCACCGAGGAGCTGGCGCTCACCGCCAGCGTCGGTGTGGCGCCGAACAAGTTCCTGGCCAAGCTGGCCAGCACCAAGGCCAAGCCCGACGGGCTCCTGCACATCCGGGCGGAGGACGTGACCGCGTTCCTGGCGCCCCTCCCGGCCGGCGACCTGTGGGGGGTGGGGGAGCAGACCGCCGCGCGGCTGACGCGCTTCGGCCTGCGCACGGTGGCCGACGTGGCGGCGACGCCGGAGCCGACGCTGGCGCGGATCCTGGGCGGGACCGGCGCCGCGCACCTCGTGCGGCTGGCGCGCGGCGACGACCGCCGCCCGGTGGTCGTGCACGAGCCCACCAAGAGCGTCGGCCACGAGCACACCTTCGAGCACGACGTCGACGACCCCACCGTCCTGCGCCGCGAGCTGCTGCGCCTGGCGGAGTAGGTCGCGCAGCGCCTGCGGCGCCGCCACCATGCCGGCCGCACGGTGATCCTCAAGCTGCGCTACGCGAAGTTCCAGACGATCACGCGGTCCAAGACCCTGCTGGTCCCGACCGATCAGGCCACGGAGATCCACCGCGTCGCGTCCGCGCTGCTGGATGCGCTGCGGCTGGAGCGGGTGCGGGTCCGGCTGATCGGGCTGTCCGCTCAGAACCTGGTCCCGGCAGGCGCGGCGCGGCAGCTGCGCCTGCTGGCCGACGACCGCTGGCTGCGGGCCGAGCAGGCCGCCGACGACGCCCGCCGCCGCTTCGGTGGTGCCGCCGTGACCCGCGGCGCCCTGCTGGACGACTAATGTGCAGCCCATGGGTGACCGTGTGCTGCTGGAGGTCGGCGAGGACCGGGTCGGCGTCGTCTCGCTGAACCGGCCCGACAAGCTCAACGCGCTCGACCAGGGGACGTTCGAGGCGCTGGCTGACGTCGCCGCGCAGGTCCGCGCCGCGGCCGAGGAGGGCCGCGTGCGCGCCGTGCTCCTCACCGGCGAGGGCCGCGCGTTCTCTGCAGGCCTGGACGTGTCGCTGTTCGGCAGCCAGCTCACCCAGGCACCGTCCGACGAGTGGATCGCGGGCCTCCAGCAGTCGTTCACGGCTTACGAGGACCTGCCGGTCCCGGTCGTGGCCGGCGTCCGCGGCGCCGCGCTGGGCGGCGGGCTGCAGCTCGCGCTGGCCGCACACCTGCGCGTCGCGGCGCCCGACGCGACGTTCGGCCTGCTCGAGGCGCGCTGGGCCCTGCTGCCCGACCTCGGCGGACTCACCCGCCTGCCGCGGCTGGTCGGCCTGGGCCGCGCCACGGACCTGGCGCTCAGCGCCCGCACCATCGACGCCCCGACCGCGCTCGCGTGGGGGCTCGTCGACGCAGTGCTCGACGACGAGGACTTCGGCGCAGCCGCGCGCGGCTACGCGGCCCGCCTGGCGACCGGCCCGACGGTCGCCCTCGGCCAGATCCCCCACATCGCGCGCGAGTCCTTCCGCGTCGACCGCGCGGCCTCCCTGGCCGCCGAGCGCGCCGCCCAGCAGGCCTGCCTCGCCTCCGCCGACTTCCGAGAGGCCGCGACCGCCGCGCTGGAGCGCCGCCCACCGTCGTTCACGGGTACGTAGCGCGCCGACACGTAGCGGCGCGACCGGCCTTGGGTCACAATGAGCCCATGCCTCTGTCGGACCGCGAGCAGGAGATCCTCCGCGACATCGAGGCGAGGCTGCTGGCAGAGGATCCGCGCTTGGTCCGGGCGGTGGGTCGGACCACGCCGGCCACGCTGCTGCGGGGCCGCCTGAAGTGGGCGGCAGCTGGGCTTCCTGGTCGGGCTGGTGCTGCTGTTCGGGATCGCCGCCAACATCTGGTGGGGGTTCGCCGGCGCGGCCGTGATGCTGGCCAGCGCCGTCTACGGCGGCGGGATCCTGCGCGAGATGGGCAACGAAGCCACCAAGAGCCGCGCCGCCACTCCGCGGACCCGCCCAGCCCCGCGGATCACTCCGCGGCGTCGCGACGACGACGCGTAGCGGGTCGCACCCGCATCCAGACGCTCCGCCAGCCCTCGACGACCTGCCGCCGGGCTGACACCAGCCGCACGCGGCTCAGCACAGCCGACCGCCGTGGGGCGGGCAGGTCGGTGAGCAGGGCGCCGCGCAGCTCGAGGGCGGCCAGCTCGGCCTCGCGGGCGCTGCGCGGCGGGTGCGGCGCGTAGGTCACCGCGGTGGCGACGTTCGCCAGCCGCAGGCTCGAGCGGTGTCCGGGCGCGACGCGCGTGAAGTACTCGGCATCGGTCTCGGCCAGGCCGCGGGCCTTGCCCACCGCGCGGCCGACGTCCTCGACGGAGCGCCGCGCCAGGGCGATGCGCAGCAGCGGATCGCGGGCCTCGCGAAGGCGGCGCCGGCCCAGCACCAGGCCCATGACCGTCACCCCCAGCAGCGCGAGCAGCACGACCTGAACGGCGGCGCCGCCCGACCCCGTGGGCGCGGTGCCTTCGGGCACCTGCGGCGGCAGCCCGGCCGCGTCCTCCAGGGACTGGAAGTCCTCGTCCGCCGGTCGGGGGATCTCGCCGGGCTGCGGGGCGGGGCGCGCCGCGCCACCGGTGGCCTGCGCCGCGGTGAGCCCCGGCGCGACGGCGTCGGCCGTGGGCACCAGCACGTTGCCGTCGTTGCGCGGTGTGGGCTCGAACGCGATGAACCCCAGGTCCCCGAAGGCCACCTCGACCCAGGCGTGCGCGTTGGCGTTGGTCACGACCCAGCGCTGATCGGGGCCGAGCTCACCGGGGGTGTAGCCCACGACCAGGCGGGCCGGGATGTTCAGCGAGCGCAGCATCACCGCCATGGTCCCGGCGAACTGCTCGCAGTAGCCCTCCTGGGAGTCCAGGAACTGCAGCATCGCCGTGCTGCCGTGCCCGGCCGCGGGGTTCAGCGAGTAGGTCCAGGTGCGCAGCCGGTTCTGCACCGCGAGCGCCTGGTCGAACATCGTGACCGCGCCGGCCTCATCCACGATCGAGCGTGCCAGCGCAGCGACCTCGGGTGGGACGTTGGGGGGCAGCGTGGTCAGCGGGTCGGGGCCGACCGGCGGGCGGATCTCGCGCAGCAGGTCCACGTCAGGTGTGGGGATGTGCGCCGTGATGTCGTAGAGGTCGCCGCGCCGCAGGACCTGGCCCTGGTCGACCGTGAAGGTCGACGAGCGCCCGTCGTACTGCATGACCTCCGCGGTCGGCCCGCCGATCGTGACCGGCTGGTACGGGGCGGGGGCGAGGATCGAGCCCTCGGCGATCCCGTCCAGCTCCACGGTGAGGGCGACCTGCTCGAAGAAGGGCACGCTGGTGGCCTGCGGGACCTCGCCGGAGACGGGGCGGCCGCTGATGCCCGAGGAGGTCCACTCCTCGCGCTCGTTGTAGAGGTCCAGGGACGTGGTGCGCAGGTAGACCGGGCGCGGCGAGGTCACGCGCAGCACCGGCCCGGTGTCGGTCGCGACCAGCCGCTGGCGGATGTCGACGATGGGGTTGGTGGTGATCGTCGTGCCGCCGATGCCGCGGACCTCGTACCAGGGCTCGGCGTCGTAGCCGGGGGTGCGCGCGCCGACGACGACGCCGATCGCGACCGCTGCCAGCCCCAGCGGCACCCCGACCGCGACCAGGCGCCCCGACGGCGCCCGCCCGCGCTGCCGGTCGTCCGCGCCGCTGGCCAGCAGCAGGCCGATCGCGGCCAGCGCGAACGCCAGCGCCCACGGCCAGGGCCGCGCTCCCGCGGGCGCGATCGCCAGCGGCACCACCCAGATCACGAGCGCGCAGATCAGCGCCATGAACGGCGCCGCGTAGCGCACCGCCAGCTCGTGCACGGCGTGGGCGATGAACCACACGCCGGTGATGGTCAGCAGCAGGAGGGGCGCCTCGGGCTCGGTCGGGGACGTGCGCAGGGCCACCAGCTCCATGCCGTCGCGCCACAGCCGCACTCCTGCGCTGAACGTCGACGGCGTCGGCAGGAACCCGAAGGCGAGCGTCGTGCCGAGGAACGCCAGCGCCGTGAACAGCACCCAGGCGGCGACGCTGGCGGCCAGCGACCCCAGCGCCCCGATCCGCGCCCGCAGCATGACCGCGGCCAGAACCACGGCCAGGACCGCGGCGCCCCCGACCGGTCGCAAGAAGCCGAGGCCGAGGTAGACCCGCGCGAGCGGCGCGACCGCGACCACGACCAGCGCGCCGGCAGCGAGCGTGCGCCAGCCCGTGGCCCCTGCGACGGCGCCAGGAGCCGGGCGCGGGGCCGCCAGGCCGGGCGCCGGAGGTGGTACCGGCGCCGGTGCCGGGCGCTCCAGGACCGTCGTCACGTCCCGGCCCCGTTGCCGCCAGGGAGCGTGGCCGCGGCGACGGGCGTCCCACCGACGGGGACGCGGCGGCGCAGGTCGTCGTGGCGCGTGGCCTCGCGCCAGCGCCCCGCGAGCGGCTCCCCCGGGGCGATCGTGGTGGCCTGCCAGCCGTTCGCCGACAGCAGCTCGGCGAAGCGGACGGCGCGCGCGTCGGGCGGGCTGCCCGTGCAGATGAGGGCGACGCGGTCCTTGTAGCCGCGCCCCGCGACCAGCAAGGAGCGCAGGTCCGGGTGCTGTCCCAGCGGTTGGCGGCCCGGCGGTGCCCCGAGGACCGCGACGAAGAGCCCCTCGCCACGGCCCAGGCGCTGCAGCGCGGGCGCGATGGAGACGGCCCCCGACGGCTCGAGCACCGCGAGCAGGTCGAGCGCGTCACCCGCCTGGCGCTGGTCGTGGCGCTCGGTGGAGGTGTCGCGCAGCAGGCGCGCGCCGTAGCCGAGGTCGGAGAAGTGGCGCATCAGGCTGGCCGCGACGGACACGGCCTTCTCCAGCGTCGAGGTGCGCAGCGTCGCGCCGTGGTGTGCGCCGGTCCGCGCATCGAGGAACACGGTCAGGTGCTGCTGGAACCCCTGCTCCATCTGGCGGACCATGATCGTGTTGCGGTGCGCGGTCGACGGCCAGTGCACGAGCCGCAGATCGTCGCCGGTCACGTACTCGCGCATCGTGTAGAACTCGTCGCCGTTGGCGAACGGCCGCCGCTGGCGGCTGCTGCCGGCCCCCAGGTGCGCGCCGCGAGTGACCGCCGCCCCGACGGGCTCGATGTGCGGGTAGACGATCACCTCCTCGACCTGCGCGTAGCGGCGGGTGCGCTCGACCAGGCCGAAGGGGTCGCGCACGCGCACGGCCAGCGGGCCGATCCGGGCCCGGCCGCGCACCCCCGCGACCAGCGAGTAGCTCCGCGCCACGATCTGCCCGGGGGCCAGCCCGCGGATCGCGAAGCGCTCGGCGTCCTCGCCGTTGCGGCCCAGGAAGCGCGGGTCGTGCGCGTCCTCGACCAGCAGGAGCGGCGACGGGAAGCGCGCGTCGTTGCGCAGCTCCAGCGTCACCGCGAGCGCCTCGCCGGCCTCCACCCTCCGCCGCGAAACCGCGCGCCGCGCCGCCACGGCCACCGACGACAGCCGCACCGCGAGCGCCGCCAGCGCCAGCAGCGCAAGCGCGACCATGCTGAGCAGGTGCAGCTCGGCCACCCCCAGCGTGCGCGCCAGCAGGTAGGTGACGCCCGCCGCGATGAGCAGCGCGACCCCGCGGCGGGTGAGCCTCACCGGCGGGTTATCTCCGGCCGGGGATGGGGACGGACGCCACGACCTCGTCGATGATGCGCTCCGGGGAGGCTTCGGAGAGGCGTGCCTCCGGGGAGAGGATCAGGCGGTGGGCCAGCAGGGGGCGGGCCAGCGGCTTGACGTCGTCGGGGACGACGTACTCGCGGCCGGAGGCCGCGGCCGACGCGCGCGCGGCGCGCAGCAGCGCCAGCGATGCGCGGGGGGAGGCGCCCAGCTCGACCGCCGGGTGCGCGCGCGTGGCCCGCACGAGGTCGACGATGTACTGCTTGAGCGCGTCCGCTGCGTGAATCTCGCGGACGGTCATGATGAGCGCCGCGACCTCCTGGGCGCTCGTCACCGGCTGCATCGTGGCGACACGGTCGGCCCCGCCGTGGACCTCCAGCACCTGCCGTTCCGCTGCCGCCGTCGGGTAGCCGATCTCCAAGCGCAGCATGAAGCGGTCGCGCTGGGCCTCGGGCAGGGGATAGGTGCCCTCCAGCTCGATCGGGTTCTGCGTGGCCAGGACCATGAACGGCACGCCCAGCTCGTGCGTGGTGCCGTCGACGGTGACCGTGCGCTCCTCCATCGCCTCCAGCAGCGCGGACTGCGTCTTGGGGCCGGCGCGGTTGATCTCGTCGCCCAGCACGATGTTGGCGAAGACCGCGCCCGGCTTGAACTCGAAGTCGCCGTGCTCCGTGGAGTACACGGTCGTGCCGGTGACGTCGCTGGGCAGCAGGTCGGGGGTGAACTGGATGCGCCGCACGCTGCACGCGATCGAGCGCCCGATCGCCTTGGCCAGCAGGGTCTTGCCGACGCCGGGGACGTCCTCGATGAGGATGTGCCCCTCGGCCAGCAGCGCGATGAGCGCGAGGCGGATCACCTCGGGCTTGCCCTCGACCACCGAGGCAACGTTGACCGCGATGCGCTCGAAGGCTCCGGCGACGCCCTCGACCTGCGCGGTGACCCGTCCTTCCATGGGCTCCCACTGTAGGCCGTGGCGTGCAACGACACCGGTCGTAGATGGGCTACAGTGACCCGCCCGATCAACCTTTCAGGGAGGAACGCGAATGCGCGCAACGACGCGCCTGCGGCTGCTCGCCCTACTGGCCCTGCTGACGCTGCTGGTCGCGGCGTGCGGCGGCGGCACCAGCGGCGACACCGAGACGGACGAAGCCACCGAGCCCGCTGCGGGGGGCGAGGCGACCGAGCCTGCGGCGGAGGAGACCTCAGCCGCGGAGGAGGCCACCGAGCCGGCTGCCGAGGAGACCGAGGAGGCTGCGGCCGGGGGTGGGACCCTCGTGTACGGCACGCTCAACCCGCCGGCCTCGGTCGACCCGGCCAAGTGCTACGACAGCACCTGCTCCAACATCCTGTTCAACACCACGACGGCGCTCGTGTGGTTCCCGCCGGGCTCCGACACCGTCGAGCCGCAGGTCGCGGAGTCCTTCGAGGTCTCCGACGACGGCCTGACCTACACGTTCGCGCTGCGTGAGGGCCAGACCTTCCACGACGGCAGCGACCTCACGTCGGAGGACGTGGCGTTCTCGCTGCAGCGCTCGCTGGACATCAACCACCCCCAGGGCGCCGGGTTCCTCATCAACAACATCGAGTCGATCGACACGCCTGACGACCTCACCGTGGTCATCACGCTGTCGGAGGCCAACTCCACGTTCCTCGCGCGGCTCAACTACACGGTCGCGTCGATCCTGCCCAGCGACGCCGACTACGCGGTGCCGGACGCCCCGATCGAGTACGACGACGACACGCTCGAGGACGCCCAGGCCCAGGCCGACGAGCTGATGCACGAGGACACCGTGATCGGCGCGGGGCCCTACCAGATGACCGACTACTCGCCGGGCGAGTTCGTGCAGCTGGAGGCCTTCGCGGACTTCGCCGGTGAGGCGCCCGCCGTCCAGAGCGTGCGCATCCAGTTCTTCGAGGACTCAGCACAGACTGGCCAGCGCCCTCGCCGCCGGAGAGGTCGACCTCGTGCTCAACGACCTCGGCCCGTCCGACATCACGTCGCTGGAGGGCACCGACGTGGAGATCACGCCGTCGTCGGGTGGCCGGATCCGCTACCTGGTCGTCAACGTGGGCCAGGCCCCGTTCGACAACGTCGACGTGAGGCGTGCGATCGCCGCGACCGTCGACCGCCAGCGCATCGTCGACGAGGTCTTCGAGGGCCGCGGCGCGCCGCTGTACTCGATGATCCCCTCCGACTACGACGTGAACGCCGACTACATCTCCGACATCGAGGTCCCGGAGCTCGAGGGCACGCCGATCCCGATCACGCTGAACTACCCCCTCAACCGCTACGGCGACACCGAGCCGGATGTGGCGACCACGATCGAGCGCTCCCTGGAGGAGTCCGGCCTCTTCGACGTCGAGACCGTCGGCGCCGACTGGGCCTCGGAGTACTCGGCGAACCTCAACACCGGGGCGTACGGGACCTTCCTGCTGGGCTGGTACCCCGACTACATCGACCCCGACGACTACATCGAGCCGTTCTACGACTCCGAGGACACGTTCCTGGGCTACTACTCCAGCCCGGAGATGGACGAGCTGATCCTGGCCGAGCAGCAGGAGACCGACACCGCCGCCCGCGCCGACATCTTCGACCAGATCCAGCAGCTGGCCGCCGAGGACATGCCGCTGATCCCGCTCTACGAGGAGGGCACCACGACGTACGCCTCTCCGCGCGTGAGCGGCGAGGAGAACACCCTCGACGCGGCGCAGATCCTGCGCTTCTACGTCATGACCGTCGAGGGATAGGTCCCTCCCGCTCCACCGATCACGGCCGGGCTCCTTCGGGGGCCCGGCCGATTGCTTTCAGCAGTCGACCGCGACGCCCAGGGCGCGGCACACGGCCGCCCAGCGATCGAGCGACAGGCGACCGAGGCGCTCGACCATGACGCCGACCCCCACGCTCTCGAGCGCATCCAGATTGACGGCGCAGGGCCGTGGAACAGGGTCGTCCCCGGGATCTAGCCGCACCTCGCTGGCCAGCCCGCGGATCGTGGTCGTGCAGGGGGCAACGATGCACCGGCGGCGTGCGGCGATGACCGCGCTGCGCGACAGGACAACCACCGGCCGGCGGCCGATCTCAGGTGGCTCGCACCACCACACCTCGCCGTGCTCGGGGAAGGCCGTCACGAAGCGGCGGCGGCCTCGCCGAACGACGCCAGGTCCCCCCAGGCATCGGACTCGCCGAACGGCTGCTGCCGGTAGGCGACCTCGTAGGCAGCGTCGATCTCCGACCGGCGGTGGGCTTTGATCAGCGCATCGAGTGCCGCGTCCATCATCGCCGAGTCGCTGGGCCACGGGGCAAGCGCGCGTGCATCGCCGAGCAGGGCGTGCGACACCGTCGTGCTGATCCGTGTTCGCGCCATGCCACAAACGTAGCACGATCAGCAGGCGCCACCGCCCGGCGCCTTGAGCTTGCGGTGTTGCTCGTCGCGCGGTGCGGGTACGGGTTGTGCCGTGACCACCTCATCGCTGTCGACCTATCTGACCGACCACCTCGCCGGCTCCGCCGCTGCGATCTCGCTGCTGCAGCGCAAGGCCGACGGCGACCCGTTCTTCGCCGAGCTGCTCGCCGATGTGCGGGCCGACCGTGACGAGCTGCAAGGGCTCGCCGACGCGCTCGGCACCCACGCCGGCGCGCTCAAGCAGGCCGGGGCCTGGGTCTTCGAGCTTCTCAGCCGCCTCAAGATCGCCGGCGAGGCCCTCGGCGACCACGACCTGGAGCCCCTCCTCGAGCTCGAGGTCCTGGTGCTGGGCATCCGTGGCAAGCACGCCCTGTGGACCGCGCTGCGCGAGGTGCAGGACGACGTCCCCCAGGTCAAGGCTCTCGACCTCGACCTGCTGATCGCACGCGCCGAGGACCAGATGTCCCGCGTCGAGGAGCGCCGCCGCGCCACCGCCCGCACCGCACTCGCCTCAGCCTGAGGTCAGCAGTCGGTCGCGCGGCCAGCGCCACCCGCGGGCCCGACGAGCCCGGCCGCTGTCGCTCGTCGTGTGGTGATGATCACGGCACGTCGTGTCCAGCGACGGTCCTGGCGCCGAGCGCGGCGGGGAAAAAAGGACGGCTGTGCGGCACTCGTGCCTCACCGTGGTGTTCCTCGTGGCGGCCCTCGTCCTGCTCGCGCCCGGTGGCGCGGCGGCGCAGAGCGACGACGCCCCGGACATGACGTTCCTCGCACGCTCTGACGACCCGGCCGACGCGCTCGCGGCGGGCGCGGTCGCGGGGGCGTTCACGGCACCACTGCTCGTGACGCCGCCGAGGCGCTGGCGGCGCCGGTTGCGGAGGCCCTCGAGGCCCTCGACCCGGAGCTGGTGATCATCGTGGGTGGCGTCGTGGCGCTCGCTGAGCAGGTCGAGGCCGACGTGCAGGCGCTCGGCCTGGAGACCCGCCGCGTCTTCGGTGCCAGCCGCGTCGAGACCGCGATCGCGGTGAGCGCGCTCCTCGAGGAGTTCCCGCCCCCGGGCGGCCCGCCGGGTCCGGCGCGGCTCGCGGGCGGCCAGGCCACGGGCGACACCGGCCCGCGGGGCAGTCGGGCCACCGGCCTCACCGGGCCCGCGGGTCCGACCGGCGCCCCAGGCCCTGGAGGCCCCACCGGTGCCACCGGTGCCGGGGGTCCCCGCGGCGGCGCCGGGCCCACCGGGCCGACCGGCGCGCCGGGCCCGGGTGCGATCATCCCGTACAGCTCCGGCACCCCAGCGGTCGGGACCACCATCTCCGTTGGCTTGCCGGACACGGTCTCGGCGATCGGCTTCGGGAACTCGGCGAACGGCATCGTCACCGGGGAGGGCTTCATCCACGCGGACGTCGGTACCGAACATGGCGTTCTCGATGCCCCGGGACGGCACCGTCACCAGCGTGGCAGGGTTCTTCAGCCTCGTCGGACGATCAGATCCTGGTCGGCACGACCGTCGACCTCACGGTGCAGCTCTACCAGTCCACGTCCCCCGACAACACCTTCACCGCGGTGCCGGGGTCGCTCCTCACCCTGACGCCGTCCCTGACGGGCATCGCTGCGATCGGGACGACCGCCAGCGGCACCCTGACCGGCCTGAACATCCCCCTCACGGCTGGCACCCGCCTCCTGCTGGTCTTCGGCATCACAGCGAGCGGCGTCAACGGCGTCATCACCATGTCCGGCTACGTCAGCGCGGGCGTGGTCATCGCCTAGAGCGCGCCAGCGCGACTGCCATGACACGGGCCCCCAGCGGCCCGCGACCGCCGCTCACGGCCGCAGTCTAGGCTTCGGCGCGAGATGGCGGCAGGGAGTGGAGGGTCCAGCCTGGGCAAGTACGTGGTGGTGCGCGTCGCCCTTGCACCGCTCTTCCTGCTCCTGCTGCTGACGCTGATCTTCGTGATGCTACGAGTGCTCCCGGGCGACCCGTACACCGCGCAGCTGGCCGGGAGGCTGTCGGCGGCGCAGATCGAGCAGCGGCGCGAGGCCGCGGGCTTCGATGACCCGATCTTCGAGCAGTACGTGGAGTACATGGCCGGCGTGGTGCAGGGCGACTTCGGCACGCCGGTGACCGCCAGCGCGGGGGGCCGCAGCGTCGGGCAGCTCGTCGCCGACCTGCTGCCGGCCACGCTGGAGCTCACGACCTTCGCGATGACCGTCGCGGTCACGCTGGGGATCCTCCTCGGGGCGGTGGGGGCGCGGTTCCGCGACGGGCCGCTGGACGTGGGCGGCCGGCTCTTCGGCATCCTCATCTACGCGGCCCCGGTGTTCTGGCTGGGGGTCCTCGCGCAGCTGGTGTTCAGCCGCTGGCTTGGGTGGCTGCCGACGGGCGGGCGCATCGACACGCGCATCGCCGTCGTGAACTGCGAGGGCTTCGCCCTCTGGCCGGAGGACTGCACGGGCTTCTACATCCTGGACTCGATCCGGACCGGCGACTGGCTGTTCTTCTGGTCGACGATCCGCCACCTGATCCTGCCCGGGATGACGCTGGGCCTGGTGATCAGCGGCATCTTCATCCGCATCACCAGGGTCAACATGCTGCAGACGCTGCGCGCCGACTACGTCGAGAGCGCCCACGCCCGCGGCGTGTCGGGCCGCAAGGTGCTCTACAAGCACGCGTTCAAGAACGCGCTGGTCCCGGTCATCACGATCATGGGCCTGCAGTTCGCGCTCCTCCTGGGCGGCGCGATCCTGACCGAGACCACGTTCTCCTGGCCCGGCATGGGCGACGCGCTGGTCGACTTCATCAACGAGCGCGACTTCGTCGCGGTCCAGGGCCTGGTGACCGTGGTCGCGATCCTCATCGTGATCGTCAGCCTGCTGATCGACCTGCTCAACGCGTTCGTGGACCCGCGGGTGCGGTACTGATGGCCGTGAGCAGCGCAGCCCCGAAGGCCGGCTGGCGGGTCCGCGTCGAGCACTCCGTGCGGCCCTGGCGCCGCGCCAACCGCACCGCGCGCGTGCTGGTGATCCTGGGGCTGATCATCACGCTCGGGTTCATGGTGCTGGCGATCTGGTCCGACGAGATCGCGCCCTACGCCGAGGACCAGTACTGCGTCACGCTCGACCCCGAGACCGGCCGCTGCGCCGCAGGGTCCGAGCAGCTTCCCGAGCGCGGGCCACCGTCGGCCATGTACCCGTTCGGCACCACGGCGCAGAACCTCGACGTGTTCTCGCGCGTCATCCTCGGCGCCCGCGCCGCGTTCCAGGTCGCGCTCTTCTCGACGGTGTTCGCGATGTTCATAGGCGTGCCGCTGGGGCTGTTCTCGGGCTACTACGGGGGGCGCTTCGACCGCGTGCTGGTCATGCTCATGGACGCGATCTACGCGCTGCCGTCGCTGCTGCTGGCGCTGATCGTCGCATTCGTGCTGACCGCGCCACCGAACCCCGAAGCGATCCCGATCGTCTACGCCTTCCAGAACATCAACCAGGCCCTGCTGGGCTTCGTGGAGAACCTGGGCGTCGACGCCGACTACGTGCCCGCGGCCCTCGCGGCGGGACTGGTCTACATCCCGCAGTACTACCGGGTCATCCGCAACCACACGTTGTCGGTGCGCGAGGAGGCGTTCGTCGAGGCCGCCCGCTCCCTGGGCGCCGCGCCGCGCACGGTGATCTACCGCTACGTGTTCTTCAACGTCGTGCAGAGCGTCCCCGTGCTCTTCACCCTCAACGCCGCCGACGGCGTGCTGACGCTGGCCGGGCTGGGCTTCCTGGGCATCGGCATCACCTTCCCGGCCGCGGAGTGGGGGGCCGACGTGTCCATGTCGCTGTCGGACATCGCGGCAGGCGTGTGGTGGACCGCGTTCTGGCCCGGCGTCGCCATCACCCTGCTGGTGACCGGACTCACGCTGCTGGGGGAGGGCCTCAACGACATCATCAACCCGCTGCTGCGGGTCAAGGGCTACCGCGGCAAGGTGAAGGTGCGCGACCGGCTCGAGCCCGTCTCCGGCAGCCCGGCGCTGATCGCCGCCGGAGCCGAGGCCCCGCCCCTCATGGAGCCCATGACCGAGCCCGGCGACAAGCACGTGGAGATCCCGTGACCGAGCCGGTCCTCGAGCTCCGCAACCTCATCGTCGAGTACGCCACCCCCGACGGCATGCTGCGCGCGGTCGACCGGGTCGATCTCGACCTGCGCCCCGGCGAAAGCCTCGGCCTGGTGGGGGAGTCCGGCTGCGGCAAGTCCACAATGGGCAAGGCGCTGCTGCAGCTGCTGCCGCCAGGGGCCCGCATGGGCGGCTCGGTCCGCCTGGAGGGCGACGAGCTGGTCGGCATCGGCCAGCGTGCCCTGCGGCGCATCCGCGGCGACCGCATGTCGCTGGTGTTCCAGGAGCCGATGACGCGGCTGGACCCGCTCATGCGGGTCAGCGAGCACTTCGTCGAGGCCATCCGCGCGCACCGCCCCGGCACGTCCAGCGACCAGGCCAAGCAGATGGCGCGCGACGCGCTCATGCAGATGGGCATCCCGCCGACCCGCGCCGAGAACTACCCACACGAGTTCTCCGGCGGCATGCGCCAGCGCATCATGATCGCCCTGGGCATCGTGCTGCGGCCCGCGGTCGTGATCGCCGACGAGCCCACGACGGCGCTGGACGTGATCGTCGAGGCGCAGATCCTCGACCTGCTCGACCGCCTGCGCCGCGACGAGAACCTCGGCCTCGTGCTGATCACCCACAACCTCGGGATCGTCGCGGAGACGTGCGACCGCGTGGCGGTGATGTACGCCGGCCGCATCGTCGAGATCGGCCCGGTGACCGAGGTCTTCACCGCGCCCAAGCACCCCTACACCCAGGGTCTGCTGCGCAGCGTGATCAGCGTGGACACCGTGAAGCTCTCCTCGATCGACGGCGCGCCGCCCAACCTGCTGCACCCCCCCAGCGGGTGCCGCTTCCACCCGCGCTGCCCGAAGCGCTTCGAGCCCTGCCCCACGGTCGACCCTGTCCTGACCGACGCGGGCGCCTCGCAGGCGGCGTGCCTGCTCTACCCGGGCGCGGCCCCCGCGGCCGCGGCTGTAAGGGTCGCGTGAGCCAGACCGCGGAGTCAGAGGACGTCCTCCTGCGGGTCGAGGACCTCAACACCCACTTCCCGGTGGGCGGGCGCCTGTTCCGGCGCGGCACGGGCCAGGTCGTCAAGGCCGTCAACGGGGTGTCGTTCGAGGTCCGCGCGGGCGAGATCTTCGGCCTGATCGGCGAGTCGGGATCCGGCAAGACGACGCTGGGGCGCTCGATCCTCGGGCTGATCCGCCCGACCAGCGGCCACGTGTGGTGGCACGGCCGCGACCTGGCCCGCCTCGGGGAGCGCCAGCTGCGCCCGCTGCGGCGGCAGCTCGCGATGGTGTTCCAGGACCCCAACGCCTCCCTCAACCCGGCGATGACGATCGTGCAGGCGGTCGGCCACCCGCTGAAGATCCACGGGCTCGCCAAGGGTCGCGAGGACGTGCGCGACAAGGTCGCCGAGATGCTGGAGCGCTGCGGGCTCACCCCGCGCGAGCGCTTCCTCGACACCTACCCCGAGGACCTGTCGGGCGGCCAGAAGCAGCGGGTCGTCATCGCCCGCGCGCTCATCACCAACCCGGAGCTGGTGGTCGCCGACGAGCCCGTGGCCGCGCTGGACATGAGCGTGCGCGCAAAGGTCCTGGAGCTCATGCTCGACCTCAAGGAGCAGCTGGGGCTGACCTACCTCTACATCACCCACGACCTCGCCAGCGGCCGCTTCGTCTGCGACCACCTCGGGATCATGTACCTGGGCGAGCTGGTCGAGTGGGGCGGCGCCAAGACGATCTACGACGACCCCCAGCACCCCTACACGCGCTCCCTCCTCGACGCCGTGCCCCTGCCCGACCCCAGCCGCCGCGGACGCGACCGCCAGCTGCCCCAGGGCGAGATCCCCGACGCCCTCCAGCCCCCGGCGGGGTGTCCCTTCCACCCGCGCTGCCCCGCCGCCTTCGAGCCCTGCGGCTGGGAGGGCGCAGACCTCGTGGACTTCTTCGAGCGGCGCTGGACCGAGGTCGCGCCCGAGCAGTTCGAGCGCGAGCTGGACGCGACCGGCCCGCTGGACTCCGTGGTGGTCTCACGCTACGAGGCCCGCTTCTCCGAGGGCGACGCCGCCGCGCTCGAGGCGCTGCTGTCGGCCTTGCGCGACGAGAGCGCCGCCAAGAGGGCCGAGGCCGGCGACCGAGCCCAACCTGGCCGGTCCGCCGGCCAGGCCGGCTCGCCCCCCGGCCTGGCGCGAAGTCGCCAAGGGGACTTCGCCCGCATCTTCACCGGCGTGGAGGCCGTCGAGCGCGAGGGCCCCGCGGTCGTGGTGCGCTTCGGCGAGGGTCCCGCGCCGGCCCTGCAGCGCGTCGCCGGCCGGCATGTCGCCTGCCATCTCCACGGGATCGTCCCGCGGCAGGAGTAGCGTCGGATCCCCGCCGGGGGCTGAACAGGAGTCGACCCACCATGCGCAGCGTTCTCGTCGTGTGCCTCACCGCCTGCCTGTTGGCTGTCGGCGCCCCCGCCGGGGCGGCACCGGAGGCAACCGGGACGGGCTGGACGATCCTGCAAGGCGAAGAGGCCGAGCCCGGCGAATGGCCCGCCCAGGTCGCCCTGCTCGACGCCACGGCCGAGGACGTGCACTTCGCCCAGTTCTGCGGCGGGACCCTGATCAGCGAGACGCACGTGCTGACCGCCGCGCACTGCGTGGCCACGACCGGCGGCCTGCTGCTGCAACCGGTGGAGGAGCTCGCGGTCGGAGTGGGCGTGCACGACCTGGAGGACCCCGACTGACGGGGCAGTGGTCGCCGTGGCCGCGGTCTACGCGCACCCCGACTACGACCCCGCGACCAGCCGCAACGACATGAGCATCGTCGAGCTGGCGGAGCCGCAGAGCGTGGAGCCGCAGCGGCTCGTCGCCGCGGACGAGGAGGAGCTGTGGGCGGCCGGCACGGTGGCCACCGTGGTCGGCTGGGGGTCGACGGACGCGGACGGGACGATCTATCCCACGCGGCTGCGTGACGGCGAGGTGCCGATGGTCGACTCCGCGGAGTGCGAGCAGGACTACGCGGACACCTTCGGCGGCCAGCTGCCGTTCTTCCCCGACCTCATGAACTGCGCGGGCGACCCAGGGCCGGACGAGCACTCACCCGGTCCCGACACGTGCTTCGGCGACAGTGGCGGGCCGCTGCTGGTCCCGCACCCGGACGGCGGCTTCGCGCAGGCCGGGATCACCAGCTTCGGTGGCCCGTTCTGCGGCGCCGAGGTCGCCGGGGCCTACACCCGCGTGGACCCCTACCTGGACTTCATCGCCGCCGTGCAGGCCGGGGAGGTTCCGCCCAGCGAGGCCGTCGAGGGCGGGATCCTCGACCTCGTCCCCGGCCAGGTCGCGCGCGTCGAGGCAGGCCTGCCCACCGAGAGCGTCGCGCTGGCCGCCGCGGTCTCGGCGTTCACCTTCCCCGCGCCGGGCACGCCCTTCGGCGTGCTGGCCAGCTCCGAGCAGTTCCCCGACGCGCTGGCCGGGAGCAGCCTGGCGTTCGGCTACGCCCCGCTGCTGCTGACGCCCGCCCCGGGCCTGGACCCGCTGGCCGCAACCGAGCTCCAGCGGGCGGTCACCCCCGGCGGGATCGTCTACCTGCTCGGCGGCGAGGCGGCGCTGTCCGCGCAGGTCGCCGCCGATGTGGCGGCCCTGGGGTTCGAGGTCGTGCGGCTGGCCGGGGCGACCCGCGAGGAGACCGCGGTCGCGGTGCTCGAGGAGATCTTCGGCCCGATCCCGGAAGTCCGTCAGGGGAGCGGCTTCGGCCCGGTCATCCTCGCGACCAGCGCGAACTGGCCCGACGCGGTCGCCGCGGCGCAGATCGGCGCGTCCGTGGGCTACCCGATCCTGCTCACGCCGCCCGACGTCCTGCACCCCGCCACCGGGGCTGCGCTGATGGGGCTGCAACCCGAGCGGGTGATCGCGATCGGCGGTACGTCCGCGATCGCCGACGACGTGCTCGAGGAGATCACCGCGATGACCGGATCGCCGGTCGACCGCATCGCCGGCGCAACCCGCATCGAGACGGCCGTCGCGGTCGTCGAGGAGACGGTGGCGATCTACGAGACGTTCGGGCTGCTGCCGGTGCCCACGGTCACGGCCGCGAACCTGCGGGTCGACGAGGGCTTCGCCCACCACCTCGCCGCCAGCATGATCCCCGGGGCGACCCTCGGGATCACCATCCCCGTCGACGGCTTCGCGGGCGAGGCCATCCCCGACCTGGCGCTGCAGGCCGTCTGCGCGCTGGCCCCGGGCGCGGCCGGCGTGGTTGTCGGCGGCACCGACGTGGTCAGCGAGCCGGCGCTGATCCAGCTCGTCGACGCCCTGAACGGCGACTGCCCCGGGGCGGCTTGACCGCAGGACCGGATACCTCCACGCGCGGCGCCCGCACCGCCGCGCGGCTGCGCGACGCCGCGGTCCGGGCGTTCACCGAGCTGGGCTGGCAGGCCACGCGGGTCCAGGACATCGTCGAGCGCGCGGGGGTCTCCCACGGGACCTTCTACAGCTACTACGACAACAAGACCGCCGCGCTGGTCGACCTGGTGCGGTCGTCGCAGGCCGACCTCGACGACCTCGCCAGCCAGCCCTGGGGCGCGGAGGACCCCCGCGTGATGCTGGAGCGCATCATCGGCGGGGTCCTCGACCTCTTCCAGCGCGACGCGCCCATCATGCGCGCCTGGTACCAGGCGGCCCGCGACGAGCGCGACCTCGCGGCCCTCTACCTCGCGGCCCGCGGACGCTTCATCGACCGGGTCGAGGAGCAGGTGCAGCGGGTCGTGGCGGCCTCGGGGCGGACCGGCATGCCGCCCGCCCGCACGGTCGCGTCCGCCCTGGCCGCCATGGTCGAGCACTTCGCGTACTGCTGGGCCGTCCTGGGTGAGGAGCACGACCGCGACGACGCCATGGCGGCGCTCGTCCTGCTTTGGGGCAGCGCAATCAATGGCCTTGCCGGGTTCGAAGTCGTCAGCCTCGGCTGAAGTACCATCGCGCGCGTGCGCGACGTCGTGCTCGAGGACCCTCACCTATCGCAGCGCCTGGTCACCAAGACGCTGGTCCTCAACGCGTCGGCCGAACCTCTGTGCGTGATCCCGTCCCGGCGCGCGGTGGTCCTGGTGCTCGGGGGCAAGGCGGACCTGCTGCACTCCGGAGGCAGCCACTACCGGTCGGCGCACCTGGACATCCCCTCCCCGTCGGTCATCCGGCTGCGGCGCTACGTGCACGTGCCCTACCGCCGGCGTGCCGCGCTGTCGCGGCGCGGGGTCTTCATCCGCGACAGCCACCTGTGCCAGTACTGCGGCCGGGCCGCGGAGAACGTCGACCACGTGGTGCCGCGCAGCAAGGGCGGCGTGCACGAGTGGGAGAACGTCGTCGCCGCCTGCCGCCGCTGCAACAGCCGCAAGATGGACCGCACCCCCGACGAGGCGGCGATGGTCCTGCGCCGCGCGCCCTACGCCCCCCGCGCCACCTTCTGGCTGGTGGTCGCGGTCGGCCGCGTCGCCCCGGAGTGGGAGCTCTACCTGGGCGACGCGCTCAGGGCCTCCTGATCCCGCGCCCTCCGCTCGCGGTGGTGGTCGGGGGCGCGGTTCCAGGTCGGCAGGGCGCAGCAGAGCGCGCGCGGACCGCTGATCTCCAGAGCCCCGCGCAGCAGGTCGGCCCAGTCGACGAGCCCCATGTGCCAGCGGGCGAAGCCCTGCGCGTCGTGGATCGTGACCTCCACGTCGTCGCCGAAGCCAGGGTCGAAACGGCAGAGGTCGAGCTGGCCACGCTCGGCGAGGAACCACTCGCGGATGGGGCGCCCCCGCGGATCGGCGAAGTCGAACCGCACGACCACCCGGTCCTGCGGTATCGCCTCCATGCGCTGGTAGGTCTGGCACCACGACCACAGCACCGCGTTGGGGTCGGCGTGCTCGGGCTCGATGTCGGTCCAGCGATCGCCCCAGTCGCCCAGCGCCTTGAGCACGGCCCACGCCTCGCGGCCGGCCGTGGTGGGCCGGTAGAGCGACCCGCGCCCGCTGGGCTTCGGCGAGATCTCCAGCAGCCCGGCCCGCTCCAGCTCACGCAGCCGGCTGGTCAGCAGCGCCCGCGGGATGCGCGGGGCGCCGGCGGCGATCTCGTTGAACGTCTGGCACCCCAGCAGCACGTTGCGCATGATGATCGGGGTCCAGCGCTCCGCCAGCACCTCGGCCGCGCGTGCGATGGGGCAGTACTGACCGTAGCTCTTCACGCCCCCGAGTGTCCACCACCATCGCGCGGGCGTGAAGTTCAAATCTTGTCCTTCCTTCGGCGGGCCGGCGCGGCCACAGTCGCTCACACGGTCCACACCAAGGAGGTCCACACCATGAACGCTGCACCCTCTCGCTACCGCGAGGCCGAGGAGGCGCTGTGGCAGCGCTACGGCCTCGACCCGGTCGAGCGCTTCCTCGAGGTCGGACCGTCCCGGACCCGCCTGCGCGTCACCGAGGTGGGCTCCGGCCCACCGGTCCTGCTGCTGGGCGGAACCGGAGGCACGGGCCCGTACCTGGCGCCGGTGGTCCAGCACCTGCAGGACTTCCGGTGCCTGGTGCTCGACCGGCCCGGCTTCGGCCTGAGCGACCCCGTCGAGTATCGCGGGGCGGACTACCGGACGCTGGTGGCCACGCTCCTCGCCGACGCGCTCGACGCTCTGGCCATTCCGCAGGCGGATGTCATCGGGGCGTCGATCGGCGGGGTGTGGTCGCTCCTCCTCGCGGAGCGGCACCCTGCCCGCGTGCGCCGCCACGTCATCTTGGGCGGCGGCCCGCTCGTCCCCGAGATCGTCCCGCCGACGTTCATCAAGCTGCTGCGCACGCCGCTGGGGGCCGTGATGGTGCGCATCCCCGAGAAGCCCAAGATGCTCCAGGGCCAGCTGCGCGGGCTTGGTCACGGCGCGAGCCTCGACGCCGGACGAATCCCCGAGGAGTTCCTGACCTACCACATGGCGCTGACCCGCCACACCAAGAGCCTCCACCACGAGCGCTCGATGGTGCAGGCGGTCCTCGGCCGCAAGGGCTTCAAGGACGGGCTGACATTCGACCCGCAGCGTCTCGCGAAGCTTCATCACCCCACGCTCATGGTGTGGGGGACCCAGGACCCGGTCGGCTCGCTCGAGGTCTGGAAGGCCTTCGTGACCGCCCTGCCGAACGCCGAGTTGCACGTGGTCGAGGGCGGCGGCGTCATGCCGTGGTGGGACGACCCCGCGGGCGTCGGCCGGCGCGTCCACGATTTCTTCTCAGTCGCGGCATCTCCTGATGGGGATCTGACTCGGGCGTCCCACACCATGCGAGCATCCGGGGCGTGACGCCATCACCGCCGGAGCTGCCTGGGCCGGCGCATTGGGCGGGCGAGGAGCTGCGGCGGCACGGCTACGCCGTCGTGGACTGGCTGGTGGAGCACCTCGCACGGCTGGAGGAGCTGGCGGTGCAGCCGGCGGTGGCGCCCGGGGAGGTCCGGGCGCTGCTGCCGGGCACGGCGCCGGAGCACGGGGAGCCGTTCGCGGCCGTGCTCGCGGACCTTCAGCGGATCGTCGTGCCGCGCGTCACGCAGTGGCAGCACCCCGGCTTCTTCGCCTACTTCCCGGGCAACGCGTCGCCGCCGTCGATGCTGGCCGACCTGGTGTCGTCCGGGCTCGGCGTGCAGGGGATGCTGTGGTCCACCGGTCCCGCGGCGACCGAGGTCGAGCAGCACGTGCTGGACTGGCTGGTCGACCTGCTGGACCTGCCGCCGGCCTTCCGCTTCGACGCCGCCGGCGGGGGCGCGATCCAGGAGTCAGCCTCCTCGGCGACACTAGTCGCGCTGCTGGCGGCGCGCGAGCAGGCGACAGGCGGCGACACGAACGCGCGGGGGATGGGCCGGCCGCTCGCGGTGTACGCCTCCGAGCACGCGCACTCGTCGCTGGAGAAGGCCGTGCGCATCGCCGGCCTGGGCAGCGCAGGGCTGCGCCTTGTCCCCACCGATGCGGCGCACGCGCTGGACGTCGCCGCCTTGGACACCGCACTCAAGGAGGACGTGGCCGCCGGCATCACGCCCGTGATGGTGATGGCCACCGTCGGCTCGACGTCGTCCACCGCGATCGACCCCGTGGCGGCGATCGGCGCTCTCTGCGCGCGTGAGCGCGTCTGGCTCCACGTCGACGGCGCGTACGCGGGCAGCGCCGCGATCTGCGAGGAGCTGCGCTTCGTCAACGCCGGACTGGAGCTCGCGGACTCCTACGCGTTCAACCCGCACAAGTGGCTCCTGACGAACTTCGACTGCACCGCGCTCTACGTGCGCGACCGCGCGGCGCTGATCGACGCGCTCACCGTGGTGCCCGAGTACCTGCGCAACCGCGCCACCGAGTCCGGCGCCGTCGTCGACTACCGCGACTGGCAGATCCCCCTCGGCCGCCGCTTCCGCGCCCTCAAGCTCTGGTTCGTCCTACGCAGCTACGGCGCCGAGGGCCTGCGCGCGCACATCCGCCGGCACGTCGCCTGGGCGCGCTGGCTGGCCGACCGCGTGGACGAGCATCCGCACCTGGAGCTGGCGGCGCCGGCGCCCCTCGGCCTGGTCTGCCTGCGCCACCGCGCCGGCGACACCGCGACCCAGGCCCTCCTCGACGCCGCCAACGCCACCGGCCGGTTCTTCCTCACCCACACCCGCCTCGACGACCGCCTCGTCGCCCGCGTCGCGATCGGCGGGACCTTCACCGAGGCGCGCCACATCGCCGACCTCTGGCGGATCCTGTCCGACGCCGCGCTACCGTGACGCCGATGCCGCCGTCCGACGCGCTGGCCACGCCGCAGGTGCCGGCGGGTGTGCAGGGACGGCTCGGCGCCGGGGAGCGTGCGGCCGCGCTGGGGAGGTTGGCGCAGGAGACCTTCGACCTGCTGGTGATCGGGGGTGGGGTCACGGGGTGCGGGGTGGCGCTGGATGCGGCGGCGCGGGGACTGTCGGTGGCGCTCGTGGAGGCGCGGGACCTCGCCGCGGGGACGTCCAGCCGGTCCAGCAAGCTGATCCACGGGGGGTTGCGCTACCTCGAGCAGCGCAACGTCGCCCTGGTGCGCGAGGCGCTGGGGGAGCGGACGCGGCTGCTCACGCGGCTCGCCCCGCACCTCGTCCGGCCGGTGCGGTTCCTCTACCCGCTGACGCACCGGGTCTGGGAGCGCGGGTACGCCGGCGCGGGGGTGCTGCTCTACGACACGCTGGCCGGGCCACACGGGCCTGCCGCGCCACCAGCACCTCACCCGGCGCGGCGCGCTCAAGGCGGCGCCCGCCCTGCGCCACGACGCGCTGGTCGGCGGGATCCTCTACTCCGACGCGCAGGTCGACGACGCGCGCCACACGCTGGCGGTCGCACGGAGCGCGGCCCGCTTCGGGGCGGCGGTCGCGACCTCGACGCGCGCGGTCGGGTTCCTCTTCGAGGGTGAGCGCGTCGCCGGCGCGGTCGTGCGCGACCTGGAGGGCGGCGCGGAGATCTCCGTGCGCGCGCGGCAGGTCGTCAACGCCACCGGCGTGTGGGCCGACGAGGTGCAGGCGTTCGCGGGGCGGGGCCGCCTCAAGGTGCAGGCCAGCAAGGGGATCCACCTGGTCGTGCCGCGCGACCGCGTGCACGCTGACGTCGGGCTGATCCTGCGCACGGCGACCAGCGTGCTCTTCGTGATCCCGTGGGGCCGCCACTGGATCATCGGCACGACCGACACCGCGTGGGGCCTTGGCAAGGCCCACCCCGCGGCCAGCCGGACCGACATCGACTACCTGCTGGACCATGTCAACGGCGTGCTGCGCGTGCCGCTGACCCGTTCCGACGTCGAGGGCGTCTACGCCGGCCTGCGCCCACTGCTGGCGGGCGAGTCGGACTCGACCAGCCGCCTTTCGAGGGAGCACGCCGTCGTCCAGGGCGTGTCGGGGCTCATCACCGTGGCCGGCGGCAAGTACACGACGTACCGCGTGATGGCCCGCGACGCGGTCGACGTCGCGGCCCGCGGCCTGGACCAGCGCGTCCCGGAGAGCCCGACCGCGGACCTGCCCCTGCACGGCGCCGACGGCTTTGCTGCCCTGTGGAACGCGCGCCACCGGCTGGCCGAGGAGCACGGCCTGCACGTGGCGCGTGTCGAGCACCTGCTGCGCCGCCACGGATCGGACGCTCCCGCGCTGCTGAGCACGATCACCACGACCCACCCTTCGGGCGGGTACCCCGATCTCGCCGCGCCGCTGCCCGGCGCCGACGACTACCTCGCGGTCGAAGCCTGGTGGGCGGCCGCGGCCGAGGGCGCCCTGCACCTCGACGACGTGCTCACCCGTCGCACCCGCATCTCGATCGAGACCTGGGACCGCGGCCTGGCCGCCGCCGACACGGTCGCGCGGATCATGGGCGGGGTGCTCGGGTGGAGCGCCGCCACCCGCGAGCTGGAGATCACCCACTACCGCGCCCGCGTGAGCGCGGAGCGCGAATCCCAGCAGCAACCCGACGACCACACCGCCGACGCCGCCCGCATGGGCGCCGGCGACGTCCGCACAGGATTCACCTCCGCAGGAGCCCCGAGCCTCGACCGGTAATCTGCCGACCCATGGCTGCAGGAGGAGGCACCAAGGCGGTCGTCGCGGCGCTGCTGGCGAACCTGGGGATCGCGGTCGCGAAGTTCGTCGGGTACGTGATCACCCAGTCGGCGGCGCTGCTGGCGGAGGCGGTGCACTCGCTGGCCGACTCCGGCAACCAGGTGCTGCTGCTGTGGGGTGCGCGGCGCGCCAAGGCGCCGGAGTCGCCGGAGCGGCCGTTCGGCTCCGGGCGGGAGCGGTACTTCTGGTCCTTCGTGGTCGCGCTCGTGCTGTTCAGCCTGGGCTCGCTCTTCAGCCTCTACGAAGGCATCCACAAGTACCAGGAGATCAGGGCGCACCCGGACGCCGAGCAGGAGCCGCTGACGGTCGCGATCATCATCCTCGTGCTGGCGATCGGGCTGGAGTCGTGGTCGTTTCGGACCGCGATCCGCGAGTCGCGGCCACTCAAGGGCGACCAGTCGTGGTGGCGGTTCATCCGCACCAGCCGCAACCCCGAGCTGCCGGTCGTGCTGCTGGAGGACCTCGGCGCCGAGATCGGCCTGTTCATCGCGCTGATCGGCGTGCTCTTGGCGCAGTACGTCGACCCGATTTGGGACGCCTACGCGACGCTGGGGATCGCGGCGCTGCTGGGCGTGATCGCGACGTTCCTCGCGATCGAGATGAAGTCCAGCCTGATCGGCGAGACCGCCACCCCCGACGTGCTCACCAAGATCCGCGCCACGATCGAGAGCTCCCCCCGCGTCGAGCGCCTCATCCACATGCGCACGATCCACATGGGGCCCGACGAGCTGCTGGTGGCCGCCAAGCTCGAGATGGTCGACGCGCTCGCCTTCGACGAGGTCGCGGCCGCGATCGACGAGGTCGAGTCCGCCGTCCGCGCCGCCGTGCCCGCCGCCAGGTACGTCTACCTGGAACCCGCGGTCTACAGCGCGCCGACCGCCTATAGGGCTCGACTTTCGCGTTCTTGCCGATCACCACGATGCCGTTCGGGGAGACGTGGAAGCGCTCGCGGTCGCGGTCCATGTCGACGCCGATGCGGGCGCCCTCGGGGACGCGCACGTTCTTGTCGATGATCGCGTTGCGCACGACCGCGTAGCGGCCGACGTCGACGTTGTGGTGCAGGACGCTGCCGGTGACCTGTGCGTAGGAGTTGACGCGCACGCCCGGTGAGACCACCGAGTCACGCACCACGCCGCCGGAGATCACCACCCCGGCGCAGATCATCGAGGCGTACGCGGCCCCGCGGCGCTCGTCGGAGTCGAAGACGAACTTCACGGGCGGCAGCGGCGGCTGGTAGGTGAGGATCGGCCAGCGCAGGTTGTAGAGGTTGAAGACGGGGTGGACCGCGATGAGGTCCTTGTGGGAGTCGTAGTACGCGTCGATCGAGCCCACATCGCGCCAGTAGCCCTTGTCGCGCTCGGTCTCGCCGGGGACCATGTTGGTGGAGAAGTCGTAGACCATCGCGTCACCGCGCTCGACCACCATCGGCACGATGTTGCCGCCGACGTCGTGCTTGGAGCCGCTGTCGGCGGCGTCGGTGGTGACGGCCTCGACCAGCGCGTCGCGCGAGAAGATGTAGTTGCCCATCGACGCGAAGATCTCGTCGGGTGAGTCGGGGAGGCCCGCGGCCTTCTTGGGCTTCTCGTGGAAGCTCGCGATGCGCCGACCGTCCGCCGCGGTCTCGATCACGCCGAACTGGTCGGCTTGGCTGCGCGGGACGCGGATGCCCGCGACCGTCAGACCGGCGCCGCTCTCGAGGTGCTGCTCCAGCATCTGCCGTGGGTCCATGCGGTAGATGTGGTCCGCGCCGAACACCAGGACGTGGTCGGGGCGCTCATCGCCCACGATGTTGAGGTTCTGGTAGATCGCGTCCGCGGAGCCCTCGAACCAGTGCGGCCCTCGCCGCATCTGCGCGGGCACAGGAGCGACGAACTGCCCCAGGACCGAGGAAAGCCGCCAGGCCCGCGCCAGGTGGGTGTCCAGGCTGTGGCTCTTGTACTGCGTGAGCACCACGACCTTGGTGAAGCCGGCGTTCACCAGGTTGGACAGCACGAAGTCGATCAGGCGGTAGTTGCCCCCGAACGGCACGGCGGGCTTGGCGCGGTCGGCGGTGAGGGGCATGAGCCGCTTGCCCTCGCCGCCGGCCAGCACGATCGACAGCACGTCCACGCCCGGACACTACCCGCTGAGCCCCTACGCCAGGGCGGTGTCCGCCCAGGTGCGGGCCTCGTCCAGGGAGGCACCACCGGTGAGCAGGCGGCGCCCGCCGCTCAGCGCCCGCGGCGCGTTGAGCGTGAGGACGCCCTCCAGCCGTTCGGCCCCGATCACGGCGACGACCTGCTCGCCGGTGTCGATCACGTGCGCCGGGGCGTCGGGGGCGCTGCGCCCCAGCAGCTGGACCTTCCCGCCCAGCTGGTCGGACCAGAAGTACGGCGCCGCGGTCCAGGTCGCGTCCGGGAGGCCGAGCAGCGCCTCGGCGGCGACCGTGCCGTGGTCGCGGGCCGCCTGCCACTGCTCGACGCGGTCGGCGCGCCCCGTCATTGCGTTGGGCCAGCGTGCGATGTCGCCGATCGCCCACACGCCCGGCGTCGACGTGCGGCCGGAGGCGTCACAGACGACCCCGCCGTCGATGGCCAGCCCGCTGCCCTCCAGCCACTCGAGGTTGGGCTGGGCGCCGACCCCGACGACCACCACGTCGGCGGGCACCACCTCGCCGCCTGCGATCGCCACCCCGCCGTCCGCCAGACCCTCGGCAAGCACCCCGCAGCGGATCGCAACGCCCGCCGCGTCGTAGGCACGCGTGCAGAGACGCCCGAGCTCAGCGCCGAGGACCCGCACGAGCGGCGAGGCCTCGCGCTCCAGCACGACGACGTCGCAGCCGCGATGGTGCGCGGCGGCGGCGGTCTCCAGCCCGATGAACCCCGCGCCGAGCACCACCACGCGCGCGCCGGGGACCAGCCGCGCCTTCAGCGCCAGCGAGTCGTCCACATCGCGGAGGTAGCGCACGCTGTCGGACGGCGGGAACGCGGGAAGCATGCGCGGCCGTGAGCCCGTTGCCAGCACCATCTGGCTCCCGGCCACGACGGTGCCGTCGTCGAGCTCGACGGCCGGCTGGTCGGCGAGCAGCCGCGCCGCGGTCGTCGCTGCGCGCAGCTGCACACCCTGCTCCGCGTACCACTCGGGCTTGGCCAAGCCGTTGGCGCCGGGGTCCCAGGCTTCGTCGATCAGGGCCTTCTTCGACAGCGGCGGCCGGTCGTAGGGCAGGTGGCGCTCCGCGCCGATCAGCACGACCTCGCCTACGCCGCCCTTCTGCCGGTAGCGCTGCGCGAAGGCGACCCCGCCGACGGACGCGCCGACGACGACGACGCGCTCGGTCAACGCCGGGCCCGGCGGCGTGTCCGCACGAGCACGCCCATCGCGATCACTGCCACGACGACCGCGACCACGAAGCCGAGGAAGTCGATCTCGGTGAGCGATCCCGTGCCCAGCAAGGTGGCCACGATCCCGCCGACGAGGGCGGCGCCGATGCCGACGGCGATCGTCGTGCCGATGCCCAACCCGATGGTCCCGGGTCGGATGACCCGGGCCAGCACGCCGATGACGACGCCGATGAGAATGAAGCCGCCGATCTGGATGAGCGCGTTCATGTCGACCCCTCGGTTCAGCGGGACAGGGCGTGGTACTCCCGGTTGGGGAGCATGCCAGAGGCCAGGGCGATGCGGTTGGTGAAGTTGTACATGGCGGCGATCTCGGCGACGTCCCAGACCTCCTCGTCGCTGAGGCCGTGCTCGCGGAGCGCCGCGATGTCACCCGGCCCCGCCTCGAGGGGCGCCGTGGTGAGCTTCACCGCGTAGTCGAGGATCGCAGTGCGGCGCGCGTCCAGGCCGGCGCGGCGGTAGTCCAGCGTGATGCGGTCGGCCAGCACGGGGTCGCCCAGCGCTTCGCGCAGCGCCTGGCCGTGGGCGACGAGGCAGTAGAGGCAGCCGTTGGCCATCGAGACCGCGACCGCGATCATCTCGCGCTCCGCCGCGGGCAGGTTCTCCGTCGGCTCGTGCAGCTGCTTGAAGTGCGCGAACCAGGTGCGCAGCCGCTCCGGCCGGAACGCGTAGACGCGGAACACGTTCGGCACGAACCCGATCGTGGCCCGGGCCTTGCGGAACAGTCCCTGCAGGTCCTCGGGCAGGTCCTCCTCGGCCGGCACGGGAAACCAGGAGATGACGTCGTCGGCAGCGGTCATGGCGCGGACTCTGGCGTGGGCGGGCCGAGCGCCGCCCAGCCCGCGATGGCTGCCGCGGCGTTCGTGATCGCGTGCCCCATGACCGCGCCGGGCAGGCCACCGCCGGTGCGGACCCAGGACAGCAACATGCCGCCGGCGAAGGTCGTGGCGATGCCACCCGCAACGGCGGCCGCCGTGGCACGGCGGTCGGCGTGCCATCCGGGCCGGTTGGCCGCGACCGCGTGGAGGGTCGGGACGACGTGCCACAGCCCGAACCAGAGGTTCGTGCGCAGCGCCGCGCGCCACGGCGTGGTGCGCTGCTCCGCGAGCGCCTGGAGCACGCCGCGGAAGGCGACCTCCTCGGCCAGCGCGGTGCCCAGCGGGATGCGCACGAGCGTGCGCATCGCCAGCTGCGGCAGCGTCAGCCGGCCCGCTTCGGGATCGGAGGCCATCCTCTGGTCAGCCACGTGAGGACGGGTGCGCGGCATGGCGGCCGCCAGCAGGAACAGCGATCCCAGCGGGGCCCCACGCAGCAGCCCGATCCCGGCGCCGCGCAGGACCGAGACCGGCCGCCCGCGGTCCGGCAGCGCGGCCATGTCGCTCAGGGGCAGACCCGCCGCCCGCGTGGCGAGCACCAGCGCAGCGGTCGCCGCCAGGTTCACCGCCACGTAGCGCCGCGCGAACCCGGGCACGAGGTTCGCGAGGTTGTTGTAGAGCACGAGCGCGGCTGCGACGCCGTCGGCGGGGTGCATGGACGCGGCATCCTGCCAGGAAACGAAAGGGCCGCCCGACGCGCGGGCGGCCCTCCCTCAAGCAGTCCGGCTCAGCCGGTCGTGGTGAAGCAGGGCGCCGTGAAGTCGTACGACTCGGCCGTCGCACCGACCGTCAGGTCCTGGACGTTGGTGATGCCCGTGGGGGCCTCCGGGTCGGGCATGGCGATGATCGATGCCCGGACCGTGCCTTCGGGATCGGCGTAGTTGCCGGAGCCCTCGGGCAGGATGCCCTGGTAGTCGACGCTCTCGAGCGAGGTGGCCGCGGTCAGCAGCCCTTCGCGGGTGAGGTCGCCGGCCGCGACCGCGGCCTCGAGCGCGGCGTGCATCGCGTAGCTGAACGTCCACCCCGAGGTGTAGCCCTCGTTGGGGTCGACGTCGCCCAGCGCGTCGCGCATGGCCTGGTGGCCGGGCGAGTCGAACGCGAACTCGCGCCAGTAGCCCGACACCTCCAGCTGTGCCAGCACCGCAGGCGCGGCCGGGCTGTCCAGCAGGCCGCGGTTCCAGGCGGGGCCGGCGACGATCATCCGGCCGGTGAAGCCCTGCACAGCCGCCTGGCCGAGGATCGTGCCGACCTCCGTCGGCGACGTGTACATGATGACCAGCCCGGGGTTGCTGGCCACCAGCGCGGAGATGGCACCCGCCTGGTTGTCGGCGCCCGGAACGGTCTCCACGTCTTCGAACGTCAGCCCGTTGGCCTCGGCCGCGATGCGGGCGCCGGCGGCACCGTCACCGCCGTAGTCGCCGGGGAAGTGGATCGCCATGACCGACGTCGGAGGCGTCTCGTGGTTGGCCACCGCGTAGTCGACCATGTTCATGGCCTCGAAGCAGTAGTTGGTGCCCGCCTCGAGGATCGAGTCCTCGAACGCCCACGCCGACGTCCACGACGCCGGCACCGCGAGGATCCCCTCGGCGCGCACGTCGTCGATGATCGCCGCGGTCGTGGGGGAGCCCAGCGTCTGCGCGATGGCGAGGACGTCGTTCTTGATCTCCTCGTAGCGCTGGCTGTGGACCTCGGGGTTGTACTCGTTGTCGCGGGTGTAGGTGCTGACGTCGACGTCGTAGCCGCCCACGCCACCGCCGTCGTTGACAACCCGCCAGTAGGCGACCTGCGCCTCGGTCAGCGGCACGGCCAGGGGCGCGAACGGCCCGACCGTGAGGTCGGACAGGATCCCCAGGTAGATGCAGCCGTTGTCGGCGTTGACAGCCTCGGGGCAGGCCTCCTCGGTCACCCCGATGTCGGTGGCGACCTCGCCCGCCGCCGCCTCGGTGGCTGTCGGCTCATCGGTTGCGGCCGCCGCCTCGGTGGCTGTCGGCTCAGCGGTCGCGGCCGGCGCCGCAGTGGCCACGGCCTCGGTGGCCCCGGCCGCCTCGGTCGCCCCGGCGGCCTCGGTGGCCCCGGTGGCCTCCTCGGTGCCTTCATCGGTGGTGCCGCCGCGGCATGCCGCCGCGGCCAGCGCGAGGACCGCGAGCAGCAGTGCCAGCCGCGCCCACCTGCCTCTGTCTGCCATCTTGACTCCCTTCAGTGGGGACCCTGCCTACTATCGGGATCGGAGACTGCGTCGTCAATGGCGGCCCTCAATAGGAGAAGGGCCACCCCTTCCAGTAGTTGCGGATGCGGACCCACACGCCGTACAGGCCGCGGGGCTCGAAGATCAGGAAGCCGATGATCAGCAGGCCGTAGAGGATCTGCTCCAGCTGCTCGGTGTTGAGCAAACCCCCGCGCTGCCCTGGCGTGGTGATGACGCCGGACAGGCCGGGGACGACGTCGCTGAGGAAGCCCAGGACGCCGTCGGTCACCAGCGGCAGCAGGGTGATGAAGAGGGCTCCCACGATCGAGCCGGAGATCGTCGCGACGCCGCCGATGAGGATCATCGCGATGAAGCGCACCGACAGCCCGAGGTTGAAGGAGCTGGGGTCGATCGTGCGGATCACGGTGTAGAGCAGCGCGCCGCTGATCCCGGCGAAGAAGGACGAGGTCGAGAACGCGATCACCTTGGTGCGGGTCAAGCGCACGCCGATGACCTCGGCGGCGATGTCGCGGTCGCGGACCGCGGCGAACGCCCGGCCCACGTCGGAGCGGGCCAGGTTGCGCCCGAGCACCGCCATGATGACCAGCATCACGACGATGAACAGGTAGGTGCGCTGGGCGCCGGTGAACTCGTCGGTGCCCGCCACGAGCGAGAAGCCGAAGATCGAGGCGTAGGTGCCCGGCCGACCCTGGCCCGGCAGCCCCGTCAGGGCGGACCCCTGGGTGAAGAAGTGCTCCCCCAGAAACACCAGGCCGAGCGTCACGATCGCGAGGTAGAGGCCCCGCAGACGCGACGCGATCGGGCCGATCGCCATCCCGATCACGGCGGGCACGAGGCCGGCCAGGGGCAGCCACAGGATCATCGGCCACCCGCAGCCAACCGTGCGGATGTCGGGGTTCACCCCGCAGCCGAGGAAGCCCCCGCCCGCGGGCCCGGACAGGATCGCGCCGGTGTAGGCGCCCAGACCGACGAAGAACGCGTGGCCGAGGCTCACCTGCCCGGCGTAGCCCGTCACGAGGTTGAGTCCGATGGCCCCGATGCCCAGCGCGAACGCGGTGGACAGGCGGCGGATGAGGTCGTCCTCGATGAGGAAGGCCAGGCTCAGCGCGACGACCACGATCACCAGCACCGACCAGCGCTTGGTCGGCGTGTTGAGGAGCGCCATGTCCTCCTGGTAGCTGGTGTACAGCAGCGGGCGGCCGCGCACGCGGTGCCCGGAGGTGGTCGCGCGCTCCTCGACCGTCGCGGGCGACGGCGTGGTCTGGGTGGGCTCGGCAGTCGCGGTCACACGCGCTCGACCTCCGGGGTGCCGAACAGGCCGTAGGGCTTGACCAGCAGCACCAGCAGCAGCAGCAGGTAGGGCGAGACCAGCGAGAAGTTGTTGCCGAGGAACGCGAAGGAGACCTCGTTGCCGAAGACGATGAACACGCGCTGCTGGTAGGTGCCGACCAGGGTCTCCACGACCCCCACCGCGAGCCCGCCGAGCACCGCGCCGCCCACGGAGTCCAGGCCGCCGATGATGATCGCCGGCAGCGCCTTCAGGGCGATGATCCACGTGGAGTGGGAGACGCTGGAGCCCGCGCCCACGAAGACGCCGGCCAGCGCCGCCAGCCCGCCCGCGATCGCCCACGACAGCGAGAACACCCGCCCGACGTTGATGCCCTGGGCCAGCGCGGTCTCCTGGTCGAACGCGGTCGCCCGCATCGCCAGACCCCAGCGCGAGTACTTGAAGAACGCGAAGAGCGCCAGGACCACGACCGCCAGCGATCAGCACCATCGCGACGTGGCGGTGCTGCACGACGATGTTCGCGGGGCGCCACACGGCAAGGCCCCACGGGTCGCCGACCGAGCGCACGTCGTTGCCCAGCAACCGGTTCACCGCCACCCGGATCGCGATGTCCAGGCCGATCGTGATGATCGCGACGACGAAGACCGGCTTGCCGACCATCGGACGCAGGGCCAGCCGCTCCAGGCCCATCCCCAAGAGCCCCGTGACGACCATGGCCAGCGCGACCGCGATGCGGAAGCCGAGCCACATCGTGCCGCCCGCCAGGTTGGCGAAGTAGCTCACGGTCAGCACCACGAGCGCGCCCGCGACCATCAGCGCGGGCTGCGCGAACGACACGATGCGCGTCGACTTGTAGATGATCACGAAGCCGACGGCGACCAGCGCGTAGATCGCGCCCTGCCCCAGGCCCGCGATGACGGTCTGGACGAACTGCGTCATGCGGCTGCGTCGCCTCGGTGCGGTGGGGGAGCACCAGCTGCCCCGCGTCCATGCCGGCGCCGGTCGGCGGCCCGCCGTACATGGCCTCCACGAGCGGCCCGAACATCTTGTGCATCGCGGAGCGCTTGACCTTCTGGGTGGCCGTCAGCTCGCCGTCCTCGTGGTCGAGCTCCTTGGGCAGCATCCGGAAGTTCTTGACGCGCTCGACGCGCGCGAACTTCTCGTTGGTCTCCTCGATGATGTCCTGGACCAGCTTGAGGACCTCGGGCTTCTCCGTCAGGTCGCGGTACGTGGTGTACGGCAGGCGGTGGCGCTGCGCCCAGTCGCCGACCGTGTCGAGCTCGATGCCGATCAGCGCGGCGAGGTAGGTGCGCTGGTCGCCGATGACGACGGCCTCCTTGATGTACGGCGACGTCTTGAGGGAGTTCTCGATCTCCGACGGGCGAGACGTTCTTGCCGCCGGCCGTGATGATGATGTCCTTGAGGCGGTCGACGATGCGCACGTGGGTGCCGTCGACCCACTCGCCGACGTCGCCGGTGTGCAGCCAGCCGTCGGGATCGACCGTCGCGGCGGTCGCCTCCGGGTTGCGCCAGTAGCCCGCGAAGACCCCCGGGTGGCGGGTGAGGATCTCGCCGGTCTGCTCGTCGATGCGCAGCTCGATGCCGGGTTGCGGCTCGCCGACGGTGCCCAGCTTGATGCGGCCCGGGCGGTTGGAGGTCGCCACGGCGCGTGTTCTCGCGTCATCCCGTAGACCTCGTGCATCGGCACGCCGATGCCCATGTAGAACTTCAGCACCTCGGGGGCGATCGGCGCGGCACCCGACGCCGCGTAGCGGCACGTGGCGCATGCCGATGCGCTCCTTCAGCGCCCGGAACAGGCAGCACGCCAGCCGAGCGCGTAGCGGATGCGGGTGCCGGCGGTGTGCGTGCCTCCGGTTTGCGACCAGCGTGTCGCCGATGCGAGTCGGCCAGCGCCATGCCAGACCCTGTAGTTCGTGCGCTTGAGCCAGGAGGCGCCGACGCCATCCGGATCGTCGACGCCCGCCAGGATCTTCTCCCAGATGCGCGGGCACGGCGAAGAAGATCGTCGGCTGCACCTCGCGCAGGTTCGGCCGTGACGGTCTCGATGGACTCCGCGAAGTTCACCTGCACGCCGGCGGAGGCGTTGAACCAGGCCGTGAAGATCCGCTCCGCGACGTGGCGACAGCGGCAGGTAGGAGACGATGACGTCGTCGGCGCTGGGCGGAGGGTCGGTGAAGCCGCCCCCGGTCGACCAGCGTCTCGATCGCGAACTCGACGTTGGCGACCGTGAGCATGGCGCCCTTGGGCGGGCCGGTGGTGCCCGAGGTGTAGACCAGCGTGGCGATGTCCTCGGGCTCCGCCTCTGCCATGCGGCGCTCCAGCGCCTCCGGGTTGGCGGCACGGTGCTCGGCGCCCAGGGCCACCAGCTCGTCCCAGCACATCAGCTTGGGGTCGTCGTAGCGGTGGCGGATCCCGCGCGGCTCGAGGTAGACGATCCGCTCCAGCGTGGGCAGGTCGCCCAGCACCGCGAGCGCCTTGTCGACCTGCTCCTGGTCCTCGGCGATGAGGATCTTGGACCCCGAGTTGGACAGCAGGTAGTGCACCTCGGCGGGCGGGTTGGTCGGGTACAGACCGACGGTGATCGCGCGGATGCCGACGATCGCGAGATCGGAGAAGAGCCACTCGCGACGGTTCTCGGAGTGGATCGCGACGCGGTCGCCGAGCTCGACGCCCAGCGCCATGAGGCCGTGGGCGACGGTCTGCACGGTGTCCCAGTAGTCCGCCCAGGTGATCTCCTGCCAGATCCCGAAGTCCTTCTCGCGCATGGCGACGCCGTCGGGCGTGCGCTGCGCCCACGTCGCGGACTGCGCGTGACGATCGTGGTGGTCTGCGTCTGGCGCGGCTCCAGCGTCGCGGTCACGGGCTCGCCTCCTGCGTCGTGGGCGGTCGTCGGTCGGCGTGCTCCTCGCCCAGGTAGGCGCGGATCACGTCCGGGTTGCGTTGCACGTCCTCGGGCAGGCCGGTCGCGATCGGCTGCCCGAAGTCGACGACGAGCACCCGGTCGGCGAGGTCCATCACCAAGCCCATGTCGTGCTCGACGAGGATCATGGGCACGCCCAGCTCGTCGCGGATGTCGAGGATGAACCGGGCCATGTCCTCGGTCTCCTCGAGGTTCATCCCGGCGACGGGCTCGTCGAGGAGCAGGAGCTTGGGCTGCATCGCCAGCGCGCGGCCCAGCTCGACGCGCTTCTGGATGCCGTAGGGCAGCAGGCCGACGGGGCTCTTGCGGTGGGACTCGATCTCGAGGAAGTCGATGATCTCCTCGACGGCCGCGCGGTGGGTCAGCTCCTCCTTGAGCGCCCCGCCGACGAACGGCAGCGCGCGGAACACCCCGTAGCGCACGTGGGTGTGGCGGCCGAGCATGAGGTTGTCGAGCACGGTCAGGTTGGAGAACAGCTCGATGTTCTGGAACGTGCGCGCCATGCCCAGGCGGGCGATCTGGTGCGGCTCCTCGCCGATCAGGTCGTGGCCGTCGAAGGTCACGCGGCCTTCCTGCGGCTTGTAGACGCCCGACAGCACGTTGAAGATCGAGGTCTTGCCGGCGCCGTTGGGGCCGATGATCGCGAAGAGCTCGCGCTGGCCGACCTCGAAGCTGATGCCGTTGATCGCGGTGACGCCCGCGAACCGCAGCACGATGTCGCGGACGTCGACGATCGGCGCGCTGTCGCCGGGGTGGACGGACGGTTCCGTGGCGGTGCTGGTCATGACAGCCACCGCTTGCGGCGCTTGTAGTGCTTGACGTCGCGGAAGGACTTCTTGGCCGCGCCCTCCTCGGCGAGGCCGAGGTAGAACTCGCGCACGTCGGCGTCCTCGCGCAGCTCCTTGGCGGGCCGGTCCATGACGACCTTGCCGGTCTCCATGATGTAGCCGTGCTCGGCGATCGAGAGCGCCATGTCGGCGTTCTGCTCGACCAGCAGCACCGTCGTGCCCTGCTGGTTGATCTCGACGATCAGGTCGCGGATCTGCTGCACGATCAGCGGGGCCAGGCCCAGGCTGGGCTCGTCGAGCAGCAGGTAGCGCGGGCTGGACATCAGCGCACGGCCCATGGAGAGCATCGTCTGCTCGCCACCCGACAGGTAGCCCGAGGTCGAGCGGCGGCGGTCGCGGAGGATCGGGAAGAGGTCGTAGACGCGCTCGAGGTTCTCCTTGATCCGGCTGGTGTCGCTATGGGCGCCGACGCGCAGGTTCTCGTCGACGGTGAGCTCGACGAAGATGCGCCGGCCCTCCAGCACCTGCTTGATCCCCGACGCGACGATGCGTGGCGCGGGCCACGTGTGGATCGGTGTGCCGTCCAAGCTCACCGAGCCCTTGGTGACGTCGCCCTCGTGCACGTCCAGCAGGCCGGAGATGGCCCGCAGGAGCGTGGTCTTGCCCGCGCCGTTGGCCCCCAGCAGCGCGACGATCTTGCCCTCGGGGACCTGCAGACTCACGCCCCGCAGGACCTGTACGACGTCGTCATAGACGACTTCGAGGTTCCTGACCTCGAGCACCGTCGGATTCGCCCTCCTGGTTGCCTCCGCCCAGGTCAGCTCTGCCGGTCACAATAGTGCAAACGCCCGGGCTTAGGCGAGCACGTCCAGGATCGCGTCGACGGCGGCCGTGAGGCCGGCGGTCCCCGGGGCACCGCGCTGGGCGCTGCGCAGCCCGTGCGCGCGGAGCGAGACCAGGTCGCCGTGTGCCTGCGCCCGCAGGAGCGTCGCGAAGTCGAAGGGCCGGCCTGGGATCGACGGGCCACCGACCACGGGGTCGACCAGCTGCAGCGCGACCACCGTGGCCGGGCCGCCCTTGTGGAGCTGGCCGGTGGAGTGCAGGAAGCGCGGCCCGAGGCCGACGGTGACGGCCAGGCCGCGCCGGTCGCGGATCGCGCCGCGCAGGCGCTGGAGCTGCTCGAGGTGCTCGCGCGTGGGGTCGATGAAGGCCTGGATCGCCAGGTAGTCGCCAGGCTGCGCCTCGGCGATGAGGCTCGCGGCGTCGGCGTCCTCCGGCTCCGGGAGGGGCGCGCCCGCCTCGACGTCGGCCAGGACCTTGAGCGTGGCGGCCTTGGACTCCGCGACGTTGGGCTCGTCGAAGGGGTTGACGCCCAGCAGGAAGCCCGCCAGCGCGGTCGCGACCTCCCAGCGCACGAACTCCCCGCCCAGGTCGTCGCGGTCGTCGAGGTGCAACGGCAGCACCGGGTGCCCGGCCGCGGTCAGCGCGTCGAGGCCTTCGGGCGTCTGCATGCCCAGGGCCAGGCAGACGAAGGCGCGGTCGTCGCCGTAGACCTCGGGCGGGCCCTGCGCCTCGCCGACGATCGGGATCACGCCGGTGCCCTGCTTGCCGGTCGACTCCGCGACCAGCTGCTCGATCCAGTCGCCCAGCGGGGCCAGGCTCGGTGGTGCGAGCAGCGTGAGCTTGTCGCGGCCCGCGCGGGCGTGGGCAGCCATGAACGCACCCAGCTGCGCGCCGGGGTTGCGATCCAGGTCGGTCCGCGCGCAGGCGTCGGCCATCGCGCCGGCGCGGTCCCACAGGTCGTCGACGTCGAGGCCGAGCAGCGCGGCAGGCACCATGCCGACCAGGGACAGCGCCGAGTAGCGGCCCCCGATGTCGGGCGGGTTGGCGAAGACCTCGCGCCAGCCTTCGCGCTGCGCTTGCGCCTCGAGCTCCGAGCCGGGGTCGGTGATCGCCACGAGCCGGCGGGGGTCGCGGAGGATCTCGGCCGCGTGGGCGCCGAAGTCGCGGGTCTCCTCGGTCGTCCCCGACTTGCTGGAGACGATGACGAGCAGGCGGTCGCGGTCGTGGTGGCCTTCGAGGGCCCTCGCGACGGCGGCCGGGTGCGTGGAGTCCAGGACGGTCAGGGGCAGGCCGTAGGCGGTGTGCGACCCGAGCACGAGGCTGAGGACCTCGGGCGCCAGGCTGGACCCGCCCATGCCGCACAGCACCACGCCGTCGATGTCGGAGTCCGACACGTTCTCGCGGAACGCCTGGAGGCGGTCCAGCCAGCCATTGGGTGGGCGGGCGACGTCCAGCCAGCCCAGGCGGTTGGCGATCGTGGCCTGGACCGCCGGGTCGTCGGACCACAGCGACGTGTCGCGGTCGTGCAGCCGCCGCACCGCGTCCGCGGCGGCGAGGTCGTCGAGGGCGTCGCGCACGGGGTCTGGTGCCATGGGTTGGTGAGGCTACGCTCCCTCATCGTGGGGACCGGGCCGCCGCCGTTGCATCCCGATGTCGCACCGCTGGCGTTCCTGCTGGGCACGTGGGCGGGGGAGGGGAAGGGGGAGTACCCGACGATCGCGCCGTTCTCCTACCTCGAGGAGGTCACGTTCGGCCACGTCGGCAAGCCGTTCCTGGCCTACGCGCAGCGCACCCGTGCAGCCGACGACGGGCGGCCGCTGCATGCCGAGACCGGGTACTGGCGCCACGTGGGCGAGGGCGCGGTCGAGGTCGTGCTGTCGCATCCGACCGGGATCGCCGAGGTCCTCGCCGGGCGGCTGTCGGGGACCAGCCTGTCGCTGGAGAGCACGGCGGTCGTCCTGACGGGGACTGCGAAGTCGGTCACCGCGCTGCGGCGCGAGCTTTCGGTCGACGGCGAGGTGCTGAGCTACCGGCTCGCCATGGCGGCGGTCGGCCAGCCGCTGACCCACCACCTCGCCGCGACCTTACGGCGCCTCTGACGCCCTCGGTGCCCATGCGGCCCAGGAGCAGGGCCCAGCGCACGATCAGGTCCAGGAGCGCGATCACCAGCGCGACCACCATGAGCACGAAGGCCGCGCGCAGCTGGACGGGGCGGTCCCAGCCGGGCGGCACGATCAGCTCGCGCAGCGGGGGCAGCGGCGGGTCCGCGAGGCCACCCGTGGCCGCGTAGATCTCATAGGGGAGCAGCCCGAACCCGGCCACCACGCCGACGCCGAACGCGAACCAGCGCAGCTGTCCGCGGGCGATCCCGATCGCGAAGGCACCCACCGCGACGGTCAGCGCGCCACCGACCACCCCGCCCGCCGCGATCACCCAGTCCGCGGCGACGGGGTCGGCACCGAAGATCGACGACGTCGAGGTGGTCGCGACGTAGATCCGGAAGATCATCTGCGCGACCGCGACGACACCCAGCAGCGTGCCGACCAGCACGGCGACGAAGCCCCACTCCTGGAACCGCGGTGGCGGCAGGAAGCGCGACTGCTGCGGGAGCGGCGTGATCGGCAGCGGCCGGGCAAACCGCGGGGGCCTGTGCGCGCGGGGGCGCAGGAGCGGCCGCCGCGGCGGGCGAGGGACCCGGCCGCGCTTGCGCGACGGCGGCGGGGGGAGCACCGGCGGGCGGGTGTCGACCGCCAGCGCGGCCGCCCACCGGTCGCCGGCGACCGCGGTACCGATCGACGGCGACCATCCACCGTCGTCGCGGCGGCGGGGCGCGGGGGCCGGGTCCACTCGGGGGGCTGGGGGCGGAACGGGCATGGGGAGGTCGAGAAACGGCAGCTCGCCCGTCGCGTTGCGGTCGGTGTCCTCGAGGACCGCGGTCGCTGGGGCGTCCGGCCCGACCGACCGGAGGCTCTCCACGTCGGCCCGCAACTGGGTCAACCGGTCGCCGGACACGGCGCCATCATCCAGGTGCTGCGGGTCTTTCACGTGCAGGCGCGCCAGTCGTTGCGGGGCTTGGTGCGCATTGTCGCCCAGGAAGGGCGGACGCTCCTGCATCGGTCGCGGCCTGTCCTTTGGTACACCACCCACCTGTCCGTTCTGCCGGAGTGCAAGACTGGGGCCGCGATCGCTCCGGTCGCGCTGCCGGTGCGGCGGGAGCACATCTGCGCTGACATCTATGTCGACCAACTCCATCTCTGACTTCGAGAGCCGCTACGACCTCGGTGACCCCGTCGGTCGTGGGGGGATGGCGGACGTTCTCCGGGCCTTCGATCGGGCCTTGGAGCGCACGGTGGCGGTCAAGATCATGCGGGTCGGCGAGGCCTCGGACCCGGAGCGTTTCACGTTCGAGATGAAGATCCTCGCGCGCCTGGACCACAAGGCGATCGTGCAGGTCTACGACGCGGGGGCGACGCAGGAGGGGCGGCCGTTCTTCGTCATGCCGCTGGTCGAGGGGCAGTCGCTCGCGCAGCTGATCCGCGCCGCGGGCGGGCTCGCGCCCGAGCTGGTGCGCTCGGTCGGCGCCCGGGTCTCCTCGGCGCTGGCGTATGCGCACGCCAAGGGCGTGGTGCACCGCGACATCAAGCCGGCGAACATCCTCATCGACCCGGAGGGACTCGCGTACCTGACCGACTTCGGGGTCGCGCGGCTGACGGACGCCTCGGTCATCACCCAGGAGGGCACGACGATCGGGACGGCGGCCTACCTCGCGCCCGAGCAGCTCCAGGAGTCGGCGGTCGGGCCAGAGGCCGACGTCTACTCGCTGGGGCTGGTCCTGCTCGAGGCGCTGACCGGCGTGCGCAGCTTCGAAGGCACGGGTGTCGAGGCCGCGATGGCGCGCCTCGCCCGGGAGCCCGACATCCCCGAGGAACTGCCCTACCCCTGGACGCCCTTGCTGCGCGCGATGACGCACCGCGAGCAGGAGGGGCGGCTGGACGCCGCCACGGCGGAGGACATCCTCGAGGGGCGCAAGCCGCCCCCGCCCTACGAGTCGCCACTGCCGATGTCGTCGGACGGCCACGTGACCGACGAGACACCGACGCTCGCGCCGTCTCCGGCCGCCGCGCCGCACACGCCTCCGCCGACCCCTCCGCCCGGTGCCGCGCTCGCGTTCCCGCCGACACCGCCCCCGACGCCACCGCCGACGCCCCCTCCCGGGGCGGCGACCCCGCCGACGCCGCCGCCCACGCCGCCACCGGAACCTCCGCCGACCCCCCCACCCGGCGCCCTCGTCCCCGATGACGAGGCTCCCACGCTGGCGCCCGATACCGCGACCTCGTGGCCGTCTCCGGACGCGGCGACCGCCGCCACCGAGGTCGTCGCCCCGTCCTCCGATCCCGAGGCTGCGTCCGACGCCGAGGGCGATCCCGGGACCGGCTTGCTGGCAGCGCTGCGGCGACGCCCCCTGATCGCGGGGATGGCGATCGGGGCGCTCACTGTGGTCCTCGTGCTCGGGCTGGTGTTCTTCGTGGTCGTCGACCGCATGAGCCTGCCGAACGGGGCGAGCGAGGAGCCGACGGCGCGCGCCTCCGCGGAGGCGCGCCTCATCAGCGAGGCGGCCACCGCGGTCGACGCGCAGGTCACCGCGATCGAGCGCGATGAGGAGAACACCGAGCCCGAGTTCGCGATGCAGCTGAGGCAGGCCTGGAGGGCCGCGAACTCCGCGATCGCCGACGGTCGTTACGCCGACGCCAGGCCGGCGGTCGACGCCGTGATCATCCTCGCCGAGGAGGGCAACGCCGACTCCGACCTTGCGCCCGACGCCTTCATGGCGGCTGTCGATGGAGCTCGAGAACCTGCTGGACCAGCTGCGCGCGAGCGGTGAGTAGCCCCTGCCGGGCCCGCGTCCGGCTGGCGGTTGAGGGCGATGCGGCCGGGATCCAGGCCGTCTACGAGCCCTACGTGGCGCAGACCGTGGTGTCGTTCGAGGAGGAGGTCCCGTCGGTCGGGACGATGGCGGCCCGTCTGCGCGACGGTTCGGCGACCTACCCGTGGCTGGTCGCGGAGCGCGACGGCGCGATCCTGGGCTACGCGTACGGCTCCGTCCACCGCACGCGCGCCGCCTACCGCTGGTCGGTCGAGGTCTCCGTCTACCTCGCGCAGGCCGAGCGCGGCCGCGGCCTGGGCCGGCGCCTCTACGAGCCGCTGCTGGCGATCCTGACGGTGCAGGGCTTCCACCGCGCCTTCGCGGGGATCACGCTGCCGAACCCGGCCAGCGTCGGCTTCCACGAAGCCCTCGGCTTCGTCCCGATCGGCGTCTTCCCCGAGATCGGCCGCAAGCACGGCGCCTGGCACGACGTCGGCTGGTGGCAGCGCGCCCTGTCGCAGGCCACCGGCGCCGAGCCACCGGCGATCACGCCCCTGCCCGCACTGCTGCGCGACGACCCAGGACTCGACAGGCTGTTGGGTTCTCTCGACTGACGGGGGTTGGCTCAGACCGGCTCGCCTGCCACGTCGGCGGTGTCGCCGGCGTCGTGCTCCCAGACGAGCTGGAACTCGATCTCCTCCTCGTCCTCGCCGCGCTCGTGGGCGATGTTGAACTGCGCGCGGACGGGGACGCGGAAGCGCTCGCCGGCGATCCGGATGCGGAACGGCGCGCCGGTCTCGAGGGCATCGGCCAGGCGACGCAGCTTGGCGACGACCTCGGCGGTCTCGTAGATCGCCTCGACCTCTCGGGGCGACGGGGGTGACGTGGACATAAAGGGGGATGACGTGGTCACGCGGGCCTCCTCTGTGCGCTAGTCAACATAATGTCGCTTATGTCTCATCTCGACCGCCTGGCTGGCAGATCGTCGTCGCGGTCGCCGAGGCCGCACGGCTCCTCCGGGACGGGACTGACGAAAGAGCGGCGCAAAGGCGCGGTAGCCGCCGGCGGCCCAGGTCACATCGGTGCCCGCGGGGCCGGCTCAGAGGCGAACCACCGCGCCCGCGTCGCAGCTCCGCCTGGTTCGAGGCCACCACCGCGCACCCTAGTCCTACCCCCTTGACAAATCTTCTTGTCAAGAGCATCGTGGAGTGCAGTGCAGGACGTGCTGGTGATCGAGGACCCCGCGGCGGCGGCCGTTGCGCTGGATCCCGTCCGGGCGCGTCTGCTGGCGGAGCTGCGTGGAGCCTGGCTCGGCCGCGGCGCTCGCGCAGCGCGTCGGCCTCGCCCGCCAGAAGGTCAACTACCACCTCAAGGCGCTGGAGGCGCACGGCCTGGTGGAGCTGGCGGAGATCCGCGCCTGGGGCGGGATCAAGGAGCGCGTGCTGCAGGCGACCGCCGCGAGCTACGTGGTCTCCCCCGCCGCGCTCGGGGAGGTCGCGGTGGATCCCGACCACGCCCGTGACCGCCTCTCGGCGGGTTACCTCGTGATGCTCGCCGGCCGGATCGTGCACGAGGTCGGCGCACTGGCCGGCACCGCCGCAGCGGGCGGCTTGCGCCTGCCGACCCTGGGTATCGACACCGAGATCGGCTTCCGCTCCGCCGAGGACCGCGCGGCCTTCGCCGAGGAGCTCACGGCCGCGGTGCTGGACCTCGCCGCCCGCTACCACCACGACGACGGCCGGCCCCACCGCTTGGTCGTCGCCGCCCATCCCAAGCCCGAGAACGCACCACCGAGGAAGGATCAACCGTCATGACGCAGCCCACCGTTCCCCTGCGCTTCGAGCACGAGCTCGTGGTCCCCGGCACGCCCGACGAGGTGTGGGCCGCGATCGCCACGGCCGCCGGCATCTCCTCGTGGATGATGCCCACCGAGCTCGAGGAGCGCCTGGGCGGCACGGTCGTCTTCCACATGGGCGACGAGGACTCGCGCGGGACGATCACCGGTTGGGAGCCGCCCTTCCGCGTCGCGTACGAGGAGCCCGACTGGGACACGCTGGGCGGCCAGGCGGGCGGCACCCCGGTCACGCCGCTGGTCACCGAGTTCCTCGTCGAGGCGCAGTCCGGCGGGACGTGCCTCGTGCGCGTCGTGAGCAGTGCGTTCGGCACCGGCGCGGACTGGGAGCGCGAGTCCATGGCGGGCATGGAGTTCGGCTGGCGCCCGATGCTGGACAACCTCATCGTCTACCTGACCCACTTCCGCGGCCAGCACGGCACCCCGATGGACGCCATGACGACGGTCGAAGGGGCGGCGCCGGAAGTCTGGACGTCCCTCCGCAGCGAGCTGGGCCTCCACGAGGTGGGACAGGCCGTCGAGGCCCGCGGCATCAAGGGCGAGGTCGACCGCCTGGGCGACGGCAACGCCCTGGTGCGCCTGACCGCGCCTCTGCCCGGGTACTTCACCTTCTGGGTCCACGACATGGGCGGGGAGACCGTGGCCGGCATGGCTGGGTACCTGTTCTCCGACGAGGCTTCCGACTACATCGAGCGCGAGCACACCGCATGGCAGACCTGGCTGACGTCCCTGGGGTCGTGAAGCAGGCGCCGCCCGCGGCGCCACGCACGTTCCTGCAGCTGCTGGCCAACACCCTGGTCAGCGGGGTCACCAGCTCGTTCCTGTGGTTCGCGCTGACGTTCTGGGTGTACCTGGAGACACGCTCGGTCGTAGCCACGGGTGTGATCGGCGGCGCGTTCACCCTCAGCTCGGCCGTGCTGGCACCGGCGTTCGGCACCTACGTCGACCGCCACCGCAAGCACACCGCGATGCTGCTGACGACCGCCGGCTCGGCCGCGTGCTTCGCCGTGGCGACCGTGATCTACCTGCTGGTGGACGTCGAGAGCCTGCTGAGCCTGCGCAGCCCCTGGTTCTGGATGCTGGCCGGGGTCACGCTGCTGGGATCGGTCGCGGGCTCGCTGCGCGGGATCGTGCTCTCGACCTGCGTGACGCTGCTGGTGCCCGAGGACCGACGCGACCGCGCCAACGGCATGGTCGGCACGGTCACCGGTGTGTCGTTCGCGATCACCTCGGTGTTCAGCGGGCTCGTGATCGCGGGCCCTGGGATGGGCTGGGCGTACGTCGGGTCGCTGGCTCTCACCGTGGCCGCGCTGCTGCATCTGCGGACGATCGTGATCGACGAGCCGGAGCCGGAGCCAGATCCGGACTCGACCGAGAAGGCCCCGCGGGTCGATGTCCGCGGGGCCCTCGAGGCCATCCGCGCCGTGCCGGGCCTGGGAATGCTGATCGCCCTGGCGGCCTGCAACAACCTGCTGGGCGGGGTGTTCCTGGCGCTGATGGACGCCTATGGCCTGTCGCTGGTGTCGGTCGAGACCTGGGGCCTGCTGTGGGGGCTGATCAGCCTCGCGTTCATCGCCGGGGGCATCGTGGTCGCACGCTTCGGACTGGGGCCCAACCCGTTGCGCCTGGTGCTGCTGGGCAACCTCGTCAACTGGACGGTGTGCGCGCTCTTCCCCGTGCGCTCCTCGATCGTGCTCCTGACCATCGGCATGATCGTGTGGCTCGGCCTGATCCCCGTGATCGAAGCCGCCGAGCAGACCGTCCTGCAGCGCGCGATCCCCTTCGACCGTCAGGGCCGCGTCTTCGGCTTCGCCCAGCTCGTGGAGAACGCCGCGTCGCCGCTCACCGCGTTCCTCATCGCGCCGATCGCCGAGATCGTGTTCATCCCGTTCATGACCGACGGGAGCGGCGCGGATTCCATCGGCGCCTGGTTCGGCACTGGCACGGATCGCGGCATCGCGCTGATGTTCGTGCTGGCGGGGCTGGCCGGCGTCGTCGTCACCACCGCCGCGTGGCTGTCGCGCTCCTACCGCCGACTTTCGGCGGCCTGGTCTGACGAACCGGCCGCCCCGGCTACGGTGTCCGCCAATGACTGAGCGCAGCCGATGAGCCTGCGGACGCTGGGGCTGAGCGACGAGCTCGCGGCCTACATGTCGGCACAGGTGTCCCCCCGCGATCGGCTGCTCGAGGAGCTCGCCGCCGAGACCGCGGCCCTGCTGCCTGACCGCAAGCAGATGCAGATCGCGCCCGAGGAGGGGGCGCTGCTGGGGATGCTCGTGGCGCTGGCGCGGCCGCGGCTGGCGGTCGAGGTGGGGACGTTCACTGGGTACTCCTCGATCGCGATCGCGCGGGCGCTGCCGCCCGGAGGGCGCTTGATCTGCTTTGACATCAGCGAGGAGTGGACCGCGATCGCGCGGCGCTACTGGGCGCGCGCCGGCGTCGAGGACCGCGTCGCGCTGCGGCTCGGTGACGCGCGCGAGCTGCTGGTCCAGCTCGACGAGGGGCCGGTCGACTTCGCGTTCATCGACGCCGACAAGGAGGCGTATCCGGAGTACTACGAGGCGCTCCTCGCGCGCCTCGCGCCGGACGGGCTCATCGCGGTGGACAACACGCTCGGCGGCGGCCAGGTCGCCGCGCCGGCCCCGGACGACGAGCACGCCCGCGCGATCGCGGCCTTCAACCAGATGGTGCGCGAGGACGATCGCGTGGCCTCCGTGCTCGTGCCGATCGCCGACGGGCTCACGCTGATCCGCCGCCGCTGACCGACCTGTCACAGGGCTGGTCGAGACTGCCCGCCATGACCACCGCACCCACACTCGGCCGGCCGCGCGTGCCGGAGGGCTATGGCGTGCCCGCCCACCGCAGGGGTCTGCGGTCCTGGGCGGACGCCGAAAAGCGGCTCGTCACGTCACAGCACTACTGGATGGCCACGATCGCCGGCGACGGCGCCCCGCACGTCGTGCCGCGCTGGGGCGTCTGGCTGGACGGCTTCCTGTGGTACGACGGCTCGCCGGCGACCAGGCACGCCCGCAACCTGGCCCGCGACGGGCGCTGCGTTCTGCACCTGGAGAGCGGCACCGACGTGGTGATCCTGCACGGCACCTCCGGGCCGTGCGAACCCGTCGCCGCGGACGGCCTGGGCCAGCGCATCTCCGACGCGATGGTCGCGAAATACGGCGACCTGGGCTACTCCCCAGGCCCGGATTCCTGGAGCGGCCCGGACGCCGGCGGCCTGTCCCGGTTCGTGCCAGACCACGGCCTCGCCTGGGCGGCGTTCCCCAAGGACGTCACGCGCTACGACTTCTGAACTGAGCTGCCGCGCCCCGCGCCGTGCTAGCGTGCTGCACGGTAACCGGTTCGTTACGGAAGTGAGGGAGCGGCGATGGCCAGCGGTAGCGGCACCAAGGAGGACCCCTGGGTCCTGCTGACGCACGGGGGAACCTCGGAGTTCGAGGCATGGCGCGACGAGGCGGCGGACCCGCCGGCCCTGGTCTGCCAGGTCGGCAAGACCCAGCTGCGCTACCACCTGCGCGCGGTCGAGGATCTCCACGCGATGCTCAAGGAGCACGGGGACTGGATGCCCCTCGGCAACGCCGACGAGGGCAAGCCGGTCAAGGACGGCACGGTCGAGGCCTGGGGCCGCTCCGAGGACAACCCGGTCGGAGGCTGGTACGGCCTGCGCAAGGGCTACCGGGGCCGTTTCGCGACCTACGTCCCGCCGGTGCTGGAGGTCCTCGGCCTGGCCGAGATCGACCGCACCCCCCGCGCCGCCGCGGTCCGCGCCCTGTAGTCCGCGCGGCGGCCGTCAGGGCGCCCGCCTCCGGAGCTGGCCGGCGACGAGCAGGGCGACGGTGGTGCCGAGCAGGGCGAGTGCAGCGAGCCGGTGGGCCCGGTGGTCCTCCTCCCCCATCACCGACCCCGCCGCGGCGGCCGAGAGCACCGACCAGGCCGACGCTGCGGACAAGGCGCTGCCTGCGGATGCCGCCGACCCGACCGAGAACGCCGAGGCGACCGAGCCGACCGAGCCGACCGACAGCGCGGACCCGACCGACCCGATCGACAGCACCGAACCGCGTGAGGCGATCGACAGCAGCGAGTCACGCGACCACAGCGACCACCGCGAGGTGCCCTCACGGCCAGACAGCGGCACGCTCACGGGGCGGGCGCTGGCTTGCGCGGCGTGATGGTCGGCTTCGGGCCAGGTCCGTTCGCGGGCGCGGCCACACCGGCGACCGCCTCGATCTCCGCCAGCGACGTCTCCAGGTGGTCCAGCAGGCGCTGCAGGTGCGGCACGGAGCGGCGGCATCCGGTGAGGCCGACCTCAAGGTGGTCGACGTAGGTGGTCACCGTGATGTTGAGCGCCTGCCCCGGGGTCGGGATCGACAGCGGGTACATCTGCTCCAGGCGCGAGCCGTTGAAGTACAGCGGCTTCCGTGGGCCCGGGACGTTGGAGATGATGAGGTTGAACGGCGGCTTGCGCAGCGGCCGGTAGCGGAACAGCGGCCCGAACGCCAGGCCGCCGAACGTGAGCGCGGACAGCAGCAGGACCCCGGTGTGGTTCAGTCCCGACAGGGTCAGCTTGCCCTGCTGCATCGACTCGACGACGAGCTTGAAGCGTGTCTCGGGGTCGGCCAGGTGGGTTCCCAGGTTGCAGAGCACGATCCCCACCGCGTTGCCCTCGCCGGCGTTCTCCGTGGTGTGCAGGGACACCGGCACGCTGGCGACCAGCGGGGCCTCGGGCAGCGCGTCGTGCTCGAGCAGATAGCCGCGCAGCGCTCCCGAGCACATCGCCATCACGACGTCGTTGAGGGTCGCGCCGGTGGCCTTGCGCACCGCCAGCACGCGCTCCAGTGACCAGGAGTCCGCCGCGAACCGCCGCGAGCTGCTGATCGGCACGTTCAGCATCGATCGCGGTGCCCGGTACGGCAGGGCCGTCGCCTGATCGTGGAACGATCGCCACAGCGTCCGCAGCACGGCCTCGCTGGAGCCGGTCACGGCCTTCGCTGCATCCACGGAGCCGCGTAGCACGTCCGTCAGCGCCTCCGTGACGGCCTCGACGGGCCCACCGCCCCCGTGGCCATCGCGAGCCGGACGCGGCGGTCGGCCGCGCGGGGCCCACAGCGGCGGCGACCCGCGCTGGTCGGGGTCCTCGCTCAACGCGTTCTGCAGCATGTGCATCGCCGCGACGCCGTCGACCAGAGCATGGTGGATCTTGGTGTAGACCGCGAAGCGGCCGTCGGCGAGCCCCTCGATCAGGTGCGCCTCCCACAGCGGCCTGCTGCGGTCCAGCAGCGTCCCGTGCAGCCGCGAGACCAGCGCCAGCAGCTCGCGCACGCGTCCCGGGTGCGGCAGCGCCGAGTGGCGGACGTGGTACTCGAGGTCAAGGTCCGTGTCCTCCTCCCACCCCCACGGACCGAGACCCGCCAGCCGCACCGGCCGCCGCCGCAGCCGCGGCATCACCTCGCCGCCCGCGAGGGCCTCCCGGTAGATGTCGCTCACCACGTCCGGCCCGGCATCCGCCGGCGGCCGGTAGAGGTGAAGCCCGCCGACGTGCAACGGCCGCTCCCGCAGCTCCATCTCGAGGAACAGCGAGTCGGTGATCGGCATCACGTTCATCGGCCTCGGCTCCCTCCGGCACCCCCGTGCCCAGGGCATTCAACCGCGCGCCGCTGCCGAGGACGCGCCCGGCGAGGGGCTACGCCGGGATCGGCAGGGCCTCGCGCGCCTGGCGGGCCGCCTTGCGGGTCTTCTTGGCCGCCTTGGACGCCTCGGCCGAGGCGCGCCGTGCGGCCTTGCTTGCCCCCTCGCGAGCCTGCTCGGCCGCGTGCGCCGCCTTCGTGGTCGCGGCGTCGATCGCCTGGCCGGCGGCCGTGGTCGCGCTCTCGATGGCGTGCTTGCTGCGCCACGCGACGCCGGGCTTGCCCTCGGTGTCGAAGGCGGCCAGGACCAGCCCGCCCAGAAGGCCGAGGTTCTTGAGGAAGTGGATGAGCTGGCCCTGGCGCTCCTCGCCCTGGGCCTCCCAGAACCGGTGTCCCGCCATCGTGGTCGGCACGAGCGAGCCCGCCAGCGCCAGCGCGGCGAGCCGGCGGAACCGCCCCGTCGCCAGCAGCAGCCCGGCGCCGATCTGCACCGCGGCGTTGACCTTGACCAGCTGCTCGGTGTCCCAGTCGATGCCGACGGCCTTCGCTGTCGGCTGCGCCACGTCCTCCGCTGTGGCCGCGTGCGCCCCGGGTGCCTTCAGCGCCGCCACGCCGCCGTTGATGAATGCCGCGGACAGCAGCGGGCGCGCCAACTTCCTCGTGATCGCCATGCCGTCCTCATACCCAGTCGCGCGGCGAACCAGTACTGGCCCGACCACGCGGCACGCCGATCAATCGTTCGGCGGCGGCGCGGCGGACGGCCGGCCGCCGACGAACGGAGGAAGGCCGGCGTGCATCGACTCGATCTCGGCGATGCGCTCCTCGAAGCGCCAGCGGCCGTCGTCGCAGCGCCGGAGCCGGTCGCGGTAGCGGCCGAAGACGCGCACGAGCGGCCGGTTGTCGTGGTCCATGAGCACGAAGAGGTACGTGCTGGCGGTCGCGGTATCGCCGTCGATCCGGATCACCGGCTCGACGATCATGTGCTTGTGCCAGAGCTCCGGCGCGCGCGTGTGGCTGGAGATGAACTCCCCGAGCGCGTCACGGCCGACGACGCGGCGCGAGCCGTAGTGCCCGACGCGGCTGCGGATATCGAAGGCGCCGTCGTCGGTGAAGCAGTCGACCCAGCCCTCCTCGTCGCCGTAGTCGATCGAGTGCGCGTACGCGTAAAGCGTCGCCAGGACGTCGCGCTCGGCCTCCAGCCTGGAGAGCCGCTCCGCGAGCTGCGCGATGTCCTCCGGCACCGCATCTCAAGCCCGGCCTCAGCCGTCGTCGGTGCGCTCGAAGCGCGCGGGCTCGTCGCCGGAGAACGCGCCCACCTCGAACACGATGGCGTCGTCCTCGAGCGTGCCGCCGAACTCCTCGCCCTCGAACGTGAACGTGATCGCGTCACCGTCGACGGTCCACCCGAACTCGGAGATCTGGCCGGACTGGTCGAGCGCCGCGGTGCCGTCCGCGTCGACGGTGAGCACGCCCTCCTCGGGATGCTCGTAGGTCCCGGCGACCTCCGACCCACCGCCCGAGCACCCCGCCAGCAGCACCGCCGCCACGAGCAGCGCCGGCCATACCCCTCGCACGCGAGCCATGCCCTCGATCCTCGCACACGCTGTGACGGGCGGCCTCCCACGGGGCGGCGGACGCGCACCATGCGCGACGTGAGCAGCGTCACGGGGGACGGGATCGGGGCGGCCGCGGTCGACGCGCGGCGGCCTCGGCGTGCGCCGTCGAGGTGGACGGCGAGCCTGGTGGTGCTGGAGGCGGTCACGGGCGAGCGACCTGCAATGGCTCGACCCGACCGCAGGGCTGGTCTGGCGGTGCCTCGACGGCGTGTCGCCGCTCGCGGACATTGCCGCCGATCTCACGGAGGCGACCGGCGCGCCGCCCCCGGTCGTCGATGCGGACGTGCTCGCGCTCGTGCCCGACCTCATTGAGCGCGGGCTGCTGGCAGGTTCGAACGAGAGCTCCTTGCGAGCGTCCGGCCCCGGAAGAATGTCCAGGTCACGCGCGTGGCATTGCTGCGAGACATCGACGAGCGACTGGGGCCGCTTGGGACGTGTTGTTCGCGCTGAGGGCTTCGAGAGGCGTGCCACCGCATCGCAGCCGTCGGCATCGACGCCGCGCAGGGGTACGTCCTTCAGCGACCGCCACCGCGACCATTGGGCGCGGTGGCGTACGTCGCGCTTCGTGCCGCTGCCGTCGCGGCCAGATCCGTGCGCCCGCCGCTTACACCAGAAGTCCTGAGGGCGACACTCCAGGGTGGTGCGAGGAGATCCTCACCAAGAGCGCCGCGGGGCGTATCACGAACAGGAGGGGTGGCCGCAACACCGCCGGTTCACCGTCGACGCCGGCGTGCACCGGCCCTTCAGCGTCGACATCCACGGACACGGCCGTCCACGACCGTCCCGGCTGGGGTCGAGGGTCACCCGGCCGATCGAGGACGACGATTCCGAGCCGGCCGCCGACCAGGGTAGGCCGCGTGCCGGTCACCCCCGGCTGACGCAGCGCGTAGGGGTTGTTGGAGACGAGTACGACGGCTGGGCGATCGTGCGTCCGGCCCAGATCGTCCACCACGCGCAGTGCTGACCCAGATTGGCTCGGACCTACCACTTCTCGCACTGTCTCCAGCAGCGTCCGCGTCTTCGCCTCGCGGTACTGAGCCCGCTGCACAGCATCGCCATAGACTCCCAGCGAGACGTTGTTGAGGAACATGCGGCCGTTGACGTGCCCCACGTCGATGCGGCGCTCGACTCCGTCGATGAACGCGTCGAGGGCGCCGACCACGTCGCGCCGGTCTACACCGAGGTCGAGCGCGAAATGGTTGCGCGTGCCGGCGGGAATGCACACGAAAGGCAGTCCGTGTGCAACCGCCGCCGCCGCCACAACGGCGAGGGACCCGTCACCGCCCGCCATCCCGAGCCCGTCCGCGCCGGCCGCCACTGCGTCGGCGACGAGCCCTTCCAGAGCCGCATCCGGCGCAAGGACGACCACGTCGATGCCCCGATTGCGGGCGTGTTCGACGAGCGAAGACCGCCCCGCCTTGCCACTGCCCGACTTTGGATTCACGAACAGCGCCGGGCGTTGCAGTGGCGCCGCGCGGGTCCAGCCGTAGCGGATCGGCGTCCTCTGTGGCCGCAACGGCGCTGTCATAGCCACCCCGCGCGCCGGAACCTCCATCGGAGAACGAGGACCGCGAGGATCATGACGACGAGCGCGAACGGGTAACCAAACGCCCAACCCAGCTCGGGGAAGCGGCGGAAGTTCATTCCGTAGATGCCGGTAATGATCGTGGGTACGACCGCGATCGCGCCCCAAGCAGAGACCTTCTGCACGATCACGTTCTGGCGGACCGTCACACGGGCGAGGTTGGCGCTGAGCAGTGCGTCCAGCCGGCCTGACAGCATCTCGAGCTCCTCGGACAGCCTTCGGGCGTGGTCGCCCGCATCTCTCAGGAGGGGACGCACGCGATCGGGCGCTTGGACGCGCTCGCCACGCTCGAGTGTGTCGAAGATCGCCGGAGGACCGGATGCACCACGCGCGCGACCTGCTCGACTCGGCGCTCGTGCTCGTAGATCGGTTGGCTCTGATCGTGGTCGCCCCCGAAGACGCCTTGCTCGATGTCCACGCCCTCGTCGATGAGGAGGTCCGCGACCCGCTCACCGTCGGCGATGACCGCGTCGAGCGCGGCCCACAGCACAGACATCGGGCCGAGCGCGGCGATCTCCGGGTGCTCGTCGATGCGCTGCCGCGCGCCGGCGAGGGCATCGGTGGCCGCACGGCCGACAACGACGACGTACCGCAGCGCGAGGAAGATGTGGGGCTCACCGACGGTGGGCTGCATGGTCGACTCCTCCGCCACGGCCGTCTTCACGACGACCAAGGCGCAACCTTCGTACACCTCCAGCTTGGGACGGGGGTGGCCGGCCATCGCCTGTTCGATTGCGAGCGGCGGCAAATCGAACACGGCGCCAATCATGTTCAGCTGCTCCGGATCGGGCTCGCTTACGGCCAGCCAGACAAAGCCGGGCCCTTCCTGCAGCAGACGGGCGGCGTCAGCCACGCTCGTTCCTCGCCGTGGCGCATCCCACGGTGGTACTGAGCGCAATCGACGATGATGGCGTACCGGCTTCTCGGTTCTGCGGGTGCGACCTCGTCCTGCGACCCCCGGATGGTCCGCGTCAGATCCACGAGAAACAGGGCCGATGGCCCCTTAGCGTGGGGGGGCGAATGTCCTGCCGCTGTTGGCGGACGGACGGTGATGCTGGTTCCCCGCGAGGAGGATCCGACATGGGAGAACCGATCGAAGACACACCCCGCCCAGGAGCCGAAACAACCGGCACGTCGACTCCGCGCGTCGCAGGGCCGCCTTCAGCGCGGCTGGTGGCGCTCATCGAAGCGCGTGAAGCGAGGGCGCCTTCCGTGCTCGGTGACCTGACCAGACTCGACCTCGCCATCCACCGCGCGATCGCCGCGACCCCCACGCCGACGCTTGACGAACCGCTCCGCCGACTGTCAGACCTCGCCAGCCACTCCAAGCTTTGGCTGCTGACCGCCGCGATCATGAGCGCGTTCGGGGGGCCTTCTGGTCGCCGCGCAGCGTTCACGGGAGTGGCGGCGATTGGCCTGAACTCGGTTGTCGTCAACCTTCCAATCAAACTGGCGTGGCGGCGTGCCCGGCCCGATCGGATAGCCGCACACGTGCCGGAAGCGCGTCGCGTGCCTATGCCGACGTCGCCGTCTTCCCTGTCCGGTCACGCTGCGTCCGCGTTTGCCTTCACCGAGGCAGTGGCGCCGACGATGCCCGCCGTCGCGGCTTGCTGCGGGCGCTTGCGTACTTCGTCGGCTACTCCCGCGTCCACACAGGTGTTCACTACCCCGGCGACGTCATCGTCGGGTTGCTCATTGGCACGGCGATCGGCGAGTCGGTGGCCCTCGCCGTTGGTCGACGATTTGCGGACCGTTCAGGCGGCGGCCGTCGGTGGCAAGACGGAAGGTTGACCTGCCCACAGCCGGCCTGGGGGGCCTCGGGACACACCTCATAGTCCGGGTAGGCCCGTCGACGACGTCGAGGATGGCGTCGGCGTCGCGGTCGAGGGGGTTGGGCGATCATGAAGGGGGCCGGCCTCGGGGACGACCCGGAGGCGGCCCCGGGGGGAGAGCGCGGCCAGGCGGCCGTGGGCGGCCTGGGCGGCCTCCACGCGGTCGCGCTCGGACGGTCGCAGTTGCGCCCCGCGGATGAGCACCACCAGTGGGACGTCGGGCAGCGGGCAACGCGCGATGACCGCCGGCGACCGGCCGACCGGCCTGTGGCTGGGGTGCGTTCGACCCTGTCGCGGCCAGAGCCGGCGGCGCAGGATCGAGGGGAAGGTGGCCGCCGAAGGAGGCTGATCATGGTCGCGAAAACCTCTGGCATGAACCGGCACCGTCCGCGTGCGGCCGCCTGGATGATGATCGTGATCGGTGGAGCGATGGCCGGGCTGTGGGCCGTCCTGCTCGTGCAGGGGGAAGTCCCAGAGATCGCCGCTGGAGAGCGCGAGATCTGGTTCCACCTGGCGGTGAAGTTGCTGACGGCGGTGCGCTTGTTGCGGGGGCTGCGGCGCTGCTGCGCGGGTCGGGACTTGGCGCGCGCATCGCTGCCGCGTTCGCGCTGGGGGCGCTGGCCTACTCCACGATCGCGAGCGCGGGCTACTACGCGGACGCGGGACAAGGGGGCGTGGTGGCCGCGTTCTTCGTCCTGGCGGCGCTCAGCGGGATCGCGGCGCTGGCGGTGGCCACCGACGGGCCGGTGGTGAACCGCGTGCTGCGCCGTGTGCTGACGTCGCGCGCGCACCGACTGATGAGCGGTTCGCTCGTGGTCCTCGCCGTGCGCGGGCGGCGCACCAGGCGGGAGATCACCTTCCCGGTGCAGTTCGCCGGCCGGGGCGAGGTTCTGGTGGTCGCACCCGGCCAGGCCACGTCCAAGAGCTGGTGGCGCAACCTCGAGGGAGGCGCCCCCCTGCGGGTTTGCGTCGCCGGGCACTGGCACCGAGCGGACGGCCGCGTACTGCTCGCGACCGCGACGGCGCCGCCTACGCGGCGGCTGCCGACCTCTACCTGGAGCGCTTCCCCCGGTCCGGCCGGCTCCTGGGCATCGGCGCCCGGGTGGCGGCGCCGCTGGGTCGAGGTGACGCTGACCCCGAGCCGTGCCTCGGCGTTGGCGGGTCGCAGCACCGCGGCGGTTCCGAGCCGGGCCAGCGCGTGGCGGCGGTAGGTCTCGCGCCGCTCCGGGTCGGTGATGAGGGCGGCCATGGCCTCTATGGTCGCGCAGGCGCGGGCCTGCATGGTGGCGGCCTCGGCGTCGCGACCGAGGTCGCGCAGCAACGCGGCGGCGGTGTCGGCCAGCTGGGTCGCGAGCTGGCGCATGGTCATCGCCTCGGCCTGTGACAGGCCACCCCGGGCCTTCGTCAGCGCTGCCTCGACGTTGCCGCGCGCGCGGTCGACGTGCGCTCCGGCGAGGGCCACGAGCGGGCGGAAGTTCTCCATCCGCTTGGCATCGACATCGCCGGCCGCCTCGGCCACGTCGGCCGCAGCAGCGTCCAGGTCGCCGCCGCCCAAGTACCGCGAGCGCACGTCCCGCGAGCAGCATCGGCCTGAGCAGTCCACCGAGGGCGCAGCACGAGCCCAGCGCCTCCTCGAACCGGTCGGCCGCCAGTGCCAGCGTCACCACGGTCCAGAGCCAGGAATCCGAGGTCGCCCAGCGCCACCGCGTCGAAGGAGCGGCCGATGGGTCGCTCGAACAGCTCCAGGCAGGTCCGCTCGTAGTGCGCGATCGTGTCCGTGTCGCCGGGGTCGAGCGCGTGGGTGGCCACGGCCAGGCAAGCCGCCACCGGCACCTGGAAGAACGCCATCCCCATCTGCCCGGCGACCTCGAACGCGAGCCTGGCCTCCTCGCGTGCGGCCTCCCACTCGCCCATCGCGGTGGCGTACGTGGCCGCAGACAGCGCGGCCTTGCAGGCGTTCTGCAGCGATCCGATGCGCTGGGCCAGCTCAAGGCCCTCCACGGCGCTCCGGCGTGCGGCGGGCAAGTCGCCGCGATGGAGCAGCAGCGTCGAGGAGACGTCGCTCTTGAGCTCCGCGAGGAACGGCAGCTGCCCTGACCCCTCGGCGAACGCGATGGCACGGTCGATCGCGACCGCCGCCTCGTCGAACTTCGTGAGGTAGAGCAGCGTGTGCGCGTGGTGGGTGCGCGCGAAGGCCTGCGCCATGTCCGAGCCGAGCTCGACACCCACGTTGATCGCCTCGGCGAGATGCGCGTTGGCCTTGTCGAGCTTGCCGGCGCACACGTTGAGCATGCAGTAGGTGGTGTGCATCTCGGCCAGCCCGGCGAGGTCTCCGGCCCGCTGGGCCTGCTCCTGCGACTCCTCCAGCAACACGGTGGCGGTGTCGGTGTCACCCGTCCCCAGCAGCATGAAGAGCGCCTGCTTGTTCAGCGCCATCACCTTCGTCGGCACGTGGGCGCGAGCGTCCGCCAGCGCGACGGCATCGGCGAGCACGTCCATGAGTCCCGGGTCGGCGGTGAAGCCGAGGCACTCGATCAGCCCCTCGTAGGCCTGCTTGGCGAGCTCGACGTCGTCGTCGGCGCCGAACAGCTCGACCGCCTTGCGGAAGTACCCGATGGCCTCCGTCAGTGAGAAGGACTGCGCGGCCTGACGGCCGGCCGCGACGAGATGGGGCAGGGCCCGCGCGTGCTCGCGCGCCTCGACGAAGTGGCGGGCGAGTTCGAACACCCGCTCCGGTTCGGTCGCCTCGATGCGCTCGCCGAGACGCCGGTGCAGGGACCGCCGCGCACTCAGCAGGGAGGCCTCGTAGGCCGTCTGCTGCGTGAGGGCGTGCTTGAACGCGAACGTCCTCGCGCCGGTCTCGCGCACGAGGCCGCGGTGCTGCAACGTCTCCAGGGCGGCGCGGACGTCGGGCCCGCCCTCCGCGATGGCCGCCACCGTGTCGGCGTCGAAGGAGCGCCCGACGACGGCGGCGGTGCACGCCACCAGCTTGGTCTCGTCGTCCAACAGGTCCAGCCGGGTCGTGAGCACCGACACGAGCGTGTCGGGCACTGCCAGGTCCTCGATCTCCCGGGTCGCTTTCCAGTAGGGCCCGTCCCGCACCACCACGCCGGCGTCGAGCAGTGACCGGATGACCTCCTCGACGAAGAAGGGGTTGCCCTCGGACTTGTCGAGGATCAGCTGGCGGATGCGCTCGGGCAGGCCCTCGATCTCCAGCAGGTTCGCCACCAGCAGGCGGCTCTGCCCCTCGTCGAGGGGCCGCAGCTCGACGGCGGTGTGGCGGGCCGCGAACTCCCCCGTGGCGCGCTGGTGGAAGTCGCCTGCGGCGCCCTCCGCGCCAGGGCGGTAAACCGCGACGAGCAGCAGCGGCGAGCGCTCGACCAGCGGCAGGAGGCGGCCGAGGAGGTCGACGGACGTCGGGTCCGCCCAGTGCAGGTCCTCCAGAACGACCACGAGGGGCGCCCGTGCGGAGAGCGCCGAGAGGTACTCGAGCAGCGCGCCCACGATGCGCTCGCGCAGCAGGGGCGGGTCGACGAACGCGACGAGCTCGCGCTCCGCGTCGGCGACCGGGAGCTTCAGCAGCGTGAGGAGGTAGGGCACGACCTCCGGCGCCCGCGCCCCCAGCGACTCGGTGGCCCGGTCGCGCACCCGGGTCGCCGCAGTCGACTCGTCGTCCTCGCTGTGGACGCCGGTGCAGGCCGCGAGCAGGCGCAGGAACGGCGCGTACGGGGTCTGCGTCTCGTAGGAGTACGCCCGCCCCTCGAACCACTGCACGTCCCCGTCGACTTGCTCCTTGACCTCCGTGACCAGCCGCGACTTGCCGAGGCCCGCCTCGCCCATCACCGAGCACAGACCGCCTGCCCCGGCCACCACCGTGTCGACCGCCGAGCGCAGCGTCGCGAGGTCGCCGTCGCGGCCGACCAGCGGCGAGTGCAGGCCCTCGATGCCGCGCAGCCGGCCGGGATCGGCCTTCGCGCCGAGGACCCGGTAGACCGGCACCGGGTCGGCCCGGCCCTTCACCTCGACCGGACCGATGGCCTCGACGTCGAACAGCGGCGCCACGAGGCGGTAGGTGTCGGGCGCGATGCGCACCGTCCCGGGATCGGCGGTCTGCTCCATGCGGGCGGCCAGGTTCACGGCGTCCCCGAGGGCGGTGTACTCGACGCGCAGGTCGGACCCGACCTCGCCGACGACCACCAGCCCGGTGTTGATGCCGACCCTCACGTCGAAGTCGATGTCCCAGCGCTGCTTCATCTCGGCGCGGTACGGACGCGTCGCGGCGACGATGTCGAGGCCGGCGAGGATGGCGCGCTGCGGGTCGTCCTCATGGGCGATGGGCGCGCCGAAGAACGCCAGGATCGCGTCGCCCATCAGGCGGGCGATCGTCCCCTCGTAGCGGTAGACGGGCGCGATCATGAGGCTGAACGCGCCGTTGATGATGTCAGCCCAGTCCTCGGGATCCAGGTGCTCGGCGGCGGCTGTGGACCCCGTGACGTCGCAGAACAGCATCGTCACGGTGCGGCGCTCGCCCCGCATGGCGGCGCCGGAGCGGGCCTGCTCCAGCTTGCCCAGCAGCTGCGGCGGGATGAGCCGGCGCAGCGCGTCGGCGGACACGCCGGTCGCGGGTGCCCCAGGAGCGGCAGCGGCCAGCTTGAAGCCGCACTCGCCACAGAACTTGGCCGCCACCGGGTTGGGTGTCGCACAGCTCGGGCACGGGAGCTCGGTCATCTGCGATCCGCCACGCACGAGTTCACATCCCCACCCCCTGTCCGCCAATCCGTGGGGCGTAGCGCACTGTACCGGAGCGGTCAGGGCTGCCGCCGAGACGGCACAGCGCGTCAGCCGCGGCCACGCGCGCGGTCGAGCTGGCGGCGCTCCTTCTTGCTGGGCCGCCCGGCCCCGCGGTCGCGGACCCCGGCCGGCGCGCGTTCCTCGCGGGGCGGGGCTGGCGGGCTGCGGTCGACCAGGCAGGTGGACGCGACCTGGGCGCCGACGCGCGCGTCGATGAGCGCGACGACCTCGACGACGCGTTCGCGGTCCGCGACGCGGGCTCGCACGGTGTCGCCGACGCGCAGTGGAGTCGCTGGCTTCGCCCGCGCGCCGTTGACTTGGACGTGGCCGGCTCGACACGCCGCCGTCGCGGCGGAGCGCGTCGGGTACAGGCGCACCGCCCACACCCAGCGGTCGACCCGCGCCGTCTCCACGAGGGCCATCGTCCCACGCCCGCAGAAGGCGGCGGCCGGTGCTGCCCGGCGGCAACGGCGCAGTCGGTAGCGTGGCCGGGTGACGAGGCGCCAGGCGGCCACCGCGGTCTTCGCCGTCGCCTTCGTGGTCCTTGGGCTGCCGGACTTCGGGCACGGTGTGACCTGGGGGGGCATGCGGGCGGAGCTCGACCGGCCGTTGGCGGACCTCGGGATGTTCCTCGCTGTGCAGGCGGTCGGGTACCTGGCGGTCGCCACCAGCACGGGGCGGCTGGCGGCCCGGTGGGGCGTCGAGGGGCTCGTGATGCGCGCCACCCTGACGTCGGCCGCGGGGCTGGCGCTCATCGCGGCGGGGCCGGCCTGGCCGGCGGTGCTCGTCGGAGCGCTGCTGGCCGGGGCGGGGGCCGGCGGGATGGACGCCGGCTTCAACGCCGCCGTGGCGCTGCGCAGCGACGCGCGGCTGATGGGCCTGCTGCACGCCGGCTACGGGGTCGGTGCGGCGATCGGACCCGTGGTCGCGGGGGTGGCGCTCGCGAGCGGCGCCGGCTGGCGCCCCGCCTACGCGCTCTTCGCGCTCGCCAGCCTGCTGCTGGCGCTGGTGCTGCGCGGACGGGCGATGGGCGAGGCGCCGCCGCAGGTCGCCATGGGCTCGCCGCGCGGCCTGCTGCTGCCCTGCCTGACCTTCTTCGTCTACGTCAGCCTCGAGTTGACCGTGGGCCAGTGGGCCTTCACGTCGCTGACCGAGCACCGCGGGCTGGGCGCGCTCGCGGCGTCGGTCTGGGTCGGCGTGTACTGGGTCGGCCTCACCGCTGGGCGCTTCTGGTTGGGGATCACCGGGCACCGCGTCGCGACCGGGCGCCTGCTCGGCCTGAGCGTCGTGGGCGTGACCGGCGGCGCGCTGCTGCTGTGGCTGGGCGGTCCGATCGCCCCGTTGGGCCTGCTGGTGGCGGGGCTCGCGCTCTCGGTCGTGTTCCCCCTGCTGATGCTGCTGACGCCCGAGCGGGTCGGCAGCGAGCGCGCCACCGCAGCGGTCGGCTGGCAGGCCGCGGCCGCCGGGGTGGGCGCCGCCGCGGGTCCCGCGCTGGCCGGCGTGATCCTCGAGGCGGCCGGTATCGCGGCCTACGGGCCGATCACCCTCGCGATGGCGGCTGCCTTGGCCGTCGCGATCGCGGCGCTGCGCCGGATGCCCGCGCACGTCCCCGACCCGACGGCGGTCGGCGCGTGAGCGATCGGCCGTTCCCCAGCGGCGACGCGTACCAGGCGCAGTTCGACGCCCTGGCGGCGCAGGGCCACGACGTGCACGGCGAGGCCGCGTTCGTCCTGCGCCTGGCGCCGCGCTCGGTGCTGGACGCCGGGTGCGGGACCGGGCGCGTCGCGATCGAGCTCTCCCGCCGGGGCGTCGAGGTCGTCGGCGTCGACGTCGACGCGGCGATGCTCGCGACGGCGCGCAGCCGCGCGCCGGACCTCGGATGGGTGGAGGCGGACCTGGCGGCGTTGGACCTCGGCCGCACCTTCGACGTGGTCGTGCTCGCCGGGAACGTCCTGCTCTTCGTCGACCAGGGCGCCCAGCCCGCGGTGGTCGCACGCAGCGCGGCCCACCTCGCGCCCGGGGGCGCACTCGTCACCGGCTTCTCCTTGCGCCGCGGCGGCTACGGCGTCACCGACCTGGACCGCGACGCGGGCGCTGCCGGCCTCACCCTCGAGGCCCGCTACGCCACCTGGGACGCCGACCCCTGGACCGCGGATGCGGACTACGCGCTCAGCGTCCACCGCGCCTGACGGCCCGGATCAGGGCGCCGCGGTCGGCTCCTGCTGAGAGTGCAGGGAGCCGCCCGTAGGATTCGGTCGCGATGGCGCGCGTCGGGTTGGTGCTGGGTGCGGGCGGGTTCACCGGCATGGCCTTCCATGCCGGCGTGCTGGCGGCCCTGCACGCGCACGGCTGGGACCCGCGCAGCGCGGACGTGATCGTCGGGACCAGCGCGGGCGCGATGATCGGCGCGCTGCTGCGCGGGGGGGTCGCGCCCGCCGACATGGGTCGCCCGCGGCCCGCCGGATCCCCGGCCGCTGAGGGCCCGCGGCCGGACGGGGAGGGGACCGCGGCCCGCGGGCGCGGCATGGCCGCCCCCGCGCTGCTCGGCCGGGCGCTGACGCAACCGTGGCGGGTGCGGCCGGGGACGCTCCTCGCCGCCGCGCTGCCGGCGGGGACGGCGTGGGCTCGACGACCTCGCCGGCGGGGTGCGGGAAGCGCTGGGCCAGCGCTGGCCGGACCGGCCGCTGTGGCTCACCGCCGTGTCGCTGCACGACGGCCGGCGCGTCGTGCTCGGCCGCGACGCGTCACCGCGGACCGATCCCGCGACCGCGGTGACGGCGTCGTGTGCCGTGCCGTCGTGGTTCCGGCCGGTCGTCATCGACGGCGTGCGCTACGTGGACGGCGGGGTGCACTCCCCCACCAACGCCGACCTGGTGCGTGACGTCGAGCTCGACCTCGTGGTGGTGTCCTCGCCGATGTCGGTCGCGCGCGGCGCGTACGGCCCGCGCGCGGCGCTGGCGGCGCGGGGCACCTTCGCCAGGCTGCTCGCGCGCGAGCTCGCGCCGCTGCAGCGCGCGGGGGTGCCCGTGGTGACGTTCCAGCCGACCGCACCCGATCTCGCGGTGCTCGGCATGAACGCGTTGAGCCCACGGCACGCCAAGGCCATCCGCGACCAGGCCCGCGCGTCTGCGGAGGCGCGTCTGGCCGCGGGCCGACTCCCCGAGGGGGCCGCCGCACTGCTGGCCGCCTGAGCGCGACCAGCGAGGAGGTTGAGCGTGGACTACTGGGAAGCGTTCCAGCGGTTGGGCCTGGCTCTGGTTCTGACGCTGCCGCTCGCCGTCGACCGCGAGCTGCGCGGCAAGGAGGCCGGGCTGCGGACGAACGTGCTCGTGGCGGTCACGTGCGCCGCGCTGGGGTACCTGTCGGTGCTGGCCGCGGAGACCTCCGCGGGCAACGACGGGTCGCGCATCGCCTCCCAGACCGTGACGGGGATCGGGTTCATCGGCGCCGGGATCATCTGGGCGGCTGGCGGCCGCGTGCGCGGCCTCACCACGGCTGCCGCCGCCTTCGCCGCCGCCGCGATCGGCCTGGTGAGCGGGATGGGCGAGCGCGCGCTCGCGATCACCCTGGCCGCGGCGGTGCTGTTCATCCTGTGGCCCACGCACTGGGTGTTCAGGAAGCTCGTCGGCCGCGAGGCCCGGCAGACCCGCCTGGTGCAGCTCGTGGTCAGACGACATCCACATGGCCGCCAAGGCCGCGGAGGAGGTGCGCCGCACGGGCGCACTGGTGGAGCGCGTGGACCTGCGCGAGCTGGGGCCGCACACGCTGGTCGACATGACCGTCGCGGCCACCGCCGGCGGAGGTCAGGGCAGTTGCCGACGTGCTCAACGGTCGGGAGGGTGTGGTGACGATCGCCGACTCCAGCTTCGAGGTCTAGGCGCCTCATGAGCGACCCCACGGTCATCCCCACCGAGCACGTCAAGCCGCCGACGCGCCACGTCGACTCGGTCGTGCTGGTCAACACCGGGGACGGCAAGGGCAAGTCGACCGCCGCGTTCGGCGTCGTGCTGCGCGGCGTCGCCCGCGGGTGGCGGGTGGCCGTCGTGCAGTTCCTGAAGTCGGGCGACTGGGGCACCGGCGAGGAGGAGGTCGCGCGCGAGCGCCTGGGCGTCGAGTGGCACGCGATCGGCGAGGGCTTCACCTGGGACTCCGCCGACCTCTCCGAGGACGCCGCGGTCGCCCAGGAGGCCTGGCGCACGGCACGCGAGCTGCTCGCGGCCGGCGAGCACCGGCTCGTGGTGCTCGACGAGATCACCTACCCGATGAACTGGGGCTGGATCGACACCGACGAGGTCGTCGCCGCGATCAGCGGGCGGCCCGCGAAGGTCAACGTGGTCCTCACGGGCCGCGACGCCCCGCAGGCGCTGATCGACGTCGCAGACACGGTCACCGAGATGCGCAAGGTCAAGCACGCCTACGACACGGGGGTGCTCGCGAAGAAGGGGATCGACTACTAGTCGTCCTCGTCCTCGTCCGACTGCTCGGCGAGCTCCGCCACGAGGCTGAGCACGTGGCTGCCGACGGGTTCAGCGAGCTCTCCGCGGTCCAGCCAGCGGCCGACCCGCACCGCCAGGCGGCGCAGCTCCCCCGGCCAGGCTCGTCGTCGAGGTCGTCCAGTGCCTGCTGCAGGTCAGCGGAGCGGGGGCCGACAGCAGCGGGGTCGACGGCCTCCAACGCAGCGCTGACGGCCGCGAGGTCGCCGGCCGCCAGAACGGGCGCCAGCGGGTCCGGGGCGGGCGGCGGCGCAGAGGTCGGCGCGGCGGGTTCGGCGGTCGGCGTCAAGGTGAGCTGCGGCGCCGGGGGTGCATCCGGGTCCGCGTCGGTCGGCACGAGCGGCGGGGCGGGCGCTGCCGACGCCGTGGTGGGCGACTCCAGCGCGGGGGCAGTACCGCCGGGGGACGCTGGCACGGCGTCAACTGGGCGGTCGGTCAGGGCCAGGGTCACCGCTCCGAGCGCCATGACCGCGGCGGCCACGCTCGCCAACACGGCAGCGGCCGACGCCCCGTGATCGGGGCGCCGGCCGGGTGTGATGTAGGGGTCGCTCAGTAGTCGACGACCTCCGTCCGGCGGACCGGGCGCTCCACGACGGTGCCGGCGGGGTAGTCGACCACCGCGCGGCGCCGGGCCGAGGCCGCCCAGATCAGGCCGAACACAAGGCCGATCGCGCCGCCGATCATGAGGATCACGCCGATCACGCCGATGTCGAGGCCTTGGATGTCGAAGTCGACCGCGTAGGTCAGGATGGCCCCGATGATGATGAGGGCGATGCCGCCGCCGATGGTCACGGTGCTGCCTTTCGCTCGAACGTCGTTCCGTCGCCCCTCGTCATCCCCATTCCGCCGCTGCCGCACACCATGACCCTGCGGACGGTGGCCGCGCTGGCGATGCTCGCCGCCCTGGCCTCCGCGACGCCGACCGCCGCGCAGAACGACCCCGAGCACGCCGGGCGACCCACTGCCGGCGCCGAAGCCTCGTCGGAGGCGTTCGCCGACACGTCCGCCGTCGTGTCGGTCGACAGCCCGCACTTCACGGTCCACGTCGCGCCGGGAACCAGCGACCACGCCACCACGGACCAGGCCCAGGTGGTCGCGGAGGTCGCCGAGGAGGTCCGCTCCGGCCTCGTGCGGCTCGGCTGGCCCGCTCCCGTACCGGACCGCGAGATCGACGGCAGCCCTCGCACGGACCTGTACCTGCTGGACCTCCCCGGCCCTGAGGAGGATCCGGACGCGCCCTTCGGCTACGCCAACACCGATCCCGACGAGTGCCCGAGCTGCCGGGCCGCGCCGGGCTACGTGGTCCTCGACAACGACTTCGCGGGGTACGGCGTGGAGCCGGAGCGTCGCCTTGCGGGCCACCCTGGCGCACGAGCTCGGCCACCTGTCGCACTTCGCGACCGCGCCCTGGTTGGAGAGCTGGGCCTTCGAAGCCACCGGCGTCTGGCTGGAGCAGGCCCTGTATCCCGAGCAGGACGCACGCAGCGTCTACTTGGAGGACTTCGCGGCGCTGCCGGGCCTGCCCCTCACCGACTTCGAATCCGGCAGCGGCGGGTTCGACCGCGCGTACGGCGCGTACGTCTGGAACCTGTGGCTGGCCGACCGCTACGGCGACGCGATCGTGCGCACGTCGTGGAAGGCCGCGACGCGCTTCCGCGACCACGCGCTGGCCGGCTACGACGCGGCGCTGGCGCACCACGGCACGACGTTCGCCGAGGAGTTCGCGGCCTTCGCCGCTGCGACCACGGGGTGGCAGGTCGGCGGCTTTCCGGACGACGTGGGCGAGTACCCCGAGGTCGCGCGGGAGGCCCCCCTCGCCCAAGGCGAGATCCGCAGCGTCGATCTCGACCACACCGCGTACATGGTCGCCGACCTCCCGCCCTCCGAGTCCACCAAGGTGACCGTGCGCGGGCCGCGCTACGTCGCGGGCGGGCTGGCCCTCGTCGCGGTCGTCGACGGCGACGTGCGCAGCGAGGTCGACGCCACGCTGTGGGACGGGCAGGCCCAGGTCGCGCTGGGCGGACTCGCGGGCGCCGAACGGGTCAGCGTCGTGCTGGTCAACGCCGATCTGACGCTGGCACGGCCCAAGGCCGATGGCTCCGACGCAGCGCGCTACCTGTGGGACGACGTGCCCTACGTGCTCGGCGTGGACGTCGATCCGGGGCTGCCGCTGCGGCGCTGAGACCACGACAACCCGTTCACGCTGCTGGGATCAGCGCGACCGATCCGCTAGCGTGGCGCACTACCGCAGCAGTCCGCGGCTGCCTGCTGTGGGCAGGCTCGCACTCGAGGGAGACGCACCGGTGAGCGACCAGTACCCGCCTCCGCCAGGCCCCGGCGGCCCGCCGGCCGGCCCGCCACCCGGGTACGGCGGCCCCCCGCCGGGCTATGGCGGGCCGCCCCCCGCCGGTCCTCCCCCTGGCCCTCCCCCTGGCCCGCCACCAGGCCCGGCCGGCCCGCCGCCGGGCTACGGCGGCCCCCCGCCCGGCGCGCCCCCGGGTCCCCCGCCGGGCTACGGCGGACCTCCCCCGGGCCCGCCACCCGGCCCTGTCGGCCCCCCGCCTGGCTATGGAGGCCCGCCTGCCCCAAGGGCCGCCCCCCGGCTACGGCCAACCGCCGCCAGGAGCGCCACCCGGCTACGGCCAGCCCCCTCCGGGTGCGCCCCCGGGCTACGGCCAGCAGCCGATGCCCTACGGCCAGCAGCCCATGCCCTACGGCCAGCAGCCGCAACCCTACGGTCAGCCGCCGTACGGGGCTCCGGGCGCTGGTCAGAGCGGTGGGCTCACGATGCCGACCGCGGGCTGGATCGCCTACCTGCTGTGGTGGATCGGCGGCCTGATCGTGTTCTTCGGCTCCAAGGACCGCGAGGCCCGGTACCACGGTGCCCAGTCCCTGGTGGTCTCCGGCGCGGGCTTCGTCGTCTATCTGGTGCTCTTCATCCTCGGCCTCGTCTTCGCACCGTCGATCCTGAGCGGCGGCGGCTTCGGCTTCTACACCATCCTGTCGCTGCTGAGCTGGCTGGTGATCGTGGCGATCTGGGTGGCGATGATCTACTGCGCGATCCAGGCCGGTCAGGGCAAGCACGTGAAGCTGCCTGTGGCCGGTGACTTCGCGGAGCGGCTCGTCGCGAAGTAGGCGTCGCGCGTGAGCGACGGCGGCTGGGCCGGCGGCGAGACCTGGCCCAGGCCCGCCGATCCGCCCTTCCCGCCCTACGCCCCCGTGCCGCAGCCCCAGGCACCGCCGGCGTACCCGCCCCAACCCCAGCCTCCTCCGGGGTACGCGCCGCAACCCTACGGCGCCTACGGGCCGTACCAGCCACCGCCCTACGGCTACGGGCCGCCCCCGCCGCGCACCAACGGCATGGCGGTCGCGTCGCTGGTCCTGGGGATCGTCTGGGTCTACTGGGTCGGCTCGATCCTGGCGGTCGTGTTCGGCTTCGTCGCCCGCAGCCAGATCAAGGCGTCGGGCGGTGCGCAGACGGGCGACGGGATGGCCATCGCCGGCATCGTGCTGGGCTTCATCGGCGTGGCAACGCTCGTGCTCTTCGTGCTCCTGCCGCTGTTGTTCGGTGGCACGGCGCTGCTGTTCGGCGCTGATTAGCAGGCCTCAGAACGTGGCCTCCGTGGCCACCGCGACGGCCAGCACCTCCAGGTAGCGCTCGCGCGGCCACTCGACTGCGCCCAGCGACATCAGGTGCGGGGTGGGCAGCTGGGCGTCCAGCAGCACGAAACCGCGGTCGCGCAGGTGGGCCGCCAGCGCCACGAGCGCAACCTTGGAGGCGTCGCTCACGCGGTGGAACATCGACTCGCCCATGAAGGCCGCCCCGACCGTGACCCCGTAGAGGCCGCCGACCAGCGCGTCGTCCTGCCACACCTCCACGGAGTGCGCGTGGCCCAGGCCGTGGAGGCGCTCGTACGCGCGCCGCATGCGCCCCGTGATCCACGTGCCCTCACCCGGGCGCCGCGCGCACGCCGCCATCACCGCCGGGAACGCCTGGTCGACCGTGGTGGTGAAACGCCCCGAACGCAGGGTCCTGCTCAGGCTGCGCGACACGTGCACCGCGTCCAGCGGGACCACCGCGCGCGGGTCCGGCGACCACCACCACAGCACCCCACCTGACGGCCACGGGAAGATCCCGTGCGAGTAGGCGTCCAGCAGGGTCGCGGGCTCCAGGTCCCCCCCGACCGCCAGCGGCTCATCCTCCGGTGCCTCCCGCGGATCCGGGAACCGACTCCCCTCCAGGTACCGCGTCACCCCGCCCAGCCTGGCACGCGTCGACTATGCGCCGACTGCGTGGGTGCCGCCGTCGCAGTGCACGATCTCGCCCGTGACGGCGGGCATCCAATCCGAGAGCAGCGCGCACACGACGCGGGCCACGGGCTCGGGGTTGCGGACGTCCCAGCCGAGGGGGGCGCGCTCGCCCCAGACGTCCTCGAACGACGAGAACCCCTCGATCGACTTGGCCGCCATCGTGCGCAGCGGCCCGGCCGCGACGAGGTTCACGCGTGTCCCCTGCCCGCCCAGCTCGCGGGCAAGGTAGCGGCAGCACGACTCCAGCCCCGCCTTGGCGACGCCCATCCAGTCGTAGCGCGGGCCACGCCACGGTGGCATCGAAGTCCAGGCCGACGATCGCGCCGCCGCCGGACTTCGCCAGGAGCGGCGCGAACTCCCGCCCGAGCGCTGCCAGCGAGTAGGTCGACACGTGCACCGCGGTGGCGACGTCCTCCCACGGCGTGGTCAGGAAGTTGCCGCCCAGCGCCGAGGCGGGGGCGAACCCGATGGCGTGCACGATGCCGTCGACCGCGTCCCAGCGCTCCGCCACCGCCGCAGCGGCCGCCTCGACCTGCGCGGCGTTGGTGACGTCGAGCTCCAGGACCTCGGGCGGCGGTCCCAGCCGCTTGGCCAGCCGCTGCGTCAGGCTCAGGCCGCGCCCGAAGCCGGTGAGCAGGACCTCGGCGCCCTCGGCCTGCGCCAGTCGCGCCACCGCGAAGGCGATCGACGCCTCCGTGAGCACGCCGGTCACGAGCACGCGCTTGCCGTCGAGCAGTGCCATGGTCGCGGGCCCTCCTACTGCGGGAGGTTGTCGTGGCGGTAGCCGGGCCGGCGCGCGCCACGCAGGGACCGCAGCGTGCCCGCGACCGCGGCGCGGGTCTCGGCCGGGTCGATGATCTCGTCGACCGAGAGCCGCTCGGCGGGGACCTCAGGGCGCAGGGCCTCGTCGCGGTAGCGCTGCAACAGGGCAGGCCGTGACGCCGGGGTCGGCCTCGCAGCTCGCGCCGGTAGATCACGTCGATCGCGCCGTCGGCGCCCATCACCGCGAGCTCCGCGCCGGGCCACGCGAACACCGCGTCCGCACCGAGGGAGCGGCTGTTCATCACGATGTACGCGCCGCCGAACGCCTTGCGCAGCACGACCGTGACGCGCGGCACCGTCGCCTCCGCGAACGCGTAGAGCAGCTTGGCGCCCTTGCGGATGATGCCGCCGGCCTCCTGGCCGGTGCCGGGCAGGAACCCGGGCACGTCGACCAGCACGACGAGCGGCAGCCCGAACGCGTCGCACAGGCGCACGAAGCGCGCGGCCTTCTCCGACGCCGCGATGTCGAGGCACCCCGCCAGGCACCTGCGGCTGGTTGGCGACCACGCCGACCGACCGGCCCTCGACCCGGGCGAACCCGAGCACCACGTTGCGCGCGAACGCCGACGACAGCTCGAGGAACGAGCCCGCGTCGACCACCCCGCCGATCACCCCGCGCACGTCGTAGGGCTGGCGGAAGTCGGTCGGGACGAGCGGCAGCGGCAGCGGCTCACCCGGCTCCGTGACCGGCGGTGCGTCGTCGCACGACGAGGGCAGGTACGACAGCACGCGGCGTGCCAGCTCGAGCGCGGCCGGCGCGTCGTCGGCCACCAGGTGCGCCACGCCGGACGCCGTCCCGTGCACGTCCGCGCCCCCGAGGTCCGCCAGCGAGACGTCCTCGAACGTCACCGCCTTCACGACCCTCGGGCCGGTGACGAACATGTGGGCGCGATCGCGCGCCATGATCACGACGTCGGTGAGCGCCGGCGAGTACACGGCGCCGCCGGCGCACGGCCCCAGCACCACCGAGACCTGCGGGACGCGGCCCGACAGCGCCACGTTGCGGAAGAAGATCGAGCCGTACCCGTCCAGCGCGGCGACGCCCTCCTGGATGCGCGCCCCACCGGAGTCCAACAGGCCGACCGACGGCATGCGCCCGCGTGCCGCGCGGTCCAGGGTCTCGGCGATCTTGGCGGCGTGGACCTCGCCCAGCGACCCGCCCAGCGACGTCGGGTCCTGGGAGAAGAGCGCGACCGGCCGGCCGTCGACCAGCGCGGTTCCCGTGACGACACCGTCGCCCTCGGGCCGCTTGGCCTGCATCCCGAACGCGTGCACGTGGTGGCGCGCGCGCGACCCGAACTCCAGGAAGCTGCCGTCGTCGACCAGCAGGCGCAGGCGCTCCCGCGCGGGGTCGCGCGGGGTCTCGGCGACCTCGGCGCTCACTCAGGCCCTCGTGAAGGCCAGGACCGCGTTGTGGCCGCCGAACCCGAAGCTGTTGGAGATCGCGGCGGCGACCGGGGACTCGCGCGGTTCCTTGGAGACCACGTCGAGGTCGATCTCGGGGTCCTGGCTGTCGAGGTTGGCCGTCGGCGGGATCAGGCCGTGCTGCAGCGTGAGGACGGTGAACGCGGCCTCGATCGCGCCGGCGGCGCCGAGGGTGTGGCCGGTGACGCCCTTGGTCGAGGTCACGGCGACGTCCTCGGGCAGCACGCGGCGGATCGCGGCGGCCTCGCCCTTGTCGTTGAGCGGGGTCGAAGTGCCGTGGGCGTTGACGTGGGTCACGTCGTCGGGCGCGAGGCCGGCGTCGGCGAGGGCGTCGCGGATCGCCTGCGTGGCGCCGCGGCCCTCGGGGTCGGGCGCGGTCTGGTGGTGGGCGTCGCCGCTGGCGCCGTAGCCCGCCACGAGCGCGCGCACGGTCGCGCCGCGGGCCTTGGCATCCTCGGCGCGCTCCATGACGAGCATGCCCGCCGCCTCGCCCGCGACGAACCCGTCGCGGTCGCGGTCGAAGGGCCGTGAGGCCCGCTCCGGTGCGTCGGCGCGCATCGACAGCGCCCGCATGTTCGTGAAGCCGGCGATCGACAGCTGGGTGATGGTGGCCTCGGTGCCGCCGGCCAGCACGATGTCGGCCCGCCGGTTGCGCAGCAGGTCCAGTGCCGTGCCGATCGCGGTCGCGCCCGACGCGCAGGCGGTCGCGGTGCACAGGTTGGGGCCGCGTGCGTGGAACTCGATGGCGATCTGGCCGGCCGCCATGTTGGGGATCACCAGCGGGATGTAGAGCGCGGAGACCCGGTTGGGCCCGCGCTCCAGCAGCACCGAGTGCTGGGCCTCCCACGTCGGCCCACCGCCCATGCCACAGCCCACGACCACGCCGATGCGCGCGCCGTCCCAGGTCTCGGGGTCCAGGCCGGCGTCCGCGATCGCCTCGCGGGCGGCCACCACCGCGAACTGCACGAAGCGGTCCATGCGCCGTGCGGCCTTGGCGCCCAGCTGGGCGGTGACGTCGAAGTCGGGCACCCAGCACGCGAAGTCGACGTCCATCCCCGCCAGGTCGGGGTGCTTGGCCGCAGCCGACTGACCCGACACCACGCGCTCCCACGACGCCTGGACGCCGATCCCCGCGGGAGTCACGAGGCCGAGGCCGGTGACGGCGACGGAAGGGGCAGCCATACCTAGCCGCTCGCTCCCTTGGACGCGAGCAGCTTCACCGCGTCGTCGAGGGTGTCGAGGTCGGCGGCCTCGTCGTCGGTCAGCTCGACACCCAGCTCGTCCTGGATCGTCATCGCGAACTCCACGAGGTCCAGCGAGTCGAGGTCGAGGTCCTCGAACGTCGCGCTCGGCGACAGGTCGGCCTGGTCGACGCCGAACTTGTCGGAGAGCAGGGACGCGATCTTGTCGTACAGCGGGTCGCTCACAGCAGGGACTCCTTCAGGGCGCAGGGGTAGCGGAGGACGGGAAGGGCACGCAGGCGAGCCTAGGCGGCCGGCAGCTCCGGCCAGACGAGTGTCGTCGACCCCCAGGTCAGGCCGCCGCCGAACGCGGTCAGCAGGACCTTGTGGCCGGCCCGCAGCGAACCGTCGGCGTGAGCGTCCGCCATCGCGAGCGGGATCGTCGCCGCGGCCGTGTTGCCGACGCGCCCGATCGCGACCAGGCAGCGCTCGGGCGGCAGGTCCAGGCGCGCGCCGACGGCCACGAGGATGCGCTCGTTGGCCTGGTGGCCGATGAGCAGGTCCACGTCGTTGGTCTCCCAGCCGCGGCTGGCCAGCACCTTGCGCGAGGAGCCGACCATCGCCGGGATCGCCCGGCGGTAGACCTCGCGCCCGTCCATGAAGAGGAAGTCGCCGCGCTGGTGCGGCGCACGCTCCACCGGGGGGACCCGGGAGCCGCCGGTCTCGACGGCGATGAGGTCGCTGCCGGCGCCGTCGCTGCCGAGGTCGAAGGCGCCCAGCGCGCCCGGCTCGTCCGGGTCACCGGCGCGCAGCACCACCGCGCCGGCCCCGTCGCCGAAGATCACCGCGGTGTTGCGGTCCTGCGGGTCGATGAAGCCCGTGATCGCCTCGGTCGCGACCAGCAGGACGCGCTCGGCGATCCCGGCGGCGATCAGGCCCGCGGCAGTCGCTGCTCCGTAGAGGAAGCCCGAGCAGACGGCCTGGACGTCGAAGGCCGCGACCTGCGGCAGGCCCAGCATCGACGCGAGCTCCGGGCCGGTGCCCGGGCAGCGCCGATCCGGGGTGGTGGTCGCGACCACGACGGCGTCGACGTCGTCGCTTCCCGCGCTCTTCAGCGCGCGGCGGCCGGCCTCGACACCGAGGTGCAGGGCGGTCTCGCCGGGCGCGACGTAGCGGCGCTCGCGGATGCCCGTGCGCGCGACGATCCAGTCGTCGGACGTCGCGAGCACCGCCGACAGGTCGTCGTTGGTGACGACCTTCTCGGGCACGTGGGCTCCAAGGCCGCAGAGGACGGCCGACCGCTTCTCGTTCACGCCAGGGCCTCAGGCCCCCATCCCGGTGGGGTCCACACGCTCCAGCCACGCCAGGCCCTGGCCCAGCGCGACGGTCTGCCCGGGACGGACGAGCAGGTCGCGGACCTGCGCGGCGATGGGGGCGAGGACCTCGTCGGCGCGGCCGCCACCGCCGACGACGTGACCCAGGACCTGGCCAGGGGCGACCAGCTCGTCGGCGCCGACGGCCGGCCGGAACCGGCCGACACTGGGCGCGACCGCCAGGGCGAGCGACCCGAAGAGGCCGTCGTCCACGGGGTTGTCCTCGATGCGCAGGTCGTCGAGGTCGAGCACGTCAGGTCACTCCTGCTGTTCGGGGGGAACGCTCCCCCCATTGGTAGTTGACATTGACGTCAATGTCAACTATCTCTCCCCGTTCGTCACCGCTCCGTCGTACAGGGGCAGCACCGGCTCGAGAGCCACGCGGAGGTGCGGAGGGATCGGCGACTTCTGCCAGGTGTCGGTGGTGACGCTCACGTAGGTGGTCCGGCCGTTGACGACCGGCTCCCCCGCTCGGAGCACCTGGAAGTCCAGGGAGAAGCTGGTCGAGCCGATCCGCGACGTGCTGACGGCGACCGCGACCTCGTCCTTCCAGCGCACGCCGGCACGCCAGTCGATCTCCGAGCGCACGAGCATGACGTCGTGACCGGACGCGATGAGCTGGTCGTACGGCGCGCCGCGGTGCTCCAGGAACGCGGTCATCGCGTCGTCGAAGTACGCCAGGTACCAGCTGTTGAACACGACACCCTGCTGGTCGACCTCCAGGTAGCGGACGTTCAGCGGATGCGTGAAAGGCTGCACGGGCCCTGAGACTACGGTGGAGGAGGTTGGGCTTGAGCTTGCCGACGAATGACGAGCTGCGCGGCGCGGTCGCTGCGCGCCTGCCCGAGCACCGCGTGGAGCTGGAGCGGCTGATCGGCATCCCGAGCGTCAGCGCGCCCGGTTTCGACCCCGCGCTGGTGCGCGCCAGCGCCGAGGCGGTGGCGACGCTGCTGGAGCGCACGGGGCTCGCCGGGTCCCGGCTGCTCGAGGTCCCCCACGACGGGGGCCGAGGACCGGCCCTGGGCGAGGCCGCGGGCGCCCACCCGGCGGCTTTCGCCGAGCTGCGCGTGGCGGCCGACGCCCCGACCGTGCTGCTCTACGCCCACCACGACGTGCAACCGCCCGGCGACGAGTCCGCGTGGACGTCACCCCCCTTCGTGGCCACCGAGCGCGACGGGCGGCTCTACGGGCGCGGCGCGTCCGACGACAAGGCCGGGATCCTCACCCACGTCGCGGCCGTCGCGGCCTGGCGCGACGTCGCGGGCGCGCCGCCTGTCAACGTCAAGGTGCTGATCGAGGGCGAGGAGGAGATCGGTTCCGGCCACCTGCCGCTCTTCCTCGAGCGCTATGCCTCCGAGCTCGCGGCCGACGTCGCGGTGGTCATGGACGCGAGCAACGCGGCGGTCGGCGTTCCGGGTCGCACGATCTCCCTGCGCGGGCTGGTCGACTGCATCGTCGAGGTCCGCGCGCTGGACGCCGCGCAGCACTCCGGCGTGTTCGGCGGCGCGGTGCCCGACGCGCTCATGGGCCTGCTGCGCCTGCTGTCCGGACTGGTCGACGAGCACGGGTCGATCGCGGTGCCGGCCCTGCGCGCAGGGGTCGTCGCCCCGCCGGTGGCGCTGCCACCCGACGACCCCGACGGTCTGCGCGTCGAGGCGGGGATGCGGCCCGGCGTCGGCTGGGTCGGCGATCCCGCGACGCCGATCAACCAGCGCCTGTGGTACGAGCCCAACCTCACCGTGATCGGCATCGACGCGCCACCGATCGCGGGGTCGGCGAACGCCCTGGTCCCGGTCGCCCGGGCGCGCGTGTCGCTGCGCATCGCCCCGGCCCAGGACCCCGCAGTGATCCTCGACGCGCTCTGCGCGCACCTGCGCGCCTCCGCCCCGTGGGGGCTGGAGATCACGGTCACCCCCGGCGCCGCGGGCCGCGGCTTCTCGTCCGCCGGCGATCATCCGGCGCACGCCGCCGCCGACCGGGCGCTGACCGCCGGCTTCGGCACGCCGCCCGTGCTCCTGGGCCTCGGCGGCACCATCCCGCTGGTCGAGCCGCTGCTGGAGGCGTTCGGCCCGGGCAGCGCCGCGCTCCTCCTCGGCGTCGGCGACCCCGCGGCCCGCATCCACTCCATCGACGAGTCCCAGCACCTCGGTGACTGGGAGAAGGCCTGCGTCGCCGACGCCGTGCTGCTGCGAGAGCTCGGCTCTTGACGGCACGGTCCGACTACGAGGCCGCGTACTTCACGCTCCTGCGTGCCCGCGAGGAGGCCACCGCCCTCCGCCGCTACGAGGAGTACCTGCGCGACGAGTCCCGCCGCCTGGACTCCTTCAGCGAGGCCCTCACCCACGCCGGCGAGCCCATCGACCGCAAGGTCCGCCGCCCCATCGACGCGACCGCCAAAGCCACGCTCGAGGCGGTCGGGCGCCGCCGCGCGGTCGTACTCTCCGAGCTCGCCAAGCTCCCCGACCGCCAATCCGCCGCCGACGACTTCGTCCTGGAGTGCGAGGGGGACCTGGGCCGCCTCCGCTGAGAGCCTTGGCGGTCAGCCCGGGAGGTAGGCGAGGACCTCGTGGTGGACCAGGCCGTTGGTCGAGAGGAGGGAGTCGGAGGTCAACGGGTCGCCGCCGTCCCAGGCGGTGGCGCGGCCACCGGCTTCGCGCAGGATGCCGACGATCGCGGCCACGTCCCAGAGCTTGAGGTCGCGCTCGACGGCGACCTCGGCGGTGCCGCCGGCGACGAGCAGGTGCATCCAGAAGTCGCCGAAGCCGCGGGTGCGCCACGACGCGTCGCTCAGGCGGCCGAGCGCGTCCCAGCCGCCTTCGACGCGCCGCCACCAGTCCAGGCCGCCGTGCAGCACGTGGCTCTCGGCCAGGGTCGCGATCGCGCTCACGCCGACGGGGGCGCCGTTGCGGCGGGCGCCGCCGCCGAGATAGGCGTCCCAGCGCTCGGCCAGGGCCGGGGCGCTCGCGACCGCGGCGATCACCTCGCCCCGCAGCAGCACCCCGATCAGCGTGGCGAACACGGGCAGCCCGCGCAGGAACCCCTTCGTGCCGTCGATCGGGTCGATCACCCACGTCGGGACGTCGGGGTCGACGCGTCCGCCTTCCTCCTCGCCGAGCACGAGGTGGTCCGGACGGGCCCGCGCCAGCTCCTCGCGCAGCGCGCGCTCGATCTCCCGGTCCGCTGCGGTGACCGGTGAGCCGTCGGGCTTGGCGACCGCCGGCACGGGGCCGCCGAAGTGGGAGATCGCGATGCCGTCGGCGACCACCGCCAGCTCCAGCGCGAGGTCCCGCAGCGCCGCCGGGTCGACCTCGGCCACCGCCGCCCCCTACTGGTCGGGGACGACGGCCTCGAAGCGCAGCATGAGGTCGTTGGGCTGCACGGTCAGGCTGACCTCGTCACGGGGGGCCCACAGCGGGATGCACGGCCCCTGGCCGGCGTGCCCGCACAGGCAGACCACGAGCTTGCCGCCGGGGTTCATGCCGATCAGCTGCCGTGCATACGACAGCAGCTCGACCATCGAGGCCTCGGCGCCCGTGCGCCGCCAGTACGCCATCGCCCAGCGCGACTCCGGCCGACCGTAGATCGCCAGGGCCGCACCGGGGGTGAGGCGCGCCACGCTCGACAACGAGCGCCCGCCCTTGAGGACCTTGTCCTGCTTGGGGGCCTTGCCGATGCGGCACGCCGCGGTGGGCTCGGCCAGCGCGCCTGGCAGGTCGGAGAGGTCGTAGTTGCCGGCGGCCTGGGCCGCCTTCTGGCGGTCGACGGCGACCTGGTAGGTCAGTGGCACCTCGGTCGTCACGGCTGCGACTGTAGCCGCTCCGTGGCGATCGACCCGCCCTCGGGATCAGCCGGACTTGACGTACCGCGACACGAACTGCGGGCTGCGCCAGGCCTTGAACTGGGCGTGGTCCTCCACCAGCCCCAGCGGGGCGACCATGCCGCGCAGCTTCGCGGGCCACAGCTTGTGGCAGTGCACCTCGCGGGCGCGGAACGGGGTGCCGTGCAGGATCACCGACGTCGGGATCGCGAACATCCCCCGCACCAGCTCGGCGGGGTAGATGAACAGCGCCCGGCCACCGGGCCGCAGCACGCGCGCCATCTCGGCGAGGGCCTCGGGCAGCGGCGGGATGTGCTCGATCGCGTGCACGGAGACCAGCGCGTCGAAGCTCCCGTCCGCGAATGCGAGGTCCTGCGCCAGCATCGTGCGCACCAGCTCCGTGCCGGCGACCCGGGTCGCGTTGGGGTTGGCGTCGATGCCGACCACGTCGACACCGCGCGCGGCCAGGCGCTTGGTGAGGTGGCCGACCCCGCAGCCCACCTCCAGCACCCGGTCGCCGTCCCGGAGCGGCAGCAGCCGGTCGACGGTCTGCAGATGCGTGGGGTCCCAGCGGTTGCGCAGCGCGTACGCACGGCTGTCGTACCCGGCCGCCAGGTCCTGTGCCATGGATCGGACACGTTGCCACACTTGGGCCTGCCGTGCCGCCGACCCTCCTGACCCGCCGGGCCCTGAACCGCGCGCTGCTCGCGCGCCAGCTGCTCCTGGAGCGCGTGGCCATGCGGCCGCTGGAAGCGATCGAGCACCTCGCCGGCCTGCAGGCCCAGGTGCCCGTCGACCCCTATGTGGCGCTGTGGTGCCGCCTGGACCCGTTCGACCCCGACGAGCTCGGCCGCCTGATCACCGACCGCCAGGCGGTCCGCGCCACCCTGCAGCGCGCCACGCTGCACCTGGTCAGCGCTCGCGACGCCCTGACCTGGCGGCCCCTGCTGGCCGGGGTCGCGATCCGCACCATGCGCGGCGCCTTCCACCGCCACCTCGAGGGCCTGGACCTCGACGCGTTCACCGCGGCCGGCCTGGAGCTGGCGCGCGAGCAGCCGCGCGGGCCGCTGGAGCTGGGCCGCCTGCTCGCGGAGCGCTTCCCCGGCCGCGATCCCTCGGCGCTGGGCAACGCGGTGCGGGGCTACGGCGCGTTCGTGCAGGTCCCGCCGCGCGGGGTGTGGGGTCGCTCCGGCGCGGCGCGCTTCGCGCCCCTGGAGGACTTCCTGGGCGCACCCTTGGACCCCGAGCCGTCGATCGACGACCTGGTGTGGCGCTACCTCGCCGCGTTCGGCCCGGCCAGCGCGCTGGACGCCCAGGCGTGGTGCGGCCTCACGCGGCTGGGCGAGGTCTTCGAGCGCCTCGCACCGCGTCTTCGGACATTCACCGACGAGACCGGCCGCACGCTCTACGACCTGCCCGACGCGCCCCGCCCCGACCCCGAGACGCCGGCGCCGGTGCGCTTCCTGCCGCAGTACGACAACATCCTGCTGGGTCACCACGACCGCTCCCGCATGCAGCCGGAGCACAGCTGGGCCATGGCGCGCGAGGACCTCTGGCTCGGCCACGTGCTGCTGGACGGGCTGCGCTGCGGCACGTGGCGCATCACGGCCACCAGGTCTCTGGCCGTGTTGGAGCTCGAGCCGCTCACGCGCTGGACGGACGCCGACCGCGCGGCGATCGAGGCCGAAGGGGCAGACTTGTTGACCTTGCTGCATGTTGGAGCCGTGCGAGAGGTTCGCGAGGTCCGCGAGGGCCGCGAGGTCCAGTAGCGCGGTAGGGCCGATCGAGGTCGGAATGCTGCTGTGGGAGCACAGGCGGGCTCTGCTGCAGGCCGCAGTCCTCCTGACGGGGGCCGCGGCCCTGCAGCGCGCATGGCGTCGCAACCAGGAGGCCCTGGCCAACGAGCAGCGGGCCCGCGCGGAGCTCGAGGAGACGAACCGCGACCTGGTGGCCGCGCAGGCGCTGTCGCACATGGGCAGCTGGGACTACAGCCCCGCCACCGGTGCCATGTGGTGGTCCGACGAGCTCCACGGGATCCTGGGCCGCGAGCCCGGCGCCGTGCAGCCCGACCTGCAGACGTTCCTCGACCACGTCACGGCAGCCGACCGCCCCCGCGTCGAGGAGCAGCTGCGCAGCCTCGACGGCGAGATGGCGTTGGAGTTCGAGATCGAACGGCCGGACGGCAGTCGCCGCACGCTCCATGCGCTGAGCGAGCTCAGCCGGCGCCGCGACGGTCCGCCCCGCGTCCTGGGCACCTGCCAGGACATCACCGAGCGCAAGGCGCTGGAGGCCGAGGTCTCCCACCGCGCGTTGCACGACGAGCTCACGGGCCTGGCCAACCGGTGGCTGTTCCTCGACCGGCTCGAGCACGCGGTCGCCCACCACCGCCGCACGGGCACGCCGCTGGCGCTGCTCTACCTCGACATGGACGACTTCAAGACCGTCAACGACAGCCTCGGCCACAGCATGGGCGACGAGCTGCTGATCGACATCGGCTGGCGCCTGCGCGGCGCGCTGCGGGCCTCCGACACCGTGGCGCGGCTGGGCGGCGACGAGTTCGCGGTCCTGGCCGAGGACACCGACGTCCAAGGCGCGGTCACGCTGGCCGACACGATCCTCGACGTCCTGCGCCAGCCGTTGCAGGTCGCCGACACGATGCTGCGCGTGCGCACGAGCATCGGCATCGCGACCACCGACTCCGGCGACCCCGAGCACATGCTGCGCCACGCCGACATCGCGATGTACGCCGCCAAGCGGGGCGGGACGCACGCCTACCGGGTCTTCAACGCGGGGATGCAGAGCAGCCTGACGGCGCGCCTGCGTCTGGAGGCGGAGCTGGCCGAGGCGCTGGACCGCGAGCAGCTGGTGCTGCACTACCAGCCGATCGTCGCGCTGGAGAGCGGCCGGGTCGAGGGCGTGGAGGCGCTGGTGCGCTGGGAGCACCCCTCCCTCGGGCTGCTGCCACCCTCGGAGTTCATCCCGATCGCCGAGCAGATGGGCCACATCCCCGCGCTGGGCGAGTGGGTGCTGCACCAGGCGCTGCGCGACACCAAGCGGCTGCAGGACGCGCTGGGCACGGACCTCACGATCAGCGTGAACACGGCGGCGGCGCAGCTGCAGACCGACCTCGCCGGGACCGTGCGCAGCGCGCTGTCGTCCGCGGACGTCTCGCCCGACCACCTGGTGCTGGAGATCACCGAGACGTGCGTGATGACGCAGGAGCAGGCGATCGTCGACAAGCTCGCGGACCTGCGCGTGATGGGGGTGCGCATCGCCATCGACGACTTCGGGACCGGCTACTCCTCGCTGGCGTATCTGCGACGACTGCCGATCGACCAGCTCAAGATCGACCGGGCGTTCGTGCGTGACCTCGCGCTCGGCCCGGAGGAGTCCGCGCTCGCGCACGCGATCGTGAAGCTGGGCTCGCTGTTCGGGCTGGAGGTCGTCGCCGAGGGCATCGAGACACCGCAGCAGTCAGCGATCCTGCAACGCATGGGCTGCCACAGCGGCCAGGGCTACCTCTACCACCGGCCCACCGACATCGAGTCGCTGCTGGCACGCATGCTCCGCACCCGCGGCGCCGCCAGGGCCACCACCGCCCTCACGGCCTAAGCGGCGGCCGCCTCGGCGTCCGCGAGCACACGGCGGATGCGCTTGGGGGACACGGGCTCGCGCGTGCCCAGAGCCTGCGCGAACGTGCTGACCCGCAGCTCCTCCAGCAGCCACGGAACCTCGGCGAGCGCGCGTGGGACCGCGCGGCCGGCGGGCCAGCGCGCGAGGACACGGGCGTGCTCGAGCTCCAGGTCATGAATGACGTCGAGGCGCTGGCGGTCGAGCGCCGCCCCGTCGGGCAGGCGCTGCGCACGTCGCAAGGCGGCGCGCAGGTAGCGCTCGACGTCGGCCAGACGGAACGCGCCGGTGCGGGCCAGGAAGCCCGGGTACACGAGGCGGCGCAGCTGCGCTTCGAGGTCGGCCTTGGCGGCGGCCAGCGGGACGGCCTGCAGCCCGGCCAGCACGCGCTCCACCTGCGCGGCCTGGTCGAGGATGCGCGCGGCGGTGCGCGCGACGTCCAGCGTCGCGTCGGCCAGGCGCCTGGCAACCGCGGCGCCGAGCCGCTGGAAGCCGGCGGCGTCCCAGGCGGGGCCACCCTCCTCCCCCACCAGCCGGTCGACGGCCGCCGTGACCGCGTCGTCCAGCAGCGCGGCGACGCCCCCGTGGGGTGAGCGCGTCAGCGCCAGCTGGTCGGCGCGGCTGAGCCCGTCGCGGACGCGCCGCAGCACGGGAGGGGCGGTGAGGAGCAGCAGCCGCCGCGTGCCGGCGGCCATCGCCAGGTGCTGGGCGTGCGCGGTCTCGAGCACCTTGACGCCGACGCTGCTGCCCTCGTCGACGAGGGCCGGGTAGCCCGTGACCCCGCCGGTGGCGACGGTGCGGGGCAGGGTCCCCAACGTCCAGGCGGTGAGGCCCGTGCGCTCCAGCTGCGGCGCGGCGGCCGTGAGCTGCGCGCGCAGGCGGCCGCGCAGCTGGGCTTTCAGCCCATCGAGGTCGCGACCCGCCGCGAGCACCTCGCCGTCGGCTGCGATCGCGAAGCGCAGCCGCAGGTGGGTCGGGAGCTCCGCGGTCGGCCAGGCCTGGGGCGGCACCGTGACGCCGCGCAGCGCCTTGACCTCCCTGGCGAGCGCGGCGGTGAGCGGCCCCTCCCCGGGCCTGACGCGTGCGAGGATCGCTGCGGCGAGGTCGGGGACGGGAACGAGCTCGCGCCGCAGCTCCTTCGGGAGGCCGCGCAGCAGCGCGGTCACGAGCTCGAGGCGGAAGCCGGCGAGGTGCCAGTCGAGACCGTCGTCGGTGAGGCCCGCGAGTGCGTCGAGCGGGACGTGCAGCGTCGCGCCGTCGTCGTCGGCGCCGGGCTCGAAGCGGTAGCTGAGGCGCAGGTCGCGGTCGCCGCGGCGCAGCGTGTCGGGGCGGCCGCGCACGGCCGCGGCGGCGTCGGGTGCGAGGGCCTCCCGTGACAGGGTGAGCAGGTCGGGGTCCGCCCGGCGGGCGTCCTTCCACCAGCGGTCGAAGTGGGCGCCGGACACGACGTCGGCCGGGACGCGGGCGGCGAACCAGGCGACCTGCTCGCCGTCGGATGTGAGCAGGTCGCGGCGGCGGGCCTTGGCCTCGAGCCGCTCGACCTCGGCGCGGGCGTTCGCGTTGGCGGCGAGGAACGCGTGGTCGGCGTCCCACTCCCCCTCCACGAGCGCCTTTCGCAGGAAGACCTGGTGGGCCAGGGCGGGGTCGATGCGGCCGTACAGCACCGTGCGGCCGGGCACCAGCGGCAGGCCGAACAGCGTGACGCGCTCGGTCGCGACGACCGCGGCACGGCTGCGGTCCCAGCGCGGCTCGTCGTAGGTGCGCCGGACGAGGTGCGCGGCCAGCGGCTCGACGTCCTCGGGTTTGACCGTGGCGGCGATGCGGCCCCAGACGCGGCAGGTCTCGACGAGCTCCGCGACCACGACCCACGCCGGCGGCTTGCGCGCCAGCGCGGAGCCGGGCCACAGCTGGAAGCGCGCGCCGCGGGCGCCGCGGAAAGTCGCGCGTGTCGGGGTCCTTCATCCCGACGTGGCTCAGCAGGCCGGCCAGCAGCGCGCGGTGCACGTCGTCGCGCTCCGCGGGCGGGCCGCCGAGCGTGACGCCGGCCTCGCGGGCGGCCCGGCGCAGCTGGCCGACGAGGTCCTGCCACTCGCGGATGCGCAGGTGATGGAGGAACTGCTCGCGGCACAGGCGCCGGAAGGCGTTGCCCGACAGGGTGCTGCGCTGGTCGTGCAGCCAGCGCCAGAGGTTGAGGTACGACGCGAAGTCGGAGGTCGGGTCCCGGAAGCGCGCGTGCAGCTGGTCGGCCTGCTGCTGGCGGTCGGTCGGCCGCTCGCGCGGGTCGGTGATCGACAGCGCCGCGGCGATCACGATGACGTCGTCGGCGCAGCGGCGGCGGTCGGCCTCCAGGACCATGCGGCCGAGGCGCGGGTCGACCGGCAGGCGGGCCAGGCGGCGCCCGAGCTTCGTGAGCGGCTGCTCGGCCTCGGGATCCCAGGCCGCGAGCTCGTGCAGCAGGACCTTGCCGTCGCGCACCTGGCGGCGGTCGGGCGGGTCGAGGAACGGGAAGTCCTCGACCTCGCCGAGGTCCAGGGCGGCCATCTGCAGGACGACGCTGGCGAGGTTCGTGCGCAGGACCTCCGGGTCGGTGAAGCGCGGCCGGGCCGCGTAGTCCTCCTCGGAGTACAGGCGGATGGCGACACCCGGCGCGACCCGCCCGCAGCGGCCGGCGCGCTGGTCGGCGGAGGCCTGCGAGACCGGCTCGATCGGCAGGCGCTGGATCTTCAGGCGCGTGCTGTAGCGGCTGATGCGCGCGGTCCCCGGGTCGACCACGGAGCGGATGCCGGGGACGGTCAGCGAGGTCTCGGCGACGTTGGTGGCGAGCACCACGCGGGCTCGGCCGGACGGCTTGAAGACGCGCTGCTGCTCGGCGTGGGCGAGGCGCGCGTAGAGCGGGAGCAGCTCGACCTCGTCGCGCAGCCGGGCGCGCAGGGCGTCCTCGACGTCGCGGATCTCGCGCTCGCCCGAGAGGAAGACAAGGACGTCGCCGCGGCCCTCGGTCAGCAGCTCCTCGACGGCGTCGCCGATGGCGTCCTCCACGTCGCGTTCCGACTCATCGAGCGGCGCGTAGCGCACCGCGATGGGGTGGCCGCGGCCCTCGACGGTGACGATCGGCGCGTCGTCGAAGTGGGCGGCCATGCGCTCGACGTCGATCGTGGCGGAGGTGATCACGATCTTGAGGTCGGGCCGTCGCGGCAGGATGCGCTTGAGGTAGCCGAGCAGGAAGTCGACGTTGAGGGAGCGTTCGTGGGCCTCGTCGACGATCACGGTGTCGTACCGGCGCAGCAGACGGTCGCTGCGGATCTGCGCGAGCAGCAGGCCGTCGGTCAGCAGGCGGATGCGGGTCGCCGGGCCGGTGAGGTCGTCGAAGCGCACTGCGTAGCCGACCTCGGCACCGAGCTGCACCCCGAGCTCGTCGGCGACGCGCTGGGCGACGCTGCGGGCGGCCAGGCGCCGGGGCTGGGTGTGGGCGATGCCCTCGCGGCCCAGCTCGAGGCAGAGCTTGGGCAGCTGCGTGGACTTGCCGCTGCCGGTCTCGCCGGCCACCACCACGACCTGGTGGTCGCCGATCGCCGCGCGCAGGTCGTCCAGGCGCGCGGCGATCGGCAGCTCGGCCGGATACTGCACCTGCATCCGACCGAGGGTAGGAGCCTCAGTGGCTCGGCGGCCGCCCCACGCGCGCCTTGGTCTCCTCGACGTCCATGCCGTGCAGGCGCAGGAGGTTCTCGCCCAGGATCTTGCGCTTGGCCTGCTCGGTCAGCTGCGGGTAGCCGTAGCCCTCGACCATGTCCTGCGGGAGCTGGAAGTCCATGAATGCCCGCAGCGCCCACTGCGGCTGGAAGATCGGGGCCTCGGAGCCGTAGACGATCTTGTCCTCGCCGCACCAGAACATGAGCTTGCCCAGGACCTCCGCGAACTGGCGCGGCGCCCGCACGACGAAGTCGATGGTCGCGGCCAGCGAGGCGTAGAGGTTGGGGTGGCGGAGCAGCTGCCAGCAGACCTCGTCGATGAACGGCAGTCCGACGTGGAAGATCACGAAGTTGATGTCGGGGAAGTTCGCCGCGGCGCCGTCCATGTCCCAGGTCTGGGTGTGCTCGATCGGCTGCGGGCCGAGGGGCACGCCCTTGTGAACGCCGATGAGGTTGATGCCCAGCTCCTGGGCCTTCTCGAAGACCGGGAAGGCGATCTTGGGGTCGTCCATGCGCCACGGGATCGGCTGCCCGTAGTCGTAGCGCGTGTTGTAGAACTTGAACGCCTTCGCGCCGTGCTCGTGGACCTGGATCTCCATCTCGTCCAGCGCGCGCCGGCCCTCCATGGGGTTGCACGTCCCCCAGAAGACGATGCGGTCGGGGTCACGGGACGCGAGCTCCGCGCACTCCTGCCACGGTGAGAGCCCGTCCTTGAACAGGTCGGTGAGCGGCAGCGGCATCGACACCAGCATGTCGGTGTCGGAGTGCTCGAAGACCATCTCGCGGATCTCGCCGATGTCCCACTGCTTGAGCCACTCCTCGGGCGTCAGGACGGTCTCGCCCTCGGGCGTGAGCACCGTGTGGAACGCGTAGAGGTGCTGGGCGAACATCTCGCCCGGCCGTCCGAGCGCGTTCTTGAGGTCGGCGTTGAAGGGGTGCGCGACCCCGTCGAACACGAAGACGTCGTTGCCGATCATCCGTGGGTCCTCTCCTGGGCGGCGTTGGGCGGGGGCAGGAAGCGCAGGGCGCGGTGGGCGCGCGGGCTGAGGCGGTCGGGCGACCAGACGTCGTCCAGGACGATGCGGACGTCCGCGGTGGCGATGCCGTCGACCGCCTCGACCGCGGCGGTGACCTCGCTGAGCAGGTCGACCTGGAAGGGGCACCACCCGGAGGTGAGCAGGAGCTCCACGGTGGCGGCGTCGCCCTCGACCGCGACGTCGCGCAGCAGCCCCATGTCGACCACGGACAGCCCGCGGTCCCGGCAGCAGGGGTCCGCGACCGCCCGCAGGGCGTCGACGACGGCAGCGGTGTCGGTCATGCGCCCGCAGGCAACGCCCCTACGACGCACCCGGCAAGGCTCGGGATCTCATATGGTGAAACGCCCCGGGAGGTAGGCCGTCCGTGGAGGAGCCGTCGGACCGCATCCGCAGCGTGTCGCGCGCGCTGCGCGTGCTGGAGGTCGTCGGCGCTGCGCCGGCCGGGCTGTCGGCGAAGGCGGTCGCGCGCCGCTGCGGGCTGAACCTCTCGACGTCCTACCACCTGCTGCGCACGCTGGCGTTCGAGGGCTACCTGCACCGCACGGCGACGGGCGACTACATCCTGGGGCTGGAGATCGCCGACCGCTTCCGTGACCTCAAGGCCGCGCTTGCGGGGCCGGGCGACGTGACCCCGGTGCTGCGCGGCGTGTCGTCCGAGACCGGGCTCACCGCGTACCTCGCGCGCTTCGTGGACGGGCGGATCGCGATCACCGCGGTGGCAGAGGGGCCGGGCTCGCCGCACGTCGAGGACCTCATCCCGGGCTTCGACGAGGCCGCGCACGCGACCGCGCTGGGCAAGGCCCTGCTGTCGACGCTGCCGGCGCCGCAGCGGCGGGTCTACCTCGGGGAGACCGGGCTGCGGCCGTTCACGCCCGCGACGACGACCGAGGCCGACGCGCTGGACCACGAGCTGGCGGCCACGCGCGACGGGCTCTACGTCGAGGTCGGCCAGTACCGCCCGGACGTGGCGTGCGCGGCCGTGCTCGTGCCGACCGGCGCCGCCGAGGACCCGTGGTGGTCGATCGCCGTGAGCGCCACCGCGAGCGCCTTCGGGCGCAGGACCGCCGCGCTGACCGCGACGCTGCGGTCCGGCGCCGGGCACCTTGCCAGGCCCGCCTGAGGCCGGCCGGTCAGGCGACGAGCTTGGCGAAGAGGTGGGTCAGCTCCGCGGCGGGGTCGGTCGTGACGCCGCTGTGGACCGGGCCGGGCTGCACGACGGTGGAGCGCGGGGCCGTGAGCCAGCGGAAGCGGATGCCGGGGCGCTCGGCGGCGATCGGGCCGCCGTCGGGATCGCCGGCACAGGCGGCGCGCAGGGTCTCGAGCGCGGCCTGGACCGCGGGGACGTCCACGTCGGGGTCGAGCATGCGCAGGCGGTCGGGGTCGGCGCGCACCTCGGCGGCCAGGTAGTCGGTGTCCTGGCAGTAGACGATCACGCCGACGTTGACGAGCTCGCCGCGGTCGACGCGGGGCACCGCGCGCAGCAGGGCGTACTCGAAGACCTGATCGGTCATGGCAGCCACGCGGAGCGGTCGGCGAGGCGCGCGCGGAGGTACGCGTGGTAGGCCGCGCGGGTGGCGTCGGGGCCTCCGTGCTCGGTGTCCGGCTCCAGCCAGATGTCGGGGACGAGCGCCAGCACTTCGTCGAGCAGGTCGTCGGTGACGCGCGGGGCGAGGTCGGCGTCGGCGGCCTGGATGCCTCCGGCGAAGCCGCCGAGGACGTGCTCGCGCGTGTCGTAGGGCTGCGCCGCGAAGCGCTCGGCCGAGGTCCCGCGCAGCGGTACCTCGGGACCGGCCGGGGGGCGAACCGCGCCATCCAACGGATGGGGCGGTTGGGGCGAGGTCCACGCGTGGTGGAAGTACAGGCAGGCACCGTGGTCGATGGCGTAGAGCCTGCCGTGCCAGACCAGCAGGTTGGGATTGCGCCAGCTGCGGTCGACGTTGGCGACGAACGCGTCCAGCCACAGCAGGCGCGCGGCCAGCTCGCGGTCCAGGCGGTAGGAGCGACCGTCGTAGCCGAGGCTGCCCGGCAGGAAGTCGACCGCGAGGTTGACCCCGACGCTGGCCAGCAGCAGCTGCTGCACCTCCTGGTCGGGCTCGCGGCGACCGATGGCCTCGTCGAGGTCGATGGTCTTGAGGACCGGGACCGGGAGGTCCAGCCGGCGCGCGAGCTCCCCGACGATGACCTCGGCGACCAGCACCTTCGGCCCCTGGCCCGCGCCGTGGAACTTCACGACGTACGTGCCGTCGTCGTCGGCCTCGCACAGGCCGGGCAGCGATCCGCCCTCACGCAACGGGCACACGTAGCGCAGGACGCGGGTGTGCTCGAGCGCCATCGCGTCTCGACACTAGCCTGGGGTGCTCGGAGTCCGCAGCGTGGGAGGGATCGATCGTGGGTTACGGGCGGATGCCCCTGGCGGCGCTGCTCGTCGGGTGCTTGGTTGCGGTCGGGCTGGCCGGTGGACCCGCGGCCGCGCAGGACGACCCGTCCCAGCTGCCCAACCTCGTGCCGCAGGTGCCCACCGACATCCAGGTGGGGCGGTCGGACGACGGCGATGAGAACGCGCTGCGGTTCACCGTCGCGACCGCGAACCGCGGACCGCGACCGTTCGACCTGCTGGCCCTCGACCCCGACCTCGACGCCGGGACCGCGAGGGCCGCGCAGTGCGTCCAGTGGTCCGCCCCCCGCGATTGCGCCGCGCGCGAGGACATCGGCGAGTTCATCGTCCACCCCGACCACGGCCACGTGCACTTCGACGACTACGCCCTCTACGAGCTGCGTTCGGTGCTGGGTGACGGGCAGCCCGACCTCAGCCCGGAGGGGCTGCTCGCGACCGGGGGCAAAGTCTCGTTCTGCCTGCTGGACCTGATGCCGGACCCGACCTACGGGACGTTCGGGCCCGAGTACGACGACTCGTTCTACTTCTGCGGGGAGACCCCCGAAGGCACGCTGCAGGGCATCTCCCCTGGGTGGCAGGACATCTACGTGGCCGACTTCCCAGGCCAGCAGATCCTCCTGGACGGGGTGCCCGACGGCAGCTACGCGATCGTGGTCACCGCCGACCCGTCCGGCCGCATCCACGAGACGGACGACACCGACAACGTGTCGTTCGCTGGGTTCGTGCTGTCCGGAGGCGGGACGACCGTGATGGAGACCCGCCGCGTCGCGCCGGAGGGCAGCGACGACGTGCGCGACCTCGCGATCGCGTTGTGCCAGGAGGTCAGCCCTCAGCCGGACTCCGGGTCGACGGTCGTGCTCGCGCGCCACGACGCCTTCGCCGACGCGCTGGCCGGAGCGGCGCTGGCGGGCACGAACGGCTGCGTGCTCTTCACCACGGGTGGGCCCGACGCGCCGCTGGACCCGGCGACGCGCGAGGAGATCGACCGCGCCCTGTACTCCGGCGCCTCGGTCCGGATCCTCGGCGGTTCGCAGGCGGTGTCGACGGGCGCGGAGCAGGAGCTGCGCGACGCCGGGTACCGCATCCAGCGGCTCCAGGGCGAGACGCGCTACGAGACCGCGGCCGTGATCGCTGCGCAGGTGCGCGAGGAGTTCCCGTTCAGCACCGACGCGATCCTGGCTTCGGGCGTGGACTTCCCCGACGCGGTGACCGGCGGCGCGTACTCGGCGCGCACGGGGATCCCGGTCCTGCTGTCGGAGCCGGGGGTTCTGCACCCGGCGGCGGCCAAGGCCTTCGAGGAGCTGCGCGTGGCGCACACGCTCGTGCTCGGCGGCACCGCCGCGCTCTCGGATGCGGTGTTGGCGGCGGTGCCGGACCCCGAGCGCATCGCCGGCCCCAACCGCATGGGCACGGCTGCGGCGATCGCCACGACCCTGTGGGGTCGCGAGCTGGGCGGGGACGTTCCGGGTGTCGTGCTGGTGAACCTGGAGCGTCCCGACGCCTGGGCAGCAGCGCTGGCGGCCGCCCCACTGGCGGCCCAGCGCGGTGCGCCCCAGGTCGGCGTGGGCGCGACGTACCCGCCGGAGACGGCGACCTACCTCGAGAGCCTGCCCGCGGTGAGCGACCTCTACGTGATCGGCGGACCGGGGTTCGTGACCGAGGAGATCGCCGCGCAGGCCACCGCCGACGCATCCGCGTGACGACGGTGGAGCTCCACGCCCTGCTGGCGGCCTGGTCGTAGGTGGGCGACGACGCGTGGGACCACGGGCTGCCGACGTTCAGCGGCCGCGACTGGGTACCGGACGCCGCGGCGCTGGCGGAGCGCCGCCCTGACGTGGCGATCGTCGGTGCGCCGTTCGACCTGTCGACGACGTTCCGGCCCGGCGCGCGCTTCGGCCCCAGGGCGCTGCGGGCGGCCGCGTACCACCCGGGCTCGTACCACCTCGACCTGGGTGTGCAGCTGTGGGAGTGGCTCGACGTCGTCGACGCCGGCGACGCGTGGTGCCCGCACGGTCAGACCGAGCGCTCTCACGCCAGCATCGAGGCCAAGGTCGCGTCCGTCCTGGCGGCCGGCGCGGTGCCCGTGGTGATCGGCGGGGACCACTCGATCACGTGGCCGTCGGCGACCGCGGTCGCGCGCCACCACGGCTGGGGTCGCCTCGGCCTGGTGCACTTCGACGCGCACGCCGACACCGCGGACGCGATCGAGGGGAACCTCGCGTCCCACGGGACCCCGATGCGCCGGCTGCTGGAGTCCGGCGCGGTGCGTGGCCGCAACTTCGTGCAGGTCGGCCTGCGCGGGTACTGGCCACCCCCGGAGGTCTTCGCCTGGATGCGCGAGCAGGATCTCCGCTGGCACCTCATGCAAGAAGTCTGGGAGCGGGGGATCCGCCCCGTGATGGCCGACGCGATCGCCCGCGCCGCCGACGGTTGCGACGCGGTGTACCTCTCTGTCGACATCGACGTCCTCGACCCCGGGACCGCACCGGGCACCGGCACTCCCGAACCCGGCGGCATGACCGCCGCCGACCTCCTCCGCGCCGTGCGCCAGGTCGCCTTGGAGACGCCGCTGGTCGCCCTCGACGTCGTCGAGGTGTCCCCGCCCTACGACCACGCCGAGCTGACCGTCAACAACGCCCACCGCGTGGTCCTGGAGGTCCTGGCCGCGCTGGCCCACCGCCGCCGGGAAGCAGCGTGACGGCCGCCCCGGCCGTCCAGGGCCGGCGTCAGGAGCCGGCCGGTTGGAACAGCTCGATCACGTTCCCCGAAGGGTCCTCCAGGAGGATCTGGGAGCCACCCGGGCCTTTGACGACGTCATTGCGGAAGGGGAGCCCGGCCTGACGCAGGCGCTCCACCTCGGCGGCGAGATCGCCGACGATGAGATGGATGCGGTTCCAGCCGCCCGGCCCCGGCTTCGCGCCGTCGGGCATGGGCCGACCGGCCGAGCTCGCCGGCCCGCTGAGCAGCAGCCGCAGGTTCCCGCGGGTGACGTCAGCGAACGCGGGAGCGGCGCTGGTGCGGACCTCGAAGCCGAGGTGCGCCGTGTAGAAGTCGATGGACGCCTGGACGTCGTCGACCATGTAGCGGACGTTCACCATCGCCTCGGGTTCGGTCATCGTTGCTCCTCTCGGTCGGGGAGGCCGGGTTCATCGGACGGCACGGCGGCGAGCAGGAACCCGATGCGGGTCTCCAGCTCGGCGGCGGTCCGCTGGAATGCCGGGTAGGTGGCCTCCTCGTCGGCGTCCGGATACCCGGCGCTGGGGTCGGGGATGCTCCAGTGGATGGTCTGCGGCGAGCCGGGGAACTCCGGCCGGAGCTCGCGCACGCGGTCGCACAGGCTGATCACGCGGTCGAAGCGCTGGCCCGCGAACACGCTCAGGTGCCTGGGGTGATGCCCCGCGATGTCGAGGCGGTGCAGCTCTCGCAGCGCCCGCACGGCGTTGGGATGCAACGGCTTCGGGTGGCTGCCGGCGCTGTAGGCCTCAACCCCGCCGCCGGAACGATCTCGGGTCAAGGCTTCGGCCATGGGCGAACGAGCGCTGTTGCCCGTGCACAGGAACAACAGCCGGACCCTCGTCGGTCCGTGACGCCTCAGCGTGCTGGGCGGCCGGCCCCGAGCCAGCGCGGGATGCAGCGCTGCGCCGGCGGCGAGCAGCAGATCCCCCACGCGGTCGAGGTCGACGGTGTAGTAGGCGTCGCGTCGGTCGGCCGAGCTGCGCCGCGCTGAGACCAGCCCGGCGTCCCGCAGCTTGCCGAGGTGGTAGGAGACCAGGTTCTGGGGGTGACCCACCAGGCCGGTCAGCTCGTGCACCGTGCGATCACTGCGAGCCAGCTCGCGCAGCAGCCGCCAACGCACCGGATGGCCCGCCAGCCGCAGAAAGGCGGGCGGAGCCACCCACTCCTCGCGGTCCTGCGGGACTCGCATGGAACCCTTTTACATCAAACCGACTCGATGCATCAAGCCAAATTGCTGGATCATCGCTCCGTCCGGTAGGCGCCGGGTGGAGGTCACCCCGCGCTCTCGTAGAGGTTTGCGACCGCGACGATGCGCTCGTCATCGCCGGCATGGATCGGGACGAGCACGCGGCGGTAGTCAGCGCCCTCAAACGCGTCCAGGTCGGACCAGGCCGAGGCGAGTCGGTCGGACGCGAGAACCTGCACCGCTTCCCAAGGCCCGTCCGCACGCAGTCGCAGCGCCGGGTATCCGACCGCAGCGCCCCAGCCGGTCGCGATGAGATCACCGCGCACACGACCCGTCGTCCACGTCCCGCCGTACGGAGCCAGGACGTGGTGGTTCGAGCGCCCCGGCGCGAGCGAGCCGTACACCGCGAGGCGCCGCGACGAGCGCCACAGCCTCTCGAGCTCCGCCTCGGCCTCGGACGCGAACCCCGCGTTGGCCGCTCCGCGGCGGGCCACATTCGCGGCCTCGACCAGCTCGAGGAGCCGCGCGTCCCCGAGGTCTGCATGCCGCCCAGTCCGAGCCACAGGGTCACGTTAGCCACGTCCCTGGCACCCGTTGGGTCAGGCCAGGGCGGACCGACGACCCACTCAGACCCCACTCGCGCTCATCGGATCTGGCCCCCAGATTTGTCTCGAGTGAGGGCTGAGTCGTCAGAGCGGCCGTGTAGCACCGCGGCTGGCGAGGTGTTCGACAGCCCTCGATCGGCCTTGTTCGCGTGCCCAGTGGATGGCGGGGTGGCCGTCCACCTCTGCGTCGATCGGTGTGCCGGCGGCGAGGAGCTGGTCGATGATCGTGAGCCGCTCGTTGACGGCTGCGGCGCGCAGCGCGCAGGCTCTCTCGAAGTCCGAGAGCTCGGCGATCGACCAACCGGTGAGGTCGCCGGCGCCGACAGCTTCGATCACCGAGCTGATGGTGGCCCCGGCGGCGATCAGCGCGTCGACGATCTCGGGGTATCCGTAGGCGGCGGACACGCGCAGCGCAGTGTCGGACGGAGCGTCCGCATCGAACAGCTCGACGTCGGCCCCAGCGTCGAGGAGGGCACGGACGACGGCTGCGTCACCGTGACTCGCAGCGCAGATGAGTGGGCTGCCGTTCTTGGCCTCGTCGTCCTTGTCGGCACCTGCTTGCATCAGGACCTCGGCCAGCTCTCCGGTGCGCTCATGGTCGGCATATCCGTAGAAGCGGACCATGCCGACATAGGTCAGGGGTGACGTCGGTTCGATGTCCGGAGCGGCGATGAGCGCGGTGGTCAGCGCCGGCTCGTCTCGCAGGATTTCGCGGGCGCGTACCACGTCTCCGTGGTCGATGGCTTCTCGCAGCTCGGCAGCGGGCATCACAAGAGTCAAGCCGACGACGCGCTGTGCTGCATCGGCTTCCTCGTGCACGCCTGGCGCGCCGGGTCCGGCCTCGAACCGAGGCGATGCCGGGCCGAAGTCCGCTACAGCGACCGAGAGAAGGAGAAGCTGATGGGCTCGACAGCGGAGAACACCATCACGAGCACGCCTGGCGACGCGCGCGACCTCGACGGCAAGCCGCCGGTCGTCGATCTGGCCACCTGGCAGACGGCGCGCGAGGAGCTGCTGGTCCGCGAGAAGGCGCACACCCGTGAGGGCGACGCAATCGCCGCGGCCCGGCGGCGGCTGCCGATGGTCGAGGTCGACGGCGCGGCCGTGGTCACCGGCGCTGACGGGCCGGTCCCGTTCCGCGACCTGTTCCAGGGTCGCGACGAGCTCGTCGTCTACCACTCCATGTGGTACGACGGCGCGCCGCACCAGGGTCAGTGCGAGGGTTGCACCTTCAACCTGTGGCACATGAAGGACGCCGTCTACCTCAACGCCAGGGGCGTCTCGCTCGCCGCATTGACCTCGGGCCGCTGGGACGAGGTCGCGCCCTACGTCGCGTTCATGGGCTACCCCCAGCCCTGGTACTCGGTGCGAGGCGTGGAGGCGTCTCTCCTGGCAGAAGAGGGGCACATCATCTGCTACCTGCGCGACGGCGACCGCGTGTTCCTCACCTACTCCACGACGGGCCGCGGCAACGAGCCGGCCGACACGACCCTCGGCCTGCTCGACATGACGCCCTACGGCCGCCGCGAGGCGTGGGAGGACAACCCCGAGGGCTGGCCCCAGGCCCCTGACGCGGGCTCGCCGGCCGGTGGGCACGGCGAGCCGATCTGCTGGTACTGGCGCTCGGACGCCGACGGCGTCGCCACCTGGGGCCCGACCAGCCGGCCCGTGCCGCAGTGGACCCGCCCCGGCGCCACCCCCGTGGAGACCCTCGGCCGCCAGAGCAACCACTGACCGGGATCCGTCCGGCGGACGTGGCCCCGGGCAGACTCCACGGGTGCATGGGGGTGAAGCGGTCCGACGCCACCGACGGTGGCCCCCTCTTCTCGATGCGCTTCCCTCGACAGATGAACCGACGGCGGGACTCCGACGGCAGGAGTGGCGCGACCCTCAGGAGCCCGCCCGCGATCCTCGACGACGCTACGGTCGAGTCGCCCGCGCGCGCCGCCCAAAGGCTGCCGCGAGGCTGACCGCCGCGACGACTCCGAGCGCGATGGCGAGCGTGCCTGCCGAAGAGCCCCGGTCGGCCGATCCCGTTGCCGGAACACTGGGGGTTGCGCTGGCGGTCGCGGCCGGGGTGGTCCGGCTGGTCGGGACCGGGCTCGCAGTGGTCGGGACCGGGCCTGCAGTGGTCGGGACCGGGCCCACAGTGGTCGGGACCGGGCCGTAGGTGAAGGTGGGGATCGGTTCCGGCGCCGGGGCCTGCAGCTCAGCGGTGCTCGGCTGGGGCAGGACGGCCGTGGCGTGGAGGGGGATTGTGGCGGGTGGCTGGCCGTCACGCGGCAGGCGGTAGGTGCCCTCCGCTCCGTCGAACCACGCCCCGTCTGGGGCATCCGAGACGAGACCAGCCGTGAGCGGGAGGGACGCGCCGGTCAGGGGCTGGAGGGCCTCGTCGAGCAGCTGCAGCGGCGCGTCGCGGCTGGCCAGCGCCAGTCGCCCGTCGGCCAGCGGCCGCGCCCAGCCGAACGCCGGAGCGGGCGCCGCGATCGCCGTCGGCGCCCCGGAGGGAAACGCCACCCTGACGAGGTCCCGGTGGTCGTGGGACCCGACGCCCAGCACGCCCCACGCGCCGCCGGCCGCGACCTCGAGCCGTGCCACGTGGACGGTCGACCCGTCGTCGAACCGCAGGTCGGCCGGAAGGGTTCCGACCTGGGACAGGGCAACGGTGTCGACGTCGAGCCGCACGATGCGCTGGCCGTCGCGGTCGACGCGCGCGTAGACCTCGCCCTCGTGGGCCCAGACGTTCCAGATCGGGGCGCGGAGCAGCTCGCGCGGTTCGCCGTCCACCACGCGCACGAGGAGCTGGGGCTCGACGTTCGGCGGCTCGAAGAAGGTGAAGAGGGCGAGGAGATCGCGGCCCTCTGGGTCCAGGCAGACGACGTCGGTGAGGATGTTGGGATTGGTGGTCGGGATGCCGTTGACGGCGTGCCGGCGCACCAGCGGCTCCGCCGTGAGGGTGACGGCATCCAGGCGCAGCCACGTCTCGCCGTTGGTCCCGTCGTAGAGCTGGTCGCCCTGCAGCACGATCCCGGTGGTCCCGCCAGGGCACCAGACGATGCGGTCCGGCTCGAGCTCGATCAGGCCCCGGAACACGGCGTCCTCGCCGTAGCCCGCCGTCCCGTCGTACGGATCCGGGGCGCGCGCGAGGAACCGGACCGGCCCGGGCAGCGGTGGCGGTGGAGGGACCGTGAGCGCCTCCAGGGCCTCGAACGGCTGCTGGGCGTTGCAGGAGTCCAGCGTGTCCCCCACGACGAACGTGACCTGCCGCCCGGGCGCGGCGGCGTAGTCGCAGGACGTCGACGCGGTGACCTGCTCCCCGTCGCTGTCGACCTCGGTCACCGGCAGCAGCGCGGGGACGCTGATCCGCGGCCCGACGTCGGCCCCGACCGCCTCCTCGACAGCCACCTCGATGTGGCCGGGGCCAGCCGGCCCGAGCTGCCGGCCCTGGACGACGACCTCGCCGTCGCGCACCCGCTCGACGAGCGCGGCAGGCTCGACCTCGCCGCACACGCACGCCCACGCCGGGTCCTGGCGCCCGACAGCCACGACCACCAGAAGCCCGACGACCAGAATCCGCCACACCGTGCGGTCCGACGTCGCGCTCACCGGAGAGGTTCGCATGTCCCTTGGTGTTCTCAGGCGGCCGGGAGGTCCTCGACGTCCGCGGCCAGGCAGACGGTCTCGCGGAGAATGCCGTCGAGTCGGCGTCCATGCGGGATCGCCCAGTCGGTGGTGCCGAGGAACGCGCTGGACTTGCGCGCGGTGGCGGCCTTGGATGACGACGGACGTGCGACGGTGAGAGGAGGGGTCGTGGCCCGAGGTCGAAGGGGATCAAGCCCGGTGGGAGCGGACCGGTGAGGGGCGTCCTCACCGGCGCCGCGAGCGGGATGGGCCTCGCCTTGGCAAGACGGCTCACATCGGCGGGTCACGAACTGCTCCTGGTGGACGTCGCGCCGACGGTCGAGGACGCGGCGCGCGAACTGGGCCAGCACTGGATGACCGTCGACCTCGCGCGCAGCGACGCCGGCGAGCTGGTCGCTGACAAGGCTCGCGAGGCCTTGGGAGGCTGCGACGCCCTCGCGTCGAACGCCGGCATCGTGGAGGCCACTCCGCTCGTCGAACTCGACCTCGATGCGTGGCAGCGGACGTTCGACGTCAACGTGCGGGCGACGTTCCTCCTCGCGAAGGCGCTCCACCCGCTGCTCGCGGACGGCGGTGGTGCGATCGTCGCCACCGCGTCGATCGCGAGCGTCGTGCCGGCGCCGCCGATGGGGGCGTACGCGCCGAGCAAGGCAGCGCTCGCGATGCTCGTCCGGCAGATGGCCTACGAATGGGGCGGTGACGGCATCCGCTGCAACTGCGTCTCGCCGGGGATGACGCACACCGCCATGACGGATGCGACCTACTCCGATCCAGGGCTGCGGCTCGAGCGCGCTTCGCAACTCCCGCTGAAGCGGATCGGCGAAGCCGACGACATGGCCGCCGCGATCGAGTTCCTCCTCTCCCCCGGCGCCGCCTACATCACCGGCGTGAACCTCCTCGTCGACGGCGGCTGGCACACCTGCCTGATGCCCGCGGTGCGTGGGCTCACGCCGCCGTGACTCAGCCCTCGGCGGCTGCCATCAGGCGGGGCGCCGAGGAGCACCGCGCGCTGGGCCAGGTCACGCTGCACACAGGCTGCCCTCGCAGCGGGGAGGAGGACGACGAGGCCGCGGGACGACCATGGGGGGTGGCGCCCCGGAGGATCTGCTCAAGCCAAGGGTCGGGCCGCACTCCGGCAGGGCGACGCGGCGGCGGCCCGGCGGGCGTTCGAGGCTGCGGTGGCGCGCAGCCCATCGGGCGATGCGAGCGGCTGTTGGCTGAGGAGATCGAGCGGCGCGCGCCGCGTGTCCGTGCCGACGACTCCCGTGGCGAGGACTGGGATCACGTCCACAGTCGGCTAGATCAGCGGCTCGTCAAGGGGTCCTGCGCTGTCATCGAGCCCGAGGCCCCGACGGAGTTGGATGGCGCCGCCGTGTGGTACGAGAACGAGCTCCCCGACTTGGGAGTTAGCATCTCGTCGACGTCGCCCGGCCCGACCCGCGGCCGCCTGGGCACACCGCCACGGCCCCCGCCAGCGACCCGGCGACCCCCGTCGCGCCGGGGTGCGTCACGCCGCGGAGGCGTCTGCGATCTGGCGGTCGCTGACCAGCGACGGGTCCCCGAAGGCCTGGATCGGTGCGTTGAGGCGGGTGAGGACGTCGGCGGCGGCCGGGCTCAGGTCCGCCGGCGGGTCCTCGACGCCCAGCTGGGGCGCGTCGAAGATCGCCGAGGCGACCGCGGCCGCCAGCGCGCTCTGCCATCCCTGCGCGGAGCGCACGTTCACGAGCACCACACCGCCCTCGCCCATGCCGTTCGGCGCCCAGAGACTGTCGACGAGCGCAGCGCTCGTGGCCGTGCGCTCGGCCCCGGCCACACGCCCCCGCTGCTCCGCGGGGAGGGCGGCCAGGGTCGCGTCGCTGATCGCGGCGGCTCCGCCCAGCGCGATGACGGTGTGCAGCTCATGGGCCTCGAGGAAGGCGACGGTCGCCGGGTGAGCCAGGTCCGTGGGCGTCAGCAGGATCGGCGTCCCGCTGCGCGCCCCGAACGCGCCACCCGTGAGCGCGTCGGCGAAGTCGTCGGAGCGCGCGACCAGCGCGAGCGCGCCCGGATGCTCGGCCGCCACGACGGCGGCCACCAGCGCGGCGGTCTCCTCCCTTCCGGCGCCGGCGAAGCGGCAGGACGTCGGGAGCGGGTCGGCGCAGGGCTGGTCGCCGGCCGCGGTGCGCGCCTGCTGCGCCGCCTCGTCGGAGACGGCGGCGGTCCCGCCCAGCACCAGCACCACAGCGTCGCCGCCGGTGGTACGGGCGATCTCGGCGACGACCCGTGGGTCCAGCGGGCCGAGCCCGGTCGTGAAGAGCACCGGACCCGCCGCCCCCGCGAGCGCCGAGCCCGCGAGCGCGTCGGGGAAGCGGTCCGCCGTCGCCAGGACGACGCGCTCGGCAGTGCCGTCCGGGAACAGGTGCTGCGAGGTCGTGACCGCCTGCCCGACCGGATCCGCCGCACCGCCGCCGTTCAACCGGGCGCCCTGGGTGAGCTGGCCGGGGGTCGCGGGGGGCGCGACGGGCGCCGGTGGCTCGGCGGGCGGCGGTGGCGTGCAGCACAGGCCCGTGTCCGGGAAGTCCTTGACCGCCTGGCCGCCCGGCCGGAACTGGATGGTGGCGCTCAGGACCATCATCGGCTCCTGCGAGCGGATGCAGCTCCACGGCACAGTCGCCACGTAGCCCGCCGCATTGGTGCCGGCACTGCCTGCGCAGCGGTAGTCGCCGCCCTCGTCGAACGCAAGCGGGCTCACGACCACCTGGACCGCGCCGCCACTGCGGTAGTACGCAACCCGCACGGGGTCGACGTCGGATCCCCGGCAGCCGTCTCCTGGACGTAGAGGTCGAGGGTGATGAACGCGTTCGCCCACGCGGGGTCCGAGACCGGATCCAGCGGCTGAGCCACGGCCATGCGGAACACCAGCGCCTCCGGGGTCGCGTCGAAGCACAGCTCCAGCACGTCCGCGGGCGGGTAGGCGACCGCGGTGGCGGTCTCGTTGGTGACGTCTCCCCCCGGGTCCTGCACGCACGTCGTCTGGGCTTCAGCGAGAGGCAGCCCGCCTCCGATCGACAGCAGCAGACCCGCCAGCAGTGCCACGCCTCGCCACATGTCCCGCTCCCGTCCGCACCGACCCCGCACGCGGACTATAGGTCGCAACACCGGCGCACGCCGGCGACGCGGGCCGGGATGGCTTCGAAGGGACCGCGCGTGCGGATGAGAGGCGAGCGACACTCCGTGGAGCTCGTGGGAGAGCGCTCGGGAGCCGAGTCAGCCGGACCCGGGCTCCGCCATGCGGCGGTGCATCTCGGCGAGCGCGCCCTGCGGCAGCACCCCGCTGGCCACGGCCTGCAGCTTGTTCTTCCAGCCGCTGACGACGTCGCCCTGGCCTTCGACCATGGCCTCGTAGCCGATGCGGGCCACCTTGGCCGGATCGTCCTTCGGGCCTTGGCCGACGCTGGTGTCGAGCATGCGGGCCCGCTCGAAGAAGTCTGTGAATCGACTTGGGTGCGGCTCTTCTGGAGGGACTACGCGGCGTGGGGATAGCAGGCCCTCGGCGTAGCAGGTGTGGTGGATGCGCTGCTGTTCGCGGGTGAGGTGGAAGCGCAGGTAGTCGTCGAGGTCGCCGTTGGCGTACAGGGCGCGGAGTTTGAGGACGGCTTCGGCGCCGTCGAGACCCCAGCGGGCTCCGGTGATGTCCATGCGGTCTTTGACCAGGTGGCGGCAGGCGCCCTCGATGACGCCGGTGGCGATGGGCCAGCCTCTGGCCAGGGCGTAGCGGTAGCCCAGGTAGCGGGACTTGCTGGTCAGGTAGTCGATGCAGCGCTGGGCGTTGGCGGCGCGGGCCGACTCGATGCCCTGCGCGGTGAGTTGGGAGCGGATCGCGGCGGCCACGCGGCGGGCGTGGCCGCGCAGGATCGACGAGGCGTGGCGTTGCACCCAGGTCTCGGCGTCGGGGTCGGCTTGGTCGTGCAACGACCACGCCGCGCCCCGCAGGTACTCAAGGACGTGGATGAAGTCGATGACGACGGTGACCACGACACCGCGGGCGCGGGCCTGGGCCCGGACGAGGTCGAGCTGGTGGTTGTTGCCGTCGACCAGCACCACCCAGGCGCGGTCGTGTCGGGGGTCGCGACGCTCGGCCTCGTCGAACACCCGGGCGACGACAGCCTCGGCGGCCTCGCGGACGCTGGCGGTCAGCCACTTCCCGGACGCCACTGGGGCGGGTGCGCGCGGCTGCTGGGCGTTGCCGGCGAGGATGTCGCAGGGGCTGCGCGGCACCGGGGTGAGGTCGTAGACCGCGCCGACGGTGGCCATGCGTTTGCGGTTGCGCTTCTCGCCCTTGGACAGCCGTGTGGTCAGCTTGCCGGTCGCGGCGGCGGCAGCCCGCGCGGTGGCCTCGCGCAGCGCTTCGGGGCGCATCACGATGCCCTTGCCGTCCACGGTGATCACCAGCGCGTCTGCGGCACGGCGCCGGCGCGGGGGCGCTGGGCGTAGTAGTCGTCGAAGTCGACCGCGGCACGCAGCGGCCAGACCTTCGACCTGGCGCTTGCCGACACGCTGACCGGCAGCCACGCTCGATGGCGGCGACGGCGTCGTCGAACGAGCCCCGTGACGCCTCCACCGCGGCGAGGCGGCGCAGCCCGTGGGAGTGACGCTCCGTCGGCAGGTTCAAGACGGCGTCGGCGGGATGAAGGTTGGGATGGCCGGTGTGCCGGTAGGCCAGTCGGGTCACGGTCACCTCCCCGAAGATGCTGCTCAGGCCGCGGCGGTGGCCGGCCTCAACGGCTGCGTGGACGGTGCCGTGGACGTCGGTGACGGTGAGGCGCTGCTCGCGTGCGGCGCGGGCGTCGAGGTGGTCTTGGAGGACTTGGCGCAGCAGCTGGCGGCCTTCGGCGTCCAGGCGGCGCCCAGGGCGTCGTGGTCGAGCGCGACCGCGTCGGCTCCGTCCATGAACCCCAGCAGCCCTTCGAAGCACTCGCGCGCGGCGGCGTAGCAGTCGCCCGCAGCGACCGTCGCGGCATTCATGATCGCGGCTCGCCGCGGCGGGCCGCGCGGCGCTCCCGCAGCGCCGCGATGCCCGCGTCGGCGTCGGCCTCCAGCTCCGCCTTGGCGTCGCGGTAGCGCGCCAGCGCGGCCGCTACCTCCTCGACCTCGGCGTCAGACAGGGTCATGGTCTTGTTGCGTCCGGCTTCGAAGAACACCAGCGCCGGGGACTCGTGGGGGTCACCCGAGGCGCAATGGCAGGTGGGCTTGCCGCAGCGGCGCCGGAACACCGTGAGGTGGCCGCGCAACAGCAACGCGTCGGGTCGGCGGGTGATGCATGGCATCCTACGCCCTCTCTGTAGCCCTATAGATGCTACAGAGATAGGACCATGAAGCAGCCCGAAACCCATGCAACCGCCGCTGCCGCTTACCCCCGGCCGCCCCGCCCGATCACGTCACCCGCGTCACTCCACGCGAGCCGCACCCAAATGATTTTCCAGGCGCTGCGGCTGGATCGGCCAGCCCGACCGGCGGTGACGTTGGCCGCGTTCGGCCTCCGCGAGGTCGTCGGCCGCCGGACCACGGCGAGGACGGAGCAGATCTACACACGGGCGTACGACCTCGATGTGCGTGACGATGGCCGCGATGGACGAGGCCTGGCAGGCGATCCGATAGGAGTGGTGATGGACACGTACGAGTACCGCGCGAAGCGGGTTGCGCTGGCCGGCTGGGGGACCCCGGACAGCGAGATGCTGCTCAATGCCGACGGGGCGGAAGGCTGGCAGTTGGTGAGCACTGTAGTGTCTGGCGAGGCCGTCGTGGTCGTGATGATGCGCGCGAAGCGCGGATCTGTCGGGTCGGTGGCCTGAGCACCTGAGACGACCCCGACCGGGGCTGCGCCTAGGAGGTCCGCCGCAGGTGGATCATGGCGCCGCACCAGGCGCAGGTACGAACCTGGACGTGAGGGTCGGTTAGGTCGACGGTGGTGCGCTGGGCGCCGCGACAGGTCGGGCATCGCAGGAAGAAGGGCGCCCGCGTCACCGGCGGGCGGTCCATGCCCGCACGTTACGCCGGTGGGTCGAGCGGGGCGTACGCCGCCCGGACCTGCGCGACGCGTTGCGGGGTCAGCCCGACCTCGCGGCCGATCCGGCGGTAGCCGAGGCCGGCCGCGGACAGCCCAAGGATGCGGCGGGTCGCGTCGCTGAGCGGAGGGTGCCAGCGAAGCCCGTCGGCGCCGGGCGGCGGCAGCCGGCCGCACACCGCGCAGCGGAGCGGGCCGCCAGCGGCTCAGAGTCCCCAGCCCGGGCACGCCCGCGCCGGTCGACGTGCAGCTCGAGCGGCTGCTCGCGCGGCACGCTCCGCGGCCTCGCGGGCGACGTGGGCGCGCCAGCGGTTGAGGACCTCGTCGTCGGTCAGATCCGGCATCGCGCGACCAGCCTGCTCGGTCGACCGTGGAGGCTGGCAACCTCGGAGGAGTGGAATACCCGCTCAAAGGAAGGCCTTGCGCCACGATAGGGGCGTTGGTCCGGACTCAGCGAACGAGGAGGGGAGACGAATGGCGATCAAGTCAATCGTCGAGATGAAGGCGAAGCCCGGAAGGCGCGACGAGCTGTTGAGCACGCTGCAGCAGATGTCAGCCGCCGATGCGCCCGGCTTCATCGCTGCGCAGCACTACCGCAACTTCGAGGATGAAGACACCATCATCGGTATCTACGACTGGAAGTCGAACGATGAGCGTGTCGCTTGGTCACAGTCGGTCGACCCCGGCACGCGGGAACAGTTGATCGATGTGCTCGCAACGCCCATGCGCGTCGTTCTGGCAGATCCGATCGATTAGGGGATGGCACGCAGCGCCGGCGTTCCCGGGGGGTCTTGGGCGGTCAACACCCGAGACGTTCCCCGCGATGCTCGACGTGGCCATCGAGAAGCTCTTCTCGTTGCCAGACGAGACGTGGGTCTACGCCGGCCACGGCGACGACACCACGATCGGGCGCGAGCGGCCGCAGCTCGACGAGTGGCGCGCAAGGGGTTGGTGATCGAGCTCTCGCCGACCGCCTGAACGTGATTCGGGTGCGGCCCTTCTGGAGGGACTACGCGGCGGTGGGGATGACGCCGTCGGCGTAGCAGGTGTTGTGGATGCGTTGCTGTTCGCGGGCGAGGTGGAAGCGCAGGTAGTCGTCGAGGTCGCCGTTGCTGCGTAGGGCACGCAGTTTGAGGATGGCTTCGGCGCCGTCGAGACCCCAGCGGGCGCCGGTGATGTCCATGCGGTCTTTGATCAGGTGGCGGCAGGCTCCTTCGATGACGCCGGTGGCGATGGGCCAGCCCATCGCCAGGGCGATGCGGTAGCCCAGGTAGCGCGCCTTGTTGGTGAGGTAGTCGGCGCAGCGCTGGGCGTTGGCGGCGCGGGCCGGTTCCACGCCCTGCTCGGCGAGCTGGTGGCGGATGGCTGCTGCGACGCGGCGGGCGTGGCCGCCCAGGATGCGGCTGGCGTGGCGTTGCACCCAGGTCTCTGCGTCGGGGTCGCCCTCGTCGTGCAACGACCAGGCTGCGGCCCAGACGTACTCGAGCACATGGATGTAGTCGACGACGATGTGGACGCCGACGCGGCGGGCGCGGGCCTGGGCGCGGATGACGTCGATTTGGTGGTTGTTGCCGTCGACCAGCACCACCCAGGGGCAGACGTGGTCGGGGTCGCGACGCTCGGCCTCGTCAAAGACCCGGGCGATCACCGCCGCGGCGTCCTCGCGCACGCCGGCGGTGAGCCACTTGCCCGCCGCCACGGGCGCGGGCGCCCTGGGCTGGTCACCGCCGGCGAGGATGTCGCAGGGGCCGCGCGCCACCGGGGTGACGTGATAGACAGCGCCGACGGTGGCCACGCGCTTACGGTTTGGCTTCTCACCCTTCGACAGGCGCGTCGCCAGCTTGGTGGTGATGGCGGCCTTGGCGGTGGCGGGCCGCAGCGCGTCGGGTCGCATCACGATCCCCTTGCCGTCAACGGAGATCACCAACACGTCGCCGGGCGCGGGAGCGGGAGCGGCGCGCTGGGCGTAGTAGTCGTCGAAGTCGACCGCGGCGCGCAGCGCCAGCGCTTCGACTTGGCGTTTGCCCAGCCGCTGTCCGCAGCCACGCTCGATGGCGGCGACGGCGTCGTCGAACGAGCCGCGTGAGGCCTCGGTCGCGGCCAGGCGGCGCAGCCCGTGGGAGTGGCGCTCGGTCGGCAGGTTGAAGACGGCGTCGGCGGGATGAAGGTTGGGGTGGCCGGCGTGCCGGTAGGCCAACCGGGTGACGGTGACGTCGCCGAAGATGCTGGTCAGGCCGCGGCGGTGGTCGGCCTCGACCGCGCCGTGGGTGATGCCGTGGCAGTCGCTGACGGTGACGCGCTGCTCGCGCGCGGCGCGGGCGTCGAGGTGGTCTTGGAACACCTGGCGCAGCAGCCGGCGGCCCTCGGCGTCCAGGCGGCGCTCCAGGGCGTCATGATCCAACGCGGCCGCCTCGACTCCGTCGATCCAGCCCACCAGTCCCTCAAAGCAGTCCCGCGACGCCGCGTAGGCGTCGCCGCCGGGCGCGGCCGCGGCGGTCACGTCTGGGGCCTGCCGCGGCGGGCCGCGCGGCGCTGCAGCAGCGCCGCGATGCCGGCATCGGCGGCGGCCTCCAGCGCTGCCCTGGCGTCGCGGTAGCGGGCCAGCGCCGCGGTCACTTCCTCGACCTCGGCGGCCGACAGCGTGACGGTCTTGGTGCGCCGGCCCTCGTGGAAGACCAGTGCCGGGGACTCGTGGGGCTCGCCGGAGGCGCAGCGGCACGTCGGCTTGCCGCAGCGGCGGCGGAACACCGTGAGTGTGCCGCGCAGCAGCATGGGGTCGGCTCGGCGGGTGATGCACGGCATCGTACGCCCTCCCTGTAGAACGGATAGCTCTACAGGCAGAGAAGCACGCAACGGCTCGCAACCCCCGCAACCTCCACCACTCCCGCTCAGCCCAGCTGCGCCGCGAAGCCCCCCGCAGGAGTCACTTCAGCGGAGCCGCACCCAATCGACTTGGGGTGGGGGTATGGGCACCTTCAAGGTAACTGTGGAGCTGTTTGGCGTCGATGCAAGCGTGAGGGGGACTCTTCGGGATGCAGTGGGTGTGGTCGAGTGCCATTTGGTGACGTTCTAAGACAGTTGGTGCTTGGTAGTGTCATCTGGTGCCGCTGAAATAGTTCTTCTTGCGGGCGCCTTTCGCGGGCTGCACGACGGTGGCGAGCATGGCTGGCCGCCTTCACGACGGCACCACACAGTTCACATCCGGGTCCGTAGGTGTCCGCATCGCGCATCCGGACGTCGGGTCCAGGGGCGAGGAGGGGCCGATACCGAGGATTGGGATCAGGTCCACAGCCGGCTACGTCAGCGGCTCACTAAGGGGTGAACCTGCGCGCTGTCGTCGAGCCCGAGGCCTCGGCGGAGCTCGATGACGCCGCCCTGTAGTACGAGGAACAGCGTCCTGGCTTGGGCCTCGAGTTCCTTGATGAGGTCGACGCCGCGGTGGGGCGCTTCCCCTACCACATTGTCTACTTGCGCCTACCAGACAGCGTTTCAGTCATCGCCATTGCACACGACCGACGGCGCCCGCAGTTCTGGCATCGGCGTTTGTAACCATCAAGCTGCTGGCGGTGCCCGCCAAACTCACGGTTGCGCAGCGCCACCGGCCCGAACCGGGGAAGGGCGTCGACGCGGCCGACCCCACGCCGCGCGGTCTACCAGGTGACCGTGGCCAGCGGCTCCAGGTCCGGTGTCGACACCAGCACGGCGTCCTGCGACACGGTCACCACGGTGTCCCCGTCGAGCAGGATGCGCGTCGCAGCGTGGTCCAGCTCCCCCACGACCGTGATCGTGTCGGTCCCCACCTCCACCCCCACGACGCGGTCCGGCCCCGGCGTGCCGTCCGCGGACAGCGGCGACACAACGAACCAGGCGCGGGCCCCGCGGGTCGCGAAGGCCTCGGCGGCCAGCAGCGGGTAGTCGTCGGGCAGACGCAAGGACGCGGTGGTGAGGTCGGGCACCGACACCGCGTGGACGACGCCGCCGGGGTTGTCATAGGGCGGGCTGAAGTCGGTGTCGGCGTTGCCCGCGACGAAGAGGCGGCCGTCGTCCAGGCGTCGCACGGAGACGCCGTTGACGTTGACTCCGACCGGCCCCAGGACGCGGGGATCGTCGGGATCCACCAGGTCGATGAGCTGGGCGGGGTTGGGGCAAAGGCAGGCGGCGCCGTCGGCGGTGATCGCGGCGTTTCCGGCAAAGGCCAGGCCGTTCAGGATCGGGCCTGGGATCCCCAGGGACCCCACCTCCACGAGCGCGTCGCCCGCTGGCTGCAGGACGTGCAGGGTCCCGCTGCGAACGTTCCCGTCTGTCGGCGCCGCGAGGCGGACGTGCCCGTCGAACCACGAGGTGTTGAGCGGCTCGAACGCGACGGCCGGCATCACCGAGCCTGCTGCAAGCTCCCCGTCGTCTTGCCCCCGGCCCACGAGGTGCACATGCAGGCGCCCGGCAGGTGGCGCGGTCGCGGGGCGGTGGCGGGCGTCTTCGAACTTCGGGTCGCTGACCAACACCAGGCGGGCGGCGGTCGCATAGGCCGCCCAGCCGCCGGCGAATGCCTCACCGCCACGCAGCCGCAGCTCCATGCCCGCCTCGAGGTCCAGCACCGACACCACGCCATGGTCGGCGAACGCCTGCGGCACCGCGACGTCCTCGCAAGGGGCGACGGGAGTCCCGTCGACGTGCGGGAGCCAGTCCTCCAGGCCGGAGGCCGCGATCCGCTCGAGGTTGGCCGCGTACGTCTGCGCCTCGGTGCCGATCTCTCCTGGCCACGCGATCTCGACTTGAGGTTGGGACTGCAGCACGACATGCAGGCCGGCCGCATCCAGCTGCGCCGAGACGACGTCGCCTGGCAGCTCGACGCTGTCCAGGATGACCGGTGCAGCGGGGGAGGCGAGGTCGATGAGCGTCGCCGTCGTCGCCGTGGGCGCGCCCGTGAGCTCATGGAACGCCGCCCCGTTCAGCACCACGAGGCGGTCGCCGTGGGCGAGCAGGCGGTGGTCCGGCGCCTCGGGCAGCCGCACCTGAGCCACCAGCGAGCTGGCCGGGCCTCTCAGCGAGACCACTTGCAGTGTCTCTTGGGCCGCCACCAAGGCGTGGCCGTCCACGACCGTTGCCACGTCGGGCTCCTGCACATCCTGCTCGGCGAGGTTCGCGCCCGCCGTCGGCCCGCCCTCGGGCATGGGAAGGATGTAGGGCAGCAGGCGCTCGCTGGCCTCGGCCTTGAACCACGCGAGGAGGCGCTCGCACGACCACCCCGTGGGCCGCAGCCCGGGGTCGACGTCAAGCTCAGGGTCGCCTCCGCACGCATGGCCGTCGGCGAGGTCGAGCCACTCGCGTACGCCTCCACTGACGACGTCGCCGGCGCCGACGATCGCGAGGTCGGTGCGGGGCTCGCCGCAAGAAGCCACGGCCCCGTGGGGCCCGTCGGTGACGAGGTCGCCCAGCAGCAGAAGCGGCGCCGCCGCGTCGGCGGACAGGCCGGCGGCGGCCAGGCCGAACGCCCAGCCGCTGGGGTGCTCGGCGGGGACGACCACGAATCGGGCGGGGGTCCCTTCGGGCAGGCCCCACAGCTCGGCGGCGATGCGGGCGGCGGTTGCCGTCCGCTCGGCGCCGGCAACGCGCACCGCACCGGGCACGCTCGCCGCGACCTCTGCGGACAGCGCCGCCTCGCCGCCCAGCAGCACCACCTGCGACGGGGACGTCTCCTCCAGGTAGGCGGCGACGGCAGGGTGCAGCTCCTCGGTGGGCGTGAGCAGCAGCGGCACGCCGGCCGCGGCGGCCAGCGCCCCGCCCCCCAGCGAGTCGGCCCAAGCGGCCGTGGGCCGGTCGGCCGGACCGGTGGCCCGTGCCAACAGCACGGGCGTGCCCGCCGGCGTGCCCAGCGCCGCGGCGACCGCCAGCGCAGTCTCGACACGCGTCGCCCCCTCCAAGCGTGCGACGGCGTAGCCGAGGTCCGTCACACGCTGCGCGACGGCGTCGAGAGATGGCGCCACTTCACCGCCGAGCAGCGTGACCGTGCCGCCGGACGTCAGCACGCGCTGCAGCTCCGCCTCGGTGGCCGCGTGCAACGCGTCGGCGGCGGTAAAGAGCAGCGGGCCGCCGGCGGTGAGCGCCGCACCGGTCAGCGTGTCCGCGAAGTCCTCGTCGCGGGCCAGCACGACGTGGGCAGCCTGGCGCCCCTCGCTGCCGGCATCAGCGAAGCGCAGGCTGGAGAGCGCGACGGCGGTGGCCACCGGGTCGCTCTGCGCGATGCGCTCCGACGTCGCAGGGTCACCGTCGAACCCCGGCGGCACGTCCGCGACCGGCGCCGCCACCGGCAGCGGCCCGATATCCCCCGCCAGCGCCCGGATGCCTCCAGGCACCGCCAGCAGCGCTCCCAGCAGGACAGAGACGACTGCCACAGAACGAACCCCCGAGCGCGTAATCACTGCGGTTCGGACGCGCAGGTGGGCCACCCGGTGCACGCGACCCGCGAAGCAGGTCGCTGGCGGGGGGGGGGGGGGGGGGGGGGGGGGGGGGGGGAAAAAAAAGCCCAGCGATCGAGCCGGTGAAGAGGATGCGGCCCTCGCCCCGGGGCTTGCATGTCCCGCGCGACGGCGTGGACCAGCGCGATGGTGCCGGTGACGTTGGTGTCGATCAAAAAAAAAAAAAAAAAAAAAAAAACGTGCCGGATGTCGAAGCGATCTCGGCGCCCGAGTTACCGGCGCCGACCACGAGCACGCACCGGGCGAAGCTGATCGAGATTGCGGTACTCGCGTGAGTGCATCTGCGTGATCGACGGGCTGAGCGCGGACGCGAACGACGGCACACGCGGCTGCTGATAGCTCGCCATCGCGACGACGACGTTGTCGGCCTCGAACGGCTGGTCGCCGGCGATCAGAACGAACGATGCTCGATCGCGGCTGAGGCATGGTCACGGGGACGCCGGTGCGGACGGGGAGGTGAAAGCGCTCGACGTAGGCCTCGAGGTAGTCGGCCATCTCGTCCTTGGATGGGAACGTGTGCGGCAGGAGCCGGGAAAGCGGCATCCCGTCGAGCGAGTCGTGACGGCGCGGGGAGAAGAGACGGAGGGAGTCCCAGCGGGTGCGCCAGGTATCGCCGATGCGCTCGTGGCCGTCGAGGATCAGGAAGGGCAACCCACGCCTCGCGAGGTGGAAGCCCGTCGCCGGCCCGGCTTGGCCGGCCCCAACGACGATGGTCCCTGTCCGCACGATCGGCTGGCCGTCGGCCATGATGTCTCCTCCTCGGCTGTTGGGGCGGTGCGCCCCGGCCGGGTGGACGTTATGGACGGCGGTGGGGAGCGGGTATTGGGGATTCTCCGCATGCCGTGAGGCCGTGCTGCATGGCGAACAGCGCTGCCGAGGCCCGGGTGGAGATGCTCGATCTTCGCCGTAGGCGTTTTGGATGTGGCGGTCGGCGGTCTTGTTGGAGATGCCGAGCGGCGCGAGCGACCTGCTTGGTCTGCAGGCCCCGGGCGAGGAGCGCCACGACCTCGGCTTCGCGCGCTGTCAGCCCTGCCGGCCCCTCGATGTGGGGCACGCGCTGTCCGGAGACCTCGAGCACCGCGCTGACGCCGTCTGCCTCGAGCCGGCCCGCGCGCGCCTCGCGGGTCGAGCTCCGCGGCCGCCTCGCTCCGGGGTGAACGGCCCCCGGTGGGGTCGCGCCTGCGTCATCGCGTGGTACGTGTCGGCGGCGGCGAGCAGGCGTGCCGGCGGTGTGAGCGCGGCCGCATCCGCGCCGCGGTGGTAGCCCGAGCCGTCCAGCCGCTCGTGGTGGCCTGCCGCGATGCGTGCCAGCACAGCGAGGGACGGTGCGTGGCTGAGCACACGCTCGCGCGTAGTAGGCGTGCAGGCGCACCTGCTCCCAGTCGTCGCGCGTCAGCGGTGCCGGCCTGACGCAGACCCGCACAGGGGACCGCGACCCGTCCCAGGTCGTGGATCCTCGCCGCCGCCCGACGGCCACGACGTCGTCCGGCTGCGAGAGCCCGTACAGCCGGCCCCGCGGCCGCGAGCTCGGCGACACCCGCCGAATGGCCCACCAGGTAGGAGCGAGCCGAGGTCGGCGAAGTCGCCCACCGCCGCCAGGGCGCGATCGATGGCGTCCCCCTCGAGGCACAGGTGCGGGGCGCGGCTCGCAGCCCAGGACCTCGTCCCAGGCAGACGATGCCCTCGGTCGGAGCGACCATCTGCAGGCCTGCGTCGGCGGGGTCAACACGTGGCGATCGCCGGGTCGAACGCACCCCCGGCCCGTTGCGCGCACCACCCCGACCGCGCGCTCGGTGCCGCCCATCAGGTACTGGAAAGCAGCGTCCCGCGCCACGTGGACGATGCGCACGGGCAGTGGGATCTCGCTCGCCCGCGGCCTCTCCGGGCACGCCGGTGCCGTCCCAGCGCTCGTCGACGTGAGCGAACAGCGCGCCGACGGCGTCCGGCAAGCCGAGCCGGTCCGACAGCATGCGCGCGACCTCGCAGAAGGCGGCGACGTGGCTCACGCAAGATCCTGGGGACACGCGGGAGCCCGCGTGCGAGACTGCAAGGCCCGCACCGGCGGCGCGCGGTCCGGGGGTGCGACCGCCCGGGCGAGTCCGGCCATCATCTCGCGGCGCGAGCCGAACCTGGCCGCGGTGGCGTAGGTCGTGAGCGCGTGGTCGTCGCCGAACAACGTCGCCGCAAGGTCGCCGTTGGCGGTGCACCCCACGTAAAACAGTAGGCAGGCGTAGTACGTCTGCGCCGCGGCCTGTGCGTCGACGCCCATGCGCTCGCAGAGGCGCATGGCGATCAGGGTGCTGTGCAGGCCGTGCTCGAGCGGGACGCCGATGCTCAGGTCGGTCGCCAGACGACAGCGCCGCGATCACCTCGGAGCCGCGGACCCGGTCCACCCCCTGCACCGGCACATGAGGATCGTAGCGACGGGCGCAGTGGCCGCTGGCTGTCGGGTCGATCTCGGGGCGGCGTGAGGTCAGCGCTCTCACTGGTAAGTGATCAGTCGGGGACCGGGTCCAGGGCCAGGACTTCGTGCGGCTCGACGAGGTCGACGTCCTCGTCGTAGAGGAGCTTGAAGCCGTTCGAGAGCGGCGGGTCGGCGCGCACCACGCGGTAGGTGTCGAGCTTCTGCGCATGGGTCCCGAAGCCGTCCATATGGATCATCAGCGCGAGTTCTGAGGGCTCGCGGAGGGTCTCGCGCTCGGTGACCATGCGCAGCTGGAACTGGTGGACCAGCACGAGCTTCTGGGGGAGGCGCGCCTCGGCCACGAGGCCTGCGACGTAGTCGAGCAGGGAGTTGACCTCGGCGGCGCTGACCTGACCGACGCCGTCGCCCGGGACTTGGCCGGGCGCCATGCGCCACTCCGGGTCGAGCGCGAGGCCGAGGTCGGGCTCGCGCAGGAAGGGCTCGTAGCGGCGGGCCTCGGTGACGAAGTCGGACCGTCCCGGCTGCAGGTCGAGGAGCAGGTAGAGGCCGTAGGCGCGCGCTTCATCGAGGTAGCGCTGCACGTGCGAGGGATCCGAGGGGGCGCGGTAGAGGCCGTCGGCGCCGGGGCTGCTCGTGGCCACCGTGGCGATCAGCTCGATCGCGCCCAGCACCGGGCGGTCGCCGGCGCGGTAGGGCGCGGCGACGCCCGCGACCCGGACCGCGGCCGCGTCAGGCGGCTGCTCGCCCAGCACGCACAGCGCGGCGCTGCGGTCGTTGCCGTAGAGCGCCACGAGGCGGCGATGCGGGAACAGCAGTCGCCCCCTGCCGGGCAGCTCCGGGCCGTGCAGCACCCCGTCGAGCTGCCCCTCGGCGTCCGAGGTGATCGCCGCGGCGCCGCCCAGGAGCGTCACGCGCTGCAGCGCGTCGGCGCTGAACCGCAGGCGCTGGTAGGGCTCCAGCGCCCACGCGAGATGATCGACCGTCGTCGGCGCCCACCTCTCGCCTCCGCCGGGCTGACCGCTACCGACGTGCGGGTTAGCTCCTGACGACGGCGGCGTGGCCGCCGCCGCGGCGGGCGGTTTCGGCGGCGGCGAGGAAGCTGCCGTCGGGGAGCAGCTCGATGCCGGTCGCGGCGCCGATCTCTGGCGTGCTCGCGAAGGTGTGGCCGTAAGCTTGGAGGGCGGGGCCGAGCGCAGCGATGAACGCGGGCTCGGCCTGGACGGCCGCCGTGTTGCGCTGCGACGCGCGCGGCGCGGCGATCGCGTCGGGCAGCGCGACGTCGCGAGCGAGCCGTAGCAGCAGGATCTCGGCCACCGTGGTGATGATGGTCGCGCCACCGGGGCTGCCCACCGCGAGCAGCGGGGCACCGTCGCGCAGCACGATCGTGGGGCTCATGCTGCTGCGGGGGCGCTTGCCGGGCGCGGGCAGGTTCGGACCGGGCGGGGCGAACGAGAAGTCGGTGAGCTCGTTGTTCAGCAGGAACCCGCGCCCGGGGACCGTGATGCCGCTACCGCCGGTCTGCTCGATCGTGAGCGTGTAGCTGGCCGAGACCAGCCTGACCGCCGAACTCCGGATCACGACCGCCTGAGGATGAGGATCCGCCGGGCCCGAGTTCTCGCCCGCCGAACCTTGATCCCATGCGCATGACCGCGGATCCGACGAACCCCTGCTCACCGCCCTGACGTCGGGCACGCCGGCCCGTCGTCTGGAACCCTCAGACAACGCGCGTTGGTGCTGATCCGGATGCGCTGGACGAGGCGCTCGTGCTGTGCCGCGACGACGAACCCCTCCTCGACCTCTCCGAAAGCGTCCACGACCTTCTAGAGGACCTCGAGGACGACTCGTCGCCCCGAACCCGGCAAGTGCTCGCCCGCATCGCCCTCGCCTTCGCTCAGGCATCCGGCCCGGCCCCTTTTTGGGCACTTCGTGGGCCCTAACGAACGGGCCCAAGCCGTCTTGGGCCGTCACGAATGGGCGCGGGCGGTCACGAACAAACCGCATCTGACCTGCACAAATGCGCCAACAGGCAGGTGAGGGGGGAGCGGCGAAGCGGCCAAGACCTGACGACCCGTTAGGATTCGCCGGGTGACCGCAGCGGAGAGCGTGGGGGTGGAGGGCGTGCGCGGCGCGGCGCCCGGGGGGTGGGCGGACCTGCGTGCGGCCGACGGGAGGGTGCCGGGGCGGCGGGGGCGGCAGACGCGGCAGCGGTTGCTGGATGCGACAGCCGCGATGCTGGAGACCACGGGGTACCGCGACCTCAGGGTGGTCGAGATCGCGCGGCGCGCGGGCACGTCGCCGGCGACCTTCTACCAGTACTTCGCCGAGGTCGATGTCGCGATCCTGGCGCTGGCCGGGGAGATGGCGGACGAGGGGGCGACGCTGGCCGAGTCTGCTGGCGCGCTCGCCGGCGACGAACGGCGTGCGGCGGCGATGGCGGTGGTCGAGACGTTCCTCGCGTTCTGGGAGGAGCACCAGGCCGTGCTGCGCGTCGTCGACCTCGCCATCGCCGAGGGCGACCAGCGTTTCCGGGAGATCCGCACCCACCTCCTCGACCCGGTCACGCTCGCGCTGCAGGAGGCCGACATCCGTGGCGGCGAAGAAGCCGCCGCGGCGGCCGCCGTGCTGGTCTCGATGCTGGCCCACGTCGCCGAGCACCTCCGCGGCCTCGAGGACTGGGGCGTCAGCCGCGTGGCCGCCGCCCACCAGATGGCCGACATCATCGAGTGGACCGTCACGCACCCGTCCCGCTGAACGCGGCGCCGGACCTGTCACAGCGGCGGCGAGGGGCGACCCGCGTGACCATCACGTACCGCACCGAGACCGCCGACCTCGGCTACCGCGGCCACCTCGCCACACCAGCTGCGGCAGCGCCCGACTTTCTGGCGGGAGCGGACAGATCTGGCCGATTCGGCCAGAGACCCGGGACGGCGAACGCGTGGGACGCTCGTCGCCGGGGCGGCAGCTGACGGGTAGTGAACCCTCGGGCATGCGGGCGCCGTTCCTGAGCCCCGGTCGTGAGGCGCGATGCGGAGGCGACGCCCAACCGACTCGGCGCGTCGCTGGCCGGGCTGCGGCGGGCAACGAGGACCAGGTGCACCGCCGGGACGCGGTAGGCGACGGCGCGCTGCGCCTCGTGAGCGGGTTCGAGCTCATCGGGCCTGGCGCATCTGGGGGACGGGATCCACCCCGACCGCGAGGGGCACCGCCGGAGATCCAGCCGGGTCGCGGCCGAGGCCCGTGCCATGATCGGCGGATGGCACGCCCCGCGCCCGCGGTCGACCGCACCGTCGCCGTGCGCAACCGCCTCGCGACGCAGCCGGGCGCGCGGCTCACGCTGTCGGAGCTGGCGCGCGAGCTCTTCGGTGCGGAGACGTTCCGCAGCAACCACGTCGGCGCCCCGGTCGTCGGAACCGACGGCCGCGTGGCGATCGCGCTCTTCCACATCGGCTTGCGCGGGCAGATCCGCGGCGACGCGGTCCCGGCCTTCGCCGAGCGCCTCCTGGCCGCCGCCACCGAGATCACCGCCGCCCGCGGCCGCTCCCCCGGCCCGCGCGCCGCGGCCGGCTGAGCCGGATCGACTGCCGTGGCATCCGCCTGGCAGTGGCCGAGCCTCGACGAGCTCCGCCGCCGCACGAGCCAGAAGTGGCGCACCTACCCGCCGGACGTCCTGCCGCTGTGGGTCGCGGAGATGGACGTCGAGCTCGCGGAGCCGATCGTGGCCGCGCTGCACGACGCGCTGGCGCGCTCCGACACCGGTTACCCGTTCGGGACCGCGTACGCCGAGGCCGTGGCCGCCTTCGCGGCGGAGCGCTGGTGCTGGGCGCCCGACATCGCGCGCACGGCGATCGTGCCCGACGTGATGAACGGCGTCGTCGAGGTGCTCAAGCTCGTCACCGGCCCCGGCGACGTCGTGGTCGTCAACCCACCCGTCTACCCGCCGTTCTTCTCGTTCCTGCGCAACCTCGACCGGCTGGTGCTCGAGGCGCCGCTGGGACCCGACCTGCGCCTCGACCTCGCCGCGCTCGAGGGCGCCTACGAGCGCGCGGTCGCGGGCAGCCACCGGGCCGCGCACCTGCTGTGCAACCCGCAGAACCCGACCGGGACCGTGCACTCCGCCGACGAGCTGCAGGCCGTGGCCGCCCTGGCCCGCCGCCATGGCGTCCGCGTCCTGGTCGACGAGATCCACGCCCCCCTCGTGCTGCCGGGCACGCGGCACGTCCCCTACCTGTCCGTGCCTGGCACCGAAGACGCGTTCGCGCTGATCTCGGCGACCAAGGGGTGGAACCTCCCGGGGATCAAAGCCGGGCTGGCGATGGCGGGCGAGGGCGCCGCCGCCGAGCTGGCGCGCATGCCCGCCGACGTCGTCGACGGCGCCAGCCACCTCGGCGTGATCTCGCACGTCGCCGCGCTGCGCGACGGCGGGCCGTGGCTGGACGCGCTGCTCGCCGAACTGGACACCAACCACGGCCGCCTGCGAGAGCTCCTGGCCGCGCGCCTCCCGGAGGTGACCGCCCACCGACCCGAGGCGACCTTCCTGGCCTGGCTCGACTGCCGCGCGCTGGCCCTCGGCGACGACCCCGCGGCGCACTTCCTGGAGCACGGCCGCGTCGCAGTCGTCCCGGGCCCGACCTTCGGCAGCGGCGGCGCCGGCCACGTCCGGCTCAACGTCGCCACGTCGCCGGAGATCCTCGACGAGGCCGTGCGCCGCATGGCCTCCGCCGTCTGAGCGCGTGGGCCTGCCGTGAAGCGCGCCGACGTCCCGGGGCTGTCGATGCTGTCGTCCTACCGCGCGGGGTGGCTGCGCTCGGACGTCGTCGCGGGGCTCGTCCTGACAGCCTTGCTCGTCCCGCAGGGGATGGCGTACGCGGAGCTTGCCGGGTTGCCGCCGATCACGGGCCTGTACACGTCGATCCTGTGCCTCCTCGGCTACGCGCTGTTCGGTCCGTCGAGGGTGCTCGTGCTGGGGCCCGACTCGGCGCTCGGGCCGATGATCGCGGCGACGATCGTGCCGCTCGCGGGAGCCGACGGGGACCCCGGGCGCGCCGTCGCGCTCGCCTCGTTCCTGGCCCTGCTGGTGGGTGCCATCACGGCGCTGGTCGGCATCGCGCGGCTCGGGTTCATCGCCGATCTGATCTCGCGGCCGACCATCCTCGGCTACATGAACGGCCTGGCCCTCACGATCCTGATCGGCCAGCTCCCCAAGCTGTTCGGGTTCTCCGTGGACGGAGACAGCTTCCTCGACGAGCTCACCGGATTCGTCGAGGGGGTCGCCAACGGCGAGGTCGTCGCCGCCGCCGCGGTGATCGGGCTGCTCGGGCTCGGGCTGATCCTCGTCCTGCAGCGCTGGCTTCCGAAGGTCCCCTCCGTCCTCGTCGTGGTCGTCGTGTCGACCGTCGCCGCTGCGGTCTTCAACCTCGCGGACCGTGGCGTGTCACTCGTCGGCGCGCTGCCGCAGGGATTCCCTCCGCTGACTTTCCCGCGCGTCGGGCTCGGCGACGTCGGGGCGCTGCTGGTGGGAGCGTTCGCCATCGCCGTCGTGGCGCTCACCGACACGATCTCCACCGCGTCGTCGTTCGCCGCCCGGCGCGGCGAGACGGTGGACGGCACGCGGGAGATGATCGGCATCGGCGCCGCGAACCTCGCCGCCGGGTTCTTCCAGGGGTTCCCGGTGAGCACCAGCGGTTCGAGGACGGCCGTGGCGGAACAGGCGGGCGCAAAGACCCAGGTGACCGGCCTCGTGGGCGCGGCGGCGATCACGCTCATGCTTGTCGCCTTTCCGGCGTTGCTGGCGGACCTCCCGCAGCCGACGCTGGCCGCGGTCGTCATCACCGCGTCGCTGTCCCTGGCCGACTTCGCCGCAACGCGACGCCTGCTGCGCGTCCGCCGCACCGAGTTCCTGCTGAGCATGGCGGCGTTCCTCGGCGTCGTCGTACTGGGTGTCCTCCCGGGCATCGCGATCGCCGTCGCCCTCTCGATCGGCAACGTGTTCCGCCGGGCGTGGTGGCCGTACCAGACGACGCTGGGTCGCGTCAGCGGGCTCCCCGGCTACCACGACGTGCGCAGCTACCCCGACGCGGAGCACCTTCCGGCCTGCGTCATCTTCCGGTTCGACGCCCCGCTGTTCTTCGCGAACAGCAGGACGTTCCGCGAGCAGATCCTCACGCTCGCCGCGTCCGAGCCCGCGCCGTCCTGGATCATCGTCGCGGCCGAGCCGATGACCGACGTCGACACGACCGCCGCGGACATCCTCGAGGACCTGGTCGAGGACCTCGCCGCCCGCGGCATCAGCCTCGTCTTCGCCGAGATGAAGGACCCAGTCCGCCGCGACATCGAACGCTACGAGCTCACGCGGACCATCAACCCCGAGCACTTCTTCCCGACGCTCGGCGACGCCATCCGGGCCTTCCAACGCGAGTTCGGCGCCGAGTGGCACCCGCCGGCCGCCCCAACAGACGAACCCGAGGGCGGTGGGGCGATCATGGGGTGATGGCGCTGCTGGCGAACCGGGACCGGGGCTCGCCCCCCGCGCGGGGCCGCGTCACGCGTGCGGTCACAGCCCCGTTCCGCCTCCTGTGGCGGGCGCTGCGCGCCGTGGGGCGCGGGCTGCGGCGCGCCGGGCGCTTCGCGGACGGGCCGATCGCGGTCGCGTTGTTCGTCGCGGCCACCGCGGGTTCGACCGCGGCGGCCGGCGACCCGGCTCCGTTCGTGCGCACGGCCGTGATCGCGCTGCAGGTGCTGCCTCTCGCCGTGCTGCGGGCGCGCCCGGTGATCGCCTGGGCGACCATGTCCGCCGGGGCGGCGCTGGGACTTCTCACGCTCGCGACCTACCCGACCATCAGCCTCCTGGCCTTGCTCGTCGCGGTCGGGGTCGTCGCGGCGCGGGTGGAGCGGCGTGCGCTCGTGCAGGTCGGCGCCGTGACGAGCCTCGCGTTGCTCCCGGCCGCGTGGCATCCGCGCTTCGGGCCGGGTGGCCTCACGCTGCTGCTGTTGGGTGTCGCGGTCGCGCTGGCGTTCGGGGACGTGCAGCGCCGCCGGCGCGAGGCCGAGGCCGGTCAGGCCGAGGCACAGGAGCGCGGCCTCCTCCTCGCCGAGCGCACGCGCATCGCGCGCGAGCTGCACGACGTCGTCGCGCACCACCTCTCGCTGATCGCGGTGCAGTCGCAGAGCGCGCCGCGGCGGATCACCGGGCTGCCACCAGACGGGGCCGCGGACTTCGCGGCGATCAACGCGGCGTCCCGGGAGGCCCTGAACGAGCTGCGCCGGCTGCTCTCGGTCCTCCGCGACGAGGACGCCGCCGCCGACCGCGCGCCGCAGCCCGGCGTCGCCGCGCTGCCCGCACTCGTGGGCGAGGTGGAGCGCGCAGGGCTGACGGCCGACCTCGAGGTCGTCGGCCGGCCCCGCGCCCTGTTGCCCGCTGTGGATGTGTCCGCCTACCGCATCGTCCAGGAGGCGCTCACGAACGTGCGCCGCCACGCACAGGCGACGAACGCCCACGTGACCGTCGAGTACCGGCGCGACGGCCTGCGCCTGCGCGTGGCCGACGACGGCTCGGGACCGCCGCCCGACCAGCCGGCCGGGCATGGCCTGGTCGGCATCCGCGAGCGCGTCGCGATGCTCGGCGGCGAGGTCGCGCTGGGCGCGGGCCCCGACGGTGGCTTCCTGGTCGACGCCGCGCTGCCCTACGAGCCCCCGCGATGACGATCCGGGTGGTCGTCGCCGACGACCAGCGCATCGTGCGCGCGGGCTTCCGCGCGATGCTCGACGCGCAGGACGACATCGCGGTCGTGGGCGAGGCCGCCGACGGCAGCGAGGCCGTCGCACTCTGCGCCAGCCTGGAGCCCGACGTCGTCGTGATGGACATCCGCATGCCGACGATGGACGGTCTGGAGGCGACGGCGCAGGTGACCGCGGCTCGCGACGGGGGCACCAGGGTGCTCGTGCTCACCACCTTCGACCTCGACGAGTACGTCTTCGACGCGCTGCGCGCGGGCGCGAGTGGGTTCCTGCTCAAGGACGCGACCGAGGAGGAGCTGGTCGCCGCCGTGCGCGTGGTCGCGGCCGGCGACGCGCTGCTGGCGCCGGGCGTGACCAGGCGCCTGATCGCCGACTACGCCCGCCGCCCCGCGCGGACCCGCGGCACGGGTGCGGTGCTCGACCGTCTCACCGCGCGCGAGTCGGAGATCCTCGAGCTGGTCGCCCGCGGCATGAGCAACGCCGAGATCGCCGGCTACCTGGTCATCGCCGAGCAGACCGTCAAGACGCACGTGAGCCGCATCCTCATGAAGCTCGGCGTGCGCGACCGCGTGCAGGCGGTGGTCTTCGCCTACGAGTCGGGCCTGGTCGCGCCCGCCGGCTGACCCCTACCCGGGTAGGGGGTCCGGCCCTCCCCTCCCCCACCCGAGCCACGTCCAAGAGCGCTCCGCGGCCCGACGACCCGCGGGCCTGCCGTCGCCACCGTGCAGGACATGCCCGTCCTGCGCACGCTGCCGAAGCTCGCGGTCCTCCTGCTGGCCGCTGTCGTCGAGCTCTCCCCAGCCGCCGCGGTCGCACCGGCGGGCGAGCCGGTCCCCTGCGTGGCAGCGACCACGACCGGCCCGGTCGCGCTGCTGCGCGGCGGCGCCTGCCCTCCCGCGGCGCTCCAAGAGCGGCTGGGGTACAGGCCCCTCCCGGCCACGCTCCCGGATGGCACCGCCGTGCTGGTCGAGCCGGACGGCGGCTGCAGCTGGATGCCCGACACCATCCTCGGCTTCGACTTCCACGAGGCCTGCCGGATGCACGACCTGGGCTACGACCTCCTCCGGGTCGACTGGGCCGAGCCGGCGGCCAAGCAGCGCATCGACAACGCCTTCCGCGACGCGCTGCTCGAGGGAACCTGCAGCCCCCAGCCCTGGCTGCGGCGGCTGGCCTGCACGGCGGTTGCGACCGTGATGTGGGCCGCGGCCTCCCTCGCCCCGACGCCAAACACGCCCGACCCGCGCCCCTCAGCGCCTGCGCTCTACGACGAGGCCATCCGCGACGTCAGCGTCGCGACGCCCTCGCCCTCGAGGTTCTCCAGCGCCGCCTTGCGCCCCGTGCCGGCGAGGACGAGGTCGAGCAGCGTGCCGCGGACCTCGGGACCCGAGCCGGTCACGTACCCGGCGTCGGTCGCCTTGAGCGTCAGCCCTTTGATGCGTGACTTCGTGCCGATCAGGAGGTTGGAGCGCTTGTAGGAGTCCAGCACGCGCTCGAGCCGCGCGATCGGGTAGTCGCGCTTGATGCCGAGCGGGCGGCGGACGTCCTCGCCGTGCACGATCGCCTCGCCCAGCCACGTCACCGGGGGGCCGGGCGGCGCGGTCGTCTTGGGGATCGACGCCTTGAAGCGCGCGAGCGCGTCGGCCGGCGAGCCAGTCGTGCGCTCATCGATGTCCCGCCGGGTCATCTTCTGGAAGGAGAACCCGTGGCGGGCGAGCTTTACGAAGAACCCGCCCATCGAGGTCTCGTTGGTCGCGGTCATGTGCGCGAGCACCTCGCGCACGGTCCAGCCCTCGCACAGTGACGGCGTCGCCCACTGCGCGTCCGTCAGGCCCTCGAGGTCTTGTGCCAGCGCCCGGCGCTCGTCGTGGATGAGGTCCCACAGTGGCTTCGCCATGGCGCGGAAGTATCGCTGGTCGTTCTTCCCCAGAGGCAGGTCGCTACCCGGGGAGGAGCACCAGGACGTCGGCGGCAGCCGCGTCGACCGCGGGGCGGGTCCAGGGCAGCGGGGCGAGTTCGCCGTCGGCCCAGCGCTGGGCTTGGTCGACGTAGTGGCGCGCGAACGCGTGGCCGGACTGACCGGTGGTAAGAATCAGCCGCGTCGCGTCGAAGTCGGCGAGGTCGACGAGCAGCCGCATCGACGGCAGGGCCGTGACCGCGAAGCCCTCGCGAGGGTCGTTGGCGGTCGCGTTGACGATCGAGCGGCCGCCGCCGGTCTCGTAGGGGCCGCGGTTGAAGAGCGCCTCGACGGGACCGATGCCGGACTGCCCGAGGGTCTGGTTCTCGAACGTGGCGGTGTGGAGGGCACCCCAGCGCCAGCCGGCCTCGTCGTCGCCCGCCTCCTCGCGCAGGAGGGGCAGCGTGTCCTCCAGCGCGGCCGCCGTCGTGTCGGGCGCCAGCTCGACGGTGTCCGTGCCCTGGTCGTCCCACAGCGCGTGGGCGGGCTGGTCCAGCAGCAGGCGCACCACCTCGAACCAGCGCGAGCCGCCCGCGGGCCACTGCGGCTCGGGAAGGTCGTCGTGGAAGGCGCGGGCCAGGAGCGACCGCCAGAACGCCTGGTAGACGCCGGCGCCGATCGAGTCGGGCGCGAGCCGCCGGTCCCAGCCGGCCAGCAGCTCCTGGGCGCGGGCCGCGTCGCCGTCGACGTCCAGCGCCGCGACCGCGGGCAACAGCCACTCGGTGGAGAGGTCGAGGGTGTCGCCCTGCATCGCTTGGACGGCGGCGCTGTCGAGCGGCGCCTCCGCCTGCTCGACCAGCTGCTCGATGCGCGTGGCGCGGTAGCCGTACTCCGTCCAGTCGGCGGTCAGCAACCGGCCGGCACCCTCCGGATCGACGACTGCGTTGTTCGCGGTGACGACGAACCCGCGGCCGGGGTCGCGCACGAACGGCAGCGCGTCACGGGGGACCTCGCCGACCCAGTCGGAGGCACCGGTCCAGCCGGGGACGGGGCGGCGCCCGTCACCGGACGCCCGGATCGGGATGCGCCCCGGCGCGACGTAGCCGATCGTGCCGTCGACGTCGGCGTAGACGAGGTTCTGGGACGGCACGTCGAACTGCGCCGCCGCGGCCCGGAACGCGTCGAAGTCGGTCGCGCGGTTGACGTCCTGCAGCGCGGCGAAGGTCGTGCCGGGCTCGAGGGCGGTCCACGCCAGCGCGATCACGTAGTCCCCGGAGCCCGGCTCCTCCCCCGCCGCGACCGCGGGGTCGACCGCGTCGAGGTCCCCGTAGACGTCGCTGATCACGGGGCCGTGGCGCGTGAGGCGCACGGCGAGGTCCTCCGCGTCCGCGCCGCCGGAGCGCAGGACCTCCTCGCGGGTCTCGAAGGCGACGGGTCCGTCCTCGGTCAGGTAGCGCGCGGGGTCGCTGGGGTCGAGCTGCTCGACGAAGAGGTCCATCACGTCCGGCGCGAGGTTCGTCAGCCCCCAGGCGATGCGGTGGTTGTGGCCGATCACCACACCGGGCACGCCGGCCACGGAGACGCCTGCCACCTCGCGGTCGCACTCCGGCCCGATCGTGGTGCAGTGCAGCCCGACCGCGTACCAGATCGACGGCATCTGGATCGACAGGTGCGGGTCGTTGGCCAGCAGCGGCGCGCCGGAAGCGGTGCGTGACCCGGCGAGGACCCACGAGTTGGAGCCGAGGTCCACGCCATCGGGTCGCCCCAAAGCGGCGTCGACCAGCGCGACCTGCGCCGCGACGTCCTCCAGCAGCGGGGCCAGCGCCGCGGCGGCGGGCGCGGGGAGCCGGGCGGCGAGGTCGGTGGGCACCTGCCACTCGTCGTCGCGCAGGATCCACGGGGCGCCGGGCCGGTACGGCGGGAAGAGCGTGTCGGTCACCTCCGCGCCGACGGCCTGGTCGAGGGTCGCGCGCTCGATCTCCTCGTCGAGGTTGGACCGCAGGTCCCACGCCAGCACCTTGAGGAACGCCAGGCTGTCGACCCCGGTCCAGGGCTCGGGCTCGTAGCCGGAGAGGACGCGCACGAGCGTGTGCTCCAGCGACCGCGAGAACGTGCCGGTGCCGGCCAGCCAGGCGTTGACGCCCGCCGTGTAGGCGTCCAGCAGCGCGCGATCGTCGGGCTCCAGCAGCTCGTACTCGGCCGCGGCGACGACGTGCCACCCCAGGGTGCGCAGGAAGCGGTCGGCGGGCAGCTGGTCGTCGCCGAAGCGTTCCGCCAGCCGGCCCCCGGAGACCGCGCGCCAGGCGTCCATCTGCCAGAAGCGGTCCTGCGCGTGCACGTACCCCTCGGCGAACACCAGGTCGGCGGTCGTCGAGGCGTAGACGTGGGGGATGCCCAGCTCGTCGCGCACGACCTCGACGGGCGCGGTCAGGCCTTCGAGCACGACCTCGCCGTCGACGTCCGGATAGGGGCCGCCGATCGCGGCGACCAGCGCCCCGGCGACGACCAGCACGAGCACGAGGAAGACGGCGAGCAGCACCCGCAGCAGGCGGCCCATGACGGCTCAGGCGGCGCCGCGGGCGTCGGCCAGCGCGCCCAGCTCCGCCAGGGCGTGGTGCAACCCGTCGGTGATGCGGTGCGGCTGCGGCACCGACTCCTTGCACGCCAGCGCACTGACGTGCAGCCGGTCCACGTAGCTCCGGACCGTGATGTTCAGCCCGATGCCCTCCAGCACGGGCCCGACCGAGTAGAGCTCGGCCAGCCGCGCGCCCGCGACGTAGCGCGGCTCGCGCGGGCCTGGCACGTGGGACACCACCAGGTTGACCGGCGGCCGATGATGGTCGGCCGACCCGAAGCGCGAGGAAGCGCGCGTGAACCAGGCCAGCGGGCCGGGCGGGGTGAACTCGACCCAGTCGGCCAGCATCTCGACGCCGAGGCTGTTGCCGACGACGTTGGCCTGCTTGGTGACCTCCGAGATCGCGTGCAGCCGGGCGACCGGGTCGTCGAGGTCGGTGCGCAGCGAGGTGAAGACGTTGCCGACCCTGTTGCCACCCAGCCGGCCCATCTCCTCGGGCTTGTCGGTCGACACCGGGATGCCGGCGACCAGGGGCTTGCTCAGGCGCTCGAAGCGGGCGTCGAGGTAGGCCCGCAGCGACCCGGCCACCAACCCGAGGACGACGTCGTTGAGGGTCACGCCGAACGCGTCCTTCACGCGCTTGGCCTCGTCCAGCGGCAGCGAGGTCGTCGCGAACACCCGGTGAGGGGTCAGCGAGCGGTTGAACGAGGTCCTGGGCAGGTCCACGGTCGGCTGTGGCGGGACGGAGCCCAGCTCCCGGCGGGAGCGCAGCGCGTGACGCACACCCTTGGTCGTGCGCCGCAGGAGGCCCGGCAGGCCCCCCAGCGACTGCGCGTGCTCCTGCAGCGCGTCGGTCGCCAGCTGCAGCGGCGCCGGCGGCTCCTCGGGGAGCCAGGGCTGCGACGGCGGGGCGGGCGGCCCGAGGTCCGGGTCGATGCTCATCAGGTTGGCCAGCAGCGCGCAGGCGGCCACGCCGTCGGCCGCGCAGTGGTGGATCTTCGCGACGAACCCGACCTGGCCGCCCTCCAGGCCCTCGAGCACCCAGATCTGCCACAGCGGCCGGTCGCGGTCGAGCTGCGTGGACGCGATGAGGCTGATCATCTCGTCCATCTCGCGGCGCGTGCCCGGAGGCGGCACGCCGATGCGGCCCACGTGGTCGTCGAGATCGAAGCCCGCGTCCTCGATCCACAGTGGGTGGTGCAGGCCCAGCGGCACCATCACCAGGCGCCGCCGGAACGGTGGCAGGAGGTGCAGCCGCTCCTCCAAGACCTCCTTGAAGCGTTCGAACGTGTACCCGCCCGGCACGGTCGACGGGTCCACGACCGCGACCTTGAGCGTGTGCATGTGGAGCGTGCGGGTCTCCATGTAGAGGAAGCCCGCGTCGAGCCCGCTGAGCCGCTGCACCAGGTCCCTCCTGGGGCGCCGCACCGATGATCGTGCGCGCCGCCGTCCGTGCCCTGCTGCACCGCGCGTGGCAAGACGTCGACAGCGGTGCGCTGCCATCCTGTCAGGTCGCCGGGCGCTCCGGCGAACCCGACTCGTCAGGTCAGCTCAGATCAGCGCGGCGAGGGCGTCGCTGACCGCGGCGGCAACCGCGGCGTCGCCGCCGTAGAGGAACGCGCGGGTCACGTCGGGGTGGGATTCGACGTAGGCGCGCACGGGATCGGACAGCGCGGCCGGGTCGGTGAGGAGCAGTGGGGCGTCGCGGGTCGCGCTGTGGGGGCCGCCGGTCAGGCCGTCGGGGAAGGCCGCGGCCGAGGCCAGCGCGACCGTGGTGACGTCATCGCCCCAGACGCGCTCGGCGAGGTTGGCGGACAGGGTCGCGGGATCGTCGCCCGGGACCGCCTCGGCGGACGGGTCGGCCGCCGCGGCCGCCGGGCCAACGGCGATCCGTGGCAGGTCGGCGTGGGCGTCCAGGTAGGCGGCGGTCTCGGCGGGCAGCTGCGACCCGTCGGTCAGCAGCACCGCGCTGACGTCGCGGGCGCGGCGTTGCCGGCAAGCAGCGCGGCCTGGAACGTGCCGCCGTCGGCGAGGTACAGCGGGCCGGCCACCTGGGGTGAGTGGCCGGCGATCGCGGCGGCGGTGCCGAACCGGTTGGAGCCGGCCAGCCGCTCGACCGTGTAACCGAGGGCGGCCACCTCGGCGGCGACCGCGTCCGAGAGCCCGGCCTGGCCGCCGAGGAGGAACACCGTGGAGCCCGGCTCCAGCAGGCGCTGCAGCTCCGCCGCGGTGCGTGCGTCGAGCTGGTCGGTCGCGGTGAGCAGGATCGGCGCGTCCTGCGCCCGCGCGAACGGCCCGCCCGCGAGCGCGTCGGGGAACGCGTCGGCGCGTGCCAGCACCGCCGCCGCGGCGTCCCGTGCGCCGAACGTCGCCTGGCTCGTGGTGATCGCGGTCGCGATGCGATCGGGACCGAACAGCCGCGTGACCGGCCCGGTCGCGAACTGGTAGACGCGGTCCTGACATGCCAGCGGCGCGAGCTCGCGGGCCAGCTCGATGATCGCGGGCCCGATGTTCTGGCCGGTGAACGCCATCGGGATCTCGAAGGACGGGACCTGGGCGAAGTCGGTCACGCACGGCAGCAGCGGCGGGTAGAAGTCGCGCCCGTCCTCGATCACGTGTGCCGTGAACATGGCCTTGAACTCCAGGGGGCGGGCTTGGGGCACCCTGAAGCTGAGCGTGAAGCCGAACGTCGGGCCGTCCTGCGCGTCGCCGACGGGCAGGTCGGGCGCGGCGCCGGCCGGCAGGTCGAGGATGAGGAAGACATGGCCCGGTTCGGCCACGACGGTCTCGCCGGGAGCCGCGTCGAAGACGGTCGTCCGGCGGATCGCGAGCGACCCGATCGTGTTCTCGCGGTCGTACGTGCCCTGGATGACCGTCACGTCCTCCGGCACCTGCAGCACGACCGGGTCGATCAGCAGGGTGGGATGTTCTGACGCTGTGTGAGGTTTTCGTTAGCCGATGTCTGCGCGCTGACCTGCGGTTTCGCGTATCGGCGGGATTGCGGTGGCGGTGGTGGACCAGAACTCGTCGAGCCGCTCGGCGATCGGCGCCGGGTTCTGTGCCATCAGCAGATGACCAGCGCCGGGCAGCACGTAGCGGCTTGCATGCGGGAACAAGTTCTGGATGATCTCGGCAGCTTGCACGAACCGGGCGCCACTCTCTGCGCCGAGCACGTTGAGGATCGGTGGGTCGACGCGTGAGGTGTCACCGGGTCCGAATCTCCAGTGCGCGATGGCGGGCAGTTCGACACGGAAGAACTGGTCGCCGCGCGTGACGGCGTCGTCGAATGCGGCCGGAACGAACCGATCGAGCAGGCTGCGGGCGTCGTCGCCGAGGACGAACCGGAGGAACTCTTCGGCGGCGACGGCTGAGCCGCGCGAGCGGTGCAGCTCCATGAGTGGAGCCAGCGCGGCGATTGCCTCCTCGGGGTCCAACAGCCCGCTGGTGGCCGGTTCGAGCAGGGCGATCGAGCGCAGCGCGACGGTGTGGCGGCGGGCCAGCTCCAGAGCGAGGCAACCGCCGTAGGAGTGGCCGACCACGTGTGGATGGTCGAAGCCGACATGGTGCAGCAGGCGGGCGCACACGTCTGCGTCGTCGCCCAGGCCGAAATCGGAACGCTCGGGGGGCAGTGTTCGGCGGTACCGCAGCACCGAGTAGCCGGGCAGCGCGGCGACGAGAGGTTCGTACCAGCTGACGAACGGTGGGGCGTGGAGCAGGGCGACGTGGTCGCCGCTGCCGACGACGTCGAAGTCCACGGAGACGTCGTCGAATTCGATCTGTTGCATCATTGCCTCATCCTCGTTGTGCCTCGACCTCGGTGCTCTCAATGGCGCGCGGAGCCTGTCGTCAATGGGCGCTGGGCCACGACCAGGTTTGCGTCGAAGGGTGTGCGCAGGGTTCCGTCCGCAGTGGTGTAGGGGGCGAACAGCTCCCGTGCGTCGTGACGGATCTGTTGGTACACCTCGTCGCTGATGCGGTCTCGCAGTGGCGTGCTCTCGATCTCGTTGGCGACGGCGACGTCGATGGACGATGCCGTGTAGGTGCCGGCCTCGATGCGGCTGGTCGTGACGTTGAGACCGGTCGCCTCCACCAGCGCCGTCAGCGCGTCGAGGCTGCCGCAGACGAAGTAGGTGCTCATCAGCGACAGCGCTTCGGGACCGGCGTGGCGGGCGACGATGTCGACGAAGGGCTCGAACGCGACCTGTCGTTCGAGCTCGCTTGGGACGAGCAGGCCGACCGTGCCTCCCTGCTTGACGACTCGGCACATCTCGCTCAGCGCAGCGGTGCGGTCAGGCACGAACATGAGCGCCATCTGGCTGAGCGCAACGTCGAAGGTCTGCTCGTCGAACGGGAGCTCGCCAGCGTCGCCTTGGCGCCAGTCGAGGTCGGGCCGGACCCTGCGGGCAACCGTCAACATGGCCTCGTTCAAGTCGAGACCGGTGGCGCAACCGGCGGGGGCGACGAGGTCGGCAGCGGTCCGGGCGAGGATGCCGGTGCCGCACCCGACGTCGAGCACGGTCTGGCCGGCGGTGACGGCTGCTGCGGTGCACAGGATCGGTGCCCACTGGGCGAAGAAGGCGGGAACGAACTCCGCTTCGTAGCACTCGGCGGCTTCGATCGGGATCTGGAAGGTCTCGACGGACTCGGTCATGTGTCCGAGGATGAGACGGCCGGGCCCGGCGAGCATCGGGCAGGTGACCTATGCGCTGGATTGGTCGTCAGTGGTGCTGAGCCGACTCGCGCATCGCATAGGCGACGATCTCGGCCCGGTTGCGCAAGTTGAGCTTGGTGAGGATGTGACTGACGTGGTGCGCCGCGGTCTTGCGGCTGACGTGCAGTCGCTGGGCGATCTCGGGGTTGGAAAGGCCGGCGGACAGGAGCCGGAGCACCTGTTGCTCGCGATCGGTCAGCTGCCCGCCACCCTTCGCGCCGGTGCGAGCGAGCACACCCAACGTGCGGAGGAAGGCGGCAACGCGATCGGCGTCGAGGACGGCGCCAAGCTGCTCGAAACCGGTGAGCGAGCGCCGGAGGTGGTCAATCGCCGCGTCACGCGAGGTGTCGACCAATGCCCGGCCGAGGTCATGCTGGGCCTGAGCCAGCTCGAACGGCAGCTCGAGGCCAGACAACGTCGCCACTGCGGAGCGCAGCTCGGTGGCCGCCGCCTCGCTGGCGCCCTGGACGATCAACACCCGGCCGCGGGCGCTCGCAGCGAGCGCACCGAGCTGGTGACTGTGGGCGCCGACGACGACGGCGCTCAGCCGATCGGCGGCCGTGGCGGCCGCCTGCACGTCGCCGTTCCCGAGGCAGGCATCGATGAGGAGATCGAGCGCCGTCGCGAGGTGAAGCCGATGATCGGCGACGAGCTGGAGGCGTTGCTGCAGCTGACGGCTCGCCGCCTGCGCGTCGCCGCGGGCGATCAGCATCGCGGCGAGCGAGAGCATCGCTTCGGCCTCGCCGTCGACGTCGACGCCGGCCAGGATGTGTGCGGCTTCCTCGAGCCGTCCCTGACGGACGCGCAACCGCGCCAGACGGGTGAGCGCCCTCGCGTGGAGGCCGGGACACGCACCTGCGGTGGTCCGCACGCCGGCGGTCAGCTCGCGGTCGGCATCCTCCCACCGACCCTTGGCCAAGAGCACGCTCCCGTAGTAGAGACGGCACTCGGCGTAGAGGAACGGACAGCCGTAGCGGTCGACGAACTCGTCGGCGACCCGACACCACTGCGCAGCCCTTTCCAGATCACTCGCCAGCTCACACGCATTGAGCATGTCGCAACACGCGTAGACGACCGTGTCCAGATTCGACCGCTCCCCGGCAAGCGCGGCCGCCATCGCCTCGTCGATCAGGGCGAAGCCCTCCGCCACGCGGCCCTGACCCACTCGGATCAGCCCCAACTGCGACATCGCGCCGAGTTCGAGATCGGCGTCACCCGCGACACGACCCAGTTCGAACGCCCGAGCGGTCAAGGTCTCCGCGGCGCCGAGATCAGCCATCCGGTAGGCGCGCGCGACGTACACCCAGCCGTGCAAGAGCCCCGGCTCACGTGGCGCCAGCAGCCGCTCGGCACGCCCAATCCAGCCGTTGGCGGCAGCGAAGTTGGCGAAGTTCGCCTTGTACGTGATGCCCAACCAGACCGCGCACTGGACCGCACCCTCGACGTTCGATGACTCCCGGAACAGCACGTAGGCCCGACTGGCGTGCCCGACACTGGCATGGCTGTCGCCCAACCACCACAGCGCCGTCGCCAGCCCGAGACGCGCCTCAGCACTCTCGCCGGCGGCGACGGCGGACTCGAAGACACCGCGGGCATCCACCCACCGCCCCGCCTCCAGAGCCGAGAACCCCGCGGCAAGTGAGAACTCCTGCACCGAACCATTCTGACCCTCGAGGTGGCCGCGCTGGATCTGACGCTGTGTTAGTTTTTCCTTCGCTGAGTCCGTGGTCCTGACGCGCTCAAGGAGCGACCCGCCATGCCCGAGGCCTACCTCGTCGAAGCCGTCCGGACCCCGGTGGGCAAGAAGGGCGGCGGGCTGGCCGGCGTGCACCCCGCCGACCTCGGCGCGCACGTGATCAGCGCGCTGATCGACCGCTCCGGCGTCGACCCGGCGCTGATCGACGACGTGATCTTCGGGTGCCTCGACACGATCGGCCCGCAGGCCGGCTGCATCGCGCGCACCTGCTGGCTGGCGGCCGGCATGCCCGAGGGCGTGCCCGGCGTGACGATCGACCGCCAGTGCGGCTCCTCGCAGCAGGCCGTGCACTTCGCGGCGCAGGGTGTCATGAGCGGCACGCAGGACCTTGTGGTCGCGGGCGGCGTGCAGAACATGTCGATGATCCCGATCGGGTCGTCGTTCCGGCTCGGCGCTGACCAGGGGGCTACCAGCCCGTTCAGCGGCTCCGAAGGCTGGACGAAGCGCTACGGCGACCAGGAGGTCACCCAGTTCCGCGGCGCGGAGCTGATCTGCGAGGAGTGGGACCTCTCGCGCGAGGAGCTCGAGGCCTTCGCGCTGGAGTCGCACCGCCGCGCGCTGCAGGCGATCGACGAGGGCCGCTTCGACCGCGAGATCGCCCCCTTCGGCGAGGTCACCACCGACGAGGGCCCGCGCCGCGGGTCCACGCCGGAGAAGCTCGCCTCGCTGCCCACCCTGCGCGAGGGCGGCCGCATCACCGCCGCGGTCGCCAGCCAGATCAGCGACGGCGCCGCGGCGCTGCTGGTCGCGTCGGAGCGCGCGCTCAAGGAGCACGGGCTCACGCCGCGAGCGCGCATCCACCACCTCTCGGTGCGCGGGTCGGACCCGGTCTTCATGCTCACCGGCCCGATCCCCGCGACGCAGCACGCGCTGGCGAAGACCGGGATGACGCTGGACGACATCGACCTCATCGAGATCAACGAGGCCTTCGCGCCGGTCGTGCTGGCCTGGCAGAAGGAGACGGGCGCAGACCTCGCGAAGGTCAACGTCAACGGCGGCGCGATCGCGCTGGGCCACCCACTCGGGGCCACGGGCGCGCGCCTGATGACCACCCTGCTGCACGAGCTGGAGCGCACCGGCGGCCGCTACGGCCTCCAGACGATGTGCGAGGGCGGCGGCCAGGCCAACGTCACGATCATCGAGCGCCTGTAGCCGGCAGGAGGCGTCAGCCCGCCGGAACCCTGCCGTCCTTGCGGCGGTCGGTGCCACCGACGAGCGCGTCGCCGTCGCGCAGGATCAGCTGCGCTCCGCCGACGGTGTCGGGGTGGGCGGTCGTCAGGTGGTGCCCGCGGCCGGCAAGGGCGGCGAGCAGTGCCGGGTCGGCTCCCTGCTCGTAGGCCACGTGGTTGCCTCCGTGGAGGCGGAAGCGCGGCGCGTCGACCGCCTGCTGGGGCGTCAGCCCGCGCTCCACGACGTTGCGCAGCACCTGCAGGTGACCCTGGGGCTGCATGAAGCCCCCCACCACGCCCAGGCACCCCGCGAACACCCCGTCGCGCGACAGCAGCGCCGGGATGATCGTGTGGTACGGGCGCTTCCTGGGGGCCGGGTGGTTGGGATGGCCAGGGTCGAGGTCGAAGCACGCGGCCCGGTTCTGCAGCACGAACCCGAGGCCGGGCACGCCGATCCCGGAGCCGAAGCCCTCGTACAAGCTCTGGATCAGCGCGCAGGCCCCTTGCGCGACGTCGGCGACCGCGAGGAACACCGTGTCCGATGCCGGGCCGACGCGGGCCGCCGGGGTCGCGCGCCGCGGGTCGATGCCGGCCCGCAAGGCCGCGAGGTGGCGCGGATCCAGCAGCCGGCCCGCGACCCCCGGCGTGGTCGCAGGATCGGCGAGGTGCGCGTGCGCCTGCGCGAACGCGATCTTGAGGGCCTCGATCGCGGCGTGCTCGGCGTCGATCGGATCGCCGCGGTCGCAGTCCGCGTAGAGCGCGATCGCCTGGAGCGCGACCAGCCCCTGGCTGGGCGGGGGCAGCTCGTGGACGGTGACACCGTCGAACTCGACCGTCAGCGCGTCGACCCACTCCGGTCCGGTCCAGGCCGCGAGATCCTCGGCCGTGAGCGGGCCGCCGAGGACCGCCACGGCGTGGGCGATCCGGTCCGCGAGCTCGCCCGCGTAGACCGACCGCAAACCCTCAGCACCCAGCCTGCGCAGCAGCGCGCCCAGCGCCGGGTTGGCCCAGCGCTCGCCCGCCGCAGGCGCACGCCCGCCGTCGAGGAACACCGCGGCGGCCGCAGCGTCGCGCGCGAGCTTGCCCACCGCGGACGCCCACTCCCGCGCGATGCGCGGTGTGACCCGGAAGCCCTCCTCGGCGACGGCCACCGCGGGCGCCAGCACCTGCTCGAGTCCAAGGCGCCCGAACCGGTCGAGCAGGGCCCCCCAGCCGGCGACCGCGCCCGGCACCGTCACGCTCCACGGCCCGTGCCGCGGCATGGTCGTGAAACCGGCGCCCCGGAGCGTCTCGACGCTCATCCCGGCCGGGGCACCCCCGGCCGAATCGAGCCCGGCGGGCGCGGCCGCGCCGGTTGGCCACACCAGAGCGAAGAGGTCGCCGCCGACGCTGGTGGACCCCGGCTCCACGACGCAGAGCACCGCGGCCGCGCTGACCGCGGCGTCGACCACGCTCCCACCCGCGGCGAGCACCGCGTGCGCGGCGTCGATCGCCAATGGCTGGCTCGCGACGACGACCCGCTCGGCCGGCCCGAACCGGTTGATCGGCACTGGGCTGCAGTTTCTGAGATGAGGGTCAGGTTTGGCAACGGCGGCGGTCGCGAATCTGACGGAGCGTCAGGTAGCATCCGCGGGCGCTCGCGGCCGCCGAAGGGAGCTGACCCCTGCATGCGCTTCTCCGTCACCGCCTTCCTCACCGACGAGACGATCGGCCCCGCCGAGGTCGCCCGCGCCGTCGAGGACCGCGGCTTCCACGGCCTCTACCTGCCCGAGCACACCCACATCCCCGCCAGCCGCGCCACGCCCGCGCCGATGGGCGAACCGCTGCCGCGGCCCTACTACCGCACGCTCGACCCGTTCGTGGCGCTCAGCGTGGCCGCCGCGGTGACGACGCGCATCCGCCTGGGCACGGGGATCTGCCTCCTGGCGCAGCGCGACGCCATCGTGACCGCCAAGGAGGTCGCGACGCTGGACCTCGTTTGCGGTGGCCGCTTCACGTTCGGGGTCGGCCACGGCTGGAACGTCGAGGAGATCGAGCACCACGGCGTCGCCTACGCCGCGCGCCGCGCGGTCGTGCGCGACAAGCTCGAGGCGGTCCAGTCGCTATGGCGCGACGACCCTGCCGAGCACCACGGCCAGCACGTCTCCTTCGGCCCCAGCCACGCCTTCCCCAAGCCGCTGCAGCAGCCCCGCCCGCCAGTCTGGCTGGGCGTCGGCACCGGCCCCCGCAACTTCGCCGACCTCGTCGCCCTGGCCGACGGCTGGATCCCCATCGGCGGCCGCGGCCTCGCGGAGGCGATCCCGAAGCTCCGCAGCCTGCTGGCCGACGCCGGCCGCGACCCGCAGGCCTTCGAGATCGCCCCCTTCGGCTCCACCCCCGACCGCGGCAAGTTCGAGCACTTCGCCGCGATCGGCATCACCGAGATCGTGGCCAACGCCCCCGCCGGCCCCCCCGACACGGTCCTGCCCTGGCTCGACCGCTACGCCGACATCGCCCAGCAGCTCAGCGCCTGACCAGCGCGGAGCCGACCAGCGGCGCCCCAGGTGCGGGCGCGACGATACCTGACGAGTCGTCAGGTCTGGCGACGCGGCGGGAACGGTGCCGGAACGGTTGGGTCCGCAGGCTGCGTGGAGTCCCGCACGATCCCCAGGAGGAACCATGGTGGCCACGGACTACGACGCGATCGTCGTCGGCGCGCGATGCGCCGGCTCGCCGACCGCGATGCTGCTCGCGCGCAAGGGGTATCGCGTCCTGCTGGTCGACCGCGCGACCTTCCCCAGCGACACCGTGTCGACGCTGGTGATCCACGCCAGGGGCGCCGCGGCGTTGCGGCGCTGGGGGCTGCTGGATCGCGTCGCGGCCAGCGGCTGCCCGCCGCTCACCACCTACACGATGGACTTCGGCCCGCTCACGATCAGCGGCCGGCCGCGGGCGGTCGAGGGCGTGGCCACCGCCTACGCGCCGCGGCGCACGGTCCTCGACGCGATCCTCGTCGAGGCCGCGGCCGCGGCCGGGGCCGAGGTGCGCGAGGGTTTCAACGTCGACGAGGTCCTGATCGAGGACGGCGTGGTGGCCGGCATCCGCGGCCGCGGCCACGGCGGTGGGCCCGTGACCGCGCGGGCGCGCGTGGTGATCGGCGCGGACGGGCGCGGCTCGCGGGTCGCGCGCGCGGTTCAGGCCCCCGAGTACCACCAGCAACCCGTGCTCGAGCGTGCGGTCTACTCGTTCTGGAGCGGGCTGCCGGGGGACCGCTTCGAGACCGTGATCCGCGGCGACCGCGGCTGGGCGGCGATCCCGACGAACGACGGGCTGACGCTGCTGCTCGTCGGCTGCCCCGCGGCGCAGTCGGCCGCGTTCCGCGCCGACCTCGAGGCCAACTACCTCGCGACCTTCGAGCGCGACCCTGCCTGGGCCGGCCGGGTCCGCGCCGCGCGGCGCGAGGAGCGCTTCACCGCCGGCGGCGTGCCGAACTTCTTCCGCACCCCGTACGGACCGGGCTGGGCGCTGGTGGGCGACGCCGGCTACTGCAAGGACCCGATCACCGCCCAGGGCATCTCGGACGCGTTCCGCAGCGCGGAGCTCTGCACGGCTGCGCTGGACCAGGTGTGGCGTGGGGAGCGGACCTTCGCCGGCGCGATGTCGGGCTACCAGCGCACCCGCGACGAGGAGGCGCTGCCGATCTACGGGTTCACGACCGAGCTCGCCCGCCTCGAGCCGCCACCACCCGAGCAGCAGCAGCTGCTGGCGGCGGTGCACGGCAACCAGGAGGCGATGGACGACTTCCTCAGCGTCGGCGCCGGCAGCCTGTCGCCCGCCGACTTCTTCGCCCCGGAGAACGTGGGCCGGATCTTCCAGGCCGCCGCGGTGCCCGCCTGACTAGTCCTCTTGGTCGTGCGGATGATCGTGGCCGTGCTCATGGGGGTGACTGTGCGGAGAGCCCGAACCGGGCTCGTCGGCACCCCGTCAACAGCCGGGCTCGCCGTGGTTGCCGCAGCAGCCCCTCACCCCCTTGCGGAGGTTGTTCGCGATCGCCAACCGCAGCTTGACCGTGAACGGGGCGTCGTAGTCGCGGAAGTTGCGCACGAACGCTTGCGGTTCCCACATTGGTCATCCGATCCCGAGCAGGCGACGAGCGAATCCTCCCACAGGCCGCCAGCGGCCGCCTCGTCGCGCGCGGCTGCGCTGCGGGGAGCGATTCGCGCGGACCGAGGTCATGGCTGCGCGGCGTACGCCGCCTGGATGACGCGCAGCGAGGCGTCGAGAGACAGCTCCTGGGCGTGCGCGGCGTACCACGCAGCGGCGGTGGCCCGCAGCGCCGGTCCGGCGTCGAGGACGCGCGTGATCGCGTCGGCGAGGGCGGCGGGGTCCGCGGTCGCGGCGATCGCGCCGTTGACCCCGTCCGCGACGAGGTCGACGGCGGCGTTGTCCTCTCCGGCGACCACGACCGCCGGGCAGCCGTGGGCCAGGGCCTCGACCACGATGAGGCCGTAGCCCTCGCGCCGCGACGGCAGGACCAGGCACGCGGCGGTCCGCAGCGCGCGGTCGACGACGCCTTCGTCGACGGCGCCCTCGAAGGTCACACCGGCGGGGGCGGCAAGCTCCAGGCGCGATCGTTCCGGGCCGTCGCCGAGCACGCGCAGCGCGACGCCCGGCAGCATGGGCAGGACGGCGAGCAGAGCGTCGACGCGCTTGTCTGGGATCAGGCGGCCGACGAAGAGCAGCGTGGGCGGGTCGGCCGGCGGCGGAGGAACGCGCGGGGTGCTGTCGCCCGCGTGGGGCCCGTCGTAGAGGCCGCGCACGACCGTGACGGGGTTGGCGCCGTGCGCGCGCAGGCGTTGTGCCGTGGAGTCCGCGAGGCAGAACGCCTGCTGCGGAACCCGCACGGCCAGGCGCTGGACCGCCCAGCCGACGCGACCCCCGAACGGCCCCAGGTAGTCGCGCCAGTACGCCGCCGACCACCACTCCGGCCAGTCCACGAGCAGGCGGAAGCGCCCGCGCGGCCGCAGGATCGCCGCCGCCAGGAGCGCGAAGAACGGGAAGGCGTCGGTGTGGACGATGTCGTAGCGGCGACCGTGGCGGCCGAGGTGCCACAGCACCCCGAGCCCGAACCGCAGCGGCGGCCCGATCCTGCGCCGCCCGCCAGCCGTGTAGAGCGGCCCGCCAGGGCTGACCGCCACCACGCGCACCCCAGGTACCGCTGGTGGCGCGTCCCGCTGCCACTGCCGGCGCGTGATGTAGGTGACCTCGTGCCCGGCCGCGGCCAGCCGCTCTGCAACCCCGCGGTGCCAGCGCTCGGCCCCGCCCCGCGTCCACGGGAACAGGCAGTCATAGACGATGCAGACCCGCGTCACCGGCGTCGGGCGCGTCCGGGCGACGCGAGCGCGAGGTCGTAGCCCTCCCACGTGCCGGCTGCGGCGCGGTCCCAGGTGTAGGCGGCGGCCCGGATCCGACCTCGGGCTCCGTCGTCGTCCATCGCCGCGCGGATCGCCCGGGCCGCGGCCACGGGGCCGTCCGTGGGGAACCAGTGCGCCGCGTCGCCTGCGACCTCGCGCAGGACCGGGATGTCCGAGCACGCGACCGCGACCCCTCGGGCCATCGCCTCGAGCACGGGTAAGCCGAACCCCTCCGCCCGCGTCGGCAGCGCCGCGCAAGCCGCCGCCCGCCACAGCGCCTCGACCTCCGCGTCGGTGAGGTACCCGGGCAGCAGGACGCGGTCTCCGACCCCCATCTCGTCGGCCAGAGCCCGCACGCGGCGGGCGTAGGGCTCGTGCGTCCCGGCCAGCACGAGCACCACGTCCCGGGGCAGGTGCGGCAGCGCCCGCACCAACAGCTCCTGGTTCTTGTGCGGCCGCAACGCCGCCACGCAGAGCACCACGCGCGCGTCGTCCGGCACTCCGGCGGGCAAGTCGCCGGGTTCCACGCCCGTCGGCCGGCCCGCGCCGTGCGGGACGACCAGGACCCGCGCCGGGTTCAGCCGCAGGCCGCCGACGACCTCGTCCTTCGACGCCCGCGAACCCGTGAGCACCACCGAGGCCGAGCGCGCGGCCAGCCGCACCAAGACGCGCATCGCGACCGTCGAGCGCAGGCTGAGGGTGCGGAAGCGCTCGAACGTGAGGTCGTGGATCGTCACGACATGCGGGATCGGACTGGCCGGCGGCCCCATCGAGGCCGGCGAGTGCAGCAGATCACAGCCCAGCTTCCGCGCCAGCCTCGGCAGCACGATCAGCTCGTGGTGAAGGCGCTGGCGCCGCTCCCCCTCGTCCGTCGGTTGCTCGACGACCGCGCACCATTCCGCCCACCCGTCCGCCCGCAACGCCGCCGCCCCCCGCCGTGTGGTCACGACCGTGACGCGCGCCTCGGGCCGGCACCGCAGCAGCGCCGGGACCAACCCCCGGAGGTAGGTCTCCGTCCCCCCCGACCGCTCCGGGTCCAGCCACAGCGCGTTGAACGCGACGTGCGGCCCGCTCATCGTGCGGCCCGGGCGGGCAGGACCGCCCGGAGCGCGTCGGGCGGGACAGCGCGCAGCAGCATCGCCGCCGCGGCGAAGAGCGCCAGCCCGACCGCGGCGCGCACGGCCTCCGGGACGGGGAGGAGTGTGCAAGCCAGGGCGGGGACGGCGGCCAGGAGGGTGCGGGCGGCGCGGGCGGGGTGGGGACGCAGGTTTCGGTGGCCGCGGATCAGCAGCAGCAGCGCGCACGCGGCCAGCAGCGTCTCGCCGACGACGCTGGAGATCGCGGCGCCGGTGGCGCCCAGCGGCGGGATGAGCGCGCCGGCGGCGAGCAGCAGCGCGATCAGGGCCGACCCGTTGACGACCATCAGCGCGCGCTGGCGGCCCACCGCCAGCAGGCCGTGCCCCCAGACCTGGGCAAGGAAGGAGCCCAGGAGGCCCAGGCACTGGATGCGCAGGATCGGGCCGGCCGCGGCGAACTCCTGCCCGCCGAGCAGCGTCACGATCACGGTCGGCGCCAGGAGGAGGACGACCATCGCCGCGGTCGCCAGGAGGACGCCGACCTCGGCCAGCTGCTGGAGGGCGTCCGCGAGCCGCGGGCCGCCCTCCGCCGCCGCGAGGACCAGCAGCGGGAACGCCGTCGCCGCGATCAGCCCTGGCACGGCCAGGACCATCTCCAGCAACCGCGACGACGTGGCGAAGAGCCCGGTGTCGGTCGGGGAGGCCAGGACCGACGTGGCCACCACCAGCGCGCGCGTGGCGACGATCGTCACGACCGCGGTGACCGCGAGCGGCGCCACGGTGCGCAGCAGCCGCAGCAGCTCCGGGGTCACGAACGCAGGCCGCACGCGCCCCGTGCGCCCGGCCAGCGCCGCGGCCGCCACCAGCGCGGCCAAGCCGGCGGGCACGTGGGCGGCGAAGAACGCGGTGAGCCCGGCACCCGTTGCCGCCGCCAGCAGGAAGCCCGCCAGCAGCGTCACGATGCGGACCGTCTCGACCGCGGTGACGGCCGCCAGCCGGAGGTCGACCGCCAGCGGGGTCGTCAGGCCGGTCGCGACCGTCGCCATCAGCAGGTGCGCGCCGGCCAGGGCCGTGCCGACGACCAGCTCGGTGTCGTACCCCAGAGCGATGGCGACCAGCGTCACCGCTACGACCGCCACCGGCGCCAGCAGCAGACGCAGTCCGAGCACGTTCGCCAGGACCCCGCGCCGTTCCTCGCCCGGCGCAGCCAGCACGTACAGGCGCTGCCCGACCAGCCCGATCCCCGCGTCCGCCACGGCCTGCGCGATGGCGACCAGCGCCATCACGCTGAGGTAGCGCCCGACCGCCGTGACGCCGAGGTAGCGCAGCAGGAACACCGACGCGATCGCGGTGAGCGCGAGGTTGACCCCGTACCCGCCGACGCGGACGACACCACCCCGGATCGCCCGCCGTCCGGCGCCCGGCTGCTCCAGCGCGCTCACACTCGCACCTCCGCCGCCCTCGCAAGGCGGCTCCGGTGGCCGCGGCGCCTCATCTCACCAGCACCACGTCGATCCCCGCCGCTGGGAACAGGCGGCTGCACACCGTGTTCTCGTACCACATCTGCACGCCGTGGCTGCGGTTCACGACCCGCTCCACCCAAGGGTTCCAGGGCAGCATGCGGTCGCGGTCGAACGTGATGCGCGCCGACTCCAGCGCCGCGTAGCGCGCCAGGCCGGCGTAGCGCGCGAAGGGGTCGCCCCGCACGCAGAAGCGCAGCGTGTCGACCGAGAACGCCCGCCGGTGGGTCGGGTCCAGGTGGGCGTTGCGCGAGGTGAAGTGCGGCGCCTGCACGCGCAGGCGACCGCCCGGCCGCAGCACGCGGTGGACCTCCGCGAGCAGCCCGAGGTGGTCCGCCACGTGCTCGAGCAGCTCGAAGCAGTCGACCGCTTCGAAGCTCGCGTCCTCGAACGGCAGCGGCCCGCTGTCGAGGTCGAACACCACGTCGACCCCTGGCAACGCCAGCACGTCGAGGTTCACCCACCCCGCCCGCACGTCCTCGCCGCACCCGAGGTTCAGCCGCCTGCCGGTCATCGGGTCCATCCTCGCCCACGCCGGTGCCGACGCGGTCGCAGGTACCCTCCTCAGGCGGTGAGCGTGGTCGGCGGGTGGGTGCTCGCACCCCTGGTGCTCGCGGCCACGGCGATCGGCCTGGGGCTGCTCGCGGAGCGCGTGCTGGGCGTGCGGGTCCCCGGCGGCCTGCTGCCGGGGTTCGGCCTCGCCGTGCTCACGGTGGTCGCGGGGATCCTGACGCTGCCGGCTTCGACGGCGGGGCTGGCGGTGCCCGCCTGCGCGGGGCTCGCGCTCGTCGGGTGGGCCGCCAGTGCGCGGCCGCGCGACCGCAGCTGGACATGGCGCGGGGCGATCGCGGTGCTGGCGACCGCCGCCGTCGTGTACCTGCTGCACGCCGCGCCGTCGCTGCTCACAGGGCAGGCGTCGATCACCGGGGCCGTGAAGCTCGACGACTCGGCGAACTGGCTGGCGCTGACCGATCACGTGCTGCGCCGCGGGCACGACCTCTCCGGCCTCGCGCCTTCGACCTACCAGCTGGTGCTCGACGGATGGCTGGGCAGCGGCTACCCGGTCGGTGCCTTCCTGCCCTTGGGCGTGGCGGCGCGGCTCTCCGGCGTGGACCTCGCCGCGGCCTACCAGCCCGTGATCGCGTTCAGCGCCGCGGTGCTCGCTGCCGGCATCGCGGCCGTCGTCCGCCCCTTGGTCGGCACGCGCGCCGGCGCCGCGTCCGTCGGCATCGCGGGCGCCCTGGCCAGCATCTACGTCGGCTACCTGCAGTGGGGCGGCCTCAAGGAAGCCGCGACCGCGGCCCTCCTCCCCGTCCTCGCCTGGCCCGCCGTCCGCGCCTGGTCCCCCTCGGCCCCCGCCCGCTGGCTGGCCACGACCGCCCTGGCCGCGGGCGCGGTCCTCGGGGCCCTCGGCGTCAACGGCGCCGTGTGGGCCGCCCCCGCCCTCGCGATCGCGGGCATCGGCGCCCTCCGCGCGGCGCGCAGGCTGTCGCCACTCCCCTCCTCGCCGCTCCCCTCCGCTCCACACCCATCCCCGCCGCCGCCGGAGCCTGCCGCCTCCGAGGGGGATCCCCCACTGTCACAGCCCGCCTCCGAGTCGGGTCCGGCCGCCGGTGCCTGCCGGCTCCGATGTGGATCCCGCACCGTTGGTCAGCGCGGGGAGGCCGGAGCGGGACCTCCGCAGCGGTCGGCGCCGGGCGGTGGTGCGGACGTTGGGGCTGGGAGTGCTCGTCGCACTGGTGGCGGCGCTGCCGGCGCTGGTGACGGTGCAGTTCGCGCAGCACACGCCGGGGGTGCTGACGGACGAGACGGAGATGGGGAACCTGTCGGGACCGGTGCCGCTCTTGCAGGTGGCGGGGTTGTGGCCGGTCGGGGATTTCCGGTCCGTGCCGGCGCGGCCGGTCCTGGTGGCGGCGCTCGCGTTCGTGACCGCGCTAGGAGCTGCCGCCGGGGTCGCGCTCTCGCTCCGGCGGCGGCGGCCGGAGCTGGCGGCGCTCGTCGGCATCGCGCTCACCGGCGGTGTGGCGGCCGTGCTCGTGGGGTCGCCATGGGTGGACGCCAAGGCGCTGGCGATCGTGGCGCCGTGCGTCCTGGCCGCCGCCGCGACCGCCGCCGCGGTCGGGCTGCGGTCGCCGTCGTGGCGCCCGCAGGTGCCGGCCACCGCGCTGGCGGTGACGCTCGCCGTCGGGCTGGTCTGGTCGACGCTGGCCGTGATCGGCCAGACGTGGGTCGCGCCGCGTGCCAGCCTCGCCGAGCTGCGCGCCCTGAGCACCGAGATCGCCGGCGAGGGACCGACGCTGGTCCTCGACTTCGACACCTACGCCGACCGGTGGTACCTGCGCGCCGCTGACCCTGAAGGGGCGACGGACCTGCGCCACCGCCAGGTGGTCGACCGTCAGGGCGGCTACTTCCCTCACCTGTCAACGGCCGAGGTCGACCTGGTCGCGGACGCCGAGCTCCTCGCCTACCGCACCCTCGTGCGGCGGGCGTCGCCCAGCGCCAGCCGCCCCCCGTCGCCGTTCGAGCTGATCCACGCCGGCCCGGTGTGGGAGGCCTGGCAGCGGCCGCCCGACAGCGCGCCGCCGTTGGCACGGCTGCCGCTCGGCGCGCCGCCGCAGGTGGCGGCGGTGCCGAGCTGCGCCGAGGTGACGGCCCTGGCAGCGACCCCCGGTGCAGCCTGGCTGGATGCCCTGCCGCGGGACCCGGCCGTGGTCGCGGCGCTGACGGACGGCGCCGTCCCACCTTCATGGCTGTCGGGCGATCAGGTGCTTCCCGACAGCCCCGGCACCCTCACGATCACGGTCGACGCGCCGGCCACCGGCACCTACCGCCTCTGGGTCGGCGGGCTCGTGCTGGGCCGGCTGAGCGCGACGGTCGACGGCCGCGACGCCGGCAGCGTGCGCCACCAGCTGGGCCATGCCGGCCTCTGGCAGGGCTTCGCCACCTTGCCGCTGGAGGCGGGTCCCCACGAGGTCGCGCTCACCTACGAGCAGCCGTTCGGCGGGTCGGCGGGACCGCCGCCGCCGCTCGGCCCGTTGGCCCTGGCGCCGCTCGCCGACCCCGAGGCTCAGCCCGAGCGCGTCCCGGTCGCCCGCGCGGAGGAGCTCTGCGACGGGCGCGCCTTCGACTGGATCGAGGCCGCCGCACCCTGACCGATCCGCCGCCGCAGCCCCAGCACCGAGAGCAGCAGCGAGGCGAACACAACCTGCAGCCCGATCAGGACCAGCGTGGCGGCGACGACGGCGAGCTGCTCCTCGGCCAGCTGGGCGAACCCGCGGTCCGCCCACTGCGCCACGATCACCGCGCCCAGCACGGCGCCCGCCAGCACCAGGGCCCCGCCCGCCAGCAGGCCGTGCCGCAGCGCCAGACGCGCCCGCAGCCGCTCGAACGTCGGGCTGCGCATGCCGAGGTGGTACACCGCGAAGGCCTGCGCGCACGCACCCAGCGCCATCACCTGCACCCCGCCCAGCAGCAGCAGCGAACCCCCGACCAGCGTGTGCAGGTGCCAGTCACGGCCCAGCACCTCCACCCGCGCGACCACCGCCAGCATCACCAGCGCCCCGAGCAGCGCGAGCACCGCACCCGGCACCACGAACAGATGCAGTGGCGCGTGGAGCAGGAGGAGGCGCACGTGGCGCCACCCGTCGCGCCACGGCGACAGCTTCGACGCGCCGGTGCGCTGGCGGTAGTGGATCGCCAGCTCGGTGATCGGCAGCCCCGCCTTGCCCGCGCGGATCACCATCTCCGAGGCGAGCTCCATCCCCGTCGCCTGCAGGTCCAGCGTCTCCAGCGCCGTCCGCCGGAATGCCCGCAGGCCGCAGTGCGCGTCGCGCACGCCTGTCCGGAACAGCGCGTTGAGCAGCCCTGACAGCGCGGGGTTGCCGACCCGCCGGTTCAGCCACGGCATCGCGCCGGGGTCCATGCCGTGCATGCGGTTGCCGACCACCAGGTCCGCGCCGGCCTCGACCGCGGCCACGAACCGCGGAACCTCCGCCAGGTCGTAGGACCCGTCCGCGTCCGCCATCACGACCACGTCGCCCCCGGCGGCCGCGAAGCCCGCCAGCAGGGCCGCGCCGTAGCCCCGCACCGGCTCCGCGACGACTCGCGCCCCCGCGTCGCGCGCCTCCACGGCCGACCCGTCGACCGAGCCGTTGTCGACGACCACGACCTCGCCCGCGAGGCCTGCGGCCGTCATCGCGGCGAGCGCCGACCGCACGCACCCGCCGACCGCCGCCGCCTCGTCGAGGCACGGCAGCACGACCGACACGGTGAGCGCCATGACCCCCGATGCTAGGCAGCGCGCCCGGCCACGAGGGCGCCCAGGGCGATGACGCCGTCAGGCCGCGCGAGAGCCACCGGCCGAGCGCTTGCACCGCGGTGGAACATGTTGTCGGTGTCAGACGCGCGCGCCCGGATCCGCATGTCCCCCGACGAGGTCGCGGCGTTCCTCGACGCGCCGCACAAGCTGCAGCTGGGGACGATCAACCCCGACGGCACCCCGCACCTGGTCTCGATGTACTACGCGCTGGTCGACGGGCGCATCGCGTTCTGGACGTACCGCACCGCGCAGAAGGCCAGGAACCTGCGGCGCGACCCGCGCGTGACGTGCCTGGTGGAGACCGGCGAGGGTTACGACCAGCTGCGCGGCGTGATGGTCCGCGGGAAGGCGACCGCCACCGACGACTTCGACGAGGTGCGCCGCATCGGCGGGCTGATCTCCGCGCGCTACCGGCCCGGCGATCTCGACCTGGATGTCCTGGCGCCCTACCTCGACCACCAGGCCAGCAAGCGGACCGTCTTCACCGTCCAACCCACCAAGGTGGCCAGCTGGGACCACCGCAAGCTGGCGGGGGCCGCGTGATGGGGAAGGCGCGCCGCCAGATCTCGCGTTCACCCTGCGTTGCTACCCTGTTCACGTGATCTTCGCCTACATCGACCCGGGTTCGGGCAGCTTCATCATCCAGATGATCGCGGGTTCGGCGTTGGCGGCCGGGCTGGCGATCAAGGTGTTCTGGCGCCGCATCACCAGCGCGTTCAAGCGGGACGCCGCCAACGTTGACTGAGGTGCCGGTCGCGGGCTCGTTCCGCGACCCGCACGGCCAGGTCTTCCTGCGCGAGGGGGTGGTGCACCGGCGGGTGACGCCCGCCGGGGCGGAGGACTACGACCGGCTGATGGCCTCGGGCCTCTACGAGGCGCTCACCCGCGAGGGGCTGCTCGTCGAGCACGTCGAGGTGGAACACGGGCCGGGCGACCACCGGGTGCTGCGGCCGACGCAGGTGCCGTTCATCTCCTACCCGTCGGAGTGGTGCCCGGGGCAGCTGCGGGCGGGGGCGCTGGCGACGCTGCGGGCGCAGGACCTCGCGCTCGACCACGGCATGACCCTGCGCGACGCCAGCGCGTTCAACGTGCAGCTGCTCGACGGCCGGCCGGTGCTGATCGACACCTCCTCGTTCGGCGTGCTGCCCGAGGGCGCGCCGTGGATCGCCTACCGACAGTTCTGCCAGCACTTCCTCGCGCCGCTGGCGCTGGCGGCCCTCGTGGACGTCCGGCTGCTGGGGCTGCTGCGGGTGCACCTCGACGGCATCCCGCTGGACCTGGCGGCCGGGCTGCTGCCAGGACGGACCAGGCTCACGCCATCGCTGGGCCTGCACCTGCACGCGCACGCGCGGTCGCAGCGCAAGCACGCCGACGACCGCGGTGCGCCGGCGAGGGCCCCGGCGTTCTCGCTGCAGGCCTTCCGCGGCCTGGTCGACAGCCTGCGCAACGCGGTCAAGGGCCTGACCTGGGAGCCCGACCGCTCCGCCTGGTCGGACTACTACGCCGCTGGCGAGAGCTACGCCCAGGAGGCCGCGACGGCCAAGGAGGCGCTGGTCGCCGAGCTGCTGGAGGAGGCCTCCCCCGCCGCCGTCTGGGACCTCGGCGCCAACACCGGGCGCTTCTCGCGGCTGGCTGCGGCCAAGGGCGCGCACGTGGTCGCCTTGGAGATGGACTGGGCCTCCGTCGAGGCCGCCTGGCGCCAGGTCGTCGCCGACGGCGAGACCCGCGTCGTGCCGCTCGTCTGCGACCTCATGAACCCGACCCCGTCGCACGGCTGGGCCGAGCGCGAGCGCGACGGGCTGGCAGAGCGTGGCCCCGCCGACCTCGTGATGGCGCTCGCGCTTGTCCACCACCTGGCGATCGCCGGCAACGTGCCACTGCCCGAGGTGCTGGGGTACCTCGCGCGTCTGGGACGCTGGGCGATCGTGGAGTTCGTCCCCAAGGACGACCCGATGGTGCAGCGGCTGCTCGCGACCCGTGAGGACGTCTTCCCGGGCTACACGGCGCAAGGGTTCGAGGCCGCTGCCATGGCGCACTTCGACGTGGTGCGCACCGTGCCCGTGCCGGCCAGCGACCGCACGTTGCACCTGCTCCGCCGGCGCCCATGACCGACGTCGAGGAGGAGCAACGGCCGAAGGGCCGTCTCATCCTGCATCCCTTCTTGCTGGCCGCGTGGCCGGTGCTCTTCCTCCTGTCGGCCAACCTCGGCGAGGCCGAGCCCGGCGAGGCGCTGCCCGTCCTCGCCGGGACCGTGCTGGGCGCGGCTGTGCTGTTCGGGCTGGTGCGCCTCGTGGTGCGCGACGGGCGGCGGGCGGGACTGGTCACGTCGGCCCTGGTGCTCGGCCTGCTGACGTTCGGGCACGTGGCCAACCTGGCCGGCGACCCGGCGTGGCTGCCCGCGGCCTGGCTTGCGGGCGTCGTCGTGCTCGTGGTGCTGGCCGTCCGGGCGCGCCGCGGGCCGGAGCTCACCCGGGTCGCGAACGCGGTGGCCGGTATCCTCGTGGTCGTGTCGCTGGTGTCGATCGTCGCCAGCGGGCAGGTGCTGGCCAGCGCTGGCGCGCCGGCCCCGGAGGGTGACCGGGCGCTGGCCTGGGAGGGCCCAGGGGAGCCGCGCGACGTCTACTACCTGGTCTTCGACCGCTACGGCTCCGCGGCCAGCTTGCGCGAGCGGTTCGGCCTCGACAACGAGCCCTTCCTGCGCCAGCTGGAGGACCGCGGGCTGACGGTCGTGCGCAACGCGCGCGCGAACCACCTGCGCACCGCGCAGTCGGTCGCCTCGACGCTGCGGATGGACTACCTCCTCGACCTCGCCGAGGAGCAGGGGCCCGACACCGGCAACCTGCGCCCGGTGCGCGCACTGCTGCGCGACGCCCGGGTCGGGCGGCTCTTCCAGTCCGCCGGCTACCGCTACGTGCACATCGGCAGCTGGTGGGACATGACGGCCGCCAGCGACATCGCCGACGCCAACCGCGGCTACGAGTCCGGCGCCAGCGACTTCCTGCAGACGTTCACCGAGACCACCGCGCTGACCGCCCTGCCCGAGGCCGCCCAGGTCGCCCCGCCGCTGCGCGTGCGCCACCACGACGCCGCGCTGCTGCAGCTGGAGCACCTGTCCGAGGTCGCCCGCGATCCCCGACCGACGTTCACCTTCGCGCACGTGCTGCTCCCCCACCCGCCCTACGTCTTCGACGCCGCGGGCAACGTCCTCACCGAGCCGGCGTCCCGCGAGCTCGGTGTCACCGCCGCCTTCGAGGGTCAGCTCGCCTACACCAACGCACGCATCCTCGAGCTGCTCGACGGCTGGCTGTCCCTGCCCGAGGAGGAGCAGCCGATCGTGATCCTGCAGGCCGACGAGGGCCCGCACCCACCGGGCAACACCGGCGACACCGGCTTCGCCTGGGAGCAGGCCACCGACGCCGCGCTGCTCGGGAAGTTCGGGATCCTCGACGCCTGGTACGTCCCCTCGGGCCTCGACGTCCCCCTCGGCGACGTCCACACCCCCGTCAACACCTTCCGCCTGCTCTTCGACGCGTTGTACGGCGGCGACTTCGGCCTCCTCCCTGAGCGCTCCTACATCTTCCGCGACGTCCAGCACATCTACGCGTTCACCGACGTGACCGACCGCCTCGAGGCGGCGATCCGCGCCTGAGTCTTACGCGGTCGTGCCGCGAGCGAACGGCGTGTGGCCACTCGGCGTCTGACAACCCGATGAAGACCCTCGCGACAGTGCTGTGCGTGCTGGCCCTCGCGGCCTGCGCCCGATCCGCGGCCGACCCGCCGGCCCCGTCCCTGCCCAGCCCCACGCCCAGCGCAACGCCGATGCCGACCGCAACGCCCGATGCCCAGGTGACGCTCGCAATCGGCGAGGAAGCCATTGTCGACGACCTCACGCTGCGGTTCGACCTCCTGGTGGAGGACTCGCGCTGCGCCCGGGACGTGCAGTGCGCCTGGTCGGGGCAGGCGGTGGTCGCGCTGACCGTGACGCCCGAGGGCGGGGACCCGGTCCCGCTGGAGCTGACCACGCTGCGGGTGTTCGCCGACCGCACGAACACCGCGAGCGTGGCAGGCCACACGGTGACGCTCCTCGCCGTCGACCCCTACCCAGGCGACGAGGTCCCTCCCGGCACCGCGCTCTCCGCCACCCTCGCGATCGCCTGACGTCCTCACATCAGCGGGCGGGCGGATCGAGCTCGGCGACGACGCGCTCGATCTCGAGGCGGGCCCCGGCGATGCGGTCCTGGCACACGCGCACGAGGTCGGCCGCGCGCCGCACCAGCGCGGCCAACGCGTCGACGTCGACGTGGTCGCCCTCCAGCTCGGCGAGGATCGCCTGCAGCTCCGCGAGCGCGGCGGCGTACCCCGGTTGGCCGGCAGCCGCTTCGTCAGCCACCGGCCGCCTCGACCGTCGAGTGCAGCGTCCCGCCCGCGACCTGCGTGAGCAAGCGGTCTCCGGGCAGCACGTCCGCGGGGGTGCGGACCAGCGCGCCGTCCTCGCGGCGGGTCAGGGACCAGCCCCTCGCGAGCGCCCGCTGCGGATCGTGTGCGCGGGCGCGTGCCTTGAGTCCGTCGACCTCGGTGTCTGCGTGTCCCAGCGCCACCTCCGCGGCGCGGCGCACGCGCGTTCGCGCATGGCTGACGTCGGCACCCGCACCGGTCAGCGCATGGCGCGTCACCGTCGCCAGCTGCCGTGCGCGCGCCGCCGCCAGCGCCTCCCCGCTGCCGAGTGCCCGCATCGCCGCGTTGTCGACCCGGGCCCAGCACCGCTCCACCGTGTCGCGGTACTCGGTCACGCGCTCGACCAGGAAGGCCGCGGCGGCAGTGGGGGTCTTCGCGGCGTAGTAGCAGACCTCGTCGGCGATGCTGCGGTCGGTCTCGTGGCCGATCCCCGTCACGACGGGGACCGTGCACGTCGCGATCGCGAGGGCGACCACCTCGGTGTCGAAGCAGGCCAGGTCGGTGCGGGCGCCGCCGCCGCGCACCACGGCGATCACGTCCACCCCCCGCCGCGCGAGCGTCGCCACCGCGGCGCGGATCGACGCCGGTGCCTCAGGCCCCTGGACACGCGCGTCGCAGACCGCCACCGTGAACCCCACGCCGGAGCCGCGGAGCTGCTGGAGGAAGTCGGCCTCCGCCGCGCTGCCGCTGCTGGTGACGAGGCCCACCCGCAGCGGCACGAGCGCGAGCGGGCGCGACGCGTTCGTCCGCAGCAGTCCTGCGGCCGTGAGCTTGGCGAGCAGAGCCCGCCGCTGGAGCTCCAGCTGGCCCAACGTGAACGCCGGGTCGATCGCGGTCATGCGCAGCTGCAGCTCCCCGCGCTGTGCGTACCAGTCCACCCTGCCGCGCACGCGCACCCGGGTGCCGTCGGTCATGCGCACGGCGCCCCCCGCGGCCTGCAGCGCGCGGTTGATCTGGTCGCGATTGGGCCCAGCCAGGAGCACGCGCACCGAGGCGACCTCGGGGGCGCCGTCAGGGCGCGCCGACTCCTCGACGAGCGAGAACCACAGGTTCCCGGGCCGCCGGTCCTTCGGCAGGTCGCGAAGCTCGCCGCTCACCCAGACCTCCTGCGGGAACGCGCGGCGCAGGGCGCCGGCGATCCCGGCGGCGAGCTGGGCCACCGACCACGTGCGCTCGTCCGGGCTGGACCCCACCGGGGCAGGGTAGCCACCGGCCGCGAACGGCCAGGCGGAGGGGGGCGCTGCGTTCCGGTAGCGTGGCGACCGGTGCAGGGTCCGACCGGTGTGGTGGAGGCCGTCGCTCCGCCCCTCGAGCGCTACCAGGTGGCAGCGGAGGCGCTCCGCCGCCAGCTCGAGCGCGAACCTGCGGGGGCACCCGTGCGGTTGGGCAAGCGCACGTCCAACCTGTTCCGCGAGCGGCGCGGCGCGGCCACCGCGCTGGACGTCGGAGCCTTCACGAGCGTCCTGAGCGTCGATCCTGGCTCGCGCACCGCGGACGTCGGTGGGATGACGACCTACGAGGATCTCGTCGCCGCCACCCTGCCGTTCGGGCTGATGCCGACCGTGGTGCCGCAGCTGAAGACGATCACGCTGGGCGGCGCGGTCGCGGGGCTGGGCATCGAGAGCACGTCGTTCCGGGCCGGGTTGGTGCACGAGGCCGTGCAGGAGGTCGACGTCCTCACCGGGGACGCGCGGGTCCTCACGGCGAGCGCTGACGGTCCCCACGCCGAGCTCTTCCGCGCCCTGCCCAACGCCTACGGCACCCTGGGGTACGCGCTGCGCCTGCGCATCGCGCTGGCCCCCACGCAGCCGTTCGTGCAGCTCGAGCACCGCCGCTACCGCGACGCCGACGCGTGCACCGCGGCGCTGGCGCAGCTGTGCGACGACCCTGAGCTGGACTTCCTCGACGGCGTCGCCTTCGGGCCGGACGAGCTCTACCTGACACTGGGCCGCTTCGTCGCCACCGCGCGGTCGACGAGCGACTACACCGGGCGCGAGATCTTCTACCGGTCCCTGCAGGCCAAGGCCGAGGACCACCTGACCGTCCACGACTACCTGTGGCGCTGGGACACCGACTGGTTCTGGTGCTCGGCGGCCTTCGGCGCGCAGCATCCGCTGGTCCGCCGTGTGTGGCCGCGCCGCTGGCGCCGCAGCGACGTCTACTGGAAGCTCGTCGCCCTCGACCGGCGCACCCGGCTGTCGGAGCGCGTGGACCGCCTGCGCAACCGACCGCCACGCGAGCGCATCGTGCAGGACGTCGAGGTGGCAGTGGCTGCGCTCCCCGCGTTCCTCGACGTGCTCCGCCGAGAGACCGCGATCACGCCCGTCTGGCTCTGCCCGGTGCGCACGAAAGAGCCGTGGTCGCTCTACCCGATGGAGCCCGGCCGCCTCTACGTCAACGTGGGGTTCTGGTCCAGCGCGCCACTCGCGCCCGGGGAGCCCGACGGCACGCACAACCGCCGTCTGGAGGAGGCACTCTCGGCGCTGGGCGGGCACAAGTCGCTCTACTCGACTGCCACCTACGCCCGCGAGGAGTTCTGGGAGCGCTACGGCGGCACCGCCTACTGGCCGCTCAAGCAGGCCTACGACCCGGCCGGTAGGTTTCCCGACCTTTACGAGAAGTGCGTGCTGCGGGCCTGAGCCCGCGGGCGAGGCGACGACAACGAGGAGAACGTCATGACAGCCCTGGCCGAGGTCCTCAGCCGCTCGCTGGGGCCGGACGCCGACGTCGCCGTCCGCGCCTACGACGGGAGCAGCGCCGGACCGCCCGACGCACCGGCGGTGTTCCACATCCGCAATCCCAGGGCGCTGGCCTACCTGATCGACTCGCCGGGGCAGCTCGGCCTCGCCCGCGCCTATGTCAACGGGGACCTCGAGGTCGAGGGCGACGTGCACCACGCGCTGTCGACGCTGAGCGAGGCCCGTTGGCTCGGGGCACGGGACGCGCTGGAGGTGCTGTGGCGCGCGGTCGGCCACCTGCGCGAGGGCCTCAAGCCCCCGCCCGAAGAGATCCGCCTCAGTGGCAGGCGGCACAGCCGGGCCCGTGACGCGCAGGCGATCGCCCACCACTACGACGTCTCCAACCGCTTCTACGAGCTGCTGCTCGGCCCCTCGATGGCCTACACCTGCGCGGTCTACCCGCAGGCAGACGCCTCCCTGGAGGAGGCCCAGTGGACCAAGCACGAGCTGGTCGCGCGCAAGCTGGGCCTCGAGCCGGGCATGCGGCTGCTCGACGTCGGCTGCGGCTGGGGCGGCATGGTGCTGCACGCCGCGCGCGAGCACGGCGTGAAGGTCATCGGCGTCACGCTCTCCCGCCAGCAGGCCGAGTGGGGGGCCAAGAAGGTCAGCGAGGCGGGCCTCTCGCACCTCGCCGAGGTCCGCCACGGCGACTACCGCGACATCGCCGAGACCGGCTTCGACGCGATCAGCTCGATCGGCCTCACCGAGCACATCGGCCGCGCGCAGCTGGGCAACTACTTCACGCGCCTGTACCGCAAGCTCAAGCCCGGCGGGCGCCTGCTCAACCACTGCATCACCCGGCCCAGCAACCGCGAGCCTGCGGTCCTCAAGCGCGGCTTCATCGCCCGCTACATCTTCCCCGACGGCGAGCTCTCCGGCCCCGGCCACCTGGTCTCGCAGATGCACGACCATGACTTCGAGGTCCGTCACCTCGAGAACCTGCGCGAGCACTACGCGATGACACTGGCCGCGTGGTCGGGCAACCTCGAGGCCCACTGGGACGAAGCCGTCACGCAGGCCGGGGAGCGCCGCGCCCGCGTCTGGCGCCTCTACCTGGCGGGCTCGCGGGTGGCGTTCGACCGCAACGGGATCGAGCTGCACCAGATCCTCGGCGTCCGCCTGGACGGCTTCCACGCGCGGATGCCCCTGCGCCCCGACTGGTGATCGCCGTCCGCAGGTAGAGTGCCAGCCGGCGCGCCACGGCGCCGACTCCGGGCGCGCCCATGAGTTCGCCTGAGTGAAATGAGCGTGCAGTGCCGCAAGGAACCGTGAAGTTCTTCAACGCCGACAAGGGCTACGGCTTCATCACCCCGGACGACGGCGGCGAGGACGTGTTCGTCCACTTCTCCAACATCGAGATGTCGGGGTACAAGAGCCTCAGCGACAACCAGCGGGTCGAGTTCGAAGTCGGACCGGGCCGCAAGGGTGACGAGGCCCGCAACGTCAAGCCGATCTGAACGGCCGGCCGCCTCGCGGCCGGCCTTCTCGCTTGTCCTCTGACGTCGCCGGAGGGTGCGACGAGGCCTTAGGCTGCGCTGTTCGTTCCCACCCGAGAGGGCACCCAAGGAGTCAACGGCAACATGGCAACAGGGAAAGTCAAGTGGTTCTCCGACGACAAGGGCTACGGCTTCATCGAGCAGGCGGACGGCGCCGGGGACGTCTTCGTGCACTTCTCGGCGATCGAGGGCAAGGGCTTTCGGACGCTCGCTGAGGGCGCCCAGGTGGACTTCGAGATCACGCAGGGGCCCAAGGGCGCGCAAGCGGCCAACGTCAAGCTCATCTGAACGGCGCGGCGACCGCGACGGCTGCGCCGTAGCGGCGAAGCCAGCGGGCGTGGTCGCGCCAGCCTGGGACGCGTGACGCCAGCAGCTCCCAGAACGCCGCGTCGTGGCCCGGGCGCTCGAGGTGACACACCTCGTGCTCGACGACGTAGTCGAGCACGGCCTCGGGCACCAGCAGCAAGCGGTAGGAGAACGACATCCGGCCGCTGGGCGAGCAGGAGGCCCAGCGGGTCCGCGGGTCGCGGATCGTGAGGCCGTCGTAGGCCGTCCCGGCGCGGGCGCAGGCCGCGTCCAGCCGGGCGGCGATCTCGGCATGCGCGCGGCGGCGGTACCAGCGCTCCAGCGCCGGCCCGGCCTGGTCGGCCGGAACCAGGAGCCGGTCGCCGCGACGACCCACCCGGACGCGCCCGGGCTCCGCGACCAGAGTGAGCGGCCGGCCCAGGAAGGGCACGGTGCCGGGCTCCCAAGCCAGCTCCGCCGCGGTCGCGGCCATCTCCGAGCGTCTCGCGGCGATCCACGGCTGCAGGCGGCGCACGGCCTCGGCGGCGGCGCGGTGGGTCCCACGCGGTGGCAGCGTCACCACCACCAGGCCGTCGGGCTGCACCGTCACGCGCAGCGTCCGCGCCCGCTGCGAGCGCCGCACCTCGTACCCCGCGTCCACGCTGCACCAGGCTAGGCGCGCGCGGCGGGTACACCTGGGCGCATGACCGATGCCGTGGCTGTCGCGACCACCGCCACGCCGGAGGCTCGCAGGCGGCGGCTGGTGGTGACCAAGCGCCGTGCGACGCTGCTGCTCGCAGCGGTGAGCGTGGTCTTCCTCGCCACCGCGCCCTGGAGCCGGGACGCGGCGTGGCTCGGCTACCTCAACGCGATGGCGGCCGCGGCGACGGTCGGCGGGCTCGCCGACTGGTTCGCGGTCACGGCGCTGTTCCGCCACCCGCTCGGCCTGCCGATCCCCCACACCGCGATCGTGGTGGAGCGCAAGGACCAGTTCGCCGCAACGCTCGGCGCGTTCATCCAGGACAGCTTCCTCACGCCGGACGCGATCGCCGAGCGCGTCGCCGCCGCACGCGTGGGGGAGCGCGCCGCCACGTGGCTGGCGGTCCCGGCGAACGCCGAACGAGTCGCGGCCGAGGTCACCGAGGCCCTGGTCGCCGCCTCTGCGCTGCTGCGCGACGAGGACGTCCACCGCACGCTCGCGGGGATGGTGCGCGAGCGCGCCGACGCCGTGGTGCTGGCGCCGCTGGCGGGCCGGGCACTGGCGGTGCTCCTGGCCGAGGGGCGCCACGAGCAGGTCCTGGACGCGGGCCTGTCGGGCCTCAACCGCTACGTCGAGGAGCACCAGGTCGAGCTGCGCCTGCAGCTGGCCGGCCAGTCCCGCGGCTGGCTGCGCGACGCCGTGGACCAGAGGGTCTTCGAGCGGGTGATCCGGGGCCTGCGCGAGACCCTGGAGGAGATGCAGCGCGACCGCCGCCACCCGCTGCGCGTCGCGCTGACGGCGCGGCTGCAGCAGCTCGCGCACGAGCTGACGGTGTCGCAGCGCCTGCGCGACCGCGGCGAGGAGCTCAAGGCCGCCCTGCTGGACCGTCCCGAGGTCGCCCAGTGGGTCGCCGGCCTCTGGTCCGACCTCAAGGCCCAGCTCGCGTCCGACGCCCAGGATCCGGGCTCGCGGCTGCGCCGGCGCGCCGCGGGCCTGGTCGCGGCGCTCGGCACCCAGATCGGCCAGGACCCGGCGCTCGCGACCAAGCTCGAGCAGGGCATCGACACCGCGGTCCGCCACGCGGTGGCCCGCTCCGGCGGCGCGATCGGGGGGGTCGTCTCCACCACGATCGCCCGCTGGGACGCCGAGGAGACCGCGTCGCGCCTGGAGCTGCTCCTCGGGCCGGACCTGCAGTGGGTGCGCATCAACGGCACCGTGGTCGGCGCCGCCGCGGGCCTGCTGCTGCACCTCGTCGGCGATCTGCTGGGCTGAGCCCCGAGTGGTCACCGCCGACCTGCTCCCCCACCTGCGGCGCGCCCGCGACCTGGCCGACCGCCACTACGCCCAGGCGCTGGACCTGGACGCGCTGGCCGCCGCCGCGCACGTGTCGCGGTACCACTTCGCACGCAGCTTCGCCGCGACCTACGGCGAGACCCCGATGCGCTACCTGACACGCCGCCGCATCGAGCGCGCCCAGGACCTGCTGCGCTCCGCGAACCTCGCGGTCACCGAGATCTGCATGCTGGTCGGCTTCGCCAGCCTGGGGTCGTTCTCGTCGCGGTTCCGCGAGCTGGTCGGCGAGACGCCGACCGAGTACCGCGACCGCTGGGCGGCCCGCGGCGGGCCGCACATCCCGGGCTGCTACCTGTTCATGCGCGGCATCGACAGCTGGCGCGCGGACTAGAGCAACCTCGGAGAAGCGCGACGGGGCGGCCGCTCTCTAACGTGGGCCGCATGATCACCAACGTCTCACTCATCACCGTGTGGTGCCTCGACCAGGAAGAGACCAAGGCCTTCTACATCGACAAGCTCGGCTTCCAGGAAGGCGCGGACGTCACGATGGGTGACGGGTACCGCTGGGTCACCGTCTGCCAACCCGACCACCCCGAGCTGCATCTCACCCTCATGGTCCCGGGCCCGCCGTTGGACGACGAGGCCGCCGACTTCATCCGGCGCACCCTCGGCAAGGGCTCGCTCGGCGGGGTCGGCCTGTCCACCGACGACTGCCGCAAGACCTACGAGGACCTCAGCGCCAAGGGCGTGGAGTTCATCCAGCAGCCGGAGGACCGCCCCTACGGTGTCGAGGCGGTCCTCCGGGACAACTCTGGGAACTGGTTGGTGCTGGTCGAGCAGAAGCTCTACACGGCGGCGGACTTCCAGTAGGAGCGTCCGCCGCGAGCGCGGCTCAGCTCTGGTGGGCCCGCTGCTCGGCCTCGTGCGCGGCGGCCTCGGCACGGGAGGCCTCGGCCTGGGCTTCCTTCTTCGCGACGTCGCGCTGGGCGTCGGCCTTGCGCTGCTGGGCCTCGCCCTCGCGCTCGAGCTCCTCGTTTCCGGTCAGCGTGCCGACGGCGTCTTTGACGCGTCCCTTGACCTCTTCTGCAACGCCCTTGGCGCCTGCCTCTGGGCCGGTTCCGGTCGACATGATGCACTCCTTCTCTGCGTTGATCGGTCGCCCTAGACGTACCCGATGAGGCTGGGAGCAACCCTCGCCGTGGATACGCTCCGCGCCCTATGGGCCCGTTGCGGGTGGGAGTCGCCGGGTGCTGGCACGTGCATGCGGCCGACCATGCCGCGGCCGCGCAGGCCCACCCCGAGACCGAGCTCGTCGCGGTCTGGGACGACGACACCGCCCGTGGCGCAACGGTCGCGGAGCGCTTCGGCGTGGAGCTGCTGCCCGACCTGGAGGCGCTGCTGGCGCGCGACGACATCAGCGGCGTGACGGTCACGACCGCGACCGCCGCCCATCGCGACGTGGTGGCGCGCGTGCTGCAGGCAGGCAAGCACGTGTTCGTGGAGAAGCTCCTCGCGCCGACGGTCGACGAGGCCACGGAGCTGGTGGCGCTCGCCGGCCGGCTCGGCCGTGTGCTGGTCGTGGCACTGCCGCGACTGGCGCACGGTTGGACCGTCGCGTTCGACGAGGCTGTCGCGCGCGGGGCCCTCGGCGACGTCACCTACGCCCGGGTGCGACTGGCGCACGACGGGGCGGTCGGCGGCTGGCTGCCCGAGCGGTTCTTCGCGCCCGGCGAGGCGGTCGGCGGCGCGTTGAGCGATCTGGGCAGCCATCCGCTCTACCTCGTCCAGCGGTTCCTGGGCGCACGTCCGGAGCGGGTCGCGGCGACCTACGCGTCTCACACCGGCCGGGCCCTGGAAGATCAGGCCGTGGTCACGCTGGCCTACCCCGGCGGCGTGCTGGGGGTGGCGGAGGTCAGCTTCACCACCCAGCGGTCGTTCGCGGTCGAGGTGCACGGCACGGCCGGATCCCTGACGCTGCGCGACGGCGTCCTGCGGGTGTTCGCGGGCGGCGAGGACCGGGAGCTCACACCGCCGCCGGACGGCCCCGACCCCTTCGCCCAGTGGGTCGGCCACATCCGCGCCGGCACACGCGCGGACGCCAACCTCAAGGCCGCGATCGAGCTGACGCGGCTGGTCGTCGCCGCCAACCGCTCCGCCGCGACCGGGCACGCGGTCGTGCCGTGACGATCCGCATCGGGCTCCTCGGATGCGGCGGCATCGCCGCGCTGCACCTGCGCGGCTACCGCGTCCACGCCGATCGCTTCACGGTCGCCGCCGTGGCCGACGTGAACCCGGCGGCCACGGCCCGCTGCGCGGCGGACCTCGGGGCCGAGCCGTACGGCGACGCGCTCACGCTCATCGCGCAGGCCGGCGTCGACGCGGTCGACATCTGCCTGCCCCACCACCTCCACGCGCCTGCGATCGTGGCGGCCGCCCGAGCCGGCTCGCACATCCTCTGCGAGAAGCCCCTGTGCCTCACGCTCGAGGAGGCGCGGATCGTGCGCGCGGCCGTCGCGGACGCGGGCGTCACGCTCATGTGCGCGCACAACCAGCTGTTCCTGCCTGCGGTCACGCGCGTCCGGACCCTGCTGGACGAGGGGGTCATCGGCCGCGTCTACGAGGTGCGCACGACCGACTGCTTCGTCAACCCGTTCTCGCGGGAGACGATGGGCTGGCGGGCCGACGCCGCGACGTCCGGGGGTGGCGAGCTCATCGACACCGGCTACCACCCGGCCTACCTGCTGCTGCACCTCGCGCGGGGCGTCCCCGTGGAGGTCGCGGCCATGCTGGCGACGCACCGGTTGGCGTTCATGCAGGGCGAGGACTCCGCGCACCTGCTCGTGCGCTTCGACAACGGTGTGCTCGGCCAGGTGGCGACCTCGTGGGCCTACGAGCCTCCATCGACCACCGGGCGCTTCTCGGTGGTCGGCGAGCGCGGCACGATCGTCGGCACGGTCGACAGCCTGAGGATCGAACACCACACCGGCAGCTCGGAGGGCGCGACGTTCGCGCCGGTCGACACGTTCACCGCGGAGATCGCGGACTTCGCCGACTGCGTGGAACGAGGCCGGCGGCCGCTGCACACCGAGGTCGAGGGCACGACTGTCCTGGCCATGATCCTGGCCGCCTACGAGTCCGCCCGGACCGGCACGATCGCGCCCGTGCCCGGGCTATGAACAACAGCGCGGCTGACGCGGCCCGTGCGAAGCTGCGCGCCGGCCTGCCCGCGGCGCTGAAGTCCGGCGACCGCGCGGCGGCGGCCGCGCTGCGCACCGCGATGGCGGCGCTGGACAACGCCGAGGCCGTCGACGCGGCACAGGCGCCGGCGGGTATCCCCAGCACGCTGATCGCGGGCGCCGTCGAAGGGCTGCGCGCCGGCGAGGTCGAACGCCGGCGGCTGACCGCTGATGAGGTCGCGGCGATCATCGACGGGGAGATCACGACCCGGCGCGCGCTCGCCAGGCGCCTTGCGGACCTCGGCCAGCCCGAGCGCGCCGCGCGCCTGCAGGCCGAAGCGGAGGCGCTGGTGAAGCACACTGGGCGCATGGGCGGACAGGGGCACGGGCACGGGCACGGCCATGGGCATGAGCACTCGGGTGACTGGGACTGGGCCGCGCGCGGGCAGGAGCTGCTCGCGGAGGGAGACCTCTTCGCGCCGGCCGTCGATCAGGCCGTGGCCTGGCTGGCGGGGCGCGTGCCGCAGTCGCAGCTTGTCATCGACGTCGGCAGCGGCCCGGGCGTCGCGGCGTGCACGTTCCTCGAGGCGCTGCCGGACGCGCGGGCGCTCGCTGCCGACGGCGCCGCTCCGTTGCTCGACCTTGCCCGTGGCCGGGCCGAGGAGCGCGGCCTGGCGGGACGCCTCGCGACCCGGGTCGTGCAGCTGCCCGAGGGGATCGCCGACCTGCCGCCGGCGGACCTCGTGTGGGTCAGCGGCGTCGTGCACCACCTGCCCGACCCCGTGGGCGTGCTGCGGGCGCTGGGCGGCCTCCTGCGTCCGGGCGGGCTGCTCGCGCTGCGCGAGGGCGGCCTGCCGTTCCGCTTCCTGCCCGACGGCCAGGCGCCGGGCCTGCTCCCCCGCCTCGACGCGGCGCTGGAGGAGCTCACCAGCGCGGGCGACCACCCCGCCGGCGTGATCCCGTCCGACGTGGGCTGGCCGACGCAGCTGGCCCGCGCCGGCCTCCGCCACGCGGGCACGCGCTCGTTCCTGCTCGACCTCCCCCCGCCCCTGGACGGCACCGCCCGCACCTGGCTCCACCACCGCCTCGGCAGGCTGCGCGAGATGCTCGGCGACCGCCTCGGCACCGACGACATCGCCGCGCTCGACCGCCTCCTGGACCCCGACGCCCCCGACGGCGTCCTGCACGCCCCCGACGTCCACATCCTCACCGCGATCACCGTCCACACCGCGCAGCCCTGAAACGAGCGGAAGGGGCGAGCGGGCCGGGCGAAGGTGTGACCGGTACCCGCTCCACGGCCGGCCTCGCGCTGCCCTCGCCTGCTTGGCGCTGGTTGCCATGCCGGCCGGAGCGCCCGCCACGTGTGACCCGGACACCGCCGCGGGGTGCGTGGACGTCGGACGGCGGGGATTCGAGGCGTGGACGACGGGAGGGGACTGTCACACCCTCGCCGTACTGTGACTCCATGACCACCGCGGCGCTGCTCGACACCCACGGCACGGTGCCGGGTCACAGCGCGCTCCAAGGAGAGGACCAGGACACCCCTGGCCGCGGGTCGGAGTTGGGCGCGTGGCGCACCGCGGATGACGCGTTGGTGGACGCCTTGGTCAAGACATTGGGGCGGGTCGACCGGCTGCAGTGCCAGGCGGTGCAGCTGGCCGCGCAGGCACGCCGGCAGGGCGCGGCGGAGCGCGCGGCGGGTTTGCCGCTGCAGCGGTTGGTGGAGCTGGCGGCAGGCTGGACGGGCGGGGACGCGCGCATGGTGGTGGCCGCGGGTGAGGCGCTGGAGCGCCTGCCCGCGACGCAAGTCGCGTTCTCAGAGGGCCGGTTGTCGTGGGGCCAGGTGCGGGTGATCGCGCTGGAGTCACGGCACCTCGACGCCGGCGGGTGCAGCGTGCTGGACCGCGTGATCGTGGCCGCAGCTCGCAGCGACGGGGCGCCGTCGGACGTGCTCACGGCGGTGGACGGCTGCATGGCCCGCCTGCGGCCCGACCGGGACCGCCGTGAAGCGGCCGGGGCTGTGGAGGAGTCGTGGACCCGGCGGCCGGTGTCGACGACGGCTCGCGGCGCGGTGGCGATGGACGCCGGAGGCCGCGGCACCCGGAGCTGGGAGGCGCTGCGGACGCCGCCTCTGACAGGCCCACCCGCGCTGCCGGCGACCCCGGCTCGACCGGCGAACCCGAGGACGATCGATGGTCTGAGGATCCTGCGCCCACGGCCGGCGAGCGCGGCGGCGGTGTGGACGACGGGCTGGCGACCCGGTGGCGATGGGCGCAGGCGGCCGCGATCGCGAGCCCAGAGCGTGCGGAGGCGTTGCGGCGGGTCTGCCTGTCCTTCCTCGGCGGGGGCGACCCGCGGCGGGCGCGGTCGCGGCTGATCGCCCTGCTCGACACGGCAGTCCATGACGGGGACATCGATCGTGTGGAGATCCTGCTGCGCACGGTGGGCGGGCGCGTGCGGGTGAGCGCGGAGACCGGCCAGCGGGTGGCGTGCGACGGGGTGGTGCAGCCGGTCGTCGTCAAAGGCGCGGTGCCGCTCGCCGGTGGCCGTTGGCAGTTCATCTCCCAGCCCCGCCTACGACCACCACCTGGCGGCCCTTCGCCGTGACAGGTCTCGCGCCCTGGACAGCGCGGAGTGAAGCGTTCGGGCGTGGCGGCGGGATCTCGCCCGGCGTCCTCTAGTCCTCGTCGTCGTCGAGGAAGACGCAGAACTCGTTGCCCTCGGGGTCGGCGAGGACGTGCCAGTCGATGTCGTCGTCGGGTGCGCGGAGGATGGTGGCGCCGGCGGTGAGGAGAGGGTCGACGGCGGCGGCGTCGACGTCCCAGTGGACGCGGTTCTTGACGGTCTTGGGCTCGGGGACCGCCACGAAGTCGAGAGAGCGGAACGGCATGCCGGGGATGTCGCGGATCGACGAGATCCCGTCCTGGTGCACGACAGGGCGACCGAGCACGCGGCCCCACCAGTCGGCCTGGGCGCGCGGGTCGCCGGCGTCGACCACGAGCTCGTAGCGCCGCGCGGGGAGCGCCGCGGGCAGGGCATCGCGCGTGAAGACGCAGAACTCGCCGCCCTCGGGGTCGGCCATCACCGTCCAGCCGATGCCGTCGTCGCCGAGGGGGCGCAGCACGGTCGCGCCCGCGTCCAGCAGCGGCTGCACCGACCCGCACTCCAGATCCAGGTGCACCCGGTGCTTGACCGTCTTGGGCTCCGGCACCGGATTGATCCACAGGCCGTCGGTCTCGCGCTCGGCAGGCAGGTGCACGGCGCGCTCGCCTGGATCGAAGCCGAGACCCAGCACCCGCCCCCACCAGCGGCCCTGCGCCGGTGCGTCGACGGCGTCCAGGCACAGGTCCTTCCAGCGCGCGAGGACCATGGGCGTCAGAGGCGGTGCCAGCGGCAGATGACCGCGAAGTCCTCGGCGTCCAGGCTGGCGCCGCCGACGAGGGCGCCGTCGATGTCGGGCTGGCGCAGGAGCTCGCGGCGTTGCCGGGCTTCACGCTGCCGCCGTACTGCACGCGGACGGCGTCCGCGGCGGCGGTCGCCGAAGGCGTCGCGGAGCGGCGTCGCGGACGAACGCGCACATCTGCTGGGCGTCGGCGGGCGTCGCGGTCTTGCCCGTGCCGATCGCCCAGATCGGCTCGTAGGCGATCACCAGGCCGGCGACCTGCTCGGCGGTCACGCCCTCGAGGCTGCCGTGCAGCTGGGTGCGCACCACGCCCTCGGCCTCGCCGGCCGTCGCGCTGCTCCTCGGTCTCGCCGACGCACAGGATCGGGCGTCATCGTCGTGGGCGCAGGACCGCGCGGACCTTGCGGTTGACGACCTCGTCGGTCTCGCCGAACAGCGTGCGGCGCTCGGAGTGGCCGCACGATGACGTAGCGGCACCTTCAGCCTGGCCAGCATCGGCGGGCTGACCTCGCCGGTGAACGCGCCCTGGCTCCTCCCAGTGGCAGTTCTGCGCGCCCAGGACGATCGGCATGCCGGTCAGCCCTCGATCAGCGTCTGGATGCTGCGCAGCGCGGTGAACGGCGGGCATGACCGCGACGTCGGCGGCGTCGTAGGTCCGCGCGTCGTCGAGGTGGTAGTGCAGCTGCTGGACGAGCTGGATCGCCTCGAGGTGGTCCAGGTTCGACTTCCAGTTGCCGGCGATGAGCGGCTTGCGGGCCACGGTCGCCCCTTCGCCGCGGCGCAGCGCTGCCACGCCGGGCAGGTCGCGGCCCTCGAGGAACTCCAGCGACGCGCCGCCGCCGGTCTGAACGTGGCAGACCCGATCGGCCAGGCCCAGCTTGCGGATCGCGGCCGCGCTGTCGCCGCCGCCGATGACGGTGAACCCGCCGCAGCCCGCCACGGCCTCGGCGACGCCCTCGGTGCCGGCCGCGAAGCGCGTCCCACTCGAACACGCCCATCGGCCCGTTCCACAGCACCGCGCCGGCGTCCTCGATCGCGGCGGCGAAGCGGGTCGACGGTGTCGCGGCCCGACGTCCAGCCCCATCCAGCCCTCGGGGATCGCCGTCGGCGAGACACGACCTGCGTGCTCGGCGTCGGGCTCGAAGCGCCTCCGCCGCGACGATGTCGACGGGCAGCAGCAGCCGCACGCCTGCGGCCTCCGCCGGTCTCAGCAGGATCCGCGGCACGTGTCGAGCTGGTCGGCCTCGACGCGGCTGGACGCCGACGTCGAAGCCCTTGCGCCGCCAGGAACGTGAAGCACATCGCGCCGCCGATCAGCAGCCGGTCGACGCGCTCCAGCAGGTTGTCGATCACGCCGAGCTTGTCGGAGACCTTGGCGCCGCCGAGGATCGCCACGAACGGTCGCGGCGGGTCGTCCAGCAGCCGTGCCAGCGTCTGCCAGCTCCGCCAGCAGGAGCGTCCCGGCCACGACGTCGGGCAGCCGCTCCGGCACGCCGACGACGCTGGCATGCGCGCGGTGCGCCGCCCCGAAGGCGTCGTCGACGTAGGCCTCGCCCAGCCCCGCGAGCGCGTCGGCGAAGTCCGGCTCGTTGGCCTCCTCGCCCGGCTCGAAGCGCAGGTTCTCCAGCAGCGCGACCTCGCCGTCGGCGAGGCCCGCCGACCATGCGCCCTGGGCGTCCGTCCCGACCACGTCCGCGGCCACGCGCACGGCGCGCCGAGCAGCTGCGCCCAGCGCCGCGGCCACGGGCGCCAGGCGCAGTACCTCGGATCGACCGTGCCCTTGGGCCGCCCGAGGTGGCTGAGCAGACGATCACCCGCGCGCCGGCGCCGGCGCAGGCGGCGGATCGTCGGCAGCGACTCCTCGATGCGCAGGTCGTCGGCGACCGCCCCGTCCGGCGTCAGCGGCACGTTGAGGTCGACGCGCACGAGCACGCGCCCGCGACCGCGAGCGTCGAGCGCCGCGAGGCCCGGGGAGCGTCGCCACCGTCGCGACGGTCGCGCGCTAGAGCCGCTCGCCGACGTAAGGCCGTGAGGTCGACGAGGCGGCAGGAGTAGCCCCACTCGTTGTCGTACCAGCCCAGGACCTTGACCAGTCGAGCCGTTGACCATCGTCGACAGCGCCGTCGACGATGCAGCTGTGCGGGTTGCCGACGATGTCGGCCGACACGATCGGGTCGCGCGGTGTACTCCAGGATCCCCTTCATCGGCCCGTCGGCGGCGGCCGGAAGGCGTCGTTGACCTCGTCCTTCGGCGGTCACGTCGCGGTCGAGGAGCACGACCAGGTCGGTGATCGAGCCGTCGGGGATCGGCACGCGCAGCGCCAGCGCCGTCCAGGCGGCCCTTGAGCTGCGGCAGCGCCAGCGACGCGGCCTTCGCGGCACCGGTCGGTCGTCGGGATGATCGAGACGCGCGCCGGCACGGGCGCGGCGCAGGTCCTTGTGCGGCTGGTCCTGCGTGCCCTGGTCGTTGGTGTAGGCGTGCACCGTCGTCATGAAGCCCTGGTCGATCCCGAAGGACTCGTCGAGGACCTTGCTCATCGGCACGACGCTGTTGGTGGTGCAGCTGCGCGTTGGAGATGACGTGGTGGTTGGCCGCGTCGTAGTCGCCGTGGTTGACGCCCATGACGATGCGTGACGTCCTCGTCCTTGGCGGGGGCCGAGATGATGACCTTCTGCGCGCCGGCCTCCAGGTGCGCGGCGGCCTTGTCGCGCGTCGGTGAAGATGCCCGTCGACTCGATGACGATCTCCGCGCCGAGCTCCTTCCACGGCAGGTCCGCCGGGTTGCGCTCCGCGGTGATGACGATCTCGTCGCCGTCGACCACCAGGCCGCGCTCGGTGGCCTCGACCGTGCCCGTGGAAGCGGCCGTGGACGCTGTCGTACTTCAGCAGGTGCGCCAGCGTGGTGTTGTCGGTGAGGTCGTTGATCCCGACGATGTCGATCGTCGGCGCCCTGCTTCTTGGCCGAGCGCAGGAAGTTCCGGCCGATGCGGCCGAAGCCGTTGATGCCGACCTTGACGGACATGGCGATGTCGCTCCTGGGCGGGTGCGGTTGGCGTTGGCGCGATCCTAGCGAGGACGCTTGCAGCCGCCCTCGGGAGCAGACCCCAAAGCTCGTCCCACGACCGAACCGAGCGCGGCGTGGCACGGTGGGCCGAATGCACGCAGCCGCACACCCTTCCCCGTCTGCCCTCCTGGTCGCCGCGCTGGTCGCGGCGCTGCTCGCCACCATCCCCTTGACGCCCGCCCACGCCGCCGAGGCCTCCCGCCTGGCCGGCGCGACCCGCGTCGACACTGCCGTGGCGATCAGCCAGGCGGCGTTCCCGCTGTCCGCGGACACCGTCTACCTGGCCCGCGCCGACGTGTTCGCCGACGCGCTGGCGGCCGGAGCGCTGACCGACGGCCCGATCCTGCTGGTGCCTTCCTGTGGCGAGGTCCCGACGGAGGTCGCGGCCGAGATCGCGCGGCTGGAGCCGCTGGAGGTCGTCGCGCTGGGCGGGGAGTCGGCGGTCTGCTCAGGGCTGTTGGAGGCTGCGGCCGCCGGCCGCGAGGTCGACCGGCTGGCCGGCCCCTCGCGCATCGACACCGCCGCCGCGATCGCGCTGCGGGCCGCGGGCGGTGCGGCGGACGTCGTCTACCTGGCGAACGCCGCGGACTCCCCGGATGCCGTGGCCGCGGGCTCGTTGACCGACGGGCCGGTGCTGCTGACCTCCGTCGACGGGCCGGTGCCCGAGGTCGTGCACGCCGCGATCACCCAGCTGGACCCCTCCACCGTGATCGCGCTGGGCGGCCCGGTGGCCGTCCCGGACGCCGTGCTGGCCGACGCCGCCGCGGGCCGGGCAACCGAGCGTCTGGCCGGCGCCTCCCGCGTCGAGACCGCGATCGCGATCGCCGGGCGGGCCTTCCCGGGCACGGCCGCGACCGCCTACCTGGCGCGTGCCGACGTGTTCGCCGACGCCATCGCCGCCGGGACGCTCACCGACGGGCCGACCCTGCTGGTCCCGTCGTGCGGCGAGGTGCCGCCCGCCGTCACCGCCGAGCTCGCCCGCCTCCAGCCGGCCCGCGTGGTCGCGCTCGGCGGCGAGGCTGCCGTCTGCCAGGCGCTGCTGGATGCGGCCGCCGCGGGCGCCGTCGTCGGAAGCGGCGACCCGATCACCGACGCCCTCGCGGCGGGCACGCTGACGGAGGTCGAGGCGCTGCGCCTGCGGGTCCTCCGCCTCGCCGGCGACCCGTCGGTGCCCGAGGAGTACCTCGTTCCCGACCCCTCCGTGGACGCCTCGCTGGTGCTCAAGCAGGCAGCGGACCAGTTCACGACGCTGCCGCCGGACGTCCAGGAGGAGCTCGCGCCCCACCTGGCTCCGCCGCTCTACACCGACTCCGCGGCAACCGGATTCGCGCAGGACGGCACGAGCCCCACGGGCTGCCTGGGCGGGAGCGCCACGCCCCCGCCGGCGGCCGAGGGCTGGGACGCCGTCGTGACCGCCCACGCCACGATCCACTGGCCCACCGGCGGCGACGTCTTCGGGTCCACGCAGGTGGCCACCCCGGAGGAGGTCGCCGAGACCGCCCACTGGGTCGGCGAGGTCATCGAGACGATCTACACCGCCGAGACCGAGCTGTTCGGGGTTCACCCGCTGCCCGACACCGAGCAGGCCTGCAGCGGCGGCGACGGCTCCCTGGACATCTACGTGAGCCGCACCACCAGCGCCGCGGGCGCCGCGACCTACGCCTACCCGCCCGGCTGCGAGCAGCGCCCCTCGTGGATCACGATCGCGCCCGACTACGCCCGCTCCCCGATGCTGGTGCGCGACGCGCTGGCGCACGAGCTCACCCACGTCCTGCAGTTCGGCGGCTACGACTACGTGGTCGACTGCTACGACTACGACTGGCTGGGCGAGGCCACCGGCAACTGGGCCGTCGACTACGTCTACCCACTGGACCAGTTCGAGCACGAGAGCTCGCTCAGCTTCTTCCGCGAGGGCTACGCCGACCACCTGTGGGCCGCCCGCACCTACGGCTCGGGCAACGGCTACGAGGACTGGGTCTTCCTGCTCTCGCTGGCCCGCACCGTCGGCCCGGACGCGATCGCGCTGATCTGGGACCTCACGGTGGACCACGGATCGGTCGAGGCGATCGACGCCGCGTTCCCCGACGGGGTGGACGACCACTGGCACGACTTCGCGCTGCGCACGCTCAACCGCATCGGCGCGGACGACCTCGAGGTCTGGGACGCGCTGGACCAGCGCGTGACGCCGCGCGGCCCGATCGAGGTGCCGCTGGGCGACACCCCGCTGCGCCCCCGCTACCAGAACGCGGTGCTGGGGCTGAGCCTGGACATCGTCAGCTTCACGTTCCCCGACGACACGGTCCGCCAGATCGACTTCAGCGGGCTGGGCTTCTCCTCCGGCGAGCTCGAGCACGGGCGGGTCCAGGCCTGGATCCTGCTGCGCGACGGCAGCACCCGCGTCGCGGACATCACCGAGTCCGGCGCGCTGACGTTCTGCCGCGACGAACCGCAGCAGGACGTCATGGAGGTCGACCTCGTCTACTCCAACGGCCTGGCCGCCCGCTCCGTCGGCAACCTCATCAACTTCCCGCAGCAGGAGGCGCGCGTCGTCGGCTCACCGTCCTGCGGCAGCGCGCTGGTCGGCACGGTCGAGATCTCCGAGGTCATCGACGTCGACCACACCCTCGGGCAACGTCACCACGACCGGGCGCGAGGAGACGCAGATCGTCGCCGACCTCAGCCTGGTGCCCGACCCCGAGGGCGACGGCGGCCAGTGGATCGACTCGGGCGCGTCGACCTACGCGCTCTCCGCGGTCGAGGACACCACCGATGTCCACGAGGGCCAGTGCACCGCCCACATCACCTCGACCGGCGACGCCGGCGGCCCGGTGCCCGACGACGGCGTGTTCCTGGGCGTCGAGGACCCCAGCGGCACCGACCAGCCGGTGCTGCTGAGCTTCGCCGTGAGCTACACCGAGCACGTCAGCGTCGAGAGCGACGTGCCCCAATGCGACGAGGGCGACTTCGACGTCCTCCACACCTTCATCCTCGGCTGCCCGCTGGACAACGGCGTGTTCGGCGCCAGCGGCGTGCTGCACACCGCGACCACGCCGCGCACCGTGACCTTCGACTGCACCGACACCGTCGAGGGCCCGAACCAGGGCGACACCACCACGATCCGCGTCACGGGCACGCTGCGCGAGGGCGGCTGAGCGCCGCCGGCGACGGCCGGGATCAGGCGAGGGCGTCAGGCCCCAGGAGGTGCTTGAGCTCGGCGTAGAGACCGGCGCCGACGGGTCACGGCCAGGTCGGGGAGCTCGAGTCGGGTCGGGCTCTGGCCCTCGCGGCGCACGCGCAGCTCCACGGCCACCGGCCCGGCGTGCTCGGCCAGCACCGCGCGCAGGCGGGCGGCGATCTGGGAGGTGCACTGGGCAGGCGCGAGCGACACCACCAGCGGCGCGCCGTCGACCTCCGACAGGTCGGGGCGCGCGACGACCTCGGCGATGAGCTGCGGCGGGTCGCGGTCGTCGATCTTGCCCGTGACCAGCAAGACCTCGTCCTCGACCAGCACGTCGGCGTGGGCGGTGAAGACCGACGGGAAGAAGATCACGTCGATGCTGCCCTGGAGGTCCTCGAGCGCGCCGGTCACGTAGGGCTCGCCGCTTCTTGGTGAACTTCTTCGCGACGGCGGTGAGGATGCCCGCCGCCGTCACGGCCTTGCCGCCGCGCTCGCAGCAGCTGCGGGATCGCGGCCGTCGCGGCCTCGCCCAGGAGCGCGCTCCAGGCCGAGCAGCGGATGGTCGGAGACGTACAGGCCCAGCATCTCGCGCTCGGCCGCGAGCTTCTCCTTGCGGTCGAACTCGACGTCGGGGACGGCCGCGTCGGCCTCGACCTCGACGGCCTCCTCCTGCCCGCCGTCGAACAGCGAGAACTGCCCCTCGGCCTCGGCGCGCTTCGCCGACAGCGCCGCGTCGACGATCTGCTCGAAGACGAGCAGCAGGCCCATGCGCGCGGGTGGCCCAGCGACTCGAACGCGCCGGCCTTGATGAGCGACTCGAGCGTGCGCTTGTTGAGGAGCCGGCGTCGACCTTGTCGGGCAGAAGTCGGCGAAGCGGTGAACGCGCCGCGGCTGCCGCGTGCGGCCGAGGATCGCCTCGACGACGTCCTCGCCGACGTTGCGCACCGCGGACAGACCGAAGCGGATCTCGCGCCGACGCCTTGAGCGACGGGCGCGAAGTCCATGCGCGGACGCGTTGACGTCGGGCTGCAGCACGGTCGATGCCCATGCGTGCGGCAGGTGTGCAGGTAGAGCGGCAGCCGGTCCTTGTTGTTCTTCACCGACGGTCAGCAGCGCGGCCATGTACTCGACGGGGTAGTTCGCCTTGAGCCAGGCGGTCTGGTAGCTGACCAGCCCGTAGCCGGCGGAGTGCGACTTGTTGAAGCCGTAGTCGGCGAAGCCCTCGATGTGGTCCCAGAGCTCTGGCGCCGAGCCTGGCGGGGTAGCCGTGCCGACGCGCCGTCGAGGAACTTCGACTTCTGCGCGTCCATCTCTTTCTGCTTCTTCTTGCCGATCGCGCGGCGCGGACGTGTCGGCCTCGCCCAGGGTGAAGCCGGCGATGCGTCTCGCGATCTGCTGCACCTGCTCCTGGTAGACAGGATGCCGTAGGTGGGACTCGAGGATCTCCTCGAGGTCGGCGTGGTCGAAGCTCGACCGGCTCCTTGCCGTGCTTGCGCTCGCGCGTAGGCGTTGTGCAGGTTCGCGCTACATCGGCCCGGGCCGGTACAGCGCCAGCAGCGCGTCGATGTCGTCGAAGCGGTCCGGCTTGACGCTGCGGCACAGCGCCTTCATGCCGGCGCCGTCGAGCTGGAAGACGCCGTCGGTGTCGCCGTCGGAGAGCAGCGCGTAGGTGGCGGGGTCGTCCAGCGGCAGGTCGTCGACGACGACCAGCTCCCCGGTGGTGGCCTTGACGTGCGCGAGCGCGTCGGTGATGACCGTGAGGTTGCGCAGGCCCAGGAAGTCCATCTTCAGCAGGCCGATGTCCTCGACCATGCCGCCGTCGTACTGGGTGACGATCTCGCCCGTCGGCCTCCACGCGCAGCACGGGGCAGTGCTCGGTGATCGGCCGCGCCGGCGATCACCACGCCGGCCGCGTGGATCGAGTGCTGGCGCGCGCAGCCCCTCCAGCGACAGCCGCCGTGTCGAGGACCTTCTTGGCGTCGGACTCGGTCTCCCAGGCCGCGCGCAGCTCACGCGGACATCTGCACGCGCCTTGCTCGAGCGGCTAGTCCTTGCCCATCACGGGCGGCGGCATCATCTTCGTCAGCCGGTCGCCGAAGCCGTACGGGTAGCCCAGCACCCGGGCGGCGTCCTTGATCGCCTGCTTGGCCTTGATGGTGGAGAAGGTCACGATCTGCGCGACGCGGTCGTCGCCGTAGCGGTCGCGGGCGTAGCGGATCATCTCGCCGCGGCGGCGCTCGTCGAAGTCCAGGTCGATGTCGGGCATCGAGATGCGCTCGGGGTTGAGGAAGCGCTCGAAGATCAGGCCGTGCTCGATCGGGTCGAGGTCGGTGATGCCCGTGCAGTAGGCGACCGCGCAGCCCGACCGCGGACCCGCGGCCCGGGCCGAGCCGGATGCCGCTGCGCGCTGGCGTAGTCGACACAGGTCGGCGACGATCAGGAAGTAGGCGCTGTAAGCCCATCTGCTCGATGACGCCGAGCTCGAACTCCAGGCGGTCCTTGCGCACGTCGTCGGCGCAGCGGGTCGCCGTAGCGCCGGCCGGCGCCCTCGTAGACCTTGTGGCGCAGGTAGCGGACCTCGGTCATGCCCGTCGGGGCAGTCGGAAGCGCCGGCAGGTGGTGTCGTGCCGAACTCGATGTCGACGTGGCAGCGCTCGCCGATCTCCAGCGTGTTCTGCCATGTCTCGGGGTGGTCGGGGAACAGCGCCTGCATCTCGTCGGCCGGCTTCACGATAGAACTGGTCGTTCTTGAACTTGAAGCGGTCGGGTCGCTGACCAGCGCCTGGTCTGGATGCAGAGCAGGACGTCGTGAGCCTCGTACGTCGCCCTGGTCGCGTGTAGTGGCTGTCGTTGGTGACGACCAGCCCCACGCCGAGGTCCTTGGCGATCGCGATGAGCTCGCGGGTTGGTCGCGTGCTGCTCGGGGATGTCGTGGTCCTGCAGCTCGATGAAGTAGCGGTCGGGCGCCGAAGACGTCGCGGTACCAGGCGGCGCTGGCCTCGGCGCCGCGTCCGCGGTCGCCGGCCAGCAGACGCTGGTTGACCTCGCCGCCCGAGGCACCCGGAGAGGCGATCAGCCCTTCGGCATGCTCCTCGAGCAGCTCCTGGTCCGCGCGGGGCTTGTACCAGTAGCCCTCGAGGTAGGCCCGCGACGACCAGCTTCATGAGGTTCGGTAGCCGCGGTCGTTCTCGGCCAGCAGGGTCAGGTGGTAGTAGGGGTCGTCGCCCCTCGCTGCGGTGGCCCTTGTCGAAGCGGCTGCCGGGTGCCATGTAGAGCTCGATGCCGAGGATCGGCGTTGACGCCGTGCCGCCGGCCGGCGCTGGTAGAAGTCGATCGCCCCGAACATGACGCCGTGGTCGGTGATGGCGCAGGCCGGCATCTCCAGCTCCGCGACCCTGCGCCACGAGCTCGTCGACGCGGCTGGCGCCGTCGAGCATCGAGTACTCGGTGTGCACGTGCAGATGGGCGAAGGAATCGGGCATGTCTCACTCCGGCAGAGGCCTGTCCAGCGGCTTCGGCTGCAGGGAGTGGATCCGACCGGAAGGTGGAATCACAGCCATGTCATCCGCCGGATGCACGGTACCGCGGCGGCACGCCCGAGTCTACGGGCCACTCTGGTTGACGGCCCTAGGCTGGGCGCCTTGGTGGTGACGGGACAGCCGGAGCTGGTCCTGCGTGACGAGCAGGAGCTGCGCAACCTGCGCGCGGTCCTGCGCGCGCGCTTCGCGGACATCGTGGATCAGAGCGTCATCGACGACGCCGGTCTGATCGCCAGCGAGCTGGTCACCAACGCGATCCTCCACGGGAAGCCGCCCGTGGAGCTGCGGGTCGCGCCGACGACGGACGGGCTGCGCATCGAGGTCGCAGACGGCAGCAGCATGCCGCCGGTGCGCCCGCTGCCCAGCCGCGGGGCCATGACCGGTCGCGGCCTGCGCCTGGTCGAGGCGCTCGCGCAGGCGTGGGGGTGCCGCCCGGCGGAGCCCGGCAAGGTGGTCTGGGCGGAGCTGACCGGGGAAGCCGGCGGCCAGGCCCCGGCCGCGGACGCAGGCTGGGAGCCCGCGACGATCCAGGTCTCCGACGCCGGCGCCCCCGGGAGCCCAACGGTGACCGTGGAGCTGGGGGAGGTCCCCACCGATCTGCTGATCGCGGCCAAGGAGCACGTGGACAACCTCGTGCGCGAGTTCACGCTGGCCGCCTCCGGGGCCGCGGCCGGCACCACGGCCTCCGTGCCGCCCCACCTGGCGCGGCTCATGGAGACCGTGGTCCACCGCTTCGCGCTGCCCCGTCGGCTGATCAAGGAGCAGGCCATCGCGGCGCGACGGCTGCGCCGCAGCCACGTGCGGCTGGTGCTCACGGTCCCGGTCGAATCCGCCGACGCGGGTTCGGAGTACCTGGAGGCGCTGGACGAGGCCGACAGCTGGTGCCGCGCGGCCCGCCTCCTGACGCTGGAGACCCCGCCACAGCACCGGATCTTCCGCCGCTGGTACGTCGAGGAGCTCATCGCGCAGCTGCGGGCCGCGGCTGCTGGGGCTCCATCCCCCAAGGGCCAGACCTTCGAGCAGCGGCTGCTGGAGGAGATCGGGCGCGTCGCGGCTGCCGTGAAGGCCACCGAGCACGCCGCCCGGCTCTCGGCCCTGACCGGTGCCCTGGCCGTCGCCTCCACGGCCGAGGCGGTCTCGCAGGCCGTGCTCGTGGAGGGCGTCGCGGCGCTGGCGGCCTCCGGTGGAGGGGTCCTCCTGGCCGACTACGCCGACAAGCTCTGGGTCCCGGGCACGGTGGGCTACGCGCCGGAGGTGGTCGCGCGGTTGCGCGAGGAGTCGCGCGACGCGGAGCTGCCGGCTGCGGCGGCCCTGCGCACGGGGGCGCCGGTCTGGCTGGAGTCGCGGCAGGAGCGCGAGACGCGGTTCCCGCAGCTGGCCGGCCTGGAGCCTGGAACGGTCGCGCTGTGCGCGGTGCCGCTGGAGGTCGCGCGTGGCCGGCTCGGGGCGCTGCGCTTCAGCTTCAACGAGCCGCGCCTGTTCGACCACGAGGAGCGCACGTTCGTCCTGGCGATCGCCGCCCAGACCGCCCAGGCGCTGGACCGCGTGCTCCTGCTGGAGGAGCGCATCGAGAGCGCGCGGCGCCTGCAGCGCAGCCTGCTGCCCCCACGGCTGCCGGAGGTGCCAGGGGCACGGGTGGAGGCGGCCTACCAGCCCGCGGGCCGCGCGATCGAGATCGGCGGGGACTTCTACGACGTCTGGGCCTGCGGCGACGGGTGCTGGGCGCTGGCGATCGGCGACGTGGCCGGAACCGGGCCGGAGGCGGCGGCGGTCACCGCGATGGTGCGGTACTCGCTGCGCGCCCTCACGCTGGCCCACAACCCGCCGGCGGAGGTGCTGGCCAACCTCAACCGCACCATGCGGGAGCAGGCTCCGGAGGAGGACACGGAGCGCTTCTGCACGGCGCTCTTCGGCTACCTGCGCCCGCGGGGGGACGCGCTGGTGCTCGATCTGGCCACGGGGGGCCACCCCGGTCCCCTGGTGGTGCGTGCCGACGGCCAGGTGGAGGAGATGGCGCTGCACGGCTCCCTGCTGGGGGTGCTCGACGACATCACGCTCGACAGCCGCGAGATCGTGCTGGAGCCCGGGGCCGAGCTGATCGCCTACACCGACGGCATCACCGAGACCCGCGGTCCCGAAGGTTGGTTCGGCACCGACGGGATCCTGCGCGCGGTCAAGGACCCCGGCCGGCCGGCCTCGACGGCCACAGCGATCATGCAGGCCGTGCTGGGCCACGTGGACGGGGACGTGCACGACGACCTCGCGCTGCTGGTCGTGCGCTGCGAACCTCAGGAGAGCGCGCCGGCGACCGCGGGTGCCAGGGCGTCGGCCCAGAACCCGTAGCCGACCTCCGAGGGGTGGAAGCCGTCGGCTGACATCGACTCCGGGACACCGACGAACCGGGGGCTGGCGAGCGTGGCGATGTCCACGAACCCGGCGCCCTCGTCGCCGGCGGCCGCGGCCTGCGGCGGACGTTGCCGGGCCCCGAGGACGTCCAGGAGCCACCGCAGCGGCTGGGCGGTCGCCGTCGCCATCCCGAACTGGGGGACGCCGCCCAGGACGATCGGCGTTGCCTCGGGCACCGCCGCGCGCACGCCGGCCAGCAGGTCACGGGTGCGCGCGCGCATCGTCCACCAGGGGTTGAGGTGGGTGACGTCATTGGCGCCGATCACGACCAGCACGGCGTCGGGGCGCGTGGCGCCCAGGAGCGGCACCTGCTCCTCCAGCACGGAGCGCGTGGTCGCGCCCGAGCGGCCGATCCCCACGACCTCCACCGGGCGGTCGAGCTCCGCGGCGACGCGCTCGGCGACCTGCAGCGGCAGCGAGGTCGCGATCGTCGGGGCCCCGACGCCCCGCACCGTCGAGTCGCCCAGCACCGTGAGGCGCAGCGGCGGCCCGGGCCGCCCCTCCCCCACCAGCCCCGCAGACGGCCCGTCCGGGTCGGGCAGGTAGTCCCGGCCCACCGCGACCCCGACCTCCACGAGGAGCACCGCCAGCAACAGCAGCGGCGCGGCCAGCAGACCGCGCCGAAGAGTCACACGCAGACGGTAGCGGGCTCCGCGTCCGGCGCCTGGCCCGTCTCGAGCTCCCCGTCGGTCGCGTCGGTCTCGTCCCCCGTCGGCATCGTGGCGCCCCGCAGCAGCCGAGCGCGACGGCGGCGAGGACGAAGGCCAGGACCGCGGCCAGCACGGAGCTGATGCGCATGCCCTGCACGAAGGCGTCGCGGGCGGCGCTCACGACGGCGGCGCCCAGCTCCCCGGGGAGCTCGGCCGCTGCGGCAACGGCGCTGCCCAGCGTGTCGCGGATGGCGGCGACGGCCTGCTCGGGCAACCCGGCCGGGAGGCTGTCGCCCAGCGCGCCGCGGTAGATCGCGACGCCGAGGCTGCCCATGATCGCGATGCCCAGGGCGCCGCCGAGCTCTGCGCCGGTCTCGGAGATCCCGGAGGCGGCGCCCGCGCGCTCCGGCGGGGCGGCGCCGACGATGAGCTCCGTGGTCACGCCGAACACCGGCGCCAGGCCCAGCGAGACCAGCACCGAGCCGATGACGAGGGGCAGCAGCCCACTGGTGCTGCCGACCTGCGTGAGCACGACCAGCCCCACCGCGGCCAAGGCGAGCGCGCCCCCGATGAGGGTGGCCGGGCGCATGACGTGCACCAGCCGCGGCCCGACCTGCGACCCGACGATGAAGCCGGCGGCCGACGGCAACGACCACAGCCCGGCCTCCAGCGGGGACAGCCCGAGCACGAGCTGGAGGTACTGCGCGACGAACAGGAAGTAGCCGATCGCCACGAAGATCGCCAGGAAGTTGGTGAGCAGCGCCGCGTTGAACGCGCGGACGCGGAACAGGCCGACGTCGATGATCGGATCGTCGAGGTGGCGCTGGCGGCGGACGAAGAGCACGGCCAGCCCGACCCCGAGGGCGATCGCGGCGGCGGACGGGCCGTCCAGCCCGTCCTGGGCGATCTCCTTGAGGCCCCAGATCACGGCGAGCACGGCGACCATCGACATCGCGGCCGAGCGCAGGTCCAGGCGCCCCGCGTTGGGGTCGCGGTACTCCGGCAGCACCCGCGGGCCCAGCACCAGCAGCAGCCCCATCACCGGCAGGGCCAGCAGGAACGCGGCGCCCCACCAGAAGTGCTCCAGCACGACGCCGCCCAGCACCGGGCCGACAGCGCTGCCCGCGGAGAAGCTGGCGATCCACACGCCGATCGCCCGGGAGCGCTGCCGCGGGTCGGGGAACATGTGGAAGATCAGCGACAGCGTCGAGGGGGCCAGCGTCGCGCCGGCCAGGCCCAGCAGCGCGCGGCTGGCGATGAGCATCTCGGCGCTGGTGGAGAACGCGGCGAGCACCGAGACCGCACCGAAGGACGCGGCCCCGATCATCAGCAGGCGGCGCCGGCCGATGCGGTCGCCCAGCGTGCCCATGGTGATGAGCGAGCCGGCCACGAAGAACCCGTAGATGTCGATGATCCACAGCAGCTGCGAGCTCGTCGGCTGCAGATCCGCGCTGATCGCCGGCACCGCCAGGTGCAGCACCGTGAGGTCCATCACGTAGAGCAGGCACGCCAGGGCGAGCACGGCGAGGCCGATCCACTCGCGCCTTCCGGCCTGGGGGTAGTGCACGGCGGTCACGGTGCAGCTCCTGTGGGTTCGGGTCGGTGGTCGTCTCGTCAGGCAGACGGGGCGACTGGCCCGAACTCATCGCCCCGCGCGTGCGCGAGCGCGGCGACCAGGTCGTCGGGCAGCGGCTCCTCGAGGTCGAGCACGTCGCCGCTGATCGGGTGCTGGAGGCGGAGGCCGGCGGCGTGCAGCGCCGGGCGCTCCAGACCCAGCGCGGCGGCGGTCGCGGGGCTCGCGCGGTAGGTCAGATCGCCGGCCACCGGGTGGCCGATCGCGGCGCAGTGCACGCGGATCTGGTGGGTGCGGCCGGTCTCCAGCCGCAGCCGGGCGACGCTCACGGCGGGCAGGGTCTCGACCACGTCGAGGTGCGTGACCGCCGGGCGGCCGGCCGGGTCGACGCGGAAGCGCGTGCGGTGGCGCGGGTCGCGGGCCAGCGGTGCCTCGATCGTGGCGTGACGCGGCTCCGGGTGGCCCTCGAGCAGAGCCCAGTAGCGACGCTGCACGGCGCGGTCCGCCAGCGCGGCGACCAGCGCGATGCGCGCCTCCTCCGACTTCGCGACGATCAGCAGCCCCGAGGTCCCACGGTCCAGGCGGTGCACGACGCCGGGCCGCGCCGGGTCCCCGCCGCGCGCCAACGCCATGCCGGCGGCTGCCAGGGCGTCGACGAGCGTCGGACCCGGCCCGGTACCCGCGCCCGGGTGCACCACCAGCCCGGCGGGCTTGGCGACGACGGCGAGGTGGGCGTCCTCGTAGCGCACGGGCACCGGGGGCGGAGCCGGCACGGGCGGGGGCCGGGGCGGCGCGATGACCTCGACGAGCTCGCCCTCGGCCAGGCGGTGCGACTTGGCGGGGACGCGGGCGTCGACGGTGATCTCGCCTGCGGCCAGCCGCGCTTGCGTCCGTGCCCGCGGCTCGCCCAGCCACTTGGCGATGGCGACGTCCGCTCGCACCCCCGCCTCGGCGGCTTCCACGCGCCGCCGCAGAGGAGGCGTCACCCCTCGCGGTCGGGAGCGGTGGCCGCGCCGTACCAGGCAGGGGTGCCGGACGGCCGCGCAGGGGCGCCCGGCTGGGAAGCGGTGTCGGCGGCCGGCGCGGGCTCGTCGACGGGCCCGAAGCCCGGCGACTCGGGGCGCACGGACTCGCCGCCCTCGCGGCGGACCCGCTGGCGGGCACGCTCCTCGCGGTCGACGAGCAGGAGCAGCACGCCCACGAGGATCGCGCCGCAGGTGATCCCGGCGTCGGCGACGTTGAACGTCGGGAACGTCTCCCAGAAGCCGAACTTGACGAAGTCGATCACGTGCCCGTTGGGGAACCCGGGCGCACGGAAGAGGCGGTCGACGCAGTTGCCCAGCGCCCCGCCGGCGACCAGGCCGTAGCCGACGGCCAGCCACAGCCGGTCGGTGTGGGGCAGGGCCCGCGCGATGAGCACGAGCACGACGACCGTCACGATCACGAACACGCCGGGGAAGAGCCCCGGGATCGAGAACGCGCCGCCCGGGTTGCGCACCAGCGCGAGGATGATCACGCCCAGGTCGATGGGCGGCTCGCCCTCGAGCCTCGCGACCGCCAGCAGCTTGGACGCCTGGTCCAAGAGCAGCCAGACGATCGCCACGATCAGCGTCGTCACCGAGGCCAGGCGGCCCGTCGTCACGTGGGGTCCTCCAACCAGCCCACGAGGTCGGCGCGGGTCATGGCTAGCATCGTAGGGCCGTGTTCTCACCCGTCGACCAGCAGCCGGACCTCGTCGCGCTCGAGCGCCGGGTCCTGGCGCGCTGGGAGGAGCAGCGCACGTTCCAGCGCTCCCTGGAGCAGCGTGCCGGCGGTCCGCTGTGGCGCTTCTACGAGGGTCCGCCGACCGCCAACGGCAGGCCCGGGGTGCACCACGTCGAGGCGCGGGTCTTCAAGGACCTCTTCCCGCGCTACCGCACGATGAAGGGCTACCACGTGCCGCGGCGCGGCGGCTGGGACTGCCACGGGATCCCCGTCGAGCTCGAGGTCGAGCGCCAGCTCGGCTTCACGCGCAAGCAGGACATCGAGGACTACGGGGTCGAGGCGTTCAACGCGCTGTGCCGCCAGTCGGTGCAGACCTATGTGCAGGACTGGAACCGCCTGACCGAGCGCATCGGGTTCTGGGTGGACCTCGACGCGGCGTACTGGACGATGAACGCCGAGTACGTCGAGAGCGTCTGGTGGTCGCTGTCGTCGCTGTGGGACGCCGGCCTGCTCTACGAGGGTCACCGCGTCGTCCCGTACTGCCCGCGCTGCGGCACGCCGCTGTCGGACCACGAGGTGGCGCAGGGCTACGCGCAGGCCACCGACCCGTCGGTGTTCGTGCGGTTCCCGGTGCTGGAGGGGCCGCTGGCGGAGGCGGACCTGCTGGTGTGGACGACCACGCCGTGGACGCTGATCTCCAACGTCGCGGTGGCCGTGGGACCGTCGGTGCGCTACGTGCTGGCCCAGGTGCCCAGCTCCCCTGGGCGCCCACGCGAGCGCCCGGTGGTGGTCGCCGCCGAGCGGGTGACGGCGGCGCTCGGCGAGGGCGCGGAGGTGCTGCGCGACGTGTCCGTCGCGGAGCTGCGCGGGCCTGCACTACCGCGGGCCGTTCGACTTCGTGGGGCTGGGGGACGGGCGCACCGCGTCCGGGGAGCTGGCCACCGACTGGCGCTACGTGACCGTGCAGGACTTCGCCGTCGCGACCGAGGGCACCGGGATCGTGCACCTGGCGCCTGCGTTCGGCGCCGACGACTACGCGGTGGGCGCGCAGTACGGGCTGCCGGTGCTCAACCCTGTCGACGCCGAGGGCCGCTTCGACGTGGCGATCGAGCCGCTGGCCGGGCAGTTCGTCAAGGACGCCGACGCCCAGATCGTGGCGATGCTCGACGCGGCGGGGCTGCTGGTCTCGGCGGGGACCTACGAGCACACCTATCCGTTCTGCTGGCGCTGCCAGACGCCCCTGCTCTACTACGCGATGCCGTCGTGGTACGTGGCCACCACGAAGCTGCGCGACCGCCTGCTGGACGTCAACGCCGGCGTCGACTGGCACCCCCAGCACATCCGCGACGGCCGCTACGGCGACTGGCTGGCCAACAACGTCGACTGGGCGCTGTCGCGCACGCGCTACTGGGGCACGCCGCTGCCGCTGTGGCGCTGCGAGGGGTGCAGCGAGATCACCGCGGTCGCCTCCCGTGCGGAGCTGTCGGACCTGGCCGGCCGTGACCTCACGGGGCTGGACCCGCACCGGCCGTTCGTCGACGAGGTCACCTTCCACTGCCCCTCCTGCGGCGGAACCGCGCGGCGCGTGCCCGACGTGATCGACGCCTGGTACGACTCGGGCTCGATGCCCTTCGCCCAGCTGGGCTACCCGCACGCGCCGGGCAGCGAGGAGGAGTTCGCCGAGAACTTCCCCGCCGACTACATCTGCGAGGCGATCGATCAGACGCGGGGCTGGTTCTACTCGCTGATGGCGATCTCGACGCTGCTGTTCGACCAGAGCAGCTACAAGACCGTGCTCTGCCTGGGCCACATCGTCGACGCCGACGGTCGCAAGATGTCGAAGTCGATCGGCAACATCCTCGACCCCTGGGAGCTGATCGACACCCATGGCGCCGACGCCATGCGCTGGCTCCTGCTGACCGAGGGCTCGCCGTGGGTGGCGCGGCGCGTCGGGCACGGGCCGCTCGAGGAGGTCGTGCGGCGGTTCCTGCTGACGCTGTGGAACTCCTACTACTTCTTCGTCACCTACGCGCGGATCGACGGCTGGACCCCGGACGCCGGTGCGCCGCCGGTCGACGACCGGCCGGTGATGGACCGCTGGGTGCTGGCGGAGCTGGCCGCGACCGTGCGCGAGGTCGACGACGCCCTGGAGGCCTTCGACTCCACCGGAGCGGGGCGCGCGCTGCAGCGCTTCGTCGACGACCTGTCCAACTGGTACATCCGCCGCACCCGTGCGCGGTTCTGGGCCGCGGGCGACTCCGAGGACAAGCGTGCCGCCTTCGCGACCCTGCACGAGGCGCTGGTCACCGTGGCTGCACTGCTGGCCCCGTTCACGCCGTTCGTCGCCGACGAGCTCTACGCCAACCTGGTCGGCAGCGTCGAGCGCGGCGCGCCCGACAGCGTGCACCTGCTGGACTTCCCGGTCCCCGACCCCGCCGCGGCCGACCCCCTGCTGCGCCGCGCGATGGCGGTGGCACGGCGCGTCGTCGAGCAGGGCCGCCGCGCCCGCAACGACGCCGCGGTCGGCGTCCGCCAGCCCCTCCCCCGCGCGCTGGTCGCCCTGCCGCCCGACGACCGCGAGCTTTCGGCACGGTGTCGTCGATCGTCGCCGAGGAGCTCAACGTCAAGGCGGTGCAGCTCTCCGAGGCCGGGGGCCCGGTCTCGTACACGGTCAAGCCCAACTTCCGCGCGCTGGGACGCGCGTTCGGCAACCGCACGCAACCCGTCGCGGCGGCGGTCGCGGGCCTGGACGGCGAGGCCGTGGCGCGGGCGCTGGACGCCGGCACGGTGGTCACCGTGACCGTCGACGGCCAGCCGGTGACCCTCGCGCCCGACATGCTGATCGTCAACGAGGAGGCGCGCGAGGGCTGGCAGGTCGCCTCCGACTCCGGCACCAGCGTGGCTCTGGACCTGTCCGTCGACCCGCCCCTGCGCCGCGAGGGCCTCGCCCGTGAGCTGGTCCGCGCGCTCAACGACCTGCGCAAGGCCCGCGGGCTGGCCCTCTCCGACCGCGTGGCCCTGCAGCTGGACGCCGGCGGGGAGCTCGCCGTGGCCATCACCGAGCACGGCGAGCGCATCCAGCGCGACGTCCTCGCGACCACCCTCGAGATGCGCGCGGGCATCGACAACGCGACCGCCCTGGACGTCGCGGGCGAGCGGGTCTGGGCCGCCCTCCACGTCGTGGACCCACGCCCGTGAGACGCGGGGTCGTGGTGGCTGCGGGGCTGGTGGCCGTCGGCGGCGCGGTTGGGGCGCAGGCCCTGAGGCGACGGCGCCAGGAGGTCGCGGCCGACCCGGAGCGCAGCCTGTCGGGGGCGGGGATGCCGCTGCAGGCGCTGCCGCCGCGCACCGCGCGGGTGGGGGACGCGCACGTGGTCGGGCCGGCGTGGGAGCCGGCGTCCCTGCAACGGCTGGCCGCCTGGGTACCCGACGCGCCCCACTCGCCGTGGGGCCGCGCGATGGCCTACCTGTGGGCGGCGCCGGTGACGGCGGCCGGCGTGCTGGTCGGCCTGACCTCGGGCCAGCGCCCGCGGGTGCGCGACGGCGTCCTGCTCTTCGGCGGCGCACGCGGCCCGGCCGCCGCGCTCCTGCGCCGCCGCGGCTTCGCGGCCACCACGCTGGGTCACACCGTCCTGGCGCTCCCGAAGGACCCCAGCTCGGCCCTGTGGGCCCACGAGCTGGTCCACACCCGCCAGGCCGAGCGCTTCGGCATCCTCATGGCCCCCCTCTACGGCATCCTCTCGCTCGTCTACGGCTACGCCCGCCACCCCCTGGAACGCGCCGCCCGCACCGGCGCCCGCAAGGCCATCGCCGCGGGCTGACCGCGGCAACCAGCAGTCAGCCGGAGGTCGGCGGTGGGGGCGGGATCACAGCGCGCGGGGCGGCCGGCGGCGGGGGACCGGGGGTCGGCGGCGCAGCGGCAGGGTTCGGCGACGCCACCGGTGGCCCCCACGGGCCGGCCGTGGCCGCGGGCGCCGGCTGCGCTGCGGTCGCGGGCGGGGCGAACGCCGCGTGGTCGTCGGCGATGGTCTCGTCCGCGACGGAGGGGCTGCTCATGACGGGGACGGCCAGCGGGTCGTCCTCGCGGCCGACCAGCAGGTCGGCGGCGGGGCCCGGGCCGGCGGCGGCCGCGACGGGTCGGCGGGCCGGACGTCCGCGCAGGATCCCCAGCAGGAGGAAGACCCCCGCCCCCAGCGCCGCCGCGATCGCGATGTAGATGAAGGTGAGGTCTTCTGAGCGGAAGAACCCGATGCCCAGCGTGACTGCAGCCACGACCACGAGCACCAGGCTGACCAGGATCATCGGCGTGGGACTCTACCTGTGACCCCCGGTCACCCGACCTGGGGCCAGCTCTGCGCCAGCCGGATCGGGCCGCTGTCGTCGGAGCCTTCGCGATCCGGCTCCTGGACGGCGATGTCCTCGACCTCGGTGTTCTCCGCGAGCTCCTCGGGGACATGTGGCAGCGGCGCGCGGTCGAGCGCGTCGAGGTGGGCCAGGATGCAAGCGCGGACGTCGGCGCGGTAGTCCTGCGCCACGAGGGCGATGCGCTGCAGCTCGTCGCCCAGGCGGTCGCGCTCCGCGCGGATCTCCGCAAGCTCGGCGTCAACGATGGACCGGGCCTCGGCGAGCTGGTCCGCAGCGCGGTCCCGGATCTCGGCCCGGATCGTCTCGGCCTCCAGCCGGGCGCTCTCCAGCAGGTCCTCCGCGCGGTGGTGGGCCTCGGCCAGCAGATCGTCGGACTTGGCGGTGGCCTCGGCCATGGTCTGGTCGGCGGTGCGCTGGGCCGTGACCAGCGTGCGCTTGAGCATGCGCTCGGCGGCCAGCGCCTCGGTTGCCTCGGCCTCGACCTCGGCGATGCGCCGCTTGGCGGCCTCGTCGGTCTCCCGGGCGCGCTGCTCGGTGTTGCGCGCGCGCTCCTCGGCGTTCGCGAGCTGCACGGCGGCCCGCTGCTCGGCGTCCTCGGCGCGGCTGCCCAGCAGGTCGCGCTCGTGCTGCAGGGAGCGCAGCGCCGCGACGACCTTGTCGAGGAAGCGGTCGACCTCGCCCTTGTGGTAGCCGCGGAACTCCGCGCTGAAGGTCTGCCCCTCGACCTCCTCGGGGGTCAGCGACATCGGATCATCACCTCCTGGCTAACAGAAGAAGCTGCGCAGGATCGTCAAGAGCACGATGACGACGAGGAACGACAGGTCGAACGCCACCGCTCCCACCTGCGCGGGGGGCATGCGGCGGCGCAGCGGGCTGAGCACGGGGTCGGTGACCGCGGTGACCCAACGGGCGAAGGGCGCCAGGGGCTCGGGCATCGCCGTCACGAACGACAGGACCGCGCGCACGAGCAGCACGACCAAGAACACCGTCAGCGCGATGCAGAGGACCTCGAAGATGATCGACACGGCTCCCCCACCGTACGGCAGCGGCGCCTAGTCCTGGTTGAAGAACCCCCGCTCGCGGAGCCGTGCGCGTTCCTCGGTCGAGACGTCGACCCCGCGTGGCGTCAGCAGGAAGACGCGGTCGCCGACGCGCTCGATGCGGCCGTCCAACCCGTAGATCAGGCCGCTCGCGAAGTCCAGGAGGCGCTTGGCGACGGGCTCGCTGGCGTTGGCCAGGTTCATGATCACGGGGACGCCGGCGCGGAAGCGCTCACCGACCTCCTCGACCTGGTTGAACGTCTGGGGATTGGTCACGTGCACGCTGGGGCTCCCGACAGGGTTGGCCGCGGTTTCGGGACGCGGCTCGGTGAGCAGCGGCCCGGCGGGCGAGGGCGTCCACGCGCCGGCGGCAGGGGCCACGGGCTCGGGGCGTGCAGGTGGGATGCGGCGCACGTTGGACGGCTCCGGGCGGGGTGGGGCCGGCTGGGCCGTCCCCGCGGTGCCGTCGTCGGTGACCTCCGCGTACTCGTCGTCGTAGTCCTCGACCAACCCGAGGAAGTGCAGCGTTCGCTTCCATATGGACGGCATCGTCGCTTCTTACTCCATCTGCTCGTGAAATGTGGTGAAGAGCCGCCTCACGCCGCGACGCGCGGGCCGAAGAGTGCCTCGCCGACCCTGACCAGGGTGGCGCCTTCCTCGATCGCGGCCTCGTAGTCGCCACTCATACCCATGGACAGGTGGCTCACCTCGGGGAACTGCTCGCGCAGGCGGTCGCGGAGGGCGGCCAGCCGCTGGAACGTGGGGCGCGGGTCCCCCTCGAGGGGCGGAATCGTCATGAGGCCCTCGCACGCGACGTAGGGCAGCGCGCGGATGCGGGCGATCAGCCCGGGCGCGGCATCCACCGCGACACCCGCCTTCGCGGGGTCCTCGCCGGCGTTGACCTGCACGAGCACCCGCTGCAGCCGTCCGCTGCGGGCGGCGATGCCGGCGATCTCCTCGGCCAGCTCCAGCCGGTCGACGGAGTGGATGAGCGTCGCGGTGCCGACGACGTCTTTTGCCTTGTTGCGCTGCAGCTGGCCGACGAAGTGCCAGCGCACGCGGGGGGCGCCGAGAGCAGTGAGCTCCCGGGCCTTTGCCACGAGCTCCTGCGCACGGCTCTCGCCGAAGTCCACCTGGCCGGCCGCGCGTGCGGCTGCCACCCGCTCGGCGGGCTGGGTCTTGCTCACGGCGACCAACGTGATCCCGTGCGCGGGACGGCCCGCCCGCCCGGCCGCGGCCGCGATGCGCTCCGTCACGTGCCGCAGGCGCGCGGTCAGCTCGGCCACGGTGTCCATCGTCGGGGCTTGGGGCCCCTGCGTGCTCAGCGCCGCAGGAAGCTGGGGATGTCGAGGTCGTCGTCGGGCGCCCCTGCACCCCCCTGGCCGACGTTGGGCTGCGCCGACCCCGGCGGGCTGCGGAAGACCTCGTCCTCCTCTTCGTCCTCCAGCAGCGACGAGACGGGGGGCGGGCCCTCGACGCGGATCGTGCGCAGGGGGTCCGGGCGGGGGGCCGGGCTCGGGGGTCGCCTCGGGGAAGGCGGCCGGGGTCCGCTCGACGGGGCGCAGCTGCGTCACCGGGGCGGGCGCCCCGGTCTGGGTCGCCGCGGCCGCGGCGGCGCGAGCCTGCGAGACCATCGCGCCGGGGGGAGCGTCGCGGAAGCCGGCCGCGATCACGGTGACCTTGACCTCGTCGCCCAAGGCGTCGTCGATCACGGTGCCAAAGATGATGTTGGCGTCGGGGTCGGCGGCCTGGGTCACGGTCTCGGCGGCCTGGTTGACCTCGTGCAGACCCAGGTCGGAGCCACCGGCCACGGTCATGAGCACGCCGCGCGCGCCGTCGATGCTGGACTCCAGCAGCGGGCTGGAGATCGCCATCCGCGCGGCCTCCAGGGCGCGGTCCTCGCCGCGGGCCTTGCCGACGCCCAGCAGGGCGCTGCCGGCGTCGCGCATCACCGTGGAGACGTCGGCGAAGTCGGTGTTGATGAGCCCGGGGGTGGTGATGAGGTCGGTGATGCCCTGCACGCCCTGCAGCAGCACGTCGTCGGCCAACCGGAAGGCGGCCATCACGCTGGTGTCCTCGTCGGAGATCTCCAGCAACCGGTCGTTGGGGATGACGATCAGGGTGTCGACGGCCTGGCGCAGGCGGCCGACGCCGTTCTCTGCCTGCATCGCGCGGCGGCGGCCCTCGAAGCTGAACGGCCGGGTCACGACACCGATCGTGAGCGCGCCCAGGCCCTTGGCGATCTCGGCCACGATCGGCGCGCCGCCGGTGCCCGTGCCACCGCCCTCCCCTGCGGTGACGAACACCATGTCGGCGCCCTTGATGATCTCCTCGATCTCGTCGCGGTGCTCCTCGGCGGCCTTCTGGCCGACCTCCGGGTCGCTGCCGGCGCCGAGGCCGCGCGTGAGCTCGCGCCCGATGTCGAGCTTGACGTCGGCGTCCGACATCAACAGCGCTTGCGCGTCGGTGTTGACGGCGATGAACTCCACGCCCTTGAGCCCGGCCTCGATCATGCGGTTGACGGCGTTGACACCGCCGCCGCCGATGCCGACGACTTTGATGACGGCGAGGTAGTTCTGTGGTGCCGCCACGTGCACTCCTTGTCCTCTGCGGAGCCTTCCCCGGCCCGGCGACCCCTCCGCGGTTCGCGGGGGGCCGCCAGGCGGGGGCCCCCGTGCGGGGGCCTGCCTGACATGGGGGAAGCCCGCCGCGTGGCACCCGTCGCTCCGGGTGTCGCGTGGTGGGCATGCGGCCTGCCCCCTGGTACCCGCCGAGCCGGTGTGCTCTTCGGGGCCCGGGTGGCGCCGGGCACAACTCTCACCCTCTAGTTGAGATCGAGAGTTATGTAAACCACTTTGACTGCGGGAACCTTACGCAGCGGGGCGCGGGGGGTCAAGCACGTAGGGTGTCCGGTCGGCCAAGGGGGCTGTCCCCGCGGGTGGGCCGGATCAGGCGGGCACGAGCACCGGGTGGCGCGGGGCGCGAACGTCGATCGTCGCGATGGTGATGCCCTCGCGGGCATGGGCCCTGACCTGGTCGACGAGCGCCAGGACCGCCTGGGCCTTCTGGGCCACGTCGTCGGCCGTGCCCAGGCGGACCCGCACGTTCTGGGTGCCGTACTCCGAGGGGATCGCGACGATCAGGTCCTGGGTGCCGGCGGCGGCCTCGATGCGCAGGACGTTGCGGAGCAGCCCGGCCGGCAGGTCCGCAGCGACGTCCAGCGCCGTCAGCACCGTCTGGTCGGCGATCGCCTCACCGGGCGCGGGGACGAGCACCGCGGGGACAGAGATCAGCAGCAGGTCGGTCGTCGGCTCCGCGGCAGCCAGGACCGTGCCGTCGTCAGCGACGAGCCAGCCGGCGCCGCCCGCCTCCAGGTAGGCCGCGGGGGCCCGGGCGACCACGCGCAGCTCGATCGTCGACGGCGGCCGGCGCGTCGCGGTCGCGTCGACCACCCACCCCAGCCGCTCGACCGCGGCGGCGACGCCCGGCAGGTCCACGTCCAGCAGGTTCGTCCCCGGGGGCAGGCCGGCCACGGCCCGCACCTGTGCCGCGAGCTCGGCTTGCACACCGACGACCTCGACCGCGTCCACCGCGAACAGCGGCGTGCGGGTGAGCGCCCACCCCCCCACTGCCAGGAACCCGAGCAGCACGAAGCTCCCCGCGACCCTGAGCCGCCGCACCTCCGCGGCCCGCGCCACGGCCCGCCTGCGCGCGAGGATCCGCGGATCCACCGAGACCGCCGCCGGACCCGGGGGTCTCCTCCCCCGGGCCGCCGTCGACGCGACCCGGCCGCCAGCGCTCCGCCACAAGCCGAGGCCCGCGAGCGCACGCTCCCACCGGCGACGGCCCGGGTGGCGGGGCGGGGGAGGCCGGCGCCTCACGGGAGCCCCGGCTCGGCGGTCGCGTCGTCGAAGCCGGCGATCACGACCTCGGGGACGAGCTGGATGCCGTGGGTCTCGGAGACGCGGGCCTGGGCATGGCGGAGGAGGGTGTGGACGTCGGTGGCGGTCGCGCCCGGGGCGGTGGTGATGAAGTTTGCGTGGACCTCGCTGATGCAGGCGCCGCCGACGCGGTGGCCCTTCATGCCGGCGGCCTCGATGAGGCGGCCCGCGGAGTCGCCCGGAGGGTTGCGGAAGACGCTGCCGCAGGAGGGGGTGTTGATCGGCTGGGTGGCGCGGCGCCAGCGGCGCATCTCGTTCATCTCGGCCGCGAGGGCTGGGCGGTCGGCAGGGCGCAGGCGCACGCCGGCGCGCACGACCACCGCGTCGGGCGGGAGGGCGGTGTGGCGGTAGGTCATCGCGAGGTCGCCCGCCGACCAGTGCTCCGTCGCGCCCCCGGCGCCGAGGCGCGCCACCTCGGCCCACTCCAGGACGTCGGCCATCTGCCCGCCATGGGCGCCGGCGTTCATCCGCACGGCGCCGCCGACCGTGCCTGGGATCGCCACGCCGAACGCCATCCCGCCCAGGCCCAGGAGCTCCAGCTGCCTGGCCAGCACGGGCATGGGCTCCGCCGCGCCCAGCGCCACGCGCTCCCCCACCGGCGCGACGCCGCGGAACGCGCGGCCCAGCACCACGACCACCCCGGGCCAGCCGTTGTCGGCGACCAACAGGTTGCTGCCGCGGCCGAGGATCAGCCACGGCGCCTCCTGCTCCGCGCACACGTCGGCCACGACCGCGAGGTCGCCCGCCGCCTCGGCCACGACGTAGGCCGCCGCCGGCCCGCCGACCTTCAGCGTCGTGTGGCGCGCCAACGACTCGCCGGCGCGGACCGACCCCACGACCACCGGCCGCAGCAGGTCCGCGGCCGCGCTCACCCGCGACCCTCCAGGAGGGCGAGCAGGACCGGGCCGATCTCGGTGATATCGCCGGCGCCGAGCGTGAGCACCAGGTCGCCGGGGGTGACGAGCTCCTCGAGGACGCGGACGGCCTCGCCGGTGGTCGGGACGTGCCGCACCATCGCGCCGCCGGCCGCGGCCGCCGCATCGGCGACGAGGCGACCGTCGACGCCGGGCACGGGGGCCTCGCCTGCGGCGTAGACGTCGGTGACCAGCACGAGGTCGGCGCCTGCCAGCGCCGCGCCCAGCTCGCGGCCCAGGGCGGCCGTGCGGGAGTAGCGGTGCGGCTGGAAGACGGCGACGACCCGCCCGGGAGGCCGGGTCTGGCGGGCGGCGGCGATCGTCGCGACCAGCTCCGTGGGATGGTGCCCGTAGTCGTCGACCACGGTGACGCCGCCGGCGATCCCCAGCCGCTGGAAGCGCCGCTGCGCGCCCAGGAACGACGCCAGGCCGGAGCGCACGGCATCGGGCTCCGCGCCCGCCCAACGCGCCGCGGCCGCCGCGGCCGCCGCGTTGAGCACGTTGTGGCGACCCGGCACGGCGACCGTGAACCGGCCGAGGTCCACGCCGTCCTCGACGAAGCCTGCGCTGGACTCCTCGGGGCCGAGGCGCATGTCGACGACGCGCAGGTCGGCGTCCTCGGCTTCCCCGTAGGTCCGCACCGGCGACCGTGCGGCCCCGGCCAGGGCCCGCGCGCCGGCGTCGTCGGCGCACAGCAGGGCCAGGCCGTCGGCGGGCCGGCGGTCCAAGAACGTGGCGAACGCGGCGGCCACGTCGGCCTCGTCGGCGTAGACGTCGTGGTGGTCCATCTCGACGTTGGTGACCACGGCGCAGTCGGGCGTGAGGTGCAGGAACGAGCGGTAGGCCTCGTCGGCCTCGGCGACGAAGGCGTCCCCGGTCCCGTGGTGGGCGCTGGTGCCGCCTCCGTGCAGCGCGCCCCCGATCGCGAACGACGGGTCCAGCCCGGCGGCCTGCAGGGCCACGGTCACCATCGAGGTGGTGGTGGTCTTGCCGTGCGTGCCGGTGACCAGGATCCGCCTCCGGCCCCGCAGCACGAGCTCCAGCAGCTGCGCGCGGATCAGCACGGGAAGGCCCAGCTCGCGGGCGCGGACCACCTCGGGGTTGGAAGGCGGGACGGCGGACGAGGCGACGACCAGCGCGGCGCCTTCCACGTGCCTGGCGTCGTGGCCCACGTGGACCTGTGCGCCCATGGCCTCGAGCACCAGGCACGCGGGGCCGCCGCGCAGGTCGCTGCCGGACACGGGAACCTCGCGCTCGACCAGCAGCTGCGCCAGCGCGCTCATCCCGGAGCCGCCGATGCCGACGAGGTGCACCCGTGCGGATCCCGGCCCTCCCTCGAGCGGGGGGACGGCGGCCAGGACCGCGTCGTCGGCCGGCGGGATCGCACTCACGACAAGACTCCGTGCCGAGCATGAGCAGGCGCGGCGGGCGGTCGCTGAGAAGGCGTGGACCGCTCTCGTGACGCGGCCTTGAGCGCCCTCACCGCGGCAGCTCCTGGAGGACGAGGCGGGCGACGTCCGCCGCGGCGTCGGGGCGCCCGAGCGTCCGCATCGCGGCGGCCATGCCCTCGCGCGCCGTGTCGTCGTCGAGCAGCGGCTCCACCGCCGCCACGAGGCGCCCGGCGGTGAGCTCGGGGTCGGGTACGACGATGGCGCCGCCGGAGCCGGCCACCGAGCGGGCGTTGTCGGTCTGGTGGTCGTCCGCCGCGTACGGGTACGGCACGAGCACCGCCGGCAGGCCGCTCAGCGCGAGCTCCGCCAGCGTCGAGGCCCCCGCGCGGCACACCGCCAGGTCCGCGGCCGCGTACGCCAGGTCCATGCGCGCGATGAACTCCTGCACCACCACGTTCAGCCCCCGCGGTGTCGTCGCGCCGTCCAGACCCGCGGCGGACCACGCGGCGCGCGTCTCCTCGGCCGTGCGCGTGCCCGTCGCGTGCAGCACCTGCAGACGCTCTGGCGCTCCCCACAGGGCAGCAGCCCCGGTCACCGCCCGGTTCAGCGTCGCCGCGCCCTGGCTGCCCCCGAACACCAGCAGCGTCCGCCGTCCGGGGTCCAGCCCGAAGTGCGCCAGCGCCGCCTCGCGCGAGGCAGCGCGAACCGCCCCCGCGAACCCCGCACGCACGGGGTTGCCGGTCACCACGACCTTGCCGGCAGGGAACCCCGCGGCGGCGGCCTCGAACGCGACGGCGACATGCCGCGCCCAGCGGGCGGCGACGCGGTTGGCGACACCCGGCCGGGCGTTCTGCTCGTGCAGCACCAGGGGGATGCGCGTCAGCCACGCCGCGACGGCCAACGGCGCCGCGGTGTAGCCCCCGAAGCACAACGCGGCGCGCGCGCCGCGGTCGCGGATCAGGCGCCGTGCGAGCGCCACCCCTCGGCCGATCCGCAGCAGCGCCTGCGGGAGCAGCCACGGCTTGCGGCGCGGCAGCGTGGCCGCCGGCACGGTGTGCAGCGTCCACCCCGCCTCGGGTACCAGCCGCGCCTCCAACCCCGCCGCGGTCCCCACGAACTCCACGCGGACGTCGTCGGACGCCAGCGCCGCGGCGGTCGCCAACGACGGCATCACGTGGCCCCCGGTCCCCCCACCGGCCACCAGCACGACCGTGCTCACCACGGTGCCGCGTCGTCGTCGTCGGCCGCGGGGCCTGCGGCGACCAGGACGGGGCGCCGGGCCGCGACCGGGCCGTGCTCCTCCGGCCGGCGCGCATTGCGTGCGACCGAGGCCAGCAGGCCCAGCCCGAACATCGTGAACGCCAGCGAGGAGCCGCCGAAGGACACCAGCGGCAAGGTCACGCCGGTCACCGGCAGGAGGCCCACCACCGACGCGATGTTGATCGCGGCCTGGGCCAGGATCCAGGTCGTGATGCCGGCCGCCAGCAGCCGCCCGAACGGGTCGGGCGCCCGGCGCGACGTGCGCACCCCGGCCACCGCGATCGCCCCGAACAGCGCCAGCACGACCAGCGCCCCGACGAGCCCCAGCTCCTCCCCGACGATCGCGAAGATGAAGTCGGTGTGGGCGTTGGGGATGTAGAGCCACTTGCCGCGCCCCTGCCCGAGGCCCGCGCCCAGCCAGCCGCCGGACCCCAGCGCGATCAGCCCCTGCGTGGTCTGGTAGCCGATGTCGGATGCGTACGCGGTCGGGTCGAGCCAGACCCTCATGCGGTCCTGGCGGTAGCCGACCGAGAGGATCCCGGCCACCCCGATGGCCAGCAGCAGACCCCCGAAGCCGACCATGAGGCGGATCGGCATCCCTGCCACGTAGAGCACGGACACGCCGATGAGGCCGACCAGCAGCGCGCTCTCCAGGTCCGGTGCGACGTAGACCAGCGCCGCCGCGATCAGCGTCACCGGCAGCGGCACCAGCAGCGCGCGCAGGTCGCCCGCGCGCACCCGCGCCCAGCGCGACGCGACGACGTGCGCGGCCCACAACGCCAGGGCCGGCTTGACCAGCTCGCTGGGCTGCAGGTTCAGCGGACCGAAGTCGAACCACCGGCGCGCGTGGTTGACCTCGGTCCCCATCGACGGCACCAGCACCAAGGCCAGCGCGAACAGCGACACCAGCACCAGCGGCGTCGCGAGGCGTCGCCAGACCCGGTAGTCGACCAGCGCCGCCACCACCGCCAGCGGCAGGCCCACCGCCACCCCCAGCAGCTGGCGGGTGAAGATCCCGAACGGGTCCCCTGTCGCCGCCGCGGACTGCACGAACGACGCCGAGAACGTCATCAGCAGCCCGATGGCGGTCAGCGCGGCGCCGCCGATCGCGATCACCACGAACTCGCGGGTCGACGTCCCGCTGCGGAGCCCGCGCAGCCGGTCCTGCAGGGTCATCCCGCACCACCCCCCCTTGCCAGGAACTCGGCGTAGAACAGCCCCAGGCCGAAGGCCACGCACAGCCCGGCCACGATCCAGAAGCGCACGAGCACGGTGGTCTCCTGCCACCCGGCCAGCTCGAAGTGGTGGTGCAGCGGCGCCATGTTGAAGATCCGCCGCCGGAAGATCCGGAAGCTGGCGACCTGCAGGATCACGCTGACGGTCTCGACCACGTAGAGGCCGCCGAGGAGCACCAGCAGCAGCTCGGTCTCGGTGAGGACCGCCAGCGCCGCGAGCATCCCACCGATCGCCAGTGACCCGGTGTCGCCCATGAAGATCCGCGCGGGGGGCGCGTTCCACCACAGGAAGCCGAGTGCGGCCCCCATCGCCGCGGCTGCCGCGATCGCCAGCGTGTCGGCGTGCAGCCAGGCCTCCAACGTGTAGTCCCCCGTGAAGCGCACGAGCTCGCCGTCGACGTAGGTGGCCGCGCCGTGCCGGAAGATCCAGAACGCGATCACGGTGTAGGCGGCGAACACCAGCGCCGAGGTCCCCGCCGCCAGCCCGTCCAGCCCGTCGGTCAGGTTCACGCCGTTCGACGTCGCCGACAGGATCAGGAAGCAGAACAGCGTGAAGAGGACCGAGAAGCCGCCGATGCGCACGACCCCGAAGTCCAGCGCCAGCGGACCGATGCCCGACAGCCGCGTCGAGGTCTCCGCCACGTACTGCGCGCCGACGCCGAAGAAGATCGCCACCACCGCCTGCCCGCTGAACTTCGCGGTCTTCGAAAGGCCCAGGTTGCGGTGCCGGCGCAGCTTGATCGCGTCGTCGAGGAACCCCACGATGCCCATCCCCGTGAATGTGCCCATCGCGAGCAGGCCGCCGGGCGAGAGTGCGCGGCCGGCGGGGATCGTCGCTGCGAAGTAGCCCCCCAGCGCGGCGATGATCATCGCGGTGCCGCCCATCGTCGGCGTGCCGCGCTTGACCTGGTGGGCCTGCGGGCCGTCCTCGCGGATCAGCTGGCCGTAGCCGTGGCGCCGGAAGAAGCGGATCACCATCGGCGTCCCCACGAGGCAGAGGGCCAGCGAGGTCGCGGCCGCGATGAGGATCGACCTCACGGCCCGGCCCAGCCCGCGGCGGCCAGGGCCTCGCGCGCGACAGCGCGGTCGTCGAAGGGGATCGTGCGGTCCGCGAGCTCCTGGTAGGTCTCGTGGCCCTTGCCGGCGATCACCAGCACGTCGCCGGGGCGCGCGGCGTGCACCGCCTGCGCGATCGCCGTGCGGCGGTCGACCTCGACCGCGACGTCCCCGGCGGCGACCGCGGCACGCGCGCCCTCGGCCATCGCGGACACGATCGCCCCGGGGTCCTCCGAGCGGGGGTTGTCGCTGGTCAGGAACGCGTGGTCGGAGCCCTCGGCGGCGATGCGCCCCATCTGCGGGCGCTTCTCGCGGTCGCGGTCGCCTCCGCAGCCGATCACCACCAGCACGCGGCTCCCGGTGGCGAGGTCGCGGGCGGTGCGCAGCACCGCGGCGAGCGCGTCGGGCTTGTGGGCGTAGTCGACGAGCACCGTGAAGGGCTGGCCGGCGTCGACGCGCTCCATGCGTCCTGGGACGCCTTGGACCCCCTCGATGCCACGCACGGCGGTCGCCGCGTCGCACCCCGCCAGCGTGGCCAGCGCCAGCGCGAGGAGGGCGTTGGCGACGTTGAACCGTCCCGGCAGGGCCAGCGCGACCGGCAGCCGGGCCCCGTCGAGCACCGCGATGAACGTGCTGCCGGCGGCGCCGGCGCGCACGTCCTCCGCGCGCAGGTCCGGCCCGCCGTCCACGGCGATCCGCAGCACGGAGATCGGCGCGTTTGCCGCCAGGCGGCGCCCCCACGACGACCCGACGTCGACGGCGCCGACCGGTGCGAGCTCGCGGGTGAAGAGCGAGGCCTTGGCCGCGAAGTAGTCCTCGAGGTCGGTGTGGAAGTCGAGGTGGTCCTGCGAGAGGTTGGTGAAGCCGACCGCGGCGAAGCGCGTCCCCGCGATGCGCCCCAGCGCCAGCCCGTGGCTGGACACCTCCATCGCGGCGGCGGTGACGCCCGCGGCGACCATGCGCGCCAGCAGCCGTTGCAGGTCGGTGGCCTCGGGGGTGGTGCGCGGGCCCTGCTCGGCCGCGCCGGCGACGCGCGTCTCGACCGTGCCGATCAGGCCGGTGCTGTGCCCGCAGGCCTCCAGCGCGGCCTGCACCAGGAACGTCGTGGTGGTCTTGCCGCTGGTCCCCGTGACCCCGATGAGGCGCAGTCGCTCCGACGGATGCTCGTGCACCGCGGCGGCGACGCGACCCAGCGCCGCCGCGACCGAGGGCACGACCACCTGGGGCGCCGCGACGTCGAGCTCGCGCTCCACGAGCAGCGCCGGCGACCCCGCAGCGACCGCCGCGGCCGCGAAGTCGTGCCCGTCCGCCCGCATGCCGGGCCTGCACGCGAAGAGGACCCCGGGCCCCGCGCCGCGCGAGTCGTGGGTCGCGTCGGCGAGGGCCACAACGGCAGATGCGCCCGCCGGCAGGTGCAGGCGGGCGTCGGGGAGGAGCGCGGTGAGGTCGAGTGGCGTCACGGGCGGTGCGGTGCGGCCCGGCAGCCCGCCGAACCCGCGGCCGAGGATACGGGTCGCCCCCCGCGGGGCCGCGCAGGCCGCGGCGCGGGTGCGCAGCACCGCTCAGCCGGCCGACGGCGACGGCGAGGGCGATGGAGGAAGGGGCGCGGTGGCCTCCAGGGCCGCCGGCTGCGAGCCTGCCGCGGGCGGCAGCTCGCCCGTGGTGTCCGGGGGGATGCCGCGGTGGGCCAGCGCGGCGGCCATGATCGCGCTGAAGGTCGGCGCGGCGGACAGGCCGCCGTAGTAGGGCGTCGGCTCGTCGAGCATGACGGCGACGACGAGCGCGGGGTCGTGCGCAGGGGCGAAGCCGGCGAACGTGCCGATGAAGGCGCCCTCTTCGTAGCCGCGGGCGTCCTCGAGCGGCTTCTGCGCGGTGCCGGTCTTGCCGGCGACCGCGTAGCCCGGCACGGCGGCGCGGCGGCCGGTGCCGTGATCGCCGGCGACCACCGCGACGAGCATGTCGGCGACCAGCGCGGCGGTGCCCTCGGAGATGACGCGGCTGCGCGCCGGCTCCTCACCCGGGATCAGCCCACCGTCGGGGGCGGCGTGGCCGCGCACCAGGGAGGGCTCGACCCACTCGCCGCCGGTCGCGATCACGTTGAACGCGCCGGCCAGCTGCAGCAACGTGGCCGAGACACCCTGGCCGATCGCGATCGTCGGCAGCGAGGAGCCGCTCCAGTCCGGCACGTCGGGCAGCAGGCCCGCGGACTCGCCGGGGAAGCCCAGGCCGGTGGGGCGGCCCATCCCGAAGGCGGTCACGTAGTCGTGGAGGCGCTGCCGGCCCAGCTGCTGGGCGATCTGGATGGCGCCGACGTTGCTGGAGCGCTCGATGATGTCGGCGACGGTCCACTGCGCGGTGCCGTGGCTGGAGGCGTCGTGGAAGACCTCGGGACCGATTGCGATCGCCGACGGCACGGTCAACGTCGTCCCCGGGCTGACGACGCCGTCCTCGATCGCGGCGGCGATGGTGACGGCCTTGTTGACGCTGCCGGGCTCGAAGACGTCCGTCAGCGCGCGGTTGCGCTGGGCGTAGGGGTCCGCGCCGGCGAACTGCTCGGGGTGGAACGTGGGCACGGACGCCAGCGCGAGGATCTCGCCGCTGGCGGAGTCCAGCACGATCGCCGAGCCGCCGAGGGCCTGGAAGTGGCTGACCGCGTCGGCGAGGATCTCCTCGGTCGCCTGCTGGATGCCGCGGTCGAGCGTGAGCACGAGGTCGGCGCCCGAGACGGGCTCGGTCACCGTGCGCGGCGCGCTGGTGATCTCCAGCCCTCCCGGCGCGCGCTCCAGGAGCAGCGTCCCGGGGATCCCCCCCAGCTCCTGATCGTAGGCCAGCTCCAGCCCGGCCAGGCCGGAGTTGTCCACACCCGCCCACCCGACGGTCTGGGACGCCAGGGTGCCGCTGGGGTACGTGCGCGTCGGCTCCTCGAGGACGCCGATGCCCGGCAGTCCCTCGATGTCGCCGGGCAGGTCCAGCGCCAGCACCTGCTCCCCCAGCTCGCGTGGCAGCTGGCGCCCGAGGAACACGAACTCCTGCTGGCTCCCCAGCAGCGCCGCGAGCTCCGCGGTCGGGCGCTGCAGCACGGGGCTGACGGTCGCCGCGACCAGCCACGGGTCGATCCCCTCCTCGCGCAGCACCGGGGGGTTGGCGTAGACCGTCGACGCCGACAGCGACATCGCCAGCGGGTGACCGCCGCGGTCCAGCAGCGCCCCACGCGCGGCGGGCAGCGCGATCTCGCGTTGCGACTGGCGGTCGGCGAGCCCCCGGAACTCCTCGGCCCGCACCACCTGGATGTCGACCAGCCGCGCCGCGATCAGGACGCTGATCACCAGCCACACGACCAGCAGCGACGACACCCGCCGCTGCGTCCGCGCCTTGGCGCACGCCCGGCCGCAGGCCCCCAGCGCGGCGGCCAGCATCGCCGCGGTCAGCGTCGGCGCCGGCGCCGGCCGGGGACGGCGTGCCGGGGCGGGGCGGGGACGCGGGCGGGTCGGCGCGATCGGCTGGAGCCCGAGCGCCACGGTTCAGCCCTCCCGGGGCGGAAGGATCGGCTTGTCCGGGGCGGCAAAGCCCTCCGGCGCGGGCGCGGAGGGGTCGAGGTAGCCGGGCTGCTGCGGACGGACCATCCCGAGCTGGGTCGCGAAGGCGAAGACGCGGTCGGGCGACTCGAGCGCCCCGATGACCGCGACGAGCTCGTCGCGGCGCAGCGTGAGCTCGCTGATCTCCTGCTCCAGTGCGCGGGCCTCGACCGCCGCGCCTGCGCCGAGCGCGGTGAGGGCGACGTTGCCGACGCTGCCCGCCAGCAGCACCGCGGCGCCCAGCGCGCACCAGCGCCCGACCCGGACCGGCCGCGGGACGACCCGCAGGTCGGGGCGCCGCGCCGGGGCATGGGCGGGCGCCGCGACCCGGGGAGTGGCGCGCAGCCGCGGGCTCGGCCGCGCGGGGAGGGGGATCGCGGTCACGCCAGCCCCCAGCGGGTGTCCTCGGCAGCCGCGGTGCGCTCCACGGCCCGGAGCCGGGCGGAGCGGGCGCGGGGGTTGGCGGCCACCTCGGCGGGGTCGGGGCGCACGACCCCGCCCGAGGTAGCAGCGGTCCCCCGCAAGGGGGGCCGATGGCCGGCCGGGGGGCGACCGGAACCCGCCGAAGGCGGGGACAGGTCGGGCTTCCCGGTTCCGGCCGACGAAGGGCGGACGGGACGGACGAGGGGGACGCGCCCGCAGCCGCACACCGGAAGGTCCGGAGGGCAGATGCAGCCGCGGAGCGCGTCAGAGAAGGCCCGCTTGACGCTGCGGTCCTCCAGGCTGTGATAGGCGAGCACGACCGCGCGGCCCCCGCGCCGCGCCGCCTCCTCGGAAGGCCGAGCCAGCAGCCCCAGTGCCTGGGGAAGGGAGGCACTGAGGCGGCCGAGCTCGTCGTTGACGGCGATGCGCAACGCCTGGAACGTGCGGGTGGCCGGGTGGATCCCGGCGCGGTGCGCCTCGGAGCGCGCAGCGGCGGGGACCGCCTCGGCGATGACCTCGGCCAGCCGCGTGGTCGTGGTGAAGGGCCGCCGCTCGACGATCGCGCGGGCGATGCGCCCCGCGAAGCGCTCCTCGGCGTTCGCGCGCAGCAGGCGCTCCAGCGTCACGCGGTCGACGGTGTTGACCAGCTCCGCGGCGGTCTCGCCGGTCGTCGGGTCCATGCGCATGTCGAGGGGCCCCTCGAGCCGGAACGAGAACCCGCGCCCGGGTTGGTCCAGCTGCATGCTCGACACGCCGAGGTCCATCAGCACCCCGACCACCGGCCCGTGCGCGGCCGCCAGCGGCGCGACGACCTCGGCCAGCCGGTCTGACGCGGCGTGCACCAGCACCGCCCGCGACCCGAACACCGCCAGCCTCTCCCCCGCCAGCCCCAGCGCGTCGGGATCGCGGTCCAGCCCGACCAGGAGCGTCTCCGGGGACGAGGCCTCCAGCAGCGCGGCGGAATGCCCGCCCGCGCCCACCGTGGCGTCGACCAGCACCCCGGGCCCCGGCCCGTGCCAGGCCAGCAGCTCGACGACCTGCGCCAGCAGCACCGGCACGTGGCCGGCCGGGGACGTGCTCACCGCCGCGCCGATCGCCTGGGCGAAGCGCGCGGTGAGCGGTGGTGCGAGGACGGCACCCGCCGTCAGGAGAAGAGCCACCAGGCCACCAGCGCTGCGAGCAGCAGGCCTCCGCCCAGGGCGATCACGAACTGCCGCATACCGGACAGACCGGCGGCGGGCGCCTCGGCGAACCCCAGCTTCTCGAGCGCGGCGGAGCCGGCCGTGCGGCGGTCGCCCTCATCCTGGGGACCCAGGTGCCGTGCGGTGGTGCTCATCATCGTCCTCCTGTCGTGGCAACGCGGCGGGTCAGGAAGGGATCCCGAACGGCTTGCTGCCGTGGGTTGCGGCGCGCATGTTGGCGGCGTCCCAGTCGGCCCAGGTGCCGGCGTCCCACAGCTCGAAGAAGTCGCCGCGGCCCACGACCGCGACCTCGCCCGCGGCCTTCATCCTTGCCAGCGCGCGGAGGTTGCCGGGGATCGCGATGCGGCCCTGGCCGTCGGGCTGCTGGCGCACCGCGTAGGACGTCAACGCGCGCAGGTACTGGCGCTGCTGCTCGTCGAACTCCGACAACGGCGCCCACGTGGCCTTGAGCTGCGCCCAGCCCTCGTTCGTGAGGGCCCTGACGCAACCGTCGAAGCCGATCGTGAGCACCAGTCCGTCCTTCAGGAACGTTCGGTAGAGCGCCGGGAGGACCAGCCGGTGCTTGGTGTCGAGCGAGCGCGCGTGCACCCCGAGGAACTCCGGGTCCCGCGCGTGCTCCTCCACCGAGCCTTCCCTGGTCTGCCCTTGCGCACCACTATGCCCCACCAATCCCCACCAGGTCAACTCACGAGTACACAAAAGGCAACACGTACCACACGGGTGCGACAGAACTCCCAGGTCAACCAGGTGGGAGGGGGTGGGTGGCTGGCCCTGCGAGGCGGCGCGCCCGTGGCGCTAGCCTCACGTCAGGGCTGCCAAGGAGAGGCCGATGACGGCAACGGATTCCGGCGCGGTGGGCGACCTGGCACGGCTGCGCGTGGCGCCGCTGCTGCGCGGCCTGGACGACCGCCAGCTTGCGGAGGTACGCGACGCGGGTGAGCTCCTCGACACCGTGCCCGGCCAGACCCTGGTCGAGGAGGGCGGCACCGACCGCGACCTCTACGTGCTGCTCACCGGCCAGGCCGACGTGCTGGTCCGCGGCGACGACGGTGAGCTGATCGCGGTCGGCACCCTCAAGGCCGGCGACGCCTTCGGCGAGCTCGGCGCGCTGCTGGCAGAGGTCCGGGCCGCCACCATCCTCTGCACGGAGCCGGGGCAGGTCCTCAAGCTCTCCGACGCGGCGCTGTTGGCTTGCCTGGAGCGCATCGGCCCGCTGGGGCTGGCGCTGGCGCGGGAGCTCGCACGCGATCTCGAGATCGCGCTGGAGGAGCGCAACACCTTCCAGGAGCAGGCCACGCCCGACCGGGTCGAGGTCGAGCCAGCGGACCTCGCGCGCTCCAGCACCGGGCTTGCCCGCTTCTACGTCGCGTCGGTCCGCAACCTGATGCGCCGCAACCGCCTGCTGACCTCCGACCACTACCCGGCCTACACCACGCAGCTGCGCGTCTCCGCCGAGGACGAGCGCCGCTGGCACGAGCTCTTCGGCGTCCCCGAGGGCATGCGCCTGCCGCTCACCCTCCACGCCGTCGCCTGGACCCCCCTGCTGACGCGCCTGGTCGAGGATCTCGGCATCAGCGCCCGCAACCTGACCCACGTCCGCACCCGCGTGACGTACCACCCCGAGCGGCCCCTGCCCCAGCTGGACGGGACCGCGACGGTGCAGGTCCAGCTCGGCAGCACGGTGCCGCTGGGCGACCAGCGCGTCGCGCTGCTGGTCGCCACCCGGGTCCTGGACGACGGCGACGTGCGGTTCTCCGGCGACGACGTCTTCGTGGTCACCGACGTCGACCGCGCCACGCTGGCCCGGCTGCGCCGCGAGGGCCACGGCGCGCCTCCGGACCTCCCCGCCCCTGGCAGGCTCCCCACGCTGGACCCCGACGACCCCGACGTGCGCAGCGTGGGCCTGGCGCTCGCGGGCGACCTCGGCCTGCGCTACGGCCGCCTGTCGGGCAACCTCAACCCGGTCCACACCACCGGCACGGTCGCGCGCCTCATGGGCCACAGCGGGCCGACGCTGCAGCACCTCGCGGTCGTCAACCTCGTGCTGCGCCATCTGGCCGACGCCCGCGGCGCGACGCCCGGGCGCCTGCAGCTGGACTTCCTCGCGCCGGTGCTGGTCTCGCAGACCGTCGAGCTGCGCTTCGACGACCATGCGATCGAGGTGACCGACGCCGAGGACCGCCTGCTGGTCGTCGGCCACGTCGAGGGCGCCGCGCTGCCGGTGCAGGCCGCGCCAGAGCCGCCACCGACGGCCACGCGCGACCTCGTGGCGGCCGAGGACGGCCTGGACGAGGGCGCGCTGCAGCGCGTGCTGGAGCGCACCCACCACGACCTGCGCGAACGTGTCCGGCGGCTGCTCGCGCAGGACCGCTTCCGTCCCCCGGACACCCTCGCCGGCCCCGAGTTCCGCGAGCAGGTCATGGACTGGGTGCGCATGCTCGCCGCCGACGGCCTGGGTGCCGTGGCCTACCCCACCGAGGTCGGGGGTGCCGACGACCCCGCCGGCGCGATCGCGGTGTTCGAGACCCTCGCGACCCACGACCTGTCCTTGGTCGTGAAGTACGGGGTGCAGTTCGGTCTGTTCGGCGGTGCGATCCTCAACCTCGGCACGGCCGAGCACCACCAGCGCTGGCTGCCCGACGTCGCGGCGGCGAGGCTACCCGGGTCGTTCGCGCTCACCGAGACCGGGCACGGCTCGGACGCCCGCTCGATCCGCACGACCGCGGTCTACGACCCGGCGACGGCGGAGTTCGTGATCACCACCCCCGACGACGACGCGCGCAAGGACTACATCGGCAACGCGGCCGTCCACGCCCGCGCGGCCGTGGTCTTCGCCCAGCTGGAGGTCGACGGCCAGCAGCACGGCGTGCACGGTTTCTTCGTCCCCGTCCGCGACGAGCGCGGCAACCCGCTGCCCGGCGTCCGCATCGCCGACTGCGGCCCGAAGATGGGCCTCAACGGCGTCGACAACGGCCGCTTCTGGTTCGACGGCGTGCGGGTCCCCCGCGACCACCTGCTCAACCGCTACGGCAACGTCAGCGTCGACGGGGTGTACTCCAGCGCGATCGCGAACCCGGGCGCGCGGTTCTTCACGATGCTCGCGACCCTGGTCCAGGGCCGCGTCAGCGTCGGGCTGTCCAGCCTGGCGGCCGCGAAGGTCGCGCTGGCCATCGCCGTCCGCTACGCGCTCCAGCGGCGGCAGTTCGGACCCAAGGACGGCCCCGAGACGCTGCTGCTGGACTACCTCACCCACCAGCGTCGCCTCCTGCCGGCCGTGGCGACCACGGTCGCCCTGGACATCGCGCTGCACGACCTCGTCGAGGAGCTGGTGCGCCACACCAAGGACGCCGACACCCCGCAGCGCGAGCGCCAGGCGTTCGAGACCAAGGCCGCCGGCATCAAGGCCCTGGCCACGTGGCACGGGACCGCCACGATCCAGACCGCGCGCGAGGCCTGCGGCGGCGCGGGCTACCTCGCGGAGAACCGCTTCGCCGCGCTCAAGGCCGACAGCGACATCTTCACGACCTTCGAGGGCGACAACACCGTCCTGCTGCAGCTGGTCGCCAAGTCGCTGCTGACCGACTACAAGAGCCAGTTCGAGGACCTCGACCTGGGCGGCATGGTGCGCTACGTGCTGGGCCGCGTGGCCGCCGCCGTGATCCCGACGCCGCCCAGCCGCCGCTCCGACTCGGCGCACCTGCGCGACCCCGCGTTCCAGCGGGCGGCGTTCGCGTCCCGCGAGGAGCTGCGCGTGGCGACCCTGGCGCGGCGGCTCAAGCGCGAGCTGGAGCGCAAGGTGGACGCGCACGAGGCCTTCATCCGCCACCAGGACCTGGTGCTGGCGGCCGCGATCGCCCACAGCGAGCGCGTCGTGCTGGACTCCGTCGCCGCCGCGGTCGGGCGCGTCGAGGAGCCGCAGCTGCGCGCCGTGCTGGCGGCGCTGCGTGACCTCTACGCGCTCTCGCGCCTTGACGCCGACCGTGCCTGGTACCTCGAGGAGGGTCTCTTCGCGGGCGCCAAGAGCAAGGCCATCACCCGCGAGGTCAACGTGCTGTGCGGCGAGCTGCGCCCGCTGGCGCGCGACCTGGTCGCCGCCTTCGGCATCCCCGACGACCTGCTGCGCGCCACGATCGCGGCCTGACGCGCCGGAGCCGCACGTTCCCGTGGACGCCGTCGACAGGTTCGCCGAGCTGGTCGGCCGCCCTGACGGGCACGTCGACGTCGCGGTGGCGGCGCTGGAGATCGCGCGCGGCGCGGACCCCACCATGGTCCCGGCGGAGTGGCTGGCCGAGCTGGACCGGCTGGCCCGCGGCGTGGACTGCCTCGAGGCGCTGCTGACGCGGCTGTTCGTCGAGGAGCGCTTCACCGGCAACCGCCACGACTACGAGGATCCCGCGAACTCCTACCTGCATCGCGTGCTGGAGCGCCGCACGGGGATCCCGATCACGCTCGCCGTGGTCGCGATCGAGGTGGGCCGCCGCGCCGGCGTGACGCTCCAGGGGATCGGGTCGCCGGGGCACTTCCTGCTCCGCGACCCGACGGGCGGCGCGTACCTCGACCCGTTCGACGGCGGCCGGCGCGTGGACGTCGGCGGCATCGACCCCGAGCTGCTGCCGGTCGCCGGCCCCCGCCAGGTGCTGCTGCGGATGCTCGCCAACCTCAAGGCGATCCACGCCAAGCGCGGCTCGGCCGCCGATCTCGAGCGGGTCCTGCGCATGCGCATCGCGCTGAGCGCGACCCTCGAGGAGCTGCTGGAGCTCTCCGAGGCGATGGAGCGCCAGGGGCGCCACACCGAGGCCGCCAAGGAGCTCGAGGAGATCGCGGCGCTGCTCCCCCAGCACGCCGCGCGGCTGCAGGCAGCTGCGCGGGCGCTGCGGGCGGCTTTGAACTGAAGGGAGCTCAGGCCGTGACGGGGCGCGGTGCCTTCATGCGCGCCACGGCGATGCTCGCGGCGCCGAGCGCGACGTGGATGACGTTGTCGAGCGTGGTCCACGGCGGGTCCAGCAGGCCGAACAGGTCGGGCACGAAGAAGCCGAGGATCCCGCTGACCAGCAGCGTGATGCCGAGCACCAGCACGACCATGGTCAGCAGGCCGTTGGGACGGCGGGAGAAGCCCAGGAACGCGAGCAGCCCACCGGCGGCCAGGTGGATGATGTCCTCCAGGATCGCGCTGGAGAGCAGTCCCACGATCTCGGTGCTGACGAACAGCCCGACGATCCCGAGCACCAGCAACACGACGCCCACGACGCGGGCGAACTGCACCGTCATGACGTTCCTCCCTCGTTCGGACTGCGGTCGCGTGAAGGTTCGTCGCCGGCGGGCCGCCGGATGGGGCGCTACTCCTCGTCCTTCTCCTTCTTGTGCGCCTCGATCACCTTCTGGGCGATGTTGGAGGGCGCCTCGGCGTGGTGGTCGTAGGCCATCGCCACGGTGCCCTGCCCGGAGGTGAGGCTGCGCAGGTCGCCGGTGTAGCCGACCAGCTCGGACTCGGGGACCTCGGCCTTGACCATGGTCTTGCCGACGCCGGCGGCGTGGGTGCCCTGGATGCGGCCGCGGCGCGAGGACAGGTCGCCCATCACGTCGCCGGTGAGGTCGTCGGGGACGGTGACCTCGAGGGACACGATCGGCTCCAGGAGCACGAGGCCGGCCTGCTCGGCCGCGATGCGGAAGGCCAGGGCGCCGGCGGACTCGAACGCGATCTGCTTGGAGTCGACGGAGTGCTCCTTGCCGTCGAAGAGGCGCACCTTGACGTCCACGACGGGGTAGCCGGCCAGCACGCCGCGCTCCATCTGCGCCTTGATCCCCTTCTCGACCGAGGGGATGAACTCGCGGCGGATCACGCCGCCGACGATCGCGTCCTGGAACGCGAACCCCTCTCCGCGGGGCTGCGGGCTGATCTCGATGGAGGCGACGCCGTACTGGCCCGCGCCACCGGTCTGCTTGACGTGGCGGCCCTGGCCCTGCGCGCTCTTGGTGATGGTCTCCAGGTACTGCAGCCGCAGCGGGATCTGGTCGACCTGCACGCCGAACTTGCGCTCCAGGCGGGCGATCGCGTTCGCGGCGTGGCCGGGCCCGTAGGCGTGGATCACGAGCTGGTGGGTCGCCGGGTTGAGCTCGACCTTGAGGGCCGGGTCCTCCTCGGTGAGGCGGGCCAGCGCCGTGGAGAGCTTGTCCTCGTCCTTGGAGGTGCGGGCGCGGATCGCGACGCGGTGGAAGCCGGTCGGCGGTGTGAGCGGCTCCACCTCGGGCTTGGCGCCGGAGGCGGCCAGCAGGTCACCCGTGCGCACGTCGTCGAGCTTGGCGACCGCGACGACGTCGCCGGCGTGCACGACCGAGACCGGCGTCTGCTCCTTGCCCTGCAGCGCGAAGAGCTGGTGCAGGCGCTGCGACTGCCCGTTGCGCAGGTCGGTGAGGGAGTCGTCGGGCTTGATCGACCCGGTGAGCACGCGCAGCAGGTTGATGTGGCCGACGTATGGGTCCGACAGCGTCTTGAAGACGTAGGCGCTCGTGGGCCCGGTCGTCACGCCGCGCTCCTCAGCGGACGGGCACTCCTCGATCAGGAAGTCGGCGAGCTCCTTGACGCCGATCCCCAGCGTGGCGGAGCCGCACAGCACGGGGAAGAACTGGCACGCGGCGACGCCGTGCTCGAAGACGCTGGCCCAGCTCCTTGGTGTCGGGCGTGTCGCCGTCGAGGTAGCGCAGCATGAGCTCGTCGTCGACCTCGACGATGGCCTCGATGAGCGCGGTGCGGTTGCGGTCGGCCTGCTCGCGGCGCTCCTCGGGGATCTCGATCTCCTGCTCGTGGCCGTCGACGTGGCGGTAGGCCGTCCCGTGGAGGAGGTCGATGATCCCGGTGAACTCGTGCTCGACGCCGATCGGCATGTGCACTGCGGCCAGCGGCTTGCCGTAGAGCGCGTGGAGCGCGTCGATGTTGCGCTGGTAGCCGGCGCGCTCGCGGTCGAGCATGTTGAGGAACACCAGGCGTGGCAGGTCGAGCCTGGCAGGCGGCCTCCCAGAGCTGTTCGTGCTGCGCCTGCACGCCGGCGACCGCGTCGACGACGAAGATCGCGACGTCCGCGGCCTGCAGCGCGGGGTACGCGTCACCGACCGCGTCAGCCGTGCCGGGTGTGTCGATGAGGTTGATGCGGTGGCCCTGCGTGCACGAACGAGGCGACCGCGGACGACAGCGAGTGCCCGCGGTCGGCCTCCTCCGGCTCGAAGTCGAACGTCCCGCCGCGCCCACCACCCCCGCCGAGTGCGAGCAGCGCCTCGGCCAGTGCCGTCTTGCCCGTGCCGCCGTGACCCAGCACGACGGCGGTACGCACCTTGCCGGTGGGGAACTCCGGATGCGTGGCCAACTTCGAACCCTCCCTGTGATCGAGTTGGCGCGGATCCTAGTCAGGTGACGAGACGGTGTACGAGCCAGTCCAGGCAGGCGAGGAGCGCCTCCACGTCGGCGTGGTCGACGGCCGGGAAGACGGCGATGCGCAGCTGGTTGCGGCCGAGCTTGCGGTAGCCCTCGACGTCGACGATCCCGTTGGCTCGCAGGGCCTTCGCGAGGGCGTCCGCGTCGACGCCGTCGAAGTCGATGGTCACCACGACCGGGCTGCGCTGGGCCGGGTCCTGCACGAACGGAGCAGCGAAGGGGCGGTCCTCTGCCCAGGCGTAGAGCGCGTCGGACTTCGCGGCGACCTGCTTGGCGACCTGGTCCAGGCCGCCCTGGGCGTTGAGCCAGTCGACGCTGTCGGCCAGGAGGTGCAGCGTGGCGACCGCGGGGGTGTTGTAGGTCTGGTCCAGCCGGCTGTTCTCCAGCGCGATGCGCAGGTCCAGCGTGGCGGGGACGTAGCGGTCGAGCTGGTCCAGGCGCGCGACCGCCGACGGTGACAGCAGCGCGAGGAAGAGGCCGCCCTCGGACGCGAAGCCCTTCTGCGGGGAGCCGTAGTAGACGTCGAACTGCTGGGGGTCGACCGGCAGGCTGCCGGCGGCGCTGGTGGCGTCGACCAGCACGAGGCCGTCCGGCGCGGGCCTGACGACGGGCATCGCGACGCCGGTGGAGGTCTCGCAGTGGGTGAGCGCGTAGGCGTCGACGCCGGCGATCACGGGGAGTTCGGGGTGGGTGCCGGGCGGGGACTCGACGATCACCGGGTCGTCGAGGAAGGGCGCCCGGCGGACCGCCGCCGCGAACTTCGCGGAGAACTCGCCGAACACGGCGTGGGCGCTGCGCCTGGCGATCACGCCGTGGACCAGCGCGTCCCAGACCAGGGTCGCGCCGCCGTTGCCCAGGACCACCTCGTAGCCGTCGGGGAGCTGGAAGTAGTGGGTCAGGCCCTCGCGGATGCGGCGCACCAGCGCCTTCACGGGGGCCTGGCGGTGGCTCGTCCCCAGCAGCGTCGGAGCGGCGGCAGCCAGCGCGCTGACCGCCTCCGGCCGCACCTTGGAGGGGCCGGAGCCGAAGCGGCCGTCCCTCGGCAGCAGGTCGCGCGGGATCGTCGGGTCGGTCATCTGGTGGCCCAGGGTGCCTCAGCGTTGCTCTGCGGCGGCGGTGCTGACGAGGAGAACCCGGCGCCGGCCCAGCTCCGCGGCGAGGAACCCGGTGAGGGGGAGCACGAGCAGGCAGGCCAGCGTGGCGGGGAGGGCCAGCAGGCCCGACAGCCCGCCGATGGCCGCGGCGCCCGCGGCGGAGCCGGCGAAGAACATGAGGTTGTAGACGCCCAGGGCCACGCCGCGCACCTGCTCGGGGACGAAGCCCGAGACCGCGTCGACCATCACCACCTGCCCGATCGCGAATCCGGCCGCAGCACCGGCCATGCCCAGTGCGGCCAGCACGGGCCTGCCGCCTGAGAGCGCGGTCAGCCCGACGCCGGCGGCGCTGAAGAGCGCGGCACCCTGCGCGAGGCGGAAGTGCCCCGTCCTGGCGACGCGGCCCGCGGAGACGCGCGCCATCACGTAGCCGAAGATCGCCGCCGGCAGCAGCACCAGGCCGATCTGGATCGGCGTCAGACCGAGGCTGTCGACCAGCAGCTGGGGGACGGCGAAGAGCACCGCGATGTAGGCAGCGAGGAGCGCGGCGCCGGTCAGCCCGGCCAGCAGGACGCGCCGGTCCCCCACCACGGCGGTCGGCAGGAAGCCGTCCGGGTGGCGGGGCACGTGGCGTGCGAGCAGCGCCCCGGCCAGTCCGAGGGCGAGGGCGCCGGCGATGGCGACGGCCGCGCCGGCGGTCGGGGCCTGCAGCAGCAGCACGAGCCCGCCGACCGCGGCGGTCGTCAGCGCCGCTCCGCGCAGGTCGGGTGCGCCGCCCGTGCCGCGGGCGGGCGCGGCCGGGGCGATCCAGGGGACCAGCGCGATGCCCAGCGCCGGGAGCGCGAAGCACCAGCGCCAGCCCAGCAGCTGCGTGACGGTGCCGCCGATCAGCGGGCCGCTGCCCGACACGATCGACACGATCGCGATCGTGCGGCCCAGCGCGCGGGTGCGCGCCGCGCCCTCGTAGCGCGCCGCGATGATCCCGTTGCTGATCACCGGCACCGCGCCGGCGCCCACTCCTTGGACGAGCCGGCCGGCCACGATCGCCGGGAAGCTCCACGCCATGGCCACGAGGACCGAGCCCAGGCTCATGAGCGCCACGCCCACGATCAGCGGGCGCCGCAGGCCCACGAGGTCGGCCACGCGTCCGAAGAGCGCGGCAGAGATCGCGAACGTCAGCGCAAAGGCGGCGAAGACCCAGGCGCTGCCCGACGTGTCCAGCCCCAGCTCGGCCTCGACCACCGGCAGGGCGACCGCGACGGCCGAGGACCCGACCACCGTGAGCGCGACCAGCACGCCCAGGAGCGAGACCACGCGGTCGCGCCCGGCCGCGGGGGCGCTCAACTGGAGCCCGTGCCCGACTGCGGGTTGATCGGTGCGAAGCCGCTGCCGGGAGGCTGGCCGCACAGCTCCAGGACCTGCTGCCAGACGGCCTCGGTGAGCTCACGGCGGGCACGGGGCGTGTCGTCCGCAGCCGTGACCGGTGAGCCGAAGCGCACCTGGAGCCGCCCGGCCGGCGGGCGCTGCCAGCTGGGGTCCTCGCCGCGCGGCCAGACCGTCTCCATGCCGATGAGGCCGACCGGCACGACCGGCGCCGCGGCCGCGGCGGCGATGCGGGCCAGCCCGCTGCGGAAGCGGTAGAGGTCGCCGGTCGGCGAGCGCGTGCCCTCCGGGAACATCGCGACGCAGTCGCCGGCGCGCAGGCGCTCGACCACGGTCTCCAGCGCCTCGACGTCGGCGGTCCCGCGGGCGACCGGCAGGAGGCCGAACGCGAGGTTGAAGCGGCCGTGCAGGCCTTCGGAGAGCTCGATCTTGCCGAGGAACCGCGGCGGGCGCGGCGCCGCGGCAGAGAGCACGAAGTGGTCGAGGAACGAGCGGTGGTTGGCGGCCAGGAGGACGCCGCCGGCGCCAGGTACCCGCTCGCGCCCGGTGACCTCCACCCGCAGGCGCCGCAGCGTGACCGGTCCGCCGAGCGCGTGCAGGAAGCGCATGGCGGCCGGGTAGGCCTCCAGCCGCGGCACGTCGGTCGTGGTCGTCGCGACACTCACGCGAACAGGCCGCCGTCGACGACCACGACCGCGCCGTTGACGTAGGAGGCCTCCGGCGAGCACAGGAACGCGATCACGGCGGCGACCTCCTCGGGGGTGCCGAGCCGGCCGGCGGGGATGCGGTCGGCGAAGCCCTCGGCGTCCAGGTTCTGGGTCATCGCAGTCTGGATGAAGCCGGGGGCGACGGCGTTGACCGTGATGCCGCGCTTGCCGACCTCGCGGGCAAGGGCCTTGGTCATGCCGACCAGGCCGGCCTTGGCGGCGGCGTAGGCGGTCTGGCCCGCGTTGCCGTGGAGGCCGACGACGCTGGTGACGTTGACGATGCGGCCGTGGCGTGCCTTCAGCATCCCGCGCAGGACCCCGCGCGCGAGGCGGAACCCGGCGGCGAGGTTGACGTCCAGGCTGCGGCTGAACGCCTCGTCGGTGAGCGTCATGGCCAAGCCGTCGACGGCCACACCGGCGTTGTTGACGAGCGCCGCGACGCCGCCGACCTCCGCCGCGGCGGTCAGCAGCTCGCCGACGCCGTGCTGGAGATCGGCCGCGACGGCCCTGGCCTGCACACCGTGCGCGGTGCAGCGGGCCACGACCTGCTCGGCGCCGGCCGTGTCACCGCCGTAGCCGACCAGCACATCGTGGCCGGCCAGGGCGAGAGCCTCGGCGGTCGCGGCACCGATGCCCTTGGAGGCCCCGGTCACCAGGGCCCAGCCCGGGCGCGTCGTGGAGTCGCTCATGGCGGCTATTGTCGGCCACGTGGTCGAGGCCGTCGTCGTGCGCGGGCTGACGAAGTCGTACGGCGAGCGCAGGGTCCTCGACGGCGTCGAGCTGAGCATCGAGGCGGGCGATGTCTGCGTCCTGCTGGGCCCCAACGGGGCGGGCAAGACCACGCTCACCGAGACCTTGGCGGGGCTGCGCGCCCCCGACTCCGGCACGGTGCGGGTGCTGGGTCACGATCCCCGATCCGAGCGCGCCGCGGTCGTGGAGCGGCTGGGCGTGATGCTGCAGGAGGGCGGCGCCTGGGCCGCCGCGTCGCCCGAGCAGATGCTGCGGCTGTCGGCGAAGCTCTACCGCGACCCGCTGGACGTCGGCGACCTGCTGGAGCGCCTCGAGCTCGGCCTGGTCGCGCGCAGCCGCTATCGGACGCTCTCGGGCGGCGAGAAGCAGCGCGTCGGCCTGGCACTCGCTCTGGTCGGACGGCCCGCGGTCGCGCTGCTGGACGAGCCGACCACCGGCATGGACATCGAGGCGCGGCACACCGCGTGGGAGCTGATCCGCGGCATGCGCGCCGAGGGTGTGACCGTGCTGCTGACCACGCACCAGATGGCCGAGGCCGAGCAGCTGGCCGACCGCGTCGCCGTGCTGGCCCGCGGCCGCCTCCTGGCTCACGACCCGCCCTCGGTCCTGATCGACGAGCACGCCTCCGACGGCGTGACCGTCACCTCCCCCGCCGAGATCGACGAAGCGGCCCTGGCCGCAGCCGTCGGGACCGCTGTCGACCGCGTGGGCGAAGGTCGCTGGCACCTCCCCGCCATGGGAGCAGCCGCGGAGCAGCTCATGGCCACCGTCCCCGCCTGGTTCGTCGCCAACGACGTCCCGCTCACGGGCGTCACCCGTGGCACCGGCGCCCTCGAGGAGGCCTACCTCGCCCTCACCCGCCGCGCCTTCGGCCCCGCCGCCACCCCCACCCTCAGCGCCCCCGACAACCTGCAACCGGAGCTCCCCGAGCCGACCGACCGCCCGGACGAGGCCGCAGCAGCCGTGGCGGAACCGGCGGAACCGGCGCCAGCCGCGGTGCCGCCACCCCCGCCGGACCCCGACGACCTCCTCGCCCAGGCCGCCGCCCTCCGACCCGCCGCGCCGGCCCCCGGTCCACCACCCACGCCACCCCCCACCGTGCCCCCACCACCGGACACCGCCGCGTCGCCACCGCCGGACCGCACGGGGCCGGGTGCCGGGTGAGCGTGGCGACGGAGACGACCGGGCGGGAGCGGCGGCGGGGACGGCGGCGGGCACCGGGGGCAGGGCGGCGGACGCTGGCGCTGGCGGGGTTCGAGCTGCGGCTCCTCGTCCGCAATGCGGAGAACCTGCTGGTCACGCTGGCGATCCCGGTGCTGGCGCTGGTGTTCTTCGCGTCGGTCGACGTGCTGGACCTGCCGGCCGATCGCGTGGGGTTCCTCGTGCCGGGGACGTTGGCGCTGGCGGTCATCGCGTCGGGGATGGTCGCGCTGGGGATCCAGACGGCGTTCGAGCGCAGCGCGCTCGTGCTCAAGCGCCTGGGGACGACACCGGTGCGGCGGGGCGACGTCGTCCGGGCCAAGATCCTGGCCACGCTGGCGGTGCTCGTCGTGCAGGTCGTCGTGATCGCGGGGGTCGGGTTCGCGCTGGGCTGGCAGCCGGACCTGAGCGCGTGGCCGTGGGCGGTCGCAGGGCTGCTCCTGGGGTTCAGCGCGTTCGCCGGGCTGGGCCTGCTGTTCGCCGGGACGCTGCCGCCGCTGCTGACCCTGGCCCTGACCAACGGCCTGTTCGTCGCACTCCTGCTGGTCAGCGGACTGATCGTGCCACTCGACGCGCTCCCCGACTGGCTGGCCGGGATCGCACGTGCCCTGCCCGCCGCGCCGCTGGCGGACTGGCTGCGCGCAGGCCTGGACGGCGCGGACCTCCCGGGCCTCTCGGCCGCCGTGCTGCCGCTGTGGGCGATCCTCGCCCCGGTCGCCGCGGCCCGCCTCTTCCGCTGGGAGTAGCCGTCCGGACGACAATCGGCGCCATGGACTGGCATGACGTGGTGCTGCGGCGGCGGATGGTCCGGCGCTACACCGGCGAGCCCGTCGACCCGGTGGTGCTGGAGCGGATCCTGGACGCCGCGCGGAGAGGGCCGTCGGCGGGCAACACGCAGGCGCTGACGCTCGTGGTGGTGACCGATCGTCGGGCGAGGCAGCGCGTGGCCCTGGCGTGCGGCGAGGCCGACCACGTCGCGCGCGGGCGCCGGCCGTGGATCTCGTCGGCCCCGGTGCTGGTGGTGCCGTGCACCTCGCCCGCGGCCTACGCGGCGCGCTACGCGGAGCCCGACAAGCGCGGCGAGCCCCCCGGTGACGTGCCCTGGTGGTGGGTCGACGTCGGCGCGGCACTCATGCTGCTGCTGCTGGCCGCGACGGCGGAGGGCCTCGCAGCCGGGCTCCTGGCAGCCCCTCGGGACGCGCTCGTGCAGGCCGTCGACCTCGCGCCGGACGAGGTGCCCCTCGGCGTGGTCACGATCGGGCACCCGCATCCGCAGGAACGTCCCACGGGGTCCGCACTGCGGCCCCGCCGGCCGCTCGACGAGGTCGTGCGGCGTCTCGGCTAGGAGTGCGCGGCGACGGCCTCGGCGACGGTGGCGACGGCGGCGTCGAAGGAGGTCGACGAACTTCTCGACGCCCTCGGTCTCCAGCTCCTTGGTGATCTGGCCGAGGTCGACGCCTGCTCGGCGCCAGGCGCTGCAGCTGGTGCTTGGCCTCGCCGCCGGTGCCGGTCAGGCGGTCCTCGGCGACGCCGTGGTCCCGGAAGGCGCTCAAGGTCGCCTCGGGCATGGTGTTGACGGTGTCGGGGCCCGCCAGCTCCTCGACGTAGAGCGTCGCGGTAGCCGGGTTCTTCGTCGAGGTCGACGCCCAGAGGGGCGCTGCGGCCGCGCGTCCGGCGCGCGAGGTCGGCGAAGTCGGGCCGCGGAAGATGCGCTCGAACGACTCATAGGCCGCGCGGGCGTTGGCGACCGCCGCCTGGCCGCGCAGGGGCTGGCCGTCGGAGGATCTCGTCGACCTTGGTGTCGACCGCGGCTGACGAAGAAGGACGCGACGCTGGCGACGCCGCCGAGGTCGCCGCCGGCCTCGGCGAGGCGGCGCAGATCCCTCCCGGTGGGCTGCGACCACCGCCTCGTAGCGGGCGACGGAGAACAGCAGCGTGACGTTGACGTTGACGCCCTCGGCCAGCAGGCGCGGGATCGCCGCCAGCCCCGGCTCGGTGCCGGGGACCTTGATCATGAGGTTGGGCCGGTCGAGCTCACGGAACAGCGGCAGGCCCTCGACACGGTCTCCTCGGTGTCGAAGGCCTTGGACGGGTCGACCTCGATCGAGACGAAGCCCTGCGTGCCGCCCGGACTCGCGGTAACGGGCAGGAAGAGGTCGCAGGCGGCGCGCGATGTCGCGCTTCATCAGCGCCCACAGCGCCGCGCGCGGGTCGGTGCCGTTCAGCTCGTCGAGCTGCTCGTCGTAGGTGTGGTCGCTGCCGAGCGCCTTCTCGAAGATCGACGGGTTCGAGGTCAGGCCGTCGACCTCGCCGGCGGCGATGAGCTGGGAGAGGTAGCCGCCGGGCCCGAGATACGACGCGCGTGATGGAGTCCAGCCAGACCGGACTGGCCGAGGGCGTGCAGCTGCTGCAGCGGGTTCGTCATGCTCGTCCTCTCGTCAGTCCTCGAGCAGGTCCAGGGCGGCATCCGCCACGGCCTCGGGGGTGAAGCCGAACTCTCGACAGCAGGTCCGGCGGGGGCGGACGCGCCGAAGCTGGTCGATCGCCGACGTGGTCGTCGGCCCAGCGCGACCAGCCCGAACGTGGTGGCGGCCTCGACGGACAGCACGGGCACGTCGTCGCGGGAGCACGTCCTCCTGGTACTCCTCGTCCTGCTCGTCGAACAGCTCCCACGACGGCATGGACACGACGCGCGCGCTGACGTCCTGCTCGGCCAGGAGCGCGGCGGCGTCGACGCACAGGTGCACCTCGGAGCCGGTGGCGACGAGCACGACGTCGGCAGCGTCGTCGTCCGCGTCGTCGACGACGTACGCGCCGCGGCCACCATCGTCGGCGTCGGTGCCCTCGAGCACCGGCAGGTCCTGGCGGGTCAGCGCGAGCAGCGGTCGGGCCGTCCGTGCGCGCGACGCGCTCGGCGCCAGGCGCCGACGGTCTCGCGCGCGTCGGCGGGGCGCAGCACGTGCAGGTTCGGGATCGCGCGCAGCGCGGCCAGGTGCTCGACCGGCTGGTGGGTCGGGCCGTCCTCGCCCAGGCCGATCGAGTCGTGCGTCATCACGTAGATGACCGGCAGCCCCGACAGAGCGCGGCCAGCCGCAGCGCCGGCCGCAGGTAGTCGGTGAAGATCAGGAAGGTCCCGCCGAAGGGCCGCACGCCGCTGTGCAGCACCATGCCGTTCATGACCGATGCCATGGCGTGCTCGCGGACGCCGTAGTTGATGTTGCGCGCCGCCGAAGTCGCCGCGCGCGATGTCGCCGCCGTCGCTTGATCGTCGTGTTGTTCGACGAGCGAGGTCCGCCGAGCCGCCGATCAGCTCCGGCAGCTGTGCGGCGAGCGCGTTGATGACCGCGCCGGAGCTCTCGCGGGTGGCCTGCGCTGCGCCGGTCTCGAACGCGGCAGGTCGTGCGTCCCAGCCCTCGGGCAGCGCGCCGGCCTGCAGGCGCTCGAACTCCGCGGCGAGGTCCGGGTCGCCTCGCGGTAGGCCTCGAAGCGGCGGTCCCACTCGCGTCTGCAGTGCGGCGCCGCGCTCGCGCTGGTCGGCGTGCGCGGCGGCCTCGTCGGGGACCGTCGAACGGCTCGCTGCGTCCCAGCCCAGGGCTGCTTGGTCGCGGCGACCTCGTCGTCGCCCAGCGGCGCGCCGTGGGCCCCGGCGGTGCCGGCCTTGTTCGGCGACGCCGTAGCCGATCACGGTGGGCACGCGCACGAGGGTCGGCCGGCCGTCGGGTGTGCGCGGCCTCCTTCAGCACCGCGTCGATCTCGGCGATGTCGTTGGCGTCGTCGATCGCCAGGGTCCGCCAGCCGTAGGCCTCGTAGCGGGCGAGGACGTCCTCGCCGGTCAGCGACAGCTCGGTCGGGCCGTCCAACGTGATCGCCGTTGTCGTCGTAGCAGACGATGAGCTGTCTCGAGGCGGAGGTGGCCGGCGAGGCTGGAGGCCTCGGAGGCGATCGCCCTCCATGATGTCGCCGTCGCTGGCGAAGACACCACGTGCGGTGGTCGACGATCGTCGTGGCCGGGGCGGTTGAATCGGTCGGCGAGGATGCGCTCCGCGATGGCCATGCCGACCGCGTTGCCGAGCCCTGGCCCAGCGGGCCGGTCGTGGTCTCCACGCCCGGGGTCCGACGAAGTTCTCGGGGTGGCCCGGGGTGCGGCAGTCCAGCTGGCGGAACTGCGCAGGTCCTCGAGTCGTCAGGTCGTAGCCGGTCAGGTGCAGGGTCGCTGTACAGCAGCATCGAGGCGTGGCCGCAGGACAGCACGAAGCGGTCGCGGTCGGGCCACGCCGGGTCCGCCGGGTTGTGGCGCAGGTGGCGCGTGAACAGCGCGTACGCCGAGCGGCGCCAGCGCCATCGGCGTCCCCGGATGCCCCGAGTTGGCCTCCTGCACGGCGTCCATCGACAGCGTGCGGATGGTGTTGACGGCGAGCATGTCGACTTCGCTCAACAGAACGCTCCTCGATGGTCCGGCACACCGCCGGACCGGCCAAGCGTGCGGGGCCGTCCGAGGCTACCCGGACCGGGGGTGGCGTCACCCGGCCCTACACTCCCGCCGAAGCGTCCTGCCAGCGACCCCGCGAGCCCGAAGCCGTGCCTGCCTCCCTGCGAACCAGCCCCGCGTTCGTGCGCCTGACCACGGTGACGGCCGCGTTGACCGTGGTGCTGGTGGCGCTGGGCGGTGCGGTGCGCGCGTTCGACGCGGGGCTGGCCTGCCCGACCTGGCCCGGCTGCTTCACGGCGGGCGACTTCGTGCCGCCGGCGGTCGTGACGGTCTGGCTCGAGCACACGCACCGGCTGGTCGCGGGGGCGGTGGGCCTGCTGCTGGCGGCGGCGTTCTTCTGGGTGCTGGCGCGGTACCGGAGCCAGCGCGACCTGCTGTGGCTGTCGGCCGCGGCCGCGTTCATCGTGGTGCTGCAGGCGCTGCTCGGGGCGCTGGTCGTGTGGCAGCAGCTTCAGGCCGAGCTAGTGACCGCCCACCTGGGGTTGGGAACCGCGCTGCTGGCGCTCGAGCTGGTGCTGGCGACGCGTGCGCGCCACGTTCCGGTTGCGCCCCTGCCGGCTGCGCAGGTGCGGCTGGCGCGGCAGGGCATGGTCGTGGCCGGCCTGGTGTGGCTGCAGCTCCTGGTGGGCGCGCACGTGACGGGGGTCGGGTCCGGGCTGGCGTTCGTCGAGCAGCGCGGCGCTGGGCGTGGCCGCGGTCGGGCCGATCGAGCGGCGAGGCCGAGGCCTTCAACGTCCTGCACCGCGCGTTGGCCCTGGTGGTCGCCGCCGCGACGATGTGGCTGGTTGCCAAGGCGCGGCGCGCCGGGGTGCGTGGGTGGGCGCTGCGCCTGCCCCGGCTGGCCGCCTGGCTGGTCGTGGTGCAGATCGTGCTGGGCGTGGTGAACCTGGCGACCGACCTGGCGTCGCAGGTCGTGGTGCTGCACCTGGCCGTGGCCAGCTGGATCTGGGCCGTCCTGGTCGGGTTCGTGCTCGCCGTGCCGCGGACCGATTGGCCGGGCGGCGACGCCCCGACGCCGCAGCCGCACGCGGACGCGCTCGAGGTGGCGGCGTGACTGCGACCGCGGAGCCGCCGGTCCGGGTACGTGGGCACGGTGCGCGGGCAGCCGCGCCGGACGGTCCGCGGCCTGGCCCGTGGGGGCGCGTGCGCGACTACGTGGCCCTCACCAAGCCGCGGATCATCGAGCTGCTGCTGGTGACCACGGTGCCAACGATGGTGGTCGCGGCGCAGGGGCTGCCGGACGCGTGGCTGGTCGCGGCGACACTCACCGGGGGCGCGCTCGCCGCCGGGAGTGCGAACGCCTTCAACTCGCTGCTGGAGCGCGACATCGACGCCGCGATGCACCGCACGGCCCGCCGGCCGTTGCCACGTCACGCGGTGGCGCCGGCGCGGGCGGCGGTGTTCGCGGTGCTGCTGGGCGTGGCGTCGTTCGTGCTGCTGGCGCTGGCGGTCAACGTGCTGGCGGCCGTGCTGGCCCTGGCCGCGAACGTCTTCTACGTGGGCGTCTACACGCTGGGGCTCAAGCGGCGGACGGCGCAGAACATCGTGATCGGCGGCGCGGCGGGTTGCGCGCCGGTGCTGGTCGCGTGGGCGGCGGTCACCGGGACGGTCGAGCTGCCGGCGTGGGTGCTCTTCACCGTGATCTTCCTGTGGACCCCGCCGCACTTCTGGGCGCTGGCGTTGCGGTACCGCGACGACTACGCCGCGGCCGGCGTGCCGATGCTGCCCGTCGTCGCGGGCGAGCGCGCGACCGGCCGCCAGATCCTGGGCTACGCGTTCGCGCTGGTGGCTTGCTCGCTGGTGTTCGTGCCGGCAGCCGACGCGGGGGTGGTCTACCTCGCCTGCGCGCTGGCCCTGGGCGCCCGCTTCGTCCACCTGGCCTGGCGCCTGCAGCGCGTGACAGCGTCGGGCGGGGAGGTCGCGACCCCCGCCATGGCCCTGTTCCGCTGGTCGATCACCTACCTCGGCCTGCTCTTCGTCGCCGCCGCGGTCGACGCAGCCCTCTAGGCGGGGGCTTCCTCGGGGACGACGGGGCCCGTGACCGGGGGCGTGGCCGCGTCGAGGCGGGCTGTGCGCTTGCCGGTGGGGAGGGTCTCCGCGCGGAGGACGGTCGTGCCGTCGGGGCCGGGGATGTGGAGGGCGGTGGCGGGGGCGCACCAGGCGAGGGGCTGGGTGCCGGCTTGGACGCCCTTGCCGCCGCGGCCCTGGACGGGGTACTCGACCGCGGGCGTGCGGCGCGCGCCGCCGGCGGCGGACAGGGTCACGACCTCGGTGGCGTCGTCGCCTCCCGTCAGGAGGCCGGCGCCGGCGACCGTGGCTCCACGCGGCACGACCAGACCGGCGACGCCGGAGGCGGCGCGGCCCATCGGGCGGATCTCGGCGGCCTTGAAGCGGATCACGAGGCCGCCGTCGTGGGCGAGCATCACGTGGTCGTCCTCGCCACACGGCAGCACGGCGACGATGCGGTCGTCCTCGCGCACGCCGGCAGCGACCATGCTGCGGGTGCGTCCCTCGGTACTCCTCGACCGCGGTGCGCTTCACGAGGCCGCCCGCGGAGACGGTCAGCACCGTCGGGGCGCGCTCGCAGCACGACCGCCCCGGCCAGCGGCGCATCGGGAGGAGCACCGACGAGCAGGGCCAGCTGCGTCCCACGCTGCCGCATCGTCGTGACCGGCAGGTCGGCCACGGCGACGCGGTAGCCGGTGCCGTCCGCGTCGATGCACAGCAGGGTCTGGTCGGCGTCGGCACGGACGACCGCGGCCAGCGGGTCGCCCGGGTGGCTGTGCGGCATCGTGACGCGCCTCTGCGCGACCGCCTTGAGGTAGCCGCCGCGCGTCACGTAGACCGTCACGGGCTGGCCGCCCAGCACGGGTGCGGCATCGAGGTCGGCCGCGGCCTGCACGTCGGCCCCACGGCCGGCAGCGCCTGCCGTCCGCGCGGTGGCCGGTGCGGCCTGCTCCGGCGTGCCACCACCCGGCAACCGCGTGCGCCGCGGCGTGGCGTGCTTGGCCTTGAGTGCCTTGAGCTCGGCCGCGAGCATCGCGTCGAGGCGCCCGGGGTCGGCCAGGATGGCCTCGAGCTCCGCGACGATCGCCGCCAGCTCCGCGTGCTCGTCGATGATCTTCTGGCGCTCCAGGGCCGCCAGCCGCCGCAGCATGCATGTCCAGGACGGCGGTGGCCTGGGTCTCGGTCATGGCGAAGCGCTGCATGAGCTGGCCGCGCGCCTTGTCGGCCGACGGCGCGGCGCGGATCAGCGCGATCACCTCGTCGAGGTGGTCCAGCGCGATCAGCAGTCCCTCGAGCACGTGCAGCGCGGGCGGCGGCCTTGTCGCGGCGGTGCGTCGTGCGCCGCGTGAGCACGATCCGCTGGTGCGCGACGTAGGCGGTCAGCGCGTCGACGCAGGCCGATGGTCTTGGGCTCGCCGTTGACCAGCGCGACGATGTTGGCGTTGAAGTTCACGCGCAGGTCGGTGAGCGTGTAGAGGCGGTTGAGGACCTTGGCGGGATCCTCGCCGCGCTTGAGCTCGATCACGATGCGCATGCCGTCGCGGCTGGACTCGTCACGCAGGTCGCGGATCGCGTCGAGGCTGCGGTCCTTGACGAGGTCCGCGATCTTCTCGAGCATCGCGCCCTTGTTGACCTGGTACGGGATCTCGGTGACGACGATGCGCGGCAGCCCGCCCGAGCGTGTCTCGGTCGCGGCGATCGCCTCCATCGTGATCGCGCCGCGCCCCGTCAGGTAGGCGTCGCGCATGCCGTCGCCGGCCAGGATCCGCGCGCCGGTCGGGAAGTCCGGCGCCGGGCACGAAGCGCATCAGCGTCTCGACGGTGGCGTCGGGATGGGCGAGGAGGTGGAGCGCTGGCGTCGATGACCTCGCCGAGGTTGTGCGGCGGGATGCTGCGTCGCCAGGCCCACCGCGATCCCGGTCGCGCCGTTGACCAGCAGGTTCGGGAAGCGCGCGGGCAGCACCGACGGGCTCACGCTCGAAGCCGTCGTAGTTCGGCCGGAAGTCGACGGTGTCCTCGTCGATGCTGGCCAGCAGCTCCATCGCGAGCGCCGTCAGGCGCGGCACTCGGTGTACCGCATGGGCCGCCGGCGGGTCGCCGTCGATCGAGCCGAAGTTGCCGCGGCCGTCGACCAGGGGGTCGCGCATCGAGAAGTCCTGCGCCATGCGCACGAGCGCGTCGTAGATCGACTGGTCGCCGTGCGGGTGGTACTTCTTCATGACGTCGCCGACGGCGGCGGCGCACTTGCGGTGCGGGCGGTCGGCGCGCAGGCCCGCCTCCCACATCGCGTAGAGGATGCGCCGCTGGACGGGCTTGAGCCCGTCGCGCACGTCGGGCAGCGCGCGCCCGACGATCACGCTCATGGAGTAGTCGAGGAACGACTGCTCCATGCGCTCGGCGATGTCGACGTCGACGACGCGGTCGTCGCCGCCGTCCAGCAGCGAGGGTTGCCTGGCCATTGCCGCGATTCTGCCCGCGGGGTGGGTCAACCCCCGGGAGGCGGGTGGGCCGCCCTCAGCGGGCTGGGCTCAGCCCTTGGACTCGCCCAGGGCGGCGTCCAGCGTGATCTCGACGTTGCCCTTGAGTGCGCCGGACACGGGGCAGCCGACCTTGGCGCCCTCGGCGTGCTGGACGAAGTCCTCTTCGGACATGCCTTCCACCCAGCCGCGCACGGTCAGCGCGGACGTGGTGATCCCCTTGCCCGGAACGAACGTCACGACCGCGGTGGTCTCCAGCCGCTGCGGCGCCGACCCGGCCTTGCCGAGCGCCGCCGACAGCGCCATGCAGTAGCAGGACGAGTGCGCGGCGGCGATCATCTCCTCCGGACTGCTCTGCCCGTTGGGCGCCTCCGTACGCGACGGCCAGGACACCGGCAGGGTCGCGGTCCCCGAAGACTCGAACGTGGCGGTCCCCGAGCCGTCCTGCAGCCCTCCCACCCAGATCGTCGTGGCCCTGCTGTCCATGGCGTCAAGCCTCCTGCTCGGCGGTACGTGCTCGGTCCTTGCGCGACACTACCCCCCTGGCGGTTCCGCAAGGCTGGCGCGGGTGCTCAGACGTCGAGGCGGTCGGCGTAGCGCGCGTTGTGCTCGATCCACTCGCGCCGGTCGGCGGCCGACGTTCCCATCAGCAGGTCGAAGATCGCATCGGCCCTGACCGCGTCGGCCGCGGTCACGCGAAGCAACGTGCGCCGCGCCGGGTCCATCGTGGTCGCCCACAACGACTCCGGGTCCATCTCCCCCAGCCCCTTGAACCGCGCGACATCGACGCCTTTGGGATCCTTCGGGTCGGTCCCGAACTCACTGCGCAGCAGCCGATCCCGCTCCTTGTCGCTGGCGGCGTAGACGACCTTGTCGCCCTTGCGCAGCTGGAACAGCGGCGGCTGCGACACGTAGAGATGCCCTTTGTGGATCAGCTGCGGCATCAGCCGGTAGAAGAACGTGAGCAGCAGCGTGGTGATGTGATCGCCGTCGATGTCAGCGTCGGCACACGTGATCACCTTGTGGTAGCGCAACCGTGAGTAGTCGAAGTCGTCGCCGACGCCGGTGCCCACGGCTTTGATGAGGTTGCCGATCTCGGCGTTGGCGAGGACCTTGCGCAGCTGGGCCTTCTCGACGTTGAGGACCTTGCCGCGCAGCGGGAGGATGGCCTGGTGGTCGCGGTCGCGGGCCAGCTTGGACGTGCCGCCGGCGGAGTCGCCCTCGACGACGAAGAGCTCGCACTCCTCGGGGTTGCGTGAGGAGCAGTCGGCCAGCTTGCCGGGGAGGCCGGCGCTGGTGACGTCGAGGAGGCCCTTGCGTCGCGTGAGCTCGCGGGCCGCGCGGGCGGCCTCGCGGGCGCGGGCCGCGACCGTCGCCTTCTTCACGACGCGTCGGCCGAGCGTCTGGTTCGCCTCCAGCCAGCGCTGCAGCTCCTCGTTGACCGTCTTCTCCACGAAGCGGCGCATGACCGCGCTGCCGAGCTTGCCCTTGGTCTGGCCCTCGAACTGCGGGTCGGGCATCTTCACGCTGATGACGGCGACCAGCCCCTCGCGCAGGTCGTCGCCCGTCAGCTGCGGGTCGGCCTTGGCGAACGCGCCGGCCTGCTGGCCCCAGCGGTTGATCGTGCCCGTGATGGCCTTGCGGAAGCCTTCCTCGTGCGCGCCGCCGTCGGGGGTGCGGATCACGTTGACGTAGGAGCGCAGCCGCTCCGAGAAGCTGGCCACGGCCCAGTTCAGGGCGATGTCGCAGGCCAGCGCCTTGCCCTCGAACGTCTCCGCCCGGCTGACGAGGATCGGCTTGGTCAGCACGCGCTCCTCGTCGCCCATGACCTCGGCGACGAACTCCGCCAGGCCGTGACGGAACTCGTAGCGCTCGCCGCGGCCGGTGCGCTCGTCCAGGAAGTCGATGCGCAGCCCGGGGTTCAGGAGCGCGGTCTCCCGCAGGCGGGTGGCGACCACGTCGGCGTCCAAGACGACGTCGTCGAAGACCTGCTCGTCCGGCCAGAACCGCACGGTGGTGCCGGTGCGGGCCGTGCGACCGTCGGAGGTCAGCTTGTCCTTGGTCTTGCCCCGCACGAACGCCATGCGGTGACGCTTGCCGTCGCGCAGCACCTCGACCTCGGTACGCGACGAGAGGGCGTTCACGACGGAGATGCCGACGCCGTGCAGGCCACCCGAGACCGCATACGCCTGCTGGTCGAACTTCCCGCCGGCGTGGAGCTTGGTCATGACGACCTCGAGCGCCGGCTTGCGCTCCTTGGGGTGCGGGTCGACGGGGATCCCGCGCCCGTCGTCGGTGACCTCGGCCCCGCCGTCGCGCCGCAGCGTCACCGTGATGGAGCGGGCGGCACCCGCAAGGTGCTCGTCCACGGCGTTGTCCACCACCTCCCACACGAGGTGGTGCAGCCCCCGCGAGTCGGTCGACCCGACGTACATGCCCGGCCGCTTGCGGACGGCCTCGAGGCCCTCCAGGACGGCGATGGACTTGGCGTCGTAGGTCACACGGCCATTCTGCCGACCGGGTACGACGCCCCCCGGCAGGTACCGCCGCGGGTCGGGCCAGGTCGCCGACACCGCCCCGGACGTCAGGGCCTGGTGAAGCCTCCGCGGCCCAGCTGCGCGGCCTTCGCGTAGGCCGCCGCCTCCGCCCCCGCGGTCGGCACCGGCCCCGCGCCGGCCCCCAACGTCCCGCGCCCGTGCCGCCGGTCGCGGAGCATCACGCGGACGGCAAGCAGCGCGATCACCGCCCCCAGCAGCCCCATCCAGAGCACGAGCTCGCTCACCAGCGCGGATGGTAGCCGACGGGTCAGGTGAGGAAGCGGTCGAGGGCGGCCTGGGCGGCGGCGAGGTTGGCGGTGGGGACCCATTCGCCGGTCTGGTGGGCCTGGTCGGTGAGGCCCGGGCCGTAGTTGAGGGCGGGGATGCCGGCGGCCGCGAGCTGGGCGACGTCGGTCCAGCCCTGCTTGGCGGCGACCGGGGCGGCGGCGGCCTGCAGGAAGCGGGCGACGAGGGGGTGGTCGCGGCTCGGCGGGCACGACGGGGCCGCATCGGTCACCACGACCCGGGCGGCACCGTGCGACTCCGCGACCTCGGCGACGAACGCCTCGGCCCGTGCCACGTCCTTGTCCGGCGCGAAGCGGTAGTGCAGGTCGACCGTGAAGGCGTCGGGCACGACGTTGCGGGAGCCGCCCAGGCGGTCCACGCCCGCCCGGTCCCGGGTCCACGCCGCGGTCGGCGTGATGACCTCGCGATAGGTCAGCCCGTCGACGACCACGTCCTGCGGCGGCCGCGCGGCCAGGGACGCCAGGAGCGGCGCCGCCTGGGTCAGCGCGTTGACCCCCAACCACGGCCGCGCCGAGTGCGCCGCCTTCCCCGCGAACGTGGCCTCAGCGTGCAGCGCACCCTGGCAGCCCAGCTCCACTGCGAGACCGGTGGGCTCCAGCACGATCGCCAGATCGGCGGCGCGCAGCGCGGGCACCGACTCGAGCACCAACGCCAGCTCGTTGCCGGCCAGCGGTCCCTCCTCCCCCGCGTAGGCGACCAGCAGCACGTCGGCCCACCCTGAGCGCCACCGCCCGGCCGCGTAGGCCTCGACCGCGACGGCCAAACCCGACTTCATGTCGGACGCGCCCCGGCCGACGATCCGGTCGCCCTCCACGCGCGGGATCCGGTCGGCGTCGGTCGCCGGCACGACGTCGAGGTGGCCCACCAGCGCCACGACCGGCCGGTCACCGCTCGGCACGCCCGCGACCAGGCTGTTGGCGATACGGTCGACCGGCCCAGGGACCACGCGCGCGACCAGGTCCGCGACCGGCCCTTCCTCCCCGGTCCCGCAGGGCAGCGCCAGCAGCTCGATCAGCAGGTCGACGACCTTCACACCGGCACGTCGTGGTCGCGCAGCGCCGCGTTGAGCGAGACCTTCTCGTCGGTGGACGCCGAGCGCCGGCCGATGATCAGCGCGCAGGGCACACCGAACTCGCCGGCTGGGAACTGCCGCGGCCGGGTCCCGGGGATCACGACTGACCACGCCGGCACCCGCCCCCGGTGCTCGACCACCTCAGGCCCGGTCACATCCAGGATCCGGGTCGACGACGTGATCACCGTCAGGGCGCCCAGGACCGCGCCCTCCTCGACGAGCGTGCCCTCCACGACCACGCAGCGCGAGCCGACGAACACGTCGTCCTCGATGATCACCGGCCGGGCGCCGGGCGGCTCCAGCACGCCGCCGATGCCGACGCCGCCGGCCAGGTGCACGTTGCGCCCGATCTGCGCGCACGACCCGACGGTCGCCCAGGTGTCGACCATCGTCCCCCCACCCACGTACGCGCCGATGTTGACGTAGGACGGCATCAGCACCGCGCCGCGCTCGACGAACGCGCCGTGGCGCACCACCGCCGGCGGCACGACCCGCACGCCGGCCTCGGCGTACCCGGTGCTTGAGCGGCACCTTGTCGTGGAACTCGAACGGGCCGACCTCGGTGGTCGTCATCCCGCGCTGCGGGAAGGACAGCAGGATCGCGCGCTTGAGCCACTGGTTGACGACCCACTCGCCGTCGCGCTTCTCCGCGATCCGGACCGCGCCGCGGTCCAGCATGTCGAGGGCCTGCGCGACCGCGGCGCGCGCCTCCGGGTCGTCCGGGCGCTGCGCCTCCCACGCCCGGTCGATCTGCTCCTCCAGCAGGGCAAGCTCAGTCATGGCCCGGCAGTGAACCCTCCGTGATCGCGGCGGCCCAGGCGTCGGCCGCCGCACGGCAGCCCTCGACCGACGGCACCAGCGCCAGCCGCAGCCAGCCCGCGCCGGCCGGCCCGAACGCGCTGCCGGGCGACACCACGATGCGGTGCGCCAGCAGGGCCTTGGCATAGGCCTCGTCGTCAGCGCCCGGCGCGCGGGCCCACAGATAGAACGTCGCCGCGCTCCCCGACAGCTCCAGACCCGCCGACGCGAGGAAGGCCAGCAGGACCTGGCGCTTGGCGTCGAACACCGCCCGCCGCTCGGCGACGTGCCCGTCCTCCGACCAGGCCGCGATCGCCGCGTGCTGCACGAACTCCGGTGACCCTGTGCCGACGTTGGGACGCAGCAGGCGCTGGGCCGCGATCAGCGAGGCGTCCCCGACGATCGCCCCGCAGCGGTAGCCGGTCATCCCGGAGCGCTTCGACAGGCTGAAGAAGACCAGAAGGCCGCTCAGGTCGCCGTCCGCGGCCTGCAGCAGGGAGGGCGGCTCGGGGCCGCCGACCGGGTAGAGGTCGACGTAGCACTCGTCGCTGCCGAGGACCACGCCGTGCTGCCGCGCAGTCGCCAGGGCCCGCGTGAGGAACGCCGTATCCGCCGTCGCCCCCGTCGGGTTGTGCGGGTAGTTCAGCCACGCGACGAACGCCCGATCCAGCCGCGCCGCACCCAGCGCGGAGAGCTCCAGCCGCCACCCGTCCGCGGCCGTCAGGGCGACCCGGTCGCTCTCGCCGCCCGCGAAGAGCGCGCCGCGCTCGTAGGGCTGGTAACCGGGGTCCCCCCAGACCGCCCAGCGGCGCGGCCCGGTTGCGTCCAGCAAGCCCAGCGGCGCGTGGAAGATCCCCTCCTTGCTCCCAGAAGACGGGAGGACCTCGCGATCGGGGTCGACCGCGACCCCGAACCGCCGGCCGACCCAGGCCGCGATCGCCTGGCGCAGCTCCGGCAGACCGGCGGCCGTCGGGTACTGGCTGACCTCCGGGATCGCCGCCCGCGCAGCCTCGCGGATGAACGCCGGCGTCGGCTCGACCGGGTCGCCGATCGAGAAGTCGTGAACGGGCCCCTGCCCGTCGGCCTTCAACACCCGCACGAGGTCTTGGAACGCGGCCAGCGGGTAGCCGCCGAGGCGGTCCAGGACGGGGTTCATGGTCCCCGGGATGCTACGGGTCAGCCCCAGGTACAGATCTCGTAAAGAGGGGAACCCGTGCAACTTCGGGGCCGTTTGGTACGTCAACATGTGAAGCCCGGCACAAGCCGTACTTCAACCCCTGAGAGGAACCCCACCGTGAGCGCGGTGCCCGAAGACCTGCTGGACCTCTACTTCGACGAGCTCGGCAAGGTCGACCTGCTGACGGCCGCCGACGAGGTCCGCCTCGCCAAGGCTATCGAGGCGGGCGCGTCGGCGCGCGAGCGCCTGGAGGCGGGCACGTCCACGGACGTCTACGAGGACCGCGAGCTCGACCGGCTCGGCCAGCAGGCCTTCGACCACTTCATCGGCGCCAACCTGCGCCTCGTGGTCTCGGTCGCGGCGAAGTTCTCCCGGCGCTCCTCGATGGACCTCTCGGAGCTGATCCAGGAGGGCAACCTCGGCCTGATCCGCGCCGTCGAGAAGTTCGACTGGCGCCGCGGCTACAAGTTCTCGACCTACGCCACGTGGTGGATCCGCCAGGCCATCCAGCGTGGCGTCGCCGGTGGCGAGCGCACGATCCGCCTGCCGGTCGCACTCCACGACGCGCTGATCAAGTGCCGCGCCGCCAGCGCCCGCCTCGAGCCGCGGCTGGGCCGCGCCCCCACGGTGCCCGAGCTGGCCGAAGCCACGAACCTCCCCGAGGAGCGCGTGGTGCGCGCCCTGGAGAGCGAGCGCCCCGTCACCTCCCTGGACCGGCCCGTCGGCCACGACGAGGACGCCAGCGACCTGGGGGACTTCGTGGCGGTCGCCACCGACGCGCCGGCCGACGAGGTCGTCGACCGCGAGTTCCTCGCGATGCTCTTCGAGCTGGCGCGCACCCGGCTGGACGACCGCGCGTGGTACGTCCTGCGCCGCCGCTACGGCCTGGACGACGGCAACGCCGTGACGCTGGACGCGATCGGGCGTGAGCTGGGCCTGTCCCGCGAGAGCGTGCGCAAGATCGAGCGCCAGGCCCTTGCCCTGCTCCAGGCCGAGCTGGGCGCTGCCGCCTAGGGCCTCTACGCTGCGCGGCGTTGCGCCTGCCCACCACCACCAGCGCCTCTGCCGACTACCCGGACCTTCCGACCGAGGCGCCGTTGTGCGTCGAGGTCACCTCGGCGCAGCCCTGGCAACCCCTGGAGTGCCTGGCCGAGGAGGTCCGCGCCCTCTGCGCGGCCAGCCTGATCCTGCAGCTGGAGACCGGCACGCCGGTCATCAAGCTGCTCAACCTCACGGCGCTGGTCGCGCAGGCCGACCAGCCCGGCGCCCGCGCGCTGGAGCCCGTGCTGAACTACCTCGGCGCGCTGGTCGAGGACCCCGCGTTCGCACCGCTCACGCTGCTGCGCAGCACGATCACGCAGTTCGGCGACCACCGCTTCGCGGCCCTGCCCGAGGCGCTGGAGCGCATCGACGGCTTCGTGCGCGCCGTCGGGATGGACAACTCGCTCCCGCAGCTCTCGCGGCCCTCGATCCACCTGAGCCTGGACCAGCCCGAGGCGCCGGGCGCCCTGGCCGGGGGCGTGCGCTTCGGCGCCGCGTCGCCCGTGTCCCTGCGCGCCGTGGCGCTGTGGTGGGCGCGGCAGGACGTGTCCAGCGTGTCGCGGCTGTGCCGGCCTGACGCCGACCGCGACCTGCTCGGCCCGCGCGGCCTGGCCCCGCTGCCGTACCTGCGGGAGGCCTTCCCGGACGCCGAAGGCGACCAGCCGACCGTGGCCACCGCGGTGCTGCCGGCCACGCGTCAGGGCCCGCGCATGGGCTTCTCCGTGCGCGCGCGGCCCGACGCCGTGACCCGTGACGACTACCCGGCGCTGGTCATCGCGCGGGTCCTCGACGAGGTCGCCGGGCTCCTGCCCAGGTTCGCGTCTTCTCAGGCGCGGACGCCCGCGTCGTGACGAGGCCGGAGGCGACGGCGTCGACGCCGGAGGCGCCGGACGCGCTCGTGGTCCTCGGGGCCGCGGGCGGGATCGGCCGCTGGCTGTGCGCCCACCTGTTCGGGACGCAAGCGTGGGACGAGGTCGTCCTGCTCGACGTCGACCCGGCCGTGCACCGCCTCGACCTGCCGTTCACGGCCCGCACGGGGGTGATCTCCTACGACGACGGCGTCGCGATCACCGATGCCGCCGGCGTGACCGTCGGGCTGCCCGACCGCCCCGCCGCGGTCTGCCTCGCGGTGCCGCAGACCGAGCTGGCCCGGGTCGCCGCCGCGCTGCTGGGGGCCGTGCACGCAGACTCGACGGTCTTCGACACGGGCTCCTCCAAGGTCGGTCCGCTCGCGATCCTGCAGTCGGTCCGCTCCGACGTCACGTTCTTCGGGATCCACCCGCTCTTCGGTCCCACCGTCCCGTCGATGGACGGCCAGACGGTGGTGATCTGCCCCTCGCCGGACCCGGCGGCAGCCGACGCGCACGCCTGGCTGGTCGACCTCATCCAGGCCGCGGGCGGCGTGACCGAGCTCACCGACGCCCCCCGCCACGACCAGATCATGGCCTACGTCCAGGCCGCCGCGCACCAGGCCCTGCTGACGTTCGCGGATGTCATCGCCAACTGCGGTCACGACATCGAGCGCGACCTGTGGACGTTCCGGACGCCGCTCTTCGAGACCCTGCTGAGCCTCGCCTCGCGCGTGCTCAGCCCCGGGCAGGAGCGCACGATCGCGGCCATCCAGACGACGACCGAGGGCGCGCGCATCGCCGCCGAGCTGGACTCCGCCAACGCGCGGCTGCGGTCCGCCGTCGGCCGCAACGAGCCCGCCGAGATCGAGGCCTACATCCGCTCCCGCCGCGACGCGTTCGGCGGCACGTTCTTCACGACGCTGCAGCAGGCGTCCAACCTCGCCGTCGAGGCCGCCCAGGTCAACCGCACGCTGCTGGCCGCCACCCGCCGCTCCGGGGACGTGGTCGCGCTGCGCCACCACACCCAGGAGTCGCAACGGCTCACCGTCGGCCTGATCGAGGAGCTCACGCCCACGACCGTCACGCTCACGGAGGTCCTCACCGGTCCCAAGGGCCGCGCCGCCCTCCTGCTGGGCCCCGGGATCACGAACGCCCGCAAGCTGGGTGTCGCCGCCAAGCAGCGGCGCCGTGTCACGTTCGGCCTCTCGCACGTGACGATCCTGTCGGCCACCGAGACCGACGAGGCGCTCGACGACTGGCTCGGGCGCGTCCGCCTCGACGTGCGGCTGCTGGTCCCCGAGAACATCGCCGGGCAGGCCGTGGTCGCGATGAGCCGGACCGTGCCGCACATCGACGCGGCCGACCTCGTCGGCGAGACCGTCCGCTGGGGCCAGCGCGAGGTCGTCGCCCGGATCGCGGTGCGCGCCGACAAGGACGCCGCCGACGTGGCCGCCGACCTGGTGAGACGCGTCGACGAGGTCTACCGCTGGCCCACCGGTGCCGTCGCACCTCTCGCCGCCGCACTGGCCGGGCCGATCGCGTTCCTCGGGCCCACCGGGACGTTCTCGGAGGTCGCCGCCCGCCGCGCCGCGGAGCTGGTCGGCGCCCAGGACGCCCCGCTCGCAGCCCACCGCGCGTTCGAGGACCTCGTGGCGGCCGTCGCCGACCGCTCGGCCGGACTGGGCGTCCTCCCGATCCTCAACTCGTCCTCCGGCCTGGTCGACCGCTCGGCAGCCGCGCTGCGCGCCGTCCGCGGCGTGGTGGCCGGGGGTGTCATCGACGTGCCGGTGCGCTTCGACGCCTACGCGCCGCGGCCGGACGGGCTGGTACGCGGCGCGCCGGTGCTGAGTCACCCGCAGGCGCTGGCGCAGTGCTCGCGCTTCATCGCCGCCCACGGCCTGCAGCCGGAGGAGACCGAGTCCACGGCCAGCGCCTGCGTCGAGGTCACCCGCCGTGGCGAGGGCATCGCGCTGGCCGCGTCGGTCAGCGCCGCCGGCGCCGGGCTCGCGACGGTGGCGACCAACGTCGGCGACCTCGCCGGTGTGCTGACCCGCTTCCTGATCCTCGGCGCGGAGGCGGCGTTCGGCGAGGCGGGCGACGCCGCGCTCGTCCGCGCGCTGCACCTCGTGGGCGAGGACCTCGCGGCCGCGAGACGGCGCGGCCAGGGATCGCGCGACCTGGGCAACCCGCGCTTCGACGAGGTCATCGTCGGCAAGGACGGGCAGGCGCTGCTCGTCACCACCGAGCCCCTCGAGGACGCGGGCGGGGTCTACCTCGGACGTCTTCCCTGGTCGCCCCGCACGCCGATCGTGCGAGTCTGAGGCCATGCTCGACCCGCTGCCCACCCTGCCGGCCGACCCGATCCTCGGCCTGATCGACGCCCACGACCGCGACCCCAACCCCCACAAGGTCGACCTGGGAGCCGGCGTCTACCGCGACCGCGACGGCCGGACCCCGGTGCTGGCGGCGGTACGGGCCGCCGAGGCCCGGCTGCTGTCCAGGCAGGACACCAAGAGCTACGTGACGCCGCCGGGCGTGCCCGGCTTCCTGCGCGACGTCCCGCGGCTCCTGCTGGGCGAGAGCCACCCCGCGCTGGCGGAGGGCCGGGTCGCCGCGGTGCAGACCCCGGGCGGCAGCGGCGCGTTGCGGCTGGGCGCGGAGCTGACCCGCCGCGCCGACCCCGAGGTCGCCGGCTGGGTCAGCACGCCGACGTGGGTCAACCACTTCGCGCTGCTCGGCGAGTCCGGCCTGCCGCTGCACGCCTATCCCTACTACGACCCCGCCGCGCACGCGCTGGACTTCGACGCGATGGCCGCCGCGCTGGCGCAGCGCGGGCAGGGCGACCTCGTGATCCTGCACGGCTCCTGCCACAACCCGTGCGGGGCGGACCTCTCCGCTGCGCAGTGGGACGCGGTCTGCGAGCTGGCGGCCGAGCGCCGGTTCACCCCGTTCGTCGACATGGCCTACCACGGTCTCGGCGAGGGCCGGGACGCCGACGCCTACGGCGTGCGCCTCCTCGCCTCCCGCCTCCCCGAGGTCCTCGTCGCCTATTCCTGCTCCAAGACCTTCGGCCTCTACCGCGAGCGCGCCGGCCTCGTGCTGGCCATCGCCGCCAACCCCGCCACCGCGACCGCCGCCGGCACGCAGCTCAACGCGATCGCTCGTGGCATGTACTCCATGCCACCCGCGCACGGTCCGGCGATCGTCGCGGAGATCCTCGCCGACGAGGAGCTGACCGCCGCGTGGGTCGAGGAGCTCGCCGCGATGCGCGACCGCATCAACGGCATCCGCGCCCTGGCCGCCCGCGAGCTCACCGCATCCGCCGCGGGCGACTTCGGCTTCCTGGCGCGGGAGCGCGGCATGTTCTCCTTCCTGGGCGTCACCCCCGACCAGGCCCGCGCCCTGCGCGACGAGCACAGCGTCTACCTGATGGACTCCGGCCGCATCAACGTCGCGGGCCTGACCGAGGACAACGTGGACCTCTTCGTGAAGGCCGTGACCGCCGTCTTGGCCTAGGGGTCAGCGCACCGCGGCCGACAGCAGCAGGGCGATCGTGCCGACGAGGAGCACGGCGAGGCCCCAGCGCAGCGAGGCGCGGTGGAAGTCGACCCGCAGCCGGTGGGAGCGCTCGGAGTAGGCGGCGTCGCGGCGGGCGCGCTCGCGGAGCTCGGCGGGGGTGGCCCAGGCGTCGTCAGGCGCGATGGCTGCCGGCGTGACGCGGGTGGCGGCGCGCTGGCGGTCGTAGAGGGCGCGGCGGCGGGGCTCGCGCAGGACCGACCACGCCGCGTTCGCGTCACGGGCGCGCGCCGCGGCGCGGGCGTCACCCGGCCGGAGGTCGGGGTGGTTGGCGCGCATCACCTCGAGGTAGGCGGCGCGGATCTCCCCCAGGCCCGCCGCCGCCGGGACGCCGAGGACCTCGTAGTGGTCGGCGCGCATCGGCCCCACGTTACGACCGGGCCGCGTCGCCGCCGCAAGCGGCCGCGATCACCAGTAGCGGTGGGCCGACAGCGCCGCGCGGGGGGCGCGGCGGGGTGGCAAGGCGACGAAGCCGCGCGCCGCGGCGGACTCCAGCAGGCGGATCACGCGGCCGCGGTGCGGCGCGAACGGCTCGAGCAGCGTCAGCATCTCCGCGTCGGTGTAGTCCGCGCGCCGGCGGCCGGAGCCTCGGGCCCCCTCGCCCAGGATGTAGCCGACCACCGCGGGCAGGTGGTAATCGCCGACGCTCACCGCGTCGCCGTCGCCCAGCCGCACGCGGGTCTCCGCCGACGTCCATGCCCCAGCCCCGGGCACGCTGCACAGCGCCACGTCCAGTCGCTCCCAGTCCCCCGCCGCGGTGAGCGCCTCCAGCTTCGCGTCCAGCAGGGCGGCCCCGTGCAGGGCCCGCACGCTGCGCAGCGACACGCCGCAGCTCCGCAGCTCCCACGCCGGCATGCGGCCCAGCTCCCGCGCCGTGGGCCAGGCCCAGACCCCGCCACCCGCGGGCGTGCCGCACCGTGTGACCAGCTGCGCGATGCTGCGCCGCGCCTCCGGCCCCTGGACGAGCTGCTCGAGGACCGCCCGCCCGAAGGCCTCCCCCACGCGCGGCAGCCGCGACAGCCGCGGGAGCCCGGCCCGCCGCACCACCTCGGCGACCAGCGGGTGGGCCTCCAGGACCGGCCGCGCCTCCTCCGGCCGGTCGAGCAGCCCCGCCCACCCGCGCGCAGCCTGCAGCGCCGCCTCCACCACCTCGCCCGGGGTTCCAGCCGCCCCCCACACCTCCAACACGACTGCGTCGCCGTCCTCGCGCGCCTCCAGCAGCAGCGGCCCCTCGACGCCGGGCTCACCACGCCGGTAGCACCCCGGCGCGACCCGCGCCGCGACCGCCCCCCGCGCCGCCCCCTCGACCGCGATCACCCCACCCAGCCGCACCCGCCCCGCCACCCGGTCCGCGGCCAGCCGCACGCTCCGTCCGACCTCGACCGCCACGGCCGCCATCCTGCCCCAAGGGTGGGTCAGCCGGGCAGGACGCTGCCACCGGCGGGGGCCGGAGCGGTGTCAGCCGCGTGGCGCAGGGGCTGGAGGAAGGGCATCGCGGTGGGGTCGAGCTCCTCGGACGCCGCGAAGTCGCCGAGCCCTTCGGGGCCGAGGTGGGCGGCGGTGACGAACGCTCCGCGGCGGCGGGCGCCGTAGGCGAGGAGCAGGACGTCGGCGCCGCCGAGGGTAGCCTCGGCGATGAAGCCGAAGCAGGGCACACCCTGCGAGACCATCTCGTGGGCGGCGAACACCGAGAGCGCGTGGTGGCGCGCGTCGTCGGCGTCGGGGAAGCCGTCGAGCACGATCACGCGGGTCGCGTCCTGGTGCGGCAGGACGACCGCGACGGGGAGTGGCCGTGAGGGCCGGCTGGCCAGGTCTCGCGCGGCGGCTTCGCACAGCTCGCGCAGCTCGTCCAGGGTCACAGATCCTCGGCCAGGCGACTGACGGCCGCGTCGAAGACGCCATCCCAGTCGTTGCGCGCCGCGATCGGCGGCACGAGCACCTCGGCGATGTCCTCACGCAGGGCTCGCGGCAGGGCGTAGTCGTCTGCCGGGCGCAGGCCGACGCAGCGCTCCCGCGGCTCGTCAGCGGCGGCGAAGTCACCCGGGCGCGCCACCGCGACCACCGCGATGTCGGCCTCCCAGGCGCCCACGACCGCGCCCCCGGCGCGGAACGCCTCCCCACAGCTGGCCTGCGGCGTCTCGAACGTCAGCGCCACGATGTCCAGGCCGGTCGCGTCCGAGGCCGCGGCCAGCTGCTCCTCGAGCGCGCCCGCGTCGAGGATCCCCGCCAGGTCGGCCACCCGCTGCCCGTCGCCGCGGGCCGGGAGCGCCACGTCCACCGCGGGCTCACCGCAGGCCGCCACGAGCAGGACGAACGCGACGAACGCCGCGTTCACCAGCAGCCCCTGCTTACGCATCGACCGCGAGGTCCCGCGCCGCGCGGTAGCGGTCGACCGAGCCGTGCAGCTTGTGGACCTCGACGAGCTCGGCGACGCGTGCGTCATCACGCGTGCCGTGGTGCCACCGCAGCTCCACGGCGCGCTGCACCGGCACCACCTCCTGCATCGCCCGCAGGTAGGGCACCGCGGAGGCGATCGCCGTGCCCACGCGCCCGCTCAGCGACGGGGCCGCGGCGATCAGCTCGTCGAGCGAGGCGAAGCGCCCGACCAGGTCGCGGGCGGTCTTGTCCCCCACGCCGCGGACGCCGGGCAGCCCGTCGGACGGGTCGCCGCGCAGGATCGCGAAATCGGCGTAGCGCGCGGCGGGGATGCCGTACTTGGCGCGCACCCCGGCCTCGTCGAAGGTCGCCAGGTTGCGGGTGCCGCTGACCGTGAAGAGCACCCGCACCACGGGGTCGCGCACCAGCTGGATGAGGTCGCGGTCGCCGGTCACGATCGCGACGCGATCGTCCGGCCCGGCCGCGGCGGCCAGCGTCCCGATCGCGTCATCGGCCTCCCACCCCGGCGCGTCGACGACGGTCTCGCCCAGGGCGTCGAGGACGCGGCCGATGAGGCCGAACTGCTCGGGCAGGCCCTCGGGCTCCTCGCGGCGCTGAGACTTGTAGCCGTCGTAGGCCGCGACCCGCGCCGCGGGCCGCCAGTCGTCGTCGGTGCAGTGCAGCACCTCGTCGGGGCGCAGCTCGGTCACGACCGCGGCGACCATGTCGAGGTAGCCCCGCACCGCGTTCACCGGCAACCCGTCGGTCCCCCGGATCGAGGTCGGCAGGGCGAAGAACGCCCGGTAGGTGAGGCTGGACGTGTCGAGGACCAGGCGCGTGGTCATGCCGAGCGCCACCGTAGCGGCCGCGCCGAACCCTCCTCAGCCCTGCACGAGCTTGTAGACCGGCCCGCTCAGGGAGATCGCATAGAGCTCGCCGGCGGCGTCCTCACCGAACGACACGATCGAGCCGACCGCGACGCCCAGGTCGCGTCTGAACGTCACGCTGCCGCCCTCCTGCGTCAGCGCCTGCAGGTCCGACAGGCACAGGTCGCCATACACGTAGGCGCCGTGCAGCGCCGGGATCGCCGAACCCCGGTAGACGAAGCCACCGGTGATCGAGCACCAGCCGGCGTCGTGGCTGTGCTCCGCGATCGGCAGCAGCGTTGCGGGCGGGTCCTCGCCGCAGCGCGGCCCGCAGAACGGGTGGCTGCCCTCGAAGAAGCTCCATCCGAAGTTCGCGTTGGCGCCGGTGCCTTCCGGCAGGTAGTCGACCTCCTCCCACGTGCCCTGGCCCACGTCGGCGACCCACAGGTCCCCGGTGTCGCGGTCGAAGCTGAAGCGCCAGGGATTGCGCAGCCCGTAGGAGTAGATCTCCGGCGCGCCGCCTCCGTCGCGGAACGGGTTGCCGGCCGGGATCGCGTACGGATCGCCGCCCAAGGGGTCGATCCGCAGCAGAGACCCGAGGACACCGGCGGTGTTCTGAGCCTCGTCGAAGACGTCGTCACGGCGACCGCCGTCGCCCAGCCCGAAGTAGAGGAGCCCGTCCGGCCCGAACGTGATGTGGCCGCCGTTGTGGTTGTTGGCCGGGTCGGGGATCGTCATGAGGGTCCGGCGGCTGTTCGCGACGATCTCCCCGCCCACGTCGAACTCGGCGAGCTCGCCTTCCCCGTTGTTGTTCGTGAAGTGCGCAAAGAACAACCGGCTGTCCGGGCTGAACGTGATCCCGAGCAGGCCCTGCTCGCCACCGGAGAGCGTGAGGTCGGTGAGGTCGAGCACGGTCGGGTTGCCGGGCCGGCCGAGCACCCGCACGCGACCGCCCTGCTCGGCCACGTAGAGCTCGCCGGTGTCGGGCCGCAGCGCCATGCCCAGCGGGCTGTCGAGCTCCGCGACCAGCTCGAGGGCAACCTGCGCGCCCTCGAGGTCGCCGCCGCCGCTGCCGGTGGCGGTGAAGAGGGACTCGGCGAGCCGCTCCGTCGGGCCCGCGAGGACCCGGTACGTGCTGGGGCGCTCCTGCAGGTACGCCGCGGTGTCGGGCGGGAGGGACGTGGGCTGGGCGTAGAGCACCGGCGCGCCCTCGCGGCTGCTCAGGGCGGCGGCGGTCAGGGCGTGCACCCAGCCGTCGGGCACGTAGCCGTTACCGAGGACCACACCCCCCTGCGGGTCGGGGAAGAGGTCGCGGGCAATCCCGGCCGCGGTGCCGTCACGCGCTGCTCCGACGATGCGGGCGACCTCGCCGTACGCGGCGGCGGCGTCCTCGACGGCCTGCGAGAGGGCGGCGGTCCCGCCCAGAAGGACGATCGTGGCGGGCCGGTGCTCCTCCAGGAACGCGGCCACCGCAGCGTGGAGCTGGTCGCCGGGGGTGACGAGCACGGGGTTGGCGGCGCGTGCCGCCGCAGCCCCGCCGGTCGCGGCCTCCGGCCAGTCGTCGCTGCGCGCCAGCAGCACGCGCGATCCGTCGCCGCCCATGGCCAGCACATGTTCTGCCAGGGCCACCGCGGTCTCGACGCGGGTGGCCCCCGCCAGTCGGGCCACGCAGAAGCCGCGGTCCTCCAGCACCCCGGCTGCCTGCTCCGACACCGCCTCCGACCCGCCGAGCACGAGCACCTGGGCGGTGGCCAGGTCACCTTGCTCGAGGCAGGCGACCGGCTCCCCCGCCGCGCGGACGGCCTCGTCCGCGACCCCTGCCGAGAGCGCCGCGCCGCCACCACCCGCGGTCAGCAGCAGCGGCCCCACCGCGGTCAGCGGCGCACCCGCGAGGTTGTCGGCGAACACGTCGGCCCGTCCCAACAGCACGCGGTCGGCCTCACCCGCCCCGAACGTGGCCTGGCTGATCGCGATCGCAGCTGCGACCGGGTCGGCGGTGGCGCCGATGCGCCGGTCGACCGTCTGCGCCGCGGTCGGTGCCAGCGGGACGAGCAGCAGCGCGAGGAGGAGCGGGAGGGTGCGGTGGATCATGGACGGTGGTCCGATCGTCGATGCCGGGCTCAGCCGGTCGGCACCAGGCGGGAGATCTGGCCGGTCAGGGACAGCAGGTAGAGCTCGCCGGCGGCGTCCTCGGCGAAGGAGACGAGGTCGGACAGCGACGGGCCGAGGGGGTAGTCGGTGCGCACCTCGCCCGTTGCGCGGTCGAGGTCGAGCGCGAACACGCGGCCGTCGCAGTAGTCCGCGTAGAGGTAGGCCCCCTGCAGCGCGGGGATCGCCGTCCCGCGGTAGACGAAGCCGCCCGTGACCGCGCAGCCGCCGCGCTCGTGACCGTAGGTGTGGACCGGGGCGACGTAGTCGGGTGGCTGCGGATCGCCGTTGAACGGATCGTCGCCCTCGAACACCGGCCAGCCGAAGTTCGCGCCGCCGGGGCGCCCGGCGACCATCAGATCGATCTCCTCGACCTCGTACTGGCCGACGTCGCCGATCCACAGGTCGCCCGTGCCGCGGTCGAAGCTGAAGCGCCAGGGGTTGCGCAGCCCGTACGCCCACACCTCCGGGCGGCCGCTGCCGCCGCGCGCGTAGGGGTTGTCCGGCGGGATCTGGTAGGTCTGGCCGCCGGCCGGGATGCAGCCGTCGCAACCCGCGGGTGCGATGCGCACCATCGTCGACAGCAGCTGGGTCGGATCCTGGCCGTTGCCGAACACGTCGTTCGCGCCCCCGCCGTCACCCAGCCCGAACCAGAGATGGCCGTCCGGGCCGAAGACGATGTTGCCCCCCTTGTGGTTGCGCGCGGGGGGTTGGTCGACGCGCAGGACGAGTTCGGGCTGGCGCAGCCTGCCGTCGTCCTCCACGACGTAGGCCTCCACGCGGCTGGCACCGTCGGTGTCGCTGGAGGAGACGTAGAGCGTGCCGCCGTCGGGCGACCAGGCCAGCCCCAGCAGTCCCTGCTCGCCCGCGGTCACCGTGCGCGCGGTGATGTCGAGGACCGGCGCCCCCACGACGCCGCCCCGGAGCGGCACGACGCGCCCCGCCCGCTCCGCGACGTACAGCGTCTCCTCGCCGGGGCGGATCGCGATCGCGGTCGGGGCTTCGAGGTCCGCGACGTGCTCCAACGCCACCCGGACCTGCCCGAAGTCGATCGGGCCGGTGACCGCGGGCGCCGGGGTGGTGGTCGCGCCGCCCGTCACCGGTGGGCTGGTGGCGGCCGCCGGCGGCGTGGTGGCGGGCTGGGTGGCCGCGGCGGTCGGCTCCGTCACGACGGCCGTCGGGGCGACGGTCGGTTCGGCCGTGGGCGCCACCGTCGCGATCGTCCCAGGGGAGGCGTTGCACGCGGCCGCGAGCCAGAGGAGTCCCGCCAGCCACGCGACCCGCTGCCCCTGCCGCACCAAACCTCCTCAGACGATGACCGGACCGGCCGGTCACCGAGCGTAGTGCTACGGTCATCCGGCGATGGGCGACCGCCGGATGACTGCGTCAGAACGGCGCAACCAGTTGGTCGAGGTCGCCAAGTCGGTGTTCGCCGAGCTGGGCTACGACGGCGCCAGCGTCGAGGAGATCGCCGCCCGCGCGAAGGTCTCCAAGCCGATCCTCTACGAGCACTTCGGCGGCAAGGAGGGCATCTACGCGGTGGTCGTGGACCGCGAGTCAGCCCGGCTGCTGGAGATGCTCACCGCCCGCATCACCCCGGAGCGCAGCGCCCGCGAGCAGCTGCACGGCAGCGCGATGGCGTTCCTGGAGTACATCGAGGCCGATCACGACGGGTTCCGGGTCCTGACTCGCGACTCGCCGAGCAGCCACGGGGGCGGGTACGCCGGGCTGCTGTCGGACGTCGCGGACAAGGCCGAGGAGGTCCTCACCGCGTTCTTCCAGCGCACCGGCCTGGATCGCAAGGCAGCCCCGATCTACGCGCACGGGCTGGTCGGCATGATCGCGTCGATCGGGGCCTGGTGGGCCGAGACCCGCTCCCCGTCGAAGGAAGCGGTCGCGATGCACGTCACCGCGCTGGCCTACCTGGGGCTCTCGAAGCTGCCGCCCGACCCGATGACCATGCTGGACATCCCCAAGAGCTGAGAGGTCTCAGGCGGGGATCTGCTCGCGCTCGCGCTGGGCCTGCATGCGCGTGGCCAGGCGGTCCAGGCGGCCCAGGAACTTCGAGAGGTCCTGGCGCCGCTGCTCCGCCTCGGCGGACAGCCCTTCGCGCTCGAACACGCCCCACTTGCGCAGCAGCGGCCAGAGCACGTCGTCGTGGTGGCTGCGCAGGTCGTAGATGCCGGCCGACGCGATCTCCAGGGCCATCTGGCCGAAGCCCTCCATGTCGGCGCCGGGCATCTGGAAGCCGAGCACCTCGTCGACGATGGCGATCATCGCCTCGGACGGGAAGGCCTCCAGCCCCGCCTGCAGGACGTCGCGGTAGAAGACCATGTGGAGGTTCTCGTCGGCCGAGATGCGCGCCATGATGCGGTCGGCGACGGGGTCCTGCGAGTAGCGGCCGGTGTTGCGGTGCGCGACGCGCGTGGCCAGCTCCTGGAACGACACGTAGGCCATGCCGTGCAGGGAGTCCTTGCCGCCCGAGTCGTAGCCGTGCTCGGTGTGGGCCATGCGGCGCCGCTCGAGGTCGACCGGGTCGAGGTTGCGCGTGACCGTGAGGTAGTCGCGCAGCACGATCGCGTGCCGGCCCTCCTCGGCGGTCCAGCGGTGAACCCAGTTGCGCCACGGCGAGTCGCTGCGGTCGAACAGGCGGTAGATCTCGCGGTGGTAGCTCGGGAGGTTGTCCTCGGTGAGCAGGTTGACGAGGAACGCCGTGCGCGCGACGCCGGTGAGGCGCGGCTGGTCGGGCGTCCACGGGTCTGCGTCGAAGTCGCGGCCCTGGGACCACGGCACGTAAAGGTGCGGGAACCACTCCTCAGCCACGGACAGGTGGCGGTTGAGCAGCTCCTCGGCGACCGGCTCGAGCTCCATGAGCACGTCGGTGTCGTTCAGCGTCACAAGCGTCCTCCTCGAACGGCTACGTAACCGTAACCTACGCTACCGTAGGTCTGCTGGCAACTACCCTCCCGGACGCCTGCTAGCGTCGGCAGCGATGGGCACGCTGATCCTGATCCGCCACGGCCAGTCGACCTGGAACGCCGAGAACCGCTTCACGGGCTGGGTCGACATCCCGCTGTCGAGACAAGGGCCGGGCCGAGGCCCAGAAGGCGCCGGCGAGCGGCTGGCCGGCGCGCGGCATCCGCGTCGACCGCGCGTTCACCTCCGAGCTGCGCCGTGCCATCGACACCGGCCGCATCGTGCTGGACGCGCTGGGCCAGCAGGACCTCGAGCAGGTGGAGGCCTGGGAGCTCAACGAGCGCTTCTACGGCGGCCTCACCGGCCGCGACAAGGACCAGAGCGCGGGAGGAGTTCGGCGCCGAGCAGGTCCACTGCTGGCGCCGCGGCTACGACATCCCGCCGCCCGGCCGGCGAGAGCCTGAAGGACACCGGCGACCGCGCGCTCCCCTACTTCCGCGCCGAGGTCGTGCCCGCACGCGCAGGGCGACGCGGTCGTGATGGTCGCGGCGCACGGCAACTCGCTGCGCGCGATCTGCAAGGAGCTCGACGGGCTTTCGCGACGAGGAGATCCCGGGCCTGGAGATCGCCACCGGCGTGCCGCTGCTGTACGACATGGACGGCGAGACGGGAAGCAACAAGCGCGTGCTCGACTGATGCTCACAGTCAGGGCCGCGGCGGCCGAGCCGCTGGACGTTGACGCCGACCTGCTGGTCGTGCCGGTGTTCAAGGGCGGCATCGAGGGGCCCGGCGCGGCGCAGGCCCTCTCGTCGCCTGGGGCTCGACGGCTTCCCGGTGACCGCGACGTTCCGCGGCGACATCGGGCAGACCCTGCATGCTGGCGACGCCGGGACTGCGCACCGGCGGCGTGCTGCTGGTCGGGCTGGGGCGCATGGACGCCACCGACCCGACGCGGCTGCGGCGTGCGGCCGGCGTCGCCGCGCGCGCCGCGGCGAAGGTCGCGCGCATCGCCACGACCCTGGCGCAGGTGCACGCCGCTCGCCGGAGCCGTCGGCGCGGTCGCCGAGGGCTTCCACCTCGGCGCGTACGCCGACCGGCGCTTCCGCACCGACGACGGAGCCCGCGGCGCTGCGCGAGGTCGTCGATCCTGGTGCCCTCGGCCGTGCTGCCGCAGGCCGCGCGCCGCCCTGGCGCCGCGCCGAGGTCTACGCGCGCGCGACGATCGCCGCGCGCGACCTGGTCAACCTGCCGCCGGACCGCAAGCGCCCGGCGGAGCTGGCCGAAGCGATCGCCGAGCTGCGCTGCCCGCCGACTGCGAGGTCGGCGATCCGCGACGAGGCCGCGCTGGCCGAGGGGGCTTCGGCGGGATGCTCGCCGTGGGCCGGGGCTCCGACGCGCCGCCGCGGCTGGTGGAGATCCGCTACCGCCCCGAGAACCCGCTGGGCCACGTCGTGCTGGTCGGCAAGGGCATCACGTTCGACACCGGCGGGCTGAGCCTCAAGCGCGGCCCGAGCATGAACACGATGAAGTCCGACATGGCCGGCGCGGCGGCGGTCGCGGCGACGTGTCGGCCCTGGGCGACCTGGACGTGCGCACTCGAGGTGACCGGGCTGCTGCGCTCTGGCCGAGAACATGCCCGGCGCGGATGCGCAGCGCCCCGGCGACATCATCACGATCCACGGCGGGCACGACCGTCGAGGTGCTCGACACCGACGCCGAGGGCCGCCTGGTCCTGGCCGACGCACTGGCCTACGGGGCCGACGCAGGAGCCCGACGCGATCGTCGACCTCGCCACGCTGACCGGCACGGCGATCCAGGCCTCGGCGCGCACGCCGCGGCCGCTCATGGGCAACGACGACGACCTGGCCGACGCGCTCGCGGCCGCAGGCCAGGTCGCGGGCGAGCCCTGTGGCGGCTGCCCCTGTGGCCGACCTCGAACGCGCTCCTCGACACCCCCGTCGCGGACATCAACAACACCGGCGACGGCGCCGGCGCGCGGCAGCATCACCGCCGGGCTGTTCCTGCAGCCGGTTCGTCGGCGACATCCCGTGGGCGCACCTGGACATCGCCGGCCCGGCGTTCCTGCGACGAAGCGCGAGGCGGGTGCACTACCTGCCCGCCGGCGGCACCGGCTTCGGCGTGCGCACGCTGCTGGCGTGGCTGGAGCGCCGCACGCCGTGACGCGCTAGTCCTCGAAGGCCTCGGGGGGCGGGCAGGTGCACAGCAGGTTGCGGTCGCCGTAGGCGCCCTCGATGCGGCGCACCGGCGGCCAGTACAGCTTGCGGGCGCGTGTCGCGGGGGTGGGGTAGGCGGCCTGCTCGCGGGTGTAGGGGTGCGGCCAGTCGTCGCCCGTGACCATGCGGGCGGGGTGGGGAGCCATGACCAGCGGGTTGTCGTCGCGCGGCCACTCGCCTGAGGCGACGCGGTCGATCTCGGCCTTGACCGAGAGCATGGCGTCGATGAAGCGGTCGAGCTCGGCCGCGTCCTCGGACTCCGTGGGCTCGATCATCAGCGTGCCGGCGACCGGGAAGCTCATCGTGGGCCCGTGGATGCCGTGGTCGGCGAGGCGCTTGGCGACGTCCTCGGCGTCGATGCCGGTCTGCTTGGCGACCGGGCGCAGGTCGATGATGCACTCGTGGGCGACCAGGCCCTGCTCGCCGGTGAACAGCACGGGGAAGTGCGGGGCGAGGCGCGTCGCCACGTAGTTGGCCGCGAGGATCGCGTGCTGCGTCGCCGAGGTCAGCCCGTCGGGACCCATCAGCCGCACGTAGGCCCAGGAGATGGGCAGCACGCCGGCCGAGCCGTAGGGTGCCGCCGACACCGCGCCGCCGTCGCCCAGCTCCGCAACCAGCGGGTGGCCGGGCAGGTAGGCGGCCAGGTGCGCCTTGACCGCCACCGGGCCGATCCCCGGCCCGCCGCCGCCGTGCGGGATGCAGAAGGTCTTGTGGAGGTTGAGGTGGCTGACGTCGCCGCCGAAGTCGCCGGGCCGGGCCAGCCCGACGAGTGCGTTGAGGTTCGCGCCGTCGACGTAGACCTGCCCGCCGGCCGCGTGCACGAGGTCGCACAGCTCGCGGATGCCGGTCTCGAAGATCCCGTGCGTCGACGGGTAGGTGACCATCGCGACCGCGACGCGGCCCTCGTGCTTGGCGAGCACCGCGCGCAGGTCGTCGAGGTCGACATCGCCGTCCTCGCGCACCTTCACGACGGCCACGCGCATGCCGGCCATCGCCGCGCTGGCCGCGTTGGTGCCATGCGCGCTGGACGGGATCACGCAGACGTCGCGGCCGGTGTCGCCGCGGGCCGCGTGGTAGCCGCGCACGGCGAGGAGCCCGGCCAGCTCGCCCTGCGAGCCGGCGTTGGGCTGCAGCGAGACCGCGTCGTAGCCCGTGATCTCGGCGAGCCACGACTCCAGGTCGGCGATCAACCGGAGGTAGCCCTGCGCCTGGTCGGCCGGCGCGAAGGGGTGCAGCGCGGCGAAGCCCGGCATCGAGATCGGCTCCATCTCGGTCGCCGCGTTGAGCTTCATCGTGCAGGAGCCCAGCGGGATCGAGGAGCGGTCCAGCGCGATGTCGTGGTCGGCGAGCTCGCGCAGGTAGCGCAGCATGGCGGTCTCGGAGCGGTGCTCGTGGAAGACGGGGTGCTGCAGGTACGCGCTGGTGCGGCCGGGGCCGTGGTCGTCGGGTGTCGTGGCGTCCAGGCCGGCGGCGTCCTCGGTCTCGACGCCGAACGCCTCCCAGACAGCCTCCAGGTGGGCCGGGCGGGTGACCTCGTCGCAGGCGATCACCACCGTGCCCGCGTCGACGCGCCGCAGGTTGATCCCGCGGTCACGCGCGGCGGCGACCACCACATCGGCTTCGACCCCGGTCGCCGTGACGGTGTCGAAGATCGGCCCGTCCGCGACGGCCACCCCGCCGAGGCGCAGGCCCTCGCGCAGGACCACCGCGTGGCGGTGCACGCGGCCGGCGATGCGGCGCAGCCCCTCGGGGCCGTGGTAGCTGGCGTACATCGCGGCCACGACCGCCAGCAGGACCTGGGCGGTGCAGATGTTGCTGGTGGCCTTCTCGCGGCGGATGTGCTGCTCGCGGGTCTGCAGGGCCAACCGGTACGCGGGGTGGCCGTCGGCGTCGACCGACACGCCCACGAGGCGGCCCGGGAGCGTGCGCGCGAGCCCCTCGCGCACCGCGATGAAGCCCGCGTGCGGCCCGCCGAAGCCGAGCGGGACCCCGAAGCGCTGGGCGCTGCCGACCGCGATGTCGGCCCCCTGCTCCCCCGGTGGGACGACCAGCGTGCAGGCCAGCAGGTCGGTCGCCACGATCGCCAGGGCACCGCGCTCGTGCACGCGCCCGACGAGCCCGGACAGGTCGCGCACGGCGCCGCCGTCGGCAGGGTCCTGGACCAGCACCCCGGCGAGGTCGCCCTCGGGCAGCTCCCCGCCGACCACGTCGACGACGTGGACCGGGATGCCCAGCGGTTCCGCGCGGGTGCGGACGACCGCCACGGTCTGCGGCCAGCAGCGCGTGTCGACGACCCACGCGCCCGGGTGGGTGCGCGAGGCGATCGCCAGCGCCTCGGCGGCGGCGGTGGCCTCGTCCAGCAGCGACGCGTTCGCGATCGGCAGCCCCGTGAGGTCCGCGACGAGCGTCTGGAAGTTCAGCAGGGCCTCGAGGCGACCCTGGCTGATCTCGGGCTGGTAGGGCGTGTAGGCCGTGTACCACGACGGCGACTCCAGGCACACGCGCCGGATGACGGCCGGTGTGACGGTGTCGCTGTAGCCCAGCCCGATCATGCTGACCAGCGGCTGGTTGCGGCCGGCCAGGCCGCGCAGCTCGGCCAGGACGTCGGTCTCGGTGCCGGCGTCCGGGAGGGCCATGTCGCGGTCCAGCCGGATGTCCTTGGGCACGGCCGCGTCCACCAGCGCGTCCAGCGAGGGGTAGCCGACGACCTCGAGCATGCGCTCCACGTCGGCGGGGCGCGGGCCGATGTGGCGCTCGGTGAAGCGCTCGACGTCGTCGAGGGTGGCGCGCCGCTCAGGCGAGGGCATCGGCGTTCTCCAGCGGGATCGGGGGCAGGTCGCCCGCGGGGGTGAAGCCCAGGACGCGGCCGTAGAACGCGAGCTCGGCCTGCGCGGAGCGGATGATGGTCTCGGCCTTGCGGAAGCCGTGCTGCTCACCCTCGTACGCGAGGTACGCGAACGGGACGCCCTTGGCGCGCAGCGCCTCGGCCATCATCTCCGACTGGGCCGCCGGCACGACCATGTCCTCCAGGCCCTGGAACAGGATCATCGGCGTGGAGAGCTGGTCGGTGTGGTGGATCGGCGAGCGCTCCCGGTAGACGTCGCGCGCCTGCGGGTAGGGCCCGATCAACCCGTCGAGGTAGCGGCTCTCGAACTTGTGGGTGTCCAGCGCCAGCGCCTCCGCGTCCGCGACGCCGAAGTAGCTGGCCCCGGCGGCGAAGGTGTCGCGGAACGTGAGGGCAGCCAGGGTCGTCCACCCGCCCGCGGAGCCACCGCGGATCACCATGCGGTCGCCGTCGACCCGTCCCTGCTCGGCCAGCCAGCGCGCGGCGTTGACGCAGTCGTCGACGTCGACGATCCCCCAGCGGTCCTTGAGGCGCTCGCGGTAGGCGCGGCCGTAGCCGCTGCTGCCGCCGTAGTCCACATCGACGACCGCGAACCCGCGGCTGGTCCAGAACTGCAGCTCGAGGTCGAGCGTGGTCGGGGTGTTGCCCGTTGGGCCGCCGTGCGACATCACCATCAGGGGTGGAAGCTCCCCCGCAGGCGCGGCGTGGTCGGGGTTGACCGGCGGGTACCAGAACGCGTGCGCCTCCAGCCCGTCCTCGGTGGCGAACGTGATCGGCTCCGCCACGCTGATCCAGGAGGGGTCGACGGAGAGGGTGCGCGAGGCGCGCAGGACGTCGATCGCGCCGTCGGGGACCGCGACCCGCACGACCGCGTCGGGGTCCGTGGGCGAGGCCGCGATCGCGACGATGCCCGCAGCGCACGGCTGCACGTTGCCCAGGGACGTCCACGCGATCGCGACGGGCTGCAGCCCCTGCCCATCCAGCACCGCCAGCCGGGTGCGGCCGCCCTCTGCGTAGGCGGCGACGACGCGCCCGTCGGGCAGGAAGGCGTAGCTCGACGCCCCCAGCCACCAGTCGGGGCCGCTGAACTCCGCGTCCGCACGGTGCAGCGGCTGGTCGTCGCCTTCGCGGTAGAGGTTCCACCAGCCGCTGCGGTCGGAGGCGAAGTGCAGGCGGCCCTCAGGCGACCAGCGCGGCCGGCTCACGGACTCCTCTGGGCCTCCGGCGAGGTGCGTCGGCTCACCGTGGCGCGCGCCGTCCTGGAACGGCGCGGTGAACAGCTCGGTGCCGTCCCAGGGCATGTTCGGGTGGTCCCAGGACAACCAGCAGATGCGGTCGCCCGCCGGTGCGATGCGCGGTGCGGCGTAGAAGTCGTGCCCTTCGGCGAGCACCACGGGCTCGCCGCCACCGATGGGCACGGCGACGACGTCGTTGACGACGTCGGTCGCGCTGCTGCCGAGGTGGCGCTCCCGGACGGCGAGGACGAAGCGCCCGTCGGGGGTGAGCTCGAGGTCACCGAAGCGCACCCCGCGGGGCGTCGGCGGTTCCGCGGTGAGCGCGACCGGCTCGGAGGCGCCCGGGTCGAGCCGCCACAGGCGCTGGTCGGCGAAGCTCGCGAACACCACGACCCCGTCGCGGACGGCGTAGGAGCGGCCGCCGTACTCGTGCACGAGCGTGCGCGCGTTGCCGTCCGGCGGGAGGACGTCCTCGGTCGAGCCGTCGGGCAGGCGGCGCACGAGCGCCTGGCGCCCGCCCTCGGCCGGGCGCCCCTCCACCCAGTACACGGTGTCGCCGTCGACCTGCACCCCGCTGAGCTGCACGGCCTTCTCGACCAGCAGCTCCGCGGTGATCGGTGAAGCCCAAGACCCGTAGGGAGCGATGACTGCCATTGGTGCGAAAGACTAGGCGGCCTGGCAGACCGGGCAGTGGGAGATGCGGCGGCCACCCAGCGGGTAGGACTCGATGGGGGTGCCGCACACCAGGCAGGGGCGGCCGGCGCGGCGGTAGGCGTAGCGGCGGTCGAGGGGGTCGCCGGTCCGGACACGGCGCCCGTTGCGCAGCACGGTGGCGATGCGGCCGGTGCGGGCGCCCGCCCGCAGCTCCCGGACGGCGAGGTCCCACAGCTGCTGCGCCTGGCCAGAGGTCAGCTCGCGCGCGGGCGTCGCGGGGTTGATGCGGGCGAGGAAGAGCAGCTCGGCGCGGTAGGCGTTGCCGAGGCCCGCGATCAGGCGCTGGTCGAGCAGGGCCTGGCCGATCGGGACGGAGCGGCGGCGGAGCCCGTCGAGGAAGCGCTCGGGGTCGGCGCGGGGGTGCAGCGGGTCGGGGCCCAGCTCGCGCTTGACGGCCGTCACCTCGCCCGGCAGGACGAGGTCGACCACGATGGCGCCGTAGAGGTAGAGCACCTGCGCGTCGTCGCCGTCGGAGCGCCACGCCAGACGCGTGCCGGCCGTGGGCGGGCGCGCCGTGGCAGCGGGGTAGGTCGCGAACTTGCCGATCAGGCCGAGGTGGATGTGCAGGATCTCGGTCTCGAAGCGGTACCACAGGTGCTTGCCGCGGACTTCGACGCGTTGCAGCACCTGCCCGTCGAGGCGCGCCGCCCCCTGTGCGAAGCGACCCTGGGGCGACCAGCAGGTCAGCCGGCGCTGCACGAAGGCGGCCTGGTGCAGCCGGGCGTAGCGCAGGATCGTGTGGCCCTCGGGCAAGGCGGTGACTCTGAGCGCCTCCTGCGGGCCGCAGGCGCTGCTAGACCGCGTGCTCCTGGTGGAGCGGGCGCACGACCGGCGGCGAGGCGCGCTCCGCCGAGAGCGCCCGCACGTCGGCCTCGAGCTCCGCCACGACCGGCATCACCGCGATCGCGAAGACGCCCTGCCCGCGCTGCAGCAGGTCGATGACCTGCTGGGTGTCGTCGAGCGCGTAGACCTTGCGCGCGCTGTCGGACAGCAGCGTCACCTTGCGCAGGTCCAGGCCGCGGTCGCGCACGAAGTCCAGCGCGCGGCGGATGCGCTGCAGGCTGACGCCGGCGTCGAGCAGCTCTTGATGACCTTGAGCTGGACGATGTCCTCGAAGCTGTAGAGCCGCTGCGAGCCCGACCCGTCGGCGTCGCGCACCGACGGCGCGGACCAGTCCCGTCGTGGTCCAGTGGTCGAGCTGGCGGTAGGAGATCCCGACGATCTTGGCAGACCTGGGCCCGCGATAGCCGCTGGGCCCGTCCTCCAGGCCCGGCAGCGGGATGTCACGGAAGTAGCGGTTCCGCGCGCCATCGGTCTCCTTCGGCCACGTCTCGACATCCAGAGCCGGAACGTACCGACGTGTCGTACCGGCGCACGCTACTGGCGCCGGGCGCGGGACGTCAAGCATCCGCTACGCGAAGTCTTCCGGCGTCACGGTGTCGATGAACTCCTTGAAGCTGCTCGACTTCGCCTGCTCGTCGTCGTCGTCGATGTCGATGCCCGCTTCCGAGAGGACGGCCTCGTCGGCGAAGATCGGGACCGTGGCGCGCACCGCCAAGCGCGATCGCGTCGGAAGGCCGGGAGGAGACCACGATCTGCCTCGCCGTCCTGCGGTCATCTGGATCTCGGCGTAGAACGTGCCGTCGCGGAGCTCGGTGACCACGATGCGGTCGACGGAGATCCGCAAGCCCTCCAGAAGGTCCTTGCATGAGGTCGTGGGTCATCGGCCGTGCGGTGCCACGCCCTGACAGCGCGAACGCGATGGAGGTGGCCTCCACCGCGCCGATCCAGATCGGCAGGAACCGCTCACCGTCGCGTTCCTTGAGCAGCACGATCGGCTGGTTGTGGGGCAGCTCCACCCGCACGCCCACCAGCTCCAGCTCGATCACGGTACGCTCCTTGTCGACGGGGAAGCGCTCCTCGAGCGCGAGTGTAGTTGGGTCGCGACCGGGCGGGTACACGCCAGCTCTCGTCAGGTCAGGACGTCGTCGCGGCCTGGTCCACGGGAGCAGGCGCGCGAACACGCGCAGCGCGTCGGCCACCAGGCCGCCGACGGTGGCCGCCGTCGCGCGGATCCCGGTGGGGGGCTCGGCCGCGCGGCACCCCGGATGCCGCGACCAGGTCGACGCGGTTCGACCACCTGGCCGCCGACCAGCAGCTCGGCGTGGCCCAGCACCGTGCCAGCCGTGACCGGGCGTGGGATCGCCGGCTCCAGGCCAGCGCCGGGTGCGTCACTTCGGCGGCGGCCGGGACCGTGCGGGTCAGGTCGCCGCCGGCCACCAGGGACGCTCGGCCCCGCTCCAGCGGTAGGTGCCGGCGGCTGCCGCCGCGGCCAAGGCCACGGGCCGCGCCCGACGTTGCGAAGCCGTAGTCGAGCAGGGCGCTCGCGTCGGTGAAGGAGTCGCTCGCTGCCCAGCACCACCGCGAAGAGCACCCGGCCGTCGCGTCTGGCGCTGGCGACCAGGCAGTTGCCCGCAAGGGCCGTGAAGCCGGTCTTCACCCCGGTCGCGCCTGCGAACGCGCCCAGCAGGAGGTTGCGGCTGTCCAGCGCGCCGAAGTCCGTCACGCTCCAGCGAGGCCGACCCGGCCCAGCTCGCGAAGTCGGGGTTGCTGCAGCGCGACGTCGGCCAGCCGCGCGAGGTCCAGCGGCGCTGGCGTGGTGGCCCTCGTCGTCGGTGAGGCCGGTGGCGTTGATGAAGTTGGTGTCGCTCATGCCCAGCTCGCGGCACGCTCGTTCATCTGCTCGACGAACGCCTCCTCGCTGCCCGCGACGTGCTCGGCCACCGCCACTGCGCGCGTCGTTGCCCTGACGCAGGATCAGCGCGGCCAGGAGCTGCGCATGCGTGTCCGCTCGCCCTCGACGAGGTCCAGCGTGGCCGCACCCGGGCTGGCGCCGACCTCGACCGCGTGCGCGCTGACCAAGACCTCTGGGCCGACGCGGCCGTCGTGCCGCGCCTCCAGCGCCAGCAGCACGGTCATGATCTTCGTGGTGGAAGCCATGGGCCGGCCGACGTCCTCCGCGTTGCCCCCCAGGACCGCGTCCTCGGCGGGCTCGTAGAGCACCCAGCCGGTCGCCGACACCTGCGGCGGTTCGGGGATCGCGAGGTCGAGCGCCGGCAGCCCGATCCCGTCTCCCTGCGGCGGCTCCGGCGCGGCGGCCGGCGGCGTCGCGCCCGAGGGACCCGACGCTCCCGACGCGCCGGTGGGCGGCGACGCGCCCGAGGGGCCGGACGGTCCCGACGCACCGGTAGGCGACAAGGTCTGCGCCGAGGCTGCCCACGGGGCCCCTGCCAGCACCACGACCAGCAGAGGAGCGACCCTCACCCGCCGTGGACGTAGCCGCGCAGCGCCCGCGCCAGCAGCGAGCGCTTCATGCGGTCGGTCAGCGTCGCGAGCTTGTCCAGCTGCGCGCGTCGCCTGCCGGCGTGCCTCGGGGTTGCGCTGGCGCAGCAGCGGCGTGACGAGCTGCTCGAACAGGGCGAGCTCGCGGTCGACGAACTGCCGGTACATGCGCAGGTGGCGCGGCTCGAGACCCAGGTTGAGCAGGTCGCGCGCGGCGCGCGCCGCCAGCAGGTCGTCGCCGTCGAACGGGCGCCCCCGCGTCGCCGCGGTCGCCGATGATCCCGTAGTCGCGCAGCGCCCGGACCTCGGCGAGCGTCCAGCCCCGTCGCGTCGCAGAACTCGCGCAGGTTCAGCGCGACCTGCTGCGGCGGGCTCGTCCAGCAGCGAGCGTCTCGTCGGCAGACGGCCGCCTCGAGCACCTGGGCGATCTCGCGCGGCGCGCGTCCGTCGGCACGCGCCGGCTCGGCGTCGCGCTGGGCGACGGGGTCGGCGCGCCGGGCGTCGGCGGGTCGCCGGCGTCGAGGCGCTCGAGCTGCTCGCGGATGACCTTCAGCGGCAGGTAGTGGTCGCGCTGCGCGGTGAGGATGAACCGCAGCCGGTCGACGTCGTCCTCGGTGAACTTGCGGTAGCCCGACTCGGTGCGGTCGGGATAGATCAGCCCCTCGCTCTCCAGGAAGCGGATCTTGGAGATCGTGATGTCCTCGAACTCTTCCTTGAGCTGGTTGAGGACCTCACCGATCGTGAACCCGTCGGCTCCCCCCGCGCCCTACGTGGGTCTGGCAGCGCCATCAGCCCGGCTGCTCCGCGACGAAGGCGACCAGCTTGAACTTGCCGATCTGGACCTCGTCGCCGGTCTCGAGCAGCTGGTCGTCGGCGCGCTCGCCGTTGACGTAGGTGCCGTTGAGGCTGCCGACGTCGTGCACCCAGAAGCCGGTCGGCGTCGCGGCGGAACTCGCGCGTGGCGGCGGGACACCGTGATGTCGTCGAGGAAGATGTCGCTGTCAGGGTGGCGCCCGACGGTCACGACGTCGCGGTCGAGCAGGAAGCGCGCGCCCGCGGTTGGGGCCGCGGACGCCGACCAGCAGCGCGGTGCCCGGCTCCAGCTCGGTGGTGTCGACGCCGGCGTCCGCGGGATCGACGGGCTCGGCGACTCGTCGAAGCGCAGCGCCCCCGTGGTCGGTGTCGCCCAGTGCTGCGCAGCGGCCGGCCGCAGTTGCCGCAGAAGTTCGCGCCTGCGGGGTTCTCGTGACCGCAGTGCGTGCAGTACATCGTCTCTCCCACGTCGACTGGCGGCGTGTCCACCTCGAGGTCTGACGGGCGGCGCGATGCTACCCGAGCCACCCCCCGTGAACGGATCCTCGCTCAGCCTAGGACGACGCCGTCAGCTTCTCGTAGCTCGGCCGCGTCGAGCAGGCCGTCCGCGGCCGCTGCGTCGTCCGCCTCGATCACGACCATCCAGCCGTCGCCGTAGGGGTCGCTGTTGACCAGCTCGGGGCTGGACTCCAGCGCTCTCGTTGCGCTCGACGATCGTGCCGGAGAGCGGTGCGTAGAGGTCCGAGACGCTCTTGGTCGACTCGACCTCGCCGAAGGGCTGACCGTGCTCGACCCGGGTGCCCGTGGCGGGCAGGTCGACGTAGACCACGTCGCCCAGCGCGTCCTGCGCGTACTGCGTGATGCCCACGGTGACGCGGCCGCCGTCGGCGCGCGTCCACTCGTGCTCCTCGGTGTAGCGAAGGTCGGCGGGGTTCGTCACGGCGCGGATGCTAGCGGCTGCCCGGCCCGCAGCCGGAGGGCTGCGCGGACGTACTGCCAGCCGGCGACGTAGTACGCCACCAGGCCCGGCAGCGTGAAGACCCAAGCGACGACGACGGCGAGGCCTTGCCCGGGCCAGTCGACCACCGCGACCAGGAACGACGGGATGCCCACCAGCAGGCAGGCGGTGGCGAACTTGCCGACTCGGGTGACGGCGATGTCGGGCACGCGGCGGAACAGGATCGCGTAGGTGAGCAGGAGCACGACATCCCGCAGCACGATCGCCAAGAGGATCCACCACGGCAGGATCCCGGCGATCGCCATGCAGATCCCGGCCGTGGCCAGGAGCGCCCGGTCGACCACGGGATCCAACGTGCGGCCGAGCCGGGTGACCTGGTCGAAGCGGCGCGCCACGTAGCCGTCGATCCAGTCGGTCGTGGCCACGACGACGAGCACCGCGAAGGCCAGGCCGGGCTCGTCCTGCCCCAGCAGCAGCCACGCGAACAGCGGGAGCCCCAACAGGCGCGCGAAGGTGATCGCGTTCGCGGCGGTCCACACGCGGTCGTGGACGACCACCGGGCGGTCCTCCCGCAGCCCTGCGTCGAACAGCCTCACGTAGCGCTCCCAGCTCAGCCCTACCAGACCCGAGGCTATCCTGCGCCATGCCATTGTCTCGGGGGTTTGGGGCTGTCGTGCTGGGGTCGTTGCTCGCCGCCGCATGCGGCGGGTCGGGGTCCGTGGCAACGCCCACGCCGCCGACCGTCACCGCGGACGCGGCCACCTCGGAGCCGACGCCGACGCCGGAGCCCACGACCGAGGAGCCGACGCCCACGCCGGAGCCGACGACCGAGGAGCCGACGCCGACCGAGGAGCCGACCACGGAGGAACCCACGGAGGACGAGACCTCGCCGTTCGAGGACGAGTTCTTCACGGGCACCGAGGCCACCGCCACCGAGATGACCGACGTCATGGGCGGCACCGACGAGATGGCAGTCGAGGACCTCCCGCCGCCGGAGATGACGGTGCCGGTCGACGACACCCCCTACAGCGGCTATTCGACCGTCGTCGACGACACCGGGCTGTTCTCCATCGATGTGCCCGTCGAGTGGACCTCGATCGACACCGCGCCCAGCACCCGCGCCGGCAACCCCTGGCCGCAGGTGATCGCCTCGTTCGACATCGACCTGTTCAACACCACGTGGAGCACGCCCGGGGTGGTGATGAACGTCGGCGCGTACGGCCCCGACCCGTCGCTGGACCCCAACACGATGATGGACGAGGTCGTCGCGCAGTACGGCAGCGCCTGCGAGACCGTCGCCGAGCGCCAGCAGCAGACCGGCGCCAACTTCTTCGGCGGCGTCGACGTCTACGAGGGCTGCGGCGACGAGCAGGCCACCTACATCGTGGTCGGCGTCTCCACGCCCGACCTCTCGGTGGGCTCGTTGCTGCAGATGCAGGTCAACAGCGCGCGCGACCTCGACGCCTACGAGGTCATCACCGGGAGCCTGGTGCTCTACCAGTAGGGCGCCGCTCGACGGCGCGGCGCACCTCGGGTGGCTCCGCGACACCCTCGGCGAGGTCCAGCGACCCGTGCTGCACCTTGCCGAGCAGCCGCACGAGGGTCTCGCGCTCGTTGGGCGACAGGCGATGGCACATCGCGGCCTCCGCGGCGTGGACTGCGGGCAGGAAGGCGTCGACGAGCTCGCGGCCCGCCGCGGTGAGGTCCACCAGCAGGCTGCGGCGGTCCTCGGGGTGGCGCAGGCGGAGCAGGAGGCCGCGGCGCTCCAGGGTGTCGAGCACCGACGTCATCGTCCCGGACGTGACCAACACGCGCTGCGCGATCTCCGAGGGCGTCAGCGGCCCGTGGTTGCCCTCCACGACGGCCAGCACGTTGGCGGCGGCCTCTGACAGCCCGAAGGGGCGGAACACCTCCGCGAAGACCTGGTCGCGGAAGGTGTCCGCCCGCTTGAGGTTGGCCGCGACCTCGGTCGCGGCCGGGTCTGCGCCCGGGTACTCCGCGGCGAACGCCTCGCCGTGCACCCGGATCGGCAGCTCGTCCCTCAGTACGTGACCTCCTCGACGAGGTCCAGGAACGCGACCTCCGGCCCACCGACGACGCCGGCGTTCTGCATCGCCTCCTTCAGGCTGGGGTCGTCGGCGAATGCCTGCGCGTCAGCGCGGGAGGGCCACAGCGTGAACACCGTGATGGCGTTGCCGTCCCGGGCCAGGACGTGGCCCTGGCAGTTGTGCAACCGGCGGTTGTCGCCGTGGGCATCGAACCCCGCCTTCCACGCATCGAAGTCAGCGACGGTGTGCCTGATCATCAACACAGCACCCATTCCCCTCCACCTTCCCTTGCTTCGAGGACAAGTAATACGATGTCAAGTTACTTCGTCGCGCCCTCCGGCGGAAGGTCCTCGCCACTCCACGATCGGGTCCCGAACCCTGCGGTCGAGCACCTTCATCCCAGCCTTTCCCCGGAATACCGGGGGATCCCTGGAACGAATGCTCCGCCGCCGGTGTGGCTGCACCCCGGCCGCGGCGCTACCCTCCCCCCTCCTGGCTCCGGCCAGCGGGATGTGGCCCAGCTTGGTCCAGGGCGCCGGTCTGGGGGACCGGAGATCCCGGGTTCAAATCCCGGCATCCCGACCACGCAAAGGTCCTGCGCGGCGCCGCAAGATGGCTCTCAGCAGGGCCTTTGTCGTTGCTCAGGCCGCTTTCGCCTCTTTGGACCCTCCTGGCTCATATCCCTCGGGCAGGGGGTCGCCAGTGCCGGCGTCAAGCACGTTCACCCGCTACAACGTCGTGGACCGCTCGGCGAGCCCGACCCGGGCACGGAGTCCCTTCGAGTGCCGCCTGCACGCCGACAACGGTCAGGTGAAGTCCAAGTACTTCGCGACCGAGAAGCAGGCGCACACCTACGGGGCCCGCATGGTCGCCACCCCGGGACGCTCGGACACACGCAGCCGTCCGTTCGTTGAGGTCGCACGCGACTGGTTGGAGATCCAACGCGGCACCGAGCTCAAGCCCACGACCATCGACCAGTACGAGCGCCAGCTCCGGATCTGGGTGATCCCCGACCACGGCCGCTGGGGCTTCCACGACTACCGCATCACGTCCGTCTCGAGCGCGGACATCCTGCGGCTGCTCGGCGAGATGCAGCGGCAGGGCCGGTCCGGTTCGACCCGCAAGCAGGTCTTCGGCCTGGTCGGGATGATCTGCGACCACGCCGTGTCCGAGGGCCTGATCGCCGCCAACCCGCGAGACCAGGTGCCCAAGACCCGCCGGCCCTCCAATCGTCGTGCCCGCGCGCCGCAGCCGCTGTCACGCGACGAGGCGCACGCCATCCACGACTCGATCGCCGAGCGGCGACACGAGGTGCACGTCGACTACGCCCTCATGGTCCTCGTGGCCTTCTACCAGGGCATGCGGTTCAGCGAGATCGCCAGCGTCCGACGTCGCGACCTCAACCTGCAGCGCAGGACCCTCCACGTCGCCCACCCCGCAAAGGACGGACATGAGCGCACGGTTCCGCTCCTTGGCCCCATGCCCGAGACGCTGAAGGCCTACGTCAAGGAGCTGGGCCTCCGTCCCGACGACCTCCTCTTCCCCGCACTTGGCGGCCGCTCGCTGCCTGCGGCCAAGGTCCGCCAGGCCAAGCAAATGCGCGAGCAGGGCGCCGTGCTCCGCGAGATCGCCGTGACGCTCGGCGTTTCCATCGCGATGGCGCGGACCTACAGCTTCGCCAAGGACGAGGAGCGTCCCCGGGGCAGCGAGCCGGTGACGCGTGGCTACTACCGCAAGAACCTCTGGGACCCAGCGGTGCATGCCCTCGGCATCCCCGAGCGGCAATTCCGAGACCTCCGCAACTCCTGCATCCGCGCCCTACTCACGGGGGGGATCGACGGCCGCCGATGGCCACCCGACCTCGTGCAGCAGTTCATCGGCCACTCCGACTCCCGCATGACCATGGACGTCTACCACCAGATCTACGACACCGACGTCCAACGCTTCGCCTTCGGGGTCGACAGCTGAACAGCGGGGCGAGGGTCCGCGTGTCGGCGGCTTCACCCCGCAGGCCCCATCGCGACGAGTGCGCGGCCCCGGCCGCGCGGGCCGTTGGAGCCGTTCGCACGAGGTTTCGCTGACCATCTGGCCGGCCAGGGGTACACGGCGAACTCGGCCGCGTTGCAGCTGGGGGTGATGGCGCATGCCAGTCGCTGGTTGGCTGCGGGCGGCTGGGGTGTGGAGGACGTGACCGCGCCCCGCGTGGAGGAGTTCCTGTCGGCGCGGCGTGCTGCCGGGTACCGCCAGTACCTGTCGGCCAAGGCGATGGCGCCGTTGATGGGGTACCTGCGCGGGCTGGGTGTGGCACCCGCGGAGGTGCGGGGACCGGTGACGCCGACAGACGCGTTGCTGGGCCGCTACCGGCAGTGGCTGATCGGGGAGCGCTCCGTGGCTGCGGGCACGGCGCGCGGCTACGCCGACGCGGTGCGCCCGTTCGTGACGTCGCGACCCGAGCTCCGCCTCGGCGCGGGCGCGGGCCGAGGGACGCCCCTGGTGACCCACGGATGTAGCAGAAGAGCCCACTTTGCACGCACGAGGTGCCGAGGCTAGCCTACCAACCGTTTGGTAGAAAGCACGGGACCCGCCGCGACGCCAAGATGAGCCGCGGCCCGACAAACGTCTGGTGGCCGATCCGTGATGCCGCCGTCGAGGAAGTCGAGACGATGACGTCCACTCCACGGCCGAGGAAGGCCGTACTCGCACTGGTGACCGCGCTCGCGCTCACAATGGCATTGGCGGCGTGCTCAGCCACGGGCTCTAACGAGTCCGGTCAGACGAGCGAGCCGGCACAAATCGGGGCATCCAGCGCAACGCCCTCGACGACGCCAACAACAGCCGAGCAGGAACAGGCACAGGAGGCCGGCTCTGACGCGCTGATCACGGAAGCCGAGGCGATCGTTGCTGAAGCCAAAGTCACACCAACCGAGATCACGGTGAGCGAGCCACTCGCGTCGACACCGGAGCCTGGCGGATCGCTCATCTGGCTGTCGTGCGACATCGGCAGCTGCATGATCATCGGAGAGGCGCTGCGCGAGGCGGTCGAAGCCGTCGGTTGGACCTACCGCGAGATCGCCTACACATCGGCGGATCCCGCAACCCTCGTGGCGGCAATGCGCGAGGCCCTACGGTTCGACCCGCAGTACGTCGCCCTGACGGCGATTCCGCAGGAGGCAGGGTGGGGTGTGGTGATCCCCGAGTACGAAGAAGCCGGCGTCAAGATCATCCAGAGCTACTTGAGCGCGAACAACGTAACAGACACCGTCATCGCGAATGTCGCAGGGCCTGCCGTCTCTGAAGACGCTGGCAGGATCTTGGGGAATTGGTTCATCGTCGACTCGGGGGGGACCGGGCATGCGTTGCTACAGCGCGTCGATGACTTCCCGACGCTGCGCATCTTCGGCGATGCCTTTGCCGAGACCGTGACAAGCGGCTGCCCTGATTGCGAGATCACCGATCTTAACAACACCATCGCCGAGGCAAGCGGTGGCAACGTGGTTCCGCCCGTTGTCTCTGCGCTCCGCACCAACGCCGACATCAACTACCTGATCTCGTCCCATGCACCTTTCGTGGCCGGGTTGTCGGCCGCGCTCTCGGCGGCAGGAATCGAGGAACAGGTGCGCGTCGCGGGTGAGAACGCTGACGCACAAGCGCTGACGTCTCTTCGTGAAGGCGACATCGCCGCGCTGACCGGCAATCCCCTCCACTACGCAGCTTGGGGCATCGTCGACGTGGCGCTGCGCCACGCCCAAGGTATGGAGTTTTCGGAGGAGGGGCCTCCCATGCCGATGCAGCTACTCACCGACGACGTGGAGTTTGAGATCGCAAACTCCCATGACGTCCCTATGGACTTCGAAGAGCAGTTCCTCGCGCTGTGGGGTGTCGAACGCTGATCACCCATTCGGAGCTCCGGCAGAACGCGACCTACACGGGATGCGCTGCATCGGCAGCGGAATGACGAGTCCACGTCTTGACTATGGATGCGTTTCCCTTGGTGGCGACGGCTGTCAGTAAGACGTTTGGTGCCACGCAAGCTCTCCAAGAACTGAACCTAGCGATAGCGCCCGGCGAGGTCCACGGCATGGTCGGCGAGAACGGGTCTGGGAAGTCCACGTTCATCAAAGTACTGGCCGGCTACCACATGCCCGACCCAGGCGCCGAGGTGTCCGTGAACGGCATGCATCTGAAGTTCAGGTCGCCAGAGTCGGCCTACAACTTGGGGTGTCGCTTCGTCCATCAGGATCTCGGCTTGCTCGATGACCTCACCGTCCTCGACAACGTGAACTTGACCGCGGGCTTCCCAACCCGGTTTGGAACGATCACAACGCGCGAGGCTAGGCAGGTCGTCAAGAACGCGCTGGCGATCGTGGGTCTCGACGTCGACCCCTCAGTACCTGTCGCGGAACTCAGCAGCGCCAACAAGACCGGGGTCGCCGTCGCGCGCGCTCTGCGCCGGGACACTCGGCACGTGCCGCACCTATTGGTTTTGGACGAGCCGACGGCGACCATGCCAGAGGCGGAGGTTGAGCACCTGCTGGAAATCGTTAGGCAGGTAGCCGCGAGCGGCATCGGGATCCTCTACGTCAGCCACCGGCTTGACGAGATCTTCCGTGTGTGCGACCACGTGACGGTCCTGCGCGACGGAGTGAGGGTCGCCACCCGCCCCGTGGGCGAACTCGATCGCCTGACCTTGGTCAATCTTCTGGTCGGCGAAGATTTCCAAGAGGCTGAAGAGGCGACCAAGGAAGCGTCACGCCACCTGACGAAGCGCAGCAGCGAAGTTGCGCTCAAGGTCGAGGGACTGGCGTATGAGGGGCTGAAGGACTTCGACCTCGAGGTCGAGACTGGGACAATCACAGGGATCGCTGGGCTCACGGGCTCGGGACGAGAAGTTGTGCTCAGTGCCGTGTTCGGGGCCGTCCAGCGGGACGGCGGCCGAGTGATAGTCGGCGAGCAGGAAGTTCCGCCTTGGGACCCAGCGGCATCGATCCGTCATGGGCTCGCGTATCTCCCGCCGGACCGAAGGGCTTCGGGCGGCATGTTCCAGCAATCCGCGCGGGCGAACATGACCATCTTGCGACTTCGCCCGTTCTCGCGGCGGGGGCACATCAGGCTGAATGCTGAACGCAGAGAAGTCGGTGACTGGTTTGAGCGCCTTGCAATCCGCCCGTCGGGGGCGATGGACGCGCCGCTCGCATCGTTCAGCGGCGGCAATCAGCAGAAGGTCTTGTTCGCCAAGTGGATGAGATTGCCCCCGACAGTGCTGCTGCTGGACGAACCTACTCAGGGCGTTGACATCGGTGCGAAGGCACTGCTCCATTATCAGCTCGTTGAAGTAGCCCAACGCGGCGGGACGGTGGTCGTCAGCTCCTCGGACGTCGAGGAACTGGCGGCCGTGTGCGATCGCGTGCTCATCATGCGATACGGACGAGTGGCGGAAGAGCTCCACTCACCTCAAATGACGCCTCGCGGGATAGCGAGGGCGTGTGTCGGCTCGGAGGGACGGCCCACATGAGCGGCGGTGGTACGCGGACCCAGAGCTTCGGCTTTGACAGGTTCAGCGGCCTGTACATTCTCGCCTTGTTCGTCGTCGTGTTCGGGGTTTGGACTCCGGGTCTCTTCCTCAGCATGGACACGGTGCACTCCATCGCGTCCCAACAGGCCATCGTCGGGTTTCTGGCGCTCGCGGTGCTCATCCCGATGACGACTGGGGTGTTCGACCTCTCCGTGGGCGCGAACATCAACCTGTCAGCTGTATTGATCTCCATCTTGCAAACGCGATTGGCGTGGCCCATGTGGCCGGCCATTGCCGTCGCGGTGGTTGTCTCGGCTCTGATCGGCGTCATCAACGGCGCGGTCGTTGTGAAGATGAAGGTTGACTCGTTCATCGCGACACTGGGCACTGCATCGCTGATCGGGGGTCTGCAGAGCATCATCACGGGTGGCAGCCAGCCGTTCCCACCGGTGTCCAACGCCTGGACGCAGTTGACGCAGTACGAGGTGGTTGGGTTCCAGGTCGTGGTGGTCTACCTGCTGGTCGTCGCCCTCGTCGTCTGGTGGATGCTGGAACGCACTCCCGCCGGGCGCTACATGTACGCGACGGGGAGCAACGTCGAAGCTGCGAGGCTCTCCGGCGTAGCGGTGGGCAAGTGGAGGTGGCTGTCGCTGCTCTTGTCCGGGACGATCTGCGGGGTGTCCGGTGTCTTTTACGCGTCCCTGTCCGGGCCATCGCTGACCTTCGGTGCATCCCTTCTCCTGCCCGCGTTCGCAGCAGTGTTCTTGGGTTCGACGCAGATCAGGCCCGGTCACTTCAACGTCGGTGGCACGCTCATCGCTGTCTACGTACTGGCGACGGGTGTTCAGGGTCTGCAATTCGTCACGAGCGTGCAGTGGCTCAGCGCGATGTTCAACGGTCTTGCGTTGATCCTCGCGGTCGCCTTCGCAGGCAGGAGCCAGCGAGCGGCCGCACGCAGGCGACGAGCAGAGCGCCATGATTCGGGAGTCGGCGACTCCCGCGACTCGGAACAGGACCATCGGGACTCTGCCCAGACGGAGCACGCGTCCCCGTTGGCGCGCGTGCAGCAGCTGCGCAATTCAGATTCAGGGCCCGCCGTTAGGCGCCCTAAGGAGGAGCGACGCACAAAATGAAGCTGCCACTGAGCTTGGTCGCGGCGGGCGAAGGACTCCGTGATCGGCGCTACACGGCTGTTGAGCTGCTGGAGCGTTGCACTGCCGAGGCAGACCGGCTCGACGGGCGCCTCGGCGTGTACATCACACGATTTGACGATCAGGCGCGGGCTGCGGCCGAGATCGTAGATAAGGAGTTGGCCGACGGCCGCGACCGCGGACCTTTGCACGGTCTCCCGATCGGCATCAAGGACATCATCCGTACGCGTGAGGCGCCGACCACCGGTAACACGACGGTCGCAAATGAGCACTGGGCAAACCAGGAGGACGCGACCGTCGTCACGCGGCTGCGTCAGGCAGGCGCGGTCATCACTGGGAAGGTGACGACGATGGAGCTGGCGCTCGGCGTGCCGGACGAGTCCAAGCCGTTCCCGTACCCGAGGAACCCCTGGGACGACACCCGGTGGGCCGGGGGCTCAAGTTCGGGCAGCGCCGCTGGCGTGGCGGCTGGCATGTTCCTCGGTGCGGTGGGAAGTGACACCGGCGGCAGTTTGCGACTGCCCGCGGCGTACTGCGGCATTACCACAATCAAGCCTACGTTCGGGCGGGTGCCGAAGGACGGCGTGATCCCGCTTGGCAACAGCCAGGACGTGGTGGGGCCGCTCGCGCGATCCGCAGAGGATTCGGCGATCCTCTTGGACGTCATGTCGGGGTTCAGTCCTCTTGACGCCTGCTCCACCGGACGTGACGATGTCCAATTGCGCTGGCGCGCCTCCGCGCCCCCTCTCGAATTGCGGGTCGGGGTGGACCGCACGCACCTGGCGGGCGGCCACGTGGACCCGGAACTTCCTGAGATCTTTGAATCCGCCATCGAAGTCCTGACGGGCCTAGGACTACAAGTCGTGGACGTCCCGCTCCCGCTCTACGACGAGCTCACGGCGGCCTCGATCATCACCTGGAACTCCGAGGCGTATGCGTACCACAAGGTCGCTCTCCGCGATCAGTGGGAGGGATTCGGGCGTTCAGTACGCGCCGCTTTCGCAGCCGGGAGTGTGTTCTCCGCAGCCGATTTCATCCAGGCCCAGAAGGTTCGGCGGTTGGGCCGCAACGCGGTCGCCCGGGTCTTCGAAGGCGTAGATGCCATTGTGTCACCCACGGTGACCAGCGTCGCTGCGGAGGTCGAAGGACTCGACTTGGGCCAGGTCTTTGCAAGCGTCTTCACGAACTACTGGAGCACGCTCGGGAACCCGGTCATCAACCTACCCATCGGGTTTAGTCGCGCCGGCCTTCCGGTGAGCTTCCAGATTGCGGGGCGACCGTACGAGGAAGCGATGCTCGTAGCGATTGGCAACCAGTACCAGGAAGCGACCGATTGGCACTTGCGGGTGCCCCGCGTGAGCGAGGGAGTGTTCGATGTCTGAGGATCGTGGTGAGCTCGGTTCCGAGGCGGTCGAGGTCTTCTTCCGCTCGGGTGGCATCCGTCCGGATGCGGAAGCAACGGCCCACGTTCGTGCGGATCTAGCACGACTGCGTGGCCTCGCCGATCTCGTGCACTCGGTCAGGGAGGCCGATGAGCTTGACGGCGTCCTGGTCTTCGATCCCGACAGATAAGCCGGGCGTCGTGCGGCCCCTTGTCCGCGCCAACGACGGCCGCGCTACTGGAGCGAGAGCCACAGCTGAAGAGGCGCGGCGAACGACAGCGAGGAGCCTTTGTGATTCCAACCATCGAGCGAGCCGCGGCCGAGCTGCGGTCAGGCGCTGTGTCAAGTGTCGACCTGGTCCGCATGGCAATGGATCGCGCGGACGACCTTGATCCGCAGTTGGGCGCCTACCTCTCGCGCTTCGATGCCGAGGCAATGGAGTCGGCGCGCCGCGCTGACGAGGACTTTGCGAGGGGCATCGACCGCGGTCCGCTGCAGGGGATCCCCATCGCGGTCAAAGACGTCATCTTGACCCGGGAGGGAAGGACGACTGCGAACAGCCACGTGGTCGATGAGAAGTGGGCCGGTGGCATCGACGCGCGCGTGGTGGCGAACCTTCGCGCCGCGGGCGCTGTGATCACTGGAAAGACGAGCACGAACGAGTTCGCCTTCGGTGCACCGGACACCGATCCCGCCTGGCTATTCCCAAGGAACCCGTGGAACCTTGATTGCTGGGCGGGAGGCTCGAGCGCCGGCAGTGGCAGCGGAGTTGCCGCAGGCCTCTTCTGTGGAGCCGTTGGCACAGATACAGCGGGCAGTGTTCGCATGCCGGCTGCGTACTGCGGCGTGGTTGGGTTCAAGCCGTCGACCGGTCGCCTGTCAAGCGACGGCGTGATCCCATTGAGCTGGACGCTCGATGTGGTGGGGCCTCTCGCACGGACGGTGCATGACGCGGCCATCCTCGCTGACGGGATGATGGAGCCCGACGACTGGGCGCTACACCACGATCTCACGCGCGACATCGCGGGATCAATCGGCGGGGTGCGAGTCGGAGTGGACCGCGTCAACCACCTCCAGCGCCCTCAGATGGACGCCGACTTGACCACGCGCTCCGACGAGGCGCTCGCAGTGTTGCGGGACGCTGGCGCGACGCTCAAGGATGTGGCCATTCCCGCATACCGCGAGATCGTCGATGCGGTCATGATCACGATCTTCGTAGAAGGTTTCACCTATCATCATGACCACTTGCGCACTCAAGCTCAGGCGTTCTGCCCGGCCAGCAGGATCGGGCTCGCGCAAGGCGCCCTCTTCAGCGCCCGTGATATAGTCCTCGTGAACAGGGGTCTAGCCGCAGCCCGCCGCATGGTGCAGCAACTGTTCACCGAGGTGGATCTCATCGTCAGTCCTACTGTGGTGAACGTCGCACCCTCCGTCACCGAAGGCTACGACATGTCCGAAGTCGTCGCCGCGCTGTGCACCCCCGTGTGGAATGGTGTTGGAAGCCCCGCCATCTCAGTACCGATGGGAGCGAATCGAGCTGGGTTGCCCTTCGGGCTGCAGATCGCCGGGCGGATCGGCGAGGATGCGCTCGTCCTGCGCGCTGCCGCGGCGTTCGAGCTGTCAACGGATTGGAAAGAGCGCACCTCGCCTGTAGCAGCGCTGCGCTTCAGCGACGGAAAGCCGTGATTGATGAACGATGACCGCCAAGTCGTCGTCACGACGCTTCGCACAGCTGGTGTTTCGCTAGACCCTGAGGAACTCGACATCCTAGTGAAGCAGCTGCCCATCTTCAAGGACATGGTCTCGGGATTGGCGGCGCTCGCGGACCGGGACGACCCGAACGGGAGCGTAGCCAGGACGGTGAGCCGGGTGGTGCCCGCTTACATGTGAGTCCGGCGCCAGACGGCACACGGGTCCCACAGGGCAGTGCGACCGTCGAGCGTTGTCGTCAATTCGTGCCGGGCTCGTCCTTTGACCCTGATCGACCATGATCGACCAGGCCGACGTTGGAACCTCCACGCCGAAGCCTCCCGCCAGACCATGGGATGGCGTTTCGCGTTGGTGGATCTGAGCAGGCCAGGATCCTCACTGATCGCCACCCGCATCACGGTCAACAAGGTCGTCCAGCAGCTGCCCGCCAGGTACCGCGACCCGGTGATGCTGCGCGACATCGGCCAGCACGACTACGCCGAGATCGCCGCCATGCTCGACCTGCCCCCCGCCACCGTAAGAAGCCTTGTTTCCAGGGGACGCGCCATGATCGCCGCGCGCTGGGCGAAGGACACCCCGTGACCGCCAACAGACTGGACAGCCGCTACCGCCACGACGGGCTGCTGGGCGCCTGCGACCGGATCCGCTATGCGCTGCCGCACGGCTACCGCGGCACCGACTTTCCCGACCAGCCGTTCGACCGCAACCCGGGCGCCGCCGAGCCGCCTCCCCCCGGCGGCAGACCCGACAGCCGGGTCGAGCGCCTGACCGGCGTGGCCTACCGCCTCGCCTGGGGCCTGCTGCGCCGCCTCCCGCAGCCGGTCGCCTACGGCCTCGCGGCTGCAGCAGGTGAGCTCGTGCACGCGCTGGTCCCCGGCACGCGACGGCAGCTGCGCGCGAACCTCGTGCCCGCGGCGGAGCTGAAGGCCGCGACGCGGCGGGCCATGCGCAGCGTGACGCGCTCCTACGTAGAGTCGTTCCGCGCCGCGGACCTGGAGCCAGCGGAGCTCGACCGCCGCACCGACGTCAGCGGCTTCCGCGAGCACGTCGACGCCGCCCTGGACGGCGGCGAGGGCCTCATCGTGCTCCTCGCCCACCACGGCAGCTGGGACCTGGCCGCCCGCTGGGCCGGGACCCACGGCTATCACCTGGGCGTCGTCGCCGAGGTGCTGCGTCCGCACCACCTCTTCCGCCGCTTCGTACGCCTGCGCGAGGCGATGGGCCTGGAGGTCGTGCCCTTGCCGCGCGCCGGCGACAAGGGTCGCGACGCCGTGACGCAGGCGGCTGCGGCAGGTCCTCGCGGACAACTCCATGGTGGGCCTGCTGACGGTCATGCAGCGTCGCGAGCACGCCGCAGTCGGGGCAGCCCGGCCCGCGGTGGTCTGTACGCGCAGCCACACCTCGCCGTCGACCTCGCTGGCGTCGAGCAACTCGAAGCCGTCGATCCCGAGCACGACTGCGCCCAGTCGCCTACTGTCTTGGCCCACCTGAGGCCTCCGAGGTCGTAGTCCGGTAAGACCGCGATCATCGAGAGGCCTCAGGCGTTCCCAGCGGAACCCGAATCACCCCGTCACCACGATTCATCGAGAAGAGCCGATAAAGCACCTAGCATTAGAGTGCATGCTCGCTCAATGCCAATAGGCCGAAAGCAGCAACCTGGTACCCAACAGAAATGGGTCGTGATGGACGAACCGCAAACAACGATATCCCTATCCGGAGCGGTATCCATTTACAGCCTCGAATTGGAGCTTCAAAGGCAGTCCCTTGCCCGCGCGACGGCGCCTCCGAACCTGCGCATCGACCTTTCGGAAACTACCTGGATCGATGCGCCTGCATTGGCGATCCTCCTTCTCCACATCGATCGCACGACGCGGCTTGGTCAATCCGTGCAAGTGCATCTACCTCCGGAAACGGCGTCTCCCGAGATGTCCGCCCTGTTGGCAGATGCAGCCACGCCGATCAGCGTCCGACGGGCAATGTCAGCCCTAGTCCGCAAGAAGGCAGCAGTGTCGCACTTTCTCCACATGATGGGCTTCCCGGCCGCCGCGATGCAATGTGATGACAGCGCCGGAGGCAGCGCCGCCTGGACCGGGCACGCGGGACTCACGTTCCCTGATGGACCCCGCCGATGGGTTCGCTCGCCGCGAGGCTGTGCGCAGCTCGAGCAGCGTGCAGAAAGTCCCTCGACGTCGCAGGGGGGCGCGTGTTACGGGGCGGGGTCGGGGCGCCTCGTGCCCGGAGGAGGATGAGCGCCAGCGGCGACACGCCGGCCAGCGCGAGGGGCACCCGGGCGGAGAGAGGCGGACGCGACTGCCGACGACTGGGATGCCGCGCGCGACGCACGTGTCGCGGGAAATTCGGCGGCCAGCTGGCCGGTGTCCTCCATGCGCAGGAAGGAGGGGACGGGCAGCCGGTTGCGGGAGCCGACGAGCAGCGGGGTCACGCGATACCAGCGTGCGTCGATAGCTCCAGGCGCAGCGCGTGCTCCCAGCGCACGGCGTTCGCCCAGGGCTCATCACACCAACGCTGGCGGGCCTGCGCCCGCCGAGCTGACGCGCAGACCACGTTCGCCCGGCACGCCGCCGAGTCGCGCTGGGGCGGGCCGGCCTGCGCTGCGGGCCTTGTCGCGTCAGGCGACGTTGACCGTGACGAGCATCCCGGCGGCGTAGTGCCCGGGCTCGTGGCAGCCGATCAGCAGGTCGCCCGTGTCGTTGAAGGTGTGGGTCAACTCGCCGGTGTCGCCTGGCGCCACCGTGATTGCAGCGCCGTCTGATCCGTCGTTCGCGCCGTGGCCGCCTCCATGCCCCGCGGCGCCGTCCTCGCCTTCGCTGGCTCGCATCTCCATCTCGTGCTCGTCTTGCGCGGCCGCGTCGCCGAGGTAGGCGTCGTGCTGCATCGTGCCGGTGTTGTGGAACACGAACCGCACGGTCTCGCCAGCATCCGCTTGCAGTGTGTCTGGTGAGAAGGCGATGTCGCGCATCTCGAGCTCGACCGTGCGCACCTCGCCAGCCGCGCTCTCGGTGTCCGTGGATGTCCCTCCGGCGCAGCCGGTGAGGAGCAGCGCCGTTGCGAGCACGGCTGCACGGCGGGCCGCCGTGGTGCGGCCGTTACGACGTGATGGCATAGCCGGCCTCCTGGACCGCGGCGCGCACGTCGTCCTGCGCCAAGGGCCCTTCGCTGGTCACCGTCACGGATCCGCTCTGGAGGTCGACGTGGACATCGCGCACGCCGGCGAGTCCTGAAACCTCGTTGGTCACCGCGTTGACGCAGTGGCCGCAGGTCATGCCGGTCACCTTGTAGATCGTGGTGGTCATGCCTGGCACCTTCCCGATGTGCTGGTCAGCTCTTGAGCAGTCGGGCGATGGCGGACGAGGCTTCGGTGAGCTTGTCGTCGGCCTCAGTGCCGCCTTGCGCCACGGCGTCGGTGACGCAGTGGCGCAGGTGGTCGTCGAGCAGTCCCAGCGCGACGCCTTGCAGTGCCTTGGTGACAGCCGAGACCTGGGTCAGGACGTCGATGCAGTACCGCTCGTCGTCAACCATCTGCGCGATCCCACGGACCTGCCCTTCGATGCGGCGCAGCCTGCGCAGGAGATCGTCCTTGCCCATCTCGTAGCCGACCATGGGGCTAGGATACCCCGCTGGGGTATCTGCGCTGTTCGAGGTCGACCCGTCGCAGCAGCTGGGCGTTCAATGCCACGACGACCGTCGAAAGGCTCATCAGCACGGCGCCCCAGGCCATCGGCAGCACGAAGCCCCAGGGAGCGAGAACGCCCGCCGCCAGCGGGATCGCCACGAGGTTGTAGCCGGCTGCCCACCACAGGTTCTGGAGCATCTTGCGGTAGGTCGCTGCCGAGAGTCGACGCAGCGAGACGACCAGGCGAGGGTCGCTGGACGCCAGCACGATGCCGGCGGACTCGATCGCGACGTCGGTACCGGCGCCGATGGCGACGCCGACGTCGGCACGGGCGAGTGCCGGTGCGTCGTTGACCCCGTCGCCGACGAAGGCCACCGTGTGACCTCGCTGCTGGAGCTCGGCGACCACCCGGTCCTTGTCCTGGGGCAGGACCTCGGCGAAGACCTCGTCGATGCCCAGCTCTTTCGCGACTGACTCGGCGACCTGACGGGCGTCGCCGGTGACCATCGTCACCATGACGTGTTCGCGCTGCAGGGCCTCGACCGCATCGCGCGACTCGGGCCGGACCTCGTCCTCCAGCGCGAGCGCACCGACGACCTCAGCCGTCACGCACGACGTACAGCACCGCCGCGCCGCGCTGCTGCCACGCCGTGATCGTCTCGCCGAGGGAGGCCGGGGCGGAAGGCCACGTTCGCGCAGCAGCGCAGGGCCGCCCACACCGACGGGGTGCCCCTCGACGTCGGCCTCCACGCCGCGGCCGGTCATCGAGCGGAAGTCGCCGGCCGAGGGCACGGTGATCTGCCGCTCGTCGGCGGCGGCGACGATGGCCCTCGCCAGCGGGTGCTCGCTGTCGGCCTCGACCGCCGCCGCCAGCGCCAGTACCCCCGCGTCGTCACCATCGACTGCTGCGATGCCCGCGACGGCGTGCTGGCCCTTGGTGAGCGTGCCCGTCTTGTCGAACAGCACGACGTCGACCGTGCGCGTGCGCTCCAACGCCAAGCGGTCCTTGACGAGGATCCCCGCGCGGGCGGCCTTCGCGGTCGCGATCGACGTGACCAGCGGGATCGCCAGCCCCAGGGCGTGCGGGCACGCGATGATCAACACGGTGACGGCCTGGCGGACCGCCGCGTCGGGCTGCCCCAGCACCCACCACGTGAGCAGCGTCGCGGCGCCTGCCGCCAGCGCGACGTAGAACAGCAGCGCCGCCGCGCGATCCGCCAGCACCTGCGCCCGCGACCGTGAAGCCTGCGCCTGCTCGACCAGGCGCTGGATGCCGGCCAGCGCGGTGTCGCCGCCGACCGCCGTCGACCTCGACCCGCAGGGCGCCGTCGGTGGCGACGCTGCCCGCGATCACCCGGTCTCCGGGCCCGCGCGGCACGGGGTTGGACTCGCCGGTGATCATCGACTCGTCCAGCTCTGCGGTGCCATCGGTAATGGTCCCGTCGACCGCAACGCGGCCGCCGGGGCGCACCAGGACGAGGTCACCGACGCTCAGCTCGTCGAGCGCGACCGTCTGCACGCTGCCGTCGGCCCCGATGCGCTCGGCGTCGTCGGGGAGCAGCTCGGCGAGTGCGGACAGCGCGCCCTGAGCCTGGCCGATGGCCCGCATCTCCATCCAGTGGCCCAGCAGCATGATCGTGATCAGCAGCGACAGCTCCCACCAGACCTCGACGTCGAAGTAACCGAGGCTGGACGCCAGGCTCGCGGCGAACGCGACCACGATCGCCATCGCGATCAGCAGCATCATCCCGGGCTTGCGGGCGCGAGCCTCGGCCACGCCCCCGGTGAGGAACGGCCAGCCGCCGTAGAAGAAGATGACGGTGCCGAGCACGGGCGACAGCCAATCGCTGCCCGGGAACATCGGCATCGAGTAGCCCAGCCACCCCTGCAAGTGATGGCTGTAGGCCACGACCGGCACTGTCAGCACCAGCGTCACCCAGAAGCGCCGCCTGAAGATCTCGGCGTGGTCGCCGTGACCCGAATGGTTGGCGTGCTGGCCGGGGCCGTCATCGGTGCCGGTGCGGTCGTGGGCACGCGACGGTGTCGTGTGTTGAATCCCTTCGGGCTGCTCATGCCGTCCGTGTGAAACGGCGCTGAGGCTGACCTTCGACTCGGGCTTCATGTGAACGATGATACCCCCAGGGGGTATGGTTTCAACAAGAACGAGCACTTCTGGTTCACGGTCACGATCAGCGGCACCGCCGACCGCCTCCCGCGGACCTACCCCGACCCTGCAACTGTGCCGAAATCCTTGACAGCCAAGGGCTTTGCACGAGAGCTGAGGGGTCACGGCAGCGGCAACAGCGTAAGCGCCGTGTCGCTCGGCCCGGGCAGAGTCCCCTGTTGCGGTCCTACGGACTGACGGCGGTCGGCGCCGAGGTCGTCGCGCTGTCACCGGTGGTGAGTGTCGGCCCTAACCGAGCGCGACGATGACGCTGAGGGCGGCGACGGTGATCGTCGCCGGGCCCATGACCCAGCGCTCCAGCGGATGGCGTCCCGCGAGGTTGCCAACGGTGTTGATTGCCATGAAGGCGACGACGGCCCAGGTCCCCCACCGGAACGGAGCGGCCACCGGTCCGTCTCCAAGGACGCCTGCGCGTACGGCGGTGATCCAAGCGGCGAGGAGCAGCAAGAATCCAATGCCGGCGGCGGCGATCCGGAACGGAGGTGCGAGGACGCCATCCTTCGTCCGGGCGCGTTCGCCCATTGTCGCGTCGCCCAGCGGCGCTCCCAGCGCAAGCGCATCCTGAAAGGCCGCAACGGCGAGCAGGAGCACCGGGGCGCCGACGCCGGCGGAGTGGACCACATCATCTCCTTCTGAGGCCTTCAGGAGATGCGCGTCGGGTCGCGGACGTCGACGCGCATCTCGAGACCCGCGCCCGGAAGGTGGGCGGCGACGCCCGAGCGACGCCGGCCGTCCATCCAGACCGTTCCGAGGGCTCCGTACAGACAAACGACCAGCACATCGCACGAACTCTGCATCACGAGACCAGCGGCCCGCCGCGCCGGATCGATGAGACGACGTCGAGGATCGCTTGGGTGGTGGTGGCCGCATCGTCACGGTCGGCGATCAACGATTGGTGGGTGGCGCCGTCGATGATGCGGTGCACGCTGTTGGTCGACAGGTTGGCGAGGTCGACGTGTGCGGCCAGCAATTCGGCGTCGCCTCCGACGCCGGCTGTCAGGACGACGAGAGGGCTTTCCGCGAAGTCACGGAACGATGCGGCGAGCTGCGCCGACGCCGTGCCTTGGGCGAACTCCTCGATCGTGGTGCGCAGGTTGTCCGCCGTGGCGAGGTTGGCGCGCACCTCGTCTCCCGCCCTCGGAGGCAGGGTGCCGAACTCCGTCCGGGCGTACAGGCGGCCCAGGCCGAGCCGGGCCGTGATCGAGAGCAGTGCCGAGACGCGCCCGAGGGCGTCGTACGAGCCTCCATCGGCGCGCACAGTCGTCTCCCCTGTTGCGGATGCCGGCGCGGTGGTGTCGATGAGCACCATGCCAGCGACCTCGTCTGGGTAGCGAGCGGCGTACGTGAGCGTGTAGAGGCCGCCGAAGGAGTGGCCCGCCATCACATAGGGCCCGGGGACGTCCGCAGCCTCCAGCAAGGCGTGAAGATCGGTCGCGATCTCGTTGGCATCCTGCGGGCTGTCGACCGGGTCGCTCCAGCCGCGGCCTGCACGGTCGTAGGCGCAGACGCGGGTGTCCTCGGCTAGGGCCCGCGCGATCCACGCGTGATTCGACGACATCTCGCCCATGCCGGGCTGGAGCACGACGGTCGGGCTGCCAGAGCCGGTGCACTCGAGGTGCAACCGGTGGCCGCCGACATCGAACAGCTGGCCAGGCATCGGGTAGGCCGCGGCGTCCGTGGCCTCGCCCACGGTCTCGTAGCCGCCTCCGACCGCAGCGACCGCCATGGTCGCGATCACGGGGTAGAGCAGCCAGCGCCGGCTTCGGCTCCGGAGATCGCGGCGCGCGCGGACGATCATCCAGAACCCCAGCGTCAGCAGCGCAGCGGGCCACACCCAGCTGAGCACGTCACGCGCGGGCCGGCCGAACGCGATCAGGATCAGACCGCTCGCTCCGAGGAACAGCGCAGGAACCACTGCCCATCGCTGCGGCTGGTCAGTGCGCCGTACGGAGAGGAGCGCCAGCATCGCCCAGCCCACAGCGAACCCGCACAGCACCGCACCAGTGGCCGCGCTCTCCCCCACGGGGATGAAGGGGGCAGCCACGAGGAGACCCGCAGCGACCACGGACGTGGCCAGTGAGCCTGCCACGATGCGACCGATGTGCCCCTTCGTCGCAGGGCCGGCCGGAGGATGTTGGCCATTGTCGGCGGTGGTCGAGGTGGGCGTGGACGTGGTCGTCATGACCGACTCGATGCCCTGTGTCTTGATGGGTGCCATGGCCTGAGCGTGGGACTAAGGGGCCCGGTCGCGCATCAGGCATGGCCCCTCAGATCGACAGCCAGTGCTTGGCCCAGGCGCTGCCGACATCGATCAGGGCTGCACGATGTACGTACGCAACTCGTCGTGGTTCGTGCGCGGACATGACCATCTTTCGCACCTGCGCGTCGGGCGACCGTCGAACGCATAGTGTCCGAAGCAACGGGAGGAACACCTGGCACCTTCAAGTTCTCCACCGACCCCGAGCTGGAAGCCAAGGTCCGCGACATTGTCGGGCTGTACTTGAACCCGCCCGACAAAGCGGTCGTGGTCTGTGTGGATGAGAAGTCGCAGATCCAGGCGCTGGACCGCACCCAGCCGATGCTGCCGGTCCGCCCGGGGCTGCCCGCCTCACGCACCCACGACTACGTGCGCCACGGCACCACCACGCTGTTCGCGGCGCTGGAGATCGCCACCGGCAAGGTCACCGACGCCTGCTACGACCGTCACCGCCACCAAGAGTTCCTCGCCTTCCTCAAACAAGTCGCCAAGGCCTACCCACGGGTCCGACTGCACGTCGTGTGCGACAACTACGGCACCCACAAACACCCCGACGTCGTCAAGTGGCTCACGCGCCACCCGCGCATCACCTTGCACTTCACGCCGACCTCGGGCAGCTGGCTCAACCTCGTCGAGCTTCTTCGCGATCCTCACCCGCCTGCCATCCACCGCGGCTGGGCTCATGCTCACCGCGCGCATCAAGCACTTCGTGGGGCGAAGCGAGGAGCTCGCCAGCCTCGATCGCGCCGTGGCGGGAGCGCGCGGGGGTCTGCCGGGCGTGCTGCTCCTGGGCGGCGAAGCCGGCATCGGGAAGTCGACGCTGATCAGCGAGGGTGCCGCGCGCGCGGGCGTCGCTCTGTACCTCGGGCGTTGCGTTCACATCGGTGGCGACGTGATCCCACTCGCCCCGCTTACGGACCTCCTCCGCCAAGTCAGCCGGTCCAGGCCGGCGGCCTTGACGACGCCGACCGTCGCACCGCTCGCGCGTTGGCTGACCCGTGCGTCGGATACCCCACAGGACACGGATTCCGACCGGGGAGGGCTCTTCGTCGCAGTCTTGAACCTGATCGGCCACCTCGCGGCCGACGACGCGGTGATCGTCGGGCTCGAGGACCTCCACTGGGCCGACACCGTGACGTGGGATCTCTTCGAGTTCCTGGCGCGCAACCTGACCGACGAGCGCGTCCTGCTCGTCGGGAGCTACCGCGTGGACGAGATCCGCACAGATGCGTCCCAGCGGCGCCGCCTGGCGGAGCTGCCGCGCCTACCCGGCGTGCACCGTATGCACCTGAGCGGCCTGGACCGCACGGGTGTGAGCGCGCACGTCGCGGGGCTGATGGGTGAGCCCGCGCCGCAGGCCCTGGTTGACGAGATCCTCGCGCGAGGTCAGGGCAATCCGTTCTTCACGGAGCAGCTCGTGGCCGCCCACGCGGCCGGCGAGGCCATCCCGGTCGTGCTGTCGGACCTCATCTCGGCAGACATCGCAGCCATGGACGCCGACACACGCCAGGTGTTGGGCGCGGTCGCTGTCCTGGGTCGCCCAACCGCCCACGGGTTGCTGTCGAGGATTGTCGATCTCAGCGATGACGCGGTGGAGACGGCCGTCCGGACGGCGATCGACGCGCACGTGCTCGCAGTCGACGGCGACACCGACGCCTACCGCTTCCGGCATGGGCTGATTGGGGAGGTCGTCTACGCCGATCTTTTGCCGTCGCAACGCGCGCGCCTGCATCGGCGGGTCGCGGAGGTGCTGCGGGAAGAGTCGCCGGATGTGCTGACGCGTGCGGACCGGGCGGGCGAGCTCGCGTTGCACATGGATCGGGCTGGCGAACGCGAAGCAGCGTTCGTGGCCCTGCTCGCCGCCGCGGACGCCGCCGAGACGGTCGCGCCGGGGGCGGCGCTGCGTCATCTGGAGCGCGCGTTCGAGCTGTGGGACGTCGTCGGTGGTGCTGCGGCGAATGCCAGCCGGAGCGACCGGCTGTGGCAGGCCGCCGAGCTCGCGAGCGGCGCCATCAGCAACCAGCGCGCGGTCGAGCTCGCCCGGACCGCGTTCACGATCGGGCCGCCGCCGCTCGGTGAGCCGTTCGGACACGAGCGGCTCGGGCGGTACCTGTGGTCCAGCGGCGACCTCGACCAGGCGACCGGCGAGTTCGAGCGCGCAGCGTCGCTTTTGCCCTCCGACGCTGGTCCCGAGGCTGCCCCTGTGTTCGCCGGGCTGGCCCAGGCGGCGCTGATGTCGGGGCGGTATGAGTTGGCTGAGCGCTGGTGTCGCAAGGTCTTCGTCGTCGTCCCGGAACCGGCGGCAGATCCCTCCGCGTGGGTCATGGCACGCCGTGTCCTTGGCATCGTCCACAGTCAGTTGGGCCATGCCGAAACGGCGGTCGAGCTCTGCCGGGAGGCTGTCGCCGCCGCGACGACCGCCCAGACCCGAGCGCTGGCGAGCATCTACCTCGGCGTGGCCCTCGTCGATGCTGGGAGGTACGTGGAGGCTGTCGACACCGCTGTCACCGCCGCCGAGGCAGTGCAGCGTGCGGGGCTGGACGGAAGCTTCGGCGGGTACCTCGATGCGCTCGCCGCCGAGGGGCTGCTGTACCTCGGGCGGTGGGTTGAGGTCGATGCCGTGCTGGCGCGGCGCACGGGCGGCGACGCGCTCCCCGTTGGTGCCCTGCGTGTTGCGTGTGTCGGCGCGATGCTGGCAGCCCGGCGAGGCGAGGCCGACAGAGCGCGGGCGTTGCTCGCCGACGCCGACGCGCAACCGTCAGACGGCTTGCATCAGACCCACCACGATTTCGCGACGGCCGATGTCCACCTCATCCTCGGCGACTGGGCCGCCGCGGCAGCCGCGGCGGAACGCGGATGGGCGTCCAATCCTGTCGCAACCGTGCTGTGCGCTGCGCGCTTCGCGATGCTCACCGTCAACGCCGCGGTCGAGCAAGCCTTGGACGCGCTCGCCCGGCGTGAGGTGTGCGACGTGGCCGAGCTCGTCGACCACTTGCGGCGGAGGATCGACGCGGTCTCGCAGGCGGCGACGCCTCGCGGAGGGCAGTCCGAATCACCAGACGTGGCAGCCCACCTCGCCCACGCCCGAGCCACTCTGTCTCGCCTCTCGGGCCCCGACGCCGATGCATGGGGTGACGCCGCGCGACGCTGGCGCGACCTCGGTGACCAATGGCGCATGGCGAGGGCGAGAGTGCGCGAGGCCGACGCGGCGGCCAGCGCGGGAGACGCGGCGCGTGCAGCGGCGTCGCTGCGGGACGCCCACATGCTCGCGACCATGCTCGACGCGCCGCCGCTCCAAGCCGAGATCCAGGCCCTCTCGCGTCGCACCCGGATCAGCGTCGACCCGCCATCGCGTGTGGTGGTCGACGAGCGGTCCGCCAGCGGCCTGGGCCTGACCCCGCGGGAGGCGGAGGTGCTCACCCTCGTCTCGGGAGGCGGCACGAACCGTCAGATCGGCGCCGAGCTGTACATCTCGGAGAAGACCGTGAGCGTCCACATTTCCAACATCATGCGCAAGCTCGGCGTGAGGAGCCGTGTGGACGCTGCCGCGGTCGCTCAGCGGCTCGGCGTCCCCAGCTCACCGGCGACGCCCTGAACATCTGAGGGGTTCCACCCGATGCGCACCCGGGGGCCTTAGTCGCACCGTGAGGGCATGGCGCGCACCCCCGAGCACCTCAGGCCGTCGGGCAACCATGTGCCGGTCGCCGACGAGACCACCATCAGTGAGCTCGTCGTCCAGGGCACAGTTCCCCGCCGGCTCTCCGGCCAGTACGCGCGGATCGGCCCGAACTCCATCGGTCAACTCGCGCCGCCCGGCGCGCGGACGGCCCCCGACGCGATGGTCCACGCCGTGGCGCTGCAGTCGGGCTGCGCGGCTGTCTACCGCAGCCGCTGGATCGCGACCGATGCGGCCAGCTCCAGACTCGGCCAGCAGCCCGTCCCCGGACCCCGCTCGACCACCCACGACGCGGCAGTCTCGAACCTGCTCGTCTTCGGCGGGCGCATCCTGGCCCTTGCCGATGGCGACCTGGCCTACGAGCTCACCAACACCCTCGACACCGTTCGCCGCGTGGACCTGGCTGGCCACGCCAGGGGCGTCGGCGCCTACCCGAAGAGCGACCCCGCAACAGGCGCGCTCCACCTCATCTCCGCACCGGGAGAGCGCGCGCCGATCCATCACGTCATCTCCCCCGGGGGCCTCACCCGCACCAGCCGAGCCATCACCGATGCGCCGGCGGACATCCACGACATCGCCATCACACCCGACCGACTCGTGATGCTAGGCGAAGGGGTCACTGGTGTCACCGTCCGCGCACACCATCAGCCGATCACGTGGATGCCGACCGCCACCACCCCCCGTGACCGGGTGATCAACGCCTACGACGACGGCGACGCTGTCGTGGTCGACGTCGCGGGGTCAACGCTGCAGCGCTGGACCCTCGACCCCTCGAAACGACACGTTGACCACGCCGTTATCGACGACGCGGCGCCAGGGTTCGCGCGCATCAACGATGAGTCACGAGGGGCGCGGCACCGCTACGTCTACGCCGCCGGCGGCGGCCCCACGGTGCCGTACGCGACCACCGCGGTCCACAAGCACGACCTGCGTCGGCGCACGCGCGAGCGTCACGACTTCGGCGCTGGTCGGAACCCCGGCGAGTTCCTGTTCGTCCGCGACCCCGCAAGGAGTGTCGACGAGGACGGCGGGTGGCTCATCGGGCTCCTCCATGACATCAACACGAGCCGAACCGACTTGATCGTCCTGGACGCCGCCGACGTGCCCGGCCCGCCGCTCGCGGCGGTGCACATCCCCCGTCGCGTCCCCTACGGGGGGCGTGGCATCTGGATCGCGAGCAGCCGGTCGTGAATCACCGACCGACCGAGCTCGCCACGCCACCGACCGCTACACCCGTTCTTGCCGCCTGAAAGGCAGACCAATGAAGGCCATCGTCCACCACACGTACGGGTCAGCTGACGTCCTCGAGCTCGCCGACATCGCCGTGCCCGAGATTGCCGAGGACGAGGTGCTCGTGCACGTGCGGGCGGCCGGCGCAGGGCGGGGTGTCTGGCACGTCATGACCGGCCTGCCCTACCCCATCCGCCTCGCCGGCTACGGGCTGCGCGCCCCCAAGAACCCCGCGCTGGGCATGGACCTGGCCGGGGTTGTGGAGCGCGTCGGCAGCGCCGTGACCAGGTTCAAGCCCGGAGACGAGGTGTTCGGCATCGGCAAGGGCGCCTACGCCGAGTTCGCCCCGTCTCCCGAGGCCAAATTGGCGCCCAAGCCGGCCAACCTCACGCTGAGCAGGCCGCGGCCGTCCCCGTCTCCGGGCTGACGGCCCTGCAGGCCCTGCGCGACAAGGGCAAGGTCCAAGCGGGCCAGAGGGTGCTGGTCATCGGCGCGTCGGGCGGTGTGGGCACCTACGCCGTGCAGCTGGCCAAGGCGTTCGGCGCGCACGTCACGGGTGTCTGCAGCACCACTAAGCTCGACCTCGTCCGCTCCCTCGGCGCCGACGCAGTCCTCGACTACACGCGCGACGACTTCGCGGCCGGTGACCAGCACTACGACCTGGTTCTCGACATCGGTGGGAACTCGGCGCTGGCGCGCCTGCGACGCGCCCTCTTCCGCGAGGGCACGCTGGTCATCGTCGGCGGCGAGACCGGCGGCCGGTTCCTGGGAGGCTTCGGCCGCACGATCCGGGCGCTGCTGTGGTCGCCCTTCGTGAGCCAGACGCTCACCAACGTGCTGTGCTCGGAGAATCACGAGGATCTGCTTGCCCTCACCCAGCTCATCGAGGCAGGCAAGGTCACCCCTGCGATCGACCGCACGTACCCGCTCAGCGAGGCACCGAAGGCCATCCGCTATGTCGAGGACGGCCACGCCCGCGGGCAGGTTGTGATCCTCATCGACGCCCCCGCCTGAGCCGCCAAGAGCACTTCTGGTCACGGCGAGCAGAGCCCGCCCGTGCTGCTCGTGGCGTGCACTTGTGGGAGCTCACCGAGGAGCTAGTCGGCGTCTGGGCGCCCGTCTCACCCTCAGTAGCCGCCAAAGGCACGGCATCTGGTCGGAGCAACTTCCCCTCGTGCAGGTCAGGGCGCAGCGCGCACCGGACCTCGGTGGCACGATGCCTGCTCCTCATGCGAGCCGCCGGCACCCCAGTCCTCGTCGTCGTGGACGCCGATCCTGAGGCGCGAAACCTCGTGGTGTCGGCGCTGGAACGACGCTTCGGCCCGGACTACGAGGTGGTCGCCGCGGAGAGCGTCACGGTCGGTCTGGAGCAGCTGCGCCGCCTGGCCGAAGCCGGGCAGCCGGTGGCGCTCGTGGCGGCGGACCTTCGCCTCCCGACGATGGACCCGGTGGCCTTCCTCGAACGCGCGCGGGCGCTGCACCGCGATGCCGCCCGAGTCCTGCTGGTGCCGATGGACGAGTACCACACCCGCGTGCCGTTCAAGGACCTCGCGAGCGCTGCAGCGCGCGAGCGCGCTGGGCCGCATCGACTTCTGGCTCATGAAGGGCTGGGCGACCCCGGAAGAGTGGTTCTACCCGCAGGTGCAGGACGCGCTCACGGCCTGGACCGTCTCGCATCGCAGCAGGCACCTGGTGTACCGGATCATCGGTGAGCAGTGGGAGGCGCGCAGCCACGATCTCCGTGACGCGTTGACGCGCAACAGCGTCCCGTTCGAGTTCCACACCCCGGACTCCGACACGGGTCGTCACCTGATCCGCGAGCACGGCGTGGACCCTCACCAGCTGCCTGCAGTGATCCACCAGGACGGATCGGTGTTGCACGACCCCACGCCGACGCAGATCGCGGTGAACCACGGGATCAGCATCCGGCCCAAGCAGGACCACTACGACCTCTTGATCCTCGGCGCAGGCCCGGCCGGACTCGCCGCCTCCGTCTACGGAGCATCCGAGGGATTGCGCACGCTGGTACTGGAGTCCGTTGCGATCGGCGGTCAGGCCGGCACGAGCTCGATGATCCGCAACTACCTCGGGTTCCCTCGCGGCATCGCAGGCGGCGAACTCGCCCACCGCGCGTGGGAGCAGGCCGTGCTGCTCGGTGCCGAGTTCGTCTTCACCGTCGAGGTCACCAGCTTGTCGGTCCACGAAGATGCCCGAGTGCTGACCCTCGCCGACGAAAGCCAGGTCAGCGGCAGCACCGTCCTCATCGCCTCCGGCGTGACGTACCGCCGACTCCCGATCGCGACGCTGGAACGGCTGATCGGCGCCGGCGTCTTCTACGGTGCCGCCGGCGTGGTGGCGCCTGCGGTGGCCGGCGACGAGGTGTACGTGGTCGGTGGCGCGAACTCCGCCGGACAGGCTGCGCTGCACCTGGCGAACTTCGCGGCACGTGTCACGTTGCTCGTGCGCGGCCCGTCCCTCGAGGCCGGGATGTCGGACTACCTCGTCCGGCAGATCGCAGCGACGCCCAACGTCGATGTCCGCGTGCGCACGCGCGTCGCCGACGCGACCGGGACCTCGCGCCTGGAGGGCCTCACGCTCGAGGACCTCCGCACCGGGGCGCAGGACAAGGTCGCCGCGGGCGCACTGTTCGTGCTCATCGGCGCCGAGCCGCACACCGGGTGGCTGAGGGACACGGTCCTGCTGGACGAGTACGGCTTCGTCCTGACCGGGCGGGATCTGCCTGAGGGGGGCTGGAAGCCGAAGCGCCCCCCGCTGCCGTTCGAAACGAGCCTGCCGGGCGTCTTCGCCGCGGGAGACGTCCGCTTCGGGTCCGTCAAACGAGTCGCCGGCGCGGTCGGTGAAGGCTCCGTGGCCGTCGGATCCGTCCACCAATACTTGGCCGGTCGTCCCGGGCCGTCCCGACAGAAGGACACCAAGGTCCAGCCAACCCTTGAGCTTCACCGACCGCGGTGACGCCGCTTCAACCCAGGGTCGACTAGCAGCACAACGACGACGCCGATGTCGCGGCGACCAGCGCCTCGCTGAGGACGCTCCGGCGACCCGCATGGGCGGACATCGCAGAGCACCATGCCTCGCTCCCAGAGGGCATTCAGGCCCCGCCCTCCGCCACACGGCAACACGATGAGCGCCGCGACCGGGGTAGAGGACCCTCGCGCTCATGGCTCGCGTGGCTCACTGCTCGAACGCGCGGCGGCTCTACCAGCACGCGACGCAGGACCGCGACGCGGCCCTCGCGGGCGTCGGCTCAGCGACCCGATCGAGCGTTCAGTGCCCGCTCCGCCAACCCGGGTGCCCGGTCCCCCACCCCGACTGGTCGCTGGCACGCCGACTGCGAACCACGGTGTGGCCGACCGGCATGCCGTGCGAGGCTCTGGTGGCCACCCAGGCGGCCCACTACCCCTGCATGCTCGACATCCGCGTCAGCTCAGCAAGCACCTGCGTCACGCACTGTGACCGCCGTGCCCGTGTCACAAGCCGCGGCGCGTGACGTCGTCTACTCGGAGCATCGTCTTGATGTCCGAGCTCGGGGTGCGTCGCCCTTCGGCGGCGGGAACGGCTCGCGTTCTTCGTCGACGCGGGAGAGCGGGCGCTGCTCCCGCCAACCGCACGCCTGGCCGAGGACGATGCAGTAGCCCTGCTCGATGTACGCGCGTCGGTTGTCGGAGGCGAGCCGGTGGGACCCGCACGATGGGCACTTAGCCGGCTCACCCGAGCTGCCCCGTGAGCGGGCGGGGTTCCGTGCCGGCGAGCATGTCGTCTGCACCCTCAACGACCGCAACCTCAACATCCACGACGGCACGCGCGGCACCGTCTTCCACGTCGACACCGCCCAACGCATGCTCACGATCGGCGTCCCCGACGGCGGCCTCCGCACGCTGCCCGCCACCTACCCTTTAGGCCGGGCATCTGGCCAACGGCTACGCCATCACTGACGAGGCCATCGCCGTACTCGCTGCGGAACTCTCGCCATCCCCCGCGGGTAGCAGATCGCGGCAACCCGAGCAGCGTGGGCCGCCGAGAGCACGCTCACCGCGCTGGCGGCGTACCCGAGACCTTGAGCGACAGCGGGGAAAGAGCGGCGTGGTCTTGTATTCGCCCCTTGACAGTCGAACTTCGATATATCAGACTTCGAGCATGGTGCGGCAGACCAAGCCTCTTCCGTCGGCGTCCCTTCACATCGTGCTCGCTTTGCTCGACGGCGAGCTCCACGGGTACGCCCTCATCGGCCGCATCGCCGAACTGAGCGACGGCGCGGTGCGGATGGGTCCAGGCACGCTCTACGGGACGCTCAACCGCCTGGTCGACGACGGCCTCATCGAGGAGACCACCGATCGGGTGGGCCGCGACGACAGCGAACGGCGCCGCTACTACACGCTCACCGGGACCGGTCGTGCTATCGCCGTCGACGAGCTCGCGCGCCTCCAGGGCCTCGTGCACCGCATCGCCGCACACCTCCCCGGCGGAGCCACCGCGTGAACGGGCCGCGGACGGTCCGCCTCTATCGAGGGCTGCTGCGCTGCTACCCGCGCCGGTTCCGCGACGAGTACCGAGCCGACATGGCCCTGCTGTTCGCCGATCAGCTACGCGATGAGCCCGCCAGTCGGGTCTGGGCTCGTGGAGTGGTCGATCTCGCCATCACCATCCCCGCCCGACACCTGGAGGCCCACATGGACCGACCGCCTAACCCGGTCGTGCCGCTCGTCTTCGCGGCGATCACCGTCACGGGCATCGTTTTCGGGATCGTGGTCGGCCCGAACGTCGGGATCGCCGCGTTCGGCCTCGTCGTCGCCGCCGTGGCCGGCGTCCTCACCGTCGCCTCCTGGCGACACACCCGGGCCCTCACCAGCGACCGGCCGGCCACCGCCCGCTGGTGGCAGGTCCTGCTCGGCGGTGCCGCAATGCTGACCCCGACGATCATCGTGCTCAACGTCGTCGGCGAGCTCCCCGACGCCTGGTGGGGACCGATGATGCTCACACTCCTCGCCGGGATCCTGACAACCGCCGCCGGCATCATCCTCGGCATCGCCCACCTCGCATCGAACCGACCCCGCAGCGCCACCAGCTGACCCCCACTCCTGGTCGCGCCGACCGGCGACCGGCGACGAAAGCGAAGAGACCATGCCTTGCATGTCCAGACCGACGCGCCTCCTCGTAGCACTCCTGATCCTCACCCTGGCGGGGTGCGAGAACAACGGACCCGACAACGCCGACGCCGCGTTCTGCAACGCCATGGAACAAGTGGCGGCACTGATGGAGCCCGACAACGGATCGACACCCCCCGGTGTGCGAGCTGACTTCGACATGGTCGTCGCACTGCTCGACCAAGCCGAACAGAGCGCTCCCGCAGCGATCCGCGACGACGTCGCCAGCTTTGCCGGCGCGATCGACGACTACGTCGGCGCTCTCGCCGCTGTCGACTTCGACCTCGCGGCCATCTTCAGCACTGCCGAGGGCACCCAGCTGGCCGAGGACACCTCGCACGCCCTCACCCCCGACATCGTCCACCACATGACCGGCACCTGTGGCATCACCCTCGGATGAACCGCTCCCGTCACGCGACTCGACACGCAATCACGGTGGGCGTCTCGGCCGTGCTGCTCCTGACCGCGTGCGGCGGCGACCCCGACATCGCCACGGTGACCTTCCGTCAGCCCGCCGATGGGGCCACCGTCACTTCCCCCGTTACTGCGATCCCTCGCAGCAACGGGAAGCGCTCGCCGATCTGGATCGACGGATCGCCGCCTCATCGCTGGCGGCACGCGCTCGCCTCAAGCCTGCCGCCGACGGGCTGGCGGGCATCATTGCTGGACATCGCTTCGGTCGCGGCGGGACCCTCGAAGGCGGGGCCCCTGGACGACGGCTCCTCGGCTGGGCTGTGGGTGGGCACTGGATGATGCAGGCAGCGAGCCAAGGCGCCCGGGCAAGACCTGAGCGATCGCAAGAGCGAACTACCGAACTCGAGCGACGCGGTCTAGATGGCTGTAGCGTTTGTGGGCGCTCTGGCGCTTGACGCCGAGGGCGACGGCGATCTCGGCCCAGCTGTGGCCGGCGCGACGTGCGGCGGTGACGGCTTCCTCGACTGCGCGGTCGGCGAGGTCGACGGCGGTGCGGGCTTGATCGCGGGCGACTGAGGCGTGGCCCAGCGAGGCGAGCTGCGGTGATGGGCGGACCATGCGGCCGGGTTCGGCTTCGCCGGCGTCGAGTCGGGCGAGGTGCTCGTCGAGGCGTTTGGCGGCCTCGGCGATCTGTTCGGGGGTGCGGGTCATCGGCTCTTGCGCAGCTGGTCGAGGTAGGCGGCGCGGGCGGGCATCGCGTGGATGATCACAGGGTCCTCGCTGTAGGCGTCGAGGACGCCGACCTCGAGGATGGCCCCGGTTCTGGCGGGTCCGATGTACATGGTCACGCTGTCGGGTTCGAGGAACGCCGCGAGGTACAGGCGGATCGCGTGGCGCATGTCTTCGTCCGCGACGCCGTGTTTGCGGGCGCTGGAGGCGATCTCCACTGTCAGCCTACGCTGACAGCGGCGCGTTGTCAGCCATGGCTGACAACCTCGGTGTCGATGCCGTCGACGAGGGCGGCCACGCGGTCGGCGGCGTCTTCCTGCATGGCCGGGATGGCATGGCTGTACGTGTCGAGCGTGATCGCGATCGAGCTGTGGCCCATGCGCTCCTGCACGACCTTGGGGTGGATGCCCGCTCGCAGCATCAGCGTCGCGTGGGTGTGGCGCAGGCCGTGGAGGGTCAGGCGCGGCAGGCCCGAGCGGGCTACGAGGGTTTCGAAGATCTGCGTGAGGCGGTCGGGGTGGAGCGGGTGGCCGTCGATGCGGCAGAAGACGTAGTCCTGGTCGTCGTAGGCCGAGCCCAGCAGGAGGCGCTCCTCCAACTGCTGCTTTCGGTGCGCCTTGAGAGCTGCAGTGGTGCCAGCGTCGAGCGCCAGCTGGCGGCGGCTGCGGCGGCTCTTGGGTGGACCGACGGCGTAGCCGACCTGTCCCTTCGCGAGCTGCTGGACCACCGAGAGGCGCCCGGCGTCCAGGTCAACATCACGCCAGCGCAGCCCGGCGAGCTCACCGCGGCGCAGGCCGGTCATCGCAGCGACCCGCCACAGCCCCTCGAGGCGGTCGCCCGCCAGACCGTCGAGGAACGCGCGCAGCTCGTCGGGGTTCCATGTGGGCATCTCGGGCGACTCGGGCTGCTTGTGCGCACGCTCAGCCGGGTTGCGCACGATGAGGCGGTCGTCGACGGCGTCGCGCAGCGCGCGGGACAGCGTCCGGTGGATGTTGTGGATCATCTTGGGCGACAGACCGCCGCCGGCGCCCCGGATTCGACCGTCGCGCCGCAGCTCGCCGTAGAAGGCCTTCACCGTGGTGGGGCGCACGTCCTGCAGCCGGATCCCGCCGATCCGCGGCGCGATGTAGCGCCTGACGTGCAGCTCCGCCACCGCGTAGGCGCTCGGCCGAAGGCGCGCCTGCGCGACGGGAAGCCACTCTTCGAGGTACGCGCCGAGGTTGAGGTCGACCTGGCCGACGTAGCTGTCGGTCGCGAGGGCTGCGAGGACCTCGTTCATGGCGGCTTGGGCCTCGCGCCGCGTGGGGAACCCGCCCTTGGAACGCTGGCTGCGTGCGCCGCGGCCGCCTGCGACGTCCACGACGTAGTACCAGGTGGCGCGGTCGTTGCCGCAGCGCCCGCAGGTCCGGCCGGTGACGGCCGTACGGCAACGGGTGCACCGTCGAAAGACGCGGCCCTGCCTCATCGGCGTTCCTCCCATTCGTCGTCGAGCTTGCGCACGGTCAGCACGACAGTGACGCCCCGCCGACCCGGGCGGTGTGGCGACAGCGCGCGCCTGTGGATGTCGCTCCTCGGCGTCACAGGGCCAGGTCCCTGCCGCGGTCGCGCTCGCGGTTGGTCCCGCGCTCAGCGCCCCAGTCGCGCGCCAGCCCAGTGGACCGGCGGGACCGCGGCCCGGGACCCGACGCGCGCGCGTCCTCCGCGCCACGCGAGGGGAGCAGCTCGCGCGCTGCGGACTCTGCGACGCGCATCCGGTCGCTGGCGCGGTTCACCGTGGTCCACAACGTCGCGGTCTCGTCGTCGAGCAGTCGCTCCCCACCGGAGAGGCGTCCCCATGCACCCAGCGAGCCGCGCTCCCGCTTGATCTGCTCCAGGCGCGCGCGGGCGGCCGCCACCTCGGCGCGTGCCTGTTCCCACGCATGGTCGAGGGCGTCTGCGCGATCGCTGCTGCGCCGATCGCCGGCACCGTGCTTGGACTCGCCGCTGCTGGCCAGCTGCTGGGCGCGGCTGTGACCGAAGTCCGTGGTGAGCGCGAGCGTGGCGTCCTCACAACCGTCGGCAACCACGTACACGTCAGTGCGGTCCCGGGCACGAGACAGGGCGACATAGCCCCACTCGCGGTAGAGCTCGTCGGATCCGAGCACGAACGCGTGGTCCACCGTCGCGCCCTGGGCCTTGTGGCCGGTGACCGCGAATCCGTGTGTGAGGTGACCCGCGTCCAGGTACTGCGCGGGCATGGTTCGCGTCGTCCCGTCGACGACGCCCATCGTCAGCTCGCGCCGGTCGAGGTCGACGTGGAAGACGGTGCCGACCGTCCCGTTGTTGACGCCGAGCAGCCGGTTGTTGCGTGTGCACACCACACGGTCGCCGGCGCGGAAGTCGCGCCCGCCGGCTGGAAGGGCGGCGCCGCTGAGGAGCCCGGCCGCTGCCAAATGCGCGCGAGCACCCGCGTTCAGGTCGTCGACGTCGCTGCGGCGCAGCGCGACCATCACGGCGTGCTGTCCGGTGCGGTGGGCATCCCACCAGTCCGCCGCGAGCCGGGCCCGGAGGTCAGGGGCATTCGGCGCGGTGTGGAGGCGCCCGTGATCGGCGATCGCGGCGATGCCGGCGGCGGGGTCGCCGTCGCGCAGCTGGTCCAGCGCGGCGCGCTCCCACGGTTCGCATTGGCGCCGGTTCTCGACCAGCTCGACCGCCGGCAGGCGCCGCGCGAGGGCGGAGAACAGGCCGCCGGCCTGGATCTCGGGCAGCTGGCGGGGGTCGCCCACGAGGACGACCTTGCAGCCGGCGCCCCCGGCATGGTCCAGCAGCCCGGCGAGCGTGCGGGTGCCCACCATCCCGCCCTCGTCCACCACGAGCACGCGACGGCCGAAGACCGCAGGCGCGCCGCGCTCGTCCACGTCGCGCATGAGTCGGGCGATGGTCGTCGACGCGATCCCCGTGCCGTCCTGCAGCTCCACGGCCGCACGCGCTGCCAGTGCGCAGCCGAGGACCTGAACGCCGGCGGCCCGCCACGCCGCGTGCGCCGCCGAGAGCGCGTAGGTCTTGCCGGCGCCGGCCTTGCCGATGATCACGTCGACGCCGGCGCCGCTGATGCCGAGTCGCTCGACCATCGCGCGCTGATCAATGCCGAGGGACGGGTGCCCACGCAAGGCGCCGTCCAGCGCCTCGGGACCAACGAGTGCCAGCCCAGCGCCCGCCGACGCGCTGGCCTGTTCGACGGCGTGGCGCTCGAGCTCCAGCAGGTCGGGCGTCGACCACCGCGGCTCCACCGCCGCGCGGACCAGCCGCCCGTCGGCGCGGCGGATGGTGTCGACGCGTTCGGTGTCGAGCAGGCGGACGGCCTCGGTGCGGTCGGGTGCGAGGAAGGCGTCCGCCAGGCCGAGGACCTCCTCGGCGGTGGCCATGCCTGCGGGCAGGTGCTCGGCCCAGCCGCGAATCACCTCCCGCCGGCCGAACGTCGACGAGTAGGCGGTCAGGCCTTCGGGGCCCTGCAGCCACTCCGCCGTGCGGCGCACCGCGGGGCGGTCGAGGGACGGCGCCGACGTGCGCCCGAGGAGCTCCTCCAAGGTCGTCGCGTCGAAGCCGAGCTCGACCGCGCGTGCTGCCCACCGGTCTCGGAGCGAAGGGCCGGTGAGCGCGCGGTCCTTCGCCGGGCGCGTGACGAGGGTCGCGACCTGCGCCGCTCGCGCGGACGTCTCGCCGCGCTCCGCGAGCTGCTCGACGATCTCCCGGCGGCGGCGCGAGAAGCCCTCCAGCACCTGACGCGGGATGCCGGTGACCTCGGCGTAGCCGCGCGTGACCGGTCCCCACTCGATGCCGAGGCGGCGGGTCAGCTGGTGGCGGAGCTGCACCTGGTAGAGGTAGCCGGCCGTCTTGGCGTGCGTGTAGAGCAGGCGACCGTCGAGCGTGCGCCACTGCCCGTCGTCCACCGCCCGGACGCTGTTGACCACGACTGCGTGCGTGTGAAGGAGAGGATCCCCGGCCCGGGACGTGCGGTGGACGAAGGCCGCCGCCACGAGACCCTCCACGGCGACGCGCTCGTGGCCGTCACGACCACGTCGCGACCAAGTCGCCTCCCGCTCCAGGTACCCGAGCGCTGCCGCGACGGCCACGTCGTGCGCCGCTCTCACTGCGCCAGCAACTGCGGGTGTGCCGAGCCCGTACAGCACGCTGACGGACTTCGGCGGCCGAAGGGTGAGGTCGAACCCCGGTAGGCGTCGGTTGGCCGCCCGCCCCAGCTGCTCCCCCGTCGCCGGGTCGACACCGGCGAGCACCGCGCGCAGCGTTTCGGCATCCACCTGACCCTCGAGACCGAGCGTCGCGCAACCCGACCCGACCCACGTTCCCGGCGCCTCCCCCGCGCCGGTGTAGTAGTCCTCTACGCCGCTCGCAACTGCGTCGAGATAGTAGGCATCGCGCCCCGCGCCGAGCCGGCCGATATTCAGCATGAGCGCGCCTCGACCGATGCAAGTCTGTGCTTCGACTTGGTGTTCGGGATTGCGTACATCGACGGCACTGTACAGCTCGGAGCTGGCGGCGCATAGAGGGCAAGTTGCAGGGCGTTAGTCCCTCATTGTGTCATCCTGTGCCATTCGTGTGCGTTCTCTGACAGCGGTTGCCAAAGACTGCCATTGCTTGCTGGAGGACCTCTTCGAACGGTGGGGCGGTTCGCGTGCGCATCTCCGGACCGGGAGGATCGGAGATCGGGCGCTTCGGCGTGCCAGCCACGACATCAGGCTGCCGTTCGGTGCCCCGCACCTGACCATCCCCAAGTCACGCTACGTCATGGACGTTCAACTGCAGCAAGCAGCGAGCAAGCAGGTTCTGGGATCACACAGGAATCACACCGTTTCACGCAAGGCAATGACAGGCATTGACATCCACTGGCACAGGACGGGACGAGTGATACGAGATTCTTGTTGTGTAGCTTGCGTTCCGTGGCAGAGGCTGACATAGGACGACACAGGCTGAGACATTTGGTAATGACCTGGGGGACCGGAGATCCCGGGTTCAAATCCCGGCATCCCGACCGAAGAACCGCAGGTCAGCGGCCTGCGGCGAGGTGTTCGGCGGCGGACGAGCCGCCCATGGTCACAGAATGGTCACGGGATTCTGAGCCCGTGACGGCTGATCCGGGTCAGCTGTGCTGATCCGGGTCATGCTTGACACGGTGGCTCCGGCACCTGCTTGACACTTTGTGGACGCGGCTCCGGGACTTGGGCGACAGTGGCTCCGGTACTTGGGCGACAGTGGCTCCGGGAGATGCTTTACACGTCGCGGGAGGGTTGACGGTTCCACGCTGCTCCACGCGGGTGTGTGGGAGGAGGCCGGCACGGTGTTGGTGGAGCTGGGATGTGGTGGAACAGAGGCTGTCAGCGGTGGTGGAAGTGCTGCGCGACGGCGCGGCGGTGACCGACGTCGCCAGGCGCTATGGGGTGACGCGGCAGACGGTGCATGCGTGGCTGCGGCGTTACGGCAACGCCGGCATCGGCGGGCTCGCCGAACGGCTCGAAGCGGCCGTTGTCGTCGCCCAAGCAGATCGCGCCGGAGCTGGAGGCGCGGATCGTGCAGCTACGCACGCGAGCATCCGGGGTGGGGGCCACGCACGATCCTGTCGGCGTTGCGCGACGAGGGCGTCGCCGAGCTGCCCGGGCGGTCCTCGGTGTACGGGCGCTGCTGCGTCACGGCCTGATCACCCATGAGCCGCGGCGTCGTCGCAAGGCCGAGCTACCGCCGTTTCGAGCGGCCCCGCGCGATGCAGCTGTGGCAGATGGACGTCACCGGCCACGTGCGCCTGGCCGACGGCATCGGAGGCGTCGGTGGTCACCGGCATCGACGACCACTCCCGCTACTGCGTGTCGGCCAAGGTCGTCGCGCGGGCCACCGCCGGTCCGGTGTGCGACGCGCTGACCTTGGCGCTCGCACGTCACGGGGTGCCCCGAGCAGATCCTGACTGACAACGGCAAGGTGTTCACCGGCCGCTTCGCGTCGCCGCCGGGCCCGGTGCGCTTCGATCGGATCTGTCACGAGCACGGCGTGGAGCATCTGCTCACCGCCCCGTACTCGCCCACGACGACGGGCAAGGTGGAGCGTTTCCACAAGACGCTGCGCCGCGAGCTGCTGGACCTGCACGTCTTCGGCGATCTCGAGGCCGCCCAGGAGCTCGTCGATGTGTGGGTGGAGCACTACAACACCCGCCGCCCGCATCAGTCCGTGGGTGACCGCCCACCCATCGAGCGCTTCCGGCTCGCCACCCCACGCCCCGCCACGACCGGTCGAGGACGACGCCGCCCCGAGGAGCTGCCGGTGTTGCCGGCGGATGCGATCACCCGGCGGGTGTCGGGCGACGGGCACCATCAGCGTGGACGCGTGCGCAGTACCGGGTGGGGCGTTGGCTGGCCGGCGAGGTTGTCGCAGTGGTGATCCGCGGAGGGTTGGTCAACGTCTTCCACGACGGAGTGTTGCAGACCACCCACGCGCAACGCCACCGCCCCGGCAAGTCCAAGACGCACCCGCCAGCGGCAGCGCCGCGCTCAGCGCGCCACGAGGCCCGCTCCCAGCCCGTCAGCGCTGGCCGGTCCGACCGTGACCCGGGTGGTGGACTCCTCAGGCCAGGTGTCCTTCGCGGGTGCCGGCTACCCGCTGGGCTCGCGTTTCAAGGGACACCAGGTGCAAGTCGCGATCGTCGGCGAGCAGGTGCAGTTCCGCGTCGACGGCGAGCTGGTGCGGGTGCATCCGATCCGTCACGACCGGACCAAGGAGCACGGCGCCTTCGCCACCCCCAACGGCCGCCCCGTGTCCCGGAACTTGACAGTGGTGGACCGTGCGCTACTCGAGCATGGCGGCGAGGACCGCGGTGCGGTCGCGCTGGTAGGGGCAGGCGAGGGTGGCGAAGGTGGCCGCGAGCGCGCTCGCGGCGGCGCGATCACCGGCTGCAAACGCGGCTGCGCGGTCGACCATGGCGGTTGCGACGGGGTTGTTGCGGGCGGCGTGGCGGGCTCGCTCGACCTGCTGCACGCGGTCGTCGCCCTGGGCGAGCGCCGCCGCTTCCGCCCAGACCGCGGCGTACCACGGGCGGTAGATGTTCAGGCCTGCGTGCCACCAGGCGTCGGCGTCGTCGACGGCGAGCGTGAGCTCGCTTACTGCGCTGTCGACGTCGGCATGGTGGAGCGCGACGAGCGCGTCGAACGTCGCCCTCCAGACCACTGCCGTGCCGGCTGGGATGCTTCCGCTGAGAGTTTCGGTGACGCGCGTCCACGCAGCGCGGCCCGCCTCGTCGCCACGGATGCCGTGCACCATCGCCACGGTGTAGGCGCAGCTCGCGAGGTTGGGGACGACCGGTCGGCCGGCGCGCTCCCAGCCGGCGAGGAAGCGGTCGGCGTCGCGCAGTACGGCGTCGAAGTCGCCGGCCAGCGCTCCGACCTTGAGCCGGCGGGCGAGGCCGAGGAACTCGTCGGCGCGGTTGAAGGGGAGGGCTGCCAGCCGGTCGGCGTGCTCCGCGGCGCCCCGCAGGTCGCCGGCGGCGAGCAGGACCTCGGCTGCGTAGAGGTGGTGGTCGCTGAACTCCATCCCGTTGACCGCGACCATGGGGAGCATGTCGATGACCCCCTGACGGCGGTGCACCGTCGCGACGGCGGCAGGGAGGTCGTCGAGCTTGAGGTGCAGCGCCGTCAGCAGGTCCAGGGCCGCGTCCTCGAGGGCAGCATCGCCGGCGCCCCTGGCCAGCGCCACGACGTGCTCGGCGCGCTCCAGGGTCAGGTCGGCGTAGTCGGCGAAGGCGTGCGCCACGGCGATGGCGGCCTCGGCCGGCGCTGAGGCGTCCGAGACCGCCTCGGCCTCGGCGAGCAGCGCCGCGGCGTCCTCGGCCGTGCGCGACTCCGCCATGATCCCGGGCGACCGGGCGATGGTGAGCGACATCCAGGCGAGGTCGCGCGTGGCACCCGCGCGGTCTCCGGTGGACAGCGCCACGTCGGCCGCCTGGCGCAGGAGTCGCAGCTGGTCGAGACCGGCGAAGCGACTCAGCGCGGCACCGGCAGCCATCCGCAGGTGCTGCACCGCCTCAGCCGGCGCAGGGCTCAGCTCGGCGGCCCGCTCGTACCAGCGCTGCGCCTCCGCGAGCCGGCCGCGCAGCCACAGCTGCTGGGCTAGCTGATCGGCGAACACCGCCGCATCGGCTGGGTGCTCGTGACGGGAGGCGCAGCGGACCAGCGCCGCCCTGGCGTCGTCGGCGATGCGGTCGCAGCGGGCGAACCAGTCCTCGTCGGGGAGGTCAGCCGAGAGGCCTCGGAGCACCGCGGCGCACCAGGCTTCGTGGCGGAACTCGACCGCGGTCACCTCGCCGGTCGTCGCGAGCTGCTCCTCGAGGTACTGGCGGACCGTCTCCAGCGCCCGGTACCGGGTCGGCTGCCCCCGGTCGACGACCAGCAGGCTCGAGTCGGCCAGCCGCGCGAGCCCGTCGACCACGGCAGCGCGGCTGCGCCCCGGGGCGGCGACCGCGCGCGCCTCGTCCGCGTCGAACCAGGAGGCGAAGAGGGCGACACCACACAGGAGGGCCTGATCATCGGGCGCGAGGAGGTCGTAGCTCCAGGCGAGCAGCTCGCGCAACGACCCGTGGCGACCCTGGCTGCGGCCGCCGACGGCGAGGAACTGCATCCGCTCCTGCAACCCCGCCTCGAGGCCGTCCAGCCCCAGCGTCGCGAAGCGGGACGCGGCCAGCTCGATGGCCAGCGCCAGGCCGTCCAGCGACCGGCACAGCGCGGCCACGCGCACGGTGTCCGTCGGCGCCGCCTCGCCGGTCGCGTCGAGCACGCGCGCCGAGAAGAGGTCGACGGCGTCACCGCCCTCGGCGGTGACGCCCATGCCCGGGACGGCGTAGAGGTGCTCGTAGGGCAGCATCAGCCGCGTCCGGCTCGTCGCGAGGATGGTGACCCGGGGACACCGGGTGACGATGCGCTCGACGCAGTCGCGCACCGCGTCGAGCACGTGCTCGCAGTTGTCCAGCACGAGCAGCGCGTCGCGGTCGGCCAGCGCCGTGACCAGGGCATCGCCCGGTGAGCCGCCCGCGGTCTGCGACACGCCGACCGCTTCGGCCACCCCCGTGGTCACCGCCGCCGGATCGGTCACGCGGACCAGGTCCACGAACGCCGTCACCGCACGCTGCGCACCGACGTCTGCGGCGACGCGCACCGCCAGCCTCGTCTTGCCCACCCCGCCAGGGCCGATCGCCGTCACGAGGCGGTGCTCGGCCAGCGCCTGCGCGAGGGCCGCGCGCTCGCTCGCCCGGCCGATGAACGGCGTCACCGGCGACGGCAGCGCGCTGCCGGCCGGCGCGCGGCTGCTCCGCTGCCTGCCGCGCCAGGGTGCGCCGGTCCGGCACCTCCAGCTTGCGGAGCAGCGCCGCCACGTGGGTCTCCACGGTGCGCACAGAGATGACCAGCGCCGCGGCGATCTGGGCGTTCGTCAGGTGCTGGCCGACCAGGGCGAGGACCTCCGCCTCGCGCCGGGTGACCCCGGTGCCGACCGTTGCCACACGGCCAGTCTGCCCGTTTCCCGCGTCCGCAGCGGGTCCTCGGTAGCGCAGCTCAGTACCCGAGATCGGTGGCCACCGCGGATGCGCGAGCAGCCCCGCAGGCGCAGCGTCGCCGGGACAGCAGCACCCGACCGAGGAGCGATCCCCATGTCCACCACCACCGACAACCCGACGCGCAACGGCGTCGACACCGCCGCGCTGTTCGCCACGATCGACGCCGTCAAGGGCGACCCGGATCTCGCCAAGTTCCGCTTCCGGGCCACGAACCACTGGGTGAGCGGCACCCACAACCGCTCGACGATCCACGGGTTCTCCGGGGCCAAGCAGGAGCTCGAGCACCGCGCCAGCTGGACCTTCGACGCCGACCACCCCGCTGTGCTTGTCGGCGAGGACCACGGCCCCACGCCCACCGAGTACCTGCTGCACGCGCTGGCGGCATGCCTGATGTCGGGGCTGGCCAACATCGCCGCCGCCCGTGCGGTGCACCTGAGCGAGGTCACCGCCACGGTCGAGGGCGAGATCGACCTGCTCGGGATCCTGGGGCTGTCCGACGACGTCCGCAACGGCTTCGAGCAGATCACGGTCCGGTTCGAGCTCCGCGGCGACGACCCGGACAAGCTGCGGGGCGTCGTCGAGCAGTCCCGGCGCCGCTCGGCCGTCTACGACCTCCTCACCAACGGCGTTCCGGTCGCGATCGAGGTCGACGCCGGGTGAGTGGCTACGACGTCGTCGTGGTCGGCGCCCGCGCCGCCGGCGCCGCGGCCGCCCACCTGCTGGCCCGCGCCGGCCTGCAGGTGCTGCTCGTGGACCGGGCGAACTACGGTGCGGACACGCTGTCCACCCACGCGCTGATGCGCGGTGGCGTGCTGCAGCTGCGGCGCTGGGGGCTCCTCGACCGCGTGATCGCCGCCGGCACGCCCGCGGTGCGGCGCGTCACCTTCCGCTACGCGGGCCAGGTCGTGCCCGTGGACATCAAGCCCGCGCACGGGGTCGACGCCCTCTACGCGCCCCGGCGCACGGTGCTCGACCCGATCCTGGTCGACGCGGCCGCGACGGCCGGGGCCGAGGTGCGGTTCGGCGTGGCCGTGGCCGACGTCGAGCGGGACGGCTCCGGTGCGGTCACCGGCGTCCGCGGGCGCGACCGGGACGGGCGCCCGTTCTCGGCCACGGCACGGATCGTCGTCGGCGCGGACGGGCTGCGCTCGACCATCGCGGAGCGGGTCGAGGCCGCCGTCGAGCGGGCCGGCACGGCGGCGAGCGCGTTCACCTACGGGTACTGGCCCGACCTGGACGTCGACGGCTACGTGTGGAACTACCGCCCCGACGCCGCATCCGGCGTGATTCCCACCAACGACGGCCTGGCCTGCGTGTTCGCCAGCGCGAGCCCACGCCGGATCGGCCGCGGCGGCCCGGCGCGCCTGGCCCGGATCCTGGCCCAGACCGACCCGGAGCTCGCCGACCGGCTGGCCGCCGTGCCAGCGCCACCGCTGCGCACCTTCACGGGCATGCCCGGCTTCGTCCGCCGCAGCTGGGGACCCGGCTGGGCGCTGGTCGGCGATGCCGGCTACTTCAAGGACCCGCTCAGCGCGCACGGTCTCACCGACGCGCTGCGGGACGCCGAGCTGCTCGCCCGCGCCATCGTCGCCACGCTCGTGGAGGGCGCCGCCGAGCGGGACGCACTGGCGGGCTACCAGGCGACCCGCGACGCGCTCTCCCGGGCGCTGTTCGAGGTCACCGACGTCATCGCCGGGCACCGGTGGACCGATGCGCAGATCGGCGACCTCCTGCTGCAGCTCACCGCGGCCATGGGCGACGAGGTCACCGCGCTCGCCGCCCTGCCGCCACTCGCCTACGCCACCACGTGATCGAAGGAAACGCGCCATGAAGACCTTCCGCACCGCCACCGCCGTCGCCGCCCTGGCCATCCTGCTGCTCCCGAACGCGGCCGCCGCCTGCCCGCGGCCCAGCATCTCCGGCACCTTCGCCGACTCCTGTCGGGACTTCGCAGCGCACTCCAGCAGGGACATCACGCGCGTCGAGCTCCGTTACGCCGACGGCCGTGTGCACGTGCCGGGCGGCGTCTCCGGCCGTGACTACGCCGTCGACGGCGGGTCGGGTGACGAGATCGCCTCGGCCAGCGTCACGTCGGCCAGGACGACGCGGACCTTCACGTGCGAGAGCGGCCGGCCGCCCTCGGCGCTGCTGGAGGTCCGGCTGTCGCCCGGGTGCAGCCAGCCCCGGACGTCCGGCTCCGGCGAGACCACCTACTGGTGCACCGACGGCCTGCCCAACGACCAGCGCACCGTGCACGTCGACCCCGGCGACCTGCGGGTGGACCTGCTCTGCGACTTCACGACCGAGAACCTGCCGTGCACGACGGTCAGCTTCCGCGGAACGGGAAGCTCGGACCCCGACGGCGACCTCGCGAGCTGGTCGGTCGAGTTCGACGACGGGACCGTGGCCACGGGCGACTGGGCGACGAGCCCGCCGCTGGACGTGACCCACGAGTACCACCCCCTGGTGACATCGTGCTCGGACTCGGTCTGCAACGTCACGCTCACTGTCACCGACTCCGGCGGCCGCACGGCCACCGACGCCCTGACCCTGATCTTCGTCGACGCGACCCCCGACTAGCGCGGGGTTGTAGCCGCTGCCGGTCTGCGTGAGGGCGGCACACGAGCCCACCGCATACAGGCCCGCGATCGGAGCGCCATGGTCGTCGAGGACTCGGCACATAGGTCACGGTGCCAAGCAGTTCAGGCAGACGCCTGCCGCCTGCAGCTGAACCATCGGTAGGGTGCCCGACCATGGACATGCTGAACGGCGACGAGATCGCTGGGGCCATGCTGAGCGACTGGCGCAAGCTGGCCCAGGGACTGCATGCCCGCTACCTGGTCGACGACTTCGGCACCGGCGCACGGTTCGTCGCCGCGGTGGGCGAGGCGGGCGACGCGCTCGGACACCACCCGAGCGTGTCGATCGGCAATGGGTACGTCGACCTCAAGCTGATGAGCGCCGACGCCATCTACCGTGACGACGAGGGCACCGAACACGTCATCGAATGGGTGACCCAGCAGGACGTCGACCTCGCCCGACGGATCACCGAGATCGCCGCCGACCACAAGGTCGACGCCGACCCGGCCTCGGTCAGCGTCATCGAGCTCGGCCTCGACACGGCGCACTCCGCGACCATCGCCCCGGTGTGGGCCGCCCTGCTGACCGGGAACGCCGAGGCCCAGGGCCACGGGTCCCCCAGCGACGAGATCCGGGACGCCACGGGGCGGGTGCCGAACCTGTGGTTCGGGGACGCCGACGAGCACGAGACCCCGCGTCAGCGCTTCCACGTCGAGGTCTATGTGGCGCCCGAGGTGGCCGAGCAACGAATCGCCGCCGCCGTCGCCGCGGGTGGGACCGTCGTCGATGACAGCGACGCGCCGTCGCTCACCGTGATCGCCGACCAGGACGGCAACACGGGAGTCGTCTGCGTCGCCGACTCCTCTGCGACGAAGGACTGAACCGGAGCAGGACGGTCACGCAGTCCGTCAGGCGCTCACGCGGCCCTCGACGCCGTGGTGCGGTGAGAGCCCCCCGGCGGGCGGTGAACGCCGGTCAGGCGCGGGTCAGCGTGAGGCCCAGCCATGACGCCAGCGCCGCGAGCTCGGCGTTGACGGCGCGGGTCATCGCCCGCGAGAAGGGCACGTCCTGGTGCAGCGCGTCGACCCGGAACACGCCCGTCTTGCGGTCGGCGGTCGCGTCGACCTTGCCGACCAGCCGGTCGTCGTGGAGCACGGGCAGGGCGAAGTATCCCCAGCGCCGCTTCTGCTTGGGCAGGTACATCTCGATCTGGTACTCGAAGCCGAACAGCTCCAGCGCGCGCTTGCGGTCGTGCACCAGCCGGTCGAACGGCGACAGCAGGGCGGTGCGGCCCTCGAAGGGCTGGTCGAGCGCCTCGGGGTCGACGCGCCATAGCCCGCGCGTGCCCTCGACGCGGGCGGGTTCGCCGGCCTCGCGGACGTCCTTCGCGCGAGCGAGGCCCAGGGAGCGCAGCCGCATCCGGTCGCGGGTGCCGCGGGCCGCCTCGAGCGGGACGGCGGAAACCTCGCTGGGGTAGACGCGCTCGGCGAGGTCCCACACCCGCTGGCGTCCCTGGCGCGCGGTGATCGCGATCTCGCCGCGGACGTTGAGGAACTCGAGCATCTGCGTGACGTTGCGGTCGTTGGTCCATCCGGTCGACGTCCAGGGCACGGCGGCCTTGTCGGGGATGTCGCGCGAGAGCAGCGGGCCGGAGTCGCGCAGCAGGTCGAGGACGAACCGCCGGAACGCGTCGTTGGCCTCCAGCCACTGGCGGTGCCAGCGGTGCTCCGGGCCTGCCGCCATCTCCGCGAGGTAGAGGCCGAGGTGGCTCGTCGGCCGGTAGAAGGCGCGGACCTCGTAAAGGGTGCGGTCGCGTTCGACCGCGTCCAGGAGCTGCTGCGGCTGGTAGTCCCCGCCCAGCCGCGACCACGCCACGAGGTCGGCGCTGGGCGCCACGGCTGCGGTCGGGTCGAGCTGCAGGAACAGCAGGTGCTCGACCAACGCGACCAGGTCCGTCGGCCGCTCCGCGTCCAGCAGCTGCGCCCGCACGGCGATCCGCCGCGCCTCCTCCTGCGTGAGCTGGTGCGCCGCCGTCACGGCGGCAGGGTACGGCGCGGCGGTCGGTCCTCTGCGGGCGGGGATTTCGAACACCGCACTTGACGACAGCGATGTGAGCGTTCACATTTGTTAGCGTTCACATGGTCGCCCGCACTTCTTGCGGGCTTCCGAGCCCGAAGGAGATGCGAGTGAGCAAGAAGCTGGGCCTGAGCGCCCTGGGCGCCGTGCTGGCGCTGATGCTGGCCGCGTGTGGCGGGAGCGGTGCCGGCGGGGGCACCGAAGCCGCCGACACGGAGGCAGCCGGCACGGAGGCAGCCGGCACCGAGGCAGCCGGCGGCGGAACCGAGGCCGCAGGCGCGGGCCTCTCGATCGGCGTCTCGATGCCGACGCAGACGTCTGAGCGCTGGATCGCGGACGGCGACGCCGTCCAGGCGCAGCTCGAGGAGCTGGGCTACACCGTCGACCTGCAGTTCGCCGGCGACGACATCCCCACCCAGTCGCAGCAGGTCGACTCGATGATCACCCAGGGCGCCGACGCCCTGATCATCGCCGCCATCGACGGCACCGCCCTGGGCAGCCAGCTGCAGGCGGCCGCGGATGCCGGCATCCCGGTGATCGCCTACGACCGGCTGATCCGCGACAGCGAGAACGTCAACTTCTACGTCACATTCGACAACTTCGACGTCGGCGTGGCGCAGGCCAACGCCCTCCTCACCGGCCTCGGTGTGGCGAACGAGAGCAACCCCGACGGCACGGAGACCGGACCGTTCAACATCGAGCTCTTCGCGGGCTCGCTGGACGACAACAACGCGTTCTTCTTCTTCGACGGCGCGATGTCGGTGCTCCAGCCGCTCATCGACGACGGGACGCTGGTCGTGACGTCGGGCCAGGTCGAGATCGAGCAGGTGGCGATCCTGCGCTGGCAGCAGGAGACCGCCCAGCGCCGCATGGAGGACCTCCTGACCTCCACCTACAACGACGGCACCCTCCTTCATGGCGTCCTGTCGCCGTACGACGGCCTGTCCCGCGGCATCATCACCGCACTGCAGAACGCCGGCTACGGCCCCACGACGGACGAGGGCGAGATGCCGATGCCGATCGTCACCGGCCAGGACGCCGAGATCGCCTCCGTGAAGCTGATCGCCGACGGCGTGCAGAGCTCGACGATCTTCAAGGACACCCGCCTGCTCGCCGAGCAGGCCGTGATCGCGGCCGAGGCCTTCCTGAACGACGAGGAGCCGGAGGCCAACGACACCGAGACGTACGACAACGGCGTCCTGGTCGTCCCGTCGTACCTGCTGGGCGTGGAGACCGTGTTCGCCGACGACATCCAGTCGGTGCTCGTCGACTCGGGGTACTGGACGGCCGAGGAGGTCGAGGCGGGCCAGGCCGAGGGCTGACCCGAGCGCACGAGCGGTCGGGCCCGGCGCTCTCCCTCCCGCGCCGGGCCCGACTGCTTCACTGACACCTCGAACGGACCGCAGACGAGGCCGACGGAGCCATGGACGACTTCATCCTTGAGATGCGCTCCATCACCAAGACCTTTCCGGGCGTCAAGGCGCTGGAGCACGTCGACTTCGACGTCCGGCGCGGCGAGATCCACGGCATCTGCGGGGAGAACGGCGCCGGCAAGTCGACCCTGATGAAGGTGCTGTCCGGCGTCCACCCGACGGGCAGCTACGACGGCGAGATCGTGTTCGACGGCGAGCCGGTCGCCTTCAACAGCATCCGCGACAGCGAGCACAAGGGGATCGTGATCATCCACCAGGAGCTCGCGCTGGTGCCGTACCTGTCGATCGCGGAGAACATCTACCTCGGCAACGAGGTCCGCGGTCGCAACGGCCTGATCGACTGGAACAAAGCCAACGCCGACGCCGGAGCCCTGCTCCGCTCGGTCGGGCTCCACGAGAACCCCGTGACACCGGTGATCCAGCTGGGTGTCGGCAAGCAGCAGCTGGTCGAGATCGCCAAGGCGCTGTCCAAGGACGTCCGGCTCCTGATCCTCGACGAGCCCACCGCGGCGCTCAACGACACCGACTCCGCGCACCTGCTGGACCTGCTGCGCGCGCTCAAGGAGCGCGGGATCACCTCGATCATGATCTCGCACAAGCTCAACGAGATCACCAGCATCGCCGACCAGGTCACGGTCCTCCGGGACGGCCTCACGGTCGAGACGCTCGACATGGCCGCCGGCGAGGTGACCCAGGAGCGGATCATCCGCGGGATGGTCGGTCGCGACCTCGACAGCTTCTTCCCCGAGCGGGAGTCCGACCCGGGCGACGAGGTCCTGCGCGTCGAGGACTGGACCGTGTGGCACCCCACCCAGGACCGCAAGGTCGTGGACGGGGCCGCCTTCAACGTCCGCGCCGGCGAGGTGGTCGGGATCGCCGGACTCATGGGGGCGGGGCGCACCGAGCTCGCGATGAGCATCTTCGGGCGCTCCTACGGGCGCGACATCTCCGGCCGGCTGTACCTCCGCGGCAGCGAGATCAAGGCGCGCTCCGTCGCCGAGGCGATCGAGCACGGCATCGCCTACGCGACGGAGGACCGCAAGCGCTACGGCCTCAACCTCATCGAGGACATCTGCCGCAACGTCTCCGCCGCGGCGCTGGGCAAGCTCAGCCGGCGCGGGTGGGTGAACGGCAACGAGGAGACCAGGATCGCCGAGGAGAGCCGCCGGTCCATGAACATCAAAGCCCCGAGCGTGATGTCCATCGTGGGCAAGCTCTCCGGTGGCAACCAGCAGAAGGTCGTGCTCTCCAAGTGGCTGTTCACCGACCCTGAGGTCCTGATCCTCGACGAGCCGACCCGCGGCATCGACGTGGGTGCCAAGTACGAGATCTACGTGATCGTCAACCGACTGGTGGCGGCCGGGAAGGCCGTGCTGGTGATCTCGTCGGAGCTGCCGGAGCTGCTGGGCATCTGCGACCGCATCTACACGCTCTCGGCGGGCCGGATCACGGGTGAGCTGCCCGTGCACGAGGCCACGCAGGAGAACCTCATGGCGCTCATGACAAAGGAGAAGGAGCTCGCGGCATGACCACGACCGCGCCCCCGCCGGCCGATCCGACCCCCAAGGAGGCGGAACCCGCCGTCGCCCTGCACACGGGGAGCAGCGATCTGAGGGCCCTGCTGACGCGCAACCTGCGCACCAGCGGCATCTACATCGCGTTCGTCGCGATCGTGGTGCTGTTCTGGATCCTCAGCCCGAACCACGTGTCGCTGAGCCCGACGAACATCACCAACATCGTCCTGCAGTACTCCTACATCCTGGTCCTCGCGATCGGGATGGTGATCGTCATCATCGCGGGGCACATCGACCTGTCCGTCGGCTCGGTCGTGGCGCTGTGCGGCGCGGTGTCGGCCATCCTCGTGATCCAGCAGGACTTCCCGTGGTGGGTGGGGGTCCTCGCCTCGATCGCGGTCGGGATCGCGGTTGGAGCGTGGAACGGCTTCTGGGTGGCCCGCGTCGGCATCCCGGCCTTCATCGTGACCCTGGCGGGCATGCTGCTCTTCCGCGGGCTCACGATGCAGGTGCTCGACAACATCTCGCTGTCGCCGTTCCCGCACGAGTACACCCTGATCGCCAACGGGTTCCTCAACGGTCTCCTTGGCGGCTCTGGCTACGACCTGTTCACCCTGCTGATCGGCGTGGTCGCGGTCGCCGGCTACGCGGTCAACGGCTACCGCACGCGCGTCGCGCGCATCCGCTACGACCAGCCGGTCGAGTCGTTCCCGCTCTTCGTCGCGCGTGTCGTCGCCGTCGGGGCGGTGGTCATGGCGTTCGCCTGGCAGCTGGCGCACGCGCGCGGGCTGCCGATCGTCCTGATCATCCTGGGGATCCTCATCCTGGTCTACAGCGTCGTGACCAAGCGCAGCGTCTTCGGGCGGCAGGTCTACGCCATCGGCGGCAACCTCTCGGCCGCGACCCTGTCCGGCGTGAAGGTCAGGAACGTCAACTTCTGGATCTTCGTCAACATGGGCTTCCTCGCCGGGATCGCCGGCGTGATCTTCTCCTCGCGGACCAACAGCGCCCAGCCCGGCGCGGGGAACATGTTCGAGCTCGACGCGATCGCCGCCGCGTTCATCGGCGGCGCGGCCGTCACCGGGGGCGTGGGCACCGTGGTCGGGGCCATGGTCGGCGCGCTGATCATGGCCGTGATGAGCAACGGCATGCAGCTGATGGGCGTGGACCAGTCGGTCCAGTCGATGGTCAGGGGGCTGGTTCTCCTCTTCGCGGTCGCCTTCGACGTCTACAACAAGCGCCGCGCCGGCGGCGCCCGCTAGGAGCAGCCGTGCAGCCCGAGTCGGCGACGTCCCGGCCACCCGGCATGGCCGACGTGGCCGCCCGGGCGGGTGTGTCGCACCAGACGGTGTCGCGGGTGATCAACGCGCACCCCAGCGTCGCGCCGCGCACGAAGGCGCGGGTCGTGAAGGCCATCGCGGAGCTGGGCTACCGGCCCAACGTCGCTGCGCGCGCGCTGGTCACGGGGTCGACCCGCACGATCGGCCTGGTGACGCTCAACATCAACCAGTACGGGCCTGCGCAGACGATGCTGGGCCTGGAGCGGGCCGCCCGCGAAGCCGGCTATGCGCTGAGCGTCACGCTCCTCGACGAGGCAACCGCCGAGGCGATGCGCGAGGCCGTCGGGACCTTCGTCGCGCACTCGGTGGCCGGCGTCGTCGCGTTGTGCACCTACGACCAGCCGGCCGATGCGCTGAGCGTGCTCGAGGCGCCGGTGCCGCTCGTGGCCGTGCAGGCCGGGAGCGCGGACGACCGGCCCGCGGTGGGCGTGGACCAGGAAGCCGGCGCCCGCCTGGCGACGCGTCACCTGCTGGACCTCGGGCACCGCACGGTGCACCACGTCGCCGGACCCACGGACTCGTCGGAGGCGCGCGGTCGCATCGTCGGGTGGCGGGCCGAGCTCGAGGCTGCCCGCGCGGACGTGCCGGAGCTCCTGGGCGGCGACTGGACCCCGGCGTCGGGGTACGCGGCAGGGCGGGCGCTGGTCGAGCGCATGCACGGCGGCGAGGTCGTGACCGCCGTCTTCATGGCCAACGACCAGATGACGGTGGGCCTGCTCGCCGCGCTGCACGAGGCCGGGCTCGGGGTGCCGGAGGACGTGAGCATCGTCGGCTTCGACGACGTGCCCGAGGCCGCCTACTTCGTCCCCCCGCTGACGACCGTCCGCCAGGACTTCGCCGAGCTCGGCCGGCGGGGCGTGCAGCTGATCCTCGACCGTCTGGCCGGGGCGGACCCGCACCCGGAGGCCGTCGCACCCGAGCTCGTGATCCGCACCAGCACCGGCCCGGCGCCCGCGCGCCATGCCAGGGGCACGTCATGACCGAACCGGTGGTCGTGGGGGTCGACTTCGGCACCCTGTCAGGCCGCGCGGTCGTCGTCCGGGTCGCGGACGGAGCCGAGCTGGGCTCGGCGGTCTCGGCGTACGCGCACGGGGTTGTCGATCGGGTGCTGCCGGCGACGGGCGCAGCGCTGCCGGCGGACTGGGCGCTGCAGATGCCGGTGGACTGGATCGAGGTCCTGCGGACCGCGGTGCCGGAAGCCGTCGCCGCCAGCGGCGTGGACCCGGCCGACGTCGTCGCGATGGGCACCGACTTCACGGCCTGCACCGTGCTGCCGACCACCGCCGACGGCACGCCGCTGTGCGAGGTCGACGCCCTCCGCGAACGCCCGCACGCCTACCCCAAGCTGTGGAAGCACCACGCCGCCCAACGGCACGCGGACCGCATCAACGCGCTTGCCGAGGAGCGGGGGGAGCCATGGCTGGCGCGCTACGGCGGCCGCATCTCCAGCGAGTGGGAGTTCGCCAAGGCGCTGCAGGTCCTCGAGGAGGACCCGGAGGTCTACGCGGCTACCGACCGCTGGATCGAGGCGGCCGACTGGATCGTCTGGCGGCTGTGCGGGGTGTACCTGCGCAACGCCTGCACCGCCGGCTACAAGGGCATCTACCAGGACGGCGGCTATCCGACGCGGGAGTACCTCGCGGCGCTCAACCCGGCGTTCGAGGGCTTCGTCGAGGACAAGCTGGCCCACCCGATCGGCCAGCTGGGGGCGCTTGCCGGCGGGCTCACCGCCGAGGCCGCGGCCTGGACCGGCCTGCCCGAGGGCATCGCGGTCTGCGTCGGCAACGTGGACGCCCACGTCACCGCACCGGCCGCCCAGGCCACCGAGCCGGGTCAGATGCTCGCGGTGATGGGCACGTCGACCTGTCACGTGATGAGCTCGGACCACCTCGGCGAGGTGCCCGGCATGTGCGGCGTCGTCGACGGCGGCATCGTTCCGGGGCTCTGGGGCTACGAGGCCGGCCAGAGCGGCGTCGGCGACATCTTCGGGTGGTTCGTCACCACCTGCGTGCCCCCGACCTACGTCGTCGCGGCCACCGAGCGGGGCCTGGGCGTGCACGAGTACCTCACCCTGCTGGCCGAGGCGCAGGTCGTCGGCGAGCACGGCCTGGTGGCGCTGGACTGGCACAGCGGCAACCGCTCGGTGCTCGTCGACCACGACCTGTCCGGCGTGATCGTCGGCCAGACACTGGCCACACGGCCCGAGGACACCTACCGGGCGCTGCTGGAGGCCACGGCGTTCGGCACCCGCACGATCATCGAGGCCTTCGAGGCCAGCGGCGTGCCGGTGACCGAGCTGGTGGTGGCCGGTGGGCTGCTGAAGAACGCCTTCCTCATGCAGGTCTACGCCGACGTCTGCCGCCGGCCGCTGTCGGTGATCGGCTCGGCGCAGGGCCCGGCGCTGGGGTCTGCGATCCACGCTGCCGTCGCCGCCGGCGCCTACCCCGACGTGCACGCCGCAGCCGAGGCGATGGGCAAGGTCGAGCGCGCCGTCTACATGCCCGACGAGGCCCGCGCCGCCGCCTACGACGCCCTCTACGCCGAGTACCTGGGGCTGCACGACCACTTCGGCCGCGGCGGCAACGACGTCCTGCACCGGCTCCAGGCGTTGCGTCGCGACGCCCTGGCCCGGTCCGAACGCGTCCCGATGGAGCAGTACGCATGACCGCCGCCACCGCACCGCTCGCCGAGCGCGGGACCCACCGCGCGCTGCGCCAGCACGTCGCCGCGCTGCACGCCCTGCTCGTCCGCTACCGGTTGGTGACCTGGACCTCGGGCAACGTCTCCGCGCGCGTGCCGGGCGAGGACCTCTTCGTCATCAAGGGCAGCGGCGTCGACTACGACGAGCTGTCCTGGGACGGGATCACCGTCTGCGACCTCGACGGCGCCGTCGTCGACGGCATCAAGACGCCGTCCAGCGACACCGCCGCGCACGCGTACGTCTACCGCCACATGGCCTCCGTGGGAGGGCAGGTGCACACCCACAGCCCGTACGCCACGGCGTGGGCCGCGCGCGGTGAGGCCATCCCCTGCGTCCTGACCGCGATGGCCGACGAGTTCGGAGGCGCCATCCCGGTCGGCCCATGGGCGCTGATCGGGGACGACTCGATCGGCCGCGGCATCGTCGAGACCCTCTCGGGGTCCCGCTCGCCGGCCGTGCTGATGCGCAGCCACGGCGTCTTCACGGTCGGGGGTGACGCGCGGGCCGCGGTGAAGGCGGCGGTGATGACCGAGGACGTCGCCAAGACCGTCCACCTGTCCCGCCAGCTCGGGGAGCCCATCGCCCTGGAGCCGGGCGACATCGACGCCCTCTGGGCGCGCTACCAGAACGTCTACGGCCAGCGGCCGGGAAGGGCGCAGGCGTGACGGAGGACCCCTACGCCGGAGCGCAGGTCTGGTTCCTCACGGGCAGCCAGGGGCTGTACGGCGAGGACACCCTGCGGCAGGTGGCGGAGCAGTCACGCCGCGTGGCCGCGGACCTGGCCGGCGCCGCCGAGGTGCCCCTCGACATCGTCTGGAAGCCGGTGCTGACCGACGCCACGGCGATCCGCCGGGCCATCGGCGAGGCCAACGAGGACCCCGCGTGCGTGGGCGTCATCACCTGGATGCACACGTTCTCCCCGGCCAAGATGTGGATCGCGGGGTTGGACGCGCTGTGCAAGCCGTTGCTGCACCTGCACACCCAGGCCGACGCCGCCCTTCCGTGGGCGACGATCGACATGGACTTCATGAACCTCAACCAGGCGGCCCACGGCGACCGCGAGTTCGGGTTCGCGCTCACCCGGCTGCGCGTCCCGCGGACGACCGTGGCAGGGCACGTCTCCTCCCCCAGCGTGCGCCGGCGCGTGGGGTCGTGGGCCCGGGCCGCGCGCGGGGCTGCGGAGCTCCGCCGGCTGCGGCTGGTGCGGTTCGGCGACAACATGCGCAACGTCGCCGTCACCGAGGGGGACAAGGTCGAGGCGGAGCTGCGCTTCGGGGTGTCCGTCAACACCTACGGCGTGAACGACCTGGTGGCCGCGGTCGGGGACGTCCCCGACAAGGACGTCGACGCGCTGATCGACGAGTACGGCGAACGCTACGAGATGGACGACGACCTCCGTCCCGGCGGCGCCCGCCACGAGAGCGTGCGCTACCAGGCACGGGTCGAGGCCGCGCTGCGCGCCTTCCTGACCGACGGAGGCTTCGGGGCCTTCACGACGAACTTCGAGGACCTCGGCGGCCTGCGCCAGCTGCCGGGCCTCGCGGTGCAGCGGCTCATGGCCGACGGCTACGGGTTCGGCGGCGAGGGGGACTGGAAGACCTCGGCCCTGCTGCGCGTGCTCAAGGTGGCCGCGGCCGGGCTGCCCGGCGGGACGTCGTTCATGGAGGACTACACCTACGACCTCGCCGGGCAGCCGCCGAAGGTCCTCGGCGCGCACATGCTGGAGGTCTGCCCCACCATCACCGACGAGCGCCCCCGGCTGGAGGTCCATCCGCTCGCCATCGGCGGCCGCGAGGACCCGGCGCGCCTGGTGTTCACGGCCGCCCCCGGGCCGGGCGTCGTGATCGGCTGGGCCGACCTCGGCGACCGCTTCCGGTGGGTCGCCAACGAGGTCGACCTGGTGCCACCCTCCCAGCCGCTGCCCGCGCTGCCGGTCGCCCGCGCGATCTGGGAGCCGCGCCCCGACTTCTCCACGGCCACCGAGGGCTGGCTGACCGCCGGCGGTCCCCACCACACCGTCCTGTCGACCGCCTTGACCGCAGACGACCTGGACGACCTCGCCCAGATCTTCGGCGTCGAGCTCGTCATCATCGACGCCACCACGACCCGTCGTTCCCTCACCCGGGAGCTGCGCTGGAGCGCCGCCTACCACCGCCTCGCCCAAGGCCTCTGACAGCTGGCGCGGTAGGGCGGCCCTTGCCGGCGCGATAGCCCCAAAGGAGCCGTGTGCCTCCCGAGCCTGAACCATTCGTCGTGGACATCGCCGACGAGGAGATCGACGAGCTGCGCACACGGCTGCGCGCGACGCGGTGGGCCGACGACTTCGGCAACGAGGCGTGGGAGTACGGCGTTGAGCGGGGTTGGCTCCAGGACCTCGTCGAGTACTGGGCCGACGGGTTCGACTGGCGGGCGCAGGAGCGCGCGATCAACCGGCTTCCGCAGTACCGGGTCGAGATCGACTCCGTGCCGATCCACTTCGTCCACGTGCGCAGCGGCGTCGCGGGTGCGGTCCCGCTCATCCTCAGCCACGGGTGGCCGTGGACCTTCTGGGACTTCAAGGACGTCATCGGGCCGCTGAGTGATCCCGCAGGTCACGGCGCCGCCGGGGCGTGCGCGTTCGACGTGGTCGTGCCGTCGCTGCCCGGGTTCGGGTTCTCGACGCCGCTGCGCACCACGGGGATCGACGCGCGTCGCGTTGCAGGTCTGTGGAAGACGCTCATGACCGATGTGCTCGGCTACGAGCGCTTCGCGGCGGCCGGCGGCGACTGGGGTTCGATCATCACGGGGGAGCTGGGGCACGCCTACCCCGAGCACGTCATCGGGTGCTGGTTGACGCTGCCGTGGCTCCCCGGTGTGCACCCGGGCCTGTTCTCGGCGGTCGACTTCGCCGCGGAGGAGCAGTGGATGGTTGCCCGTGCCACTGAGGTCTCCCCGAAGATCCAGAGCCACCGGACGGCGCACGTCCGCGAGCCCCAGACCCTCGCGTACGCGCTCGTCGACTCGCCCGTCGGGACCGCCGCGTGGCTGTGGTCGCGCCGCAGGGACTGGAGCGACTGCGACGGTGACGTGCTCGCGGTGTTCGACCGCGACTTCCTGTGCACCACCGCGTCGATCTACTGGCTGACACGCTCGATCGGGACGTCGCTGCGCCTGTACCGCGAGACGTTCGGCGCCGGCAATCCGGCGCCGCTCCACGACCGCCGGCGGGTGGTCGACGTGCCCACGGCCTTCGCGATCTTCCCCAAGGAGCTGCGCTTCCTGCCACGCGCCGTCGCGGAGGAGCGCACCGACCTCCGCCGCTGGTCGGTGCAGCCGCGCGGCGGCCACTTCGCGCCGGCCGAGCAACCCGAGCTCGTGGTGAACGACCTCCGCGCGTTCTTCGGCGGGCTGGTGTCAGAGCCGGCGACGGATCGGCAGTGACGGGACCGATCGTGCCGGTCCCGTCACGACCATCTCGACCGACGCGGTGAGCTCGGGCTCGGTGAGAGTCGCGAGGAGGTGTCGCGACATCGTCAGCGCCTCGAGCCGCGCCAGCTCGTAACCGATGCAGAAGTGGCGACCCACGCCGAACGAGACGTAGGACGCGCGCCCGTCGACCGTCGGCGCGGTGCGCCGCTCGCGCCCGAGCAGCACGTCGTGACGCGGCACGACGAACTCGTCGGGCTGTGCGAAGACGCGCTCGTCGCGATTGGCCGATCCCACGCAGAGCCGGACCTGGGCGCCGACGGGGACTTCCACGCCGTGCCACGTCCGAGGGGCGGCGACCTCGCGACCGAGGTAGACGAGCGGAGGGTACGCGCGGAGGGTCTCGGAGAACGCCGCGTCGAGCACGGTGGGGTCCGCCCGGACCGCCCTCAGGAGATCCGGGTCCTGCAGGAGCGCGGCCCACAGGTTCGCGAGCGCCTTGTCAGTGGTCTCGCCTCCGGCGGTCAGCAGGAGCGATGCGAACGCCGGGATCTCCTCGTCCGGCAGCTCGGATGCCACCAGGCGCGAGAGGAGGTCGTCGCCGGAGCTGCGCCGCCGGGCGTCCAGCAGCGGACGCAGGTACTCGGCGAAGGCGCGGTGCGCCTCAGCCCCACGTGCCCGCAGGTCGTCGTCCTCCCACAGGCCCGCCATCATCGCCTCGTACCACGGGAACACGACCGGGTGGTCCTCTCGCGGCAGCCCGAGGATCGCCATGATCACGGCGCCGGGCAGGTGGTTGGTCACGTCCTTGACGAGGTCGATCTCCTCACGGCCTTCGAGGTCGCGCGCGATCCCTGCCGCGACGTCCTCGACCAGCGGGACGTACGTGCGCAGCCGTTCGCCTACCAGCATCGGACCGACGAGCGCCCGCCTGCGCAGATGCTCGGCGCCGTCCATCTGGAGCAGGTTCGGCCCGAACACGACCCCGAGCGTTCGCCGGTACAGGCGGTTGGACAAGTGGACGCGGTCGTCGAAGGCCTCCGCCACGTCGGCGTGCCGGGTGAGCAACCAGACGTTGTCGACGGTGTCGTGGAAGACGGGCGCCGCGTCGCGCAGCGCGCGCCACACCGGGATCGGGTCGCGCCGGAACGCGGCATCGTGGAGCCGTGCGGCGTCCACGTGGGTCACGGTCACGCGGACGCGGGCAGCTCGTCCAGCAGCTGCTTGAGCCGGAACTTCTGGATCTTCGTGGCCGACATCGGCCACTCGGTGACGAAGCGCACCTCGCGCGGGACCTTGTAGCGCGCGAGGCCGCCGCTGCAGTGCGCGATCAGCTCCTCGGCGGTGGCGGTGGCGCCAGGCGCGAGCTCGACGAAGGCGACGGGGACTTCCTCGTACCTGGCGTCGGGGCGCCCGACGACGGCGCACTGCGCGACGGCGGGGTGACGGCTCAGGAACGACTCGACCTCCACCGCCGCGACGTTCTCGCCACCGACCTTCAGCATGTCCTTGACGCGCCCGGCGAAGACCAGGCTGCCCTCCGGGGTCAGCGAGCCGAGGTCACCGGTGTCGAGCCAGCCGTCGGCGCTGATCGCGTCCGCGGTCTTCTCGGGGTCGTTGTGGTAGCCGAGGAACAAGTTGTAGCCGCGCACGTGGATCACGCCGGTGGTTCCCGGGGGCGCCGGCGTCCCGTCGGCCAGGTCGCGGATCTCCACCTCGACGCCGGGCAGCGGCTTGCCGCAGGTGACGCGCTCGTCCTCGGGGTCCTCGAGCCTGCCCATCACCGCGATCCCGGCCAGCTCGGTCGAGCCGTAGCAGCTCACGACCGGGACGTCGGGCATCGCCGCCTGGAACCGCCGCAGCAGGTCGGGCGGACCGACGCACAGCACGCCGCGCATGCCGCTCAACGCCGCTGGGTCGTAGTCGGGATGGGCGACGAGGGGCTGCAGGATCGTCGGGTAGGCCGGGAACAGGACCGCGAGCTCCTCGTCCCGGATCTGCCGCAGTGCGCGCCCGGGGTCGAAGTGCGTCATCGACGCGTACACCCCGCCCACGTCGACCACGCCGATCATCGGCGCCTGCATGCTCACGTGGAACATCGGCAGCGGGTTCCACATGCCCTCGCCCTCGCGCAGGCGGAAGCGGTCACGGCCGACGTCGAGCCCGAGGCGGACGACCGACTCGTGGGTCAGCGGGCACCCCTTGGGCTCGGCGCTCGTGCCCGACGTGTAGAGCATGATGTAGGGGTCGTCGGGACGGACGGCGGCTGCGCGGTCGCGGGCCAGCTCCTCGGGCGTGCTCGCCGCCGCCGCCCGGACGTCATCAGCCGACCAGAATCCCGGCGTCGGGGCCCCGAGCACCGCGACGTGGCGGAGGGAGGGCGCCGCCGCGATGCGCGGCGTACCGCCACTTGACGTCGCGGACGCGAGCTCGGGCCATGCCGAGCGCAACCGTGCCGGAAGGTCGACAGGCCCACCGACGCTGTCGATCGTGAAGAGCGCGGCGAGCCCGGCGTCGGAGACGACGTAGTCGATCTCACGCGGGCTGTAGCGCGCGTTGATCGCGACGAGCGTGGCGCCGGCACCGGCCACCCCGAAGTCAACCGCGATGAACTCCAGGCAGTTCTGCATCAGCACGCCGACGCGGTCACCCGGCCCGATCCCCCACGCCAGCAGCGCGCGGGTGATCTCCAGCGCCCGCTGGTCGAGCTCCGCGTAGGTCCAGCGCCCTTCCGGGAACGCAAACGCATCCGCGTCCGGCACACGTCCTGCTGTGGCGGCCAGCAACGCCGGCAACGTCCGCGGATCGTCCATCCCCACCCTCCGACCGGATTCTTTGACCGTTGGGACGAATAATCGCGCGTTGCGGAGTAGCCGTCAATGGCATTCCTCCACCGCGCGTCGCACGTCGGCGCGTCCGGATGACCGGGTGGCATCCGCTGTCGCGGATACTCGACCCGTCGTCCCGGTGGCAGAGGAGCAGGTGCGTGGCACGCGTTCGCGACGTCGCACGGTTCGAGAGCCAGCGCGAGGAGATCCTCGACGCAGCGGCCAGCGTCTTCGCCCAGCAGGGCTACGACGCCGCGACCATGGACGCCGTCGCCCACCGTGTGGGGCTCACCAAGGCGGCGCTGTACTACTACGTGCCAGGCAAGGCAGAACTGCTCGCCGCGGTCTGCAGCCGCGCTGCCGACGTGGCATCGGTCGAGCTCCTCGCGCCCGACGGTGACTACGCGGCCTGGATCGAGCGCTTCGTGACTGGGCACCTGCAGATCCTGGAGCAGCACCTCGAGGCACTGACGGTGATGTTCGCGCTGCGGAGCCGGGGCGACGGACGAGGCCGGCTGCCGGCACTTGCCGCGTACACCGACCGCCTCGAGGCGGCCATTCGCGCTGGTGTCGAGGCGGGGGCGTTCCGGAACGTCGATCCTCGCCTGACCGCACTGGCGATCCTCGGCATGCTGAACTGGGCGCACCGCTGGCTGCAGGCGGAGCGGCGGCCGGTCAACGAGATCAGCAGGTCGTTCACCGACCTGTTGCGGTCGGCACTCCTGGTACCCGGGCAAGGCAGTTGAGTCCCCGCAGGTGGCGAGCTCATGAAGGGATCACGATGGGCGCTGGGCTTCGTCAGCCGTACGTTCTTCGCGTGTGCAGATCCGCCCGGCCCGCAGACGCCAGCCGGAGGTCGCTCCGCCTCGCGTGCCCCGGGCGGCACGCGGTGAGCGGGCCGGCGGGGGACGCGTCGCCCGTGACGCTCGCGGGCCGGGTCGCGATCGTGACCGGCGCCGGGCGCGGCCTGGGGCGGGCGTTCGCGCTCGACCTCGCACGCAACGGGGCGGCCGTCGTCGTCAACGACAACGCCACCGGCGAGGACGGACGGCCCAGCGCGCAGGCCGTCGTCGATCAGATCGTCGCGGCGGGCGGCTCGGCGGCGGCCAGCGGCGACTCGGTGGCCGACCCCGACGCCGGCGCCGCCATCGTCGCCACGGCCATCGAGCGCTTCGGCCGCGTGGACGCGCTCGTCAACAACGCCGGCATCGTCAGCACCGCCCCCTTCGACGAGGTGACACCCGAGGTGCTGCGCGACATGCTCGCGGTGCACGTCACCGGCAGCTTCGCGCTCACCCAGGCGGCCTACCGCCACATGAAGCGCCAAGGCCACGGCCGCGTGGTGTCGATCTCCTCCAGCGCGGGACTGTTCGGCCTCGAGGCGATGTCGGCCTACGCCGTCGCCAAGACGGGGCTGCTGGGCCTTACCAACGTCGTCGCCGTCGAGGGCGCCGAGCACGGCATCCTCGCCAACGCCGTCCTCCCCTTCGCCCTCACCAACCCCGGCCGCAGCGCCGTCCACGGCCGCCTGCCCGGTCAGCTCGGCGACCTGCACCCGCGCATGACCGCCGACTGGGTCGCGCCGCTGGTGACGTACCTGTGCAGCCAGGCCTGCACCGTCAGCCACGGGATGTGGTCGGCGATCTCGGGGCGCTACGCCGTGGTCTTCGCCGGCGTCGGCCGCGGATGGGTCGCCCCCGGCGACCAGCCGCCGACCGCGGAGGAGGTGCGCGCACACCTCGCCGAGATCGAATCGCGCGACGGCTACATCGTCCCGCTCCACCTCGAGGACGAGACCATCGCCCTCGGTCGGCAGGTGCGCGAACAGGGCTGACCGCAGCCTTCCGCCGTCCACCAAGACGGAACTCAGCTGGCGACACCACGCTTGTCGCCTTCCCACCTGTTGCGGTGGACGAAGTCATCCACCGGCCGGCGGTTGACCGGTCCGAACTTCCCCTCGGGCCAGCCGATGGGGATGGTCGCAGCGATGCGAATCGAGTCCGGGATCCCTAGCACGTCGCGCACGGTCGGCTCGGCGTTCCTGTGCAGCGTGGTGAACACGCTGCCGAGGCCCAGGGCCCGTGCCGCGAGCACGATGTTCTGCGCCGCCGGGTACAACGCCGACCAGACGTAGTGCTCCATGGGCGCGGCGGCCGGATAGATCACGGGACCGGTCACGAACACGATCAGCGGGGCGCGGTGGAGCGTGTCGACCAGCTTGGCCGTGCCGTCCAGCATCAGGCGCGTGGTGCGGTCGGGACGGGGCATGGCGGCGACGCGCTCTGCCATCGCGCCCCGGATTGCCTCACCGATGCGCGCCTTCGGCTCCGGGGCGTCCACCACGACGAAGTCCCACCCCTGGCTGTTGCCGGGGCTCGGCGCGCGCGTCGCCGCCCACAGGATACGTTCGATCAGCTCCTGCGGCACCGGATCGGGCCTCAGCATCCGCATCGCCCGGCAGGTCCCCATCGCCTCGAACACGTCCACGCCGACGACGCTAGTGGTTGATCGCGTCGTGCGATCGTCGGCACGCGCAAACGGCACGCTCGCGGCGTTCTGGGGCGCGTCCTTCGCTCCCGGCCGCGGGCGGGCTGTTGGCAGGTCAGCCCGCGTGCGCGCGGAGCGCGGAGATCAGGGCCTGCTCCTCGCCGAAGATCGCAGCGAGCTGCGCGGAAAGGGAGCCAAGCAGCTCCTGTAGCGCCAGGGGATCGAAGAGCTCGACGTCCTTCAGGCGCGTGCGCTCGGCCCACAGCGCGGCCGCAACGGCCTCGGCAGCGGGCCGTCCCGCGTCGCCGTCGTCGAGCACGTGCTCGTGGAGCTGGTCGATCAGGTCCTTGGCGTCACGGAACGCGGCCACCGACTCCGGTACGGCCGCGGCGGCCAGGTCGCGCCACATCCGGTCCAGGTCGTGCGCGCGCGCCGCCTCGCCCGTCAGCGCCGGGTCGTCCAGCAGCGCCCCTGCCTCCTCGAGGAACGCGGCGTAGAGCGCGCGCAGCGAGCCCCCACCGAAGCCGGTGGAGCCGATGCTCTCGTACACCGTCAACAGGGCGCCAAACAGACCGTGCTGATCGCGGAAGACGACGGGCCACGCCTTGGCGTTGCGCTCGTCGACCAGCAGCCGCGACCACTTGCGCCAGGCGGGGAGGGAGAAGGACTGCGAGGTGCTCGCGAGGTGCTCGACCTGGTCGGCCAGCCCCTCGCGCACGGCGGTCGCGAGGACCCCCTCGGGGATCGTGTCCGGCGGCTGCAGGACGACCATGCGGTTGGCGTAGGACGGGACGCGCCCGCGCGCCGCGCGCAGGGTCGCCGCGTCGACGGTCAGCGGGGCGGTGTTGCGGTCGTCGATGTGGAAGCGGTCACCCGACTGGCGGTACACCACGACGGGGTAGCCCCCCATCCCCGACAAGGACGTGGGCAGGTGCCAGTAGCCGATCTCGCAGGCGTCGATCCAGACCAGCGGGGGCGGACCGCCTGCATCGAGGACGGTTACGAGGTCCGCCATCGCCTTGGACGCGCCGCCGGTCTCCCGGAGATCGACCCCGACGCCGATCCGCCCGCACGTCTTGCGCAGCCAGCGGTCGGGGTACTGCCACTGGTTGCTGAACCCAAGCGTGACGATCGGCTCGCCGCGCGACTCGAACTCCCACAGGATGTAGCCGGCCCCCAGGCCACCGCCGATGCCGAGGACCATCGCCTCGCTGATGCTGCCGCCATCGGCGGGCGTGGCGAGCAAGCTGTGGACGACCGCCGCGGCGTCGGGGTGGACGCCGCCGCGCAGGGGGTAGCCGAGGTCGCGGGTGGCGGGTTGGCCCGCAGCGGCGACGACGTGACGGCGGGCCTCGGCGTAGCGCTCGCCGGTCTTGGACATGCGCGCGCGCACGCGCGCCTTGAGGTGCTTGTGACTGGTCATGGATGAACCACCGTGCGGGTCGCTGCCCGGCGACGGATCACAGGCCCACGCCCCACGACCGCCACCGGTGCTGACACGGCGGGCACCTCCAGCCCCCGGGGACAGCGATCCCCTTTCCCTCCCGAGCCGGGTGCGTGGGCCCCGGAGAGGAGGTCAGGCGCGGGAGCCGCGCCGCGTGCAGCCTACACCGCGCGATCATCCGGTGGCTCGCCGACGTAGCACCATCCGAGGAGCGGTCGGCGGGTCCGTATCGACGTTGCGTGCCGTCGGGCCGTTGCACGCGAGTACGGTGCGACCACGCCAGTTCGGGCATCCGACGTCGTCGGTATCAGGGAGAGCGAGAACGAACCGTGGCGAGGAGCAGTCGAGCGTCTGATACGAGGCCCAGTCCGACGTTTGCGTCGTCGTGGCGCCGCAAGCGGCTCAGCGTGGAGGAACGCATGGCTCGCGGCTTGGCAGCACGCCGTGACGCGCCACGATCGAGCCACGGGAACCTCGAGCTGGCGGCGGATCGCCCGGATCCCATCGCCCTCCTGGAACAGCAGGGCGCGAGCCGAATACCCGAGCTGGTCCCGACGCGCTACGGCCGAATGCTCGTGTCTCCCTTCACGTTCTATCGGGGCGGGGCGGTCATCATGGCCAATGACCTGGCCAACACTCCCAGTTCGGGCGTCCGGGTCCAGCTCTGTGGCGATGCCCACCTCTCGAACTTCGGCGTGTTCGGCACCCCCGAACGGCGAATGCTCTTCGACATCAACGACTTTGACGAAACGCTCCCGGGTCCGTGGGAATGGGACATCAAACGCCTGGCCGCCAGCTTCGAGATCATGGGCCGTCATCGCGGCTTCTCGCGCACCGACCGTCGAGCAATCGTCATGGCGGGTGTGGGCGCGTACCGCGAAAGAATGCGTCACGCTGCGGCCGAACGCACCCTCGATGTGTGGTACGACCATTTCGAAGCAGGCGAGCTCCTTGACGAGGTCGCCAAAGAGCTACGCAAAGGCGAGCTCGGCAAGAAGTCCGCCGTGCAAACCCGGAGCTACATCGCCAAGGCGCGCACCCGCGACAGCGTGCGGGTGTTCAGCCGCCGCGTTGACAAGGTCGACGGAGAGCTGCGAATCGTCGCGGAGCCTCCGCTCATCGTGCCCGTCGAGGACGTGGTGGTGCGCCGGCTCGGAGTGGGAGAAGGCCGACGTCCTCATCAAGAAGCTTCTGTCGTCATATCGGCACACGGTCGGCGTCGAGCACCACCCGCTCGAAGAGTTCCGTTACGTCCATGCAGCACGAAAGGTCGTGGGTGTAGGAAGCGTCGGCACCCGTTGCTACATCCTTCTGCTCATCGGGCGCGACGAGAACGATCCGCTGGTCCTCCAAGTGAAGGAGGCCCAGGCATCGGTACTCGAGCCCTGTGCCGGTGCAAGCGAGTACACCCACCATGGCCGGCGCGTCGTCGCGGGCCAGCGCCTCATGCAAGCTGCATCGGACATCTTCCTCGGCTGGCAGCGGATCACCGCGGATGGAGTAACCCGCGACTACTACGTGCGTCAGCTCCACGACTGGAAAGGCAGCGCCGACACCGAAGTCATCCTCATGCGCGGAGCCCTGTACTACAGCCGGATCTGCGGCGCGACCCTTGCCCGCGCGCACGCGCGGTGGGGGGATCGGATCGCGATCGCTTCGTACCTCGGCAAGAGCGATGCATTCGATCGCGCGATCGCCGACTTCTCTGCCGCGTATGCCGATCAGAACGAGCGCGACTACGAGACCCTCGCCCGCGCCGTGAAGTCAGGGCGCATCAGCGCACAATCCGGCATCTGAGCGCTGTCACAAGGATGCAGGGAGACGGGCCGGCTCTCGGCCGGCCTTGGCCATGGCGGCTACGTAGAGGCGGTAGCGGCGTCGGCCTTCGCGCTGTCGGCCACTTTCGTGGAGCAATCTGACGGAGGCGAGGTGTGCGTCCTCGTCGTAGGGGTCGTGCTCCAACAGCCTGAGTGCGTAACGGAGGCCACTGTCGGTCTGGCGCTCGGCGACGGCGGTGCTGATGAGCTCGCGAAGCACTGCGATGTATGCGTCGTGCGACTGCTTTCGCAGAGGAGCGGCCCATTCGACGTCGCCCAGCTCCTGGAGGAAGTCGCCGGAGTAGGCAAGCTCGGCTTCTCTGAACAGCCTTCGCCGGTACGGACGCCCCGAGGCCTGTGCGAGCCGGACCTGCTTCAGGAAGTCCTGGACATCCACGGACGTCCGGTCAGGCGCGAGGGCCAAGGTGTCCTGTCCGTCGAGGTACCAGCCCGAGCGGGTGCTTCTGCTCGGGATCGAGGCTGCGCCTGAGTGCGGCGACCGCATCGTGGGTTCGGGCGTGCGGGCTGGCAGGCCAGAGGTCATTGGTGATCGTGGCGACCGTCACAGGGGTCCCGACCTGTGCAGACAGCCGTGCGAGCAGCGCTCGTGCATCCGCGGTCTCCCAGGCTGTCAACGGCATGCCGTGCAAAGTGACGCGGTACCCCCCCAGAGTGCGAATGTGGACTCCACGTCGAGAGCGCCGTTTCGTCGCGGCGAGCAATCCCGTCGCGCCGGCCGCAGGGAGGCCGACGCCGAGCAAACCCAGGGCACGGTGTGCCTTGGCAATCTCCCTGGTGTCCCCCCGTAGCGTGGCGAGCGCGAGGCGGGTCGCGGCCTCCTCGTGTGCAGCTCCGCTGAGTCGCCGTAGCTCGATCGCCCGCTCGAGGGCCGCGACGTCGGGGGGGTCGGCCGTCATGGCGGCGAGCTCGGTGGCCCATGCCGCCGCGACACGGTCGTTGCGAGCAGCGGCGACCTCGGAGCCGCTCGCGGCTCGTGCTGCGGCGGCGCCGCGATCGCCAAGCGCCAGCGCCACCCAGCCGGCGCTCACGACCCGGCGCGCGTGGCCCACGACTCGCGGATACGCGACGGCCCGCTCGGCCAGTTCCCAGGACGCCGCGGGGTCCTCACCGGTCAGGACTCGCGCGAGCTGCGCCGTTGCCTGCGCGCGCGCCTCAACCCCGGCGTTGCGGACGCCCTCGCCGAGTACGCGCTCGTAGGCGGCCCGGGACAGCGCGAGGTTGCCCCGCGCGAGATCCACGTCTCCGCGACCCGTCAACGCGTTGTAGAAGAGCCCGCTCCCGGTCATGTGAGACAGCGAGATGGACGCTTCGAAGTCCTCCCGCGCCTCCTCCATCCGCCCCAGACCCAGAAGCGCGTGGCCCCGATCGGTGTAGGCGAACAACAACGCGAGGCGCGCCGCGCCTTGTTCACCAACCTCGACGATCTGGTCATGATCGCGAAGGGCGTCGTGATAGTCCCCCGCCTCCTGCGAGATCAGTCCCCGTACGCCGAGCGCGTGCGGCACGATGGTCGGCAGTGGAGAGGTCAGTGCGGCCTCGAGAGAACGATCGGCCGCAGCACGGGCGGCGTCCCATGCGCCTTCGTTGAGCTCCGCGAACGCGATCGCCGCGTGGGCCAGCGCGATGCAATGGCCGACCCCGGCAGACACTGCCGCCTCCAGACTCTTGCGCGCGTAGTCGGCGCAAGCGTCGGCATTGCCGAGCTGCCAGTGCGCGAGCACCGCCCACCCGAGGAGATAGGCGAGGCTTTCCCAATCGTCGCTCTCGACTTGGGATGCTGCGGCCACGGACGCGGCCTCGTGCGGACGACCGAGCGTCACCAACGTGGCGACGAGACGCCAGGCGGTAGCCGGAACAAGGGGACCGAGGTTGGCGGCAGCCTGAAGGTACGTGAGAGAGCCGCGGAGGTCCCCGCGCATGGCGAGCATTCCGCCGACGATGGGGACCAACGGCCCGTCACGACGTGCCTCCGGCAGCCAGGCCAGCGCAGCTTCGATCTGTCCCGAGCTGAAGCGTTGCTCTCCATGTCGCGCCAAGAGGCGCACCACAGCGTCCTCGTCGCCCGCCTGCATGCTTGCCTGCAGGGCCTCGTGGACGAGGTCGTGGCGTTCGAACCATTCGGCTGCGGTGCGCAGGAGCCGCTGGCGATCACCGTGCTCGAGCGGCCAACGCTGCGCCGCGAAGGCTCGGATGGGCTCGTGAATCGAGTACCACGCCCTGCGCCCGCGATCTTCGCTCAGGAACAGCCCGCGGTGCAGCAGGGTCGTGATGATTTGGCGTACATGGCCACCGATGGCGTGTTCGCAGAGCTCGATCGTGAAGCGATCGAGCGTGGATGCGTGGGCGAGGAACCACAAGACCTCAGGTTCCTCTTTGGCGAGAACCTCTTCCGCCAGGTACGACAGCATTGCCGGCGGTGGCTTGTCGGGCGCGGCCAAAGCAGCGGCACGACGGTCTGGAGGTAGAGCCCTCAAGGCCTCCAGGGCAAGCTGGGCGGCGATTGGCCAGCCCATGGTCAACCTGTGCAATGCCGGGCCGAGCGCTGGATCGAACCCCGGGAGCGCCGCCTTCCCGAAAGCCGTGACTTCACTCACATCGAAGGCCAGGTCATGCGGCCCCAGCTCGGACACCTGGCCGTCCGAACGCAGTCTTGCCAGGCCGAAAGGAGGTTCTTCGCGGGAGGACAGGACGAAGGTGATGCCGGATGGGGCCTCTCGGATCAGTTGCGCAAGCATCCGAGCGGCAGGGCCCTCCCGACCCAAGTGGTGCAGATCCTCGATGATGAGAACCAGAGGTTCCTTCAGGTGGCGTTGCAATGCTTCGCAGAGTCTGCTTGCGAATCCCTCCGCGGCATCCGGCGCATCCACGACCTGCGCTGGCGCCTGCAAGATGTGGTTCAGGCTTTCCATGACGCCTGGCACGGCGGCGCCGAATGCCGACACAAGGCCGGGGCCCAAGACCGCCAACGACTGGTCGCTGTGATTGAGGCCATGCCATACGTGCGGCCGCTCAGCCGCCCAGGCCGAGAGAAGAGACGACTTGCCGAAGCCCGGCCCGGCGATGATGAGCACCACGCGACGTTGGACCGCGGCGTCGAGTGCCTCATGCAGACGAGGTCGGGGCATGAAACCCGCGGGCTGACGCGGTCGAGGACGATCTCCGCGTCTTGCCGGCGCTGAGGGAAGGAGCAGCGGCGGCTCCTGAGGACGTGACTCGATGTGGGCCGTGACATCTCTGGGGGGTTCGGCTGCGACCTCGGACGGGTGGTCCTTGTGGAGGCTCTCCAGCACCTCCGCCACATCGTGGGCCGTACGCGGACGTTGGGTGGGGTCCTTGGCGAGGAGCGAGCGCACGAGCTCAGCCAGAGACCGTGGAACATCGGTTCCCACCAGCTCGGGTGGCTCCTGCTGGGCAATCCGGAACAGCAGCTGGAGATGGGTATCGTCGGGACCGCCTTCGAAAGGTGCGCGTCCGCTGAGCAACGCGTGCAAGGTCGAGCCCAACGCGTAGAGGTCGGTAGCTGGAATCGCCTTCCCTTCGAGCAGCTCGGGAGCGGCGTGGAGCAGGCTGCCGGTGAACATCCCTTTCAGCGTGAGTGCTTGGCCGGCCAGCTTGGCGACGCCGAAGTCCGCCAAGAGCGCGACCCCGTACTGGCTGAGCAGCACGTTGGCGGGCTTGACGTCGCGATGGAGGATGTCGCGCTCGTGCGCGAACTGGAGGGCGCTGGCCACATGAGCCCCCCAGCGGGCTGCGTCCTGCCAGGCAAGCGGGCCCGTTCCCTCGAGGAGACCCTGCAGGGACCCCCCAGCGGCGAACTCCATGAGGATGTACGGATGGCCTCCTTGCACCTCCCCCCAGCCGTACACCGTCAGGATGTTCGGGTGGTCTGAGAGGAGCCCCATCGCCTTGCGCTCGATCTCGAAGCGATCACGAGCCTCCTCCGTTGCGAGGGGGCTGGAGATGACCTTCACGGCGACCGGTCGCCTCAACAGAGGCTGCCATCCGCGGTAGATCGTTCCGAAGCCCCCCTTCCCGATCTCAACGAGATCCTCAATCCCATCGATGTGCACCGGCGCTACCAGGCGAACGAGACGGTGAACCCGCCGTCCACGACGATCATCTGGCCCGTGATGTAGCTCGACGCGTCGCTCGCGAGGAAGTACACGGCCTCGGCGAGCTCCTCCGGGCGCCCCATCCGCCCGAGCGGGATCCGGCGGTTGAACGTCGCCTCGTCGAGCACGCCGCGCGCGAGGTTGCGGGTGATGATGTCGGTCTCGATCACGCCCGGCGCGACAGAGTTGACGCGGATGCCGTCGCCGGCCCACTCCACCGCAAGGTCCCGCGTCATCGCCGCGATGCCGCCCTTGGCGGCGCTGTAGGAGAGACGCCCGCCCTGCCCGAGGATCGCCTGGATCGACGCGATGTTGACGATCGCGCCACCGCGACGGGCGAGCAGCGGATAGGCCGCCTTCGAGCAGCGGAACGTTCCGCCGAGGTGGATGTCGAGCATGCTGTGCCAGCTCTCCTCGCTGACCTCGAGCGTCGGCTCCGGGGAGCTGATGCCGGCGTTGTTCACCAGCACGTCGAGGCGGCCGAGCTCGCGGTCGACGCGGTGGAACAGGTCCTCGACCTCGGCCGGGACGCTGACGTCGCAGCGCGCGCCGATGGAGCCGCTGCCGAGGCGGGACGCCACAGCGACCGCGCCGTCCGCGTCGAGGTCGGCGACGACGACGACGTAGCCGGCGCGCGCGAGGCGCACGGAATCCGCGAGCCCGAGCCCGTTCGCGCCGCCCGTGACGACGGCCACACGCCGCTCGCTGTCGGTGGCCATTTGTCCGAGCCTAGAAGACCCAGTTGGCTGTCGACGCGTGAGCTGCGCACACTCCAGCACATGAGGCGAACGGGGCTGACCGTCCTCGCGGTCGCGGCGCTCCTGGCGCTGCCTGGCCCCGGGACGGCGCAGCAGGTGCTCGAGGTGCGGCGCTTCGAGGGGGACGACCGCATCGCGACGGCGGTCGCGGTGTCGGCAGGGACCTTCGCAGCGGCGGACACGGTGCTGCTCGCGCGGGCTGACGACCCGGCGGACGCGCTCGCCGGCGCGCCGCTGGCAGCGGTGCTGCGTGCGCCGGTGCTGCTGACGGCGCGCGACGCCCTCGACGCGCGGGTCCGGGCCGAGCTCGACCGGCTGGGCGCCGGCAGCGTGCTGCTGCTCGGCGGGGCCGGCGCCCTCGACCCCGCCATCGAGGCGGAGCTGGCCGGCCGCGAGGTCCGGCGCGTCGGCGGCGAGGACCGCTACGCGACAGCCGCGGCGATCGCCGCCGAGCTGCCGCCTGGCGACCGGGTGGTGCTGGCAGGCGACGGCCCCGACGCGGTCGTGGCCGGCGCGCTGGCTGCCGTCGAGGGGCCGCAGCCGGTGCTGCTCACGGCCGCCGACGCGCTGCCACCCGCGACGATCGCCGCCCTGGGCGAGCTGGCCCCGACGACTGTGACGATCGTCGGCGGGACGCGGTCCGTCGCCCAGGCGGTCGAGGACCGGCTCCTCGCGGACGGGATCGGCGTGCGGCGCATCGCGGGCTCGGACCGCTTCGGCACCGCGTCGCTGGCGCGCGACTCCGCCGTGGCCGCCGGCGCCGATCCGGCGGTGGTGTGGCTGGCGGCCGGTCACGCGACGGCCGACGCCGTCGTGGCGTCCGCCGCGGTCGCTGTCAGCGGCGGCACCCTGCTGCTGGTCGAGGGGGGCGACCTCGCCGCGGCCGTGGAGCCCTACCGGCGGCTGCGCGAGAGCGCGGCGACCCTGCGCAGCGTCACGCTCCTCGGCGGCCCGCACGCGATCAACGCCGGCGCCCCGCAGCAGCTCGACGGCCTCCTCCACGGCCCCGAACTCCCGGGCGGCGGCCGCGTGCTGCTCCCCCACCGCCGGTTGGTCGCGCTCTACGGCAACGACCGCAGCGCGGCGCTCGGCGTCCTGGGCGAGCAGCCGCCCGACGCGGCGGCCGCCCGGCTGGCCGCCGTTGCCGAGCCGTACCGCGCCGGCGACCGCGCGGTCCTCGGCGCCTTCGAGCTGATCGCGACCGTCGCGACCCGGGCGCCGGGGGCGGACGGGCTCTACCGGGCGCCGTCCGACCCGGCCTTCGTGCAGCGCTACCTGGACGCGGCCCGGGCACACGGCCTCTACCTCATCCTCGACCTGCAGCCGGGGCGCTCCGACTTCCTCACCGAGGCGCGCCGCTACGAGGAGTTCCTGCGCCAGCCCGACGTCGGCCTCGCCCTCGACCCCGAGTGGCGGATGGGCCCGGACCAGGTCCCGGGCGACGGCGTCGGACAGGTGAGCGCGGCCGAGGTCAACGCCGTGCTCGACTACGTCGCGGGCCTGGTCGCCGAGGAGCTGCTGCCGCAGAAGCTGGTGGTGGTGCACCAGTTCCAGCTGCGCATGGTGACCGACCGCGACACGCTGCGGGCGCCGCCCGGCCTCGCCGTGATGATCCACATGGACGGGTTCGGGACCCACGCCCAGAAGCTCGGCACCTACGGGGCCGTGCAGGCCGCGCCGCCGTTCTGGAACGGCTTCAAGCTCTTCTACGACGAGGACGTCGACCTCTTCGAGCCTGCGGAGGTTCTGGCGATCGACCCGGTCCCTGACCTCGTCACCTACCAGTAGCGACGCATCGATGCGGCCGCGACCGGGAATGGTGCTCGCCGACGGGCCAGACCCTCGAAAGGCGGAGCACCACATGGACAACCTCGACGACCTGATGGCGCAGATCCCGATGGACCAGGTGGCCGGGGCGCTCGGCGTGGACCGCGAGGAGGCCGAGCGCGCAGTGCGCAGCTCCCTCCCCGCGCTGGTCGCGGGCATGAAGGCCAACGCCGACGATCCCGCGGGGGCGGCCTCCCTGGGCGAGGCGCTCGGCCAGCACCGCTTTCAGCTGCAGAACAACGTCGACCTGCTGGACGTCGACGCCGACGACGGCGACAAGATCGTGCAGCACGTGTTCGGCGAGCAGCGCGCGCAGGTCGTCGACCGGCTGGGCGGTCTCGGCGGGCTGGGTGGCACCGGCGACGGGAGCGGGCTGATCGCCAAGCTGCTGCCGATGCTCGCGCCGATCGTGATGGCGTGGCTGGCCAAGCGGGTGTCGGGCGCTGCCCCGCAGGCGCCGGAAGCGCCCGGAAGCCAGGGCGACGCGCCGTTCGGCGGCGGAGGGCTCGGCGACATCCTGGGCGGGCTGCTCGGTGGGGAGGGAGGCGGGTTGGGCGACCTCCTCGGCGGCCTTCTCGGCGGAGGTCGCCGGTAGCGCACCGGGCACCCGACCAGCGCGCCCTTCGCCAATCAGGCGACGAGCCGGTAGAAGCGCAGGAAGTCGTGGTCGATCGGCAGGATCTCGACGGCTCGAGAAGCCCGCCGCCTCGGCGTAGGCCGTCAGGGTCGCAGGTCGCATGACCGTGCCGGTCGCCGCGGAGGGCGATTCCGCCCTGCCGACGGGGAGGCAGTGCAGCACGCTGGCCGCGTAGAGGAGCCGCTCGACGGGGTCGTCGCTCGGCGCCTCGAACGCGAAGGCGACCTTCTCGTCGGCCACGAGGACGACGGCGTCGGGCTTGGCGAGCCGGCGCATGGTGGCCAGGGCTTCGACGGGCCGCGCCAGGTCGTGGACCATCTCGAAGGCCATCACGAGGTCGTAGCCGGCGGTCTGGACCCCTTCCGGCAGGTCGCGGGTCACGTCGACGACCTCGAAGCGCACGCGGTCGCCGACGCCCGCCTCGGCGGCGTGCTTGCGGGCCGCGGCGATCGAGGCCTCGTCGTTGTCGAACCCGTCGACCTCGACCTGCGGCCATGCCTTGGCCAGCCCGATCGCCGCCCACCCCTCGCCGCAGCCGATCTCGGCGACTCGCGCCTGGCCGGTGGCGAGTCGGTCGCTGAGGCCGGGGATCGACGGCAGCCACTCCGACGCCAGCAGGTTCAAGAACGCCGGGCGGTTGAAGTCGCCCTGCGCGTCGTGGAGGGCGTAGTCGGCGTAGGGGATCCCGCCGCCGGTGCGGAAGGCGTCGACGAGCGCGCCTGGGAAGACCCGCACCACGGCTGGGATGAGGTCGATCAGCGGCCCCACCGAGGCGAGGCTCTCCGGCCGCAGCAGGCACTCCTGCCCGGCCGGCGAGAGGGCGTAGCGGCGCGCCTCGGCGTCGGTGCTGGCCGCGGTCAGCTCGATGAGCCCGGCTGACGCCTGCTGCTCGAGCCACTCGCGGGCGTAGCGGCCGTCGATGCCCGCGCGCTGGGCCAGCTCGCCCGGGGTGACGCCGTGCTCGGTGGCGAGGTGGTCGTAGAGCCCAAGCTCGCGGCCGAGGCTGATGGTGATGGCTTCCAGGGTCGCGAGGCCGGTCTCGAAGATGCGCTCGGCGTACGCGCCGATCTGGGTCTCCAGGTCGGCCGGGGTCGTGGCGGTGTCGGTCACTTGCGTGCTCCTCTCGGTGAGTGGTCGACCCGTGAGGCGCTACATCCGCTGTAGCGATGCGTGACGCGAGCCCCTACACGCTCCAGCCGACCGCGCCTTCGGGCCGGTAGACGCAGTACGTGCCGGTCTGCACGGAGTTGGCGAGGTGCCGGGCCAGCTCGGCGTGCTCGCCGTCGATCCGGCCGATCGTGAGCCGGATCCGTCCGGTCACCGCCTTGCGGGCTCGTTCCACCGGGTCGCCGGACCGCCGTGGTCGCCCGCCGACGCCGAGTGCCGCCGAGAGCTCGCCGGCGATGAAGGCGCGTTCGTCGCGAGCCCGCTCCGCCCGGGTGAGATCGGCGTGGCTCTCCGCCTCCGCGAGCTCGCTCTCGAGCTCGGCGAGGCGCCGCCGGTACTCCGCCCGGGCGCGGGCATCCAGGAGCTCCCCCAGGTCGCCGCCCCGACCAGCGGGAACGCGCCCCGGCGCAGCGATCAGGTCGAGGACGTGCACCTCCTGATCAGGCTGCGCCAGCAGCCGTGCCAGATCGTGCAGGCCCTTGGCGTCCTTCATGCGGATCGTCCGACCCCGGTAGGACAGGGTCCAGAACTGCCCCTCGCGGCGGAACACGCTGGTCGCAGGCCCGACGTGGTCCTCGTCGGCCCCGGTCGGGGCCGCTTCGAGCTGGGCGCAGCGCTGTTCCAGAGCGATCAGGTCGCGGAGCAGCAGAGGCGCCTGGGCGCGCTGGACCATCAGCCGCGCCCGCTCGAGGTGGCCTCGGGCGTCGGCGACGCGGGCGAGGGCGAGCGCGATCCGGGCCAGCTCGAGGTCGACGGGTCCCCAGCAGCACGCGGCGATGCCGTCGACAACCCACAGGCCGCGATGCGGGAGGAACAGGTCGTACAGGTCGCTCGCCGCGCCCAGCTCGCCGAGCCCGACGGCGACCCGCCCGAACAGCAGGATCGTGGTGAGGTGCTCCCCATCGTCACCGAGGCGCGCGAACCGGTTGTCGGCGTGGAGCTTCAACAGCTCCCTCGCCCGGGCGGTGTTGCCGGCGTGCCAGCTCGCCATCGCGAGGCCGGAGGCGTAGCTGGCCCAATCTGCCGGATCGACGTCGAAGAGCCCCTCCATCGCATCGTGGTCAGGACGCCGCCGATCAGCGACCTGGATCCCGAGCAGGAGGGTGATCGCCAGCATCTCGGCGTTCTCGCTGCCGGTTGCCTCGGCCGCCTCCGCGACCCGCCGCTGATGGCGCTCCGCCGCACCGAGATCCCCGGCCAGCAGGGCCCGCATCCCCCGGAAGAGCGGCACGTACCAGCTCACGAGTGGCTGCCGGAGCCGCTCCGCCAGACGGCTGAAGGCGGTGATCGTGTGGTCCACGGCGGCGAGGTCGCCGACCTCGAGATCGGCGACGACACGGAACCGGTACCCGAGGAGCTCCAGCACGGGGTCCCCGGCGGCGAGGGCCAGCTCGACGATGGCGTCGGCGTTCTCCCGCCTGAGCATCGTGTGGGCCGGGCCGGCATGGGCGTCGTTCATCGCTGCCAGGGCCTGCGCGATCAGGACCTGGTCGCCGACCTGCTCGGCCAGCTCGAGCGCGGCCCGGGCCCGCTGCCTTGCGGTCTCCATCGTCTCGGGCGTGGCGGCGGTGACGGACAGGCGCGCGAGCAGCATCGATCGCAGCGCGACAGCTTCGCCGGGCAGCGCCTCGAGCGCGTCCGCCACGAGCGCGGCCTGCTCGGCACTCGCAATCGGGACCTCCCAGGCCACGGGTCCGGCGCCGATCCCCAGGACGGCTCGCGCCCGGACCTCAGGCGCGCCGATGCGCACGCCGAGGTCGGCGCAGGCCGTGAACCGCTCGCGCGCCCCGACCAGATCACCGGCGAGCAGCAGGGACTCACCCTCCTCGAGGGTCAAGGTCGCGCGCCTGAGGAGGTCGGCAGACGCGGCAGCAGCGCCACGACGCAAGAACGCGGCCGCTTCCCGGTAGGCCAGCACGTCCTGCGCCCTGCGCGCCGCGAGCTCCCACTCCACCGAGGCCGCACCGGCGTGGCCCGGGCCGGCCTGGTCGAGATGATCGGCGACCACGGCGTGGAACGAGGGATCCGTGTGCAGTCGACTCGCGAGCACCGCCGCCGCCCGCCCGTGCAGCTCGGCGAGCCGCGTGGGATTGATCCCCTGCAGCACGACCTCGTGGACGACGTCATGGCTGAACGCGAACCTCTCGCGCCCCGTTCGCGTCGCGAGGCCAGCGCCGGCAGCCGCCGCGAGCGCCGCGACGACGTCATCGACTGCGACCTCGCCGATGGACGCGACCAGCTCGCCCGAGAACGACGTACCGGCGACCGCCGCCATCCGCAGCACCGCCACCACGTCCTCGGGCAGTCGCGCCAATCGCCGCTCGACGACCACGGCCACCGCGTCGGGTACGGCAGCCGGCGCGACATCGAGGCGGCCCGAGTGCGCCATGAGCTGGCCGAACTCCCACACGAACAGGGGGTTGCCGGCGCTGCGCTGGACGACCGCGCCGACCGCCGAGTCCGAGACGCCGGGTCCAGCGGCCGTGCGCAGCAGCTCGGCCGCGGCGGCGGCTGACAGCCGCGGGACTGCCACCGTCGTCCCCGCGCGGGCAAGCTCGGCCACGTGCTCCCGGTCGAGCTCACCCTGGCGGTACGTGCCGACCAGCAGGCAGCCCACATCTCGCGTCCTCGCCGCGACGAAGGACAGCACCCCGATCGAGGCCGCGTCGACCCACTGCAGGTCCTCGATCACCACCACCAGGGGTCCGCTCGACGCGACGCCGCGGATGACGTCGGCCACGGCCTCGAACTGGGCGAACACGGCCGCGGAGGAGGCGCCGCGGGACCCGACGACGAAGTCGCCGAGCGTCTGATCGGAACCTGCCAGCTCGCGCAGGATCTGCACCCATGGCCACAGCGGCGGGGCGCCGTCGCCTTGCCAAGCCGTGGCCCAAGCCGCCCGTGCACCACCGGCGCGGCCGCGCGCCACGAGCTCCTCAGCGAGGCGGGTCTTGCCGATGCCGGGCTCGCCAGTGAGCAACAGCAGCGCGCCCAGCGACTGCCTCAGAGCAGTCAGGTGCGAGCCGATCAGGGCGAGCTGGGCGTCGCGCCCGACAAGCCGCCGCCCCCTGGTGCCTTGGCGGTGGCCATCACCGCAGAGGCTACGAAGGGGTTGCTGGAGCCGGGAGCGCCGGCGGGGTCAGGGTCGGGATCGCCGGCGGAGGCGCGGGCGGGGGCGCAGGTGCGGGCGGGGGCGCGGGTGCGGGCGCGGGTGGGGGCGGGGGCGGGGTCGGCGTCGGCGTCGGCGGCGCGGTCGTGGGCGTCGGGGTCGCGGCGGCAGCCGCCCGCCCCTCGGCGATCGCCTCCTGGAGCGCGTGCAGCGTGGCCGCATCGACCACACCGCTCGGCGCGACCCCGAGGGCGGTCTGGAACGCCATCAGCGCCGCGGTCAGCTCGGGGGTCCAGGTGCCGTCCACGGGTCCGGGCCAGTAGCCAGCGAGCTTGAGGGTCGACTGCACGGCTGCGGTGGAGGCGACCGCCTGGGTGGCTCCCGCGCCGCCCAGCGCCACGAGCCTGGCGTCGAGCGCCTCCGCCGTGGCGCTGTCGACGAACCCGGTGACCGGCAATCCGCTCTCGGTCTGCAGCGCCTCGACGGCCGCCACGGTCTCCGGGCCGTACAAGCCGTCGATCGCGCCGGCGTAGAGGCCCGCGGTCTGCAGTGCCGTCTGCAGCGCCGCGGTGTACCCGGCGACCGCGGCAACGGCCTGGGCCTCCTGCTCGTCGGTCAGGCAGCCGGCGTCGGCGAAGAGCCGCAGCCATGCCACTTCCAGCGCGAAGGCGGCGGCGTTGAACTGCGCACCCGCCTCGGCGAGCGGCGTCCGGTCGTTGATGCTCTCGGAGGCTGCGGCGAGGTCCGCCTCGGCCTGCTGGACGCGCTCCACGGTGGCCGGCGGCAGCAGCGGGGCCACGGTCGCCGGTGGCACGACCGCCGTGGGGCCCGTGGCACCGGACAGCGCCGCGGCGAGCGCCGCCTCCGCCTCGGCCAGCTCCTGCTGGGCCTGGACGAGCTGGTCACGAGCCTCGACGACGGACTCGCCGCTCGACGCCACCGCCTCGCGTGGCTCGGCGAGGTCGGCCCCGGCGGTGTTCACGTCGCCGACGGTTGCGGCGGTGTCGTTGAAGAGGTTGCCGTAGCGGTCGATCGCGGTGATGTACTCGCGGCTGTCCTCGCAGAACGCGCCGGTGGCCTCACCGAACGCGGCCTGAGCCTCGGTCACCGACTCCTGCGCGGCGGTCACGGCGGCTTGCGCGGCGGCGACCGGGTCAACCTCGTCTTCGCCCCCGCAGGCGGCCGCCAGAACGGCCACGACGACGATCGCCGCCACCAACCGCTCTCGTCGCATGACCCAAGACTGGAGCATCCAGGCCAGCAGGCGACCACCCCCACGGGGTGATGTGCCCGCACCCTTCCGGGCTGAGCATCGGCGACGCATGGCTTCCAGCACTGAACCTGAGGTCGCTGCGGGCAGCTCGCGGCTGGGCGTCCTCCTCGCGATGGCGATGTTCGTCCTTGTCGTGGACACCTCGCTGATGAACGTGTCGATCTCCTCGGTGGTGGAGGATCTCGGCACGACGGTCAGCGGCGTCCAGTCGGCCATCGCCCTCGAAGCGCTGGTCTCTGCGGCGTTCATCCTGATCGGCAGCAAAGTCGGGGACCTCTTCGGCCGCAAGCGCGCGTACGTGCTGGGCCTGCTCGGTTATGCGGTGGGTGCCCTGGCGATGACGTTCGCGCAGAGTCTGACCGCGATCGTGGTGTTCTGGGCAATCGTCGGCGGGCTGGGTGCGTCGCTCCTGCTCCCGTCCATGCAGTCACTCATCCACGGCAACTTCGAGGGTGCAGCGCAGCGCAAGGTCTACGCGCTCGTGGGTGCCGCGGCCGCGATCGCCGCCGCCGTCGGGCCGTTGATCGGCGGCTTCATCACGACGTTCCTGTCGTGGCGCGTCGCCTTCGCCCTCGAGGCCGTGATCATCGCGGTCGTGCTGTCGGGCATCAAGCTCATCAAGGACGTCGAATACACCGGGTCCCGGGAGGTCGACGTCGTCGGGGCGGTCCTCTCGATCGTGGGCATGGGCGGGATCGTGCTGGGCATCCTGGCGTGGCAGGAGGGCGCGGAGGCGGTCGGCGCGCTCCTCGTCGGGGGCGCGATCGCGATGGCGGGCTTCGGCTTCTGGCTGGTGAGGCGGCAGCGCCAGGGCAAGGCGACGCTGATCGACCCCGGCCTGTTCGCCTCGAAGATGTTCAGGATCGGCATCTCCCAGCAGATGCTGCAGCAGATCGCCCTCGGCGGGGCGATGATCGCGCTGCCGATCTACCTGCAGATGGTGCTGGAGTACAACGCGCTGGGGGCGGGCGTGTCGCTTGCCCCGCTCTCGCTGAGCATGTTCGCCATCGCGCTCCTCGCGGGCAAGAAGGCAGGCAGCCGGCGCCCCGCCAGCATCATCCGGCTCGGGTTCGCGCTCCTCACCCTCGGCATGCTGGTGCTGCTGCCGATCGTGCCCCGCGCGGACTCGGGCTGGGCCCTCGTGGTCCCGCTCGCGATCGCCGGGTCGGGCCTCGGACTCCTGGTGTCCCAGCTGAACGCCTACACCCTGTCACCGATCTCGGAGGAGCGGGTCAGCGAGGCCGCCGGCGTGAACTCCGCCGCCGGCTCGTTCGGGTTGTCCTTCGGGCTGGCGTTCGCCGGCGCGATCATGCTCATGACGCTCTCTTTGGTCTTCACGAGCGAGGCCGAGACCAGCACCGTGCTCCCGCCGGCCGAGCAGCAGCAGGTTGCCGACGCGCTCGAAAACGACGCCGAGGTGATGAGCAACACCCAGCTCGAGGAGCAGCTCGCCGGCCAACCCGAGGAGATCCAGGACGAGATCCTGCGCATCAACACCGAGGTCCGGCCCTTCGCGCTCCAGGTGGCGCTGCTGATCCCGCTCCTCGCGGGGCTGATCGGCCTGTTCAACTCGTTCCGCATGATGAAGCTGCCCGACCCGGCACCAGGCTCCACCGAGGGCATGGTCCTGGGGTGACCTCTCGGGGCTAGGCTCCGGAGCCGTGGAGCGGTACGAGTGGCGGCGGCGCATCGCGGCCCTGGACCCGGCGACCGAGTTCGCCGAGATGTACCGGTTGCTCGTCGCGCACGAGTTCCCGTGGGACTTCAACCAGTCCCTGTCGTTCGCGCTCTTCCGGACCTACGCGGTGCCCTCGATCGGGCGGCTTCTCGCCGAGACCGGGGAGTTCACGGGCCGCGTGCAGAAGCGCTACGACGACACCAGCCTGATCCTCGACGCGGTGCTGGAGCACGGGTTCGCCAGCGCCACCGGGCGGGCTGCGATACGGCGCATGAACCAGATGCACGGGAGCTACCCGATCGCGCAGGACGACCTGCGCTACGTCCTGTCCACGTTCGTGACGATGCCGATCCGCTGGCTCGACCGCTACGGCTGGCGGCGACTCGAGGAGCACGAGAAGGCCGCCTCGGCGAACTACTACCGCGAGCTCGGCCGCCACATGGCGATCCCCGAGACCCCCGCGACCTGGCAGGCGTTCGCCGAGCACATGGACGCCTACGAGGCTGCCCACTTCGCGTTCGACGCCGATGCCCGGCGCGTGGCTGACGCCACGCTGCGCCTGCTCACGTCGTTCCCGCCCAACAACTGGGCGCCGGTCCGCCTGATCGAGCTGTTCAGCCGCGCGCTGATGGACGACCCGTTGCTCGAAGCCCTGCGCTACACCAAGCCCCATCCGCTCATCCGCGCCGCGGCCCACCGCTCGCTGTGGCTGCGCGGCCGCGTGGTGCGCCTCCTCCCGCCCCGCGAGCTGCCCCGCTACACCCGCATGATGCCCAACATCCGCAGCTACCCCGGCGGCTACGACGTCGATCGCCTCGGCACCTTCCCGCCGGGCTGCCCCGCGCACGCCGACGGCCCCCAGCCTCAGGCCGGCTCGCTCCCCCGCCGCGCCAAGGTCGTCACCTGACCGCGACCTTGCGCTCCAGGGCCTCGATGATGATCGGGGCGAAGTCGACGCCGGTGGTCTCCTGGACGCTGCGCAGGCCGCCCGCGCTGAAGACGTTCGCCTCCAGCAGGCGGTCGCCGATGATGTCCAGGCCCACGAGGAACATCCCCTCGCGGCCCAGGTGCGGGCCGACGCGCTCGGCCACCCCCAGGATCGTCGCGTCGATCTCGGCGGGCGCGACGGTGGCGCCGACGCTCATGTTGGACCGCGCCTCGCCCTCCGCGGGGATCCGCCGGAAGGCCGCATAGGCGTCCCCGGAGCGCAGGGGCTTACCGTCCAGCAGGAACAGCCGCGTATCGCCCTCCTCCGCGCCCGGCAGCAGCTCCTGGACGGCGAGGTAGCCATCCCGCGCCAGGGCCTCCACCATCTGCGAGAGGTTCACGTCCCCCCCGGGGGTGACGATGAACACGCCCTCTCCCCCCGACCCCTGGAGCGGCTTGAGGACGGCACGTCCGCCGTGGGCTTCCACGAACGCGCGCACCTCCTCCACGTCACGGGTGACGACCGTCTCGGGGCGCACGTCGCGCGGCAGGCTCTCGAGGTACAGCTTGGTGGTCGCGCGCCAGAGTCCTGAGGGGGCGTTGAGCACCACAACCCCTCGCTCCGCTGCGAGATCCCCGAACATGAGACCCGCGGTCGCCGCCCAGTGCCGCTCCGGCAGTTCGTCCGCGGGGTCGCTGCGCAGGAGGAGGATGTCGAAGTCCTCGAGGCTGACCCGCTCGCGTGCCCCCTCAGCCGCGCCGGAGAGGAACCCCTCGCGGTCGGTGACCCCGTCCGGTGCGTGCCAGGCGCGGGCGGCGACCTCGTCGTCGGCGCACTGGAAGTCCCCGGCGCCGACGTACCAGACGTCGTGCCCGCGTTGACCGGCGGCGACGGCCAGGCGGGTGGTGGTGTACTCGGGCGACTCGGCAGCCACGTCGTTGACGAACAGGCACAACTTCACAAAGCACCCCTCTGAGCGCGGTCAAGCCAGGTTCACCGCTTCTGGCTCGATCCACTCCCGGTGCTGCGCGTGCGCCGGGGAGGGCGCGCGTCTACGGCGCGGTCAGTGCGGCGACGACCGCGTCGACGGCCTCGTCGGCGAGCGCGCGCATCTCCGCGTCGGTGCGGTCCTGGATGGGGTGGGGGACGAGCACGGAGGCGGGCTGGAACCCCAGCGCGCGCGCCTGCGCGGCGGCGCCGTCGGCGAGCTCGGTGGAGACCACGTAGACGCTGGCCACGCCGCGGCGTTCCAGGTCGGCGGTGTCGTGCACACTGCACGACGCGCACGACCCTCAGTCGGCGAGGGCCTCGATCATCAGGTCGCAGCGTGTGGAGATCTCGTAGCGCAGGTCCGGCGGAGCCGGCTTGGTGTACGTCGGCTTGGCGAACCGCTCGACGGCGGCGCCACGCTGCTCCAGCAGCTCCTGCAGGCGGTCGAGGAACACGTCGCCGCGCGGCTTGCTGATGTCCAGCAGCGCGACGCGCCGACCCGCGATGGAGGAGGGCCGCTTGGCCCTGGGGATGCCGGCGGGGGCGAGCTCGCTGGTGGGATCCAGGACCGTGCGCGTCATGGGTGCACCTCCACGGTGACGGGCGCCGAGCCGACTGCTCCGCCGGACCAGCCCGAGATGATGGCCGAGAACAGCCCTGCTGTCCCGCCGGCGTGGGCGATCAAGAGGCCACCCTCGCGGAACTTGGGGACCACCTGGCCGGCGAAGCTCTCCGGCAGGCCCTCGGCGATCCCCTGGGCCCCGCCCAGCAAGTCGGCGCTGTCCACGGCCAGCAGCGCGTCCAGCTCGCGGTGCAGCCGCGCCCGGTCCCATCCCGCGTCGCGGTAGACCCGGGCGTGCTCCGGCGAGACGACCAGCAGCGCGTCGAACCTCATCGCGAGCTTGGGGTGCGCGACCGTGCGCAGCGAGGCGGCGAAGCTGCGCGTGAGGGACTCAGGCTCCCGGCTGAGCTGGTCGACGATCCCGTGGACCCCGCCGGCGGCGAACACGGTGACCGCGTCCCCTGCAACGCCGCGCGACGCCGCCAACGACTCCCACGGATTGGTCTCTTCCGCCTCGGCGAAGCAGAAGGTGTACTTGCCCGGCCACCCCAGCGTCGAGCCCGGTCGACCCCGCCGGGCCGGCCGCCGCCGACGTTGCGCACCACCAGCTGCAACGCCCGGCCGATCGTGGCGTTCGCCCGGTTGCCCTGCCCCATCGCGTTGACGCCGCTGTTCATGCCGATGCGTCGTGCGATGGGGCCGTCCACGATCACGAGCGGCCCGGCGAACCAGGTGGTCGCCAGGAGCCCGTGCATGTTGAACTCCGTCGTGCACACCGCCTGCACGGCCGCGAGGACGACCGGCAGGTACTCGGGGCGGCAGCCCGCGAGCACCGCGTTGACCGCGACCTTCTCCACCGTGCAGTCCACGAGGTCCGGCGGCACGACCGCGACGATCTCGTCGGGTGCCCGCGAGGTCCCCTGGAGCATGCGCAGCACCCGGGCCTCGGTCGGCGCCACGACCGGCAGCCCGTCGGTCCAGCCGCGGTCGAAGAGCGCCTCGTGCTCGTCCTCCAGCTCCGCCAGGTCGACGCGACGGCTGGCCAGCCGCCCGGCCCCGAACCGCACCGCGAGGCCGTCGACCTGGTCGGGGTCCAGCGTGCGGCTGCCGCACCCCGGCCGCTGCTCGGGCAGCCCCTCCCCCAGCGGCGCCACGCCGGTGAACGCCTCCCACTCCGCGCGTGACCAGCCGACGATGCGCCCGAGCTCCCCGCCGTCGTCACCCAGCCGCACCAGGGTTGGAACGGTGTCGACGCCCAGCCGCCAGCTGCGTTCCAGCCCGGCGTCGTCGTCCTCGCTGACGACCTCCACGCCCAGCCGGTCCAGCACCGGCGTCACCAATCGGCACGTCGGGCAGTCCGCCTTGACCACGGCGAGGATCGTCATCGCCGCCAGTCTTACCCAGCCCGGCGGGCCTGCTTCCGCAAGGGCCTCAGTAGCGGTAGTGGTCCGGCTTGTAGGGCCCCTCGACCGGCACGCCCAGGTAGGCGGCCTGGTCCGGGCGCAGCTCGGTCAGGCGCACGCCCAGCGCGTCCAGGTGGAGCCGGGCGACCATCTCGTCGAGGTGCTTGGGCAGCGTGTAGACGCCGACGGGGTAGTGCTCGGGGCGGGTGAAGAGCTCCAGCTGCGCCAGGACCTGGTTGGAGAACGAGTTCGACATCACGAAGCTGGGGTGCCCGGTCGCGTTGCCGAGGTTCAAGAGCCGCCCCTCCGACAGCACGATCACGGAGTGGCCATCGGCGAAGCGCCACTCGTCGACCTGGGGGCGGATCGTGGTGCGGGCGATGCCGTCGACCTTGGCGAGCCCGGCCATATCGATCTCGTTGTCGAAGTGGCCGATGTTGCCGACGATCGCCTGGTGCTTCATGCGGCCCATCTGCTCGGCCGTGATCACCGCCACGTTCCCGGTCGCGCTGATGAAGATGTCCGCGGTCCCGACGACGTCGTCGAGCGTCGCGACCTGGTAGCCGTCCATCGCCGCCTGCAGCGCGCAGATCGGGTCGATCTCGGTCACGATCACGCGGGCGCCCTGGCCGGCCAGCGACGACGCGCAGCCCTTGCCGACGTCGCCGTAGCCGAGGACCACCGCGACCTTGCCGCCGATGAGCACGTCGGTCGCGCGGTTGATGCCGTCCAGCAGGGAGTGCCGGCACCCGTACTTGTTGTCGAACTTCGACTTCGTGACCGAGTCGTTGACGTTGATCGCCGGGAAGAGCAGCGCGCCCTGGCGCTCCATCTCGTAGAGGCGGTGCACCCCGGTGGTGGTCTCCTCGGTGACGCCGCGGATCGCGCCGCCGATCTCGGTCCAGCGGTCGGGCGACTCCTGCAACGACCGTGCCAGGAGCCGCAGGACCACGGCCTCCTCCTCCGACCCCGCGGTCGAGGCGTCGGGCACGGCGCCGGCCTTCTCGAACTCCACGCCCTTGTGCACCAGCAGCGTCGCGTCCCCGCCGTCGTCGAGGATCATGTTGGGCCCGCCGCCGTCGGGCCAGCGCAGCGCCTGCTCGGTGCACTCCCAGTACTCCTCCAGCGACTCGCCCTTCCACGCGAACACCGGCACTCCCGCGGGCGCCTCCGGGGTCCCGTCGGGGCCGATCGCCACGGCCGCCGCCGCGTGGTCCTGGGTGGAGAAGATGTTGCAGCTGGCCCAGCGCACCTCGGCGCCCAGCGCGACCAGCGTCTCGATCAGGACCGCGGTCTGCACGGTCATGTGCAGCGAGCCCGTGATGCGCGCACCGCGCAGCGGCTGGTTCTCGGCGTGCTGCGCGCGCATGGCCATGAGGCCGGGCATCTCGTGCTGCGCGAGGCGGATGTCATGGCGCCCGTACTCGCCGAGGCCGAGGTCGGCCACTGCGAAGTCGATGCCGTTGCGTGAGTCGAAGTACTGCACCGAGGAGTTCTCCTGAAGTCGTGTGAGAGCGCCCGCGGCTGCCGGAGCCACGGCCCTGCGTTCGCAGGGCGCCCCGCGGCCTTCACGAGCGAGGACCAACCGTACCGCAGGGAGGAGGGGGCGGCGCGGGCGCTCAGGTCACAGGTGGGCCTGCAGGAGCGCCGCCTGCTCCCGGCCGTAGGCCTCGGCGAAGCGCTCGCAGAAGCTGTCGCGTGACAGGTCGTGCTCCTGAGTCCCGAAGGCCTCGATCACCAGGGTTGCCACCAGGCAACCCACCTGGGCCGCGGTCGCGTCGTCGAGGCCCCACGCCATCCCGGCCAGGAAACCGCTGCGGAAGCCGTCGCCCACCCCGGTGGGGTCGCACTTGGCGCGTTCCTGCGGCGGAAGGATCGTGACGGCGTCCTGCCCGCGGCGCTGGACGGTGACGCCCCGCGGGCCGTGCGTCAGCACCGTGACCTCGACGCGCGACGCGATCTCGGCGGCGGTCCAGCCGGTCTTGTGCTCCATCAGCCCGTGCTCGTAGCTGTTCGCGAACAACCAGGTGGCGCCGTCGATCAGCTGGCGGATGTCGGGCCCCTCCATGCGCGCCAGCTGCTGCGACGGGTCGGCGGCGAACGGCCAGCCCTCCTCGCGGCAGACCTGGGTGTGGCGCAGCATCGCGGCAGGGTCGTCCGGGGCGATCAGCACGATGTCGACGCCGCCGAGGCGCTCGACGACCTCGCGCAGGTCGATCTCGCGCGCCTCCTCCATCGCCCCCGAGTAGAACGACGCGATCTGGTTGTGGTCGGCGTCGGTCGTGCAGAGGAAGCGCGCGGTGTGGCGCGTGTCGGAGACGCGCACCGACTCCACGTCGACGCCGTGCTCCTTGAGCCACACGCCGTAGTCGCCGAGGAAGTCCGGCCCCACCGCACCGACCAGCGTCGGGGAGAGCCCCAGGCACCCGAGGCTGAACGCGATGTTGGCCCCGATCCCGCCGCGCTTGATCTGCAGCTCGTCGACGAGGAACGACAACGAGATCTCATCGAGCTTGTCGGCGAGGATCAGCTCCTTGAACCGCCCCGGGAAGACCATCAGGTAGTCGGTCGCGATCGACCCGGTGACGACGATTTTCACGCCGTAACGGTACGTCACTCGGGACGACACAGCGGCGGGGGCCGTGCAGAGTGGGCGCCGATGTGGGCCGCGATCCTCCCGGTAGCGGGCGCCGTCGGGGTCTTCGGCGCGATCTACGGCGCGGCGGCGCAGCCGGTGCTGGGCGCGCCGCTCACCCTGCTGTCCTCGGTCGTGATCTTCTCGGGCGCCGCGCAGTTCAGCATGGTGGGGCTGCTGGCGGCGGGGACCTCGCCGGTGGCCGTCCTGGGCGCGGTCGCGGTGCTGGGCCTGCGCCACCTCGTCCTGGGAGCGGCCATCCGGCCTGCGATGCGCGGCGGGCCCGCACGCCGCGCGCTGGCGGCCTGGTTCGTGCTGGACGAGACGGTCGGCCTGGCACTGGCGGAGCCGGCCGCCGCCGCTCGCACCTACGTGCGGGCCGGGTGGGCCTTCGCAGCAGCCTGGCTGGCGGGCACGGGCCTGGGCGTGGCCGGCGGCGCGGCGCTGGGCATGGCGGCGCTGGCGGCCGCGGTCTTCCCGGTCCTCTTCATCGGCCTGGCCGCGATCATGGCCAGGACCAGCGGCCTGATGGTCCGGGCCGGCATCGCGGCCGTCGCGACGCTCCTGCTCCTGCTGGCGTGGCCGGGCCTGCGCGGCCTCGCCCCCCTGCTGGCAGCGCTCGCGGCGTCACTGGGCGGCCGCGGCGTGCCCGAGCCTGCCCCGGCGCAGCCCGACGAGCACGCCGGAGACCCGCGTGACCCCGCCGGGGGTGAGCGGTGAGCCTGCTCACGCTGGTCGTGCTGGCCGGAGTGGTCACCTATGCCAGCCGCGCAGCGGCCGTGGTGCTGCTGCCTGAGCCTCGAGGGATGCTGCGCACCTTCATCGACCGCCTTCCCGCACCGCTGTTCGCCGCGCTCGCCGTCTCCAACCTGGTCGGCAACGCGACGGTCTGGCCGGAGCCGCCGGCCCTGTGTGCGGCCGCCGCGGCGGCCGCGACGACGCCGCGCCGCTCCCTGCCGCTGGCCCTGGTGGTGGGGCTGGCCGCCTACGGACTGGCGGAGCTCATCTGGTGAACCCCAGCCGGGCCGGGGCGCTCACGGCGCCAGCGCGGCGGGTGGGTCGCCGGCGGCGGCCCGTTGGGCGAGGACGCGCTCGCGCGTGGGGACCCGCAGGCCGACGTAGAGGATGCCGATCAGGCCCAGCACCGCGACCGCGATCCGCCCACCCAGCGTGCTCAGGGCGAAGGCTGCGCTGACGCCACACGCGAGCGCGATCATCGCGATGGCGAGGACCTTCGCGCGGCGCGGCATCCCCAGCCCCGCCCGGTAGTCGCGGATCATCGGGCCGAACCGCGGCAGGTCCAGGATCCGCTGCTCCATCCGCGGGCTCGAGCGCGCGAAGCACCAGGCGGCCAGGATGTAGAACCCCGTCGTCGGGAGGACGGGAAGGAAGATCCCGACCGTCCCCAGCCCCAGCGCGACCGACCCGACCAGCAGCAACGGCCACCGCCGGATCCCGCGGCGCACCTGTCAGGTGCCGGGGATGTGGGTGCGCTCGTGCTCCGTGCGGGCGTGGAGGTGGGCGCGGATCGTGCGCGAGGCCTCGAGGTCCTCGGCCAGCTCACGGGCGCTGTCGTCGTGGTCCTCGGCGAGGTGCGCCCGCAGCTCGTGCTCGTTGCGGTAGCGCAGCTCGCAACGCGGGCACTGGTGCACGTGGGACAAGTGGCCTTCCACGGCGTGACCTCCGTCCGGTGAGGCGGACACCAATGTTACGACCCCAGAGCCGAGGCCAGACGGGCGATCGCGTCGGGCCCGACGCGGCAGCACCCCCCCACCAACCGGGCGCCCGCGGCGACCCACGACCGCGCGTCCGCTGCGTCCAGCACTCCCTCGCCACTCCAGTGGCGCGCTGCAGCGTCCCAGCGCTCCCCGCTGTTGGGGTAGGCCACCAGCGGCTTGCCCGCCACGGACGCGGCCCGCAGGCCGGCAAGCACCGCCGACGGCGCCGTGCAGTTCACGCCCACGGCGATCACCGGGTCGACGTCGCGCAGGAGCGCGAACGCGGCCTCCGCCACTTCGCCGCGCCGGGTCCGCGCGACGCCCGCCGCGTCCTGCACGACCGTCAGCGCGACCCACGCGGGCGCGCCGAGCCTGTCGAGCTCCGCGGCCAGCGCCTCCACCTCGGCCAGCGCGGGCAGCGTCTCGCAGGCCAGGACGTCCGCCCCGGCCTCTGCCAGCACCTCCAGCCGCGGGCGGTGGAAGGCGCGCAGCCGCGCGACCGGGACCTCGTCGACGTACGCGCCCGTGTACTCCGACCCGTCGGCCAGCAGCGCGCCGTACGGGCCCACCGACCCCGCGACCCACCGGGATCCGGAGCGGCGCGCCAGCTCGACCGAGCGCCGCAGCGCGGCCGCCGCGTCCACCCCCAGGGCAGCGAAGCCCTCGAACGTCGCCTGGTAGCTCGCGGTCGTTGCGACCTGCGCCCCGGCGGCTGCGAACGCCGCGTGGGCCGCCGCGATCGCCCCGGGGTCGTCGATGAGCAGCCGCGCCGACCAGAGCGCCGACGACACGTCGTGCCCCGCCCGCTCCAGCTCCGTCGCCAGCCCACCGTCGAGCACGACCGGCCCTGCCGCCAGCGCCTCCGTCAAGGTTGCGGACACCCGCTCATCGTCGCGCGGCAGTCGAGGAGGCGGTGACCGGCCTCCTCGGGTGAGACTGGGGGCCGATGGCCATCCACCCCCGCGCGGGCCAGGCCGCGACGCCCGCGGACCTCGTCGACGTCGGCAAGCTGCTGGCCGCCTACGTCGACCTCCACCCCGACCCGTCGGACCCGGCGCAGCGCGTCGCGTTCGGGACCTCGGGCCACCGCGGCTCGGCGTTGCACGCCGCCTTCAACGAAGACCACATCGCGGCGACGACCCAGGCGATCTGCGAGTACCGGGCCGCCGCCGGGTCAGACGGCCCGCTCTACCTCGCACGCGACAGCCACGCGCTGTCGGAGCCGGCCTTCGCGACCGCGCTGGAGGTCCTGGCAGGCAACGACGTCAGGGTGCGCGTCGACAGCCGCGACCGGCTCACACCGACCCCGGCCCTGTCCCACGCCGTCCTGACCCACAACGCCCGTCCGGGCCGGGGCACGGCCGACGGCGTCGTCGTGACGCCCAGCCACAACCCGCCCGAGGACGGCGGCTTCAAGTACAACCCGCCCGACGGCGGACCGGCCGGCTCCGACGTCACCAAGACGATCCAGGACCGCGCCAACGAGCTCCTCGAGCAGGGGCTGCGCGGCGTGCGCCGCGTCCCCCTGTCCGACGCGCGCGCCCAGGCGGAGCCCCATGACTACGTCGCGGCCTACGTCGACGACCTCCCCGACGTGGTCGACCTCGACGCGATCCGCCGCGCCGGCGTGCACGTGGGCGCCGACCCGCTGGGCGGAGCGAGCGTCGACTACTGGCAGGCGGTCGCGGACCACCACGACCTCGACCTGACCGTCGTCAACCCCACCGTCGACCCGACGTTCGGCTTCATGACCCTCGACTGGGACGGGCGCATCCGCATGGACTGCTCCTCGCCGCACGCGATGGCGTCCCTGATCCGCCGCCGCGCCGACTTCGACGTGGCCACGGGCAACGACGCGGACGCCGACCGCCACGGCATCGTCACCCCCGACGCCGGGCTCATGAACCCCAACCACTTCCTCGCGGTGGCGATCGACCACCTCGTGACGCACCGCACCGGTTGGCCTGCGACCGCGGCGATCGGCAAGACGCTGGTGTCGTCCTCACTGATCGACCGCGTGGTCGAGAGCCGGGGCCGCACGCTGCTGGAGGTGCCGGTCGGGTTCAAGTGGTTCGTGCCCGGCTTGCTGGACGCCAGCGTGGCCTTCGGCGGCGAGGAGAGCGCCGGCGCGTCGTTCCTGCGCCGCGGCGGCGGCGTCTGGACCACCGACAAGGACGGGATCGTCCTCGCGCTGCTGGCGTCGGAGATCCTCGCGGTGACCAAACAGACCCCCAGCGAGCGCTACCGCGCGCTGGCCGCGCGCCTCGGCGAGCCCTTCTACGCCCGCATCGACGCCCCCGCCACGCCCGCCCAGAAGGCGGCACTGGGCAGGCTCAGCCCCGACGCCGTCAAGGCCACGGAGCTCGCCGGTGACCCGATCCTGGCCGTGCTCACGAGCGCACCCGGCAACGGCGCGCCGATCGGCGGGCTCAAGATCACCACCGCGCAGGGCTGGTTCGCGGCGCGCCCCTCCGGCACCGAGGACGTCTACAAGATCTACGCGGAATCCTTCCGCGGCACCGATCACCTGGCCGCGATCCAGGGGGAGGCCCAGGCGCTCGTCACCGCGACGCTGGCCGCCGCGGCGTAGCGGCCCTAGCCTGCGCCGCTGTGACGTTCGAGGGGACCACGCTGGATCTGTCGGGCAAGGTGGCGGTGGTGACCGGAGCGTCGCTGGGGATCGGCCGCGCGATCGCCGAGCGCTTCGCCCGCGCCGGCGCCCGGGTGATGCTCTCGGCGCGCAAGCAGGGGCAGCTGGACGAGGCCGCGGCCGGGATCGACGGCGAGGTCGCGACCTTCGCTGCCAACGCCGGCAGCCCCGAGCAGGCGCAGGCCTGCGTCGCCGCCACGATCGCGCAGCTGGGCGGCCTGGACATCCTCGTCAACAACGCGGCGACCAACCCCTACGCGGGCCCGATGATCGACATCGACCTGCCGCGCTACGACAAGACGTTCCAGGTCAACGTGCGCGGCCCTCTGGTGTGGACCCAGGAGGCGTGGCGCCAGCGCCTGCGAGAGCACGGCGGCAGCGTGCTGAACATCGCCTCGATCGGGGGCTTGACGTTCGGCGGCGACATCGGCGTCTACGACATGAGCAAGGCGGCGCTGATCTTCCAGACCCGCCACCTCGCGGTCGAGCTGGCCCCCAACGTGCGCGTCAACGCGATCGCACCTGGCCTGGTCAAGACCAGGTTCGCCACCTACCTGTGGCAGGGGGCAGGCCCGGACGCGGACTACCCGTGGCCGCTCAAGCGCATCGGCCAGCCCGACGACATCGCCTCGGCCGCGCTGTGGCTGTCCAGCGACCTCGCCAGCTGGGTCACGGGCGAGGTGCTGGTCGTGGACGGGGGTGCGCTGGTGCGCGGCGCGTTCGGGCACGATGTGACGTCGGTCCAGGAGGGAACGGCATGAGCAACTACCAGTGGCGCGAGCTCTACCACGAGGTCGTGCAGACCAACTTGTGCACCGGATGCGCCGCGTGCGTGATGGCTTGCCCACGCGACGTCCTGGACTACCGGGTCGCCGACTACCACCCCGTGCAGATCGGCGAGGGCATGGGGATCGACGAGTGCTTCCACGGCGACCGCGGGTGCGACATCTGCACCAAGGCGTGCCCGCGCTTCCGGGCCTGGGAGACGGAGTGCGACGTCACGCTCTTCGGTCGCCCGCGCGAGGGCGACGAGCTGTACGGGATCGTGAAGTCCATCCTGCTGGTGCGTGCCCGTGACACCGAGGTCTTCACCGCGGGCCAGGACGGCGGCCTGGTGTCCGCGATGCTGATCTGGGGCCTGGAGAACGGGCGCATCGACGGCGTCCTGACCTCCAAGCTCACCCCGGGACGACCGTTCGACGCCGAGCCCGCGCTGGTCACCGACCGCGCCGGCGTGATCGCCACGGCGGGGTCGCGCTACACCTACTCGGCCAACCCGCTGGCGATGAAGGAGGCCGAGGAGCGCAAGCTCAAGCAGCTCGCGCTGATCGGGATGAGCTGCCAGGCCTCGATCAACGGCACGGTCAAGGCGCGCGGCATCGCCAAGTACGACCGCAAGATCGCGCTCACGCTGGGCCTGCTGTGCTCCAAGACGTTCACCTACGAGGGCCAGAACGAGGTGCTGGCGCGCTACGACGTCGCGATCGAGGACGTCACCAAGGTCAACATCAAGGGCAAGTTCATGGTGTGGACCCGCGACGGCCGCTACCTGGAGCTGCCGCTCAAGGAGTTCCACGAGTTCACCCGGCCGGGCTGCAAGCTTTGCCCCGACTTCGCCGCCGAGCACGCCGACATCTCCACCGGTGGGATCGGCAAGGACAACGACTGGACGCTCACGCTGGTGCGCACCGCGCGCGGCGAGGAGTGGATGCAGGGCGTCATGGACGCCGGCCTGGTCGACGTCAAGCCCGGCCTGGACGACCCGGTCGCGATGAAGCTGCTGAACGCGCTGTCGAAGAAGTCGAGGGAGCGCTGGCCCGGCAACGCGGTCGCGGCCGAGGCGTTCGCGCCCATCCTGGGGGCCTGACCGCGATGGCCGGCGAGTTCCTGATCGTCCACGGCGAGGGCGTCCCCGGCCCCGGGTCGATCGAGTGGGTGCTCGAGCAGCGCGGCCGGCCGATGCGCATCGTCGGGCCCGAGGCCGCCGGCGACGCGGGCGCGGCGCGGGCGATCATCGTGCGGGGCGTCCCGGAGCAGCTCTGGCTGGACGCCCTTGGAGCGGCTGCGGACGCCGGTATCCCGATCCTCGGGGTCGGCGCGTCCGCCGAACCCGTCGCGCGGGCAGTCGGCGCGCCGATCGAGGTCGCGCCCCAGACCAACGTGTCGGTGAACGTCACCCGTACCGACAGCGCCGCGGACCACGAGGTGGCGGGCACGCTGCCCGACGGCGCGCGCTGGCTCACCAAGGCAACGATCCTCGACCCGGACGGATGGACCGTGCTCGCGACCGACGAGAACGGCGCCCCCGTCCTGCTGGAGCGTGGCAGCGTGCTCATCACGCCGCTCGTCGCCGACCTGCGCCGCGCCGACCGGCACGAGCTGGTCGCCGACGAGCCCCGCTCACTCACCGTCGCCCGGTTCCTGGGAGGCGTCGCCAACTCCTTCGTCGGCCGCTGGGTCGACCGCACCGTCGGCCGCACCGAGGAGGAGGCCCCCTGGGGCCGCCGCGGCCCAGGGCCTGTTCCCGGCCCCGGCCTCTCGCTCAACCCCGCCTAGGGGGCTGGCGCAACGTACGCGAGCGGGAGGTCGACCCGGAAGCACCAGCCGCCGGCAGCCACCTCCTCGTAGGCCGCATCACCGCCGTTGGCCAGCGCCAGGCCGCGCACGATCGCCAGGCCCAGCCCGGTGCCCTCCACCTGGTGCTGCCGCGGCCCCCGCGCGAAGCGCTCGAAGAGGCGGGAGCGGAAGTCCGCGGGCACGCCGGAACCGGCGTCGCTGACGCGGACCTCGACCAGCGTCGACCGGGCAGCCGCCCACAGCCGCACCGGTGGCGCGCCGTACTTCTCGGCGTTGCTGAGCAGGTTCACGAGGATGCGCACGACGTGGTCGCGGTCGGCGGCGATCGTCACGGCCTCCGGCAGCTCGACCTCGGTCGCCAGCCCGCTGGTGTCCACGGCCTCGTCCACGACCGCGCGCAGGGGGAGCCGCTCGATGTGGGCGTGGATCAACCCCGAGTCGATCTTCGAGAGCGTCAGCAGGTCGTCGACCAGGCGCGCGGCCTGCTCGCCGCCGCGCACGATCGCGTCGAGGAACTGCGCGCGCTGCGCCTCGGTGAGGTAACCGGCGCGGTCGCGCAGCGTGCGCGCGAAGCCCAGCACCGCGGTCAGCGGCGTGCGCAGGTCGTGGGAGGCCGTGGCGACGAAGTCGCGCATCGAATCGTGCGCGCGGCGCAGCGCCTCCTCGGCCTCGTGGTGCATGGTCACGTCGCGGATCACCGCGACGACGTGGCGGCCGGGCTCGTCGAGCGACACGTCGGTCAGCGTGACCGCGACGATCAGGGTGCGGCCATCGCGGGTGACGGCCTGGACCTCGAAGGGCGGGCCGCCCAGCAGCCCGGACTCGTGGGTCCGCCGCCAGCGCGCGATCCCCGCGTGGAGCTGCGGGCGCAGCTGCGGCGCCACGATCGCCTCCAGCGGCATCCCGATGGCCTCGTCCGCGCTGTACCCGAAGAGGGCCTCGGCCGACGGGTTCCACAGCAGGATCGTCTCGGTCTCGAGGTCCGCCCCCACCACGGCCTCGTGGGTCATCGTGAACAACCGCCCGATGCCGAAGCGCGCCATCGCCTGCGCGTTGGCCGTGACTACGTCGTCGACCATGCGCGTTAGCGTGCCACCGCGGCCGCAGCCGACTCAGCGGTGCTCGGGGTTCTCGAAGTCGAAGCGGCAGCCGGCGTCCCACTCGCTGCGCTGGTTGCCGTGGGCGGGGATCCCGCCGGCGTCGGTGAGCATGCGCGCGAGGTGCAGCAGGTTCCACGTCATGAACGTGGTGTTGCGATTCGTGAAGTCGTTCTGGGGGCCGCCGGAGCCGGGGTCGAGGTAGGACGGGCCGGGGCCGGCCTCGCCGATCCAGCCCGCGTCGGCCTGCGGCGGGATCGTGTAGCCCAGGTGCTGCAGCGAGTACAAAACGTTCATCGCGCAGTGCTTGACGCCGTCCTCGTTGCCGGTGACCAGGCAGCCGCCGACCTTGCCGTAGTAGGCGTACTGCCCCGCGGCGTTGAGCAGCGAGCTGTTGCCGTAGAGGCGCTCGATCACGTGGGTGCAGACCGAGGACTTCTCACCCAGCCAGATCGGTGTGCAGATCACGAGGATGTGCGCGGCCATGACCTGCTCGAAGATGGCCGGCCAGGCGTCGCGCTCCCACCCGTGCTCGCGCATGTCCGGCCACACCCCGATCGCGATCTCGTGGTCGATCGCGCGCACCACGTCGACGGTCACGCCCTGTTTGCGCATGATGCCGATGGAGACGTCGGCCAGCCCCTGCGTGTGCGAGCGCTCCGGTGAGCGCTTGAGCGTGCAGTTGATGAAGAGCGCACGCAGGCCGGAGGCGTCGAAAGGCGGTGCCGGGTCGGTCATGGCGTCAGCCTCGCACGAAGGCCTGCACGTGGTCGCGCAGGAAGGCACCGAGCGTGCGCGGCGGCGAGCCCGTCACGCGGTGGACGGTGTCGGTGGTGACCGCGGCCGCCCCGCCGCGGAGCAGGCCGAAGAGCGTGACGAGGTTCCCGGCGAGCCACGGCGGCAGGCCCGAGCCTGTCAGCGACTCTGCTCGCGGCGTCGTCCGTGACGGGCACGTACGAGACGGGTCGTCCGACAACCTCGCTCACCGTTTCCGCCACCTGTTGGAGCGTCAGCAGCTCCGGGCCCGTGACGGCCAAGGTGTGGCCGTCGAGCTCCTCGTGGAGCAGGGCCTGGACCGCGACCGCGGCCACGTCACGCGGGTCGGTGAAGGCGATCTTGGCGTCGCCCAAAGGGGCGAAGATCGCTCCTGCGTGGCGGATCGAGTCGGCCGAGGCCAGCACCATGCCCATGAACGTCGTCGGCTGCAGGACGACCGCCGGCACCCCCGACTCCTGCAGGTGGCCTTCGAGCCGGCCGTGGACGTCCCAGAAGTCCAGGGGTGAGCCGGGCTCGGCGCCCAGCGCGGAGAGCTTCACGACCCGGCGCACCCGGGCACGCGCAGCCGCGTCGATCGCGGCCCGCTCGCGCGCGAGCTGCGCGGGGTGGTTGGGGCTGGCGAGGAAGAGCCGGTCGGTTCCGTCGAGGGCGGCGGCGAGCGTCGCCGGATCGTCGAGGTCGCCGATCACCACGTCCACGGTGTCGCCCAGCACCGCGTGGGCGCGGGCGGCGTCGCGGCTGAGCGCCCGCACGGTCTCGCCGGCGGCCAGCAGCCCGTGCACGACGTGGCGGCCGACGGTGCCGGTGGCACCGGCGACGAGGATCGTCCCCCTGGCGGTCACGGCCTCCCGCTCGGCACGACGTTGGCGTTGTGGCGGAAGACGTTGCCGGGGTCCCAGCGGTCCTTCAGCGCGGTGAGGCGGGCAAGGCGGTCGCCGTAGAGCGCGGCGATCTCGTCGTGCGACTCGTCGGAGACGAAGTTGGCGTAGCCGCCGTCGCTGTGCGGCTCCAGCGCGTGGAAGACGTCGCGGACCCACTGCACGTGCGCCTCCGGCGTCGGGTCCGAGGGCGGCCAGATGGCGGTGATGTTCAGCTCGTAGCCAGGGGCGCGGTCGCCCACCGCGGTCGCGTCGGCCGGCACGCGGCTGGCCGCGCCACCGACCACGTAGGCGCCGATCTGCTTGAACGGCGACGTGAGCGCGTCGACGGTGCCGGTCAGCACGTCGATCACGGCGTCGCTGAGCTCGGGTACGCGGTGCGATTTCCAGTAGTAGTGCAGGCCGTGCGGCGCGCCGCCGTCGAGCATCGACTGCAGCGCGACGTAGGGCGCGGGCCGCACGAAGTTCGCGATGGGCGTGGCGACGTCCAGCAGCGGGTGCAGGGCGGCCATTCCGGCCGGTGGATCGCCAACCCACACCGGCAGCGCGATCAGCACCGGCTTGCCGAGGTGCTCGGGCGGGATGAACGGCATCGGCGGTGCGAGGCGGGTGACGAACGCCAGGCCCAGCTCGTCGGGTGCCTCGGGCATGAACTCGCGCAGGAACGCGAGCACCTTGGGCGCGTCGTCGAGCCGCCAGATCACCGGGCCGCCCAGGACGATCGGCCCGACGGGGTGCAGCTGGAACTCGAACGCGGTCGCGATGCCGAAGTTGCCGCCGCCGCCGCGCAGGCCCCAGAACAGCTCGGGCTCGTGGTCGGCGTCCGCGCGGACGCGCTCGCCCTCCGCCGTGACGAGATCGACACCGAGGAGGCTGTCGACCGTGAGCCCGTGCTTGCGCATCAGGTAGCCCAGGCCCCCGGCGAGCGTGAGGCCGCCGACGCCGGTGTGGCTGATCTGCCCGCCGGTGACCGCCAGGCCGAACGGCGCCGTGGCCTTGTCGACGTCGGACCACAGCGAGCCGCCGGCCACCCGCGCGATGCGCGCCTCCGGGTCGACGCGCACCGCACGCACGAGCGAGAGGTCGAGCATCAGCCCGTCGTCGCAGACGGCATGGCCGGCGACCGAGTGCCCGCCGCCCTTCACGCTGAGGTCCAGGCCCTGGGCCCGCGCGAAGCGCACGGCGGTCACGACATCGTCGGTCCCGGCGCAGCGCGCCACGAGCGCGGGGCGACGGTCGATCGCGCCGTTCCAGACGCGCCGGGCTTCGTCGTACCCCTCCTCGCCAGGCCGCAGCAGGGCCCCCCGGAACCGTGACCGCAGGCCGTCGAACGTGGTGGTGCTGATGAGCGTCGTCATGGCCGCATCCTCCGGCGGGGAGCGTTCCACGACCGTTCCTCAGGCGTCGAGCGCTGCGAGGTCGGCGGCGGCGCGCCGCGCGTACAGCAGCGTGCCCTGCGCCGCAGCGAGGCTGCCCGCGCGCTCCAGCTCGGCGGCCACCTCCTCGCGCGGGGCGCCCTGGCGGTGGCGAAACAGCGCGCGTAGACGCAGCGCCTCGGCGTCCCACGTCCGGCCGCTGTCGTGCAGGCCGAGGATGCGCTCGGCGGCCGCGATGCCGGCGGGTACGTCGCCGACCAGTTCGCACACCCACAGGAGCTGGCGCGTGATCGCGGCGCGCAGGCTGGGCGCGCGGTCCACGCCGTCGGTGTCCGCGTACGCGCGCTGCAGCAGCGTCATGGCCTCGCCGACACGGCCGTCGAGGCATGCGGCGACACCCGCGAAGGCCTGGCCGGTCAGGGCGTGGTGGACCCCGTGCTGCGCCGAGGCCATTTGCCCGGCGTGCACGCGCACAGCGTCGAGGTCGCCGAGCTCCAGCGCCGTGTGGCCGGCGAACACCTGGGCGACGGCCAGGGAGTACGGGTGCCCGACCCGCGTCGCCAGCGCGAGCGCGTCGGCGCTGGCACGCACCGCCTCCTCGGGCCGGTCCTGGAGCGCGAGCACGAAGGCGAGGCGCGAGCGGCACACCACCTCGGGGTCCTGCCCGTACTGCGCGAGGTGGACCGGCCGCAGGTCCTCCCGGCACCAGGCCACGGCGTCCTCGAGGTGCACGCGGGACTGGGGGATGCGGCCGGCCCACAGCGCGGCGATGCCCCGGACGTACGCGCCCTCGACGCGCAGCACGTCGTCGCCCGCCTCCTCCCCGCGGCGCTGCAGCTCCCGGCCGAGCTCTTCGGTCCCGTCCCAGTCGCCGCGCCCGGCGCGGGCCAGGGCCAGCGAGCGCAGCAGTGGCGGCGGGGGCGGCAGCCCGCTGGCCGTGGTCACCGCCAGGGCGCGGGAGCGGACGCGGTCGACCTCCTCGGCGAGGTAGCCGCCTAGCGGCACCAGCGGGCTGAGCTGCGCGGTGAGCAGGTCGAGCTCCAGCTGGTCGCGCCTGGCCCCGGGCGGCAGCGCGCCCGCCGCATCCAAGGCCAGGTCCAGCAGGCGCACGGCATCCCCGGCCGCGTGGCGGCGCAGGGACGCGTCGGCGGCGCGCCGGTACCAGACTGCGGCCTGCTCGGGGGCGGCGCCCCGCTGGAAGTGCTTGGCGACCTCACCGCTGTCGGCGTCGGCCGCGTGCGCGGCGAGCGCATGCGCGACGGCGAGGTGGTGCGCGCGGCGGCGCACCGGGCTGAGCTCGCCGTACGCCACGTCGCGGATGCGGCCGTGGCTGAAGTCGTAGCCGTCAGCGCCACGCTCGACGACGAGGCCCCGGCGCCACAGCTCGTCGAGGTCGCGGACCAGCGCTGGGCCGTCTCGGGCGCTCGCGGCGCTGAGCAGATCGGTCGCGAACGACCGCCCGACAGCCGCCGCCAGCCCGATCAGCTCGCGCGCGCCGGCGGACAGCTGGCCGAGGCGGGCCGCGATCACCGCCTGCACGCGCGCGCTGAGCGCGCCGCTCCCGCTCTGTGACGGCCGGCCGGCCCGCAGAGCCTCCACGACGAAGAGCGGGTTGCCTTCGGTCTCCTCGTACAGGGCGACCGCGGCGTGCGGGTCCAGAGTCCGGCCCTGGAGGGCGGCGGCCAGCGTCGCGGTGGCGGCCGCGTCCAGGCGTTCGAGCTCGACCTGCACCAGGTGGCCCTGCGCCGACAGCGCGGACAGCAGCGTCGTCACCTGGTGGCCGGGGTCCAGGTCCTCGCGCCGCGCGGTCGCGGCCACCAGGAGCGGGGTGACGCTGGGTGAGCGCAGGAGGTAGTGCAGGAACTGCAGGCTGGCCGCGTCCGCCCACTGCAGGTCGTCGGCCACCAGCAGCAACGGCGCGCGGCTGTCGCGCAGCGTGCGGGCCATCGCGTCGAACAGCCGGTGGCGGCGTTCCTCCTCCGGCTGGCCGGCCGCGGCGGCCCCGACGCCCAGCTCCGGCAGCAGGGCCGCGAGCTCCGCGCGCGTCGGCGCATCCGCCCGGGCCAGGGCCGCCTTGAGCGCGTCGCTGCGCAGCCACGCGACGACCACGGCGTAGGCCAGAGCGCCCTCCGCGCCGTAGGACCGCGCCTCCGCGACCGCCGCGCCGCCCCGCGCGCACCGCGCGCGCAGGTCCTCGACCAGCCGGGTCTTGCCGATCCCCGGCTCGCCGGTCACCAGCGCCAGCCGGGGGCCTGTCGCCGCGGCCTCCCGCCATGCCGCGGCGAGGAGCTCGCGCTCGATCCGGCGGCCCACCAGCGGTGCTGCGGCATGGCCGGCCGCGGGCGTGGCAGGGGCAACCGGTTCCGTGGCGGCCAGCAGCGCGGCGTAGGCCTCGCGCGTCTCGGCGGAGGGAGAGACGCCCAGCTCGCGCTCCAGGGCGGCCGCGGTGGCGTGGTAGGTGCGCAGCGCCCGGGCGGCGTCGCCGCGGGCGCCGTGCAGGCGCATCAGCGTGCGCGCGACGGTCTCGCCCAGCGGGTCGGCGCGTTGCAGCTGCTCGGCGTGGCGCAGCGCGTCGTCGAGCTCGCCGCGCTCCTCGAGCAGGGTGACCAGGCGGGCGAGGGCGTCCAGGTACAGACCGCGGAGGCGCTCGCGCTCGTCGGCGACCCACGGGTCGTAGGAGCCGGCCAGCAGGTCGCCGCGGTAGAGCGCCACCGCCTCGCGCAGGGCGTCGAGACCGCTTGGCCCCGCGCGGTCCACTGCGGCCTCGAACGCTTCCACGTCCAGTGCCGCCGCGCCGCGCCACTGGAGCGTCCGTGGGGTCACCTCGAGGTGCCCGTCCGCGTCGGGCAGGGAGCGGCGCAGCGTGTGCAGGAGGTGGCGCAGGTTCGTGCGCGCCTGCGCCTCGCTGGAGTCGGGCCACAGCAGGAACGCCAGCTGCTGGCGCGGGACCGGGGACTCGCGATGCAGGACCAGGTAGGCGAGGAGGGACTCCGCGCGCGAGGAGGGCAGCGGCGGCAGGGGCGCGCCGTCGCGGGCCAGTGCCAGGTCGCCCAGGAGGCGGATCTCCAGGCCCGCGACGGCGGGCGCCTCAGCCACCCGGCTGCACAAGACCGTGTGAGAAGGCGTAGGCGGCGGCCGCCGTGCGCGAGGACAGGTCGAGCTTGGTGAAGATGTTCGAGAGGTGCCGGGCGACGGTCTTCTCGCTGAGCACCAGGCTGCGGGCGATCTGGCGGTTCGTGAGGCCGGCGGCGACGAGCGCGATGACCTCGCGCTCCCGGGAGGTCAGGCCGCTGTCGTCGCCGGGGGTGAAGGCCGCCGCGCCCAGCGCAGCCAGCCCGGCCTCCGCGGCGGCGCGCTCGCGCGCGGCCGACCCGGGGTCCTCGAGCGCGTCGTACGCGTCGGCCAGGAGCAGGCAGGCGCCTGCGACCTCGAAGGGCGCGCGCAGCTCGTGCCAGGCGGCGCAGCCGGCGCGCAGCTCCGCGAGGGCTTCGGCGGCGTGGCCCTCGGCCAGCAGTGCGGCGCCTCGGGCGTGCGCGGCCATCGCGGCCAGCCCGGGGCTCTCGAACGCGGCGGCGGTGTCGGTGAGCTCGTCGGCCGCCTTGCGGGCCGCCGCGGGGTCGGCGGTCGCCACGGCGATCGCCACCTGGGCGGCCACCAGGCGCGCGCGCACAAGTGGGCGGTCCGCGGCCGCGACGAGCGCTGTGCGGACCCCCGCGGCAGCCTCGTCGCCGCGGCCCTGGGCCAGCCGCAGCAGGGCCAGCCCGGGCTGCGGGTCGCGTCCCATCGCATGGGCGCGCGCGTAGGCCGCCTCGGCGCCCTCATGGTCGCCCCGCAGCCGCCGGGTGTCGCCGACCGTGTAGTGGCCCTCGGCCGCGGTCGCGACCTGCAGGTGGGCGATGTCCTCGGCGACGCGGGCCGCCTCGGCCTCGGCCTTGACCCACTCCCCCTGGTGGCACAGCAGCTGCGCGCGGTGCACCCGGCAGATGCCGCGGAAGAGGACGGCGGCCGGCAGCGAGGCGACCCAGCGCTCGGTTGCCTCGAGCCAGGCGGCCGTGCGCGCCAGGTCGACCAGCTCGTAGCAGGCGGCGATGGCGTGGCAGGAGATGTTGCCGGTCGTACCGGGATGCAGCGCATCGGACCCGGCGTCGAGCATGGCCTCGTCGATGCGGGCCAGCCCCTCGCGGACCCGTCCCAGGCGCAGCAGCGCGCGCCCCTCGTACATCGTGCCCGAGGCCAGCACTCCCGGGTCGGCGTGGCGGCGGGCGAACGCCTGCAGCTCCCGCGCCTCTTCCAGCGCGGCCAGCGGGTCCCCCGCGAGGGCCTGCTCGACTTGGATCGCCAGCAGCTCCCCCTGCTCGGGGCAGTCGCCCTCCTCCGCCAGGATGCGCGAGCCGCGCGCGAACCAGCCGGCGCCCTCGGCTTCGCGACCCTCCAGGAACGACAGGTAGGCCAGCATGAGTGCTGATCGCGCCGCCACCCGCGGACGCTGCTCGCGGGTGAACGCCTCGAACGCGTCCTGCGCGGCCGCGTGGCCTTCGGTGGTGAGGCCCAGCCACCAGCAGCTGTCGGCCAGCGCGAGCGCGTCGTCACCGTCCAGCGGCGCGGCGGCGCGCGCCGCGCTGAGCGCCGCGTGGGCGGCGGGCCAGTCGCGGCGCGCGTAGGACTCCCTCGCCGACTCCAACGTGGCGCCCGGCTCCACAGCCGGAGTATGGCGCCGGTCCGCGCGTCAGGCGCGGCGCGAGATGTACACGGAGTCCATGGGGTCCCCGGGAGTCTCGTGCACCTCGGTGTCGACGAACCCGGCCTCCGCGAGCATGCGGCACGCGAGCTGCTCGCCCCACATGGTGCCCAGGCCGGCCCCGCCCTCCGCCAGCGAGACCGTCATGCAGTGCAGCGTGCTGACGCCGTACATCATCGCCGCGAACGGGTTGGCGCGGTTGTCCTCCAGGTTGCTGGACGCGCGCACGTCCTTCATGAGGAACCAGCCGCCGGGCACGAGCGCCTCGTGCACGCCGCGCAGCACGCCCGCGGGGTCGCGCTGGTCGTGGACGACGTCGAACCCGACGACGGCGTCGAACCCGTGCGGGAGGTCGCCGACGTCGCGCACCTCGAACGTGACGTTGGCCAGGCCCCAGTCCGCGGCCTCGGTCCGCGCGCGGGCGATCGCGTCCTCGGCCAGGTCGTAGCCGACGAACTGCGAACGCGGGAAGGCGCGTGCGAGCACGTTCGTGGAGTGGCCGGTGCCGCAGCCGATGTCGGCGACGCGGGCGCCGGCCCCGAGGCACTCCGGCAGCCCGGGGGCCAGCGGCAGGATCGCGTCGACCAGCAGCTCGTCGTAGAGCCCCCGGCCGAGCGCGTCCATCACGTCGGTGAACTCGGGCCGGAACGTGGAGTAGGGCACGCCTCCGCCCTCGCGGAACGCGCGGGCGACCGCGGGGACGTGCACCCCCAGCAGCGCCACCATCTGGCTGATCGGCGCGAGGTTGGCCGCGCCGCCGCCGGTCAGGCACACGGCGTGCTCCGCCGGAAGGCTGTAGGTGCCGTCTGCGGCGTCGTAGTCGAGGATGCCGCCGGTCACCAGGGCGCCTGCCCACTCGCGGACGTAGCGCTCGTGGAGCCCGGCGCGGTCGGCCAGCTCGGTGCTGGTCGCGGGCCCCTGCGCCGCGGCCTCGAACAGGCCGGTGCGCGACCCCAGGTCGATCATGTACGTGACGAAGCTGTGGGTGTAGAGCCCCAGCAGCTGGCCGGCGAACTCCTCGACGCGGTGGGCGTCGAGGTCGGGAGCGAGATCAGTGGTCATGACGGCAGCATGGCGGACCCCGCCCCGGCCGCCATCGGGCGGATCGTGCAGCTCCCCCGGCGATCACGTGGGTCCTTCTGCGCAGTCGCTGTTTGAAGTTGCGGAACGGTGACGCCTGGGACCTGCGCGTGCAGGGGAAGTACAACGTGAGTGTGCGAGGGGTTCCGACCATCGCCGTGGTGGCCGTGCGGGCGCCAGGGCTGGAGGCGTCAGTGCTTGCCGCCCTGTGGCGGCAGGTCGCCGACGACCCGACGCTGGCCGCCGAGGTGGTGGTGGGGCCGGCATCGGCGCTGGTGTCGGGCGGGCGCGACGACGTGCTCGCGGTCGCAGAGGCGATCGACGAGCTCGCGTGCGCAGGCCGCGACGGGCCGGTGACCACGAGCGTGCTCTTCCACCCCGCGTCCCAGCGCGATCGGCCCTCGGGGCGGTCCACCGACGCCACGGCCGCCAGCCCGATGGGCTGAACAGCGTGCGACCGGACCTGACCTTCGCGTACAACCCGGACCTCGACGGCAACGCAGACCCCGGGGAGGTCGTGTGGACCTGGGTCGCCTACGAGGACGACCCGGCCCAGGGCAAGGACCGGCCGGTCGTGATCGTGGGCCGCGCCCACGATCTCGTGGTCGGCCTGATGCTCACCAGCAAGGACCACGACCGCGACCACGCCGACGAGGCGCGCTGGGGCCGGCACTGGATGGACATCGGCGCCGGCGCCTGGGACCGACAGGGCCGCCCCAGCGAGGTGCGCCTCGACCGCGTCCTGCTGCTCGACCCCGAAGGGATCCGCCGCGAGGGCTGCATCCTCGACCGCCCGCGCTTCGAACTCGTCCTCCGCGCTGCGGCGCAGCTGCACCACTGGTCCGTTTGACCGCGCCTGGGATCAGGCGCGGCGCAGCTTGCGCAGGGCCGCGCCCGCGGCGGCGACTTCCTCCTCGGCGGCCTGGACGTCGTCGGACGCGGCCTCGGCCTCCTTGGCGGTGCGCTCGGCCTCGGCGTCGGCGGCCTTGAGGTCGCGGCGTAGGGTCTCCGCACGCTGCTTGGCCTCGGCGGCCGCGGCGTGGGCGGAGTCCTCGCGCTCGGAGACCTCGTCGCGGCGCGTGCGGGCCTCGGCGAGCCGGCGCTCGGCGTCCTCGACGGCGGCGGCCTTCTCGGCCTCGGCGCGGGCGGCGGCCGCGTCCTCGTCCTCGGGTTCCTCGTCGGGCGCGTCGGCGGGCGTCCAGTCCGGCCCGGGCTCTTCGTCCTCGTCGGCCGGGGCGGGGAGGAAGCCGAACCCGAGGCCCGAGGGGGCGGGCAGGGGGCGCTGCAGCATCCCGGCGCGCAGGGCGTCGGCCGCGTCGGGGTCCGCGGAGGCAGCTTCGAGGGTGGCGTTGACCTCGTCGAGGTGGGTGTCGGGGGCGACACCGGCGTCGCGCAGGATCGCGGCGGCGTGGTCGCGCAGGGTCGCGACGGCCTGGCGGCGGGCCTGGGTGGCCTCGCGGATGCCGCTGGACTTGTCGCCGCCCATGAGGCGGCGCTGGGCGGCGGCCAGTGCCTCGCCGGCGGCGATCAGCTCGTCGACGGCGTCGGCGTGGCGGCGCGCGACCTGGTTGAGCGCCCACGCGGCGACCGTCGGTCGGCGCAGCGCCTTGACCTTCGCGGCGAGGTCGCCCTCCTTCGCCGCCTTGAGCTCTTTGACCAGCGTGTCGCGGCGGGCGGTGAACTCCTCCGGCGCCAGGGCGAAGAGCTCGTCGAGGGGCTCGGTCACGCGTCCCGCTCGATCGTCGCCTCGATCACGCCGTACGGGCGGTCGGTGACGACGAAGACCTCGCCGGGGTTGTCGAGCCCGTAGGGGCTGAGGTCCACGAGGACGTGGTGCTCGTTGGGCATGCGGAAGGCGATGCGCGCGAGCTCGGGGTGGGTGTCGAGGACCGCCGCGCCCATGGCGTAGAGCGTGTGCTGGACGGACTCGCTCTCGTCGTGCGTGGCGAAGCGCGCGGCGAAGGTCGCCGGGACGGCCTCGAGGAGGCGGTCGTGGTCGGCGTGCGCGTCGCGGTACGCCCAGTCCGCGACCACCGTGGTGGCCATGATGCGGTCGCGGGCCTCGGGGAGCGTGGTGTAGGCGTCGCGCGGGAAGCCGGAGAACGCGCTGCCCGTGGTCTTGGCGATGCGCAGGCCGCGCACGCCGCCGGCCACGGCGGCTGGCTCGTCGCGGGCCTGCGTGACCGTGGTGACGCGCTGACCGCCGGCCGCGGGCTGGAAGGTGTGCGGGTGGGGCGCGCCGTCGACGGCGACGCGCTCCCAGGGGTAGGAGACGATCTCTACCTCGGCGTGTTGGGTGGCGTGCGAGGCCTCCAGGAACCGGGCCGTCAGCCGTTTGCCGAAGCCGGCCAGGGACTCGATGCCGTCGCGTGCGAGCGCGTAGCAGGTGCCGCGCATCGTGTCGGTCGGCAGCACGTCGCTGTTGTCACCGTGGGTGTGCGCTGCCTGGAAGTCGCCCTCGAGCCGCACCGCGATCTCCAGGTCGGTGAACGTGTGCTGCGCCCCGTCGCGGCGCACGGTGACCAGCCGGATCCCCGACTTGCCGTAGCGGTTGGCACCCAGGGCCATCCCGTAGTTCTACGCCAGTTGCCCGCGCGGCGAGCAACAATGCCCGGTCGTTCCGCGTCGCCGAGAGACTGGAGCAGGCCCGGTGGGCATCGACGAGCACCTCGTCATGAAGTACGTCGCGGTGGGCGTGTAGTGGAGCCGCTCACGACCACGCTCCGGGGCCGCGAGCTGCTGCGCGACCCGGCGCTCAACCAGGGCGTGGCGTTCACCCGCGAGGAGCGTGACGCCCTCGGGCTGACCGGGCTGCTGCCACCGGCGGTCCTGACCCTCGACCAGCAGGCCGAGCGCGCCTACGGCCAGTACCGTCGCATCGCCGAGCCCATCGACCAGGCCGTGCTGCTGAGCGCGCTGCAGAACCGCAACACCGTGCTGTTCTACCGGCTGCTCACCGACCACCTGCCCGAGATGCTGCCCGTGGTCTACACGCCGACCATCGGGGCGATGATCCAGCAGTACAGCCGCGACTACCGGCGACCCGGCGGCCTGTACCTGTCGATCGACGAGCCGGAGGCGATGGAGCGCGCGCTGCTCGGGTACGGGGTGCCGCCCGACGACGTCGACCTGGTGGTGGTGACCGACGGCGAGGGCATCCTCGGCATCGGCGACTGGGGCGCCGGCGGGATCGCGATCGCGATCGGCAAGCTCGCGGTCTACACCGCGGCCGCGGGCATCGACCCCACCCGCGTGGTGCCGATCGTGCTGGACGTCGGGACCAACAACCCGCAGCTGCTGGACGACCCGCTCTACGTCGGCAACCGCCACCCGCGGGTCACGGGGGAGCCGTACGACAGCTTCATCGAGGACTTCGTCAGCACGGTCACCCGGGTGTACCCGCGCGCGCTGCTGCACTGGGAGGACCTGGGCGCCGACAACGCGACGCGCATCCTGGAGCGCTACCGCGACACCGTGTGCACGTTCAACGACGACGTCCAGGGAACGGGCGCGGTCGTGCTTGCGGCGGCGTTCGCGGGAGCCGCCGCGTCGGGTGTGCCGCTGCCCGAGCACCGCGTCGTGGTGTTCGGGGCGGGCACGGCCGGCGTCGGGATCGCCGACCAGATCCGCGACGCGATGGTGCAGCAGGGCGCGGACCGCGACGACGCGCAGGCGCGGATCTGGGCCCTGGGCAGCCGGGGCCTGCTGGTCGAGGGCGACGAGCGGCTGCGCAGCTTCCAGCGCCGTTACGCGCGTCCGGCCGCGGAGGTCGCCGACTGGAGCCGCGACGACCGTGGCGGGATCGGCCTGCTCGAGGTCGTCCGCCGCGCTCGGCCCACGATCCTGGTGGGCACGTCCGGCACGCCGGGCACCTTCGACGAGCAGGTGGTCCGGGAGATGGCCGCCCACGTCGAGCGCCCCGTGATCCTGCCGCTGTCCAACCCGACGCACCTCAGCGAGGCGGTGCCCGCCGACCTCATCGGCTGGACCGAGGGTCGGGCGCTGATCGCGACCGGCAGCCCGTTCCCGCCCCTGACCCACGAACGGGTCACCTACGTCACCGCGCAGGCGAACAACGCGCTGGTGTTCCCCGGGCTGGGGCTCGGCACGATCGTGAGCGGGGCGAGCCGCATCACCGACGGGATGCTCGCGGCCGCCGCCCGCGCCGTGGCCGCGACGGTGGACGCGTCGGCCCCCGGCTCCCCACTGCTGCCGCAGGTCAACGACCTGCGCGCGGTGTCCGCGGCGGTCGCCGCCGAGGTCGCCGCCGCCGCTGCCGAGGAGGGCATCGCGCGCACCGAGCAGGCCGACTGGCCCAAGGCCGTACGCGACGCGATGTGGGAGCCGGCCTATCGGCCGGTCCTCGGCCTGTAGCCCGGCGCGGGCTCAGGCGCGCACGTAGCTTCCGGGCCCGGTGTCCCAGCGTCCCGATGGCAGCAGCGTGTGCCGGCCCAAGCACGCCACGATCTCCACCCCGAACAAGTTGTTGGCGGCCGAAGACCGACTGCTCGCGCTCGCAGCGACCACGCCAGCCTGCGCGTGTTGCGCGACCACACGCTGCAGGGCTGGGAGCCGGGAATCGACGACGACGGCGTCAATGTGCCGCCGTCGTGCGGCCGTCGGAGGCGGCCTCGGGCTGGCGTGCGCAGCGGACTTCGATCGCGCTCGCGGAGGAGATCGCCGCCGTGGGACCGCACGCCGTCCGCTCGATCAAGCGGACGCTGGCGGGCTCGCTCGCGGCGGACGTGGAGGCCGCACTGCGACACGAGCTGGCGGAGCAGTCCCGCCCGTGGCGCACGCCGGACAGCCAGGCGCGGGTCGCCGGCAGCCTGGCGCGGCCGGCGAAGCCGGGTGGCGGCACGTAGGCCGGCCGTGGGACGCTTGCGCATGCCCAAGAACCCGTGGGCCAGGAACCCCTGGTTCGAGAGCGTCGCCGTCGCCCAGCGGCGCGCGCGGCAGCGCCTGCCTTCGTCGGTGTACGGCGCGCTCGTCGCCGGCTCCGAGCGGGGACAGTCCTCCCACGACAACACGGCCGCCTTCGCCGAGCTCGGCTTCGCGCCGCACGTGGTCGGCCCGTCCACCGAGCGACTGCTCGGCACGACGGTCATGGGGCAGGACGTCTCCCTCCCGGTGCTGATCTCTCCCACCGGCGTGCAGGCCGTGCATCCCGACGGTGAGGTCGCCATGGCACGAGCCGCCGCGGCGCGCGACACCGTGATGGGCCTGAGCTCCTTCGCCAGCCGACCGGTGGAGGAGGTGGTCGCGGCCAACCCCAAGACCCTCTTCCAGATCTACTGGATGGGGTCGAGGGACCTCATGCTCGAGCGGCTCCAGCGGGCTCGCGGCGCCGGTGCGAAAGGGCTGATCGCCACCCTCGACTGGTCGTTCTCGATGGGACGGGACTGGGGCAGCCCCGAGATCCCCGAGAGGCTCGACCTTGCCACCATGGTCCGGTTCGCCCCGCAGGTCCTGATCCGGCCGCGTTGGCTCTGGGACTTCGCCAGGTCAGGCCAGATCCCCGACCTCACCGCCCCGAACCTCGCCCGGGACGGCGGGGACGCGCCGACCTTCTTCGGCGCCTACTACGAGTGGATGCAGACGGCCGCGCCCACCTGGGACGACGTCGAGTGGCTCCGGGCAAGCTGGGACGGCCCGTTCATGCTCAAGGGCGTCTGCCGCATCGACGACGCCCGCCGGGCCGTCGCAGCCGGCTGCACCGCGATCTCCGTCTCCAACCACGGCGGCAACAACCTCGACGGGACACCCGCGCCGATCCGGATGCTCGGGCCGATCGCCGACGCTGTCGGAAGACGAGATCGAGGTGCTCCTCGACGGCGGTGTCCGTCGTGGCTCGGATGTGGTCAAGGCGCTCTGCCTGGGTGCCCGGGCCGTGATGATCGGTCGCGCCAGCCTCTGGGGACTGGCCGCCAACGGGCAGGCGGGGGTCGAGAACGTCCTGGACATCCTGCGCGGTGGCATCGAGTCGGCCATGCTGGCCCTCAGGGTGCCGTCGATCCACGAGCTCCGGCCCGAGCACCTGATCATCCCGGACGGCTTCCACCGCAGGCTCGGAGCCGGACCAGCGGCGGAGTGAGCCTGCAGGCTCAGCGGATCGTCGTGCCGCCGTCCACCTCAGCGCGCACCCGGTGACGTATGTGTTGACGAAGATCGACTCGAGCTCCGGCTCCTCGTTGATGAGCGCTTCATGGAGCGTGACGATGCCCGCGTTCGCTCAGACGATGTCCGACGAGATCAGAGCATGCTCGACCTCTCCGCGATGCTATGGGTCGACGAGGCACGACGCAGATCCTGGCGATCCCGTCGTCTGGTTGGGCGACTTCCTGGACGGCGTGGCGGAGCGCGCGCGCATCGCCGCGGAGCCGACCTGGAGCAGGGCGACCCGAACTGGGGGCTCAGCCGTGCTGCGCCAGCAGCTCGTGACTCAGGCGTTCAGCGAGCATCAGGGTCGGCAGGTACGGGCCGGCTGACGGAACGTCGGGGAACACCGAGGCGTCGACGACGTGGAGGTTCGGGTACCCGATGACCGTGCCCGCCGGGTCGACGACCGCATCGGGGTCGCTCGGGTCTCCCATCCGGCAGGTGCCGCATGCGTGGGCCACGTCACCGGGCTGGTGGCGGAGCCAGACATCGGCGACGTCAGGGTCGAGAAGGTCCTCCGGCGCGCCACCCACGCCGTCCACGCTGACCGCCTCCACCAGCCCCGCGAACGCCGTCGATCGCAGGACGGCCACCAGCAACCCGATGCCGTCGCGCATGGCCGCCCTGTCGGTCGCGTTGGAGAGCAGCTGGAGGTCGATGGTCGGGGGCGAGAGCGGGTCGACCTCGTCGAGCGCCAGCCGGCCGGTCGACCGGCAACGCAGGAGCACGAGCAGCAGCCGACCCGAGGGAGCGGCGGGGTCGACGTACACCGGCAGCAGCTGCAGGTCGTCGCGGTCGTGGCGCGACGAGACGCGCAGGCCGGTGCCGATCACGTGCCCGGTCCAGCCGCGCGAGGCCATGTCCGGCGCCAGCTGCAGGCTCACGCCGCCGTAGGCGTGGTCCCGCAGGTTGCGGCCGATCCCGCGCCGCCGGACACCCGACCGGAGCAGGATCGCTGGGCTGCCGATCGCTCCGGCGCACAACACGACATGGTCGGCCTCGAGGTGCGTGCCGTCGACGAGCAGCACGCCCACTGCCCGCCGCCCGTCGAGCAGCACACGGTCGACCGTCGCATCGCCGAGGACCCGGAGGTTCGCCCGGCGCCGGGCTGTGTCGAGCCACAGCTCGGCGCTCGAGCGCCGCGCCACGTCGTCGGCCGTGACCCACAGGCGCCCGGCGCCGTCGCCCGGCGCACCGAGGTCGACGTCGTCGGGCAGTCCGAGCTCCCGGGCGGCCGCGAGCAGCAGCTGGTCGAGCGGCGTCAGCTCGTCGGGAGGGATCTGCCTGGTCAATGCGCGCACGCGGCTGTACCAGTCGGCGACGTCTGCCCACCCCCAGCCGCGGCAGCCGAACAGCGACACCCAGCGGTCGTGATCGCGCGGCAGGCCCGGGAGCGCGAGCATGCCGTTCACCGCACCGCTGCCGCCGACGCCGCGCCCCCGGAGGTAGGTCGTCGCGCCGCCTCCGAACGTGCGCGTGACGTGCTGCCCCGTCCACCAGGCCTCCGCCTCCTCGGCTGCCCGCAGGGCGTTGCGCGAGCGCAGCGCCGTCGGGCGGTCGGAGGAGGTGCGGTCGGGGCCCGCCTCGAGCAGCGTGACCTCGTGCTGCTCCTGCTCGCAGAGGCGTGCCGCGACGACGCAACCGGCGGAGCCGGCGCCGACGACGACCCACCGCATCCGCTGCCTCCGCTCGCCACCACGAAAGTTAGTCGGCATCGCCGGAACGCGGAACTGCGCCTCCTACTCGTGGAAGCCGAAGTAGCGGCGATGGTTGCCGGGTGTCGTGCCGAGGCGTCGGCGGAACGTGCGGTTCATCGTCTCGGGCGTGCCGAAGCCGCACACCCTGGCAACGTGCTCGATGGGACTGCGCGTCGTCTCCAGGAGCCGGCAGGCGCCCTCGAGACGGACTGCTTCGACGTGGTCGGCCGGGGTGACGCCGACCTCGGCTTTGAACACGCGGCTGAACTGCCGCTCGGAGAGGTTGACGTGCCGCGCGAGCGCCGGTACCGACAGGTCGGCGCCGAGGTGCTCGCGCAGCCAGGTCAGCAGGTCGCGCACGGGCTCGGTCTCGGCGGCCTGCTCAGCCAGCACGGCGGAGAACTGCGCCTGGCCCCCTGAGCGGCGCAGGTAGACCACGAGCTGGCGGGCGACGACCGCAGCAGCGGTCGCGCCGTGGTCGTCGGCGACCAGGGCCAGGGCGAGATCGATGCCCGCGGTGACGCCGGCCGAGGTCCAGACGTTGCCGTCGTGGACGTAGATCGCGTCGGGGTCCACGTGGACGCGGGGGTGGTCGCGCCGCAGGAGGTGGCACTCGGCCCAGTGCGTGGTGGCGCGGCGTCCGTCGAGCAGCCCGGCGCGCGCGAGCAGGAAGGCGCCCGAGCAGACCGAGGTGACTCGCCGGGCGTCCGCAGCCAGCCGTTGGATGTGCCCCACCAGGTCGCTGTCGGCGCAGGCGTCGTCCATGTCGCGCCCGCCGGCGATGACCAGCGTGTCCACGGGTCCGCGGACGTCCGCGATCGGGGTCGTCGCGAACGCCATGCCGCACGAGGCCAGCACGGTCCCGCCGGCGGGGCTCACCAGCTCGGTCTGGTACGACGCGCCTGGCAGGAACCGCGACGCGCTGGAGAACACCTCCAACGGGCCGGTCACGTCGAGGATCTGGGCCGACGCGAAGGTCACGATCACGACCCGCGGTGCGCTCATCGGCGGCCCATGGGGCCAATGGTAGGCGGCGCGGTGGCTGAGATCGTCAACCGCCTGTCCTGGTGGAGCGTGCCCGCGGCGCCCACGCTGCGGACATGACCCCAACCGCCCTCCTCGTTCCCGAGCCCGTCACCGCAGGCGACCACGCGCTACTTCCTCCGCCAGCCCGACGGCCCAAGCCCCGGCGCACGCTGGTGCTGACCGTCCTCGCGGTGGTCGCGTTCGTGGCCGCGGTGCTCGGCCTCGGGTTGGACGGTCTGATCGCGTTCGGCCTGCTGCTCGCCTTCAGCACCGGTTCCGATGAGGACGAAGCCAGGCGGTCGGTCATCGTCTCCCCGCGCAACCTCGGGCTGGCCGTCGTGATGGTGGCGGCCTTCGCGTACTTCTCGCTGTGGCATCTCGATCTGACCGCGCCCACGCTCGCGGTGCTCGCCGGGGGGCTGATCGCTCTGCCGCTCGCGCTCCAGGAATCCTCACGGGGGCGGCATCGCACGATCGCGGTCACCAAGCGCAGCCTCATCCTGGCCCTCTGGGGCCTGGTGGTCTTCGTGTACCTCTTCTACGCGCGCGGCAAGTGGTTCGATGCGCTGACAGCGGTCTGCGTCCTCCTGCCACTGTCCTTGGCGGCGTCGCGGGCATGGGGCGCTCGCCGTGGACGGCTCGAGCTCGGGCTGCTGCGCCACCCGCTCCGCCGGGACCTGCGGGCCCATCTGCTGCAGGGACTCAACGTCTGGCTGCTCAGCGCGCTGCTCGGTGGACTCCTGGCCGCCGGTGGCGCGCACCACGCGCGCATCGTCTACTCGTTGAACGTCGTCCAGTTCGACGTCGTGATCGCGGCGTTCGCAGCCGGTCTGGTCCTGCTGGCCGCGTTGGCGCTCGTCCCTCGACGACGCGTGTTCGTCGCCACCAACGTGGGCGTGGCTCTGCTGTCGGGCTTCCTCGCCGTCCAGCTCGTCCAGCTGTCCGTCCCAAACACCGATGCGATCGTGCTCGACTCGCCACTGACCGGCCAGTGGTTGGTCTCCAACGGAGGCCGGGGCGACCTGCTCAACGGCCACTCGCCGAACGAGAGCAACGCGGTCGACTTCCAGCTGCTGGGAGCCAACGGGCGCACCCACACCGGAGGAAGCAGCGCTCCGCTCGCCGACTACGCCGGCTTCGGCATGCCGGTGCTGGCGCCGGCCGACGGACGGGTCGTCCTCGTCGTCGACGGCAACGCCGACACGCCGCCCGGGACCAACGGTGACCAGGCGAACCACGTGATCGTGGACATCGGCGGCGATCGCTACGTGGTCCTGGCCCACCTCCAGCGAGACAGCATCACGGTCCAGGTCGGCGACGTCGTACACGTCGGCCAGCCCCTCGCCGCGGTCGGCAACAACGGACACACCAACGCACCGCACCTGCACCTGCAGGTCCAGGACACCCCTTCCGGCGACGCCGACCGCACCTACCCGATGGTGTTCCCCAACGCCGAGATCACCAGGGGCGGAGCCTGGCCGTGGGGCGACAGCCACGGCCTTCGCACCGGAGACCTCCTCGGGACACCCGAGCAGAACCCGCGATGAAGCAAACCCTCGACCTCCCAGTGCGCAGGTCAGGAGAGGTTTCGGGCGCGCTCGTCAACTGCCGCGGTAGGTGAGGAACCTCATGCTTTCAGTGTCGCCGTCAACCTGCGCCGGCACGCGTTTTCGCAGGTCACGGGCCGAATGGAGCCGGACTGCGTGCGCCCGGTCGCGACCGGTCAGGACCGCTCGTGCCCTTTCGTTTGGGCACGCCAAGGGCACGACACGACACGGGGTCACCTCCCGTGTCCCCAGATCCCCGGGCGACCTCGCGTTGGTGATGGGCCTCCACGGCGGCAGCCACTCCGACGCCCAGGCGGATCACCAGCGGGTCGCGGGCGCCTCGCAAGCGCGTGGCGATGGCCTCCAGCGCACGCTGCAAGGGCTCGTGGACGTCGCCGCGACCGACCGCGATCAGGCGGCCGCCTGGTGCGAGAGCAACTGGCGGTCGTCGTGACGACCTGCTCGCCGTAGCCGCGCGCGATCAGCAACTGCCGGCCGTCATCGACCTCCTGCCGCCGCTGACGGGGTGACACGGGGGGACCGAACCGGCACGTACGGCCTCGTCGGCTCTCTTGAGGCGAAGTAGCGTTGACCTGCGCTTTCTCGGCAGTCTCGTCCCGTCAGGTTCGGGTTCGTGGGCCCGTATCCGGTGGGCTCGTGACGTTCCTGTGTACTCACTGTGTACTCGCCGTGCCTCTTCGACGGAAGACGATCGCCCGTGCACCGAGTCGCGACGGGTCGCGCTCGAGTTACGGCGCAGCTGTGGCAGGCCGCTGGGAGGCGAGCTTCTGGTCAGGTACGGCTGCGGGCGTGCAAGCCGCCGACGCATGACTCACCCCTCGCGCGGGATGACGACCTTGTCGGCCGAGGCCGTGACGGCGGGGTGGAGTGCGCGTATGAGCGCCGTGGCCGCGATGGTGGCGGCGAGCTGCGCGGTGATGAACGCGGGGGCGTCGGCGGGGCGGATGCCGGCGAAGGTGTCGGTAAGGGTGCGGGCGAGCGTGGCTGCGGGGTTGGCGAAGCTGGTGGAGGAGGTGAAGAAGTAGGCGGCGGTGATGTAGGCGCCTACGGCGAACGCCACGGCGCGACGTGCGCTGGAGCGCACGATCCCGAAGATGACGAGGAGCAGGCCGGTGGTCGCGACGACTTCGCCGAGCCACTGGCCGGGGCCGGTGCGGCGCGTGGTGGCGAAGTGCAGCGCGGGCAGGTCGAACATCAGGTTGGCGAGCGCGGTGCCGAGGACGGCGCCGGCGACTTGGGCGGTGATGTAGACGAGCAGCTCGCGGGTGGCGAGGCCGCCCAGGAGCCGATCGGCGAGGGACACGGCGGGGTTGAGGTGCGCCCCTGAGACAGGGCCGACCGCCAGGATGATCGCGGTCAGGGCGGCGCCGGTGACGATCGCGGCTGCGAGGAGCTGCAGGCCGGCGTCGGGTGACAGCCGCGCCGCGGCGATCCCGCCGCCGACGACCGCCATCAGCAGGAAGGCGCTGCCGACCGCTTCGCCTAGCGCGCGCCGGGCGAGCGAGCTAGGCGGCATCGACGTGCGCGGCGAGCCCGTCGACCCTGCGGGAGAGCTCGTCGAACGCAGCGCGGAACGCGCTGGCGCCGCGGCCGGCCGGATCGGCGACTGACCAGTGCAGCTGCGGCGCGTCGAACGGGACGGCGGCCTCGCGCGCCCGGTCGCACACCGACACCACGAGGTCGGGCGGCATGACCTGGTCGTAGCCACGCGGGCGGTCGGCCAGCTGCAGCCCGTGCCTGGCCGCGATGGTCGCGGCGCCACGCGCGATCCGTTCGGCGGGCTGGTGGCCGGCTGACTCGGCGGGGACCGTGGAGCGTTGGCGCCACAGCGCCGCTGCGAGCTGGGATCGCGCGGAGTTGGCGGTGCACACGAACAGCACCGACCGCGCGCGCAGGCGCGGAGCGCTCACCAACCCGTCGAGCACACTGGGGATCAGCCGCAGGTAGCGGCGGCGCCGATCCCCGGCCGACACCGAGCGCGCGATGAGGCCGGCGTCATCGAGGACGTTGAGGTGGTGTGCCAGGAGGTTGCCGGGCAGCCCGAGGTCGCTGGCGAGCTGGTCGGGGGCAAGGTCGCCGAGCAGCAGCGACTCGACGATCGCCAGGCGCACCGGCTCGCCGAGCGCGGCATGGACACGGGCGCGCGCGACCCGATCCGGTGCGTGGGGATCGGCCGCGATCAACGGACGGCGGGGACGCCCAGCGCGTCCATGAGGTGGCGCACGCGCTGTTCGAGCTCGTCGCGGATCGGACGCACGGCCTGCACGCCCAGGCCTGCGGGGTCGGTGAGCTCCCAGTCCTCGTAGCGCTTGCCGGGGCAGATCGGGCAGGCGTCGCCACAGCCCATGGTGACGATGGCGTCCGCGGCGCGGACGACCTCGTCGGTCCACGGCTTGGGGTAGGAGGTGGTGATGTCGATGCCGACCTCGGCCATGGCCGCGATCGCAGCGGGGTTGACCTCACTGGTGGGGTCCGAGCCGCCCGAGAAGACCACCACGCCGTCGCCGGCGAGGTGCTGCAGCCAACCGGCCGCCATCTGCGAGCGGCCCGCGTTGTGCACGCACAGGAACAGCACGTAGGGCACGTCGACCTCGAGGTGGCCCTCGATCTTGGCGAGCGCGCGCAGCCGCTCGGCGGCCAGACGCTCCGCGAGCACGGGGACCCAGGTGCGGACCTTGGCGCCGCTGAGCTGGTCCCAGCCCTCGGCGAGGAAGCGCTCGATGGTCTCGCGCGCGAACACGCCCTGGAACTGACGCTGCAGCGCGGTGGCGCTGCGCTTGACGATGACAGCCTGCTCTGCGGTGAGCGATGCCGTTGGCGTGGTCATCCCACGACGTTATGCCTCAGTACTGTTTGAGTCAATCTGTGTTGATCAGCAGCATCTGCTCGGTGTGGGCATGTTGGCGCGGACGATCGCGCTGTGCATGCCGTCGACGACCTCGTGCGTCGCGGTGACGGTGATGTCGGTGAGACCGGCCGCGGCGAGGCCGTCGCGGTACTCGCGAAACGACAGGGCTCCGGCGATGCAGCCGACGTAGCTGCCGCGGGCGGCGCGGTCGGCGGGGGTGAGGTGGTCGTCGGCGACGACGTCGCTGATGCCGATGCGGCCGCCAGGACGCAGCACCCGCGCGATCTCGCTCAGCACAGCCGGCTTGTCCGTCGACAGGTTCACCACGCAGTTGGAGATCACCACATCGACGGACTCTCGCGGCAGTGGGATGTCCTCGATCCGGCCGCGCAGGAACTCGACGTTGGTGACACCGGCGTCGCGGGCGTTGCGCCGGGCGAGGTCGAGCATCTCGTCGGTCATGTCCAGCCCGTAGGCCTTGCCGGCCGGGCCGACCCGCTTGGCGGACAGCAGCACGTCGATGCCGCCGCCCGAGCCCAGGTCCAAGACGACCTCGCCCTCGCGCAGCTCGGCCACCGTGAGCGGGTTGCCGCACCCGAGGCTGGCCAGCACCGCTGCGTCGGGCAGGTCGGCGCGCTCCTGCAGCGAGTACAGCTGCGCGCCGAATCCGTCGCCGGCGGTGGCTGTGTCGCCGCAGCAGCTGGTGGCACAGCCGCAGTCCCCTGCGCCGCAGCCGCAGTCGCGCGCCGGCTGGCCGGTCGCCCGCACCGCGGCCGCGGCCGCCGCATACCGCGCGCGCACCTCGTCGACCAGCCCGCCGCTCGCCGCTCTCGTGTCCACGTCAGCTCCTTCGTGATCGACCGTCGTCGATACGATTCTCGCAGATGCATTGACAACCGTCAATGAGCGTGGCAGCCTGCGGACGACGCATTGACGATCGTAGATGAATCGGAGGTTGACAGTGAACGAGACGCTTCCCGTAGCGGTGATCGGCGGAGGGCCGATCGGTTTGGCGGCGGCGGCACGACTGCACGAGCGCGGTCTGCCGTTCGTGGTGTTCGAGGCCGGCGACGCGGCCGCTGCCAGCATCCGCGAGTGGGGCCACGTGCGGCTGTTCTCGCCGTGGCGCGAGCTCATCGACCCGGCCGCACGGGTCCTGCTGGAGGCCGAAGGCTGGGTGGCGCCGGATGCCGATGTCGCCCCCTACGGCGCGCGAGCTCGTCGCCGACTACCTCGAACCGCTGTCCAAGCACCCGGCGATCGCGGGGTCACTAGAGCTGGGCGCCAGGGTCGTCGCCGTCACGCGCCTTGGGCGCGACAAGCTGCGCAGCGAGGACCGCGACGCGACCCCGTTCGTGCTGCGGGTCGAGCGCGACGGCCGCACCAGCCGCTTCCTCGCGCGCGCCGTGATCGACGCGTCCGGCACGTGGGCGCGCGCCAACCCCCTCGGCGCCGACGGGCTGCCCGCCGACGGCGAGCACGCCGCGACCGACCAGATCGTCTACCGCATCCCCGACGTGCGCGGCGCCGACCGCGCCCGCTACGCCGGCCGTCGCGTCGCGATCGCCGGCGCCGGCCACTCCGCCGCCAACGCGCTGCTCGACCTGGTCGCGCTCGCCCGCGCGGAGCCAGGCACAACCGTCACCTGGCTGCTGCGCCGCACTCCGGAACGCACCTACGGCGGCGGCTCGGCCGACTCCCTGCCGGGCCGCGGCGCGCTCGGCGCGGCCGTGCGCGCGGCCGTCAACTCCGGAGCGCTCCAGGTCATCACCGGCTTCGCCACCCAGGCCGTCGAGGCCACCGCAGACGGGGTCGAGCTCGCCGACGGCGACCGCCGCGTGGGGCCGTTCGACGAGGTGATCGTCGCGACCGGCTTCCGTCCCGACCTGTCGGTGCTCGAAGAGCTGCGGCTGGAGCTGGACCCGATCGTGGAGGCGCCCACCAGGCTCGCGCCGCTGATCGACCCCAACGTCCACAGCTGCGGCACCGTCCCGCCCCACGGCGCCGCCGAGCTCGCCCACCCCGAGCCCGACCTCCACGTCGTCGGCATGAAGAGCTACGGCCGCGCCCCGACGTTCCTGCTGCTCACCGGCTACGAGCAGGTCCGCTCCGTCGCCGCCGCGATCGCCGGCGACCACGCCGCCGCGGCCGCCGTACAGCTCGAGCTCCCCGAGACCGGCGTGTGCAGCACCGGCGGCCCGCAGCTCGACGACGACGCGGTCGCCGCCGGCTGCGGTGGCTGACACCCGCCGCGGCTGGACGGTCGCGGCCACGCTCGCGATCACCGAGACCGTCTCGTGGGGGATCCTCTACTACGCGTTCGCGGTCTTCCTCGACCCGCTGGCGCGCGAGCTCGCGACCAGCCGCGGCGTCGTCAGCGGGTCCTACGCCGTCGCGCTGCTCGTGTCCGGCCTCGCGGCGCCGATGGTGGGCCGCTGGGTCGACGCCGGTCGCGGCCGCACGGTGATGACCGGCGGCGCGATCGCGGGTGTCGCGCTCGTCGCCGCCTGGAGCACGCGTCGACTCGATCGCGGCGCTGTACCTCGTCCAGGCCGGCATCGGCCTGGCGATGGCGTGCGTCCTGTACGAGCCGGCGATGGCCGTGGTCGTGCGCCGCTTCCCCGGCGGCGCCCAGCGGCCGCTGCTGCTGCTGACGCTCGTCGCGGGGTTCGCGAGCACCATCTTCCTGCCCGTCAGCGGTGTGCTCGTCGAGCGGTCCGGATGGAGGGCCGCGCTCCTCGCGCTGGCGGCGGTCCTCGCCACCGCCACCGTCGTCCCGCACGCCCTCGCCCTACGCGGCGAGACGGCGATCACGCCGCCTGCCAGCGCGGAGGCCGTGACCTCGCGGGCGCTTCTTCGCCGACGCCACGTTCCGGTGGCTCACCGTCGCGTTCGCGCTCGCGACGGTCGCCACCGTCGTGATCTCCGTCCACCTCGTCGCCGTCCTCAGCGATCGCGGCCTCCAGGCGGGCGCTGCCGCCGCCGTGGCGGGCGGACTGGGGCTACTGTCGGTGACCGGGCGCGTCGTCCTCACGCTCGCGGAGCGCCGCTGGGCGTTCTCGACCTTGATGGCCGGCGTCTTCACCGCCCAGGCAGCGGCGCTCGTCGTGCTGGCCACGATGCGGGGGGCAGCCGCCGTCGTCGTCTTCGTGCTCTTCTACGGGGCGGGGTTCGGCGCAATGACGATCGCGCGGCCGATGATCGTCGCCACCCTGTTCGGCGCCCGCTCGTTCGGCAGCATCAGCGGCACGCTCCACGGCGTGGTGACCGTCGCCAAGGCCGCGGCGCCACTGGCGGCGGGTGTCGCCGTCACCCGCGCCGGGTCCTACACGCCCGTGCTCTGGACACTCGCGGTCGTGGTCGGCCTCGCTGCCGCCGCCATGGTCCCCGTTGTTCGCGACCACCGCCTGGTCCGCGCGCGGCCAACCGCCGCCGGGCGCCTACGCCGGTGCCGCGAGCGCCGCCCGCACCGCCGCGATCCGCTCCGGCACGACCCGCCAGTAGGTCCAGCGCCCCCGCTTCTCACCCGTGATCAGCCCGGCCTCGGCCAACGCCTTGGTGTGGTGGCTGACCGTCGGCTGCGACCGCTCAAGCGGCCCTTCCAGATCGCACGAGCAGCACTCACCCGCCGTCGCGATCAGGTTGAAGCACCGCAACCGCACCGGATCCGCCAACGCGGCGAACACGCGCGCCAGGTCCTCTGCGTCCGGGAGCGAGAGCTCCTCGGCCAGCACAGGCGTGCAGCACGCCTCGACGAGCGGCAGGGGCGCGACCACCGTGGGAACATCCATTGACAGGGATCAATGTAGCAGGATCGACGCACATGGCTCAGCGTTGGTCTGCATCTGAAGGGGCGGAGATCGCATCCGCCCCTGAGCCGGCGTTCTGAGACGCAGGGGGTTCGTCCGCGACGGCGGAGGGGTGTCGCAGTCGCGCTCCGCGCGGTGGACCGCGCCGTCGCGCGGGCAACGGCCACCAGTGGAGCTCTGCCAGCGTTGTCCAGACCATGGTCGCAGTTCGCAGCGGATCGTCACCACGCTGCCCACGACGCACACCGCCGGACTCAACGGGCGGCTGCGAATCCCGACCAGCGCCCGCCGAGGCGCTACGGGGTGCGCGCGTTCGCGCTGACCTGGGGGGAGCTGTCCGGTTGGGCCGGGCACTACGACCCCGGCCAGATCGGCCCGGCGCTCAACGAGCAGCAATGGGCAGGGTTCGAAGCCACCGTGGCGGCCATGGTCGCGTTCGCCGACGCCGCACGCGCGGCCCGCGCCGCCTGACCCCGCACCCGACGCCGCTGGCGCTGGCCGGGGAGCAACCGATGGCCAAGTCGGGGCTGACTCGGCGGTGGATTGCTGTGGGGCAACGACGCGGCATGCGCAGTGTCAGCCCCTGATCAGCGACGGCACGCTGACGTCCTGGGGCGTTGTGCGCACCTTCTCTGCGATCCGTCGACTCCGCTCAGGAGGTCCAGACCGATGGTCGCCCCTGGAGATCCCCGTTCGCCATCTCCTTCGTCGATGACGTCCGCGCCGGCGGTGCTGGACGAGGAATCGGCGGCCAACTACCTCGGGGTCACGCCGCGGTGGATCCGGCGCGCCGTAGCTGAGCGGCGCATCCCGCACGTGAAAGTCGGCCGGTTCAACCGCTTTCGTGTCGCCGACCTCGACCGCTTCCTCGAGGAGCACCTCGTGCCCGCCTCCACAGCGCGGGCGCGCGGGCGCTGAGTCGTCGCAGGTGGTCGGTAGCGTTGACGGCCAACCGAGCGCTCGGCTGGAGGGAAACATGACGGCGTCGGAGCGATGCGACTTCACCTTGGCATTGATTGCCTGCTTGGGTTCCGGGGAGGCGGCCGCGTGACCGGCCGGCGGCGCATGTCGGGCGCGATCCGGCGCCTGCCCTCCGGGCGGTGGCAAGCCCGGCTGTCCGCCACGACAGGCGAGCGCATCCCCTTGGGGACGTTCGGGACGAAAGCTGACGCGGATGCGGCCCTCGCCGACGCGCTCCACGACTCCCGTCGCGGCGCGTTCGTCGCGCCGGCCCGTGGCAGGGTCACGCTTGCCGAGCACGCCGACGTGTGGCTGGCGGCTCATACCGGGACGCCGCGCACGCTTCAGTCGGCCCGTTGTGTCTTGCGCGTCCACATCCTCCCCGAGCTGGGCGGCGCCCGACTCGGCGACCTCGACCCGGGGGACGTGCGGGCCTGGCACACGCGGGTACGGGCCCGCACCGGCCCTTCCGCAGCTGCGCATGCCTACCGCACCTTGTCGGCGATCCTCAACGACGCGGTGGCCCGCGAGCTGATCGCGCGCAATCCCGCGAGGATTACTCCGCCCTCGTGCTGCTCGCCGCGTGGGCGGGACTCCGCTCAGGCGAGCTGTTCGGCTTGGAGCGGCGCGACGTCGATCTCCTGCACCGTCGCGTCCGTGTGGAGCGCTCGCGCACGCGCTTGGCCGATGGCTCGCGCCATGTGGGCAAGCCCAAGTCCGAGGCCGGCGTGCGCACGGTCGGGCTTCCGCCCGTCGCAGCGAACGCCCTTGCCGGGCATCTGGAGACGTTCACGGCGGGGGACCGCGAGGCCTTGGTGTTCATCACCGTGACCGGCCTGCCGCTTGACTCGCAGTCCTGGGGACACCACTGGCGCCGTGCCCGGCGTTCGGTTGCTGCTGTCGACCCAACGTTCAACACGGCCTTGCGATTCCACGAGTTGCGCGTGTTCGCCGTCACGGAGGCGATCCGCGCCGGCGCGCCGCCGCAGCTGCTCATGAGGCGCTTCGGCTGGTCCGCGGCACAGGTGATCGCGGTCTACGCGCGACTCGTCCCCGACGACGACGACGCGCTCGCGGCGCGCATCGGGCAAGCCCGTGCGGCGGTCGTTGAGCTGGCCGAGCGGCGCCGGTAGGGCACGCGAAGGGCACGCGGGGTTCCAGCAGCAGCGCCCGATCCGGAGAAACCGCAGGTCAGAGGGGGTTTCACGTCCAGCTCGTCAGCTCCCGCGGTAGGTGCTGTAGCCGTAGGGGCTGAGGAGCAGGGGGACGTGGTGGTGCTCGCTGGGCGCGGTCACCGCGAAGGTGATCGCGACCTCGGGCCAGAAGGTCGGGTCGCCGGCGGCCGCGGCGTAGGCGCCGGTGTCGAACGTGAGCCGGTGCACGCCGGGCTCGAGCTCGCCGTCCACCAGTCGGGCGACGCGCCCGTCGGCGTCGGTGGTGGCGCTGGCCAGCGTGGTCCACCCGTCGGCCGCGGCGCGCTCGCAGAGCACGGCGACGCCCGCGGCCGGCCGGCCGCGCGCGGTGTCGAGCACGTGCGTCGAGAGGCTCACAGGGCACCCTCGAGAAGAAGGGCGTCGAGGCGGAGGCGGGTGATCTCGGCGTGCTGGGCGGCGGCGACCGCGAGCTCCTCCTGGGGGTCGTGGGTGAGGCGCTCCTGCAGCGCGGCGAGCATCTCGTCGGCGGTGCGGCCGGCGGCGCGGATCAGGAAGACGTGGCCGAAGCGCTCCTCGTAGGCGCGGTTGCCCTCGATCAGGGCCTCGAGTACGGCGGGGTCGGCGCCGGCGGCCGCGGCCTGCTCGCGGGCGGACCAGGAACCGGAGGCGACGCGCTCGCCGATGCGCGGGTGGGCGGCGAAGGCCTCGAGGTGATCATCGGTGGGCAAGCCGGCCCAGACCTCCTCGGCCGCGGCGTGGAGGGCGTCGGGGTCGGCGAAGGGTCGGCGACGGGTCAGCGCGGCGGCCCAGGCGGTCGAGGCGCAGCACGCGAGGAGGCGGCGCTCGGCGGCGTGCGGGACAAGCGCGTTGAGCAGGCGCAGGCCGTTGCGGCGGCGACCCTCGTCGGTGAGCTGCCCGTGGACGCGCAGGCGTGACACCCCGCCGTCGGGGATGGAGCGCAGGCGCACGTGGGTGACCGGCGGCTGCGCGAGCGCGGGCAGGACGTGGCGCAGGTGCGGCTGCATCGGGTGCTCCGGCAGGAGCGGGACCCAGCCCTCCTCGGGCAGCGGGGCGCCGTCGGGCAGCGCGATGCCGTCGACCGCGCAGCGGTCGGGGAAGTTGCCCTTGAAGTTCGTCGTGTCGAGCTCGAGGCGCTCCACGACGGCCTGCGAGGCGAGGCGGATCACGGCCCAGTCCTCCCCCGGCCCGCGTCGGCGGCGGGTCTCCCACCCGTCGCCCATGTCGCGGCCGTCGCCGACCATGATGAGGTTGCTGGGCGACGAGTAGAACTCGTCGGAGCACGCCACCGCGAGGCCGCCGTGGATCGTCGCGGCCAGGTCCAGCCGCCCGCCGGGATCAGCCGCGGCGCGCACGTCGACGAGGGGTTCGCCCAGCAGCCGCAGCCGCGCGACGCCACCGTCGGGGACGATCGTGAGACGTACGTGGGTGACCCGCCACGGGGTCGTGACCGCGAGTGCCTGTTCCGCGTCCGGGCGCAGAGGGGCGTGCTCGATGAGCGTGAACCACTCGCTGCCGGGGCCCGGCGGCCCGTCCTCGCTGACCGTGCCTTCGACCCGGCACGCCTCCGGCGCGTTGCCGCGGAAGTGCCGGGTGTCCACGACCACGGTGCGCAGCACGCCGGCCACGCCCAACCGCACCAGGCACCAGTCCTCCCCCGGCTCCCGCTTGCGCCGTGACTCCCAGCCGTCCATCTCCTTGCCCCGGTCGGTGTAGCGGTCCGGGTCGAACACGGGCGGCGCGGGGTCGAGCAGGTGCTCCTTGGCCGCGAAGAACTCGTCGCTGGCCTCCAGCACCATGCCGCCCAAGCGCCGCGCGGCGAGGTCGACCACGCCCAGCGGCGCGGCGGGGGCGATCACGCCGTACCCCGCGCGAGCAGGCGGCCCTGCGCCGGGCCTTCGACACGGTCGTCGCTGGCGATCCGGCGGCCGCGCAGGTACGTCGCGCGCACGGCGCCGCGGACCTCACGGCCGTGGTACGGCGAGACCGGGTGGCGGTGGTGGAGGCGCTTGGCGTCCACGGTCCAGCGGGCGTCGGGGTCGAACACGACGAGGTCGGCGTCGAAGCCAGGGGCGATCGCGCCCTTGGTGGCAAGGCCAGCGATCGCGGCGGGGCCGGCGGACATCCAGCGTGCGAGGTCGGACAGCTCGTGGCCGCGCGCGGACGCTTGCGTCCACACCAGCGGGAGGCCCAGCTGCAGTGACGCGATCCCGCCCCAGGCGGTCACGAAGTTCCCCGGCGTCTTGCCCTCGGGCGGGCAGGGCGAATGGTCGCTCACCACGGCGTCCAGCGTGCCCGCCGCCAGGGCGTCCCACAGCCGGTCGGCGTTCGCGCGGTCGCGGATCGGCGGCGCGCACTTGTGCTCCGTCGCGCCGTCGGGGATCGCCTCCGCGGCCAGTGTCAGATAGTGCGGGCACGTCTCCGCGGTGATCGGCAGCCCTTCCGCGCGGGCAGCGGCCACCTGGTCCCCCGCGGAGGCCGCGGACAGGTGCAAGACGTGCGCGCGCCCGCCGGTCAGGCGCGCCGCGTCGACCACGGCTGCCACTGCCGCCTCCTCGGCCTGCGCGGGCCGGGAGTCCAGCCACGTCGCGTAGCGGGCGGGGTCGGCCCCGTCGGTGGCCCGCAGGTGCGAGGGATCCTCCGCGTGCACGAGCAGGGTGGAGCCGACCGCCGCGGTGCGGCCCAGCACGCCGGCGATCGCGCCTGGCGCGAAGTGCGGGTACTCGGGGACGCCGCTGTCACAGAGGAACGCCTTGAAGCCGAGCACACCCGCCTCGTGCAGCGCGGCGACGTGCTCTTCACTCCCCGGCACCACGCCGCCCCAGAACCCGACGTCGACGAACGCCTGCGGCCCGGCGGCCGCCCGCTTCACCGCGAGCGCCGCCACCGTGGTCGTCGGCGGCAAGGAGTTCAGCGGCATGTCCACGATCGTCGTGACACCCCCGGCCGCCGCCGCGCGCGTCGCGGTGTGGAACCCCTCCCAGTGCGTGCGCCCCGGCTCGTTGACGTGCACGTGACTGTCGACCAGCCCCGGCAGCAGGGCCAGATCGCCGAGGTCGACCACGGCCCGCGCCCCAGCCGGCACGTCGTCCTCGACGTCGACGATCCGCCCGTCCCGCACCAGGACCGCCCCAGGCCGCTCCCCCTCTGGCGTCACCACCCGCCGGCCCACCAGCACGAGGTCCGCCGCGGCTCCCATCCGCCGATCATCGCACCGGGTTCCGCGGGACGAGCCCGCCGTCCGCGCGCGGAGGTGGCTGGCAGGGGGGACCTGCGCGCGACGCCGGGAGCGGGCAGGATGCTGCCTGAGAACAGGCGGCCCGCGGGCCGCGCCGCCGCGGAGACAGGGTCACGGTGAGCATCGCGCGTCCCACCTCGCTGGGTGCGGCCGTGGCCGCGCTCGCGGAGCGGCCCGACGCGCAGCTGCTGGCCGGTGGGACCGACTTCATGGTCGAGGTCAACATGGGCCACCGGCGGCCGGAGCACGTCGTCGCGCTGCGGCGTGTCCCGGAGCTGGGCGGGTGGTCGGCGAACGGGGTGCTCGAGCTGGGCGCGACGCTCACCTACGCGCAGGTCGAGCGCGAGCTGCAGGACCTCGCGCCCGGGCTGGCCATGGCGGCGCGCACGGTCGGGTCGCCGCAGATCCGCAACCTCGGGACGATCGGCGGCAACGTCGGCACCGCGAGCCCGGCGGGCGACACCCTGCCGTGGCTGCTGGCGCTGGACGCGGAGGTGGTGCTCACGTCCGCCGGCGGGGAGCGCACGCTCCCGCTGCCGGAGTTCATCACCGGCGTGAAGCGCACCGCCCGCCGCCCCGACGAGCTGATCCGCTGCGTCCGCCTCCCCCGAGTCGACGGGCCCCAGCACGTCGCCAAGGTCGGCCCCCGCAACGCGATGGCGATCGCGGTCGCCAGCGTCGCGCTCATCGTCGACACCACCAACCGGCTCGTGCGTGTCGGCCTCGGCTCGGTCGGGCCGACGCCGCTGCGCCCACGGTCGGCCGAGGAGGACGTGAGCGCCGCGATCGACTGGGCCGCGTTGACCTGCGACCCGACCGCCGTCGACCGCTTCGCCGACGCCGTCGCCGCCGCGGCCGTCCCGATCACCGACCACCGCAGCACGGCCGACTACCGCCGCCACGCCGTGCGCGTCCTGGCCGGCCGCACGCTCGAGAGGTGCCTGGCGTCGTGACGGCCGATCCGCGGCCGCTCGGGGCGGAGGGGCTCGACTACGCGCTGACCGTCAACGGGCGCGCGCTCGCGGTCGACGGAGCGTGGCTGGGCGAGTCGCTGCTCTACGTGCTGCGGGAGCGCCTCGGTCTGCCGGGCTCCAAGAACGCGTGCGACCAGGGCGAGTGCGGCAGCTGCAGCCTGCTCATGGACGGGGTCGTGGTCACCGCCTGCTGCGTGATGGCTGCCGACGCGGTCGATGCCGACCTGCGCACGGTCGAAGGGCTCGCCGCGGACGGCGGGCTGACCGATGTGCAGCAGGCGTTCCTCGACGCGGGCGCGGTGCAGTGCGGCTTCTGCACACCTGGCCTCATCGTCGCGGTCCACGACCTGCTGGACCGCTCCCCCGCCGCGTCGGAGCTGGAGCTGCGCGAGGCCGTGAGCGGCAACCTCTGCCGCTGCACCGGGTACGGCCGGGTGTGGGAGGCCGTCCGGGCGGTGCGCGACGCCAGAGGTGCGCGATGACCGCGATCGGCGTCCGCGAGGACGTCCGCGGCGGCGTCGGCGAGAGCGTCGACCGCCCCGACGGGACACCCAAGGTCACGGGCGCGTTCGGCTTCTCCAGCGACCTCTACGCCGACCGCATGCTGTGGGGACGGACGCTGCGGTCACCGCACCCCTCCGCGCGCATCCGCAGCATCGACATCTCCGGAGCACTCGCCATCCCCGGTGTGGCGGCGGTCGTGACCGCCGAGGACGTCCCGGGCGTGCCCACCTACGGCCTCGAGCACCACGACCAACCCGTCTTCGCAAAGGACGTCGTGCGCTTCCAGGGCGAGCCCCTCGCCGCGGTCGCCGCCGACCACCCCGAGACCGCCCTGCGTGCCGTGCGCGCGATCGCCGTCGACTACGAGGTGCTGCCGGCGGTCACCGACCCCGAGGCCGCGATCACCGCCGCGCCGATCCACCCGGACGGCAACGTCTTCCGCGCCATGCGCCTGCGCCACGGGTCCCCGGATTCCATCGCCGGCGACGTCGTCGTTGAGGGGACCTACGAGGTCGGCATGCAGGACCAGGCCTTCCTCGGCCCGGAGTCGGGGCTGGCGATCCCGGCCGACGACGGCGGCGTCGACCTCTACATCTCGACGCAGTGGCTGCACGTGGACCGCGACCAGGTCGCCGCGTGCCTGGGCCTGCCACCCGAGCGGGTGCGCCTCTCCCTGGCCGGGGTCGGCGGCGCGTTCGGTGCCCGCGAGGACGTCAGCCTCCAGGTCCACGTCTGCCTGCTGGCGCTGCGCACCGGTCGCGCGGTGAAGATGCTCTACTCGCGCGAGGAGTCCTTCCTCGGCCACGTGCACCGCCACCCCGCGCGCATCAGCTACCGCCACCACGCGACGCGCGAGGGGGATCTCGTCAAGGTCGAGGGGCGCATCGTGCTGGACGGCGGCGCGTACGCGTCGTCCTCGACGGCGGTGATCTCCAACGCCGTCTCGTTCGCGGCCGGCCCGTACCGCGTCCCGCACGCGGCGATCGACGGGTGGGCGGTGCGCACGAACAACCCGCCCTGCGGCGCGATGCGCGGCTTCGGCGCGGTGCAGACGTGCTTCGCGCACGAGGCGCAGATGGACAAGCTCGCCGCCGCGCTCGGCATGGACGCGGTCGCGCTGCGGTTGCGCAACGCCCTCGCGACCGGCGACACGCTGCTCACCGGCCAGGTCATCACGGGCACCGCCCCGGTCCGCGAGGTCATCGAGGCCGCCCTCGACCACCCCCTGCCCCCGGAGCCCGACCCGGCGGACGACGCCATCCTCCTGCCCGGCGGCACCGGCATGACCGCCACCCGCGGTCACGTCCGCCGCGGCGTCGGGTTCGCCGTCGGCTTCAAGAACCTCATGTACTCGGAGGGCTTCGACGACTTCTCCACCGCCGGGGTGCGCCTCGAGCTCGACGCCGACGGCGAGGCCTTCGCGACCGCCCACTGCGCCGCCGCCGAGGTCGGGCAGGGCTTCGTGACGCTCGCCCAGCAGATCGTGCGCACCGAGCTGGGCGTCACCCGCGTCCTGCTGCGCGCAGCCGACACCGCGATCGGGTCGGCGGGCTCGACCAGCGCCTCGCGCCAGACCTGGATGAGCGGCGGCGCGGTGCAGCTGGCCTGCCGCGCGGTCCGCGACGTGCTGCTGGCCCGCGCCGCAGGGGTGCTGGGCACCCCGGTCGAGGGCGCCCGCCGCGAGCTGCTGGCCCTGCGCGGCTCCGACGTCGTCGAGGTCGACAGCGGCCGCGCCGTGGCGCTGACCGACCTGCTGGCCGAAGGCCCCATCGACGAGGTCCAAGAGCACCACCACGTCCGCACGGATCCCCTCGACGAGCACGGCCAGGGCAACGCCCACGTCTCCTTCGCGTTCGCCGCCCACCGCGCCGTCGTCGACGTCGACCCCGAGCTCGGCCTCGTCCGCGTCCTGCAGATCGCCACCGGCCAGGACGTCGGCCGCGCCCTCAACCCTCGCGCCGTGGTCGGCCAGATCGAGGGCGGCATCGCCCAGGGCGTCGGCCTCGCCGTCATGGAGGAGGTCGTCGTCGACGCCGGCAAGGTCCGCAACCCCTCCTTCACCGACTACCTCATCCCCACCGCCCTCGACATGCCCGACGTCCTCATGACGCTCATCGAGCAGCCCGAACCCGGTGCCCCCTTCGGCGCCAAGGGCGTCGGCGAACCCCCGACGATCTCCTCCACCCCCGCGGTCGTCGCCGCGATCCGCGCCGCGACCGGCGCCCCGCTCACACGCGTCCCCGTGCGCCCTCAGGACATCGCCCTCTGGCGGGAGCGATGACGCGGTTGGTGGTGCGGGGGGCGCGGTGGCCGGGGGACGTGGCGGTGCGGGACGGCTGGATCGAGGCGGTCGGGACCGTCGCGGCGGAGGATGGGGACGAGGTGCTGCGGGTCGACGGGGAGATCGTCACCGCGGGGTTCGTCAACACGCACCATCACCTGTACCAGTGGATGACGCGGGGGCGCGCGACCGGGTGCGACCTGTTCGGGTGGCTGACGACGCTGTACCCGGTCTGGGCCCGCCTCGACGTCGAGGACGTGCTCGCCGCCGCGCGCGTCGGCCTGGCCGAGCTGGTCCTCAGCGGGTGCACGACCGCGGCGGACCACCACTACCTGGTCCCGGGCGGTGACGACAGCGTGTTCGACGCCCTGGCCACCGCCGCCGGCGAGGTCGGCGTGCGCCTGCACCTCGCGCGCGGGTCGATGGACCTCGGCGAGTCCAAGGGCGGCCTGCCGCCGGACTTCGTGGTCGAGGAGCTCGACGCGATCCTCGCGTCCACCGAGCGGGTCATCGCACGCTGGCACGACGGCGAGCGCATCGTGGTCACGGTCGCGCCCTGCAGCCCGTTCAGCGTCACCCCCGAGCTCATGCGCGAGGCCGCCGCCCAGGCGCGCCGCCACGGCCTGCGTCTGCACACCCACCTCGCCGAGACCCGCGAGGAGGAGGCCGACAGCCTCGCCCGCTTCGGCCGTCGCCCGTTGCAGCTCATGGACGACCTGGGTTGGGTCGCGGCCGACGTCTGGTTCGCCCACGGCGTGCACTTCGACGACGCCGAGGTCGCGCGGCTGGCCTCCGCCGGCGCCGGGATCGCGCACTGCCCCTCCAGCAACGCGCGCCTGGCCGCGGGCTTCTGCCGCGTGCCCGATCTCCTGGCTGCGGGCGTCCCGGTCGGCCTCGGCGTCGACGGCGTCGCTTCGAATGAGCAGGGCACCTTGCTGACCGAGCTGCGCCAGTCCCTGTGGTCGGCCCGCCAGGGCACCGGCCGCGCGGACGCGCTCATGCCGGCCGACGCACTGGCCCTGGCCACGACGGGCGGGGCGGCCTGCCTCGGCCGCGACGACCTCGGGCGCCTGGAGCCGGGCGCCCGCGCCGACCTCGCCGTCTGGCCTGCCGATGACCTGGCCGACGTCGCCGACCCGGTCAGCGCCCTGGTCCTAGGCCCCGACCGCCGTGCCCGCCACGTCCTGGTCGGAGGAACGCCCGTCGTGACCGACGGCCACCTCCTCGGCCTCGACCTCCGCGAGGCCCACCGCGAACTCGCCCACCGCGCGCAGCGCCTCTGGGACTGACCGCGGCCGGCTGCGGCGGAAATGAAAAGGCCCGCCGGCCGTGGTCCTGGGGGGGACCGGACGGGCGGCGGGCTTGGGGGCCGAGCCCCGGGCCTCGGGGTGGGCCCTCTAGCGGTTGAAGAGGCGGTCGAGCTTGGAGATGACGCGCTCGCGCCGGTCGGTGTTCCGGCGGGGCGCCAGATGGGCGCGGCGCTCCGCGGCGGGTACGCCGAGACCCTCGACCAGAGCCTCCACTGTCAGGGCCAGCTGGTTCACTTGGTGCTCCTGTTCTGCTGCGTTGCGGCGGTCAGACGTCGCGACGGCCCAGGCGTGCGCGCACGCGCTCGGTCACGGTGGCGCGGACGGGGCGGGCGGCCCCGCGGCCGGCGGCGAGCCCCTGGTGGGTGAGACGCTCGACGGAGCGCAGGCGGTCGCTCTGGCTGGCGGGCGTGTAGGCGGTGGTGAAGATGTCCATCAGACTTCCTTGCGTTGCTGTTGTTACGATCTATGCTGTAGAAGAACGTTACCACGTTAGGAGAGGAGTGCAACGGTCTCGATGGAGTTTGGCCGTTTCTCTGACAAGGCTGTGGGCACGGCGGTCGGGCTGGTCAACACCCTCCAACCGTTCTCCGAACGCGGCGATGAGCTGCAGGACGTCGCCGACCTCAAGGCCTTCCTCACCCGCTTCGGCTACGAGCGCGACGCGGCGACCGCCGGCGAGGCGGACCTGAACAGCGTGCGAGCGCTGCGCTCCCAGCTGCGCGCGGTGTTCCACCTGCAGGACGAGGACGAGCGCGTCAAGGTGCTCAACACCATCGCGTCCCAGGCGCAGGTCGTGCCGGAGATGACGAACCACGACGGCACCGGGTGGCACGTGCACTTCGGGCCGGCCGACCTGCCGCTCCACCGGCGACTGGCGGGGGAGACCTCCATGGCGCTGATGCTGGCGTCCTGCGAGGAGGGGTGCTACCGCCTCGGCACGTGCCAGTCGAACTCGTGCGACGACGCGTTCGTCGACACCACGCGCAACCACAGCCAGCGCTACTGCTGCGGCACGTGCGCCACCCGGCAGCGAGTGTCGGCCCTCCGCGCGCGCCGCCGGATCCGCAGCGCGTAACGCCCGAACGCCGCTTTCCGACGCGCTCGCCGGACGCGCGCCCCCATCGGGCCGGGTGGCTCAGCCGGAGCTGACCAGCGTGCCCAGGAGGTCGTGGCTGCCCGCTCGCACCTGCCCCGCGGCGTCGGTAGACCCCGCAGCCGCCCGCAGGAGGCCTTGCAGGAAGAGCCCGTCGAACAACGCGTACGCCGTCGCGGACGGCACCTCCGCCGCAGCCCCGGCCAGCTCGGCATAGCGGCTCACGACCCGCCAGATCATGCGCTCGAGGCTCTGGTCGATCTCACGAACCTCGTCGCGGAAGGCGTCGTCGAAGAGGCTCTGGTTGCGCAGGTCGTACCAGAGCCGGTGCATCCCGGCGTCCTCGACCATCGTCTGCGCCAGCGCGTCGGCGAAGCCGCTGCGCAGCTCCTCGGCTGTCCCCGCGCTGGCCACGATCGCGTCGTAGCGCGTGACGCAGGCCTCCTTGTAGAGCTTCACACACGAGGTGATGAGCTCGGCCTTGTCGGCGAAGTAGTAGTGCAGCACCCCGTGCGAGAACTCCGTCTTCTGCGCGATCTCGCGCAGGCTGGTGCGCGCGTAGCCCAGCTCGGCCAGCGTCGCGGACGCGGCCGCGGCCAGCTCCCGCCGCCGCTCGGCGAACTTGTCGACCTGGCGCGCGGGCGATCTGGTCGTGCCTTGTCTGGACCTCGGTCACGGGCGCAGCGTACCCCGCGGCCCGCCAATTCTTGACAACTGTCAAGTTAAATCTTGACAGGTGTCAAGATCGGCGCGTAGCGTCCGTCCAGCGCTGGCCGCGCCATTCGGGCGCCCGAGCCGACAGCCACGCATGGAGGGTGAGGATGGCGTTGTTCGACCTGTCCGGACGCAGGGCGCTGGTGACCGGCGGTGCCCGCGGCCTCGGGGCCGGGATGGCCCAGGCACTGGCCCGCGCCGGCGCCGCAGTCGCGATCGGCGACGTCCTGGAGGACGTCGGCAAGGAGACCGCCAACGACATCGCGCAGAGCGGTGCCACCGCGACGTTCGTGCCGCTGGACGTCACCGACGACGCCCGCTGGGAGGAGGCCATCGCCCGCACGATCGAGGAGCTGGGCGGCCTGGACATCCTCGTCAACAACGCCGGCATCGAGATCTCGCGCCTGGTGGTGGACACCGACGCCGACGAGCTGCGCCGCATGCTCGAGGTCAACGTGCTCGGCACCGCCCTCGGGGTCAAGCACGGTCTGCGCGCGATGCGGCCCGGCGGCCCGGCCGGTGGCGGTGGCTCGATCATCAACGTCGCCTCGGTGGCCGCGACGATCGCGTTCCCCGGGATCTCGGGGTACTCAGCCACGAAGTCGGGGGTGGACCGGCTCACGCGCGTCGCCGCGTTGGAGGCCGGCAAGCTCGGCTACGGGGTGCGCGTCAACTGCATCTACCCGGGTCTCGTGCCGACCGAGATGGGCAACCAGCTCGCGGTCGACATGGTGACGCTGGGCCTGTACCCCAGCGTCGAGGGGGCCGTCGGCGACGTCATCAACCAGACCCCGTTGGGGCGCCTGGGCGAGGTGTCGGACATGGCCGATGTGGTCGTCTTCCTCGCCTCCGACGCCTCGCGCTTCATCACCGGCGCCGGGATCCCCGTCGACGGCGGGATGGGCATGTGATGAGCACCTCCAAGCCCGTCGTCGTCTACGGCGCGTCCGGCTACACCGGGCGTCTGATCTGCGAGTACCTGCGCGAGTACCACGTGCCGTTCGTCGCCGCGGGCCGCAGCGGCGGTCGCGTGAAGTCGGCGATGGAGGGCAACGTCGCCGGCATCGAGACCGCCGACTACGAGGTCGCCGAGGCCGAGCACACCGTCGACGCCCTCACCGAGCTCTTCACGGGCGCGAAGGTCGTCTTGAACGCCGTCGGCCCGTTCTCCCGCTACGGCGGCGAGGTCGTGGAGGCGTGCCTCGCCGCCGGCTGCCACTACGCCGATGTCTCCGGCGAGCAGGACTGGGTCATCACCTGCGACGAGACCTACGGGCCCCGCATGGCCGAGCGCGGGCTGCTCCTGTCGCCCGGCATCGCGCAGATGTACACGACCGGCGAGATCGCGGCGCAGCTGTGCCTGGAGACGCCCGGGCTGGACTCGCTCGACATCGTCGTGTTCTGGAAGGGCTCCCCGACCACGGCGTCGACGCGCACGATCCTCGTCAACGCCGCGATGGCCAAGGCCCACTACCTCGAGCAGAACGCGTACGTCGAGTGGCCTGCCGACGGACGGCCTCTACACCGTCGGCGATCCCCGGCCAGCACGAGACCGGCCTGGCGCTGCCGTGGGGTGGCACCTCGCACCCGGTGTGGTTCAAGCACGACGCCCGCGTCGCGAACGTCAAGGCGATCGGCGGGCTCTTCGACCGCGCGCTCATGGAGGCCGTGCCGCAGATCGCCGCGGCCGCCGCCGAGCAGACTGCCGGCATGGCCGACGACGAGCGCTACGCGGCGCTCTCGGAGACCGCCTCGGGCATCATGAACCAGATGCCGCCGCGCGGAGAACCCGCGGGTCAACGTCTCGCTGGACTCCGTGCACGCGTCCGGTCCACTGGGCCGCGCGCACTGCGTGATCAACGGCAACTCCAACTACAAGCAGACCGGCCTCATGCAGGCCTACGCGGCGTACTCCCTGCTGCAGCAACCGCCGCGGCGGGTCGGGTTCGCCTCGGCCTGCCAGGCGTTCGGCCACCGCGAGCTGCTCGGGGCCCTCAAGAGCTTCGGGCTGGTCTCCGACCCGATCCTGACCGTCCACGCCTGAGCCGGCGTTGCGGCTGGTCTCCTACCTCGACAAGGGCGCGTCGCTCGGGCGCGACGCGCCCTGCCTCACGATGGCCGGCGCGACCCGGTCCTACGCCGAGGTCCAGGAGCTGACCTGGCGCATCGGCCGGGCGCTGGAACGCTCGGGCGTACGGCCGGGCGACAAGGTCGCGATCCTGTCGGCCAACGATGCGCTCGCGTTCGCGTGCGTGCTGGCGATCAGCCGCGCCGGAGCGGTGTGGTGCCCGATCAACCCGCGCAACGAGGCCGCTGAGAACCGCGAGCTCCTCGAGCTCTTCGACTGCGTCGCGCTGCTCTTCCAGCCGACGTTCGGGCCGCTGGTCGACCGCATCGCCCCGGACCTGCCGAAGCTGTCGACGCTGGTCGTCCTCGAAGGGGAGCATCCCGGCGCGAGGACGTTCGAGGAGTGGCTCGACGGCGTCGAGCACAGCCCCTGGCAGGCCGCGACGGTCGACGACGCCGTGATGCTGGCCGGCACCGGCGGCACCACGGGCCGGCCCAAGGGCGTGGTCCTGACCGACCGCAATGCGGAGACCATGACGGCGCTCACGCTGATGAGCTACCCGTTCGAGGGCCGCCCGGTCTACCTCGCGTTCGCACCGCTGACCCACGCCGCCGGCGCGCTGTGCTTCCCGATCCTGGCGCTGGGCGGGGAGATCGTGGTGCTCCCCAAGCCCGACCTCGGCGCGTTCCTGGCAGCGATCGCGACGCACCGCGTGACGCACACCTTCCTGCCACCGACCGTGATCTACCTGCTGCTGGACCACGACGACCTGCCTCGGACCGACCTCTCGTCGCTGCAGTGCCTGTGGTACGGCGCCGCGCCGATGTCACCCTCGCGGCTGGAGGAGGCCATCACCCGCATCGGCCCGGTGCTGGGCCAGCTCTACGGCCAGACCGAGGCGCCGATGATGATCTCGACGCTGGCCCCGGCCGAGCACCTCCACCCCGACGGCACGCTGGCGCGCGAGCGCTTCGCGTCCGCCGGCCGCCCCACCCCGTTGGTGGAGGTCGCGATCACCGCCGACGACGGCACGCACTGTCGGCGGGCGAGCGTGGCGAGATCGTGGTCCGCGGCTCCCTGGTGATGCCCGGCTACTACCACAACCCCGAAGCGACCCGCGAGGCCACCCGCGACGGCTGGCACCGCACCGGCGACATCGGCTTCCTGGACGCGGAGGGCTACCTCCACATCGTCGACCGCGCGAAGGACATGATCATCAGCGGCGGGTTCAACGTGTACTCCGCCGAGGTCGAGCACGCCCTCCTCGAGCACCCCGCGGTGCGCGACTGCGCCGTGGTGGGCCTGCCCGACGACAAGTGGGGCGAGCGCGTGACCGCCGTCCTCGAGCTGCACGCCGGCGCGCAGGTCACCGAGCCCGAGATCGTCGCCTTCGTCAAGGAGCGCCTCGGCAGCGTGAAGGCACCCAAGCAGGTGATCGTCTGGCCGGACCTGCCGCGCTCCAAGGTCGGCAAGGTCCTCAAGGGCGAGATCCGCCAGCAGCTCCTGCCGAAGAAGGGCTAGGCGGCGACGACGCGGGGTGGGAAGCGCGGGAAGTCGTGGTGCGGGCCGGCACCCTCGCGCTCCACGCGCTCGGCGAACGCGCGTGCCATGCGCTGCACGGCTGCGGTGTGGATCCCGTGGTGAGGCGACGGGTAGCCCTCGAGGTAGTTGGCCGCGCGCCGGAGCAGCGTGATCGCGCCCTCCTGGTTGCCGCGCTGCGTGTGCGTCAGCCCCACCGCGACCTGCGCGAGCCCTTTGAAGAACGAGCGGTCCGCCTGCTCGAGCTCCGGGTACTTCCAGACCCACTCGAAGAACTCGTGCGCCTCGAAGAAGCGCTCGGCATCGAAGAGCTCCACCGCGCGAGCGATCCCGTCGGGCAAGGACGTGCAGACGTCTGCGGGGTCGACCCGGTCCGGCAGCTGGTCGCGCGCCCCACGAGGCAGCGGCGCCCCGAAGCGGTCGCGGGGACGCTGGTTCTCCGGGCGTCCCGCAGCGTTGCGATCACGCTCAGCCACGCCCAGCTCCTCCGTCGTCCGCCCGGAGCAGGTAGAAGCGGAAGAAGTCGTGCTCGATGTCGAGGACTTCGACCTGTGCGAAGCCGGCCTCCGCGCCCAGGCGGCGGACGGTGGGGGCGCGCAGCACGGTGCCCAGCGCGGCGGACGGCTGCTCGGCCCGGGCGGCGGGCAGGCAGTGGGTCACGCTCCAGCCGTACATCATCCGCTCGACCACGTCGCCGGGGGCCGTGAACGCGTCGGCCACGCGCTCGTCGGCGACCAGCACCGCGCCGCCCGGCGCCAGCGCCTCCCGCACCGCGCGCAGCACCCCGACCGGGTCGGACATGTCGTGGAGCGCCTCGAAGACGCAGACGAGGTCGAACGGCCCCTCCGCCGCGAGCGCCTCGGCGCCGCCCGCCACGAATCGGGGCGCGGACGGCCCGCGCTGCGCGTCCACGATCGAGGCCACGTCGAGGTCGATCCCCACCACGTCGGCCTGCGGGTAGGCCAGCGCCAGCGCGCGCGTCGACCAGCCCTGCCCGCACCCGAGGTCCGCGATCCGCGCCGGGCGGCCGTCGGTCAGCCGCTCGTGCACGGACGGCACCGCTGCCAGCCACCCCGCGAGGTCGTGCACGAACCCGGGCCGGTTGATCCCGCCCTGACCCTCGCGCATGTCGGGGCCGTAGTCGGCGTAGGCCACTCCTGCACCGGTGCGGTAGGCCTCCACGACCCCGGGCAACGCGCCCGCGATGCCGACCAGCATCGGCGCGAACGGGACGACGTGGAAGGCACTCTCAGGGTCGACGAGGACATCGGCGTGACCCGGCGGGAGCCCGAAGCGCGGCGCGTCGCCGTCCACCACCGCCAGGAACCCCGCCACCGCCTGCTGCTCCAACCACTCCTGGGCGTAGCGCCCGTCGATCCCGGCGGCCTCCGCCAACCCCGCCGCGGTCAGCGGGCCGCCTTCCTGCAGTGCCCGGTAGAGGCCCAACCGCCACCCGAGGTGCACGGAGAACAGCTCCAGGCAGCCGACCGTCGCCTCGAAGAGGCGTTCCACCAGAGCGTCACGCGCGGCGTCGTCGTCCATGCCGACCGTTCTACGACAGAACGGCCTGCGCTGTCACCGCCCCAGGAACGTCGCCGGCCGCCGCTGCAGGAACGCGGTCGCACCCTCGATCGCGTCGGCCGTCGCAAAGCACTCCCGCTGCGCCTCGAACTCCGCAGCCACCTGCGCGCCGAAGTCGCGCTCCCAGCTGGTGTTGAGCAGGGCCTTGGTCATCCCCGTGGCGACCGTCGGCCCCGCCGCCAGCCGCTCGGCCAGCCCCTGCGCCTGACCCAGCAGCTCCCCGTCGGGCACGGCCCTCAGCGCCAGACCGGCCGCGACCGCCTGCTCAGCGGTCAACGCCTCACCGAGGTAGGCCAGCTCCCGCGCCTTGGCCATCCCCACGAGCCGCGGCAGCAGCCAGGTCGCGCCCCAGTCCGGGACCAGCCCGCGCCGAGCGAAGAGCAACGCGATCGTCGCGCTCTCGCCCATCAGCACGAAGTCGCACGCCGCCGCGAGCGACGCCCCCGCCCCCGCCGCCACCCCGTTCACCGCCGCCACCACCGGTTTCCGCAGCTGCAACAGCGCCCGCGCCGCCGCCGCGGACGCCGCGAACGCCTTCTCCACGTCGTCGGAACCGTCCGGGGCGGGGGCGGCGCCGGCCATCGCGGCGACCAGGCCGACGTCGGCGCCGGCGCAGAACGCGCGGCCGGCGCCGGTGACGATGACCGCCCGGACCTCGGGGTCGGTGTCGAGGAGAGGGAGAACGCGGGACAGCTCCTCGACCGTCACCTCGTCCAGCGCGTTGAGCCGCTCCGGCCGCGAGAGCGTCAGCGTCGTGACACCTTGCTGGGGACCCTCGACGAGCAGCACGGCGACGAACGGTAGCGGGAACCCGCCGGCCGATCCGGACGTTGGCAAGGGCAGGCTTGTTCGAACGGAGGGCGCCTTGGAAGCGCTGGAACTCGAGGAAGACCGCAGCTGGGAGCGGGACGCGGCGTGCCGCGACGCGGACATCGAGCTCTTCTACCGGGAGGACGAGGCCACCGAGGAGGCCGCCCTGCAGCTGTGCGCCCGCTGCGGCGTGCGCGAGCAGTGCCTGTCGGTGGCGATGGCCCGCCGGGAGGCCTTCGGCATCTGGGGTGGGACCCGCGGGCGGGACCGCCGCCGCCTCTTCCGCCGCGAGGCCCGCGGGCGCGGGCAGGCCGGCCACCACCCCGCCGGCCGGGGCGAGGAGGACTCCGGTACCAGCGCCGCCTGACGCCCGGGCCTCGAACAAACGTCTGTTCGAGAGAACGCGTGTTCGGATAGCCTGCATGGATGCCGCGGCAGCCGTTCCAGCCCTCGTTCGAGGACCTCGGGACGCTGCTGTGCGACACCACGTTCGTCGCGCTGGACCTCGAGACCACCGGCGGCTCGCCGCGCGACGACCGCATCACCGAGATCGGCGCCGTGCGCGTCCGCGGCGGGGTGGTCGAGGCCGAGCTGGCAACGCTCGTCGACCCGGGCCGGCCGATCCCGGCCAGCATCGTGCGGCTCACCGGGATCACCGAAGGCGCCGTCGCCGGCCTGCCGGGCATCGAGGGCTTCCTCCCCGCGATCGAGGAGCTCCTGCGCGACGCCGTCCTCGTCGCCCACAACGCGCGCTTCGACCACGGCTTCCTGAACGCCGCGCTGGCCCGCGCCGGGCGCGACAAGCTCGCGATCGACGTCGTCTGCACGGCCGCCCTCGCCCGCCGTCTGCTCGCCGACGAGGTCCGCAACGTCCGCCTCGCGACCCTCGTGCGCTACCTGCGCTGCGCGACCACGCCCAACCACCGCGCCCCGGCCGACGCGCAGGCCTGCCTCGAGGTCTTCCACACCCTGCTCGAGCGCGTCGGCAGCCACGGCGTGCTCACCCTCCCCGACCTGCTGGCCTTCCAGCGCATGCGCAACACGCCGGTGTCGATGAGCCGGCGCAAGCTCGCGGCCGGCCTGCCGCGCGGTCCGGGCGTCTACCTCTTCCGGGCCACCACCGGCGAAGTCCTCTACGTCGGCAAGGCCACCGACCTGCGCGCCCGCGTCGGGCAGTACTTCGGGTCCGACCGCCGCCGCGGCCTGCAGAACCTGCTCAAGGAGACCGCCCGCATCGACCACGAGCGCACCCCCACAACGCTGGAGGCCGCGATCCGCGAGGCGCGCCTCATCGCCAAGCACCTCCCCCGCCACAATCGCGCCGGCAAGCGCCGCCGGCCCCCGGTCTGGCTGGCGCTGAGCCAGGAGGCCTACCCGCGCCTCGTCGTGACGAAAGCCCCGAACGGCCGCACGGCGCTCGGGCCGCTCCCCTCGTCCCGCCAGGCGCGCGAGGTCGCCGACGCGGTCCTCGCCGCGGTCCCGCTGCGGCGCTGCGCCCGCCGGCTGCCCGCCACGCCACCGGCATCGGACGTCCCGGCCTGCGCACTGGTGGAGATCGGCCGCTGCCCGGCGCCCTGCGACGGACGCACCGACTCCGAGCGCTACGCGGCGGTCGCGGGCGCCGCCGCCGCCGTGCTCACCGGTGACGTGACCCCGGTCGTGACCGTCCTGCGACGGCGCATGGCTGCCCTCGCGCTGACGGGCCGCTTCGAGGAGGCCGCCGACGCCCGCGACCGCCTGGCCGCGATCGCCGACGCCGTCCTGCGCGCCCGGCACCTCGACGCGCTGCGCCACGCCGGCGTCGTGGCGGCCTCGACCCCCCGCGACGGCGGCCGCACGCGCGAGCTCGTGGTCATCGCCGACGGATGCCTGGCCGGCACCGCCGTCGTCCGCCCCGACGAGGTGCGCGACGCCGTCGCCGCGCTCGCGGCGACCCGCCCCTCGGCGCCCTCACCGGAGCACGAAGCCTCCGCGGACACCGAGGCGGCCCTGCTGGCGCGCTGGCTCGACCGCACCGACGTGCGCCTCCACCGTTGCGAGGGCACGTTCGCCTGGCCCGTCGCGGGCGGCCAGGCGCTCGCCGACGCGCAGGCCCTCCTCGCTCGCCAGCGCACCGCCCGCACCGAGGCCGACGCGGCGCAGGACAAGGTCCTGCGCCGCGCGTCCTGAGCGCGCTTCAGCCGCCGTCACCTCTGTCCGCTGACCCGCGTATCTCCTCGAAGCGCGCGGCCGCGGCCCGCCGCGCGAGCTCGCGCTCCTCATCCGCCTCGTGGCCTGCGCCACCGGGGATGGAGGGTTGTGCCGAAATGGCCTCGTGTGCTCGGTGGCAGACGTACGCCACCACAGCGAGGACGATGAACGTGCTGGCCGCCTGGAACGTCGCGCTGGTGATCCACACCAGGGAGACCAGGGCGCCTGCCGCCGCGACGATCCGGCCGAGGTTGGCCGCGGCCACCCACCCGGCGGACGCCCGGACGGCCAGGAAGACGCAGGCGAGCACGTGCACCACCAGCAGGATGCGGACAGCGGTCAGCACGCTGCCGGAGAAGGTCCGCGGCAGCAGGAAGAAGCCGATCGCGCCGAAGACCACGTAGAGGCCGAGCGCCGTGGCCACCGTCCGCAGCGCGCGCTGGCGCTCCGCGGCGGCCGCGTCCGCCTCGTCGGTGAGGGTGTCCTCGCGGCCCACCGGCGACGGGGCGTAGGACATCGGCGCGTGGATGGTCTCGAGCTCGCCCGCCTCTTCCGCACCGACCGCGACCAGCACGTGCTCGCGCGGGGCGGCGAAGTGGCAGCGGCTGGGGTGGCCGTGGTCGAAGCGGTCGATCAGGTCGGGGACCTCGTCGACGCAGACCTGCTCGGCCTTCCAGCAGCGCGTGCGGAAGTGGCAGCCCGACGGCGGCTTCGCCGGCGACGGCACGTCGCCCTCCAGCACGATCCGCTCCCGGGCTTCCCGGGTCCTGGGGTCGGGCAGCGGCACGGCCGACAGCAGCGCCTGCGTGTACGGGTGCAGCGGCTTCTCGTAGATCTGCTGGTCGTTGCCGATCTCGACGATGCGCCCGAGGTACATCACCGCCACGCGGTCGGCGATGTGGCGCACCACCGACAGGTCGTGGGCGATGAAGATGTAGGAGAGGTCGAACTCCTCCTGGAGCTCTTCCAGCAGGTTGATGACCTGCGCCTGCACCGACACGTCGAGGGCCGACACGGGCTCGTCGCAGATGATGATGTCGGGGTTGAGGGCGAGCGCCCGGGCCACGCCGATGCGCTGGCGCTGCCCGCCCGAGAACTGGTGGGGGTAGCGGTTCTCGTAGTCGGGGTTGAGCCCCACCCGGTCCAGGAGCGAGCGCACCTTGCGGCGCTGCTCCTTGCGCGGCACCACGCCACGGTGGATCTCGTAGGCTTCGCCGACGATGTCGCCCACCGTCATGCGCGGGTTCAGGGACGCGTAGGGGTCCTGGAAGATGATCTGGATGCGGCGGCGCATCTCCCGCAGGTCCGCCGGTTGCAGGGCGAAGATGTCGGTGCCCTCGAAGATCGCCTGGCCCCCGGTCGGCTCGACCAGGCGCAGCAGCGCGCGCGAGAGGGTCGACTTGCCGCAGCCGGACTCACCGACCAGTCCCAGGGTCTCGCCGCGGTGCAGGGTGAACGAGACGTCGTCGACGGCCTTGACGTCGCCGATGTGCTTCCTGAACAGCACGCCCCGGGTGAGCGGGAAGTACTTCCTGACGTTGACGACGTCCAGGAGCGCCTCACCCTTGGCCACCGTCACCGCCGACCACCTCCTCCCAGAACAGGCAGGCGCTCTTGCGCACTGTCTCCTCGGCCACGCCCTCGATCTGCACCGGCACCAGCGGCGGGATCTCCGACGAGCAGTCGGGGTGGCGCGCCCGCGGGCACCGCGGGTGGAACGCGCACCCCTTGGGGATCGCCGACAGGTCCGGTGGCTGCCCCACGATCGGGTTGAGCCGCACGCCCTTCTGGTCGGCGCGTGGGATCGAGCCCATCAGCCCTTCGGTATAGGGATGCGACGGGTTGGCATAGACGTCCCACACAGAGCCCGTCTCGACGACGCGCCCGGCGTACATCACCACGATGCGGTCCGACACGTCGGCCACCACGCCCAGGTCGTGGGTGATGAGGATCAGCCCCATCCCCGTCTCGTCCTGCAGGTCCTTCAGCAGGTGCATGATCTGGGCCTGGACCGTGACGTCCAGGGCGGTGGTCGGCTCATCGGCGATCAGCACTTCGGGGTCGAGCGCCAGCGCCATCGCGATCATCACGCGCTGGCGCATGCCGCCGGAGAACTCGTGCGGGAACGCATTCACGCGCTGCCGGGGCGACGGGATGCGCACGCGGTCCATGAGCTCGATCGCGTGCTCGCGGGCCTCGCGCTTGGAGGCTCCGCGGTGCTCGCGCACCATCTCGCCGATCTGCCAGCCGACCGTGAAGACCGGGTTCAGCGCGGTCAGCGCGTCCTGGAAGATCATCGCGATCCGGGCACCGCGGACCTTGCGACGCTCGTCCTCGGGCAGGTCGAACAGGTCGACGCCTTTGAAGCGCACCGCCCCGTTGGTGATGAAGCCGGGCGGCGTGTCGATGATGCCCATGACCGCCTGGGCGGAGACCGACTTGCCCGACCCGGACTCACCCATGATCGCCAGCGTCTCCCCGGCGGCCAGCGCGTAGCTCAGGCTGTTGACGGCGTGGACCACGCCGCGGGCCGTGCGGAACTCGACGGTGAGGTCCTCGACCTCCAGCAGCGGCGCGCCGGGCACGGCCGGACGGCTGCCGATCAGCTCCGGGCGCGCCGTGGCGGCAACACCCGCGACGGGGGCGGACATCAGCGCAGCTTTGGGTCCAGCGCGTCCCGCAGGGCGTCGCCCAGCAGGATGAACCCGAACACCGTGAGCGCCAGGAAGAGACCCGGGAAGATCAGCAGGTGCGGTGCCTGGACCACGCGGTCTTGGGCCACGTTGATCATCAGGCCCCAGGAGATCGCCGGTGTCTGGACGCCGACGCCGAGGAACGACAGCGTGGCCTCGGCCGAGATGATGATCCCGATGTAGATCGTCGCGTAGACGATCACGGGGGCCAGCGAGTTGGGCAGGATGTGCTTGGAGATGATCCGCCAGTCCGAGCCACCCAGCGCGCGGGCCGCGGCGATGTAGTCACGTTCCTTCTCGGCGATCACCGACGATCTCGCGATGCGCATCATCGTCGGCCAGCCGAACGCGATCAGCACCATTGACACCTGCGTCCAGCTGCGGTTGCCCAGCATGTTCAGGATGGCGATGCCGGCCAGGGTGATCGGGATCGCGAACCAGATGTCCGCGATCCGCGAGAGCACACCGTCGACGCGGCCGCCGTAGAAGCCGGCCGACGAGCCGAGGACCAACGCCAGAAGCAGCGAGAACAGCGTGACCGTGGTGCCCACACCGATCGAGATGCGCGCGCCGTAGATCACGCGGGCGTAGTAGTCGCGCCCCAGGATGTCCCAGCCGAACGGGTGCGCCAAGGCGCTCTGGCCCTCGCAGGCGGTTTGCCCCCGGTCCAGCCAGCACGGCCGTGCGGCGCTGTTGGCAAGGTCGGAGAACTCCGGGTCGTAGCCCAGGGCGAACAGCCGGGGGAAGATCGCCATGAGCACGAAGATCACCACGATCAGCCCGGCGACGATGAACAGCTTGTCGCGCCTCAGCTGCTTCCAGGCGTCGGACCAGAGGCTGGCCCGCCGACCGACCGGCTCGATCTCCTGGCCGGTCTCCGGGGCGACGACCTCAGTGCCGGTGAACGCCGACTGGTGCTCGGTCGTGGGCCGGTCCGTGAGGTCACTCATAGCGGATCCTCGGGTCCATGACGGCGTACAGCACGTCGACCAACAGGCTCGCCAGCACGAAGACCACCACGAGCGCCGTGATGATGCCGACCACCACGGTGCCCTCCTGGCTGACGATCGCCAGATAGGTGGCTCGTCCGACGCCGGGCAGGTTGAACACGGACTCGGTCACGATCGCGCCGCCCATCAGCGAGCCCAGATCCACGCCCAGGTACGTCACGACCGGGATCATCGAGTTGCGCAGCATGTGGATGCCGACGACCCGACCGCGCGGCAGGCCCTTGGCGGTCGCCGTGCGCACGTAGTCCGCGCGAAAGTTCTCGATCAGGCTGGTGCGCAGCAGGCGCGCGATGAAGGCCAGCGACGTGGCCGCCAGCACGAAGGCCGGGAGGATGTAGGACGCCAAGCCCTCCTCGAGGCCGGCGATCGGGAACCACCCCAGCCGCACGCCGAACAGCAGCTGCGCGGAGTAGGCCAGCACGAAGATCGGGATCGAGATCACCGAGATCGTCGACACCTTCACGAGGTTGTCGACGAAGGAGCCCTTGCGCAGGCCCGCCAGCAGGCCCGCGATGCCGCCGATGATCGCCTCGATGAAGAACGCGAAGATCGCCAGCCGCAGCGTCACGGGGAAGGTGTCGGCCATGATGTCGCTGACGTCACGGCCGCGGAAGTCCTCGCCGAAGTCCAGCTGCAGCACCCCGCTGCGCTCGCCGGTGTCCTCGTCGGCGATGATGCCCATGTACTTGCCGTACTGGACCAGCAGCGGGTCGGTGAGGTTGTACTGATCGCGGATCTCAGCCTGTACCGATTCAGGCAGCGGGCGCTCGCCGGCCAGTGCCCGAACCGGGTCGCCGGGGATGGCGAACACCAGCGCGTAGATGAGGAACGTCGCCCCGAAGAAGACGGGGATGAACTGCACCACTCGGCGGATCAGGTAGCGGCCCATCGTCGGAAACCTTAGCGCTCAGCGTTCCCGCGGAAAATGGCCGTGGGGCGGCTCCCTCCCGGGGCCGCCCCACGCACCATGACCGCTTCGCCTAAGCGTTGACCGTGATGTCGGCCGTGTTGACGCGGTCGAACGGGTCGATCAGCACGCCCTCGACGTTCTCGGAGAAGGCGCCCTGGTTGAGCCCGAACCACATCGGGATGATCGGCATGTCGGCGATGATCAGGTCATCGGCCTGCTGGTAGAACTCGATGCCCTCGTCGATCGTCGCGGCCTGGTCGCCCTGGGTGATGAGGTCGTCGACCTCCGGGTTGGAGTACCCGGTGTTGTTCGACGAGCCGCCGGTCCCGTGGATCGGCTTGAGGTAGTTCTCGGGCGACGGGTAGTCCATGATCCAGCCGAGGCGGAACGGCCCGGTGACCTTCCTGGTTGTCGAGGCGGCCGAGGTAGTCGGCGAACTGCAGCTCCTCGAACTCGTAGGTGATCCCGAGGTTCTGCTGCAGCTGGGTGCCGACGGCCTCCATCCACAGGTCGTGGCCGGAGCCGGAGTTGAACCACAGGGTCAGGGTGCCCTCGAACCCGCCGGCCTCCTCGAGGAGCGCGGCCGCGGCCTCGGGGTCGTACTCGCAGGCGGCGCCGCAGGCGCCCTCGCGGTAGCCGCCCACGGTCGGCGACATCATGTCGTCGGCCGGGGTGCGCGAGCCGTTGAAGATCGCGTCGATGATCGGCTGGCGGTCGATCGCCATCGAGAACGCCTGGCGCAGCCGCGCGTCGGCGAAGCGCTCGTCGTAGGTCGGGAAGCCGACGTAGGTGAACGACGACGTCGGGCTCTCGATGTAGCGGTCGCCGAACGTGTCGGGCGCGGTGGTGAGCTGCTCCGGCGGGAGCGAGTCCATCACGTCGAGGTTGCCGGCCAGCAGGTCGTTGTACCCGGTCGCGACGTCGGCGTAGATCGCGAAGCGCACGCCCTCAGCAGCCGCTGGGGCGCCGCCGTAGTCGGCGTAGCGGGTGGTCACGATCTCCTGGTCGTGCGCCCACGTGCCCTCCATCTGGAACGGGCCGTTGCCGATCGGGGCCTCGACGAAGCCCTCCGGGTCCTCCAGCAGCGTCGGGTGCGCCGGGTAGAACGCGGTGTAGCCCAGGCGCACCGGGAAGTTCGAGAGCGGGCCGGTGAGCGTGACCTCGATGGTCTGGTCGTCGACCGCCGTCAGCCCCGACAGCTCTTCGGCTGCGGGCGGCGCCACCTCCGAGCCCTCGTCGTTGGTCTCGGCCTGCAGGTCGGCGTAGCCCTCGACCACCTCGAAGAAGTAGGAGTTGCCCTGGGCGTTGGTCGACAGGGACGCGAAGTTCCAGCCGTCCACGTAGTTCTGTGCGGTCAGCGGCGTCCCGTCGTGGAACGTCCAGCCTTCCTTCAGCGTGATCGTGAAGGTGACGTTGTCCTCGCTCGTGATGTCGGCGGCCACGCAGCGCGGGCAGTCGTCGCCCCAGATCGCCTCGTTGGTCTCCGGCGCGTAGTCCACGAGCGGCGAGTAGAGGGCGTTGAGCACCTCGGCCCCGCAGGTCTCGTTGGTGTTGTAGGGGATCAGCGACTCGGGCTCGCAGATGTAGACCGAGAACGTGCCGCCGCCGGCCGCGGCCTCGGTCGCGCCAGCGTCTTCGGTCGCTGCGGCATCTTCGGTCGCTGCCGCGTCATCGGTCGCTGCGGCGTCCTCGGTCGCGGCAGCATCCTCGGTCGCTGCGGCGTCCTCGGTCGCGCCAGCATCCTCGGTGGCCGTGCCACCGCTGTCACCGGTGCCACACGCCGCGGCGGCGAGCGCCAACACCGCCAGGAGGGCCAACAGGCCCAGCTTCGGTCCCTTCATCCAATCCTCCAGGTTCTGCGCGGATCGTCGTCGACCCGCCGGGGCAGGCAGGCCCTTCTGCAATGGCTCCTACCGCGATAGGAGTAGGGCAGGCGAAACCATAGCCCTTCTTACCCGACCGCGTGCGCAAGCACTCAGACACCAGGTGCCCACGGCCGCCCGGGGCCTAGTCGGTGGCCGGCGGGGGCAGCAGCTCGCGGGAGCGCGCGACCCAGCGGTCGCGCAGGTCGGCGGCCGCGCCGGAGTCGACGGCGTCGGCCGCGCGTGCCAGGCCCGCCGGCAGGTCGGCGACCGCGTCGGCCGCGTAGAGCGCGGCGGCGGCGCCCAGGAGGACGACGTCGCGCGCCGGTCCGGCCTTGCCGTCCAGCACCGCGTCCGCGACGCCGCGGCACGACGCCACGTCGCCACCGTGCAGGTCGGCGACCGTCGCGGGAGCCAGCCCGAGGTCGGCCGGATCCAGCGTCCACGCCTCGACCGCCCCGCCGCGCACCTCCCACACCTGCGACGGACCGGTGGTGGTCAGCTCGTCCAGGCCGTCCTGGCCGCGGAACACCAGCGCGTGCTCGGTGTCGAGGTCGCCAGCACGGCGGCCATGCGCGGCGCCATCGCAGCGTCGGCCACGCCCACGGTCTGGTGGCGCGCACCGGCGGGGTTGGTGAGCGGGCCAAGGAAGTTGAACGTGGTCGGCACGCCCAGCTCCCGGCGGATCGGACCGACGTGCCGCATCGCCGGGTGGTAGGCCGGCGCGTAGCAGAACCCGATGCCGAGCTCGGCGATGCAGGCGGCGACCGCCTCCGGAGGCAGGTCGACGGCGACGCCCCAGGCCTCCAGCAGGTCGGCGGACCCGCACTGGCCGCTGGCCGCGCGGTTGCCGTGCTTGGCGACCGGGACGCCCGCGGCCGCCGCCACGACCGCGGCCAGCGTGGAGACGTTGAACGTCCCGGCGCGGTCACCACCGGTCCCGCAGGTGTCCAGCAGCGGGCCGTCGACCTCGACCCTGCGCGCGAAGGAGCGCATCGTGCGCGCCAGGCCGGTCATCTCGGCGGCGGTCTCGCCCTTCATGCGCAGCGCGACGAGGAACCCCGCGGTCTGGGCGGCGGTGGCCTCGCCGCGCATGATCGTGGCGAGCGCCGCCTCGCTGGTGGCCGCGTCGAGGTCCTCGTGCCGCGTGAGCCGCGCGAGGGCGTCAACGAGGCCCATCAGTGCTGTGCGGCGTGGGGGTTGCCCGGCACGCCGACGCGGTCCTCGGCGGAGAGCTGGCTGGCGGGCTTGCCGGCAGCCTCGAGCTGGGCGTGGTCGACGTCCAGGAGCGAGGGCGTCGGGTCGCTGCCGAAGCCCGGCAGCTGCGGGACGGGCCGATGCTCGACCAGGGCGTCGACGGCCTCCGCGAGGTCGAACGGGTCCGGCGGCTTGAGCGCCCACGCGTCGGCCTGCGCCCAGTTCGCCAGCCAGACGTCCTGCGAGCGTGCCAGCAGGAGCACGACAGGAGGCACCGCGTGCCCCATGCGGCCGAGGTCGCGCACGCCGCGGGCCAGGAAGATGCCGCCCGCCGGGTGGGTGTCGTTGTCGCCCACGACGATGTCGAAGGGCTCGCCCTCCTCCAGCATCGCCAGGGCCCGCTGGGGCGTGGACACCTCCACGATCTCGGCGTGGTCGCGGCCCAGCAGCGCCCTGCGGACCTGCTCGGAGACGGTCGGGTGGCCGGAGACCAACAGGATCCTCACGGTGCGACGGTCCACGTCTCCGTGCCGGTCAGCAGGGCCTGCAGGTCTCCGGGGCCGCGGCGGTCGAGGTCGGCCTGGATCTGGGCCTGCAGCTGCTGGCCGTGCACCGGACGGTCGACCTGGCGGAAGATGCCGATCGGGGTGGGAGTGGTCGGTCCGTGGGCCAGTCGCGCGAGCATGAAGGCCAGCGACGGGTCGCTGCGGTGGGCGTCGTGCACGAGCAGGGAGTCCTCGCCCACGGCGTCCACGTCGACGATCGCGGCATGCGCGTTGCCGATGAGCGCGACGCCCCTGGCCCCGTCCTTGCCGAAGCGGATGGGCTTGCCGTGCTCCAGCCGGATCTGGGTCTCCTCGGCCTGGTCCTTGAGCACGTCGAAGGCGCCGTCGTTGAAGATGTTGCAGTTCTGGTAGACCTCGACGAAGGCCGCGCCCTGGTGGCGCGACGCGGCGTCCAGGACCATCGTGAGGTGCTCGCGCTCGGTGTCCAGGGTGCGCGCGACGAACGTGGCCTCGGCACCCAGTGCCACGCTCACAGGGTTGAACGGCGTCTCGATGGAGCCGAACGGCGTGGACTTCGTGACCTTGCCGACCTCGCTGGTGGGCGAGTACTGGCCCTTGGTCAGCCCGTAGATCTGGTTGTTGAAGAGGATGATCGTGAGGTTGGCGTTGCGCCGCAGCGCGTGGATCAGGTGGTTGCCGCCGATCGACAGGCCGTCGCCGTCGCCGGTGATCACGAACACCTTGAGGTCCTGGCGGGTCGCCGCGATGCCGGTGGCGATCGCCGGCGCGCGCCCGTGGATGGAGTGGAACCCATAGGTGTCCATGTAGTACGGGAAGCGGCTGGAGCAGCCGATCCCGCTGACGAACACGACGTTCTCGCGCGGGATCTGCAGGTCGGGCATGAGGGCCTGGACCGTGGCGAGGATCGCGTAGTCGCCGCAGCCGGGGCACCACCGGACTTCCTGGTCGGTGACGTAGTCCTTCTTGGACTGGGGCGTGGTGGCGATCGGCAGGGTCGTGGTCATGTCAGGCCCCGAGCTCGTCGAGGTGGGCGGTGAGCATCTCGGCCAGCTCGGTCGAGGTCAGAGGCAGTCCGCGGACGCGGTTGTAGCCGTGCGCGTCGACGAGGTACTCGGCGCGCAGCAGCATGCGCAGCTGCCCGGTGTTCATCTCGGGGACGACCACGCGCTCGAAGCGCTGCAGCACGGCCCCGGTGTTGGCCGGAAACGGGTTGAGGTGGCGGAAGTGCGCGACCGCGACCTTGCGGCCCTGGGTGCGCAGGCGCCGCACGGCCGCCCGGATCGGGCCGTAGGTCGAGCCCCAGCCGACCACCAGGAGGCGCTCGTCACCCTCGGCCTCGACGTCCAGCGGTGGGATGTCGTCGGCGATGCCGGCGACCTTGGCCTGGCGCACGAGCGTCATGTGGTGGTGGTTGTCGGGGTCGTAGGAGATCACCCCGGTGCCGTCGGCCTTCTCGATGCCGCCGATGCGGTGCTCCAGGCCGGGGGTGCCGGGGATCGCCCAGGGGCGCGCCAGCGTCTCGGGGTCGCGCAGGTACGGCCAGAACTCCTCGCCGTAGTTGGGACCCGTCGCGAAGTCCACGAGCGCGGAGAGGTCGGGCAGCGTCGGCGACCTGCGGCACGCGCCACGGCTCCGCGCCGTTGGCGAGGTACCCGTCAGAAAGCAGGATCACCGGCGTGCGGTACTTGAGCGCGAGGCGGGCGGCCTCGATCGCGGCGAAGAAGCAGTCGCCGGGCGTGCACGGGGCGACGATCGGCACCGGCGTGTCGCCGTTGCGGCCGAACATCGCCTGCAGCAGGTCGGACTGCTCGGTCTTGGTCGGCAGCCCCGTCGAGGGCCCGCCGCGCTGGATGTTCAGCACGATCAGCGGGAGCTCGACGGAGACCGCCAGGCCGATCGTCTCGGTCTTCAGCGCGATGCCGGGGCCGCTGGTCGCGGTCGCGGCGAGGTTGCCGGCGAACGCGGCGCCCAGCGCCGCGCCGATGCCGGCGATCTCGTCCTCGGCCTGCATGGTCTGCACGCGGAAGTTCTTGTGGCGCGACAGCTCGTGGAGGATGTCGCTGGCCGGGGTGATCGGGTAGCCGCCGAGGAAGAACGGCAGGCCCGCGCGGTCCGCCGCGGCGATCAGCCCGTACGCCAGCGCGACGTTGCCGGTGATCTGGCGGTAGGTGCCCGCGGGAAGCTTGGCGGGCCGGACCTCGTAGCGGTGGGCGAAGACCTCGGTGGTCTCGCCGAAGGCCCAGCCGGCCTTGAAGGCCGTGACGTTGGCCTCGGCCAGCAGCGGCGTCTTGGCGAAGCGGCGGCGCAGCCAGTCGACGGTGCCCTCGGTCGGGCGGCTGTACATGAAGGACATCAGGCCCAGCGCGAACATGTTCTTCGCGCGTTGCTTGTCCTTGTTGCCGATGTCGTGCTCCTCGAGGGACGCGACGGTCATCGACGTGATCGGGACCTTGAAGAGCTGGTAGGCGTCGAGCGAGTCGTCTTCCAGCGGGTTGGCCTCGTACCCCGCCTTCTTGAGGTTCCCGCGCGTGAACGCGTCGACGTTGGCGATCAGCGACCCGCCCGGCAGCAGGTCCTTGAGGTTGGTCTTCAGCGCCGCGGGGTTCATCGCCACCAGCACGTCGGGCGCGTCACCCGGGGTGAGGATGTCGTGGTCGGCGAAGTGCAGCTGGAAGCCGCTGACCCCCGGCAGCGAGCCGGCGGGAGCGCGGATCTCGGCTGGGAAGTCCGGCAGTGTCGCCAGGTCGTTGCCGACGTCGGCGGTGGCCGACGTGAAGCGGCTGCCGGTCAGCTGCATGCCGTCGCCGGAGTCCCCGGCGAAGCGGATCGTCACGGTGTCCAGTCGCTGGACGGTTTTCGTGGCCAAGGGATTCCCGTGTCTTTGTCGTCTCGGCTCTCAACGGTTCCGGCAGCCATGCTACGAGGCCTCTGCTGGTAGACCCTCCCCGGTGACCTACCTGGACGTGGCGTCGGCGGCGCCCTGGCACCCGGCGGCCCTGGCGGCGCACGCGCGCTTCGCCAAGGAGCGCTTCGGCGACCCGGCGCGCGCCCACGCGTCCGGACGCGCCGCGCGCGACCTGCTGGAGCAGGCGCGGGCGGCCGTGGCCACGTCGCTGGGCGCGACGCCGGAGCGCTTGGCGTTCACGTCGGGCGGCACCGAGGCCGTGCACCTGGCCGTGCGGGGCGCGGCGGCGGTGAACCGCCGGCGGCCGGGGCGGGTGCTGTCGAGCGCCGTGGAGCACTCCGCGGTGCACGCAGCGGCGGACGCGACCGGGCTGGCGCACGAGTACGTGCGCGTCGACGAGTGCGGACGCGTCGACCTCGAGGCCCTGGCAGCGGCGCTGGAAGGCGGCGCGCTGCTGGTCAACGTCCAGCACGCCAACCACGAGGTCGGCACGGTGCAGCCCGTGGCGGAGGCGGCGCGGCTGGCGCACGAGGCGGGCGCCCTGGTGCACGTCGACGCGTGCCAGACCGTCGGGCGGCTGCCGGTCGACCTGACCGCGCTAGGCGCGGACTTCCTGTCGTTCTCGGCCGCCAAGCTGGGCGGCGGCCGCGGGGTCGGGGCGCTGGCGTGGTCCCCGGACGCGCGTTTCAGCGGCCTGCTCACCGGCGACGAGCGCGAGGGCCGGCGGCGCGCGGGCCTCCAGGACGTCGCGGGGATCGCCGCGCTGGCCGAGACCCTGCTTCACCTGTCCCCGTCGGACCCGTCCGGCGAGGCGGCCGTCGAGGCGGCCCGCGCCGACGCCCTACGCGTGCGCCTGCGCGAGGCGCTGACCGTCGCGGTCGGCGACCTCGAGGTCCACGGGCCCGAGGACGAGACGCTGCCGCACCTGGTCGCGGTGTCGGCGCTCTACTGCGAGGGCCAGGCGCTGGTGGCGGGGCTGGACGAACGCGGCTTCCAGGTGCACAGCGGCTCGTCGTGCGCCTCGACGGCCGGCGAACCCTCCCACGTGCTCGTGGCCATGGGCGCGCTCACCCATGGCCACGTGCGCGTGTCGTTCGGCCCCGAGGTCGACGAGCTGGACCTCCAGCGGTTCACCGCCGCGTTCACGGCGGTGGTCGCCGACCTCAGGGCTGGGTTGTGAAGCGGTCTAGCTCGCGTCGGGGTGCTGGAAGCCGCCGCCGGCGTTGGTGCCTTCGGGGCCTGCGGGTGCCGGCAGCGCGATCGCACCGGGCACAGCACGCCCGGGCACGCCGTTCACGCTCTCCGTCGAGTAGGCGTAGTTGAGGATCGCCAGCGCGATGACGTCGACGTTGACCTCGAGCGCCTCGGCGTTGTGGGCCTCCGGCAGCGCGTCGCACGCCTGGTGGTAGCAGGGGTCGTACTGCTCCCCGGCCGTGCCGCCCCAGATCGCCACCTGCTCCTCGGTCTTGATGACCTCCGCACCGGTGAACAGGCCACCCGACGCGATGCCGGCCTCGATGAAGGCCTGGTAGTCGCTGCGGCCGGAGAACTCGGCGTCGTCGTAGGGTGCGCCGAGGTAGGTGTAGATCGACTCGAACTGGTCCTCGATCGCGATCGAGCCCTCAGGGACCGGCACGGGTGCCTCGAAGCCCGACTCGTCGCCGTCGTACACCATCCAGATGAAGTTGGGCGACCCGACCATGTCGAAGTTGAGGTAGAGCGCGATCTCCTCGAGCTCCTCGGGCGTGCGGGTGTCCACCCAGTCGGTCGAGCCGACCAGGCCGCTCTCCTCAGCACCCCACCAGGCAAACCGCAGGGTGTTCTCGCGGCTTGAGCTTGGACAGGGCCTCGGCGATCTCGAGCAGCGCTGCGGACCCTGAGCCGTTGTCGTTGATCCCAGGCCCCGCCTGGACGGAGTCCAGGTGCGCGCCGGCCATCACGACGTTGTCCGTGTTGCGGCCTTCCAGCTCAGCGATGACGTTCCAGCTCGTCCGGATCTCCACGACCGCCAGGACATGGGCGGTCGAGCCGGGCTGCGCGAGCGCGACCCCGTCGGCGAAGCTCGCCCCGACCACGGGGATCGTCACCGTCGCGCCGTCGGGGAGGAGCGTGCCGACGATCAGACCCTCGCGGGTCGGGTCGTTGCCCTGGTTGAAGATGATGACCGCCTCGGCGCCGGCCTCCTCGGCGTTGAGGGCCTTGATCCCGAAGGTGCACGTCCCGCGCTGGATCAGCGCGATGTCGTTGGCGCCGCTGAAGTCCAGCCCCGCGAAGTCGGAATCCTCACAGCCGCTCGTGCTGGCCCGCGGAGGTTCCAACATGATGTCGACCGGGATGACGTTGCCGGTCACGTCGCCGTCGCCGGTGCCGGTGAACGGTCCGGTCGCGTACTCCGCGGCGACGGGCGTCAGCTGCTCCAGGATCGCGTTGCTGTACTCAAACTCGAACGGATCGACCTCGACCGCCCAGCCCGCGGCCTCGAGCTCGCCGACCACGTAGTCGACGCTCGCCTCGTACCCGGGCTCGCCTGCGGCGCGATTCCCGCCGTTGGCGTCAGCGATCGCCTGGAAGGCGGCCTGGTGTTCGAGGACACCAGCGGCAGAGACGCACTCCAGCAGAGAGGCGGGGGTGTTGTTGTTGCGGCGGCCGCACGCATTGGCGCTCGGTGCGGCGGAAGCGGCGGACGATACCAGCATGGTGAGCAGGAGCACCGCTGCGAGGACGCCGGCACTCCGGCGCACCGCTGGTGACCCCGCACGGCTCTGTGCAGATGTCATAACCCTCCCAATCGTTGTTTCCCGTCGGAGACCCGGGTCCCTCCCGCGGGTCACCCGTGCTTCGGGGCGCGCGAACCTTAGCGTGTCTCATCCCGAAGTACCAAGCCCATCGGGCCGATACCGTCCGGCTAGCCTCGATGCGTGGATGGTGCCCTGGTCGTCGATGCGCTCGGCCGCCCGTGCCCGATCCCGGTGATCGAGCTGGCCCGCGCGATCGGCACGGTCGCGGTCGGCGACGAGGTCCTCGTGCTCTCCGACGACCTCGGGGCCAAGGTCGACATCCCCGTGTGGTGCCGGATGCGCAGCCAGGAGCTGGTCGAGGTCACCGAGGAAAGTGGGGCCTGGTGGTTCAGGGTCCGCCGGGTCCGCTAGGGTCGTCGGGGGTGTGGCAGACCGCCTCGATGTTGTGGCCGTCGGGGTCGCGGACGAAGGCGCCGAAGTAGGTGGGGTGGTACTCGGGCCAGACGCGCGCGTCGTGGAGCAGCTCTGCTCCGCGCTCCACCGCGGTGTCGCGGAAGGCCAGCACGGCGGTGCGGTCCGGCGCGTCGAACGCGATGTGGACGTCGGTCGGGTGGTGCGTCGTGACCGGCCCGATCCAGAAGTCCGGCATGCCGTCGGGCCCGCCGTACCCGATCACCTGCCCGAAGTCGAGGATGCGCCTGCCGCCCAGCGGCGCGAGCACCGCGTCGTAGAAGGCGGCACTCGCCTGCACGTCCGCGACCTGGATCGACAGGTGGGCGAGCATGCGCGCAGCCTAGCCCGGCTCAGCCGCCCACGGTCCAGCCGACGCCGCGGTGGTCGTCGCCTCAGCGCACGGCCACCGCGGCAGTCGGCGTGCGATCACCCTCTCGCGGACTCGCGGGTGCGGGCCTCGGGCTGGGTGATCTCGCGGTCGGGGGTCGGCTCGGCAAGGACGCCGACCTCCTCGTAGATGCGCGTCGTGTAGGTCTCGCGCAGGAAGAAGCTGCCGACGATCACGGTCACGACGGCGACGCTGATCGGATAGATGAGCCCGGCGTAGTTGTTGCCCGTCGACGCCACGATCGCCGCGGCGATGAAAGGCACCAGGCCGCCGAAGACCCCGTTGCCGATGTGGTACGGCAGCGAGAGCGACGTGTAGCGGATGTTGCCGGGGAAGAGCTCGACCAGGAACGCGGCGATCGGCCCGTAGACCATCGTCACGTAGAGCACCATCACGGTGATGATGAGGATCATCAGCGGGATGTTGGTGATCGTCCCGACAGGGTCGTCGCCGCCGGTCTGGGACACCAGGCCGGTCATCGCGCGGAACAGCGGGATGTAGGTCAGCACGCCCAGCACGCATCCCGTGAGGATGATGCGCTTGCGGCCGATCCGGTCCGACAGCGCGCCGAACACGAGGAAGAACGGCGTGCCCAGCACGATCGCGGCGCCGACGACGAGGCTGGATGTCGCGAGATCGACGTGCAGCACGTTCTGCATGAAGAACAGCGCGTAGAACTGGCCCGTGTACCAGATCACGCCCTGACCGGCCGTTGCGCCGAACAGCGCCAGCGCCATGAGCTTCCAGCGCCCGCCGGCGAACGCGTCCTTCAGCGGCTTCGTCGAGGTCTTGCCGGCCGCCTTGAGCTTGGCGAAGAGCGGGGTCTCCTTCAGCGAGAAGCGGATCCACAGCGCGACGCCGAGGAGCAGGCCCGACAGCAGGAAGGGGATGCGCCAGCCCCAGGTCTCGAACGCCTCGACGCCGATGATGGTGCGCACGGCGAGGATCACGCCCAGCGAGAGCAGGAGCCCCAAGGTCGCGGTCGTCTGGATGAACGACGTGAAGAAGCCGCGCCGGCGGTCCGGGGCGTGCTCCGCGACGTAGATCGCCGCGCCGCCGTACTCGCCGCCGAGGGCCAGGCCCTGGAGGAGCCGCAGCAGCACGAGGATGATCGGCGCTGCGATGCCGATGCTCTCGTAGGTCGGCAGGAGGCCGATCACAAACGTCGCGCCGCCCATCAGCGAGATGGTCATGAGGAACGTGAACTTGCGGCCGACGAGGTCGCCGATACGCCCGAAGAACGCGGCTCCGAACGGCCGTACGACGAAGCCGGTGGCGAACGTCGCGAGCGTCGCCAGGAGCGCGGCGGTCGCGTTGCCCTGCGGGTAGAAGAGCGTCGCCAGGATCGCCGCGAGGCTCCCGAAGATATAGAAGTCGTACCACTCGATCAGCGTCCCGACCGAGGATGCGACGATCACCTTGCCCAGCTTGTAGTCCTGCACTTCGCCGGCGGTCGCCGGCGCTGCAGACGCCATGTGCGCACCTCCCTGGCTCGTGGCTGCTCAGGAGGCTTTCCAATAAGGGGCCTGCGCATGCGAAGACCCCCGGCCGAACGCCGAGGGCCGGGCTCTCAGGTGCCGCGGAGGCTGGTCAGTGGAAGCTGTCGCCGCACGCGCACGCGGACTGCGCGTTGGGGTTCTCGATGTTGAAGCCGGCGCCCTGGAGGCTGTCGACCCAGTCGATCACCGTGCCGCGCAGGTACGGGGTGGACATCTTGTCGACGCGCACCGGCACGCCGTTGACGTCCTCGACAACGTCCCCGTCCAGCTGGCGGTCGTCGAAGTACAGCGCGTAGCGCATGCCCGCGCAGCCGCCCGGCTGCACCGCGATGCGCAGGCTGATCGACTGCGCGTCCTCCTCCAGCGCCATGAGCTCCCGCACCTTGGCCGAGGCCTTGTCGGTGAGGCTGATCACAGTGGTGGGCGTGGTCGTGACGACGTCGGTCATGGCGACCATCCTACCCGGAGGGGTCAGCTCTCGGCCACGTCCGCGACCTGCGCGTGGGTCACCGCGACGAGTCGCTCGGCCGCGATCGGGAAGACGCCGTCGGGCGTGCCGGCGGCCGCCCAGACCGGGTCGTGCGCGAGCAGATCGCGGTCGCACAGCGTCGCCACCGGCTCGGGGTGCCCGAACGGCGGTGTGCCGCCGATCGCAAAGCCGGTCGCGGCGCGGGCCTCGTCGGCGCCGGCGCGGCGCACGCCGGTGCGGCCCGCCGCAGCGCCCGCCTTGCCGTAGTCCACCCGGTTGCGCCCGCTGGTCAGCACCAGCAGCGGACCCTGGTCGCTCATCAGCACGATCGACTTCACGATCGCGGCGACGTCGCAGCCGATCGCCGCCGCCGCGTCCGCCGCGGTCCGCGTGCCCTCGGGGAACCGCCGCCATGCCACCTCGACCCCGAGCGCTTCGGCCGCCGCGAGCAGCCGCTGCAGCGCGGCGGGGACGGGCTGGGTCGTGTCCTGGAGCTCGGTCATGGGCCGCCAGTCTGGCGGGCGGCCAGGCGGCTGGCGGCGGCCGCGACCTCTTCGGCAGCGCGCGTCGGACCGTCGGGGCCGAGCGCCTCGGCGTCGTCGACCAGGGCGGCGCCCTCCCGGGAGACGCGGCCGGCGATGGCGAGCACGCGGGCTCCCGCGGCGCGCGCCTGCGCAGCGACGTGTGCGACGACCTTGCCGGACGCGGTCTGCGCGTCCAGCGAGCCTTCGCCGGTGACGGCGACGTCGGCGCCCTCGAGCGCCGCGTCGAGCCCGACGAGCTCGGCGACGACGGCCGCCCCGCTGCGGATCTCCGCGGCGAGGAACGCCATGAGCGCGAACCCGAGACCGCCGGCCGCTCCGGCCCCCGGCCGGTCCCGCCAGGGCCCGCCGGGGACGTCGCGCTCGACGACGTCGGCCAGGTGCGCCAACGCCGCCTCCAGCTCCCCCACCGCCGCGGCGTCCGCCCCCTTCTGCGGCCCGAACACCGCGGTGGCCCCGCGCTCCCCGAGCAGCGGGTTGTCCACGTCCGCGGCGAGCACCACCCGTAGTCCGAGCGTTGCCGAGCCACGCTCGATGCGGTCGAGCGTGGCCACCCAGTGACCGCCCACGCGGACCCCGTTGCCGTCCGCGCGCAGCAGGCGGAACCCCAGGGCGATCAGGGCCCCCACGCCGCCGTCGTTCGTGGCGCTGCCGCCGAGCCCGACGACGACCTCGCGCGCGCCGGCCGCGATCGCGGCGGCGATGAGCTGACCGGCGCCGTAGCTCGTGGCCTTCAGAGGGTCGCGCGCGTCGGGCGAGAGCCGGTTCAGCCCGATGGCCTCCGCGACCTCCACCAGGGCACGCGCGTCGGGCAGCGCCAGCCAGCGCGCCTGCGTCGCGAGCCCGCGCGTGTCGACCACCTCGACCGTGTGCACCGAGGCGGCGGGCAACGCGGCGACGACGACGTCGAGCGTGCCCTCGCCGCCGTCGGCCAGGGGCACCGTGACGACGGTGTCGTCCGGGCGTGCCGCGCGCCATCCGGACGCCATCGCGGCCGCGGCCTCCGCGGCCGACAGCGTCCCCCCGAAGCCGTCCGGCGCGACCACCACCTTCACGTCGGCCGGACGCTACTCCGGCGCGGCGCGCCGGCGGGTGCTATCCTTCGGGCGCGTAGTAAGTGTACGTTTGACACTAACTCTCTGGAGCATCCGTGTCCACCGCCCTGCTCGACGCCGCCGAGCGCACCCCGCTGCTGCTGTTGGGCCGCAAGGCCGACCCCAACAGCGAGCGCGGGACCTACTGCCCCGGCGCCGTGCCGCTGCCGTCGGATCCCGACCTGGTGGAGCGGGCCCGCACGGCGCGCGCGCTGCTCGGCGACTCCGTGTTCATCCTGGGCCACCACTACCAGCGCGACGAGGTCATCGAGTTCGCCGACGCGCGCGGCGACAGCTTCAAGCTGGCGCGCGAGGCGGTCAGCAACGGCGCCCCGCACATCATCTTCTGCGGTGTGCACTTCATGGCCGAGACCGCCGACATCCTCACCGATCCCGGCGTCCACGTGATCCTGCCGGACATGGCGGCCGGCTGCTCGATGGCCGACATGGCCGAGATCTCGCAGGTGGAGAGCTCCTGGGCGGACCTCGACGACGTCGGCGCCGGCCCCGGCGCCACCGTGCCGCTCACGTACATGAACTCCACCGCCGCGATCAAGGCGTTCACCGGGCGCCACGGCGGCGCCGTGTGCACCAGCTCCAACGCCGTCCGGGCGATGCGCTGGGCCTTCGAGCAGGGCCGCCAGGTGCTCTTCCTCCCCGACCAGCACCTGGGGCGCAACACCGCCGTCCTCGAGCTGGGCCTGTCGCTGGACGACTGCGTCGTCTACGACCCACACCAGCCCGGCGGCGGGCTGGCGCCCGACGAGCTGCGCGACGCCAAGGTCGTCTTGTGGAAGGGCCACTGCTCGGTCCACGGCACCTTCACCGCCGACCACGTCGCGTCCGCCCGCGCCCGCATCCCCGACGTGCGGATCCTCGTCCACCCCGAGTGCCGCCACGAGGTCGTCACACAGGCCGACCTGGTCGGCTCGACGGAGTACATCATCGACCAGGTCCGCCGCGCCCGCCCCGGCACGAAGTGGGCGATCGGCACGGAGCTCAACCTCGTCGGCCGCCTCGCCCACGAGCACCCCGACCAGAGCATCACGTTCCTCAACGAGCGCGTCTGCTTCTGCGCGACGATGCGCCGCATCGACCTGCCCCATCTCGTGTGGGCGCTCGAGGAGCTGGTCGACGGCCACATCGTCAACCCGATCGTGGTCGACCCCGAGACGCGCCGCTGGGCGAAGGTTGCTCTCGACCGGATGCTGGAGCTCCCGGGCGACGGCCCACTGCCGAACGCCCGCGACTAGGAGGCGGGAGCGCCCGCCCTCGCCAGCCAGGTCAGCGTCTCGGTGACGGCCGCGGCCAGGTCGTCCCTGGCGGCGCCGAGGCTGGCCAGATCGGCTCCGGTCCTCACCGCCGCGGCGAACGCGCTCTGCAGCTCGATGGCGTTGCTGCGGAACACCTCGACGAGCCGCGCCACCGTCTCGGCGCCGAGGTCGCTCACCAGCTGCGCGGGCACGGTGTCATCGAAGGCCGGAGCACGCGCGGGTTTCGTCACCACGACCGACAGCTCTGCCGGCTGGCCGCTGCCGACACTGGCCAGAACGCGCCGCAGCTCTCGGCGATCGATCGGCTTGGTGACGTAGTCGTCCATCCCCGCCTCCATACAGCGCTCCCGATCACCCGGCAAGGCGTGGGCGGTCAGCGCGACGATCGCGGGCTGGCGCGGCGCGTCTCGACGTGAGCGGATCAGCCGGGTGGCGGTGAGCCCGTCGGTCCCGGGCATTGCCAGGTCCATCAACACCAGGTCGTACTCCGTAAGCGCAACCGCCTGGGCCGCGGCCGCACCGTCCTCGACCACGTCTGCGTGGTACCCCATCGCGTTGAGCAGCATGAGGAGGACCTCCTGGTTCATGAGGTTGTCCTCGGCGACCAGGATCCGCAGGGGCGGCAGGTCCTCGTCCGCGCGTGCCAGCTCCGCGCGCTTGGTGACCGGGAAGAGGACGTCTTCGAACGCCGTGCGCAGCTCGGCCCGGCGGACCGGCTTGGGCAGCAGGGCCGAGAAGGGCGCCAGCCCACGCAGCTCCGGACCGTCCACGGCGAACGCCGTCACCATCAAGGCAGGGAGCTGGCCGTCTCCGACGACCTCGACGATGCGGTTCGCGAGCTCCGCCCCGTTCATCCCGGGCATCTTGTAGTCCAAGACCACGAGGTCGAAGCGGCGCCCGTCGCGGATCCACTCCAGCGCCTGCTCCGGCTGGGTGGTGCCCGTCACGTCCATGCCCCAGCCCCGGGCCAGCGCGGCCATGAGGTCGCAGTCGGCCTGACGGTCGTCCACCACCAGCAGGCTGCGGCCGTGCAGCGACGTCACGGAGGCCCGGCGCGGCAGCGCGCCATCCGCCTGGCACTCGAACGTGAACGTGAAGGTCGACCCCCTGCTCGGGACGCTCTCGACCCCGATGCGCCCGCCCATGAGCTCGACCAGAGACTTGGAGATCGCCAGCCCTAAGCCGGTGCCGCCGTACTCGCGCGCGATGCCGCCGTGGGCCTGGCTGAACTCGTCGAAGAGCCCAGCCAGCTGGTCCGGGGCGATCCCGACACCGGTGTCCCGCACGGCGCATGTCACCTCCGCGCGGCCGGCGCCTAGCGGCCGCGCGCTGACCGTCACCTCGACGTCGCCGGTGTGCGTGAAGCGGACGGCGTTGCTGAGGACGTTGAGCAGCACCTGCCGCAGCCGGCCATCGTCGGCGGTGATGACCCGCGGGACGGTACCCGCCATCTGCCAGCGCAGGCCGAGGTCCTTCTCGGCGGCGTGCGGCGCCACGATCTCGAGCGTGTCCTCCAGCCAGTCCTGCAGCCGAAACGAGCGCAAGTTGAGGTCGACACGCCCCGCCCGCAGGCGGCTGAAGTCGAGGATGTCGTTGATCAGGCTGAGCAGGTGGTCGGCTGCGTGCCGCAGCCGGCGCACCATGTCGCGCTGGGCGAGCCCCAGGTCGGTGTCCTCCAGCAGGTTGGACAGCACGATCACCGAGTTCATGGGGGTCCGCAGCTCGTGGCTCATCGTTGCGAGGAACGTCGTGCGCGCGGCCGCGGCTTCCTCGGCCCGCGCCTTGGCGAGCTGCAGGTCCTCGTTCAAGCGCCGGAGCTCGGAGTTGCTGGCGACCAGCGCGGTCGCTCGCAGCTGGGCGGCCTCGGCCTTGGCACGCTCTGCCTGCGCGGCCAGCTCTGCCGCGACCTTCGAGGCCGTGATGTCGAAGCCCACGCCCTGGAAGTACTCGGGGCGCCCGTGTTCGTCACGGATCAGCTGGGCCTCACCCAGGATCCACACCTCGCGGCCGTCGCGGGCGAAGAACCTCACCTCGGCGCGGAACGGCTCACCGGTCTGGACGCCGCGTGTGAACGCCTCGATCACGGTGTCGTGGTCGCCGGGGTGCAGCTGGGAGTACCACAGCAGCGGGTTCGCCAGCCATTCCTCCTGCGAGAAGCCCAGCAGCGACTCGACCTGCGGGCTGACGTACACCTCGTTGCCCTCGTCCTCGCCCAGGGACGCCAGGAACACGACGGCAGGCAGCTGCTCGACGAGCGTGCGCAGCCGCGCCTCGCTGCGGCGGAGCCGGGCCTCAAGGCGCTCCGGCGCGGTCCCGTTCGCGCTGCCCTTGCCCTCCGGCCAGAGCGTGCGGCGTGGATCGCCGAACCCCTTCCCCTCGGGGAAGATGGCGCGCGCGAGGGCGGTGATGACGTCGGCCGCCTCCTGCCCGCCCGCGGCGAGCTGGGCCAGCTGCTCCTCCAGCCCCGCCAGGTCGTCCATCGGGCTAGCTGGTCCCGAACGGGGTATGCCGCCGCTCGACGACCCGGCCACCGCCCGTGTAGAGGTGCACACCGCAGGGCAGGCAGGGGTCGAAGCTGCGCACCGTGCGCATGACGTCGATGCCCTGGAAGTCGTCGGGGCCGTTCTCCTCGAACAGCGGGGTTCCCTCGATCGCATCCTCGTAGGCACCCGGCACGCCGTCACGGTCACGCGGGGAGGCGTTCCAGGTGGTCGGCGGGTAGGGGTGGTAGTTGGCGATCTTGCCCTCGCGGATCACCAGGTGGTGCGACAGCAGGCCGCGCACGGCCTCGTGGAAGCCGCAGCCGATGGCCTCCTCGGGCACCGTGAAGGGCACCGAGACCTCGAGGTTGCCGGCATACAGCTCGGCCAGCGCACGATCGACGAAGTGGAAGGCCATCGCGGCGCTGTAGGCCTGGAAGTAGGTGCGGGCGCGGTCGCGCTCCAGCGCGTTGGACCACCGGGGTGGCCGCCATGTGAAGGTCGTCTCATGGTTGCCGGGCAAGGTGATCCTCACGCCGCCCCCGGTGGCCTTCACGTAGGGCGTGTCCACCGCTCCCGCCAGCGCCGTCGTCCACAGCCGCGCCAGCGCGCCGCCGCCCGTGTCCAACGCCAGGTGCTGGCCGCTGCGCCGGTCGTACCAGCGCGGCGCCATCACCCATGAGTACTTGTCGGAGAAGTCGCGGGCCTGCGGTGCGGGGATCGTGGTCTGGTTCCAGGGATGGCGGGGGTCGACGGGGTTGCCCAGCGGGTCGTGGGTGACGAACTCGGCGCGGTCGCCCCACTCCTCGTAGAACGAGCTGCCCAGCAGGATCCGGATGCCGAGGTTGATCTCCACCAGGTCTGTGGTGACGAGCTCGCCGTCGACGATCACGCCCGGGGTCACGTACATCGCGCGGCCCCACTGGGCCATCGTCTCGTAGCGGTGGTCGCAGCGGTCGGGGTCCTGCCAGGCACCCCAGCAGCCCAGCAGCACGCGGCGGCGGCCGACCTCCTCGTAGCCGGGCAGGGCCTCGTAGAAGAAGTCGAACAGGTCGTCGTGCACGGGTAGGGCGCGTCGCAGCCAGTCCGCGTAGGTGACGAGGCGCACGAGGTACGCGTCGAAGAGCTGCACGCTGGGCGTGGTCCCGACGCCACCCGGGTAGAACGTCGAGGGGTGGGCGTGGCGGCCGCCCATGAGGCTGAACATCTCGCGGGTGACGCGGCTCATGCGCAGCGACTCGGCGTAGAGCTCCCCCTCGAACGGGTTGAACGCCCTCATGATGTCGGCGATCGTGCGGAAGCCGTGCTGCTCGGCGTGCGGTGCGGGAGTGTGCTCGGCCCGGTGCAGGACCGAAGGGTTGGTCTCCTTCACGAGGCGCTCGCAGAAGTCGACCGCGACGAGGTTGTCCTGGTAGAGGTTGTGGTCGAACATGTACTCCGCGGCCTCGGCGAGGTTGATGATCCACTCGCCCAGCGGAGGGGTTGCGACGCCGAACGCCATGTTCTGCGCGTACATCGCGCAGGTCGCGTGGTTGTCCCCGCAGATACCGCAAATACGGCTGGTGATGGTGCCGGCGTCGCGCGGGTCCTTGCCGCGCAGGAAGACGGAGAAGCCGCGGAAGATCGAGGAGGTGCTGCGGCATTCACGCACGACGCGCTGGTCGAAGTCGATCTTGGTGTGGATGCCGAGGCTGCCGACGATGCGGGTGATCGGGTCCCACGTCTTCTCGACCAGCTCGCTCATGGCCGCTTGGGACCCCGCCACTCGGGCTCGATGCGCAGGGAGGCCCTCGTGACGTTGCGCAGGGCGCGCACCGTGCGCCCATACAGCAGCACCGCGCTGGAGGACATCTTGGCTCCGGGGGGCTCGTCCAGGAACGGCAGGAAGCGGTCGGGAAAGCCGGGCATCGTGCAGCCGATGCAGACACCACCGACGTTGGCGCAGCCGCCGACGCCGCCCATCCAGCCGTGCTTGCCGACGTTGCACTCGGTAACGGGGCCCCAGCACCCCAGCTTCACGATGCAGCGCGGCGAGCCGTACGCGGTCGCGAAGTCGCCTTGCTCGTAGTACCCGCCGCGGTCGCAGCTCTCGTGCAGAGTCTGGCTGAAGAGCCACGCGGGGCGCCCAATGTCGTCCAGCGGGATCGTGGGGACAGTGCCCGCGCTCATGCGCAGCAGGTACAGCAGCGTTTCGGTGATGTTGTCGGGGCGCACCGGGCAGCCGCCGAGGTTGACGATCGGCACGCCCAGCCGCGACCGCCACCCGCGGCCGAGGTGGTCCTCCAGGCCCATCGCCCCCGTGGGGTTGCCGAGCATCGCGTGGATCCCGCCGTACGCCGCGCAGCTGCCCATCGCCACGACCACGTCGGCGCGCGCGGCCAGCTCGGACACCCAGCGCGTGGTCGGGATCGGCTGCCCGGTCGCGTGGTCGGTGCCCAGCCCGGCGAAGCAGCCGTCGCCGCTGCGTTCCTCGTCCGGGATCGAGCCCTCGACGACCAGCACGAAGTGCTCCAGCTCGCCAGCCGCGGCCAGCCGAAAGACCTCGAGGAACGCGTCGCCGACCTCGAGGGCGAGCGTCGGGTGGTACAGCCGCAACTTGGGCACGCCGGGGAGCCGACCCAGGACCAGGTCCTCCAGGCTGGGTTGCGTCGCCGCCGTCAGTGCGATCGAGTCACCGTCGCACGAGAGTCCAGCGGTCACCCAGAGGAGGGGGAGCTCCGCCACAGGCCGAGGATAGGCGGTCAGCCCTGGGCCGACCCGGAGCAGGCGGCCGCGACCGCGGCCTGCCCGAAACTGATCCCCCCGTCGTTGCACGGCACCCGCCGGTGCGTCAGCACCGTGAAGCCCACGCCCTCGAGGCCGGGCACGACCTGCGAGACCAGCAGCACGTTCTGGAAGACCCCGCCCGAGAGCGCCACGCTTGCGATCCCGGTCGCCTCCCGCACCCGCTCACAGCCCTTGACGACGGCGGCGGCCACCCCGGCATGGAATCGCGCCGCGATGGTCCCCCTCTCGACCCCCACCCGCACGTCCTCCACCACCGACGCGAGCAGATCGGCACCACGAACTTGGAACGCCCCAGCCTGGGGCAGGGTCGATGCGGACGCCGGAGGGGGTCCGGGCCGCGGGATGGGGTGTGGCGGGACGCTGGAGTCGGCGCACAGCTCGGCCGGGTAGGCGCCGCGGTCGGTGAGGTCGGCGGTGCGCTCCAGCGCGATCGCGGCCTGGCCTTCGTAGGTGACCTCGTCGCAGAGGTCGAGGATGGCGGCGACCGCGTCGTAGAGGCGGCCGACGCTGGAGGTGGCTGGGGTGAGGACGCTGCGGGCCACGGCACGGACGCGGGGCCAGTCCGCCTCGTGGCGGTCGGCGATGGGGAGCGCGGCATCGGCCAGGCCGGCTGCCTCCAGGTAGGCGACCGCCATGCGCCAGGGCTGGCGGATCGCGGAAGTGCCGCCGGGGAGCGGCACGGCCTCCAGGTGGCCCGCGCGGGTGAAGCCGTGGAGGTCGGCGACCAGCCACTCGCCACCCCAGAGGGTGCCGTCGAGCCCGTAGCCGAGGCCGTCGAACGCGACGCCGATCACGGGGCCGGTCTCGCCGTTGTCCGCCAGGCACGACGCGATGTGCGCGTGGTGATGCTGCACGCCGACCAGGTCGACGCCGGCCACCTCCCGCGCGTACTTCGTCGACAGGTACTCCGGGTGCAGGTCGTGCGCCACAACCTCGGGCTCGACGTCGACCAGCGCTCCCAGCAGCGCGATGCCCTCGACAAAGGCGCGGTAGGTCTCCAGGTTCTCCAGATCCCCGATGTGGTGAGACACCACCGCCGTGTCACCCCGCACGAGGCAGAACGTCGACTTGAGCTCCGCGCCCACCGCCAGCACCGGCCGTGCCGCCGCGACCGGCAGCCGCAGCGGCCCCGGCACGTACCCCCGCGACCGCCGCACCGGCTGCACCGCCCCGCGCACGACCCGCACCACCGAGTCGTCGACGCGCGTGTGGATCGGCCGGTCGTGCACGAGGAACGCATCGGCGATCGCGGCCAGTCGCTCCGCCGCCTCCTCGTCGCGGTAGGCGATCGGCTCGTCGGACACGTTGCCGCTCGTCATCACCAGCGGCCGCCCCACCGCCGCGAGCAGCAGGTGGTGCAGCGGCGTGTACGGCAGCATCACGCCGAGCTCGTGCGCACCTGGCGCGACCCCCTCCGCGACCGCCGCCCCCACCCGCCGCGGCAGCAGCACGATCGGCCGCCGCGGCCCCGTGAGCTCCGCCTCCGCCACCGCATCGACCTCGCACAGCGCCCGCGCCCCCTCCAAATCCCCCACCATCACCGCAAACGGCTTGTCCTCCCGGTGCTTGCGCGCCCGCAACCGCCCGACCGCCCCCGCGTCATCGGCCACCGCCGCCAGGTGGTACCCCCCCAACCCCTTGACCGCGACCACCGCCCCACCGAGCAGCAGACCCGCGGCCCCCACGATCGCCGCCACGTCCGCCCCTGCATCCCCGACCTCATTCCAGGAAAACCCCGGAATACCGAGGAAATGCTGGAATGAAGTCGAGGGGCCGTAGACGGCGCGCGGGTCGGGTGGGGGTTGGGGGGTGGTGGGGGCGGCCGCGGCCGGTGCCGAATGGATGGTGGCGGCGGCCGGGTCCGGTGCGGGGCGGGGGGGATCGGCGGCCCCGGTCGGGTCGGGTGGGGGGTGGGGGGTGGGGGCAGTCGGGTCGGGTGGGGGGTGCGGGGGGAGGGGGGAGCCGTCTGGGCTGCGCAGGGTGAGGTGGGGGCCGCAGGTGGGGCAGCAGGTGGGTTGGGCGTGGAAGCGGCGGTTGGTGGGGTCGTCGTACTCGCGGGTGCAGGCGGGGCACATCGGGAAGGCGGCCATGGTGGTGAGCGGGCGGTCGTAGGGGATTCCGGTGACGATCGTGAGGCGGGGGCCGCAGTTCGTGCAGTTGATGAACGGGTAGAGGTGGCGGCGGTCTGACGCGTCCCACAGCTCGCGGAGGCAGTCGTCGCAGGTGGCGGTGTCGGGGGGGACGGCCGTGGCGACGGCGCCGGACGCTGCGCTCTGGGCGATCGCAAAGCCGGCTGCGCCGGTGACGGGGACGGGGACGGCAACGACGTCGTCGACCACCGCGAGCGGCGGAGCCTCGTCGCGCACGGCGACCAGCAGCGCGGCGACCGCGTCCGACGTGCCCTCCGCCTCGATCCACACGCCGCGCGTGTCGTTGCCGACCGCGCCGGCCAGCCCCAGCCGCGTGGCCACGCCGTAGACGAACGGCCGGAATCCCACACCCTGAACGGTGCCAGTGATGCGGACGCGGACCCGCGTGGTCAACAGATGCGCGGGAGCGGGTCCCCGACCAGCAGGTCGACGATGCGGGTTCCGCCGAAGGAGGTGCGGAGCAGGACGAGCCCCGGTGGGTCGTCCTTGACCGTGCCGATCACGGCGGCGCCCTCGCCGACCGGGTGCACGCGCATCGCGGCGACGGCCTGCTCGGCCCGTGCGCCGTCGACCACGGCCACCAATCGGCCCTCGCACGCGACGTACAAGGGATCGATGCCCAGCAGCTCGCAGGCGCCCGTGACGTCCTCGCGGACGGGTACCGACTGCTCGTCGAGGACCAGCGCCACGCCCGAGGAGCCGGCGATCTCGTTGCACACCGTCGCGACGCCACCGCGTGTCGCGTCGCGCAGGCAGCGCACGCCGTCACCTACCGCCGAGAGCAGGCCGTCGACGAGGCCGGCCAGCGAGGCCGTGTCGGACTCCACGTCGGCCTCGATATCGAGGTCGCCGCGCGCCAGCATCACCGTGATCCCGTGGCGGCCGATGTCACCGGAGACGATCACCGCGTCGCCGGGCCGTGCGGCGCCCGCCGACAGCACGAGTTCGCGCTCGTGCACCCCCACACCCGCGGTGGTGATGAAGACCTTGTCGGCCTTGCCGCGCGGCACGACCTTGGTGTCGCCGGTCACGATGTCGACCCCGGCCAGGTCCGCGGCCCGGCGCATGGACGCCACGACGCGGCGCAGGTCCTCGATCGGGAAGCCCTCCTCCAGCACGAACGCCGCGGAGAGGTGCAGCGGCCGGGCGCCGGTGACCGCCAGGTCGTTCACCGTGCCGTTGACCGCGAGGTCGCCGATGTCGCCCCCCGGGAAGAAGATCGGCGACACCACGAAGGAGTCCGTGGTCAGCGCCATGCGCCCGCCCAGCACGGGGAACGTCGCGCCGTCCTCCAGCTGCGCCAGCAGCGGGTTGTGGAAGGCCTCGAGGAACAGGGCCTCGGTGAGCGTGCGCGACGCCTTGCCGCCCGCGCCGTGCGAGAGCGTGATGCGGTCCTCGGCGATCCTGGGCCGCAGCGCGCGGGCGCGCTCGATGCGGTGGAGGACGTCCTCCTCGCGCGTCGCGGTGTGGTGGCCCAGCGCCTCGGCGTCACGGACCGCCTGCTCGGCCCAGCCTGCGACCGCCGGCTCCTCCGACGTGTCGGGCTCCGGCGGCAGCGGCCACTTCGGCATCCCCGCCCGCTTCTCGGCGAAGGTGGACACGTCAGGCGCTCGTGGCCGCGACGATGCGCTCGCGCGTGAAGCGGCCGAAGTTGTAGTAGGCGGCGCACGCGCCCTCCGAGGACACCATGCAGGTGCCGATCGGGGTCTCGGGCGTGCAGGCGGTCCCGAAGACCTTGCACTCCCAGGGCTTGAGCACGCCCTTGAGGACCTCGCCGCACTGGCACGCCTTGGGGTCGGCGACGCGCACACCCGGCAGGTCGAAGATGCGCTCCGCGTCGAACTCCGCGTACGCCTCGCGCACCTGCAGGGCCGAGTGCGAGATGAAGCCCAGGCCGCGCCACTCGAAGTACGGCCGCAGCTCCATGACCTCGTTGATGACCTCCAGCGCGCGGCGGTTGCCGTCCCACGGCACCACCCGCGAGTACTGGTTGCCCACCTCGGCGCGACCCTGGGCCAGCTGCTCCATGATCTGGCGCACCGACTCCAGGATGTCCAGCGGCTCGAACCCCGCGGTCACGATCGGCTTGCCGTAGTCCTCGGAGATGAAGGAGTACGGCTGGCAGCCGATCACGGTCGAGACGTGCCCGGGGCCGATGAACCCGTCCAGCCGCAGGTCGGGCGAGTCCAGGATCGCCTTGATCGCCGGGATGATCGTCACGTGGTTGCAGAAGATCGCGAAGTTCTCCAGGCCGTCGGCCGCCGCCCGCAGCACGGTCATCGCCGTCGACGGGGCCGTGGTCTCGAACCCGATCGCGAAGAACACCACGCGCTTGTCGGGGTTGGCCTTGGCGATCCGCAGCGCGTCCAGCGGCGAGTACACCATCCGGATGTCCGCGCCCGCGGCCATCGCGTCAAAGAACGAGCCCTTGCCGCCGGGCACCCGCATCATGTCGCCGAACGAGGTCATGATCACGTCGGTCTGCTCGGCGATCCAGATCGCGTCGTCGACGCGCCCCATCGGGATCACGCACACCGGGCAGCCGGGGCCGTGCACGAGCTGCACCGACTCCGGCAGGTAGTCCTCGAGCCCGTGCTTGTAGATCGTGTGGGTGTGCCCGCCGCAGACCTCCATGATCTTGTAGCGGCGGTCGGGCTCGCAGAGCTCGGCGATCCTGACCGCGAGCGCCCGGGCGATCTCGGCGTCGCGGAACTCGTCGACGAACTTCATCCCCCGCCCTCCGGGACGACGCTGACCGGCTCCGGCGCGGGCGCCCCGTCGCGGTGCGCTTCGGAGTCGCGCAGCGCCAGCAGCTCGTCGGTGTAGGCCTGCCCCATGCCCTTGAGCATCTGCAGGGCGTGGGCTGCCTCCTGCTCGTCGATCTTGGCCAGCGCGAACCCGACGTGGATGAGGATCCAGTCGCCGGGCACCAGCACCTCGTCGGTGAGCAGCCCGATGTTGATCTTGCGGCGCACGCCGCTGACATCGACCTTCGCGAGGTCCGGGTGGTCGGTCGCGACCTCCAGCACCTGGCCGGGTATCCCGAGGCACATCGGTGTGTCCTCCTCTACGGCGCGGTCAACGCGGTCTGGCAGAGCTCCCACAGCAGGTCATAGATCGTGGTCTGCGCCTCCTGGATGCGGTGCACGGAGGCGGATGGCACGACGAAGAGGTGCTCGATCGTGTCGACCAGCGCCATCTGGCCGCCGTTGTTGCCAGCCAGGCCGATCGTCACGAGGCCGCGGCGGCTGGCCTCCTCGAACGCGGCGATCACATTGCCCGACGAGCCCGAGGTGGACAGCCCCAGCGCGATGTCGCCCGGCCGCCCCCACGCCGCGATCTGCCGCGCGAACACCACGTCGAAGCCCACGTCGTTGGACAGCGCGGTGATGACCGCCACGTCGTTGGTCAGCGCCAGCGCCGGCAGCGACCGCGCTCCGGTTTCCTCGGGGTGCAGGAACATGCCGGCCACTGCCTGCGCGTCGGTCGACGAGCCGCCGTTGCCGAACGTCAGCAGCCGGGCGCCGGCGACGAAGCGCCTGGCCATGTCCAGCGCGCACGCGATGAGCCGCTCGCCGTCCTGCTCCCAGACCGTGCGCCGCAGCGCCACGATCTCCTCGGCCTTGGCGACCGTGGAGCGGCGGGTCTCCTCCAGCACGTGCTCCAGGTCGGAGGAGTCGGAGTACAGGAACGGGTAGAGCGCGGCGATGCCCTCCTTGCCGCCGCCGCGCAGCATGGCCTGGGCCCGGCTCGCGCGCGCTCTGCGTCACGGCGCCACCACCGCGAGCGCCTCCTTGGCGTGCACCAGGACGCTGTCACCCACGCGCGCCTCGACCAGCGCGACGCTCACGACCTCCCCGCCCTTGTCGGTCCCCGTGTCGACCAGCGCGAGGCCGTCGGCCAGCAGCTCCATCACCACCACCTCCACGGCCTCGTCGCCGCACGTGATGCAGTGGTGGTCCACGTCGCACGCCAGAGCCTCCAGGCGCAGCCGCTCGGCCTGCGCCGAGATCGGCACCAGCGGCAGCGGGCGCGTCAACGCAGCACCTCGGGTCCCATGAGGCCCGGCTGCTCGAGGAACACGTGCACGAGCTCCCACAGCACGTGGTAGGTCGTCACCTGCACCTCCTTGGTCACCAGCGGGTCGTCGGACGTGGCCGTCAGCAGGTGCCCGATCGCCGGCGAGCCGACCATGGGCGCGCACGTCCCTGCCGCGAGCGCGATCGTGGCCATGCCCAGCGCGTGCGCCACCTCCAGGCCGCGCAGGACCGGGCCGCACCGCGGCCGCGCGCAGATCCCCAGCGCGATGTCGGCCGGCGCGCCCAGGTGGCGCAGCTGGTGGGCGAAGACGTCGTCCCATCCTTCGGTGGTCGCGACGCCCGACAGGGTCGCGACGTCACCGGTCAGCGCCAGGGCGGGCAGCGCGCGCTTGCCGACGATCACGGGGTGCACGAACTCCACCGCGACGTGCTGGGCGTCCGCGCAGGCGCCGCCGGTTCCGAACACGAGGAGCTTGCCGCCGCTGTGGAACCGCTCCGCCATCGCGTGGCAGGCCTGCGCGACCGCCGCGGCGCTGCCGGCGAGGGCGTGGCCGGCCGCGTCGCGCCGGTCCAGCGCGGCCAGCGCCGTGGAGCGCAGGGCGGTCGCGTCCATCTCAGCCGCCTCCGGTGAGCGCCGGCACCAACGCAAGGGCCTTGACCGTGTAGGAGAGCAGCATGCGCACCTGGCGGTCGGTGAGGCGCTCGCAGACGCGGCCCCAGTGCACGGCGACCCACTCGCCCGCGCGCAGGTCCGCGACCACCGCGCGGCCGTCCACTGCGGCCTGCACGCGCTCGTCGCGGGGGGCGCCGAAGCCCAGGAGCCGTCCGTGCCACTCCAGCGGCCGCACCCGCACCGTGGCCAGGTCGCCGTCGACGCTGCGCACGCGCGCCCAGCGCACCCGGCAGCCGTCGAGCGCGACCAGGTGCCGGCGGCGCGCGCCCTCGTCCGCCGCGAGGCGCGCCCACGGCAGGACGCAGAGCACATGGCAGCTGTGGTGGGCGACCCCGAACGTCGCGACGGCGTCGACGACCTCCGGCGAGGGCACCCCGACCGTCCGGGCCCACGCCGACAGCATGCGGTGCAGGGCCTCCGGTGGGACCTGCTCCACCAGGGGGTTGCCGATCCAGTAGGCCTCGACGACGCGCCGGTCCAGGCAGTCAATCCCGGTGGCCTGTGCGATCACCTCGAGGTACGGCCAGGCACCCGCGAACTCCGACTCGACCTCCGCGAGGTGCCCGTCGACGACCCCCCGCGCGAGGTAGGCCCCGAGGAGCGCACCGTGGACGTCACCACCCGGAGGCGCACTGGCGGCGGCCTGCTCCCCCACCGCTGCGGCATGCGCGAAGCGCGCGAACAGCAGCGGTCCGCTGCCCTGGGGCGCGCGCCCGCGCTCTCCGGTCGGGGTGACGACGGCCTGGCCCACCAGCGGTCCGATCACGTCCCCGCCCGGGGGCTCCTGTCCGGGCAGCGAACGCACCCTACAGCCGCTTCCCGACCCGTGGTAGAAGAAAATCCTCTCTAGGGTAGGCCCCACTCCAGACATCAGACCAGTAGAGGAGGAGTGTCTCTATTGATCGAAGTCTCTTAACCACCGCGAACCTGCCCTGGTACCACCCCCATGGAACGGGCGCGGACAGCCCGGCGCCCGAGGGAGGGATGCCGATGACGGCCACGGACACCGACGAGACGGTCGTCCACGTCCTGTGGATCAACGCCGGCCTGTCGTGCGACGGGGACTCCGTCGCGCTGACGGCCGCCACGCAGCCCAGCATCGAGGAGATCGCCCTCTCCGCGTTGCCCGGCCTCCCCAAGATCGCGGTCCACTGGCCGCTGATCGACTACGAGTGCGGGCCCGAGCAGGGCGCCGACAACTTCATCGAGTGGTTCCACAAGGCCGACCGCGGCGAGGTCGAGCCGTTCGTGCTCGTGGTCGAGGGCTCCATCCCCAACGAGAAGATCAAGGACGAGGGGTACTGGTGCGGCTTCGGCAACAACCCCGAGACCGGACAGCCCATGACCACCAGCGAGTGGCTGGACCGCCTGGCCCCCAAGGCACTGGCGATCGTCGCGGTCGGGACCTGCGCGACCTACGGCGGGATCCCGGCCATGGCCGGCAACCCCACCGGCGCGATGGGCGTGCCCGACTACCTGGGCTGGGACTGGAAGTCCAAGGCCGGCCTGCCCATCGTGTGCGTGCCGGGCTGCCCGATCCAGGGCGACAACCTCTCCGAGACGCTGCTTTACCTGCTCTACCAGGCCACCGGCCAGGCTCCGATGATCCCGCTGGACGCCGAGCTGAGGCCCAAGTGGCTGTTCGGCCAGACAGTCCACGAGGGCTGCGACCGCGCGGGCTACTACGAGCAGGGTGACTTCGCGACCGAGTACGGCTCGCCCAAGTGCATCGTGAAGCTGGGCTGCTGGGGCCCGGTGGTGATGTGCAACGTCCCCAAGCGCGGGTGGATCAACGGCGTCGGCGGCTGCCCCAACGTCGGCGGCATCTGCATCGGCTGCACGATGCCGGGCTTCCCCGACAAGTTCATGCCGTTCATGGACGAGCCCCCCGGCGCCCGCGTCTCCACGATCGCGTCCGGCGCCTACGGCGCGGTGATCCGCTCGCTGCGCAACGTCACGCGCAAGACGGTGGACACCGAGCCCAAGTGGCGCACCAAGGGCACCAAGCTCACGACCGGCTACACCCCCCAGTGGTAGCGAGGGAGATCAGCAGATGACCGACACCTCCATCAACACCACGACGGACACCTCCAACCTCGTCGAGATGTCCTGGGACCCCATCACCCGCATCGTCGGGTCGCTGGGGATCTACGCCAAGATCGACTTCGGGACGGGGACGGTCGCGGAGTGCCACTCCACGTCCTCGATCTTCCGCGGGTTCTCGATCTTCATGAAGGGCAAGGACCCCCGGGACGCGCACTTCATCACCAGCCGCATCTGCGGTATCTGCGGCGACAACCACGCGACCTGCAGCGTCTACAACCAGAACATGGCGTACGGGGTCGCGCCGCCGCACCTGGGTGAGTGGATCATCAACCTCGGCGAGGCCGCCGAGTACATGTTCGACCACAACATCTTCCAGGAGAACCTGGTCGGGGTCGACTACTGCGAGCGCATGGTCAAGGAGACCAACCCCGGCGTCCTGGACCAGGCCAACGCGACCGAGGCTCCGCACGCCGCCGACCACGGCTACCGCACCATCGGCGACATCATGCGGGCCCTCAACCCGCTGGAGGGCGAGTTCTACCGCGAGGCCCTGGCCGTCTCCCGCTACACGCGCGAGATGTTCTGCCTCATGGAGGGCCGCCACGTCCACCCGTCGACGCTCTACCCGGGCGGCGTCGGCACCGTCGCGACGATCCAGCTCTTCACCGACTACCTGACGCGGCTGATGCGCTACTGCGAGTTCATGAAGCGCGTCGTCCCGCTGCACGACGACCTCTTCGACTTCTTCTACCAGGCGATGCCCGGCTACGAGAAGGTCGGCTACCGGCGCACGCTGCTCAACTGCTGGGGTGCCTTCAACGACCCCGACTACTGCGACTTCAACTACCGCACCATGACCAACTGGGGACGCAAGATGTTCGTGTCCCCCGGCATCGTGGTGGACGGCAACCTCGTCACCAACGACCTCGTCGAGATCAACCTGGGGATCCGCATCCTGCTGGGGCATTCCTTCTACGAGGACTGGGTCGGAATGGAGAAGTTCGCCACCCACGACCCCCTGGGGAACCCCGTCGACGACCGCCACCCGTGGAACCAGCACACGCTGCCCCGCCCGGGCAAGCGCGACTGGGACAACAACTACTCGTGGACGATGGCGCCGCGCTGGTTCGACGGCACCGACCACCTCGCGCTGGACACCGGCGGCGGCCCGATCGCCCGCCTGTGGGCCACCGCGCTGGGCGGCCTCGTCGACACCGGCTATGTCAAGTCCACCGGCCACAGCGTGGTCATCAACCTGCCCCGGACGGCCCTCAAGCCCGAGGTCACGTTCGAGTGGAAGATCCCGCAGTGGTCCAACGCGATCGAGCGCAACCGCGCGCGGACGTACTTCCAGGCCTACTCGGCGGCCCAGGCCCTCTACTTCTGCGAGAAGGCGATCGCGGAGGTGCGCGAGGGCAACACCAAGACCTGGACGCCCTTCGAGGTCCCCGACGAGGCGATCTCGGTCGGCTTCACCGAGGCTGTCCGCGGCGTGCTGTCGCACCACATGGTGATCAAGGGCGGCAAGATCGCGAACTACCACCCGTACCCGCCGACCCCGTGGAACGGCTCGGTCCGCGACACCTACGGGACCCCGGGACCCTACGAGGACGCGGTTCAGAACACCCCGATCTTCGAGGAGAACCGCGGCGCGGACTTCAAGGGCATCGACATCATGCGGACGGTGCGGTCCTTCGACCCGTGCCTGCCGTGCGGCGTGCACATGTACCTCGGCGGTGGGCGGGTCTTGAAGACCATGCACTCGCCGACGATGCTCCCCACCGTGTGACGGACCTGGCCGAGCTCGGCGCGCGGATCGAGCGCGCGTTGTCGCACCTGGCGGATCTCGGCCCAGAGGCCGAGGCCGCCGGGGAGGCCCTGGTGCGCTCGCTGGCCGACCTCTACGGGGTCGGCTTGGAGCGCATGCTCGACCTCGTGGGCAAGGCGGCGACCGGCGGGGCCGCGCTCGAGGCGCTCGCCGAAGACGAGCTCGTCACCGGCCTGCTGGTGCTGCACGACCTGCACCCGATCCCCCTGCGGACGCGCGTCGACCGGGCCCTGGAGAGCGTGCGCCCCTACCTCGGCTCGCACGCCGGCGGTGTGGCGATCCTCGACGTCACCGGCGAGGGCATCGTGCACCTGCAGCTGGAGGGCAGCTGCGACGGCTGCTCGGCCTCGACGCTCACGGTCAAGAACGCGATCGAGACCGCGATCGCGCGCGTCGCGCCCGAGGTCGTCGCCGTCGAGGTGGCGGGCATGACCGCACCGGGACAGGGACATGCACCGCCGGGGCCGCAGCTCTCGCGCCACGAGCTGACCGCCATGCAGAACGGCAAGGGGCTGCTGCAGATCCAGCCGCTGCAGCGGAGCTGAGGGCGTGGACGACGGCGGGGCGGCGGCCGCTCTCGGACCGCTCGCGCGGGTGCTGAAGGCGCGCCTGCAGGAACGCGAGGAGCAGGCCGCCCGCGCAGCCGAGGAGCACTGCGAGCTCTGCACGGACCTCCTGCCCGAGATCCACCCGCACCTGGTGAACCTCCAGACGCGCGCCCTGCTGTGCGCGTGCAAGCCCTGCAGCTTCCTGTTCTCGGTGCGCGGCGCCTCGCCGCGCTTCCGCACGATCCCCGAGGACTACCGCCGCCTCGCGGAGCTCGTGCTGGAGCCGTGGCAGTGGGACGCGCTGCAGATCCCGGTCGGCCTCGTCTTCGTGTTCTTCAACACCGCCTTGGACCGGACCGTGGCCTTCTACCCCAGCCCCGCCGGGCCGACGGAGTCGCTGCTCGACCTCGAGTCCTGGCGCGACGTGGTCGCCGCGAACCCGCCGATCGCCGATCTGGAGCCCGACGTCGAGGCCGTCCTGCTGCGCCGGCACGAAGACGGCACGTTCGAAGGCTGGAGAGTGCCGATCGACGCGTGCTACGAGCTGGTCGGCCTCGTACGCATGCACTGGAAGGGCTTCGACGGCGGCAGCGAGTGCTGGGCGGCGATCAACGGCTTCTTCGAGTCCCTGCCCGTGCGGGCGCGCGAGCGGCGTCCCTGACATGGAGCTGACCTTCGACGCGCTGGAGCCCCGGGCGGACGTCTACGCGGCCGCGCCGACGGTCGTGCTGCCGCTGTCGATCGCCGAGGTCACCGGCATCACGGTCCACACCATCGCGCTGAAGTGCCAGCTGCGCATCGAGCCCGCGAAGCGCCGCTACACCCCGTCCGAGCAGGAGAAGCTCTTCGACCTCTTCGGCGAGCCGGCCCGGTGGGGCGACACGCTCAAGCCGATGCAGCTGGCCAACCTCGGGCTGCTGGTGCCCGGGTTCACGGGCCGCATCGAGATCGACCTCAACCTGCCGCTGACCTACGACCTGGAGATCGCACAGTCGAAGTACTGGAGCGCGCTGGAGGACGGCGCGATCCCGCTCCTGCTGCTGTTCTCCGGCGTGGTCTACGTGCGGACCCCCGACGCCGGCGTGCAGGTGCTGCCCGTGCCGTGGACCAAGGAGGCCACGGTGCGGGTGCCGGTCAGCGTGTTCCGCCAGGCCTTCGACGCGCACTTCCCCGGCCGGGGATGGCTGCTGCTGGGCACCGACGTGCTCGAGGACCTCGGGCGCTTCAAGGCCTCGCGTGCCCTGCTCACCTGGGACCAGGTGATGCGCGCGCTGCTCAAGGAGGCCGAGGCGTGACGGTCGCCGGCTTCGCGGCCGCCCGCGCGATCGCCGACGCGGTGCTCTACGAGGGCTACGTCCTGTACCCCTACCGCGCGTCGGCTCGCAAGAACCAGGCGCGCTGGCAGTTCGGGGTGCTCTCGCCGCCGGCCTACGTCGCGCTGGAGACGGGTGAGCGCGACGCCACGGTCACCGAGGTCCTGGTCGAGGCCGGCGACCTCGCGGCGCTGCGGGTGCGCGCCCGCTACCTGCAGCTGCAGCACCGCGGGGTCGAAGTGGCCCGCGGCAACCGCTTCGCCCGCGCCGAGCGCCTGGAGGTCGACGGCGAGCTGCACGTCACCTTCGACGAGAGCGTGGAGCGCCACGTCGAAGCCACCGTGCTCCTGGCCGACGTCGACCCGGGCCCTGCGACCACCCCCTTCCAGGTCGGCGGTGGACGCGAGGTCGAGGCGCTGCGCGACGGCCGCGGCTCTGTGGCCGGACGAATTGTCCGGCGTCGCTGGCCGCTGCGTGGCGAGCTGCGCGTCAGCGCCCGCCGGCTCCCAGGCCCGTACCGGCTCTGGAAGCTGCGCATCGAGCTGGCCAACACCAGCCCGTGGCAGGACCCGGAGGCCACGCGCGACGCGGCGATGCGCCGCGCGCTCCTCGGCGCCCACGCGCTGTTGGGCCTGGAGGACGGGCGCTTCACCTCGCTGCTGGACCCGCCGGAGTTCGCGCGCGTCGCGGCGTCGGAGTGCAGCAACGAGGGGACCTACCCGGTGCTCGTCGGCGATCCAGACCGCCGCGACACCGTGCTGTCCTCGCCGATCATCCTCTACGACTTCCCCGAGGTCGCCACGGAGTCGCCGGGCGAGTGGTTCGACGGCACCGAGATGGACGAGATGCTGGCGCTGCGCGCCGCGACGCTCACCGACGAGGAGAAGCGCGAGGCGCGCCGCACCGACCCGCGCGTCAACGCGCTGATGGACCGCGTCGACGACCTGCCGATGGACGTGCTGGAGCGCCTCCACGGGCGCATCCGCGAGTTCCGCCCGGCGACGCCGCCGGAGCGGGAGTGGGCGATCCCCGAGTTCCGAACATCGGTGGCCGGCACGCCGGAGCCGGTCGCCGAAGTGCCGGCCTTCGACGCGTCGGTGCCGTGGTGGGACCCGGGCGCCGACGCCTCGGTCGACCCGGAGTCCGACGGCGTCGACGTCGGCGGTGTGACGGTCGCCAAGGGCAGCAAGGTCATGCTGCGGCCGGGCGTGCGCCGCGCCGACGTGCACGACCTCTTCCTCGCCGGCCGCTCCGCCGAGGTCGCGGCGGTGCTGAAGGACGTCGACGGGCGCCACCACATCGCGGTGGTCCTCGACGACGACCCCGGCGCCGACCTCCACGTATGGCACGGGCGCTACCTGTACTTCGCGCCCGACGAGGTGGAGCCGATCGTCTCGTGACGCGCATCCTCGTGGCCGGCATCGGCAACGTCTTCATGACCGACGACGCGTTCGGGTCGGAGGTTGCGCGGCGGCTGGTAGGTGAACCGTGGCCCGACGGCGTCGAGGTCGTCGACTACGGGATCCGCGGGGTGCACCTCGCGTTCGCGCTGCTCGAGGGGTACGACCTCGCGATCCTCATCGACGCGCTCCCCCACGGCGCCGCGCCCGGCACGGTCGTGGTGATGGAGCCGCAGGTCGCCGGCGCCGTCGCGGAGCGCGCCGCGCTGACCGGCACCGCCGATGCGCCGCTGGTCGACGCGCACACCATGGACCCGGTCACGGTCCTCGCGATGCTGCACAACATGGGCGGCGCGATCGAGCGGGTGATCGTCGTCGGGTGCGAGCCCGCCGACATCGGGGACGGGATGGGCCTCACGCCCGCGGTCGAGGCCGCAATCCCGGCGGCCATGCGGGCCGTGCGCGACCTGGTAGCCGACCTGCTCGTCCCTGCCACCACGAAAGGAGGAACAACACCATGATCGGTCGCCTGCTCAGCGGCGCGATCCTCATCGCGGTCGCCGCTGCGGTCGTGACGTCGCTCCCCGACCTCGCGCGCTACCTGCGCCTGCGGGAGATGTGAATCCGCCCTTGGCCACCTTCAGGATCGACACGCAACGCTCGGTCGTCACGATCGACGCCAAGTCGAATGTGCATCCGATCCACCAGGAGTCCCGGGGACTGACGGGCCTGGTCGAGGCTGACGTGCGCGACGGCCAGCTGGTCGGTGCCCCCACCGCGATGGAGGTCTCCCTCGCGGCCGATGGCCTGGATGCCGACAACGCGCTGGAGACGCGCGAGCTCAAGCGCCGCCTGGAGGTTCAGAAGTACCCGACGATCTCCGGGCGCGCGACCCAGGTAGCCGCGGACGGTCGCACCCTGCACGTCACGGGTGACGTCACGTTCCGCGGCGCGACCCGTCAGGTCTCCGGGGACGTCACCGTCACGGTCCCCGACGACGACACCCTCCAGCTGGAGGGCGCAGCCACGTTCGACATCCGCGACTGGGGGATGGACCCCCCGCGGATCCTGCTGTTCAAGGTGCAGCCCGACGTCGCGATCAGCATCCGTGTGGTTGCGCTGCGGGCCGAGTGAGGAGGGAAGGCAGATGGGTGTGCTGCTGGGGTTCGCGGTGGGCTACTTCCTGGGGTCGCAGGCCGGGCAGGACGCGGTCCCGCGGCTCGTGGCCGCGTTCAATGAGATCCGTAACTCCGACGAGGTCAAGGAGCTGCTGCAGACAGGCGTCGCGATGGGCCAGGAGTACCTGCAGCAGGCGCTCGGCTCAGGCCGTTCGGGCAACCTGGCCGACAGCTCAATCGTGCAGGCGCTTACCTCGGGCGCGAAGGACCTGATCGGGCGGCGCCTCGCCGCCTGACGTCCGTTGCACGAGTTCGGGTACGGCGAGGCGATCCTCGAGCAGGTGTTGGCAAGGGCGAACGGGCGCCCCCTCGCCCGGGTGCGCGTGCGCGCCGGTGCCTCGCACGCCCTGGTGCCCGACGCCCTGCAGCAGGCGTTCACGATGAAGGCGGTCGGCACCCCGGCGGAGGGTGCCGAGATCGACCTCGTCGTGATCCCGGTCCCGTTGCTCTGCGCAGCGTGCGGCGCGGAGGCGGACGGCCGCGACCACGTCGACGCGCGCGGCCGCCCGTGCGACGCGTGTGACGAAGGCTGGCTGCAGCCGCTGGGCCACGGGGACGAGCTGGTGCTGGAGTCCCTGGAGTACCGCAGCCTCTAGTCTCCGCGTCATGACCGCCGACCCCATGGCGAGCCTGGTGGAGTGCGAGGGCGGCCTGCCCAAGAACTACCTGCGCGCGTGCCTGCTGCTGCTGGTCAAGGAACGCCCGGCGCACGGCTACGACCTTCAGGATCGCCTGGGCGACCTCGGCGTCGTGACCGACCCGGGCATCGTCTATCGCACGCTACGCGCCCTGGAGCACGAGGGCCTGGTCCACTCCGCCTGGGAGGCCTCACCCTCCGGCCCCGCGCGGCGCACCTACGAACTCTCCTGGGACGGCGAAGAGCGCCTGTTGGCCTGGTCCCACAACCTCACCGCCACCCACGAGGTCCTGCACGCTTACCTGGCTCGCTCCGCAGCCGCCCTGGGCGTCACCCCTCCGGTCTGACCGCCCCGCCGAAGAACGTCTGGATCTCGGCGACCTTCCCGTCGCGCACGGTGATGACCTCGGTGTTGCGGAAGCGCTCGCCGGTCTTGAGCTCGTACTCGTAGAGCACCGCCACGTCCTCGGCGTTTACCGCGACGACGTGGAGCAGCACCTGGGAGCGCAGCTGACTCGCGGTCGGGAAGCACCACTGCAGGTAGGCGGACTTGTCGAGGCGGTCGGCCTGCGGGCTCGTGAAGCAGAAGTCGTCGGCGAGGAGGGCCTCGGTCGTCGCCCGGTCCTGCTCCAGGTACGCGGCGAAGAGCGCGCGGACGACCGCCGTCGGGCGTCCGGCTGCCGCGTCGGTCCTCTGGTAGAGGGCGACGACCTGCCGGTCGGGGTCACGCAGCCACGCGATGCGGACGGCGCCGAGGTCGGCGATGCCGCGGGGGTCGGTCTGGCGCTCGGTGTCGTGGACCCGCTGGAGCCTCGCGCCGCGGGCCGCGAGGTCCGCGACGGTGGCGTCGAGATCGTCGGACTCGAAGCTGGCCAGGGGCCAGTCGGCCTGCCCGGCGTCGCCGCGGGCGACCAGCAGAAAGACGCGGGTGCCGCCGCCGGCGTGCAGCGCCCAGCCGCCGGGGACCTCCTCGCCTTCCAGCCCGAGGACGCCTTCATAGAACGCCCGCGCCTTCGTGAGGTCGCTGACCGGGATGACGGGACCGACAGGGTGGTCGCGGAGCCCGGTCACGACCCGTCGTACTGCTTCTCGCGCTTGAGGAGATCCTGGCGCGCCGCCAGCCACTCCTCGCGAGTCGCGATCTGTGGATCGGCCATGGCTTCAGCCTTCCACAGGTGGCTCCCACGCGGGGTCGCGGCCAGTGAGGCCGAGGATGCGGTCGAAGGGGGGCGCCTCCTGCGGGACGGCGACCACCGGGCCGAAGAGGCCCTCGGCGCCCTCAGCGCGGAAGTGGGACACCATCGCCAGGACGTGGTCGAGGCCGGGGCCGTCGTAGCCGGCGTCCTGGCCGGTCGCCTTGGCGAGATCCCAGCCGTGGATGACGAGCTCGTCGAGCGCCACGCCGCCGGCGACCTCGCCGGGCAGGTCGACGCCCCCGGCGGCGGTCATGCCCGTCCAGGCGTCGGGGTCACGCCAGGCCTCGCCGAGCGCGCGCAGCCGCGCGGGGATCTCGGTGCGCCAGTCGGCCGGGAGGTTGGCCCCATCGCCCGCAGGTGCGCCGCCCAGCGGGTGCTTCTCGGCGGCCGCGCGGAACGCCAGGGCGAACCCATCCACGTGGTCGAGCAGGTCGCCGATCGTGTACTCCTCGCACGGCGTGGGCGCGTCGAGGGCGCTCTCGGGCACGCCCTCGACCAGCCGGGCGATGCGCTCGGCGGCCGGGCGCAGGTCGGGGTGCGCGGTCGTCATCATCTGTGCAGACGACACGCGCACCCCTGGCTCATCGGTCCCCGCCGCGGTCAGGACGCCAGCGCGGCCAGCCGGTCGGCGACCACGTAGGCGTCGACGACCTCCAGCTCCATGGCGTCGTGCGGGCCGAGGCGGTCGGCGGGGACCAGCTGCCGCACGATCGGCATGAGGTCCTCGGTCACGAAGCGGTCGCTGTCGACCTTGGACTCCCAGATCGAGACGACCCGGAGGCCCTGCTCGGTCTCGCCGGCGAAGGTGGCCAGCAGGCCCGGAGCAGGCTCGCTGCCCAGGCGGCGGTTGACCTCGCGATGGAACGCGAGCGTGGCGGGACTGTCGGAGATCACGACGTACGGCATGGCGGCCTCCTCGGCGGTCCTCCGGGCCGCCGCCGTGGCGACCCTGCTCACCGCACGATGGCAGCGCAGCGGCTACCTGACGTCCGCCGGATGCGTCATCCGGCTACTCATCCCGCGCTGCCGCCCAGGCCGCGATCTGGCTGCGCGTCGAGAACCCCAGCTTGGTGAGGATGTGCTGCACGTGGTTCTGCGCCGTGCGCTCCGACAGGACCAGCGCGTTGGCGATCTGGCGGTTGGTCATGCCGCGCGCCACCAGCGCCGCCACCTCGGCCTCGCGCGCGGTGAGGCCGGAGGCTGGCGCGGGCCCGCCGGCGGCCGCCAGGAGGCGCGTGGCCTGGGTGATGAACGGGGCCATCCCCAGGCGGCGGGCGTCGTCGCCGGCGCGACCGAGCACCGTGCGCGCCTCCTCGCGATCGCCGGCCGCGTCCCGCTGCAGCAGGGCGCGACCGAGCTCCACGCGGGCCTCGACCGCGAAGGCCCGGGCCCCACTGGCGTCCGCCAGCTGCCCCGCCCGCCGCAGCTCCGCCACCGCGGTGTCGGTATCCCCGGCCGCCCGTGCCGCGGTGCCGAGGTAGAGCGCAACCGGCCCGAGATAGATCGCGCTGCCGCCGGCCCCCGACACGTGGCGGTCGCAGTGCGGGCGCAGCCGGTCCTGCAGCGCCGGCAGGTCGGCCGCCCGCTCCAGGCCGACGGCGAGCTGCACCCGCAGCGCGCACGCCAGCACCTCCAGCCACGGAGCCTGCTCCAGCTGACCGGCCGGTCGCAGCCGCTCCCAGAGGGCCAGCGCGAGGTCGTGCCGGCCGGCGTCGAGCGCCTGCGCCGCTGCGGCCAGGTTCGCGAGCTCCGGCGCGGCGGGGCTGGGCGGCGTCGGGACCGGGTCGCGCCCCTCCGTCCCGACGTGGTGCGCGACGCTTGCGCGCAGGGCAGCGTCCGCGCGCGCGGCCGAGGGCAGGTCGGCGGGCAGGACCGTGGCGAGGGCCTCCCCCGAGTGCCGCAGGGCGTCCGCGAACCGGCCCTGCGCCTGGGCCGCGATCGCGGAGAGACGCAGGAGGTGCCAGCGCGCCAGCGGCGTGCGGGCGCGATCCGCGGCGGCGTGCAGGGGGACCAGCTCCCGCTCGACGTCGTGCAGGCGGCCCTCCTCGAACGCCGCCGCGATCCGCCACACGTGCGGCCAGTGGCCCGCAGACACCCGGCCCGCCCGGCGCACCACCGCGGCCAGCCGGTCGGCCAGCGCCAGGCGCTCGGCGACACGCTCCGGCGAGCTGCAGGCGTGGTGGCGTGCCCGCAGCGCCGCGATCAGCGCGTCGGGGTCGCCGCTCGCGTCCGCGAGGTCCAGGGCCTCCCTGCTGGTCTCATCCAGGCCCACCAGGTCCCCCAGGTACATGGCGGCCTCCACCTGCTGCGCGAGCAGCCGCGCCCGCAGCCGCGGTGGACCGTCGTCCAGGCCGGACAGCGCCTCGTCGCTCAGCTCGCGCACGAGCGTGCTGACAGCGGGCTCGCCCACGGCCTCCAGCACCACGGCCGCCTCCCCGATCAGGTCGGCCCGCCCGAGGCGGCGCGCGGTGTCCGCCGCGTCGCGGCAGGCCGCCGCGGCGTCGTCCAGCTGGCCCGCAGCCAGGTGCGCGGAGGCCAGCGCGCGCTGCAGGGCGGCGCGCTCATCGTCATCGAGCGCGGCGGCGCCCACCTCCAGGGCCAGCCGGAACAGGCGCGCGCCCTCCTCCCAGGCGGTGCGGCGCAACGCCTCGTCGCCGGCCTTGCGCGCCCAGGTGGCGGCCGTCTGGCCGGCCTCGCCGCCCGCGGCCACGATCGCCCAGTGGTGGGCCAGCGCTCCCAGCTGCGGCACGAGGTCGCGGGCGTAGTAGCGCTCGATCGCTTCGGCTGCGGCGCGGTGCAGCGCGTTGCGGGCCGCGGGAGGGAGGTCGGCCTCGACCGCCGCCGGGACCAGGCCGTGCACGAAGCGGTAGCGGCCCGGCGGGCCCGCGGGCTCGACGAGCCCGGCGTGCTCCGCCTCGCCCAGCACGTCCAGGCAGGCGAGCGCCGGGCGGCCGACGATCGCCGCCACGACGCCGACCGTGAACTCCGGCCCGAGGATCGCCGCGGCGTCCAGGACAGGGCCGGCCGGCGCGCTCAGCCCCGCGATGCGGCGCCGGATCGCGCCGCGCACCGTGGCGGGGGCGACCAAGGGGCCCTGGGCCGGGGGCTCGCGCGCGAGCTCACCGACGAGGAAGGCGTTGCCCCCGGTCGCGGCGTGGATCTCGCCGGCCCGGTCCACGGGTCCCGCGACCGCCGCGAGCCACGTGCCGACCGCCGCGAGGTCGAGCCCCGCGAGGGCCAGGTGCTCGACGGCCGGCTCGCGCGCCACCTCCGCGAGGTGCTCGCCCAGCACCTCGTGCTCCGTGGATCGGTACGTGGCGAAGAGGAGCAGCTTCGCCGGCCGGCGGGACAGGTGGCGCGCGAGGTGCACCAGCAGGGCCAGCGACGAGTCGTCCGCGGCGTGGACATCGTCGAGGACCACCACGAGGCCGCGCGGGGCGTGCGACAGGGCCTGCGCGGTCGTGTCGAACAGCCGCCAGCGCTCGGCCTCGGGGTCGGCCGCGGCGACGTCGCCGCTCAGCAGCTCGAGCTCCAGGTCCGCCGCGAGCTGCCGCCACACACCGTAGGGCCTCCAGGACGCCCCTGGGGCCGCGGCCCAGGCCACCGCCGCGCCGCGGCCGCCCGCGCGGTGGCGCAGCTCCTCGGCCAGACGGGTCTTGCCGACGCCCGGCTCGCCCGCACAGAGGACGAGGCGCCCGCGGCCGGCGAGCGCGGCGTCGAGCCAGCCGTCGAGCAGCCCGATCTCGCGCTCCCTGCCGACGAGCGGGCCGTGCATCGCGCCTGGTCAGGCCTTGGGGTCGGAGGCGACGAACGGCGGCGTCACGACCTCGGCCGGCAGGGGCTTGCCGCGGACGATGATCGCCACCTCGTCACCAGGTGCGGTCGGGGCGTCCACGTAGCCGAGGGCGATGCCCTGGCGCAGGGTTGGGGAGTGGCCGCCGGAGGTGGTCTGGCCGACGATCTGACCCTCGCGGGTGATCGCGCAGTCGGCGCGCGGGACCCCCGGGCCGGTGAGGCGCAGCCCGTAGAGGCGCCGGGTCGGGCCGCGCTCCTTGATCGCGAGGTAGGCGTCCTTGCCGACGAAGTCGGTGGCGGTCTTGACGGCCCAGCCGAGGCGTGCCTCGACGGGGTTGGTGCCCGTGGAGATGTCGTTGCCGTGCAGGGCGTAGCCCATCTCCAGGCGCAGCGTGTCGCGGCAGCCGAGGCCGACCGGCTTCGCGCCTGCCGCGACGACGGCGTCCCAGACGTCGCGGGCGCGGTCGCCGGGGACGAAGAGCTCGTAGCCGCGCTCGCCGGTGTAGCCGGAGCGGCAGATCACGCCGCCCTCGGGGAGGGGCGCGTCGCCGTCCAGCGGGCGGCAGTGCATGTAGCGCGAGGTCAGCGGCCTCGATGCCCGCCGCGCGGAGCACGTCGGTGGAGGCCGGGCCTTGGACGGCGAGGCAGGCGCGGTCCTGCGTGACGTCCTGGGGGTCGCCACCGGCCTCCCGCAGCACATCGGCGACCTGCGATGTGTTGGCCGCGTTCGGCACGACCATCACGCCCCACGGAAGCCGGTAGGCGATGAGGTCGTCGACGACCCCGGCCTGGTCGTCCAGGCACAGCTGGTACTGGGCCTGCCCCACCTCGACCGCGTCGATGTCGCCGGTGAGCGCGGTCTGCACCGCCTGCTGCCCCTCGGCGCCGGTGAGGATCAGCGACCCCAGGTGGGACACATCGAACACCCCGGCGTGGTCGCGCACCGCGGCGTGCTCCGCCAGCACGCTCCCGTAGTCCAGCGGCATCGCCCAGCCCGCGAAGTCCACGAGCTTGGCGCCGGCCGCCTCGTGCGCCGCATGCAGCGGCGTGCGCCGCAACTCCCCTGCCATGGTCCCGGAGCCTAGTCGCCGGCGGGGTTGGGCAGAGACCTGCCCGGCTAGGATCGCGTCGACCGGCGAGGGCTTCGACCGAGGTGGCGCGGTGGCTGACACGTACGACGTCGTGGTGCTCGGGGGCGGGACCGGGGGGTACTCGTGTGCGCTGCGCGCCGCGGGGCTGGGGCTCTCCGTGGCGCTGGTCGAGCGGGCCAAGGTCGGCGGGACGTGCCTGCACTGGGGGTGCATCCCGACCAAGGCGTTCCTGCACAGCGCGGAGGTCGCCGAGGAGATCCGCCACGGCGCCTCGCTGGGCGTCCACGGGACGCTCGACCGCGTCGAGATCGCCGAGGTGGTGGCCTACAAGGACAAGATCGTCGACACCAACTGGAAGGGGCTGCAGGCCACGCTGAAGGGCCGCGGCGTCGAGACGATCCAGGGCACCGGCAGGCTCACGGACGCGCGCACGCTGGTCGTCGACACCGCCGAGGGCGAGCGCACCGTGACCGCCGGCAAGGGCCTGGTGATCGCCACCGGCTCGGCGCCCAAGGTGCTGCCGATCACCCCGGTGGACGGCGAGCGCATCATCACCTCCGACGAGGCCATGTCACTCTCGCGCATCCCGGAGCAGCCGATCGTGCTGGGCGCCTCGGCCGTCGGGGTGGAGTTCGCGACGGTGTTCAAGGGCTGGGGCTCCTCCAAGGTCACGATCATCGAGGCCCTCCCGGCCGTGACCCCGCGCGAGGACGTCGACACCTCCAAGCAGCTGGCCCGGGACCTCAAGAAGGCCAAGATCGACGTCGTCGTCGGTGCCATGGTCAGCGACGTCACCAAGGGCGGCGACGGCGTGCGCGTGCACACCCAGGACGGCAAGTCCTACGAGGGCGACGTGCTGCTGGTGGCCGTCGGGCGCGGCCCGGTCAGCGAGGGCATGGGCTTCGAGGAGGCCGGCGTCAAGCTCGACCGCGGCTTCGTGGTGGTCGACGACCACTGCCGCACCGGTCCGGAGTGGGACGGCGGCCGCCAGTACGCGCTGGGCGACGTGATCCCGACCCTGGGTCTGGCCCACGCCTCGTTCCAGGAGGGGATGCTGGTCGCCGAGCAGATCGCCGGCGTCCCCGTGCGGCCGATCGACTACCGCGGCATCCCGCGCGTGTACTACTGCACGCCTGAGGTCGGCGCGGTCGGCTGGACCGAGCAGGAGCTCACCGAGGCCGGGATCGCGTTCGACAAGGTCGTCTTCCCGTTCAGCCACAACGCCCGCGCGATGATGCTGGGCGGCACCGGGCACGTGAAGGTGCTGGCCGGCAAGGACGGGGGCAAGGTGCTGGGCGTGCACATCGTCGGCCACAGCGCCACGGACCTCATCGCGGAGGCGCAGCTCATCTACAACTGGGAGGCGCTCCCGATCGAGGTCGCCGAGTTCATCCACCCCCACCCCACGCTGGCGGAGGCCGTCGGCGAGGCGCACCTCGCGCTGGCGGGCCGCGCCCTGCACGGTTAGGAGCGAAGGGCCATGGCAACCGAGGTCACGATCCCCGCCCTCGGCGAGTCGGTCACGGAGGGCACGATCACCGCCTGGCTCGTCGACGTCGGCGACACCGTCCAGGCCGACCAGCCGCTCTTCGAGCTCTCCAGCGACAAGATCGACACGGAGGTCCCCTCCCCCGCGTCCGGCGTCCTCAAGGAGATCAAGGTCGGCGTGGACGAGACCGTCGACGTCGGCACGGTCGTGGCGATCATCGGCGACGCCGAGGAGGGCGGGTCATCCGAGCCCGCCGCCGAGGAGGAGCCCGCCGCCGAGGATGAGCCCGCCGCCGAGGAGGAAACGCCCGCGGACGAGGAGGAAGCGCCCGCGGACGACGAGGAGGAGGAGCGCCGCGAGGAGGCGGAGCCGAGGACGAGCCCGCCGCAGAGGAGGCGGAGCCCGAGCGACGAGCCCGAGCGCCCGAGGACGGGCGGTCGCCGATGACCGGCACCGACGCCGCGGAAAGCGACGAGCCGACCGAGAGCAAGGCTCCCGACTCCGACGCGGGCGGCGGCGGCGAGGCCCTGATGTCGCCGATCGTGCGCCGCATGGTCGCCGACGCGGACCTCGACGTCTCCGGGCTCAAGGGCTCCGGCGAGGGCGGCCGCATCACCCGCGAGGACGTCGAAGCCGCGATCAAGGAGCGCGGGGGCAAGGCCGAGGAGCGGCCCGCAAAGAAGTCCGAACGGCCGGCTGCGAAGTCCGAACGACCGGCTGAGAAGCCCGAGCGGCCGGCCGCGAAGCCGCAGCAGCCCGCCCGGCCCAGCGGGGAGCGCACCGAGGTCAAGGACCTCTCGCGGATCCGCCAGCGCATCGCCGCCAAGATGATGGAGTCCCTGCAGTCGTCGGCCCAGCTGACGACCGTGCAGGAGGCCGACGTCACGACGGTCATGCGGCTGCGCGAGCGCGTGAAGGAGGACTTCGCCCGCCGCGAGGGTGTCTCGCTCTCGCCGTTCGTGTTCCTCGCCCGAGCGGCGGTCCTGGCCTCACGCTCCCATCCCGCCGTGAACGCGACCGCCGACTGGGACGCCGGCAAGGTCACCTACCGCGACTACGTGAACCTCGGCATCGCGGTCGACACCGAGAAGGGCCTGATCGTCCCGAACGTCAAGGACGCCGACTCGCTCACGCTGGCCGGGCTGGCCCGTGCGATCCAGGAGGCCGCCGACAAGGCGCGCGGGGTCACGAAGCTGGAGATGAGCGACCTCGAGGGCGCGACCTTCACGATCACCAACACGGGCAGCCGGGGTGTGCTGCTCGACACCCCGATCCTCAACTACCCGGAGGTCGCGATCCTCGCGACCGCAGCGATCGTCAAGCGGCCGGTCGTGCTGACCGCGGACGAGCAGGACACGATCGCGATCCGCTCGATGGTCTACCTGTGCCTCACGTACGACCATCGCCTCCTGGACGGCGCGGACGCCGCACGCTTCGTCACCGAGGTCAAGCAGGTGGTCGAGGAGCACGACTGGGAGGCGGAGCTCGGTTACTGAGCATCGCTGGCTCGGCGAGGACCTCGCGTACGAGGGTGTCGCCGCACTGCAAGCGGACCTGCACGCCAAGCGGGTGGCGGGGGACCTCGAGGACCTGATCCTCACCCTGACGCACCGCGCGGTCTACACCGCGGGGCGGCACGCCGACCTGGAGGCCAACGTGACCGGCGCGCGGGCGGACATCCCGGTGGTCAACATCGACCGCGGCGGGGACGTCACCTGGCACGGGCCGGGGCAGCTGGTCGCCTACCCGATCGTCAAGCTGGCCGACCGCGGGGGGATCCGGGACTACATCGCGGCCCTGGAGGACGCGTGCCTTCGCACCGCGGCCTGGTTCGGCGTGACCGCGACCCGCCGCGACGGCTTCCCGGGCGTGTGGGTCGGCAACGACAAGCTCGCCGCGATCGGCGTGCGCGTCTCGCGGGGCGTCACCAAGCACGGCCTGGCGTTCAACGTCGACCCTGACCTGGAGGACTACACCGGGATCGTGGCGTGCGGCATTCCCGACGCCGGCGTGTGCTCGCTGGCGTCCCTGGGCGTGGAGGCGACGGTGCCGAGCGTCCGGGACGTCCTGGTGCCGGCCCTGACCGATGCCATCGCCCCGCTGCGGTGGGCGGGCGCCGGCGTCTGAACGAGGGAGCGCCAGCCCGCCTCTTAGACTCGGTCGCCGTGACGGCGATCATCCCGGAGGGTGCGCGGCGGCTGACCGTCGTGGGCGTCCCGACGGTCGCCGAGCGCAAGCCCGAGTGGCTCAAGCGCCACCTGCCGCTGGCGGGGCCGAACTACCGCGAGCTCAAGCGCGTGATGCGCGGCGCGGCCCTGCACACCGTGTGCGAGGAAGCGCGCTGCCCCAACATCACGCAGTGCTGGGAGGAGCGCGAGGCGTCCTTCCTGATCGGCGGCGACGTCTGCACGCGGCGCTGCGGGTTCTGCGACATCGCCACGGGCAAGCCGGGGTCCTACGACACCGACGAGCCGCAGCGCGTCGCGCAGACCGTGGCCGACATGGGGCTGCGCTTCGCGGTCGTCACCGGGGTCGCCCGCGACGACCTCCCCGACGGCGGCGCGTGGCTCTACGCCGAGACCTGCCGCGCGATCAAGCGCCTGCTGCCCGACTGCGGGGTGGAGCTGCTGATCCCCGACTTCAGCGGGTCGGAGGACGGCCTGCGCGAGGTGCTGTCCGCCGAGCCCGACGTGCTGGCGCACAACCTCGAGACGGTCCCCCGGGTCTTCCGCCACGTGCGCCCGGCGTTCCGCTACGAGCGCTCGCTCGAGGTGCTCGCGCGCTCGAAGCAGCTGGCGCCGCACGTCGCAACGAAGTCCAACCTGATCCTCGGCATGGGCGAGACCGAGGCCGAGGTCGGCGAGTCGATGCGCGACCTGCGGGCGGTCGACTGCGACATCCTCACGATCGGCCAGTACCTGCAGCCCGACCACCGCCACCTCGCGCTGCAGCGCTTCGCCGAGCCCGCGGAGTTCGCCCGCCTGCGCGCGCTCGGCGAGGAGCTGGGCTTCGCCCATGTCGAGGCCGGCCCGCTGGTGCGCTCGTCCTACCGGGCAGGGCGCCAGGCTGCCAGCGCTGGGGTCGGACCCCATGCTGCGCGGTAGTGCAGAGCGAGACGCCCGACCTCACTGACGTCCTCGTGCAGGCGCCGGATCTCGTGACGCCGGCGCAGCAGGCCTGCGGCGTCGTCGACCCGGGTGCCTTCTGCACGTGGGTCTTCGAGCAGACCGGCAGCGAGGTGCTGTCGCGCCTGGCCGGCCAGATCATCCCGGGCGCGCTGCGGATCCTGCTGATCGTCGTGCTCGCGTGGGTGGCGCTGCGGCTGCTGCATCGGGTCATCCGGACGGTCGTGCCGCGCTTCGCGCTGGAAGGCACGACCGCCCTGCGGGCCCTCCGTCGCAGGGCCCGACCATCGGTCGGCGGCGCACCCTCCGTCGCAGGACCCCTGGATCGCCGCGGGCAGCGCGTCCAGACGATCGTCTCGGTGCTGCAGTCCATCTCGACCGCGACCGTGACGACCATTGCGCTGCTGATGGTCCTGGACGTGTTCGGAGTGAACCTCGGTCCCCTGCTCGCCGGTCTCGGCATCGTCGGCGTGGCGCTCGGCTTCGGCGCGCAGAGCCTCGTCAAGGACCTGCTCTCGGGGACCTTCATGCTCCTGGAGGACCAGTTCGGGGTCGGCGACCTGATCGACGTGGGCGAGGCGACCGGGGTCGTCGAGGCGGTCAACTTGCGCGCCACGCGGCTGCGCGACGTCGAAGGCACCGTCTGGCACGTGCCCAACGGCCAGATCCTGCGCGTGGCCAACAAGTCGCAGCTGTGGGCGCGCTCGCTGATCGCCGTGGGCGTGGCCTCCGAGACCGACATCGACCGCGCGATGGAGGTCATCAAGGCCACCGCCGACGAGCTTTGGCACGACGAGGCCTACGCCGACGACATCCTCGAGGAGCCCGCGGTCTGGGGCGTCGAGCCCTTCGGCCCCAACGAGGTCGTGATCCGCATGGCCCTCAAGGTCCAGCCCCCCGGCAGCGGGCCGTCAACCGCGAGCTGCGCCACCGCCTGAAGCTGGCGTTCGAGCGCGAGGGCATCGAGATCCCCTTCCCCCAGCGGACGGTCTGGGTCCGGTCAGGCGAGCTCGCGGGCGCCACGCCCGCGCCGGAGGAGCCTCAGGCCTGAACCGCGGCGCCGCTGGCCAGGAGCGCGGCGACGTCGGGAACGCCCCAGTCCTCCAGTGCCTCGCGGGTGTGGGTGCCGCGGGCGGACGGGGGACGCTGGATGGCGCCGGGCGTGCGGCTGAACCGCGGCGCGGGGGCCGGCTGGGTGACGCCGCCCACGTCGACGTAGGTGCCGCGGGCCGCGAGGTGGGGGTGCCGGGGCGCCTCGCTCATCGACAGGATGGGCGCGACGCAGGCATCGGTCGCGGCGAAGTGCTCGGCCCAGGCGTCCCGGGTGCGGGTCTTGACCGCCGCGGCGATGCGTGCGCGCAGCTCAGGCCAGCGCTGGGGGTCGTCGCGCTCGGCCTGGGCGGCCTCGGGGTCCAGGCCCAGCCCCTGGACGAGCGCGGCGAAGAACTGCGGCTCGAGCGAGCCGACCGCCAGCCACCCGCCGTCGGCGGTCGCGTAGACGTCGTAGTAGGGCGCCCCGCCGTCGAGCAGGTTCACGCCGCGGCGGTCCTGCCACCAGCCTCCCTCGAACGCGCTCCAGACCATCGTCATGAGCGAGGCGGTCCCGTCGACGATGGCCGCGTCCACCACCTGGCCCTGCCCGCTGCTGCGCGCCTCGAGCAGGGCGGCCAGCACGCCCATGATGAGGAACATCGTCCCGCCGCCGAAGTCGCCCAGCAGGTTCTGCGGGAACACGGGCGGCCCGTCGGCCGGCCCGATGCCGTGCAGCGCGCCGGTGATCGCGATGTAGCCGATGTCGTGCCCGGCGGTGAGCGCGAGCGGCCCGTCCTGCCCCCAGCCGGTCATGCGCCCGTAGACCAGCCGCGGGTTGCGGGCCAGGCAGACGTCGGGGCCGAAGCCCAGGCGCTCGGTGACGCCGGGGCGGTAGCCCTCGAGCAGCGCGTCGGCGCGCTCCACCATCGCCAGCAGCGCCTCCACGGCCTCCGGCTTGCGCAAGTCGAGCACCACCGACCGGCGTCCGCGGTTGAGCAGCTGCGTCTCCACGGTCCCGCGTGCGCTCTCCTGCGCGGCGGGCCGTTCCACCCTCACGACGTCCGCCCCCATGTCGGCCAGCAACATCGCCGCGTACGGCCCCGGCCCGATGCCCGCCAGCTCCACGATCTTCACGCCCGCCAGCGGCCCGCTCGCAACCTGTCCCATGGCGGCACATTAGCCTCCGAGCCGTGTCCAACCCGCTGCTGAACGACCGTGACGTCGCCTTCGTCCTGCACGACGTGCTCGACGTCAGCGCGCTGACGAAGCTGGAGCACTTCGCGGAGCACTCGCGCGAGACGTTCGACGCGCTGGTCGACGCCGCGCGGAGGGTGTCGCGCGAGGTGCTGTTCCCGGCGTACAGGACGCTCGACGAGAACCCGCCCCGCTTCGTCGACGGGGCGGTCGAGACGGCACCGGAGCTGCGGCCGATCCTCGAGCAGCTGGCGGAGATGGGGCTCTTCGCAGCGACGCGGCCGTACGAGGTCGGCGGCCAGCAGGTGCCGCTTTCCGTGATGTCGGCGGCGAGCGCCTACCTCATGGCCGGCAACCTGTCGGCGATCGGCTACGTGGGGATCACGAGCGGCGCCGCCCACCTCATCGAGGCGTTCGGGGACGACTCGCTGCGGGCGACCTACCTGGAGCCCATGTACCAGGGCCGATGGACCGGGACGATGGCGCTCACGGAGCCGCACGCGGGGTCCAGCCTGGGCGACCTCACGACCACGGCGACCCCGCGCGGCGACGGCTCCTACGCGCTGCGCGGGGCCAAGATCTTCATCTCCGGCGGCGACCACACAGCGGCCGAGAACATCGTCCACCTGGTGCTCGCGCGGATCGCGGGCGATGTGGCCGGAACGCGCGGGATCTCGCTGTTCGCGGTGCCGAAGCTCCGGCCCGAGGGCGGGGCGCTCGTCGACAACGACGTCCGCGTGACCGGGATGATCCACAAGATCGGGTGGCGGGGGATGCCCTCCCTCGCGCTGGCGTTCGGCGAGGGCGGCGACTGCCGGGGGTGGTTGGTCGGCGAGCCCGGCCGCGGCCTCGCCCACATGTTCCAGATGATGAACGAGGCGCGCCTCATGGTCGGGCTCAACGGGGTCGCCACCGCCTCGGTCGCCTATCAGGAGTCAGTCGCCTACGCCCGCGAGCGCCCGCAGGGCCGGACCTGGGAGAACCGCTCCCCCGCGTCGCCGCAGGTGCCGATCATCGACCACGCCGACGTGCGCCGGATGCTGCTGCGCCAGAAGGCGATCGTCGAGGGCGGCTTCGCGCTGCTGGTCTACGCGGCGCTGCAGGCGGACCTGGCGGGCCACGCCGAGCTGGACGAGGAGCGCGAGCGGGCCCAGACGCTGCTCGACCTGCTCACGCCGGTCGCCAAGTCGTTCCCGGCCGAGGCCGGCTTCGAGGCCAACGCGCTGGCGGTGCAGATCCACGGCGGCTACGGCTACTCCAGCGAGTACCTGCCCGAGGCGTGGCTGCGCGACCAGAAGCTCAACTCCATCCACGAGGGCACGACCGGCATCCAGGGGATCGACCTCCTCGGCCGGCGGGTGATGGCCGGCGGCGGCGCGACGCTGGCGACGCTTGCCGAGGCGATCGGGGCCACGGTGCGGCGAGCGCGTCAGGCCGGGGTCGAGGAGGCGTGGGGCGCCGCGCTGGAGGCGGCGCTGCAGCGCACGCTGGCGCTGACGGCCGAGCTCGGCGCGATCGGCGCCGCCGGTGAGCCGGAGCGGATGCTGCGCCACAGCACGGACTACCTCGACCTCTTCTCCGTGCTCATCGTGGCCTGGATGCACCTGGAGCGCGCCGCCGCCGCGGCGGAGTGCCTTGCCGCCGGCCGCGGCTCGGCGTCGCACCTGCGCGGCGTGCGCTCGACCACCGCCTACTGGTTCGCGACCGAGGTGCCCCGGGTGGCGCTCCTCGCCGACCGCATCGCCAGCGGCGAGGACTCCTTCGCCGCGTTCGATCCCGACGGCTTGTAGACCACGTAACGCGCCGGAAACGTCCGGCTTATTTCACCGACACGACCCCTGCAGTAGCGTCCGATCCGACGTGGTCGCGGCGGTGACATTCACCGACCCGGCCATCCCTGAGCCGATTCAAGGAGACCGCCCGGTGGGGACCCCCGAAGACGTCCTGAAGAAGATCAAGGACGAGGGCATCCAGTTCGTCGACCTGCGGTTCTGCGACCTGCCAGGCCTCATGCAGCACTTCACGCGTGCCCTCGCACGAGCTGAAGCGGACACGTTCGTCGACGGCCTCGGCTTCGACGGATCCTCGATCCGCGGGTTCCAGGAGATCCAGGAATCCGACATGATCCTGGTGCCCGACCCGGCGACCGCGGTCGTGGACACGTTCCGCCAGCACCCGACGATGAACATCAACTGCTTCGTGCAGGACCCGATCACCGGCGAGTCCTACAGCCGCGACCCGCGCTACATCGCCCAGAAGGCGGAGCAGTACCTCAAGCGGCACCGGCATCGCCGACACCGCGTACTTCGGGCCCGAGGCCGAGTTCTTCATCCTCGACGACGTGCGCTTCGACACGAACGGCCCGCTCGTCGTACTACTACGTCGACTCGGTCGAGGGGCAGTGGAACACCGGCAGGGAAGAGGGCCCGAACCTCGGCTACAAGATCCGTACACAAGGAGGGCTACTTCCCGCTCCCGCCGATGGACCACTTACCAGGACCTGCGGTCGGAGATGACCGTGGTCAGCTGGAGCAGTGCGGGCATCCCGATCGAGGTCCAGCACCACGAGGTCGGCACCGCCGGCCAGGCCGAGATCGACATGCGGTTCGACACGCTGCTGCGCACGGCCGACAAGCTGATGCTGTTCAAGTACGTCGTGACGCAACGTCGCCAACCAGTACGGCAAGACCGTCGACGTTCATGCCCAAGCCGATCTTCGGCGACAACGGCTCGGGCATGCACACCCACCAGTCGCTGTGGAAGGCGACGAGCCGCTGTTCTTCGACGAGCAGGGCTACGCGCGGCCTGTCGGACCTGGCGCGCTGGTACATCGGCGGGCTGCTGATCCACGCGCCGGCGCTGCTGGCGTTCACCAACCCGACGACGAACTCGTACCGCCGGCTGGTGCCCGGCTACGAGGCCCCGGTCAACCTGGTCTACAGCCAGCGCAACCGCTCCGCCGCGTGCCGCATCCCGCTGGTGTCGAAGTCGCCGAAGGCCAAGCGCGTCGAGTTCCGCGTGCCCGACCCGTCGTGCAACCCGTACCTGGCCTTCAGCGCCATGCTGATGGCCGGCCTGGACGGCGTGCGCAACAAGATCGAGCCGCCCGACCCCGTCGACAAGGACATCTACGAGCTCCCCCGCGAGGAGCTGGCAGGGCCTGCCCTCCGTCCCCGCGCAGCCTCGAAGAGGCACTGGCCGCGCTGGAGACCGACTACGAGTTCCTGCTCGAGGGCGGCGTCTTCACCGAGGACCTCATCGAGACCTGGATCGACTACAAGATGGACCAACGAGGTCAGCCAGATCCGCCTGCGCCCCCACCCGCACGAGTTCCACCTGTACTACGACATCTGATCACTTGGCCCGCTGACATGGGCGCGGCCCGCCTCGAGCGGGACGCCGCAACCTCCTCGAAGCACCCGCACCGCGCGGCGGACTCGGGCGTCCCTGCGTGACTGCCAGCTCGCAACGCTCGCGTCGGCGGTGCGCCGACCGCAGCTGCGCGGCGAGCACCCGCAGTTCTGGGCCCAGACCGCTCACGTCATGACGGGGCGGCCGGTTGGGGCGCGCTGCGTTTGTCCGGGTACACGGGCCGGTAGCCGAGGGCCCGGCCGATCGGGGCGAGCACGCCGAACGCGATTCCCTGGAGGATCGGAGATGGTTTGGCGACCTGGAGGGCGTCGGAGAACTCTCGGAAGGTGACCGCCAGTTGCAGGAGGTTGGGGACGCCCTTGTCGTTGGTCTTTCCGTCGCGGCCGAGGGCCCACAAGGTTGCCAGCACGGTCTCGAAACGAGCGACACCTGGGCCCCGAACCTCGGCGAGCACGTGCGCCTCGCCATCTCCCTCGTTCCACCAATCGTGGACGGTGCCCGCCGGAACGGAAACCTTGTCGCCCGGCACTGCGATGGACCGACGGTCGCCCACCACAACATCGAGGCGACCTGCAAGCACCTCGAATGTCTCGGTGAGTCCGGGATGGAGGTGGGGAAGCGCCACCCGGCCGCCGCGACCCACGAAGAGGTCGCACAGCAGGTATTCGCCTTGGGTGTCTTCGCTGCCTTGGCGGACGATGGCTCGCTCGCCCGTCACCGGGTTCTCGAGTTCGTCACCCGCCCGCATCGACCGCTCGCTGGTTGTCGAGGTGCCTGAACGATTGGCCGATCGCAACGGAGCGAGGGGAGCGTTCTCGCTCTCGGCGGTGTGTTTGATCGCCTCGAGTGTGCGCCTCATGTGCGGACGCATGTCGAGGTGGTGCGGCAGCAGTCGCCGGTACAGGGCCAGCACCGGTCGGGGTGGCGGCTTGACGATCTCGTAGCACTCGGTCACCTCGACACCACTCCCGGCGGGCTCGAAGCGGTAGCGCCACACCGTCGAATCTGGCTTGGCTGGGGTGGGGAGCGTCCGAAACGAGAACTCACGCCCGGGGTCTGCCGTGACCACCTCGCAGGTCCGTGACCAACGGAGCAGCGGACTCGCCACGTTCCTGCCGCGGAACCGGGCGCCGGGCGCCGGCTGGCGAACCTCGCCGAGCCACCTGGCCCCCCGACACTCGGGGCTGAACTCGCCGATCCTGGTGATGTCGGCCACCAGGTCGTACACGCGGGCGGGAGGCGCGTCGACCTGGACCATGACCGAACCGCTCGTACGCATCCGACCTCCACTCCCCATTGCCGAGCCTTCGCTCTTCTTCGTTCCACTACTAGTGGAACGAATACACCGGCAATGTAAACTAGCCCGGTGACCGATGTCAAGAGGGGTTACGACACGACCCGGCGCCGGGCCCAGGCCGACGCGACCCGTCGGGAAGTCATCGACGCCGCCGGACGCCTCTTCAGCGCCCAGGGCTATGCCGCCACCACCATCGACCAGATCGCCGCCGCGGCCGGGGTGTCACGAGAGACGATCTTCAAGGCGTTCTCCACCAAGCGTCAGCTCCTCCGACTCTGGGTCGAGCGGGAAGTAGCCGGGCCCGACGAGCCGGTTCCCATCCACCAGCAAGCCTGGATGCGCGAGGTTCGGAGCGCCCGGCAGCAGCGGCAACAACTCGAGGTCGCGGTCGCGGCCGCCCGTCGTATCCACGACCGTGCTGCGGCCGGCCTCGAAGTCATGCGTGCCGCCGCCCACGCCGACCCCGAGATCGCCGCCCTGTGGGACGAGGCCTGTCGAAGCCGACGACGAGACGTCACCGCCGTCACCGACCAACTCGTCGCAACCGGACCCACCAACCCCGACCTCAACCCGAATGAGGTCGTCGATGTCGTCTACACCTTCACCAGCCCCGAGCTCTACGACCTCTTCGTCCGCCAATGCGACTGGCCGCCCGAGCGATTCGAACGCTGGCTCGTCGACGCTCTGCAGCGTCTCGCATTCGACCCGTCAACCGACTGAGCGCGGCGTCCCATCCGGCTCGGCCACAGCTCTCCGGCCACGGTTTGTAGACCACGACCCTCGGCAACAACGGGGGAGTTGATCGGTTCGACCCGTTAGGTGGACCTCGTGAAGCACCTATCTGGGAAGCACATCTAGCCCGCATCCGTCGAGCGCGGTTCGACTCTTCGAAGCTTCGAATGGCCGCGCGACGGAACCGGGTTGCCGCTGATCCGGCTGGTGAGCGGTCTGCTCGGGGTAGCTGTCACAGCGGTGCGGTTGTGGAGGGGCGCCGTGCCAAGGATCTTCCGATCAGCTCGGTTCTGCTCGTGATCGACGACGCCGAGGCGGCGGGCACCCTCGAGGCGTGGCTCGAACTGCTGGACGGCGACGAGCCATCGGTCGTTGACGCCGGGGCGGCCGACGTGCTCAGGGAGTTCGCCAGCACGCCGAGCATCGCCCCCGACTCGGGGTAGACGCCCGCATGGACGCGGTGCGCGGGCCTCTACGCGGACGCGTGGTGCGTCCGCATCCCGTCGAGCCACCCGTGGAACTCCGTGGCGTCCATGTACGCGCGCAGCCGGAACAGCTTTCCGTCCTTGACGGTGAACACGTCCGCGACCGGCGTGCGGCGCGTGACGGTCGAGCCGCCGCGCGGGTCATCCCAGGCGAACAGGAACTCGAGCAAGACGGTGTTGCCTGCGACGGCGACGTTCGTCGTTTCGAACCGCGCGCCGGGCAGCGTCGCCCAGACGCCGCACAGCGTCTCTACGGTCTCCTCGACGTTCTTGGTCCCCTCCCACAGTGGGTTGGCGACGCGGAAGTCATCGTGGTACAGCGACCGGAGCCACTCGCGGTCGTGGGCGTTGTAGGCGTTCACGTAGGCCAGCGCGGCCTCGGACGGCGTCTGCGGATCCATCGTGCTCCCGTTCCTGGTGGGCAAGGGTCAGGCGTGCAGGGCCGCCGGGCGTGAGATGTGCACGTCGAGCGGCCGCTGGGCGTCAGCCTCGTCGAGCAGGCCGCTCGCGTCGAGCCACGTGGAAGCCTGCCGCTCCCCCGCGACCGCGAGTGGAGCCTGCGTTCGCCTCCGACCTCAGTTCTCGCGCGCGGCGTCCTGAGTCGCGTTGCGGCTATGCCAGGCCAGTGAAACACTGCCAAACGGCCGTTCGAAGCCAGACGAGGGGAACCATGCTCCGTGCCGCTCTCGTACTTGGTTCGCTCTCGCGATCGCACACCATTAGCGGAGCAGGGCAGTTGGACCCGGTCCTCGTCAAGGCGGCCCGGTCGCTCGGTACGTCGTCGTCGAGGCGGTGCGCGCTCGCCGAAGCCCGTGACCTGCCGTACCGATCCGACGTCGTCGAGGAGGTGCTGGTCGGGAACGCCCTGCGGCTCCTCGAGCGCATCGGTGCCCTGCCGGAAGGTGCCTGATGGAGCTCGACTTGGCCGGCCGGCGCGCGCTGGTCGTCGGCGGCACCGGCGCGATCGGGGGCGCGACCGCGCGCCGCCTCGTGGAGGAAGGCGTCGAGGTCGCGATCACCGGGCGGTCGCAGGAGGCTGCCGAACGCGCGCGCGCCGCGCTCGGACCGGCGTGCACCGCCGCGATCGCCCTCGACCTCGCAGACGAGTCGTCGGTCGTCGCGGCGGTCGATCGTGCGCAGCAGGCGCTCGGCGCAGTCGATGTGCTGGTCTGCGCTGCCGCGGGCGACAAGTTCGGCTCGCTCTGGGAGCTCGACCGGTCGGTGTGGGAGCACGAGTTCGCCATCAAGTACCTGGGGACCGCCGACGTCTGCCGGCGCGTCGCCAGCGCGATGGTCGCCCGCGGCAGGGGGGTCGTCGTCGCGCTCACGGGGATCGCGGCGGGGAAGGTGTTCGCCTCGAACCCCAGCGGCGGAGCGAACGCGGCGCTGGAGAACTTCGTCCGCGTGCTGGCGGCGTCGACCGCGGAGCGGGGGGTGCGCGTCGTGGGGGTCAGCCCCGGCATGACGTTGTCCCATCGCTTCGAGGCGTTCGGCGCCGATCGCGTCGCCGAGATCGAGGCGTCGATCCCGCTCGGGCACATCGCAGCGCCCGAGGAGATCGCCGACGTGATCGTGTTCCTCGCCTCCGACCGCGCCCGCTACATGACCGGTCAGACGGTCGTCGTCGACGGCGGCCTGTCGATCTGGGAGCGGCCCCCGGCCGCACGACCGTAGAGCAGGAGCTCACCCATGCGCGGCCCGACACCGCGGCTTGTCGAGCTGACGGGTTGACCGTCCGCGGAACATCCGCTTATCATACGCACAGTTTCTGCCAACATCGGTGGTGGAGCCTGTGAAAGGGGAGGGTTCGTGCTCGACAAGAAGCGACTGCTGTGGCTGGCCGCGATTGCGCTCTTCGCGCTGCTGGCGGCTGCGTGCGACAGCGGCGGGACGGCGGGCGACGAGACCGAGGACGCCACGGCCGCGGCCGAGGAGACCGCGGCCCCTGTCGAGGAGACCGCAGCCGAGGAGACCGAGGCACCGGCAGAGACCGAGGCGCCGGCAGAGGAGACCGCAGCCGAGGAGACCGAGGCCGCGGCAGAGGAGACCGAGGCCGCGGCCGACGTGGAGGTCGCCGACAACCCTGACTTCGGGGTCACGTCGGACACCATCCGCATCGGGTGGATGGGCGACATCACCGGGCCGACCGCGTCCGCGCAGCAGTTCAACCTCCACGGTGCGGAGGCGGCGGTCGCCTACTACAACGAGCAGGGCGGCGTGCTCGGCCGGCAGCTGGAGCTGCTCCCGCTCGACGATCAGTTCATGGCCGAGACCGCGACCACCAACTACGCCTCGCTGACACAGGACGAGCGGGTGCTCGCCATCATCCACCTGGGCGCGTCGAACATCATGGCGGCACTGCTGCCCACCATCGAGGCCGACGGGATCCCGGTCATCAGCCCGCCGGCGACCATCGAGGCGCAGCTCGAGGCCACCACCATCTACAGCAACTTCGTGCACTCCGGCGACAGCGCGGACCTCGTCACCGCGTACATGACCGACCAGCTGGGCGCTGCCGAAGACATCAACGTCGCGGTGGTGCAGCTCGAGCTGCCGTCGGGCGACGAGTGGAACACCTACCTCCGCGACTCGGTGGAGTCCGCCGGCGGCACGGTCGCGGAGCAGCGCGTGCTGCTCAACGCGGCGGCTCCGGACTACGCGGGCGCGGTCACGCAGCTGTCGCAGATCATCAGCCAGGGCGCGAACTACATCGGGATGCACGGGGCGCCCAACCACGCCCTCGGGATGGTGACCGAGCTGGTCAACCAAGGGATCACGGACGTGCCGATGGTCGGTATCAGCGGCCTGGCCGGCGCGTCGATCTTCCTGGAGGGGCCGCCGGAGGCAGCTGACCTGGTGCACGGCACGCACTCGTTCGTGTCCGCCCTCAGCGACTGTGAGGAGTGCGAGACGATCCGCGAGTTCACCGCGGGCACCGAGTGGGAGCCGGAGCTAGTCCACCTCAACTTCTCCGACGGCTGGCAGGACATCATGCTCGTGGTCCAGGCCATCGAGCGCGCCGCGCAGGACGCCGGCGAGCTCAACTGGGAGACCATCAACGCCGCCATGACCTCCGGCCCGTTCGACGTCGGTGGCCTGACCTGCGACCCCGACTGGTCGCAAGGCAACCACGTCCCCTGCGGCGCAGCCTACAACTGGGTCGAGGACCACCTCGAGCCGGTCGCCCCGCTGGAGGAGTCCTCGGCGGTCCTCGACGCGGAGTACGGCCTGGCCGGCTAAGAGCCGTGCCCCGCGAGTCTCGGAGGTTCCGATGGACACCGCCCCCTCACAGCAGATCGACTACGTCGCCGATCACGTGCACATCACCGACTACGAGGAGGTGCGTGAGGTCCTGCGATCCCGGGACTTCGTCCAGGGGGCGTTCGTGATCAGCGCCCCGCACTTCCTCCAGGGCACGCTCACCATGCTCGACGGCGACGAGCACTTGGCTCGTCGTCGCATCGAGGCGCGTCTCTTCAGCGAGCATGCGCTGTCCGGTATCAAGGAACAGGCGCTGCTCCCGATCATCGAGGAGGCGCTGGACGACCTGCGTTCGACCGGGCGTGACGCCGACGGCGTGGTGCGCGCCGATCTGGTCCCGCTGACGTGGCGGATGCTCTACCGCATCGCGGCCCGGGTGACCGGAATCGACGGTGTGGACACCGAGGAGCGGACCGCGCGACTGGTCCAGATCATCCAGGACTACGGCCGGGCGCTCACGGTGGAATGGGCCACGGAGCCAGCCGGTCCGATGATCGAGGCCGGTCACACGGCGCGGGCGACCTTCGAGCGGGAGTTCTTCGCCGCCTCGGCGGAGCGCCGCCGGGCGCTCGTCGCGGAGTACCGGGCCGGCAACCTCGAGGCGGATCAGCTCCCGACCGACCTGCTGACGCTGCTGTACCTGCACCGGGACGATGAGTGGGACGAGGAACTTCCGTTGCGTGAGGTGTCGCTGTTCATGGTCGGGTCCACACAGACGACCGCTCAGGCCTTTCCTCATCTCGTCGACCGGCTCGAGCGCTGGTTCGACGTCCATCCCGACGAGCGTCGGCTCACGACCGAGGATCCCGACTTCCTGCCCTCGGCGGTCTTTGAGTCCCTGCGACTGTTCGTCGCGTCGCCCGCACGCATCAGGCTCGCAACCACGGACGTCCGACTTGAGACGTCGGGGCGCCTCATCCCCGCGGGTCAACGAGTGGCGCTGTGGTTCCTTCCCGCCAGCTCGGACCCGGAGGTCTTCGGTGAGGCGGCGGACCGTTTCAACCCCCATCGGGAGGTCAAGGGGGCGCCGTGGGGCCTCGCGTTCGGGGGTGGCGACCACGCCTGCATCGGTCGTCCGCTCGTGACCGGGGTGACCACCCGGGGCGGGACGGACGGGACCCTGGTGACGATGGCCCGCCATCTCTACGCGGCAGGCCTGCGGCGGGATCCTGAGCGAGAGGCCCGCAAGGACCCGTCCACCCATTACGACTCCTTCGCATCCCTGCCCGTCATCCTCCTGCACCTGTAGATGGGGGCGGACATGACCCTCACCGTGGACCCCGATCGCTGCGAGGGGACCGGCTACTGCGCACGGATCTCGGGGCGGCTCTTCACCCTGGAGGACGGTCCTCCGGCCAAGGTCCTGATGGCCAACCCCACCGGCGCCGACGCCGACGACGCCGCTGAGGCGGAGACCTTGTGCCCGACCCGGGCCATCGCGTTCACCGACACCACCTCCGACGACCCGGAGCACGCGAGAACGTGACTGCCGGCCCGGACGCGCAGTTCGTGGCTGAGACGGGTCTTGCGGGTGCCCGGGTCCTCGTCACGGGCGGTGTTGGAGGCATCGGCCGTCAGGTCTGCGACGATCTCTTGGACGTCGGAGCGGAGGTCGTCTGCGTCGATCGCCGCAGCGACGACCTCTCGGCGAGCTTCGCCCAGCGGCAGGATGGGCTGCGGCCGAGACTGCTACTCGACACCGACCTTCGTGATCCTCGCCAGGTCTCGGATGCGTTCTCGAAGATCCAACGCGAGCTGGGCGGTCTGGACGGTGCCGCTCTCTGCGCGGGTGGAGCAGGAGGTGCGGACCGGGCCCCGCTCACCGAGACCACGTGGACACGCTGGCGGTCGCTCGTCGACGGGAACCTGGACACGGCGTTTCTCAGTGCGCAGGGCGCGGCTCGGCTGATGGTTCCGCATGGAGGGTCGATCGTGCTCGTGTCCTCACAGGCGGCTTCAGTGCCGGCACCGGGCCTGGGGCCCTACTGCACGGCGAAGGCCGGCATCCGTCAGATGGCCCGGGTGATGGCAACAGAGCTGGCGGCTCAGGGCATCCGCGTGAACACCGTAGCGCCCGGGTACGTCGCGACGCCGGCCAACCGCGAGGTGCTGGACGCACATCCGGAGATCGTGCGGTCGATCCCCCGTGGACGCATCGGCCTGCCCCGCGATGTCTCCCGAGTCATCCTCCACCTCCTTTCCCCCGCCGCGGACTTCGTCACCGGGGCCGAACTGCTGGTGGACGGAGGTTTCACGGCAGCCCGCGGGGGCGGCTGAGCGCCGTATTGACAAGATCTCCTTTAGGACCGTATGATAAGCATGGTTTAGCGATCGAGGGTGGAGCCTTGGACAAGCCGGCGTCATCAGGTTCCGATCCAGGGACCGTGGCCGTGATCGGCGCGGGTCCCGCGGGTCTTCGACTCGCCGTGCTGCTCCGGCCGGACTGCTCCGTGGTCCTTTACGACCAGTACGCACCCGGTGGTGAGCTCCTCAGCCTGGGTCGGCTCGATGACCTGCCCGGAGTGGATCCCGTTGAAGGCCCTGAGCTTGCCACGGACATGCTCGAGGAGGCCCTTGACCACGGGGTCGAGGTGCGGTTCGAGAGCGTCACCGCCCTGCGGTCTGAGGGCGATGGATGGGTGGTGGAATCCGACGGCGGGACGATGCCCGCAGACGTGGTGGTCGTGGCCACCGGCGGCGAACACGGCCCGAGCCCCATCGCAGGTGCCTCCGCTTACCTCGGGCAAGGCGTGTCGGAGTGCGCTGGCTGCGACGGGCCGATGTTCGCGGGCGCCACCGTTGCCGTGGTGGGCGATGGGCCATGGGTGGCCTCCGACGCGAGGTCGTTGGCGCGCCATGCCGAGGTCGTCCACGTCATCGGGCATCGGGCCCCTGCAATCACGGACGGCCGCATCATCGCCCACCCCGATGCGAAGGCGACGGCGATCGACGTCCACGAGGGGAGACTGGCCGGATTGATCCTCGACCGCACCGACACCGGTGAGGATCGACTAGCTGTCCAAGGGGTGTTTCTCAGCATGCAGACCCGCCCCCGAACGACGCTGGTTGCCGATCTGGTCGATCTCGACGACGAGCAGCGCATCCGTGTGGACGATCGCCTCTGCAGCAGCATCGGCACACTGCTGGCCATCGGTGACGTGCGGTCCGGCACGACCGGCGCTGTCGCGGGCGCACTCGCCGACGCCGACGCCGCGGCCCGCACCATCCTCGACCTTGCCTTGACCCGTTGATCCTCCCCGTCCCCGTCGCCGCCATGCCGGAAGGAACGCCATGTCACTGGATGACCTGATCCTCCACGTCATCTCGCCCCTCGGTCGCCTGACCGCAGAGGAGGTGGAGGAGAGCCCCGGCCTCGAGAAGCTCGCCGGTCGCCGGATCGCCTTCGTCTGGGACCTGCTGTTCAGCGGGGACAAGATGATGGAGGAGATCGAGACCTACCTCGCGAAGCGCCACCCCGGCGTGGAGTTCGTCGGCCACCAGCACTTCGAGAACATCCACGGGGTCGACGAGCGTCGGGTCGTGGCCGAACTCCCGGACAAGCTCAAGGAGCTCGGCGCCGATGCGGCCATCATCGGCGTCGGGGCCTGTGGCAGCTGCACACCGGCTGTCCTCCGCGCCTGCATCGTCGTCGAGCGAGCTGGCCTGCCAGCCGTCGGCCTGATCTCGGAGGGCTTCGGACGCCAGGCGGTCGCGGTGGCCCGTGCGCAAGGGGTCAAGAACCCTCGCGTGGCCCACTACCCGGGCATCATCGTCGCCGACGACGACTCGACGCTTCGCCAGAAGGCCAGGGACGTGATGGCGCCGGCAGTGGAGGCCCAACTCGTCGGGAGCGGGCTGGTGCAGGGCCACCACCAAGCTGACTCCCCCACGTCCCACGCACCGGACGCCATCGTGTTCTCCGGGTCCTTCATGGACGTGCAGGAGCACTTCCACGACCGGCAATGGACCGACGGGCTTCCCGTCGTGCCCCCCACCACCGATCTCGTGGGGGACATGCTCGCCCACACGCCCCTACCCCCGGACCACGTGGTGGGCGTGCTCCAGCCAGAGGGTCGCGAGGTCACGGTCTGGAACGTCGCGGTCAACGGCGTCATGGCGGGATGCCGTCCCGAGACCATGCCCTTGCTCGTCGCGTCGGTGGAGGCCATCGCCGACCCCGTCTTCCGCCTGGAGGACGCCGGCGCCACGCCGGGCTGGGAACCCCAGGTCGTGATCAGCGGTCCCAACCTCGAGGCCTTCGGGCTGAACGCAGGTCAGGGTGCGCTCAAGATGGGGCGGCGTGCCAACTCCACGATCGGCCGGTTCGTGAAGCTCGCGTTCATCAACCTCGCCGGTTTGCGAATCCCGCCCGGGGCCACCGACAAGGGCTGCATCGGCGCAGGCTTCAACGTGGCCCTGGCCGAGGACGACGGGGCGACCCGTGAGCTCGGCTGGCCGACCCTGCGCGAAGAGCACGGCTACGACGCGCGCGACACCGTCGTTGCCGTCCAGTCGATGATGGGATCGACGCTGCCGATCTACTCAGGCGGCCCGACCCCAGAGAACCATCTCCAACTCATCGCTGAGCACCTGGCGGGCACGACCGCCCACTGGTCCTACCTGGGGGTCATGTTCCACCAATGGTGGCCGCTGCTGGTGATGAGCCCGGCGGTCGCGAAGGTGCTCGCCGACAACGGCCTGTCCAAGGACGACATCCGGCGGGAACTCGCTGTGCGCGCCACAGTCCCAGCCAGGCTGTGGGAGGAGTACCCCTGGCAGGTGGGCACCGACGGCTTCAACCTGGATCGCTATGTCGAACGAGGCGAGGCACCCGCCGCGTACAGCCAATCGGACGATCGGGACCGGTTGATCCCCACGCTCCCCTACCCCGAACAGATCGGAATCGTCCTTGCTGGTGACCCGGAGCGCAACCAGTCCCGCTTCCTGATCAACAATCACGAGCACGGCCCCCGGGTTGTCGTCAAGGCCCAGCTCTCGGGCTGACCCGTTGCCCCCCGCCATCGACGGACGGCTGGTGGTCTGTGGCAGCGGATTCGCTGGACTTGCCGCTGCCCTGGCCGGCCACGAAGCCGGCATGGAGGTGGTGGTGCTGGAGAAGGCGCCCCTGATCGGTGGCGCGACCGCACTGTCTGGTGGCCAGGTGTGGATCGCCGGCAACCATGTCGCCGCGGATATGGGGATGGCCGACGATCCCGAGGCGGGCATGGACTACGTCCGTGCGCTGGCCGCCGGCCATCCAGACCACCTGGACGAGCAGCTGCTCAGGGAGTGGCTCGGCGCCGCTCCCGAACTGGCGAAGTGGGTGGAAGACCTGGGAGCCGTCGAGTGGGAGCTCATCGAGGGCTTCCCCGACTACTACCCCGACCTCCCGGGAGCCCGCGCAGATGGCCGGTATCTCACGGCAGCGCCGACGAGCGAACGACGGATAGGGCCCCTGGCTGACCTCCTGCCGCCTTCTGTCCACTTCCCGAGCGGTGTGAGCTACGGCGAGTACTTCAGCTGGGGCGGCCATGCCAACCGCCGCGGCTGGGACCGAAACCTCTGGAACACACGACGGGCCGAGGGCATTGCCACGTTCGGACGCGCCCTCGTGATCAGCATGGTGGGCGCCTTGGTCGAGCGCGGGGTGCCGATCGTCACGAACGCGGAGGTCGCCGGCCTGGTGGCAGGACCGTCCGGGGTGACGGGTGTCAAGGTCCGGCACGGGGGACAGCAGACGATCGAGGCCGGCGCGGTGGTGCTGGCCACCGGGAGCCACGACCACGACGTGGCCATGATGGAGGAGTACGGGGGGACCCCTGCGGCGCATGCAGGCTCGGTTGCCCCCACGACGCTGACCGGCGACGCGATGCGCCTCGGACGAGAGGTCGGCGCGGCGATCGTGGTGCTGCCCGCCAAGGCGGCCCCGCGTCTGCCGGGATTCCGGTCCACCCCGGCGTTCCCGGGTGACAGCGGCGATCGCCAATGCCAGGAGCACGGACTTCCCCACGCGATCGTGGTGGACCGGAGTGGTCGCCGGTTCTGCGACGATGCCTTCCCGGGCGCCATCACGGCAGCGGCTTTAGGCGATGGCGGGAAGCGGCACCTGCCCTTCTACATGGTGTGGGACGATCGCCATCGGCAGCGGTACGGCTTGGCCGAGGTGTGGCCCGGGGAGCACTACCAGCCGGGGACCGTCGTCTCGGCCGATTCCCTGGATGTGCTCGGCGCTGCGCTCGGCATCGACGGGAATCGGCTCGCGCGGACGGTGGCCGAGTACAACCACCACGCGCGGGAGGGGCGCGACCCGCTCTTCCAGCGCGGCTCGATACCGTGGTCGCAGAAGTTCAAGGGCGATGTCAGGCACCGGCCTCATCCCAACATCGACACCCTCGAGGCTCCTCCGTTCCATGGCATCCGGCTGAGGCTGACGATGACGGGCATCCCCGCAGCCGGAGTCGCAGTGACGACCCATGGCCGAGTTGTCGATCCGGCGGGCCGGGTGATCCCCGGTGTGTACGCCGCCGGTGCGGCGACCGCCATGGCTGGCCGGGGCGCGAGCTACAACAGCGGCTTCTCGCTGTCGACCGGCCTCGTGTCAGGCGTGCTGGCGGCACGGCACGCAGCTACGAATCAATCGAATGGTTCCTAGGAAGGTGGTCGACGGTGTCGACCTCAACCCGTGATCGTTCTGGATCACGGCGCCGTTGTGGTCGATGCGCTTACCATTGCTATGAATGACCGAAACGTATCTGGCGCCAAATGACCACAACGGCGGCCGCTCACGCTGGACCGAGAAGATCGCCGAAGCCGTCGCGCGCGAGATCGTCCACGACATCGTCCGGCGCAACCTCAAGCCCGGGACCAAGCTGCCGCCCGAGTCAGAGATGCTGGCCACCTACCAGTTGGGGCGGGCATCGCTGCGCGAGGCACTGCGGATCCTCGAGGTCCACGGCCTGATCCTGATTCGCCCCGGCCGCGGCGGCGGGCCGGTGGTCGCGAACTTCTCCAGCCGCGACTTCGGGCGCATGGCCACGCTGCACTTCCACGTCGGGCGGGCGACGTTCCGCGACCTCGTGCAGGCCCGCATGGTCATGGAGCCGGTGATGGCGGGGCTGGCTGCCCAGCGCGCGGACGACGTCGCGAAGGACGAGCTCGACGCGGCGCTGGCGCGGATGCGGTCGGCGATGACCGTCGAGGACGACGACGACTACATCGCCGCCGCGGGCGCCTTCCACGAGGTCGTGGCCGGCCTCTCGGGCAATCGCATCCTCGACCTCGTGGGCCTCGGCCTGAAGCACGTCTACACCGAGCGCCTTCGCGGCATGGCGATGCCGATGGAGCAGCGCACCGCGGTCGCCCGCATGCACGAGCGCATCGCCAAGGCGATCGTCGCCGGCAACGCCGCCCTCGCGGAGCGCCTGATGCGCGAGCACATGGCCGACTACGGCACCAACGTGGTCGAGCGCTACCCCGGCCTGCTCGACGAGCTCGTGGACTGGAGCTGACGCCGCTCCGTGAGGACGGTCCCGCCGTTACTCGGGGTCGAGCTCCATGCGCAGCAGCCAGGCGTACATGACCTTACCCAGGGCGTCGGAGCGCAGCGACTGGGTGCCGCCCCCGGCCAGCCCGCCGTTGAGCACGAAGTTCAACGCGTGGATGTTGGGCATCTCGTAACGCTCGACGCGCCCGGTGACGAGCTCGCCGAAGTGCGCCTTGACCCGCTCGGCGGTGAGCTGGCGCGACAGCACCGCGTAGTCCTCGGGGCTGCGCGCGATGATCCCGACGTTGCAGATGTCGCCCTTGTCGCCCGAGCGGCCGTGCGCGAGGTCCCACACGCGCATCACACGTCCACCCACTCGACGATGGTGTCGACGCGGCCGCGCGGGATCAGGCACGGCCACACCGCGAACAGCTCGGTGATCGGCAGCCGTGTGCCGAGGCCGCCGAGGCCGGCCGGGCCGTTGTTGCAGATCGGCACCAGCTCGGTGAACACCTTGCGGGCCTCGCGCTGGTCGGGGCACCTGGCGGCGTAGCGGACCGTGACCTCCAACGCCTCGGGGTCATCGGGCGGCGCCACCAGCGGCGCCCACATCGAGTTCGCGCCCGGGTACTCCACGCGGGTCTCCGACGCCTGAAAGCCCACCGCGGCGAGGCGCTCCTCGAGCAGCTCCACCGAGCGGCGGGCCTTGGCGGCCGCGTCGGGCCAGGTGTAGCTCCACTGCGCGGTGGCCTGGTAGCCGGCGCGGTAGCCCATGTTGACCTTCAGGTTCGCCGGCGCCTCCCGGCCGGTCACGCCGCCGACCTGCACGCGGTCGGCGCCGGCCTGCTCCAGCGTGATCTGCGTGAAGTCGCCGGTGACGTCGGCGGTCAGGTAGCTGCCCGGGTCGTGGATCTCATAGACCATCTGCTCGCTGACCGTGCCGACCGTCACCGCCCCACCGGTGCCGGGCGCCTTGGTGACAAACGCGGTGCCGTCGGCGTGCACCTGGATGATCGGGTAGCCGATCCCCAGCATGTCGGGGATGTCCTGCCAGCCGCCGCTGTACAGCCCACCGGTGGACTGCGCGCCGCACTCGGCGATGTGCGCGACCGCCGCGCCGATCCCCAGGCGGTGCCAGTCATCGCCCGCCCAGCCCAGCTCGTGGCGCAACGGGCCCAAGTACAGCGCGATGTCGGTGACACGCCCGCAGATCACGATGTCCGCCCCGCCCGCCAGCGCCTCCACGATCCCCTCGCAGCCGGTGTAGACGTTGGCGTGGGTGAGCCTGGGGCGCACGGTCGCCAGCGGCTCGCCGCTGTCGATGTTGGCGAAGTCGATCCCCTCGGCCATCAGCTCGTCGATGCGCCCGCGCACGTCGTCACCCACCACCACCCCGATGCGGGTGCCCTCCAGCCCCAGCTCCTTGCACAGCCGCGCGACCGCCTCCGCGCAGCCGCGCGGGTTGGCGCCCCCGGCGTTGCTGACGATGCGGATGCCCTTGTCGCGGCAGGCCGGCAGCAGCGGCCGCAGGAAGTCGACGATGTCGGTGGTGTAGCCCTGGGTGGGGTCGCGCTCCAGGCGCTTGGACAGAATCGACATCGTCAGCTCGGCCAGGTGGTCGCAGCACAGGTAGTCGATGTCCCCGCGATCCACCAGGTCCCGGGCGGGAGCCAGGCCGTCACCCCAGAACGCCATCCCCGCGCCGAGTCGCACACTCTTCATCGCGGCCCTCCTAAGATCCGTAACATTCGTATCATAAATATGGACGCAAGGCTGAGTCAAGCGCACGTGCCGCTGCCACTACCCGCCGGGTCGCGTCCGCCGAGAGGCGTGCCGCCTCGCGCGGATCCATGGCGCGCATCGCGTGGGAGAGCACCTCCACGGCGTACGGCGCATGGACTCCGTGTGCATCGAGCAGCCGCACGAACTCCACGAGATCGAAGTCGCCCTCGCCCGGGTTGAGGCGCCGGTTTCGGGTGTCGTCGTAGTGGGTGCCTTGGACTTCTTGTGCTGCGTCGTCGATCTGGACGGCACGGATGCGTCCGGCCGGGATGGCCAGGATCATCTCGTCGTCCGCCGCTCCGCGGAAGTGATGCCAGGTGTCGACGAGCACGCCGGTGTTGTCGCGGCCGCACTCCTGGATCAGCTGCCAGGCCGTGCGGGCATCGGGCACGGGCCCCCACGGCAGGAACTCGATCGCGATGTCCAGGCCATGGCTGGCTGCGCGGTCGGCGATCCGCCCGAACCTGTCCACCGCCTCGGCCCAACTGCAGTGCAGGGTGGTGTTGCTGACCATCAGGTAGTCGGCTCCCAGGGCATCCGCGACCCGGTAGCACCCAGCCTCGATGCGGCCGCCACGAGCCTGGTCGTCGGCGTCCCCCGCCCACCCGTGAACTGACTGGAGCTCGACGACGCGGAGCCCGGCGTCTGCGAGACGCATCTTGAGCTCCCGATCGGCGACCCCTCGCTCGAGCGTCTTGGTGTAGTCCTCGGGTCGAAGCCCCAGTCCGGTGTAGCCAGCCGCCGACGCGGCATCGATCCGCTCGAGCAGGTCGAACGTACCGATCGTCCCAGCGCACAGGACAAACGGGTCCGAAGGGTTGGCGATGCTCATGGTGACTCGATGGACGCGATGCGGGCGTGGGGTCCGTTCACCCGTCAGCCGTGCAGCTCCGGCAGGACTTCCGTGCCGAACAGCTCCAGCTGCTGCATGGATTCGCGGTGGGGAAGGCCGGGCCAGTGCGGTTTGAACATCACGTTGGTCATCCCGAGGCTGTCCTTGAGCTCGAGCAGCTGCTCGACGATCTCCGCAGAATCGCCCAGGAGGAAACGCTTCTCGACGTCGATCGGCTGCTGCGTCGTGGCCGACGCCGACGGCGTGTGCTCGCCACGCAATCCCCAGCGTGCGTAGGTGCGGTAGCGCCGCTCGCTGCGCTCGATCGCCATCCGCTTCGCCTCGGCCTTGGTGTTGGCGATCACCAACTCACGGCGCACCGGGAGCTCGGTCGCCGGTGGTAGGCCGGCGGCCTCGCGCTCCTCCGTGAAGATGCGGGCGAGGTTGCGGAGCCCGTCGTGGTCGGGGAAGGGCGGCACGCACCAGGCGTCGCCCATGCGCGCCGCGCGTTTGATGGCAGGTGTCGACTGGCCGCCGATCCAGATCGGCATGCGCGGCTTCTGAGTGGGGATCACCGAGGGAAGCGCGTCGACGAGGTCCCAACGATCGCTGCGGTCCGTGACGGGCTCGCCGCTCCACAGCTTCTTGATCAGGTCGAGGTTTGACTCGAATCGGCGCACCTTCGACTTGGATGGGATCCCCAGGGCAGCGAACTCGCTGTCGGTGTAACCCAGCCCGACACCGAAGATCGCCTTGCCTTCGGTGACGGCGTCCAGGGTCGAAATCTCCTCGGCCAGCTGCACTGGGTGCGCCATTGACAACAGCATGATGTGCGTGACGACCTTCATCGAAGGCGCCAGCTGCGACATCGCCGCGAGGTACGGGATGGGCTGGTAGAACCGCAGCTCGGTTCCCAGGAAGTGCTGGCCCGCAACGATGTGGCTGAAGCCCAGCTGCTCCGCGGTGCGCACGACCTCCTTGTGCTCTTGGACCTGCTGGTTGGGGTCGTCGTCTCGACCGTAGATCGCGGTGAGCAGGACTCCGGCGTCCATAGAATATCGTAATATACGTATGTTTGGTTGGAAGTCAACGAGGTGGTCGCGGGGGACACCTTCACCCTCCGGCTGGCCTCGAGCCTCAATGACGACGGCGCTTGAGCGTGAAGAGGACTACGGCGCCGACGGCCGCTCCGGCGAGGCCCAGCCCGACCGTGGCGAGGCGGGCCGCGGACACGGGGCTGCCGGCGGCGACGGCCAGGTCTGGAGGGCGGGGTGGGGGCGTCACCGGGGAGCTCGGGGCAGCGGTCGTCGTCGCGGGAGCGCTCGGCGGCGGGCTGGCCGGCGCGCCCAGCGCAGCCATGGCTCCCGTGAGCGAGGTCTGCGGCGGGGCGGTGACGGTGACGCCACCGGCTGCGTCGAGCGCCGAGACCCCGGCATCGGTGACCGCGAAGACGCCGCCGAGCGTGGCGTGCGGTTCACCCACCACATCCATGCTTGCGACCTCGACGAGGTCCCGGCTGCGGATGCTGACGTGGACGCCATCAGACCGGGCGTCTCCGGGCAGCGGCCAGCTCACAACCACGAGCTCGTCGGCCGACAGCCACGGCTCCTGGGCAAGGGACAGGCTGGGGTCGACGAGGCGGCCGAGCTCGCGGCCGGTCGCGAGGTCGATCGTCACGATCGTGTCGACGGAGCCCCAAGCCGCCGCGGTGGACCCGTCGGGAGACAGCGTGACGCTGTACAGGCGCGCACTCGGGACGGCGATGCGCGGCCCGACCTCGACGCCGTCGAGCCCCAGCACGGCCAGCTCGCTGCCTTCGTCTGCCGAGGCGGTGATCAGCACGACGCGGTCGCTGCGCGACGTCGCCCTCCAGGAAGCCCGGCAGGGCCAGCTGCACCTCGCCGAACGCGTCGGGCAAGAGCACCGCGAGGCCGTCGGTGACGATCTCTCCGGGCGCCCCGCTGTCGATGAGCGCGATGGCTTCCTGGCGGGTGCAGCCGATCGCCTGCCGCGAGCTGATCAGGCCATCGGAAGGGATGGGAACGCGCGAGCGCAGCAGCGCGAGGTCGTCGTCAGCATGGGCGTCCAGCTCCGACACGCCCTGCGAGTTGGGAGTGAGGGTCGTGATCTCCGACCCGCACGCGACGAGCGCCGAGGGCGACGTGGGATGGTCGGTCGTGGCAACCACGCGCAGCTGCTCGTCGAGCAGGGCCAGGCCGGCGCCGGGCATCCTGCCGGCCACGACCAGCCGCGCCGGCAGGCGTGCCTCCGGGTCGACAACGACAGGCCCGTGCAGGTGTTCCAGGACACTGGCCTGCTCGAGCTGGCTGGCCTGCTCCACGACGGGCGACCCGCCGGTGGTGTTCACCAGCAGCCCAGCGATCTGACCTGGCGCGAACGACGGGTAGCACGTCGCCCCGTTGTCGAAGGTCACCGCGAAGCGCGGCGGCGCCTCACCGGCGAGGATCTCGACGACCTCGACCTCGCCGTCGATGTCGCGGCCGTCATCGACCCGCTGCACGATCACGACCGCCGACGACGGGTAGCGCGTCTCGAGCAACGCCTGGTCGACCGTCAGCTGCTGGTAGCTGCAGGCCCACGCCGCGTGTGAAGGCGACGCGCAGGACCCCGCCGGCGATGTGGTCGAGCCAGGTGCCGGCGAAGGTGTCGGCCACCTCTGCCGCGAGCTCGCCGACGCCGACCACCACGCACAGGCTCTGCATGAACTCCTGGGCGAGGACTACCCCGTGGCCACGACCACGCTCCCCAACTCGCTCGCCGAGCTCGTCGCCGTGCGCCGCACCATCGACTTCGACATCGACCTCGGCGGCGCGATCCTGTTCGGCCACGGCATCCGACACCCCATCAACCGCCTCCACCTGGACGTGCAGGCCGTCGACGACGAGGCACGCCAGCGCCTCGCAGAGGCCTACGGCGCCGACCGGATCTGCGTCGCAGACACCGGCGGGCCCGCGCTGGACGACCCGCCCGGCGGAGGCGTCCCCGGCGCGATCGCCCTGCCCGACACCGACGTCGCAAACTTCGAAGCGGCCCTCCTCGCCGAGGTCACGCTGCGCGGCGACCGCGACCTCGACGGCGGCTGCGTGTGGGTCGAAGACGACGACGGCACCCCGCTGAACATCATCTGGCCACCCAAGTACGCCGTGCTGTTCCACGACGACGGCGGCTTCGAGCTCCTCGACCACCAAGGCACCACCGTCGCCCACGACGGCGACCGCCTCGAGATGGGCGGCGGCTGGCACGAGCGTCACACCGGAACGCTGCGCCATCGCAGGCGCCGACACCGCCGACGGCTCGTTCATCGCCGGCTCCGTGACCGTCGCCGGCTCCTGACCCGACCAGCCGACCGTGCCCCGGCCATCCACACCAGGCGTGCAGCGATCGAACCGTCCCCGCTGTCGTAGGCCACCACTGTGTCGACGGCGGCGATCGCCGCGTTTGCGAGGCTGGCTGCGAACGCCGCCGGCTCCGGCAGCGGGTGGCGCCCACCCTCCCCCACCGTCACATCCCGACTCCGAGTCGACTTGCTCGGCTCTGGCCGGACGTTCCGACTCCGGGTCAGGACGTGACAGGGTCCTCGTGAGGCGCCGCCGCGAGGACGCATCACTGCCTGACAGCGGCGTGGAGCACGCTCGAGTCACGCCGCCCTCGACGCCGGCCACCCGCCGCGGGGGTCGACCTGATGCGCCAACGACGAGCCGTTCCTCGCGTTGTCCTCCGGGCTCGGCCGAGGGCCTCACGCGTGCGGACGCTGATGTGAGTCGGCGCCACGGGCGCGGTTGGGCAGGTCGTAATCGACGCAGCCCGGAGCTTCGACGATCTCGTCCGAGCTGAAGCTCAGAGGCCTGCTGCACTTGGTCAGCCGTGAGGCTGGTCGCAGAGCTTTGCGGCCAACGACACCGTGCTGCTCGGGGTGATCGAGCGTTGGAGGAGAGCGCAGCCGAAGACGACACGGGGTTCACCCCGCCGGGGGCGGTCAACGTGCGCGCGGTCGTGCGCCTGGAGTCCGGGAGGTGGTGGTGATCGACTCGGTCGATCAGGCCGGCACCTTCGAGGTCGGGTTGCAGGTGGAGGTGGCTCGCGTGAGCGCCCCGGGCCTGCCCGAGCAGTTCAGCATCGTCGACATCCCTCGGGGTGCGCCGCTGGCGTTGCTGGTCGCGCTCTTCGTCGGCGTCGTGATTGCGTTCGGGAGGCTGCAGGGCCTCGCCGCGCTGGTGGGGCTCGCGGCGGCCGCGGTGGTGATCGTGGGTTGGATGGTCCCGACGCTGCTGTCGGGTCGCGAGCCGGTGGTGGTGGCGGTCGTGGCTGCGATGGCGGTGATGCTGGTGACGTTGCCGCTGGCGCACGGGCTGTCGGCCAAGACGATGGCCGCGGCGATCGGAACGGCGGCGGCGCTGGTGCTGACCGCGGGGCTGGCCTGGCTGTTCGTGGACGCCGCACACCTGACCGGTCTGGCAAGCGAGGAGGCCCAATCGGTGCTGTTCGTGACCGGGCGGCCGGTGGACCTGCGCGGCTTGCTGCTGGCCGGGATCATCATCGGCTGCCTGGGGGTGCTCGACGACGTCACGGTGTCGCAGGCGTCGACCGCCTTCGAGCTGCGACAAGCCAACCCGGCGGCCCGACCCCGCGAGGTGTACACGGCGGCTCTGCGGGTCGGGCGCGACCACGTCGCCGCGACGGTCAACACGTTGGTGTTGGCCTACGCCGGCGCCGCGCTGCCGCTGCTCCTGCTGTTCGTGGTGGGCGGTGAGCCGCTTGGCGGCATCCTCAGCAGCGAGCTGGTGGCCGTGGAGATCATCCGCAGCTTGGTCGGCTCGATCGGACTGGTCGCCGCCGTGCCCATCACCACCGCGCTCGCAGCTACGGCCGCAGCCCGCCCCGCGCGCTCCGCGCCCATGGATACGGTGGTGCCAGAGCCCGCGGCGCCCGCGGTCGGGGCCGCACCACGCCTGCGCGAGCCACGGCCGACCGAGCCGCCGCCCGTCGACAGCGGGGACGACGACTGGGAGAAGCGGCTGCGCGCCGCCTACGGCTCGACTCTCAAGGGGGCCAGCAGGGCACCGAGGTCGACCAGCGTGCCGACGATGCGCCCTGAGTCCGCTTGCGGGTGACGCTCGGCCTGGTCCTGCTGTCGACGCTGCCGCCCAACGCGAGCGTTGAACCGGTCGTGCGCGAGTGGGGGCTCCGCAGGTGGACGACCAGCACGCCCAGGTGAACGCGATCCCTCCTTCAGTCCTCTTGGGAGGTCGGCCGCCCGGCGGCGCCGACCGAGCAGTTGGATGCGACGATCGAACGCGCGGCAGCTGATCATGTCGAGAGCCGCGGCCATGCGCGCGCGGTGGGCCCGCTCCGCGCCGGGCGCGGCCCCGAACAGCTCCTCTGACAACCGGTCGTCAGCCGGCGTCGTTTGCGCGATGCTCCCTGTTCATCCCGGTCATGGAGGTTGGTCTCGTGATTGCACGTTCGTCGACTCGCGCTGTCCCCGTTCTCGCCGTGCTGCTCGGCGCGCTCCTGCTCTCGGCCGTGCCGTCGTCGGCCGCCAGCCCGCACCCCGACACCGTGCGCGTCGCGACGTTCAACGCGAGCCTGAACCGCAGCGCCGCCGGCCAGCTCATCACCGACCTGTCGACGCCCACCAACGCGCAGGCCAAGGCGGTCGCGGCGATCATCCAGCGCGCCCGCCCCGACATCCTGCTGATCAATGAGTTCGACTTCGACGCCGACAGCGTCGCCGCGGACCTGTTCCGTACCAACTACCTCGAGGTCAGCCAGGACGGCGCGGAGCCGATCTCCTACCCCTACGCGTTCTCCGCGCCCTCAAACACCGGCATCCCGTCGGGGTTCGACCTCAACAACAACGGCACGGTCGGCGGGCCCGACGACGCGCTGGGCTTCGGCTTCTATCCCGGCCAGTTCGGGATGCTGGTGCTGAGCCGCTACCCGATCCTCGAGGACCACATCCGCACGTTCCAGCACTTCCTCTGGCGCGACATGCCGGGCGCGCTGCTGCCCCCGAATTGGTACTCCGCCGAGGAGCTCGCGGTGCTGCCATTGTCGTCCAAGAGTCACTGGGACGTTCCGGTGCGCGTTGGCAACCGCACCGTCCACGTGCTGGCGGCGCACCCCACACCGCCGGTCTTCGACGGCCCCGAGGACCGCAACGGCCGTCGCAACTTCGACGAGATCCGCCTGTGGGCGGACTACATCGCGGGCGGCCGCACCGCCCGCTACCTCGTGGACGACCAGGGCCGCCGCGGCGGGCTCCCCGCGGGCCACGCGTTCGTGATCGTGGGCGACTACAACTCCGACCCGCTCGACGGGGACAGCATCCCCGGCTCGATCCAGCAGCTGACCGAGGCGCCGCAGGTCGACGTCTCGTTCACCCCGGAGAGCGCAGGCGCCGTGCAGCAGGCCGCCCTCCAGGGCGGGGCCAACGCGTCGCATGAGTCGCCCCATCGCTTTGACACCGCCGACTTCCAGGACGTCCCCGGGCCCGGCAACCTTCGTGCGGACTACGTCCTGCCGAGCCGGCGCCACCTTGACATCCTCGGCGGCGCGGTCTTCTGGCCGCTCAACAGCGAGCCAGACTTCGCGTACGTGGGCACGTTCCCGTTCCCCTCGTCCGACCACCGCCTGGTCTGGCTGGACCTCGCGGTCTAACTAACGTCAGGCCGCCCAGGCGCGGCCCAGCTCGCGCAGCATCCGTGGGTAGACGAGCGCGTGGCGGAACGGCTTGACCAGCGCCATGTACCCGTCGCCGAGGATTCCGTTCGGCTTGACGAGCACCGCCAGCTGGCCCCGGTGGCCGCCCGCCCCATCGGGGACCCAGCCCAGGTGCAGGACGCCGTGCATCGTGCGGTTGGCGATCTCGGACGCCCACTCGTCGTCCAGCAGGTAGAGCGGCGTGAACGGCAGCGCCGCGAACGCGGGTCCCGTGCGCGCGGCGCGCAGATCGGCCGGCAGGCGGTCGCGCAGCGTCGGGACCCGCGTGCCGACGCCGTTCTCCTTGCGGTCGAGGCCCAGCAGCGCCCCCAACCGCCAGCGCATTGCGAACAGCGCGTGCACCATCGTCGAGGAGCTGCGTCCAGGGTCCGACGCGGCCACCTGCCGCACGAGCTTGGGGAAGTCGTCGGGGCCGCCGGGCGTCGGCAGCGCCCAGACGTCCTCCAGACGGAAGTCGGGGGTCAGCGCGTGGATCCTCCACGGCCGGGAGGTGTGGGCACCGTCAGGGAGCCTCAAAGCCGGGGACAGCTAGGCATCGGCCAGCCACGCCAGCCAGCGGCCCTGGGACCAGCAGCGGCCGATGGCCTCGGTGCGGAGCGCCGACTGGTCGAAGACCGCCAGGCCGACGATGCTGTGGCCGGAGGCGGGGCGATCGCCGAGTGTCGGCATCGCCGGCGCGACACCGACCCCCTCGACTGACACCCACGCCACCGCCCGGCCGGCCGCCGCTTCGTCGAGGCGGCGCAGGAAGCGCAGGCGGCTCTCGAGCGGGAAGTGCGACAGCGCCCACGTCGTGGTGACGACCGGCAGGGCGTCGGCGGGCACACGGGCGAAGGCGTCGGGCAGCACCTCGATGGCGTCACCTGCCAGCAGCAGCGGAGGGGCCGTCGCCGCCAGCGCCAGCCCGGCGTCGAGCGTCGCGAGCCGCTCCGGCTGATCCGGCCACACGCAGGCGCGCAACCAGCGGGCGTCGTCCGCGTCGGTCACGTCGACCGGATCGCGGTCGACGCCGACCCGCGCGATGACCTCGGGCATGGCCCGCGTCGGGACGGGCCGGTCCCCCACGATCGAGCACGCCAGCTGCACGGGAGACGACGGGTCGCCCAGCGACTGTCCGTTGCTGTACCTGATGCCGAGGCGATCGACATGGAGATTGAGCCCAGCCGAACCGCCCACGTCGATCAGCCCGACCGCATGCGCGCCCGCCCGGCGCGCCGCCTCGGCGATGGCCGGATACAGCACGGCGCAGCGTCCGGTGTCGATGGTCTGCGTGTGCCGGCGCGCGGCGATGGCCACGACCGAGTCGGTCATGCGCAGCAGCGTGTCGATCGCCGCGCTCGCGGCAGCGTCGCCGTCCGCAGCGGCATAGGCCGCGGCCAGCGCCGGCGCGCGTCCGGCGAGGGCGAGGTCGTGCAGCGCCGCGAGGATCACCGTGGGGTGCCGCTGGCGCGCCGGCGCCGCCTCGATGGCGCGCAGCGCCTCGTCGGACCCGCTCAGGGCGACGGCGACGCGCTCGTACAGCGGCGATGTCCCGGCGGCGTCGACCTCACCGAAGTGGCGGTACACCTGAGCCAGCGTGCGGGCCTTACCCAAGAGCTAGGAGCTGGCGTTCGAAGCAGCGTGACGAGTCCGAGGCACGTCAGGACCGCGGCTCGAGGATCACGACCGCGGTCTCCTTGGGGCGGCGGGCCGCGTAGGCGTCGAGGTTCTTGTCGATCTCCCGCCACCGTGACCAGAGCCGATCGCGCTCGTCGCCGCGGGCGGCGCGGGCGGTGACCAGGCGGGGGCCTCCGACCAGGTCGACGGCGACGTCGGGGTGGGCCTGGAGGTTCAGCCACCAGGCCGGCTCGGCCTCGCCCCAGCCGTTCATGGCCATGGTGACCAGGTTGGGGCCGTCCTCGACGTAGCCGACCATGACGCTGCGGTCGAGGCCGGTCCTTCGCCCGACCGCGCGCAGACGCAGGACGCCCCAGCCGTCGGGCTTGGGCCGCCACAGACCCAGGCGGCCGCCGGTCAGGCGGTACAGGCCTCGATGGGTGAACCAGGCGAGGCGGATGAACCAGCGCGGAGGAAGTCGGGCCTTGGTCCCCGGCTCGGCCATGCCCCTCCCGTCTTGCCAACGGCGTCGACGGTCACGCAGCCTAGAGCCGTTCGGACGCTGGTGCTGGGAGACCCACATGAGAGCCGTCGTCGCTGACCGCTACGGGTCTCCTGACGTGCTGCGCGTCGAGGATGTCCCCGTGCCGTCTCCCGGTGCCGGGCAGGTGCTCGTCAGGATCGCGGCGGTGTCGGTCAACCTCAGCGACTGGGAGGGCCTGCGCGGTTCGCCGCTGTACGCGCGCCTGGGCGGGCTGCGTCGGACGCTCGGTTCCGACATCGCCGGCTGGGTCGACGCGGTCGGCGAGGGCGTCGGCCGGTTCCACCCTGGCGACGAGGTGTACGGCGACAACCTCGCGCTGATGGGCGGCTTCGCCGAGTACGCGCTCGCCCCCGAAACGGCGCTCTCCCGCAAGCCCGCGGAGCTGACGTTCGCCGAAGCAGCCACGCTCCCCCAGGCCGGAGCGATCGCGCTGCAGGGGACCACCGGCGTTCAGGCAGGCCGTCGGGTGCTCGTGAACGGGGGCGGCGGAGGCTCGGGCTCGTTCGCGATCCAGCTCGCCAAGCGGCTCGGGGCGCACGTGACCGGTGTCGACAACGACGGCAAGCTCGAGTTCATGCGTTCGCTCGGCGCGGACGAGGTGATCGACTACCGTCGCGACGACTTCTCCCGCCGCGACCAGGGCTACGACCTGATCCTCGATCTCGTCGCGCATCGGTCGGTGTTCGCCTACCGCCGGGCACTCGCCCGCGGCGGTCGCTACCGCTGCGTCGGGGGGTCCGTGCGCGCACTGCTGCGCATCGTCACGATCGGCTGGATCGCGAGCCGGCTCACGCGCCGCCGGATGGGGGTGCTGGTCGTCAAGCAAGGCCCCGCTCATTTCGAGCCGCTGGCCGCCCTGTGCGTCGCGGGCGACGTCACCATCCACATCGACCGCGTGTTCGGGCTCGACGACGTGCCCAAGGCCCTCGCCCACGTCGGTGAGGGTCGCGCCCGCGGCAAGGTCGTCGTGACCGTCGGCTGAACGACGATCAGCCGGGGAGGTCGCTGTTCTCTGGCACGAACTGGCTGGCGATGAACGCCGCGCCCTGCGGGTCCTTGAGCACCGCCATGCGGACCCAGGGCGCTGCGAAGGGGCCTGCGACGACCTCGCCGCCGAGCTCGCGGGCCTTCGCGACCGCCGCGTCGACGTCGTCGACGCCGAACGTCACGCTCCAGTGGGCGGGGACGTCGGGCTGCTCGTCGCCGATCGGGTTCATGGCCGCGACGACGTCGATGAAGCCCTCGGGCGCGCCCATCTGCGCGACCTGCTCGCGCAGCCCGGGGTTGCCCTCCTCCAGGTGGTCGCCGTACCCAGGCAGCGTCCACATCGGGCCAGACGGCAGCGCCAGCGTCTTCCAGCCGAAGACCGCCCCGTAGAACGCTGCGGCGCTCTCGGGGTCGCGGGTCGCCAGGCCGTTGAAGTTCAGCGCGCCGTGCTCGTTGACGACCTGCGAGCCCTTGTGGTCCCGCGCCTGCCAGACGTTGAACACCGCACCCTCGGGGTCGGCCAGCACGGCCATCCGCCCCGACGACATCACGTCGAAGGGCTCGGCCAGCACCGCGCCGCCGGCCTCACGAGCCTTTGCCGCGGCGTCGTCGGCGCTGTCGACCCAGATGTAGGTGTTCCACATCGCCATCGGTGGCGCGCCCTCGGCGACCGGGCCGATCGCCCCCACGTCGCCGCCTCGGATCCGGCCGATGAAGTACTGGCCCCCGGCGTCCGGTGGCATGACGTCCTCGAACTCCCAGCCGAACAGGCCGCGGTAGAACGACAGCACGGCTTCGGGATCAGGATGGCTGGTGTCGATCCAGCAGGGAACGCCGGGGATGTAGCCGTCGCGCTCGGGCATCTTCGCTTCCTTCCAACGCCGCATCAGGGGACGACCGCACGCTATTACGACCCTGCGACACCGCCGTCGGAAGCCGTTGACATGCCGGTCGCGGGCGGGCAAGACTCCGGGCGGGCCGCCTGTGGGCTGGGGCGGGCCGCGGGTCGGGAAGGGGCCCGCCCGGTTCCAGGGGCACGGGTGAGGTAGGCCGATGGACGGACTCGCCGCGCAGGCGCTCGAACGCCTGGCTGAGGACGTCCGGGAGCTGCTGCCAGCCGCGCCCGCGGCCCTGACGCCCAGCGTCAGCCTGGGCAGCACGCGCGTCGGGCCGACCGGCATCGGCGCGTTCGTCGGCCCGCACAGCGACCCCGAGGGTGAGATCCGCGGGCGGCGCGTGCAGGCCGAGCTGCGCATCGGGGTGATCGGCGACGACGGCCCCGACCTGGAGGAGCGCGCGGCAGGGGTCACGGGGGCGCTGCTGGCCGCCCGCCCCGGCGACCCCACCCAGGGCACGTTCCTCCGGGTCCGGCAGGACCAGCCCGAGGGACTCGCCCCCGAGGAGGTCGGCGACGACCAGCGCGGCCGGCTGCTGCGGTTCCAGGTCACCTACGAGTTCCTGCAGCGCCCCTCCGCAGACGAGGGTGTGATCGCCGAGGTCGCCACCGACTTCCACCTGCCCCCCGGCGCCCTGCCCAGGCGCCTGTTCGCGCAGCGCTTCGAGGACGGCATCCTGCAGCGCTTCGAGGTCTTCGACGACCCCGCCGCGGTCAACCAGCCACCGTCGGACTGGGACTTCGACCCGGCCCAGGGGCAGATTCGTCAGCGCCGCGCGGTCTGGGGGGGCAGCCCCGCGGCGGGGACGCAGCTCGCCGGGACCGCGCTGCTCCTGGCGCCCGGCGTGCCGCGGGCGGCCGACGTGCTGATCCGCGCCCAGGTGACCTCCGACGAGCGCGGCATCGGGCTGGTCTTCCGCTGGCAGGGGCCCGACGACTACTACCTGCTCCTGCTGGACGCCACCGTCGGCTTCCGGCGCATGGGGCGCAAGGTCGCCGGCACGTTCGCCGACCTCGAGCAGCCCGCGGTCGACACCACGCAGGGGTACGACGTGGGGGGCCTGCTGGACCTCAAGCTCGAGGTCGTCGGAGACCGCATGCGCGCGTTCCTCGGCGGCGAGGAGGTGCTCGCCGGAGCGGACGGCGCCATGGCGGGTCCGGGCCGGGTCGGGCTGCTCGCGAGACGCAACCCGACAGCCCGCTTCTCCGCCCTCGAGGTGCTCGCACTCGATCGCCCGTAACCCGACCCGACCAGGGAGCAGCGCATGGCAGAGACCGCCTTCCAGGAGTTCATCCTCCCCGGCACCTACGTCCGCGTGCTCGCCGAGGGCCTCATCGGCGTGGGCGGCATCTCGACCGGCAACATCGGCATCGTCGGCACGGCCTCGGCCGGCGTCGGCACGACGCACCTGTTCTCAGGGCACGCGGAGGTCGTGCCGGCGGTCGGGGACTACGACCCGCTGAACGGCGGCGCGGGCACGCTCAACCTCGCCCGGGCGCTGGAGGTCGCCTACCGCAACGGCGCCGGGGACACCTTCGCCCGCGCGGTCGCGGCCGGCGCCGACGACGCCGCGTTCTCCGCAGCGTTCGCCGAGGTGCTCAAGGAAGACGTCAACATCCTGGTCGCGCCGGAGCTGACGACCCAACGGGCCCTCAGCGTCCTGGGCCCGGTCCTCGAGACCGCGGAGAACGAGGGCAGGGACGTGATCGCCGTCGTCGGAGCGGACGCCGCCAGCGTCGCCGACATCGGCGCCCAGGTCCCCGAGAACGACCGCGTGATCCTGACCGCGCCGAGGATCCGTGCGTTCGACGCCGCACTGGCCCGCCAGCAGCGCGACAACGGAGAGGAGGTCGACGCCGACGTCGAGCTCCCCGGCGGCTACACCGCCGCCGCCGTCGCCGGCCTGCTGTCGACCCTCGCGCCGCAGAGCAGCCCCACGAACAAGGCGCTGCCCGGCGTGACCCGGCTGGCCCAGCGCTTCTCCACCGGGCAGCTGCGGGCCCTGCTGGGCGACCGCGTCTGCGTCCTGGAGCAGCGCGGCAGCTCAACCGTCCGCGTGGTCCGCGGCATCACGGCCGAGCAGGAGAACGGCCCCTTCGTGCAGATCACCACGCGACGGATCGTGGACTACGCCAAGGCCGGCGTGCGCGCCGCCAGCGACCCCTTCATCGGCCGGCTCAACAACGAGCGTGTGCGCAAGGCGCTGCGCGGCGCGATCGACGGCTTCCTCACCACGATGCTCGTCGACGAGGCGCTGACCGCGTACGAGCTCGAGGTCAGCGCCACCCGCCAGGACGAGATCACCGGCCGCGCCGTGGTCAACGTCGTGCTGCAGCCGACGTTCTCGATCGACTTCATCGCCGTGACGCTGGTCCTGCAGTAGCCGGCCCGCCCCGAGGAGACCTGCGATGGCCAACACCAACGTCTTCACCGGCGCCGACGGCGCCATCACCCTGTCCACCCCCCAGGGCCCCGAGGGCGATGCGGCCCGCGCGGCGATCGAGGCCCACGAGCTCATCACCGTGGGCCGCGCCACCGACGTCCGCGTCGAGGTGCACTCCGACGTGCGTGCCTTCCACGAGCTCGGGCAGCGCTACGCGACCCAGCTGCGGCCGGGCAACGTCACGATCACCGGCACGCTCGGCCGCGCCTACCTCAACGGCGCGCTGCTGACGCTGCTCCTGGGCGAGGCCGCGTCCAGCCGCCCGGCAGCCAGCTGGACCCAGCCGGCCTTCAACATCGCCCTGGTCCTCGAGAACTCCGCCGTGCCGGGCACGCTCAGCACGGTGACGCTGCACGACGTGAAGGTCGACAACTGGGTCATGACCGTGCCCGAGGACGACTTCGTGCTCGAGCAGGTCGGGTTCCAGGCGCTCTACCTCAGCGTGGCCGACGAGGGATGACGCTGACCGCAGCCGAGCTGCTCGCGGGCGCCGACCTCGAGTTCCAGGTCACCGTGCCCGCGGCGGTCCTGGCACCCGCCGGCGGCGCGCCGCTTCCCGACGTCGGCACCGTCACGCTGCGGCCCCTGCGCGTCGCCGACCTGGAGGTGATCGGGCGCGCCGCCCAGGAGGGCCCCCAGCTCTACGGGACCCTGATGGTGCAGCGGGCGCTGGTGGCGCCGGAGCTGACGATCCCGCAGGTCGCGGCGCTGCACGCGGGGCTGGTGCACTTCCTGCTGGGCGAGGTCAACCGCATCAGCGGCCTGGACGGGGCCGCGGAGGTCGTGGCCGAGGCGCTCGAGGCGCCGCTGACCCAGGCCGCGTACGTCCTGGCGCGGGCCTACGGCTGGACACCCGCCGAGGTCAACGCCCTGACGCTCGGCCAGGTGCTGCTCCACCTGGAGCTGCTGCATCGCGACCAGCGATGAACCACGCGCTCCAAGTCGCCCGGGTGGCATGGGCGGCACTGGCCGTCCCCCCGTGGCCGACGTGGCGGCTGCTCACCGGCGATCCCTGCCGGGGCCTGCACCCCGCGGTGCTCGACGCCCTGAACGCCGACCCCGTCGGCGTCGTGGAGCTGCCGCGCGGTGGTGTCAGCGGCCACGAATACTCACGCCGTGGCGCCGGCCCGCGCCCGGGCGACGCTCGGCGCGTGCCGGCCTCGCGCACGGCCACTCCCCAGCCGGCCGTCCGCCAGCGGCCGACGCCCTCGCTCGACCGCCAGCTGGCAGGGCCGCCGGCCTCGCGACGGCGCGCCAGCACCGTCCCCGGCGTGCCCGGCCGCCGCGAGCCCTCGACAGGGCCTCCAGCCACGTCGGTCGCGCCGCTGGGCAGCGCCTTGGCAGGACCGCCGGCCGCGCCACCGCAGGTAGCAGCGCTGCCAGGCGGCCAGACGCTGTCGCCCGGTTCCGTCGCACCCGGGACGGGTCCCGCGCGCACGGTCGCCGCGCCGGCAGCGGCCCGTGATCCGGGTACGGGCGCCGCGACCGCCGCCCCGACGCTGGCCCGCATCCTCGACCTCGTCGTCGGGTTGCGCGGCGCTGCGGCTCCCGCGTACGCCACGCCCGTGGAGGGACGGGTCCGCCGCCAGGACTCCACGGGCGCCGCGTGGCAGCGCGGCGGCGCGCGGCCCCCAGGCCCCGTGAGCCCAGGCGCCGAGCACCCCCGTGCTCTCCTCCGAGCCCGCCTCGGACGCCGGACCAGCGATCGACCAGGTGCGCCGTCCCGCGGCCTGGCTGCACGCGCTCGCGTCCGCGCAAGCCCTGCCCGCGGAGGCACCCGGGGCCGTCGAGCACCTCCGCCCGGCGTCGTCGGACGAGGCTCCGGACGCCGCGGCGCTGGCCGACCTCGTCAACTCAGAGCTCGCCGACCAGGCCCGTCGCCACGGGGTGGACGTGGCATGACGGTGCAGCCGGTGCTGGGCGACTGGGCGATCCCCCGGATCTCGCGGTTGGAGTCGCTCGAGCAGCGGCGCCTGGTCGAGCTGGAGGTGCCGGGGCGCGCCGGCAGCCTGCTGCACGACCTCGAACGCCGCGCCGCGCGGTTCCTGATCGCCGGCAGCCTGCACGGGCGGGAGGAGACCGAGCCGTTCCTCACGGAGGTCCGCAGCCGCTTCCTCGCCGGCGAGCCCCTGACCTTCGTCGCCGACATCCTCACCGCCACCGACGTCGAGTACGTGGTCATCGAGCGCCTGGAGTTCGCCGAGGACGCCGCCGCACCCGAGCAGCTGACCTACCTCGTGGTGTGCACGGAGAGCCCACCGCCGCCCCCGCCGCCCAGCCCGTTGGGCGCCCTCGACGCCGGGCTCCTGGACCAGGCGGCGGGCCTGGTCGAAGGCGTCGGCGACGCGCTGGCGGCGATCGACGCCCTCGCCGTGCCCGACTTCGGGGACCCCACGCAGGCGCTCGGGCAGGTGCTGGACGGGGCTACTGCCGCGATGTCCACCCTCGACGCGATCAGCGGCCCGCTCGCCGACCTGTTCGGGGAGGGCTGACGCGTGCCGTCCCTGAGCCTGCGACTGGAGGGTGCCCTCGAGGGCATCGACCTCGCCGGCGCGCTCCAGGGGCAGATCGGCCCCCTCTCTGACCTGCAGGGGCTGCTGGAGGGCGGGCCGCAGGCACTGGCGGGCGTGGAGCGGCTCTTCTCGGAGCTGCGCCTGCCCGACCTGCCGTTCGCCGGGCCCCTTCTGGGCGGCCTCGGCGGCGCGCTGGAGGCCGTGCCCGAGCCGGGGCAGCTGTCCTTCGCGGACGCGCTGCAGCAGGCTCAGGCCGCGGTCACGACGCAGCTGGCCGCGATCGTCGGCCCGGTGCTGCGCGCGGTCTCCGCCGTGCAGCGGCTGCTGGACGCCGACCTGGTGTGCATCTCCACGGCGCCGCCGACTGCCACCCCTCCACCCGCTGGCCAGCCGCCGCAAAACGCCGCGCAGGCCACCGCAGCGCGCGCCGCCGCCGAGGTCGTCCTCGCCACCTTGCCCAGCCCGCCGACCGTGAGCACGCTCGCGGGCTGGCTCGCAGAGCGCGTGCTGCCGATGACCGGCCACCTGCCGTACGGGATCGGCACGGTCGGCGACCTGCTCGAACCGCTGGTCGTGCTGGTGGCGCTCGACGGGGCCGGCCCCGACGTCCTGCGCGCACACCTGGCCGGCACGCTCCAGGCCGCGGCCGACCTGGTCGAGGGCATCGCGGCGCCGATCGTCGGCCTCGGCGGCGCTCTGGCTTCGGTGACAGCCGGGCTCCCGGCGGACCTGGCCACGACCGCCCAGGCGATCGTCGACGAGCTGACCCGGATCTCGGCCGCGGCCACCGCCGCCGACGAGGCGGAGCTGCAGGCCGCCGCCGACGCGCTCCAGACCCAGGCCGGCGCCTGGGAGGCCCACGCAGCAGCCGTCACCGCGGTCGGCCCGGCCATCGCCGACACGCGCAACCGGCTGCGCGACCTGGACCTGGAGCTGTCCCAGCGGGCCACGATCGCCGTGCACGCGCTGACCGCGCCGCCGTCCCCGAGTGCCACGCTGGCGGGCCTGGGCAGCGCGCTGGCCGGGTCGCAGGCCCCCGAGGCGCTCGCCGAGATCGTGGGGCAGGTCACCGCGGTCACCAGCTGGCTGAGCGACCTGTTCCGCATCCTGGACACCGCGGAGCTGGGGACGCTGCTCGGCTCGGCCTCGAGCGCCGTCGACAGCGCCACCCAGGGCATCCGCGAGGCCGTTTCGGGGGTCGCCGCCGCGGTGGCGGCCGCGCTCGGAAACGCGGCCGCGGCCCTGCAGGGACTCGACCCGGCCGCGCTGGCCGGACAGGCCGCCGCAGCGTTGCAGGGCGCGGTCGCGCAACTGGGGTCCGCGGCGGGCGCGCCGCTGGCGGCGCTGGAGGACACGATCGCGTCCGTCACGCAGGCCGTCACGGGCGCCGCCGCCGCGATCAACCCCCAGACGTTGGCGGCCACCGTGGAGCAGGCGATCGCGCAGATCGGCGCGGAGATCGGTGGCCCCGACGTCCTGGCCGTCCTGCAATCGGTCGGCGAGGCCCTGCAGACGACAGCGACCCAGCTCGAGGCGTTGAGCTTCGGGCCGCCCGTCGACGTGGTCGTCGGCTCGATCGACCAGGTCGACACGCTGCTGAAGACCGTTGGCGCATCCTTGCCCGCCCCGGCGGCACTCGCCCTGAAGGGCGCCCTGAGCGCCCTCCCCGACACGCTGGACCCCGCCTTCGACGCGCTCACCGGGCAGCTCGGCGATCTGCTGGAGGCGGGGCCGATCCCGCTGCTCGAGCAGATCGAGGCGGCGCCGGCGCAGCTGCGCGCCCAGCTCGCGGCGTTCGACCCTGCCGCGCTCAGCGGCCAGCTCGGCGGCCTCTTCGACGGCGTGGTGGAGGCGCTGCGCGCCGGGTCACCGGCACGGCTGGTCGAGCAGCTTGGCGGGCTGACCGCCGGGCTCGCGGACCAGCTGCTGCAGCTCGTCGACACCACAGCCTTGGTGGCGCCACTGCGCGGCCCCCACGAGCAGCTGCGCGCCGCGGTCGCGACCCTCGACCCCGCGGCGCTCGTGCAGCCCCTGCGCGACGGGCTCGCCGGGCTGCAGGACGTGATCCTCGAGCAGCTCGGCGTCGAGAGCGTGCTGGCCGAGCTCACCGCCATCGCGGCGCCGGTCGTCGACGCGGTCGGCGCCGTGCGCCAGCTGCGCGACCTCCTGGCGCGCGTGCGCGAGACGCTGGCGACCTTCCCGGCGCTGGCGCCGGGCGTCGCGCAGTGGGTGGACGGCGTCTTCGCGGGGCCGGTCGCCGACGACGGCACCATCGCGGCGGCCGCGGCCGCGCTGACCACGGCCGCGAACGGCGTGCGCGCGGCCGGCCTCGAGGCCGAGGCCGCACAGGCCGGATCCGGCCTCGTCGCGGCGCTGGCGGCCATGGATCCGGCGGGGCGCCTGACCGCCCTGGTCGCCGCGCACCGCGCGGTGCCCCCCCTCCAGGCGCTGCCCGCGTCGGCCGCCCGCGACGCGGCCGTGGCGGCGCTGGCGCGCGTGAACCCCCTCGCGCCGGCCTTCGCGGCGGCGCTCTCCCCGCTCGTCGGCCTGGACGACGTCCTGGGCGCGCCGCTGGCCGGCCGGCTCCAGGACTGGGACGCCGAGTTCCACCCGCCCGGCGGCGCGCTCGCGGACTGCGCCGCGGTCACCGCCGATCCGGCCACGCTCCTGGAGGAGGCCCGCATCGCGGCGCAGGAGCACGTGGGCCAGGTGCTCGGCGGCGTCCTGCTCGCCTGCGGGGGGATCGCCGCCGGTGTCGGCGCGCTGCTGGAGCCCGTGGACGCGCTGCTCGGCGACGTCGAGGCCCGGCTCGCCACGCTGGTGGCCGGCCCCGCCTCCCTGCAGGCGCTCGCCGACGCGGTCGGGGCCGCGGTCACGGCGCTGACGGGGATCGACCTCGACGTGGTGCTCGACGCGGTCGGCGGCAGCGTGCTGCAGGTGCAGGCGGCCCTCGACGCCCTGTCGCCCGACGCGCTTGCCGCCACGCTGGACGGGGCGCTGCGCGCCGCGATCACGGCCCTGGACCCCGCGTCGGTGCTGGGGCTGCAGGCGCTGGAGGGGCTGGGTGCGGCCTACGACCAGGCCGTGGACGCGCTGGCCGCCCTCGACCCGGTCGGGGTTCTGGCCGCGGCCCTGCCGGCCGCGTTCGACGCCGCGCTCGCCCCGCTCCTGGCTGCCCTCGACCTGTCCGGCTCCATCGGCGCGATCCGCCAGCGGCTCGCCGGCCTGGAGGCCGAGCTGTCCGCCCAGCTGGAACGGGTCGACGAGGCCTACCGCCGCCTGCTCGAGACCGGGGACGGCCTGCCCCTCGCGGTCGACCTCGACATCGACATCGACATCGACCTGGACGTCGGCCTCGACGTCCCGTCCCCGTTCTGACATGCCCAGAGGAGGAGCCCGGTGAGCGTCGGCACCGTCCTGGTGCGCCCCCAGCGCGTGCGGCTGGCAGCCGGCGCGAACGCCGAGTCCGCGCTGCTGGCAGACGTGCGCACGCTGGTCGCGGCGCTCACCGACGACGCAGCCCGCGCGGAGCCCGTCGTGCTGCCGGCGCTGCAGGCGGCGTGCGAGCGCCTCGCGGAGCGGCTGGCGACGCGCCTGCAGGGCGGCCTGCAGAAGGCGGTCGACCGCCTGGCCGGCCTCGTCGACGGGCCCCTGCAGCGCCTGCTCGCGGCGGTCGAGGTGCCCGCGGACCAGTCGCTCACCGCGATGTTCGGGCTCCTGGCCGACGCCGTCGACGCCGCGGCAGGCGTGGAGCTCGGCGACGTGGAGCGGGCGCTCGGCGAGGTGCTGCGCGCGCTGCAGGACGACCTCGGCCTCACCCCCGCGCTCTTGGTCGAGCAGACCCTGGAGACCCTGGCCGACGCGGCCGCCGCGGTGGAGCCGCACGATGCCGCGGCCGCACGGGCCCTGCGCCGCCTGAGCAGGGTCGTGGCGGCCGCCGAGGTGCCGGTGCTCGACGCGGCCCAGCTCGCGTCCCTGGCGATGGCCGAGCTGCGGCGCCGCGGCATCGACGACCTCCTGCGGCTGCTGCGCTGCGCGGTCGGCGAGGTCTCCGACACCGCCACGGCGCTGCGCGACCTGGTCGGTGCGGTGCCCACGCTGGCCAACCTCAACGCGGACGTGCCGGTCCCGCCGATCGGCGGTGGCGCCGACGAGCGCCACGCCTGGTACGCGACCTGGCTGCTGGGCTTCAAGCGGCCGACCGGCGCGTCGCTGGGCCTGGCGCTCGTGCCGTGGGAAGGGCCCGACGAGGTCTGGGTGGTCGACGGCCGCATCGAGCGGCGCAACGAGGTGCGCGACAACCAGCAGCTGGGCAACGGCACCAGCTACGAGCAGGCCCTGGTGTTCCAGGCCGCCACCGCCACCGCCGAGCTCGAGAAGCACGGCCTCGAGAGCCACTACACCTTCGAGCGCCACAGCGCCGAGACGATGGAGACGATCGCGCTGGTCTCCGCGATCGCGATGCAGGGCGTCGAGATGTTCGCCCACATCTTCCGCACGACAGGAGGGCGGCGGCTCCCGCCGATCTCGCAGGTGTTCGCCAACGGCATCTGGGGCTTCGCCGGCGCCGTGACGCAGAAGCCGGTCCCCAGCTGGCTGGAGCTGGTGCTGGGCCGCACGCTGCTGCCCGGGCTGACCTCGCTGCACGGCATCCACACCAACGCCTCGGCAGGCAACTGCTTCAACTTCTGGCTCACGCTGATCGGCCAGGACATCCTCGGCAACGCGGTGCTGCACCTGGCACCGCACCTGCTCCTGCGCGACCCGCTGCTGAGCATCCTGACGCTGCGCAACCACAAGCAGCCCGAAGACGGCAGCCGGCCGCCCCAGAACCGGCTGGAGTACGCAGGGCTGTCGGCGCTGAGCGCCACGTTGGCAGGGATCCTGGCCGGGCTGCTGGTGCCGAAGGGTGACTACGGCTTCGCGGGCAACCTCAGCAGGATCTTCGGGATCCACGGGCTGCTCGTCGGCCCGCTCTTCACGTTCCTGGGCTACCTCACGGGCTGGCTGATCGGGCGCCCGCTGGCCGGCACGAACGTCCGCGACGACTTCGGCCACGGCTTGAAGGAGTCTGCGATCGCCGCCGCCCTCACGGTCGTGAAGTTCCTGCCCTCGCTCTACCTGGGGCTCGAGGGCAACACCAACGGCGGGAAGTTCAACGCGCGCGGCGCGGACTTCAGCGGCTACCCCGACCGCGCGAGCTCCCCGTACCGGCTGCCGTACGCCGCCGACACCAGCTGCTACCTCAACCAGGCCAACCAGGGCCTGTTCAGCCACCACGCCGCAAACGGCGAGGTCTACGCCTACGACTTCGGGCTGGACCAGGACACCGACGTGCTGGCCGCGCGGCCCGGCACGGTGTGGGACTTCGCGGAGGGCTTCGCCGACGAGAACACCGCGGACGCCAACTTCATCATGATCCGCCACGACGTCGACGACTCCGGCAACCCGATCCCACCCGACGCCGCGCACGACCGCGGACCCGGGGGGGCGGTTGCGGTGACCTACGCCCGCTACCTGCACGGGCGGCAGAACAGCATCACCGCGGCGTTCGGCGGCACCACGCCCGTCCCCCGGACGACCCAGGTGCGCCGCGGCCAGAAGATCATGGCGTCGGGCGACACCGGCAACAGCTTCCACAACCACCTGCACATGACCGCGCACGTCGACGACGGCACCGGCACCGCCCACAACTCGGAGTCGATCCCGTTGGTGTTCCGCGAGGTCGAGCACAACTGGCCGCTGTCGATCTTCCGCGACGACGGCGTGCCGTTCCGCGGGGACTCCTACACCTCGGAGAACAGGCCGTGACCGACCTGTTCGCGCCGCCGTCGACGCCGTCGCTGCGCCGCCCGGTGGCGACCCTGCGGGTGGCCGGTGAGACCCTCGACGTGGTCGCCGCGGTCGTGGAGCTGGGGCTCGCGCCGGCGACCAACGCGGCCGCGCTCACGGTGCCGGCCACGGCCGCGCTGCCGGAGCCGGGCGCCGCGCTGACGCTCGCCCTGGGCTCCCGCGACGACGGCGTCGAGACGGTGCTGACCGGCGTGGTGGCCCGGGTGCGCCGGGGCACCGCCGGCACCGCCCGGCTCGACGGCCTCGACGGCGGCGCCCTCCTGGCCGGCCTGCGCGTGGACGCGAGCTTCGAGCAGCAGCGCCTGGCCGACGTGGTCACCGACGTCTGCGGGCGGGCCGGCGCCACCCCGGGTTCCCTGGCCAGCGGCCCGACCCACCCGTTCCTCGCCCTGCACGGCGCGCGCGGCGCCTGGCGCCAGCTCGCAGAGCTGGCGGCGCACGACGGGCACCTGCTCGCCGTCGACGCCGAGGGGCGCGTCGTGCTGACCGCGCCCACCCCGGCAGCGGTCGGACTGCGGGCCGCGGCGGGCGTGGACGCCGCGCTGTTGGAGGTGGAGCGCGCTCAGCCCGGTGTGGCGCCCGGTGTCGTGGGCGAGGGGGCGGCCGGCACCAACGGCAGCGAGGCGTGGCCTTGGCTGGTCGCCGACCCCACGTCGATCCGCAGCGGCGGCCAGGCTCCGGTGCGCTCGGCGCCCGCGCTGCGCACCCCGGCTGCCGTGGAGACCGCGGCCACCGCGCTCAGCGAGCGCGTGGCCGACGCCGCCCGGCGCGGCCGGCTGCGCGTCGCGCTCGCGCCGGCGGTCCGGCCGGGCACCGCGGTGGCGGTGACGACCGCGGACGGCGAGGAGCTGCAGGGCCTCGCGCAGGCCGTGAGCCACGACCTGCGCGGGGGCCGCGCCGCGACCACCACGATCTGGCTGAGCGGAGTGCGGCCATGACCACGACGCTCTACGAGACGATCCGCCGGATCGCGGCGGACGAGCTGGCGGCCCACCGCGGCGCGGCGCTCGCGGTGGTCCAGGAGTCCCACCCGCACGCGGACGCCTCCGACACCGACAACTACGCGTGCACGGTGGTCCTGCGCGACACCGGGCTGGTGCTGCGCCGCGTGCCGGTCGCGACCGCCAGGGTCGGGACCGTCGCCGTGCCCGAGCCGGGGCAGCTGGTGCTGGTGGCCTTCGTGGGCGGCGACCTCGCCGCGCCGGTCATCGTCGGCTGCCTCTACACCGACGCCCACCGCCCGCCCGTCAACGCGGCCGGCGTGCACGTCACGCACCTGCCTCCCGGCGCGGACGACGCGGAGGCCGTGCACCTGGAGCTGCGCTCGGCCGGCGAGCGCAGCATCGTCCTCACGCTCGGCGACGGGCTGGCCCTCACCGTGGCCGACGCCGACCCGGCCGTCTCCCTGGACGTGGGTGGCAAGGCCACGCTCACGATCGCCAAGGACGGCACCGTCGAGCTGACCTCGCAGGGGGCGGTGACCCTCAAGGGCGCCGAGGTCACCGTCGAGGCCCAGGGCGCGCTGACGCTCAAGGGCGCGACCGTGGACATCAACTGACGAGGAGGGCAGGCATGGGGCAGCCCGCCGCCAAGCAGGGCGACAAGGTGGTCGCGACCGACATCCACATCGTCAACATCCCCAGCCCTGGTGGGCCGGTTCCCACCCCCCTGCCGCACCCGTTCGTCGGCAGCTTCGACGGCAGCCTCGCGACCTCGGTGCGGATCGAGGGCAAGCCCGCCGCCGTGCAGGGCAGCACCGCCACCAACAGCCCCTCGCACGTCCCCCAGGGAGGTCCCTTCCAGAGCCCGCCGTCCAACCGCGCGACCGCGCAGACCGCGAGCGCGACCGTGCGGATCACGGGCAAGCCGGCCGTGCGCCAGGGCGACACGGCCATGACCTGCAACGACCCCGCCGACCAGCCGGTCGGCACCGTGGTCGCCGCGGGAACCGTGCGGATCGGGGGCTGACGCCGTGGCCGACCTCGGCACCGACCTGCTGCTGACGCCGGCCGAACGCGAGCCCGCGCGGGCGTACACGGTCGTCGGCAGCCGGGATGTCCTCGACCGGCCCGTGCCGGACGTCGCCGAGCTCCCCACCGTCAGCGGCCGCGACAACCTCGGCCAGGCACTCCTGATCCGCCTGCTGACCCCGCGGGGCGAGCTCGCGGCGCTCGGCCACCCTGGCTTCGGCTCCTCGCTGCACGAGGTGATCGGGCGCCCGAACACGCCGACCACGCGGGGGCTGATCCGCCTGCACGTCCTCACGGCCCTGGCCGAGGAGCCACGCGTCGCCAAGGTCGTCCGGGTCGAGGTGGCACCGGTGCGCGGGCGCCGGCACCTCGTGACCGTCGACGTCGCGGTGCTGCCGCAGCTCCAGACCGACCCGCTGCAGCTGCCCACGCTGACGCTCGACCTCGAGGTGCTGGCATGACCGTCCGCCGTCACACCTACCCCGAGCTGCTGCAGCGCCTGGTCGTCGCCGTCCTCGGCGGCGTCGCGGGCGAGACCCACCCCTACCCCGCCCCGGGCGACGTCTCGGTGCTGGAGCGCGGCCCCGCGACCGCGATCGTCGGGGTGCACGGCGCCCGCGACGGCCAGCCCCACCGCTTCAGCGGCGACGTGGACTTCCGGCTCTCCGCGGACGGGCGCAGCCTGGAGTGGCTCCAAGGCGACCGGCCCGACGAGGGCACCCTCGTCTCGGTCGACTACACGCCGCACGGGGCGATCTCCCCCGTCACCGACGTCGCGGTCGGCAGCGTCCTGCGCACGCTCCTGGAGACGATCGCCATGGAGAGCGCCGCGCTGTCGGCGCAGCTGGACGCGGTGCACCAGTCGGGCTTCGTCGACACGGCGACGGGCCGGTCCCTGGAGCGCGTGGTCGAGCTGCTGGGCATCACGCGCGTCACCAGCGGGCACGCCGCCGGCGAGGTCGCGCTGCAGCGCGCGCAGGGCTCCGTCGGGCTGATCACCATCCCCGCCGGCACCAAGGTCGCCACCGCCGACGGCGCGATCGCCTACGAGACCACCGAGGAGGCGACGCTGCTGCCCGGTCAGGCCGTGCTGCGCGTGCCGGTGCGCGACCCCGAGGAGGCCAACGGCCCGGTCCCCGCGGACAGCCTCGTCGTGCTGCCCGCCCCGATCGCGGGCATCGCGGCCGTGACGAACCCGGCGCCCACCGCGCTCGCGGGCCGCGACGAGGACGACGAGGCCCTGCGGCGGCGCGCCAAGCGCTTCCTGCACGGCAGCGAGCGCGCGACGCTGGGCGCCCTGCAGCAGGCGGTCGCGGCCCAGGGCGTGTCGGCCGACATCGTCGAGGACCCCACCGCCCCGGGGATCGTGCACGTCACGCCGCACGCGGCCGCCCTCACGCCCGAGGTGCGCCTGCAGCTGGAGCGCGCGCTCCTGGACGCCCGCCCCGCCGGCGTGGTCGTGCACCTGGCCGACGCGCAGCCGCCCCGCCTCGTGCACGTCGCCCTGCGTGTCACGACCGCCGACGGCCTGCTGGCGGCCGACCGCCGCGCCGTGCAGCACCAGGCCCGCGACGCGATCGCCGCCTACTTCGAGACCCTGGCGGTGCGCGCCACCGCGAGCATCTCACGCCTGCTCACGCTGGTCGGCGCCCTCCCCGGCGTCACCGACGTGCAGGTCGTCTCCGCCGTCTCGACCGCAGCGGACGGCAGCGACGGCCGCGACGTGCTGGACCCGACCGCGGGCGTGCTGCAGATCGCCGGCGAGCCGACCGTCCTTGGCGACCTCGACATCGCCGATCCGGCGCTGCCGACCAGGATCGCGGTGCTGGTCACCCACGCGACCACCGCGGACCCGGTCAACGTGCCGGCGCTGCAGGCGGCGCTCGACCAGGCCGTCGCGGCGCTCAACGCGATCGCGTCCGACCCCGCGGCGGCCGAGGACCTGCGCACGCTGGGCTACGCCCGGCTGCGGACGCTGCTGCCGCTGCCCGACCAGCCGGCGCCGCCGACCCTGGCCGCGATCGACGACGGGTCCGTGGCGAGCACCGACGGCAGCGCGAGCCCCTACCGCGTGCGCTTCGTCGTCACCCAGGAGACCGGGCTGGTCGTGACCCTCGCGGCAGCGGACGACTCCTACGGGCTCACCGCCTTCGAGCGGCTCACCCGCGACGCCGTCGACGTCGTCGAGGAGGAGCCGGTTGGCTAGGTTCGACACCCTCGCCGAGCGCCTGCCGTCGGTCTGGCGGCCGGACGAGGACGACGTCGGGCAGCGGCTGGCGCTGCTCCCCGCCGCGGTGAGCGCCGTGATCGGGCCGACCGGCCCGCTGGGGGCCACGCTGACCGCGCGCGGCACCGGCGTGCTGGTGTCGCTGCCCCGCGAGCAGGTCATCCGCGCCGTGCGGCTGGCCTCCGATGCCGTCGCCGGCACCGGGTACGTGCTGGAGCTGCGCACGCTGCGCGCCGGGCAGGTGCCGATCACCCCGACCGTGGTGGCGCCCGTCGCCGGTCGCGTCGCGCGGCCGACGGCCCCGTATCGCGCGACGCAGTTCACCGTCCAGCTGGTGCGCCGGCGCACCACCAGCGTGCTGCTGCAGGCCGTCGCCGACGCGCTCGACGAGCTCTCCGACGAGTCCACCGTGGTGCTGCAGGCGCACTGGCTCGCGACCGCCGACCACGCCACCACCGACCCCTGGCAGCTACGGACCCAGGTCCTGGCGGGGAAGCCGCCGTTGCGCGCACCCGACGACCTCGCGGCGATCCAGGCCTTCCCCTACGTCAACGACCTCGCGCGGCTCGCCGGCCTCCTGGGCATCGTGCCGTGGGAGGAGCCGCCGACCGCCCGGGAGACCGCCGAGGACCTGCGCCTGCGCGTGCGGCGCACGGTCGCGCTCTACCGGCTGGGCCTCGGGACCCTGGGCGCGCTGGCGAGGATGACCGAGCTCTCGCTGCCGCGCCTCCCCGGCGGCGCCGACCGGCGCTTCACGGTCATCGAGCACGCCCCCCGCACCCGCCAGGCGCAGGCGGCCACCGCCGGTCCACCGGAGGGCATCGTCGGCGCCCTCATGCGCTTCGCGGTCACCTCCGACGCGCTCGAGCCGACCACGCCGACGCTGTTCGTCCAGGGGATCGCGGAGGTCGCGGGCGAGACCGACGCCACGCAGAGCCCCCTGCTGGAGCGCCTCGGCGAGCCCGACGGGGCGCTGTCGCTCGGCCTGGCGTTCACCGAGACGGTGGCGCCGGGGCAGACGCTGCGCGTGCGGCCCACCGTCACCTCGTGGCTCGGCGGGCCCGCTGGCCTGCTGTCGGCCACCGCGGCGCCCGACGGCGACCCGACCGCGGCGGGCCCCTGGGCATCCGCGACCGGCGGCGACCCGCCGCAGCGGGTGTCCGCCCTCTGCACGACCGCTGACCTGGCGCTGTGGGCCGGCGACCCGGACGGCGCGCTCGTGCGCCTGGACGCGGCCGGGTGGGCGACCGTGGCCGACGGGCTGCCCCCGGTGCGGGCGCTCGCCACCGACGGGCTGGCCCTGCTGGTCGGCACCGACGCGGGGCTGCTCGTCGGCGAGCTCCACCCCGACGCCGGTGGACTGCTGGCCTTGGACACGACGCCCCGCTCGGCCGGCCCGGTCAACGCGGTGGTCGTCCCGCGCCCGGGGACGTGGCTGCTGGCCACCGGCGCCGGTCTCTTCGAGGCCGGGCCCGGCCAGCCGCCCACCGCGGTCGGGCCGGTGGCCGCCGACGGCGCGGAGCCCGACGTCCGCTGCGTGCTGGTCGACGAGTCCGGGGCCCGGTGGATCGGGCTGGCTCGGGGGCTGGTGGTGGAACAGCCCGGGCTCGGCCACACCTACGCCTACCGCGGCGGGGAGCCCGGCGACGTCGTCCCGGAGTTCCGCCGGCTGGAGCCGGGCGCGGCCGGACGGCCGGTCCTGCCCGATCCCGCCGAGGTGTTCCTGCCCACGGTGCTGGCGCTCGCGCGCGACAGCGAGACCGCGCTCTGGCTGGGAACCGAGCGCGGTCTGGCGCGCTACCGCGCCGCACGCGCCCAGCCCGCGGGCTTCGACTACACCACGCAGCTGGAGGCGTTCCCGGAGGCGACCGACGGCCCCGTGCGCGCGCTCTCTCGCGACCCGCTCGGGCGCCTGTGGATCGGCTGCGACCGGGGCCTGCTGTCCTTCGACGGGCGCGAGCTCGTCCAGCACCGGCCCGGTGGCGAGCAGGTCTCCCTCGGCCGGCCCGACGACCTGGGCGACCAGCCGCGCGGCCCGTGGCGCTTCAACCCGGCCTCGGGCGCCTGGGAGCGCTTCTCCGTCGCGGCCGGCCGCCGCTTCCTGCCCGCGGGCACCGCACCCGCCACCGCCCAGGACGCCGCGGTCGACGCCGTGGCCTGGACCGCGGGCGCCGAGGCGGAGCTGCTGGAGGGCTGGGATCCGGCGACCGGCGGGCACGGCGGCGCGACGCCCGTCCCGCCCGAGCAGCTGCAGGTGCGCTTCAAGCCGTCCGCGACGGCGATCGTCGTCGGCGGGATCCCGGCCGCGCCGGCGCTGCCGCCGGGGCCCAGCGTCTGGCGCTACCTGCGCCGCGAGCCCGACGCTCCGGCACCGCCGGCGCGCGAGCCGCCGGCCTGGACGTCGGAGGGCCGGTTGCTCACCGGGGGCGGGGCCGTCCCGGGGACCGCGCCTGCCGAGGCCCGCTTCGACGTGACCGTGCCCGGCCCGGAGCGCGAGTGGGACCGCTCCGTGTTCGGGTTCCTGCCCTCGGCGCGGGTGTGGCTGCAGTGGAGCGGGCGCGACCCGCTCAGCGTGCGGGTCCGGCTGGCGCGCACCGGCCCCGACGAGGTGATCGACCCGCTGGTGCTGGACCGCGTCTGGGACGGGCTGCAGCGCGTCCGGCCGGCCGGCGTGCGGGTGCAGCTCGCGGTCGAGGAGACCGTCGTCCGAGGAGGGGCTGGAGATGGGTGAGCTGCTGGACCGGCTGGGTGGGCGCGTCCCTGGCGAGCTGGTGCGCTCGGGCGACTGGAACGCGCTGGTCGAGGCCGTCGACGGCCTGGTCGCCGGCCTGGAGGGGCTGGGCGGCCGCGTGACGCAGCTCCAGCAGGAGCTGGTCGCGGTGCGCGACGGGCAGGCCGACCTCGCGAACAGGCTCACGGCGCTGGCCGACCGCCACCTGGTGGTGACGATGCAGACCGCCGAGGCCACCCACCCCATCGGCCGCCCCGCGGAGATCGTGGTCACCGTGACCGGGCTGGACGGCACCGTGCCGCCCGACCCACGCCCGTTCGTGGACTTCGTGACCGTCTGGGGCCGGCTGTCCGCCGTCGGGGGCCCGGCGACCCTCGGCGCGCAGGGGCGCAGCCTGTCGGTCCAGGTCGGCGCCGACGGGGTGGCGCGCGCCCTGCTGCACGGCGAGAGCACCGCGGACGCCAGCGACGAGACGCTGGGCCAGGTCGGCGACCTGCTCACCACCCGGCTGGTTCCTGAGCTGAACGTGACGCTGGCCGAGGCGATGCTGCAGGCCAACACGCCCGCCGAGGCCAAGCGCTCGGGGGCGTTCCGCCTCGCGACCGAGAGCTACCTGGAGGTGACGCAGCCGGCGTTCACCGACTTCGCGGACCTGCACTGGACGCACAGCCCGCCACTGGTGCTGCAGCCGCCGTTGGTGACGTCGCGCTGGCGCGAGCACCGCACGACGGTGATCGCGTCCGTGCGCGCGGACGCCGACCCCCGCACGCCGGATGCGGCGCTGGGCTCCTCCTCGATCCAGGTGACGTTCCGCGACTGGCTGACGCCGTGGATCGTGCTGGACCTGTTCGACCTCGAGGATGCCGTCGTCGACGACCTGGTCGGCGGGCTGCGCGACGTGGTCGTGCAGGACTCCCTGCTGGGCTCGTTCGCCGGGGCCAAGGACGTGATCGCGACCCACCTCGGCGGCCGGGGACTGCTGGGGCGCATCCGCGGACTGAAGGAGGCCGAGCTCGCCGTGACCCGCCTGGAGATCGTCGGGCAGCCGCCGCAGGAGCTCGCCGACCTCAAGCGCGGCCTCAACCAGGCCCTGGTGCTGCAGCGGGCCGTGGAGGTCGGGCAGAGCGCCGCGCTCGACGACCAGCGCCTCGCGGGGATCGACGCGGTGGCCGGCCTGTCGGGTGCCGCGCAGAGCGGCGTGGAGGACCTGCGCGGCAGCGTCGCCGGGCTCGGCCAGCGCCTCGCGGAGCTCGGCGACCTCGCCGGGGCGCTCGACGGCCGCGTCGGGGCGCTGGACTCCGGCCTGGCGGGCGTGCGCGGGCAGGTCAGTGCGGTGCTGTCGCGCAGCGACCTCCTGGACTCCAGGTTCACCGACCTCGACCAGCGGGTCGCGGGGGTCCAGCAGCTCTACCCGGAGTCGGTCAAGGAGACGTTCCTCGACGTCCACAGCAAGCTCACGCTGGTCGATCAGCTCAACCAGCGCGTCGCGCAGCTGGAGGGCTGAGCGGCCCGTGGCGGGCGAGCACCTCGACCCCGGCGCGGTGTCGCCGGCCGATGCGGCGGTCGTGCTGGCGGCGCTCAACCAGGTGGCGACCGCGGAGGAGCTGGCCGCGCTGGTGGAGCTGCCCGACGAGCTGGACGTCGGCGTGCGCGTGGCGGCCCGGATCCTCGCGCGCCGAGGGTGAGCTCGGGGGCTTCACCAGCCTGGAGCAGGTCGCCGCGGTGCCGCTGGTGGGGCCGGAGCGCTTCACCGAGATCGTGGTGGCGCTCACCGGGCGGCGCCCGCCGCAGCGCGCGAGCGACGTCGAGCGGCAGGTGGAGGCGCTGCGCGGCGAGGTCGCGCGCCTGGCCGCCCTGGTCGGGCCGGCACCCGAGGTCGCGCTGCGGGCGCCCCTGGGACCGTGGCTGGGCCTGCCGGTTGCCGTCGACGTGCGCTTCCCCGCGGAGCCGCCACGGGAGCTGGTCGTCGTCTGCCGCCACGGCCGGTTGCGCAGCGCCAGCCGCGGGGAGGTCGAGGAGGGCGCGGCCGTGCGAGTGGTGACCGGGCACGACCGCGCGGCCGAGGTGAGCTGGCACCCCGAGGCAGCCCCGCCGCTGGGGCACCGCCACCTCGCGGCGCTGGCCACCGCGCTGCCGGAGCTCGGCGACGCCGCGACCCCGGCTGCGGCCGCCGCGGTGCTCGACGGCCTCGCGGCGCGCTACGACCAGGAGGCCCACGTGGCGTTCCGGGAGGCGGTCGACGGGCTCGCGGGGGCACAGCGGCAGCTCGACCCGAGCGCGGAGGACGCCTGGCCGCTCCAGCAGGTCGTGGTGTGGGCACAGCCGCTGACCGCCGGGGACGCGCTCGGTACATCGGCCGCCGGGCACGTGGGGGTCGGCGTGCTGGTGCTGCGCGACTGGATCGGGGCGCTGTCGCGGGCGCTGGCGCAGCGCCTGCGGCGCACGTCGAGGCTGGACAGCCAGCTCGAGACCGAGGCCGGTCGGGGCCTGGCGGCGGGTGACCTCGGTGCGGCCGTGCAGCGGCGTGTCGGCAGCTACGTCGCGCGGCGGCACGGCGCGCTGGGCCGCGAGGCCGCCCGCGCGGTCGCGGACGAGGCGACGCAGCGGTTGCTGTCGGGCCGGGTCGCGGCGCTGCCGCTCGCCGACCGCGAGCGGCTGGTGCCGCTGCTGACGGGCACGGCCCGGGCGGTGCTGACCGGGTCCACGGAGCTCCTCGAGGTGGTCGAGTCCACGGGGACCGCGGTGCGCAGGGACGCCGGCACGCGCGTCGACCTGACCGAGCTCCTCGACCGGGTCGACGAGATCTCCGTCGGCGTGGACACGCGCGTGGCGGACGTCGAGGCACGACTCGAGCGCAAGGCCGACCTGCGGCACCTCGACGACCTCTTCGGCCGGGTCCGCACGATCGAGGACCGGCTGGGCCGGTGAACGCGGCCGGCGTCGGGGGCATCCAGGGGATCCGCGCACTGACGTCGCCGGTCCCGGGGGTCGACCGGCGCTTCGAGCGCGTCTTCACCCTGACGCTCGCGACCGGCGGCGAGGCCGACGCGGTCGCGCTCGACGTGGGGTCGGCACGGCTGCGCGGTGCCTTCGTCGCCCGCACCTTCGACGCGCTGGCCTCGGTGGGACTGCTGCGGGGCGTGGCCCTGGTCGCCCACCCCGTCAACCCCGCGCTGCTGGTCGGCCTGGCCGGCGCGCAGGAGGCGCCGGTCCTGGTGTGGGCCGGGGCTGTGGAGGACACCACCGCGTTCGATGCCGGAGCGGCGCTGGCCGGCGAGATCCAACGCCTGCTGGATGCGCTGCCCACGCCGCTGCCGCCGACGGTCGCGCTCGCGCTCTCCGCGCGGGCCGACGAGTCGTGCGCCGTCAAGGTCGAGGACATCGCGCTGCCCTACGAGCTGGTCACCCGCCGGTTCGCTGCCATACCCCTGCGCCGCACCGACGTCGCCGATCCGCATGGGCTGCTGGCCGAGCTGCGCTTCCCGTCCGGCACGGTCGCGGCGCACCTGCGGACCCGGCTGGACGCCGCCACGCTGAGCGCCTTGGAGGAGGGGGGCGAGCCGCTGGACCGCGTGCTCGCCGATCTCGACGCGGTGCTGGCGGGTGCGCTGTGGGACCCGGCGCTGTTCGCAGAGGTGGCGCTGACGCCGGCGGTCAGCGCCCTCGCCGCCGAAGGGGCCGCGGGTGAGCGGCGGACCCTGCTCAACCGGGCGCTGCTCGAGGCCGCGCTGCCGGGGCTCTGGCGCGCGCCGGCGGACCGGCGGGTGCTCGACGTCGTGGGCGCGGCCGCCGCCGAGACGCTGGGCGTGCGCCGCCCCGCCTCGGCCGCCACCGTCGCCGGCACCGCGCTGGTGCAGCCCTCGGTCCAGGACCGTGCCGGCGCGGACGCCGCGGCGCTGCCGGTCGCCGCCCGGGGCGCGGAGCTCGCCGAGGGGCACACGCTGGCGGGCCTGCTCCACCTCGACGGCCCGGCCCGCGCGCTCGCGGTGGACGTCGGGGTCCTGGTGGCCAGCCGGGACGTCGAGCTGGAGGTGGCGGTCCGCCACGACGTCGCCGGCACGCCCGACGGCGCGACCGTGGCCGTGGCGCCCGCGACGCTGCCTCCCCTGGGGCGACCCGGCTGGGCCCGTGCCGCCCTCGCGCTGACACTCCAGCCCGTGCCGCAGTGGGTCACGGTGCGGGCGTCACGGGGAACCGCGGTCTGGCTCTCGGCAGGCGGGCCGGGCACACCGGTGCACCGCCTCCCGCCCGGGGCGACGGCGTGGCAGCCGGCCGGCACCGGCCCGCTGGCAGTGCAGGTCCGGGTGGTGACGGCCGGCGATGGCGCGCACCCGCCCGTCGCGGCGGACGCAGGGGCCTCAGCGGCGCCCGCGGTCACGCTGCCGTCCGGCGAGGTGGCCCTCGACCTCGGGCCCGCCCTCACCGCCGCGACACCGGCGACCACCCTCCCGCTCCGCCTCACCGCCTGCGGCGACGGCCAGCTGACGATCCCGCCACCGGAGGTCCGCTACTCGGTCTGAGCCCGGGCTGTCTCGAGCGCCTTGGCGATCTGCTTGACGTGGGTGCGTTCGTGCGTGGCGAGGTAGCTGGCCTCGGCGTGGACGACGATCTCCAGCGGCCGGCCTGCGCCGGTCAGGGTCGCCGTCCTCGACCACGCGGCGGGTGCCAGCGGGCGGAGCGCCGCGAGCAGCCCGTCGCGCTGCGCCGTGAACGCCTGCAGCGCCGTGGCGAACGGCTGCTCGCGGTAGTCGGTCTGCTCGATCCACGTCCTCGGGTTCCGCGCCCGGATCGTCGGATGGTCCTCGCTGAGCATCGTGATGATGCGGCCCCCCCACAGGTCGGCGCAGGCCCGCACGTGGGCCAGCACCTCGGTGGCGGACCACTCGCCGGGCTCGGGGGCGGCGCGCAGCTGGTCGGGCGTCATGCCGTCGGTCAGCACGGCGATCCGCGGCGCGGTCTCCGAGAGCAGGCCCAGGATCTGCTCGACGGGCAGGAGTCGTCGTGTCACGGCCGAAACAGGTCGTCGAGCTGCTCGGCGAGGGCGGCCTCGAAGAGCGGCTCCGCGCCCGTCGGGTAGATCCAGTGGAGGTGGCCGAGGACCTCGAGCGTGACGATCCCGTGCAGGCGGGCCCACGCGGCCATGGCGACCGCGCCGAGTGAGTCCGGGACGTCTCGCCCTGCGAGGACGGCGATGTCGTCGCGGAGCGCCGGGCCCATCTGCAGGTCGGCGGTGTAGGGGTCAGGGATGCGCAGCGTGCCGGCGGCGAAGGCCTCGACCAGCGGGGTGAGGAGCTGCTGGCCGACGCGGCGGTTGGCGGCCACGGTGGTCCCGCCCTCCGGCGCGGCGTAGCCGGGGATCGGCGTGCCGTAGAGCAGGGCGAACTCGTGGGGGTGCTCGAGGGCCCAGGCGCGGTAGGCGCGCGCCGCGGCGGCCATGCGCGCCCGCGGCGCCGTCTGACCCTCGGCGTCCAGCGCGGCCACCAGGTGGTCGGCCAGGTCGTCGTAGCCGTCGCTGATCAACGCGGTCAGCAGCTCCTCGCGGCTGGCGAAGTAGCGGTAGACGCCGGCCGGGCTGAGGCCGACGTCGCGGGCGACCGCGCGCAGCGAGAGCTCGCCGGCGCCGTGGTCGCGCAGGTGCCCGAGAGCCGTGGCCTTGAGGTCGCGCTCGAGCGAGGTCCGCAGCTGCGCACGACGGGTGGCCATCGCGCACATGGTACGCGACTCGTGGTTGCAACGCGAACAGTGTTCACCTATTCTGGGCCCGTAGGCGCGAACAGTGTTCACGACATGAGAGGAGTTCACGATGGCGCGGGTCACGGTGCTCGGAGGCGGCGGAGGGGCGGGCGGGGCGATCGTGCGGGCGCTCCACGCCGAGGGGCACGACGTGACGGCCGTCACCCGCAGTGGCGACACGGTCGTGCCGGCGGGCGTCGCGCACCTGGCGGCTGATGTCGAGACCGGCCCCGGGGCGAAGCAGGCCTGCGCCGGCGCCGACGTGGTGGTGATGGCCGCGCAGCCGCCGTACGCGCAGTGGACCGAGCGGTTCCCGGCCATGCTCGACCACGTCGTCACGGGCTGCGAGGCCGCGGCCGCGCGGCTGGTGATGGTCGACAACCTCTACGCCTACGCCCCGGCGCGGGGACCGATCACGCAGGCCTCGCCCGAGCACGCCACCGACCGCAAGGGTGTCCTGCGACGGTCGATGGCGGCGACCTTGCTCCAGGCCCACGCCGCCGGCCGCCTGCGGGTGACGATCGGCCGCGCAGGGGACTTCTTCGGCCCCCGCGGCGGCGGGAGCGCGCCGATGCAGCTCGGTCTCCTGCCCGCCCTGGACGGCAAGGCCATGCGCGGCGCCTTCGACCTCGACCAGCCCCACACGTTCGCCTACCTGCCCGACGTCGGCTCGGCGTTCGCGCGCCTCGTGGCCGACGACCGCGGCGACGGGCGCGCGTGGGTCCTGCCCGCGGCGCCGGCGATCACGCAGCGCGCCTTCCTCGAGCTCGTCAACGCCGCCCTTGAGACGCCGGTACCGATCCGCGTGATCGGCCCGCGGATGATGCGCATCGGCGCCCTGTTCAACCCCGACGCCCGCGAGATGCTGCCGACGCGGCCGCAGTGGGACCGCCCGTTCGTCGCCGACGGGTCGGCGTTCCAGCAGACCTTCGGATCGCTGGCGGTCACGCCCCACGCGGACGCGATCGCCGCCACCGTGGCCTGGTACCGCGCCGACCGACCTACGCCGTGAGGAGCCGGACCTCGCCAGGGGGCAGCCGGCTCCACCAGTGGTCGTAGCGGCGGTAGGGCCTGGGGTCCCGGTCGGCGAGGAACGCCAGCAGGCCACGGGCCTCGGCGGCGAGCGCGTCCCACGTCCCGACGGTGAGCGGGTGGAAGGCGGTGGCCTCGATGCCGGCCTCGGCGGTGCGCCAGACGCCGGCCACGACGCCGTCGACCAGGAGGGTCGGGAGGACGTCGCCGTTGACGCGGGTGACGACGGTCCGGTACGCCGGCGGGATGACGCGGCTGCGGTCTGCGTAGGCCAGCAGGACGCTGTCCCACATCGCCATGAGGCGGGGTGGCGCCGGGGTGTCCTCGTCGGGGCGGGGCGCGCCGGGGACGTCGAAGAGCTCCCTGCCGTCAGGCCCGTGGAGGCGCTCGAGCTCGGCCTCCAACGCCGCCAGCGCCGGCCGGATCCGCGAGTGCTGGACCAACGCGAACTGCGCGATATCCGCCACCGACGCGGGGCCGAAGCCCTCGAGGTAGCGCCGCACCAGGACGGGTAGCACGGCGTCGGCCGCCTCCCGCCCAGGGGTGGCCGGCGGCGTCCCCGCCGCGACGTACGACGGCCGCGGACCGAACGACCACGGCCCCCCGGTCGGGGCGTGCAGCACCGGGGAGGAGGACCGCACCGCCCACCACATGCGCTTGGCGGGTACCACCGGGCGCGCCTCGAGCCACGACTCGATCTCCGCGACGGTCCGTGCCTCCGAGAGGAACTCCAGCAGGTGCGGCACCAGCGCGTCGGCGTCCGCGATCGACAGGCCGCTCTCGATGAAGCGGCGATCGCCCAGCCGGGAGCCGCGCAGCGTCGGCTGCAGCGCCGCATGCATGGTGGCGCGGTCCTCGGCCGTCACCACGTGCAGCGTGATCCGCACGAGGGTCGCCTTGACGAGGGCCCTCTCGGTGAAGGCGCGTTCCAGGTCGGCCGGGTCGAAGCCCGCGATGCGGTTCCACAGCGCGAGGTACGGCGACGCCGCCTCCTGGGCCTGCACGGCGACCACGCGACGCACCGCCTCGACGACATCGAGCGGCTCCCGCCGCAGCAGCAGCTGACGGGCGAGCGTCGCGCGGTTGAGCCCCCGCGCCGTGAGCCTCATCTGCCTTGTCCAGGAGGCGGCAGCGTGACGAGGCGCCAGTCGGGGGTGAACAGCCGGCGGCGCAGGCCGATCGCGACGATCGCCGTGGTGGTCGCGACGGAACCCAGGACGAGGTACATCACCACGACCTGGACGAGCACCGCGTCCAGCGGGTCGACACCCGCGAGGATCAGGCCGGTCATCGCGCCCGGCAGGAAGACCAGCCCGACCGACTTGGTGGTCTCGATCTGCGGGGTGAGCGCGGTGCGCAACGCGCGCACGGTGATCGGGAGGGCCGCCTGGCGCGGCGTCAAGCCCAGCGCGAGCCCGCCCTCGAGCGCGCCGCGTTGGTCGCGGAAGTCCTCCACGAGCCGGCGCGCCACCAGCACCGCCGACGTCATCGCATTGCCGACGGTCATCCCGGCGAGTGGCACGACGGTGCGCCCCTCGACCGGGAAGATCCCCGACCCGAAGAGCACTCCGAGGCACACGGCGGCCGAGGACGCGAAGGCCGCCAGCGCGATCACGGTGATCCCGGGTGCCTCCGGTGCCCGCCGCCCGACGATGACCGCGGCGAACACCACCATCCCGGCCGCCCAGGCCCACGACCACGCCACGGGCTGGTCCGGGTCCAGCACCAGCACGAGCGCCCACCCCACCACCAACAGCTGCACCAGCGCCCGCACGGCCGCCACGATGATCGGCCGTTCCAGCTCCAGCCGGAACCACGCCGACACCGCGACGGCCAGCACCACCAGGCCCCCCGCCGCCGCCAGCCCCCACCAACCCACGGATGCGCTCATGTCTGCAAGGATGACGCCAGAGGTGGACGAGACCTAGGGGGGTCGGATGCTCACGGCCGAGGACTTGCGGCTGCGCGAGGCCAACGTCGACGGCGTGCCGTGGCGCCGCTTCGGCCCCTACCTGTCGGACCGCCAGTGGGGCACGGTGCGCGAGGACACCTCCGACAACGGCGACGCCTGGAACTCCTTCCCCCACGACCACGCCCGCTCGCGGGCCTACCACTGGGGCGAGGACGGGCTCCTGGGCTTCAGCGACGACCGCGCCCTGCTGTGCTTCGGCCTGTCCCTGTGGAACGAGGCCGACCCGATCCTCAAAGAGCGGCTCTTCGGGCTGACGAACTCCGAGGGCAACCACGGCGAGGACGTCAAGGAGTACTACTTCTACCTCGACGCCACCCCGACCCACTCGTGGCTGCGGGCGCTCTACAAGTACCCCCAGGCGGCGTTCCCCTACGGCGACCTGCTGGCCACCAACGCCGCTCTCGGCAAGCACGACCTCGAGTACGAGCTGGTCCACACCGGCGTCTTCGACGAGCACCGCTACTTCGACGTCGAGGTCGTCTACGCCAAGGCCGGACCCGAGGACGTGGTGGTGCAGATCACCGCGACCAACCGCGGCCCCGACCCGGCGCCGCTGCACCTGCTGCCGACGCTGTGGCTGCGCAACACCTGGTGGAACGACCCCGACGCGCCCCGCCCCGCCCTGACGGCCGACCCGGCCGCCCGGCGCATCGCCGTGGACTGCCCGGGCCTGGGGACCTACACCCTGGCCTGGGACACCCCCGCCGCGGAGGTGCTGGTCACCGAGAACGAGACCAACCACGCCCGCATCGACGGCGGCGCGAACGCCGTCCCGTACGTCAAGGACGGCATCAACGACGCGGTGGTGAACGGGCGGGGCGACGCGGTCAACCCGGCGATGAACGGCACGAAGGCCGCCGTCCAGGTGCACGACGTCGTCGACCCCGGCGTGTCACTGGTGGTGCGCCTGAGGCTGGCAGCCGACCTGCCGGCCGACCCCTTCGGCAAGGAATGCGCCGCGGTGCTGGCGGACCGCCGCACCGAGGCCGACGCGTTCTATGCATCGATCACCCCGCCCGGCGTCGACGCCGACGCCGCCGAGGTCCTGCGCCAGGCCCTCGCCGGCATGGTCTGGTCCAAGCAGTACTACGGCTACGACCTGGACCGCTGGCTGGCCGGCCAGGGCCTGAACCCGCTGCGCGACCCGTCGGTCCTCGACCACCGCAACGCCCGCTGGCAGCACATGGTCTGCGGCGACGTGATCTCCATGCCCGACGCCTGGGAGTACCCGTGGTTCGCGGCCTGGGACCTGGCGTTCCACACCGTCCCTCTGGCCATGGTCGACCCCACGTTCGCGCGCGAGCAGATCCGCCTGCTGCTGACCGAGCGCTACCTGCACCCCAGCGGCCAGATCCCCGCCTACGAATGGAACTTCTCCGACGTCAACCCGCCGGTGCACGCCCTGGCCACGCTCTACAGCTACCGCACGGACGAGAAGCCCGACGAGGCGGCCGACCACGACTTCCTGGTGGACGCGTTCGGCAAGCTGCTGATGAACTTCACCTGGTGGGTCAACCGCAAGGATCCCGCGGGCGCCAACGCGTTCGAGGGCGGCTTCCTGGGCCTGGACAACATCGCGGTCTTCGACCGCAGTGCGGCCCAGCTGCCCGGCGGGGGCCGGCTGGAGCAAGCCGACGGCACCGGTTGGATGGCCCTGTACTGCCAGACGATGCTCGAGCTCGCGCTGACGCTGGTGCGCGTGAACCCCGGGTACGAGGACATGGCAGTGAAGTTCGTCCAGCACTTCTTCGCGATCGCGGCCACGATGGAGCGCGGCGACGGCATGTGGGACGAGGCCGACGGGTTCTTCTACGACCAGCTGCGGCTGCCCGACGGCTCGACGCGTCGCCTGCCGGTGCGCTCGATGGTCGGCCTGCTGCCGCTGTGCGCGGTCACCGTGATCCCGCCCGCCGCCTCCGAGGAGTACCGGTCGCTGCGCGAGCGGGTTGCCCACTACTTCTCGCGGCACCCCAACCTGCTCGGCGGCATCGCCGACCCCCTCGCTCGGGGCGTCGGGGGCCGCCGGATCCTGACGGCGCTGAGCGAGGACCGGCTGCGCCGCGTGCTGGGCCACCTGCTGGACGAGGGCGAGTTCCTCAGCCCCCACGGCATCCGCGCGCTGTCGAAGTTCCACGCGGAGCACCCGTTCGTCATGGAGGTCGACGGCCAGACCTTCGGCGTCGGCTACCTGCCCGCGGAGTCCGACAGCGGCATGTTCGGCGGCAACTCCAACTGGCGCGGGCCGGTCTGGATGCCGATGAACTTCATGGTGATCCGCGCGCTGCTGCAGTACTACCTCTACTACGGCGACGACTTCACGGTGGAGCTGCCCACCGGCTCAGGCACGCAGAAGACCCTCTTCGAGGTTGCCAAGGACCTGTCCGACCGGCTGGTCGGCATCTTCACCCGCGACGACGAGGGCCGCCGCGCCGTGTTCGGCGGCGTCGAGCTGTTCCAGACCGACCCGCACTGGCGCGACCACCTGCTGTTCTACGAGTACTTCCACGGCGACAACGGCGCGGGCCTGGGCGCCTCCCACCAGACGGGCTGGACCGGGCTGGTCGCCAAGCTCATCCAGATGTTCGCGATCCTCGACCCGGCCGACATGCTGGCCAACCCGCACGGACGCCCGGGGACCCGCCACTACCGCCGCGACGTCAGCTGACCGCGAGGACGTTGTACCCGCGGGCGTCGAGGTCGACGTAGAGGCCGTCCGCGGCGAGCTCGGCGACCTCCCGCCGGTACTGCACGCCGTCGTGGAGCCGGTCGATCAGCGTGACCGCCTCGCCAGCGGGCAGGCGCCCGGCCAGATCGACGCGGGACTGGCCGCGGGTGGACCCGAGGTTGACCACCACGAGCCACGCGAGGGGTTCCTCGGGCGCCGCCGACCAGCCTGCGGCCACGTACCCGGCGTGGGTCGGGTTGTCGTCCCACGCGGCACGTGCGTCCAGCAGCTGCCAGTGGCCGGTCCGCAGCACGGGGTCGCGCAGCACCTCGAGCAGGCCGTCGTAGAAGGCCATCAGCGCGGGGTCGGGTGGCTCGTCGGGGCGACGGCGCAGGTGCAGCGGTGCCTTGACCCTGCGGCCCGTGAGCTGTCCTTCGTGGAAGAACCGCAGCCCGGTGCTGAGGAAGGTCACGATCGCTGCGGCCTCGTGCGCGGCGGCGTCGAAGGTCGCCGCGGCACGCGGCTCGTCGTGGTTCTCCAGGAAGCGTGCCGAGCGGCGCTGGAACTCGGGGTCGGCCTGCAGATGGCCGCGCACGGCCTGGGCCTCCCCGTCCCGCAGGCGGTCGTACAGCCGCTTGTCGTAGGTGTAGTCGAAGCCGCGTTGCTGCAGCTGCCACTCCAGGTCCCAGTAGACCTCCGCCATGAAGACGAACCCCGGATGGGCGGCCCGCACCGCCGTGATGGCCTCCGGCCAGAACGGCGTGTCCACCGGATCGATGTCGTCGGCCGGCAGCGAGCGGTCACCCCAGGTCCGGGTGAAGACCTCCGGCTCCAGCAGCATGGCCATGTCGCAGCGCACCCCGTCGCAGCGGTCCGCCACGGCCAGCAGCTCCCCCACCATCGCGGCGCGCAGATCCGGGTGGCGGTAGTTGAGCTGGGCCGTGTCGGGCCAGCCGTCGAAGTACGGGTCGCGCCCGTGGGCGACGATGCGGTCCCGGTACCGGAACCAGTTCTGCGGCTGGGCGGCCAGGTCGTCCGCGGTGCCCTGCACGAAGCGGTCAGGCGCGGTCGCGAGCCACGCGTGGTCGGGCGCGGTGTGGTTGGGGACGAAGTCGAGCAGCAGTCGCAGCCCGCGCCCGGCCAGGCGGGTGCGCAGGCGGGCCAGCGCGGCGTCGCCGCCGAAGTCACGGTGCACGCGGTAGTCGGCGATCGCGAACGGCGACCCGGTCACGTCGTCGGGAGTGAAGTCCGCCAGCACCTCACGGTGCTCGGCCACCCACTGCGGGTTGGCGGCTGAGATCTTGCGCCCGGCCTCGCCGGTCTGCCAGACGCCCAGCATCCAGACCCAGTCGAACCCGCGCTGGGCGATGTCGTCCAGCAGCTGGTCGGGCAGGTCGTCGAGCGTCGCCGCGCGGCCGGTGCCGGCCCCCAGCTCGCTCAACACCATCCGGGTGTTGACCTGGTAGAGCAACGGGTTCACCGCCACCACACTCTTGCAGGTCAGGTGATGTCGCGGCGGGCGGTCACGCGGATGCCCACGAGGGCGAACACCAGGCCGTAGGCGAGGAACACCGCGGCGCCTGCCCACATCGGCAGCAGGCTGCCGCCGGGTGTCGTGAGCCCGCTGAGGGCCGCGTTCGCGCCCCCCGGGAGCCAGCGGCCGACCTGGGGCGCGGCGACGACCAGGATGCTCTCGACGACCGTGGTCCAGACCAGGGCCGTGACCACCGCCGCGGTCTGGTTGCGCAGCATCGCGCCCAGCCCGACCCCGACCAGTGCGTAGAGCGCGGTCGCAGCCGTCGCGCCCAGCAGGACGACGCCGACGTCGCGGCTGAGCAGGCTGACCGTGACGCCCTCTGACGCGAGCCACGGCAGTGCGACCGCCACGGTGATCGCGGAGGCCGCGACGGCGATGAGCACCCCGATCAGCGCTCCCGCCACGAGCTTGGCGGCGACCACGCGCGACCGGACGGGGGTGACGAGGAAGGTGGACGTCACCGTGCTGTGGCGGTACTCGCCGGCCATCAGCAGGATGCCGAGGAGCAGCACGAGCACCGCGCCCGAGGACGCCGACGAGAGCACCTGGCGGATCCCCGCGGCGCTGTCGAGCGCGGGACCCGCACCCGGCGTCCCGGCGGTCGAGATCGTGACGGCGATGTTGACCGGTACGAACGCCAGCACGCAGCAGGGCGTTGACGAGCAGCACGCGGGTGGTGCGCAGCTTGAGCAGCTCGGCGCGGATGAGGGCGGTCACCGGTGGGCTCCTTCGGGTGTGGTGAGCTCGAGGAAGAGCTCCTCGAGGTTGAACTCCTGCGGTCGCATCTCGTAGAGCACGACGCCGGCGGCGGCGGCGAGGACGCCGACCTCCTCGGCAGTGGTGCCCAGCGCGACGATGGCGTCGGCCGCGGAGGACTCGGCAGCGACGCCGTGGCCGGCGGCTGCCAGGGCCTCACGCAGGGCCGGCGCCTGGGGCGTGCGGACCCACACCCCCGGTGTGGCGTTGCGTGCCAGCGCCGCCAGGGACGACTGCGTGACCAGCCGCCCCTCGGCGATGATCACGACCTCGTCCACGGTCTGGGCGACCTCGGCCAGCAGGTGGCTGGAGACCAGCACCGTGCGGCCGCCGTCGGCGTAGGCGCGCAGGAACCCACGCAGCCAGTGCACGCCCTCGGGGTCCAGGCCGTTGGCGGGCTCGTCGAGCACGAGCACCTCCGGCTCGCCCAGCAGCGCCGCCGCCAGGCCGAGGCGCTGGCGCATCCCGAGGGAGAACCCCTTGACCCGCCGCCGCGCGACGGACGCCAGCCCGACCTGCTCGAGGACCTCGGCCGCGCGGCGCTCGGGCAGGCCGGCCGCGACGCAGAGCACCCGCAGGTGGTCGACGGCGCGCCGGCCGGGGTGGAAGCCGGTGGCGTCCAGGACGGCACCGACGTGGCGCAGAGGGTCGTGCAGCTCGGCGTACGGCTGGCCGCCGATCGTGGCCGCCCCCGCCGTCGGGGCCACCAGCCCCAGCAGCATCCGCAACGTGGTGGTCTTCCCGGCGCCGTTCGGGCCCAGGAACCCGGTGACGGTCCCCTCCCGGACCGTGAACGAGGATCGTCGACCGCGACGATCTCGCCGAAGCGCTTCGTGAGCTCGTGAACCTCGATGGCTGTCATGGCGACACCGTGCGCCGCGGTGCGCCGGGCGTCATCGCCAGCGCGACGGATTCGCGCGTCCCCCTCGCGGCAGAGAGGGGCCCCGCCGATCTCCTCCGCACGGCAGAGGCCGAGACGGTGCCGCTTGCGTCAGCAAGACGTCGGGGACCTCGACGACACCTAGGCCTTCGACGTCGCGTGGCTTCCGCTGCCTCTCATCAGTGGCGTTGCGGCCCGGTCGGCGCTGGCCAACGTGGTGCGCGCGCTGCGACCGGGTGGATGGATCGTGGTGGCTTCCTTGCCGGCATTCGGCCGCTCTGAGACGAGACCCCAGAAGCTGCAGGGAAGGCTCGGACCCAACGTCCAATGGCGAGCTGACGCGGCGGTTTGACGCACTCGCACGGAGCGGCGTCCGAACGCGCGGCATGCGGCGGACGGGTTCCAAACTCGGCCTACGGGTTCAACCAGATTGCGAAAAAGGCGTTGGCTGCGAAAACGATGGAGAGCTCCCCCGCCTGCGCTGCAGGCGGCTGATTCGCAAAGTCGATGGGTTCGTTCAACGTGGCAAAGGGTCCCGCTATGCCCCAGACCCTGTGGGGGGCGTTGAGCGCGGCTAGGCGCCGCTTCTCTGCCACCGCGTCGTCTACCGACGCAAACGTGCGCTCTGTCGTTGTGTTGTCGTCGCTCATGTGAGTGCCTTCCTAGGTTGGCAATAGCCCTGCGAGCTTCGCCACGCTGAAGATGAGTGCTGGGGTATCCCCGACGTGGAGCTGCAAGGTGCACGTCGGGGATCTGGAGCTCTTGCGCTGTTATCGGTTGTCACGCCAAACGGTAGGCACCGGTTCTCCTGCCGTCGATGCAGCAAGCGCAAGGATGACGCAGACCAGCGCCAAACCTCCCGCTTCAGCATGATGCGGATTCTGCGATTGCACCAGCCACCGTCGCACGCTCCGTGCTTGCCGCGTGCTAGAGCGTCACGAGGTCGGCGAAGATGACACGGCGCGCGAGCTCGGACGGCGGCCCGAGCACCGTGCCGGCAGCGGACGGGAGGGACTCCCACTCGCGCACCACGACGCGGTGCAGATCACCGGGGACGGCGGTGGCCCGCGGGTCGGGGAGCTCGAGCGTTGCGTTCAGCGGTCCTGCGGCGGGCTCGCCGGGCAGGCGTACCCACGCGCCCGGCTCGCCGTCGAGCGCGGTGAACGTCGTCGTGGCGGCACCCGGCGGTCCCGTCCAGCGTTCGATCCAGGTCTCTACCACCGTGCCCGGCTCGTCGTTGCCGCGGTCGGATGCCACCCCGGTGAGCGTCACCGCTAGCCGCATGCCGTCACGGCGGATCTCGAGGTCGCGGTGGGGCAGCAGCTGCAGCGGCGCCGGGTGCACGACGGGCGAGAGGTGTAGGCGCGGCAGGCTGACCGGCTGCAGTCGCGCGAGCGCGAGCCGCACGAACGGGCGGTGGCTGGACGCGGCGAGCGGGCCGAGGTCGAGCTCGGCCACCCACTCACCTGTCGCGGGGTCGCGCCACGGGTCCACGCCGAGCGCCGCGACCAGGCCGCCCGCCTCCTCGAGCCAGACCGCCGTCGTGGTGCCCGCCACCTGCCCTGGCGTCGGCCAGTGCAGCGGGGAGGCGACCTCGAAGAGCGGGTCGCGTCCTGCCTCGGTGAGCCACGGCCGCGCGCGCCCCGGCGGGAAGGCATCGGGCGACACGACGAGCGCCAGCTGCTCGCCCGTGCCCGAGCTCCACCAGCCGGGCGCCATACGCACCCGCACGAGTCCGCTGCGGCGCCGCCGGGTCAGCCGTGACCAGCCCGGCACCACGCCTTCGCTCTCGCGGGCGAACGCCGGGACGACGTCGCGCAGCACGGGCGCCGCGGGGCGCGCGGCGCTCGGGACGTCGAGCACGCGCGCCGGGCCCTCGACCGCGATGTCCGTGCCTGCGGGGAAGCAGTCGGCGTAGCGCCCGACCGCGACGAGCGAGTAGGCAATGGTCCGCCGGCGCGTGTCGCCGAGCTCGTGGCGCAGCGGGGTCCAGCGGTGGTGACCCGCACCGGGCTCGACGGCCTGCGCGCCGACGTCCGCGAACCCGTCGTGCGCCGGCCCTCCCTCCACGGGCTCGCGCCAGCGGGCGCGCAGCCCGAGCCGGCCGGTCGTCGGGCGATCGCCGAACACCACGCCCGACTCGGCGGCCACGACCACTACGGTGTCACCCGGCGCGCGCGAGGCCGCGAAGCGGGTCGCATCCGGGGCGAGCAGCGGGCGCTGCACCGCGTGCACGAGCCGCACGGCGCGCGCGGGCGTGATGTGGCCATGGCGGCCGTCAAGTACGGCGGCGCGCACGTCGTCGGCGGGGACCTGGTGCGGCCAGCCGGGCAGCGCGAGCGCCCCGACGTCTCGGGCCTGCGGCGCCGACGACACGAGGACATCGAGCTCCGCACCACGCGGCAGGGTCACTACGACTGTCGAGCCCTCGACGGCGATCGACGCCGCTGGGCCCCCGCGCAGCTCAAGCACGACAGGCGCGTGGGCGAGCGGTGCGCCGCCGGGCGGCGGCGCCCACGTGCCCGAGACCGCGGGCAGCCCCGACGCCGGGTCGGGCCGCACCTGCCAGCGCGCCGCCAGCGGGTCGGGCAGCCACGGCACGCCGGTGCCCGCGGCGGCGACGGCCTGCGCGTCGTCCGGGGTGACGCTCGGCAAGGCACGGCGAGCAAGGTCCCATACGGCGTCGGCGTCGGCGATCGCGTCGAAGACACCGTGCTGCTCAGCGAGCTCGAGGCTCACGGGCGGAGCGAGCAGGACGCGCCGGTCCGGGTCGGGCGGCGGCGGTGGGGGAGGGCCGAGCGGGGCGACGAGGTCGTTCAGGTCACCGGGCGTGGTGGGCGAATCGGCCAGGAATCCGATGTCCTCCGGAATGAGGTCGTCGGGTGGCGGTGGCGGTGGCCCGCCGGCGCTGCGCACGACGAGCCGCTCGGGGCCGGCGCCCGGTCCCACCGCCCCGGCCGCGACGACGAGCGGCGCGGGAACCGGTTCGACCCGGCCGTAGGGCAGGAGCTCGGTGACCTCGGCGGCGGGCGTGCCCGCGAGGTCGACGAGCGTCAGTCCGGTGCCCGCGAGGTCGGCCGCGCGGGCGCGCAGGCGGTAGCTGCGGCCGAAACGCAGGCGCGGCAGCGGCGGCACGACCGCGAAGGTCCAGTCGAGCGCCGTGGGGCTCGGTCGGCGCTCGCCGGCTAGCGGGGAGGGGACGGGCACGGCGAGGCTCCAGCCGTCCCAGCGGGCCACGAGCTCGTCGCCCTCCAGGCCCCCGCCCGCGTCCACCAGCGCGTCGCGCTTGACCTGGCCCTCCTCGACCCATCCGCCGGGCGGCCCGAGCCGTGTGCCGCCGACCGTGTACGTCGCCCGGCGCTCATGCAGCGAGCGCCACGCGCCGGTCTCGGGGTCACGCACGTCGAGGCGCAGGCCGAGCAGCAGGTCGTCCGCCCAGAGCTCGGCGCCGTCGACCGCTCCGCGGCCCGCCGCGAGGCCCGCGCGGCGCAGGACGTCGCCTCCGCGGCCGGCGCGCAGCAGTCCGAGACCCGCGCTGCGCAGGCCGGGTAGCACGGGATCGGCCTCGTCGGGCCGCGGCAGGCGCAGGAGCGCAGCCTCGACGTCGAAGCCGACGACGGACCAGCGCGGGTTGGCGCTGTCGGGCACGAGGCCTGCGCCGCCGAGGCGCAGGAGGCCGGCGGCGAGGTCGCCCTCGGGACGCGGCTCGGGCAAGACGCGCCCATCCGCGACGACGCAGCGCGTCCACGGCCGCAGCACGGCCGGCGGCGGCCCGGCCGGCCAGGGCGGGAGCAGAAGCGCCGCCCGTAGCGCGGTGACGTCGCCCGGCAGGGCCAGCTCGAGGTCGACCACGAGCCCGAGCCGGCGCAGAACCTCCGGGTGCTCGCGCAGGTGGGCGACGACCTCGTGGAAGCCGGGTCGGGAGCCGTTCGCGTCGGCCCGGTCGGCGGCGCCGCGCCGGGCTCGGCTGGCCGCGCGCTCGCGCCGCCCGCCGGTACGCGTCACGACGCTCCCGAGCTGGGCGCCCCACGGCACGCCCGCAACCTCCAGGGCGTAGAGGTCGCGCAGGTCGGCGGCCTCCTCCGTCGTCGGCAGCACGTCGACCCCGTCGGCCGCCGGATCACGTCGCGCGGCCTGCGTGACGCGCGCGCGGTCGCCGTCAGCAGCGCGCGGCGGGAACATCGCCTGCCAGGCGGCGAGCGCCGCAGCCGGGTCAGGCAGCCGGGGCGTGGCCGCCACGACTTCGACCGCACCGCCCGCACGCCGCAGCTCGAGCTCGACGCCGATCGCCCGCAACAGCTCGGGCCAGCGATCCATGCCGTGTGCGGCAAGGTCCTCGCCCCGGTCCCCGAGCCTGGGCACGAAGATGAGCGCCACGGGCAGCCCGCCGGCGCGCGCCGAACCACCGGGCACCGCGATGACGAGCAGCTCGCTCACGCCGCCACCGTGAACGCCGCCCGGCGCTCCTCCCAAGCCGCGCGGGCCGCCACCTCGGGCACGGTGGCGCGCTCGAGGTCCCGCTCGCCCTCCCCCTCCTCGTAGAGCACGACCGTGTGGGCAAGGTCGACGGCCGCCGATACGAGGAAGAGGTCGACCTCGACGACGATCCGGGCCTCCGCGCTGACCTTCAGCCGCGGTAAGAGGACCGCGGTGAGTCGCGCGGAGACCTCGAGCGACACGGACACGATCCCGAGCACGGACACCGAGCCGCCTATCCGCAGGAAGCCGGTGAGCCCGACGCCGCCGACGTCGTCGAGATGCAGCTCGATGCCCGCGAGCGCGTGGACCTCGCCCTGCACGACAACCCAGTCGATGTTCCACACGCCGCCGACCTCGATGGCGGCGACGACCTTGTCGAGCTTTCCGTCGCGGACCCCGAGCTCGAGGAAGCCGCCGCCCCCGAGTAGCCAGACGCCGAGCGTGAACGGGTGCCGGCGCGAGCAGAAGCCGAGCTCGACGCCCACCTGGCCCTGGTAGGGGACGCGGACGGCGGTCCGGAAGCTCAGGCCGCGAACGGAGATGCTGAAGACGCCGGCGGAGAGCGAGAGTGGCTGGACGGCCACCTCGTGGAGGGCGGTGATGCCGGACGGCGTGGGCTCGACCTTCACGGGCGCGGCAGCGGACAGCGCCGCTGCCGCGTCCTGCAGCACGGCGAGGAAGCCGAGGGTGCCGCGCAACTGGACGTCCGGTCCCTCGACGGAGAGCTGCGGCATACCGCCCGCCTCGCTGCGGAAGCGCAGGGCGTCGAAGCCGACGGTCAGCACGCCGGCCAGGTCGAGCTCGAAGTTCGTGAGGCTGCCGGAGGTCGTGGCGAGCGGAGGGACGCCCTCCGCGCGAACGTGGAGCTCGAGCGTCGAGGTCGTGCCGGGGCGCGGCCGCAACGGCCCGGCAGCCTTGAGCGAGGCGACCCAGTCGAGCTCCGGACGCGGGACGCCGTGGTCGAGCACCGTGCGCAGCTGCGGCGGCAGGGCGCCGGCGGTGCGCTCGATGACATCGCGCAGCTCGACCAGACCGAGGAGCTTCGCGTCGTCGCCGAAGAGCGCCTGCGGGTCGAAGCCGGCGGCCGCGGCGGCGAGGTTCAGCGGCGCGCCGTCGCCGCTCAGCGCCTGCGCCGCGAAGGCCGGCGTGGCCAGCGCGCCGACGCGCTCGGGCGCGGCGCCGAGGTTTATCCGCAGCTCCGTGACGAGGTCGAGCAGCCGGGCCGTGTCGCCCGTATCGAGGTACCTGTCGGCGTACGTCACCGCCTGCGTGGCGGCGGCGCCGGCCAGCTCACGGGCGGCAGGCAGACCGACGACGGCCTCGCGGATCGTGGGCAGGAGGCCGAGCGCTCCGTCGGCGTTCGAGCTCCCGCCCGGCACGGCGCCGAGCTGGAGCCCGTGCAGCTCGAAGCTCGCACCGGGCGCCAGGGCCACCGGCGCCGCGGGCACGTGAGCGCGGTCCCTTGTGGCGTATTCGGCGGCTAGGTCGGCGGGCGTCGCCGGCACAGGCGCGTCGGAGGCGACGAAGAGGACCGGCACGTGCGCCGTCGCCACGCCCCCGGTGTTGCGCAGCGTCACGGGGACAGTGAGCGCCCGCCCCCCGGCAGTGGGGCGGAAGAACGCGTTCTGGCCCTGCCAGTCGGGGGTGTCGAGCCCGGTGAGCGTCGTGGTGGCAACCTCGGCCTCCGTGAACGGAAACCCGCGCTCGCCGGAGCTGAAGCGGCGCACGGGCTCGGTGATCCGGATGGCGGCCTCCTGGTGCAGGACGGCGACGGAGACGTCGGCGCGCGGGTCGAAGCGCCGCTGGGCGCTGAGCTCGAACGTCGCCTCGTGCCCGAGCGGGTAGAGCGTGCCGCGCTGCGTCGTGCGCACCCGCACGTCGCGCCCGTCGACGGCCTCGTGCTCCCAGGCCGTGTCGGGCCAGGCGCCGGTCGAGGCGAGCGAGCCCCCGAGCGCGCCGACCTGCAGGCGCTGGGCGGTGACCGGGTCGCCGGTCACCGCGGCGGCGGTCGCGATGGCAGTGCGGGCCTGGGCCCCGAGCGGCGGGCTCCAGGCCTGGTGGTCGCCCTGTGCGACGCGCGGGACGAGCGCCGCGGTGCCGCCCACCGCCGTGGTCAGGCGGGTGCGCCACGGCTCGCCTACACCGCCGTGGATCACCGGCCGGGCGGCATGTGCGGCCGCAGCAGGGCCGGCGGGGAGGAGGTGCAGGCCGTAGGGCAGCTCCAGGCGGGTTCCGTCCGCAGGAAGTAGGGGCAGACGGCCGAGGGCCTCGAGAACGCCCTCGGCGGTGAGCGCGATTCGCTCGCCCGGGGGTGGGCGCACGACGAGTCGGCTCGTGCCCGCGAGCGTCGCCCGGTGCGACCCGATGCGCCGCACACCGACAAAGGCGTCACCGAACGGGTCGCGGTGGGTCGTCCACGTTCCGTCGGGGTGGCCGCCGGCGTGGTGGACGAGGCGGTCGGCGCCGATGCACGCCACGTCGACGGCCCCTCCGCGCTGGCAGAGCCCGAGGCGCGATCCGGGCCAGCACCAGTCGCCGAGCTGCTGGATCTGCAGGACCTGGAGGGCCGCGCCGTCCTGGTTGACGCGGATCGTCGTCACGTTCCCCGTCCACTCCGCGAAGGCGATGAGCCCGCGGATCGAGGTGGCGCGCCCGCGCGGCTGGGCGTTGCCGATGAGCCGCGTCCACGGCCCGGTCGAGAAGACGAGCGAGAGGTCGGACAACATCGAGAAGGTCAGCGCCGCCCCCCAGAGCACGCCAGTCGCGTCGACCACGGTTACGACCTTCGGGCTGTCGGGCGGGACGTCGAGCTTCGCGTCCGGGCCGAGCGCCGTGGGCGGGCCGGCCAGGGTGTCGATGCGCCAGCCGGTCCCGCCTCCTTCGCCCTGGTTGTGCGCGACGACGAGCGTGCCGTTGTCGCCGAGCCACGCGACGACGGGCACGACGCCGTCGAGTGACCCGGCGGTGAAGCCGGTCGGGAAGACGTCCCCGAAGGATTCGATGCCAAGGCCGTCGCGCCAGCGGAGCAGCGCGCCGCTGCGTCGGACGAAGACGTTGGTTGAACCGTTGGTGTGGGCGATCGCGAGCTCGTCGTCGTGCAGGCCGCTCGCCTCGCCCCTGCCGCCGTCGACCGGCTGCCAGTCACCGAGCGTGCCGTCGACTTGGGTGCGGTGCAGCTGCAGCTGGCCAGAGCTGTCCACGGCGAAGAGCTCGGAGACGACCCCGTCGGAGAGGGTGGCAAGCGCCGCGCCCGGGCGGAAGGTCGCGTTCGGGATCGGCCCCTCGACAATCCACTGGCCGGCGAACGGCGACGCGCTGCCGTCGCGCACCAGGCGATGGGCGAAGACCTGGCCGTCGTCGGCGATGAAAAACACCCGCAGCAGGGCCTCCGAGACGGCGACGGGCGCGACCGAGCCGCCGACAGGTGTCGTCGGGCCGGGCAGCGGTGTCCACGGCGTACCCCACCAGCGCCAGCGGGCGGGTTCCTCGGCGACGTGCTGCGGCGGCAACTCGAACTCCAGGAGCGCGTCGGCACCGGTCGCCACCAGCTCAGGCGGTCCGGCGGACGTGCCCGGCTCGAGGTCCATCCCGGACCAGCCCACGCCCAGGACGAGCAGGTCGTCGGGGCGGATGAGCAGACCATGGCGGGAGGCCACGGCGCATTCTGTTCCTGTCCCGGGGCCCGCGGCAACACCTCCTGGCTCGGTGCTGTGGGAAGAACTCCATTGCCGAGGTGGTCCTCGTCGGCTGCTCGAGCCCACAGTTCTTCGCGCCCTTCGCCTCAACGCGAAGCCGCTGAGCTCGACCGCCTGCTGGGGTTCCTCCGGCGGACGGGCGAGGCCGAGGAGCTCGCACCCCAGCCGAGCCTCGCGCAGCTGGGTGACCTCACCAGCCCGACGTCGCAGGGCGACCTGCCGGTGGACCTGTCGATCGAGGGCGAGCCGCGGCCGCTGCCCGCCACGCTGCAGGTCTCCGCTTACCGCATCGTCCAGGAGGCGCTCACCAACACCCGCAAGCACGCGCGCGCCACCGCCGCCAGCGTCCGCGTCCGCTACGGGCCCCAGGCTCTCGAGATCGAGGTCGTCGACGACGGCAACGGAGCCTCGGCGCACCTGGTCCACGAGGGCGGCCACGGCCTCATCGGCATGCGCGAGCGCGCCAGCCTGCACGGCGGCCACGTCCGCACCGGGCCCCGGCCCGAGGGCGGCTTCGCCGTGCACGCGAGCTTCCCGCTCGACCCGGTCGCGCCGTGACGATCCGCGTCCTGCTGGTGGACGACCAGGCGCTGGTGCGGGCGGGCTTCCGCATGATCCTGGAAGCCGAGGACGACCTCGAGGTCGTGGGCGAGGCCGGCGACGGCGAGGAGGCGGTCGCGACCGCGCGCCGGCTGCGTCCCGACGTCGTGCTCATGGACGTGCAGATGCCGCGCGTCGACGGGCTGCAGGCGACCGCGCGGATCGCCGAGGCCGGGATCGCCAGCCGCGTGGTGATCCTCACCACGTTCGAGCGCGACGACGACATGTTCGAGGCGCTCCGCGCGGGCGCCAGCGGCTTCCTGCTGAAGAACGCGCCGCCGGAGGACCTGGTGCAGGCCGTGCGCGTCGTGGCCGCCGGCGAGGCGCTGCTGGCCCCGTCGGTGACGCGCAGGGGTGATCGCCGAGTACGCACAGCGCCCGGCCCCCCGGACCGACGACGCCGCGCTGCGCCGCCACACCGAGCGCGAGCTGGAGGTCCTGCGCCTCCTCGCCACGGGCATGAGCAACGCCGAGCTGGCGCCAGCGCGACCGCATGCAGGCCGTGGTGCTGGCCTACGAGAGCGGATTGGTCGCCCCCGGCCGCGGTTAGGCACGCTGGTTAGCCTGCGCGGCGTGGAGCTGCGCCCGGTCGGGGTGGTCTCCTCGCCGTTGAGCGACCCTGCTCGGGCACCCAAGCAGGGCACTGAGGGCGCGCCGGAGGCCTGGCTGGTCCTGGACGCAGGGATGGCTCCGGCGCTGGCGGACGTGCGGCCGGGGGACGAGCTGCTGGTCCTCACCTGGCTGCATCGCGCGCGGCGCGATCTGCTGAGCGTGCATCCTCGCGACGACCCGTCCACGCCGCTGCACGGGGTGTTCAGCACGCGCTCCGCGGACCGCCCCAACCCGATCGGGCTCCATCGCGTGACCGTGACCGCGGTCGAGGGGACCCGGTTGCTGGTCGGCCCGCTGGAGGCAGTCGACGGCACGCCCGTCCTCGACCTCAAGCCGGTGCTGGCGACCCCCGAGGAGCGCTGACCCGCTCGGGCGGGCCGATGCGGACGCGGACGCCCGGAGACCACTGCACGATCGGGTCGCCGGACGGTGGCGGAAGGCCGGCGGCAGGGAGGAGCCCGTCGTCGCAGCGCAGGAGGCGCGCGCGGAGCAGGGGCCACGGCGAATGGTCTGCACGCGCGAGGCGCAGGCCGCCCGGCGCTGGCGCGAAGAGCGTCCACCGCGCAGACAGGAAGTGGTCCAGCGGCGTGAGCTCGTCAGCCGCGTAGGGCTCCCCCACCGTGACGACCACGGTGCTGGACGCACCCGGTCCGGGCCACCGCCGCCGCGTCGTGTACGTGCGCCGCACCCCCGACCGCTCCACGGACATGTCGGCCCAGAAGTACGGCAGTCGGTACGTCCCCCGCGCGGTGACCACCGCGCCCAACCGCGCCGCCTCCAGCGAGAAGAACCAGATCCCCGTCGTCCCGTCCGGAGCCGTCACGTAGGTCCGCACGTTCGTCTCGGCGAACCGGCTCACCCAGGGCGCGGACGGCCCTCGTGCCAGCGCCACCCGCATCCGGAACGGCACGAGGCTGACCCAGGCGCTGCCGTGCGCGGTCTCGACCTTCAGCCCCTCCGGCAACAGCCGCTGCACGGCGTCTTGCGGGTACGCGAAGTGCAGGAACGTGAGGTCGTCCCACCACTGCACCATCACGGCGTGCGCGACCGGCGTCGGGCAGACCGGGCCGTACACGCCTTCGCTCACGGGTCGACGCTAGCGAAAACCCCGACGCCCCCTGTCAGCGACCGGAGCCGCCGCGGGCGTACGTGTGCAGCGTGCAGGTCGGCCCGCTGTTGTAGCGCGACAGCACGGTGCGACAGCCACCGTGGGCGCAGACGCGTCCCGGGCCGAAGTCCTGGAGCTTCTTCCCGGAGCCGGCCCGCTCGGGAAGGATGGGACCACTGGAGCGCTTGCGCATCGGTTCAACGATCGTCGAGGTGGTGGCCGGTGACCGACTCGAACGATCCGAGTTGACCCAGGGCGGAACCTCATGGTAGCGCCCGGTTCGGCTACCCCCCCGTGAGCTGGTCGCGGACCCCCGCATAGCCCAGCAGCTGGTCCACGGAGCCCGTCGCGTAGACGACGCGCAGGGAGCCGCCCAGCTCCTCGCAGCGCCGGGCCGTGCTCAGGAGGAGGCTGAGCCCGGCGGAGTCCAGGAAGCGGCAGCCGGCGAGGTCGACGACCAGGTCGACGCGGCCACGCTCCACGAGCTCGAGGAGCTGCTGGCGCAGCTGTGGGGCGGTCGCGAGGTCGAGGTCGCCGTCGAAGGCGACGACCGCGGGGGCGCCGGCCGCGGCGGGCGGGGTGGCCGCCGTGTCGGCCGTGACCGCGGGCGACTGCCACGGTTGCGGGGGGAGACCGTCGCGCAGCTGGCGGACGAACTCGCCGAGGAGCCACTCGCGGTAGGCGACGACCTCGGTCGGGGCCATCAACGTGAGCAAGTCGCCATGACGGCAGAACGCATCGAGCTCGTCCAGGATCGCCAGCAGATCCACACAGGCCTGCGCGACGTCCTGCGGCACGTCGTAGTCCAGGTCGATCGTGGCGGCACCGCTGGCGACCGCGTCGGCCAGCGCCGCCCGCTGCCCGTCGGTGTAGGAGCCGAAGCGCAGCGTCACGGCGTCGCTCAGTGCGAACAGCCGGGCGGGGGCCGCCGTAGGGTCCTGCGCGGCCTGCACGAACGCCAGCTCGCGCTGCAGCGCGTCGTAGTGCTCCTGGGTACGCCGGTGAAGGTCGACCGGCACGCCCCGCACGACCACGTGGAGCAGCTCTACGCCCGTCACGACACCGCCTCGCTGAGCGCGAACTCGAACCACACCACCTTACCGTCGGACCGCGGATCAGCTCCCCAGGCCGTGGTCAGCTGGTCCAGGAGGTGCAGCCCGCGGCCCGTCGGCGCGTTGGTCCCGTGGTAGAGCCGCACCGGCAGTGCGGGATCGGCGTCGCGCACCTCGACGCGCACCATGTCCCCGTCCTGTGTCAGTGTCAGCCGCGGTGCGGACCGGGCGTGGAGCACGGCGTTCGTGACCACCTCCGACACGCAGATCAGGAGGTCGTCACAGCGCGGGCTCGCCTGGTACTGCGCCGCCACAGCGTGGCGCGCCTCCCGGGGCGACCCGGGCGCGAACGGCAGCTCGATCTGCAGCAAGCAACCTCCTCCGTGCGGAAACCCGTGTCTGATACCCGCGCTGCGGCAGCCGACACCTCCCGGGTTACTCGCCGCCTTCCGCCAGCTCGACGGTCGTGGGCTCGAAGGACTCGCCGGTCACGTCGACGCCGTCGGCCTCGAGGGCCACGACGGCCTCCTCGGCGATGTCGGTGCGGTACGCGCCCTCGCCTGGTGCCGCGGTGATGATGCTCTCCGCAGTCGCGACCTCGACGGTCTGGTCCCACAACGCCTGGTCCATGATCCCGGCGCCGCCTGGCGACGGCCAGATCAGCCTGTTGATCTCGTTGAGCTGCCACGCCTGATGCGATTCGCCCAGCGTCGGTGAGTTCGCCAGCACGATCTGCGTGCAGGCGTCGAACTCGTCACGGCAGTAGGCCCAGCCGCGCAGCGAGGCCTCGACGAACGCGACCGCGGTCTCGCGGTACTCGGGCTCCTCGTCCAGCCGCGAGGCGTCCGCCCAGATCGCGTCCTGCAGCATCGCGGTGCCCACGTCGTTCCAGTTGATGACCGTGAAGTCCTCGGGCGCGTAGAGCTCGCCGGTGTCGGGGTTCACGGTCTCCAGAACCTGGGCGTACTCGTTGTAGGTCATCGCCTGGGCGGCATCGATCTCGCGTGAGAGCAGCGCCAGCATGTCGAAGTTCTGCTGCACCAACGTGACGTCGGACGCGGGGTCCAGGCCCGCTTGGCGCAACCCGGCGAGCAGCTCGAACTCGTTGCCGAAGCCCCAGTTGCCGACGGTGTGGCCCGCGAGATCCTCGGGCGCGCTGATCCCGGCATCGGCGAAGGACACCTGCAACGTGCCGCTGCGCTGGAAGACCTGCCCGATGTTGGTGATGTCGGCGCCCTCCTCGATCGACACCAGGGCCTTGGGCACCCACGCGATCGCGAAGTCCGACCCGCCGGAGTCCAGGACGGTCTGCGGGACGATGTCGACGCCGCCTTCGAGGATCGTGACGTCCAGCCCCGCGTCCTCGTAGAAGCCCTGGTCGACGGCCGCGAAGTAGCCCGCGAACTGCGACTGGGTGAACCACTGCAGCTGCAACGAGACCGGCGTCAGCTCGCCGTCGGCGGCGGCCTCCTCCGTGGCGGCGGCCTCTTCGGTGGCGGCGGTTTCCTCCGTGGCAGCCGCTCCCTCTGTCGCCGCGGCCTCTTCGGTGGCGGCGGCTTCCTCCGTGGCAGCCGCTTCCTCCGTTGCCGCGGCCTCCTCCGTTCCGGCGGCCTGCTCCGTCGAGGTGTCCGAGCCGCTGTCCCCACACGCGGCGGCCAGGAGCGCGAGCGCCACCAGCAGCGCTCGCAGGAGCTTTCCGTTCATGCAGCGTTCCTTTCTTCCAGTGTCCTGTGCCATGGAAGGAGCAAGCGCTCGGCCACGGTCACCAGCAGGTACAAGACGATGCCGAGCGCCGCTCCCGCGAACACCGCCGCCCACGCGTCGTCATAGCGCGACAACCCCGCGCGCTGCACGATCAGCGGTCCGAGCGCGTCCTGGGGGCCGCCGAAGTACTCGTCGACGATCGCCGCGATCACCGCCAGGGAGGCGACGATCCGCAGCGCGGTGAAGAAGAACGGCAGCGCGTTGGGGACGCGGACCTCGCGGGTGATCGTCCACTCGCTGGCCGCATAGGAGCGCATCAGCTCCACCTGTGCGGGGGCGACACGCGTGAGGCCCCGCGAGGTGTTGATGAACACGGGGAAGAACACCACGACCGCCACCACCGCCTGGTTCGACCTCGGCGAGAGGCTGCCGAACCACGCGTTGGCGATCGGAGCCAGCGCGATGATCGGCATCGCGTTGAGCGCCGCCGCCAGCGGCGTCACGGTCGCCTCGGCGGTCCGGAAGCGCGTCGTGACCAGCGCGGCGACGACGCCGGCGATCACCCCCAGCGCGAGGCCCGTCACCACCACGAACCCGGTGCGGCGCAGCGCGGAGAAGATCGCCGGCCGCTGCTCCGCGAAGCTCGCCAGGATGCGCGACGGCCGCGGCAGCAGGAAGCCGTCCGGCTGCAGCAGCGCCAGCGTCACCTCCCAGAAGACCAGCAACACCAGCCCCGCGACGAGCGGTGCCACCCACGCCCGGCCCCTCATGCCGCCCCCATCCCGCGCAGTACTTCGCGAACCTCGGTGATGCGCGCGAAGAAGCTCGGGTCCTCGCGCGTGTCGGGGCTCCGCGCGCCGAGGTCCACGGCGATGCGTGCGGCGATCCGACCAGGGCGCGGCGAGAGCACCACCACCTCGGTGGAGAGGAACACGGCCTCCGGGATCGAGTGGGTCACGAAGATCACCGTCGTGCCGGTCTCCTGCCAGATGCGCAGGAGCTCGGTCTGGAGGTGCTCGCGGGTCATCTCGTCGAGCGCGCCGAAGGGCTCGTCCATGAGCAGCACCTGCGGCTCGAACGACAGGGCGCGGGCGATCGCGACGCGCTGCTGCATGCCGCCCGACAGCTGTGCCGGCCAGTGGTCGGCGAAGTCGCCCAGCTTGACCAGCTGCAGCATCTCCCGAGCGCGGTCCCGGCGGCGCGCGCGGCTCCAGCCCAGCAGCTCGAGCGGCAGCTCGACGTTGCGCGCGACCGTGCGCCAGTCGAAGAGCCCGGCCTGCTGGAACGCCATGCCGTAGTCGCGGTCCTCGCGGGCGCGGTCGGCGGGCTTGCCGAGCACCGTGATCGTGCCGCTGGTCGGGCTGGTCAAGCCGGCGACCAGCCGCAGCAGCGTCGACTTGCCGCACCCCGAGGGCCCGATCAGCGAGACGAACGCACCGCGCGGGACGACCAGGTCGATGTCGACGAGCGCCTCGACCGCGTCCTTGCGCCCCGCGCCGAAGACCTTGCGCAGGCCCGCCACGGACACGGCGGCCTCCACCTGCGTGGCCACGTCGCCAGCTAGCCGCTCGGTGGTCACGCGGGCACCGCGCCGCGGCGGCGCAGCACCGCGCGCTCCAGCAGCGTGACGCCGCCGACGGCGACCAGCCCGAGCAGCGCTGCGCCGGCGACCGCGACGTAGAGACGCTCCGGGCCCGTGGTGTAGCGGCTGGCGAAGTCGAGGATCAGGCGCCCCAGCCCGCCGCGCACACCCGCCGAGATCTCCCCCACGATCGCGCCGACGATGCTGGCGGTCGCCGCGATGCGCAGCGCCGGGAAGAGGTACGGCAGCGCGGCGGGGAAGCGCAGGCGGCGCAGCTCCTGCACGCGGTTCGCTCCGTAGGAGCTCATGAGCTCGACCGCGGCCGGCTCCGGGGACTGCAGGCCGCGCAGGCCGTTGACCACCACCGGGAAGAACGTCAGGTAGGTGGCGATCACCGCGACCGACATCCAGTCCTGCCAGACGAACGGGATCCACTCGAGGTTGCCGCGCCCCCAGATCACCACGATCGGCGCGATCGCGACCAGCGGGATGGTCTGGCTGGCGATCACGTACGGCAGCAGGCCGCGCTCGAGCAGCTTCGCCCGCCACAGCACCACGGCGATCGCGAGGCCGATCACGATGCCCGCGAGGAAGCCCACCGCGGCCTCGCGCAGCGTGAAGAGGGCCGAGCGCAGCACGATGACCGCGAGCGTGTCCGGCTGGTTGCGCTGCACCGGCGCCGTCAGGGTGTCGGCCATCGCCGAGAGCGGCGGCAGGATGAGGTCGTCGGTCGCCGGCAGCCATCCGCCGACGACGGGCCACGACCGCCACGGGTCGCCGAGCGCGCGTCCGAGCGCCTTGTAGCCCGCGTAGGTCCCCAGCAGCACCGCGACCGCGGCAACCACCAGCACGATCCGCAGCAGCGCCCCGCGCACGGCCTCGCGGCGGTCGGCGGCCCGCGCCTCGCGCGCGGCCCGCTCCTCGATCAGCAGCGGGTCGGCGACGGCGGTGTCGGTCATGCGCGCTTCGGCCGCAGGCGCGGGATGATGCGCTGCCCGTAGGCCGAGAGCGTCTCGTCGTTGCCGTCGTGCTGCAGGTAGATCGCGAACTGGTCGACGCCGAGAGCGCGCAGCTCCTCGAGGCGGGCGACGTGGGCGTCGTCGTCGCCGAGGATGCAGAAGCGGTCGATCACGTCGTCGGTGACGAAGTCGACGTGGGTGCTCGTGGCCTTGCCGTGCTCGGCGTAGTCGTATCCGCGGCGCTGCTCGATGTAGGCGGTGAGCGCCTCGGGGATCAGGTTGGTGTCCTTGCCGTAGCGCTTGACGAGGTCGGCGACGTGGTTGCCGACCATGCCCCCGAACCAGCGCACCTGGTCGCGCTGGTGCTTGACGTCGTCGCCCACGTAGGCCGGCGCGGCGACGCAGACGTGGAGGCTGTCGGGGTCGCGGCCGGCGGCCTCGGCGGCGTCGCGCACGGCCTTGATCGTCCACGCCGCGATCTGGGTGTCGGCGAGCTGCAGGATGAACCCGTCCGCCTTCTCGCCGCACAGCTTGAGCGCCTTGGGGCCGTAGGCGGCCATGAGCACCGGCAGCCGCCCACCGCGTGCCCAGGGGAAGTGCTGCTGCGTGCCGTTGTAGGTCACCGTCTCGCCCTCGGCGAGGCCGCGGATCACCTCGATCGCCGCGCCGACCTCCGAGAGGTCGCAGGGCGGGAAGCCCAGCACCCGCATGGCGCTGTCGCCCCGCCCGATCCCGACGACCGTGCGGTCGCCGAACATGTCGTTGAGGGTGGCGAAGACGCTGGCGGTCACGGTCCAGTCGCGCGTGCCGGGGTTCGTCACCATCGGCCCGACGACCAGCCGGTGGGTGCGCGCCAGGATCTGGCTGTAGATGACGTACGGCTCCTGCCAGAGCACGTGGGAGTCGAACGTCCACGCGTAGTCGAAGCCGTAGGCCTCCGCGCGCTGGGCCAGATCCACGACCCGCCACGCGGGCGGGTCGCACTGCAGCACCACGCCGAAGTCCATGGTCATGCCATCGCCGTGGCCTCGAGCTCGATCATGAGCTCCGGGTACGCCAGCCGCACGACGCCGAGGAGCGTGCCCGGCGGCATCACGCCCGCGTCGCGGAGGCGATCGTTGAGGATCCCCATCGGCTCGCGCAAGGCGTCGACGTCGGTGGTGTAGAAGTTCAGGCGCACGATGTTCGCCAGGGTCATGTCGGCCGCGGACAGCACCGCCTCGAGGTTCGCGACCGCGAGCGCGAGCTGGGCGGCCATGTCCCCGGGGTGCTGCGGACGCCCGTCGGCGTCCACCGAAGTCTGGCCCGCGCAGACCAGCTCGCGAGCCTTGCCGGTGATCACCTCGCCCTGGTTGAAGCTGAACTTCAGCGACCAGGCCCAGGGGTTGACCGGTGTGCGCTCCATCGTGCCCCTCTCAGCGGTTCTGGGGGAAGCCCAGGTCGACCTGGCTGGTGGCCGGGTCCGGCCAGCGGCGCGTGACGACCTTGGTCTTGGTGTAGAAGCGGATGCCGTCGGGCCCGTAGGCGTGGAGGTCGCCGAACAACGAGGCGCCCCAGCCCCCGAAGCTGTAGGCCGCGACCGGGACGGGGATCGGGACGTTGACGCCCACCATGCCGGCGTCGACCTCGCGCTCGAACTGGCGGGCCGCGCCGCCATCGCGGGTGAAGATCGCGGTGCCGTTGCCCCAGGGGTTCTCCGCGACCATCCGCACGGCGTCGTCGTAGGTGTCGGTGCGCACGACCGAGAGGACCGGGCCGAAGATCTCGTCGCGGTAGCACGCCATGTCGGTCGTGACGTGGTCCAGCAGCGAGGGGGCGAGGAAGAACCCGCCGTCGGGGACGTCGGCCTCGCGGCCGTCGACCACCAGGGTCGCGCCCTCCTGGGCACCGCTGTCGAGGTAGCCCGCCACGCGGTCGCGGTGCTCGCGCGTGATGAGCGGGCCCATCGCCGAGGTGGGGTCGGTGCCCGCCCCCACGTGGATCGCGGGGATGCGCTGGGCGATCCTCTCGACCAGCTGGTCTCCGGCCGCGCCGACCGCGACCACCACGCTGATCGCCATGCAGCGCTCCCCCGCCGAGCCGTAGCCCGCGCTGACGGCGGCGTCAGCGGCGAGGTCCATGTCGGCATCGGGCAGGACCACCATGTGGTTCTTCGCCCCGCCCAGTGCCTGCACGCGCTTCCCGTGGCGCGTGCCCGTCTCGTAGATGTGACGGGCGATCGGGGTGGAGCCGACGAAGGAGATCGCGGCGACGTCGGGGTGCTCGAGGAGCGCATCGACGGCGAGCTTGTCGCCGTGCACGACGTTGAGGACACCCTCGGGCAGGCCGGCCTCCTGGAACAACCGGGCCAGCAGCACCGTCACCGAGGGGTCGCGCTCCGACGGCTTGAGGATGAAGGTGTTCCCGCAGGCGATCGCGTTGGGGTACATCCACAGCGGCACCATCGCCGGGAAGTTGAACGGGGTGATCCCGGCCACCACCCCGAGCGGCTGGTGCAGCGAGTAGACGTCGACCCCGCGCGCGACCTGCTCGGAGTGCTCGCCCTTGAGCAGGTGCGCGAGGCCGCACGCGAACTCGATGTTCTCCAGCCCGCGGGAGACCTCGCCCATCGCGTCCGACAGCACCTTGCCGTGCTCGGCCGTGAGCAGGGACGCGACCTCGTGGCGGCGCGCGTCGACCAGCTCCCGGAACCGGAAGAGGATCTCCGTGCGCTGCGAGAGCGACGACTCCCGCCAGGAGGCCGCGGCCGCCTTGGCGACCACGACCGCGTGGTCGACCTCCTCGAGCGACGCCAGGGCCACCTCCCCGGTCTGCTCGCCCGTCGCCGGGTTGAACACCGGCCCGAACCGCCCCGACTCCCCCGCCACGTCCTTGCCGCCGACCCAGTGCGCGATCCGCTCCATCCCGCCGCCTCCTCAGTGCAGGTAGTCGCAGAGTCCGCGGCGCAGGTACTGCCCGTGACCCTTCGAGCCCTTGTAGGTGCCATTTTCGATCACGAGGCGGCCGCGGGACAGCACGCACTCCACCTTGCCGGTCATCCGGAAGCCCTCCCAGGCCGAGTAGTCCATGTTCATGTGGTGGTTCTCGACCGAGATCGTCCAGGGGCTGTCGGGGTTGTAGATCACGATGTCGGCGTCGGAGCCCGGGGCGATCACGCCCTTCTTCGGGTAGAGCCCGAACATCCGCGCGGGGGTGGTCGAGCACGTCTCGACCCAGCGCGCGAGCGAGAGCTCGCCGTCGACGACGCCCTGGTGGATGAGGTCCATGCGGTGCTCGACGCCGCCGATGCCGTTGGGGATCGCGCGGAAGTCCTCCAGGCCCAGCTCCTTCTGCTCCTTCATGCAGAACGGGCAGTGGTCGGTGGCGACCATCGCGAGGTCGTTCGTGCGCAGGCCACGCCACAGGTCGCGACCGTGGGACTCGTGCTTGGTGCGCAGGGGCGGTGAGCAGACGTAGCCGGCGCCCTCGAACCCCGGCTTGGCGAGGTGGTCCTCGAGGGTGAGGTAGAGGTACTGCGGGCAGGTCTCGCCGAAGACGTTGTGGCCCTGGTCGCGGGCCTCGGCGACGTGGGCCAGCGCCTCGCTGGCGCTCATGTGCACGAAGTACACGGGTGAGCCGGCGACCAGCGCGAGCTGGATCGCGCGGTTGGTGGCCTCGCCCTCGAGCCGCGCGGGGCGCGTGATCCCGTGGTACTTCGGCGCGGTCTCCCCGCGCTCCGCCGCCTGCGCGGCGATCACGTCGATCGCGATGCCGTTCTCGGCGTGCATCGTGATCAGCGCGCCGTTGGCCGCCGCCTTCTGCATCACCCGCAGGATCTGGCCGTCGTCGGAGTAGAAGACGCCGGGGTAGGCCATGAAGAGCTTGAAGCTCGTGATGCCCTCGCCCACGAGCGTGTCCATCTCCTTGAGCGCGGCGTCGTCGATGCCGCCCAGGATCATGTGGAAGCCGTAGTCGATCGCGCAGTTGCCCTCGGACTTCGCGAACCAGGCGTCGAGGGATTCGCGCACGTTGCCGCCGGTGGTCTGCACCGCGAAGTCGATGATCGTGGTCGTGCCGCCGAACGCGGCCGCAACCGTCCCCGTCTCGAAGGTGTCGCTGGCGTGCGTGCCGCCGAAGGGCAGCTCCATGTGCGTGTGGGCGTCGATGCCGCCCGGCACGACGTAGCGACCCGTCGCGTCGATGACGCGGTCGGCGGTGATCTCGCCGAACACCGTGGTCCCCGGCTCCAGCACCGCGACGATGCGCTCGCCGTCCACCAGCACGTCCTGCGCCTGCGCGCCTGTGGCGGAAACCACGGTGCCGCCCTTGATGAAGGTCCTCATCGACGCTTCCTCCTTGACTCCCGACGTGGCAGTCAGCCTCGCACGCGCGGCGGCTGGACGCGCGGCGGCTGAGCGCGCGCCGCCGGCTGACTGCCGGCTACGCGTAGACGACGGCTGCCGCCTCGCGGATCGCGGCGGCCGCCTCGTCGATCTGCTCGGCGGTGACGGTCAGCGGCGGGGCGATGCGCAGCACGTTGCCGTAGAGGCCGCCCTTGCCGATCAGCACCCCGCGCTTGCGGGTCTCCTCCATCAGGCCGGTCGCGGCGACGCCGTCGGGTTCGATGCCGCCGGGTTTCACGGTCTCGATCGCCAGCATGAGGCCCTTGCCGCGCACCTCGGCGATGCCCTCGTGCGCGTCGACGACCTCCTGCAGCGCGGCGCGGAACCGCGCCCCCTGTCGGGCGGCGTTGGACTGCAGGTCGTGATCCAGCAGGTAGCGGATGGTCGCCAGCGCGCCGGCGGAGTTCAGCGGCGTCCCGCCGAACGTGGAGATCTGGTTCGCGGGCAGGCAGTCCACGATCGGGGCGCGCCCGACCACGCCGCCCAGCGCCACGCCGTTGCCGACGCCCTTGGCGAACGTCATGAGGTCGGGAACCAGGGCGTGCGCCTGCCAGCCCCAGAAGTGGTCGCCGGTGCGGCCCCAGCCGGTCTGCACCTCGTCGGCGATGAAGAGGATCCCGTACTGGTCCAGGACCTTCTTCAGCGACCCGAAGAACCCGTCCGGCGGGGTCGCGAAGCCGCCGACGCCCTGGATCGGCTCCGCGATCAGGCAGGCCACGTCACCCGAGGTCATCATGTCGATCACGTCGTGGAGATCCTGCACGCACGCCAGCGTGTAGGCGTCGTCGTCGAGGTCGCGGTAGGGGCTGCGCAGGCGGTAGCCGCCGTGCACGTAGTTGACCGCGAACCCGCTGATCGACGTCGCCTTCCACGACCGGTTGCCGGTGATCGCGACCGTCGAGAACGAGCGCCCGTGGTAGCTGTTGCGCATCGCGAGGATCTGGTTGGAGCGCCGGTAGGACGTGGCCATCATCAGCGCGGCGTCGTTGGCCTCCGTGCCCGACGGGGTCAGGAAGACCTTCGCGTCGGGGATGTCGGAGAGGCGGGCGATCTGCTCGGCCAGCTCCACGGTCGGCTGCGACGGGTAGAGCGTGGAGCTGTGGATGATCCTGCCGGCCTGCTCGTGCAGCGCGTCGACGACCTCGGGGACGTTGTGGCCGACGATCGTGGTGAGGATCCCGGCGAAGAAGTCCAGGTAGCGGTTGCCCTCGACGTCCCAGACGTGGCAGCCGTCGCCGCGGTCCAGCGCGATCGGCTCCGCGTAGTAGGTGGCCAGCCACTTCGGCAGGACGGCGCGGTACCGCGCGGTGAGGTCGGCGTTGGTCGCCACGCGGACCTCAGCCGGCAGTCAGCGGGTCGTAGCAGTCCGGGCGGCGGTCCCGGTAGAACGCCCACTGGTTGCGGACCTCCTCGACCATGTCGAGGTCGAGCTCGCGCACGACCAGCTCCTCGTCGTGCTCCGACGCCGTGGCGCCCACGAACTGCCCCCGCGGGTCGGCGAAGTAGCTGGTGCCGTAGAAGTCGTTGTCACCCAGCGGCTCCACGCCGACCCGGTTGATCGCGCCGACGAAGTAGAGGTTGGCCACGGCCGACGCGGTCTGCTCCAGCTTCCACAGGTGCGACGAGAGCCCGCGACTGGTCGCCGAGGGGTTGAAGACGATCTGCGCGCCGGCCAGGCCGAGCGCCCGCCAGCCCTCGGGGAAGTGGCGGTCGTAGCAGATGTAGACGCCGACGCGCCCCACCGCGGTGTCGAAGACCGGGTACCCGAGGTTCCCGGGCCGGAAGTAGAACTTCTCCCAGAAGCCCTTGACCTGCGGGATGTGGGTCTTGCGGTACTTGCCGAGGTAGGTCCCGTCGGCGTCGATCACCGCGGCGGTGTTGTAGAGGATACCGGGCTGGTCCTGCTCGTAGACCGGCAGGACCAGCACCATCCCCAGCTCGCGCGCGACGGCCTGGAAGCGCTCCGTGGTCGGCCCCGGCACGGACTCCGCGTAGGCGTAGAACTCCGTGTCCTGCACCTGGCAGAAGTAGGGCCCGTAGAACAGCTCCTGGAAGCACATGACCTGCGCGCCCTGCGCGGCAGCCTCGCGGGCGGCCTTCTCGTGCTGGTCCAGCATCGAGTCCTGGTCGCCCGTCCACTTCAGCTGGACGATCGCGGCCTTCACCGGATTGCTCATCGCGGGCCCTCCTTCCCCGTCGCGGCGGGCTCGCACGCTACCAAGGGGAGGATTACGCCGTGAGCACCGCCGCGGTGCGGTCGTCGGCGGTCAGGTCGAAGCGGTACTCCAGCACCGAACCCGAGGCACGGCCGACCTCTGGCTGCGGAAGATGACGGGCCAGCGAGATCATGCGCTGGTTCTCCGCCAGGACCGACGCGACCGCCGTGCGGTAGCCCGACTCGGCGGCGGCGGCGATCAGGCGGGTGGCCAGCACGCGGCCCAGGCCGCGGCCCTGCAGGTCGTCGCGAACGAGCAGCGAGATCTCGACCTCGCCGTCGTTCCACGGCAGGAACTGCCCGAAGCCGACGATGCGCTCCTTGCGGCCGCTCCCCTGCGTGATGACCAGGGTCTCCGCGCGGTGGTGGTCGACGTCGACGATCGTGGTCAGCTGCCGCTCGGTCAGACGCAGCACGGGCGCGTGGAAGCGGTGGTAGCGGCTGCGCTCGGAGAGCTCCGTCACCAGCCGCGCGATCTCCAGCGCGTCGGTCGGCAGGACAGGGCGGATGCCGACCTCCAGGTCGCCCACCAGCAGGCTGGCGCGGCGGTGGAGGGGGTGTCCTCGTTCGAGCAGTTCCATGAGGGCGGACCTTCCTCTGAGTTCGACTCCCGAACCCAAAGTAGCATGCTGGGTTCTCAACTGCAACTCAGCCTGCTATGCTGGCCGCTGATGGAGGGAACCGCAGAGGAGCTGGCCGCGCTTTGGGCCACGACCGACGGCCAGGACTGCTCGATCTTCCGCACCCTCGAGGTGCTGCACGACCGCTGGACCGTGCTGGTCCTGCGCGAGGTCTTCAACGGCCTCTCGCGCTTCGACGACATCCAGGCCCACCTGAGCATCTCTCGCAGCGTGCTGACCGATCGCCTTGCCGCCCTGGTCGCGGCCGGCGCCTTGGAGCGCCGCCCCTACCAGGTCGAGGGCGCCCGCCCCCGCCACGAGTACAAGCTCACGAACATGGGCCGCGACCTCCGCCCCGTGATGCTCGCGATGAACGCCTTCGGCAACCGGTGGCTGCAAGAGGAGTCCGGCCCACCCGTGGCCATCCGCCACGTCGGCTGCGGCGCCGACGTCGGCGTGCGGATCGTCTGCGACGCCGACCACGAGATCACCCGCGGCCGCGAGCTGATCATCGAACCGACGCAGCAGCGCCAGACCGCCTAGCAGACGGCGCGTCAGCGCCGTCTGGTCACCAGGTGAGCTCTTCGCAGGCGCGGTCGCCCTGGGGCTCGATCTGCAGGGTGGCGTGGTCGATGCCGTAGCGCTCGGCCAGGACGGCCCGGGCGCTGACGAGGACGTCGGCCGGCTGCGCGTCCGCGCAGACCGAGAGGTGGGCGCTGGCGCTCTCCATGTCCGACGTCAGCGTCCACACGTGCAGGTCGTGCACGCCCACGACACCGGGGATGCCGGCCAGGTCGGCCTCCACCGCGTCGGGGTCGATGTCCGGCGGGGCGGCCTGCAGCAGGATGCGCACCGCCTGGCGGCCCAGGCGCCAGGTGCGCGGCAGGATCGCGACGCCGATCAGGGCGGCGATCAAGGGGTCGGCCCAGGTCCACCCGAACACCCCGAGCAGCACGGCCGCCACGATCACCCCGACCGAGCCGAAGAGGTCGGCCAGCACCTCCAGATAGGCGCCGTGGACGTTGAGGCTCTCGGCCGCGCCGCGGCGCAGCAGCGCGACCGCGACGAGGTTGACGATCAGCCCGAGGACGGCCACGGCGAGCATCGGGCCGGTCAGCACGTCTGCGGGCGATGACAGCCGGCGCACGGCCTCGACCACGACCCAGATCGCCACCCCGAACAGCAGCAGCGCGTTCACGAACGCCGCGAGGATCTCCAGGCGGTAGAGGCCGAACGTGTGCCCGCCACGTTCGCCGCGCAGCTGCTCGCGCGAGGCCAGCTGGATCGCGGCCAAGGCCATCCCCAGGCCCACGACGTCGGTGAGCATGTGGCCGGCGTCCGACAGCAGGGCCAGCGAGTGCGTCGCCAGCCCGGCCACGACCTCGACCACGAAGAACCCGCCGATCAGCGCGAATGCCACGCCGAGGCGGTTGCGGTGCCGGGCCCCCGCCCGCACCGCGGCGTGGCCGTGGTCGTGCGTCACGCCCAAAGGATAGGGCGGGCCACCGAGGCGGCCCGCCCTGATCGTCAGTGGTCCTGGAGGGTCAGCGGCCCCAGGATGCCCGCGCCGCGGCCGGGGGCGGCCCCGCGAACGGGTCGGACGAGCTGGCCACGGATCGCACCCGCCGGGAAGTCGCCGGTGTGCACGTTCACGTAGTGCCCGCCGGGGTCGGCCAGCACGTCGTCACCGTGTGCGGGGTCGGCCGCGGTCTCGCAGCTGGAGCCCTCGGCGATCCAACCGCCACCGGCCTCCGCCGGCAGCTCCACAGCGTTCGGGAGCTCCAACGGGTGCAGGATGTCGCCCGCGACGTCGGGGCCGCCCACGTGGATGTGCGCGGCGGTCGGGGCGTCCGGGGTGAACGAGAACATGTAGTGGCAGATCGTCGAGTGGTCCGCGGAGTCGATCGCGATCCCGGCGAAGCCCGAGGCGCCCTCGGCACCCGGGCCGGGGATCTCGTTCTCCGGGAGCAGATCGGCGAAGAAGATCGCCTCGGGGAGGAAGAGCTGCCCGCGGATCGCGCCCGCGGGGAACGTCGCGGTGTGGTAGTTGACGTAGTAGTCGGCCGGGTTGGCGAGGATGTCGGCGACCACCGCAGGGTCCTGGTCCAGCGCGCAGGAGCGGATGAACCCGGACCGCCGCCCTCCTCGATCGGGGCGATCTCGGGCACCACCAGCGGCACCACGATGGGGCCGTCGACACCGTCCGCACCGGCGTGGATGTGCGCCGCGGTCATCGGCTCCGGGAACTGGTAGGCCGACAGCTCGAAGCAGAGCGCGTCCTCGGCGCCGCCCTGGAAGACGAACGCGTCGCCCGAGCGGCCGTCGTCGGCGGGCACCCGGGCCGGGCACCTCCTCGTCGCCCTCAAGGAACGCCACGAGCGCGTCGGGGTCGCCGAACTGGCCGGAGCCGGCCACCTGCTCGGCGGTCGCGCACGCCACCGGCGACGTCTGTGGGCCGCACAGGGCAGGGACGCCGAACGACGCCCACTCCAGCGTGGGCTGCGGAAGCGTGTCGCCGTTGGACAGCAGGATCGGCGCGGACTCTGCGGCCGACGCGGCGGTGAAGCCGCCCGCCCACGAGCCGTCCGCCTGCCCCTCGATCAGCAGGAACACCTCCGGGAAGCCGTAGAACTGCTCGGCGACGGCGACTGGCAGTGTCGAAGCGGGTCGCGCCGGCGACCCGGATGACCTCCAGGCCCAGCGCGATCAGGTCGTCCTCGACCTGCTGGCTGAGCGCCGCGATGCCGCCGACCACGTAGACCGTGGTGATCTCGGGGTGGGCCTCGAAGAACGCGGTGGTCGTCGCTGAGAGCAGCCCGGTCTCGCTGAGCAGGATCGGGATCGACTCGCGTGCCGCGGCGCCGCCCGCCGCCAGGCTGTCGGCGAACGCCTGGGTGGGGTCGGTGGACCCCTCGGCTTCGTAGGCGCGCGCGACGATGGCCGTGGTCGGGTCGATGCCCTCGTCGCCGATGAGGGCCTCCGCCGCCGCGGCCGCCGTCTCCAGGCGCGTGGTGCCCGCGATGCGGGTGACCTCGTAGCCCAGCGCCACCAGCGCGTCCTCGACCGCCTGCGAGACGGCGTTCGTGCCGCCCATGATGGAGACGCGCTCGGCGCCCAGGCGCGCCAGCTCCGCCTCGACCCGCTCGTCGAGCTCACCGGTCGCGGTCAGCAGCAGCGGTGCGTCCAGCAGGCCCTGCAGGCCACCGGAGGTCAGGGAGTCGGCGAAGTTGTCCTCACGGCCCAGCAGCACGTCGGGGGCGCTGCCGTCGGCGAAGAGGCTGCTCCAGGCGAGGGCCGCACTGACGTTGTCGGTCGCCTGCGGCAACGCGCCCGGTTCCGGCGCGGGGCGGGGCTCCGGGGGCGGGGTCATCGCCGGCGGGCAGCACGATGATCTCGCCGTTCTGGTCGTCGGGCTCCGTGCCCTCGGGAGAGGAGTGGATCGTGCAGAAGTACGGGTACGTGCCCTCCTCCGGGAAGTCCACGGAGTACGGCTCGGCGGGGCCGGGGCCGCGGTCGCCGGAGCCCTCGATCGGCGACTCCTGACCCTCGACCGGGATCGGCGTGACGTTGTGCGGCGCCGGGTCCTCACCCCAGACCCAGGTCACGGTGTCGCCCGCGTTGACGTACTGCGTGTCCGGGATGAACGCGAAGTTCTCGATCAGCACCTCGAACTCGGCGGCCTGCGCCACCTGGGCCGGCAGGCCCACGACCAGCAGCGCGAGCGCTGCCCCCAAACCCAACAGCTTCCGCATGATCCTCCCAATCGCTCGATCCCGCACTGCGGGTGTGGACGTTACAACGTGGCCATCTCGACGTTGTTGAAATCGCGCTGGTAGGCGCCCATGTAGTCGACCTTGAGCTCCAGCGCGGCGACGACGGCGTCGGAGAAGTTCACGCCCTCCATGCGCTGCGCGCTGCCCAGCCCGCCGGGGCTGAAGACGTTGATCTCCATGAGCTTGTCCCCGACGATGTCCAGCCCCACCAGGAACATGCCGTCCTGGACGAGCTTGGGCCGCACGGCCCGTGCCAGCACCAACGCCTCCTCCGTGACCTGCGCCTTCGCGATGCGCCCTCCGGCGTGCACGTTGGAGCGGTGGTCGGCGCCGGAGCGCACACGCCGGAACGCGGCGATGCGCCCCTTGTGCCGCAGCGGCAGCCCGTTCATGAGGAACAGACGCATGTCGCCCTCGACTGCGTGCGGCAGGTACTCCTGGCAGATGACGTAGCCGTCGCGCGAGACGGCGTCGATCATCTGGTTGAGGTTGGCCACGTCGTCGGGCCGGACCAGGAACACGCTCTCGCCGCCGCTGCCCTGCAGCGGCTTGAGGACGCAGCTGCCGCCCCGCTGCTTGGCGAAGTCCTTGATCTCGTCCTTCTCGCGGGTGATGAGCGTGACGGGGCGCACCTGCTCCGGGAAGGACTGGAAGTACATCTTGTTGCCGGCCTTGGCCAGGCCGTTGGGGTCGTTGAGCACGATCACGCCGTGGTGCATCGCCAGGCGCCCGAAGTCGATGGGGGCGGTCTGCGCCCAGTGCCGCGAGCGCTTCTCCTCCGAGGGGTCGCTGCGCAGCATCAGCACGTCCAGCCCGCCGACGTCGATGCGCTCCTTGACGGCCTTGGGCGACTGCAGGTCGCGCAGGAACATCTCCGTGGACTTGTAGCGCCGCGTCTTGGGGACACGCCGCGCGCGCGCCTTGACCGTCCCGTCGGGGTCGTAGGCGAGGTCGCCGACGCCGAGGTACCAAGCCTCGTGCCCCCGTCCGGTCGCCGAGAGACCCAGGCGGATCGTGGTGTAGCCCGCCTGCTCGGTGTGGATGTCATTGACGACGAACCCGACCCTCACGCGCGCGCCCCCTCGGCGATCGCCAGGACGGTCATGCGGTCCTCCACGGCTCGTTTCAGTGGGTTGGACGGTGCCTCCAGCCACCGCGGGAGGAGCGCCGGCGGTTTGAGGATGCGGCGGCGTTGCAGCTCCTGGATCAGGCCCACATGCTCCAGCGCGATCTTGCCGGTGAGGAGCGTGCGCAGGTCGCCGCCGCCGCGAAGATAGTCGAAAACGGCGGTCAGCCCCCGGAGATAGGCGGCGTCCTTGACGAAGCCGCCACCGCGGTAGACGCGCACGGTCGCGTAGAACGCCATCTGCGCGGAGACCTGTGCCTCGGAGCGGATCAGCCGGTAGGTGTCGAGGAACTCCGCACCGTCCGACAGCGCGGCGCACGCCAGCACGCGGGCCGCCAGCAGGCGCAGCCGTCCCGCGGTGAGGCCGCCGACCATCCACTCGGCCAGCACGGCCAGGCCCTCCTGGACCTCGTCGTAGCCCGGCAACCCCGTGCGCATCAGCGTCAGCCGCTGCGACTGGCCGTTGTACCAGGTGACCACGTGGGTGCCGACCTCGTGGTGCAGCAGCGCGTCGACCCTGCGCTCCGAGAAGCTCATGCCACTGCCGACGTAGACCGTGGCGCCGCTGACGACCAGCGACGCGACGTCGGGCGAGATCACGACCGAGCCGCCGAGGTCGGGCGCGAGCCGGCGGTACGCGGCGAGCTCCTGCTCGGCGCGCTGGGCGAACGCGGCGGCCGGCACGACCGCGCCCTCGCTGCCGCGGCGCTTGCGGTTGAGCACCACCAGCACGTCGCGCGCCAGCGCCCTCAGATCCAGCCGCACGATCCCGTAGGTCGCCTGGGACAGCGGCAGGAAGCGCGGGGTCCCGCGCGCGGCCACGAGGCTGAGCTTGAGGTCCAGCTCGTGCTGCTTGTCCTGGAAGAGGCGCTCCAGCGTGGGGTCCTCGACGCGCTCGATGGGGATCTGGTACAGGCGGCGCTTGAGCAGGTCGGGATCGACGGAGATCGGGCGGTAGCGGAACTGCGGAGGGGCCGCGTAGCGGCGTGCCTGGAACGTGCGCCACAGGCCTGGCGTGTCCAGCGGCGTGACCAGCAGCAGCGTGTCGAACTGCGCCGAGATCGCGGCCAGCTCGCGGTCGATCGTCCACACGGCCTTGACCAGCGCGCGCTTGCCGAGGGCCTGGTAGTGGCCCGGGTGGTGGGAGGTCTCCCGGACCGCGAACTCGTAGAAGTACTGCTTGGTCGCGCGGCCCAGCTGGCGCTTGAGGGCGCGGGCGACGAACGGGTACTCCCCGTCGGGACCTTTGTGCACGGGAGCGATGCACAAGCACGCCAGGGTCACGCCTGCGCGCTGCTGCTCGCGCGGCGTCAGCAGCGGCGAGAAGCCCGGGGGCGCGAGGCGACGGTCGGTGCTGACCTCGACGGTCGCCCGGCCCCCGCCGACGCGGATCGAGCGCAGCGCGCGCTCCAGACGCTGCAGGCTCGGGGTGCCCAGGCGCTGGCGGTCGACGCGGACGTCGAAGGCCAGGCGCACGGGCTCGCCGTCGGCGGGTGGGGGCGGTGACCACAGCTCGAGGACCAGCGCCGCGCCGAAGGTCTCCGCGGCCTGCTCCGCGACCGCCTTGACCAGCCGCCTGACCGCGGCGCGGTGGGCGCGGCCGGGTGGGGCGACCACCAGCGCGGCCTCGCCCTCGACCAGGCGGCGGGTCGCGGGGTCGGGCCGGCGGGGGTCGGCGCGGTGGACGACGAGGAAGGGCAGCCGGCGGTCGATCGAGACGATGCCGCCGTCGGGCAGCCGGCGGCGCACGCCGGCGTCACGGGCCAGGCGCGCCACGACGTCCTCGACGACGCCCTCCCAGCCCGGCGGGTCGACGACCAGCGTGGTCACGGCAGCACCGCCGCGAGCAACGGCCCGACCGCGGCGTCCAGCGCGGCGACCAGACGTGCCTGGTGCGCCCCGTCGCGCTCGCCGGTCCACTCGTCCATCCAGGTCTTCTTGAACTCCAGCGCCAGGGCGAGCGGCGCGGCCTCCGCTGTTGACGTGGCGGCTGACGTGGCCGCCGCGGAAGCGCACGTTCTCGCGCACGTCCAGGTCCTGGGCGCGCAGCGCGGCGTTGAAGGCCTCCACCGCGCCGCCCCAGCGGGCGTGGTCCACGGTGCCGGTGCCGACGTTGATCTCCGGGTTGTCCTCGCGCGGCTCTGCTGGCGCGTCCGGGCCGGCGCGGCGGTGGTTGTAGGAGTGGCAGTCGAGGACCACCGCGACGCCCGCGTCGGCGATCGCGGCGGCGACGAGCTCGTCGAGCAGCCCGTAGAACCCGTCGTAGAGCGCGAGGGATGCCGCGACCAGGCCGGGTGGGACTGCACCGCCCCACACGTCCAGGCCCCACGCGTCCTCGCGGCTCTGATACACGGCCTTGTCCCGCGGGCGGTTGAGGTCGATCTCGAAGCGGGAGCGGTGGACGACGATGCGGGTCGGCGCGACCGCGGTCCACGCGTCGGTGTAGGGGTCCTCCTCGCGCAGACGGTCCGGCTCGGGGAGGGCCATGGCGGCGGCGACCTCCGGGCGCAGGTCGTGGCCCGCGTGCACGGCGACCGCGATCAGCGGGCCGGCGCCGCGCTGGACGTCCCAGGGTGGGGGCACGACACCTCGGCTTGGTCGACGGCGGGGCGCGCGCACCCTAGCCGGACCGGATCGGTAGCGTGGTGGCGCGGGCCGGCAGACGAGGATCACGGGTTGGCGAGAGCAGCAGGGCCGGGCGCGCCCGGGGGCTACGGGGCGGTGATCATCGGATCGCTGGTGGTGCTGGCGTCGGCGATCGTGGCGACGGCCGGGCTGGGCCTGGGCGAGCGGCTGCTGGGCGAGCGCGACGTCGCGGTCGTGGTCACGCTGCCGCCGCTGCCGACGCCGACGCCCTCGGTCGTGGCCGAGGTGCCGCCGGCGACGCCCACGGTCGTGCCGACGACCGCCCCGCAGGCAACCGAGGAGCTGACCCAGGCAGGGCCGACCGCCAACGGGACGGGCACGCCGACGCCGGCCCCCTCGGCCCCGCCGGCCGCGACGGTCAGCGCCGCTCCCACGGTCGCACCCACCGCCACCGCGCCGGCCCGGCAGCGGCTGGTGATCCACGGCACGGGCGACGTCAACCTCGACCCGTCCTACATCCCCGCGCTGACCGCGAACGGCTACGGGCACGCCTGGAGCGGGCTGGACGGGTTCTTCCTCGACGACAGCCTCACGGTCATCAACCTCGAGTGCGCGGTCAGCGGCCTCGGCGCGCCCGTCCTCAAGGAGTTCAACTTCCGCTGCGATCCCGCCGCCGTGCCGCATGCGGCGGCGGCCGGGGTGGAGGTGGCCAACCTCGCGAACAACCACTCCGGGGACTTCGGACCGGAGGCCACGGTCGACTCCGTCACGCAGGTCGGGGCAGGCGGTGTGATCCCGGTCGGGGTCGGGGTGAACGCGGCCGCCGCCGGCACGCCCGCGCTGTTCGAGGTCGGCGGCTGGCGGGTCGCCGTCGTGGGCTTCGGCGGGGTCGTGCCCGAGGACAGCTGGCTGGCGACCGAGACCAACCCGGGCATGCGCAACGGCGACGACGTGCCCTCGATGGTCGCGGCCGTGCAGGCCGCCGCAGCCGTCTCGGACCTGACGGTCGTGACGCTGCACTGGGGTGTGGAGCTCGACGTGCAGCCCCAGCAGGAGGACGTCGCCCGCGCCGTGGCGATGATCGACGCCGGGGCGGACGTGATCTTCGGCCACCACTCGCACCGGCTGCAGCCGCTGGGCTGGTACGCCGGCCGGCCGATCGCCTGGAGCCTGGGCAACTTCGTGTGGCCGGCGTTCTCGCCGGCGGGGTCCGACACCGCGGTCGCCGAGGTGGTGGTCGAGCCCGACGGGACCATCGGCGCATGCCTGGTCCCCGCGACGATCGTCAGCAACGGCCATCCGGCGCTGGACAACGGGCGGCCTGCAGAGCCCTGTGGGCCGGCTGGCGCCGGCGCGGGGCCGCCCACCGCCGACCTGGTGGTCGACTTCGCGCGGTGAGTGGCGGTTACTGCTCTTCGCGCGCCTCGAGGTAGCCCAGGACGTTGCCCCAGGGGTCGGTGAACTCCAGGTACGCGCCACCGTCGACGGCGACCTCGAACATCGCATCGTCGGGGAGCTTGCGGCGCCGGAGGCGGCGGCGCTCGGCGCGCACGTCCTCGGTCGCGAGGACCAGCTGCACACCCGGGTCGGGCGCGGAGACCAGCGTGACGCGCTGCCCCTCGAGGTCCATCTCCGCCACGGCGCCGCCGTCGGCCTCGACCGTGCGCACGTGCACCATGCGGCAGGCCTTGACGTAGAAGTCGATCGCGGCGTCGAGGTCGCCGACCTTGATCACCAGCTCCTGGATCGGCACGGTGGTGAAGGATGCACTACGGGCCTCAGCCGTAGAAGACGCGCTCGTGGATGCGTCGCACGCGGCGCAGGGAGCGGTCCAGCTCCTCCGAGAGCGCCTGGCGGCCGCGCGTGCCGTACCCGAGCACGCGGGCGAGGCGGTCGAGGTCTTCGGGGGTGGCGGGGAGCTTGTCGGGGTCGGCCGAGAGCAGCCAGCGGGCGTTGCGGACGCGGGAGGCCAGGAGCCAGCCGCTCTGCAGGTACGCGGCCTCCTCGGCGGCCAGGAGGCCGGCGTCGGCGGCCGCCTGCAGCGCAGGCAGCGTCCCGGGCGTGCGCAGGGCAGGGAGCGCGCCGCCGTGGCGCAGCTGCAGCAGCTGCACGGTCCACTCGATGTCGGCCAGGCCGCCGGGGCCGAGCTTCACGTCGCCGCCGGCCGCCTCGGCCCGGTTCGCCTGGTCGTCGCGTCTCGGGGTGAGCCGCCCGGTGGGGCGGAAGCGCGCGCGGGGGGCACCGGCGGTGTTGAGGCGCCCGGTCGGGGTCGCAGGGCGGCGGCCGCCCGACGTGCCGCGTTCCTTCTCGACGCGCGCCTTCATCGTGCGCACCGCGGCCAGGCGGTCGGCGGGCGGCGGGTCGGCGTAGACGACCGGGGCGACGCCGTCGAGGAACGCCTGCGTGAGCTCGCGGTCGCCGGCGACGTGGCGGGCCTGGGTCAGGGCCTGGAACTCCCAGTGCTCGGCCCAGCGCTCGTAGTAGGCGAGCGTGGACTCGACGGTGCGGGCCAGCGGACCGTCGCGGCCCTCGGGGCGCAGACCGAGGTCGACGCGGAAGGCCTGCCCCTCGGGGGTGATCCCTGAGAGGAACTGCAGGATCCTCTCGGCGGCGAGGAGCGCCTCGTCGCGGCGCTCCGCGGGCTCGAAGAGCACGAGCACGTCGAGATCGGACGCGTAGCTCATCTCGCCGGCGCCGAAGCGGCCCAGGCCGACGACGGCGAACCGCACGCCTTCGGGGGCGTGCGTCGCGACCGCGACCTCCAGGCAGGCCTCGCCGAGCGCGGTGAGCTCGCGGGCCACGGTCAGCGGGTCGGAGCGGCCGGTCAGCTCGCGGACGGCGGTACGCAGGGCCTCGCGGCGACGGAAGCGCCGCAGGGCGTCGCCTCCCGTCCCGCCGTCTTGCGCCGCACGGGGCCCGCGACGGATGAGGCCCTCGGCCATCGCGCGGTAGTCCTCGACCGGTTGCGGCTCGGCGAGCGCGGCGGGGTCGGCCAGCAAGGCCAGCACGTCGGGCTGGCGGGCGAACCACTCCCCCAGCCGCGGGCTGGCGCCCAGGACCCCGGCCAGCAGCGCCGCGCCGGGGGGCGCGTCGCGCAGCAGGCGCAGGAAGGCCGGGTTGGTGCCCAGGCGGTCAGCGACCTCGCGCAGGGCGACGAGGCCGCCGTCGGGGTCGGGCGACTCCGCGAGCTGCTCGAGCATCGCCGGCAGCAGGGCCCGCAGCAGCCTCGCGCTGCGGCCGACGCCGTCGCTGAGGGCCTTGAGGTGCTCGAGCGCCTTCCCAGGCGCGGCGAAGCCCAGGGCCTCCAGCCGGCGGCGGGCCGCGGCCTGCTCGAGCTGGCCCTCCGGGCCGGGGATCGGGGCGCGGTCCTCTGGTGACCAGCCGGCGATGCGGCCCAGCAGCGGTCGGTAGAACAGCTGCTGGTGCAGTCGTCTCACGGCGGCCTGGACGCGGGCGTACTCGCGGTCGAACTGCTCGAGCGCGGTGCGGGTGGCCAGGTCCCGGAAGCCCACCGCCTTCGCGAGGCGCCGCCGCTCGCGGTCCTCGGCGGGGACGGTGTGGGTGCGGCGCAGGCGGCGTAGCTGCAGGCGGTGCTCGATGGTGCGCAGGAAGTGGTAGGCGTCGGCGAAGAGGTTGGCGTCGCCCTCGTCGACGTACCCGCCCTCGGCCAGCGCGGCCAGGGCGTCCAGGGTCCCGGGGCCGCGCAGGGTGGCGTCGACCTTGCCGTGCACCAGCTGCAGCAGCTGGGCCGCGAACTCGATGTCGCGCAGCCCGCCGGGGGCGAGCTTGAGCTGGCGGGTGCCGTCGCGGCGCACCGCGCGGGAGCTCTCGACGACGGCCTTCATCCGCTGGATCGCGTCGACGCTCTCGAGTCCGAGGCGGTCCGACCAGACGTGGCCGGTGGCCATCGCGGCGAACGCGGCTCCGAGTGTGGCGTCACCGCCGACGGGACGGGCCTTGAGCAGCGCCTGGAACTCCCAGTGCTCGGCCCAGCGGCCGTAGTAGCCGTCGTACGCCGTCAGCGTGCGGCTGAGCGCGCCGTCGCGGCCTTCGGGGCGCAGCGTCGGGTCGAGCTGGTAGGTCGTGCCGTCGGGGGTGGTGAGGCCGACCAGCGCGAGCAGCGCCTTGGCGGCGGTGAGCGCGTCGTTGTTGTCGCCGTCGTGGACGAAGACCACGTCGACGTCGCTGACGTAGTTGAGCTCCCGGCCGCCGAGCTTGCCCATCGCCACCACGGCCACCCGGGTGGCGCTGTCGGGCGGGTGCACGTGGTCCAGGGCGGCGGCGACGATCCCGTCGGCGAGATCGGACAGCTCCCGGCTGGCGGTGGGCGTGTCGATCACGCCGAGCAGGTCGCGCATGGCGACGCGCAGCAGGCCGGCGCGCTGCACGAGGACGAGCTCGCCCGCGGCGCTGTCGAGGTCGCCGGTGCGCTGCAGCGCGGCCGCCGCAAGGGAGCGCACGGTCGGCTCCGACCAGGGCTCGAGGTCACCGACGACCACCGAGAGGAGCTCCGGGTGCGCGGCCAGCAGGTCCGCGAGGGCCTCGCTGGTGCCGGCCAGCACCGCGAGGCGCTGCAGCCGCGCGCGGTCGCCGCCGACCAGCTGTTCCCACGAGAGCCGGTCGGCATCGGCGAGGCGCGCGAGGGCGGGGAGCGCGAGGTCGGGGTTGGGCGCGGCGGCGAGCGCGTCGATGACGACGTCGAACGCGGCGGCCGGCCCCCCATCGCCCCAGGCCCCGAGGCTCGCCAGCCACCTGGTGTCGGTCCCGGGCTCGAGCCCGAGGCGCGCGAGCATCCCGTGCTCGGTCGCCAGCGGCGCGTCGACCCGGCTCTCCGTCATGTCGGCGCCAGTCTGCGCCCGCGGGCGGCGCGCCGTGGCAGGCTGACTGCCGATGCAGGTGCGGATCGTCGGGCGGGACCTGCCGGGTACGCGGATGGTGGAGCCGCTCCACGGAGTCGAGGTGCGCGAGAACGTGCACGTCGGGCTGCAAGTGCGGCGCGACCCTGAGCAGGTCGTGCGCGCGGACGCCGACCGGGTGACGTTCGAGACGGAGGTCGCGGTCGTCGGCGACGACTTCCGCGGTCCGGCGGTGCAGGGCCGGCGCGGAGATCGCTTCCTCTACGTGACGTGGGGCTCGGTCGGGGACGACGGCGCGTTCGCCATGTTCCGCCGTCTCAAGCTGTGGCTGTCCGGGACTCCGGCGGAGGTGGTCGCGGCAGCCGACCAACCGGGACAGGCGCTGCAGATCGAGCTCGGCCTCACCGACGCGCACGGGTGCCCGCTGTGCGGTGGGCTGCGGGCTGCGACGGGCCTGTGGCAGTCGGTGCCCGCGTAGGCGCTACAGGGTCGGTAGGTAGCGCTGCAGCTCGTAGGGGGTGACCTGGGAGCGGTACTCGTCCCACTCGACGCGCTTGTTGCGCAGGAAGAACTCGAAGACGTGCTCGCCGAGCGCCTCGGCGACGAGCTCGGAGTCCTCCATCTCGGCGAGCGCCTCGTCGAGGTTGCTTGGGGCAGGCTGCCGATGCCGGCGGCGCGGCGTTCGGCGTCGGTCATCTCGTAGATGTTGTCCTCGGCCTCGGGCGGCAGCTCGTAGCCCTTCTCGATGCCGCGCAGCCCCGCGGCGAGCATCACCGCGAACGCGAGGTAGGGGTTGCAGGCGGGATCCGGGGCGCGGAACTCGATGCGCGTCGAGCGGGCTTGTTCGGCTTGTACATCGGGACGCGGAGCAGCGACGAGCGGTTGTGGCGGCCCCAGGAGACGAAGACCGGCGCCTCGAAGCCGGGGACCAGGCGCTTGTAGGAGTTGACCCACTGGCAGCACACCGCGGTGATCTCGCGCGCGTGGACCAGCACGCCGGCCATGAACTGCTTGCCGATGGTCGACAGGTGGAGCGGGTCGTCGGCGTCGAAGAACGCGTTGGTGTCGCCGTCGAACAGCGACGACGTGGGTGTGCATCGCGCTGCCCCAGTGCTCCGCGAGCGGCTTGGGCATGAACGTCGCGTAGATCCCGCGCGCCAGCGCCGTCTCCTTGATCACCAGGCGGTAGGTCATGAGGTTGTCGGCCATCGTCAGCGCGTCGGCGTAGCGCAGGTCGATCTCGTGCTGGCTGGGCGCGACCTCGTGGTGGCGAGTACTCGACGAGATCCCCATCGGCCTCCAGCGTCTTGATCGCCTCGCGGCGGAAGTCCTGCTGCACGTCGTTGGGGGTCTGGTCGAAGTACCCGCCGCTGTCCAGCGGCGTCGGGTCGTCCGACGCCTTGAACAGGAAGAACTCCATCTCCGGGTGCACGTAGAAGCTGAACCCCATGTCAGCGGCCTCGCGTCAGGTTGCGCCGCAGCACCTGCCGCGGATCCGCCGCGAACGGCTCGCCCTGCGGCGTGCGGATGTCGCAGAACATCCGCCCGACCAGGCCGCTCTCGTCACGCCACGGCAGCACCTGGAACGTCGACGCGTCCGGCACGCGCGAGCATGTCGGACTCCTGCACCCGCGCGAACCCGTCGACCGCCGACCCGTCGAACCCGATGCCCTCCGCGAACGCGCCCTCGAGCTCGGACGACGTGACCGCGAACGACTCTTGAGCATCCCCAGCACATCGGTGAACCACAGCCGCACAAAGCGGATGTCCCGCTCCTCCACGGTGCGAAGCACGTACTCCTGCTGCTTGTCCATGAGCCGAAGCATGCCCCAGCCGCTCCTGCACGACCTTCACCGACTCCCGCGCCCTCAGTTAGACTCGCGCCCGGCGGGCTGGCGGAGAGGTAAGTCGTGAGGCGTAGGCGGGTTGTTGTTCTTGTCGCGGCTGTGCTGGCGGCCACGGTGGTCGGGCCGGTGCGGGCGCAGGGCGGGGAGGGGCCGACGCGCACGACCAGCGTCAGCGACACCGTGGCGATCGTCGACGGGGACAGTGCCCCGCCCAACAGCGAGGTCGCGCTCCGCCTGGCCCGGGCGACGTTCCCCAGCGCCCAGACTGCGCTGATCGCGCGCGACGACACGTTCGCCGACGCACTGGCCTCCGCGGTGGGGCAGCGCGAGAGCCCGTTGCTGCTGGTCCCGTCGCACGGCCCGGTGCCCGCGGACGTGAGCGCGTTGGTCGCCGCGCTCGGCGTGCAGCACGCGGTGATCCTCGGCGGCGAGGCCGCCGTCGGCCCCGAGGTCGCCGCCGGGCTGGCCGCCGGCGGGCTCACCGTCGAGCGCGTCTCGGGCCTGTCGCGCTTCGAGACCGCGATCGCGATCGCACGCCACGACGCGCCCAGCGCGCAGACCGCGATCCTCGTGCGCGCCTTCTCCGCCGAGGGCGGCAGCCCCACGCAGGCGTTCGCGGACGCCCTGGCCGCCGGGGCGCTTTCAGCTCGCGAGGGCTGGCCGATCCTGCTCTCCGACACCGCCGCGCTCACGCCCGCCACGCAGGCCTACCTCGACGGGTCCGGGATCCAGCGCGTGCTGCTGATCGGCGGCGTGGCCGCGCTGTCCCCACAGGTCGAGTCCGCGGTCGCGGCGATCGTGGGCGACGTCGAGCGGCTCGCCGGCGCGGACCGCTTCGAGACCGCGCTGGCGATCGCCCGGCGCAGCGGCGAGGTCACCGCGGCCGACGCGGCGCGGGCGATCCTCGTCGAGGCGACGCTGCCTGACGCCTGGGCCGCGGGGTTCGCGGCGGCCTCGCACGCGGCCGCCTTCGACGCGCCCGTGGTGCTCACCACGCCGGACGGCCTGCCGCCGTCCACCGCCGAATGGCTGGCCGGCGGCACGCAGTTCGCCGTCCCCACCGACGGCTCCGTGGCGCTGACCTGCGTGGTGCCGCGCGCGCCGTGCCAGGCTGCGCGCGTCGCCGCAGGCCTGCCGGCCCCGGCCACGGTCCGGGTGGCGCCCGCCGCCGGGGGCCTGCAGGCCGGGGCGCCGGTGACGATCACGGTGACCGGCGCAGCGGGCGGTGTGACCGCGTCGGGCACGTGCCTGGACGCTCCGGTGACGCTGCCGGCAGGGGGCGGCACCGTCACCGCCGGGCAGGGCGCCGCGCCCGCGTGCACCCTCGTCGTCGGGGCGCCGCTGGCGAACGGCGTCGTGCAGACCGACACCGTGGACTTCGTCGCGCCGGCCGGGCCGCTGCTCCTGGCCCCCGGCCAGTGCCTGGGCTTCCGCGAGGTGCAGCTCTCAGCCGACGGCACCACCGCGATGTTCTCGGCGCTGCCCGGGGAGGGCTGCGACGCGATCACGCCGGGCGCGGCCACGGTGTTCGTGGACGTGGCCACGGGAGCCCTCCAGGCCATCCCCTGGCCTGCGGGCTACACGCGGATGGAGAACGTCAGTGCGAGCGTGCTCTCCGGCGATGGCTCCCGTGCCGCGGTGATGGCCCGGCACGCCACGGAGTTCACCGATGTGCGCCTCCTGCTGGTGGAGCGAGCAACGGGCTCGGCGCGGTTCGCCCAGGATCTCAACCCCGGGCTGGGGGACGTGGCGAACGGCGGCCAGGCCTACGCGGGCTCGCAGCAGGCCTTCCTCCCCGACGGTCGGCTGCTGGGCGGCTTCTGCTCTCCGGCCGAGGGGTGCTTCGTCGCCCTCGACCCACGCGACGGCACCCTCAGCATGCCCGGCAGGCCTTGCACGACCTGGTTCGCCGAGGACTTCGACGCGGTCTTGTGCCGCCTGGGTGAGCTGCAGGCCTCGGGCCCTGACGCTGTCACCTTCAGCGGCTTCCGCAACGACATCCTGCGCAGCGTCGAGGTGCGCGTGGTGCTGCCGAACGGCCCATCCACGAGCGTGGACAACCGCTGCGCCAACGGTGTGCTCCCCGACTCCAGCACCGCCGCCGGCGGCCAGGTCGTCTACCGGGCGTGCCGCGACCAGACCAGGTTCGACTGGAGCATCGTCACCGTCACCGACCTCGCCGCGGGCACGTCGGCGGTGGTCTACGAGCACACCGCTCCCGATGCGCTGGACCCGCTGCGCTCCGGCGTCGTCGACCCTTCCGGCCGCTTCCTGCCCGTCCTGGCCGCCGAGGGCGACGGCACCACCGGCCGCGGACTCATCCTCGACATCGCCCGGGGGCAGCACGTGGACCTCGGGCCGGTCCGCGGGATCCCGCAGCTGAACGCCGCGGGGTCCTTCGCCGTGGTCGCGACGGCCGACGGCCTCCTGCGCCTCCCGGTGACCTTGCCCTCAGGCTGACGCCGGTGTGGGGCGCGTGCGCCGAAGCTCATGCCGTCTCCTGGTCGACCAGGGGCAACGAAACGCCCGCGAGGATCTCGGCAAGGGCGCTGCGGAACTGCTCGCGGACCTGCGGCGCGAGCGGCTCGAGCAGCCGGTTGAGCTCCGCGGTGGCCTCGGCGTGGAACGCGGTCGCGGCGCTCCGCCCCGTGTCGGTGAGCGCCACGTGCAGGGCGCGCCGGTCGTCGGGCACCGTCGCGCGCCTGACCAGCCCGCGCCGTTCGGCCCGGTCCACCAGCCCGGTCAGCGCTGCCTTCTCCACCCCGAAGCCGCACGCGAGCTCGGTCATCCGCCGCGGCCCCGGGGCCAGGACGCACAGGAGCCTGGCCTGCACGGGCGTCAGCGCGTGGCGCACGGAGACTCGCGCATGCACGTCGTGCACCAGCCGCGCGAGCTGGATCAGCCCCTCGGCGGCGTCGAGCTCGTGGTCCACGGCACATACTGTACGCGGCAGCGATAGTTCATGGCACGTACAGTCGTGCGCATGAGCAACCCGAACGACTGGAATCGCAAGACCATCGAGGAGTTCCGCGCGAACGGCGGCCAGGTAGGAGGCCCCTTCGCCGGCGCACCGCTCCTGCTGCTGCATACGACCGGTGCCCATTCGGGGCTGGAGCGCGTCAATCCGATGATGTACCAGGACCTCGGCGGGCCGGTCGCGGTCTTCGCCTCGAAGGGCGGCCAGCCCACGCACCCGGACTGGTACCACAACCTGCTGGCCCACCCCGAGGTCACCGCCGAGATCGGCACCGAGAGCCGCCGCTTCCGGGCCCGCACGGCCGCCGGCGACGAGCGCGAGCCGATCTGGAGCAGGCAGAAGCAGGCGTACCCCGGGTTCGCCGGCTACGAGGCCAAGACCACCCGCGAGATCCCCGTCGTCATCCTCGACCCGGTCTGAGAGAGCCGGGCCTGCGGTCAGCCGCCGTGGGTCGTCGAGGTGCGGAACTCGGTGTAGGTGTAGGGGTTGTCGAGGATCTTGGTCTCGGGGATGTCGGGGTTCATGCCGGCGTTCCAGGCGTCCTCGCCGAGCTCGGAGCGCAGGTAGTCGACCGTGGCCTCGACGGCCTCGCGGGCCTTGGCGAGGTCGACGTCGACCAGTCGGTGGTCGCGCTTCACGACGCGGCCGTTGACCACCACGGTGTGGACGTCGCCGCGCTGGGCCTGGAAGGCGACGTGCCCGTAGGGGTTGAGCAGCGGGAACATCACCGGTGACGCGTCGTTCTTGATCAGCACGACGTCGGCCTTCTTGCCGGGCTCGAGGCTGCCGATGACGCCGCCCATCCCGAGCGCCTCGGCGCCGCCCCGCGTGGCCCACGCCACCACCTCGTCGGCGCGGAGGTGGCAGTTGGTGATCGTGTCGCCCTTCGCGTGGGCCTCGAAGTGCTCGCGCGAGCGGTCCGCGCCCAGCGTGCCGCGCATCGCTGAGAAGAGGTCACCGCTCCACCACACGCTGGTGTCCATCGACAGCGACACCGGGATGCCGTAGTCGCGCAGCGTCCACGTGGGCGGGTAGCCCTGGCCGCAGCTCTGCTCGCTCTCGGTCGACACCGACACCGAGCCGCCGCTCGCCGCGATGCGCTGGTAGGAGTCGGCGTTGAGCGTGGCCGCGTGCACGTAGACGTTCTGCGGCGTCGCGAAGCCCGTGTCGTAGATCAGGCGGATGCCGTCGTCGTTGGTCGCGCCCCACACACCGGCGTGGGTGGTGACGGGAGCGCCCAGCTCGCGCGCGACCTCGAAGGCCGGGCGCTCCGGGAACGCCGGGTCGCCGGTGACGTCGAACGCCATCTGGAACCCGAGCATGTCGTTGCCGGGAGTGATGCGGCGGTTCACGAAGTCGCGGAACTCCGGCGACGTCGACCACTCCCACGGCCCGGCCTGGATGTTGCCGTAGGCGAGGACGAACCGGCCCGGCACCGACTCCAGCGCGTCCACCGCCGCGTCCGCGTGGTCGACGGTCTGCAGGCCGTGCGACCAGTCGACGGTGGTCGTGACGCCGGCGTCGATGGCCTCGATCGCCCCGAGCAGGTTGCCGGCGTGGATGTCCTCGGGCCGGAACGTCTTGCCGTGCTGCAGGTAGTACCAGACGAAGTACTGCGTCAGCGTCCAGTCCGCGCCGTAGCCGCGCATCGCGGTCTGCCACATGTGGCGGTGCGTATCGACCATCCCCGGCATCACGATCCCGCGGCGCGCGTCGATCTCGTCGGTGCCCTCGGGCACCTCCAGCGCCCGGCCGACCGCCTCGATCTTCTCCCCCACCACCAGCACGTCGGCGTCGTGCAGCACCGACCGGCTGGCGTCCATCGTGAGCACGATCCCGTTGCGGAACACGGTCGCTGTGGTCATCTTCTAGCCCCTCGTGCAGTAAGACGCCCGCCCAGGAGGCGCCATGGCTGAGATCGCGGCGGTCATCGCCTCGACGCACCATCCCTTCTACTACAAGGCAAGCACCGCGCGCCCGGGCGAGGCGCCGCCGTTCGCGGCGGAGTGGGTGCGCAAGGTCGAGGCGTTCCGCGAGACGCTGACCCGCGCGGAGCCCGACGTGCTGCTGATGGTCGGCTCCGACCACTTCCACCAGCTGTGGCTGGACAACATGCCGCAGTTCCTCATCGGCCACGCCGAGGCCTACGACGCCAACTGGTACAACGAGGAGCGCGAGTTCGGCCTGCCGCGGATGCACATGCAGGGCCACCGCGGCCTCAGCGGGTACCTCCTGCGCGAGGGGCTCGACGCCGGCTTCGACCTCGCCTTCAGCAACGAGCTGCGCATCGACCACAGCGTGACCTGCCCGATCATCACGCTGCGCCCGCAGAACGACCTGCCGATCGTCCCCGTCTACACCAACATCTTCGCGCCACCGCTGCCGCAGCCGCGGCGTTTCGTGGCGCTGGGCACGTTGATCCGCGAGCTGGTCGAGGCCTGGCCCAGCGACCAGCGCGTGGCGATCATCGGGACCGGCCACCTCTCGCTGGAGCTGGGCGGCCCGCGCCAGTTCGGGCCGCACGGGCCCGACCCCGAGTTCGACGCCAAGGCCGTCGAGTGGATCGCCTCGGGCGACCTGGAGGGGTGCTGCGCCGAGGTCACGCTCGAGAGCCTCCACCTGCCGGGCAACGCCACCCACGGGTTCATGGACTTCATGCTGATGATGGGCGTCGCGGGAGACGGCGTGAAAGCCGACTACGTCGACACCTACGACCTCTTCCACACGATGGAGGCGTACTTCACGTGGTACCCGAAGGGAGCGCCGGCGTGAGCACGTACCTGCTCGACAAGTTCCTCTTCACCGTCGACCGCGACCCCGAGCTGGTCGAGCGCTACCGCGAGGACCCCGAGGGCACCGTCGCCTGGTGGGAGCGCGAGCGCGCCAACCTCATCCTCAACTGCACCACCGGCGAGTCCAGCACGTGGCTGGCCTTCGACGAGGTCGAGCGCCGGGCCCTCGCGACCCACGACTACCCCAAGCTCTTCGAGCTCGGCGCCCACCCGTTCCTGACCCTCACGCTCTTCATCGCGATGTTCGAGCGCGACCACGCCGAGCCTCTGGGCTTCCAGCTCGAGTACGCCCAGAAGCTGCAGCACTTCGCCCTGCCCTACCCCGACGTCTCCACCTGACGCGTGGTGACTACGCGTCGCCGGTCACGGTCAGGACGACGTTGCCGGTCTTCTGCTCGGTCTCGACGTAGCGGGTGGCCTCGACGACCTGCTCGAGGGGGTAGCTGCGGTCGATCACGGCGCGGTACCGGCCTGCCTCGATGAGCTCCCTGAGCAGCAGCACGTCCTTCTGCCGGAAGCGCGGGAACGGGACGATGACCCGCTTGCCGCGCAGCACCGCGGTCACCAGCATGAGGACCGGGTTCTGCCAGAGGAACCCCAGGTCGGTCTCGACGAAGACGCCCCGCGGCTTCAGGATCCGCCGGCAGCGCCAGAACGACGACTTGCCGACGGCGTCGAACACGACGTCGTAGCGCTCGCCCTCGGCCGTGAAGTCCTCCCGGGTGTAGTCGATGACGCGTTCGGCGCCCAGCGACCGCACGACCTCGACGGTCTTGGTGGTGCACACGGCCGTCACGTCGGCACCCATGGACTTCGCGAGCTGCACTCCGGCCGTCCCGATGGATCCCGAGGCGCCGTAGATGAGGATCCGCTGCCCGCCGCGCAGGCCGGCCCGCCGCAGGCACGCCAGGGCCAGGAGCGCCCCGTCGCAGACCGCCGCTGCCTCGCGGAAGCCCATTCCGGCCGGCATGGTCGCCACCGGCGCGTGCTCGGGCACGGCCACGAACTCTGCATGGGCCCCGAAGTTGTCGCTGTTGACGCCGAACACCCGGTCCCCGACCGCGAACCTCGTCACCGCCGGGCCTGCCGCCGCGACCTCTCCGGCGAACTCGGTACCGAGGATCTGCTTGCGCGGGCGCCGCAGACCGCTGAAGAGGCGCACGATGAACGGGGCGGCCTTGCGGAAGCCGCAGTCGGTGCGGTTGACCGTCGTCGCGTGCACTCGGACGAGGATCTCGTCGTCAGCGTGCGTGGGCCGCTCGACCTCCTCGAGCCGCAGCACCTGCGGCGGGCCGTAGCGCCGGTACACCACCGCTCTCATGGCCGCCACTGTGCACGAACGAACGGCACGGCCGCGCGCCGCAGCCGTTCCAACGGTGGTATGACGGGCGCGTCGACCCGCGGCCGGAGGGTGAGGGATGGCGGACAACCTGCTGGACGGTGTGCGGTCGCGCGATGTCGCGACGGAGCGGCTGCGGATGCGCGTGCTGGAGGCCGGGCCCGAGGACGGGGTGCCGGTGGTGATGGTGCACGGCAACCTCGCCACGGGGCGCTTCTTCGAGCACCTGCTGTCGGGCGCGCCGCAGCGCTACCGGTTCGTGGTGCCCGACATGCGCGGGTTCGGGAACACCGAGCGGCTGCCGATCGACGGGAGCCGCGGGCTGCGCGACTGGTCCGACGACACGGCTGCGCTCGTCGCGGCGCTGGGCATCGGGCGGCCCGTGCACCTCGTCGGCTGGTCCACCGGCGGCGGTGCGATCGCGCAGTACCTCCTGGACCGGCCGGCGGAGGTCGCCTCGCTGACGCTGCTCGACCCGGTCTCGCCCTACGGCTTCGGAGGCACGAAGGCGGACGGGACGCCGTGCGCCCCCGACTGGGCGGGCAGCGGCGGCGGCGCGGGCAGCCCCGACTTCGCCAAGCGGTTGCAGGCGGGCGACCGTTCGGCCGACGACCCGCTCTCGCCACGCAACGTGATGAACAGCTCGTACTGGTCGAGCAACCACCGCGAGCCGCCCGACCGCGAGGACCTGCTGGTCGAGGAGATCCTGCTCTCCGAGATCGGCGACGAGGGCTACCCCGGCGACTACGTCGCCTCCGAGCACTGGCCCGGCTTCGCGCCCGGAACCCGCGGGATCCTCAACGCGCTCTCGGGGAAGTACTGCGCCTGGGACGGCATCGTCGACGTCACGCCCAAGCCGCCGATCCTGTGGACGCACGGCGACGCCGACATCGTGATCTCCGACACGTCGGCGTGGGAGATCGGGACGCTGGGCTCGCTGGGGGTCGTGCCCGGCTGGCCCGGCGTGGACGCGTTCCCGCCGCAGCCGATGATTGCGCAGATCCGGGCGGTTCTGGAGCGCTACCGCGAGGCCGGCGGCCGCGTCGAGACCGAGCTCTTCGAAGGCTCGGGGCACTGTCCCGCGATCGACGCGCGCGAGCGCTGGACGGCCGTGTTCCTCGCGTTCCTGGACTCCCTGGACTGATCGGCGGGAATCGGGTCGGTCACCTGGACGAGGCGCGCGCGGCGGTGCGCGGCGTTGGGGAGGTACTCGGCGTAGCCGCGCCGCACGAGCGCGTCGGCGCGGCGCTGCGCCGTGCGCCGCGTGACCCCCAGCGCCTCGGCCAGCCCGGCGACCGTGAGCGGCCCGCGGCCGAGCACCACCAGCGCCTCGCGCCACACCACCGTCAGGTCGTCCGACGCTCCCACCACCGCGAGTATCGCCCCGTCTAGCCTGGATGTTCAGGAGGTGGCGTGATGCGGCTGGCGATGCTGCAGCTGGCCCCGCTGGTCGGGGACGTGCGGGGGAACGCGCAGCTGGTCGCGGACGGGTACCGCGAGGCCGTGGCGGCCGGGGCGGGCCTCGTCCAGGCGACGGAGCTGGCGCTCAGCGGCTACCCGCCGGAGGACCTCGTCTACAAGCCGGCCTTCGTCGCCGCGGTCGAGGCCGCCCTCGGGCGTCTCGCTCAGGACGTCGGCGACGTGCCGCTGGTCGTGGGGTTCGTCGAGGACGTGGGCGGCACCGAGCCGACCACCTGGCGGCCGGTCGCCAGCGACGCGTCCCCGGCGCCGAAGCTGGGCAACAGCGCGGCGGTCCTGCGCAACGGCCAGGTCGCCGGCGTCTACCGCAAGCAGCGTCTCCCCAACTACGGCGTCTTCGACGAGGCGCGCTACTTCGTCTCGGGGCACGTGCCCCTCGTCTTCGACGTCGGCGGCGTGACCGTCGGCGTGACGATCTGCGAGGACCTGTGGGGACCCGGCGGGCCTCTGGAAGCCTCAGCCGCCGCGGGTGCCCGCCTGATCCTCAACCTCAACGCCAGTCCCTTCCGCCGGGGCGTCGCCCGGGAGCGCGAGCGCTGGGCCGCCCACCACACCACCGCCACCGGCGCCTGGCTGGCCTACTGCAACCAGGCCTGCGGCCAGGACGAGCTGGTCTTCGACGGCGACTCCTTCGTGATGGCACCCGACGGCACGGTCGTCGGCCGCGGCGCGGAGTTCGGCCGCGACCTCGTCGTGGTCGACCTGCCGCTCGGCTCGGACGCCAGCGGGCCGCGGCAGCTGGCAGGCGACGCCTCGGAGCGGCTCCCCGAAGCCGGCGAGATCTACGGCGCCCTCGTCACCGGCACCCGCGACTACGTGCTGCGCAACGGCTTCCACGGCGCCCTGATCGGCCTCTCTGGCGGCATCGACTCCGCCCTGGTCGCAGCGATCGCCGCCGACGCGCTTGGCCCGTCAGCCGTCCAGGGCGTCGCGATGCCGTCGCCGCACTCCTCGGACCACTCGCTGGCGGACGCCCAGCAGCTGGCGAAAGCCCTCGGCATCGGCTACCAGGTGATCCCCATCGGCGACGTGATGGCCGCCTACGACCGCGCGCTCTCCGACGCGTTCGAGGGCACCGCCCCCGGCGTGGCCGAGGAGAACATCCAGTCGCGCATCCGCGGCAACCTGCTGATGGCGCTGTCGAACAAGCACGGCGACATCGTCCTGGCCACGGGCAACAAGAGCGAGTACGCGGTCGGCTACGCGACGCTCTACGGCGACATGGCCGGCGGGTTCGCCGTGATCAAGGACGTCCCCAAGACGCTGGTCTACGAGCTCGCCCGCTGGCGCAACGCCGCGACCGGCCTGCCCTACGCGGTCGACACGGCGGTGCTGGGCCCGGTGATCCCGGCGTCCACGCTCACCAAGCCGCCGTCGGCGGAGCTGCGGCCTGGCCAGGAGGACACCGACACCCTGCCGCCCTACGACGTGCTCGACCCGATCCTCGAGGCCTACGTCGAGCAGGACGACTCCGTCGAGGAGATCGCCGGCGCCGGCTACGACCTCGAGACGGTCCGCGCCGTCACCCGCCTGGTCGACCGGGCCGAGTACAAGCGCCGCCAGTCCGCCCCCGGCGTGAAGATCACGCTGCGCGCGTTCGGCAAGGACCGCCGCCTGCCGATCACCCAGGCCTGGACCGCGCAGGTCCACTAACCCGCAGGAGCCCCTCAGCGGCCCGGGGGCCGGGTTGCATCGATCTGACACGTGTCGCTAGGGTCTGGCCCAGGCGCGAGGGTTCCAGGGCGGGGCCGTGCGCCTGCGGGACACGGGTTCTTGCCGCTGTTCTTCGTCCGCCGCCCCCGCCCGCCGCGAGGTGGTCTGCGTGGCCCTGGTCGGCTTGCTCCTGCGGGTCGTGCTCGCCGCGGTCCTGATCGTCGCCGGGGTCGCCAAGGCGCGCGACCGCGACAGGACGTACGCGGCCGCGCGCGGCTTCGGGCTGCCCGTGCGCGCCGCCGCGGTGACCGCGGCGTTGCTCCCGGCTGTCGAGCTGCTGGTCGCTGCCGCGCTGCTCCCGCCGCTGACCGCGCGGAGCGGTGCCCTGGCGGCACTGGTCTTGCTGGCCGCGTTCACGGTCGCCGTCGCCGTGGCCGTGGCCCGCGGGCGCCAGGTCGCCTGCAGCTGCTTCGGCGCGCGCGACGACCGACCTGTGAGCGCGCGCACCCTGCTCCGCAACGGCGTGCTGCTGGTCGCGGCCGGCACCGTCGCCCTTGCGCCCGCCACGGGCCCGGCCGCCGCCTTCGCCGGCCTGCGTCCCGGCCCCACCGCGATCGTGCTCGGCTTCGCGGTGCTCGCCGCCGTCGCCGGCCTGCAGGCGTGGTGGATCGGCCAGCTCCTGCGCCAGCACGGCCGCGCCCTGCAGCGCCTCGCCGCCTTGGAGGCCGCGACGGGCGTCGCCGCACCGGGCGGCGCCGCCGAGACGGGCCAGGCGGCCGTGCTCGGCCTCACGGTCGGCGCCCCCGCTCCCGCCTTCCGGCTCACCACGACCGCCGGAGGCGAGGTCGAGCTCGCCGAGCTGCTCGCAGACGGCCCGGTCGTGCTGGCCTTCACCGCGCCGCGCTGCGACGCCTGCACGGAGCTGCTGCCCGACCTCGCCGCCCCGGCCGAGCCGGGCCGCCCACGCGTGGTCGTGATCGGCGCCGGTCCTGCCGCCGCGAACGCCGCCAAGGCCAGGGAGGGCGGCCTGGACCGCATCCTGCTCGACCCCCGCCGCAAGGTCGCGGAGGCCTACGCCGCCCCGGGCACGCCCGCCGCCGTCCTGGTCAGCGCCGACGGCCGCATCGCCTCGCCGGTCGCGCTCGGTGTCGACCCCGTGCGGTCGCTGGTGCGCGGCCGGCCCGCGTCGACCACGCGCGCCCACGGGCATGCGCATGGACACGAGCACGGCCACGGCCAGGTCGTGCGCCGCATCACCCGCGCCATCGGCACCGCGGCGCCGGTGATCACGCTGCCCGCGCTGAACGGCGGCGAGGTCGCCGTCGGCGCGGCCACCGGCCAGCCCACGCTGCTGCTGTTCTTCGACCCCGCCTGCGGCTTCTGCCAGAGGATGCTGCCTGACCTCCTGGCGCTGCAGGACGCTCCCCCGCCCGACTCACCGCTGATCCTCGTGGTGTCCAGGGGCGACGCCGCCGCCACCCGCGCGCTGGGCCTCGCCGGCCCGACCGTGCTCGACACCGCCGGCGACGCCTTCGAGCGCTACGGCATGCCGGGCACGCCCTCGGCCGTCCTGGTGGACCGCGACGGAGCGATCGCCTCCGCGCCCGCCCCCGGCGCCACCGCCGTGCTCGACCTGTTGGGCCGCCGCAGCGCCGCACAGGAGAGCGCCCGGTGAGGCCCGCGGGGGAGGATCTCGACCGGCTGGCCCTGCGCGCCGCCCAGGGCGGCGTCGACCGCCGAGGCGTCCTGCGCGCCGCGCTGGCCGCGACCGCCGTCGGGCTGCTCGGACCGTTCCGCGGGCTGCTGCCAGCGGAGGCCCAGGCCGGTGGTGGCATGTGCGCCCCGGGGGAGCGCGCGGTTCCGATCCGCGACACCGAGCACCTCGCGATGTGCAGCAAGAAGGTGCCCAAGGAGAACTACACACCGACCTACAACGGCTGCGGCCCGGACGGGCTGGACTACGTGGTGCCCGACAACCTCCCGGGCATCTACGACTTCCTCGGCCCCTGCAAGCAGCACGACATCTGCTACGGGACCTGCGGGAGCTCCCAGGCGCAGTGCGACGAGGACTTCCGCCAGGGCAACCTCGCACACTGCACGCAGCGCCACGGCGCGCGCTGGTCCAGCCTGGGCTTCGAGTGCCGCCGCCTGGCGGAGGTCTACTACCGCGCGGTCAGCTCCGGCGGGGCGGGGGCCCATGCGGACGCGCAGGTGCAGGCCTGCGCCTGTTGCGAGACCGACTGCCTGTCGTGCAGCTGCAACAACCAGCTCTACACGTCGATCCAGGAGTGCCAGTCGGCCTGCCGCGTGAGCCTCGGCTGCTTCACCGGCATCTGCCAGCCCGTCTCCTCCGACATGTGCCAGTAGGGAGCGACGACCGATGCGCAACCTCGCACCCAGGGTCGCCGGGCTCACCGCCGGTCTCGTCCTCGCGATGGTCGCCGGCGTGGTCGCCGCGACCAGCTTCGGCGACGTCGAGCGCCAGGAGGACGACGGTCTGCTCCCCACCGTCCGCTACGCGGGCGAGAACCGCTTCGACACTGCCGCCCTCGTCGCAACCGACGAGTCCGCCTACGCCCCGGCCTTCGTCCACGACGCGGTCGTCGTCGCGCGCGGGGACGACTTCCCCGACGCCCTGGCCGGCAGCTACCTCGCCGGCCAGCTGCGCGCCCCGATCCTGCTCACCAGCGTCGGCGAGCTCCCCGACCCGACCAGCGACGCGCTCTTCACGCTCGGCGCGACGCGCGCCTACATCCTCGGAGGCGAGGCCGCCGTGAGCGCCGCCGTCGAGGCGGAGCTCCGCGACACCTACGGCTTGGAGATCACCCGCCTGGCCGGCCCGGGCCGCAACGAGACCGCGGCCGCGATCGCGCAGTTCGGGCCTGTCGTGACCGAGGGCCTGGAGTTCGTGCGCGACCAGGGCGCCACCGGGGTCGACGCCGGCCAGTTCAGCGGCCCCACCGACGTGACCAGCGGGCCCGACGGCACGATCTACGTCGCCGACCAGCTCAACGACCGCGTCCAGGCCTTCAACGCCACCGGCTCCTTCCTCTTCGAATGGGGCGAGGACGGCGACGATGTCGGGCAGTTCAACGCGCCGGTCGGCGTGGCCACCGCGGCCGACGGGACCGTGTTCGTCAGCGAGTTCAACGCCTACCGGGTCCAGGCCTTCTCCCCCGGCGGCGACTTCCTGCGCACGTTCGGAAGCAACGGCCCCGGCGAGGACCAGTTCGCCAGCAACGCCACGGGCCTGTCCGTCGCCCCCAACGGCGAGGTCGCCGTCGGCGACGACGCCGGCCGCATCCTGGTCTTCGCCCAGGACGGAACGCATCTGCGCACCCTGGGGTCGCCCGGGAGCGGGCCGGGTCAGCTGCAGTCCCCGCGCGGCATGGACCACGACGCCGACGGCAACCTCTGGGTCGCCGACCGCCACAACAACCGCCTGGTGCTCCTGTCTCCCACGGGCGAGCAGCTGCGCGAGATCACCCAGGGCTCCGACGACCGCGCCCTGATCGAGCCCTACGACGTCTCGGTCGGCACCGATGGCCGCCTCTTCGTCGCCGACCGCGGCAACGGGCGCATCCAGGTCCTGCTGCCGGACGGCACCCCGATCGCGGCCACCGACCGGGCCGGCGGCAGCGCCCAGGAGATGGACCCGATCGCGCTGGGCATCGGCCCCGCCGGCGAGCTGCTCGTCGGGGATTTCAGCAGCGACCGCCTCGTGGTCTTCGTGGTCGCCGGCAGCGACTTCGGGCTGCTCAACGGCCTGCGCACCGCGTTCCTCGCCACGGGCGAGCGCGCCTCGGACGCGCTCGTCGCCGGCGCGGCCTCCGCCCGCCGCGGCCTGCCGCTGCTGCTCTCCAGTGCGACCAGCCTGCCGCCGGCCACCGGCGACGCGCTCACGGCCCTCGGGATCGAGCAGGTCGTGATCGTCGGCGGCACCGCCGCCGTGGGCGACGAGGTCGCCGCCGAGCTCGGCAACCGCGGCCTGGCGGTGCAGCGCATCGCCGGCCCCAACCGCGTCGAGACGGCGATCGCGTTCGCGCTGTTCGCCGTCGACCAGCTGGGGTTCCGGCTGGACCACGTCAACCTCGCCTCGGGCGGCGCGACCGCCTTCCCCGACACGCTGGCCCTCGGCCCGCACGCGGGCCTGGAGCGCGCGCCGATCCTGCTGACCGGCGGCGGCGCGGAGCTCGACGCCCCGCTGCAGGCGTTCTTCACCCAGTCCGGCCCCTGCACCGTGCAGTCGCTGCACGTCGCGGGCGGCACGGCGCCGCTGTCCCAGGCCATCGTCGACGGGGTCCGCGCCGCGACCCCCTACGACCCGGGCTGCAACCCCGCCACCGCACCGACCGTGCCGCCCGTACCCCCGGGCGGCGGCACCGAAGGCCCGGAGCCCTCTGAAGGCTTCGGCGGACTGACCGTGACCGCGGCGCCCACCTCGGTGGTCGGTCAGGAGCTGACCGTGACGGTCGAGCGTGCCGGCAGCTCCGAGGAGGTCCAGGTCGAGGTCTACCGCGAGCTGGAGCCAGCCTCGGGGACGGTGGTGCGCACCCTCGTGGCCGAGAGCCGCGTCACGCTCGCGGGCGGCACGGCAACGCTGGGCTACACCAGCGAGTCCCCCGACCCCCACCTGATCGTCGCGTGCGTGGTCCCGGCCGGCGAGCACTGCACCACGGGTCTGGAGCTCGAGGTCGACCCGCGCGCGGTGCAGCTGCGCGACGACGTCGAGGCCCTGGCGTTCACCACCACGACCTGGACGGCGACGCTGCAGGCCCCGCTGTCCGGCCCGCCCCTCGGCACCGACCCCGACGCCCAGGGCGTGCTCCACGCCTCGCGCGTGGACGACCAGCTGTGCTACGGCTTCACCGGCGTCAGCGGCATCGCGCTGCCCGCGTCCGGTGCGACGCTCGTCGCGGTCGCGGACGGCGCCACGGTGGCGACGCTGACGCCGCCGGGAGCCGACGGCACCTCGTCGGGCTGCACGGCCGCGGACCCGGCGGCGCTCGACCTGCTCGACAACACCGTCCCGGAGCACCAGTTCCGGGTCGAGGTCTCAGGCGGGGCCCTCGCCGGCCCGGTCGTCGCCAGCAGCCACGTCCCGATGACCTCGGGGGTCGCCTCGCTGTCGGGCGCTGCGATCAGCGGCGGCGCGCCCTCGCCCGCCTCCGGGTTTGCGGCGATCTCCGCCACGTTCAGCTACGGGTTCCTCTGCAGCGAGATCCTGCTGGACGGCGTGACGCTGCCCGCCACCTCGGCCGCGATCCACCGCGGCGGGCCGGACGGCTCCGGCCCCGCCGTCGTGGAGCTCACGCAGCCCGGCGCGCCCACCGGCACGTACGGCTGCGTTGGCCCTGAGCAGCTCACCGCGGCCGCCGCACCCGACGAGATCGCCATGATCTCCAACGACCCCACCGGCTACGCGGTGGTCGTCACCACCGCCGAGGGCAGCCTCAGCGGCCCGCTGATCCGGCCCTAGCCCGGCGACGACGCCTCGCCCTCCCAGACCAGGGTCGCGACGTCGCGCTCGGGCGCGGGCGGGAACTCGTCGAGGAGCCGGGCGATCTCGGCGTCGCGCTCCGGCCCCACACACAGCCGGCGGCGCACGAACGCCACGCGGTCGTCCGCGGTCTGCATCAGCGCGTAGTCACGCGGCCAGACGTCCAGCGTCACGTCGAGGCCCGCGTCGCGCAGAGCCTGCCAGGCGTCGCGCGCCGTTGGCCCCTCCGGACGCGACGACCCGTGGACGGCCCGCCAGATCGGGGCCAGCCAGTACAGCGGGTGCAGCCCCGTCAGCTCCACGACGACCCGGCGCCGCGCCCGCCCGGTGAGCGCGGCGCAGAAGGGCACCAGGTCCGCGACGTTGTAGAGCACGTGGTGGCAGACGACGAGATCCGCGGTGGGCACGTCGCCGGCGACGTCCGGCCAGTGCCCCTCGACCGTGAGGTGCTCGACGCCCGCCGCCGCGGCGCGCTGCGCGAACGCCTCCAGCATCCCGGCCGAGGGGTCGACGCCGACCACCCGGGCCGCGCGCGGCGCCCCGGCGGCCAGCCGCAGCGCCGCCGCCCCCGCACCGCAGCCCACGTCGAGGACCGTGCCGCCGTCCGGCAGCGCCGCCCTGGCCGCCGCGTCCGACGGCGAGTCCTCCGCCCGCCCCACCGCCGCATCCGCCTGCTGCGCGAAGACCGCGGTCGAGAAGCCCCACGGCGACTCCGGCGCGGCGGCCAGGATCTCCGGCGGGATCGCCCACCCCGCCAGCCCGGCCTGCCAGCGCGCCAGCGCCTCACCCACCACCGCTCTCCCGCTCCAGGCGCACGGTCACCGGCCCGTCGGCGACCGACGTGATCACCATGTGCGCGCCGAAGACGCCGCGTCCCACCGCGACCCCGAGCGCCTCCAGCGCGTCGCAGTACGCGGCGTAGAGGCGTTCGCCGACCTCGGGCGGCGCGGCCCGGATGAACGACGGCCGCCGCCCCCGCGACGTGTCGGCGTAGAGCGTGAACTGCGACACGGCCAGCACGCCGCCGCCCACGTCCTGCAGCGAGCGGTTCATGAGCCCCGCGTCGTCGGGGAAGACCCGCAGCTCGGCAGTGCGGCGCGCCAGCCAGGCCGCGTCCGCCTCGGCCGACGCATGCCCCACGCCGACCAGCGCGAACAGCCCCGGCCCGCACTCCCCGACGACCTCGCCGTCGACCTCGACCGAGGCGCGTTGGACCCGCTGGAGCACCACCTGCATGAGCTCCGCAGCCTACGGGCGAGACATCACCCATTGCGGCGGGGCCGCCTCCCCGTCGCGGTCGGCCCCGCCGCCCCGGAGTCCTTGCCCCCGAGGGCTTGACCCAAACCCGCACGGGTACACTTCGCCCCGCCGCTGGACCCGTTCAGCCCCGGGATGCCCGGGCAGGGCCGGCAGGCGAAAGGAGCCGACCGATGGGTTTCGCAACCCGTCTCTCTGTTCACGCGTTGCGCGGCTTCAAGGAGCGCGGCGAGCGCTTCGCGATGGTGACCGCGTACGACTACCTGACCGCGGAGATCCTCGACGAGGCGGGCGTGCCCGTGCTCCTCGTGGGCGACTCGCTGGGGATGGTGATGCTCGGCTACGAGTCCACCGTGCCCGTGACCATGGACGAGATGCTCCACCACACGCGGGCGGTCGCCCGTGGCGCCAAGAAGGCCATCGTGGTGGGCGACATGCCGTTCGGCAGCTACCAGGGCTCGCCGGACGAGGCCCTCCACAACGCCGCCCGCTTCCTCAAGGAGGCCGGCGCCACGGCCATCAAGCTCGAGGGCGCGCAGGCCGACCTCACCGCCCGCATGACCGCGGTCGGCATCCCGGTGATGGGCCACCTCGGCCTCACGCCGCAGTCGGTGAACCAGTTCGGCGGCTTCAAGGTCCAGGGCCGCGACCCCAAGGCGGCCGAGGCGATTCTCGCCGCCGCGCAGGACCTGGAGGCAGCCGGCGCGTTCGCCATCGTGCTGGAGGGCATCCCGTCGGAGCTGGGCACCCGCGTCACGCAGGCGCTGGCGATCCCGACGATCGGCATCGGAGCCGGCCCCGGCACCGACGCGCAGGTCACGGTCTTCCACGACGTCACGGGCATGACCCAGGCGCCGCTCCCCCGCTTCGTCAAGCCGTACGCGGATCTGCGCTCGGCCATCAGCGAGGTCGCCAAGGCGTTCCAAGCCGAGGTCGCCTCAGGCGACTATCCCGGCCCGGAGCACTCCTACAGCTGACCCGGCCCGTCCCGATTCCCGCCCGCCGGCTGACGTAGGGCAGGATGGGCGTGATGCACGTCCTGGTCACCGGCGGAGCGGGGTTCATCGGCGCGAACCTGTGCCGAACGCTGGTGGCGACCCCGCAGGTCACGGCCGTCACCGTCCTCGACGACCTCTCGACGGGCAACCTCGGCAACCTCGAGGGCATCGACGGTCGCGTGGACTTCTTCCAGGGCAGCGTGCTGCACCGCGACCTGCTGACGGAGCTGACCGACGCCGCCGACGCGATCGTGCATCTCGCCGCCCTGCCGTCGGTACCCCGTTCGGTCGCCGACCCCGTCGGCGCGCACGACGCCAACGCGACCGGCACGCTGCGCGTGCTGGAGGCCGCCCGCCGCGCGGGGAGCCTGCACACGATCGTCGCGTCGAGCTCCTCGGTGTACGGCGACACCGCGGTGCTTCCCAAGCACGAGGACCTGCCGACCAACCCGCTCTCGCCGTACGCGGCCAGCAAGCTCGCGGCCGAGGCCTACGCGACGGCCTACGCGGCCAGCTACGACCTGCCGGTGCTCGCGTTCCGGTTCTTCAACGTCTTCGGGCCCCTGCAGCCGGCCCATCACGCCTACGCGGCGGTGATCCCCGCCTTCGTGGCCGCCGCGCTCGCCGGGCAGCCGCTGCCGATCTACGGCGACGGCGCCCAGACCCGCGACTTCACGTCGGTCCACACCGTCTGCGCGGTCCTGACCAGAGCGCTCGTCGAGGGCGTCACCGCGCCGGGACCGGTCAACCTCGCGTTCGGCAGCCGCCGCAGCCTCCTGGAGGTCGTGGCGGAGCTGGAGGCCGTGCTCGGCCACCCGTTGGCCCGCGAGCACGGTCCCGCCCGCGTCGGCGACGTCACGCACTCGCAGGCAGACCCGTCCCGCCTCGAGCGGCTCTTCCCGGGCCTGCAGGCCGCCGACTTCCGGGAGTCGCTGGCCGACACGGTGCGCTGGGCCCGGGAGTCGACCCCCGCGCCGGCCGCGACGGACGCGTAGCCAGGCCGCCGCAGGGTCTTCGGCCGGACCTGACCGCTCAGACGCCGCGGCGCCCACGCGACCCGGGCGGCGGGCGCCGGGTGGTCGTGGGCATGCCCAGCGCGGCCCGCACCGCGCTGATCACCCAGTGGCGCTGGTCGTCGTCCATCCCCGACCCCGACGGCAGGCACACGCCGGTGGCGAACAGCCCCGCGGCCACGTCGCCGCCGATCACCCGCCGGCCGGCGTGCACCGGCTGCAGGTGCATCGGCTTCCAGACCGGCCGGGCCTCGATGTCCTGGGCGTCCAGCTGCGCGCACAGCTCCGCGGGCGTCGTCGCCACCTGCGCGGGGTCCAGCGTGATGCACGTCAGCCAGCGCGTGCTGCGGCCGTACGGCGCCTCGGGCATGAACCCGAGACCGGGGATGAACTGCAGCGCGGCCTTGTAGGCGGTCGCGTGCGCGCGGCGGCGACCCACCATCGCGTCCAGCCTGCGCAGCTGTGCGCGGCCGATCGCCGCCGACAGGTTGCTCATCCGGTAGTTGAAGCCGATGTCCTTGTGCTCGTAGTGCAGCGCCGGCTCGCGCGCCTGCGTGGCCAGGTGGCGCGCGCGCGCGATCATGGCCTCGTCGTCGGACACCAGCATCCCGCCGCCGCCCGTGGTGACGATCTTGTTGCCGTTGAAGCTCAGCACCGCCGCGCGGCCCAGGCTGCCCGCGGCGCGGTCGCCGTACGTGGCGCCCAGGCCCTCGGCGGCGTCGGCCACGACCGGGAGGTCGTAGCGCGCGCAGGCGGCCAGGATCGGGTCGTAGTCGGCGCACTGCCCGTAGAGGTCGACGGGCACGACCGCCGCGGGCAGCGCGCCCTCGGCCGCCGCCGTCTCCAGCGCCTCGGCCAGCAGCGCCGGGTCCAGCTGCCACGTCGCGGGGTCGACGTCGAGGAAGACCGGCTCCGCGCCGGCGTGCACCACCGCGTTGGCAGTCGCGGCGAACGTCAGCGTCGGCAGCCACACGGTGTCACCAGGCCCGACACCCAGCCCCAGCAGCGCGAGGTGCAGCGCCGCGGTGCCGCTGGAGAGCGCGCACGCCGCCGCCACCCCCAGCCGCGCCGCGACGTCCTCCTCGAACGCGGCCAGCTCGGGCCCGACGGGCGCGACCCACCCCGAGTCGAACGCCGCCAGCAGTGCCTCCCGCTCCTTCGCGGTCACGTCAGGGGGGACAGCCAGATCCGCGGCACAGGCGGATCCTAACCGTCCGGCGCTATTCTCTGACCGAAGTCAGAGAAATAGGAGGAGGTCGTGCTGCGCGCGGAGCAGGTGGCGGCGGTGCGGCACTTCAACCGCACCGTGACGCGGCGGATCGGCGCGCTGGCCGAGTCCTACCTCGGCGGGCGCCCGCTTGCTGAGGACCGCCTGCTCTACGAGATCGGCCATGCCGGCGCCGAGGTGCGGGCCGTGCGCGCACGCCTGGGGCTGGACTCCGGTTACACCTCGCGGCTGCTGAAGTCGCTGACCGCCCAGGGCCTGGTGGCCTGCGGCCCCGCCCCCGGCGACGGCCGCGTGCGCTGGGCGGCGCTGACCCCCGCCGGGCGCCGTGCGCACGCCGCGCTGGAACGGCAGTCCGACGACCTCGCGCAGCAGCTGGCGGCAGGCCTGGACGCGGATCGCGCCACCCGGCTGGTCGACGCGATGCGCCAGGTCGACCGCCTGCTCACCGCCGCCGCCACGCGCATCGTCCCCGCCGACGCCGCCACGCCCGACGCGCAGTGGTGCCTCGAGCAGTACTTCGCCGAGATCGCGGTGCGCTTCGAGCAGGGCCTGGACCGCACCGCCGTCCTCACGGCCGACCCCCACGAGGTGACCCCGCCGCACGGCGCGTTCTTCCTGGCAGTCGCCGAGGGCCACCCGGTCGGCTGCGGCGCCCTCAAGCGCACGGCCCCGGGGGTCGCCGACGTCAAGCGGGTCTGGGTCAGCCCCGACGTGCGCGGCGGCGGCGTCGCCAGCCGCCTCATGGACGCCCTGGAAGACACCGCCGCAAGCATGGGCCTGTCCCAGGTCCGCCTGGAGACCAACCGCGCCCTCACCGAGGCCATGGCGCTGTACCGCGCCCGCGGCTACCGGGAGGTCGCGCCCTTCAACACCGAGGTCCACGCCCACCACTGGTTCGCCAAGGACCTCACCTGACCCTCACGCCGCGTGAGGGCCCGCGGACTAGGCTGCCCCGGCGGCAATCCCCCAGAGGAGTACGCCATGGCGGTCCATCTCGCGCTGGAACGGGTGCTGCCGGCGTCCCCGGCGGCGGTCTGGCCCTACCTCACCGACCCCGCGCTGATGAACCGCTGGTCGAGCGCCCGCATCAGCGGCGTCGACCCCGGCGACGGCGGCGGCTACGGTGCGGTCGGGGCCCTGCGGCGGGTGCGGCTGCCGGTGCGCGCCAAGGTCGTGCTGGACGAGGTGGTCGAGCACGCCGATCCCGGCGAGCGGCTCGTCTACCGCGTCTACGGGCGCCGCGCCGTGCGCCAGCACCGCGGCGAACAGCGCCTCGTCCCCCACCCCCGCGGCGCGCTGCTGACCTGGGAGGTCGACATCGACCTCGCGATCCCCGGCGCCACCCAGGCCATGGGGCGCACGCTGCCGCCCGACCTCAACGCCAGCCTCGACGCGATGTCGCACGTCGTCGAAGACGCGCCGGAGGTCCCCCTGCCGCCGCGCCGCACGGTCGACACCGACGTCGACCTGACCGCGTTGGAGGCCGGCGCGCTGGCCACCGCGGCTTCGCAGCGCGACATGGCCGACGCGATGCGCGCCGCCGGCGACACCCGCCACTGGTTCAGCCGCGTCTACCAGTACGTCACCGAGGCCATGGTCGAGGCGTGCCGCAGCGGCACCGTCACCCACCGCGCCTGGGTGCTGCGCCTGATCCCGCGCTTCCACGAGCTCTACGACGCCGCGATCCAGGGCAGCGCGCCCGCGCCGCACTGGCACGTCGCATTCGCCGCGATCGACCGCGCGAACCAGGCCTCCGGCGCGTCCGCCGCGGTCGGCTTCTGGCAGGCCCTCATCGCCGGCGCCCGCGCCCACATCGAGGGCGACCTGCCCGTCGTGCTCGCCGACACCTATCGCACCTTCTACGCCGACCAGTGCGACTACGTCCGCTTCCGCGCCGACTACCTGGTGCTCGCCGCGCCCCTCGGCCAAGCCTGGGAACGCCTCTCCGCCGAGGTCCCCGACAAGTGGTTCCCCGGCTACGCGCGCGTGATGCAGCGCCTCTTCCCACCGGAGCTCGCCGACTTCGTCCTGGCCAAGCGCTTCTATGACATCCTGCCGGCCCGCCGCGATGCCTTCGCCCGCGGCCTGGAGCTGGCCCACGCCTGACCCGCCGACCACATGCTCCGCCGCCACCCGGCAATGCGACCGCCGCGCGACCCCACGAACGCACCTGAGGGCCAGGCCAGGGGCGCGAGGTAGGCCACGCGGTCGCGCAGCGTGGGCAGCATGCGCACGGTGACGAGCGACAACCTCAGCTGACGGCCCGTCGCCGCGCGCGCGGCGGCCAGAGCGCGTCGCTCCGTCGGCGTGACGACGTGGGCCCGCGCCAGGTCGACGAGCGGGCGGCGTGTCACAAACCCCAGCTGGGCCTCGGCGAGCGCCACCGCCTCGCGCACCACCGCGCACGCGCGCCAGGTTCGCGCCGCCGTCCACACCTCGACGTCATCGAGCTCTGGGCTTGCCAGGAGCTGCGCCACGTCGCGCACCGCCACCAGCCCTGGCCGCACATCACCCACCCCCGCGTGGAGGCACGCGTGCAGGAACCTGCACGCGCGGTCCATGGCGGGGAGGACCGCTCCGTCGAGCTCGAAGGCGGAAGGCTGTGCGAAGAGCCGTTCGGTTGCGATGAACACGCCGAACGGCTCGCGGGCGAGGGAACGGTGGACATCGATCTCGAGGCTGTTCTCGAGGCGGAGGTCGACGCCCTTGGCGAAGCGCCGCTCGAAGCTGGCGCCGACCGGTGGCGTCGTCCGTCGCGCGCCCAGGGAGCCGAGCGCCTCGACCGCCGCGGCCAGCTGCGCGGCTGGGACCAGGAGGTCGACATCACCGTAGAGGCGCAGCGTGGGGTCGGGGTAGTCGAGGCGCGCGACCGCAGCGCCTTTCAGCACCCGATGGTCGATGCCGGCCTCGGTGAGGCACCGCACCGCAGCCAGCAGCAGTGCCTCGACGCGGAGCACGTGTCCGAGCGCCTCACGATGCCGCTCACGGGCGTGCGCGCGTTGTGCCTGCGTGGTCGGCAGCACGCCGTCATCGCAAGCGCGCGCGAGCAGCCCCTGCAGCCGGTGCTCGGAGACCAGCCCCACGAGGTCCCGCCAGTCACCATCGGCGAGCGGCACCGTGCCCCAGGGCTGCAGTGGCTGTGCGGCGAGCCCGAGTCCTGCCACGGTCCGCAGAGCCGTGCCAACCCTGTCGGGTCCAGGCGCCACCATGGTTGGCATCATCTCCGGAGTGAGCGGGCTCGTCTTGGCAGTGCGGTGCGTGGTCGCCGCGGTGCTGGTTTTCGCAGCGATCGGCAAGCTGCGCCGCCCGGCCGACCTCGCTGCCTCGGCCGCCGCGCTCGGGGTCCCGCGCCCCGCGGCCACGTGGGTCGCCCGTCTCCTGCCCGTCTGCGAGATCGCGATCGCGGCGGGCCTGCTGCTGCAAGGCACCGACCGCTTGTCGGCGGCGGCGGCGACCGCGCTTTTCGGCGCCTTCACCGTGCTGGTGGCAGCCAACCTGCTCCGAGGCAACGCCGTCCCTTGCGGATGCTTCGGCGACGCCGCGAGCCGGCCGATCTCCTGGGTGACGGTGACACGCAACGTGGCGCTGACCGGCGCCGCCGCGTTCTGCGCCGGACCGTGGGGCGCGAGCAGCGTCAACGTGTGGCTCGCGCAAAACCTCGGTGTCGCCGCGGTGGCGGTCGTGGGGGCCCTCCTCGGCCTCCTGCTCGTCCTCGCTGTCGCCGCCGCGGCCCGGCCCAGGACGCCGCGGCAGCCCGCGGACGGGGGCGGAGCCGCCCTGGACGTCGCGCTGCGCGATCTCGACCAGCGCCCGGCGCGACTCCGCGACCGCCTCTCCGCTCGAGGGGGGCTCGTCGTGCTCGTGCTCGAGCCCGGGTGCGGACCCTGCCGCGCGCTGGTCCCCGACGTTGCGGCCTGGGCACGCACCGGCCGGGGGGCGGCGCCGGTCGCCGCCGTGGTCACCGGGGACCGGGAAGCGGTGCTCCGCGAGTTCGGCGGCCTCCCGCAGGAGACGGTGCTCTTGGATCCCGGGCGCGCCGCAGCACCGCTGCTCCCGGGACTGGGCACCCCGCGGGCGGTCGCCTTCTCGCCAGAAGGCGCCCTCGTCGGCGAGGCACTCGGTGCGCGGGGCATCACGCGGCTCATCGACGCCCACCGCGCGCTGGCCGCTCTCGGCCGCACCGGCCTCGGGCCGGGTGACACGCTGCCCCCGCTCGTGCTCCCGACTCCTGGCGGTGCCTCGACCGCCCTCGCGGACCTGGCGGGACACCTGACGGTCCTGCTGTTCTGGGACCCGTCGGTCCGCGCATGCCGGGACCTGCTGCCGCACGTGCGCCAGTGGCACCGGCAGTGGGGGGGCGGCGGCCCCGGCCTGGTGGTGCTCGCGACCGGCGACGCGCGCGAGCTGGAGGGCCAAGGGCTCGACGATCTGGCGCTCGTCGACGACGGGGCGCTGCGGCGGGCCTGTGGCACGGAGGTCACGCCGAGCGCCGTGCTCGTGGACGCGCAGCTGCGGATCGTGTCGCCCGTGGCCGTGGGCAGCACGGCAGTCCTCGAGCTCGGGACGCGAGCCGAACGCCTGACCGCGGCCGCGAGGGCACTCGCGGGACAGCGCCGCCGGATCCTCGAGGGGTCTGATCCCCCGCATGAGTGAGGAGCGGGTACACGGGCTCACCGGCACCGTGTGGGTAGGAGGCTACGGGGTCGCCATCAGGGTGGACGGTCCGGGGCCGTTCACCGACTCGCTCACGGCCAGCCCGCACTGTCCCGGCATGACCGTCCTGCCGCGGACGACGGCGAGCGCGGTCGCGACCTTCCGGGCCGCTCCGACGTCGCAGGGCTGGGAGCTGACGCGCGACGGCGCCGCCATCCACGTGGCGCCTTCGATCCCCGACCTGGCCGACGCGTTCTGGAGCGAGGTCGAGCTGACGGTCGCGGCCCATGCCGGTCCCCCGGCGTTCGTCCACGCCGGCGCGGTGGCGTTCGCGGGCCGTGCCCTGATCCTGCCCGGTGCCAGCGGGGCGGGGAAGTCGACCCTGGTTCGCGCCCTGCTGCTCGCAGGCGCCACCTACCTCTCCGACGAGTTCGCACTCCTCGATGCGCGTGGCTGGGCGCACCCCTACGCCCGACCGCTGCGTCTCCGAGGAGCCGGCGGCCGCGCGGAGGCCGTGGACCCACGAGCCCTGGGCGCTGCCGTCTCGACCGGGCCCCTCCCGGTGGGCGCCGTGGTCGTCACCCGCTACCAGCCTGGAGGCAGCTGGGCGCCCAGCCCGCTGACCAGCGGCCAGGTCGCGCTTGCTCTGATCGGCAACGCCGTCGGCGCGAAGGTCCACCGCGAGGTCGTGCTGGGTTGCACCGTGGCAGCCGCCAAGGACGCGCGCGGTCTGGCGGGCGATCGCGGCGCGGCAGACCAGGTCGCCGCAAGGATCATCGACTGGGCAAGATCATGGTCTTGAACACGATGCCGCCAGAAGGCGTACGCTGGCGGTCCACACGATCACCAGAGGGGCCGTTCTTGGCGGGCAGGCCACGCAGAAGCTCAGAGGTGCTCACGCACGACGTGAGCGGCGAAACCGTGGTGTATCACCTCACCTCGGACACCGTCCACGCGCTCGACGAGGCCACGGCGGGTGTGTGGCGCGTGTGCGACGGGGAACGGACCACGCGCGACCTGGTCGCGGCCCTGAAAGCCGACGGCCTCGCACCCACGGTCACGCTCGCCGCGCTCGACGAGCTCGAGCGGGTCGGTCTCCTGGTGCCCGGATCGCACACGCCGGGGCAGGATGGCGTGTCGCGGCGTCGCCTGCTGCGCAACGTGGGCGTGGGCGCAGTGATGGTGCCGACGATCATGTCGGTGCTGGCCCCGGACCCGGCCGCGGCCCAGTCTCCGAGGTGCGGGGGGCCAGGCGCGACGTGCACCGACGACACCGGGTGCTGCCCGGGGTACGTGTGCGTGGACGGTCACTGTGTGGACGCCGCCGAGCACGAAGACGCGGCTGCGGCGGCCGCGGCGGCGGCGGCGCTGTGCCGGCCGGTCGACGAGATCTGCGTCCGCGACGAGGAGTGCTGCCCCGGCCTGCTGTGCGACGGCGTCAGCATGACGTGCCAGCCGGCTCCGGCCGCGGCCCAGTCCTCCAGCGAGGCACCGCAGGCGGCCCAGCCCACTGATGCCCCCGATGGACCGGCTCCGGTGGAGAGCCCGTCTGCGGCGCAGCCGCCGGGGCCATCTCCGCAGCCGGCAGCCCAGCCCGCGGCCACGACCCCGCCAGAGGCCGCGCCCGCTGCTCCCCCGCCCGCGCCGCCCCCACCGGCTGCGGCCCCACCGCCCCCGCCACCACCGGCTCCTCCCCCGGCCGCTCCGCCGCCACCGGCTCCGCCGCCACCGGCTCCGCCACCACCCGCTCCGGCACCATCGCCTACCTAGCCGGGCCCACCTCCGACGCGTCGCTGAGCGGGCACCATCCGGATGCGAGGCAGCAGGCTCCGGGAGGGCGCAGGGGCTGGACGGCGCTCGGCCTGTGCTGCGCCCTGATCGCCTGGGCCACGCTCGTCGCCGCCCTGCGGGGCGGCTCGGCCCTGCCGCTGACGGCACTCATCGTGGCGGGGATGGGGGTGTTCGCAGCAAGCCGGTTCGTGACGCTGCGCAACCCCTTTCTGGCAGCTGGCGTCATCGTCGTGTTCGCACTCGCCCTCGTGGCCTTGCATCCGGACAGCCTGCAGTCCTCGCCTCTCACGGGCCCCTTCGGCTACGCGAACGCCACCGCCGCCTTCCTCGTCCTCGCCGGCACGGCCACCGCCGTGCTTGCGCGGCACACCCGCTCTCGGTCGCTGAGCGCGGCGCTCTTCATGGTCGCGCTCGCCGTCGCCACGACCCCGTTGCTGATCGGATCGGTCGCCGCGGTCGTGTCCGCGGTGGTGCTCGCTGTCGGGACGATCGCCAGCTTCGCCTCCCCCCGCATCCGGGGCGGAGCCGTCGTTGTGGGCATCACGGCGGTGCTCTGCGCGCAGGTCGGGACTGCGCTGCTGGGATCCTGGTGTCTGGACGATGAGTGCACGGTGCCTCGACCCGTCGCCACGGCTCTGAGCTGGAACAGGGTCCTGCTGTGGGGTGACGCGCTCCAACTCCTGGCCGAGCAGCCGCTCACCGGCGTAGGACCCGGTCGTTTCGCGGAGGTGAGCCCGACGGCCCGCTCCGACGCCGACCTGGATCACGCCCACAACGAGGTGCTCGAGCTGGCTGCGGAGCTGGGTCTGCCTGGTCTCGCCCTCGGGGCGGGCCTGATCGCCGTCGCGTGGACCGGCCTGCTGAAGGCGGCCTCACGTCCCGAGACGGTCATCGTCGCGGCGGGCATCACCGGCCTCCTCCTGCAGTCGGCCGTCGACTACCCGCTGCACTTCCCCGTCATCGTTCTGACCGCGACCGCACTGCTGGGGACGGCGATAGAAAAAAGACCACGAACACAGTAGCCTCGGCCTTGACTACTGCGCGTGACTGTAGAAACGTGCGAGCCAGCGACCAGCGCTGACAACGCATGGGGCACGCCAAAGATCACCCTGTAGCGGTGATCGGAGGGCCGCGACGGGCGGCACGGTGGGCCATGAGGGCGGGGAGCGGGAACGACAAGGCGGAATATGACGAGCGTGACGAGTACCAGGTCCAGGTGGGGGCGTGTAGCGGCCGCCGCGGCCAGGGTGCGCCTCGACCTCCCCCTCGCAGCCCTCGACATGATCCTGTGCGCGTCGGCGTACGCAGGCGTGCTGATCCTGCGCTTCGACGGCTCGGTCCCTGAGGCGTGGTGGCAGTCGTTCCGGCCGTTCGTGATCGCAGCGATCCTCGTGCACGTCGGCGTGAACTGGGCCGGGGGGCTCTACCGGCACGTCTGGCGGCACGCCAGCGTGCTCGAAGCCCGTCACCTCTTCACGGCGGGGATCATCGCGGGGGGCCTGCTCGGGGCCGTGTCCCTCTCGGGGGACCGGGTCGTGCCCGCCTCCGTGGTCGTGCTGGGAGCGCTGGTCGCCACGGCGTTCATGGGGGCACTGCGCTACCAGTCACGGCTCTTCTACATCAAGCGCTCGGCCATTGCTCGTGACACGATCCGGGTGCTCGTCATCGGGGCAGGCGACTCGGGCGCGAAGATCGTGCGCGAGATGCAGCGCACCTCAGGCGACCTCGTCGCGGTGGGAGTGCTGGACGACGACCCGCGCACGTGGGGCCGATCCATCGCCGGCGTGCCGGTCCTCGGGGGCCTCGACGACTTCCGGAGGGCCGCCGACACAACACGGCCCGACCAGGCGCTGCTGGCCATCCCGTCCGCGGACGGGGAGCTCGTTCGCCGGCTCTCCAAGGCCGCGGACGACGCGGAGCTGACCCTCAAAGTCCTGCCGAAGGTGTCCGACCTGGTCGCGGGACAGGTGAGCCTGCGCGACGCCCGCGACGTGAGGATCGACGACCTCCTGGGGCGCGAGCAGGTGTCGATCGACTCGGCAGGCGTCCGCGCCATCCTGGAAGGGCGCCGGGTCCTGATCACGGGGGCCGGCGGATCGATCGGATCGGAGATCGCGCGGCAGGTCGCGACGTGCAACCCGTCGGCCCTCCTGCTGCTGGACAACGACGAGACGCACCTGTACGACACCGCCGCCACGTTGCCCGCCCACGCGATCCAGCTTCTCGGCGACCTCCGGGACGCCAAGCGCATCGCCGAGGTCTTCGCGCGCCACGACCCGGACGTCGTCTTCCACGCCGCCGCCCACAAGCACGTTCCGCTCCTGGAGAGCCATCCCGCGGAGGCGGTGCTCACCAACGTGCTGGGGACGCGCTCGCTGCTCGAGGCAGCGAGCCGCCACGGCGTGGAGCGCTTCGTGCTGATCTCGACCGACAAGGCCGTGCAGCCGGCCAGCGTCATGGGGGCCACGAAGCGGGTCTGCGAGCAGATCCTGTTGCTCGAGCAGCAGCCCGGATCGCCCACGAGGTTCTGCGCCGTACGCTTCGGCAACGTGCTGGGCAGCCGCGGGAGCGTCGTCCCGACCTTCGTCCGACAGATTCGCGACGGCGGACCGGTCACCGTCACCGATCCCCGCATGACACGGTTCTTCATGAGCATCGAGGAGGCCGTGCAGCTGGTGCTGCAGGCCGCTGCGCTCAGCCAAGGCGGCGAAGTGTTCATGCTCGACATGGGCCAACCCGTGCGCATCGTCGACCTGGCCCAGCGGATGATCCGGCTCTCCGGCCGACGGGTGGCGGACGAGGTTCGGATCGAGATCACGGGCCCGAGGCCCGGCGAGAAGCTGGCAGAGGAACTGAGGACCGCAGACGAGATGACCTTCCCGACCACGCACCCGCAGATCCTCGCGGTGCACCCACCGCGGCTGCCGCACCACGACCTGGACGAGGGAGTCGAGACGCTGATCGCCGAGGCGCGAGCGCACCACGATGAACGTACGCGCGAGCTGCTCTTCACCATCGCCGGCGCGCCGTCACCGCCAACGGTGACTCGCGACCTGTGGATCGACCTCGAGGCGGATGTCGCCCAGGCAGAGCTCGATGTGACCCATGCACCGCAGTAATCGCGTCCAGGCGATCCGCCGCCGGTGGCCTGTCGTCGCCCTCACGGTCCTGGTCGCCACCGCGGCCGCGATCCTCACGTCCGCCGCCGCACCCCCCTCCGAACCGTCGGAGAGCTACCGCGCGAGCCACACGCTCTACGTCGCGGACGCCGGCGCGGGCGTGGCGCCAGGAGGGATCAGGCTGCCTACCCTTGCGCTTCTGGCCTCCGGAGGGGACATCCCCGCGGCGGTCGTCGACCGGCTCGACTTGGATCTCGAGCCTGCTGAGCTCCAGGCGTCGGTGCGGGTGGACTCCGACCCGGAGCTGGCAACGCTCACGGTCACAGCCACCGAGGCAGACCCCGTACTCGCCGAAGCGATCGCCGACGCCTACGCCGCGGAGATCATCGCGTTCGCGAACTCCCGCGCGGAGGACGCCCGCGGAGCCGCGCTCACGGACACGACCGCGCAGATCGTCGAGCAGGAGGCGCGCATCCAGGAGCTCGACGCGACCCTGGCCACCCTTGAACCCGACTCGGCCCAGGCAGGCCTCGTGCGCGCGGAGCGAGACGGCGTGATCAGGCAGTACGGGCTGACGCTCGAGCGCCTGACCCAGCTGAACGACGCCTCAGCCAGCCAGGGCGAGCTGGAGTCCCTGCAGGCCGCCACTGCCGCGCAGGTGCTGGAGGAGCAGTTCATCGAGCCTCCCCGCACGCTGCGCGTGCGGGCGTTGATCGCGGGCGTGATCGGGCTGGTGCTCGGGGCAGCGATCGCCTTGGCCATGGATCGCGTCGACGACAAGGTCAGGACGCGGCGCGATGCCCAGGAGGCGTTCGGGCTGCCCGTGGTTGCCGAGGTGCCGAAGATCCCGGCCTCGGTGCGGCGCCGTGGGATGGTCGTGCTCGTCCGACCGGCCTCGTACGGGGCGGAGGCGCACCGGATCCTGCGCATGGGACTGCAGCTCATGCCTCGGTGGGTGCTGCCCCAGCGCGTCACCGCCGCCTCCGGCGAGGAGCCCGGAGCCGTCGTGCACGAAGCGGTCAGCATCGAGGGTCCGACCAAGGTCGTGCTGGTCACGTCAGCGGAGCCAGGCGAAGGCAAGACCACGACGGCTGCCAACCTCGCCGCGACGTTCGGGGAGCTGGGCAAGGTCGTCATCGCACTGGACTGCGACTTCCGGCACCCGACACTGCACACGCCGTTCGGTCTCGACGACCCAGGGATGAACGACGTTGCGAACGACGGGGGCGCAGCCGCGCTGTCGGCCGGCCTGGTGGCGACCAGCCTTCCGAACGTCATGCTGCTGCGGGGCGGAACGGAGTTGGAGCCGGGGTCGCAGGGAGCCAACTCGGCGATCGAGCTCGCCCGCGGCGTGGCCGACGTGGTCGTGGTCGACAGCGGACCCATCCTCAACGTCAACGACGCGCTCGCACTCGTCCCGCAGGTCGACGCCGTGATCGTCGTCGCCCGCAGCGGCCGTACCACGGTCGCGGCGGCGCGGCGCACGATCGAGCTCCTCGGCCGGGTCGAGGCACCCATCCTCGGCGTCGTGCTCACCGCTGTGCCTCGGGCCCTGTTGAGCGAGCGGCCATCCGGCCGGTACTACCAGGGCCCGCAGGCCAAGAGCGCACCGAAGACGGGCAAGAGCGCACCGAAGAAGGGCAAGAGCCCCGAGCGACGGCCACCGTCGGCCTGGACGGTCCCGCAGCAGACCGCCACCACCGGGGACTGACCCGTGACCACGGGGGCAAGGGCCGGGCACGAAGGGTGCTGACCGACCTGCGGCAGCGGGCGCTGCGGACTTCGACGCTGGTCCTGATCGCGGGGCTCGTGGCTGCCTTCGGGTACGTTGCGATGCTGCTGCGGGAGGCGAACAGCGGCTCGTGGGATCGCTACGCCGCACTGCTCATCGCCCCCGTGTTCCTCCTGGCAGCCGTGCCGCTCGCGCACCGGTTGACCCGGGTCACGGGCGACGCGTTCCTGGGTCGTCTGCTGCTGTGGGGAGCGGCCGCAAAGCTCGTCGGCGCGATGATGCGCTACTTCTTCGTGTTCGGCGTGTACGGCAACGGAGACTCCGTCGCGTACGCGCGCACCGGTGTGGTGCTGGCCCAACAGATCCGCGACGGCTACCTCGTGCTGCCAGCCGATGGGCCGCTGGTCGGCACCCGCTTCCTCGAGGTCGTGACGGGCAGCGTCTTCGCGGTGATCGGCCCGTCGACCTTGGGCGGGTTCCTGGTCTTCAGCTTCTTCGGCTTCCTCGGCATCTACTTCTTCATCCGCGCTGTCCACCTCAGCATGCCGGACCTCGATCTGCACCGTTACGCGGCGATCGTGCTGTTCCTGCCTTCGCTGGTGTTCTGGCCCTCGAGCATTGGCAAGGAATCCTGGATGCTGATGGGCCTGGGTCTGAGCGCCCTCGGCGTCGCCAAGGTCACGCAGCACGCCCGGGGCGGGTACCTGACCTTGGGGCTGGGGCTGTTGGCCACGGCGATGGTGCGTCCCCACATGAGCCTTCTGGTGTGCGGCGGCATGGCGGTGGCCGTGCTGCTGCGCCGGCCATCGCCGACCTCGCGCACGTTCGGTCCCCTGGCCCGCGTGACCAGCGTCGCCGTCGTCGTCATCGCCACCGCCCTACTGCTCACACAGGCCGAGCAGTACTTCGGCGTCGACAACAGCGGCGTGACCGGCCTGGAGACCGTCCTGGGGGACGCGGCCGAACGCACGAACCAGGGCGGGTCGGAGTTCGAGGCTGTGCAGGCACGGTCGCCGGCAGCCCTGCCGGCCGCGCTCTTCGCGGTCATGTTCCGACCCCTGCCGAACGAGGCCACCAACGTCCAGAGCCTGGCGGCGTCGCTGGAGGGCCTGGTGCTGCTCGGGCTCTTCGTCACCAGCTGGAAGCGCCTGCGCCGACTACCCTCCGTCCTGAGACACCACCCGTACATGGCGTTCGTGGTGGCCTACACCCTCCTGTTTGCGGTGGCCTTCTCCAGCTTCGGCAACTTCGGCATCCTCACGCGGCAGCGCGTGCAGCTCTTCCCGTTCGCCTTGACGTTGCTCGCGATCCAGGCAGCCAAGGTCAGCCGGCACAGCGAACGCCACGCGAGGTCCGCCGCTGCGGTGGCGGCGCGGTGACGGACCGACCCACCCTCGTCACCGGAGCCGCGGGCTTCATCGGGTTCCACGTGGCTGCGCGGCTGCTCGCCGAGGGCCACGACGTCGTCGGCATCGACAACCTCAACACGTACTACGACCCCGCCCTGAAGCAGGCCCGGCTGGCCATGCTGCTCGGCCGCCCGAACTTCGAGTTCCAGCGCTGCGAGCTGGCCGACGGCGATGCCGTCGCCTCGATCTTCGAGCGCTGGCAGCCCAGCATCGTGTGCCACCTGGCGGCGCAGGCCGGGGTGCGTCATTCCCTGTCGGCGCCGCGCGCTTACGTGCAGGCGAACGTCACAGGGTTCCTGAGCGTCCTGGAGGGCTGCAGGTCGCACGCGGTCGACCACCTGATCTACGCCTCCTCGAGCTCGGTCTACGGCTCGACGAGTGCGCTGCCCTTCTCGGTGCACAACCCCGCGGATCACCCGGTGAGCCTGTACGCCGCCACGAAGCGCGCGAACGAGCTGATGGCGCACTCCTACAGCCACCTGTTCGGGATCCCCTCGACGGGCCTGCGCTTCTTCAGCGTGTACGGGCCGTACGGGCGGCCCGACATGGCCTACTACGCCTTCACGGAGGCCATCACCTCGGGCCGCGAGATCCACATCTACGGCGACGGATCCGCGGTGCGCGACTTCACCTACATCGACGACATCGTCGAGTCGATCTGGCGGCTGTGCCTCCTGCCACCTCGGCCTGACGCGGCGTGGTCGTCAGCGTCGCCGGACCTGGCCACCAGCCCGTCGCCGTGGCGCATCTACAACATCGGCCACGGCGAGGCGATCAGTGTGAACGCCCTCGTGGATCTGCTCGAGGAGCTGACTGGCCGGGTTGCGCGCCGTGTCCATGTGCCCGAGGTGCCCGGCGACGTGCCCGTCACCCACGCCGACACGTCGGACCTGGCCGAGACCATCGGCTTCGTGCCCACGGTCGCCCTGCGTGACGGCCTCGCGCGGTTCGTGGCGTGGTATCTGGACCATGCCACCCGCCCGGTCAATGCGTGACGGGACACGCATCCGCGTGCTGTGGATCACGACGGGGCTTGCGCGCGGGGGGACCGAGCAGCTGCTGGTCCCGCTGGCCCGGGACCTGGACCGCGATCGCTTCGAGCTCGAGGCGGTGCGCGTGCTCGCGAGCTACGACGCCGTGGCCGACGACCTCGAGCGGCTCGGTGTGCGGACCCACCACCTCGGGGCCCGGACCATCGTGTCGCCTGCATGGCCGGGGCGCTTGGCGCGGCTGCTGCGCAACCGCTACACGATCGTCCACTCCCACAGCCCGGTCCCCGGAGCAGTGGCTCGCCTCCTGCCTGCCGGAGGGGCGCGGTTCGTCCACTCCGAGCAGAGCCCCTGGACGCAGCACCACCCGGCTACCAGGGCACTGAACCGCGCGACGCTGGTCCGCAACACGCGCGTGCTGGCGATCTCGCGGGCGGTTGCGGACACCATCGTGCGGCCTCGCTCGGTGCCGGTTCGCATGTGGCCGCCGGTGCAGGTGCTCACGCCCGGGATCGACGCCGCCGCGGTGCCCGAAGGCCCGGCGGCACGCGCGAGCGCGCGCCGGGCACTCGGCCTCGAAGCCGACGACGTCGTCATCGGCAACGTCGCCAACCTCTCCTCGAAGAAGGACCACACCACCCTCATCGACGCCTTCGCGCGCGTGGCCCGGACCCTTGCGGGCGCGCGGCTCGTCCTCGTGGGGTTCGGGCCGCTGCAGAGCGCGCTCCAGCAGCACGCGGTGACCGCCGGCCTCGCCGAGAGGGTGCACTTCCTCGGGGCCCGGGACGATGCCGCCGACCTGGTGGCCGGCTTCGACGTCTTCGTGCTGACGTCGCGCCACGAGGGCTTCGGCATCGCGCTGCTGGAAGCGATGGCCGCCGGCGTGCCGTGTGTGGCGACCGCCGTGGACGCGATCCCCGAGCTGATCACCGACGGAGACAACGGGTTGCTGGCGCCACAGGGTGACCACGTCGCGATCGCCGAGGCCGTCGTTCGGGTTCTGAGCGACCGCCCGCTCGCGGCGCGGCTCGCCGAGCACGGCCGCCGGACCGTGAGGACGTCCTACTCCTCGGAGGCCATGGTGGCGGGGATCTGCCAGGTCTATGAGGAAGTCGCGAAGACGCGTGTGTATCGTAGGACTGCGATCCTTCGCGGCGGTGGGGGTCGGCCACATCTCATCGGGCGAGATTGATGGCACACGAAACTCGGGGGGCTGGAGGCACGGACATGGACCGACCCTTCGCCGGCGGTGGGCCGGCAAGGACAGATCTCGTAGCGGGCATCGAGGAGGAGGTCGGCTTCCTCGAGGCGTCGGGGTCCTCGTTGTTCGTGTGCCAGCACCGGCCGCTCGGCCCGGTGACCGGAGCCGTCGTCATCTGCCCGGCCCTGTTCGTCGACCAGCTCAGGAACTACCGCGCGGAGGTGTCGCTCGCCCGGCGACTGGCGGCGTCGGGTGTGCTGGTTCAGCGGTTCCACTACCGGGGGACGGGCCACAGCGACGGCTCCGGGACCGAGATCACCTTCGACACACTTTGTGAGGATGCGGTCAAAGCCATCGCGGTCGCGCGGGATGCCGCTCCCCTGGAGCCGTTGGCGGTCCTCGGAACCCGTTTCGGGGCGCTGGTCGCCGCCGAGGCCTGCGCGCTCGCCGAGCGCGTCGTCGGCCTGGCGTTGTGGGAACCGGTCCTCGACCCACGCCGGTTCTTCCGCGAGGGCATCCGTGCGGCCCGGATGCGTGCGGTGTCGCGCGGTGCAACGGGTGAGGAAGGCAGCGCGGGCGGGACGCTGCAGCAGCTCGAGCAGCAGGGTTCGTTGGACATCCTGGGCTTCACCATCGACCGCGGGCTCGTGGACTCCAGCACCGGGCGGAGCATCGAGAACGGGGCCGCGTCCGTGCGGGACGTCCTGATCGTGCAGCTCACCGGCGACGAGGAGAGCCCGGACACCACGCGGTTGGGAGACTCCCTCCGCAACCACGGATGCGTCGTGGACGTGCGGGTCGTGCCGCAGGCGGGCGGAGGCGGCCCCTGGTGGCTGCTCGACGACAGGCTGCAGGGCATGGCGCAGCCACCGTTCCAGCCGCAGGTCGAGCTCACCGCGGGATGGCTCAAGGCGGTCCTGGACCGGGAGGGGGTCTCGGCGTGAGGGGCTTCACGGAGACCGCGACGTTCTTCCCGGGGCCCGACGGCAACGCCCTCTTCGGTGTCCTGACGACGCCGACCGGCCCGGCCAACGGCCTGACCCTGGTGATGCTCCAGGGCGGCGCGTGGATCCCGTCGATGGGTCGCAACGCGGTGTCGACCAGGATCGCCCGCGAGCAGGCTGCCAGGGGCTTTCGCGCGTTCCGATTCGATTACCACGGCGTCGGCGAGAGCGTCGGCGACCCGCCGACGTTCCGGATGGACAACCTGTTCGTCGACGACCTGCGGGCCGCCGTGGACTGGCTGCGCACGCAGGGATGTTCCGACTTCGTCCTCATGGGGACGTGCTTCGGCGCGCGCACCGCGCTCGCCGGCGCGCCATCGATCCCCGGCGTGCGCGGCTGCGCGCTCTACCCGCCGCCGATCCGTGACTTCGCCCCCGGGCAGGGGTGGGTGACCCGCCCCACGTCGTGGTACCTGTCGCGGGCACTGCGGTTGCGCGTGCTCAAAGGGTTGCTGACCAGCGCCAAGCGCCAGGAGTACCTGGCGGCCGGTCGTCACAAGGTTCGCTACCTGATGAAGCGGGTGGGCAAGCGCCCCGCGGCCACGCCAGCACAACCCGGGACGTCCCGCTGGGTGAGTGAAGGGTTCCTCCGCCCGCTGCGGGAGCTGGTGGCGGCGCGGGTGCCCGTCCTGATCGTCTACGGCGAGCAAGACGACGTCTACGAGGACTTCACGCGCGGCAGGGACAAGGGGCTGCTCGCCGTCCTCGAGGACGCCGGCGAGCTGGTGTCCCTGCGGGTGCTCGACGGCAAGGTCCACGGGTTCAGCGAGCGCGTCATGCAGGACCGGGTCGTCAGCGAGCTCGACGACTGGCTCGGCCGCATCGCCCTGATCGGGGCACGCGCCGCGTCGTGATGGTGCACCAGACCGCACGCAAGGCAACCAGGAGGCCCCATGCGCACCCAAGTCCGCGACTTCATCGTCGGGCAGCCGAGCTGGCGTGGACCCGCCAGTGACCTGACCGATGACTACCCCCTCGTGGAGAAGAAGGTCCTCGACTCGATGGCGATCTTCGAGCTGGTCGCGTTCATCGAGCAGTCCTTCGGCATCGAGATCGAGGACGAGGAGCTGGTGAGCGAGAACTTCGCGACGCTGAAGGCGATCGACCGACTCATCAGCTCCAAGCTCGGCCCCTGAGCTATGCTGACCCCACTCGGGCGCCCACGCGTCTCATTGCGGGTCCACCAGGACGGGACGTCGCGCGGCGCCGAGGCTGGGCTGCTGAGGAGGTCGCTGTGCGTCGTCTGTGGGCCGTCGTCATCGTCGTCGCCGGGCTGCTGGGAGGCGTGAGCGCGGCGCCAGCCGCGGCGCAGGTCGCCCCGTCGCTCTCGACGCCCGAGCTGCTGGAGGCGGCCGTCGCCAGCGGAGCCATCGACCGGGCACAGGCCGACCTCCACCTGGCACAGGCCTTCGGCGATCCGGGGAGCCTCCCGGCGGAGTACCGCAGCAACGTGCCGTGGGACGGGACAGCCCACCTCCAGGAGCTGCAGGAACGCCTGCTCATCATGCCGCCAGGACCAGCACGCGACCAGATCCAGGCAGCACTCGGGGAGACGGCGGGCAGTGCGGAGACCACCGCGACCGACGCCGGGCCCGGATCTGGCTCCGGCTCCACCTGCAGCTCCTCCACCGCGGCCCTGCCGAACGAGGCGACCAGCACCAACTTCGCGGTCGACTACGGCTCGATCGGCGGAGGGCTGACGGTCGACGACTACCTGGAGTCCCTCGAGACGAGCTGGTCGACGGAGGTGACGAGCTTCGGCTGGGCCGCACCCCCGGTCAAGCCGAGCAACCCGCCGCCCGGCAACCGCTATCACGTGCGTGTCGACGTGCTCGCAGGAGGGCTCTACGGGTACGTCTCGAGCGGCGGCACCCATGCCGGCAGCGTCGGGGACAACCCCAACACGGCGTGGAACGACGTCGACGCCCTGGCGTCGTGCATGGTCCTCAACCGCGACTACACCGGGTTCCCCGGCTCGCCGCAGCGCGCGCTCGACGCAACCACGGCCCACGAGCTCAACCACTCCATCCAGTACGGCTACGGCGCGCTCGGCGGTTCCAACACGCCCGACGACCTGTTCATCGAGGGCGGCGCGACGTGGATGGAGGACGAGGTCTTCGACGCCTCGGACGACAGCCACAACTACCTCTGGCCGGCGTTCACCCAGAGCCTCGGCGACTACGACGGGTCGCCGTACGCGGGGTGGCTCTTGCTGCGAGGGCTGACCGAGCGCTTCGGGACCAACGTCGCCGGCGGTGGCGAGCGGGTGCTGCAGCGGTTCTGGGAGGCCACGAGCCAGGGCACCGGCAACAACCTGTCCGCACTGGCCTCCGCGCTCGCGCCCGAGGGCGTGACGATCGCCGACGCGTACCACGACTTCGCCGTGGGTGCCGCCTTCATGCGGCCGTGCGGGGGCGGTTACGTCCTTCCGGCCTGCTTCGAGGAAGCCACCGCGTTCATCGCGAACGCCGGCGGGCTTCCACCCGTGCAGGGGGCGATCGGGTCGGCCGGCGGGTCGTTCTCGGGGTCGGTCGAGGACGACTACGCGGCGAGCTGGGTGACGCTGCCCGCGGGGACGTACCCGCTCACCCTCACCAACACGTCGTCAGGCGGGTCCCTGCGAGCGAGCGCCGTGTGCGACACCGGCACGCAGCTGGTGCGGTCGCCGCTTCCCGCCGTCGTGGGCGCGGGCGCGTCGACGACCTTGACGACCTTCTCGACTGCGGGCTGCGTCCGCTCCCTGGCAGTGATCACCAACCAGCAGCAGTCAACCGGGAACCCTTCGAGCTCGCCCGTGCGCACGTACACGCTCAGCTCGGGCGGCGGCGGTTCGCTCCCCACGCTCGCCGTGGCCGACGGCACGGTCGTCGAGGGCAACACCGGCACGACGCCGATGACGTTCGGCGTGACGCTCTCGTCGTCGTCGACGACGAGCGTCACGGTCGCCTACGCCACCTCGACGTCCAAGGGGATGGGGAAGGCCACAGCGGGGGCGGACTACCTGTCGACCTCCGGCACGTTGACGTTCGCGCCGGGCGAGACCGCGAAGACCATCACCGTCTCGGTCGTCGGGGACACTGCCCAGGAGCTCGACGAGACCTTCCTTGTCACGCTGGTGTCCCCGTCGGGCGCCACGCTCGCCGACGCGCAGGCCACCGGGCTGATCGGCGACGACGACAGCGGCGGAGGCGGTCCGGTGACCGTCTCGATCGGCGACGCCAGTGGGGCCGAGGGGAACAAGGGGACCCGCTCGTTGAGCCTCCTCGTGTCGCTCTCCGCACCGGCCGCGGCGCCGGTCACGGTGACCGCGACGACCTCCGACGGCACCGCGACGGCGCCCGCTGACTACACAGCGCGCAGCGCGACGGTCACGATCCCCTCTGGCTCGACGAGCCAGGTCTTCATCGTCACCGTACGGGGCGACATGGTTTCGGAGCCGAACGAGACCTTCGTGGTCACGCTGTCGGCGCCGTCAGGCGCGACGATCGCCGATGGGACTGCGACGGCGACGATCGTGAACGACGACTGACCTGACGCCCGCCTGAGTCCGGCCCGATCGCACAGGGGGTTACCCTGGGGTCGCGCACTGTAGGCTCAAACCATGCGCAAGTTGCTCATGGCATCGTTGCTGCTCCTGACGCTGCTCATGCCGGGGACCGCGAGCGCTGGGCCCGTAGGCCCCATCGCCGTCCCGGCCGGGATCGACCCGACCGGCCTCATCGACGTCACGAACGACCTGAACGCGTTCTTCGCCTCGCTCCCTCGGGGTGCGACCGTGGTGTTCCCTCCGACCGCCACGTACCGCGCCGAGGGGACGGTCCGGCTCGTCGACCGCATCGGGCTCCTCCTGCTGGGCAACGGCGCATCGCTCGTCGCGACCACGGACGGCTCTGGCGTCGCGCCGTACGACGGCAAGACGGACGTCTGGCCCCGGCATCGTGCCCACCTGCGCATCGAGCGCGGCCAGGACATCACGGTCCGCGGTCTCAACGTCCGCGGCCCGAACACCTCGGTCGCTTACAGCGCAGCGCTCGAGGCCCAGCACGGCTTCTCCGTATCCAACGCCCGCAACGTGCTGCTCGAGAACGTCACAGCCACGGACGTCTGGGGGGACTTCGTCGCGGTCACGGACGCGTCGCTGCGGGTGACCGTGCGTGGCGGCGTGTTCTCAGGCGCAGGGCGCCAGGGCTTCTCCGTCGACCAGGGTGAGGACATCGCCTTCGAGGCCTTCTCGATGACGCGGGTCGCGCGCTCCGCGGTCGACATCGAGCCGCAGCTGGCGTGGGCCGTGCGGAGGGTGACGGTGCGCAACGGACACTTCGTGGCGCCGATCACCAACCGGATTTTCGCCAACCTCGGGACGGGCGCGGTGGTCGAAGACGTGATCTTCGAAGGCAACCTCGTCTCCGGTCTGAACTGGTCCGCCGTCTCCGGCACGTCTGAGAGTCAGCGATCGCGCTACCGCTTCACCAACAACCGGTCCGAGACGGCCACCAACCATGCGCCGGCCTACCGCATCGGCGGGGTCACCCACGTCCTGGTCGAGGGCGCGCACCAGACCTTCACCGGCAAGGACGTGGGCACCCCGATCGAGTTCCTGGCAGGTACGTGCGGCGAAGTGCGGGGCAACCGGTTCCCGGGCGCGAGCAGCGTGTCCACGGGCGTCGTGGCGTGCAGCGGAGGCCTGCAGAAGCCTGCCGCTGCCGCGGTAGCCACCGGCGCGGGACGCTGACATCCGCACCTGGGCGTCGTCCACCTACCCCGAGGCCACCGACGCGTAGAGCCCCACCATGCGCCGCGCGATGACGTCCATCGCGTAGTGCTCGAGGAAGCGTCGCCGGCTGTGAGCCCCGAACGCTCCACGGCGGTCCGGGTCTGCGAGCAGGTCCGCCAGCGCCGCCGCCAACGGCTCCGGGTGGCCGGGCGGGACCAGGGAGGCGTTGCAGCCCTCGTCGACCGTTTCGCGGACGGCCGGGACGTCGCTGGCCACGATCGGAAGGGCGAGGGCCATCGCCTCCAGGAGCACACCACCCAGGCCCTCGTACCGCGATGGGAAGGCGAAGATGTCGGCGGCCGCGAGGATCTCAGGCAGATCGTCGCGGTGGCCCAGGAACCGCACGGTGTCGCCGAGCCGGAGTCGCTCCACCTGCGTCCGCAAGGCCGCGGTGGCTCCGCCGTCACGGCCGCAGACGAAGACCACGAGCCCGGGGACACGGTGACGCAGCTCGGCAGCAGCCTCCAGCAGGACGTCCTGGCCCTTCTGGAAGTCCTGGCGACCCGCGGTCACGACCAGGGACGCCCCCGCGGGCACCTCGAGCGCAGCCCGCGCGCTGTGGCGCCGAGCGGGCGACGGCTCACCGAGCCTCGCTGTGTCGCGGCCGCGCTCGATCACCGTGACGCGTGCGGCCGGGATGCCGAGCGCATCCTGGGCAGCCTCCGCGACGGCCCGCGTGATGGCGTGGAAGTGCGTCGTCAGGCGCCACGTCGCCAGGTCGACGGCCCGGACCAGCGTCAGCGAGCTCCCGCGCACGTTCGGATCGCGCCGGCGCACACGGTCATAGGAGGTGTTGACCAGGCTCGTCAGGACCGGCACCCGCCCGGCGACGGCGAGCCGGCCCGCGAGGTTGGCCGAGAACAGGCAGGTGTGCACCACGTCGGGGGCGCGCTCGCGCACGACCCGACGGAGCTCAACGACGCGACCGGCGAGGTGGGCCGACGCCGCGAACCGCACGTCGTAGCCGGCTGCGAGCAGGCCTGGCTCGACGCCACGCCCACGCCGGTGGAGGGCGCACAGCGTCGATTCGATGCCGGCCTGGTCGAGGTGCGGAAGGATCTCGGCGAGCGAGCGCTCGGCACCGCCCGTGCCGAGCCCGTCGATGACGTGGAGGACCCGCACTACCCCGCCAGCGGATAGCCCAACGCGGCAGCCGTCGAGCAGTGCCGGACGAGGAGCTCGCGCTCGCGTGGACTCAGGCGGGGCTCGCGACCGGGCCGGATGCGGACCGGCGGCGGGCCGAACGCGTGGCCGAGGAACTCGCCGATCTCCGCGAGCAGGCCGTCGGCGTCGAGGGCCCACCGCTCGTATCTCACGGCCAGGACGTTGGGACGCTCCAGCAGCGGCAGCAACCGGGTGTGGACGTACTCGAACAGGCGAACGCGGCGCTCCTCGACATCGCGGACCTGCCCCAGCTCGCGGTTGAGCGTGCGGTTGAAGGCCGTGTCGTACTGCAGTCCCTGGGCCACCCGCCCCCCCGCGTCCCGGAAGGACGCGACGACCTCGGCGGGATGCCGGAGGCAGACCAGGAACTTCGTCGCGGGCATGCGATCGATGAACCGCCACCAGCCGGTCCACTTGACGCCCAGCACGAACGGCTCGGCCGGGGTGAGGCGCCGCACGATGGCGCCTTCCTGGCACCACGCCACCTCACCGTCCGCCTCGAGGGCGTCGAGGTCGAGCCGACCACGCCGCAGCTCCCCCGTCGAGGCGATCTCCTCGCGCAAGGACGTGAAGAGCGCGTGCGGGGGCAGGCGCATCCCGTCCCACGGCTCCATCACGGTGATGGCCGCCGGCGGCTGGTGCAGGGCGGCCGCGAGTAGCGTGGTGCCGGTGCGAGGACACCCGCACATGACGTAGTCGAGGGCGCCGGCCTCAGGCAGGCGCGACGGCAGCCTGTCCGGGTCCAGCGGGAGCTCGCTGAGGAAGCGCTGGTACCGTCGCGCGTTCGGAGACAGGCGCGCGAGCGTGGGGCGCACCGTCCCCCACGCCGGGGCGAGCGCAGCCGCCATCGACTTGGGTGTGCTCCCCCCCATCGTCTCTCCTCGTGCGTCAGGTCCGTATCATGCTATGGGCACACCGCACTCGGTTGGTGGGGTGGCCGAATGCGACTCGAAGGGGATCAGAGTTGAACGGACTCGGGTCGTGACAAGAGCGCAGCGATGAGTGGAAGGCTGGGCCGGCTGCGGACTGCCTCGCAGCTGTTGGCGGGCCATCGTCTGAAGCTTGTCGCTTCTGCTGCCCTGACGTCGGCGTCCGGGCTCCTCGAGGGATTGGGCCTCGCGGCCCTGTTGCCCATGATCGAGACGGTGGTCTCGGGGAGTCCCGGAGACGACGGGTTCAGCGCGCTGATCCGCAACCTGTTCGACGCGGTTGGTCTACCGCTGAACTCGCTCACGCTCTGTGTCTTCATCGGGCTGCTGTTTACCGCCAAGACCGTGCTCGCCTACGCCAGCGCCATGACGACGACCAGGACGCTGCGGCGCGTGCACGTGAACCTGGTGCAGCGCCTCTTCTACTCCTACTCCCGCGCCCGCTGGGACTACCTGCTGACCCGCCGCACGGGCCTGCTGATCAACACCATCACGCGCCAGGTCACCGACGCGGTCTCCCTCCTGCGCACCGGGATGATGCAGGTCAACAACGTGATCTACGTGCTCGCGCTCATCCTGACTTCGCTCGCGGTGTCGCTGTCGTTGACCCTGACCGCGCTGGCACTGCTCGGCATCTCGATCGTCGCGATCGCGCTTTTCGCACCCCGCATGCGTCGGGAGGGTCAGAAGATCGTCCGGCAGTCAGCACACCTGCTCGATGCGGTGCGTGAGTACCTGCAGGGCTACAAGGCGCTGCGGACCACGGCCGTCCTGGAGCAGGCCCGCGAGCAGGTCGGGGGGTACGCGCAGCGGGAAGCCGACGCGATGCTCCGCGCGTCCCGGTACAACGCGATCCTGGCCGTCGTCCCGGAGCTGCTGCTCCTCCTGGCGCTGCTGGCGATCATCGCGATCGCCAGCGGCAGCGGCGCGGATGCCGCCGAGGTCGGCGTCGTGATGGCGCTCCTCCTGCGCGTCTCGACGCGCGCCAAGCAGCTGCGCGAGGTGGGCGGACTGGCGGAGCGGATGCCAGCGCTCGGTGAGATCGTCCGCACGCTCAAGGACTTCGATCGCCACCGGGAGCGCTCGGTGGCCGGCGATGCCCGCCCGGTCGCCTTCTCGTCCGCGATCTCGTTCGCGGGCGTCGACTACGCCTACCCCGGCCGGTCGGACATACCGGTGTTGACCGACGTGAGCCTCACGATCGCGCGCGGCGAGTTCCTGGGCGTCGTCGGCGCATCCGGAGCGGGGAAGTCGACCTTCGTCGCCCTCCTGCTTGGTCTCCTGGCGCCGGTCCGGGGGACGGTCTCCGTGGACGGGCACGCCCTGGAGGACATCGCCGAGGAGCCCTGGCTTCGGCAGATCGGCTACGTGCCGCAAGAGGCCTTCCTCTTCAACGACACCGTGAGAGCGAACATCGCCTTCCTGCGTGACGTCTCCGACGAGCAGATCGAGAGGGCGGCGCGGATGGCGCACATCCACGACGTCATCACCGCCCTCCCCGACGGGTACGACACGGTCGTCGGTGACATGGGCTCCGCCCTGTCCGGCGGCGAGCGGCAGCGCGTGTGCTTCGCCCGCGCGCTGGTTCACGAACCCACGCTGCTCATCCTGGACGAGGCCACCAGCTCACTGGACGGACCGTCGGAGCGCGTGATCCAGGACGCGATCCGGGACCTCAAGCAGCACACCACGATCATCTCCATCGCGCATCGGCTGTCGACCCTGGAGGACGCCGACCGGATCCTCGTGCTCCACGCCGGCAGGGTCGTCGAGCAAGGTCCTGCGGCCGACCTGCTGGAGCTGCCCGGAGGGCACTACCGCGAGCTGCACAAAGCCCAGCGCCTCGGGTCGTCGACCGCGCCGTGACCAACCGGGCTCGCCTGCCGAGGGCATTCTTCGTCCTCTCGCAACGCTCCCTGATCGATGCGGTGGCCGCCATCGACGGGGTGGACCTCGAGGTGTCGCTCCTCGCGACGCGGCCCCGGTTCCTCGACGGGGTCCGCGAGCAGCTCCCCCGCGCCCTCGCCTACAACCTGCTGGACGCCTGGGCCGGAGCGTGGCCCGAGGAAGACCCTCGCGCGTTCCGGGGAGTCGGGGCGGACACCCTGGCGGAGCTCCGGCCGTACGAAGGCAGCGCCATCGCGATGCTCGACCGCGCGAACTGGACCGGAGCCTCGGCCATGGCCATGCGCTCGATCTACCTGCGCCATGTCGAGATCTGGGACACCCTCATCCGCGAGCGCCGTCCCGACCTCGTGGTCATCCACGGGGACCCCCACCGGTGCTGGGACTACCTGCTCCACGCACTGTGCCGGGAGCGGGGAATCACCACGGCGATCGTCGAGCGCACGCTGCTGGCCGACCGGCTCGTGCTGAAGCCCTCGATCGAGCACATGGGCGGGCCACCACGCGCGCGGGTGCGCGAGGTGGCCGACGCGGCACAGCGCCACGCCGCGGACGACCCGATCCGCCTGCCGACGAACGCGTCGTACTACGCCCGCGAGATAATCCCGCAGGAGCGGGACATGGACGCACTCGATCGCCAGCTGCAGTTCCGCAGCTCCTTGCCGGGCGTCCTGGGGCGCATGGCCAACGTGTTCCGGCCCTACGAGCCGCGCTTCCCGCGGGTCGTTCCCGACACGCCGATCACGCAGTGGAAGCGCAAGCAGTTCAACGTGCGGACCCGCCGTCTGATCACGCGCACGAAGGAGGCCTACCGGGGCGCGGCGCGCGTGCCCTCGTTCACCACGCCCACGATCTACTTCCCCCTCCACTACCAGCCCGAGGCCACCACGTTGCCTGCGGGCGGCCTCATGTACCACCAGGTGAACGCCGTCAGGCTGCTCCACAGCGCGCTGCCGGAGGGATGGCGCATCGCGGTCAAGGAGCACCCGCAGATGCTCAAGTACGGCCGCGAATGGCCGCGCGCACGTGGGACCACCTTCTACGAGGAGCTCACCGCCCTGGAGCACGTGGACCTGGCGCCGGTGGACTTCCCATCTGCCGAGCTGATCGAGCGCGCCGCGATCGTGGCCACCATCGCCGGGTCGGCCGGCTGGGAGGCTCTCCTGTGCGGCCGGTTCGTGATCGCGTTCGGTTATCCGTTCTACGGCCGGGCTCCCGGGGTCACACTGGCCAGCACCGTCGCCGACTGCGAGTCGGCCATCGCGGACGCGGCGGCGCACGACTTCCGAGCCGACCTTGGGCTGCTCCAGGCCTTCGTCGACGAGTTCGTCGAGCACCACACCTTCCTCGGGCCGTGGGATGACGAGTCCGCGCGGCACTCCGACAGCGGCTGGGAGGGCCTGGTCGCGGGGGCGGCCGAACGCCTCCGTCACCTCGCCGCCGGCATCCGCGTGACCGACATGGCCCCGGTCACCTGACCGTCGTGAGCGACGAGCAGCCCATCCTCGCGATCGTGCCCGCGCGCGGCGGCAGCAAGGGCGTGATCCGCAAGAACATGCGCCTCCTGGGCGGCCGGCCGCTCATCTGGCACACACTCGCCGCGGTGGCGTCCTCGGGCACCGCGGACCGCGTCGTGGTCTCCAGCGATGACGACGAGATCCTGCAATGGGCGCAGCTCCACGGCTACGAGGCCCTGCCGCGGCCCGAGGCGCTGGCTGCCGACGACGCGACCATCGCCGCGGTGGCGAGCCACGTCGCCGACGAGCTGGACTGGCACGGCATCGTGGCGGTCTACCAACCGACCTCACCGCTGCGGACCGCCGACTCCATCCGCCGGGCAGTCGAGAAGTTCCGCGCCGGTGACGCCGACTCCCTGATGTCGGTCGTCCGGGAAACCCACCTGTTGTGGTACGACGAGGCCGATGACCTGAGGTCGGCCCGTCCCCTGTTCGCGGCGCGGGTCAACCGCCAGTTCGCCAAGAACCGCGTGGTCCGCGAGAACGGGGCGATCCAGCTGATCGACGCCCCCGTCCTGCGCGAGCGGCGCGCCATGGTGGGCGACCGCCACGTCCTGTTCGAGCTGCCAGCCGACGAGGCGCTCGACATCGACAGCCTCGACGACCTGGAAGCCGCCCGCCGCCGCATCGAGCAGGCGACGATCGTGTTCCGCATCCGCGCCAATGCGGTCGTCGGTTCGGGACACCTCTACCACTGCCTCCAGCTCGCCGAGGAGCTGGGTGACCAACGCCTGCGCTGGCTGCTGGTCGACTGCGACCCGTTCGTGGGGGAGCTCCTCACCAGGCGGGGCTACTGCTTCCACCACGAGACGTCGCTCAAGGCGGATCTGGAGGAGCTCCGCGGCCCGGGCCGCAACCTCGTCGTCAACGACGTGCTCGACACGACCGAGGCCGAGGTGCTGGTGGAACGGTCGGCCGGGTACATGGTGGTCAACGTCGAGGACCTCGGCCCCGGCGCGCGACTGGCGAACTGGACGGTCAACGCGCTGTACCCGGTCGACGACCTCGCCCACAACGTCGCCTACGGGTCCAGATGGGCCACGCTGCGCGGCGAGTTCCGCGACCTGCCCCCCAAGCGCGTGCGCGAGGATCCCGAGCGGATCCTCATCACCTTCGGCGGCACCGATCCCGGAGGCCTGGCTGCGCGCTTCGCCAGGCTCCTCCACGGCGCCGTCGAGGCCGAGATCGTCGTGATCGTCGGACTGGGTGCCGCGCTCGCCGAGTTCCCCGCGGGTTGCGCGGTGCGTCGGCACACCAAGAGCATGGCAGCCGAGATGATGGAGGCCGACCTCATCCTCACGGCGGCCGGGCGGACCGTCTATGAGGCGGCGGCCACCGGCACGCCGGTGGTCGTGGTGGCCCAGAGCGCGCGGGAGGCGACGCACGCGCACCTGGGCCTCGACACGGGCACGATCTTCCTGGGAGTGGCGCCCCTGGTCGATGACACCCATGTGCTGGCCGTGGTACGCCGACTGCTTGCGGACTACGCGCTGCGGAGCGAGCTGAGCGAGCGGCTGCGCAGATCGATTGACCTGCTGGGCGGCGAGCGCATCGCGGGCCGCCTCCGTGACCTCCTGCGCGAGGGATGAGCAAGAAGGAGAGCCGTGTGAGCATCGAGGTCGAGGTCCAGGGCGCCGAGCCGCTGAGGGCCGGTGCGTGCCGCGTCGTCGCGGAAGCCGGAGCCAACCACAACAACTCCGTGGAGCGGGCCATCGAGATGGCCCGTCTCGCGGCCGAGGCCGGCGCGTGGGCGATCAAGTACCAGCTGTACAAGGCGGAAACGCTCAGCGTGCGCGAGTCACCCAAGTACTGGGACGACGCGATCGGCACGGCGACGCAGTTCGAGGCGTTCAAGCTGTCGGACCACCTGGACTACGACGAGTACGGAGCGATCGCGAAGGCGTGCGACGAGCTCGGGATCGTCTTCTTCGCCACCCCCTTCGACCTGCCGGCCGTCGACGCGCTCGAGTCCATCGGAGCACCCCTCTACAAGATCGCCTCCGCCGATATCACCCACCGCCCGCTCCTGGAGGCGGTGGCCGCCACCGGGAAGCCGGTCCTGCTCTCGACCGGCGCGGCGGAGCGCGACGAGATCAGCCGGGCGATCGAGTGGCTTGGCTACGGGCCTGACCGCCTTGTGCTGCTGGTGTGCACGCTCACCTACCCCACGCCGGACCAGGACGGCCACTTCGCGCGCATCGAGGAGTTCCGGCGCGTGTTCGACCCCTACCTCATCGGCATGTCCGATCACACCCTGGGGACGGCCGGGGGTGCGCTGGCCGCGGCGCTCGGCGGCGTCTGCATCGAGAAGCACTACACGATCGACAAGGCGCTGCCGGACGTGCCCGACCACGCCATGAGCGTCGATCCGGCCGAGCTCGCCGAGCTCGTACGGACCTGCGATCGGACCGCGACCCTGCGCGGACGTCCCGCCATCGAGGTGCACGAGTCCGAGCTGCCGGCCCGCGCCAACGCCCGGCGTTCCATCGTGCTCGAGCGAGACGTCGAGCAGGGCACTGCGCTCACGGCCGACGACCTCGGATACAAGCGGCCCGGCACAGGGATCCCTCCCGGAGACGTGGGCCGCGTGCTTGGTCGGCGTGCGGCCAGATCGCTGCCACGTGACACGATGCTGTCTCTGGACGACCTCGAGCCCTAGCCCGCGTCATGCCCGATGTCGGCGCGGAGATGTACGGATGGGCGCGGGACCTGTACCCGCTGTGCCGCAGCCTGACCGGTGACGGGGTGCGGACCACGCTGCAGTACCTGCAGGGACTCCTCCCCGGGCTCGAGCTGCACGAGGTGCCGACCGGCACCCGCGCGTTCGACTGGACGGTCCCCGACGAGTGGAACATCCGCGACGCGTATGTCGCGGACGAGACCGGCCACCGGATCATCGACTTCCAAGCCCACAACCTGCACGTCGTCGGGTACTCGGAGCCGGTCGACGCCGTGATGACGCTGGAGGAGCTGCAGCCGCACCTGCACTCGCTCCCCGGGCAACCCGACGCCATCCCGTACGTGACGTCCTACTACCAGCGCCGCTGGGGCTTCTGCCTGGCGGATTCCCAGCGCGCTGCGCTGCGGCCGGGGCGGTACCGCGCCGTGATCGACAGCACGCTCGCGCCGGGGAGCCTCACCTACGCAGACATCGTGCTCCCGGGCGAGGAGGAGACCGAGGTGCTCCTCTCCACGTACGTGTGCCACCCGTCGATGGCCAACAACGAGCTCTCGGGGCCGGTCGTCACCTTGGCCCTCGCCCGCTGGTTGCTGCAACGGCGGCGGCGCTTCACGTACCGCGTGTACTTCGGGCCCGAGACCATCGGGGCGCTGGTGTACCTGAGCCGGCACCTCGACCGGCTGCGCCAACGTCTGATCGCCGGGTGGGTGGTGAACTGCTGCGGCGACGAGGACGCGTGGTCGTTCATGCCGTCCCGGAGTGGCGACACGCTCGCGGACCGCGTCTCGCGGCACGTGCTCACCCACCTGGCCGGCGACTTCGATTCCTACACCTTCCTGGACCGTCGCAGCGACGAGCGCCAGTACTGCTCGCCGAACGCGGATCTCCCCGTCGTCTCGGTGATGCGTTCGATGTACGGGACCTACCCGGAGTACCACACCTCGCTGGACGACCTGACGAAGATCACGCCCGTGGGGCTGGCCGGCACGTACGAGGTGCTGCGGACCAGTCTGGAGCTCGTCGAGGCCAGCCGGCGCTGGCACGTCCCGTTCGTCGGCGAGCCGCAGCTGGGACGTCGAGGTCTCTACCCTTCGCTGGGGGCGCGCGAGCCCCTCGCGGAGGTCCGTCTCATCCAGAACGTCCTGGCCTACATCGACGAGCCCGACATCGTCGCGCTCGCGGACCGCATCGGCGCTTACGCCGGCGACGTGGCCGCGGTGCTCGAGCGCCTGGCGGACGCCGGCGTCGTCGTCCTGGCCGAAGCGCCCTGAGCGCCGCGACCTCGGGACCGCCGGCGCAGCACGACGCTCATCATCGAGCCCCAGAACGGGAAGCGGGTGTCGGAGAGGTCGCCCTTGCACACGGCGACGAAGCGGCGCAGGTCCTCGGCGCGGTCCTCGTACGGGGTGCCGACGTAGGGGAAGTCGACGTACTCGATGTCGAAGCCGTCGAAGAGGCGGGCGACCGACGAGAGGTTGAACGTCACCAGGTGCTCGAGCGTGTTGTGGAGGACCCACCGCTCACGGAGCAGGTCGGCGAGGGGCGCGTCGGAGTTCGGCGTGGCGAGGAGCACGACGAGCCCGTCGCGGTCGAGCAGCGTCGTGACCGTCCGCTGGATCGCGCCCAGGTCCCGCACGTATTGCAGCGTCCCCCGGAAGACGACCGTCGCAAAGGGTCCCGCCCGGTGCGCCAGGGTCGTCAGATCGGTGTCGAACTCGACGACGGGCCAGCGCCGACGGGCCGATGCGACCGCGTGCGCGTCGACGTCGTACCCGCTGCGCCGGGCGTGCGTGCCCAGCCCGGCGACGAACTCCCCGGAACCGCACCCGTAGTCCAACAGCGGGCCCGGCGACGCGAAGTGCGCGAGGAAGCGCCGGTCGAGCTCGTACATGGCCCTGCGCCTGGCCAGCATCTCCGTGCTGTCGGCGTCACGTCGCGCGTTGAACGCGGCGTAGTAGGCATCCGCCGCTCCGAGCGTCAGCCGCCTGGTGTTGTAGACCAGCGCGCAGTCGGGGCACCGGACCGCGGGCACCTCGACAGCGGTCGAGCTCCACGCGTCCTGCTCGACGCCGCCGCACAGCGGGCACGAGCTGACAGCCTCGAGCTCCCACTTCATGGGCATCGCTCAGACACAGGATTCACACGCATGCCATGAGTCGTCGGATCCGGCGGCCCACTCTGGCCGTTGCTTTCGAGCGGTTCAGCGATGTGGTCGTCACGGACTGGTAGGCGTCGGCGAGCGGTTGGTGTTCGTGAGCAAGCTGCCGGAGCTTGCCGAGATCACGCTCGATCTGCGCCCGATCTGCTGGCTGATCGAGGGCACGGTAGTGCGCATCGAACAATCCTAGGATTTCGGTCAGCACCCCTCGCTCCGTGATATCCACATGAGTGTCCAGCACCGCGGGACGAGTTCTCGATGAGGCGTGTGGACCCCACCAATCGATGTAGCTCTTGGGGTCCCCTTCAGAGTAGCGGTAGCTATCCCACCAATCCACCGCAGACTCTCGCAGTCCGGGGCACTCGATGAAGTCTGCAATCCTTGCGACCGCCGACGCGTTGTTGGTGACGAAGTCCTCCATCGGAAGGTGCAGGACGAAGGGCGCGAGGCGACTGCGCAGGAAGTGCGTCGTGTAGAGGACGGCCGCTGGGACGAGGTTCTCGTCGGTCGCATACAGCTCTCGCACCTGCCGCTTGACGAGCCAAGTCCGCAGGTCCCGCACCGCATAGACGATTCGGTGCTGCTCACACGCGGCCAGGAGGTCCAGGCTGAGTCCCGGGATCTTGTCACCGATGACGCGATAGTCGTAGCCCTTCGCGCGCAGGTGATCGGCAAGACCCTCGTAGTGCACGTCGGTCTGTGGACCGAAGAAGGGGCGTGCACTCGGTTCGCGGCCAAGGAACTCACGGCCGCGACTGCTCAGTTCTGCGGAGAACAGGTTTGCTTCATAGAGTATGAACACATCGGGGTGGGTGTTCATCGCCCCGACGAGCGACGAGGTTCCGGTCTTGATCGCGCCCAAGACGAACACGGCCTCAGCCAACTGCCGCCTCCGAAGTCCTGAATCGGCGCTCGACCCTGACCTGTCGCAAGACCCGCTCCTTCGCCTGATGTCAAACGCTCGCCCCCGCCCGCGTACAGGCCGACGTTCAGCCGAAAGGGTGCGGCGCGCTGGCTTCATCTCCATCGCCCACCTGCCCGCGGCCGGCTTCGGAGGAACTCCAGGCTAGCCCATCGCGGAGCCAGGTGTCAGGCCGGAGAGGTACACGTGCTCGAGCGCCCGTGTGGCCTGGACGATGTCGAACATCTCCCCGCGCCGGCGCGCCGCCTGGGCCATCGCGCCGCGTCGCTCCGGATCCTCGATCAGCTCCGACAGGCGTCCCGCCAGCGCGTCCAGGTCGTCGACCGGGACGGTGTAGCCCTCGACGCCCTGCCGCACGGCCTGAGGGATGCCGCCCACGTGGGTGGCCACGACCGGCACGCCGACGGCGAGCGCCTCCATCAACGCGACCGGGAAACCCTCATGCGACGAAGCCAGCACGAACACGTCGCTGGCCGCGAGGATCGACATCGCGTCCTGCCGGTACCCCAGGAGCCGGAACCTGTCACCGAGCCCCAGCTCGCCGTGCAGCTGACGGATCTCCGGTTCGAGAGGGCCTTGCCCCACTGCCCAGAAGCTCACGCCCTCGTGGCGCGCCAACGTGCGCTGCGCGGCTCGCAGCAGGAAGGGGTAGTTCTTCTGCGCGCGGAAGTTCGCGACCGTGCAGATGACGACGTGGTCGTCCGGGACGCCGAGCTCACGGCGGACCGCAGCGCGGTCGGCGCGGGCGGCGGCGATGTCGCCCTGGTCGACGCCGTGGACGACAACCTGCATACGTCGGCGCAAACGGGGGTGGACGCTCGCGAGGACCTCCTCGGACACGGCGAACTGCCCGTCCTCCAGGGGGAGCGTCGCGGCGTTCAACCACCGCGTCGGGGTCGCGTAGCTCCACCACACGTTGTGCTCGGTGCTGTAGAGCCGCGGTCGGCGCGCGGCGGGCAGCGCGCGCAGTGCGGGCCGGGCGAGGGCCGCCACCGACGGGCTGTGCATGTGCACGATGTCGATCCGCTCGTCGAGGACCAGGCGGCGCAGCCGCCGGATCCACCCCACCTGCAGCAGGTGACGTGCGTCGAGGCACTGCACGGGGACTCCGTGGGCTTCGAGCTTGGGGACGAGGTGGGACTTCCAGGGCAGCAGGTACGCGGCGGAGTACCGCAGCCGCTCGCGATCGCGCACCCCCGCGATGGAGGCCAGGAGCTGCTCGGCACCACCCGGGCCGAGGCCCTTGATCAGCCACAGCACTGAGACCTGCGAGCCCACTGCCTCATCCCGCCCCTTGTCCGACCCCGTGGGGCGCCCGAGTCGAGGATTGTATGCTGGGCCACCGACGGGGTCGTCGGGGAGGGTCGGGAGTCTGGCCGATGTGTGGCATCGCTGGTGTGCTCACCCCCGACCTGCGCGCCGATGAGCTGCGCGGTGCCGCCGAACGCATGGCAGACGCCCTTGCGCACCGGGGCCCCGATGCCGGCTCGACGTACGTGCTGGCCGAGCACGGCCTGGCGCTCGGACACCGCCGCCTGCGCGTCCTGGACCTCGACGAGCGCTCCGACCAGCCGATGCACAGCCCTGATCAGCGGTGGACGCTCTGCTTCAACGGCGAGATCTACAACTACCGGGAGCTCCGATCCGAGCTCACGGATGTCTGGGACTTCCGCACGACCGGCGATTCCGAGGTGCTGCTCGCGGCGGTGGCCACCTGGGGCGTCGAGGAGACGGTCGAGCGCTGCAACGGGATGTTCGCCTTCGCCGCCTACGACCACCACGCGCGGGAGCTCGCCCTCGCCCGCGACCGTCTGGGCGAGAAGCCGCTGTACTACGCCACGCTGGACGGGTGCTTCGCGTTCGCCTCGCAGCCGCGCGCGCTCCGCGCGCTCTGGCCGGGGCGCCTCGGCCTCAGCCCCCAGGCACTGGCGGCGTACTTCGAGCTCTCCTACATCCCCCATCCGCTGGCCGTCTACGAGGGGGTCGCGAAGCTCCCGCCCGCGACCGTGCTGCGGATCCGGGACGGGCAGGTCCACGGACCGACCAGCTACTGGGCGTATCCCGAGCCGCGCCCCGCGCGCGATGCCGGAGACGACCTCGAGGCCTTGCACGACCTCCTGGCGGACGCAGTCGCCCGGCGGATGGCCGCCGACGTCCCGCTGGGGGCCTTCCTCTCGGGCGGGATCGACTCCTCGCTGGTGGTCGCGCTCATGCAACGGGCCGCCAGCCGTCCGGTCACCACGTTCACGGTCGCGATGCCTGACTCCCCGTTCGACGAGGCGACCGCTGCGGGCAAGGTCGCCGCCCACCTCGGCACGGACCACTACGAGGTCCGGCTGCGTCCCGAGGACGTCTTCGACGCCGTCCCGCGACTGCCGCGCGCGTACGACGAGCCGTTCGCCGACCCGGCGATGCTCCCGACGATGCTCATGAGCGAGTTCGCCCGCCGGCACGTCACGGTGGCTCTGTCCGGCGACGGCGGCGACGAGGTCTTCGTCGGCTACAACCGGTACGTCGCCGGCGCGGCCGCGCTCCGGCGACTGCGCCGCATCCCCCGCCCGGCACGTTCCCTCGCGGCGCGGGGGCTCCTCAGCGTGAGACCCGCGCGCTGGGATCGCATGGCCGCCCTCGCACCTGCGCCGCTTCGCCACGTGCCGCACGTCGGCGACAAGGCCCACAAGCTGGCGCGGATGCTGCGCGCCGACGATGTCGATGCCGCGTACCGCGCCCTGGATGCCGTGTGGAGCGAGCCTCCGGTGGGCGCCCGCTGGCGACAGGAGTTCCCGGCCTCGCGGACACCGCTGGACCCGGCGCTGCGCATGGCGTTCCTCGACGGCCTCCAGACCCTGCCCGAGCAGATGCTCACCAAGGTCGACCGGGCCAGCATGTCGGTCGGCCTGGAGGTGCGGCCGCCCCTGCTGGACCATCGCGTGGTCGAGCTGGCCGCGAGACTGCCGCTCCACGCGAAGGTCGCCGGTGGGAAGGGCAAGGTCGCGCTGCGCCAGCTGCTCGCACGCCACGTCCCTCCGGCGCTCACCGATCGCCCGAAGATGGGGTTCGACCCGCCGATGGACCAGTGGCTGCGCGGACCCCTGCGCTCCTGGACCGAGGACCTTCTCGCACCGGCAGCGCTGGCGGGGCTCGGCGGGCTGGACGTCCAGGCGGTGCGCGCGACCTGGGCGGACCACCTGGCAGGACGCGGCAACCACGGCCCGCGCCTGTGGGCGGTCCTGATGCTGCAGGCGTGGACCGCGGCGGAGTAGGGGTCGTGGAGCTGCGGCCCTACACCGATGCCGACGAACCGGCGGTGCTCGCGCTCCTCGCCGAGTCCCTGGGATGGAAGCTCGACGAGGACTTCAGGGCACTGTTCCGCTGGAAGCACCGACTCGGCTGCTTCGGCCCCTCCGCGGCTTGGGTCGCCTGTGAAGAGGCGCAGGTGGTCGGGTTCCGTGCGTTCATGCGCTGGGAGCTGCGCGACGCCGCGGGGGGCGTCGTGCGCGCGGTGCGGGCGGTCGACACGGCGACCGCGCCGTCGCACCGGGGGCGCGGGCTGTTCTCGCGCCTCACGATGCACGGAGTCGAATGCCTGACGGACGACGGTGTGGCGTTCGTCTTCAACACCCCGAACGACCAGAGCCGCCCCGGGTACCTCAAGATGGGCTGGGAGGAGCTCGGCAGGCTCCCCCTGCGGGTTCGCTTCCTCGCTGTCACGGCACCGCTCACCACCCTCCGGGCGCGGGTGCCGTCCGACCTCTGGTCGCAGCCCGTGGCCTTCGGGGTCCCGGCAGCCGAGGTGCTCGACGGCGAGCCGGTCATCGACGAGCTGCTCGCCCGCCTGCGGACAGGGGATGGCTACCGGACGGCCCGCAGCGCGCGCTACCTGCGCTGGCGGTACGTCGAAGGCCCGATGGCCTACCGTGCCCTCGTCGCGGACGCCGGCGTGTCGGCGGGGGCGTTGATCTTCCGCGCCCGGCGGCGTGGCCCCGCGACGGAGGTCGTGCTCGACGACATCCTGGCGCCGACGAAGCGGGTCCGGCGCCAGCTCGTCCGCCGCCTCCTCGACGCCCCTGGCCACCACGTGGTCGGAGCACCTGCCGACCTCCGGGGTCTGCCGCTCGCGGGGCTAGGCCCTATCCTGACCTGGCGGGCGCTCGCCGAGCGTCGTCCGCCCGGGCTCGCCGACTTCGCCTTCAGCCTGGGGGACATCGAGCTGTTCTGACCAGCGCAACGGGTGGGGGACCCCACGAACGTGAACGTGCTCCACGTGGTGACCGACACCGACCGTCGGGGAGCCCAGCGCTTCGCGCTGGACCTTCACGACTGGCTGGACGCACGGGGCCACGACAGCCGGCTCGTCGCCCTCGCGCCGGGGACGACCGCCGAGCGCTTGGACGTGGTGCCGCTCGGGCCGCGGCGGCTCTCCTCCACGACGTTGCGCCGCCTGCGCGCGCTCCTCGGCGAGGCCTCGGTGGTCGTGGCGCACGGCTCGACGACGCTGGTCGCGTGCGTGGCGGCTGGCGCCGGCGTCGCGACGCCTCTGGTCTACCGCAGCATCGGGGAGGTGCACTACTGGGCCAACACCGCCGCGAAGCGCGTCCGGATGCGGTACCTCCTGTCGCGGCCCGCTGCCGTGGTCGCCCTGTGGCAAGCTGCCGCCGGCGTGCTGGAGGATGACTTCGGCGTGGCGCGGGACCGGCTCGCCGTGATCCCGCGCGGGACCGCGAGCGAACGCTTCCCGCTGGTCGACGAAGCCGACCGCGCCCGCGCGCGCGGGCGCCTCGGTCTGGGGATGACCGATCCCGTGCTGCTGAGCCTCGGATCCCTCAGTCCCGAGAAGAACCTCGAGGCGGCGATCGCGTGCGCCGCCGGACTCGATGCCTGGCTGCTCGTCGCGGGCGACGGTCCCCTGCGCTCGCGGCTCGAGGGGGTCGCCGCTGCGAGCGGCAACGATCGGGTCCGGTTCCTCGGGAGCGTGGCGCGACCGGAGGAGGTGATCGCGGCGGCGGACGTGCTCCTGCTGCCCAGCCTCAGCGAGGGCTTGCCAGGGGTGGCCGTCGAGGCGGGGTTCTCGGGGGTGCCCACCGTCGCCACCGATGTCGGCGGCGTGCGCGACGTCGTGCTCGACGGCGTGACGGGACGCGTCGTGCCAGCCGGGGATCAGGCGGCGTTCACCGCTGCGGTGGCCGAGGTGCTGCCCTCCGCCAGGGAGCTCGGGCTGGCAGCGCGCCGTCATTGCCTGGGCGGCTTCGACCTCTCCCTCGTCGGCAGCGCGTGGGAGGATCTGCTAAGGCGCGTGGAGCGGGGCACCATGGGTGCGCGCGTCAGAAGCGCGCCGGGGTCGAGAGGAGGCGGGGAGTGAGGTGAGCCTGGTACGTGATCAGGTCAAGGTGCTGTCGCTGGCGGAGGGCTTCTTCAGCTCCAGGATCCTGCTGGCACTGCTGAAGCTGCGCGTCTTCACCCTCATCGGGAGCGGGGAGCGATCCGTCGCCGAGCTCGCGGCAGAGATCGGAGCGAGGCCCGAGACGCTGCGGCGCCTCCTGCGGGGCGGCCTCGTGATCGGGCTGCTGGAGAGCGATGACGGCGCACACTTCCGGCTCACGGATGCCTGCCGGCGCGTCCTCCTCGCCGACACGAGCCCGGAGTACCTGGGGAACTGGATCCTCAACCTCGAGTACTTCCAGGAGGCCCTGGCACAGCTGGACGAGGCCGTGCTCACGTCGGGGCCCACCGTGGAGTTCCAGCACGACGCGGCGACGGAGCGCGAGCACACCCGCGAGTTCACCCTCGCGATGCACAACTACGCGTCCCTGCGCGGTCGCGAGCTCGCGCGCTACCTCGACACGTCCGGCTGCGAGACGTTGCTCGACCTCGGGGCGGGACCGGGCACGTACGCGTTCCACCTCGGCGAGGCCAACCCCGAGCTGCAGATCTTCCTGTTGGACCTGCCCGCGGTGCTCGAGATCGCCAGGGACGTGGAGCCGCTCTTCCGGCTCCGCACACCGCCGGTGTACCTGGGGATGGACATCCGCAACGAGTCCATACCTGGCTCCTATGACCTGGTGCTGGTCTCCAACACGCTCCACATGCTCGGCGAGGCCCACAGCCGCGCGCTGCTGAGCGACCTGTACCAGCACGTCAACCCGGGGGGTTCGCTGGTCGTGCAGGCGCAGTACCTGGACGACGACGGGCTCGGCCCGCGCTGGCCGGCACTGCTGGACCTGATCCAGCTGTGCATCACGCCGGAGGGCCGCAACCACACCGTCGCCGAGACTCGGGCGTGGCTGGAGGATGCCGGTTTCGAGCGCGTGGAGTTCTGCGAGATGACCATGCTGAACACCAACAGCTACCTGCGGGCCTACAAGCCGGCATGAACGTGCTGAAGCGCCCGTTCGACATCGCCGTCGCGGCGGTTGCACTGGTGGTGCTCCTGCCGGTCATGGCGGTCGTCGCGCTGGTCGTCGCAGTGGCCATCGGCAGGCCCGTGCTCTTCCGGCAGGTGCGTCCGGGCCGAGGCGGGGTGCCCTTCACGATCGTGAAGTTCCGCACGATGTCCGACGAGCGCGACGCCGCGGGCGCGCTGCTCCCCGACGGGGCGCGGCTCGGGGACATCGGCCGGTGGCTGCGCTCCACGAGCCTGGATGAGCTGCCGGAGCTGTGGAACGTCCTCCGCGGCGACATGAGCCTCGTCGGTCCACGTCCGCTCCTCATGGCGTACCTGCCGCGCTACTCACCGGAGCAGGCACGCCGCCACGAGGTCCGGCCGGGGATCACGGGGTGGACCGCGGTCAACGGCCGCAACGCGATCGGCTGGGACGAGAAGCTCGCGCTGGATGTCTGGTACGTCGACCACCGCAGCTTCCTCCTGGACCTGCGGATCCTCGCGCTCACGCTCGGCAGCGTGCTCAGACGCGACGGCATCACGTCAGCCGGCCAGGCGACCGTGCAGGAGTTCCTGCCCACCCCGCCGGCGCTGTCACCACGCGAGTCAGGCACCCCGTGACCGACAACTCCGCCGATGCCATCATCACCGAGCACTACCGGGAGGAGGCGCGCCAGCACGGCCTCGACCCTGCCTCGACCATGGCCGACCAGGTCACGCGCGACCTCGAGGTCTCGGTCATCCTCCAGAGCCTGGCCTACGCGCTGGGCCCGCTCGACCACGCCACGGGCACGCTCCTGGACGTCGGGTGCGGCAACGGCTATCTGCTCGAGCTCGTGCGCCAGGCAGCGCCACACGTCGAGCTCACCGGCGCCGACTACTCCGGCGACATGGTCGAGCTGGCGAGGCAACGCGCCCTGGACCGCTGCACGGTCACGCAGGAGGATGTGCGCGCGCTCTCGTTCGGCGATGCGGCCTTCGACGTGGTGGTGTCGGAGCGCTGCCTGATCAACCTGCTGGACCCGGAGTCTCAGGGACAGGGCATCGCCGAGCTCCACCGCGTGCTCAAGCCGGCGGGCCACCTCATCCTGGTCGAGGCGCACGCCGAAGGGCTCGCGAACCTCAACACCGCGCGCGAGGAGCTGGGCCTGCCCGCGAACGCGGCGCCGTACCACAACCGGTGGTTCGAGGCCGGGGAGCTCGACTCCCACATTCGTGACAGGTTCGTACTGGTCGAGGCCGGCGACGGCGACGTGCCCGCCCGCAACTTCCTGAGCACGCACTACTTCGTGAGCAGGGTCCTCTACCCCGCGGTCACCCGCGCCGAGATCCGCTACAACACGGAGTTCGTCAAGTTCTTCAGGTTCCTCCCGCCGCAGGGCAGCTTCTCCCCGATCCAGCTGCACGTGTTGCGGAAGCGGTGAGCACCATCTCCGACACGCTGCCGAGGTACGACCCGCTCCTGCGCACGGACCGTGGGCCGGAGCTGCGTGCGGTCAACCTCGAGGACCGCTCGTGGGCGTCGTTCATCACGACGTTCGACCGGCCCGAGGTGCTGCGCTCGACCATCGGGGCAATGCTGGGCCAGACCCGGCCGCCCAGCACGCTGCTGATCGTGGACAACGGCACGGACCCTGGGACGCCTGAGGTCGTCGCGGGGTTCCGCGACGAGCGCGTCCTGTATGTCAGCACGGGCGACAACCTCGGCTCCGCCGGTGGCACCGCGTTCGGGATGCAGTGGCTTCACCAACGCGACTTCGAATGGATCAGCTCGATCGACGACGACGATCCGCCCCGCACGGCCGACACGATCGAGCGGCTGCGGGCGTTGATCGCGCGCCAGGACAGCCCTGACCTGGGTGCGGTCTCAGCCGTCGGCAGCAGGTGGGACTGGCGCACGGGCGAGTACAGCAGACTTCCGGACGACGCCCTGCACGGCGATGTCGCCATCGACGTCATCGGTGGCAACGCGGTCCTGACGGTGCGGCGAACCGTCATCGACCGCATCGGGACGCCGGAGCCGCGATTCTTCTTCGGGTTCTACGACCCGCTCTACTGCCTGCGCATCGCGCAAGCAGGCTTCCGTCTGATGATCGACGGCGATCTCATGCGCGAGTACCGGACGCTGGCCGGACGGCTGCAGCTCGAGCAGCGGCGCGCGTGGGTGCCGTCCGAGCCGGACAGCGGGGTCTGGCGCCGCTACTACACGACGCGCAACTACATCTACCGGATGACCCGCACGTTCGACCGTCCGGACCTGGCGCGCCGAGAGGCCGCCAAGGCCCTCTCACGTTGTGCGACCGCGTGGGTGCGCGGGCCGCGCTACGGAGCGCGCTACACCTCGATGTCCGTGCGCGGCATCCTCGACGGGTACCGCGGCCGTCTGGGGCGGACGGTGACGCCGGTTGCCAAGACCGGCCGAGACGGCTGAGCGTGCCCACGATCAAAGCGGCTGTGGATGCGGTCCTCGCGCACAGCCCCGCGCAGTGGCTGCTGGCTCGTCGCCCCGCTGACCTCGCGGTCCTCGCCTACCACGGGATCGACGACGCGTCCGCGTTCGCGCGCCAGCTCGACTGGATCGCGCAGCGCCGGCACCCGGTCTCGCTGGACCACGCGGTGGACGGCCTGCTCGGCCTCACGGACCTGCCTCCCGACGCGGTGCTCGTCACCTTCGACGACGGGCACCGCAGCGTGTTCGAGGTAGGGCTCCCACTCCTGGAGGAGCGTGGCATCCCAGGGGCCGTCTTCGTGGTGGCCGATCTCATCGACACCGACGATCCCTTCTGGTGGGACGAGGTCGCGGCCCTCTCGCCGCGTGGCCGGCCGGCCGTCGACGAGCTCAAACGGCAACCCGACTCGGTTCGTCGCGCGACGCTCGAGCGCCTTCGTGACGGTGCCGGTGACCGCGTGCCGCGGCGTCCGCAGCTGCGTGCGCAGGAGCTCCGCGAGGCGGAAGCCCGTGGGCTCGCGGTCGGGAACCACTCCGCCAGCCACGCGCTGCTGGATCGCTGCGACGCCGACGTGCTCTCGCGCGAGGTCGCCGACTCCCACGAGCGGCTGACCCGGGTGCTGGGACACCCACCGCGCGCGTTCGCCTACCCCAACGGCGACCGCAGCACAGCGGTCGTGGAGACCGTGCGCGCGGCCGGCTACGGCGTCGGGTTCCTGTTCGACCACCGCCTCACCCCGGTGCCGGCCCCGGAGCCGCTCGAGGTCTCGCGGGTCCGCGTCGACTCGACGACCACGTTGGACCGCTTCCGCACGATCGTCAGCGGGCTGCACCCGGCGCTGCACCACCTCCGGGGGCGGGCGTGAACCTCAAGACCGCCGTCAAGCGGGCCGCCGTGACGGCAGATCGCATGCGACCCCCGCCCGCCGGGGTGGTCATCTTGTGCTACCACCGCGTGGGCGCGGGCACGGACCTCGACATCGACCTGCCCGTCGCCGACTTTGACGCGCAGCTCGCCGTGCTCGCCGCCTCGGGTCGCGTCGTCACGCTCGACGACGCTGCGCGGGCTCTGGAGCAGGGTGCGGGTGACGGCGCGGTGGTGCTGACGTTCGACGACGGCACCGCCGACTTCGCCGACCACGTCGTCCCGGCGCTCGTGCGACACGGCCTCGCGGCGACCCTCTACCTGGCCACGGCTTTCGTGCAGGAGCAGCGCGCCTTCCCGCACGAGGGGCGACCGGTGTCGTGGGCGGGGCTCCGCGAGGCGCTCAGCACCGGCCTCGTGACGATCGGCTCGCACACGCACGAGCACGTCCTGCTCGACCGCGTGGGCCCAGGGCAGGCAGCGCAGGAGCTGGACCGCTCTGTGGCCCTCATCGGCGAGCACCTCGGCGTCGACGCGCGGCACTTCGCCTACCCCAAGGCGCTCCGCGCCCGCGCTGCGGTCGAGGCCGAGGTCCGTCAGCGGTTCACGACCGCGGCGCTGGGCGGCACCCGTCCCAACCGGTACGGCGCGACGGACCTGCATCGCCTCGCCCGCTCGCCCATCCAGCGCAGCGACGGCCAGCGCTACTTCCACGCGAAGCTGGCCGGCGGGATGGGCGTCGAGGACGCGCTGCGACGCGTCATCAACCGGCGGCGCTACACCGGACTCTCGACTTGAGCCACAAGCTCCTCCACGTCTGCACGGTCGACATGAGCCTGACGCTGCTGCTCGGTCCGCAGCTGCGGGCCTTCCAGGCCGCCGGCTACGAGGTGGTCACCGCGTCCGCCCCCGGCCCTCACGTCGCAACCTTGGCCGCCTGGGGCATCCCGCACCGGCCGCTCCTGCACGCCACGCGGGCCATGCGGCCCCGGGAGGACCTCGGCCTGGCTCGCGAGCTCTGGCGGCTGATCCGTCGCGAGGCGCCGGCGATCGTGCACACGCACAACCCGAAGCCCGGGTGGTTGGGACGGCCGGCCGCGAAGCTCGCGCGCGTCCCGGCCGTCGTGAACACCGTGCACGGTCTGTACGCGCTCCCCGACGACCCGTGGCCGAAGCGCGCGGTCGTCTACGCCCTCGAGCGCTCCGCCGCGACGTGCTCGGACGCCGAGCTCGTGCAGAACCCGGAGGACCTGACGACGCTGCGGACGCTGCGCTATCCGCGTGGCAAGGTGCACCTGCTGGGGAACGGGGTCGACCTGGCCCGCTTCGATCCCGATCGCGGGGATCCCGATGCGCGCGCCCGTCTCCGCCAGAGCTGGGGGATCGGCCCCGACGACGTCGTCTGCGGGGTGGTCGCCCGCCTGGTGTGGGAGAAGGGGTACCGCGAGCTGTTCGAAGCTGTCGCTGCGCTGCGGAACAGGGTCCCGAACCTCCGTGTGGTGGTCGCAGGGCCGCAGGACCACGCCAAGGGCGATGCGGTGGCCCCAGCCGACATCGTCGCGGCCGAGGAGCTGGGTGTGCGGTTCCTCGGGATGCGCGACGACGTGGAGGACCTCTACGCGGCGTTCGACCTCTTCGTGCTGCCGACGTGGCGCGAGGGATTCCCGCGCGCGGCGATGGAGGCGGCCGCGATGGGCCTGCCGATCGTCGCCACCGACATCCGTGGCTGCCGCCAGGTCGTCGACGACGGGGTGAACGGGCTGCTCGTGCCGGTGCGGGCTCCCGCGCGGCTCGCAGACGCCATCGCGCACGTCGCCACCGACTCGCAACGTCGCGCCGCCATGGGACGGGCGTCGCGCGAGAAGGCCCTCAAGGAGTTCGACGATCGCCGGTGCATCGACATCACGCTGGCCGTGTACGACGACCTCCTCCGGCGGCGGCGGCGGCGATGACGTGGCTGCCGGACGGCAAGCGGGCGGCGGTGGCGTTCACGATCGACGACGTCCACCCAGGTCGATCGACCGACGCGTACGAGGCAGGTGGCGACCTCGGCACAGGGGCCTTGGGCCACGTCGAGCGCCTGCTGGAACGGCACCCCTACCTGCACGTCACCCTGTTCACGACTGCCGACTGGCGCGAGCTGTCGCCGTTCCCGACCCGCCGGCTCCGCGCAAGCCTTCCTGGTGTCCGTGACCGCGCCTACCTCACGCCCATCCTGCCCGAGGGCACGATGCGGCTCGACCGCCACCCGCAGGTCGTGGCCTACCTCCGGAGCCTCCCACGTACGGAGATCGCTCTCCACGGGCTCCACCACGTGCACCGCGGTAAGCGCGTCGCGGTCGAGTTCCAGGAACAGGACGCGAAGGCCTGCGAGTCCATGCTCACCCGTGCCCTGGACATCTTCCAGATGGCCGGGCTCGACCGTCCCCAGGGCATGACGCCGCCGGGGTGGGACCTCACCCCCGGCCTGGCCACCGCGATGGCCGCTGTGGGGCTCGCCTACGTCGCGTCGTCACGGGACATCAGGACACCGGTGGCCGAGGGCGCGCTCGCGGCGATGACGGGGCTCCATGGCGTCCCGCTCTTCCGACCGGCGATGCTGGACGGAGCGCGGCTCGTCCACTTCCCCGCGAACTTCCAGGCCACCAACCCCGTCGAACGGGCGTTTGCGGTCGTCGAAGCGGGGGGGCTGCTGTCGGTGAAGGCGCACATCGTCAAGTACGCGTTCGGTCACGTCCAGCTCGACGGCTTGGACGATCTCTACAGCAACTACCTCGACGTCTTGTTCGCGGAGCTCCATCGCCGCTACGGCGACACACTCTGGTGGGCGACGATGGGGCAGATGGCTGCGCACTTCGGCGCGGAGCAGGTCGCGCGGTGACCGTCCTCGAGGAACGCGCCATCGACCCGTCGGATCCTGGAGATCGTCGCGACTACCTGCACGGCCTCACGACGTCATTCGGCCACTGGGGGGACGAGACGACGTTCGCATGGGCGTTCCAGCGCGAGTGCGGCGGTCCTCCCGCAGACCTCGTGGTGCTGCACGAGGGAGCGCGTGCCATCGCCGGGTCCGCGATCAGCTACCGCCGCGTGGCACTGGGCACGCAGCCTCGGCTCGCCGCGATCATGACCGGGTCGTGGACGCTGCCCGAGGCGCGTGGGCGCGGGTGCTTCAGCCGCATCGTCGACTGGTCTGTTCGTACGGCCGAGCGCCGCGGTGCGGCGCTGCTGGTCGCCTTCGTCACGGAGGACAACCCCAGCTGCCGCCGCCTGCAGGCCGCGGGTGCGGCGGGCGTGGAGACCAGCTACCTCCTCTCGAGCGACGAGACACCCGCCCCAGCCGCTGGCTGCGAGGAGAGCCGACCCCTTGGCGACGTGGACCCCTGGACCCGTCTGCACGCCGTCGAGCAGGCGGGTGCAGTGAGCTCGTTCGTCTACCCCGATCGGGAGGCCTGGCTGGGCCAGTTCGTGCGGCGACCGGAGCCCGTCGAGGTGGTCGATGCCGGCGGGACGACCGTGCTGGTCGAGCGGGCAGCGCGGTCCGACCGCGTCCTGCTGGCGCCGGTGGTCGACGCGGCCGCTGCGCGTCGTGCGCTGGCCGCCTTGTGGCGCTCGGCGTTCGACGGCGGACGGCAGCTGTTCTGCTTCAGCACGCAGCCGGCCTGGCGCGACGCGGCGCTGGCCCTCGGGCTGCGGGCTCTTCCGGGCAGGATGACGATCCTGCCGGCGAAGGCGGCACCGAGCGGAACGTGGCGCGTGCACGGCGGAGACCGCATGTGAGAAAGCTTCCAGCACCGATCATCGCCCTCCTGGTGACGGTGGTGATCGCCGGCGGGATCGTCCTGGCAGCGCAGGCCCTCAGGAACGGCTCCCCCAGGGCCGCCGCCCCCACGGTCGAGGCGGCCACGGTCCCGGAGGCGATCGACGCCACGGGGGCAGACGACGTCACCGAGCAGCTCAATGAGTACCTGGCCTCGCTACCGGAGGGCGCACGCGTCGTGCTGCCCCCCGGGGCCGTGTACCGCGTGGAGGGCACCGTCAGGCTTCCTCAGGCCTCCGGCGTCCTCGTCGTGGGCAACGGTGGGCAGCTGCTCGCCACGACCGACGGCTCGGGGGTCCCAGCCCACGACGGCAAGGAGGTGAACTGGCCGCGTCAGCGCGCACACCTGATCATCGAGGGAGGGAGCGACATCACGATCCGGGGCCTTCGCATCCGCGGGCCGAACACCGAGGCTCGCTACGACGCGGGACTCGAGGCCCAGCACGGTGTCGCGGTCGTGGGCGCACGCAACGTGCTGCTCGAAGATCTCGTGGTCGACGACATGTGGGGCGACTTCGTGGCGGTGACCAGCGGATCGAGCCAGGTCACCGTCCTCGACGGCATGTTCTCCGGGGCGGGACGCCAGGGCTTCTCCGTCGACCAGGCGGAGGACGTGATCTTCCAAGGCGCGGAGATGACGCGCGTCGCGCGCTCCGCGATCGACATCGAGCCCCAGCTCGACTGGGCCGTGCGCCGCGTCGCGGTGCGCGACATCCGCTTCATCGCGCCCATCGCGAACGCCATCATCGCCAACCTCGGCTCCGGATCGGCGGTCGAGGACGTCGTCGTCGAGCACAACGTCGTCGAAGGTGTCCGCTGGTCGGCGCTGTCCGGGACGGATCGCCAGGGGACGCGCTCGCGCTACAGGTTCACCGGCAACGTCTCGGACACGGCGACCAACCACGGGCCCGTGTACCGCTTCCAGAGCGTCACCGACGTGCTCGTCGAAGGGTCTGAGCAGCCGTTCCGCGGCAAGGACGTCGGACCGGCCCTGCTGTTCCTCGAGGGGACCTGCGGCGAGGTCCGCGACAACGAGTTCGTTGGAGCAGAAGCCGATTCCGAGGGGGTCGTGGCCTGTCCCGCAGAGCTGGCACCTCCGACGCCGGCGGTCCTCGCCACCGGGGCGGGCTGAGCGACGGTGGGGTGCGGCGCGCCTAGCCCACCCGCGTCGCTCGTTGGTCGATGACCTGCTGGATCCAGGCGTCGAGCTCCCGCACGACGTCGTCCTGGATGCTCAGGCGACCCAGGCCGTGCACCCGGCCCTCCAGGATGCGCACGCGCAGCACGTCGGCGTAGCGACGTTGCAGCCGCGTCAGGACCCCTCCTTCGAGCTCTGCGAGAAGGTCGGGGTGGTAGGCGTCCTCCGTGCCCGACAGCAGGAGGACGGGCTTGCGGGCCTCGAGCAGCGGTCGGAGGCGAGAGAGGAACGCGCCCGCCGGTGTGGTCGCCGGGGCCTCGCGCGCCCGTACGGCCTTGGAGAGCGCATGGCCGAGGCGACGTGTGGCCGCCTTGGCGTACTTCGCACGGTCACGCCCCAGGTACCGCCGCCAGTTGCCGGGTGTGAGCCCGCGCGTGGCAAGGTCCCCGAGCGTCATGTGCTGGACCCGCACCGTGGCCTTGCTGGCGGGGACGAGCGGCACCGAGATGAGCGCGAGCGCAGCCAGGGAAGGGAGGCGATCCAGGGCAGCCACGGCGTTGCGGCCGCCGAAGCACATGCACACCAGGATGATGTCGTCGCAGCCCTCGGCCACGAGCCGCTCGACCGCAACCACGACGTGATCGGCGAACGGGTGGGCGAAGTCGCCGCGGGGGACGTCCCCGGGACACTCGCCCGCGCCCGGGTAGTCGAAACGCAGGGCGTGCAACCCCCGGCCCGCGAACGCGCGAGCCAGCCGCGTGCGGATCTGGTTCTGGCCGAAGCTCGGCTTCGGCCCCGAGCCCCACACCAGGGCGACGCCGATGGAGGACGACGGGGCGACGGGGCGGGTGAGGACACCGAACATCGTGTCGTCGCCGACGGACATGAAGACCGGCTGCTCGTCGTCGGCTGACGCAGCTCTCACGTCGGGTCCTCCCCGTTCCCGTCGCGGCTGCACAGCCACGTGACGACCCTGGCGAGCGCGTCGTCGCTGGACGCGTCCTCGCCGTCGTCGGGCTGGAACCACCACGACTCGTCGCTCCGCGCCGCGATGAGCTCGACCGACCGCCCGGCTTGCGACAGGACGCGTGCCAGCTCGGCAACGCGACCGCCGGCCGTGCGCGTCCGGTTCAGCGCTACCAGCAGCATGGGCGTGGGACCGAGGCCGAGCAGGAGGCTGGAGAGCTGCAGCTGCGACAAGGACTGGTGCAGCTCGCGCGTGAGCGGGTACCCGAGGAGATCGACGGGCTCCCCGCTGTCCCAGGTCTCCTCCGGGCCGCGCCGCGCGGCGCCGTCCTTGCGCTCCTTGAGCTCCCGCATCGCGGCAGCGCGCAGGCCCTCCCTGAGGTAGGTGTCCGCCTCTTGCGGCTCGATCAGGACGAGCGGACTGCGCAGCTCGCACCGCGTGGCGGCCGAGGCGGCGATGATGCTCCCGATCCGCGTGCCGAGCAATCCGACCGGTGCGTCGCGCAGGCGCTCGGTCAGGTAGTGGATCGCCACGACGGCGTCCCTCACAGCGGTCTCGGCCGTCAGCTCGAGCGCGGTGCCGTCGCTGTTCCCGCTCCCCCGGTAGTGGAAGCGCAGGACGGCGACGCCGTTCTTCGCCAGATCCCGCGCGAGCGCGACCTCGCGGCGGTAGTTCGCCACGAAGTCACTGAGTATGGGCGAGCACACGACGAGGCCGAACGCGGCCGGCGACTTCGGGAGATGCAGGTAGCAGAAGATGCGGCCGCCCGCGGGACCGAGGTACCGGACCTCCTCGGTCGCACCGCTGGCCGTGTCCTCGCGCACCGCCACGTGCGCGCTCATCAGGCAGGAGCCCGTTCTTGGGCGGCCATCCGGGTCAACGCCTGGCGGTCGAGCTTGCCCGTCGAGGTGAGCGGCATCGAGGGCAGGACGGTGATGCCCGACGGGACCATGTAGGCGGGCAGGCGCTCGGCGCAGTGACGCAGCAGCGTCGCCGGTGCGACCTCCTCGGAGACCGTGATCACGGCGTGGATCACGTTGGTGATGAGATCGTCCGGGATCGCAACCGCCGCGACGTGCTCCACGGCGGGGTGGGCGGCGAGCGCCACCTCGATCTCACCCAGCTCGATCCGGTACCCCCGGCTCTTGATCTGGTGGTCGCGGCGACCGAAGAACTCCAGATCCCCGGAAGGCGCTTCACGCACCAGGTCCCCGGTCCGGTACCACCACCCCTCCTGCGCGGAGTCCAGGGGGTTGCGCACGAGCCGCTCGGCAGTTCGGGCCTCATCGCCCCAGTAGCCCTGCATGACCGTGTCACCGTGCACGTAGAGCTCGCCGACCTCGCCCCCTGGGACCCGCCGACCGTCCTCGTCGAGGACCATGCAGGCGACGCCATCGATCGGCCGTCCGATGGGGATCGGACGATCGTCGCCATCCTCGGGCTCGACGACCTCGTAGGCCGTGCAGACGTTGGTCTCGGTCGGTCCGTAGAGGTTGGCGAAGCGCACGTGCGGCAGGCGCGCCATGAGCGTCCGCAGGTACTTCGTCTGGAAGACCTCGCCGGCGAACAGCAGCGTGCGCAACGACGGAAAGTCACGCTCTGCGACCCCGCCCCGCAGGAGCATCATCACGAGGATCGAGGGAACCGAGTACCAGATGGAGATCTCCTCGCGGCGGATGAACTCGGTCACCTCACGGGGCAGCCCCGCACCGGTCGCCGGGACCAGCACCACGGCGGCACCCGCCGACGACGCCGCGTAGAGGTCGAGCACCGAGAGGTCGAAGTGGAAGGGTGCATGGCTCGAGAGCCGGTCCGTCGCGCCCACCCCGTACGTCTGCACGACCCAGTCGACGAAAGCCAGCGCGTTGCGATGGCTGAGCATCACGCCCTTCGGGCTCCCCGTCGAGCCGCTCGTGTAGAGGATGTAGGCGAGGTCTGCGCCCGCCCCGGCGCCCCCGGGTGGGGTCGCGGGCTGGGTGTCGATGGCGGCCGAAGGGTAGGTCTGGACCCCCGCGCGTGGCGGCGCGTCGCCGTCCGTCACGACGACGGCCTCGACCTGGGACCCGTCCAACAACGAGGTCAGCGCCTCGGCGCGGCTGGACTGCGTCACCAGCGCCTTGACGGCGCAGTCACGCACGATGTACGACGACCTGGACGCGGGAGCGCCGGGATCCAGCGGCACGTAGCAGGCGCCCGCCTTGAGGATGGCGTAGAGCGCCACGACCGCCTCCGCGGTCTTGCTGTGGTACAGCGCGACGCGGTCGCCGCGCTCGACGCCGGCATCTCTCAGCAGCCACGCGAGGCGGTTGGCCCGCGTCTCGAGCTCGCCGTAGGAGACGTCGCGGCCCTGGTCGCGCACCGCCACGGCAGTCGGGTCACGCTCCGCAGCGGCACTCACCAAGTGGTGCAGCAGCGTCACGTCACCCCCCCTCTGCCCGCTTCTGCCGGACCAGCCGCGCGATGTCCGCCAGGGTAGCGAAGTTCGCGGCGACGAGCTCCTCGTCGCCGATGTGGACGCCGTAGCTCGACTCGATGATCGCCACCAGCTCGAAGACGCCGAGCGAATCGAGGACCTCGCTCTCCAGGAGCGGGAAGTCGTCGGACAGAGTCCCGCCCTGGTAGCGCGGCAGCGCGACGATGTAGTCCCTGACCTCCTGCAGCTCCGCTTCTTCTGTCACAAGCCCATCTCCCGCGCGACGATGTTCCGCATGATGTCGGACGTCCCCGAGTAAAGCCGGGCCCCCACCGCGTCGCGGACGTCCCGCTCGATCCCCGGCTGCTCCATGTAACCGTAGCCGCCATGGATCTGCAGCGCGTCGAGGCTGGTCTGGAGCAATGCCTCGCTCACGTGGAGCTTCACCAGTGCTGAGTCCGCAGCGTGGTCGCCCCCCTGGTCCATGCGCCAGGCGAGCCGGTACAGCAGAAGGCGCGCGGTCTCCAGTCGCAACCGCATGTCGACGATGCGGTGCGACACCGCCTGGAAGCGGCCGATCGGTTGCCCGTACTGCTCGCGGGAACGGGCGTAGGCGACGGTCTCATCCACCTGGCGCTGCATGACGCCGACGGCCGAGGCGAGGATGAGTCCTCGTTCCCGCCCCATCGCCTCGGTGAAGATCCGCGCGCCCGCGCCGGGCGCGCCGAGCACCCGCTCGGGCGCGAGCACGCAGTCGTCGAACGCCAGCTCGGCCATGGGCGCCGTCCGCAGGCCCATCTTCGGCATGGCAGGACCGACCCAGAGGCCGGCATCACCGCGTTCGAGCAAGAAGGCCGTGAGCCGCGGGAACTCCGCGCTCCCACCGGTGCGCGCGAACACGAGGAAGACGTCGGCCACGGGGGCGTTGCTCACGAACGTCTTCGACCCGTTCAGGCGGTAGCTGCCATCGGGCTGCTTGGTGGCCTTCGAGGCCATCGCGAAGGCATCGGAGCCGCTGTCAGGCTCGGACATCCCGTGCGCCGCGATGAGGGAGCCGTCCGCGAGCCCTGGGAGGTAGGCGCGCTTCTGCGCCTCCGAGCCGAAGCGCAGCAACGGGTGCTGGCAGGCCCAGAGGTGGGCGTGGATGGCGAACAGCAGGCCGTTGTCCCGGCAGGCCCGGCCGAGGGCCTCCAACGCCAAGGCGATCGTCAGCGTGTCGGCGCCGGAACCGCCGTACTCCTCGGGCACCGGGAGACCCTGGATGCCGAACGCCGCGCACTTGCGCCACGCGTCCACGGGAAAGGCCTGCGAGGCATCGAGCTCGGCGACGTCGTAGTCCAGCTCGTGCCGCGCGAACCGCCCGATCGCATCGATCAGCTCGTCCTGCTGCGACGTCAGTTCGAAGTCCATGCCCCGCCCCGCCTCCAGCCTGGGCTTGTGGGTTCAGCCTGGCGCCCCTCGCCCGGGGTCACAAGGCCGCGCTCGCCGAGCAGCCCGAGGACGCGTGCGGCGGACTCCTCGGGGGTCTCGCGATCGGTGCGCAGGTGCAGGTCGGGGTGCTCCGGGGGCTCGTAGGGGTCGCTGACGCCGGTGAAATGGGGGATCTCGCCGCGGAGCGCGCGCTCGTAGAGGCCCTTGACGTCGCGCTCCTGCACCGTCGCCAGCGGCGCGTCGACGAACACCTCGACGAAGTGCTCTGCCATCGCGCGCACCTCTGCGCGCACGTCGGCGTACGGCGAGATCGCGGCAGTGATCGCCGCGACGCCGTGCTTGGCGAGCAGCGCTGCGACCCAGCCGATGCGCCGCACGTTGGTCGCCCGGTCCTCGCGCGTGAACCCCAACCCCGCGGTGAGGTGCAACCGCATCGCGTCGCCGTCGAGCACCTCGACCGCCTGCCCGCTCCTGCGCAGCTCCGCGGCCACCAGGCCCGACACCGTCGACTTCCCCGCGCCGGACAACCCCGTGAACCAGAGCACGAATCCCGGCATCAGGAGAGCATGGCGGCGCCGACGGTGGTGTTCGTGGCCTCGTCGACGAGGATGAAGCCGCCGGTGGCGCGGTTGCGGTGGTAGGGATCGACCATGAGGGGGGTGGTGGTGCGCAGGCGGACGCGGCCGATGTCGTTGAGGCCCAGCTGGGTGGCGTCCTCGTCGCGGTGCAGCGTGTTGACGTCGAGGCGGTAGCGCAGGTCCTCGACGCGGCAGCGCGCCCAGCGGGTGGTGTGCTTGACCGCGAGCATCTGGCGGGGCTGCAGGGGGCGCTCGGCCATCCAGCGCGACCATCACGTCGAGGTCGTGCGTCACGGTGGCCTGGTTTCCGGGGCGGCAGAGCATGTCGCCGCGGGAGACGTCGAGGTCGTCCTCGAGGTGCACCACCACCGACTGCGGGGGGAAGGCCTCGTCGAGCTCGCCGACCGGGCCGTCGATGCGCGCGATGCGCGTGGCCAGCCCCGAGGGCAGCACCACGACCTCGTCGCCGGGCTTGAGGACGCCGCTGGCGATCTGCCCGGCGTAGCCGCGGTAGTCGGGGTGCTCGGGCGACTGCGGGCGGATCACCCACTGCACCGGGAAGCGCACGTCGACGAGGTTGCGGTCGCCGGCGATGTGGGCGTGCTCCAACGTGCGCAGGAGCGGCGTGCCGGTGTACCAGGGCATGTTCGCCGAGGGGTCGACCACGTTGTCGCCGTGCAGCGCGCAGACCGGCACGAACGTGATGTCGACGGTCTCCAGCTTGGCCGCGAAGTTCGTGAACTCGGCGCAGATCTCCTCGAAGCGCGCCTCCGACCAGTCCACGAGGTCCATCTTGTTCACGCACACGATCAGGTGCGGGATGCCGAGCAGCGAAGCGAGGAACGCGTGGCGGCGCGACTGCTCCAGCAGCCCCTTGCGCGCGTCGACGAGGATCAGCGCGACGTTCGCAGTCGACGCACCCGTGACCATGTTGCGCGTGTACTGCACGTGCCCGGGTGTGTCGGCGATGATGAACTTGCGGCGCGGGGTGGCGAAGTAGCGGTAGGCGACGTCGATGGTGATGCCCTGCTCGCGCTCCGCGCGCAGGCCGTCGGTCAGCAGGGCCAGGTTCACCTGCGCGTCGCCGCGGCGGCGGCTGGTGTCCTCGACCGCGGCCAGCTGGTCGGTGAACAAGGTCTTGGAGTCGTAGAGCAGCCGCCCGATGAGCGTGGACTTGCCGTCGTCGACGCTGCCGGCGGTGGACAGGCGAAGGAGGTCCATCTAGAAGTACCCCTCGCGCTTGCGGTCCTCCATCGCGGCCTCGCTGAAGCGGTCGTCGGCGCGGGTGGCGCCACGTTCGGTGAGCCGGGTGGCGGCGGTCTCGGTGATGATCTCGTCGAGGGTCGCGGCGGTGGACTTCACCGCGCCCGTGACCGTCATGTCGCCGACGGTGCGGAAGCGCACGGTCTCGAGAAACGGCGACTCGCCGTCCATGAGCGTGACGTACGGGCCGACCGCGTAGAGCATCCCGTCGCGCTCGAAGACCTCGCGCTCGTGGGCGAAGTAGATCGAGGGCAGCGCGAGCTTCTCGGCGGCGATGTAGTGCCAGACGTCGAGCTCGGTCCAGTTGGAGATGGGGAAGACGCGGACGTGCTCGCCGACGCGGATGCGGGTGTTGTAGAGGCTCCACAGCTCCGGGCGCTGGTTGCGGGGCTCCCACTGCCCGAACTCGTCGCGGTGGGAGACGATGCGCTCCTTGGCACGGGCGCGGTCCTCGTCGCGGCGGGCGCCGCCGAACGCGGCGTCGAAACCGTGGTGGGCGATCGCGTCGAGCAGGGTCACGGTCTGCATGCGGTTGCGGGTGGCTCGCGGGCCGGCCTCGTCGACGGCGCGGCCGGAGTCGACGCTGTCTTGCACCTTGGCGACGATCAGCCGCTCCCCCAGCTCGTCCATGCGCCGGTCGCGGAAGTCCAGGGCTTCCGGGAAGTTGTGGCCGGTGTCGATGTGCAGGACGGGGAACGGGAAGCGCGCTGGGCGGAAGGCCTTCTCGGCCAGCCGCAGCAGCACGATCGAGTCCTTTCCGCCGGAGAACAGCAGCACGGGGCGCTCGCGCTCCGCGGCGACCTCGCGCATGACGTGGACGGCCTCGGCCTCCAGCGAGCGCACGTGCGTCAGGTCGTAGTGGTGCATCAGTGCCGGGTCAGTCCACGCGCGCGCAGGACGCGCCGCTCGATCGGGGCGAAGACCGCGAGCTCGACGCCGACCCCGACCAGCAGGATCAGCACGATCGCCGTGAAGACCAGGTCCATCTGTGACAAGTCCCGTCCGAGGTTGAGCAGCCCGCCGAGTCCGAGGCCCAGTGCCGCGCTCGTCGTGATGAGCTCCGCCGCCATCAGCGAGCGCCACGAGAAGGCCCAACCCTGTTTGAGCCCTGAAATGTACCCGGGCAGCGCGGCGGGGAGCGAGACGTGGCGGACGCGCCCGACGGCCGTGAGCCCGAGCACGCGGCCGACCTTGTGGTACAGCGGGGGGATCTGGTCGAAGCCGGCCAGCAGGCCGTTCGTGATCGAGGGCACCGAGCCCAGCAGCACGACCGCGAAGATCGCCCACGGGGTGAGCCCGAACCAGATGATCGCGGCCGGCACCCAGGCGACCGAGGGCAGGCTCTGCAGGCCCGACAGGTAGGGCTGCAGCGCCAGGCGCAGCGTCTTGAAGCGGGTCAGGAGCAGGCCGAGCAGCGTGCCGGCCACCGCGCCGACAAGGAAACCCACGACGCCGCGGCTGACGCTGGTGCGCACAGCTTCCCAGGCGCGCCCGTCGGCGATCGTCTCACCGATGGTGCCCGCGACGTCGGCCGGGCTGGGCAGCGCGTACGGAGGCTTGAGCTCCAGGACGTAGGCGAGCTGCCAGATGGCCAGGAACACGAGGAAGGCCACGAGGGGCGCGACGACGCTGCGGACGCGCGAGGGCCCGGGCGGCGGCGGCGGCAGCGCCCGGGTCTCGAGGTCCGGCTCGATCGCCGGCGGGGCTTCAGGCGGTGCGGGCACGGATCTCCGCTCGCAGCTCGTCGGTGATGGTGCTGGCCAGCTCGGCGACCTCGACGGAGGCGATCTCGCGGGGGCGGGGCAGGTCCACGGGCCACTCCGCGACGAAGCGGCCGGGGAGCGCGCCCATCAGGATGATGCGGCTGCCCAGGCGCACGGCCTCACGCACGTCGTGGGTGACGAACACGATCGTGAGGCTCTGCTCGGACCACAGGCGCTCGAGCTCGGTGTGCAGCGCGTCGCGGGTGATCGCGTCGAGCGCGGCGAAGGGCTCGTCCATGAGCAGGACGTGGGAGTCCTGCGCGAGCGCGCGTGCGATCGCCACGCGCTGGCGCATGCCGCCTGACAGCTCGTGCACGCGGGCGTCGGCGCGCCCGTGCAGGTGCACGCTCTCCAGGAGCCGCTCGGCCTCGGGGCGGCGCTGCCTGGCGGGCACGCCGCGGGCGCGCAGGGCCAGCTCGACGTTGCGCGACGCGGTGAGCCAGGGCAGCAGCGCGGGCTCCTGGAAGATGAACGCGGGACGGCCGCCGTCGATCGCGACCTCGCCGCCGTTGGGCTGGTCCAGGCCGCCCATGAGCGCCAGCAGCGTGGACTTGCCGCAGCCGGACGCGCCCAGCAGGCAGACGAACTCGCCGGGGGCGACCTGCAGGTCGACCGCGTCGAGCACGCGCGGGCCGCCGGGCGTGAAGACGCGCGAGACGCCCGCGACACGGACCGCGGGCGTCGTCGCATTCAGAACGACCGTCAAGCGGAGGTGTCCACTCCAAGGCCGCCGTCCGACACCGCCGGGAGCCCTTCCTCGTCGAGGATCGCGTTGAGCGCGTCGAGGTTGTAGATGCCGTGCAGGTCGACCTCCTCCTCGAGCGTGCCGGCGGCGAACGCGTGCTCGGCCGAGGTCGACAGGGAGGCGGCGATCGGGTCGAACGTGATGCTGAGGTGGTCGAAGGCCCGGACGATGACGTCCTCGGCCAGCGGCTCGCCGGTCAGCTCCTCGATCGCGGCGTTGACGACCGCCGGAGCGTCGTCCGGGCTGTCCTGCATTGCGGTGACGGCCGCCACGTGGCCGCGCAGCAGGGCCTGGACGGTCTCCGGGTGCTGGTCGAGGAACTCGGTCCGCACGATCAGGTGGGTGGTGACGAACTCGCCGTCGGGCCAGAGGTCGCGCTCGTCGACCAGCACCGAGGCGCCGGCCTCGGCGACCAGGCGCGATGCCCACGGCTCCGGCAGCCACGCGCCGTCGATGTCGCCCGCCTGGAACAGCTGCAGCGTGTCGGCGTTCGCGGTCGGGGCGATCGTGACGTCGCCGCCGCCCTCGATGGTGGTCTCGTAGCCCTGCTCGGCCAGCCAGGCGCGCAGCGCGACGTCCTGGGTGTTGCCCAGCTGCGGCGTGGCGAGGGTCGTCCCGGCCAGATCCTCCGGCGAGTCGATGCCCTCGCGCACGACGAGCTGGGCGCCGCCGGAGGTCGCGCCCGCGATGATGCGGATCGCTTCGCCGTCGGACTCCGCGTAGGCGTTGATCGCGGGGTTCGGGCCGATGTAGCTGGCGTCCAGCGCTCCGGCGAAGAGCGCCTCGACCACGTCGGGGCCGGCGTTGAAGACCTGGGTCGTCAGGGCGGTGTCGCCCAGCGCCTCGGCGAAGTGGCCCTCGGACACGCCGACGATCCCCGCGGCGTGGGTGACGTTCGCGAAGTAGCCCAGCCGCAGCTCCTCGGCGGGCGTGGGCTCGACCGTGGCCCCGGTGCCGCCACTGCCGCCGCAGGCCGCTGTGAGCGCGAGCAGAGGCAGCAGCAGGACGAGGTGCCGGGTTTTGGACACGGGCGACTCCTTAATCTTGACTTGTTATCGCGGGATTGTTAGGTTACCCGTCGAGGCGGAGGATGCAGGGTGACGCTGCGGGTTGTCAAGTTGGAGCGAGGAGAAACGCGCGCATGTGGGTCTCACGGCGGACGGACTACGCGACGCGGGCGCTGCTGGCGCTGTCCTTGGACGGCGGCGAGGCGCCGCTCACGATCGAGGAGCTGAGCCGCCGCACCCAGGTGCCGCCGCGGATGCTCGAGCAGGTCCTCCCCGTGATGCGCCGCGACGGCCTGGTGCGCGCGGAGCGTGGCCGCCTCGGGGGCTACCGCCTCAACAAGCGCCCGGAGGAGCTCACGTTGGAGCGCGTCGTGCGCCTCTTCGAGGGCCAGCTCGCCCCGATCTCGTGCGCGACGCGCCGCGACCCGGAGCCCTGCCCGATGGAGGTCGGCTGCTCCCTGCGCGCGGTCTGGATCGACCTGCGCGACCTGATCCTCGCGCGCCTGCAGGCGACGACCTTCGCCGACCTCGCAGCGCAGGCGGGCGGCCCGTGGACCGCCCTGCCGCCGGCCGTCCCTGATCCGGTGTAGACCGGTTCACAGGACGACGACGTTGGGAGCCGAGCGGCCGGCAGTCGCGTTGCGGGCGTCGAAGAGGAGCGGGGAGCGGGCGATGACGTCGTCGAGGTCGTAGTCGCGGTGGGGGGTGAGGAGGGCGACGCAGTCGACACCTTCGAAGGCCGCATCGTCGAGGGGGACGCGGTCGATCGACAGGGCGCCTGAGTCGATCCGCTCGATGAAGGGGTCGTGGAAGCGCACCTCGGCGCCCTTGGCGTGCAGGTACTCCAGGATGTGGATCGGGGCGGACTCGCGGACATCGCCGACGTCGGGCTTGTAGGTGACGCCCAGCGCGAGGATGACCGCGCCGTTGAGGGCCTTGCCGTGTCCGTTGAGCGCGTCGGCGATGCGGTTGGCGACCCAGCCGGGCATCTCGGCGTTGGTGTCCTGGGCCAGCTCCACCAGGCGGAACGGGCGGCCCGCGTCACGACGCGACTGCCACGACAGGTACGTCGGGTCGACCGGGATGCAGTGCCCGCCCACGCCGGGACCCGGGTAGAAGGCCTGGAAGCCGAACGGCTTGGACGCGGCGGCGGCGATGACCTCCCAGACGTCGATCGTCTGGCGCTCGCACAGCACCGCGAGCTCGTTGACGAGCGCGATGTTGACCATGCGGTAGGTGTTCTCCAGGAGCTTGGCCATCTCCGCGGCGCGGCAGGACGACACGACGTGCACCTCGTCCACGAGCCGGGCGTAGAAGGCGCGGGCAGCCTCCGTGGACGCGGCATCGACGCCGCCGACGACCCGCGGCACGTCGCGGAAGCCGAAGTGCTCGTTGCCGGGGTCGATGCGCTCCGGCGAGTACGCCAGCCTGAAGTCGCGGCCGGCGCGTAGCCCGGGCTCCTCCAGCAGGGGCTGCAGCAGCCGCTCGGTGGTGCCGGGGTAGGTCGTGGACTCCAGGATCACGAGCGTCCCGGGACGCAGGTGCTGGCCCACGGCGCGGCCGGCGGCCTCCACCATCGAGAGATCCGGGCGGTGCTCCTCGACCGGGGTGGGGACGCAGATCGCCACCACATCCGCGTCGGCGATCACGACGGGGTCGGTGGCGAAGCGCAGCCGGCCGGTGGCCAGTCCCTCGTGCAGGACCGCGTCGGCGACGCCCGGCACGACCGGCTTCCCGTTCCGCAGCCCGGCGATCCGCTCGGCGTCGACGTCGAGCCCGGTGACGGTCAGGCCTGCGGTCGCGGCCGCCGCCGCCAGCGAGAGCCCCACGTAACCCTGGCCGACCACGACCAGACGATCCGCCACCCCGACCTCCTCCCCTGTCATCGCACCGAGAGTACGTCGCCCCGACCGGCCGATGGCCTCGCGCGCCTCAGCCCAGACCCGACAGGCGCAAGCCCACGTTCGCCTTGTTGATCCTGTTGACGACCAGGATCACGGCGGTGAGGGCCTCGACGGTGCCGGCCAGGCGCAGCGGGCCGGCGGAGACGCCGCGCAGGCCGGGGATCGCGTCGGCCAGCGCGACCGCGACCGCGACCGCATCCTGATCGTCGCCGACCACCAGCACGTCCTCGTCCAGCCCACTGCCGTCTGCGCCCAGGTGCACCGCCGAGACGCTGGTGAACCCGGCCGTCACCCGCGCGAGGGGAAGCAGGGCCGCGACCTCCGCGGCCGCCGAGCCCGCGGGCACCGCGATCGGGGCCGGCCCCAGCCGGTCGAACACCAGCGCGTTGACACAGGAGATCACGACCTTGCCGGCGGTCGCGTCGGCCAGCGGCCCGACCGTGCCCTGCAGGCCGGCGTAGGGCACGGCGATGATGGCGACCTCGCAGCCCTCGCAGGCCGCGGCGTTGGTGGCGCCGCTCGACGGAGCTCCCGGGGACGCGCCGTGCGATCTCCTCGGCGGTCGCGGCGGCGCGGCCGGCGTCGCGCGAGCCGATCGCGATCGGCACCCCGGCAACAGCGAGACGCCATGCCAGGCCGGACCCCTGCGCGCCCGTGCCCCCGACGACCGCGACCGACGCAGGCCTCATCGACTCATCCCTTCCGCGTGGCGCAACCGCGGGATTCGACCACGCCGGGTGCCGCGCCGGAGCCAGGGCGCCCTGGCGGCCGCGCCGCGCGACCCTGCTGGCATCCTGGGTGGCGATGCGGGCGCACGGGGTGATGGTGGCCTTGATGGCGTTGGCGGCGGCCTGCGGGAGCAGCACCCCTCCCCCGCCTCCGCCGGCCCAGACCGCGGCCACCGGCGAGGCCGCGCCGAGCGCCACACCGTCACAGACCCCGGTCGCGACGGGCCCACTGCTGGGCACGCGGATCGACGACAACCAGCTCGTGCTGGTCGACCCCGCCAGCGGTGAGGTCACGGACCTGGGCGTCGAGGGGCTGCCGACCGGCACGCAGGTCACGCCGCACGGGGCTCTCGCGAGGGTCGAGGGCGACGACGACGAGGAGGAGCTGATCATCGTTCGACCTGACGGCGAGGTGGTCGATCTCGGGGTCCCGGGCGTGGTGCTGAACGCCTCCACGTACGCCGGCGGCGGGCAGCGCTACCTGCTGGCGTCGGAGGAGACCCCCGGGGCGGCCGTGCTGATCGACCTCGAGGCCGGGTTCGCCTCCACGGTGGCCGACGGTGCCTTCAGCGGCGCGGTCTCGGCGGACGAGCGCTGGGCGGTCGTCCTGACGGTCGACGGGCTGGTGCTCGCGCCCACCGACGACGCGGCGCTGGCGACCACGCTGGACGAGTCCGTCGTGACGCTGGCTGTCGGGCCCGACGACCGGGCCGCCTGGTCCGTGCGCGACGGCGACGCCTACGACGTCCACCTCGGGACGATCACCGCCGACGGCGAGCTCAGCGGCGAGGCGGTCGCCACGACCGGCTCGCCCGGCGGGCTCGCATGGGCGGGCGACATGCCGCTCACCGCCGACGGCGGGACCGTGCGCAACCTGGAGGACGGCTCGGCGGTGGCGGAGATCGACGGCGAGCTCACCGGGTTCAGCGCGCTCTCCGAGCGCGTGCTGGTCGCGCGGGCGCAGGACGCCTCGACACACGTCCTCGACGTGATCGCCGGGACGGCCGAGGATCTGGGGGGCGCGTCCTTGCGGCGCACGAGCGAGCGCTGGGCCGCGTTCGCACGCCCCGAGTTCGGTGAGGAGGGCACCGTCACGTTCGTCGACCTCGCCAGCGGCGAGCTGCAGACGGTCGGCGACGAGGGCGCCAGCCTGCGGCCGGTCGAGATCGAAGGCGACCACGCGGTGCTGTTCGACGTCGTCGAAAGCGACGCCGCGGTGGTCGACCTCGGGGACGGCGGTTTCGCGGACGTCGGCCCCGCGCGGGGCGTCGGCCTCTCCCGCGATGGCACCCAGGTTCACGTCAACGAGCGTCCCGAGGACGGCTCCGCCGAGATCGTGTTCTCGACCGGCCCCGCGGACGACCCCACCGACCGGACCCCCCTCGGCGAGGGCATCGTGATCTTCGAGTGGCTCTGAGCCGGCGGGATCCGAGTCGAAAGGGCGGTCACCAGACCCAGCGTGTCGGCGTCGTGCCGAGGAAGCTCAGCGGCGTGCGCCGGCCTCGGCAGGGGGATGCGCGGCAGGAGGTTGCGGCGCGGCGGGCGTCGGGGATTGGCCGTCGCGGTCCGCACGGTCCTTCTCCTCGACGGTCTTGACCTCGCTGGCCTTGCCGCGCAGGCGCTCGCGCAGGTGCGGGGGCAGCCCGTTGCGGACGGCGTCGAGCGCCTCCTGGCCGGTCAGATCGACTCGCGCTCGACCAGCAGCGTCGGCCATCGCGTCCAGGCCGGGGCGCAGCTCGGTGAACGTCAGCGACGGTCGCCTCGAGGGCGTCGCCGAGGATGCGGCGCACCTCGGTGTCGATGATCTCGGCGGTCTCGCTCGGAGTACTCGTGGCCGCGGGCGATCTCCTCGCCGAGGAAGACCTGCGCTGGTCGCCGAAGAACCCGACCGGGCCCAGCGCGTCGCTCATGCCGAACTCGCGCACGATCGCGCGGGCGAGCTTGGTGGCCTGCACCAGGTCGTGCTGCCCGCCGGTCGTCGGCTGCCCCAGCACGACCAGCTCCGCGGCCCGGCCGCCGAGCATCACCTTCAGCTTCGCGTCCAGCCAGCTGCGCAGGTAGATGTGCCGCTCGTCGATGGGCAGCTGCGTGGTCACGCCCAGCGCCATGCCGACCGGCAGCACCGTCACCTTGTAGACGGGGTCGGCCTCGTCCTCGAGGAACGCCGCCAGGGCGTGGCCGCCCTCGTGGTAGGCGACCGCCCGCTTCTCGTCCTCGTCCAGGCGCAGCGAGGAGCGCTCGCGGCCGATCGTCTGGCGCTCCCGCGCCTGCTCGAAGTCGCGCGCGCGGATCAGGTCCGAGCCGCCGCGCACGGCGATCAGCGCGGCCTCGTTGATCGAGGTTCTTGAGGTCCGCGCCGGCCATGCCGGGCGTGCCGCGCGCGAACGACGCGCAGGTCGACGTCGTCGGCCGATCGGCTTGCCCTTGGTGTGGACCGCGAGGATCTCCTCGCGCTCCTCCAGCGTCGGCAGCGGCACGACGATCTGGCGGTCGAAGCGGCCGGGGCGGCTGCAGGGCGGGGTCCAGGACGTCGGGGCGGTTCGTGGCGCCCATGATGACGACGCCCTCGGAGCCCTGGAAGCCGTCGATCTCGCCGAGCAGCTGGTTGAGCGTCTGCTCGCGCTCGTCGTGGCCGCCGCCCAGGCCGGCGCCGCGCTTGCGGCCGATGGAGTCCAGCTCGTCGATGAAGATGATGCAGGGGGCGTTCGCGCGCGCGGTCTTGAACAGGTCGCGCACGCGGCTGGCGCCGACGCCGACGAACATCTCCATGAAGTCCGAGCCCGTGACGGAGATGAACGGCACGCCGGCCTCGCCGGCGGTCGCCTTGGCCAGCAGCGTCTTGCCGGTCCCGGGGGGCCCGACGAGCAGCATGCCCTTGGGCACCTCGGCGCCGGCCTTGCGGAAGCGGTCGGGCTCGCGCAGGAAGGCGACGACCTCCTGGACCTCCTCCTTGACCTCGCGGTAGCCGGCGACGTCGGCGAAGCGGCGTGTTCGGCTCGTGCGGCTTGTGCAGCTTCGCGGTCGACTTGCCGATCTGCGTGAGCCCGCCCATCTGCCCGCGGGCCTGCCGGCTCATGAACCAGAAGAAGCCGACGAACAGCAGCAGCGGGAAGGCGAAGGTGGCAGCAGCACGCCGAGCAGGCCGCCGCCGTCCTCGGCGCGCGGCTGATCGCGACGCCGTTGCTCGCGCAGGAACGGCTCGATGCCCTCGACGCCGATGTAGCCCTCGGGCGGGGCAGCGTCGTGGTGAACGTCTCCGGTCGTTGGGCCCTCGCGCCGGTGTACTCGCCCTCGACGCCTGGCCGGTGATGGTGACCTCCTCGACCTCGCCGTCCGTCGACCGCCTGCGCGAACTCCGTGTAGGTCAGCTGCTGCTGGCCCGACAGCGCGCCCGTGCCGTCTGACGAGAGCCACACAGCGGCCAGGCCGAGCAGCACCAGTCACACGACCCGCGTGCGGTTCGCGCGGTTCACGGGGCCTCCGTCAGGACGTGCGGGGCGGCGGACTCCCGCCAGTCTCGCAGTGTCCACCCGTGACCGCCGCGACCACCCGGCCGGGCCAGTGGACGTGCGCGTGCCCGCTAGGGTTACGGATCGGTGACGGCCGAGGAGGGCGGCGCGCGGGCGCGGGCGGAGCGCGCCTTCGACGTCGTGATCGTCGGTGCGGGGTCGCGGGGCTGGTCGCCGCACTGGACCTGCTGGACGCCGACCCTCACGTCTGCGGATCGCGGTCGTCGACAAGGGCGAGATGGGGTCGTCGGGCTCGACGCCGCTGGCGCAGGGCGGGCATGGCGGCGGCGGTCGGGCCCGACGACTCCCCGGCAGCTGCACGCCGAGGACACGCATCCGCGCCGGCGACGGGCTCGTGCGACGCGCGGGCCGTCGCGGTCGATGGCGTATCGAGGGGCCGGCGCGGGTCGACGACCTGCATCGCGGCGCGGCGCGGTGTTCGACCGGAGCCGCGACGGCCCGCTGGCGCTGGCGCGCGAGGGCGGGCAGACGCGTCGCGCGCAGCGTGCGCACCGCGGACGCGTCCGGCGCCGAGATCTTCCGCGCGCTGCGCACGGTGGGCCGCGAGCGGCTGGCGCCCGGGCGCTTCGAGCGCCTGCAGGGCTCGCGCGGCAGCTTGCGTGCTGGGCGCACCGCCCGCCTCGCCGCGTGACGGGCGTGTGGGTGCTGGTCGACGACGTGCCGGAGGGCGACGCGCTGTCCCGGCCGCAGCAGCGCGGGGCTCGCGCTGGTGCGCGCGCGGGCGGTGCTGCTGGCCACCGGCGGCTGCGGCGGGCTGTTCGCGGCGACGACGAACCGCGACGGGGCGACCGCCGACGGCGTCGCGCTGGCGGCCGGCGGCCGGCGCCGCGCTGGTCGACCTGGAGTTCATCCAGTTCCACCCGACCGGGCTGAAGGTCGCCGAGCAGGGGTCGTTCTGGCGGCTGCTGCTGACCGAGGCGCTGCGGGGGGCCGGCGCGTACGCTCGTCGACCGCGACGGCAGGCGCTTCATGGTCGACCGCCACCCCGACGCCGAGCTCGCACCGCGCCACGTCGTCACCAAGGGCATCCTCGACAGCCCGGCGGCGCGTGGCTGGACGCCACCCACCTCCCCGCCGACGCGGCTGGCCGAGGAGTTCCCGACCGTGCTGGCCGGCGTGCGGCGCCACGGCTTCGACCTGGCCGCCGACGCCGTGCCCGTCGAGCCCGCGCAGCACTACATGATCGGCGGGGTCGCCACCGATCTGTGCGGCGCGCAGCATCCGTCCCGCGGCTGTACGCGGCCGGCGAGGTCGCGTGCTACGGGCGTGCACGGCGCGAACCGCATGGCGGGCAACTCCCTGCTGCAGTCGTGCGTCTTCGGCCACCGCGCGGCGCGGTCGATGCTGGCCGACCTGCCGCCGCACGAGGCCGGCGACCCCGTGGAACCGGCGCTCGGCTCCGCCGGCAGCGTGACGCTCGAGCGCGACGCGCTGCGCGCCGCGATGACCGGCGGCGCCGGCCCGATGCGCACGGCAGAGGGCCTGCGCAGCGTGCTCGCGGCGCTGGACGCCGCGGCCGTCGCGCTGGGCCCGGCCCCGCCCGCCGACCGCGAGGGCCTGGAGCTCGCCAACATCGTGACCGTCGGCCGGCTGATCGCCGGCTCCGCCCTCCTGCGCGAGGAGTCGCGCGGCGTGCACTGGCGCGAGGACCACCCCGGCCCCAGCCCGGAGTGGCACGGCCGCCGCGTCCGCCTGGCAGGCGGGGACGCCATGGTGCACTAGCCTCACGCCGATGGCCGAGAGCACAGATCACCGGCGGTCCTCGGAGGCTGACCTGCTGGCCGCGCTGTCGCGGCGGGAGCCGCTCGCGCTGGCCGAGGCGTACCACCGGACGGTGGGGGCGGCGCATGCGGTCGCGCGGCGGCTGCTGCCGGGCGGCGACGACGTCGAGGCGCTGCTGCGCGACGTCTACGCCGACCTGTGGGAGCACCCGCCGTCGGAAGGGCCGCTCGAGGCCTGGGTGCGGGCGCGCTGCTTCCGCGCCGGTGGGGAGGCCCTGCGGACCCGCCGCAGCGCGCCCGCGTCGCCGTCGACCGCGTTGCTGCTGCCCGAGCTGCCCGCGCCCGACGTGCGCTACCTCGACACTGCCGAGCGGGCGCTGCAGGACCTCCCCGAGGACGAACGCCTCGCGCTCCTGCGCGCGCACGACCAGGGCGTGGCGGCCAGCGCCCAGCAGGCGCCGGGGGCGCCGGCGGCGCTGGAGCGGGCCCTGGCCGCGCTGGCCGGGCCCGACACGTCCGGTGTCGCCCCCGCGCCGGCGGCCGAGGACTGCGAGGACCTGCCGCTGGGCGACTGGTCACTCGGCCTGCTCCCACCCGACCAGGCCGCGGAGGTCGACCGCGCGCTGGACAGCCGGCCGGGCTGTGCGGAGCGGTCGAGGCTCCTGCGCCGCGGGCGCAGGCGTCTGGAAGGCCTCCCCGCCACACCCGACACCGGCCACCGCATCCTGGTGAGCGTCCTGACCGCCAGCCTCCCGGCCGCGCAGGCCGCCGCGCCGCCGCCTCCCCCCACGCCGCCCGGCCCGCCGCCGACGCCACCTCCGAGGCTGGCCGCCGACGCGGCCGCCGCAGCCGCCGCCGTCGCGGCCGCAACGAGGCAGGCGCAACCGCCGCCGCCCCCCGGCGCCCCGGCCGTCAGCGACGACACCGTGACGGTCTCGGCCGCCGACCTGCTGCCCCTCGCGGGCCGCGGCCCGCGCACCGAGCTCGACACCGACGAGCTGGCCGCCACGAGCGCGCTGGACCCGGCGCCGCCACCCCCGGTCGAGGCCGCCGCGACCGGCGAGCTGCGCCTGTCGGACCTGCTCGCCGAGGACGAGCCCGACGAGCTCCCCCCGACGACCTCTTCGCGCCGCGGGCCGCCGGCGCGGCGGCCGCGTCCACGGCCAGCACGCGCAGCTACGCCGGGGACCTCGCGGCGATCGGCAGGCCCGACAAGGCCGACGAGGCCGCGCGGGCGCCCCAACCGTGGAGCGGCGCGACGGCGACACCGGTCTTCGACGACGGCACGCAGGTCTACGTCGAGGGCGAGGACGACGACATGCGCGCGCTCGGGGCGAAGCGGCCGAACCGCCTGCTGGTCGCCCTGGCCTGGATCATCCCGATCCTGGCCGGCGGCGCGCTCGGCCTGTTCCTCGCCTTGCTCGTCATCAACCAGAACTGAGCGCCCCGGCCGCGGGTACCGTGGCCGGCCATGGCCCCCTTCCTGCTCCCCCGCGCCGACGACGACGATGAGAAGCCCGCCGCCGAGGGACTGCTGTCGGCGGCGCTGGCGCACAACGTCTGGCGCAAGCTCTACGACAAGCGCGTCCTGTACCTGCGCGGCGGGATCGAGGACACCGTCGCCGACGAGCTCGTCGCGCAGCTGATGTCCCTGGACGCGGAGTCCGACAAGGACGTCACGCTCTACATCAACTCACCGGGCGGGCTGGTCTCCGGGCTCTTCGCGATCTACGACGTCATGCAGCTGATGACCGCCAAGGTCAACACGGTCTGCGTCGGCATCGCGGCCTCGGCGGCCGCGGTGATCCTCGCGACGGGCACCGGCACGCGCGCCGCCACCCCCAATGCCCGCATCATGATCCACCAGCCCCTCGGCGGCGCCCGCGGCCAGGCCTCCGACATCCAGATCCAGGCCCAGCAGATCTCGTTCCTGCGCCGCCGCCTCAACGAGATCCTCGCCGAGCGCACCGGCAAGTCCTTCGAGCAGGTCGAGAAGGACTCCGACCGCGACTTCTGGCTGACCGCCGACGCCGCCGTCGACTACGGCCTCATCGACGAGGTCCGCACCCGCGGCGGCATCTGACCGTCAGCGCCTGCGGCCGCCGAGAGCCGCCGCCGCGGCCGCCTGGACGAACGAGGACCGGAGCCCCCTCGCGGAGCGCTGGGGCGAGGACCGCAGTGAGGAAGGCGGCCGCTTGAAGGCGGCGGCGAAGGCGCTCAGCATCACAGCCGCTGGCAGGTGCGGCACCACGTCGTGCCGCGGCCGGCGACGACGGCCTTGACGAGGGGGCGTCCGCAGCGGGGGCAGGGGCGGCCGGCCTGGCCGTAGGCGTCGAGGAAGTCGGCGTTGCGGCCGGACTCCCCGTTGACCATGCGGTAGTCGCGGAAGGTGGTGCCCTCGCGGGTGATGGCCTCGGCCAGCACCTCGCGGACGGCGGCCCAGAGGCGGTCGCTGCGCGCGCGGGACAGGGCGCGGGCCTCGGGGTGGATGCGGGCGCGCCAGAGGGCCTCGTCGGCGTAGATGTTGCCGACGCCGGCGACGTGGCGCTGGGACAGCAGCGCGGCCTTGACGGTCGAGGTCGTGCGCCGCAGCGACGCGTGGAACGCGGCGGGCCGAAACGCGTCCGAGAGCGGCTCCGGGCCGAGCTTGACCAGCGTCGGTGTGCCCAGCGTGGTCGCCGTGCGGCGTGACGGCCAGCGTCCCGAAGCGGCGGACGTCGCGGAAGTCCAGCACGGCGGTCTCGCCGCCCGGCCCGGCCAGGTCGAACGTCGCGCGGACGTAGGGGTCGGGCTCCCAGCCGTCCTCGCCACGGAAGTGGAACGCGCCGGTCATCCCCAGGTGCGCGAGCAGGTCGGCGTCGGGCGGGCCGCCCCCCGGGCCGAGCGGCGCGACGAGGTACTTGCCGCGGCGCTCGAGCCCGAGCACCGTGGCGCCGACCGCGCCGCCGAGATCGCCGATGCGCGGCGACCGCGCGTCGCCCCACGCCGCCGTGACGCGCCGCCCGATGAGGCGCGGCGCCAGCTGCCGGCGCACGCTCTCGACCTCGGGCAGCTCGGGCACGACCCCCAGTGTCGACGAATCGGGTGGAGCGGTTCGCTGCTAGCGTCGGCGGCACGGCCGGGGCGACGGCGCCCCGACAGGCCAGGAGGTGTGGCGTGACGGCTCCCGCCGAGGGTGGCTTCGCGGTCCCGCTCCCGCGCAACGAGCCCGTGAAGGGCTACGCGCCCGGCAGCCCGGAGCGCGCGGCGCTCGCGGAGCGGGTCGCGGAGCTGCGCAAGGACCCCGTCGAGGCGCTGCTGCGCATCGGCTCGCGCGACGTCGGCACCGGTCAGACGTTCGAGGTGCGCGCGCCGCACGACCACGATCTGCTGCTGGCCGAGGTGCACGCCACCGGCCGCCAGCACGTCGCCGACGCGATCGACGCCGCGCTGGCCGCCGCGCGCGACTGGGCCGCCACCCCGCTCAGCGAGCGCGCCGCGGTCCTGCTGCGCGCCGCCGACCTCCTGGCCGGCCCGTGGCGCGACACGATCAACGCCGCGACGATCCTCGGGCAGTCCAAGTCGGTGCAGCAGGCCGAGATCGACGCCGCTTGCGAGATGGCCGACTTCTGGCGCTTCAACGTCGCCTACGCCGAGCAGATCCACGCGCTGCAGCCCGAGTCGTCGCCGGGCATGTGGAACCGCACCGACCATCGCCCCCTCGAGGGCTTCGTGCTGGCGATGAGCCCCTTCAACTTCACCGCGATCGGCGGGAACCTCTCGACCGCCCCGGCCTTGATGGGCAACGTCGTGGTCTGGAAGCCGTCGGAGAAGGCGGCGCTGAGCGCGCACTTCACGATGGCGCTGCTGCGCGCGGCGGGACTGCCCGATGGCGTGATCAACCTCGTGCACGGCGACGGCGCGCTGGCGTTCGACGTCGCGTCCGAGCACCCGGCGTTCGCGGGCCTGCACTTCACGGGCTCGGCCGCGGTCTTCCGCAACCTGTGGCGCACGGTCGGGCAGCGGCTGGACGGCTATCGCACGTTCCCGCGGCTGGTCGGGGAGACGGGTGGCAAGGACTTCGTGGTCGCGCACCCCTCGGCGGACGCGGAGGCGCTGGTCGTCGCGCTGGGTCGCGGCGCGTTCGAGTACCAGGGCCAGAAGTGCTCGGCGGCGTCGCGCGCGTACGTGCCACGGTCCCTGTGGCCGCAGGTGCGCGACGGGTTGGCCGATCTCGCGCGGGCGATCACGGTCGGCGACGTCGGCGACCTCTCGACGTTCTTCGGCGCGGTGATCGACCAGGCGGCGCACCGCAGGCTGATCGGCGCGATCGACCGGGCGCGCGCCGAGGGGCGCGAGGTGCTGGTCGGCGGCGGCGGGGACGACCGCAGCGGCTGGTTCGTGGATCCCACCGTGATCGTCACCGACGACCCCCGCTCCGACACGATGGCGCGCGAGCTCTTCGGCCCGGTGCTCACGGTGTTCGTCTACGAGGACGCCGACTGGGAGACCACGCTGGAGCTGGTCGACACCACGTCGCCGTATGCCCTCACCGGCGCGGTGCTGGCCGACGACCGCGCGGCCGTGCAGCAGGCGATGGCCACCCTGCGCCACGCGGCGGGCAACTTCTACGTCAACGACAAGCCGACCGGGGCGGTCGTGGGGCAGCAGCCGTTCGGCGGGGCGCGGGCCTCGGGCACGAACGACAAGGCGGGCTCGGCGCTGAACCTCCTGCGCTGGACCTCGCCGCGCACGATCAAGGAGACGTTCGTGCCGGCGACCGACTGGCGCTACCCGCACATGGGCTGAGCCGGTCGTGCCGGGCTACCTCCTGGTCGCGAACGGGCTGGCCGGCGGCGGGCACCGCGACGTTGCTGCGCGGGCCGAGGAGGTGCTGGCCGCCTCCGGGGCGGTGGAGGTCGCCTGGCCGCCCGACCTCGACGCGCTGCGAGCGCTGCTCGCGGGGGGCTCGGCAAGCGGCGCCTCGTCGCGATCGGCGGGGACGGCACGCTGCACGTGGTCGCCAACCTGCTCGACGAGCACGGGCTCCTCGATGCGGTCGAGGTGGGGCTGGTGCCGGCCGGGACAGGCAACGACTTCGCGAGGGCGATCGGGCTGCCGCTGGACGACCCCGAGGCGGCGGCGGCCATCGCCCGCGATGCGCCGGCACTGCCCACCGACCTCGCGGACGTGACGCTGGACGGGCGCCGCCAGGTGGCGGTCAACGTCGTGCACGCCGGGATCGGAGCGGCGGCGGCGAAGGCGGCCGCCGCGGTCAAGCCGGTGGCGGGGCCGGCGGCGTACCCGCTGGGCGCACTGGTCGCGGGGTTCACCGAACGCGGGTGGGACCTCGAGGTGATCGCCGACGGCGACGTGGTGCACGCCCGTGGCGAGCCCCTGCTCATGGTCGCCACGTGCAACGGGCGCACGATCGGTGGCGGCACGCCCCTGGCGCCGGGCGCGTCCGTCGACGACGGGCTGCTGGAGGTGCTCGTGGTCACGGCGACCGGGCCCGCGGCGCGCGCCGGGTTCGCGGCCGCGCTGCGCGCCGGCGAGCACCTCGACCGCCCCGACGTCGTGCACCGCCGCGCCGCGCACGTGCGGGTGTCGGGTGACCCGGTCGGCGTGAACCTCGATGGCGAGCTGGCCGACGACGTCACCGTCGCCGAGCTGCGCGTGCGCCCGGGTGCGCTGCGCCTGGCCCGCCCCTGAGGCCGCGCTAGCGGGGGGCCATGCGCAGGGCGCCGTCGAGGCGGATGACCTCGCCGTTGAGCATCGGGTTCTCGACGATGTGACAGACGAGGGCGGCGTACTCGGTGGGCTCGCCCAGGCGCGGCGGGTTGGGGACCTGCGCCCCCAGCGAGGCGAGGGCTTCCTCGGGAAGGCCCATGAGCATCGGGGTGAGGAAGAGCCCCGGCGCGATCGTCATGACGCGGATGGACTTGTCGGCGAGGTCACGCGCGGCCGAGAGCGTCAGGCCCACGACGCCGCCCTTGGAGGCCGCGTAGGAGGCCTGCCCGATCTGGCCCTCGAAGGCGGCGATCGAGGCGGTGTTGACGATCACCCCGCGCTCGCCGGCGAGGGGATCCGCCTTGACCATCTGCTCGGCGGCGAGGCGCAGGACGTTGAAGGTGCCGACGAGGTTGACCATGACGACGCGGGTGAACTGCTCCAGGGGCATGGGGCCCTCGCGGCTCAGAACGCGGCCGGGGGTGCCGATGCCCGCGCAGCTGACGGCGATGTGCAGCCCGCCGAGCTCTGCCGCAGCCGCGATCGCCGCGCGCACGCTGGCCTCGTCGGTGACGTCGGTGGTGACGGCGACGGCGCGGTCGCCCAGCGCCCCCGCGACCTCTTCGCCACCGGCGAGGTCGGCGATCACCACCGCGGCGCCCGCGGCGTGCAACGCCTCTGCGGTCGCGCGCCCCAGCCCCGATGCCCCGCCGGTGACCAGCGCCACCCGACCCGCGATCTCCACGCCGCTGCTCCTGTCGTTGCTGTCGCGCGCAGCCTACGGCCAACCCCTTTGCAGAGCCCCAGCGCGAATGGGACAGTGGGGACATGGTGACCGTGGCGCCGCTGACCGCCTGGGAGCCGGCGTCGTGGCGCGGCCTGCGCGCGGGACACCAGCCCGTCTGGCCGGACCCGGAGGCGCTGGAGGCCTCGCTGGCGACCCTGGCCACGGCGCCGCCGCTGATCTTCGCCGGCGAGGCGCGGGACCTGCAGGCGGCGCTGGCGCGGGTGGCCCGCGGCGACGCGTTCCTGCTCCAGGGCGGTGACTGCGCCGAGACGTTCGCGGCCTTCTGCCCCGCCGCGGTCCGCGCGAAGCTCAAGGTGCTGCTGCAGATGGCGGTGGTGCTGACCTACGGCGCGCAGCTGCCGGTCGTGAAGGTGGGGCGCATCGCCGGGCAGTACGCCAAGCCGCGCTCCAGCGCGACGGAGACGGTCGACGGCGTCTCGCTGCCCAGCTACCTGGGCGACGCGGTCAACGGCCTCGACGTTCATGCCCGAGGCGCGGGTGCCCGACCCGCGGCGCCTCGAGCGCGTGTACCACCCGTCCGCGGCGACGCTGAACCTGCTGCGGTCGTTCACGCGCGGCGGGTTCGCCGACCTGCAGACGCGTGCACGTCTGGAACCAGGAGTTCGTCGCCAGCAGCGCTCAGGGACGGCGCTACGCGGTCCTGGCGGCCGAGATCACGCGCGCGCTGCGCTTCCTGCGCGCCTGCGGCGTCGACGTCGACCACGACCCGCGGTTCCAGGAGGTCGGCTTCTGGACCTCACACGAGGCGCTGCTGCTGGAGCTACGAGGAGGCGCTGACGCGCCGCGACGCCGCTGACCGGGGACTGGTACGACTGCTCGGCGCACATGCTGTGGATCGGGGAACGCACGCGCGACCCCGACGGCGCGCACGTGCACTTCCTGCTCGGGCGTGCGCAACCCGATCGGCGTGAAGCTCGGGCCGACGTCCACGCTGGACGACGTGTGCCGGCTCGCGGAGCGGCTCAACCCGACCAACGAGCCGGGCCGGCTGACGCTGGTCGCGCGCATGGGCGCCGACCGGGTCGGCGCGGCGCTGCCGCCGCTCGTGCGCGGCGTGCAGGCGGAGGGCCTCGACGTGGTGTGGTCGTGCGACCCGATGCACGGCAACACGTTCACGGCCGAGCACCGGCTTCAAGACGCGCCGCTTCAGCGACGTGATGACCGAGATCAAGACGTTCTTCGCGGTGCACCACGCCGAGGGGACCGTGCCGGGCGGCGTGCACATGGAGCTCACCGGCGACGACGTGACGGAGTGCCTGGGCGGCGGCCAGGACATCGCCGACATCGACCTGCAGTTCCGCTACGAGACCGCCTGCGACCCGCGGCTGAACAACCAGCAGAGCCTGGAGATGGCGTTCCAGGTCGCGGAGATGCTGCGCGAGTAGCGCTGCCCGGAGGGCCCGCTCAGGCGCGGCAGGCGCCCGTGGCCACGGCCTGGTTGGCGGCGATGGCGGCATCGACCTGCGGCCGGGACTGACTCTGCGGTCAGCGCGTAGCCGATGCCGGGCTCGGCTGCGGCGGCCGCGAAGACCACGCCGCCGACCTGCCCTGCCGAGGTGACGAACGGCCCGCCACTGTCGCCCGGCCGCCACGGCGGCCGACAGCGTGAGGATCTCGCGGCTGGACAGGCCGCTGCCGTAGATGTCGCGGCCGAGGGCCTCGGACCGCCCGCGCACGGCGGCGGGCCGCACGTTGAGCGTGCGCTGGCCGCCGGGGAACCCCAGCGTGGCACCGGTCGTGCCGCGGTCGGCGGGGGCTGCGGTCCAGGCGACCGGGATGGCGGTGGCCTCCGGCGACGACAGCACCGCGAGGTCCAGCACCGGGTCGAAGAGCACCGTGACGGCGGGGTGGTGCCGCCGGCGTCGCGGACCATGATCGACTCGCCGCCGGCGACGACGTGGGCGTTGGTCACCACGAAGCCGGGTGCCGTGACGAAGCCGCTGCCCGAGGAGACGCCGCCGCAGCCCAGGGCCTCGACCTGCACGGTGCCGCGCGACCCTGCGGCGGTCGCGGCCTCGACCTCGGGCGAGCTCGGGGAGGCCGACGGGCGGGGCGATCGCGCCGCCGGTGATGCCGGCTGAAGACCTGCGGGAAGCCGTGGCGGTCCAGGTAGGACGCCACGCGCCCGAAGAGGTCGGGCGCCGGCGGGAGCACGGCGTCGACGACGCCCAGGATGCGGGAGCTCTGCACGAGCTGCGCCACGAACGGGACCGGCCCCTGCGCGAGCGCGCCGCCCACCAGCCACAGCGTCAGGACGAGGCTGGCGATCCCGACCCCGACTCCGACGGCCTTGTCCACCGTGCCGACGCCGAGCGCGGTGCGCGCCGCTGCGCAGGCGCACGCCGATCGCGAACCCGATCCCCTGCCCCAGCAGCACGAGCGCGATCAGCAGCCCGAGCGTGATCGCGGCGAGCTTCAGGCCGGGCTGCTCGACGAACTGGCGCGCGAGCGGCGGCGCGAGCGCGGCGCCGACCAGCAGCCCGCCGATGGCCCCGCCGAAGGCCGCGACCTGGCTGAGCGCACCCTGGCGGAAGCCGCGCAGCGCGGCGAAGACCAGCACCACGACGAGCAGGAGGTCCAGCGGGTTCACCGGACCGCCACGGTACTGGGGCTGATGCGCGACGACGGGTCCAGCGCGTCGACCCGGACGGTGGGGGGGAGCACCGTCCGGACCGTGCGCTGTGAGAGATAGGTCTTTGGCGCGGACACCCCTGCCGGCGCACCATCTTACCGGTGGTCCGGCTTCTGCCCCGACTGTCCGTCGTCGGCCCATGGCAGCGAACGAATCGTAGCGCGTGCCTCGGGCCAACCTGGAACGGGCCCGTCCGATCGGACGACGATCGCTGCCCGGGGTCAGCCGGCCGGCCGTGCCAGCAGCTCCGCCAGCCGCTCCAGCGCGACGTTCCCGCCGGACAGGATCGCGCCGACGCGCCGCCCCTCGACGGCGACCTTGCCCGCGAGCAGCGCCGCCAGCGCGAGCGCGCCGGTGGGCTCCAGCAGTGTCTTCATGCGCTCGAGCGCGAAAGCCAGCGCGGCGACGAGCTCGTCGTCGGAGACGGTCACGACCTCGTCCACCAGCCGTCTCATCACCTCGAACGTCAGCGCGCCGGGGGTCTCCGCCAAGGCGCCGTCGGCGATCGAGCGCGGGACGGGCAGGCGCACGCGCTCGCCCGCGAGGAGCGAGCGTCTCGTGTCGTCGCCCGCTGCGGGCTCGACCCCGACGATGCGCACCTGCGCCCCCAGCAGGGCGCGGGCGACGGTCGCCGACCCGGCCATGAGCCCCCCGCCGCCGATCGGCACGACGAGGACGTCGACGTCGCCGGCGTCCTCCAGCAGCTCCAGGGCAGCGGTGCCCTGGCCCGCCATCACCAGCGGGTGGTCGTAGGGCGGGATCAGCACGGCGGCGCGCTCCTGCGCGAGCGCCTCGCCCACCGCGTGGCGGTCCTGGGTCCAGCGGTCGTACCCCACGACCTCGGCGCCGTACTCCAAGGTGGCGGCGAGCTTGGGTTGTGGGGTGTCGTGCGGCATGACGATCACCGCCTTCACCGCCAGCAGCCGGCCGGCCAGCGCGACGGCCTGGGCGTGGTTGCCCGAGGAGTACGCGACCACGCCCTGGCGCCGCTGCTCGGGGGTGAGCGCGCGCATCGCGGTGTACGCGCCGCGGATCTTGAAGGCACCGGCCAGCTGCAGGTGCTCGGCCTTGAGGTGGACCTGCGGCGCCGATCCGCCGGTCCAGCGTGGCCGACCGCAGCACGGGCGTGCGGTGCGCGACGCCCGAAAGCCCAGCCGCGGCCGCGCGCACGTCGGCGATCGTCAGCATGCTCTCCTACCATGCCAGCCCGTGAGGAAGGTGAGTGTGGCGGTGGTCGGTGTCGCGCTGGCGGCCGCGGCCTGCACGGTCAGCACGATCGACGTCGAGGCGCTGGAGGAGAACATCCGCACGGGGTTCCAGGAGCAGGCCGACGAGGAGTTCCCCGACGTCGGCTGCCCCGAGGAGGTCGAACCCGCCCAGGGCGACGTCTTCCTCTGCACCGCCACCGCGGACGACGGCACGGTCTACACGATCGAGGTCACCCAGCAGGACGACGAGGGCAACGTCGTGTGGGAGGTCACCGGCAGCGAGGCGCCGGCGGGTAAGGCACTCGCTAGATCAAGGTGCGGATCTGGCCCTCGGAGACCTGCAGCACGGCCCGGGCGGCGGCGCGGAGCGCCTGGTGGTTGCGGGCGAACGCGGCCATGGCCTCGTCGACGAGGCCGCTGCGGGCGACGTGAAGGGCCGCCTCGCCGCCGGGCTCCTCGATCGCCGCGAGCGCGGCGTCCCAGTCCGCGGCGGCCGCGGCGTTGCGCAGGTAGGCGCGCGGCGCCTGCACGAGCGCGCGCTCGAGGTCCTGCACCACGGTGAGGACGACGTCGGTGGTCGTGCCCACCCCCGGGGTCGTGAGCAGGTGGAAGGCCTGCAGCTTGCGCATCGCCATCGCCATGACGAGCTGGGGGTCACCGAGCTCGGCGACCGCGGAGTCGATCGCCTCGAGGTCGAGCGTGACGCGGGTGCCGCACCCCGAACCAGGAGCGCAGCTGAGCGAAGAGGTCCTGGGCAGGTCGCGGGCGGCCAGCAGCTCGTGCGGCTTGGGAATGTGGTCCATAGCGTGCGGCGGCGACCATATCCTCGCCCGCGGCATGGACGCAGAAGCGCTGCTCATCACGGTCACCGGGCTGCGACCGGCCCGGCCTGACCGCGCGCGTGTGCGAGGCGCTGGCGGCGGTGGCGGCCCGGATCCTCGACATCGAGCAGGTGGTCATCCGCGAGCGGTTGATCCTCGGCTTCCTGGTGTCGTGTGACGGGGCCGAGCAGGCCACGATCGCGGCGGTGGAGTCGGCGGCTGGCGGGCCAGGGGATGGAGGTCGCGTTCTCGCGGACCACCGCCGACAGCCGTGGCGGATCGACCGTGCGCCACAACGTGACGGTGCTCGGGCACCCGCTCACGCCGGCCGCGCTGGGCGGGGTGACGTCGGCGATCGCCACGTGCGGCGCGAACATCGACCGCATCGTGCGGCTCTCGCGCTACCCGATCCTGTCGTTCGAGCTGCTGGTGTCGGGTGGGGACCCGGCGCTGCTGCGCGAGCGGCTCGCGGGCGCGGCCGTGGACGCAGCACATCGACGTCGCCGTGCAGAGCGCCGACCTGTTCCGGCGCGCGAAGCGCATGGTGTGCATGGACGTCGACTCGACCCTGGTGCAGGGCGAGGTCATCGAGCTGCTGGCCGAGCGTGCCGGGGTCGGCGACCGAGTGGCGACCGATCACCGCGGCGGCGATGGCGGGCGAGCTGGACTTCGAGCAGTCGCTGCGCCAGCGCGTCGCGCTGCTCGAGGGTCTGCCGGTCGAGGCCATGGAGCAGGTGCGCGACGCAGCTGGTGCTGACCCGCGGGGCGCGGACGCTGGTGCGCACGCTGAAGCGGCTGGGGTTCGTGCTGGCGATCGTCAGCGGCGGGTTCACGCAGATCACCGACGACCTGCAGCGCGAGCTCGGGCTGGACTACGCCCACGCCAACACGCTCGAGATCGTCGACGGGCGCCTGACCGGCCGGCTGCTCGGTCCGGTCGTGGACCGGGCGGGCAAGGCCGACGCGCTGTCGCGGTTCGCCGCGGCGGCGGGCGTGCCGCTGTCCCAGACGGTCGCGGTCGGCGACGGCGCGAACGACCTCGACATGCTGGCGCGGGCGGGGCTGGGCATCGCCTTCAACGCCAAGCCGGTCGTGCGGGAGGCCGCCGACACGGCGGTCAGCGTTCCCTACCTGGACGCGGTGCTGTTCCTGCTGGGGATCACCCGCGAGGAGGTCGAGGCCGCCGACGCCGAGGACCCCGACTTCGAGGCGGTGGCCCGCGCCCCCGTGCCCGAATAGCGCCCGAGCGGCCGGTTATCATCCGCGCAGGATGAGCACGGCGACGAGCGCGCGCGGACGGGATCGGGCGGGACGGGCGCGCAACCCGCTGTTCTGGCCGGACCAGCTGCGCGCGATGCTGGGTCCGGAGCGCGGCCAGGCGCGCGCTCGACCGACCCAGACAGCCTCGACCTGCTGGTGTGGAACGTCTTCTCCACACTGGAGCACCACACCGACCAGGAGTGGCTGGCCGACCGGCTGCAGATGCTCGGCGGCACCGGCGTGCGGGCACCGGTGCGCATCCAGCGCTGGACCGGGCGCGACAACGAGCCGCTGCTGCCGCCGTCGCGCGGCTACCTCGCGACGGTGCGGCAGCGCGCCGCGGCGGCCGGCGGCGACGCTGCGTCGGTGGCGGAGTTCGCCAGCCCGATCGAGGTGCCGGTCCGCATCGAGTCGCCCGATGTCGTGGTGCTGGTCGACGCCACCGTGAGCACCTACCCGCGGGGGGCGGGCGGCCGCGACCGGATCGTGGAGCTGGTCGACGCCGGGCTGGAGCACGCCGAGCGACTGGGCAAGCAGCTGGCCGTCGGCGTGGTCTACGTGTCGGGCACGCAGGCCGCCAAGGAGCTCTCGGCGCGCCTGGACGACCTGCGCAGGCCGGGCCGCCTGGCCGCGGAGCTGCCCTACGCCGACCCCGCCCGGCTGGCCAAGCTCGTCCTGCGCGAGATGAGCTGGCAGCAGCTGCTGCGCATCTGGCAGGCCGAGAGCCCCTACCTGCACCTACCTTCGCCGGCGAAGCCCTTCCTCGCCCACTGCCAGGAACGCGGGCTGCTCTGAGCCGTCCGCTGCACGCCAGGAACCACCGATGAGTGAGGCCACCTCCGCGCTGTCCGCACGCGCCCAGTCGACGCCCGAGTCCGCGACGCTGGCGATCGACGCCAAGGCCAAGGCCCTGCGCGCGCAGGGCGAGGACGTCATCGGCTTCGGCGCGGGCGAGCCCGACTTCCCGACGCCCGCGCACATCGTCGAGGCCGCGGCCAAGGCAGCCGCCGACGAGCGCCTGCACCACTACACCGCCGCCGCCGGCCTGCCGGAGCTGCGCCAGGCGATCGCCGACAAGACCGCCCGCGACTTCGGCTTCGACTGCGACGCGGCCGACGTGGTGGTGGCCAACGGCGGCAAGCACGCGCTGTACTCGACGTTCCAGGCGCTGATCGACCCGGGCGACGAGGTGCTGCTGCCCGCGCCCTACTGGGTCAGCTACCCCGAGCAGATCAAGCTGGCGGGCGGCACCGTCGTGGCCGTGCCGGCGACCGCCGCGTCGGGGTGGCGCGTCTCGCTCGAGCAGCTGGAGGCGGCCCGCACGCGCCACACCCGCGCACTGGTCTTCGCCTCGCCCTCCAACCCGACCGGTGCCGTGTACCCGCCCGACGAGGTCGAGGCCATCGGCCGCTGGGCCGCCGACACCGGGATCTGGGTGATCACCGACGAGATCTACGAGCACCTCGTGTACGGCGACGCCCGCCACGTCTCGATGCCGGTCGTCGTGCCGGAGCTGCGCGACCGCTGCGTGGTCGTCAACGGCGTCGCCAAGACCTACGCGATGACCGGGTGGCGCGTCGGCTGGGCGATCGCCCCGCAACCGGTCAGCCGCGCGATGGCCCGCCTCCAGAGCCACACGACCTCCAACGTGTCCAACGTGGCGCAGGCCGCGGCCCTGGCCGCGGTGTCCGGCCCGATGGACGCCGTCGAGGTGATGCGCGACGCGTACGACCGCCGCCGACTGATCGCCCACGCGGCGTCTCAACGCGATCGACGGCATCACCTGCCCGCTTCCCGACGGTGCGTTCTACGTCTTCCCCGACGTGCGCGGCGTCCTCGGCCGCACGATCGGCGGCCGCCCGGTCGCCGACGACGAGGAGCTGTGCGAGGCGCTGCTCGACAGCGTCCGCGTCGCGGTGGTGCCCGGCAACGGCTTCGGCGCCCCCGGCTGCCTCCGCCTCTCCTACGCGCTGTCCGACGAGGACCTCACCCGCGGCCTGGATCGCCTCGCGACGGCCCTCACCGCCTGACCGGGCGCAGGGTGCATGGACTACGCTTTCGCCCGATGCAGGCCGGGGCGCGGCTGAAGGAGGTGCGGCGGTGAGGTCGGGGTGTCGGTGCGCCTGCCGCACCGGACGGACCCGACGCGCGGTCGCCGAGACGCCGGCTCCGCCGCAGGGCGCACGGCCGTGAGCGCGCACGGCGGACGGCCGGCGGTGCCCGACAGCATGGTGCAGCGACTGCTGCGGCGGCCGATGACCGGCCCCGCCCTGCGCGCGGTCGCGGGGGCCGGCTCGACGCCCGTGCTGGGCGCTGCGGTGCGCGCCGCGGCGCAGCCCCTCCTCGAGCTCGACCGCCTGCGCGCAGCACCACTGAGCGGCGTCCCGCCGTGGACCCCGGCGCTCGCCACGGCCGCCGGCGCAGATGCGGGCGACGCGGGATGACGTCGGCGATGGCTGGGGAGGTCGGGGCCTACCTCGCGGCGTACGGCTCGAGAGCGGTGACGCCGTCGGAAGTGGCGGCGGCGTTCCTCGCGACGGAGCCGGTGGGCGGCGGGGTCGATGCGTTCGTGGCGGTGGACCCGCACGCGGTGCGGTCGCAGGCGCTGGCGGCGACGCAGCGGTGGAAGGACGGGACGGCAGACGGGCCGCTGGACGGCGTGCTGGTCGGGGTCAAGGACGTGTTCGGGGTCGCGGGGTCGGTGACGCGCGCCGGGACGCGGGTGCTGGGCCGCGTGACCGACGTCGACTCCGAGGTGGTGCGCCGGCTGCGCAAGGCGGGCGCGGTGATCGCCGGCAAGACGCGCACCACCGAGCTGGGCCTGTCGCCGCTGGGCCCCAACCCGGCGGGCGGGACGCCGCGCAACCCGCACGCGCCGGGTCACGTCACCGGCGGGTCGTCCAGCGGCTCCTCGGCGGCGGTCGCCGCGGGCCTGGTCCCGGTGGCGGTGGGCACCGACGGGGGTGGGTCTCTGCGGGTGCCGCCGGCGTGCTGCGGCGTGCTGGGGCTCAAGCCGACGTACGGGGTCGTGCCGGCCGGCGACGGGGCCCCGACCGGCTGGTGGTCGCTGTCGGTCGCCGGGCCGATCGCGCGCACGGCGGCGGACCTCGCGACGCTCTTCGCGGTGCTGGCAGGGCGGCCGGCCGCGCCGCCGGAGCCCGCGACGCTGCGCGTCGGGGTGGACTGGGACTGGTGGGGCACGCCAGACCCGCGGGTCGACGGCCCGTGCCGCGCGGTGGTCGAGGCGCTGGGCGCGCGGGAGGTGCACCTCGAGCACCTCGGCCTGGCCCGGAGCGCGGAGTACGTCACCGTGGTCACCGAGGTGGCCGCCGCCGTCGCGGAGCTGGAGCCCGGGACGTTCGACGGGCTCAGCCCCGACGTGCGCATGCTCCTCGGCCTGGCCCCGGCGATCAGCGGCGTCGACTACGTGCGTGCGCAGCAGGTGCGCACGCTGCTGGCACGCACGTTCGCCAACGCGTTCCGGGACGTCGACGTGCTGGTCACGCCGATGCTCGCGATCGCCGTGCCGGAGATCCCCGCCGGCGCGACCGAGACCGGGATCGTGCACCCCGACCTGCTCGCGCAAGTGACGGCGTACGCGTTCCCGGCGAACCTCGCGGGGCTGCCGGCGGCCAGCGTGTGCGTCGGCATGGATGCGCAGGGGCTGCCCGTTGGGCTGCAGCTCGTCGGCCGCGCCGGTGACGACGAGCGCCTCCTGGCGTTCGCGGCCCGCCTCGAACGGGAAGGTGTCGTTTCGGCGCCGCGCCCTGCGCAGTTCCACGACCCACTCCCAGCGACCGCGACCATCGGATAAGGAGAAGCGCCCGGCCATGGCGGCCTTCCGCCTCATCAGCCCCGCGTTCCCCAACGACGGGCAGATCCCGATCCAGTACACCCAGGACGCCGACGACCTCTCGCCGCCGCTGGCCTGGGAGGGCGTGCCGGACGGGACCAAGGAGCTGCTGTTGATCGTCGAGGACACCGACGCCGACGAGGGCGTGTTCACCCACTGGCTGGTCTACGCCCTGCTGCCCGAGGACGGCCAGCTGCCCGAGGGCCTCCCCCGCGACGTGCTGGTCAACGAGCCGGTCGAGCTGTGCCAGGGCCTCAACGAGTTCGACGAGTCCGGCTACACCGGCCCCACACCCGAGGACGACCGTGGGACCCACCGCTTCTTCTTCCGGCTCCACGCGCTGGACGCCGAGCTGGACATCCCGCCCGGAGCGACGCGCGCCGAGCTGCGCAAGGCGGCCCAGGGCCACGTGATCGCCACCGCCGAGCTGGTCGGGATCGCGTGATGACGATCACCCGCACCGTCGCCGACGACGGCGTCGCGACGCTCACGATGGACGACGGCAAGGTCAATGCGTTCGACGAGGCCTTCTTCGCCGAGCTGCGCGGGGCCTTCGACGCCTGCGCGCAGGATCCGGCCGTCGTGCTGGCGGGACGGCCGGGGATGTTCTCGGCCGGGCTGAACATGAAGGTGCTGGGATCGCTGGACGCAGCGGGGCTCACCGAGCTGCTCGTCGACTTCGGCCGCACGATGCACCGCATCTGGCTGGAGCCGCGCCCGGTCGTGGCCGCGGTCACGGGCCACGCGGTCGCGGGCGGGACGATCCTGGCGATGTGCGCGGACCACGCGGTCGCCGCGCGGGGCGACTTCCGCTGGGGCCTGGTCGAGACCACGATCGGCTTCGCGATGCCGCAGTGGATCCTGGCGATCGCGCGTGGCAACGTCGCCTCCCACCGCCTGGACGACCTGATCCTGCCCGGTCAGATGGTGGGCCCCGACGAGGCCGTCGAGGTCGGCTACGCCGACGTGGTCGCCGACCCCGACGCGGTCACCGCCACCGCGCAAGCCCGCGCCGCCGAGCTGGCCAAGCTCCCCCTCGCCACCTACGCCGCGACCAAGCGCCGCCTGCGCGGCGCCGCCTCGGACGCGGTCCTCGCCGACCTCGAAGCCGACCTCGCGGAGGCGATGTCCGGCCACTGACCGTCGCATCAGCAGGGAGCGGTTCGGGCGTAACGTCGAGGCGGTGAGCGCGGTCCAGGTCCCGCCCCCGCCACCGCCGACCCCACGGCGGTCGCGTGACGGCGCGCCGCAGCAGCCGCACCTGCCGGGGTTCCCCTCGCCTCCCCCACCGCGGCGGCGGGCCGAAGGCGACGACCGGCTGTGGCTGTCCTACAGCCGGATCAGCGCGTACCGCCGCTGCCCGCTGCAGTTCCGCTTCGCCTACGTCGACAAGCTCCCGTCGCTACCCGGGCCGGCGCTGTCGTTCGGCAGCGCGATCCACAAGGCGCTGGAGGTGTGGTGGGGCGCCAAGCTGCCGCACGCACCGCCGGTCGAGGTGCTGCTGCAGGCGCTCTACGACGGCTGGGAGACCCAGGGCTTCACGGGCATGCCGCGCGAGGAGCAGGTCCGCTGGTACCACTTCGGCCAGGACGTGCTCCGCCGCCACCACCACCGCCACGCCCCCCAGTACGTGCCGGCGGTCGCAGCCGAGGAGTGGTTCGAGCTCGACCTCGGCGACGGCCTCGTGCTCTCCGGAATCATCGACCACGTCGCCCGCACGCCGGACGGCGGCCTCGGCGTCGTCGACTGGAAGACCGACCGCACGCTGCGCGACCGCAACGCCGTAGCCCACGACCTGCAGCTCGCCTGCTACGCGCTGGCCGCCAGGGAGCTGTGGGGCGTCGAGCCTGAGTGGGTCGCGCTGGACTTCGTCGTGCCGGGCATCCGTGTCACGGTGCCGCGGGAGCGCATCGACACCGACGCAGTGCTCCGTGCCGCCCGCCGCGTGGCCGAGCAGGTCGAAGCCGGCCGTTTCGACCCCACCCCTGGCAGCGTCTGCCGGTTCTGCGACTACCGCGCGATCTGCCCGGCCTACGCGGGCGAAGGCCCGGATGTCCTGGGCCACGCCGTGACCGAGCTGGCCGAGGTCCGCCGCCGCATCCGCCACGACACCCGCCGCGCCGAGGAGCTGGAGCAAGCGGTGACCCGAGCCCGCGCGACGGCCGCCGCGCGCGCCACAGCGGGATCCGTGGACCCCCGGGCCGAGTCAGGCCGGCTCGAGGGCCACGGTCGGGGGGTCGAGGGACGCAGTCACGACGCGCAGTGAGACCTCGCGGCCGAGGGGTTGTTTGCTGCCGGTCACCTCGGTGATCACGGCCGGGTGGCGGAGCTGGACCATGCGGCCACCGCGGCTGGCGGCGACGGCCACGCCCGCGACGGTCTGGCCGAGGTAGGGCCGCAGGGCCGCCGCCTCGGCGATCGCGGTGAGGGAGCGGTCGAGGGCGGCCGCCGCGGAGGTCGCGGCACGCATCGCGTCGGGGAGGGCGGGCAGGGCCTCGTGGACCCAGTCGGGCACCTCGCGGTCGGCGCTCACGGCCAGCGCGACCTCCAGTGCGTAGCGGTCGGCCAGCCGGCGCAACGGGGCGGTGGCGTGGGCGTACGCCGCGGCCAGTGCGGCGTGGCGCACGTCGGCGTCGTCGGTGCCGGGCTCCAGGGCGGTGTACCCCGCGCCGCGCAGGCCCCGCGCGGCCTGGTGCAGCATCGCGGCGTCCGTGGGGCGGGCGGGCTGGAGGGTGCGGACGAAGTCGGCGTAGGAGGCCTCTGCGGGCCAGGGCAGACCGAGCGCGCGCGCCTGGCGCCGCAAGCCGCCGACCACCTCCTCGGGGGCAGCGGGCAAGCTCCGGAGCACCCCCTCGCCGCGCGAGAGCGCCAGCTCGGCCGCGGCCATGCCTGTCAGCAGCGAGATCTGCGCGTTCCAGCGCTCGACGGGCAGCGGCACGCGGTAGGCGATCCCCGCCGCCGTGAGCTCCTGCTCCGGGAGCTGCAGGCTGATGCCGCCGCGGGCCCACTCGCGCTCCGCGCGCAGGCGCCCGACCTCCGAGAGCGCGAGCAGCAGCGGGTCGGAGCCCCCGTCGATGGCCTGCTGCGCCTCGGCGTAGGTCAGCTGCGCGCGGCTGCGCACCAGGGCACGCCGCACGGTGACGTCCTGTGCCGTGCCGTCCCGGCTCAGCGCCAGGCGCCACAGCACCGCGGCGCGGTCCTGGCCGGGCAGGAGGCTGGCGGCGTCCTCGGAGAGCACGGGCGGGTGCAGCGGCGTGCGCAGGTCGGGGCTGTAGCGGGTCACACCGCGCACCCAGGCCTCGCGGTCGACAGGGCCGCCCGGCTCGACGAACGCCGCGACGTCGGCGATCGCGTAGTGCACGACGAAGCCGCCGCCCAGCCGTGCGACGTGCAGTGCCTGGTCCAGGTCGCGGCTCCCCGGCGGGTCGATCGTCACCAGCGCGAGGTCCGTCCGGTCCACGCGTCCCGGCGCGGCGCCCGGCACGTCCTGCGGCCCCCGCCGCGCAGCCTGCCAAGCGGCCGCCGCCACCTCCGGCGGGAACCCCTCCGGCACCCCCAGCTGCCCCCGCGCCCGCGCGAACGCCGCGAGCACCTCCGCCGCAGGCTCCACGACACGGCGGCGAGGCGTCGGCACGCCCGCAGTCTCCCCGCCCCGCCCCAACCTCGCGAACCGCACCGCCCGCACGAGGCTCCGCGGCGTCCCGCCCGACGCGGGGCTGCCGGGCCACGGCGCCCGGCTGCAGGGCTTCAGGCGGAGGCGGCGACCGCCTCGGCGGCGGGCTTGGTGATCCCCAGCCCCGAGAGCACCCCGGTGCCGTCCTCGACCTCCAGCAGGGCCAGGAGGATGTGCTCAGGGCCGACGTGGTCGTGCTGCAGGCGCAGCGCCTCGCGGAACGTCAGCTCCAAGGCCTTGCGCGCCGTGGCGTCGAACGGCACGAGATCGGGGCTGTCGCCGGCGCTGGGCGGCAGGGCCGCGGTCGCCGCGCCGCGCACGTCCTCCAGCGAGACCCCCGCGGAGGTGATCGCCTGCGCGGCCAGCGAGTCAGGCTCGGCAAGCAGCCCGAGCACGAGGTGCTCGGTGCGGATCTCGGCGTTGCCCGCCTCCTGGGCGGCGTTCTGGGCGCTGACGACGACGTTGCGTGCGGGGACTGTGTAGCGGCCGAACCCCTCGTTGGGGTCGATGGGCTGGCCGTCCTTCGGCACGAAGCGCTTCTGCGCCGCCTGCTTCGTGACCCCCATGCTGCGCCCGATCTCGGTCCACGAGGCCCCGTTCTTGCGGGCGTTGTCGACGAAGTGCCCGATCAGGTGGTCGGCCAGGTCATCGAGGTGCCCCGCGATCACCATCGCCCCCGCCAGCTGGTCGAGCGCGTCGGTGTGGGCCCTCTTGATGCCCTCGATGAGCTCGTCGAGTCGGATCGGCCTGGCGGGACGCAGCGGTTCGCTCATGCGGTCAACTCTAGGTTGACGCTTGAGGATCGTCAACCTGAAGTTGACGCGAAGACCTCGTCCAGGGACCACGAGCGGCCGTCTGCGCACGCGGAGGCGAAGGCCTCGGCACCGAGGGCGGCCCGCGCGGCCTCGACCGCGCGGGCATGGGCCTCGCCGTGCAGCGCGGTCGGTGTGCTGCCGACGTGGGCATGCACCGACACGCGGGCCCCCTCGAGGCGGGCGGCCCGGTGGTGGTCGCCCTGGGCGACGGCGACCGCGAGCAGGCCCTCCAGGCACCACGACAGGTAGAGCGGGTTGCCGATCGCCGCGAAGTCGCCGGCCGCCTGCGTGAGCAGCGCCAAGGCCTCGGCAGGGTCGCCGCATGCCAGCACGACGTGCCCGAGGACCGTGCGGTCCATGGCCTGGCCCCAACGGTCCTCGTAGCGCAGGTCCAGCGCGAGAGCTTCCTCGGCCAAGCTGCGCGCCGCCTCGAGGTCGCCGAGGTTGAGCGCCGCCACCGCGGCACCGCCCAGGTTCTTGGACAGGTGCTCCTCGTCGCCGCGTTCGCGATGGATCTGCAGCGACTGGTGGATGAGCCGCTGCGCCTGCTCGTGGTCGCCGCGCCCAAGCGCGACGGTAGCCAGGAGGAACAGGGTCTCCGCGATCTGGCCGGTGTCGCCCAGCCGCCGCCAGCGCACCAGGACCTCGTCGGCCAGTGCCGTCGCGCGGTCGTGGTCCGAGGCGTGGGCGGCCTGCCAGCTCGCGAAGTAGAGCGCGTCGGCGACCAGACGTTCGTCGCCGCACGCACGCGCGAGCACGAGGCTCTCCTCGACGGGATCCGCGGCGGCCGCCGGTCCGCCGACGTAGAGCGCGACGACGGCCATCCCCAGCAAGGCCGCCGCCTCCCCTGCGACGTCACCCGTCGCAGCCGCCAGCGCCCGGGCCTCCTCGTGGTCGCGGCGGGCGTCACCGTAGGCGTCGGACTCGCGGGCGACCAGGCCTCGCGTGTTGAGCGCCGCGACGAGCTGGCGGGGGTCACCGGTTTCCCGGGCGAGCACCACCGCACGCTCGGCTGCCACGGCCGCGCGGTCGCCCGCCGCCAGGTCCAGCGCCAGTCGCGCCGCGCCGATCAGCGCGGCCACGCGCACGCCCGCCGCGACGGCCTCGGCGCCGGGGAGGTCCAACGCCGCCACGAGCCAGCCCGACCCCTCGCCCAGATGGCCGCGCTGGTGCCAGTAGGGCCAGGCGGCGGCGGCCAGCCGCAGCGCGACATCCGCGTCGCCGCGCTCGAGCGCCCAGGCCAGCGCGGCGCGCACGTTGTCGTGTTCCTCGGCGAGCAGGCCGAGGTCGGGTCCCGACGCGGCGCGCTCGGCGAACGCGACGTAGTACGCGGCGTGGCGGGCGCGGCTCTCGTCCAGCTGCCCGGAGGCCTCCTCCAGCCCGTACTCGCGGATCGTCTCCAGGAGCGAGAGCCGCGGGCCATCGTGGCGGACGCGCACGAGGCTCGCGTCGACGAGCCGTTGCAGCACGCCCGGCTCGCAGCCGCAGACCGTTTCGGCGGCCTCCAGCGTGCAGCCCCCGACGAAGACGCACAGGCGGCGCAGCACGAGCCGCTCGTCGTCGTCGAGGAGGCTGTCGCTCCAGGCGATCGCGTCGCGCAGCGTCTGCTGCCGCGCCGGCAGGTCGCGGGGCCCGCCGACCAGCACGTCCAGCCGCCGTTCCAGGCGCGCCAGCAGGGCCGCCGGGGGCAGGAGCGGCACCCGCGCCGCGGCCAGCTCCAGCGCCAGCGGCAGCCCCTCGAGCCTCCGGCAGATTGCGGCCACGTCCGCCAGGACCTGGGGGTCGGCGGGCAGGTGGGCTCCGGTGGCACGCGCGCGCTCGAGGAACAGCGCGACTGCGGGTGCCTCGGCCAGCGCCGGCCCGGAGTCGCCCCGGTCCGGCAGGGCCAGGGGCGCGACCGGGTACTCGTGGCCACCGCGCGCCCGCAGCGCCACGCGGCTGGTCACCAGCACGGCCAGCTGCGGGCACGCCTCGAGCAGGGCCAGCACCCCCGTGGCCGCCGGCAGCAGGTGCTCGAAGTTGTCGAGCACCAGCAGCAGCCGCCGGCCCCGCAGGGACGTCGCGAGCCGCTCCTCCACCGCAGCGCTGCGCTGGTCGACGTCCAGCTCCCGGGCGACGGTCGGCAGGACAAGTCCCGGATCGGGCAGCGGCGTGAGGTCGACGAACACCGCGCCGTCGGGGAACTCCGCACCCAGCTCCTGGGCCACCGCGATCGCCACGCGGGTCTTGCCGACTCCCCCGGGTCCGGTCAGCGTCAGCAGCTGCGTGTCGCCGCGGCGCAGCAGCTCGGCGACCGCGCCCACGACGCCGGCGCGACCGATCAGCGGGGTCAGCGGCCGCGGCAGGGACCAACGCGGGGACACGCTCCCGTCCAGCGGCACGGTCCCCGGCGACTGGGCCTCGGCCAGCAGTGCAGCCCGCTCGTCGGGGGTCAGTCCCAGCGCGTCGGCGAGCAGTCCGACGGAGGCCAGCCGCGGGCGGCGCGCCGGGTCGCGCTCCAGCTCGCTCACGGCCTTGGCGCTGACGCCCGCGCGCTCGGCCAGGGCCTCCTGCGTGAGACCCGCGGCCAGCCGGTGCCGCCTGAGCAGGGCCCCGAACGCCACGGACGCGGGAGTGTAGGGAGCGTCCAGGGAACGGGGGGTCGGCGGGGTGGTCCGGCGGGCGGTCCGAGACCAGCCTCGGTCACACCACAGCACGTCGACCAAGGAGAGCACCGTGACGCCCGAGCAGCTCAAGTCCCAGGCCCGCCGCCTCATGCAGGAGGTCCTCGTCCAGGGCGACTTCGCCGTCGCCGACCAGCTGGTCGCCTCCGACTACACCCACCACGTCCCCGGCCCGCAGCCGCGGCCGGGCGTCGAGGGGCTGGCCGACTGGGCCGGCTACATGCGCGAGGTCATCCCCGACCTGCACGTCATCATCGAGGACGAGATCGCCGAGGGCGACCGCGTCGTGCAGCGCCTCACCGTCCGCGGGACCCCTCGCGGGGAGTTCATGGGCATCGCAACGACGGGCCGGCCCGTCGAGTTCGAGGTCATCGACATCAACCGCGCCGGCCCCGACGGCCGCTTCGTCGAGCACTGGTCCTCCGTCGACCTGCTCGGCCTGCAGGAGCAGCTGGCGGCGGCGTCGTGACCACGACCGAGACCACAACTCGCGGGATCGGGGGTCGCTGCCGCGACACCGGCGCCGCGATTCGGCTGGGGGCGGCTCCAGGTGGCCGCCGCCCTCGCGGCGATCGTCTCGCTGGTCGTTCCGCAGATCCTCGCCGCTCGAGGTGTCCGGGTTCCTCCTCGGGTTGACGCTCCCGTTCGTCGTCGGGCTGCTCGTGCGCGACGCGGTGGCCACGGACGGGCATCGTCTGGCTGGGCGTGGTGTCGCTGGGCGAGCTGCTCTCCGGCGCGTCGTTCTTCGTCGAGGCGCTGCGCCACCCCGAGTCCCCCGCCGACTTCCTCCCGCTGGCCCTCTACACGTTGGCGACGCTGCTGGGGTCGGTCGCGACCGTGCCCGCCTTCCGCGAGGCTCGCCGCCCTGCTGCGGCCGGGCGCACCCCCCTCGTGCTGGCGTGGTCCAGCGTGGTCGTGCTCGTCTCCGCCACCGTGCTGTCCCTGGCCGCCGCGGTCGGGGTCGAGAGCGTCCCGCCGCGAGCCCGGCGACCTCACCGTGACCGCAACGGACTTCACCTTCGGCGAAACGGCCGTCGAAGCGTCGGCCGGGGACATCGCCATCGCCGTGACGAACACCGGCTCCACCCGGCACACGTTCACGATCGACGAGCTCGGCGTGGACCTCGACGTCCCGCCCGGCTCTACCCAGCGCGTGACTTTCACGGCGGCGGCCGGTGTCTACCGGTTCTACTGCCGCCCGCACGGCCCGGCCATGGAGGGCCAGCTGAGCGCCCGTTGACCTCGGCACAAGATGAACGTTCGGTATTCACCCCCGACGGGTGACGATGTTGCGTCGTCGGTCAGGCGAGATCACGTCATGGGCGAGGATCTGGGCACCGACCCTGACGTTGCCGTGCCGACCGACGACGGGGAGGAAGCGCGCCCGGTCAAGTTCCCTACTGCCCTCACGGTCCTCGCACTGGTCCTGCTGGTGGTGTGGGTCGCGTCGTTCTTCGTCCCTGCCGGCCGTTACCAGCTCGATCCGGAGACGGGCGGGCCGGTGCCCGGCAGCTACGAGCAGCTCCCCGACTGCGGCGATGCTGCCGAGGGCGAGGTGTGCTCGGACAAGTCCTTCTTCGCCCAGTTCGGGCTGCTCTGGCGAGCGACGCCGACCGGGCTGTACGGGGTCGAGAGCCCCGTCACCGGGCAGGTCTCGGCCGACGAGGAGGGGTTCCTCTACGGGTCGGCGCAGATCTTCTTCTTCGTCCTGGCCGTGGGGGCGTTCATCACCGTCACCATGAAGACCGAGGCGATCCAGACCGGGATCGGCCGCCTGGCGCTGCGGTTCCGGCACAGCCCCGCCCTCCTCGTGGGCGTGCTGATGAGCGTGTTCGCGCTGGGCGGGACGAGCTACGGGATGTGGGAGGAGACCCTCGGGTTCTTCGTGCTCATGGTGCCGCTGACACTGGCGCTGGGCTACGACCGCCTCGTGGCGGTGTCGATCATCTTCCTCGGTGCGGGCACCGGTGTGCTGGCCTCCACGGTCAACCCGTTCGCGACCGGGGTCGCGTCCGACGCCGCCGGCATCGGGATCAGCGACGGGCTCGGGCTGCGGGTGCTGATGCTCGTGGTGCTGGTACCCATCGCGATCTTCTATGTGCTGCGGTACGGCAAGCGGGTCCGCAACGACCCCTCGCGCTCGCTGCTCCCGCCCGAGGCCGGCGCGGTGGAGGCGGTGGCCGACGTCCCCCAGCTCACCGGGCCGCAGAAGATCACCCTGGTCATCTTCTTCGGGGCGTTCGCCACGATGATCTACGGCTTCGTGCCCTGGGGTGACGTCTGGGCCAACCTCTTCGACGCCGACTTCCCGCTGCCCACCTTCGGGAACTTCTACTTCACCGAGGCGTCGATGCTCTTCCTGGTCGCCGCGGTGGCGATCGGGTTGATCGCCCACCTCGGCGAGGAGGGCACCGTCAGCACGATCGTGAGCGGCGCGGCGGACTTCCTCGGCGCCGCGCTGGTCATCGTGGTCGCCCGGGGCATCACCGTGGTGATGAAGAACACCTACATGACCGACACCGTCCTGCACTGGATGGAGACGGCCGTGGAGGGCACCTCGAGCGCCGTCTTCGGCGTCATCGCGTTCCTGGTGAACATCCCGATCGCGTTCCTGGTGCCCTCGTCGTCGGGCCACGCTGCCCTGGTGATGCCGATCCTCGCCCCGCTGTCGGACTTCGCCGAGGTGGCCCGGTCGATCGCGGTGACCGCCTACCAGTCGGCCTCGGGCTTCGTGAACTACCTCACCCCGACCTCGGCCGTGGTCATGGGCGGGCTGACGCTGGCCAAGGTCGGCTACAACCGCTACCTGCGGTTCGCCATCCCGTTCCTGGCGATCATGCTCGTGCTGATCTGCGTGTTCATCGCCGTGGGGAGCGTGATCGCGTGAGGGTGGTCGTCGCGCTCGGCGGCAACGCCCTCCTGCGGCGGGGCCAGCCGATGGTCATCGAGAACCAGCGCGCCAACGTCGCGGTGGCCTGCGAGCAGCTGGCCCCGGTGGCCATGCGCGACGAGCTGCTGATCTCCCACGGCAACGGCCCGCAGATCGGCCTGCTGGCGCTGCAGGAGGCTGCCTACGAGGCGGTCGCCGACTACCCGCTGGACGTGCTGGGCGCCGAGACCCAGGGGATGATCGGGTACCTGGTCGGGCAGGAGATCGGCAACCGGCTCCCGTTCGACAAGCCCATCGCCACGCTCCTGACGATGATCGAGGTCGACCCCGCCGACCCGGCGTTCGCCGACCCGACCAAGCCCATCGGGCCCGTCTACACCGCGGCGGAGGCCGACAAGCTGGCCGCCGCGCAGGGCTGGACCTTCCGGCCCGACGGCGACGCCATGCGCCGCGTCGTGCCCTCGCCGCGGCCTAAGCGGATCTTCGAGATCCGCCAGATCCGCTGGCTGCTGGACCAGGGCTGCGTGGTCATCTGCGCCGGCGGGGGCGGCATCCCGACCGCTTACGGCGAGGGACGGCAGCTGCACGGGGTCGAGGCCGTGATCGACAAGGACCACGCCAGCGGCCTGCTGGCCCGCGACGTCGAGGCGGACGTGTTCGCGATGGCGACCGACACGCCCGCGGTGTACCTGGGGTACGGGACGCCCGAGCAGCGGGCCGTCGCGCGGGCCCACCCCGACGCCGTGCGCGAGCACTCCGACGAGTTCGCCGCGGGGTCGATGCGCCCCAAGGTCGAGGCCGCCTGCGACTTCGCCAGCGCGACCGGCCGCCCCGCGGCGATCGGCACCCTCGCCGACATCGAGGGCCTGGTGGCGGGCACCGCCGGCACCCAGATCACGACCGACGCGTCCGGCATCGAGCTGGCGGACCCCTGAACCGACAAACGAGGACCACATGGCATTCGGCGCCCACTCCGAGGTCGGCAAGCTGCACAAGGTCATGGTCCACCGACCGGGCCTGGAGCACACCCGGCTCACCCCCTCCAACGCGGAGGAGCTCCTGTTCGACGACGTGCTCTGGGTGCACCAGGCCAAGCGCGAGCACGACAACTTCGTCGAGCTCATGCGAGAGCGCGGGGTCGAGGTCTTCTACGCCGAGGAGCTGCTGGCGGACGCCCTGGGGGTCGAGGAGGCCAGGGAGTTCGTCAAGGAGCACATCCTGGGTGAGCGCGAGATCGGCGTCGGCGCCTCCGCCCGGGCCCGTGAGTGGATGGACGAGTCCAAGCCCGCCGACGTCGCCGACTTCCTGATCGGGGGCATCACGCGGTCGGACGTCGAGCGCGACGTCGGCCTGGTCTGGCAGTCGGTGGACCCCACGTCGATGCTGCTGCCGCCGCTGCCCAACTTCCTGTTCCAGCGCGACCCGTCCTGCTGGATCTTCGGTGGGGTCACGATCAACCCGATGGCCAAGCCGGCCCGCAAGCCCGAGACCGTGATCGAGCAGACCATCTACCGGTTCCACCCGATGTTCTCCGGGGAGAGCTTCCCGTTCTGGCTCGGCGGGGTCGAGGAGAACTGGGGACGCTGCACCGTCGAGGGCGGCGACGTCCAGCCCATCGGCAACGGCACGGTCATGATCGGGATGGGCGAGCGCACCTCGCCGCAGGCGGTCCTGTACATCGCCCGCTCCCTTTTCCAGGCCGAGGCCGCAACCCAGGTGCTGGCGGTGTCACTGCCCAAGTCGCGCAGCTACATGCACCTCGACACCGTGATCACGATGTGCGACCGCGACCTGGTGACGATGTTCCCCAACGTCGTGAGCCAGGCCCGGACGTGGTCGATCCGCCCGGGTGACGCGGACGGCGAGCTGGTCACCGAGGAGTTCGACGGGCCACTGGTCGACGCCATGGCGGCCGCCCTCGGCGTCGGCACGATGCGGGTCGTGCCCACGGGAGGCGACTCGTTCGGGGCCGAGCGGGAGCAGTGGGACGACGGCAACAACGTCGTGGCCCTCGAGCCCGGCGTGGTGGTCGCCTACGAGCGCAACACCGGCACGAACACCGCCCTGCGCAAGGCGGGCATCGAGGTCATCACGATCCAGGGTTTCGAGCTCGGCAAGGGCCGAGGCGGCTCCCACTGCATGACCTGCCCACTCGAGCGCGAAGCCTGATCGCCGCGACGCACCTGGAGCTCCCCCATGGCCTACAACCTCCGCAACCGCAGCTTCCTCAAGGAGATCGACTTCTCGCCGAGCGAGCTGCGCTTCCTGCTGAAGCTCTCCGAGGCGTTGAAGACCGCCAAGTACGCGGGGACCGAGATCCCGCGGCTGAACGGGCGTGAGATCTCGCTGGTGTTCGCCAAGACCTCGACCCGGACCCGGTCCGCCTTCGAGGTCGCGGCCTACGACCAAGGTGCCCACGTGACCTACCTCGACCCTTCGGGGTCGCAGCTGGGTCACAAGGAGTCGGTGGCCGACACCGCCCGGGTGCTCGGGCGCATGTACGACGCCATCGAGTTCCGCGGCGACGCACAGGCCGACGTCGAGATCCTCGCCGAGCACGCGGGCGTCCCCGTCTACAACGGGCTGACCAACGAGTGGCACCCGACCCAGATGCTGGCCGACTTCCTGACGATGCACGAGGCCAGCGGCAAGCCGTACGACGCGCTGAGCTACGCCTTCGTCGGTGACTGCCGGTTCAACATGGGCCGGTCGCTCCTGGTGACCGGTGCGCTGATGGGCAGCGACGTGCGCCTGGCCGGGCCGCCCGAGCTGGCCCCGCCCGACGACGTCGTGAAGATCGCCCACGAGATCGCGGGGCGGACCGGCGCGCAGATCACGATCACCGACGACGTCGGCGCCGCGGTCGACGGCGTGGACTTCATCCACACCGACGTCTGGGTGTCCATGGGTGAGGCCAAGGACGTCTGGACGCGAGCGGGTCGAGCTGCTGCGCGACTACCAGGTGAACGCCGACCTGATGTCCCGCACCGGCAACCCCCGGGCGAAGTTCATGCACTGCCTGCCGGCGTTCCACGACCCCAACACGGTCGTCGGGGCCGACATGATGGAGCACACCGGAATGCCGCAGGGTCTCGAGGTCACCGGCGAGGTGTTCGAGTCCGAGGCCAGCGTCGTGTTCGACCAGGCCGAGAACCGGCTGCACACCATCAAGGCAATCCTGGTTGCCACCCTCGCCTGAGGCCAGCCCGCCGACTGCCGGCGGGCCACGGGCGCCGAGCCTGCTCGACGCCCTGCTGCCGGTGGTCGTGCTGATCGTCGTGCTCCTGTTGACCCTCACCCTGTTCGGGCTCGGGGCAACCGACGGGCCGATGCAGGTGGCGTTGTTCACCGCCGGGGCGTTCGCCGCCCTGGTGGCCATGAAGAACGGCTACACCAGCGAGTCGCTGCGGAAGGCCGCGGTGGCCGGCGTGACCTCGGCGGTGGAGGCGATCTTCATCCTTCTGGCCGTGGGGGCGCTGATCGGGACCTGGAACCTGTCGGGCACGATCCCCACGGTCGTCTCCTACGGGCTCGAGCTGCTGCGCCCCTCGATCTTCTTCGTCGCCGCCGCGGTGGTGTGCGCCCTGGTGGGGTCGGTGACGGGCAGCTCGTGGACCACGGCCGGCACCCTCGGGGTGGCGTTCGTGGGCATGGCCTCGATCCTCGGCCTGTCGGAAGCGACGGCCGCCGGCGCGGTCATCTCCGGGGCGTACATGGGCGACAAGATGTCGCCCCTGTCGGAGACCACGATCCTCGTCCCCAGCCTCGTGGGCGGGGTGACCACCAACGAGCACATCAAGGGCATGACCTGGACGGTGACGCCGCGTTCGGGCTCGCCCTCATCGTGTTCCTCGTGGTCGGGCTGAGCGCCGAGGCCGCCGACTCCACGGCCGCGGTCGCCCAGGCCCGGGCCGCGATCGAGAACGTGTTCGCGATCAGCTTCGTGAACCTTCTCCCCCTGGTCCTCCTGGTCATCTTCGCCCTGCGGCGGACCCCCGCCTTCCTGTCGATCTTCGCGGTCGCCCTCTTCGCGGGGGTGCTCGCCGCCTTCACCCAGCCGGCCGTCGTGCAGTCGTTCGTCGACGAGCCCGGCCAGGGCGTGGTGCGTGACAGCATCGAGGCCGTCTACGCCGCGATGGCCACCGGCTTCGAATCCAACAGCGGCAACGAGGCCGTGGACACGCTGTTCTCCCGCGGGGGCATGGCCAGCATGCTGACCACGGTCTGGCTCATCCTCGGGGCGCTGAGCTTCGCGGCGATCATGGAGCACGCCGGCTTCCTCGAGCGGCTGATCCGACCCCTGGTCAGCCGTGCCCGGACTGCGGCGCAGCTCATCGCCACCGTCGCGGCGACCGCGATCGGGCTCAACATCCTCGCCGGAGACCAGTACATCGCCGTGGTGATGCCCAGCCGGATCTTCCGCCTGGAGTTCGCCAAGCGGCGCCTCGCGCCCCGCATGCTGTCCCGCACCGTCGAGGACACCGGCACCGTGACCTCGCCACTGATCCCGTGGAACAGCTGCGGCGCCTACATGGCCGGCGTGCTGGGCGTGGCGACGGTCGCCTACGCCCCCTGGGCCCTGTTCAACCTCCTGAACCCCGTCGTGGCCTTGGGCTACGCCTTCACGGGCTTCCACGTGGAGCGCCTGCCGGAGGACACCCCTACGCCCGCGGAGTCCGGGGCAGCCGCGCCCTAGGTCGCCTCGGCAGCGGTGGCTTCCTGTCGCGTCGGCCTCGAGCTGCTCGGTGTCGGCCTTGATCTCCCTCGTCTCGACCTTCGACGCGCGCTTCATCTCTCGCTCGACCTTGGCTTCCATGTCCGACACCGCGATGACGACCAGCCCCACCTGGCCCGCGTCGAGGTGCTCGCCGAGCTCCTTGAGGTCCTTGCGGCTCATGCCGGCGACGGCGTGGCCGGCCACGGCGCCCAGCAGAGCACCGCCGCCGGTGGTGGCGGCCAGGAGCCCGCCGCCGATCGCGGCGGCCGGGAACAGCGCGATCGCGAGCCCCGTCGCGAGGCCGACGCCGCCGCCGAGCACGCCACCCACGCGGGTCGGCGTCTCGTGCTTCTTGGCGATCTTCACCTTGCCATCGGCGCGACGCTCGATGATCGCCGCGTCGTACGCGTCGATGAGGCCGGCGTCGGTGTGCAGGTCCTTGACGGCTTCGTAGTCGATGACCGCGTCGTCGAGGCGCTCGTACACACCGACGTAGACCAGGAACGTGTCCATTGCCATGATCGGATCCCTTCGGCTGCCAGGCTCGGGCTCGCAGCGAGCGTGGCTCGGATGCGCGTCGCTCATTCTTACCCCGTGGGGGTGAGACCGACGAACCGGGCACGAATCGAGAAGCCTCGGCCACCCAACCGCACGTAGCGTGACCGGCAGGGAGATTGACCACGACTTGCAGGAGGAAGTGACCATGACCGGCACCACCACCCAGGGGATCAAGACCGTGCTGCACCCCGTGTCCGACCTGGACAAGGCCAAGGCGGTGTACACCGCCCTGCTCGGCGGACCGCCGCAGCACGACGACGCCTACTACGTCGGCTTCGAGGCCGAGGGCCAGCACATCGGGCTGGTGCCGGGCGGTGGGCCGCAGGGCATGAGCTCGCCGGTGGCCTACTGGCACGTGGCGGACATCGAGGCGAAGCTGGCCGAGGTGACCGCCGCGGGTGCCACCCTGAAGGAGCCCGCGCACGACGTCGGCGGCGGCCGCCTCGTGGCCACCGTCACCGACCCCGACGGCAACGTCCTCGGTCTGCTGCAGGACCGCTGACCATGGCTGAGAGCAAGCCAGCGAAGAAGGCCGCCAAGCCGTCCGCGAAGCGCACCACCGCGACCGGCGGGGAGTTCACGGGCCTCACGGCGGAGGAACGCGAAGCGATGAAGGAGCGCACCAAGGAGCTCAAGGCGGAGGCGCGCCGCGACCAGAAGGCCGCGGACCTGCTCGACGCGTTGCTCGCGAAGATCGCCGAGATGCCGGAACCTGACCGCGCGATGGGCGAGCGGATCCACGAGATCGTGACGGCCAACGCCCCAGACCTGTCGCCGAAGCTCTGGTACGGGATGCCCGCCTACGCCAAGGACGGCGAGATCGTCTGCTTCTTCCAACCCGCGTCCAAGTTCAAGGCGCGGTACGCGACCTTCGGCTTCAACGAGGCGGCAAACCTGGACGAGGGCTCCATGTGGCCGACCTCCTGGGCCCTGACAAAGCTCACCGCCGCGGACGCAAAGAAGATCGCCGCCCTCGTGAAGAAGGCGGCGAGCTAACCGGGGTCGACCCCCGCGGACATGCTCGGTCAGGCTCCGGTCACCACGCCGTGGGCCGTCAGGCACGCATGGACTGGCCAGAACTGGGGCTGGGGCGGGTCGCCGGTGTGGCCGAGTGCTGCGAGCGCGGGCGCGAACCGCTCCTTGAGGAACCGGCTTCCGGCCTCCGACGACTCGAAGATCTCGATCACGCGCCAGCCGCCGTTCGGGCTCGGGCCCGCGATGTGCACCGCTCCGCCCAACGGGCCGTCGAACTGCAACTCGGCACGGAGCGCTTCATAGAGCTGCTGGGACCCGGCTGGATTGTCCATCAACATGGCCACTGTCATGGTTCGCTCCTGTCGTTCGGACTGGTTGCTGTCTCCGAAGCGAACATACGAATGATCCGGCGGTGCGTCTTCGCCCGTTTGTGCCAACTGGTCGGGGACTTCCGCGTGGTACGCCCGTACCACGCGGGCGCCGCTGGCCCGCTCAGATCAGATCGTGGTCATAGGCGTAGGCGGTCGCCGCGGCCCGCGACGAGACATCGATCTTGCGGAAGATGTTCTGGAGGTGTCGACGCACGGTGTGCTCGCTGACGACGAGTACGTCGGCGATCTCGCGGTTGGCTTTCCCGGCGGCGACCAGTGCGAGCACTTCGACCTGGCGTGCGGTCAGGATCCCGGTGGATGCCGGGCCGGACACGGGGAACAGCGCGTCCAACCGATCGACGTCGGGCGCTGCGCCCAGCTGCTCGAAGACCTGCCGGGCGACGTCGGCCTCGAGCTGGGCGGTGTCCCGGTCGCCGAGGTCGCGGCAGGCGAGGGCAACGAGCAGGCGCGACGTGGCGTGCTCGTACGGCGTCTCGAGACCAGCCCACGCGGACGCTGCCTGGTGGGCGTGGTCCAGCGCCGCGCTCGCGTCGCCACGACGCAGGCACAGGGAGCCGGCAGCATGGAGGGACATGGCGTGCAGGACGGGCGCGCCGACGTCGTGCGCGATCGCCGCCAGCTCGGTGGCAGCGCTTGCGGCGGCTTCCTCGTCCCCCACTGCCAGCATGATCTCGACGCTCGCGCTCAGAAGCCTTGCCCGCGTCACGCGGTCGCTCGGTTCCTTCAGCACACGCCGGATCACCGCGCCCGCGGCATCGGCGTCGCCCTGCATCAGCCGCAGGCGCGACAGCCCCGGCTGTGGCTCGCGGCCGTGGCGACTCGCTTCGCGGTACGCGGCTTCTGCGTCGGCGAACTCACCGCGGAGCCGGTAGAGCTCGCCGAGTTGGTAGAAGGCTAGGCCGACGGCCGGTTGTCCAGGAGGATCGGACAGTCGGTTACACGCCCGCTCTGCCTCCTCCATGGCCTGGGCCCACTCGCCGTGCCACTGCATGACCTCTGACCGATGGACGAGGCACTGGCCACGGAAAGGCACCAGATCGGGGTGCGCGTCGCACCAGGTGCTCAGCGCGGCTGTCCACTCGTGGGCGCGGTTCACGTCGAAGGCCTGCTGGCACACGAGGATCACCGCGCAATAGATGCGACCGGCCACGAGCGGGGAAACCTCATTCGCCGTCACAGAGACCATCGCCTCGTCCAGCAGCGCCAGCCCCTCCGCATCCCGCCCCATGACGACGAGCGAGCGGCCTTCCCCCAACCGGCCGAGCGCCACGAGGTCGGGCTCGCCGAAGCGTTGCCCGAAGGAGAGCACCTGCCTGAACAGTTCGTGCGCCTCCTTGGCGTCGCCGGACTCGAGGGTCCGCAGTGCGACCGGGACCAGCAGGAAGCCCTGCTCGACGCACTCCAGGGCGTGTTCCTCGACCAGCCGTTGGGCGCGCCCCAACCAGCCACCAGCCTGGGCCATCTGGCCGCGATTGAGGAGCCCGAACGCCAGCCAGAACGCGCACCGCACGGCACCTGCGAGCTCGCCTCGGTCCAAGAGCTGGAGGTGGGCGCGCTCCCACGTCGCCTGGGCCAACTCGTCCCGCCCCACCAGCTGCGCGGCGAGCGCCCACCGCTCCAGATCGTCGACTGCGAGCGGTTCCCCCTGATCCGCCATACCGAACCCGGTGCACGCCTCTCCCCAGCGCTGCCGTTCAAACGCCTCGCGTGCTCGATCGAGAACGTCGCTCATCGCCCGCACATCCCGGCACGCACCGTACTCCGCTGGTCGAGCATGACCGAGCCGATCGAGCGGGTCTTCGGCTACGACGCCACCGAGCACCTTCTCCGCGCCATGCTCTGCGTCAGGCCGGCGCCTGTTCGGCGGTCGCCGGCACCGGTGGCGGAGCAGCGAGCAGCGCGACAGCGAAGCTGCTGCCGGCAGCCAGGATCACGGCGCCGGACCAGACCGGAAGCGTCAAGTCCAGCGCGTCGATCGACCGCATCGCCACCATGTAGACCGTCCACAAGACCACCGAGGTCAGAACGGGGACGGCGCGGAACGCCGCCGGGCGGTCCGGTGACGGGCGCAGACGGTTGACCAGGAGATCGGCAGCGAGGCCACCGGCAAAGGCGATCGGGATCGTCGGCCAGGCAGCGAACCCCACGATCCCGTTGAGCAGCAAGGCCTGGGCACCGAACAGCACAGCGAAGCTGCCGAACGGGGTCTGCCAGCGGCGCAACAGGAGCACCATGGTCCCGACCAGGATGAGGTTGGTGGTCAGGACCGTGGAGACGCCAAGCGGCACGTCGTCGGCAGACGGCACGTTCAGGAACGCGATCTCGTAGGTGAAGAAGAAGCCGACCACCTGAGCGGTGAAGATGGCCGACACCAGGACGGGCAGGAAGGCGCCAAAGGTGGGTGCACGAGGCGAGGCCGGGTCGGACCAGATGGCGCGCCACGGACAGGTGATCATGAGGATCTCGCTCGCCGCGAGCAGCAGATGGGTCGGGCTGAGGAGCGCCTCGATGCCCTGCTCGATGCCGAACGCGGTGTGCCACAGCCCGTCAAGCGCGAAGGCGACCAACCATGAAGCGGCGCCGACCAGGCCCAGGCCGTAACCCATCGGCACCGCGGCAAGCCCGCGCGCGCCGCGCTGCCAGCCCCGCAGCACCAGCAGGCCGATCCATCCGGCCGTCACGCCGTACCCGACGGCAAGGACGGCGTGCCAGGGCGTCAGGAAGGTCTCGAGCTCGGGCATGGTGGTGTGCGCCCAGCCGTCCAGCAGACCCCCGAACTCCAGGACGCCAACCACGACGAGCAGGATGATGTTGTCGCGGTATGTCGCCCGCGGCCGGCCGGCCGCGGTCGAGGCCGCTCCGATCCGCGGCTGTGAGACCAAGCTCATCGTGTCGCCTTTCTCGTCGTCCGTGCTTCCCGGGCCGCCTTCGACGCTAGGAGGCACGGCGCACGATGGCGTCCTGCTGCGCGCCCGAGCGCCTCGGCTGGTGGTCGGTCGTTCGTGGCGGGGCGACGGTCCCCGGGGCGGATCGGCGCTCGTCCCACAGGCGGACCCGACTGCTTCCACAGGACGATCCCGCAGCGAGGACCGCGGCCTACGGTGGTTTCGTGAAGGGCAGGTGGCGCTGGCGGGGCGAGGTCTTCGACGCCGTGGTGATCGTGATGGCGGTGGCCGCGGTCCTGGAGATCCTGCTCCGCGACCTCCCTCGCCCGGAACTGCTGCTGCCCCTGGTCGCCCTCTACACGCTGCCGCTGTTGGCGCGTCGACGGTGGCCCTTCGCCGCGCCGGTGCTGGTCATCGGCGTCCAAGTTCTCTCGACCTTCCTCGACGCCCCCGGGGGCCAGCGCGAGGAGTGGGGGGTCTTGGCCTACCTGCTCACCTTCTGGGTCCTCGGCCGCTACAACCCGCTGCCCGTGGCGCTGACCGGGCTCGTCCTGGCGCTGACTGGCATCGTCGTGGTGTCCGTGGAGGATGTTCAGGCGCAGCAAGGCGAATCGGTCAGCGTCGCGGTCATCGGGTCGCTGGCCTGGACCGCGGCCGCCGTGCTGCGCCGCCTGGCGCTGCGCGCCGAGGAGGCGGAGGAGCGCGCGGCGGCACTGGAACGGGAGCACCTGGACTCCCAGCTCGCCGTCGCAGGCGAGCGCGCCAGGATCGCCCGCGAGCTGCACGACGTGGTCGCCCACAGCGTCAGCGTGATGACCGTCCAGGCGGGAGCCGCCCGGATGCTGCTCGGCACGGACTCACAACGAGCGGTCGCACCCCTGCTCGCGGTCGAGGAGACCGGTCGCCAGGCCTTGACGGAGCTGCGGCTGCTGCTGGGCATCCTGCGCGCTGACCAGGGCAGTGCCGGACTGGTCCCGCAACCCGGCGTCGAGGAGCTGCCGGAACTGGTCCAGAGCTTCCGGGAAGCGGGCCTACCGGCAGAGCTGGTCACCTCGGGCCTGATCCGACCGGTGGCCCCAGGCCTGAGTCTGGCGGCCTATCGGATCGTCCAGGAGGCGCTGACCAACGCGCTCAAGCACGCGGACGCCCAGCGGGTCCGCGTCTCGATCGGCTACGACGCCGACCGCCTCACCATCGAAGTCCAAGACGACGGACGCCGACCGCGCGAGCTGGGTGGTGGCCCGCCGGGCCACGGGCTGATCGGCATGCGCGAACGGGCCGCGGTGTACGGCGGCTTCCTGGAGGCCGTGCCCGGCGACAATGGCGGGTTCTGCGTGCGGGCGAGCCTCCCGATCCAGCGAGCAGCGCCGTGATCCGGGTCCTCGTCGTCGACGACCAGGCTCTTGTGCGGGGTGGTTTCCGGCTGATCCTGGAGTCGCAACCCGATCTCGAGGTGGTCGGCGAGGCATCCGACGGGCGCGAGGCGATCGTCAAGGCACGCCAGCTCAGGCCGGACGTCGTCCTGATGGACGTTCGCATGCCCGGCATGGACGGCCTCGAGGCCACCCGCCAGCTCCTTGCGGGCCAGGGTGGCCCGCGGGTGCTCATGCTCACCACCTTCGACCTCGACGAGTACGTCTACGACGCGCTGCGGGCAGGAGCCAGCGGGTTCCTGCTCAAGGACGTACGCCCCGAGCAGCTCGCCGAGGCGGTCCGGGTCGTGGCCGGCGGGGAGACCCTGCTGGCCCCGGCCATCACCCAGCGCCTCGTGGAGCAGTACGTCCGCCGCGCCCGTCCCGGATCGACCAGGCCGGATGCCCTGGAGGCGCTGAGCGAGCGTGAGGTCACCGTCCTGCGGCTGATGGCGCGGGGCCGCTCGAACAGCGAGATCGCGGCGGAGCTCTTCCTCAGTGAGACCACGGTGAAGACCCACGTCACCCACCTGTTCAGCAAGCTCGGTCTGCGCGACCGGGCACAGGCGGTCGTGACCGCCTACGAGACCGGCCTCGTCGCGCCAGGCGAGGGCCCACGCACCTGACACCGTGAAACCACATTCGATCCTGTGGTATGAGCGGGGTCGAGGCGGGCCTTGAGCAGGCAGAACTCATTGCCTTCGGGGTCGGCCAGGACATGCCACTGCTCCTCCCCCGTCTGGCCGATGTCGGCCGGGCGAGCACCGAGCTTGAGAAGGCGTTCGAACTCGGCGTCCTGATCGCGGTCGGTGGCGTTGACGTCGATGTGCAGCCGGGACTTCCCCTTCTCCGGCTCATCCCTGCGACTGAGGATGATCGTCGGCTGCGGACCGCCGAACCCTTCGCGCGGCCCGATCTCCACCGAGCCGTCGTCCTCGCGATCGAGCACGACGAAGTCCAGGACCTCGCACCAGAATCGCGCCAGCACCTCAGGGTCGCGGCAACCGAGCACGAGCTCACTGATACGACATGCCATTGACGAAACCTACTTCTCAGCCCGGTGCGGGCGGTGGCCACCTCGCGCTCCAACAAGCCGAGCATGTGCGATCGCGGCGGGTGGGCCGCGAGCCTCTGCCACCATGACCGCCCCGGAGCGCCGCGCTCCACTGCGAAGCGCGTCGCCCGCCGCTGCATATCAGCAGCCGCACACTGCTCGATCCGACGAAACGTGGAGGCTCTCCGTGCCGACTCCCGACCTGCCCAACCTCGACGACCTCGCCGAGGCTGTCGCCGCTCGTCTCGCTGGCCGACTTGGCGTGCCCGGTGTGCCGGGCCGACCGGGCGGCTCGCCCGGTGGCGAACCCGACGCTGAGCTGCCGCCGGGATGGCGCCGGCCCGAGCAGCTGGACGACGGGTGGCAGCAGTTGTTCTCGCAAGCGTCGGTCGGGATGGCCAGCGTCGAGTTCACGCAGTCGATCCAGTTCAACAGCGCGGTCACGCCCCTCTACGGCACCGCCAACTCGGTGCCGCTGGTCGCCTACAAGACCCTCGTTGCCCGGGTGTATCCGAGCGTGCGCCCCGGCCGGCTCGGCGGCGACCCCCTCACCGGCCAGAAGGTCACCGGTGACATCACCTTGTCGGTAGGCAACCGGGTCCTCCACCAAGGCGGCCCGACCCGACCGGGTGGGGTCCGCATCGGTCGGACGAGTGACCTCGACCGAACGCTGTGGGACCGGGAGCTGACCGGTCTGGTCGGCGGCGGCCCTGGGAGCTTCGAGCTCTCACCGGTGCTCGCGAACCCCACGCTGAACTTCGTCGTACCCGCCTACTGGTGCCGGCCGGGGCGGGTCCACGTGCGCGTCCGGGTGTGGCCGGTGGCCGACGGTCGACAGTCGAGCCGGGCCGCCGAGCACACCGAGTACGTGTGGTTCGAGACCGTGGGCGCCCCGAAGGTGTGCCTGGTCCGGGTCAACTGGACGAATGCGGCGGGCACGACGTCGAGCCCGACGGACGCCCAGATGCTCGGCACGCTCGCACTGGCCGAGCGGATGCTGCCGTTTCCCTACTTCGACGCGACCATCCTCGGTATCGACGTCGACAGCAGCGCGACGTTCTGGACACCGGTTGCCGGCGGTGACTGCAACGACGTGTGGAAGAAGCTCGTCGCTCAGCTGAACGTCACTCGCATCTTCACGGCGCTGTTCGGTCTCGGCGACATCGTCTACGGCATGGTCCCGACCCAGGCCCTCCCCCCACCCCGCAGCCCTACAACTCGGGATGCGGGATCGGCGCCGGCGGCGGCTACGTCAACGATGGTCTCACGTTCGCGCACGAGCTGGGCCACCTCTACGACCGCCGGCACGTGAACGTGCCCGGCGACGTGAACAACGATCCCAACTACCCGAAGTACGGCGGCGACCCACAGTCGATCGGCGAGGTCGGCGTCGACACCGGGACCACCCCACCGAGGCTCTACGACCCGTCCACCAGCGACGACCTGATGTCCTACGGGTCCAACCAGTGGATCTCTCCCTACACGTACCGAAACATCCTCGACGCCCGCGGCAGCCACACGGCCTCACCGGTCGACCGTCGGCGACTGCGGAGGTTCCTGGTGCTCGACTTCCGGCTCCACCGCATCGCGGTCGAGGCGAACGAGGACCGGCCGCGGGTAGCGATCGCCACCCATCTGCTGGTGGATGCACCTGGCCGGCCGCCGGCGCCACCGGCAGATGCGCCCTCACCGCTGTCGATCGATCTGCTCGACGCCAACCGCCGCGTGCTGGCCACCCATCACTGCCGCTACGTCGCTGCTCGGGCCTGTGGCCACGGGTGCGACGACTGCGGGCACGGCGGCGGGGCTGTACCGCTCGGACGCGAGCCGTGGCTCGACTTCACCGAGGCGATCGAGTGGCCCGACGATGAGGTGGCGGCGATCGCCTTCCACCGCGGCGGCGAGCCCCTCCACGTCACCGAGGTGGGCGTGGCGCCGACGGTGACCATCTCGGGTCCCGATGACGACGGCGAACGGCTGCGGGTGCGGGTGGAGGCCGAGCACGAGCGGAGCGCCGTGTCGGTGGTGGTGCTGTTCAGCCCCGACCAGGGTGAGACGTGGCAGGTCGTGGCTACCGAACCGCCGGACGGCGTGGTGTCCGTGGACCGACGTCACCTCCCCGGTGGCGACGCCTGCCGGTTCAGGGCCGTTGCCAGCGCGGAGCTGATGACCGCGACAGCCGACACCGAGCCGTTCGCCCTGGCACCGACCCCGCGTGCTGCCTTCCTGGCGCTGCCCGCCGACACCGAGACCGGTTCCTGCCCGCTGCCCCCCGGACCGGTCCCCTTGCGGGTCCTGTTCGACAACCGCGGATTCGGAGCGGTGGAGCCGCACGAGATCGTCTGGAGCTCGAACCTCGACGGCGACCTCGGTCGCGGTCACGCTCTCGCAGCCAACCTGTCAGATGGCCGCCATGAGGTCGTCGTCACCGCGCCCGACGGCCTCGGTGGCCGGCTCGAACAACGAGGGATCATCGTCGTCGGCGGCGCCGATCAGCGAGGGATCATCGTCGTCGGGGGCTGACCGCTCGAGGGCTAGTGCGGGGAGCCAGCTTGTGAGCCGGATCTTGGCCAGGCCCTTTCGCGTCATCTGGCGCCACTACGCGCCCAGCCGTCGACGGCGCAGCTGGCGCCGCTCGGTGTCACAGCGTTCGGCTCCGCCCCGCCGCTAGTCCCGCCAAGCTGTGCTCACACCCCAGAAAGGTTGACCGACGCTCGGCCGGCTCCGTCCAACTGGTCATCACACCCGCGCGCAAGCGGCCCCCTCCGGGGCGGACGCCGGGATGAACGCAGCAACCGATGGGAACGGGCAGCTCGGCCTGCCGCTCCGCACTGCCCATCCGCGAGGTCCACCGCGCCCCGGCGATGGACGCCTGCGCCGCCTGACGCTGGCCGCGGACGGCGCCGCGGTGGCCGCTAGGCCGCCGACCTTGGCCGTGCGCGGCTTCGCCCGCACGGCGGGTGACGCGCCGCCCCACACGCCGTGGCTGATTCCGTGGTCCCACGCGGGTCAAGCATGCTGCGCGGACGGGGCACCGGGTTTCGCTGCGACGCCCAGTGCGTCGACCTGGAGGGCTGAGGCGCGACCTCAGCTGAACGGCGCGAGGACCGCGCGCTGCTCGGCGACGGCGGCGTCTAGGCGCTCGCGGGCGTGGGTCGGGGTGTAGCCCCAGGACGTCACGGTCACGACCCAGTCGCCCTGAACGAAGGTGGCGATGCGGGTGTGGTTGACCGCGCCGTCGCCCAGCTCGGCGGATGTGATGCGCTGGTGGCCCGAGGGGAGGTCGGCGAGGGGCTCGCCGAGCTCGCCGGTCGCGGCAAGGTCGGTCACGATGCCGGCGGGGTCGGCGGCCTCCACGAGCGTGACGATAGTCCCGCCCGACCGGGGCCCATCGAACGTCCGCTCCTCCAGCGCGCGGAAGCCGTGCGAGCGGTAGGCGGCCTCCTCGGCGTCGCCGATGAAGTGCGCGAGCCGGTCGAGGTCGGTGTGGTGGCGCTCGGCGACCAGGGTCGTGCCGGCCGGCGGCCCGATGAAGAGGCCGTCAGCTTCCCAGGGCCGCCCCGTCACTCGCTGCGCCGCCCACGCGACGCCGCCCGCCACCAGCGCCGCCGCCAGCAGCGCGCTGCCCAACCTGTGCATTGCCGAGGTCCTCTGTTGCCTGTGCGGCCCCGTCGACCGCGCCCGTTGTCTCGAGGCTAGCCGCCCGCCAGATCGTGCGCCTGACCCCTTGTGCGGCCACCGTGGCGAGCCCGTGCTCGCCAACGCCGCGGTCACACACACCAACCTCGTCGAGAAGTCGGCCGACAGGCCACGTCGCGCCCTAAGAACCGCCACCTGCGAACGAACCCCTCGACGGCCGTTGAGGCGCCCCTCGTCGCTCACACCTCGTCGGCAGGCACCACGGCAACGCCGGGCGCGCTCATGACGGCCGAGGAAGTCTCGGAGTACCTCAAGGTTCCGGTCGCCACCCTCTACGCGTGGCGCTACCGCAAGGTTGGGCCCCCGGCGCTCCGCGTCGGTCGCCACTTGCGCTATCGGGAGTCGGACGTGGTCAAGTGGCTCGAGAGCCGCTGAGCGCAGTCACGTGGGTGGGCTAGCGTCCGCATCATCCGGATGCCGCGGCCCACGCCAGGCGCGTGGGTACGGCAGAGGCTCTCGAGGAGGGGATCGCCATGGCGTCCATCAAGAGGGGCCCGATGGCAAGTGGCGCGCCCGGTACCGGGATCCCGCCGGCCACGAGCACGCCAGGCACTTCGAGAGGAAGGTCGACGCGCAGGCGTGGCTCGACGAGGTCACTGCCGCGCTCGTCACCGGGCAGTATGTCTCCCCAGATGCCGGGGCGCCTGACGTTCAGGGAGTACGCCCGAATCCTGGCGCGCAGTCCAAGTTCACCGGCCATCCACAGCCGAGACGATCGAGGGCATGCTCCGCCTACACGCCTACCCGGCGTTCGGGTCGATGGGGAGTTGCGGTCAATCCCACCTCCAGGCCTGGGTAAAGAAGCCCTCGAGCACGCTTGCGCCATCAACCGTCGCCGTCGCTCACGGCGTGGTTGCCAGCATCTTCAAGTCCGCGATCAGGGACCGCCGGATCGTCGCCTCACCCTGCGTCGGCACTCGGTTGCCTGAGGAGGCGCCGGCCGATCGTCCCGCTCGCGACAGACCAGGTCCACGCGATCGCGGCAGCGCTGCCGCCGCGCTACCGCGCGCTCGTCACGGTCGCGGCCGCCACGGGCCTCCGGCAGGGGCGAGACCTTCGGGCTCACGGTCGACGCTCGGGCCTGCGACCGCCGTCGGCCCGCCCGACCCTGCGCGTGGAGCGCCAGCTGGCGTTGCTCAGTGCCGGCCCCCCTACCTCGGCCCGCCCAAACGACGCGCGTCGAAGCGGAACATCCCCCTCCCCCGCGTCGCCGTCGAGGCGCTGGTGTCTCACCTCGCCGACTTCCCGCCTTCACTCGGGCCGATCCTCTGGCGTGACACCGCCGGCCTGACAGCAACAGAGGACGTCGAGCTCGTCTTCTCGACCGAGGCGGGCAACCCGATCCGTCGCAACCGCTTCTCCGACGTGTGGCGCCGCGCCGTGGCGGAGGCCGGCACACCGCCCGACACGACCTTCCACGATATTCGCCACTTCTACGCCAGCCTTCTCATCCGCCACGGCGAGTCGGTGAAGGTGGTCCAGGCGCGACTATCGACTCCGTGCTCGGCGCTCCTCCGGACTCGCTGCGGACTGACAAGGCGCGACCTAGCGTTTCCGCAGGTCAGAGGGGGTTTGAGCGGGGAGTCGGCCGGTAAGCCGGATTCTGTGCCCCCGGGTGGGGGTGGCGACCATCTGTCTGGGGCCGGCGTTGCCGCCGGTCTCGTGCGGCCTACCTGGTGCTTGGCGGGCCACCTCGGGGGCTATGCCCCATCGCACCTGCTTGGCCTTGCTCCGGACGGGGTTTACCTGGCCGCCGACGTCACCGCCGGCGCCGGTGGGCTCTTACCCCACCCTTTCACCCTTACCGGTACCCGGGAGACCCGGGCCCCTGGCGGTCTGCTTTCTGTTGCACTTTCCACGCGTCGCCGCGCCTGGGGGTTACCCAGCGTCCTGCCCTGCGGAGTCCGGACTTTCCTCGACGCAACGCGCCGCGGTCGCCTGGCCGACTCCCCGCCCCCCGATCGTACCCAGGCCTCGATCTCTGGCAGGAACGCGCCCTTACAGGCCGAACAAGTCCGAGACCGCCGATCACGTGTGAGACGTTGGTCGTTGGTAACAATGGAGGGCGCACAGCCCTGACCATTCGTCTGGAGGAACCCCGGAAATGTCGCTCGCGACCTGCGAGATCTATCGCACGGAGAGCGGCAGCCTGTATGAGGCGTCGGACGGGCTCATCCGCAAGATCGCCGGTGACGGCAGCGGCGCACTCGAGGAGTGGACGCCGTACAAGCAGCTCAACCGTCTGCCCGCCGCACTGCTGCGGCCGGGCTCGAAGGGTGAGGTGCTCGAGATCGTGCTGGGTGGGGGCAAGCGGGTCGTGACCTCCCGGCTCGTGTCTCCGTTCTTCGCCTGATCAGCCGCGCACGAGCCAGCGCCCGCACTGGGCGCACGCACTCAGGCCGCGGTTCTGCAGCTCTTCGAGCTCCTCGAGCTCGGTCGCGGTGAGCACCAGCTGGCAGCCAGTGCAGCGCCGCCCCGCCAGCGCGGCCACCGCCGTGCCGCCCTTGCGGGTGCGCAGCTCGTCATAGGGGCGGTGGAGGCGCTCAGGCACGCTGGCGACCGCGGCCACCCGGCGCTCGCGCTGCTGGGCCAGCTCAGCGTCGATGTCCCCGGCCGCGGTGTCGCGCACGAGTGCCAGCTCCTGCACCCGCGTCCCGATCTCGGCCGCGCGCTCGTCGAGCGTGTCCAGCAGCGACCCGACCTCCTCCTGCTGCTCCATGATCTCCAGCAGGCTGTCCTCGAGGTCGCCCTTGCGGTTGCGCATGCCCTCCAGCTCGTGGCGCAGCGCGTCCAGCTCGCGCTCGGACTGGATCGCGCCCGAGTACATGCGGTTCTCATCGGCCTTGCGGCGGACGTCGAGGGTCGCGATCTGGTCCTCGTGCCGCTTGGCGTCCGCGCGCAAGCGGTCGGCGCGCAGACGGGCCTCGGCAAGCTCGCGCTTGACGCGGTCGGCGAGGTCGACCTCGGCGTCCAGCGCCTGCTGCTCGGGCAGGTTGGCACGCCGGTGCTCGAGCAGACGGATGGCCGTGTCGATCTCCTGGAGGGTGAGCAGGTCACGCTGCTCGGACGGGCTGGCCTGGATCACGCGGTCGCTCCTGGGCTGTCGGAGGACCGCCAGTCTGCCCATGGATCCGTCGAGGTCCGAGAAACCGCCAGGTCGGCAGTCAGGCCGCGCTCCCGGGCGGCCGCTCGCAACCGGTCCGCGAAGGCAGGCAGCGCGGCGCTCTCGGTCGCGTGGTGGCCGGCGTCGATCAGCGCCAAGCCCTGCGTCAGCGCGTCGAGCGCCACGTGGTGGCGCAGATCGCCGGTGACGAGCACGTCGGCGCCGCGGCTTTGCGCGGCGTCGATGAGCCCCTCCCCTGCCCCCCCGCACACCGCGACGCGCCGTACCGGCCGCTCGGCGTGGCCGCCCACGCGCAGGTGCGGCGCCGGCAGCCGCGACGCGATCACGGCGGCGACGTCGCGCAGCGCGTGCGGCTGCGGCAGGTCGCCGATCCGGCCGAGACCCTTCGCGGGGCCCTGCGGATCGGGGTCCGCCAGCAGCGGCACGAGGTCGAAGGCCACCTCCTCGTAGGGGTGCGCCGCCCGCAGCGCCATGACCGCGGCGCGCACGAGCCGCGAGGGCACGATCATCTCGAGGCGGTCCTCCGCGACGCGGTTGCGCTGTCCGCGCTGCCCGATCACCGGGTCGGCCTCCGCCGAGGGACGGAACGAGCCGGTGCCCGCGACGCGGAACGAGCACTGGTCGTAGGCGCCGATCACGCCGGCCCCGGCGCCGGCGAGGGCATCCAGCACCTGCTCGGTGGCGTCGATCGGCACGAACGTCACGAGCTTGACGGTCGCCTCCGTCGCCGTCGGCCGCAGCGGCGCCACGTCCCGCAGCGCGAGCAGCTCCACGACCGGGTCCGAGGTCCCCGGCAGCGCCACGTCAAGGTTGGTGTGCGCCGCGATGACCGCCACGCCGGCCCGGGCGGCAGCGAGGGCCGTACGCCCCGCCGCGGTCTCGTGCGTGAGGCGGGCCAGCGGCCGGAAGAGCAGGGGGTGGTGGGCGACGAGGAGGTCGCGGCCGGCCTCCGCCGCCTCCGCGACGACCCCCGGCGTCACGTCGAGGCTCACGAGCACCGCGCCGACGGAGTCGTCGGAGGCGCCCACGTGCAGCCCGACCGCGTCCCACCCCTCGGCCTCGGCCTGGGGGTAGCAGGCGTCGACGAGGGCGACCCAGTCGGCCAGCCGGTCGGTCATCCTCGCCCGCCCGCAGCGTTCAGGGTGTCGGCGCCTGCTCGTAGGCGTCCGCCCGGTCCAGTGCCTCCTGGAGGTGGCGGAGCAGGTCGCGGGCGGACTCGCGGGTCAGCTCGACGGCGACACGGGCGGCGGGGCCCTGCTCCTCGTTGACGAAGTCGAGGCTGACCGCGTGCTCCAGCGGGGCGTGGAACGGGTGGTCGTAGCCCACGTAGGCGTGGTCGAGCGTGAACCACCCGTGCGGGCCTTTGGCGCTGCCCGCGACGGGGACCGTCAGCGCGATCGTCGTGCACATGTCGTCTCCTGCTCAGGCCAGGTGGCGCCCGAGGAAGTCCCAGATCTTGGCCCAGCCGTCGACGGCGGCCTCGCCGCGGTAGGCCGGGGGCCGGTGGTCGTACATGAAGCCGTGGCCGGCGCCCTCGTAACGGTGGAACTCGTAGGTCTTGCCGAGGCGCCGCAGCTCGGCCTCGTGCTGGTCGACCTGCTCGGGGCTGGGTGAGCGGTCCTCGTTGCCGAACAGGCCAAGCACCGGGCAGGCGAGGTCCGGCGTCAGGTCGATCGGTGCGACCGGGTAGGCCTCGCCCAGGTCCTCGGGGGCCATGACCACCCGTCCGCCCCAGCAGTCCACGCACGCGTCGACGTCGGTGAGCCGGCATGCGGCGAGGTAGGCGTGCCGCCCCCCGAGCAGGTCCCGAACAGCCCGATCTTGCCGGTGCAGTTGGGCAGCGCGCGCAGGAGGTCCACGCAGCCGCGCGTGTCCGCCACGACGTCCTCGTCGTGCACGTCCCCCTTGGCGATCGCCCGGGCGGCGACGTCGTCGGGCTCGCCGTGACCGAAGCGGCAGAACAGGTCGGGGCAGATCGCGAGGTAGCCGTGGTGGGCGAAGCGGCGGGTGACCTGCCGGTACCACTCGTCCCAGCCGGGGCGGTGGTGCAAGAGCACCATGCCGGGGAAGGGGCCGGGGCCCAGCGGCCGCGCGAAGTACGCGTGCACGAGGTCACCCTTGGCGCTGTGGACCGCGGTTGTCTCGGCGAGGAGACCCTCGTAGGCGTCGGTGGTCGGCATCGCCGCCCATCACACCATGCCTGCGCCGCAGGGGCGTAGGGCGGCCGTACGATCCGCCGCGCGGGGCGGAAGCCCAGGCCACCCGCTGCTGGACGAGCCTTGCTGTTCCCCACGATCGACTTCGCGATCTTCTTCGCGATCGTGCTGCCGCTGAACTGGGCCCTGATGCAGCGGCGGGCGCTGTGGAAGGCGTTCATGCTCACGGCGAGCTACGTCTTCTACGCCTGGTGGGACTGGCGGTTCTGCTTCCTGCTCATGGGGTCGACGCTGCTCAACCACACGGCGGCGCTGACGGTGCACCGGTTGGACGGCGAACGCGCGCGCAAGGTCGCGCTGACGTTCGGGATCCTCGGCAACCTCGCGATCCTGTGCTTCTTCAAGTACTACGGGTTCTTCGTGCTGTCGCTGTCCAACGGGCTGCACGGGGTCGGCGTGGACCTGCCCCTTCCACTGCTGCAGATCGTGCTGCCGGTGGGGATCTCGTTCTTCACGTTCCAAGGCATCAGCTACGTGATGGACGTGTTCCGCCGGCAGACGCGGCCCGCGGCGCTGGTCGACGTCGCCCTGCTGCAGGCGTTCTTCCCCCATCTCGTGGCGGGGCCGATCGTGCGCGCCACCGAGCTCGTCCCGCAGTTTCGCACCCCCCGCGATGCCTCGCAGGTGGACGCGGCCCGCGCGTTCTGGCTCATTGCGATGGGGCTGTTCAAGAAGGTCGTGGTCGCCAGCGTGCTCGCCACGGAGCTGGTCGACCGGGTCTTCGCCAACCCGGAGACGTTCTCCGCGCCCGAGGTCCTGCTGGGCGTCTACGGCTACGCGGTGCAGATCTACGCCGACTTCTCCGGCTACACCGACATCGCCATCGGGATCGCGCTGCTGCTGGGGTTCCAGTTCCCGCAGAACTTCAACCGGCCCTACATCTCCCAGTCGCTGCAGGAGTTCTGGCAGCGCTGGCACATCACGCTCTCGCGCTGGCTGCGCGACTACCTGTACGTGCCGCTGGGCGGCAACCGCGGCTCGCGCTTCCAGACGCAACGCAACCTCATCCTCACCATGCTCCTGGGCGGCCTGTGGCACGGCGCGGCATGGCAGTTCATCCTCTGGGGCGCGCTCCACGGCGGCGGGATGGCGATCGAGCGTGCGCTCGAGCCGCGCCGCGCCCGCCACCCCGCGACCCCCGCCCGCGTCGTGCTGCGCTGGTTCGTCACGTTCCACATCGTCTGCCTGGGCTGGATCTTCTTCCGCTCCGAGAGCTTCGAGCGCGCCTTCGAGCTGCTGGGTCGCCTCTTCACGGGCTGGGGTGACGTCCCCGCCCTCGCCCCGTCGGTCCCGGTCGCATGGCTCCTCGTCCTGATCATCGGCTCGCTGCTCGCCCAGCTCGCCCCACCCGCACTCGGCCTGCGCCTGCAAGCCGCGTTCTCCGAGGCGGGCATCGTCGTCCAGACCGCTCTCCTCGTCGCCGCCCTCTTCGCGATCGACTACCTCGGCCCCTCCGGCGTCGCCCCCTTCATCTACTTCCAGTTCTGACCGGCGGCGGGGCGGTAGACGAGGTTGAGGACGCCGGTCGCGAAGGTCTCGGAGGAGACGAGCTCGAGAGGGATCGCTGCGTCGGCCTCGCCGAACAGGCGCAGTCCCCGGCCGACGGCGATCGGGTGGACGAGGAGGTGGAGCTCGTCGAGGAGGCCGGCGGCGAGGAGCTGGCGCACGACCGACACCGAGCCGCTCAGCGAGATCGCGCTGTCGCCGGGCTCGTTCTTCAGGGCGGTGACGGCCTCCACGAAGTCGCCCTGGAGCTGCTCGGAGTTGCGCCAGCTGAGCTCCAGCTCGTGGTGGGACACGACGATCTTGCGCATGTCGCCGAGGAGCTTGGCGAACACGGCGTCCTCGCCGCCCGCGGCCTCCCGCTCCGGCCAGGCGCCCGCGAAGCCCTCGTAGGTCGTGCGGCCGAAAAGCATCGTGTCGGCGTCGTTGAACGTCGCGCCGACCGCCTCGCCCATCTCGTCGTTGAAGTACGGGAAGTGCCACGTCTCCGGCGCTTCCACGACGCCGTCCAGAGAGATGAACACGCCAGCGATGATCTTCCTCACGACGCACCTCCGGGGTTGGTTGCCGGTCATGACTCTGGCAGGTCGCAGAACTCATCGGCGGGCGGCGGTAGCGTCAAGGCATGCGTGACGACCTGACCGGTGACATCGGCACCAAGCTCCTGTTCGAGAACGACCGCATCCGCGTGTGGGAGGTGCGGCTCGAGCCCGGGGAGCGCATCCAGACACACGAGCACAAGCACGACTACGTGCAGGTGATGCTGGAGGGCGACAAGGTGGCGGCCGACATCGAGCCCTCGTCGGAGGGGCGCTGGGCCGGGGAGCCCTATGTCGAGGCCGCGGTCGAGCCCGGCAAGACGCTGTGGGCCGAGAAGGGCAGCGCCCACAACACCATCAACGTCGGGTCGACGACCTTCTACGAGATCCTCGTCGAGCTGAAGGACTGACGCGACGGTGGCGCGCGGGTACGAGGTCGTCGCCGACGTCCTCGTCGCAGCCGGGGTGCGCGACCTGTTCGGCGTCATGGGCGAGGGCAACCTCGAGCTCATCACCGACCTGCAGAGCCGCTGCCGCGTGCGCTACCACGCGGCCCGGCACGAGAACGGCGCGCTGGGCGCCGCGCACGGCTATGCCCAAGCGGGCGACCGCCTCGGCGTCGCGACCGTCACGCACGGGCCGGGCCTCACGAACGCGCTGACCGCGCTGGTCAGCGCCGCGAGGCTGGCCGCCCCCGTGCTGCTGATCGTCGGCGACGTCGCGCAAGCCTCCGACGGCCACGTGCAGGCCATCGAGCACGAGGCCCTGGTCATCGCCGCGGGCGCGCCGCTCGAGCGCGCGCGGTCGGCCGCCACGCTGGCTGCCGTCACCTGGCGGGCGGTCCGCCAGGCTCAGGCCGAGCGCCGCACCGTCGTCCTGCTGGTGCCCGTCGACATCCTGGAGCTGCCCTGCCCTGCGGCCGGAACCTCGCCGCCCGAGGCCGCGCCGCGAGCGGTGCCGGGCGCAGCCGACCCCGACGCGGTCGAGGCCGCGGCCGCCGCCCTGCGGACCGCCTCGCGGCCGCTGGTGCTCGCCGGACGCGGTGCGGCGCACGCCCGCGCCGACCTCGAGGCGCTGGCCGACCGCAGCGGCGCCATGCTGGCCACGACGCTGCTCGGCAAGGGCCTGTTCCAGGGCCACCCGCGCGACCTGGGCGTGTGCGGCGGCTACGCGACGCCCGGCGCCGGGAAGGTGCTGGCGGGCATCGACGCGGTGCTCGCCTTCGGGGCCAGCCTCAACGGCTTCACGACCCGGGCCGGCACGCTCTTCCCGGACGCCAGGATCGTGCACTGCGACGCCGACGGGGCGGTGATCGGCCGCACCACGGCCGCGGACGTGGCGCTCGTGGGCGACGCCGCAACCGTCGCTCGCCAGCTCCACGCGCAGCTCCCCGAGACGGCCGCCGACCACCCCGCGCGCCTCCAGGCACTCGCCGACGCCGCCGCCGAGGCCCGCACGGACCCGCAGGCCCCCGGCGACGGCGTGGAGGGAGGTGGTGCCGGTACCGGGACGCGACCCGTCCGTGCCCTGGACCCTGCGGCGCTGTGCCAGGCCCTCGACGGCGTGCTCCCCGCGGAGCGCACGCTGGTCGTCGACGGCGGGCACTTCACCGGCTACCCGTGCGCGTGGCTGCAGGTGCCCGACCCGACCGGGTTCGTGTTCACGCTGGGGTTCGGCTCGGTGGGGCTGGGGCTGGCCGCGGCGACGGGCGCCGCAGTGGCCCGTCCGGACCGCACCTGCGTCTGCGTGGTCGGCGACGGCGGCATGCTGATGAGCCTCCCGGAGCTGGAGACGCTCGCGCGGCTGCGCCTGCCGGTCGTGGTCGTGGTGATGGACGACGGGGCCTACGGCGCCGAGGTCCACCACCTGCGCGAGCGCGGCCGGCCCCTCGACGCGGCGCAGTTCGAGACCCCGGACCTCGTGCGCGTCGCCGAGTCGCTGGGCGCCTCCGGCGTCCGTGTCGACCGGCTCGAAGACCTCGACGAGGTCGGCAGGCGGCTCGCCCAAGGGCTCGACAGGCCCCTGGTCGTGCACGCCCGCATCGACGGCGAGGTCGTCTCCGACTGGTTCGCGGGCCTGGTGACCGGCGCGTCCCGCTTCGTCGGCGTCGAGGCGTAGGCCGCACGTGGCCGCTCCCCTCCCCCGCCTGGCCTTCGGGTGCGGCTCGGCCTACGCCAACGACCGCCTCGAGCCTGCCGCCGCGCTGGCCGACAGCGGGTGTGCAATGCGCGCCGCGCGTAGAGCAAGGAGCCGGTCCTTGGCCATCGCCTCGAAGCGCGCGAAGGCGTCGTCGACGGAGCGGCCCGGAACGATCTCGCGGCGGATCGGGTGGCGCGCGACGCCGAGGCCTAGGCGCCCGCGCTCGTCCTCCACGCGGCCAGCAGATGGGCGATCTCGGGGACGCGCAGCTCGGGGGTGATCGGCCACGCGTCGCCCAGCCGCGCCGAGCGCAGCACCCCCGCGCGGCGCATCGCGCCGACCCACAGCGGCGGGCGCGGCTGCTGCCACGGCCGCAGGTGCGGGCGGGCACCCTCGACGGACCAGAAGCGGCCGTGGAACGTGACCTCGTCGTCGGTCCACAGGCGCGCGATCAGGTCGAGCGCCTCCTCGAGCATCGCGTAGCGCCGCCGGTAGTCCAGCCCGAACGCTGTGAACTCGTCGGGCCGGTACCCGGCGCCCGCGCCCACGACCAGCCGGCCGCCGCTGAGGAGGTCCAGCGTCGCGAGGTCTTCGGCCAGCGCGATCGGGTGGAACAGCGGCACCTGCACGATGAACGTGGCGAGGCGGACGCCCGGCCCGAGCTCGCCGGCGAGTCGCGCCAGCGTCGGCGCTGTGCGGCCTCCACCTGCCGGAGCAGCGCGTCCAGGTGCGCGCGCGGGGGCAGACTGCTGCGCACGTCGCCCAAGATGACGCCGAGCTCCACACTGCGGAGTCTGCACGCACCGCCATGACCTCCAACCGACACCCGGTCTTCGCGCGCTGCTACGCGCGGCTCAGCCGTGCGTGCGAAGGGGCCGGGATGGCGCCGCTGCGCGACGAGCTGCTGGCAGGCGCGGCGGGTCGCGTCGTCGAGGTCGGCGCCGGCAACGGGCTGAACTTCGCGCACTACCCGCCGGGGGTCACCGAGGTCGTGGCGGTCGAGCCGGAGCCGCACCTGCGAGCGCTGGCCGAGCAGGCCGCCGCTTCGGCGCCCGTGCCGGTGACCGTGGTCGCAGGCCGCGCGGAGCAGCTGCCGCTCGAGGACGCCGCGGTCGACGCCGGTGTCACCTGCCTGGTGCTGTGCTCGGTGGACGACGTGGCCGCGGCGCTGGTGGAGCTCGCGCGGGTGATCCGGCCCGGCGGCGAGCTGCGCTTCCTCGAGCACGTCGCCGCCGACACGCCGGGCCTGCGCCGTGCCCAGCGTGTCGCCGACGCCACCCTCTGGCCGCTGCTGGCCGGGGGCTGCCACACCGCGCGCGACCCGCTGCCCATCGTGGAGCAGGCCGGGTTCACCGTCACGGCCGTGCGCCGCTACCGCTTCCCGGAGACACGCCTGCCCAGCCCGGCCGCACCGCACGTGCTGGGCACGGCGCGCCGCGCGGACTGACGCGGGCCTTTGCAAGGATGGCCGCTCGACCGAGCGAGGAGGGCAGGCTGTGGCCGGGTTCTTGACCAGCGGGCAGGTTCGGCAGGAGCAGTTCGACTGGGGCCTGCTGGGGTGGCGGCTGGGTCCTCCGCAGGGCGCCGCGCACCTCGTGGTGATCGACGTGGCCCTGGAGCCCGGCGGCGGGCACGACTTCCACCGCCATCCCGAGCAGGAGGAGATCATCATCGTGAAGTCGGGGCGGGTCGTGCAGTACCTCGAGCGCGACTCGCAGGTGCTGGCGGCCGGCGACTCCGCGTTCGTGCCGACGGGCATGGTGCACGCCTCGTTCAACGACTTCGAGGAGACCGCGCTGCTGCAGGTCGTGCTGGCGCCGTCCCTCGGCGGCGAGACCGGCTACGAGCTCGAAGACGTCGCCGGCCAGGAGCCCTGGGCGTCGCTGCGGGCGCGCTGACCCGCCTCGACTTCGACGAACATCGATCGTTCGATCCATCCCGGCGGCGCGCTACGGTGAGCCGTGGCCATGGCCGCCACCCTCCACCCCGGCACCGACGAGCTTCCCCACGAGCCGCCGGCGTCGCCGCGCGCCCGCACCGCCCGGCTGCCGTTCGACCGCCGGACCATGTCGGCCGCCCAGGCCGTGCTCGTGATGCTGCTGGTGCTGGCCGTCGGGTCGCTCGTCAACGTGCAGAGCCTGCGCGCTGCGGCGGAGCGCCAGCCGTTCGGGCCGCGACGGCAGATCGCGCTGCTGTTCGTGGCGCCGCTCGACGCGGTCAGCCAGGTGCTGGGCCTCGACGAGCCGCGCACGCTCCTGGACGAGCGGCTCGGTCGGCTGCCAGAACCAGAACCCGACACGGCCGATGCCGACGCGGTCGCGGAGGGTGTCGACCCACTCGGCTCGCTGGTCGCGGAGCTCCCGGGCGAGGGCGCTCCGCCGGTGGGCGGGTTCGGCCAGGCGCCGGGCAGCCGGTCGTTCGATGCCGACGATCCGCTGGCCGTGCAGGTGCTGGGCGACTCGCTGACCGAGCAGCTCGGCCCCGCGCTGATCGCGTTCGGCGAGGACCAGCTGACCGTCGACGTCACCCACGAGTTCGAGTACTCGTCGGGCCTCACCCGCCCCGACTTCTTCGACTGGCCGGCCCGCGCGCTGGCCGTGGCCGAGGACACCGACCCCGACGTCTTCGTGCTGATGTTCGGCGCGAACGACGCGCAGGACCTGCGCGACCCCGACGGTCGCTACATCGCCTTTGCCTCCGAGGAGTGGGAGACCGAGTACCGCCGGCGCATCGGCGACCTCATGGACGCCCTCGCCGTGGACGGCCGCACGGTCATCTGGGTGGGGCAGCCGCTGATGCGCTCCACGGAGTTCGACCAGCGCATGGAGTACGTCTCGACGCTCTACGCGCAGGAGGCCGAGGACCGCGACGGGGTCGCCTACGTCGACGCGCGCCCGGTCTTCGCGGCCGAAGGCGGCGGCTACAGCGCGTACCTGCCCGGGTCTGACGGGCAGCTGGTGAACATGCGCCTCGGCGACGGGATCCACCTCACGCGCCCGGGCGCGGAGCGGCTTTCGGCGCAGGTCATCGCCGCCCTGGAGGCCCAGTGGGACGTGGCGGCGGCCGAGGACGAGGCGCTGGCGACGGCCCCCGCGGCCGGTCCGACAAGCGCGCCGACACCGACGGGATGATCTTCGACACACGCACAAACACGCTGCGCACGTTGGTGCTAAAGTCGTTAACAAGGCGTCGGGCGAGGGGTTCCGGCGCGCCTCGGTGACTCTGAAGGGTCAACCAGGAACGAGATGGCTGCCCGGCCCGGCTGCATGATCCCCCCCGTGTCATGCACGCTGCGCGGCCGGGCAGCTCTTGTTTCGAGCGTGATGCCGAGGAACCGCAGGTTGGCGCGAGATCCCCGCACCTCGATCTACTCGCTTGCGGCCTAGAACCGGTCGCGCGTACACAGCAAGTACACAAGAAGTCCGGCGCAGCATTCGGGGCAGTCACCGCGGCGCCGACGGGCGCCGTAGAGCACGCGGCTCGTCGACGCGGCTGCAATGGCGTCGTCGTACGAGTACACGACGGAGTACGACGTGACCGTGACCTTCGACCTCCAGCGCGTGGACTAGGCAGCCGCTAGGTCGTGGCGCGGGAGCGGGGATGACCTCGGGGCTAGCAGCGCGGCAAGGCCTGACCCTGGTGATGCACGACCGCGTGGCCGCTCGGGTGGGCGCCAGGCACAAGAGCTGCTACGCGGGCGTCACTGCCTGACCCACACACGAAACGACGCCGCGGCGTGAGCCAACTTGACGCAAGTGCAGGTGTCGTCCCCGCACGGGGGGACGTAGGGTGAGCGAGGCCCCGACCCTCTGTCGGCGGGCAGGAGAGGCGGGATCGTGAAGCATCCATTCTCAAGCATGCGCATGTTCGCATTGAGCGCACTGACCATCGGCGCCTTGATGTCGGCGTCGGGGCTGTCGTTCGCCGCGACGTTCCAGCAGAGCGACCAGGTGGTGCCGCTCGCAGGCGCCGGCCGCGTGCAGACGGCGATCGCGGTCTCCAACAGCTGGTATGGGGATCAGCCGGACGCGGGTCTGTCCGGCGCCAACGTCGCAGTGCTCGCGACCGAAGGCAACTTCGCCGACGCGCTCGCAGGCACACCGCTGGCCAACGTTGCCAACGGTCCCATCCTGCTCACCCCTGCGGGCTCCCTCGTCGCCGACACCGCAGCCGAGCTGACCCGCGTCGTCCCTGCCGGCGGCACCGTCTACCTGCTCGGTGGGGAGGTTGCATTGTCAGGCGCCGTTGAAAGCGCCGTCGCGGCGCTGGGGTTCACCGTCGAGCGCCTCGCGGGCGCGTCGCGGTTCGAGACCGCAGCCGCGATCGCCGACGAGATCGCGACCCTGCGCCCCCTCAGCAGCGTTCTGATCGCCGATGGCACGCAGTTCCAGGCCGCGCTCGTCGGTGGAGCGCTTGCGTCGTTCCTCGGGGGCTGGGAGGGGACAGGCTCCCCGCTGCTGCTGTCCAACGGCACCGCGGCACATCCAGCGACCGACGCCTTCCTCGGTGCGGGCCACACCGAGCGCACCATCGGCAGCGTCGCCGCGGCCGCCTACCCGGCCCTGGAGCATGTCGCCAATGAGGCGGAGCCGGCGGCGATGTCCGTCGCGGCCGCGCAGTTCCTCGACGCCTACCGTGGGGCCCCCCCGTTGATCGTCGGCGTCGCGAACCTCGTGACCTTCCCGGACGGCTTGAGCGGCGGCGCCCACATCGCCCTACAGCGCACGGTGGCAGGGCCCGGCGGTCCGCTGCTGCTCACCGAACAACAGACGCTGTCGCCGGTCGTCGAGGCCTACATGTCGGGTGGGGCCGACACGCTCAGTCAGGCCTTTGTGTACGGCGGCGACGCCGCTGTCGGCCCCGGCGTCCGCGACGCCATCCTCGAAGCGATCACCGGGTAAAGCGGGCGGGGGGCGAGCCCTGGCGGGCGGATGGAGCCGTGCAGGGCGCCATAGGGCGGGCCGCCGCCGCTGACGGGGCGGCGGATCAACCCCGAGGACGCTGCGACGAGTACACAGCGAGAACACCACGAGCCCGCCTGTGCCGGTCAGGTCCCCCGTGTCATGCACGCTGCGCGGCCGGGCAGCTCTTGTTTCGACCGGGATGCCGAGAAACCGCAGGTCGGGCGCGAGATCGCGGCTCCTCGCAGCGACTCGCCTTGCGGCCTAGAACCAGCCCCGGGTAAACAGCGCGTACCTGGGAGTCCGGCGCAGCGTTCGGGGCGCTCGACGCGCCGCCGACGGGGCGCCGTAGGGCACACGGCAAGGAGAGTCACCATGACCAGCGTCCACCGAGCCACCAACCCGCCCGGAACCACTGGTGCCATCGATCACGGCGGCACTGTCACCGCGTTGCGGCGTGATGGGACGATCGTCGAGCTGGACGCGGCGACGGTCGAGGCTGTTGCGGCCAGCTTCGCAGGCGATCTCCTGCGCCGCGGCGACGCCGGCTACGACGAGGCCCGCCGGGTGTGGAACGGGATGATCGACAGACACCCGGCGCTGATCGCACGCTGTGCGTCGACCGATGACGTGGTCCGCACGGTCGACGTGGTCCGCACGCACGACATCGTCATGTCGGTCCGGGGCGGGGGACACAACGCCGCCGGCGGCGCGATGTGCAACGACGGCATCGTCATCGACCTGTCGGCCATGCATAGGGTCGACGTCGACGCGGACGCTGGGACCGTGCGGGCCGACGGGGGCGTGACGATCGGCGTCCTCGACGCGGCCACCCAGCCCCACGGCCTGGCTGTACCCCTGGGCGTCGTCACCGAGACGGGCATCGCCGGTCTCACCCTCGGCGGTGGCTACGGCTGGCTTCGCCGCAAGTACGGCCTGAGCTGCGACAACCTCATCGCCGCCGAGGTCGTGACCGCCGATGGTCGCGTCGTGCGCGCCAGCGAAGACGAGAATCCCGAGCTGCTCTGAGGACTACGAGGCGGTGGCGGCAACTTCGGCGTCGTCACCTCCCTCGAGTTCCGCGCCCATCCGGTCGGCCCGGACGTGTACTTCGCCGTGGTGATGCACGCGGGCACAGATGCGGTCGAGGTGCTGCGGTTCTACAACCAGTGGGCGCCGACGGCGCCCGATGAGATCAGCGCCATCGCCGTGCTGTGGCACGCACCGGCGATCGAGGAGATCCCCGCCGAGCACCACGGCACGCCGATCGTGACGTTCGTCGCCATGCACTCCGGGTCTCCGACAGAGGGCGAGGCTGCGCTCGAACCTTTGCGGACCTTCGGTCAGCCGATCGCCGACCTCAGCGGCGTCATGCCATACCTCGAGGCCCAGCAGTTCTTCGACGAGGACTACCCGAAGTGGGAGCGGCGCTACTACTGGACCTCGACCTACGTGACCGAGCTCGCGGACGAGCTCCTCGCCAACCTCGCGCGGCTCAACGAGGCGATGCCATCCCACCACTCCACCATCGACGTCTGGCAGGGTGGCGGCGCGCCAGCACGTGTACCCCTCGACGCCACGGCGATGGCCGACCGCTCCTCAGCGTTCATGCTCGGCATCGAAGCCAACTGGGACTTCGTCCCCCCCGACGCCGGAGCCGCTGAGCAGGACCGATTGGATGCGGCCAACATCGAGTGGGCCCGGTCCGCGATCCGCGCCGCCGCCCCGTGGGCGACCGGCGCGCGCTACGCCAACTTCCCAGGCCTCTACGAGAACGACGAGCGCCCAGACTTCTTCGGACCGAACGTCCAGCGTGCCGCGGCGCTCAAGGCCATGTTCGACCCCGAGAACCGCTTCGACCGCAACCACAACCTCGAGCCGCGGGGGGCTCTCAGCTCTCCTGACGTCAGGGCGTCAGCCGGGCGCTGAGCACGCGCTGCGCGGCGGCCACGTCGCCGGTGAGCTCGAGGCGGTCCAAGCCGCCGCGCTTCCACAGCGCGAGCAGCAGGTCGCCGGCGTCCCCGCTGAGCGTCGCGTCGGGCTGCGGCGCGCCGCCGGTGCCGTCTCCGGCCAACACCCACCGCGCCGCGGAGCCGGTGTCGACCAGCTCCAGCGCATCGGTGAGCGCGAGCTCACGCCCCAACCGCACCTGCCGCGGCCAGAACATGGTGACGACCTCGTCGACGCCGTCGGCCGCCGTGCGCGCGTCCACCGCATGGGCCAGGCCGCGCGCGGCCTCCAGGTCGCAGCGGTGCACGAGCGCCTCGTGCAGCTGCCGCCGGGTCCACCACCCCACCTCGTGGGGCGCCGCGAACGTCCAGCAGACCGACGCCGGGTCCTCGCCGGCCAACCCGTCGACCAGCAGCCGTGCCCCCTCCTGGAACCACGCGACGAGGCCGTCGTCCGGGGGGTCGGGGAACGGGGCGCGCTCCCGGCTGGCCAGGATGCCGAGCACCCAGCGGTGCACGCCGCCGAGGTGCCCCAGCAGGTCAGCGACGCTCCAGCCCGGGCAGGTCGGCACGGCGGCGCTCAGCTCCGCGTCCTCTGCCAGCGCGACGAGCCGCGCAACCTCGTCCGCCAGCGCGGCCTGCCGCTCTTCGTGCGTCAGCACCGTCAGATGTCGCGGCCTGTGTTCTCGCCCCGCGTTTGGTCGCGCCGGGGGGTGACGATGGCCATCGCCTGCGCAGGCTACTCCGCGACCCGCGCGCGGCCCGATGATGGACGGAGTGCCCACGTTCGTCGAGCGCCAGCGCTTCGCGTCCAACCGCTCCGCCGTGGTGCTCACGGCGGTGCTCGTCGCAGCCCTGGCGGCGTTGGTGGCGATCCAGGCGGCGAATGCGCGCGCTGCGGGTGGGGCACCCGCGCCCTTCTGGATCCCCGCCGGCGTCGCCCTGGTCCTGATCGCGAGCCTCTTCGTCCCGGTCGTCCGCACCGAGGTCGGGCCCGACGACGTCCGCGTCGCGTTCCTCGGCAGGACCCGGACGATCCCGTATCCCGACATCGAGGCCGCCGAGGTCATCACCTACCGTCCGCTGCGCGACTACGGCGGCTGGGGCTACCGCCTCGGCCGCAACCGCACCCGCGCCTACACCGCCTCGGGCACTGAGGGCTTGCTCCTCACCCTCGCCGGCGACCGGCGCGTGCTGATCGGCAGCCAGCGCGTCGAGCAGCTGGCCGCCGCGGTCGCCCACCACCGGGCGACGCGCGGTCCCTAGTCGGTGGCGGCGTTGATGACCTCGAACGCGGCGTCGAGCCGGCGGCGGCGGCGCGGGTTGTCTTCGTGGTTGGACTCGGCCGCGAGGTCGTCGAGCAGCTCCTCGAGCACGTCCTCCTCGCCCTTGAGCACCACGCCCTTCTGGGTCGTGCGGGCACGGAACACCACCCGCGCGCCCCGGATGTCCATGGCCGTCAGGCTGCGCAGCGTGGCGGCCACCTCGGCGGAGACGACGACCTCGACGGGACGGTCGGGCGACCGATCCGCGTCACGCGCCCGCAGATCGAACGGCGACCGCTCCCAGCCCCGGATGACGCCCTCGTCGTCGCAGGACGTGCACCGCCAGGAGATGACCGGCGGCACGTCGGTCCGCTGCACCGACACCTGGCCCCGGCACGGCTGCCGGCCGGGCCGGCGCTCGCACGGGATCGCCGTCACCCACGCCGCGCCCGCAACCCCGGCCGTCGCGGCGCTCACGACCTGACCGAGCCGCGCGGCCATCCGCAGAGCCGGCCCCGGCACGTCGGGGGGCGGGTCGAGGAAGTGACGAAGGTCGACGACGTACATGCAGCCATCACGGTAGGCCCTGCGGGGGCCTCCGCGCGACGCCGGCGGCGGGCCTGTTAGGCCGTCGGCGACCGCGCCAGGTCAGGCGAGGGGCCGCCTCCGGCGCCCTCGGTCTTGAACCGCAGCACGAGCGCCGCGCTGATCTCGCGGTGGCGCAACAGGAACGCGCGCTCGTCGAGCCGCTTCCGGCGCAGCCAGCCCGTGACCTCGCTGTTGCACTTGCTGGTGTTGCAGGAGCGACAAGCCGGCACGATGTTCTCGAGCGTGTAGCGCCCTCCGACGGAAAGCGCCTGCAGGCAGTCGCGCTGCAACGGCTGGCCCGCCTCCCCGCAGTACGCACAGCCACCCCACGCGGCCTTCAGCGCGGCCCATTCCCCGGCGCTGAGGTCATGCTCGACGCGCTCCATGCGGCGCTTGCGCCTCCGCGCGGCCCTGGCCTTGCGACCTCCCTTGACCGCCATCGCCCCAGCCTACGGACGCGCACAGCGGCATCGCGTCAGGCGGTTCCGCCATGGGAAGGTCAGGAGCCGAAGAACTCACGGATGATGGCAGCGACCATCGCGGGGTCGGTCTTGTGGGCGAAGTGGCCATGCCCCTCGAGCACCCGGATCTGGGCGTCGGCGACCGCGGCCACCGCGACGTCGGTCGCCTTGGTCAGGACCGGCACGCTCTCGGAGCCCGCAAGGAAGAGCGTCGGAGCCGTGATCGCGTCGAACTGGCCCGGCCGGTACACCCACCCCTCCTCGACGCGGCACTCCCTGGGCAACGTGTGGGCGGAGGCGATGCGCAGCGGCCACAACGGGCTGGAGCGCATGGCATCGACCTCCTCCGCGGTCATCTCCAGGATCCCTACCAGCATCGCCACAGTGGCGGCGTCCATGTCGCCCGCCGCCACGGCCTCCTCGATGACCTCGATGGAACCGGGCGGATAGGTCAGGCCCAGGCTCGGCTCGTAGAGCACGAGGTGGTGGACGTGCTCCGTGCGGGCAGCCCCGCCCATGGCGCAGCTGGCGCCGTAGGAGTGGCCCCACAGCGCGACCGGCCCGCCAGTGCGGGCCGCGACGGCGTCCACGACCGCGGCGACGTCCTCGAAGTCCCGCTCGATGGCGTAGTCGCGCCCGTCACCGCTCGCGCCGAAGCCTCGGCGGTCCATGGCGTAGGTGGTCATCTCGGTGCGCACCACGTCCACGAAAGGGTCGAGGGTGGTGTGGTCCGCGATGGAACCGTGGACCAGGACGACCGCCGGCCCGTCGCCCTCGACCCAGACGGCGAGGGACGTCCCGTCGGCGGATCGGACGTCGAAGCGGCTCATTGCGGTGTCCCGGCCGCGACCGCCGCGCGCCCGGTGCGCTCGTAGGAGATGGTCGTGGCGTTGACGTCGATCGTCGGCATGGCGTCGGTCCCCTGGCTGGGATGGCTCTTCGGCGAGTGTCAACCGCTCGGCGCCGGGGGGCATCGGGTGTTCGCCCCATCTCGGGCGACGCTCAGGACGAGAGCAGGCCGTGCTCCATCGCGAACAGGGTCGCGCCCGCGCGGGTGGTGACCCCGGCCTTGACGTAGATGTGCTCGATGTGGTGCCCCACCGTCTTGGGCGAGATCACGAGCGCCGCCGCCACCGCCTTGTTGGAGTTGCCGCGGGCGATGAGGCGCAGCACCTCGATCTCGCGCTCGGTGAGCCCCGCGGGTCGGGGGGCGCGTGCCGGGCGGCGCGTGTGCCCCGCGGCGGCGAGCACGGCGTCGGATTCGGCACGGGCGAAGCGGCCCGCGCCCACCTGGTCCCGCAGCTGCGATGCGGCAGCGGCCGGCGTGAGCGCGGGCCGGTGGGGCCGGTCCTCGGTCATCGCGTGGTAGGCGTCGGCCGCGGCCAGCAGTCGCGCGCCCGGCGAGAGCTGGTCTCCTGCGGCGCCGCGGTGGTACCCCGAGCCGTCGATGCGCTCGTGGTGGCGCCCAGCGAGGTCGGCGAGCGGGGCGAGGGCGACGCTGCGCCGCAGGACCCTCTCGGTGAGGTACGGGTGGAGGCGCACACGTTCCCACTGCTGGGCGCTCAGCGGTCCCGGGCGGTCCCAGATCCCGCTGGGGACACCGACGCGACCCACGTCGTGCACCAGCGCGGCGCGAGCGACTGTGGTGGCCTCGGCGGCGTCGAGGTCGGCGGCGGCAGCCGCGGAGGACACCAGCGCGGCGAGGCCCGTCGAGTGCCCCCGCAGGTAGGGCGACTTCAGGTCGGTGAAGTCCGCCATCGCCTCGAGCGCGCCGTCGAGCCCCTCGGCTGCGAAGGTGCGCACCGGTTCCGGCTCGGCGTCGAGGACCGCCGCGCAGGGGTCGTCGCCGATCTGGTCGAGCCAGCGCGCGCCGTCGGCGACGAGGACCCTGACGACCGCCGGGTCGTAGCCACGGCCGCTCCGGCGCGCAAGCATCTCCGCGGCCGCCGGCCATCCGGCCTGGCGCGCCCACAGCTCCGCGTCACGGGCGACCGTGACGACGCGGACCGCCTGCGGCACCTCCTGCCCCGCGAGGCCGGCGGGGTAGCCCTTGCCGTCCCAGCGCTCGTACGCGTGCGCCAGCGCATGGCGGACGGCGTCGTCGAAGCCGAGCCGCCCCGCCAGGCGGGCCGCCACTTCGCAGTGCCCCGACAGGCTGCGGCGATCCATCCCGGGGTCGGCCAGGGCCCGGATCACCCTGCCCGCGCGGCGGTGCATGGGCAGGTCCTCGGCGAGGTGGCGGACGAAGTGGCGCGCGGCCTCGCCGGGCTGCGCCATGAGCAGCGGCGCCATCGCGGCGTTGAGCGCGATCTCGTCCCCGCCGGCCAGCGCCGCGATCTCCGACGCGTCCGCCGTGCACCCCACGAACCGCAGCAGCGCCACGTGGTACACGCACGACCGCGTCGCCGCGTCCAGGTCCAGGGCCTCGGCGACGGCCAGCGACAGCCAGCACGTCCGCAACCCGTGCTCCATCGGCTGCCCCGTGCCGAGGTCGGTCGCCAGCGACAAGGCGACCGCCAGCTCCGCCAGGCGGCCCGAAGATGCCTGGTCTGCCACCCCACCACTTTCCCAGGTCCGACGCCCGGCCTGGCGACGTGGCTACCGAGCCCCGGCTGGTGGTGGGCAGCGATGTCGGTCGAGCAAGCCCGGACTCATGCGCTCATGAGCGGTCGAGCATCTCCATCTGCTCGGCGTTGTGGTGCCCGCCTGCGGCGGGGGTGAGGGCGTCGAGGGCGCGCAGGTGCTCAGGGGTGAGCTGGACGCGGTCGGCGGCGACGTTCTCCTCCAGGCGGCTGACCCGCTTGGTGCCCGGGATCGGCGCGACGTCGTCGCCTTGGGCCAGCAGCCAGGCCAGCGCGACCTGCGCCGGCGTGGCGCCGACGTCCTGCGCGATCGCCTCGACCTCCTGGAGGCGGCGCAGGTTCGTCTCGAAGTTCTCGTCGGTGAAGCGCGGGTTGGTCTTGCGGAAGTCGCTGTCTTCGAGATGCTCGGTCGAACGGATCGCACCGGTGAGGAAGCCGCGGCCCAGCGGCGAGTAGGCGACGAACCCGATGCCGAGCTCGCGCAGCACCGGCAGCACCTCGGCCTCGGGATCGCGGGTCCACAGCGAGTACTCCGACTGCAGCGCGGTGATCGGGTGCACGGCATGCGCGCGGCGGATGGTGGTCGGCCCGGCCTCGGAGAGGCCGAGGTGGCGGACCTTGCCCTCGGCGACCAGCTCGCCCATCGCGCCGACCGTCTCCTCGATCGGCGTCTCGGGGTCGACACGGTGCTGGTAGTACAGGTCGATCACGTCAGTGCCCAGACGCTGCAGCGACCCCTCCACGGCGACGCGCAGGCTCTGCGGGCTGCTGTCGAGCGCCGGCCGTCCCGTGTGGGACACGAACCCGAACTTCGTGGCCAGCACCACCTGGTCGCGCCGGCCCCGCAGTGCACGGCCGACGAGCTCCTCGTTGACGAAGGGCCCGTACACCTCCGCGGTGTCGATGAAGGTGACCCCCAAGTCGAGCGCCCGCTGGATCGTGCGGATCGCCTCCGCGTCGTCGCTGCCGGCGCCGGTGTAGGCGGTCGACATGCCCATCGTGCCCAGCCCGATGCGCGACACGACCAGGTCTCCCAGCCTCGCCTGCTCCATGCGACATGCCTCCAGTCGTGGGTCGGCACCGGCGCCGTGGCTCGTCAGACTAGGGCTGCCCGTCCGGCCCGTGGGCCCGGCGACGCACCCGAGCGTCAAGCCGATAGACCTCGGCGACCGTCCCCGCGGTGATCCACAAGCGCTCGACCGCGAGCCGGAGAAGCTCGTCGTCGTTCCAGGTCTGCTGGTCGGCGGCACCAGCGTGCGGATCCGCAGGAGGGCCGCCTCGAGCGACGCCAACAACTCCGGGAGCGTCACCTCGGCTGCGCGCCCACGGCCCCCGGCACGTCGTCCGTGATCACGTGGACGTAGGAACCGACAACCTCCGCCAGCTTGATCGCCAGCCAAAAACCTCGCGGTAGCCCGGATGGTCGCTGTGCACGACGACTGTCCCGTCGTCAAGCTCATACCAGCGCGGCGCTGCCGTCCAGACGCCTGGCCGTCAGTCGGGCGCGCTGCGGAGGCGTTGCTTGGTCGTGCAGCGGCGCAGCGCGAGCGCGGCTTCCGCGCGCACGTTGAGATCGCCGTCGCGGGTCGCGGCGTGCAGTGGCGCCACGGCGGCCTCGATGCCGGGGTGGCCGGACCCCAGGCGGCCGAGGTGCCAGGCGGCGAGGCTGCGGACGAACGGCTGCGTCTCGTTGAGCGCGGCGGTGAGCACCGGCAGGGCCGCGGGATCCTCGGGGGCGAGGCGGGCGAGCGCGGCGGCGAACCAGACGCGGACGAACGGCTCGTCGTCCGCGATCGCGTCGCGCAGCGCGGGGACGGCTGCGGCGGCGGGCGGGTCGGCCTCCGCCAAGGCGTGCGCGGCGAGGCGGCGGAGCAGCGCGTCCGGGGAGGCCAGGTCGGCCACCCACGCGGCCGGATCGCGCTCGAGGTACGTCATGCGTCGAGCGCCCGGTCGAGCGCGTACGCCGCGCTGATCAGCCCCAGGTGCGTGAAGGCCTGCGGGAAGTTGCCCAGCGCCTCACCCAGCGGGCCAGTCTCCTCGGCGTACAGGCCGACGTGGTTGGCGTAGGTGAGCATCTTCTCAAACAGCAGCCGTGCCTCGGTCAGCCGCCCGGCGCCGGCGAGCGCCTCGACGAGCCAGAACGTGCAGATGTTGAACGTCCCTTCGGATCCCGTGAGCCCGTCGCCGGCGCCGCGACCGATCTCGTAGCGGTACACCAGGCTGTCGGACACCAGCTCCTCGGCGGTGCGGTCCAGCGTGGCGAGCATCCGCGGGTCCGTGGGCGAGCACAGTTGCACCAGTGGCATCGTGAGGTTGCTGGCGTCCAGCGCCTCGCTGCCGAACGACTGGACGAACGAACGCTTGGTGCTGTCGTAGCCGCGGGTCATGATCGTCTCGTAGATGCGGTCGCGTTCAGCGGCGACCCGCGCGGTGTCGAGGGGCAGGCTGCGCTTCGCGGCCAGCCGCAGTCCACGGTCCAGTGCCACCCAGCACTGCAGCTTGGAGTAGGTGAACTGCTGCGCGCCGCCGCGAACCTCCCAGATCCCCTCGTCGGCGAGCTCCCAGTGATCGCACACCCAGTCGAGCATGCGCCGGACGTGCAGCCACAGGTCGTAGCCGATGCGAGAACCGAACTCGTCGTAGAGGTGCAAGGCGTCCAACAGCTCGCCGTAGATGTCCAGCTGCAGCTGACCGGCCGCGCCGTTGCCGACCCGCACGGGCCGCGAGCCGCGGTAGCCGTCGAGGTGGCCGAGCTCCTGTTCGTGCAGGTCGCTGCCGCCGTCGATGCGGTACATCAGCTGCAGCGGCGGGTCGCCGGTCGCGCGGTCCTCGGCGCGGCGCTCCAGCCAGCCCATGAAGGCGGCAGCCTCGTCGACGAACCCCAGGCGCATGAACGCGAGCAGCGTGAAGGCGGCGTCGCGGATCCAGGTGTAGCGGTAGTCCCAGTTGCGGACGCCGCCGATCTCCTCCGGAAGGCTGGTCGTGGGCGCGGCGACGATCGCGCCTGTGGGCTGGAAGGTCAGCAGCTTCAGCACCAGCGCCGACCGGTGCACCATCTCGCGCCACCGCCCCTGGTACCGGCAGCCTGCGAGCCAACGGTTCCAGTACGCGACCGTGTCGACCAGCAGCTGCTCGCCGGCCTGGCGTGTCTCCAGCAGCTCGGCCTGCGAGCTGCCCTCGATCTGGCGCAGGAGGAACGTCGCCGACTCATCCTGGCCCAGCGTGAACTCGACCACAGCGCCGTCCCCGTCGATGTGGAGAGGGAAGCGACTGATCAGCGCGACCTGGTGGTCGCCCGCATCGAACACCACCCCAGTCGGCTGCACGATGATGTGGTGGCCGCGGCGAGCGTAGTCGAACGCGGGCCTGCACTCCAAGCGGAAGCGCATCGTGCCGCGCACCGCCTTGGCGACTCGGACGATCTCGTGCCGCTTCGCCGTGGGGTCCTCCTGCACGGGCATGAAGTCGACGACCTCGCCGACGCCCTCGGCGGACAAGAACCGCGTGACGAGCACATTGGTGTCGGGGAGGTACATCTGCTTGTTGCGCTGGGCGTGGACGGCCGCGATCCGGAAGAACCCTCCCCGCCGGTCGTCCAGCACCGCCGCGAACAGGCTGGCCGAGTCGAAGTGCGGCAGGCAGCACCAGTCGATCGAGCCGTCGTTGCCCACCAGCGCCACGGAGTGGAGGTCGCCGATGACGCCGTAGCTCTCGATGGGCTTGTACATCGGGAACAGCCTCCCACACCTCGCGGCAGCGATGACGGGGGTGCGCACCGGCTCGCGCTGGCAGGTCAGCCGGCGCCCCGCGCGGAGATATGCCGCGCACTCGCCGGCCACAGCCCGGGTGGTAGACGAGCTGTTCTGTCAAGGCTGACCGCGTGGCGCTCACGAGCAACTCGGCGGGCAGCTATCGACGAAACTGGTCCCGGAGCCGTACCAGTTCGTGGGCGACCGCTTCGGGTTGGGCAAGCTGGAAGAAGTGGTTTTCATGCGCGAGCCGCACCACGGGCCAGGCCCGCCGCCGCGCGTGGTCTGCAGTCGCTTCATAGCCGCCGCTGAGCAGAATCACCGCGCACGGCGCATCGGGCCATCCCGGCGCAGCCGGGATCTCCTCGTGCCAGAAGCCCGCAGGCAACGGGCGCAGACCGGCCCGCAAGCGCGCGCGTCGTTCAACGTCCGGGACGAGCCCGGCGAGCTGCTCGTCGCTCCAGGCCGGGAAGCGCGCTCCCGCAACCAGGAGCGTCTCGAGCTCGTCGGCGAACTCCGGTAGCTCGGCACGCAGCTGCGCGAGCCGGCTCTGGCCCGCAGGCGGCAAGCCGGCGTCGACGAAGATGTATGCGTCGACCGAGTCCCCGCGCTCCTGCAGCCTCGCGCCGAGGAGCCCGACCAGCTGACCGGCGCCACTGTGGGCAGCGACCGTCCACGCCTGCGGTGGCAAGTCGTCCAGCGCGCTCTCGACCGATGCGACGTGCTGGCGGTGGAACGGCGTGGTTCCATCGTCGGCCAGCGTCGGAACGAGAGAGGCGTGGCCGCGCGCCGCGAGTTCCTCGGCGACCGGCAACCAGGTGTCGGACCCCACAATCGGGCTGTGCACCAAGAGGAATCTGCGAGCACTCACGGCGCCAATCCTGACGCGGTGACAGGCGGCCGAGGCCCTAGGTCAGCGCCGCATCTGTCGCGCCGGCAGGCGGACGGCGTGCTCGCCAACGTCGAGACGCACGCGCGAACGGCGGTGCTGGGCGGCGTGGCGTTCCACCCGATCCAGGGCGCGGGCGCCGAGCGCCGGCGATCGTCGATCCGGGTCGCGCATGACGTGCACCCAGCCGTTGGCGGCCCACTCTCGCATCCGTTCCACACACTGGACTCGCCCGGCCGCCATCCGACCAGTCCACGCCGCGCCGGCGACTGCGCGACGCGACTGCCGAACTCAACATCGAGCCGGACGAGGTCGTGACCGCGCTGCGCGATGCGGCGTCGCCGTGCCGGTCGTGGGACCTCGCGTGATGGGGCACCCCCACGCGGGCCGAGCACCCGGAGGGGGCTTGGTCAGGGATCCGCCGGTGAGGCGACCGGTCTGAGGGGATCGATGTCGCCCTGACAGGCTGCAGGACAGCGGCGCAGCCACAAGCCGGAGGGCCACGGCCCGGGAATGCGAAACCGCGGGTAGGTGGTCCACAGCCAGTGCTCGAACAGTTCGATGCGCCAGCCCGGCGAATCGGTCAAGAGGGCGCGCAGCAGGTAGGCCTCATTCCACGAGCGGCCCTCCCGATGCCACCCCTCGGGGTAGCTGAAAGGCCAAAATACGTCGTGCACGTGCACCCGCACCCCGGGGGCGAGGCGCGGCAGCACGTGCAGGAACAGCCAGAGCACGTCCGACCCGGCCTTCGCGACATGGCTGTTGTCGATGAAGAGCACATCCCCAGCGACCAAGTCCGTGAGCTTCTCGACCGGGACGTCTTGCACCGGGGCCTCAATCAGGGTCACCGCGTCGCCGGGGCGTGTGGCCTCTGGTAGGCGGACTGGGTAAGGCTCGACGCAGGTGATGGAGTGCCCGACGTCCAAGGCGACGGCGGTGACCAGCCGGAGCCGATTTCGATGATCTTGCCGGGCGACTCCTGCTCGAGAAGTGCCCGGTACAGGATGGCGTCAGCCTCGCCGAACATCTGCTGATCGGGCCGGTAGCGATCCCAGCCTCCGCGCCGCAGGTGCAGGGACTGGGTGCGCTCGACCTGTTCGCGTTCCCTGAGGTCAATCCCTGGGAGGTCCGCGTGCCGGTCCCAGGCAACCTGCCGGTCAACGTCGGTCCGGCCCGGTATGGGGGAGAGGTAATGGCCGGGTTTCGCCCACAGCCAATGGTTGCGGATTTTGCGCAGCACCCGACGCATGGGTAGCTCCTCACCGCCAGACTTTGACTGCGTGCGTCCGATCGAGACTGCGACGTATCGATCGGGAAGGTTGTGCCCCGGTTGGATGGGGATCACACCAGGGATGATGAGCTGGGTGGGCGCTGGCGGGGTCGAACCGCCGACCTCTGCGGTGTAAGCGCAGCGTCTTTTGACGCAAAACCGCAGGTCAGAGCGATTTTGGAAGAGTGTTCTGGACGCATTTTGGACGCGGGAGGTGGGCTTTCGGCGTCAAGCGGCTCCTCTCATCGCCTCGCATCGAACGGCGCCGGTACCTCGACTTACCGTTCGATCGGAAGCCGTCGGACACGGAGCCGTCCATGGCCGATGACGACCACTGCGCCGGCGTCGAGGTCGGCTGCTACTGCTTCCAGGTTCGCCAGGAGAAGCATGGCCTGGCGATCTGGTCGCCGGGTGACGTCGCCACGGAAGAGCACGATGCTCGGCACCGTCGCGTGCAAGTGGGCCACGAGCGCACCGAAATCGGTGTCGAGGGTGATCAACACGCGCCGCTCCGCGATCGCGCGGCTGAGGATGATCGGATCGGGAGCGCTCTTCAGGTCGATGTCGCGAACGTGGACGACGTCGTGGCCCGCCGCCCCGAGCAGATCAGCGACGCGCGGCGACAGTCCCTCGTCGAGGAGGAACCTCAAGCGCCTTGTCGGAGCGGGAGTTCGCGCTCGCGGACGGCTTCAGCGGCGTATTCGAGCGCTTCGCGGATGTCGTCGGCCTCGAGGTCGGGGTAGTCGGCGAGGATCTCCTCGGCGCTCATGCCCTCAGCCACCATGCCGACAACGGTCGCGACCGGGATGCGCAAGCCGCGGATGCACGGAACACCACCCATCTTGTCGGGCTCAGTGGTGATCCGGTCGTAGCGCATCAGTCCTCCTCGGCTCAGATCCTACGAGTCCCTGCACAGGACGGCGCCGCGGCCACCATGAAAGACGGCGGGCTGGCGGCCTTGGCGATCACGCACGGCGGCACGCTGGAACTGGCCACCACCAACCCTGACAGTGACGCCTCTCAACGACGCTCATCGGCTCCCTCGATGACGTCGTCCCGAAGGAGCTCGAGGTGAACCTTGACGCCGGTCGGCCGGTCGGTGAGCGACACGACGCGGGCCCGCACCGGATCGTCGTCGTCCCCCGTCAGGACGATCGCGCCGACGGTGACCCGGGCCGGGTCCGACGCCTCGTCGAGGAACGTCCACACGTACCCGGTGCTGTCGATCTGCTGCCACGTCGCAGGGGATGTCAATCGCCATGACCTCTCCTTCGGTCGCGCCGATCTCACCGCGCCGCGGCGGAGCGCACCTCGGCGAGGAGCCACGGGGTGTCGTTCACGCTGTTCATCCAGACCCGGTCCGCGGAGACTTGATCGGGGAGAGCGTGCGCGAGAACGCAACGAAACGCATACAGCTCCGGCCAAGGGCCCACGCCTGTTGGGATGTCAGCGTCAAGCCGATAGACCTCGGCGACCGTCCCCGCCGTGATCCACAAGCGCTCGACCGCGAGCCGGAGAATCCCGTCGTCATTCCAGGTCTGCTGGTCTGGCGGCACCAGCGTGCGTATCCGCAGGAGGGTCGCCTCGAGCGACGCCAACAACTCCAGGGCCGTCACATCGGCTGGGCGCCCGCGGCCCCCGGCACGTCGTCCGTGATCACATGGACGTACAGACCGACAACCTCGGCCAGCTTGATCGCCAGCCAAACAACCTCGCGGTAACCCGGATGATCGCTGTGCACGACGACCGTCCCATCGTCAAGCATGCGCGCGGGCCCGAGCCCGGCGTCCTCAACGAGGCGCCGGATCTCGGCGACGTGCGGGCGAACCTCGTCCTTGTACGCACGCCGGTCGCCGGTTGTGACCCTGGACACGGAGGTCATGGTACGGACCCCTGGGTGCGGAGCGCAGCGATCCGTGCGGGCGGCGGTTTCGGTTCGCCCTGGGCGTAGAGGTCGTCCAGTCGATCAGCGAGCGCCTCATCGGTACCGGGGAGCAGGTGCCCGTAGACGTCGAGGACGGTCACGACGGACCGGTGGCCGGCGCGGACCGCGATCTCCTTCGGCGAGGCGCCGGCAGCGATCCACAGCGCCACTGCGGTGTGCCGGAGGTCGTGCGGCCGCAGCCCCTCGAGGCCTGCCTCTTCACATGCAGGACGCCAAACGCGCCTGCGCCAGGCTGGTGGACGCAGGACGCCGCCGCTTGGACCCGGAAAGACGAGCGCGTCGGCGTCGGCCGCGGTGTAGCGACCGAGGTGGTTCTCGAGCTCGCTCACGACGAAACGCGGGAGGGCGATGGTGCGCAGGCTCGCGGCGGTCTTCGGTGGGCCGAACCGGACGGCGCCTCGGACCTCGACGGCGATCTCGCGCACCTCGACGGTCCGCCGCAATACGTCGATGCGCCGGCGGCGCAGGCCGGCGAGCTCGCCGATCCGCAGACCGCCGTACGCACCGACCAGCACGAGCGCGCGGTCCGAGGGGCGATGGTCTCCGCAAGCGTGGCGACGTCAGCAGAGGTGCGGAACCGCATTTCGTGGCGTTCGCGCTTTGGAAGCGGCACGTGGTCAGCGGGATTGGCTCGGAGCATCCGGGCCTCGACGGCGAGGCGTAGCACCTTGGCGAGCACCTGATGTGCGTGAATCACGGTGGCGGGCGCGTAGCCACGTGCAACGAGGTCCGCGACCCACTCGCGCACCGCGAAGTGATCGATCGCCGCGATGGACGTCGACCCGAACGTCGGCAAGACGAGCGAAGCCAAGTACGAATCGTCGCGCGCCCGCGTCGACTCCCGCAGCGCGACCGTCGTCGGCCGCCACCGTTCGACGAGGTCCTCGAGCGTGACCCGACCCTGCGCCGGATCGATCCACTCGCCGCGCGCCTTAGTGGACTCCGTCTCGGCGATGAAGCGGTCGGCATCGACGCGTCGGTCGAAGCGCCGGGCCCGCTCCCGGCCGACGGGATCGCGATAGCGGACCTTCCACCGGCCGTTGGCCTGCCGCTCGACGTGTGCCACTGCGAACCTCCCTCAGCAAGCGACGTCCCCGCGACCGTAGCCCAACCCCGTGACACCCGTCACCGCGACGCAAGCCAGCTGATGATGTCCGCGAGCCTGTAGCGCAGGTACTTCCCGACGCGCAGCGCCTGGGGCCCGACTCCCTTGTGCCGCCATGCGTAGAGGGTCGCCACGGGGACCTTCAGGAACGCGGCGACCTCATCGGCGGTGAGGAGCAGGACGTCAGCGTGCGCCGGTCCTGCAGCTGACTGGTCGTTGTTCTTGCTCATTGATGCCTCCGAGACGTATCGATCAACGAGAAAGGATGAACGGTGATGCCGAATCGGCGGAACAGCGTTCTGAGCCTTGAGCCGAACCGAACGTCCGTGACCGAGTTATCCCGGCAGGGGGGTTAGACGTAGTCACAGCCCGACTTGTGACAAAAATCTCGCCCCCTGCCGCGAACGGTCGGTCCGGGCACCCTCCGCGGTCCGTTCCGCCGGGTTACCTGGATACACCTGATCGATTTCCTCCTACTGTCGAAGAATGACGCCAACAGCTATCATGCGACACGCAATGCCACCAGAAGACACCCATTAACACCAGACGCTCCAAACCCGATCTCTCGTCCCACTCATTCCCTCTTGCATTCCGCGCCCACGCACTTATAGTCGCCCCGATGTACACAATCCCCAACCCCAAGTCGAATCACAGACTTGCATCACGATCCGGACGCTGCCCGTGCTGAATATCGGGCGCTTGGGCGCGGGGCGGGAGGCCTACTACCTCGAGGCGGTCGCAAGCGGCGCGGAGGACTACTACGTCGGCGCAGGCGAGGCTCCAGGCACGTGGCTGGGGGCCGGCTGCGCGGCCCTCGACCTGCGCAGCGAGGTGGCCGCCGAGGCGCTGCGTGCGGTGCTGGCCGGACTGGACCCGGCGACCGGTCAACGGTTGGGGCGCGCAGGCAACCGGCGTACGCCGGGGTTCGACTTGACGTTTCGCCCGCCCAAGTCGGTGAGCGTGCTCTACGGGCTCGGCTCGCCCGACGTCGCCGGGGCCGTGAAGGCCGGACACGACGCTGCCGTCCTCGCGGCGGTCGGGTACCTCGAGCGCGAGGCCGCGTGGTCGCGCCGCGGCCACGACGGCCACGAACGGGTTGCGATCGAGGGACTCGTCGCGGCCGCCTTCGTCCACCGAACGTCCCGCGCCGGCGATGTTCGTCTGCACACGCACGTCGTCGTGGCCAACGTCACCCGCGCGCTCGACGACGGGCAGTGGCGGACGCTTGACGGGCGGCTGCTCTACACCCACGCCAAGACCGCTGGCTACCTCTACCAAGCGCAGCTGCGCCGTGAACTCACGACCCGACTGGGCCTCGAGTGGGAGCCAGTGACGCGTGGCTATGCCGATGTCATCGGGATCCCGCGCAGCGTCATCCATGGGTTCTCGCGGCGCCGCCAGGAGATCGTCGACCAGCTGGCCGAGCGCGGCGAGTCGTCTCCGCGGGCGGCGCAGGTGGCGACGTTGGCGACGCGGCCCCCAAGGACCACACGCTCACAGGGCCGTCGTTGCGGGAGCGCTGGGCGGCCCGCGCCGTCGAGCTGGGTTTTGACCCCGCCAGCCTGGAACTGCTCGTCGGACGGGCGGCCGCGCCGACCCTTGATCGCGCGACGGTGCGGGAGGCCGCCGAGCGGCTACAAGGCCCCGAGGGACTGACGGCGCACGCCTCGACGTTCGGCCGGCGCGACGTCGTCCGCGCCTGGGCCGAAGCCCTCCCTGCGGGGACCGCCACGGCGAATGACGTGCTCGGCCTGACCGACGCGTTCCTCGCCCCGGACCGGCGCGCGGTTGTCCGGCTGTTGGACAGCGATCAGGCCGACGTGGTGCGCCGTGGCGACGGGCGACTTGTGCGCGCCGCCGTGGAGCCGCGCTGGTCGACCCCCGACCTGCTGGCTTTGGAGCAGCGCGCGCTGGCCGGCGCCGATGGTTCCCACGCTGCCGGGCTGGCCCGCGCCGGCGCCGAGGCGCTCGCCGCGGCACTGCGCGCTCACCCGTCCCTCAGCGAAGAGCAGGCTGCGATGGTGCAGCGGCTGACCACCGGCGGCGTCGGCGTCGACGTCGTGGTCGGCAAGGCCGGGGCCGGCAAGACCTACGGGCTGTCGGCGGCCGCAGCGGCGTGGCGGGCGTCCGGGATCGAGGTCGTCGGTTGCGCGCTAGCTGCCCGCGCGGCGGCGGAGTTGCAGGCCGGCGCTGGTATCCCCGCGGTGACGATTGCACGGCTGTTGCGCGACATCGAGCAGCGGGGCGCGCATGCCGTCCTGGCGGGTCGTGTCGTCGTCGACGACGAGGCCGGCATGATTGGGACGCGCACGCTCGCCGCACTGCTGGAGCACTCACGCGACGTCCGCTGCAAGGTCGTGCTCGTTGGCGACCCTCGCCAGCTGCCCGAGATCCAGACCGGCGGCCTGTACGCCGCACTCGCCCGACGCCAGCCCGGGATCGAACTCGTCGAGAACCGCCGCCAGCAGCGCCCGTGGGAGCGTGACGCTCTCGACCAGGTACGCGACGGCGACCCCGCCGCCGGCGTCACCGCCATGGAAGACCACGGCCGCGTCCACAGCGCCCCCAACGCCGAAACCCTCCGCTACCGGCTGGCCGCCGACTGGTGGGACGCCTACCGCGCCGGCTCCCACGCCGTCATGATCGCGCTGCGCCGCAGCGACGTCGACGAACTCAACACCCGTGCCCGCGATCACCTCGACGCCGCCCAACTCCGAACCGGGCCCGCGCTGGAGACGGCCGGGTTGCAGTTGCGCGCAGGTGACCGCGTCGTCTGCGGCCGCAACAACCCGCGTCTCGGCGTGCTCAACGGCACCTTCGGAACGGTCTTCCACGTCGACACCGAACGTCGCGAGGTCACGATCGGCGTCGCCGACGGCACCACCCGCACCTTGCGCGCCAGCTACCTGGACGCCGGCCACCTCGCGCACAGCTACGCCATCACCGGCCAAAGGCCCAAGGCGCCACAGTCGACCGCGCGTTCGTGCTCGGCTCCGACCAGCTGTACCGCGAGTGGGGCTATGTCGCGCTGTCACGCGCCCGCGACCGCACCGACCTCTACGTCGTCGGCGATACGCCGGAGGACGCGACCCAGACGCTCCTTGAAGGCCTCCGCGACAGACGCGCCCAGCGGCTCGCCGGCCGCGGCACCCAGGACTACCGCATTCGCGCGCGCGAGCGTGCATTGCAGGAGGCACGCGGCCAGGCGGCCGAGGCGCGGCAGCGGCTGGCAGTAATCAACCGTGAGCAGGCCGCCCTCCCCGCCTCGCAGCCACTCCGCGGGTGCGACCGGCTGCTCGACGACGAAGCGGGCGAGCTGTGGAAGCTCGTGAACGACACCGAGAACCGGGTCCGCGCCCTCGAGGAGGCCGCACAGGACTTCGCGGACGCTCGTAGGGACAGGATCACGTCGCAAAGAGCGCGTGGCGCCCTTCAACAACCGTACGACAGTCAGATGGACAGGAACCGCGACCGCGACGTCGGCCTGCCGAGTAGGGTCACGTGGTGACGAACCGCTGGCGCGGTTTCTTGGTTGCCACGGGAGGCGTTTCCTGGCTTCTTGGACTTCTCGTTGTGGAGCTGTCGGGATTCGACCCAGCTGAAGACTCCCTCCCGGTGGCCTTCTTGCTCCTCGCGCCGCTGGCTGGTCTCTGTGTCATGTGGGGCTGCTGGGGTGCAGCGCCGTCGCTCGACTCCAAGCTCGGACGAGTCGGCTTGCGGTTGGTTGGAGCGTGCGCCGCCGCGCTCGGCGTCGGATTCGGTCTCGATCTGATTCCGGACATGTTCCTCGCCTTCCTGCTCGCTTACACGGTCGGTCTCTTCGTGCTCCCGGCGGCATTCCTGGTGCTCGGGCTCGGCGTGCGTACTTCCGGTGTCTTCCCGGGGTGGGCGAAGTGGGTGCCGTTCGCGGCGGCGGGCGCAGCCATCGTGACCTACGGCTTTCACGCCCTGGCAAGGGAGGTGTGGGACCCATCAGATGCTGTCTGGTACACCGCCATCGGGATTGCATGGGTCCTGCTGGGCGTGGCCATCACGGCCCTCCCTGACGCCCAAGCCGAAGACGTGAACCGCCCCGGTTCACTCGGCCAAGCTCAGGTGTCCACGTCTGGGTGACTCGGGCACGTCTTGGAGGAGTCGTTGAGCGACGAGCACGCGGTGACCGCCCGCGACGTCCTGGGCGTGCCGGTGCTGCCGCCGAGCGCGGTGACCGCGGCCACCAACCGCATCAGGTCAACGATCGCTGCGCTTGCCGAGGTCATGGCCCCGCCGCCTGTCCGCATCCTCGAAGGCGTGTTTGGCGTTCTCGATCACCGTGTCCTGGTCGCGCTGTGCGAGGTCGGTGTGCCTGATGCGCTGGACGGGCCGGTGACACCGGCCGCGCTGGCGGAGCGTGTCGGCGCGGACCCCGAGCAGCTGGAACGCCTGCTGCGCTTCGCGGCAGCCAAGCGCTGGGTGCGCATGGACCGGTCTGGTCGCGTGCGCCCCACACGGTTCACAGCCTTCTTGCGCAAGGACCATCGCGGTGGTTGGGGCGCGTGGGTGGAGTTCGCGGGGGGCGAGGAGATCGTCGCCGCGGTGGGTGCGGTGTCCGCACGGCCAGGCAGGAGCGACGGGTTCGCCGCGAGCAACGGCAGCCCCTTCTTCGCGTGGATGGCCGACCACCCACAGCGCTGGGCGGTGTTCGACCGTGCCATGGCCGCTGGCGCGCGCATGCACGCGCTCACGCTGGCCGGGGCGCTGGACTGGCCCGCAACACCGCGGATCTGTGACGTGGGAGGAGGCACTGGGGCGCTGCTCGCGATGCTGCTGGAGCTGCTGCCCGGCGCAACCGGCACGGTGTTCGACTTGGCACCGGTGGTCGCCCGAGCGGTCGTGCACCCGCGTCTGGAAGCGGTCGCGGGCGATGTCTTCGTCGCCGTCCCCGGCGGGTATGACACCTACCTGCTGGTCAATGTGCTCCACGACTGGAGCGACGCGCAGGCGGGAGCGATCCTGGCGCGAGTGGCGGAGGCGGCCGGGGACCGCGGGCGCGTCGTCGTCGTCGACGCTGACGGGGCTGCGGTGGTCCGAAACGTGCTCAGTGCCAGTGCCGACGTGTTGATGGCAGCGCTGACTGACGGTGGCCGCGAGCGTGACCAAAACGAGTTCGAACAACTCGGGCGCGGCAGCGGCCTGCGCCTGGCGAGGTCGCACCGCCTCGCCTCGGGCGACCGGGCCTACGAGTTCGAGCCCGCGCCAACACGCTGAACCTCTCGAACACTGGCAACGTGCGACCGGCCGATCGCGGGCTTCGCAGCGCCCCCCCAGGCCAACACACTCTCTCGCCATTGGACGCGAATTGGACGCGGGAGGTCGGAAATGACCGCAAACTGACGCGCAATAGTGGCAGTTGTGACGCGAAGTCTGACGCCGTGAAACCCGGTCTGAGCTGGGAAAACGCTGTTCAAGAGGGTGGGCGCTGGCGGGGTCGAACCGCCGACCTCTGCGGTGTAAGCGCAGCGCTCTGGCCGGCTGAGCTAAGCGCCCGGGAGGGGTGGGCCTAGGATCGGGGGCGACTGGGCCGACCGCAAGGAGCGAGGCCGATGAGCGATGCGGGGATGCCGGGCGAGCGGCCGACGCAGCACCAGTTCCAGATCAAAGTCGAGGATGGGCTGCGGTTTGGGAGCTATGCGAACTTCCTGGTGGTGAGCCACTCGGCGCATGAGTTCACGTTGGACTTCTGCCAGGTCATGCCGGGCGGGGAGCCGGGACGGGTGACGGCCGAGGTCGTGAACCGGGTGAAGATCGCGCCGACCATGGTCGGGAAGGTCATCCAGGCCCTCAACACCAACATGACCGCGTACGAGGACAAGTTCGGGCTGGTCCGCGAAGTCGGGTGAGCGTGGAGCGGGGGCCTGCGGCGGAGCTGGTCGCCCGCGGACCGCAGCTCCTGGCAGCGATGGCCGAGGAGCCGCGGCCGATCCTGCGCTGGTACGTGCCGACCGACGCCGCGATCGTCGTCGGGCGCGGGCAGCCCCCTCTCGCACACCCTGAGCTCCCGATCCTCCAGCGCCACAGCGGCGGCGGCGCCGTGCTCCTGGACGCCGACACGCTCTCGCTCGACGTCGTGCTCCCCGCCGGACACCCGTTGCTCGGCGACGACCTGCACGCGGTCTTCGACGTCGTCGGGGCCGCGTGGCACCGCGCGCTGACGCAGCTGGGCGTCCGCGACCTCACCGTCCACGACGGCCCCGGCACCTCCCGGCGACGCGGCACGGAGCGCGAGCGGCTCCTCGCCGCGATCTGCTTCGCGACCCTCGGGCGCGGCGAGGTGCTCGCCGCGGGGCGCAAGCTCGTCGGACTCGCGCAGCGCCGCACGCGCCATGGCGCCCTCGTCCAGTGCGGCCTGCTGCTGCGCTGGAAGCCCGCACCCCTGCTCGCCGCACTCGACGCGGACCCGCACGATCCCGAGGTCGCTCGCGCCGCCGTCGGCCTCCGCGAGCTCAGCGACGTCGGCCAGGCGCAGGTGATCGACGCCGTCGAGGCCCACCTCAGCGGTGCCGGGACTAGGCTGCCGCCACCTAGCCCGATGCCGGAGGTGGTGTGAGTGCCCGGATCCTCGCGAGGCCGCGTGCTCGGACTGCTCGCGCTCGTGGCGCTGGTGGTTGCGGGGGTGCTGCTCGCGCGCCGGCTGCGGCACGCACCGGAACCGCCGCCATCCACGCCGACCCCGACGATCCCCCCACTCGGCCAGCAGCCGACCATCCCGCCGCTCGGCCAGCCGCCGATCCCGCCGATCCCGCCGCTGGGGCAGCAGCCCACCGCGCCCCAGCCGGCCGACGGGGCGGCGACGACCTTCGAGCACCAGCAGGGGACCTACGCCACCCCGGAGCTCGTCGTCGAGGGCGGCGAGCCGACCTCGTCCCCGCCGGAGACGCTGAGCTGCCCGCAGACGCTGGTGATCTACTCGTCCTCGGCCCTCAACGTCGCGGATGGCCAGGGCTACGGGGGCCCCGGCGACAACGACAACGCCGTCCTGCGCGACGCGGAGGCCGCAGGCCTCGCGGTCGCCGCAGCCATCGGCTGCCCCGAGGACTGCACCAAGCGCGTCACCGAGGCCTGGCGCGGGTGGCGGTGCGCCGCCGACCCGACCACGGGGGTCCTCACGGCCACCGCCGCCGTCGAGCTGGTCGTGGTCTGCCAAGTGGAGCTCTGAGTGCGGGTTGCGCTGCTGACGCGCGAGTACCCGCCGTTCATCTACGGCGGGGCGGGGGTGCACGTCGAGCACCTCGTCGAGAGCCTCCGGGACCTTGTCGAGGTCGACGTCCACGCGATGGGCGAGGAGCGCGAGGGGGCCACCGCCCACAGCGAGGACGACCCGCGCCTCGCCGGCGCCAACAGCGCGCTGCGTGTCTTGTCGGCCGACCTCACGATGGCCGCCGCGCTCGAAGGTGCGGACCTCGTGCACTCCCACACCTGGTACGCGAACCTCGGCGGGCACCTCGCCAAGCTGCTGCACGGGATCCCGCACGTGATGACGGTGCATTCCCTGGAGCCGCTGCGTCCTTGGAAGGCCGAGCAGCTGGGCGGGGGCTACCGCATCTCCAGTTGGGCCGAGCAGACCGCCGTCGAGGCCGCCGACGCGGTCATCGCGGTCAGCTTCGGCATGCGCAACGACGTGATCGGCGCCTACCGGGCGCTGGACCCCGACCGCGTCCACGTCATCCACAACGGCATCGACACCGAGTTCTGGGCGCCGACCGAGGAGACCGACGTCCTCGAGCGCATCGGCGTCGACCTCGACCGGCCCTACGTCGCGTTCGTCGGCCGCGTCACCCGCCAGAAGGGCGTGCCGCACCTCCTGCGGGCCGCGCTGCACATGGATCCCGGGGTGCAGCTCGTGCTGCTGGCCGGGGCGGCCGACACCCCGGACTTGGCCAGCGAGACCCAGGCCGCCGTCGACGCGCTCCTCGCACAGCGCAGCGGCGTGTTCTGGCAGGTCGAGCACTTCCCCCGGCCCGCGGTCGGCCAGGTGCTGAGCCACGCGACCGCGTTCGCGTGCCCCTCGATCTACGAGCCGCTGGGCATCGTCAACCTCGAGGCGATGGCCTGCGAGACCGCGGTCGTGGCCAGCGCCGTCGGCGGCATCCCGGAGGTGGTCGCCGACGGCCTCACCGGTGAGCTCGTGCCCTACACCCCGGAGAACCCCGATGGCTTCGAGCGCGCCTTCGCTGCCGCGCTCACCAAGGTGGTGTCCGACCCGGCGCGCGCCGCCGCGATGGGCCGCGCGGGCCGCCAGCGCGCGATGGCCGAGTTCGCCTGGCCCGCGATCGCCGCGCGCACGGTCGAGCTGTACCGCTCCCTGGGATCGGGGTAACGCCGCCGGCCGTTCGTATCGAGGCAGGCTCAGATCGCGGCCAGCACCTCGCGGTAGGCGTCCGTCGAGCGCGGCTCCTTCAGGCCGTGGACGACCTTCCAGCGCACCACTCCGCCGGCGTCGATGATGAACGTGCCGCGCAGCGCGGCGCCCAAGGCCTCGTCGAAGACGCCGTACGTGCGGCTCACCGCGCCGTGCGGCCAGTGGTCCGAGAGCAGCGGGAAGGCGTAGCCCTGCTCCTCGGCCCAGCGCGCCAGCGACGGCCGCGCGTCGCACGTGACGACCAGCAGCTGGCTGTCGTCGTTGGCGAAGTCGGCCAGCTCGTCGCGCAAGGTGCACAGCTCGCCCTGGCACGTGCCGGTGAACGCCCAAGGAACGAACACCAGCGTGACGCGCTTGCCGCGGAAGTCCGAGAGCGCCAGGAACGAGCGATCGACGTTGACGAGCCGGAAGTCCGGAGCTTCATCGCCGACCTCGACCGCCACCGCCGCGAGTGTAGGCGGCCCGTTCGGGTACTCCTCGCCGTGTGGAGTCGAGGCTGCTGGCCGCCAGCAACCGCGGGCCGGTCGCCTGGACCCGTGAGGACGACGAGCTCGTGCCCCACGCCGGCGACGGCGGCCTGGTCGTCGCCCTGGCCGACGCACTCCACGCCACCCCGGGCGAGTGGATCTCCGTCGCGCTCTCCGACGACGACGCCGCAGTCAGCGCTCAGCACGCGGGCGGCCCGTTCGCGGCCGAGGTCCGCGGCGGCCCGCTGACCTTGCGCCTCGTCGACGCCGGCAAGGCCTTCCAGCGCTACTACGAGCAGGTCGCCAACCGGCTCCTGTGGTTCACCCTCCACGAGCTCTGGGCCGAACCCTACGAGCCCACCGGCACCGGCTGGCGCGAGGCCTGGGACGACTACCTCGAGGTCAACCGCCTGATCGCCGAGGCCGTCGTGGATGCCGCCGCGAACCACGACGACGTCGAGGTCCACCTGCAGGACTACCACCTCCTGGCCGCGGCCCCGTTGATCCGCGAGGCCCTCCCCCACGTCCGCCTGCTGCACTACCTGCACACGCCGTGGCCGGGGCCGCTGGCGCTGCGGCGCCTGCCCGACCGTGTCGTGACCACCATCCTGGACGCGCTCCTGGCCTGCGACCTCGTCGCGGTCAGCTCGCCGCGCTGGGCCGAGGGGCTGCGCCGCTGCGCCTGCGACCTCGGCGGCGCCCGCCGCGACGGCGACGGCGTGCGGCGCGTGGGCCGGCGCACCGCCGTCGAGGCCTTCACGCTGGGCGTGGACGGCCCCACGCTGCGGGCCCTGGGCGACGGCGAGGACGTGGCCCGCGAGCGCGAGGACCTGGCGGCCTGGTGCGGTGGCCGCCGCCTGGTCGTCCGCGCCGACCGCAGCGACCTGTCCAAGAACGTCTTGCGCGGCCTGCACGCCTACGCGGAGCTGCTCGAGCGCGAGCCCGAGCGCCGCGATGACACCGTCCACCTCGCGCTGCTGAACCCCTCCCGGCAGGACGTGCCCGACTACGCCGACTACCTGCAGCGCTGCGAGGCGGAGGCGAGGGCGATCTGCCGCCACTTCGGCGACGAGGTTCTGCGCCTGGAGGTCGGCGGCAACTACCCGCGCGTCGTCGCGGCACTGCAGCTGGCCGACGTGGTGCTCTGCAACCCAGTGATCGACGGGACCAACCTCGTGGCCAAGGAGGCGGCGGTGCTCTCGCGCCGCGATGCGGTGCTGGTGCTCTCGCCCTACGCAGGCGCCGCGGACGTCATGGGCGACGCGGCGCTGCTCGCGAACCCCTACGACGTCGAGGCACAAGCCGACGCGCTGGCGCAGGCCCTGGCGATGCCGGAGCAAGAGCGCGGCACCCGCGCCCGCCGGCTGGCGGAGGCGGCCGTGGCCGGCGCCCCCGGCGAGTGGCTCACCGCCCAGCGCGACGCTCTCGCCCGCGCCGTTGCCGAAGCCTGACCCCCGAGGGGCTCAGGCCACGCGCGCCGCCAGCGCCAGCAGCCACGCCGCGGTGCCCGCGTCACCGTCGAGGACCGCGTCGGCCGCGGCGAGGACCTCGGGCGGAGTCTCCGCGCCGTGGTCGACCACGACGCACACACCCCCCAGCACCTTGACGGCGGCGAGTGCCGGCAGGTCCCCGAGGTCGTCGCCGAGGTAGGCGACCTCGGTCACCCCGCTCTCGGCGACCAGGTCCGCGACGGCGGTGCCCTTGTCGCGGTGTCCGGCCGCGCGCAGCTCCTCGACGAGCTTGCCGGCCTGGCGGTGCAGGCCCGTCGCGGCGGCGACGTCGCTCACGACGGCTGCGACCGCCGCCTCGGCCGCGGCGACGTCCCCGGCGGACCGCCAGTGCAGCGACACCGAGAGGCCCTTGTCCTCCAGCCACACCCCGTCGGGCAGCGAGGGCAGCGCCGCGGTGAACGAGGCGCGTGCGACGTCGACCGCATCCTCGGCGGCGGAGGCCTCCGCGTGGACCACCACCCGGCCGTCCACCCACTCCTCCAGGCCGTACAGGCCCAGCAGCCGCACCCCGGGGAGGGCCGCACGCTCCACCAGGAAGGCCACCGGGCGCCCGCTCACGATCGCGACCAGCGCCAGCCGCCGCGCGATCGCGGTGACGGCCTCGGCGACCTCCGGCGCGATCGCGGAGGCGTAGGCGTCCTCGACGATCGGCGCGAGGGTCCCGTCGAAGTCGAGGATCAGCCCGGCCTGCTCCGGGTCATGCGGCCAGCTCACCTTGCACCTGCTCCGGCCGCAGGTGCTCTCACCACCCGCCGTACGGCACCGTGAGGATCTCCAGGAAATGCCCGTCGGGGTCGGGGAAGTACACGCCGCGGCCGCCGTCGTTGTGGTTGATCTCGCCGGAACGGGTGCGGCCGGGGTCGGCCCAGTACTCCAGGCCCCGGGACTGGACGCGACCGAAGATCTGGTCGAACTCCTCGTCGCTGACGAGGAAGGCGTAGTGCTGCGGCCTGATGTCGTCGGACTGGACGAAGTCGAGGGACACGCCGTTCGCGGCCTCGACGACCTTGAACGGGCCGAAGGTGGTCGGTGCTGGCAGCCCCATGATCTCGGCGAGGAACTCCGCTGACGCGTCGCGGTCGCGCACGTGGACGATGGTGTGGTTCAGCTCGACAGGCATGCGGCCACCCTAGGCCGGGCGCAGCGCGCGAAGCAGTGGGATCGCGGCGATCTTCTCCTCCGTGAGCGCGTCCCACAGCACCCCGCCCGGGCGGGCCCGCCCGCCGCAGGCCAGCACCCCGTCCGGCGTCACCACGAGGTCGACCGGCGTGTCATGGGCGGCCATCGGGATGCGCCCGGGCTCCAGCACCTGCACCGCGTGCACCGTGGTGGCGACCAGCGTGGAGCGGCCGATCAGCCCCGCCGCTGAGGCGACCGCGAGCTCCAGATCTGCGAACCCGCCGCCCTTGCCCAGCCGCGCGCCGGTCGCGTCGACCGCGACGCTGCCGACGATCACGAGGTCGACCGGCGCCAGCTCCTCGACGGCGACGGGCCGCCCGTGCGCGGACGCGCCGCGGATCGAGGACGCCGCGCGCGGCGCGACCGGCAGCTCCGCCGGGTCCAGCCGCAGGAACGGGCGCGCGTCCGCCAGCCGGGGCACGGCCATGTAGACCACGAGCCCGTCCTCCAGCGCGCGCTGCCGCACGGGCTGCTGCGGGCTGTCGGGGTTGGCCTTCAGCGTCGCGGCCCGGCGCCAGGCATCGGTGCCGCGCAGGCGCTCCGCGGCGGCCTCCGCGCCGACGAAGTTGGGGATGCGGTTGCGCGGCCCCGGGAACCGCGCCACCCCTGGCGCGGCCAGCGCCTCCCAGACCTCCTCGCGCAGCGCGCGCTTGGCCGCCAGGACCTCGGGATCGCCGCCGGCATCCGCGGCGTGGTCCCGCGCGCGGCTCCCAGCGGTGCGGCCGCCGCGCGTGCCGGTCAGCAGCCGGCCTCTTCGCCCGCGTCCCCGGCCATGTCGAGCCGCTTGCTGTGCATGACGATCGGCAGGCTGCCGTAGCCCAGGGCGCGCCAGAAGGCCTCGCCCGCCGCGTTCTCGGCCATGACCAGCAGGTTCGCCTGGGGGATGCCGAGCGCGGCCAAGCGCCGCTCGACCTCGCCGACCAGCGCGCGGCCGATGCCGGCGCGCCGCCGTCCGGGGTCCACGGCCAGCCGGGAGATCCAGCCCCGCCGCCCGTCGTTGGACCCCATCACCACGCCGACCAGGACCCCGTCATCCTCCGCGACCAAGAAGAGCTCGGGGTCGCGCCGGAGCTTGAGCTCCACGTCGGAGCGGGGTACACCGCCGAGGTGCTCGACGCGCAGCCACAGCGCGGCGGCCGCCTCGTAATCGTCGAGGGTGAACTCGCGGATGTGCATCAGTGGATGCGCGGCTCGTGCGGCAGGGCGCGCACGATCGCGGCCTCGGCGTCGGCCAGCTCGCGCAGGCGGGCCGCCACGTCCTGGCGGGGGCACTCGCGCTCCGCGAGCTCGACGAAGAGGCGGTAGTGACCCGCCTCGGAGCGGGCGAGCTCCGTGTAGAACGCGCCGAGGTCGGTGTCGTCGGCACCCTCCAGCGCGAGACCGAGGAGGTTGAGCCGCTCCCAGGACCGCGCCTCGATCAGCGCTGCGACGAGCAGCCGGTCGCAAAGGTCGGCCTCGCGGTGCACCCCGCGGCGCCGCAGCGCGTGGAGGGCACCCGCGTACCGGTCGGAGCGGTCGGCCGCGAGCGCCCAGCCCCGGCGGCGCAGATGGCCCAGCACCTGGTCGAGGTGGCGCAGCTCCTCGCGCGCCAGCTTGGCCATCTGCCCGACGAGCTCGGTCCGCGCGGCCTCCCTAGCCAGCAGCGACAGCGCCCCGAGCGCCGCCTTGCGCTCCGCGTGCGCGTGGTCGCTCATCGTCGCCGGCAGGTCCGCGAGCGCGACGGCCGCCCACCCGGGCGTTGTGGCGATCCGCAGCGCCGCCACGCGCTCGTCGGGCACCAGGTCGGCGCCCATGCCCGTCACGCCGACCAGTCCAGGGTCAGGGGTCCGCCGGCATGGCCGCGCTGCACCGCCACGACCTCGGCCGCGATCGCCAGCGCGATCTCCTCAGGGCTGCGGCTGCCGATGTCGAGGCCGACCGGGGCGCGCAGACGGGCCAGGTGGGCCTCGGGCACCCCGCTGTCGCGCAGGCGCCGCACCGCCGAAGGGGCGTGGCGCCGGCTCCCCAGCATGCCGACGTAGCCGGCCTCGGAGGCCAGCGCGACGCGCAGCACCTCGTCGACCCAGGGTGCGTCGTGGTCGCTGATCACGACCGCGTCCTGCGGTCCAGGTGGCGCGGCCAGCAGGTAGCGCGCGGGGTCGTCGGCCTTGACCTCGACGCCACTGCCCGCCGCCGCGTCGCCGCCCGGCGACACCAGGACGACGCGCCGGCCGAGGAACACCGCCAGCTGCGCGGTCGCCCGCCCGACCGGCGACGAGCCGATCACGAGCACCGCGGGCTCCGGATCGTGGACCTCGGCGAAGAGCTCCAGCGAGCGCTCCTCGCCGTGGCTGGGGAACTCGTAGCGGCGCCGCAGCGGCGTGGACGCCGCCAGCGCCTCACCGGCCAGCGCGATCCCCGCCCCGTCGAACTCCGAGCACCCCAGCGTCCCCGCCAGCGGCCCGTCCTCGCCGACCACGAGCTTGGCCCCCGGATGCGACGGCGCATCCCCGGCGACCTCCAGCACGGTGACGAGCACCACCCGCTGCCCCCGTCCCCTGGCCCGCGCGAGCGCGTCGTAGACGTCCATCGCCGACCAGCCTGCCGCACCGCCGCGCCCCGCGCCCGCACCGGCCCGCGTCGCCGCGTGCGTGGCGGCCCTCAGCCCGGGACACCCTCCCCGACCTGGGCCGCGGCGTCGACCAGCTCGGTGACCGCCTCGCCCAGGAACGCCGCGAGCACGTCGAGGTCGAACAGCCCGTCGCGGTCGCCGAGCAGCCCGAAGAACACCCGGCCGTCGTAGGAGTTGCAGGCCACCGACAGCGCCGCGTCCCCCGCCAGCGGGATGAACGGGTAGGCCTGCTCCATGCGCACACCGGCCAGGTAGCGCGGCGCCTGCGGGCCGGGCGCGTTGGAGAGCGCGACGTTGTAGCGCTGCTCGGCGGTGACCATGCGGGCCGCCGCGGCGTGCAGCGACGCCGGCCCGTACCCGGCCAGCGACACCAGCTGCGACGCGGCGACCGCCTGGCGGGACTCCTTGATCCCGGCCATCTCGCCCATGATGCGGTAGAGGCGTGCGACCGGGTCCATCTCCATGACCGGCAGCGGCGCGAGCACCCCCGCCACGCCGCTGCTGGTCGTGCGGGCGATCCCCAGCCCGAGGTGGGACTCCTCGACGTCAGGCGCGACTTTGACCGGCACCATGACCCGCAGATCCAGGTCCTTGGTGTCGTGGCCGCGCCAGCGCAGGAGCCGGCCGACCGCATCGGCGACGACGGCGACCACCACGTCGTTGACGGTGCCCCCGCAGGCCCGGCGCACGGCGCGCAGCTGCTCGAGGTCCACCTCGGCGGTCGAGAACCGGCGGTGCGACGACAGCCGCCGGTTCAGCGGCGACGGCGGGGCGGTACGCGTCAGGCGCCCGGCCATCCCGATCACCGACCCGGCGACGTCGCGCGCCACCCGCGCCGGCTGGCGCACGGCCGCGCCGGTGGCGGTCACGGCCCGCGTCACCCTGTCGGCGCGGTGCTTGGCGGCGTCGACCGCCAGCGCGGTGATCCCCGGCCCCGGCGCCGCCTCCCATCGCGGGACCGTGAGGACCTCCCCAGGAGCAAGGCGCTCCTCGTCGAGGGCCGCCGCGAACGCATCGCCCTCCGGCCCCGCCATCGCGAGGTGGACCTTGCGGAACAGCCCGACCCGCCCGCCCTCCAGGCCGTCGATCACGTAGAGCTCCCAGAGCGGCCGCTCGCGGTCCAGCGGGCGGCCGATCAGCCGCGCGAGGAACTCCCCCAGCTGCCGCCGGTCCCCCGGCGCCGGCAGCGCCGCGTGCCGCACGTGGTAGGAGAGGTCGAAGTCCGCGTCGTCCACCCAGACGGGGCGCCCGGCCCCCGGCGGCGCCGGCTGCACCCGCCGGCGCGCCAGCGGCACGGCCTCCAGCCGCTCCCGCAGCACCCGCACCACGTCGGTGTAGCCCAGCCCGGGCTCGAACACAGCCAGCCCGCCGACGTGCAGGTGCACCGTGCGCGACTCCAGTGCCAGCAGCGACGCCTCGAGGACGGACAGCCGGTCGATCACGCACACCTCCAGACTCGCGGGTGCTTGGAAGATATCGGCAGGTGCTGCCGGTGCGGTGCCTGCGCGGGGGCGCGAGCGGTGGCTCTACGCTTGAGCGGGATGGGTGGCCGGCGGGGTGCGTGGTGGGTGGCGGTGGCTGCGGCCGTCGCCGTTACGGTGCCCGCCGGTGCCGCGGTCCAGGACGGGGCGACGTCGGACGGCGCGCGAACGGGCCCGCTGGGCGGGCCCGTCGACACCGGGGTCGTCGAGGAGGCGCCCGGCGCGACCACGTTCAGCGGGTTCCCTGGGGAGCCGGCGCCGGCGGGCAGGCCCGTGTGGCCGGGGCTGGACTGGGACCGGCGCACCACGCAGGTCAGCGGCGGCAACGTCGACATCAACATCCTGCACTTCGACCCGACCCAGCCAGGGCTGCAGCTGCGGCCGCTGCTGGCGTTCGGGGTGGTCCCGGGGCTCGCGACCGTGGCCGACCAGGCCGGCAACCCGACCGAGACGCACGCGGTCGCCGGGGTCAACGGCGGCTTCTGGCTGGCGGACCCGGTGGGTGACCCCAACGGGCTGTTCGCGATCGACGGGCGCCTGGTCTCGGAGCCGGAGAGCCAGGGAGAGGGACCGCGCGGCGCGTTCGGGCTGACGCCTGACGGGCGCATGGTGATCGACCGGCTCGGCGTCGACCTGCAGTTCACGCTCGCGGACGGGACCGAGGTGCCGGTCCGCGCGCTCAACCGCGGCCACCGCGAGCACTTCGAGCGCTGGGGTGACGGGCCCGACAGCGTGCTGGTCTACACCACGGACTACGGGCTGCCGGTCGTGGCCCGCCGCCCGCAGCCGGTGGTGCCGCCGTTCGACGCCGACCCCGACGACAACCCGGCGACCCCGCCGCTGCCACCGCCGCCGCCGCCCCCGCCCGTCCACCTGTCGGTCCTGCGGTTGGCCGCCGAACGCTGGCCCTCCGGCGGTCAGGTACCCGGCACCGTCACCGGGATCACCCGCGAGGAGGAGGGCACGTTCACGGTCGGGCCCGGCGAGGTCCTCGTCGTGGCCAGCGGCGCGTGGGCGGACGCGCTCGGCGCCGTCAGCGTCGGCGACCCCGTCACGCTGGCGACACGCCTGGAGCCGATCGACGGCACGGGCGACTGGAGCGGTGTGACGGCCGGGCTGACCGCCGGGCCGCACATCGTCCGCGACGGGGCGATGACCGACCCCGCGGACTGGGAGGACGAGGGCTTCTCGCAGTCGGAGTTCAGCAACGTGCGCGCGCCGCGTACCGCGGTCGGGGTGACCGCCTCCGGCCGCCTGCTGCTGGTGATGGCCGACGGCCGGCGTCCGGGGATCACGGTCGGGTTCACGATCGCCGAGCTGGCGCGCTACCTCATCGCGTTGGGCGCCGTCGACGCGCTCGCGCTGGACGGCGGCGGGTCGTCGCAGTTCGTGGTCGACGGGCTGCTGCGCAACGTCCCGTGCTGCGACGCCAACACCCGGCGGGTCGCCACCACGCTCTACGTCTTCCACGACTACACGTTCGCGGCGAGCGAGCGGCTGGCCGGAGCCGGACGGGCCGCCACCGCGGCCGCGATCGCCCGCGCCGCCTACCCCGCAGGCGCCGACACGGCGGTGCTGGCCGTCGCCTCCGGGTTCGCCGACGCCTTGGCGGGCGGACCGCTGGCCTCCGCCGTCGACGGGCCCCTGCTCCTGACCGGGGGTGACGCGGTGCCGGCGTCGACCCAGGCCGCGCTCGAGGACCTCGGGGTCGGCCGCGTGCTGCTCCTCGGCGGCGAGGGGGTGATCCTCCCGGCCGTGGCCGACGCCCTGGCCGCCGCCGGCTACGAGGTCGCACGGCTGGCCGGCGAGAGCCGCGTGGAGACCGCGGTCGCGGTGGCGGAGGTCGCGACCGGGGGCGTCCCCATCGACCGTGCGTTCCTGGCGTGGTCCGGGGGATTCCCCGACGCCCTGGTCGCGGCCGGGCCTGCCGGGATGCTGGGCCTGCCGATCTTGCTGACCGGGTCCGACGGGCTGCACCCCGCTACGGCGACGTGGCTGCTGGGTGCCGGCGTCGACGAGGTCGTGGCAGTGGGCGGACCGGCGCGGCTGTCCGAGGACGTCGTGGAGGATCTCGAGGGCCTGGGCCTGCAGGTCCGCCGATTGGCCGGCGACGACCGCTACGGCACCGCCCGCGAGGTCAACGCCTGGCTGCAGCAGCAGGTGCCGACCCTCGACCCCACAGCGTTCATCGTCGCCAGCGCTGCGACCTTCCCGGACGCGCTGGCGGGCGGCCCGCTCGCCGCGGTCCGGCGCCAACCGCTCATGATCGTGCCGCCCCAGGACGTCAACGCCGACGACGACAGCCGCGCGTTCCTGGAGGAGCGTGCACCCCTCACGGACCGGGTCACGCTGCTGGGAGGAGCCAGCGTCCTGTCCTCCTACGCCCAGTGGCAGCTCGACCGGCTGGCCTTGGAAGGGGCGCTTCCCGGGTAGGGTCGGGTCGTGCGCTGGACGAGAGGTGTGCGCAGCGGGCGCGTCGAGGACCGTCGCGGCGCCGGCGGGTCCGGCGGCGGCCTGTCCTTCCCGGGGTTCGGCGGCGGTGGCGGGGGCGGCCGCGGCGCGGCGATCGGTGGGATCCCCCTGCTGTTGCTGGTGGTGGTGGCCGCGATCTTCTTCGGGGGCCGCGGCGGCGGGGGGTTCCAGATCCCCACCGACCTGTCCGGCCTGCCGGGGGTGGCCCCGCCGGCCGACGGCGAACCCCTGCCGGAGGAGCTTGACCCCAGCGATCCGGACGCGGAGCTCGCGGACTTCGTCGGATTCCTCGACAGCGACATCCAGACGGTCTGGGAGCAGCAGTTCGAGGCGGCGGGCCGCACCTACGAGCCCGCGGACGTCGTGCTCTTCGACGGCCAGACCCCCACGGCCTGCGGCCTGGGGGACGCCCGGGTCGGCCCCTTCTACTGCCCCGGGGACGCCACGGTGTACCTCGACCTCGGCTTCTTCCAGCAGCTGGCCAGCCGCTTCGACGCGCCCGGCGACTTCGCGATCGCCTACGTCGTCGCGCACGAGATCGGCCACCACACGCAGAACGTCCTGGGCACGAGCAGCGAGGTGACCCAGCTCCAGCAGCAGCAACCCGACCAGGCCAACGAGCTGTCGGTGCGGCTGGAGCTGCAGGCCGACTGCCTCGCGGGCGTCTGGGCGCACGCCACCTACGAGCGCGAGCTCCTGGAGTCCGGCGACCTCGAGGAGGGGCTGGCCGCGGCGGCGGCCGTGGGCGACGACCGCATCCAGAGCCAGGCCACCGGGCAGGTCAACCCCGAGACCTGGACCCACGGCTCGTCCGAGCAGCGCGTCACGTGGTTCCGCCGCGGCTTCGACAGCGGCGACCCCGCGGCCTGCGACACGTTCTCCGGTTCTGCGTAGGCGGGGCGCGCCCGGTGACCGTCACCGAGCGCACCGTGAGCGAACAGCGGGACCCCGCCGCTCCCGGGCGCTGGTGGCTGCGGCTGCTGCCGGCCGAGCAGCTGACCCGCCGGGCGGTCGTCGCCGCGGCGATCGCGGCGATGGCGATGGCGTCGGTGCACGCGCTCCTGGTGCCGGCGTTCTGGCCGATCGACGAGCTGGCCAACGTCGGCTACGCCCGCCTGCTGCTGGCCGGCGACCTGCCCACGATCGACACGCCGGCGCCCAACGACGGCATCCCTGGCCTGGAGGGCCGCCTGTTCTACGAGCGCCGGGCGGGCAACACCCAGCGCTTCGACGCCTGGACCGCCAACCACCCGCCGCTGGCCTACGCACTGGCCGGCGTACCGCTGGCGCTGGGGATCGCCGTGGGCCAGCCGAACCTGGGGATGCTGGTCGCGCGCCTCGTGTCGGTGGCCGCCACCGGCCTTGCGGTGGTCGCGGTCGCGTTGCTGACCGACGCGCTGCTGCCGCGGCCCGTCGACGCAGGTGCAAGCCGCGCGGCGCGGCGCCACGCCGCGGTGATCGGCGCCGCACTGCTGACCGCGCTGCTGCCGGGCCTCGTGCACGTCGGGGGGCTCGTCTACAACGACGCGCTGGCGTTCGCGCTGGGCACGTTGACGCTGGCCGGCGGGATCCGGGTGCTGCGCGACGGGCCGGACCGGTTCTGGCCGGTGCTGACCGCGGTCGCCGGCGCGGCCGCGGCGCTGACCCGGATCGCGACGCTGCCGGCGGTCGCGTTGGCCGCCCTGGCGTGCGCTGTGGGCGCCTGGCTGGCGGCGCCGGCGGGCCGCGACCACCCGGTGCAGCCCAAGGTGCGCGCGGCGGGGAACCACCTCGCGCTCGTGTTGGTCTGCGCGGTCGGGGCGTCGGCGTGGTTCTACGCCCGCAACGTCGCGCTCTACGGCGACGTGACCGGCTCCGCGGCGCTCTTCGCGAAGTTCGGGCGCAGCGCGGACCTGCCGATCGGCGGCGAGATGACGGCGGCGGGCCTCGCGCTGGACCAGTGGGACCGCCTGCTCGGCGACCTGACCGCGGGGTACTGGGCGTACGGGTGGCGCGTCTGGGTCGGCCGCGGGCTGCTCACGATGTTGGTGCTCGGGATCGGGGTGGCGCTGCTGCGCCTGGCGCTGCGGCGCGGCGAGCCCACGGTGCCGTGGCGGCTGGCGGCCGGGTGGGGCGTCGGCGTGCTGCTGGTGGTGGCCACGGTCGTGTCCAACGCGCAGTTCCACGAGGCCGGCGGCTCGCCCCACGGCCGCTACCTCCTGGTGGCGTGGGGGGTGCTGGCCGCCGCGGGTGGCTGCGGCATGGCCGCGCTGCCCGGCAGCCGGCGCGGGATCCCCCAGTGGCTGGCGGTGCTCGCGCTGACGGCCTGCAACGCCGGGCTGCTGGCCATCCTCGTGACCGCCGTGCACGGGCCGTTCACGCTCGACGGCGTCGCCTACGAGCTGCCGCGGCTGGCCGGCGCCGCCGGCACCGTGGCGATCTGCGCGCTGCTGACGATCTGGGGCGGCGGGGTCGGCCTGGCGATGTCAGCGTTGCGCAAGGGTGCGCGCTGAGCGCGGCGCCTATCCTCGCGTTTCACGACAGCGCCGCCGCCAAAGGAGACCCCGCCGTGCTGCTGCGTTCGAAGAAGACCACGATGGTCGCGCGCGAAGACGCCCTGCCGGGGCGCGGCCGCGAGATGCCGATCGCCGAGCGCCACGTGGTGCTCGGCACTCCCCTCCGCGGTCCGTGGCCCGAGGAGCTGGAGACCATCTCCTTCGGGATGGGCTGCTTCTGGGGCGCGGAGCGCATCTTCTGGCGCATCCCCGGCGTCTACGTGACCGCCGCGGGCTACCAGGGCGGCTACACCGCCAACCCCACCTACGAGGAGACCTGCACCGCGCAGACCGGCCACACCGAGGCCGTGCTCGTGGTCTACGACCCGGCGAAGGTCGACCTGGAGGTCCTGCTCAAGGCGTTCTGGGAGAACCACGACCCCACGACCGCCAACCGCCAGGGCAACGACGTGGGCACGCAGTACCGCTCCGCGGTCTACACGTCGACCGAGGCGCAGCTGGCGTCCGCGCTGGCCTCGCGCGACCGCTACCAGCAGGCGCTCAAGGAGTCCGGCTACGGCGAGATCGCCACGGAGATCCGCCCGGCCGCCGAGGCGGGGCCGTTCTTCTACGCCGAGGACTACCACCAGGGCTACCTGCACAAGAACCCGTACGGCTACTGCAACCACGGCTTCTGCCAGGTCTCCTACGACGCGGAGGCCCACGGCCAGGGCGCGGCCAGGGCGGTGCTCCCCGAGGCGTAGGCCTCGGAGCGCGGCGGATCAGGCGGAGCGGCCGGATGGCTGGTGCGCGCGACTTCTCTGCGCTGGTGGGACCGGGCTGGGCGGAGGCCCTGGCCCCGGTCCGTGACCGCATCGCCGCGATCGGCGACTTCCTGCGGGCCGAGGTCGCCCAGGGCCGGCGGTTCCTGCCGGCCGGGGACCGCGTCTTCGCGGCGTTCGCGGCGCCCTTCGCGGCCGTGCGCGTGCTCGTGGTGGGACAGGACCCCTACCCCACGCCGGGGCACCCGATCGGGCTGTGCTTCTCGGTGTCGGCCGAGACCCACCCCCTGCCCAAGAGCCTCGACAACATCTTCGACGAGTACTGCAGGGACCTCGACCACCCTCGTCCCGCCAACGGCGATCTCACCCCGTGGGTGGACCAGGGCGTGATGCTGCTGAACCGCGCGCTGACGGTGCGGCCCGGGGCGCCCGCCTCGCACCGCGGGATCGGCTGGGAGGAGGTCACCGAGCAGGCGATCACCGCGCTGGCCGGCCGCGGGCTGCCGCTGGTCGCGATCCTGTGGGGCTCCGACGCGCGCGTCTGCCGTGACTTCCTGGGCGACACGCCCTGCGTGGTCAGCCCGCACCCCTCGCCGCTCTCGGCCTCCCGCGGCTTCTTCGGGTCACGCCCGTTCAGCCGCGCCAACGAGCACCTGCGCCAGCAGGGCGCGCTCCCGGTGAACTGGCGGCTCCCCTAGCGCCCCGAACCGCTCTCTAGCGGTTGAGGGTGCGGGCGATGAAGCCCTCCATCGCGGCGACGCCGTCCTCGCTCGTCCAGCCGTGCTCCGCGAACTCCTCGGCGCCATCCGGGGGCCCGGCCACGCGCTCCCACGCCGCGGCGCGCAGCTGCCGGCGCGTGTGGGCGAACGTGTCCGGCGGGACCGCGGCCAGGTGGCGCGCCAGCTCGAGCGCGCGGTCCTCGACCTGCTCGGCGGGCAGGATCTCGTCGACCATGCCCAGGCGCAGTGCGGCCTCCGGGTCCAGCAGGTCGGCCTCGAGCACCACGCGGTCCAGCCGCGGACCCAGCACGTGGCGCGCCACCTCGATCGCCGCGGTGGGGAACGGCACACCCACGGCCAGCTCGCTCAACCCCATGCGCGGCCGCCCCTCCGCCAGCACCCGCAGGTCGCACGCCAGCGCGAGGATCGTCCCGCCCGCGATCGCATGCCCGTCGATCGCCGCGATCAGCGGCCGCGGGTAGGAGAACGCCGTCGTGAACAGCCGGCTCAGCGCCGGCAGGAAGCCCCGGGTGTACGCCGGCCCCTCCTCGACGATCCGCCGCAGGTCCACCCCCGCCGAGAACGCCCGCCCGTTGCCCGTGATGACGACCGCGGGCGCCTCGTGCAGCGCATCCAGTGCGTCCGCCACCCCATCGCAGAGCTCGGTGTCCATGGCGTTGACCGGCCCATGGTCCATCCGCACGACCACGACCCCGTCGAGTTCCTCCTGCTTCAGCACGATCGCGCCCTTCCTGCTCCAAACCGACCGTCACATCCCGGCTCGGAGTCAGCATGCACGGCCATGGCCGTGCAAGTCGACTCGGACTCCGGATGGGACAGAGGTCAGGAGGGTCGGCGCACTGGCCCGGCTAGCGTTCACGGCGATGGCGGTGGCACTCGCAGACGTGGTGGCGGTCTCGTCCGCGGTCGGGGCGACACGCAGCCGGCTCGCGAAGGTCGCGGCGATGGCCGAGCTCCTGCGGCCGTTGCGGGGCGAGGACGCGGTGCTGGTCGCGTCGTTCCTCGCCGGCGAGCCGCGGCAGCCGCGGCTGGATGTCGGATGGGCCGCGCTGCGCGACGTGCGGCCGGAGCCGGCGGCCGCGACCTCGCTCACGGTCACCGAGGTCGACGCCGCGCTCGCGGCGATCGCCGCCGCGGCCGGGGCGGGCTCGGTCAAGGTGCGCCGCCGCGTGCTCGCGGACCTGCTGGGCCGCGCGACCGCCGACGAGCAGGCGTTCCTGCGCGGGCTGATCCACGGCGAGCTGCGGCAGGGCGCGCTGGCCGGGATCGTCGTGAAGGGCGTCGCCAGCGGAGCCGCTGTCGACGAGGACCTGGCCCTGCGCGCGCTCATGCTCTCCGGCGACCTGGGTGAGGTGGCGGCGGCCGCGCTGGGCGGCGGAGCCGAGGCTCTCCGGGGGTTCACGCTCACGCTGTTCCGCCCGGTGCTGCCGATGCTCGCGAGCACCGCCACCGACCCCGAGGAGGCGCTGGCCGGCCTCGGCCCGGCCGCCGTCGACTGGAAGCTGGACGGCGCCCGCATGCAGGTGCACCGCGAGGGTGACCGCGTCGCGGTCTACACCCGCAACCTGCGCGACGTGACCGCACGCAACCCGGAGGTCGTCGCGGCGGCGCTGGCGCTGCCGGGGACCAGCGCCGTCCTCGACGGCGAGGTCCTGCTGGTCGGTCCGGACCAGCGGCCGCGGACGTTCCAGGAGACCATGAGCCGGTTCGGCGCGGACGCGCCGCGCGAGGCGGTGCTCGCACCGTTCTTCTTCGACGTCCTTCACGTCGACGGCACGGATCTGCTGAGCGCCACGCTGGAGGAGCGCACCGCGGTTCTCGACGCGCTCGTGCCGGAGGCGCTGCGCGTGCCCCGTGCGCTCGCGACCACGCCGGCCGAGGTCGCCGCCGTGCTGGACGCCGCCTTGGAGGTCGGCCACGAGGGCGTGGTGGTCAAGGCGCTCGCCAGCCCCTACGACGCGGGCCGGCGCGGTGCCGCCTGGCGCAAGATCAAGCCGGTCCACACGCTGGACCTCGTGGTGCTGGCGGTCGAGTGGGGCTCAGGCCGGCGGCAGGGCTGGCTGTCGAACCTGCACCTCGGTGCGCGGGGACCCGACGGCGGCTTCGTGATGCTGGGCAAGACCTTCAAGGGCCTCACCGACCAGCTCCTCACGTGGCAGACCCAGCGCTTCCTGGCTCTGGAGACCCACCGCTCCGACCACGTCGTGCACGTGCGACCCGAGCAGGTGGTCGAGATCGCCTTCGACGGCGTGCAGGTCTCGACGCGCTACCCGGGTGGCGTGGCGCTGCGCTTCGCGCGGGTGCGCCGCTACCGCGACGACAAGGACCCTGAGGAGGCCGACACGCTGGCCACGGTGCGGTCCTACCTGCCGTAGGGCTCCAACACCTCGCCGCGGGCGAACTGGGTGGTGAAGAGCTCGGCGTAGAGCCCTCGGCGCGGACCAGCTCGTCGTGGGTGCCGCGCTGGACGATGCGGCCGCCTGACCACGAGGATCTGGTCGGCGCGGACGATCGTCGACAGGCGGTGGGCGATGACCAGCGACGTGCGGCCCGCCAGCGCCGTGGCGAGCGCCTCCTGGACCAGCACCTCGTTCTCGCTGTCGAGGTGCGCGGTGGCCTCGTCGAGGATCACGACCGCCGGGTCCTTCAGCAGCACGCGGGCGATCGACAGCCGCTGCTTCTCGCCGCCGGACATCCGGTAGCCGCGCTCGCCGACGATGGTGTCGTAGCCGTCGCGCAGCGCGGCGATCACGTCGTGGATCTGCGCCGCCTTGCAGGCCGCGACGATCTCCTCGTCGGTCGCGTCGGGCTTGGACGTAGCGCAGGTTCGGCCGGACCGTGTCGTGGAACAGGTGCGGGTCCTGGCTGACGACGCCGACCGCGGCGGACAGCGAGGCCATCGTCAGGTCGCGGACGTCGTGGCCGTCCAGCCGCAGCGCCCCGTCGGAGACGTCGTAGAGCCGCGAGACCAGCGAGAGTGATCGTGGACTTGCCGGCGCCCGAGGGGCCGACCAGCGCGATGGTCTGGCCGGGCTCGGCCACGAAGCTCACGCCGTGCAGGACGATCGGCCCCGGGCCGCGTGTCGAGCAGCTCCGCCCAGCCCTTCTCAGCGACGCGAGCGACGACTCCGCGGCGGTGGGGTAGGCGAAGCGTGACGTTGTCGAAGATCGACCTCGCCGCTGGGGTCGTCCAGCTCCACGGCGTCCGGCTTGTCCGCGATCGGGTGGCGCAGGTCGAGGATCTCGAAGACGCGGTCGAAGCTGACCAGCGCGGTCAGCACCTCGACCGGCGCGTTGGCGAGCGCGGCGAGCGGTGGTAGGCCTGCGTCACCAGCGCCGCGAACGCGACGACGTCACCGGCCTCGAGCGACCCGTTGAGCGCGATGCTCCCGCCGACGAGGTAGACCACCGCGGTGCCGAGCGCGCCGACCAGCGACAGCGTCACGAAGAACATGCCGCCCGACGACGGCGGACTTCACGCCGATGTCGGCGACGCGCTTGGCGCGAGCTCGGCGAAGTTCTCGCGCTCCTGCGCAGGGCGCCCGAACAGCTTCACCAGCTGCGCGCCGGCGACGTTGAAGCGCTCGGTCATCACCGTGTTCATGTCGGCGTTGAGCTGCATGGACTCGCGGGTCAGCGCCTGGAGCTTGCGGCCCACGCCCTTGGCCAGCGAGCACGAAGAGCGGGCAGCACCGACAGGGTCAGCAGGGTCAGCCGCCAGCTCGATGCGCGAGCATGAGCCCGACCGCCGCGACGACCTGCACGACGTTCGCCGCGAGCGTGCCGAACGTGCCGGTCAAGCGCGCGCTGCGCGCCGATGACGTCGTTGTTCAGGCGGCTGATCAGCGCGCCGGTCTGCGTGCGCGTGAAGAACGCCAGCGGCATGCGCTGGACGTGGTCGTACAGGCGCGCGCGCAGGTCGTAGATCAGCTCCTCGCCGATCCACGACGACACGTAGCGCTGCGCCACGCTCAGCCCGGCTGTCCCCAGCGACAGCGCGATCATCGCGAGCGCGAGGCCGGTCACGATCTGCATCGCGTTCGGCGGGGGGTCCGTGATCGTGTCGACGATGAAGCCCACGAGGCGCGCCGGCAGCACCGACAGCGCGGCGGTGAGGCTGATGAGGATCACGAGCAGGATCAGCCGGCCCCGGTAGGGCCGCGCGAACGTCCGCCACACCCGCTTGATCAGGCCCTTGGGCAGGGGCTTGCTGTTCTGGTCGTGCCCGCGCTTGACCGCGCGGGTGCCCGGGTTCATGAACCCGCCCCCACCCCACATGGGACCCATCATCGACATCGCCTACACACTCCTTCAGGCGCCAGGATGCCGGGGCCCTGTGACAGCTGCATCCGCCGCGGGTCCTAGGACCCGGCGGACACCACCGAGTCGAGGAAGGCGCGGAGCGCCCCGGGCCGGTCCGCGAGGGCCAGCGTGAGCGTCGCGTCCTCGGCCAGCTGGAGCGCCGCGGCACGCACCCCGGGCGGTCTGATCGGCTCGGGTCGTGAACCGCCGACGGCGAGCAGCGAGCCCACGGCGCGGGCGCCGTCGGTGCCCGCGGGGCCGTCCCAGCCGGGCTGCCCGATCGCGAGCTCGCCGCGGTGCAGGGGCCGCCCGCCACGGTCGACCTGCAGGCGGGCCCGCACGCGGCCGGGGTCCTCGCCGTGGCGGCCGGCGACCAGCTCCTCGCGCCACTCCAGCCGGGCATCGGACGCGAGGTCGACGGTCGCCGAGGTCCGGTGGTCGCAGCCCCGCACCGCGACGAGCGGTTCGGGGCACCAGCGCAGGCAGCCGCCAGCGCCCACACGCACGACCACGATCAGCGAGGACGGGGCTCCGGCCGGGCCCGGCTGAGCCAGCGACGCCGCCGCACTGCGCACCGTGAGCTCAGCCCCGGGTCCGACCTCGACCCCGATCGCGAGCTCGTCACCGCCCAGCGGCCCAGCCGCGCTCCCGACGAGATGCACGCACGCGGCCTCGCCCGCGGGGGTGGCGCGGACCGTGAGCGGCGGGTCCGAACGCAGCGCCACCAGCCGGGTGCGGCCGCCGACGAGCTCCGCCCGGATCGCCGCGGCCGCCCTCACACGTGCTGGACCGTGGGGAGTCGCGCGCGCAACCAGGTCGTGACCGGGATGGCCAGCGGGTCGTCGCGGAGCGCGGTGAAGACGGTCGGCAGCGCTCCGCGCTGGGCCGCAGCGTCGCGCGACATCACGTCGAGGTCCGCGCCGACCAGCGGCGCGAGGTCGGTCTTGTTGATCACCAGCAGGTCGGAGGAGGTGATGCCGGGGCCGCCCTTGCGCGGGACCTTGTCGCCGCCCGCGACGTCGATCACGAAGACCTGCACGTCGACCAGCGCGCGGCTGAACGTCGCCGTGAGGTTGTCGCCGCCGCTCTCCAGCAGCACGAGGTCGGGCGCGAAGCGCGCCTCCAGGTCGGCGATCGCCTCGAGGTTCTCGCTGATGTCGTCGCGGATCGCCGTGTGCGGGCAGCAGCCGGTACGCACGCCGACGATGCGCTCAGCGGGCAGCACGCCCCGGCGCTCGAGGATCGCGGCGTCCTCGCGGGTGAAGACGTCGTTGGTGACCACGACGACCGAGCACGCCGCGGAGAACGCACGGCACAGGCACGCGACCAGCTCGGTCTTCCCGGAGCCGACCGGCCCGCCGATGCCGACCCGCAGCGCCCCGCTGCGCGTGCCGACCCTGTGGTGCCGTGCCGGCAGCCGGTGGTGGTGATGACGTCCCATCTGCGGATCCTCCCGTCAGGTCACGAACAAGCGGTCGTCGCGTGCGGCATGGTCGGCGGCCGCCAGCTCGCACATCGCCGCCGTCCCGCACGGCAGCGCCTCCAGCGGGCCGGTCGCCCCGGCGGCCGCCTCGACCGCGAGCTCCTCGAGCACTGGCGCCAGCGAGGCCAGCAGCGCGCTGACCGCGAACGGGTCAAGCCCCAGAAGCCGCAGGGCGGCCTGGGCCGGCGTCGCCGCAGCGTGGTGCAGCGAGAGCCGCGCCGCGCTGGCCGCGCCGACCCCCGCGGCAGCCGCCACCACACCGAGCGCCACCGCCGCGTGCAGCCGCTGCTCCGCGGGGACGGCCGGCCAGCACCGGGCGCCCGCGCGCAGGAGCTGGCGGCCCAGTCGCCGCGACGCCTCGCGCAGTGCCGGCACAGCGATGCGCGCCTCGGCCTCGGCGTCCAGGGCCGCCAGGTCGTGGCCTGCCACGGTCGCGGCCGTCAGGGCGGCATCTGCCAGGCCCGTCGTCGCGAGGCGCCAGCGCACGAAAGACTCGAGCGTCGGGGGGTCGTGCACGCGCTTCTCGGCCACCGCGGCCTCGATGCCTGCGGAGTGGGCGTGGCCGCCGGAGGGGAAGCGCCCGTCGGCGAGGAGCAGGAGCGCGAGGGTGTCCACTTCAGAAGAGGAAGTAACGGCGGGCCATGGGCAGCTCGGCGACCGGGTCCTCGCGGACGAGGTCGCCTTCGATCGTGACCGCGAAGGTGTCGGGGTCGACGCGCACGTCGGGGAGCGCGTCGTTCTCGGGCAGGTCGGTCTTGCTCAGGGCGCGCGTCGACCGCACCGGCACGAGCCGCCGCCGCAGGCCCAGCCGGTCCTCCAGCCCGGTGCCGATCGCGGCCGGGGCGACAAAGGCGACCGAGCAGGCCGCCGCCACCGCGGGCGCCGCGCCGAACATCGGGCGTGGGAGCTGCGGCTGCGGGGTCGGGATCGACGCGTTCGCGTCGCCCATCTGCGCCCACGCGATCATCCCGCCCTTCACCACCACGTGGGGGCGCACGCCGAAGAACCGCGGGTCCCAGAGGACCAGGTCGGCGAGCTTGCCGACCTCGACGGAGCCGACCTCACCGTCGAGCCCGTGCGCCACCGCCGGGCAGATCGTGTACTTCGCGACGTAGCGCCGCGCGCGCAGGTTGTCCGCCGCGCCGTCTCCCGCCAGCGCGCCGCGGCGGCCCTTCATCACGTGTGCGGTCTGCCAGGTGCGCAGGACCACCTCGCCGGCGCGGCCCATGGCCTGGGAGTCCGAGCCGATCATCGAGATCGCACCGAGGTCGTGCAGCACGTCCTCGGCAGCGATCGTCGACGGCCTGATGCGGCTCTCGGCGAACGCCAGGTCCTCGGGGATCGTGGGGTTGAGGTGGTGGCACACCATGAGCATGTCGAGGTGCTCGGCCAGCGTGTTGACGGTGTGCGGCCGCGTCGGGTTGGTCGACGACGGCAGGACATGCGCCTGCGACACCACCGTGATGATGTCCGGGGCGTGCCCGCCTCCCGCGCCCTCGGTGTGGTACGTGTGGATCGTCCGGCCGGCGATCGCGGCCAGCGTGGACTCGACGAAACCGGCCTCGTTCAGCGTGTCGGTGTGGATCGCGGCCTGGACGCCCTCGGCGTCGCAGACCTTCAGGCAGGCGTCGATCGCAGCCGGCGTCGTACCCCAGTCCTCATGCAGCTTGAAGCCGGATGCGCCGGCGACCAGCTGCTCGCGCAGGCCCTCCTCGGACACGGTGTTGCCCTTGCCCAGCAGCGCCACGTTGACAGGCCAGCCGTCCAGCGCCTGCAGCATCCGCGCGAGGTACCAGGCGCCCGGCGTCACCGTCGTGGCCTTCGTGCCCTCCGCCGGGCCGGTGCCGCCACCGATGATGGTGGTGATCCCGGCCTGCAGCGCCTCCTCCAGGATCTGCGGCGCGATGAGGTGCACGTGGCTGTCGACGCCGCCCGCCGTGAGGATCTTGCCGTTGCCGGCCAGCACCTCGGTCGACGGGCCGATCACCAACGCGGGGTGCACGCCGTCGGAGATGTCGGGGTTGCCGGCCTTGCCCAGCGCCACGATCCGCCCGTCGCGCACGCCCACGTCGGCCTTCACGACGCCCCAGTGGTCCAAGACCACCGCGCCGGTGATCACCAGGTCCGGCGTGCCCTCGGCCCGCGTCGCGGTGGCCTGCCCCATGGACTCGCGGATGACCTTGCCGCCACCGAAGACCGCCTCCTCGCCGGCGGGGCTTGCCCGCCAGGTCCTCGGTCACCGCGATGAGCAGGTCGGTGTCGGCCAGGCGGATGCGGTCGCCGGTCGTCGGGCCGTAGAGCGCGGCGTAGCGCGCGCGGTCGAGGGTCGTCACCCCGGGTCCAGCGGTCCCGCGACCGCGCCGCGCAGCCCGGCCACGATCCGGCGTCCTGCGATCGCGACGAGCTGGACTTCGCGGTCGATGCCGGGCTCAAAGCGCACCGCGGTGCCGGCGGGGATCGCGAGGCGGTGCCCGCGCGCGGCCTCGCGGTCGAACGCCAGCGCGGGGTTGGCCTCGGCGAAGTGGTAGTGCGACCCGACCTGCACGGGGCGGTCGCCGGTGTTCTCGACGGTCAGCGTCAGGAGGCTGCGCCCGCCGAAGAGCTCGACCGGCCCCTCCCCCACGAGAATCTCGCCGGGGATCACGGGATCGGCTGGTGGATCGTGACGAGCTTCGTGCCGTCGGGGAAGGTGGCCTCGACCTGCACCTCGTCGAGGAGCTCGGGGATGCCGTCGAGCACGTCGTCGCGCGACAGCACGTGCCGCCCGGACTCCATCAGCTCGGCGACGCCGCGCCCGTCGCGCGCGCCCTCGAGCACGTAGGAGGTGAGCACCGCCACGGCCTCCGGGTGGTTGAGCCGCAGGCCGCGGGCGCGCCGGTCGCGGGCGACCATCGCGGCGAGGGTGACGAGCAGGCGCTCCTGCTCGTGCAACGTGAGGTGCATGGCGGCGCGACGCTAGGTCGGCGCTGTTTCTCCCCGATGTCGGGTGGGTGCCGCCCCCGTAACGCTCAGCGCGAGCGGCGTGTCGGCCGCGGCGGTCAGGTGCCAGCGGCGGCCAGGCGGTCCGCCACGACCGCGCGTGCGGCTGCCAGCGGGGTGATGCCGGCGGAGGCCGCCGCGTCGAGCACGAGGCGCAGGGTCTCGCCGATCGCGTCGACGCGGGCCATCGCGGTGTGGCGGTCGGTTCGGGCGACCTCGATGAGCGTGCCGTACACGACGCCCCCGGCGTTGACCACGAAGTCGGGGGCCCAGAGGATCCCGCGGGCGTGGAGGGCGTCGGCCACGCCCTCCTCGGCCAGCTGGTTGTTCGCCGGCCCGCACACGACCCGGCAACGCAGCCGCGCCCCGAGGTCGTGCGTGAGCAGGCCACCGAGCGCGGCCGGCACGAGCACGTCGCACACCTGCGTCGCGGCGTCGGCGGGGTCCAGCCACGCAGCGCCGAGCTCCTCGGCCAGCGCACGCTTGCTGTCGTCGACGTCGGTCACCGCCAGCGCCGCGCCGGCCTCGGCGACGCCGCGCGCCACCAGCCCGCCGACATGCCCCAGGCCGACGATCACCAGCCGGCGGCCGGCCAGGTCGGGGCTGCCGAACGCCGCCTCGCACACGACGCGCAGCGACGCGATGACACCGCGCGCGGTCGGCACCGACGGGTCCCCGCAGCCGCCCAGCTCCTCGGCCTGGCCGTAGGCGTACGCGGTGCGCTCGCGCACGACGGCCATGTCGTCGACGGACGTCCCCACGTCCTCGCCGACGCCGTAGCGGCCGTCGAAGGAGGCGACGACGTCACCGAGGTCGAGCAGCGCCGCGCGCCGCCGCGCCGGGTCGACCGGCTCGTCCGGCGGCAGCGCGATCACCGCCTTCCCGCCTCCGTGCGGCAGTCCCGCGAGCGCGCACTTCTCGGTCATCGCAGCCGACAGGCGCAGCGCATCGGCAAGTGCGTCCTCCCACGTGGCGTAGCGCCACATGCGACAGCCGCCCACCGCCTGCCCCAGCCGCGTGGAGTGCACCGCGACCACGATCGCCAGGCCGGAGCGCGCGCCGCGGACGACGCGCACCTCCTCGTGGGCCAGGAGGGTCAAGCAGGCATGAAGCGCTGGAACCAGTCCAGGGCGCGGGCGCAGAAGTCGATCACCGCCGGGAAGTTGCGCACGCCGTGGCCCTCCTCCGGGTAGATGACGGCGGCCGTGGGCACGCCGCGCTCCTGGAGCGCGCGGCTGAACTCGACGGCCTGGCCCGGCGGGGTGCAACGGTCGCGGGCGCCGGCGATGAGCAGCGACGGCGTGCTGACGTGGTCGGCCTGCAGCAGGGGGCTACGGGCAGCGGCGAGGCCGTCAGTGGCGCGGGGACGCTGCGTCGAGGAACTCGCCGTCCCAGAACCCGATGTTGGAGGTGTGGTGCTGGCTGAACCAGTCGGTCACGGGCGCGATGGGCACAGAGGCGGCGAACCGCGGGTCCTGCGTGACGAGCCAGGCGCTCATGAAGCCGCCGTAGCTGCCGCCGGTGAGGCCGAGGCGCGCCGGGTCGGCGACACCACGCTCGACGAGCACGTCCACGCCGCCGAGGATGTCGTGCGCGTCGGCGCCGCCCATGTCGCCGACGACCATCGCGGTGAAGTCCTGGCCGCGGCCGCTGGACCCGCGCGGGTTGGGGCTGAGCACGGCGTAGCCCTGCGCCACCAGCAGCGCCGCGAGCTGCATCCCCATCCCCCAGCGGTTGCGGAACGCCCACACCGGGCCGCCGTGGACGTGCACGACCAGCGGGAACGGACCCTCGCCCCGTGGGGTGACGAGCAGTCCCTGGATCTCCAGGCCGTCGGCGGCGCGCCAGGACAGCGGCTCCACGGGTCCCAAGGCGGCGCGCTGCGCGTCGGAGCCGGCGTGCCCCAGCGACGCCACGACACGGGCCTCGTCGGTCACGATCGCGATGGCCGGGGGGCGGTCCCAGGAGTCCAGCTCGACCGCGCAGCGGCCGTCGGGCAGGAAGCTGGCCTCGGGATAGATGAAGCCGATCGACTCAGGGGTCGACCAGGTCTCGGTGGCCTTGCCGGCGGTGCGGTCGTAGACGCCGAGGACACAGTCCAGGCCGCGCTGGCCGACATAGGCCAGGCGGTCCTCGTCCAGCCAGACCAGCTGGGTGACGTCGACGCCGAGGGTGTCCACGACGGTCGGGTCGGCACCGTCCTCGCCCAGCAGCAGCAGGTCGCCGGCGACCACCCAGCGGTCGCTGCAGACGGCCTGCACGACCGCGCGCTGGAGCCCCGATGGCGAGGCCGCGGGCCAACCCAGCTGCACGGCGGTGGTCAGGCCGACTGTCGCCTCACCGGTCGCGAGGTCGATGACGCGCAGGTCGGCGTGGTACCAGGCGGCCTCGCCGGGCTCGCCGTCGGTGCACACGGCCAGCAGCGCGCCCGGGCCGCACCAGACGGCCTCCCAGACGTTGAGCCCCTCCGGCGACGCGCGGCGCACGGAGCCGGCGGCGACGTCCACGATCCAGGCCGAGCGCCAGCCCTCGCCCTCGGCGACGTCGACGGTCGGCATCCACGCCGGCAGCTCCGCGGTGACGCCGCCCATCGTCCCGGAGCCCTGACCGCCCGCCATGTCCGCGCCGCGCTCGGCGACACCGAGCAGGATGGCGCTGCCGTCCGGCGACCAGTGCAGGTACTCCACAGCGCCGTCGACGGTGGGTCCCGGGGTGGCCTCGCCGACGTCGGCGCGCAGCAGGTGCAGCTGCGCCACGCCGCGCTCGGCACGGTCGGAGAGGAAGGCCAGCACGCTGCCGTCAGGTGACCAGCGCGGCAGCGCGTCGTCGCCGGGCCCACGGGTGAGCAGCCGGACGCGGCCGTTCTCCGCCAGGGCCACGCGCCCCGCCCCGGGCCCCTCCAGCTTCTCGAACACGGTCGCGGTGAAGGCGACCCGCTCGCCGTCGGGGTGCAGCGCCACGTCCTGGGCGCCCGTCGGGGCGCCGAACGCGGGCTCGAGCAGCCGTGCGAAGTGCTCCTCAGCGGCCCGCCAAGCCGCACTGTCGCGGATGTCCCTGGTCTGCATGCCGGCCAGTATCGGCGCTGCCCTGGCTACACTGCGGCCAGGCGGCGACGGGAGGGAGCGGCGATGGTGTGGCGGGGTGCGGTTGCATGCCTGGTGGTAGTGGCGGCGATGGCGGGTGGCGGCGGGGCGGGGCGGGGTCGGCGTCGGTGCGATCCTGACTTGGACGCGCGCGATGTCGCGGCGTCGGCGGTGGCGATCGCCCGGGAGACGTTTGGCGTCGCCGGCGAAGCGCTCGTCGCGAGCGGCGCGACCTTCGCGGATGCGCTGGCCTCGGGGGGCGCTGCAGGGCGGAGCCGGCCGCTGCTGCTCACCGACCCCGGCGCACTGCCCGCGGTGACCCGCTCCGAGCTGGGCCGTCTGGGTGTGGCCCGGGTGACGATCCTGGGCGGGGAGGCCGCGGTCACCGCGGCGGTCGCCGACGAGCTGGCCGGCATGGGGATCGTGGTCGACCGGCTCGCCGGGCGTCGCGCTTCGAGACCGCGGTCGCGGTCGCCGAGCGCGCGCTGACGGAGCGGCCGTCCACGACGGCGCTGATCGCCCGGGCCTTCCCTTCGGCCGACGCGACCGACCCCACGCAGGCCTTCGCCGACGCGCTGGCCGCCGGCGCGTGGGCCGCCGAGGATGGCTACCCGCTGCTGTTCACCGCCACCGACGCGCTGCCGGAGCCCACCGCCGCCCACCTCTCCGCCGCCGGCTACACCGACGCCGTGATCATGGCGGCGAGGCAGCCGTGTCACCCGCGGTGGCCGCGCAGCTCGAGGCTCTGAGCCTCACTGTCCAGCGCGTGGCTGGCGCGTCGCGGGCCGAGACGGCCGTGGCGATCGCCGGGATGCGCGGGATCCCCGACGCCCAGGCCGCCGCCAGCGTGCTGCTGGTCCACGGGCAAGGCAGCAGGCCTACGCCAGCGCGGCTTCGCCGGCGCTGCTCCTACGCCGCGGCCACCCACGCGCCAGTGGTCCTGACCTCGGGTGGCACCCTGCCGCCTGCGTCGGCGGCTACCTCGACGGCCCCGGCCGCCGCCAGACGGGATCGCTTCGGCTGCTGTGCGGCCCCGCCACCCAGGGCGCCTGCCAGGAGGCCGCGCCGCTGGTCGGCGTCGATCCAGCCGAGCTGCAGGTCGTCACCCTCGACGACCTCACGCCCACCGACCCCTTCCGCACGACCTCAGCGTTCCAGGTGACCAGCCCCGACACGCTGGTGCTCAGCGAATTCGTCGCCGAGCCGGGCGACTGGGTCTCGCTGCACGTCGAGGCGGACCCCACGAGCACCTGCGACGCGGTCGCGGTGGTCCAGGGGGACCAGGACGGCTACATCGGCGCCGTGGTGCTGCCGAACCCCCTCGTCGGCGGCCGCTACACGATCGGGGTGGCGTGCGCCGCCGGTCAGGTCGGCTCGGCCTCTGGCGAGGTCAGGATCGACCTGCAGCGGGAGCGCGCGCCGGTCGAGCTCGACGTGCCCTTCACCGCCGGTGTCGCCTGGCCGGCCGGCTTCTTCCTGGGCAGCATCACGCTGCCGGAGTCCGACGTCTTCCTCACCTACTCCGGCGTCCCGACGGACACGTGCGTCCTGGTCGGCCTGAGGCCGGAGCAGGGTGGCACCGGCGTCGATTATCAGCTGTGCGAGCCCGAGGGCACGTCGCCGACGGCCTTCGCCTTGGCGGCCGGCACCTACGACGTGTTGGTCGCCGTGCTCTCGGGCGCCGGCCCCGTCGACATGACCGTGACCTTCCACCCCGTCTAGGGTGCGGCGGCGGCGTGCTCGACCTGCTCGACGAGGCGCTCCCACTGGGTTCCCAACGCCACGGCGCGGTCCTTGGCGTCGCCGTGGCGCGCGCGACCTCCTTGACCTTCTCGGGGTCGTCGTAGGTGGCGGGGTCGGCGAGGGTGCGGGTCAGCTCGGCGACCTCGGCCTCGGCCTTGCCAGAGGTCGCCCTCGACGTGGCCAGGCGGGCGCGCAGGTCCTTGGTCTCCTGGTGCAGGCGGTTGCGGCCTCGGCCTCCTCGCGCTTGCGGGCGGCGGCCTGGCGCTGCGGCTGCGGACCGCGGTCTTGTCCCCGGTGGCGGCGCTGCGGCTCGGGTCGCGCCGGTCTTGCGGCGAAGTACTCGAAGTCGCCGGGATACACCGTGGCGCGTGCCGCCGCTGACGTCGATGATCGGCGTTGGCCACGCGAGCGGATCAGGTGGCGGTCGTGGGTGATGAGCACGACCGTGCCGGGGTAGGCTCGAGCAAGCGCGTCTTCCAGGACGTCGCGGCTGGCGATGTCGAGGTGGTTGGTCGGCTCGTCCATGCACAGCAGGTTGGCGGGGTTGGCCAGCATCTTGGCCAGCGCGAGGCGGCTGCGCTCGCCGCCGGACAGCACGCCGACGCGCTTGTCGACGTCGTCGCCGGAGAAGCGGAAGGCGCCGAGCATGTTGCGCGGGTTGACCTTGCTGGTGTCCACCGCCGCGGCCAGCTCCTGCAGCACGGTGTTGTCGCGGTTCAGCGCCTCGACCTGGTGCTGGGCGAAGTACGCGACGGTGACGTTGTGGCCCAGGCTGCGGGTCGCCGGCCTCGAACTCCAGCGACGCCGGCCAGCGATCTTCAGCAGCGTCGACTTGCCGGCGCCGTTGGGCCCGACCAGCGCGACCTTCTGGCCCGCGCTCCAGCGCGAGGTCGAGGCCGTCGTAGACGACTTGTCGCCGTACGCTTGACGACGCCGCGCAGCGTCACCACCATCGCGGCCGCTGCGCGGGGCCGGCGGGAACTTGAGGCGCATGACCTTCGGCGGTCCTGGTCGGGCGCCTCGATGCGCTCGAGCTTGTCCAGCGCCTTGACGCGGCTTTGCACCTGGCGCGCCTTGGCTGGCCTTGTAGCGGAAGCGCTCGATGAACTGCTCGGTGCGCGCGACCTTGCGCTGCTGGTTCGCGGCGGCGACGCGCAGCTGCTCCAGCCGCTGCTCGCGCTGCTCGATGAAGTCGGCGTAGTCGCCGGTGTACTCGGTCGCGGTGCCGTCGGCGATCTCCACGACGCGGTTCGCGAAGGCGTTGATGAAGTCGCGGTCGTGGCTGACGAGGATGATGGCGCCCGGGTAGTCGGCCAGGAACCCCTCGAGCCAGGTGACGCTCGCGAGGTCGAGGTGGTTGGTCGGCTCGTCGAGCAGCAGCACGTCGGGGCGGGCCAGCAGCAGCCGCGCCAGCGCGACGCGCATCATCCAGCCGCCCGAGAGCAGTCCGACAGTCGCGGGTCCCGACGTCGGCGTCGGCGAACCCCAGGCCGGCGAGCACGCGCCGGGCCTCGGACTCCAGGCGTACCCACCGAGCGTCCTCGAAGCGGTGCTGCAGCCTCGCCGTACTGCGCCAGCAGCGCCTCGTGCTGCGGGTCGTCCAGGTCCTCCAGGCGCGGCAGCAGGGCGTCGCGCTCCTGGCGCACCGCGTCCGCGGCGCTCGCCGCGACGACCGCCTCCAGCACCGTCGCGCTGTGCTCCCGGCCCCGCCCGACCGACTCGGCGGCCCACGAAGCCACGTCCTGGCGCAGGAACCCGACCGTCGTGCCGCGCGGCCGCTGCACCTCGCCGGCGTCGGGCTGCTGGTTGCCCGCGACGATGTCCAGCAACGTCGTCTTGCCGGCCCCGTTGGCCCCGACCAACGCCGTGCGGCTGCCCGGCCCGATCGTGAGCGAGACGTCCCTGAAGAGGGTCCGCCCACCGATCGTCCGCTCGACGGCGTTGACGGCGATCACTGCGGCCCACCGGTACGCTGCCGACCATGTCGTTCAGCGCGATCCACGGGTACGTGATCGGGTTCGTGATCATGGGCAGCTGGGTCGTCGTCGGGCTGTGGGCGCTGTGGCTGCGGCTGCGCAAGGCGATGAGGCGCCGGCGTTCTGGCGGGCCGTGTCGCTGGCGCAGGTCCTGCTGGGGATCCAGCTGATCGTGCGGCCTGATCCTGCTGGCTACTGGGGCGCGGCCCGGGCCGCCAGGCAACGACAGCTGGGGAACGACGCTGTTCCACGTGTCCTACGCGCTGTTGTCGCCCTTGGTGGTGCTGTTCTTCGCCCACAAGCTGTCGCGCGAGGGGCGCGTGAACCCCTACACGGCGTTCGCGATCGTGGGGCTGGTGAACTTCGGCCTGACGTTCCGGGCGTTCCAGGTGGGCGTCATGGGGTGATCCTCAGGCCAGCGCGGCTGTCACCGTGACGTGGGACACTGGTCTCGCCATGGCTTCGAGGGGATTACTCCTCCAGCGCGCGCTCGCCTTGATCCTCGTCCTGGTGGGCGTGCCGCTGCTCCTTGCCCTGCCCGGTTTCTTCCAGGACACGCCGATCTTGGAAGGCGTGGTCTCGCCGCGCACGGTGATCGCGCCCGAGCAGGTGCGTGTGGCCGACCCCGAGACCACGGAGCGCCAGCGGCGGGAGGCCGCCGACGCGGTCCAGCCAGTCCTGGTCGCCAACACCCAGGCCCAGCGCGAGATCGTGCAGCGGGTCGAGGACGCCTTCGCCGCGGTCCGCGCCGCCCGGGAGCCCGGCCAGGACGGCGAGGTACCACGGCCGAGCGACCAGGTCGAGGCGCTGATGGAGCGCCTGGACCAGCTGGACGGTCAGGGGGTCGACCTGCTGGTGAGCCTGTCGCGGGCGCAGCTGGACGTGACCGAGCGCGAGGCGCTCGACATCGCCCGCACGCTGGCGCGCGAGGAGTTCACGGCCGAGGAGATCGCCGCCATCGCCGACGGCACGCTGCAGACCGAGCTGGCCGTGCGCACCTTCCCGGAGGGTGTCGCCGCGCTGGTCGTGGACCCCCTGCTGCGCGACGCCCTGCGGCCCACGGTGCAGGTCGACGACGCGGCCACCCAGCAGCGCCGGGAGCAGGCCGCCGAGCAGATCGCCGACGTGGTCGTGACCTACCAGCGCGACAACGCGATCGTGCGCGCGGGCGACATCGTGACCGAGGTCCAGATCGCCGCCCTGCGCCAGCTGGCGCTCGAGGGGGCCGCCGGCCAGGACGAGGTCGTCAAGACCGCCCTGCTGGCCCTGCTGGTGGTCGTGTCGTCCGCGCTGTTCCTGCGCACGACGCGGCCGCTGGTGCTGCGCAGCGGGTCCCGGGCGCTGCTCTTGGCGGTGCTGCTGCTGCTGTTCACGGCGATCCTGGCGGCGATCCAGCTGGTCGACATCGGCGGCGACGCGCGCTTCCTGCTGATCCCGGCGGCGGCGTTCACGATGCTCGGCACGATCCTGTTCGACACGCGGGTCGGGGCCCTGCTGATCGTTCCGATCACGGCCTTGACCGCCTACGTCGCGCCGGCCGACGGGGTGGCGGTGCCGTTCGTCGCGATGTCCGGGCTGGCGTGCATCCCGCTCGTGCACCGCCTCGCCGCGCGCGGGCAGCTGCGGCGGGCGGCGTGGCAGTCGACGCTCGCGATCGTCGCGGTGGCGGGGGTGTGCCAGGTGGTGTTCGGCGACCTCGGGGAGCTGGTGCCGGCGCTGCTCGCGGGGCTGGGCAACGCGGTGCTCGTGACCGTGATCGTCAACGGCGCGCTGCCGTTCCTCGAGAGCGTCTTCGGCGTGCTGACGGCCACCAGCCTGCTGGACCTCGCCGACCGCAACCACCCGCTGCTGCGGGAGCTCGAACAGCAGGCGCTGGGCAGCTACAACCACTCGATCATCGTCTCCACCCTGGTGGAGCGCGCGTGCCGGGCGGTCAACGCCGACGCGCTGCTGGCGTCGGTGTGCGCGCTCTACCACGACATCGGCAAGGTCGCGGCGGCCATACTTCTTCGTCGAGAACCAGTTCGGCATCGCCAACCCCCACGACGAGCTCGACAACCCCAAGCAGAGCGCGGTGATCATCAAGCGCCACGTCACCGACGGGATGGACATGGCCGCGGTGCACCGGCTCCCGTCCGAGGTGGTCGACGGCATCGCGCACCCATCACGGGACCACGCTGGTCAGCTTCTTCTACCGCAAGGCGCTGCAGGAGGCCGACGAGCACGGCGAGGCCCCGCCGGACGAGGAGCACTTCCGCTATCCCGGCGTCAAGCCGTTCACGCGCGAGCTGGCGATCCTCATGCTGGCCGACTGCTGCGAGTCGGCCTCGCGCGCCGCGGCTCAGCAGGACCGCAACCTGTCGCGCACGGCCCTCGAGGCGATCGTGCGCACGCTGATCGCCGAGCGGATCGAGGACGGGCAGCTGGACGACTCGCCCTTGACCTTCGCCGACCTGCAGGCGGTCGAGCACTCGTTCATCGACACGCTCGTCGGCGTGTACCACCCGCGGATCGCCTACCCGGACGACCCGCGCCGCGCCAAGGAGCTGGCCGAGCAGGCCCGCCGCGACCTGGGGGATGCCGACGCCGAGGCCACCCCCGTTGCGGCCGCGGCCGACGACGTGATGGCGCTGCCGGCGTTCCTGGACCCCGAGCGCACCCGGCCGCCGGCTGCCGTACCGCAAGTGCCCAAGCCCGAGAGCCCCGCGCCGGCGCTGCGACCTTCGACCGACGAACCCGCTGTCGTACGGCTGCCGACGCGGCCCGGCGGCGGACCGCAACGGTGACGCTGGATGCGGTCGTGTTCGACTGGGGCGGGACGCTCGCGGTGCACGCCGACGTGGAGCTGGCCGACCTTTGGCGCGCCGCGGCGCGGCGGCTGGCCGAGGGCGATGCGGAGCGCGAGGACCGCCTGACCGAGGGCCTCGTCGCGGTCGAGGCCGCGTCCTGGGAGCGCGCGACGACGACCAAGCGCAGCGCGCGGCTCGTGGACCTGCTGCGCGAGGCCAGCGACGCGCTCGATCTCGACGTGGCGGAGGCCGTGCTGGAGGAGGCGGGGCAGCACCACCTCGACGCGTGGACGCCGTCGATCGCGCACGACCCGGACGCGGCGCCGGTCCTGACCGCCTTGCGCGACCGCGGCCTGAAGATCGGGCTGCTGTCGAACACCCACTGGCCGCGGTCGTTCCACGAGCGCTTCCTCGAGCGCGACGGCCTGGCCCCTCTGATCGACGCGCGCTGCTACACGTCGGAGCTGGACTGGATCAAGCCGCACCCGGAGGTCTTCCACCACGTGGCGGAGCGCCTGGACGTCGATCCGGAGCGCTGCGCGTTCGTGGGCGACCGGCCCCTGGACGACATCAGCGGCGCGCAGGGGGTCGGCATGAAGGCGGTGTGGCGCGTGAACGCAGCGCTGCCCTTCTCGACCGACGACGCGGACGCGGTGATCCACGCGCTGCCGGAGCTCCTGCCCCACGTCGACGCGTGGCGCGACGGGGGCTGAGCTCCGGCCTCAGGGCTTGCGGGCGACCGCGACCAGGCGCTGCGCGGTGGACGCGAACGGGGCGCCGTTCTCATCGTGGAACGTGACCTCGGTGAGGCCGGCGTGGTGCAGCCAGGAGCGCAGCTCGGTGGTGGTGAAGAGGCGTGAGGAGAACACGGTGCGCCGGACGCGGCCGCCGACGACGAGGATGCGCTCGTTGGTCGTGCGGGTGACGGCTGGGTCGGCGTGGACCACGTCGATCAGCAGGTCGTCCCCGTCCTGCAGCAGGAACACCGGGTCGACCGGCAGCAGCGCCCGGGAGCGCACGACCACGTCGCGGTTGACGCACTCCACGATGAAGCGGCCGCCGGGATCCAGAGCACGGACCAGTCGCCGCAGGATGTCGCGGTCGACGGCGTCGCCGAAGTACCCGATCGACGTGAAGAGGTTCGCCACCACGTCGAAGCCCCCGTCGAGGTCGAGCTCGCGCAGATCACCCTCGCGGTAGTCGACCGTGACGCCGCGTCGGGCGGCGTCCGCGCGTGCAACGGCCAGGAAGCGCGGGCTGCGGTCCAGTCCCGTGACCTCCGCGCCGAGCGCGGCCAGGCGGTTGGCGATGCGGCCGTGGCCGCAGGGCGCGTCCAGGACGCGGCTGCCGGCCTCGATGCCCGTGAGGCGCACGACCAGCGCGGCGTCGCGGTCGTTGCGCTCCTCGGTCAGCAGAGCGCCGTAGAAGCGCAGGTAGTCGTCGTCGAAGACCCCGTCCAGGTCGAACGGCGGCGGGATCCTCGTCCGGCGCGGTCACCGCGCCGGTCGGTCGGTGTTGGTCGGCCAGTTCGCGGCGAACGTGTCCAGCAGCGGGTTGGGCAGCGTGTCCGCGTGCACGTCCGGGTCCGGGCCGAAGCGGTAGTGGAAGGCGTCGAAGTACTGCGCGTAGACGGGGTCGATCGGGTCCCAGATCCACAGCCAGGTGTCCATCGCGCGGGCCTCGAAGCCGTCGAGCATGTCGGTGAGGTAGCGCGTCGCTTCGGGCACCCAGCGGTGGGCGCCGAACTCGTTGGCGATCACTGCGATGCCGGTCTGGGCGGCGAAGGCGTCGATCGGGGCGAAGACGGCCTCGTCCTCCCAGCCGTCGCCCGGGTAGGGGATGTCGTCGCCGGGACCCTGGTGGGAGTAGTCGAACGGCTCGTAGGTGTGGATCGCGACCGCGGTGCGCTCGGTCGCCGGCGGGTCGAGGAAGGGCAGCCAGGTCGGCGAGCCGTAGCCGTTGGGCTGCACGATCACCGGCAGGTCAGGGTCGCCCTGGCGCACGGCCGCGATCCACGGCGGGTAGATGTTGTTCCAGTCCGAGATCGTGCCGCCGAACTGCGCCTCGAACTCCTCGGGACCGCAGAAGTCGCACAGGGACTTGTGCGGGTTGGGCTCGACGATGAGGTCGATCGCCACGACCGCGGGGTGGTTGCCGTAGCGCTGCGCGGCCGTGCGCAGCATCTCGGCCCAGGCGGCCTGCGCGGCCGCGTCGGTCCAGAGCGCCTCGTAGTCCAGGCTGCGGCCCAGCCAGCCCGGGTCCTCCTCGGACAGGAACGTGAACTCGTTGCGGCCGGGGCCGGTGCGGAAGGCGATCGTGGCGTAGAGGCCGGCGTCCAGCGCGAGGTCCAGGAGCCGGTCGAGGTTGCCGGCGATCGCCTCGTCCAGCTGCCATTGCCCGTTGGCGTCGGGTTCCTCGGTGAAGATGCCGGCGTGGGAGATCGTGACGGCATTCGCCCCCAGGTCCGCGAGCGCCTGGAAGTCCGCCGCCACGTAGGGCGGGGCCGCGGGGCCGGTGCCGTCGACCTCCGGGGTGTAGATCTCCTCGTACTGGCGGCGCTGGTAGACGTTCATGCCGCGCAGCCGGGCGGTCCCCGGTGTGAACAGCAAGTCCCAGGGGTCGGTGACCGCGCCGCCTCCGAGCACACCGCGCAGCTGGCTCTCGACCGCGGTTGAGACCGCGGCCTCGCCGCCGTAGATCCGCACGGTCGTCAGGCCGCCGCCGCGCTGGGTGAGGAACGCGCGCAGCGGCTCGGCTAGCGCGTCGGGCGCGGTCAGCGCGACCAGCCCGCCCTGCGCGGCGACGTCCGCGCCCGCGGCGAGTGCATCGGGGAACCCGGCACCGGAGGCCACGCCGAGCACGTCACCCTGGAAGAAGCGCTCCAGCAGCGCGACGTTGGTCGCGTAGCGGTCGGGGCCCGCGAAGGCCTCGGCCCCGGGGTCGGCCTGGGCCGCCTGACCGCCGACGGCAGAGCGCTGCGCGTCCGGGTGCGCGTCGAGGTACGCGCGCACCGCGTCGGGCAGCATCGCATCGGCCGTCAGCAGCACGCAGCCGCCCAGCTGCGCCGCGACCGCCCCCGCACCCAGCGCGTCGGCGAAGCCAAGCCCGCTGGCCAGCACCAGCTGCCCCGGCTCCGCCAGCCCGTTCGTGCAGACGTCCAGCGCGGTGGCGAAGCGGTCGCTGCCGGCGTACCGGGTCACCGCGAACCCCAGGGCGGCGAGGTCCTGCTCGACCCGCGCGCCCAGCACCGCCTGCCCGCCGAGCAGCGCGACCGCCGCGCCTGGCGGAAGCGCGCGTTGCAGCTCCTGCGCCACGCGTGCATCGAGCGCGTCAGCGCCGGTGAGCAGCACCGGCCCGCCCAGCGCGGCGGCCAGCGGCGCGCCGACCAGCGCGTCCGGGAACGACCCGGCGGCGGCGACCACCGCCCCGCCCGCCGCACCCTGACCCCACGTCCGCGCCGACGCCGCGACCGCCGTCGCGACTCGGTCCTCCCCCGCCACCCGCTCGACCATCGCACCCTGCGCGAACCCCGGGCCCAGCGCAAGCTGCTCCACACGCGGCATCACGTCCGCACGCGGCTCCTCCGCCTCCCCGCCCCCCACCGACGAGCACGCCAGCACCAGCGCGCCCACCGTCATCCCAACCATCACTGCGACCCCACGCCGCCGCCCGCCCCCGGTCGTCATCGGCGGCAGCGTATTCCGCGTGACGCGCGAGACTTGACGCATGGCGATCACCGGCGCGCACGTGCTGCTGTACACACCGGAGGCCGAGGCGCTGCGGGCGACGCTGCGCGACGTGCTGGGCTGGCGCTCGGTGGACTCCGGGGACGGGTGGCTGATCTTCGCACTGCCACCCGCGGAGGTGGGGGTGCACCCGTCGGACACGACGTCGCACGAGCTGAGCCTGATGTGCGACGACCTCGACGCCACGATGGCGGACCTCGCCGCCAAGGGGATCACCTTCGACGGCGACCCCGAGGACCAAGGCTGGGGCATCGTCGTCCCGATGGTCCTCCCGGGCGGCCTGCGGATGCTGCTGTACCAGCCGCGCCACGCCACGGCGATCTGAGGAGGCTCGCCGGGCCAGGCGGGGCGTCGGGCTGCAGGCTTCGCGGTCGCGCACGCTGCATTTCGGATCGGTGACGCGCGATCCCTGACGGGGATCGCGGCGTCTCATCGGTCATGAACGCGACGATCCGCTCACTGGCCGGCCTAGGGCTGGCACTGGTCCTGGCAGGCTGCGCCTCGCAGACGACGCTGTCCGGCGGTGGAACGCCGGAGCCGTCGAGTGCGGTTCCCCATCCCACCGGCGCCGACGAGCTCGTGCTGCAGGTGCGCGTCGGCGGCGGATTCGTGCCGTACGCGATCGCGCTGACCGAGTTCCCGAATGTCACGGTCTTCGGCGACGGCACCGTGATCACGCAGGTCGCGACCGAGGAGTGGGACCGCGCGCTCCCAGAGCTCGAGCGCCGCACCCTCACCCCGGAGGGCATGCAGATCCTGCTGCGGCGCGCCCAAGAGCTGGGCCTGCTGGGCGAGGAGATCGAGTACGGCCTCCCCGGGATCACCGATTCGCCGACCACGGTGCTGGAGATCACGACCGACGAGAGCCATCTCCACGCCGCTTACGCGCTGGGGTTCGAGGACGACGGGCCCTCCGCCGCCGAGGCCCGCGCCCGCCAGGTGCTGACCGGCTTCCTCGACGAGCTCGAGGACCTGCCCGCGCTGGTCGGTGACGAGGTCTCCGACGCGAGCCCCTACGTCCCCGCGCGGCTCGCCGTGCACGCGTTCAACTTCGACGAGGCGGAGCTCACCCCCGAGGGCGACCCCGTCGCCTGGCCCGTCCCCGGCCTGTCCCAGGCCGTCGACAACAGCGACTGCTTCGAGCTCACCGGCCACGACGTCGCGACCGCCCTCCCCGCCCTGGAGGGCGCCACCATCACCACCCCGTTCAGCGCCGACGGCGCGACGTGGCAGCTGATCGTCCGCCCACTGCTCCCTTCCGACCAGGCCTGCACCGACTAGCGCGCGCCGCTGGCGCCCCACCAGCCGACTGCGCACGAGGCCCCGTCCCCCGCCCAGGGACGGGGCCTCTCCATCTCCTCAGGGCACTTGATGGCCGTAGTCGGCCAGGCGGCGGCTGGCGATCTCACGCTCCTCCGCAGTGAACAGGTGCGCGAACCGGGGCTGGAGGACCACCGCTCGACCGCCAAGTCCAACCGCTGACACCATCTGGATGAAGAACGTCGCGCGGCCCATCAACCACGCAGCAGGCGACTTCTTGCAGGCCGCTGCGTTCCGGGCTGACCACGGTTGGCGAGGAGAAGATCACCAGAAGTATTTTCATAAAGTCGCACGTGGGATAGTGCGAACTCCATGGCGGTAAGTACACTGGTCACATGTACGAAAGCACGGCGCGGCAGCCGGGTGAATCGCCGGCCGCTGCTGCGCTGCGAGGCCTGCGGGAGGCCGTCGACCGGGTTGCGGAACTCGACCTGAACGGGGAGTCCGACCGAGAGCTCCTCGACGCGATGCTGTCATTGCAGCAGCAGGCCAACCGCATCGACGGGCAGCGCGTGCGCATCCTCGGCGCGATCGACGACCGTGGCGCGCACAGAGAAGATGCCTGCGTCACCGCGGGGTCGTGGTTGCGTTTCAAGGCCAACCTGGACTACGCGCCGACCGCGCGCTTGGCCGAGGCCGGACGCCGGCTCAAGCGGCTGCCGGAGCTCGAGGCGGCGCTGCAGGCCGGCGACACCAGCCTGGCTCACGTGCTCAACGTCACCGCCGCCGCGAACAGCGGGCCGCGCAGTGATGCGATCGCCTCGTGCGACGCCGCGCTGGCACAGCTGGCTCGGTCTGCGTCGCCTCAGCACGTCAAGGTCGCCGTGCGGCGCATCCGCGACGCCATCGACCCCGACGGCTCCGACCCGCAGCCCGCCCACCTCGACGACGCCGGCCATGACACCCGCCGCTCCTGCGAGCAGTTCCGCGTCGGGGAGCTCGGCCACGCCCAGCAGGTCATGGACGCAGAGACCAGCGACCTGCTCGCCGACCTGCTCGACGCCTACAGCGAGCCTGACCCGCCCGGCACACAGTCCGAGCAGCGGCGCACCCCCACACAGCGCCGCGCCGACGCGTTCGCCCGGATCCTGGCAGCCGCGGCGACGGTGGTCGGGGCGCCCACCGTGCACGGGGCACGGCCGTCAGCCAACCTCACCGTCGACCTCGCGACCGTGATGGGCGCCGACCAGCTGGCCACGCACCGACCGCGGCTGCGCCACTTCGGCGAGGTCGATGGTGACACCGCGCGGCGGATCGTGCAGCGCGCCAAGGTCCAAGTCATCCTGACGATGGGGCCGTGGCGCGTTACCCACGTCGGGCGCAGGTTCCGCACGCTGCCGCCGTGGCTGCGGGGCTGCATCGAAGCCATGCACCGCCACTGCCGCGGACCGGGCTGTGACCGGCCGATCACCTGGGCGCAGATGATGCACCAGACCGACTGGGCCGCAGGCGGGGACACCTCGGTAGCCGAAACGCTCCCGGGCTGTCAGGCCCACCACGACTTCCTGACGACCCAGGGCTGGCAGTGGCAGGCCGACTTCGACTCCGGCGAGGTGACGTGGCTGGGCCCCAAAGGCCAGTCCATCACGGTCACGAACCCCAACGCGGCCACTGTGGCCGCGGCCTGAGCCACACCTCGGCCGACGCCGTACCCTCATCGACGATGACCGCGGCGGCTCCCGAACACGTCACCGTCGAGGAGTACCTGCGACTGGAAATGGAGTCGCCGGTCAAGCACGAGCTCGTCGGTGGGCTGATGTACGCGATGACCGGGGCGAGCGCGCGGCACGTCATCCTCTGCCGTCGCATCGCATCCGCCGTCGGGCCTGCTGCGGAGGAGCGAGGCTGCCGCGCCTACCAGTCCGACATGAAGGTCCAGATCGGCGAGAGCTACTACTACCCCGATGTCATGGTCGCCTGCGGTGACCTGCCCGACCCGTACTTCGAGACCGCGCCGTGCCTGCTAGTGGAGGTGGTCTCGCCGTCAACGGCCACGACCGACCGACGCGAGAAGGTCGGCGCCTACACCTCCATCCCGGAGCTGCGCGCATACCTGGTCGTGGAGAGCGCACTCCCGTCGATCTGGGTGCATCAGCGCATGGGCGCTCGCTGGACCTCGCGAGCCTTCGGCCCGGGCGAGGACATCCTGCTGGAGTGCCCGCTCGTGCGGCTCAACGTCGACGCGCTCTACGCGTCCCTCCCGCCGCAGCCGTAGCTGCTGGCGGCTCCGCGCGGCTCCCAGCGGCCGATCAGCCGACGTTCACGCTCGTCACCTCGAACGCGAACTCGCGGGTGCGGCCTTCGAAGGGCGGAGCAGGTGGCGCACCTCCTCGCCTTCGTCGGAACCGACCGCAACCAGCGAGTATCCAGCGGTCGGTCTCGTTGAGGCTGGTGAGGATCTCGGGTCACGGTCACGGTCGCGGCGCCGGCGATGCGGCCTGCGCAGCGCTGCCTCGTCGGAGCGGTAATGCAGGCGCTCCTGCAGCGTTCCGCCCGAGTCGCGGGAACGTCAGCGTTATGGCCTGCGTCCCGTGCGCACTGGACACTGACGACCGTGACCGGGCCAACGGGGTCGACGCCATCGGCGGCCGCCCCCTCCACCAGCTCCTCCAGCCAGGTGGTCACAGTGCCGCAACCTCGGCTTGGGGCGAGAGGTTCTCGCCCTGTCGCCATGCGTCGAGGTAGGGCCACGGCCAGACGGCGCCGCGGCGGGTTTGCCAGTCGCCGGGGGGGCCGGGTGGGGAGATGCCGAAGTGCAGGTGGCAGGGGGTGGTGGAGGCGTTGCCGGTCTGGCCGACCGTTCCCAACGGGGAGCCGGCCGTCATCGGGACGCCGGGCTGGATGGGCGTCGGCGATCGAGGCAAGGTGGCTGCCGTAGTAGCGCACCCCGTCAACCCCCACCAGGCTCACGCTCAGCCCGCCGCGGGTGGCCGGGTCGTCGACCGCGGGGTCCCACTGGTCCACGAGGGAGACCTCGTCAACCGTCCCGTCGATCGGCGCGACCGCGCTCGAGCCGCACGGCGCGAAGATGTCGGTCGCGGGGTAGTCGTGGTGCTCGCGGCCGTAGCCCGCGTCGGCGGCCGGCTGCACGGGGAAGACGTAGACAGCTGGGGCGGTCATGGACGGGGTGACGGAAGTGGGGATGGGCGCCGCGGTCGCGACTACCGTCGCCAGCACTGGCGTGTGAGTAGCCACGACCAGCGGCGCACCCTCGGTGGTCGGCGGCGAAGGCGGATCCGGCTGCGACGAGGGCGAGCCCGGGTCTGCGGGGTGCTCGGTGCGGGTCGGCACCGCAGGATCGGTGGCGGCCGTGGAGGCCGCGGGTGCCACCGCCCACCGAACGACGGCCCAGGAGCCGAGCAAGGCGACCAGCACGCCGACGACGACCAGGCCGGCCTTCACGCGGTGAGCCGCGTCACGGGGCCTGGCGGCCCTGGAACGTGACCTCGCTGACGGCGGTGAAGTCGCGGCCGCCGTGGGCCGAGGTCTGGTCGATCACGATCACGACCCTGGTGGTGACTGCGTCGACCGGCGTGGGCTGCAGGGTGGGGGATTCCCGGAACGTCATCGGGACGAAGCTGCCGTCGTCGAAGACTGCGTGCGCCGCCAGGACGCGGCGGTTCTCGAAGAACCGGTCCGTCCCGTCGAACGGGTCGACCTTCGCGTAGCCGGGGATCAGCGCGATCTCCGTGAGCTGCACCGCCGCGGGGAACGTGAACGTCAGGGCCGTGCCCACGCCGGCGCCGGCCACGCGCCAGGCCGACGTGGGGTCGCCGTCGACGAGGTGGGCCGGTTCGTAGGTGACCGTCTGGCCGGAGGAGTCGAAGCCGGGCGGTGCGGTACCCGAGGCCGCCGCCGCACCGACGAAGAGCGGACCCGGCGGCGGCACGGGCGGCGGCGCGGGCGGTGGGGGGCGGCGACCGTGGGCGAGGGAGGGTTGGTCGGCGGCGCGGTGGTCGGCGGCGCGGTCGTCGCGGGCGCAGATGTGGTCCCCGGTCCGGCAGTCGCCGCGGCCGTCGGCGTCGCCGCGTCCGGTCCGGTCGGCGTTCCGTCGTAGATGCGAACACGACCACTTCACCGGGACCGGGCTCGCCGCGTTGCGAGGCCATGAACAACGCGACCGCCGCCCCCAACGCGACCGCCACGAGCACCAGCAGCGCCACGATCAAGCCCCGGCGGCCAGGGGGCGGACCGGGCGGAGCTGGCGCCACGGGAACGGCGGCCGGCACCGGAGCCGTCGCCACGGGCGCGAGCGGCCACCCTGCCAGCGGGACTTCGACCGTCCCGGAGGCCGTGTCGCCAGCGGACGTGCTGAGGTGCAGGTCGGTGACCGGCAGGCCCAGCTGGCCCTGCGCATGTTGCAGCGCGCGCCCCACCGCCACCGCGTCGGCGGGACGCTGTTGCCGGGTCCTTGGCCAGCATCTGGCGGATGGGCGCCGCGACGCTGCCGGGCACCCCCCAGACGGCGAGGTCGGGCGGCTCCTCCCTCGCGATCCGCCCGATCATCGCGATCATCGAGTCGTCGCCAGTGCGGCGGAACGGGGCCAGGCCGGTGAGCAGGGCGTGCAGGGTCGACCCGAGCGCGTAGACGTCCGAGGCCGGCGTCGGCGGCTGGCCGTCCAGCAGCTCCGGCGCGGCGTGCTCGATGGTGGCGGTCACGGCCGAGGTCACGGTCGCCGTGCGGTCGCCGAGGCGCGCGATCCCGAAGTCGGCCAGCTGCACGTTGTCGAACCCGTCCAGCAGGACGTTCTCGGGCTTCACGTCACGGTGCACCACGCCGAACGCATGCGCGGAGGCGAGCGCGGACGCCGTCTGGACCCCGAAGCGCAGCACGTCCGGGACGCCCAGCGGCCCGCGCTGCTGCAAGCGGTCGCCCAGCGACCCCCGCGACATGAACTCCATGACGAGGTAGGCCTGGCCGTCGATGATCCCGCCGTCGTAGACCGACACGATGTGCGGGTGGCCCGAGAGCCGCCCCAGGGCGGCGCGTTCGCGGTCGAACCGCTGGAGGGTGCGCAGATCCGCGGTCTGCTCCAAGACCTTCACTGCCACGGTGCGGTCAAAGGCCGCTTGGCGCGCGCGGTAGACCGTCCCGAACCCCCCGCGCCCGATCTCGACGAGGTCGGTCAGTCCCGCGATCGCCGGTGCCCCCACCAACCGCAGTATGGCCCGCTACGTGGGGAGGCGGAAGTCCAGGTCGGCGGTGATGTCGGCGACGTCCATCTGGGCTTTCTGCAGGCGGCCGGAGTAGTCCCAGTTCACCGATTGCCAGCGGGTGAACTGGTCGAGCACCCACACGCCGCTCTGGCGCGAGCCGTTGCCGGACTTGCGGTTGCCGCCGAAGGGGAGGTGCGCTTCGGCGCCGGACGTGGAGTTGTTGACCGAAACCATGCCGGCGCTGATCTGCTCGCGGAAGCGGAACGCGTGCAGGGGGTTGGTGGTGTAGATCGAGGAGGACAGCCCGTAGCCGTGGCCGTTGGCCAGGGCGATCGCCTGGTCGAAGTCGTCGAAGGGCATGACGCCGACGAGCGGCCCGAAGGTCTCGGTGCGGTAGAGCTCGTCCTTGCTGGTCAGGCCGTCGACGATCACGGGGTGGTAGTACAGGCCGCGCTCGGCGTCGCCGACGAAGCCGGCCCGCGGGTTGTCGCGCGTGATGCGGCCGGTGCCGGTCGAGCCGTGGACGGTGTGGTGGGGCTCGATGAAGCCGAGGAACGCCTCGTAGGTGCGCGCGAACTTCTCGCTGATCATCGGCCCGTAGAGCACGCCGGGCTGCGTAGGGTCACCGAGAAGGGCAGCCCGCGTCGCCGCGTCGTAGCGGGCCACGAACTGCTCGTGGACGGCGTGGTGCACGATCACCGTGCCCAGCGAGGTGCAGCGCTGGCCGGCGGTCCCGAAGCCGCCGAAGAGCGCGCCCTCCACCGCGAGGTCGAGGTCCGCATCGTCCATGACCACCATGGGGTTCTTGCCGCCCAGCTCCAGGCAGGCGGACTGCAGGTGGCGGCCGGTGAGCTCGCCGATACGGCGGCCGACGTCGACGGAGCCGGTGAAGCCGACCTTGTCCACCAGCCCCGCGGCCAGCGCGTTCTCCAGCCCGGCGAACGTCGCGGGGCCGTCGGTGAGCACGAGGTTGAGCAGGCCCTCCGGCAGGCCGCCGTGCACGAAGAGCTCGTAGAGCGCGAGGGCCGAAGCGGCGGCGTACTCGGCGGGCTTCCACACCACGGAGTTGCCGCACAGCAGCGCCGGCACGAGGTACCACGACGGCACCGCCACCGGGAAGTTGCCGGCGGTCACGATCGCGGTCGTGCCGACCGGCACGCGGAACGTGAAGAGCTGCTTGTCGGGCATCTCCGACGGGACGGTCATGCCGTAGAGGCGGCGCCCCTCGCCGAGGAAGAAGTTGCAGGTGTCGACGATCTCCTGGACCTCGCCGCGGGACTCGGCGATCGGCTTGCCGATCTCGCGGGTGATCAGGCGGGCGAGGGTCTCGGCGTTGGCCTCGACGAGCCGACCGATCTGCTGGATCGCACGGCCGCGGATCGGCGGCGGCACGGCAGCCCAGTCGGGCTGGGCCGCCGCGGCGGCGCGGCAGGCCTCGACGAACGTGACCTGGTCGCCCAGCCGGGCGACGCTGACGACGTCGTCGAGATCGGCGGGGTTGCGCAGCTCCAGCGTCCCTCCCGCGGCGCCGTCCAGCACGTCGCCGGCGACGATGGAGGCGATCTCCGGAGTCGCCATCAGGCCGCCACCCTCGTCAGGACGCGACCCAGAGCGCCAACGGCGAGCTCCAGCTCGTCCTCGGTCACGGCCAGGGACGGCCGGAAGCGCAGGGTCTGGGTCCCGCAGCCGAGCATCAGCACCTTCTCCTCCTCGCGCAGTCGGGTCTTGACCTGGTCGCGCAGCGCCGGGTCGGGCAGATCCACCGCGCACAGCAGCCCGCGGCCGCGCACGTTCCCGATCAGCGTCGGGTGGTCGGAGGCCAGGCCGGTCAGGAGGTCCAGCAGCCGCTTTCCCATCACGCCGGCGCGCTCGATGAGGCCGTCGGCCTCGATCACTTCCAGGATGCGTCTCGCGCGCACCATGTCGGTGAGGTTGCCGCCCCAGGTCGAGTTGATCCGCGACGACACGGTGAAGACGTTGTCGTCGACCTCGGCGACGCGGCGGCCCGCCATCACGCCGCAGACCTGCAGCTTCTTGCCGAAGGCGAGCAGGTCGGGCTCCAGGCCCAGCTGCGTGTGGACCCACGGAGTGCCCGTGATGCCGGCGCCGGTCTGCACCTCGTCGACGACGAACAGCGCGTCGTGCTCGTGCGTGAGTCGCTGCAGCTCTTGGAGGAACTCCGGGCGCAGGTGGTTGTCGCCGCCCTCGGACTGGATGGGCTCCACGATCGTGCAGGCGATGTCGTGGGGGTGGGCGAGGAAGGCATCCTCGGCCTGGCGCAGCGCGTGGCGCTCCTGGGCCTCGATCGACTCACGGTGGTCGGCGATCGGGTGGCGCACGTGGGGGGCGTCGATCCGCGGCCACGGGAACCTCGGGAAGCGATCGACCTTGACGGGGTCGGTGTTGGTGATCGCCAGCGTGTAGCCGCTGCGGCCGTGGAACGCGCCGGTCAGGTGCAGGACCTTGGTGCCGAGGCTGGCGGGCCGGCCAGCCGCCTCGTTGCTGCGGGACTTCCAGTCGAACGCCGCCTTGAGCGCGTTCTCCACGGCCAGCGCGCCGCCCTCGATGAAGAAGCTCCAGGGCAGCTGGTCCTCGCCCATGACGCGGTGCAGCGTGCGCACGAACTCCGCGTAGTGCGTGGTGTAGACGTCGGAGTTGGCGGGCTTGTTGAGCGCGACCTCCAGCAGCTGCGCGCGGAACTCCTCGTCGTCGGCGAGCGCGGGGTGGTTCATGCCCAGCGGGCTGGACGCGTAGAACGTGAAGACGTCGAGGTAGCGCGTGCCGTCGAGCGCGTCGACCAGCCACGAGCCGCGGCTGGCTGCCGTGTCGAGCACCAGGTCGTAGCCGTCCACCAGGACGTGCGCCCGCAGCGTGTCGTGGACCTCGGCGGGCGTGACGGCAGAAGCGGACATGGCGGGATTCTCCTCGCACGGCGTTGGGCGGGAGGCCCAGTCTTGCGGATCCCGCTCGCCCCTGCCTTTACGGCGCCTTTACGGCGTCGCCAGCACGTCCAGGCTGTGGACGGTGGCGCGCCCGAACGTGAGGGCCAGCAGCCGCTCCGTGCCGGCGGCGGGATCCAGCGAGCGCAGCGTGCCGCGCTGCTCCCACACGGTCAGCCGCGTTCCGGTCGGATCCCACGCGAGCTGCGGGTAGGCGAGGTCCGGGGCCGTCATGACGACCGACCCGTCGCGGAGGTCGGTCACGACGACGTCCTGCGGCTCGCGGCCGTCCGTCGCGACCACGCTGGCCAGCCAGCGGCCGCCCGGGGCGAGCGTGCCGCCGACGACGCTCTCCTGCCGTGACGCGACCCCCACCGCCAGCGGGCGCGGATCCCCGGGGCGCCCGACCAGGATGCGCGTGCAGCGGTCGTGCTCGCACCAGGCCATGAGCGGTCCCTGCGTGGCGAGCACCCGCACGACCGACCCCAGCGCCACGGCACGGCCGTCGGCCGGCGACCACACGGTCCAGCCTTCGCGGGCGAGGATGACGAGATCGGCGCCCACGCCGGCCAGCGGCTGCGCGCCCGGCGGCAGCGCGCGCAGCGGGACGGTGACCCGCCCGTCGAAGTCGACCTCCCGCACGCCGAGCCCCGCGGAAGACCCGGCGGCGTCCGGCCCGCGGATGGCGTCGGTCACCAGCCACACCCGCCCGGCGCGCCCCGACGGGACCGCGAAGTTCGCCTGCCCCAACCCCCGCGTTGCGAAGGCGGGCTCCCCCTCGGCGTCGCTCTCGACCCGCACGACCCGCGCGTCACCCGCCCCACGCACCACCAGCGCGTCCCCTACCCCCACCATCCCCAACCGCGGATCCGCCACGCCCAACGCGCTCAGTGGCAGATCCCGCGCGCTGCCATCCCGCCCATCGGTCACCCACAACCCGCCATCCCCCACCGCGATGACGAGGTCCGGCGCCCCACCCGCATCCGGCGCGTTCGGGGACGTCGGGATGGAGGCGGCACCCCCATCGGCGGTCGGGGGTGGGTTGGGGGTGCGGAGCCAGACGGTGGCGCGGCGGCCGTCCCAGCCGTCGGCGAAGCCGATGGCGAGGTCGGTGCCGTGCCAGGTGGTGGTGAGGAGTGCGGTGGACGTGGCGTCGGGCAGGGCGGGGAGGTGCTCCGGAGCCCAGCCGGCGCCCCCTCGAGCGGAGAAGGCGACCGCGCGGCCGCCGGCGTCGCCGACCGCGACCGCGCCGACCGCGGACGAGGGCGCCAGCGCGGACAGCGCGACGTCGGCCGAGCCGGCCACGATCCCCAGGGGCGCCACCGCCTCCGACCAGTTGCGCCCGTCCTCGGAGTGCAGGACCAGCCCGTCGCGGAACCCGTCGCCGCCGCGCGAGCCCAGCGCGAGGAAGCTGCCATCCGGGGCCGTCGCCACGCCGCGCACCCGCACGTCGGGGTGTCGCCCGTAGCGCACGGCGCGCGTCCAGCGCTGGCCGGTCGCCGAGTGCCAGAGGCGGCCGCCACGGTCTGCGGCGACCAGGCCCGAGCGCCCGGCGACGACGTCGACCAGGCCGCCCGATCCGGGCTCGACGTCCGCCGGCGTCCACGTGCGCCCGTCCTGCGAGGTCCACGCCGCCGGCGTGTCGACGCCGCCGCCGACCGCGACGAACCCCCCCGCTGCAGCCACGACCGCGAACGGCGTGGCGTACGCCCGGTCGAGGTCTCCCCCGCCCGAGCTCACCTGCCACGTCCGCCCGTCGTCGCGCGACGTCCACGCCGCCCCTACTGTCCGCGGCGCGACGTTGGCCTCGCCCACTGCCACCAGGAGCCCCCCACTCGCGGCGACGTCGTGCATGCGGACGCCCGCCTCCGACCAGGCGGGATCCAGCTCCACCGCGCCGGCCTCGGCGCGCCTCCACCGATCCGGCGCGGCCGCCGTCCACACACCCGGCCGCACGAAGCCGTCGGAGGACGTGCGCCCGTCGGTCCCCACGGCGATGAGCTGGTCGCCCTGAGCGGCCACCCCACCGACCGCACTGCCGGGACCGAAGGCCTCCCGTGACACGGACGCCCACGGCGACGCCGGTGGTCGCGGCCATGCGACCCGCTCCCGCGTCGGCGTCGTCACCGGCCGGGCCAGCAGCGCCGCCACCGCGATCAGCGCGACCGCGAGCGGCAGCACCACCCCTGCCAGCCGCTTCCACCCCGGCCCACGCTCACGGTCCCCGGACTCCGCAGCCTCGGTCGCCGCCCCCCACTCCACCTCCACCGCGCCGCGGAAGCGGAGCAGCGCCCGCCGCTCGTCCGGCGCCATGACCACACCGGCGGGCGGCGACCGCCGCACCAGCACTCGGTCCGCCATGGCCGCGCCTCCCGGCCGCAGCGTGGACCGCCCCGCGGCCCACCGCAACCCCGGCGTGGCGACGGGTCAGGACCTGGTGAAGGCCAGGACGAGGGCGACGGTCCCGGCGAGCAGCAGCACCGTGCCCAGCACGAGGAGCGTGCGCCGGGCGCGGAGGTTCTGGAGCAGGGCACCCGTCGCAGCGAAGAACAGGGTGGTGGCGAGCAGGATCGTCGCCAGGGAGAACCGCTCGGCCTGGCGGGCGGTGGCGGCCCCCTGGTCGAAGCTCACGACGGCCGCGCTGGCGAAGCGCTCGGCATCGGCGAGTGCCGGGATCGTGTACGGGTTGCCGGGGATGTCGTCGAACGGTGTGAGTGCGCCCTCGGTGTCCTCCACCCAGTCCACCGCGGAGGACAGCTGGGGGGCCATCAGCTCCAGCTGGATGTACTCGGCCACGCTCGGCTCGCCACGGGCCAGCGCGATCGCGTACTCGGTGAACAGCTGCTGGTCCTGGGTGAGCTGGGCCAGCGCGTGGGTCGTGGCCTGGTCGGCCTCGCCGAGGTTGCGAACCGCGACGCCGTAGCTCGCGATCGCCTGGCTCTGGCGCACCGACGCCTGAGACGCGGCCACCGCGGTCAGCAGCGCGGCGAGGCACAGCAGCGCGACCGCCAGGAACTCGGCGCGGGCGCCGACGCGGTCGCCCCAGACCAACGTGGGGGGCTCGCCGTTCTCCGCGAGCGAGGACCGCGCCGCATGCGCCGAAGTCACGGCCGGAGGCTAGCGGGGCGCAACGGTGCCACGTCGGGGGTTCACGCCGCGTGAGATCGGCTGGTTTACGGGACCGTAACCTCGCGGCCATGGCCGCGACCATGTGACGACCTACTGTGCCGCCCGGCCGGTCGTTCCCTCCCTCGCAGACGACCGCCCCTCAGGCCGGTTGCGGCGGGTCCCTCGGCTCGGGCCCGCCGCGCCGGCCGCTTTCACCTTCAGCGCCCAACCGGTCCGCGTCGCACCCCAAGGGTTCCTAGCGGTCCCGGAAGACTCCGGCCGTGTCGGGGTCCAGCCAGCCCCACTCCAGCTTGACCCGCTGCGCGCCTGCGTTCGCGGCCACCACGATCGGGCCGCGACGGTAGGCGACCACGTCCGGCACCAGATCGAGCCACTCCACGGCGTCCGGCAGCTCGGCGAGCAGCGACCGGCGCAGCCCGAGCAGCCAGCGGTAGCGGTGCAGCGTGGACGTCGGGTCCTCGCGCTGGACGGCGACGGTGTCGGCGGGTGTGCGGTCCCCGTACGGCAGCCATGGCTCCGCCGCCGTGGTGAAGCCCCAACCCGGCCCGGGCGCCCACGGCAACGGAGTGCGGCAGCCGTCGCGCCCTGCGAGGCCCGGGTTGAGCACGGCGACCGGGTCCTGGCGGGCGCCGGCCGGGGGCGGCGCGTCCGCCAGGCCCAGCTCCTCGCCCTGGTAGAGGAACGCGGCCCCCGGCAGGAAGAGCACGAGCGTCGACAGCGCGAGCGCGCGCTGCTTGTTGCCGAGCCGCGTCGCCGCCCGGGGCCGATCGTGGGACCCGGTGATCCAGGCGACCGCCTCGCGCCCCAGCACGGTCCCCGCCTCCAGCACCTGGCGCACCGTGGCGGCGTCCCAGGCCACGTGCAGGGGCGGGAACCAGAAGACCAGGTCGAGGCCCTCGTGCGGGTCGACGTAGCGCCGCAGGCGCGGCGCGTCGAGCAGGTAGGCCTCGCCGAGGAGCAGCGCGCCGCGGGGCGCGGTCACGCGGCGCCAGCCGCGGTGCACCTCGACCACGGCGTCCTGGTCGAGGTCGTGGACGTGGTCCATCGCGTCGAATGCGCCGGCGTGCTCGTCGCGGTGGGCGCGCAGCGCGTCCGGGGCCTTCGGGGGGTTGTCGAGCAGCTCGGGGTGCTTGGCCAGCCCGTGCGCGACGTCCAGGCGGAACCCGTCGACACCGCGGTCGACCCAGAACTCCAGGATCGCGTCGAACTCCTCGCGCACCTTCGGGTTGGCCCAGTTCAGGTCGGGCTGCTCGGGCAGGAAGAGGTGCAGCCACCACTGGCCGCTGGCCGGGTCGCGCGTCCACGCCGGCCCGCCGAAGTGCGACAGCCAGTTGTTGGGCGGCCGCGCGCCGGGCTCGCCGTCGGCGCCGGGCAGCCCGTCGCGCCAGATGTAGTAGTCCCGGTAGGGCCCGGTGGGGTCGGCCAGCGCCGCCTGGAACCACGCGTGCTCGGCGGCGGAGTGGTTGGGGACCATGTCCGCGATCACCCGCAACCCACGCCCATGGGCTTCCGCGATGAGGCGGTCGACGTCGGCCAGCGTCCCGAAGCGCGGGTCGATGGCGCGGTAGTCCGCGACGTCGTAGCCGTGGTCGCGCTGCGGGGACGGGTACCACGGCGTGATCCACAGCGCGTCGACACCCAGCCACTGCAGGTGGTCCAGGTGCGCGATCACGCCGCCCAGGTCGCCGACGCCGTCGCCGTCGGAGTCCGCGAAGGACCGCAGGTAGACCTCGTAGCCGACGGCGTCACGCCACCACGGCGCGGTCACGATGCCGTCGCGTCCGCCCAGGTGACCAAGCCGGTCTCGGTCCACGACAGCAGGTCGTGGTGCGCGGGCACGACGCGCGCGGCGACGCCGTACTCGCCCGAGGCCTGCGCGGCGATCGCCCCGCTCCACGCGGTGGCGCCGTCGGGGGCGTCGCCGTCCAGCTGCAGGTCGGCGACCTGCGGCTCGGTGATCTGGCCGTCGGCGGCCACCTCGCCGTGGACGACCTGCACCGCGACGTCACCGGGGTCCAGCTTCCCGAGGTGCGCGACCACCCGCACGGAGCGCTCCTCGCCGATGTCGGCGACCTCCTGGGCGACGTAGACCTCGCGGATGCGCACGTCGTCCCAGTGCCCGGCGATCCCGGCGCGCCACGCGGCCAGCGCGGAGATGCCTTTGCCGCCGCGGGCGCTGAGCCGCTGCGCCCGGTCGGCGACCGGGACGTAGAGCTTCTCGGCGTACTCGCGCACCATGCGCGTGGCCAGCACCTCGGGTCCCAGCGTCGCGATCGAGTGGCGCACCATCTCGATCCAGCGCCGCGGCAGCGGGGCGTCGGTGCGCTCGTAGAACAGCGGGACGACGGAGCGCTCGAGCAGTGTCGAAGAGGCTGGCCGCGTCGGCCGCGTCCTGCTGGCCGGTGTCTGCGAGCCGGTCGGCGGTGCCGATCACGAAGCCGTTGTGGCCGTCGTAGAGCTCGTCCCACCAGCCGTCCAGCGTCGAGCAGTGCAGCGCCCCGTTCAGCACCGCCTTCTCACCGGAGGTGCCGCAGGCCTCGTGCGGGCGCCGCGGCGTGTTGAGCCAGAGGTCGACGCCCTGTAGCAGCACGCGGGCCAGCTCGATGTCGTAGTCCTCGGCGAAGACGATGCGGGTGCGCAGCTCGGCTTCGGCGGAGAAGTGCACGATCTCGCGGATCAGCCCCTTGCCGATGTCGTCGCGCGGATGCGCCTTGCCCGGCGAACACGATCTGCACCGGCCTGTCGGTGGACAGCAGCAGCCGCCGCAGCCGGTCGGGGTGCGACAGCAGCAACGTGCCGCGCTTGTACTCCGCGAAACGGCGCGCGAACCCGATCGTCAGCGCGTCGGGGTCGAAGATCTCCTCGGATCCAGGAGCGAGCGCCGACGGGCTCCCCGCGCCGGGCGCGCTGCATGCCGACCCAGCTGCGCAGGCGCTGCACCATGCGCTCCCGCGCGCGGCCGCGTGCCCGCCACAGCATGTCGTCGCCGATCCCGTCGACCAGATCGCCCCACGCATCAGGGCTGTCGGCCCAGTCACGGCGCAGCGCCCGGTCGTACACGGCCCGCATCTCAGGACCGACCCAGGTCGGGCGCGTGCACACCGTTGGTGACCGCGGTGATCGGGACCTCGTCGCTGGTCGACGCCAGGCCAGAGCGCGGAGAACATCTCGCGGCGTCACCACGCCGTGGAGCTGGCAGACACCGTTGGCCACGGCGGACAGCCGCAGCCCCATGCATCGCCATGTTGAACGCGCCGGTGCCGGAGGTGTCGTGGGGCTCGCGTCCCAGGGCCAGCAGCTGCTCGAGCGTCACGCCGCACTCGGCCGCGAGCGTCGTGAAGTACCTCTCCATCAGATCGTTGGGGAAGCGGTCGATGCCCGCCGGGACGGGCGTGTGGGTGGTGAACACGCAGCGCAGCTTGGCGGTGGCCACGGCCGCGTCGAAGTCCAGCCCCTCGGCGACCAGGCGGCGGATGCGCTCGATCTGCAGGAAGCCGGCGTGGCCCTCGTTGGAGTGGAAGACCTGCGGCTCGAAGCCCACGACGCCGACCTCGCGCGCCACGTCGAGCGCGCGCATCCCACCGATCCCGAGGATCAGCTCCTGGCGCAGCCGGTGCTGGGCGTCGCCTCCGTAGAGGCGGTCGGTGATCACCCGGTCGTCGGGGTGGTTGACCGCGACGTCGGTGTCCAGCAGGAGCACCGGGATGCGCCCGACCTGGGCGTGCCAGATCTGCGCGGCGACCTCGCGCTCCCCGATGGTGACGCTGACCGTCAGCGGCTGGCCCGAGCGCTCGAGCTGCACCAGCGGCAGGGAGTTCGGGTTGAGGTCGGGGTAGCGCTCCTGCTGCCAGCCGTCGGCGTCCAGCTGCTGCCGGAAGTAGCCGTGGCGGTAGAGCAGCCCGACGCCGACGAGGTCCAGCCCCAGGTCGCTGGCGGCCTTGAGGTGGTCGCCGGCGAGGACTCCCAGCCCGCCCGAGTACGTCTGCATCGCCTCGGTGATGCCGAACTCCGGGGAGAAGTACGCGACGCGGCGGGGGTGGCGGCTCCTGCGTCCTGGGCCCAGCGCTTGCCGGTCAGGTACCGCGCGAGGTCGGCGGCCACGGCGGCGACGCGGTCGCCGAACGCGCTGTCGGCGGCCAGCTCGGCGAGACGCTTGCGGGTGAGGCGGCCGAGCAGCGCGACCGGGTTGCCACCGACCTCGGCCCAGGCGCGCTTGTCGGCCCACTGGAACAGCTCGTAGGTGGCTGGGTCCCACGCCCAGCGCAGGTTCATCGCGAGGTCCAGCAGGGGCTGGAGCTCCTCGGGAAGCGAGGGGCGGACGCGGAACGTGACCTGAGCCTTCACCACGACTGGTCAGACTAGCCGACCCCTTGCAAGCGCTTGCATGGACGCTCAGGCGGGCGCGGGGACGCTCAGAGACCCGTCAGCCCAGCTGCGCCAGCAGGTCGGCCGCCGCCTGGACGCCCTCGGCGCTCGGGAGGTCGGTGATCCCCACGATCGTGACCGTCTGGTCGCCGACCAGGGCCGCTGCGCTGGGGATGCCCAGCAGCGCGCAGGCGTAGGCCGCGTCGCCGGCCGCGACCTCGATCCGGGTCCCGTCCTGGCAGCCGAAGTCGGCGGCAGCCAGGAAGCTCGTGGCGTCCGCGCCGCCGGATGGCGACACGCTCACCGAGACGATCGACAGCGCGTTGGCGGTGTTGGTGAACGAGCAGGCGGCCGCCGTGGACGTGGCCTCGCTGACCGCGTGGTCCGACCCGTAGGCGGCGGAGACCTGTTCGGCGCTGAAGATCGAGCAGGCGTCGGACAGGTCGCCGGCGGCGGCGGCGCCCGCAGGCCCCGCCGAGGCTGTGTCACCGGTGGGCTCGCCCGCGGGTTCGGTCGACTCGCTCGCAGCCACGTCGTCACCCGCATCCTCGGTCGCGCCGGCCCCCGCCGCGACCGTGCCGAACACCTCACCAGCACCGGACGGCGTCTCCGCTCCGCCGCACGCAGCCAGCACCGCCCCCGCCAGGAGCAGGGCGACGCAGGACGAGAGCTGACCGGTCATCCCGTTGCCTCCCTCAAGCGGTGGGGCAGCCTACAAAGCGCTGCCACCCGGCAAGATTGACGCGAGCCGTGCGAAGGTAGGTACCTGCGAAACCACCCGGCGGAGGTCCGCCCGTGAAGGCACGCGTGCAGATCGAGGGCATCACCCCGCAGGTCGACTGCGGCCGCTTCGCCGCCAAGGCCGTGGTCGGCGACGGAGTCGATCGTCGCGGCCGACGTCTTCCGCGAGGGGCACGACAAGGTCGGCCGCTGCGGTGCGCTTCCGCGGTCCGGGCGACGACGCCTGGCGCGAGGCGCCCCTGCGCCACGACGTCAACGACCGCTGCTACGGCGCGTTCCGCGTCGACCGTCGTGGGGTCGTGGCGCTACCAGGTCGTCGGCTGGACCGACCACTGCGCCAGCTGGCTTGACGGCCTGGTCAAGAAGCACGAGGCCGGCGCAGACCGACCTCGACGTCGAGCTCGAGGAGGGCGCACGCCTGCTGGAGCGCCGCAAGGTCCCTAAGGCCGTCAAGGAGCAGCATCGCAAAGCGCCGCCGGGCTCCTGCGCGACGCCGACAGCACGATGGGCACAAGCGTCGCGGCCGCCGACGACCGCGACCTGCAGGCTGCTGCTCGAGCGCCATCCGGAGCGGCTCGACGCCACGCACTGCCAAGCCCGACTTCCCGCTGTGGGTCGACCGCGAGGCCGCGCAGTTCTCCGCCTGGTACGAGCTGTTCCCGCGCTCCGAGGGCGCGCATCGTCCACGCCGACGGCACGATGCGCCAGCGGCACCTTCAAGACCGCGGCAGCGCGCCTGCCGGGCGTCGCCGACGATGGGCTTCGACGTGGTCTACCTCCCGCCGATCCACCCGATCGGCCGGCAGTTCCGCAAGGGCCGCAACAACACGCTGACGCCCGGCCCCGACGACCCCGGCGTGCCCGTGGGCGATCGGTCCGGGCCGAGGGCGGCCACACGCGATCCACCCGGACCTCGGCACGATCGACGACTTCGACGACGTTCGTCGCCGAGGCCGGCCGCCACGGGCTGGAGGTCGCGCTCGACTTCGCCATCCAGTGCTCCCCGGACCACCCCTGGGTCACCGAGCACCCCGAGTGGTTCAAGCCACCGCGCCGACGGCACGATCGCCTACGCGGAGAACCCGCCGAAGAAGTACCAGGACATCTACCCCATCGACTTCGACACGCCCGACATCGAGGGGCTCAAGGCCGAGCTGCAAGTCCGTCCTCGACTACTGGATCGGCCACGGCGTCAAGATCTTCCGGGTCGACAACCCCCACACCAAGGCGCTGCCGTTCTGGGAGTGGCTGATCGACGGCGATCCACCTCGAGCACCCCGACGTGCTGTTCCTCGCCGAGGCGTTCACGCGGCCCAAGATGATGCAGACGGCTGGGCAAGCTGGGCTTCAGCCAGAGCTACACGTACTTCGCGTGGCGCAACGCCAAGAGGGAGCTGACCGAGTACCTCGAGGAGCTGTGCGCACACCGAGATGGCGGACTACTACCGCCCCAACTTCTGGCCCAACACGCCCGACATCCTCACCGAGTACCTGCAGCACGGCGGCGCGCCGGCGTTCAAGACCGCGCTGGTGCTGGCCGCGCTGCTGTCGCCGTCTAGGGCATCTACTCCGGCTACGAGCTGTTCGAGAGCACCGCCGTCCGCGAGGGCAGCGAGGAGTACCTCGACTCCGAGAAGTACCAGTACCGGCCGCGCAACTGGGACGAGCCCTGGTCGCTGGCGCCCTACATCGCGCGCGCTCAACGAGATCCGCCGCAACCAGCCCGCGCTTGCGCACCTGCGCAACGATCTGGTTCCACCACGTCGGCAACGACAAGCTGCTCGTGCTTCTCCAAGGTCGCGCCCGGCCGCACGCGACCCGGTGCTGGTGGTCGTCAACCTCGACCCGTACCACGCGCAGGCCGGGCTGACGTGGCTGGACATGTGGCAGCTGGGCATGGAGAACGCGCGGACCGTTCGAGGCCCACGACCTGCTCACCGACACGACGCTACATCTGGCACGGTCCGCAGCAACTACGTGCGCCTCGACCCGTCCACCGAGCCCGCCCACGTCCTGCGCCTGCGGCCGCTGTAAGGAGCCACGACCCGTGGCTCGACGAACGACCCCCTGTGGTTCAAGACCGCGATCTTCTACGAGGTCGTCATCCGCGGCTTCTACGACGCCACCAACGACGGCACCGGTGACATCCGCGGGCTGACCGAGCGCCTGGACTACCTCGAGTGGCTGGGCATCGACTGCATCTGGCTGCTGCCCTTCTACCAGTCACCGCTGCGCGACGGCGGCTACGACATCAGCGACTACATGACCGTGCTGCCCGAGTACGGCAACGTCGACGACGTCGCCGACCTGCTCGAGAGCCGCACACGCCGCGGCATCCGCGTGATCGCCGACATGGTCATGAACCACACGTCCGACCAGCACCCGTGGTTCCAGGAGTCGCGCGACCCGCGCTCCGCCAAGCGCGACTGGTACGTGTGGTCGGAGACCGACGAGCAGTACTAGCGACGCGCGGATCATCTTCGTCGACACCGAGATCTCGAACTGGACCCACGACCCCGAGCGCCGGCGGGTACTACTGGCACCGCTTCTTCAGCCACCAGCCCGACCTCAACTACGACAACCCCGAGGTCCAGCGAGGCGATGCTCGACATCGTCCGCTTCTGGATGGCGATGGGCCTGGACGGGATGCGCCTGGACGCCGTGCCGTACCTGATCGAGCGCGAGGGCACGAACTGCGAGAACCTGCCCGAGACGCACGACTACCTGAAGAAGGTCCGCAAGGTCGTCGACGACGAGTTCGAGAACAAGGTGCTGCTCGCCGAGGCCAACCAGTGGCCGGCCGACGTCGTCGAGTACTTCGGCGACGGCGACGAGTGCCAGATGGCGTTCCACTTCCCCGTCATGCCGCGCATGTTCATGGGGCTGCGCCGCGAGGAGGCCAAGCCCATCATCGAGATCATGAACGAACACGCCGCCGATCCCCGACAACTGCCAGTGGGGCATCTTCCTGCGCAACCACGACGAGCTGACGCTCGAGATGGTCACCGACGAAGAGCGCGACTACATGTACAAGGAGTACGCGCGCGACCCGCGGATGAAGATGAACGTCGGCATCCGCCGTCGCCTCGCCCCGCTGCTCGACAACAACCGCCGCGCCATCGAGCTGTTCCACGCCCTGCTGTTCAGCCTGCCGGGCAGCCCGATCATGTACTACGGCGACGAGATCGGGATGGGCGACAACATCTACCTCGGTGACCGCGACGGCGTCCGCACGCCGATGCAGTGGTCCATCGACCGCAACGGCGGCTTCAGCCGCGCCGACTTCGCCCAGCTCTACGCGCCGCCGATCATGGACCCGGTCTACGGCTACCAGGTCACTCAACGTCGAGGCGCAGCAGCGCAACCCGCACTCGCCTGCTGCACTGGGTGCGCAACCTCATCAACGTCCGCAAGCGTCACCCGGTGTTCGGCACCGGCAGCTTCCGGGCGCTGCAGGCGGCCAACCCCAAGGTGCTGGCGTTCCTGCGCGGCGACGCCCAGACCCGGTCCTGGTCGTGGCCAACCTCGGCGCGTCGTCGCAGCCGTCGAGCTGGACCTCGTCCGAGTACGCGGGCCACACGCCGGTCGAGATGATCGGCGCGCACGCCGTTCCCCGCGATCGGCGAGCTGCCCTACCTGCTGACGCTCGGCCCGCACGGCTTCTACTGGTTCGGCCTGCAGGAGCCGGCCGGCGGAGGCGGACGCCGGTGAGCGCCCGCGGCCAGGCGGCGGAGGCGCCGGGATGAACGTCGGGGCGGTGTCGCCGGCCTGGCCAAGCTGGCCTCGCCCGAGGTCTGGCCGGACCTCGCGGCGCGCATCCGCGCGTGGCTGCCGGCGCGCCGCTGCTTCGCCGCCAAGGACCGGGTGCTGGCCGGGCTGGCGGTCGAGGACGTGGCGGTCCTCGGCGCGGAGCTGGCCAGCGTGATCGTGGCGTGCCGCTACGAGGACGGCGGCGAGGAGCGCTACCAGGTGCCGGTCGTGTGCCGGCCGGGCCTCCGCCGCCGGCGCCGCCGTGATCGGCGAGCTCGACGGCTGCCGGCTGCTGGACGGCGCCACGGTCCCGGGCGCGATCCGCGCGCTGGCCGCACTGGCCCTGCGCGGCGAGCGGCTGCCACCGCCCGCGGCGACCGGATCACGGGGCGCTCCGCCGGCACGCGCGACGCCGACGCGCCTTCGACTGGCTCCCGCCGGACTCAGCCCGCGCCGGATGGCGCGCGGAGCAGTCGCAACACCTCGGTCGGTGCTGGGCGACGCAGCTGATCCTCAAGGTGTTCCGCCGGCTCGAGGCCGGGGAGAACCCCGACGTCGAGATCACCCGCGGCGCTGACCGAGGCGGGCTTCCGCAACGCGCCGCGCCAGCGCGGCGCGTTCGCGCATCCGCAGGCCGACGGACCTCGTCACGCGCTGGGCGTGCTCGCCGACTTCGTGCCCGGCGGCGCGCGAGGGCTGGGCGCTGGCCACGGCGGAGGTCGCCGCGCATCGCGGCAGCCGGCGAGGCTGCGCGACCAGCGCCGATGCGTTCGGCGCGCGACGGTCGCGCGAGCATGCACGAGGCACTGCGCCCGGACGCTGGGCTCGCGCGAGGCGCACCGCCGACGACCGGCGGCCTGGGTCGGGCCGCGATGCAGGCCGACGCCGCACGTGCTGGGCCGTGCCCGTCCGCGCGCCGCCGGACGTGGTCGCCGACGTGGTCGCACGCGGAGACGAGCTGCACGGCGCCTCGACCGCGTCGCCGCAGGACAAGGCGACCGGCCCGCTGACGCGCATCCACGGGGACCTGCACCTCGGCCAGGTGCTGCTGGACGCCGAGGGCGCTGGCAGCTGCTGGACTTCGAGGGCGAGCCGGCGCAGCCGCTGGCGGAGCGGCGCGCGCTCGAACGCCCCGCTGCGCGACGTCGCCGGGATGCTGCGCTCCTTCGACTACGCCGCGGCGCGGGCTCCGGAGGCGATCTGGCGCAGTGCCGCGCGCGGCGCCTGGCGCGACACGTGCGCGCGGCGCTTCCTCGACGGCTACCTCGACGCAGGCCGCGGCGCCGCACGACGTCTTGCCGCACGACGGCGGCGCGGTCGACGCCCAGCTGGCCGCATTCGAGCTGGACAAGGCCGTCTACGAGCTCGGCTACGAGCTCGCCAACCGCCCGCGACTGGGTCCGCGATCCCCGTCGGCGGCGATCACCGCGGCTGCTGGACACCACGCGACGCTTCGACGATGACAGACCCCAGGAGCCACGTGCCGCGCGCACCGCAGCCGCCGACGACTGGCACGCCCCTCCGAGGAGCGTCGACGCGATCCTCGAGCAGGCCAGCACCGCGACCCCCACCGCGTCCTCGGCCTGCACCACTGCATCGGCACGCGCGACCGTCGTCCGCGGTCGTGGCGCACCTGAGCCGCCCCGACGCCACGGTCGTGCGCGACGGCGTCGACGACCAGGTCGTCGGCGAGCGGTGCGCAGACCGCGCCGGGTTCTTCGAGGCGCTGCTGAAGACGCGCCCGCCAAGGCCGCCGACTACCGCCTGCGGGTCGCGTACGCCGACGGGCTGCACCTTCGACCTGCGCGACGCCGTACGCGTTCTGGCCGACGCTTCGGCGAGATCGACCTGCACCTCGCGGGCGAAGGCCGCCACGAGGAGCTGTGGCGCCGCATGGGCGCGCACGTCCTCGACGCTCGAGGGCGTGCGCGGGACCGCCTTCGCGGTCTGGGCCCCCAACGCCGCAGCGTGCGCGTGGTCGGCGACTTCAACTCCTGGGACGGCCGGCTGCACCCGATGCGCGCTGCTGGGCGGCCGACAGGTCCGGCATCTGGGAGCTGTTCGTCCCCGACGTCGGCAACGGCACGTACTACAAGTACGAGCTCGTGACGCGCGCAGGGCGCACGCGTGACCGCGCGCCGACCCCTACGCGCTTCGCGACCGACGTGCCGCCGGCGACCGCCAGCCGCGTTCACGACAGCCGCTACCAGTGGGGCGACGCGAGTGGCTGGATCCAGCAGCGCGACCAGCGCGACGCGCATGCGCGAGCCGATGTCGATCTACGAGATGCACCTCGGCTCGTGGCTGCATCACGACGCGGACCGCGACGGCGGCGGCCGCCCTACACCTACCGCGAGCTGGCCGAGCGAGCTGCCGGCCTACCTCGCGGAGCATGGGCTTCACCCACGTCGAGTTCCTGCCCGGCCGCGGAGCACCCCTTCGGGGGCTCCTGGGGCTACCAGGTCACCGGCTACTTCGCGCCGTCCGCGCGCTTCGGCGACCCCGACGACTTCCGCGGTTCCTGGTCGACACGCTGCACCAGCGCGGCATCGGCGTGCATCGTGGACTGGGTGCCCGCGCACTTCCCCAAGGACGAGTGGGCGCTGGCGCGCTTCGACGGCACCGCGCTGTACGAGCACGTCGACCCCCGCCGCGGCGAGCACCCCGACTGGGGCACGCTGGTCTTCAACTTCAGCGCGCAACGAGGTGCGCAACTTCCTCCTCGCCAACGCGCTGTTCTGGCTCGAGGAGCTGCACATCGACGGGCTGCGCGTCGACGCGGTCGCGTCGATGCTGTACCTGGACTACTCGCGCAAGGCAGGGCGAGTGGGTCCCCAACGAGTACGGCGGGCGCGAGAACCTCGAGGCCGTCGAGTTCCTCAAGGAGTTCAACGCCGTCGTCTACGGCCGCAACCCCGGGCGCGATCACGATCGCCGAGGAGTCCACGGCCTGGCCGGGCGTGACGCCGGCCGGTGCACCTGGGCGGCCTGGGCTTCGGGTTCAAGTGGAACATGGGCTGGATGCACGACACCCTGGCCTACTTCTCCAGCGACCCGATCCACCGCCGCTACCACCACAACCAGCTGACGTTCGGGCTGATGTACGCGTGGAGCGAGAACTACGTGCTGCCGCTGTCGCACGACGAGGTCGTGCACGGCAAGCGCAGCCTGCTGGACAAGATGGCCGGCGACCGCTGGCAGAAGTTCGCGAACCTGCGCGCGCTGTACGCGCTGGATGTGGGCGCACCCCGGCAAGCAGCTGCTGTTCCCGGGCGGCGAGTTCGGCATGTGGCGCGAGTGGTCCGAGGTCCGCGAGCTCGACTGGTACCTGCTGGACGAGCCCGACCACGAGGGCCTGCGGCGGCTGGTCGCCGACCTCAACCGCGCCTACACCGAGCACCCCGCGCTGTGGCAGCGCGACCACTCCGCCGACGGCTTCGAGTGGATCGACGCGAACAACGCAGACGACAACAGCTTCTCGTTCGTGCGTCGGGGCGACGACGGCCAGCCCGCTGGTGTGCGTCGTGAACCTCTCACCGGTGCCGCTCTACGACGTCCGCCTGGGGCTCCCCCAGCCCGGGCCGTGGCGCGAGATCCTCAACACCGACTCCGAGATCTACGGCGGCTCCAACGTCGGCAACCTCGGCGTGATCCACGCCAGCGACTTCGCGTCCCACGGCCAGCCCGCCAGCGCGGAGCTCACCATCCCGCCGCTGGGCGTGGTCTGGCTGGTGCCCGGAGAGGGCTGAGGGCCCGAGCTACAGGAACATGCAGCGGTGCCCGTCGGCGTCCGAGCACGCGCACAGGCGGCGCGAAGAGCACGTCCGGCAGGGGCTCCGCGAGCTCGGTGAGCCAGCGGTAGGGCAGCTCCTCGACCTGCGGTCCCGGCAAGGGCCACGGCTGCAGCGGCACGAGCAGCCCGAGAGTCACGGCGCCGGTCGCCAGTGCACGACGCATCACGGCCTCCTTACGGTTGCGTGAGCTCCGGTCATCATCGCTCGCCGCGGCCTAGCGCCCAACCCAATCCATCCTTACGGTTGGATTGGTTGCCCGGCCGGTCGGGTAGTCGGCTGGCGCCGTCTACCGTCTACGGGGTGCTGCCCGCACGGCTGGCGAACGTCGCCCTGGGGGTGCTGCTCGCCGTCGCCCTGGTGACGGGGACGCTGGCCTTCGCGATCGGGACGTCGTGGGTGCGCTGGGTGCTGGCGGCGCACGCGGCGGCCGCGCTCGGGCTGCTCGTGCTGATCCCGGTCAAGCAGCGCGTCGTGCGGCGGGGATGGCGGCGCCATCGGACAGGGCGCTGGGCCTCGGCCGTGATGGGGACGCTGATCGTGGTCACCGTGCTCAGCGGGCTCGTGCTGTCGGCCGGCTGGTGGCCGCAGGGGTGGCCGATCGACGCCGTGCACATCCACGTGCCCGCGGCGATCGGGGGGTCGGCGCTGGCGGTGTGGCACGCGATCGCGCGGCCGGCGCGGGTGCGCCGCACGGACGCCAACCGCCGGGTGCTGCTGCGCGCGGCGGGGGTGCTCGCGCTGGGCGGCGCGGCCTGGGCGGGCGCCGAGGGCGCGTGGCGGGCGCTGGGCACCCCCGGGGCGACCCGGATCGCGACCGGGTCGCACCGGCTGGTGCCCGGCGGGCCCGCGTTGGTCGCCGCCGAGGAGCGCGCCGCGGTGCTGCCGCTGTCGGTCGTGCCGTCGACGATCTGGTTCGACGACAGGGTGCAGCACCTGGACCCGGCGGCCTGGCGCCTGGCGATCCACGACGCGCGCGGGGCGCGCAGCCTCGGCCTCGAGCAGCTGGGCCAGCCCGTGGAGCTGGTCGCGCGGCTGGACTGCACCAGCCAGTGGTACGCCGACGTGTCGTGGGACGCAGTCCCGCTGGAGGCGCTGGTCGACCCGGGGGAGGCACGCTCCATCGCGGTGGTCAGCGCGACCGGGTACACGCGCCGCTTCCCGGTCCGCGACCTGCCGCGGCTGCACCTCGCCGTCGGGTCCGGCGGGGAGCCCCTGGGCGCCGGGCACGGCGCGCCGGTGCGCCTCGTCGCGCACGGGCGGAGGGGGTTCGCCTGGGTGAAGTGGGTCGTGGCCGTGCGCGCCGACGGCGTTCCGTGGTGGTGGCAGACGCCCTTCCCTCTGACGTAGGCGCACGCCGGGGATCCAGGTCCTGGCGCGGGCGTACCGATCGCACGAGGAGCAGGTAGACCGGAGCTCACATGGAGCTCTGGACGCGGCACGGGCCGCTGGTGCACGACGACGGGACGGTCACGTTCCGGGTGTGGGCCCCGCGCGCGCGGACGGTGGCATTGCTGGTCGGCGGCGAGTCCGCGGCGATGGCGCCGTGCGGCGAGGGCTGGTTCGCGCTGCGGGCGCCGGCGGGGCACGGGACGCGCTACGGGTTCGCGCTGGACGGCGGCAAGGTGCTGCCGGACCCGGCGTCGCGCTGGCAGCCCGACGGGGTGCACGCGCCGTCCGCGGTCGTGGACACGGCCACGTTCGCGTGGTCGCAGGCGCACCGCCGGTGGCGGGGGGCACCCGTGGCCGGCGCCGTCCTCTACGAGCTGCACCTGGGGACCTTCACCGCCGCGGGCACGCTGGCCGCGGCTGCCGGGGAGCTCGACGACCTGGTCGCGCTGGGCGTCACGCACGTCGAGGTGATGCCGGTCGGCGCCTTCGACGGCCCGTTCGGGTGGGGCTACGACGGGGTGCTGTGGCGGGCGGTGGACGCCGACTACGGGCCGGACGACCCCGAGGGGTCGCCGCGGGCGTTCGCGCGGTTCGTGGACGCCTGCCACGAGAGGGGGCTGGCGGTGGTGCTCGACGTGGTGCTGAACCACCTCGGCCCTTCCGGCAACTACCTGTCCGAGTTCGGCCCGTACTTCCGGGACGACCGTGCGTCGCCGTGGGGTCAGGCCCTGAACCTCGACGGCCCCTCGTCCGGGCCGGTGCGCGCGTTCCTGCGCGAGACCGCGCTGGGGTGGCTCGCCGACTACGGCGTGGACACCCTGCGCCTGGACGCCGTGCACGCACTGGTCGACGAGTCCGCCACCCACCTGCTGGCCGAGCTCGCCGACGCCACCGCGTCGCTGGGCGCCCGCCAGGGACGGACGCTGGCGCTGATCGCCGAGAGCGACCGCTGCGACCCGGCGACCGTGCTCGAGCGCTCCGCGGGCGGCCAGGGTCTGGACGCGGTCTGGGCCGACGACCTGCACCACGGGATCCGCACCGCGCTGGCCGACGAGCGCGAGGGCTACTACGCCGACTACCGCGGGTTCGCGGACGTGGCCCTGGCCTGGCGCCACGGGTTCGTGTTCGACGGGCGGCGCTACTCGGCCTTCCGCAACGCGACGCCCGGCGCCCCGGTGCCCGACGTCGTCCCGGGGTGGCGCTTCGTCGGCTGCACCGAGAACCACGACCAGGTTGGCAACCGCGCCCGCGGCGAACGGCTGGAGGCCCTGGTCGACCCGGCCCGCATGCGCATCGCGATCGCACTGCTGGCGTGCGCGCCGCACACGCCGCTGCTCTTCATGGGCCAGGAGTGGGACGAGCGCCACCCCTTCCTCTTCTTCGCCGGCCACACCGACCCCGACCTGGCCGAGGCGACCCGCGCCGGCCGCCGCGAGGAGTTCGCGGGCTTCGCGGGCTTCGCGGGCGAGGACGTGCCCGACCCCACCGTGCCCGAGACACCCGCGGCGTCGCGCCTGGACCGCGCGCGCCGCCGCACCCCCGAGGGCGAGGCGCGCTGGGCGCTGTGGCACGACCTGCTGGCGCTGCGCCGCACCGAGCCGGCGCTCGGCAACGGCCGCCGTGACCTCGTCACCGCCGTCGAGGTCAGCGACCGCCGCCTGGTGCTGGAGCGCGGCGACCCCGACGCGCCGCCCGTGCGGCTGGTCGTCGACCTGGACGGCCACGTCGAGATCACGAGCGGCTGGGAGGTCCTGCTCGACACCCGCGACGTCCGCTACGGCCCGCCCTCATCCGACCCGGCCGCCGCGCTCGTGCTCCGCGCGGCGCGATGACCTCACGTCAGGGGGGACGGGCTCAGAGCCGCACGACGCTGCGCAGCACCTCGCCCCGCTCCATCCGGGCGAACGCCTCCTCGACGTCGCTCAGCCCGATGACCTCGCTGACGAAGCCCCCGAGGTCGAAGCGGCCCTGCAGGTGCAGGTCGACCAGGGTCGGGAAGTCGCGGGTCGGGAGGCAGTCGCCGTACCAGGACGACTTGGTGGCACCGCCGCGGCTGAACACGTCGATCAGCGGGAGCCGCAGCTCCATGTCGGGCGTGGGGACCCCGACCAGCACGCAGCGGCCGGCGTGATCGCGGGCGTAGAAGGCCTGCAGGAACACCTCGGGGCGGCCGACCGCCTCGATGGCCAGGTCGACGCCGAAGCCGCCCGTCAGCTCGCGGATGGCCTCGACAGGGTCCGTCGTGCGGGCATCGATCACGTCGGTCGCGCCGAAGCCGCGCGCCCACTCGAGCTTGCGGGGGTCCAGATCGACGGCGATGACCTTGCGCGCACCCGCCATCGCCGCCCCCGCGATGGCGGCGTCGCCCACGCCCCCGCAGCCGAACACCGCGACGGTCTCGCCGCGCTGCACGGCACCGGTGTGCACGGCCGCCCCGTAGCCGGCCATGACGCCGCAGCCCAGCAGGCCGGCGGCCTCCGGCCGGACCGCGGGATCGACCTTCACGGCCTGTCCCGCGGCGACCAGCGTGTGGCTGGTGAACGCCCCGATCCCGAGCGCAGGTGACAGCGGGGTGCCGTCCTCCAACGTCATCGGCTGCGCCGCGTTGCGGCTGGCGAAGCAGTACCAGGGGCGCCCGCGCAGGCACGAGCGGCAGGTCCCGCACGGGGCCCGCCAGGCGAGGATCACGAAGTCGCCCTCGGCCAGGTCCTCGACGCCGGCACCGACCTGCGCGACCACCCCCGCGGCCTCGTGGCCGAGGAGGAACGGGAAGTCGTCGTTGATCCCGCCTTCGCGGTAGTGCAGGTCGGTGTGACAGACGCCGCATAGCCGGGGGCGGCGTCACTGCACGGCGACGACGGCCTCCCCGGGACCGGGGTCGGGCACGACGATCGTCGCAAGCGTGACGGGCTGCCCCTTGGAGCGGGCGACGACGCCCTGCGTGGTGGTCGGCATGCGCGCACCGTAGCGCCGGGCGGAGCCCAGGCGAGGGCGATCCCGGGTAGTCCACAGCTGATGGGCGACCGGCGCCGCAGGCCCTGGTCGTCGCCCGCTGACGCGGGCCGCAGACTGGACGCGTGGCGACGGTCGTCAGCTTCCACGCCCATCCCGACGACGAGGCGATCTTCACCGGGGGGACCCTCGCGCGCCTGGCCGCGGCGGGGCACCGCGTCGTGGTCGTCGTCGCCACGCGGGGCGAGCTGGGGACGCCGCGCTTCCCACTGCCGAGCGGTGAGTCGATCGCGGCGCGGCGGGAGCGGGAGACGCAGGACGCGGCGGCCATCCTTGGGGCGGCGCGGCTGGCGTTCCTCGACTACCACGACTCCGGGCTGACCGGCGACGGCCTGGCGGGGCTGCCGCTCTTCGCGCGCGCCGACCGGGAGGCGGCCGCGGCCCAGCTGGCCGCGGTGTGCCGCGAGGAGGGTGCGGATGTCCTGACGTCCTACGACCGCGGCGGCATCTACCCCCACCCCGACCACCTGACCGTGCACGTGGTCGCTGCCCGCGCCGCCGCGCTGGCCGAGGTCCCGACGCTCTACGAGGCCACGGTGGACCACGAGTACCTGCACTTCGTGGACGTCCACCTGGTCGAGGGCGCCAGCCGCTCCCTCGCGAGCCGTGGCAAGGTCGGCCTGCCGACCGCCGAGATCACCACCGCCGTGGACGTCCGGGCAGCCCTCGAGATCAAGTGGCGCGCGCTCGCCGCCCACGCCAGCCAGATCCCCGACGCCGACCCCGACCTCCCGCCCGAGCGCTTCGCCGACGTCTACGGCTGGGAGTGGTTCGTGCGCCACGGCGCCCGCGGCGTCATCGAGGCGCTGTGACGCCCGAGCGGCACCGCTGCTCAGCGACGGCGTCGTGTGGCTGCGGCCGCCGACACTCGCGGACGCCGAGCCCATGGCCGAGGCGTTCTGGGCCGCCTACGACGACCTGGCGCCGTGGATGCCGTGGGCGACCCCGGACTGGTCCCCCGAGCCGTTCCTCGAGGCGGTCGCTGCCGGCACGGAGCGCGCGTTCCTCATCCGCGACGCGAGCGACCGCGTCCAGGGCACCTGCGGGATGAACGACCTCGACCCCGCCGACCGCACCGCCAACCTCGGCTACTGGCGCGCACCCTGGGCCGCCGGCCAGGGCTACGCGACCCGCGCCACGCGCCTCGTACTCGTCCACGGGCTCCGCGACCTCGAGCTCGAGCGCATCGAGATCGTGATGTCGGTCGAGAACGAGCCCAGCCGCCGCGTCCCCGAACGCCTCGGGCTCTCCTACGAGGGCATCCGCCACCGCGCCCTCCACGTCCACGGCCAGCAGCACGACGCCCACGTCTTCGCCGCCTTCCGCGAGGACCTCCCCCGCCTCGTGGGTGCCTAGCCGGCGACGGTCACCGTGCCGCTCATCGAGACCGGGTGGATCACGCAGTGGTAGGCATAGGTGCCGGGGTCGGCGAACGCGCGCTCGAAGGTCTCGCCCTCGCGCACCCAGCCCTTGTCGGCGCTGCCGTCGAACCACACCGAGTGCAGCAGGGCGTCGCCGTTGCGCCAGGTGACCGTGGCTCCGAGGCCGATCTCGACCTCGGCCGGGACGTAGACGCGCTCGTCGATCACGACTTCGACCTGCGCCGGCGCGGGCGGCGCGCATGCCCCGAGCAGCAGCGCGGCGAGGACCGCACCCCGCACCGGCGCGCGGCCGTGCTCAGACCGGCAGCAGGTCGAGGTGGTCGTCGAGCCAGCCTTGGAGGCGGTCGATGGGGATCCGCTCCTGGGTCATGGTGTCGCGGTCGCGGACCGTGACGGCCTGGTCGGACTCGACGGTCTCGAAGTCGACGGTGACGCAGTACGGGGTGCCGATCTCGTCCTGGCGGCGGTAGCGGCGGCCGATCTGGCCGGCGTCGTCGTACTGGATCGCGAACCGGGGGCGGAGCTCGTCGGCGAGCTTGCGGGCGGTGGGGACCAGCGCCTCGTTGCGTGACAGCGGGAGGACGGCGACCTTCACCGGGGCGATCGCGTGGTGGAGGCGCAGCACGGTGCGCTCCTCGGTGCCGCCCTTGGCGGCGGGCGCCTGCTCGGTGCGGTAGGCGTCGACGAGGAACGTCAGCGCGATGCGGTCCACGCCGGCAGCCGGCTCGATGGCGTAGGGGATCCAGCGCGCGTCCGCTGCCTGGTCGAAGTACGACAGGTCCTTGCCGGAGTGCTTGCCGTGCTGGGTCAGGTCGAAGTCGCCGCGGTTGGCGATGCCCTCGATCTCGCTCCACGCGAAGGGGAAGCGGTACTCGATGTCGGAGGTGCCCTTGGAGTAGTGCGACAGCTCTTCGTCGGCGTGGGGCCGCACCCGCAGGTTGGACGCCCGCACGCCGTAGCGCACGTACCAGGCGTGGCGCTGCGCGATCCAGTAGCGGTGCCAGTCCTCGTCGGTTCCGGGCTTGACGAAGAACTCCATCTCCATCTGCTCGAACTCGCGCACCCGGAAGATGAAGTTCTTCGGTGTGATCTCGTTGCGGAAGGAGCGCCCGACCTGCGCGATCCCGAACGGCACCTTCATCCGGCTGGTCAGCTGGATGTGGGGGAAGTCGACGAACATGCCCTGCGCGGTCTCGGGGCGCAGGTACACCTGCGACGCGCTCTCCTCGGTCGGGCCCACGAACGTGCGGAACATGAGGTGGAACGCCCGGGCCTCAGTGAAGTCCTTGGCGCCGCAGTTCGTGCAGTAGGCCTCGCCCTTGGCGTTGTGGTCGAGCTGGTCGGCGCGGTAGCGGTTGTTGCACTGGCGGCACTCGACCAGCGGGTCGGTGAACGTGGCGACGTGCCCGGACGCCTCCCACACCTTCGGCGCCATGAGGATCGACGCCTCCAGCGGCACGACGTCGTCGCGCAGCTGCACCATCCAGCGCTTCCACGCGGCGCGCACGTTGTCCTTGAGCGCCACGCCGAGCGGCCCGTAGTCCCACGCCCCCCGCAACCCGCCGTAGATCTCCGACGACTGGAAGATGATCCCCCGGCGCTTGCAGAGCTCGACGATCGTGTCCATCGCGACGTCGTGCGTACCGGGCTCGGTGTCCGCGTGCGCGTCGACGACCGTGTAGGCCGCGTCGGAGGCCGGAGGCAGGTGCGGATCGCTCACACCCGCGATGCTACGGCGGCGATGCAGCACGACCAGCAGCCGCCGACCCGGGCGGACGTCGAGGCGGCGGCGGGGCGGATCGCGGGGTACCTGCCGCGGACGCCGCTGCGGTCGTACCCGCTGCTGGAGCGGTTGCTGGACGCGCAGGTGTGGGTGAAGCACGAGAACCACCTGCCGACCGGGGCGTTCAAGGTGCGGGGCGGGGTCAACCTGGCCGCGCAGCTGCCCGCCCGTTCGACGCTCATCGCGGCGTCGACGGGCAACCACGGGCAGTCGGTGGCGTACGGGGCGCAGCTGTTCGGGCACCGCGCGATCGTGGTCGTGCCGCGGGGCGCGAACCCGCTGAAGGTCGGCTCGATCCGCGATCTGGGCGCGGAGATCGTCGAGCACGGCGCGGACTACGACGACGCGCGCGAGCACTGCGAGGCGCTCGCGGACGAGCACGGGTACCGCTACGTGCACTCCGGGGACGAGCCCGACCTGATCGCCGGCGTCGGCACCGCGACGCTGGAGCTGCTGGAGGAGCAGGCCGTCGAGGTGATCGTGGTCCCGATCGGCGGCGGCAGCGGGGCCGCCGGCGCCGCGATCGCGTCCGAGGGTCGCGTCGAAGTGATCGGCGTGCAGTCCGCCGAGGCGCCCGCCGCGTGGGAGTCGTGGAAGGCCGGCGAGCAGCGCACCGCGCCGATGGGGACGTTCGCCGAGGGGCTGGCGACGCGCACCGCGTTCGCGCTCCCGCAGCGGATCCTGCGCGAGCGCCTCACCGACTTCCTGCTCGTGCCCGACACCGCGATCGCCGCGGCGCAGCGCACGCTGATCGAGGCGACCCGCAACCTGGTCGAGGCCGCCGCAGCCGCGCCCCTGGCCGGCGCGCTCGCCATCAAGGACCGGCTGCGCGGCCGGCGGGTCGCCCTCATCTGCTCCGGCGGCAACGCCACGCTGGACCAGCTGCGCGCGCTGCTCTCCTAGGCTGAGGCGGTGCGCGCCACCGTCCGTCACATCACGTTCGACAGCCACGACACCTACGCCCAGGCCGTCTTCTGGACGCAGGTCTTCGGCGTGCCGATGCAGGACGACGACTTCCCTGGCGACCCCGCGGCCCTGGTCCACCTCGGCGACGACCGCCCCGGACTGCTCTTCGAGCAGGTCCCCGAGGGCAAGAGCGTCAAGAACCGCGTGCACATCGACCTGCAGCCCGAGCTCCCGCGCGACGAGGAGGTCGCACGGCTGCTGGCGCTGGGCGCCACGCAGGTCGACGACCAGCGCCGCCCCGACGGCAGCGGCTGGGTCGTGATGGCCGACCCCGAGGGCAACGAGTTCTGCGTCGAGCGCAGCGCCGCCGAGCGCGGGGGTTGACGCGCGGGGGCGGGGCGGCGCGCACCGGCGCGCTGCTGATCGTCGCCGCGGCGGCGTTGTGGGGGACGGCGGGGACCGCTCAGACCTACGCGCCACCCGAGGCGACGCCGCTGGCGCTGGCCGCGCTGCGACTGGGCGTCGCGGCCGTGGCGCTGGTCACCGTGGTGGCCGCACGCACCGGCGGCCCCGGTGCGATCGGCTCGGCGCTCGGTTCTGGGCGCCGCGGCGCGACCGTGGTGGCCGCAGCCGGGGTCACGGCGTTCCAGGTGCTGTTCTTCCTGGCCGTGCGGCGCTCGGGCGTGGCGCTGGGCACGGTGGTGACGATCGGCAGCGCGCCGATCGTGACCGGCCTGCTGGCGTGGGCCACGACGCGGCAGCGACCGGCGGGGACCTGGGCGGTCGCGACCGGGCTGGCGATCGCCGGCGTCGCGCTCCTGCTCCTTCCCTCGGGCGGCGCCGCGGGCATGGACGCGCTGGGCCTCGCCGCAGCGGTCGGGGCCGGCAGCGGTTACGCCGTCTACACGGTCGCGACGCGGCGCGTGCTCGACGCGGGCGTGGCACCGCTGCCGGCCGCCGCGGCGGCGTTCGCGGTCGCGGCGCTGCTCGCGTCACCGCTGCTCGTGGTCAACGACCTCAGCTGGGCGACGACCGCGCGCGGGCTGGCCGTCGTGCTGTGGCTGGGCCTGGCCGCGACCGCGCTGGCCTACGGCCTGTTCGCCAGCGGGCTGCGCACGGTGCCCCCCGCGACCGCGACGACGCTGGGCCTGGTCGAGCCGCTCGTCGCCACCGTGCTCGGCGTCGCGCTCCTCGGCGAGCGCCCCGGCCCGACGGCGATCCTGGGAGCCGTCCTGCTGCTCGCCGGGCTGGCCCTCACCGCCCGCTCGACTCGGAGCGCCTAAAGGATCTGCGACAGGAAGAGCTTCGTGCGCTCCTCCTGGGGGCTGGTGAAGAAGTGCTCCGGGGTGCCGACCTCGACGATCTGGCCGTCCGCCATGAAGATCACGCGATCGGCCACGGCGCGCGCGAACCCCATCTCGTGGGTCACGACCACCACCGTCATGTCGGAGGCCGCCAGCTCCTCCATGACCTCCAGGACCTCCTTGATCATCTCGGGGTCCAGCGCGGAGGTGGGCTCGTCGAAGAGCATCACCTTGGGCTGCATCGCCAGCGAGCGGGCGATCGCGACGCGCTGCTGCTGGCCGCCGGAGAGCTGACCGGGGTACTTGTGCGCCTGCTCGGGGATGCGCACGCGCTCCAGCAGCTTGCCGGCCAGCTCGTCCGCCTTGGCCTTGGACCAGTGCCGCACCTGGCGCGGGCCCAGCGTGATGTTCTCCAGCACGGTCATGTGCGGGAAGAGGTTGAACTGCTGGAAGACCATGCCGACCTCGCGGCGGATCTCCTGGATGTGGCGCAGGTCGTTGGTCATCTCCACGCCGTCGACGATGATCGTGCCGGCGTCGTGCTCCTCCAGCCGGTTGATGCAGCGGATCAGCGTCGACTTGCCAGAGCCCGATGGGCCGATCACCACGACGACCTCCTGGCGGCCGATCGTGATGCTGACGTCCTTGAGTGCCTGGAAGTCGCCGAAGAACTTGTCGACGGCCTCGCACGTGATCATCGGCTCGCCGGTGCCGCCGGCGACGAGCGCGGCGGCGGCGAGATCGGTCTCGGTCATCGGGTCCCGACCCCCAGGCGGAGCTCCAGCCGCTGGCTGGCGCGTGACATCGTCGAGCAGAGCACCCAGTACAGGAACGCCACGAACACCAGCGCCTCGAAGAAGTCGAGCCGGAACTCCTGCTGCGCGGTGATGCGCTGCGCGGCGCCCAGCAGCTCGGCGATGCCGATGATCACCAGCAGGGACGTGTCCTTGACCAGTGAGATGAAGTGCCCGACCAGCGCCGGGATCACGGCGCGCAGCGCCTGCGGCAGCACGATCAGGCGGTTGATCTTCAGCTGCGTCATGCCGATCGCCCGGCCGGCCTCGAGCTGGCCCTTGGGCACGGCCTGCAGCCCGCCGCGGATGATCTCGGCGCAGTACGCCGCCGAGAACAGCGTGATCATGATCGTGGCCTTGGTGACGTCGCCTTGGATGTCGACGCCGCTGGGCAGGAAGAACCCGATCAGGAACTGGCCGGCGAACAGCAGCGTGATGAGCGGCACGCCGCGGATCAGCTCGATGTAGCCGACGCACAGCGGGCGGATCAGCCGGAACGACGAGCGCCGTCCCAGCGCGAGCAGCATCCCCAGCGGAAACGACAGCACGATGGCCGCGACCGCGACCGTGATCGTCAGCAGCAGGCCGCCCCACTGCTCGATCGGGTCGAGGTCGACGTGCACGAGGTGCTGCATCGCGATCAGCCCCGCGACGATCAGGCCGGACAGCGCGATCGGCCCGAGGGTCGCCTCGAGGCTGGGCCGCCGGCGGCCGAGCACCTCGAACGCGAGGAACAGCGCGATCCCGACCACGAAGCCCACGATCGCCAGCGTGCTGACCGGGCCGTCCAGGCCGAGCGTGACCGGCAGCAGGATCGGCACGATCGCCAGGAGCAGCACGCCGTAGACCCAGGGCAGGAAACGTCTCACACCCATGGGGAGGATGCGCCCCAGCTCGCGGAAGGCCAGCCCGACGGCCAGCGCGCCGAGCGTCAGGATCACGGGCGTGAGCGTCGTCACGCGCGTGAAGAGCACCAGCACGCCGAGGAGCAGCGGCCAGTTGTCGCGCAGGAAGGCCCAGCGGCGCCACGTCGCGCGGCCCTGCGATGCCACCCCCGCCGCCAGGCCGGAGACCACGGCCAGGTCGTAGATCGCGTACCAGAGCTTGGCCAGCGACGCGTTGTCCTTGGGGTAGTTCTGGCCGACCATGAGGTTGATGAGCTCGACCTTGGTGAGCTCCCAGTTCCCCGTCGCCACGAACCGCACGACGCCGTAGACCACGCCGATCAGCACCGCGCCCAGCAGGATCGTCAGGACCGTGTTGTTGGCGTCTTTGAAGAGGTTCTGACGCAGCCAGCGGCGCGGGTTGGAGCGGAACGACGGCCCGACCGGGCGGGGCGGGGGCGGTGGCGGCGGGTTCTCCTCGCCGGCAGGGAACGCGACGGGCGGCGGCAGGACGACCGGGCGGTCCTCGGTGGTGGACATCAGCGCGTCTCCAGCCGCAGCCGCCGGTTGATGATGTTGGCGACGATCGAGAACCCGAGCGAGAACGTGAGGTAGCCGAGCATCAGCAGCGCGTACCCCTGCGGAGCCGGGGCCGCGTTGTTGGAGACGGTCTGCACCACGCGGGTGATGTCGAAGTAGCCGATCGCGACGGCCAGCGACGAGTTCTTCACTAAGTTGAGGTACTGGTTGGACATCGGCGGGATCATGATCCGCAGCGCCTGCGGCAGCACCACGTAGCGCAGGCGCTGGAAGTTCGACAGGCCGATGGCGCGGGCGGCCTCGGTCTGGCCCTTGGGGACGGCCTGGATGGACCCGCGCACGATCTCGGCGATGTGGCTGGCGGTGTAGACCACCAGCGCGATCAGCAGCCCGGCGTAGCTGACGTCGGCCTTGAGGCCGCCGGTGACCTCGGGGACCACGCGGCCCTCGGGGTGGGTCAGCAGCGGGAGGTTGACGTTGAACGGTGCGCCCAGCGCGACGTAGAGGACCGCGCCCAGCACCAGGATCAGCAGCGTCGCGTAGAGGACACGGTGGTGCGGCTTGCCGGTGGACTGGTTGACGCGCGTGCGCCAGACCGCGACGGCGACCCCGAGCAGCAGCGCGACGCCCATCAGCTGGATCCAGGACGCGAAGCCGCCGCCCTCGCCGACGATCCACGGGATCCAGATGCCGTTGTTGGACAGTACCGAGAACCCGAAGAGCTCGATGGGGTCCGCCAGCGGCGGCAGCACCTTCTGGATCACCCCGAAGAAGAAGAAGAAGATCCAGACGTAGACCGGGATGTTGCGCACGGTCTGCACGTAGAGCGCGGCGATCGTGCGCGTCACGAGGTTCTGCGAGAGCCGCGCGACCCCGATGATGGTCCCGAGGATCGTCGCCAGCACCACGCCGACCAGCGCGATGCGCACCGTGTTGATGTAGCCGAAGATCAGCACGTTGCGCACGGAGCGGCGCGCGCAGTCCGCGCACCCGGCGATGTCCACGCCGTAGGGCTGGTTGAGGAAGTCGAAGCCCGTGGGCAGGCCGCCGGCCTGGAAGTTGGTGATGAAGTTGCTGGCCAGCCACCACAGCAGCACCAGGACGCCGCCGACGAGCAGCACCTGGGCGATGATGCGCAGCACCCGGACGTCGCGCCACAGGGGCGGCTTGGCGTGGCGGGAAGCGGCGGTGCGCTCCTCCGCCACAGCCGTCACGCGCGATCCCTCCCGTCAGAGCGAAGGTGATGGGGCGGGCCGGCCCAGGCCCGCCCCATCACGGTAACCGATGCGCCTAGCGGAAGGGCGGGGCGTAGAGCAGGCCCGGCTCCTCGGCGTTCCACAGGCTGTTCAGGCCGCGGGGCAGGCCCAGCGGCGTGACGTTGCGCTCGTAGATCTCGCCGTAGTTGCCCACGGCCTCGACGATCTGCACCGCGAAGTCGCCGGGGACGGCGAGCCCGGAGGCGTACTCGCCGCCGTCGTCGGTCGTGCCGGCACCGACGAAGCGCACGATCTCGGGGTTGTCGGCGAAGTCGTCGGCCGCCGTCCCGATGTTGGCCTGGGTGAGGCCGAACTCCTCGGCCTGGATGGTCGCGAAGACCGTCCAGTTCACGAGGTCGAACCACTTGTCGTCGCCCTCGCGCACGACCGGGCCGAGGGGCTCCTTGGACATCGTCACGTCGAGGATGCGCACCGGGAAGTCGGTGAACGTCGTCGCGAACGAGGCCAGGCCGGAGCGGTCGGTGGTGTAGGCCTGGCACGCGCCCTCGGCGAAGGAGGTCGTGATCGACTCCTCGTCCGGGAGCAGCAGCGGGGTGTAGCCGACGCCCTCCGCCGCGAACACCGAGGCCAGGTTGAGCTCGGTGGTCGTGCCGGACTGCACGCAGATGGTCGCGCCCTCGAGGCCGGCCAGGTCCTCGGCCGGGCTGTCGTCCGGCACGAGCATGCCCTGGCCGTCGTAGAAGGTCGTGGTGGCCCACTGCAGGCCCAGGTCACCGTCACGGCTGGCGGTCCAGGTCGAGTTGCGGATCAGCACGTCGATCTCGCCCGACTGCAGCGCGGTGAAGCGGGTGTCGGCGGTGAGGTCGACGTAGGCCACGGCCTCCGGGTCGCCCAGGACGACCGCGGCCACGGCGCGGCAGTAGTCGGCGTCGAAGCCGGTGTAGGTGCCGCCCTCGTTCAGGCTGAAGCCGGCCAGCTGGCCGTTGACGCCGCAGTTGAGGGTGCCGCGCCCCTGGACCTCGGCGACGGTGGGCGAGTCGCCGGCCGCCGCCGCGACCTCCTCCTCGGTCGGCTCGCCGGCGGCCGCCTCGGTGGCCGTGGGCTCGTCGGTGGAACCGGCGGCACCTGCCTCCTCGGTGGCGCCCGCGTCCTCGGTCTCTTCGGTGGTGTCGCCGCCGCTGGTGCAAGCTGCAAGCAGCAGGCCCAGCACGACGAGCGGCGCGAGCACGCGCCACGACAACGTCCGCATCGGTGGATCTCCTTCGGTCCCAGTAGGCGCCGCGCGATCTCTCGCGCGACGGTTCGAAGCGTAGAGCGGTTGACCCCCCACTGACTACTCCAATCGTAGGATTCGGCGCGGCGGCGCCGGCTCCCGCGCTCAGCGCCCCACGGGGTGCCACACGGTCTTGGCCTCCAGCGCGCCGCGCAGGCGGTCCAGGCCGGGCTCCTCCTGCCAGCGCTCCTCGGGCGCGGCTCGCAGGACGCGGGTGATGTTGTCGGCGGCGGCCTCCTCGCAGGCGCGCGCGAGGTCGGCGCCGGCACCCGCGAGGTCCAGCACGTCGACGTCGCGGTGGGCGGCGAGGACCGGCGCGACCTCCGCGGTGCGCCCGGTCAGGACGTTGACCACGCCGGCTGGCACGTCGCTGGTGGCGAGGATCTCCGCCAGCGTCACCGCTGGGAGCGGACGCTGCTCGCTGGCGAGCAGGACGGCCGTTCCGCCGCCGGTGATCGCGGGCGCGAGCACCGTGGTCAGGCCCAGGAGGCTGGAGGACTGCGGCGCGACGATCGCGGTGACGCCGCTGGGCTCGGGGATGGTGAAGTTGAAGTACGGCCCGGCGACGGGGTTGGCGCCGCCGAGCACCTGCGCGAGCTTGTCGGCCCAGCCGGCGAACCACACCCAGCGGTCGATGGCCTCGGCGACGGCGGCATCGGCGGCCTTGGGCTTGAGGCCCTCGGCGGCTGCGACCTCCTCGGCGAGCTGCGCGCGGCGGCCCTCCGCGACCTCGGCCACGCGGTAGAGCACCTGGCCGCGGTTGTACGCGGTCTTGCCGGCCCAGCCCGCGAGGGCACCGCGGGCGGCGGCGACCGCGTCGCGGGCATCCTTGCGCGAAGCCTGCGCGGCGTGCGCGAGCAGCGTGCCGTCCGCCGCGTGCACGGCGTAGGACCGCCCGGACTCCGAACGGGGGAACTGCCCGCCGACGAAGAGCTTGTAGGTCTTGCGCACCGCGAGGCGCTCCACTTCGCTCACGGCGCCATCCTCGCGCATCCGCGCACTAGCGTTGGCAGACATCGAGCCGGATGCGATCGAGGACTGGGAGGCCGACCCGGCAGCGCCCCCGCGGGAGGCTGTGGGCGCTGGTCGGCGCCGCGGTCGGGGCGTCGCTGCTGGTCGGCGTGGTGCTGGCGAGCACCCAGCCGCTGCTACCGGCCGCGCGCGAGACCCCGACGCCGACGGACCGCCCGACGCTCCCGATCGTCGTCCAGCCTTCCAACGCGACCGTCCCGACGCTGGCGCCCACGCCTGCGTCCGGCGAGGACCTGCGCGGCGCGGTCCCGACCGGCCGCGGCAGCTTCCTGCCGGTGCGGCTCGGCGACCTGCGGCTGTGCCCGGGAAGCATCGGCGTGGCGGCGTACGGCCAGCCCGGCGCCGGCGGACGCTTCTACCTCCCCAACCACCCGGCGCAGCCCGCCGCCGACGTCGCCCCGACCGAGTGCTGGCCCACCGCCGAGCAGGCCCTCGACGCCGGCTACCTGGCCGCCCCCCTCCCCGACGGCGTCGAGCAGATCGGCCGCGTGTACCTGGCCCCGCCGTCCGAGGAGCTGGCCGCGACCTGCCAGGACGCCGCAGATGCACTGGGCTTCACCGTCCCCTGCCCCGGCCTGCTGCCCCACGTCACACGCGCCAACCCGTGCAGCGGCCGCTACCGGCAGGTCGTGGGCTGTGTCTTCGAGGACCAGCAGGCGTTCGTGCTCACGCTGCCGGGCGTCCTGCCCGACCCGCTGGCCTCGGGGTTGGCGATCGTGGCGCTCGCCGGCTCCTCCACGCACCCGCTCCTGAACTGTCCCGCCACCACGCCACCGACCACTGGGGGCGACGCCGAGTGCCCCGATGACGACCCGTGGAACCCGGGAACGGAGGGGACCTCCCCGCACGCCGGCAGCGTGCTCACCCGTCTGCAGCTCGACGACGGCACCCAGGTAGCTGTCAGCCTGGATCCCTCCCTCGGCCCCGTCCGCGTGCGCGTCGTCGACGCCCTGCAGCCGGTGGAACCGCGCGGCTGAAGCTCAGACGTCGAGGTAGGAGGCCAGGCCCTGGCGGCCGCCCTCACGGCCGAAACCGGACTCCTGGTAGCCGCCGAAGGGGCTGGCGGGGTCGAACCGGTTGAAGGTGTTGGCCCACACGACGCCGGCTCGGAGGCGCTCGGCCATCCACAGGATGCGGCTGCCCTTCTCGGTCCACACGCCCGCGGACAGGCCGTAGCGCGTGTTGTTGGCCTTGGCGACGGCCTCCTCGGGCGTGCGGAAGGTGATGACGGCCAGGACCGGGCCGAAGATCTCCTCACGTGCGATGCGGTGGCTCTGGGTGACGTCGGTGAAGAGCGTCGGGGGGTAGAACCAGCCGCGCTCGGGGAGCTCGCAGGGGGCCGACCAGCGCTCGGCGCCCTCGGCCTCGCCGGCGGCGGCCAGCTCGGTGATGCGGGCGAGCTGCGCGGCGGAGTTGATCGCGCCGACGTCGGTGTTCTTGTCGAGGGGGTCGCCGACGCGCAGCGTGCTCATGCGTCGTTGCAGGCGGGCAAGGACCTCCTCGGCGACTGACTCCTGCACCAGCACGCGGCTGCCCGCGCAGCAGACGTGGCCCTGGTTGAAGAAGATGCCGTCGACGATGCCCTCGACAGCCTCGTCCAACGGCGCATCGTCGAAGATCACGTTCGCGGCCTTGCCGCCCAGCTCCAGCGTGAGCCTGCGGCCGGTGCCGGCCAGGGTGCGGGCGATCGCGCGGCCGACCTCGGTGGAGCCGGTGAACGCGACCTTGTCCAGCCCGGGGTGGGAGACGAGCGCCGCGCCGGTTTCGCCGGCACCCGGGAGGATGTTGACGACGCCCGCGGGCAGGTCGGCCTCCTGGAGGATCTCGGCCAGCAGCAGCGCCGTGAGCGGCGTGGTCTCCGCGGGCTTGAGCACGGCGGTGTTGCCGGTCGCCAGCGCCGGGGAGAGCTTCCACGCGGCCATGAGCAGCGGGAAGTTCCAGGGGATCACCTGGCCGGCGACGCCCAGCGGCCGGGGGTCGGGCCCGTAGCCGGCGTAGCCCAGCTTGTCGGCCCAGCCGGCGTGGTGGAAGAACCAGGCGGCGGCCAGCGGGACGTCGACGTCGCGCGACTCGCGGATCGGCTTGCCGTTGTCGAGGGACTCCAGCACCGCGAGCTCGCGGCTGCGCTCCTGGATCTGGCGGGCGATGCGGTAGAGGTACTTCGCGCGCTCGCGGCCGGGCATCGGGCCCCAGACCTCGGTCTGGGCGCGGCGCGCGGCGGCGACGGCACGGTCGACGTCCGTCGGGCCCGCCTCGGCGACCTCGGCCAGGACCTCCTCGGTCGCGGGGTTGACGGTCTTGAACGTCGCGCCGTCCTGCGGGTCGACGAACGCGCCGTCGATGAACAGGCCGTAGGAGGAGCGCAGCTGCACGACGCTGCGGCTCTCGGGGGCGGGTGCGTAGTCCAGCGGCATGGCCTCGCCTCAGTCCAGCGTCTGGTCCTGCGCGGCGCTGTAGCGGCCGGTGGCCTGCTTGCGGCGCTGGCGCAGGACGTCGTTGAGGAGGCTGGAGGCGCCGAAGCGGAAGCGGTCGGGGTCCAGCCAGGACTCGCCGCAGGTCTCGGCGACCAGCACGAGGTAGCGCAGCGCGTCCTTGGCCGCGCGGATGCCCCCGGCGGACTTCACGCCGACGGGGCGGCCGGTCAGTGCCTCGTAGTCGCGGGCAGCGCGCAGCAGCACGAGCGTGCTCGGGCGCGTGGCTGCCGGCGTGACCTTGCCGGTCGAGGTCTTCACCACGTCGCCACCGGCGAGCAGGGCCAGCCAGCTGGCGCGGCGCGCGTTGTCGAGCGTCTCGAGCTCCCCGGTCTCCAGGATCACCTTGAGGTGGACCGGCTCCGGGCAGACCTCGCGGATCGCGGCGATCTCGTCGGCGACCGCGGCGAAGCGACCGGCGAGGAACGCCCCGCGGTCGATGACCATGTCGATCTCGTGCGCACCGGCGGCGACGGCCTCGCGGGTGTCGGCGAGCTTGGCGGCCAGCGTGGCGCGGCCGCTGGGGAACGCGGTCGCGACCGCGGCGATCTTCACGCCGCTGCCGGTGAGGGCTTGCTTCGCCACGGGGACGAGGTCGCCGTAAACGCAGACTGCCGCGACGGGAGGGCAGGTCGGGTCGGTGGGGTCCGGGTGCATCGCCTTGGCGCACAGCGCGCGGACCTTGCCCGGTGTGTCGGCGCCCTCCAGCGTCGTGAGGTCGGTGCAGCGGATCGCGAGGTCGAGCAGCGCCTGCTTGGTCTGCAGCTTGAGCGAGCGGGTGGCGAGGTCGTCAACGCGCTTGCCGACGCCGACCTCGTCGACGCCGGGGAGCCCGTGCAGGAACGCGCGCCACGCGGCCTCCGAGGAGCCTGCGGCGGGCAGCGTGTCCAGCGCGGGGAGCGTCGCGGTCACGCCCACAGCCTACGGACGGGGGCAACCGCTCACGCGATCCAACGCAGGTCCTGGCCGTGGGCGAGGGCGGTCGCGAGCACGTGCTCCTCGCCGCCGGGCCACGTGGTGGCGCGCAGCGGGTAGGGGATGCCCTCGTAGGTGCGCTCCGGCCGCGCGGGCTCCAGGCGCAGCCAGACGAGGGGCGCCTCGGCGGTCGCGCGCGCACCGGCGGCCGCCAGCGCGGCGAGCAGAGCCTCGCGCTGGGGCTCCGGGACGTAGCGCCACACCACCGAGTGGTACAGCACGGTCGCGACGCCCTGGTGGTCCTCGGCCAACCGCTCCGGGGCCCAGTCGTCGGCGCCCGCGGTGTCGACGGTCGCGCGGATGACCCGGGCCACCAGCAGCGCACCCTGGAGGCGGCGGTACCGCTCGGGCTGATCGGGCCAGACCGAGGCCTGCAGCGTGAGGCGACCTTCCGGACTCGAGGGATCGACCGGGTGGGGGTCGCAGCCGCGACGCTCCACGACCTCGATGCTCAGCTCGGTCAGCGGCGGCGGGACGACCCAGGTGTCGAGCTTGCACGGCGAGGCCGACGGCCCCCAGACCGCGCCGCCTCCGGAGTACGCGAAGCGGTCCATGCGCAGGTTCAGCCCGGCGCTGGCGCCCAGCTCCAGCAGTCGCAGCGGGAGCCCGTAGCGGTCGACGGTCCACAGCAGGCCGCAGATCAGCGCGGCCGCGCGGCCGACCTCGTTGGTCTGGCAGGGCCGCGCCAGCAGCTCCGCGACGGCGTCGCGCTGCTCCTCCAACACGGCGCGGAAGTCGGGCCACGCGGCCGCGGGGTCGCCGGCCTCGCCGCCGACTGAGGGGTAATGGCGGGCAATCCCCGGTGCCTTGCCTTCGAGAGCCAACCGGTGCACCGCCGCCATGAGGCGCAGCGGCCAGGCCGAGCCGACGTACTCAGTGGCGACGTCCTCGACCAGGTGCCACACCGGCCCGCCGGCCGCGGCGTCCGAGGACGCCCGCGTGAGCAGCTCGGCGTACAGCGGCGAGCCGAGCTGGCGGCACGAGTCCGCCTGGACGCGCAGCCGCGATGCTGCCTGCTCCCTGCTCACGGGGGCCACACTACGATCGGCCGCTCATGCCTCCCGTGGCCGCCGGCGCGCTCGTGTTCTTCACCTCGGGGGCGGTGCTGGTGCTGGAGATCCTGGCGGGGCGGCTGCTCGCGCCCTACGTCGGGGTCACGCTCGAGACCTACACGGGGATCATCGGCACGGTGCTGGCGGGGATCGCGGTCGGCACGTGGCTGGGCGGGCGCCTGGCGGACCGCTACCCGCCGCAGACGCTGCTGGGGCCGCTGCTGGTCGCGGGCGGGGCGCTCGCCATCGCGGCGCTGCCCGCGGTGCGGATGGTGGGCTCGCTGGGCCTGGGGGCCGGGCCGGTGGCGATCCTGCTGCTCGCGCTGGTCGGGTTCTTCCTCCCGGCGGCGGTGCTGTCGGCGGTGTCGCCCACCGTGGTCAAGCTGCAGCTGGACGACCTGGGCCAGACCGGGACAGTCGTGGGGCGGCTGTCGGCGCTGGCGACCGCCGGAGCCATCACGGGGACGTTCGTGACGGGGTTCCTGCTCGTGTCGGCGTTCCCGACGCCCCCGATCGTGATCGGGATCGGGTCGGCGCTCGTGGTCTGCGGGCTCGCGCTGTGGGTCCGGCGGGGTACCCGCCCGCAGGGTGGGTCGCGGGCACATGCCGACGTGGTGCGCGGGGCGCTGCTGGTCGCGGTCATCGCGGGCGGCCTGTCCGTGGTGCTGGCCGGCCCCTGCCAGGTCGAGAGCGCCTACTTCTGCGCGCGGGTGGTCGCCGACCCCGACCGCAGCTCCGGGCGCGTGCTCTACCTCGACGTCCTACGCCACAGCTACGTGGACCTGGACGACCCCACGCACCTGGAGTTCACGTACGCCCAGACGATGGGCGACGTGCTGGCGACGATCGCGCCAGAGGGCCAGCCGCTCGACGCGCTGCACATCGGGGGCGGCGGGTTCACGCTGCCCCGCTACATCGCGGCGACGCGGCCCGGCTCGGAGAGCCTGGTGCTGGAGCTGGACCCGACGATCGTGGCGTTGGCCCGGTCCGACCTGGGCCTGGAGACGGGGCCGGAGCTGGAGGTCCGCACGGGCGACGCGCGGCTGGGCATCCGCGGTCTGCGCACCGACTCCTACGACCTGGTGATCGGCGACGCCTTCGGCGGCCAGGCGGTGCCCTGGCACCTCACGACCCGTGAGCTGATCGAGGACGTCGACCGCGTCCTGCGCCCCGGCGGCGTGTACGCGATCAACCTCATCGACTACCCGCCGCTCGGCTTCGCGCGCGCCGAGGCCGCAACGCTGCGCACGGTCTTCGACCATGTCGCGGTCCTCGCCCCGCCGGCCCGCCTCGCGGGGGAGGAAGGCGGCAACTTCGTGCTGGTCGCCACCGACGGCCCACTCCCGATCGCCGCGATCCTCGAGCGCAACGCATCCCGCGGCGACGACGAGGCCGCCCTCTCCACGGCCGCCGAGCTCGACGCCTTCACCGCGGGCTCCCCCGTGCTCACCGACGCCTACGCCCCCGTCGACCAGCTCCTCACCCCCCTCACGTGAGGGGGCGTGGCTGGGCGTTCGTGGTGGCGCTGCTCGTGGCGTGTGGCGGTGGGGGGCAGGAGGCCGTGCCGCCGACCGGCGGCGCGACCGGGACGACGGTCGTGCCCGCCACCCTGAGCCCCCAGCCTGTGTCACCGGCCAGGGGGGGCCGACGGCGACGGCGGCGCCGACCGCGACCGCGGCCCGGCCGCGACCGCGGGGCCGACGGCGACGGCGGCGCCGACCGCAACCGCGGTGCCGACGCCGACCGCCGCCGCGATGCCGTTGGAGGTGATGGTCGGGCAGGTGTTCTCGGTGGCGGCGTACGGGGCGCACGCGACGGCGCCCTCGGAGGAGGCGCGGGCGGAGAACCTCGCGCGCTTCGGGGTGGCGACGCCCGCGGAGGTGGTGGCGCGGTACCACCTCGGGTCGGTCACGTACTTCACGCACACGGGGCCGGAGACCACGAACATCGGGACGCCGCAGGAGGTGCAGGCGCTCTCGCAGGCGCTGCAGGAGGCGTCGGTCGCGGCCAGCGGGGTCGGGCTGCTGATCGCGACCGACCAGGAGGGTGGGTCGGTCGCGCGGGTGCGGGCGCCTGCGACCGAGATGCCCGAGGCGGCGGTGTTCGGCGAGCTGGGCGACCCGGGCCTGGCGCGGCGGGCTGCGGAGATCATGGGCACCGAGCTCACGGCGCTGGGGATCCGCTGGGACTTCGCGCCCGTCGCCGACGTCGACGTGAACCCGGACAACCCGGTGATCGGCGACCGCGCGTTCAGCTCCGACCCGACGGTCGCGGCGACCATGGTCGCCGCGCAGGTCGAGGGCTTCACCGCGGCAGCGGTGGCCTCGACGCTCAAGCACTTCCCCGGCCACGGCGACACGACGGTCGACTCCCATGAGGCGCTGCCGACCATCACCCACGACCGCGCGACGCTGGACGCCGTCGACCTGCCGCCGTTCGTGACGGGGATCGCCGCCGGGGCGCCGTCGGTGATGATCGGCCAGCTCGCGGTGCCGGCGCTGGACCCGTCCGGCGTCCCCGCCACGCTGTCCGCGCCGATCGTGACCGGCCTGCTGCGCGGGGAGCTCGGCTTCGGCGGCCTGGTCGTCACCGACGGCCTGAACATGGGCGCCCTCGACGGCTTCGGCACGGCCGGGGAGATCGCCGTGGCCGCGCTGAACGCCGGTGTCGACGTGCTCCTGCTCCCCACCGACCTGCCCGCCGCCTACGACGCCGTCCTGGCAGCGGCACGTTCCGGTGCGATCCCGATGGAGCGTCTGCAGGAGGCGGTCGACCACGTGCTCGCGCTCAAGCAGGCCCTCGGCGTGCTGCAGCCCGCGCCCCTGGACCCCGCGGCGCTGGCCCTCGTCGGCGCGCCCGACCACGCCGCCTTCCGCGCCGAGCTCGCCCGCCTCTGCTCCTGCTAGGTCGTGCCGCCTTCGACGCGGCCGCCGGCCGCGTCTACACCTTCCCGAAGCGGCGGGTGCGGCGTTCGAACTCGGCGACGGCGGCCTTGAGGTGCTCACGGCGAAAGTCGGGCCAGAGCACGTCGGTGAAGATGAGCTCGGCGTAGGCGGCCTCCCAGAGCAGGAAGTTCGAGAGGCGCTGCTCGCCGGAGGTGCGCACCATGAGGTCGACGTCGGGGGCGTCGGGGGCGTACATGCGGGCGTTGAGGGAGCGCTCGGTGACCTTGTCGGCGTGCAGTCGGCCGGCGGCGACGTCCTCGGCCAGGCGGCGGGCGGCGTCGGCGATCTCCGCGCGGCCGCCGTAGTTGAACGCGACGTGCAGGGTCAGGCGGCGGTTCCCGGAGGTCAGCGCCTCGGTGTGCTCCATCAGTGCGATCAGCCGGCCGGGGACGGGGCGGGTGCGGCGCCCCACGAACCGCACGCGCACGCCGCGGTCGTGGAGCTCGTCGGCGCGGCGGAGCAGGAGGTCGCGGTTGAAGTTCATGAGGAACCGCACCTCGCTGGGGGGGCGGCGCCAGTTCTCGGTGGAGAACGCGTAGACGGTGAGGTAGGACAGGCCCAGCTCGAGGGCCCCCTCGACGGTGTCGAAGAGCGCCTCCTCACCGGCCTCGTGGCCCGCCTGGCGGGGCAGCCCGCGCTGGTTGGCCCACCGCCCGTTGCCGTCCATGATCACCGCGACGTGCCGGGGGACGCGGCTCACCGGAGCGCCAGGCGCTTCATCGGGGGACCGCGTCCCAGCTCACCAGCGGCTTGCCGAGGTGGTAGGTCAGATAGCTGTGCACCAGCGCCCCGGCGCGCCGGCGGGTCGCGTCGTCGTGACCAGCCGTGTCGAGCGCATCCCACGGCCCCGCGGCCAGGGAGCGGAGCCGCGCCCACGTCTCGGGCGGCAGCGGCTGGCTGTCGGCCGGCGCGCAGCGGGTGCAGAGCGCTCCGCCCGCGGCCAGGTGCAGGACGCTGTGCGGCCCGGCCGCGCCGCAGGACGCGCACGAGTCCAGGCTCACCCCGTAGCCGGCGACGTCGGCCAGCCGCAGCAGGTAGGCGTCCAGCGTCGCCGCGGGCCCGGCCGACCGGGAGCGCAGGGCGCGCAGGCCGTCCAGCAACAGCAGGAACAGCCGTGTCGACCGCTCCTGGGGCTGGGCGACGCGGTCGGCGGCCTCGACCATCGCCTGCCCGCAGGCGGAGGCGACCCAGTCGTCGCGCACCTCGGCGAAGGAGGTGAGCAGCTCGACCTGGGTGATGGTCTCCAGCTCGCTGCGGCCCACGTAGAGCTGGGCGTCGACGTGGCTGAACGGCTCCAGGCGGCCGCCGAACCGCGACCCCGGCCTGCGCACCCCCTTCGCGACCCCGCGGACCTTGCCGCGCGCCGGCGAGAGCAGGTGGACGATGCGGTCGGCCTCGCCCAGCTTGTAGCTGCGCAGGACGATCCCCTGCTCGCGGTGCAGCGCCATGGGTGACCCCGAAGGTTACGGGCCTCAGTAGCCGAAGCGGTTGAGGGCCTTGGGGTCGCGCTGCCACTCCTTGGCCAGTCGCACGCGCAGGTCGAGGTGGACCCGGCGGCCGAGCAGCAGCGAGAGGGACTCGCGCGCCGCCGTGCCGATCGCCTTGAGCATCGCTCCGCCTTTGCCGACGAGGATGCCCTTCTGGCTGTCGCGCTCGACGTAGAGGCCGGCGTGGACGACCAGACCGTCGGGGCGCTCCTCGAGCTCGTCGACCGCGGCAGCGACGGAATGGGGCACTTCCTCGCGGAGACGCAGCAGGGCCTGCTCGCGGATCACCTCCGCGATCAGCTGCTCCAGCGGCATGTCGGTCGTCTGGCCCTCCGGGAAGTACGGCGGGCCCTCCGGCATGCGGTCGAGGACGAGGTCCGCCACGACCTCCACCTGCTCCCCGCGCAGCGCGCTGACCGGCACGATCTCCGCGAAGTCCCCGAGCGCCGCGAGTGCCCCCAGCTGCGCGAGCTGCCGGTCGCGCCGGAGCGCGTCGACCTTGTTGAGCACCGCGATGACCGGGGTGCGGACGTCCGCCAGCAGGCCGGCCACCCAGCGGTCGCCGGTGCCGATCCCCTGCCGCCCGTCGGTCACGAAGGCCACGACGTCGACGTCTTCCAGGGTCGCGCGGGCGGTGTCGTTGAGCCGGGTGCCCAGCAGCGTCTTGGGCTTGTGCAGGCCGGGCGTGTCGACGAACACCACCTGCGCATCGGGGCGGTGCAGGATGCCGCGCACGGCGTGGCGCGTGGTCTGCGGCACGGGAGTGGTGATCGCGATCTTCTCCCCCACCAGCGCGTTGAGGAGCGTCGACTTGCCGACGTTGGGGCGGCCGATGATCGCGGCGAAGCCGCTGCGGTACGGCGGAGTGGTGGGCGCGGCCACTATCGTGGGCGGATGGCCAGGCCGACGCCTGACGATCGCGGCGCCGCGCTGACGGAGTACGTCGGCATCTTGCTCATCATCGCGATCATCGTGGCGGTCGTCGCCGCCACGCCGATCGGCGACACGATCCGCGACGCCCTGGTCCGCGCCATCGACACGGTCGGCCAGAACAGCACCGGGGGCTGAGCCGCTCAGCGGCGGCGCCGGGAAGCCTCGAACCCCAGCGCGCCGCCCAGGGCCAGCGCGACCAGGCCGATCGGCAGGAGGTCACGGGTGCGGCCCGGACTCGTCGGCGCTGCCGGGATCGTGACGACCGGGGGCGCGGTCGCGGCAGGGTCCGCGGAGGGTGCGGCGGTCGGGTTAGCGTTGGGCGTCGCGACCGGCGCGGCGGTCACCGCCTCGCCGGAGACGACCAGTGCGAACTCCAGCTGGTAGCCCAGCTCCGCGAGGTCGACGCGGCCGGTGGGGTCCGCCAGCGTGACGGTGAGGTACGCCGGCCCGGCGCCGGCGGTGATCGCCGGGAACGGGTCGCCCACCAGCTCCACGCGCGCGTCGACCGTGCCGGTGAAGCGGTCGGTGACGCTCTCGCTGACGGGCTGGCGCTGGGCGTCGAGCAGCTGCACCCGCAGCTGCGTCGCGTCCGACGACGGCCCGCCCAGCCGGCCGCGGACGACGGCGGTGACCGCGACCTGCTGACCCGCACCGGCCTCCAGCCCGTACCAGAGCGTCTCCGGCTGCCGCAGCAGGTCGATGTAGTACCCCGTCCCGATCAGCGGCGCATCGTCGGGGCTGCCGGCCCCCTCGACCGGCAGCGCCTCCTGCGCCGGCGCAGGCTCCGCGGACGGCGACGCCGTCACCGCGACCGCCGCGGAGCCGGGTAGGCCCGCGAGCGCCAGGGCCACCAGCAGCCCGCGCACGGAGCTCATGGGCCGAACCGGCGGCCGGCGATGCCGCCGCCGACGAGGCCGACGATGCCCGCGCCCAGCGCGACCAGCAGGTACTCGCGAGTCGGTGTGGGCGGGCGTGACACGGGTGCGGTGGGGGCGGCCGCCCCCGTGGGCAGGACGTCGGGGGCCTCGGTCGCGGGTGGGGGCGCGCCGACGTCGACGATCGCAACGATGAGCTCCACGGTGAGCTCGGCGCCTTCGAGCGGGGAGTCCAGCGCGTCGTCGGTCAGCGAGAGGCGGATGAAGTAGCGGCCGGGGGCGCGGCACAGACCCTCGTCGACGGCGTCGAGGCCGTCGGCTGCGACCTGCCGGGCCTCCTGGCCGATGCGGACGACCTCGTCGCGGGCGCAGCGGGTCAGGCCGAGGATGTCGCCGGCCAGGACCTCCAGCTCGAACGCCGCGGTCGGCGAGACGGGGGTGTCCTCGTCGCCGACGATCGTGGCGACCGTGCGCAGGAGCTGACCGCGCTCGAGGTCGACGGCGTACCAGCGCTCCTGGTCCAGCGAGATGGTGTCCAGGTACTGCCCGGAGCCCAGGACGGGGGCGTCCTCCGGCCCCGACGCGCCGCTGATCGGCTCACCGGCCGGCGCGTAGACGCGCAGCGCGCGCAGCAGGTCGTCGGCGGTCTCGACCGGCCGGAACTCGCCACCGGTGACCTCCGCGATGCACTGCAGCTGCGCGGCCGCGTTCGCGTCGACCTGGAAGCCGATGGTCTCGACACGCAGCTCGACGTCGACCGCGACGAGCTCGCGCGCGACATCGCAGGGATCCGGCGGCGCGCACGTGTCGATGCCGTCGCTGACGAGGACCACCGTGCGCGGGCCCTCGCCCGCCAGGTCCCCGATGGCCTCGCGCAGCGACAGGCCGATCGGGGTGTAGCCGCTGGCCTGCACGGTCGAGACCGCGGCGCTCAGTGCCTCGCGATCCAGCGGCCCGACGGGGACGACCAGCTCCGTGTCGCGGCACCCTGCGTCGCGGTCGTCGGGGGTGCTGCGGTGGCCGTACATCCGCAGGCCGACGGGCGCGCCCTCGGGCAGCTCGGCGATCAACGCGAGCATCGCCTCACGCGCCGCCTCGATCTTGGGGCGTCCCGTCCCGTCGTCGGCGTTCATCGAGCCCGACGCGTCGAGGATGAGCAGGATCGGCGCCGTGCCCTGCGGGATGATCTGCGGTGGCGTCGGCGCCGCGCCGGCAGCAACAGCGCCCAGGAGCACGAGCAGCGCGGCCGTCACGAACGGCCGACCTACCCCCAGCGCGGTCACGCGACCCTTCTATCGGCGCGCGGCGCTCAGGACAAGCGCACCACTGACCAGCGCCAGCTCGCGAGCAGGGTCTCGAGCAGCACCGGGTCGTAGGCGTCGGCCCGCGCCGCGAGGGCGATCACGAAGCGCGTGCCCGCGTGGTCGACCACGACGGTCCCGATGCGCTGCTCGCCGTCGGTGGCATCGGTCTGGGCGAACGTGATCGCCGGGGCGCCGTCGACCGTGATGTCGCGGACCTCGCCGAGCAGCGCGCGCTCCCGCCCACGCTCGACCGCGTCCGCGACCAGCGCCCGCGCGAACGCCTCGTCCAGCGGGTGATCCGGGGCGGTCCGACCCACGGACAGCGCGCTGCCCGCCGCCGTCGCGCGCAGCTCCACGCCGGCCCGCGGCCGCGCGAGTGCCAGCGGCTCGGGGACGAGCACGGTGTACGCGGGCTCGACCCCCGCAGGCCCCACCCGGCCGTCGGCGGCCTCGACGTACGGCTCACCGGGATCGGCCCCACCACAGGCGACCGCGGCGAGCGCGAGGACGACCAGCGCGAGCCGCCTCACTCGACCAGCCTCACGTCGAAGCGCGCGAAGTTCGCGATGCTGCCGCCGAAGAGCTGGCCAGGGCCCAGGGTCCCCTGGTTTCCGCCGCACTCGTTGCCGTTGGAGTGCGAGAAGTGCACGGCGTCGTTCGACGGCAGGGGCTGGCAGAGCGGGATCTCGGGGTGCGACGCCAGCACCGCCGCCACCGCCTGGTAGTTCACCACGTCGATCGCGAGGCCGATGTTGTGCATCGACCGCCCCGGCGGCGCGCACGGGCCTTCGACGACCTGGCACAGCTGGGCCTGGTAGGCGGGCGTCCGGAAACCGCTGGCGAGGACCAGCGGCCCGCCCAGCGCCTCCTCGACCCGCAGCAGCGCCACCCGCATCTCGAACTGCATCCCCGAGACGCTGACTCCGGGCGCGTTGCCGCACCCGGAGTAGCGCGCCAGCACCGAGCTCTGCGCCGCGCGATTGGGATCGACGCCAGCCTCTGCCGCCGCGAGGCGGACCTCCTCGGGCGGGATCGGGCAGCTCCCACCGCCGCTCAGCGCACCCCCCGCGCCCGCCTGCACGGCCGCGAACGCGTAGAAGATGTCGACCTGGGCGGTGGCGTCCGCGTGGCCGCGGGCACCCTCGGCGCGGTCCAGCGGCGTGGTGTCGCCCAGCGGCCGGGCGGTCTCGACCGCGACCCGCACCCGGAGGCCGAGGTACTGCGGCGGCCCCTCGAGGCGCGTGCCGTTGCGCTGCGCATAGTCCGCGGCCGCGGCGGTGGCGAGGGCGTAGTTCAGCGCGGCGGGCTCGTTGAACGCGGTGCGCTGGAGGATCGCGATCATCTGGTCGCGCAGCTCGCGCGCGGCGGCCAGCGCGGCAGCGTCGGCGCCGCTCTGCGTGGTGGTCTGCGTGACCGTGGCGCGGCCGACCTGGAAGAAGGCCATGCCCAGGCCGACCGTGATCACGACGAAGAGCAGGAGGATGGGGGTGACACCACCCTGGTCCGGCTTGCTGCGGCGCAGGAGTTCGGGGTTCACCCAGGCGCTGGCGACCACCGCGTCGCTGGCTGGGGGCGGGCGGAGTCGGGCGTACAGGTCGGCGAACGACTCCGCCACCTTGGCGACGGCCCCGGGGTCGGGCGCCGCGCCCTCCTCGGCCTCGCGTTCGTGGTCCCAGAACCACACCGCGCCCGCGTCGAGGTCGAGCAGCAGCAGGTTGCCGCCCTCGGCGTCCGCGATCGGCAGGTACCCGGCAGGGATGCGGTCGCCGTACTGGTGACGCCGCAGGTCCAGCGTCCCGCCGAGGTCGAGGAAGCGCTGCACGCCCACTCGGCCCTCGCCATCGAGCACGTTGGCCTGGGGCTTGCCTCCGCCGACCTCCAGCAGGAAGCGGCGGTAGTCGTCGGGGAGCTGATGGCCCAGCGCGCGCTCGAGCCCGGCGACCGCGGCGGGGTCCGCGGGCTGGCCGGGCTGCTCGAAGCGCAACGACTGCGTCATGGCGCGCTCTGGATGATGGAGGCCCCGCCGGTGTGGCGGACGCCCTGGTGGAGGTTCTGCGGGATCAGGATCAGTGTGCGTCCGTCCTCCACGTGGTGCCAGACGTACCCATCTGGCGTGGAGGACAGGCCAGCGGCCTGATTGGCCAGCGCCGCGTCGTGGCCGTAGTTGCCGTTGAGCCCCGCGTCGAACTCCACGCGCGCCTGGGCGTAGGGGCCGAAGTCCGGGAACCCCTCCGGGGTGAAGCGCACCCCGTCCGGATACTGCGCCGCGAGGTCGTCGGTCCAGGTCGGCCCGTCGAAGACCCGCCCCGCCCAGTCGGAGTTGATCGGCCGCCGCCCGTTGACGCGCGCCAGCCCGTCGGGGCCGATCTCGACGTGGGAGGGCAGGTTGGAGTGCGGCAGGTCCGGGGCGTGCGGCACACCCGGCCCACGGCCCGCGTCGGCGGCGCTGTCGACCGCGTCGTCGACCACCCGCCCGGCGTCGTGGGCGCTGTCGACGACCTCGGCGACGTTGCCCGCGCCCTTGATCCCCTTCGCGGCGTCGCCCAGCAGCGGGACCAGCCCGATGACCGACAGGCCGAGGTCGTCCCACCCCTCGCCCGTCGTCCAGATCGAGTGGATCGCGATGCCCGCGTCGCGGACGTCCCCGAAGACCAGCACCCCGGACCCGAACTGACCGAGGTTGCGCAACCCCTCCAGCCACGGGTTGTCGTACGGACCCCCACCGTCGCCGAGGATGAACCCGTTCAGCAGCGCCCCGCCGCCCTCCACCGCGCCGCCGAGCACATCCCCACCGACGTCGAGCACTCCACCCCCGAAGTCCGCGATCCCGCCCAGGGCGTCGCCCCCGGCATCGAGCACGCACCCGAAGAACCCCGAGCAGTCGTCCCCGCCACCGTCGTCGTCCCCGCCGTCTTCGTCGTCCCCGTCCCCGCCGTCGTCGCCGTCGTCCCCGCCATCCCCGTCGTCCCCGCCGTCTCGTCGTCCCCACCGCCGCCGCCGCCGCCCGCGTCGTCGCCGCCCCAGGCACCGCCGCCGCCACCGCCACCGCCGGCCCCGACACCCGGGGTCCCCGCGGCGCAGCCCCCGAACACACCGCACACGGCGTTGCGCACGCCGGTGGCGAGGGTGGCCCCCATCCCCGGGGCCGCGGCCGCGACGCCCAGGACGATCAGCCCGAGGAGCGCGATCAGCGCCATGTACTCGGTGAGCGAGGCGCCGCCCTCGCGCGCCAGCCACCGCCGCAGCGGGAACGACCAGCCGGCACGCATGCCTGCGAGCCTGTCCTGCGGGTGCCGCAGCGTGAAGGGCCCGCGGACCCAATCCCCGCGGCTCGCGGGCCCAATGGGATGTGGGCCCGCCGTCCCCCGTCGCGTCGGGCCTGCCGGGCAGTAGGCCCGGACCATCTGGAAGTTGGGCCCTGGGGCCCTGGGAGGTGGACGGGAGCACTGCCACGGTGCGATCCATGCGCAGACTCCTGGCCGGCCGCGAGCGCGGTGCCGCCCTGACCGAGTACATGGCGCTCATCGCGCTGCTGGGGCTGGTGGTCGGGGCCGTGGCGCTCAACGCCGGCGGGATCGGGGCGCTGCTGGCCGACGGCATCGGCGACGCGATCTGCCGCGCGATCGGGACTGGATGCGGGACCGGGGGTGTCCCGGGGGCGCCCGGTCCGCGCGATCCGTCAGCACCACCGCCGCCGATCCCGGGGCTGCCCGAGGTGCCCGGGCCGGGCGCGGACCCGGGGCTGGGCGAGGGTCCGGGTGGCGGCGGCCACGGGACCGACCCGTCCGGGGAGCAGTCCGACCCGGTGAACAGCCTGACCGGCGCGTTCGTGACCACCGGGCACGACGCGGTGCTCCCCGGCCGCGGCGTGTCGTTCACGCTGCAGCGCAGCTACAGCTCGAGCGCGACCGCCAGCGGCTGGCTCGGCCGCGGCTGGCGGCTGGGCCTCGAGATCGCGGTCGTCGCCGGCGACGCGACCACGACGGTCCTCACCGAGACCGGCCAGCGCCTGACCTACCACCACCGCGCCGGCGCCTACGTCCCCGCCCGGGGCGTGCGCTCGACGCTGGCGCGGGACGGTGACGGCTGGCGGCTCCAGCGCCCCGACCTCGTCACCTACGCGTTCGACGCCGCGGGCCGGCTCACCTCGGTGGTCGACCCCGCCGGCGATGGCCTGACCGTGGAGTGGGCCGGTGGCCGACCTGCTGCCGTGACCGACGCGGATGGGCGCGTCGTGGCGTTCGACGCCGACAGCGGTGGGCGGGTGACGGCCGTCCGGCTGCCCGACGGGGCCAGCATCGCCTACCGCTACACGGGCGGGCTCCTGAGCAGCGTCACCGACCCGAGGGGCGGGGTGACGCGGTACACCTACGACGCGGAGCAGCGGCTGGTCACCGTCACCGACGCGAGCGGTGCGACCACGGTCACCAACGTGTACGGGGCCGATGGCCGCGTCGCCCAGCAGGTCGACGCGCTCGGCAACCGCACGACGTTCCGCTGGGACGCGGCGAGCCGGACGCAGACGATGGTCGACGCGCGGGGCGGGGCGTGGAGCGACGTGTACCGGGACGGGGTGCTCGTGGCGCGGGTCGACCCGCTCGGGGGGACCCGCACGTTCACCTACGACGCCGACCTCAACCTCGTCGCGGCGACCGATGCGCTCGGCGCCACCACCACGATCACGTACGACGACCGCGGCCGGCCCACGGCGATCACGCGGGCGGACGGCGTCACCGAGCGCTTCGGCTACGACCCCGCCGGCCTGCTCGCCGAGGTCACCGACGGCGCCGGCACCGTCACCACCGTGCAGCGCGACGCCCGCGGCCGGGTGACCGGCGTCACGTTCGCCGACGACACCCGGGTCAGCGTGCGCTACGACGCCGCGGGCCGGCCCACCGCGGTCACCGACCCCGCAGGAGCCGTCACCCGCGTCGGCTACGACGACCGCGGCAACCTCGACACCTTCACCACCCCCGGTGGCGCGACCCTGCGCCTCGACCACGACGCGGTGGGCCGCGCGATCGGCATGGTCGACCCGCGTGGCGAGGCGTGGAGCTACGGCTGGGATGCGTCCGGCAACCTCCTGGAGGCCACGACGCCCCTCGGCTCCACCACGCGCGTCGAGCGCGACGCGGTCGGACGCGTCACCGCGGTCACCGACCCCGCGGGCGCGACCACGCGCTACGCCTACGACGCCATGGGCCACCTCGCCACGGTCACCGCCGCGGACGGCGCCACCACGACCTACGCCTACGACGCGACCGGCAACGTCACCGTGAGACGCACGCCATTGGGCGACACCACGCGCTACGCATACGACGCCGCGAACCGGCTCGTCGCGGTCTCCGCCCCCGGCGGCCAGCGCTACGCCTACGCCCACGACGCGGCCGGCCGGGTCACGACCGTCACCCTGCCGTCAGGCACCGCGACACCCGACCCGGACGACGGCACGATCCACCTCACCTCCGACGCGCTGGGGCGTGTCGTGGCGGTGACGTACTCCGACGGGACGCCGCCGGTCGGCCTGCGCTACGACGCGATCGGCAACCTCGTCGAGATCCGCGACGGCGAGGGCACCCTCACCCGCGAGCACGACGCCCTCGGGCGCCTCCTGCGCGTCGCCCGCAACGGCGAGGAGCTCGCCGCGTACACCTACGACGCGGTCGGCCGCACGCGCACCCGCACCTTCGGCGAGGCCGTGCAGACCACCACCTACACCGCCGACGGCCTCCCCGAGGAGGTCACCGACGGTGCGCTCTCCGCCCGCTACGCCTACGACCCCGCCGGCCACCTGCTGACGGCCACCCTGGGCAACGGCGTCGTCGAGGCGCGCACCTACGATGCCGGCGGCCGCCTCACCGGCATCGCCGCGGACGGCCCCGCAGGCCCGGTCAGCGCCGTCGGCTACGTCCTCGACACGGTCGGCAACCCGCTGGCGGTCCAGCACCTGGACCACGCGCTCTCCTACGCGTACGACGCCCGGCACCGGCTGGTCGCCGCCTGCAGCGAGTGCGACGGCAGCGACGGGCTCGGCTTCGGCTACGACGCGTCCTCGCGGCGGACGCTGGCCATCACACCGGACGGCACCACGCGCTACGCGTATGACGCCTCGGACCGCCTGGTCGCCGCGGCCGGGCCGGACGGCGCCGCGCAGCTGCGCTACGACGCCAACGGCAACCTCGCCCAGGACGCCCACGCGGCCTACACCTCCAACCTCGCCGGGCAGGTCACCACCGTCACCCCGCTAGGGGGCGGCACGGCGACGACCTACGCCTACGACGGCCTGGGCCGCCGCGTCGCAGCGGGCGACGCGCGCGCCGTCTGGGACGAGCTCGCCCCCAACGCCCGCCTGGTGTCGGAGGGCGGCCGCGCCTACGGCTTCGGCGCCGGCCGCCTCGGCTTCACGAACGCGGACGGCACCGCGACCTACCTCCACGCCGACGCCCAGGGCAGCATCGTCGCCGCCACCGGCTTCGACGGCGCGACGGACTGGCGCTACCGCTACGCCCCGTTCGGCGCGCGCGAGGCGGAGCGCCTCGATCCCGAGGCCACCGACAACCCGATCGGCTTCGGCGGCGAGCTCACCGACCCCGACGGCCGCCTCCACCTGCGCGCCCGCACCTACGACCCGCAGCTGGGGGTGTTCGCGCAGGTCGACCCCGTCTCGGCCGCCGGCAGCCAGCCCTACGCGTCGGTGTACGCGTTCGCGGGCAACCGCCCCACGGCCGCGACCGACCCCTCGGGCGCCTGCCCGTTCTGCCCCGACATCGACCTCGACGACCTCGTCCCCGATGTCGACCTGCCCGATGTCGACCTGCCCGACGTGTCCCTGCCCAGCCTGGACGACGTCGGCGACCTGCTCGGCGGCCTGCCCATCACCCCGGTCCTGCCGCCGATCGGCCCGGTCACCGATCTGGTCGACGCGATCATCGACGACCCCTGGGGCGCGTTGCAGGTCGTCAACACGGCCAGCGGCTGGATCGCCACAGGCGCCGGCGTGGTGGCGGCGGGCGCCGGGGCCTGCGCCGCCCTGGTCGTGACGCTGCCCGTCTGCGGCACGATCGCCGCCGGCGCCGGCACGGTCGCGACGGTCTCGGGCGCCGTGGCGCTCGGCTCGGGCGCGATCCTCACCGGCCGCGACTGCGCGAACGCCGGCATCGGCTCCGTCGAGTGCATCACCGGCATCGTGGGCACGGTCGTCGGCGCCGGGAACACGGCCTTGGGCCGCTGGGTGCGCCAGGCCCCGATCGACGACCTCACCGCCGCGGGCATCGGGTTCGTCCAGGCCGTCGGGGGAAGGCTCTTCGCCGAAGGGCTGAACTGGATCGAGGACCTCCTCACCGACGACGGCCCCGGCTCCGGAGGCAAGTGATGGGACCGACGATCGCGCTGGTCGCAGGCCTGCTGCTGGCCGGCACGGGACTGCTGTGGCGCACGGTCGACCGCGCGGCCGCCCGCCGGCCCGACCGTGTGGACGGCCGCCCCTACGGCCCGGTCGACGTGCACCAGGCCGCGATCCCGCTCTTCCTCTACGGCGGCCTGGCGCTCGTCGCCATCGGGGCGGTCTGGGCCCTGGTCGGCTGACCGCTGACGCTGACCGCAAGGCTCAGGCCACCAGCGGGCAGTCGAAGCTCGCCGACACCGTGATGCCGTAGCGCTCATCCAGCCGGCGCTGCGCCTCGGCGAGCTCCTCCTGCAGCTGCACGACCACATCCGCCTCGAGCCGCCCGAGCACCGCGACGGTCTTGTCGGCGTAGTCCGTGATCGCCGCCTTCAGCGCGAGCAGCGGCTCCAACCGCGGGTCGTTCGCCCACGCGATCTCGAACTCGCGCGCGAGGTACGCCGTGGCCTCCAGGGCGCGGACCGTCCAGCACGCGTCCTGGCGGCTGCCGGAGTTCACGATGCACGACAGCTGCGCCAGCAGGCCGTTGCGCTCCCCCAACAGGTTCTGGAAGTGGGCGGTGAGGTCCGCACCGGTCTGGGCGTCGGTGTAGGTGCCGCCGGTGACCTCGGCGACCTCGCGCAAGGCGGCGGCGTCGGATTCCGCCAGGTCGAAGCCGACCACGTCCACGACGACGGCGATTCCGGACTCGTGCAGCGCGCGGGCGGCGGCGACCGGGTCGCCGTTGCAGGTCTCGATGCCGTCGGTGACGAGGATCACGCGGTTGCGCTGACCTTCCAGCCCGGCGAACGCGCCCGCCGCCGCCTGCAGCGAGCCCGCGACCGGCGTCCACCCCGTCGCCTGGAACTGCTGCACGGTCGCGTCGACGGTCGCCGCGGTGAGCTGCCCGATCGGCGCGAAGAGCTCGATGCCGGCGCACGACGCGGCCTGGTCCGCTTCGCGGTTGGACCCGACGTGGCCGTACACCATCAGCCCCAGCGGCAGCGAGTCGGGGGTGCCCAGCACGTACTGCGTGAGGGCCTCGCGTGCGGCGTCCATCTTCGTGCGCCCGCTGCCGTCGCTGCCGGCCATCGACCCCGACGCGTCGAGGATCAGCAGCACGTTCTGCTGCACCGCGGTGAGCGGGTCGACCCCACCCGGGCCGAGGCACTCCGCCGGTTGGCAGCCCTCGACGGCCGGGTCGTAGCCGATCTCCTCCTCGACGAAGTCGGGGATCAGGTTGCCGTTGCTGTCGACGCGGAACCGCTCCTCGAGGGCCACCTCCGTCGGCTCCGGCGTCGCGGTCGGCTCCGGCGTCGCGGTCGGCTCCGGCGTCGCGGTCGGCTCCGGCTCCGCGCTCGGTGTGGCCGGCTGGTCGGACACCTCAGGCTCAGGCGTCGCGGGAGGTGCCGTGGTCGCAGCTGCGGCCGGTGCCACGGTCTCCAGCGGCGGGCTGGACGTCTCCGCCGGGGTGCACGCAGCCAGGCCGAGCAGCAGCAGGAACGGCAACCACCGCGGTCGCAGGGTCTTGGACCTCATACCTGTTTGTCGCACCGCATGGGGAGAAAGTTTCACCCGCTCACCTCGACCTCGTGGACCGCCACGAGCACGGTGCCCTCGTCGGTCGTGCCGACCAACCGCACCTCTGCCACCCCGGGCGTGGTCACGGTCACCTCCAGCACCGCGGCCCCGGCATGCACCGTGCCGTCGGGCGCGACGAACGCCGAGTCGGCGATGCCCCGCAGCTCCGCCACGAACGTCGCCTCCTCCCCGACCGCGATGTGCGTCGGCCCGATCACCGCGACGTGCGCGTCCCCGCGATCCACAGCGGTCGACACCAGCCCACCCGCCAGCGGCGTCACCTCCTGCTCGACCGGCGGCGCCCCCGCCCGCAGCCCGACGGCCAGCCCGACCGCGAGCGCCGCCACCACCACGACGCCGAGCACCACGGCGCGCCGCACCCGACCGCGGCGCGCATGGCGGTCGGCCGCACCCGGCTGCAGCGCGGCCTCGACGTCGGCCAGCCACTCTTCGGCGCTCGCGTGCCGCCGCGCGGGATCGTCCGCCAGGCCCCGCCGCAGCACCGCGCCCAGCGCCGTCCACGGCGCTGGCGCGAACGCCCCGCGCCACGACTCGCCGTCGCCGGGCGGCTCGCCCGTGACCAGCCACACCAGCAGCGCCGACGCTGCCCACAGGTCGGAGCGCACGCCCACCACCCCCGTCCCGCGCTGCTCCGGCGGGGCGAACCCGGAGGTCCCACCCCCGACCGTCAGCCCGGTCGAGGCCGCCAGGTCCTTGCCGAACCCCAGGTCCGCCAGCGCCAGGCGCTCGTCGGCCTGGAGCAGCCGGCCGGCCGGGGGGGAGGGGGACAACGCGCTGCGCAGCAGCAGGTTGCGCGGGCTGAGGTCGCGGTGCACGACCTGCGCGCGGTGCACCGCGCCCAAGGCCGACGCCACCGCGCGCGCGACCGCCAGCACCTCCTCGGGCGTGGGTGTCCAGCCCCCGTCCCGCAACGTGCGCACGCGCGTCGCCAGGTCGCCGCGGTCGGCGTACTCCAGCACGAGGAACGGCTGGCCGCGCTCCGTCTCGCCGAGGTCGAACGCCGCGATGACCTCAGGACAGTCGATGCGCCGCAGCAGCTGGCCCTCGGTGATGAAGCGCTCACGCACCTCGGGGTCGAGGCTGTGGTTCTCGGCCAGCACCTTGACCGCGACGTCGGTGTCCAGGCGGTCGTCGCGGGCCCGGTGCACGGTCGCGAACGCCCCCGATCCCACGATCCCGATCGACCGGTACCGCCCGAAGATCTCAGCCACTACGGCTCCAGCATCGCCGCCACCAGCGCGCGACCCCGCGCGATGCGGGTCTTGACCGTGTTGAGGTTGAGGTCCAGCCGCTCGGCGATCTCGGCGTACGGCAGCTGCGCGACGTCGCGCAGGACGACGGGCTCGCGGTAGGCCTCCGGCAGCGCGGCCAGCGCGTCCTCCAGCACCGTGCGGCTGGCGATCAGCGAGCTGATCCGCTCGGTAGGGCCTTGGACCTCGGGATCCAGCGGCAGCGCGTCGCGGCGGCGGCGCAGATGGTCGACGGCCGTGTTGCGCGCCACGCGGTGCAGCCAGGTCGTGAACCGCGCCTCGCCGCGGAAGCCACCGATCGACTCCGCCACGGCGATGAGCACGTCCTGCTCGACGTCCGCGGCCTCGGCCTCTTCGATGATGAGCCGGCGGACGGGCGCCCGGGCCAGGCCACCGTCCACGATCTGCGCGAGCAGCGCCTCCAGCGCGTCGCGCTCCCCTGACGCGGCCCGCGCGGCCAGCGCGTCGAGCGCATCGGCCTGCATGGTCACGCGGCGGCACCGCGAGCCCGGAGGCCCGCGGTGCCGGTGAGTGGGAGGTCGGTCGGGCTGCGGCTCAGCCGCCGCCGCCACCGCCGGCGTTGCCGAACACCGTCGAGATCGCGGACTGGATGAGGCCGCCGATCTGGGTGCCGATGCCGGGCGCCATCGCGGCCACCGCCAAGACGACGAGGCCGAGGATCCCGATGAGGGCGCCGTACTCGACGAGCGGGGCGCCGCGGTCCTCGGAGAGGTCCAGCCGCGCCTTGCAGTAGTTCAGCCAGGAGGTCAGCTGGGTGAGCATCGGAGGTCTCCTTTTCATCGCCACGGGCGTCGGTTCCTGTTGAGCACCGTACGGACGGGGCGCCCCCGCGGACAGGGCCCCAGGGCCCAACCGGCGGGCCCAGCCGGGCCCAAATCCGCGCGGTCACCAAGGTCCAGCCAAGGACCTGCCCGCGTGCGGGCGGCCGTCGGTGCCGAGCCAAGCCGCGATCGCCGCCGCCCGCGAGGTCACGCCCAGCTTCGCGAACGCGCGGTTGATGTGGTTCTTCACCGTCTTGGCCGAGAGGAACAGCTCGCCGGCGATCTCGGAGTTCGACAGGCCCTTGGCCATGAGGTTGAGCACCTCGGCCTCGCGCTCCGTCAGGCCGCGGTCGCCGGCCGGGGTCGCCACGACCGCCGCCGCGTCCCCCTCGCCGCGCAGCGCCTCGAAGAGCACCGGCGCGACCGCCGGCGAGACCACGTTGTGCCCGGCGTGCACCGCCCGCACGGCGTCGGCCAGCTCGGCCGGCGTGAAGCGCCCGTGGACCAGGTACCCCGACGCGCCGGCCTTGATCGCCGCGGTCACGATCGCGGCGTCCTCGGCGTAGGTGAGCATCAGCACGCGCCGGTTGCCGGCCAGCTCGCCGGCGGCCTCCAGCCCGTCCATCAGCGGCATGCGCACGTCGAGCAGCACGACGTCGGGGTGCCGCTCGCGCGCCATCGAGAGGGCCTCGCGCCCGTTCGCGGCCTCGCCCACCACCTCGAGGTCCGGCTCCAGCGCCAGCAGGCTCGCCAGGCCGCTGCGGATCACGGGGTTGTCGTCGGCGAGCAGCACCCGGATCATGGTGTGGGCACCATGTCGGCGGCCGAGGTGGCCGCGACCGTCGCGCGCAGGCGCGTGCCACCCGAGCCGCACGGCGCCAGCTCCAGCCGCCCGCCGGCGCGGCGCGCACGCTCGGTCATGCCGACCAGGCCGAAGTGGCCGTGCGCCGCCAGCGCGTCGAGGTCCAGCGGCCCGTCCACCCCGCGGCCGTCGTCGCGCACCTCCAGCACGAGATCGGTGTCGTCGCGCTCCAGGCTCACGACGACCCCTTTCGCCTCCGCGTGCCGCTCGACGTTGCGCAGGGCCTCCTTGAGGATGCAGAGCAGCTCGTAGCGGGCGCCAGCGCTCACGCCGTCGACGGCCTGCGCGGCGACGTCGACCGCGATGCCGGAAGCCGCCGACCACTCGCGCGCGTTGCGCTCCACCGCTTCCTCCAGCGAGCCCTCCAGCCGGTCGCTGCGCAGGTCGCCGATCAGCTCGCGCGCCTGCTGGGCGGCGGTCTCGGCGGCGTGGGCGACCTTCTCGGCGACCGCACGGGCCTGCTCGGGCCGGCGCTCCTGCCAGCCCGGCAGCGACGCGGCCGTGAGCGCGATGCCGTGGAGCGTCTTGCCCAGCGTGTCGTGCATCTCGCGGGCCAGGCGGGCGCGCTCCTCGGAGCTGGCGGCCAGGCGCACGGCCTGGTCCAGGCGGGCCTCGGTGTCGGCCTTGCGCAGCAGCAGGTTGCGGATCGCGGCCGCGCCCGCGCCCGCGAGCAGGTAGAGCGCCGGCGTGGCGATCAGCACCTGGAATCCGCCGTCCACTCGTCCCGCGGCCATGTGCACGCTCACGACCAGTGCGTACCCGGCCACCAGCGCCGCCGAGAGCAGCATCCCGCCGACCCACCCGTAGACCACGCCCGCGAGGAACGCCGTGCCCAGCACGTAGTACGCGAACGGGCCGTCCGGCCCGGCGAAGAGCAGGATGCCGACCGCCAGCACCAGGTCGGCGAAGAGCAGCGCCGGGTGGCGCATGAGCGTGGGCGCCAGGCGCTCCCAGCGCCACAGCAGCGCGACGCCGCCCAGCCCGGTGACCATCACCGCCCACGGGAGTCCCGGCACGGGCTCGACCAGCAGCGCAACCGCGGTCAGCAGCCACGCGATGAGGCGGAAGTTCAGCGACAGCCGCCCGAGCTCCGCGACCACGCGCACGGGGTCGGTGACCGCCGGCGCCGCGGCGGTCGTGTTGAGCGTCGGGGTGCTAGCTGCCACCGAGGAGCGTCGCCGGCCCGGAGAACCCCGAGCCCAGGAAGAGGCCGCCGACGATCAGCAGGATCGCGGCGGGGCCGACCAGCAGGGTGACCACGACGCTGACGCGCGGCTCCGCGCGGGCGGCTCGGCGGCGGGCGTCCTGCGCGAACGCCTTGCGCATGTCGGTGGCGATCGCGGAGAGCGTGTCGCCCAGGGGTGCACCCAGCTCCTCGGCGTGCAGCAGCGCGCTGACGAACTGCTGGAGGGTCTCGGAGTCGTTGCGCACCTTGAGCCCCTCGAACGCCGCGCGCCGGCTGCTGCCCAGCGACAGCTGCCGCAGCACGGTCTGGACCTCCTCCGAGAGCGGGCCTTCGAGCTCGCCGGACACGCGGTCCAGCGCGTTGCGGAAGCCCAGGCCCGCGCCGACCGTGACCGTCAGCACGTCGAGGAAGTCCGGGAGGTCCTTGTCGATCCGCGCCTGGCGCTGCTTGGCCTGCCGCAGCAGCCGCAGGTCCAGCCAGACCCAGCCCAGCAGCGTTGTCGCAAGGACCAGCAGCGGGCTCACCAGCACGGCGAGCGCGACCCCGACCAGCAGCCCGACCGCGGTTTGCCCGGCCTTGCGCGCGGCGTACGCGCGCAGGTCCAGCCCGTCCGGGCGGCCCGCCGCGTCCAGGCGATGGCGGATCTCGTCGCGGCGGCTCGGCGACATCGTCGCGAGCACGCTGCCGGCGAACCGGCGGCCCGCAGCGAGCTGCAGCCGTTGCAGCGGACCGATCCGGCTGTCGCGCGCGTTGTCGGCGACCAGCGCCGCCGCGCCGGTCGGCGTGCTGCGCAACATGCGCGTGCCCACCAGGCCCCCGGCCAGGCACAGCGCCATGAGCAGCCCTGCGAGCCCCGGCGTCACGACTCGATCCTCGTGATGCGGCGGATCAGGAGGAACCCGAGCGCGAAGAGCGACAGGGAGACGAGCATCACGATCCGCCCGAGCCAGCCGTCCAGCATCCGCGCGACGATCCCGGGCGAGAGCAGGTTCATGAACACCAGCGTCCCGACGCCCAGCGCGGCGACCGTGTACCCGGTCGCCAGCGCGCCGGCGAGGATGGTCTTGATCTCGCGGCGCAGGTCCTTGCGGCGCTCGAGGGTCTCGGACATGTCGCGCAACGCGCTGACCGTGTCCCCGCCGGCGCGCTGCTGGATGACGAGCGTGGTGACGAGCACCGCGACCTCGCGCGACGGCATCCGCCGTCCCAGGTTGTGCAGCGCGCCGTCGATGGACTGGCCCAGCGCCAGCTCGTCGACCACGCCCTGCAGGACGCCCTTGGCGGGCTCGGCCAGCTCCCGCGCCGCCAGCGCGACCGCGCTGCTCAGCGCCAGGCCGGCTGATGACGCGTTGGAGAGCGTGCGCGCGAGCTCGGGCAGCTGCGCGACGAATTCCTCGACGCGGCGGTTGCAGCGCACCGCGAGGTACCGGTCGCACGCCAGCAGCCCCGCGATCGCGAGGACCGTCCCGGCCGTGCGCGAGATCACCAGCGCGCCCACGAGGTAGCTCACCGCGGCGACCGCGAGCGCGAAGCCGACCGCGTCGAACAGGCTCGTCCCCATCCCCGAGGCCAGCAGCCGGTCCTCCAGCCGCCGGAACGGCGCGAACCGCCGCAGCGCCCGCTCGGCCGTCAGCCGCAGCCGGGCGACGCCGACGACGTCGGCCTCCAGCCGGCTGCGGCGTGCGAAGTCGGCCTGCTGCGCGTTGCCGCGCGCCCACGCCGCCACCCCGGCGACGCCCACGACGAGCACGGCGAGCAGGAGGAGCCCGATGCCCTGAGGGGTCATGCGGACCCCTCGTCGGCCCCCGACGAGGGGGTTTCGGTTGCGTGGCGCGCGCGGACGGCGGCAGCCTGGGCGAAGGCGGGGTGGAGCGGCTCGCCGGCGAGGTGGATCCGCTCGACCAGCCACGCCGGCAACGCGTGGTGCAGGAAGCGGCCGGTGACCACGCGCTCCCTGGTCATCGGGTCCATCGCGAACTCGGCCAGGGTCTGGAGGCGGAACTCCTCGCGGCGCTGTGAGGCGACGACGGCGACCTCCGCGACGCGCCGCGAGCCGTCGGGGTAGCGCTTGAGGTGCGCGATCACGTCGATCGCCCCGTTGATCTGGTCGCGCAGCGCGGCGAAGGAGATGTCGAGCTCGCTCATCGACGCCAGCGTCTCCAGCCGCAGGATCGCGTCGTCGGAGGAGTTGGCGTGCACCGTGGCCAGCGAGCCCTCGTGGCCGGTGTTCATCGCCTGCAGCATGTCGAGGGTCTCGCCGCCGCGGACCTCGCCCACGATGATGCGGTCGGGACGCATGCGCAGGCTGTTGCGGACGAGGTCGCGGATCGTCACGCGGCCCTTGCCCTCGACGTTGGGCGGCCGTGCCTCCAGCGAGACCACGTGCGGCTGCTGCAGCTGCAGCTCGGCGGAGTCCTCGATCGTGACGATGCGCTCGTCGTCGGGCAGGAAGCCGGAGAGCGCGTTGAGGAACGTGGTCTTCCCGGTGCCCGTGCCGCCGCTGATGATGATGTTGCAGCGGATGCGCACGCAGGCGCCGAGCAGCCACCGCAAGGAATCGTCGACGGAGCCGGCGTCGTGGAGCTCGTCCATCGTGTAGGCGCGCGGAAAGCGCCGGATCGTGATCGTGGGGCCGGAAAGCGCCAGGGGCGGGATGATGATGTTGACGCGCTCGCCGGTCGGGAGGCGCGCGTCGACCATCGGGCTGGCCTCGTCCACGCGGCGGTTGACCTGGGCCACGATGCGGTCGATGGTCTGATAGACCTGCGCCTCGTCGGTGAAGCGCACCTCGATGCGCTGCAGGCGGCCGCCGCGCTCGATCCAGACGTCGTCGGGGCCGTTGACCATGATCTCGGTGATCGTGGGGTCGGCCAGCAGAGGCTCCAGGACGCCCAGCCCGAGGGCCTCGTCGACCACGCGGCGGATCAGCATGGCGCGCTCGGAGGTCGACAGGATCGGGCCCTCGCGCGTCAGGAGCTCGCCGACGACGCGCTCCAGGCGGGCGCGCTTCTGCGTGGCGGTGAGGTTGGCCAGCTCGGCGAGGTCGACCTCCTCCAGCAGCTGGCGGCGGTAGCGCAGCACGTCGAGGTCGTGCCCGGGCGCGGCGCGCGCGCCGTTGCCGTTGCGGTCGCTGATGCGGTTCTTGAGTCCCATCGCTACATCGGTGGGAGCTCGGCCGCGCGGCGGACCTGCAGCGCGTCGACGGTCAGGCCGGGGAACACGATCGGGACGTGCAGGCACACGACGATGCGCGTGCCGCCGTCGGAGGCGTCGTCGTCGCAGCCGGGGTTGCGGCCGGCCTCGGCGCGGGCGCCGTCGCGCACCCAGTCGTCGAGGGCGTCCAGCGCCGCGGCCTCGCCGTCTTCCCCGAGGCTGGCCGCGCGGCTCCCGGTCCGCGCCGCGTTGGCCGCGATGTTCGCGGTCGAGGCCGCGATCAGCACCTGCCACGCCGCCAGCGCCGCGATGATCATGAGCGGCAGGAACGCCATGAACTCCGTCGCCACGGCGCCGTGGTCGCGCCTCACGTCCGGCCTCCCGTCCCGATCGCCACCTCGCGGTGGGTCTCCTGCTCGAAGCTGATCCGCACCGGGCTCCACAAGCCGGGGACGAGCACCGGGACCCTGAGGGTGAGGCGCACGCGGTCGTCCTCGGGCAGCGTGACGCGCAGCTGGTCCTCGAAGCTGCGCGGCAGGTCCTCGCGTGCGACGTCCTCGAGATGGGCGATGAGGCTCACGTCGTTGAGCGTCGAGACGGCCAGCTCGCGGGCGGCCTCGCGCGCGGCATGGGTGCCCAGCACCGCGGTGTAGCCGGCCAGGCCCAGCTGCCACAGCAGCAGCATCGTGATGAGGATCCAGCCGGTCATGCCGACCATCTCGGCCATGACAGCGCCCACGTCGGAGCGCGCCGCGGCCGCGACCGGGCGGCCCCCGAGGATGCGCTTGGCGGCCTGCCGGCGCGGCGCCACGCGCACCTCCTCGGCCAGCCGGCCCAGACCGCGCGCGAGGAGCCCGTCCTCCAGGCGGGTCGCGTCGCCGGTGTTCGCGGCCGCCTCCAGCGCGCGGAACTCCGCGGGCAGGGTGCTCTTGAGGACCGGCGCGCCGACGACGCGGGCGACGAGCTCGGGCTGCACCTCGCTGTCGCGGCTGAAGCGGTTGACGAGCACGCGCACGTGGTCCTTGCGGATGCGCAGCCGCTCCCACAGCGCCAGCAGGCGGTTCGCGCCGCGCATCGCGGGCACGTCGGGGGTGGTGACGATCAGCGTCTCGTCGGCGAGCTCGGTCGCCACGGCGCCGCCCTCGGTCACGGTCGCGCCGACGTCGACCACGATCACGTCGAACCGCGTCCGCAGCGCGCCCAGGATGCGTCTCGCGACGTCGCCCGTGACGTCCTCGCCGCGCTCGCCCTCTGGCGGGGGCAGCAGCACCCGCAGGCCCGAGGGGTGGGCGGAGAGGCTCTCGTCCAGCTGACGGCTGGTGAGGTCGGAGGCCACGTCGACGAGGTCCGCGACGCTGCGCTTGTGCGTGAGGTCCAGGTAGCTGCGCACGTCTCCCGCCTGCAGGTCGAAGTCGACGAGGCACACCGACCGGTCAGGTCCACGTCTCACCGCCTCCAGGGCGAGGTGGACCGCGACCGTCGTCGTGCCGACCCCGCCCTTGGCGCCGGCCACGGCGACCATGCGGGCGGCGGTGGAGCCGTGCTCGGCCTCCGTGAGGCGCGAGCGCACGGCCTGCGACCAGCCGCCGGCGTCCTCGATCGCGGCGGTGAGGTCCTCCAGCGACAGGGGCAGGCGCGCGACGCCCCGGAAGCCGGCGCGCAGCGCGGCCTGGAGGACGTCGGCGTCGACGCGCTCGGCCAGCAGCACGAGACCGACGTCAGGGCGCCGGGCGACGATCTCGCGGGCCAGGTCGACCACGGGGAGCGGCCGCAGGTCGGCGTGGATGACGATCGCGTCGCAGTCGACGAGCTCCATCGCGGCGATCAGCTCGCCGGCGTTGGCCACGACCTGCGCCACGGTGAACGCACCGGACTCCGAAGCCAGGTCCGTGACACCCGTGGCGAAGCGGGCGTCGTCGACGGCGAGGACGACCGCGATCATCCTCCGCCCACCCCGGCGTCCGGGTCGACCGGTACGAACCGCGACTGCTCGGGCTCGAGGACCTCCTCGTCGACCGGCGAGCGCAGTGCCAGCCGCACGCTGACCGCGAAGCTCTCGATCCAGGCCAGGCGCAGGACGTCGTCGGGCGGCAGCGCGAACGTGACCGGCACGACCTCGTTCTGCGCGAAGCCGCCCGAGACCGTGGTCTCCTCCTCGACGTGCGGTGCGCCCAGCGAGAGGATGCGGGCGCCCTGGATGACGATCTCGGCCGTGGGCAGCTCGTCTTGCTGCCCCTCGCGCGTGGCGATGATGTCGACGACGTCGCCGACGCCGATCACGCCGCCGACCCCCGTCTCGGCGTTGATGAGGATCGCCAGCTGGCGCTCGCCGGGCCGCAGCGCCGGGGCCTCCAGCAGCATGCCCTCCTGGAGGACCGTGTTGGGGGGCAGGTCGTTGGTCGGCACGCGGTCGCCCAGGTCCCCCGCCTCCGCGAGCGCGTTGGGCGGGCGCCAGCGGTCGGGGATCTGCACGACCTCCAGCGCGTCGGGAGGGATCGGCTGGAAGGCCGCCACGGCGCTGGTGAGGCGCAGCACGGCGCTCAGCGGGCCGACCTGCGACTGCACGTCGGCGACGAAGTTCGTCACCGAGAGGAACACCGCCACCGCACCGACGACCGACACGCCGATCAGCAGCAGGCCGCGTCGCTGCCTGGGGTTCACCGGGCACCTCCGGTCGTGGACGCCCCAGCCAGCAGTTTTTCCTGCTCCGGCGGGTTCGCATCCTCGTCCGACCTGGCCGCCAGGCCGATCGAGCCGACGGTCGGCAGGCGGCAGAACGGACAGGTGCCGGCGGCGGCCTCACGAGCGCACCAGGCGCAGCGGGTGGGTGTCCGCCCGCGGCTCAACGCGGCGACCGTGGCGTCGACGTCCAAGGGGTAGACGACCACCTCGGTGACGTGGGCGCTGCCCCAGAACCGCGGCGCCTGGGGTGCGGGGTCGACCGGCACGACCACCGGGCCGTGCAGGGCGGGGATCACCACGTCGCGCACCCAGCCCGGGTTGCCCCCGGAGTCCGCGATCGCGACGCCGACCTGCTGGACCGGCTGGGGCAGCGGGATCGTGCCGTCCTTCTTCACCAGGCGCTTGACCGCGGGCCGCGGCCAGCTCGTCACCGCGAAGGCGCTGCCGGGCAGCCAGGACTGCGCGTGCTGCAGCACGCTCGGCGCTGGCTCCGACAGCCCCGAGACCTTCGAGAGCCACGTGACCGTGATGAGCTGCTGCTCCAAGCTCGGCAGTGCCGGCACGAGCATCCCGGTCGGCATCTGCGACGCCAGGGCGCTGACCAGCGCCACCAGGACGCTGCCCGCCAGCGGCGCCACGGGCGAGGCGTAGCCGACCAGCTGACCGCTGCCCAGCGCAGCGCGCAGCGTGCGCAGCCGCTGCCTCGTCGGCTCGGCCTCCCAGCGCGGGTAGAGCACGACCACGTCGCCATAGCGGTCGATGCCCTCGCGCACGATGTCGACGAGGTCGGGAAGGTCCTCGCGGCGGACCTCGGCGTAGGTGGGGATCGCCCTCTGGCCCTGCACGAAGGCCGCGGGCCGGAAACCGACGCAGACGACCCCCGGCACCGGTCAGCCCCGATCGCGTTGCAGCCGGCGGCGCGAGGGCAGGTCGAAACCGTCCGCGACGATCGCGGCGAGGCACAGGTAGGCGGTGCGCGTCGCGGGGGCGAGCAAGTCGGGGTTGCTGACGGCGCCGGCCTCGAGGTGCTCGTCCCACGGGATCCGCGCGACCGCGCGACACCGGCGGGCGAAGTGGTCCTCGACCCGGTCGATCTCGATCTGCTCCAGGTCGCGGTTGGAGTTCAGCACGGCGACGGCATCGGTGACGAGGTCAGGGAACCCGTTCTCGTTGAGCCAGTCGAACGTGAGGCTGGCGGCACGCGCGGAGTCCAGGCTGGGGCTGGCCACGAGCACCAGCTGGTCGGCGGCGGCGAGGCACCCGCGGGTCGCGCTGTCGAGCACGCCCGTGCCCGTGTCGAGCAGCACGAGGTTGTAGTGGCGCTCCAGCACGTCGAGCGCGGTGACGAGCTCCCGCGCGCCGAAGCCCCGCGAGAGGTGCGGGTCGTCGTCGGACGCGAGCACCTCCAGCCGGCTGGGCGCCTGCGAGGTGAACGCGCGGACCTCGGCGTAGGCGGGCAGGCCCGCAGGCCCGGCCAGCTCGGCCGCCGCGAGCAGGTCGGTGATCGTGGCGGTGGTCTCGCGTCGGAGCCGGTACCCGAGGGTCCCCGCGTCCGGGTTGCCGTCGACGGCCAGCACGCGGTCGCCGCGCACCGCTGCGAACACGTGGCCCAGCATCAGCGTGGTCGTGGTCTTGCCCACCCCGCCCTTGCGGCTGATCACGGCGATCCGCCGTGACCCCAGGATCGGCCGCGCACTGCGCCGTGCCAGGTCCTCGCGCTCGAGCTGGGCGCGTCCCGGCCCCGCGTTGACCCGCCCGCCCGAGGCCTTGAACACGGTGCGCCGCCAGCCCTCCGCCGGCGCCCGCCGCCGCTTCTTGAGCATCCGCTGCGGTGTGAACTCCGCCGCGGTCGCGGGCGGCGCGACCGACACCGCCGGCCCCGGCACCCACAGCGCCACCGCCTGCCCCGCCCCGCCGGCGCCCGGCACCGCCACACCATTCGCACGCGGCACGGGAGCGGACCCGGCGGCGGCCGGGAGCCCCACCGCGGACCCGGCGTCGGCCGGGAGCCCCACCGCGGACCCGGGGACGGGCGGCACCCCGACGGGCAGCTCGTCGGTGACACGGGTGGGGTGGTCGGCGGTGCGGGCGGACTCGGGGGTGGGGGGTGACGGGGATGGTGGAGTGGCCGGTGAGGGGTCAGCGGCCCACCAGGGGCCGGTTGAGAGGTCGACCTGTTCTGCCAACGCCCCACCTCCTTCACGGTCGCAGCCGTCCAGGGGCGCCACGGCGCCCCGGACGGGCGAGGCTACCCCGCGGTGGACCTCCGCCAAACCGGCCATTGGGCACCACTTACAGGTCACGTGTTGGCCTTTGGATCAGGTGCGGCTGCGTGGGTCACGCGCCGGGTCTGACACCTGTGGGCTACGCTGCCTGCAAGCGTGACCGCCCAGCCATGGAGCGAGGAAGCGCCCGCAGATGGCCGCGGGCAAGAGGATCGCGGCCCCGACCCCCAGGTCGACGACGAGGGTGGGCCGGTCGACGGCGAGGGTGGGCCGGTCGACGACCCGCGCGACGTGCCGGTTGAGGTGCCACCGCCGCCCCCGGCGACCAGGGACCCCTTCTCCGCGCGCGACGCTGCGCCGATCCACCCGCTGGCGTTGGACTACCCGGTCGACGCCCTCCTGCACCAGCGCGGCGCGCCGCCTGCCGGGGGATGGCGGCGGGCGCTGCACCGGGCCAGCGGTGGACGGGTCGACCCGGGTGACAGCCGCGCGGTCGAGGAGATGCGCGCGCTGCTCGAGCTCGCCCGCCGACCGTTGCACGGTGCGCGGACGATCGCCGTGGTCAGCACGAAGGGCGGGGTCGGGAAGACGTCGACGACGGTGAACCTCGGCCACACCTTCGCGACCCACCGCGGCGATCGGGTGGTCGCGCTGGACGCAAACCCCGACGCGGGCAGCCTGGCGTACCGGGTCGAGCGGCAGACCACCGCCACCGCGCTGGATCTCCTGGAGCGGTGCGACTCGATCGAGCGTTACGTCGAGATGCGCACCTACACGTCCCAGGCCCCCAGCCGCCTGGAGATCGTGGCGTCGCCTGACGACCCGCGGCTGTCACGTGCGCTGGGCCGCGAGGACTACCAGCGCCTGCTGGCTCTCCTCGCGCGCCACTACCTGCTGATCCTGGCGGACTGCGGGACGGGGATCCTGGACTCCGCGACCCGCGGGGTCGTGCAGTCCGCGGATCAGCTGGTGGTGGTGACCGGCCCCAGCGTGGACGCCGGCCGCGCGGTCACGTTCCTGCTGTCGTGGCTGGCCGAGCACGGCATGGCCCGCCAGGTCGCCGAGGCCGTCGTCGTCATCAACGCGGTCCGCCCGCGCCGCACCGCCGTCGACGTCGACGCACTGGAACGCCACTTCGCCCGCATGGTGCGCGCCACCGTGCAGATCCCCTGGGACCCTGAGCTGGCGACCGGTGCGATCACGCAGCTCGACATGCTGCAACCGATCACCCGCGATGCCTACGTCCGCCTGGCGGCCGCGGTCGCCGGCGGCTTCAACGGCGGCCCCACGGCGTAAGCGGGCAGACTGCGCCGATGGAGGCGCGGGAGTTCGCCGGGCGGGTGGTGCTGGTGACCGGGGCGTCGCGGGGGATCGGGCGCGCGTGCGCGCTGCGGTTCGCCGCGGCCGGTGCGCGGGTCGCGGTGCACTACGCGACGGACGCCGCCGCGGCCGAGACGACCCTGGGCGCACTGGCCGGTGACGGGCATCTGGTGGTCCGCGCCGAGCTGGCCGACCCCGAGCAGGTCAGGGCCGCTGTGGACCACGTCGTCGGGGCGACGGGCCGGCTGGACGTGCTGGTGAACAACGCAGGGATCTACCTCGACGGGGCGATCGACGGCGTCGACTACGCGGGCTGGCAGGCGGCGTGGCGCCGCACGCTGGACGTCAACCTCGTCGGGGCCGCGAACATCACGTTCTGCGCGGTCCAGCAGATGCGCAGGCAGGGCGACGGCGGCGCGATCGTCAACGTCTCGTCACGCGGCGCGTTCCGCGGGGAGCCCGACCACCCCGCCTACGGGGCCAGCAAGGCGGGGCTCAACGCGCTGGGACAGTCACTCGCGGTCGCGCTGGCACCCCACGGCATCACCGTGCACACGGTCGCACCGGGCTTCGTCGACACCGAGATGGCGGCCGACCACCTGACCGGCCCGCGCGGCGACGCCATCCGCGCGCAGAGCCCGCTGGGACGCGTCGCCACCCCCGACGAGGTGGCCGCCATCGTCGTCTTCCTCGCCTCGGGGGAGGCCGCCTTCGCGACGGGAACGATCGTGGACGTCAACGGCGCGTCCTACCTCAGGACCTGACCAAGCCGCACACACCGAAGGAGCAACCCGAATGGAGTACGTCGTCGAGGTCGTGCACATGGGCAAGCACGCCACCCCCGACCTCGCCCCCAGCCGCACCGCCTTCCCGACGCGCGAGGAGGCCGACCACTACCTGCGCTTCACGGTCGGCGACCTCGTGCTCCGCGGGTTCCAGCTGCTCGGTGCCGACGCCGCCGCCACTCCGGCCGTCAACGGCATCGCCGGCTCGGCGCGCTTCACCAACCCCAGCGGCGGCCGCACCGAGGTCCTGTTGCGGATGCGCGACGCGAGACCGACGTACGACTGACGTCCCGGCTTCAGCCGGTGACGTCCATGAGCACCGCGGTGCCGGTGGGGTCGGCGTCGGGGATCGGCGCCGGCACGCCGCTGGCGGCGAAGACCTGCCCGTCGGGTCCGACCAGCACGGCGGCATCGATGGTGCCCTCGTCGACCTCGGCGGTGTCCACGGCCTGCAGGAACCACAACGCGTCGGCGCTGGGCGGGTAGAAGGACACGCAGTCGCTGACGTCGACCTCTCCGAAGAGGTCCACGGTGTTGTTGGACAGGTCCGCCGTCGCGATCTCCACCGAGCACATGATGTTGCCGCTGGCGTCCGCGACACCCGTGATGACGTCGAGGTCACCGACGTAGGGGTGCGAGATCACGTAGGACACCAGCGCCGCGCCGGTGCCGCCGCCCGAGGTCATGCCCTCGGAGCCGTCGATGATCGCCACCACGCCGTTGGGGTCGCCGTCGGGCAGCTCGGCCGGGAGGTCCGCCGCGGTGTAGCTGACACCGTCGGGACCGGCCAGCGTGACGCTGTCGAGTGTGCCCGTGTCCACCTCGAGGGTGTCGGCCGCGAACACGTACCACGGCTGCTCCGCGGTCGGCGGGTAGAACTCGGCGCAGTCCTCGAGCGAGGTGTCCGAGACGACGGCGGCCTCGCTGTCCTCCGGGTTCGGGGTGGACACCACGACCTCGCAGAGCGGGGAGCCATCCGGGCCGAGCACGCCTGCCGTCACGGCCAGGTCGCCGCGGTAGGGGTGGGTGATCGAGACCTGCACGGCCGGCAGGCCCATCGTCGAGCCCTGACCGGTACCGCCGGCCGTTCCCGAGCTGCCGCCGGAGCCGTTCAGCAGCAGCGCCACGCCATCGGGGTCGGCGTCGGGGATGTCGACCGGGACGCCCGCGAAGTCGAACGTCTGGCCGTCGGGCCCGTTGAGCATGAACTGGTCGACCGTGCCCTCGTCGACCGCCGCGGTGTCGATGACCTGCAGGTACCACTGCTGGTCGGGGCTGGGCGGGTAGAACTCCGCGCAGCCGCTCATGTCCGCGGAGCCGGACAGGTCGGCCTCGGAGTTGGTCGGGTCGGTGTCCTGCAGCGAGACGCTGCAGATGATCGTGCCCTCGGCGTCGGCGACACCGGCCGCGATCTGCAGGTCACCGATGTAGGTGTGCGTGATCGCCAGGTCGATCGAGGGGCCGTCGCCGGAGACCGGGTCACCGACAGTCTCGGAGCCGGGCGCCGCAACGTCCTCGCCGGAGCCGTCGACCAGCGCGAAGGTCCCGGCCGGGTCGGCGTCGGCGATCGGCAGCGGCAGACCGGGCGCGTTGTAGGGCACGTCGCCGTCGTAGACCGTGAAGCCGAGGATCACGCCCTCGTCCTCCGCGAGCGTGTCGACGACCTGCAGGTACCAGATCTGCTCCGGTCCCGGCGGGACCAGCGCGGCGCAGTCGGTGTCGCTGACGTCCACGATGCCGCTGAGGTTGTCCGCGTCGTCGGTCTCGTCGGGCGTGAAGAGCACGAGCGGCTCGCAGATGTCGCTGTGGCTGGAGTCCGTGACCCCCACCGTGACCTCGAGGTCACCGCGGTAGCTGTGGCCGATGTCGACGCCCACCGACACGCCGCCGGTCGGACCCATGGGCTCGCCGCCCGGGTCCACCATGTCGCCGCCGCCGCCCGCGAGGCCGCGGGCCGCGAACGCCTCGGTGATGAGCTCGGCGTCGGCGGCCGCGTAGGCGGCCTCGTTGGCGAGGATGAACGACTCAGCCACCGACTGCAGCCCCGCGTCGTCGGGCAGGTAGCCGTTGCCGACCAGCATCGTGGCCAGGACGCGGTCGCGGGTCTCGTTGCAGACGTCGCTGCCGGCGCAGTCGCCGATGTCGACGCCCTGGGCGCCCAGCAGCGCGACCAGCACGTCGTAGATCGCGCCGTTGTAGATCTCACCATCGGCGTGGACCTCGTTCTCGAGGTCGTCGGGATAGACCTTGGGGCTGTCGATGCGGCGCAGGCAGCTGCCCGACTCCACCCAGGGGAACAGGCAGCCTGCGTCACCGGCGCGGTACTCCAGCGTGGTCAGGTACGCCAGCAGATCGCCGAAGCTCTCGTGGTAGGCGCCCCCCTCGGCACCGCCCAGCAGCCCCGGGACCTGGAAGTCCAGCACGGCATGGCCGTACTCGTGGATGATGCCGGAGGCGTCCTCGGACTCGTTGAGGCCATCGGAGCCGACACCCATGTGGACCGCCTGCTCAGCCGGCGAGTAGAAGGCGTTGTCGACCACCTCGGGGTCCAGCGGGAAGATCGGGAAGCTCTCGTTGCGGACGTCGGTGATGCCGAGGCCCTGGATCAGGCGCTGCGTGTAGTCGATCCAGTAGTAGGCCATGGCGTCCTCGAAACCGCGCCCCGCCCGGCCCGTCGCCCAGGTGCCGTCGTCCTCGCTGACCGGCTCGACGGGCGACCCGTCCGGGGCGGCGTTCGCGTACTCGCCGGTCAGGACGGTGGGGTCGCTCAGCCCCTGCAGCTCGACGGGGGTGAGGTAGGTGTTGGCCTCGTTGGGGTCGGTGAGCTCCGCCCCCTGCAGGCCTGCCGAGTAGAGGGGGTCGACGAGGAAGATGCACGCGCCGGGCGAGGCCTCGACCGCGCAGGCGTCCTCGCCGGGCGCGGCCTGCGCGACCCCGGCGCCCTGGCCCACGCTGGCACCGATCCACGCCGCGGGACCGTTGCCGTAAGGCCCGCCACGGTGGCCGCCCCAGCGGTTGGTCGCGGTCTCCTCGGCACTGATCACGCTGCCGTCGGCGGCGTCCACGAACACCGTCCACGACCCATCCGGGTTGTCGGTCGCAACGTCGACGCGCCACGCCAGGTGCAGGTCGGTGCCGTCCTGGATGTACACCAGCTCCGCCGCGGAGTCGCCGGTGGGCTCGCCCGTGACGGCCTTCTCGGCGAAGTCGATCGCGCCGGTCTCGTCGACGTCCTGCGCCCCGTCGTCCGGCGCGGCGTCGGTCAGGCTGTCGGTGGCGTTCTGCACCGTGCCGTCGGCCAGCACGTGCACCACGATCTCCGCACCGTCGACCGGCACGCCGTCGACGGTCTGCGTGTACGTCACGTGGCTGACGCCCATGGCGCCGTCGACGCCTGTGGGCTCCAGGGACTCCACCACGGCTGCGTCGTAGTTGTCCTCCAGCCAGGCCTGCGCCACCGCCTCGGCGTCGCCGCCGGCCGCGGCCTCTGTGGCCCCGCCCTCGGTCGCCTCCGGCTCGGTGGCCTCGACCTCGGCGCCGTCCTCGGTCCCGGGCTCGGCCGTGGGCTCCTCGCCGCCGCCCGTGCAGGCTGCCGCGAACAGCACGAGGAGTGCGACCAGCGAGAGCAGCCGCAACGTGCGCGTCCGGGTCATGGGAGGTTGGTCCTGTCTCGAGAGGGAGCCGGTCAGACCCGTAGGGTGTCCGTCCACCCGCTGAGCCGGCATGAATCGCGCCGCGAATCCCGCGTGCGGGCGACCGGTCGTACGTAGGGGCCCGCGAGAGCAGGATATGTCGGTATCGCCACCACGCACCATCACGTCGCGGTCAGGTTCGGTCCGCCTCTTCCTCGCGGCCACGTTCCTCGAGGCCACGGCGATGTTCGCGATGCTGACCGCGCTGGGCAAGCAGGTCTTCGACCTCACCGGGCGGGAGCTGGACCTGGGCCTCCTCGGTCTGGCCGAGTTCCTGCCCGCGGCGCTGCTGGTCTTGGTCACCGGCGCCCTGGCAGACCGACTGGACCGGCGCCGGATCGTGGCGGCGACACTGGCCGGCCAGGCCCTCGTGGCCGTCGGGGTGCTCGTGTTCACACGCTCCGGCTCCACCCGGGTGTGGCCGCTGTTCGCCCTCGCACTGGCATTCGGCGTGACGCGGGCCTTCGCCGCCCCGGCCAGCCGGGCGTTGCCCGCTGACCTCGTCGAGCCCGCACGGGTGCCGTGGCTGGTTCCCCGCCACTCCGCATCGTGGCAGATCGGACTGATCGCGGGCCCGGTCATGGCGGGGTTCCTCTACGCCGCCGACCCCGGCCTGCCCTACGTGATCGCCGCCGTCCTCCTCGCGGTGACCGCCGTGCTGTTCCTGCGGATCCGCCTCCTGGCGCCGCAGCGCGTGCCGGTCACGGTCCAGGCCGAGGCGTTGCGCGAGGCCGCCGCCGAACCGGCAGAGGGTCACGGTGCGGCGGCCGAGGGCACCAAGACAGGATGGCGCGACGCCCTCGAGGGCCTGCGCTTCGTACGCCGCCAGCCCGTGCTGCTCGGCGCGATCTCGCTGGACCTCTTCGCGGTGCTCTTCGGCGGCGCGGTGGCGCTGCTGCCCGCCATCGCCAGCGAGCAGCTCGGCGTCGGCGCCGTCGGCCTGGGATGGCTGCGCGCGGCGGTCGGCATCGGCGCAGGCGCGGCGACGCTGGCGTTGGCCGCACGACCCTTGCGGCGGCGCATCGGGCGGACCCTGCTGGTCGTCGTCGCTGCATTCGGCGCGTTCACGATCGTGCTGGGGCTGACCGACGACTACGCGGTGGCGTTCGCCGCGCTGCTGCTCCTCTCGGGTGCCGACGCCGTCAGCGTCTTCATCCGCTCGACGCTGGTCCCGCTGTGGACGCCTCCGGCGATGCGGGGTCGCGTGCTAGCGGTCGAGAACGTCTTCATCGGGGGCTCGAACGAGCTCGGCGCGTTCGAGTCCGGCGTGGCCGGCCAGCTGCTCGGGCCTGCCGGGGCCGTGGTCCTGGGCGGGGTCGCCACGCTCCTCGTCGCCGCCACCTGGTGGCGGCTCTTCCCCGCCCTCCGCGACGTGGACACGTTCCCGACGACTGCGCCCGGCTGAGGCGCCGAGCCGAATCACCCTTCGCGGGTGGGGACGAGGTCGTGGCGGTCTTGCGACGCTCGAGGGGTCGCGGCCGGCCTGCTCGGCATGGACGAGTGCGGCCTATCTCTCGCTGCTGATCGAGCGTGCTGCGACGCAACGCCTGCGAGACGCGAGCCAGCGCCGGCACGGGCTGCGAGTCGTGGCGACAGACAAGGAGAGACGATGGCCACTGCGACTGCGGAGGCCCCGGCCGAGCGGCCGGTGGAGTGGTACAGCCAGACAGCCGAGGCCGTCTGCCACGCCCTGGACGTCGATCCGCGGGTCGGCTTGAGCTCCGCCGAGGTGCTCCAGCGCCGGCAGCGCTACGGACCCAACAAGCTGGCCGAGGAGGCCAAGGAACCGGGTTGGCGCGCCTTCCTGCGCCAGTACCGCGACCTGATGCAGCTGGTCTTGGTCGGTGCGGCGCTGGTCAGCATCGTCGCCCTGCAGGACTTCTCGACGGGCCTGGTGGTCCTCGGCCTGACGGTCCTCAACGCCGTCATGGGCCTGAACCAGGAGGGCAAGGCCGCCGAGAGCGTCGCAGCGCTGCGGCAGATGCTCATCATGACGGCCAACGTCCGGCGCGACGGCCAGGTGGAGGACGTGCCGGCGGAGGAGCTGGTGCCGGGCGACATCGTGACCTTCGAGGCGGGCGACAAGGTCCCGGCCGACGGCCGCATCCTGGTGTCGGCGACGCTGGAGATCGAGGAAGCAGGGCTCACCGGTGAGAGCACGCCGGTGTCCAAGAGCATCGATCCCGTGGCGGCAGGCGATGTCCCGCTGGGCGACCGCTTCGACATGGCCTACATGAACTCCCAGGTGACCCGCGGCCGTGGCGAGATGGTGGTCACGGCGACCGGGATGGAGAGCGAGGTCGGGCACATCTCGGGGATGCTGAGCGGCGTCGAGCAGGAGAAGACGCCCCTCACCAAGCAGCTCGACCAGCTGACCGTGGTGATCACGATCATGGCCGCCGCGGCGCTCGTGCTGATCATCGTCCTGGGGCTGGTGCGGGGCGAGGACTTCGAGTCGTTGTTCTTGGTGGGCATCAGCCTGGCGATCGCCGCCATCCCGACGGGACTCCCGGCGGTCGTGACGATGCTGCTGTCCATCGGGACGCGCGATCTGGCCGAGAAGGGCGCGATCGTCAAGCGCCTGAAGTCGGTGGAGACGCTCGGCTCCACGTCGGCGATCTGCTCGGACAAGACCGGCACGCTGACGCTGAACCAGATGACCGCACGCGAGCTGATCGTCGTCGGCCGGCGCTTCCACGTCGACGGCGAGGGGTACTCGACGGTCGGGCGGATCGTCCGCGTGTTCGGCAGCAGCGACGCCCCGCTGGAGCCGTTCCTCTTGCCCATGGCGCTCGCCAACGACGCGGTGATCCGCGACGGGGCCTGCATCGGCGACCCGACCGAGGGCGCGTTGGTGGTCCTGGCCGCCAAGGGCGGACTGGACGTCGAGGAGACCCGGCAGGCCTTCCCCCGTCTCGGCGAAGTGCCCTTCGACGCCGACTACAAGCTCATGGCGACGTTCCACGAGATGCAGGACAACGGCCGGACCCTCGTGCGCTGCTTCATCAAGGGCGCGCCCGACGTGCTGCTGGCCCGGGCCTCCCGCTACGTCGACACCGACGGGTCGGCTTCGCCGATGACGCCCGACGCCATGGACAAGGTCGTGGCGGAGAACGACCGGCTGGCAAGCGAGGGACTGCGGGTGCTGGCCGTGGCCCGCCGGGACTTCGAGCCCGCCTCCTTCGACCCGAGGGGGGACCTCCTCGCCCTGATGCAGGACCTCGACCTGCTGGCGCTGGTCGGGATCGTCGACCCGCCGCGCAAGGAGGCCAGGGACGCCATCGCCCTGTGCAAGAAGGCCGGCATCCGCGTGCGGATGATCACCGGCGACCACGCCACCACGGCCGCCGCCATCGCGGGGCAGCTGGGGATCGAGGGCCGGGCGCTCACCGGCGCCGAGTTCGCCGCCATGTCCGACGAGGAGCTGAACGCCGCCGTGGAGAGCATCGGCGTCGTGGCCCGCGTGGCCCCCCAGGACAAGGTGCGCCTGGTCAGCACGCTCAAGGCCCAGGGGAACATCGTCGCGATGACGGGCGACGGCGTGAACGACGCGCCGGCGCTCACGCGTGCCGACATCGGCGTGGCGATGGGGATCACCGGCACCGAGGTCACCAAAGACGCCGCCGAGATGATCCTGACCGACGACAACTTCGCCACGATCGTCACCGCGGTCGAAGGTGGTCGGGCGCTCTACGACAACCTGATGAAGTACGTCCGGGTGCAGATGATCATGCTCGCGGGCTTCATCCTCACCTTCGTCGGGGCGGGGATCTTCGCGATCGCCAGCGGGGTGCCGCTGACGCCGCTGCAGATCCTCTGGATCAACTTCGCGGTCGACATCCTGCTCGCGCTGGGCCTCGGCTTCGACGCCCCCTCGCCCGGCCTGATGCAACGGCGGCCCCGACCCCCAAGCAGCCCGTGATCGACCCTGCGCTCGGTGCGCGGCTGGGCTTTGCCGGTCTGCTCATCGCCGTCGGCACCCTGCTGGTCGTGGCCTATGGCGAGAGCCGCTACGACCTCGCGGTCGCCACGACGATGGGGATGACCACGACGGCCCTGCTGCACATCGTCGCCGCCCTCGAGTGGCGCGACCCGTGGCGCAGCGTCTTCAGCCGCGCCACGGTCGCCAACGGCAGGTTCAACATGCTCATCCTGGCCGCCCTGGCGCTGACCCTCGTCGTCACCAGCATCCCGCTGCTGCAGAGGATCTTCGACACGGTCGAGCTGACGGGAGACCAGTGGCGCGCGTGCCTGCTCGCCACGCTCGGCTACTTCGTGCTGGCCGAGCTCGGCAAGCTCATCGCCGGCCGCTTCAGCAAGGAGGCCAAGGCATGACCGCTCCAGAAGGCCAGCGGATCATCGACGAGCTCCGGGTCACGCCCGGCACCAAGGCCAACCTCGCCTCACGCGACACGCGCTGGAGCGGCGGGGGCGAGTACGCGTCGCTGTCCCACGACGAGCTCGACGCGAGGGCCAAGGAGGTCCTCGCCGAGGGCATCGAGCAGCTCAAGGACGCCCAGGAGCTCCTCTGGGCCAGCGACTCCTATGCGGTGCTCCTCGTCTTCCAGGCCATGGACGCCGCGGGCAAGGACTCGACGATCAAGCACGTCATGTCGGGCGTGAACCCGCAAGGCGTGCAGGTCGTCTCGTTCAAGTCACCGTCGAGCGAGGAGCTCGGCCACAACTTCCTGTGGCGGATCTCCAACGCCCTGCCGGAGCGCGGCCGGATCGGGATCTTCAACCGGTCCCACTACGAGGAGGTCGTGGCCCTCCGCGTGCACCCGGAGTGGCTCGAGGGCCAGAACCTGCCACCGGGCGACCGCGGCCCGGAGTTCTGGCAAGGTCGCTTCGACGACCTCAACGCGTTCGAGCGCCACCTCGACCGCACCGGCACCAAGATCGTGAAGTTCTTCCTCCACGTCGGCAAGGATGAGCAGAAGCGCCGCTTCATGGCACGCCTGGACAACCCCAACAAGCTGTGGAAGTTCAGCGCCGGCGACGTCGCCGTGAGGGCGCATTGGGACGCCTACCAGGAGGCCTTCGAGGACGCCATCACCGCCACGTCCACGGAGTGGGCCCCGTGGTACGTGCTGCCCGCCGACCACAAGCACGTGATGCAGGCGATGACCGCAGCGATCGTGGTAGACCTCATCAACGGCCTCGACCTCCAGTGGCCCACGGTGTCCGACAAGGACCGGGAGGCCAACGCACGCGCGCGCCAGGCCCTGGAATCCGAACCCGAGTGAACGATTTTTCGAGAGGAGCAAGGCGATGACGAGCGACGATCCCTTCGAGGAGCTCGGCCCGGTGGACTACCTGGTCGTGGAGTTCCCGGCGGGCCAAAGCAACTTCACGGGTGAGATGGCCGAGGAGCTCGCGACGCTCGTCGATGCGGGGACGATTCGGCTCTTGGACCTGCTCGTGCTGGTCAAGGGCGACGACGGCTCGGTCGACGCGCTGGAGATCGAGGATCTCGAAGGGCTGGACGAGATCCGGCGGTTGGAGCTCGAGATCGCCGAGCTCCTCGCCGCCGAGGACGTGATCAACCTCGCGGAGTCGATGGAGCCCGGGAGCACCGCCGGTGTGGTCGTCTGGGAGAACCGCTGGGCGGCGCCCTTCGCGGCCGCCGCCCGACGCGCCGGCGGGCAGCTGATCGCCACCGGCCGGATCCCGATCCAGGCGATGGTGGCCTCGATCGAAGCCGAGTACGGCGACCTGAGCGAAGGAGCCTGAGATGCCGATGCGTCCCGCACGCGCCGCCCGACGGGGCGTGGTCGGCGCCCCTGTCGCCCGCGCCGTCACGACCGTCGCCACGGTCAAGGTGGTCTCCAACGGCATCGACCGCCGCCAGGACCGGCGCGGCGACCGGCGCGACGACCGCCAGGCCCGCTGAGTAGCTGAGTCGCTCCTCACGTCACCGCCCGCCAGCGGGGCCGGAGCGCGGACACTGGGGGCGTGGTGGTCGCAGGCGTGGACGTCGGGGGGACGTTCACCGACGCCATCGTGTGGGACGGGGAGTTGCCGGTCGCCGTCAAGGTGCCGACGACGCCCGACGACCAGAGCGTCGGCCTCGCGGCGGCCCTGGGAGTGGCCGGCGCGGCACGCCCCTCGCACCTCGCACACGGCACCACGACCGCGACGAACGCTGTGCTGGAGCGCACGCTCGCACGGACGGTGCTCGTCACCACGGAGGGCTTCCGCGACGTCCTCGAGATCGGGCGGCAGGCACGGCCCTCCCTCTACGACTTGTCCGTCGTCAAGCCGCAGCCCCTGGTGCCGGGCGACTTGGTCGTGACCGTGGCAGAGCGCATGCTGCCCGACGGCACGCCGCTGCAGCCCTTGACCGACGCCGAGGCCGACCGGGTCGCGAAGGCGGTCGCCGCCCTGCAGCCCGAGGCGGTGGCGGTCTGCCTGCTGTTCAGCTGGGCCGGCGACGGCCACGAGCGGGCCCTGGCGAACCGGCTGGCCGCGCTCGGGGTTCCGCTCACGCTGTCGTGCGACCTGCTCCCGGAGCTGCGGGAGTACGAGCGCGCGTCGACGTGCGCGGCCAACGCGGCCGTCGCCCCGCTGATGAGCAGCTACCTCCGCGCCGTGCAGGCCCGCGTCGGCGCGGCCCCGGTCACGGTGATGACCTCCGGCGGCGGCACCGCCGGGCTGACGCGCGCCGCCGAGGCGCCGGTGCACACCCTGCTGTCGGGACCAGCCGCCGGCGTGGTCGCCGCCGCGGCGGTCGCCACGCAGGCCGGCTTCCCCGACGCCCTCGCCTTCGACATGGGCGGCACCTCGACCGACGTCTGCCTGATCCGCGACGGGCGACCCGCGCAAGCGGACGAGACCGTCGTCGGGGGCGTCCCCGTGCGCACGCCGGCCGTCGGCATCCACTCAGTCGGCGCGGGCGGTGGCTCGATCGCGTGGATCGACACGGGGGGGGCGCTCCGGGCGGGCCCGCGCTCGGCCGGGGCGCGCCCGGGACCGGCCTGCTACGGACACGGCGGCACGCAGCCGACGGTCACCGACGCGCACTGCGCCCTGGGCCACCTCGACACCGACCGCGTGCTGGGCGGCTCGATCCGCCTCGACCCGGACGCCGCCGCGGCGTCCCTCGCTGCGCTGCCCGAGGCCACCCCTCACGACGTCCTCACGGTCGTGCGCGCCGCGATGGCCCGGGCGCTGCGCACGGTCTCCACGCAGCGTGGGATCGACCCCGCCGGCCTCGCGCTCGTGGCCTACGGCGGCGCCGGCCCGCTCCACGCCTCGGCGCTGGCGCGCGACCTCGGCTGCCGCGTCGTGATCGTCCCGCCCGCGCCAGGTGTGCTCTCCGCGCTCGGGCTGCTGCTGGCGCCGCGCCGCCACGAGGCCGCGCGCACCGTCATGGCCGCGACGCACGACGACCTCAACCCCGCCTGGCGGGAGCTCGAGGCCCAGGCGGCAACTGAGCTCCGGCGCCAGGGCGCCATGACGGTCCGCACGCGCCGCGCGGCCGACCTGCGCTATGCCGGTCAATCCTGGGAGCTGCGTGTCGACGTCGAGGACACCACCGACCTCACGCAGGCCCTGGCCGAGGCCCACCGCACCGCGTACGGCTACGCCCTGCCCGACGAGGCGGTCGAGGTCGTCACCCTCCGGGTCGTCGCCGAGGCGGACGCCGCTCTCGACCGGCTCCCGCGTTCCTGGGACCTCGGCGACCGCGAGGACCGCCGCCCGCACCACGAGACCGGCGCCCGCACCCCGCGACCCGCCGCGCCGACCTGGGCGACGGCCCCGCCGACCTCCCGGTGCACGGGCGCGCGGACCTCCAGCCCGGCGCGAACGTCCGCGGGCCGGCGATCATCGAGCAGCCCGACACCGCCACGCTCCTCCTGCCCGGCGACCACGCCGCGGTCGACGCTCACGGCAACCTCGTGATCACGGCCGCGCGATGACGCCGGCAGAGCTGGAGATCGCGCGCCACGCCCTCGCCGGCGTCGCCGAGGAGATGGGTGTGGCCCTGCGCCGCGCCGCGTCCTCGCCGAACATCAAGGAGCGCGGCGACTGCTCGGCCGCCGTGTTCGACGCGCGCGGCGCGATGGCCGCCCAGGCCGAGCACATCCCCGTGCACCTCGGCGCGATGCCGGCCAGTGTGCGCGCGGTGCTCGACGCCTTCGACCTCGCGCCCAGCCAGCAGGCGATGGTCAACGACCCCTACGCCGGCGGCACGCACCTGCCCGACCTGACGATCGTGGCCGCGGTGGGTGACGGCGACGGCACCCTGCTCGGCTATGTCGCCAACCGCGCGCACCACGCGGACGTGGGCGGCGCCGCCCCCGGGTCAATGCCGGCCTCGGCCACCGACATCGCGATGGAGGGCACGCGCATCCCGCCTGTGCGCATCACCGACCCCGACGGCACGCTGCGTGAGGACGTCCTCAGCATCTTCGCCGCCGGGTCGCGCACGCCGCGCGAGCGCTGGGGTGACCTGCGCGCGCAGCTGGCGGCCAACCACGTGGGCGCACGCCGGTTGCGCGAGGTCACCCAGCGGCTCGGCGGCGCCACCAGCCTCGCCGGCGCGATGCAGGCCGTGCAGGACTACGCCGACCGCCGCGTCCGCGCCGCGATCGCGCGATCCCCGACGGCTGCTACGTCGCCGAGGACGCGCTCGAGCTCGACCACCCCGCCAGGATCCGCGCCGCAGTCACCGTCGACGGCGACCGCCTCCAGGTCGACTTCGCCGGCTCCAGCCCACAGGTGCCGGTCAACGTCAACGCCGTGCTGGCCGTCACGACCTCGGCGACCTGGTTCGTCGTACGCCTGCTCACCGACCCCGACGCCCCTCCCAACCAGGGCTGCTACCGCGCGGTCGGTCACCGCCCCCGAGGCCAGCCTCGTGCACGCCACCTTCCCGGCCCCGACAGCCGCCGGCAACGTCGAGACCAGCCAGCGCATCGTCGACGTGCTGCTCGCGGCGTTCGCCCAGGCCCTGCCCGACCGGGTCCCCGCCGCCAGCCAGGGCACCATGAACAACCTGCTCCTGGGCAACGCGCAGGCCGGTCACGCGTTCAGCTACTACGAGACGATCGCCGGCGGCGAGGGCGGCACACCGAGCCGCGCCGGCATGGCAGGCGTGCACACGGGGATGACGAACACGCGCAACACGCCGGCCGAGGCCCTCGAGCTCGGCTACCCGCTGCGCGTGCGCCGCGCCGAGCTGCGCCCGGGCTCCGGCGGCGCCGGTCGCCACCCGGGCGGTGACGGTGTCGTCCGCGAGGTCGAGGCCCTCACGGACTGCGTCCTCACCCTCCAGACCGAGCGCCGCACGACCGCGCCGGCCGGCCGCGGGGGGGGCGCGGACGGCCTCCCCGGCCGCAACGTGCTGCTGCGCCCCGGCGAGCCCGAGCGCGAGCTTCCCTTCCAAGGGCACGTGGGCCCTCGCCGCCGGCGACCGCATCCGCGTCGAGACACCCGGGGGCGGCGGCTGGGGACCGCCGGAGGCGTGAGCGCTGGATATACGGTGGCAGCGATGAGTGAAGAGAGGTTCGGCCCGCGGCTGCTCGGCGACGGCGAGGAGCTGGACCGCACCTACGACGAGCGCTGGGGCGGCGACCGGCCCAGCTACGACGCCAGCCCCGTGCTGCGGGGCCGGCGCCGCCGTCGGATCCCGTGGTGGAGGATCACCAAGACGCTGCTGTCGCTGGCGCTGGTGGTGGCCGTCGTGGCACTCGTCGGCGCCGCCGCCCTCGGTGTGGTCGCCGCGGGCCGCATCAGCCGTACCGAGGTGGCAGGCCTGACCAGCGCCCCCGGCGCCACCAACGTGCTGGTCGTCGGCAGCGACAGCCGCGAGGGCTTCACACCCGAAGAGCTGCAGGCGCTCGGCACCGAGGTCGTCGACGGGCAGCGCACCGACACGATCTTCCTGCTGTCCACGTCCGGCGGGCGCGCCGCGATCCTGTCGTTCCCCCGCGACCTCCTCGTCACCGACTGCCAGGGCACGCAGGGCCGGATCAACGCGGCGTACGCCGTCGGCGGGCCGTCGTGCCTGGTGCAGACGGTCACCCAGACCACCGGGATCGCGATCGACGGCTACGCCGAGGTCAACCTCTTCGGCTTCGCGAGGATCGTCGACGCGGTCGGCGGCGTTCCGGTCTTCCTCGACCAGCCACTCGTGGACGCCTTCGCCGGCGTGAACCTGCCCGCGGGGTGCACCGTCCTCGACGGCCGCGAGGCCGTCGGCTTCGTGCGTGCCCGCCACGTCGACGACGACCTCGGCCGCATCGCGCGCCAGCAGCGCTTCCTGAAGTCGCTGGCCGGTGAGGTGATCTCGGCCAACACCCTCGTCAACGTGCCGCGGTTGTTCCGCATCGCGGCCGCGGCGGGCGGCTCCGTGACCGCGGACCCGGGCCTCGGGATCGTCGAGATGCTGCAGCTCGCGCGCGCGGCCCGTGGCCTGGCGGGTTCGGGGCTGGCGACCTACACCTCGCCCGGCGACTTCGCCACGGTCGACGGCGCCGCCGTGATCGTCCCCAACGACCAGGCCCGCGTCCTGTGGTCCCGCTTCGCGGACACCTCGATCCTCGACGTGCCGGCGGAGCCCGAGGTCACGATGCTGCGGCCGGGCGACGTCCCGATCGAGGTCCTCAACGGCGTCGGCTCGGAAGGGCTGGCCGCCCAGGCGCGCGACTTCCTGGCCGCCCGCGGGTTCGTGGTGACCAGCATCGGCAACAGCCCGCCGGTGCAGCAGACCATCGTGCGCCACCCGCCGGGCCAGGAGGCCGCCGCCGCCCTGGTCGCACAGCAGATCCCCCCGGCCATCACCGCGGTCGACGACACCGTGGACGGGCTGGTGCTGACCCTCGGCCCCGATGCCGACCTCAGCGCACCCCCGCCTGCCCCCCCGACCGCAGCGGCCGAGCCCCCCGACGACCAGCCCGTCGGCTCCGCCGTGGTACCCGACGCCTGCGGGTAGCCCACAGGCCAAGCGACCGCCTCCACGGCGCGCCGGCCAGGCCCCGTACGCTTCGCACACCTCGCCATGGACCTACGGACGCGCCCGGCCCGCCGTCCGCGCCGCTCTGCACCGGCGCGGGCCACGTGGCGGCGCCCGCCTTCGCGGCTCCGCCGCGCGCTCACCGTGATCGCGGTGCTCGCGGCCGTGGTCGTCACCGGCGCCTGGTTCCTCGGCAGCCCCGGCGACGGTCTGCTGCGTGGGCTGCGCGTCCCCGGCACCGCCGCCAGCCGCGACGAGGCGCAGCTGCGCGCCGCGCTCACCGCGTTGGCCGAGGAGCGCGCCGCCGTCCCCGTCGTCGCGACCCGCGGTCGTCGCAGCGTGCGGCGCACCGCCGCCGACGTCGGCTACGTGCTCGATGTCGAGACCACCGTGCAGGCCGCGCTGATCCGCGGCCGCCAGCCCAACCTGCTGGCGGCCTGGACCGACCGCGCGCTCTCGCTGTTCGGCGGCTTGGACGTGCGCCTCGTGCAGCGCGTGGAGGCCGACGCGCTCGAGGAGTGGGTCCACGAGGTCGGCAGGCGCCTCACGACCCCGCCGGAGCCGGGCGGCTTCACGTTCACCAGCGGCCAGGTCGGCCGCATCGAGCCGGCCGCGGGTGAGCTCCTGGACGGCGAGGACCTGGCCGCCCAGGCCCGCCGCGCGGTGCTGCGCGGCCGCGAGGTGGAGATCCCCGTCGAGGTCACGACCGAGGTCGTCGGTACCGACGCCGCCGACGTCGATGCGATCGTCGCCGCCGTGCAGACCGCCACCGCCACGCGGATGACCCTCTACCGCGGCCCGGCCACGCTCTCCTTCGACCCCGACGAGGTGGCCGCCATGCTGCGCGTCGCCGTGCTGGCAGGGCCCTCGGGCCCGGACCTTGAGCTGCTCGTGGACCCCGACGCCCTCACCGCCCACCTCACGCCCGAGGACTTCGCGGCCCTGGACGTCCCGCCGGTCGACGCGGGCTTCGACACGTTCGGCGACCGCGTCACGATCACCGCGGGGGTCCCCGGCTTCGCGTTCGACGCCGAGATCGCGGCGACTCAGATGCTGGCGCTGGCGCTCTCCGACGGGCCGCACGTCGCAGAGCTGGAGGGCCGCGCGGTACCTCCCGCGCGCGATGCGGAAGAAACCGCCGCACTGGGCGTCGTGGAGGAGCTGGCCACCTTCACGACGGCGCACGCGTGCTGCGAGGGCCGCGTGACCAACATCCACCGCATGGCCGATCTCGTCGACGGGGCGATCGTGCCGCGCGGCGCGGTGTTCAGCCTCAACGGCCACGTGGGCGAGCGCACCAGCGCCAACGGCTTCGTCCAGGGCGGCGCGATCGAGAACGGCGAGTTCGTCGACACCATCGGCGGCGGCGTCAGCCAGTTCACGACCACGCTCTTCAACGCCGCGTTCTTCGCCGGCCTGGAGCTGGTCGAGCACCGCGCCCACAGCTACTACCTGGACCGCTATCCCGCGGGCCGCGAGGCCACCCTGAACTTCGACCCGCCGGTCGACCTGAAGTTCCGCAACACCTCCCCGGGCGCCCTGCTGATCCGCGCGACCTACACCGACACCGACATCACCGTCGCGCTCTATGGCACCAGGTTCGTCGACGTGCAGGCCGAGACCTCCGACCGCTACGGCTTCTCCGACCCCGAGGAGCAGACGCGCCTGAACCCTGAACTCCCGCCCGGCGTGCAGCGCCTGGCGCAGTTCGGGTCGCGGGGCTTCACGGTCGAGGTCACCCGCGTCCTGACCTACCCCGACGGCCGCGAGGAGCGCGAGCTCCACGCGACCACCTACCTCCCCGAACCCCGCATCATCGAGCACGGTCCGGGGGCGCCCCCCACGCCCGATCCGACGCCGTCACCGACCCGCGACCGCGAAGGCCTGTGACGTACGTCGGCCCTCGTTGAGCCTGCCGTGAACCCTTGGGTTGGCCTCCTGGCCGTGGTGGCGCTCACGGCCCTCACCGGGTACTGCGTCGCGGCCGAGTTCGCCTCAGTGGCTGCCCGCCGGGTGCGCCTGGAGGAGATGGCCGAGTCCGGCGACCGCAAGGCGCGCCGCGCCCTGACCGTGATGCGGCGCCTGTCGTTCATGCTCTCGGCGGCGCAGCTGGGGATCACGGTCACGGCCCTGGGCGTCGGCTACGTCGCCGGACCCACGTTCGAGGCCTTGCTCGCACCCGTGCTGTCCGGTGCCGGCCTGCCGCCCGGCACGGCCGCGTCGCTGGCGGTCGCCACCGGCTTCGTGCTCTCGACCGTGATCCAGATGGTGCTCGGGGAGCTGGGCCCCAAGAACCTCGCGATCGCCAAGCCGGAAGCTGTCGCGCGCACGCTGGCGGGCTCGACGCTGGTGCTCCTGCGCGTGTTCGGGCCGATCATCCGGCTGTTCGACAGCGCCGCCAACCGGCTGGTGCACAGCGTCGGCATCGAGCCCGTCGAGGAGCTGTCGGGTGCCGTCGACACCGACGAGCTCGGCCACATCATCGCCTCGGCCGGCGAGCAGGGCGCGCTGGACCCCTCACTGGCCCTGCTGCTCGCGCGCACCCTGGAGTTCCGCGAGCGCCGCGCCGCCGATGTGCTGATCCCGCGCCCGCAGGTCGTGACGATCGACGTGGACGCCACCGCCGGCGAGCTGCAGGCACTCGCGGTCCGCACCGGCTACACGCGCTTCCCCCTGGTCGGCGATGGCCTCGATGACGTGCGCGGCGTGGTCGGTGCCAAGGACGTGCTCTCGATCCCGATCGAGCACCGCGCCGCCACCCCCGTCAGGGACCTCGCCGAGCCCGAGCTGGCCGTTCCGGAGCAGGCGACCCTGGCCGACGTCCTCGCCGACCTGCGCGAGCACCGCAGCCAGATGGCCGTGGTCGTCGACGAGTACGGCGGCACCGCCGGCATCCTCACGTTGGAGGACATCGTCGAGGAGCTGGTCGGCGCCATCCAGGACGAGTACGACCCCGCCGCGCCGGAGGTCGAAGCGCTCCCCGACGGCGGCTGGCGCCTTCCCGGCGCGATGCGCATCGACGAGGTCGCGCGCGACACCGGCATCGCGCTGCCCGAGGGCGACTACGAGAGCGTCGGCGGGCTGGTGATGTCGCGCCTCGGCCGGGTTCCCCGCCGCGGCGACGCGATCCGTGTCCCCGGGGGGACGGTGTCGGTCGACGCGATGGACGGTCACACCGTGACCGCGGTCGTCGTCAAGCCGGTGGCCGATGAGTAGCCTCGCCGCCCTCGCGATCGCGATCGCGCTGCTGATCGCCAACGGCCTGTTCGTCGCGGCCGAGTTCGCGCTGATCGCCGCGCGGCGCTCGCGGATCGAGGCGCTCGCGTTGACCGGGGACCGGCGTGCGCGGTCGGCGCTGGCGGGCCTGAGGGAGCTCTCGCTGATGCTCGCCGGCGCGCAGCTGGGGATCACGATGGCCTCGCTGGGCCTGGGCGCCGTCGCGGAGCCCGCGCTCGGCCACGTCCTCGAGGATCTCCTGCAACGGACCGGCCTCCCAGAGTCCTGGGTGGTACCGATCGGCTATGCGGTCGCGATCAGCATCGTGGTGTTCCTGCACCTGGTGATCGGCGAGATGGCGCCCAAGTCGTGGGCGATCGCGCACCCGGAGCGCTCGGCGCTGATGCTCGCGCGCCCGTTCCGCGCGTTCGTGGTGGCGACCAAGCCCGTGATCGCGGTGCTGAACTGGATGGCCAACGGCGTCGTGCGGCTTGTGGGCGTCGAGCCGCAGGCCGAGCTGGCCGCCGCCCACTCCCCCACCGACCTGCAGTTCCTCGTGCGCGAGTCCCACGAGGCCGGCACGCTCGCCGGCCAGGAGCAAGAGCTGCTCTCGCGGGCGCTTGAGCTCTCGGCGCGCGACGCGGAGGCGGTGATGGTGCCGCGGCGCGACATCGTCGCGGTCGCCGCGGACGCCCGCGTCGAGGACCTGGAGCGCGCGGCGGCCCGCTCGGGCCGGTCCCGGCTGCCGGTGTTCTCCACCGCCGACCTCGACGAGCTGGTCGGCGTCGTCAACGCCAAGGACCTGCTGCGTCTGGACCCCGCGCGCCGCGACCAGCTCACGGCCCGCGACCTGGCCCGTCCCGCGATGCTCGTGCCGGAGTCGCGCCGGATCCAGGACCTGCTGCGTGACATGCGCGACCGCCGCCAGCACATCGCGCTGGTCTTCGACGAGTACGGCTCGGTCACCGGCCTCGTGTCGCTGGAGGACATCGTCGAGGAGCTGATCGGCGAGTTCGAGGACGAGTCCGACCGGGTCTCACGCCGCCTGCGCCGCCGCCCCGACGGCAGGGTCCAGGTGCCGGGCGACCTGCGCCCCTTCCAGCTGGAGGAGCTCGTCGGGGTCAAGCTGCCCGAAGGCCCCTACGAGACCCTCGCGGGCTTCATCACTCGCGCGCTGGACCGGCTCCCGGTCCCCGGCGACGTGGTCGCCGTCGGCGGGGTGGAGCTGGTCGTCGCCGCCACGGACCGCAACCGCGTCACCGAGGTCGTGGTGCGTCCGGTCTCGCGCGGCCGCCGCACCGACGAGCCTGCGCGCTGAGCGCGCTAGCGCCCGCCCGCCAGCTCGTCGCGTGCCCCGCGCAGGAAGTCCAGCGCGGCGAAGCGCTGGTCGGGCGCCGCGAGGAGCTCGGCGTACGGCAGGATCGCGCCGCGGAAGCTCTCGGCGTTCCAGCGCTCCGATGGCGTCACCGTGTCGAAGGACCAGGGCACGACGTAGAGGTAGGGGTCAGGGTTGGCGGCGTCGCCGGGCGAGGCGCCGAAGCCGGCGCGGCGCTGCTCACCCTCGGGCAGCGCCTCGAAGGCGGCGTCGAAGTGCTCGGCCCACAGCTGCACGCGGCTGGCGTCGGTGCTGGCCGGGTCGGCACGGAGCTCCTCCAGCACCGACCAGGCGAAGCCGAACCAGTCGCCGAGGAACGCGGCCGCGGCCAGGTCGACGTCCAGCCGCGCGTCGTCCGGGAGGGCCTCGGGCACGTCGAGCTCCGCCGCCCACTCCCAGTCCGGCGCCGTGCCGAGTGCCAGCTTGGCCGCGGCACCCAAGGTCGTGAAGGGCTCGTCCACCGCCTCGTCGCCGTCCTGCACGACCAGACGCCCGTCCTGGACGCGGACCTGGCGGCCGGCCCCGAAGAAGGGCGTGCCGAAGCCGCCCAGCGTCCAGCGCAGCGCCATCTTCCCCGACGCGCCGCGCTGCCGCGCGGGCGAGAGCACCGCGACCGTCAGCCGGTGCAGGGCCAGCCGCGTCTCGGCGAACCCCGCCGGCACGGGATGCAACGGCTTGTAGGCGCCCAGCCAGCGCTGCGCGGCCCACTCGGCCCACTCCTGGCGGACCGCGACGAAGGCAGCCCAGGTCACATCCGCGTCGGGCAGCGGCGACAGCAGCAGCAAGCCCGGCTCGCGTTCGCCCGCCGCGAGGGGGTCGTCGGCATACCACGGCGGCTCGCCCACCGCAGGCGGTGACGGCTCCAGGACCCGCGGGTCGTAGCCAGGCCCCGCGACCTCCCGAGCCTCCTCTCGTGCGTTGCGCGCCGACGTCACGCCGTCTCCTCGGGGTCGCGCCGACCCACCACGAAGCGGACCGGCACCTGCCACGTGCGGGCCAGCGCGCGCACGTCCACCAAGCCTGCCCCCTCGAGCAGCCCCACAAGCTCGTCCTGGCTCCAGGGCCACCCGCCGGACCGCAACGTGCGCAGGTCCATGAGGCGCTGGGCCACCGGATCGTCGGGCCCGGCGAAGAGCCCGGCGAACGCCCACCCGCCCGGCCGCAGCGCGACGCGGGTGGCCGCCAGCACCTCCGGGACCGACGCGGGTGCGATGAACGGCAGCGGCAGGAAGGCGCCGTCGTAGACCGCCCGGTCGCCGAGGCCCTGCACCGTGACCGCGCGCAGCTCGACCCGGTCGCCGACATCGGCCGCGGCGACGTTCGCCCGCGCCAGCGCCATGGACGGGGCCCACGGCTCGAGGCTCACGATCTTGGCGTCCGGGAACGCCCGCGCCAGGGCCAGCGACAGCGCCGCGACACCCGCGCCCACGTCGAGAAACGCCGCGCCCGGCCGGAACAGGGCCTCTTCCAGCCCGTCCAGCTCCGGAGCGACCGCGGCGATCACACCGGCGATCACGGCCGAGCCCTGCCCGATGCTCTGCAGGATCGCGGGGTCCTCGTGCACCCAGCCGCCGCCCCGGCCCGGCTGGTCGACGATGTCGAGCGCCAGCGCGAGGAAGACCCGTGCGAACCCCGCGCCGGCGCGCGCCTGCTCCAGCGTCAGCGCCTCCGGGTCGACCCCGAGCGCACGGGCGACATCGTCGAGCGTCGCCCGCGCGGCGTCGTCTGCGTCCGCGGTTCCGACCCGCGCGCCGAGCGACGCCCCCAGGGCACCCAGCGCCTCGGCCTGCGCCGCGAGCTGCCCGATGGTCACCATGAGCTGGTCGAACGAGGTCACGGCGCAGTCCTGGCGACGCGCGCTAGTAGGTGGGGATCGACGGGTCGACCTGCCGGGCGTAGGCGTTGATGCCGCCGTGGAGGTTCTTGAGCTTGCGGAAGCCCATGCCGTGGAGGAACTCCAGCGTGCGCATGGACCGGACGCCGGTCTTGCAGTACAGGACGATCTCCTGGGCGGTGTCGAGCTCGCCCAGGCGCCGTGGGACCTCGCTCATGGGGATGAGCTCGGCGCCCTCGATGCGGCTGATCTCCTACTCGTGGGGGTCGCGCACGTCGAGGACGCGCACGCCGTCGCGGATCCGCTCGAACTCCTCGGGCCAGATCTCCCAGTCGGTGACCGCTTCCTCGTCCTCGTGGTCGTTGGCGGGGACGCCGCAGAACTCCTCGTAGTCGATGAGCTCGGTGACGGTCGGGTTCTTGCCGCAGACCGGGCACTCGGGGTCCTTGTTGACCTTGACGGTCTGCCAGCGGTTCTCCAGGGCGTCGTAGAGCTGCATCCGCCCGATCAGGGGCTCCCCGATGCCGGTCAGGAGCTTGATGCCCTCGGTCGCCTGGCCGGCGCCGATCGTGGCGCAGATCACTCCGAACACGCCGCCCTCGGCGCACGACGGCACCATCCCCGGCGGCGGCGGCTCCGGGAACATGCAGCGATAGCACGGCCCGTGCTCGGCCCAGAACACCGAGAGCTGACCGTCGAAGCGGAAGATCGACCCGTAGACGTTGGGCTTGCCCAGCAGCACGCAGGCGTCGTTGACCAGGTAGCGCGTCGGGAAGTTGTCGGTCCCGTCGATCACCACGTCGTAGGGCGCGATGATCTCCAGCGCGTTGTCCGACCTCAGCAGGGTGTCGTGGACGCGCACGTCGACGTTCGGGTTGATCTCTGCGATCGACTCCCGCGCCGACTCCGTCTTGCGCTTGCCGATGTCGGATGTCCCGTGGATGACCTGACGGTGCAGGTTGGACTCGTCCACGACGTCGTAGTCCACGAGCCCGATCGTCCCCACCCCGGCCGCCGCCAGGTACATCGCCAGCGGCGACCCCAGCCCCCCGGTCCCCACCAACAGCACCTTGGCGGCCTTGAGCCGCCCCTGCCCATCCATCCCGACGTTGGGCATGATGAGATGTCGGGAGTACCGGCGAATCTCGTCATGCGTCAGCTGCGCCGGCTCTTCGATCAGCGGTTCCATGATCCATCCAACCTACCCGGCAGCCGCCAGCATCCGGCTGGCCGGAGGGCAACGGTGCAAACCGAAAGGTGGCTCGCGATGAGTGGCAAGGTCGTGCATTTCGAGATCCCCGCGGACGACCTGGACAGGGCGCAGCGGTTCTACGGCGAGGCGTTCAACTGGGAGCTCAGCTCGATGCCGGGCATGGGCTACGTCCTGGCGACCACCACGCCCTCGGGGGACCAGGGGCCGACGGAACCGGGCGCAATCAACGGCGGCATGCTCGAGCGCCAGCACCCGATCACGACGCCGGTGATCGTGATCGACGTCGACGACATCGACAAGTCGCTGGAGGCCATCACCGGTCTGGGCGGCGCCGTCGTCCGCCCGAAGGAGCCCGTCGGCGAGATGGGCTTCGCCGCCTACTTCACCGACAGCGAGGGCAACCTCATGGGCCTCTGGCAGACCGCCGGGTAGCTCAGTCGGCTCCCTCAGTCGTGCGGGTGCGGGTGGTCGTGATCGTGATCGTGATCGTGGGGGTGGTCGTGGTCGTGCGGCAGCGATGAGCCGAAGCGCAGCACGTTGCCGTCGGCATCGACGTACATGCCCTCGCGCAGGCCCCAGGGCTTGTCCTCGGGCGCGGTCAGCTGCCCTTCCACCGCGGCCGCCTCCCAGCGCCCGTGGAGGGCGTCGGCATCGATGACGAACAGGTAGCAGGCGGCGGGATTGGCCGCCGTGTCCAGCACGCCGTGGCGGGTCAGGTGGAAGATCTCCCTGCCCCCGCAGCCGACGAAGCCGTAGTCCTGGTCCCACTCGTCGGTGTCGAAGCCCATGCGCGCGTAGGACGCCAGGGCCCGGCGAACGTCGGTGGTCGGAAGGATCGGGACCGAACGGTGGATCCCGATGTCCATCAGACGTTGAAGCCCATCGCGCGCAGCTCGTCCTGGGCGTCGGGCGAGATCATGTCGGTCGACCAGGGCGGGCTGAACGTGAAGTCGACCTGCACGTCGGTGACGCCCGGGAGGCGGGTCAGCACCAGCGTGCACTGCTGGTGGAGGATCTCCGTGAGAGGGCAGCCCATGGAGGTGAGCGTCATCAGCACCTTGGCGGTGCCGTCATCCTCGGCCTCCACCTCGTAGACCAGGCCGAGGTCGATGATGTTGATGCCGATCTCGGGGTCCAGCACCGCCTTGAGCGCGGTGCGCATCGTGTCCTCGGTCGCGATTCCGCGGTCGTCGACCTCGGCGTCGGCGAACAACGGCTGGTCGACGTGGGTCTCGGTCACGCTCAGGCCTCCTCGTGCTCGACGCGGTGCTCGCGCGTGCCGGCGCGGTACTGGACGATCGCGTCCTTCAGGGCCATCCAGCCTAGGAGCGCGCACTTGACGCGCACGGGGAACTTGGCGACCCCCTGGAACGCCACGCCGTCGCCGAGGTCCTCCTCGCGCGCTGCGGGCTCACCGTGCATCATCAGCCGGAACGACTCGGCCAGCTCGTCGGCGTCGGCCAGCGGACGGCCCATCACGGCCTCGGTCATCGCCGACGCGGAGGCCATCGAGATGGAGCAGCCCTCGCCGTCGTAGGCCAGGGCCTCCAGGGACCCGTCCGTGCCCACGCGCATCCGCAGGTCGAGCTCGTCGCCGCACAGCGGGTTGGAGTGGTGCACGTGCACGTCGTGGGGGTCCAGGCTCTCCGCGCGGTTCCGCGGGGCCTTGTAGTGGTCCAGGATGATCTCCTGGTAGAGGTCCTCCAGGCCCATCGCGGTCAGGCCCCGAAGAAGCGCTGGGCGACGCGGATGCCCTCGACCAGCGGCGCGATCTCGTCGACGGTGTTGTAGACGTAGAACGACGCGCGGGTCGTGGCGCCGCAGCCCATGAAGCGCATCAGCGGCTTGGCGCAGTGGTGCCCCGCGCGCACCGCGACGCCCTCGCGGTCCAGCACGGTGCCGATGTCGTGGGGGTGCAGGCCCTCGACCGCGAAGCTGATCGCCGAGCCTCGTTCGGCCGGGTCCTTCGGCCCGTGCACCGTGACGCCGCGGACCTCCTCCAGCGCGGGGATCGCGGCCTCGAGCACGGCGACCTCGTGCTCACGCACCGCGTCCATGCCGAGGGCTGTGAGGTAGTCCACGGCGGCGCCGAAGCCGATGGCCTCGCCGATCATCGGGGTGCCGGCCTCGAACTTCTGGGGCACCTCGGCGAAGGTCGTGCCCTCGAGCGTCACCTCGCGGATCATCGAGCCGCCGCCCAGGAACGGCGGCATCGACTCCAGCAGGTCGGGGTCCGCGGCCAGCGCACCGGCGCCGGTGGGGCCCAGCATCTTGTGGCTGGAGAACGCCAGGAAGTCGGCGCCCAGCGCGCGCAGGTCGGTCGGCAGGTGAGGGACGCTCTGCGCGCCGTCGACCACCACGACCGCGTCTGCGTTCGCGGCTTTGACCGCGGCCGACAGCTCGGCGACGGGGTTGATGGTGCCCAGCACGTTGCTCATCGCGGTGACGGCCAGCAGCTTGACCCGCCCGGTCGCGACGATGTCGTCGAACACCACGCGGTCCAGCTGGCCGTCGGGCGTGCAGGGCACGTAGCGCAGCTCGAACCCGGCGTCCTGCGCGACCAGCTGCCAGGGCACGAGGTTGGCGTGGTGCTCCATCTGCGTGGCCAGGAGCACGTCGCCGGGGCCGAGCCGCCGCAGGGCGTAGGAGTAGGCGACGAGGTTGAGCGCCTCGGTGGCGTTCTTGGTGAAGACCAGACCCCGCGGGTCCGCGCCGACGAAGCGCGCGACCTTCTCGCGCGCGGCCTCGTAGAGGTCGGTCGCCTCCGTCGCCAGCTGGTGCACGCCGCGGTGGACGTTGGTGTTGTGGCGCTCGTAGAACTCCCGGATGGCGTCCAGCACCGCGGTGGGCTTCTGGCTGGACGCGGCGGAGTCGAGGTAGACCAGCGGGCGCCCGTGGACCGTCCGCTCGAGGATCGGAAAGTCCTTGCGCACCAGCCTGGCGTCGAACGTCATCGTCCTCACCTGCTTCCGGGCCCAAGGCTAGCGAGCAGCGCCGCCGCGGTCTCGCAGGCCGCTGCGGCGACGAACGGTGCGCACACGAGGGTCGGGGGGTCGCCCGCGCCGTGACCGCTGAGCCATGCCTCGGTCGCGGCGGGCAGCGTCGCCCCGGACGAGAGCACGACCGGGGTCGCGCCGACACCCGACGTGTGCAGCGCGGCGGCGAAACCCGGTGCCCAGCCGTCCGCCCGGGTCCCGTCGACGAGCACGACCCGCGTCGCGACCTCCGGGCCGTGCAGCCCGAGGGCGTCCGCCACCGCTCGGGCCGTCGCGGCGCGCTCGGCGCCGGCGACGCGGCTGGCGTCCAGCCCCAGGGCCTCGAGGTCGGCGACGACCTGGCCGCCCACCGCGGCCTCGCCGCCCACCACCACCGCCCGGTCGTAGCCGTCCAGCGCGTCTGCGGTCGCCGCCGACAGCTGGGCCGTCTCGGTCAGCAGCACCGGGAAGCGCTCCGCCGCCCCCCACGACCCGGCCGCCAGCGAGTCGGCGAACGCCTGCGTGGGATCGGACCCCGCGAACGCCCGCACGACCAGCGCCCGCCGCGAGCCGGCGTAGAACCCGCCGGCGATCGCGGCGGCGGTCTCCAGCCGGGTGGCGCCCGCGATGCGGTCGACGGTGTCCACTCGCGCGCGCAGGTCGTCCTCGACCGCCTGCGACACCGCGGCCGTCCCGCCGAGGATGAACACCGTGCTCGCGCCGAGTCGCTCCAGCTCGGCGACCACCCGCGCGTCCAGTGCCTCTCCGCCGGTCAGCAGCAGCGGCGCCGACAGCAGGGCCTGCAGCGGCCCCGACGCCAGCGCATCGGCGAACTCGTCGTCACGCGCGAGGAGCACGGTGGGCGCTCCGCCGGCGGGCACCGTCGCCTGCGACCAGGCGATCGCGGCGTCGACCGTGTCATCGCCGGCCAGCGCGAGGACCGGTTCGGGCGTGTCCGCCCGCACGAGGGGCCCCGCGGGCGCCGTCTCGTCCTCGAACCGGGGGCTGCCGTTCTCGGCGTCGCCGTAGGACATGCCCGCCCGCCACAGCGCGACCTGCGGCGGGGCGCCGATGCACGACGGCGGGACGTGCACGAAGGCCAGCCGGGTGCCGTCGAACCCGGTCCCCAGCGGGATGCACGTCTGCACCATGCCGAGCCGGTCGATCACCGACACGCGCGGCCCCTCGTCGAACGCGCCGTAGTTGATCTGGAACTCGTCCTCGCCGTCGCCGTCGACGTCGAGCCACACGTTGGATGCCGACAGCCCCCAGTTCGGGTCGGTCGCGGGGTCGGTCGGCTCGTCCATCTCGACGGTGAAGCTCAACGAGGTCTCGCTGTACGTCGCGCAGGCTTCGACGACGTCCCCCCGCGGCGCGCGCTCGTCGGCGACCCCGGGCATGTCCGCGTCGACGTCGCCCGTCGGGTCGGTCACGCAGGCCGGCTCCTGCCCCGCCGCCGGCACCGCGGCCAGCACGCCCACGAGCAACGCCACCAGCGAAGCGACCGCTACGCGCGCCATGGTCAGGGCTCCTCTTCTCGCGGCCGCTACGCCGCCGCCGGGCGGAAGCGCTCGTAGCCCTCGGCCTCGAGCTGCTCGGCCAGCTCCGGGCCTCCGGAAGCCACGATCCGGCCGGCGACCATCACGTGGACGTGGTCGGGGGTGATGTAGCGCAGGATCCGGGTGTAGTGGGTGATCAGCAGCACGCCGAGGTCGGGGCCGCGCAGCTTGTTGACGCCCTCGGCGACCACGCGGAGCGCGTCGATGTCCAGGCCCGAATCGGTCTCGTCGAGGATCGCCAGGCGCGGCTTCAGCAGGGCCATCTGCAGGATCTCGAAGCGCTTCTTCTCGCCGCCCGAGAACCCCTCGTTGACGTTGCGCGACAGGAAGGCCTCGTCCATCTCCAGCTCGGCCATGCCGGCCTTGAGCTGCTGCAGGAACGCGCGCACGGGGACGTCCTGCTCGCTGGTCGCGTTCACGGCGGTGCGCAGGAAGTTCGTGAGGCTGACGCCGGGGATCTCGGTCGGGTACTGCATCGCGAGGAAGAGCCCGAGCTTGGCGCGCTCGTCGGGCCGCAACACGGTGACGTCGGTGCCGTCGACCAGCACCTGGCCGCCGGTGACGGTGTACGCGGGATGGCCCGCGACCGCGTAGGCCAGCGTCGACTTGCCCGAGCCGTTGGGGCCCATGAGCGCGTGCGTCTCGCCGGCCTTCACCGTCAGCGTCAGGCCGTCGAGGATCGGGGTGTCCTCGACCGAGACCTTCAGTTCGACGATCTCAAGGGTTGACATCGTTGGGTGGCTCCTCAGTGCCGGGGGACCGGGGCGTCATTGGTCTGGTGGGCGCCGTCGACCCACACCCCGCCGTCGCGCACCGCGCACGCGTAGGTCGGGATCGGGCGGACGGCGGGCAGGCTGAGCGGCCTGCCGGTGTCTGCGTCGAAGACCGAGCCGTGCAGGGCGCACTCGACGCCCTCGCCGCTGATCCAGCCCTCGGCCAGGGAGAACTCCTCGTGGCTGCAGGTGTCGTGGACCGCGCGGACCTCGCCGTCGGGGCGCCGCGCGACGCAGATGGGCTCGCCCTCCAGCTCCACCCGCACGGCGGTGCCGGGGGGCAGGTCCTCGAGGGTCACGACCAGCTGCTCAGCCATGGTCAGGCGCCTGCGGTCCTTGCGACGTGGTCGTGCACGGCCTCGCGCACGTCGAGGCTGGTCGCGACCTCGCCGACGATGTCGCGCTCGAGCACGGCCGTCACGACCTGCGTCGCGGCCGCGTCGCCGAAGCGCTCCAGGATCTCGGTGAAGAAGGCCAGCACCAGCAGGCGCACGGCTTCGGCGCGCGGGATGCCGCGGGACTGCAGGTAGAACAGCGCGAGCTCGTCGATCTGGCCCACCGAGGAGTGGTGCCCGCAGGCGAGCACGTCGGACGTCGTGATCTCCAGGAACGGGAGGGTGTCCGCGCGCGCGCCGGCGCTGAGGATCAGGTTGCGGTTGGTCTCGTCGGAGGACGTGGCCTTGGCGTGGGGCTCGATGCGGATGTTGCCGAACCAGGTCGCGCGGCTGTCGCCCTGCAGCGCGCCCTTGTGCACGTACTTCGAGCGGGTGTGCGAGGCGTCATGGTGGATCAGCGTGCGGTGCTCGACCTGCTGGCCCTCGGTCGTGAAGTACACGCCCAGCATGTCCGCGTCGGCGCCGGGCGCGGCCAGCCACACGTCGGGGCGCACGTAGGCGGTGCGGCCGCCGAGCGTCACCTCCAGGTGGCGGTAGCGCGCGTCGCGGCCGACCTTCGCACGGTGCGCGGTGTAGAGGTCGACCTGCTCGCCGTGCTCCTGCGCGGTGACGAGGTCGAGCTGCGCGCCGTCCTCCAGCACGGCCTCGACCACGGTGACGACCGTGGCCTGCGCGTCGCCGACGTGGTCGACGATGACCTTCGCGCGGCTGTGGCGCCCGCTCACGACCAGGACCCGGGCGAGGATCGTGCCGGGGTTCGCGACCTGGAGGGTCACGACGATCGGCTCGGTGACATCGGCATCGGGCGGGACGTGCACGACCACGCCGCAGGTCCACGCCGCGAGGTTCGCGGCCTGGAACGGGTCGTCGGCACCGACGACCGTGCCCAGGTGCGGGCGCACGAGCTCCTCGTGCTCGGGATCGTGGAGGATCCCGACGGTCACGGTGCCGTCGGAGGTGTGCGCCACCACGCCGCCGTCGACGAAGCGGGCGCCGTTGGCCGTGGCTCCTCGGGTGGCGGCGATGCCCTCGCTGGGCGGCGCCGCCTCTCCACCGCCGACGACCGGCCGGTCCAGCGCGAAGCGCCTGGGGTTGGTGTAGCGCCACTCCTCGTCGCGGTTGGTCGGCCACGGCAGGTCGCTGAAGGCCTTGAGGGCCTCCAGCCGCCGGTCCCGCAGCCAGACGGGGTCGCCGGCGAGCTCGCTGAGCGCCTGGACGTCGTCTTCTGAGAGGGTGGCGAGCGTGAAGTTCGGCCCGCTCACCCCACCGACCCTTCCATGTTGAGCGTCACGAGCCGGTTGAGCTCCACGGCGTACTCCATCGGGAGCTCCTTGGAGATCGGCTCGATGAACCCGCGCACGATCATCGCCTGCGCCTCGAACTCCTCGACTCCACGCGACTGCAGGTAGAACAGCTGCTCGTCGCCGATCTGCTGACGCTGGCCTCGTGCCCGATCTGCGCGTCGTCCTCGCGATGTTCATGTAGGGGTAGGTGTCGGAGCGCGCGTGCTCGTCCAGCAGCAGCGCGTCGCACACCACGTTGGACTTCACCCGGTGCGCCTCGGGGTGGATGTCGACCAGCCCGCGGTAGGACGTGCGGCCGTGGCCCTGCGCGATCGACTTGTTGATGATCGCGCTGGAGGTGTCGGGCGCGTGGTGGACCATCTTCGCGCCGGCGTCCTGGTGCTGACCGGTTCCGGCGAACGCCACGGAGAGCACCTCACCCTGCGCGCCGCGGCCCATGAGGTGCACGGCGGGGTACTTCATCGTGACCTTGGACCCGATGTTGCCGTCGATCCACTCCATCGTGGCGTCCTCGTACGCGGCCGCCCGCTTGGTGACGAGGTTGTAGACGTTGTTCGACCAGTTCTGGATGGTCGTGTAGCGCACCCGGGCACCGGGCTTGACGATGATCTCGACGACCGCGGAGTGCAGCGAGTCCGACGAGTAGATCGGCGCCGTGCAGCCCTCGACGTAGTGCATGTAGGAGCCGGGCTCGGCGATGATCAGCGTCCGCTCGAACTGGCCCATGTTCTCTTTGTTGATGCGGAAGTAGGCCTGCAGCGGGATGTCGACCTTGACGCCCTCGGGGATCCAGATGAACGAGCCGCCCGACCACACCGCGGTGTTGAGCGCGGCGAGCTTGTTGTCGTTGGGCGGGATGACCTTGGCGAAGTGCTCGCGGAACAGGTCCTCGTGCTCCCGCAGCGCGGTGTCGGTGTCGAGGAAGATCACGCCCTGCTGCTCGAGGTCCTCGCGGACCTTGTGGTACACGACCTCGGACTCGTACTGCGCGGCCACGCCCGCGACGAGGCGCTGCTTCTCGGCCTCGGGGATGCCCAGGCGGTCGTAGGTGTTCTTGATCTCCGCCGGGCAGGTCGTCCCAGGTGTTGGCCTGCTTCTCCGTGGAGCGCACGAAGTAGTAGATGTCGTCGAAGTCGATGCCGCCGAGGTCCGCGCCCCAGTTGGGCATCGGGCGCGGCTGGAACTGCTTGAAGGACTTCAGGCGCAGGTCGAGCATCCACTTCGGCTCGCTCTTGAGCGCGCAGATCTCCTCGACGACGTCGGCCGAGAGCCGCTTCTTGGGCTCGAAGACCGAGTGCGACTCGTCGTGCCAGCCGTACTTGTAGGTGCCGAGCTGCAGGTCTTCAGCTCGGGTCGCCATGGGATCCGGCTCCTTGGACTGTGGCGGGTGGAGCGTCGAGGTGGCAGATGCACACGTCGGCGCCTCGGGCGATGGTTTGCTTGCGCGTCAGGGTGGTGCCCAGCAGCTGCTTGAACCACTGGGCCTCGTACGCGCAGATCTCAGGGTGCTGGCGGGCCACGTCCTCGACCGAGCAGTGGCCCTGCACGAGGGTCAGGACGGTCTTGCCCCCGGGCGCGCTGGCCGGGGCCAGCGTGCCGGCGTAGCCGTCGGCCGACAGCAGCTCGGCCAGGCGGGCGGCCCGGTCGTGCGGGGAGGCGTCGGCCAGGTCGGCCATCGCGTCGGCGTAGCGGTGCCCGTCGCGGTCGGCGCGGGCGCGCAGGAACTGCCGCAGCACGTCGCGGCCCAGCTGAGCCTCGATGAACTCCAGCGCCTCGTTGGCGAGCTCGTCGGTGCGGTCGACGCCCAGGCGCCGCCCCTCGCGCGTCAGGCGCCAGGCCTGATGCGGCCGCCCGGGCCCGCCGTCGTGCACGGTGCGCGCCTCGACCACCCCGTCGCCCTCGAGGCCGACCAGGTGCCGGCGCGCGGCCGCCGGCGTGATCTCCAGCGCCTCCGCGAGCTCGGCCGCCGTGCGCTCCCCGCCCTGCAGCAGGTCGACGACCGCCCGGCGCGTGGCACCGAGCACGTCGAGCAGCGGCGCCAGCGAGATCACAGAGTTAAGGTTACCCCAAGTGCCGTAACTCGCATGCGTGCGCGCAGATCGGGGCCCTCCCCCGTCTGAGCGTCACCCCCGGGCGTAGGTCGCGGCGCCTTGGAAGTCGATGACGACGCAGGCCTCGTCGCCCGGGATCCACGCGTCGTGGCCGGGCGCGATCGCGAACACCTCGCCGGGGCCGGCCTCGGCCTCGGTGCCGTCGTCCATCACCACGTGCATGCGCCCGGAGACGACGTAGCCGAGGTGGGCCGTCTGGCAGCTGTTCGTCCCGACGATCGGCCTCACGGACTCCGACCAGCGCCATCCCGGCTCGAAGACCGCGCGGCCGACGGCCGTTCCGCCCACGGTGACGACGTCCATGTGACCCTTGTCGAACGACCGCGTCTCGTCGGGCGCGTCGAAGCTCCTGCCGTCCACCCCAGCCATGGCGTCCTCCCCGGTCGTCGGCGTGCCTCTGGATAGGGCACCATGCTGGCACCACGCGCGGAGGATGACCAGATGCGGCTCGGGGTGACGCTGCTGGGCGGCTTCGCCGTGTCCGTCGACGAACGGGAGGTCCCGGGGTCCGCCTGGGCGACGAAGCGGGCAGTCCAGCTCGTGGTCCTGCTCGCGATGGCCCCGGGGCAGCGGCTGGCCACCGAGCAGGTGCTCGACGCGCTGTGGCCGCAGCTGGCGCCGGAGGCGGCGCGCGCGAACCTGCACAAGGCGGCGACGCACGCCCGGCAGGCGCTGGGCGGCCGGAACGCAGTGGTGCTGCGGGGCGGCGTGGTGGCGCTGTGGCCGGAGGCCGAGCGCGAGGTCGACGTGGCCGTGTTCGAGCGGACCGCCGCAGCAGCCCTGGCGGATGGTGATGCCGACGCCTGCGCGCGCGCTGCCGACCGCTTCACCGGCGAGCTCCTGCCCGAGCACCCCTACGAGGCGTGGGTGGCCGAACCGCGCGAACGCCTGCGCCTGGTGCACCTTGCGCTCCTGCGCGGGGCCGGGCGCTGGGCCGAGGTGGTGGCCGCCGACCCGACCGACGAGCCCGCGCACCTGGCGCTCATGGCCGAGCACCAGCGCGCCGGGCGCCTGCATGCCGCCGTGCGCCAGTTCCACGATCTGCGCGCAGCGCTCGCGCGCGAGCTGGGCGTGCGCCCGAGCGCCGAGGCCGCGGCGCGCTATCGGGCGCTGCTGGGTGCGGCGGAGCCCGCCGCGACGGTCGCGCTGGTCGGCCGCGAGGTCGAGCTCGTGCGCGCCCGCGCCGTGTGGCGCCGCGCCGCCGACGGCCGTCCGGCCGCGCTGCTCATCACCGGCGTGCCCGGCGTCGGCAAGTCGACCCTGCTGGCCGAGCTGCTCGACGAGGCCGCCGCCGCGGGCTGGCGGGTCCTACACGGCCGCACCCGGGGCGGGGCCGGGGTCCAGCCCTACGGCCCGGTGGCGGAGGCCGTCGAGGGGCTGCTCGCGCGCGAGCCCGCACTGACCGGCGGGCTGGAGGCCAGCGACCGCGCCGTGCTGGACCAGCTGCTGCTGGGCGAGCCCCGGCCCGACTCGGTGTCGGTGACACGCCAGGACGTGCTCGGGCTCCTGGGACGCGTCGCGACGGCGCCCAGCCCCGCCGGCGCCCCCGCCGGCGCGGTGCTCGCCGTCGACGACCTCCACGCCGCGGACGCCGCGACGCTCGACCTCGTGACGCATCTGGGCGCTGCCCCGTCGCCCCGCGGCATGGCCGTGGTCGCCGCGGTGCGCCCGCGCGACTGGCCCGACCTGCTGGCCGCCGCCGTGAACGCCCTGCGCCCGATCGAGCTGGAGCTCGGGCCGCTGACCCGGCGCGAGGCGGAGGCCGCCGCCGCCCAAGCCGCCGGGGACGCTCTCAACCCCGAGGAGTGCGAGCTGCTGTGGCAGCTGGCCGCGGGTCATCCCCTGCTGACGGTCGAGCTGGCGCTGGCGGTCACCCGCGACCGCGAGGGCGACAGGCCGACGGGTCTGCAGGAGGCGGTGCACGCCCGTCTCGCCGACGTCCCGCGCCCGGAGCGCGAGGCGCTTCGGCGCCTGGCCGCCACGGGCGAGCCGCTGACCGCCGACGAGGCCGCGCTGGTCATGGACATCGATCCCGAGTCGGCGCCCGCGGTGCTGCAGCACGGCGCGGCCGCCGGGCTGCTGCTCGACGAGGGCGCCACGTTCGCGTTCCGCCACGCGCTGATCCGCGACGCGCTGGCGCACGGGCAGCCGGAGCGGGAGGCGGCGGCGGCACGGCTGCGGCTGGCTCAGGGCCTGGAGGCCGCCGGCGCGCCCGCGACCCGCGTCGCGACGGCCTTCCTCGCCGCGGGCGCGCAGCAGCTGGCGTTGCCGGCGCTGCGCCGGGCTGGTTCTGACCTCGTGCGCCTGGGCGCGCACCGCGACGCGCTGGCCCTGGTGGAGCGCGGCCTGGAGGTCGCGCCGCGCGACGCCACCCTGCTCGAGCTGCGGGCCGACGCGCTGCACGGGCTGGGCGACCCGCGGGCCCTCACCGCGTTCGCGGTCGCCCAGTCCGCGCTGGACGGCCCGGCGCGGGAGCGGGTGCGCATCCGCCGCGCTCGGGCGCAGGTGGCTGCGGGAGACCCTGTCGGCGCGCTGGACGTGCTGGACGGGGCGGAGGCGCCGGACGACGCCGCACGCGTACGGCTCCTCGTCAACCGCGGGCTGGCCAGCGTGTTCGTCGGCGACCTCGACGGCGCCGAGGCCGACGCCCGCGACGCGCGCCGACTCGCCCAGGTCGCGGCCGACCTCGACGGGTTCGTGGACGTCACGATGCTGCTGGGCATGGTCGCGCACGAGCGCGGGCGCTGGCCCCAGCAGCTGGAGCTCGACCTCTTCGACCGCGAGCTGCTGCCGGAGGTCGCGGCCGTGGTCATGGACGGCCACGTCTGCGCGGCCGAGTCCTACCTCTACGGGTCTGTGCCCTACCCGGAGATCGTGGAGTTCACCGCAGGGCTCCGTGCCCGCGCGGGCGCCAGCGGCAACACTCGGGCGGAGGCGTTCGCCTGGACGCTGGAGGGCGAGGCGCTGCTGCTGGCCGGCGACCGCGAGACCGCGGTCCCCGCCCTGCGGGCGGCCGTCGACCTGCACCGCGGCTCCGGGATGCGCTGCGGCGAGGCGCTGTCGCTGCAGCGGCTGGCGGAAGCGGCCCTGCTCCACGGGTCGCCGGCCGAGTGCGAGCGCCTGCTGGGCGCGGCCCTGCAGGCTGCCCGCGCGTCGGAGTACTCCACCCGCCACCTCCTGGACCGCATCCACGGCACGGCGATCCGCGCAAGCCAGCCCGGCGCCCAAGCACTGGCGGCGGTGGACGAGGCCGTCAGCGGCGCCCGCGGGCCTATGGAGTCCTGCCCGCCGTGCTCCGTGACGCTGTCGGTGCCGGCAGCGATTGCCTGCGCCACGGCGGGCGAGGCCGAGCGCGCGCGGGCGTGGCTGCAGTCGGCCGAGACGATCGTCGACATCTTCTGGCGCGAGGCGTCGTGGACCGCCGCGTTGGACGAGGCGCGGGGCCATGTCGCGGCGGCCGAGGGCGACGTCGACGCCGCGAACACGGCCTGGGGGTGCGCCGCCTCGGCGTTCGCGGCATGGGGCCAGCCGCTGGACGCAGAGCGCTGTGCCCACCTCGGGAAGGTATCGGGAAGGGCCCGTCCGTAGCGTCGCCTCACCGCAGCAGAGCGCTGCACAGGGACTCGAACGGAGCGGCCATGCCCAAGTACGTGATCGAGCGCACCCTGCCCGGAGCCGGCGAACTGAGCGCCGACGACCTGCGGGCGATCTCGCAGAAGTCGGTGTCGGTGCTCATGGACCTCGGCCCCGAGCTGACCTGGTACCACAGCTACGTCGCTGGCGACAAGATCATCTGCGTCTACCAGGCCCCGAACGAGGACCTGGTCCGCGAGCACGCCCGCTGCGGTGGCTTTCCCGTCGATAGCGTGGTCCCGGTGTCCGCGATCATCGACCCCGACACCGCCGAGCGCTGACTGTCCTGCCTGTCTCACATCGCCGTGACGCGGATGCGGAACGGGCCGATGTCGTCGGAGCTGAAGCCGGTGACGACCGCGACGTAGGTGCCGGTTGCGGGGAGCGTCGCGGTGAGCAGGGAGTTGTAGCCGTCGCCGCCGTCGTCGTCGCGGCCTACCTCTTGGCGGTCGGGGCCATAGAGCGTCACGACCGGATCGAGGTCGGCCGCGTCGGCGTTCACGGCGATGGTCACCGTCGCGCCCTCCGTGCCCTCGAAGCCGAACCCGGACCCCTCGAGGTTGCCGGGGTCGATCCGGCCCTCGTCGGCCAGCAGCTCCTCGCCCTCTACGGGTGGGCGGTCCAGGGCGAGCGTCAGGCGGTACTTGCCCCCGTGGTTGTCGTTGTAGCCCGCGACCTCGGCGCGGTGGCGGCCGGTGGTCACCACCTGCAGCGCCGCCAGCGAGTTCAGGCCGTCGCCGCCGTCGTCGTCCTCGACCAGCAGGTCGCCCTCCGGGCTGTAGATCCGCAGGAACGTGTCCCAGCTGCCCTCCACCGCCGTGAGGCTGACGCGCACGTGCTGGCCCTCGGCTCCGAGGAACAGGTGCGAGACCCGCTCACCCTCCTCGAGCTCGCCGACGGTCGAGGTGCCGACCTCCAGCACCCGGGTGTCCTCGACGGCGGGCGCGTCGTCCACCGGGTTGTCGACCAACCCGTCCATGCCGTCGCCCTGACCGGCGCAGGCCGCGGCGAGACACACCGCGACCACGACCCCTGCACGCACAGCCCGACGCTACTCGGCCGGAGGCTGCAGCTCCTCCATGCCGATGAGGCCACCGGCCGCGGCCAGCGCGCCGGCCAGCATCGCCGCGCGGTCGTAGACCACGTCGAAGTAGTGCTCGGCGATCGCCTCGTGCCCGGGCAGCGGCGGCGGGCCCAGCGACCGCACGACCGCGGTCGGGTCGTCGCTGTCGGGCATCCCGCGCCGCTCCGGCACCGCGCCGGCGCGCCCCCAGAACGCCGACGGCGACCGCGGCCGCTCCGGCCCGCTGCGGCCCCGCCGCCCACCGCGTCCGCGCCGCGAGCTGCTCATGCGGCCACCCCAGCGCTCGCGGGCTCGCGCGCGAGGTCCTCGGCGAGCACGGCCTCGGGGTCGATGCCCAGCGCGGCGCGCAGCTGCTCGCCGTCGCAGGTCGTCGACCGACGAGGACTCCGGCAGGACGAGGTCGGCGATGCGGCGCTTGCCGGCGACCACCTCCTCGACGCGCTCGTCGACGGTGCCGGGGCACACGAGGCGGTGCGCGACGACCTTGTTGTTCTGGCCGATGCGCCACGCGCGGTCGCGGGCCTGGTCCTCGACGGCGGGGTTCCACCAGCGGTCGTAGAGCACGACGTGGCTGGCCGCGGTGAGGTTCAGGCCGGTGCCGCCCGCCTTCAGCGACAGCACCAGCGCGCCGCGCGCCCTTGCCCGCCTGGAAGTCCGTGACCAGCCGGTCGCGGGCGCCGCGCGCGAGCCCGCCGTGGTAGCAGGCGATCGGCACGCCCGTGCGCTTGGTCAGGTACGTCGCGAGCTTCTCGCCCCACTGCGCGAAGTGCGTGAAGATCAGCACGCGCTCGCTCGGCGCCGAAGACGTTGTCGACGATCTCGTCGAGGCGCGCGAGCTTGCCGGAGCGCGCCTCCAGCGGGCCCCTCGACGTCGTCGTAGGCGGCGGGGTGGTTGCAGATCTGCTTCAGCGCCGTGATCGCGGCGAGGACGGCGCCCTTCTTGGCGGGCCGTCGTCCTCGTCGGCGGTCTGCGCCACGAGGGTGTCGAGCACCGCCTGGTACAGGCCGATCTGCTCGGGTGTCATCGGGCAGTGGTCGAGCACGTCGATGCGGTCGGGCAGCTCGGCGGCGATCGCCGGCTCGGCCTTGGTGCGGCGGAACACCAGCACGCCGTTGAGCGTGCGCAGCGCCTGCTCGGCGCTGCCGCGCCCTCGGTGGTCGTCGACAGCTGCGCGACGAACGACGCGCGGTCGCCGACGAGGCCGGGGTTGGTGAAGTCCAGGATCGCCCAGAGGTCGCCCAGGCCGTTCTCGATCGGCGTGCCGGTCAGCGCGATGCGGTTCTTGCGCCTGCAGGCGGCGCAGCTGCTGGGCCGTGTCGCTGGCCGGGTTCTTGATGACCTGCGCCTCGTCGAGCACGACGCTTGCCCCAGGCGATGTCCTCCAGCGCGTCGATGTCGCGTACCGCGGTGCCGTAGGTCGTGATGATGCACGTCGGCGCGCGCGACCTCGTCGGCGATGTCCTCTTGCTCGGCGCGGGTCGCGCCGTGGTGCACGAGCACCCGCAGGTCGGGCACGAACTTCCGCGCCTCCGCGGCCCAGTTGCCGACCACGGCGGGCGGCGCGATCGACCAGCGCGGGACCGTCGTCGCGCGTGCCGCGCAGGTGCGCGAGCATCGTGGGGGTCTTGCCCAGGCCCATGTCCAGCGCCAGGCAGCCGCCGAGGCCGGCACCGTCGAGGAACTGCAGCCACACCAGGGCGTCGGCCTGGTAGCGAGCGCAGCTCGCCGCGGAAGCCCTCCGGCGTCGTCGGTCAGCTCCTCGGGGACTCTGCGGGCGCTGCGCAGCAGGTCCGCCGCCCAGCCCTCGCCGGCGACGTCGACGCCGCCCGAGAGCGGCGAGCCCTCGAGGCCCAGCGCGTGGCGCAGCATCTCGGCGCCGGTGAGACGGGTGCGGTCTGCGCGCGCTCCTCGAGGGCCTGCGGCGGCAGCCTGGAGGTCGGCGTGGTCCAGCTCGACCCAGCGCCCGTGGGCCTTGACCAGCGGCCGGGCCTCGCGTGGCGAGCCTGCGGATGTCCTCGGCGGTGAGCTCGACGTCGTCGAAGACCGCCGACCAGCGCACCGTGGTGAGCTGCTGCGCGCCGACCACCGACTCCTGCGCCTCGGTCGAGGTCAGGCGCAGCGATCGGCGGTGGCCTTGCGCCGCTGACAGCGGCGGCACGCGCACGTCGAAGCCGGCGGCCACCAGCATGCGGGCCGGTCGAGGACATGAGCTCCCAGGCCTCGTCCTGGCTGAGGATGACCTCGCCGCGGCGGCGGCTGCGGCTGCGCAGCAGCGCCGGGTAGAGCGCTCCAGCCGGTCGAGCTCGCGCTTGATGGACGTCGCGCCGGGACTCCGAGGCGTTCGCCATGGCCGCCTCGACGCGCTGGAGCTGGCTGCGACCCGCCGGCGACCAGCGTGCGCAGGTGCCAGGCGTCGCCCTCGTCGGGCGGGTCGAGGCTGCACGACCAGGCGCACCGTGGGCTTGCTGGTGACCGCGTCGGGCCCAGCGCCGCAGCGCGCGGGCGAGCTCGGTGCCGCGCTGCTCGGGAGGCGTCGAACGTGGTGCCGTCCAGCCGGGCCAGCACGGCCTCGGCGACGTCGGCGGCGGACATGGCACGCGGGGGCGGCGCCGGCACCTCGATGCGCGCGGCGGCGTCGCTGCAGATGACGTCCAGCAGGTCCGCGGTCACGGCCTGCACGAACGCCCGCGCGTCCGTGCGCGGCTCCAGGGCCGCGACCGCGCCTGGCAGGGTGCCCGCCAGCTCCGCAAGCTCGTCCTCGTCGATGCGCGCGGGCACCCAGCGCACCGCGAACGGCGAGCGCTGACCATTGCCGCCCGCCAGGCGCTCCAGCTGCGGGACCATGCGGCCCTGGGCGGCCAGCCGCACGGCCAGGCCGGCGACCCGGCCGAGCCAGACGGCACCCGGTGAGACCGCGTCGCTCTCGGGCGCCGTGCCCAGCGCGACCAGCCACCCCAGGGTCGCCGACACCGGCGCCCCGACCGCGGCCGCCCGGCCGCCGTCGGGCAGCGCGACCGCGCGGTGCTCCTGCCAGGCGTCCGCCGCTGCACCGGTGGCCTTGAGGCGGGCGCGGACCGCGTCCTCGGTCTCCGGGTCGCTGCCGTGGTTGGCCGCCCAGGCGACGATGTTGCCTGCGCTCCACGACAACTGCAGCTTCGGTGGCCCTTCGGCCAGCTCCTCCTCGGGCGGTGCGGGTGCCCCCCGGGCAGCCCCTCGGGCAGCCTCCGCGACCGTCACCGGCGGCTCCAGTGGCGCCGGCGGTGCGCCCAGGTCGGTCAGGACCCGCACGATCGTCATGCGCTCGGCGCCGAAGTCCTCCAAGACCAGGTCGCGCTCCGGGCCGGTGACCCTTACGCGCAGGCGCTCGAGGGTGGCGTCGACCTCCAGGAGCCGGCGCCGCAGCGCCCAGATCCAGTCGTCGCGACGGCCATCCAGGACGGCGACGTCCTCCGCGGACGCGTAGCCGTCCAGGTGCGCCTGCACCAGGCGCTCGACCTCCGCCAGGCTCAGCGGCCTGGCCGGCGCCATCGTGGTGGTGATGAAGCCCTCTCTTCGTTCCTCGCGGCCTCGCCGGGCTGTTCCGGCACCCGCAGCGTGCGCGGCGTCCCGTGAGGCCGCTGATGTTCCCGTGCGGCCCCACGCACACACCCGCTGCTGTTTCGACCTGGGTGGTGCGCCGTTCGCAGCACCGACCCCGTCGACGCCGACAGCATACTCGGCGAAAACGTCAGATGCCCCACCTCTCGGCGGGGCGCGACCCTTGACGCTTCGCGTGGGCTACTGGCGGGCGCGCTTCCGGCGCCGCACCTCGCCCTGGATCATGTCGGACTGGTGCATGAACTTGCGCAGCCGCTGGTTGAACTCCTTGTCCACCTTGGCGGCGGAGCGCCGGGGCGCCTCTTGCCAATCGTCCTCGCCGCGCTTGATGGACAGGTCGATCCGGCCGTCTTCCTTGATGCCCACAACTCGCACCGTGACCTCCTGACCCTCGGTCAGGTACGCGTGGATGTTCTCCACGAAATCGCGGTGCACCTCGGAGATGTGGACCAGGCCGGTCACCTCTGGCTCAACCTCGACGAACGCGCCGTAGTCGTGCAACCGGACGACCTTGCCCTGCAGGACGTCGCCTACCTGAACTGACACTGTGCTCCTCTCAGCCATGCGGCTGCTGATGTGAATGCGGGGATTGGCCCGATGGTAGCAGCGAGCATGGACTGCCCCGCCGGGGCCGGACGCGTGCTTGGATGCCCAGATGCGCGCCGTCGCAATCGTCGAACCCGGAGGCCCGGAGGTCCTGCAGCTGGTGCAGCGGGCGGACCCCGAACCTGGCCCCACGGACCTGCTGGTGGCCGTGCGCGCGACCGCGGTCAACCGCGCGGACATCCTCCAGCGGCGCGGGTACTACCCACCGCCGCCGGGTGCCAGCGACCTCCCGGGACTCGAGCTGGCCGGCGAGGTGGTCACGGTCGGGCCCGGCACCGAGGGCTTCAGCGCCGGCGACCAGGTGTGCGCGATCGTCTCCGGCGGGGCCTACGCGGAGCTGGCGGTCGTGCCGGCGGTCAATGCGATGCCGCTGCCGCCCGGCGTCGACATCGTGGCGGCGGGCGCGGTGCCCGAGGTGTTCGCGACCGCGTGGGACAACCTCGTGCGCAGGGCGCGTCTGACCGCCGGCGAGGTGGCGCTGATCCACGGCGGGGCCAGCGGGGTCGGCACCGCGGCGATCCAGCTGGCGCGCCTGGTCGGCGCGACGCCCTACGTCACCGCCGGCTCGGCCGAGCGCGTCGCGGCTTGCGTGGCGCTGGGCGCCGCCGGGGGCATCGACTACCGGGAGCGCGAGGACTTCGACGCAGCACTGCGCGAGCTGACGGGCGGGCGCGGGGCCGACGTGATCCTCGACGTGATGGGCGCGCCCTACCTGGAGCGCAACCTGGCAGCGCTGGAGCCGGACGGTCGCGTCGCGGTGATCGGCCTGCAGGGGGGCGCGTCGGCGACGTTGGATCTGGGGGCGCTGATGGGGCGCCGCGCCAGCGTCCTCGGCTCGACGATGCGGGCCCGTTCGGTGTCGGAGAAGGCCGCGGTCGCGCGCGACCTCGTGGAGCACGTCTGGCCCGCGTTCGGCGACGGGAGGCTGCGCCCGGTGGTCGACCGGGTGCTGCCGCTGGCGGAGGCTGCGGAGGCCCACCGTGTCGTGGAGGCCTCGCAGCACATCGGCAAGGTCGTGCTGGTGCCCTGAGCGCGGTGTGTCACCGAGTTCCTGGCCGAATCGACCAGGAATGGCTGATTCCGCCAGGAACACCGGGACCGGCGCGTGTCACCGTCCGATGGTGCGGACCGGCAGCCGCCCGGATGGGGAGGCGGTGCCCGCGAGGACCCGCGCCAGTGCGTCCAGCTCCGGTCGCAGGATCCCGTAGGTGCACAGGTGCGTCGCCGCCGCCGGGTAGGTCGGCAGATCCCAGGGGGTGCGCAGCGCGACGGTGACCGTCGGGGTGCCGGTCCGCAGCACCGCGTCGACGAGGGCGGCCTGGCGCGGATCGGCGTGCGCGGCGACGGTGCCGACGACGACGGCGTCGGCACGCGCGGCCCGGGCGCGTGCCTCGGCGATCTCGGCGGGGCTCGGGGGGTGGCCGACGGGCAGGGCCTCCACGCGGGGATGCAGGCTGGCGCGCAGCGCGGCGGCGAGCAGCGGGGGGACCGTGCTGGACAGGTCGGCGGGGGTGAGGTCGGTCGGGGCGGGCTGGATCGCCAGGAGCGTCGCGTCGGGCGCGAGGCGCAGCGGCAGGAGGCCGGCCGTGTCGCGCACGAGCGTCACCGCTCGGGCGGCGGCGGTGTCGGCCAGCCGCTGGTGGTCTCGGCAGCGCACGACGTCGAGGTCGGGGGGTGGCGCAGTGGCGAGGCGCTCCCGCAGCCGGCAGACGCGGGCGTCGGCGTCCGTGCGGTCGGGCAGCAGGCCGCGGCTTGCGGCGTGGACCAGGCCGTCGGCCAGCCGGCGCGTGCGGCCGAGATCGGCCGGGCACAGCAGCAGGTCGACGCCGGCGGCCAGGGCCGCCAGGGCCTCGATCAGCTCGCCGTCGCCCTGCGCCAGGGCCTTCATGTCCAAGGCGTCGGTGAGCGTGACACCGGTGAAGCCCAGCTCGTGTCGCAGCAGGTCGCGCATGACCTGCGGGGCCAGGGTGGCGGGCAGGTCGTCGCGGCCGGTGAACGCGGGAACCGCGTGGTGGCCGGACATGACGAGGTCGACGCCGGCGGCCAGGGCCGCGCGGAAGGGCCGCAGCTCGATCTCGTCGAAGCGCGCGCGGTCGTGGGCCAGGGTGACCGGGCCGTGGTGGGAGTCGGCCGCGACGTCGCCCTTGCCCGGGAAGTGCTTCGCCGTCGCGGCGACGCCGGCGCGCGCGAGCCCGCGCACGAACGCCGCCACGTGGGGAGCGGTGTGCTCCGGGTCGTCCCCGAACGCGCGGATGCCCATCGCCGGGTTCAGCGCGTTGGTCGCCAGGTCGCACACCGGCGCGTAGTCGACCGTGATGCCCAGCGCGCGCAGCTCGGTGCCCAGGGCCTGCGCGACGCGCTCGGTGAGCTCGGGGTCGTCGGCGGCGCCCAGGGCCATCGGGCTGGGCCAGGCCGTGCCGTGACGCCCCAAGCCGAGCAGCTGGCCGCCCTCCTGGTCGATCGCGACGAGCAGCGGCGGCCCGGGGGCGCGGGCGCGTTGCGCCGCCTCCGTGAGCTCGTGGACCTGCGGGGCGGTCGCGATGTTGGCGTGGTGGAAGAGCGTCAGGCCCGCCACGTGCGGGCGCCCGAGCACGGCCGTGGCCTCGGCGTCCAGGGTGGTGCCCTCGAACGCCGCGAGCAGCATGCTCAACCCTTCACGGAGCCGGCCAGCATGCCGCGCACGAAGAAGCGCTGGAGCACGAGGAAGATCGTCAGCGGCACGGCCATGGCGACGAACGCGCCGGCGGTCAGCAGGTGCCAGGCCTCGCCGCGGGAGCCGACCAGCTCGTTGAGCTGCGCGGTCAGCGTGGCGACCTCCTGCTCGGTGCCCAGGAACACCAGCGCGACCAGCAGGTCGTTCCAGACCCAGAGGAACTGGAAGATCGCGAGGCTGGCCAGCGCCGGCAGCGACAGCGGGACGGCCAGTCGTGTGAACGCCGTGAAGTGGCTGGCGCCGTCGACGAACGCGGCCTCGAAGAGGTCGCGCGGGAGCTCGGCCATGTAGGTGGTCAGCAGGAAGATCGCGAGCGGCAGGCCGAAGCCGGTGTGGGCCAGCCAGACGCCCAGGAACGTGCCGTTGAGGTCCAGGCCGGTGTAGACGCGCAGCAGCGGGACCAGCGTCATCTGCAGCGGGACGACGAGCAGGCCGACCACCACCGCGAAGAGCACCCGGCGACCGGGGAAGCGCATCCACGCGAACGCGTAGGCGGCGAACGCGGCGACGCTCAGCGGCAGCAGCACCGCCGGGATCGTGACCGTGAGGCTGTTCACGAACGCGTCGACCATGCCATTGCTGGCCAGCACGTCGGCGTAGTTGCGCAGCGTCCACTGCGCCGCCTCGAACGGGTGCAGCACCGCGGTCCACCAGCCGCTGGAGTCGATCGCCGACGACGGCCGGAACGAGCTGATGAGCAGGCCGGTGGTCGGCAGCGACCACAGGACCGTGGCGACGGTCACGATCGTGACCGCGAGAAGGGAGCGCCGGGTGCCGCCGCTCGCCAGGGCGGCCCGGCGGGCGCGGGTGCGCCGCGGGGTCGCGGGCGCCTTCGGGCTGGCCGGCCGGACCTCGACCGCGGTCATGGCGCCGCTCCGCGGGTCACGCGAGCTCCCGGAGGCGGCGCACGTTGACCACTGCGGCCGGCAGGACCACGAGCAGGAGGACGACCGCGATCGCGCTGGCGCGGCCGTCGTTGCGGAAGCGGAACAGCTCCTGGACCATGCGGTTGGCGACCACGTCGGTGTCGTGCTGCCCGCCGGTCATGACGTAGACGATGTCGAAGACCTTCAGCACCGCGATCACGACGGTCGTCGCGACGGTCAGCACGGTGCCCTTGATCATGGGCAGCACGACGCGGAAGAACACCTGGAGCTCGCTGGCCCCGTCGATGCGGGCGGCCTCCAGCACGTCGGTCGGCACGGCCTTGATCGCGGCGGACAGCACCACCATGGCGAAGCCCGTCATCAGCCACACCATGATCACGATCAGCGCGAGGGTGCCGACGGGCGGGGTCTGCACCCATGGCACGGGCTCGCCGCCCGCGGCCACCACGACCGCGTTGAGGATGCCGATCTGCGGCTGCACCGGCGGCCGCCAGGCGTACACGAAGCGCCAGATGACGCTGGCGCCCACGAACGAGATCGCCAGCGGCAGGAAGATGAACGTCTTGGCCAGTGACTCGCGCCTGACGCGGTCCATCAGGGCGGCGAACGCCAGGCCGATGCCCACGCTGCCGGCGGTCCCCAGCACCAGCCACAGGATGTTGTTGCGGAACGCCCTGAGCATCGCCGGATCCGACAGCGCGTAGCCGTAGGTCTGGGAGAACCCGCCGTCCTCGGTGAGGCTGGTCCAGACCGTGAGCACCGCCGGAAACACCAGGTAGGCCGACACGAGCAGGATCGCCGGCGCGAGGAAGAGCCACGGTGTGAGCCGCCGGTGCCAGCGGCTGCTGGCGAGGCGCTCCAGCGCCATGTGCGCGAAGGCGTAGAGGGCCCACATGCCGGCGACGGCAGCGACCACGGCGACGGCGGCCGTGAGCAGCTTGCGCGTGGTCGCCGTCATGCCGTTGGCCAGCAGCGCGTGCGCCTGCCCGTCCAGCCCGATCAGGTCGTAGAGCCCGGCGACGCCGCGCTCGACGGCCGCGGGATCCGCCAGCCGCGTCAGCAGCCACGGGAGCCCGACGGCCAGGGCGCCGGCGACGAGCAGCGCGCCGGCGCCCTGGATCCGTCGTCGCGTCATTCGGCCCCGGCGTCGGCCGGCCAGCTCTCCTCGATGCCCGAGAGCACCTCGTCGGTGTTGGCACCCTCGGCCGCCACCCACTCGACCATGCCGGACCAGAACGTGCCCTGGCCGACCTCGGCCGGCATGAGGTCACTGGCGTCGAAGCGCACCGTGTCGGCCTCGTTGATGATGCCCGCGAGCGTCTGCTCGGTGTAGTTGACGTACCAGTCCGCGGGCACGGAGCCGTTGGCGGCGATGAAGCCGCCGGCCTCGGCCCAGCCCTGCGCGGACTCAGGGGTCGCCAGGTACTCCATCACGGCACGCACCTCGGGGCGGTCGTCGAACATCACCATCATGTCGCCGCCGCCGAGGACCGGGTTGCCCAGCGCCTCGTCGATCGGCGGGAGCGCGAAGAAGGCGCTGTCCTCACCGGGCGTGTAGAGCGGCTCCTCGTTGGCGTCGACCGGCCAGAAGTCCGCGATCCACCCGGCCTGCTTGTGCATCCAGCACTGCGGGCCGCCCTCGGCGAACATCGGGGTCTGGGTGTCGCCGACCCAGGTGGTGTTGATGTAGGTCGGGCCGCCGAACGCGAAGCCCTCGGCGAACCACAGCTCGCCCACGGTGTTGAGCGCGTTGGTGACGTCGGGGTGGTCGAACGGGATCTCGTGCGCGACCCACTGGTCGTAGACGTCCGGCGACGCCGTGCGCAGCAGCACGTCCTCGACCCAGTCGGTGGCCACCCAGCCGGTCGCGTCGCCCTGCTCCTGGCTGATGCACCAGGGTGCGCCGTTGCCGTCGTCGACGATCTGCTGGGACAGCGCCGTGAGCTCGTCCCAGGTCGCGGGGATCGCGTAGCCGTTCTCCTCGAACGCCGCCACCGGGTACCAGACGATCGACTTGCCCTGGGCGCGGAAGAACACGCCGTAGACGCTGCCGTCGACGCTCGCGAGGTCGATCCAGGTCTGGCTGTAGTCCTCGGCGAGCTGCTCTTCGTTCATGAACGTGGACAGGTCGACCAGCGCGTCATCGGCGACGAACTCGCGCATCAGGCCGGGCTGCGCGATCTGGGCGATGTCGGGCGGGTCGCCGCCCTCGACGCGCACCGACAGCACGGTGGTGTAGTCGCTGACGCCGTCGTGGGTGATCTCGATCCCGGTGCGCTCTTCGAAGCTCGCGAGCGTGGCCTCGAAGTTCTCGCCTTCGGCCTCGATCCACTGGGTGAGGATGGAGACCTCGGTGCCTTCGAACTCGCCGGCTTCGGCCCGGGCGAGGTGCTCGTAGGGGCCGTCGGCGGCGGCCTCCTCCTCGGCTGCGGCGCCGGTTGCAGCCCCCTCCTCCGCGGGGGACGCGGCCTCCTCCTCGGCCGCCGGCTCCTCTGCGCCCTCGTTGGCGCAGGCGGTCAGCATCAGGACGCACAGCCCCAACACCGAGATCCATCGCTTCTTCATGATCCCTCCTTCACTACGGTCCGAACGCGGGTGGCCAGCGCGGCCGCCCCGAGCGCGCCGGCGGCGAGCTGCGGGGGCAGGGAGACGAGTCGGTCGGGGTCCAGCACGCGGCGCGCGAGGGCGGAGCGCGCGGCCCTCTGGGAGAGCTCCGCCTGGAGCAGGGGCAGCAGGGCCGGCGTGGCGCCGGCGCCGCCGCCCAGGACGAGGACGTCGGGCGCCCAGGTCACGAGCAGCCACGTCACGCCGGTCGCGAGGTGGCGGACCAGGGGCGCGGCTGCGGCGACGGCTGCGGCGTCACCGGCGAGGGCCGCCGCGAACAGGTCGTCCGCGGCGCGGTCGCCGCCCTGCGGCCAGGCCGCAGCGATCGCGGGACCCGCGGCCAGTGCCTCCAGGCAGCCGTCCAGCCCGCACGCGCAGCGGGGACCGGCCGCGACCGGAGCATGCCCGATCTCCCCCGCCATCCCGTCGCGCCCACGGCGGATCCGCCCGTCCACGACCAGCCCCGCCGAGATCCCCGTGCCGATCGCGAGCAGCGCCAGCGACCCGGTGACCCCGAGCCCGAGGCTGGCCCCGAGCGCAGCGGCCCGGACGTCGTTCTCCAGCACGACCGGCCGCCCGAGCTGGTCCGCGACCGCGCGCGCCAGCGGGTACGGCCTCCCGTCGATCCCGAGGTTCACCGCCAGCGAGACCGTCCCCGCCTCCGGGTCCACCTGCCCCGGCACGCCCACCCCGATGACGCCCGCGTGAGCGCTCACCGCGCCGTCGAGAGCACCGCGGACCGCGGCGACGACCGTCGCGACCACGCCGTCGCCAGTGGGACGCGTGTCGTGGACGCTCCGGCCGAGCACCCGGCCGCCGGGGCCGAACGCGACCGCCTCCGTGGACGACGCGCCCACGTCGACCCCGACGCGAACCTGCGAAGTCACGGGGCGACCACGCCGTAGGCGCGCGACAGGCCCAGCACCGCGGCGCCGCGCAGGACCACGTCGTGACCGAACTGGCTGGGCAGGACCGTGACGTCGTGAGCGACGGCCGGCGAGAGTCGCGTCTGCACCTCCCCCGCGGCGCCGCGGAGGTAGTGGCGCTCCGCTTCGCCGAAATCGGTGATGACCACGATCCGGGGGACGTCGAGGATCGCGACCAGCGTCGCCAGCACCGCCCCCAGCGCCTGCCCCGCCTCGAGGAGCACGAGCGCGACCCGGCGCTGGTCGATGCCGCGCAGGGCGGCCGCGAGGTCACCGGTCTGGCCGGCACCGTCGCCCGTACCGGTGTGCGACCCGCCTCGCGCCGCTGGGTCCCGCGGCTGGCCCACGCCTTGGCCGGCGCCGGGGTAGGGAAGGCGGAGACGCTTGGCGATCGCGGCGCTGCCGGCGACGGTCTCGAGGCAGCCGGCGTTGCCGCAGGCGCAGGGCGCGCCGCCGGGGACGACGGTGAGGTGCCCGATCTCGCCGGCCGCCCAGCGCGCCCCGACATAGGCCCGGCCGCCGAGGACCATCCCGACGCCGATGCCGCGGGCGATGCGCACGGCGACGACGTTCTCCTCGCCGGCCGGCAGGCCCTGGAACTCGGCCAGCGCGGCCGCGTCGGCGTCGTTGGCGAGCCACACCGGCAGGCTGTGGCGCTCCTCGACCAGCTCGGCCAGGGGGAGCTGGTGCCAGCCGAGATTGGACGCCTCGACGACCGTCGCCGCGCTGTCGACCAGGCCGGGGGTGGCGATGCCGACGCCGGCGATGGTCGCGGAGGCGCGCGCCGTCAGCGTCGCAAGGAGGTCGTGGACGGCGTCGACAGCGGCTTGGCCGGTGGCGCCGGTGACCGGGCTGACGACGCGGTCGCGCACCGCGCCGGTGAGGTCGACGAGCACGCCCTCGAACGGGTCGCGGCTGAGATCGAGGGCGGCGACCATGCGGCCGTCGCCGTTGATGGCGAGCAGCGTGGGGCGCTTGCCGCCCAGCGAGGCGCCCTGTCCGATCTCGGTGACCAGCCCCTCCGCGAGCAGGTCGGCCACCAGGCTGGACACCGTCGGGGCGGTCAGGCCGGTGCGGCGCGCGATCTCGGCGCGGCTGATGGGCCCTTCGGAAGACACCGCCTGCAGGGCTGCACGCAGGTTCTGCTGCCGCGCGTCGGTGCCCGTGGCCGTCTGCGTCGGCCTCAGCGGGAACGTCGTCGCGAACGCCATCCTGCCGTCGACCCCTCCGTCGTAACTTTCTTAGTAATGGTGCCTAAGAAAGTCTCCTACAACGATGGTGGGCCTGTCAAGCCCCGCTTCGAACTTGGCGCGATCAGTGCGTCGGGGTGACCTTGCGCAGCCCGTGGGGCGCGTCCGGGTCGATGCCGCGCCGCCGGGCCAGGAAGAGCGCGACCTGCTGTGCGCGCACGACCGCCGGGATCGCCAGCAGCGCCTCGGGGACGTCGGTGGGCAGCGGGACTCGGTGCACGGGCGCGCCGCGCGCCCGGAGCTCCTCGGCGAGCGCGTCGATGTCGGCCGCGGCGGGCCCCTGGCCCGAGAACGCGAGGACCGGGGTCGCGCCGTCCGCGACCGCGATCGGCCCGTGACGCAGGTCGGCCGCCGAGAGCGCCTCCGCGTGCACGCCCGTCGCCTCCTTCAGCTTCAGCGCGGCCTCGAGCGCGGCGGCATACAGCAGGCCCCGCGCGGTCGTGAGCGAGCGCGACGCGGCTTCGAGCGCGCTCGCCACGTCCTCCGCCGGCTGCGGATCGTCCAGCACCTCCGCGACCGCGCCGGCCAACCGCGCCAGCTCCGACGCCCCGAACCACACCCCCGCGCCAGCGTCCCGGGGGTCCACGGGCGAGACGGCCATGCCCGGGCCGGCGAGGCCGCGGGCGACGAGGGCGAACGCGAGGAGCTGCGTGGTGACCGTCTTGGTGGCCGGGACGGCGAGCTCGGGGCCGGCCTCGAGGCAGATCGCGCCGTGGGCGGTGCGCGCCAGGGCGCTGGAGGCGTCGTTGGTGATCGCCAGTCCGCGGGCGCCGGCACGCTGGAGGCGCTCGAGCACGGTGACGATCTCCGGGGTGCGCCCCGACTGCGACGCCGCGACGACCAGGACGCCGCGGTAGTCGTGCGGCGCGTCGTAGAGCGTCGTGAGGCTGGGTGCGGCCAGCGCCACGGGTCGGCCGGTTGCGAGCTCGATCAGGTAGCGCCCGAGGACCGCCGCGTGGTCCGACGAACCTCGGGCGAGCAGGACGGTGGCCTGGAGCGCAGGCGGGGCCACACCACGCACGACCGCGGCGATCTCTCCGTGCCGCGCGGCGAGCGCCCTCAGCACCTGGGGCTGCTCGGCCATCTCCGAGGCCATGCGCGCACCCGTCATGGCGCACCGCCGGCGCGGACGCGCGGGTGCTCGGCAGCGTGGACGACGCAGCCTGCGACCACGGTCGCCAGCACCCGCAGGTCCGAGTCGAGCAGCACGAGGTCGCCGTCCATGCCGGGCTCGAGGCCGCCCTTTCGCCCATCGATGCCGAGCACGCGGGCCGGCGTCCTGCTGGTCACCGGCCATAGCGCGACCAGTGGCGCCCCTGTCGCGGCGGTCATCGTCCGCAGCGCGGCGTCGAGCAGCAACGTGCTCCCGGCGAGCGTTCCGTCGGCCAGCCACACCGCCCCTGGCAGCGCGCCCGGTGGGCGGGCTGGACCGGTCTCTCGACCGCAACCGCCGGACACCCCAGCGGGATCTTGCTCGACTCTGCCACTCGCCAGCGGCTGGGGCAGCTCCGATCTGGACGAACGCGGTCCGCTCGACGGGCCCGGTGCAGCGGAGCCGTGGATTGTCCCGCCCGAGCGGTGGAATGTCCGGCCGTCGGGCGCCGCCGCGGCTGGCAGGCCGGTGGGGCGCAGGGCGTCGCTCACCAGCGCGAGCCCGTCGGCACCCTTGGCGTTCCACGCGACGCGGAGGGCCGCGGGGTGGACGTGGGTGCCGTCCGCGATGAGCTCGGCGGTCACGCGCGGGTCGGCCAGGACCGCGCCCACGACGCCGGGGTCGCGGTGGTGGAGCGGGCGCATCGCGTTGTAGAGGTGGGTCGCGCTGCGCACACCACGGTCGACGGCTGAGGCGGCGAGCGCGTACGACGCGTCGCTGTGGCCCATGGACATCGCGACGCCCGCGTCGAGTGCGGCGTCGAGCAGGTCCTGCGCGCCGGGCAGCTCCGGCGCCAGCGTGACACGCGCCACGCCGCCGGTGGCGAGGAGCCGCCGCAGCTCGCCGAGGTCGGGGGGGCGCAGGGCCGCCGGGTCCTGAGCGCCGCAGCGCGAGGGGGACAGCCAGGGTCCCTCGAGATGGGCCCCCAGGACGTGCGCTCCACCGGTGACCGGGCCGCGGACGGCGGCCACGCTCTCGACCGCCGCGAGCGTGGCCTCGGCCGAAGCGCTCCAGGTCGTCGGGGCGAACGCGGTGACGCCGTGGCGCACGAGGAACCGCGCGATCGCCCGCAGCCCTGCGGCGTCGCCGTCCGTCACGTCGTGGCCGACCGCGCCGTGCAGGTGCAGGTCGACGAAGCCGGGCAGCAGGGACGCGCCGGCGGCGTCGAGCACCTCGCATCCCGGCCCGATGGCAGGGGGTGCGCCGGTGCCGGTCGCGCGGATCGCGCCGCCCTCGGCCCACAGCCACCCGCGGCGGGAGGGCTCACCGAGGAGCGCGGCGTCGACGACCAGCAGCGAGCCCGCGGTCACGGGTCGGCCTCCGCAAGGCCGGGCCGCAGCAGCAGGTCGTGAGGGGCGCCCGGCACGAGGCGCTCGGTCGCGAGACCGGGCGGGCGCGGGGCGGGTCGCAGCTCGGCGACCAGGCGGTAGCGGTCGCCGCGGTAGAGCGCGCGGACGAACTCGACGGGGCGGTCGTCGCGGTCACGCGTCACGACCTCGAAGAGGAAGGCGGCGGCGCCGGGCTCCTGATCGAGCAGCGCCGCCTCCGCCGCGGTGAGCACCGTGGGCTCGACCGCCTGGGTTCCCGTGGCGACCACCACGGCGCGCTCCGCGAGCAGGTCGTACAGCGACCGGTCCTCGAGGTCCTCGGGGCGCAGCCCCGGCAGCAGCGTGTCGGGGAGGTGCGCGGTCTCGACGGCGAGGGGCTCGTCGTCGGCCAGCCGCAGCCGCGTGACCGTGACGACGGGCTCACCCTCGACCAGTGCCAGCGCGCGGGCCTCGCGCGCACCGCCGGGCCCGCGATGGAAGCCCAGCACCCGCGAGCCGGGGCGCAACCCGCGGCGGCGCGCGTCCTGGGAGAACGAGGTGACCGCCAGCGGCTGCGCGAGCCGCGGCCCCGCGACGAACGTGCCGCGGCCCTGTTCGCGGCGCACGAGGCCCAGCGCCTCGACGTCGCCGATGGCCTGGCGGACCGTCATCCGTGCGACGCCCAGTTCCACGGCCAGCTCCCGCTCTGGCGGCAGCGCCGCCCCGGCCCCGAGCCTCTCGACGAGCTCGAGCACGCGCGCCACAACCTCCGCGTGCTTGTGCTTGGCTGGTGCGGAGCGCGTCACCGTCTGCACCGTAGCGAACATCTCAGGATTGGTCTAGACCAATCTACACCGAAGAAGCGTCCCACGAGGTCGGCCTGCTCGAGGTCGATGACGGCCAGCGCGTGGCCTGGGAGGTGGCCGGCAGCCCCGACGGTGCCCCGGCCGTGGTGCTGCACGGCGGGCCAGGGTCGGGATCGACGCTCGCGTTGCGGCGGTTCCTCGACCCGTCGGCCTACCGCATCGTGTGCTACGACCAGCGGGGCTGCGGGCGCAGCACACCGCATGCAGGCGACCCTACGACCGATCTCGCGTCCAACACGACGGCGCACCTCGTGGACGACCTCGAGAGGTTGCGCGAGCACCTCGGGATCGGCCGGTGGCTGGTCCTCGGCTTCTCGTGGGGCTCGACGCTCGCGTTGGCGTACGCGCAGCGCCATCCAGGGCGCGTGGCCGCTGTGGTGCTCGGCGGCGTCACGATGACGCGCCGCTCCGAGATCGCGTGGCTCTACCGCGGAGTCGCGCCCCTGTTCCCCGAGGAGTGGCAGCGCTTCGTGCAGGGAGTCCCCGAGCCGGAGCGCGACGGCGACCTGGTGGAGGCCTACCACCGCCTCCTGCACGCCCCCGATCCGGACGTCCGCGCCCGCGCGGCGCACGACTGGACCGCCTGGGAGTGGGCGCTCAGCTCCGAGGAGCCGCTGCCGGCACGCTGGCGTGACCCGCGCTTCCAGCTCGGGCGCGCCCGCATCGTGACGCACTACTTCCGCCACGCGGCCTGGCTGGAGGAGGGCGCGCTGCTGCGCGGCGCGGCGGCACTGGCGGGCATCCCCGCGGTGCTGGTGCACGGCCGCTTCGACCTGGGCAGCCCGCTGGCCACCGCGTGGGAGCTGCACCGCGCCTGGCCGGGCAGCGAGCTCGTCGTGGTGCCTGGCGCCGGTCACGCGGCGGGCCAGCCCGCGATGGCCGCGGCGATCGTCGCCGCGACCGACCGCTTCCGCCCGGACCGGCCGTGAGCCCCGTTCAGGCGGCTGCTTGCCCCAGGAAGTCCAGGATGATCCGGTTGACCAGATCGGGCTTCTCGAAGGTCAGAGCGTGAGTGGTGCCGGGGACGACCGCGACCTGCGCGTCGGGGATGGCTCGCTGCAGCTCGCCGGCGTGGGCCAGCGAGATGACGTCGTCGTCCCCGAGCAGCACCAAGGTGGGCGCCGCGAGCGCGGAGAGCTCCGCGAGCTCGTGCGTGGGTTCGGTCCGCCACAGGTGGGCGAGCTTGGCGAAGACGACCGGGAGGTGCCCAGGGCCGTCGGGTGACAGGACCCGGTACGCGGCGACCAGCGGCGGCGGCATCAGGTCCAGCGCGAGGTGCTCGGCCATCGCTGCGAACTCCGGCGTCAGCCCGTCGTGGTTGGCGACGGCACCGATGAACACGAGCTTGTGCACGAGGTCCGGGCGGCGCAGCGCCACGAGGAGACCGACGTTGGCCCCGTCGCTCCACCCCACGAGGTGCGCTCCGCGGACGCCCAGCGCATCCATGAACGCGATGGTGTCGTCCGCCATCTCCACGTAGGTGAAGGGTCCTTCTACGTCGGGGGTGCGGCCGTGTCCGCGCCGCTCCGGCAGATAGACGCGGTAGCGCTCCGCGAGCGCAGGGAGCTGAGCACCCCAGGTCTCGATCGTTGCGAAGCCCCCGTGCAGGAGCACGACTGGGTCGCCTTGACCATGGATCTCGTAGTACGTGCGGACCCGCCCACCGTCCAGCGTGTCCCGCACGACATCGTCGTGCACCTGCGTCTGCATGGGCGTCTCCTCGATCGTCCCAGGGTTCGTGCTTGCGACGCTACGGACGGTCGCGGCCGCCCTCATCGGCACGATGACCCATCTGCGCGAGCCCCAGGGGTGGGTGGTTCTGCGCACCGTCTGCATCCGGCAATGCAGCGTGTCGATGCGTGGCCCGAGTGCAGGCGGCTCGCAGCTACCGCCGGCGGTAGCGTCAAAGCCATGGTGAGCCTCGACGAGGCCGTGCGTCTGGCGACGGCCCTCCCCGACGTCACCGAGGGCGAGCGCCACGGCATGCGCACCTGGAGCGTCGCCGGCAAGGCCTTCGCGTGGGAGCGCCCGTTCAGCAAAGCCGACCTCCGCCGCTTCGGCGACGCCACCCCACCCGACGGCCCGATCCTCGCCCTCCGTGTCGAAGACCTCTCCGAGAAGGAGGCCATCCTCGCCGCCAGCCCCCGCCGCCTTCTTCACCATCCCCCACTTCGACGGCTACCCCGCGATCCTCGTCCACCTCAAGACCGCGAAGAAGCCGGCGCTGCGCCAGGCGATCCTCGACGCCTGGCTGGCCTGCGCGCCACCAAGTGTCGCCACTGCCTACCTCGGCCGCGCGGCGGTGGGTGCGTTCCTGTTCGAGGCCGCGCTCTGGCGCTGGGAGGGCAAGGGCGGCTGGCACTTCCTCACCGTCCCATCCGACATCTCCGACGCGATCCGCGCGCTCGGGGAAGGTCGGGGCTTCGGCTCCGTCCGCGTCGAAGCCACGGTCGGCTCGACGTCCTGGAGGACGTCGGTCTTCCCCGACACCAAGCGCAACGCCTTCGTCCTCCCCGTCAAACAACAGGTGCGCAATGCCGAGCACCTCGAGCCCGGCGACCGCGTTGCCGTCACCCTCGTCCTGCCAGACCGCTGAGCGAGATGACCACCTCGCAGCTGCATGACCTCAGCGCCCTCGACCAAGGGCCCTGCAGGCCGCCGTCGAGCTGTCCGCGACGGCACTGACCGAGCACTACCTCGATCGCATCGCCGCACTCGACGACGGCGTGCGTGGCGTTCATCACGGTCCTGCCCGACCAGGCTCGTGCGGCGGCGGCCGACGCTGCCGCCGACTACGCCGGGCCGAGCCCGGACCCATCGGACCGCCGTTCGGCCGGCCCATCGCGATGAAAGACCTGCACCCGACGGCCGGCATCGTCACCACCGCCCCGGGCCGAACCTAACGGACCGCTGGCGCGCGACGGGGGGGTGGCGTCTGCCCCAGCCCGCCGGGGACCACCCTGTGTTCCCACCGACCGCCCGAGGTCGGCGGCGCGATGTCGAACACCACACCCACGCGCTCGCTGGCCTCGCCCTTGGGGGACACGACGGCGAAGTCGTATTCGAACCGCCGGGCCGTGGCGCCGCCGAACTGGTCGCGCGGATAGCTCGTCGCGCGTGCCCGCACGAAGATACGTTCGCCCTCCGCGAGGCCGGCCTGCATCCCCTTGAGCTGGCCCTCGAGTATGGCTTGCAACCCGATGTTCAGCCCCTTCGGCGCGTGCATGACGCCTTCGGCGGCCTCGCCGCCGAGCTGGCGACCCAACAGGTGGAACCTGTCGTAGTCGCGGCCGGAGAGGTCGTCGATCTGGCTCGCCAGCGGGATCTTGTTCTCGAAGTGCTGCCGCTCGATCTGCGGCCGGACCTCGGCGTAGATCGAGACGACGGTCTCGCGACGAGCGTTCACATCTACATGGACGTACTGCACGCCGTCCCCGGCGACCCGGGTGTCGAGCGCGTAGCCGCTGGCCGGCGGCCCGTCGATTCGCGTGTTGCCCACCTGCACGCTCACCGGCTGGTCGCGCGCCGCCGACGGCACGGCGTGATCGCCGGCCTTCCCCGTAGCCGCTGGCGGCGCGACGTCGTCGCCGGCCTTCGCCGCCGGGAGCGCGGCCTCGTCGCCGGCCTTCGCCGCCGGCGGCACGAACTCGTCGATCGTGCGAGCCGCAGTCGTTGCGGTGTCGTCGATGGACCGCCCCGCCACGCGCCGCCCCAACGCCCGCACTCCCTTGGCCACCAGCGACGCCAGCTTCACCGCCTCAAGGGGACCGGGCAGGTACTCGAGCGGTCCGAGGCCCTCGCTCTCGATCGCGTCACGCTCGAACTGCGTGTGGCGGGCGAACTCGTTGGTCTCCGTGTCGAACACGCTCAGCCGGACGTCGTGGCGCACGCGGAGCTCCTGCGGGCCCTGCACGGTCGTGAGGCCAAACGGCGACGGTACGACGACCGGCAGCCGCACGGTCTGCTCGACGGTTCCCCAGATCTCCTTGCCGCGTGCGTGGACGTCGGTGACGTCCGGCCCGACCATCGGAGCCATCTGCTCGGCCGTGTTGGCGACGAACCGGTGGATGACCGCGTTGCGCTCCGCTTCGTGGCGGTCGCTGATGGCGAGCAGTTCCCCCTGGCTGTGTTCGCGCTGGAGCAGCGGGTCGTAGACCGCGTCGATCGCGGTCAGGGCGTCGCGCAAATCGGTCGCTGTGCGCGGGTTCGCGCGGCGGGCGCGGTCGAGGACCTCGAGCTCGCGCTCGGCCGCGGGCGAGCTGCTCCTCGCGACCTCGTCGCGCCGCCCGTCGATCATGCGCTGCAGCTCGTCACGGTCAGCGACCGCCGCACGATCGGCGAGGGCCGCGTCGTGCTGCTCGCGCTGCACCGACTCGAGCACCGCCAGCTCGCGCTCCGCTCTCGGCGAGCTGCTTGCCGACAGCTCGTCGCGCCGCTCGTCGATCTGGCGCTGGAGGTCGGCAGGGTCGGCCGCACGTGCGTCGCGGGCGAGCTCGGTCGCCTCCTGCATCGCCCCTGCCGCCTCCGAGAACGCGGTCGCCATGAAGGCCGTCGCGGTCTCGATCTGGCGACCCGGCGTGGAGACCACCTCACGCAGCCCGCCCCACACGCGCTCGACCAACCCGCTGTCTTCGGCCGGGCGAACGCCCGTGGCTCGGTCCCCGGCGCTCTCCCGCGGGAGTGACGCCGGCTCGGACGCGTCGCCCGGGTCCTCCGGCGATCCGCCCGTGCCGAGCGCCCACGGCAGGAACCGGCGCGCGATCAGGTCGGCGACGAGTCGAGCCGACACTTCGGCCGCGGCTTTGCGCTTCGCCTCGTCGAACGCTGCCTCGCGCCGGACCCTGTCGTCGTCGCCCGTTTCCCTCGAGCCTTGTTGCTCCTGTTGATCGAGCCGCTTCGGAGAGCGGCCCTCGTCGACGTCGTCGGATCGGGGGTCGCGCTGCCCGCCTGACGCGCCAACCTCCTGCGGATGCTCCACCGGCGTAACGCGGTCGCCCCCCGTCGCCGGCGCCGGCGCATCCGGTCCGCTCTCGCCACGGGGCGCGGGGCTGGTGGGCGGCGCGTCTCCGCCGATCCCTGCGTCGGGCGGCGGCTGGGGCCCGCCGCCGGGGGGCTGTGCCTCCCGACCACGCTCGGGCGTGGCACCGCCCTCGCCCGAGTCGGGCGGCGTGGGCGCGTCGTCGCGCGAGCCGCCCAGCGGTGTCGTGCCCGCACCGTCACCGGCCGGCTGGTTCGACGTCGGTGCGGGCTCGGGACCCTCACGACCTCCGAGCGGAGGCTGGTGGGGGTCCGGGATCACCCCGGCTTCGCGCGCGGGGCCCCCCTGGATGGGCGCGTCACGCGCCGGCTCGCTCTGCTCGGGTGGTGTCTCGGGCGTGCCCGCTCCGGTCATGGCGTCGCCTCCCGGATGAGACGTTCGATCGAGAGCACCTGGCTCCGTGGATGGATCGACCTGTCGCGCGCGAGGAGCTGCTGCCCTGCGCAGAGGCTCACACGCGTCGCGCGCGTGTCGACGGCTGGGCGGGCGTCCGCCGGGCAGGCTTCGTCGGGGAACTCGATCACGTCGTAGGCCACCCGCTTGCAGAGCGCCCAGGTCGCCTGGCTCGTCGCTCCCTGCGAGTCGGCCTCCTGGGCGCGCCCCCAGGCCGTGTCGTACGCGCCCGACGCTACGGCATCGGCGACGGCGAACCGACAACGGCAGGGCGCGCCGTCGCCGTCCCAGATCCGCGGGCACGCCGCGAAGGGACCGAACCCGCCGTCGAGCGGCGCCAACGCAGCCGCGAGGGCGTCCCACCGCGACACCACGTCCGGCCCACAGCCCGGCGCCGTCATCAGCGCGGCGAGGGCATCGCCGACTCGCGCGGTCTCGGCGTAGGTCCAGCCGTACTGCGCGCCTCGCCGCGCCGCGACCCAACGCCCGCCGTGGCTCGCGAGCGCCTTCAGGAACGCGTCGGCGTCGACGGCCCCAGGGCGGGTCGGGTTGGCCGTGACCGCCAGCTCGCGCCGCCGGCGGTCGAGCGCGTCCGGGTCGAAGGTCGTCGAGAGCACGAGGCGGGCAAGCGTGAGCTGCACGTCGGGGTTCTCGAGCGTTCGCCTCGCTGCCTCGCACGCATCCCGTGCCTGACCACAGCCGTCGCCGTCCCAGTCGTCACCGTTGCTGCCGTCGCCGTGCGCGAACGTCGCCGAACGCTCCCGGACCTGCGCGTCGGACACCGGCTCGTCCGGCGCAGCCGGCCCGAGGCGTTGGACGTCCACCAGGATCGGGACGTCCTCGCCGTCGACGAAGACCGCCGCCCGGCCTCGCGGGAGCATGGCGAGGGCGCGTTGCTGGCGTTCGTTCATCGCCATGGCCGCCGCCAGCGTGGCTCGGTCGTCGCCAGCGACGATGCGGTGGGCGATCTTCAATGACGTGTTCTTGATCACGTCGGGCGCCAGCTTGGTCGGGACCTGGTCGACGACGATCACGCCTTCTCCGTACGCCCGAACCTCCGACAGCAGGTTGGTGAACGTCTCGACGGCCTTGCCCCGGACGTCGGCGTCGGCCTCGCCGCGGCGAGCACCGGGGTTCGAGAGCAACCGGTGCGCCTCCTCGAAGACGACGATGTGGCGCAGCGTCGCCGAGCCGCCGCCGGCGCGCCGCTCCTCCGCCAGCCGGATCATCAGCAGTCCCATCACGAAAGCCTTGTCGTCGTCGTCGCCCAGGCCTTCGAGCTCGAGGATCACCGGGGCGTCGAGCAGCGCGGTGAACGGTGTCGAGCGCTGCACGTCGAGCAGGCGACCCTTGCCGCCCGAGCGCAGGCTGCCGAGCCGCGTCTTGAGCGCGGCCCGCACGTCGGCCGCAACGCGCTGGTCGTAGCCGAGGCGGCCGACGACGTCGTCGACCTTGCCGATGAGGTCGGTCAGCGTCGGGAATGCCGGGATCCGGCTGTCCCCGGGGCGCAAGCGGTGGTTGGTGTCGGCCGTGATGTTCCAGCCGCGGTCGCCGTAGATCTCGTGGAGGCACAGCTCGAGGACCTGGGGCAGTGGGGTCCACATGCCGAAGCTCGCGTAAAACGCGGACCGCAGCAGGTCGAGGTGGACGCCGACGGGTATGCCGTCGGGGAACTCGAACGGGTTGAGGCGCAGCGGCGCTACTGTCTCGTTGCCCGGGGTGAAGACCCGCACGCGAGCACCAAGCGCGGGATGGTGCACGAGCGTTCGGTACTCGGTTTTCGCAGGCTCGACGACGAGGAACGGGATGCCGGCCGCGTCGAGCTCGGCGAGGATGCGCATGATCGTTGTGGTCTTGCCCGCACCGGTGACGCCGGTGACGAACGCGTGCGACGTGAACTGGTCACGCGCGATCGCCATCTGCGCGTTGCTCGGCTGGTTCCGTTCGACGACGGTCCCGAGTGCTAGCCGCTCACGCGTGACCGGCGCGGGCTCAACGTCGAAATCGGGAACGAGCGTGACCGCGAAGCCACGCGTCTCGACGCGGGGCAGGTGGATATACGCGGCGAGCTGGCGCGAGGTCAGCAGCGTCTGGTGGGCGAAGGGATACCGCACATGGCCGGGCGGCTCGGCGGCCGTGCCGACCGGGTTGGGGAGCGCCCAGGCCCGCGCGAGGTCCACGACGGCCCGCTCGTCGAACACACGTACCGGTTCGGGCGCCGAGCCGGGACCGGAGAAGATCCCGCGCCACACGCTCGCCAGGCGGAAGTAGCTCGTCTGGTCGCCGAGCAGGTAGATCGCCGCGCGCCACAGCCCCCCGCCTTGGCCCTGTGTGAGGTTGTCGAGCGCGACCTTCAACAGCTCGAGGTAGTGCTGGCTCGGCGGCCGCTGGCCGACCCCCGCGGCCGCGCCCGACACCGCCCGCATCTCGTTCAGCAACTGCAGGCGAAGACCGTGCGTGATCTGCTCGCCCACCGGCTGCGCGAGGGCGAGGACCGACCACGACGGTGATCCGGCCATGGCCCGCAGGAGGCGGTCGATGGGAAGCGTCCCGTCAACGCTGTCGGGAGTCTTGATCGAAGGCACGCCCATGACGAGGCCCGAGTGCGACCACGCCGCCTCAGGCTCCGGCATCGGGCCGGTGTCGACGACGGGATACATCGACGCGAGCGCGCTCCGGAGGATGCCCGTGTTGGCGTCGAGCGCGCGGTCTGTGCTGCTCGCGACGGGCAGCCAGGTCCCGATGCCGAGGCGCTGCCCACCCGGCGTCGACGTGATCTCGAGCGCAGTCGCGATCTTGTAGCTGTAGAGCGCGACGAGCAGGTCCTCGCTAGAAAGGTGGAACGGCTCGCCCGGTCTCGGCAGGGCGTCCTTGTCGCGCTGGCCCACGCCGCGGATCCGTAGCATGCGCCGGGCGCTCGGCGGGGCCTGCGTGGCCGGCGCGCCCACGTCGATTGGCGGCGGCGCGTGGCCCGCCCGCTGGAGGTAGTCGATCGCTGAGGTGTCGAACTTCTCGGGAGCCACCATCCCTCCGGCGTCGGGCTACTCGGCGGGACATCCCGGCGGCTGCGCCGGGAACTCGGGCGGCGGGCACGTGTTGCGATCGAACAGGTCGAAGCCGGGCGGTCTCCAGCCGAAGAACAGCCCGGCAACGATGCCCGCGGCGATGGCGATGAGCAGCAGCATGCTGAGCGTCCAGACAACCTTCTGGACGATCCGCCCCCCGCCGGGTGCCCTGATCTCCGAGCCGTTGTCGACGTTGACGATCTGTGTGGCTTCCAGGATTCCTAGGCGGAAGCGACCGCGCATCCGGACCCAGTCGCCGTCGTGGAGGAACCCCTCGGCGCCGGATCCGCTCATCGTCGCGGGGATCAGCCAAGCCTGGTTCGCGCGGTCGTCGAAACCCTCGACCCGGAAGGTGACGGTGCTGACCTGCTCGCCGCCGATTATCCAGTGCGGCGATCGATAGGACCGAACGTCGCGTACCTGCCCTTGGACGATCTGCTTCGCCCGGCTCGAGGGTCTCGGTCGGCGCGCGAGGGGAGGTTCTTCGTGCGCGCGCTGGCTGCCGTGGTGTGACGGCCCGTCAACCCACTCTCCGCCGCCGGGACCGTCGCCCTGCGCCGCCTCCTGCCCGCGTCGCTCTTCCTCGGCGCGGCGAAAAGCCTCCGCTGCGATCACGGTCTCTCGCTGGCGCTGCACGAAGCGCTTGTGGAACGACTTGCGAGGCAGGCCCCCCGGCTGCTTCACGGCATCTCCTCCCCCCGCGAAGCCGGCGCACCGGTACAACGGCGGCAGGACACGGTGCCCAGTCGCCTTGGCGGAGGTTCGGAGATCGTTCCCCAACCTGCGGTCGATGCTGTTTCCGTCGCGTGCAACGTGCCCCGTCGATGGCTTGGCCCTGGCACTCCACGAGGACGAGCCAGACCTGGTTCGCCGGCCGTGAAAGCCTCCACGCGGGAGGTCGCGCTCGGTACGTGCCGCGGCACCGCCGGCGCGGTCGACAGATCGCCTGCACGGGTCCAGGCGCCACCGCTGCGAACCGCTTGTGCCTTGTCTTGCAACAGACCGGTCCGGCGGCGGGACGCACCCCGCTCGCGCCGGAGCGCCCGTTTCCGGCTACCCCACAACACTCCGAGCCCCATCCCGGCTCTGACTCACGAAGGCTAGTCTGCTCGTCGGTGACCGTTGTGTCGAGGGTGCTGTCGGAGCCGACGTGAGCTGGTCGGCTTGGAGTCCGGCAGTGAGCGGGTCGCCGCTCTGCTCGCCTCGAGATTAGGGGGTGGCATGCCTGGCACGAATCAGTACTTCAAACAGCTCGCGATGGAGATCGTTGCCCGGAACCAACCGTGCACGCCCAACCACCTCGTGAAGGCGCTCAAGCAGAACGGCGCGAGCGTCCAGGCTGCAAACGAGACCCTGTTCACACTCATGCGGGACGGGTATCTCAAGCGGACGTGGAATGGAAAGCTCGTCCTTCCGTAGCGTCAAGTCGCCTCTCAGAGCTGTAGCGACGGCCTGACCGTGTTGCACACCCGAGGGCGTACCGTTGCGACCGTCAGCGTGAGCGGTAACGCCTAACATCCACTCCGCGAGATTCGCGCTCACGGTTCCCCGCGAGCGGGCGTGGCCTTCAAGGACTCGCTACTGCTCGCCCCCGATGGCGCGCTTGAGCCAACGCTTGATCTCCCGACGGCTCTTGCCCTCGGCGGTGCGAAGCGCGGGCGTAGGCCTTGGTGTCGGCGTGGTGCTGTAACCGCGACAGCGCGACCGTGTGCAGGGCGCGGTTGAGCCGGCGGTCGCCGCCGCGGTGACGCGCGGCGTGCCGCTGCCCGGCGACGTGGCGGTAGAGCCCGCCGAGCACTTCCGGCGGTATCCGCAGGCGAGTCCGGCCTCGTGTTCGCGAACGAGGCCGGGCACCTGATCAACCGCGGGCGGCCACGCCGACCCCGGGTTCACCCTTCGGGTCTCATGCCGGCGACGAGGACCGCACCCGCGAGGTGATCCACGCCGAGCGGGTCCGCGGATGGCCGCCGCTGTGGGCCAGATGTGGGCCGGGACCCCGGCGGTGTTTTCGCAAGTCAACCGGCGAATGACGCTCTGTCGCCTACTTGTAGCGGTAGGTGATGCGGCCGCGGGAGAGGTCGTAGGGGGAGACTTCGACGGTGACGCGGTCGCCGGGGAGGATGCGGATGTAGTGCTTGCGCATCTTGCCGCTGATGTGGCCGAGGAGGCCGTGGCCGTTGTCCAGCTTGATGCGGAACATCGTGTTGGGGAGGGCTTCCTCGACGACGCCCTCGAGTTCCAGGGCGTCTTCCTTCATGCCGCTGGAGCCGACGCGGGCCTCGCGCTTGGCGCGGGTCTCTTCGTCGACGTAGCGGGATTTGCCGACGCGACCGCCGCTGCGCTTCTTCGCCATGTCAACGACGAGACTAGCAGGGTGGCTCCCACGCCCCTCCGGCCCTTGCGGGTCGCGGTGCAGCTCCTCACGCGCGTTCCGGCGGGGGTGCACGACGTCGAGCCCGAGGATCCGCCGCGCAGCGCTGCCTGGTTTGCTCTGGTCGGCGGCGGGGTCGGGGTCGTCGCGGGAGCCGTGCTGCTGGCCGCGGGCGCGCTGCTCGGCAGCGTTGCCGGGGCCGTGCTCGCGGTGGCGACCGCGGTGCTGCTCACCGGCGGTCTCCACGAGGACGGGCTGGCCGACACCGCCGACGGGCTGTGGCTGACCGGCGACCGCGAGCGGCGGCTCGCCGCCATGCGTGACAGCCGCGTCGGGGCCTTCGGGGTGCTCGCGCTGCTGTTCGTCGTGCTGCTGCGCGTCTCGCTGCTCGCGGCCCTCCCGCTCCCTGTCGCGGCGGCTGCACTCGTCGCGGCCCACGCGCTCGCCCGTGTGGCGCCCGTCGCCCTCGCATGGCGCCTCCCGGCGGCGGTGTCGGGCCTCGGCAGCTCGATCGCGGGCCGCGTCCGGCCAGGGGCGGTCGCCACGTGCGCCCTCACGGGCGCAGCGATCGCCGCCCTCGCCGGCATCGCGGCCGGCGCCCAGCTCGACGCGACCATCAACCGGGTGCTCGTCGCGACCGTGACCGCCGCCGTCCCCGTCGCGCTCCTCGGGCTCGCGGCCAAGCGCCGGCTCGGGGGGCTGACCGGCGACATCCTCGGCGCCGCGACCGCCCTCGCGGAGGTCGCGGTCTTGGCCACCGTCGTCGCGACGACCTGAGACGCAGCGCCGTCAGGTCTGAGGGCCCCAAACCTCCGGCCACGGCGACGCCAGGTGGAAGCCGTCGAAGCGCGCCGGCCCCTCGTGCTCCCCGAGTGGCACCACGGTGGGCTTCGTGAGGGAGCTGCCGCCGTCGACCCGCAGCGTCGCGCCCGAGATGTAGGCCGCGGCCGGGGAGAGCAGGAAGACCACCGCGGCTGACACCTCCGACTCCGTACCCGGCCGCCCCGCGGGCGTGGCGCGCACGTTGCGCGCAGCCAGCTCGACGAATCGGGGCTCATAGGTGTCCATCCCCGAGGTCGACGATCAGCCCCGGCGCGACCGCGTTGACGCGGATCGCACTCGGTGCCCACTCGACCGCCAGCGTCTTGGTGAGGTTGACGACCCCCGCGCGGGCCGCGCCCGTGTGCGCCATGTAGGGGAAGCCGTTCCACATCTCGGCCACCACGGACACGATCGCCCCGCCGTGGGCCCCCATCCAGGCCAGGTGCGCGGCGCGGCTGACGAGGAACGCCGCGTTGAGGTTGAGGTCGACGACGCTGCGCCAGCCGTTGGGGGTGATCGCCTCGGCCGGGGCGGGGAACTGGCCGCCGGCGTTGTTCACCAGCAGGTCGAGCCGGCCGTGGCGCGCGACCACGCCCTCGAAGGCCGGCGGGACGTCCGCCTCGCGCCGGACGTCGAGCGCCAGCGCCTCGGCGACGCCGCCCGCGTCTGCGATCTCGGCCACCGTGCGCTCCAGCGGCTCGACCCTGCGGCCGGCCACGACGACCGTCGCACCCAGGCTCGCGAGCTCGTGCGCGACGCAGCGGCCGATGCCTGTCCCGCCTCCCGTGACCAGCGCGATCTGCCCCGAGAAGAGGTCCTCCCGGAATGCCGACCGGTACTCGTGCGTCGTGTTCACCGCACCACGCTGGCCGCCTTCGGCCCTCGCGGCAAAGGGCTACGAGGCAGCGTCGAGGAACACCGCGACCCGTCCGGGGGAGCGCAGCAGGAAGCCCTGGTCCTCGGGCTCGCCCTCGGCAAAGCGGCCCGACGCGACGCGCGACGCGAACTCGGTCAGCGCGTGGAGCATCTCCATGCGCGCCAGCTGCGAGCCCGCGCAGTGGTGGCGGCCGGCGCCGAACGGGAGGATCTTCCCGGCGTTCGTGAACTGCCGCTCCGCGTCGTTGGCGAAGCGGTCGAACACGAACTCGTCTGGGCGGTCGAAGACGTCGGCGTCGCGGTTGGCCGAGGCGATCAGCGGCACCAGGCGGTCGTCGGTCGCGATCGGGATCCCTTGCAGCTCGGTGTCCACCACCGCGCGCCGGGTCAGTCCCTGCACCGGCGGGAACACGCGCAGGGTCTCGGCGCTGACCGCGGTGATGAGCTCGGGGTGGGCGCGGAACTCCGCCCAGCGCTCGGGATCGGCGAAGAGGTGTTTGAAGAGGCTCGACAGCGCGCGCTCGGTGGTCTCCACGCCGGCCGTGAGGAGAAACGCGGTCATGGCCTTGATTGCGCCGTCCGACAGCGGCTGTCCGTCGTACTCCATCGTCACGAGGTCCGACAGCAGGTCGTCGCCCGGGTTGGCGCGGCGGTCGGCGAGGATCGGCTCCAGGAAGGCGCCCAGCTCGTCCAGCGACTGGAAGCCCTTCGCGCGGTTCTCGGGGTGACCGATGCTGCTGATGCCCGCGTTCGAGAGGTCGTTGTACCAGTGCCGGAACTCGCCGGCGCCCTGGATGTCCAGCAGCTCGCCGATCGCGAGCAGCGGGATCCACATCGCGTACTCGGTCTTGAGGTCGACGACGCCGTCCTTGGCGATGACCTCCTGCGCCAACCGCACGGAGGTCTCCCTGATGAAGTCGTCGAACGTGGCCACCGCGCGCGGGCTGCGCAGCCGCTTCGCGACCACCCCGCCCTTCTTCTGGTGCTCGCGCCCGCTCCACTGCAGGATCGTCTCGCCGTAGATCGGCGTGCCGGGCCCTTCGCGCAGCGTGTCGTACTGGCTCTCGTCGCCGATGACGGTCTTGACGTCTTCGTAGCGGGTGGCCACCCACGCGTCCAACGCGGGGCTGCGGAACACCGGCCGATCACTCTCCCGGATCGCCTTGAACAGCGCGTACCGCTCGACTGTCTCGTCCCCGGCCACGAAGCGGTCGAAGTCGTCGATCAGGGTCGTGGTGCTCATCGCGGCAGCTCCAGCCAGCCCGCGAGGGCGTCGATTCGTGCGAGATAGCGATCTGAGTCCTTGTCCCACACGTCTAGCACGAGGCTCTGCGCGCCCGCCGCCGCGTAGGCGGCCACGGACTCGCGGATCCCGTCGGGCGACAGGCCCTCGCTGCCGTCAGCCGAGAACTTCGGCAGGTGCAGGCGCGAGGCCACCTCGAAGCCGTCGGGCAGCCTGCCGCCGGCCAGCTGCGTCAACCGCCCGACCAGTTCCGCGAGCTCCTCGGCGCTGTTGGCCGTGGCCTGCCAGCCGTTGCCCACGCGCAGCGCCCGCTTCATCGCCGCGTCGGCGTGCCCGCCGACCAGGATCGGCAGCGGGTCCTGGACCGGCAGCGGCAGGACGTTGAGCTCGCGGTCCTCGACCTTGGCGGGCGACGAGGACCACACGGTGCGCATGAGGTCGAGCGCCGCGTCGGTCTCGCGGCCGCGGCGGTGGAAGTCCAGGCCGAGGACCTCGAACTCCTCCTCGAGCCAGCCCACGCCGACGCCGATCTCGACGCGGCCGCCCGACAGCTGGTCCAGGGTGGCCAGCATCTTGGCGTGCAGCAGGGGATTGCGGTGCGGCACGATCAGCACGCTGAAGCCGAGGCGCACGCGCCCCGTCCGCCCCGCGGCCCAGGCCAGGAGCACGAACGGGTCGTAGAACGGCGCGTCGCGCTGGAACGAGGCCTTGCCCGAAGGGTGGTACGGGTAGCGCGAGGCAACCTCGACCGGGATCACCACGTGGTCGCCGACCCACACGGTGGAGTACCCGACGGCGTCCGCGCGCTCGATCACCCGCGAGAGCACCTCGCGCGTCGCGAGCGGCCCGAAGTGCGGCAGGTGCAGTCCGATGCGCGGGGTGCTGCCCATCAGCGGAACTCGCGCAGGCGCATCGACGTGGGGTCGACCTCCTCGCGCAGGATGCGGACCTGCTCCTCGGCGGGCTCCGGGGTCACGGGCACCTCGCCGTCAGGGAGCAGCACCTCGAAGCCCGTGGCTTCCTGCACCTGGTCCGGGGTCACGCCGTCGTGGACCGAGCGCAGCCGCATGGCGTGCGACTCGGGGTGGAAGTCGAACACGCACATGTTCGTGACGCACAGCTGCGGGCCACCCTGCAGGCCCAGCCGCTCGCGGTGGTCGCCGCCGTCGCCCCACCCCAGCCCCGACCGGAAGTCCAGCTTGTCGACGAACGTCCGCGGGTCGTGCGTGGTCGACCACAGGTAGATCCGCGGGATCATGGCCCCGAGGTCCGCCATGCCCCCGCCGCCCGGCAGCCGCACCTTGGGGTTGGCGTAGGGGCCGATCACGGTGTTGTTGACGTTGCCGTAGCGGTCCATCTGCGCACCGCGGAACGCGAACGTGTTGTAGCGCGCCCCCTGCGCCCACGACCAGAAGTCGAAGGGCGAGTTCGACAGCATCGAGCAGCCGCCCCAGATGGAATCCGACAGCGTGGACTCGCCCAGCTTCGAGGGCGCGGCGTCCACCGCGATCGACGAGGCCGCCCACACCAGCTCGGGCGCGTGCGTCGCACGCGCCAGCAGGTAGGCCGCGACCGGCACGAAGGACACCGCGCCGTTGAAGGCCTTGGTGTCGTTGCTGAACTCGTTGGCCAGCGTGCAGACCATGAGCTCGTCGATGGTGCAGTTCATGCCGTGCGGCTCCTGATGTCCAGCAGCGTGCGGGCCCCGCCGTTGGCGTCGAGGAACTCCGCCTGCGTCCCCGGCGCGACCACCCGCTCCTTGAAGAAGCTGGCGAAGCTCTCCGGGTCCCTGGCCGCCGCGACGTAGGCGTTGAAGAACGCCGCGTCGTGCGTGTAGGTCGGGAAGCAGGAGGTCGGGTAGGCACCCCACGGCACCTCGACCACCGCGTCGACGAGGAAGCGCGGGTAGGTCGTGCGCTCCGGCGCCGCGGTGAACTCGCGGTGCGGGACGATGCGCTCCACGGTGACGATGTTCACCGCGGCCGCCTTCACGATCTCGGAGTCCATCCAGACCAGCTTCGGGTCGACGCGCACGTTGCCCAGCTCGTCGGCGGCGTGACCGTGCACGATCGTGACGTCCAGCGGCAGCGGTGTGGCCGCGACGTAGGGCTGCCCGGTCGCGGGATCCTGCTCCAGCCGGGTGGTCTCCGGGTGCAGCGCCAGCACGTCGGTCCCCAGGCCGGCCTTGGTCGGGATGAACGGCAGGTCGAAGGCGGCCGCCTGGCAGCGCGCGATCAGCAGGTGCTCGCTGTACTCCTCCAGCGCCACTTGGCCGCTCTGCACCGCGGCGCGGAACGCGGGCGCGAGCCCGAAGCCCTCGAAGCTGACCAGCCCCGCGATCACCCTCGAGACGCAGCCCGCGGCGACCAGCCAGTCCACCGCCATGCCGTTGACGATCGGCACCAGCGTGAGGTCCTTGGCGCCGCGCCGGATCAGCGCTCGCACGAACGCCATCGGCGTGGCGTTCATCGACAGGCCGCCGATCGCGATCGTGGCGCCGTCGGGCACCAGCTCCGCGGCCTCCTCCAGCGTCTTGACCTTGTCAGCCATCTACGCCGCCCTCAGCATGTTCTTGATCTGCTCCATCGCCTGGAAGCTGAACTTGGCCAGGGAGGGGTCGCCCAGCCCGGTGATGTTCCAGAGGATCAGGTGGCGCAGGCCGCGCGCGTGGAACTTGCCGACCTCCTCGGCGATCTGCTCCGGGGTGCCGCAGAACGCGTAGTGGCGCACGACCTTGGCCGGGATCGCCGCGACGATGCGGTCGGACTCCGAGCGCGGCACGCGCGTCGGGATGAAGTCGTGGAAGCCCGATCCACCCTCACCGCCGCCGAGCGGCGGCTCCACGCCGAGCTGCTCGAACACGTAGTTCGGCAGCAGGATGCACAGCATCTTGATCAGCGGGGCGTTGGTGAGCCGCTCGACGGCCTCCTCGTCGGGGCCGACCACGATGTAGGCGAGCATCCCGGGCGTGAAGTGGTCGATGTCCCGCCCGACGTCCTTGGCGGCGCCGTGGATGCGGTCCAGCGCCCCGGAGTAGTCGTCGGGCGTCATCTTCGTGGGGATCCAGCCGTCGGCCTTCTCCCCCGTCAGGCGCAGCATCCGCGGACCGTGGGCCGCGAGCCAGATCTCGGGCAGCCGCTCGCCGTAGGGCGAGAGCCCCAGCACCGCGTCCTTCATGCGGTAGTGCTTGCCCTCGTAGTCGACCGGCCCGTCCTCGGCCATCAGCAGGCGCATGATGTCGATGCCCTCGCTGAGCTTGCCGACCGGCGCGCTGAAGTCCATCCCGTAGGGCGTGATGTTCAGCTGCTCGCCGCTGCCGAGGCCCAGGATCGCCTTGCCGCGCGTCACGTGGTCCAGCGTCAGCAGCGAGGCCGCCATCGCCGCAGGGTGCTTGCGCAGCAGGTCGGTCACGCACGAGCCGACGCGCAGCTTCTCGGCCTGCGCGCCGACGATCCCCATCATGACCAGCGGGTCGAAGTAGACGTGCGACGACTTCTGGTAGTTCGCCAGCGGCGTCACATCCGGCTGCCAGATCGAGTCGGGGTGCCAGCCCATGAGGTGGTCGGGCCACCACACGGCGTCGTAGCCGGCCTCCTCCATCTTCAGGGCGGCGCTGATGGCACGGTCCCCCGGGGGCATGATCTGCCCCGGCGCGCCCAGCTCGATGTCCACGGTCTCTCCTGCCTCAGCGCGTGCGGAACTCGCGCTTGCGCATCTCGTCGGGGTCGATCTCCTCGCGGATCAGCCGCACCTGCTCCTGCGTGGGCGCCTCCGTCTCCGGGACCTCGCCGTCGGGCAGCAGGAGCTCGAAGCCGGTCGCGGCCTGCACCTCGTCGACGGTCACGCCCGGGTGCACGGACCGGATGCGCATGTGCTTGGAGGCCGGTTCGAAGTCCAGCACGGCCAGGTTGGTGATCACCAGCTCCGGCCCGCCCTCCAGGCCGAGCCGCGCGCGCTCGTCACCGCCGCCGAGGTACCCCGCCGCCGAGACGAAGTCGACCTTGTCGACGATCGAGCGCGGGTTGTGGTTGGCGTTCCAGAAGAACAGCCGCTTGCCGATCGAGCCCATGTCGCCCAGGCCCGCCGTGCCGGGCAGCCGCACCTTCGGGTGGTGGTAGTCGCCGCCGATGACGGAGTTGTTGGCGTTGCCGAACTTGTCCAGCTGCGCCGCGCCCACGCAGAACTTCGTGAGGTAGCGCCCATGCAGGGCGAGGTTCCAGAAGTCGGTGTACTGGTCGACGTACATCACCGAGTCCTGCCAGAGCGGCGCCTCGAGGGTCGACGCCGGGCACCTTCGACGGCCGCGGCTCCAGGCCCGCGGCACCCGCCAGCCACACCAGGTCGGGCGCGTGCGTCTTGCGCGCCAGCATGAACGCCGACACCGGCACGAACGACGCCATCCCGTTGCAGGCCTGGTCGCCGTTCTCCAGCGTGCCGGCGAGCACGCTGATCATCAGCTCGTCGACCGTGTAGTCCGTCGAGGTCGCGGTCGTGGTGCTCACGGGTTCACGTCCCAGCGGCTGATGCGGGTGAGGGTGTCGGCGCCTCCGACCGCGTCCAGGTACTCGGCCTGGTCGACGGGCTTGCGCACGAACCGGTCGAGGAACTCCTGCGCGGTGTCGTCCTCGCGCGCGGCCTTGCCCCAGGCGAGGTGCAGTCGGGTGTCGTAGCCGTAGCGAGGGTTGAACGAGGTCGGGTGCGCGCCGTAGGGAACCTCGACGACCGCGTCGACCATGAAACCTGGCAGCACCGTGCGGTCGGGGTTGCGCCGCAGGACCTCCTCGTCCACCAGCTCCTCGCAGGTCACGATCACCCGGTCGGACGCGAACGGGAACCCGCCCAGCTCCGGCCACTTGATCGTCGGCTCGAGCTGCGCGTTGCCCGCGGCGTCGCACTTGTGGACGTGGACCAGGCAGACGTCGGGGCGCAGCGCGCGGCACGCGACGACGGGCGGCCCGCCGAACGGGTCGTCGAGCATCACCAGGTTGTCGTTGATGGCGATGAGGTCCGTGCCGATCAGGCCGCGGGTCGGCAGGAACGGCAGGTTGCGCGCGCCGGCGCCGATGCGGGCGTTGAGCGCGGTCTCACTGAGCTCCTCGACCGTGATGCGCCCGGCCTCGACCGCCTTGCGGTACTGCTGGCACAGGCCGAACTGCTCCATCGACACCGCGGCCCCGATCAGGCGGTCGATCACGCCGGCCGCGGCCAGCCAGTCGACGGGGATGCCGCCGACCAGGCACACGAGGCCCAGGCCGCGCTTCTCCTGGTGGATCAGCTCGCGCACGGCGGCCATCGGCGCCGCCTGCGTCGCCATGTTCTGCAGCGCGACGACGGCCCCGTCGGGGATGCGACCGATCGCCTCCTCGAGGCTGGTGACCTTGTTCGCGGGCATGGGCGTTCCTGTCTACAGGAGGCTGATGATCTCGCGGCCGCCGGACAGCTCGAGGCACTGCCCGGTCATCCAGTCGGCGTCGGAGGAGGCGAGGAAGGCGACGACACCGGCGACGTCGTCCGGGGTGCCGGCCCGGCCCAGCGGCATCTGGTCGAGCACGCGCTGCAGCACCTCGGGCGGGATGCCCTGCGCCTCGCCCTCGTCGCGGGCCTGGGTCATGCGCGTGCCCTCGATGAAGCCGGGGGCGACCGCGTTGACGTTGATCCTCTGCGGCGCCCACTCGCGCGCGAGCGACTTCGTGAGGCCGATGATCCCGGCCTTGGCCGCCGAGTAGTTGGCGTTGCCGGCGATCCCGTAGAGCCCGTTGATCGACGCGAGGTTCACGATCTTGCGGTGGTGCGTGGGGGCCACCCCCTTGGCGGTGCGCAGCAGACGGGCCGCCGCCCGGCAGACGTTGAAGCTGCCCGTCAGGTGGACGTCCAGCACCAGGCGCCAGTCGGCGTCGGTCATGCGGTGCGCCATCGCGTCGCGCGTGATGCCGGCGTTGTTGACCACGATGTCGAGGCCGCCCAACTCGCGCTCCGCAGTCTCGATCATGTGGTCGACGTCCGAGACCTCCGCCACCGAGCCCGCCGCGGCGACCGCGCCGATCTCGTCGGCGGCGGTCTTGGCCACGTCGGCATCGAGGTCGTTGACCACCACGCGCGCGCCCTCCTCGACGAGGCGGCGGGCGATCGCCAGCCCGATGCCGCGACCGGAGCCGGTGACCAGGGCGACGCGTCCCTCGATCCCCCGCAACTCAGAAGGACCGCGGCAGGCCGGACATCTCGGCGATCGAGTTGCGCGCCATCTCGTTGGCGATCGGGCCGATCATGTAGAGCCGGGCGTCGCGCCAGTAGCGCTGCATCTGGGTCTCCAGCGAGTAGCCCATGCCGCCGAACATCTGGATCCCGCGGTCGGCCCCGTTCACCGCCCCCTCGGAGGCGACGATCTTGGCCATGTTGGCCTCGAGGCCGCACTCCATGCCGTTGGCCTGCTTCCAGGCGGCGTTGAGCACGATCAGCTCGGCGGCCTTCTGGTCGATGAGCATGTCGGCCATGTAGTGCTGCAGGATCTGGAACTGCCCGAGCGGCTTGCCGAACGCGTGGCGCTCCTTCAGGTAGCGGAAGGCCTCGTCGATCACTCCGTCCAGGATCCCCAGCGCCAGGGCCGCCATCACGATGCGCTCGTTGTTCAGCGTCGCGAGGAGCATGTACCACGCACGCCCGGGCTCCCCGAGCACGAGCTCGTCGGGCACGAAGACATCGTCGTACCAGACCTCGCAGCTGCCGACGCACTTCATGCCCAGCTTGGGGATCTGCCGGCTGGTGAGGCCCTTGGCGTCGCCGGGCACGAGGAACAGCGTCGTGCCCTGGGTCTTCTTCTCGACGTTCTTGTCGGAGCGCGCGAGCGTGAGCAGGTAGTCCGAGACGTGCGCCTGGGTGGACCAGATCTTCTGGCCGTTGAGCACCCACCCGCCGTCGGCCCGCTGCGCGGTCGTGGTCATCGCACCGAGGATGTCGGTGCCGCCGCCGGGCTCGGTCACGGCGATCGCGAACTTCTTCTCGCCGGACGCGATCTCCGGGAGGAACTGCTTCTTCTGCTCGTCGCTGCCGTAGTACCCCACCGACTTCGCCCCGGCGAAGGAGTTGATCCCCCAGATCCAGGCGATGCCGCCCAGCGAGCGCGACAGCTCGCGGATCAGGATCACCTGGTCCATCTCGGTGCCGCCGGACCCGCCGTACTCCTCGTCGATGCCCACGCCGTGGAAGCCGGCTTGGGCCATCTTCTGGTAGAGCTCCTCCGGGTACTCGAACTCCTGGGCCTCCAGCTCCAGCGCCTTGTCGGGCGGGCACTCGCGCGCCACCCACTCCTTCACCATCTTGCGGAAGGCCTCCTGCTCCTCCGTCAGCGCGAAGTCCACGGTCGCCCTCCCTGATCGCGAGTTCTACCAAACGGTTGGTTGGTAGCCATGCTTCCAGCGCCGGGCCGAGGTGTCAAGCGGCGCACCCCCTCGCGGCTCTATCGTCTGCCACGTCGGGATCGGCCTGGCGCAAGGGCTCTGGACATGGACTACGGCGCGCACCTGCCGCTCATGGACTTCGGTGGCAACCCCTTCACGCTCGAGCTGCTGACCACCTATGCCGAGACCGCGGCGCGGCTCGGCTTCCGGGCGCTCGCCGTCAACGACCACATGGTGTTCTCGGTGCCGTGGCTCGACGGGCCGACGGCCCTCGCGGCCGTCGTCGGGCACTCCGGGACCATGACGCTGGCCACGACCGTGTCGCTTCCCGTGATTCGTGGGCCGGTGCCGCTGGCCAAGTCGCTGGCGGCCATCGACCGCCTCAGCGGGGGGCGGATGGTCGTGGCCGTCGGCCCCGGCTCGTCATCGGAGGACTACGACGCCGTCGGGCTGGACTTCTCGGAGCGCTGGCCTCGCTTCGAGGAGGCGATCGCCACCCTGCGCGCCCTGTGGCAGGCCGACGCCGCCCCGTTCACCGGACGCTTCTACTCAACCGAGGGGATCCGGCTGGACCCGCGCCCGCTGCGTCCCGAGGGCCCGCCGATCTGGCTGGGCAGCTGGGGTTCGGAGGTCGGGCTGCGCCGCACCGCCCGCCTGGCCGACGGCTGGCTGGCTTCCGCGTACAACACCACCCCGGAGCTCTTCGCCGCAGGGTGGGCACGCCTCCAGGACCTGCTGCCGGCGCACGGCAAGGACCCCGCGTCCTTCCCCAACGCGCTCGCGACGATGTGGTTCTACCTCACCGACGACCGTGCCGAAGCCGAGCGGGTCATGCGCGAACGGGTGCTGCCGACGATCCACCGCCCCGAAGAGCTGCTCCGTGAGCGTCTGCCCGTCGGCCCGGCCGAGCAGCTCGCCGAGAAGCTCTCGGCCTTCGCCCAAGCCGGCGTGCAACGGGTCTATCGTCTGGCCCGTTGCCGACGAGGTGCAGCAGCTCGAGCGGTTCTGGGAGACCGTGGCTAGCTGACGCGGACGGTGGCGGTGCCGGCCATCACGCGGTCCCCGCCGTCGCGGTCCAGCCAGACCTCGCAGTCGGCGAGGCGCTGGCCGCCCTCCTCGCGCACGGCGGTGACCACGCCGGAGGCGACCAGGACGTCGTCGGCGAAGACGTTGCCGAGGAAGCGCACGGTGAAGGCGTGCACCGCGGCGGGGTCGCCGGCCCAGGCGATGAGGGCGTTCAGCACGTAGCCCATGTTGTTGGGGCCCTGGTTGACGACCTTGTCGCCCAGGCCCTGGGCCTTGACGGCCTCCACGTCCCAGTGGATCGGGACGGGGTCGTGCAGGAACAGCGCCATGGTCTTCATCTTCTCGGCGCTGACGCCGTCGACCCGGAACTCCGGGATCGTGGTGCCCACCTCGGCGTCCACGGTCAGCCCTCCTTTCGAGGGAAGACGAAGGAGTTGTAGGAGGTGCCCACCACTCCGTCGGCGTCGGAGACGTCGAGGCGGAACGCGAGGATGTCGAAGGTCCCGGCGCGCTTGCCGCTCTTGCGCACGATGCTCAGGATCTCGCCGCCGACCTCGTAGGTCTGGCCCTGCTGCATCGGTCTGCGCTGCTCGATGCCAGCCTCGCCGAACATCACGCCGCTGTCGGCGGTCGCGTCGACGAGCGCGAAGAGCTCGTCGAGGGTCACGCCCATCCCGCCCAGGGCCGCGTAGTAGACGTAGAGCGGGTGGGCCGTGCCCTCGGGCAACGGCGGGGACAACAGCACGTCGTGGCACAGCCAGGCCGCGTACGGCTCCACGGTGTAGGTGCCGCCGGGGAACCTCCACCCGACGACGCGCTCTTCCAGCTCCTCGATGCCGGTCACCGGCCCTCCCATCGCGGTTCGCGCTTCTCCAGGAACGCCGCGACGCCCTCCTCGGCGTCCCTGGTTCCCAGGACCTCGATCACGGCGTCGCGCTCGACGGCCAGCCCGGCGGGCAGATCGCCGTCGACCCCGTCGTTGAGCGCCTTCTTCGCCAGGCGCATCGCGACCGGCGCCTTGGACGCGAGCTCGGCGGCCAGCTCCTTCGCGCGCGCCAGCGTGGCGTCGCGGTCCGCGCAGGCCTCCGTCACCAGGCCGACCGCGGCCGCCTGCTCGGCGTCCAGGCGGCGGCCCAGCAGGAGGATCTCGGTGGCCTTGGCACGCCCGATCAGCCGGGCCAGCCGCTGGGTGCCCCCACCGCCCGGGATGATCCCAAGGCCGACCTCGGGCAGCCCGATGCGCGCGCGGCCCTGCTGCATCACCCGGAAGTCCAGGCAGAGCGCGAACTCACAGCCGCCGCCGAGGGCGTGGCCGGTGATCGCGCCGATCGTCGGCTTGGCGAAGCGCTGCAGGCGCAGGAACGTGAACTGCACGGTGTCGACCTTGCGGGCGCTGGCGCCGCGCCGCCGGTCGTAGCCGGTCATGTCCTTGATGTTCGCGCCGGAGATGAACACGCTGTCCAGCGCGCTGGCGAACACCACGGCCCGGACGGCGGTGTCGCTCTCCAGGTCGTCGAGCAGCTGGGAGAGCTCGGCGTAGAGCTCGTAGTCCAGCGAGTTCGCCGGCGGGCGGTCCAGCGTCGCGACCGCGACGCCGCCGTCGCACTCGATGGAGAACCAGCCCACCTACGACTGGGGCTTCAGGCCGAAGACCTTCTCGGCCGTGCCGTGCAGCAGCGCCTCCTTGGCGTGGGGCTTGAGGTCGGGGTAGTACTCGTCGATCTGGCCCAGCGACTCGGCGTGGGTGATCAGCGGGTAGTCGGTGCCCCACAGCACCTTGCCGATGCCGCGCGAGTTGAGGAACTTCACCATCTTGGGGTCCCAGTACTTCGGCGCGTGCCCGCTGGTCGCGACGTAGACGTTGGGGTGCTTCCACGCCATCGCGATCATCTCCTCGACCCACGGCCACGCGTGGTGCGCGCCGATGAGGTTGAGCTCGGGGAAGTCGATCGCGACCCGGTCGATGAGGATCGGCCGGCCGTGCTCGGACGGCATGAACTCCGCCGAGTGGCCCAGCTGGAACTCGACGGGCACGCCCAGCTCCGCGGCCTTGGTGTAGAAGGGATACCACTTCGCGGCGTTCACCGGCAGGTCGAACCCGAAGGGGTGGCAGTGGCCGCCGACGAAGCCGTAGTCGCGGACCGCGGTCTCGAAGGCCTTGACGCCCTTCATGCCCTCCCACGGGTCGAAGCCGAACAGGCCGGACACGCGGTCGGGGTACTTCTCGACGACATCGGCGACGCTCTGCCACGGGACCGAGACCAGCGCGCGGTCGCGGTAGAGGTACTGCTTGAGCGCCGGGCAGACGACCCGCTGGACCCCGTCGCGGTCCATCTTCTCGATCATCTGGTCAGGCTCGAGCCCGACCATGAGGTGCTCACGTCCCCACTGCTTGCCCATGGAGAACATGACCTCGGGGTTCTCCAGGAAGACGATGCGGACGCCCTCGGGCGTGAAGAAGTTGCACCAGGCGTCGATCGCACCGCTCATGAGCTCGTCTCCATCTCGATCAGCTTCTTCTTGTGGGTCGCGCGCGGCAGGCTGCCGGCGGGGATCAGCTCGACCTCCGGTCGGATCGACAGGCGGTCGTGCATCGCGTGCTGCAGGCGCTTGACCAGCTGCTCCTGCTCCCCCGCGTCCATGCCCTCGCGGTGCTCCACGCGCAGGCGCAGCGGCGGGTTGACCTTGGGTGGCGGGCCGTCCAGGAGGATCCGCATCTCGCCGGTGGTGTCGGGCACCAGGCTGTTGACGACGTCGGAGAGCGCGGCCGGGTAGACCTTCACGCCCTTGACGATCAGCAGGTCGTCGACGCGGCCCAGGACCTTGATGCGCGGCAGCGCCGGCAGGCCCGGGAGCGGGTCGGTGAAGACCTGGTAGATGTCGCCGACGGAGTAGCGCAGCGGCGGCGCGCCCTCCCACTCCAGGGCGGTCTTGATGCGCTCGCCGATGGCGCCGTCGACGATGTCGAGCGGCTCCTTGGTCTGGGGATCCACCAGGTCGGTGGACATCGAGTAGTCCTCGCCCAGCACGAACATCCCGTGGTACTCGTCGGTCGCGGCGCTGGCCATCATCACGCCGTGGGCTCCGCCCAGGACGTCGTGGATGCGGGCGCCCCAGCCCTCGTGGAGCTTCTCGCGCACCTCGGGCAGGCCGGCGCCGGGCTCGCCCGCGCAGAGGATGATCTGCACGCCGAGGTCGCGGGCGCTCATGCCGGAGAGGACCGACGGCGCCTTCTCGATGAGGTACTCGGCGTAGCTGGGGGTGCAGCACAGCACGCGGGGTCGCAGCGTGCGCATGAGGCGCAGCAGCTTCTCGGTCCCGGCCTCGGCGCCGACGGCGATCGGCGTGGCGCCGTAGCGCTCCAGCGCGCGCACCAGTGGCAGCCCGGCGAGGTACATCGACAGCCCGAAGCCCTGCATCACCACGTCGCCGGGCGCGACGCCGATGAACTGCAGCGCGCGCATCCACAGGCGGTCGGTGACGTCCACGTCGTGGCGGGTGAAGGGGTAGAAGGTCGGGTTGCCGGTCGTGCCGGAGGTGGACTGCACGGAGACGATCTCGTCGGGGCGCGCGCAGAGCATCGTGCTGAAGGGGTGGCCCTCGGTGGCCAGCGACTCCTCCTGCGCGACGCGGTGCAGCTCCGGCGTCACGAGGATCGGCAGCTGCCGCAGGTCGTCCAGCGTGCGCACGCGCGTGGGGTCGATCCCGTGCTCCTCGAACTTCTGCCGGTAGTACGGCCCGCGCAGGCAGCGGCCGATCTGCCGCTGGATGCGCACCTCGAGGTCTGCGAGCCCGCGGGCATCGGTCATGCCGGTCAATCTACCAACCGTTTGGTGGAATCGTCCACCGTTCCTGCTCTAGGCTCCACAACCAATGGGGTTGCTGGACCTGGACGCCGCCGTCGCGCTGGTGCCGGACGGCGCGCACCTGGGGGTCGGCGGGATCCTGCTGCAGGGCAAGCCGGTCGCGTTTCTCGCTGCACTGGCCCGCGCAGGGCGAACCGCGCTGCGGGTGAGCACGTTCCTGGGCTCGCTGGACGTCGAGCTCCTGGCTGCGCACGGCGCCCTGGCCGAGGCGCACACCGCCTACGTCGGGTTCGAGCAGCTGGGCTTCGCCCCGGCGTACGAGGCAGCCGTGGCCGCCGGCGAGCTGCAGGCCGTCGAGACCACCGAGTACCTCTTCGTCACCGGCCTGCGCGCCGCGGTCGCCGGCCTTCCGTACCTGCCCACACGCGCGGCGGCGGGCTCCGACGTGCTCGGCGAGCTCGGCTACGCCGAGGTCACCTGCCCCTACACCGGTCAGCCGCTGATCGCCGTGCCAGCGCTGAACCTCGACGTCGCGGTGATCCACGCCGAGGCCGCCGACGCCCGGGGCAACGTCATGGGACCGGCAGCCAAGGCCTTCCTCTACGACCTCGACGCGAACCTGGCCCGCGCCGCGACCACGGTGATCGTCACGGTCGAGCGCCTCGCCACCGACGCCGAGCTGCGCGCAGCCCGCCACCGCACCCTCCTGTTCGCTCACGAGGTCGACGCCGTCGTGGTCACTCCGCGCGGCGCCGCCCCGACCGCCCTGCCCGGCTCCTACGACGCCGACCTCGAGGCCGTCCGCCGCTATCTCGCCGCAGCCCCCGGCGCCCGCCCCGAGGCGATCACGCAGCTGGTCGCCGGGTGAGCGGCGACGCCGCGACGGAGGTCGCCGACCGCATCGTGTGGGCGCTGGCGCGGCAGTGCCGGTCGGGGGACGTCGTGGTCGTCGGGATCGCCACGCCGATCGCGGCGGCGGCGGCGCTGCTCGCGCGGGCGGTGCTGGTCGACGACCTGACGGTGATCGTCGCGGCCAGCGTCGACCCGCCGCCGCACGACGTGGCGATGCCGCTGCTGCAGTCGGACTTCGCGGCCAAGCTCGCGGTGGGGGCGTACGCGCAGACCGAGGTGCTGGACGCGATCCAGCGCGGGGACATCACGCTGCAGTTCGTCAGCCCGGCGCAGGTCGACGGCACCGGCGCGCTCAACACCAGCCGCGTGAGGGCGGCCGACGGGTCGCTGCGGCGGCTGCCCGGTGGTGTCGCGACCGCCGACGTGGCGGTGCTGGTCGGGCGGTTGGTCGCCTACCGGGCGGGCCACTCGCCGCGGTTCCTGGCGCCGCAGGTGGACTTCACGACCGGCGCGGGCCACGCGGCCGGGCCGGCCTGGCGGCAGGGGCGGGCCCTGCCGGGAACCGGGCTGCAGGCCGTCGTCACCGACCAGGCGACACTCACGTGGGACTCCGCTGCCGGCGCGTTCCGCCTCGCTGAGCTCCTCGGCGAGCAGGATGCCGCCACGGTCCAGGCGGGTTGCGGGTTCCCGCTGCTGACCGACGCCGAGGTGCCGCGCGCGGCCGACCTGCCGCCCGAGGCGCAGCGCGCCCTCGACGACGTCGTCGACCCTCACGGCATCCGCCGCCTCGAGGTCCGCGCCGGCCGCGACGCCGCCGTGGCCGCCCTCGAGGCACTGCGTTCCTGAAACCGCCCACGAAAGGAACCGCCATGCCCGCCATCCGCCGCCCGCTCGCCGCCCTGCTCGTGGCGATCTGCCTCGTCCTCGGCACTGCCGCCGGGGTCGTCGCCGTCGACACCGCGCGCCATCCGCAGTTTCAGCAGAACCAGGGTCAGTTCGAGAGCGCCGCGGTGCTCAACGCCATCAACGGCTGGGCGCTGGGCTACGACATCTGGCACACGGAGCCCGCACGCGGCGAGGCGCTGATGCGGGACGCGTTCACCAACGACGCCCGCTTCGTGTTCCACCTGCCCACCGGCGGCGACCCGCTGGTGTTCGAGGGCATCGACGCCGTCATGGAGCTGTTCATCAGCTCCCTGGAGTCACAGTCGGACGTGCGCCGCCACGTCACCACCAACAACTACATCGAGCGGCTGGACCGCCGGACCGTGCGGGTCACGTCATACCTGACACTGCTGGTCGTCCTCAGCAACACGCAAGCGCCGGAGCTGCGCGCGACGGGCATCTACACCGACACGCTCAGGCTGCGTGACGGCGTCTGGCGCATCCGCGAGCGCGTCCTGCACCTGGACACGCCCTCGTAGCGTCGAGTCAGCTGGCCTGCCGGCGCGCCGACGGCGCGCCGGCCGCGCCGATCTCGCCGCGGTCCCCGCGCGCCACGCCCGCGCTGGCCAGCCCTCCCAGAGCGAGGTTCGCCATCTCGCGGGCGATGCGCTCCGGAGTGGCCGGGCCCTCGGCGCGGTACCACTGCGACAGCCAGTTCATCATCCCCAGGATCGCCATGCTGGTGAGCTTGGGGTCGACGTCCGCGGCGATCACGCCCTCGCGCTTGCCCTGGCGGATCAGCTTGCGCACGAAGTGGTCGTAGAAGTCGCGCTCCGCGACGATCAGCGCCTGACGCTCCGGGGACAGGGAGCGGAAGTCCCGGAAGAAGACGCCCATGGCCATCACGCTGCGCGCGTTCGTGGCGACGTGGGCGTGGATGAACGCGCGCAGCTTGACCAGCGCGTCGCCCTCGAGGGTCTCCCACTCCTTGATGCGCTGCAGAGACTCCCGGTGGAGGTCCTCGATGACCCCGAAGAGCAGATCCTCCTTGGAGTCGATGTAGTAGTACAGGCTCCCCTTGAGGATCCCCACCGCGTCGGCCACGTCCTGGATCGACGTGGCGTCGTAGCCCTTGTCGTGGAAGATGCGCTCGGCGGCCTTGAAGATCAGGTCGCGGCGCCCGCGCACCTGCTCTTGGGTTGCTCGGGGGCCCTGTCCGTTGCTCTTTGCCACGTCAATCATCCCTGTCTCGTCTTGCAATGCCGTCGCCACGGGGTCCAGATGGCCCGCAGCCGGCCCCATCCCACCTCCGGGCTCGGTGCCCCATCCATGGTAGTCGAAGGCGGGTGCGCCGGCCGCGACGTTCCACCAACCGTTCGGTAGATTCGGGGCAGACTGAAGTCATGGACCTCACCAGCGGGATCGTGCAGGTCGCCTACGTCGTCACCGACCTGCGCGCGGCCGCGGAGCGCCTGATCGCGACGGCGGGCGCCGGTCCGTTCTTCCTGCGCGAGCACATCGCGATCCGGGAGTGCACGTACCGCGGCGCGCCCGCGACCCTCGACCACAGCAACGTCCTGGGCCAGTGCGGCCCCGTGATGATCGAGCTGGTGCTGCAGCACGGCGAGGGGCCGACGGCCTTCCGCGACATGTACGGCCCGGACGAGGAGGGCCTGCACCACATGGCAACGTTCGTCCCCGACCTCGACGCCGAGATCGCGCGCCTCGAGGCGCTGGGCTACGAGGCCGCCAACGTCGCCACCACCGAGGGCGGCGTGCGCTTCGCCTACATCGACACGCGACCGCTCCTGGGGCACATGCTCGAGCTCTACCAGGACGGCCCCGTCCTCCGCGAGACCTACCGCCTGATCGCCGACGCGGCGGCGGGCTGGGACGGCAGCGACCCCATCCGCGTGCGCTGACGCCGCGGGCTCAGCGCACCAGCGCGCCGACCTCGTCCAGTTCCTCGGGGGTCAGGCGCCAGCCGCCTGCCGCGACGTTGGCGCGCACCTGGTCCGGCGAGGTCGCCCCTGCGATCACCGAGAGCACCACCGGCTGCGACGCCAGCCACCCGATCGCGAGCTCCAGCACCGAGTGGCCGCGCTCGCCAGCCCACGACTCGAGGACCTCGACGCGGTCGAGGTTCGCGTCGTTCGCGAGGTCGGCGAAGCGCCGGCCCCAGGTGAACACCCGCGACCCCTCCGGCGGCGGTTCGCCGCGCCGGTACTTGCCGGTCAGCAGGCCGGCGTGGAGCGGGAAGAACGGCAGGAGGCCGATGCCGAAGCGGGCGCAGGCGGGGACGACCTCCTGCTCGGCGCCGCGCTCCAGCAGGCTCCACTCGGCCTGCGTCGAGACGAAGCGCGGGAGGCCCTCGGTGCGCGCGGTCCAGTCCGCGTCGGCCAGCTGCCATCCCGCAAGCTTCGAGCAGCCGATCGCACCCACCTTGCCGGCTTGGATCAGCTCGTCCAGGGTCGCGAGCGTCTCGGCGATCGGGGTCGCGGGGTCGGGCTCGTGCAGCTGGTAGAGGTCGATGTGGTCGGTGCGCAGTCTGCGCAGGCTGTCCTCGACGGCCTGGCGGATCCAGCGCCGGCTGGCGCCGCGGCGCTCCGGGTCCCCGCCCATCGGCATGCCGAACTTCGTCGCGAGGATCACCTCGTCGCGCCGGCCCTCCAGGGCCGGGCCGAGCGCCTCCTCCGACGCGCCGTTGCCGTCGCCGTACACGTCGGCGGTGTCCAGGAGCGTCACGCCCGCGTCGATCGCCGCATGCACGACGGCCGCGGTCTGCGACGCGTCCAGGGTCTTGCCGAAGTTGTTGCAGCCGAGCCCGACCGTCGACACCGCGCTGAGGTCCACGGCCCGAACTCTACCAACCGTTTGGTAGATTCGGCTCGATGGAGGCGAAGGTCGACCACGTTGCGATCGCGGTGCCCGACCTGGGCGCGGCGTGGCGGCTGTTCGGCCGGGTGCTGGGCGGGGAGTTCGTCGCGGGCGGCGACGACACCGAGATCGGCATCCGCGCGATCCAGCTGTCGTTCCCGCCCGGGGTGAAGGTCGAGCTGATCCAGCCGCTGGACCCGGGCTCCTACCTGCAGGCGTTCCTCGACCGCCGCGGTCCGGGGTTCCACCACCTCACTGTGCGGGTGGACGACGTGGTGGACACCGACGCCACGCTGCGCGATCGGGGTTTCGAGACCACCGACCTCGACCTCCACGACCCGCGGTGGCGCGAGACCTACATCCGCCCCCGCTCGGCGTTCGGGACGCTCGTCCAGATCAGCGACTCGACCGTCGACCTCAGCGCCGGCGGCGACCCCGTCACGCCGGAGCAGGTGATCGCCGGCGAGGTGCTGTGGGTCGGTGCCGCGCCGCCCCGGCTGCGCACCGCCGCCGACGACCCGCCCGGGGCCGGACCGGCCTCGGAGCCGCAGCGCTTCTCCCGCTGAGAACTGTCCTGTCAGCTGAGCACGTCGCCGATGCGGCCGCGCCACACGCCGATGTCGACGTAGTCGCGGACCGCGGTGACCAGCCCGGCGTCGACGTCGACCTCCCAGACGCCGTGGCACTCGATCGCGTACTCCCGGCCGTCGATCGTGAACCGGTCGACGCGCTCGAGGTGGGCGCGGCGGTCGGTCCAGGCCTCCGTCACGATCTCCCAGCGCACGTGCTGCGAGTGGTCGAGGATGCGCGCGAGCAGCGCGCGGATGGCCTCGCGTCCGACCTCGGGCTCGTGCGGCACGTTGCGGTAGGTCGCGTCCGGGCTGCACCAGCCGGCCGCCGCCGCGGCGTCGCGCGCCTCCACCGCCGCCAAAAAGCCGCGCACGACCTCCTGCACGCGGGCGACGCTCACGTGAGGGTCTCGCGCCCGAAGGGCTTGGGGTCCGCGACGACCTCAGCGTCGGGGGCGGGCCCGTCCTCGGCGGTGCGCAGCCGGGGGCGCTGCGTCCCGATCCACACGACCTCGCCGGCGATCACCTGCTGGGGGGTGATGTGGCCTTGCACCTCGCCCCAGTCCAGCTCGGTGTCGGCGAGCTGGATCAGCGCCCCGAAGGCCGAACGGGGGCGGATGTAGGTCTCGCGCCAGTTCGCGTCGCGGAGGTCGAGGTCGGTGGTCTCGTAGCCGGCGTTTCGCAGGACACCGTCGGCTGCCACCACGTCGTCGACCAGCATCGTCAGGTGGTGGAACCCTGGGCCGCGCTCGTCGAGGAAGGCGTGGAGGTAGGAGCTCGCGTCCAGCGGGCTGATCAGCTCGATCTTCATCCCGCCGCGGAACTTGACCTGCATGACGCGGATCCCGATCTCGACGTCGTCACCGCCGGAGACGAACTCCCCGCCGAGCGTCTCCCCGAAGAGGCGCCAGGCCTCCCCCAGGTCGCGCACCGCGATCGCGACGTGGTCGATCCGGTGGCCCTCGCTCACGACCCGCCGCGCGTGAACTCGCCGCCGGACAGCCAGACCTCGAACTGGGCCTTGCGGGCGCTGTCGACCAGCTCGAAGAGGATGCCGCTGGGCAGGCGGTGGTAGGTGAAGCCCGCGGGTTCGCCGCTGGGGCTCTCGTAGGTCGTCAGGATCGGCGACCCCGCCGCCTCCAGCGCGGCGGCGTCGGCCACGAGGTCGTCGCTCCAGCAGCCCAGGTGGTGAACAGCGCTGGCGCCCTCGGGCTGTGGCGCCCAGACCGTGCCGGGGACGCCTTGGATGACCTCGATGTAGGGGTACCGCGTGCTGTAGACGAACGTGAGGTCGACCTCGAAGGGTCCGTCCGGGCCGCGGAGCTTGAGGACCTGCTGCTGGATCGTCGCCCAGCCCAGGCCCATGCGCTCAGTGAGCTCGTCCATGGTGGCCCGCAGGTCGGTCGTGACGACACCCGTGTGGTACTGCTCGATCGGCATGGCCTGGCCCTTTCAGAGCGCGCGTGCGTAGGAACCTTCGAGGGTCTTCACCAGCCGGCCGATCGTGGCGATGACGGGCGTGGGGATGCCGTGGCGGGCGCCCAGCTCGGCCACGGCGAGCGCCATGGTGTCGGTCTCGGTGCGCCGCCCCGCGACCACGTCCGCCGCCATCGAGGTCGCGTGGTGCCCCACGTTGTCGTAGGTGAACGCGCAGTGCTCCCAGACCGCGTCCCGGTCGAGCGGCACGCCCTCGGCGGCGGCGACGGCCAGGATCTCGTCGAAGAGGTCGCCGAAGACCGCGCGGCCGTGCGGGTCGTCCCACACGTCCTTGACCGTGCGCCGCAGGATCGCCGTGAGCGAACCCATCGAGGCGGCCATCGCGAGCTTGGTCCAGATCACCACGTCGGCGGACTCGTCCGCCTTGGCGGGCAGGCCTGCGGCGGTCAGCTCCGCGGCGACGTCGGCCAGCTCGGGCGGCACGCCGTCCGCAGAGCGCGGCGGGCCCATGTGGGTCAGCGACGTGCCCTGCGCGGTCCCCGGCGACATCGTCACGACCCCGGGTCCGTCGGTCATCGCCCCGACCGTGGTGGTGCCCGGCACCACGCGGTCGACGCCGAGCACCGAGGCCAGGGCCTTGTCGTTGCCGAGGCCGTTCTGCACCGTGATCGCCCAGCTGCGCGGCCCCAGCGCGTGCTTGACGCCCTCCGCCGCCGCGACGGTGTCGAAGCCCTTGCAGAGGAAGATCGCCACGTCCACGTCCGTGAGGTCGCGGGCGGGCTGCGCCATCACCGGGACCTGCACGGTGACCGGGCCCTCCCCGGGACGGTTCATCACCAGGCCGTGCTCGCGGATCGCCCTGAGGTGGTCGTCGCGGACGTCGACCAGCGTCACGTCGTGGCCGGCCAGCGCCAGGTGGCCGCCGTAGACGCTGCCCATGGCACCGGAGCCGACGATCGCCCATCTCACGGCGCGAACACCACCGGGTAACGCGCGAAGTGCGGCCGCTCCGACAGCGCGTCCCACTCCGGCGGGTCGTCGGGATCGCGCCGCGCGCCGTTCACCAGCATCGCCTGCACGAGCTGCGGGACCACGCCCATCACGTGCACCTCCTCCGCGCTGCCACCGACCCGCTGCGGGATGGTCCCGCCGTCGAGCTCCATGCCGATGCAGACGTGCATGCCGCCGCCGAACGTGTGCCCCCAGCGCGGGACGTCGTCGGGGAACGCGCGGCGCGGGTTGAACGTCGCGGCGTCCGGGCCGTAGACCTCCGTGTCGCGGTTGGCCGCCCGCAGGTCCATCACCACGGTCGTGCCCGCGGGGATCTCCAGGCCGTCGCGCAGCGCGGTGTCCTCGAGCGCGGTGCGCCAGGCCACCGGACTGGCCGGGTTGAGGCGCAGGCTCTCGTGCACGCACTGCTGCAGGAAGTCGGGGTCGTCCAGGCAGCGCCGGCGGTCCTCCGGCTGCTGCTGGAACCAGGTCAGCAGATCGTCCATCGCGTGAGCGAAGGAGTTCGCGGAGCTGTGCGACCCGGCCTGCAGGTAGAACGCGATCTCGCGCAGGAGCACGTCGGGGGGCATCGCCAGGTCGTCCTCGTTGCGCAGCAGGACGGTGAGGACGTCCTTGGGCAGGTCGTCGGCGTCCAGGTCGCCGGCCTCGACTTGGCGCAGCAGGTCGCGGCGCTTAGCGACCGAGGGCTGCACGAACTCGGCATCGAACTCCAGCAGCGCGGCGGCGACCTCGCGACGGACCTCGTCGTGGTCGCGCGTGGAGTGCACGAGCGTCGCGCCCTCGGAGAACTTCAGGTCGAACGCGTAGAGCCTGCTGGTCTCCTCGGGCGTGCCGCGCGGTGTGTCGATGCCGGAGATCAGCGCGGTGAGGTGCAGCGTGGCGCGGTGGCCGATCGGCAGCAGGTCCGCGCGCCCGGCCGCCACGAATGGCTTGATCGTGTCCTCGATGAGCTGCGGCACCAGCGCGACGTCGTAGTGGTGGAAGACCTCGCGGCGGAAGAGGCGGTTCTCCAGCCTCCGCCGCGCGCGGTGGCCCTCGCCGTGCAGGGCCAGCAGCGTGTCGGCCATGACCACGCCGCCCTCGTCGTAGAGCGCCTGCTTGAAGGTCTTGCGGCGGAACGCCTGCTGGACGTCGCGGTAGCGGGTGAGCGTGACCTGTGGCACGTGCGGCTCCCGTGGTCTAGACGCGCGAGAGCTCCGCCATGTCCTCGTCGGACAGCGCCAGCACCTGCGTGAGTGGGCAGGCGGCGAGGAAGCGCACCTGCTCGCCGGGGTAGATCTTGCGCTCGGGTAGGGGGGTCGTGGTGTCCACGACCTCGCCGCGGCTGACGACGTGGCGGATCTTGGTGCGGTCCTGCAGCAGCTTGATGTCACGCAGCGGGTCGCCGTCGACGACCAGCACGTCGGCCTTGTAGCCGGGCAGCAGCGCGCCGATCTCACCTTCCATCCGCATCGCGAACGCGCCGTTGCTGGTGCCGCAGGTGATCGCCTCCAGCGGCGAGAAGCCCATGTAGTCCACGAGCATCTCGAGCTCGCGCGCGTGCCACTCGCCGATCGGCGTCACCGCGAACCCGGACTCGCTGCCGCAGAGCACCTTCACGCCGGCTTCGTGGGCCTTGCGCACCATCTGCGCGGTGACCTCGATCTCGGCCCGGAAGACCTCCAGCAGCTCCGGGGCGCTGCCGATCCTCGCGCCGAAGTCGGCGAGGTTGCCCAGCAGCGTGAACGTCGGGCAGAGCGCGGAGCCGGCCTCGACGACGGCCTCGAGCGCAGCGCCGTCCATGTAGGAGGCGTGGTAGATCAGGTCCATCCCGGCCAGGGCCGCCGAGCGGGTGGATTCGGAGTTGCGGCAGTGCCCGACGACCGGGACGCCCAGCTCGTGCGCGGTGTCGCAGACGATGCGCAGCTCCTCGTCGGTCCAGACCTTGATCTCCGGGCCCTTGCGCGTGGGGATCAGCCCCGTGACGTGGACCTTGATCCAGTCGACGCCGTACTTGATCTGCTGGCGCACCTCCTGGACGATCTCGTCGCGGGTGCGCACGACGACCGCGTAGCCGGTGCGGCCCTCGTCCTTGATGAGGCGGCCCGCGGTGCCCCCGACCGTGGTCATGAGCGCGTTGCCACCCGCCCGCATGCGCGGGCCGACGACGAAGCCGGCGTCGATCGCGTCGCGCAGCTCCACGCCGATCAGCCACAGGCAGTCCGCGTCCAGCACGCTGGTCACGCCCGCGCGCAAGACCTTCTGGGCGTTGTAGGCCGACAGCATCGAGCTGTAGGCCTCGGTGCGGTGGTAGAAGAGCTCGTCGTTGCCGGTCGGGTCGCCGAACGTCAGGTGCGTGTGGGCGTCGATCAGGCCCGGCATCACGGTCATGCCGGTCGCGTCGAGGCGCTGCACGTCCGCGGCCTCGACGTTGGCCGCGGCGGCCTGGGCCTCCGCGCCCAAGGCGAGGATCTTGTCGCCCTGGAGCAGGACGTCCTCCGCGGCGCGAGGCTCCGCGCCGGTCCCGTCGATCACGGTGCCGCCGGTGATGAGCAGGTGAGTGGTCACGGCTGTCTCCCGCGGGTCGAGGTGCCTGCGATGCTAGCACCCACCAAACGGCCGTTCGGCGTGAGACGACTAACGACTATGACGCGAATCCTGGTGACCGGCGGAGGCTCGGGGATCGGCGCGGAGACCTGCCGGGTCCTGCGCGACCGGGGATGGGAGGCGGTCGCCGCGGACCTGCACCCGCCCGAGGGAGGCCACGCGCTGGACGTCACCGACGAAGCCGGCTGGGACGCGGTGCTCGACGCGGTCTGGCCGCTGGACGGGCTGGTGAACGGAGCCGGGGTGCGCACGCGCTTCCCCCTGCACGAGATGCCGCTGGAGGAGTTCGAGAAGCTCATGGCCGTGCACGCCCGGGGCGCGTTCCTGGGCATCCGGGGCGTGGTGCGGCGTTGGCTGGCCGAGGAGCGCGGCGGGGCGGTCGTGAACATCGCGTCGGTGGTGTCCACCCATGCCGTGGCCGGGCAGGCCCACTACGTCGCGTCGAAGTCGGCGGAGGCCGGCCTGACGCGCGCCGCGGCGGCCGAGTACGCCGAGCACGGCATCCGCGTCAACGCGATCGCCCCCGGCGTGATCCGCACGCCGATGACCGCCGACCGCCTGGGCGACCCCGAGCAGCTCGCGTGGCTCCAGAACCGCGTCCCCGCCCGCCGCGTCGGCGAGCCCGTGGACATCGCCAACGCGATCGCGTTCCTGCTGTCCGACGAGGCCTCCTACATCAACGGTGTGGTGCTGCCCGTGGACGGAGGATGGACGGCGACATGAGCGAAACCAGTGACATGACCGACCCGGCGGCGGTGGTGCAGCGCCACCTGGACGCGGTGCGGGCCGGCGACGCCGAGGCGATGGCTGCCGACTACGCCGAGGACGCGGTGCTGGTGCGCGGCGCCGACCGCTACGAGGGCCGGGCCGCGATCCGGGACTACTTCGCCGGGGTGCCGGCCCGCATGGCCGGCGCCGAGATCCGCACCGAGCCTCTCGTCGCCGAAGGCGACACCGTGCGAATCATCTGGCGCCTCGCCGGAGGCCCCGGGGACGGGACCACCGGCACCGACACCTGCACCGTCCGCGACGGCTTCATCATCGAGCAGCACGTCCAGCTCGACGCCGCCGACTTCTGACCCCGCGCTCAGCTCCCGACGAGCCCCCTCAATCCTTCCGCGATCGCGGCGACCTCGTCATGCCCGACCGTGACGGCAATCACGAACGCGACGACCGCGTCATTGTCGACGTCCGTGACGCCGACACCGTTGAGCTCCAGGAACACCGCGGTTGCCAGCCACCCCAGCCGCTTGTTGCCGTCGACCAGCGCATGGTTCTTGAGGATCGACTGGAGGAGGGCCGCCGCCTTGGTCCACAGGTCCGGGTAGGCGTCCTCTCCGAACGCCGACGTCATGGGACGCGCGGCCGCGGACCCGAGCAGCCCGATGTCTCGGACGGGTGGCGGGTCGCCCAGCAGGTCGCCAGCGAGGCCGATGAGGTCGTCGAGATCGAGGTACTCGATCGGCTCCCTCACTGACCGAGGCGCTCCAGGGCCTCGGCGTGCGCAGCTCTCACACGGGCCGAAGCGTCCGCGACGCGCTCGCGATGATCACCGCGGCTGACGTACTCACGTACCGCCCGCCGCGCCGCGTCCTGCATCGAGATGCCCTCGCGTGCCGCCCGCTCGCGTAGCGCGGCCTGCTCATCCTCGGTGAGGCGCAAGGTCATGGCCACGGCGGCATGGTATCAGAGTGGTACCAACTGCCTCAGAGGAGACGGCCGATGCGGTGGCCGTCCCAGATCGCGTCGATCGCGCGGCGGGGGGCGAGGCAGTCGCCGACGGCGTGGACCTCGAGGTCGGGGTCCTCGTCGAGGGCGTGGAACAGGTCGTCGTCCGCGACGCCGTACCAGGCGGCGACCACGGCGTCGACGGCCTCCACCCGCTCCTCGGCGCCCGTCCAGGGGTTGCGCAGGATCACGGCGTCGGTGTCGATGCGCACCAGCGCGCGCTGCTCGATGAAGGTGACGCCGGCCTGGTGGAGGCGGCGCAGCAGTGGCGGGCGGCTGAACGCGTCGACCTCGGCGCCGGCGGTGACGGGCGAGACCAGCGTGACGCGGTGGCCGTCGGCGGCGAGGCGCTCGGCGGTGGTGAGGACCTTCCAGTCGGCCTCGCCGGAGTCCAGCAGGACCACGTGCTCCCCCGCGACACCGCCGGCGATCGCGTCGTGCGCGCTGGCCACGTGGGGCAGATCGGCGCCCGGCACCGCGGGGCGGCCGGGCGTCGAGCCGGTCGCGACCACGACGGCGTCCGGGCGGCGGGCGCGCACGGCCTCCACATCGGCCTCGACACCCAGCTCCACCGCGACCCCGAGCCGCTCCAGCTGGCGCTCGAGGTGGCGCACGCTGCCGGCGAACTCGTCGCGGTAGGGCATCGCGGCGGCCGCGACCAGCACCTGACCGCCCAGCTGGTCGTCGCGCTCCAGCAGCGTGACCCGGTGGCCGCGCAGTGCGGCGGTCTCGGCCGCCTTGAGGCCGGCAGGGCCGCCGCCGACGACCAGCACGTCGCGGGGCACGCCGGCGGGCTGCAAGGTGCCGATCCCCCACTCCCGCTCGAAGCCCACGGCGGGGTTGACGAGGCAGGCGATCGGCGTGCCGCGGTGCGGGCCGCCGCGGCAGCCGACGTTGCAGCTGATGCACTCGCGCAGCTCGTCGCGTCGGCCGTCGCGGGCCTTGGCCACCCACTCGGGGTCGGCGATCAGCGGGCGCACGAGGCACACCGCGTCCGCGGTGCCGTCGGCCAGCAGCGCCTCGCAGGTCTCCGGCGTGATCAGCCGGGCGACCGCGAAGACCGGCACGCCGCGGGCGACCTCCCGGATCGCGCGCGCGTTGTGCACGAACGGCGCGCGCGGAAAGGACATGTCGGGGATCTGCGTCTCCATCGACACGTAGTTGGACTGACTCACGCTGACGTAGTCGACCTGCACCTCACGCAGGAGCAGCGCGACGATCGCCTTGGACTCCTCGAGGTCGAGGCCGTCGGCGGTGAACTCCTCGGCGCTGATGCGGATGCCGACGGGGACGTCGGGGCCGACCTCGACGCGCACGGCCTGCAGGGCCTCCAGCGGGAGCCGCACGCGGTGCTCGAGGGGACCGCCGTAGGCGTCGTCGCGCTGGTTGGAGAACCGCGAGAGGAACGCGCAGAGCAGGTAGCCGTGGGCGAGGTAGACCTCGACGCCGTCGAAGCCCGCCGCGAGGAAGCGCGCGGCGCCGGCACGGTAGGCGTCCAGCAGCTCGCGGATCTCGCGCAGGGTCATCGCGTGCGGGACCACGCGGCTGGCCGGGTCGGGCAGCGCCGAGGGCGCCCACAGCTCGCGCTGGCTGGCGAACGTGTGGCCCTGGCGGCCGAGGTGCGACAGCTGCCCGACGATCGCGGCCCCGTGCCCGTGCACCGCGTCGGCGACCATCCGGTAAGAGGGGATCGCGGCGTCGCTCCAGACCTCGTTGACCCCCCCGGCCGCGAGACCCGTCGGGTGCACCATCGCCGAGCCCTGGATGACGAGCCCGACTCCGCCCTTCGCACGCTCGGCGAGGTAGTCGGCCTGGCGCTGCACGAGGTGGTGCTCGTGCCAGTCCACGAAGCGCGACCCGTGCCCGGCGAGCACGACGCGGTTGCGGACCGTCACGCCCGCGAGCTGGAGCGGCGCGAACAGGTGTGGGTAGTCCGTCACGCCAGCGCGGCGTCGATCACCGCACGGGAGGCAGCGAAGGCGCGCCGGGCGGCCTCGTCACACGGCAGCGCGGCGAGCTCGTCCGAGAGCACCTCGACCGAGACGGCGCAGGTCGCGCCCGCGTCGGCCAGCGTGCGCAGGAACCCGTTGAGGTCGAAGGTGCCCTCGCCGGGGAGGCGGCGGCGGCGCGTGGTGTCGTCGAGCCAGGAGCCGACGCGCTCGGCATCGGCGTCGTCGAGCTGCACGGCCGTGACGCGCTCGCCGGGCACCGCGCGCAGCGCTTCCAGCCCGGCACCGCGGAAGGTGTGCCAGGCGTCCGGCGCCACGCCCCCGTTGGGCCGGCCGGCCCGCTCGACGATCGCCAGCGCCGTGGCCGGATCGGGGATCGGCGACCACGGCAGGTACTCCAGTCCGACCAGCAGACCGACCTCGGCCCCGCGGTCGCACACGCCCGCGAAGCGCTCAGCCGCGAGGTCGAGCTCGAACGTGCCGTCGGGCTCGCCGGCCTCCGTGACCTGCAGGTGCCGGGCACCGAACGTCGCGCCGAGGTCCAGGAGGGCCCGCTCGTGCGCGCGGCTCGCTGCCGTGCGCAACGGATCGGGCGACCACCATCCGTGGAGGGCCTCCAGCTCCAGCAGCGCGACGCCGTGCTGATCCAGCACCGCGCGCACGTCGGCGTCGCCGAAACCCAGCGCGGCCTCGCGCTCGCGGTCCTCCGACCGCCAGCCGATGCCGGTGAACCCGGCGGCCCCGGCGGCCGCGACCCGCTCCGCGAAGCGGTGGCGCGGCTCCTCGCCCCGCCGCGCGCCTACCAGCATGAGGTGGCTCGCGATCACCTCGTCGCCCAGCCGCGTCACAGCGCCGAGTACCCGCCGTCGATCGGGATCGCCACGCCGGTGACGAAACCCGACTCGTCGCTGGCGAGGTAGGCGGCCAGCGCGGCCACCTCCTCGACCGTGCCGAGGCGTCCCAGCGGGTAGCGCGTCGCCGCGTCGAGCAATCGTGACTCGACGTCGGTGCCGACACCGACCCCACCGCCGGTCACGTAGGAGGTCAGCACCAGCGCCGTCGGCACGGTGCCCGGGCAGATCGCGTTGACGCGGATCCCGTCGCGCGAGAAGTCCGCGGCCATCTGCTTGACGAGCGCGACCACCCCGCCCTTGGCGGCCGCGTAGGACGCGATGTTCGCCACGCCGATGAGGCCGCCGATGCTCGCGGTGCACACGATCGAGCCGCTGCGCTGCTCGAGCATCGCGGGCAGCGCCGCGCGCACCGTCAGCCAGACGCCGGTGAGGTTCACGGCGATCACGCGATCCCACTCGGCCGGGGTGGTGGACAACGCGGTTCCGGCCCCGGCGATCCCCGCGTTCGCGAAGACCACGTCGAGACGCCCGGCGATCGCCAGCGCCGCGTCCACGGCGGCCTCCATCTGCTCCACGCTGGACACGTCGGCCTGCGAAGGCGCGCGCAGTCCCACCGGCCGCGGTCACGGCCTCTGCGGTGCGAGCCGCTCCCTCGCCGTCGAGGTCGACGCAAAGCACCGCCGCGCCCTCGGCGGCGAAGCGCAACGAGGCGGCCTCGCCGAACCCCGAGCCGGCTCCCGTGACGAGCGCGATCTTCCCGGTCAGTCGATCAAGCACAGGCGGTCTCCGCGGCCAGGCGCCCGAACACGAACGCGTCTGAGAGGTTGCTGCCGTCGGCCGGGTAGAGCAGGCCGAGGACCTGGCCCAGCTCCCCCGCCCCGAACAGCCCGGGGATGGGGTCGCCGTGCACGTCGAGGATCCGCGCGCTGGCGTCGCGGCGCGGCCCGCCGCTGGTGTTGGAGCCGCCGGCCCACAGCGGCACGCACGCGAACGGCGGCTGGTCCAGCGGCACGAGCGTCGCGGGGTGCCGCCCGAACGCGTCGCCCCCGGCCGCGCAGCCTGCGTTGTAGGCGGCGACGCTGCGACCGGCCTCCTCCGGATCGGCGCACCCGGCGGCCGCGGCTGCCTCCTGCGGCGTGCCGCCGGTCGCGATCCAGCCGCGCGCGACCTCTCGGGTGTTGTCGGCGCTCCAGTCGTACAGGCCCACCCCGACCGCACCGATGTGCGCGAGCGTCAGCGGGCCTGCCTCGAGCCGGCGGCGGTCGAACAGCCAGTAGCACGGGTTGCGCGGGTACTCGCCGCGGGCGGAGTCGAACGCCAGGAGGTGGTAGTAGAAGTCGTGGCGCAGCAGCGCCTGGGACTCCTCGTCCGCGAAGCGCCGCCCGTGGCGGTCGACGATCACGTAGCCGGGCGGGCCGATCTGGATGATGAAGCCGAGCTCGGTGCCGTCGTCCAGCGGGAACCAGCCGACGCCGCGGCCGACCATCTGGTTCATGTGCCACAGCTCGGCGCCGACCTCGGCGGCCATGCGCACCCCGTCCCCCGTGTTGCCGGGGTTGCCGTAGAAGCGGACCGGGTCGGTGCGCAGGTGGTTGCGGACCAGCCAGGGGTCGAACTCGAAGCCGCCGGGGCACAGGACCACGCCGTGGCGGCCCGCGACCGTCGAGCCGTCCGCCGTCTCGACGCCGACGACGGCCCCGGCCGCATCGCGCAGCAGGCGCCGCGCGGGCGACTCCCAGCGCGTGGTCACCTGCGGACGCGCGGCGACGGCTCCGGCCAGGCCCTCCCACAACCGCGGCCCCCCGCCCGCGGACGGGTCGAGGCGGCCGCCGGCGCCCGCCGGCTGGTGCACGGAGATCGCAGCGGCGCCGGGCAGCTCCGGGTGCTCCGCACCGGCGGTGTGCTGCAGCGGGACGCCCACGCCCGCCTTGTCCCACCAGGCGAGGAGCTCGTGCGCACCAGCTGCCCACGCCGCGCTGACGTCCGCCGGGACCATCCCGCCCGCGCAGGCGTCCAGGTACTCCGCGGCCGGAGCAGCGTCCTCGGCGACCATCACCATGCCGCCCGACATCCGCACGCTGGGCGTGTGGCGGTCGGCGCCCTGCTTCTCCAGGACGACCACGGACGCGCCCAGGTCCGCCGCCGTGATCGCCGCCGCGGCGCCGGCGGCGCCGAACCCGACGACCACGAGATCAGCGGTCATGCGGGCACCGAAGGGGTTGTGACCACTCGCGTCGGCATGCCGTCGGGCTCCAGGCCCAGTGCCATGCGCAGCTTGGCGAAGCCCATGAACGCGCGCCTCGATCATCGTGAGCTCCACGACCTGGGCCGCGTCGAGGTGCTCCAGCAGGCGGTCGCGCACGTCCTGCGCCACACCACCCGGGTCGAGGATGAACGCGTCGACGTAGGCCAGCACCGCCTTCGTGCGGTCGTCGAGCGCGCTGGTCGCGTACCCGTCGTCGATCTGCTCGACGAGCTCCTCGGTGAGGCCCTCCTCGCGCGCGACCGAGAAGCGCACGTTGCGGCACCAGCGGCAGTCCACCAGCCGCGCGTTGCGTATGCGGGCGGCCTCCTTGACCGCGTGGTCGAGCACGCCGTGGCTCCAGAGGTTGCCGTAGTACCGGAGGAACGCGTCGAGCAGGTCCGGCTGCAACCGCAGCACGCCGCCGCGGAAGCCGGCGTCGGCGCCCAGGTCGTCGACCGGGATGCGCGGGCGGACGTCCATCTCCGTCACCTTCCTGCCGCCGCGCCGAGCGCCAGCGTCGCGCGTGCTGATCCTTCGAAGAGCGCCAGCCCCACGGTGAACGCCACCGCCCCCTCGTCCCCGAGGGCATCCCGCACCGCGTCGACCTGCTCCGGCGTCACGTCGCGCGCGGAGAGCGCGAACTGCTCGGCCAGCGCGAGGCACGCCCGCTCCGCCGAGCCGAACCGCGGATCCGACGGCCAGCGCGGCAGCGCCGCGACGTGCTCCTCGGTCAGCCCGTCCGCCACCGCCTCGGGCGTGCGCACGGCGAGCTCAGCCTCGCACCCCAGCAGCTGCGCGATCCGCAGCCGCGCGAGCTCCAGCACGAACGGCCGCGCCGCCGACACCCACAACCGCTCGCGGATCGCCTGGAAATCGGCGAGCAACCCGGGCCGCAACGCGATGAGGTCGTCGAGCGTGGCGCCCGCCGGCGCCCCTGGCAGCCAGCTCACGGGGTGACCTCCTCGAGGTGGACGATCGGGATGCGGGTGTCGGGGAGGGCCGGCACGGGCTCGGCGGCGAGCAGGTCGCCGGCGATCGGCGAGCCCTGCTCGCCCGCGGCGGCCGCGCGGCCGGCGACCCGGCCCAGCGCGAGCGCGGGGGTGATCTTCAGGCCGCCCAGGCCAATCGCCGCGCTCACGCCGCCGACGCAGTCGCCGACCGCGTAGAGCCCGGGGATCGGAATGCCGGACGCGTCGACCACGGCCATCTGCTCGGTGACGCGGAAGCCACCGGCCGGGAAGTTCACGCCCACCACCATCGGCGTGGCCGAGAACGGGGCCTCGCCGATCCCGCGGCGGTCCGCGGGGAAGATGACGCGGCCTTGATCGGTGTCGACCGGGCTGGCGTCCTGGAGCAGCCGGTTCCAGGCGGCCACGGTCGACTCCAGTGCCGCCGCCGGCGCACCGATCGCGGCCGCGAGCTCCGCCAGCGAACCCGCCGTCACCGACGGCTCGGGCATCTGCGCGATCAGCCCGCCCTTGCGCCGCGCGACGTCGGCGTCGCTCACGTACCAGGCGCGCCGCCCGGGCTGCTGCTGGAGCGCGTCGACCCGCGAGTCGTAGGGACCGGCCTCGTCGTGGAAGCGCACGCCCTCGGCGTTGACCGCGATGCTCTCCTCGACGAACGCCGACGCGACCATGATCAACGGGGGGATCATCGTCATGTTGACGAGGTCGCCGCCGACGGCCTGGCCCAGCACGTGGCCGTCGCCGCGGCACGTCTCCAGCCCGAGGTAGGGCGTGTTGGCCAGGTGCGCCGGCTGGTAGCGCTGCCGCAACGCCGGGTTGGCCTGGTAGCCCCCCGCGGCGAGCACCACGCCGCGCCGCGCACCCACCTCCACGTCACCCGCCAGCGCACCGACCACCCGACCCTCCGACTCCAACAGCCGCGTCGCACGCGTGCCCGTGCGCACCTCGACATCGAGGTCCGCGAGCGCCCGCTCGAAGCAGGTCGTGAACATCGTCGTGTCGCTCACGTCGACCATGCGGTCGGCGGTGTGCTGCGTCGGGCGGGGGATGAAGCGGTTGAACGCGAACCCCAGGTCGGCCAGGAAGCCCCACAGGTCACGCACCTCGCGCACGAACTGCTCCGCCCGCCAGGCGTCGAAGACGATCCCGTAGCGCTCCTGCTGCGAGGCGACCTCGCGCAGGATGTCACCCACGAAGCGCTCCGCGCTGTCGGCGATCCCCGCGTCGTGCTGCATCGGGAAGTCCAGGAACGCGAGGTACCCCGTCGACCGTGCCGCGTTGCCCCCGATCGCCGGCGACGCCTCGAGCACGACGACCGAGGCGCCCGCCCGCGCCGCCTCGACGGCTGCGGCGCACCCGCCAGGCCCCCCGCCCACCACCAGCACGTCGCACGCATCCATCAGGCCACCTCCACGGTCCGCACCAGCCGGCGGTCCAGCATCGCGAACGCTCCTCCGGCGAACGCCAGCGCGACGACCCCGACCAGCCACGGGATGGAGTAGCGGCCGGTGGCGTCGACCAGCGCGCCGAAGAGCACGGGCGAGACCAGGGCGCCGAGGTAGTACCCGGTCATCGTCACCCCCGACCCCTCCCGACCGCGTGCGGCACCGCGTCGACCACCGCGGCGTGCATCAGCCCGATCGCCCCGAGCTGCGTGGCCATGGCGATCGAGAGCGCGACGGTCGCGGCGGGCACGCCGACCAGGTCGCCGATCGCGAGGACCACGAGGCTGACCCCGCACACCCCGCACAGCAGCACGATGAGCCGCACCCGGCGCTCGGCCCCGAGGCGGTCGGACCGCAGGCCCACGAGCACCATCCCGACCGTGCCGCCAATCGCAGCCACCGCGGAGAGCACGCCCGCGAGCGCGACGTCCACGGCCAGCGCTTCCTCGAAGTACGCGACGCTCCACGAGAACACCGGCTGCGTGCCCACCAGCAGCAGGAACGTGGCCACCGGGAACCACAGGAAACCGGCGGGCAGCGCGCCGGCGCGCTCCGGCCTCTGCGCCGGGCGGTCGCGGGGCAGCGCCACCAGCACCGCCGCGCAGCACAGCGCCGCCACGACCGCGACAGCGCCCATCACGGTGCGCCACCCGAAGCGGTCGGCGGCCCACGGCGCGAGGAACGCGGAGACCACCGCGAGGGCCGGGACGCCCGCGGTCTTGATGGTCAGCGCGGTCGCGCGCCGCGACGCCGGGACAGCCGCCCCGATCGCCACGTTCGTGCCAGCGTTGCCAAGCGAGTACGCGGCGCCCGCGACCACCGACACGATCAGCAGCAGCAGGTAGCTCCCCGCCACCGCGAGCAGCGCCGCGCCCAGCGCGACGACCGCGAGGTCGGCCGCGACGGCCAGCCGCGCCCCCAGCCGGTCGGTCAGCTTTCCGCCCGCCACCGAGCCGATCCCGGTGCTGCCGAAGTACACGCTGACGAGCGCTCCGGCGGCGGCCCGCGAGATTCCGAGATCCTCGCGCAGCAGGGGGAAGAGGTAGCCGTAGATGAACCCCAGCCCCGAGCCCACGCCGATCGCCAGCGTGCTGATCGCGACCACGACCCCGGCGCTGCGAGGCGCCCCCGCGGTCACGTGAGGGCCTCGGCCACCGCATCCGTGATCGGCCCCAGCACCCCCTGCCGGAACGGCGCGTCGAGGTAGAGGATCAGGTGCGTGGCACCCGCCGCGACAAACGCTTTCGCGCGCGCTGCGGTCTCAGCCGGCGTGGCCGCCCCCACGTGCACCGAGACCGCGATCTCGGCGACGTCGCGGCCGAGCGCCTCGCAGTGCCCAGCGAGGACGGCGTGGCGCTCCGCCAGCCCATCCGGCTCGGACCCGCTGTAGTTCCACTCGTCCGCCCAGCGCGCGGTGATCGCGAGCAGCCGGTTGCCCTGGCCGCCGAGCACCAGCGGCGGCCGCGGGCGCTGCACCGGCTTGGGTTCGCAGCGCGCCTCGCGCAGCTGGTAGTACCGCCCATCAAACGTCGTGGTCTCCTGCGTGAGCAGCCCGTCGAGCACCGCGCAGGCCTCGTCCAGGCGGTCCATGCGCTCCCGCGGCGACGGGAGCGGGATGCCGTAGGCGGCGTGCTCCTCCTCGTTCCACCCGGCGCCGATCCCGATCTCCAGCCGGCCCCCGGACACGACGTCGAGCGTCGCTGCCATGTTCGCAAGCACGGCCGGGTGGCGGTAGGTGTTGCCCGTGACCATCACGCCCAGGCGCAGGCGCTGCACGACTCCAGCGAGGTAGGCGAGCGCGACCCACCCCTCGAAGCAGGGGCCATCCGTCCGCGGCACGTAGATCGGGTAGAAGTGGTCGAAGAGCCAGCCGGCGTCCAGTGCCGGGATCTCCTCCGCCTCCTCCCACACCGCCTGCAGCGACGCCCAGTCGCTGTCCTGCGGACGGGTCTTGAACGAGAGGCGGACCATGCGTATCCCGTCGGCTGACGACTATGCTCCGCCGATCCTAGAAGGAGGCGCCGTGTTCCGTCACGTCGTGATGTTCCGCTGGCACCCCGGGACCACCGACGCGCAGGTCGAGGCAGCGATCGCGGCGCTGCGAGCGATGGTGCCGAAGATCCCCACGCTGCGCTCCTTCGAGATCGCGCGCGACGCCGGCGCCTCGGAGGGCACGTTCGACCTCTGCGTGATCGCGCAGTTCGACGACGCGGACGGCTACCGGGCCTACGCCGCCCACGAGGCCCACGTCAGCACGGTCGCCGAGCACATCAAGCCCCACCTCGCCGAGCGCGCGGCCCTCCAGGGCTCCTTCAGCTGATGGCCTACCGCGTCGAGGTCGACAAGGACGTCTGCATCAGCTCGGGCAAGTGCGTCGCCGACCACCCCGCCGCGTTCGCGTTCGACGCCGACGAGCTCGCCGAGACCCGCTCCGGCGTCGCCGACCTCACCGACGACCAGCTCCTGGCCGTCGCCCAGCAGTGCCCCTCGGGCGCGATCGAGCTCTTCACCGAGGCCGGCCACGCGGTCGACCTCCTCTAGTCGGCGAGGCGCAGCAGGCGCGCCGTGTTGTCCCGGATCGGTGCGTCGAGGTCGCCCAGGTCCATCGCGCCGCCCTGGTCCCAGCCGCCGAAGTTCGTGCCGTAGACCAGCCGCTCGGTGCCGCACACCTCGGCCAGCAGGTGCAGCGCGCGCTCGTCGTGGACGTGGCAGTCGTACCAGATGTGGCGCAGCTCGTCGGCGAACGCGCCGGGTTGGCGCAGGCGCTCCGGGGACCATCGCCGCTTGGTCGCGGCCGCCGCCATGCGCCCGAACAGGTAGGGCGCCGCGCCGCCCCCGTGGGAGATGCACACGTCGAGGTCGGGATGGCGCTCGAAGACACCGCCGTAGACCAGCGCGGCCACCGCCAGCGTCTCGTCGTAGGCGAATCCCAGCAGCAGGTCGAGGTCCCACCGCGCGCGCCGCTCGTCGCGCACCGGGCGGTCGATGCCGTCGGGGCACGGGTGCACGAAGAGGGGCACGTCGAGATCGACCAGCGCCTCGTAGAACGGGTCGAAGGCCGGATCGTCCAGCGTCCTTCCGCCCAGCTCCGAGCCGATGTAGGGGCCGACCAGCCCGAGCTCGCGCACCGCGCGGTCCAGCTCGGCCAGCGCAGCGTCGACGTCCTGCAGCGGCAGCGCTGCGGACCCCAGCAGCCGGTCGGGATGCCTCGCCACCGCCTCGGCCATGAGATCGTTGCCCCGCCGGCAGAACGCCGCCGCGCGCTCCGCGGGGATGTTGTGGAAGTACGTCAGCGGGTTGGGCGAGAGCACCTGGCGGTCGATCCCCGCCGCGTCCATCGCGGCCAGCCGCACGTCGAAGTCGGTGAAGATCGTGCCGCTGTAGCGCACGCCCTCCAGCACGTAGCCGCCGGCCCGATAGCGCGGCTGCTCGCCCTCCAGCTGCTCGGGGCCGTGCTCCCCGGCCAGGCCGGCCAGCGCCTCGAAGACGACGTGGGCGTGGATGTCGATCCGCGGAGCGGTCACGGGCCTACCTCCAGTGGGAGATCCTGACGCAGGAACCCGGCGGCGACCAGCACGACGGCTGGATCGTCCGACCAGATCCCCCACACCTCGTCACCCGCCGCGCCGCCGATCACGACCTCGCAGCGGTCGGCGACCACCACCAGCAGCCGCAGCGGCTGCTCCTCGCTGCTGGACGTCACGGTCGAGACCCTGACCTGCCGCGCGGCCGCGCGTTGCAGGGCGGCCTGGAGCGCCGGACGCTCCGGCGAGCACAGCGACACCTGCAGCTCCTCGCGCGCACCGGAGATCACGTCCTCCGCGCGCCGCACCACGCTGTCCACGTCGTGGAGGCTCTGCACGAGGTGCGAGCTCACCGCGGGCACCAGCTGCGACAGCGCGGCCTCCAGGTCGTCCAGCGAGGTGCCGAGGTCGTGGCGCAGCCGGCTCAGGAGCGAGGCGCTGGGCAAGGGCAGGTAGCCCGCGACGCCGTCGCCGTCGCGCACCTCGAACGCCGCGCCACGCGCGACCAGCTTCGCCAGCGTCTCGTAGACGGTGCTGCGCGGCACCCCGGACCGCTTCGCGACCGCGTAGCCGTTCAGCGGCACGCCCGCAGCCAGCAGGGCCAGGTAGGCCTTCGCCTCGTACCCGCTTAGACCGACGCGCTGCAGCGCCGCGATCACCCTGCCCGTGCTCACGTCGTCAGTAGCCTAGCGACCATGACCAGACTGCTGTCGTTCGCGTCCGGCATGGGCCTCGACGTCGCGCCCGCGGAGGCTGCCGGCGCCGCGGCCGCCGCGGGGTTCGACGCGGTCGGCTTCCGCTTCGACGCGCCGGGCCCGTCCGACGCCGAGGCGGCCGCGCTGCGGCGCCGCGTTGACGACCTGGGGCTGGCCGTGCTCGACATCGAGTACGTCAAGCTCACGCAGGACGACGAAGCCGCCGCGTGGCACCGCCGGCTGGTCGAGCTCGGCGCGGTCCTCGGCGCCCAGCACCTCCTGAGCGTCTCCTACGACGCGGACCGCGCGCGCTCGGCAGAGCGCTTCGCGACGCTCGCCGCCCACAGCACGACCGTCGGAGGCCCGCGCATCGCCGTGGAGTTCATGGTGTTCTCCGAGGTGCCGAACCTCGCCGCGGCGCTGGACGTCGTCGCCCGGACCGGCCACACCGTCGGCATCCTCGTCGACGCGCTCCACCTCAGCCGCAGCGGCGGCTCCCCGGCCGACCTCGCCGCCGTGGACCCCATCCTGCTCCCCTACCTGCAGCTCTGCGACGCCCCGCCGGACCCCGCCCACGACGACCTCCTCCACGAGGCCCGCCACCTGCGCCTCCTCCCCGGCGACGGCGCCCTTCCCCTCACCGACCTCCTCGCCGCCGCCCCCGCCGACGCGCCGCTCTCCCTCGAGGTCCTCTCCGACGACCTGAAGCAACGCTTTGCGATCGAGGAGCGCGCCCGCGTGACCCTCGAGGCCACGCGCCGCGTGCTCGCCCGCGACCCCTAGACGAACGCCGCTTCGTGGATCTCCCGCGCGACGCGGTGGCCGGAGTGGATCGCGCCCTGCTGCCAGCCTGTCCACGGCGAGGTCTGGTCACCTGCGAAGTGCAGGCGCCCCTCCGGAACACCCGCGATCTTCCCCAGCGTGGTGAGCTGACCGGGGGAGAACCAGGCGTAGTCGCCACGGCTGTACTCCTCGTCGTCCCAGGCGATCGACAGCCCACCTTCGAGATGGTCCCGGGTCCCTGGCATGACGCGCTCCATGTGCTCCAGGACGCGTTCGATCCGCTCGCTCTCCGGGAGCGCCGCGAGGCTGGCGGCGTCGTCGCCGCCGCAGTACGCCTCCAGGATCCCGCGTGTCCCGGGCTGGTTGAAGGTCGCGTCGCGCACCAGCCCGATCGGCAGGTCGGTGGCGCCCATGGTGCCCAGCTCGCTGAGCTGGCTCCAGAACCGCGCCCGCACCTGGAGGAACACGCGTGTCACCGAGGTCGAGCGGATCTGCTCGACCGCCGCCCGCTTCTGCGGTGACAGCGGCGGGTCGACCTCGATGTCGCGCAGGCACGCGAAGGGCAGCGCGCAGACCACGCGATCGGCGGCGATCGAGCGGCGCAGTCCGGCCTGCTGGAAGTGCACCGTGACGCCGTCGTCGGCCGTCTCGATGCGCCGGACCGCCGCGCCGTAGTGGAGGAGCTCGCCGAGGGAGCGGGCGATCGCCCGCGGCACCAGGTCGTTGCCGCCGCGCACCGTCTTCCACACGGTCGCGCTCTCCGACTCCAGCAGGTCGAGGTAGTTGCGCAGCATGAACAGCGCCGAGGTGGTGCGACCGGCGTCGCCCCAGCGCGCGTGGTACGCGAGGCGCAGCAGCTCGCGTGCCTCGTCGGAGGCTCCCTCCTGCTTGAGGAGCTCCTGCATCGTGAGCTGGTCGTAGGGCTCGAGCTCCGGCGGCGGCCAGTCCGGATCGGTGATGTCGCCGAGCGTGTCGCCGACCCGGCCCATGTAGCGGGTCTTCATCCCGTCAAGGCCGAGCTCGTGCTCCTCAGCGGTGAGGTCGAACGGCCACGTGATGGGTTCGGACCCGGTCAGGATCCGCTGGCCGCGGAAGTAGAAGAAGTTGCTGAGCTCGCGCGCGTGGATGGGGTCGAGCTCGACGCCGGCGAGGTCCACGTACTTCATGAGGTACGGGTGGTCGGTGGCGATGAAGAGCGCGCCCGCCTCGGCGTGGAGGTCGTCGGCGAAGCCGCGCACGGTGTGGACGCGGCCTCCGGGGCGCAGGCGCGCCTCGAGCACGTCGACGCGGTGGCCTCCGGCGCGCAGCTGGTAGGCCGCGGACAGGCCTGCCATGCCGGCGCCGATCACGACGACGTGCTGCTTGGCCACGCCGTCCGGTCGCAGGTCCTCGACGGTCGGGGTCACGGCTGCTCCGCGCCGACCACGGCGATGCACTTGGCTTCGGCGAGCAACCCGGGCCGCGCGAGCGCCGCCACGCCGACCCCGGTCCAGGCTGGGTAGACCGGCCCGGTGAAGAACTCGTCCTTGACCGCGCGGAACGTCGCGAAGTCGTCGAACGACGTGTGGTAGGTGACCAGGTCGACGACGTCGTCGAGCGTGGCGCCGGCCTCCTGCAGCAGCAGCTTGACGTTGTTGAACACCGCCCGGAACTGCTCCTCCGGATCGGCGATGACGTTCAGGTCCTGGTCGCGGCCCACCTGACCGGAGCAGTACACGACGTTGCCGACCCGCACGGCCGGCGAGTAGTGGACGTCCGAGACCGTGCTCTCCATGCCTGCCGGGACGATCGCGCGCTTGGTCATTCGCCTATCGTGCCGGACCATGGTCTCTCGTGAGGTTGATGTCGTCGTACTGGGGTCGGGGGCGGCCGGGCTCACGGCGGCGGTGACCGCGGCCGAGGAGGGGGCGCGGGTCGCGGTGTTCGAGAAGGCCGACGAAGTCGGGGGGACGACGGCGTGGTCGGGCGGTCATGTGTGGATCCCGAACAACCCCCACATGGGTGACGTCGGCGCGAGCGACACCCCCGAGGACGCGCTCACCTACATCATGTCGCTGTCGCACGGGATGATCGACGAGACCCTCGCCAAGGCCTACGTCGACGCGGCGCCCGCGATGGTGACCTACCTCGAGGAGCGCGCGAAGCCCGTCGAGTTCTACGCCGTGCGGGGGATCCCCGACTACCACCCCGAGTTCCCCGGCGGCAAGACCGGGGGCGGGCGGACGATCGAGTGCCCCATCTACCCGTTCGCCGAGCTCGGGGAGTGGGAGCACCGCGTCTCGCCGTCGCCGTACTTCAACGGCCACATCACCATGAGCGAGACGCCGCTGGGCAGCCCGATCCCCCAGCCGCCCTCGCCCGAGGAGCTCAAGCGCCGCGAGGCCGCCAACGAGCGCGGCTGCGGGCAGGCCCTCGCCGGCCGGCTCCTGAAGGCGCTCCTGGACCGCGGCGTCGAGCCGGAGACGTCCTGCTCCGGCAAGGAGCTGGTCATCGAGGACGGCGCGGTCGTGGGTGTCCGCGTCGACACCCCCGAAGGCGAGCTGGAGGTGCGGGCCAAGGGCGGGGTGATCCTCGCCGTCGGCGGCTTCGAGTGGAACCCCGACTACGTCCGGGCGTTCCTGCGCGGGCCGATGACGCACCCGGTGTCGATGCCGACCTGCGAGGGCGACGGCCTGCGCATGGCGATGAAGGCCGGCGCCATGCTCGGCAACATGCGCGAGGCCTGGTGGATCCCCGCGGCGGTCGTGCCGAAGGAGGACAACTGGCTGGGCCTGCAGCTGATGTCGGGCCCGCGCTGCCTGCCCCGGTCGATCATCGTCAACAAGGACGGGCAAGCGCTTCACCAACGAGTCCGCGAACTACAACGCCTTCGGAGGCGCCTTCCACGTCCTGGACGTCGCGCGCTTCCAGTGGGCGAACTTGCCGTGCTGGATGATCCTCGACCAGGTCTACGTCGACCGCTACGGCTTCGGCGGCCGCTTCGGCGTGCCCGGCAAGGCCGCGGACTGGGCGACCAGCGCACCCACCCTCGCCGCGCTCGCCGAGAAGCTCGGCATCCCGGCGCAGGCGCTCGAGGAGACCGTCGCGCGCTGGAACACCAACGTCGCGGCGGGCCACGACCCCGACTTCCACCGCGGCGAGAGCGCCCACGACCTCTGGTGGGGCGACCCCCATCACAAGGGCAAGGTCGAGGCGGCGCTCGGCCCGTTGGAGACCGGTCCGTTCTACGCCGCCGAGATCAAGTCCGGCACCCTGGGCACCAAGGGCGGTCCCGTCACCGATGTCGACGCGCGCGTCCGCGACATCGACGGCGACGTGATCGAGGGCCTGTACGCCGCCGGCAACACGATGGCGTCGGTGTTCGGGATGACCTACGGCGGTCCGGGCGGCACCCTCGGGCCCGCGATGACGTTCGGGTGGCTCGCGGGCCTGCACGCCGCCAGCCGCAGCGGCTAGCGCGACGTCGGCCTACGCGGCGAAGACCACCGGGTAGCGCCCCCAGTACGGGCGCTTCGTGGTGGTGTCCATCTCCGCCCGATCGTCGGGGTCCGGCGCGGCGCCGTGGTCCAGCATCGCCTGCACCGCGATCGGGACCAGCCCGAAGAGGTGGTCGTCGGCCATCTCCCCGTGCGGCAGCACGCCCGAGGCCAGGTCCTGCCCGATGCAGATGTGCATGCCGCCGCCGAAGGACAGCCCCCACGGCGCCATCCCGTGCGGCAGCTCGCGGTGGGGGTTGAACTCCGCGGCGTCGGCCCCGAAGAGCTCCGTGTCGCGGTTGATCGCCATGAGGTCGATCACCACCGTCTCGCCCGCGGGGATCTCGCGGCCGGACCCCTTGAGCGTGATCGGCTGCTCGGCCCGGCGCTGACTGATCGGGCTGGACGGCCACAGCCGCAACGTCTCGTGCACGCAGCGCTGCAGGAACAGGCGGTCGGTGAGCATCCGCTCCCCGTCCTCCGGGTGCGCCGCGCGCCACTCGAACAGGTTGTGCAGCGTGCGCGTGAACGCGGTCGCGCTGGTGTGCGCCCCGGCGAGCAGGAAGAACCCGATCTCGCGGCGCAGCACCTCGTGCGGCAGGTGCAGGTTGTCGGCGTTCTCCAGCAGGACGGTCAGCACGTCGCGGGGTACGTCGCCCTGCTCGGCGTCACCGGCCGCCGCCGCGTCGAGCAGGCCCCGGCGGCGCGCGATCGACGGCTGCAGGAACTCGCGGTCGAAGTCCTCCAGCGCCCGGCGGATCTCGGCCCGCATGACGTCCTTGTCGCCGGTGTGGTGCACCAGCGTCGCACCCTCGACGAAGGTCATCATGTAGTGGTAGAGGTGGAACGTCTCCTCGGGCGTGCCCAGGGGACGGTCGACGCCGGCGGTCACCGCCGCCAGGTTCATCATCAGCTGGTGGGACAGCTTGACCAGCTCCGCCCGCCCCTCGGCCACGTGGGGTTTGAGCGTGTCCTCGATGATCGGGGGGAACCAGACGTCCTGGTAGGAGTGGAAGACCTCGCGGCGGAACAGGCGGTTCTCGAGGCGGCGACGCTGCTTGTGCTCCTCCCCGTGCAGGTTGAGCAGCACGTCGCCCATCATCACCTCGCCCTCGTCGTAGAGGTTCTGGCGCAGGTACGGGGAGCGGTAGGCCTCGCGCGCCTCGTCGTAGGTGGTGATCGTGACGGTCATGGCAGCACCTCCACCGCGTCGCGGGCCTCGGCGATCGCGTCCATGATGGACCGCGGGGACTTGGCGTCGCCGACGACCGTGACGCCCAGGGCGGGATCGAGCCCCGCCAGCGCCGAGCGGTCGCTGCGCTGCCCCAGCGAGATCACCACGAGCTCCGCGGGGATCTCGACGTCGTCGGTGAGCGTGACCCCGGCGTCCGTGATCGCGGCGACCCGGGAGGGGATGATCGCGATCCCGGCCAGCGCGAGCTCGCGGCGGTAGGCGCGGCGCATGAGCGCGGACGCGTCCCGGGCAGGCCCGCGACGGCGGTGGTCGACCAGCGTGACGCGGCGCCCGCGCTCCGCCAGCGCCAGCGCGGTCGCGATCGCCCGCCGGTCCGCGCCGATCACCACCGCCTCCCGGGGGGCGATCGTGCCGTCGGCGAGCACCTCCTCGTCGGGCACGACGATCGCGCTGTCGATCCCCGAGCAGGTCGGGCACCTCGGGCACGGCGCCCGTCGCGACGATCACGTGGTCGGGGGTCAGGGCCGCGACGTTCCCGGCGGCCGCGGTGACGCCCAGGCGCACGTCCACCCCGAGGCGCCGCAGCTCGCGGTCGTAGTAGTCGGCGAGCCAGCCGAACGGCGCGCCGCCGGGGGTGGCCGCCGCGAGGTTGAGCGCTCCCCCTACGCGGTCGCCGGCGTCGAGGAGCACCACCTCGTGGCCGCGGGCGCGAGCGTAGGTCGCGGCCTCGCAGCCGGCCGGCCCGCCGCCCACCACGACGACGCGACGTGACGCCGCAGGCTGCGGCACCATGCGCGTCTCCCTGCCGACCTCGGGGTTGACCTGGCAGGAGGCCGCTTCGAAGTGGCGCAGGCGCTCCGAGCAGCCGTCGAGCGTGCCGATGCAGGGCTTGACCGGCGCGTCCAGCTGGCCCAGCACCTTCAGCGCCCAGTCCGGGTCGGCCATGACCGCGCGCGACACGCCCACGAGGTCGCACAGGCCGCTGGCGACCGCGCCGGGCCGCGTCCTCGGCGAAGCGGATGTTGCCGACGCCGGTGACCGGCACGTTCACGGCGCCGCGGATCGCGGCCGCCAGCGGCAGGAACTCGTGGCCGTCGAACGGCAGCAGCAGGTTGAACGGGTCGGACCCGTAGACGCCGCCGGTGATGTTCAGCGCGTCCGCGCCCGCATCGACCAGCGCCCGGCCGAACGTCACGGCGTCGTCGATCTCGATGCCGCCCTCGACCCAGTCGTAGCCGTTGATGCGCACGTCGATCGCGACGTCCGTGCCCAGCTCGGCGCGCATCGCCTGGACGATCTCCAACCCGAGGCGCATGCGCTGCTCCAGCGGCCCCCCGTACTCGTCGTCGCGCTGGTTGGCGTCGGCGGAGAGGAACTGCGAGACCAGGTAGCCGTGGCCGAAGTGCAGGTTGATGAGCCGGTAGCCGGCCGTGGCGGCCCGCCGCCCGGCGGCCGCGTAGGACTCCACGATCTCGTCGATCTGCGGGATGGTCAGCGCCCGCGGCGGATCGCGGTAGATCGAGCGCGAGGCGACGCTGGACGCCGAGACCGGCTGCTCCCCGTCGAGGATCGTGCGGTTGGTCTGGCGGCCGGCGTGGTTGAACTGGATCGCCGGCTCGGTGCCCTCGGCGCGCAGCGCGTCGGCGACCTTCGCGATCTCCGGGATGTAGCTGTCGTCCCACAGCCACGGCTGGCTGGGCTCCGCCCGCCCGGTGGGGTGCGTCGCGGTGATCCCGACGATGGTCAGCCCGAACCCCCGCGCACGCCGCGCCATGTACGCGACGAACGACTCGTCGATGCGTCCCCGCTCGATGCCGAAGTTCACCGTGTGCGGGGCGATCACCAGCCGGTTGGCGACCTCGACCGGCCCCAGGCGGATCGGCTCCGCCAGCACCTCCGCGCTCGCGGCAGCCACCGCCTGCCCTCCTACTGGAGCACCTCAGGCTCCTCGGCCAGCAGCTTGCGCACCGTGCCGTTCCAGTAGAACTGCGTCGAGTAGCGCAGCAGCATCTCCTTGAGGCGCTTGCGCTTGTCGGCCGGCACCGGGATGCCCGGGCGGCCGGCCATCATCGCCTCGAGGTTCAGCTTGCACATGCGCTCGAACGTCTCGAACTTGTAGGTCGCCTCCGCCACCTCGGGCGCGAACACCAGCACACCCTCGTGCGCCAGCAGCACGACGCTGGCGTCGCCGGCCACCTCGGCCAGCTCCTGCCCGGAGTCCGCGTCGTCGACCCCGCCGGCGAAGTCGTCGTGCAGCACGATCTCCCCGTCGAACATGCACGCCTGCTGGTCGGTGATCTCCGGGACGAGGTGCATCGTCGCCGCGAGCGTCGCCCAGTACGGGTGGTTGTGCACCACGACCCTGGCGTCGGGCCGGTTCCGGTGGATCTCGGTGTGGATGAAGATCGCCGGCGTGACGTCCCACTTGCCCTCGCGCACCTCGCCGTCGAAGCCGACGACGAGGATGTCGGAGGCCTGGATCTCGTACCACCACTTGCCGTAGGGCGTGGCCCACATGGTCTCGTCGTCGCGCATCACGGAGATGTGGCCGGCGACGTCGAGGGCCATCCCGGCGCGTGCCAGCACGCGGGCGGAGACCGCCATCTGCTGGGGTACGGTCAGCTCCGGGAGCGGGTCGGGCCACACCTTGGGGAAGGTGCTGCCCTCGCCGAGCGCCTCATCGATCTTGCCCATCGGTACCTCCTGAGATGGTCGCTTCCGTCGCGTGGCCGTGCTCCGCGGCGACCTCGGCGGCGACGTCGCCGATGTCGTGGCCACCCAGATAGGACTTCATGAGCTCGTCGGAGTCGCGCAGCTCGGCCGACGGACCCTCGAACGCCACGCGCCCGGTGCGCATCACGTAGGTGCGGTCGGAGAAGTCCAGCACGCTGGACTGCTGCTCGACGAGCAGGAAGGTCATGCCCTCCTTGCGCAGGTCGATGAGCAGCGTGAAGAGCTCGTGGACGAGGAACGGGGCCAGCCCGAACGACAGCTCGTCGACCATGATCATCCGCGGGCGTGCCATCAGCGTGCGCGCGATCGCGAGCATCTGCTGCTGGCCGCCCGAGAGCGAGGAGGCGGGCGCGGACAACCGCTCGGCCAGGATCGGGAACAGCCCGAGGATGCGCTCGCGGTCCTTGGCCACGTCCGCCGAGGACCCGCGGCGCACGACCGTGCCGAGCTCCATGTTCTCGCGCACGGTCAGCGACTGGAGCACGCCGCGGCCTTCCGGCAGATGCCCGATGCCGGCGGCGGCGATGCGCTCCGGCTTGCCGCCCTCGATGCTCTTGCCGTCGAACGCGATCTTGCCCCGCCAGGTCGGCAGCAGCCCCGAGATCGCGCGCAGCAGCGTGGTCTTGCCCGCGCCGTTCGCGCCCAGCACGGAGACGAACTCGCCCTCCTCGACGTCCAGCGAGACGCCGTGGAGGACCTCCAGGCGCCCGTAGCCGCTGACGAGGCCGTCAACCTTCAGCAACGCTGGCCCCCAGGTAGGCGGTGATCACGGCGGGGTCCTTCACGACCTGCTGCGGCGGCCCGTCGGCGATGATCTTGCCCTCGTTCAGCACCGCGACGGAGGAGCAGAGGTTCACGACCAGCTCCAGGTCGTGCTCGATGATCACCACGCACAGCTCGCCCTCGCGTACGAGGGTGCGGAGCCCGTCGAGCAGCACGTCGACGTCGGTGGCGCCCAGCCCGGCGGCGGGCTCGTCCAGCAGCAGCAGCCGCGGCTGGCTCACCAGCGCCCGGACGACCTCGACGAGCTTCTGGCCGGGCAGCGGGATGCTGTTGGCGAGCAGGTCCGCGGAGCCGCCCAACCCGAACGCGTCGAGCAGGTCCACCGCGCGGGCGCGGGCCTCGCGCTCGGCCCGGCGCGCGGTCGGGAGGCCGAAGAGCTCGGCGACGTGCCCGTGCCGGTACCGGTGGTGCATGCCCAGCAGCACGTTCTCCAGGACGCTCTCGTCCTGCACGAGGCGCGGTGCCTGGAAGGTCCGGCCGACACCGCGCGCGGCGATCTCCGCCTGCGACTGCCCCTGCACCGGCTCCCCGAAGAGCGCCACCTCCCCGCCGGTCGGGCGGACGTAGCCGGAGACCACGTTGAAGCAGGTCGTCTTGCCCGCGCCGTTCGGGCCGATGAGGCCGTTGAAGCCCGGCCCGAACGTCAGCGTCACCCCCTGGAGCACGACGTTGCCCCCGAACGCGACGCCGAGGTCACGCAGCTCCAGCGGCGGCGGCCCCTCGCGCACCGCGGCGTCCTGGGCGACGCTGGTGGCCGTCATGCCGACGGCCTCCGCCGGCTCGCGCCGGCGCATCACGAGCATCACCACCAGGCCGGCCACCAGCAGCACCCCGGCGACGACCCGGACCGGGACCACCGCGACGGGCGGGTCGAGCAGCCCGAGCCCCACGGAGATCAACGCCAGCCCGGCGCCGACTTCGACCAGCGACAGGCCGGGGTTGCGCGCGGTGCGCAGCCGCGCGGGGATCGACGCGATCCCGCCCGGCAGGAACCGCACGATCACGATCAGCGTGAGCCCGTAGGCCAGCAGCTGGTACTCGCCGAAGTCTTGGAACAGCTCCACGATCAGCACGCCGAAGATGACCCCGATCACCGTGCCGGGAACCGAGCCGACGCCGCCGACGAGCAGCATCACCAGCAGGATCACCAGCAGGTTGCTGCCGAACTGATCGGGGAAGATGAACCCCACCAGCTGGGCGTACACCACACCGGCCACCGCCCCGACGCACGCCGACAGCGCGAACGCGAGCAGCTTGTAGCGCGCGGCGGGGATGCCGATCGGCCCGGTCGCGACCTCCATGTCGCGGATCGCCTTGAGCGTGCGCCCGAAGCGGCCGCGCAGCAGTCGCGTGAGCAGGATGAAGCCGAGGACCGCGGCGATCAGCGCGAGGTAGTAGGCACTGCGGGTCTCGTCCTGGCCGAACAGCAGGAACTCCGGGACGTCGATGCCGCCGCCACCGCCGGTGATGTCACGGGCCTCGCGGATCGCGGCCACGATGAGCTCGCCGAACGCGAGCGTCGCGATCGCCAGGAAGAACCCGCGCAGCTGCACGGCCGGGAGCGCGACCAGCGCCCCCAGCAGCACGGACCCGATCACCACGATCGGCACCGCGAGCAGGAACGGCACGCCGGCGTTCACCAGCAGCACGCTGCCGTACGCGCCCAGACCGAAGAACCCGGCGTGCGCGAGGCCGATCTGCCCGGACCACCCGACCAGCACCTGGAACCCGAGCACGCCCAGCGAGTACATCAGGATCGTCGCGATCAGCCCGCTGCGGTACGCGTTGAGGAACAGCGGCGCGATCGCCAGCACGACCACCAGCAGCACGGCCAGCAGCGCCGAAACCGCCCGCGAGCCTCGGCGCCGACGGGTCGGCGACGGAGGCTCGACCGCGACCTCGCTGTGCGGCGAGAGGATGTCGCTGGCCATCACACCTCCCTGGGGCGGGCCGCGGCGAACATCCCGGTCGGCTTCCACAGCAGCACGACGAAGACCACGATCAGCGCGACCGCGGACTTCGAGCTGCCCGAGATCGTGGCCCCGGCGATGTTCTCCAGCACGCCGATGAGCAGCCCGCCCAGGAACGCACCGATCATCGAGGTGAAACCCCCGAGCACGGCCGCGACGAAGCCCTTGAGCACCAGCGGCAGGCCGATCGAGGGCGAGAGCACCGACGACGTGGTCGCGAGGATCAGCGCCAGCGCGGCCATCGCCGTGCCGATGCCCCACGCCAGCGCCGACACCCGGCCGGCGCTGATGCCGATCAGCCGCGCCACCGAGCGGTTCTCGGCGATCGCGCGCATCTGCACGCCCCAGCGGGTCTTGAAGAACCACGTCAGGGCCACGACGACGAGGATCCCGACCGCGATCGTGACGAGCTGGGTCATCGCGATGATCTGGCCGCCGACGTTGAAGCGCGTGCCGGCCCACGGGGCGCCGAGGTTGCGCGGCGCGGCGCCCCAGTACAGCTGGATGCCCGCGCCGATCGCGTAGGTCAGCCCGATCGTCATCAGCAGCGTCGGGAAGTGCGACGACCCCGACAGCGGGCGCAGGAAGAGGAACTCGACGATGACGCCGAACACCGCTGCCACGACGAGGGCGAGCAGCGCGGCGACCAAGAACGGCAGCCCCAGGTCCTGGAACGTCCAGGCCACGTAGGCGCCGACCAGGCCCATCTCCGCCATCGCGAAGTTGGGCACGTCGGTCGACCGCATGATGATCACGATCGCGAGCGCGACCAGGCTGTACGCGCTCCCTGCCTCCAGACCGCTGATGATCTGCTGGAGCACGTCGGTCGCCTTCCTGGGCTACTGCTCGGGGTGCCGGTGCGGGTCGATCACTCCTCGCCGGAGGCCGCCTGGAACTCGCGGACGACGCTCCAGGTCATCGTGTCGAAGTCGTACTCCGCCAGGGCGGCGCCGCTGCCGCAGCTGTGGCCGCCGGGGAGTGGCCCGCAGCCCACGGCCGGGATCGCGCCGAGCTCGATGGGGCTGTCGACCAAAGCCTCGGCGGCCGCGTGGAAGCTCTCGTAGGCGAGGTCGCCGTCGAGGCCGTCGATGACCTCGATGAGCGCCCGGGTGTAGTAGTAGGTCTGGAGCGAGAAGTTGCTCATCTTCTGGTCGGCGCCCTGGCCCTGGTAGGCCTCGGCCAGCGCGGCCCACTCCGCCACCGCGGGGTTGTCGGTGTTGCTGGGCAGGTCCTGCTGCAGCGCGCCGATGAAGCCGTCGGCCGCCGCGCCGGCCGGGCCGACGGAGTTCTGGCCGCCGGTGCCGCCGCCGCCGTTGTCGGCGCAGAGGAACACGTCGTAGCCCAGCTGGTCGGTCTCCAGCATGATCAGGCCGGCCTGGACGTTGTCGGTGGCGAGCATGATCGCCTCGGCCCCGGCGTCGCGCAGGTTGAGCACCGCGGAGGAGACCTCCTGGCTCAGCACCTCGACGCGCTCGTTGCCGACCAGCGTGGTCCCCTCGTTCGCCTCGACCGCGGCCTCGACGCCGGCCAGACCGGCCGCGCCCAGCTCGTTGTCCTGGCCGATCACGCCGATCTGGGTCAGGCCCTGCTCGACGGCGTAGTCGGTGCAGATGTGCAGCTGCTCACCGCGGCTGGGTCCCAGGATGTAGACCGGCTGCAGGTCGGGGTCGGCCGGGGACACGGGGCCCCAGACGATCGTCCCGGCCTGGTCGACGAAGTCCCACGCGCCCGGCAGGCCTTGCGAGCCAGCCGGCGAGGAGATCGCGTAGACCTGCTCCTCCTCGATGAGGCGTCGCATGTTCGACACGGTGCGTGCGGGGTCGAACCCGTCGTCCAGCGGCACGAACTCGATCATGCGGTCGTCGACCCCGCCGTTGGCGTTGACCTCGTCGACCGCGATCTGGATGCCGGCGACCAGGCCCTCGCCCGCGAGCTGCGCCGGGCCGGTGATCGGCAGGGTGGCGCCGAAGCGGATCGACGTGTCGGTCACGCCGGGCACGTCCACGGCGGCTGCCTCGGTGGCGGTCCCCTCCTCGGTGGCGGTCGCGGCCTCGGTGGCGGTCGCCGCCTCGGTGGCGGTCGCGGCCTCGGTGGCGGTCGCCGCCTCGGTGGCGGTCGCCTCCGCGGTCGTCGCCTCCTCGCCGGTCGCGACGGCCTCGGTGACGCCGTCCTCGGTCCCGTCGTCGGCGGTATCGCCGCTGCAGGCGGCGGTGAAGGCTGCGGCGGCGACGAGCCACCCGATCAGCAGCGGGCGGCGCAGCTTGACCATGGATCTCTCCCTCGGGTTCACCAAACAACCGGTTGGTAGAGAGTCAACTACGTCGATCGCTGCTCCGCAAGGAGTGAGAGCCGCCCCCTTCACGCCTGCGTGACGCCGAGCCCCAGGCCCCCGTCGACGATCATCACCGCGCCCGTGGTCCACTCCGCGGCCAGCAGGTAGCCGATGGCCTCGGCGATCTCCTCGACCGTGCCGATGCGTCCCAGGGCGTGCGCCGAGGCCAGGCCCTGGAGGCGCTCGAGGGCGGTGGCGTCGTCGGAGAGCCCGGCTCGCTGGTTGATCTCGGTGAAGACGGCTCCGGGACGGATGCAGCTGACGCGCACACCCCGGGGCCCCAGCTCGGCGGCGAGCACTCCGGTGAGCGCCTCCAGCGCGCCCTTGGTCGCCGCGTAGGGGGAAGCCCCCGGGAACGCGCGCTTGATGTGGACGGAGCCGAAGAGCACGACGGCCCCGCCAGCACGCCCGAGGTGCTCCGCGCACAGGCCGGTCAGCAGCATCGGGCCGACGACGTTGGCGTGGAACAGGGCGAGGAGCTCCTGCTCGTCCAGCTCCGCGATGGGGCCGCGGTACATGTTGGCGGCGGCGTTGACCAGGCCGTCCAGCCGGCCCCCGCCGTGCTCGACCGCAGCCGCGACGAGCCGTTCGCGGTCGGCGGCGACGGTGACGTCACCCGGCACGGCCAGGCAGCGGTCCTCGTACCCCTCGGCGGTCTCACGCAGGCGCTCCTCGCGGCGCCCGCTGATCGTGACCAGGGCGCCGCGCGCCAGGAGGTGGCGCGCCGTGCCGGCACCGATCCCCGACCCCCCGCCGGTGACGAGCACCGACATCCCCGCCACCTCACGCATCGTGCACCCCTTGCAGCCAGGCGGCGGCCCCGCGCAGCACGGCCTGGTGGGTCTCCGGCGCGTACCCGCGCTCGTCGTGGGCCAGCAGGTCGACCACCACCCGGGCACCGCTCCCCGGGAGCGTGCGTGCCCACAGCAGCGGCTGGTCGGCGCCGCCCTGATGGCTGGTGGCCAGCGGCTGCACGTCCGGGGCGATGATGAGGTCGGTGTAGATCTCGTCCACGGTCTGAAAGTCGCCCAGCCCGGCCACGATCGGGTGGGCGTCGGTGGCCACCGCGATGCTGGCCTCGGCGATCGGGGGGTGGTAGCTGCGCTCCCAGTCCCACCTGGCGCCGAGGATCTCGCCCCAGCCCGGCCAGTCGTCGAAGCAGATCACCGAGGTGTGGACGGCCAGCACGGGCTTCCCGGCCGTGACGTGGCCGGCGATCGCGCGCTTGCCGTCCTCCGGGAGGTGGTACTCCCACTGGGGGCGCATGGGGGCGTAGCGCTCGACGGCCATCGGCCATCGCAGCGCGTTGACGACCAGCAGGTCGAACGCGCGCAGCCGCGCGAAGCCGGCGTCGAGGTCCTCGGTGACCTCGCACTCGACGCCGGCCGGCGCGATGGCCTGCGCCAGCAGGCGCGACGTCGTCGGGCAGTCGTGGCCCACGCCGCCCGACAGCAGCAGTGCCCTCGTCACTTGCCGACCGTGTCCACCGACGCCGGCCGGGGCAGCTGGCCGATCATGTTGTGCGTGACGGCACCGTCGACCAGGAGGACCTGGCCGGAGATGTAGGACGCCTCCTCCGAGCCCAGGAAGAGCACGGCGTTGGCGATGTCGCGCGCCGTGCCCAGCCGTCCCAGCGGGACCTTGGAGGAGCGCAGCGCCCGGAACTCCGGGTCGGCGAAGATCGGCGCGGACATCCCGGCGTCGATCATCCCCGGCGCGACCGCGTTCACGCGGATGCCCAGCGGGCCCCACTCGATCGCCATCTGGCTGACCAGGATCGCCACCCCGGCCTTGGTCGCGCTGTAGGCCCCGCTGTTGGGGCCGGGCATGACCCCGTTCATCGAGGTGATCGCCACGATGGCGCCGCCGCGGCCGGCGTCGCGCAGCCGCCGCGCCGCGGCCCGGGCGGTCACGTACGTGCCGGTGAGGTTGACGTCGACCACCGCCCGGAACGCGGCCAGGTCCAGGTCGATGAGCGTGCCGAAGCGCACGATCCCGGCGTTGCAGACGACGAGGTCCGGCGCACCGCCCGCAGCGTCCAACGCGCGCTCCACGGCGGCCTCGTCGGTGGTGTCGGCGGCCACGGCGACACCGTCGAGGTCGGCGGCGACCGCGGCGGCGGCGTCCCCGTCGACGTCCACGACCACGACGCGGTAGCCGCGCTCCGCGGCGGCTCGCGCGATGTCCTCACCGAGGCCGTGGGCGGCGCCGGTCACGACGGCGATGGGTGCTGAGCTCATGAGGGAACCAAACCTACGGGGCGGCACCAGGTGGCGCCCCCTCCTTCGAACCATGCCGCGACGGTAGGTTCACGCACCCAGCCCCGCCCGAAAACGAGGAGGTGCCTGTGGACCGCCCGCGTGGCCTGCACCCTGCACTTGCGATCGCGGTGGTCGTCGCCCTGGTCGCGCTGCTGGTGTCGATCCTGGCCTTCAACACCCGAGCCGCAGGAGGAGGCGAGGAAGGAGGAGACGGTGCGCCGCCCCCGGCGGCGGCGGAGGTGGCCGTCACCCAGTCGGAGTTCGCGTTCGCACCCTCGGCGATCAGCGTGCCGGAGGGCGGGATCGTCGAGATCACCAACGAGGGGACCATCGCGCACAACTTCAAGGTGCGCGAGCGCGAGGACGAGTTCGCGACCCCCGACATCCAGCCGGGGGACACCGCGTCGCTGGAGCTCACGGGCCTGCCGGCGGGCGACTACGAGGTGTACTGCTCGATCGCCGGCCACGCGGAGGCCGGCATGACGGCCTCGCTGACGATCGGCGGCGACCCCACCGCCGCGGCCACCGACCAGCCGTCGGAGGGGTCGGCGGAGCTCTCGGGCCTGGCCAACGCCGAGCAGCTGCGGGCGAACTACGACGCGGCCGTGACCGCGTTCCCCGCCGAGACCTCGGCGCTCGGGAGCCGGCTGATGGAGCCCGAGGTGCAAGACGACGGCACCAAGCTGTTCGAGCTGACGCTCGACGAGGTCGAGTGGGAGGTCGCCCCGGACCAGTTCGTGGAGGCCGTGGGCTACAACGGCCAGGTCCCGGGCCCGTGGATCGACGTCGAGGTCGGGGACCGGATCACGCTGCGCGTGATCAACGGGCTGGAGGACGAGGGCACCACGCTGCACCCCCACGGGGTCTTCATCCACCCGCTGGAGGTCGACGGCGTGGGGCGGATCTCGATGGACGCGATCATGCCGGGCGAGACGTGGGAGGCGACGTTCACCGCCGTCGAGCCCTCCGTGGGCATGTACCACGGCCACGACAACGGGCTGCAGCAGGTCGTCAACGGCGCGTTCGGCGCCATCACCGTGGGCGACATGCCGCTGCCGGAGGAGGCCGACAACGTCGTCGACGAGCGCGTCCTGGTCCTCAACGACGCCGGCAACGTCGGCCTGACCCTCAACGGCAAGTCCTTCCCCGCGACCGAGCCGTACTCGCTGCGCCAAGGCGAGCAGATGGTCCTGCACTACTACAACGAGGGCCTGACCGCCCACCCGATGCACCTGCACAACCAGCCGCAGCTGGTGATCGCCAAGGACGGCTACCCGCTGGCCTCGCCGTACCTCGCCGACACCGTCAACGTCGCGCCGGGCGAGCGCTACACGGTGGTGATCTTCGCCGAGACGCCCGGGACGTGGGTCTACCACTGCCACATCCTGTCCCACGTGGAGCGTGAGGACGGCAGCGTCTTCGGGATGTTCACCGCGCTGATCGTGGAGCCGGTCGAGGGCGAGGACTTCCGCGACCCCGTGCGCGACGCCGTGCGCGACGGCGAGCTGGAGGACTACGGCCCCGCCGAGACCGCGTCGCCGGAGCCGGCGGAGATCGTGACCACGCCGGCCGGCGAGGAGGCCGCCACGCCGCCCGAGGAGGAGGCCACGTCGCCCGAGGACGAGCCCACGACCACGGAGGAGGCGACGCCCACGGACGAGGCGACGCCCACCGAGGAGCCGACGGCATAGCGCCGCCGGTGCGGGCGTGGCGCACGCTCGCCGCGGCCGGGCTGCTCGCCCTGGCCGCGGGGTGCGGCGCCGCCACGCCCGAAGCGGCGGTCGAGGTCGGCCCTGAGCCGACCAGGGCAGCGTCGGAGACGTCTGCGGCGCAAGCAGAGGTCGCCGCGCAGCGCGACGCCGCGATCCGCGGCGCCTCCGCCACGCTGCGGTCCTGCGCGGCGCCGCTCGAGCACGTCGAGGGCTTCGCGCGGGACGGCGGGGTGTACCTCGCCTGGTTCCGCACCGCGGAGCAGGCGCGAGCCGTGAGCCCGGACTGCGGACCCGAGCGCGACGTCGCCGACCCGACGACCGGCACGCTGGTCGTGGACGTCACCGACCCGTCGCGGCCACGGGGGACGACCGTGGTGCCGATCCCGGACGGTTCGCCGGTGCAGGCGGTGGACCCGGCCGGCCGCGTGCTGGCCACCGCGCTGAGCGGGTTCGACGCCGCGGGTCGCGGGCAGCTGGCCTGGTTCGACCTGGCCGACCTGGGCGCGCCGCGGCTGGGCGGCAAGCTCGCGCTGACGACCGGGATCCGGCCGTTGGACCTCGCCTACGACGCGGTCGACGCCCGGCTCTACGCCGCGGCGGTGCAGCACGCGCTGATCGTCGACACCGCCGTGCCGGACGCGCCACGGGTCCTCGGCCGCATCTCCGACGGGATGGCGGCCTTCCACCGTGTCGACGTCGTGGGCCTCGGCATGCCCCAGACCGGCGACCGGCGGTTCCTGCTGGTGACTGACATCACCGCGGAGGACGCCTGCCCGGTCGGCGCCCTGCACGTCTACGACGTCACGGGCGACCTGCGCGACCGCCCGTTGGACATCGGCTCGTCACCGCTCCCCCGCTTCGCCGTCGGGAGGGCGCCCCCCGGTGGATGCCCGACCGCGACCGCGGCGCTGGCCGACGCGGGAGCCACGCTCACGGTCACCTGGCGCACCAGCGAGGGGGAGGCCCTGCAGGAAGACCGCTTCCCCTACGGCACCACCCCGCAGTTCCAGGCCGGTCGGTCGTTCTGCACGCTGGTGCGGTCGGGCTAGGGCGCGAAGGACCCCAGCAGGGCGGCGGCGTCGTCGACGCGCTCGGATCCCGGCGTCGGGAGGATCTGCACGCCGACGTGGTCGGCGCCGGCGGCGTGGTGCTCTGCGACGCGTTCCGCGATGCGCTCGGGCGGCCCCCAGGCGACGAGCGCGTCGACCAGGCGGTCGCTGCCCCCGCCGGCGAGATCGTCCTCGGTGAGACCCTGGCGCAGGAAGCTGCGGCGGTAGTTGGTGAGCGTGAGGTAGAGCGCGAGGTGCTCGCGCGCCACGGCGCGGGCGGTCCCCGCGTCCGCCGTGAGCACGACCGCCTGCTCGGGGGCGACGATGGCGTCGGGGCCGAGGAGCGCGCGCGCGTGGGCGGTGTGCCGCGGCGTGACGAGGTAGGGGTGCACACCGTCGGCGAGCTCGGCCGCCAGGCGCAGCATGCGGTCGCCGAGCGCGGCGACCAGGCGTGGCGGCGGCGCGACCTCGGGACCGGTCCAGCGCGCGGCGTCCATCGCCTGCAGGTAGGTCCTCATGGCCGTCACCGGTCCCGCGTACGGGGCGTCGCGGCGCTGCATCAGCTCGGGGTGGCTGACACCAAGACCGAGCACGAACCGGCCCGGCCAGGCGTCGTTCAGCGTGCGCGCGGCGGAGGCGGCGGCCACGGGGTCGCGCGCCTGCAGGATCGCGACCCCGGTCGCCACGACGAGGCGCTCCGTCGCGGCCAGGATGGTCGCGGCGTGTGTCATCGTCTCCTTGCCGAACGCCTCGGAGACCCACACGGCCTCGGCGCCCGCGTCCTCCCAGGCCCGCACGAGCCGCCGCGTCTCCTCGGCAGAGACCGCCGACAGCCACCCGCACCACAGGCCGATCCGCGGCAGCGTCATCGTGCCGGCTCCGCGCGCGGCACCCAGCGCCACTCGGAGCCCTCGAAGCCCTCGACGCCCGCGACCCACAGCTCGCGCCGCGCGATCCGCCAGCCCTCGGCGGTGCGCACCAGCTCGTCGACGTAGCGGATCCGCACGGACTCCACCGTGCCGTCCCAGCGCTCGTGCCAGGCGGTGCAGTAGGTCACGCTCCGCGCCGTGTCGCCGTGCAGCGCGATCCGCGACTGGCCGAGCTGGTGGTGCGTCCGCCGCCACGCCGCGTGGCTCTTGACGATGCGGTCGTGCGCCGCCTGGCGCCCGTGGATGGTGCCGCCGCGGTCGGCGCCGTAGTCGGTCACGCAGTCCTCGGTGAACACCTGGGCCATCCCGTCGATGTCGTACTCGTCGAGGCGCTCGCAGTACAGGGCGAAGAGGTCGCGGATCGCCTCGCGGTCCGCCAGCTCCTGCACGGTGGTCTCGTCCATGGTGCCCCTCATCCCAGGAGCGCCGGCGCGAGGCGCTCGACGCTGCCCTTCACGACTTCCGTGACCTGCACGCGGTCGACGCCCAGCTCAGACAGCGCCAGCAGCGCCTCGGCGACGGCCGCGGGCTCGCCGGCGAACCCCGCGAGCAGCCCGTCGCCCATGGCGTCGCGCTGGGCGCGCACCTCCGGTCCGTCACCGACGGCGACGAACGCGAGCATGCCGACGGGCACCGCCGGTGCGGCCTCGCGCACGGCCTCGACCATCCCCCGCACCTCGTCGGTGGTCACGGTCGCCAGCACGTCGCCGCGGCTGCGGCCCGACCAGTTCGCCCGGCCGATCGACACCTCGACACGGTCGACCAGCGGCGTCACGTGGCGGATCGTCCACGGCCCGCCGACCGAGGCGACCAGCGGCGGCGGCGTGGCCGGGCGCGGCCCGCCCAGCCGGGGGACGTGCACCCGGTAGTGCTCGCCCTCGAAGTCGCAGCGTCCCTCGTCGAGCAGGGCGCGCACGATCTGCAGCGCCTCGCGGTAGCGGCGCGCGCGGGCGGGCGGCTCGGGGAACGGCTGGCCGGTGAGCGTCAGCTCGTCGGCGAACCAGCCGGCGCCCAGGCCGGCCTCGGCGCGCCCGCGGCTGTCGCGCTGCAGCGTGAGCGCGGCCTGCGCGAACTCGACCGGCGAGCGCAGCAGGTTGTTGGCGAACGACGAGGCCACGGTGACGCGCGCGGTGGCGGCCGCCATCGTCCCGAGCGTCACCCAGAGGTGGGGGCTGCCGCGCCCCGGCTCCTCGGATTGGACCCAGTAGTGGTCGGCGCACACGACGCCGTCCCAGCCCTCCGCCTCGCGCGCCGCGGCCCACTCCCCCGCGTGCGCGTCCAAGCGGATGAGGTTCGCGAAGAGCTCCATGCCGCTCAGCCCCCCGCCGCCGCGAGCACGGGAAGGAGCCGCTCGGGCACCTCCAGCCAGCGCTCCGGCCGGTCGATCGCGTCCCAGAAGTTGCACTCGACGATGACCTCGTCGAAGCCGGCGTCGCGGGCACGGGCGGTGTCGCGGGCCACGCCGTCGACGCCAGGCTCGGCCTCGCCCGGGCGGCCTCGCGGGAACTGCACGAACACCCGGTGGTGGACCGACAGCGGCGGCCGGTCGCCGCGCTCGGCGTCCATCACCGCCACCGCCTGCCGCACCTGCTGCACCGACATGCCCGCCGGGTTCCAGCCGTCGAACCAGGCCACCGTGCGGCGACGGCCGGCGCGGCTCCACATGCCCGCCAGCAGCGGGGGGTGCGGGCGCTGCAGCGGCTTGGGGGCGAGGTCGCAGGGCGGGATCGCGAACACCGGGCCGTCGTAGGTGACCGGGTCAGGGCCCCAGCAGGCCAGCAGGGCGGGCACGAAGTCGTCCATCCAGCGGCCGCGGGTGTGCGGGTCGACGTCGCACATCGCGTGCTCCTCGTGGCACCACCCGACGCCCAGACCCACCGTGAGGCGCCCGCCGGACAGGTGGTCGACCGTGGCGAGCTGCTTGGCCAGCGGCGCCGGGCGGTGGTGGCCGGCGACCAGGACGCTCGTGCCGATGCGCACGCGCGACGTCCACGCAGCGGCGGCGGCGAGGACCTCCATCGCGGTCCACGAGGAGCGGTAGGCCTCGGGCACCGGGATGCCGGCGATCCCTGCGTAGCCGCCCGCGGGGTCGCGCGGGTAGGCGAAGTGGTCCTCCACCCACAGGCTGGCGTAGCCCAGCTCCTCGGCGCGCGCGCAGAACCCGCGGAGGACCTCGGCGGTCACGTGACCGCCCAGCTGGGGGAGCGCGAGGCCGACGCCAGTCACGTGGAGGGTCGCCGTCGCATGATGTTGCGGGCGATCTCCCAGCGACCCTCGATGATCTCCGCGACGACGTCCGGAGCCAGGGGCTCGGGCTTGGGCCGCGCGGTGTTGGCGAACTGGATCAGCGTGCCGAACGCCGAGCCCGGCCGGAGGAAGGTCTCACGCCAGTCCGGGTCGGCGAGGTCGGTGCCGGTCACGGGGAACCCGGCCGCGAGCGCGGCCTCCTCGGCCTCCGCGACGTCCTCGACCATGAACGTCAGGTGGTGCAGCCCCGGACCGTGACGCTCCAGGTAGCGGGCGATGAAGGCAGTGTCGTCCGACGGTGTCAGGAGCTCGGCCTTCGAGCCGGCGGCCGGGGCCGGGTAGCGCACCTGCACCGCCCGCATGCCCTGGGGGTTGTCCCCGCCCATCACCGGGGTCCCACCGAGACCGTCGACGAAGAGCGCGACCGCCGCGCGAAAGTCGGCGACGGCGAACGCGGCGTGGTCGAAGTCGGTCACACGGGCGGCGCCGACCGGGCCGGACGCCGGCTCCACGGCGGGCACGGGGCCCTCGCGCACCTCGACCAGCGGCCCCCCGCAGACGCGCTGCACCTCGTCGGGGTCAGGCGCCCGCGGGGCCGGGCCGCGCCACCGCACCGCGAGCAGTCCGGGAGGCCGCGCGGGATCCTCCTCGAGCTCGATCCGCACCCCGCCGGGGAAGGCGAGCACGCCGGTCGCCACCTCCCGGCCGCCCAGCAGGTCGCGGTAGAGCGGGAGCGCGCCGGCGACGTCGGGGACGCCGACCCGCACCGCCTCGAGGACGCACGCCGTGCTCACGGGACCTTCGCCAGACGTCCGCCGTCCACGACCAGCACCGCGCCGTTGACGAACCCCGCCGCGGGTGAGAGCAGGTACACCACGGCCGCCGCGATGTCGGCGGGCGTGCCGAGCCGCCCCGCGAAGTTCCGGGCGACGTACTCGTCCCTGGTCGCCTGCGGGTCCGGGTAGCCGGCGAAGTGGGCGGCCGTGAGCTCGGTCTCGATCGTTCCCGGGCACACGGCGTTGCAGCGCACCCCGTCGCGGCCGTGCTCGATCGCGACGGTGCGCGTGAGGTTCAGCAGCCCGGCCTTGCTCACCGAGTACGCCACGTGCCCGGCCGCCGCGCCCAGCGCCTCGATCGAGGCGATGTTCACGATCGCGCCGCCGGCCGCGCGCAGGTGCGGCAGCGCCTCCCGGATGCACAGCCACGGGCCTTTGAGGTTGACGCCCAGGACGCGGTCCCAGGTCTCCTCCGTGAGGTCGACGACCGCGTCGTTGTGCAGCACGCCGGCGTTGTTGACCAGGCCGGTCAGGCGGCCCAGCGCCGCCGCCGCGTCCGCGACCATCGCGGCGACCGAGCCCGCGTCGGCCACGTCGGCAGAGAGCGCCACGCAGCGCGTGCCCGCCGCGTCCAGCGCCGCAGCCAGCGCCCCGGCACCCTCCGCGTCGCGATCCGCGACCGCCACGTCCGCGCCCGCGTGCGCGCAGGCCTCCGCGATCCCCCGGCCGATGCCCTGCGCTGCCCCCGTCACGAGCACCGCGGCGCCCGCCAGCGGCCGGCCGGTGGCTCCCTCGTCCGTCTCCATGCGGGGATTCAACCGTACGTTTGGTAGATTCCGCGACGGTGCGCGGCTGGACCGAGGTCACGACGCTGGGCGACCTGGTGGTGCGGGGCGCGGCGTTGCATGGCGACGCGGACGCGCTGGTGTTCCCGGACGGCCGGATGTCCTACCGCGAGCTGGAGGCCCGGGCGTACGCCGCGGCGCGGAGCCTGCGCGGCCTCGGCGTGGGTCCCGGGGACCGCGTGGGCGTGCTGATGCCCAACTGCCTGACCTTCATGGAGGTCACCTACGGCGCGGCGCTCCTCGGCGCCGTGGTGGTGCTGATCAACTCGCGGTACCGCGGGGCCGAGCTCGCCTACGTGATCCAGGACGCCGACGTCGTCGTGCTGGTGACGTCGGACCTGGTCGAGGAGCACGTCGACCACGTCGCGCGGCTGCACGAGGCCTTCCCGGGGCTGGACGCGGCGCCCGACGTCCGTGCGCTGGCGCTCGACCCGGCCCCCGAGCTGCGCGCGACCGTCCTGCTCGGGACCAGCTCCCCACCGGGGTTCGTCGACCAGGGCGGGTTCGAGGACGCCGGGACGGCCGTGACCGACGCCGAGGTCGAGACGCTGCGCCGCCGCATCGCGGTCCGCAGCGTCGGGATGATGATGTACACGTCGGGCACCACCGCGCGCCCCAAGGGCTGCCTGATGACGCACGAGATGGTCGTGCGCAACGGCATCGCGGTCGGCCGCCGCTTCGAGCTGACGCCCGAGGACCGCTTCTGGGACCCGCTGCCCATGTTCCACATGAGCGCGATCCTGCCGATGACCGGGTGCTTCTTCACCGGCTGCGCGTTCATGTCGATGACGCACTTCGAGGCGGGGACCGCCCTGGCGATGATGGAGCGCGAGCGCGCGACCGTCTTCTACCCCACGTTCCCGACGATCACGATGGCGGTCCTCAACCACCCCGAGTACGCCACCCGCGACCTCTCGCGCATCCGCCTGATCATCAACGTGGCGCCCCCCGACACGCTGCGCAAGATGCAGGAGCAGATGCCGCAGGGGGTCCAGGTCACCGCCTACGGCTCCACCGAGATGGGCGGCGTGGCGTGCTTCAACGAGCTCTCCGACACCATCGACCAGCGCGTGACCACGTCGGGCCGTCCCTTCCCCGGGATCGAGCTGCGCATCGCCGGCCCCGACGGCCAGACCCTGGGACCGGGCGAGGAGGGCGAGATCTGCGCCCGCGGCTACTCGCTGTTCGAGGGCTACCACAAGGACCCGGACAAGACCGCTGAGGTCATGGACGCCGACGGCTGGTTCCACTCGGGCGACATCGGGACGCTCGACGAGGACGGGCGCGTGTCCTACGTCGGGCGCCTCAAGGACATGCTCAAGGTCGGCGGGGAGAACGTGGCGGCCGCCGAGATCGAGGCGCTGCTGCAGGACCACCCCGCCGTCTCGATCGCCCAGGTGATCGGCATCCCCGACGACCGCCTGGTGGAGGTGCCGGTCGCGTTCGTCGAGCTGCGGCCCGGCCGCACCGCGACGCCCGAGGAGCTCGTCGCCCACTGCAAGGGCAAGCTCGCCAGCTTCAAGGTGCCGCGCGAGGTGCGCGTCGTCACCGAGTGGCCGATGTCGGCAACGAAGATCCAGAAGTTCCGCCTGCGCGAGCTGCTCGTGGCCGAGCCAAGCGCACCTCCCGCCTGAGCGCGTGACGCGGTCGCATCTGCTGGCGCCGCTCGACGAGCTGGCCCGTCAGCCCAGTTGAGCCTCGATGCCGGCGATCAGCTGGTAGGTCACCCGGGTCGCGGGCGCGTCGACGCCCAGCCTGGCCGCCTCTCGCACCAAAAACCCCTGGATCGTCTCGACCTCGGTGCGCTGGCCGCGCTCGATGCTCTGCAGCATGGAGATGCGGATGTGCGTACTCCCTGCGTCCACCAGGCGGCGGCCGTGGGCGAACACGCGCTCCAGGGCCTCGTCCCGTGGCAGCGTCGCCATCGTGCGCACGGGCAGCATCCACGGCCAGTCGTCGAGCTCGACCCCCGCGGCCCGCGCGATCTCCGAGCCCTCGATGACCAGGTCGAGGAAGAGCTCCGCGAGCGGCGGCGTCGTGAAGGCCAGGTGGAAGTCCAGGCGCGTCAGCGCGGTCAGCGCGCTTGACGGGTGGCCGTGCACGAGCTTGGACCACTCGGCCGAGACGATGCGGTCGGTGACCACCGCGTCCATCCCCGCCTGCTCCAGCAGGGCGCCCACCTCCTGGGCGCGGGCGCTCATGGTCCCGTCCAGCTCCCCGACGAAGGTCGGACCGGCGAGCGTCTGGGCGACCTCGCCGGGCGCGGTCAGGGTCCCGCCCACGATGCAGGTGCCTCCGAGCACTCGCTCCGGACCGCACCACGCCGCGAGCAGCGCGTCCTTCTCCACGCCGTTCTGCAGCGACACCGCCGCCTGGACCGACCCGGCGACGTGATCCAGCGACGCGAGCGCCGCCGCGGTGTCCAGCGCCTTCGTCAGCACGATCACGAGGTCCGCCGGGTCCACGCGGGCGGGGTCGTCGACCGCCCGCACGGGTGCGAGGAAGCGCTCGCCCTCCGCGGGAGTGACCCACAGGCCCCCCGCCTCCGTGACCGCGGCGGCATGCCGCGGGCGCGCCAGCAGCTGCACGTCGCAGCCGCCCCGCGCGAGCATGCCGCCGTAGACGCTGCCCAGCGACCCGGCGCCGACGATCAGGACGCGCGTGGTCATACGTGCACCGCCCGGGGGCGCGGGGTGGGGCGGGCGCGCAGGGCGAGGATCGCCGCGAGCACCGCGAGCAGGCCGACGGTGGCCCATGCCGCGGAGGAGCTCGCGGACTCGGCCAGGAGGCCGAAGGCGACCGGGCCGAGCGCCGACCCCGTCATGCCGCCGACCTGCATCGCGCCGGTCGCGGCACCCGGCGCCAGTGGGTTGGCGCGCACGACGGCGTAGAACATCACACCCGGCCAGCCCCAGCCGCCGACGAAGCCCAGGATCCCCCCGAGGGCGATCAGCCAGAGCCTGCCGGTCGCGATCAGACCCATGCCCAGCGCGCCCATCAGCAGCAGCAGGGCGACGGGCCGGTAGCCGTCGCTGCCCGAGCGGTCGACCAACCACCCCGAAAGCGGGCCGCGCGAGCACCCCCAGCGCGCTCGCCAAGGCCAGCAACCCCCCGGCCGCGCCGACCGAGAGCCCCGCGTCGACCACCGTCACCACGTAGAAGGCGGTCAGCGCGCCGGGGATCATCGAGGCGAAGAACATCGCGATCCCGGTCAGCGCCCGCTTCTCCACGCGGGGGCGCGGGCCGCGGGCGGCGCCTGCGGCGGTGGCGCCGCGCACGCGCGGGTTGTCGGCGCTGGGCAGGGTCAGCAACGCGGTGAGGGGGACCACCACCGCGATCACGTAGGCCCAGCGCCAGCCGATGGTCAGCGCGACGGCCGGCACGGCGATCCCGGCGAAGAGGGTGGCCGCGGGGATCGAGGTCTGCTTGATGCCGAGGACCAGCCCCAGCCGGGACGGCGGCATCTCGCGCGACAGGATGATGTTGCTGGCGGGCGCCTCCAGTGAGAACGCGAAGCCCCCGGCCAGCAGGAACACGGTGAGCGTGAGCCAGTCGTGCGCCAGCAGCCCCGCGCCCAGCAGCGAGATCACGCCCAGGATCCCGGACATGTGGAACGTGCGGCGCCAGCCGATGCGGTCGATGCGGTGCCCCACCGTGAACGCCGCGACGCTGCCGGCCGCGAAGAACAGGCTGATCGCCGCGCCGATCTGGGTCGAGCTCACGTTCAGGCTCTCGCGCAGCTGCACCGCCATCGCGCCGGTCAGCGCCGCCGGCAGCATCCCCGACGCGGAGAGCATGAGCGTGGCCACCAGCGCCCGCACGCGCCGCCCCGTCACACCGCGCCGCGGCGGCGCCTGCACCGCGGTGTCAGGCGCGAACAGCGGAGGTGCCCTTGGCGGTCTGCGGCGTGGGCATCGTGCGCACCTCGGCGAAGGCCGCTCCGGCCTCGCGCAGGTCGACCAGGGCCCGCTCCCACGCCGCCATGAGCCGATCCTCGGCGGCGTAGTCGAACGGGTCGAGCTGGTGGGGGTGCGCGGCCATCTCCTCGGCGTGGGCGACCCAGTGGTCGACGGTCTCGCGCAGCGCGTCCTCGACCTCGATCACCGGGGTGTAGCCCAGGTCCTCGCGGATGCGGCGCAGGTCCATGAAGGAGTGCGCCGTGAGCGTGTTGCGGTAGGGCGTGAGCGCGAGGCCGGGGCTGGGGATCTCGCCCGGCAGCGAGCGCACCTCGAGCGTGCCGCCCATGAGATCCACGATCAGCTCGGCCCACTGGCGCTGGCTGAGCACCCGCTCGTCGGCGACGTTGTAGCCCTTGCCGTCGGCGACCTCCGGGCGGTCGACCGCCAGCAGCAGGCCGTGCGCCGCGTTGCGGGCGGCGCAGCGCGCGTAGACCGAGCGCCCGTCGTCGGGGACGATCATCCAAGGCCTGCCGTCGAGCACGCGCTTGACCACCGACCACTCCCACGGGTGGGGATTGCGCGGGCCGTAGATCGTCGGGTAGCGGAACACGGTGGCGCGGAAGGCGCCGTCGGCCGCCAACGCGAACAGCGCGTCCTCGGTGCGGCGGATCGGGGCGACGCCGTAGGCACCGCCCTCCGGCGTGGGCTCGTCGGGGGCGACCAGGGGGTGGTCCTCGGTCACGGGCAGCCGCATGCCGGTCGGCCGCATCGTCTGCGGGTAGGCGTAGCCGCGGTAGACCGGCACGCCGCCGACCGCGACCAGCTGGCCCGTGCGGTGCGCGAGGTGCGCTGCCAGGAGCCGGACCCGGCCGTAGGTCGCGACGGTGACGTCGAACGCGCGGTCGCCGAGCGCGGCGGCGATGCCCTCGGCGGTGAACGGGTCGCCGTGGACGTGCTCGACGTCGGGCAGGCCGTCCGGCTCGTGGCGGCCGGTGTGGAACATCGCGACGTCGAACCCGCGCTCCAGCAGACCGTCCAGCAGGTGCGGGCCGGTCGGTCCCGTCCCCCCCACCAGCAACGCCGTCGGTGTGCTCACTAAGGCCCGACGGTACCCCTCGCCAGTTCGCGGATTCAACCGAATGTTTGGTAGATTTTTCTCGTGGAGCCGACCCCGATCCCGGTGCCCGAGGAGCTGCGCGCCCTGGCTGCGCACGACCCCGTGATCGTCAGCGCACTGCGCGACGCCCGCGTCGCGATCGAGGAGCGCTCGGGCCTGGACGAGCGCACGATCGAGCTGGTGCGCCTCGGGACACTGGTCGCGCTGGGCGCGCCGGAGGGGTCGCTGGGCGCGCACGTGCGCCGCGCGCGGGCGGGCGGCGTCTCGGAGCGCGACGTGTGGGACACCGTGGCCGCGGTCTCGACGCTGGTCGGCGTGCCGCGCCTGATCGGCGCCGTGCCGGCGATCGCCGCCGCGCTGGAGACCGCACGTGGGTGAGGCGGTGACCGCGCCCGTCGCGGTGCGGACGTTCGACCATGTGGCGCTCGCGGTGCGTTCGCTGGAGGACGCGTGCGCGCTCTTCGCCGGCGTGTTGGGCGGCCAGGCGATGGCGGGCGGGGAGGACGCCGACCTGGGGCTGCGCAGCGTGCAGCTGCTGCTCCCGCCGGGCGTGAAGATCGAGCTGCTGCAGCCGCTGGACCCCGACTGCTACCTGCAGGCGTTCATCGACCGCCACGGCGAGGGCTTCCACCACCTCACCTTCTACGTCCAGGACATCACCGCCGCGGTCGCCGCGCTGGAGGCCGAGGGCTACGAGGTGGTGGATACCGACCTGTCGCGCCGCCACTGGCAGGAGACGTTCCTGCGGCCGCGGTCGGCGTTCGGCGCCCTGATCCAGCTGGCGGTCCCCGACCCCGAGACGGGCGGCCCCCACTTCAAGGAGGGCATGACGCTCGAGGACCTCCTGGCGGGCCGCATCGTGTGGCATCGGGGGACCTCGGCGTGGCGTGACGAGGTCGAGGGCGCGCCGGAGGGCACGCGCGTCCCCAGCCGCCACCGGGAGCGCCTCGCGGCTCGAGGAGGAGGGCAATGAGCGAGGTCGTGGTCGTCGGCTCGGGTGCGGCCGGGCTGGTCGCGGCGTTGACCGCCGCTCGCGAGGGCGCGGACGTCACCGTGCTGGAGGCCACCCCGACGGTCGGCGGCACGACGGCGCTGTCCGGCGGTGTCGCGTGGCTGCCCGCGAACCGCCACATGGCCGAGCTCGGGATCGAGGACGACCAGGCCTCTGCGCGGCGGTACCTGGACAACTTCGCCTTGGGCGACGTCGACCCGGCGCTGCTGGACGTGTTCGTGGCCGACGCGCCAGGTGTGGCCGACCTCCTGGAGGACACCACGCCGATCGGCTGGCAGCCGCTGCCGCTCCCCGACTACCACGCCGACCTGCCCGGCGGGCGCCTCGGCGGGCGGTCCCTGGACGTGTCGCCGTTCACCCCGTCGGCCGAGGTCGGGCGGCGTGTGCGGGCACCCAACAGCTGGCGGTTGCCGGCCACCCAGGCGGAGCTGAAGTTCGGCGCGCTCACGCGTGAGGTCATGGAGCAGCGCCGCCGCGACGGCGTGCAGACGATGGGCAGCGCGCTGGTCGGAGGCCTGCTCACCGCGGTCCTGGACGCCGGCGTCGACGTGCGCACGGACGCCCGTGCGACCGAGCTGATCGTCGACCAGGGCCGGGTCGTGGGGGTGCGCGGCGACGGCGTCGACGCGCGCGGCGCCGTGGTCCTCGCCAGCGGCGGCTTCGAGCGCGATCCGGCCCTCGCGAGGGCGTTCCTGCGCGCGCCGGTCACCGGCCTGGCCGGCGCCCCAGGCGCCCGCGGTGACGGGCTGCGCATGGCCATGACCGTGGGGGCGGACCTCGGCAACATGAGCGAGGCGTGGTGGTCGCCGACCTACGCGGTGCCCGGCGACCAGGTCGACGGGGCGTCGCTGCACCGGCTGCTGCTCTACGAGCGCTCCTGGCCGGGCTCGCTGATGGTCGACCGCTTCGGGCGGCGCTTCGTGAACGAGGCCTCCAACTACAACGACGTCGGCCGCACGCTGCAGGACTTCGACGCCGCCACCTTCACGTTCCCCCGCGCGCGCAGCTGGATGATCTTCGACCAGGCCTACCGGTCGAGCTATCACGTCGGCCCGCTGCTGCGCGACGAGCCCGACCCCGAGTGGATCGTGGTGGCCGACGACCTCGCGTCGCTGGCCGCGAAGCTCGGGATCGACGCGGGTCATCTGGCCGAGACCGTGGAGCGCTTCAACGCCAACGCCGCCCGCGGGGAGGACCCCGACTACGGGCGCGGCACCTACACCTACGACAAGTTCGCCGGCGACGACCGGGCGCCGAACTCCACGCTGGCACCGCTGACGAAGCCGCCGTTCTACGCGCTGGCGGTCGAGGCCGGGATCCTGGGCACCAAGGGCGGGCCGCGCACCGACGCCGACGCGCGCGTGCTGCGCGCCGCGGACCGCACCCCCATCCCCGGTCTCTACGCGGCGGGCAACGCCGCCGCCAGCCCGATGGGCCTGGCGTACCCCGGCGCGGGCGGGACCATCGGCCCCGCGCTGGTCTTCGGCATCCGGGCCGGCCGCGCCGCCGCCGGCGACTGACTGACGACAGGGAGGCACGCAGACATGGCAGGACGGTTGGACGGCAAGGTCGCGATCATCACCGGCGCGGGCTCCGGTCTCGGAGAGGCCAGCGCCAAGCGCTTCGCGCAGGAGGGTGCGGCCGTGGTGTGCGCCGACTGGGCACTCGACGGAGCCGAGCGCGTCGCCAAGGAGATCACCGCCGACGGCGGGCGGGCGATCCCGTTCCACGTCGACGTGCAGTCGCTCGAGCAGACCGAGGCGATGGCCAAGGCGGCGCTCGACGAGTACGGCACGATCGACGTGATGTTCGCCAACGCGGGCATCGCGGCGACCGGGACCGCCATGGACTGCGAGCCCGAGATGTGGGACCGCGCGATCGGCGTGATGCTCACGGGGGTCTGGCACTCGATGCGCGCCGCGCTCCCGACGATGGTCGAGAAGGGAAGCGGCTCGCTCATCAACACCGCCAGCGTCGGCGGGATCATCGGGGTGCCCGGGATCTTTCCGTACGCGGCGGCCAAGGCCGGCGTCATCGGCATGACCCGGCAAGCCGCGGTCGAGTTCGGGCCCAAGGGCATCCGCGTCAACGCGATCGCCCCGGGCTCCGCGCCGACGCCGCTGGTGGTCGCGACCTACGAGAAGGGGGCCGGCTCGGGCGGCACCTACGACACGATCGAGGAGGGCCTCGCGAACGCGGCGAAGAAGTACCCGATGGGCAGACTGGGCGAGCCCATCGACATCGCCAACGTCGCCCTGTTCCTCGCCAGCGACGAGTCGGTCTGGGTCACCGGAACCGTCAGCGTCGTCGACGGCGGCTTCTCGATCGCGTGAAGGAGCACTGACCATGGGAGATCTCGAGGACCGGCTGCGCCGCGTCGAGGACCGCTGGGAGATCCAGGACCTGATCGCCGACTACGCCCTCAAGGTCGACGACCGCGACTGGGCGGCGATCGAGGACATGTACGCCGAGGACTCCGTGTTCGACTCCGCCGCGGGCCGCCACGAGGGCCGCGCCGCGGTGACGAAGTACTACGCGGAGCGCACCGGGATGTTCGGCGTCACCTACCACATCCCGCACACCCACACCGTCACGTTCGTCTCCGACGACGAGGCGACGGGCGTCGTCGCAGGCCACGCGGAGCTGTCCTACGGCGGCTCCGGCTTCATCATCGCGATGCGCTACCACGACAAGTACGTGCGCGAGGATGGCCGCTGGCGCTTCAAGGAGCGCGACGTGCAACAGCTCTACGCGGTTCCCATGGCCGACCTCCCGGAGGCGATGACGCAGGAGCTGCGCAAGCGCTGGCCCGGCACGGAACCCGCGCCCGCCGATCTCGGCATCTACCGCTGACAGGAGCGAAACCCATGGCACGCATCACGATGATCCCGGGCGAGCAGTGGCCCGACTCGCTGCGCGAGCTGGCTCACGCCGACGAGAAGACCGCGCTGGAGCAGGGCAACCTGCGCATCTACGCCCACCGGCCGGAGCTCGCCGAGGCCTACGCGCGCTTCATGGGGGCGATGCGGCAGCCCGGCTTGCTGTCGCGGCGCCTGGTCGAGCTCGTGCGCATCCGCGTGGCGTTCCACAACCAGTGCCGCTCCTGCATGGCGGTGCGCTACGACGACGCCGCGGCCGAGGGCGTGACCGAGGACCTGGTCTGCGAGCTCGCACAGCCCGACGAGGCACCGGACCTCACCGACGCCGAGCGCGCCGCCCTGCAGTTCGCCGACCTGCTGGCCTCCAACCACCTGGCGATCAACGACGCCACGATCGCGGGCCTGCGCGACCACTTCAGCGAGGCGGAGATTGTCGAGCTCGGCATGAACATCGCGACGTTCGTCGGCTTCGGCCGGCTCTCCTCCGCCTGGGACATGGTCGACGAGCTCCCCGACCGCTTCCGCGAGCGCGACGCCGGCCCGATCACGCCCTGGGGCGGCGACGACGCCATTCGAGTGGGCGCAACCGCTCCGACCGCGTGAGGGTCTACGAAGGCGTCGCGCAGACGCTGGTCGACCACGGGGTCGACGTCATCTTCGGGCTGATGGGGGACGGCAACCTCAAGCTGATCCCCCACCTGACCAGCCAGCTCGGCGTGCGCTTCGTGTCGTCCCGTCACGAGAGCGCTGGGGTCGCGATGGCCGACGGCTACGCCCGCGTGACGGGCCGTGTCGGCGTCTGCTCGGTGACACAGGGGCCGGGACTCACGAACGCGCTCACGCCGCTGGTCTCCGCGCGCAAGGCGCGCACGCCGCTGGTGCTGCTGGCGGGCGACACCCCGCTCGGCGTGCCCGGCCTGCCCCAGGACGCCGACCAGGAGGCGCTCTACGCCGGCGCGGGCATTCCGGTGCAGCGCTTCACTGCAGAGACCGGCGCGGCCGACGTCGCCGCGGCGATCACGGCCGCGCTGGCGCTCCCGGGCCCGATCGGCGTGAGCATGCCGACCGACCTGCAGGATCAAGAGCTGGACGCGGCACTGTCCACAGGCGCGCCGGCGACGGCGTCGCCGGGCATGGCCGCCATGGCAGGATCGACCTTGGGGGGGGCGCCCCCCGGGGGGCAGCTGCAGGAGGTCGCGGACCTGCTGCGCGGGGCGCAGCGGCCGGTGATCCTCGGCGGCCGGGGGGCGATCCAGTCCGGCGCACGGGAGGCGCTCATCGCCTTGGCGGACCAGACCGGCGCGCTCCTCACCACGTCGCTCCCGGCCAAGGCCTGGTTCGCCGGCCACCCCTGGAACATCGGGGTCACCGGCGGCTTCGCGACGCCCCTGGCGGCCGAGCTCGTCCGCGACGCCGACCTCGTCGTGGCGTTCGGGGCGAGCGTGAACCCGTTCACCAGCAAGGCCGGGACGCTGTTCCGCGCGCCGACCAAGCTCGTGCACGTCGACGTGGCGCCCACCGCGATCGGTGCGTACACGCCGGCGCACCTCGGGGTCATGGGCGACGCCCGCGCCACGGCGCAAGGGATCCTGGAGCTGCTGGCCGACGAGCCCGCCCGCGAGGGGTACCGGACCGCAGTCGTGCGCGACCGGCACGACACCTTCGACTTCGCCGACGCCCACGTCGATGCCAGCCGCGAGGGCGCACTCGACCCCCGCACGGTGTGCGCGCGCCTGGAGCGCCTGCTGCCCCCCGACCGCCAGCTCGTGACCGACGGCGGCCACTTCTGCGGCTTCCCGGCCAGCTACCTGTCCGTGCCGGAGCCGTCCGCGTTCGTGTTCTCGCTCGATTTCGGCGCGGTCGGGCTGGGGCTGGGCACGGCGATCGGCGCCGCGATGGGCCGCCCGGACCGCCTGACGATCTGCGCCATCGGCGACGGCGGGCTGATGATGAGCCTGGGCGACCTCGACACCGCCGTGCGGGCCAAGGTGCCGCTGCTGATCCTCGTGCTCGACGACGGCGCGTACGGGGCCGAGATGCACTTCCTGCGCATGCTCGACCTGCCCGACGCCGACTCGCTCTTCCCCACCCCCGACCTCGTCGGCGTCGCCCGCGCCCTGGGGTTGGACGCCATGGCCGTCAGGAGCCTCGACGACCTCGACGAGGTCGGCAAGCGCGCCGCGGACCTGGACGCCCCGCTCCTCGTCCACATCCCGGTCAACCGCGACGTCCGTGCCGGCTGGCTCGAGGAGGCCTTCGCCCGCGCCGTGCACTAAGAAGCTGGGTCAGCGGGGCGGTCTGCGGGCGAAGCCCTCCAGGCGTTCCCGCGCCTCGGGGGTGCGCAGGGCGGCGTACATGCCGGCCGGCTCCGAGGGCTGGGCCAGGCGGTTGATGAGCTCCTTGTAGATGCGTCTGGAGTCGGGGGAGGTGGCGCGCAGCTCGGCGATGACCTCGTCGACGCGGGTGGCCAGGCGGTCGTCGTCGACGACCTCGGTGATGAGGCCCCAGCGCTCGGCGTCCTCGGCGCCGACGGTCTTGGCGGTCAGCGCCATGTACTTCAGCTTCATCGCGCTCGCGGCCCAGGACATCGCGGCGGGGATCATCGGCTCGGCCAGGCCGACGAGGCCCTCGGGCACGCCGAAGGACGCCGAGCGGCCGGCGATCACGATGTCGCTGGCGAGGACGAGCAGCAGGCCGCCGGCGAGCGCCGGCCCGTTGACCGCCGCCACGACCACCTTCGGCGCGTTGCGCAGCGTGGTGAACGGCAGGTTGTCCTCGAAGGCGTAGAGCGCCAGCGGATCGTCGCTGGCGAGGCGCTCGAGGACCTCGGGCAGGTCGCCACCCGCGCAGAACGCCTGCCCGGCGCCGGTCAGCACGATCACGTCGACCGCGTCGTCCGCGGACGCGGTCCGCACCGCCGCCTTGACCTCCGCCATGAGGCTGGTGCTGAGCGCGTTGCGCTTCTCGGGGCGGTCCAGCGTGATGCGCGCGACGCCGTCGACGACCTCGTAGCGCAGGTCCCGCCACTCCGTCACACGTCCACCTCCGCCTCGAGCTGCGGGCCACCAGGGCGGCGAGCCGCTCGGCCAGGCGCGCGGCGACGGGGACGTCCACCGCCGCCCGCGCGAGCTCCGCGACCGCCGCCTCGACCTGTCGCACCGCCGCCTGAACCTCAGTCACGAGCCACCCTCCACGTGGTGCACGACCGCCGCGCGGTCCGTGCGGCGGAAGTCCGTCCAGCGCCGCACCTTGAAGTCGTAGCGCGGGAGCGTGTGCGGCTCCACCGCCTCCAGCCGCACCCCGACGCCGACGTCCGTCCGTACGGCGTCGGCGATCTCCGACAGGGGCGGGGCGCCCGCGGGCAGCTCGACCCGGATGCGCACCTCCTCGGTCCCGCGCCTGCTCGTCCACCGACACCTCTCCCTGGTACTCCAGCACGCCGAAGCGGCCCAGCAGCACGGCGTCGAACGCCTCGGGCCACACGTTCACCCCGCGGATCTTCATGCGGTCGTCGGCGCGCGTGATCGCCCCGCAGCGCAGCTGCGTCAGCGCGCGGCCACAGGGGCAGGCCGCCCGCCCGAGGTAGGTCACCAGGTCCCCGGTGCGGAACCGGATGCACGGGAACCCGGTGTTGACCAGGTCGGTGACCACCGCCTCGCCCGCTCCCCCACCCCGACCGGCTCGAGCGTGTCGGGGTCGAGCACCTCCAGGTGCACCCGGTGGTCGAGGTTGTGCAGCACCCCGCGGTCGCCGCCCGGGAGCACCCCGCGCTCGCAGGTCAGCAGCGTCGCGCCCGTGGTCTGCGTCGACCCGTACATCTCGAACAGCGGCACGCCCCAGAACGCCTCCAGCTGCGCGGCCCACTCGGTCAGCCACGGCTCGCCGGAGATCACCAGCGCCTTGAGGCCCGGGCAGGTCGCGTTCCGGCCGCAGCCCCCGCTCCCCCGCGACCGCCATCAGCCGGCGCAGGTAGGTCGGCGTCGCCCAGATCGCCGCCACCGCGAACCGCTCGACGAGGTCGAGCTTCTCCGCGGCACCGAGCCCTCCTGCGTACACGGGCACGACGCCGGCCAGCTCCGCCGCCTTGATCCCGAACGGCCCCGCCATCGTCAGCCCGTACGGGATCGTCAGCAGCAGCCGGTCCCCCGGCTCCACCCCCGCCCAGTGCAGCTGGTACGCGAACCCGACCCCCACCCCCTCCAGGTCCCCCGCACTCCGCGGATACGCCTCCCGCCCCACCCCGCTCGTGCCGCTCGTGAGGTGCACCCCCCGCACCCCGTCCCCCGCGACCACCACCCCCACATCCCCCACTGCCGCGAGCAGCTCGCGCTTCGACGTGGTCGGCACCTCCGCCGCGAACCGCTCCCGCGACCACTCCCCACCCACATCCACCCCGGCGAGATGCCCCGCGTAGAACGGCACCTCCCCCACCACCCGCCGCAGCTGCGCCCCCAAACGGCGACCCGCGACCGCATCCAGCCGCTCGACCGACGCCTGCTCGATCACTGGGTTGAACCAGCGCGTCATGTCATGTCCAGAAAGTGAAGAGCGGTGGCCGGAGCGAGCTCCGACCACCGCCGTGGTGCTTCGGTACGGGCGACTCAGCCCGCGAGGCCGTACACGCCGTCGATGGCCTGGGAGGCCTCCTCGAGCGGGATGGTGGGCTCCGGGAACTCGCCGTTCCAGGTGTAGGCCGCGGCGCACGCGGAGTGGTTGCTCTCGCTCCAGTCGGGGTCACAGGTCAGGCCGCCGACGTCGAACGGGCCCGAGGTGAGCGCCGCGTTCATGCTCTCCCAGCTCAGCTCGCCGGACTCCTGTGCGGCGCGCTCGATCGCCTGGACGAGGATCATGATGTCCGACCAGCCGTCACCCATGTTGAGGGTGATGAGACCCTCCTCGTACTCGGTGCCGGCCGAGAACTCCTGGATCGTCGGGCAGATCTCGCAGTCGGCGGCGGGCGCGATGAACGAGTGGGTGCCGTGCACCAGCTCGGCCGCCTCGGGCGGGCCCTCGGTGTAGATCGAGGCCCCTGCGAGGCCGCTGTTGCCGACGATGAGGGTTTCGCCGTGACCCTGGTTGATGAGCTCCGTCACCAGGCCGAGCGCGTGGTTGGGGGCGCCGTGCTGGCTGATGATGTTCGCGCCCGCGTCGATCTGCTGGCCCAGCTGGGTCGCTGCGCCGGCGTAGTCGGGCGAGGCGGCGTTGAGCAGCACGCGACCCTCGAGCACGGTGCCGCCGGCCGCGGTCACCGAGTCCCGCACGTAGGCGTCCCACTCGTCACCGGAGGGCAGCTCCAACGTGGTGCTGGCGACGACGATGTTCTCCGCGCCACCCACCTGGTCTGCCATGAAGAGGACACCCACGTCCGCCCCGTCACCGGAGTGCGCGAAGTTGTTGTAGACGTTGGGGACCTCCAGCTGCCCCTCGATCGTCTGCGGCGGGGAGATCAGCGGGACGCCGTCGGTCGCCAGACTGGGCAGCAGCGCCGCGATGACGCCCGAGCCGCCCACGTGGACCAGCGCCAGCACGCCTTCGTCCTGGGTCAGCGACGCGTAGTTGGTGGCCGCCGTCTCCGCCACGAACTGGTCGTCCAGCGGGAGCAGCTCGAGCTGCCGGCCGGCGACACCGCCCTGCTCGTTGTAGTACGCGACCGCGGCCTCCGACCCCAGGAGGTTGAACGTCTGGGCCGACGCGGTCGGGCCGGTGATGTCGCCCAGCCAGCCGATACGGATCGTGTCGGACGTCACGCCGACGTCCTCGTTGTCCGGGACCTCGACGGCCGCCGCCTCGGTGGCGGACGCCTCCTCGGTGGCCGTAGTCCCCTCGGTGGCCGTAGAAACATCGGTGGCAGCCGCCTCGGTGGCGGACGCCTCGGTGGCAGGCGCGTCGGTCGCGGCCTCCTCGGTCGCGGCCCCCTCGGTGGCGGCCTCCTCCTCTGTGGCGTCCGTCGTCCCGCCGCTGTCACACGCGGCGGCCACGAGCGCGAACACCGCAACCAGCGCCATCAGCGCGAGCCGCTTCCTGTCGAGCACGAGCCCTCCCATCGTCTTGGTTCCTCTGATCCCTAATCTACCAACCGGTTGTTTGGTAGATATCCATGCGCATGGTAGTGGATGACCTACTACCGGGTCAATAGGTTAGTTGAGGAAGCTGCGGTCGAGGTCGATGACGCGCGCGCAGCCGACCAGGGCGAGGATGTGGTCGATCTCCTGGCGCAGGATCTGCAGCACCCGCAGGGCGCCGGTGCCGCCCCCCGCGCCCAGCCCGTAGACGTACGGCCGACCCATCATCACGGCCCGCGCGCCGAGGGCGACCGCCTTCACGACGTCGGCGCCGCGACGCACGCCGCCGTCGAGGAGCACCTCGGTGCGGTCGCCGACCGCCGCGACCACCTCGGGCAGCGCTGCCAGCGCCCCCGGAGCGCCGTCCAGCTGGCGGCCGCCGTGGTTGGAGACCACCACGGCGTCCGCGCCGCGGTCGACGGCCTTCCGGGCGTCGTCGCCGGTGAGCACGCCCTTGACCAGCAGCGGTCCCGACCACAGCTCGCGCAGCCAGTCGAGGTCCTCCCAGCTCTGCCCCGGGTTGACCATCTTGGTGTTGGTGAACGTCCCGAGCGCCGTCGCGGACGTGCCCAGACCCAGCTCGGTGAAGTTCGCGAACGTGATGTCGCGGTCACGCAGGTAGCCCAGCAGCCAGTCCGGTCGCCGCAGGGTGTCCAGCGCGTTCGCGGCCGTCGGGCGCGGCGGGATGCGCATGCCGTTGCGGATGTCGCGCTCCCGACGCGAGACCACCGGCACGTCCACGGTCAGGCACAGCGCGCGGTACCCGGCGGCCTTGGCGCGCTCGACCAGCCCCTCGATCACGCTGCGGTCGCTCCACAGGTACAGCTGGAACCACTGCGGCCCGGAGGCGGCCTCGGCGACCTGCTCGATGGTGTAGCTGGAGCCGGTCGAGAGCGTGAAGACCGTCCCCGCGGCCGCCGCCGCGCGGGCCGCGCCGAGCTCGCCCTCGCGGTGGGCAAGCTTCAACAGCCCGGCCGGCGAGAAGATGATCGGCAGGGAGAGCTCTTCCCCGAGCACCGTCACCCGCTGGTCGCGCTCCGAGACGTCGACCAGCATGCGGGGGCGGAACGTCCAGCGCTCGAACGCCGAGCGGTTGGCACGCAGCGTCACCTCGTCGCCGGCGCCACCGTCGACGAACTCGAAGACCATCCGCGGCAGCCGCCGGCGGGCGCGGGCCCGCACGTCCTCGACGGTGATGAGGTCCTTCAGCGCCACCGGCGCTACTGCACCGGCGCGCTCTCCGGGGAGCGCGTCGCGACGGTGGGGTCGGATGGGCCCGGCGAGCCGATGAACTGCGCGCGGCTGGCGTGGCTGCGCCGCACCTTGTCGGTCGGGGTGAGGGTGCCGGACGCGACGTCGAGCGGGGCGTCGAGCACGCGCACCTCGTCCACCTTCAGCGTGGAGAACTGCGCGACCGCTGCCTCGACCGCCTGCTTCAGCAGGTGGCGGGCCTCGGGCAGCTCGGTGAGGGAGCGGTCCGTGGTGAACTCCAGCCCACGCTTGGCCGCCCACCCCCGCAGTGTGGCCATCGCCGGCTCGACCAGCACGACCACCCGGCCGCCGCCGAAGTCCAGCAGCGCCTCGCGGATGTAGGGCGAGGCGCGCAGGGCAGACTCCACCTCGGCCGCGTTGACCTGGGCCCCGTCGGGGAGCGTGATGTTCTCCGAGAGGCGCCCGGGGACGGCGATCTCGCCGTCGACCTCGTACGCCGCGTCGCCGGTGTGCAGCCAGCCCTCGGCGTCGACCGCCGGCACGCGCTCGCGCCCCGCGGCGTAGTTGCGCGCCACGGCGGCCCCGCGCAGCAGCAGCTCGCCGTCCTGGACGCGCACTTCGAACCCCGGCAGGGGCTTGCCCAGCGTGTCGCCGCGCACCCGGTCCCCGGTCGGGGCGATCGCGTAGCCGCCCGCCTCGGCCAACGAGTAGGCTGGCCGGACCTGCACGCCGAGCGCACGGAAGAAGCCGATCGCCTCCGGGGGGATCTGGGTGCCGCTGACGACCACCCAGCGGACCTTGTCCAAGCCGAGCTTCTCGAGTACACGCCCGCCGACCAGCCTCCGCGTCAGGAAGCTCGTCCCGCCCTGCCCTGCGAGCAGCGAGCGCACGAACGAACGTTGCCAGCTGCGCGTGACCGTCCGCTTGAGGCCGCGTGTCGCCTGCATGCGGAGGCGCACGTCGGAGGCGATCTCCTTGACGTAGCGCGGCGTGAGGTGCAGGTACGTCGGCGCGATCTCCCACATCGCCTGGCGCACGGTCGCCCGGTTCTCCGGCAGGGCCAGCACCGCACCGCTGACCAGCGACGCGAAGATCGTGGCGCCCGGCTCGACCGGGTCCGACATCGGCCGGAACGACAGCACGCGGTCGCCGCGCCCCAGCCCGAAGGCCTGGATCGTGGCCGCTGTGGCCGCCGCGATGTTGGCGTGGGTCATCACCACGCCGCGCGGCAGCCCGGTGGTGCCGCTGGTGTAGTTGATCGCGGCCTCCTGATCGGGGTCCAGGGCGGCCAGCAGCTCCGCCAGCGCGCCCGGTCGGGAGTTGAGCGCGTCCGCCCCCGCCCGCTCGATGTCGCCGAGAGGCCCGAGCAGTCCTCTGGGATCGACGTAGTCCTGAACGAACGCCGGGTCGGCGTAGCGGATGTACTTGAGGTCCGGCAGCTTGCCGGCGTCGGCCAGCTCCAGCACGAGGTCGGCCTCGGTGGCGCCCTGGACGAGGATCCACGTGGCGCAGGAGTCGGTCAGCACGTGGCTCAGCTCGTCGCGGGGTACGCCGCCGTGCTGACCGACAGCACGCGCGCCGGCCAGCTGCACCGCCAGGGCCGAGAACACCCGCGTGGAGTGCGGCGCGAGCATCAGCGCGACCGTGTCGCCCGGCCCGATTCCCAGGTCCTGCAGGCCGAGCGCCAGCTCCGTGACGCGATTCATGAGCTCGGCCTGCTTGGTGACCTGCCAGCGACCGTGCAGCTTGTAGAGCAGGACGTCGTCGTCGGGGTGGGAGCGCGCGCGCTCCGCGAGCTGCCCCAGGACGGTGTCGGTGCGCTCCCGCACGTCAGCCATGGCGCCTCACTCCGCTCCCAAGTAGGCCTCGATGACCTCGGGGTTCTTCTGGATCTCCTCGGTCGTCCCCAGCGCGATCGGCTGGCCGAAGTTCAGCGCGAGCACCCGGTCGGCGATGCTCATCACCACGGCCATGTCGTGCTCGATGATGAAGACCGTCACGTCGAGGGCCAGGCGGATCTCGAAGATGAAGCGAACGATGTCTTGCTTCTCCTCGGTGGTCATGCCCGCCATCGGCTCGTCCAGCAGCACGAGGTCAGGCTCCATGGCCAGCACACGGCCCAGCTCGATGCGCTTCTGCAGGCCGTACGGCAGGCCGCCGACGGGCTCCCAGCGGTACTCGGGGATCTCCAGGAGCTCGAGCACCCGCTCGACCGCCTCGCGCGCCTCGACCTCCTCGCGGAGGATGCGGGGCAGGCGGAAGCCGCCGGCCAGCACGCCGCTCTTCTGGTGGATGTAGCGGCCGAGCATGAGGTTGTCGAGCACCGAGAGGCTGGGGAACAGGCCCAGGTTCTGGAACGTGCGGGCGATCCCCAGCCGCACGATGTCGTGGGGCTTGGGGCCGATGAGGTCGTGCGCGACGCCGTCGCGGCCCGTGAACGTGATCGCGGCGCCCGGCTGCGGGGCGTAGATGCCGGTGATGGCGTTGACCACCGTGGTCTTGCCGGCGCCGTTCGGCCCGATCAGCGCGAAGAGCTCGCCGCGCTCCACGTCGACCTTCACCGAGTCGCAGGCCTTGAGCCCGCCGAACTGGACGGTGACGTTGTCCAGGCTGAGGATCGGGGCGCTCATGGCGTGCCGCCGCGTGGCGCGAAGCGGGCGACCACGGCCTGGTAGGCATCCTTGGCCTCGCCCGCGCCGCCCAGGTAGTACTCCTGCACGTAGCCGTCCTCCTGGAGATCCTTGCTGGTGCCTTCGATCACGACGCGGCCCGTCTCCAGCACGTAGCCGTAGGTGGAGTGCGAGAGCGCCATGCGGGCGTTCTGCTCGATCGCGAGGATCGACATGCCCTCCTCCGTGTTGAGCTGGGTGAGCAGCTCGAACAGGGTGCGCACGACGATCGGCGCGAGGCCCAGCGACAGCTCGTCGCAGATCAGCAGCTTGGGCTTCGCCATCAGCGCACGGCCGACCGCGATCATCTGCTGCTCACCGCCGGACAGGAAGCCCGCGCGATCCGCTCGGCGCTTGGCGAGGTTCGGGAACAGCTCGAACATGCGCTTGACATCGGCGGTGATGCCGGCCTTGTCCCGGCGCGTGGCCGCGCCGACCCTCAGGTTGTCCTCGACCGTCAGCCGGGGGAAGAGCTTGCGGCCCTCCGGCACCTGGCAGACACCCGCTTGTACGACGTGGCTCGCGCCGGCGGCGTGCATCGGGACGCCGTTCCAGTGGATCTCGCCCTCCCGCACCCGACCGGCGTGCACGAAGAGCAGGTTGGTGATCGCCCGCACCAGCGTGGTCTTGCCGGCGCCGTTGGCTCCCAGTACCGACACGAACCCTCCCGTCGGCACGTGCACCGACACACCGGAGAGCGCGACGATGGAGCCCTTGTAGACCACCTCCAGCCCGCGGACGGTGAGTCCCGAGCCGTCGCTGGTGTGCGGCGCCGACGCCGCCGCGCTGGTCACCGGCTGTACGGCCATGCCGACCAGTACCCCTTGATCGATTGCCAGATCCCCGCGAGCCCGGTCGGGCGCGTGATGAGCACCATGATGATGAGAACGCCGAAGATCGCCAGGTTCAGCTCGTTGGCGTAGTTCTGCAGGAAGTCGACGTCGCGGATCCCGGGGGTGTCCTCGCGGATCCAGTCGAACAGCACGGGCGCCAGGTAGAAGAAGAACGCGCCCATGATCGCGCCCTGGAACGTCGAGAACCCCCCGACGATGATCATGATCGAGTAGTTCAGCACCACATGGAAGCCGAAGCTGTCGACGTCGCGCGCCCCGATGTAGTACGCGCCCAGCGCCCCCGACAACGAGACGAACGCGGAGGAGACCGCGAACGCCTTGAGCTTCGCGCGCGTGACGTTGATCCCGATCAGCGACGCGGAGATGTCGTGCTCCTTGATCGCCATGAAGGAGCGGCCCTCGCGCATGCGGATCACGTTGGACATGAACAACACCGACACCACCGTCAGCGGCAGCAGGATCCAGTACCAGCGGAAGTCGCTGTCGAACCCCCACACGCCGTTCGCGCCAGGGTTGATGAACGACAGCCCATGGAGCCACGACGGCAGCTGCGGATCGGGGAACGTCACGGGGCTGAACCCGAACAGCGCGGTCTGGAACTTGCGGTAGCCCAGCAGGAAGAAGAAGTGCACGCCGAACGTCGCGATCAGCAGGTACAGCCCGCGGAACCGCAGCGCGGGCAGCCCGACGAGGATGCCGATCAGCGCGCCGGCGATCGTCGCGGCCACCATCACGACCAGGAAGTTCACGTGCCACAGCGTCCCCAGCGCTGCGCCGACCACGGTGCCGAGCATCAGGAACGCCGCGTGCGCGACGCTCACCTGGTGGGTGTAGCCCAGGAGCAGGTTGAACGCGGCCGCGCCGATCGTCGCGACGAGCGCGAAGTTCACGGCCGGGCGCCACGCCGCCCACGGGAAGCCCAGCGGAGGGTTCCAGTCCAGGCCCAGGACGAACGGCAGGGCGATGGCGACGATCGTCAGGATCACGGCCATGACCCGCTGGGAGGGCGTGCGCAGCAGCCGCATCTCCTGGCGGTACTGGGTGGTGTAGCGGCCGCTCATACCCGGACCAGCTCCTTGGTGCCGTACAGCCCGGACGGACGCCACAAGAGGACCGCGAACATCACGCCGAACGCGATCACATCGCGGTACTCCGACCCGAAGATGCCCGACCCGACGCTCTCGACGATCCCGACGATCAGCCCGCCGACGATCGCGCCGCCGATCGAGTCGATCCCGCCGAGGATCGCGGCCGGGAAGGCGCGGAGCCCCACCGTCGCGAGCTCGAGGTTGAAGGTCGGCTGGAAGTGCGCCAGGAGCACGCCGCCGACCGCGGCCATCGCCAGTCCCAGCGCCCACGCGGATGCGTAGATGCGGTGGGGGTCGATGCCCATCGCCGCCGAGGCCTCGAGGTTCTCGGCGACCGCCCGCATGTGCAGCCCCAGCCGGCTGGTCTGGAAGAAGATCATGAACGCGATCACGATGAGGGTCGCGGCCGCGAAGACGATCATGTTCACGTAGGGGATCTGGACGCTCTCGGTGATTTGGAGCCGCCCCTGGGGCAGCTCACGGATCTGGGCCCTGTCCTGGGGCCCGTACGCCATCAGCAGCCCCGCGCGGATCACGATCTCCAGACCAACCGTGACCAAGACGACCGAGAAGAACGCCTTGCCGACCATCCAGCGCATCATCGAGTAGTGGATGATGACGCCCACCAGCGCCATCACCGCGGCGATCAGGATGATCCCGGCGAGGAACGGCAGGTTCAGGCTGACGAGGAGCGTCACCGCCAGGTACGCCGCCACCACCAGGAACGCGCCGTGACCGAAGTTCAGGACCGACGTGGCCTTGAACACCAGCACGAAGCCCAGCGCCACCAGCGCGTAGATCGCTCCGATCGCGACCCCGTTCAGGAAGTACTGCAGCAAGAGCATGTCTAGCTCCCTCCGGTACGCGACAGCCCGTCCATGAGCATCACCAGGCGATCGCGCTCGGCCTCGACGGCGAACGCGGTCGGCACGTCGAGGCCTGCGAGCACGGCCTCCTTGACCTCGCGCAGCGCGTGGCCCGGCTGCTGCGCGATCGCCGCGGCCAGCTCGGCCGCCACGTCGTGAAGCTGCGCGCGCGGCACGCTGCGGTTCGCCAGCCCGAGGGCGACAGCCTCGCTGCCGTTCACGCGCCGGCCCGTGTAGAGCATCTCGAACGCCAGCGCCGGCCCGATCAGCCGCGGCAGGCGCACCGTGCCGCCGCCGCCGGGGATCAGGCCGTGACCGACCTCGGGCAGCGCGACCACGGCCTCGTCGGCGAACACGCGCAGGTCGCAGGCGAGCGCCATCTCGAGGCCGCCGCCCATCGCGTAGCCGTTGACCGCGGCGATCGTCGGGCGCGGCAGGTGCGCGAGCGCCTCGATGTCGCGGCCCTGGCGCATGCGCGCGCGGCGCTGCAGGAGCGTCTCCTCGCCCCGCGCTTCCTTGAGGTCCATGCCCGCCGAGAAGAAGCGGTCCCCGGCGCCGGTGAGCACGACAACCTTGACGTCGTCGTCCCCGGCCAGCTGCGACCAGAGCGCGGCGAGCTCGTCGCGCATCGCCTGGTTGCGCGCGTTGGCGGCGTCGGGGCGGTTCAGCGTGACCCAGGCGACGCCGTCGTCTCCGAGCGTGCACGCCGTCGCGCTGCGCTCGCCGGCCCACGCCCGGTCGACGTCAGCCACGTTGCCCGGGCAGCCTGTTGCCCTCAGCGTCGTAGTCGTAGAACCCCGCGCCGGCCTTCCGGCCGATGCGGCCGGCGGTGACCATGTTGCGGACGGTGACGGGGGGCCGGAAGCGCTCGCCGTGAGCCGCGGCGAGCGCATCGGCCACGTGCAGGAACGTGTCGATGCCGTTGAAGTCGCTGAGCTCCAGCGGCCCCATCGGGAAGTTGAAGCCGAGCTTCAGCGCCGTGTCGATGTCCTCGGCGCTGGCCACGCCCTCCTCGAGCATGCGCAGGCACTCGGTGCGCAGCGCGGCGTAGGCGCGGGTGGTGATGAAGCCCGGGGAGTCCTTGCGGCAGACCACGACCTGTTTGCCGAGGCTCTCCGCGAAGCTGCGCGCCCGCTCTAGCGCCGCGTCGCTGGTGCGCAGGCCGCGCACGAGCTCGCACAGGCGCATGAGCACCGGCGGGTTGAAGAAGTGCGTGCCCACGACGCGGTGGGCTTCTTCGCCCAGCGGCACCGCGACGGCGGTGATCGACAGCTGCGAGGTGTTCGTGGCCAGCAGCGCGTCGGCGGGTGCAGCCTCGCCGATCTCGGTCATCAGGCGCTGCTTGAGCTCGAGGATCTCCGGCACGGCCTCGACCACGACCTCGGCGTCCTGGACCGCGACGGCCAGGTCGGTGGTGGGCTGGATGTGCTCGCGGATGCCCGCGGCCTGCTCGGCGGTGAAGCGCTCCTTGCGAACGAAGCGGGCGAGGCTGTCGTCGATCGTGGCCAGCGCCTTGCGCAGCGGCTCCTCGGCGACGTCGCGGAGCGAGACCTCGTGCCCGCTCATGGCGGCCAGCTGGGCAATGCCGTTGCCCATGATGCCGGCACCGATCACCGCGACGCGCACGCAGCCCTCCTCTCTGGTGCGATCAAACAACCGTTTGGTAGGTGAATCTGTGCGCAGCATAACCGAGTCATCCGCGGGCCAGCAAGAGGGTGTTGTGGTACTGCGCTCCGGAGCCGGCGCCGGTGACCAGCGCGACCTCGGCGTCGGCGACCTGGCGCCCCTCGGCCTCGCCGCGCAGCTGGCGGACGGCCTCGACGACCTTGAGCGTCGGTGCGCCCCAGCCGATGTGGCTGAAGGACATGAGGCCGCCGTCGGTGTTGACCGGGAGGCCGCCGTCCAGGCCGAGGCCGCTCTGCCGGGCGAAGTCGCCGCCCTCCCCCTCGGCGCAGAAGCCGAGGGCCTCGAACTGGCGCAGCACCTCGAAGGAGTTGACGTCGTAGAGCTCGGCGACGTCGACGTCGGCAGGGGTGAGGCCGGCCAGGGCGAACGCCCGTCTCGCGGCGTCGCCTCCGACCGCTCCGACCTCCTCGTAGCGCGGCGGGTCGACGTACTGCTGGCGGTTCCACTCGCAGCCCCCGGCCAGGACGCCGACCGGCGTCGCCCGCAGGTCGCGCGCGCGCTCAGCGGTGGTCATCACCACGGCCGCGGCGCCCTCGGTGGCCAGGCACAGGTCCAGCAGGTGGAACGGCTCGACGATCGGGGGCGAGGCCAGGACGTCGGCGGCGGTGAACGGGCCGCGCCCGTGGAGGACCGCGGCGGGGTTGGCACTGCCGTGGTTGCGGATCGTGGCGGCGACCTCGGCCATCGCCTCGCGCGCGTGCGGGAAGCGGTGCAGGTAGCGGTTGGCCACGAGCGCGAAGTGCGCCGCGGTGAACGCGCCCCACGGGGCGACGAACTCGTTGTCGGGGCGGGTGTACTCCGCGACGCGGCCCTGGTCGCGGCCCAGGACGCCGGCCTGCCCGCCGGCGATCAGCACGGTCTCGCACAGGCCGGCCTGGATCGCGGCCGCCGCGTCGAGGACCGCGGGGACGCCCTGCGGGTAGGTGTCGCCGATCCAGCGCAGGGCGATGCCCAGCAGCCCGGTCCAGTCGATCGAGCCGGGGTGCAGGACCGTCCCGCCGGGCCCGGGCCAGCGCGCGGCGATGCCGTCGACCTCGCGGCGCTCGATCCCCGCGTCGTCCAGCGCGGCGCGCGCGGCCTCCAGGCACAACGAGAGCGTGGAGCGCTCGTGGCGCTTGGCCTGCGCCGTGAGGCCGACGCCGACGATCGCGATGTTCGTCATACGCGCCGGGCGCCGGTCCAGTAGCGGTCGCGCAGCTCGTTCTTGGCGATCTTGCCGATGGCGTTCTTGGGGAGGGCGTCGACCAGCTCGACGCGCTCGGGGCGCTTGATCGAGGGCAGGCCGCCCTCGTCGCGGCACCACGCCAGCAGCTCCTCGGCGGTGACGGCCTGGTCGTGCGGTGAGCGCGACCACGGCGAGGATCGCCTCGCCCCACTCGGGGTCGGGGATCCCGATCACGCCGACCTCCAGGACCGCCGGGTGGCGGTGGAAGACGGCCTCGATCTCGGTGGGGGCGATGTTGTAGCCGCCGCGGATGATGAGGTCCTTCTTGCGGTCGACGATCGAGAGGTAGCCCTCCTCGTCGAAGACGCCGATGTCGCCGGAGTGGATCCAGCCGTCGATCGAGCGTGCGCGGCGGTGCGCTCCGGGTCGCGGTAGTAGCCCTTCATCATGTAAGGGGCGGCGAACACCACCTCGCCGCGCTCGCCGGCGGGGACGTCGTGACCGTCGTCGTCGACCACGCGCACGTCGATCGCGTAGCTGGGCTGGCCGGCCGAGGCGAGGAGGTGCGGCTTGCCCTGCAGGGCCGCCACGTGGTCGTCCTTGCGCAGCATCGTGCCGATCGAGGCGATCTCGGCCATCCCGTAGAGCTGGTTGAAGATCGGGCCGAAGCGCTCCACCAGCGCGCCGACCTTGTCCGGTGCCATCGGCGCCGCGCCGTAGCCCAGCGTGCTGATCGAGCTGAGGTCCCGTGACTGCGTCGGGAGCTGCTCGAGGAGCCGGTACAGCTGGGTCGGCACGAGGTAGGTGTGCGTCGCCTGGTGGCGCTTGACCTCGGCGGCGAAGCGCTCCGGGTCGAAGCCGCGGCTGTCGGAGAAGCCGATGGCGCTGCCCATCGTGAAGCCGGGCACGAACGTGATGTTCACGCTGGAGTTGTGCGGGATCGCGACGAGATAGCGCGTGTCGCGGTCGATCTCGTACTCCAGGGCGGCGACCGTGGCGTGCTGCAGGACGCGGCCGTGGTCGAACAGCACGCCCTTGGGCGTGCCGGTCGTGCCGCTGGTGTAGACGATGCAGAAGTCGTCCTCGGGGCGGATCTGGTGGAGGGCGTCCGGCGGCTTCGCCGCGGCTTCGCGGAGGAGCTCCGCGTAGGCCGGGGCGTCGACGTCGAGGACCGGAAGGTCGAAGTGCTCGCCGGCCTGGTGCGCGAGCTCGGCGTACTCGTGCTCCGTGACGAGCAGGCGCGGCTCGGCGTTCGCGAGGATCGCCTCCAGGTCGTGCCACGACAGCCGGAAGTTCATGCCGACGTAGGTCAGGCCGGCCTTGGCGGTGCCGGCCAGGACCTCGAGACCTCGAGCCGGTTGTGCGCGAGCAGCGCGACGACGGTCGCCGCGCTCCAGCCCATAGCGGCCGATGATCGCGTTGCCGAAGCGGTTGCTGCGCTCCTCCAGCTGCGACCAGGTCAGCTCCCGGTCCCCGTCGAACACCGCCAGCCGCGGGCCGTAGCGCCGCGCGCTGCGCGTGACCGCCAGCCCGACGTTCACGCCGGGCCCCGGAACACGGGCAGGACCGCACCATCGGCGACCTCGAGCCACGTGACCTCGACGGGCAGGTCGATCGCGACGTCGTCGCCGACGACGTTGGACAGCATCCGCCACCCCTCCTCCAGCTCGACGTCGGCGATCACGTAGGGCGGCGTGAACCCCGGCCCTGGCGGCCGGTGCACGACCGCGAAGCTGTGCACGACGCCCCGGCCCGTGCTCTCCTGCCACGACCAGTCCTCCGACAGGCAGTGCGGGCAGGCCACCTGCGGCGAGAAGAACGACCGCCCGCACGCCCCGCACACCGGCCGCACGAGCCGGTGCTCGCGCGCCGCCTCCCAGAACGGCGCCCCCAGGTCGGTGGGGCGCGGCGCCGGCCGTTCTGGTGCCTTCATCCGTCTCCCAGGAGCAGCGACGCGGCGCGCCTGGCTGGCATGCCGACCTCGACGCCGCGGCGGCGGGCGGGGGCGTTGCAGGCGGAGATCACGCCGTCGTAGCTGGAGAAGGCGTCGCCCATCGCGGCGGTCTGGGCGTCGACGCTGGCGCCGGCGAGGTCGTGCTCCTCCAGCATCGCGAGGCCGGCGATCCCGGAGTCGTTCTTGGCGCCACCGCCGTCGGAGCAGATGAAGCCCCAGGGGCGGAACTCCAGGAGGAAGGCCGCGCCGCTGCTGCCGGTGTGGCCGGCGGTGACGAGCACGTTGCGGTCGCGGTCCTCCGGGGTCGCGAAGATGATCGAGTCGGTGATCACGACCTGGCGGCCGTTCGGCGCGGTCTCGGCGACGTGGCGACGGATCTTCGTGCCGACCGCGGTGTCGGTCGGGTCGAGGTCGCGCAGGCGGGCGGCTGCGTCCTTCACGCTCATGCCCGGGTGCACCCCGCACTGCTCGGCGAGGATGTTGACCCGCGAGATCACGCCCTCCTGGTAGCAGTCCACGCCGTTGCCGAGCTCGCCGGTCTTGCCGTCCAGCGCCGCGGCCGGGATCCCCAGCGCCTCCAGGTAGAACAGCCCCTGGATCCCCGCGCCGTCCTTGCCGATGCACCCGTCGTGGCCGATCACGCCGCGCGGGCGGTGCGGCGCCATCAGCCGGGCCGGCAGCACCCCGAGGTAGGACGCGGCGACCACCACGTCGCGCCCCGTGTTGGTCGCGTCGCAGTAGCGCGCGGAGTCCATCGCCATGACCCTGCGCCCGGCCAGCTCCGCGACGCAGGTCTGCGGGTGCTCCTCGGTGCCGAGCAGATCAGCCAGGGTCGTCTCCTCCCAAGAGCAGGTGGGCCGCCTCGCGCGCCGGCATGCCGACCGCGACGCCGCGGGCCCGGGCGCCGGCGTTCGCCGCGCTGATCACCCCGTCGTGGTAGGTCGACAGGCCGTCGCCCATGCGGGCGGTGCGGGCGTCGACGGTGGCGCCGGCCAGCCCTTCGGCTTCGACGATCGCGAGGCCGGCCATGCCGGAGTCGTCGCGGCCGCGGCCGCCGTCGGAGCAGATGAAGCCCCAGGGGCGCGCCTTGAGCAGGTAGGGCACGGCGCTGCGGCCCGTGTGGCCCGGCGGTGCACAGCACGTTGCGGTCGGTGTCCTCGCCGATCGCGAACGCGATCGAGTCGGTGCAGACGATCGCGCGGCCCTCGGCGTTGGTGGCCATGACCGTGCGGTTGGTGACGTCCGCGGCGGCGCGCTGGGGCGGGTCACGGTCCAGCAGCAGGCGGGCGGCCTCGCGCACGGACTGGCCGGGCTCCACGCCGACCACGCGGGCGGGGTCGTTGACGCGGCTGACCACGCCGCGCTCCCAGGTGTCGACGCCGTTTCCCAGCAGCACGGTCATGACGTCGGCCGTCGCGGCGGGGATGCCCAGGGCCTCGTAGAACCAGAGGCCCGCGATGCCGGCGCCCTCGGGTCCGATCCCGCAGTCCAGCCCGATCGCGCCGCGAGGCCGGTGCTGGGCGACGAAGCGCGCCGGGAGCACGCCGGAGTACGACGCGCTGACGACCACGTCGCGGTCGCGGTTACGCGCGGCGGCGTCGTAGGCGGAGTCGACCGCCACCACGTCGCCGCGCGCCGAGGAGTCGACGACGGTCTGCTCTCCCACCTACATGTCCACCCCGCCGTTGACGCCCAGGACCTGGCCGGTGATGTAGGAGGCGTCGTCCTCGAGCAGGAAGCACACCGCGTGCGCGACCTCGCGGCCGACGCCCAGGCGCTGCATCGGGATCTTTGCGACGATCTGCTGGATCACGTTCTCGGGCACCGCCGCGAACATGTCGGTGTCGGTGTAGCCCGGCGCGACGCAGTTGACCGTGATCCCCTTGCGGGCGGTCTCCAGTGCCATCGTCTTGGTGAGGCCGAAGAGGCCGGACTTCGAGGCGGCGTAGTTGGCCTGCCCGACCGCTCCGGTCTCGCCGACGGTCGAGCTGATGTTGACGATGCGCCCGGAGCCGCGCTCGAGCAGGTGCTCGAGCACCGCCTTGGTCATGTAGAAGGCGCCCGACAGATTCACGCGCAACACCGCGTGCCAGTCCTCGACCGTCATCTTGCGCACGGTCTTGTCCACGGTGATGCCGGCGTTGTTGATCAAGTAATCGATGTGGCCCTGCTGCTCCAGCACCTCGGCGACCACGCGCTCGCAGTCCTCGGGCAGGCCGACGTTGCCTTGGTGCAGCGAGATCGAACCTCCCTTCTCGGCGATCTGGGCGGCGAACTTCTCGGCGGTCTCGGCGTTGCGGCTGTAGCCCGCGGCGACGTGGGCGCCGCCCTCGGCCAGGCGCTGGGTGATCGCCGCGCCGATGCCGCGCGCTCCTCCGGTGACGATGGCGACGCGTCCCTCGAACATGCTGTGCCCTCCCTGGTTCAACGAGCGGTGCGGTCGGACGTGTCCGGGGTGACCCACCTCCTCGCGCAGCGCGACCTTGCGGACCTTCTCCGACGGCGTCAGCGGCAGACGCGTCGACGAAGCGCAGGTAGCGCGGGACCGCGAACGCGGGGATGCGCGCGTCGCACCACGCCCAGACCTCGTCGGCCGTGACGCCGGACCCGGGCTCGCGGCGACGAGCACCGCCATGACCTCGTCCTCGCCCGCCTCGACGTCGGCGGGCACCGCGATCGACGGCGACACTCGGCGACGCCCGGGTGGGCCAGGATCGGCTGCTCGACCTCGTAGGAGCTGATGTTCTCCCCGCGGCGGCGCAGCGCGTCCTTGAGGCGGTCGACGAAGTAGTACCAGCCCTCGGCGTCGCGTGCGCAGGCCGTCGCCGGTGTGGAACCACAGGTTGCGGAACGACCTCGACGGTCTTGTCGGGCATCGCCGTAGTAGCCCTGGCAGGAGGTCCACGGCACCTTGGAGCGCACGACGAGCTCGCCGACCTCGCCGACGGGCACCTCCTCGTCGGTCTCCGGGTCGACCAGCCGGATGTCGAACCAGTCGGCGACCTGCAGGCCGGCCGCGCCGGCGGGCGCGTCATCCCGTAGGGGGTCAGGATCGGCATCGAGGTCTCGGTGAGCCCGAAGACCTCGACGAACGCCTCGATCCCGAAGCGCTTGCCGGAAGGCGTCGACGATCGAGCGGCCGTCGGGGCGGCGAAGATCGCACCGCAGCCGGTTGTCGGCGTCGTCGGGCCGCTCGCGGCTGCTTCCAGACGAAGTCCATCATCACGCCGACGAAGTTGGTGACGGTGGCGCCGGAGTCGCGCATCCAGCGCGATCCAGCGGAGCGCGCTGAACTTGCGCGCAGCGACGAACCGCGCCCCGGCGATCAGCGCCGGGTAGCGCGGCGAGGAACTGCGCGTTGCCGTGGAACAGCGGCCCGACGGACATGTAGGTGTCGGCGTCGGTGAGACGGTGCAGCGAGCGGCACTCGTCGGCGAAGAACCACATGTGCGCGTGCGGCATCATCACGCCCTTCGACGGGCCCGTCGTCCCGCAGGTGAAGAAGATCGCGCCGAGGTCGCGCGGCGTCACGGCGGGGAGCGTCGCCGCTGCGGCGTCGCCGTCGAGCAGCACGGCGAACGGCTGCGCCTCCCAGCCCGCGTCGCGCAGCAGGCCGATCGCCGCGTCGGGGTCGCCCGAGGACGTAGAAGCGCTCGATCGCGCGGCACGCGTCGGCGCTGTCGACGAAGCGCTGCGCGAACGACGGGTCGATCACCGCGACGCGCGGCGCCGACACGCCGACCTGGTGCTCCAGGAAGCTGCCGCATGTAGGCGGTGTTGATCGGCACCTCGACCATGCCCGGCCAGCGCCGACGCCGAACCAGCCCAGCAGGTAGCTCGACGCGAGTTGGGCGCCATGATCAGCACGCGGTCACCGGGCGCGCCGCGGGCCAGCAGGGAGGCCGCGATCGCGCTCGGCGCGGTCCAGGGTCTCGGCGTAGGTGAGGCGCTCGCCGTCCTCGGGGAACTCCAGCGCGACGCGGTCGCCGTGCGTGCTGCGCGCGCTGGCGCAGCACGGCCGGGAGCGACCACTGCTCGCGGTCCTCGGTGATCGGCCGGTGGTCGTCGTAGGTCAGCACGCTCACGAGGTCGCCCCCCGCGACGGCCACACGGGCTTGCGCTTCTCCATGAACGCGGTCGCGCCCTCGATCATGTCGTCGGAGCCGATCGCCTGGACCAGCATGCCGAGCCCGCACACGTAGGCGTCGCGGGCACGCGTTCCACCAGACGTTGGAGCTGATCTTGGCGATCTCGAGGTAGCGGGGCTCATCGCGAGCAGCTCGTCGGCCCAACGGGTGACCTCGGCTTCCAGCTCCTCGTCGGGGACGACGGCGTTGACCCACCCCAGCTCCAGCGGCCTGGCGCGCCGGGTAGCGGCGGCAGAGCATCGAGACCTCCTTGGCGCGCTTCTCGCCGATCTGCATGGCGAGCAGGTTCGTGCCGCCCAGCACCGGCGCGCTGCCGACCCGCGGTCCGGTCTGGCCGAGCCACGCGGACTCCGCCGCGATCGCGAAGTCGCACGCGACGACCAGCTCGTTGCCGCCGCCGGCGGCGACGCCGTTGACCGCGGCGATGACCGGCCGGGGGGACAGGCGGATCTCCTCGAGGAACCGCAGCGAGCCGTAGAACATCCCGCGCAGCTCGTCGGCCTTGGCCGCGGCGAGGTTCGCGAGGTATCCGCCGGCGCAGAACGCGCGGCCGCTGCCGGTGAGCACGATCACCCCGGCGTCGGCGGCGCCCCGGACCGCGTCGATCAGCTCCTCGGCCATCGCCTGGTCGTAGGCGTTCATGCGGTCGGGCCGGTTCAGGCGGATCCAGGCCACGTCGCCGCGGCGCTCCGTGAGGACGTCCGCCATCACGCTGTTCTACACCATCAAACAACCGGTTGGTAGAATCCCCGGATGGACTTCGAGCTCGACGCCCCGGCCCGGCAGGCCCAGGAGGAGGCGCGGGCGCTGGCTGCCGCGGTCGAGCCGATGGCGGTCGAGGCCGACGCCATGAGCACGCTGCACGACGGTGTGCACAAGGCGTTCCGGGAGAGCGGGCTGGCCACGCTCACGGTGCCGGCAGCCTACGGCGGGCGCCACGCGGAGGTGGACCCCGTCGTCGTCTGCGTCGCGCGCGAGCAGCTCATGGCGGTGTCCTCGCACCTCGACACGATGTTCGCCATGCAGGGCATCGGCAGCTATGCGCTGGCGCGGGCGGGGACCGACGAGCAGCGCGCGCACTGGCTGCCGCGCGTCGCGTCCGGAGAGGTCCTCGCGGCACTGGCCGTCACGGAGCCGGAGGCCGGCTCGGACCTCAAGGGCCTGTCGACCACGATCACCGACGAGGGCGGCTCGGTGGTCGTCAACGGCACGAAGTCGTTCATCTCCAACGCCGGCGCGGCCGGCTACTACACGGTCCTGGGGCGGGAGGCGGACGGCTACTCGCTGGTGCTCGTGCCCGCGGACGCTGACGGCGTGACGGTCGAGCCGGAGCGGGAGCTGATCGCGCCGCACATCCTGGGCACGGTGCGCTTCGAGGGCACGCGGCTGGACGCGTCGGCGCGCATCGGCGAGGTGGGCAAGGGCTTCGATCTCGTGCTCTCGACGCTGGCGGTCTTCCGGGTCTCGGTGGCGGGGGCGTCGGTCGGTCTCGCGTGGCGGGCGCTGCAGGTGGCGACGCGCCACGCCAAGCAGCGCGTCCAGTTCGGGCGGCCACTGGCCAGGCTGGGGCCGGTGGCCGCCCTGCTGGCGGACTCGTGGGCCGACGTCGAGATGACGCGGCTGCTCGCGTATCGCTCCGCGTACCGCGCGCGCGAGGACCCTCTCGGCAACCTCCACCACTCCTCGATGGCGAAGCTGGCCGCGACCGAGGCGGCCAGCCGCGTCGTCGACCGCTGCGTGCAGGTCATGGGCCGCTGGGGGCTGATCCGCGACTCCGAGATCGAGCGCCTCTACCGCGCGGCGCGCCCGATGCGCATCTACGAGGGGGCCTCGGAGGTCCTGCGCCTGGGCATCGCCAAGGCCCTCACCGACGAGGTCGCCTGATGGACCTGCAGCTCGCGGGCCGCGTCGCGATCGTCACGGGCGCCAGCCGCGGGCTGGGCCGCGCGGCCGTCGAGTCGCTGGTCGCCGAGGGCGCCCGCGTCGTCGCCGCCGCGCGCAGCAAGGACGCGCTGGACGAGCTGGCCGCCGCCCACCCGGGCCGCGTGCACGCCCACCCGTTCGACGCCACCGACCGCGAGCAGGTGCGGGCATTGGTCGGGGTGGCGCTGGACGCCTTCGGCCGGCTCGACGTCATCGTCAACAACGCCGGCGCGTTCCCCGCGGGCAAGTTCATCGACGGCGACGACGCCACGTGGGACCACACGTTCGAGCTCAACATCCACGCGCCGATGGTCCTGACGCGCGAGGCCGGCAAGGTGTTCCTCGCCCAGGGGTCAGGCAAGGTCATCAACGTCGCCTCGATCTCCGGGCTGCGCGGCAAGCCGATCCTGGTCGGCTACTCGGCGTCCAAGGCCGCGATCATCCGCTTCACCGAGGCGCTCGGCGCGGAGTGGGCCAAGCTGGGCGTGCAGGTCAACACGATCGCCCCCGGCGGGTTCGACACCGAGGCGCAGTCGGAGGTCACGGGCAACCCCGACCTCCTCAAGAGACGCATCGCGAAGATCCCCGCGGGGCGCATGGGCTACGCCGAGGAGATCGGCCCGCTGGTCTGCTACCTCGCGTCACCTCTCAGCGACTTCGTGACCGGAGCGACGTTCGTGATCGACGGCGGCGAGGCCGGGAAGCTGTGACGCCCGTTCTCGACGTCCACACCCACGCGTGGCCGGACGCCGTGGCGTCGCGGGCTCTCGGGGGGACGGGCCTGGCGATCCAGCCGCTGGGCGACGGGACCATCGCGGGGCTGACCGCCGCCATGGACGACGCGGGGGTCGATCGTTCCGTCGTGCTGGGCGTCGCCAACACCGCCGACCGCATCGAGTCGACGCACCGCTTCGTCGGCTCGCTCGACCCTGCGACGTTCATCGGGTTCGGGTCCGCGCACGCCGCCGCCGACCCGGCCGAGCTCCGCGACAGCCTGCGCCGCCACGGCCTCAGAGGCGTCAAGGTCCACCCGCTCTACCAGCCCTACACGCTGGACGACCCCGGCCTGCTCGCGGTGCTGGACGCGCTGCGCGGCGAGTTCCCCGCGATCGTCCACGTCGGCGCCGGCAAGGACGACAGCATCAACGCGCGCTGCACGCCGCCGATGTTCGTGGCGCTGGCCAAGCAGCTGCCCGGCATGGACCTGATCGCCTGCCACTACGGGGGCTATCTCATGCTGGACGAGGCCGAGGACACCGTCGTCGGCACCGACGTCTACCTCGACACGTCCTGGCCGCCGACGCTCGCGTCACTGGATCCGCAGCGCGTCCGCCGCCTGATCGAGCGCCACGGTCCCGACAAGGTGATCTTCGGCAGCGACTGGCCGATGGCCGACCCCACCGCCGAGATCGCCGCGATCCGCGCCCTGGGCCTGTCCGACGACGACACGGAGGCGGTGCTGGGCGGCAACCTCGCGCGCCTGCTCAGTCTGGAGGCTTGACTGGGGGGCCGTGCGCAGTGCACTGCTCGTCGTCGTCCTGGGGTTGGTCGTGCTGGTCGGGCTCCTGGTCGGGCTGCAGCGGCGCCTGATCTACTTCCCCGGCCCGGCCGTGCCCCCGCCGCCGCCCGGCATGGAGGCTGTCGCCGTGCGCACGGCGGACGACCTTCGACTGGCGGGCTGGTTGTCGCGGGACCGCGCCGACGAGCCGCTCGTGGTGGTGTTCCCGGGCAACGCCGGGACGCGCGCCGACCGGTTGCCGCTGGCGCGCGCACTCCGGCCGCATGGGATCGGGGTCCTGCTCGTCGACTACCGCGGCTACGGCGGCAACCCGGGTTCGCCGAGCGAGGAGGGACTCGCCCAAGACGCGCAGGCGTGGCGCGCGTGGGTGTCCACGCACCACGAAGGCCCCGTGGCGTACTACGGCGAGTCGCTCGGCGCGGCCGTTGCCACCCGCCTGGCGGTGGCGTCGCCGCCGGCGGCGCTGATCCTGCGCTCGCCCTTCACCTCGCTGGCCGACGTGGGCAGCGTGCACTACCCGTGGCTGCCGGTGCGCTGGCTGCTCCGCGACCGCTTCGAGGTCGCGGCACGGGTCGCCGCGGTCGCCGCACCGGTGCTGGTCGTGGCCGGCTCGACCGACGAGATCGTGCCCCTGACGCAGAGCCGCGCGGTCTACGAGGCCGCCGCCGAGCCCAGGCGGTGGCTCGAGGTGCCCGGCGCGGGCCACAACGACTTCGCGCTCCTGGCCGGCCCCGAGCTCGTCGCGGGCGTCGTTGCTGCCGTCGGCGGTTGAGTGGTGTGGCCCAGCACGCGGCCGGTGATCTCGACCGGCGACCTTGACATGCGGCTATACATCACAAACAATCGCATGGTTTCAGGAGAGGTTCTCGAGGAGGATGCGACGTGTCCACGGCGTTGCTGGGTGAGGAGCACGAGGCGATCCGGGCGCTGGTGCGCGACTTCGGCCGCGAGCAGGTGCGGCCGCGGATCGCCGAGCTGGAGGCCGCCGGCGAGTTCCCGCGCGAGCTGTACCGGCAGATGGGCGAGCTGGGGTTCTTCGGCTGTGTGTTCCCCGAGGAGCACGGCGGCACCGACGTCGGGTTTCGGGCGTTGGCGGTGGTGGCCGAGGAGCTGGCCTACGCCTATCCGCCGCTGTCGGCGGGGATGAACCTGCAGGCCGCGACGGTGCCGCTGACGATCCTGCGCTACGGCACCCCCGAGCAGGTCAAGCGCTACGTGCCGGGCCTGATCTCCGGGGAGCTGTTGGGCTTCAACGCCATGACCGAGCCCGACGGCGGCTCGGACTTCCTGGGCGCGATGCGCACCCGCGCGCAACGCCGGGGCGGCGGCTGGGTGCTCAACGGCGCGAAGATGTTCATCACCAACGCCAACGTCGCCGACGCCGGCGTGGTGTACGCCAAGACCGACCCCGACGCCAAGCACAAGGGCGTCACGGCGTTCATCGTCGACACCGCCACCCCCGGCCTGTCGGTGCAGCGCGTGCCCTGCAGGGTGCTGGGCGCGCTCATGCCCACGACGTCGCTGGCGTTCGAGGACTGTGCGGTCGGTGGCGACCAGGTCCTGGGCGCCGAGGGCGAAGGCTTCACGGTCGCGATGCGCGCGATGGACGTCGGGCGGCTCACGGTCGCGTCGCGGTCGCTGGGCCTGGCACGTGCCTGCCTGGACGCCTCGGTGGAGTACTGCAACTCCCGGGAGGCGTTCGGTCAGAAGATCGGCTCGTTTCAGATGATCAAGGAGCGGCTCGCGGAGATGGTCGCCGAGGTCGCCGCCGCCCGCGCGCTGGTCTACGAGGCCGCCTGGCGCTTCGACTCCGGCCTGTCGGCGACCCGCGAGGCCTCGATCGCGAAGTACTACGCCGGCGAGGCCTGCCAGCGCGCGGCGCAGTCGACCGCGGAGATCTTCGGCGGCTACGCGTTCACCGACGAGTACCCCATCGCCACCTACGTCGCCTACGCCAAGCTGTGGCAGACCGGCGAGGGCTCGGCCAACATCCAGCGCATCCTGCTCGCCGACGACGCGCTGGGCTGGCGGCGCATGGACCGCCACGAGCAGGCCGCGGCGCGTGCGTGAGGTAACCGGCGCCGAGCACGACCTCGCGACGCTGTTCGCGCCGCGCTCGGTCGCCGTCATCGGCGCGTCGGGCCGCCCCGGCGCGCTGAGCTGGTGGCCGCTGCACCTGCTGGACCGCTACGGGTTCAAAGGCGAGGTCTACCCGGTCAACCCGACGCGCGACGCGATCGACGGGCGCCGCTGCTACGCCACGCTGGCCGACGTCCCCGGACCGGTCGACGTCGCGGTGATCGCGCTCAACGCCGCGCAGACGCCCGCCGCGCTGGAGGCGTGCGCGCAGGCCGGCGTGCGCGTCGCGGTGCTGCCGACCCAAGGCATAGGCGAAGCCGGCCCCGACGGCGCCGCCCGCCAGCAGCAGCTGGTCGCGCAGGCACGGGCGCACGGGCTGCGCATCGCCGGCCCCAACACCGACGGCGTCGCGCGCTTCGCCAACGGGGCGGTCGCGTCGATCCAGCCCGTGCTCGGCCAGGACATCCAGCCGGGACCCGTTGCGGTCGTGACCCAAAGCGGCGCCACCGCCGCGTCGCTGGTGCGGCGCCTGCAGCTGGAGGGCCTGGGCTGCGGGCTGTACGCGTCCACCGGCAACGAGGCCGACCTCGGGCTGGAGGACTACCTGTCCTACGCGCTGCAGGACCCCGAGATCCGCATCGTGCTGTCGTTCGTCGAGTCGATCCGCAGGCCCGCGGACTTCCGGGCGGTGTGCGACCTGGCGCGCGAGGTCGGCAAGCCGATCGCGCTGATCAAGGTCGGACGCTCCGAGGTGGGGGCGCGCCGCGCCGCCGCCCACACCGGCGCGCTCGCAGGGGCCGACGCGGTCTACGACGCGGTGTTCCGCGCGCGCGGTGTCATCCGCGTGGCCGAGCTGTCAGAGCTGGTCGCCGTCGCCAAGCTGCACCTGGCGATCGGGGCGCCGGCTTCCAACGGCATCGGGATCATCTCGGTATCGGGCGGGCAGGCCGGCGCGCTGGCGGACGTGGCCGCGACGCGCGGCTTGGAGCTGCCCGCGCTGCCACCTGCGCAGGAGGCGCGGCTCAACGACCTGCTGACCTTCGGCCAGGGCTTCAACCCCTGCGACGTGACGGGCGAGATCGCGACCAACCCCGCGCTGGTGGGCGACCTCTCCGACGCGTTCGGCACGACACCGGGCATCGACACGGTGGTCTACGCGCGCAAGGAGCTGACCGGCGATGTCGGGGCGCGCGCCGCAGCGGCACTGGCCGCGATGCGGGGGCGCGCACCCGTGGCGGTCTACGCGATCGACGGCGCCGTCGAGGGGGCCGAGGCCGAGGTGTACGGCGACGCGGGCATCCCCGTGTTCACCTCGGCCCACGAGCTCTTCACGGCGATCGGCGCTCTCGCCGCGTGGCGCCAGGCCGGCCTCGTGCCCGCCGAGTCCGGACACCCACCGAGACGCGTCCTCGACGGAGCCGCGACGCTGGGCGAGCACGCCGCGAAGCAGGCCCTCGCGACCTACGGGTTCGACGTCACGCGCGAGGGGGTCGTGCACGACCGCGACGCCGCCGCCGCCATGGCCGAGCGCCTCGGCTATCCCGTCGTCCTCAAGGCGTCCAGCGACCGCATCCCGCACAAGACCGAGGCGCGCTGCGTCGTGCTCGACCTGCGGAGCGCGGAGGCGGTGCGGCACGCGTACGACGACGTGATCGCCGCGGTGTGGGCGCATCTCGGCGACGTCGACATCGACGGGGTGCTGGTCTCCCAGCAGGTGCCGGCGGGCGTGGAGGCGATCGTCGGTGTCGCGGTCGACCCCGACTTCGGGCCGATGGTGATGGTCGGGCTCGGGGGCATCTTCACGGAGGTCCTCCGCGACGTCGCACTGCGGCCCGCACCGGTCTCGGTCGACGAGGCGCTCGCGATGATCGGCTCGCTGAAGGGACGTTCGATCCTGGAGGGCGCGCGCGGCCGACCGCCGGCCGACGTGGCCGCGCTGGCCCGCACCGTGAGCCTGCTCTCGGAGTTCGCGGTCGACCACTCCGATCTCGTCCGCGAGATCGACCTCAACCCCGTGATCGTGCTGGATCACGGCGCCGTCGTAGTCGATGCGCTTATCATTGCAATGAATGACTGATTCGCCGGTTGCGACAGCAGAGCGCAACGGCGGTCGGTCGCGCTGGACGGAGAAGGTCGCCGAGGTCGTCGCGCGCGAGATCGTCCACGACATCGTGCGCCGCAACCTCAAACCCGGGACCAAGCTGCCGCCGGAGTCGGAGATGCTGGCGACCTACCAGCTCGGGCGGGCGTCGCTGCGGGAGGCGCTGCGCATCCTCGAGGTCCAGGGGCTGATCGTCATTCGCCCCGGTCGCGGCGGCGGCCCGGTGGTCGCGAACTTCTCCAGCCGCGACTTCGGGCGCATGGCCACGCTGCACTTCCACGTCGGGCGGGCGACGTTCCGCGACCTCGTACAGGCCCGCATGGTCATGGAGCCGGTGATGGCGGGGCTGGCTGCCCAGCGCGCGGACGACGTCGCGAAGGAGAGGCTCGACGCGGCGCTGGCGCGGATGCGGTCGGCGATGACCGTCGAGGACGACGACGACTACATCGCCGCCGCGAGCGAGTTCCACGAGGTCGTGGCCGGCCTTTCCGGCAACCGCATCCTCGACCTCGTGGGCCTCGGCCTGAAGCACGTCTACACCGAGCGCCTGCGCGGCATGACCATGCCCGAGGAGCAGCGCCACGAGGTCGCCCGCATGCACGAGCGCATCGCCACCGCGATCCTCGCCGGGCAGGCCGGCACCGCCGAGCGCCTGATGCGCGAGCACATGGCCGACTACGGCGCCAGGGTCACCGACCGCTACCCCGGCCTGCTCGATGAGCTCGTCGACTGGAGCTGAGCGGCCCCCGGGCGGCGACGACGGCTCGGACCCGGACCCCCGGTTCTCCTACGCCAACGAGCGCACGTTCCTGGCGTGGAGCCGCACCGCACTCGCCCTCATGGCGACAGGGGTGGCGGCGACGGCGCTGCTGCCGGAGCTCGCGATGGCCGGCGGTCGGCAGCTGATCGGCATCCCGCTCATCGTGCTCGGGGGCTTCCTCGCGGTGGCGAGCTACCGGCGCTGGCGCGCCAACGAGCGCGCGATGCGGCTGCGGCGGCCGCTTCCCCGCTCGCTCCTGCCGCTGCTGCTGGCGTGCGGTGTCGGTCTCTCGGCGCTCACGGCCGCCGTCGTCGCCGCGGTCGGCGCACGATGACCGCGGCCTACCCCGAGCCGGCGCCCGATGACGAGGAGGTGCCCGGTCTCGCCGGCGAGCGCACCGACCTTGCGTGGAACCGCAGCAGCCTCGCGGTCGTGGTCCTGGCCATCGCGGTCGCCCGCGTCGTGTGGACACGTGTCCCGGAGCCGACCGCGCGCTTCGTCGTGCTGGGAGCGCTGGCCGTGGCCGCCGCGACGTTCGTCGCCGCCCAGCTGTGGGCGCACGGGGCGGCGCGGCGCACCCTGGAGGGTCGTCCCGTCGCCGACCCGGCCGCGATGCTGCGCGTGACGGTCGCCAACGTGCTCCTGTGCATCGTCGCCCTGGCGGTGGCCGTCGCCGCCTGAGCAGGAGGTCAGTCGTCCTGCGGCGGCGCGATCCAGCCGGGACGGCGCTTGTCGAGGAACGCCGCGGTGCCCTCCCGGAAGTCGTCGCCCATGAAGAACGGGACGTTGAAGAACTGCGCGGCGCGCAGCGCCATGCCGGGCGGGATCTCCGACATCACCGAGAAGGCACGCCGCCCCATGCGGATCGCGTTCGGGCTGACCTTCTCGAACGTCGCGACGTACTCCGCGACCGCGGCGTCGAGCGCGGCGCGGTCCTCGACGACCCGGTTGACGAAGCCGAGCGCGTACGCCTCCTCGGCGCCCATCGGGTTCCCGGTGAACATCATCTCCAGCAGGCGCTTGCGCGGGAGCGCGCGCGCCAGCTGGGCCACGATGATCATCGGGAACAGCCCGATCTTGACCTCGGGCATCGCGAAGCTGCTGACACGGGTCGCGAGGATGACGTCGCACATCCCGGCCAGCCCCATGCCGCCGGCGTAGGCCGGCCCGTGCACGGCGGCGAGCACCGGCTTGGCGGCATCCAGCATCTCCAGCTGTGCCTCGATGAGCGGCTCCGGCCACGCGAACGCCTGCGCGGAGGGCAGGTCGGGGAGGGCGCGCGCCTGCTTGAGGTCCGCGCCCGCGCAGAAGGCCTCGCCTTGGCCGGCGATGACGACGGAGCGGACCTCGGGGTCGCCCAGGTGCTGGCGCAGCCCGTCCAGGATCGCCTGCCCGGTCTCGCGGTCCAGCGGGTTGCGCTGCTCCGGCCGGGCGAGCGTGATGTGGCCGGCGCTCCCCCGCCGCTCGACGAGGACCGGCTCGGCCATCAGCTGACGCGTTCGATGATCGTGGCGTTCGCGGTACCGCTGCCCTCGCACATCGCCTGCAGCCCGTAGCGGCCGCCGGTGCGCTCCAGCTCGTGCAGGAGGGTGGTCATCAGGCGGGCGCCGGTCGCGCCCAGCGGGTGGCCCAGGGCGATCGCGCCCCCGTTCACGTTGGTCTTGGCGAGGTCGCCACCGGTGTCCTTGGCCCACGCCAGCACGACCGGCGCGAAGGCCTCGTTGACCTCGAACAGGTCGATGTCGTCGATCGTGAGGCCACCGCTGCGCTCCAGCGCCCGCTGGGTTGCGGGGATCGGCCCGTAGAGCATGAGGATCGGGTCGGACCCGACGACGGCCATCGTGTGCACGCGCGCCCGCGGGGTGAGGCCGTGGCGCTCGCAGGCCTCGGCCGACGCGAGCAGCAGCATGGACGCGGCGTCGCTGATCTGGCTGGAGACCGCGGCGGTGATCGTGCCGCCGGGCGCCAGGGGATCGAGCGTGGCCATCTTCTCCAGGGTGGCGTTGGGGCGGATGCCCTCGTCGCGGGTGAGGCCCTCGAAGGCGACGACCTCGCGGTCGAAGCGCCCCTCGTCCCAGGCGGCGGCGGCGCGCTGGTGGCTGCGCAGCGCGAACTCCTCCATGTCCCGGCGGGTGACACCAGCGCGCTGCGCGATGATCTCTGCGCCGGCGAACTGCGTCGGAGGGGTGTCGCCGTAGCGCTTGCGCCAGCGCTCGCCGCCGAACTGTGCGCCGAAGCCGTGCTGCTCGCCGATCGCGGCGGGCGTGCCGATCGGCACGACGCTCATCGACTCCACGCCGCCGGCGACGACGATGTCGTGGACGCCGGCGATGATCCCCTGGGCCGCGAACTCGACGGCCTGCTGCGAGGAGCCGCAGCGCCGGTCGACCGTCGTGGCCGGGACGGTCTCCGGCAGGCCGGCGGCGAGCCAGGCGGTGCGGGCCACGTTCGCGGCCTGCCCGCCGATCTGGTTCGCGCAGCCGAGGATCACGTCGTCGACCGCGGCCGGGTCGAAGCCGGCGCGGTCGACCAGCGCCTCCAGCGCGAACGCGGCGAGGTCCGTCGGGTGGACGTGGCTGAGCCCGCCCTTGTTCTTGCCCACGGGGGTGCGGATGGCTTCGACGATGAACGCGTCGCGCATGGGGTGGTCCCTCCCTCACGAGTGGTAGATACTCACCGTATCATGATCATAAATAGGTGTCGAGCCCTACTGCAGCAGCGGGAGCAGCTCCGTGGCGAAGCGCTCCATCTGGGCCATCGAGACGGTGTGAGCCTGCCCAGGCCACTGGGGTTTGTAGACGAAATGGGAGAACGCGACGTCCTCGGCCAGCTCGAGGAGCTTCTCTGCGACCGTCGCGGGGTCGCCCAGGAGGAAGCGCGACTCGCGCCAGCGGTGCTGGTCCAGGGCGCTCTCGACATCGAGGCCCCACGACGAGTAGGTCGCGTAGCGCGATGCCGCTCCCGCGCTGACCGCGGCCTGTGCCTCGGCGACGGTGTCGGCGAGGTAGAGCTCGCGGCGGACCGGGATCGCGGGGGACCCGCCGGCGCCGCGGCGCTCGCGCTCCTCGACGTAGAGCCGGTAGAGGTCCACGAGCTTGGCGTGCGTCGGGAACGGCGGGACGTACCAGGCGTCGGCCAGACGGCCCGCGCGGCGCACCGACGGTGCCTCCTGCGCGCCGATCCAGATCGGGATCTGCGGCTGCACGGGGACTGCGGACGCGGCGACCTCGTCGAAGCGGAAGTGCGTGCCCTCGTAGGTGACCGACTCACCCGACCAGAGGCGGCGGATCAGCCCGATCGACTCCTCGAAGCGGTCGGTGCGCAGCGCGCGGTCGAGCCCGAACGCGTCGTACTCCTTCTGGGAGTAACCGATCCCCAGGCCCATGACCGCGCGCCCACCGGTGATCGCGTCGAGCGTGGCCAGCTCCTCGGCGACCTGCAGGGGGTGCAGCAGGGGCAGGAGCAGGATCCCCGTCGCGAGGCGCATCGTGCCGGCGGCCTCCGCCAGGCTGGCCAGGTACGGGATCGGCTGGAGGTAGCGCAGAGCGGGGGCGGCGAAGTGCTGGCCCGCCACGATCAGCTCGAAGCCGGCCTCGCTGGCCGCGGCGATGAGCTCGCGGTGCTCGGCGATCTGCTGTGACGGCGGGACCGTGCGGTCGTGGACCGAGGTGAGCAGCAGGCCGGCGTCCATCGCCCCTCCCGACGTTGACAACTATGATTATGATACCGAGGTATGGGCCGGCTCACCAGCACAACGGCGGTGGTCACCGGCGCGGGGTCAGGCATCGGTCGGGCGACCGCCGTGCGGCTGGCGGCGGAAGGCGCCCGGGTGGCGTGCCTGGACGTCGACGGCGACGCTGCGGGGCGTACCGCCGCCGAGGTCGACGGGGTCGCCCACGCGGTGGATGTCAGCCGGCCGGAGGCGCTCAGCGACGTGGCGCGGGAGCTCGGCCCGGTGGACGTGGTCGTGGCCGGGGCGGGCGTGACCAGCGCCGGGTCGGTCGAGACCTGCACCGAGGACGAGTGGGCGCGCGTCCTGGGCGTCAACCTCACCGGGGTGTGGGCGACGATCAAGGCGTTCGTACCGGCGCTGCGGGCGCGTGGCGGCGGGTCGGTGATCGCGGTCGCCAGCGTCGCCGCGCTGCGCGGCTTTCCCGACAGCGTCGCGTACGCGGCATCGAAGGGCGGTGTGGTCGCGCTGGTCCGGCAGGCCGCCGTCGACCTCGCAAATGACGGCATACGCGTGAACGCGGTCGCGCCAGGGTCGGTGCGGACGCCGTTCGTCGAGGAGACGCTCAGGCGGCGCGGGAGCGTCGCAGGCACGGCGGGGAGCCTGGAGGAGACGCTTGCGCAGGTGGCGGCGCTGCACCCCCTCGGGCGCATGGGCGAGCCGGAGGATGTCGCTGCCCTCATCGCGTTCCTGGCCAGTGACGACGCGTCGTGGATCACGGGGTCGCTCTACGTGGTCGACGGGGGAATGATGGCGCGGTGATGCCCTACGCGGTGACCGTGGACCGCGACGACGAGGTCATGGTCGCCGTGGTCCCCACCGCGGGCGCCGTCCCGAAGCCAGAGGACCTGTTCAACCACTGCGTCGCGACCATGCCACGCTTCGCGGTGCCGCGCTTCCTGCGCGTCGTGACCGAGCTCCCCAAGAACGCCTCTCAACGCGTGCAGAAGCACCTGCTGCGCGCGGAGGGGATCACCGCCGACACTGCCAGGAGGGATCCGTGACCGGCCGCCTCGAGCCGCTGATCCAGCGGTACTTCGACTGCATCAACCAGGAGCGCTGGGACGACTTCCCGGCGATCTGGGCCGAGGACGCCGAGATCGGCCACCCCGGCTCCGAGCCCCGGCACGGGCGCGACGCGATCCTCGCCTACTACAAGGCGATCATGCGCGCCTTCAAGACCGGGGAGCACGCCGACCGCGCCACGCGGATCCTCGAGTCCGGCGACACCGCCACCGTCGAGATCACCTTCAAGGGCACGATGACCAACGGCGAGGTCCTCGAGTTCCCCGCGGTCGACATCATCGACTTCGAGGGCGACCTCATCAAGAAGCTGGTCACCTGGTACGACTCGCGCGCCGTGCACGCCGCGACCACCCGCGCCGCCGAGGCGCGGGCGTCCGCCAGTGGCTGAGCCGACGCTGGCGGCGCTGGCCGCACGCCTGGAACGCCTCGAGCTCATCGAGGAGGCCCGCGCGGTCACCTATGCCTATGCCAAGGCGGTCGACGCCCATGACGAAGCGGGCCTGCGCGCGATCCTCGCCGACGACGTCGTGCTCTCCCGCGGTCGCAAGCAGGACCACGGCCCCGACGGCTTCCTGAAGATGTACCAGGACTTCTGGGCGTCCGACGTCGAGCGGAGCAAGCACTACCTGGCGAACGCGATCGTGGAGGAGGTCGCCCCGCCGCGGGTGAGCCTGCACTCGAGCTTCGTCACCAGCTACCTGGCCGGCCCCGACGTGCGCGTCGGCTGGGGCGAGTACTGGGACGCCGTCGAGCGTCGCGACGGCCGGGCAGTGCTGGTCGCCAAGCGCATCGAGGTGCACGGCTTCATGGGCTTCCCCGGCGCCTGGGCAGCCGCCGGCGGCAACGCCGGGTGGGCACGCAAGGACAAGGCATGAGGGTCGGCATGCTGATCTCCGACGTGCCCGCGGGGACGCCGCCCGAGCAGCAGTTCCGCGACCTGCTGCGCATCGTCGAGGCCGGGCAGAAGGCCGGGCTCTCCTACTTCGCCATCGGCCAGCACTTCCTCTACGGCGACCTGCGCTGGCTGCAGCCGATCCCGGTGCTCGCGCGCCTGGCCGCCGAGGTCGACCCGCACGTGCGCCTCGTCACCCAGATCATCATCCCGACGCTCTACCACCCGGTGATCCTGGCGGAGGAGCTCGCGACGCTCGACATCGTGACCGAGGGCCGCCTCATCGTCGGCGTCGGCCTGGGCTACCGCCTCGAGGAGTTCGACTTCCTCGGCATCCCTCGCGAGCGCCGCGGCCAGCGCCTGGACGAGGCCATCCGCCTCATGAAGGCGGTCTGGACCCAGGATCAGGTCGACTTCGACGGTGAGTTCTGGCAGGTCAAGGACGCGCGGCCGCACATCCGGCCGGTGCAGCAGCCGCACCCGCCGATCTGGGTCGGTGCGCACGGCCTGCCCGGGGTGCGCCGCGCCGGCCGCCTCGGCGACGTCTACGCGACCCCGCCCGAGACCACCCGCGACCAGATCCGCGAGCGCTTCGGGATCATCAAGGCCGAGTTCGCCAAGCGCGGCAAGGCCTTCGGACCCCAGAGCCTGCGCCGCAACATCCTCATCGGCGACACCCACGAGGACGCGGTCGTCGAGTACGCGCGCGTCGCCAAGGGCCGCTACATCACCTACGCCCAGCGCGGCCTGGACCTCTACACGGGAGACGCGCTGGAGGACGACTTCGTGAAGACGATCTCCGACCACGCCGTGCTCGGCACGCCCGACGAGGTCGTCGCCGAGCTCGTCGACCTCGCCACGAGCTTCCCGGTCGACCCGATCCTCGTGCGGCCGCAGTGGCCGTCGATGACCACCGACGAGACGCTCGCGACGATCGACCGTCTGGGCCGCGACCTCGTGCCCGCCCTCGCACCCCTGACCCCTCGACCAGACCTCTAAGAGAGAAGGACGAACACACCATGGGAGACACGCTCGAAGACCGCATCCAGCGCCTGGAGGACCGCGCCGCGATCCAGGACATCGCGATCCGCTACGGCTACGTGATGGACGAGCGCGACGAGGCCGGCACGCGCGCCCTCTTCGCCGACGACGCCGTGCTGCAGAGCGAGGACGGCGTGATGAACGCCGAGGGCCTCGACACGATCATCGAGATGTACCTGGGCCGCTGGGCCGTCCTCGGCGCGACCAACCACTTCACGCACGGCCACCTGATCGACTTCGGCGACGACCCCGACCGGGCGACCGGCCTGCTGTTCGGTCACGCCGAGGTCGTGCGCGACGGCACCGCCTACCAGGTCGCGCTGCGCTACAAGGACGAGTACCGCCGCGTCGACGGCCGCTGGGTCTTCGGCCGCCGGAAGATGGGCTACATGTACTACGCGCCGATCGCGGAGCTGGGGGAGGCGCTCGAGAGCGACGGCCCGGTCCGCGTCTACGGGGAGGCCACCCCGGCCACGTGGCCCGAGGTCCTGTACCAGCCGAAGGCATGAGGTTCGGCCTCGCGCTCGCGACGGACTTCCCGCCCGGCACGGACGTCCGGGCGAGGATCGGTCCCCTGCTGGAGCAGGTGGCTGCCGCGCGTGAGGCCGGCTTCGACTCGATCTGGGCGCTGCAGCACTACCTCGGCAACCTGCCGACGCTGCAGCCCCTGCCCCTGCTGGCGCGCCTGGCCGCGGAGACCGGCCGCATGCGCGTCGGCACGAACATGTTCATCTTGCCGCTGCGCCACCCCGTCGACGTGGCCGAGGACTTCGCCACGCTCCACCACCTTGCCGAGGGGGGCGCGATCGCCGGCCTCGGCCTGGGCTACCGCGAGAACGAGTTCGCCGCGTTCGGCGTGTCCCTGGACGACCGCGTCAACCGTTTCACCGAGGCCGTGGCGATCCTGCGCGCGCTGTGGGCCGGCGAGGCCGTGACCGTCGCCGGCGAGCACTACCGCCTCGACCGTGCCGCCATCAGCCTGCCGGCCCCGGAGATCCCGATCTGGGTCGGTGCCGGCCCGCACCGCACGGGCGCGCAGCGCGCGGCGCAGCTGGGCGACGCCTGGATCGTCCCGCCGCACGTCGCCCCCGACGAGCTGCTCCGGCTCCTCGGCCACCATGCGTCCGCCGGCGGCTCGCAGGTCGTGCTGCGCCGCGAGGTGCTGCTCCACGAGGACGGGGACAAGGCGCGCCACCTCGGCGTGCAGGCACGCATCGGGCAATCGCGCGCCTACGCGGCGTTCAACGTGCCGGACGCGACCGCGTCGTACCGCCACCTGACCCAGCAGGCGGACCTCGAGGAGGGCGTGCGCGCGACCGCCGACCGCTCCTACCTGTTCGGCACACCCGAGGAGTGCGTCGCCAAGCTGCATCAGCTCGAGGCGCTCGGCGTGTCCGACGTGATCGTGCGCATGCAGTGGTTCGACCTGCCCCACGAGGTCGTGCTCTCCTCCCTGGACCTGTTCGCCCGCCACGTGCTCCCGGAGCTCGCGTCATGACCCGCCCACCGTCGTTGCCGCCGCGCGACGCGATCCCCGCCGACGAGCAGGACGACTACGAGCTCATGCTCGCCCGGATCGCCGGCAGCCACCTCGGCCAGGTCGGCACCGTGGCCGGGGAGCCCTACGGCAAGCGCTACTTCGAGGCGCTCGCGCACAGCCCGCCGATGGGCGCCGCGCTCACGCGCCTCGGCGTCGTCGCGATGGGCCTGCGCGACCAGCCGGGCACGCTCTCCGCCGCCGACCACGAGCTCATCGACGCCGTCTTGTGCTTCGACTCCGGCCACTGGTTCCTGCTCGGGGGCCACGCCGCACTGGCGGTCCGCGCGGGCGTGCGCATCGAGGCCCTCGAGGCGCTGCGCGACGGCCGCGAGGAGGACCTGACCGACGACGAGCGCGAGCGCGTGGGGTTCGTCCGGGCCGTGCGCGACGCCACCATGACCGACGAGCGCTGGGACCGCATGGTGGCCCGCCTCGGCAGCGACCGCGGCGCCGTCGAGTACGCCCACTTCGTGTGCCTGGTGCTCTACCACCACAACCTGGCGGCGGCCCTCGGCGTGCCGGCGCTGACCCGCGAGGAGCTCGACGCGCTGCTCGCAGGACTGCGCGACGGCTCGCTGGAGCCACCCTCCTACGAGGGCGGGTACGCGTGGCTGTTCGGGCAGGAGAAGTTCCGGTGAGCGAGCGGTCGTTCGAGGACCTGAACGCCTACCGGATGGACGACGCGACGCTGGCGCAGCTGCTGGGCGCCCAGACGGAGTGCACGTTCGCGTGGGTGGCCGGGGGTGGATGGCCGCGCGCTGTGACGATGACGTTCGTGCACGACCGCGGACGCTTCTGGCTGTCCGCCACGACGAACCGGGGCCGGATCGGCGCCGTGCGCCGCGACCCGCGCGTCTCGCTGGTGGTCTCCAGCACCGGCACGCGGCTGCCGCCCGGCAAGTCCGTCACCTACCGCGGGACCGTCACCGTCCACGAGGACCGCGAGACCCTGCTCTGGTTCCTCGACGCGCTCGGGCTGCGCCGCTTCCCCGACGACGCGGCGTACCGCGCGACGTACATCGCCGGGCTCGACTCCCCCAACCGCGTCGTCCTCGAGGTCGCACCGGTCGAAACGCTCACCTTCGACGGTGCCAGGGCACACCCCGGCACACAGTGGGACACATGACCCCCGAGACGCAGCTCATCGCCGTCGAGGTGTCCGAGCACGTCGCCGTCGTGACCCTGTCGCGGCCGCAGGCCCGCAACGCGCTGTCGCGGCAGCTGCTCCGGGAGCTCGAGGCTGCCTTCACCGACCTCCACGCACGCGAGGACGTCCGCGCCATCGTGCTCACGGGCGCGGACCCGGCGTTCTGCGCAGGGATCGACCTCAAGGAGCTGGCGGCCGGCGGCGACAACCTGCACAGCCGCGCTGTCGACTACCTCACCGGCTCCCCGGTGCCGGTGATCGCGGCGGTGAACGGCCCGTCGGTGACCGGCGGTCTGGAGCTGGCGCTGGCGTGCGACTTCCGGATCGCCTCGGAGCGCGCCACGTTCGCCGACACCCACGCCCGCGTCGGCATCGTCCCCGGCTGGGGTCTGACGGTCCGGCTCCCCAAGGCGGTCGGCGCCGCGTTCGCCCGCGAGATGTCGTTCACCGGCAACTACGTCGATGCCGCCACCGCCCTGCGCGTGGGCCTGGTCAACCGCGTCGTCGCCCACGACGACCTGCTCCCCGCTGCCCGGGCCCTTGCCGCCGACGTCGCCTCGTGCGTGCCCGAGGCCGTCCGGGAGCTGCGCCGTGTCTACGACGCCGTTGCCGCCGTCGGCGACGACGAGGGCCTGCGCGTCGAGCAGGAGGCCTACCGGGCCTACAGCCTGCGCCTGGACCGCTCCGCCCTGGGCGCCCGCCGCGAGGCCCTCACCGAGCGCGGCCGCGCGCAGACCCGCGGCTGAGGGCGCCTCACTCCTCCAGGCGCTCCTCGAGGTTCACGGTCACCGTGTCGCCGGCCTGCTTGGCGATCGCCTTCCGCACGTCGGCCTTGATGGGGAGCTTGTGCGTCCCGTCGCCCATCGCCATGAACGCGCTGCGGAACGGCTGCCCGTCGACCGTGCCGCTGACCTTCACCAGCCCCTTGGTGCCGAAGTACTCCGCGGAGTCTTCCATGACCACGTAGGTCCACCCGCCCTTGGCCGGGCTCTTCTGCATCTCGGCCGTGAACTCCTTGTCCAGCTCGCCCATCGCCGTGACCTCCTCGTCGTCCGACTTCACGGTAGACGCGGCGAGGCGGCCGGACTCATCGGTCTACAACGCGCGGCCGGCGTTGTCGCCTTCGCGGAAGGCCAGCATCGCGTTGCGCGGGGCGACCGCGTCCCCGGCGAGGAGGACGCGCAGGCCGGCGGCCTCCAGGGGGGCGCGGAGGTGGTCGTCAGCGCGTGCGGGGACGCCGGCGACCACGGCATCGAACGGGCGGGTGATGCGCTCGCGGAAGTGCGCGGTCTCGGTGGTGACCTCGCCCTCGGCGATGCCGACGAGCTTCGTGCCGACCTCGAGGCGGCAGCCGTGGTCGGCCAGCCGCCGGAGCTGGCCGGCCAGCTGCGTGAAGCCGATCTTGGGCCCGAAGGAGGGAAAGGGCGTGACGATCGTGACCTGGCCGCCGAGCGCGGCGAGACGTTCGGCGGCCTGGGCCGCCTCGTGGGTGCCCAGGTGGTCGACGACCAGGATCCGGCGACCGGAGGGGTCCTCCCCCATCGCCCGGTCCGTCGACCACACCGGGACGGAGTCGTCGCCGGGGTCCAGCGCATCCGGCGCCGGCACCGCACCGGTCGCGAGCACCACCGCATCCGGCGCCGCGGCGACGATCGCGCGGGCATCCAGCGCAGCGCCCAGCCGGACATCGACGTCGAACAGCGCGAGCTCGCCGCGCAGCCAGTCGAGTGCACCGCCCAGCTCGGACGCACGGCCGTAGGTGGTCGCGAGGCGGAGCCGCCCGCCCAGCTCGCCGTCGCGCTCGGCGAGCACCACGCGATGCCCGCGCCGCGCCGCGACCTCGGCGGCCTTCATCCCCGCCGGTCCCCCGCCGACGACCAGCACGTCCAGCGGCGGCGACGCCGGCTCGAGCTCGCCGAGCCGATGCTCGCGCCCGACGTCCGGGTTGTGGAAGCACGTGATCGGCAGGGCCCCGACCATGCGGTCGACGCAGCCCTGGTTCGCGCCGACGCACGGGCGCACGCGTGCACGCTCCCCGGTCTGGAGCTTGCGCACCAGCTCCGGGTCGGCGATCTGCGCGCGGGTCATCGCGACGAGGTCGCAGAAACCGTCGCGCACCGCCTCCTCCGCGAGCTCCGGTGTGGTGATGCGCCCCACGCCGATCACCGGCGCCAGCCCTGCCAGCTCTGCGCGCAGCTCGCGGTCGAGCGGGAGGAAGAGCCCGTGGGGGTGCTGGTAGCTGGCCACGGCCTTCGCGTAGTGCGCGGACCGCGCTCCCGCCGAGGTGTTGACGAGGTCGAGCAACCTGGTCTCCGCGAACGACCGGGCCATGCCGCGCAGGCCCTTCGGACCGAGGCCGCCCGCGGCCTCCGGGAGGAAGTCGTCGACCGACATGCGCAGGCTCACGACGGGCTGCGCGCCGACGGCGGCGCGGATGCGCTCCAGCACGGCCGTGACGAAGCGCCGCGGCTCGCCCCACTCGTCGGTGCGCCGGTTGCCCCAGGGGCTGAAGGACTGCTGGACGAGGTAGCCGTGCGTCGCGTGCACCTCGACCCCGTCGAGGCCCGCCTCGATCGCGATCGCTGCGGTGCGCGCGAACCCGTCGACGACCTCCTCGATCTCAGCCGGCGTCATCTCGTGCGCGACCTCCGCCCCGGTCGGCGAGGTCAGCGGGCTGAACCCCCACAGCGGCTGCAGGTCCAGGCGCGCGTCGGTGTTGAACTCCGCACCGAAGTGCATGAGCTGGATGAGGACCTTCGCACCGTGGGCGTGCAGCCGCTCCCCGATCAGCGTGAGCTTCGCGCGCAGGTCGTCGGGGTCGTAGGTGTGGTGGCCCATCGCGTGGCTGGACGGGTGCACGTGCACCGGCTGCAGGATGATGAGCCCGGCCCCGCCGGCCGCACGGCGCTCCTGGTAGCCCACGTAGCGCTCGGGCGGCTCGCTCGGCTTGTAGAAGTCGAGGAACGCGCCGTGCGCGGTGAACACCACGCGGTTGCGCACCTCGATGCGGCCGATCTGCGCCGGCGAGAGCAGGTTCGGAAACGCGGTCACGGTCAGCGTCCTTCCCAGCGTGGTGCGCGCTTCTCGGCGAACGCGGCCCGGCCCTCCGCGGCGTCGTCGCTGACGAGGATCGCCGACTTCGCGCGGTCGGTGACCTCCCAGCCGCGCGCGTCGTCCTCGCGCGTGAGCTCCTGCAGCGCGCGCAGGGTCTCGGCCACCGCGACCGGGCCGGACAGGGCCACCTCGCCAGCCAGTGCGACGGCCTCCGCGAGCGCGGTGCCTGGTGGGACCACGCGGTTGACGAGCCCGAGGTCGTAGCCGCGGCGGGCGCTGAGCGTGGCACCGGTGAGCAGCAACTCGGTCGCGATGTGGCGAGGCAGCGCGCGGGGGGCGCGGAAGAGCGCGCCACTGGTCGCGACCAGGCCGCGCCGGGCCTCGGGCAGGCCGAAGGTGGCGTCCTCGGCCGCGACGACGAGGTCGCAGGCCAGCACGATCTCGAAGCCGCCGCCGACCGCCGGCCCCTCGACCGCCGCGATCAGCGGCTTGGTCCGGGCGCGCCGGATCACCCCGTACTCGCCGCCGCGGGTCGTCGCCTTCTCGCGCGGGTCGTACATGTCGGTCCCCGCCGAGAAGACCGTCGCTGTGCCGGTCAGCACGCCGGCGCGCAGGCCGCGCTCGCGCTCCAGGCGGTTGAGCGCGGCGTCCAGCCCGAGCGCCAGGTCGCGGTCGACCGCGTTGCGCTTGTGCCCGCGCGACATCGCGATGAGGAGCACCTCGCCGGCGCGCTCGACCACGACGGTCACGGTTTCATCACTCCGGGTCGAGCTCCATGCGCAGCAGCCAGGCGTACATGACCTTACCCAGCGCGTCGGAGCGCAGCGACTGGGTGCCGCCCCCGGCCAGCCCGCCGTTGAGCACGAAGTTCAACGCGTGGATGTTGGGCATCTCGTAACGCTCGACGCGCCCGGTGACGAGCTCGCCGAAGTGCGCCTTGACCCGCTCGGCGGTGAGCTGGCGCGACAGCACCGCGTAGGCCTCGGGGCTGCGCGCGATGATCCCGACGTTGCAGATGTCGCCCTTGTCGCCCGAGCGGCCGTGCGCGAGGTCCCACACGCGCATCACACGTCCACCCACTCGACGATGGTGTCGACGCGGCCGCGCGGGATCAGGCACGGCCACACCGCGAACAGCTCGGTGATCGGCAGCCGCGTGCCCAGCCCGCCGAGGCCGGCCGGGCCGTTGTTGCAGATCGGCACCAGCTCGGTGAACACCTTGCGGGCCTCGCGCTGGTCGGGGCACCTGGCGGCGTAGCGGACCGTGACCTCCAACGCCTCGGGGTCATCGGGCGGCGCCACCAGCGGCGCCCACATCGAGTTGGCGCCCGGGTACTCCACGCGGGTCTCCGACGCCTGAAAGCCGACCGCGGCGAGGCGCTCCTCGAGCAGCTCCACCGAACGGCGGGCCTTGGCGGCCGCGTCGGGCCAGGTGTAGCTCCACTGCGCGGTCGCCTGGTAGCCGGCGCGGTAGCCCATGTTGACCTTCAGGTTCGCCGGCGCCTCCCGCCCGGTCACGCCGCCGACCTGCACGCGGTCGGCGCCGGCCTGCTCCAGCGTGATCTGCGTGAAGTCGCCGGTGACGTCGGCGGTCAGGTAGCTGCCCGGGTCGTGGATCTCATAGACCATCTGCTCGCTGACCGTCCCGACCGTCACCGCCCCACCGGTGCCGGGCGCCTTGGTGACAAACGCGGTGCCGTCGGCGTGCACCTGGATGATCGGGTAGCCGATCCCCAGCATGTCGGGGATGTCCTGCCAGCCGCCGCTGTACAGCCCACCGGTGGACTGCGCGCCACACTCGGCGATGTGCGCGACCGCCGCGCCGATCCCCAGGCGGTGCCAGTCATCGCCCGCCCAGCCCAGCTCGTGGCGCAACGGGCCCAAGTACAGCGCGATGTCGGTGACACGCCCGCAGATCACGATGTCCGCGCCGCCCGCCAGCGCCTCCACGATCCCCTCGCAGCCGGTGTAGACGTTGGCGTGGGTGAGCCTGGGGCGCACCGTCGCCAGCGGCTCGCCGCTGTCGATGTTGGCGAAGTCGATCCCCTCGGCCATCAGCTCGTCGATGCGCCCACGAACATCGTCACCCAACACCACCCCGATGCGGGTGCCCTCCAGCCCCAGCTCCTTGCACAGCCGCGCGACGGCCTCGGCGCAGCCGCGCGGGTTGGCGCCACCGGCGTTGCTGACGATGCGGATGCCCTTGTCGCGGCAGGCCGGCAGCAGCGGCCGCAGGAAGTCGACGATGTCGGTGGTGTAGCCCTGGGTGGGGTCGCGCTCCAGGCGCTTGGACAAGATCGACATCGTCAGCTCGGCCAGGTGGTCGCAGCACAGGTAGTCGATGTCCCCGCGATCCACCAGGTCCCGGGCGGGCGCCAGGCCGTCCCCCCAGAACGCCATCCCCGCGCCGAGTCGTACGCTCTTCATACCATGCGCATGATAGTGATGGACATGAGTGACCGTCAACTCAGCCCGTACGTGGCGACCGCGGTCCCGCCCTCGACCGCCGCGCGCTCCTGCGCCGACAGCGCGCCGAGGCACGCGCGGTAGGCGCCGACGACCTCCTCGTAGGACCCGCCCAGCAGGCACACCGGCCAGTCGGAGCCGAGCATCACTCGCGACGGCGTGAACCACTCCAGCACGCGCTCGACCGCGGGCCGGAAGTCCTCGACCGTCCAGGGCTCGCCTGGGAGGATCGTGACGAGGCCCGACAGCTTCACCGCCACGTTCGGGCAGCCGGCCAGTGGCCGCATCGCCTCCTCCCAGCCTGCCGCGGCGTCCGGCAGCAGCGCCGGCTTGCCCAGGTGGTCGACCACGATGCGCAGCTCCGGGTGCCGCCGCGCGGCGGCCTCCAGGGCCACCAGCTCCGGGCCGCGCACCATCGCGTCGAAGACCAGCCCCTCGGCGGCCACCGCTCCCAGGCCCCACATGACCGCGTCGGCCAGCAGCCAGTTCGGGTCCGGCGACGTGAGGCCGGAGAAGCGGACCCCGACGAGCTTCTCCCCGCCCGGCAGCCCCCGCAGCCACGCCACGGTCTGCGCGACATCGGGTTCGGCGAGTTCGACCCACGCCACCACGCCCGCCACCACGTCGGTCTTGGCGGCCAGTGCCAGCAGCTCGGGCGACTCCTCGACCGTGAGCGACGCCTCGACCACGACCGTGCGGTCGATCCCGCACGCCGCCAGGTCCGGCAGCAGGTCCTCGAGCGGGTACGGTCGCGCCAGCGGGGCCATCCGCCCCGTGGTCCAGGGAAAGTCAGCGCCCTCGGGGCCCCAGACGTGGTGGTGGGCGTCGACCCGCACCGCTCTGACGCGACGGGGGAAGTGCTACGCGGCGGTCTCCACGCACATCGCGATGCCCATGCCGCCGCCGATGCACAGCGTGGCCAGGCCGCGGCGGCCGCCGCGGCGCTGCAGCTCGTGCAGCAGCGACGTGAGGATGCGGGCGCCCGAAGCGCCGATCGGGTGGCCCAGCGCGATCGCGCCGCCGTTGACGTTGACCTTCGAGGTGTCCCAGCCGAGGACCTTGTTGACCGCGCAGGCCTGCGCGGCGAAGGCCTCGTTGGCCTCGATGAGGTCGAGGTCGTCGACCGTCCAGCCGGCCTTCTCCAGCGCCTTCTGCGACGCCGGGATCGGGCCGCTGCCCATGATCGACGGGTCGACCCCGACGGTGGCCCACGACACGATCCGGGCCAGCGGCGAGATGTCGCGCCGCGAGGCGGTCTCCTCCGACATCAGCACCACCACGGCCGCGCCGTCGTTGATGCCCGACGCGTTGCCGGCGGTGACCGTGCCGGCCTTGTCGAACGCCGGCCGCAGCCCGCCCAGCTGCTCGGCGGTGGTCTCGCGCGGGTGCTCGTCGGTGTCGACCACGACCTCGCCCTTGCGCGTGCTGATCGTGACCGGGGCGATCTCGTCCTTGAAGCGGCCGGTGCGCAGCGCCTCGGCGGCCTTGGCCTGCGAGCCCGCGGCGAACTCGTCCTGCTGCTCGCGGGTGATCTCCCACTTGGCCGCCACGTTCTCCGCCGTGGTCCCCATGTGGTAGCCCTGGAACGCGTCCCAGAGGCCGTCGCGCAGCAGCGTGTCGACCAGCGCGGTCTCCCCCATCTTCGTGCCGTTGCGCAGGTGCACGCAGTGCGGCGACTGGCTCATGGACTCCTGGCCGCCGGCGACCAGGATGTCGGCGTCGCCGACGCGGATCGCCTGGGAGGCCAGCGCCACCGCGCGCAGCCCGGAGCCGCACAGCTGGTTGATGCCGAAGGCGGTGCGCTCCACCGGGATGCCGGCGTTGACCGCCGCCTGGCGCGCGGGGTTCTGGCCCGCGCCGGCCGTGAGGATCTGGCCGAGGATGACCTCCTCGACCTCCTCGGGCGCCACGCCGGCACGCTCCAGCGCGGCCTTGATCGCGACCGTGCCGAGATCGTGGGCGGGCAGGGACGACAGCGAGCCGTTGAACGTGCCGACCGCGGTGCGGGCGGCGCTGGCGATCACGACGTCGGTCATGGGACAAGCCTCCTTGGGATCTACGACAGCCAGTCTTCCCCGTTGGCGGCCACATGCTTCACGGCCTTGCGCAACAGCAGGTCAAAGGCGTGGTCGAGGTAGTTGGCACGGGTCACCAGCGCCTTCGTGCGGGTGATCATGTCCGGGGGCATCGGCTCCGCGTCGGTGGAGGCCATGCGCACGTCCATCTCCGCCGCGTACTCCAGCGTCACGTGCAGGGCCGCCGCCTTGGCGAGCGTGCCCGACACGGTGATCGCCCCGTGGTACGGGATGAGGATCGTCGTGTTCGTCCCCAGCGACGGCGAGATCGCCTCGAACGTGTCGTCGTCGCTCATCACGCACTCGTCGGCGAAGAACGTCGCCAGGTTGTGGAACGGCCGCACCGGGCGCGCCAGCGCGCACAGCATGGTGATCCACGGCCCGTGGCTGTGCACGATCGCGTCGACGTCCTCGCGGTTGGCGTAGATCCCCTCGTGGAAGTCCGCACCCAGGCTCACCACGCGGTCGCCCTCGACCTGGCGCCCCTCGAAGTCCATCTGCACGACGTCGTCGGGCGTCATCTCCTCGAACGTGCGGTCCAGCACGTTGATCCAGTACGTGTCGCTGCCCGGATCACGCACGCTGACGTGCCCGCCCACCTGCGTGCCGATGCCGTACATGAACAGGCCGCGGCAGGTCGCCGCCACGGCCACGCGTGGGTCCTTGAGGTCCATGATCTGCGACTCTACCAAACGTTTGGTTGGTACGGCTAGGCTGCTATCGGGCGAGGAACCCGCCGTCCACGGGGAGGACCACGCCGGTGATGAACGACGAGGCGTCGCTGGCGAGGAAGTGCACGGCCTCGGCGATCTCCTCGGGCTGGCACTTGCGGCCCATGGGCACCGAGGTGTCGATCCACGCCTTCAGGCGCCCCTCGATCAGCGCGGGGTCGTCGCGGCCCATGAACGTCGGCAGCATCGGCGTGTCGACCGGCCCTGGTGCGATCACGTTCGCGCGGATCTCGGGCGCGTGCATGAGCGCGATGGACTTCGCGAACACCACGAGCCCGCCCTTGGTCATCGAGTACAGCGGGCTCAGCGGCGAGCCCACCACGCCCGAGGTCGAGGCCGTGAAGATGATCGATCCGCCCCCGCTGGCCTTGATCACCGGCACGGCGTACGAGGTCAGGAAGAACGCGCTGCGCAGGTTGATGTCGACCGTGCGCTGGAAGTCGTCGACGGACATGTCCAGCCCGGCTGGGCCGGGGATGCCCGCGTGGTTGAACAGCACGTTGATGCCGCCCAGCTCGGCCTCCGCGAACTCCACCAGGGCGCGCAGCTGCTCGACGTCGGCCACGTCGACCGCGAAGGCGCGCCCCGTGCCGCCCGCCGCGTCGATCTCCTTGGCCACACCGTCCGCTGCTGCGCCGTCGATGTCGGCGACGACCACCGCGGCGCCGGACTGCGCCAGCCGCAGGCAGCTGGCCCGCCCCATCCCCGAGCCGCCGCCGGTGATGACGGCGACCTTGCCCTCCAGGCTCATCGTGCACTCCCCTCTCGACAGACGATCATAACCATGACTATAGTTTACAGAGTTTCGTCACGCGCGTACAGGGAGGGCTTCAAGTGACCGCGACCCACTGGCTGGACCACGGCAGCGTCTACCTCGACGGCGAGTGGCAGGAGGGTGCGGGCGACGAGGTCCTCGAGACCGTCAACCCCGCGACCGAGGAGGTCGTCTGCCGCATCCCGGCCGCGAGCCCCGCCCAGGTCGACGCGGCCATCGCCGCTGCGCGCCGCGCGTTCGACGCCGGCCCCTGGCCCCGCCTCTCCCAGCTGGACCGCAGCCGCGCGATCACCCGCATCGTCGAGGCCATCACCAAGCACTTCGACGAGCTCGTCGAGTCCGTGATCGACACGGTCGGCTCGCCGATCACGCTGGCCCGCGCGCTGCAGGTCGGCGGTCCGGTCGAGTCGCTCTCCTGGTACGCCGAGATCGCCGGCGCCGGCCCCGACGGCGGCTGGCAGCGGGCCCTGGCGCCGCACTACGAGCCGGTCGCGAGCTCCAGCCTCCTGGTGCGCGAGCCGATCGGTGTCGTCGCCGCGGTCACCGCCTACAACTACCCGCTGAACCTGCTGGCGTGGAAGCTGGGCGGCGCGCTGGCCACCGGCTGCACCGTGGTCGCGATGCCCGCGCCACAGGGCGCGCTCTCGACGATCGCCTTCTTCCGCATCATGCAGGAGGCCGACCTCCCGCCCGGCGTCGTCAACCTCGTCGCCGGCGGCCCTGCGATCGGCGAGCGCCTCTCGCGCAGCCCGGACATCGACCTCGCCAGCTTCACGGGCTCGGTGAAGGTCGGCGGGCTGATCATGGCCCAGGCGGCTCCGCAGATCACCCGCACCGTGCTGGAGCTCGGTGGCAAGGCGCCGAACATCCTGCTTCCGGGCGCGGACCTGTCGCCGCAGGCGATGCTCATGGCGCTCCTGCGCTTCACGCGCAATGCCGGCCAGGGCTGCGGCGCTTTCACCCGCATCCTGGTCCAGCGCGACGAGCACGACGCCCTCCTCGAGGCGGCCGCCCCGGTGCTGGAGTCGCTGCAGGTCGGCGACCCCTGGGACCCCAAGACTGTCGTGGGACCGCTGATCAGCGACCAGCACCGCCAGCGCGTGGAGGGCTACGTGGAGCGCGCCCTGAGCGACGGCGCGCGGCTCGCCGCAGGTGGCGGGCGCCCGGCGCTCGACCGCGGCTGGTTCGTCAACCCGGCCCTCATCGCGGGGGTGCGCAACGACCAGGAGATCTGCCAGGAGGAGCTCTTCGCCCCGATCGCGGTGGTGCTGCCCTACGACGACGTCGACGACGCGGTCGCGATCGCCAACGCCACGCGCTTCGGCCTCAACGCCAACGTCGTGGGCAAGACCTCCGAGGCGATCGCGGTCGCTCGCCGCCTGCGCGCCGGCACGGTGACGATCAACGGCGGCGGCGGCCTGCGCCCGGACGCCCCCTGGGGCGGCTACGGCCAGAGCGGCGTCGGCCGCGAGCTGGGCATGGAGGGCATCGCGGAGTTCCTCGAGACCAAGCACATCCAGTGGCCGCTCGACACGCCCGGCAGGGTCCAGGGCATGGGATGAGCGCCGCGCCACGACCGCCGGCGCTACGCCCGCAGAAGACCGCGGTCCGCATCGCCCAGCAGCTGGTCGCCGACATCCGCGCCCGCGGGCTCACGGAAGGCGACAAGCTGCCGTCGGAGCGCGCGATGCTCGAGGAGTACGAGGTCGGTCGCGGGACGCTGCGCGAAGCGCTGCGCTACCTCGAGCTCCAGGGCATCCTGGCGATCCGGCCCGGCCCGGGCGGCGGTCCGGTCGTGCGCGCACCCGACGCGGGCAACCTCGCCAGCACGGTCGCGCTGCTTTTGGAGTTCTCGGACTCCTCCTACCGCACGATCGTCGAGGCGCGCCACGCGCTGGAGCCGATGATCGCGGGGCTGGCCGCAGAGCGCGCGACCGAGACGCTGCGCGAGGACCTGCGCAAGTCGGTTCACCTCATGCGCGAGCGCCTCGGCGAGCAGCAGGCCTTCCTCGAGGAGAACCGGCGCTTCCACGACCTCATCGCCTGGTCGTCGGGGAACGCGCTCTTCGGCTACCTCATGGACGCGATCCTCGAAATCGCGCGCAGCAACACGCTGGGGACGGACTACCCCCTCGACCGTCGCACCGAGATCGTGGAAGCGGCGCAGGCCATCCTCACGGCGATCGAGGCCGGCGATGCGGAGGCGGGGCGCCGCGCGATGGCCGCCCACCTGGAGCGCTCCGTGGAGTACCTGCAGCAACGCCAGCCCGAGCGCTTCGACCAGGGCGTCCGCTGGGGCCAGCTGCGCTGAGGCGTTGACAACGGGCCCACCCTCTATCTATGATCATCGTTAGCATCATGATCATAAGGGAGGGTTGTGGTGGATTTCACGATCACGGAGACCGAGCAGCAGCTCGTGGCCGGCATCCGCGACCTGTGCGCCCGCTTCCCCGACGAGTACTGGCTCGAGCACGACGACTCCAAGGTCTTCCCCTGGGAGTTCTACGAAGCGTTCGCCGCGGGCGGCTGGCTGGGCATCGCGATCCCCGAGGAGTACGGCGGCGGCGGCCTGGGGGTCTCGGCCGCGTCCTTGGTCCTCAAGGAGCTGGCCGCGTCGGGCGCCGGCATGAACGGCTGCTCCAGCGTGCACATCGGGGTGTTCGGGCTGGACCCCCTCATCAAGCACGGCAGCGAGGCCCTCAAGAAGGAGTACCTGCCGCGCATGGTCGCGGGCGACCTCCACGTGTCCTTCGCGGTCACGGAACCCGACGCCGGCACCGACACCACGCGCATCTCGACGTTCGCCACGCGCGTGGACGGCGGCTACCTGATCTCGGGCAAGAAGGTCTGGATCACCAAGGCGCTGGAGGCTGAGCGCATGCTCATCCTGGCGCGCACGAGCCCCCGTGAGGAGGGCGGCAAGCGCACCGAGGGGATGTCGCTGTTCTTCGCGCCACTGGACCGCGAGAAGGTGCAGGTTCGGCCGATCCCGAAGATGGGCAGGAACGCCGTCGACACCAACGAGCTGTTCATCGACGAGCTCTTCGTGCCCGAGACCGATCTCATCGGCGAGGAGGGCAATGGCTTCCGCTACCTTCTCACCGGTTTGAACGCCGAGCGCATCACCTCGGCCCACGAGGCCATCGGCCTCGGGAGGGCTGCCGTCCGGCGGGCCGCCGCCTATGCCCGGGAGCGGATCGTCTTCGGCCGGCCCATCGGCCAGAACCAGGCGATCGCGCACCCGCTCGCCGATGCCACGGCGCGGCTCGACGCGGCGGAGCTGGTCTGCCGGCACGCGGCCTGGCTCCACGACCAGGGCCTGCCCTGCGGCCGCGAGGCCAACACCGCGAAGTACCTCGCGGCCGACGCCGGCTTCCAGGCGGCGGACCGCGCGATCTCCGTGCACGGCGGCTTCGGCTATGGCAAGGAGTTCCACGTCGAGCGCTACTTCCGCGAGGCGCGTCTGCTGCGCATCGCGCCGATCAGCCAGGAGATGGTCCTCAACTACCTGTCCGAGAAGGCCCTGGGCCTCCCCAAGAGCTACTAGGCGATGCATCCGACGCTCGACGCGCTGCTCAACCCCCGATCGATCGCGATCGTGGGGGCCTCGCCGAACCTGGGGTTCGCGGGCCGCGGGATCGTCAACCTCAACACCACTGGCTACGCCGGGACCGTGTACCCGGTCAACCCGCGCTACGAGCAGGTCGCCGGGCACACCTGCTACCCGGACGTGGCCTCGGTGCCGGGCGACATCGACCTGGCGTACCTGATCCTGCCGGCGCACCTGATCCTGGACGCGGTGCGGCAGTGCGCCGCCAAGGGCGTGCCCGCAGCCGTCGTGTGCGCGTCGGGCTTCGCCGAGATGGGGGCGGAAGGCGCCCGCGCCCAAGAGCAGCTCAAGGCCGCGGCGGGCCCCATGCGCTTCCTCGGCCCCAACTGCATCGGGGTCGCCAACCTCGCCGACAACGTCATCGGCGTCCCGACGTTCAACTTCACGACCGACGTCACGCCCGGCGACATCACGATGCTCAGCCAGAGCGGCGGCACCGCGGTCACGCTGGTGAACCGCGCGCAGGCGCGGGGCATCGGGCTGCGCGCGCTGGTGACCCTGGGCAACGAGGCCGATCTCGACCTGGCCGATGTTCTGGAGCTCCTGGCCGACGATCCCAAGACGCGGGTCGTCGCGATGTTCATGGAGAAGCTGCGCGACGGCCGCGCGTTCGCACGTGCGGCGGCCATCGCCCGCGACGCGGGCAAGCACCTGGTGGCCTTGAAGGTCGGCAAGTCCCCGCAGGGCATGGCGACCGTGCAAGGCCACACCGGCTCGCTGGCCGGCGAGCCCGCCGTCTACCACGGCCTGTTCCGCCAGCTGGGCGTGCTGGAGGTCGACACGATCGACGAGCTGCTGCACAGCTCCTGGCTGCTGTCGGCGTGTCCCCGTCCTGAAGGCGACCGGATCGGCATCCTCACGATCTCCGGGGGCGAGTCCAGCTACCTCGCCGACCTGGCCGCCGAGCGCGGCCTCGACGTGGCGCCCCTCTCGGAGACGACCCAGACCGCGATGGGCGAGGTCCTCAAGCTCGTCAAGCCGAACAACCCGGTCGACCTCTCGGGGCAGGTGATCGGTGATCCCGAGGTCACCTCGGCCGTGCTGGGGTCCTTCGTGCAGGAGCCGAACTTCGACCTCGTCGCGATCGCCACGCCGACCTGGGCGAGGACCGAGGCCGAGGGCCACCTGCCGCGCTTCATGGAGGCGCTCAAGGGCGTCGACAAGCCCGCGATCCTGTGCTCCTGGACCGCCGGCGAGCTCACCGCGCGCGCCCAGGAGATCCTCGGCGACTGCCCGGTTCCCGTGTTCTCCTCGTCCAACGAGGGCGTGGAGGCTCTGGCCAACCTCGTGCGCGCCTGGCGCCTGCACGCCGCCGCCGACCCCGCCGGACGGATCGGCGACGACAGGCTCGGCGTCGTCGACCCGCCGGCCGGGACCCTCGGCGAGGTTGCCGCGAAGACGCTGCTGCGCGACGCGGGCTTCCCGGTGGTGCGCGAGCGGCTCGCCACGTCCCTGCAGGACGCCGCCGCGGCGTTCGAGGAGCTCGGCGGAGACGTCGTCTTCAAGCTCCAGGCCACCGGCCTGGCGCACAAGACCGAGATCGGCGGCGTGCGCCTGGACGTGCGCGACCCCGAGCTCACGTACGCGGAGCTGGAGCAGATCGCGTGGGACCGGGACCTGGCGTTCGCGGGCGTGCTGGTCGCCGAGAAGGCCCGCGGCGTGGAGGTCATCGTCGGCGGGTCCCACGACCCGACCTTCGGCCCGGTGCTGATGGTCGGCGGCGGCGGCATCTGGGCCGAGCTGCTCAACGACGTGGCCTTCCGCGCAGCGCCGCTGTCGGAGGCCGACGCCGTGGACATCGTCGAGGAGCTGCGCGTCGGCGCCGTGCTGCGCGGCGCCCGTGGCGGCGATCCCGACCTGCCGGCCCTCCTGGACCTGCTGGTCCGCGCGAGCAGGTTCTTCGCAGCCAATGCCGCCTGGCTCGGCGAGTTCGACCTCAACCCCGTCTTCGTCCGCGAGCGCGGCCACGGTGTGGCTGTCGCGGACGCGCTGCTCGTGACCCTTGGGAGGTAACCAACCCGTGCGCCCGTTCCGCTCTGTCCTCTTCGTCCCTGGGCACAAGCCGGCGTGGGTGGACAAGGCCCTGACCGCCGGCGCAGACGCGATCGTGCTCGACCTCGAGGACTCCGTCCCCGCCGAGCTCAAGACCCGCGCGCGCCACCAGGTCGCCGAGTCGCTGCACCACCTCACGCAGCTCGATGAGCGCCCCGGGGTGTTCGTGCGGCCCAACGCCCTGGAGTCCCGCCACACCGGGCAGGACATGGAGGCCGTCGCGGTCCACGGCCTCGACGGGTTCTTCTGCCCGAAGATCCGCGGTCCCCTCGACGTCGTGCGCTACGCGACGCTCATCGACCACGCGGAGTCGTGCAACAGCCTCGCCGAGGGCCGGCTGCAGATGATCGTGCCGACCGAGACCGTCGAGGCCATCCAGCGCTGCGAGGAGCTGCCCGGCGCGTCACCGCGCGTCGGCGCGATGATCGGCGCGACCGCCCGGCACGCCGACGTGGCGCGCGAGGTGGGGTTCACGTTCACGCCCGAGGGCCTCGAGAGCCTCTACCTGCGCAGCAAGGTGCTGCTGGCCTGCCGCGCCACCGGCGTGCACGCGCTGACCGGGCTGTGGGAGGACGTCCACGACCTTGAAGGCCTGGAGGACTTCGCCCGCGCCGGCCACGGTCTGGGTTACCGCGGGCAGATCGTGATCCACCCCTCGCACGTCGAGGTCGTCAACCGCGCGTACTCGCCGACCAAGGACGAGATCGACTTCTACCGCGGCCTGCTGGCCGCGTTCGAGGATGCCGAGCGTGAGGGCCACGGCGCCCTGGTCTACGAGGGCCGCCACATCGACCTCGCGCACGTGCAGACCGCCCGCGAGTGGCTGGCGCAGGTCAACGAGCTCGAGCACATGGCGGGCTGAGCGGTGCGCGGTCTCTGGTACGAGGAGATGGAGATCGGGGCGGAGTTCAAGCACGCGTTCACCCGCACGGTCACCGAGATGGACAACGTGCTGTTCACGTCGCTGACGATGAACGTGCAGCCGCTGCACCTCGACGAGGAGTTCGCCAAGAGCACGATCCACGGGCACCGCCTCGTCAACAGCCTGTTCACGATGGCGCTGATCGGCGGGATGATCGTGCCGGAGCTGACGTTCGGGACGACCGCGGGCAACCTCGGCTACGAGTCGATCACGTTCCCCAAGCCGGTCTTCCACGGCGACACGCTGCGGGCGGAGTCCACGATCCTCGACAAGCGCGAGTCCTCGTCCCGGCCCGACATGGGCATCGTCTGGTTCGAGCACCGCGGCCTCAACCAGCGCGACGAGATCGTCCACACCTGCCGCCGCACGGGGATGATCCTCAAGCGGCCCGCCGACTAGGCGCGGCGCGGCTTCTTGCGCTCACCGACGTCGAGCACCTCGGGGCGGTCGAGGGGCTGGTCGGAGAGCTTCCACTTCACGACGCGCTCGCTGGGCGTCTTGGGGAAGGAGTCGCGGGCCTCGAGGTAGCGGGGGACCATGTAGCGCGGGAGGTTGGCCTCCAGCCAGGCGTGCAGGTCCGGTAGGGCGATCGGGTCCCTGAGGATCACATCGAGCTTGACGTCCTGCTCCCCGATCGGCGACGGGACGCCGTAGACCGCGGCCTCCAGGACCGCCGGATGGCGCAGGGCGACGTACTCCAGCTCGGAAGCGCTGATGTTCTCGCCCAGGTGGCGGATGCGGTCGTGCTTGCGGCCCAGGTAGTGCAGCAGGCCGTCCTCGTCGTACGTGGCGAGGTCGCCCGAGTGGAACATGAGGTTGCGGAACGTCTCGGCCGTGCGGTCGGGCTCCTCGAAGTAGCCCTTGACCATCGCGTAGGGGATCAGCGGTCGCCACACCAGCTCGCCGACCTCGCCGGCGGGGAGCAGCTGGTCGAAGTCGTCGACCACGCCGTAGGACATCCACGTCGGCGGGTAGCCGATGGTGTCGTCGGGTGCGCCGGCGATGGTGTTGGCGGCCGAGCGCATCGGCAGCGGGTAGATCTCGGTCATGCCGTAGCCCTGCCACACGAGCTTGACGCCGTAGCGCTCCTCGAAGGCGAGGCGCTCGGGTGGCGGCGGGACGCAGAAGAGCTGGCGGACGCGGTGCGGCGGCGCCTGCTCACACGACTTCATCACCATCGCGGCCATCGGCCCGAACATGATCCCGAACGTGACGCCGTCGTCGGCCAGCTGCTGCCAGTACTGGCTGGCGGAGAACCGGCTCTTGAGGTGCGCGGTGGCGCCCACCTGGAGGGCGGCGTTCGCGACGATGTGCACGGCCGCCACGTGGGAGAACGGCAGCGGGGTCGAGAGCACGTCGTCGGCCGTGTGGCCCAGGGAGTCGGCGACGGCAGCCGAGTACAGGTAGAGGAAGTGGTGCGGGTACTCCGCACCCTTCTGCAGCCCCGACGTGCCGGAGGTGAACTGGATGAGGGCGGTCTCGTCATGGCCTGGGAAGCCGTCGACCGGCGGCGTCCGCGGGCGGTCGGCGAGCCACTCGTCCCAGCCGATCACCTCGGCGCCGTGCACCTTCTCGGGCCGCTCGCCTTCGCCGGTGACCACCACCAGCTCCACGGCACCCAGCGAGTCCAGCTCCTCGAGCAGGCCCAGCAGGTCTGCGCGCGCGACGATCGCCCGCACCCGCGAACGGGTGATCACGTCCTCCAGGAGCGGGCCGCGCGCGTCGGAGTTGAGCGGGACGGCGACACCGCGGGCCGCGAGCGCGCCGTAGTAGGCGGGGATGAACTCCTTCTGGTTGCGCAGGAACAGCCCGAGGTGGGCGCCGCGACCGAAGCGCTCGAGCAGCGCGTGGCCGACCGCGTTCGCCGTCTCGTACCCGGCCCGGTAGGTCACGACGTCGGTGGAGTCGAAGACCAGCCACGGGTGGTCGGACCGGTTGGCTGCGCGGTCCGCCAGGACGCGCAGCATGCAGCGCTGCTCGGCGGGGTAGCGCCGCATCAGGGGCCCGAGGTCGGGGCCGGTCCCGCGCAGCAGCCCGACGAGGCTCACGTGACGCCCGTCACACCCGTCCGCGGCCGGCGGCCTTGGTGCGCTCGTCGCCGAAGTCTGCGACCTCCGGCCGGTCCAGGGAGTCCTTGGCGAGCTCGACCTTCTGGATGCGCTCGCTGAGCGTCTTGGGGAACGCGTCGCGACGCTCCAGGTAGCGCGGGACCATGTACTTGGGGAGGTTCTGCACCAGCCAGGCGTGGTACTCCTCGAGGCCGACCTCCTCCTTGAGGATCACGTCGAGCTTGACGTCCTCCTCGCCCAGCGGTGAGGGCACGCCGTAGCAGGCGCACTCCAGGATCGCGGGGTGCTGCAGGGCGACGAACTCGAGCTCCAGCGCGCTGACGTTCTCACCGCGACGGCGGATGCGCTCGCTGCGGCGGCCCTGGAAGTACAGGATCCCGTTCTCGTCGTAGGTTGCGAGGTCGCCGGTGTGGAACATGAAGTTCTTGAACGCGGCGACGGTCTGCTCGTGCGCCTTGTAGTACCCGCTGACCATCCCGAACGGCAGCAGCGGGCGGTAGACCAGGTCGCCGATCGTGTCGGGCGGCAGGAGGCTGTCGTAGTCGTCGACCACGCCGTACTCGATCCAGTCCATCGGCATGCCCATGGCGTTGTCGGGCAGGTCGGGGAAGGGCCGGGTGGTCGGGGGCATCGGGAAGATCTCGGTCATCCCGAAGCCCTGGGAGTACATCGTGATCCCGTAGCGCTGCTCGAACTCCTTCTTGTCGTGCGGGGCCGGCACGCAGTACATCGCGCGCACCTTGTGGGCCGGCGCCTCCGGCACGCTCTTGAGGATGATCGAGGCCATCGGCCCGAGGATGATCGACCAAGTCGCGCCGCAGTCCGCGGCCTGCTGCCAGTACGCGGTCGCCGAGAACTTGCTGCGCAGCTGCGCGGTCGCCCCGGCCACCATCGCGGCGTTGCTGACCAGGTGGAGCGCCGCCACGTGGGCGATCGGCAGCGGCGTGAAGAGGATGTCGTCGGCGGTGAACTCCTGGTTGTCGGCCATGAGCGCGGCGAACAGGTGCAGGAAGTGGTGGGTGTAGATCGCGCCCTTGGGGCGGCCGGTGGTGCCCGACGTGAACTGCAGCAGGCACATCTGGTCGGCCGGCGGGATCTCGGCCTGCGGCGCGGCGCTCCTGCCGTCCAGCCACGCGTCCCACGTGGTGACCGGGACGCCGTGGATGCTCTGGGGGCTCGTGTCCTCGCCGACCGCGACCACCAGCTTGACCCCGGCCAGGTCCGTGAGCCCCTCGAACGTGGCGAGCAGGTCGGTGCGCGCGACCAGCACGCTGGCGTCGGAGTGGTCGAGCACGTAGCGCAGCAGCGGCCCGCGCGCGTCGGGGTTGAGCGGCACGCACACGCCGCCCGCGGCCTGGGCGCCGTAGAAGGTCGGCGGGAACTCGATCTGGTTGCGCAGCATCATCGCGACGTGCGCACCGCTGCCCGCGGTCTCCAGGACCGCGTTCGCGACGGTGTTGACCAGGCGGTCGGTGTCGGCGTAGGTGAGCACGTCCGTACCGTCGAAGACGATCCACGGCTGGTCGGGGCGGGCCTGCGCCTGGGCGCGGATGACCCGCAGCATGGACTTCTCTTTCGCGGGGTACTGCAGCGCCAACGGGCCGAGGGACGCGCCGCTGCCGCGCAGCAGGCCGATCGGCTCTGCGCCGCTGTCGTCGGCGGTGGTCACGAGACCAGCCTCCCCGGGTGCCCTCGGTACCAGTCGTCGTCGATCGCGCCCCAGCGCGGCTGGGAGTCGATGCCGTGCAGGACGTGCTTGGAGACCTTCCAGCCCTCGTCGGTGCGCACCATGTCGTCGTCGATGCGGCCCCACAGGTGCCAGGTCGAGCCGTCGGCCTTCATGCGGTGGAACGCGTAGACGTAGGCCAGCGAGTGCGCGGTGTCCCCGTCCAGCGTGATCGTGAAGTTGCTGACGTGGTGACTGGTGCGCTCGTACTGCGCGAGCACCTTGCCCAGGCCCGCGGCGAAGTGCGCGCGGCTCTCGTAGACCTTGCCGGTCATGATCTCGACACGGACGTCGGGGATGCACATCGCCGCCGCGCCCTGGGGGTCGCCGGCGTCGACGCGGTCGAAGTAGCGGACGAAGACCTGCTCGATCTCGCGGACGTCGAGCAGGTCGTTGACGTCCTTCGGCTCAGTAGTAGCGATCGCGCAGCTCCTTCTCGAGATCGGAGTTCTCCGCGTTGCCCGGGTGCGGGAACCAGCGGTCCCCGACCGCCTGGTAGCGGGTGGCCAGCTCGATCAGCGCGCCGTGGGTCTTGGTCTCCGGGATGAAGTTCCACAGCAGCCACGGCAGGGAGTCGGGGTTGGAGTGGCTCTCGTAGGACAGGGGCAGGCCCTTGTCCTTGCACTCCTGCACCGTGTGCCCGAAGTCGTCGGACAGGAACGCGATGTGGTGCACAAACTCCCCGCGCTTGCCCAGCACCTTCTGCACCCAGGTGTCCTCCGCCCCCGCTGCCCACAGCTGGATCGAGCAGCCGTAGGGGTCCGGATTCTGGAACGTCGCCCAGATCATCGGGGTGCCGTCGACCACGTCGGCGCCCTGCCCGCGGGTCAGCTGGGTCGTGTGCCCGGGCGACAGCACCTCGAGGATGTCGGTCCAGTCACGGATCGCCAGCTCGAGATCCCAGACGCACATGGACACGTGGTCGATGTGGACGCGTGCCATCAGCTCACCCTCCCGGTGCCGAAGTCGACGTATTCTACCAAACGACCGGTAGATTTCTCAATGGCTCGGAGGTTCGGTGGGCGACGTGCTGCACGCGGTCGAGTTCCGCCTGGCGTACAGCGAGTGCGACCCGGCCGGGATCGTCTACTACGCCACCTACTACCCGTGGATGGAGCGCACCAACACCGAGTGGCTCTACGTCAGCGACGCTCGTCCCGACGAGATGACCGCCCGCTGGGGCGCCTCCCCCGTCGCCCGCGCCTCCTCGTGCACCTACCACCGCCCCGCTCGCGTCTTCGACCCGATCCGCTGCGAGATGCGCCTCGAGCACCTCGGCACGTCGTCGTTGACGTTGCGCTTCGACTTCGTCCACCGCGACGACGAGGCGTTGCTCTGCGAGGGCCGCATCACCCTGGTCACGATCGACGCCGCCGGTGTGAAGACCCCGGTCCCCGACCCGCTGCGCGCCCTCCTCCTCGGGACGTAGCGAGCCCCAGCGCCGACGGTCGGGCGGGGGGGTGCGTCGCAGCAGTACCCGCTGGGAGGTACTGCCGCGACGCACCCGCCGAGCGGCGCGGTTATCCACAACGCGGAGCTGCGGGCCCGCCGCACCCGTCGCAGACCGTGTCCACTCGATTCATGGACGACCTCATGGCGATCGCCGAAGGCAGCACGGCGTGTTCACCTATGCCCAGGCACGCGCTGCCGGCTACGACCGCGAGCAGATCATGGCCAGAGTCCAGGGCGGGGTCTGGGTGCAGGTGCAACCACGGACCTTCCGGGTGCGCGGCGCCCCGACGGGCTGGCGCGTCAGCATCCGGGAAGCGCTGGCTGACAACCCGCACCTGATGGCGTCGCGCCAGACGGCCGCGGCGCTGCACGGACTGGAGCGAGTGGCGACCTACGACGCGATCCACGTCACCCGCCCCGGGACCGGCCGTCCCCGGCGCCGGGGTGACGTCATCGTCCACACCGCGCGCGGCTTGGTAGCCCAAGACGTCAAGATCGTCGATGGCCTGCGTTGCTCCAGCGGCGAGCGCACCATCATCGACCTCGCCACCGGGCGCGTGGCGAACGTCGACGTGCTCGCCATGCTGGACGACGCGGTAGGCCGCCGAATCGCTGATCGACAGCGCATCCACTCGCGCGCAGTCGCGCTTGCCTGCGGGCGCGGCGCGGGCGTCGCCACGATCGCACGAGCGACAGCGCCTGGCGCGGAAGCGGACTTCCGCTCCTGGCTGGAGCGGACTTCCGCGTCGGTCTTCGCGGTGGCTGGACTACCACCGGCGCGCTTCAACCACGAGATCCGTGTCGCCGGTCGGCGGACGGCCTTCGCCGACGCATGGTGGCCGCCCGACATCGTCGTGGAGCTGAACGGCCTGCGTTTCCACGACCTTGTGGATTCCCGGCGGAACGACAGCCGTCGCAACAACGACCTGACCGTGGCCGGCTATCGCGTCCTGGTCTTCACCTACCTCGACATCATCACGCGGCCGGACTACGTCGTGGCGACGATCCGTCGGGCGCTCGCGTCCGCCGCCTGAGCGGTACCCGAGCCAACCGGGGCCTCGCGGACCGGCACGCTCTTGGGGGGTGCGTCGCAGCAGTACCCGTGAGAGGGAACTGCTGCGAGCCACCCCGTCCCCGGCGCCGCGTCGGGGTGGTTGTCGGCTGGTCAGCGGCGCTGGTCGAAGTTGCGGCCCAGGTAGGTGGAGACGATGCGGGTGCGCTGGATCGTCGGGGTGCCGCCGCCCAGGGCCCAGCCGTGGGCGTCACGGTGCATGCGCTCGACGTGGTACTCGGGGTGGTAGCCGTAGCCGCCGTGGAGCTGGATGGCCAGGTCGGAGACCTTCTTGGCCGTCTCGTTCGCGTGGCACTTCGCGACCGAGGCCTCGAACGGGTCGGGGGTGCCGTGGCCGGCCTTCGCGGCGGCGCGCCAGTTCAGCAGGCGGATGGTCTCGACACCGATGATCATGTCGGCCAGCTGGGTCTGGACGGTCTGGAACTCGATGATCGCCTTGCCGAACTGCTTGCGCTCCTGGACGTAGGCGGCGGTGCGGTCAAGGCAGGCCTGGGCGATCGCCAGCGACATCGTGGAGTTGCCCAGCCGCTCGATCGAGAACGCCGACATCAGCTTCTTGAACCCGCCGGCCGGGATGATGAGATTTTCCACCGGGACGCGGACGTCGTCGAAGAACATGTCCGCCGACGGGATCCCGTGGAAGCCGAGCAGCCGCTCCTGCGGCCCGTACGTCAGGCCCGGCGCGTCGCCGTCGACCACGATCGCGCCGATGGACCGGGCTCCGGTCTCGTCGTTGGCCCGGACGTAGACGAGGTAGTGCTCGGCGTGCCCGCCGCCGGAGCACCAGCGCTTCATGCCGTTGATCACGTACTCGTCGCCGTCCAGGCGCGCGGTGGTGGTCATGTCGGTGGCGGCGGAGCCGGCGTCGGGCTCGGAGATCGCAACCGCCAGCGTCTTGTCGCCGTTGATGATCGGGGGGAGGAAGCGGGCCTTCTGCTCCTCGGTGCCGAACAGCTCGATGACGCGCGTCGGGCCGGTGTTGGACTCGAAGACCTGGAACGCGATGATCTGGTTGCGCTTCGCCAGCTCCTCGATCACCAGCAGCGCGTCCAGCAGCGGGCTGGCGCTGCCGCCGTACTCCTCGGGGAGGGTGATCCCGAGGAACCCCAGCTCCGCGAGGCGCTTGCGCTCCGTATCGGGCGCGAAGGTGCCGTCGCGGTCCCACTCCAGGATCAGCGGCGCGTAGATGTCGTCGGCGACCTTGCCCGCCAGCTCGCGGAGCGCCTGCTGCTCTTCGGTGAGGGTGAACTCCAGCATGAGCGGACTCTACCAAACGGTTGGTAGATTCGATAGGCTCGCGCGGCCGTGAACATCGCCGACGTCCTCGACCGCAACGCCTTCCGCAACCCGGGCGGCGATGCCGTCGTCGATGCCGACAGCGGCCGCCGAACCACCCATGCAGGACTGCTCGAACGCGCGGACCGCCTTGCGCACGTGCTGCGCGGTCCGCTGGGCTGCGGCGCCGGCGACCGCGTTGCGGTGCTGTCGCGCAACTGCGCGGAGTACCTGCAGCTCTACTACGCCAGCGGCAAGGCCGGGACCGTGACGCAACCGCTGAACTGGCGCGTCGCGGTGCCGGAGCTGGCGACCATCCTGAACGGCGCGAAGCCCAGGGTGCTGCTGTTCTCCGACGAGTTCGACGCCGAGGCCGAGGCGCTGCAGCGCGACTGCGACATCCCACGGTTCGTGCGCTTCCAGCCGGGCGCGGACTCCGAGCTCGAGGACCTGCTGGCCGCCGCTCCCGCCGACCCTGCGCCGTGGCAGCAGGACATCGGCGACGACGACCCGCTCTTCATCCTCTACTCGGGCGGGACCAGCGGGATCTCCAAGGGCTCGCTGCACACCCACCGCTCGGCGTTCACCGGGATGCTCAACCAGGACGGCGCGGAGCGCGTGAGGCCGAGCGACGTCTACCTCCTCACCGGCCAGATGTTCCACATCCCGGTCGTGCTGGCCATGAACGTGCTGAGCCACGGCCGCCCGGTGGTGCTCATGAACTTCACGCCGCGCGGCGCGCTGGAGGTCATCGAGCAGGAGCGCGTCAGCGGGCTGCTCGCGATCACCGTGATGCTCAACTACATGCTCGACGTCGCGGACTTCGGCAGCTTCGACCTGTCCAGCCTGCGGCGGCTGCAGTACGGCGGCGGGCCGATGCCGGAAGCGGTCGTGCGCCGCGCGCTGGAGGCGCTGCCCTGCGACATCGAGCAGAGCTTCGGGCAGACCGAGGGCGGACCGATGAGCTTCCTGGGCGCGCAGGAGCACCGCGACGCGGTGAAGGGCGTCAACGTCCACCTGCTGCGCTCATGCGGCCGCGAGGCGCGCTTCACCTCGCTGCGCGTGGTCGACGACGACGGCATCCCGGTCCCCCGTGACGGCGCGAGCGTCGGGGAGATCGTCTGCCGCAGCGACGCCAACATGCTGCGCTACTGGGACATGCCCGAAGCGACCGCGCAGACGCTGCGCGACGGCTGGCTGCACACGGGCGACCTGGCCTGCTGGGACGCCGAGGGCTACCTGTTCATCCTCGACCGCGCCAAGGACATGATCATCAGCGGCGGCGAGAACATCTACCCCGCCCAGGTCGAGAACGCGATCGCCCGGCATCCCGCGGTGCTGGAGAGCGCGGTCTACGGGATCCCCGACGCGCAGTGGGGCGAGGCGGTCATGGCCACCGTCGTGCTCCGCCAGGGCACGACCGCGAGCGCCGACGAGATCGTCGAGGTCGTCCGCGCGCACGCCGGCTCCTACATGAAGCCCAAGGTCGTGGAGTTCGCCGACGAGCTCCCGAAGGGCACGACCGGCAAGGTCCTCAAGCGCATCCTGCGCGACCCGCACTGGCAGGGAAGGGAACGTTCCGTATGACGGTGCTCGACTGCTTCCACACGGGGATCGTGGTCCCCGACGTCAACGCGTCGATGGCGGAGCTGACCGCCGCCGCGGGCTACGTCTGGCTCGACGTCGTCGACCGCGAGGCGTGGGACATGATCCTGTTCGGCAGCCCCTTCCGGATGCCGGGGCTGCGCTTCACGTACTCCACGCAACCGCACCGCCTGGAGCTCATCCAGGCCGTGCCCGACACCCTGTGGGTCGAGCAGCCGGCCCCTGCCACCTCGGTCCACCACCTGGGCTTCTGGTCCGACGACCTGACCGCGGACTCCGAGCGCATGTCGTCCGAGGGGCTCGAGCTGGTCATGACCAACCCCAGCCCGGACGGTCGCCCGGTGAACGGCGCCTACCACCGCCTCCCGTCCGGCGTCCTGGTCGAGCTGGTCGACACCGCCCGCCAGCCGCTGTTCGAGGCCTGGTGGGAGGGCCGGGCCGCGAGCCCCTTCGTCTAGCGGGTCAGGTCACAGCACGCGGTTCGGTCGGGCGAGGAGACGCTCCGTGCCGAGGGCCACACCGGCCAGCTCGGTCTCGGCGCCGGTGTCGCCGGTGACCTTGTCGACCGAGGCGAACCAGCGCAGCTCGACGCCGTCGCAAGCTTGGACCTCGCGGCCCGTGCGCGGGATGTCCAGCCCGCGCAGCTGCTCGTAGCGCAGCGGCCCGGTGGCGGCGACGGCGTCCGCGTAGGCACCGCCGAAGACCTCGTAGAAGTCCGCGCGGGTCGCGGCCGCGTGGTGGCGGCGGAGGGTCAGGAGCACGACCGCGTCGTCGCCGGGCTCGCCGTCCACCACCACGACGCGGTCGCCGAGGAACATGCTGAACCCGGCCTTGCGGATGAAGGCGTCCTCGTCGGCGCGGACCGCGGACTGGTAGGTCTCCGACGCGAAGCCCTCGTCCATGTCCTCGATCGAGTCGAACTCCAGCGTCGAGCAGGCGTCGAAGCCCGGATAGCCGAAGACCGGCCGCCCGTCGACCAGCACCGCGTGGTACTGCACGTAGGCGCGGAGGTTCGGGATCTGCCCGGCGACGCCGCCGTGCGAGGTGCGGTAGTGGTGCTGGAACTGCTCGACGCTGCTGCCGGGCAGCCGCGGGGCCATGCCGAGGCGCGTGATCATCAGTAGGGGACCTCCAGGGGTTCGGGCAGGGGGATGCTCGCCCGCTTGGGCGCGAACTGGGTCAGGGCGACGCCGACCAGGATCAGCATCGTGCCGAAGAGGCCGACCGGGGTGGGCCGCTCACTGAGGATCAGCGCGCTCCACCCCAGGGCAAAGACCGGCACGAGGTACATCGTCGCCCCCGTCGCGGTCGCCGAGAGCTTGCGCAGCGCGGCGAACCAGACGATGTAGGTGACGATCGTCCCGGGGACGACGAGGTAGGCCATCCACCACCACTGCGTGGCGGTCAGCTCCCCGACGTCCGCCAGCGCGTGGGGCAGGAACGGCGAGAGCAGGGCCGCCCCGACGATCAGCGCCAGGCCGACGGCGTTCATCGGCCCGTGCGCCACCGCCAGCGGCTTGCTGATCACGGTGTAGGCAGCCCAGAACAGCGGGGTCAGCAGCACGATGGCGGCCCCGAGCGGGTTGGAGACCGCCAGCTCGCTGCCCTGGCCCGTGGCGAAGAGCACCACCGTGCCAGCGCCGGCGAGGGCGACCAGCAGCCCGGTGACCTGCAGCCCGGACACGCGCTCGTGGAGGAAGAGCACCGCCATCAGCGCGACGAAGCCCGGCGCGGTGCTGACCAGGACGCTGATCAACGCCGGCGAGAGGAAGTGGTAGCCCTGGCTGACGGGAAGCTGCGACAGCGGCACCGCGGTCACCGCGCTCCCCAGCACCAGCCCCCACTCCCGCCGCGACAGCCGCGGCCGCGAGCTCGCACGGAAGAAGAGCACGGGGATGAAGACCAGCGCCACGATCGTGTAGCGCAACGTCACCAGCTGCACCGGGTCGAGCGTCACCAGGAGCTCGTGGTTCGCGACGAACTGAAGCCCCCACAGCGCGGCCACCACGACGAGCAGCAAGCGCATCCCCACGACGGTCGAACCTACCCGAACCCTGCGGATGGTTTCAACCGACCGTTTGGTAGATTCCGGGTGTGGAGGAGACCATGGGCGCCGTCGTGCGGGCACGGGCGCGCGAGCAGCCCGACCGCCGGATTGTGCGCTTCGCCGACACCGCGGTGACCTACGGCGAGCTCGACGCACGTAGTGATCGCGTGGCCGCCGCCCTCGCTGCGGCGGGGATGGAGCACGGCGACCGCGCCGCGGTGCTGCTGCCCAACGGCCCACCGTTCCTCGACACCTGGGTGGGCATGGCCAGGCTCGGCATGGTCGAGGTCCCGCTGCACACCAGCCTGCGCGGCGACCCTCTGCGCCACGCGCTGCGGCTCAGCGGCTGCCGTCTCGCGGTCGTCGACGCACCACTGGTCGAGCGCGTCGCGGCGGCGGCGGACGGGCTGCCTGACCTGCGCACGCTCGTCGTGGTCGGCGATGCGCCGGCCGCCGACGCCGGCGACCTCGAGGTCGTCGGCTTCGACGACTTCGTCGCGTCCGGCCCCGCCAAGCCGCCGGACGTGCACGTGAGCACCTACGACCGCTCGGCGATCCTCTTCACCTCGGGCACGACCGGACCCTCGAAGGGCGTGGTGCTCACCCACAGCGCCAACGTCCGCCTCGCGCGCTCGGTCTCCGGCGCCGCCGGCCTGCGCGCGGGCGACGTGCTCTTCACCACGTTCCCGCTCTTCCACGTCGCCGCGCGGTACGTCTCGACGCTGGCGGCCATGCTCATCGACGCCGAGGTCGTGATCCGCCAGAAGTTCTCCGCCAGCCGCTTCTGGGAGGACTGCGCGGCCGAGGGTGTCACCGCGATCCACTACCTGGGCTCGCTGCTCACGATCCTGCTCAAGCAGCCCGAGAAGCCCGGCGACCGGGACCACGCCGTGCACACGGCCTACGGCGCCGGCGCGCCGCTGCCGATCGCCGAGGCCTTCGAGGCCCGCTTCGGCCTCAAGCTCTTCGAGCTGTACGGCATGACCGAGACCGGCATGGTCACGATGAACCGGGAGGAGGCGTACAAGCCCGGCACCTGCGGGACGATCCTCGACGACTGCGAGGTCGAGATCCACGACGACGAGGACCACGCCCTCCCGCCCGGGGAGGTCGGCGAGATCGTCGCCCGCCCCAGCCAGCCGCACATCATGATCGAGGAGTACGTCGGGATGCCCGAGGAGACCCTCGCGGCGTTCCGCAACCTCTGGTTCCACACCGGCGACCTCGGCACCTTCGACGAGGACGGCTATCTGCACTTCGTCGGCCGCAAGAAGGACGCGATCCGCCGGCGCGGGGAGAACGTCAGCGCCTTCGAGGTCGAGACCGTGCTCGAGGACCACCCCGCCGTCGCCGAGGTCGCGGTGATCGGCGTCCCCGACGACATCAGCGGCGAGGAGGTCCTCGCGCTCATCGTCCCGCGCTCGGCGATCGACCCGGTCGCGCTCCTCGACCACTGCCAGACCCGGCTGCCCTACTACGCCGTTCCACGCTACGTCCGCATGGTCGAGACGCTGCCCCGCAACACCTCCCAGCGCGTCGAGAAGCACCAGCTCCGCGCCGAGGGGCTCACCGACGACACCTGGGACCGCGAGGCCCACGGCTACCAGCTGGTCCGTTAGCTGCCGCTTGCGGCGAAGCAGCGGTCGAGCAGCTCGCCCTCGCCCGCGAGCAGGAGCCGGTCCACCTCGGCGCGGCGCAGGCGCAGGTGGGCGTCGTGCTCCCACGTGAACCCCAGGCCGCCGTGGAGCTGCACGGACGCCCGCGCGACGTCGTGCGCGGCACGACCCGCGGCGATCAGTGCGGCCGCGGCCGCGAACCGGGCGCGCGCGCCGCCGGTCGCGACCTCCCAGGCAGCCAGCAGCACCGCCGTGCGCGCGAGCTCGAGCTGCACGCCGAGGTCGGCGCAGCGGTGCTGCAGCGCCTGGAAGGCACCGATCGGCCGGCCGAACTGCTCGCGCGTGCGCAGATGGGCGAGGATCGAGTCGAAGGCCGCCGTCGCGTTGCCCAGCGCCTCGGCCGCGAGGACCGCAGCCGCCCGGTCCCGCCAGCCGCCCCCGGCGAGCGGCCCGACCACCGCCGCCGCCGTCGCGGCGAACGCCACGCCCGCGAGCGGGCGCGTGGCGTCGAGTGTCCTGCGCGGGACGATCTCGGCCGCGGCGGCGTCCACGAGCGCCAGGACCTCGCGGTCCGCGGGATCCCGCGCGACGACCACGAGCACGTCGGCGGTCGCACCATGGAGCACGCGGTCGGCGGCACCGTCGAGCACGCGCCCGTCCCGCACGCGGACGTCGCCGTCGACCAGCGCCGCGACCCGCTCGCCGGCCACGAGGCGGCCCACCGTCTCGTCGGCGCCGGCCTCCAGCAGCGCGCCGACCGCGAGGCCGGTCGTGGCGAGGAACGGGCCGCCGTAGAGGCCGGCGCCGAGCACCTCGGCGGCGACCACCAGGTCGAGGGTCGACCCGCCCGCGCCGCCGAGCTCCTCCGGCACGTCGAGCCCGGCGATCCCCAGGTCGCCGGCCAGCTCCCGCCAGACCGCCGGGTCGAAGGCCGCGCCGCCGTCGAGCGCGGCCCGGGCGCCGCCCACCGGGGCCCGCGCCACGAGGAACGCCGCGAGCGTCGCCCGCAGCGCGACCTGCTCCTCGGTCAGGCCGAAGTCCACGACTGCCTCACCGCGGCAGCGCGAGCACGCGCGTCGCGAGGATCGTGCGCTGGATCTCCGAGGTGCCGCCCGCGATGCTCGCGCCGAACGCGGCGAGCAGCCGGGCCTGCCAGGCCTCCGCGGCGGGGTCGGTCAGGAACGCCAGGCCCCACGCGTCCCGCGCCAGGTCGGGCACCTCGCGCTGCAGCCGCGAGGCGGTCAGCTTGAGCGCCGACGTGCGTGGGTCCGCCGGCCCGCGTTCGTCGGCCAGCAACCGCAGCCACGTCCAGCGCAGCAGCTCGACGTCGACCGCGAGCGCCGCCCAGCGGCGCCGCAGCGCCGCGTCGCCGGCGACGAGGGCGGTGAGCTCCGCCAGCGCCGTGCGCAGCGCGATCGCGACCGACCCGAGCATGCGGCGCTCGCGCCCGAGGATCGACACCGCCACGTGCCAGCCACCGTCCACAGAGCCCAGCACGTCGGCGGGACCGACCTGCACTCCGTCGAGGAACACCTCGTTGAACTTCTCCTCGCCGTCGAGCTGGCGGATCGGGCGCACCTCGATGCCGGGACGGTCCATGGGGAGGACGAAGCAGGTGATGCCGCCGTGACCCGGCCCGCCGGTGCGCGCGAGGAGCAGTCCGAGATCGGCGTAGTGCGCCCCGCTCGTCCACACCTTCTGCCCGGTGACGGCCCAGCCGTCGCCCACGGGTGCGGCACGCGCCGCCAGGGCGGCGAGGTCGGACCCGGCGCCGGGCTCGCTGAACAGCTGGCACCACACGTGCTCGCCGGTGAGCATCGGCGGCAGGAACGTCGCACGCTGCTCGTCGGTGCCGTGCGCGATCACCGCCGGCCCCGCGAGCTCGACGCTGACGAAGCTCGCCTGCCGCGGCAGCCCGCGGGCCGCGAGCTCCTCGGCGAACAGCGCCTGCTCGACGGGCGTGGCCGCCGCGCCGCCGCTCCCCTGGGGCCACGACAGGCCGGCCCAGCCGCCGTCGTGCAGGAGCCGCTGCCACGCGCGCGCGGGGCCGATGTCCTCGGCGGTGGGGGTCGACCCGAAGTCGCGCAGCCCCTCGGGCACGGGCGTGGCGTCCAGCCACGCGCGCAGGCGCTCCTGGAAGTCGAGCTCACGGTCGTCGAGGCGGAGGTCCACCGGCGCTAGCTGGCCATGTACATGCCGCCGTCGATGCACAGCACCTGGCCGGTGACGTACGCGGCGCCGGGCGAGGCGAGGAACGCGAACGCGACGGCGACCTCGTCGGGCTCGCCGAAGCGCCCGAGCGGGATCTGCGCGAGGTAGCGGTCGCGGAACTTCTCATCGCTGCGGATGATCTCGGTCATGGGCGTGGCCGCCAGCGGCGCGACCGCGTTCACGCGGATGCGGTGGCGCGCGAGCTCCTTCGCGGCCGACTTCGTCATCGCGACGATCGCGCCCTTGGCGCCTGCGTAGTTGATCTGGCCGATCGTGCCCTGCAGCCCCGCGGACGAGGTCACGTTGATGATCGCGCCCCCCTGGCCACCGTCGATCATCCGGACCGCGGCCTCGCGGATGCCCAGGAACGTGCCGCGCGCGTGCACGGCCATCACGAGGTCGAAGTCGGCCACCGACAGCTTGTGGAGCATCGCCGTCCGCGTGACGCCGGCGTTGTTGACCCACACCCCGAGCGACCCGAGCGCCGCCGCGCTGTCCGCCAGCGCCACCACACTGGCCTCGTCGGCGACGTCCACGGCGACCGCGGACGCAGTCAGGCCCTGCTCGCGCAGCCCCGCCGCGGCGGCCTCGGCCGCCTCGCTGTTCAGGTCGGCCACCACGCCGTGCGCGCCCGCGCGCGCCAGCGCCGCCGCGACCGCCAGCCCGACCCCCTGTGCCCCACCGGTCACCACGGCAACCTGCCCGTCGAGGTCACCCACCCGCGGCCTCGAGGATCGTGACCGCGGACACGGCGGTCGGGCCGCCGACGTTGTGGGCCAGCGCCCAGCGCGGCGAGTCGATCTGGTTGGCGGCGTGGCCGCGCAGCTGCTCGAACAGCTCGACGCACTGCGCTACCCCGGTGGCGCCCGGCGGGTGGCCCTTGGCCTTCAACCCGCCGCTGGGGTTCACGGGCAGCCGGCCCTGCAACGTGGTCGCGCCCTCGCTGATGAGGACCTTGGCCTCGCCCCGCCCGCAGAACCCGAGGTCCTCGTAGTCCATCAGCTCGACACCCGAGAAGCAGTCGTGGACCTCGGCGACGTCGACGTCGCCGGGACCGATGCCGGCCATCGCGTAGGCCTGGCGCGCTGCCTTGGTGGTCGCCGCGAACGTCGACAGATCGGCCTTGTGCTGGTGCATCACCCGGTCCACGCCCAGCCCGGTGCCACGGACCCACACCGGCCGGTCGGTGTAGCGGTCGACGACGTCCCGCGCCGCGACGATGACCGCGGCCGCGCCGTCGCTCTGCGGGGTGCAGTCGAGCACCCCGAACGGCTCGACGACGCGCGGGGCGGCGAGGACCTGCTCCACCGTCACCTCGAAGCGCAGCTGGGCCACCGGGTTCGTGACGGCGTTGTGGTGGTTCTTGACGGCGACCATCGCGAGGTGCTCGGGCTGCACGTCGCACTCGTGCATGAAGCGGGCAACGTGCAGGGCGAAGTTCGCCGGCGCGATCAACCCCAGGGGGTAGTCCCACGCGGCGTCGCGCGCCATCCCCATCCAGTCCCAGAACGTGGTGCGCGACGACGTGTCGCGGAGCTTGTCGGCGCCGATCACGAGCGCGACGTCGAACGCGCCGCTGGACACCGCGAGGGCCGCGTTGCGCAGCGCGTCGTTGCCGGTCGCGCACTGGTTCTCCACGCGCGTGACCGGGATGTCCAGCAGGCCGGTCGAGTCGGCGAGCACGCCGGCGGGGAAGCCGTCCGCTGTGCCGAGCTGGCCGAACCACGCCGCCTGCAGCTCGCTGCGCCGCATCCCCTTGTCCACCGACGCCAGCGCCGCGGCGAGCGCTCGCGGCAGCATCTGCTTCATGCCCTGGTCGAACAGCTCGCCGAACGGGATCATCCCGGCACCGACCAGCGCGACCTCTCTCACCGCTGCTCCTGTTCGTCCGGACGGAACGCGTAGCCGTAGTCGGGGACGCCCTCGCGCATCGCGACGCGCCGCAGCACGAGCTCGCCGCGGTCGCCGATGCGGGCGCTGCCGGGCCGCGCGTCCGCGACCGGCGCGAGCAGCCGGACCGCGACGCCGTCGAGCTGCACCACGGCGAGGCTGTACGGCCCCGGCACGCCGGGCACCGGCGTGCGGATCGTGACCACCGAGTACACCTCGCCGCGCCGCGGCAGCGCCACCAGCGGCCGTCCGTCGAGGGCGTCCCCGCACTCCGGGCACACCTCGCGCGGCGGGTGATGGAGCGCGTCGCAGGTGCAGGCGGTCGCGAGCAGGCCGATCTTCGCCTCGAAGGCCCGGTCCAGCGCGGGCAGCGACAGCCCGATCGCGCCTGCCACGCCGGCGCCCGGCCCGTCCGCCACCGCGACCGCGACCCGCGCTGCGCGGGCCACCGCCAGTGACCCGCGCACGTCGGCCGCAACAGCCCGCGGGCCGTCCACGGCGACGACCCGCCCTCCCCGTCCCTACCCGCGAGGCGCGCGAGCGCCAGCAGCCCGCCCGCCGCGCCGCGGCAGTGGACCGGGGCGACGCGCGGCAGCGCGCGGCGCAACGCGCCGGCGGGGTCGCCCGGCCAGCGCGACGGTGTCCGCACCGGCCGCGAGCGTGGCCACCGCGGGGCCGACGCCGCGCTCGCGCTCGAGCCGGGCGTCCTCGTAGAACGCCGTGGCTCCCGCCGTGGTGCGCACCCTGGTCGGCAGGTACCCGGTGACGGCACCGGCCGGGCACAGCTCCAGGCTGCCGCCGGCGTCCACGAGCGCCGCCACCGCGCACGCGGGCGGCGCAGTGGTCACCGCCACCACGAGCGTCCCGCCGGGCGCGGACAGCACGGCGTCCACGGCGGCGGGGGCGCCGCCGACGCGAATGGCGACCGGGGTCGAGAGCGGCAGCCCCAGCCCCGCGGCGACCACCGCGTCCGGGAAGCCCTCCAAGTACCCGGGATCGGTCGTGACCAGCACGACGCGCCCCACGTCATGCTCGCCGAGCAGGCGGCCGGCGGCGACGGCGAGCGTGGTCACGTCCTCGTCGACGCCCGGGCGGCGCGCTCCGTTGACGTCGGCCCACGCCGGCTCGTAGACGGCCAGCGCGGCGAGTCGGACCGGCGGGGTCGCGCGGGTCGCTTCCAGGGGCGTCATCGTGGTCACACCGCCATGGACTCCGGGGCTATTCATCACTATTGTAACCATTGATCTCCGCAATGGCGAGACCCTCTTCGACAGGAGCAGCAGGCATGGGAGCGATCGACTACTGGTGCAACATCTACACCCCCGAGGGGCTGAAGAAGACGTTCCAGGACCCGCCCGAGGTCGCCGACGTCGTGCGCTGGTGGGGTCTGGAGGACAAGATCGTCGGCCGGTCCACGCCGGAGTTCGTGGAGTACCTCGACGCGGCCGGGATGGACGCCGTGCTCGTCCCCGCCGCGAAGATGGCCTCCTGGTCCACGCGTCAGCTGCTGTGGGACGTGAGCGAAGAGGAGGTCGCGGCGCTCGCCGAGGAGGCGCCGGGGCGCGTGTTCGGCCTGGTCGGGATCAACCCCTGGGAGGGCATGACGGGGGTGATGCGCCTGGACCGATGGGTGCGCGAGGGTCCGTTCGTCGGGGCGCACCTGCACCCCTACGGGTACGGGCTGGAGCTCAACCATCGGCGCTACTACCCGTTCTACGCCAAGTGCGCGGAGCTCGGCGTCCCCGTCGTCGCGCAGGTCGGCCACTCCGCCGAGCGCATGCCGTCGGCCGCCGGCCGCCCGCTGCTGATCGACGACATCGCCCTGGAGTTCCCGGAGCTGACGTTCGTCGCGGCGCACACCGGCTGGCCGTGGGTCGAGGAGCTCGTCGCGCTCGCGTGGAAGCACAGCAACGTCTACATCGGGACGTCGGCGCACCACCCGCGCTACTGGGACCCCGCGCTCGTGGCCTTCGCGAACTCCCGCGGCAAGGGCAAGGTGCTGTTCGGGACTGACTGGCCGGTGATGGACCACGGCGAGGCCGTCGCCGCGATCGGCAAGATCGAGATGCGCGACGCCGCCCGCGAGCTGGTGCTGGGCGGCGCGGCGCGCAACGTGTTCAAGCTCGATTCGTCGCCGGTGCGCTAGCGCGAGGAGATGCCGAACGCCTCCGCGAGCACGGCGGCGCGCTCGGTGTCGCTGCGCCCGCGGAGGTCGGCAATCCCCAGCTCGGTCACCACCACGTCGACGTCCCCGCGCAGCGTCGACACCGGAGCGCTCAGGCGCTCGACCAGGGTGGGCAGGCCGCGCCGGCGGCTGGGAAGCGCGATGACGCTCAGCCCGGCGACGCTGCGGGCGGCCGCCGCGGCGTAGTCGGGGTGCCCGCCGATGCCGCCGACCGCGGCGCCGTGGATGGACTCGACGTTGACCTGCCCGGTCACGTCGACCTCGAGCGCGGTGTTGACGGCCACGAACGGCAGCGCGGCGAGCCGCGACGCGTCGTGGGTGTGCTCCACCCGCCGGGCGATGGGGCGCCCCTGCGCCCAGCGGTACAGCCGCGCCGCGCCGACGACGTACGCGGCGCTGGGCGCCTCGAGCAGGAGGCCACGGGCGTCGAGGTCCACCACGGCGTCGACCAGCACGCCCGAGTCGATGTGCACGGGCACCGTCAGCGCGTCGAGCACGGCGCGCCCGACCGCACCCGGCCCGACCTGCACGGAGGCACCCTCGGGCACCAGGGCAGCGACGCGGGCGCCGATCGCCTGCCAGGTGGGATCGGTCGACGCGTCGGCGACGGCGAGCGGCGGGCGCGCCGCCGTGGCGATCACGTGCACGCCGCGCAGGGGTGGCTCGGCACTGACGGCCGGGAGGTCGTGGTTGACCTCGGCCAGCACGACCTCGGCGGCCTCCGCCGCGGCGGCCAGCCACCCGACCTCCGTCCCGAACGCGCCGTCGGTGGTGAGCCCCAGCACCGCCACGTCGGGCCGGACCGCGGTGGCCAGCCAGCTGGGGGCCACACCCATCCGCACGGGCAGCGCGACCACGCGGCCCGACTCGATCCGGCGCCGCAGGGCGTAGCCGCCCATGAGCGCCTCCACCCGGGGGAAGGCCGCGGCGTCGTCGAGCACCGCCCACGGGTCATCCGGGCCCGGCAGGCACCACCCGACCAGCAGCGTCACCCCGCCGACCGCGCGCGCGGCCTGCGCCAGCGCGGGCAGCAGGCCTACCGGCGCGCCGGCCCCGTCACCGACCGCGACGCGACAGCCGGGCCGCAGGTGACCCTCCAGGACTGCTGCCAAGTCCTCGGCCATCCGACTGCTCCTCGTCGTTCAGGTCGCCATGATCTATGGTGATGGTATGTCGAGATCTACACCCCCGACCGTCGAGGAGTTCCGCGCGTTCTTCACCGGCGAGGTGCTCGCCGCGGCGCCGGAGATCGAGGCCACCGAACGCATCCCCGACCGCATCCTCGAGCGCGCTGCCGAGCTCGGCTGCTACCGCCTGACGCTCCCGGCCGAGCACGGCGGCTGGGACCTTTCGATCGCGGAGCTGCTGCCCTACCTCGAGGCCAGCGCCGCCGGGCCCGGCGCCGGGCGGATGCTCGTGCACCTCACGAACGGGACGTGGCGGCCGGTGGCGCGCTTCGGGCGGCCCGACCAGGCGGCGATCGTCTCCGCCATCCCGACGGGCGACGCCGTCGTGGCGTTCGCGTTCACCGAGCAGGCCGGCGGCACCGGGCGCGACCTGCACTCGCGCGCGGAGCGCTCCGGAGACACGTGGTGGATCAGCGGCGAGAAGCACCTCATCACGTTCGCCGACCGCGCCACCCACTTCCTGCTGATCGCGGCCAGCGACGACGCGCACGGCAAGAACTCGCTCACGGCGTTCCTCCTCCCGCGCGACACGCCCGGGTTCGGGATCGAAACCGGCCAGAACGCGATGGGACTGCACGGCACCGGCCACGCCTGGCTGCGCTACGAGGGCATGGAGATGGCCGACGGGCTGCGCCTCGGCGAGGTCGGCCAGGGCCTGGAGGTCGGCCTGTCGTTCCTCGACTACTCGCGCATCTCGCTGTCGGCGTGCATGGTCGGGATGGGCGAGCAGGCCCTGGCGGAGGCGGTCGCGTTCGCCAAGCGCCGGGTCACCTTCGGCCGCCCGATCGCCGAGCGCCAGGCGATCCAGGCCCACCTCGCCGACATGCGCGCCGACGTCTCCGCCGGCCGCGGCCTGGTCCGCGACGCCGCAGAGCTGGCCGACGCGGGCGAGGACTACACCGCGCAGGCAGCGATCGCGAAGCTCTACTGCCTCAACATGGTCGGCCGGGTCACCGACCTCTCCCTGCGCGTGCACGGCGGCTACGGCTACACCAACGACGCGGCGATCTCGCGCATCTACCGCGACGCGCGCGGCTTCTGGTTCGAGGAGGGCACCCAGGAGATCCAGCAGCTGGTCGTGGCCCGCCACGTCCTCGACGCGGCCGGTTAAACCATGGTCAGGCCGCCGCTCACGCTGTAGGTCTGCCCGGTGAGGTAGGCGGCGCGCTCGCTGGCGAGGAACGCCACCAGCCCCGCGATGTCGGACGGCTGGGCCAGGCGGCCGACCGGGATCGAGCGCTGCAGGGCCTCGACGAGCTTGGGGTTGTCGCCGGCGATCTCGCGCAGCATCGGCGTGTCCGAGGGTCCGGGGCACACGGCATTGCTCGTCACTCCCTTGCGGGCGCTCTCCCGGGCGACGGTCTTGGCAAACCCGATCAGCCCCGCCTTGCACCCTGCGTAGACCGCCTCCCCCGTCGACCCGACGCGCGCCGCATCGGAGGACAGGAACAGCAGCCGCCCCCAGCCGCGCTCGAGCATCCCCGGCAGGAACGCGTGCGTGAGCTGGACCGGGGCCCGGAAGTTGATCGCGATGACCTTGTCCCAGGTCGCGGGCTGAGAGTCCACGAACGGCTCGACCTTGTCCCAGCCCGCGTTGTTGACCAGCACGTCGACGGGGGCGTCGACCCGTGCCACGAGCTCCTCGATCGCGGCAGGGATCGGCGAGGTCCACCGCGTAGGCGGTCGCATCCCCGTACTTCGAGGCGACCCGTTCCGCGCCGTCGGAGTCGAGGTCGGCGACGAGCACCCGCGCGCCCAGCGCCGCGAGCTCCTCGACGATCGCCGAGCCCAGCCCACCGGCCCCGCCGGTGACGAGCGCGGTCCGTCCTGAGAGCGTCAGCCCCTCCATGTCCGTGCTCCTCGTGCGTCGCGCTTGAGATCGAAGTCCATGCACATCATGATACTCAATTGATGCGATTCGTCGAGATCGAGCCAGGTCGCCTGACGCTCCGGGAAGCCACGGCCGGCACGCTGCGGCCAGGATGGTCGCGCGTGCGCGTGGCCGCGTGCGGGGTCTGCGGCACCGACCTCCACCTGCTCCACGGGATGCAGCTGCCCCCGGGGTCGTCGTACCCGCTGCGCCCGGGCCACGAGGTCGCCGGGACGGTCGTGGATCCGGGGGACGCGCCGGGGGCGCCGCCGGCCGGCACGCCCGTGCTGCTGCACCCGCTGGCGCCGTGCGGCCGCTGCGACGCGTGCCGGGAGGGTGCCGAGCAGCGCTGCGCGCGCGCCCGGGTGCTGGGCATCTCCGATGCCGGCGGCCTGGCGACCGAGGTCGACTGGCCCGCCGACCGCCTGGTGCGCGCCGACGGGCTGGACCTGCTGACCGCCGCGGTGCTCCCCGACGCCGTGGCGACCGCCCACCACGCGCTCGCGGTCGGCGCGCCGCCCCCCGGCGCCGCGATCGCCGTCCTCGGCGCCGGCGGCGTCGGGACGCACTTCCTGCAGCTCGCCCGCGCCAAGGACCCGACCGCGCGGCTGGCGGCGGTCGTGCAGTCGGCGGCGAGCGCCCAGCGGCTCGCGGACCTCGGCGTGCATGCCCACGTCGGCCTGGCCGGCGCCGCCAAGGCGCTGCGCGACCACCTCGGCGGGCGCTTCGACCTGGTGGTGGACTTCACCGGCTCGGGGGCCGCCCCGCGCGAGGGCGTGCGCGTGCTGCGCTACGGGGGGACGCTCGTCGTCGGCTCGATCGTCGACGAGCCCCTCGACCTCGGCCACAGCGCCACGGTGGTGACCCGCGAGCTGCGCGTCCTCGGCGCCTACACCTCGGCCCTCGCCGACCTGCAGGCGGTCGCCGACCTCGTCCGCGCGGGCGCGCTGGACCTCGGCGCGTCGGTGACCCACCGCGTCCCGCTGTCGCGCGCCGAGGACGCGCTCAAGCTGCTCGAGGAGCGCCCGCCGGGGATGGTCCGCGTGGTCGTCGTCGCGGACTGAGCCTGAGCGCTAGCGGAAGACCGGTTCGCGCTTCTCCAGGAACGCCGCCTGGCCCTCGCGCGCCTCCGGGCCGCCGATCGTGCGCAGTGCCTCGGCGATCTCCCAGTCGAGGGCGTCCTCGGTGACCGCGGGGTCGCGCGTCAGGCGCTTCATGAACGCCAGGGCGGCGCCGCTGCGCTCGGCGATGCCGCCGACGATCGCGAGCACCGCGTCGTCGAAGCCCTCGGCGGGCAGCACGTGCTGCACGAGGCCGATGCTCCGCGCCTCCTCGGCGACGAGCAGCTCGCCCGTGTACATCAGCCACCGCGCCATGCGCGTGCCCACGGCCCGCACGAGGCGCTGCGACCCGCCGCCCCCGGGGACGAAGCCGTAGCGGATGTGGCCGTCGCCCAGCCGGGCGGTCTCCGAGGCGATCACGACGTCGCACGCCAGGACCAGCTCCAAACCGCCCGCCATCACCGTGCCCTGGACGGCCACGACGACGGGCTGGGGCAGGCGCTCCAGGGCCAGCAGCGCGTCGCGCATGCCTTGCAGCCACCGGTGGAACGCCGGGGCGTCCGGCGTGAGCGCGGCGACCTCGACGAGGTCCGCGCCCGCCGAGAACACCGGGCCGGAGGCGCGCACGAGGACCGCACCGACCTCGTCGTCGCCGGCGATCGCGTCGGCCGCCTCGTGCAGCCGCCCCAGCAGCTCGGCGTTCAGCGCGTTGCGTGCCTTCTCGCGGCGCAGGTGCAGGATCGCGACGCGCCGGTCGCGGAGCACCTCGAGCACGCCGGTCTCGTCCACTGCCCCTCCGTCCGGCCGACCAGGTTCGTGTGCATAATAGACATCCATGAGCGCTCCCGTCCGTTCCGACCTCGTTGGGGCGGTGCCCCGCAGGAACCTCAAGACGTCGGAGCGCATCGCCCGCGACCTCGTGAACTACATCATCGACCACGGGCTCGTCGAGGGCACGATGCTCCCGATCGAGAGGGACCTCGTCGCCCAGTTCGGTGTCGGTCGCACGACGCTGCGGGAGGCGCTGCGCCTGCTGGAGACCGGCGGCGTGATCACCATCCGGCCCGGCCCGCACGGCGGCCCGGTCGTGCGCCGGCCGCGGCCCGAGGACCTCCGCGAGGGCCTCACGATGATGCTGCGGTTCGAGGGGGCATCGCTCACCGACGTCCTGGAGGCGCGTGAGGCCATCGAGCCCAACGTCGCTCGCCTGGCCGCCTCCCGCATCGGTGACGACGGGTTCGCGGCGCTCGAAGAGACCGTGCAGCGGATGCTCGACCACCTCGGCGACCACGACGTCTTCCTCAGCGAGAACGCGCGCTTCCACGGCCTCATCGCAGAGTTCTCGGGCAGCGCGGTGCTCCGGGTCTTCGTCGCGACCCTGAAGTCCATCGCCGACGGCCACGTCGTCGGCGTGGAGTACACCGAGCAGCGGCGCAAGGCCGTCGCCCGCGCCCATGCCCGCATCATCGAGGGCCTGCGCGCAGGTCCCGACCAGGCGGACGCCGCGATGCGCGAGCACCTCGACGAGGCCGGTGCGTTCTGGCGCCGCCGCTACAGCCAGCAGGTCAGCCAGCCGCTCCGCTGGGTGGAGTGAGGAGTCAGACGTTGAGCGGTGTCGTCGTCTCGGTGCCCGAGATCGCGGCCGCGGCGGACCCGGCCGCCGTGGTGCGCACGCTGATCGGCGAGGCCCCGGCGAGCACGGTGGTGCTCTTCACGGGTCCCGCTGGGCCGGCGCGACCTCATGTGCACCGCACGCACGACGAGCTGTGCGTGCTGGTCTCCGGACGGGGGTCGGTCACGATCGGGGCGACGACCACGCCGGTGGCCGCCGGGTCGGTGATCGTGATCCCGATGGGCGTCCCGCACACCGCGCACTTCGACGAGCCCTTCGCGATGCTCTCGGTCTACGCGCCGCACGACGATCCCGACGCACCGGACCGCGAGTTCGTGGACGAGGCCGACCTCGCGGCCCTTGCCGCGCGAGAACGTCCATGACTATGATGTGCAAAGATGATGGATCAGGGTCTGGACCTGTCACGGCCCTCCGAGGTGACGCCTGAGGAGATCGAGGCGTTCACCCGTGCCTACGAGGAGGGCAAGGGCTACCTGCTCCCGGCGTTCGAGTTCTGGTTCGGGGTCCGCCCGGAGCTGGTGAAGCAGCACCGGCTGCACGTCGTCACCACACGCTCGGCCGGCGCGGAGGGCCGTGCGGCCCCCATCCTGGCCTTCCTGCACTACTACGCCGTCACCGGCGGCTACGAGGCCGGGGTCGCCTACGAGGTTCAGCTCGCGGAGCACCGCGGGGCCAGCCGCCAGGACGTCCTGGACGTCCTGGCGTTCGCGTTCATCCACGCCGGGCCGCGCGGCATGAAGGACGTGGCCGCGGCGATGCGGCAGGTGAAGCCGCTGGGTGCGGACAACGCGGAGCGCAACGCTGCCGCCTTCCCCGGCCACTGGCACCACGACCCCGACTTCTTCGCCACGGGCATCGACCTCGAGGCCCTGGAGCTCCAGCCCGGCGAGGCCGACCTTGTCCGGGAGTGGTACCGGTCGCGCACCGGCGAGGTCCCCGAGCACGTCGAGTTCCTGGCGCGCCACCGGCCCGGCCTGCTGAAGTCCTGGCGCCGCCGCTACGAGACCGCGATCAGCGGGACGCTGCCGGTGCCGATGATCCCGTTCCTGATGCTGCACCTGAACGCGACCCGTGGCTTCGGTGACGGCGTCCGCGACGCCGCGCTCCTGGGCCGCGCCGCCGGGCTGACCCCCGACGAGATCATCGAGGCCGTCCTGTGGGGCATGGTGTACGGCGGCCCCGACGCGATCACGATCGCCTCCAAGGCGCTGGCGACGGTCGATCTGGGGTGAGCGAGGAAGGAGCCGCGATGACCGGCGCACAGGTCAGCTACAGGCCGGGCGACCCCGCGATCATCCAGTGCCCGTACGACACGTACCGCCGGCTCCGGGACGAGGAGCCGGTGTACCGCGTCCCCGGACGCGACGACTGGTTCGTCTCGCGCTACTCAGACGTGATCCACGTCCTCGACCACCCCGAGCTGTTCTCCAACAAGCGCACCTGGCCGCTGCTCGACGACCCCGACGTCCGCGCGATCATCGACCAGCTGCCGTGCCCGATCGCCTACTCGCTGTCGGACAACGACGCGCCCGAGCACACGGTCTTCCGCGAGATCGGCACCACGGCGTTCACGCCGAAGCGGATGCGCGAGAAGGAGGACTTCATCCGCGAGGTCGTGGACGACGTCATCGACACCTTCGCCGACCAGCCCGAGGTCGAGTTCGTGTCGCAGTTCGCCAACGTCATCCCCAGCCGCGTGATCGCGACGCTCCTCGACCTCCCGCTCGACAAGCCCTACCGCCACTGGTACGACCGCTTCATCAAGCTGTCGGCGGGGTACCTCGCCAAGGACGAGGCGGTCGAGGCGGCGAAGTCCACGCTCGAGTACTACACCTTCTTCGCCGACGAGGTGGACCGCCGCATCGCCGCACCCACCGACGACGTGATCAGCGGTTGGGTGCTCGGGCAGACCACGGACGGCCAGCGGCTGGATCGCACAGGCATCGTCAACCTGCTGCGCAACATGGTGGGCGCCGGCCAGCACTCCAGCTCAATGGGCATCGCGCACACGATGCAGATCCTGCTGGACCACCCCGAGCACATGGCCCGGCTTCGCCAGGACCCGTCCTACGCGCGCCGCGTGATCGAGGAGGGACTGCGCTTCGAGGACCCGATCCAGTGGCAGTGGCGGTACGCGACGGCCGACACCGAGCTCGCCGGCACGGCGATCCCCAAGGGCTCGCGGATCCTCATGTCGTGGGCCTCGGCCAACCGCGACGAGCGCAAGTTCGAGGATCCCGACACGTTCGACCCGGAGCGCCCGGCCCTGATGGAGCACGTCGGGTTCGGCAAGGGGATGCACTTCTGCATCGGTGCGCCGCTGGCCCGGCTGGAGGTCAAGATCGCGTTCGAGCGGCTCCTCGCGCGGTTCTCCGACATCCGGCTGGCCGACACCGACCTGCGGTACGTCCCTGACAACCCGATGTTCAGGCCGCTGGCCGAGCTGCGCCTGGCGCTGACGCCCGCTTCCTAGGCCGGTGCTCGACGGGCGCGTCGCCATCGTGACCGGTGCCGGTCACGGGATCGGGCGTGGACACGCCCTGGAGCTGGCGCGCCAGGGCGCAGCGGTCGTGGTCAACGACGTCGACGTCGAGCAGGCCGCCGAGCCCGTGGCCGCGATCATCCGCGAGCGCGGCGGTCTCGCCCTCGCGGATGGCACAGACGTCGGCGAAGCGGCCGCCGTCGAGAGGATGGTCGCGCGCGCGGTCGAGGAGCTCGGCGGCCTCGACGTCGTGGTCAACAACGCCGGCATCCAGCGCAAGGCGGGGATCGTGGAGCTCGCGGCCAAGGATCTCGAGGCGCTCCTGCGCGTGCACCTGATCGGCACGGTGAACTGCATGCAGTCCGCGATCCGGCACTGGCAGGCGTCGCCGGCGGGTCCGGACCGCAGCCGGGTGATCATCAACACGGTGTCGCCGACCGCGCTCGCGAACCCGGTCGCCGGGATCATCGGCTACGTCGCGTCGAAAGGGGCCCTGGTCGCGCTGACGCGCGCCGCGGCGCTGGAGCTCGCGCCACTGGGCATCCGCGTCCACGGCATCTCGCCAACGGGGGTCACGCGCATGACCGACTACTTCTTCGGGACCAGCGACCACCGCGAGCCCGACGAGTACGAGGCGTTCGACCCGCGCGACCCCGGGCTCAACGCGCCCCTGGTCGTGTTCCTGGCCTCGGACGCGGCGCGCGAGCTGACCGGTGAGATCTTCGAGGCGCGTGGCAACCGCGTGACCTTGATGCGCCCGTGGGCCGAGGGTCGCTCGGTGACGACGGAGGGGCGCTGGGACCCCAGCGCGCTGGCCGACGCGCTGCGCGACGCCGGCATCGGTGTCGCCTGAGCCCTGGTGAGAGGAGACGAGGAACCTGTGTCTGGACCCGTGCGCCGCGTGATCGCGGGCGACAAGGACGGCGTCGGTGTCTTCACCGTGGTCGAGGACGTCACGCCCCGCGTCGGCACCACCGGGCAGGTGTACTGGCCGATCTCCGGCGCGGACTCTCTGGTCGGGCTGCCGACCGAGGGGACCGCGCCCTACCCCCTGTCGTTCTTCCCGCCGCCCGGCGGCTACCGCGCCCACGTCATCGAGTTCCTCCCCGCCGGCGGGCCCCCGCCTGAGCCCGAGGGCGTCTGGCCTGACAGCGGGTTGCCGACGGGGTTCCAGCGCAAGGAGCCGGGGGGCGCGATGCACCGCACCGACTCCGTCGACGTCGTGATCGTGCTGTCCGGGGAGATCGGACTCGAGGCCGAGGACGGGACGGAGGTGACGCTGCGGCCGGGGGACGTCGTCGTCCAGAACGGCGCGATGCACGCCTGGCGGAGGCGCGACGTCGCCTGCCGCGTGTGCTTCGTCAACCTCGGCGCGAGCCGCGCATGACCAACTTCTCGGTGCTGCTGACCGCGCTGGGCCCGCTCGGTGCGTACCTGGACCTCGCGCACGAGGTCGAGGCGGCCGGCTTGAGACGGGTCTGGGTCGCGGAGTACGCCGGGCCGGATTCCGGCATCGCGTGCGCGCTGATCGCGTCGCAGACCGGTCTGGAGGTCGGCACCGCGGTGGTGCCGGTGTACTCGCGGTCGCCCGCCCTGCTGGCGATGGCGGCGGGCGACCTCGCCGCGCTGTCGGCGCCGCGGCCCGTCCACCTGGGCCTCGGCGCGGGTGGCGAGGGCATCGTGCGCCGTTGGCACGGCCTGGCGTTCGACCGGCCGGCGGACGCGGTCGCCGACACGATCGCGATCCTGCGCCAGGCGCTCGCCGGCGAGCGGACCTCCCACCACGGGACCGTGCGCAGCTCCGACGGGTTCCGGCTGGCGGCGCCCGCGCCCGGGGTGCGCCTCTACGTCGGCGGGCTCGGGCCGGCGATGCGGCGGCTGGCGGCACGCGCCGCCGACGGTGCGATCTTCACCTGGATCACCCCGCAGGTCCTCGCGCCGCTCGCCGCCGAGCTGCGCGCGGCCGCGAACGGGCGGGACGTCGCGGTCGTCGCGCGCGCGTACGTCGCGGTCACCGACGACCTGGCCGCCGTGCGCGCCGCCGTGCGTCAGGAGATGGTCGAGTACCTCAGCTCGCCGCCCTACGGCCGGTGGTTCGCCGCGGGCGGGTACGGCGAGGAGGTCGCGGGCGTGCAGGCGGCGTTCGCCCGCGGCGACCGCGCGGCCAGCCTGTCCGCGGTCTCCGACCGCATCGTCGACGACATGCTGGCCGCGGGCACGGCCGACGAGGTCGCGGCCCGGTTGCAGGAGTACGTCGACGCCGGCGCGGACGACGTCGTCGTCCAGCCCGTCGCCCCCCAGCGGGGCGGCGACCCGGTCGCCACGATCCGCGCGGTGGCCGCCGCGATGGCGGTGCGGGCGTGACGCGGGTCGCCGTGCTGGGCCTGGGGATCATCGGCGCCGGCATCGCGCGCAACCTGCGCGCGGGTGGGCACGACGTCGTGGTGTGGAACCGCGGGCCCGAGCGCGCGGAGCCGTTCCGCGAGGACGGGTTCGCGATCGCTGCGACGCCGCGCGAGGCCGCCGACGGGGCCGACGTCATCGTGCTGGCCGTGACGGACGACGCGGCGGTGCGCGAGGTCGCGCTCGACGTTCTGGAGGTCGCCCGGTCGGGTGCCGTCGTGGTCGACACCTCGACGGTGACCCCGACGACCGAGCGCGAGCTGGGCGCGCGGGCGGCGGAACGGGGCATCGGCTGGGTGGACTCGCCCGTCACGGGGGGCGCCGAGGCCGCGGAACGGGGGACGCTCACGCTGCTGTGCGGTGGCTCGGACGCGGACGTCGCGACGGTGCGGCCCGTGCTCGCGTCCGCCTGCTCGGCGCTCCACCACTACGGCCCGCTCGGCGCCGGCCAGGTCGTCAAGGCCGTCAACGGCGTGATGCTCGCCGGAGCCCTGCTCGGCGTGGCGGAGGGCGTCGCGCTGGCACGCCGCGCGGGTCTGGACCCCGGTGCCGTCATGCCGACCCTCGAGCACGGCGCCGCCGCGTCATGGGTGCTGTCGCACCGCGCCGCGTTCATGGTGCGCGGCGAGTTCCCCCCGGCGGGGCGGATGGCGCTGCAGCACAAGGATCTCGGGATCGCGCTGGCCGCCGCCGCGGACATGGGGCTCGACCTGCCCGGAGCGGGCCTCGTGCGGCGGCTCGAGGACGGGCTCGTGGCCCGGGGGTTCGGCGACGAGGACATCAGCGCGCTGGTGCGCGCTCTGGAGGAACGCGAGGAGGGCGGCCATGCCGCTGCGGAAGCTGACGCCTGACCTTGCGCGCGCGTGGCGCGACGCGGGCGCCTGGACCGACGAGCCGCTCTACCGGGTCGTCGACCGCCACGCCGAGCGGCGCCCCGACCACCCCGCGGTCGCCGACCAGCACCGGTCGCGCACCTACGGCGAGCTCGTCATCGATGCCGACAAGCTGGCGCGCTGGCTGCTCGACCAGGGGCTCTCGCCCGGTGCGGTCGTGGCCGTGCAGGCGCCCAGCTGCGCGCTGCTGCCGATCGCCCATGTGGCGTGCGACCGCGCCGACCTCACCTTCCTCCCGCTCCCGCACACGTTCCGGGAGCGCGAGCTGCGACACCTGCTCGGCCTGTCGGACGCCGAGGTGGTGTTCGCCGCGAACGACGAGGGGCTGGCGGTCGCGCGGGCGATGCGCGCCGAGGGCCGCGGCCCGCGCATCGCCGGCACGCTCGACCTGCCGGGCGGCGACGCCGTGTTGGAGGAGCTGCTCGGCGGCGCGACCGTGGAGCCGGTGGCGCAGCCGACCGACCCGGACGCCCCCCGCCACGCGATGATCTCGTCGGGCACCACGGCCCTGTCGCGGGTGTCGCTGTGGAGCGACAACAACCTGTGGTTCTTCCTCGCGCAGTTCCGCGATGCCGTCGAGATGAGCGGGGACGACGTCTGCGTCGGCCTCGCGCCGGCGAACGGCGGCTCGACCGGCTACGTGTTCCCGGTGCTCGCGCCGCTGTACGCGGGCGCGAGCTCGGTGCTGCTGGAGAAGTGGAACCCCTCGGAGGGTCTCGCGCTGCTCGCCGGCGCGCGCGCCACGATCGCGACCGCGATCCCGACGCAGATCGTGCAGATGCTCGCCGAGCCGTCGCTGCACGAGCACCGCTTCAACCTGCGGGTGTTCAACAACGCCGGTGCCGCGCTGGCGCCCGAGGTCGCCAAGGAGGTCGAGAGCGTCCTGGGCTGCACGATCCAGTCGGTGTACGGCGCGAGCGACGGCGGCGTGCCGGTGATGACGCGCACGACCGATGCCCCCGACCAGCGCTACACCACCGTCGGCCGGCTGCTGCCGCACACCGACTTCCGCCTCGTGGACGCCGAGCTGACCGACGTCGCCGAGGGCCAGCCCGGCGAGATCCTGTTCCGCAACCCCACCAAGACGTACGGCTACCTCGGCGACGACGAGCGCACCGACGCGGTGTTCGTCGACGACGGCTACTACCGCTCGGGCGACCTCGGCGTGCTGGTCGACGGCTACCTGCGCATCGTCGGCCGCGTCAAGGACATGATCATCCGCGGCGGCCGCAACATCAGCCCCGGAGAGATCGAGGATCTCCTGGTCTCGCACCCGGGCGTCGCCGAGGTCGCGGTGGTCGGGATCCCCGACCCCGTGTACGGCGAGCGCGCGTGCGCCTGCATCGTCCCGCGTCCCGGCAGCGCGCCGGCACTGGCCGACGTCACCGACCACCTGCTCGGCTCGGGCCTGGAGAAGTTCAAGCTCCCGGAGCTCGTCGAGCTCTTCGACGCGCTCCCCCGCAACGTCGGCGAGAAGCTCGCCAAGCCGCAGCTGCGCGACGCCGTCATCACCCGCCTCGCCGAGCGCAGCGCCTGACGCACGACACCTCAGCGGTAGATCCGCACGACCCCCTCGGCGACGCACGCCGGCTCCGAGCCGCCCTCGACCTCGACGGTGCTGCGGGTCACGACCTGCACGCCGCCGTCGACGTCCGTCACGTCGAGCAGCTCGACGACGGCGCGCACCCGGGAGCCGCTGGGAACCGGCGCGGGGAAGCGGACCGTCTGCAGGCCGTAGTTCACCCCCATGCGCCGCTGCTTGACGCGGTAGACCTCCGCGGCCAGCACGGGGATCAGGCTGAGCGCGAGGTAGCGGTCGTCCCCGGTGGCCTCGACGAAGCGCGCGATGCGCTCCCGGTCGACGTCCAACCAGTCGCTGGTCCCCAGCTGCGTCCCGACGGCCTGCTTGAGGTCGTCCAAGGTCTCGAACTCGCGCATCACGTCACGCGAGGGCCGGCGCGGTCAGGAGCTGCTCGGCCAGCGCGTACGCCTGGCGGGTCGCGAACACCACCCTTCGGGGAGCGTAGGCGTCGCCCAGGACGTGGACCTCGGGGAGCCGGCCGTGGAGCTCGTCGAAGAGCCGCGAGTCCGACTCGCTCCCGCACGCGAGCACCACCGCGTCGAAGTCGCCGAGTGTGCGCGACTTCAGCGAGTACACGTTGCGGGTCGTGAGCGTGGACGCGCCGATCTCCACCACCTCCTGCATGAAGTGGAAGCGCACGTCCTGCGCGTCGAGCCGGCCGAGGATGCCGCCGATGATGTAGCGGCCCAGGAGCGGCGCGGGCTGGTGGGTGGCGTAGACGACGCTCACCTGGTGGCCCGCGCCGGCGAGGTGGTCGGCGACCGAGAGCGGCGCGACGTGGTCGTCCTGCGCGATCACCGCCACACGGCCACGGTCCGGCAGCGCGGCAGCGCCGGCGAGCACGTCGCGGATGTCGTGCACGTGCGACGCCTCCACGCCGGGGATCGCCGGGGTGCGCGGCCGGGCGCCGGTCGCCACCGCCACGACGTCGGGCGAGAGCGCGCGCACGTCGTCCGCCGTGGCGTGCAGGCCGGTGCGGACGTCGATCCCGAGCGCCGCGAGCCGCCGTCGCTGCCAGGCGAGGTACTCGCTGTAGGCCTCGTGCCGCGGCGCGCGCACGATGTAGCGCAGCTGCCCGCCGAGCTCCTCCTCGGCCTCCAGCAGGGTGACGTCGAGGCCGCCCTCTGCCGCCAGCGCGGCCAGCTCCATGCCGGCCGGGCCGCCTCCGACGACGACCAGCGAACGGCGCGCCGGCGCGGTGGGCCACGGCCCGTCGAACTCGTGCGACGTGCGCGGGTTGACCGCGCAGCTGAACGGGAGGCCCTCGGTGAACCGGCGGCTGATGCAGTCGTTGCCGCCGACGCAGGGGCGGATGTCGGCGACGCGGCCCTCGCGTGCCTTGACCAGCAGGTCGCCGTCGGCGATGAACGCCCGTGCCATGCCGACGATGTCCGCGTGCCCGTCGGCCAGGACGCGCTCGGCGACCAATGGGCTGTTGATGCGGCCGCTGTGGACGACCGGGAGGCCGACCGCGCGTTTGAGCTCCCCGTTCAGCGGTGCGAACTGGGCCGGGTCGAAGTAGGTCGGCTGGATGTAGCTCGGGTTGCCCCAAGGGCTGCCGACGACGCCGTGGACGTAGTCGATGAGGCCGGTGGACTCGAAGTACTGCGCGAGCTCGACGCCTCCCGCCACGTCGTAGCCGCCGGGGACCTCCTCGCGGACGTTCAGCCGGATGCCGACGGTGATGGCGGTGCCGACGGCGTCGCGGATCGCCTGGATCGCCTCGACGGAGAAGCGGCAGCGGTTCTCCAGCGAGCCGCCGTAGCGGTCCTCGCGGTGGTTGGTGAACGGCGAGAGGAACCACTCGTGCAGGTCGTCGTGGTTCAGGTGCAGCTCCACGCCGTCGGCGCGTCCCTCCATCGACAGCCGCGCGGACTCCGCGTACTCGCGGACGAAAGCGGCGATGTCGTCGGGGGTCATGACGTGGGGCATGAGGTTGATGACGGGCCCGCTCATCACGTTGGACGCCCCGTGGGGCATCCCGCCCTGGTGCACCATCTGCACGGTCACCGCCGTGCCCAGCGCGTGCAGGGTGTCGCAGAACTGCTGGATGCGGTCGACGAAGTAGGGGAGGCGGAAGTACCCGAGGGTGGCGGCGCCGATGCCGGTGGGCTCGAAGCCCGGGATGATCGTGTTGCGGAGGTGCGTCGACAGGCTCCCGACCCACGCGACGCCCTCGTCCCGGCAGCGCTGCTCGAAGTAGGCGATGTTGCGCGCGGCTTCCTCGTCGGTGCCGTAGATGTTGCCGATCGCCGAGGCGTGCGGCGGCATCATGACGCGGTTCCGCAAGCTCATCGTGCCCACCTGGATGGGCGAGAAGAGATGGGGGAACTCGGCGGGCGGGGTCACTTGATCAGCAGGCCACCGTCGACGCCGAGGAGCTGGCCGGTGGTGTAGGCGGCGCGGTCGGAGCACAAGAAGAGCGCGGCGTTGGCCACGTCGTCGGGGTCGCCCAGGCGCCCGAGGATGCTCAGCGCGGCCGCGGCCTCGTCGAGGCTGCGACCACGGCGCTCCGAGGCCTTGCGCAGCATCGGGGTGTCGATCGGGCCGGGACAGATCGCGTTCACGCGGATGCCCTGCGCCGCGTAGTCGTAGGCCGCGCTGCGGGTGAGGCCGATCACGCCGTGCTTGCTGGCCACGTACGCGGGCGTCTTGGACTGCGGCTTGACCCCGCTGGTCGACGCGATGTTGACGATCGCGCCGGAACCCGCCGGGAGCATGGCCTTGATCTCGTGCTTCAGGCACAGGTAGATCGAGCGCAGGTTGACCGCGATGATGCGGTCGAAGTTGGCGTCGTCGGCCTCCGCGACGCCGGCGTCCTCACCCTCGATCGCGGCGGCGTTGACCGCGCAGTGCAGGCCGCCGTGGCGCTCGACCGCGGTGCGCACCAGCGCCTCGACGTCCGCCGCGCTGGAGACGTCGGTGCGCTGGTAGACGACGTTGTCGGATTCCTTGCGGGCGAGCTCGGCGGTCTCCTCGCCGCGCTCGTCGTCGACGTCGGCGAACACCACCGCCGCGCCCTCCCGCGCGAAGGCCAGGACGGTCGCCCGGCCCATGCCGCCGGCGCCGCCGGTGACGATCACACTCTTGCCGTCGAAGTCGGTCATGGCTGTTCCTCCAGGTCGTGGGAGAGTCGGGACAGGTGCGAACGGATCTCGGCCGCACTGCCGGGGTTGGGCAGGACGTAGGGGCGGCCGGCCTCGATGGCGTCCAGCACCTGGGCGGCGACGGCCTCGGGTGCCAGCCGGTCGACGTAGACGGGGGGCGAGCCGCTGTCCACCGCCTGGCCGTGCTCCACCGGGCGGTTGCGCTCGGACTCGCGGATGCGGGTGGCGACCGGGCCCGGGCAGACGACCGTGACGCCGACAGCAGGTGCCGCGGTCGCCAGCTCCTCGCGCAGCACCTCGGAGATCGCGACCACGGCGTACTTGCTGGCGGCGTAGGGGGCGTTGCCGCCACCGGGCACCGGCGCCAGGCCGGCGATCGAGGCGACGTTGACGACATGGCCGCTGCCCTGCGCGACCAGGTGCGGCACGAACGCGCGGATCCCGTGCACGACGCCGGAGAGGTTCACTTCGAGGATCCAGCGCCAGTCCTCCAGCCGCTGCTCCCACGTCGGGACCCACGGCCCGACCACGCCCGCGTTGTTGCAGAGCACGTCGACGCGCCCGAACCGCCGCAGCGTGCGCTCCGCGAACGCGTCCACCTGCTCGTGACGGCGGACGTCCACCCGGGCGTCGGGGTCGGGCGACTCGACATCGGCGGCCGCGACCTCCAGGCCGCGCGCGGCGAAGGCGTCCGCGAGCGCCTGGCCGATGCCGCTGGCGGCGCCGGTGACGACGGCGACCTGGCCGGGCTCGAGCCTCACAGCTCCCCGTCGGCCAGGGGTGTGTGCAGGTGCGCGCCGAAGAGGTCGCTGCAGAACGGGTCGGCGCTGGAGGACCAGCGCAGCAGCGAGACCTTGGCGGCGTGGACGCGCTCGTCGAAGAAGACGCCCTTGACGGTGCCTTCGGCGACGCCGTAGGCGCTGGCCACGCCGGCCGGCGTGAGCAGCGGCGAGGAGCGCGCCCGGGCGAAGGTGTCGGCATCGGTGAAGAAGATGTCGATCGTCAACGCGAACGGCCCTGCGTTCTTGCTGCGGATGACGCGGGCGGCGTCAGACAGGAGCATGCTCGGCGGCCTCCTGGAGGGCACGGGCCCAGCCGGGGAAGTGGTGCACGGCGTGGGGGAAGGGCTCGACCGGGTCGGCCAGCGGCAGCAGGTGGTAGATGCCGAAGCGGTAGACCTCCGACACCGGGATCACCACCGGCATGAACGGCGCCGCGGCGTTGCCGGCGGTCGTCTTGCGGCCGGGGTAGGGCCCGATGAACAGGCGGATGAACGCGAAGTACGCGACCTCCTGGGCCAGCTCCCGCGTGTCGGCGACCACGTCGAAGATCACCGCGGCCTCGTGCCCTGTCACCGCCACGTGCGGCTCCAGCGACCCCAGCACGCCGTCCAGCCCGTACAGCCGCGTGGCCATCGTGAAGCGCCCCTGGGCCAGCGCGTCGGCGAAGCGCGGCGCGTCACGCACGGCCTGCTCGGCGGCGTCGCTCCAGGCGCGCAGCTGCTGCAGCAGCGACGGCTCGCGGACCCCCAGCACGGTGATCGCGCGGAAGCCGACGCGGCGCGCCCCCTCCAGCAGGACCGTGTAGGGCCGCGGGAGCCAGCGGGCGCCCTCGCAGCGCACGCCGTCCGCGGTCTCCTCGAAGGTCGCGTCGCCGAGGTCGAGGCAGCCCCCCGGGTTCTCCTCCAGCGTCGGGTGGGAGCGCTCGTAGAACGTGTGCGAGACCAGCGAGCGCACGGTCACCGCGTAGCGCGGGTCGGGTGAGCGCACCTCGAACCCGGTCTCGTCCAGCTCCGCCCAGAGCGCCTGGCCGGAGTCGCCGGGCTCCAGCGCGAGACCGCCGCACTCCAAGAGCTTGCCGGCGAACGCCGCGACCGCCGTGGGGATGCCGCGCAGCATCGGCAGCGCCATGAAGAGCCCGATGTCGAGGGCCCGCCCGGTGAGCACCCCGTCGACGCCGTCGGCGAGCGCGGCCATGACCGGCTCCGGGCCGATCAGCGCGACCACCCGCACCGCGGCGTCGACGTCCTCGGGCGTCAGCGCGGCCGGCAGCCCCTCGCCCTCCGACGCCGCGAGGATCGACTCGCCGCGGGCCAGCGCATCGCGCAGCCGCTGCTGGGAGACCTCGGAGGGGATGACGCCGATGCGCAGGTCCCAGCCCTCGGCCGCGCAGAGGTCGTCGAACTGCTGCAGGCAGCGGTCGAGGTGCACGTCGCCGCCGGCGATCCCGAACGAGAACACGAACGGCACGCCGCGCTCGACGGCGGCGCGGACATAGGGCCGGCAGTTGGCCGCGATGTTGGCGTACACCTGCTCGCCGGAGCCCAGCCAGTACGGCCCCCAGTCGCTGCCCGTGCCCTGGGCCACGACCACGTCGACCCCCCAGTCGAAGGCCCGGGCGATCGCCTGCTCGATCTCGGGGCCTGGCGGGATGTGGTTGACGAACGCGAGGATGCGGACGGGTGCGGTCATCGATGGGCTTCCTGGGTGAGGGCGGTGCGCACGGCGCGCTTGAGCACCTTGCCGGTGGCGTTGCGCGGCAGGTCGGGGAGGACGTGGACGGAGCGGGGCCGCTTGTAGCCGGCGATGCGGGCCCCCACGAAGGCGAGCAGCTCCTCGACGTCGAGGTGGTGGCCGGGGCGTTCGACGACCGCGGCGGCGACGCGCTCGCCCCACTGCGGGTCGGGCAGCCCGACCACGGCGGCGTCCGCGACCGCCGGGTGCTCGCGGAGGACGCGCTCGACCTCGGCCGGGTAGACGTTCTCCCCGCCCGTGACGATCATGTCCTTCACGCGGTCGGTGAGGAACAGGTAGCCGTCGGGGTCGACGTAGCCGCCGTCGCCGGTGCGCAGCCAGCCGTCGCCGGGCAGGAGCGCGGCCGTCTCCGCGGGGCGGCGGTGGTAGCCGGGCGAGTTCTGCGCGGAGCGCGTCCAGATCTCCCCCGCCGCTTCGTCGGGCAGGCGCGCGCCGGTCTCGGGGTCGTGGATCGCGACCTCGACCCAGGGGTAGGGCCGGCCGGCGGACGCCAGGAGACGGCCGTGGTGGTCCTGCGGCTCCAGCTGCGCGAAGCCGCCGGTGGTCTCGGTCATGCCGTAGGCCTGCACCAGCACGTCGCCGAACAGCGCCTGCGCGGCGGCCATCGTCTGCTCCGAGATCGGCGAGGCCCCGTAGAGGATCGTGCGCAGCGCGGGGAACGTCGACCCTGCGGGCGCGGCGTCGCACAGCCGCTGGATCATCGTGGGCACGAGGAACACGTGGCTCACCGCGTCCTCGCGCAGGTGCGAAAGCAGCGCCTCCGGCGTCGCCGACGCCGCAAGGATCTGCGTCGCGCCGGCGTGCAGGCCCGTGAGCAGCCAGCCGATGCCGCCCGTGTGGAACAGCGGCGTGGCCACGAGGCTCGTGCTGCCCGGCTCGAAGCGCCAGCTGCCCATGACGTGAGGGATGCGCGCGGCGAAGTTGCCGTCGGTCAGCAGCACGCCCTTGGGCAGCCCGCTGGTCCCGGACGTGTACAGCTGCAGCACGACGTCGGACGGTGCGGGCCGCACGCCCGGGTCCAGCGCGGGCTGGCCCATGAGCCAGGCGTCGTAGGCGTCGTCCACGACGGTCAGCGCCACGCCCTCGAGCGGGGGCAGCAGGTGCTGGAGGTCGCGCGCCACGACCACGGCCGTCGGTGCCGCGTCGCGCGCGACCGCGTGCAGCTCCTCGGCGGACAGCCGCCAGTTGAGCGGGACGGGCACGGCGCCGGCGCGGACGCTGCCCAGCAGGGCTTCGACCAGCTCGACGGCGTTGCGCAGGAGCAGGAGCACCCGGTCCCCGGGCAGCAGCCCCGCCCGCTGGAGGCCAGCGCCGAAGCGGCTGGCCCGGCCGTCGAGGTCGCCGTAGGTGAGCTGCCGGTCGCCGGCGACCAGCGCGATCCGGTCGCGCTGCTCGGGTGCCGGGTCGCGCGCCAGCCCCGCGACCGAGAAGGCCATCAGGCCGCGAGCTCGGTCGGCAGCGACACGATCGCGCGCAGCATCGCGCTGCCCCGGTACGGGCTGTCGTCGCGCAGGAGCCGCGCCCGCGGGTAGCGCTGGACCAGCGAGGTGAAGACGATCTCGCCCTCCAGCCGCGCCAGCGCCGCGCCCAGGCAGAAGTGCGCGCCGTACGCGAGGCTGAGCTGCTCGCCCTTGTTGGGGCGCAGGATGTCGAGGCGCTCCGGGTCCTCGAACACCTCGGGGTCGCGGTTGGCCGCGCCCATCACGATGATCACGGTGTCGTTCGCGCGGATCTGGTGGCCACCCAGCTCGAAGTCCTCGGCGGCGTAGCGCGGCAGGTAGTGGTGCGGGCTGTCGTAGCGCATCAGCTCCTCGACCGCGCCGCGCACCAGGCTGGGATCGGAGACCAGCAGGTCCCACTGGTCGCGGTGGCGCTGCAGCCCCAGGAACCCGTTGCCGAGGAGGTTCGTGGTGGTCTCGCTGCCGCCGAAGAGCAGCAGCAGGTACATCGCGACGAGCTCGTCCTCGGTCATCGCGTCGTCCGCGCGGCGGTCCAGCAGGACACGCGCGAGCTCCGGCCCCTCGCCGGTCGTGCGGACGCGCTCGACCATGGCACCGACGTACTGCCGGAAGTCGCCGATCGCGTCGTCGGCGGCCTGCAACGTGGCCATGTTCACGCTGAACACGCCCGCGATCGCCTCCGACCAGTGCCAGATCATGTCGCGGTCGGACTGCGGCACGCCCAGCAGGTCGGCGATCACGCGGGTCGGCAGCTTGTCGGCGAGGTCGCGCTTGACGTCCACGGGCCCACCATCCGCGGTCATCTCCGCCAGCAGGTCGTCGACGTGCCCCTGGATCGACGCGCGCAGCTTCTCGATGCTCTTGGCGGTGAACGCCCGCGAGGCGATGCGCCGCAGCCGCGCGTGGCTCTCGCCGTCGTGGCGGCTCATGAAGTGGCTCTCGAAGTCCAGCACCCGGAAGAACGGCACGCGGCCTTCCTCCGGCAGGCGGTCCACGACGGCCTCGGCCATGCGCCCGTAGCGGTAGGCGTTGTTGCGGATCGGGTACTGCCCTGCCATCACCGCCTTGACGTCGCGGTGGCGTGTCACGACCCACGCGGGCCCGCTCTCCCAGCGCACCACGCCGCTGCCCTGCTGCCACCGCGCGTAGAGCGGGTAGGGCCAGGCGATGGTGTCGGGGTCGGCACCGAAGAACGCGTCCAGCTCTTGGTCCAGCGTCCGCGTGGCCACGCGCCCTCCTCCTCGGCTCTGGACTAAACCATGACAATGATAGGCAGGTGGTCCCACAGAAGGCAAGGACTGAGCCGCGGTCACCGTGGGATGACGGGCAGCATGACGTGCGATGGGTGGACGGGGTCGTGGAAGACGCGCTGGCGCGCGGTCACGAAGGGCTCGTCGCCACCGAGGGGCAGCCCCGTGTTGGGGTTAGGGTCGAAGTGCGGGAAGCTGCTCGAGGAGACGTGCAGCCGCAAGCGGTGGCCGGCCCGGAAGACGTTGCTGGTGGCCCACAGGTCGATGCGGAACGCGTAGACCGCTCCCGGAGTCAGCAGGGCGGGCTCTGAGCGGGACGCGCGGTAGCGCGCCCGCACGATCCCGTCGCAGAGGTTGAAGGCGCGCCCGTCGGGGTGGACGTCGACCAGCTTGGCGGTGAAGTCGGTGTCGACGGCGGAGCTCGAGGCCCAGAGCTCGACGCTGACGGGACCGGTGACCTCGAGGTCCTTCTCCAGCGGCGCGGAGGTGTAGACCAGCACGTCGGGCCGGTCCTCGACGGAGCGCTGGTCGAACATGCCCGGCGTGATCCCGTAGGGCAGCAGGCACCCGCCCAGGGTCGGGACCGGGTCGGCCGGGTCGTAGGTGTAGGCGTCCGGCGGCTCGTCTGCCGGGGGCTCCGTGGAGAGCCCGCCGTCGCCGTGCAGGTACCAGGGGGTCCAGCGCGTGCGCGCCAGCGGCCACTCGCGCTCGTCGCGCCAGGCGTTCTCGCCCATCACGAAGAGCCGCACCGGCGGCTCGTCCAGCATCCCGGTGTCCGCGCCCTTGAGCCAGTGGTCGAACCAGCGCCACTGCACCGCCTGGAAGTCGATGCCGGCCTGGGAGCCGAAGTCCACCTCGCCGACGTGCGTGGTCCTCGTCGTGAACGGCCCGTGGAACCAGGGCCCGACGATCAGCTTCTGACCGCGCCGCGCGCGCTCGGTCGGGGCGTGCCGGCGCATGCCGGTGAAGTTGGCGATCGACCCGGCAAGGAAGCAGTCGAACCACCCGGTGGTGTGCAGCGCCGGCACGTCGATGCGGTCGTGGTGCGCGCCGATGTCGATGCGCTCCCAGTAGGGATCGCGGTCCGCGTGGTCCAGCCAGTCCGCGAACCACGGTGACAGGCCGCGCAGCGGTGGCAGGTCCCGCAGCGGCCGGTGGGACCACCAGGGGCGCAGCACGTCGGTGAGCCGCCCCAGGGCGGCCATGGCGCCCTCGGGGTCCTGCTCGATGAGCGTGCCGAGGACCTCGCGCAGCTCACCGACCGTCTCCACGGTGGGCTCGTGCACGCCCAGGCGCTTGGCAATGTTGGCCGACACCGAGATCGCCCAGCCCACGTTGCCGGCCAGCTCGAAGGCGCCGCCGGTGTGCCAGACCCAGTGGTCGTGGAAGTCGGAGGCCGTCGTGGCCGGGGCCATCGTGACCAGGTGCGGCGGCTGCGCCATCGCGGCCAGCCACTGCGTCGCGCCGATGTAGGACCCGCTGCACAGCCCGACCCGCCCGTCGGACCACTGCTGCCCGGCGCACCACTCGACCGCGTCGTGGCCGTCGTCGATCTCGGAGTGGAACGGCACCCACTCCCCCTCCGACCCGAACCGCCCCCGCGAGTCCTGCGCAACCACCACGTAGCCCCGCCGCGCCGTGGCCGTGGGGTCGAGGAACACCCGGTCCATCAGCGTCTTGCCGTACGGCAGCCGCATCAGCAGGACCGGGTGCCGCCCCTCGCCCGCCGGCCGCGTCACGTCCGTCGCCAGCCGCACCCCGTCCCGCATCGGCACCATGACGTCCCGGTCGACGACGACGTCGACCCCCGGCTCCGCCGCGGTGGTCACGGCCTGCTCACCCCACGACTGTCAACCAAACGGTTGGTAGATTACCGCCATGGAGGAGTTCGACGTCATCGTGCTGGGGACGGGTTCGGCAGGGTTGGTCGCCGCGATCAAGGCCCACGACGAGGGCGCGCGCGTCGCGATCTTCGAGAAGGCCGACAAGGTCGGCGGAACCACCGCCTGGTCGGGCGGGATGATCTGGATCCCCTGCAACCACCACATGGCGGAGGCGGGGATCACCGACAGCGTCGAGGACGTCCAGACCTACCTCGGCTCGCTGTCGTTCGGCCTGATCGACCCGGCGATGATCGAGGCGTTCGTGGCGCACGGCGTCGAGGCCGTGAAGTGGCTGGAGGACCACACCCCCGCGAAGTTCCAGATCATCCCGGGCTTCCCCGACTACCACTCGGAGAACCCGTGCGCGAAGCGCGACGGCGGCCGCTCCATGGAGAACCCGCTGTTCTCGTTCAAGGAGCTGGGCGACTGGGCCGACCGCGTGACCACCGGCCGGCAGCTGGGCGGCGGAGCGTCGGGGGTGCACATCACGCTCAGCGAGACCCCCTTGGGCCACGGCGCCCCGCAGGGGATCCCCGAGGACGAGCTGGAGCGCCGCCGCGCCGCCGACCTGCGAGGGGCCGGCAACGGCCTGGTCGGCATGCTCCTCAAGGGCTGCCTGGACCGCGGCATCGAGCCGCGCACGAACCACCGCGCGGTCGAGCTGATCACCGAGGACGGCCGCATCACTGGAGTGCGCTTCGAGGGCGGGTACGAGGCCAGCGCGCGCGGCGGGGTGATCCTCGCCACGGGCGGGTTCGAGTGGGACCCCGAGCTGTCGCGCGCGTTCCTGCGCGGCCCGCTGGAGCGTCCCGTCTCGATCGAGACCAACACCGGCGACGGCCTGAAGATGGCGATGAAGGTCGGCGCGTCCCTGGGCAACATGCGCGAGGCGTGGTGGACCGCCACGATCGACGTGCCCGACGGCCGCGGCGGCGTCATCCCGTGGATGGTCAACGGCGAGCGCACGCGCCCGCACACGATCATGGTCAACGGCAAGGGCGTGCGGTTCACCAACGAGTCCGCGAACTACAACGCGATCGGCGCGGCGTTCCACAACATGGACGTGACGTCGTTCACCTACGAGAACCTGCCCTCGTGGATGATCTTCGACCAGTTCTACGTCGAGCGCTACGTGGTCGGTGGCTACCGCGGCGAGAAGCCGACGCCGGACTGGCTGACCGAGGCGCCGACGCTGGCGGAGCTGGCGGGCAGGCTCGGGATCCCGGCCGACGCGTTGGAGGCCACGGTCGAGCGCTGGAACGAGATGTGCGCCGCTGGCGAGGACCTCGACTTCGGCCGCGGCAAGGCCGCCCACGACCAGTGGTGGGGCGACCCCGACCTGACCGGCGAGGCCACCGCCAGCCTCGGACCGCTCGACAAGCCGCCGTTCTACGCCGTCGAGACCCACATCGGCGCGCTGGGCACGAAGGGCGGCCCCCGCACCACTGCCGACGCCCAGGTCATCGACCTGGACGGCAACCCGATCCCCGGCCTCTACGCCGCCGGCAACGTGATGGCCAGCGTCATGGGCATGACCTACGGCGGCGCCGGCGGCACCCTCGGCCCTGGCCTGGCCTTCGGCTACGCGGCCGCCAAGCACGCGGCCGCCGCCGCAAAGACCACCTAGCCCGAGGCGGCGTGCTCGGCGGCGAGCAGGCCGAACGTGGACGCCTCCGACCACCCGCCGCAGTAGCCGGCGCCTGGCGCCGGCCCGCCCTGGAGCCCGCCCATCGCGCCCCCTGCCGCGTACAGGCCCGGGACAGGCCGATCGTCGTGGTCCAGAACCCGGGCGTGCTCGTCGACTAACAGCCCACCCATCGTGAACGTCACGCCGGCGATCACGGGGAGCGCAACGAGCGCGGTCGCGGAGAGGTCGAGCTCGTCGAGGGTGCGGAGGAGCCCGTCCCGCGGGATGCCCGTTCGCCGCGAGAGCACGTCGACGTCCTCCGCACGCACGACCGTGCCGCCGAGTCGCTCGAGGTCGGGGTTGACGGTGGGCGAGCCGAGGCCCAGGGGGTCGTAGCCGGCGAGGGCATCCCAGCGGGCGCGATCGAGGAGCACCCAGCAGCCCCCGGGCGTAGCGCACCGCGCGATGGCGTTGGCGACGGACTCGTCCCCTACGGCCTCGTCGACGAACCGGCGACCGTGCCCGTCCACGACCACGCCCTGCTCGATCGCGGGCCACAGCGCCGGGAAGACGAACAGCCGCTCGTTGCGCAGCGCATCGCGGCTCTGGCAGTGCCCGTAGAACCACTCGAGGTTGACCGCGCGGGCGCCGGCCTCCAGCCCCATGCGCAGCGCATCGCCCTGGTTGGACCCTCGGGACGCGCGGACGAGGTAGTCCTCGCTGATGTACCGCGACATGAGGTCGGGGGCGGCGTGGAACCCGCCGTCGGCGAGGAGCACCGCGCGTCCGCGATGGGACTCGACCGCTCCCCCGGTGTCGGCGAGGAGCCCGCGGACGACGCCGTCCTGCACGTCGAGCTGCGTGCCACGACGTCCGGCCAGGAAGTCCCCACCGCCCTCGAGGAAGGCTGTCCACATGCGGGTCAGCAGGCGGTCGGGTCCCCGGTCGATCCACTCCCCGGTCGCCCGGTCCACCGGCTGGAGCGCGTTGCTGAGGAGCTCGAGCTCGCCCACGGGCGCGAACTCGCCGAAGCCGTCGAGGAACTCGAGCGCTCTGCGAACGTTGTCGGCGAACGCCCGGGCGACGGCCGTGCTGCACTCTCCCCCCTGCGTGCGGGAGACGACCGCGTCGTAGATCTCCTGGGGGGTCCGTCGCCTGGGGTCGAGGAAGGCCGCGTGGAAGAAGCCGCCCGACATGCGTCCGTTGCCCCAACCAGGACCGGAGGTGTGCTTCTCCAGGACCAGGACGTTCAGCCCCAGCGCCTGACCGCGCAGTGCCGCGGTCCAGCCGGCCACACCTGCGCCCATGCAGATCAGGTCGTAGGTGTGCGGCTCCACAACTAGCTCACAGACGGGTCAGCAGGACCGGCACGGACGCGAACTGGAAGTAGTGCGTGCCGGCGTCTTCCACCGGGGGCCCATCCGGGTCCAGCTCGAGCCCGACGCGGTAGAGCTCGCGCGCGATCGAGACCATCGTCCCCTCGTCCTGCGACCGCGAGCCGGCACCGGTGACCAGCGGTCGCCCGATGCAGGCATGGGCACCGCCACCGAACGCGAGTCCGTACAAGGGCGTCCCCTCCGCCTGCCGGTGGGGGTTGTAGTCGGCGGCGTCGTCACCGAAGTGGCGCGGGTCCTGGTTCGCCGGGATGAAGTACAGGGCGACCCGTTCACCTTTCTGGATCCGCCGGCCGCTCGCCAGCTCGACGTCCTCGGTGGCCAGCCTGATGCGGGCGGGCGCTGCGACCGAGGCCCGCAGGGACTCGAACGCCGCCTGCGAGAGGAAGGTGTCGTCGTCGCTGACGAGCGCCCGGTCCTCCGGGTGCTCGCGCAGCCACTGCTCGAGCCTGAGAATGAACGGCGGGAACGCCTGCGCGGTCGTCTGCGTCGCGGCGATGAGGAACACGCTGGACTCCCGGAGCGGCAGCTCCGCGTCCCAGCTGGGGTCCCAGTGGGCGATCATCAAGGTGAGCAGGTCCCGCGGCAGGTCCTCCATGGCGATCTCGCCGGCCTTGACCTGGTCGACCAGCACGCGCCGGCGGTCGAAGGAGGGTTGGAAGAACTCGCGGGAGAAGTCCTCGCGTGCTCGCAGGCCGGCCTGGAGGACCTCGTCGAAGTCCCTCGTCGACCAGTCGACCGTGAGCGCCTCGCCGATCCCGCGCAGCTGCTGGATGAAGCGCTCCGTGGCGCCGGGCTCCTCGAGGCCGTCGATCCCCGTGATCGCGCCCGCCATGCGGTTGAGCATCCGCCAGACCAGCGGCACGAGGTCGGCCCGGACGACGCCGTCGGGACCACGGTCGGCCGCGACCTCCTGCAGGGCGCGTGCGATGACGGGATGCAGGTGCTCCTTGCGGTACTCGGCGAGGCTCTGGGTCGAGAAGAGCTGGCCCACGAGGCGCCGCCGTTCCATGTGGCGCTTGCCGTCCAGCATCGTCATGCAGTCGCGCATGAAGTCGCTGGTGCTGTGCTTGTAGGCCCCCTGGACGAACGCGGGGGAGCGCAGCACCTCGCGGATCTCGTCGAAGTCGGTGAGGGTGATGGCGCCGGCGACGGCCTGCAGGTCCTGGGTGCTCATGGCTGTCCTTTCCGCGTCCTCAGACGATCGTGAAGCCGCCGTCGATGACCAGCGTCGTGCCGGTGGTGTAGGAGGCCTCGTCGGACAGCAGGTGGATCGCCCCGCCGGTGATCTCCTCCGGCGACGCCACCCGGCCGAGGGGGATCCGCTCCGCGTAGTACCGGCGGGATTCCGGCGTCTCCAGGTGCTGACGGTTGCCTTCCGTGAGCGTGGCGCCGGGAGCGATCGCGTTGACCCGCACTCCGTGCGGCGCCAGCTCCAGTGCCATGGCACGCACGAGCTGCGTGACGCCCCCCTTGGCCGTCGCGTAGTGGGCCAGCCCGGCGACGGCCCGCATGCTCAGCTGCGAGGACGTGAAGACGATCGACCCGCCGCCGTCCTCCACCATGCGGCGCGCGAACACCTGCCCGGTGTGGAACGCCCCGTGGAGGTTGCGGGCGATCATCTCGTCCCACGCCTCCACCGACATCTCGAGGAAGGCCACGCCCCGGCCCTGAGCACCGCCCGCGTTCGCGAGGAGGCCGTGCACCCGCCCGAACGCCTCCACGGCGGCCTGGCACGCGCGCTCGACCGAGGATCGGTCGGTGATGTCGCAGGTGACCGCGGCCGCCTCCCAGCCGGCGTCGCGCAGCTCCGCGGCGACGCCGGCCACCGCGGCCTCGTCGATGTCGATGCACGTCACCGCCGCGCCGTTGGCCGCGGCGGCACGGGCCAGCGCCCTGCCGATCCCGCTCCCGGCCCCGGTGACCGCGACGTGCCTGCTCTCCAGCCTCATCGCTCAGAGAACCAGTCGAAGCCCGGCAGGTCGAAGACCGGGTCGGTGGGACCGAAGGCCGCCGTCAACCAGTTCCCCGCGCTGGCCGCGCCCAGCTCCAGCCCTTCCCCGGCGGGCGCGGATCTGCTGAGCCCGTAGACGACCTTGCGCCGGGCGATCTTCCACGGCCCTTCGCCACGGCGCTCATGCACGTCGACGTAGCGCGAGTGGACGAACAGGTCCCGCAACTGCCCGTCGACCGCGCTGCGCTGCAGCGTGATGCAGTAGGCCTCGCTGGCGGCGCGGTGCTCGGACTCGACCTCGATGAGCACGTTGCCGAGGTGGTGCACGGAGTGGTGGAGGGATGCGTGGCGGTCCTGCAGCCACGCGATCAACCCGTCGATCCCGCCCTTGTAGTCGAGGTGGTCGTCGTGGGCGTCCTCGTGGAAGCAGCGCCGCACCGCCTCCCAGTCGTGCCGGTCCAGGGCATGGGCGTACCCGGTGAGCACGCGCTGGATCTGGCGCTCGGCGGCCAGCACTGCCAGGTCGTCCACGTCAGCCCGCCAGCCCTTCGCGGCGCGCGATGTCGAGGCCCTCGAGCGTGGCTGCGATGGCTGCGCGCGCCTGCTCGTCGAGGGGGAGCCGCGGCGGCCGCGGCGGCCCACCCGGGAGTCCGAGGATGTCGAGCGAGGCCTTGATCGCGCCCTTCCCGTAGCGCCGGGACATCCTGTCGAGGGCCATCATCACGCGGAACGCGTCCTCGGCCTCCGCGTGGCGCCCGGCCTCGTAGCAGGTCAGCAGCGACACGGCGGTCCTGGGGGCGATGTTCGCCTCCGGGAAGGCGAAGCCCCTCCCACCGAGCGCCAGGGTCGTCATCGCGTTCCAGCCCACCGTGTGCACGTTGAGGCGGTCGCCGACGGTGTCGAGGAGACGGCCCAGGTAGTCGACGTCGGTGCTCGTGAGGATGGCGCCGACCACGAGCGGGAACCGCTCGGCCATCCTCTCCACCAGCTCGACCGGGTACAGCCAGCCGGCCACCATGTTCAGCGACAGCACGACCGGGATCTCGCAGCGCTCGAGGACGGCGACCAGGTAGGCCTCCTGCTCCGCGTCGGTCGGTCGCATCCCGTGGCCCATGTCCAGCGTGTAGACGTGCACGCCGTCCAGGCCAGCCGACTGCACCATCGCGACGAAGCGGATCATCTCCTCGGCGGTCCTCGCCATCCGTCCCATGCCGACCACGGGCACGCGTCCCACCAGCTCGTCGGCCGCGATGTCGAGCACCCGCTCCAGCTCCGACCAGGAGAAGGTGTGGGACTCCCCGGTGCCCTCGTTGGCGACGAGCACGCAGATGCCCGCCGACGCCAGCCGCTCGAAGTGGGTGCGCAACGCCGGCTCGTCGAGGTCGCCTGACGCGGTGAAGGGATGGATGGTCGGCAGCCACACGCTGCGGTCACGACTCAGCATTGATCACCATAGTTACCATAGATGTGGGCAGCGTCAAGGTGCCGGGCGGGCCACAGCGACTGCGACGTTGTCGGGGGCACCGGCTGCGAGGGCACGGGTGACGAGGTCGCGGGCCGCTGCGGACGTCTCGGCCATGGCGGCGGAGGCGACGATCCCCGGCCAGTCTGGTCCCAGCGCCTCGAAGAGGCCGTCGGAGGCGAGGACCAGCACGTCGCCCGGGTCGAGCGCGGCCCGCTGCGGCAACGGCAGGACCGCCGCGTGGTCGAGGTAGGGCGCGACCCCGCTCACCAGCCGCACCCTGCCCGCGCGCACGAGCAGCAGCGCCGTGTCGCCGCGCGTCATCGCCTGCACCTCGCCGTCGCGAACGACGGCCAGCGTCACCGCGGTGTGCGCGGGCCTCGTCCCCACCGGCCAGGCCCGCCGCGTCGCGCTGAGCGCCTCCCCGACCCGCGTCCACACCCGCGCCAGCCCCTCCCGACCCTCGCCCACCTCCTCCAGGCCGTGCGTGATCACATCCAGCGCGGCCTGCGCCATCCCGAACCCTCCCGCGCCGTCGCACACCGCCAGCACCACCTGCGGGAAGGGGGACGAGTCGAGGACCGCGGCGAGGGCGGCGTCCTCGTTGGGCTCGACCGGGGGCGGGTCCTTCGGGACGGCTCCGGCGGTCAGCGCGGCAGCGGCGGACGGGCCGGCCGTCGCGGAGGCGACACTGCCGAGGTGGGGGTGGTCGGGGCCGCGGAGGAGCGCGGACCTCACGCGGTTGCGCGCTGGATCACGCGGTGCAGGGCGGCCGCCGCGCCGCCCGCGACCTCGTGGGCGTCGCGGCCGCGGAGGTCGTCGGCCATGACCTCGACGCCCAGCGGCGCGACCACGCCGTGGTCGTCGAGCAGGCGCAGGAAGCCGACCAGGTCGAAGCTGCCCTCCCCCGGGAAGCGCCGGCAGCAGAACGAGTCCTCCAGCAGCGTGCCAACCGGCTGGGGGTCGGCGTCGTTGATCTGCAACGCCACGATGCGCTGCGGCGGGATCGCCAGCAGCAGGTCGGCGTCGGCCGCCCCGCGGAAGTGGTGCCAGGAGTCGACGAGGACGCCCCCGTTCGGGCGGTCCGCGATCCGCACGATGTCCCACGCGTCGCTGGCATGGGGGATGCCCGTCCACGGCAGGAACTCCAGCGCGACCAGCAAGCCGTGCTCCGCCGCGCGGTCGCAGACCCCGGAGAAGCGCTCGGCCTTGAGCTCCAACGGGACCGCGGCGGTCTCCTCGAACATCCCGCGCGGGTTGGGGTTCACCACCAGGTGGACCGCGCCGACCGCGTCGGCCACGCGGTAGAGGTTGTCCTCGGTCGCGCGTGACCGCGCCGCGGCTTCGTCGTCGAGCATCCAGTCGAAGACGGAGTCCAGCTCGACCACGCGGATGCCCGACTGTTCGAGGAGCCCCCGCAGGTCCCCGTCGCTGGCACCCGCCTCACGGGCTGCGCGGTAGTCGCGGTGGCGCAGGCCGATCCCCGCGTACCCGGACCCCGCGGCCGCCCGCACACGCTCCTGGAAGGTGGCGTCGGGGACCGTCCACGAGCACAGCACGAGCTCGGGGTCGGCCAGCAGCGAGCTCACGCGGCGGTCACGTGGTGAGGCGGGCCACGACCGTGTCCACGACGTGATCAGCGAGGCGGTCCAGCGTCGCGTCGTCTTTGGTTGCGACCGGATGCGGGACCAGCACGCCGGGATAGGCAGGCATCCCGAGCGTCGCGCCGAAGGTGGCGGCGAGGCCCTGGAACGGCTCGGTCATGATGATGGTCGCGGGCACGCCCAGGCGCTCCATCTGGATCGCGTCGTGCAAACTGCACGCTGTACAGGCCCCTCAGTCACCCAACCCCGAGATCACCAGGTGGGAGCGGGCCGCCAGCATGCGGGCGGTGTCGGCGTCGATCGGCGCCCCGGCCGTGGGCTTGGTCAGCACCTCGATCTCGCCGATCGGCAGCCGGGTGCGCAGCCGCTCGGCGATGCGGACCATCAGGTCCTTCGCGCGCGGCTTGGAGTTGTCGATCAGCGTGAGGTGCGCGCCCTCAGGGAGCGGCTTGCGCGGCGCGAGCTCCTCGAGCTTGACCGCGGTGACGTCGACGTCGGGCCGGTAGACGCGGATCGTGGCCATCGCTCAGATCCCTTCGTGTCCGTGCAGGTCGATGATGCAGCCGTCGGGCCCGCACTCGGGGAGGGCCTCTCCCGGGGGTCGCACCCGGCGGGTCACGGCCTCGGCGTGGGAGTGCAGCGGCGGCGCCCAGGCCGGCACGTAGGCCGACCACCCCGCGCCCGCCCCGCCCGCGGTCACGACGAAGATGTCGTCGGGCGAGCGGAAGCTCGGCAGCTTGCCGTCCGGGCCGGGGATCTGCGGATGCGCCTCGCCGCCCTCCAGCGGGAGGCCCGCCTCCAGGAGGCGCTCGGGCGTGATGCGGGTGTGCTCCAAGAGCCATTCCTGGACCTGGCGCCGGCTCCAGCCGGCGTCGATGACCGCCTTGCGGTGCTCCCACCCCAGGACGACCACACCGGCGCCGGCCTTGCCGACCATGAACGTCGACGGGTCCGACATCGCCGCCGCCATCGTCGCGAGCACGCCCTCCGGTGTCCCGACGAGGTGGTTGGCGACCTGTCGCGGCCCCTCGGTCGGCATCACCGTGACCGTGGTGTCGCCCGGCTCGTAGCCCAGCGCGACGCCCAGCGGCTCCCACGGAGCCGGCGGCCCGTCCTCGGTGAAGCAGAACGTGTACTTGCCCGGATGCCCGATCGAGGAGCCGTCGAGCGCCCCGGTCTTGGACCCCAGCACGTTGGCCGCCACCAGCCGCACGGCGCGCCCGATCGTGGCGTTCGCGCGGTTGCCCGGGCCGAGCGCGCCCAGGCCGCCGTTCATCCCGACCTCGGCCGCCAGCGGCCCGCTGACGATCACGCAGAACGCCGCGCCACCGGTCGAGGTCGAGGCCGTGTGCGGGTTGAACGCCGGGTCGAGCGTCGCCGAGACCGCCGCGAGGACGATCGGGAAGTACGCGGGTTTGCAGCCGGCCATCACCGCGTTGATCGCCGTCTGCTCGACGGTCACCGAAACGCCGCGCTGCGGCACGACGCCGAGCAGCTGGTCGGGGTCGGTGACGCCGGCGCCGACCATCATCTCGAAGACGCGGTCGACGGTCGGCGGCACGATCGGCAGCCCGTCGGTCCAGCCCTGCTCGAAGAAGTGCTCCTGGGCTTGCGACTCCTCGACCTCGATCAGCTCAGCCAACGGGGGCATCCTCCAGTGTCGCGTCCCAGTGCGCCTCCAGGCCGGGCGGGAGGCGGTCCAGCTGCACCCGTGGCCGCACGCGCTGCGCGATCGTGCCCAGCGCCCGCGCGCGGGCCACGGGCGCGAGGTCGTCGGGCAGGTCGAGCACGGCCACGTCCAGGCCCCAGTGTCGCTCGGCTGCGCGCAGCCGCTGCACCAAACCCGCGTGGTCGAGATCGCCCGCGGCATCGACCGCGACTGGCAGCAGCGCCGGCCTGCGCAGTCGCGCGCCGGACTGCGGTGGGGCTTCGTCGCCGTCGACCACGAACGCCAGGCCGAGAGTCACCGCGACTTCGGGTTCGCCGAGCACCCAGACCGGCAGCTCCAGCTGGGCGGGCGCCGGGGTGACGCGCACGCGCTCCTCGAGGTTGAAGCGGTTCCCCGGCAGCCGGGCCGGGACACGCCAGTGGCCGTCGTGGCGGAAGGGACGGGGCGCGTGGGCGTGGAGCACGAGGTCCACGGCCTCGCCGAAGTGCTCCTCGGCGCCCGGTGCCGGCCGCACGGCCAGGACGAGGCGGCCACCCAGCGCCTGGTCGGCGACCGCGGACTCCTCGGCGACGTAGAGCGGGTGGGTGCCGCCCAGCGTGACGGCCGCGGCGACGCGCAGGTGCGCCACCAGCCCGCCGACGGCGGCGGCCCACACGAGCGGCGCCCCCACGCCGCGCTCCTCGTCCAGCCACAGCAGGTCGAAGCCGAGGTCCTCCAGCAGCCGGGCGTCGTCACGCAGCACCGCGAGCGGCTGGTCGCCCGCGATCGTGGTGGTGCAGCCGAACTTCACGCTCCGTCCTTCGCGAACTCGGGCAAAACGTGCGTCGCGAAGCGCTCCATCGCGCCCGCCGACGCGTGCTGCGTGACGTCGAAGTTGAACCGCAACACGACGAGGTCGACGCCGACGTCGCGCAGCGCCGCCAGGTCGCGCGTGAGCTCGTCGGGGTCGCCGACCAGCGGCGTCTCGACGATGCGGCGCAGCTGGCGGTCCAGCAGGTCCGGCGCGTCGAAGCCGTGCTGCTCACCCTTGAGCACCCACCACGAGCCGGCCTCCTCGCGGTAGTGCGTCGCGAGGACCGGCAGCATGTTCTCGCGCGCGGCCGCGCCGTCGGCCTCGATCCAGGCGTCCTTGAGGATCCCGACCTGACCGGGCTCCACCCCGGCGTCGCGGGCCTGCTCGCGGATCGTCGCGGCGAAGGCGGCGACCTCGTCGGGGTAGAGCGTCTGCGGCAGCAGGAACGACAGGCCGCGCCGCGCGCCGCGCGTGATGGCCGCGTCGGCCATCCCGCCGATCCAGATCGGCGCGCTCGTGGCGGCCATGAGGATGTCGAGGCCCGCGTCCATGCGCGCGCCGCGCTGCGTGCGCTTCAGCCCGAACGCGTCGAACTCCGAGTCGCGGTGCCCGAGACCGACCCCGAGGTCGAGCCGCCCGCCCGAGAGCTCGTCCACCGCGGCGACCGTGCGCGCGAAGCGGTGCGGGTCGCGCTGGGAGAGCAGCAGCATGCCCGTGCCGAAGCGCAGCCGCTCCGTGACCGCCATCGCCGACGCCGCGGCGACCAGCGGCTCCGGGCACCAGCTGTCGTACCAGAAGTGGTGCTCGGCCAGCCACAGCGAGTGGTAGCCCCAGGCCTCGACCCGCCGGGCGTCGTCGCGGAACCGCGCGTACGCCGCCGGGATCGAGGCCGGCGCCGAGGCCGTCGACTGCATCGTCCAGAGCGCGACCCCGATGTCCATCAGGCCGCCGCCTGCACGGCGTCCAGCGCCTCGCGCTCCGCGGCGGTCGGCTCCGGCGTGACCGGCGCGTCGTCGGGGACGTCGATCGGGAAGCCCGTGGCCTCGGCCACGTCCGCCGCGGTCACACCGGGACTCAACGACACCGTCGACCACCCCTCCCCCGGGGTCAGCGCGAACACCCCCAGCGGCGTCAGCAGCCGCCGGTACCGCCCCGGCCGCGGCGGCACGCCGGACACGAAGTCCACCTCGGGCACGAGCACCCGGGGGCTGTGCTGCTCCAGCACGTAGAGCACCCGCGACGGCGCGTCGTTGTTCTCCGGCAGGCCGCGGCTCCCCGGCAACGCGACCTTGGGCCGGCCGGCCTCGCCGCCCACCCCCGAGAGGTTCACCGCCCCGCGCGCATCGAGCTGCGCCGGCGTCACCGCGACGAGGATCCGCCCGCGCGCGAGCGCCACGAACGTGTCGGAAGCCGGCCCGTGCGCGGCGCCGTCGACGCCGAGCGTCGCCTCACCACCCATCACCGACGTCGGGTCCACCGCGTCGAGCACCTCGAACCCCGTCGCGATCGCGAGGTCGGGCACCCCCGTGCGACGCGCGACCAACCCCGCCGCCAGCGACAGCGCCGAGGTCATGGCCAGCACCCGCACCCCGGCCTCCCACGCGGCGACGAGCTCCCGCGCCAGCGCGATCGTCAGCAGGCTCGTGGACCCAGCGGGGTCCGTGCTCACCGCGCCACCTCCACGTCCCCCTGGGTGAGGAGGGCAACGTCCTCGCCTCCGGCCTTCGCCCAGCGGAAGACCACCGGCCAGTCGCCGGCCTCCGTCGGGTGGCACGCCGTGGGCCACGCGCCGCGCGGGTCGACGACCACGTGGTCGACCCAGATGCGCGCGATGGCGGCCTCGCGGGCCGGACGGTCGGTGAGGCGTGACGCGCTGGCCACGACCGTGGTGGCGGCGCGGGCGAGCAGGCCGTCGAGGCCACCGTCGCCCGCGATGAAGAGGTTGCCGGCCGCGTCGGCCTCGGGCACGTGCAGCAGGGCGACGTCGATCGGCAGGGCCCGCGCGACCACGACGTCCTCGCCGGTGAAGGGGTCGGGCGCGACGCGCAGGTGCGGGTTGCCGGCGACCACGGCGGAACCGGGCGACGTCGGCGTGGGCAGTGACGGCAGGCCGCGGGCGGCGGCCTCGATCGCGCTGTGCAGGGACCCCTCGGACCACTCGACCACCGTGGTGGACCCTTCCTGACGGGCGGCCCGGTAGCGCGGCGCGAGGCCCGCGGCATCCAGCGCGGTGCCCGCCGTGTGGAGCTCGGCGACGGCGCCCGACGCCAGCACCAGCTCCACGTCGACGCTGCCCAGGAACGCGACCACGCGCAGGTCCCGGACGCCCGCGTCCAGCAGCGCGCGCAGCAGGGCCATCGGCTTGCGCGACAGCCCGACGCCGCCGAGCGCCACGGTCGCGCCGCTGCGGACATGCGCGACGGCCTCGCCCGCCGTGAGCGCCATCAGGCGTCCCCGAGGGGCGCGCCGAGCTTGGACCGCGGCGTGGCGCGCCCGTCGGCCACCAACCCGCCGAGCACCAGGTCGGCGAACTGCTGGGCCACGTCCTCAGGGCTGGACGGGCCTTCCGGGTGGTACCACTGATAGGTCCAGTTCATCATCCCGAGGATCCCGAACGCCGTGAGCGTGGGGTCGACATCCGCCGCGATCGTCCCGTCCTTCTGACCCTGACGGATGAGCTCGCGCAGGTACTGGTCGTAGCGGTCGCGCTCCTCGACGATGATCTTGCGGCGCGCGTCCGAGAGCGACCGGAAGTCCTGGAAGAACACCCGCACCTTGACGCGGTTGGCGATGTTCTGCAGCACGTGGCCGGTGATGAAGCCGCGCAGCTTGGAGAGGGCGTCGCCCTCGCTGGCGCGCCACTGCTCGAGCAGCGTGAGCCCCTCGCGGTGGACGTCCTCGATCACCCCGAACAGCAGGTCCTCTTTGGAGTCGATGTAGTAGTAGAGGCTGCCCTTCAGGATCCCGACCGCGTCGGCGACGTCCTGGATCGATGTCCCCTCGTAGCCCTGGTCGTGGAAGATCGCCGCGGCCGCGTCGAGGATCTCGCGGTGCCGGCGCCGAGAGATCTCGCGCTGCTCGCCCTGGGTCACTGGGCTCACCCCAACCTTCCTTGCGCCCCTGCCACGGCGCGCAGCTCGCGCACACGGCGCGCCGCCGGGTCCAGCACCTCGAGCGCCGCCCGCTCCTGCACCGACGGCTCTGCGGTCGTCGGCACGTCTCCGTCGGCGGCGAAGGAGAAGCCCGTGTCCGCGCGCACGGCATCGACGTCGATCCCCGGGTGCACGCTGCGCAGCACCGCACCCTGCGGCGTGAACGCGAACACGCAGAGGTTCGTCACGAGCAGCACCGGGCCCCGGGCGCGCAGCCGGCCATCGGTCCAGCCGCCCGCCGCGCCCGTCACGCACGCGACGCGATCCGGGAGGTTCCGGGCCCGGTGGTCAGGCAGGTAGATCACCAGGCGCGGCAGCAGCAGCGGCACGTCGCCGGTCGCCAGCCCGCCGGGGAAGCGCACCGTCGGCCGCGCCCGCGGCCCGATGCGGCTGGTGTTGAGGTTGCCTGCACCGTCGACCTGCGCGGGGCGCAGGAACTGCAGCGTCATGGACTGGCGCTCGGCCATGTCCATGGTGTCCAGGTGCGGCACGAACCCCGTCGTGCGGCCCGCCAGGGCGGTCGGGCCGCCGAGGCAGGTGGCGACGTCGGCCCACGGGTCGACCGCACCCCCGGCCAGCACGTGCGAACCCGGCGCGTGCGTGGCGCGTGCGACCAGCGCCGCGACCACCGCGAGCGGCGTGCCCAGCCCGACGCCGACCACGTCGCCGTCGACGATCTCGCGCGCCATGGCACCGACCATCACGTCGGCGATCGGCACGCGCGGATCGGTCATGTCGCCCCGACCCGGGTCTCCAGCAGGGCCGGGTCACCCTCGGCCGCCACGTAGCGCTCGATCGCCTCGGCGTCCTCGTCGTAGCCGGGCGGCGAGGCCGTCGGCCAGGCCCCGTTCGGCGCGTGCACGACCGCGGTGACCTCGAACCCGAACAGGCGCGTGAGGTGCGGCTGCGTGGCCAGGACCTCGGCCGGGACGACCTCGTCCACGGACACCACGACCCGCGCGGCGGCCCGCGCGGCCAGGACGTCGACGTCCCACAGGTGCTCGGGAGGCCAGCTGAACTGCACGTCGCCCGCGGGCGAGGCGCGCCAGGCGTGCAGCAGCGTCACGTCAGGCCGCAGGGGCGGCAGTGCGTGGTAGGTCCCCCCGCCGTACGGGTCGACCACCTGCTGCAACCCGAGATCGGCCACGATCGCGCTCCCCGCTCCCGCACGCGTCGGCAGGAACGGGATGCCCATCGCGGCGGCGCGCAGCTGGCCCAGCAGCGTCCACTCCGTGTGCTCGCGGTCGTCGATGTCCCCGGCGAGCACCGCCGCGGTGAACCGCGGGGCGAAGCCGTGGTGCCCCAGGCCCACGTAGCCGGTGGACACCGACCGCGCCACTCCGGCCCCCACGAGCAGATCGACGTCGAGGGACCCCGCGAACGTCACCACGTGCAGGTCGCGCCGCCCCGCGGCGACCAGCGCGCGCAGGAGCGCCATCGGCTTGCGGCGCAGCACCGCACCGCCGGTGTAGACGGTGTCGCCGTCGCCGACCAGGCCGGCGGCCGCGTCGAGGTCGAGGAGGCGAGAGGTCAAGGAGTCAGCCAACCGGCTCGAACGCGTCGATCGCGGTGATCTCGGGCTGCGGGTCGGATGCCCAGCGCGGTCGCAGCCGCAGCCCGTCCGCGAGCACGTCGGCCGGGGCGTCGACGCGGTGCAGCAGGACGGAGGTGGCCCCGTCGAGCCTGATGAGCCCGTACGTCACCTCGACGTCGTCGCGGGCGACCGTGGTCCAGCCGGTGAGCGTGCCCTCGGGTCCGACCTCGACGAGGTCGCCGGTCGGGGCACCATCCGGCCCGAAGGCACGCGCCGGCACCAGCACCTCCTCGCCGTGGCGGCTGCCCACCAGCCGGCGGTCGGCCAGCCCGCGGAGGAACGCCCGGTCCGCCCTGCCCGCGGTGTAGTGGTACGGGATCGAGATCTGCTGGGGGTAGGTGAGCGCGTCGACCACGGCTCAGCCCTCGACCCGGCGGAAGCGCAGGATGTCCGACATCTTTCCTTCGCGTTCGCCGTCGGGCTTGAAGACGGCCTCGACGCGCATGCCGACCTCGATCTCGTCGTGGCTGGTCGCCTCGAGGAAGTGGTAGATGTTCGTGTCGGCCCCGTCGAGCTTGATGAAGCCGAACCCGTAGGGCACGGGCCGCTGCTCGCCGGTCATGGGGTCGACGAACGGCACCTCGACGATCGTGCACCCCGTGATGGTCCCGGCAGGGCCGACCTCGACCCACTCCAGCGTGCGGCCCGGCACCGTGCCGTCGACCGGACGCGGCGGCACCAGCACGCGGCCGTTGGGGCTGCGGGTCCCGAACAGCTTGGCCTCGTCGCGGAGTGCGGTCATGAACCGCGACGCGTAGCTGCCCGCCGCGTAGGTGTACGCGAGGTTGGCCTGGTACTCCAGGCGCAGCGGCTCGTCAGAGTCGAGCGCGTCGGCGGTCACGACCTCGGTCTCGCTCATCGCGGTCCCTCGCTCTTCAGGATCAGCGCCTCGGTCCAGGCGTTGCCGCCGTAGCCGGTGGCCAGGGCGGTCGCGGCGCCCTCGACCTGGTGCTCGCCGGCCTCGCCCATCACCTGCAGCGCCGCCTCGACGACGCGCACCATCGCGGTGGCGCCCACCGCGTTCGTCGAGAGCACCCCGCCCGACGCGTTCACGGGCAGCTCGCCGCCGAGCTGCGTCGCGCCGGAGTCCATGAGCTTGCCGCCCCCGCCCGGCGGGCAGAAGCCGCAGTTCTCGTACATCGCGAGCTCGGCGTAGGTCGCGGGCTCGTAGATCTCGGCGACGTCGAGGTCGCGGCGGGGGTCGGTGATCCCCGTCTTCTCGTAGACCTTGCGGGTGGCCGTCTGGAGGCTGCGCATCTCGGCCAGGCGGTAGGGGCTGTCGCCCATGAACTGCTGGTCGTGGCAGGTCGCGGTCGCCGCGACCCACGCGGGGCGCGGCGCGAGCTTCGGGGCGAGCTCGGCGTTGGCGAACAAGGCCGCCGCCGCGCCGTCGCTGGCGGGGCACATGTCCAGCAGCCGCACCGGCGCGGCCAGCATGCGCGAGGCGAGGACCTCCTCGACGGTGATGTCCGCCTTCTTCAGGTGCGCGTGCGGGTTGAGGCAGGCGTTGCGCCGCGCCTTGACCGCGACCTTGGCGGCCTGCTCGGCGGTCACCCCGCTCTTCGCGACGTACTGCGAGGCCATGACCGCGAAGTTGCCGATCGCGCCCGCCATCACCGACCGCTCCCAGATCGGGTCGCCGACCGTGGTGATGTTGCCCTGGCTGTCGCCCTCCGACTGCTTCTCGTAGCCGATTCCCAGGACCAGGTCGTAGAGGCCCGACGACACCAGGTAGTCGCACATCACCGCGACGCTGGCCCCCACCGTGCCGCCGGTGTTGCACTTGTAGATCGGCACGCCGCCGGCCCCCCAGGCCGAGGCCCAGAGCTGCTCGGGCTCGTTGACGCCCTCGAACAGCTCCATGTTGCCGACGACCACGGCACCGAGCTGGCTGCGGTTGACGCCACGTTGGTCCAGGCAGCGGTCGATGGCCTCGCGCACCATCTCCGGGATCGAGACATCGAGGCGCTTGGCCGCGAAGTTGGTCTGCCCGGTGGCGACGATCGCGGAGGCGGCGGTCACTGGTCCCCCTCCAGCGCGACCACCGCGTGGGTCTGCGCGCCCAGCCCGTGGTAGCCGTGCGCCAGCGCCTTCGCGGCGCCGTCGAGCTGGCGGTCCCCCGCGGTCCCGCGCAGCTGGTGCACCGCTTCCGCGACCCGGTTCAGGCCGGTGACGATCGGCGGGTTGCCGGCCAGCCACCCGCCCGAGGGGTTGAGCTTCTCGGCGTCCGGGGCCAGCCCGAACGCCGGGGCGAACTGCAGCATCTGGAAGCCGCACTGCGCGGAGAGCTCGACCACGTCGGCCGCGTCGGCGCCCCACCCGGCCTGCTGCGTGGCGCGGTCCAGCGCGCGCTCCAGCGCGTCGGTGCGCGCCAAGTCGCGGTCGCGCCAGTACACGTCGGTGGCCGCCCCCGCTCCGGTGATCCACACCGGCGCGTGGTTGCGGCCGTCGGCCCCCTCCGGGGTCGCGACCACCAGCGCGGTGGCGCCGTCCGTCCGCGGCGCCACGTCCAGCTGCCGCAGAGGCGACGCCAGCAGCGGTGACCCCAGCACGTCGTCGATGTCCACCGCGTCGAGCGCCTCGAGCTTGGCGTTGCGCGCTCCCAGCTGGCGCGCCCGCACGACGGCGGCGGCCGCCTCCTTCTCCGAGCGGCCGCTGGACGCGTGGAAGCGCTGCGCGGCCAACCCGAGCACCACGTCGGCATCCGGCTCCAGCCGGCGCTCGGTGAACGGGTCGAACGCCGCGCTGGTGATCGTGTGCGGGTTGCCGTGCGATTCCTTGGCGTGTGCCAGCACCAGCCCGACGCGGTAGTGGCCCGTGCGCATCTTGGCCCACGCGTAGATCACCGCGTTGGTCGCGTCGCCGACCAGACGCGACTCGGGCTTGAGGTAGGAGCCCACGACCTCGGCCGTGGACATGCTGGCGATCGTGCGCCCGTCGAGGAAGTCGCTGGCGCCCGTCACCGCGTGCTCGAGCTCCGCGAAGTCCACGCCGGCATCCGCCAGCGCCTCGTCGATCGCCTCCAACGCGAGCTCCGCGTAGTCGACGTCGTCCCGGCGGCGGGCGTGCCGAGCCTGGCCCACCCCGATGATCGCGACCCTGGCGTGCTCGGCCAACGGCGACGTCTCCTCGCTCTCCGGCGGTACGAAAATCTACCAAACGACCGGTTGGTAGAAAGCGTGACAGTAGCATGCCGCCCCGTCAAGGAAGGGGCGGGTCCCGGCCGTGAACGAAGCCACGCTCATCGCGCTCGCGGTGGCGGTGCTCGCGTGGGCGATGGTCTCGGAATGGCTCGCCGCGCGGAACGTCACCGGGCCGGTGGTGCTCATGGCGGCGGGGTTGCTGCTCGCCAACCCCAGCTGGGGGCTGGTGAGCGTGGAGATCGGGAGCTCCACCGTGCACCACCTCGCCGAGGTCACGCTCGCGCTGCTGCTGTTCGCGGATGCCTCCGCCGTTCCCGTCGCCGCCGCCCGGCACGACCTGCCGGTGACGGCGCGCCTGCTCGGCATCGGTCTGCCGCTGACGATCCTCGCCGGGACGGGACTGGCGCTCCTGCTGTTCCCGAACCTCGAGCTCGCGCTCGCCGGCCTGATCGCCACCAGCCTCGCACCCACCGACGCGGCGCTCAGCGCGGCGGTCATCGCCGACGAGCGGCTCCCCGTCAGGGTGCGCCGGATCCTCAACGTGGAGAGCGGGCTGAACGACGGCATCGTCACGCCGGCGGTGACGTTCTGCCTGGGGGCGGCGGCGGCGGTGCTGGACGTCGTCGGAGAGGAGTACGACTCCGGGTTCGGCGCGGCCGCTGAGCTGGGCATCGGCCTGGGCGTCGGCGTTGTGATCGCCTTCCTCGGCGCGCGGATCCTGTCCGCCACGTACCGGCGCGGGTGGATGGAGCACGGGGCGCGCCGGCTGGGCACGTTGGCGCTGGCCCTGCTCGCCTTCCTCGTGGCCTCGGCGCTGGACGGCAACCCCTTCGTCGCCGCCTTCGTCGGTGGCCTGGTCTTCGGCGCCGTCGAGCGCCACGATGCCGCGACGGCCGTCGAGCTCACCGCGCGGGCAGGGGGCGCCCTGTCGCTCGTGCTGTGGTTCCTCTTCGGCGCCGGGTTCGTGCTGCCGGCTCTCGAGCAGCTCGACCTCGCGAGGGCGCTCTACGCCGTGGCCAGCCTCACCGTGGTGCGCATGGTCCCGGTGGCGATCGCGCTGATCGGCTCCGGTCAGGACCGGCCGACGACGCTGTTCGTCGGGTGGTTCGGGCCGCGGGGCCTGGCCTCGGTCGTGTTCGGGCTCCTCGCCGTCGAGGAGCTGGGCGTCAGCGACCCCGGCGTGCAGGTCGCCCTGCAGACGATCGCCCTGACGATCGTGTTGAGCGTCGTCGCCCACGGGATCAGCGCCCGGCCGCTGACGACCCGTTACGTGCGGGCCACAAGCGCCCGCTGAGTCGTTGGCGCGCAATCGCGACGTGCACACTGGCAGGGCACCCGAGCCCGGGAGGGGACGATGTCGCAAGAGCAGCCACAACCGGAGGTCGAGGACCTCGAGCTGGCGGACGACGACGCGGACGACGTCCACGCCGGGACGTCGGTCTCCAACGTCCTCAAGCTCAGGCACGACACGGCGAAGAACAGCATCAGCAACGTCCGCTGATCGCTAGGAGCTCGGCTTCCCCAGGGGGCGCTTCAGGCGAGGGCGCCGTCGACGGTGAGGACGCGCTTGACGAAGCGCCAGCGGCCCTGGTCGTCCTTCACCAGGTCGTCGTCGTAGCGGCCGGTGATCGGCAGCGTCAGCTGACCGTCGGTGGTCGTGCCCATGAGCAGGTAGCTGGCGACCGTGGCGGTGTCGTCGCCCGTGGCGTCGATGATCACGTTGGTCGCGAGGTGGCGGCGCTGCGCGGGCTGGGTGGCCTCGCGACGCTCGCTCATCACGCGCACGATCTCCTCGCGCCCGCGGATCACGGACGGGAGGCCGCCGATGCCGCCGCGGATCTCGAACACGCCGTCCTCGACGTAGAGCTCGCCCACGGCGGGCACGTCGCCCTCGTCGTAGCAGTGCCCGTAGCGGGCGATGAGATCGAGGATGTCGAGACGGTCGGCGACGTCCATCAGTGCCCCTCGAAGAACGCGTAGGAAGGATCGGTCGGGCCGCGCGCGCCGCGGGTGAAGTCCTCCAGGCGCGCCCAGGGGCTGCCGTCGGACTCGCCCTCGGCGGCGTCGATCAGCACCTGGCGGCTGGCGATCTTCCAGATGCCGTCGCGGCGCTCGAAGACGTCGAGGTAGCGGCCGAGGACGCGCTGCACGCGGCCCTCGCCCGTGACCGCGTCGGCCTCGGGGTTGAACGTCACGAAGTAGCTCTCGCCCCGGGCCGTGTCGCCGTCGAGCTCCAGCACCACGTTGGTGACGTTGTGCTGGCCCAGCACGCCGGTGGAGTCCATGCGCGCGACCACGACCTCGGCGAACTCCCGCGGCGAGCCCTTGAACGTGCCGTGGTCGTCGTAGGCGCCCTCGTGGTAGCAGCTGGCGATGAGGTCCACGTCGCCGCGGTCGATGCCGCGGCAGTAGCGCGCCAGGACGGCGCGGATCTCGAGGTGGTCGCTGATCTGGCCGAGGTCCACGCGGCTCATCGCCCCCTGAAGTCGGGCGCACGCCTCTCGACGAACGCGGTCGACCCCTCTTTGTGGTCCTCGCTGGAGAACAGCAGCGAGGAGGCGTCGATCGACTCGCCGACGCCCGGGTAGCTGATCGTGCGGTTGATGAGGCGCTTGCCCGTGGTGACGGCGAGCGGGGCGCGCGACGCGATCACGCGCGCGAACGCCAGGGCCTCGTCCAGCAGCTGCTCGTGAGGGACGACCTTCTGCACCAGGCCGATGCGCTCGGCGGTGGTGGCGTCGATCGGCTCCGCGGAGAGCGCCAGCCACTTCGTCCAGGCACGCCCGATCAGCTCCGTGCCGCGCAGCACCCCGAAGCTGGGGGTGAGGCCGACCGTGGCCTCGCGGAACGCGAACTTCGCGCGGTCGGAGGCGATCGCGCAGTCGCAGGCCATCGTGATCTCGGTGCCGCCCCCGTAGGCGAAGCCGTTCACGGCAGCGATCACCGGCGTGTCGGCCTGCTCGATGGACTGGAACGCGCGGAACACGGTGCGCAGCTGGCGGTAGTAGTCGGGGAAGGACTCGAGGCCGCGGAAGCCGGCGATGTCGCCGCCCGCGGAGAACGCGTCGCCCGCGCCGGTGAGCACGACGCAGCGCACGTCGGGGTCGGCGTCGCACGCGTCCACGATCTCCGGCATCGCGCGGAACATCTCGGGGGTCATCGCGTTCTTCTTCTCGGCGCGGTCGACCCACCACACCGCGACGTCCCCCTCGAGCTTCTCGAGTCGGAACCCCGGGTACTGGCTCACTGCGCGGTCAGCCCGCCGTCGACGGGCAGGGCCACGCCGGTGCACAGCGAGGATTCGTCGGACGCGAAGAACAGGATCGCGGCGGCGACCTCGTCGGCGCGGCCCATGCGCCCGATCGGCATCGAGCGGGCCAGCATGGTGGCGGCCTTCTCGGGATCGGCGCTGCCGTCGATGAAGCGCCGCACCAGCGGGGTGTCGATCGTCCCGGGGCAGACCGCGTTCACGCGCACGCCGGAGCGCACCATCTCGACCGACAGGTCCTTGGTCATCACGACCAGGCCGCCCTTGGACGCGCCGTAGGCCACCCCGGCCAGCGACCCGACCAGCCCGTTGGTCGACGAGAGGTTCACGATCGACCCGCGGCGGGCCTTCTCCATGTGCGGGCCGACGTGCTTGCAGCACAGGAACGCCCCGCGCAGGTTGACGTCGAGGATGCGGTCCCAGTCCTCGACCGTCGTGGCGTCGTAGCGGCTGGTCTGCTCGACGCCGGCGATGTTGACCAGCACGTCGATGCGGCCCCACGCGCCGACCGCGGCCTCGACCGCCGACGCGACGTCGGCCTCGCTGGTGACGTCGCAGCGGCGGTACCCGGCCTTGGTGTCGTCGGCAGGCTGCTGCACGTCGAGCACCAGGACCGTCGCCCCCTCGTCGAGGAAGCGCGCGACCGTGGCGGCGCCGATCCCGCTGGCGCCGCCCGTGACGATCGCGGTGCGGTCCGCGAGCCTCATGTGCGCAGGCTCAGTAGCGCCAGCCCTCCTCGAGCGGCCAGAGGCGGTAGCCGAGGATGTCCTCGGCGCAGGTGAGGCCGGCGCGGGCCGCGCGGTCGACGCCGATGCCGCGCGACAGGAACGTCTCGGAGGCGAAGTAGAGGCCGTCGATGTTCGGGGCCCGGTAGTGCGGCCGGAACTGGCCCACGAGCCCGGGCTTCTGGATGACACCGAAGGACGGGTCGCGCACGAAGTGGCGGCGGATGAACACCCGGTTCTTGAGACCGGGCCACATCTCCTCGACGTCCTGCTCGAACTCGTCGAACTTCTGCTTGACGTAGACCTGGTCGTGGGCCCTCTTGAAGTCCAGGATCCCGCCCATCGTGTAGAGGAACTTGCCCTCGGGCGCGCTGGACGGGTCCATCCCCGTCTGCTCGAAGAAGAAGCCCGGCAGCCCGGCCTTCGGCGAGTGCAGCCAGGTGCACAGCTCCTTGCGGTCCAGCAGCGTGACGGGCTCCTCGGTGGCGATGTAGAAGCCGGCCCAGGCGATGCGCCACTGGTCTTGGGCGATGTACTTGATCTGCTCGACGTACCAGTCGGGAAGATGGCCCTCAGCGACGAGCTGCAGCACGTGCCAGATCGGCACCGTGGAGATGACGGCATCGGCCTCCTCGATGTCGTCATGGAAGATCTCGTTGGGCAGGATGCGGTTCTTGCGCGGCAGGCCGACGCCCTTGAGCTGGCCGTTCTCGATCACCACACGACTGACCGAGGTGCCGAGCCGGACCTCGCCGCCGTGCTCCTCGATCGCGTCGCGCAGGTCGACGAACATCTTGTCCCAGCCGCCCTCGGGCCAGAACGAGTAGGCCGCGGTGTGCTTCTCCTCGAAGTGCATCTTGCGCACGTAGAGGTTGTCGCTGGCGGAGTGGTCGTACCACTCCTCGGTCATGCACTCCAGCACGGTGATGAACTCGAACAGGTCGATCGTGCCCTGGTCGTGGGTGTACTGGTGCAGCCACTCGCGCATGGGCCGGGCGTCCCAGCGGTCCAGCTCCTCGTAGGTGGTCTCCGTGAGGGCCTTGATGACCTTCTTGAGCTCGTCCTTGTTGCCGCTGTAGCGGTCGCGGATCGACCCCCACTTGCCGTGCTCCCAGACCGGCATCTCCTTGGAGACCTCGCCGTGGACGAGCTCCTTGCCGACGTGGGCCATGATCTTGGTCATGCCCGAGCCGGAGTCCTCCAGCAGGTGGGCGCCGAGGTTGAGCTGGTAGCCCTCGTCGTTGGTCGCCATCCCGCGGCCGCCGAGGAACGGGCTGCGCTCGAGCACGAGGACCTTCTTGCCCTCCTTCGCGAGCACGGCTGCAGCGCAGAGGCCCGCGGCACCGGCTCCGATGACGATCACGTCGTGCTTGCCCATCGGGGCCTCCTTGCGCTCGCGTTCTACCAAACGGTTGGTAGGTACCGTACACCACGCATCAGGGGCGAGGGGCTCTCACGTACTGGCCGGGGGCGTCCTCGAGGACCGGGTAGCGGCGGCTGCCGAGCTTCTTCGGGGCGGGCCTGGGGCTGCCGGCGCGCGCGGCGTTCCAGTCGGCCCAGTGGTCCCACCAGGTGCCCTTGTGCTCCTCGGCGTTGGCCAGCCAGGCCTTGGGGTCGGGGCCGGGTTCCGGGCCGGCCCAGTACTTGGCCTTGGGGTTGCCGGGCGGGTTGACCAGGCTCTGGATGTGGCCGGCGTTGGAGAGGATGAAGGTCGAGTCGCCGCCGAAGAGCTGGGTCGCGCGGTAGCAGCCGGTCCAGGGCGTGAGGTGGTCGGTGGTCGCGCCGGTGATGTAGGTGTCGATCTTCACGTTGGCCAGGTCGACGGGCGTGCCCAGCAGCGTCATGCCGCCGGGGGTGCACAGCGTGTTGCGGCCGAAGATGTCGAGGAACTGGCCGTGCAGCCCGGCGGGCAGGTTCGTGGAGTCCGCGTTCCACGCGAGCACGTCGAACGCCGGCGGGTCGTTGCCCAGCAGGTAGTTGTTGTGGACGTAGTTGAAGACCAGGTCGTTGGGCCGCGTCCAGGCGAACAGCTTGGCCAGGGTCGGGCCGTCCAGCATCCCCTTGCGCTTGGAGTTCCAGCGGCTGGTCGCGATCGTGCGCTCGGAGCCGAAGGCCCCGATGAGCGCGGGCGAGTCGAAGTCCAGCAGCATCACCCCGAACGCGGCCGCGTTCACACGGTTGTCGCCGATCGCCGCCAGGTGACTCAGCAGCATCGAGGTCATGATCCCGCCCGCGCACAGGGCCAGCGTGTTGAGGTCGTCGCTGCCGGTGATGTCGCGCACGACGTCGGTGGCGTCCAGGACCGCGGTGGCGTAGCGGTCCAGGTCCCACTCGGCCTGCTCCGGGCCGGGGTTGCGCCAGCTGACGGTGAAGAACTGGTTGCCGCGCGCGACCGCGTGCTCCACGAAGCTGCGGCCGGGCGCCAGGTCCATGAAGTAGTACTTGTTGATCTGCGGGACGACCATCAGCGTCGGCCGCTCGTAGACGGTCTCCGTGGTGGGCGTGTACTGCAGGAGCTCGAGGACCTCGTCGCGGTAGACGACCGCACCGTGCGTGCAGGCCAGGTTGCGCCCGACCTCGAACGGCCTGGTGTCCACCTGCGACGGCATCCCGCCGTTGTGGCGCAGGTCGTGCACGGCGTTGCGGGTCCCCCGCAGCAGGCTCATGCCCGCGGTCTCGAACGCGGTCTTGATCGCCTCGGGGTTGCCGACAAGCGTGTTGGTGGGCGCCAGCGTCGCGGTGAGGATCTCGACGGCGAGGCGGGCCTGCTCGCGGCCGCGCCAGTCCAGGTCCGCACCCTCGACGACCTTCTTCAGGGCGCGCGTCCACGCGAGGTAGGACTGCGCGGTGCGCCGGTACAGCGGGTGCCGCGACCAGGTCTTGTCCTTGAACCGCCAGTCCGACGGCTCCGGCTCGACCTCGGACCTGCCGACCACGACACGCAGGATCTCGAGCGCCAGCGCGGTCGCCTCCGAGCGCAGCCTCGGCGAGTTCGCGACCGCCCGCGCGGCCGCCTTCGGCAGTGCGCCGAAGCGGATGCCACCGACGTCCTCGCCGGCGACGAGCGCCTCGGCGGCGTCCTGCGCGGCGGCTGCTGGGCTTGCCATGAGTCCCTCCCTGGTGGCGTGGCGGCTCAATCTACCAAACGGTTGTTTGAGGAGAGGAGCTCTCCCGACCTCCGAGGGCATTGCGCCGAAGGTTACCCGGTAGTAACGTTACCGGCGAGTAACTGACTGGAGTCAGGTCGATGAGCCACTACCGCAGCAACCTGCGCGACATCGAGTTCAACCTCTTCGAGGTTTCAAGGCCATCGACGGGTACCTGGGCACGGGTCCCTTCGCCGACTTCGACGAGGACACGGCGCGGGACGTCCTCTCCGAGGTCGAGCGCTTCGCCAAGGGGCCGTGGGCCGAGTCGTTCGTCGAGGGCGACCGCATGCCGCTGCGGCTGGAGGACGGCGACGTCATGCTGCCGCCCGGTGTGCGCGCCTCGCTGAACGCCTTCTTCGACGGCGGCTGGCACCAGATGAACCTCCCCGACGCTCGGCGGGTTCGGCTCCCCGCCCAGCCTCTCGTGGGCGGCGTCGGAGCTGCTCATGGGCGCCAACGCCGGAGCGATGTTGTACACGTCGGGCCCGTTCTTCGCCCGCATCGCCGAGGAGCTGGTGACGCCCGAGCAGCGCGAGTACTGGATCAAGCCCTGGGTCGAGCGCCAGTGGGGCGCGACCATGGTCCTCACCGAGCCCGACGCGGGCTCCGACGTCGGCGCCGGGCGCGCCCGCGCCGTGCAGGCCGGGGACGGCACCTGGCACTCACCGGCATGAAGCGCTTCATCACCAACGGCGACTTCGACTGGCCCGAGAACATCGTGCACCTGGTGCTGGCGCGCCCCGAGGGCGCCGGGCCGGGCACGAAGGGCCTGTCGCTGTTCATCGTGCCCAAGTTCTGGGTCGAGCGAGGACGGCTCGCTGGGCGAGCGCAACGGCGTGTTCGTGAGCGACGTCGAGGACAAGATGGGCCTCAAGGCCTCCTCGACCTGCGAGATCATCTTCGGCGAGGACCGGCCGGCCCGCGGCGTGCTCGTCGGCGAGGTGCACGACGGCATCGCCCAGATGTTCAAGGTCATCGAGTACGCCCGCATGCTGGTCGGCACGAAGGCGATCGAGACGCTCTCGACCGGCTACCTCAACGCGCTGGACTACGCCAAGGTGCGCGTGCAGGGCCCGGACCTCAAGCAGGCGCTGGACAAGACCGCGCCCCGCGTCGAGATCATCCGCCACCCCGACGTCCGCCGCAGCCTGATGATGCAGAAGGCGCACGTCGAGGGCCTGCGCGCGCTGGTGCATGTACACCGCCTCGATCCAGGACCAGATCGAGCTGGGCCACGACTCCAACAGCGACATCGACCTGGTCAAGTTCAACGACCTGCTGCTGCCGCTGGTGAAGGGCTACGGCTCGGAGAAGTCCTACGAGCTGCTGGCCCAGTCGCTGCAGATCTTCGGTGGGTCGGGCTACACGCGCGACTACCCGCTCGAGCAGTACATCCGCGACGCCAAGATCGACACGCTCTACGAGGGCACGACCGGCGATCCAGGGCATGGACCTGTTCTTCCGCAAGGTCGGTCGCGACCAGGGCGAGACGCTGGGCAAGCTGCTCGGCGAGATCCAGACGATCGCCAAGGGCGACGCCGGCAACGGCGAGCTGGCGAGCCGAGCGCGACCGGCTCGGGACCGCGCTGGAGGAGGTGCAGGGGATGCTCGCGACGCTCGTGGGCTTCCTCGGCCAGGACATCTACCTGATCGGCCTCAACACCACGACGTTCCTGTTCGGCCTGTCGGAGCTGGTGATCGGCTGGCTGCTGCTGCGTCAGGCCGAGGTGGCGCTGGCCGCGCTGGACGGCGACCCATCGCAGGCCGACCGCGCGTTCTACGAGGGCAAGGTCGCGGCGGCCCGCTGGTTCGCCCACAACGTGCTCCCGCTGCTGTCCGCGCGCCGCGAGGTGCTGGCCGCCACGGCCCTGGAGGTCATGGAGATCCCGGCCGAGGCGTTCTGACCCGCCGCCGGATCAGGGAGTTTGGGCGTAATGTTTCCGGAGTGACGACCGTCTCCCGCCTCGACGAGACCGGGTTCCTCTACGACCTCGTGGAGGGCTTGGCCGACCGCCTCGAGACCGGCGGGATGGACCTCTGGGCCGCCAACCTGCGCGGCTGCCTGGACGCCGACACGACCGGCGAGCGCCTGGCGCACGTCGGCCTCGAGCTGGCGCGGCTGCGCTCCAGCCCGGCCGCGCGGCGGCTGTCGCTGGGTGAGGACGTGGCACGGCTGGAGACCGTCGTGACGGCCGCCGTGGGCCCGCCAGACCCGCTGGTGCAGCCGCTGTACGACGCGTTGAAGGATCTCGTGGACCGCCTGCGGCTGGAGGGGCTGACCGCCATGCTCGCGCGCCTGCGCAGCTCGCGCCGCGCCACGCTGCCGGGCGCTTCGGCCGCGGAGACGGTGCCCGCCGCGCCGTCCGCGGTCGTCGCCGAGCTGCGCACGGTCCTCGCCGGCCTCCCGGCCAAGGCCTCCCCCGGCGCCCAGCGCGCCGCTGAGGCGGCGTCACTGCGGCTGGACCGCGTCCCTGCCGAGATCGCGGCCCGCGCGCTGGCGCTGGCGCTACGCCGCCCCCGCTGACACCGCCCGCTCCGGGCCGGTCGCGCACGATGGGCGCGCCGTGACGCGGGTCAGGGTCGTGGACCCGGACACGCCGGATCCCGGGGTTGTGGCGGAGGCGGTCGGGGTGCTGCGGGCGGGCGGGCTCGTGGCGTTCCCCACGGAGACGGTCTACGGGCTCGGAGCGGCTGCGCTGGACGCCCGCGCGGTGCGACGGGTGTTCGCGGCGAAGGGTCGGCCGGCGGACAACCCGCTGATCGTGCACCTGGCGGATGCGGGCGCAATGGACGCGGTCACGCGCGCTGCCGGGGAGACCGCGCGGGCGCTGGCTGCGGCGTTCTGGCCCGGCGCGTTGACGCTGGTGCTGGACGCGGCAGACGGCGATCCCGCCGGAGGTGCGCGGCGGGCTGGGCACGGTCGGCGTGCGGGTGCCCGCGCACGCCGTGGCGCGGGCGCTGGCGGTCGAGCCGGTCGCGGCGCCCAGCGCGAACACGTCCGGACGGCCGTCGCCGACGACCGCCGCCGACGTGCTGGCCGACCTGGGCGGCCGCATCGACCTGGTGCTCGACGGCGGCCCGTGCCGGCTGGGTGTGGAGTCGACGGTGGTCGACGCGCGCGGCCGGGTCCCGGTCGTGCTGCGCGACGGCGCCGTCACCCGCGAGCAGCTGGCAGCAGCGCTGGGCCTGGACGCCCTCCCCGCGGCCCCCGACCGCGTGGAGCTGGGGGGATCACCCGGGACCCGCCACCCGCACTACCGGCCCGACTGCGCGGTGGTGCTCGCGGCCGCTGGGTCAGGGCCGGCCGAGGCAGCGCGACAGGCCGCCGCGGGCGCCCGCGTCGGGCTGGTCGCCCCGGTCACCCCACCCGAAGGGGTCGTGGGCATCGGCCAACCGGTGGACAGCGCGCAGCTCGCGCGCGAGCTCTACCGCTGGCTGCGCGCGGCGGAGGCGGCCGGGATCGAGGTGCTGGTGGTCGAGGGGGTGGCGGAGGAGGGCATCGGCAGGGCGGTCATGGACCGCCTGCGGCGCGCCGCCGGGCCTGCGGGCTAAGACCTGCGTAGTCATTCCGAGTGAAATCGCTTTCGATGTCCGCACGGACAGCAAGATTTGGCGCGTCCTAGGCCGAGACCTCCTACGGTGTTCGTACCGACACTTTCAAGGATCAGCGCCGAACGACGCGGCGGGGTGGCGGGACTTTGAGGAAGTGACAACTTCGATGCGCGGCACGGTCAGCAAGGACGAAGCGATCACAGCGATCGGCGGGCTCACGATCCGCCAGATCGCCGGCCCGGGTGACCCGGTCGACGAGCCCGGGCAGGCCCGCCGCGACGTCGCCCGCCTGCGGGCCGCGGCCGACGCCTACGTCGCCAGCCGGCAGTGTGACCACGCGGCGGGGAGCTGCGCCCTGGGCACGATCCCTGGCGGGCAGGCTGCTTGCGACCTGGCGACGGAGGTCGCACAGAGCGGCGTGGTGCCCCGCGCAGGCGGGCCACGCCCGGCCGCGACGCGCTGGCTGGAGGCGCTGCGCGACTCCTGCCGCGCCGTGTGGCTGTGCCGCCGCATCGCCCACCCCGCCGGCCAGTGCTGGTTCGAGCCCTCGGGCAACGACCCCGAGCACGCCACGGCTCTGTGCGGGCGGATCCTCGGCGTCACCCACCGCTTGGGCTAGACGGGCTCGAGGGCCCGCTCAGCGCCGTGCGGCCAGCCCGGCGACAGCGAGCTCCAACGCGCGCTGCGCGGCGGCCCCCGGGACGCCGGCCACCGCCTCCGCCGTCCGGTCCCAGCCGAACGCGTCCACCAGCCGGCGCAGGGCCTCGTCGACGTCGAACGTCGCCAGCAGGGCTCGAGCCGTGCCTGTCACACCTCGCAACGTGGGCTGCTCCACGGGGCCGATCCTCCCCGATGATCCAACTCCTTCGTCGAGGACAACGCACGGCCGCACCGCATGTGACGATTGCGCTAGGCGGCGTTGGCCTTCAGGAATGCGACCGCGCGTGACCACGCCAGCTTGGCGGCCTCGGGATCGTAGGTGCCGATCAGGTTCTCGTCGTTGAGGAAGGCGTGGCCGGTGCCCGGGTAGACGAAGATCTCGACCTCCTGGCCGGCCTCCTTGCGGATCGTCTCCGCGATCGCGTTGATCTGGTCCAGCGGGGCCCAGTCGTCGTTGGGCGCGTAGTGGCCCTGGACCGGTCCGCCGACCCCGGAGAGGTCGGGCAGCTCGCCCGCGATGGCCCCGTAGAACGGCACCGCCGCGCCGACCTTGTCGCCGCGCAGGGCCGCGAGGTGCAGGACGAACCCGCCGCCCATGCAGAAGCCCACGACCCCGACCTTCAGCGAGGTCACGGACTCCTGGGCCAGCAGGAAGTCGACCGCGCCGGAGAGGTCGCGCACGGCGCGCTCGACCGGCATCGCCGACATGAGGCGGCCGGCCTCGTCGCCGTCGTGGGTCGTGTGGCCGCCGTAGAGGTCGGGTGCCAGCACCGTGAACCCCTCGGCCGCGAAGCGGTTGCTGACGTCGGCGATGTGGTCGGTCAGCCCCCACCACTCCTGGATCACGATGAGGCCGGGTCCGCTGCCGGAGTCGGGCGTCACGAGGTACCCGTGGGCCTCGTGACCGTTGGAAGGGAAGGTGACGTTCTGGTGCGGCGTCTGCTCGGCCATGGCCGCAACCTAGCGCCAGACCGGTGCCCCCACGTAGCGCGCGTGGACGGGGAAGCGGCCGAGCACCCGGGCGTCCACCCCGGAACCCTCCGCGGCCGCCACGAGGTCGCTCTCGGGCCGATCGCCCGCGACCCAGCCGCGCAGGACGTGCACGAAGTCCTCGACGAAGAGCGGGAACGCCGCGTCCAGCACACGCCCGTCGACGGCCAGCCACACGTGGTCGACCTCGACGCCGGCCAGCAGCAGCCCGCCGCGGTAGGTGACGACATCGCAGCCGATGTCGTGCAGGACCCCCGCGACACGGCGCGCCGATCCGCGCGCGTCCAGTGGGGAGAACGGGTCGACGTCGTGCAGCGCGGCCAGCTTGGGCCGCAGCGTGCCTTCCAAGGCGTCCGGCAACGGACGGGATTGGAAGGCCAGTGCGCTCATCGTCGCCGTCCAGTATCGGCCCCTGCCCGCCGAACGTGTGCGCCGCGCCCGCCGGACAAGGATTTGGCAAGCCTGGCCTGCAGGCCTGTGCGCCGTGCCGCCAGGCCGCCGTCGCTGCGCCGCGCCGCGCGGGCCAGCAGCGCAGGGTCCCCGACCAGCAGCAAGCCGGTGCGGGCACGGCTCACCCCGGTGTAGACGAGCTCGCGGGTGAGCATGCGGGCGTGGCCCTGGTCGAGGACCAGCACCACGACGGGCCACTCGCCGCCCTGGGCCTTGTGCACCGAGAGGCACCAGCCGGGCGCGAGGTCTCCGGCCTGCTCCGCCGTGTAGGTGACCGTCGCGAACGGGAAGGCCACCTCCAGGGTCCGGGCGGTCCGGTCCGTGGCGATCACCACGCCGAGGTCGCCGTTGGCGACCTCCAGCTCGGGGTCGTTGCGCAGCTGCACGACGCGGTCGCCTTCGTGGAACCCTGCGACGAGCGGCCGGTCGGCCCCCGGGTTGAGTCGCTCCTTCAGCGCCGCGTTGAGCGCGTCGATCCCGGCCAGGCCCTTGTACATCGGCGCCAGGACCTGGATGTCGGCGGGCGCGCAGCCGAAGTACGCCGGCCCGGTCTCCGCGACGATGCCCGCGACGCGTGACGCGATCCCGGCGGAGCGCTCCGGCACCGCGAAGACGTCGCCGTCGCGGCCGACTGGGGCCCCCGCGGTGCCCGCGTCGATCTCGTGCGCGAGCGTCACGATGCGGCTGGTGGCCGCCTGGCGATGCACCTCGGTGAGCGCCACGTCGGGCACCTCGGCTGTCATGAGCAGGTCGCGCAGGACCGCGCCGCCCCCGACCGGCGGCAGCTGGTGGGGGTCGCCGACCAGCAGCACGCGCGCGCCGTCGGGCACCGCCTCGAGGAGGGCTGCCATGAGGTGCAGATCGGCCATGGACGTCTCGTCGACGATCAGCAGGTCGCACGACAGCGGCTCCGCCGCCGCGCGCCGGAACCCGAAGCCGCCGCCGGGCAGCGGGTAGGCCTCCAGCAGGCGGTGGATGGTGCCGGTCGCGTGACCGGTGACCTCCTCCAGCCGACGGGCGGCGCGGCCTGTCGGGGCGCTCAGCGCGACGCGCTCCTTGGCGTCCAGCGCGGCGTGGACGATCGCGCGCACCGTGTGGGTCTTGCCGGTTCCGGGGCCGCCGTGCAGGAGCGCGAGCCCCTCGGTCATCGCCAGCAGCACCGCCTGCTGCTGCTCGTCGGTGAGCTCCCCCTGGCGGACGCGAGCGCTCTTGGCGGGCCGCGCGGCCGCCCGCAGCCGCGGAACGTCGGCGGCGATCGCGACCTCTGCCGCGTGGTCGGCGGCCAGGTACCAGGCCGGCAGCTGGCCGTCCTGGCGCACGAGCTGGTCACGCGCCGCGCGCAACGCGGCGGTGAGGTCGCGCTCGTCGACGCCGAGGAGCCGCTGGGCCCCGCGGCGCAGCTCGTCCTCGGCCGTCCAGGTGTGGCCGCCGCGCGCCAGGTCCTCGCGCAGGGCGGTGACCACACCGGCCCGCAGCCGGACGGGGTCGCGGCGGTCGATGCCGGCCTTGTGGGCCAGGGCCTCGGCGTGGCTCCAGCCGACGCGGGGCACCGCGAGGAAGCGGTAGGGGTCGGTGGTGGCCGTGGGCAGCGCGTCCTCGCCGAAGCGCCGCAGCACGGCCTGCGCGACGGTGGGCGGCAGGCCGACGCCGCCGAGCAGCGTGACCAGCTCGGCGAGGTCGCCGGTGTGGCGCCAGCCCTCGACGACGACCTCGGCCAGCTTGCCCGAGAACCCCGGCACGGCCGCCAGCCGCTCCGGCTGCTCCAGCGCGACGGTCCCCAGCTCGAGGCCGAACGCGTCGACCAGCCGCTGCGCCTTCGCCGTCCCGACGCCCGGGAAGCGCGCGGACGAGAGGAACGCGACGAGCGCCTCGAGCGACCGTGGCCGGGCGGCCTCGTACCACTCCGCCTTGAACGTCGGCCCATGCCGCGGGTGCTGCGACCACTCCCCGACCAGCCGCACCGCCTGCCCCGGCACGAGCGCAGCGAGCTGCCCGGTCGCCCGCGCCTCCTCGACCTCGCCCGTGTCGAGCGCCACCACAGCCCACCCGCTGCCCTCGTCGGCCCACAGGAGGTCCACCACCTCGCCGACAAGCTCCTGTTCCACCCCGCCATCGTCGCGCACCCGCACGACCCCCCGGTCACCCCCTGTGGACACCCGCGCCGCGGCGGGGTGGCACGACTCCGGGGGGGTGGGGGGTAGGGCTCGCAGGGCTTACTGAACTTGCACCACGACCTGCAGGTCGATGTCGCTCACGCCGTCGAGGGTGGTGATCACGTCGCGGATCGCGGCCTCGTCGCTGGCGGCGGGGACGGCGCCGCGGATGAAGACCACCCCTTCGGCGACGTTGACCTCGAGCTCGCCGAGGGACGCGGTGCGGGGGTCGGCGGCGAGGCCGGCGCGGACGCGGTCGGCCAGGCTGCCGACGCGGGGGTGGATCTCGTCGACGAAGGCGACGGTGGCGGTGGCGCGCTCGGAGGCGCGCGTGGCGGCCTGGTCGACCAGCTTCTGGGCACTGGCCACGTAGGCGTCGGAATCGACCGCGCGGGCGCGACGCCGTGACAGCACGCCGGCGACTGCGAACCCGGCCGCGAAGCCGCCGACCAGCACCGCCCACCACGGCATCCGCCGGCCCTTGGGGATACGCCGCGGCTGCTGGCGGGCCAGCGCGTCGCCCAGTCGCTCCAAGGCCGCGCCGGTGCGCCGCCGTGCGCGGGAGGTCACGGGGTGACTCCTGAGGGCCTGCGCAGCCTCGTTCAGCCAGGCTCCCAGCTGCGCGGCCCACTCCTCGACGGGCAGGTCGCGCAGACGCTCCGCGAGCTCGTGCGCGACCTGCTGACCCATCGCCTGGGCACGCTCCGCGGTCTCGGATGCGCGCACGCGCTCCACGAGGTCGGTCGCGCGGTCCGCGAGGTCTTGACCGGTGCTGGTCGTCATCGCTCTCGCCTTTCGATGGAGATGGCTGGCGGTCGCCGCCGCGCTGCCCGGGGTCGTACGTATCGTGGCGGTCGTGGCGGTGGTGCGCACGTTGGTCGTGGTCGCGGTCGTCGTGTTGCTGGTGCGCGCAGCACTGGGGGCGTGGCAGAACCGCCGGCTGTCATTGCGCGTGTGGAGCTCAGTGCGTACCCGCCACGTCCTCGCCTCACTCGCGCTGCTGGCCGGCGTGCTGGGGACGTTCTTCCTGCTCGTCACGCTGGTCCCCGTCACCGGCTACGGGCTGGGCAGGTTCATCGGCCTGACCGGCAACGCGGTGTTCGCCCCGATCGAGGGCGCCCTGCAGGACGTCCCCGCGATCTCGGGCGCCCCGCCCGCCCGCAGCTTCCCGTGGCTGCAGGCGGGCGGCGTGCTGGCGTTCCTCGCGCTGCTCGTCGTGCTCTTCCCGTTCCTCGCGTTCGGCGAGGAGCGTGCGTTCCGCGCCGGGCTGGAGCACGCCAGCGGCCTGCGCCTGGTCTGGGCCTCGCTGCGCTTCGGGCTGATCCACCTCGTGATGCTGATCCCGCTGGCGGCGGCCCTCGGCATCGCGCTCGCAGGCTTCGGCTACGGCCTCGCGTACCGCCACCGCTACCACCGCGCGCTGGCCCAGCTCCCCCCGATCGCCGTCCCGGCGCCGACCGCCACCTTCGCGCCGGGCGGCACGGTCACGGCCTTGGAGCTGCGCCCCGACATCGCCGGCGCCCGCGCCGCCGCGCTGCTGGAGTCCACGACCTACCACATGACCTTCAACACCCTGATCGCGCTCGTGGTCGCGGTCGGCTACCTCACCTCGCTGGTGCTGCCTTAGCGCCGCCGGTTGGAGAGGAAGTCGCGGACCACGACGTTGCCGAGGTCGTCGAGGTCGGGGTAGAAGATGCGGCCGCCGGCGCGGTGGACCATCGTCTCGACGAACGCGGCCGCGCCAGGGTCGTGGTCGAGCAGGAAGACGTTGAGGGTCGCGCCGGTGCGCGCCAGGCGGCGTGGCCTCGAGCATCGCGAGCCGCAGCGTCTTGGGCTCCGGCGGCCAGTGGAAGGCGCACTCCGCGCCTTCGAGGTGCGCGGTGGGCTCGCCGTCGGTGACCATGATCACCTGGCGGCTCGGGCGTCGGGATGCGGCCGGAGCAGGCGCCGCGCGAGCAGGAACGCGTGCTGCATGTTCGTGCCCCACACGCGGCTCCCAGCCCGAGGCGACGAGGTCGCGGGGCTGCAGGCGCCGCGCGTAGTCGCTGAACCCGACGACGTAGAAGCGGTCCTGCGGGAAGCTGCGCCGTCGATCAGGGACTGCAGCGCCAGCGCGACGCGCTTCGCCGGACACCCAGTTGCCGCGCAGCGGCATCGAGAAGCTCATGTCGAGCAGCAGGACGGTCGACCGCGCGCACGCGCTGCTCGGCCTCGGCCAGCTCGAAGTCGTCCGGGGCCAGCTGCACGCCGCCTTCGGGACGCCTCCCGCCGCGGATCACCGCGTTGCGGATCGTGCGGCCGATGTCGATGCGGAACGGGTCGCCGAACTGCCACGGGCGCGTCGCGCCGGTCAGCTCGCCGTCGCCGCCGAGCGACTGCGCGGCATGGTGCGCCCAGCTGCGCCGTCCAGCGCGCGGCCGTAGATCTGCGCCAGGGACTGCTCGCCGAGGCGGCGGATGCCGCGTGGGGTGAGCTCGAGCTTGCCGCGCCGCCGCTGCGCCGCGCCGGACTTCTCCAGCAGCCCGCTCGATCTCGCGCAGGGCGCGCAGGTCGTGCGGCGGCCTCGTCGCCGACCAGGCGCGACGCAGCGCTTCCTCGTCGATGTCCTCCAGCCGCGCGCCTGGGTAGTCCTGGCCCAGCGCCTGGGCCAGGTCCTCGTACTCGCTGCAGGCGCTCCATCCAGTCCACGGTCGCCGAGAGCGACCCCGTCTCCGCCGCCGGCGTCCGGCGCGCCGCGCACCGGCTGCGTCCCAGCCCAGCTCGGGAAGCGCAGCTGCAGCGCTGCGCGCAGCTGCTCGGCCTGGAACGGCCAGGTCCATGTCGCCGAGCATCTGCTCGGCCAGCGAGCGCCAGCTGCGCGCGCTGGTCGGGCGTCAGGCCGGCCAGCAGCCGCGACATCGCGGCCATGCGGCGCGCCATGTCCTCCAGCAGCTCGTCGAGCGTGGCGGCGTCGCCCGGGATGAGGTCGCGGTAGCTTGGCCTTGAAGCGCCTCGAAGTCCTCGGTGATGTCCTCGCCGCGCTCGCTGGCGGGCGACGAGCTCGTTGAGCTCGGCGAGCATGTCGCTCAGTGCGGGCGATCGCGGCCTCGTCCATCTGCCCCAGCGCGCCGGCGAGCTGTCCGAACGTCGCCTCCGCGACGTCGCGGCGCAGCTGCTCGACGAGCTGCTCGAAGGCCTCGCGCGCGCCGGCGTCGTGCCAGTCGTAGTCCTGCAGCGCCTGCGATGCGGGCCGCGACGTCGGGGGGCAGGCTGTCGAGCTGCTCGTGGTGCGGTCGCGCCAGAGCTCCTCGTCGTCGGTGAGATCCAGGGCGGCGCGCTCCAGCGTCCACGATCTCCGCCAGGCGCTCGCTCGACCTCCTGCAAGGGCCCGTCGAGGCCCATGCGCTCCAGCTCGCGGCGGCGGGCGGCCTCGACCCGGCGGCGCAGCTCGCCAGGCCGGAGACGCTGCCGTGCGCCCGGCCAGCCCGCGGCGCAGCAGGTCGCTGCAGCGCCTCGTCGGGTCGACAGCCGTCGAGCACTCGTCGCGATCGCGTCGAGCACGTCGTCCGGCGAGAGTCGGTCCGCGGGAACGGGTCCTGGGTCCCGGTCCACCGCCCGTAGCGGATGCCGCGCGGCACTACGCCCGCCTCGAACCGGATCAGGCGCCCGGGCCCAGGTCGTCGCGGTCGATGCCGCCGCTGCAGGTGCAGGCCTTCGAGGGCGAACTCGATCGCGGCGGCGGCGGTGCCGGCGACTCCTCCTCGACGTCGAGGGCCGACAGCAGCCGGCCGAGGCCCGGCACGTCGCCGAGCTGGCGCAGCAGGTCGGTGGCGGCGAGCAGGTCGCCGGTCTCGACCGACGAGGCCCTGGTCGAACGGCGCACGAGCGGACAGGTCGGCGCCGCGCAGTGCGGCGGCGGAAGACCTCGAGCACGGAGCGCCGGCGCAGCAGGCGCTCGAGGATCTCGGCCTCGCGACCCTCCTCGAAGGTCTCGAACTCGACCTTGCCGAGGCCGGCGGTCAGCACCGCCGGGAGATCGGCGGGGCGCGCGACCGCGATCGACTCGCCGGCGCGCAGCGCGCGCCGCGCCGCGGAGGCCGGCGAGCGTCTCGTAGTTGCGCGAGCGAGAAGCGCACGGAGACGCCGGAGCGCTGGTTGACCTCGGGAGCGCCGCGCAGGGCGCGGGTGAACGCGGCCAGCACCTCGGCCATGAAGCGCGGCACGACCACGAGCGGCAGGCCGGGAGCGCCGGGCGTGGTCAGCGCGGGGGCGCTCCTGCTGCTCAGGATCGCGACCTCCTCCTCGGCCGTGACGGGGTAGTGCGTGCGGATCTCGGCGCCGAAGCGGTCCTTGAGCGGGGTGATGATGCGACCGCGGTTGGTGTAGTCCTCGGGGTTGGCGGTCGCGACGACCAGCAGGTCCAGCGGCAGGCGCAGCGAGTAGCCGCGCACCTGCACGTCGCGCTCCTCCATCACGTTCAGCAGCGCGACCTGGATGCGCTCGGCGAGGTCGGGCAGCTCGTTGATCGCGACGATCCCGCGGTTGTGGCGAGGGACGAGGCCGAAGTGGATCGTCAGCTCGTCGGCGAGGTGGCGCCCCTCGGCGACCTTGATCGGATCGACGTCGCCGATGAGGTCGGCCACCGCGATGTCGGGCGTCGCGAGCTTCTCGGCGAAGCGGTCCTGGCGGCCGATCCACTCCATGGGGGTGGCGTCGCCCTGCGCCGCCACCAGGGCGCGCGCGAACGGCGAGAACGGGTGGTAGGGGTGGTCGTTGACCTCGCTGCCGGCGACCACCGGGATCGCGTCGTCGAGCAGCTCCACGAGCGACGCGCAGGATCCGCGATCTTGGCCTGCCCGCGCTCGCCCAGCAGGATGAAGTCGTGCCCGGCGAGGAGCGACGTCTCCAGCGCCGGGAGCACGGTGTCGTCGAAGCCGACCAGGCCCTCGACCAGCGGTTGGCCCGCCGCGGATCCGCGCCGCGGCGTTCGCCGCGACCTCCTGCTTCACCGTCCGATCGGGATATCCCGAGGCGCGGAGCGCGCCGAGCGTCGAGGGACGAGCCGTCATCCACGAACCCCTTGCCGAACCGTCCCGCCACGTTAGCGGCGTGGACCGTGCCGGCCGCGAGGCGTTCGAGGCTTGACCTCAAGCGTGCTTGAGGTCGTAGCGTCGCGGCATGGCGGACCTCACCTTCACCGACTCCGAGCTCGACTACCTGCGCGGCCAGCGGTTGGCCAGGCTCGCGACGGTCGACCAGGACGGCGCGCCGCAGAACAACCCCGTCGGCTTCTTCCTGGACGAGGCGACCGGCCGCGTGATGGTCGGCGGGCACCGTTTCGGCCAGTCCCGCAAGTTCCGCAACGTGCTGCGCAACCCGCAGGTCGCCCTGGTGGTCGACGATCTCGCGTCGGTCGACCCCTGGCGGCCGCGCTGCGTGGAGATCCGCGGCACCGCCGAGGCGCTGACGGACGTCGACCCGCCCCTCCCCGGCTTCAGCCGCGAGGCCATCGTGATCACCCCGACGTGGATCGGCAGCATCGGCATCGACCCTGCCGCCCAGTGGATGGCGGTGCGCCGGGCGTCGTGAGGCCGGCCGCCACCTGAGCGCGACCGCTACGGCACCAGCACGACCTTGCCGGTGGTGGCCCGCGACTCCAGCGCTCGGTGTGCCTGCGCAGCATCGGCCAGCGCGAAGGGAGGGTGGACCAGGGGGGTGAGGCGCCCGCCGGCGAGCGCGTCGAGGGCCTCCGCCGCATAGGCCTTGATCCCGCCCTGCTTCGCCGCGATGCGGGCGCCGATCGCGGCTGAGATGGTGACGCCCGTCGCGAAGAGGTCGCCGCTCGACAGCGCCATCGGCTGGCCCGCGGCGTACCCGTAGAGGACCATGCGGCCCCCGGGCGCCACGAGCTCGAACGCGGCGCGCCCGATCGCCCCCTGCACGCCGTCGAGCGCGAGCGTGACCCTGCGGTCGCCGAGGCCGTCGCGCACAGCCCGGGGCCAGCCGTCCCGGTTGTAGTCGACCGCCAGATCGGCGCCGAGCCCGGCCACCACAGCCGCCTTGGCCGGGCCACCGGCCGCGCCGACGACCGTCGCGCCCACGGCCTTGGCCGCCTGCACCAGCAGTGCGCCGATGCCGCCGGCCGCCGCGGTGATCAGCACCACGTCGTCGACGGTCGGCGCAGCCACGTCGAGGATCGCCAGCGTCGTCCGGCCCGTGCCGACCATCGCGACAGCCGCGGTCTCGTCGACGTGGTCGGGCACGGCGAGGAGCTGCCCGGCGACATCGACGACGGCGAGCTCGGCGTAGCCGCCGCTGGCCGCACCGAGGTGCGCGACCACACGCCGCCCGATCCAAGCCGCGTCGGTGCCGCGACCGACCGCGTCGACATGGCCCGCGACCTCGCGGCCGGGCGTCATCGGCAGCTCGGGCCTGGGGAGCGAGCCGAAGCTCGTGCCCGCGCGGATGCTGGTGTCCAGTAGGTGCACGCCCGCCGCCTGGACACGCACGCGGACCTGCCCGTCGGCGGGCTCGGGGTCCGGGGCCTCCTCGAACCGCAGGACCTCGGGTCCGCCGAACGCCGTCTGCACGATCGCCTTCAAGCTCGAACACCTCCACCCTCTGTCGCGGTTACCCTAGAACCTCAACCTTTGTGGAGGTCAAGCGTGGAGGAGCTGGGCATCGGGGCCGTCGCGCAGCGCGCCGGCGTGGCGGTGTCGGCCCTGCGCTTCTACGAGGAGCAGGGCCTGATCACGTCGCGGCGCTCTGCCGGCGGGCAGCGGCGCTACGCCCGCGACGTCCTGCGCCGGCTGGCGGTGATCCGCGCCGCGCAGCATGTCGGCTTCTCGCTCTCCGAGATCGCGGCGATGCTCGCCGATGTCCCCGCCGACCACCACGTGAGCGAGGCCGAGTGGCGCGACCTCGCCCGCGGCTGGCGCCCCCAGATCGACGAGCGCATCCGCCTCCTGGAGCGCCTGCGCGACCAGCTCGACCGCTGCATCGGCTGCGGCTGCCTGTCCCTCACCACCTGCCGCATGGCCAACCCCGACGACCGCGTCGCCCGCACCGGCCCCGGCCCCCGCTTCTGGGTGCGCTGAGTCCCCGCCGCGAGCGCGGCGCTGAGCGACCTCAAACGTCGAGGTCGGCCATCAGGGCGAGGTGGTCGGAGGGTCCGGGGGCGGCGCGGCGCACCGCCCGCAACCGCAGCGCACCGCGAACCAGCAGGTGGTCGAGCTGCAGCCGAGGCCGCCAGGCGGGGTAGGTCGGCCCACCACCGGCGTGGCGCCACCCTCGCGGTGCGGCGGCCCGCACCGCCCACGCCGGGAGGTTGAGGTCGCCGAGCAGCACCGCCGGCTCCACGCCGGGGGCGGCCCGCAACGCCATCCGCAGCTGCCGCACCCCCCGCCACGGCAGGTACGAGAGGTGCGTCACGACGACCGTGAAGATCCCCTCGCCGGCCGCCGGTGCCCAGTCCCGCGCCCGCAGGTCCAAGGTCGCGACCAGGGCTACGCGCGGTTCGCGATCCCAGCCGGGTGACGGAGGGCGGCGGGGGTTGCGCGGGCGGGCCGGGCGCACCCCGTCGCCGCCGCCCGGCAGCGCCACCGCGCGCTGCGTGCTCACCGGCAACCGGGTCAGCAGCCCGATCCCGTACGCGGACCTGCCCGCGTCGGCGCCCGGGTCGTCGCGGGTCTCGTGTCGGCCGGCGCGGCCCACCGCGGTCCACCGGGTGTCGGGGTCGCCCAGGAGGGCTGGGGCGAAGACGCCGGTGCAGCCCAGGAGCGCCGCGAGGTCGGCGACCTGGTCAGCCCCGCCGCTGCGCGGCAGGGCGCGGTCGACCTCCTGGAGGGCGACGACGTCTGCGTCCAGCCACGCGATCGCTTCCGCGGCGGCGGGGAGGTCGATCGTGCGCGTGCGGATGTCCAGGCCGTGCAGGAGGTTGACGGTCGCGACGCGCAGCCTCAGCGGCCAGCCCCGTGGACGGCGATCGTGGAGGCGAAGACCAGGCGCACCGGGCCGTGGTCGAGGCGCCAGATGCGGGTCGCGAGGGCGGCGACGGCGCCGGCCCAGCGGCGGTGGGAGGTGAGGAGTGCCTCGCCGACGTGGAGGTCGGCGTAACCGCCCGGCTGGGGATTGGCCGGCGCGGACGGCACGACGCCGAGCACGCGGTAGCCGAGCAGCACGAGCGCGTCGCCGTGCTCGGCCTCGACATCGGCGTCGGAGAAGGTCACCGTGACGCGGTGCCCGGCAGGGACCGGCGGGACGGCCTCGGCCCACTGCGGTCGGTCGACCGGGAGCCGGAACAGGGCGCCGTCCATTTCGGGCTCTGCTGACGTGCGCATCGGGTCCCTTGTGGCGTCCTGGCGGAACGGCGGGGGGGCATTGTCCACGCCACCCCGGCGCCAGCGCAGGAACCTCCGCAGCGGCCGGCGTTCCCACGGTTGCCACTGGCCCAGGACCGCTTGGCACGGTTGTTTTACCCTTCGCACTCGCCCGCGGGCCTAGCCTGCGCGTCCGGGCCGTCTCGATGTCTTTTCAAAGGATTCCGCATGCCCACAGAAGCCCTGGTCACGACCGACTGGGTCGCCGAGCACCTGTCCGACCCCGACGTGAAGATCGCCGAGGTCGACGAGGACGCCAGCGCCTACGAGCGCAATCACATCCCCGGCGCGATCGGGTTCGACTGGAAGGCCGACTTCCAGGACGGTCTGATCCGCAACTTCCTCGACCGCGAGCGCTTCGGCCAGCTGCTGGCCTCGCGCGGGATCAGCCGCGACGACCACGTCGTGCTCTACGGCGGCAACAACAACTGGTTCGCGGCCTACGCGTACTGGTACTTCAAGATCTACGGGCACGACAAGGTCAGCCTCATGGATGGCGGTCGCAAGCTGTGGGAGCTGCAGAACCGCGAGCTCACCGACGAGCAGACCAAGCCCACCCCGGCGGACAGCTACGAGCCCGGCGAGGCCGACGAGTCCATCCGCGCCCGCCGCGACCCGATGCTCAGCAAGTACGCCGGCGCGCCCGCGGGCATCGCGCTGGTGGACGTGCGCTCCCCCGCCGAGTACGCGGGCGAGCTGGTCGCCCCGCCGCACCTGCCCAAGGAGGCCGCCCAGGTCCAGGGCCACATCCCCGGCGCCGCGAACGTGCCGTGGGCCAAGGCGGTCAACCCCGACACGGGTGAGTTCCTGCTCGAGCGAGCGAGCTGACCGAACTCTACACGGCAAGGGCGTCACCGCCGACAAGGAGGTCGTCGCCTACTGCCGCATCGGCGAGCGGCAGCGCGCACACCTGGTTCGTCCTGCACGAGATCCTGGGCTACCCCAACGTCCGCAACTACGACGGCTCGTGGACCGAGTACGGCTCGCTGGTCGACGTCCCCGTCGAGCGCTGAGCCTTCACGACCCCGTCGCTTTCGACCTTCAGCGCTTTCTGCTGTCGCCGGGGCGTCTCGCGGTCGCGGGGGCCCTGGCGGCGGCGGAGGGCAACCTCGCCGACCTGACCCAGCGCAGCCGCCAACCGCGCCGGCAGGTCGCCCGCGCGCTGGCGCAGCTGGTCGATGCCGGCATCGCGGCCTGCGACGGCGAGGTCTACCGGCTGGTCCCCGAGGCGCTGCGCGATCTCGCAGCGGCGCTGCCGCAGCCCGACCCGCCAGACCCCCTGGTCCTCGCCGCGATGACCGCCGAGGAGCAGGAGGTCCTCGCGCGCTTCGTCAGCGGACGGCGTCTGGTCGAGATCCCGGCCCAGCGCGGCAAGCGCCAGGTGGTGCTGCAACGGCTGGCCCTGGACTTCGAGCCCGGACGGCACTACACCGAGCGCGAGGTCAACGCCATGCTGACGGTCTGGCACCCCGACTACGCCACGCTGCGGCGCTACCTCGTCGACGAGGGCTTCCTGGACCGCTCTGCGGGTCGAGTACTGGCGGTCGGGCGGGCGCGTCGACACAAATTGAGGGCGTGGGCGATGATCGAGCGATGACCGAGGCCACGACGTCGTCCATCCAGAGCGCGGCCGGTGGGCTGCTGGCGACCAAGACCTGGACTCCCGAGGGCACGCCCACCGCGGCGGTGCTCGTCGTGCACGGCTTCGCCGAGCATCTGGGCCGCTACGAGCACGTGGCGGCGAAGCTCACCGACGCGGGCTACCTCGTCCACGCCTACGACCTGCGCGGGCACGGGCGCTCGAGCGGGACGCGCGGCCACATCGAGTCGCTGGATGGCCTGCTGGCCGACCTCGTGGTCGCGCACGGCGACCTGGCGGCCGCGCACCCCGACCTGCCGATCGTGCTGCTGGGCCACTCGATCGGCGGCGCTATCGTGCTGGCCTACCTGGAGGGCAAGCCCGCCGACCGGGTCGATGCCGCGGTGATCTCCGGCCCCTACCTCCAGAACGCCCTCGAGATGCCGGCCGTACTGTTGAAGCTGGCGCCGCTCATGGGGCGCATCGCGCCGCGCCTGGCGTTTCAGCGGTTCGACGCCACCACGATCTCCCGGGACCCCGAGGTCGTCCGCCGCTACGACACCGACCCCTTCGTGTACCGCGGCAAGGTCGATGCGCGGACCGGCGCGACGCTGCTGACGGCCGGCCAACGCGTGATCGCGGCGGCCGGCCGGGTCACCACGCCGATCCTGGTCCTGCAGGGCGGCGACGACCGCGTGTCCGCCGTCGCGGGGACACGCGCGGCCTTCGCCGCGATCGGCTCGGAGGACAAGTCGCTCGAGGTCTACGACGGCGTGCACCATGAGGTCTTCAACGAGCCCGAGCAGGACCAGGTCCTCGGCGACCTGCTGGGGTGGCTGGAGAAGCGCCTCAGCCGCTGAGCTCGCCAAACAGGGCGACGGCCTCCAGGTCGTCGGGCAGCAGGTGCTGCAGCATGACGCGTTGCACGCCGGCGTCCTCGGCCAGCTCGCGCAGCTGCGCGCGGACCTCGTCGACGGTGCCGACCAGCCACGTCGGGCGCAAGGCCGCGAACCACTGGTCGAACGCGCCATGCCCGACCCGGGCATGGAGCGCGCCGGCGCGGTCTCGTGCCTCGGCCGGCGTGCGGCCGACGATCGCCCCGGTCATGAGCGAGAACCCGGCAGGCTCGCGGCCGATGGCACGGCACGCGTCGTCGAGCGCGCGGTGGCGCTCCGCGGCCTCGGGCGCCGCCATGAACACGACGTTGAGCTCGTCGGCGTAGCGCGCCGCCAGCCGTGGGGTGCGGCGCAGCCCGCGTCCGCCCAGGATGACCCGCGGCGGCGGGTCCGGCGTCGGCACCAGCCGGCAGTCGCGCAGCCGCTCGAACCTGCCGTCGAAGGAGAACGCCGCGCCGCCCGCGTCCCACAGGCCGCGCACGATCGCGAGGTGCTCCTCCAGGCGCGCGAAGCGCGTCGGCAGGTCCTCGAACGGGAACCCGAAGCGGCGGTGCTCCTCCTCCAGCCACCCGGTGCCCAGGCCAAGGTGCACCCGCTCCGACCCGGCGATCTCCGCGACGGTCGCAACGACCTTCACGAGGTTGCCCGCCGGCCGGAACGTCACGGGCGAGACCATGGTCCCCAGCGTGATCCGCGACGTCGCCAGCGCCAGCCCCGCGAGCGTGGCCCACGCGTCGGTCGAGGCCGGAGCCTGCGCGCCGCTCACCGACGCGTAGTGGTCGCTGCGGTACAGGCCTGCCAGCCCGGCGTCCTCGGCTGCCCGCGCAAAGGCCAGCAGCTGCCCCCAGGACATGCCCTCCTGGGGCTCCAGCATGAGGTTGCACTGCACGGGAGTCACCCCCGCCGCAGCAGCGGGAGCTTCACGCGTGGTTTGCGCCGCCTGTCGAGGTAGCCCGCGAGCTCGGCGTAGACCGCGGGCGAGGACATCGCGGTCAGCTCGTCGCCCATCGTGCGGTAGAGCGGCTCCGGGCTGTCGAACGCGCGGGCGTCGTCGGTCGTGCACCACCAGTCGAAGTCCGCGCCGCCCGGTCCCCACGCGCCGCGGTCGAACGACGTGATCGTGGTGGTGACGTCGGGCTTGCCGTCGTCGCCGATCCCCTCGCGCACCTCGCGGCGCAGGGGGACGATCCAGCAGACCTCGGGCTTGTAGGTCATGTGGTGCTCGCCGCGAGCCAGCGCGTACTGGTGCAGGGCGCACCCGGGCCCGTCCTTCCAGCCGTCGCGGTTGAGGAAGATGCAGCCGCCGTCCACGACGCGCGTCTTGCCGTGGCCGTCGCCGCGCTTGGCGGTGACCCCTTTGCGGCGCGCGACGCCGTAGTACTGGAAGTGCTCAGGGCCTAGCAGCTCGGCGTGGGCCTCGACCTGCGCGCGATCCTCGTCGGTGACGTAGTGGGCGCCGTGGTGGCAGCAGCCCATGCCCGCGGAGCGGTCGGCACGCGTGCCCGGACATCCGGCTCCGAAGATGCAGTGATAGCCCGACATGAGGAAGGACACGTCGAAGACGTAGCGCTCGTACGGCTGGTCGGGATCGGTGATCGAGATCCACTCCCTGTCGAGCATGGACGGTCAGCCTAGGGCGGGGTTGCCGGGACGCGTGCGAAGCATGGTGGATACTTCTCGTTCATGGACTTCGAGTACGAGGGCGCCGAGGACGACGGCGGGCGCATCCTCTGGGGCCGCATCGCCATCTTCGGAGGTGCACTCATCCTCGCGCTCCTGCTGGGCCGCTGTACGGCCGGCGGCGGCGTCTCGGAGGCCGAGCACACCGAGCTGCAGCAGGAGAACGAGACGCTCACGGCCGCCAACGAGCAGCTGCAGGAGAGCCTGACCGCGCTGCAGGGCCAGCTGGCATCCGAGCAGGCGGCACCCGGGGACACGGGCGGAACGGGCGACTCCACCGAGTCGCCGGCCGAGGCTACCAGTGGCGCCACGGGACCGTCGGGCCCCGCGCCGGGATCGACCTACATCGTGCAGGCGGGCGACACGCTGACCACGATCGCCGAACAGGTCTACGGCGACGGCCAGCAGTTCGGGATCATCGCCGAGGCCAACGGCATCACCTCCAGCAACCCGTTGCAGATCGGCCAGGAGCTGCAGATCCCGCCGAACCCCGACGCCTGAACCGGCGCAGGCTCGGCTGGGAGCCTGGTAGCCTCAGCGGCTCACCGATCGACCCTCGCTCGGTGGGGCGTGCCCGGACATCTGTGCAGGCACGCGGAGGGTGCGAGCAACCGCCGGCCTTCGGTGGCGCTGCCGGACCCGCCGGACGGAGCCGCCGGGCGGCACCGCCACCCCTCCCGGCGAGCCAGTCCAGTCGCGGACGGGCCACCGTCCGCAGGAAGGTCCCGCGATGACGCCGGACAACGACCTGCCCGCCGCCGACACCGCTGAGGCCCCTGAGCCGGAGATCCCGGTGCTCCCGGAGCCCGAGCCGGAGCCGATCCCCCAGCCAGAGCCGATCGAGCCGTTCCCGCCGCAGGAGCCGGAGCCGTACCCGGAGCCGGAGCCGATCGAGCCGTTCCCGCCGCAGGAGCCGGAGCCGTACCCGGAGCCGGAACCGATCGAACCTTTCCCGGCGCCCGAGCCCGAGCTGCTCACGGCCCAGGAGCCCGCGGCCGAGGAGCCCGCCGCCGAGGAGCCCGCCGCCGAGGAGCCCGCCGCCGAGGAGCCCGCCGCCGAGGAGCCCGCCGCCGAGGTCGCCGAGCTCCCGGAAGAGGAGCACGCGGAGGACGAGGAGCACGTCGAGCTCGACGCGGCGGAGGCCGCGAAGCTCGCCGCGGCGGAGGCCGAGGCGCACGCTGCCGGGGAAGCGGCCAAGCCCAAGAAGGTCAAGCCGCAGGGGCCGACGCCGGGGGAGATCACCAAGCGCATCGGCGCGACCACGGACAAGGCGCTGGCGTACGTGCTGGACCCGGACCCCAAGTTGACGCGGCTGTCGCGCAAGGTCCGCGAGCACCTCATCACCGAGCTGCCGCCGGTGACCGCCGCCGCCCTGCTCGGCCCCGCGGCGCTGGCGCGCCATCTCATCGGCTCCGCCGCCACCGGGCGCTACCGCGACATCTTCGCGCTCTGGGCCCTGTTCTCGGCCGCACCCGAGGAGTGCCGCCCGATCCTCGCCGAGCGCCAGCGCGCGATCAGCTACGCGCGCAAGAAGCTCGAGACGTCGGTGCGGCTGGGGCTGCGCGGCCACGCCGAACGCGTCGCCGAGGACGTCCGCACCGCCGAGGGTCTGCCCTGGAACTGGCTGCGCGAGGCCCTGATCTCGCAACCCGAGCTCGTGCGCTGGCGCCCCCAGATCGCCGCCGCGCTGCTGGAGCGCGAGCCCGGCATCGAGCTGGACCTGCCCGACGACCCCAGCGAGCGCTGGCTGGCTGAGGCTGCCCGCGCCCGCGACGCCGGCCCCGTCCCGCCCGGGATCGACGCGTTGCTCGGCAAGCACGCGGACCGGTTGCCCGCGACCCTGCCGACGCTGCAGATGGCCCAGGAGCAGTACCCGGAGCGCGTCCCCGCCCTGCTGGAGCGCGTGGACCTCGAGGCGCCGAACTTCCTGGCGATCCTCGCGTGGGCGCGCGACCACGGCCACACCGGCCAGCTGCGCGACCGGGTGCAGGCCGACGTCGAGGCCGCCGCCGCCGACAACCGCGCTCAGGGCCTCGCGCGCTGGCGGTCCTGGATCGACCGCGGGGTCAAGGTCACGCTGCCGGAGGCCGTGAAGACGCACTCGCTGGAGGGGCTGGACCTCGGCCGCCCGGAGACCGCCGACCTCGTGGCCCAGCTCGTCGCCGAGGGCGTCGAGCTGGCGCCCCAGGACGTCCTCGACCAGACCGCCCAGGGCAACCGCATGCTCGGCGAGAAGGCCTACGAGGCGTTCATCTGCGCCGGGCTGGACGTCCACCTGCCGCTGGTGCTGGAGGGCAACCCGATGGTGCCGACCGGCACGCGCTGCCCCGCCTGCCAGGCCTGGACGTGGGTGCGGCCCGGGCACGAGTCCCGCTGCCCGCGCCTCACGGAGCTGGCCGGGTCCGCCGTCGGCGCGTGATCCAGCCCCAGCCCGGGGCTGCGACCTTCCCCCGCCGCCAGGCGGTCACACGGCACTTCAGCCTGGGCCTGCCGCGGTCGTTCACGCCAACCCCCCAGCGGGTGTTGTTCCTGCGGTCGCTGGGTCCGGAGGACCCCGTCCTGTGCCTGTGGGCGCTGGAACGCGACAGCGGGCTGGAACGCCTGCTGGTCGACCCTCGCGAGGTGGACCCCGACGGCGACGGCGCGCTGCCGCCCGAGGAGCGCGCCCGGCGCGAGCGCGTGCGCGAGCACGGCGGCGGGATCGTTGCCTACGCCGCCGACGCGGCGGGCACGGTCGTGGCCTTCACGCTCGGCGGACGGCTGCTCGTCGCCGACGCCACGACCGGAACCACCGTGCAGCCCGCGGTCGAAGGCCCGATCGTCGATCCGCGACCCGACCCGACCGGCTCTCGGATCGCGTTCGTGCGCGACGGTGGGCTCTGGGTCGACCCGGGGCCGGCCGGCACCACGCGCCGACTGCTGCACGACGACGACCCCGACGTGACGTGGGGCCTCGCCGAGTTCGTCGCCGCCGAGGAGATGGACCGCACGCGCGGCTATTGGTGGTCCCCGGACGGTCAGCGCCTGGTCGCCGCGCGCGTCGACGTCTCCCCGGTTGCAACGTGGTGGATCGCCTCGCCGGTGGACCCGCACGTCGCCCCCGTCGCGACGCGCTACCCGGCCGCGGGCACCGCCAACGCGCACGTCTCGCTGGCGGTGGTCGACCTCGACGGGGCGACGACGCCGATCACCTGGGACCGCGAGGCGCTGCCCTACCTCGTCGACGTGAGCTGGGAGGCCGGCTGCCCGCTGGCGCTGCAGGTGCTGTCGCGCGACCAGCGCAGGGCCGCCGTGTTGACGGCCGACCCCGACACCGGCACGACCCGGGAGATCTGGGCCGACGAGGACCCCGTCTGGGTGGAGCCCTCCCCAGGCAGCCCGGCCTTCCTGCCCGGCACCGGCGCGCTGGCGGAGGGTGCGCGGATGGTGCACGTCGTGGTGGCCGACGACCGCCGTCGCGTCGCGGTGGACGGGCGGATCGTGTCCTCCGCGGCCCTGCACGTGCGCGCGCTCCTGGGTCTGGAGGGGGAGGCCGCGATCGTGCACGCCTCCGCCGAGGACCCCATCGCCGATGCGGTCTGGCGCATCCCGCTGGACGGTGGGGAGCCCGAGGCGCTCACCGACCTCGACGGCATCGCCGACGGGATGGCCCAGGCCGGCACCGTGGTCACGATCGAGCGCTCGCTGCGCAGCGACAACCCTGTGGTGACGGTCCACGGTGTCGGCCGCGTCGCGGCGTCACCGGCGGCCCTGGGCCTGGACGTGCGGGTCGAGCACGCGGTCATCCACGGCGTGCGCACCGCGCTGGTGCTGCCGCTGGCGTGGACGCCGGAGGACGGGCCGCTGCCGGTGCTCGTGGATCCCTATGGCGGACCCCACGGGCAGCGGGTCGCCAAGTCCCGCCGCGCGTACGCCGAGCCGCAGTGGTTCGCCGAGCAGGGCTATGCCGTGGTCGTCGCCGACGGCCGCGGCACGCCCGGGATCGGGCTGCGCTGGGAGCAGGCGGTGCACCGCGACCTCGCGGGACCGGTGCTGGACGACCAGGTGGCCGCCCTGGAGGGTGCCGCGGCGCGCTGGCCGGGTGCGCTCGACCTCGAACGCGTCGCGATCCGTGGATGGTCCTTCGGGGGCTACGTCGCCGGGCTGGCCGTCCTCGACCGGCCCGACCGCTTCCACGCCGCGATCGTGGGCGCGCCCGTGACCGACTGGCGGCTCTACGACACCCACTACACCGAGCGCTACCTGGGCGATCCGAGCGTCGACCCCGGGCCGTACGAGCGCGGCTCGCTGATCGCCCGAGCACCCGCGCTGGTGCGGCCGATGCTGCTGATCCATGGGCTGGCCGACGACAACGTCGTGGCCGCGCACACGCTGCGCCTGTCGCGCGCGCTGCTGGAGGCCGGCCGGGTGCACCGCGTGCTGCCGCTGTCGGGGGTCACGCACATGACGCCCCAGGAAGCGGTGGCCGAGAACCTCCTGCACCTGCAGTGCGACTTCCTCGCCCAGGCGCTTGCACCCTTGGGCTCATGAAGCACCACGATGTGATCGTCCTCGGCCTGGGCGGAATGGGCAGCGCGGCGGCCGCGCACCTGGCCGAGCGCGGGCAGTCCGTCCTCGGGCTCGAACAGTTCCGGCGGGCGCACGACCTGGGCTCGTCGCACGGCGGCTCGCGCATCATCCGCCAGGCGTACTTCGAGGGCGCCGACTACGTGCCGCTGCTGCTGCGCGCCTACGAGCTGTGGGACCGCCTCACCGCGTTCCACGGCAAGGTCCTGCGCCTGAGGACCGGCGCGCTCTACGTCGGGCCGCCGGGTTCGGACCTCGTGCTGGGGACGGTGGCCTCCGGCCGTGCCTACGACCTGCCGGTCGAGGAGCTCGAGCCTGCGGAGGTCCGCACCCGCTTCCCGACCTTCGCGCTGCTCTCCGACGACCACATCGCCGCCTACGAGGCCGCGGCCGGCATCGTCTTCCCGGAGCTGAGCGTCACCACCCACTGCGTTGTCGCGGAGCGCCACGGGGCCACCCTGCACTTCGACGAGCCGGTGCTGGGCTGGGAGCCCAAGGGCGAGGGCGTCACGGTCACCACGGCGCGCGGCACGTACACGGCCGACCGCCTCGTGGTCACCGCCGGCGTCTGGGCCGGCAAGCTGCTGGCCGGGTTGGGGCTGCCGCTGCAGCCGGAGCGCGTCGTGCAGTTCTGGTTCGTGCCCGAGGATCGCCGCCCGTTCCTCGCCGACCGCCATCCGGTCTGGCTCTGGGAGACCGACGAGGGCAAGCGCCCCTACGGCTTCCCGATCTTCGACGGGTCTCCGAAGGCCACGAAGGTGGCGTTCTTCCGCGAGACCACTCCGGCGGACCCGCGCCGCGTCGACCGCGTCGTGCGCGACGCGGAGGTCGAGCAGATGCGCACGGCCTTGGCTCCGCGCCTGCCAGGCATCGCGGCGGGCGCGCTGCAGGACGCCAAGGTCTGCCTGTACACGACCACCCCGGACGAGCACTTCGTGATCGGCCTGCACCCCGAGCTCCCGCAGGTCGCGATCGGCGCCGGCTTCTCGGGCCACGGGTTCAAGTTCGTCCCGGTGGTCGGGGAGATCCTCGCCGACCTTGTGATCGACGGCGCCACGCCGCACCCGATCGAGCTGTTCGACCCGACGCGCTTCGGGGCCTGACGGCAGGCGTCCCGGGTCCCGCGGCGAATCCCAGGTCCTGCGCATCCGGTTCCTGGCAGTGGTCGTGGTCCTGGGCATCGTGGCTGCGCCGACGGCGGGGGCGGGGGCCGCGGGCCCGGGCGAGGAGTCTCCGGACGTAGGCATGGCCGGCACCTGCAAGGGGGCGGCTGCTACCGCATGGGGATGTTCCGCGCCACCGCGGACTCGCTGATGCACACCGTGGGCCTGGCGGACGGCGGCAACCCGTTCAACCTCCCCGGCCCGCGACGTCCGCTGGCTGGCCGACGGCGAGGAGCTCGTTGCGGCTCGCGATCCGACCGGCATGCTGGCGACATGGGCCCACGGACGTGACGGCCACCGGGGTCGACGGGCGCGGCCTGGCGTCCCTGCGCGGCTGGAACCTCGGCCTCACGCTGCTGCACCTCGGACAGGCGGTGGCGGTGCTTGTGCTGGCGACGGACTTCGCCGTAACCGTGACCCGGTCGCTGCCCACCGGTCCTCCGGGCACACCGCCTGGCCCGCCGGAAGCGATGTTCGATCTCCCGATCGGCCCGGCCGTCGCGGTCTTCCTTGTGCTCGCGGCGCTTGACCACCTGCTCACCGCGACGGCCTTCCGACGCACCTACGACGCCGACCTCCGTGTCGGGATCAACCGATTCCGATGGGTGGAGTACTCCTTCAGCGCAACGCTCATGGTGGTGCTGATCGCGCTGTACACCGGCATCGACGGGATCTCGGCGCTCATCGGCATCGCCGGCGCCAACGTGGCCATGATCCTGTTCGGCTGGCTTCAGGAGTCCGCCAACCCGCCGGGCGGGCAACCGTCACCATGAAGCCGTTCTGGTTCGGCTGCATCGCGGGCGTCGCGCCGTGGGTGGCGATTGGCTACAACGTGGTCGCCGCCGAGGAGGTCCCAGGCTTCGTCGTCGGCATCTATGTGTCGCTGTTCCTGTTCTTCAGTAGTTTTGCGCTCAACCAATGGCTGCAGTACCGCGAGGTCGGGCGGTGGCGCAGCTACGCGTTCGGCGAGCAGGCGTACCTGGTGCTCAGCCTTGTGGCGAAGTCGGCTCTCGCCTGGCAGATCTTCGCCGGGTCGTTGGTCTCGTAGACCTGGGGTCGTGCAGTGGCGCGGGTCGCGAACGCGCTCCCGTCAGCTTTCTGATTGAGCACCTCCCGCCCCGCCAGTGCAGGATGGGAGCGATGTACCGCGACGACCGCTGCGCCGTGTGCGGGGAGGCGCTGCCGCCGGACCACTTCTACTGCGCGACGCACGGGGCGGACGTGGACGAGCGGCTGCGGGCCTTGGGGGGCGCGCTGGGACGCCTGGTCGGGGAGCTCGGTGAGGCCGCCGCGCTGGCGCCGGGGATCGCGCAGGCGACGTGGGACTGGCTGGCCGGGGACGAGGACTGGCCGCCGGTCGCCGACGTCGAGCTGCTCGCCGACGCCGACGACGTGACGGTCGACGTCGCCGACCCGGGCACGGTCAAGGTGCGCGTGCGTGTCCCGCTGCCCGACCTGCTGACCGCGCTGCACGCGGCCCTGTCGCGCGACGACATCCACGGGCTCGGCAGCGTGCTCGTGTCCGCCGAGGGCGCCGATGCCACCCACTGAGACCGAGACGCTCACCGCCGCCGAGGCCCCTACGTGGGATCTCGGCGACCTCTACACCGGCCCCGACGACGCGGCGCTGGAACGCGACCTCACCCAGCCGGTCGCCGACGCGCACGCCTACGAGGCGCGCTACCGGGGCCGGGTCGCGGAGCTCGACGCCGCGCAGCTGGCGCAGGCCGTCGCGGAGCAGGAGACCCTGCTCACGCCGCTGTACCGCGCGGGCGCCTACGCCAGCCTGCGCTTCGCGACCGACACCGCCGATCCCGGCCGCCGCGCGCTCTCCGGCCGGGCCCAGGAGCAGGGGGCGGTGGTGCGGTCACACCTGCTGTTCTTCGACCTCGAGTGGCTGGCCGTCGACGACGACCGCGCCGCCGCGCTGCTGGCCGACCCGGCGCTGGCCCCCTACCGCCACCACCTCCAGGGCGAGCGACGCTACAAGCCCCACACGCTGACCGAGCCCGAGGAGCAGGTCCTCACCAAGCTGTCACCGACTGGGCCGTCTGCCTGGCAGCGCCTCTTCACCACGCTGTCGAGCACGATCACGGTCGACCTGCCGGCCGGGGAGACCTCACTCACCGAGGCGCTCTCCGAGCTCCACGCGGCCGACCGCGAGGCCCGCGACACCGCGGCCGACGCGATCAGCGCCGCGCTGGAGCGCGATCTCGACGTGCGCGGACAAGTCTTCGACACCCTGCTGCACGACAAGGCGCTGCGCGACGACCTGCGCTCCTACCCGCACTGGATCGCCACGCGCAACCTCGCCAACGAGGCCTCCGACGAGCAGGTCGAGGCCCTCGTGCAGGCGGTCGTGCGGCGCTACGACCTCGTCGGCCGGTGGTACCGCCTCAAGGGGCGCCTGCTGGGCATCGACGACCTCGCTGACCACGACCGCTACGCGCCGCTCCCGGGCATGCCCGAGCACGTGGTCACGTGGCGCGAGGGCCGCGACCTCGTCCTCGACGCCTACGCAGACTTCTCGCCGCGCCTGGCCGACCTCGCGCGGGAGTACTACGACCGCGGGTGGATCGACGCCGCGCTCGCCCCGGCCAAGCGCTCCGGGGCGTTCTGCGCAGCGACCGTCCCGTCCGCGCACCCGTACGTGTTCGTCAACTGGACCGGCACCGCCCGCGACGTCATGACCGTCGCGCACGAGCTGGGCCACGGCGTCCACATGCGGCTGTCGCAGGAGCAGACCCTCTTCAACACGTCGACGCCGCTGACCACCGCCGAGACGGCGTCGATCTTCGGCGAGGCGGTCACGTTCCAGCGCCTCGCGCAGCAGGCCCCCGACGCCCGCGCGCGCCTCGCGCTCCTCGCCCACCGCATCGACCAGGCGATCGCCACGATCTTCCGCCAGGTCGCCATGAACCGCTACGAGGACGCGGTGCACACCAGCCGCCGTGAGGGCGGCCAGCTGTCCGTCGACCGTCTCGGCGAGCTCTGGCTGGAGACCCAGGCCCCGATGTTCGACGGCGCCCTTGAGCTGCGTTCGCGCTACCGCAGCTGGTGGAGCTACGTCCCTCACTTCTTCTCCACGCCCGGCTACGTCTACGCCTACGCGTTCGGCAACCTGCTGTCGTTCGCGCTGCTGCGCCGCTGGGAGGACGACCCCGACGAGTTCATCACCGCCTACCTGGCGATGCTCTCCCGCGGGGGCTCGGCGTCCCCCCAGGACCTGGTGACCCCGCTGGGCGTCGACCTCTCCGACCCCGGCTTCTGGGACGCCGGCCTGGACGTCTTCGAGGGCCTCGTCGCCGAGGCCGAGGCCCTGGCCGAGCTGTAACGGCGCGCGTCAAGTAGGCCATCACGACGAGCCGCGCGCCCAGCTCGCGAGGGCGCGGAGGGCCACGGCGGCACCGTCGTCGTCGACGGCGGGGACCACCAGGTGGGCCGCCGCGCGGAGCGAGGCCGCGGCCTGGCCCATCGCGATCGCGGTGCCCGCGACCGCCAGCATCGACGCGTCGTTGTCGGCGTCGCCAAGGGCCGCCACCGCTTCCATGGGGACGCCCAGCAGGTCGGCCGCGTGGCGCAGCGCGACGCCCTTGTCGGCGTCGGGGCTGGTGACGTTGATGAGCGCGGCGCCGGGCATCGGCGGCCACACGGCCGGCCCGGGCGTCAGCCCGCGCTCCTCGAGCCCGCTGACGAGGAAGTCGCGCTCCGCGTCCCCGAACCCGACCACCGTGCCCTTGATGATCGGCTGCGCGTCGAGGTCGACGTCGTCCGCGGTGCCCAGCGGCCAGCCCGTCACGACCTCCCAGTGCAGCCGGTAGCGCTCGTCCAGCCGCGTGACCCAGAACCCGTCGTCGACGTACAGCTCGGCGTAGAGGTCGTGCTCGCGACAGAACGCCAGCAGCGCGTGGCGCTCCGCCTCCGACAGCGGCCACGTGGCCAGCGCGCGGCCGTTGGACCGCAGCTGCGCGCCGTTGAGCACGATGTTCGGGCCGTCCAGGCCCAGCTGCTGCGCGACCCTGGCCACACCCGAGGGCAGCCGCCCGCTGGCCAGGGCCACGTGGATCCCGGCAGCCCGGGCGTCCCGGACCGCGGCCGCGACCACGGCCGTGGCCTCCAGCGCGTGGCTGAGCAGCGTCCCGTCGACGTCGAGCACGACGTAGCGCGCCGGCACCCGTGACCACGCGTCGAACCGGCCGCCGGGCAGGATGCCGTCGGGAAGCAGCCCACCGTCAGGAAGCCTCACGCGGCCGGACTGTAGCCGCGGCCCCCGGACCCCTACCGTGGTGGGCATGGAGCTCACGCAGCGCATCACGGCCGACCTCACCACGGCGATGAAGGCCCGCGACGCCGAGACCACCGGCACGCTGCGCCTGGTCCTGGCCGCGATCAAGAACCTCAAGGTCGCCGAGGGCCGCGGCGGCGCCGACCCGACCGACGCAGAGGTCACCGACCTGTTGAACCGCCAGGCCAAGCAGCGCCGCGAGTCCGCCGAGGTCTACCGCGCCGCCGACCGCCCCGAGCTCGCCGACAAGGAGGACCGTGAGCTGGAGATCCTCCAGCGCTACCTCCCCCAGCAGCTGTCCGAGGACGAGGTCCGCACGATCGTCACCGAGGCGGTCGCCGAGACCGGCGCCACAGGCCCCGGCGACCTCGGCCGCGTGATGAGCGCGGTGATGCCGAAGGTGAAGGGCCTCGCCGACGGCAAGCTCGTCAACCAGCTGGTGAGGGAAGCTCTGGCGGGCTGAGTCAGTCGCGGGGTCGGTCGCGGAGGTAGCGCTCGAAGGCGGCGGCGAGCTCCTCGCCGGAGACCATCTGGGAGGAGAGGGTGTCGTCGCGGTCGGTGCGGTCCTCCAGCTCGGTGACGTAGCTGGCGAGGTCGTCGTCCTCGGTGACGAGGCGGGCGATGTCCTCCTGCTGGTGCTCGGCGGCGTCCGCGAGGCCGTCCAGGGGGATGTCCAGGCCGGTGCCGCGGCACGCCATCGCGGCGAGGTCGTGGGAGGCCTGGAGGTAGGCGGTGCCCGCCAGGTAGTGGGGGACGCCGACCCACAGCGTGAGCGTCTCCAGGCCGGCCTCGGCGCAGCTGAGGGTCACCACGCCGGTGATCCCGGTGGGGCCCTCGTAGCGGCTCTGGGTCAGGCCCAGGTCCTCGGCCAGCGACGCCGGGTGCGACCAGCCGGTCAGCGCCAGCGGGCGCGTGTGCGGTTGATCGACCTGCAGCGCGCCCAGCGTCACCACGCGCCGCACGCCGGTCTGCTGGGCGACGTCGACGACGTGGCGAGCGAACGAGCGCCAGCGCAGGTTGGGCTCGCTGGACTCCAGCAGGATCACGTCGCCGCCGTTCGTGGTGGCCCAGCGGAACCGCGGCTTGGGCCAGATGATGCGGCGGCGCTCCCCGTGGCCGCGGATCGTCGGGCGGCTGACCTGGAAGTCGAGGAACGACTCGGGGTCGAGGGTCGCGAGCGTGCGCGGCTCGAGGGACTCCGCCAGCGCGTCCAGCGCGCCCGAGGCGGCCTCCCCCGCATCGCTCCAGCCCTGGAATGCCGCGATCAGCACCGGTGACCTGAGAGCCGGCCGTTCACCGACCCAGTCGAGCTCCATCGTGGTCCCTTCCCGCGTGCGAGGACGATTCTCGCACGCGTCAACGCTCGTGGCGGCGCAGGAAGTCCACGAGTGCCGGCGTCACCACCCTGCCTCGGTTGATCTGGCAGTCGTGCCCCCCGGCGGGGACCACAAACTCCTCCGACTGCGGCCAGACGCGGCGCAGATCCGCGTACTGCCCGGGTTCCACGACGGTGTCGCGGTCGCCGCGCACGAGCAGCACGGGGCACGTCAGGCCCGCGAGCGCGTCCAGCGGCACGTCGACCGCCACGCCGCCCGAGTCGCGCCAGGCGACGTCGCGCCAGGCGTCCGGGCCGCCCAGCGCCGTGTGGATGCGCGACAGGGAACGCACCCACAGCGGGTACTCGGCGGCCAGCACGTCGGGCTCGAACTTCGCGCGCCACGCGGTCAGGCCCGGGTGGTCGCGGTAGCTCACCCCGATGAGCACGAGCGCGCCGAACAGCTCGGGTCGTCGCGCGGCCAGAGCCATCGCGGTGTGCCCGCCCATCGAGAACCCCATGACGGTGACGGGGTCGGCGAACTGCTCGAGGTAGCGCTCGACCGCGGCGACCAGCACCGCGCGCGAGAGCTCCCCCTCCAGCGGCGTCCCGCCGTGGCCCGGGAGGTCGGGCAGGTGCACGCGGTGGTCCTCCGCGAACGCCTTGACCTGCTGCGACCAGTGGTACCGCCCCGTGCCGATCCCGCCGTGCAGCAGCACGAGGTCGCGCCCCTCGCCCACCACCTCCGCATGCATCGGCCGAGGCTATGTCACGCTGGCGCGCGTGCTGCCAGCGACCGCCGACGCCGTCGTGGTCGGCGCCGGCATCGCCGGGGCCGCCTGTGCGTGCTTCCTGCGCCGCGCCGGGCTGGCACCGCTGGTGCTGGAGGCGCTGCCGGTCGCGGCGGGCCTCACGACCGGCGCGGCGACCGGCGCGTTCCGCCTGCAGCGCGACAGCGCTGAGGACTTGACGCTGGCGCGCGAGTCGCTGGCCTGGCTGGAGCGCTTCGAGGACCTGACCGGCCAGGCCGAGCACCAGCCGCGCCTGCAGCCCCAGGGCTACCTGTGGGTCACCACCGAGCCCGCGCGCGCCGCCGAGCAGCAGGAGCTCGTGGGGGCGCAGCGCTGCTGGGGCGTCGACGGCGTGGAGCTGCTCGAGGGCCAGGCCGCGCAGGCGCGCTTCCCCTTCCTCGCGCCCGAGGTCCTGCAGGCGCGCTACCGCGCCGGCGACGGCTTCCTCGACCCGCGCGAGGTCGTGCTCGGCCTGCTCGCCGGCACCCGGGTCGTCACCGACTGCCGGGTCACCGGGATCGAGGTCGACGGCGCCGGCGCCGCGGGCGTGCGCACGCCGAACGGGTCGGTCGCCACGCGCACGGTGGTCGTCGCCACGGGACCGTTCGCGGGTGCCGTCGCCGCGCTGGCCGGCGTGAGCCTGCCGCTGCAGCACGTCGCGCGGCACAAGGTGGTCGTGCCGGTCGCCCCCGAGATCCCGGCGGGCGCGCCGATGGTGATCGACGACGACACAGGCACCCACTGGCGACCGGCGCTGGCGGGAGCGGTCGCGCTCCACCTCGACGAGCAGGCACCGCCCGGCGACCCGGCGGAGGACGTCCCCGGGGACCGCCGCCTCGCCTGGCGGATCCTCGACCCGGCCAGCCCGATCGCGGCGGCCCGCACCGTTCCGCTGTGGCGGGAGGTCTGGACGCGCCGGCGGCCGTGGATGCAGCAGTCCGGGCAGTACACAACCGCGCCCGACGGGCGGCCGCTGCTGGGCGCGACCGCGGTACCCGGGCTGTGGGTCAGCGCGGGCTGGGGCGGGCACGGCGTCATGGACGGCCCGGCGGGCGGGCGCATCCTGGCCGACCTGGTCACCGGAGCGCTGGACGCCTCGCCGTACCCGGTTGACCGCCGGTTCGGGGCGCGCCTCGTGGGCCGGATCTGAGCGCGATGGCACACCGCCTCGTCGCAGGAGTGGACTGCTCCACACAGGCCACCAAGGTCCTGCTCGTCGACGCCGCCACCGGCGCGGTCGTCGCCACGGGCCGAGCGCCCCACGAGGTGCACGGCTCCGACGGCGCCCGCGAGACGCACCCGCGGGTCTGGGAGCACGCGCTCAGGGACGCGCTCGCCTCGACGGGGCGGGCCGGGGATGTCGCAGCGATCGCGATCGGCGGGCAGCAGCACGGCCTGGTCGTACGCGACCGCGCGGGCGAACCCCTGCGCCCCGCCCTGCTCTGGAACGACGTGCGCAGCGCGCCGGACGCCGCCGCACTGGTCGAGGCCCTCGGCGCGGACGCCTGGGCCGAGCGCACGGGCAGCGTCCCGGTCGCGTCCTACACCGTGAGCAAGTGGGCCTGGCTGCGGCGTACCGAACCCGCGACGGCGGCGGCCACCGCCAGCGTGCGCCTGCCCCATGACCACCTCACCGAACTGCTCTGCGGCGAGGCCGTCACCGACCGCGGCGACACCTCCGGCACATGCTGGTGGTCACCGGCGACCGGCGCCTACGACGACGCGATCCTGGGCCTGCAGGCCGTGCGGCTGGACCCGGCACTGCTGCCCAGGGTGCTCGGGCCGCGCGAGGCCGCAGGTCCCGTCACGTCCCTGGCCGAGAAGGCGTTCGGCCTCCCGAAGGGCGCGGTGGTCGCGCCCGGCACCGGGGACAACATGGCGGCCGCGCTGGGCCTGGGCCTGGGCCCCGGCACCCCCGTGCTGAGCCTGGGCACCTCCGGGGTGGTCTCCGCGGTGTCCCAGCGCCGCATCGCCGACCCCACCGGGATCGTGGCCGGGTTCGCCGACGCCACCGGGCGCTTCCTCCCGCTGGCCTGCACGCTCAACTGCACGCTGGCTGTCGACCGCATCGCCGCCTGGCTGCACCTGGGCCGCGACGCCGTCACCCCCTCGACCGAGGTCGTCGTGCTGCCCTACCTGGACGGCGAGCGCACCCCGAACCTCCCCGACGCCACCGGCACGATCGTCGGCCTGCGCCACGACACCGAGCCGGGCGCGATCCTGCGCGCCGCCTACGAGGGCGCCGTCGCCTCGCTGCTGCAGGCGCTGGACCTGGTGGCCCAGCACTCCGGTGGCCTGCCCGACGACGCGCCACTCGTGCTCATCGGCGGCGGCGCAAAGGGCGCGGCGTGGCGCGACGTCGCCGGCGCGCTCTCCGGCCGCGCGCTGCAGGTCCCCGACGCCGAGGAGCTGGTCGCGATCGGCGCTGCCGTCCAGGCTGCCGCGGTCCTCGACGGCGAGGACCCGGTCGCGGTGGCCCGGCGCTGGAACACCCGCGCCGGCACCACCCTCGACCCCCGCCCGCGCGACGACGCCGCGCTGGCGCGCATCGCGAGGCTGCAGGAGATGCTGCCCCGCTAGAGCTCAGGCCGAGCGCCGTCAGTGCGTGGCCGTGTCGTGATGCTCGATCTCGACCGCGTGGCCGACGCCCAGGTAGCGCCTCTGCAGCTCGGGGTCCGCGAGGAGGGCGGACGCGGTGGTCTCGGCCTGGATGCGGCCGGTGACCATCACGAGCTGGCGCTCGCCGATCATCGTGGCCGCCCGCAGGTTCTGCTCGACCACGAGCACGGCGACCCCCTCGTCGACCAGGCGGTGGATCGCGTCGACCAGGGTGTCGACGATCGTGGGGGCGAGGCCCTCCGACGGCTCGTCCATGAGCACCAGGGAACCGTTGAGCAGGAGCGCGCGCCCGACCGCCAGCATCTGCTGCTCGCCGCCGGACAGCTGCGCGCCGCCGTTGCCGCGCCGGTCGGCGAGGCGCGGGAAGAGCTCGTAGACGGCGTCGGGCGTCCAGCGCTTGCCGCGCGTGCCCTTGGCCAGCATCCGCAGGTGCTCATCGACCGTCAGCGACGGGAAGAGCCGGCGGCCCTGCGGGACGTAGGAGATGCCCGCGCGCGCGATCGCCTCGGGCTGCTTCTTCGCCAGGTCGACGCCGTGGAACGAGATGGCGCCGCTGGTGGGGCGCACCAGGCCCATCAGCGTCGCGCACAGGGTGGTCTTGCCCATGCCGTTGCGGCCGATGATGCAGACGGCCTCGACGCCCATCGAGAACGACACACCGTCGAGCACCTGCGACGCGCCGTACCCGGCGGTCAGGCCGGTGACCTCGAGGATCGGCTTGGCGTCCTCGGCCATCAGGCTGCCTCGCTGCCCAGGTAGATCTCGTGGACCTTCTCGTCGGCGCGGATCTCCTCTGGCGTGCCTGCCGCGACCGGGCGACCGTCGGCCATCACGAAGACGCGCTCCCCCACCCGGAACGCGACGTCCATGTCGTGCTCGATCATCAGCAGGGTCTTGTCCGCGCCCAGCTCGTGCAGCAGCTCGATGAGACGCTCGCGCTCGCCGCGCGACAGGCCGGAGGCCGGCTCGTCCAGCAGCAGGATGTCGGGTTCGGTCACCACCGCCATCCCCAGCTCGAGCTGGCGCTTCTGCCCGTGGGAGAGGTCCGCGACGAGCGTGCCGAAGTGCTCGTGCAGCCAGACGGAGCGGGCGGCCTCGGCCGCGAGCTCGCGCCACGCGCGGTCGGTGGCGCCCAGCCGCAGGCGGCGGCCGCGCTTGCCCGCGACCGCCAGGTAGAGGTTGTCCTCCACGGTCAGCCCGGCGAACGAGCGCGCCTTCTGATACGTGCGCGCCACGCCCATCCCGGGCCGCGTGCGTGACGGCTGACGGGTGACGTCCACGCCCTTGATCGTGACGCTGCCGACCGTGGGTTCCAGGTCGCCCGCGATCACGTTGAACAGCGTGGTCTTCCCGGCCCCGTTGGGGCCCAGGACGACCAGGCGGTCGCCTTGGGCGACATCGAGGTCGATGCCGCCCAAGGCGACCAGGCCGCCGAACCGCACGACGATGCCGCGCGCCTGCAGCACGAGGTCGCGCTGCGGCGGGGGCGTGACGGCGGGTTCGGCGGTCATGGTGTCGTCCTCGTCCCGGCTAGGTCTGCGGGACGCCGTCGACGACGGGGATCGCGTTGCCGTGCCACGGCAGCTCGGCCGTCGTGCACTCCGGGAAGTCGTGGCCCGGCGGCGGGGTGTCCTCGGTGAACACGCCACCGAACGACTGGTCCACCTCGGGGATGATGTAACGGGTCGTCTGCACGATCTCGCCGCTCTCGTCGTCCAGCACGAGCTGCGCGACGAACGTGTCGACGATGCCGGAGCGGTTCTCGTCCAGCGTGATCTCGCCGTAGGGCAGGTCGAGCGTGAGCCCGGCCAGCGCCGGCTGCAGGACCTCCGGGCTGGCGTCGCCTCCGGTCTCCTCCAGGGCCTGCACGAGTGCGGTGGCCGCGGAGTAGTACCCGTAGAAGAACCCGAAGCCGGCGGCCACGGACGGCGGGCCGGCCTCGCCGCTGGCCAGGCCGCTGGGGAGGGTCTCCCACGCGGCGTCGGCGGACTCCAGGTACTCGGTGATCTCCGGGGTGACGACGTCACCCGGCAGCGTCGCGAAGCCGCCGACGTAGGCGCCGTCGATGCCGGTTCCCAGGGCCTGCGCCAGGCCCGGGTTGAAGAAGAGGTTTCCGGCGTGCTGGGCGCCGGTGAGGTCACCCTTGGCGTTCACGAACGCCTCGAGCGCGGCCTGCGTGCCGGTGCCGCCGACGACCCAGAAGTAGCCGTCCACCTCGTCGGGGTCGGGCAGCTGGTCGATGAACGACGAGTAGTCGGTGGTGCCCAGCGGCGGGAAGACGCGGGAGACCACGTCACCGCCTGCGCCGCAGAAGTCGGCGACGAAGCCGGCTGCCGAGGTCAGGCCGAAGCTGTAGTCGTCCGCGATCACCGCGGCGGTGTCCCAGCCGGCCTCGTTGTGGAGGATGTCGCCGATCCCGGCGTTCCAGACCGCGCCCTCGCCGTGGAAGCGGAAGTAGTTCGGGGCCTGGACCTCGAGGGTGGACTCCTGCGAGCCGGCGATGCCGGACAGGACCGTGAGCTGCGGGTTGTCGCGGGCGTACTCGGCGACCGCGATGGCCTCGTCGCCCGAGAGCGGGCCGATGATGATCTCGGCGCCGTCCTGCTCGACCAGCGTGCGGATCTCGGTCAGGATCGTGTCGGCGGTGTCGTCACCGCAGCCGATGCCGACCAGCTCGATGGCCGTGCCGGCCACCTCTGCTCCCTCGAAGCCGTCCAGCGCACTGGTGGTCGAGACCGATGTCGCGCCTGCGTGGTTGATGAACCCGAGCGTTGCGCCGCCGACGGTGTCCTCGTGGAAGCCGCCGAAGGCGCCCTCGCACTCGCCGAGGATCCCGAGCTGGATGACGCCGTCGTCGCCGCCGCCGGCCGCCGCGTCGGAGGCCGGGGCCTCGGTCGGGCATCGGTGGCGGCATCGGTGGCGGCATCGGTGGCGGCATCGGTGGCGGCATCGGTGGCGGCCTCGGTGGCTGCATCTGTCGCGGCATCGGTGGCAGCCTCGGTGGCGGCCTCGGTGGCGCCGGCCGCCTCGGTCTCGGTCGCGTCCTCGGTGTCGCCGCCGCCGCACGCGGCGGCGATCAGGCCCAGGACGGCGACCAGGCAGAGCCGCAGCCAGGTGGATCGCGTGTGGATGGTCCTCACTGAGTTGTTCCCTTCGTTTCCGTTGCGGGCGAAGGCTCGCCCGCGTCGATCCTGCGTTCTGACAGCGGGGTGGCGGCCCGTGACCGGCGCAGCCTGTTGCCGATCCCGGCCAGCCCGTCGGGGGACAAGACCATGATCAGCAGCACGAGCACCCCGATGAGGGTGTTGAAGCGGTCCGCGGTGAGGCCGATGCGGTCGATGAGCGGCAGGTCGCGGATGTAGAACTCCGCGACGACGTAGACCAGCGCTCCCACCCACGCGCCGGCGAACGACGAGATGCCGCCGATCACCGCGATGATGAGGAAGACGATCGCCGGCCCGATGCCGATCGTGTTCGGGGTGATCTGGCCGTTGGACCAGACGAACAGCAGACCGGCGACCGCGGCCACGAACGCCCCTAGCGTGAAGGCCACCATGCGGTGCACCGCCACGTTGAAGCCGAGGGAGGCCATGCGCACCGGGTCGTCGCGCACGCCCTGGAGCGCCAGGCCGAAGTTCGTGCCCCGGATCGCGACGAAGGCGGCGTAGACCACCGCCGAGACCGCGAGCGCCCCGTAGTAGACCCGCAGCGGGGTCGCGAAGAGCGCGGGCGGGGTGATGCTGGTGATCCCGCTCTGGCCGGACAGGTCGATGATGTTGAAGAAGACCTGGAAGCCGATCACCGCGTAGACCAGGGTCAGCATCAGGAAGTAGATGCCGGTGGCGCGGCTGGCGACGGCGCCCAGCACCAGGCCCAGCAGGGTCGCGATGGCCAGCGCGAAGAGGACCGAGACCCACGGGCTCCAGCCGAGGTTCAGCCCGCGCGCCCCGGTCGAGCTGACCGCGTTGCCGTACATGAACCCCGCGACCCCGTAGAACAGGATCTGCCCCAGGGAGGTCATCCCGCCGTACCGCGCGAGCATCACGATCGTGGCCGCGACGATGCCGAAGATCAGCGCTCGCGACAGCACCCGCAGGATGAAGAAGTCCAGTGCGTCCGGCCCGAACGGGAGCAGCGCGAGGACCACGACGACGACCGCCGGGATCCCGACCCGCAGGGCGCGCGCGCTGCCGGTCACGCCGGCTTCCCGTACAGGCCGTAGGGCCGCACCGCCAGCACGATCGCCAGCAACACGAACGTGACGATGATCGCGTAGGAGGACAGGTGGGTGGGCAGGTAGGCGGGGGCCAGCGACTGCGCCAGTCCGAAGAGCAGCGCACCGGCGACCGCGCCCTTCACCGAGCCCATTCCGCCGACGATCACCACGATGAGCGAGTAGAGGAGCCACTCGCCGTCCTTACCCGTGGCCGCACCGGCGAACGAGGCGCCCATCACGCCACCGACGCCGGCGAGGAACGCGCCGACGAAGAACGTGATCGCAAAGATCAGCGCGATGTTGATCCCCAGGGCGCGCACCATCGTCTGGTCGTCGACGCCCGCGCGCACGACCATGCCCATGCGGGTCTTGGCGAGCCACAGCCACAGCAGCAGACCGACCAGCAGCGCCACCCCGAGCATGAACAGGCGGCTGACCGCGAAGCGCTCGCCCGCGATCTCGATGAACTGCGTCACCACGCCCGGCCAGGCCATGTCCTGCGCCAGGCCGCCGAAGCGGGCCAGCATCTGGTCGGCCATGATCACCGACACCGCGACGGTGATCAGGGCCTGGCGTAGCTCCTGCCCCTGGTTCCAGCGCAGCAGCACCTGGTGCATGACCAGGCCGATCACCCCGACCAGCAGCGAGCTGGCCAGGAGCGGCACGACCCAGTCGACCATGCCGACGTCGGCCGGCTCGATGTTGCGCTCCTTGCCCACCAGCTCCTGCTGCAGCTGCACGGCCGTGAACGCCGCCAGCAGGAAGAAGGAGCCGTGCGCCATGTTCACCGTGCGCATCAGGCCGAAGATGAGCGTGAACCCCGACGCCACCACGAAGAGCAGGCCCGAGAGGGTGAGGGCCTGCAGCAGCGTGACCAGGAAGCGGCCGGGCTCGCTGATCGCCGGGCCGGCGGGCGTCCCCCTCGCGAACACGAGGATCCACGACGCGACGGCCGCCACCACCAGCCACATGACCACGCGCAGGATCAGCCGCCCGGCCGGGAGCCGCGGGGCAGCGGGGACCGCGCCAGTGGTCAGGGCGTCTCCCACGTGCGGCTGGCGGAAGACCGCGCGACGGCGTCGAGCACGCGTTGCACCTGCAGCCCCTCGGCGAAGCTGGGGCTGGGGTCCGTGCCCTGGGCGATCGCGTCGACGAGGTCGCGGACCTCGTGGGTGAAGCTGTGCTCCCAGCCGATCAGGTGGCCGGGCGGCCACCACGCCGCCAGGTAGGGGTGCTCGGCCTCGGTGACGAGGATGCGCCGGAAGCCCTGGGTGCCGGCGGGGCCTTCGGCGAGGAAGAGCTCCAGCTCGTTGAGCCGCTCGAGGTCGAACACCAGGCTGCCCTTGGCGCCGTTGACCTCGATGCGCAGCCCGTTCTTGCGGCCGGTCGCGAACCGTGTGGCCTCGAACGTGCCGATCGCGCCGCCGGCGAAGCGCGCGAGCAGCAGCGCGGCGTCGTCGACGGTGACCTCACCGGTGCGGCCCTCGGCAGCGACGGCGGTGAGCCCTCCGCTGACGTCCTCCATCACCGGGCGCTGCTTGACGAAGGTCTCCAGCAGGCCGCTGACCTCCGTGAGCGTCTCCCCCAGAAGGAACTGGGCCAGGTCGATGATGTGGCCGCCGATGTCGCCCAGCGCCCCGGAGCCGGCCTCCTCCGCCTGCAGGCGCCACACCAGCGGAAAGTCGGGGTCCACGATCCAGTCCTGCAGGTAGACCGCGCGGACGTGGCGGATCTGGCCGAGGACGCCCTCGGCGATCAGCTGCCGGGCGTAGGCCGCGGCCGGCACGCGCCGGTAGTTGAAGGCCACCATGGAGCGCACGCCGGCCGCCGCGGCCTTGGCGGCGGCGTCCGCCATGGCCTCGGCCTCCGCGACGGTGTTCGCGAGCGGCTTCTCGACCAGCACGTGCTTGCCGGCCTCCAGCGCGGCGATCGCGATCTCGGCGTGGCTGGACCCGGGGGTGCAGATGTCGATGAGGTGGACGTCGTCGCGCTCCAGCAGCGCGCGCCAGTCGGTCTCGATCCCGGCCCAGCCCAGCTGGTCGGCGGCCTGCTGCGTGCGCTCCGCGTTGCGCCCGCAGATCACGTGCATGCGCGGCTGCAGCGGGAGGTCGAAGAAGCGCCCCACGGTCGCCCACGCCTGGGAGTGGGCGCGGCCCATGAAGCTGTAGCCGACCAGCCCGACGTTGAGGGCGGGGCCTGCCATCACTCGCTCGAGAACGCTGCGTCGAAGGAGCCGGTCGGCTTGTCCCAGTTCAGCTTCCGCAGGTACTGCAGGGCCTCGGGCGCGCCGACCAGGCGGTCCATCCCTGCGTCCTCCCACTCCACCGAGATCGGGCCGTCGTAGCCGATGTCGTTGAGGGCGCGGATGCACTCCTCCCACGGCACGTCGCCGTGACCCACCGACACGAAGTCCCACCCGCGCCGCAGGTCGGCCCACGGCAGGTGGCTGCCCATGCGGCCACGCCGCCCGTCGGCCCTGGCGACCTTCGCGTCCTTGCAGTCCACGTGATAGATGCGGTCGGCGAAGTCGAGGATGAAGTTCGCGGGGTCCAGGCCCTGCCACACCATGTGCGACGGGTCCCAGTTGAGGCCGAACGCGGGGCGGTGCCCGATGGCCTCGAGCGTGGCCTTGGTGGTCCAGTAGTCGTACGCGATCTCCGACGGGTGGACCTCGTGGGCGAAGCGCACGCCTACTTCGTCGAACACGTCGAGGATCGGGTTCCAGCGCTCGGCGAAGTCCTGGTAGCCCTTGGCGATCATGTCCTCCGACGCGGGCGGGAACATCGCCACCGTGTGCCAGATGCTGGAGCCGGTGAAGCCGATCACCGTCTTGACACCGAGTTTGGCGGCGGCCCGTGCGGTGTCCTTCATCTCCTCCGCGGCGCGCTGCCGCACGCCCTCGGCGTCGCCGTCACCCCAGATGCGCGGGGGCAGGATGCCCTTGTGGCGCTCGTCGATCGGGTGGTCGCAGACCGCCTGGCCGACGAGGTGGTTGGAGATCGCGTAGACCTCGAGCCCGAACTTGGCCAGCAGCTCCTTGCGCCCGTCGATGTAGTCGTCCTCGGCCAGCGCCCGGTCGACCTCGAAATGGTCGCCCCAGCACGCCAGCTCCAGGCCGTCGTAGCCCCACTGGGAGGCCAGCGCGGCCAGCTCCTCGAGCGGCAGGTCGGCCCACTGCCCCGTGAACAACGTGAACCGGTAGGTCATGTCGTGCCTCGCTCCTGATCCCTGATCGTCCCGCGGGGCCCGCCGGTCGGGGGGCCGGGTGGTGCTCGTGCTTCTCGTACGCCTGTTGGACGGGCGCCTTCATGCTCCCAGCAGGTGCTCCATCGCGAGTTGGTCGAGGCGCTCGAAGTGGTAGCCGCGGGCGGCGGCCGCTTCCACGTCGAAGGCCTCGTTGCGAAGGTCGTCCAGCGACTCCCCCGGCGCCAGCGTCGGCACCGCGAGCTCCGGGACGCGCGACGCGGCCAGCGCCTCGGCCACGCGCGGGTCGGCACGGAAGGCCACAGCCCGCTCCTTGAGCAGCAGGTAGGTGCGCATGCACCCCGCCGCCGACTCCCACACCCCGTCGTAGTCCTCCGTGCGCGGCGGCTTGAAGTCGAAGTGGCGCGGCCCTTCGTAGCCCGCCGACTCCAGCAGGTCGACTAGGAAGAACGCGCCCTTGACGTTGCCCGCCCCGAAGCGCAGGTCCTGGTCGTACTTCGCGCCGTGCTGGCCGTTGAGATCGATGTGGAAGAGCTTCCCGCACCACAGCGCCTGGGCGATGCCGTGCACGAAGTTCAGGCCCGCCATCTCCTCGTGCCCCACCTCGGGGTTCAGCCCCACCATCTCGGGCTGCTCGAGGCGGTCGATGAACGCGATCGCGTGCCCGATCGTGGGCAGCAGGATGTCACCGCGCGGCTCGTTGGGCTTGGGCTCGATCGCGAAGCGGATGCCGTAGCCGCGCTCGTTGACGTAGCCGCAGAGCAGGTCCATGGCCTCGCGGTAGCGGTCCAGCGCGGCGCGCACGTCCTTGGCGGCATCGGACTCCGCGCCCTCACGCCCACCCCACAGCACATAGGTCTGCGCGCCCAGCTCGGCGGCCAGGTCGATGTTGCGCAGCACCTTGCGGATCGCGAAGCGGCGCACGTCACGGTCGTTGGAGGTGAACCCGCCGTCCTTGAACACCGGGTGGGTGAAGAGGTTGGTCGTGGCCATCGGCACGACCATCCCGGTCTCGTCCAGGGCCGCCCGGAAGCGCTTGATGTGCGACTCGCGCACGTGGGAGTCGGAGCCGAACGGGATCAGGTCGTCGTCGTGGAACGTCACCCCGTAGGCGCCCAGCTCCGCCAGGCGGTGCACCGCCTCCACCGGGTCCAGCGGGGCCCGCGTGGCCTCCCCGAACGGGTCACGCCCCAACCAGCCCACCGTCCACAACCCAAACGTGAAGCGGTCCGCAGGCGTCGGCCGATCGCCCTCGCTCATGCCCTCAGTCCTGTCCCTCTACAGCAGTAGTTGTCTACCGCACGGCGCAACCGCCCACCTGCATACGGAGGTGGATACAGGATGGAGTGCGGCGGCGGCTGTTGTCAATGCGGCGGGGGGCCGATCAGAAGGTGACGGCTCTGACATGGCGCTCGCGTCCGCGGCGCCGCCGACACGCGGTTCAGAACGTTACCGCCTTGAAGGCAGCCGTTTGGCTGGTCAGGGCCTGCTCGGTCGGGAGGCGCTCCATGCTCGACGCGCCGTAGAAGCCGTGGACGCCGGTGGTGCGCTGCAGCACGTAGGAGGCGTCCGCGGGCTCGGCGATCGGGCCGCCGTGGCAGAGCACGATGACGTCCGGGCGCACGCTGCGGGCCGCCGCCGCCAGGCGGTCGACGCGCTCCACCGCGTCGTCCAGCGTGAGCGCGGTCTCGGCGCCGATCGCGCCCCCGGTGGTCAGGCCCATGTGGCAGACGACCAGGTCGGCGCCGGCGTCGGTCATCGCCTCGGCCTCCTCGGGGATGAACACGTACGGCGTGGTGAGCAGGTCGAGCGTCGCGGCGTGACGGATCATCGCGACCTCGAGGCCGTAGCCCATCCCGGTCTCCTCGAGGTTCTGGCGGAACACCCCGTCGATGAGGCCGACCGTCGGGAAGTTCTGGACGCCCGCGAAGCCGAGGCGGGCCAGCTCCGGCAGGAAGACCTCGGGCAGGTAGAAGGGGTCGGTGCCGTTGACGCCGGCGAGCACCGGGGTGTGCTGCACGACGGGCAGCACCTCGCTGGCCATCTCGACCACGATTTGGTTGGCGTTGCCGTAGGCCAGCAGACCGGCCAGCGACCCGCGGCCCGCCATGCGGTAGCGGCCGGAGTTGTAGATCACGATGAGGTCGATCCCGCCGGCCTCCTCGCACTTGGCGGACAGGCCGGTGCCGGCGCCGCCGCCCACGATCGGCTGGCGGCGCTCGATCATCCCGCGGAAGCGCTCGAGGATCTCGGCGCGCCCCTGCCTCACGAGGTCACCTCCGCGAGCGCGGCCAGGACGGCCTGGGCGAACTCCGGGGCGTTGACGTGGTGGGGGACGCGCAGGAGGCGCCGCTGCTCGGTCTGCTGCACCTGGTCCTCCAGCGCCGCGAAGAGCGCAGCGTCGGCGTCGGGGTCGTGGAACGGCTGGCCGGGGGCGTCGATCGCGGAGACGCCGCCCTCCGGCAGCAGGAAGCGCACGGGTCCCTCGCAGCGGTTCAGGCGCTCCGCGAGGAACGCCCCGAACGCCGCGTTCTCCTCGGGCGTGGTGCGCATCAGCGTGACCTGCGGGTTGTGGACGTGGAAGCGGCGGCCCGAGTAGCGCTCGGGCACTGTGTCGGGCGCGCCGAAGTTCGCCATGTCGAGCGCGCCACAGGACCCGACGTACGGGACGCCGGTGCGGATCACGGCGCCGAGCCGGTCCTCGGTCGCCGGGAACACGCCGCCGCAGAGCAGGTCTGCGACCTCGGTCGTGGTCATGTCCAGCATCGCGCCGACCATGCCGGAGTCCACCAGCTTCTCCAGCGACTGGCCACCGGTGCCGGTGGCGTGGAACACCAGCGGGTCCCAGGCCGCCTCCAGCGCGGCGACCAGCTGGGTCACGAGGGCGGTCGTGACCCCGAACATCGTCAGCCCGACCACCGGCCGCGCGTCGGCCGGCGGGGTGACCGGGTGCGCGACCATCCCCGCGACCGCGTTGGCCGCGTTGCCGAGCACGACCCGCGAGATGCGGTTGAGCCCCGCGAGGTCGGTGACCGAGTAGAGCATCGCGATGTCGGCCGGCCCCACGTAGGGCGCCACGTTGCCCGACGCCACCGTGGACACCAGCACCTTCGGCACGCCGATGGGCAGCGCGCGCAGGGCCGGCGCGACGATCGCCGTCCCCCCCGACCCACCGATCCCGATCATCCCCGCGACGTCCGCGACGCGCGCGACCGCGAAGTGCTCCAGCGCCACGGCCATCGCTCCCACCGCGGCCCCGCGGTCGTCGGACACGACCGCGTCGGCGCCCGCCGGGTGGTGCGCCGCGACCTGAGCCGGCGTGATGTCCGCGGTCGAGGCGTGCCCCGTGGTCCCGACGTCGACCACCACGACGGGTAGCCCCTGCGAAGCGATCACCTCGCGCAGGTAGGCGAGCTCCCGCCCCTTGGTGTCGCCGGTCCCCACCACGTACACCGACCCCATCACGTCCTCCCGGTCCGAGGGTCGGTCAGCCTAGGCGCGCGACCGTCGTCGGCGCGGACCTTGCGGCCGCTTGACACCCGCTCCGGCCCGTGCTCTCTTGCGCTGCGTACAGGGCTGGATACAGCAACGCGGAGAAAGGGGTGTGACGATGTCGTCCCTGCAGGCCCGGCCGTACGTGCTCGGCCAGCTCGCGCGCGACCTCGCCGGCGTGGTGGGCGCGGAGCACGTGAGCACCGATCCGAGGGCGACCTCGTCGCGCAGGCCGCGGACTGGTCCTGGATGTCGCAGTTCCTGCGCCTGCGCGACCTGCCGCTGCCGGTGGCCGACGTGGTGGTCCGGCCCGAGTCCACCGAGCAGGTCGAGGGCATCGTCCGCATCGCGTCGGAGTACCGCGTGCCGGTCGTGCCGCGTGGCGGCGGCTCCGGAACGCAGGGCGGCACCTTCGCGCTCTACGGCGGGCATCGCCGTCGACCTGACGCGGCATGAACCGCATCGTCGAGGTCGACGAGTCGAGCCTGACGGTCACCGTGCAGGCCGGCATCGACGGGTCGGTGCTGGAGAAGGAGCTCAACGGGCTGGGGCTGACGCTGCCGCACTACCCGGGCTCGCACTTCTTCGGCGCGACGATCGGCGGCTGCCTGGCGGCCCGCGGCTCCGGCGTGGTGTCCACCAAGTACGGCAAGGCCGAGCAGACTGGCGCTGCAGGTCGAGGCGGTGGTCCCACCGGGGCGGCGCGATCGTCGACGCTGCCGGTCCCCAACCACGCCGCCGGGCCCGACCTGCTGCAGACCCTCATCGGCTCCGAGGGCACGCTCGGCATCATCACCGAGGCGACGATGCGGCTGGAGCCGCTCCCCGAGGGCCGGCGCGTTCCTGTCCTACCAGTTCCCCACCGTCGCAGGCCGGCCTCGAGACCGCGCGCCTGATCATGACGCGGCGCATCGTGCCGGCGGCGATGCGGCTCTACGACGAGGCCGACAGCGCCAAGCTGACCTCGATGCTGGGGCTCGACACGGCGGCGTGCTGCTGGTCGATCGTGCTGGACGGCTTCGAGGCCGTCGATGGCGCTCGAGCAGGCAGCGGATCGCGGCGATCGCGACGCGCAACGCCGGCGCACGACCTGGGCGCCGGGCCCGCGCAGACGCTGGTGGGACGGCAAGTACGAGCCGTTCGCGCAAGCACAACGCCCCGGCGCCGCCGACGATCTTCGGCACGACCGACACGTGCGCGCGCTTCGCGGACGCTGCCCGGCCTGTACGAGGCGAAGAAGCGCACGATCGAGGAGGGGTTCGCCGAGTACGGCGCCCGCTACACCGCGCACTTCTCGCACTGGTACCCGTGGGGCGGGATGATCTACGACCGCTTCTACGTCGACGACGCGCCGGAGGACCCGGACGAGGCGCTCGCCCTGCACGACCGGCTGTGGGACGCGGCCATCGCGACCTCGCTGGCCAACGGCGGCGTCATCAACGAGCACCACGGTGTCGGCCTCAAGCTCGGGCGCTTCATGCGCCCGCAGTACGGCGCGGCCTTCGACCTCATGCTCGCAGTGAAGGACGCCTGGGACCCGGACGGGATCATGAACCCGGGCAAGCTGGGGTTCGGAGCACCTCGGTCAGGCTGGTAACCGCACAACGAGCGAGGGAGCGACACGATGCACCTGTCGATGCACAACTGGATGCGGGCCGAGCCGCTCGAGGTGACGCTCGCGCGGCTGGCCAAGTACGGCTACGAGAGCATCGAGATCAGCGGCGAGCCGGAGCAGTACAAGCCGGACGACGTCAAGCCGCTGCTCGCGAAGTACGACCTGCGCTGCTGGGGCTCGGTCACGCTCATGCTCGGCGACCGCAACCTGGTCGCCGGCGACGAGGGCGCAGCGCGCGCGCGTCGGTGCAGTACACCAAGGACTGCATCGACCTGGTCGCCGCGCTGAACGGCACCGAGATGACGATCGTGCCCGGCGACGGTCGGCAAGATCACGCCGGACGCCACCCCCGAGCAGGAGTGGGAGTGGGCGGTCGCGGGGCTCAAGGAGATCTACGAGCACGCGCAGCCGCTGGGCGTGCGGCTCGCGATCGAGCCGCTCAACCGCTTCGAGACCTACTTCATCAACCGCGGCGCGCAGGCCATGGCGCTGGCGGAGGCCGTGGGCGACGAGTGCGGCGTGTGCCTGGACGCCTTCCACATCAACATCGAGGAGGCGGACCTCTTCCAGGCGATCCTCGACTGCGGTCCGCGTCTGACAGACTTCCACGCCGCCGACAACAACCGCATGCCCGCCGGGCATGGGCGACTACGACTGGGCGAAGGTCGTCGACACGCTCAAGCAGGCCGGCTACGACGGCGCGCTGACCGCCGAGTTCGTCGCCCCGCTGGACCGCACGCCGGCCAACCCGTTCCCGAACGCGCTGGAGACCGAGCCGGTCGACATCAGCGCCGAGCAGATGAAGTTCATCGAGGACCACGGCTCGACGACGCTCAGCGAGGAGTTCTACGACTGGCTGACCGAGGAGCACGCCGAGCACCTGCTGCCGCTGATCTAGGCTGGAGGAGCGACATCAGGCGTCATGACGCCTCTGAGCGCGATCGCGGTCCTGGCGACGCTGGACACCAAGGGCCCGGAGGCGGCGTACCTCCGGGACCGGCTGCGCGAGCACGGGCTGACGCGCTGCGTCATCGACTGCGGCATCCTCGGCGAGCCGCTGGACATCGTCCCCGACGTGACCAGCGACGACGTGGCACGGCACTCGGGCACCTCCATCGCGGAGCTGCGCGCGGCCGGGACCGCGGGGCCGCGCGGTCGCCGCGATGCGCACGATGCTGGCCGACTACGTCGAGCGACCTGCTACGCCCAGGGGCGCATCGCGGGCGGCATCGGCATCGGCGGGGCGGAGGGCGCGGTGATGACCGCCGCGGCGCTGATGCGGCTGCCCGCTCGGGGTGCCGAAGGTCGTCGTCTCGCCGATCGCGTCCGGCCGCCACGAGTTCGGTCCGCTGGTCGGCACCCGCGACATGATGGTCGTGCACTCGGTCGTCGACATCCTCGGCCTCAACGAGATCGCCCGCACGGTCTTCGACAACGTCGTGGCCGCGGTGGCGGGCATGGTGAACACGACCGCTCCGACCGCGGACTCCGGCCCAGAGTCCACGGCAGCAGCGCACCGTGGCGGTCACGATGCTGGGCAACACCACCAGGGCCGTGATGGCGCTGCGCGACGAGCTGGCCGAGGCCGGCTCACCAGGCGCTGGTCTTCCACTCCAACGGCGTCGGCGGGCCGGCGATGGAGGAGCTCGCCGCGCGAGGGCTACTTCCGCGGCGTCATCGACTTCACCACCAACGAGGTCACCGACCCGCTGGTCGGCGGCATCCACGACGGCGGCCCCGACCGGCTGCGCGTGGTCGGCGAGCTCGGGCTGCCCCAGGTCGTGGTGCCCGGCTGCATCGACTTCGCGGTCTTCGAGCCGTCGCAGGTCCCGCCGGCGCTGGCCGACCGGCCCAGCTACGACCACAACCCGGAGTTCCGGCTGATCCGCACCTCGCGCGCAGGACATGCTGCACGATCGCCGGCATCTTCGCGCGAGCGGCTCGGCGCGGCGCAAGGGCCCGGTGCGCGTCGCCGTCCCGACCCGCGGGCTGTCCATCCCGAACGTCCCGGACGGCCCCTTCTGGGACCCGGAGGCCGACGCCGCGTTCCGCGACCGCGCTGCGCGAGCGAGCTGCGCGCCGACATCCCCGTCACCACCCACGACCACCACGTCAACGACCCCGAGTTCGGCCGCGTGGTGGCCCGACTCGTTCCTCGACCTCATCCAGGAGGCCCCCGCATGACCTCCAGCATCTCCCGCAACGTCCCGCACCTCACCAGCGGCGACGAGCGAGTTCCGCGTCGAAGTTCCGGTCCTGGGCACTGGCCGACCTGTCCTACGTCGACATCCGCGAGTACCTGAAGACCAAGGACCTGGTGCTCGTGCCGATGGCGAGCACCGAGCAGCACGGCCCGCACCTGCCGCTCTACACCGACACCATCACCGCGCATCGAGGTGAGCGCGCGGGTCTCCGAGCACATCGGCGGTGCTGCACACGCCGCCGCTCTGGGCGGGCTACTCGCCGCAGCACATGCACGCGCCCGGGCGAGGGCCGCGGGCACGATCACCCTGCGCTCCAGCACGCTGCTCAACCTGATGTACGACGTCGCGCGCAGCCTCATCCACCACGGCTTCAACCGGATCGATCTTCATCAACGGGCACGGCTCGAACACGAAGGTGGTCGACCCGGTGCTGCGCCGGCTGCGCTACGAGACCGGCGCCATGATCGGCTTCGTCAAGCCCTACATGGAGCGCTACGTCGGGATCCTCGAGGGCCTGATGGAGAACCCGCCCGAGGAGACCCCGGGCTGGCACTCCAGCGAGCTGGAGACCTCCCAGGACATGGCGTGGAACCCCGACCTCGTGCGCATGGAGCGGGCCGAGGACACGCGCGCCGCAGGTCCCGGACTTCCTGCCCGAGTCCTTCCGCAAGACCGACGGCGCCCCGGATGTGGAGTTCGAGGGCTACAAGTACTTCAGCTTCCCGATGGACCACCACGAGTTCATCGACAGCGGCACCATCGGCAACCCGCATGCGCGCGACCAAGGAGAAGGGCGAGGAGGCGTTCCGCCGCTACTCCGAGCACGTGGCGCAAGGGCGTCCTCGAGCTGATGGACGTCCCGGTCAAGGTCCACGACCGGGAGTTCGTGGACAGGGTGATGTGATGGTCGACCAGCCCGGCAGCTGACGGCCCGTCGCGTCGATGGTCGACGACGTCTACGCGTCGCTGCTGACGCCATCGTCGAGGCGCGGCTGCGGTGCGGGCACCCCGCTGTCGCAGAACAAGCTGGCCGCGCGCATGGGGGTCAGCCGCACCCCGGTGCGCGAGGCGCTGCTGCGCCTCGAGCGCGACGGGCCTGGTCCAGCGCCTGCCCGAAGCCGGGTTCGCGGTCGCCACCATCACGCCCGACGAGGTCGAGGAGGCCTGCGACCTGCTTGCGCTGCTGGACACCTACGTCTACGGACGCGGGCGGCCGGCGCACTGTCGCGCCGAGGAGCTGGAGCGAGCTGCTCGCGCTGGCCGCCGAGCCTGGTGGACCACGGCCGAGGCCGGCGACGCCGAGTGCGTGGCGGGTCGCCGACCGCGCGCTACCACGCGCTGGTGATGGCGGCGGCGCGGCAACCGCTTCGTGGCCCAGGACGCTGCAGCAGACGCGTCGGCGGGTGCAGCGGTTCTGGCTGCCGGACGCCGCACTTCGAAGGGCGGCTGCGGCTCTGCTCGCAGGACCACGTCGCGCTCGCGCAGGCGATGGGCGACCACGACGAGGACGAGGTCGCGGCACGCGTCACCGCGCACATCGACCGGCTGCGCGCCAACGTGCTGGACCGGCTGGAGCGCGCCGCGCCCCTGCTGCCGCGGCCCAACCCGTTCGCGGAGGCGCGGTTGGCACCCTGAGTGGTCCTGGAGCTCTTCGACCTCACGGGACGGCTGGCGGTCGTCACCGGGTGTAGGCGTGGGATCGGGTTCGCGATGGCGACGGCCCTGGCGGAGGCCGGGGCGGACATCGTCGGGGTGAGCGCTCAGCTGGCGACGGGGGACGAGGTGGAGCAGGCCGTGCGGGCGCAGGGCCGGGCCTTCACCGGGCATCGTGCGGACCTGGCGTCGCGTGCGGAGCAGGACGCGTTGATCCAGGCGCTGGAAGCCGACGGGCGGCCCGTGGACATCCTGGTCAACAACGCGGGAACCGTGCGGCGCGCACCGTCCGAGGAGCACGGGGACGCCGACTGGGACCACGTGCTGGCGGTGAACCTCGACGCACCGTTCCGGCTGGCGCGCGCGTTGGGGCGCGGGATGCTCGAGCGCGGCCGCGGCAAGGTGATCTTCACGGCGTCGGTGCTCAGCTACCAGGGCGGGTTCATGGTGCCGGGCTACGCCGCCAGCAAGCACGCGCTGGCCGGGGTGACGCAGGCCCTGGCCAACGAATGGGCGTCCCGCGGCGTCAACGTCAACGCGATCGCGGCGGGCTACCTCGTCACGTCGGTGACGGACGCGCTGCGCGCCGACCCCGTGCGCTCGCGGCAGATCCTGGAGCGCATCCCGGCGGGCCGCTGGGGCGAGCCGCGCGACCTGGCGGGGGTCACCGTGTTCCTCGCCTCAGCGGCATCCGACTACGTGCACGGTGCGCTGGTGCCCGTCGACGGCGGCTGGCTGGGCCGCTAGACCCCCTGGGCGCCGACGCGGACCTGCCTTTCTCCGCCCGTGCCGGCCTCCGGCGTGGCAGTCTCCCGGCGGTGGAGATCGGGCCCGGCGAGAACCGGGAGTCGCTGCGCCGGCGGAACCTCTCGACGGTGCTCGAGGCAGTGCACCGCGCGGGGCTGGTGTCGCGGGCCGCGCTCACGACCGCCACGGGGCTCAACCGCAGCACGGTCGCGGCACTGGTCGCCGACCTGTCCGAGCGCGGCCTGGTCGAGGAGGGCGAGGCCGTCAGCACCGGCACGGTCGGCCGCCCCTCGCCGGTCGTGCGACCGTCGACCCGGCACGTCGCGGTCCTCGCGGCCGACCTCGAGGTGGCGACCCTGACCGTGGCGGTCGCGGGGCTCGGCGGCCACCTCCTGCGCCGGGTCCAGATCGACCGACCCGGGGAGCGTCGCACGGTGGAGGCGACGGTCGAGGACCTCGGCGAACAGGTCGACGCGGCCCTCGAGTGGCTGGGCGGCAGCCACCAGATCCTCGGCCTGTGCGTCTCGGTCCCGGGTGTCGTGCGCCACGAGGACGGTTTCGTCCACGTGGCGCCCAACGTCGACTGGGCGGACGTGCCGCTGGGCGACCTCATGCGCGCCCGCGTGGGCGGCGACATGCCGGTGACCTTGGGCAACGACGCCGACCTGGGCGCGCTGGCCGAGCACGTCCGCGGGGCCGGGGTGGGCGTTGATCACCTCGTCTACATCGCCAGCGAGATCGGCGTTGGCGGGGGCATCATCGTCGACGGGCGGCCGCTAGCCGGGGCAGCGGGCTACGCCGGCGAGATCGGCCACATCTGCGTGGACCGGTGGGGCGCGGAGTGCCACTGCGGCGCACGCGGCTGCCTGGAGGCCGAGACCGGCGAGTGGGCGCTGCTGCGCCTCATGGGACGCTCCGCCGAGCGCGAGCGCGAGGCCGCCGAGGAGGTCCTGCGCGAGGCCGCCGACGCGTCGGGCCAGGCGCTGGACGCGCTCGACACGATCGGCGGGCACCTGGGCGTGGCGCTCGCCGACCTCATCAACGTGCTCAACCCTCACCGCGTGGTGCTGGGCGGGTTCTTCGCCCGCGCGTTCCCCTATCTCGAGGCCGCGGTCTGGCGCTACCTCAACGTCCACGCCCAGCGCCCCAGCCGGCAGCTGGTCTCGGTGGTGCCGGCGACGCTCGGCGAGGACTCGACGCTCCTCGGCGCGGTCGAGCTCGCCCTGGCGCCGCTGCTGGCCGACCCCACGATCGTCGCGCCCCTCGAGGAGGTGGACGGCCTCCCGACGCGGTGACGCTGCGGTGGGACGGTGGCCTCAGGCGTTGGTCACGCGGTCGAGCGCCTCAAGGAACGAACTCGGGCCGAGGGTCGTCGCCCCCAGCGCCTCGACCCGCGTGCGGAGGTCGCGGTCTGCGGTCACCACGCGCATCCCGGCTCCGCCGCGCTCGGCGACCAGCTCGACGATGCGGTCGTCGGCCGCGTTGGGACCGCGTCGTGGGGCGTAGCGGACGACGACGCCCTCGTCCTCGCCCTCGGGCAGGTCGGGGAGGGGGCGGCCGTCGATCACGACCGTGAGCGGCGAAGCGGAGGCGACCGCGTAGACGCGCAGCCGTTCCACGAGCGCGCGGATCGCCCCCTGCCGGTCGCGCCACCAGCCGTCGGGGCGCGAGCCGATGACGTTGAGCGCGTCGACGATCAGCCCGGCGGCCGTGGGATCAGGCGCGGCGGTGCTCCCACCCGTCGCGCTCGCGCACGGCGGCAACGTGGTGTTCCGGGCACGTGGCGGCCTGGGTGAGCACCACGCTGGCGTCAGCGGGGACGAGGAGGTCGAACGTGTGACCGGTCTCCAGGCACCGGAAGGTGCAGAGACTCGGGCCGGCGGCAGTGACGTCGGTCATGGTGGTGAGAGGGGGTGTGTCGGCGAAGCGTTCGCGTCCAAATGATAGCCGATAAGTTGCCTGTCACGACAATCCTGGGCTCCTTCTAGGATCGCACCTGCGGGCCGCAGACGGCCGGAGGCGCCGCGGTGGCTGTGGACGACCGCGCGCCGCCCGGAAAGCAACATCGCCGACCTCGACGCCGAAGCCCTCGCGGCCGCGGTCCACACCGTCTGGTCCCAATCCTGAAGCGACAGCCGTGTCGTTCAGGTGTGCACGACGTGCACGGTCGCCTCGATCGGCACCCGCAACGCCTGCGAGACCGTGCAGCTGCGCTCCGCCAGGCGGACGATCGTGTCCGCGTCCTCCTGACCGACGGCGCCGTGCAGCGTGACGTCGAGGAAGATCCTTGAGATCACCCCCCGCGAGAACTGCAGCGTCCCCTCGATCACGATGCGCTCCACAGGTTTGCGCCGCTTCGCCGCGATCGCGTGCGCCGTGGTGATCTGACAGGCCCCGAGCGCAGCCAGCAGCAGCTCGGTGGCCATCGGCGCGGTGTCCTCCCCCTTGGGCGCCGGCTTGTCCTGGGCGATCACATGCCCGCGCGCGAGCGCCCGCGTGGAGTGCTCCGTCACCGACTCGATCCGCACCCGCTCCTCGTCCACACCGGTGACGCTAGCGCTTGGCCGCCGTTGGGCCGGGCCGGCACCCCCGTTCGGTACTACAGTCCGTTTCGTGGATGGCCTCACGGCGACGACGCCGCTGATCGAGCGCATCCGCACGTCGGTGATCGGTGACGACGCGGCGGTCCCGGGCCCCTTCGGGCCGCGGCGCATCACCTACCTCGACACCACAGCCTCGGCACGGGCGCTGGGATTCATCGAGGACCGCATCCGCCAGGCGGTGCTGCCGACCTACGCCAACACCCACACGGAGTCCTCCGCGACGGGGCTGCAGACCATGCACCTGCGCGAGGAGGCCCGCGAGCTGATCCGCGCGGCGCTGGGCGCCGGTGACGAGCACGCCGTCGTGTTCGCGGGCTCGGGTGCCACAGGGGCCATCGACCGTCTCATCCGCGTCCTGGGCCTCAGCGTCCCGGCCGAGCTGGACGACCGCTACGCGCTGACCGAGCGCATCCCCGCCGACGAGCGCCCCGTGGTCCTGGTCGGCCCCTACGAGCACCACAGCAACGAGCTCCCCTGGCGCGAGTCCATCGCCGAGGTCGTCGCCATCAGCGAGGACGGCGACGGCCGCATCGATCTCGCCGCGCTCAAGGACGCGCTGCAGGCCACCGCGGGACGCTCGCTGCGGATCGGCGCGTTCTCCGCCGCGTCCAACGTCACCGGAATCGTGTCCGACGTCGCCGCCGTGTCGCGACTGGTGCACGAGCACGGCGGCCTGGTCTTCTGGGACTGCGCCGCGGCCGGACCCCACGCGCCGCTCAGCCTGCGCCCCCCGCCGGGCGACCCGCTCGCCTACCCCGACGCCGTCTTCCTCTCACCCCACAAGTTCGTCGGCGGCCCGCAGACGCCCGGCGTCCTCGTCGCCCGCCGCGAGCTGTTCACCAACCGCGTCCCGGCAGTCCCCGGCGGCGGCACCGTGCGCTACGTCAGCAGCACCCACCACGACTACCTCGACGAGATCGAGGCGCGCGAGGAGGGCGGCACCCCGGCCATCGTCGAGTCCATCCGCGCCGGCCTCGTGTTCCAGCTCCGCGACCAGGTCGGCGTCCACCGCATCCACGCCCGCGAGCGCAACTTCGTCGCCCGCGCCATGGACGCCTTCGACCGTCACGACCACATCCGCATCCTCGGCAGCCGCACGGCCGAGCGCATCGCGATCGTGTCGTTCGTCGTGCTCCACGGCCAGCAGCGCCTGCACCACAACTTCGTGGTCGCGCTCCTCAACGACCTGTTCGGGATCCAGGCGCGCGGCGGGTGCTCCTGCGCCGGCCCCTACGGCCACCGCCTGCTCGGCGTCGACGACGACCTGTCCCTCGCCTACGAGAGCGCCACGATGGACGGCTGGGAGGGCGTCAAGCCCGGCTGGGTGCGGGTGAGCTTCCCCTTCTACCTGTCCGAGGCGAGCTTCGCGTTCGCCCTGGAGGCGATCACGCTCATCGCCGACGAGGGCTGGCGGCTGCTGCCCGCCTACCGCTTCGACCCGGCCACGGGCCTGTGGCGGCACCGCGACGCCGTGGCCGCACCGCTCTCGCTGGCCGACCTCGGCTGCGATCGCGAGCTGCCCGTGGTGCCCAGCGAACCCGAGGAGCGGCTGGCCGCCTACCTCGACGAGGCCCGCGGCGTGTTGACCCGCCCGCAACCCGAGGCCGTGCCCGCCATCGCGTTTCCTCCCGCCGTCGAGCGCCTGCGCTGGTTCCCGCTCCCCACCGGCGCCTGACTGCGGGGGCTCAGCTCCAGCCTGAGGGAGGCGGTTGCGCGCCGTACCCCGGCGGGGGCGGGGGCGTGCCGTACTGCGGCGGGGGCGGGGGCGTGCCGTACTGCGGCGGAGGCGGCGGCGCGCCGTACTGCGGCGCAGCTCCGTACGGCTCGGGCGGCGCGCCGTAGGGCGGCGGCCCACTGTACGGCGGCGGCGCGCCGTACCCGACTGGTGCCCGGCGGCGCCGGCTGCGAAGGATGATCGTGACGACCAGCACCACGATCGCCGCGATGCCGCAGAAGACCCCGAGCAGGATCCCCAGGACCCCGGCGCCGATCGTGCCGAAGCCCAGCGGCGGCCCGACGAACACCGTGTTGGCGAACTGCTCCGGGCAGGACACGGTGTAGGTCCCGGCCTGGTCGACCGTGAACTCCGTGTCGACGACGTAGGAGCGACCGTTGACGCTGAGCGTGCTGGTGGACGACGGGCGCGTGTGGCTCACCGCGCCGGGCCCGCTGATGTCGCACGCCGCGGTGGCCCCTGACGCGAACCCGCCGCTGACCCAGAGCGCCTGGGTCTCACCGACCTCGACCGCGACATCGAGCTCGCCGCCGACCAGCGGTTCGGGCTCGTCGAACGCGGCCGAGAACCCGCTGATCGCCCAGATGATCCCGCCGATCGCGATGAGGAACAGCACCCCGGCGACGATGTACCCGACAGGCTTGCCGGACTCCTGTCCCCCGTCGGCCAGCGGCGGCCCGCCCGTCGTGTACCCGCTCATGACGCCTCCTTGACGATGCCCCACGTCTCGGCGTCGACGCCCGAGCAGCGGTCCTCGACATAGTCGATCCCGGCCTCCTCCGCCAGCGCGCGAGCCTCGCCCGAGGTGATCCCCAGCTGCAGCCACACCCCCCGCGCCCCCCGCGCGATGGCCTGCCGCGTCACGTCCGCCGCCTCCGCCGACGGCCGGAAGACCACGACCAGATCCGGCTCCTCCGGCAGGTCCGCGAGCCGCCGGTACACCCGCTCCCCCAGGATCTCCTCGGCATGCGGGTTGACCGGCACGATCCGGTAGCCCATGTCCTGCAGCCACGCCGGCACGTGGTGCGAGGGCTTGTACGGATGCGTCGAGCACCCCACCACCGCCACCGTCACCGCCCGCTCCAGCACCGCCCGCGGGTCGCTCGCCACGCCGCCCTCTCCATCCGTCACACCCCCAGTCTGCGCTATCCTCGGCCGCTCCCGGGCGATTAGCTCAGGGGGAGAGCGCTTCCTTGACACGGAAGAGGTCGGAGGTTCAAATCCTCCATCGCCCACCGGGGTTTTCGCAGGTCATCCCTGAAGGAACGGGTGTTTCAAGCGCGGGTTTGGGTTGAAGTTCGGGGCGGGCGACATGCGGGACGCGCGCTCGGCTAGGGGCGGGGGCGCGTGCGAGCAAGGGATGTGGGGTGTTGGAGGGGGGAGGGCGAACCGGCGGTGATCCTGGTGTTGGACGGGGTGCGGTGGGGGCAGCTCCAGTGACGTGGTGTGCAAGGGGCAGGCCGTGGGGTTCGGTGCCGGTCATCCCTTCGCCGCGCGGGGCGGCATGGAGCTGATGCGGCAGCAGCCGGGACGGGCTCAAACAGACGCTCGGCCGCGCCTGGGTTGCCGTAGTCCTGGCGCGCCAGGCGCCGCCCAGGTCATCGAGGTGCGCCAAGCTGCCGCGGTCTGCTTCGTCGGGCCCGTCGCTCACGTAGGCGATTCGCAGGTCGCGGCGCGCATCGGCGGTTGTGCCCATGACGGCCTCGTGGTAGCGCAGCTCGCGGGCGGCGCTGACGCCGCCCTCGTAGAACCTGCACGCCACTTCGAGGCTGTCGACCGCGAACTGCCAGTCCGCGCGCGGGGCGCATTCACCGAGCAGCGCGCCCGGCTTCTCGACGTGCTCCGCCCACTGGCGCCCCAGCACTGGGCGCGCGCGGCAACCGTGACCGGGGCGGGCAAGCCGCTCGTCCGCTCCGTGCACGGGTACGCGCAGTGACGCAACCCACGAGCGCCCGCACGTCAAGCAGATCGGCCGTGCCATGGAGCCGGTGCGGGGGTAGGACTGCACCGGACGAGAAGGAGGACCGCATGGCCACAGACCCCACGCGAGACGACGACCCCCTCGAAGACGAGGACCCTGAGGACGGGCAGGAGGACGAGCCCGTCGTGACCGGCGGCGTCGTCGGAGGCGAGCAGGACCCCGCCGACCTCTGAACAATCCGCCGCGGCTCAGCGGCCACGTCCTGGCTACCTGGGCGACGAGGGCGTCCCTGACAGAAGTCGCTGAGCTGCTGGCCGCCGGGCCCGGCCGGTCCGCGGGCTCGCGGACACGCTGCCGGTGAGCCGGCCGGCGGTGTCACAGCAGCTGAAGGTGACAACGGGCTGGTCGTGGACCAACCCGAGGGCACGCGCCGGATCCACCGTCAAACGGGTGGCAACCGCCACCGTGTCCTCTAGCGAGGTCGCTGTGACGGTGCCGCTGCTGCTGCTCCACGGGCTGGGCGCCAGCGCCGCGGTGTGGGACCCCCTCCTGGCCACGGGGTCCTGGGACGACGGTCCGGTGCTCGTGCGCGACCTGCCAGGCCACGGCGGCGCGGCCCACACGCCGCCGTACTCGTTCGGGTCGTTCGCCGCGGCGGCCGCGTCGGGGCTGGAGCCGGGTTCGCATCCCGTGGTGCTCGGCCACTCGCTCGGCGGGGTGATCGGCCTGGCGCTGGCGTCCGGCTGGTTCGGCGTGCAGCCGCGGCTGGTCGTCGCCGTGGGGGTCAAGGTCGCGTGGAGCCCCGAGGACCTCGCCGGAGCGCGCGCCCTCGGGGAGCGCCCACCGCGCGTGCTCCCCGACCGCGACGCCGCGCTCGCCTGGGCGTGCCGCCTCGCCGGCCTGTCACAGGCGCCGGAAGGTTTCGCCGGCACCGCCGTCCAGGAGCTGCCGGACGGCACATGGACCGCCACGTGGGACCCCCGTACCGCCCTGGTGGGCGCGCCGCCGCTGCCGCACCTGCTCACGGCCGCCCGCTGCCGGGCGCTCCTAGCCTGCGGCGAGCACGACCACATGGTCGACGTCACCCAGCTGCGCGCGCTGCAACCGGAAGCCGTCTCGCTCACCGGTCTCCCTCACAACGCCCACGTCGAAGGACCGCGCGCGATCTGGGAGCTGCTCACCGCGGCGGGGCGCTGAGCCCAAACGCGCACATTTGACAACCAGTTACCAATCCATGCACCGTGTCACAGCTAAAGGGTATTAACAATTACAGCTGCCAAAGCGGTGACAGTGGTTCGCCTGCTTGGTTTGGGCCGTCCGGGCAAGCGGAGGGAATGGTCATATCTTGCGTCAGCGGGCGTACCGGGGTCGTCGACCGCCGCCGCTCTGCTTGCTGGCCAACGTCCCATCCGGCCCCGCGAGGCGGGGCCGGATCGGGTTGGTGTCGCTGCTAGACGGTGGTGTCGGTGTCCAGGCGAACCTCGGTCGCCAGGGCCGTACGAACCACCTCGACGCTGCAGTTCGCGGTGGCAACCGTGGTGCAGATCATCAGATTCACCTCGAACGGTGTGAGCCCGACCTCCGTGCCGTCCACGAAGTAGCGGACCGGGCCACCGAACGTGCCCCCCGTGCCGTAGTCGAAGTCGTCGTAGATGACACCACCGGCGGGGTTGACCACGTCGAACGTGCCGGCCTGGCCCGGGTTGGAATCGTCTACCAAGTCGTCGGGGATGCTGCACACCTCAGGATCACCTGCGGCGGCCGGCGAGCAGTTGTTGTTCAGCGTGTCGTTGACGAGCGTGAGGCGCTCGAGGGTGCCGGTCCCGGGGTCGCCCGCCTGGTAGGTGATGTCGTCACCGGCCGAGAGCGCAGCCTCGAACTCGGCCTCGGTCGCCAGCGCCCCGTCCACCACGAACACGGCGGACGCGGTGTAGGCGAGGTTGCTTTCCGAGTCGCTGTCCGCGAACATCAGCGTGGCCGTCCCCCCGGAGACCCCAGGTGCGGGGGGTACCCCGAACGGGTCGAACTCGTCGGTCAGGTCACCGGACCTCGGGAGATGAGCGACGTTGGTCAGGGCGAACACCCAGGCGCCGTCGTTGCGGGACACGCTGAGCGTGTCGCCTATGGTGAGTGCGGCCTCGAAGGCCGCAAGATCGGCGGCGGTGCCGTCCACGCTGTACGTGGTGGGCTCGGGGCCGGCGTACGGGTACCCGAAATCATTGGCGGCGCTGGCCGGATCGTCGCCGAGCCAGCCGATCTCGACTTCGCCAGCGAAGAAGCCGCCGCTGGCCACACCGGTTGTGGTCTGGTTGGTGAGTGCGAAGGTCGCGGGGGTCGCGCCCGCCGCGGGCGTGATCACGATGGTGTCGCCCTCGTGGAGGTCCGCCTCGAACCCTGACTCGGTGACGGGCGCACCGTCAGTGGTGTACACGGCCCCTGTGTAGTCCACGTCGACACGCAGCTCGCTGCCGGTCACCGGATCGATGATGTCGAACTCGTTGTTGGCGATGTCGATGTTGCCGATCGTGCCCGAGTTGATGCTCTCGGGGTCGACGTTGGTGAGGGCGATCGTCTGCGTGCCGTCGGCGTTGACGGTCACGACGACCTGGTCTCCTGGGCTGCACCCGCTCGCAGGCGCCTCGAAGGCACCCAGCGTGGCCGGGTGGCCGTCGATGGTGAACGTGTCAGCGGCGAGGTAGTTCACAATCACCGACTCGGTCGCGTTGCTGAAGAGGAACCTGTCGCCCTCCGGGCGGCAGAGCGTGATGACACCCTGGTTGGCCGGGGGCAGCGTGACGGTGATCTCCTGGCTCTCGACCGCTTCACCGTTGACCGACACCGTCAGCGTGCAGGTCTCCTCGGCGTCGGTGCCGGGGGCGGGCACCGCGACGGCGACGACCACGTTGCCGTCCTCGTCGATGTCACCAGCCGCGACCGTCTGCTCGAAGTCGCCTTCCTCAAAGCCACAGCCGGTGACGGTGATCACGTCACCCTCGGCCAGGCCAGGGATGGTGATCGTGACCTCACCGCCAGCCTCCAGCGTGGTCGGGTCAAAGGTCACGCCACTGGGCGGACCCTCGACGTCGACCGGCAGCTCGACCTCCTCACCCACCAGCGCGCAGTCGTTGGCGCCCGGCAGACACACCACGTGGTCGTTGCTGTGATCGTTGAGCTCGAACTCAGCGCCAGGGTCCTGCGCGAACCCAGCCGGGGGCGCGTCGGCCTCGAACGGCACCAGGAACTCGGCGGTCTCCGGCGGCAGCGAGTCCTCCGCGGAGTCGTCCAGCACGATCGGGCCCGGGGTCAGACCCGAAAGCGCAGCACCAGCGAAACCGTCGACCCAGGCGTCGCCGCCCTCGCCGTCGGCAACGATGGTCAGCTCAGGGTCGTTGGAGTCAGTCCAGCCACGCGCCTCGGCGATCAGCACCGCCGTGTGCGCACGGTTGGCGCCACCCACACGCTCGACGCTGTCGACCATCCCTTCCAGCTGGTCCTCGACCGCCTGGCTCACCGCAGCGGTGCCACCGATGATGATCGCGTTGCTGAAGCCGCCCGCCTCGATCGCCGCGGCGGTCGACTCCGTGAGGGTCTCACCCAGCGCCGACTCGTCGATGTCGGGGGTGGCCGGGTCGTCCTCGCCCGGCGGGTAGGTGAACAGGATCGGCCAGCCCTGCTCGGCAGCCCAGCCGCCGGCGGCCAGCGCATCTACGAACGCCGACGTCGCGGGGTCAGCGAACGCCGGGTGCGAGCGCGCCAGCAAGAATGTGTCGCCGTTGACGAACTCGGCGATGTCGATCGCGGTCTCGGTGCGGGTCGCGCCCTCGAAACGCTCACCCACTGTGAAGCCGGCAGCCTCAATGTCGGCGGCCACGTCAGCCGACACGGCCTCCTCGCCACCCAGGATGTGCACCGTCGTCACACCCAGACGGTTGAGCTCGTCGACCACACGCTCGTCCAAAGCGTCCGCGGCCGTGAGCAGCAGCGGACGGCCGCCACCCTGCAGCGAGCCCGACGCCAAAGAATCCGCGAACAAGTCGTCACGGCCGATCAGCGCCTCCGCGGCGCCGGCGAAGGTGTACTGGCTGATACGGATCGCGACGCCGACGTTGTCCTCGCCCTCAGCCACATCCAAGTCGACGACACGCTCGTCTTGCGCCGAAGCCGTCGCCAACGGCAGCAAGGCCGCCACCAGAAGGGCGAGCATCCCCACCAGCGTGGCGCGCCCCGCCAGAGAACTACCAGTCATGCAAGGCCTCCTTGGCCTGATGTTGTCGGGATCACCGCGCTCACAGGTGGTAAGCCAGCACCCACGAACCCTTCCGCCCGGCGTGTCCCACCATGTCTCAGACGCGGCCGGGCCTCGCGCCCTTACGTTGCCGCCAGAACCTCCGCTCTGCGCCGCCAGGCCCAGTCTAAGGCACAAAGAAGGGCTGAACCGCACCGCACCGGGTCTGGTGGAGGCTCGCGCGCACCTGGCTCGCGACAGGGCGTCAAGGGGCTGCCGGTCGGGCGGCTCGGCCGAACCTTGCGGGTGTCGGCCGGCGAAGGTGCCTCGGGCTCGCCTGTCCAACCTGTCCCGTGCACGCAGCCGCCCCTGACGCGTACGGTCGGGTGTATGGACCGGACGCTCATCTCCAGCGGCGAGCGCGCGCCGGACTTCGTGTTGCCGCGCGGCGACGGGGAACGTGCTCGTTTCTACGGCGGCGTGGGCGGGTCGCCGGCGCTGCTGGTGTTCAACGGCGCGCGCCCGTCAGACGACGTCGCGCCCCTGGCCGACGCGTGGCGCAGCGCGGTGCACGCCGACGCAGCGGTGTTCGTGGTCACCACGACCGCGCCGGGCTCGGCGCCGGCCTCCTTCCACGACCCGGACGGCGCGACGCACCGGGCGTACGGCGTCGACCCGGATGGCGCACCGGTGGCCGTGGTGTTGGACGCCAACGTGCGCGTCGTCGACGCCTGGCAGGTCGGCGACGAGAGGGCCCTCGACCGGGCCGTGGCCTGGCTGGACTCGGAGCCGTCGGGCGCCGGCGCGCAGGGGCACGCGCCGGTCTTGTTCATCCCCCGCGTGCTCGACGCCCAGCAGTGTGACGAGCTCATCGCGGTGTGGCAGTCCGAGGGAGCCGTCGCCACGGGGGTGGAGGCGTCGGTGGGCGCTGCTCGCGCCGAGGCCGCCGACCAGCGCCGCAAGCGCCGGCGCGACCACGTCGTCAGCGACCAGGCGCTGCTGCGCCGGCTGACCGCGCATCTCGGCCGGCGCGTGATGCCCGAGGTGCACAAGGCCTTCGCCTACCGCGCCAACCGCTTCGAGGGCTTCAAGCTCGGCTGCTATGAGGCCGACGACAGCGGCTTCTTCGAGCCGCACCGCGACAACCTCAGCCCGGCCACCGCCCACCGCCGCTTCGGGTTCACGCTCAACCTCAACGACGACTACGACGGCGGCGAGCTGCGTTTCCCCGAGTACGGGCCGCGGTTGCACCGGCCGGCGGCCGGCGAGGCGCTGGTCTTCTCGGGCGCTCATCTCCACGAGGTCGTGCCCGTCACTCGCGGACGGCGCTTCGTGCTGCTTTCGTTCCTCTACGCCGGAGAGCAGCCAGCGCCGCGCGTGTGACGTCAGTCAGTCACGAACGAAACCGAGAGCGCCCGCGACCTGGAGGGATCACTCGGACGTGGCTCTCCAGGGGGCCCGCCACTCGGGCGCCTCCCACTGCTGGGTGATGTAGATCGACTCGTGCGCGACCTTGTCCCCGCGGAACTCCAGGATGTTGACGGTGGGGTTCCAGTCCCCGCCGTCGTAGCTGATGGAGTTCTCCGCCACCCAGAAGTCGCCAGACCCGCGGATACGCCGGATCTGGAACGCCAGGTCGGCGGGGTACGCGCGCCGCCATTCACGGAAGTTCTCGACGCCTTCGAACCGCTCACCTGACTGCGGGAACTCCAGCACGGCGTCGTCGTGGTAGATGTCGTGTGCGAGGTCCTGATCCGTCGCTGCGTACTCCCAGTGGCGCTCCAGCGCGGCCCTGATCTGCCCTTCGTCCATGGAGGTCGCATCGTGCCATGAAGCCCTGGGTCAGTGCGATGGTCGCCGCCACGTAACCGGGATACTCGCTCGGTGCGAGATTTCCTCTGCCCGTCGGTCATCGGACGGGACCGCGAGATCGCGGAGCTGACCGGGGCGCTGCACAGCGCTGCCGACTCGCGGGGATCTGCCTACTTCCTGGTCGGAGAGGCCGGCATCGGCAAGTCGCGACTCGTGCGGGAGCTGGTCGACACAGCTCGCGGGCTGCGGCTGCCGGTGCTGCTCGGGCGCGCCACCCAGTCGACCGGAACCGTCGCCTTCAGGCCGGTTTCCGAGGCGCTCTTCTCGTACTTCCGTGGCGCGGCCCTGCCGGACGTCGCGGAGCTGGAACCGTTCCGCGGCTCGCTCGCCCGTCTCGTTCCGCAGTGGCGTCAGGACGACGTGCCCGGTGCTGCCGACTCCGTGGTCATGCTCGCCGAGGCCATCCTGCGGCTGTTGCGCGCAGTGGCGGGACAGACCGGCTGCCTGCTCGGCTTGGAGGACCTGCACTGGGCGGACCCGGAGACATTGGCCATCGTCGAGTACCTGAGCGAGAACCTCGCGTCCGAGCCGGTACTGCTGCTGTGCTCGGTGCGATCAGAGCCCGGTCCGGCGCTGGACCTGGTGAGCTCGCTCGCCGCCCGCCGGACGGTCTCGGTCGCGAACCTCGTCCGGTTGGATCCCGCCGACACCGCTGCCATGGGGCGCGCCTGCCTGTCGGCCCCGGATCTGCCCGACCAGGTGCGCACGCTGCTCGAGGCGAACGCCGACGGCTTGCCGTTCTTCGTCGAGGAGCTGCTCGCCGGCGCGGTCGACGCGGGTGCTCTCGTGCGGCGCGACGATGGCTGGGCGGTGCAAGGGCAGGTCGAGCCACAGGTCCCCCACACCTTCGTCGCGAGCGTCGACCGCCGCCTCGCCTCACTGGGAGACGCCGCACAGATCCTGGTCACCGCCGCGGTGCTCGGCAGGCGGTTCGACTGGGCGGTGTTGTGCGAAGTGACCGGCCAGCCGCAGGCCGTCGTACTGGATGCGCTGCGCGCCGGCGTCGACGCCCAGCTGCTGGTTGCCGATCCGGCCGCGCCAGGGTCGATGGAGTTCCGGCACGCGCTCACGCGCGACGCGATCGTGGGGCGTTTGCTCGCGGTCGAGCTGGCCGAGGTTGCACGACGTGCGTTGGAGGCGATCCTGTCGGCTCACCCGGATGTCCCGGGTGAGTGGTGCGACCTGAGCGCCCGGCTTGCCGAGCGGGCTGGGGACTCTCGCGCAGCCTCCCTGCTGCTCGAGTCGGGGCGCAGGTCGCTGGCGCAGGGTGCCCTCGCCAGCGCCGAAGACGCGTTCCAACGCAGCAGGGACCTCGCCGTCGATCCCGCGGTCACGGCCGACGCGACCGAGGCGCTGTGCGAGACCCTCGCTCTTGCCGGCAAGGTCGACGACGCACTCGATGTCGGTCGGGCACTCACCAGCGCGTTGAACGTCGTCGCGGCACCGCCGCAGCGGCTCGGCTTGGTGCATTCGCGGCTCGCGGGTGCGGCGGCCGCCGCGAGCCGGTGGGATGTCGCCCAGCGGCACCTCGAGCTCGCGCGACGTCACGCCCAGGAGGCCGGGGACCTGAGCCTCATCGCGCGCACGACCGTCATCGCCGCCCAGATCTCCTACAGCCAAGGCGACGCCGACCTGGCCGGCGAGCTGGCTCGATCGGTCCTGGCCGAGGTCGAGGACCGTGGGCCGTACGACGTGGCCTGCGAAGCGCTGCTCCTGATCGGCCACTGCGCGCGGGTGAGTGACGTGGACGGCGCCGAACAGGCCTACCTCGCAGCGGTCTCCGTCGCCGAACGAAACGGGCTGGAGCTGCTGCGCGGTCGCGCCCTGTTCGAGGTCGGCACGATCGACTTCATGACCCTCCGTCCGCCGACGTACCTCGAGGCCGCACGGGAAGTGGCCGTGTCCACGGGCGCACTCGCGACGGTGGCCCAGATCGACATGCATCTCGGTGCGTGGTTCATCTACCACTTCGACAACGAGCGGGCGATCGAGGCGTGTCGTCGCTCGAGCGAGATCGCGCGTCGACTGCGGATGCACGAGCTGCTGGCGATCAACCTGGTCGCCGAGGCGGGGGCGCTAGGCCGGCTCGGCGAGCCCGACCGGATGCAGCCACTGCTCGACGAGGCCACGGCTCTGGCCGGCGAGCACAGCGGCGTCGCCGGGCTCATGTGGGGGTTGTGCCGGGGAGAGCTGTCGCTGATCGCCGAGAACCGGCGGCGTGGACTCAGCGAGCTGGCCACGATGATGGATCTCCTGCGCACGAACGCGGTCAGCTCGCCGATCCCGCAGCGAGGCTTGTGGGCGCTCCTCCGGGCGGTCGAGAACGTCGACGGCGAGGCCGCCGTCGCCGAGGTGCGGGCCTCCGGAGCCACCGCCCAGCAGCTCAACTTGGGGTTCGTGCACTATGCCGACGCGGTCCTGGCCGGCCGCGCGCGTCGTGCCGACCATGCCGAGGCGTCCTTCGCTGCAGGCGCCGACGCCCTCGCCGGCCTGACCTGGTACCGCCACTTCGCTCACCGCCTGGTCGCAGAAGCTGCGATCGCTGACGGATGGGGGAGTCCCGTCGCGTGGCTGATGCCCGCTCTGGCCCACTTCGAGGAACACGGCCAGCACCGACTGGTCTCGGCCTGCCGCTCTCTGCTGGGAAAGGCCGGCGCCCCGATCCCGCGCCGCGGCAGCACCGGCCCCCTGGTGCCCCTCGCCCTGCGCGAGCGTGGCGTGACCGAGCGCGAGGCCGAGGTGCTCGCCCTGCTCGCCGACGGGATCAGCAACAAGGAGATCGCGAGCCGCCTGTTCCTGTCGCCGCGGACGGTGGAGCGCCACATCGCCAACCTGACGGTCAAGACGGACGTCAGCACGCGAACCGAGCTCGTCGCGTTCGCCGCCCGCGCCGGCCGGAGCTAGTTGGGGGCGCCTGCCGCTTGAGTGTCGGCTCTCCCCCATGTCTCGGCAGCCCGCGGACGACAGGCTCCTTCTCAGTAGCCCACACACGAGGAGGACGTCATGACGACATCGACCCAGGTCCGCATCGCCTACGACCGCATCGGGGACGGGGAACCGGCGCTGCTGATGCTGACCGGCTGGTGCGCAGACCGGACCTACTTCAACGACCTGATCGGACTCACCGGCCGGAACCGCACCTCGGTCGCCCTCGACTGGCGCGGGCACGGCGGCTCGGAGCAGCCCGAGGACGACTTCGGCTCGACCGACCTCGTCGACGACGCCGTGTCGGTGATCGAACAGGCCGGCCTCGACCGCGTGGTGCCCGTCGCGGCCGCTCACGCCGGCTGGGTCGCCATCGAGCTGCGTCGTCGTCTCGGTCCCGAGCGGGTCCCCGGGTTCGTGTCGCTGAGCTGGATGGTGCTCGGCCCGCCGCCCCCGTTCCTTCCTGCGCTGGCGGCACTGCAGGACCCGGAGCACTGGGAGCAGGTCCGCGCCGGCCTCTTCGCGATGTGGACGACGGACGTCACCTCCCACGCCGTCCACGACTACGTGGCGCGCATGGGTGCCTACGGGTTCGACATGTGGGCGCGCGCCGGTCGTGAGATCGCCGGTGACTTCGAGGAGCACGGTGCGCCGGTCGCAGCCCTCGCCGAGACCCAGCTGCCGACGTTGCACATCTACGCGCAGCCGACCGACGAAGCCTTCTTCGAGGCGCAGCAGGAGTTCGCCCGCAAGAACCCCTGGTTCCACGTCCAGCGGGTGCCGGGTCGCAGCCACTTCCCAGGCATCGAGGAGCCTGTGCACACCGCCTCCGCGATCGAGTCGTTCGTCAACGGACTGTGAAGGAGCCCGTCACGGTGGGCGCGGTATCGCGGGCTGGGAGCCCGGCGTTGCAAACCTCATGGACCGCGCCACACGATCCCTCTCCAGCGGGCCCCCTTCGTCACCGCAGGCGCAGCAGATCCTGCGGACCTACGTCACGCTGACGCTCGTCTCGACGTTCGCCTCGTCGACCATCTGGGGGATCAACACCCTGTTCCTGCTCGATGCCGGGCTCAGCGTCACGGAGGCCTTCGCAGCCAACGCCTTCTACACCGCCGGCATGGTCGTCTTCGAGGTGCCGACCGGCGTCGTCGCCGACACGGTCGGGCGCCGCGCGTCGTACCTGCTCGGCTCGGCGACGCTGGTCGCGTCGACCCTGCTGTACCTGCTGCTGTGGCAGATGGAGGCGCCCTTCCTGGCGTGGGCCGCGGTCTCGATGCTGCTCGGGTTGGGCTTCACCTTCTTCAGCGGGGCGACCGAGGCGTGGCTCGTCGATGGCTTGAACGCCACCGGCTACCAGGGTTCGTTGGAGAGCGCCTTCGCCAGGGGCCAGGTCGCGATGGGCATCGCCATGCTGAGCGGGACGGTCGCCGGGGGCGTCCTCGCCCAGACCACCAACCTCGGAGTGCCCTACGTCGTGCGGGCCGTGCTGCTCGGGCTGTCGTTCACCGTGGCGTGGCTGTCGATGCACGATGTCGGCTTCACGCCGAAGCGGGGCACCTCGGTCCGCGCGGAGGTGCGGAGCATCCTGCGATCGTCGGTGGACCACGGCCTGCGCAACGCACCGGTGCGCTGGGTGATGCTCGCGGCACCGTTCAGCGCCGGCGTCGGCATCTACGGCTTCTACGCCCTCCAGCCGTACCTGCTCGAGCTCTACGGCAGCCCTGACTCCTACGCCATCGCCGGCGTCTCAGCCGCGCTGGTGGCCGGCACCCAGATCCTCGGAGGCTCGCTCGTGCCTGCTGTGCGCAGGATCTTCAGGCGCAGGACCTCGGTGCTGCTCATCGGCACGATCGCGACTGCGGCGATCCTGCTGCTCATCGGCCTGATCCCCAGCTTCTGGCTCGTGCTGATCCTGGTGGCGGTGTGGGGGACGATCTTCGCGGCGGTCGGCCCGGTGCGACAGGCGTTCCTCAACGGCCTGATCCCGTCCGCCCAGCGCGCGACGGTGCTGTCGACCGACAACCTCCTCAGCTCCAGTGGCGGCGTCGTCATCCAGCCCGCCCTCGGCAAGGTCGCCGATGTGTGGAGCTTCGGGACCTCCTACATCGTCAGCGCCGGAATCGAGCTCCTCGCGCTGCCCTTCCTCGTCCTCGCCCGCCGCGAGCGGGCGGTGTCCGACCAGATCGAGCCGGACGCGGGGGTTGGCGATGCCATGGCTGATGTGGCGCCCTTGGTGTGACCGCATCGCCGAGGTGAAGGGAAGCGCATCATGAGTGGCATGACCAGCGTGCAGACCGAGGGCATCGCGCAGGCGCTCGAACGGGCCTACGTGGAAGAGGATTGGGACCGGCTCGGCGAGGTGTACCGACCCGACGTGCTGCTCGACGTCAACGTCCCCCTCTGGCGGTTCCAGCTCAAGGGGGCCGACGCCGCCGTGACCTGGTTCAAGCAGACGTCGGGCCACTTCCGCGGCTACCGCGTGCCGTGGACCCGCGTCACGGCCTCCGACGAGCTCCTCGTGATCGAGTGGGAGCTGCGGACGGATGGCGACGACGGCGAGAACCTGTGCCGCGAGGTCGACCTGCTCCGCCTCGACGACGGGCAGGTCACCGAGCACGTGATCTTCTGCACCGGCATGTGGGACGCGGCCACCGTCGCGCGCCAGCGTGCGGAGGCGCCCATAATCCGCTGGTAGGTGGGTGCACGCCTGGTCGGCCGCGATCGCGAGCTGGAGCTGCTCGGCCAGGCGCTTGCCGACGCCGAGGCGGGGACGGGCCGCGCCGTCCTCGTCAGCGGGGAACCCGGCATCGGCAAGTCCGCACTGCTGGAGGCCTGGGCCCGGGAGGTCGGCGACCGTGCGCGGGTCGCCGTCGGCCGGTCCAGCTCGGTGGCAGCGCCTCCGTTCTGGACGTGGCGCCAGGTGCTGGGCGTGCTCGTGCCCGCAGTGGAGCCGCCGTGGACCGCCGCCGCCGCCGGTGCGAGGGAGGCCGTCTTCGCCGCAGTGGTCGACCTGCTGGCCCGTGCGGTCGAGGAGGGCCCGCCCGTCGTCGTGGTCGAGGACCTTCACTGGGCGGACGGCTCGTCCCTGGCGCTGCTGCGGTTCGTGATCGACGCGTTGCCCGGGCTGGCCGCCGTGGTGGTCATGACCGCCCGCGAGCCGCTGGAGCCAGGCGCGGCCACCGAGACCGTCGACGATCTTCCGGCGGCGGTCGTGCGGGTGCCGCTGTCCGGGCTCGACCAGAGCGCAACCGGCGCGATCGTGCGGCAGGTGCTGGGCCCCGCGGTCGACGACGGCACGATCGCGACGATCCACGCGCGCACGGGCGGCAACCCCTTCTTCGTCGGCGAGGTGGCCCGCCTGCGGGCGCTGCAGGGCCGGCGGGCCTCGGACGTCGTACCACCCGGCGTGCGCCAGGTGCTGGGCCGGCGCCTGGCCCGCCTCCCGCAGCGGGTCGTGGGCGTGCTCACGATGGCGGCGGTGTGCGAGGACTTCGACACCGCCTTGCTGGCGCAGCTCACGGGGCACCCCCAGTCCGAGGTCGGCGAGCAGCTCGACCAGGCCGTCCGGGCCCAGCTCGTGCGCCGCGGCGCCGCGGGCCTGGAGCTCGCCCACGCCCTGGTCCGCGAGGTGCTGCTCGAGGACCTCGGTGGGCGCCTCGCCGGACTGCACCGCCAGGCCGCCCTCGCCTTGTCGGAGCGCGCCGGCCCACCGCCACATGCGGCCCTCGCGTTCCACTGGGCGCGCGCGGACGGCGACGACGCGAACGCCCAGGCGGCCGGGCACGGGCTCGCGGCGGCGCGCCAGGCGGTGCGGGAGACCGCCTACGAGCAGGCGCTGCCGCTCTACGAGCTCGCGCTGCGCGGCGCAGACCCCGCGAGCGACGCGTTGGCGGTCGGCGTGGAGGCGGGCGAGGCGCAGATCCTCGCCGGCGACCTTCCCGGAGGCCGGGACCGCCTGCGCGTCGCCGCGCGCGCGGCGCTCGAGGAGGACCAGCCCGACGTGGCCGGCCGCGCGGTGCTCGCGATGGGCGGCGGCCCGGGCGGCTTCGAGGTCGACCAGTCCGACACCGAGCAGGCGGCCCTGCTCCGGCGCGTGCTGGCGGCGCTGCCGGAAGCCGACCAGGACCTGCGGGCGGCCCTGCTCGCGCGCCTGTCGCTGGTCGCGGCCTGGTCGACCGACGTCGCGTCTCGGGTCGCGCTCACCACCGAGGCCCTGGCGCTCTGCGGGGCGGCGACTCCCGCGACCGTACGGGTCGCGGTGCTGGCCGCCTACTGCGACGCGGTCGCCGGGCCGGACGGCGTCGCGGAGCGCCACGCCGCGGCCACGGAGATGCTGGGGCTCGCGGAGACCTCGGGCGACCTGCGCCTCGTCCTGCTCGCGCGGCGCCTGCGTGTGGTGGCCTGCCTCGAGCGGGGCGACCTCGCCGGCGCGGACGCGGACATCGCCGCGTACGAGCGCACGGCCCGCATGCTCGACGTGCCGCTCTACACCTGGCCGGTGCCGGTGTGGCGCGGCATGCGCGCACTGCTGGACGGGGACGTCGCGGCCGCGTTCGCCTGGATCGAGCGGGCAGAGGCCGTGCAGCTGCTGGCGCGCAGCGGGAATGCGGACGCGATGGTCTTCACGCTGCGCCACGCGGCGCTGCGCGCCGCCGGCGACCACGCGGCGTCGCTGCCGGCGCTCGAGGAGCTGCTGCTCGCCTATGCCGGCTATCGAGGGGTCGAGTGCTTCATGGCCGGCGCCTTCGCCGAGGCCGGCCGCCTCGACCGCGCGCGGGCGCTGCTGGACCGCCAGGTGGCCGCCGGCCTGGACACCCTCGACCGCGACTCGGAGTTCCTGGAGTTCGTGTGGCAGGCCGGCACCGCCGCGATCCTGCTGGGGGACCAGGCCGCGATGCGGTCGGCCTCCGAGGTGCTCGAACCGTACGCCGACCTCTGGGCTGTCGACGGCATCGGCGCGGCGGTGTTCGGCGTGGTCGCGCAGCAGCTGGGCGTGCTCGCCCGCCAACTCGGCGACCGCGCAGCAGCGCGGCGGTGGCTCGAGGCCGCGCTCGCACGCCACCGTGAGGCCGGCGCGCCGGCCCTGGTCGTCGCGACCGAGGCCGAGCTCGCCGCGATCGGCGCGCAGCGAGCCCCGAGCCCCGCGCCCGAGCCGGCCCGCTTCGTCCGCGAGGGCGCGGCCTGGCGCGTCGCCTGGCGGGGAGCCGAGGCGGTGGTGGCGGACTCCAAGGGCATGCACGACCTCGTCACGCTGCTCGTGCGGCCCGGCGTGGAGGTCGACGTCCTGGACCTGGTCGGACGCGACCGCGCGGTCCGCGACGCGGGCGACGCCGGGCCCGTGCTCGACGCGGCCGCCAAGCGCGCCTACCGGCAGCGCCTTGCCGAGCTCGACGAGGACATCGCCGACGCCGAGGCCGACGCCGACCTCGGCCGCCTCGCGGCCCGCCGGGAGGAGCGCGACCTGCTGTTTCACGAGCTCAGCGCGAGCCTGGGTCTGGGCGGCCGCTCGCGGCGGCTGGGCGACCAGCGCGAGCGGGCTCGCAAGGCTGTCGGCATGCGCCTGCGCACCGCCTTGGACGCGATCGCAGCCGCCCACCCGAGCCTGGGCCGCCACCTGCGCAACTCCATCAGCACCGGCGGCTTGTGCTCCTACCAGCCCGAGCAGCCCGTCACCTGGGCCACCTCGTAGCCGCCGGCTGGCATCGCCACGCCGGGGATGGCGCCCCTGGGTCGTGGACCGGGCACCCGGCCCGGACCAGCCTGGAGGAGGGCGACCATGACCATGACCGAGATCGACACCAACGCGGCCGAGGCCGTCAGCGGACGGCTGTTCGGCGACGCGCTCGGCGGCTTCCACCTGCTGTGCGTGCACCTCGGGCACGAGCTGGGCCTGTTCCGCGAGCTGGACGACGCCGGCCCGCTGACGGCCGCCGAGCTGGCCGCACGCCGCGGGCTGGACACCTGGTACGTGCGCGAGTGGCTCCAGGCCGAGCGCGTCGCCGGCCTCGTCCAGACCGACGGCGACACCGTCGACACGGGGGCCTTCGCCCTCGCCCCGGGCGTGCGCGAGGCGCTCGTCGACCCGGTCAGCCCCTTCAACGTGGCCGGCCTGGCATCGGCGATCGGCGCGATCGGCATGGTCACCCCGCGGCTGCTGTCCGCATTCGGCTCCGGCGACGGCGTGGCCTACGAGGCGTACGGATCCGTCGGCGTCGCGACCATCTCGGCCCTGAACCGCCCGGCGTACGCCAACAGCCTCGTCCCCGAGTGGCTCCCGGCTGTGCCCGACCTCCTCGCCCGGCTCAGCGACACCACGGCGCCCGCGGTCGTCGCCGACATCGGCTGCGGCGCGGGCTGGGCCGCGATCGAGCTGGCTGCCGCCTTCCCGCACCTGCGGCTCGTCGGGTACGACAGCGACGAGCAGTCCATCGCCGGCGCTCGAGCCAACGCCGCCGCGCGCGGCGTCACCGACCGCGTCGACTTCGAGGTGCGCGACGTCTCCCGCGCCTACCCCTCGGAGGCCCGGTTCGACGTCGTGGTCTTCTTCGAGTGCCTGCACGACCTCGGCCATCCCGCCGAGGCCCTCGCGGCTGCCCGCGACGCGCTGGCGCCGGGCGGTTTCGTGCTGGTGATGGAGGAGAACGTCAGCGAGGAGATGGCCCCGGCTGGTGACGCGCTGGAGACGTTCTTCGCCACGGTCAGCGTCCTGTGGTGCCTGCCTCAGGGCCGGGTCGAGCCCGGCGCGACCCCTGTCGGGACCGTGATCCGCCCCTCGACCGTCGCGGCGCTCGCCGCCAAGGCCGGGTTCGCCGGCGTCGAGGACCTGCCGATCGAGCACCCCTTCTTCCGCTTCTACCGGCTGGTCGCCTGACGACGCCGGGCTGCCAAGGGGGACTGTCGTTCGGTGCGTCAGGGGCGCCAGACCGCGCCGTCGGCGTGGTAGCGCTCGATGTTGGTCGGCGGCTCGACGGTCCGGTCACCGGTGGGGCTGGCGCCGCCCCACACGAAGACCGCCGTGTCGCCGACCACGGCCACGGCGCGGCCGCGGCGGGTTGGGGTGTCGGCGTCGGGCAGCGGTTGCCAGTCGCCGCCGGGGGCGCGGACGAGGCCGCCCAGCGGCATGACCTCGCCGGGAGGGCCGCCGTCGGCGATGCGCACCGTGAGATCCCCGACGCTGACCTGCTCCCACAGCCACGGCGACTCGATGGCGGGGTCTTCGACACCGATCCACGTCGCGGTCTCGGCGTCGTAGACGGCCGCACCCGAACCGGTGTACGCGACCAGCCAACCGCCATCCGCGAGCACGTCGTGCGTGCCGGCCGGCGGCGCCGGGAGCGCTTGCCAGGCGCCGGCCGCGACGTCGTAGCGCGCCGCGCGCCGACCGTCGCTGACGAGGAACCCGCCGTCGTCGACGGTCGCGGTCACGTGGTCCCCAGACGACAGCGGCGCATCTGCGAGCCGCGTCCACGTGTCGCTCGCCGGGTCGTAGAGGCCACCCTCGCCCGCCCAGGCCAGGAGCCGGCCGTCAAGGTCGGCCAGCACTGCGGCCCCCGACGGGGTGAAGGGCGCTGCCGCCATCGGCGTCCAGCCCGACCCCGGCGTCCACACCGCGCCGTCCGCCGCACCGCCTCCGCCCCAGACGACCAGCTGGTCGGCGACCCAGGCGACGCCCGCCTCGACGCGGGGACTGAGCGGCGCTTCACCGGTGGCGGTCCACTCCCCGGTCGCGGCGTCGAAGAGGGCCGCGGCGAACAGGTCGGGGCCGCCGGCCCACATGCGCCAGGCCAGCGCGCGCCCATCGCCGGCGGGAATCGCCGCCAGGTGCTGCGACCCGCCCGGGGCCAGGTCGATCGGGACGTCGGAGAGCGCGGTCCAGGCGCGTGCGGCCAGGTCGTAGCGCGCGGACTGGGGGTAGGCCGTCATGGCGCTCGCGCCGGGCGCTGCGCCCCCCACGACCAGCACGGTGCCGTCCCCGAGGTCGATCGCGCTGGCGTACTCCACGGGCTGCAGCGGCGCGTCGGGCACGCTCTCCCAGCTGCCGATCGCGTCCTGCCCGGTCTGGCCCGATGACGCGTCGGGCGCGGCGTCCGTCGCAGGCCCGGACGGCAGCGCGACGGGTGGCAGCTCCTCGGACGGGAGCTCCGGGACTTGCAGCCCTGCAGGGGCCGGGCCCAGGGTGACCGCCCGCTGGTCCCCCGGCAGCAAGGTCAGCCCCGCGGTCCCGAGCAGCGCCAGCGCGGCCAAGCCCGCGGCCGCCTGGGTCGCCAGCACGCGCACGCGCCGGCTGCGGCCCGCGCGGATCACGAGGTCGACGTCGAGGTCGGCGACGCGGCCGTCCGCGGCGCGCGACAGGACGGTGCGGAGATCAGTGGGCATCTGCGAGCTCCTCGAGCAGTCCGCCGCTCCGGCGGAGGCTGACGATGGCCTGGTGGGTGAGGGCGCGCACCGTGCCTTCGGTGCAGCCCATGAGCGCGGCGACCTCGGCCGCGGGCAGGTCGGCGTAGTAGCGCAGCACCAGCGCCGTGCGCTGCCGATCGGGCAGCGCGCGGACGGCGGCGCGGACGGCGAGCCGGTCGGCATCGTCGGCGGGGCCGGCCGCCAGCGGCGCCCCGTGCCGCTGGCGGGCCCGACGCTCCGCCGCCATGCGGCGCAGCGTCGACCGCGCGAGGTTCAGCGCCACCGTCGTGACCCACGCCTGCGGGGACGCGGCCCGCGACACGGTCCGCCAGTGCTGGCACGCCCGGATCAGCGCCTCCTGCGCCAGCTCCTCGGCGACGCCGCGGTCACCGACCTGCAGCGTGAGGACCCCGAGAAGTCGCGGGTGCTGCGCGCGGCAGAACGCGGCCATCGCGGCGTCGTCCTCACCCTTCACGCACCGGCTCCTTCCCTCGGCCTGCACCCCTAGGACGCACGAAGGGCCCGTGCCGTGTAGGCCCTACCTCGCCCAGGACGCACCCGGGCCTACTCTCCGGCGTCACATGGGACGGGGCGGCTCGTTACTCCAGGTGCAGCCGGCAGCGTTGGACGCCGGTACGCACAACCGCACAGGGGTAGCGCGCCATGGACGACGTGAACCGGGTGACGGACAGCCGAGGCCACCCAGGTCGCGTACGGGCTCTTCCTGCTGGTCGGCCCGAACGAGGCGGCCGAGCACCTCATCGCCATCTACGGGTGGGACCGCGCCTTTCAGACGTTGAACGCGATGACCGACGACGAGGCCGCCGCCGCCGCGTGGGCGGCCGTCACCTCGCTGCGCGGCGACGACGGCGCGCGGGATCGGGGCACCGACCGCTGGCGCTGAGCGTCCTCGCGGCGCTCTTCACCGGGCTGGCTCTCGCAGCCGGGACCGTCACCGCCGACGTCAGCGACACCACGACGGTCGGCGGGTCGACGACGGCCGAGGTCGCACTCTCGCTCTCCCGCACCTCGCCGGTGAGCCATGCCGACGCGGTCGTGATCGCGCGCGACGACGCGTTCCCCGACGCGCTCAGCTCCGGCGTCCTCCAGGCCGACTCCCCGCTGCTGCTGGTGCCCTCCCAGGGCCCGGTGCCCCCAGGTGTCGCGAACGAGCTCGTCAGACTGGGCGCCACCCACGCCACGATCCTGGGCGGCACCGCCGCCGTCAGCGCGGAGGTCGAGGCCGAGCTCGTGGCGCTGGGCCTCACCGTCGCGCGCCTCGCCGGCGCGGACCGCTTCGCCACCGCGGTCGCGGTCGCGCAGGCCAGCCCCGTCGAGGCCGACACCGCCCTCCTCGTCCGCGGCAACGCCGACGCGGCCGACCCCACCCAGGCGTTCGCCGACTCCCTCCCGGCCGGCGGCGTCGCGGCGCGCACCGGCTGGCCCGTCCTGCTGACCAGCGCCGACGCGCTGACCGAGACCACGGCCGCCTTCCTGCGCGAGACCTCCATCGACCACGTCGTGATCGTGGGTGGCACCGCCGCGGTGTCGGAAGCCGTCGAGGTGGACCTCAACCGGCTCGGCGTCACCACGCAGCGCGTCGCCGGCGCCGATCGCTTCGCGACTGCCGCCGCGCTGGCGACCGCGGTGGACGGCGCGACGAGCGCCGCCCAGCTGCCCCACGTGATCCTCGCCGAGGCGACGACGCCCGAGGCCTGGGCCGGGGGCTTCGCCGCGGCGAACCGGGCCGCCGTCCTGCATGCGCCGATCCTCACCACGAGCGCCGACCACCTGGCCGACGCGACCCGCTCCTTCCTGACCGCGCCCGACCCGGCCGCCGGCGCGCTCGACCCCACCGCCGGCCCGGTGCTGACCTGCGTGCAGCTCGCCGCCGCCTGCGAGGAGGCCCGCGTCGCGGCCAGCCTCCCGCCGGCGCCTGTCGTCACGGTGGACGTGCCCGAGCACGCCGACCTCGCCGCGGGCCAGCTCGTCCACGTCACGGTGACGGGCCTGCCGCAGGGCCGTGCCGACCTCGCCGGCACCTGCATCCACCCGCAGGGCGCCGACGTCGTCGACGGCGCCGTCATCGCGGCCACGGTCGTGCCCGGGCCCGTCCCGCGCCCCTGCGCGGTCAGCACCACGATCGCGCTGGGCCCGGGAAGCACGCAGACCACCACCTGGACGTTCAACGACCGCCTGCGGACGTTCACGCTGGCCGCCACCGGCGACATCCTCATCCACGAGGACGTCACCGCCCACGCCCGCCAGCCCGACGGGCGCCTGGACTTCGGCGTGCTCCTCGGCGAGGTCGCACCCTTGATCAGCGCCGCCGACGTCGGCCTCTGCCACCTCGAGGTGCCGCTCACGACCGACCACGGCGACCTCCAGGGCTATCCCACGTTCAACGCGCCGGCCGAGGTCGCCGCCGGCATCGCCGCCACCGGCTGGGACGTCTGCTCGACCGCCTCCAACCACAGCCTGGACCAGGGCTTCAACGGTCTCGCGCGGACGCTCGACATCCTCGACGCCAACGGCGTCCCGCAGCACGACGGCACCGCGCGCACCCCCGAAGAGGCCATCGCGCCGGTGCTCCGCGACGTCGCCGGGGTCCGGGTCGGCTTCGTGTCCGCCACCTACGGCACGAACGGCATCCCGCTCCCCTCCGGCCGCGCATGGTCCGTGAACCTCATCGACGACGCCGCGATCGCCGCCGACGCGCAGCGCGCCCGCGACGCCGGCGCCGAGGTCGTGGTCGTCAGCCTGCACTGGGGCAACGAGTACAGCCACGACCCCAGCGTCTACCAGGCCCGCCACTCCGAGGCGATCACGGCCACCGGCCTCGTCGATCTCATCGTCGGCCACCACGCCCACGTCATCCAGCCCGTCGTCTCAGTCAACGACGTCCCGGTCGCCTTCGGCATGGGCAACTTCCTCTCCGGCCAGTTCCAGTCCCCCGACCGCAGCGACGGCGTGGTCCTGCAAGCGACGTTCACCGAGACCGCACCCCGCGTCTTCTCGGTCGCGATCGACTGGACCCCGACCCGCGTCGACCCGTCGACGTACCACGTCAGGCCGCTGAGCGACCCCCAGACCGCCGCCGACCAGGCCTCCGCTGCGCGCACCGACTCCTACCTCACCTGGGACGGCCGGCGCCTACCCTGACCGCACCTCGGCGCGGGGCAGGCGCACGCAGAACCGCGAGCCGGTCGGCACCGCCGGCTCGTACCAGACCTCGCCGTCCTGCGCCTCGACCAGCAGGGCGACGATCGCGAGTCCCAGGCCGCTGCCCTCCGCCGAGCGCGATGCCCCGACGCTGGCCTGGCTGAAGCGGTCGAAGAGGTGCGGGACGAACTCCGGCGGCACACCCTCGCCGGCGTCGGTGACGCTGAGCAGCAGGTGGTCGCCGTCCTCGCGCACAGCTACGCGCACGGGCGGCGCCCCGTACTTGCGCGCGTTGGACAGCAGGTTCTCGACCACCTGAAGCAGCCGCACGGGGTCGGCGCGCACCACGAGGTCCACCGGCCCGTCCACCTCTGCCTCGTCGTCGCCGGCGACCGCCTCGGACAACAGGGGCCCGAGGGCGACCGGCACCGCCGTGACGTTCAGGCCGCGGGCGTTTGCCGCGGAGATCGTCAGCAGGTCCTCGACCAACGCGTTGAGCCGCTCCGCCTGTGACAGGATGCGGCTCACCGCGTCCAGGCGGGCGGGCGGCTCCAGAGCGTCCCAGCGCCGCTGCAGCATCGTCGCGTACCCGACGATCGCGGTGAGCGGCGTGCGCAGCTCGTGGTTGGTCATGGCGAGGAAGTCGTCTTGCACCTGGGTGGCGGCGATCACCTGCTCGCGCTCGGCGGAGAGGTCGCGCGCCAGCACGCCCGCGACCACCGCGATCAGGAAGCCGATGCCCATCCGGAACGAGATCGACTGCGGCAGGAACGGCAGGTCGTAGACGAAGAAGCCATAGACCTCCCGGGCGGCGTAGGCCGCGGCCGCGACGGCCATGGTCGCTACGGCGCCGCGCATCTGGAAGAGCACCGCGCCCTCCAGCGGCAGCAGGTAGATGAGGGCGAAGATCGCCACGTTGGGGTCGAACGTGTAGGTCGTGACCAGGCCGACGACCACCGTCGTGTCGAGGGTCAGCGACGCGAGTGCCAGCCGGCGCGCCCTCGGCAGATCCAGCTCGGGCCGCGACCCCAGCACGAGCGCGACGTTGCCCAGCCCGAGCAGCACCACCAGCGCCACCGACCACGCCAGCACCCCGGGCGGGAACGGCAGGTAGTAGGTCGCCACGTGCACCGCGGCGAAGGCGGCCGCGACCCAGCGCACGCGCGCGAGCGTGCGGATAGACCTCCGGAGGCGTTCTGCAGCTGCCACGGCGTCGGGCATCGTTGCACGCGTGCCGGGCAGGTCGAGGCAGGAACCGACAGCCTCGCGTGACGGGTCAGACGGAGGCGAGCTGCCTCAGCACGTAGTGGAGGATGCCGCCGTGGCGGAAGTACTCGGCCTCGTTGGGGGTGTCGATGCGGACCTTGGCCTGGAAGGTGGTGCCGTCCGCCGTCACGGTCACCTCGGACGGGATCTCGCCGTCGGCCAGGCCGGTGATGGCGTAGGCCTCCTCGCCATTGAGGCCCAGGTCCGCGGCGGTCTGCCCCTCGGGCAGCTGCAGCGGGAGGATGCCCATGCCGATGAGGTTGGAGCGGTGGATGCGCTCGTAGCTCTCGGCGATCACCGCGCGGACGCCCAGGAGGTTGGGGCCCTTCGCGGCCCAGTCGCGTGACGAGCCGGAGCCGTAGTCCTTGCCGGCCAGGACGACCAGCGGCACACCCTCCTGGGCGTACTTCACGGACGCGTCGTAGATCGTCATCTGCTCGCCGTCGGGGAGGTGGCGCGTGACGCCGCCCTCCGTCCCCGGGGCCAGCTGGTTGCGCAGGCGGATGTTGGCGAACGTGCCGCGGACCATCACCTCGTGGTTGCCGCGGCGTGACCCGTAGCTGTTGAAGTCCGCCGGCTGGACGCCGTGCTCCATCAGGTAGGCGCCCGCCGGCGAGTCCTTCTTGATCGACCCGGCGGGCGAGATGTGGTCGGTCGTGATGGAGTCGCCGAGCTTCGCGAGCACCCGCGCCCCGGTGATGTCGCCGATCGGCGCCGGCTGCGCGGTGATGCCGTCGAAGAACGTCGGCTTGCGCACGTAGGTCGAGGAGTCCTCCCAGGCGAAGCGGTCACCGGGAGGGGTGTCGAGGCCGCGCCACTGCTCGTCGCCCTCGAAGACCGCGCCATAGGCGGCGGCGAACATCTCCGACTGGACGGCGTCCTCGAGCACGTCCTGGATCTGCGCGTTGGTCGGCCAGATGTCGCGCAGGTAGACCGGCGACCCGCCGGTCCCGGCGCCCAGCGGCTCGTTGAGAAGGTCCACGTCCATCGTCCCCGCGAGGGCGTAGGCCACCACCAGCGGGGGCGACGCGAGGTAGTTCAGCTTGGTGTCGGGGTTGATTCGTCCCTCGAAGTTGCGGTTGCCGGACAGCACCGAGCAGACCGCGAGGTCGTGCTCGGCGATGGCGGCGCTGATCTCGGCGGCCAGCGGGCCGGAGTTGCCGATGCAGGTCGTGCACCCGTAGCCGACGAGGTTGTAGCCGAGCTTCTCGAGGTAGGGCACCAGGCCCGCGCGCTCGTAGTAGTCCATGACCACCCGCGATCCGGGGGCCAGCGAGGTCTTGACCCATGGCTTGCGGTCCATGCCGCGGTCGACGGCGTTCTTGGCCAGCAGGCCCGCGGCGATCATCACCGCCGGGTTGGACGTGTTCGTGCACGACGTGATCGCCGCGATCACCACGTGCCCGTGGTCCAGCTGCACAGCCTCGCCGCCCTCCAGGGTCACCTCGACGGGCACCGAGGCCCGTTCCGGCATGGCCTCGGGCGACACCGACACCGGGTCGGAGGCCGGGAAGGTCTCGGCCACGCCGGAGTCCAGCGTCCCGGCCACCGGTCCCGTCCAGTGCGGCAGCACCTCGCGCAGGTTGCGCTTGGCCTCGTCAAGGCGCACGCGGTCCTGCGGCCGCGTGGGGCCGGCCAGCGACGGCACGATCGCGGAAAGGTCGAGCGTGAGCCTGGACGAGTAGCGCGGCGCCTCGCGATCGGGGTCGTGCCAGAGGCCCTGCTCCTTCGCGTAGGCCTCGACGAGGCCGACCAGCTCCGGCGGCCGGTTGGTGAACCGCAGGTAGCGCAGCGTCTGCTCGTCGATCGGGAAGATCGTCACCGTGGAGCCGTACTCCGGCGACATGTTGCCGATGGTCGCCCGGTTCTCGACCGGCACGTTGGCGACGCCCGGCCCGTAGAACTCCACGAACTTCCCGACGACCCTGTGCGCGCGCAGCATCTCGGTGACGGTCAGGACCATGTCGGTGGCGGTGGCGCCCTCGGGCAGCGCGCCGACCAGCTCGACGCCGACGACCTGCGGGATCAGCATCGACACGGGCTGGCCGAGCATCGCGGCCTCGGCCTCGATCCCGCCCACGCCCCAGCCCAGCACGCCCAGCCCGTTGATCATCGGTGTGTGGCTGTCGGTGCCCAGCAGCGAGTCGGGATAGGCCGTGCCGTCCTTGCCGCGGAAGACCACCTGGCCCAGGTACTCGAGGTTGACCTGGTGGCAGATGCCGGTGTTCGGCGGCACCACCCGCAGCGTGTCGAAGGCCTGCTGACCCCAGCGCAGGAACTGGTAGCGCTCGAGGTTGCGGTGGAACTCCAGCTCCGCGTTGCGGCGGAAGGCGTCGGGGACCGCGAAGCTGTCGACCTGGATCGAGTGGTCGATCACGAGGTCCGCGGGGATCAGCGGATTGATCCGCGTGGGGTCACCGCCCAGCTCCGCAATAGCCTCCCGCATCGCGGCCAGGTCCACCACCGCGGGCACCCCGGTGAAGTCCTGCATCAGCACCCGCGCGGGCGAGAAGAGGATCTCCTTGGACGGCTCCGCAGCCGGGTCCCAATCCGCGAGCGCGCGGACGTCCTCGGCGGTGATGTTCGCGCCGTCCTCCGTGCGCAGCAGGTTCTCCAGCAGGATGCGCAGCGAGTACGGCAAGCGCGTGTGGTCGACACCCACCTTCGCGAGACGCCAGATCGTGTGCTGCGTCCCGCCGACGTCCAGCGTCCCTTGCGCGTCGAAGCTGTTGGTGGCCATGTGCCGATTCTCGCGGTTGCCTCGTGAGACCGCGACCTCAAACACGCCGCGCGCGACCTCAGATCCGGCGGCCGCCCACCTCAGGGCGCGGCCGCGGGGTCCTCAGCGGGTCACCAGCGCGGTGAGGGCGGCGAGGTCCTCGGCGATCGCGCGCTGCGCGGCGGGGATCGACACCATGCCGAGGTAGCCGTGCACCAGCCCCGGGTGGGGCAGGTGGCGGACCTCCACGCCGGCGTCCGCGAGCGCGCGGGCGTAGGCGTCGCCCTCGTCGCGCAGGGGGTCGAACTCGGCGGTGGTCACCACGGCGGGCGGGAGGCCGGCGAGGTCGGTGCACGCCAGCGGTGACGCGTCGGGGTCGGCGGCCGTGCCGCCGTGGTGGCCCAGGAACCACGCCATGGTGGCGGCGCTGAGCCCGTAGCCTTCGGCGTGCTCGGCGTACGACGGCTGGCTCATCCCGCAGTCGCACACGGGGTAGACCAGCAGCTGGGCCGCCAGCGCCGGCCCTCCTGCGTCCCGCGCGCGCCGCGCGACCACCGCGGCGAGGTTGCCGCCCGCGCTGTCGCCCGCCACCCCGAGGCGCGCCCGGTCGCCGCCGAGCTCCTCCGCGTTTGCGGCGACCCAGCGCGTCGCCGTCCAGCAGTCGTCGATCGGCGCGGGGTGGCGGTGCTCGGGAGAACGGCGGTAGTCCACGCTCACGACCACCGCGCCGGCGCCGTTGGCGAGCGCGCGGCCGATGCCGTCGTGGGACTCCAGGTCGCCGATCACGAACCCGCCGCCGTGGAAGAACACCACGACCGGCGCAGGCTGCTGCTCCCCCGGCGTGCGCGCCAGCGGTGTGTAGACCCGCACCGGCACCCCGTCCGCCGAGCGGTCCTCGACCGCGGCCACCGGCTCCTCGACGTACCCCGGGCCGCGCCGCAGCGCCACGATCTGCAGGTACTGCGCGCGTGCCGACGGCGGGTCGAGGTCCTCGTACGGGCCGTAGCCCAGCGCGACGGACTCCTGCGAGATAGCGGGCGACGTCAGGGTCCAGCGCCAGCGGCTGGAGGCGTATCGTCGCTCCATGCTGGACCTCGACACGATCCGCCTGGCGCCCAAGGTGCTGCTGCACGACCACCTCGACGGCGGCCTGCGCCCCCAGACCGTGATCGAGCTGGCCGACCAGTTCGGCTACGCGGGCCTGCCGACGACCGACGCCGCGGAGTTGCAGCGCGCGTTCACCGCAGGCGCCTCGCGAGGGTCGCTGGAGCTCTACCTCGAGGGGTTCGCGCACACGGTCGGGGTCCTGCAGACCCCCGAGGCGCTGGAGCGCGTGGCCGCGGAGTGCGCCGAGGACCTGGCCGCCGACGGCGTGGTGTACGCCGAGGTGCGCTTCGCCCCGGAGCTGCACACCGAGAGCGGGATGTCCCTCGACGACGTCATGGAGGCCGTGCTGGCCGGGTTCCGGCGGGGCTCGAAGGACCGCGGCATCAAGGTCGGGTGCTTGGTCACGGCGATGCGCACCGCGGCGCTGTCGCACGAGATCGCGCAGCTGGCGGTGCGCTGGCGCGACGCCGGGACCGTCGGCTTCGACATCGCGGGCGCGGAGTCGGGGTACCCGCCGACGCCGCCATCTCGACGCCTTCCACTACATCCAGCGTGAGAACTTCCACATCACGATCCACGCCGGCGAGTCGTTCGGGCTGCCCTCGATCTGGGAGGCGATCCAGTTCTGCGGGGCGGAGCGCCTGGGGCACGGCGTGCGCATCGTCGACGACATCGACACCTCGGTGAACCCGCCCAAGCTGGGGCGCCTCGCGCAGTTCGTCCGCGACCGCCGCATCCCGCTGGAGATGTGCCCGACCTCCAACGTCCACACCAGGGCTGCGGCATCGCTCGAGGAGCACCCCTTCGACCTCCTGCGCCGCCTGCGCTTCCGGGTGACGCTCAACACCGACAACCGGCTGATGAGCGACGTCACGCTGTCGTCGGAGATGCAGGCCGTGTCGAAGGCCTTCGAGCTGGGCCTGGACGACCTCGAGTGGCTCACGCTCAACGGGATGAAGAGCGCGTTCTGGCCCTTCGAGGACCGCCTCGCGCTCATCAACTACGTGATCAAGCCGGGCTACGCGGCGCTGCGCGCCCGCCTGCACGACCAGACGGCGCTCGCGTGATCCGCGAGGACCTGCGCAACGTCGCGATCGTCGCGCACGTCGACCACGGCAAGACCACGCTGGTCGACGCGATGCTCCACCAGTCCGGCGTGTTCCGGGCCCACTCCGATGTCCGCACCCGCGTCATGGACTCCATGGACCTGGAGCGCGAGAAGGGCATCACGATCCTCGCCAAGCACACCGCCGTGCGGCTGGGCGAGCACAAGATCACGATCGTGGACACGCCGGGCCATGCCGACTTCGGCGGCGAGGTGGAGCGCGGCCTGGCGATGGTCGACGGCGTGCTGCTGCTGGTCGACGCCTCCGAGGGGCCGCTGCCGCAGACCCGCTTCGTGCTGCGCAAGGCCCTGGAGGCCGACCTTCCGGTCGTGTTGGTGATCAACAAGATCGACCGTCCGGACGCGCGCATCAAGGAGGTCATCGACGAGGTCTACGAGCTGTTCCTCGACCTCGAGGCGCGCGAGGACCAGATCGAGTTCCCGATCGTCTACAGCAACGCCAAGAAGGGCACGGCCACCACCGACCTCGCGGTCCCGGGCACCGACCTGGGGCCGCTCTTCGACGCGCTGCTGGCCGCCATCCCGGGGCCCCGGATCGTTCCCGACGCGCCGCTGCAGGCGCTCGTGACCAACCTCGACGCCTCGCTGTACGTCGGCCGGCTCGCGCTGTGCCGTGTGCAGGCCGGCACGCTCAAGCGCGGCCAGAACGTGGCGTGGTTCCGCGACGGCGGTGCCGTGGAGACCGTCAAGGTCACCGAGCTCTACACCACCGAGGGCCTGGAGCGGCTGCCGGTCGACACCGTCACGGCCGGCGAGCTCTGCGCGGTCGCCGGCATCGCCGACATCACGATCGGCGACACCCTCGCCGACGCCGAGCAGCCGGTCGCGCTCCCGCGCCTGCACGTCGACGAGCCGACGCTCGCCATGACGATCGGCATCAACACCTCGCCCCTGTCGGGCCACGACGGCGACAAGCTGACCGCGCGGCTGCTGCGCTCGCGGCTGGACGCCGAGGTCGTCGGCAACGTCTCGATCCGCGTGGCGACGACGGAGCGCCCGGACACCTGGGAGGTCAACGGCCGCGGGGAGCTGCAGCTGGCCGTCCTCGTCGAGACGATGCGCCGCGAGGGCTTCGAGCTCACCGTCGGCAAGCCCCAGGTCATCCCGCGCGACGTCGACGGCGTGCGCTGCGAGCCGATCGAGCGCGTGACGATCGACGTCCCCGAGGAGTACGTGGGCGTCGTCACGCAGCTGCTGGCGCTGCGCAAGGGCCGCATGGAGCGCATGAGCAACCACGGCAGCGGCTGGGTGCGCATGGACTTCCTCGCGCCCACCCGCGGGCTGATCGGCTTCCGCACGGAGTTCCTCACCGAGACGCGCGGCACGGGTGTGCTGCACCACGTCCTGGACCGCTTCGAGCCCTGGCTGGGCGAGCTGCGCACCCGGCCCACCGGGTCCCTGGTCGCCGACCGCACCGGCGCGGCCACGGGCAACGCGCTGCAGTCGCTGTCGGAGCGCGGGACGCTCTTCATCGGCCCGGGCGAGCAGGTCTACGAGGGCATGGTCGTCGGCGAGAACGCCCGCCACGACGACATGGACATCAACCCCACCAAGGAGAAGAAGCTCACCAACATCCGCTCCTCGACCGGCGAGGAGCTGGTGCGCCTGACCCCGCCTCGCGTCATGGCCCTGGAGCAGGCCCTGGAGTGGATCCGCACCGACGAGTGCGTCGAGGTGACGCCCAAGGCGGTGCGGATCCGCAAGGTCGAGCTCGACCAGACCGTGCGCGGCCGAGCGGCCAAGCGCGCGAAGACCGAGCTTCTCGGCTAGAGGGGTCAGCGCCCTCCGGTGGTGGGGTCGATCACGCCGGCGACCTGCGCGACGCGGTTGGCCGGGAAGCCGCCGCGGGCGGCGTGCTCGCGCACGAGGTCGGGGTCGGGGGCGACGTAGACGCAGTACATCTTGTCCTCGGCCACGTAGCTGTGGTCCCACTGCACGTCGGGCATCCCGGCGAGCACGCCGTTGCTCGTCTTGCTGATTGCGGCCAGCTCGTCGGCGCTGAGGCGGTGGGCGCCGGGCAGCTCGCGCTCGATCACGTAACGGGGCATGACGGTTCCTCTCTGAAGGGCGGATGGGTTGCTGTGGCTACGATCCGCCGCGGAGGTCGCCACGGGAATGACCCAGACGCCGCACCGCATGACCGAGGCGCCGGATCCCTTCGGCGTCGTCGCCGACGTGCTGGACCTGGTGCGGCTGGGCGGGGCGATCTTCCTGCACTCAGACTTCCGCGAGCCCTGGGCGTACACCTCGCCGCCCGGCCAGGACCTGGCCGCGACCGTGCTGCCGGGCACGAAGAGCCTGTGCCTGTTCCACATCATCGGGCGGGGGCACTGCCAGATCGCGCTCGAGCGCGACGGGCGGCCGTTCGCGCTGCGCGAGGGCGACGTCGTGGTGATGCCCTACGGCGACGCGCACACGATCGGTGCGCCGCCCGGTACCCCGCCCGTCTCGATCTTCGACCTCCTGCCGCTGCCACCGTGGAGCACCTTCCCGACGATCGACCATGGCGGCGACGGGGAGCACACGGTGGTCGTGTGCGGCTACCTCGGCGGCGACGCGCTGCTCTTCGACCCGGTGCTGCGCGCGCTCCCGCCGCTGTTCGTCGTGCACCCGCCGGCCGGCCCGGCCGCGACCTGGGTGGCGGCCAGCGTCGAGTACGCGGTCATGGCCTCGCAGTCGTTCTCGCGGGCGTCGCGCATGACCCAGCGACTGCCGGAGCTGCTCTTCACCGAGGTGCTGCGCCTGTACCTCGAGAGCGGCGACGCCAAGGTCAGCGGCTGGCTGGCCGCACTGCGCGATCCCGTCGTCGGCCGGGCGCTGGCGCTGCTGCACGCCGACCCGGCACGCACGTGGACCGTGCCCGACCTCGCCCGCGGTGTGGCCGCGTCGCGCACGGTGCTGGTCGAACGCTTCCGCGACCTGCTCGGCCGCCCGCCGATCCGCTACCTGACCGAGTGGCGGCTGAGCCTCGCCTCCGGCCTGCTGCGCACCACTCAGCTCGGCGTCGCCGAGATCGCCTCCCAGGTCGGCTACGAGTCCGTCGAGGCCTTCAGCCGTGCCTTCAAGCGCGAGCTCGGCCGGGCCCCTGCCCACTGGCGCAGCGACGGCCTCCTCACCGTCCAGGTGCTGCCGAGCGGCTGACGCTACCCCTGCGGCGGGGTGAACTGGCTGACGGTGAAGACCGCGCCGGCCGGGTCGCGGAGGGTGGCGTCGCGCGTCCAGGCGGTGTCGCGGGGCGCGCCGACGACGGTGGCGCCCAGGTGCGCGGCGCGCTCCAGCGTGAGGTCGCGGTCCTCGACGGCGAACGTCACGTGCCAGTGCGGCGCCTCGCCGGGCTCCAGCGCGGCGACCCAGGCGATCGCGTCGGCGAAGCCGGGCGGGGCCGAGATGCCGTCCTGGCGGTCGTGGATGCCGGGGTCGACCGTCGCCGCGAGGTGGTCGCCGTACCCCGGCTGGCGCACCATCCGCGCCGGGGGGCCCTCGCCGAAGTCCAGCAGGTCGACCTCCCACCCGAAGACGTCGGCGTAGAAGGCCAGCGCGGTGTCGGGCTGGTCGGTGTGGAGGTCGCTGAAGTTCCAGGCGCCGGGCGCGTTGGTCAGCTGCGCGCCTCGCCGCCGGCCCGGCTGCCACAGGCGGAACGCCACGCCGGTCGGGTCGCGGACGATGGCCCAGCGTCCGGCGTCGCCGGCGTCGGCCGGCGGGCTCATGACCTCGCCGCCGGCGGCCCCGACGCGCTCGGCGGTGCGGTCGGCGTCAGCGGTCGCGACGTAGGTGTTCCAGACCGCCGGGCTGTTCTCCGAGGCGACGATCGCGGCGACGTCCTGGCCGTCCAGCGTCGCGATCAGGTAGGAGCCCCCTCCCGGCGGGGCGGCGTCGGTGAGCGTCCAGCCCATCAGCTCCCCGTAGAAGCGCGCCGCGCCGTCGGGGTCGGGCGTGTGGACGTCGATCCAGCAGGGGACCCCGGTGGGGTAGGTGCGGGCCTGCGTCATGGCCCGCACGCTACGCCCGGGGTGTGTCAGCCGGCGGTGGCCGCCAGGTCGACGTCGACGCTTCGCTCCTCGGTGCCTCTCACAGCGGTCAGCGTGAGCCTGCCCTGGGCCTGCTCGAGGGCGGCGAAGAGGTCGTCGGCGGTCGCGAGCGGGCGGTCGCCGGCCGCGACCAGCAGGTCGCCGCGGGCGATGCCGGCGCGGCTGGCCGGGCCGTCGTCCTCGACGCCGGTTACCAGCAGGCCGTCACGGGCCTCCAGGCCGACAGCCTCGCGCAGCTGGCGGGCGGCGTGCGGCGGGGCCAGCGCGACGCCGAGGCGCGCGCGGCTCGGCGACTCGCCGCGGGAGAGCGCCTCGAGGCGCTCGCGCAGGGCCGCGGTCACGGGCCGGGCGAGGTAGAAGCCCTGGCCGGTGCGGTGGGTGTTGATCCCGACGACCTTGCCCGAGGCGTCGGTGACCGGCCCGCCCGACGCGCCGTGCGGCAGGTTCGCGGTGTGCTCGACCGCCCCCGACACCGGGCGGCCGGTGTAGGAGCGGAAGCGCCGCCCCGTCGCGGACACGCTGCCGGCGTTCGCGTGCAGGCCGCCGTCGGGGGCGGACAGCGACACGACCTCCGCGCCGATCGCCAGCGCGTCGCCGTCGCCGAGCTCCAGGGCGGCCGCGCCGGCCGTGTCGACCGCGACCACGGCGAGGTCGCCATCGGCGTCCACGCCCTTCACGGTCCCGACGACGGAGCGCCCGCCGTCGAAGTTCACGGTGACCTCCTCGCCGCGCAGGTTGTGCGCGCTGGTGACCACGCTCCCGTCGGTCAGCACGAACCCGCTCCCGCGGCCGTGACGCCCGATTCCGACCACACTCCCAGCGGCCTGTGCCGCCACGTCCTGCGCGCCCATGGCACCCTCCTTCGTGAGTGTCGGAAGCGAGTCTACTTACATGATTACACCTTGCAGCACGGCGAGCTGGTCTCGCTGAACGTGGGCACGCCCACGCCCTACGACTGGCTCGGCCGCGAGGTCGTCACGGCGATCCGCAAGTCGCCCGTGACCGGGCCTCGCGAGCTGCGCGGCGTCAACGTCGACGGTGACGACCAAGCCGACCGCAGCGTCCACGGCGGCCCCGACAAGGCGGTCTACGCCTACGCGTCCGAGGACGCCGCGTGGTGGTCAGCGGAGCTCGGGAGAACCCTGGCGCCGGGCGCGTTCGGCGAGAACCTCACCACCCGCGGCATCGACGCGAGCGGCGCCGTCGGTCGGCGAGCAGTGGCAGGTCGGGACCGCGGTGCTCGAGGTGTGCCAGCCCCGCATCCCCTGCTTCAAGCTCGGCCTCGCGATGGGCGACCGCCTCTTCCCACCGCGCTTCGCGAAGGCCGACCGCCCCGGCGCCTACCTGCGGATCCTCACCGAGGGCGAGGTCGTGGCCGGCGACCCCATCACCGTCCTGCACCGCCCGGACCACGGCCTGACGGTCCGCGACGTCGCCGTCATCTGGCACCGCGACCACGCCTCCGCCCCCCGCCTCCTCGCTGTCCCCGAGCTGCACGTGGGCTGGAGAGACTGGGCCGAGGGCGTCGCCGCCGGGCGGTCCCGGCCGGCGTAGCCAGAGCCGCCGCGCCCGACCGTCAGCCGAGTAGGTCGTCGAGGAGGGCGTCGATGGCGTGAGCGGCGGCGCGGCCGGCGGCGGGGACCGGGACGTCACGGGTCAGGGGGTAGGCGGGGCCGACCGGTTCGAGGAGCGGGCGGGCGGCGCCTGTGAGGAAGCGCGAGAGCTGCCCCCAGCTGTGGCGGTCGCCCATGCCGAGCCGGTCGTGGTGGTAGCGCAGCGGCGCGTAGACGTCCAGGCCGCGCTTGGCGCGGGTGAGCGCGACGTAGAGCAGGCGGCGCTCCTCGGCGATCTCGGCGTCGTTGCCGGTCGCCATGTCGGACGGTATGTGGCCGTCGGTGCAGTGCAGGACGTGCACGCGCTCCCACTCCAGGCCCTTGGCGGAGTGGATGGTCGAGAGCACCAGCCAGTCCTCGTCGAGCAGCGGCGGACCGGCGAGGTCGCTGGTCGAGGCCGGCGGGTCCAGCACGAGGTCGTCGAGGAACCGGCGCCGGTCGGGCGCGGCGCCCGCGACCACCTCGAGCTGCTGGAGGTCTGACAGCCGCAGCGCGGCGTCGCCGTGGATGCGCGCGCAGATGGGCGCATACCAGCCGCGGATGCGCTCCAGCTGGACCGCGACCGGCGGGCCGGAGCTGCAGTCAGCGAGCGCGTCGACCAGGCCGCCGAGCTCGTCGCGCGCGGCCAGCGGGACCGGCGGCGGCGCGGTGAGCAGGCGCGCCAGCGGGGTCGCGAGGTCGGGCTCGATCGCCTGCACGTCGGGGTCGGTGCCGTCCAGGCCCAGCGCGACCATGAGCTTGCGGGCGCCGCGCGGGCCGATGCCCTCCACGAGCTGCAGGACCCGGAACCACGCGACCTCGTCGAAGGGGTTGTCGAGGATCCGCAGCACGGCCAGCACGTCCTTGACGTGGGCGGCCTCCAGGAACTTCAGGCCCCCGTACTTCACGAACGGGATCCCACGGCGCGCGAGCTCGAGCTCGAGGTGCGCGGTGTGGTGGCCGGTGCGCACGAGCACGGCCTGGTCGCGCAGCTCGAGCCCCTCCTCGCGGGCGGCCAGCACGGCGTCACAGACGCGGTCGGACTGCTCGGCCTCGTCGCTGCAGGTGTGCAGTCGCGGTCGGGGCCCGGGCGGCAGCTGCGACCAAAGCGCCTTGTCCCACTGCTCGGGCGCCTCGGCGATCACCGCGTTGGCGACGTCGAGGATCCCCTGCGTCGAGCGGTAGCTCTGCTCCAGCGCGATCACCGTCGCGCCGGGGAACCGGTCGGGGAAGCCGAGGATGTTCTCCACGGTGGCCGCGCGGAACGCGTAGATCGCCTGGGCGTCGTCGCCGACCACGGTGAGGTTGCGGTTGCTGCGGCGCAGCGCCGAGAGGATCTCGGCCTGCAGGGCGTTGGTGTCCTGGTACTCGTCGACCAGCACGTGGTCGAAGGCCTGGCCGACCTCGTCGCCGATCCCGGGGACGTCCAGCAGCGCCCGCCACCAGAGCAGGAGGTCGTCGTAGTCCAGCAGCCGGCGGGCGCGCTTGCGGGCGACGTAGCCGCGCAGGACCTCGGCGATCGTGTCGGTGTGGTCGACCGCCCAGGGGTGCTCGCGGGCGATCACGTCGCCCACCTTCTCGCGCGCGTTGACCATGCGGCTGTAGACCGCCGCGAGCGTCCCCTTGCGCGGGAACCGCCTCCGGCCGGTCGCCGCGCCCAGATCGTCGCGCACCAGGTCGATGAGGTCGGCCGCGTCCGACTGGTCCAGCACGCCGAAGTCGCAGCCCAGGCCGAGCACATCGCCGTGGCGGCGCAGCAGCCGGTTGGCGACGGCGTGGAACGTCCCGCCGACGACCTTGCCCGAGTGCTGCCCGGGGTCCGCGCCGGTGCGCGCGGCCATGAGCTCCGCACGGCGCCGCAGCTCGTCGGCGGCGCGGCGTGTGAACGTCAGCAGCAGGATCCGAGGCGGCGCCACGCCGTCCGCCAGCAGCCGCGCGACGCGCGCGGCCAGCGTCGCGGTCTTGCCGGTCCCCGCCCCCGCCAGGATCAGCAGGGGCCCGTCGCCGTGCAGCACGGCCGCCCGCTGCGGGGCATTCAGCTCAGCCAGCCACCCCCACGCCGCTGGATCCCGATCGAACATCGGTTCGGACGGTAGCGCCGCGCTACGACACCACCCCGGAGGCGTGACACCATCGTGGGTCGTGCCTGGCCGCCTGAGAGTGTTGTGGGTGATCGTGTGCGCGGTGGCGTTGGCGGCGTGCGATCCGGGCGCGGCGCTGCCCCCTACCGCGTCGCCGGACCCCGACGCCACGGCCCTGGCCGCTCCGACGACCGCACCGGCGGTCCCCGCGATCCCGCCGCCGACCACGCCTCCGGCGACCGTCGCGACCGAAACGCCGCCGCGGATGACCCCCGCGACGGACCCGGCGGTCCCGCCCGGGCAGGCCTGCTCCGACCCGCTGGGGTGCTACGGGAGCCCGGCGGACGTCGGGGACTACGACGTCGCCGCGGTGCCGGAGGCGTCGGGCTTGGTGGCGTCGCGGCGCAACCCGGGGGTGTGGTGGGTGGTCGGCGACGGGAGCGCCGACCGCGTCTGGGCCCTCGCCGCGGACGGCGCGACGTTGGGCGCGGTCGTCTTGGAGGGGTTCACGGCCCGCGATGCCGAGGCGCTCGCCGCAGGGCCCTGCGCGCCGGGCGACGCGACCCCGTGCCTGTTCGTGGGCGACATCGGCGACAACGACGCCGAGCGCCAGCAGGTCACCGTCGCACGCCTCGTGGAGCCCGACCTCACGGCAGGGGTGCCTGCCTCGGCGGAGGTCTCGGTGATCGCGCTCACCTACCCGACCGGACCGGTCAATGCCGAGGCCCTCCTGGTCGACGAGTCCGGACTCCCCCTGATCATCACCAAGCAGGACGCGGTCGACGGCCCGGGTGCCCAGCTCTTCGCCGCGGAGGCCTGGGCCGACGGACCGCTGACGCACCTCGGCCCGGTCAGCTTCCCGGGCCCGCGCCTGCCCGTGATCGCGTTCGCCCTCGGCGTGGTGGTGACCGCCGCCGATGCGGCCGCGGGGCGCGTCGCCGTGCGCACGTACGACCACGTCGCCGAGTTCGTCGCCCCCGACCCGAGCGCCCCGGTGCGCACCTTCCCGACCTGGCCTGCGCACGAGGTTCCCGCCGCTCCCGAGACGCAGTCCGAATCCCTCGCCTACACCGCCGACGCCACTGCCTACCTCACCTTGAGCGAGGGCAATCCCCACCTCTGGCTCACGACCCGCACGTCCGCGCCAGGGCGGTGATCACGGCCGCGACCTCGGCCGGCTGGACCTCCCCAGGCACCCGTCGCGCCTCCCACGATCGCCGCCGGGGCGGTGCCAGACTCGCGGCGATGCGGACACGGGTGGTGCTCTTCGTCGTCGCGTTGACCGTCGGCGCGGTCGTCCCGGCGGGGGCGGAACCGGCGGTCGACGCTGGCTCGCAGAGCTTTGCGCAGGCACCGGTCGTCGCGGAGGTCGTGGATCCCCTGCCGGCGCCGTGGGCGGTGGTCCTCGCGGGGGAGGCCATGATCGACGCGCTGGTGGTGGGGGTGGCACCCGGGGCGGTCGCCACGGTGACGGTCAACGGCGTGGCGGTGCCGACGACCGTGGTGGCGGAGGCGGCGGGGTTGCGGGTGACCGCGCCAGCGACGCTGGCGCACGGAGGCAACAGCATCACCGTGCAGGCGATCGCGCCGGACGGCGCGGTGGTCGAGCGGACGTGGAGCGTCGATGGGTCCGCGGTGACCGCGGAGCGCGTGGCCGGCGGGGACCGCGTGGAGACCGCGATCGCGATCGCACAACAGCTGTTGCCGCTGGACCAGGCAGCGCAGCACGTGTTCCTCGCCCGTGCCGACGGCTTCGCCGACGCGCTCGCGGCGACCCCGGCCGCGGCCGCGCTCGGGGGGCCGGTGCTCCTGACCTGGACCGACAGCCTCCACCCGCTCGCCGCCCAGGAGCTCCAGCGCGTCCTCAAGGCAGGGGGGACGGTGCACCTGCTCGGGGGTGTGGCCGCGCTCGCGGAGAAAGTCGCCGAGGACGTCAGCGCCCTCGGCTTCGCCGTCCAGCGCCACGCCGGCGCCGACCGCTACGCCACCGCGGCGGAGCTGGCCGCGCTGGTCCCGGGCGGGGGGACGACCCTGGGGGCCGTGGTGGCGCGCGGCGACCTCGAGTGGCCGGCGCTGGAGGGTGCGGTCGTCGCCGCCGTGCACGGCGCCCCGCTGCTGCTGACACCCCCGGACGCCCTGCCGGACTCCACGCGGAACGCGCTGCTCGGCGCCGGCCCGACGCTGCTGCTGGGACCCATGGACGACGCCGTCGTCGCGCAGGTCGCCGACCTCACCGACGCGACGCCCACCACGATCGACACCGACCAGCCCGCGGCGCTGGCGTCCGCTGTGCTGCCGTGGCTGGAGCCAGGCTCCGCCGCCGCCCTCACGGCCCAGGCGCCCATCGCCGACGCTCTGGCCGCCGGCCCGCTGGCCGCGCAGCTGCGGGCGCCGCTCGTGCCGGTCGCTGCCGGAACCCTCACCGAGGACGCCCGCGACGCCGTCGCGGCTGGGGCACCCGATCTGCTGCTCGCGTTCGGCGGCACGAATGCCGTACCCGATGCGGTGGTCGCCGACGCCGCCGTCGCACGCCTCGACGGTCCGCACGCCCCCGGTGCGGTGCCCGACCCGGCAGCCGGGGCCACCCTCGCCGAGCTCGCGTTCGCCGTCGCCGCCGACCAGCCCCTCACCGGCGCGGGGTTCGGCGTACGGCTCGGCGGGCGCGAAGTCCCGGGCACGACCACCCTCGACGGAGCGACCGCGCGCTGGGAGGCCGGCCGCATCCCCGCGGACGTGCCGCGCGACGTGCCGCTGGCCGTCGAGGTCACCGGCATCGTGGTCGCCGGCGACCACGCGCGCCACGTGGGGCTGGCCTACGTCCACACCGTCACAGTCGACGACGTGGCCGGCCCCGACGGCTTCGTCATCGCCGGCGGCGGGAGCGACGTGTTCGGCACCGGCACGCTGCGCCGCTTCACCATCGAGGTCGAGCCCGGCACCGGCTGGGAGCCGCAGGACTTCGCCGCGATCGCCGAGCCCTGGCTGCTCGACACGGCGCGCGGCTGGCCCGCGCGCGGCCAGTGGGCCCTGCAGCGGGTCGACGACGCCGCGCAGGCCAACATCCGCGTGGTCCTGGCGAGCCCGGCGACCGTCGACCGCTTCTGCAACGCGGTCGGCCTGGACACCGAGGGGGAGGTCTCCTGCTGGGACGGCCGCCGCGCGATGATCAACCTCGACCGCTGGAACACCGCGGTCCCGCACTTCTCCGACGTCCCGGTCTACCGCGGCTACGTCCTGAACCACGAGTTCGGCCACGGGCTGGGCTACCACCACGTCGACTGCCCCTCCACCGGCGCCCTGGCCCCGGTCATGCTGCAGCAGACGTACTTCCTGCACGGCTGCGTGGCGAACCCGTATCCGTACCCCTGATCAGCCCACTCCCCAGGGAGCCGCGGCGGTCGCGGCCTGCCACTTCGTCAGCCACGCGCCCGCGACGCTGACAGCGGCCGGCGGAAGCTCGTGGCCGCCGTCGTGCCAGCGCAGCGCGACCGCGGCGCCGCGGTCGGCGAACGCGCCCGCCAGCCGCTCGACCTGTTCCGGCAGGCCGATCGGGTCGTGGCGGCCGCCGAGGAGGAGGACGGCCAGGTGGGCCAGCGCGTCCGGCGCACCACGTTCCCCGTCCCAGGGGCAGTTCGGGCTGGCCAGGATCGCGGCGCGCAGCGCATCGGGCCGGTGCAGCAGCAGGCCGGCGCCGGCGTTCGCGCCGTTGGAGAACCCGACGGCGACCACGCCGGCAGGGTCGAACCCGTAGGCCGACGACGCCGCCGCCACGAAGTCGGCCAGGACCTCGGTCCGGACGCGCAGGTCCTCGAGGTCCAGCGTGAACGGGTAGTTCGGGTTGTCACCGCCCGGGATGCGGCGGAAGAACCGCGGGACGGCGCCCTCCAGCACGGAACCGCGCACCGCGAGGACCGCCGCCCCCGGGTCCAGCGCCACCGCCAGCGGCAGCAGGCTGTGCTCGTCCCCGCCGGTCCCGTGCAGCAGCAGCAGCGTGGTCGCGCTGCCCTCCGCGCCCGCGCGCCACACGTGGCGGTGGGCGTCCACGGTGCTCAAGCCCCAGGACCCTCCACCCTGATCTGGCCCAAGCTCCACCGTTCCGTTGGAGCAGTTTGCCCCCGGCCTCACCTCGGTCCGCCTGGCGGCGGCCTCAGCCGGGTCGCCCGGCAGCTTCAGGACCGGCAGCGCTGCCGCGATCTGGTCGCGCCGCGGTTCCATCCACGGGGGCAGCTTGAGCTGGCGGCCCAGCTCCATCAGGGGCTCGTCGCGGGTGAACCCGGGCGGGTCGGTCGCGATCTCCAGCAGCACCCCGCCCGGTTCCCGGAAGTAGATCGACTTGAAGTACTGGCGGTCGATGATCTCGGTCACGCGCAGGCCGGCATCGACGAGGTCCTCGCGCCACGAGGCCTCGGTGGGCTCGTCGGGCGCGCGCCACGCGACGTGGTGGACGGTCCCCGCCGCGACGAGGCCGCGCGGTGCGCCGGGTGCGGCGACCACGTCGACACGCGCCCCCGCCCCGCCCTCTGACACGTCGAACCGCGCCCGCGCACCCGACTCGTCGACCAGCCGGAAGCCCAGGTGGTCGGTCAGCAGCCCGGCCGTGGCATCCAGGTCGTCCTCGGTGAACGTCACCGAGTGCACGCCGCGGATCGCGTGCTCCTCGGGCACCGGCCCCCCGGCCCACGGCTCCCCGAACGTGGCATCCGACGCCACGAGCTCCAGGACCAGGCCGTCGGGGTCGGTCAGCGCCACGATGTCGCCGTCCAGGCGCACCTCCGCGCCGCTCACGTCGTGCCCCAGCGACGCGAGGTGCTGTGTCCACCACCCCATCGACCCGGGCGGCACGGCGAAGCTCACGGTGGTGGCCTGCCCTGCGCCCCGCCGGCCGCGTGGCGCACCCGGCCACGGGAAGAACGTGATGATCGTCCCCGGCGTCCCCGCGGTGTCCCCGTAGTAGAGGTGATAGGTGTCGGGCGCGTCGAAGTTGACCGTGGTCTTGACCAGCCGCAGGCCGAGGACCCGCAGGTAGAAGTCGACGTTCCCCTGCGGGTCCCCGGCGACGGCGGTGACGTGGTGCAGACCCAGCGGCTGGACGCCCATGGGCCTGCAGGCTACGCCCGGGTCAGGCGGCGCCGATGAGCTCGCGGCGCAGGGCCTCGAGCGCGCGGCCCTCGATCTTGCGCACCGACTCGCGCGAGATGGACAGCTCCTTGCCCAGCGCGTCCAGCGTCTGGGGCTGGCCGCCGTCAAGGCCGAAGCGGCGCCGCAGCACGTACATGCTGCGCTCGTCGAGCTGGCGGTGCATCGTCTCCAGCAGCTCGTCGCGGATCTGCCGGTCCGCGATCTCCTCGACGAAGGCGTCGGGCTCCGCGGCGACGAAGTCACCGAGCTCGCTGGCGTCGTCCTCGTCGCCGACCGTGCGGTCCAGCGAGGCCACGTTGCGCGTGTACTCGATGGCCTCCACGACCTTGTCCGGGGTGAGGCGGGTCGCCTCCCCCAGCTCCTCGATCGAGGGCTCGCGCCCCAGCTCGGACTCCAGGCGCGAGCGCGCCGCGCGGATCTTCACGACCGCGTCGTGCATCGCGACGGGCAGGCGGATCGTGCGCTCCCCAGCGGCGATACCACGCTGGATCGCCTGGCGGATCCACCAGGTCGCGTACGTGGAGAACTTGAAGCCGCGACGCCAGTCGAACTTCTCGACGGCGCGGATCAGGCCGAGGTTGCCCTCCTGGATCAGCTCGTCGAGGCCCAGCTTCGTGCGGTTGGAGAACTTGGCTGCGATGTTGACGACCAGGCGCAGGTTGGCCGCGACGAAGTGGTTGAAGGCGTCCTGGCCCCCGCGCACCGCGCGCTCCAGCTCCTGGCGGTTTGCCACGTCGGCGCCGGGCTCAACAGCATCCAGCACAGCAGCGGCCTCGTTGCCGGCCTCGATCAACTGCGCCAGGCGCACTTCGTCAGCCGCCGTGAGGAGGCTCACCGCGCCCAGCTCGTTGAAGTACAGGTCCAGCAGGTCCTCAGGGACCGTCTTGCTCGTGATCAACTCCAACTTCCCTTTCGCTGGCTACCAACGACGGGTACAACGCGGCCGCACCCCTGATCCTTCCCGAGCCGTTCGGGTCGTCTACCGTGCAGCATGCACCCTTCCCACCCATTTGTGAAATCATGCACAAACCAGAGCCCGAGACGCATCGGGGGCGGCTGCTGGTCGCCACGCCCGACCTCACGGACCCCAACTTCGCCGAGACCGTGATCCTGCTGCTGGAGCACTCGACAGCGGGCGCGCTGGGCGTGGTCCTCAACCGCCCCAGCGAGGTGGGGCTGGACGACGCGCTGCCGGACTGGGCCGGTCACGCCGCCGACCCGGCGGTGGTCTTCGTCGGGGGGCCGGTGCAGCCCAATGCGGTGATCGGGCTGGCGCAGGCGCTGAGTCCACCCGTCGAGGCGTGGGAGGAGGTCGGCCCCGGCGTCGGTGTGGTGGACCTCGCCAGCGATGCCGCGGTGACCACCGTGACGGCCGTGCGGGTGTTCGCCGGGTACGCGGGCTGGGCGCCCGACCAGCTGGAGGCCGAGGTCGCGGAAGGCGCCTGGTTCATCGTCGACGCCGAGCCCGGGGACGGCTTCGCGCCCGAGCCCGACCAGCTGTGGTCGCGGGTCCTGCGCCGCCAGGGCGGCGTCTTCGTCGCCGCGACGCCCGACCCGTCGCGCAACTGATGCGCCGGACGGCGCTGGTGGTCGCAGCGGTCAGCGCGGCCCTGACCGCGTGCGTCAGCTCTCCGCCCGCGGAGCCGCTCAGCCAGGCAACGACCGACCCCGCGGCAGCCCGCACCGAGGTGCGCGTGGCCGTGTGCCCGCCCGGCCCCCTCTTCCCGCCCGACAACCTGGAGATCTGCGGTTCGGAGATCCTCGCCCAGCTGTGGACGCCGCTGGTGATCGTCGACCCCGAGGGGATGCCCCGGCCGGCGCTGGCCGGCAGCGTGGAGCAGCTCGACGCCACCACCTGGGAGCTGGAGCTGCGCCAGGGCTGGACGTTCCACGACGGGACACCCGTGACCGCGCAGGCGGTCGCCGACGGCTGGGCCGTGGCAGCCACCGGCGGCTTCGCCACCTCCAGCTACCTGGAGCCGGTCGAGCGCGTCGACGTCGACGCCGAGCGCACGCTCACCGTGCACCTCGACCGCCCCTTCAGCCAGCTGCCGCTGCTGCTGTCGTTCAACCCGTTCTTCCCCCTGGCAGCGGCCACGCTGGACGCGCCCAGCGGCGAGGTCATCGGCACCGGGCCCTGGCGGGTGTCCGCGGACAGCGGCGAGGGCCTGGTCCTCGACGCCTATCCCGGCTACGCGGGACCGCCGCCGCCGGTCGATCGCGTGCGCTACGTCTACGCCGACGAGGCCGAGGCGTGGGCGCTGTTCGAGGGCGGCGAGGTCGACGTCGCCCAGGCACCGCGCGACGAGTGGGACCGGCTCAGCGCCGACGGCAGCTTCGTGCCCGCCGCCTCGGCCACCCTGGAGTACCTGCTCCTCCCGATCGGCGAGGGCCTCGAGGACCAACGCATCCGCCAGGCCCTGTCGCTGGCGCTGGACCGCCAGGCGCTGGCGCAGGAGGTGCGCGACGGCGCCGCTCGCCCGGCCACGGGCTTCGTGGCGCCTGCGGCCGGCGGGCGCGACGCGCTCTGCGACGTCTGCCGCCACGACCCGGAGCGCGCCCGGGCGCTGCTGGACGAGGCCGGCGGCGAGGTCGGCCCCTTCGTGCTGACCGGCAACGACCCGGCCCTGCTGGAGGCGGTCGCCGCCCAGTGGGAGGAGACGCTGGGCGTGCAGGCCACGGTCGGCGCCGGCGACGGGCTGCCGGTGCAGCTCAACCTGTGGCTGATGGACTACCCCAGCCCGCAGAACTTCCTGCAACCGCTCTTCGCGACCGGCGGGGCGGTCAACAGCGGCGGCTACAGCAACGCCGACGTGGACGCCCTCATCGCGTTGGGCGACGCCGCGCCGACGCTGGCGGACGCCACAGCGGCCTACCGGCGCGCCGAGGACCTGCTGCTGGACGACCTGCCCGCCATCCCGCTGCTCTTCCCGACGACCGGCTTCGCCTCTCAGGGCCCCGTCAGCCGGCTGGTCGTCGACCGCGCCGGGGTCGTCGCCCTGCGCGCGATCGAGCTGGAGTGATCACCAGGGCGTCGCCCCCTCGACGAGCAGGCCCAGGCTAGGCCGTATCGTCGGGCCATGTCCTCGACGGAGACCGCGCAGCGCTGGCTGGCCGACGACGAGCTGTCGGAGGTGCGCGAGCGCGTCCCGATCGTGTACGTCGAGGCCGTGCCGCTGCGCGTCGACCACCTCGGGCGGGTCGAGCGCGTGGGGCTGCTGCTGCGCTCGCGCCCGGACGGAACGATCAGCCGCGCCGTGGTGTCCGGGCGGGTGCTCTACGGCGAGACGATCCGCGACGCGCTGTGGCGCCACCTGGCCAAGGACCTCGGCCCGGAGGCGGCGCCGCGTCTCCCACCCCAGCCTGCCCCGTTCGCGGTCGTGGAGTACTTCCCCGACGGGGGCCGGCGCACCGGCTTCTCCGACCCCCGCCAGCACGCGGTGGCCCTCGCGTTCCTGGCGCCCTGCGACGGGGAGTGCACCCCGGCGCAGGACACGCTGGACCTTGCGTGGCTGACCCCGAGCGAGGCCGCCGGACCGGAAGTCGCCGCCGAGATGACCGGTGGCCAGGACCGCCTGCTGCGCCTCGCCCTGGCCGCGGCGGGAGTGCTCCCCTAGGGCGACTGCAGCCAGGGGTCGGTGAGGTCGAGGTAGGAGATCTCACCGAAGGCCTTCTCCATCGCTTCGAAGCGGGCGGCATCCTCGGGCGACGGCTCCTGGCGCTCGCCCTCGCGTGCGGCCGCCTCGTCGACGAAGTAGACGACCGTGGTGAAGCGATCGTCGCGATGCAGGACGCTCTGGCCGCCGAGCACGTCGCTGCGGGACGTGGGGGCCGACCCCTCCATGTCCTGCACCATCTGGGTCGCGGCAGCGCGGTCGGCGACCGGGCCCTCCATCACCTGCACGAACCCCGCGTCGTCCGAGCCGCCGCCGCCCCACGTGACCACGTCGGTCGTGTCGGCGAACCGCACGTTCTCCAGGAGCTTCTCCACCCCGGCCCACCACTCGCCCTGCTCCGGCCGGTCGCTGTTGGCGCGGGCGGCCTCCTCGGACTCGAACCGCTCGATCGCCACGAACTCGCCGTCCTTGGTCACGCCGGCGGTGCCGCCCAGCCAGCCCACCGAACCGGCGGCGAGACCGGTCTTCCAGCTGTCCCACTGCGCACGCAGCCCCTCGGGATCGGTCGCGCGCCCTCTGATCACCTGCACGAACATGCCGCCTCCTTCTCGCCCGATGTGGCGCGAGCCTACGCTCACCGCCGCGGGCCTCGGCCTCTGTTGGTCACAGCAGGTCGGCGACCTCGAGGAAGTGCGTGACGATGCGGTGCGTCAGGCCCCAGATCGTCGCGTCGTCGATCTGCCACGCGGGCGCGGGGACGATGCCTCCCCAGCGGAAGGTCCCGTGGCTCTCCGGGTCGAGGAGCCGCCGCAGCGGGACCCAGATGGCCTCCTCGACCTCCAGCGGCCCGGGCACCGGGGACGGCAGCCCCTCGACCGCGAACACGAACGTGGCGACACGCTTCGAGGTCGACCGGCCGAAGTGGTCGTCGAGGCGGCCCAGCGGCTGATCGAGCGCGATCGCGACCTCCTCATAGGCCTCGCGGACCGCGGTCGCCGCCGGCTCCTCGCCGGGGTCGCGCTTCCCGCCCGGCAGCGCCATGTGGCCCGACCAGCGGTCCCCGGCGCGCGTGGTGCGGCGGATGACGAGGAGCTCCGGCCCGTTCGTGCCGTCGCCCAGCACGAGCGCGGTCGCCGCCCACGGGTCGCTGCCCGCCCGCGCCCGGTACGACGCGGTCCTGGCGGCCAGCACGGCGGCAGCAGGCAGCACGGTCGCGTCGTCAGCCCGCGGGCAGGAGCGACAGCTCGCCGACGGCGGCGCGGTGAAGCCCGCCCTCGCGCGGCAGGTCCCCAGAGATCCACACGAGGAGGACGCCGCCCTCCTGCGGCACGGGCAGGATCAGCTCGACGGCGCTGGTCCCCGCGCTCGTCTCCGCCGCGACGATCGTGTCCTCGACCTGCGACGGCGTCTGGGCCGCTGTGCGCAACTGCAGTCGCGTGCCGACCGTGACGCCTTCGAGCCGCAAGCCGGCGACCCGCGTGGCGGGAGGCAGCGCCACGACCAGCCCGACACCGTCCTTCAAGTTGCCGAAGGCCGCCGAGTTGTAGCCGTCGGTGGTCCACATGGTCGCCGGATCGCCGTCCACGAGCGCGGACAGCTCGCGGTCGTGCTCGGAGCCGTCGCCCTGCGGGTCGAACGAGCTCAGCGCCGCGACGTCCAGCGCCACGGCTCCCGGGGTCGCGCCTGGCGATGCCGGCGGCCCAGCCGGTGCTGGCGCCGACGCGGGATCGCGGCTGGCCAGGAGGCCGATCAGGGCCGCGGCGGCGAGGAGCGCGACCAACACCACCATCCACCCGAGGCGCGGGGCCTCGCCGTGGCGCCGGCGGCCCGACCCCACCGGCGGTGCCTCGGCCGTCGACCACCCGCTGGCCGGCACGTCGACGACCTGGGTGGCGACCTGCTGGAGGGCGATGGCCATCGCGGTCGCGTCCGGGAAGCGGTCCGCGGGGTCGGACGCCATCGCCCGCATGACGATCGCGTCGAGCGGGCCGGGCACGCCGGGCGCCACCGCGGAAGCGCGCGGGACGGGGCCGAACCGACGCGCCGCAACTTCGACCGGGGTGCCGGTGCCGTACGGCGGCCGCCCCGTGAGCAGCTCGAAGAGCACGCAGCCGAGCGCGAACTGGTCGACGCGCGCGTCGACCGGGTGCTGACTCAGCTGCTCCGGCGCGAGGTAGCCCGCGGTGCCCATCACGACACCGGTCCCGGTGAGGTGTGCGGCCTCCTCGACGGACTTGGCGATGCCGAAGTCGGTGAGGCGCGCCCCACGGCCGTCGAGGACCACGTTGGCGGGCTTGACGTCGCGGTGCACGAGCCCCTGCTCGTGGGCATGCGCCAGGCCAGCGGCGAGCTGGGCGCCGATCCGGGCCACCTCCGCGGGCGGGAACGGGCCCTCGCGCGCGCTGCGCTCCGCCAGCGTCTCGCCGATCACGAGCTCCATGACGAGGAAGTCGTCCTCCCCGTCGCGCCCGAGGTCCAGCACCGACACGATGTGTGGGTGGCTGAGCTTCGCGGCCTGCAGCGCCTCGCGCCGGAAGCGCTCCTCGGCGGCCGGATCGTCGGCGAGCCAGGGCCGCAGGAGCTTGACGGCGACATCGCGCTGGAGCACCTCGTCGCGGGCTCGGTGCACCGTGGCCATGCCGCCGCCGCCGATCCCCTCCAGCAAGCGGTAGCGCCCGGCGAGCACGCGAGCGTCGAAGGCCTCAGTCAAAGCTGCGCCGGCAGCGAGATGAGGACGAGTGCGGCGTCGTCCACCAGGTCCCCCGCAGCACGGTCCGCGACATCCCGCATGGTCTGGCGCGCCACCTCGTCCAGCGGCAGACCCTCGCGGACGCGCGCGGCGATCATCGCGGTCAGGTCCTCCTCGGTCGGCGCGTCGGGCCCGTTGCGCGGGTCGACGACACCGTCGGTGTGGAGCACGACCACGTCGCCCGTGAGGATCTCGACCTCGGCGCTCGTCACCGCAGCGTCGTTGTCCAGCGCGGCCCACATCCCGAGCGGGAGGGCGCCGGCAGGCGCCGGTGGGAGGAGGCGCTCGTGCCGGAGCACGCGCGGTGGCGGATGGCCGGCGGAGACCCAGCGCAGCGCGCGGTCCGCGGGGTCGAGCGTGCCCACGACGCCGGTCGCGTAGCTGTGCGGCCGGTGCTCGGCGACGGCGGCGTCCAGCTCGTGGGCGATCGCCACGATGTCGAGCCCCCGGCGTCGCGCACTGCGGTAGGCGCCGATCAGAAGCGCCGACGTGAGCGCTGCCTGCACGCCGTGGCCCATGCAGTCGAAGACCCCGAACTGGAACACGTCGTCCAGCGCGTAGTCGAAGACGTCTCCACCGAACCGATACGCCGGCCGCAGCACGCCGGTCGCGCAGATGGCGGCCGTGGACAGCGTCTGCGGCGGCAGGAGGGCCCACTGCATCTCTGCCGAGAGCGTGAGCTCGCGCGTCCGCCGGGCGAGCGCGATGGTGTCGGTGCCCAGCTCGCGGCTCAGCAGCACCTCCGCGACGACGCCCGCGAACCGCTCGAGGTCCTGCCGGATCGCTGGCTCGTACGGCGAGACCTCCAGCAGTCCTGTGCGCGTCGCACCGTCGCGCAGGACCATCAGCAGCCGCTGCCCATCGACGCTCGGGGCCGTCTCGCCGCCCGCGAACACCGCGCCCTCCTCGGACCCATCCACCGCGTACCGCTCCCGTGTGCTCAGGTCGACCAGCTCCCGCACCTCGTAGTCGGGCAGCAGCAGGCGCACCGATCGCACACCCATCCGGGCGGCGGCCTCGGCCAGCGACGCGACGAAGCGGGTCGGCGGCTGGGTGCGGGCCGACTCCACCACCAGCTCCACCGCCTCGCCGAACGCGCCGTGCTCCACCGCTTCTCCGTCCGCCCCACTCACCATGCGCCCACCCAGGGGCTGCGCAGCGACCGTAGCGCGGCGCGGGCCGCGTAGTAGCCGCACATCCCGTGGACGCCGGCGCCGGGTGGGGTGGCCGCGCTGCACAGGTACAGGCCCGGGACACCGGTCGCGTAGGGCCGTGTCGTCGGGCGGGGTCGCAGCACGACCTGCAGCGGGTTGTTGGACCCGGTGGCGATGTCACCGCCCACGTAGTTGGCGTTGTAGACCTCCAGGTCCCGCGGTCCCCAGCTGCGGCAGGCGACGATCTGGTCGCGGAAGCCCGGCGCGTAGCGCTCGATGTGGTCGAGCACGACCTCGGTCGCGTCACCGGGGAACGCGTGCGGCACGTGGGCGTAGGCCCACAGCGGGTGCACGTCGCCGGCCGAGCGCGTCGGGTCGGCGAGGTGCTGCTGGCCGACGAGCACGAAGGGGCGCGCGGGCAGCGTGCCGCCGTGCACCGCGGCCTCGGCCGCGACGATCTCCTCCAGCGTGCCGCCGAGGTGGACCGTGCCGGCCAGGCGGCACGCCTCGGCGGTCCACGGCACCGGGCCCCGGACCGCCAGGTCGACCTTGAACGCGGCAGGGCCGTAGCGCCACCGCCGCAGCTCGGTGCGGGGCCGCAGCGGCATGCGGTCGCCGGCGATCGCCAGCGCCGCGGTCGGGGACACGTCCAGCAGCGCGACGCGGCTGCGCGGCAGGTCCTGCAGGGTCCGCACGGTGACGCCGGTCGTGATCGTGCCGCCGTGGGCGCGCAGGACGCTGGCGAGTGCATCGGTGATCGCCCGGGACCCGCCCTCGGCCACCGGCCAGCCGACGCTGTGGGCGGCTGCGCCCAGCAGCAGCCCCGGCCCGGCCGTGGTCGGGCGCGAGAGCGGGTGGATGATGTGCGCGGCCATGCCCGCCCACAGGGCGCGGGCCCGCGGAGTGCGGAAGCGCCGCGCCAGCACCGTCGCCGGCAGCAGGGCCCGCAGGCCGAAGCGCGCGAGCAGCAGCGGGTGGCGCGGGACGTGCGGCAGCGGGCGCAGGAGCTCGGCGGCGAGATCGTCGAACCTTGCTGCCAGCGGGCCGAACAGCCCGCGCCACGCCGGCCCGTCCTCGCCCAGGCCCGCCGACGTGACGTCGAGGTCCCGGTGCAGCGCGCCGGCGCTGCCGTCGTCAAGCGGGTGCGCCAGCGCGAGCTCCGGCCAGCGCCAGCGCAGGCCGTGGTCCTCCAGCGGCAGGGAGCGCAGGAACGGCGAGCCGACGCCGAACGGGTGCACGGCGGAGCACACGTCGTGGAGGACCCCCGGGACCGTGAGCTCCGCGGTGCGCGTCCCGCCGCCGATCTCCTCGGCGGCCTCGAGGACGCAGACGGCCAGGCCCTCGCGAGCCAGCACCACGGCTGCGGCCAGGCCGTTGGGCCCTGACCCGACGACGACGGCGTCGGTCTTGGCCAGGTGGGTGTCCAGAGCCTCCAGCCTGCCTCTTGGAACGTTCACTCGCGCGTTGGACGCCGTTGCGATGGCATTTCCCGGGGACGCCATACGCTGAGTGCGTGTCGCACGTTCCGGGCGCCGCCGCCCCGGGGGTCGAGTTGGACGCGCTGCTGCTGGGCGCGAAGCTCGCCGTGCCGCAACCTCGCCTGGGTGTCGTGAGTCGCGCGGAGCTCATCGCCAAGGCACGCGGGAGCGACTGCCGCGTCGTGGGGATCACGGCCCCGGCGGGTTACGGCAAGTCCACCCTGCTGGCGGAGTGGGCACAGGCGGAGACACGCCGCGTCGCCTGGGTCTCGCTCGACCGCTTCGACGACGACCCGGCGACCTTGGTGTGGCTGCTGGCATCGGCCTACGGTCGCGCGACGCCCGGCTTGGAGGGCCTGGCCGCCGAGGTCGGAGGGTCCGGCGTCTCGGTGCTCGGCCGCGCCGCGCCGCGTCTGGCCTCCGCGTTCCAGGCCAGCCCTGACCCGTTCGTCCTGATGCTGGACGACCTGCACGAGCTGCGCTCGCCGGCGTGCCACGACGTGCTGGAGGTGGCGATCTCGGGCATCCCCCGGGGCTCGCAGCTCGTCGCGGCCAGCCGTGGGGAGCAGCCGCACCTGCCGCGACTGCGGGCCGAGGGTGAGACGCTGGAGCTCGTCACCGGCGACCTGGCGCTCGACGCCGAGGGTGCCGAGCTCATCTTCTCGCGGGCGAACGTGCCACTCACGTCGGCGTTGGCGGCGGCTGTGACCGAGCGCACCGAAGGCTGGCCGGTCGGCCTGCACCTCGCGGCGCTGATCGCGCAGGACGGCGCCGAGGACGTCGTGACGATCTCCGGCGACGACCGCTACGTGGCGGATTACCTGTATGGCGAGGCCCTGAGTCGGCAACCGGAGGAGCTGCAGCAGTTCCTGCGGCGCACGGCGGTCCTCGACGAGCTCAGTGGCCCGCTCTGCGACGCGGTGCTCGACGACCAGGGGGCACAGGAGCGGTTGCGTCGCCTGGAAGCGTCCAACCTGTTCCTGATCCCGCTGGACCGTCGACGCGAGTGGTACCGCTACCACGCGCTCTTCCGCGAGTTCCTACTGAGCGAGCTGCGACGCGTCGAGCCCGACCACCTGGCGAAGCTGCACCTCCGGGCGGCTGACTGGTTCGAGGCCAACGGCTCGCCGGTCAAGGCCATCGAGCACCTGCTGAGCACGACCGAGCCGGATCGCGCCGTCCAGCTCGTGGCGGCGCTGGCGCTGCCGACCTACCAGGCGGGCCAGCTCACCACGGTCCGGCGCTGGCTGGCGGCCCTCGGCGACGCGGCGATCGAGGGGTATCCCCCGCTCGCCGTCATCGCCGGTTGGATCACCGTGTTGACGGGCCAGACCACGCGAGCCCAGCGTTGGGCGGCGATCATCGACGCCGGGTCCTTCGACCTGGCACCGGTTGACGGCACGGCGTCGTTCGACTCGTCGCGGGCCATGCTCCGCTCGGTGATGTGCCCGGCCGGTCCGGAGCAGGCGCTGGCAGACGGGAGCCTGGCCATCGCCCAAGAGCCGGCCTGGAGCCCGTGGCGCACCCAGGCGCTCAGCATCTGCGGCGAGGCGCAGCTGCTGGCCGGCAACGCTGAGCTCGCCCGGGCCTTGTTCCTTGAGGCCGCCGCGGTCGCAACCGATACCGGCGAGTCCGATGCGAGCATGATCAGCGAGGCCAACCTCGCGTTGCTCGCCATGGAACGGGGCGACTGGGCCGAGGCGGCCGAGTTCGTGCAGCGCGCACTCGGCGTCGTCGAGTCGGCCCGGATGGAGGACTACGCGACGAGCGCGCTCGCGTTCGCTGCAGCAGCGCGGCTGGCGTCGCACCGTGGCGACCGCGCCGAGGCGAACCAGCAGCTGACGCGGGCGATGCGGGCACGCCCCGCGTCGACCTTTGCGATGCCGCACTTCGCCGTGCGCCCGCGGTTGCACATGGCGAAGGTCTACGTCGCCAACGACGACCTCCCGACAGCCCGTCATCTGCTGCGCGAGATCGACGACATCCTGCTCCACCGTCCGGCGCTCGGGGCCTTGGTCGACGAGGTCGCAGCGCTGCACCGCTTGCTCAGTGAGACCCCGCAGGTCCAGCCTTCTGGCGCCGCGCCACTCTCCCCGGCGGAGCTGCGGCTCCTCCCCTACCTGCAGACCCACCTCACGATGAGCGAGATCGGGCAACGGCTCTTCGTGTCCCGCAACACCGTCGCGACGCAGGTGGGCTCGATCTATCGCAAGCTCGGCGCCTCGTCGCGCAGCGAGGCCGTGGAGATCGCGACCACGATGGGGCTCCTCGGCGGCTGAGGCGCGAGGTTCACGCGGCGGGTTCGTCCTCCGCGACCCCCTCGAGCTCGCATCCCAGTGCCATCGCCAACCTGGGGGCCGCTGCCACTACGCACGGCATCCCCACGATGGGGACGACCGCCGTGAGCACATCGACGATCTCGGCGGCGGTCGCACCAGCGCTGACGGCGGCGTCGGCCTCTGCCCCGTAGGAGGGAGAGGTTCCCCCGACCGCCACCAGGGCCCCGAGGCGCACGAGTGCCTGCGTCCTCGGGTCGAGCCCTCCGTGGTCGACCGCGGCGCCCGCGGTGCCCCGTGCCGCGAGCTGCGGATCGCTGATGGCCAGGCGGCGCAGCCGTTCGGTGTAGTCCAGGACGGCTCACCCCCACTGTGCGATTCGGTGGCGTCCAGCGTGAGTCTTACCCCGCCTTACGCCAGACACATCACGCAGATGAGATGATCGCCTTGCCTGGGGTCGCCTCTAGCTGCAGCCGCTGGTCGTGCCGCACTGGCTGCACACGTGGCAGCTGCCGGCGGGCTGCATCTGGATGCCGCAGCTGTAGCAGTACGGGGCATCGCCGTAGATGTCGTCGACCGAGGTGGGCTCGACCACCGGGAGCACGGTCTGGCCCGTGGCGTCGGCCACCGGCGGGAGGCTGCCCGGCAGGGGGGCCACACCGTCGAGTGCCGCGGTGCGCTCCTCGGTCGTGAAGATCCCCAGCTGGGCGCGCTTGTCGACAGGGAGGTACTCGATGGCGAGCTTGCGGAACATGTAGTCGACCAGGGAGGTCGCGAAGCGCACGTCGGGGTCGTCGGTCATCCCCGAGGGCTCGAACCGCGTGTTGATGAACTTGCTGACGTAGGCCTCGAGCGGCACGCCGTACTGCAGGCCCAGGCTCACGCTGATCGCCAGCGCGTCCATCACGCCCGACAGCGTCGAGCCCTGCTTGCCGAGCTTGACGAAGATCTCGCCCAGGCCGTCGCCGGGGTACTCGCCCGCGGTGACGTAGCCGTCGGCATCGCCGACCGTGAAGGAGATCGTCTGGCTGGGCCGCTGCTTGGGCAGACGGCGGCGGATCATGCCGTGCTGCGCGGCCTCCTCGGTCGTCGCGGCGCCCTTGGCGTCGGCGTCGACCTTCTTGGCCATCGCCAGCGGCTGCGCGATCTTGCAGTTGTCGCGGTAGATCGCCAGGGCCTTCAGGCCCAGGCGCCAGCCCTCCAGGTAGATCTGCTCGACGTCCTCGACCGTCGCCGACTCCGGCAGGTTCACCGTCTTGGAGATCGCGCCGCTGATGAACGGCTGCGCTGCAGCCATCATCTGCACGTGCCCCATCGGAGAGATGGAGCGCTGGCCCATCGCGCAGTCGAAGACCGGCAGGTGCTCGTGGCGGAAGGCGGGGGCGCCCTCGATCGTGGCGTGGTTGTCGATGTAGCCGACGATCGCCTCGATCTGCTCGTGCTGGTACCCCAGGTGCTCGAGCGCGACCGGCACGGTCTGGTTGACGATCCGCATGGACCCGCCGCCGACCAGCTTCTTGGACTTCACGAGCCCGAGGTCGGGCTCGATCCCCGTGGTGTCGCAGTCCATGATGAAGCTGATCGTGCCGGTCGGTGCCAGCACCGTGGCCTGGGCGTTGCGGATACCGTGGATCTGGGCCGCGAGCAGTTGGCGTCGTTCCAGGACTCCTTTGCCGCCGCCAGGATGTTGGCGGGCGCGAGCTCGGCGTCGATGCCCTTGATCGCGTTGCGGTGCTTGGCGATCACGCGCAGCATGCCCTCGCGGTCAGCGTCGTACCCGGCGAACGGGCCGGTGACCTGGGCGATCTCCGCGGAGGTCCGGTAGGCGTGGCCGGTCATCAGCGCCGTGATCGCGGCGGCCCAGGCGCGGCCGACCGCGGAGTCGTAGGCGATGCCCTGGCTCATCAGCAGCCCGCCGAGGTTGGCGTAGCCCAGGCCGAGCTGGCGGTAGGCCCTGGCGTTGGCCGCGATCTTCTCGGTCGGGTAGCGGGAGTTGCCGACGATGATCTCCTGCGCGATGAAGATGATCTCGACCGCGCGCCGGAAGGCCTCGACGTCGAACACGCCGCCCTGCTCGAAGCTGCGCAGGTTGAGCGAGGCGAGGTTGCACGCCGAGTTGTCCAGGTGCATGTACTCGCTGTTGTGGACGACCACGCCGCCGTCCACGCCCTCCGACACCACCGCGAAGCTGTGGGCGCCGTCGACCTCGATGTCGTAGACCTTCACGGGCTCGGCCAGCGTCGTGCGCACCACGCCGGTGACGTGCACCGTGCCCTTGATGCCCACCAGCTCCTTGCCCAGGCACAGGCGCTGGGCCTCGACGTAGTGGCCGTCGACGTCCAGGAAGCGGTGGTCGGGGGTGCTGCGCACCTGCGTGCCGTCGTCGAGGGAGACCTCGACCAGCCGCGTGGTCTGGCCGGCGACCCAGGCGTGCACCACCTGGCGCCGTAGCAGCGCGTACGTGGCGCGGTCGCGCGTGAGGATCTCGGGGAGCTCCTGGCCGGCCTCGGCCGCCTTCTGGATGGCCTCGATCGTCATGACCCCGTCGACGGTGACGACCAGCGTGTCGCCGACGAAGCAGCACGGGTTCGAGCCGTTGATGCGACCGGCGTTGGGCGTGGTGTGCCAGTCGTTGATCGTGGTGTCGTACTGGATGCCGGGGTCGGCGCACTCCCACGCGGCCTGGGCGATCTCGCGCATGAGGTCACGCGCACCCAGCGTCTGCACGACGTCGCCGGTGAGCACGGCCTTCAGGTGGAACTCGGCGTGGTCGACGACGGCCTGCATGAACTCGTCGTTGACGCGCACGGAGTTGTTGGCGTTCTGGTACTGGATCGACGCGGAGTCGATGCCGTCGAGGTCCATGTCGAAGCCGGCGTCGGCCAGCACGCGGGCCTTGAGCTCCTCGCGCTGCTTGCACCAGATGAACTCCTCGATGTCGGGGTGGTCGACGTCGAGGATCACCATCTTGGCCGCGCGCCGGGTCTTGCCCCCGCACTTGATCGTGCCGGCCGAGGCGTCCGCGCCGCGCATGAAGCTGACCGGCCCCGACGCGGTCCCGCCGCCCTTGAGGCGCTCCTTGGAGGAGCGGATCTTGGACAGGTTCACACCCGAGCCCGAGCCGCCCTTGAAGATCGTCCCCTCCTCGACGTACCAGTTGAGGATCGAGCCCATCGTGTCGTCGACGGACAGGATGAAGCACGCCGAGCACTGGGGGACCTGGTCGACGCCGCAGTTGAACCACACCGGCGAGTTGAACGCGGCCATCTGGTTGACGAGCAGGTGCTTGAGCTCGGGGTTGAAGGTCTCGGCGGAGTCGCCGTCGGCGAAGTAGCCGTCCTTGAGGCCCCAGCCGGTGATCGTGTCGGCGACGCGGTCGATCATGTGCTTGACGCTGCGCTCGCGCTCCGGCGTGCCCAGCGTGCCGCGGAAGTACTTCTGCGCCACGATCGTCGTGGCGTTCATCGACCAGCCGGCGGGGAACTCCACGTCGCGCTGCTCGAACCGGCGGTGCCGGCCTTGTGGTCCTTGACCACCGCGTCGCGCAGCTCCCATGCGAGCACGTCGTAGGGGTGCACGCCGGGCGTGGTGAAGAAGCGCTCGATCGTGAGCCCCGAGCGATCCCCGGTGCGAGCCCGGAGCGCGGCGCGAGTGGTGACCATGTTCGTCCCTTGATCCGTCTGGCCCTGGCGTCAGCCCGATCAGTCGAACCCTGAGCTGCTGAATGACAGGGGTGGAACTCCGTGGCAGGAACTGTGCCCCACAGCAGCGGCGCGGTCAAGGGTCACAGACGGGGAAGAGCCCAAGATCTGGCCGCAAGATTTGCCTAGCACCACAATATCTTGTGGATTCATGGGCTGCCATCGCATGATGATGCGACGGTAACAGGACCGTGTGACAGTCCTGGCCTGGCCACACAACGGTCCACACCCTGTGGAGATCACCGGACGGCATCGGCACGGACCTCTCTCGCCGTTTGTCCACGCTTGCCTCCACAGGCAAGGAAATCTCAGGCCTGACAGGAGCTTCCAGGTGCGCTGCCCCTTCTGTGGCGCGGACGACGACCGCGTCGTCGACTCGCGCGCGGCCGAGGGCGGTGAGACCGTGCGCCGCCGCCGCGAGTGCGCGGCCTGCGGCCAGCGCTTCTCCACCCTGGAGCGCGTCGAGATGCCGACGCTGGTCGTCCGCAAGCGCGACGGCCGCCTCGAGCCGTTCGATCCCGAGCGTGTCCTGGGCGGCATGCGCAAGGCGACGGCCAACCTCGACATCGGGCCGGAGGCCGTGCGCCACGCCGCGGCGGCCGTCGAAGCCCGTCTGCGAGCCGCCGGGCGGCGCGAGATCACCTCCGAGGCCGTGGGCACGGACGTCCTGGCCGCCCTGCGCGAGCTCCACGAGGTGGCCTACCTCCGGTTCGCCAGCGTCTACAAGGGCTTCACGTCCGGCGAGGACTTCGCCCGGGAGCTGCGCACTCTCGAGTCGCGGGGCGGCGACCCCGATCGAGAACGCTGAGCACCCCGCCGCGACGCGGTCAGCGGGGGAGGTCGAGGACCGTGCCCGGGCGCAGGCGGGCCGCGTCGACCGCGTTGGTGGCGACGACCGTGGCCACGTAGGTCGCGGCGTCGGCGCCGCGTGGAAGGTGGGCGAGCGCGAGGTCCCAGATCGTGTCGCCGGCTTGGACGACCACCTGGCGCGGAGGGGCCGCGGGGGCGCCGGCCTGGGAGATGCCGGCCCCCAGCCCGACCAGCAGCGCGAGCACCGCGACGCCCGTGACGCCCACGCGCGGAACGCGCCGCCGCTGCGCCCGGCGGCCGGCGGGAGCGCGGAACCAGGTGCGCAGCTGGAGTCGGTCGGTGCTCACCATCGTCGGTTCCTCCAGCCATGCGCCGCTTCGAACGCAGGTTCGCTTCTGAGTGCTACTGTGTCGAACGTCCGTTCCGGTGTCAACTCCGGATCGAACACTTGTCTCAACGCCAGGCACAACCGTACGGGAGGGGTGTGACAGCCCCCTCGGCGACCAGGGAGGTCACAGCGTGGAGGGGCTGACCCAACGCCAGGAGCGGGTCCTCGCAGCGATCCTGCACTCGCTGTCGTCGCGCGGCTACGCGCCCAGCATCCGCGAGATCGCGTCAGCGGCGGGGCTCAGCTCGCCGTCCAGCGTGCACTACCACCTCGGCCAGCTCGAGGAGATGGGCTACCTGCGGCGCGACCCGACGCTGCCGCGCGCCATCGAGGTCCTCTGGGACCCGGAGACCGAGCTGCACCGCACGCCTGCCGCCAGCCAAGCGCGTGCCGCTGGTCGGCGAGATCGCCGCCGGCGCACCGATCGTGGCCGAGGAGCGGGTCGAGGACGCTCTACCGACTGCCCAAGGATCTGGTCGGCGAGGGCGACCTGTTCATGCTGCGGGTGCGCGGCGAGTCGATGATCGCAGGCGGGGATCCTGGACGGGGACCTCGTGGTCGTGCGCCAGCAGCCCGAGGTCGAGCAGGGCGAGATGTGCGCCGCCATGGTCGAGGGCGAGGCGACGGTCAAGTTCTTCCGGCGCACCAAGAGCGGCGAGGTCTTCCTCGACCCCGCAAACGACGGCCTACGAGCCGATCCCGGTCCCGCGCGAGGACGGACGGCGCATCATGGGCAAGGTCGTGGCGGTGCTGCGCCGGGTCTGAGGCGTCGCGCTCAGTCGTCGCGGTCGCGCTCGGCCCACGGGTCGGCGCCGACCAGGGCACCGGCGCGTTCGAGCGCGGCGCCGGCGGCGCGGTCGACGCTGGCGACCAGGTAGGTGCCCTCGTCGCGGTGCTCTTCCTTGAGGACCTCGCCGTCGCGGTGCGCCAGCCGCGACGAGGTCGGCGCGGTCGTAGGGCACCAGCGCCTCGACCAGGCGCCGCGTCGGCGGCAGCGCTCGGCGACGCGCTCGAGCAGGCCGCTCGATGCCCTCGCCCGTGACGGCGGAGACGGCGACCGCGTCGCCCCACTGCGCGCTGCAGCCCGGCGAGCGATGTCGCGGTCGGCGGCGTCGGCCTTGTTGAGCACCAGCAGCCGCTGCACTCGTCCGCGCCGATGTCGGCGAGCACGCGGTCGACGGCGAGGATCTGCGCCTCGGCCTCGGCGTGCGACGCGTCGACGACGTGCAGCAGCAGGTCGGCGCGCAGGGTGTCCTCGAGCGTGGACTTGAAGGCCTCGACGAGCTGCGTCGGCAGCTTCTTGACGAACCCGACGGTGTCGGTCGCGACGACCTGCGCGGCCGTCGGGCAGCTCCAGCTGTCGGGCCGTGGTGTCCAGCGTGGCGAACAGCTGGTCGGCGACGTAGCACGTCGGCGCCGGTGAGCCGGTTGAGCAGCGTGGACTTGCCGGCGTTGGTGTAGCCGACCAGCGCGACCGTCGGCACGCTCGTGGCGCTCGCGGTCCTTGGTCTTCAGGCGTGCGGGTCTTGGCGAAGTCGCGCAGGTCGCGGCGCAGCTTGGTCATGCGGCGGTTGATCTTGCGGCGGTCGACCTCGAGCTGCGTCTCACCGGGGCCGCGCGTACCGATCCCGGCGCCGCCGGCGACGCGACCACCGGCCTGCCGGGACAGCGCGACACCCCAGCCACGCAGGCGCGGGAGCAGGTAGGACAGCTGCGCCAGCTCGACCTGCGCCTTGCCCTCGCGGCTGGAGGCGTGCTGGGCGAAGATGTCCAGGATCACGATGGTGCGGTCGAGCACCTTGACCCCGAGCTTCTCCTCCAGGTTGCGCTGCTGCGCCGGGGACAGCTCGTCGTCGAAGATCGCGGCGTCGGCGCCCAGCGCGCGCGCGTAGTCCTTGAGCTGCTGCGACCTTGCCGCGGCCGATGAACGTCGCGACGTCGGGGTGGTCGCGCTTCTGCACGATCGCGCCCGACGGTCTCCGAGCCGGCGGTGTCGACCAGCAGCTCGAGCTCGTCCAGGGACGCGTCGACCTCGTGGGCGCTCTCGCCGGACAGGTGCAGCGCGACGAGCACCGCCTTCTCGACGGGGCGGAAGATCGCGACGCCCTCGCGGGGGGCGCCCTCCTCGATGCGCTGGGCCTCGCGCGCGCCGGCGTTCGGCGCGCGACAGCGTCGAGCTCGCTCGCTCGGGCTCGTCGAGATCGCCGGTGGCGTCGGCGTCGTCGAGCGTCGGCTCGAGTTCAGCGGATCGTCGTCAGCCACGCCTCGTCCAGTTCCCCCGTCGCCACCTCGGCCGCGGGGCCGGTGACCCACAGCGGTGTCGTCGGTCCAGTCGACGTGCAGGTCGCCGCCAGGCAGCGCGACCGTCGACTGGCGGGCCGGCGAGGCCGAGCAGGTGCGCGGCGGCCGCCATCGCCGAGGCGCCCGTGCCCGAGGCCATCGTCTCGCCGACGCCGCGCTCCCAGATGCGGCCGCGCGACGCGCTCGCGGTCCGGCGACGGTGATGACCTCGACGTTGGTGCCGTCGGGGAACGCCGTGGTGCGCCTGCAGCGCGGGCCGAGCGTCGCAGATCGAAGCGTGCGTCGACGTCGTCGACGACCACGACCGCGTGCGGGTTGCCCATCGACAGCGTGGTGACGCTGCAGCGTCTCGCCGTCGACGTCCAGCGGCCAGTCGACCTTGCCGACGACGGGCGCGCCCATGTCGACGCGGCAGCCGTCGACCAGGCCGTCCGGCACCGCGCGATGACCTCGACCGGCCTTGACGCCCGCCGCGCGTGTCGACGCGGACGACGTCGCCGGCGACGCAGCGTCGCGGTCGGCGACGTACTTGGCGACGCAGCGCACGCCGTTGCCGCACATCTCGGCGATGCGAGCCGTCGGCGTTCCAGTAGTCCATGAACACGTCGGCGTCGACGCCGTCGCGCGCGCGGCGCGAGGCGGATCACGCCGTCGCCGCCGATGCCCGAGGTGGCGGCGCGCAGAGGCGCTGCGACGAGCGCCGGCGTGCAGCGTGAGCGTGTCGTCGAGGTCCGGCAGGAGGACGAAGTCGTTGCCGGCCCCGTGGACCTTCACGAAGTGCATAGCGGTTCCGCAGTCAGCGTCGGCGCGGCGTCGTGCGGCGGCGTCCACTGTACCCGGGGGTCTGCGCCGGAACCAGCGGTCCTGGCGGGCGGCGTAACTGCCGCGTGCGGACCTTGATCCGCTGCGGTCGCGTCGGCCAGCGCCAGCGTCGCCGTCGAGGTGGTCGAGCAGCTCGGCGTAGCCGATCGCCTGGCGCGCGGTGGTGGACAGCCGGCGTCGGCGGAGGGCGCCGCACTCCTCCAGCCAGCCCGCGCGAGCATCGCGTCGACCCGGGCATCGGTCCGGTCGGCCAGCGCTCGTCGGTCGGCACGTCGACGCCGACGACCCGCAGCCCCGGGTAGACGCGACTCCCAGTGCGTCCCAGGCCCGGCGCCAGTCGCTGAACGGGCCGCCCGGTGAGCTCGAGCACCTCCAGCGCGCGGACGGCGCGCCGCAGGTTGCGCGGGGTCCATGCGGCGCGGCCGCCTCGGGGTCGACGCGCTGCAGCTCGGCGTGGGCCGCGGCGGGGTCGGCGGCGTAGCGCTGCTGCGAGCGCGCGCGCGGACCGACGGGGTCGGTCGGCGGGAACTCCAGGGGGTCGACGACGGCGCGGAAGTACAGACCCGACCCGCCGACCAGCAGCGGGACGCTGCCCCGCGCAGCAGCACGTCGTCGATCGCCGCGCGCGCGGCGGACTGGAACCACTCGACGGTGCACGGTCTCCTCGGGCTCGAGGACGTCGACCATGTGGTGCGGCACGCGCGCCGCGGTCCTCGGGCGAGGGCTTGGCCGTGCCGATGTCCATGCCGCGGTAGACGGTGAACGCGTCGACCGCGACGATCTCGGCGTCCAGCGCCTCGCGCCACCGCCATGGCGACGGCGGACTTGCCGCTGCCGCGTCGGCCCGACGAGCGCGACGGACGGCCGGGTGCTCAGCCACCGCTGGCGACGAGGTAGCCGACGCCGCGGGGCGCCGAGTAGTGGCGCACGACCATGCCCAGCTCGCGCGGCGCGGCAGCATGCCGTGCAGCACCGCGAGCGGGGCCCACCCCAGCGCGCCCACGCGCTGCGCCTCCTCCGGCCCGAGCTTCGCCAGGGCCTCCAAGCGGCCGCCGTCGACGCGCGCGACGGCCTGCTCGTCCCAGAAGATCGCGCCGCCGGACCCCGTGCAGCGGCGACTTCTCGGTCAGAGCCCGGCGGAGAGATCTCCCGGCCACGACGACGTAGCGCTCCGCCATCGACCGCTCGACGAGCTCCTCCCCCAGCCCCGCGAGCGCGGCGAACGTCACCCCACGTGGCACCGTGCACCCAGCACACCGGCCACTGCCCCCCCACCTGCAGCGCGAGCACCGCCGCGGCTGCGGGAACTTGATCCCGCGCAGCCTCACCACCGGCTGCCGCGGCCCCCCGCACCCCCGGCCCCGCGCCGGCGGCGGCGAGGTCGCTGCCAAGACCGGCCAGGAGGCGCGTCGCGTCCGCCGCGGGAGTGAGCGCCAGGCGCAGGTCCGGACGGCCGTAGCCCTCGAGGGACACTGCGGTCGCGGATCCGAAGTCGAGCGCGTCCCCGGCGACGAGCAGCACGGCGGCATCGGCACGAGGGCAGGCCGACGACCACCCGTCGATCGCCGCCAGGCACGTGGTCGCGTCGTCCGGCAGGGCCGCGGACACGCCGGCGACCAGCAGCGGGGCGGCCGGCAGCACCGCGGCGCCGGCGATCACCCCGCCTCCCCGCCGAGCACGAGCGGGGTGCGTCGCGCCAGTACCCACCACAGAGCACTGCCGCGAGCCACCTCCTCTGGGCCCGACGGGGCTGCGTCGCGCCAGTACCCACCAGAGGGGACTGCTGCAGCCACCCCCTGCGACGCGCGCGGCGGGGAGGCGTGGGCACCGGCCGGGGGTGGGTCAGGGGGCGGCAGCCGCGACGGGGCGGCGCGGGGGTGGACTGGGGAGGCCCGGGGCGGCGGGGTCGGGGGTGACCTCGCCGAGCAGGTAGTAGGCGGCCGCGTGTTCGAGGCGGGCGTTCGACCAGGGCGCCGGGCTGGGCGGTCGGGGTGGTCGGTCGACGTGGACCAGGCGGTTGCTCGCGGGTGCGGCCGCTCATGCGCGCGGGGTCGGTCTTGGACGGGCCCTCGATGAGCAGCTCCTGCACGGTGCCGACCTGGCGGGCGTTGGCCTCGGCGCGACAGGCGGCGGGTGAGGTCGGCCAGGCGCCGGTAGCGCTCGCTCGACGACCGCCGGGTCCACGTGGCCGTCGAGGTCGACCGCGGCGGTGCCGGGGCGCTTGGAGTACTCGAAGGTGAGGCGCCGAGTCGAAGGCGGCGAGCTCCGGCGACGCGCAGCGTGTCGGCGAAGTCGTCCTCGGTCTCGCCGGGGAAGCCGACGATGATGTCGGTCGAGATCGCGAGCGCCGGGGATCGTCTCGCGGGCCTCGGCGACGAGGTCGAGGTAGCGCGCGGCGCGGTACGAGCGCTGCATGCGCCGCAGGATCCGGTCGGAGCCCGACTGCAGCGGCAGGTGCAGCTGCTCGCAGACGTTGGGGACGTCGCGCATGGCGGCGAACACGTCGGAGGTGAAGTCCTTGGGGTGCGGGCTGGTGAAGCGCACGCGCTCCAGGCCGTCGACGTCGCCCAGGGCGTGCAGCAGCTCGGCGAACAGCGTGCGGTTGCGCGGGCCCTGCGCCCGGGTCGAGCGCGACGAGGTCGCGGCCGTAGGAGTTGACGTTCTGGCCGAGCAGGGTGACCTCGCTGGACGCCGTCGGCGACCAGGTCGCGGACCTCGGCGACGATCTCGCCGAGCTTGCGGGACTTCTCGCGGCCCGCGCAGCGACGGGACGATGCAGAAGGTGCAGGTGTTGTTGCAGCCGATCGAGATGGAGACCCAGGCGTGGTGGCGGACCTCCCGCCGGGCCGGCAGCGCCGAGGGGAACATCTCGGTGTGCTCGAGGATCTCGACGACCGGCAGCGCGCGCGGAGTCGGCGGCGGCGAGCAGCTCCGGCAGGCGGCCCATGTTGTGCGTGCCGTAGATGACGTCGACCCACGGCGCCTTGCTCGGCCAGCGCGCGCCTGATCCTTCTGCGCGAGGCAGCCGCCGACCACGATGCGTCTTGTCGGGGTTCGCGAGCTTCAGCGGCTTGAGGTGCGACAGCTGCCCGTAGAGCTTGTTGTCGGCGTTCTCGCGGATCGCGCAGGTGTTGAACAGCACGAGGTCGGCGGCCTCGGCAGTCGCGGCGGGCCGGTAGCCCATCGTCTCGAGCACGCCCGGCGGCGCGCTCGGAGTCGTGCTCGTTCATCTGGCACCCGAAGGTGCGGATGAAATAGGTCCCGGCGGGCACCCGGCGAGGATAGGCGCGCCGCGCGGGCGACGTCAGGCCGGCGCTTGGCCTCTGCGGCGCCGCGGGTGGAGCGCGGCGTCGGGCACGCCCACCACGTCGGGCGAGTCGCCGCGGCGCTCCACGGACCCGCCCCGCCCAGCTGCGTAGAGCAACGCGATGAGACCGCCGAACACCGCGCCCGAGGGCCGACTCCAGACCGTCATGGCCACCAACCCGGCCAGCAGGACGGCGTAGCCCAGCAGCGCCCGCCACGGGGCCGGCTTGAGGAACAGCGCCAACGCGAGCAGCAGCACCGGGATGCCGACCAGCAGCCAAGCTTGGACGACCGTCACAGCTCCTCCTCGCCTACGACAACCGACCAGATCGTAGGCTGCCAGCCGCCGTCACCGGTCGCTCCCGTACGACGAGCCCTCGCGTGCTCGCCTCAGTCCCAGGGCTCGTCGAGGCGGGTCGCCTTGCGCGCGGCGCGCTCCGCGAGCCCCGGCGGATAGCCGCGGCGGACGAGGAAGCCCACGATTCGCCGCGCGGCAGCGTCGGGCTCGAGCGACGCGGGGAGGCGAGCCCAGCGCTCGCGGGCGAGCCGGACGGCCTCGTCAGCCTCGTCGCGCTCCTCTGCCAGCTCCGCGAGGACGCCCTCGATGAGCTCCTCCGGAACCTGCCGCCGCCGCAGCTCCTGGCGCAGGCGCGACGCGCCGTACCCGCGCCGCGCGCCGCGATCTGCGACCCAGGCGGTCGCGAACGCCCGGTCGTCGACGGCGCGGACAGCGGCCAGCCGTCTCAGCGCCTCCTCGACGTGCTCTGGCTGGAGGTCCAGCGCGACGAGCTTCGCCCGTGCCTCGGCGACGGTCAGCGGCCGCCGCGCCGTGGCCCGCATGACCGCGGCGACACCGCGCTCGAGCGACGCCGGCGTCCCGGCCGCGACCTCGCTCACTCCACCAGGGGCGGGATCGCGTCTTCCTCACCGGCCACGTTGCTGGGCACGACCCCCAGCAGCTCGGTGATCTTCTTGTAGATCTCGGTCGCGGTGTCCTCGTGCTCCTTGAGGAAGGAGCGCGCGTTCTCCCGCCCCTGCCCCAGCTGCTCCCCCTCATACGTGAACCACGCACCGGACTTCTTGACGATCCCGTGCTCCACGCCGAGGTCCAGCAGCGACCCCTCCTTGGAGATCCCCTTCCCGAACAGGATGTCGAACTCTGTTTGTTTGAACGGTGAAGCGACCTTGTTCTTCACAACCTTGACTCTCACTCTGTTCCCGACGAAATCGGTCCCGTCCTTCAACGACTCAATTCGCCGCACATCTAAACGCACCGATGCATAGAACTTCAACGCGCGCCCACCCGGGGTCGTCTCGGGTGAACCGAACATCACGCCGATCTTCTCGCGCAGCTGGTTGATGAAGATGCAGCAAGTTCGGGAGCGGTTGAGGTTGCCGGCGAGCTTGCGGAGGGCTTGGCTCATCAGGCGGGCCTGGAGGCCGACGTGGGTGTCGCCCATCTCGCCTTCGATCTCGGCGCGGGGGGTGAGCGCGGCGACCGAGTCGATGACGATGATGTCCAAGGCGCCCGAGCGGACGAGCGTGTCGCAGATCTCCAGTGCCTGCTCGCCCGTGTCGGGCTGCGACACCAGCAGCGCCTCGACGTCCACCCCGAGGTTGCTCGCGTAGACCGGGTCCAGCGCGTGCTCGGCGTCGATGAACGCCGCGATCCCCCCGAGCTTCTGCGCCTCGGCGATGGCGTGCAGCGCGAGCGATGTGTTGTGGGAGACGATGCCGTTCGCGAGGAAGCTATGGGTGGTCGGCACGACGACGTCGAACGTCGGCTGCATGCCCGCATCCTCGAGCGCGGTGATGCGCTCGTAGGTGTAGGGCGCTTCGGCGAAGAAGCGCAGCCGCTCGAGGAGCGGCTGCGTCGCCGGCGGCACGTAACGGGCGTCCGCCCAGGCGACGATCGCCTTCAGGCGCTTGCGGGACGCGTCGAGCGGGCCGCCCGCGCGGATGTCGGTGCGCGTGAGGTCGGAGTAGAGGCGATCGAAGGCCCGGTCGCCGCCGATCGCGTCGCGCAAGTCGCGCACGAGCGACGCGAGGAACGGCACCGCCTCCCAATTGGTGCCGACCTTGGTCGGGCGTAGATGGCGGCGCACCTGCTCCGCGCGCCGCGCGGACCGGAATCCGACCACGTCCAGGAACCGCTGCACGGCTCCCGGTGGCACCCGGACCGTCCAGTAGTCCCTCTCGTACGTGGTGTTCCACTTCGCCGAGAGGCTGCAGGGGACACCCAGGCCCAAGAGCAGCAGCTGGACCTGCTCGGCCAACACCGCGGACGCGCTGGTGAGCGCGATCTCCGGCCCCGCCTCGATCCACCCGTCCCCCTCGAAGAGCGCCGACAGGAAAGCGCGCTGGGGCTTCGCGCCGCTGGTGCGCACGCGATAAGGGACCGTCTTCCCCGCAGCGTTGGTGTAGTCCAGCCCGTACTCCTCGTACAGGCGCGTGCGGGCAGCTTTGCTGTGCACGCAGTGGTCGCCGGGTCCGTAGGTGCGGACTCGCTCGCGCGAGATCTCCAGCACCGTCTCGAGGAGGGTGAGGTACTCCTCGAGCACGTCGTCGTCGTGGTGGTTGGTGAAGACGAATTTGTTCGTCCTTCCCAACGTCCCCTCGGCAACCAGGTAGCCGAGCAGCGCGGCTTCGTCAACCGTCAGCCCGTCATGACCGTTGGCTTCGTCGGCTCCGAATGCGCCCGACACGAGCACGTCGCCGGTGCGGAGCTCAGCGACCGCGCGCCACACGATCTCGGCGCGGTCGTTGAGCACGCGGAGTGGGTGGTTCGCCGTCACGGTGACGGAGCGCCCGGACTGCAGCGTGACGCGCCACGTCGGCCGGCGGTTGTTGTGCGTGACAGCCGACATCAGCTCGAGATCGCCCGACTCGTTGACCAGGCGGACGCCATGCTCCCGGACGTCGGTCACCCGAGATGTGCACGTTGCCGGCTGGCCCACACGGGCGAAGAGCTCCTCGATCGTCTCGAGCCCGCGGTCCGACCAGACGTACGTGCCGGCCACGGCGCACTTCCCGCTCGACTCAGGTCCGAAGATCTCGATCACGCGGCCGCGGGGGAGGCCGCCGACGCCGAGGGCGACGTCCAGGCCGATGGCGCCGGTGGGGATCACGGCGATGTTCTGCTTGGCCTGCTCGCCCATGCGCATGATCGCGCCGCGGCCGAACTGCTTCTCGATCTGGCCGAGCGCGACCTCGAGGGCCTTCTCACGGTCCACGGCGGGGGTCCTCCTGCGTGGGTCGGGTGGGACGCGGGTCACGGTACGCATGCGCTGCGACAGCCGAGCGAGCGGGCGCCGAGCCTGTGGACAACCACTCCGGCTATCCTATCGAACGCATGTTCGGAGGGCGCGCAACCTGGTCGTGCAGGTCGAGCTGCCAGCTCAGGACGGCGTCCCAGGCGGCGTCGGCGTCGCGCCGCAGTGCGTGCGACCGCCGCCGCAGCTCGACGTACCGCGGGTGCGAGCGGTACGCCGCGGGCACACGGTCCATGAGCGGCAGCACGTCGCGGCGGATCGTTCGGACCCGGTCGCGCACCCCCGCCACCGCCAGGTGCCTGGGACCGTCGTCGCCGTCGTCAGTGCGCATCGCACCCGCTGCGCCGACCACACGCGCGGACAGCGCGGACCGTGCTGTCGCCACCGCGGCGAGCAGCACGCCCAGCTGCCCCGCCGGGCTCAGCGGCGTCCTTGGACCCTGCGCCATGCGTACCACCCCGAAACACCAGCCTGGGAATCCCAGAGCGGGAACTCCTCGCGCGGATGCTACTCCCGGGGTGTGACAGCCGCGCAAACCGCGTCAGATCAGCGGGTCCGGCAGCCCCACGTCGCCCGCCGTGGCCGCGCGGTCGTCGATCACCAGGTGCACCGGCTGCGCCGGCAGCGGCGCCGCGAGGATCCGCGCGAGGAGCAGCGGGCGCACCGACAGCCCGCTGAGCTCCGCCGCCCGGAACCACCGGTACTCCAGCGGCACGTGCGGCTCGGCGCCCGCGAAGGGCACGGCATCCGGTCGCGCGGCCGGGCCGTCCAGGGCGACGGCGTCGAACACCACGGCGACCTCGTCGTACTCCACGGCGTTGTAGACGAACCGGTTCTCCATCACCCAGCGCAGGGCACCGACTCGGACCACCGCCCCGATCTCCTCCTCGAGCTCGCGCGCGAGGGCCGCCGCCCACGGCTCGCCCAGCTCGACCCGCCCACCGGGCAGGGACCAGAAGTCGATGTCGATCGACCGGTGCAGCAGCACCCAGCCCTCACGGTTGAACACCCCCGCCACCCGCACCTGCCGCACGATGCGCCCCGCCATCGGACGAGAGCATGCCCGACTGACGCTACGCTGACCGGCGAACCGGCCGGGCGCCGAAAACCGGCTGCGACGTCGCGGGTGCAACGGACGGTGGAGCGCGGGGCAGTGGCAAGCGCAGTCACGGTGCGCGTCCTGGGCACCCTCGAGATCGAGCGGGGCGGCGCTGTGGTGGATCTCGGGGGGCCCAAGCAGCGCGCGCTGCTCGCGGGGCTGCTGGCGTCGCCGGGGACGCCGGTGCCGATCGATCGGCTGATCGACGACCTGTGGGGGGATGCCGCGCCCGCACAGCCCGCCAGCTCGCTGCACGCCTACGTCTCGCACCTGCGCAAGGCACTCGGCACGCACCCCGACGGGCGGCCGGTGCTCGCGCGCCGGGCCGGCGGGTACGCGCTGGACCTCGACACCGCAGGCCTGGACGCGCAGGTCTTCACGCAGAGGCTGGACGAGGCCCGCGCCGCCAGCCGCGCCGGCGATCAGCAGCGCGCCTACGAGGCCTATGACCTCGCGCTCAAGCTCTGGCGCGGCGAGCCCTTCGCCGACGTGCAGTCCGACGCGCTCGCCCCGCAGGTCGCGCACCTGCAGGAGCTGCGCAACGCGGCGCTCGAGGAACGCGCGACCGCGAGCTTGGCCCTCGGCCGCCACACGGAGGTCGTCGCCGAGCTCGAGCCGCTGGTGGCCGCGCACCCCCTGCGCGAGGGCCTCCGGGCGCGCCTCATGCTCGCCCTCTATCGCTCCGGCCGGCAGGCCGACGCGCTGGCCCGCTACGCCGAGGCCCGCGAGCTCCTTGCCGAGGAGCTGGGCATCGACCCCGGCCCGGAGCTCGCCCGCCTCCACGAGCAGATCCTGCGCCAGGACCCGGCCCTGGACTGGCACGCGCCGGCGGCACCCGACACGCAGGCGCCGAGCGCCCCGCAGCGCCCCCACGTCGGTCGCGAGCAGGAGACGCAGCGCCTCGTCGCCGCCTGGCGGCGCGCCCAGGCCGGCGACGGCGGCCTCGTGCTCCTCGCCGGCGAGGCCGGGATCGGCAAGTCCCGGCTCTCCGCCGCGATCGCCTCCCATGCCGCCCAGCACGGCGGCACCGTGCACTGGGGCCGCTGCTTCGAGACCGAGGGCGCCCCGGCGTTCTGGCCGTGGATCCAGGTGCTGCGCTCGACGCTGGCCGCCCTCGACGACGCGGCGCTCACGCGGGCCGTTGGCACCAGCGCCGGCGACCTCGCCACGCTCGTCCCGGAGATCAAGGAACGGCTTCCCGGCACGCTTCCCCCCTCCGCCGCCGACCCCGCTGAGGCCCGCTTCCGCCTCGTCGACGCGATCAGCCGCTGCGTGTGCGCGGCGGCCACGGAACGCCCCGTCCTGCTCGCGCTGGAGGACCTGCACTGGGCCGACGTGCCCTCCCTCGACGTCGTGCGCCTCCTGGCCGCCACCCTGCAGGGCACCCCGCTGCTGGCGATCGCGACCTACCGCGACACGGTGGCGGAGCGCGGCGCCCCGCTCTCCGCGGCGCTCCCCACGCTGGTGCGCGAACCCGCGGTCACCCACGTCCCCCTCCACGGCCTGCCTCCCGACGCCGTCGCGACCCTCGCGCGCACCGTGCTGGGCCACGATCCCCAGCCGGCCCTCGTCGAGGACCTCCACGAGCGCACCGAGGGCAACCCGTTCTACGCCACGCAGCTGCTCTCCCTCGTGACCGACGAGGGCACGCTGCCTGCCGAGGTCCCCGCCAGCGTCCGCGAGGTCGTCCAGCGCCGCGCCGGCGCCCTGCCCCCCGCGACCCGCGAGGCCCTCGAGGCCGCCGCCGTCATCGGGCGCGACTTCGACCTGCCGACCCTGGCCGCAACCTGCGGGCAGGCGCGCGCCGACCTGCTCGACGCACTCGACGCAGCCGTGCAAGCCGGCCTGGTCCTCACCACCGAGCACCCCCAGCGCTATCGCTTCGAGCACCTCCTCGCACGCGACGCGCTCTACGCCGCCCTCCCACCCGGCCGCCGCGCACGCCTCCACGCGGCCGTCGGCGAAGCGCTCGACGACGACCCCTCCCGCGTCGCCGAGGTCGCCCACCACTACGAGCTGGCGGCCCCCCTCGGCCTGACGGAGCGCGCCATCGACACCGCCTTCCGCGCGGCCGACCGCGCGGAGTCCGTCTTCGCCTTCGAGGCCGTCGAGCAGCACCTGCGCCAGGTCGTGCGCCTCGCCGAGGCCGATCCCCAGCGCGAGCTGCAGGCCCAAGCCCGCCTCGTGCGTCTGCTGGTCGCCACCCAGGGGTACGCCGGCCCGGGCGTGCGCCCCGCCGCCCTCCGAGCCCGCGAGCTCGCTGACCGCGTGGGCGACGTCGCGATGATCACGCTCGTGCGCTGGGGGCTGGCGCTGGACGCCTGTGTCCGGCGCGGGTTCGCGGAATCGCAGGCGCTGGGGGAGGAGCAGATCGCCGCGTCGCGCGCGGCGGGCGACGCCGTGGGCCTGGCGGTCGGCCTGCAGCAGACCGGAACCGCGCTGTGGCATCAAGGCCGCCTCGCCGAGGCGGTCGAGCACCTGCGCGCGGCGGCCGAGCGCTTCCGCGGCGTCGGCGTCGAAGCCTGGCGCGCGCGGGGGGTGACCTACTCCGGCATGCTCGCCAGCGGGCACCTCGCGCTCGCGCTGAGCGCCGTCGGCCCGTACGAGGAAGCCCGCACGGTGAGGGACGCAACGTTGGCCGCGGGCCGCGAGACCGGCGAGGCGTTCGAGCTCGTGAGCGCGCTCAACGTCTTCCCGATGTGGGGCATGTTCGCGCTCGAGGAGGAGACGGCCCGCCTGCACGGCGCGGAGCTCCAGAGCATGCTGGAGCGCCACGCCTTCCCTGCGATCCGGGCGTTCGCGGCGATCGAGCACGGCTGGCTGGACGCCCGGGCGGGCGACCCCGGCGGCGTCGAGCGCCTGGAGGCCGCCGCCGCCGCGCTCGTCCAGCACGGCGTCACGATGCTGCAGCCGCAGTGGCAGGCCGCCAAGGGCGACGCGCTCGAGGCGCTCGGCCGCGATCGCGAGGCGCTGGCCGCCTACGACGCCGGGCTGGCGGACGCCGAGGCCAGCGGGGAGCACCTGGCGACACCCGAGCTGCTGCGCCGCCGCGGCATGCTGGCCGGCCGGCTGGGTGAGGACCCCGCCCCCTGGCTCGAGCGCGCGCTCGCGCTCGCGCAGGAGCAGGGTGCGGGCCACGTCGCCGCCCGGGCCACGGCCGACCTCGACGCGTAGGGGTCTCCAAGGCCCGTCCAAGCGGCCTTCAAGCGGCCGCGCGCAAGGTAGCGGTGATGACCACCGCTGTCTCTGCGCCGCCGCACCCGTACCGCATCGCCGACGACACGTGGGTCGTCGGCGGGCCAACGCGGCCCGCCGGCAGCGCCCTGGCCCTGCACCGCAACAGCCTGGTGATCCGCGGCCGGGAACCCGTGCTGGTCGACACCGGCGCCGCGTCCGAGGCCGAGCGCTGGCTGGCCGACACCTGGGCCCTGGTCGACCCTGCCGACGTGCGCTGGATCGTCATCACCCACGACGAGCCCGACCACGCGGGCAACCTCGGCGCGGCCCTGGCCGCGAGCCCCCGCGCGACGCTCGTCGCGACGGCGGCAACGCTGCGGCGCCTCCTGCCCCGGTTCGGCCCCGTGACCTCCCGCGCGCTCGAGCCCGGCGGCCGCCTGGACGTCGGCGACCGGGAGCTGGTCCTCGTGAGCCCGCCCGTCTACGACGCGCCGGGGACCGCCGGCCTGCTCGACGGGCGCACCGGCACGCTCTGGGCCGCCGACGCCTTCGGGGTCCCCGTCACCGACCACGCCGAGGACGCCCGCGACCTCCCCCGCCGCGACTTCGAGGACGGCTTCGCCGCCTACCACCGCGTGCTCGCGCCGTGGCTGGCACTGGCCGACGCCGCCCGTTGGGACGCGACCGTCGACGACCTGGCGGCGCTCACGCCGCTGGCTGTCGTCAGCGCCCACGGGCCAGCGCTCACCGGCGCCCGTCTTGACGCCGCCTTCGACCTGCTCCGCCGCCTGCCCGATCTGGCGCGGGCCCGGGCGCCCGACCTGGACCGCGAGCTCGACGCGCTGTTGGCCGCGATCGCGGCGTAGCCAGACCTTGGCGGACTCAGAGCCGGCGCAGCGCAAGCTTCGCGGCGGCGACCATCACACGCTGGTAGCCGGCCGGTGAGATGCGCTGCAGCAGGTCGAGGACGTGGGCGTCGGGTCCGATGAGGACCCGGCGGCGGTTGTTCCGCACCGCGTCGAGGATCACCCGCGCCGCGGTGTCCGCCGACGTGACGAGGACCTTGCCGAAGCGCTGACGTGCGGCCTCCGCGTCGGCGATGAACGCCGGGGCGGTGATGCGCGTGCTGCGCACGAGGTTCGTGCGGATCCCGCCCGGATGGACGCAGGTCGCGCTCACCGGCGCGCCCTCGAGGTCCAGCTCCTGGCGCAGCGCCTCGGTGAAGCCGCGCACGCCGAACTTCGCGGCGTTGTAGGCCGACAACGACGGCTGCGCCAGCAGCCCGAAGATGCTCGAGAGGTTGACGATGTGGCCGTCGCCCGACGCCTTGAGGTGCGGCAGGAACGCCTTCGTGCCGTACACCACGCCGCCGAGGTTGACGCCGAGGACCCACTCGTAGTCCTCATAGCTGGTGTCGGCGATCAGCCCGGCCTGGGCCACGCCGGCGTTGTTCACGACGAGGTTGACCCGCCCGTGGTCGGCGGCCACCTCGTCGGCCCACGCGTGCACCGCGCCGCGGTCGGCGACGTCGAGCTTCTCCGTCGTCACCGTCACCCGAGCGCCGACGAGCGCCGCCGTGTCGGCGAGGCCCGTCGCGTCGATGTCCGCGAGCGCGAGATCGCAGCCCTCGTCCGCGAGCCGGAGCGCGAGCGCCCGCCCGATCCCCGACGCCGCCCCCGTGACCGCCGCGACCTTGCCCGTGAACGACCTCACGTCCCCGCATCATCGCGCAGGGGGACGCGCGACAACGCCTCGTAGCGCGCCCGCCGCCCGGGCCCCTGCCCGAGGTGCGACCGGTAGAGCACGACCTCGCTCACCGTCCAGGCGTGGCGCACGCCGCCGTACGCGTCCGCCGCGGCGCGCGGCACCCGCCCCCGGTCGCGCGCCCGCGCCAGCGTGAGGTGGCCCGTGAACGGCCGGTCGTCGCACGCGAGACCGGCCAGCCGCACCGCCCCGCGCACGGCGTCCGTCAACGGCCGCAGCGGGGCGTCGTCCTCCAGCGGCACCCACAGCACCCTCCCACCGGGTGCGCGCTCCGCCTCGGCCGCCAGCGCCACCTCGGCCCGCGCGACCGTCGCCCCGACCGCGTCGAGCCGCACCGCCAGCCCAGGCACGCGCTCGTCCTCCACGCTCCCGAGGAACGCCAGCGTGAGATGCCACCCACCCGGATCCGTCCACGCGAGGTCGGGCACCGCCTCGCGGGCCGACCCCGCCGCCGCGTCGACCGCCCCCACGACCTCGCCGGGCACGTCCACCGCCACGAAAAGCCTCACGGGCAACCACCATGCCCGACTCGGAGCCGCACCGATCGCACCAACCCCGAGCACCAATCGCACCGACCCCGAGCACCGATTGCACCGACCCTGAGCACCGATCGCACCCAGTTCCCCCCTTCATCGCCGGCCCCCGCCTGCACGCGAGCCCCTGACCTGGGCAAACGCGCCCGCAACGGGCGAAATCGGCAATGCGGCTGGGCCATGTGGGTGCGATCGGTGGCCGGGCAGTGCGGTAGTGGGTGCGATCGGTGGCCGGGCGGCGCGGTAGTGGGTGCGATCGGTGGCCGGGCGGCGCGGCAGTGGGTGCGATCGGTGGCCGGGCGGCGCGGGAGAATGGGCGGCGTGGAGATCGCTGGCGAGGTGGTGCGGTGAGGGTCGGGCGGGGTCTCGAGGGGGTCGTCGCCAACGACGGGGACGGCGACCGGTGGGTCGTGGTGCCCGGGCCGTGGGGCGGGGACGTGCTCGCGTTTCTGGCGGCGGGGGAGGCTGCGCGGGAGGCCGCCGACGCGGTCCTCGCGAGCGGGGCGCCGCCCGCGGCGGCGCCGGCGGGGCTGCCGTTCGCGCCGCGGTCGTTCCGCGACTTCTCGCTGTGGGAGGCGCACTGGGAGGCCGCGGCGCGGACGCTTGTGCGGCGCTTCGCGAAGCCCTACCAGCAGCGCACGGTGGCGCTCTACGAGAAGATCGCGCGCCGCACGTTCCCCAAGCTGCTGCCTGAGCACGGCTTCCACGACCGGCCGTGCTTCTACATCGGCAACCCGACGACGTTCCACGCCGACGGCGAGGACGTGCGCTGGCCGCGGCACTCGGAGTTCCTCGACTACGAGCTGGAGGTCGGCATCGTGATCGCCCACGAGGTCCGCGACTGCACGCCGTCGGAGGGCCTGCAGGCGATCGGCGGCTTCGTCGTCGTCAACGACTGGTCCGCGCGCGACACGCAGTGGCGGGACAGCCGCGACAACCCCTTCGGCGGGATGGTGAAGGCCAAGTCGTTCGCGACCTCGATGGGCACGACGGTCGTCACGGCCGACGCGCTGCTCGACCGCTGGACGCAGCTCACCGGTCGCGCGCGCGTCAACGGCGAGGTGTGGTCCGAGAGCAGCGCCGCGCGCCCGGAGCACGACCTCGGCGCGCTCGTCGCCTACGCAGCGGATGGCGAGCCTCTGCGCCCGGGCGACCTCCTGGCGACCGGCACGCTGCCAGGCGGCTGCGGCCTGGAGCTGGACCGCTGGGTCAAGCCCGGCGACACCGTGACCCTGGAGCTCGACGGCGTGGGCTCCGTGAGCAACCAGGTGGTGCGGCCATGAGCGCCCGCGGCGATGTGACAGACCCGGCAGACGCGACGCTCACCGAGGTCGCCGCCGGCGTCCTCGCCTACGTGCAGCCCGACGGCTCGTGGTGGATCAACAACGCCGGGGCGGTCACGGGTGACGGCGGCACGATCGTGGTCGACACGTGCGCGACCGAGGTGCGCACCCGCCGGTTCCTCGAGCAGCTGCGGGCCGCGACCGGCGACGCGCCGATCCCGCTCGCGGTCAACACCCACCTCCACGGCGACCACACGCACGGCAACTGCCTGCTCCCCGCGACCACCGCGATCGTCGCCCACGAGGCCACGCGCGCCGGGATCCTGGTCGACTTCATCCTGGCCAACCCGCCACCGATCTGGGAGCCGCTACCGGTCTGGGGCGACCTCGTGCTGCGGCCGCCGACCGTCACGCTGCGCTCTGACGTGACGCTGCACACCGGCGACCGCGCCGTGGAGCTGCGCCACCCGGGCGGTCCCGCGCACACCGCCGGCGACGTGGTCGCCTGGGTGCCCGACGTGCGTGCGCTCTTCACCGGGGACCTGGTCTTCCACGGCGTGACGCCCCTGGTGTTCATGGGCGACCTCGACGGCGCGCTGCGCTCCCTGGACTGGCTGGCCGCATTCGAGCCGGAGGTCGTGATCCCCGGCCACGGGCCGGTGCTGACCGGCGCGGAGCTGCCGGCAGTGCTCGCCACCCACGAGCGCTACTACCGCTTCGTGCAGGACACCGCCGCCCAGGCGCGGGCGGACGGCCTCTCACCACTGGAGGCGGCGCAGCTCTACGACCTCGGCGAGTTCTCCGACCTCCCCGACGCCGAGCGGATCGTGCTGAACCTGCACCGCGCGTACGCCACCGCCGACGGGGTCGAGCTCAACATCGGCGCCGCGTTCTGGGACGCGATGCAATACCACGGCGGCCCGCTCCGCTGCGCCGTCTGAGCGTCGCTCAAGCGAGGCCTGCGAGGCGGCGGCGTGCCCAGTCCAGCGCGGCGCTGGCCGCGAACTCCTGCACGTCCGCGCGGGTGCGGCCCGGGAGCTTCACCGTGCGCGCCGTCGCCAGGCCGTCGGGGCCGCACCAGCCCAGGACCGCGGTGCCGATCGGGCGGTCGCCCTGCATCGTGGGACCGGCCACCCCGACCACGGCGAGGCCGACGTCGGCGCCGAGCCGCTCGCGGGCCCCGGCAGCCAACGCGGCGGCGACCGGCTCGGAGACGGGGCCTTCGCGCTCCAGCAACCCCGCGTCGACGCCCGCCAGCTCCGCCTTGGTGGGCGTCGCGTAGGTGATCAGCCCGCCGCGGTACCAGAGGCTGGCGCCGTCCACGCGCACCAGGCGGGCCCCCACCCCGCCGCCGGTCACGGACTCCGCCGTGGCAAGCGTCAGCTCGGCCGCCAGCAGCTGCCGGCTGATCGCGTGCTCCACGCCTTCCTCGTCCAGGCCGGTCACCCCTTCCTCCAGCCGTGCCACGACGCGCGCGACCACGGGCCTGGCAAGTGCCTCCGCGCCGTCGACCGTGGCCGCGCGCGCGGTCAGGCGCACGCGGGTCTCCCCCTTGCTGGCGAGGAACGCGATCGTCGGGTTGCCCGCCGCGTCGAGCTCCGCGACGAGGTCGGCGAGCCGCTCCGCCACCGAGCTCTCGCCATCCCCGCCGTGCGCACGACGCGCGAGACCGTCGCGGCGAGCCCGAAGCGCTCCTGCAGCGCGGGCAGCACGTCGCGCTCGACCATCGCCTGCATCTCCCGGGGCACGCCGGGCACGCACCAGACCTGGGCGGTCCCGAGTCGACGACGAAGCCCGGTGCGGTCCCGACCGGCGCCAGCGGCGCCGCCCCGACCGGCAGGTCGGCCTGCACCAGGTTGTTCTCGGGCATCGGCCGCTGCCGCGCCGCGAAGTAGTCCCGATGTACTGGGCGAGCTCGTGGCGGCGCTCCAGGTCGACGCCGGCGGCGCGCGCGACCGCCTCGCGCGTCAGGTCGTCCGGGGTCGGCCCCAGGCCGCCCGTGACGATCACCACGTCGGCGCGCCCCGCGGCGGCCGCGATCACCTCGGCGATGCGCGCGACGTTGTCGCCCACCGTCGTGTGGCGGTGGACGTTGACGCCGATCTCCGCCAGCCGCTGGCTGATCCACGCGCAGTTCGTGTCCACGTGGTCGCCCAGCAGCAGCTCGCTGCCGATCGCGACCAGCTCGCAGCTCGCACCGACCGGCTCCTTCGTGATCCGCCCCTGGTCGCGCAGCAGGCGGCGGCCACGCCCGATGTACTCCACGCCGCTGGCGATCGTGGCGACGATGGCGACCAGCAGCGCGCCGAAGCGCAGCGCCGCGGGCACGCCGGGCAGCAGGTAGAGCGTGACCGCGGCGATCTGCGTCACGGTCTTGGCCTTGCCGTAACGCTGGCCGCCATCGTCACCCCGCGGCGCAGCAGCCAGCCTCGGTAGACGGTCACCGCGACCTCGCGCGCGATGATCACCAGCACCGCCCACCACGGCAGCTCGCCGATCCAGGCCAGCACGCCGAGCGCCGATGATCAGCGGCTTGTCGGCGATCGGGTCCATGAGCTGACCCCAGCGCGTGACCCCGATCAGCTTGCGCGCGACCCAGCCGTCGATGGAGTCGGTCAGCGCCGCGAACACGAAGATCCCGAACGCCCACCAGCGCGCCGTCTCCCCCTCGGCGAACAGGAACACGGCGATCACCGGCACCAGGACGACCCGCAGCATCGTGAAGGCGTTGGCGAGGTTGAACCAGTGCGGGTCCACCGGGACCACGCGTGGCCGCCTCTCCGTCACCTCGCGGGCACCGCGACGAGGTCCACCCCGTCGGTGGCTGTCACCACCACCCGCACGAGGTCCCCGGGCCGCGCCTCGGCCGCCTCCAGCCGGACCTCGCCGTCGATCTCCGGACCCTCGCGGTGGCTGCGGCCCGTGACCGCACCCTCGTCCCACTCCTCGACCAGCACGTCGAGCTCGCGCCCGACCCAGGCCTCGGCGAGGTCCGCGGCCACGTCCTCGGCGATCTCCACCACCTGCTCGCGCCGCGCACGGGTCTCGGCGGCGGGCACCTGGTCGGGCATCGTCGCCGAGGGCGTGCCGTCCTCGCGCGAGAAGGCGAAGACCCCGCCCAGTCGAGCCGCGCCGCCTCGAGCGAACTGGCAGAGCGTCTCGACGTCGGCCTCGGTCTCGCCTGGGAAGCCGGTGATGAACGACGAGCGGAAGACCGCCTGCGGGTCGCGGCTGCGGATGCCGGCGATCAGGTCGAGGAACCGCTCAGCCCCGCCGGAGCGGGCCATCCGCGCGAGCACCTCCGGCGCGGCGTGCTGCAGGGACAGGTCGTAGTAGGGCGCGACCGTGCGGCTGGCCGCCATCGCGTCGAGGAGCTGCGGATGATCTCGGCGGGCTGCAGGTACAGCAGCCGGACACGCTCAAGGCCCTCGATGCGCTCGAACCGCGACGAGGTCGCGCTGGGCCTGACGGCCGTCGGCCAGGTCCTTGCCCCAGCTGGTCGTGTTCTCGCTGACGCAGACCAGCTCGCGCACGCCGCTGGCGACCAGCCAGCGCGCTTCGGCCTGCAGCTCCTCGAGCGGCCGCGAGGCGTAGCGGCCGCGGAAGGACGGGATCGTGCAGAACGTGCAGACGCGGTCGCAGCCGCCGGCGATCTTCAGGTACGCCCAGGCGCCGCGTGGCGTCGTGCGGACGGGGAACGCGGCCGTGGGCGGGGCGTCCGGGGCGGGACGCGGCGCCGGGCGCGCGAGCAGCGGCAGGGCCCGGCGCGCCGGTGCCTGCGTCGTGGTGCCACCGGCCAGCGCGGCGGCGACGATCTCCGGCAGCCGCGGATAGGCGGCGAAGCCGAGGACGCCCGCCACCTCGGGCAGGGCCGCGGCGAGCTCCTCCCCGTAACGCTGGGCCATGCAGCCGATCACCAGGACCGGAATCGGCCGCCTTGGCGGCCCAGGGCGCACTGCTTGGAGGATCGTGTCGATCGAGTCCTGCGCGCCGGCTCGATGAACGTGCAGGTGTTGACCAGCACGCAGTCGGCGTCGGCGGCGTCGTCGGCGACCTCCAGGCCCGCCGCGACCAGCGCGCCTGCGACCTGGTCGGTGTCGACATCGTTGCGGCCGCACCCCAGCGTGACGATCGCGACCCGCGGCGCGGCCGCGGCGTCAGACATCGCGCACCGAGCACGTCGTCTGGCCGCTCTCGCAGAGCACCTCCACGGCCTGGCCCGGCGTTCCCACCCCCGCGACGGGCTGGCCGTCGACGGTGAGCTGGACGCCGGCCGCGTCGCCGATCTCCACGCGCACCCGCGTGCCCGAGATCTCACGGGTGTCGCCCTGCTCCAGGGTCGCGTCGACCGGCGGCGAGCCCTCCAGCACCCGCACGCGCACGCTGGCGGCGATCACCGCGACCGTCACGACCCGCGGCACGGGCGTCGCGGCTCCGCCGGTCGGACCGGTCGGCCCGGTTCCCGCGGTGGTCGCCGTCGGGGCGGCGGTCTCGGTCTCCAGGGTCACCACAGGCGGCGAGGCGCCCGGGGCGGGCTCGACCGGCTCCGGCCCGACCGCGAGGTCGGCCGCGCCCCCGTCCTCGCCGAGGTTGGTGATGACCCCCACGAGGATCAGGCCGATGACGACCGCGGCAACCCCGATGAGCAGCCCCCGCGACGGCCGGCTGCGGTCGGCCAGCGGGAGCATGGGGTCGCTGAACGCCGTGGGCGGCCGCGCAGTGGTGTCGTCGGGCCGCTCGAACTCCGCCCGGTAGCGCGCCAGCAGCGGCTCGGGGTCCAGGCCCAGGTAGCGCGCGTAGCTCTTGAGGAACCCCTTGGCGTAGACGTCCCCCCCGAGCGCCCCGAACTCCTCCTGCTCCAGCGCCGCGAGGAACGACTCCCGCACCCGCGTCTCCGCCGCCGCGTCCCCCATGCTGCGCCCCTGCGCACGCCGCGCTGAAGCCAGCACCTCCCCGATCCCGGTCAGCGCCAAGGCCGGCTCTCGCGGCTCACGTCCACCGGCACAAGGCTAGTTGGCTCGCGAGGCCACAGACTGTGCGCCGATGACGCTCGACGTCGACAAGGTCCGCAGCCAGTTCCCGGCGCTCGCGTCGGGCGTCGTGCACGCGGATGCGCCCGGCGGGACGCAGGTGCACGAGGCAGTCCTCGACGCGATGCGCGAGCAGCTCGTGCGCCGCAACGCCAACAGCCACGGCGCGTTCCAGGCCTCGGTCGAGACCGATGTGCTGGTCGACGAGGTGCGGGCCAAGGCGGCCGCGTTCCTGGGCGGGCACGGCGACGGGATCGTCTTCGGCGCGAACATGACCACGCTCGCCTGGCACCTCTCGCACGCGCTCACGGAGCGTCTCCAGACCGGCGACGAGGTCGTCTGCACACAGCTGGACCACGACGCCAACGTCGCACCGTGGCTCGCGCTGGCCGCGCGCACCGGCGCGACCGTGCGCTGGGTGCGGCTGCGACGCGACGGCACGCTGGACCTCGACTCGCTGGATGCCGCGGTGACCGCCGACACGCGGCTGGTCGCGTTCCCGGGCGCCTCCAACGCGCTCGGCACGGTCGTCGACCCGGCACCCTTCGTGCAGGCCGCGCGCACCGTCGGCGCCCTGACCATCTGCGACGCCGTGCACGCCGCCCCGCACGTCCCGCTGGACCAGCGCCGCGCGGGCATCGACGTGCTGCTGTGCTCGCCCTACAAGTTCTGCGGCCCCCACGCCGGGATCCTCTCCGCCCATCCGGACCTGCTCGCCACGCTCAACCCCGACAAGGTCCGCCCGTCCCCCGACGAGGGCCCCGACCGCTGGCAGACCGGCACCGCGAACTTCGAGGCGATCGCCGGGATCGGGGCGGTCCTCGACCACCTCACCGACCTCGGGATGGACCGCATCGAGGCTCACGGTCACACCCTCGCCGAGCGCTTCCTCGCCGGCCTGCGCACGCTCCCCCATGTCCGGCTCCACGGACCGGCGACCGCGCACGGCCGCACCCCGACGTTCGCCGTCACCCTCGACGGCCACACCCCCGACGAGGCGGCAACCGCCCTCGCCGCCGACGGCATCGCGAGCTGGTCGGGCCACTACTACGCCGTCGAACCGCTGCGCGCCCTCGGCCTCCTCGACCACGGCGGCGCCCTGCGCATCGGCTTCGTCCACTACCACGGCCCCGACGACGTCGACCGCGTCCTGGCCGCCCTCGCCGGCCTGGCGCCTTAGCCGTCCAGGCCGTCGCGCAGGAGGCTGCGGGCGATCACCAGGCGGAGGATGTCGTTGGTGCCCTCGCCGATCGCCATCAGGGGGGCGTCGCGGTACAGGCGCTCGACCTCGTACTCCGTGGAGTACCCGTAGCCGCCGTGCAGGCGCATCGCGGTCAGGGAGGCGTCCAGCGCGACCTCGGAGGCGAAGAGCTTGGCCATGCCCGACTCACGGTCGGTCCGGGCGCCGCGGTCGAAGCGGTCGGCGGCCCACCAGGTCAGGAGGCGGGCTGCCTGGACGGCGGTGGCCATGTCCGCGAGCTGCGTCTGCACCGCCTGGTGCTCCGCGATCGCCTTGCCGAACGTCTCACGTTGCCGGGTGTACGCCAGCGCCAGCTCGAGGGCGCGCTGGGCGACCCCGACCGCGCGGGCCGCCACGTTGATGCGGCCCAGCTCCAGCACCGACAGCGCCTGCTGCAGGCCGTGGCCCTCCCGTCCACCCAGGAGGTTCGCGGCCGGCACGCGCGCGCCGGTGAGCGTCAGCTCGCAGGACTCCGGGCCCTTGTAGCCCAGCTTCCCGAGGTCACGCAGGACCTCGTAGCCCGGCGTGCCCGCGTCGACCAGCAGGATGCTCATGCCGCTGTGGCGGGGCTGCGCGGCGGGGTCCGTCTTGACCAGCACGGGCAGCGGATCGGCGTGGCGCGCGTTGGTGATCCAGGTCTTCGCGCCGTCGACGACGAAGACGTCGCCCTCGCGCCGCGCCACGGTCGCGATGCCCTGCAGGTCGCTGCCGGCGCCAGGCTCGGTCAGGGCCAGGCCTGACCGCCGCGCGCCGCTCGCGAGGTCGTACAGGTGGCGCTCGCACTGGTCGTCCGTGCCGTAGCGGACCAGCAGCAGCGTGGCCAGGCTGTGCGTGCCGAGGACACCGGCCAGCCCCATCCAGGCCTTGGAGATCTCCTCGAAGACCAGCCCGTAGGACACGGTGTCGAGCCCGAGCCCACCCCAGCGCTCCGGCACGAGCATCCCGAACAGCCCCATCGCGGCCATGTCCGCGACGAGCGCCTCGGGGACCATCCCCTCGCGCTCCGAGCGCGCCGCCACCGGTGCGACCCGCTCGGCGACCCAGCGCCGCAAGACGTCGCGGAACGCCGCCTGCTCCGCGTCGAGCTCGAAGCGGGGCACCCTCAGCCCCCTTCCGTCGCCGCCGCGTCGCCTTCGGGCCCCGGCGCCGGTACCGGGGTCAGGATCGGGTCGCCCAGCACGCGCACGTCGTCGGCCAGCCACCGCTCGCCGGTGCGCACCAGCGTGACCTCCATCTGCAGGTCGTCCTCGATCGCCCGGCGCGTGCCGTCGTCGTTGAGCAACGCGGCGGACGTGTAGGCCTGGCGCACGACCACGAACGCGTTCGCCACGTCGCCTTGCACGTCCTGCACGAAGACGTCGAGGACCGCACCGACCGACTCGACCTCCTGATCGCGCAGGGCGCCGCGCAGCCGGGCGTCGAACAGGTCGGCCACCTCGTCGCCGTAGCGCTCGGTCGCCAGGGCCTGCGTCGCGGCGACGAACGCCTCGATGTCCTCACCCCGGAAGGTCGTGACCTGGGCGGCGACCAGGGAGGCCACGTCCGCGGCTTCCAGCCCGGCGTCCTCGCGTACGCGCAGCTCCTGCCACTGCAGGAAGAACACCGCCGCCAGCGCGATCGCGACGACCGCGACCGCCGCCAGCGCCAGCACGGGCCAGGCCACCGTGGCCGACCGGGGCCGCCGCGGCTCCCGCTGCTCGGCGACCCGCCGGTCCGGGCCCGCGCCGACCGCGCCGTCCACCGGCTCCGAGGTGGCGACGTCCTCGGCGGGGGGTTCCCCGCCGTCCTCGGCGGAGGGTTCCCCGCCGTCCTCGGCCGCGTCGCCGGCACTGGGGTCGGTGATCACCAGTCCCAGGATGACGGGTCTCCGCGGGCGAGGCATTGACGACGCGGGCCGCACCTTGCGGCGGCGGAGGGAACCTCGCCGCCGCCGAGCGCGACACTTGAGGCAGATGCCCCGTCCCGCGCTGCGCCTGCTGGTGGTCGTGGCCTGCACCGCCCTGCTGCTGATCCTGGCTTGGGCGGGGCCGGCCGGCGCGCACAGCCAGCTGCAGGGGTCGGAGCCGGCCGACGGCGAGGAGCTCGACGAACCGCCTGACGAGGTGGTGTTCACCTTCAACGAGCCCGTCACCGCGCCGCGGGGGGCGCTGCGGGTCTTCGACGCCGAAGGGCAGCGGGTCGACGACGGCTCGGCGGTGGTGGACCCCGACGACCCGCACCGGCTCGTGGTCGCGCTGCCCGAGGACCTGCCGCCGGGCACCTACGCGGCCAGCTACCGCGTGACCAGCGCCGACGGCCATCCCGTGCGCGGCGCGATCGTGTTCTCCGTCGGCGGGGCGGCGCAGGACGGGGACTCGCTGGTCGCCTCGATCCTCTCCGACTCCGGGGAGGCGCCGTTCGCCGTGGCCGCGGCCGTGCTGCGGTGGCTGTCGTATGCCGGTGCGCTCATCGCGGCGGGGGCCGCGGTGTTCGCATGGCGCCTGCGGGCGCTCGTGGGCGAGGACCGCGACGCGGTGCGGCGCCCGCTGCGGCGCGGTGCCGTGGTCGCGCTCGTGGCCGCGCTGCTCGCGGTGCCGGTGCAGAACGCGGTGATCACCGGGACCGGCGCGGCGGGGCTTGTCGACCTGGCGGGGCTGGCGGCGGTGCTGTCCAGCCCGTTCGGCTGGTCGGCGCTGCTGCGCGTGGTCGCCGCGGCGGCGCTGCTGGCGCTCACGCGGGCGGAGGGGGCCGAAGGGCGCGTTCCGGCCGTGGTCGCGGGCGCGGTGCTCGTCGGCGCGTTCCTGCTCGAGGGGCACACGCTCACGACCGGCCCCGCCTGGCTCGTCGTGGGCGCCGACGCGCTGCACCTCGCTGCGGGCGCCGTGTGGCTGGGCGGGCTGGTGCCGCTGGTCGTGCTGCTGCGGAGGCGGCGGCGCGAGGACGACCCGGTCGCAGCCGGGCGGCTGGTCGCGGGCTTCTCGGGGCTGGCGACCGTGGCGGTGCTGGTCGTGGTGGCCGCGGGGCTGGCCCTGGGCTGGGCCGAGGTGCGGGCGCTGCGGGCTCTCACCACCACCGACTACGGCACCGCGCTGCTGGTCAAGAGCGCGCTGGCGCTGCCGGCCCTCGCGCTGGGCCTCTACAACAACCGGCGGCTGGTGCCGGCCCTCACGCGCCGCGCCCGCGCCGTCGCGGAGGTGCGCCCCGTCCCGGCAGGCGGCTCCGGTGAGCAGGGCGCGGCTGGGGCGGGCGCCGCGACACGTGCCGTACGCCGGCGCCGGCTGCCGGACGGGCCCACGGCCTGGCGCCACCTGCGCCGCACGGTGGCCATCGAGGCCTGCCTCTTGGTCGCGGTGCTGGGCGCGACGGCCGTCCTCGTCTCGCTCCAGCCGGCGGCCGAGGCCGCCGGCATCACCGGCGCGTACACGGCCGAGGAGCCCTTCGGTGACGGCGGGACGCTGCTGCTGACGCTGGACCCCAACCGCGTCGGTGCCAACGAGCTGCACGTGTACCTGCTGGGTCCGAACGGCCGCCCCTCGGACGCCTACGAGGAGCTGCGGCTGAGCTTCCACCAGCCAGAGCTGGACCTCGGCCCGATCGAGCGGGTCGCGCGCGTTGCCGGCCCCGGCCATTGGGTCCACGCCGGCAACGAGCTCTCGGTCCCCGGCACCTGGGAGATCACGATCAGCGCCGCCCCCGACCGGTTCACCGTCGACAGCGTCACGATCGAGACCGTCGTCAATCCCTAGGACGGCATCGGGAAGGTGCGGTCCAGCTCGTCGCGGGCGGCAGCGACGGCGTCCAAGTGCTGGGTGACCTCGGCGGGAAGCTGACCGGCGCCGGCCGTGGTGGCCTCGAGGAGGGTCGCGGTGAGGTCGGCGGACGCCTGTTCGATGGCGCGGACCGCGGCTTCGACCTGGGCCAGCGGGGCGGCGCGCACGGGCTGGGGGAGCGCGGCGACGGCGACGAGGCGCTCGTCGACGGCCAGCGCCTGCTGCTCGAGCGTGGCGCGCACCTCGAGCAGGCCGACGTCGTCGGGGAGGGCCGACGCGTGCAATCCCCGCACCGCGTCGCGCAGCCGCCGGTGCAGCTTGGCCTCCGGGGAGTGCGCTCCCGCCCAGGACCCGGGGGCCTTCGTGGCCACGCCCGGCACCACCTCGTTGTCGCGCCGGTAGCGAGCCCGTCCCGACAGCGCCCACACGAGGCCGACGGCGGCCACCGCAACCACGGTGACCACGATGAGCCCGACGAGGAAGCTCATCCGCTGCTGCGGTTGTAGAAGTAGAGGATCACTGCGATCAGGATCACGCCGAGGGTCACGGCCGCGGCGATCTTGACCTTGCTGAAGGGCCTGTCGCCCTGGACCTCGCCGGTGATGCCGTTGATGAAGACCTGGAACGGGTTGCCGGCGTAGATCACCGTGAGCAGCCACACCGGCAGCAGCACGTGCTTGAACGTCATCGCGCCCCACTGCGTGTCCTTGCTGTGGATGCGCTGCTGATCGCCGCCGATGTCGCGCTTGATCGTGGAGACGATCTCGGACTCCATGCGCTGCTGCGCGACCCCGAACGCGTTCTCGACGTCGAGGTCGTAGGTGCGCGCGAGGTGGCCGGCCAGGAACTCCGGGGTGAACGGCCGCACCTGCTGCGTCGGCCACGGCTCCAGGGCCGCGACGCGCTTGTCGTCCAGGCCGGTGTTCGCGAGCACGGGCACGTCGTCGAACGTGTTGTGCACCTGCCCCGAGACGTTGTTCCACACGGTGTAGGTCTCGGTGCGCCGGTTGTCGCCGCTGCCGACGGTCCGGGTGCGCGTGTCGCCGCGCTCTCCGCGGTACCAGGTGTGCGTGTCGGCGTCGTAGGTGAAGTACGCCAGGTAGATGCTCTGGAAGGAACCCGTGGTGGAGTACTTCTTGAACTCGGTCGGGGCGAACCAGCGGCTGTTGATCCACTTCTCGACCAGCTCCTTGCCGGAGCGGTCGTCGACCGCGAACGGCAGGACCCCGTCGACCGGCAGGCGCGCGGGCGCGTCGTGCACGTCGTTGCGCTGGATGGGCGTGGCGCAGTAGGGGCACCGCGTCGCGGTCAGCGTGCCGGTGAAGGTGGTGTGCCCGCCGCAGTTCTGGCAGACCACCTCCTTCTCCCCGGAGACCACGGGCGCGACCTCGTGCGCACGGCTGCGCATCGTCGCGATCGCGTGCCGCAGGTCCTTCTCGACCACCGACCGGCCCTGCCCCTCGACCAGCTCCTGCATGTGGCCGCAGCTGGGGCAGACGAGCTTCTGCTCCTTGATGCCGAAGACCAGCTGCGCCCCGCAGTTGCTGCACGGGTAGGTGCGGGTCTGCTCGGTCTCGTGCAGCAGCGCCGTGCCGTGGTCCTGCTCCGGTGCCGGCTGCGGCTGCGGCGGCGGCGGCGGGTACCCCGGCGGCTGGCCGCCGGGGGGAGGCAGCGGCGGAGGAGGGGGACCCTGCGTCATGCGGGTTGGCCGGCTGGCGGCGCGGTCGGCGGTGCGGGCTCGGCGGGCGCGGCGGGCGGGGCCGGCGGGGCACCACCGGTAGGCGGCAGTGGCGGCGGGGCCGCGAAGATCGCGCCGAGCGCCGGCACCGTGCCGGCCCCCGCCCACGAGCTCATGCCGTTGGTCCACACCAGCGTGCCGGCGTTGACCTGGCCCTGGGATGCCGCCTGCTGCAGCTGCGCGACGGTGAAGGGCCCCGAGGACTGCCCGTTGACCTCGACGTGGAAGACCGGCCCCGCGCCTGGCAGCGGCGGCGGGCCGGCCGCACCCGCGCCCGCGCCCTGCTGGCCGAAGGCCTGGCCCATCTGCGCGCCGAGGGCCACGCCGAGGCCGGCCTGCAGGCCCGCGCCGGCCAGGCCGCCGCCCTCGTTGCTGGCCGCGGCGAGCATCGCGTCGGCCGCCCGCACCTGCTGCAGCCGCGCCACGTCGCCCACGTTCTGCGCGTAGCGGCCCTCCTCCTGGCCGCGAGCGACGCCGCGGTTGATGCCCTGCACGACCTCGTCGGGCAGGGAGATGTTCATCGTGATGTCCTGGATCGCGAGGCCGAACTCGTCGTCCACGCGCTCCTCGACGAACTCCCTGAGCTTGCCCGACAGCTCCACCCCGCGGCCCTGCAGGTCGATGGCGCCCAGGCCCGTCTGCAGGACCATGTCGGAGAACGCCAGCGAGATCACGCGGCGCAGCAGCTCGCTGATCTCCTCGGCCTCGACCGAGCTGTCGGTGCCGATGACCTCCTTGAGGAAGATCTCCGGGTCGTCGATCTTGACCACGCACAACCCGTTGGCGCGCACGCTGACCATCCCGAAGTCGGGGTCGCGCAGCGTGATCGGCGACGGGGTGCCCCAGCGCAGGTCGGTGACCGGCCGCGTGTTGATGAAGTAGACCTCGCTGCGGAACGGGCTCTTGAAGCCGTACTTCCAGCCCTGCAGCGTGCCCAGGATCGGAAGGTTCTCGCTGGTCAGCTCGTAGTTGCCCGGCATGAAGCTGTCGGCGAGCGCGCCGCGGTAGACGAACACCGCCCGCTGCCCCTCGCGCACGATCAGCTGCGCGCCGTTCTTGATCTCGTTGTTGTAGCGGGGGAACCGCCATGCGAGCGTCGACCGCGAGTCGTCGATCCACTCGATGATGTCGACGAGCTCGCCCTTGATCTTGTCGATCAGTCCCACGTCACGCCTTTCCCGTTGTTCGATACCCGCTCTCGATGTGCGGCCAATGGTAACGATGGTCCTGTGACGGCGAAGGGCTTCCCCGACCCTGGAGCGCGGCCGGAGCATCTCGCGGACTCACGACCGTAGGCTGAGGCGCGATGGCGATCCAGAAGACCCCCGGCGGCACGCGTGGCGCGCGGGTCCCGCCGACCTCCGGCCGGTTCGCGCAGTTCCTGGCGCGTCGGATGCAGGCGCACCACCGGCGCAAGGGCGACCGGATGATGGGGATGGACCTGCTCTACCTGACCACGGTGGGCGCCAAGACCGGTGAGCGCCGGCAGACCCCGGTCGCATGGTTCCCCGACGGCGACGACGCGTGGCTGATCGTCGCGTCCGCGGCAGGGGGGGCACACCATCCCGGCTGGTACCACAACATCGCCGCGCACCCCGATCAGGTGTCGATCGAGGTCGGCGGGCGCACGCTGCGCGTGGAGGTCGAGCAGCTCAGCGGCGAGCGCCGCGCTGAGGCGCTCCGGCGCGTCGTCGCCGCCCAGCCGCGTTACGGCGCCTACCAGGACAAGACCGACCGCGAGCTCCCCGTGCTGAGGCTGACCGCCCCCTAGCGTTCAAGGAGCAACCCCGTGACCGCCACTGCCACCGCGCGCCTCCGACGACCCCGCCACGCGGCCCTCGCCGCCGGCGGCTTCGCCGGCGTCGCCGCCTTCCAGCTCTCGCTGGCCCTGGGCGCCCCGCTCGGCCGCGCGGCCTACGGCGGCGCCCACGACCGGCTCCCGCCCGCCTTCCGCACCGCCAGCGCGCTCGCGACGGGCTTCTGGCTCATCGCGGCACTGGTGATCCTGCGCCGGGGCGGCTACCGCGTCCAGGTCGTGCCGGAGCGCGCGGCAAGCGGCGGAGCCTGGACCCTGGTGGGGGTCCTGGGACTCGCGACGCTGATGAACCTCGCCTCGTCCAGCCGCTGGGAGCGCTACGGCTGGGCGCCGTACTCGCTGGCCCTGGGCGGCCTCACGCTGGTGGTCGCGCGGGGCGATGCGGGTCGGTAGCTCCGAGGCCGTGGCACGGTCACGGTGGTGATCGGGCGGCTGCACCACGTGATCATCGACTGCGCCGACCCCGCCGGGCTGGCGCGGTTCTGGTCGGCGGTGCTGGGGCTGCCGGTGACCTACGAGTCAGGCGACTTCGTCGTCGTGTCGGTGGACACCACGACGTCGGGGCTGGCGTTCCAGCTCGCGCCCGACCACCGCCCGCCGGTGTGGCCGGATCCGGCCTCGTCGCAACAGGTCCACCTCGACGTGATGGTCGACGACCTCGTGGCGGCGGGCGCCGCGGTCGTGGCGCTGGGCGCCCGGCTGCTGCCCGCCGGCGACCACGTGTACGCCGACCCGGCGGGGCACCCGTTCTGCCTCATCCGCCGCCCGTCGTGGGCGCCACCGCTGGCGGGAGCGACGTGACCGACCCGGGCCGTCGTCTCAGAGGCGCGCGTCGAGCTCCTCGACGGTCATGAGGACGGTGCGGGCCTTGGGGCCCTCGGAGGGCCCGACGACGCCCATCGTCTCGAGCTCGTCCATCAGGCGCCCGGCGCGGGCGAAACCGACCTTGAGCTTGCGCTGCAGCATCGACGTGGAGCCGAGGCCCGACGCGGACCACGAGCTCCATCGCGGCGCGGGCGAGGTCGGCGTCGTCGGCGTCGTCGCCGAGCGTGTCGGCCATGACCGCGGCCTCGCCCTCCGTGACGATGCCGGCGGTGTAGTCGGCGCGGCGCTGCGCCTGTGCAGTGCTCGATGATCTTCTCGATCTCGGCCTCGTCGATGTAGCAGCCCTGGATGCGGTGCGGCTTGGACGCGTTGGCGGGCATGAAGAGCATGTCGCCGTGGCCGACCAGCTTCTCGGCCCCGTCTGGTCCAGGATCGTCGCGGCTGTCGGCCTGGTGGCCATCGCCAGCGCGATGCGTGACGGGATGTTGGCCTTGATGAGCCCCGTGACGACGTCGACCGAGGGCCGCTGCGTGGCCACGATGAGGTGGATGCCGACGGCGCGCGCCATCTGCGCGATGCGCACGATGGCGGACCCCGACGTCGCGCGGCGCGACCATCATGAGGTCGGCCAGCTCGTCGATGACGAACAGCGATGTACGGCATCGCTCCCATCGGGGTCGCTGCCGCGTCGGTGCTCGCGACGCTCTGCGAGGCACCTCGCACGGGCTGCTTAGCGCAGGACGTCGCGGACGGTGCCTCGCGGACGGCCTGGTTGTAGCTGTCGATGTTGCGGTAGCCGTACAGCGCGAGGCCTCGTAGCGCTGCTCCATCTCCTTCGACCGTCCAGCCAGCGCCTCGGTGGCGCGCTTGGGGTCGGTCACGACGCGGGTCAGCAGGTGCGGGACGCCGTCGTAGTGGTTGAGCTCGACGCGCTTGGGGTCGATGAGGATCATCCGCACCTGCGGCGGGCGTGGCGCGGGCGATCAGCAGGTGACGATGCCGTTCATCGTCACCGACTTGCCGGAGCCGGTCGCGCCGGCGATCAGCAGGTGCGGCATCGACGCGAGGTTGACCATCACCGGCGTTGCCGGAGATGTCGACGCCGATGCCGGCGGCCAGCGGGTGGCGCTGCGGCCTCGGCCTCGGGGGAGCGCAGCACGTCGCCCAGCGTGATGAGGTCGCGGTCGCGGTTGGGGACCTCGATGCCGATCGCGGACTTGCCGGGGATCGGCGCGACGATGCGGATCTCGGCGGTGGCCAGCGCGTAGGAGATGTCGTCGGCCAGCTTGGTGACCGCGCTGACCGCGTGCCCTCGACCGAGCTGCAGCTCGAAGCGGGTGACGGTCGGGCCGCGCGAGACGCGCGCGACGCTTCGCGTCGACGCCGAACTGCTGCAGCGTGTGCTCCAGCGCGCGGGTCATCTGGTCCAGCAGGCGGCTGTTGCCCGGCGCGGCGCGGCCGCTGCGCAGCAGCGCCAGTGACGGCAGGCGGTAGTCGCTCCAGTCGTCAGCGCCGCGGCCTGACCTTGCGCGCGAGCGGCTGCGTCACCTCCAGCTGGCTTCGCGGGTTCGGCGGCCGGGGTCGGCTCGCGGCTCCTTGCCGTCGTCGAGCAGGCCCTCGATAGGTGATGTCCGTGAGCGGGAGGGTCTGCTCCTTGGACGGCGGCTGCGCGGCCAGCTCCTCCCAGTCGGTGTGGTCGGGCGGCTCCTCTGCATCCGCCGGCGGGGCGCTCACGGCGCGTGCTTCGCCGCGCCGCCAGCCGTTCGGCGCGCCGCGCGCGCCGCCGCGCGGCCGTCTCCGCGTCGGCCACGAACACCGAGAGCACCGCGCGCGCCAGGACGCGCGGCGGCGTCGCGGACGCCAGCATCAGCCCGGCACCGACGAGCCCGACCAGCAGCACGACCGCGCCCGCGCTCGCCGCGACCGCCCGCAGCGGCAGCGCGGCCGCTGCCCCGACCCACCCCCCGGAGACCTGCAGCGCCGCGGCTCCCGCGTCGAACGCGGGCGCCCCGCTGGTCAGGTGCCACAGACCCAGCACACCGACGAGCGCCACCGCGGCCCCCGCGGCCTCGCGCCCTGGCTTCGGGCGCCGCGACAGCAGCAGCAGGCCTCCGGTCACCAGGGCCACCGGCACCGCCAGCCCCGAGGCTCCCGAACAACCCCCGCGCGATCCCCGTCAGCAACATCCCGACCATCCCGGCCGACCCCTGCCAGTACAGCCCCAGCCCCGCCAGCAACCCGACCACGATGAGCCCGAGCCCCCACGCGTCGCGCACCCGGTCCGGGTTGCGCCGCGCGCGGCGGAGGCGGGGCCTTGCGCGCCCTCGACGGTTGCGTCGTCTTGGCCGGCATCAGACCTCCATCACGACCGGGAGGATCACTGGGCGCCGGCCGACGTTCTCGCGCCAGAACTGGCCGAGGGTGGTGGTGACGGTGCGGCGCAGGCCCGAGGGATCGGCGTTCGTGGCCGCCAGCTGATCGGCGAGGTGCTTGGCGGCCAGGTCCAGGAGCTGCGCCTGCTCGGCCTCGTAGATCACGCCCCGCTGGATGATCTCGGGCTCTCCGATCAGCGCGCCGTGCTGGTCGACCAAGAGCACGGCGACGCAGACGCCCTCCTCGGACAGCTTGCCGCGGTCGCGCAGCACCGCGTTGCCGACGTCGCCGACTCCAAGGCCGTCGACGTAGACGCGGCCTGACGCGATGGGCTCGCCGCGGCGGATGCGGCCGCCTTCCAGGATCACGGTGTCGCCGTCGTTGCACACCAGGACCTGGTCGTCGGGGCAGCCGGTGGTGCGCGCGATCTTGGCGTGCGCGACGAGGTGGCGCTACTCACCGTGGACCGGCACGAACGCCGCCGGCCGTACGACGTTGTGGACGATCGCGAGCTCCTCGGCCGCCGCGTGCCCCGAGACGTGCACAGCCGCGGTCGTGCGGTCCACGACCACCACGCCCTGGCGGATCAGGCCGTTGACGAGCGCGTAGATCGCACGACTCGTTGCCGGGGATCACCGACGAGGCCATGCACCACCGTGTCGTCGGCCTCCAGCGTGAGCTGCTGGTGCTGGCCCGCCGCGATGAGAGACAGTGCGGCGAACGGCTCACCCTGGGAGCCGGTGCAGACCACCACGGTGCCGTCGCGCGGAAGCCGCTCGAGGTCCGCGACGGCCACCACGTCGGCGTCGGCGTAGCGCAGGTACCCCAGGTCGCGCGCGATCGGCATGTTGCGCTCCATCGAGCGCCCCACGAAGCACACCTTGCGCCCCACGGCGACCGACGCGTCGATCACCTGCTGCACGCGGTGCACGTGGCTGGCGAACGTCGTGAGCGATGATCCGACCCGTGGACTCGCCGAAGACGTCGCGCAGCGTGTCGCCGACGACCTGCTCGGTGGGGACGTGGCCGGGGAACACCGCGTTCGTGGAGTCGGCCAGCAGCAGCGCCACGCCGGCGTCGCCGAGCTGGGCGAGGTGCGGCAGGTCGGTCGGCCCGCCCGTCGATCGGCGTCTGGTCCAGCTTGAAGTCGCCGGTGTGCAGGATCGTGCCGTGCGGGGTGTGGACGGCGACGGCGATGCCGTCGGGGATCGAGTGGGTGACCTGGACGAACTCGAAGGTCGAACGGCCCGGTCGCGGACCTGCTCTCCCGCCTCGACTCGCCGCAGGTCGACCTGCGACGCCCGGGTGCTCCTCGAGCTTCGCGCGGATCAGGCCCAGCGTCAGCCGCGAGGCGTAGACCGGCAGGCCGGGGAAGTCGCGCAGGAAGAACGGCAGGGCCCCCATGTGGTCCTCGTGCCCGTGGGTGAGCACCACGCAGTGCACGTCGCCGGCACGCTCCCGCAGCGCGCGCCAGTCGGGGAGGATGAGGTCGATGCCGAAGTGCTCGGCGTCGGGGAACGTCAGGCCGCAGTCGATCAGCGCGATCTGGCCGTCGACCTCGACGGACGCCATGTTGGCGCCGATCTCGCCGAGGCCCCCGTAGAAGGCGACGACGACGGGCGGACCCGTCATGCCCTCATCCTCCCGACAGCTCGACGCCTGCGGCGACCAGCGCCTCGCGCAGGGTCGCGCTCGCGGCGTCGCTGGCGCGACCAGGGGCGGGCGCAGCCCGCCGCCGGGCAGGCCGACCATCGCGAGCGCCGGCCTTGAGCGGCGCGGGGCTGGGTCGGCGAAGAGCGCCGGTGAAGAGCGGCCAGGAGGCGCAGGTGGATCTCGCGCGCCTTCACCGGGTCGTGGTCGAAGACCTCGAGCATCGTCGCGATGTCATCGCCGACCAGGTGCGCGGCGACCAGACCAGCCCGTGGCCGCCCACGGCCAGCAGCGGCAGGCAGTTCTCGTCGTCGCCCGAGCACACGCCGAAGTCCGCAGGCGCGCGCGCCAGCAGCCACGACGGCCTTGGCGAAGTCGCCGACCGCGTCCTTGACCCCCACGATCGTCGGCACGGTCCTCGGCCAGGCGCAGCATGCGTCTCGGGCGCGAGCTCGCACGCCGTGCGCGGCGGGGATGTTGTAGAGCATCACCGGCAGCTCCGTGGCCGCCGCGACGGCACGGAAGTGCGCGTCCAGGCCCCGCTGGTCGGGACGGTTGTACGTACGGGGTCACGACCAGGAGGCCGCCGACCCCGCAGCCGGCGGCCTCGCGGCTCAGCTCCACCGTCGCCGCGGTGTCGTTCTTGCCGGTGCCGGCCAGGACCGCGCCGCGGTCGCCGACCGCCTGCACCACCGCACGGAAGAGCTCCAGGGTCTCCGCGTGGGTCAGCGTCGGCGACTCCCCCGTCGTGCCCGCCACGACGAGGCCGCCCGAACCGTGCTCGACCAGATGCGCGGCCAGGCGCTGCGCACCGTCGAGGTCGAGCGCCCCGTCCGCGGTGAACGGGGTGGCCATGGCCGTCAGCAGGCGCGGGAAGTGCAACATCGAGAACGTCCTCTCGCGAGACGTGAGTCTACCGTTGTGGCTGATGTTGCTCGTGAGCGACTTCTGAGGACGCATCGACCAGGTCGTCGTCGCGCGTCGGAATGGCCTGGGGAGCCAGCCGGAAGCCGACGAGGAAGCGCGAGCCTCCGCCGGGCACCGGCTCGTAGCGCACCTCGGCGCCCATCGCGGCGGCGAGCTCCGCGATCAGCGGCAGCCCCACGCGGGGCCCGCCGCCCTCGTCGGGTGGGTCGAACGCGCGGTGGGCGAGGTGGCTGGGGAGGCCCGGGCCGTCGTCCATGACCACCACGACCCCGCGGTCGGCGGTCTGCAGCGCCCGCACGGTCGCGTGCGTGCCCGCCGGGGTGTGGTCGGCGACGTTCTCCAGCAGGTTGTAGACGATGCGTCGGGCGGCCCGGCGGTCGCCGACGACCTTGATCGGCGGCGCGTCGACGCTGACCTCGTGGCCTTCCAGGCGGGCCTCCAGCGCCACGAGGCAGTCGGTGACGACCCGCGACAGCAGCACCGGCTCCGGGCGCTCCTCGCCCGACTCGTCCATGGCCCCCAGGTCGACGAGCTGGGTGATCTCGGCGTCCAGCTCCGTGGCGCCCATGCGCAGCTGTCCCGCCAACCGGCGCAGCTCGTCGGCATCGGGTGGGTCGCCGCTGTCCAGCCGGTCGGCGACGGCCTCGACGTCGCGCAGGCGCGCCCCGACGTCGATCGGAGGCCTGGCGGACGAAGCTGCGGCGGCGCCGCCCGCGGCGCTTGACGGCCTCGGCCGCATCTCCGGCCTCGATGATCTCCTCCTGCAGGCGCGAGGCGTACGTGGCTGTGAGGTAGCCGATCGAGGTCAGGATCGCTGTGACGATCACCAGCACCTGCACGCGCTCGTCGAAGGGTTCGCGGTGCAGGAAGACCGGCGTGAGGCCGGCCTCCTCGACCAGGAGCTGCAGCCACGCCAGCGCGAGCCCCAGGAGCGCGAACCCCGCTGCCGCCGCCGGCCCCAGCAAGAGGCCGCCCGACACCACCACCACGGCGTAGACCGCGCCCGTCCCCGACCCGCTGCCCCCCACGAACGCGGCGGCCCCGCCCAGCACGAGCGCGTCGGTGATCAGCGACGCGATCACCGACGTGCGCGGGTACAGGTGCGCGAACCTGAAGTACAGCGTGGTCACGATGGCCAGCACCGGCGCGCCGAGCAGCAACGGCCAGGCCTGCCCGCCGTAGATCCCCGCGAGCACCACTGCCGCGACCAGGTACCCGGCCCCGCCGACCGCCCGGACGACCCCGAACCGGCTCAGCAGCTGGTGGTCGGGATGGTGCAGTCGCAGGCCCATCGCCATCGCTCGGATCGTAGGCGCCGCCGCGGCCGCCTGGACGGGCCGGTCAGCGCGTGCGGCGGCGGTCCAGCTGCTCGAGGAGGTCGAAGCCGGCCTTGGCGACCTCGTGGTGCTCCCACTCCAGCGCGCGGTAGACCGCCGAGACCAGGCCCATGCGGTGCAGGCGGGTGAAGTCGCCGACCACGAAGGCGTAGCGGGCCTTGGTCTCCTCGGCAGCGCCCTCGGTGAGGCCCAGGTGCCAGCGGGCGTAGGCCTGCCAGTCGTGGCGCTTGAGGAACTCGGTGCCCTGCTTGGCGGTGGGCTGCGCGTCCTGCCAGCGGCTCCTCACCACGTAGCGCCGCGCGGCGATCAGCTCGCGCGCGTAGTCGACGGCGGCCTTGTTGACCAGGTAGCGGCGGCGCGGCATGTCAGACCTTCCCGGACGCCAGGCGCCGCGCTTCCGCGGCGCGTTCGGACTCGAGGCGCGCCTCGTCGCCGGCCGAGTGGTCAGCGAAGGTCATGAGCTCGGCGACCAGCGGATGCACGCCGGCGATGAGGTCGTGCATGCGCTGGCAGATGCGGCGGTAGGTGGCGTGGCCCTGCGGGGTCGTGCGCAGCTCGATCATCTGCATCGCGGCGCGGGCGTTGCAGTGGATGCTGTAGCGCATGCGGTGGCCGAGGCCGACCGCGTACTGCGCCTGGGCGGGCAGGACCGGGTCGGAGTGCGGCGTGCAGGTCGGCCAGCCGGTCGAGCGTGCTCCGGTAGGCCGCCCCGAGCCCCGCCTGGTCCACCTCGTCGGGGACCTCGTAGCCGTGCCGTGGGGAGAGCGGCTGCCACTCGATGGTCATCATCCGGTGGCGCTGCAGGTCGCGGAACGCCCCGTAGTCCGACAGCACGTCGAAGCGGTAGGTGATGCGCTCCAGCGCGCGCCCCGGCTTGTGGCGGCGGTTCGTGCGGTCGCCGGCGTAGGCGCGCACCACGCGCTGCCGCTCGGCGGCGGTCATCGCCTCGACGCGGCGGCGCAGCTGCGCCTCGGGCAGGTCGGTGTGGGGGTAGAGCATCCCGGTGACGAGCTCGACCTCGGCGTCGGGCGGGCCCCACGACACCAGCGTGACCTCGTCGGCGACCGGCAGGGGTTGGAGTCCGCCGACCAGCTCGGTGGCCACCTGCCGCGTCGCGTCGCGCGTCCCCGCGAGGTACGCCGCCCAGACGCCGCCGCGGTCGGGTCGGTCCACCCGCGTGAGGAAGCTGGGGATCACATTCCGCAGCTCGCCCAGCAGCGCGTCGCCGACCGTGCGCGCCTCGGCCAGCGGGTGGCCGGCCAGGCGCAGCAGCAGCCCCTCGTAGGCCTGGCCGGAGGCGAAGATCCCGACGTTGGAGACCGTGGCCGCCGGCAGCATCCCGCGCAGGAGGTCGCAGACCTTCGCGCGGATCGTCTGGCGGTACACGAGGTCGGAGGTGGTCGCGTCCTGCGGCCAGCGCTCCCGCGCCCAGGCAGTGAGCTCGGGCAGCGCGGCGGCGTAGGCGGTCGAACGCGGCGTCCAGCGTCGCGACGTACTGCGCACCGTGGCGTGACGCCAGCACGTCCGGGTCGCGGTAGTAGCGCCAGCGGCCGCCGGGCCGGTCGTCGTAGGGGATGTAGCGCGTGGACTGCTCGAGATAGGCGGCCAGGCGGCCCCACTCCAGGACCTTGGTCAGCAGGTTGGACGCCTGCTCCACCGCGACGTGCGCACCGCCCAGCTGCGCGACGGAGTCGTCCCCGTAGTCGACGAACACGCGTTGGTACAGCTGCGCGGCCCGCGAGGCGTCCCCGGCCGCCCCGGCGCGCAGGTCGGTCGCGGGCGCGTCGAGATCGTCGAGGAACTCGTCGAGCAGCAGCCGGCGCAGGCTCTTGGGCGACCGCGAGTAGCGCGCGAACAGCGCGCCCTTGACCACCTCCGGAAGGTTCGCGAGCGCGAGGACCGGCCGGTCGAGGTTGGAGACGTAGGGCGAGAGCCGCGAGGCCTCCTCGGGAGAGAAGGCCTCGACGACGTAGGGCGTCTCGGTCAGCGGGGCTAGTCGGCGGGGTTGGGGATGCCCAGGCGGTCGCACGCCTCCTGGACGCCCGCGCTGCAGTCGATGGTGTCCTGGAAGAAGTCTTCGCCCAGCTGGTTCTCGGCCTCGTTGACAGCCCAGATCACGAAGAAGCCGATCAGGAGGCCGGCGATGAGGCCGAGGACGCCCAGGATCAGGCCGGAGATCGCCATGCCGCCGCCGACGCCGGTCTCGTTGGCCCTCTTGCGCCCAAGGATGCCCAGGATGATCGCCAAGACGCCGAGGCCGATTCCGCCGAAGGCTGTCCACGACGAGACCAGCGCGAGGATGCCGAGGACCAGCGCGGCGACGGCCAGGCCGTTCGTGCCGCCGGCGGCGGGGGCCCCGTACGGCGCGCCGTAGCCCGGTTGCGGTGCATACCCCGGCTGCGGCGGAGGTGCCCCGTAGCCAGGTGGAGGCGCCCCGTAGTCAGGGCCCGGCGGTGGTGCGCCGTAGCCCGGGGGGGGACCCGGGGGTGGACCCGGGGGCTGGCCGGGGGGCGGGTAGTCGCTCATCGTGGTGCGGCCTTTCCTTGGCTGGGACCCGGGTGGCCTAGCATGCTCTCACGGGCGAGGGTAACGGACGGACCCCGACGAAAGAGGGGTGGCGTGGCGACGCTGCCCGACAGGGTGATCGGGCATCGCGGTGCCCGGGCGGTGGTGGCGGAGAACTCCCTGGCCGGCTTTGCCTACGTGCGCGACCACGGCGTGCGGGGGGTGGAGCTCGACGTGCGCCTCAGCCGTGACGGCGAGCTGTTCTGCGTGCACGACCCGCTGGTGCCGGGCTCCGTCACGCCGTTGGTGGAGCTGGACGCCGCGGCCGTCGACGCGCTGCGCCTCACGGGCGGTCTCGCCGTGCCGCGCCTAGCCGCGGTCCTCGACGTCTTGCCCCCGACGTCTGCGATCGTGGAGGTCAAGTCGGTCCCCGGCCAACCCGACTACCGGGAGGATCGCGCAGCGGCCCGCGCGCTGGCGGCCTTCCTGGACGCCCGCCGGGAGCAGGGCGTGGCCGACGCGATCGCCGGGGTGTCGTCGTTCGACTCCGGCTCGGTAGCGGCCTTCCGCGGGGCCAGCGTGCACTTCGCGGACCGCGCGGCGCTGCTGGCCGGGCCGCGCGCCCGCGTGGGCTGGCTGCTCGACGAGGCGGAGCGCCTCGGCGTCACGCAGATCCACCCGCACTACGCGCTGGTCCTGCGCCGCCCTTCCCTGCTGGCCAGCGCGCGCGCCGCCGGCCTCACCGTCACGTGCTGGACCGTGAACAACGTGCGCACCGCCCGCCGCCTCCTGCGCGCCGGCGCCGCCGCCGTGATCACCGACGACCCGGTCCGGCTGGCGCGGGAGCTCGCGGGCCGGTCTTAGCCCAGCACGTGCTCCAGGCCGACCGTGAGGCCGTCCAGGCCCGCGACGCGCTTGACGGCCAGCACCACCCCCGGCATGAACGAGGAGCGGTCCAGGGAGTCGTGGCGCAGCGTGAGGACCTGGCCGGTCCCGCCGAACAGGACCTCCTGATGGGCGACCAGGCCGGGCAGGCGCACGGAGTGGATCGGCACCTCGCCGTCGGCGTCCCGCGCCGCGGCGATCAGCTCCGCCGTGCGCTTCGCGGTCCCTGACGGGGCGTCGATCTTGCGCTCGTGGTGCAGCTCGATGATCTCGACGGACGGCAGCCACCGCGCCGCCTCCGCCGCAAAGCGCATGAGCAGCACGGCCCCGAGCGCGAAGTTCGGCACCACGAGGCACCGCGCCGCCCCGCAGGCCGCTGCGAAGGCCGTGAGGTCGTCGGCGCCCAGCCCGCTGGTCCCCACCACCACGTCCACGCCGCGCTCCAGCAGCCACGGCACCGCCAGCCGTGACGCGTCGGCCCGCGTGAAGTCCACGGCCACGTCGGCGCCCACATCCAGCACCGCGTCCAGCGGGTCGCCGGGTCCGATCTCTGCGACCAGCTCCAGCTCCGCGTCACCGCGGACGGCCTCGCACGTCGCGGAGCCCATGCGCCCCTTGGCGCCGAGCACCGCCACGCGGATCGGCTTGGCCTCCACCATCACTGACGCTGGAGGCTACGCCCGAAGCCGGGCCACGTCGCCGCCCCAAGGGGCGGCTCTAGTGGTCCAGCAGCGCCTGGTAGAGGGCCAGGGTCGCGGCGTCGAACGCCACCAGCCGGGCCAGCTGCACCCTGGTGGGCGTCGACTGCAGGGTCGCGATCGCGATGCGGGCCGCGTCGTCCTTGGGGTAGCCGTAGATCCCGGTGGAGATCGCGGGGAACGCGATGCTCTGGGCACCCAGCCCTTCGGCGACCTCCAGGCTGCGGCGGTAGCACGCCGCCAGGAGCTCGGCCTCGCCGCGCGATCCACCGCGCCACACCGGTCCGACCGTGTGGATCACCCACTTGGCGGGCAGCAGGAACCCGGGCGTGGCCTTGGCGTCGCCGGTGTCGCAGCCGTCCAGCAGCCGGCACGCCGCCAGCAGCTCGGGTCCCGCGGCCGCGTGGATCGCGCCGTCCACGCCACCGCCCCCGAGCAGCGACGGGTTCGCGGCGTTGACGATCGCGTCGACGCGCTCGTGCGTGATGTCGTCGTGGACAGCCTCGATCAGCAAGCCAGGCTCCTCCATCCTCCGGCCGGCAGCCCAGCATGCCCTCGGGCCGCTGGGAGAGCACGGCAGCGACCACGCAGCCTGCCGAGCCCGCGCCCACGACCAGCCATCGCATCCGACAACTAGGATGCGCCCACCGCCGGGATCGAGGAGCGTGCCGTGAGCGACACCCAGACCGCCACCGTCGAGGACGTCGCCGAGGAGGACGAGATCCTCGTCGAGGTGATCTCGATCGACGGCATGTGCGGCGTCTACTGACGTGAGCGCGATCGAGGCCGGCGCCGAGTTCGAACTCGACGCGGCGTGGCGCCTGTCGGCGATGGTCGCGCTGCGCGAAGAGCGCTTCGGCGGGATCGCCTACCACTACGGCAACCGCACGCTGTCGTGTCTCAGCGATCCCACGCTCGTGACGGTCCTGCGCGACCTGGAGCTGCGCCCGAGCGCCCGCGCCGCCTGCGAGGCCGCCGGGGTCGCGACGCCGCGCCTGCCGGCCTTCGGTCGCGCGCTGGCGGCCCTGGCCGGGTCGGCCATGATCGAGCGGCGGTGAGCAGCCGGTGAGCACCGTGGCCGCCCCGCGACCGCTCGCGGACGTCCTGGAGCGCGGGCTGGACGCGCCGATCTGCCTCACGTGGGAGCTGACCTACGCCTGCAACCTGGCGTGCCGCCACTGCCTGTCCAGCTCAGGGGTCCGCGACCCGCGAGAGCTGTCGACCGCCGAGTGCGAGCGGGTCGTGGACGAGCTCGCGGGCATGGGCGTCTTCTACGTCAACCTCGGCGGCGGCGAGCCCACGATCCGCCCCGACTTCTGGCACCTGCTGGAGTACGCGACCGCGCACCGGGTGGGCGTGAAGTTCTCGACGAACGGGTCGCGCATCACCGCGGAGGCGGCCGCCCGCCTCGCGGCCATGGACTACGTCGACGTGCAGGTCTCGATCGACGGGGCGACGGCCGAGGTCAACGACCGCGTGCGCGGGGCCGGGTCGTGGGACACCGCGGTCGCCGCGATGGAGCGCCTGGCCGACGCCGGGTTCCGCGGCTTCAAGGTGTCGGTGGTCGTCACCCGCGAGAACGCCGACCAGCTCGACGAGTTCAAGGCCATCGCCGACCGGTTCGCCGCGCAGCTGCGCATCACCCGCCTGCGCCCGTCGGGCCGTGGCGCCGACGTCTGGGACGAGCTGCACCCCACCGCGGCGCAGCAGCGCCGGCTCTACGACTGGCTGCTGGCCCACGGCGACCACGTGCTGACCGGCGACTCGTTCTTCCACCTCGCCGGGTTCGGTGGCCCGCTGCCCGGGCTGAATCTCTGCGGCGCCGGGCGCGTCGTGTGCCTGATCGACCCCGTCGGCGACGTCTACGCCTGCCCGTTCGCGATCCACGACCGCTTCCGCGCCGGCAACGTCCGCGACGCCGGCGGCTTCCCTGCGGTGTGGCGGGAGTCGCCGCTGTTCCTCGACCTGCGCGACCCCGTCCACGAGGGCGCCTGCACGCAGTGCGGCGCGTTCGACGCCTGCCGCGGGGGCTGCATGGCCGCGAAGTTCTTCACCGGGCTGCCCCTCGACGGCCCGGACCCCGAGTGCGTCCGCGGGTTCGGCGAGCAGGCGTTGGCGGCCCGAGACGGTGCCCCGCTGCCACAGGCGTCCCAGGACCACTCGCGGCGGCGGGCGCTGCCGGTGCTGACGACGCCACCCGCGCGGACGCCACCCGCGCGGTCGTGCGACGAGAGCCCGCTGGCGGGGTTCGACCCGGCGCTGGCGCCGGCATGACCGGGCGGCCACCTCGCGGTGTCGTCGTCGAGCTGCGGCCCGGGTCCGGCGCGGTCGTGGCGGGCCGCTGAGCGACGCCCTGCGGCTCGAGCCGGACTCCGGGCTGCGCTGGATCGACGACGCGACGCTCCTGACCGGCCCGCCCGTGCGGCTCCTGCGGCTGCCGACGGGTCGGGCGGGCACGGTCCGCGCGCTGCTGGAAGGGCGCCCGACGGACTGGTCGGACGCGGTCGCCCGGCGCCTGGTGGCGCTGGGGGTCGGGCACCCGCGGCCGGAGACTGGCGGCTGGGAGTCGGTCACCTGCGTGATCCCGTACGGCGGCGGAGGGTTGCCGCCGTTGCCGGCTCGAGCGCGGGTGATCGTGGTCGACGACGCCAGCCCGGTGCAGCCGGCGGTGCGCGACCCGGCCGTGCTGGTGGTGCGCCACGAGCGCAACCGCGGACCCGCCGCCGCACGCAACACCGGGCTGCGGCTCGTGGCGACGCCGCTTGTGGCGTTCCTCGACACGGACGCGCGCCCGCCGCCCGGCTGGGACCAGGCGCTCGCTGGTCACTTCGCGGACGCGGAGCTCGCGGTCGTCGCGCCCCGCGTCGTCGGGGCGCCCGGCCCGTCGTGGCGGCACGCCTACGAGCGGGTCCGCTGCCCGTTGGACATGGGCCCCCACAGCGGGCTGGTCCGCCCCCGGACGCCACTGGCCTACGTGCCGTCCGCGGCCTGGGTCGCGCGCACCGAGGCGCTCACGGCGGTCGGCGGCTTCGACGAGACGCGGCGCACCGGCGAGGACGTCGACCTGGTGTGGCGGCTGGAGCGCGCCGGGTGGCGGGTGCGCTACGACGCGTCGGTCGTGGTGGAGCACGAGCCGCGAGCCGCACGCCGCGACTGGCTCCGCCAGCGGTACTGGTACGGGCGCTCGGCCGCGCCGCTGTGGGAATCGCACCCCGACGCGCTGCGCCACCTCGAGGTCCACCCGGCCGCCGCGCTGCCCTGGGTCGCCGCGGCGACGCTGGGCCCGGCAGCCGCCGCCCCGGCCGCGATGGTCGCCCTCGCGTGGGGTCGCCGAACGCTGCCGCTGCCCGCCGCGGTGGCAGGAGCGGCCGCCCGCGACGCGCTGTGGCGCACCGGCGAGCAGCTCGCGACCTACACGAGACGCGTCGCGGCGCCGGTGCTCGCGTGCGCCGCGCCGTGGTCGCGCGCGGCCCGCCGCGCCCTGGCGTGGTCGGTGCTCGCCTACGCCCTCGACTGGCGCCGCGAACGCCCGCGTCTGTCCCTGCCCGCCTACGCCGCCTTCCGCGCCGCCGACGACCTCGCCTACGCGGCCGGCGCGTGGTCCGGCGCGCTCCGCCTGCGCCGCCTCGCCCCGCTCGCCCCCCACCTCGCCCGCCGACCGGCCCCGCGATGACGGCGGGCGCAACGCGCGGCGTGGCGCGCAGCTCGCCCAGCAACGGCGGGACCGCGAGACCGCAGGGGGTGGTCAGCCGAGGAGCGCCGCGATCGCCGGGGCGAGGGACTCCAGGCTGGTCGCCGGCAGGTAGCGGCCGCCGCCGCGAGCGGCGAGGGCGCGGCCGGCGGCCACCGCGTCCGCGGCCGGTGAGGTGCCCAGCACGTGGAGGCGGTCGATGCCGGCGGCGGCCGCGAGCGGGTCCTCGCCCGCGGTCGCGAGCGCGTCCGACAGCAGCAGCGCCACGCGGTCGGCGCCGCCCGGCGCGCCGGCCAGCTCCCGTGCCGCGGTCCGCAGCGCGAGCGCGAGGTCGGTGGTGCCGGCCCCGCGCAGCGCCAGCACGTCCTCGACCAGTCCCGCGACCGGGCGGGGCTCGCCCAGGCGCTGCAGGACGAGCGCGTCGCGCGCGAAGGCGACGACCGCGGTGGCCGCCCGGCCCTGCGCCGCCAGCACCACGCCCGCCGCCGCGGTGGCGGCCACCATCACCTGCCGCCCCTGCATCGAGCCCGAGCGGTCCACCAGCAGGCACACCGCCCGCGGTGGGCCCGTCCAGGTGCGCGCGACCACGTCGTCGGCGCGCAGCAGGGCGACCGCGCCGGTGCTGTCCAGGGTGCGCTCGAGGTCGACGTCGCCGTCGGCGCCGCGCACGGCGCTCAGGCGGCGCACCCCGCGCCGGGCGACGGTCCCCGCGCGCGCGTGGCGCACCGCGACGCGGGCCGCGAGCAGGCGCGCGCGCCTCCGCAGCTGCTCGTCCGTCGCGCCGGCGAGGTCGACGAGCAGCTCGAGGGCTGCGTCGGGGTCCTCGCGGGCGAGGCGCTCGTAGGCCGCCCGGTCGAGCACGCCCAGCGCCGGCGACACGTCGGCGAACCCGCGGTGCTGCGCGCGCAGCAGCTGACGGCCGGCGGTGCGGCGCGCTGCGTCGGCGACGACCCGCCGGGCAGCGTCACCGCGGTGCACGGCGCCGCGCCCGCCGCTGCGGTTCACCCCGGGGGTGGCGCTCGGCGCTCCCCGGGGCGGGCTTCCCCCGGCGGCTGGCCCTCCCACACGGCGGCGAGCAGCTCGTCGACGATCGCCTCGGGGGTGCGGTCGCAGCCGTCCTCGACCCGGATCCGACCCGACAGCGCGGCGTGCGCCGCGTCGCGCACGCAAGCCCGGTCCTGGGCCGCGACCCCCCGCCCGTCGGCCAGCGCGGTCGCCAGGACCACCAGGTCGATCGCGCCGCGCACGGACGCGCCGTGGCGCAGGTCGGGGTGCTCGCGGCTGGCGCGCACGACCCGCACGGCGGCAGCGGCCAGGGAGCCGTCGCTGTCCGCCTGGCGGGCGACGATCGCCTCCTCGCCCGCGGCGTCCTGGTAGCCGATCAGGACGCGGCAAAGCCGGTCGGCGATCGCCTGCGACACCCGCGCGGTGCCGATGGTGTCGAACGGGTTCATCGCGGCGACCAGCCGGAACGTCGGCGCGGCGCGGACCGTGCCGAGCCGCGGCACGTTGACCTCGCCCTCGGCGAGCGCGGTGATCAGGACGTTGAGGGTCTCCTCGGGGACCCGGTTGAGCTCCTCGACGTAGAGCACCGCGCCGTTGCGCAGCGCACGCACCAGGGGGCCCGGCACGAACGCCGCCTCGGCGTACCCGCGCTGCAGGACCTCGGCGGGGTCGTGCGCGCCCAGCAGCCGGGCGGGGGTCAGCTCGGCGTGGCCCTCGACCAGCTCGACCCCCAGGCCGGCGGCCGCGGCCACGGCGCGCAGCAACGTGGACTTGCCGGTCCCGGGCGGTCCCTCCAGCACGACGTGCCGCCCGGTGGCCAGCGCGGCGGCGATGACCTCCGCCTCCCGCCGCAGCCCGACGGTCGCGGCGTCGGCGGCCGCGACCAGCCGGGGCAGCGGGAAGGCGTCGCGCGTCAGTGCTCGTGCACCAGAACGCCGCGGATGTTCTTGCCGTCCAGGAGGTCCTGGTAGCCCACGTTGATCTCGTCGAGGGTGTAGCGCTGGGTGACCAGCTCGTCGAGCTTCAGCGTGCCGGCCTGATAGAGGTTCAGCAGCTTGGGGATCTCGTAGTGCGGGTTCCCGCCGCCGAAGAGCCGCCCGATGATCTCCTTCTGGAACAGCGTCAGCACGGCGCCCGACAGCTGGATCGTGACCTTGGCGGGGTCCGCCAGCCCGGTCACCACGACCCGTCCGCCCTTGCGGATGGTGTCGAACGCCGAGGACACGACCTCGGGGGTCACGATGTCGACGGTCACGATCGCCTTGTCGGCGCCCACGCCGTTGGTCAGCTGCTGGCACAGCTCCATCGCTTCCTCGGCGGTTTCCAAGGCGTGCGTGGCGCCGAGCTGCTGGGCCATCTCGCGCTTGTTGGCCAGGGGGTCGACGGCCACGATGTTGCTGGCCCCGGCGTGCTTGGCGCCCTGCACCGCGTTGATGCCGATGCCGCCGATCCCGTAGATCACGATGGTGTCGCCGGGCCCGGCCTCGGCCGCGTAGACCGCGGACCCCCAGCCGGTCGGGACGCCGCAGCCGACCAGGCAGGCGACCTCGAGCGGGATGTCCTCGGCGATCTTCACGGCGGACGCCCGGTTGACGACGGCGTACTGCGAGAAGGTGCCCAGCATGCACATGCCGCCGAAGTCCTCGCCCCCGGCGTGGAAGCGGTAGGTGCCGTCGGTCATGCAGCCGTCGAGGATCGTGGCGCCCATGTCGCAGAGGTTCTGCTGACCGGTGGAGCACCAGCGGCAGTGGCCGCACGCCGGGAGGAACGACGTCACGATGTGGTCGCCCTCCTTGATGTCGGTGACGCCCGGGCCGACCTCCTCCACGATCCCGGCGCCCTCGTGGCCGCCGACACAGGGGAAGCGCGGGACGATGTCACCGTGCCGCAGGTGCTCGTCGGAGTGGCACAGCCCCGAGTGCGTGAACCGCATCAGGATCTCGCCCGCCTTCGGCGGGTCCAGCTCGAGGTCGATGATCTCCCAGTCCTTGCCCACGTCCCGCAGGACCGCGGCGCGTGTCTTCATGGCGCCCTCCTTCGCGATGGCCACGGCGAAGACCAGCCCGCTCGGCGTGCGGGGGCCCGCCCGGAGGCGGCATCCTACGCCCGCCTCGACTAGCGCAGTGGCTGGGCCCAGTCCGCGAACGCGTCGGGGGCCTCGTCCAGCGGTCCCACGAGCGCGAGGGTGAACGGGCCGCCCAGGAACTGGTGGGCCACGGCCTGCACGTCATCGCGGGTCACGCTCTCGATCGCGGCGAGGACCTCGTCCAGGGACTGCAGCGGCACGCCGGAGATCAGCGACTTGCCCAGGCGCGACATCCGGCTGGACGTGTCCTCCAGGGACAGCAGGACGCTGCCCGTGAGGTGGCCCCGTGCCCGGTCGAACTCGGAGTCGGTCAGACCGGACTCGAGGACCTTGCGGAGCTCCTCGCGCATCACGTCGAGGACCTCGCGGGTGTTGTCGGGCGCCGTCCCGGCGTACACCGCGAACGTGCCGGTGTCGGCGTACATGCCGTTGTAGCTGTACACGGAGTACACCAGCCCGCGGCGCTCCCGCACCTCCTGGAACAGCCGGCTGGCCATGCCGCCGCCGAGCGCCTGGTTGAGCACGCCGGCCGCCCAGCGCAGCGGTCGTCGTCGCGCGCCAGGCCACGGCGCCGCCGAAGCACGATCTGCGTCTGCTCGGTCGGCTTGGAGCGCACGAGCACGGGCAGGGTCGGCGCGTCCGCTGGCGGCGTGCGCACCTCGGCCTGGTGGCTTCCGAGCCCGATGCCGCCCAGCGCGTCGCCCACCGCGCGACGACGTCCTCGTGCTCGACGTTGCCGGCGACCGCGACGGTCAGGTTCTGCGGCACGTAGTGGCGGTGGTAGTAGCCGGCGACCTGCGTCGCGCGTCATGCCGTGATGGTCTCGTCGTCGCCGAGGACCTCGCGCCCCAGCGGGTGATCGCCGTAGCAGCGCGTCGGCGAAGACGGTGTGCACGAGGTCGTCGGGCGTGTCGACGTGCATGTGGATCTCTTCGAGCACCACGTCGCGCTCGGCTCGACGTCGTCGGGCGTGACCAGCGAGCCAGGTCATCATGTCGCCGAGCACGTCGATCGCGCAGCGGCAGGTCGCGGTCGAGGCAGCGCACGTAGAAGCACGTGTACTCCTTGGACGGTGAAGGCGTTCATGTCGCCGCCGACCGCGTCGATGATCGGCGGCGATCTCCAGCGCCGTGCGGCGCTTGGTGCCCTTGAAGAGCAGGTGCTCGAGGAAGTGGCTGGCGCCGGCAACGGGGTCGTGCTCGTCGCGCGACCCGACGCCGATCCAGTAGCCCGACGGCGACCGAGCGCACGTCGGGCATCGCCTCGGTGACGATGCGCAGGCCCGGAGTCGAGCGTCGTCAGCTCGACGCCCTCGGAGCGGTGCGCGACGTCGAGGTGACGCCGGCCGCCCTCGCGCGGCTCGCGCATAGCGGCGCCGGCGACGCCGGCGGACGCCCTCGCTCTCGCTGCGGCCGTCGTCGCCGGCCGACCGCACACGGGTGCGCGTGCGCTCCACGCGATCGCGGGCGCGGGCGCCCGCTCAGCGGACACGGCGGGCACCGCTCCGCGTCGGACGGCGCCGCCGGCCCGGCGTCGGAAGCCGCCACCGGCGCGGGCAGCGGGGATCGGCCCGGTGTCGTCGACGTCGTCGCCGGCCGCCGGTCCGGGTGCGGTCTCAGGCTCGGCCGGGGCGTCGTCGCCGGCGCGAGCCGGCCGGATCGTCGACGAGTGGCCAGGCTGAACTTGCGCGCCGTCCTTGACCTCGACGACCTCGACCCACATCTTGTCGCCGACGCTGACGGCCTCGTCGGCGTGGTTGAGCCGCTTGCCCTCGGTCTTGGGCAGCTTGGAGATGTGCAGCAGGCCGTCCTGAGCCCGGCGTCAGCGAGACGAACGCCCCGAAGTCGGCGGTCTTGACGACGGTGCCGTAGTAGCGCTCGCCCGGCTTGCGGCACGACCGGGTTGGCGATCGCGCGGATCCGGTCCAGCGCCATCTGCGCCTTGGCCGCCGTCGTTGGAGTAGATGTGCACGACACCGCGGCCGTCGACGTCGTCGATGTTGACGTCGGCGCCGGTCTCCTCGGTGATCTCGCGGATGATCTTGCCCTTGGGCCCGATCACCTCGCCGATCTTGTCGCCGGGGATGTACTCGACGAGCACGCGCGGTGCGGTCGGGTTCATCTCGGCGCGCGGCTCGGCGATCGCGTCGGTGATGACGCCGCAGGATCTCGGTGCGCGCTTCCTTGGCCTGTGTCAGCGCGTCGGCCAGCACGTCGCGACGGGATGCCCGAGAGCTTGGTGTCCAGCTGCAGCGCGGTGATGAAGTCGGCGGTGCCGGCGACCTTGAAGTCCATGTCGCCGAACGCGTCCTCGGCGCCCAGGATGTCGGTCAGGGTCGTGTACTTGCCCGTCCTCGGCGATCAGGCCCATCGCGATGCCGCCGACGGGCGCGTGGATCGGCACACCGGCGTCCATCAGCGACAGCGTGCGAGGCGCACACCGAGCCCATCGAGGTCGAGCCGTTGGACGACAGCGACCTCACTGACGAGGCGCAGCGTGTAGGGGAAGTCCTCGGACGGACGGGACCACGGGCAGCAGCGCGCGCTCGGCGAGCGCACCGTGGCCGATCTCGCGGCGCTTGGGGCCGCGCATGAACCCGGTCTCACCGGTGCGAGAACGGCGGGAAGTTGTAGTGGTGCATGTAGCGCTTCTCGGTGTTCGGGTCGATCGTGTCGATCCGCTGCGCCTCGCGCGTCATGCCGAGCGTGAGGACGTTGAGGACCTGGGTCTCGCCGCGCGTGAACAGCCCGGACCCGTGCGCGCGCGGCAGCACGCCGACCTCGGCGGACAGCTCGCGGATGTCCTTGGGCCGACGACCGTCGATGCGGACGCCGTCGTTGACGACGCGGCGGCGGATCGGTCTTCTTCTCCAGGGAGCGGAACGCGTTCTTGGCCTGGCGACTCGAGCTGCTCGTCGGCGACGTCGACGTCGCCGGCGTTCTCGAAGCCGCAGTCGATGCGCCTTCTCCTTCAGCGCCGCGGCTTGGTCGTTGCGGGTCGTCTTGTCGATGGAGGCAGTCGCTAGAACACGGCCGCAGGTCGTTGCCGACGTGGCGCTCGACCTCGTCGTAGACCTTGCTGGGTCGTACGGCGGGAACAGCGGGTAGTTCGAGCGCCTCCGCTCGCCGGCGCCTTGGCGACGAGCTCGAGCTGCAGGTCGCACAGCGGCTTGAGGTACTGGCGGCACTCCTGCAGCGCCTCGCCGACGACCTCCTCGGTGGGTGCCGTCGCGCCCATCTCGATCTGGTCGACGGCGTTGGCCGTGGCCTCGGCCTCGACCATGAGGATGTCGATGTCGCCCGACGTCCTTGTTCAGCCGGCCGGCGACGACGAGGTCGAAGACCGCCTCGGTCCTCCAGGTACTCGAAGGTCGGGAACGGCTTCCAGCGGCCGTCGCGGTCCATCGCCATGCGCACGCCGGCGACGGGGCCGTCGAAGGGGATGCCCGCCAGCATCGTCGCCATCGAGGCGCCGTTGATCGCGAGCACGTCCGGCGGGTTGACCTGGTCCGCGCGACAGCGTCGTGATGAGGATCTGGATCTCGTTGCGCAGGCCGTTGTCGAACGTCGGCCGCATCGGGCGGTCGACCAGGCGGCAGGTGAGGATCGCGTTCTCGCTGGCGCGGCCCTCGCGCTTGAAGAACCCGCCGGGGATCTTCCCGCGGCGTACATCTTCTCCTCGAAGTCCACGGTCAGCGGGAAGAAGTCGAGGTGCTCCTTCGGCCGGCTGGATGCGGTCGGGGTGACGAGCAGGGTGGTCTCGCCGACGTGGGCGACGACGGCACCGCCGGCCTGGCCGGCGAGCTTGCCGCCGTCCAGGGTGACCTCGACATCGCCGATGCGGGCGGACGCCGAGAATGAACCGAGCTTGCTCAAGTTGTGAGCCTCCTTCTAGGGGTTGTAGGCCCTCGGAGCACCCGGTCGCTGATCGCCAGTCCGCAGTGAGGATGTCTGGAACGCCAGTTCCAGCCGTCTCCACTGTGGGCTGACGCGGTGGTTCGCGGTTGCCCCTGGGGGGCCTGCTTGTGGTGTTGCGGGTGTTAGCGGCGCAGCCCCAGACGACCGATGAGGGCGCGGTAGCGCTCCACGTCGGTCTTCTGCAGGTAGCCGAGCAGGCGCCGCCTGCGTCCGACGAGCTGCAAGAGCCCGCGGCGCGAGTGGTGGTCCTTGGCGTGGGTCTTCAGGTGGTCCGTGAGGTGGTTGATGCGCGCCGTGAGCAGCGCGATCTGCACCTCCGGCGACCCGGTGTCGCCCGCGCCGGTCGCGTACGCCGCGATGATCGCGGCCTTGTCGATGGACCCGTCCGCGTCCAGCACCGGCTGGGTGGCGGGGGCCTTGGTCTTCGCCACGCTCTCGTCTTCTCCTCGGTTGCGGTCCCGCCGTGCGGCGGCTCCTGGCGTGTGATTGCCGGGGGCCGACGGGGACGTTGGGGGCTCCGGGGTTTCGGGAGCCTTCGGTCCACCTGGCGCCGCGGTCTCGGGCGCACGGTCGGGAACGTCGATGCCTGGCATGCACGTTGGCACGCCACGGCGAGCCCGTCCTCGGGCTCACACACTCAGGGTAGCAGGCGCCGTCGGGGCCGGCTCCGCAACCCCCTACGCTGCTGGTCGTGAAGGTGCACCTCGTCGACGGGACGTTCGAGCTCTTCCGCAGCCACCACTCCCCCGGCACCTCCGATCCGTTCCTCGGGGCCATCAAGATGGCCATCACCGGGCTGGTGGGACTGCTGGAGCAGGGGGCGACCCACGTGGGGGTCGCGACCGACCAGGTCATCGAGTCGTTCCGCAACGCCCTGTGGCCGACCTACAAGTCGTCGGCGGGCATGCCACAGGAGCTGCTGGACCAGTTCATCCCGTTCGAGGAGGCCGCGCAGGCGCTGGGCTTGGTGGTGTGGCCGATGATCGAGCTCGAGGCCGACGACGCCCTGGCCGCCGCAGCGCGGGTCGCGGACGCCGACCCCGCGGTCGAGCAGGTCGTGATCGCCACCCCGGACAAGGACCTGGCGCAGTGCGTCCGCGGCGACCGCGTCGTGCAGTGGGACCGCATGCGCCGCATCGTCCGCGACGAGGCCGGGGTGATCGAGAAGTACGGCGTCGCGCCCGCGTCGATCCCGGACTGGCTGGCGCTGGTCGGCGACAGCTCCGACGGCTTCCCGGGCCTGCCGGGCTTCGGGGCCAAGACCGCCGCGGCGGTGCTGCGGCGCTGGGGCCACCTCGACGCGATCCCGGTGGACGCGCGGGACTGGGACGTCGACGTGCGGGGGCGCCCGGCCCTGGCCGCGACGCTGGCCGCGCAGCGGGACGCTGCGCTGCTGTTCCGCACGTTGGCGACGCTGGTCGACGACGCTGACCTGGGCACCACCGTCGAGGATCTGCGCTGGACCGGACCGACCGATCGCTTCCCCGCGATCGCGCAGGCCGTGGGCGCGCCGGACCTGCCGGGCCGGGTCGAGCGCCTGGCCGCGCGCCGGGCACGTTCGGGAACCGACCCCAGGGTGGTATGAGTGCTGGCATGGGAGACCTGCCACTGCACGGCATACCCGAGACCCTCATGCCCGAGCCCGACGCCGCCGCCGCCGAGGCGCTGGCGACGGCGCTGCGCGACGGGCTGCCCGCCGCGTCGCGCACGGACCTCGAGCAGGTGGTCACCGCCTACCCGGGGTTCCTCGACGGCTGGGCCCGCCTGGCCGAGCACGAGCTGGCCGCCGGGCGCCCCGTCGACGCCTACGGCTTCGCCCGCGTTGGCTACCACCGCGGCCTGGACGCCATCCGGCGCGCGGGCTGGAAGGGCCAGGGCCCGGTGCCATGGCACCACGAGCCCAACCGCGGCTTCCTGCGCAGCGTCAACGCGCTGCGCCACGCCGCGGCCACGATCGGCGAGACCGAGGAGGAGGCCCGCTGCGCGGAGTTCCTCCTGCAGCTCGACCCGGACGACGCTCAGAACGTCCGCGGAAGCTAGACCAGGCCTGCGAAGAGGTCGTCCTCGGGCACCGGGGTCGGCACGTCGGAGCGGGCCAGCCGGAAGAACTCGGTGCCCCAGGCCTGCAGGGCCAGCTCCTCGGGCATGTTGAGGAAGAACGAGTCGGGCCCCATCTGCGACGCGTGGGCCCGCATCGCGGCCAGCTTGGCGTCCACGAACGCGCTGACGTCGACCTTCGTCGTCACGTACTCGTCGGGGGTGCCCAGCGGCATGGACTCGGCGTCGGGCACGTCGGCGAACGGCGACGCCATGCCGCGCGCCGTCAGCTCCTTGGTGGCCTCCCAGATCCAGCGCTTGGGCAGGGCGGTCTCGTAGAGCTTGGCGACGTGCCAGCCAGGCCCCGCCTCGGGGTACAGCGCGTCGATCTCAGCCGCGGCGACGGCCAGCAGCCCGATGCGGTGGGCCTGCACGTGGTCGGGGTGGCCGTACCCGCCGTACGCGTCGTAGACCACCATGACGGTGGGCTTGAACTCCCGGATCTCGCGCACCAGGCGCCCGAGGGCCTCGTCCAGCGGCGCCCGCCAGAACGACGCCGGGTCGTCGTTGCCGGGCGTCCCGACCATCCCCGAGTCGCGGTACCCGAGCATCCGCGGCGGCCCCACGCCCAGCACGTCGAGGGCGGCCGTGAGCTCCGCGAGCCGCACCTCCCCCAGTCGCGGGCGCACGTCGTCGGGGTCCATGCCCTCCCCGACGATCTCGCCCAGCTCGCCCCCCGTGCAGGTCACGACGCCCGCGCGCATGCCCTCGGCGGAGGCCTTCGCCAGCACGCCGCCCGTGGCGATCGACTCGTCGTCGGGGTGCGCGTGCACGGTCAGCAGGCTCAGGTGGTCCACGCCCGCGACTGTAGTGGGCCTACCCTCCGCGGCCATGGGGTCGCGCGTGCTCGTGCTGCACGACGCCGGCGGCGAGGTGCGCGGCGCGCCGGTGTGGGGACGCCTCGCCGAGGACCACGAGGTCGTCGAGCTCGACCTGCCCGGGTACGGCGTGACGCCGTCGCCGCCCGCCGGCGCCGACCTCGGCTGGGTCGTGGGCTGGCTGGAGGGACGGCTCGACGCGCTGGCCCGGCCTTCGGCGCTGGTGGTCGGCACGTCGCTGGGCGGCTGGTTCGCGCTGGAGCTCGCCGCGGCCGCGCCGTCGCGGGTGGAGGGGCTGGTGCTGTGCGCCCCAGCGGGGTTGCAGGTCCCCGCCGACTACCTCCTGCGCCTCTTCGTCCTGGGCGTGCCGGCGGTCGAGGCCGCCCCGCCGCACCGCGTCACCGCCGCCGCCCACGCCAGCTTCCACCCCGGGCTCGCCGACCCCGGCACCCTGGCCCGCGCCGCCCGCGTGCGCTGCCCCACGACGATCCTCCACGGCGCCGCCGACACGCTGATCCCGCCCGCGCACGCCCGCGCCTACGCCGCCGCGATCCCCGGCGCCCGCCTCGAGGTGCTCCCCGGCGTCGGTCACGTCGTCGCGCTCGAGGCGCCCGACCGTGTGGTCGCGGCCGTCGAGCACATCCGGGGCTGAGATCCGCGCGACCTATGCTGGCAGACCGAGGGCCCCCGCCTGGGGGCCTGAGGAACCGGCCGGCGGACGAACCTGCGCCGCCGGATCGGCGGAGGAGGTACGGGCTTGGCGGTGGAGCGGCGCGTTCTGGTCGACCATGCCCCGGCGCTGGGACCGGCGCTGGAGACCCTGGGCGGCCTGGATCCCGTCGGGATCGACGTCGAGCGCGCGGACTGGAAGAACTACTACCGCGCCGCGGCCCTCGTCCAGGTGGGGGGCGACGGCACCGTGGTGCTGATCGACTCGCTCGCGCTTCCGGACCTCTCCTTGCTGCAGGACTGGCTGGCCGACCGCACCGTGGTGCTGCACGCCGCCGAGAACGACCTCGTCCCGCTCGCGGCGCTGGGGGTGGCGCCGACGCGGCTGCACGACACCGCGGTCGCGGCCGCGCTCGTCGGCCGGCCCACCGGGCTGGAGACGCTCCTGCGGGAGGTGCTGGGGATCGAGCCGTCCGCCGACAAGCAGTCCATGCAGCGTGCGGACTGGGCCGCGCGACCCCTGACGGACGCGATGCTGGACTACGCGGCGGGCGACGTCGCCGACCTGCCACGGCTCGCGACGACACTGCTTGCCGAGCTCGACGCGCTGGGCCGGCAGTCCTGGTACGCCCAGGAGCTGGCCGCCGCCCGCGCGCTGCCGTCGGTGGAGGACCGCCGGGACTGGACCAAGCTCAAGGGCATCGGCCGGCTGGACCCGCGGGTCCGTGCCAAGGTGCGCGCGCTGTGGGAGTGGCGCGAGGAGCTGGGCCGCACCACCGACTCCGCGCCCGGCCGCATCATCGGCGACGCCGTCCTGGTCGACATGGCGGCCAACCCGCCGGCCTCGGTCCGCGAGCTCGGGCGCCGCGGCATGCGCCGCCAGGCCGTGCGGCTCTTCGGGGAGCCCCTGCTGCAGGCGCTGGCCGCGTCCGCCGATCTCCCGCCGGAGCCGGTCGTGCGGTCGGGCCGGCGGCCCGGCGACGAGGCGCGGCTGCTCGCAGACCGCCTGCGTGCCCTGCGGGCGGAGGTCGCGGCGCGCGCCCGCATCGACGCGGGCGTCCTGTGCCCCGGCCGCGCCGTCCAGGCGGTGGTCGCCTCCGACCCCCACTCCCCCGAGGAGCTGCGCGCCGCGCTCGGCCTGCGCGACTGGCAATGGGAGCTGCTGCGCGAGCCCTTCACCACCGCGTTCTTCCCCAACGGCGACACCCCGATGGAGGTCGTGGACCATGGCTGAACTGCTGACTGCCGACCAGGTCGCCGACGGCCTGGCCGCCCTGCCCGCGTGGGAGGGCGACACGTCCGGCATCCACCGCACCGTCAAGCGACGCGACTTCGTCGACGCCGTCGACTTCGTCAACGCGGTCGTGCCGGTCGCCGAGGAGCTCAACCACCACCCCGACGTGGCGATCAGCTGGAACACCGTGACGCTGACGATCGTCAGCCACGCGGCCGGCGGCGTGACCGCGACGTGCCTCGAGCTGGCCCGGCGGCTGGACGCCCTCGCTTAGCGGGAAGCGCGGCCGATCGACAGCAGGGTCGACGGCAGCGCGAAGTGCATGGACTCGGCGACCACGTCGACGACCTCGACGTGCGCGCCGCGCGGGGTGCGCGAGAGGCGCTCGATCACCCCGTGCACGAGGTCGTCGGGCGCGGAGGCACCGGAGGTGAGGCCGACCACGTCGACGCCGTCGAGCCAGGCGTCGTCCAGGGCGTCGGCGTCCTCGACCAGGCGGGCGGCGGGGGCGCCGGCGGCCAGGGCCACCTCGACCATGCGCAGGGAGTTCGACGAGTTCTGGCTGCCGACCACCAGCACGAGGTCGGCGCGTGCGGCCAGGACCTTGGTCGCCTCCTGGCGGTTCGTGGTGGCGTAGCAGATGTCCTCGCCGCGGGGGCCCCGGGCGCCGGGGAAGCGCCGCCGGATCGCGTCGGTGATCGAGCGGGTGTCGTCGACCGCCAGCGTGGTCTGCGTCATGTAGGCGACGGGGGTGTCCGGCGGGAGGTCGAGCGCCTCGACGTCGGCGACCGACTCCACCAGGCGGGTGCGCTCGGGCGCGACGCCCATCGTCCCCAGGACCTCGACGTGGCCGGCGTGACCGACCATGAGCAGCTCGTAGCCCTCGCGGGCGTGGCGGGCCGCCTCGACGTGCACCTTCGTGACCAGCGGGCACGTCGCGTCCAGCACGTCCAGCCCGCGCTCCCGGGCCTCGCGCTTCACCGCGGGCGCCACCCCGTGCGCGCTGAACACCACGAGCGCGCCCTCCGGCACCTCGGCCAGGTCCTCGACGAACACCGCGCCCTTGCGCTCGAGGTCGGCGACGACGTGGGTGTTGTGCACGATCTGGTGGCGCACGTAGACCGGCGGCCCCTGCCGCCGCAACGCCTCCTCGACGATCTCGATCGCCCGCTCCACCCCCGCGCAGAACCCGCGCGGCGACGCCAGCACGATCGTCAGGGGCGCCATCCCAGACCAGCCTACGCGGGGCTGGTCACCGCACCGTCAGCCGCTCGCGTCCACGGGCGGCGGGGCGGTGCCGAGGCCGCGGGCCTGCTTCGCGCGGTCGCGCTTGCCGGCGATGAGCGACGACGGGCACAGCGCCTCGATCACGCAGTCGCCACACGCCGGGCGCAGCGCGTCGCAGACGCGGCGGCCGTGCAGGATCGTGACGTGGGCGCCGCTGCCCCAGCGCTCGCGCGGCCAGACCTTCATGAGGTCGCGCTCGATCTTCACGGGGTCGTCGTGCTTGGTCAGCGCCCAGCGCTTCGCGAGCCGCTGGACGTGGGTGTCGACGGCGATCCCCGCGTCCGGGTCGGTCAGCACGGCCTCCGGCGCCGCGCCCGAGAGCACGACGTTGGCGGTCTTGCGCGCGACGCCCGGCAGCGTGAGCAGCTCCTTCATCGTCATCGGCACCTCGCCGCCGAACCGCTCCAGCAGGGCGGCCGCAACGCCGAGGATGGCCTTGGTCTTCTGGCGGTAGAAGCCGGTCTGGAAGATGTCGCGCTGGATCTCCTCCTCCGGTGCCGCCAGGTAGGCCTCGGGCGTGGGGTACGCCGCGAAGAGCCCGGGGGTGATCTCGTTGATCTTCTTGTCGGTCGACTGCGCGGAGAGGATCGTCGCGACCAGCAGCTCGAACGGGGTCGTGTAGTCCAGCTCGATGTGCCCGCCGAGGTAGCGCTCGGACAGGATCTCGAGGATCACCGGGGCGCGCCGCGACGCGGCGCTCTCGCGGGTGACGGGGCCGTAACGGTCCTCCACGGCGCAGGAGCCTATGTGCGACCCACTACGTGGGTACCCCGTCGACGGGCAGCTCCACGATGAACGTCGAGCCGACGCCCAGCACGCTGTCGACGCTGAGGCGCCCCCCGTGCCGCTCGACCGCGTTGCGCACGATCGACAGGCCCAGGCCGGTTCCGCCGGCGGCCCTGCTCCGGGCCTTGTCGACGCGGTAGAAGCGCTCGAAGACCCGGTCGAGGTCGGAGTCGGCGATGCCGATCCCGGTGTCGGCCACGGTCAGCCGGGCGGTCGCGCCGTCGCGCGCGACCCCGACGGTGACCGTGCCGCCCGGCTGGTTGTACTGGATCGCGTTCGTGACGAGGTTGTCGACCACCAGGCGCAGGTCCTCGGGCACCGCGACCGCGCGCACACCGCCCTCGCCGACGTAGCGCAGGATGACGTCGCGGGCCACGGCCGCGGGCACGAGGCGCTCGACCTGCGCCGCGGCCAGCCCCGAGAGGTCGACCTGCTGGCGGCGACGCACGTCGTCGCGCTCCTCCAGGCGGGTGAGGTCCAGCAGGTCGCGGACGAGGCGGGCCAGCCGCGTGGCCTCCAGCTGCAGCCGCCCGACCATCGTCCGGGCGCGCGCGGGGTCGCGGTCTTGTGCCAGGGTCAGCGAGTCGGCCAGCGCCTGCATCGCGGCGACCGGGGTCTTGAGCTCGTGGCTGGCGTTGGCGACGAAGTCCCGGCGCAGGGCCTCGACGCGACGCAGGTCGCTGACGTCGGTCGCGATGAGCGCGACCTCGCCCACCCCGGCCTGTCCCGAGGTCCCTGCCGTGACCTCGGCGGCGTCGGTGGCGGTCGCCCGCACGAGCAGGTCGCGGTCGTCGCGCCGCACCTCGACCTCGACCGGCCGGCCGGTCTCGCGGACCTCGGCGACGGCCTGCGCCAGCGCCTCGGTCCCCAGGACCCGCACCGGCGTCCAAGGCGCCTCGCGCCCGACGCCGAACAGCGACTGCGCGGCGGGGTTCGCGTACGCCAGCCCCTCGGCGGTGAACAGCAGCACGGCGGTCGGCAGCGCGTCCAGCAGCGCCTCGATGCGGGTGCGCTCCGCGGTCAGCTCGCCGAAGCGGTCGTCGGCCAGCCGCGTGAGCCGCTCCTCCTGCGCGTGCTGACGGCGGTCCGCGGCGCGGGTCGCGAGGTACTCGACCACCGCCCCGACCGCCGCGGCGGCGGCGATCACCAGCAGCGCAGGCGCGTCGAGCGCCGCCCCTGCCCATGCCGCCAACCCGGCCAGCGCCGGTACCACCAGCCTCAGGCGTCCCACCTGGCACCTCCGCCGCGGCGCTTCACCATCGCGCGCCCGACGCTAGCCGTGGAGCGCCCTAGTCGGCGAGCTTGTAGCCCACGCCGCGGATCGTGACGATCAGCTGCGGGTCGTGGGGGTTGTGCTCGATGCGCCCGCGGATGCGCTTGATGTGGACGTCGAGGGTCTTGGTGTCGCCCACGTAGTCGGGACCCCAGACGCGGTCGATGATCACGTCGCGGGTCAGCACGCGGCCGGCGTTGCGCACCAGCAGCTCCAGGAGCGCGAACTCCTTGGGCGGCAGGTCGACGGGGCGGCCGCGCACGGACACCTCGTGGCGCTCGGGGTCGATGCGCACGCCGCTGGCCTCCAGGGGCGCGTCGTTGTCGAGCAGGTCCCAGTCCCCGCCGCGGCGCAGCACCGCGCGCACGCGCGCGGTCAGCTCGCGCATCGAGAAGGGCTTGGTGACGTAGTCGTCGGCCCCGAGCTCCAGCCCCACGACCGTGTCGAGCTCCGAGTCGCGCGCCGTCAGCATGATGATCGGGACGGCGCTGCTGGTGCGGATCTGCTTGCAGACCTCGGTGCCCGGCATTCCGGGCAGCATGAGGTCGAGCAGGACCAGGTCGGGCCGCTCGCGCTCGAAGAGCTCCAGGCCCTGTCGCCCGTCGCTGGTGGCCACCACGTCGAAGCCCTCGGCGGCCAGCCCGTACTCGAGCGCGTCGACGATCGACGGCTCGTCCTCGACCACCATGATCTTGGGCAGGGTGCGACGGCATCGATCAATGACCGCGGTGTTGCGCCAGGAGTTCCGCACGCGCATGGCCGAGCTGGAGGACGGCGTCCTGCTCATGGGTCAGCGCGTCGAGGAGCTCATCGGGGCCGCGCTGCAGGCCTTGGAGACCGGAGATCCGGACGCACCGACGCGCGTGCTGCGGCTGGACGACGAGATCGACGCCAGCCACGACGAGCACCGCCGCCACATCGTCTTGCTCCTGACGCTGCAGTCACCCGTGGCCTCCGACCTGCGCCTGCTCATCGCGCTGCTGCAGGCCAACCTCCACCTGGAGCGGATCGGCGACTACTGCGTGAACGTCGCGCGCGCGGTCGACGCGGGCGCCGCGCGCGACGCGCAGCTGGCCGTCCAGGTCCAGGTGATGGGCCAGCGCGCGGCGCGCATGCTCAGCGTCGCGCTGCGGGCGCTGCGGCTGCGCGACGTCGAGGAAGCCCGCTCGGTCCCGCGTCTGGACGACGCGGTCGACGAGCTCAACCGCGGCCTCTTCCGGCGCCTGATCGAGCTGGCCCACGAAGACGAGCGCCTGGTGGACTGGGCGATGCGGATGGTGCTGGTGGCCCGCTCCCTGGAGCGCATCGGCGACCACGCGGTCGACATCGCCGAGGAGGCGATCTACGTGATCACCGGCGGGCAGCCCGAGCACACCTGACCTCCCAGGCACTCAGCGCACGAAGCGGTAGCCCATGCCGGCCTCGGTGACGAGGTGGGCCGGCCGCGAGGGGTCGCGCTCGAGCTTGCGGCGCAGGTGGGCGAGGTGGACGCGCAGGCTGTTGGTGTCGTCGTACCCGGGGCCCCACACCTGGCGCACGAGCGAGCGGCTGTCGACCAGGCGCCCCTCCTGGCGGACCAGCACCTCCAGGACCGCCCACTCCGTCGGCGTGAGGTGGACCCGCTCGCCGTCGACCGTGGCCTGCTTGGCCGCGAGGTCGAGGCGGAAGGCCTCGGTCTCCACGACGGGCTCGCCGTCGGGTGCCAGGCGACGTCGCACGGCCGCCCGCACACGCGCGAGCAGCTCGTCCATGCCGAAGGGCTTGGTGACGTAGTCGTCGGCGCCGGCGTCCAGCGCGCGGACCTTGTCGCTCTCGGCGTCGCGCACCGACAGCACGATGATCGGCACCTCGGACCAGCCGCGGATTCCTTCGATCACCTCGATCCCGTCGATGCCGGGCAGCCCCAGGTCGAGCACCACCACGTCGGGATGGCTCGAGGCGGCCGCGCGGAGCGCGGCCTCCCCCGACGCCGCCAGCACCACGTCGAACCCGCGCACCCGCAGGTTGATCTCCAGTGCGCGCCGGATCCGGGGCTCGTCGTCGACCACCAAGACGCGCGTCATCGCACGACCAACGGCAGGCGCACGACCATGGTGGTCCCCCCGCCGGGGGTGTCCTCGACGGTCAGCGACCCGCCCATGGCCTCCGTGAAGCCTCGCGCGACGGCCAAGCCCAGCCCCACCCCGTCGCCGGTGGGTGCGTCGCCCAGGCGCTGGAACGGCTGGAAGATGCGCTCGCGGTCGTCCGGCGGGATGCCGGGCCCGAAGTCGCGCACCGCCAGGTCCACCGCGTCGGGGACCGCACCGGCGGCCACGCGCACCGGCAGCCCACGCGAGGCCTTGACCGCGTTCTCGACGAGGTTGGCGACGACGCGCTCCAGGAGGACGGGGTCGGCCATGACCTCCGGGAGCGTCTCCGGCACGTCGACGGTGACGTCGAGCGCGCGCGGCCCCAGCGCCGCCAGCGCCGCCGGCACGACCTCGTCGAGGCCGGTCGGGCGCAGCAACAGCTCGACCGCGCCGGTCGACAGGCGCGACGCGTCCAGGAGGTTGCCGACCAGGCGGTTGAGCCGGTCGGTGTCCTCCACCACCGCCTCCAGGAGCTCGCGCCGCACGGCCGGCTCCAGCTCGACGTCCTGCGCGAGGAGCGAGGTCACGGTCATCTTGATGCCGGCCAGCGGGGTCCTCAGGTCGTGCGACACCGCCGCCAGCAGCGCCGTGCGCAGCGCGTCGGCCTGCTCCAGCGCGGCCGCGGACGACGCCAGCTCGGTGAGCTCGCGGCGGTCGACGGCCACGGCCAGCTGCGCCGCGAACGCGGCCAGCAGCCGGCGGTCGTCGGCGGGCATGCGACCCCCGTCGACCACCAGCACCTCGTCGTCGTCCTCGCCGGCCAGCTCGATGGCGTCGGAGGCGTCGTCGGGCGAGTGCGGGACGGGCTCGCCCGCGGACGCCAGCACGGTCCAGCCGTCCGGCCCACGGCGCAGGACCGCGGCCGCCCGCAGGCGGAACGCGGTGCGCAGGTCCTGCACGAGGCGCGGCAGCGGGTCGGAGACCTCGAGGATGGTCCCGGCCAGCCGCGCGAGCGCCCCAGCCTCGGCTCGTGCCCGCCGCGCGCTGGCCGCGAAGCGGGCGTTGCGGTCGACCAGCACGCTGACCGTGCCCGCCACCACGATGAACACCACGAGGGCGATCACGTCGTCGCGCCGCAGGACCGTGAACTGGCGCACGGGCTCCGCGAAGAACCAGTTGCCCAGCGCGAACCCCGCTGCCGCCGCGATCAGGCCCGGCCACACGCCGCCGACGACCGCGACCATCACCGCGAGCGCGAGGTAGACGAGCAGTGCCGTCGAGAGCGTGAGCTGCTCCGGGAACGCCAGCATGAGCGCGGTCAGCGCGGGATAGCTGACGGCGGCGACGGCGAATCCCAGCACGCGCCGGCGGGTGCTCAGCGCCACGAGCCGCGTGGTGGGTGGCAGCGCGAGCTGGTCGTCGTCGGGCGCCGGGCTCGTGGAGATGACGTGCACGTCGATCGGACCCGAGCCGCGGATCACGGAAGCGATCACGGAGCCGCGGACAACCTCGGCGAGCCGGCTGCGCCGCGTGGCACCCAGCACGATCTGCGTGCACCGCTCTGCCCGTGCGATCTCGAGGAGCCCCGAGGCCGCGTCCTCCGCCGCGACCTCGACGTACTCGCCGCCCAGCTGTGCCAGCAGCGCCCGCTGGGATTCCAGGCCGACGGGCTCGCGTTCCGTGAGCCCGGTGCCGACGCGCACGTGGACACCCAGCAGGTTGCCGCTCACACGCGAGGCGAGCCGCGAGGCCCGGCGGATCAGGTCCTCGCCTCCGAGGGCCCCCGTGAGGGCGACGAGCACGCGCTCGCGCGTCTCCCACGGGTCGGTGATGTCGTGGGCCTCGAGGTAGTCCTCGAGCGCGTCCTCCACCCGGTCGGCCACCCACAGCAGTGCGAGCTCGCGCAGCGCGCCGAGGTTCCCGGGGCGGAAGTAGTTCGCCAGCGCCGCGTCGATCCGGTCCGCGGGGTAGACGTTGCCGTGGGCCATGCGCCGGCGGAGCGCCTCGGGCGTCATGTCGACCAACTCCACCTGCTCCGCAGCCCGCACGACCGCGTCGGGCACGGTCTCCTTCTGGGTGATGCCGGTGATGCGCGCGACCACGTCGTTGAGCGACTCCAGGTGCTGGATGTTCAGCGTGGAGATCACGTCGATGCCGGCGGAGAGGAGCTCCTCGACGTCCTGGTGGCGCTTGGGGTTGCGGCTGCCCGGCACGTTGGTGTGCGCCAGCTCGTCGACCAGCGCGACGGCCGGTGCGCGAGCCAGCACCGCGTCGACGTCCATCTCCTCGAAGGCGACACCGCGGTGCTCCAGCCGGCGGCGCGGGACGATCTCCAGGTCACCCACCTGCGCGGCGGTCTGGGGCCGGCCGTGCGCCTCGACGAAGCCGACGACCACGTCGGTGCCGCGCTGGTCACGTCGGCGCCCCTCGTTGAGCATGGCGAAGGTCTTGCCGACGCCCGGTGCGGCGCCGAGGTAGATCCGCAGCCTGCCCTTGGCCATCCCAGTTGGCGAGGCTACGCGGCCCTCCCCCAGCCGTGCTAAGGCGGTGCTAAGGATCGCGCCTCTTCGGCGAAGGCTTCCGCAAGACGAAGGCACGGCAGCCACCCCGGCGGGATCATCGCGGCGATGAACGTTGATGTCGCGCAGCGGCGCCGGCGCGCCAGCGACGCCTGGGCGGGTGCGTCGCTCGCCGTCCTGGTCGTGCTGGGACTGGCGGCCGCCCTGGTGATCACTCGTGGCGTCGTGGACAGCGCGGTCACCGCGCTGGCACTGGCGACCGCCGTGACCGTGGCCGGCACGTTGGGTGGCTGGCGCGTCGGGTTGTGCGCGGCGCTCGCCGCGGCGGTCGGGTTCAACTTCTTCCACACCCAGCCGTACCTCAGCCTCGAGATCCACTCGATCGACGACGTGTTCACCACGGGCGCGCTCGCGCTCCTCGGGATGGTCGCCGGAGCCAGCGGCGACGTCGCCCGCCGGCGCGGGCGCGCGCAGACCGTCACGCGGGGCGCGCTCGACGCGGTCGCGGTCGTGGCTGCGGCCGTCGGCGACGAGGACCTGCCTGTCGACGACCTCGTGCAGGTGTGCTGCGACGAGATCGAGTGGCTGCTGAAGCTCGAGACCTGCGCGCTGGCGCCGTCACCGCGCGCCGACCTGCCGGTGATGGACCGCGCTGGCCTGCTGGGACGCGACGACGAGTTCACGACGGCCCTGCCGGCCGCCGGCTTCGTGATCGCGATCCCGGCCGGCGGCGGCGTCCGTCACCTGATCTGCATCCCTCGCCCCGGGGTCGATCCCGCGCAGGCCGACCGCCTGGCGGCCGTCGTGACCGCCGAGCTCCTCGGTCCGCGCCTGGCCGCCGACGCCCCCGCCCGCCCCTAGCCCGTGTCGACGACCTACAGCCTGGTCAAGCGTGTCCTGATCGGACGCCCGCTGGCCAGCGACCAGCTCGACCACCAGCGGCTCTCCAAGCGTGTCGGGCTGGCGGTCTTCTCCAGCGACGCGATCTCCTCCTCGGCCTACGCGTCGGAGGAGATCCTGCACGTCCTGGTGCCCGTCGCCGGGGCGGCGGCGGTGGGCTTCCTGACACCGATCTCGTTCGTGGTCGCGCTGCTGCTGGTGATCGTGATCGCCAGCTACCGCCAGACCATCCACGCCTACCCGGACGGCGGCGGGTCCTACGTGGTCTCGCGCGAGAACCTCGGGGTGGGCCCCTCGCTGGTGGCCGGCGCCTCCCTGCTGGTGGACTACGTCCTGACCGTCGCGGTCTCGGTGTCGGCCGGCGTGGCGGCGATCGCGTCGTTCGTGCCGTTCGTGCGCACGCACCGGGTGCTGGTCGGCCTCCTGCTCATCGCGCTGCTCGCGGTGGTGAACCTGCGCGGCGTCAAGGAGTCCGGGCGCGCGTTCGCGATCCCGACGTACGCCTACATCCTCGTGATCGCGGGCCTGCTGGCTGCCGGCGCCGTCAACTGGTTCGACGGCGGCATCGACCCGATCACGCTCCCCGAGGCGGAGGGTGGCCTGGCGGCGGCCGCCGGCGGCGTGACGCTCTTCCTGCTCGCGCGCGCCTTCTCCTCCGGGGCCGTGGCGCTGACGGGTGTCGAGGCCATCTCCAACGGCGTGCCGGCATTCCGGCGTCCGGAGTCCCGCAACGCGTCGACCACGCTCATCGTCATGGGCGTCATCCTCGGCGCGTTCTTCCTGGGGATCTCGCTGCTGGCCCAGGCGGTCCACCCGGTGGTGTCGTTCGACGAGACGGTGCTGTCGCAGCTGGGGCGCGCGGTGTTCGGCGGGGGGACCGCGCTCTACATCGCCTTGCAGGTCTCCACCGCGGCCATCCTCACCCTCGCCGCGAACACCGCGTACGCGGACTTCCCGCGGCTGGGCGCCCTCATCGCCCGCGACGGCTTCCTGCCGCGGCAGCTGCGCAGCCGTGGCGACCGGCTGGTCTTCTCCAACGGGATCCTGCTGCTCTCGGGGGCCGCCGCGGTCCTCTACGCCGCGTTCGGAGGCAGCACCACGGCCCTGATCCCGCTCTACGCGGTCGGGGTGTTCTTGTCGTTCACGCTCTCGCAGGCCGGCATGGTGCGCCACCACCTCAAGCTGCGCGAGCGCGGCTGGCAGCGCGGCACGGTGGTGAACGCGATCGGCGCCCTCGCGACCGCGGTGGTGCTGGTCGTCGTGGTGGTCTCGAAGTTCACGATCGGCGCCTGGGTGCCGGCGGTCGTGATCCCGCTGATCGTGCTGGGCTTCAAGGCCATCCGGCGGCACTACGACGAGGTCCGCGTGCAGCTGCGCGTGGCCCCGGGAGGGCCCGCGCGCGACGCGCTCGTGCACAGCCACGTGATCCTGGTCTCCGGCGTCCACCGCGGTGTGCTGCTCGCGTTGCGCTACGCCCGCTCCCTCAAGCCCAAGCATCTGGTCGCGCTGTGCGTGGTCTACGACACCGACGAGCGGGCGCGGATCGAGGAGGAGTGGCACCGCCACAACATCCCGGTGCCGCTCCAGATCGTCGAGAGCCCCGAGCGCGACCTCACCCGCACCGTGCTGGCGCACCTCGACCACCTCGATGACGAGTGGGACCACGAGTTCCTCACGGTCGTGCTGCCGGAGTTCGTCGTCGACGGGACGTGGGAGAAGCTCCTGCACAACCAGAGCGCGCTGGTGCTCAAGCTCGCGCTGCTGACGCGCCCGGGGACTGCGCTCGTCAACGTCCCCTATCACCTCACCGACCCCGACGACCACGACAGCACCGCGCCCGAGATCGACGCCCGCGGCCGGGTGGCGCGCCGCCGGCTCCGCCGCGGTCGCCTGGACGAGGGAGCACCGCAGTCCGCCCGGAGCCGTCGACCGGCGGCGGTTGGAGGGTGACGATGGAAGACCTGGTGTTCATTGCGGTCACGGTGGCGTTCTTCGCGCTCTGCGCGGCGTACGTCCGCGGGCTGGACCGCATCGTGCGAGGGGCCGAGGAGGCCGACACGGCCCACGAGGCGTCCCCGTGAGCCTCGACAACCTCATCGGCCTGGTGGTCGCGGTGGCCTTGACGGGCTACCTCGTCGCGGCGCTGCTGTTCCCCGAGAGGTTCTGAGTCCTCATGACTGCTGCGGGTTGGCTTCAGCTTGGCGCGCTCGTCGCCGTGCTGCTCGTCACCGCCGTGCCGCTCGGCCGCTACATGGCCAAGGTGTACGGCGACGACGCGAAGGCGCCGGGCGATCGCTTCTTCGCACCGATCGAGCGGCTGATCTACCGCGCGTGCCGCGTCGATGCCACGCGCGAGCAGCGCTGGACCGTCTACGCGTACTCGCTGCTGGGGTTCTCGCTGCTCTCGTTCCTCGCCGTCTACGCGCTGCAGCGCCTGCAGGGGGTGCTGCCGCTCAACCCCGCCGACGTTCCGGCGGTGGTCCCCCACCTGTCGTTCAACACCGCCGTCAGCTTCATGACCAACACCAACTGGCAGTCCTACGGCGGTGAGGCGACGATGAGCCACCTCACCCAGATGGTGGGGCTGGCGGTGCAGAACTTCGTGTCGGCGGCGGCCGGCATGGCCGTGATGGCCGCCCTCATCCGCGGCCTCTCGCGGCGGCAGGCGTCGACGCTCGGGAACTTCTGGGTGGACCTCACCCGCGCGACGGTGCGGATCCTGCTGCCGCTGGCGTTCGTGGTGGCCGTGGTGCTCGTCAGCCAGGGCGTGATCCAGAACCTCGACGGGTTCACCGCGGCGCAGACGGTGGAAGCGGGCACCGAGCAGCTGATCCCCGGTGGCCCGGTCGCCAGTCAGGTCGCGATCAAGCAGCTGGGCACGAACGGCGGGGGGTTCTTCAACGCCAACTCCGCTCACCCGTTCGAGAACTCCACGGGGCTCAACAACTTCGTGGAGCTCTGGGCGATCCTCATCATCCCGTTCGCCCTGGCGTTCACGTTCGGGCACATGGTGGGCGACCGGCGCCAGGGGCGCGCGGTGTTCGCGATCATGTTCATCGTCTGGGCGGCGATGACGGGTCTGGCGGTCGGGCTGGAGTCAGCCGGCAACCCGCGACTGGACGACCTGGGCGCCACGCAGGTCGTGACGGCCGAACAACCGGGCGGCAACCTCGAGGGCAAGGAGACCCGGTTCGGACCGTCCGCCTCGGCGATCTGGGCCGCATCCACGACCGGCACGTCCAACGGGTCGGTCAACTCCATGCACGACAGCTACACGCCGCTGGGCGGCGGGGTCCTGCTCGCGCACATGATGCTCGGCGAGGTCAGCCCCGGCGGCGTGGGGGTCGGACTCAACGGGCTGCTGATCATGGCGATCCTGTCGGTCTTCATCGCCGGCCTCATGGTCGGACGCACGCCCGAGTACCTGGGCAAGAAGATCCAGGCCGCCGAGATGAAGATGGTGGCGCTCTACATCCTCGCCATGCCCCTGGCCCTGCTGGGGTTCGCAGCGGCGTCGATGTTCGTGGAGTCCGTGACCAGCACGACGATCTGGAACCCCGGGACGCACGGGCTCACGGAGATCCTCTACGCGTTCACGTCGGCGGCCAACAACAACGGCTCGGCGTTCGCGGGCATCACCGCCGCCACCCACTGGATGGACTCCACCCTGGGCATCGCGATGCTCGTCGGGCGCTTCTTCCTGATCATCCCGGTGCTCGCCATCGCCGGCTCGCTCGCCCGCAAGCAGGTGCTGCCCGCGACCCCCGGGACGTTCCCGACCCACACCCCGCTCTTCGTCGGCCTGGTGATCGGCGTGGTCGTGATCGTCGGCGGGCTGACCTTCTTCCCGGCGCTCGCGCTGGGTCCGATCACGGAGCACCTGTCGCTGTGATCCTCCAAGCAGCAGCCGACAGCCTGCGCAAGCTCGACCCGCGCGTGCAGGCCCACAACCCGGTGATGTTCGTGGTGCTGATCGGCAGTGCCCTCACGACGATCATCTTCCTCCGCGACCTCGGCAGCGCAGACACGGCGCAGAACGTCTTCGGCGGCCTCGTCGCGGCCTGGCTGTGGTTCACCGTGCTGTTCGCCAACTTCGCCGAGGCGATGGCCGAGGGGCGCGGCAAGGCGCAAGCCGCGACGCTGCGCAAGACCCGCGCGGAGACGCTCGCCAACAAGCGGCTGCCGGACGGCTCTACTCAGCAGATCGTCTCCTCGAAGCTGACGGTCGACGACGTGGTCGTCGTGACGGCCGGCGAGATGATCCCGTCAGACGGCGAGATCATCGAGGGCATCGCCTCCGTCGACGAGTCGGCGATCACCGGCGAGTCCGCGCCCGTGATCCGCGAGGCCGGCGGCGACCGCTCCGCGGTCACGGGCGGCACGCGCGTGCTCTCCGACGAGATCGTCGTGCGCATCACCGCACGCGCCGGCGAGACCTTCCTCGACCGCATGATCGCCCTGGTCGAGGGCGCGAACCGGCAGAAGACGCCCAACGAGATCGCGCTCAACACGCTGCTCGCGGTGCTGACGATCATCTTCCTGCTCGCGACCGTGACGCTGCAGCCGTTCGCGATCTACTCCGGCGCCGAGCAGGACGTGATCATCCTGATCGCGTTGCTCGTGTGCCTGATCCCCACCACGATCGGGGCGCTGCTCTCGGCGATCGGCATCGCCGGCATGGACCGGCTCGTGCAGCACAACGTGCTGGCCTTGTCGGGCCGCGCGGTGGAGGCCGCGGGAGACTGCTCGACGTTGCTGCTGGACAAGACCGGGACGATCACGCTGGGCAACCGCCAGGCCTCGGACTTCCTGCCGCTGGCCGGCGTCGACGAGTCCCGGCTGGCATCCGCGGCGCAGCTGGCCAGCCTGGCCGACGAGACGCCCGAAGGGCGCTCGATCGTGGTGCTCGCCAAGCAGCGCTTCGGCGTGCGCGAGCGCGACGTCGGACACGCGACGCTCGTGCCCTTCACCGCGCAGACGCGCATGAGCGGCCTGGATCTCGACGGCGATGTCGGTGCGCAAGGGCGCGGCCGACTCCGTGAAGCGCTGGGTGGTCGAGCAGGGCGGGCAGGTGCCCGCCGGGTTGGACACCCTCGTGGAGGGCGTCGCGGTCGGCGGCGGCACGCCGCTGGTCGTCACCGAGGGCACCGAGCTGCTCGGCGTCGTGCACCTCAAGGACGTCGTCAAGGACGGCATGCGCCACCGGTTCGACCAGCTGCGCGCGATGGGCATCCGCACGGTGATGATCACCGGCGACAACCCCCTGACCGCCCGGGCGATCGCGAACGAGGCCGGGGTCGACGACTTCCTGGCCGAGGCCACGCCCGAGGACAAGATGGCGCTGATCCGCAAGGAGCAGTCCGGGGGTCGCCTGGTCGCGATGACCGGCGACGGCACGAACGACGCCCCGGCGCTGGCGCAGGCCGACGTCGGCCTGGCCATGAACACCGGCACGCAAGCCGCCAAGGAAGCCGGGAACATGGTCGACCTGGACTCGAACCCGACCAAGCTCATCGAGGTCGTCGAGATCGGCAAGCAGCTCCTCATCACCCGCGGCGCGCTGACCACGTTCTCCGTGGCCAACGACGTCGCCAAGTACTTCGCGATCATCCCCGCGATGTTCGCCGGCGTCATCCCGGTCCTGGACCGCCTCAACGTCATGGCCCTGGAGACACCGCGCTCCGCGATCCTCTCCGCGGTCATCTTCAACGCGCTGATCATCATCGCGCTGATCCCGCTCTCGCTGCGCGGCGTGAAGTTCCGCGCGGAGAGCGCCGTGGTGATGCTGCGCCGCAACCTCCTGGTGTACGGGCTGGGCGGCATCGTCGCGCCGTTCATCGGCATCAAGCTCATCGACCTGCTCGTCACCGCCCTGGGGGTGTCGTAGCCGTGCGCCGCCAGCTGCTCCCCGCCCTCGGCATGGTGGCCGTGTTCACCGTGATCACCGGCCTCGCCTACCCGCTGCTCGTGACCGGCATCGCCCAGGTGGCGTTCGGCGACATGGCCGACGGCTCGCTGGCGGAGGTCGACGGCCAGGTCGTCGGCTCGACGCTCATCGGCCAGCCGTTCGCCGAGCCCGGCTACTTCCACCCGCGCCCGCCGGGGGTCTCGAACCACGGACCGACGAATCCCGAGCTCATCGCCGCCGTCCGGGAGCGGGTGGCCGCGTACCAGGCGGAGAACGGCCTGGACGCCGACACCGCCGTCCCGGTCGACGCGGTGACCGCGTCGGGCTCCGGCCTCGACCCGCACATCTCGATCGCCAATGCGCGCATCCAGGCGGAGCGGGTGGCCGAGGCGCGCGGGCTCGACCTCGACGCGGTGCTGGCGCTCGTGGAGCAGCACACCGACGGGCGCGACCTCGGCTTCCTGGGCGAGCCCGGGGTGAACGTGCTGACGCTGAACCTCGCGCTCGACGCCGTCCCCTAGGACCCGGCCGCCACCGGGCCGCGTGTCAGTTTGTGGGCCGATCAGCGTTACTATCGGCCCTCCGTGTCCACGCCCTACAGCGCGGCCAAGCGGATCCTCATCGGGCGTCCGCTGGCCAGCGACCAGCTCGACCACCAGCGTCTCACCAAGCGCACCGGGCTGGCGGTGTTCTCCAGCGACGCGATCTCCTCGACGGCCTACGCCTCCGAGGAGATCCTGCACGTGCTCGTGCCGGTCGCCGGCGTGGCCGCGGTCGCCTACCTGACGCCGATCTCGATCGTCGTCGCGATCCTGCTCGTCATCGTGATCGCCAGCTACCGCCAGACGATCCACGCGTACTCGACGGGCGGCGGCTCCTACATCGTGTCGCGTGAGAACCTGGGGACCGGACCGTCGCTGGTCGCGGGCGCGTCGCTCCTGGTCGACTACGTGCTCACGGTCGCCGTGTCGGTGTCGGCCGGCGTGGCGGCGATCGCGTCGTTCGTGCCGTTCGTGCGCACCAACCGCGTGTCCGTAGGCCTGTTGCTGATCGCGCTGCTCGCGTTGGTGAACCTGCGCGGCGTCAAGGAGTCGGGCCGCGCGTTCGCCATCCCGACCTACGCCTACATCGTGGTGATCGGCGTGCTCCTGGGCGCCGGGCTGTACGACTTCCTCAACGGCGGGATCGAGCCGATCGACCTGCCGGAACCGGAAGCGGGCATGTACCCGGCGGTCGCGGGCGGCGTGACGCTCTTCCTGCTCGCCCGTGCGTTCTCGTCCGGCGCCGTGGCGCTCACCGGCGTCGAGGCGATCGCCGACGGGGTCGCGGCCTTCCGGCCACCCGAAGCGAAGAACGCCGCCAACACGCTGATGGCGATGGGCGTGATCCTCGGCACGTACTTCCTGGGAATCTCCCTGCTGACGCGCGTCGTGCACCCGGTGCTGTCGTTCGACGAGACCGTGCTGTCGCAGGTCGGGCGGGCTGTGTTCGGGGACGGGACCGTGCTCTACGTCGTGCTGCAGGTCGCGACCGCCGCGATCCTGGTCCTGGCGGCCAACACCGCGTACGCGGACTTCCCGCGGCAGGCGGCGATCATCAGCCGCGACGGGTTCCTGCCGCGCCAGCTGGGTTCGCGCGGCGACCGCCTGGTGTTCTCCAACGGGATCCTGCTGCTCTCCGGGGCCGCCGCGATCCTCTACGCCGCGTTCGGCGGCATCACGACGGCGCTGATCCCGCTCTACGCCGTCGGCGTGTTCCTCTCGTTCACGCTGTCGCAGTCGGGCATGGTCCGCCATCACCTGCGGCTGAGGGAGCCCCACTGGCAGCGCGGCCTGGTGATCAACGCCGTGGGCGCGACCGCCACGGCGATCGTGCTGATCGTCGTCGTCGTCTCGAAGTTCACGATCGGCGCGTGGGTGCCGGCGGTGGTGATCCCGCTGATCGTCCTGGGGCTCAAGGCGGTACGGCGCCACTACGACGAGGTGCGGGTGCAGCTGCGGGTGCAGCCCGGCGGGCCGGCCCGCGACCCGCTCGTGCACGGCCACGTGATCCTGATCTCGGGCGTGCACCGCGGTGTCCTCCTGGCGTTGCGCTACGCCCGCTCTCTGAAGCCCCAGCACCTGGTCGCGCTGTGCGTGGTCTTCGACGACGAGCAGCGCATGCGCATCCAGGAGGAGTGGCGCCGCCACAACATCCCGGTACCCCTGCAGGTGATCGACAGCCCCGACCGCGACCTCACGCGCGCGGTGCTGGCGCACCTCGACAAGCTCGACCAGGAGTGGGACCACGAGTTCCTCACCGTGGTCCTCCCGGAGTTCGTGGTCGAGGGATTCTGGGAGAAGCTGCTGCACAACCAGAGCGCGCTGGCACTGAAGTTCGCGCTGCTGAACCGCCCCGCGACCGCCCTCGTGAACGTCCCCTACCACCTCACCGACCCTGACGACCCCGACAGCACCTCCCCGGAGATCGACGCCCGCGGGCGGGTGACACGGCGTCACGGCCGCAGGTTGGCCAGGACCCGGTCCACCTCGGCGGTGGTCGAGAAGAAGTGGGGGCCGACGCGGACCACGCCCGACCGTGCGGGCTCCGGGCGGTAGTCGACCACGATCCCCGCGGCGATCAGCCGCTCCGCGGCGCGCTGCGTGTCCTCGCCCACCGAGAGCGCCACGGCGCCGGCCCGGTCCTCGGCCCGCAGCGGTGAGTGCACGGCGATCCCGCGTTCCAGGGCGCCCTCCACCAGGTGCTGCGTGAGCCGCTGCGAGGTCGCCCGGATGCGCTCGGAGCCCACCTCCGCGACGATCGCGTAGCCCTCGCGGGCGCTGGCGATCGCCGGGATCGCGGGCGTCCCGCCGAGCCAGCCCAGCGCGCCGCCGGCCGGCGTCCACACCTCGTCGAAGTCGAACGGGGCCGCGTGGCCCAGCCAGCCCACGTTCACCGGGCGCAGGGTCTGCTCCAGGCCGGGCCGCACGAAGAGGTACGCGACACCGGGGCCGCCGCACAGCCACTTCACGCTGCCGCCGACGTAGAGGTCGCAGCCCAGCGCGGTCACGTCGACCGGCAGGACCCCGACGGCGTGGTAGCCGTCGACCATGCTGAGCGCGCCGACCTCGCGGGCCCGCGCGCACACCGCGGCCACGTCCACGATCGCCGAGCTGCGGAAGGCGACATGGCCGGCCAGCACCAGCGCGGTGCGCTCGTCGACCGCGTACAGCAGCCCGTCGCCGCGGGCAACCACGACCCGCGCGCCGGGCAGCCCCTCGGCGAGGTAGCGGTGCCCGGGCCAGTCGTCGGCCGCCAGCACCACCGTGTCGCGACCCTTCCGCAGGTCCAGCGCGCTGACGACGATGGCGGTGAGCGCCGCGACGTTCTGGTGGAGCGTGACGCTGCCGGCCGGAGCGCCGATGAGCCCGCCCAAGAGATCCGCGACACGCCGCACCTCGGGCAGCCAGTCGCTGGTCCACGCCTGCACCCCGAGCGTCCCCCACTGGTCGGCGAAGCGCAGGAGCGATGCCGGCACGGTGTCCGGCATCGCCCCCAGCGAGTTGTTGATGAGGTAGGTGCAGCGCGAGAGGATCGGGAACCGCGCCCGCCAAAGCTCCACCTCGCTGTCGGTCAGCGCCTGCGCCACGTGCGATGCAGGCTAAGCCGCCCCCAGGAGGCTCGCCGGGAGTACGCAGGGCGGCTCGGATGCGATCCTGTCCCGGTGCGCGTGGTGTGGGTGGCGCTGGCCGGGGCGGTCGGGGTCGCCGCACGCTACGGGCTGTCGGTCGCGCTGGGCCGGGAGGGCTTCCCTTGGGTCACGCTCGCGATCAACGTCGTCGGGTCGTTGCTGCTGGGCGTGCTGGTCGGGCTCACGTGGGACCGCGACCCGCGCCCGGCGGTGGTCGCGATCGTCGGCACCGGTTTCCTCGGCGGCTTCACGACGTTCTCGACGTTCAGCGTCGAGGCCGCGCAGCTCTTGCGCGAGGGGCGCGCTGGGGCGGCCGCCGGCTACGTCGGGATGTCGGTCGTCGCCGGGATCGCAGCGGCCGCGGTGGGGTTCACCCTGGCCCGCGGCTGATGGAGCGTTCACCCCAGGTGGCGCACGACCGTGAGTCGCGCGATGCGGCGGCCGGACAGCGACCAGAGCAGGCCGCTGGGCATGCGGTGCACGAGGGTCCGCTCCTGGGAGGCGAGGCCGCGCTCGCGGTGCGGGCGCTGGCGCTGCCACGGACTTCTCAGGCGACCGCCCCGCGATCGCCTGCGCCTCGCCCTTGTTTCTGCAGCGCGCCTGCGAAGCCCCGCAGTGCGGTCTCGACGACTGCGGCGGCGTCACCCGGCGGTGGGCCGCCGAGGCCGCCTGTGAGCCGCCACACGATCAGCGGTCCCACGAGCAGGCCAACGGCGACGTCAGGGTCGAGGTCCGCACGCAGCTCGCCGCGGGCGATGCCCCGCTCCAGGACCTGGCGCAGGATCGCCACGCGGGGTGCGACGACGCGCGCCAGGTAGGTGCGCCCCAGGCTGGACCCGGCCGCGATCTCGGCCGCCATGCGCGGGAAGACCTCGCCCGCGCGTGTGGACGACAGGGCCGCCTGCATCGCGCCCAGCAGTGCGACGAGGTCTGCGCGCACGTTCCCGCGGTCGGGCAGCTCGGCCTCGAAGACCAGCTCGGCGACCGCGTCGGCGATGAGCTCCTCCTTGGAGCGCCAGCGCCGGTAGACGGTGGCCTTGCCGACCCTGGCCCTGGCCGCGACGCCCTCCACGCTCATCGCCTGCCCGCCCTGCTCGACGAACATGTCCAGGGCCGCGTCCAGGATCGCGCGGTGCGCCTCTGCGCTGCGCGGCCGGCCAGGCTGCCCGCCGGCGCGCCCCGCAGCGATCACCCGGCGATCGCCGTTGCCGGCTCCGCTTCGGCGGGCTCATCTACTGCGTCGGCCGCCGACGGCCGAGCGGGCAGAAACGCCAGGACCAGCGCGGCGCCGAGCAGGGCCGCACCGGCCGCCAGCAGCACGGCGTCACCCATGCCCGCGACGAACGCGCCGCGCGCCGCGTCCAGCAGCGGCTGGCCGGCCGCCCCGGCCTGGGCGGCCAGCGCGGTCGCCGCGCCGATGGAGTCCGCCGCGGCGGCAGCGGCCGGCCCCGGCAGGCCCGCGACGGCGGGCGCGATCGTGCTGCTGTAGGTGCCGGCGAGGACCGTCCCCAGCACGGCCACGCCCAGCGCACCGCCCACCATCCGGGTGGTGTCGTTCATCGCCGACCCCACCCCGGCCTTGGCCAGGGGCAGCGCACCCATGATCGACTCGGTCGCGGGCGCCATCGTCAGACCCATCCCCGTGCCCAGCACGGCCAGAGACGCCGCGACCAGGCCGTAGCCATCCTCGATCGTCACCGTGGAGAGCAGCCCAAGCCCGCCTGCCACGACCAGCAGCCCCGCGGCCACCACGAACTTCGTGCCGACCCGCTCCGCCAGCCGCGCCGACAGTGGCGCCGCGACGATCAGCGCCGCGATCGGCAGGATCCGCACGCCCGCTTCCAGCGGGGTGAAGCCCAGCACGAACTGCAGGTGCTGGGTGAGCAGGAAGATCGTGCCGAAGAGCGCGAAGAACACCAGCGTGATCGCGCCGCTGGCGGCGCTGAACCGCGGCCGACGGAAGAACTCCATGTGCAGCATCGGGTGGGCGACGAAGCGTTCCCAGGCGACGAACGCCGCAAGCAGCACGGCGGCGACGGTGAACGCCGCGACGATCACCGGGTCGGACCACCCGCGCCCGGGCGCCTCGATGATCCCGTAGACCAGGCTCACGAGGCCCGCGATCGACAGGACCGCACCGACCGGGTCCAACGGCTCGGACCGCGGGTCCTTGGACTCGCGCACCAGGGGCCACCCCGCCAGCAGCGCGACCGCGATCACCGGCACGTTGACGAGGAATACCGACCCCCACCAGTAGCGCTCCAGCAGCCAGCCGCCGACGAGCGGCCCGAGCACGATGCCCAGGCCCGCCACCCCCGCCCACACCCCGATCGCGCGCCCCCGCTCCTTGGGCGGGAAGGTAGCCGTGATGATCGATAGCGTCGCAGGCATGATCAGCGCGCCGCCGACGCCCATCACCGCCCGTGAAGCGATGAGGACCCCGGCCGAGCCCGCGAAGGCCGAGAGCACCGAGCTCAGACCGAACACCACCAGACCGATGTCGAGCGCCAGCTTGCGCCCGAAGCGGTCGCCCACCGCCCCCATCGTCAGCAGCAGGCCCGCGAACACCAGCACGTAGGAGTCCACGATCCACTGCAGCTGGCTCGCCGTGGCCGAGAGCTCCTGCGCCAGGGTCGGCAGGGCGACGTTGAGGATCGTGTTGTCCATCCCGATCACGACCAGGCTCAGGCACAGCACCAGCAGCGCGGACCAGCGCCGCGGGTCGGGTGCGATCTCCGACATCGCTCCGCCTCCTCGAAACATTCGATACGAGACAGTTTCGTATCGTTATCCGAAGGTAGCCGATGTCCTGCCCGGAGGCAAGCCGAGGGCCGCACCGATCACCGCGCCCGCCGCGCGTACCGCCACCCAGGTGCTCTACCCGAAGCGGCCGGAGACGTAGTCCTCGGTGCGGGTGTCGGACGGGGTGGCGAAGATCGTGTCGGTGTAGTCGTACTCGACCAGCAGGCCGGTGCGGCGGTCGTGCTCGGAGTCGACCTCGGCGGTGAAGAACGCGGTGCGGTCGCTGGTGCGTGCGGCCTGCTGCATGTTGTGGGTGACGATCACGATCGTGTACTCGGCCTTGATCTGCTGCATGAGGTCCTCGATGCGCGCGGTGGCGATCGGGTCCAGGGAGGAGCACGGCTCGTCCATGAGGATGACCTCGGGGTTGACCGCCAGTGCCCGCGCGATGCACAGGCGCTGCTGCTGGCCGCCGGACAGGCCGTAGGCGGAGTCGCCGAGGCGGTCCTTGACCTCGTCCCAGAGCGCGGCCTTGCGCAGGGCGTCCTCGACGACGTCGTCGAGGTTGCCCCTCACCCCCGCGATCTTGGGGCCGAAGGCGACGTTGTCGAAGATCGACTTCGGGAACGGGTTGGGCTTCTGGAAGACCATGCCGATGCGCTGGCGCACCGCGACCGGGTCCACCTCCGAGGCATAGACCTCTTGGCCGTGGTACGTGAGCGAGCCCTCGACGCGCGCACCCTCGATGAGGTCGTTCATGCGGTTGAAGCAGCGCAGGATCGTGCTCTTGCCGCAGCCGGACGGGCCGATCATCGCGGTGATCTCGTGGGAGTAGACCGCCATCGTGACGTCGCGCACCGCGCGGAACCCTCCGTAGAACACCGACAGGTCGTTAAGGTTGAAGACGATGTCGGTGTCGGGCCGGGGCAGGTGGTCCTCGGCCGAGGCGACGACGACCTCGGGCCGCGAGACGACGGTCGTGACGGCCTGGCGGACCTCGAGCTGCTCGGTCTGTGGTTCCAAGGACCTCACCACTTCGTCTCGTAGCGGTTGCGCAGCCAGATGGCAACGCCGTTCACGATGATCAGGAGCACGACCAGGACGAAGCCGGCCGCAGCGGCCAGCGCCGGCCAGCCCGCGTTCGCGGGGAGCCTGGCCCACGTGAAGATCACCATTGGCAGCGCCGTGTAGGAGCCGGTCGTGATCTGCTCCCAGAGTGACATGCCGCCGGAGAAGAACGCACCCGCGACTGCGCCGGCCACGAGGATCGGCGCCGCCTCGCCCGCCGCACGGGCCAGCGACAGCACGGTGCCGGTGAGGATGCCGGGGGCGGCGGCCGGGAGCACGTGGCTGCGCACGGTCTCCCACTGCGTCGCGCCCAAGGCCAAGGACCCCATGCGGATCGCGTCGGGAACGGCGCGCAGCGCCTCCTGCGCGGTGATGATCACGATCGGCAGCACCAGCACGGCCAGCGTCAGCCCGCCGGCGATCACGCTGCGGCCCAGCACGCTCGTGAAGATCGCCAGCCCCAGCAGGCCGTAGACGATCGACGGCACGCCCGCAAGGTTGCGGATGTTGACGCTCAGCAGGCCCGCGAAGCGGCTGGTCCGGCTGGCGTACTCCTCGAGGTACACCGCGCACCCGACGCCCAGCGGGAAGGCCACGACAGCCACGATCACGACCAGGATCAGGGTTCCCCAGAGGCCCTGCCCGATGCCGGCGGTGGAGGGGTCCACCGTCGAGACCGGGGACGTGAGGAAGTCCCACAGCCGCGAGGTGAGCACGCTGCGGCCGACGACGAGCAGCTGCAAGGTCAAGATGACCAGGAAGGCGATCGACATCAGCAGCGCCGTCAGCAGCAGCGTGGCGATGATCGTGCCGCGCAGGTCGGCCCGCGTGCCGACGATCGCCTTGGCGGCGTCAGGCCCGACCTTGGCCGGCGAGGTGAGCGTCGCCATCAGTACCGGTGCCTCACACGACGGACGAAGCGGTCGCCGGCGACGTTGAGCAGCAGCGTCAGGGCGAAGAGCAGGATCCCGACGAAGAACAAGCTGGGGAAGGCCTCACTGGCACCAGCGACCTGGTCGGTTCCGGCGCCCAGCGCGGCCATCGCCGCGGTCATCGTCTGGCCCGGCTGGAAGACGTTCCAGTTGCGCAGCGACCCGCCCGTCGCCCCCGACGCGATCGCCACCACCATGGTCTCGCCGATGGCCCGCGACAGCCCGATGATGATCGCGGCCACGATGCCCGACACGGCCGCCGGGAACACCACCCTGAAGCTCACGGCCCACTTGCGTGACCCCAGGCCGTACGCGGCCTCGCGCAGGGCCAGCGGCACGGCGCGCATCGCGTCCTCCGACACCGAGGCCACAAGCGGCAGGGTCAGGATCCCCACCGCGATCCCCGAAGCCGCCATGTTGAAGAAGCTGACCGTCCCGTCCCCCAGGAAGGGCTGGAGGAGCGACGGAGTGATGAAGCTGATCGCGAAGAAGCCGAGCGTCACGCTGGGGATGCCGGCCAGGATCTCGAGCACGGGCTTGATGGTGCGCCGCACCCGCGGTCTGGCGTACTCCGAGAGGTAGACGGCGGCGCCCAGCCCCAGCGGAGCGGCGACGAGCATCGCGATGAGGCTCACCAGCACCGTGCCGATGATCAGGGTGAGGATGTCGAACAGGCCGCGCCGCGGGAACCAGCCGATGTCCCAGAGCGCACCGAGGCCCTGCTCGTTCTGAGCGATCAGCGTGGTGACGAACTGGATCGCCCGGAAGATCAGGCTCAGCACGATCGCGATCGTGATGACGACCGAGACGACGGCGGCACCACCGAACAGGTAGCGCATCGTGCGGTCCCGGCGCCGCTTCGCTGCTGGGATCCTCAGGGGGCGACCGGGTGCGATCGCCACGTCAGCCACGACGTGCTCCTAATCGAGTGAGAGCAGGGCACGACAAGCAACGCTGTGGGGGCCGATCCCTGGCCATGCCCGGCCAGTCTATGGCTTCTACTCGGCGCTCAGGCCGACGCCGGTCGTGCCGGCCTCCCACACGTCAAGAGTCGCCTGGACGCTCTCCTCGGCGAGGTCGACGTAGCCGGCCTCGGCGACGTTGGCCAGGCCCTCGGGCGAGAGGTAGTAGTCGATGAAGGGGCCTAGCGCGGGGTTGGACTCCAGGTTGTTCGCGCTGACGTAGACCCACAGGTCGCGGGAGATCGGGTAGGAGTTGTCGGCGATCGTCTCGGCGGTCGGCGCGACGCAGCCGTCACCGCCGTCGATCTCGAGCTCGGTCACCGCGTCGCCCGCGTCCTCGGCGAACGCGAAGCCGACCCAGCCCAGGGAGGACGGGTTGCCGCCGATGCCCTCGATGATGACGTTGTCGTTCGGCGAGGCCTGGTAGTCGGGCCGGGTCGTGACGTCCTGGCCGCGCTCCTCGGCGATGTCGCCGAAGACGATGTCGACGAAGGAGTCGAAGGTGCCCGACTCCTCGCCGGGACCCGTGATCACCAGCGGCGCGGCGGGGAAGGGCGAGTTGGTCACGCCGGCCACGCCGTCGAGCTCCGCCGCCAGGGCGTCGTTGTCGCTCCACATCGCGGTCCCGGTCGACTCAGGGCCGATCAGCGAGTAGAGGTCGCCGAAGGACAGGCAGGTCATCTCGCTGTTCTCCGCGGAGGTCATCACGGCGATCCCGTCGATCGCGACGCGCAGCTCGATGAACTCGGTGCCGGAGGCCTCGCAGGCGGCGATCTCCTCCTCGCTGATGGGACGCGAGGCGTCGGAGATGTCGGTCTGGCCGCCGCAGAACAGCTCGAACCCGTCACCGGTGCCCGGTCCGTCGACCGTGGTCGCGACGTTGGGGGCCAGTGCGTTGAACTCCTCGGCGACCGCCTGCGTGATCGGCTGCACGGTCGACGAGCCGGACACGTTGATCGAGCCCTCAAGGGACGCAAACTCGCCGTCACCACCGGCGGCAGGCGCCGCCCCGGTGGCGGCCGCCCCTCCGGGCTCCTCGGTCTCCGTGGAGGAGTCGCCGCTGCATCCGGCGGCCAGCACGGTCAGCACGGCCAGCAACGCGAGCAGGGCACGGGATTGCTTGAGCATGGGCGACACTGTGCGAGCGTGAGGTGACAAGCCCGCGGCGGGTCGGTGAACGGACGGTGTACGGCCGGGGAAACCTCGACCCCGGAGTCAGCGTCTGGCGACCGCCCGTTCCATCAGCGCCGCATGGGTGTCGACGACCGTCGTGCCAGGCGCCACGCGGTCCGCCACACGAGCCCAGTGCCCGTCTTCCAGGAGCTCCCAGGCCAGGCGGTTGTCGGCCAGCAGGAGACGCAGGACCTCCTCCAGGCGCGCGCGCCCGGTCTCGTCGGTGATCGGCACGATCGCCTCGACTCGGTGGTCGAGGTTGCGGGTCATCATGTCGGCGGACCCGATGAGGTAGTCCTGGCCGCGCTCGGGTGTGCCGAACCGGAAGACCCGCGAATGCTCGAGGAACCGGCCCACGATGGAGCGCACCGTGATCTGCTCGGACAGGCCGGGGAGGCCGGGGCGCAGCGCGCACATGCTGCGCACGATCAGCTGCACGGGGCAGCCCGCCTGCGAGGCCGCGTAGAGGGCCTCGATCAGCGGGCGGTCCACGAGGTTGTTGCACTTGATCGTGATGAGGCCGTCCGGACCGGCAGCGCGCTCGCGGTCCACCAGCTCCAGCAGCCGGCGGCGCATCGCGACCGGCGCGACGAGCAGCTTGGCGTAGCGGTCGCCGCGGCTGTAGCCGGTGAGCATGTTGAACAGCTCGGAGAGGTCGGCGCCGATCTGCGGGTCGCAGGTCAGCACGCCGAGGTCCTCGTAGATCTTGGCCGTGGTGGCGTTGTAGTTGCCGGTGCCGATGTGGGCGTAGCGCCGCAGGCCGGCGCCCTCGGAGCGCACCACCAGGCAGGTCTTGGTGTGGGTCTTCAGGCCGATCAGGCCGTACACCACGTGGACCCCCGCACGCTCCAGGCGGCGGGCTCGGCGGATGTTGGTCTCCTCGTCGAAGCGCGCCTTGAGCTCCACCAGCGCCACGGTCTGCTTGCCCGACTCCGCGGCGCGCACCAGCGCGTCGACGATCTGGTTCTCCTGCGCCGAGGTGCGGTAGATCGTGAGCTTGATCGCGACGACCTTGGGGTCGTCGGCGGCCAGCTCGATGAAGTCCTCGACGGTGGTGTCGAAGGACTCGTAGGGATGGTGGACCAGCACGTCGCCCTGGCGGATCACCTCGAAGAGGTCGCGGCGGGTGCGGCGGCGCCCGCGGTCGTCGCGGCCGACGCCGGCAGCGAAGGCACGTGGGGTGACCGCCGCCCACGGCGTGTCCTTGAGGTCGGGGCGGTCCAGGCGGTAGAGGTCCCAGAGGTCGCCCAGGTTCAGCAGCCCCTCGACGGGCACGACGTCGCCGTGGTCGCAGCCGAGCTCGTCGAGGAAGCGCTCGAGGACCGAGGGCTCGATGTGGGCATCGACCTCGAGGCGCTCGACCTCGCCGAAGCGGCGCCGCAGCAGGCCCGAGGAGATGGTCTCCAGGAGGTCCTCGGCCTCCTCCTCGTCGAACAGCTGATCGGCGTTGCGGGTCACCCGGAACACCCAGTGGTCGGTGACCTCGACGTCGGGGAAGAGGTCGGGCAGGTGGGCGGCGACGATCTCCTCCGCGGGCAGGAAGCGCACGCTGCCGTCGTCGCGGGCGGGCAGCTGCAGGAAGCGGCGGCCGTTGAACGGCGGCACCTTCACGCGCGCGAACGACGACTCTCCCGAGGCCAGCCGTACCGCGACGGCCAGGTTGATCGACAGGCTGGAGATGTGCGGGAACGGGCGGCCGGGGTCGATCGCCAGCGGCGTGAGCACGGGGAACATCTGCTTGGCGAAGAACGTGTCGCACCAGCCGCGCTCCGCGTCGTCGAGCGCGTCCCAGGTGGTGAGGCCGATGCCCTCCTTCGCCATGGCGGGGCCGAGCTCCGAGCCCAGCAGGTCGCCCTGGCGCGTCGCGAACCCCCGCAGCGCGTCGCGCACGGCGTCCAGCTGCTGCGCCGAGGTCAGCCAGGAGTCACCGTGCGCGCCCGAGACCGCCTGCTGCTTGAGGATCGCCATGCGCTTCTGCACGAACTCGTCGGTGTTCGTCGCGGCGATCGCGCAGAACTTGATGCGCTCCAGCAACGGCAGCTCATGGTCCTCGGCCAGTGCCAGCACCCGGGCGTTGAACTGCAGCTGCGACAGCTCCCGGTCCAGCAGCGTGGCGGACCCCGGCACATCGGGCAAGCCCGGCAACAACTCGGTCATCGTCGCATCGTGGCACGACCGGCAAGGTCGCAGAGCACCGGTCGCCGCGGTAGCGTCGGTCGCGTTGGCGCCCGGTCCCCTGCTCGCGATCGGCGGGGCCGAGGACCGGTCCCGCGAGCGGCGGCTGCTGCGCCTGTTTGTGGAGCGGGCCGGGGGGGCCGACGCGTGCATCGTCGTCGTGGCGACCGCGAGCAGCCTGCGCGAGGCCGCGGTCGATGCCTACCGCGAAGCCTTCGCCGCACTGGGCGTGCGGCAGGTCGTCGGCGTGCGGCCGGAGACGCGGCAGGAGGCCCAGGACCCCGCGGGCGCCGCCGCACTGCGCGAGGCCAGCGGCATCTTCCTGACGGGGGGCAACCAGAGCAAGCTCGCCGCGGTCGTCGCGGGTACCGCGGGAGGGGCGGCGATCACCGCGGCCCACGCGGCCGGGGCGATCGTCGGGGGAACCTCCGCCGGCGCCAGCGCGCTGGCTGCCCACATGGTCGCCTTCGGTGCCGGCGGGGCCACGCCGCGCCAGCGCATGGGGCACGTCGCGCAGGGCCTCGGCCTGTGGCCCGGCGCGATCGTCGACCAGCACTTCTCGCAGCGCAACCGCTACGGGCGCCTGCTCGCGCTGGTCGCGGACTCCCCCGCACTCCTCGGCGTGGGGCTGGACGAGGACACCGGCGCGCTCGTCGAGGGTCCGGTCCTGCAGGCCGTCGGCCGCGGCGCGGTCACGCTGGTCGACGCAACCGACACGCACTCGGACGCCGACGAGGTGCGCGGCTCGCGCCCGCTGATGATGTCCGGCGTCCGCTTGCACATCCTCACCGACGGCCACCGCTTCGACCTGGTGCGACGCACGCTGCTGCCCAAGCTGGCCCCGGCCCCGCTGCAGGCCGCTTCGGAGTGAAGCGACCGAGCAGCTCTGCTCAGGGCTCCTGAAGGACGGACAGGATGTTCCCGGCGGGATCGGTGAACCAGGCGATCGGCGGGCCCTGCGGGTCGCGCGCGATGCCACGGTCGTCCTGCTCGAAGCCCTCGTAGCGCTCGAAGTGCACGCCCCGCTGGGTCAGCGCGTCGACGGCGGCGTCGATGTCGGGGACGGGGAAGTTGAGGATCGTGTACGTCGCCGGCACGTGGTCCGGCTTGGAGTAGACGAGGACGTCGCGGTCGCCCGCGCAGTGCAGCGTGAGCAGGCTGGCCTCCGTCGACACGCGCAGCCCCAGCGTGTCGCGGTAGAACGCCGCGGCGGCGTCGAGGTCCGGCACCGCGAACCCGCTGAAAGCGGGCGCCGCACCCAGCGGGCTGTCCGGCGTGCCGTTCGTGGTCGGGGGCATGGCAGGTCCTCCTTCGCTCGTATGTGCAGTGTTGACGGGGGACGCACGCGCAACTCATCGATGGCGCGGGACGGCTAGCGTGCGCGCAGCCGTGGAACCGGAGTGGAAGCCATGACCGACGTGCGCGAGGGCACCTCGCAGGCGCAGGGCGCCGGAGGGCCCTCGCCCGATCTCACGATCGTGTCGCGGCACGTCTACCGCGGGCCCAACGTGTGGTCCTACCGGCCGGCGATCCGGCTCCTGGTGGACCTGGGGTCGCTGGAGGACTTCCCGACCGACCGGCTCCCGGGGTTCACAGAGCGCCTGGTCGCGCTGCTGCCCGGGCTGGAGGAGCACACCTGCTCGGTGGGCCGCCGGGGCGGGTTCATCCAGCGCATGGTCGACGGCACCTGGGCCGGCCACGTCGCCGAGCACGTCGCGCTGCAGCTGCAGGCCGAGACGGGCGCCGAGGTCTCGCGCGGCAAGACCCGCTCGGCCGACCGGCCGGGCCGCTACCACGTGATCTTCGGGTGGTCGCACGAGCGCGTCGGCCTGGCCGCCGGCGAGCTCGCGGTGCGGATCGTCAACCACCACGTCCGGGCGGAAACGGTCTTCGATCCGCAGGTCGAGATCGAGGCGCTGATCCGGCTCGCCCAGCGCATCGCCTACGGGCCCTCGACGCAGGCGCTGCTGGAGGAGGCGGCCAGCCGCGACATCCCGGCGATGCGCCTCTCCGGCGGCTCGTTCGTGCAGCTCGGGCAGGGGGTCCACCAGCAGCGGATCCGGGCGACGATGACCTCGCGCACGTCGTCGCTGGCGGTCGACGTGGCCAGCGACAAGGAGCTGACGGGCCAGCTGCTGGCGGCGGCGGGCCTGCCGGTCCCGGGGACCGAGGCGGTCCGCCATGTCGATGACGCGGTCGCGCTGGCCGAGCGCCTCGGCTACCCGGTCGTGGTCAAGCCGCTGGACGGCAACCACGGCCGCGGCGTGGGACTGGACCTGCGTGACGAGGCCGCTGTCCGCGCCGCCTACGCGATCGCCGACCGCGAGTCGCGCCACGGCGACGTCGTCGTGGAGCGCTACCTCACCGGCAACGACTACCGGGTGCTGGTGATCGGTGGGCGCATGATCGCGCTGGCCGAGCGCGTCCCCGCCCATGTCGTCGGCGACGGCGTCCGCACCGTGGCGCAGCTGGTCGAGGAGACCAACGCCGACCCCCGGCGCGGCGTCGGCCACGAGAAGGTCCTGACCCGCATCACGGTCGACGACGCCGCGGTCGCCCTGCTGCGCAAGCAGGGCTTCGGCCTGGACGACGTGCCCCCGGCGGGGACCGTGGTCAAGCTCACGCTCACCGGCAACATGTCGACGGGCGGCATCTCGATCGACCGCACCGACGAGGCGCACCCCGACAACGTCGAGATCGCCGAGGAAGCCGCGCAGGTCGTTGGACTCGACGTGGCCGGCATCGACTTCATCACGCCCGACATCACCCAGCCCGTGCGCGAGACCGGCGGCGGCATCGTGGAGGTCAACGCGGCGCCGGGCTTCCGGATGCACACCCACCCGACCGTCGGCGAGCCGCAGTACGTCGCCAAGCCGGTGCTGGACCTGCTCTTCCCCCCGGGCAGCCGCAGCCGCATCCCGATCGTCGCGATCACCGGGACCAACGGCAAGACCACGACGTCGCGGATGGTCGCCCACATCATGAAGTCGATGGGCCGCAAGGTCGGGATGACCTCGACCGACGGCATCGTGATCGACGAGCGCCTCGTGCTGCGCGCCGACGCCTCCGGCCCGAAGTCCGCACGCATGGTGCTGCAGAACCCGCGCGTGGACTTCGCCGTGTTCGAGGTCGCCCGCGGCGGCATCCTGCGCGAGGGCCTGGGCTACGAGCGCAACGACGTCGGCGTGGTCCTCAACGTCGCCGCCGACCACCTCGGCCTGGGTGGCATCTCCACGGTGGACGAGCTGGCGAACGTCAAGCAGGTCGTGGTCGAGGCCGTGCCCCGCGACGGCGTCGCCGTGCTCAACGCCGACGACGCGCGCGTGGCGCGGATGCGGCGCGCCTGCCGCGGCGAGGTGCTCCTGTTCAGCCTGGAGCCTGGCAACCAGCTGGTCGTCGACCACACGCGGCGCGGCGGACGGGCGGTCGTGCTGGAGCACACCTCCAAGGGCGACGTGATCGTGCTGCGCGAGGGCCGCCGCGAGATGCCGCTGTCGTTCACCCACCTCCTGCCCGCGACGTTCGAAGGGAGGGCGCTCATGAACGTCGCGAACGCGATGGCGGCCGCCGGGGCGGCGTGGGCCTCGGGCGCGCACCTGCACGACATCCGCCACGGCCTGCGCACGTTCCAGACCTCGTTCCACCTGGCGCCGGGGCGGCTCAACCTCCTGAACGTCAACGGGGTGCGGGTCATCGTCGACTACGCCCACAACCCGGCTGGCCTGCGGATGCTGGGCGACTTCGTGGAGCGCCTGGAGGACGCGCCCGGCGACGTCCCGATCGCCAAGCGCCGCCGCATCGGCGTGATCACCACCGCCGGCGACCGGCGCGATGCCGATCTGCGCGAGCTGGGCGAGGTCGCCGCCGCCCACTTCGACGTGATCATCCTGCGCGAGGACCAGCGCACCCGCGGCCGCGCGGTCGGCGAGACGGCCGCCCGCATCGAGGAGGGCGTGCGCGCAGCGATGGCGGCCGGCGCCCGCTGCCGCGAGCTCGACACGATCCTCGCCGAGCTCGAGGCCACCGCCGCGGCGATGGACCGCGCCCACCCCGGCGACCTCGTGGTGATCTGCGTCGAGCAGACCTCCAAGGTCTGGACGCTCCTGCAGGACCGCATCCACCCGGAGGCCGACGCCGGCCACGCCAACCTCTTCACCTCCGCGTCGGCCGCCACGAACCGCAGCCGCCGGTAGTCAGCCTCCTCCGGCGGGTCGCCGATCGCGGCGGGCGCCCACCTCGGCGGCGGACAGCGGCGTCCCGCCGCGGGCGGCGAGGCGGGCCGGCATCGCATCGACGTCGGTGTGGCACATCAGCGCGACGGCGTCACCGGATGCGGCGAGGTCCAGCAGGACTTGAAAGCCGGTCTGCTCGTCGGCGTGGACCGCCCCGACCACGTTGCCGGCCTCGTGGACGCCACGGGTCAGGAGGACCTCGAGCTCGTCGGCGTCGCGGCCGCGCAGGTAGCGCTGCTTGTGGACGAGGTGGACCACGTCGGCGCGCGCGCCCGCGAGCTGCCCGGCCTGGACCAGGAGGTCGTCGGTGCGGTCGCCGGCCAGGCCCAGCGCCAGCAGGATGCGGGCACCCGACGACCGCAGCGCCTCGGCGACGTCCAGCAGCGACTCCATGCCCTCCACGTTGTGCGCCAGGTCGACGATCACGGTGGCGCCCGCGAGGTCGTAGCAGTTCATGCGGCCGGCGCTGAGCAGCGCGTCGGGGGTGAAGGTGGCCAGGCCGTGCACCACCGCGTCGCGCGGGACGCCGGCTCCCAGCGCCGCCGCCGCGGCGGCCAGGGCGTTGGCGACGTTGATCCGGGCCACACCGCCGAGCGCAGCGGGGAGGTCCCCGACCGGCAGCAGGGGGTCGGCGCGGCCGTCGACGACCACCGTCAGCCAGCCGTCGACGACGGTCGCGGCGCGGCCGCCCTCGGCCTGGATCGCGCCCAGCCCAGGCGCCGCCGGGTCCAGCGCGAACCCCCAGACGCCACCGGGCGTCCCGCCGCGCATGCGCACGACGCGCTCGTCCTCGGCGTTGAGGACGCACCAGCCGGTGGGCCGCACGATGCGCGTGACCGCGGCCTTGACCTCGGCGAGCTGGTCCAGCGTCTGCACGCCATCCATGCCCAGGTGGTCGGCGCCGACGTTGGTGACCACGGCGACGTCGGCGTGGGCGGTTCCGATCCCGCGCCGCAGCAGGCCGCCGCGGGCGACCTCGAGGACGGCCAGTGCGAGGTCGGGCTCGGCCAGCACACGGCCGGCGCCACCGAAGCCCGACCAGTCGCCCGGGTCGACGATGCGCCCGTCCACGACGACGCCGTCGGTCGAGGACCACGCGACTGTGCCGCCGGCACCCCAGCCGCCGGAGACCGCGGTCATGGCCAGGTGGGCGACCATGCGCGTCACCGTGGTCTTGCCGTTCGTCCCGGTGACCACGACGGTCGGCACGTGCGGCACCGGCACGTGCGGGCGCGGGCCGGGGTCGACGGCGTGGACGGCGTCGCCGGCAGCGCGCACGCGGGCGGTGAGGTCGTCGGCGTCCAGGTACGGCAGGAGGTCGCCGACCGCGCGCCCCAGCGCCTCGCCGGTCCCCTCGGTGCGGAACGGGAACGCGACGTAGGCCCCGCCGTCGCGCGCGTCGACGCGCACGGGGAGGTTGGGCCAGCCCGCGGCCTCCGCGACCTCGGCGACCAGCCGCCGCAGCCGTTCCGCGGGCACCGACCCGGTGATCGCGACCTGGATCGCGGGTCGCGGGAGGTGGCGGTTGGGACCGTCCAGCACCCGCACCTCGACCACCTGCGGCGCGTCGGTCGTCGAGGAGGGCGCGCCGAGCATCGGCCGACTCTAGGGCTCCCTGCCCTAGAGCGCGCCCCGGCGCCGCAGCTCCTCGAGCTCGCTGACTGCCCGCTCGGCGGCGGCGGCGACCGGGCGGTCCTGCATCGCGAGGGCCCGCAGCTGCGCCTCGGCCTGCGGACTCGCGATGCTCTGCAGGACGGTGACGAGCTCCTCGCTCTCCGAGCCTGCCTCCAAGGCGTCGCCGGCCAGGCGGCGCCCGTGCTCGCCGCCGCGGACGAGGGTCATGCCGGCGATGGTGCGCTCGTCCTCGCCGCCGTCCTCGACGGCATGGACCAGCGCACGGCCGAGCGTGTCCGCCTTCGTCGCCTGCCAGGCCGCCCCGATCGCCAGCACCCGGGCCGAGCCCAGCGCGCCCACGCTACGGCAGGTGGGCGTCCAGCCCGTGGCGCCGCCAGTGGTCGGGCACGTGCGGCAGCTCGTGCTTGAACCAGCCGTCGACGTGCTCTTCCACCTTGGGGGATGCGACGAAGGCCGCCGGCAGCGACTGCCCGCCGCGATCGGCCAGCACCACCAGGTCCAGGCGCACGCGCACGGAGATCACCCGCCGCACGTGCGCCAGGTCGGGCAGCCACGCGCGGTGGACCGGCCAGGCGAGCATCACCAGCCGGTCGAGCTCCACGCCCTTCGCGGTCGCGAGGTTGGCGACCGTGACGCCGTGGCTGTGCCCGAAGACGTCGGGCCGGACCAGCTGCTCGGCCGCGATCCACGCCTCCAGCTGGTCGGCCGCCAGGTCACGGGCCGCGTGGGAGTACGCGCCGGACCAGCGGAAGTCCTCGTCGTGCAGGTTCAGGGGCGGCCGCAGCGTGCCGACGTAGCTGTGGAAGTCGCCGCCCCTCCGCCACCAGCGCTGGTTGGCAGCGAACGTGCCGTGCACCATGAGCGCGGTGTGCGAGGGCGTCCGGCGGGGGCGGATCGGCCGTTCGCGCACGACCAGGCGCGCGAGCTTCGGGTGCTGCGGGTTGATCCGTGACAAGCCGATTCGGGCCATGTCCCGGGTCGTCGGGTCACGGGAGTCGGCCGACTCCTCCAGCACGGCCAGGACCTCCTCGCGCGGGCCGGTGGTGTCGAGCGCGGAGACGGCCGCCGCGGTGCGCACGACGCGGTCATCGCTCTGCATCCCGGCCTCGACCAGCGCCGCCGCGTGCTCCGGCGCGGGGTCGTCGAAGACACGGCGCGCCATCCGCCGGGCCTCGCGGCCTGGCAGCGGACCGGCCGTGCCCTCGACGTAGGCGTCGGTGTCGACGTCGAGGACCTCGGCGGCCTCCCGCACGCTCACGCCCCCGGTCCGCCGCAGCGCTGTCGGTGATGGCAGGGGGAACCCGGGTTCCTCCTCGACCACCTCGTCGCGCCCGGCGACCGCCGCGGACACCGACAGCATGAGCGCTGCCTGTGAGTACCGCGCGTCGGCCGTGCGCTGCTCGAACGCCTCCGGGCCCGGCACCGGCTCCATGGGGTGGACCCTACCGCGAAGTCCGCTGGCAGACTCGGGCGCCCATGGACCCCGTCGCCGCGCCTGCCGACCTGCTGCCGATCCTCGCCGCGAACCAGAGCCGCGCGCTCGCGCTGCTGCAGGCGCTCATCGACATCGACTCCGGGTCGCGGTTCGCGGCGGGCGTGAACCGCGTGGCGGACCTGTGCGCCGCGCGGCTGGCGGAGTCCGGGTGGTCGGTGGAGCGCCTGCCGCCGCCCGCCGGCCACGACGCGGGCGATGTGGTCATCGGTCGCCTGCGCGGCGCGCTGGACCGCGAGCACGGCGGCCGGCGCGTGCTGCTGTCCGCGCACATGGACACCGTCTTCGCGACCGGGACCGTGGCATCGCGGCCGTTCACCGTCACCGACGGCATCGCCACCGGCCCGGGCGTGATCGACGACAAGTGCGGGATCGTCGCGGCGATCGAGGCCGTCGACGCGCTGGTGCACGGCGCCGGCTGGGACGCGTTCGAGGAGGTGGTCCTCGTGCTGTCCTGTGACGAGGAGCTGGGCTCCCCGGTCAGCGGCCCGATCCTGACGCGCGAGGCCGCCCACGCCGACGTCGGCTTCGGCTTGGAGGCCGCGCGCCGCACCGGCGACCTGGTCTCGGCCCGCAAGGGCGTCGCCGAGGTCACCGTGCACGTCGAGGGCCGCGCCGCCCACGCCGGCGTGGAGCCGCACAAGGGGGTGCACGCGCTGCTGGAGGCCGCGCACCTGGTGATCGCGATCCAGGGCCTCAACGGCCGCTGGCCCGACGTCTCGCTGAACGTGGGCCGCCTCACCGGGGGTGGCGCCACCAACGTCGTCCCCGCGGACGCGGCCCTCACGATCGAGGTGCGCGGCTTCGAGACCGCGCTGATGGAGACCGCCATGGAGGCCATCGAGGCGCTGGCCGACGAGCCCACCGTCGCGGGTGCCGGGGTCAGCGTGCAGCGCGGCCACGCGATGCCGCCGATGGAGACCACCCCTGCCACGGTGGCACTGGCCGAGGAGGCCGGCGCGATCGCCCACGCGCTCGGCTTCCGCGCCGGCCACACCCGCACCGGCGGCGGCGCGGACGCCAGCCTCATCGCGGCGGTCGGCGTCCCCGCCCTGGACGGCCTCGGCCCGATCGGCGGCAACCCCCATACCCCCGAGGAGTACCTCGAGATCGAGAGCATGGTCCCCCGCACCGCCCTCCTCGCCGCCCTGATCGCCCGCCGCGGCCGCGCCTGATGGGCGGCACGGCGGTCTCGGCGCGTGGTCTGGTCGTGCGCTACGACCGGCGCGCCGCGCTGGACGGGGTCGACCTCGAGCTGCCCGCCGGTGCGGTCACCGCGCTGATCGGGCCCAACGGCTCGGGCAAGTCCACGGTGCTGTCCACCATCGCCCGGCTGGTGCGCCCCGCGGCCGGGACGCTGGAGGTCCTGGGCGAGCCGGAGCCCGCCAGTGCCCGCGTCGCGCTGGTCGCGCAGGCCACGCCGGACAACGCGCTCCTGCCGCTGACCGTGCGCGAGGTCGTGGCGATGGGACGCTGGGCGCACCTGGGCCTCCTCGGCCGGGCCCGCGCCGCCGATCGCGCCGCCGTGGACGCGGCACTGGCGCGCATGGAGCTGACCGACCTGGCGCGCCGCCAGCTGCGGGGGCTCTCGGGCGGGCAGCGCCAGCGCGCGCTGGTGGCCCAGGGGCTGGCGCAGGAGGCCGACCTGCTGCTCCTGGACGAGCCGGTGACCGGGCTGGACCTGGTGTCGCGGCAGCGCATCCTGGACGCCGTCGCTGCCGAGCGCGCGGCGGGCCGCACGGTGGTCATGGCCACGCACGACCTGCGCGAGGCGCGGGCGGCCGACCACGTCGTGCTGCTGGCGACGCGGGTCGTCGCGGCCGGGCCGCCCGGTGACGTCCTCACCGACGCGGCGCTGTCCGAGGCCTACGGCGACCGCCTGGTCCGCGTCGGCCACGACGCGGCGCTCGACGACGCGCACGATCACGAGTAAACACTCTTTCCACTGACCCCTTCGCGGGTTCTCACTGTTCCCTTCGGGCACGCCACGGCCACCGCAGGTAAGAACACCGTGTGGCAGACGCACCGGAGACCCCTGCGGCGAAGCGGCAGCGCTTCGGCGGGCAGGGGCAGTGGGCGCTCGGCCACCGCGAGCCGCTGACCCCCAACGAGCGCACGAAGCGCGACGACGATCCGCTCAACGTCCGCAAGCGCATCGAGACGATCTACGCGCGCGGCGGCTTCTCCTCGATCGGCCCCGCCGACCTGCGCGGGCGCTTCCGCTGGTTCGGCCTCTACACGCAGCGCAAGCCCGGGATCCTCGGCAACCAGACCGCGCTGCTGGAGCCCGAGGAGCTCGAGGACCGCTACTTCATGCAGCGCATCCGCATCGACGGGGGCCAGCTCGACACCGCACAGCTGCGGGCGATCGCCGAGGTCTCCACGACCTACGCGCGCGACACCGCCGACATCACCGATCGCCAGAACATCCAGCTGCACTGGGTGCGCATCGAGGACGTGCCCGCGATGTGGGCCAAGCTCGAGGCCACGGGCCTGCTGGTGACGGAGTCCTGCGGCGACACGCCCCGCGTGATCCTCGGCTCTCCGGTTGCCGGGATCGACGCCGAGGAGATCCTCGACGGCACGCCCGCGATCCGCGCGATCGTCGACCGCTGGATCGGCGACCCGTCGTTCTCCAACCTGCCCCGCAAGTTCAAGTCCGCCGTCAGCGGCTCGCCGCACCAGGACGTCGCGCACGAGGTCAACGACCTGTCGTTCGTCGGGGTCGTGCACCCGGAGCACGGCCCGGGCTTCGACGTCTGGGCCGGCGGTGGCCTGTCGACCAACCCGCACCTCGCGCAGCGCCTGGGCGCCTGGGTGCCGCTGGAGGAGGTCGCCGAGGTCTGGGCCGGAGTCGTCGCCCTCTTCCGCGACTACGGCTACCGCCGCCTGCGCCACCGCGCGCGGATGAAGTTCCTGGTCGCCGACTGGGGGATCGCGAAGTTCCGCGAGGTCCTGGAGACCGAGTACCTCAAGCGCCCGCTGCTGGACGGCCCGGAGCCCGCGGCGCCGCCGCGCGGCCACCGCGACCACCTCGGCGTGCACCGCCAGCAGGACGGCAGGTTCTACGTCGGTGCCGCCCCGGCGGTCGGGCGCGTGTCCGGAACGATCCTCGCGGGCGTCGCCCACCTCGCGGAGGCCGCGGGCAGCAATCGCGTGCGACTGACCGTGCAGCAGCAGCTGCTGATCCTCGACGTGCCCGAGGACCGCGTCCCCACCGTGGTCGAGGGGCTGCGCACCCTCGGCCTGCACGTCGCGCCCAGCGCGTTCCGGCGCGGCGCGATGGCCTGCACGGGCATCGAGTACTGCAAGCTCGCGATCACCGCGACCAAGGCCCCGGCGATCTCCGCCATCGCCTCGCTCGAGGAGCGCCTTCCCGAGTTCGCGACGCCGCTGTCGATCCACGTCAACGGCTGCCCGAACTCCTGCGCGCGCATCCAGACCGCCGACATCGGCTTCAAGGGTCAGATCGTCACCGCGCCCGACGGCCGCCAGGTCGAGGGCTTCCAGGTCCACCTCGGCGGCGGGCTGGGGCTGGACAGCGGGTTCGGGCGCAAGCTGCGCGGCCACAAGGTCACGGCCGAGGAGCTGCCCGACTACATCGAGCGCGTCGCCAAGGCCTTCGAGTCCGAGCGCGCCGACGACGAGTCCTTCCCCCAGTGGGCCGCCCGCGCCGGCGAGGACTCGCTGCGGTGAGCGACGAAAGAGCCACGACCTTCTTCTGCCCGTACTGCGGGGAGGAGAACCTCTTCCCGTCCGAGCACGCCGAGGGGGCCTGGGAGTGCCGCAGCTGCCTGCGCGCCTTCAAGGTGAGCTTCCTCGGCCTGGTGGGTGCCAGATGACCGCGATCCAGACCGATCTTCGTGAGCTGGTCGAGGAGGCCGCCGAGCGGCTCGCCGACGCCTCCGCCGAAGAGGTGCTCGCGTGGGCGGGCCAGACGTTCGGGTCCCGCCTGGTGGTGGCGTCGTCGATGGGCGACACCGTGCTGGTGCACCTCGCGTCGCGGGTGCTGCCCGGCGTCGACGTGCTCTTCCTCGACACCGGCTACCACTTCCCCGAGACCCTGCAGACCCGCGACCGCGTGGCCGCCGCCTACGACGTCAACGTGCGCACGATGCTGCCGCTGCGCACCGTCGCCCAGCAGGACGCCGAGCACGGCCCCCGCCTGCACGACCGCCAGCCCGACCAGTGCTGCGCCCTCCGCAAGGTCGAGCCGCTGGAGCGGGGCCTCGCCCCGTACGACGCCTGGGTCACCGGCATGCGCCGCGACGACGCCGCCACCCGCGCCGACATCCCGCTCGTCGGCTGGGACGCCAGGCGCGGCAAGGTCAAGCTCAACCCGATCGCGGCCTGGAGCGACGACCAGGTCGACGCCTACCTCGCCTACCACGACGTGGTCGAGCACCCCCTCAAGGCCCAGGGCTACCCCTCGATCGGCTGCGGCCCCTGCACCCGCGCCGTCCGCCCCGGGGAGGACCCGCGCGCGGGCCGGTGGTCCGGCCTCGAGAAGACCGAGTGCGGCCTGCACACCTGAGCCGGGTGCCATGATGGCACCCGCATGATCGTCGACTGGGGCCTCTACCAAGACGGGCAGCGGGTGCCCGACGCGCGGGACGTGGCCGAGGCGATTCGCTCGTGCACCGACGACGGCACGTTCGTGTGGCTGGGCCTGCACGACCCCGGTCCGGACGAGCTGGAGGCCATGCAGCACAAGTTCGGGCTGCACGATCTGGCGATCGAGGATGTGGCGCTGGGCAGGCAGCGGCCGAAGCTGGAGATCTACGACGACACGGTCTTCGTCGTGGCCAAGCCGGCGACCTACGTCGACGACGACGAGGAGGTCGTCCTCGGCGAGATCCACCTGTTCATCGGGGCGCACTTCGTGCTGGCCGTCCGGCGCGGCAAGGCCAGCCCGCTCAAGGGTGCCCGGGCGCGCCTGGAGTCGCAGCCCGAGCTCTTGGCCCGCGGTCCCGGCGCCGTGCTCCACGCCGTCCTCGACCGCGTCGTCGACGACTACCTGCCGGTGATTCGCGGTCTCCAGAACGACATCGACGAGATCGAGCGCGCGGTGTTCGCCACGGAGCACCCGGACCCGGTGACGCACAAGACCAAGCACGGGGCCCAGTCGGTGAACCCCGTGCAGCGCATCTACCAGCTCAAGCGCGAGGTCATCGACTTCCACCACGCGGCCGCCTCGCTGATGGATCCTCTCGAGGTGCTGTCGCGCGAGAAGGTCCCGCATGTCCACCTGGACCTGCAGGAGTACTTCCGCGACGTCCACGACCACCTGATCCGCTTCGTCGAGCGGGCCGAGGCCTTCGACGAGCTGTTGTCCAACGTGCTGACCGCGCACCTCACCGAGGTCTCGATCCAGCAGAACAACGACATGCGCAAGATCTCTGCGTGGGTCGCGATCGCCGCGGTCCCCACGATGATCGCGGGCATCTACGGCATGAACTTCGAGCACATGCCCGAGCTGGGGCACCAGCTGGGCTACCCGGCCGTGATCCTCGTCATGGTGGCCGCCTGCGTCGGGCTGTTCCGCGCGTTCAAGCGCAACCACTGGCTCTGAGCCTGCCCGCACGCAGCGACTGCGGTTGCAGCGTGATGGTGTAGGCGAGCAGCACGAAGGCCACCCGCATGCCCTCGCGCTCGTACAGACGCGTGGCGCCCGTGGTGTTGGCGGTGTCGACACCGAGCTGCACGTTGGTGTAGCCGGCGCCGAACGACGCCGCGAAGGCGGCGCGCAGGAGCGCGCCGCCGAGGCCGCGCCCGCGCCACGGGCGGCGCACCGCCACCGTGGGGATCCAGCCGGCGCCCAGCTCCGCATCGGTCCGGCCGATCACGGCCCCCGCGACCTCCTCGCCGTCGTGCGCGACCGCCCACAGGCCGGGGTCGAAGTCCGCGCGCTCGACATGGCGGGCGTGCCACTCCTCGAACGGCTCGGGGTGGGAGCCCCAGTGGTCCGCAAACGCCTCCTGGATCGCGGCGTGCACCGCCTCCGCATCACGCGCCAGGTCGACAGGCCCGATGCGGATGCCGTCCGGCGGCCGCACCTCGGGCGCCGCCTGCAGGTCGACGACCATGCGGTCGAAGCGCCGCGCCAGCGCGAAGCCGGACGCCTCCAGCAGCGGGATCCGGGGCTCGTCCTCGGCGCAGTGGGTCTTGACCTCCATGGCAGCCCCAGCCGTGTCCACCAGTGCCTGCGCGCGCTGCATGCCCCATGCCAGCAGCGCGGGATCCACGCCGGGGTCGGCGTCCGGGTGGGCGTAGCCGTCGACCACGACGGCCTGGCCAGGGATGCGCTCCCACACCCAGCCATAGCCCACGAGCGCCGCGTTGCGGTCGTGGACCAGCAGCGCGCCGTCCTCCGGGTGGAACCGCGGCAGCGACCACTCCGAGCGCAGGTCCTCCGACGTGGTGTCGGCCTCGCCGAGGGTCGCGATGTCGACCGCCTGCACGAGCGCGAGCACCACCGGCAGGTCGTCCCACGTCGCAGCCCGTGCCGTGTGCCCCGCCGGCAGCGCGGTCACACGCCCGCCGCCTGCGAGGACAGGTGCTCGTGCGCGAGGCGGCGCAGCGCCACCAGCACGGCCTCGTACACCACAGTTCCCACGACCATGCCCTCGACGGTACGACTGTCCGACCCGTCGGCGGGCAGCTGCCCGAGCTCCCAGGCGGCCAGATCGAGGGCGACCCGGGCGTAGGGCCGCAACGCGTCGGCGTCGACGTCGCGTCCCAGCCGGCGCAGCGTGCCCAGCGCGGACGCGACGACTGCGCGCCCCGGTGCGCGCGCGTCCACCGCCCAACCCAGCTCCTCCAGCAGCGCGTCGACCTCGGCGCGTGCCTCGAGGTCGCCCTCGCGCTCCGGGGGCGGCTGCGGGCCCAGGGCGTGCTGTGCCACCCCGAGGACCTCGTGCAGCGGGGTGGCGTCGTCCTCGAGCGCGCGCACGACGTCGCGCACGGCCTCGATCGGCAGGCCACCCACCTCGCGCAACGCGCGGATGAGCCGCAGCCGCCGCGCGTGCCCTTCGCCGTACGTCGCCTGGTTGGGAGCGGTCGCGGTGCCCGCGGGGAGCAGCCCTTCCCGCAGGTAGTACTTCACGGTCGCCCGCGGGACGCCGGTGGCGGCAGCGAGGTCGGAAAGTCGCACTGGAAGTGGATCGTACGACTATCTATTATGGATAGCGTAACTATCCATCAACTCGAGGTCGACCATGTCCCCCGACGTCCTCCGCACCGCCGGCGTGCTCCTGCTCACGATCGTGGCCATCGAGTCCGGCGGCACGTACCTCCTGCGCGTCGTCGGTGGGCGCGTCGCCCTCACCGACTTCCAGCGCACCTTCCACCGCGCGGGCCACGCCCACGCCGGCGTCCTCGTGACGTTGTCCTTGGTGTGCCTGCTGTTCGTGGACGCCGCGGGCCTGGACGGCTGGCAGCGCGTGGTCGCGCGCAACGGCGTACCACTGGCCGCCATCCTCATCCCCGCCGGCTTCTTCCTGTCGTCGCTGGGGCGCGGCGTGCAGCGTCCCAACCGGCTGGTGGCGCTGATCTGGGTCGGCGCCGTCTGCCTGGCCGCGGGCGTGGTCGCGCTGGGGGTGGGCCTGCTGTCGTGAACCCTCCGCGGACGCGGCGCTACCATGCCCGCCAGCGATGGGCGACGACGACGAGACGGTCCGCCTCAGCGCGAAGGACCGGCTGGAGGCAGCGGAGCTGCTGGCGAAGCTGCGCGCAGCGCGCAGCGACGCTCCGGTCACGGTCGCCGAGCCCGAGGATCCTCCGGCCGAGGACGACCCCGAGGTGACCACCCGCATCGACCTGCGCGACCTGCCCCGCTGACGGCCATGCCCTGGTGGGGCTGGGTGGCGGTGGTCGTGCTCGCGGCCTTCGTGCTCGACCGCCTGGCCCTGGCGGCGGAGGCCCGCGGCTGGATCTACTGGCGCCGCCGCGGCCCCAGCCGCGGCGCCGTGGGCGCGGCGATGCAGCAGATCATGCTGGTGTTCGACCCCGCCCCCCAGCACGTGCTGGAGGAACGCGTGCACCAGGCCGACGACGCGGACCTCGATCCGGGAGGGCAGGGCCCGCCGGTTCAGCCGTAGCCCATGAAGCCGCTGGGCTCGGCGTCGGTGAGGACCAGCTTTTCGTCCTCGACGGCGGGCAGGACGTGGGTGAGGTAGTCCTGCGTGGCCTCTTTGACCCCGACGTCGTGGCCGGCGTGCTCGGACAGGAACCACTTGTGCTGGATGATCTCGTGGAAGACCTCGGCGGCCTCGCGCTTGCCGTAGAGCTCCTTGGGGACGCGGGCGACCGTCGGTTCGAACACCTCCGACAGCCAGCGGTAGGTGGCGACGGTGCGGGGCATGGTGCGCCCCTCGACGCCTTCCAGCCAGGCGCGGAAGTTCGCCAGGTCGTTGAGCAGGCTGCGGGCCTGGTTCTCCTGTGCCTCCAAGCCGGTGAGCGAGAGCAGCTGTCGGCGGTGGTGCCCCTGCTCGGCGACCATCGGCCGCAGCCGCAGCCGCCTGCCCGCGGCGGTGGAGACGACCTCGATCTCGGAGACGTCGAAGCCCAGGTCGTTGAGCCGCCGGATGCGGCCCTCCAGCTGCCAGCGCTCGTCCGCGGCGATCTCGTCGACCGCGGTCAGCTCCTTCCACAGGTCGTCGTAGCGGCGCCGTAGCCCGTCGGCGGCGTCGACGGGGTCGAAGTTGAACTCCAGCTCGAGCTCCGCCGCGACGTCCAGCAGGCCCCCGACCACGTTGACCTCGGTCAGCTCCAGGTCGGTACTGCGCTGGCCGTCGGTGAGGCCGGGATGGCGCTCGCTGGTCTCTGCGTCGACCAGGTAGGCCGCCAGCATCCCCGCGTCGCGGCGGAACAGCGTGTTGTTCAACGAGCAGTCGCCCCAGAAGAACCCGGCGAGGTGCAGCCGCGCGAGCAGCAGCGCCATCCCGTCCAGCAGCTTGCTGGCGAGCCCGTCGGGGTCGTCGAGGTCGCGCCCGTGGGTGAACACCAGGCGATAGGGAAGTGAAAAGTCGAGGTACCGCGTGATGAGGACGTCGTCGAGCCGGGGGCGCTCGACCACGCCGACGGCCTCGACGACGGGGATCTCGGCCTCGTCCATCTCGCGCAGGAGGCGGTACTCGCGCAGTGCCAGACGCCCCGGCAGCTCCTTGAGCGCGTAGACACCGTCGCCTGCGGCCACGAACTTCACGACGTGACGGTGGGTGCCGCGGACAACCTCGACGGTGAGGTCAGGGGCCCACGCGGTGAGCCGTTGGCTCCAGGGCAGGTCCAGGAAGTCGGGGTGCCCTGGACGCGAGACCAGTCGCCATGCGTCCACGCACGAGATCATTCCATTAGGGTCCGGGCATGATGGGGGACCGATGAGCGACCCGGAGCGCGACCCGCTCGCCCGTCTGGCCTTGGAGGCCAACGAGCAGCACGGAAGCCGGCGCGAGTTCGGCGAGCAGCTGGCGGAGATCGACCGCCGACTCATCGCCGCAGCGGACCGCGTCCGCTCCTCGATCATGCCGATCACCACCGCGTGGCGGGAGGCCGACGCGCACGAAGCGCGACGCTGGGCTGCCGCCGACGTCGAGGTGGACCGCACGTGCCTGGAGCTGGAGGAGACGGGGTACCTGCTCCTGGCGCGCCAGGCGCCGGTGGCGGGCGACCTTCGCCGGGTCGTCGCGGTCCTGCGCTGCGTGCAGGACGTGCAGCGCTCCGGCGACCTGCATCCGCCACGTCGCCGAGTCGCTGACCTGGATCCACCCGCCGTCGCTGCCGGAGGCCATCCGCGAGGTGATCCGCCAGCAGGGCGAGGTCGCCGACGAGATGTTCGCCGCGGCGATCGCCGCGTGGCGCACCCACGACGGTCTCGCCGCCAACGAGCTCGAGAACGCCGACGACCAGGCCGACCTGCTGCAGAAGGTCCTCCTGTCGGAGCTCTACAGCGGCCAGCAGAGCGTCGAGGAGTCCGTCAGCCTCGCCCTCATCGCGCGCTACTTCGAGCGCATCTGCGACCACGCCGTCGAGATGGCCCGCGAGGTCACGTACTTCCTCACCGGCGACCGCTTGATCCCGCTGCGCGGGGAGAACTAAGAACTAGAAGGCGTTCGCGGCCAGCTCGGCCAGCGGTGAGCGCACGCCCTTGGTCAGCAGCACGTGGCCGAAGAGCGCGCTGCCCTTGAGCTTCTCGATCAGGGCGGCCATCCCGCCGAACGGGGAGATGTAGGGGTTGTCGACCTGGGTGAGGTCGCCGCAGAACACCACCTTGGAGCCGTGCGGCCATGCGCGTGAGGATGACCTTCAGCGTCGCCAGCTCGAGGTTCTGCGCCTCGTCCACGATCACGTACTCGTCGGTGATGGAGCGCCCGCGCAGGTAGGTGATCGCGGCCATCTCCAGCTGGCCGCGATCGACCAGCGAGTCGACCGTGCGCTCCAGGTCGCGCTGGGCCAGCGCGTGGTGGCCGTGGTGGGTGTCGTCGTCGCGGCGGAAGAGCGAGTAGAGGTTGTCGTGCACGGCGGCCATCCACGGCTGCAGCTTCTCGTCGAGGTCGCCGGGGAGGTAGCCGATCTCCTGGCGGCCGACCGCGACCAGCGGCCGGTAGACCGAGAGCCTGCGGTAGGCGCGCGCCTCGAGGACCTGCTCCAGCCCGGCGGCGAGGGCCAGGAAGGTCTTGCCGGTCCCGGCCATGCCCATCAGTGACACGCACGGCACCGCGGGGTCGGTGAGCAGGTCCAGCGCGAACGTCTGCCGCACGTCGCGCGGGTGCACGCCGAACGCGCGCGGGGTGCCGTCGACGCGCTGGGCGACGACGCTGCCGTGGCGCACGTCGACGACGCGGGCCAGGCCGGAGGTGGAGGGCCCGCTGCGCAGCACGAGGCACTCGTGCTGGGCCAGCACGTGGTCGCCGGCCTCCGAGCTCGAGCTTCCCGTCGCGGTGCAGCACGTCCAGCTGCCCGCGGTCGACCGTCAGCTCGGCGACACCGGTGCAGTGGTCGTCGACCTGGACGGTGTCGGCCCGGTAGTCCTCGACGCTCACGCCCAGCTGCTGCCCTTGATGCGCAGCGCCGCCGTCCTTGGTGACCAGCGTGCCGCCCAGTCGCCATCGCGCACGCGAGGATGCGGTGGTCGGGCTTGGCGGGGTCGAGGTAGGGCGGCAGCGCCACGTCGACGTGGTTGGACTCGACCCGCAGGACGCCGCCGTGCGGGCAGGACGACCGGCTGGGACAGCCCGTTGCCGCTGCGCACGCGCAGCTCCTCGAGGATCCGCAGCGCCGTGCGCGCGTGGCGGCCCACCTCGTCCATGCGGGCCTTGTTGCGGTCGAGCTCTTCGACCACGACCAGGGGCAGCACGACCTCGTGCTCCTCGAACCGGTAGGGCGCCTGCGGGTCGGCGAGCAGCACGCAGGTGTCGAGGACGTACTGCACACGGTCGGGCACGCGGACGGACCTCCCGGCCGGTTCAGCCACCTTCGACGTGCGGCGGCAGGTGGGCGACGGCGCCCACGCAGCGGCCTGCGTCGAACTGCAGCGTGAACCAGCCACCTTTCTTGCAGCGGACATCGGACAGCGGCACGTCGTCGCGACCGACGAGGGCCGCAAGGGTGGCGGGGATGATGTCGCCGTGGCTGCACGCCACGACCCGCCGACCGGGGTGCTGCGCCACCAGGCGGTCCAGGAGCGCCATCCCGCGGGCGCCCAGCCAGGCGGGCGTGATCCAGCCGTCGCCGCCGTCGCTGACGGGCACCGTGACGGCCTCGCCCAGCGCATCGTCCTCGTCGATCGGCAGGCCCGCCAGCTGCGCCAGCGGCTCCACGGTCTGCACGCAGCGCACGTAGGGGCTGGACCACAGCGCGGCCAGGTCGTCGCCGTTCAGCTCCCGGGCGATGGCCAGCGCCTGCTCCCAGCCGGCCTCGGTGAGTGGGCGGTCGCGGTCGGGGCGTCCCCACCAGCGGTCGCGGCTTCCGGCCGGGGAGTGCCGCACGAGCTCCACCACGGTCAACGGCGTCTCATCCGAACGGTGTGCCTCATCGGTCGGGGTGAGGGTACCGACCGACGCCCAGCCCGCCGGTGAACCGACGTGACCGCGACGTGAACTTCCGTCGGCGGGCCTGCGATCCATCTGCCACCATGCGTTTGTGGGCACCACGCCGTGGGAGCACGGGCCGGCCGCCGAGGTGGCGTCGTGGCGCGGGTGATCGTCGAGCTGTCCGAGGCCGAAGCCGCGGCGCTGGAGCAGGCAGCGGCGGAGCGTGGGGTGTCCGCCGCCGAGCTTGTCGGCGAGGCGGTCGACGCCCTGGTGAACGACGCCGAGGAGGCCGAGGTCGTTCCCGCCACGCCGCACGCCGCCGAGGTGGTGCGGCTGCAAGCACTGCCGTCACCGGCCAGGCGGCGCGGCGCCGAGGTGGCCCGCCGCGTCGCCCTTCAGGCGGCGCCGATCATCATGGCCGTGGTCGCGGAAGCAACGTTCCGCGCCGTCACGCAGCGGGTGACCGGAGCGTCGGTCCTGCCGTCGCGGCGACCGGCCCGCTTGGCCCCCGTCACGGTGCAGCGCCTGCGGATCGGCCTCGCGCTGCGCGAGGGCACCGCCCTTGCCAGCGTCACGATCGAACACCACCCAGGAACCTGAGGGCGCTGCTCAGCCCCAGCGGGGGTGGTCGGGGAAGAGCGCCCGCAACGTCGGGTTCGCCGCGTCGGCGGCCGAGAGCGTCGGCTCGGCGACGGGCCAGCGCACGGCCAGGTCGGGGTCGTCCCACGCGAGCGACGGCTTGTCGATGTCGGGCCGCCAGTAGTCGCTCACGTCGTAGACGTAGTCGGTCGGACCCTCGGCCACGGTGCAGAAGCTGTTCGCGAGCCCCTGCGCGATGAAGAGGCGAACCCGCTCCCCCGGCGCGTCCCCGAGCTCGAACGTGACCGCGCGCGCGAACGTCGGCGACTCGGGGCGGATGTCGGCGATGGCGCAGAAGGCCCGCCCCTGCACGACGTAGACCAGCTTGTCCCACGGCTCGGCGTGGAACCCGCGGAGCACCCCCTGCGCGCTGCGGCTGTGGTTGCCCTGCCGCAGGGTCACCGGCCGCCCGAGCGCCTCCTCGAGCTCGCGCACCTGGTAGGTCTGCCGGAAGAACCCGCGCTCGTCCCCGTGCGTCGCCCACCGCACGACCAGCAGCCCCTCGAGGTCCGTCCGCTCGACCGCCATGCCCGCGCAGGCTAAGGCGCCGGGGGCCTAGCGGCCGAAGCGGCGGCCGCGCTGCTGGAAGCTGCGCAGGGCGCGCAGGAAGTCGGTCTTGCGGAAGGCGGGCCAGTAGGGGTCGCAGAAGTAGAACTCGCTGTGGGCGGACTGCCACATGAGGAAGCCGGAGAGGCGGATCTCGCCGGAGGTGCGGATGATGAGGTCGGGGTCGGGGGTGCCCGCGGTGTAGAGGTTGGCGGCGATGTCCTCCGGGGAGAGGTCGGAGATCACGTCGGCGAGGGTCTCGCCGCGCTGCTGGCGCTCCTCGAGGAGCGTGCGCAGCGCGTCGGTGATCTCCTGGCGGCCGCCGTAGCCGACCGCGACCTGCAGGTGCAGGCCCGTGCCCCCGGCGGTGGCCTCCTCGGCGTCCTTGAGCACCTTGCGCAGGTTGTCGGGGATCACGTCCAGAGCCCCGACGGCGCTGATCCGCACTCCGTGGGCGCGGTGGTCGGCGGCCGTGGCGATCTCGTTGACCACGTCGCCGATGATGTCGACGAGGGCGTCGACCTCGTCGGGGTCGCGCTCGGCGAGGTTCTCGGTGGACAGCAGCCACAGCGTGACGTAGTCGATCGCCAGCTCGTCGCACCAGAGGATGAGGTCGTGGATCTTGTCGGCGCCGAGGCGGTGGCCGACCGCGACCGACTCCAGGCCGCGCTCGCGCGCGAAGCGGCGGTTGCCGTCGAGGATGACGCCGACGTGGCGTGGCAGCGGGCCGTCGCGCAGTCCTGCCTCGAGGCGACGCTCGTAGACCTTGTAGGCGAGGTCGCGGATCATGCCTAGCGATCGTAGGCAGGGGCGGCGGCGCGTGCGGGCAAGGTCTCACGCATGCGGAAGGCCGCGACGGCGCCGGCGAGCAGGAGCACGGCGGCGGACCCGAAGGCGGCGGGGTAGCCGGCCGTGTCCGCGAGCCAGCCGCACATGACCGGCCCGAGCACGCTGCCCAGGTCGCCGGCGGTGTTCAGGGCGCCCACGGCAAGGCCGGTGTTCTCCTCACCCACGACGTCGCCCACGATGGCGGGTGGCGGCACCGAGGAGAAGGCCGTCGCAGCACCGAAGAGCGCGAGCACCAGGAGGAACGTCGCGAGCCCCGTCACGTAGGCCAGTCCCAGGCAGACCGCCGCGAACGCGGCGTGCGAGGTCCACGACAGCGTCCGCCGCCCGGCGAGGTCGACCAGGCGGCCCGCCGGCCAGGTCAGCGCGAGGTGCACCAGGGCCGCGAGCGTCAGCCCCAGCCCGACCGCCCGGGTGTCCAGGCCCAGCACCTCGGTCCCGAAGATCGGCACCAGCGAGAACCGGACCCCGGCCTGCGCCCAGCGCTCCCCCGCCACCATCAGCAGCGCGGCCACGAACTCCGGGGTGCGCAGGAAGCGCCGCAGCGTCCTCCACGGGTTCGGGCGCCGCATCGACGCGGCCTTGACCTTCGGCAGCAGCCAGAGCGCGATGACCCCCGCGAGGCCGCAGAAGACGCCGTAGATCGCCAGCGGCCAACGCAGACCCAGCGGCTCCGCGAGCAGCCCACCGACGGAGGGCCCCAGCGCGATCCCCAGCAGGAACGCGCCCTGCAGGGTGCCCACGGCGCGGCCGCGCATGGACGCCGGTGTCGCCGTGATCACCAGCGTGAGCAGCGCGTTGAAGAACAGCGCGCTGCCCAGGCCACCCGCGCCGCGCAGGATGACCAGCGCCGGGTAGTTCGGCGCGGCGGCGCTCAGCACCGACGAGACCGCGACGATGATCGCGCCGTACCCCACCGCGCGACGCGCCCCGATGCGGTCCGCCAACGCACCGGTGAAGAGGTTGGAGACCAACCGCACCAGCGCGAACACCGAGATCAGCGCCCCCACCGCCAACCGGCTGACCCCGAACGACCGCGCGAACTCCGGCAGCACCGGCACGACCAGGCCGAACCCGAGGGCGACGACGACGGCGACCACCATCGACGCCATGAACGCCCGGTCGCGCAGCAGCGTGCGCACGCCGGCGACCTCCGGGACAGCCTCCGGGGCGAGCGGATGCGGAAGTGGCTCGATGTCGCTCACTTCAGCGCCGCGTCTTGCGCGGGCGCGGCTTCACCGGTGCGTCGGTGATCCCGAACTTGCTCAGGGTGTTGTCGGCCAGGATCTTGCCGCCGGTCTGGCAGGTCGGGCAGTAGCAGACCGTGTAGGAGCGGTACTCGACCGCGCGGATCGTGTCGCCGCAGACCGGGCAGGGCTGGCCGGTGCGCTGGTGCACCAGCGACGTGCGGTCGGCGGAGGCGGACATGTCGCCGCGCTCGCGCTCTTGCGCCAGGGAGTCGGCGACGCTGCGGGTGATCGCCTCCACGACGCGCTCCGCCTCGTCGGGGGTGAGCTTGGCGGTCGGCGCGAAGGGCGAGAGCTTCGCCAGGAAGCAGACCTCGTTCGCGAGGCGCCGCCCGATGCCCGCGAGGACGCGCTGGTCGCGCAGGAACGTGTGCAGGCGCGCCGGGTGGCCGTGCGCCAGCGCCAGCAGCTGCTCGGCGTCCAGCGTGTCCGCCTCGGGCCCCAGCTCGTGCAGGGGCGCCTGGGTCAGCGGGTCGCCCTCGACCGCCCAGACCCCGACCTTGCGCTCGGTCCCGGCCTCGGTCAGCAGCCACGGGCCGTCGGCGAACCACCAGCGCAGCTGGCCGAAGCGTGGCCGCTTCGCCGGCTTGGGGTCGGGCCGCAGGCGCCCGCCCTGCATGAAGTGCACGACGTGGGTCTGCGCCCCGAAGTCCAGCAGCAGGTACTTGCCGCGGCGGCCAACCGCCTCCAGGGCGTGGCCCGCCGCGCCGTCGACGGACGGCCGCACGGTCTTGAGCACCGCGAACGACAGCGGTTCGACGCGTTCCAGCACCTGGCCCTGGAGGTCGGCCGCCAGCCGCTCGGCGTGCGCCTGCACCTCGGGGAGCTCTGGCATCCGGCCTCCACTTCTACACTCGCCCGACCATGAGCGAGCAGCCCATCGTCGAGTACCTCACCCAGGAGGCCTTCGACCGTCTCCAGGCGGAGCTGGAGCAGCGCCGCACCACGGGCCGCACGGAGGTGACCGCCAAGATCGAGGTCGCCCGCGCCCACGGCGACCTGCGCGAGAACGCCGAGTACCACGCGGCCAAGGAGGAGCAGGGCCAGAACGAGGCCCGCATCCGCGTGCTCGAGGAGAAGCTGCGCACGGCCATCGTGGGCACGCCGCCGCAGGCCGCCGAGGGCAAGGTCACCGCCGGCATGGTCTTGGAGGTCGAGGAGGACGGCGACGTCTCCGAGATCTACCTCGGCTCCCGCGAGGACCAGCCGGCCGGCCTGATGGTCGTCTCCGCGGCCTCCCCGATGGGGGTGGCCCTGGTCGGCTCCAACGTCGGCGACACCGTCTCCTACTCCGCGCCGGGCGGCAGGTTCGAGGTCACCGTCCGGTCGGCCAAGCTGCTGGGCGCCTGACGCCGAGGCGGCGCGATGTGCCGCATCGCCGCCCACGTCGGGCCGCCCGCCACCCTGGCGTCGCTGCTCTACGACCCGCCGCGGTCACTGCAGGAGCTGGCGATCGCCCCGCGCGAGATGCAGCTTGGCCGGGTCAACGTCGACGGCACCGGTGTGGCCTGGTGGGACGGCACCGACCCGCGCCCGCTCTCCTACCGCACCGTGCAGCCGCCCTGGGCCGACGCGAACCTGCCCGGCCTGGCGCGGCGTCTGCACGGCGAGGTGGTGCTCGCGGCGGTGCGCTCGGCTTCTCCCGGGATGCCGATCGGCGTCACGGCGACGCACCCGTTCGTCGTGGACGGCGTCGCGGGGACCCACAACGGCCGCATCGACGGCTTCCGCGAGCACGTCGCCGCCCCGCTGCTGGCGCGACTGGGCACCGCCTGGGCCGGGCGCCTGGAGATCGTCACCGACGCCTCCGTTCTGGTGATGCTCGCCGCGGCGGCGGTCGCGGACGGCGCCAACCCGGCCGTCGCGGCGCAGACCGCGGTCGCGGCCGCCGCCGAGGCGTGCGCCGCGACCGGCCAGTGGGCGACGCTGACCCTGGTCCTGGCGACGCACGAGGGCGTGGTCGCGGTCAACGCGGCCCACGACCGGCCGGCGAACTCGCTCTACGTCGCGCAGCGCGGCGCCGCGTCCTGGCTCGCCTCGGAGCCGCTGGACGACGTCGGCGGCTGGATCCCCGTCCCGCAGGGCGCGACCGCCGTGCTGCGCCGGGACGCCCCGCCCACCGTGCACTAGAGGCGCTTGGTCAGGCGCACACCGGTGCGGGCGTAGCCGCGGTGCTCGTAGAAGGCGTGCGCGGCGTCCCGGTGCGTCGCGCTCGTGAGGACCAGCTTCGCCGCGCCGCGGGAGCGGGCCCAGGTCTCCACAGCATCCAGAAGGGTGCTGCCGACGCCGGCGCCCTGCTGCGCGGGAGCGACCGCGAGGTTCGTGAGCGTGCAGGCGACACCGTCGCTCAGCGACGCGCCCAGCCGCGCCGCGGCGAACGCGCTGACCCTGCCGTCGCGCTCCGCGACGAGCACGCAGCGGCCGTGCTCGGCCAGCGTGGCCGCCAGCCGCTCGCCGACCACTGCATCGGCGACGTCGTAGCCCAGCGCGTCGCGCACCAGGGCCGCGATCGCCGCAGCGTCGGCCAGGGTCGCCGCGCGCACGCCGACCGGCGCACCGTCCGGCGTGGCGCCGGCATCGGCCGCGGCCAACGGCAGCGCCAGCCAGTCGACCAACCCGAGCAGCCGATCCAGCGCGGCGTCACGGGCGGCGTCGTCAGTGGCGACTCGCACGTCGGCCGCATAGCCGGCCAATCGCTGCACGACCCGGGGGCCGACGGCCAGGAGGGCCTCGGAGCCCTCGGCGGCCCACTTCGCCATGACGTAGCGGACGAGGGCCCCGACGGGGATGCCGGTCTCGGCGGAGAGCGCGGTGAACGTCTGCAGCGGGTCGGCCAGCCCGACCGTCGCGACCTCCTGCTTGAAGTTCGCGTGCGGGTCGTCGTCGGGCCACGGTCCCGCCAGGGGCTCCAGGGTGAGCGTCGTCACAGGCGCAGCCAACCACGGACGACAGCAGGCCAGCTCAGTCGCGCAGCAGACGCCGCAGCGCGTGGAGCTCGTCGTCGAAGTCGACCTGGATGGTGTGGCGGGGGGAGGCGACGTAGCGCTTCCGCAGCGCGGCCTGGGTGTGCGCGATGTCCTGGCGCATCGTCGTGGCGTCGGGGAATGTCACTGCGCCGGCCAGGTGCGCGGCCACGAGCTTGGCCTGCGCCTCGGCCAGCGGCAGCACGGAGCCCAGCGGTTGCAGCAGCCCGATGAAGTACAGGCCAGGCCGTCCGGGATCGACGAAGTTGTGCCACAGCGCGATGACGTTGCCCGGCGCGGACACGAAGCCCTCGTCGAAGAACGGGAAGGTGATCCGGTAGCCGGTGGCGTAGATCACGAGGTCGGCCGCGGCCGTGGTGTCGTCGGCGAACTCCACCCGGTCGCCGGCGAGCCGCCGGATCATCGGCTTGATCCCGATCGCGCCGTGCCCGACGCGCGAGAGGAAGTCGTCGGAGACCGTCGGGTGCGCCTCCAGCAGCCGGTGGTCGGGCTTGGGCAGGCCGTAGCGCTCGACGCGGCCACGCGCGAGCCCGAGGAGCGCGCTGCTGGTCAGCTGCTTGAGGCGGAACGGCACGTTCGCCTGGGTGACCAGCGTGTCCAGCGGTCGCCCGAACAGGTACTTGGGGATCACGTGCGCGCTGCGGCGCATCGCCACCGTGGTCGTCACGGCGGCGTAGCTGGCGGCCACCGCGATGTCCATCGCCGAGTTGCCCATGCCGAGGATCACCACGCGGCGGTCGCGCAGCTGCTCGGTCGTGCGGTAGTCGTGCGCGTGGATGACCTCGCCGTCGAGGTCGCCGGGGATCGCGGGCTCGGGCCAGCGCGCGTCCCAGTGGTGGCCGTTGGCGACCAGCAGCGCGTCGTAGTGCTGCTCCTCGCCCCCGGTGGTCACAGCGAAGCCGCCGCCGGCGAGCGGCGCCGCGTGCGTGACGGGTGTGCGGAAGCGGATGCGGTCGCGCAGGCCGAAGCGGTCGACGAAGGACTCCAGGTAGGCCAGCACCTGGGTGTGGTGCGGGAAGTCCGGGTAGCCGGCGGGCATCGGCAGGTCCGCGAACTGGGTGCGCGTCTTGGACGAGTTCAGGTAGAGGTGCTCGTAGGCGGCCGACATGCCGTTGGGGTTGCCGAACGCCCAGTTCCCGCCGACCCGGTCGGACGCCTCGAACCAGTCGAACGCGATCCCGCGGTCGGCCAGCGCCTTGGCCGCGACGATCCCCGACGACCCCGCCCCGATCACGCAGGCCCGGGGCGAGGACGGCATGGCGCCCAGGCTAGGTCTGGGCGGTGGTGTCCTCGCCGTGCAGCACGGCGGCGATGTGCTTGGCGGTGTCGACGTAGTGGCGCAGGCTCGTGACCCTGCCGTCCGGCCCGAAGGTCCAGCGGTGCAGCTCCTCGTCGCGCAGGCGCCCGCCGCTCGCGTACTCGGCCTCGATGAGCACGTCGGCCACGGCCATGACGTCGTCGGCGACGATGCCCCGGACCTCGAACGCGTGGACGACGCAGGTCTGGGCGAACGCCGCGAAGAACTCCGCGACCTGTGCCGGCCCGACGCGTGCCTGCAGGTGCGGGTAGCCGGCGCGCTGGGCGCTGTTGGACTCCCAGTGGTCCCACGCCACGTCCGGGTCGAGCATCTCGAGGATCGCAGGCAGGTCGCCGCGCCCGAACGCGGCGTAGATGGCGCCGACGGTCACGAGGTTCACGGCGGCGCGGTCGGTGGCGGGGCGGTCCGTGGCGGCGGGTGCGGTTGCGGTGGTCATGCGGGCAGCGTCCGGCAGCCGCCGCCCGCGGCGCATGGGCAGAACGGCCTATTTCAGCCGGCGACGGGCTTGGGCGGGAGCAGGCCGTGCTCGATCGCGAAGACCGCGGCACCGGCGCGCGTGCGGCGGCCGATCTTGTCGTAGATGTGCTGCAGGTGGTGGTGCACCGTGCGGTCGGACACGACCAGCTCCGCGGCGATCGCGGCGTTCGACAGTCCGCGTGCGGCGAGGCGCAACACGTCGACCTCGCGGGCGGTGAGCCCGGCGGGCCACGATGGCCGCGGCCGGCGCAGGCCCGCGGCCTCGACCACCGCCGCGACGGCGCCGCCGTCCAGACGGCCCGCGACGGCCTCCTGCGTGCACAGCGCTGCGGCCTGCGCCGCCGCGTACGCCGGGCGGTGGGGCCGCGGCTCGGTCAGCGCGCTGAAGACGTCGGCCGCGGCGAGCAGGCGGGCCTGGGGCAGCTGCTCGCCCGCCGGGAGGCCGCGGTGGTAGCCCGAGCCGTCCAGCCGCTCGTGGTGCGCCGCCGCCACCGGTGCCAGCGCAGCCAGGGCGGGGCAGCGCTCCAGGACCCGGGCGGTCCAGTGCGGGTGCAGCAGCACGCGCTCGCGGTCGGCGGCGGTCAGCGGCCCCGGCCGGTCCCAGACCGACGACGGCACGGCGACGCGGCCGACGTCGTGCAGCAGGGCCGCCGCGCGCAGGGCGACCCGGTCAACCTCCGACACGCCGGCCAGGCGGGCGGCCTCGACCGCGAGGTCGGCGACGGCCGTCGAGTGACCCAGCAGGTGCGTGCCCTTGAGGTCGGCGAACGTCGCCACCGCCGCGCACAGCTCGGGCAGGTCAAGCGCCGCGAACGTGACGGCCGGCGGCGGCTCGGCGGCGACGACCGCAGCGACGAGGTCCGGCGCGTCCAGGGCGGCCAGCAGGGACTCGGCATCGGCCGCGCAGAGGCTCGCCACGTCAGGGTCGAGGTGGCCGCCGGCGCGGCGCGTGACCTCCGCGCGCGCGGCGGCCACCGCCTCGCGCGGCCCGCAGCCGGCGTCCTGGGCGGTGGCGTGCGCGGCGACGGCCTGCTCGGCGGCGACGATCACGCGGCCCGGCAGCGAGATCGCCTCGCCCGCACGCCCGTCGGGGATGCCCAGCCCGTCCCAGCGCTCGTTGACCTCGGCCAGCGCGGCGATCGTGGTGGCCGAGAGGCGCAGCCGGACGCCGAGCGCCGCGGTCACCTCGCAGGACGACCGGCCGGCGACAGGCCCCACGCTGGGTGCGGCCGCCACGAACCTCGAGGCCAGCACGGACTGCGCGGCGGCGCCCGCCCAGTCCCCGAAGGTCGCCAGCTGGCGCCCGAAGACCGCGGCGTCGCCCGGGTCCAGCACCTTGAACGCCCGCTGGAACGCCAGGTCGTCGCCGAACATCGCGGCGTTCTCGGAGGCGTGGCTCGTGCAGCCCAGGGCGTGCAGCAGCGCCGCGTGGTGCACGGCCTGACGGTCGGCGCGCCTGAGCCCGACCACCTCGGCCAGGCCGGTGGCGACCAGGCACGTGCGCAGCCCTTTCTCGTAGAGCAGGCCCGCGCCCAGGTCGGTGGCCAGCGCCGCGCCGGCCAGGAGCTCGGCGAGCCGCAGCCCGCTCACTGGAAGGCGCGGTCCTCCTCGCTGACCAGGGGGGCGCCGAAGAGCTTCTCCGAGAGGCCGGTCTCGTCGGCGTACTTGCAGATGCCGCCCATGAAGAACGGCCAGCCGGCGCCGAGCAGCAGGCCGGTGTCGATGTCGCGGGCATCGGCGACCACACCCTCGTCGAGCATGATCTTGGCCTCGTCGGCGGTCGCCTCGATGGCCGCGGAGCGGATCTGCTCCGGCGTGAGCTTCTCGCCCTGCGGCCGGCGGGAGCGATCGCCGCGACCTGCGTCGTAGACCTCGCCCGTCGACCAGTCGTAGATGCCCGGCGACGTCGAGCTCGGCGAGCTTCGCGAACGTCTCGTCGATCGGGAAGCGGTCGCGGGTACGCCTCGTGCAGCGTCTCCGCGGTGTGGAACGCGACCTTGATGCCCGACGAAGCCCGAGCAGCTCGAACGGGCCCATCGGCAGGCCCAGCTCCTTCGCGGCGGCGTCGATCTCGCGGAACGAGTTGCCGTGGCGCAGCGCCTCGATGAACGCGCCGTTGAAGCGCGTGAGCAGCGCGGTTGACGATGAACGCGGGCGTGTCCGTGCACAGCACGCCGGACTTGCGCAGCTTCTTCGACGCCTCGAACGCGGTCGCCAGCGTGCACGTCGTCGGTGCGCCGTCGGCCTTGACGATCTCCAGGAACGGCAGCACCGCGACCGGGTTGAAGAAGTGGAAGCCGACGACGCGCTGCGGGTGCTCGCAGGTCCGAGGCCATCTCCGTCAGCGACAGCGAGGACGTGTTCGGACGCGAGCACCGCGCCGGCGTCCACGACCTTCTCGACGTCGGCGAAGATCGCCTTCTTCAGGTCCATGCGCTCCAGCACGGCCTCGATGCACGAAGTCGCTGCCGGCCAGCGGCTCGTAGTCGGTCGTGTAGGTGACCAGTGACTTGAGGAACTCGCGCCTTGCCGGGCTTGAGGCGCCGGCGCTGCGACGCGCTTGTCGATCTCGCCCTCGATGTGCCTCGCGGGCCTCGCCCAGGACGCCCTCGTCGATGTCCTTCATGACCAGCGGGACCTCGAACTGCTGCAGGAACAGCGCGCCGAGCTGCGCGCCCATCAGGCCGCGAGCCGACGACGCGACCTTGCTGATCGGGCGCGGCGGCGCGGCCGGGCTTCCACGGCTGCTTGCGCACCCGCTGCTGGGTCAGGTTGAAGCTGTAGATCGCGGACTGCGCCTGGCGCGACGGCAGCAGCTCGGCCAGCGCCTCGGCCTCCTTGGCGTAGCCCTCGTCCAGGTCGCCGCCGCGCGCGGCGAACTCGATCAGGTCGATCGCGAGGTACGGCGCGCGCGTCGCGCCGTGCACCTTGGCGTCGGCGAACTGCGCGGGCGCCTTGGCGAGCGACCTCGTCGAGGTTGTCGTTGCGCCGGCGGCGTCGCGCTCGATCGTCTCCTCGCCGGTGACGAGCGCCTCGAGCAGCTGCGACGGACTTGTCGAGGAAGTCGACGCCTTCGATCAGCACGGTCGGCGAGGCCGAGCTCGACGGCGTCGCGGGCCTTGAGCGTCTTGTTGTTGTTCATGCGCGTTGTGGACGATCACCGTGCAGCGCCTTCTCGGCGCCGATCAGCCGCGGCGTGAGCTGCGTGCCGCCCCACGCCGGGAGGATGTTGAGGAAGACCTCGGGGAACGCGATCGGCGCGGCGGCCGTCGACACGCGTGCGGTAGTCGCAGTGCAGCGCGATCTCCAGGCCGCCGCCCATGCAGGCGCCGTTGATGGCGGCGAGCGTCGGGAACCGGCAGGGCGGCGAGGCGGCGGAACGCGGCGTGGCCGCCCTGCGCCGCCCGGCGCGCGAGCGTCCTCGTCGGCGCCCTTGGACGTGCTCGAGGTCGGCGCCGACCGCGAAGATGAACGGCTTGCCGGTCAGCAGCAGGCCCTTGACGTCGTCTGCGCCCTCGATCTCGTGCCAGCGCGGCGTCCAGCGAGCGCAGCGCGTCCTCGCCGAAGGTGCTCGGCTTGGTGTGGTCCGCGCCGTTGTCCATCGTGACCAGGGCCAGCCGGCCGGCCGTTGGACGAGTCGTAGTAGCGGACCTTGAACTGCGTGACGCTTCAGCCATCGGCTACCCTCTCCCACAGCACGGTGCAGCCCATGCCCAGGCCGACGCACAGCGTCGTGATGCCGTAGCGGATGCGTGTCGTCGGTGTCGAAGCGGTGCGCGAGCTGCTGCGCCAGGCGCGCGCCGGACATCGCCAGCGGATGGCCCAGCGCGATCGCGCCGCCGTAGGGGTTGACCTTCGGGCGAGTCCAGCGGGAGCCCGAAGTGGTTGCAGGAACGCGACGCACTGCACGGCGAACGCCTCGTTCATCTCGATCGGCGTCGATGTCGTCGATGGACAGGCCGGTCTTGGCGAGCAGCTTCTCGGTGGCGGGCATCGGGCCCCAGCCCATCGTCTCGGGCTCGACGCCGACGAAGGCGTAGTCGACCAGGCGCATCTTCGGGCCGGCAGGCCGAGCTCCGTCGGCGACCTCGCGGCTGGTCAGCAGCACGCAGCCGGCCCCGTCGTTGAGCCCGGCGGCGTTGCCGGCCGTCACCCGACCGCCGGGGCGGAACGGCGGCTTGAGCGCGCGCAGGTCATCCAGCGTCGTGCCGGGCCGCGGGTGCTCGTCGGTGTTGACGACCCGCCAGCCCTCGCGTCCAAGACCGTCATCGGCACGACGTGGCGTGTCGAAGACGCCGTCGGCCTGCGCCTTGGCGACGCGCTCCTGGGACTGCAGCGCGTACAGGTCGGCCTGCTCGCGGGTGATGTCGCGCGAGCTCGTCGTGCAGGTTCTCGGCGGTGTTGCCCATCACCAGGGCGCGTGGGGTCGACCAGCTGCTCGGTGAGGAAGCGCGGGTTCGGGTCGACCGCCGGAGCCCATGGGGTGGTGGCCCATGTGCTCGACCCCGCCCGCGACGACCACGTCCTGCGCCCCGACCCTGATGGCGTTGCGCCGCGTTGGTGATCGTGGTCAGCGCGCCGGCGCACATGCGGTCCACGGCGTAGCCGGGCACCGACTTCGGCAGCCCGGCCAGGACCGCCAGTCGAACGGCCGATGCGTCAGGCCCTGGTCACCGACCTGCGTCGTGGCGGCCCAGACGTTGTCGTCGATCCGCGCAGGGTCGAGCTGCGGGTACGCGCTCGAGCAGCGCGCGGATCGTGCGCACCGCCATGTCGTCGGCGCGGGTCGCGGCGTAGTAGCCGTCAGCCCGCGCGCGGCCGATCGGCAGGCGCACCCCGTCGATGTACACGGCGTCGCGCAGGGTGCGGGGTTCGCTCATCGCCCAACCTCCTCCACCGGGCCCGGTGGAGCAGTGCCCCCCGGCCGGTCCGATCCGCCCCCAGCTGGGCAGAGGGCCGATCGTACGGCCGGGTAAGCCTCGCCTGCGGGGCCGCACGGCTCATGTAAGGGCTATCGCGCCGCCGCTCCCGCGCCGGCCGCGGCCGTGACGGCCAGCCTGCTGTTGCCCACCGCTGCCTCCCCGCCGTCGGCGCCCCAGGTCGACGTGACCATGACGTCGACGGCGGCGGGCACCGGGCCGAGCACGCGGCGGGCGGCCTCGAGCATGCCGGCCTCGACCTCGCGGGCCGCCCAGGCGGCGCGCTCCGCAGGCACCTCGACCACCAGCTCGTCGTGGACCACGAGGACCGGGCCGTCGGCCGGCATCGGCGCGCCGTCGGTGAGCCGCTCGGCGACCGCGGCCAGGGCCAGCTTCGTCATGTCCGCGCCGGCCCCCTGGATGGGCGCGTTGCGGGCCAGCGTGGTGAGTGGCTCGGCCGGGTCCAGCAGCCGCACCCGGCCCAGGGGGGTGCGCGTGCGACCGCTGCGCCGGGCGCTCGACTCTGCCGCGGCCAGCCAGGCCTCGACGCGCGGGAACGCGGCGAAGTAGCGCTTCATGGTGTCGCGGGCCTCGTCCAGCCCAGTGCCGGTCGCGCGGGCGAAGCCGGGCGCCCCCATGCCGTACATCAGCCCGAAGTTCAGGGCCTTGGCGGCCTTGCGCTGCCCGGGGGCGACCGCATCCTCGTGCACGCCGAAGACCATCGCGGCGGTGCTCGCATGCAGGTCGCGGCCCTGGCGGAACACCTCGGTCAGGGCCTCGTCGCCGGAGACGGCGGCCAGGATCCGCAGCTCCTGCTGGCTGTAGTCGGCGACCACCAGCGCCCGGCCGGGACCGGCGCGGAAGCAGGCGCGGTAGCGCGGCCTCCTTGGGGATCTGCGTCAGGTTGGGGTCGCTGCAGGCGATGCGCCCGGCACCGACGATCTGGCGCCAGTCGGCGTGGATGCGCCCGGTCGCGGGGTGCACGACGCGCTGCGCCCAGTCGCCGCCGAAGCCCGACGTCACCTTCGCGACCTCGCGGTAGGCCAGCAGCGCGTGAACCGCCGGCACGTCGAGGTGGTCGCGCAACACCGCCGAGCGGGTCGACTCGACCTGCACCCCGACGCGGGCCAGCGCGGCCTGGACCTGCTCTGGCGAGTCGAGGTTCACCGGCTCCGGCCCGAAGAGGGTCCGGGGGCTGTCGTGCGTCACGAAGGCCGCCTGCACGGCGTCCTCGAGCGCGGGCAGTCGCGCCTCGAGCACGCGCACCAGCGCCTCCCAGCGCTCCGCGTCGAACGCCACGCCGCGCAGCTGCAGGGCCGCCAGCGCGGGCAGGGCGGCGAACTCCAGGCGTGCCACCTCGACCAGGCGGTGGCCGACCAGCTCCCGCCACTGCTGGTCGAAGACCTCCCAGGTCGCGGCGGCGTCGTCGGCGGCGTACTGCAGATGGGCGTCGTTGAGGGGCGCGGCGGCCGCGAACGTCTCCCGGATCGACTTGTCGAGCTCGCGGCCCAGGCGGAAGCTGGCCAGCTGCGCCAGCCCGGAGCCGTGCGCGGTGCGCGCCCCGCCGTCCAGGAGCTGCTGGGCCAGCATCGTGTCGGCGACGCGGCGCGCGACGAGACCGGCTTGCGCGAGGAACCGCAGGTCGAATGCCCCGTGGTGGAAGACCTTCAGGACACCTTCGTCGGCGAGGAGCCCACCCAGCACGGCCGGGTCCAGCCGCTCGGCGTCGACCACCAGCACGGGCCGGTCCGGGCCGGCGCTGACCTGCACGAGCCGCAGCCGGTCGAGCAGCGGGTCCCAGCCGCCGGTCTCGGTGTCGACCGCCACGAACCTCGGGCTGCCCAGGTCCCCGAGCCACCGCTGCGCGTCCGCGGCCGTGGTGGCATGGACGTAGGGGACCGGCACGGCCGCCATTCTGCTCCGCCCCCGTGACGGTCCCCCGTTAGCCGTCCCCAGGGTCAGGCCGAGGCGGCCTTCTTGGCCTCGCGTTTCGCGGCGGCCTCGTCGGCCATCACGCGGGCGAGCACTTCGGGGGTGGGGGCGGTGCCGCCCAGGTGCGCCGGCAGCCACCAGCGGTCGTCGGGGCCGGAGGGCTCCTGGCTGTAGAGGCGCTGCTGCCCAGCCAGCAGGGTGCGGATCGCTTCCATGAGGCGGGCGGTGACCTCGCGAGCGTCGTCGGCGGGCGAGGCTTGGATCTTCGGCCCGTAGGCGACGCGCACCTCGACGTTGCGGCGGAAGTCGCGCGGCCGGCCCTTGGTCCACAGGCGTTGGGGTCCCCAGACCGCGCAGGGGATGAGCGGCGCGCCGGCGTCCATGGCCATCCTCGCCGACCCGGAGAACGCCTTGAGGGGCACGAAGGAGCGGCTGATCGTGCCCTCGACGAACATGCCGACGACCTCCCCCTGGGCCAGTGCCTCGGACGCCTGCTCGAACGCGTCCTGCACGCGGCCGCCGCGGTCGACGGGGATGTGCTTCATCCCGCGCATGAGAGGGCCGGAGATCGGGTGCTCGAAGATCTCGCGCTTGGCCGCGAAGCGCACCAGGCGGCCCGACGGGATCGCTCCGGCCCCGACGAAGACGAAGTCGAGGTAGCTGACGTGGTTGGACGCGATCACCGCCGGCCCGGTGCGCGGGAGGTGCTCGGCGCCGCTGACCTTCACCCGCCAGTTCATGACCCGGAACGCGGCGAGGGCCGTGGCGATGACCGGCCGGTACACGAGCTCCATCGATGTCGGAGCGTACCGAGCCCGTCGTAGCCTGAGGTAATGGCCGCAGAGCGCCGCGCTCGTGAGAAGGACCGCCCCTGGGTGATGCGGACGTACTCCGGTCACTCCTCGGCGAAGGCGTCCAACGCGCTGTACCGCGCGAACCTCGCCAAGGGGCAGACGGGGCTGTCGGTCGCGTTCGACCTGCCGACGCAGACCGGGTACGACGCCGACCACGTGCTCGCACGCGGCGAGGTCGGCAAGGTCGGCGTGCCGGTGTGCTCGATCGACGACCTGCGCCAGCTCGTCGACGGGATCCCGCTGGAGCGGATGAACACGTCGATGACGATCAACGCGACGGCGGCGTGGCTGCTGGCGCTCTACGTGGCCGTGGCCGAGGAGCAGGGCGCCGACGCGGCGGCACTCACGGGCACGACCCAGAACGACATCCTCAAGGAGTACCTGTCGCGGGGGACCTACGTGTTCCCGCCCGAGCCCTCCTTGCGCCTGATCGCCGACGTCGTCACCTACACCGTCAAGGCGATGCCCAAGTGGAACCCGATCAACGTCTGCAGCTACCACCTGCAGGAGGTCGGGGCGACGCCGGTGCAGGAGGTGGCGTTCGCGCTGGCCAACGCCACCGCCGTGCTCGACGCGGTGCGTGCGACCGGGCGGGTGAGCGACGCCGAGTTCGGCGAGGTCTTCGCGCGCATCTCGTTCTTCTGCAACGCCGGCATCCGCCTGGTCGAGGAGATCGCCAAGCAGCGCGCGTTCGGTGAGCTGTGGGCACGGCTGGGGCGGGAGCGGTACGGCGTGACCGACGCCAAGGCGCTGCGGTTCCGCTACGGGGTGCAGGTCAACTCGCTGGGGCTGACCGAGGCGCAGCCCGAGAACAACATCGCGCGCATCCTGCTGGAGATGCTGGGGGTGACGCTGTCGAAGGACGCGCGCGCCCGGTCGGTGCAGCTGCCCGCGTGGAACGAGGCCCTGGGCCTGCCGCGTCCTTGGGACCAGCAGCTGGCGCTGCGGATGCAGCAGGTGCTGGCGTTCGAGACCGACCTGCTCGAGCACGAGGACCTCTTCGCGGGCAGCCACGTGATGGAGTCGCTCACCGGCGAGATCGCGGCGCAGGCCTGGGAGGAGTGGGGCCGAGTCCTCGAGCTTGGCGGCGCCGTCGAGGCCGTCGAGTACATGAAGGGCGAGCTGGTCGCGTCCAACGCCGCACGGCTGGCGCGCATCGAATCCGGTGAGCAAGTCGTGGTCGGCGTCAACGCCTGGACCGACGGCGAGCCGTCGCCGTTGGTGGCCGGTGACGACGGCGGGTTCCTGAGGATCGATCCCGCGTCGGAGGCCGAGCAGGTCGAGCGCCTCGAGGCCTTCCGCGCCTCGCGGGACCGTGCGGCGGTCGACCAGGCGCTGGCCGACCTGCGCACGGTCGCCGCGTCGGGCGAGAACGTGATGCCGGCCTCGATCGCGGCGGCCCGCGCGGGCGTCACGACCGGCGAGTGGGCGGACGTCCTGCGCGAGGTCTTCGGGACCTACCGCGGCCCGACCGGCGTGTCGGCGGCCTCGGCGCGGGGTTCCTCCGGCGACCTCGAGGCCGCCCGCGCGGCGGTGCGCGCCGCGGAGGAGCGCCTGGGCCGCAAGGTGCGCCTGCTGGTCGCCAAGCCCGGCCTGCGACGGCCACTCCTCCGGTGCCGAGCAGATCGCGGTCCGCGCCCGCGACGCGGGCTTCGAGGTCGTCTACCAGGGCATCCGCCTGACCCCCGAGCAGATCGTGGCCTCCGCGCTGGACGAGGACGTCGCCGTCGTGGGCCTCTCGATCCTCTCGGGGTCCCACGCCGCCCTGGTCCCCGAGATCGTGTCCAGCCTGCGCGCCGAGGGCTTCGACGGTCCGGTCGTGGTCGGCGGCATCATCCCGCCCGTGGACGCGGCGGCGCTGCGCGACGCCGGCGTGGCGGCGGTCTACACCCCCAAGGACTACGAGCTGACCCGCATCGTCGCCGAGATCGCCGCCCTCATCCGCGCTCCGACCGGTGAGAACCTGCCTAGGACCTAGGCTGGTTCGCAGATACGGGAACCTGCCTAGGGACGAGCGTGGTTCTCACGGGGCGGGCACGAACTGGCGGCCGGTGCCGCGCAGGACGCGGCCGAGCTCGAGGCCGGGGAAGTGCGCGCCGGTGATCCGGGCGTCGGTGCCCTCGAGCTCGCGCCAGAGCGCTTCACGGGTCCGGGCCGCCAGGGCGGGGTCGACGTCGGAGAGCGCGCTGAAGTCGGGCTCGGAGAGCTGCAGCGGGCACTCGACCGCGTCGCCGAGCAGGTAGACGCGGTCCTCGCCCGAGGCGACGACGATGCCGTGGTGGCCGGGCGTGTGACCGGGGGTCGCGAGGGCATGGACGCCGGGCGCCAGCGGGCGCTCGTCCAGCGGTTCGAGGCGGCCCGCGGCCTCGAGCGCCTCCATGATCCTGCGGTTGCGGTCTGTGGCCTCGCGGCGGGTCACGAACTCGTCCCAGTCGTCCTGACCGAACCTGACGGTCGCGTTGGGGAACGCGGGGGCGTCGCCGTCGAGCAGTCCGCCGATGTGGTCGAGGTGCAGGTGGGTGACGACCACGACGTCGATGTCCTCGGGCGCGACACCGTGCTCCCGCAGCGCTTCGGGCAGCAGCCCGCCGGTCGCCCACTCATTGGTAACCGGACCGATCCCGGTGTCCACCAGCACCGTCTTTCCGCCCGCGCGCAGCAGGAAGCAGCCGATCGGGACGTGCGCGCGACCGTCGGCGGCCAGCAGGTCGGGGTGCGCCGCCACGTCGAGGCCGACGTAGAACTCGGGCTCGACGTGGAGCGTGCCGTCGCTGAGCGCGAGCAGCTCGATCGCGCCGACGCGCATCGCTAGCCGGCGGTGACCGTCGCGGGGAGCTCGGCCTCCAGGGGGTAGCCGCCCTCGGCGAGGGCCTCGCAGAGCTCGCGGATGTGGTCGGGGCCGCGGGTCTCCAGCTCCAAGCGCACGGTGACCTCGGTGACGCCGAGGCTGGTGTCGAGGCGGTGGTGCTCGACGGCGAGGACGTTCGCGCGGCGCTCCGCGACGATCGACAGCAGCTTGACGAGATTGCCGGGGCGGTCGCTCAGCTTCGTGGTGGCGACCAGGTAGCGGCCCTCCTCGTACAGACCCGACTGGATGATCCGGTTGAACAGCAGCGGGTCGACGTTGCCGCCCGAGAGCACCACCACCACGGGGTCGTCGCCCTCACCGACCAGCCCCTCGGCCAGCGCGGCCATGGTGGCGGCACCGGAGGGCTCGACGACCTGCTTGGCGCGCTCAACCAGCGACAGCACAGCGCGGGCGATGGCTTCGTCGGTCACGGTCACGACCTCGTCGACGTAGGCCACGATGTGGGCCAGCGTGAGGTTCCCCGGCCGCTTCAGCGCGACGCCGTCGGCGATCGTGGAGAGCTCGGGGAGGGTGACGGGCTCGCCGGCGCGGAGCGAGGCCAGGGCGCACGCCGCCCCCACGGGCTCGACGCCGAGCACGCGCACCTCGGGCTTCAGCGCCTTGACCGCGGACGCGATCCCCGCGATCAGGCCGCCGCCGCCGATCGGCACGAGCAGCGTGCGGACCTCGGGCTCCTGCTCCAGGATCTCCAGACCCAGCGTGCCCTGCCCGGCGATGACGTCAGCGTGGTCGAAGGGGTGCACGAACGTGGCGCCGGTACGGTCGGCGTGGGCGGTCGCGGCGCCCAGGGCCTCGTCGACGTTCGCCCCGCCGAGCACCACCTCGGCGCCGTACGCGCGGGTGGCCTCGATCTTCGGCAACGGCGCGTCGATCGGCATGTAGACGGTGGCGGTGACACCGAGCAGCTGCGCGGACAGCGCCACGCCCTGCGCGTGGTTGCCGGCCGACGCGCAGACCACCCCGCGCGCGCGATCGGCCTCGGGGATGCGGCTGATGCGGTTGTACGCGCCGCGGATCTTGAACGAGCCGGTGCGCTGCAGGTGCTCGCACTTCAGCCACACGGGCCGCCCGAGCGCGCGCGACATCGCCCGCGACAGCTCCATCGGCGTGCGCTGCGCGACCCCCTGAAGCTGCCTGGCCGCGTCGCGGATCGCGTCGAGCCCGACCAGCGGGAGCGTCTGCGTCGACATGATCGCCGCATCCTACGGGCGTAGGGTTGGGAGCCGGATGGGCGATGTGGACACCACGGCCGAGCGCCGGACGGGGATCTCGGGCCGGTTGGTGGTCACGTGCTTCCTGCTGGCGTCGGCGCTGTGGGTGACGTTCCTGCTGGTGGGCGCGCCGCGGGTGCGCGATGGCCTGGGCATCCCGGGGGTCGCGCTCCCGACGCCGTCCGGCCCGGTCGAGGTCGTGCTCGAGGAGACCGACGACTACGTCGCGACGGGCCGGTGGGACGAGCTCGGCGCCTGCCTGCGGCTGGACTTCGCCAACGGCGACGTGACGCGCACGTGCGCGGCCGCCGAGGCCCTGCGACCCCTTTGGGGCGTCGACGTGCCCGACGGCCCGATCCCCCTCGTGGTCGTCGCGACCGCGCCCGACGTCGAGCGCATCACCGCCCGCCTCGCTGCGGGCACCAACGTCGTCGTCCCCACCCTCGGCGGATCCGCGGACCTCCCTGCCGCCTTCGCGATCATCCCCCTCCCGGAGGGCGCGACCATCCACGAGCTCGTCGCCTCCGCCGGCGGCAACGACCTCGTCACGGCCGACTGCCGCAACGGCATCGACCCCGCCCTCCCCAACGGCGGCTGCGCCGTCCCCCTGGACCTCCGCGGCGCAGGCTGAGCGAGTGGTAGCCCCGACCGGATTTGAACCGGCGCCACTACCTTGAGAGGGTAGCGTCCTAGGCCGCTAGACGACGGGGCCGCGTATGAGACGGCGGGCATCCATGGATGGAGCCCGCCGTGTTGTGCAGTGCTCGGGGGGAAGGACTCGAACCCTCAATAACGGGGCCAGAACCCGTCGTGTTGCCTATTACACCACCCCCGAAGGGCTGGCCCACCGTAGCAGTGGGTGTGAGCGCGGGGCAACCGTCCGTCACGCGGCGACGAGCTTGCGGGCGTCCGCGAGGCGGGCCAGGACCAGGTCGCGGTCGAGTACGGCGAGGGTCTGCGGGAGGGGTGGGGTGACGGCGCGGCCGCTGACTGCCACGCGCAGCGGCTGCATCACGCGGCCCAGGCCCGTGCCGAGCTCCTCGGCGAGGGCGGTGCACCAGGCCTCGATCGCCTCCGCGGTCCAGTCGAGGTCGGGCAGCTCGGCCTCCGCACGTTCGAGCACGACGTCGGCCGGGGGCTTGAGCCACTTCGCGACCGCGGCGGGGTCGAAGGCGACCGTGTCGACGAAGGCCCAGTCGATCAGGCCGATCGCGTCGACCAGGGTCTGGGAGCGCTCGAGCAGGTGGGGGGCGAAGCCCTCGACGAGGTAGCGCGCACCGAAGGGGACCTCCGGCGGCAGCAGGCCCCGCTCGACCATCAGCGGGAGCATGCGCTCGGCGAGCTGGGCCGGTCCGAGCTCGCGCAGCCGCTCGCCGTTCATCGAGCGCAGCTTGTCGGTGTCGAAGAACGCCGCCGCGCGGTTCACACGGTCGAAGCCGAAGCGCGCCACCAGCTCGTCGACGTCGAAGCGCTCGCGGTCCTCGCCGGGACTCCAGCCGCACAGTGCGAGGAAGTTCAGCAGCGCCTCGGGGAGGAAGCCCTGGCGGCGGAACTCGTCGACCGCGACGGAGCCGTGGCGCTTCGACAGGGGCTTGCGGTCGGCCCCGACCAGCAGGGGCAGGTGCCCGAACGTCGGCGGCACCGCGTCGGCCGGGCGCGGCGGGAAGCCGGTCGCCGCCAGCACACGGTCCAGCAGACCGTCTGCGAGCAGCGCGTCGTAGAGCAGCAGCTGGCGCGGCGTCACCGACAGCAGGTCCTCGCCGCGGGCCACGAAGTTGATGCCCATCGCCAGGTCGTCGATCGCGTTGGCCAGGAGGTAGGTCGGGGTGAGATCCGCGCGCAGCGCGACGAAGTCGCCGACGTCGGCCCACTGGAAGGTGATGTCGCCGCGGACGGCATCGGTGAACGTGATCGCGCCCTCGTCGCGTGTGCGGATGCGCAGCACGGGCTCGCGCCCCTCGGCACGGAGCGCGGCGCGCTGCGCGGCGGTGAGATCGCGGTGGCCGGCCTTGTAGACCGACGGGCGGCCCTCGGCGCGGGCGGCCTCGAGCTCCTCGGCGGTCTCGAAGGCCTCGTAGGCGACGCCCGTCGCGAGCAGCGCCTCGGCCACCGCCTGGTGCAGCGCCAAGCGCTCGCTCTGGATGTACGGGCCGTACGGGCCGCCCACCTCGGGACCCTCGTCCCAGGTCATGCCCAGGAACCGCAGCGCGTCGAGGATCCCCTGCAACGACTCCGCGGTGACCCGGTCGGCGTCGGTGTCCTCGGGCCGCAGCACGAACGTGCCCCCGCCCTGGCGCGCGTGCAGCCAGTTGTAGAGCGCGGTGCGCGCGCCGCCGACGTGCAGCCACCCGCTGGGCGCGGGCGCGAAGCGGACTCGGGGCGCAGGTGGCACGAGGCCGATCCTAGGCACGCGGGTAGGGTCCTCCGCGGTGGCGCTCGACATCCACCCCGTGACGCCGGACCGCTGGGACCACCTCGTCGCGCTGTTCGGGCCGAACGGCGCGTACTCGGGTTGCTGGTGCATGTGGTTCCGGATGTCGTCGCGCGAGTTCGACGCCGAGTCCCACGACCAGCGCCGCGCGGGGCTCTGCGCGCTGGTCGGGGAGGGCCGCGAGCCCGGGCTGCTCGCCTACGACGGCGACCGTCCCGTGGGCTGGCTCGCGCTCGCCGCGCGCGAGGAGTACGGCCGCGTCCTGCGCTCGCGCGATCTGCAACCGCCCGACGACGCCGCCGTGACCGCGATCACCTGCCTGTTCGTCGCCAGGGACGCGAGGAAATGTGGTGTCGGTGACGCCCTGGTCGCGGGGGCGGTCGAGCACGCCCGCGCGCGGCAGGTCGCCCTGCTCGAGGCCTACCCGGTCGACACCTCGGTCTCGAAGCGCTCCGCTGCGGACCTCTACCACGGCACGCTGTCGATGTTCCTGCGCGCCGGGTTCACCGAGGTGGCGCGCCGCAACCCCGCGCGCCCGGTAGTGCGACGGGCCCTCTGACCCGTCAGGACTCGGCGACCACCGGGTTGGAGAGGACGCCGAGGCGCTCGACCTCGACCTCGACCGTGCAGCCGGCGGGGAGCTGACCGACGCCGGCCGGGGTGCCGGTGAGCAGCACGTCGCCGGGCAGCAGCGTGCAGAACGCGGAGCACCACGCGATCAGGGTGGCGATGTCGAAGACCAGGTCGCCGGTGGTGCCGTCCTGGCGGACCTCGCCGTCGACACGGCACTGGACACGCGCGGGCTCGCGCACGTCGAAGTCGGTGTCGATCCACGGGCCCAGCGGGCAGAACGTGTCGAAGCCCTTGCCGCGCGTCCACTGGCCATCGCGGCGCTGCAGGTCGCGGGCGGTGACGTCGTTGGCGCACGTCACACCGAGGATCACGTCGAGCGCGGACTCGACCGGAACGCGGCGGCATAGGCGGCCGATCACCACAGCGAGCTCGGCCTCGTGCTGCACGTCCTCGGAGAGCGAGGGGCGCACGATCGGCTGGCCCGGACCGATCACGCTCGTGGACGGCTTGAAGAAGATCAGCGGCTCGGTGGGGAGCTCGTTGCCGAACTCGCGCGCGTGCGCGGCGTAGTTGCGACCGACGCACAGAACCTTGCTCGGCAGCACGGGCGCGAGCAACCGCACGTCTGCCAGCGCGGCCGCCCGCGAGGTCAGCCGCAGCCCGTCCGCGCCGTCAGGGCCGAACGGGTGCCCCTCGGCCACGACGACGTGGTCGTCGCGCACCGCGCCGAACGCCGGGGCGGCCCCATCCACCGTCCCGATCCGCACGACGCGCATGGCGTGCAAGTCTGCACGATTGGCGCGCGAGCGATACATCGCTCACGTAGGATTACTGGCTTACAACCGCTTGATTCAGGAGGACACCATGTGGGGTTGTCACGCCGCGGGCGCATGGGACTGGGGCGCGCAGGAGCGTTCGCTCGAACGGCGCGCCGCGGACGAGCGCATCGGTGACGGCGAGCGCAGCCGGGTCGTGGACGCTCTCGGCGCCCACCTCTCGGCCGGTCGCCTGGAGATCGACGAGTTCGAGCAGCGCACCGACGACGCGCTGCACGCGCGCACCCGCCGCGACCTCGACCCGCTCCTGGCCGACCTGCCGCCGGTGACGATCACCGACCCCGCGGCGCGCGACCGGGCTCGGGCGGCGTTCACGCGCCATGCCGTGCGGTTCGCGGCGATCGCGGTCGCGCTCGTGTGGATCTGGAGCCTGACGGGTGCCAGCTTCTTCTGGCCGATGTGGCCGCTGGCCTGGCTGGGCTTCGGGCTGCTCGGGCACGCGGCGCGCGCGCGCGACGCCGGGACCGTGGTCGTGCGCGGGCGCTCACTGGCCCGCTCCGGCTAATGCCGCTGCAGGGCGGCGTGGTAGGCGTCCTCCATCGCCTTCCACGACGCCTCGATGATGTTGGGCGAGACGCCCACGGTGGTGTACTCGCGCTCCTCGTCGCCTGACGAGATCAGCACGCGCGTGGTCGCGCCTGTGCCTGCCCGGCTGTCGAGGATGCGCACCTTGTAGTCCTCCAGGTGCAGGTCCTCCAGCGGGAGGCGCCCCGCGATCGCGGCGCGGAACGCCTGGTCCAGCGCGTCGACGGGGCCGTTGCCCTCGCCCGTGCCGATCACGCGCTCGGCCGCTGCACCGGTGCCGACGCGCAGCTTGACGGTGGCCTCGGCGACGATCCGGTTGTCCTCGCGGTGCTCGACGATCACCCGGTAGCTCTCCAGGACGAAGCGCTGCGTGAGCCTGCCGGTCTCGCGGCGGACCAGGACCTCGAAGGATGCGTCCGCCGCCTCGAAGGAGTAGCCGAGGTGCTCCAGCTCCTTGACGCGGTCCAGCACGCGCGCGACCGGGTCGTCCTCGCCGGTGAGGTCCAGTCCGAGCTCGGAACCCTTCAGCACGATGTTCGCGCGGCCGGCCAGCTCGCTGACGAGGAGCCGCAGCTGGTTGCCGACGCGCCCGGGGTCCGCGTGCTGGTAGAGGTCGGGATCACGGGCCACCGCGGACGCGTGCAGCCCGGCCTTGTGGGCGAACGCGGCCGCGCCGACGTAGGGCGCGCTGGCCCGCGGCGCGAGGTTCATGATCTCGGCGACCTCGTGCGCGACATGGGTGAGCCGGGCCAGGGCCTCGTCGCTGACCACCGGCAGCCCCAGCTTGAGCGCGAGGTTGGGGATCAGCGAGCAGAGGTTGGCGTTGCCCGTGCGCTCCCCGATCCCGTTGATCGTCCCCTGGACGTGGGTGGCCCCGGCCTGCACGGCGACCAGCGTGTTGGCGACCGCGCAGTCGGTGTCGTTGTGCACGTGGATGCCGAGCTGCGCGCTCCCGCCCAGCGCGGCCGCCACCGCGCGCACGACGGCGCCGACCTGGTCGGGCAGGGCGCCGCCGTTGGTGTCGCAGAGGGCGACGCACTCCGCGCCGGCGGCTGCGGCGGCGAGCACGACTTCCAGCGCGTAGTCGGGGTCGCGGCGGTAGCCGTCGAAGAAGTGCTCGGCGTCGAAGACCACCCGGCGGCCCTCGGCTCGCAGCAGCGCGACGGAGTCGGCCACCATCGCGAGGTTCTCCTCGCGCGCCGTGCGCAGCGCGCGGTCGACGTGCTCGACGTCGGACTTGCCGACGATGCAGACCATCGCGGTCTCGGCCGCGAGCAGCGCGCCGAGGACCTCGTCGCCGGCGGCCTGCCGACCAGGGCGCCGGGTCATGCCGAACGCGGTCAGCACGCTGTGGCGCAGCTCCAGCTCCCCGGCCGCGGCGCGCTTGAAGAACTCGGTGTCCTTGGGGTTCGCGCCCGGCCAGCCGCCCTCGAGGTAGGGCACGCCCAGCCCGTCGATCGCAGCCGCGACCCGCAGCTTGTCCGACACCGACAGCGAGATGCCCTCCTGCTGGGTGCCGTCGCGCAACGTGGTGTCGTAGAGGTCCAGCGCCGCTGGAGTTTGGGCGAGCTGCGTCATGGCGGAACGGGCCTTCCTACCGGCTGGTGACCCGACCGCGAGCGGCTGACCCGTGCGAGCCGCCTCCCGCGGACGGCTCGACCAGCCGGCTACGGGAGCGGCGGAATCTGGATGGTGCGGCCGAGCTGCATCTCGTCGGTCAGTGTGCGTCTCCGCCGCTGGCGCGGCAAATGCGCGCCAGCCTGCCCACGATCAGCAGTTCGCGCAGGGCCGCAGGTGTCAGGCCCTCCGGACCGGGGCACGGTGCGGCGCATGAAGGAACGCGTCGTGGTGTGGGCCGGCGAGTGGCGCGACGTGCAGCACCACGCCCCCGCCCCGCCGACCGACACGCCCACCAGCTGGGACGGCACCACCGACTGCGGCCTCACCGCGACCCTGACCTGGGTGCACCCCGAGCACGTCGACAGCGGCATCCTCTGCGAGGGCTGCATCGCCGCCACGGGCACCGCTCCCCAGCTGGCGGGCGAGGACCTCGGCCCGGTCTGAGGCGAGTTCACTAACGCAAAGATGAGTTGACGATAGACCGCTCCGCTTCTAAAGTAGAACTGTTTCTTCTTTAGAACGGAGCCCACATGTCCACGACCGCCACGTCCCGTCCCGGCGTCCGCGACTCCGCGGCAGCACTTCCTTGGAGCGACCCGACGTTCCAGGCCTTCAGCCTGCTGCGCCTGGCGTTCACGGTCGCTCCGATCCTCTTCGGCCTCGACAAGTTCGCGAACGTGCTGACCGACTGGGACCGCTACCTCGCCCCCGCGTTCGACAACCTCATCCCCGGAACCGCCAACCAGGCGATGCTCGCGGTCGGCGTCATCGAGATCGTCGCCGGCCTCGTGGTCGCATTCCGCCCCCGCTTCGGCGGCTACCTCGTCGCCGCCTGGCTGGGCGGCATCATCGTCAACCTGCTGGTCCTCGGCGACTACTACGACGTCGCGCTGCGCGACTTCGGCCTCCTGCTGGGCGCGCTCGCCCTGGCCCGGCTCGCGACGGCGGAACGCTTTCGGAGCTGACGGTCGCACCCGACCGACGGCCCGCCGGCAGGTCCCGGCGGGCCGTGATGGGCTCCCCTTGGCGGGGATGGGTCGTTCAGGTTCGCGTCAGTGGCTCTCGCGGTAGGCGCCGGTGGGGGCGGGACGGGACTCGATGAACTCCTTGAAGCGCTCGAGGTCGCCGGCGACCCGGCGGTCCGGTACGCCGAAGGCGTCGCCGACCTGCTCGAGGAAGCCCTCCTTGTCAAACGCCATCGTCACGTCGACGCGCGTGCGGTCGGGGCCGAGAGGCTGGAAGGTCACCTTGCCGGCGTTCTTGACGTCTCCGTCGCCGCGCCACGAGATGATCCTGTCGGGGATCTGCTCGTCGATCTCGGCCTCCCACTGCCGCTCGGCGGGCCCGACCTTGGTCTTCCAGCGCAGCCGGGTGTCGGTCAGCTGGCGGACCTCCTCGACCCCGTCCATGAAGCGTGGGAAGTCCTCGAACTGCGTCCACTGGTTGTAGACGGTCTGGACGTCCCGGTCCACGTCGATGGCCTGGTTGATCACGGTCGCGTTGTCCATTTTCATGCGGCCAAGCGTTGCCAGTCGCACGTCCCCCCAACCCTCCCGATCGGGCAGGCTCACCCCGCCGTGTCGGCCAGCACGGCCATCGCGGCGTTGCGCCCGTTGATGCCCATGACGCTGCCGCCGGGGTAGGTCGCCGCCCCGCAGAGGTAGATGCCGGGCATCGGCGTGCGCGGCGTGAGTCTCTGGTCCCACATGTGAGCTGGGAGGCACTCGCCCTGGAAGATGTGCCCTCCGGTGAGGCCGACGCCGGCCTCGATGTCGGGCGGGCCAAGGACCTCGCACTCGACCACGCTCTCGGCGAAGTCGCGGCAGAAGCGACCGAGCGCGCCGATCGCCAGCCGCGCCACCTCCTCGCGGTGGTCACCCCACGTCGAACCGTCCGCGAACGCGTACGGCACGTACTGGGCGAACATGCTCAGCAGGTGGCGGCCGGGCGGTGCGATCGAGGGGTCGAAGGCGGTCTGCAGATAGTCCTCGGTCCAGAGCGTCGCGGGGAGCTCGCCGCGCTCGGCGGAGGCGAAGCCCTCGCGCCACTGGTCGTCGGTCAGCGGGGTGTTGATCTGCGCGCGGTGGTGCGGCTGGTCGGTGCCCGGCCGTGCCAGGAAGTCGGGCGCGTGCGCGAGCGCCAGCGTGACCTTGACCGTGCACCCCTGGATCGGCACGGCCTCGACGGCCGCCCTCCACCCGGCGTCGGCGTCCGATCCGAGCAGCCGCAGCGCGACGTGCGGATCGGCGTTGCTGACGACGACGGACGCCTCGATCAGGCTGCCGTCGTCGAGCTCGACGCCCTTGCCCGGCCGGATCGCGGCCACGGGCACGCCGGCGGCGACCACGGCGCCCGCCTCGACCGCGGCGTCGTGCATGAGGAACGACACCATCCCCATGCCGCCCTCGACGAAGCCCCACGTCCCGGGGAGCGCGGGGTCGATGCGACCACTGGAGTGGTGCAGGTGGATCGAGGCGGTCCCGGGGTCGAACGGCGACGCGCGGGTGCCGATCACGCCCTGCCCCATGAGCGCGCTGCGCAACCGCGGGTCGTCGAGGTAGCGGCCCAGCAGCTCGGCCTGCGACCACTCGAAGAGCAGCCCGAGCGCGTCGGGGTCGTGGCCCACGCGGTCGGCCAGCTGGTCGCGGGACGGCGCGTCGCCGACCCAGGCATCGCCCTCGCCGGCGGGCCGGACGGCGTCGACGACGCGGCGCAGCAGCAGCGACAGCGCGCGGTACCCGTCGACGTCGCGCGGGGCGAACCGCGCCACCTCGTCCAGGCAGCGCTCCTGGTCCTCCCACAGCTGCACCGCGGTGCCGTCCTCGAACGGCACGAAGAGCCCGCCGTCCGCAGGCGTCCACCGGAACCCCCGGCCACGCAGCCCGAGCTCGGCGATCACCAGCGGGTGCAGCAGGCCCGCCAGGTAGGCGCACGGCGAGACGCGGTACCCGGGCCAGGGCTCCAGCAGCGTGCACGCCCCGCCGATGCGCTCCCGTGCCTCCAGCACCAGCACGCTCCGGCCGGCCCGCGCGAGGTAGAACGCGCAGGCGAGCCCGTTGTGCCCCGCACCCACGACGATCGCGTCCCAGCGCCGGGCCGCCAGCTCGCTTATGGGCGCAGGCAGCCCGACACACCCCAGCACGTCGGCAGCTGGCGTCGCCATCGCGGCCCATCATGGCCCGGCCTGCGACGATCGGTCACCGATGAACGCCGAACACGAGCTCCGGCTCGCCGATATCCAACGCCGCGTCACAGCGCTCGAGCGCCTGGCCGGCGCAACCCCGCCGCCCGCGCCGGCCGCCAACCAGTTCTCCCCGCAGGCGCAGGCCTACGAGCACGTGGGGCGGCCGATCGACGCCATCAAGCAGCACCGCGCCGACTCGGGCCTGGGGCTGGCCGAGGCCAAGGACGCCGTGGACCGCTCCATGGCGATCGCGGGGCTGCGGTGAACGCGGGGCCGGACGACCGGCTGCCGATCACGATGCTGCACGACCGGATCCTGGTGAAGGTCGAAGGTCCAGACGGCGAGCGGATGTCGAAGTCCGGCATCCTCATCCCCGCCACCGCGCAGATGAGCCGGCGACTGGCCTGGGCCGAGGTGGTCGCGCTCGGCCCGCTGGTGCGCAACATGGAGCCCGGCGACCGCGTGCTGTTCAACCCCGAGGACCGCTACGAGGTGGACGTACGCGGCAACGAGTACGTGATCCTGCGCGAGCGCGATGTCCACGCCGTCGCGTCGAGCCGGCTGGAGTCCTCGACGGGTCTCTACCTCTGACCAACGTCAGCGGCGGCTAGCGCCCAAACCGCTCCCTCCTACGTCGGCAGCGGTTTGCCCCCCGGCCGGGCAACGTCGCCGCCGCAAAGCGGCGGCTAGTTGGCGCAGCCGCAGGCTCCACCGCAGCAGCCGCCGCCACCCCCGCCGACGACCGCCGGCCGGCTTCCCCCGACCGTCGCGACCGTGGCGAAGAGGCGCCGTAGCCGCCCCGCGCCGCACGTCGCACAGGCGGGGTCGAGCCCCTGCTCCTTCTCCGCCAGCGTCGCCCGCACCGTGGTCGTGCTGCCACAGTCCGCGCACACGTACTCGTACATCATGGGACTGACAGTATGCGCGCCCGGTGACGCAGGCGGCGTGGGTGTGGATGGCGGTCGCCGCGGCCGTCGCGGCGGCGGACTGGGTCGCGGTCGCGCGGCGCAGCAAGCCACTGGAGTACGTCTGCAAGCCGGGGGTGATGGTCGCGCTGGTGGGCGTCGCGCTCGCGCTGGTCCCGGTGTCGCCGGCGCAGCGCTGGTGGTTCGTCGCCGCGCTGGTCTTCGGATGCGCGGGCGACGTGTTCCTGATGCTGCCGCGGGACCGCTTCGTCCCCGGGCTCGCGGCGTTCCTCGTCGGGCACCTGTGCTACGTGGTCGGCTTCCTCGTGCGCGGCGTGGACCCGAACGTTGCCCGCGGCGTCACGGTCGCCGTCATGCTCGGCGTCGTCGGGCGGCTCGCCTTCCGCGTGCTGCGGGCGCTGCGGTCGCGCCGGGAGCTCCTCGCGCCGGTGGCCGCCTACATGGTCGTGATCGCGGCCATGCTCGTGTGCGCGGTGCTCACCGGACCGTTCCTGGCGCTGGCCGGCGCGGTGCTCTTCGTGGGTTCCGACGCCACGATCGCCGAGCAGCGCTTCCTCGCCGCGAAGCCCTGGCACCCCCTCGTGATCATCGTCACCTACCACGTCGGGCAGGCGCTCCTGGTCACGTCGCTCGCGGTTTGAGGCGCATGAGGCCCTCCTGGGCCACCGTCGCCGCCAGCACGCCCGACTGCGTGAAGATCCGGCCGATCGCCAGACCGCGCCCACCCTGCGCCGACGGCGAGAACTGGTCGTAGAGCAGCCACTCGTCGGCGCGGAACGGGCGGTGGAACCACATCGCGTGGTCCAGCGACGCCAGCTGCAGGTCGCTGCGCGCGAGCTCCACGAGGTGCGGCCGCAACGCGGTCCCCAGCAGCGTCATGTCGCTGAGGTAGGTGAGCACGCACACATGCAGGAGCGGCTCGTCGGGGAGGCGCTCGCCGGCACGCAGCCACACCTGCTGCGTGGCCGCGCGGTCCGACACGTCGGTCATCTCGCGGCGCAGGTCGAACGCCGCCCAGAGCGCGATCCACTCGTAGCGCTCGGGATCGCGGGCGGCCAGCTCCGGCCCGCTGGGCAGGGACTCGGGGTCCGGCGCGTCCGGCATCGGGTCGGCGTGGTCCACCCCCGGCTCGTCGGCGTGGAAGTCCGCGGACATCGTGTAGATCGGGTGGCCGTGCTGGATCGCGACCACGCGGCGGGTGGTGAAGGAGCGCCCGTCGCGCGCACGGTCGACCTCGTACACGATCGGCTTGGTCGGGTCGCCCGGGCGCAGGAAGTAGGAGTGCAGCGAGTGCACCTTGCGGTCAGGATCGACCGTGCGCACCGCCGCCACCAGCGCCTGCGCCGCGACCTGACCCCCGAACGTCCGCGGCAGCGTCCACTCCTGGGAGCGCCCGCGGAAGAGGTCGACCTCGAGCGTCTCGAGGTCCAGCAGGTCGATCAGCTCCGAGAGGGTCCTGGCCATCGGGCGTGCATCCTGGCAGGCGCCCGCGGCCGCCGGAGACGCGGCCCTGCGTTCGCACGCAGGCAAACCGCCCAAACCTCACTCGCCGGTGGAACCGTCGATCGCCTCGCGCAGGAAGTCCGCGTGACCGTTGTGGCGAGCGGTCTCGTCGATCATGTGCAGCAGCACCCAGCGCACGTTGAACTGCTCGCCGTTGCGGCGCCGGCCGACCGACAGGTCGTCCAGCGAGGCGAACTGCGCGGTGACCTCGCGGGCGGTCTGGCAGGTCTGCGCGTAGAGCCCGCGCAGCCAGTCGGGATCGTCGTCGAGCGCGGTCCGGAACTCCCAGTCGGGGTCGGCGGCCCAGTCGACCTGGCGCCACAGCTCCAGCGGCTCGCGACCCAGCAGCATGTGGGAGAACCAGTGGTCCTCGACCAACGCGAGGTGCTTGAGCAGGCCCGCCAGCGTCAGGTTGGACGCTGCGGTGCGCTGGCCCAGCTGTGCCTGCGTCAGCCCCTCGCACTTCCACAGCAGCGTTGCGCGGCAGTAGTCGAGCTTGCCCTCCAGCCCGGCGCGCTCGTCGGGCCTGTCGGCGATGTCAGCGCGGTCCATGCGCACGCACCCTACGCGCGCCCATTTGTCACTCCCCGTCCGGGTCGAGATCGTCGGCTGAGACTCCGGTAGGGTCCTCCGCCGTGGAGATCCGCATCGAGGCGCTGACGATCGATTCCCCGGAGCCCGACCGCCTGGCGCGGTTCTACGAGCGGCTCCTGGGTTGGAGCCGCACCTACGACGAGGACGGCGAGATCGTCATCGAGGACGCCGACGGCACCTCCACGCCGATCCTCTTCCTCGAGGTCGACGACGCGAAGGCCGGCAAGAACCGGCTGCACCTCGACCTGCGCCCCGACGACCAGGAGGCGGCGGTCACTCGCGCCCTGGACCTGGGCGCCAGCCACACCGACATCGGCCAGCACGAGGATCCGGATGTCACCTGGGTGGTCCTCGCCGACCCCGACGGCAACGAGTTCTGCATCCTGCGAGTTCACGACGAGCCGCACGACGCGGAGCTCGAGGAGGAAGACGAGGACGACCTCGACGACGACGAGGACGACCTCGAGGACGACGAGGTCATCGCCTAGCGGGGCCGGACCGCCTCGGCGGGTTGCAGACGCGCCGCGCGGCCGGCGGGATAGAGGCCGGCAACCCCGCCCACCACGATCGCCGACGCCGCGGCCGCCGCGAGTGCGGGCAGGGGCAGGACGATCGGCGCTCCAGCGCGCACGGCAAGGGCCGCGGCGAGGGCCGCACCCAGTGCGACCCCTGCCACCCCACCGCAGCCCGAGAGCGCCATGGCCTCCAGCAGCACCTGGACGCGGATGTGCTGGCGGGTCGCGCCCAGCGCGCGCCGCAGACCCAGCTCGGTGCGGCGCTCCAGGACGGCGATCACCATCGCGTTGGCCACCCCGACGCCGCCGACGACGAGCGCAACCCCGCCCAGGGCGAGCAGCAGCCTGGTGAACGCGCTGTCGGCGGCTGCCCGGGCCTCCAGCGCCTCGGAGGGGCGGCTGACGCGCACGGCCTCGGGCGCCTCGGGGTTGGCGCTGCGCGGCAGCAGTGCGCGCACGGTGTCGAGCGCGCCGGGCGCGGTCCGCACGTAGATCGCGTCGGGCGCCGGCGGCTCGAACTAGGCCCAGAGCGCGCCGCGCCGCCTCGAACCCGATGAGCGCCGCGCGGTCGAGCTCCGGTGCGAGCGCCAGCGGCTCCAGCACCCCCACCACGGCGAACCACTGCTCCCCCAGCCAGACCAGCGGCTGGCCCTCGAGACCGGTGACCCCCAGCTGCGCCGCCGCACCCGAGCCCAGGACGACCGCGGGGAGCGCCGCGGTCGCAGCGTCCAGGACCCGGCCGACCGCCGGCCGCCCGCCCACCGCCTCGGGTAGCGCGAGCTCCGCGGCCACGACTCGGATCCCGCCGGTCTGCGTGCGCGGAACCCGATCGGTGCGGCGCACCGTGGCCTCGAGATCCGCGGTCGCCGCCGCCGCGACCACACTGGCGATGCGGCGGATCGCTCCCGGCGCGGATTCCGGCAGCCTCACGTCGGCGCCGAGGAACGACTCCCCCGGTGTCACGGTGAGCAGGTCGGTGCCCAACGCGTCCAGCGCGGCCAGCAGCTGCGCCCTCCCCGACGCCGACACCCCGACCACCGCCACCATCGCCGCGACCCCGATCGCGACGCCGCCCGCGGTGAGCACGCTGCGCAGCCGCCGGTTCCGCACGCTGGCGGCTGCGACCGCCACGGCATCCCACGCGCGCAGCCGGCTCCGCGCCGGACGTGCGGTCACACCAGTCACTGGGCGTCGCGTTCCCGGGGCCTGGGACCCACGTTCGCGACACCGTGTGGCTGGAGTTGCTGGTGTGACAGGCTCGTCAGCGGGCCGGGGCCTCCGGCGGCGGTGTCGGCCGCGATCCGGCCGTCACGCAGCGTGACCGCCCGGGGCAGGGTGCGGGCGAGCTCCGCGTCATGGGTGACGACGGCGACCGTCGTGCCGTCGCGGTGCAGCTCGCGCAGCAGGTCGACGACGGCGGCGCCCGCGGCCGAGTCGAGGTTGCCGGTGGGCTCGTCTGCCAGCACGAGGGCCGGGGCACCGACGACCGCGCGGGCGATGGCGACGCGTTGCTGCTCGCCGCCGGAGAGCTGACCGGGCCGGTGGTGGGCGCGGTGTGCCAGGCCGACGCGTTCCAGCGCGCTCGCCGCGCGCGCCCGCCGCTCGCGTGCCGGGATCCCGCGGTACAGCAGCCCCGTCGCGACGTTGTCCAGCGCGCTCAGCCCCTCCAGCAGGAGGAACTGCTGGAACACGAAGCCGACGGCACGGCTGCGCAGGGCGGCCAGGCGCCTGTCACCCAGCGTCGCCAGGTCGTGCCCGGCCACCCGCACAGTGCCCGACGTCGGCCGGTCCAACGCACCCGCGAGGTTGAGCAGCGTCGACTTGCCCGACCCCGACGGGCCGACCAGCGCGACGAGCTCGCCGGCCTCCACCCGCAGTGAGAGCCCATCCAGCGCGCGCACCGGCGGGCTCCCTGGGTAGGTCCTCACCACGTCGACGAGGTCCAGGACCGTCACCCCGGCACCACGACCCGGTCACCGGCCGCCAGCGCTCCCGTCACCGCGACCAGCCCGTCCGCGAACACCCCCGGTTGGACGGTGACCAGCTCGGGGGTCCCGCCCTCGCGAACCCGCTCGACCGCGTAGCCGGTGCCGGTGAGGGCGAGCAGGGCGCCCACCGGGACCGTCAAGGCGTCCGTGGCCAGCACGCGCTGCACCTCGACCACCACGGGCGCGGCGTCCAGGCCGGGGGCACCGGGCAGCGCGATCTCGACGTCGACGGTCGGCACCCCCTCGCCGTCCGCGGGGGCGGTCGCGACGCGCGCGATCGCACGCACCACCGCGTCGACGCGGGAGCGGTCCGGCAAGGCGACCACGACCGCCAGGCCCTCCGTCATCGTGCCTCGAGCGGCCGCGTCCAGGGCCACGGTCACGACCGGGACGGTCGCGGTCACGGTGAGCACGACCTCGCCCGCCGCGACGCGCGTGCCCAATGGCGCCAGCACCTGAGCGATGCGCACGTCGCCGGGCAGGAACGCGACGTCCCCCAGCTCCAGCACCCCGGTGGGAGGCCTGCCCAAGGCGCCCTGCCAGGCGCGAACGGCCTCGCGGGTGCGCCAGTCGAATCGCTGGTCGGGCAGCTCCGCACGCGCGGCGAAGCCGAGCGCGGCGAGGTTGTCGTGGAGCTGACGCACGTCCGGCCCGTCGTCGGACGCGAGCTCCGCGACCGCCAACCGCCGCCACGCCGGGCGGTCGCCGAAGAGCAGGCGCGTCGCCAGGCCGTCGAGCTCGAGGAGCACCGCGCCCCGCCCGACGACCTCGCCGGCGGCCGGCACCGCCGTCACCGTGCCGTCACGCCCGGCGACGACCGGCCGGGCCTGCCCGTAGCCCAGGCGCCCCGCGTGCTGGTCGGTGACGGTGAGGCTCTGGCGCACGACCTCGGCGGTGACGACGGGCGCCGGCGCTGCGGTCGGGCCGGGACTGGCGCCTCCGGCCGCGCAGCCCGCCACGAGCAACGCGATGACCACCGCACGGACGGCCACGGCTCAGGCGACCTGCGCCTCGCAGACCGCGGACGCGGCCTCGAACGCCTCCCAGTCCCCGTCGACCGGACCGGCGAGCTCGCCGATGCCGCCGTCCTCGACCCGAGGGTCGGGGAAGTCGATGCCTTCCGCGCGCATGCAGGCCGCGAACTCCAGGCGCTGCTGGAGCTCGGCCTCCAGGGCGCCCGCGTCGGCAGCGGCCGGCGGCGCCAGCGCGTCGCGCACCTGTTCGCAGTCCACGAGGTCGGCCTCGAACGCGGGATCGTCGGGGTCGATGTCCTCGGCCACGCGGGTGTCCCACCCCTGCCCGGTCCACACGGGGTCGGGCCAGTCGTAGCCGCGCTCGCGCATGCACTCGGCGAACGCGAGCTGCGCGGGCTCGCCGGAGCGGCCCTCGGCGGACGATTGGGCGGCGGTGCACGCGGTGGCGAGGACGCAGGACAGCACGGCGGCGACAGGCAGGTGGTGAGCGCATGGCGGCACCCTGGACGCAGCCGCCTGAGCGGAGGCTGTGGGCACCTGTGGGCCGTCTCAGGCGCGCGGATGTCCACAGGCGCACACTGCCCGGCATGCGGGTGCTGCTGGTCGAGGACGAGGCGCGCTTCGCCGCCGCCGTGGCCCGCGGCCTGCGCGCGGAGGGCTTCGAGGTCGAGGTCGTCGGCGACGGCGTCGAGGGCTACTGGCGGGCCAAGGAGCGGCCCTACGGCGCCATCGTCCTCGACATCCTGCTGCCGGGCATGAACGGCTACGTGGTCTGCCGGCGCCTGCGTGACGAGCAGGTCACGACGCCGATCCTCATGCTCACCGCCAAGGACGGCGAGTACGACGAGGCCGAGGCGCTGGACCTCGGCGCCGACGACTTCCTGCGCAAGCCCTTCGCCTTCGTCGTGCTGGTCGCGCGGCTGCGGGCGCTGCAACGCCGCGGCGGCGGCGCGCGCCCGCCCGTGCTGGCCGCCGGCGACCTGCGGTTCGACACGAAGCGGGCGTTGCCGCGCCCGCCTCGGCCGCCTCGGGCGACGAGCACGCGCTGTCCTTCCGTCGTCAGGTCCGCCAGCGGCGTTGTGCCGATCGCGCCACTGGCGTGCTCGAACACCAGCGTGCCAATCGGGACCTCGATGTCGAGGTCGCGGCCGGTGCTTCCGGTCTTGTTGCACCCTGGCCGTGCTGGCCGCGCTGGCCTTGAACTCGGGATGGAACCGGAAGTCGACGAGGGTGTTCTTGCGCGGGCCGCGACGATGTAGACCGAGCCGCCCGCGCCGCCGTCGCCGCCGTCGGGACCGCCGCGCGGGCACGAACTTCTCGCGCCGGAAACTCAGGCAGCCGTTGCCGCCGTCACCTGCGGTGACGTGTATGTCGACTTCGTCGACGAACATAAATGCACGGGCTCGCGCCCGGTGTTGAGGCGTGCAAACGCTGCGTCCGGGAGGGCCCGGACGCGGTGAGGCGCTATTCGACCGGGATGACGCTGATCTTGCGGCCGTGCTCGCCGTGGTTCTCGAAGCGGACCTTGCCGTCGACCTTGGCGTACAGCGTGTGGTCCTTGCCGAGCCCGACGTTGAGGCCCGGGTTGAAGCGGCGGCCCTTCTGGCGCACGAGGATCGACCCGCCGGTGACGATGTTGCCGTCGTGACGCTTCACGCCCAGCCGCTGCGAGTTGCTGTCGCGGCCGTTTCGTGAGCTGCCCTGTCCTTTTTTATGAGCCATTGCCGAGTCCTCGCCGCTGCGTTACGCCTGAATGTCCGTGATGCGCACGCGAACGAAGATGCTGCGGTGACCGCGCGTCTTGCGGAAGCCCTTGCGGCGCTTCTTCTTGAAGACGCGCAGCTTCGGGCCGCGCGACTCGCCGTCCACGACGCCGATCACCCGGGCGTTGGCGACGAAGGCGCGCCGGCGAGGATGTCGCCCGCGTCCTTTCCCACGAGCAGCACCTGATCGAAGGTGAATTCCGAGCCCTGCTCGCCCGGCGCGCCCGTCGATTTCGACAACGGCGCCTGGCGTGACCTTCAACTGGCGGCCACGGGCCTGAATGATGGCGAACACAGCGTTCCTCTTACCTCGTCATGTACAGCCGACCGGCTGGCCGTGCCTCACTGCGTTCAATGGCACTGGCCGGCACCGGCTGTCCCTTGTCGAATGTCACAGGGGAGCCGCAGGGTGGGTCCCCGCGCAGCCGCACAAAGGTTCGAGCTTACCAGACCCGGCGAGCGGCCTCGCAAACGTCGGCCTACTGGAGGAGAAACCGGGTGCCCTTGACCTTCTGGCTGCTCAGCGTGCTCAGGAAGTCGGAATCAGGCGGTCCATCAGCTCGAAGTACGACGACAGCGCCGGCGTCTGCTGGTTCGCGCCGTAGAGGATTCTCTTCGCTTGAAGGTCTCGCTGGTAGATCACGGTCGCCCGTGCGGCCGTCGATGAAGACGAACTTCGGGCGCAGGATGAACGCCTTGCTCTCCACGTAGACACGCTGCGTGTCGGTCTGGCGGCGGCCGAACTGGTCGTGGATTTCGTCGTTCCGCAGAACGAGCTGCTGCGGTCCTGCGTGCGTGAACATGACCGTCCCGGTGACGATCAGCGGCTGCTGAAATTCCTCGCCGATCTGCTTCCAGTAGCCGACGTTGGCAAACAGCGGCTCGTACGGCTCGAGGTCCTTCTCTTCCTTGATCGCGCGGCAGCGGTGTCGCTGCCGCGCCGCGACTGGTCGCGCGGCCGCTCGGCCGCCACTTCCATCAGCGGCAGCGTGTCGGCGTCGATGACGCGCAGATCGGACTTCGTGCGCAGCTGGCTGCGCAGCAGACGCGTCGTCTCCATGTTCGCGTCGACGTCCTCGGATGCCGCCGGAGATGAAGCCGGCCACGAGCACCCGCTGGAACGCCGACACGTCGAGCTTCGGCCGGATCGGCGTCTCGATCGGGATCTCGTAGTAGTGCGTGCACGCGGCCGTCAGACGCGACCGCGACGAGGCTACCGAGTGCCCTGGCGATTGGCGCGGTCATTGATTTCCTTGAACAGCTCGTAGTTCTGCTTGATGTACTGGTTGTCCGGCTCGAGCTTCAGCGCCTTCTCGTAGGCCTTGCGCGCTTTGTCGAGGTTGCCCTGCTGCTCGTAGGCGATCGCGAGGTTGTTGAAGGCGGCCGCATAGGTCGGATCGATATCCGCGGCGCGTTCCGAACCGTGAAATCGCTTCCCGCCACAGGTCGTGCTGCGCGACGCTGATCCCGAACTTCACGTGCTTCTTCGGCCTCGCTGCGCGGGTTCTGCTGCGAGCGGCGCGGCAGTGACGACGACAGCAACAGGGCGACGACGAGAAGGGCCGATTCATGGCTGCTTAGGCAGGTTCTCAATATAGTCGCAGCCGGTTGCCGAGCGCAAGCGTTTACGGATCAATAGTTTAACGGTTGAGCAAGCCGCGTACCACGGCATCGCGGTCGATCCGGCATACCGGCAAGCCTGTCAGCACCGGAGGCCGTTCGGCTTTCGAGTTTCGTGCGGAGCCGTTGCCATCCGTCGAGGCGCTGCTATAATGGAGACCGGGTCGGGTGCCAGCGTGGCGCAGCCGTCGCGCGTCCCGGCCCTTTCGTGTCGCCGCGTCATCGGGGCGCGCGGCTGCCGCACGGAGCCGTCCATGACGACGATCTCGCCGCTGCGCTGTCCCTCGCTCGAAGACTGTCCCGCGTCGGCCTCACCGACCGTCTCCGCGCCGACGATCCCGAGCTGCTCGAGCTGGCCGCCGCCCTGGTGCCCGCGCGCGCGAGGTGCGCGCCGCGCGGCCGGCCCGCGGCATCCGGTTCGCTGGCCTGGAACGACGCCGGGCTATCCGGCCGCTCTGCTCGACCATGACCGACTGCTCCGCCCGGCCTCTGGTATCGCGGAGCGCTCGCGTGTCTGACCGGACGCGTCGTGGCCATCGTCGGCTCGCGAGCCGGGTCGAGCCGTCGCACTCGAAACGGCCGCTCAGCTCGCGCGCGGACCTCGCGGCGCGCGGCATCACCGTCGTCAGCGGGCTGGCCCGTGGCGTCGATTCCGCCGCGCACCGCGGCGCGCTGGCGGCGACGGCTCGCACGGTGGCGGTGCTCGGCTCGGGCGCTCGACCGCGTCTATCCCGCCGAGCACACGGGCGCTCGCCGGTGCGCATCGCAGCGACGCGGCGCGCTGGTGAGCGAGTTCCCGCCGGGCGCGCCGCCGCTGCCGTTTCACTTTCCCGCTGCGGAACCGCATCATCAGCGGCCTGTCGCGCGCCGTCATCGTCATCGAGGCCTCGGAGCAAGTCGGTTCGCTGATCACCGCGCTCCTGTGCGCTCGAACAGGGCCGCGAGGTGATGGCGGTGCCGGGCAATGTCCTGAGCGGGCGAAACCGGGGCGGCCACGCGCTGATCCGGGACGGGGCACGATCGTGGAGTGCGCCGACGAATCGTGGAGGAACTCGGGCTGGACGGACGCCGTCGCGGAGCGATGCGTCGTCCGGTAGCAAGTGGCAGATCGGTCAACGACTTCTGGCGATTCCGCTGCTCGGCGAGCATGCAGCCGGGACTGCGCCTACGACCTCGATGACGCTGGCCGCGCATGCGGCGTCGTGGCGCGCGAGACTGCTGCCGCGTCTGACGCGATCTCGAACTCGACGGGTGCATCCGGCGCGTCGACTGGCGGCCGTTTCGTGCGACCGCGTGAACGTGCTAGTGTAACTGGCTGGTGAAACGAGACATCTCCGCACATGCTGCCAAACCCCTCGTCATCGTCGAATCGCCAGCGAAGGCCAAGACCCTGGGCCGCTTCCTTGGCGAACCGGTACCGGGTCGAGGCGAGCTTCGGGCACATCCGCGATCTGCCCGAGTCGGCCGCCGAGGTGCCCGAAGGAGATCAAGGAAAGGAGTGGGGCCGCATCGGCGTCGACGTGGACAGCGACTTCACGCCGTACTACGTCGTGCCGAACGACAAGACGTAAGCAGGTCGGCCACCTGAAGACCGCCGTCAAGGACGCGTCCGAAGTGCTGCTGGCCACCGACCCCGATCGCGAAGGCGAGTCCATCAGCTGGCATCTGGCGCAGGTGCTGAAGCCGAAGGTGCCCGTCCGGCGCATCGTCTTCCACGAGATCACCGAGGAAGCGGTCAACGAGGCGCTCGAGCACCCGCGCGACATCAACGAGAACCTGGTGCGCGCGCAGGAGAGCCGGCGCATTCTCGATCGGCTGTACGGCTACACGCTGTCGCCGGTGCTCTGGAAGAAGGTGCAGACCGGCCTCAGCGCCGGCCGCGTCCAGAGCGTGGCCGTGCGGCTGATCGTGGAGCGCGAGGAGGAGCGGCGCGCGTTCCGCGCCGGCGAGTACTGGGATCTCGAAGCGAAGCTGCAAGGGCGAAGGCCGCGAGTTCGTCGCGACGCTCGTGCGCCTCGGCGACCAGCGCGTCGCCACCGGCAAGGACTTCGACCGCAGACCGGCGCGCTCGAAGAACCAGAACGTGCGCCTGCTGGACGAGGCGGCGGCGAGGACGCTGCGTGACGGCCGTGCCGCGCGCAACGTGCCGTGGACGGTGACGTCCGTCGAGCAGAAGCCCGGCGTCGAGCGGCCAGCGCCGCCGTTCACCACGTCGACGCTGACGCAGGAAGCCAGCCGCAAGCTCGGGTTCTCCACCGAGCGCACGATGCAGGTCGCGCAGCGGCTGTTCCAGGGGTCGAGAATGCGGCAACGAGTGCAAGGCCTCATCACCTATCACCGCACCGACTCGACGACGCTCGTCGGACAAGGCGCTGCGCGAGTCGGCGCGCGTGATCAGGCGAGATGTTCGGCGCCGAGTACTACGACGGCCCCCGCCGGTACCAGACGAAGGTCAAGAACGCGCAGGAAGCGCACGAAGCGATCCGTCCCACCGATTTCCGCCTGCGCCCAGCAGCTCGAAGGCGCGCTCGACGCCGACGAGCTGCGAGCTCTACGAACTGATCTGGAAGCGCACGATGGCGTCGCAGATGGTGGACGCGCGCGTGCTGCGGACCACGCTCGAGATCACCGCGCAAGGGCGCCGACGGCGAGACCGCCACGTTCACGGCCAGCGGCAAGGCGATCGAGTTCGCCGGCTTCCGGCGCGCCTACGTCGAGGGCAGCGACGACCCCGCCGCGGAGCTCGAGGAGCAGGAAGCCATCCTGCCCGCAGTGCAAGGTCGGCGATCGCATCCACACGCGACGGCAGCACGCCGCTCACGCTGGTCGACTCGACGCCGAAGCGCCACGAGACGACGCCGCCGGCGCGCTTCACCGAAGCGTCGCTCATCAAGGAGCTCGAGCGGCTCGGCATCGGCCGGCCGTCGACGTACGCGCCGACGATCGCGACGATCGTGCGTCGCGGCTACGTGTTCCGGCAGGGCAAGGCGCTGGTGCCGAGCTTCACGGCGTTTGCGGTGACGAAGCTGCTGCGCGACCACTTCGGCGACTTCGTCGAACCGACTTCACCGCCGAGATGGAGGACGACCTCGACGAGATCTCCCGCGGCGAGCGCGAGTCGACCGCGTTCCTGCGCGAGTTCTACTACGGCGACAAGAAGCACCGTGGCCTGCTGCCGGCGCGTCGAGACCGGCGCCGAGAAAGCCGACTATCCGGTGCTCGATCCTCGGCGTCGATCCGGATACCGGGCGAAGACGTGCGCATCCGCATCGGCCGCTTCGGTCCGTTCGTCCAGATGGGCGAGGGTGGCCCGGGACGCACGCGTCGCTTCCGGAGGACGTCGCGCCGGCCGATCTGCACGGTCGAGCAGGCGCTCGAGCTGGTGCGCGCGAAGGCCGAAGGGCCCGCGGACGCTCGGCGTCGATCCGGCGACCGGCCTGACCGTGTACGTGATGAACGGCCGGTACGGCGCCGTACGTGCAGCTCGGCGAGACGCCGGCGAAGGGCAAGAAGGCAGGAGAAGCCGAAGCGCGCCTCGCTGCACGGGCATGACGGAAGCGACGGTCACGCTGGACGAGGCGCTCGAGCTGCTGTCGCTGCCGCGCGTCGTCGGCCAACATCCGGACGACAACGAGCCAGATCATCGACCAACTTCGGCCGCTTCGGGCCGTACGTCAAGCACGGCGACGAATTCCGCTCGCTCGAGTCGGACGACGATGTGTTCAACATCACGCTCGATGCGGCCGTCGAACTGCTTCGCGCGCCGAAGAAGTCGCGCCGCCGCCAGGCGGCGCAGAAGAAGGTGCTGCGCGAGCTCGACCAGCAACGGCAGGCGACGCTCAAGCTGCTCGCGGGGCGCTACGGCCCGTACGTCACCGACGGCACGACCAACGCGTCGCTGCCGAAGGCGACGTGCTCCCGAGTCGCTCACGTTCGAGCAGGCGATCGGAGCTGCTGGAGGCGCGTCGGGAGCGCACCGTCGCCAAGCCGGAGGCGCCGTCGGCGCGGACGAGCGCCGGCGCGCGGCGCGGCGCCGCAAGAACGCGCTGCAAGGCGGCCGGCCTCGCGCCTCGCAAGCGCAGCGCCTAGCCGCCGAGGTCGGCAGCCGACGCCCGAGGCACTCGAGCCATGATCACACATCATCGGCGGCGGTCTGGCCGGATCGCGAGGCCGCCTGGCAGGTCGCCTCGCGCGGCGTGCGGGTCGTGCTGCACGAGATGCGCCCGGTGCGTGCCGACCGCGGTCCACAAGACGGACCGGCTCGCCGAACTCGTCTGCAGCAACTAGCTTCCGCGGCGACAAGCTCGACAACGCCGTCGGCCTGCTGAAGGAAGAGATGCGGCGGCTCGGCTCGCTCGTCATGCGTGCCGCCGACGCGACCCGCGTGCCCGCCGGCGCGGCGCTCGCCGTCGATCGCGAGCGCTTCTCGCAGGCGGTCACCGACGCCATCGCACGCGCATCCGCTGATCGCGGTCGTTCGCGAGGAGGTCACCGCGATTCCCGCCGACCGCGCGATGTATCCGCTGATCATCGCGACCGGTCCGCTGACGTCGGACGCGCTGTCGCAGGACATCGCCCGCTCGTCGGCGCCGAGCACCTGTATTTCTACGACGCGATCAGCCCGATCGTCCTCGCCGAGTCGATCGACATGAGCAAGGTGTTCCGCGCATCGCGGTGGGGCCGGAGCCTGCGCGGCGACTCGGGACTCGGGGCTCGGCGCCGCCGGACGTCCGGAGCTCATCAGTCCGACGGACTCGGCCCGGCGTCAGCAGGCACGAGGCTGCAGATGCCGGGCCGTGCGGTCGAGGCCGGCCTGCGGCGTCGACGATGGCGAGGGCGACTACCTGAACTGCCCGATGACACGAGGACGAGTACCGGCGCGTTCTACGACGCGCTCGATCTCCGCCGAGTCGGCGACCGTGCACGACTTCGACAAGCGACGCAGTTCTTCGAAGGCTGCCTGCCGATCGAGGTGATGGCGCACCGGGGCCGCGACACGCTGCGCTTCGGACCGATGAAGCCGGTCGGCCTCGCCGATCCGCGCACGGGCCGCATGCCGTATGCCGTCGTGCAGCTGCGTCAGGACAAGCTGGCCGGCGATCACTTCAGCCTCGTCGGCTTCCAGACGCAGTTGAAGTGGGGTGACCAGGCGCGCGTGCTGCGGATGATTCCCGGGCTCGAGCAGGCCGAGTTCGTGCGCTTCGGCATGGTCCACCGCAACACCTACATCAACGGCCCGACGGTGCTGCGCGAGACGTGGCAGACCAGGGCGCGCGAGGACCTGTTCTTCGCCGGCCAGATCTCCGGCGTCGAGGGGTACGTCGAGTCGGCGGCGTCGGGGCTGCTCGCGGGCCTCAACGCGGCGCGCTCGGCGCTCGGCGAAGACGCCGCGCGCGGCGCCGCGCACGACGGCCATCGGCGCGCTGGCGTACTACGTGTCACATGCCGAGGCGGCGCACTACCAGCCGACCAACATCACCTTCGGCATCATGCCGCCGCTCGAGGACCGCCTGCGCGCCGAAGACGGGCGAAGGCGGCGACGCGCAAGAAGGACCAGCGCAAGGAGGCGATGGCGCAGCGTGCGCTGCAGTGCGCTCGACGACTGGATGGGGCAGGTGGCGATCGGGGCGCCCGCGTGAGGAAAGCGTGCCGGGCCTCAGTCGCGCCGGCCCGTGGCACCGCCCGAACGCGAGATCGACGCCGAGTCACCGATGCACGAGCCTCCGCGCCTTCCGCGATCACCTGCGCTCAATCGCAATGCGTCCGAGCACACCGTCCGGCACTACGAAGCGACCTCGTGCAGTTCCTGTACTTCCTCGGCGCATCACGGGCACGCCACGCGGCGCAGCTTGAGCCGGCCGACGCTCGAGCGATGCCATCCGCGCGCTTCCTCGGCGACCTGCACGCGCGGGGCACAGCCGCGCCTCGGCCGCGCGCAGCTGTCGGCACTGCGCGCCTTCGCGCGCTACCTGCGTCGCGAGGGGTGGATCGAGGACGACCCGACGGCGCTGGTGGTGGCGCCCGGCGCGAGCAGCAAGGTGCCCGCATCTGACGGTGGACGAGATGTCGCGCGCTGATCGAGACGCCTGACGTGTCCTCTCCGCTCGGCCGGCGCGATCGCGCCATCCTCGAGCTGTTCTACGCGTCGGGCCTGCGGTTGACCGAGCTGGTGTCGCTCGACGTCGAGGACGTGAACCTGTCGGACGCGCATGGTCCGGGTGATGGGCAAGGGCGCAAGGAGCGGCTGGTGCCGTTCAACGCAGCGACCGCCGCGTCCGTGCGCGCCTGGCTCAAGGGCGATACGAGATGCGGCGGACGCTGGTCGAGCGCGATCGCCGGCGCGCCGACCGCCTCGCGTCGCGCGCGTCGAAGAACCCGTCCCGCCGGCGTCCGCGTCGAGCCGAGGATCCGCTGTTCGTGAACTACCGCGGCGCGCGCCTGACCGGCGCAGCGTGCATCGGCTGGTGGCGCGCTACGTGCGGCGTGCAGCGCGCGCTTCGGCATCAGCCCGCACGCGCTGCGGCACTCGTTCGCCACGCACCTGCTCGAGCGCGGCGCGGACCTGCGCGCCATCCAGGAGCTGCTCGGCCACGTCGAGCTGACCACCACCCAGCGCTACACGCAGGTCAAGTGCAGCGCACCTGCTCGACGTGTACCGCGAGGCGCACCCGCGGGGCAAATACGCCGCTGGCCGACTTGCCCCAGGCCTGTCAGACTACCTCGTCCGTACGCGCCAAGACACGATGGACGTGCAAGCCATCGCAAGGCTGTTACGGCCTTCACCCGTCGGAATCGGCTTGCGCCCTACTGCGAGGGCTCGCGTCGACGGCGTTCTACGCGAGTCGCCATCGTGCGGGCACCGCGTGTGCCACGACATCGAGCAGTTCCCATGGCTCGTCGCAACGCCGGGCGCGACCGGTCGCTCGTGGACGCGAGGAATATCGACGGCGAGAACCGTCGTCGACATCAGCTGCTGATGCCGGCCACGGCAACGAAGTTCCGTCGACGGCGCGCGACCGCAGTCGGACGCGTCTGCGCCGCATTTCGTCGAGTGACCAGAGATGGCTGACAGGTCAGCGCTGCGTACGACCACTTCGAGTCACTAGCTGGCTTGGCGACGCGACAGAGCGTCGGCCGATCGCGTCGTCGAGCGAGCGGTGCGCCGGCTCGTTCGAGAGCGCACCGAGTCTCGAAGCGGTATACGGGATCTGTGCCTACGGTCGTCCAGTCGCAGAACGCGCCATATGCCGATCGCGCGGATCGCGGCAGAGGCGGAGGTTCGATCGGAGGCGGGCTGCGGCGCTGGCCGCGGCTGCTGCCGACCTGGATCCATCAGCTCGACGCGCTGACGACGCGCAGCAGCCGCTCGCGGTTCGTCGGACGCACCGCGGAGTGCGTGACGTTTCGTCGGGATGCATCGGCGTCAGGAGCCGATGCGAAATGGCTGGGCACGAGCCGTCACGAGGAGCTCGTGCCGTGGCGCGGCGTTCGGCCGACGCGCTCGATCACGGACGGCGCACAGGCGCCGTCGCGCAGCAGCCTCGGACCCGACCCTCGTCACTAACCGCGATCTCCGCGATGATCCGCGGACGTGAGAACTCGCAGTCTACGCCGGATAGTGCCGCGACTCGACATCGCGTGCCGCCGCGTCGTGCAGCTGCAGCGCCGCGCGCCGGCCTCGCGGGAAGTCGATGCCGAGCGTCTTGATCTTGTAGTTCATGACGCGCGGGCTGATCGACAGCAGTTCCGCCGCGTCCTTCTGCACCCAGTTCGACATCTTCAGCGCTTCGACGAGCGCCAGGCGCTCGATCTCCTCGAGCGGGATGCCCGTCGGCGGAATCTTCACGACCGACGACCGCGTCGCGCGGCGAGCTGGTGACGGTCTCGCCGAGCCGCAGGTCGTCGGCGCTGATCTGCGCGTCGTCGGCCAGCAGCATGGCGCGCTCGATGGCGTTCTCGAGCTCGCGGATGTTGCCGGGCCAGTGGTAGCGCATCAGCAGCTTGAGCGCGTCGGCGTCCACGCCCTGCACCTTCTTCTTGAGCTCGCCCGAGAAGCGCCGGATGAAGAAGCTGGTGAGCGCCGCGATGTCCTCCTTGCGCTCGCGCAGCGGCGGCATCTCGATCGTGCACGACGTTCAGGCGGTAGTAGAGGTCCTCGCGGAAGCCGCCGGCCTCGACCATCGCGGCGAGGTCGCGGTTGGTGGCGGCGATCAGCCGCACGTCGACCTTGAGCGTCCGCGTGCCGCCGAGGCGCTCGAACTCGTGCTCCTGCAGCACGCGCAGGATCTTGGCCTGCGTGTTCGGGCTCATGTCGCCGATCTCGTCGAGGAACAGCGTGCCGCCGTCGGCCTGCTCGAAGCGGCCGATGCGCTGCTTGTCGGCGCCGGTGAACGCGCCCTTCTCGTGGCCGAACAGCTCCGATTCGAGCAGGTTCTCCTGCAGCGCCGCGCAGTTCACCTTGATGAAGTTGCGCGCCGCGCGCTGCGAGTTGTGGTGGATGGCGCCGGCAATCAGCTCCTTGCCGGTGCCGGTCTCGCCGCGGACCAGCACGGTGGTGTTGCTCTTGGCGACCTTGCGGACGACGTCGAGCACCTTCTCGAGCGCGCCGCTGGACCCGATGATGCGGTCGAAGTCGTAGATGTCGCCCTGCGCGTGGCGGAGGTAGTCGATCTGGTGCTGCATCTGGCGCATCTCGAGCGCCTTGGCGATCTTGACCTCCATCTCCTCGATCTCGAACGGCTTCTGCACGTAGTCGAAGGCGCCGGACTGCATCGCCTCGACGGCCGTCGAGACCGAGCCGAACGCGGTCATCAGGATGACGGCGCACGTTCGGGCTGCAGCGTCTTGGCGGTCTTCAGCACGTCGAGGCCGGTGCTGCCGCCCATCTTGAGGTCGCTGACGACGACGTCGAAGTAGCCCTCGTGCAGCCTCTCGATGGCGGCGTTGCCGTTCGGCGCCTCCTCGACGTCGTGCGCGGCCTCGGAGAGCGCCTGCGCGAGTCCGCGGCGAAGCGAGTCGTGGTCGTCAGCGATAAGAATCCGTCCCATGTCTTGTCCTCTAGGTCCTTGCGTCCGCGTCGGCGCGTCACCGGCAGCGTCATGCGAATCGTGGTGCCGCGTCCCGGCGTCGTCCGCAGGTCGATGCGGCCGTCGTGCGCATCGACGATCTTGCGGACGATGGCGAGCCCGAGCCCCGATCCCTGCGGCTTGGTCGTGAAGAACGGGTCGAAGACGCGTTCGGCGACGTCCTGGCGCGATGCCCGGGCCGTCGTCGGCGATCTCGACCTGGACGGCATCGCGCCCGTCGGCGCCGTCCTCGAGGCGGACGCGCACCGGCGCGACACGGTGATCCGGCCGGTGCCGTTCATGGCCTCGTAGGCATTCATCAGCAGGTTGGTGAACACCTGCGTCAGCTGATGCTGGTCGGCCTGGATCTGCGGCAGCCCGTGCGGCACGAGCACCTCGACGTCGACGCTGCCCCGCGCTGCCTTCGTGTCCGCCAGCTGAATGGCCCCCTGCACCGCGTCTTCGACCGCCGTGCGCTCGACCAGCAGCCGGATCGGGCGGACGAAGTCGAGCACTTCCTGCACGATCGCGTTGGCCATCTTGGCTTCGTTGATGATGTCGGTCAGCACCGTCTGCGCGTCCGGCGGTCCGTCATCTTGCGGCGCAGCAGGCCGGCCATCACCTCGATGCCCGCCAGCGGATTCTTCACCTCGTGCGCGATGGCGGCGGCCATCTCGCCGACCGCCGCCAGCCGATCGCGCAGCCGCTCGCGTTCCTCGAGCTGCTCGACCCGCGTGAGGTCCCGGAAGAACATCGCCGCGCCGACGACCGCGCCGTCGTCGTTGCGGACCAGCGCGAGCGTGTAGCCGATCACCTTGCCGGTCGGCTTGAGCCGCATCTCGACGCGGTTCGGCAGATGATGGAGCTCGAAGGCGCCGCGTGAGCACGCGGACGACGTCCGGATGATCGTGCAGCACGTGCGCCAGCGGCTGACCGAGATCGTCGGCGCGGGCGTCGACGCCGAAGATCCGGTAGGCCTCGTCGTTGATGAGCGCAAGCCGCCCGTCGCGCGTGATGGCCAGCACGCCGTTGCGCATGCCGGACACGATGTGCCGGAAGAACGTGTCGTCGACGCTGCGTGCATGATGCGTCCGCGGGACGTCACGTGCCGATTCGGCACGATCCGACACGCCGGGCTCTGCGCCCGCACGCTCCTGCGGCGCAGGTCTGTGGCGCGAACTTCTGTTCATGTCAGACGAGTGCCGCAGCTCCACCGATCAGGGACCGGGCAATTGACGTACCCTCGATCGGGAGCGCCGGAGCGGGCGCCGATCACCGGATATGTAAGGGGTATCGGCAGCTCGATGGCGGACGGAGTATTACGGATTTGGTCAACGGCGAACGATTTTTGTAGATGAGCGAGGTGGAGACTTACGATTCCGGTGCGGCTTCGGCGGCGTGTTCCTGCAGCGCCTCCCACTGGGCCATCAGATCGCCGACTTCCCACATCAGCGCCTGATGGCGATCGATGACGCTCTTGGACGCTTCGTGATTCTCGTAGAACCCGGGCGCCGCCATCGCTGCCTTCGAGCTCCTTGACCTCGGCTTCCCGAGTCGCAATGCGCGCCTTCGAGCTCGGCGATACGTCGCTGCAGCGATTCGCGCGCGCGCTGCTGCTTACGACGCTCGGCGTCCTGACGCTTGCGCGCCTCGCGGTCGGGCGCCGGCGGCGGGCGCGTCTGCGTTGCGGCCTCGGTTGCACCGGCTTTGCCGAGGCGCCGCGGGCGGGCTGCGCTTTCGGCGGCGTTGCCGGCGTGGGCTTGGCCGCGGTCGGTTTTTCCGACTGTGCCTTGCTCCACAGGAACTCAGGGTAGGTGCCGGGATAGACGACCGCCTGGCCATGGCCGATCTCGATGATCTTCGTCGCCAGCTTCTCGACGAAGTAGCGGTCGTGCGACACGATGATCAGCGTGCCGCCGTAGTCCTCGAGCGCGTCGAGCAGGACGTCCTTCGAGTCGAGGTCGAGATGGTTGGTCGGCTCGTCGAGCAGCAGCGTGTTCGACGGCCGCAGCAGCATGCGCGCGACGGCCAGCCGTGTCCGCTCTCCGCCCGAGAGCACGCCCGCCTTCTTGTAGACGTCGTCGCCGGAGAAGAGAAAGCCGCCGAGGATGTTGCGGATCGCCGGCACCATGTCGGTCGGCGAGCCTGCCTGGAGCGTCTCGTAGACCGTCAGCGTCGGATCGAGCCGGGTCGCTTCGTCCTGCGCGAAGTACTCCGTGACCACCTGATGTCCCACGATGCGGCGTCCCGTCGTCCGGCGCTTCGTCGCCCGACAGCATGCGCATCAGCGTCGACTTGCCGGCGCCGTTCGGCCCGACGAGCGCGATGCGGTCGCCGCGCTCGATGTGCAGTGACAGATCGCGGAACACCGTGACCGGACCGTAGGCCTTGCGCGCGTGCTTGCAGCTCGAACACCGTGCGGCCGCTCTTGGCGCACGCCGGAAACGTGAAGTGGATCCGCTTGCGCTCCGGCGGCACCTCGATCGGCACGACCTTCTCGAGCATCTTGATGCGGCTCTGCACCTGCGCGGCCTTCGTCGCCTGGTAGCGGAACCGATCGATGAACATCTTCACGCGCGCGACTTCCTCGTCCTGCTCGCGCTTGGCCTGGCGCAGCCGCTCGAGCATCGCGTCGCGCTGCTCGACGTACTTGCTGTAGTTGCCGACGTAGTCGGTGAGCGTCCGCAGGTTCGAGATCGGTGATGCGGGTGACGACGGCGTCGAGGAAGTAGCGATCGTGCGAGACCAGGATGACGGCGTACGGATACCCGGTCAGATATTCCTCGAGCCAGTTGCGCGCGTCGAGATCGAGATGGTTGGTCGGCTCGTCGAGCAGCAGCAGATTCGGCCGTCCGAGCAGCAGCTTGGCGAGCGCGATGCGCATCTGCCAGCCGCCCGAGAACGTTTCGCACGGCCGGTCGACGTCGTCCGGCGCGAACCCGAGGCCGCGCAGCACCGTCGCGATCTGCAGGTCCATGCTGTAGCCGTCGCCGAGCCGGAACCGGTCCTGCAGCTCGCTGTAGCGCGACGAGCAGCGCGTCGTGGCTCGCCTTCGGGACGGTCGCTCGGCCAGCCGATGCTCGATGTCGTGCATCTCGGCCTTCATGTCGAGCAGCGGCTGGAACGCGCTGCTGGCTTCCTCGAACACGCGTGCGGCCGGCATGGGTCAGGCCGTCCTGCGGCAGGTAGCCGATCGTCAGCGCGGCGGGCTTGACGATGTCGCCGGCGTCAGGCTCGTCGAGGCCCGCCAGCATCTTCAGCAGCGTCGTCTTGCCGGCGCCGTTCGGTCCGCACAGGCCGACGCGGTCGCCGTCGCCGATCTGCCACGTCACGTCATCGAGCAGCATGCGATCGCCGAATGCCTTGGTGAGTGCCGAGAGTTGGATCACTGCAGATTGCGCATCGCCGCCAGAATCGATGTGGGGGCCGGCTGTAGCCGGCCCAGGGCGCCTGAGGGCAGCCGCTGCCAACGTGTGACGCCTGCGTCACGAAGTGACGTCAGGCGGCCGAAACGCCCATCGCCTTGGCGGCAGCAGCGAGCACCTGCGGTACGCGGAAGGGCTTGGTCAGGTAGCCGGACACGCCGAGATTCACCGCTTCGATGGCGCTCGACTCGGTCGAGAAGCCGGTGATGATGATGACCGGCAGTCCCGAGCGAGCTGCTTGACCTGGCGGATCAGCGTCAGGCCGTCCATCCCCGGCATCTTCAGGTCGGCGATGAGCAGGTCGTAGTCCGCCTGCGACATGCGCAGCATGTCGAGCGCGGCGACGGCGTCCGGAGCGGTATCGACATCGTACTCGGCCAGCGCCAGCGTCTTGGACAGCATCTCGCGGATGCTCGATTCGTCGTCGACGACGAGCACGCGGTAGCATCCGCGCGTCGCGTGTGACGCTCCCGAAATCGGGTGTACCGCTGCGGGTACCGGCGGTGCGGCGCGCTGGCCGTCCAGCCACGCGTCGATGTCCCGTTTGCGGAACCGCCATTGGCGACCCACTCGAACAGCCGGAATCTTGCCGGCCTTGATCAGGCGGTAGACGGTGCGCAGGTTGACCTGGAGGTACTCGAGGACCTCTTCCGTCGTCAGGAAAATGTCGTCGTGAGTGAGGTGTCCGGACAAAACGTGGTCATTTTACAGCATGGCGGGCCGATTCGGACGGGTCTAAGCGGCAGCGCCGGAAGAACTTACGCCCTATGATTGAAACCCCGGCCGAGCCGGCGATATCGCCGTCTAAATGATGCCCGGGCCGGACCCTGGCAAACGCCCGCATGACGTGGACCGATGAGGAACTCGTCGCTCGCTCGAGAGGCGGCGATCATGAAAGCTTCAATCAGCTCATCCTGAGATGGGAGCGGCCGATCTACGCCCTGGCGTACCGGGTCATCGGCCGGGAGGAAGAGGCCCGCGACGTCTGCCAGGAGGCGTTTCTGCGGGCGTTCCGCGCCCTGCCGGGCTTCAAGGGCCAGGCAAAATTCTCGTCGTGGTTGTATCGAATCACGCTAAATCTATGCCGCGACTGGATTCGCCGGCACCGCCGGGCCCCGGTATCGCAGATGCCGGAGGACACCGATCCGATGGAGCTGGCCGCCGCGGTCGGTCCGGTCGAGACGATCGAAGACCTGGCAGCACGGCGTGAATTGACGCTGGTGGTCGAAAAGGCAATGGAGTTTCTGCCCGAGGAGCAGCGGACGGCGATTATCTTGAAGGAGTATCACGGGCTGACGTTCCAGGAGATTGCGGACCTCCAGGGGTGCCCGCTGAGCACGGTCAAAACGCGGCTCTACCAGGGCCTGACGGTGCTCAGACGACAGCTGGAGCGGAATGGACACGTCCGGACGGCCGGGAAACGAGTCTAGAGAAGTAGCGGCAGGCACAGTAGCTGGCAGGTAGGTTGGGGAAATGGTTATGGGTGACACTTTTCACTGCGGCGACACTGAGGCGCTCGTCGGTTTCCTCTACGAAGAGTGTGAAACCGACGAACGCGCAGCCATCGCGGCACATCTCGCAATCTGTTCGGCCTGTGCGGCGGAAGTAGGAGCGCTGTCGGTCACGCGACAGCAGCTCTCCGCCTGGACGCCGCCAGATGCGAGGCTCGACTTCCGGCTGACGGGCAATCCGACGTCAGCGCCACGCGTGCTCGTGGTGGTCGAATCCGTTTCCGGCGTGGCAGCTGGCCGCCGCGGTTGTCATATTTGCCGTCGGGCACGGGTCTGGGCGCCACTCTCTCCCGCTCCGCGGCGGCGGTTGCGGCACCCCCTGCCGCCGACGTGACGGGACTCGATCGCGCCGAGTGACTCGCCTGGACCAGCGGGTGCGCGACATCGAGGCCAAGTCCTCACAGACGGCGCCGGCCGCGTGGGACGACTCGTCGCGTCAAGCGATGGTGACGTGGGTGCGCCGCGAGATTCGCGACAGCGAACGGCGCAACCGGATCCTGCTGGCCGAACGGATCCTCGAGTTCAACGAGGAGACGCGCACTGAGAATATGCGACGACAGGTGGCGCGTCGAGCGGGCTTCAGGAGCCGCTGGATTTGCACGGTTCGGGCTGCAAGCGCGAGGAGTAGGTCGATCCCATGGATACGTTCAGGAGTAAAGCCGTGTGAAGGCCTGGTACGTCGATGGCGGTAGTGGTGGCGTGGCAGCGCCTGGCGTCGCGCAGACGCAACAGGTACGCGATGCGGGCAGACCGTCAACAGTTCGATTCTTCATGGGTGAACTTCGTCAAGCGATACAGATCGGCGCGAATGCGATGCTGAGGCAGGTCCAGCGGAGTCGCCGCGGCTGAGTCTGATCCTCGCCGGTCTCGCCGATGTCGAGGGCCACAGGTTCGACGAGGGTCCGTTCTTCCGGGTGCGGGTACCGTCGATTGCCGCCGACGAGTCTATGGGCATCACGCAGTTTTGACTGGTGCAGCAGCGCAGGCAGGCGCGGCGGCCGCATGTGACGGTCGACTGCGTCGGGGCTTGACACCGACGTCTACGGCCGACGCGCCACTGCCTCGGTGGTAGCCGCCGACGGCCTCCACCGTCGCCATATCGATCCTGATCTCGACTTCGACCCGGACGCGGTCTACACGCGCGAAGTGAAGACTGCCCTCGTGATTGATGCGATGCTCTCGATAAGCAGGGACCTCCGCGCTCGCGCCGGGCCAGACCTGACGGTGGCCGCACGCGATCGACGGCCAGCCGGATCCGCGTTTTCCAAGCAGCTCCACCGAGTTCCACACGGTTTACTTCACGCGTCAAGGGCAGCGATCTCGCCGCCTTTCACGAGGGAAAGACTCACGCTTGGAGCAGGCGCGGAAGTCGGTCACGTCCTGGGAAGACTGACGGGCGTCACGGAACCCTCCGCCGCCCCCGGTGTCTGACAGGGGCATGGTGTCCTACACTCGGGGGATGACAAAGAGGCTGGTTCTGGCACTGGCCGCCGCGCTGGCGGTGGCCGCGTGCGAATCGCGCGACGTGCGCACGGATCTGCAGATCGTCGACGTCCACAGCGGCTGGTTCGACGCCGGGCCGTGTGGACGCACCCAAATCAAGATCGTTCCTGGCATTTCCTTCCGGCTGAAAAACGTCTCCCAGCGGCCGATTGCGTCCGTCGAAGTGAACGGGGTCTTCCGCAAGCTGGACGACAACATCATCGTGGACGAGCACTACGTCCGCGCTATCGCCTCGAATCGGCCGCTCGATGCCGGCGCGACCAGCGAGCCGATCGTGCTGCGTTCCCGGTTCGGGTTCACCGGCACCGAGACGCGGCTTCAGATGTTGAAGAACAGCGCGTTCGTGGACCGCAACATCACCATCCTCGGCAAGCACCGGCGCCGTCAGTGGGCGCCGATGGGCGTGTTCCAGATCGAGCGGGCACCGATCAACCGCTGACAGGCCATGGCAGAACGAACCATCGCCTGAAACCCTCAGCGCCTCGGAGCCTCGGGCCTCGATGTCGCTCGGGGGTCCTTCGCCACGCTGAAGGACGGTGTCGTTCCGACGTTTCCGCGGCCGCCGGCCGGCCCTCACGACGGCCAGCGCTAACTGCAACCCCCATCTCATTGAATCGGGCGACCGGATCGGGCGCGCCGCCCGACTGCCAGCCTCCCGGTGGGCACGGATTTCGTCGCGATGCAGGCGAGCCCGCCCGTATAATCGCCGCACTCGTGACGACAACCAACGAACGCGTTCTCGAGCGCCGCCTCGGTCCCCTCGACGCCGCTGCTCTCATCGTTTCCAACGTCATCGGTGGCGGAATCCTGTTCACCCCGCCGCAGATCGCCGCTGCCGTTCCGGCGGCCCTGCCATTCCTGTCCACGTGGGCGGCTGGCGGGCTGCTGGCATTTGCGGGGGCGATGGCCTATGCGGAGCTCGCCGCCCTGCGTCCGCGTGCCGGCGGCGAATACGTCTACCTGCGCGAGGCGTTCGGCCGGCTCGCGGCGTTTCTCAGCGGCTGGACGTCGTTCATTGCCGGATTCTCGGGCGCCATAGCCTCGTCGGCGGTCATCCTGGCGTCCTATCTCGGACGCTTCTTTCCCGGTGCCGGCAACAGCACGCCGTTCCTCTCCGTTCCGATCATTCCAGGCACGCTGACGGTAAGTGTCTCGCCGCAGACCGTGGTGGCGCTCGCCGCAATCTACGGCATGGCGTGGGTGCACCTGCGCGGTGTGGGCCCGGGACGCCTGGTCGGCAACATCCTCGCGACGCTGAAAGTGTCGGCGCTGCTGCTCTTCATCGCGTTTGGCTTCTCGCTCGGCCACGGCAGTGCCGAAAATCTGACGCAGGGCGGCGACGTCGTGCTCAAGGGCTGGCTCCTCGCACTCATTCCCGTAATGTTCACGTACCTCGGGGTGGAATGCGGCCTCGTACGTTGCGGAGGAAGTCCGCGACCCCGGACGCAACGTTCCGCGTGCTCTGGCCATCGGGACAGGCGCGGTTGTCGTTCTTTATCTGCTCCTGAATGCTCTCTACATCTACGTCATCCCGGTGGACCAGCTCGCGAACGTCAAGGGCAGCATGCTCGACCTCATTGCCGATCGGCTGCTCGGGCAGACGGCGGGCAACATCATGGCGATCGTATCGATCGTCAGCCTGCTGGCCAGTATCAGTGCCATGACGTTTGCCGGACCGCGGGTCTACTTCGCCATGGGACGGGACGGCGTGTTCTTCGAGCGCGCGGCGTCGGTGCATTCGCGCTACAAGACGCCGGCGGTCTCGATCCTGGCGCAGGCGACGTGGAGCTCGCTGCTCGTGTTGACGGCGGGCGCTGACGCGCTCGTCACTTACACAGGATTTTCGATCGTGCTGTTCTCGGGGGTGGCGGTGGTGGCGCTGTTCGTGTTGCGCGCCCGCGAACCGAATGCCGAGCGGCCGTTCCGTGCGTGGGGTTATCCGGTGGCGCCGGCGATCTACGTGCTGGCGAGCGCCCTGATCCTGCTCAATGGGCTTCTCAACGATCCCAAGACGACGGGCTTTGGCGTCATCGTCATTCTGCTCGGGATTCCGTTGTATCTGCTGTTCCGGCGCCGGCACTGACGGCGGCGGGTCGACCGACCACCTTCGCCCTCCGGGCTCCGGCGGTCAAGAAAGGACCCGCCCTTGCGCAGGCTGCGAAGCCGGCCCGGCAGTATCCTTAGGGCTGCAGTTCGGCGAACAGCTCGCCGCGGTAGGTGATCTTCCGTCCCGGTTGAATCCGAACGTCGAAGGCAATCGTGTCGTATCCGGCCGCCATGATCTCGATGTGGGTACTCGCCTTCCTCGAGCCGCAGCGACTGGAAGGAGCCGTCGAACTCGTCGACCTGGCCCGCGTAGTAGCCGTCTACGTACACCTCGGCGAAACTCGGACGCACCTGCAGCCGGAGCTCGCCGGTCGAATATCCATACCCGTAACCATACGAGTATCCGTCGTAGTGGATGTGCGCGACCGGCGCCCACGCGTACGGGTTGTAGTAGAAGTAGCCGAGGCCCCACGCGCCGTAGCCGTACGGGTAGACGTGGTGCGGATAGTAGTAATAGTGGTTGTAGTAATAGTGGTGCGGCGCCGCGACGTAGTGGGACCGCTTCGGATAGTAGTAGCCGTGGCTCCAGTTCGGATCGTTGGCGTGACGCGGCACGGCCTTGAGTCCCGTGTAGCCGTAGTCGTCTCCGCGTGGCCGCGCGGCCATTTTCTGCGCATTGACGGGCGTCGAATTCGGCGTCAGGCGGCGGTTGGTGGCCGTTGGCATTGCCGTTGTTCCCGTGTCGCGATGCCGTTGCTAGCCGTTGTTGCCGAGGCCGTTGTTGCCATTGCCGTTATTTCCGCGGGGAACGGCCACAGACGCTCGCGTGTTGTCTGCGCCTCGTTCCTGAATCGATCGGCTGTTCGGCGTCGCGCGGTTGCGTTCGCCAGCCGTGAGCTGGCCGGCGCTGTCGCTCGACGGACGTGACGTCGTTGCCTGATTTGCGGTTGGTGACTCACGGCGCGGCGCCGCACGCGCGAAGAGGAAGTCACCGTTCGCCGATGGCGGGTACTCGCGAATCACGCGCGACGACTCAGGCGTCACACGCGATGACTCACGAATCACGGAGACGAGCCGCGATTCGCCGGAGACGATTCACGAACCACCGGAGACGACTCACGAATACCGAAGAAGGAGCCGCGGTTCACAGGAGACGACTCGCGGATCACCGGCGATGACGCACTGCGTGGTGCGGCGGCGCTGCGCGAGCTCTCGCGTGAGCCGCCCGAAGACGAGGATCGGTCGGGCCCCGACGACACCGGACTGCGTGATGGGCCCGAGTCTCTCGGCGTTGCTCGCGGTGCGGACGGTGCCGAGCCGCCACCGCCACCCGAGCCGCCTGAGGGAGCGGATGGGGCCGGGGCAGAAGGAGCCTGACCAGGTCCGAGGCGGGCTCTGTGCTGAGCCGACGCCATCGACGCCGTCAGAATCGTGATCGCCAGAACCGAAAATAAGGCACGCATGTCATTTGACGGGAGCAACTCTACTGCCAGCCGTACGGCGGCATTTCAGGTGAAATTCTGCGCCAAATCACTGTGTGGCTGGGCACATCGTCAGCGCAGTGTCCTCGCCGAAGTTCATCGATTCGTCCACTTCTGGAGGCTGCGGCGGCGCTCAGGTCAGTTTGTATACTGACCACGTGATTCGCGCAACGACGATTCTGGCCGTCCGGCACAAGTCCAGGACAGTCATGGCCAGTGATGGCCAGGTGACGCTTGGCGCCACCGTGCTCAAGCAGGGAGCGCGGAAGATCCGCCGCCTGCACAATTCTTCCATCCTCGCGGGCTTCGCCGGCTCGGCGGCAGATTCGTTTGCCCTCTTCTCGCGCTTCGAGGCAAAGCTCGAGCAGTATCGCGGCAATCTGGAACGATCGGCGGTCGAACTCGCCCGCGACTGGCGGACGGACCGGCTGCTGCGTCGGCTCGAAGCGATGATGATCGTGGCCGATGCCTCCAGGACGTTCCTGCTGTCGGGCACGGGCGATCTGATCGAGCCCGACGACGGCATCGTGGCGGTCGGCTCAGGTGGGCCGTTCGCGATGGCCGCCGCACGCGCGCTGGTGCACCACAGCGCGCTCGACGCGCGTCAGATAGTCGAAGAGGCGATGACCATCGCCGCCGACATCTGCATCTATACCAATCGGAATCTCACCATCGAGGAACTGTAAGTCCGGTCATGCCGATCTCGCTGCCAGAACGCACCGCCACGTCCATCGACAGCCTGACGCCGCGTCAGATCGTACGGGAGCTCGACAAGTACGTCGTCGGGCAGGCCAATGCCAAGCGCGCTGTCGCCATTGCGCTTCGCAACCGTGTTCGACGTCAGCGCCTTGCGCCGGAGATGGCGCAGGAGGTGACGCCGAAGAACATCCTCATGATCGGGCCGACCGGCGTCGGTAAGACCGAGATTGCGCGCCGGCTGGCGCGACTGGCGCAGTCGCCGTTCATCAAGGTCGAAGCCTCCAAGTTCACGGAGGTCGGGCTACGTCGGTCGCGACGTCGAGTCGATGGTTCGCGATCTGGTGGAGCTGGCCGTGGACATGGTCCGCGCGGAGAAGGGCGAGGAGGTGCAGGACAAGGCGCGCGCGGCGGCGGAGGAGCGCCTGCTCGATCTGCTGCTGCCGCCGTCACGGCCGCTGATGCCGGGCGAGACGCCGAGCGCCAGCGATGAGCGGACGCGCGAGCGGATGCGCGAACAATTGCGTGAGCATCGCCTCGACGAACGCGTGGTGGAGATCGAGGTCCGCGAGTCGACCATGCCGTCGTTTGCCGTCGGGCGGCTCGCTCGACGACATCGGGATGAACATCAAGGACATGATGAGCGCCATCCAGGGCCGCACGAAGATGCGGCGGATGCGCGTGCCGGAGGCCTGGGCCCACATGATCGACGAGGAGCAGGGCCGCCTGGTGGACATGGAATCGGTGAGCCGGACGGCCGTGCAGCGGGTGGAGCAGGCCGGCATCATCTTCATCGACGAGATCGACAAGATTGCGAGCCGTGACGGCGCCAGCGGTCATGGCCCCGACGTCAGCCGCGAGGGCGTCCAGCGCGACATTCTGCCGATCATCGAAGGCACGACGGTGAACTCGAAGCACGGCATGGTGAAGACGGATCACATCCTGTTCATCGCCGCCGGCGCCTTCCACGTGTCGAAGCCATCGGACCTGATTCCGGAGCTGCAGGGACGGTTTCCAATCCGCGTCGAGCTCGAGCCGCTGACGCGCGACGACTTCGTGCGCATCCTGACCGAGCCGCGCAACGCGCTGGTGGCCCAGTACATCGGCGCTGCTCGCACCGAGGACGTGGCCGTGACCTTCACGACGGACGCCATCGAGCGCATCGCCGACTTCGCCGCCCGCGTGAACGACGGCACCGAGAACATCGGCGCACGGCGCCTGCACACGGTGATGGAACGGCTCCTCGACGAGCTGTCGTTCGATGCTCCGGACTCGGCCGAGCGCGCCGTGACGATCGACTCAGGCCTACGTGGACCGCATGCTGGCGGACATCGTCAAGAACGAGGATCGCTCGCGCTACATCCTCTGAGCGGGCGTCACGCACGAGCTCCGATGCCGTGGGCCGGGGATTGACCCCCGGCCATTCACCTGCAATCAATCATCGACCTCGACGCCGGGCGCCATGGCCAGCGCTGCGACCTCTGCATGCGGTCGGCGTCGTGGACCCGGGTCGCGTCCGTTCAGTTCTTTCAGCACCTGATCGCCGGCGGCGATGGCGCCGGCGGTTTCGAAGCTGCGTGCCCCGTCGCGGCGGTGGCGGCTCGCATGTCCGATGCGCTCGTATTCCTGCGTCAAGGTCTGCACGTCGACGACGTGCGGAGCGCTGGCCACTTCGCCGGCGTGGTGCAGTTCGTGTGCGAGCAGCGCCAGCTGGCGGCTGCGCCTTGGTAGTCGGGCGACGCGAATCAGCACGTAGCGGGCACCGGCCGACGCGTTGATGAACTGCAGTCTGCCGGCGAGGCCGTCGCGCATCGCGTCGACGCGCACGTAGGCGACGACGTCGGAGCGCTCGAGGCGGGCCACCAGCGCCCGCAAGGTCGGCGACACTGCGAGACCGGCCTGAAGCAGGTGGCGGAGGTCGCGATCGACGATGCGGACGTGCGGCGCGGACGGCGGGCCTTCGCCGTGCACCGTGACGGCCACGAGCAGGGCGAGAACGATTGCGGGCAACATCGTGTGGCGCATGTTGCCGGTTCTCGCATCGCAAGCGGCGCGCCACGCGGATTCCCGTGGGGAACGGGCGGGTTTTATTCGCATTGTTGGTGGAATCCGGTAGAATGGGCGTGTTCGTATCTCGGGCTCAAAAGACACAAAAAAGTGACGCGTCTTTCGAGCTGAGACAAAAAGGTATCAAGATGGAAGGCGCTCGCCGCCTTCCAGCCGCAGGCCCCGTGACGTGCCAGGCGGGTTGACGCGTCCTCCCCTGTCGGAGCGAGACGCGGATTGTCCGGAACATCGCCTTAGCGCCCAGAAATGTAGGAGACCTGCTATGCCCGCCGCCAAGTCCGGAGCCGATGCCACCGCCGCCGCGCGCGATGCCCGCCGCCTCTCGACCCTGTTGGAGATGAGCCAGGCGTTATCGGGCACGCTCAATCTCAAGTCCGCGATGCAGCGGGTGCTCGCCACGCTCATTCGTCATCACAGCGTCGTTCGCGGCATGGTGACGCTGCTGCGCGACGGCGAACTGCTCGTCGAAGCCGCCGAGGGCTTCGAGGATCGGGCGCGTACCGTCCGTTTCAAGCTCGGGGAAGGCATCACCGGGAAGGTGGTCGAGAGCGGCAAGCCGATTGTCGTGCCGCGCGTCAGCCGCGAACCGGCGTTCCTCAATCTGGCGCCCCGCCGCCCCGATCATCCGAAGCAGGAACTGAGCTTCGTCTGCGTGCCGATTACGATGAACCGTCAGGCGGTCGGTGCGCTCGCCGTCGATCTCCGGTTCAAGGCCGAGCGCGACTACGACAGCAGCGTGAAGTTCTTCGGCATCGTCAGCTCGATGATTGCGCAGGCGCTGAACGTGCAACGCCTGGTCGAAGAAGAGCGGCGGCGCCTGCTCGACGAGAACACCCACCTGCGTCAGGAACTGCGGGAGCGCTACGACTTCTCGAACATCATCGGCACCAGCGGACCGACGCGGCAGATGTACGAGCAGGTGGCGCAGGTCGCGCAGACCAACACGACGGTGCTGATCCGCGGCGAGTCGGGCACCGGCAAGGAGCTGATCGCGCACGCCATCCACTACAACTCGCTGCGCGCGAAGAAGCCGTTCGTCAAGGTGAGCTGCGCCGCCCTGCCCGATACGCTGATCGAATCGGAGCTGTTCGGCTACGAGAAGGGCGCGTTCACCGGCGCCACCGGCCGCAAGAAGGGCCGCTTCGAGATGGCCGAGGGCGGCACGCTGTTCCTCGACGAGATCGGCGACATCAACCTGAGCACCCAGGTCAAGCTGCTGCGGGTGCTGCAGGAGCGCGAGTTCGAGCGCCTGGGCGGCACCGATTCGGTGAAGGTCAACGTCCGCCTGATCGCCGCCACCAATAAGGACATGGAGAAGGCGATTGCCGACGGTACGTTCCGCGAGGACCTGTACTACCGGCTCAACGTCTTCACCATCTTCGTGCCGCCGCTGCGCGACCGGAAGGCCGACCTGCTGCTGCTGGCCGACCACTTTCTCGAGAAGTTTTCCCGCGAGCACGGCAAGGTGATCAAGCGGATCTCGACCCCGGCGATCGACATGCTGATGGCCTATCACTGGCCCGGCAACGTCCGCGAGCTGGAGAACGCGCTCGAGCGTGCAGTGCTGGTGTGCGACGGCGCCGTGATTCACGGCCATCACCTGCCGCCGTCGCTGCAGACCGCGGATTCATCGGGGACGGTCACCCGCGTGTCGCTCAAGGACGCGGTCGCCGGGTTCGAGCGCGATCTGATTCAGGATGCGTTGAAGACGACCCGCGGCAACCGGGCCAAGGCGGCGCGCCTCCTCGACACCACCGAGCGCATCCTCAACTACAAGGTGCGTGGCTACGGCATCGACGTGCGCCGGTTCCGCACTCCGGACATGGTGCGGCGACAGCCGGTGGACCCGGCGGCCGAACCGATGCGGGAGCAGGCGCGCGACGCGCAGGCTGCGATATCGTCGCAGTAGATGCACCACTGCGGCTCGCGTGTCGGCCGTCCGTTCCGCGTGTCCGCCTTCGCTGAAGCTCCGGCGGACAGGTCGAGCCGCACCCGCGAGTGCGCGCTCCGCCACACGGTGGCCGTGCTGCTGCTTGGCGCCGCCCTCGCCGCCGGCTGCGGCAAGAAGGGACCGCCGCTCCCGCCGCTGGTTCGCATTCCCGAAGCTGTGGCCGTGGTGGCAACCCGGCGCGCCGGCAACGACGTCTACGTCACGCTTCGCGTACCCGCGCGAAATGTCGACGGTTCCACGCCCGTCGACATTTCGGCAGTCGAGGTCGTCGCACTGACCGCCGAACGGCCACCGTCGCGCGCCGTCTTCCTCGAGCGTGGCAAGACCGTGGCGACGATTGCCGTGGCTTCCACGTCGCCATCCACGCAGCGTCCGACGGCTCCCGCCAGTCCAGGGGCTTCCCCGGGAGACGAAGTGACGGTGCCCGAGATGCTGACCGACGACATGTTCGTGCCGGTTGTGTTGCCCCGCCGCCCACGCCTGTCGCGTCGGCCACGCCGGCTACGCCTGTCGCGCCGGCCACGCCGGTCGCGCCGCCGCCGAGTGTCGCGGCGCCCGCGCCGCAGTCCGAGCCAGGGCGTCCGGCCGCCCCCGATGCCTCGGCCCAGGCGAGTGCTGCCACCCCGCCGGCCCATTCGCCGCTACTACATGGCGTTCACGCGCGACGCGCGCAAGCGTCCGGGCCCCTCTGGCACGATTGCGTCGGTGTCACTCGCGGCGTTGCCGGAGGCGCCCGGCAATCTGCGGGTCACCTACACCGAGCAGGCGCTGACCGTGACGTGGAACACGGTTGCGGGCACCGCCCGGTACAACGTCTACACGGATGCTCAGACGCCCTCTGCAGTCGCCCGCCCTCCGACGGTGTGACGCCGGCGCCAAAGCCGCTGAACCCGGCGCCGATCGACAGCGCCACGTATTCCGAGCCGGTTCGTTTCGGCGAGCTCGCCTGTTACCGCGTGCGTGCCGTTCGTGGCGCCGCGGCGGAGCTGAGTGAGGGGCTGCCGTCGGCTGCCGCCTGCGAGCGGCCGCGAGACACGTTTGCGCCTGCCGCGCCGGGCGACATCCAGGGTGGTGCCCGGCAGTGGCGAGATCACGGTCGAATGGATGCCCAACGTCGAGTCCGACCTGGCGGGATACCTGGTCTTGCGTGGGACCGCGGGCGATGACACACTGCAACCGATTACCGCCACACCCATCACGGGAGATGCGGTTCGTCGATCGAAACGTCACACCCGGAGTGCGCTACGCATACGCCGTGGTCGCCGTCGATTCGGCGTCGAATCGCAGTGCGGCCTCGGACCGGGGTGAAGCGACCGCGCGCTGAGCCCGCCTTCGCCAAGGCTCCGGCGGGCAGGCTGCGTGAACATCGGAGAACCGGCGCTGCCGGAGGAAACACGGTCATGAAACTGTTTGTCGATACAGGAAACCTGAAGGAGATCGAAGCCCTTGCGGCCATCGGGATCCTCGACGGCGTCACCACCAATCCGTCGCTGATGGCCAAGGAAAGCGGCGACTACCGCCAGATCATGAAGCAGATCTGCCAGGTGGTGAAGGGGCCGGTCAGTGCTGAAGTGGTGGCCACCGACACCGCCGGCATGATTCGCGAAGGCCGCGACCTGGCGTCGATCGACGAGCACATCGTCGTCAAGGTGCCGTTCACCAAGGACGGCGTCAAGGCGTGCAAGACGTTGGCGTCAGAGGGCATTCGCGTCAACGTCACGCTCATCTTCTCGGCGACGCAGGCGTGGCTCGCCGCCAAGGTGGGCGCGTCCTACGTCAGTCCGTTCGTCGGGCGTCTCGACGACGTGGGGACGACCGGGATGAATCTGATCCGCGAGATCGTCGACATCTTCGACAACTTCGATTACTCGACCGAGGTGCTGGTGGCCAGCGTCCGCCATCCGATTCATGTCATCGAGGCGGCCCGCATGGGCGCCGACGTGGTGACGGCGCCGCCCGCGGTCATCGAACAGTGCTTCAAGCACCCGCTGACCGATCTCGGCCTCGAGCGCTTCCTGAAGGATTGGGAGAAGGCGCAGGCCGCTGCCGGTCAGCGCGCCTGACGCACTGAGCGCGCGCATGGAGATGAGACCGGGTGTACTCGAGCCGGCTCGCCGAACTGCAGCGGCGGGCCGCGCTCGGTGGCGGAGAGGAGCGCCTCCAGCGCCAGCGCGAATCGGGCCGGCTGACGGCGCGCGAACGCATCGAGCAGCTGTTCGATCCCGGTACTTTCACCGAGATCGATGCGCTGGTCACGCACCGGTGCCTCGACTTCGGCATGGCCGACCAGCTCATTCCCGGTGACGGCGTCATCGCCGGCAGCGGTCTGGTGAACGGCCGTCTCACCTTCGCGTTTGCCCAGGACTTCACCGTCTTCGGCGGCTCCCTCTCCGAGACCAACGCGGCAAAGATCGTCAAGATCATGGATCTGGCGGTGAAGATGGGCGCGCCCATCGTCGGCCTGAACGACTCCGGCGGCGCGCGCATTCAGGAAGGCGTCATGTCGCTCGGCGGCTACGCCGACATCTTCCTCCGCAACACACTGGCGTCCGGCGTCGTCCCGCAGATTTCCGCCATCATGGGACCGTGCGCGGGTGGTGCCGTCTATTCGCCGGCGATCACCGACTTCACCGTGATGGTCAAGGACACGAGCTACATGTTCGTGACCGGGCCCGACGTGATCCGCGCGGTCACGCACGAAGACGTGACCAAGGAGGAGCTCGGCGGGGCGATGACGCACAACGAGCGGAGCGGTGTCGCGCACTTCGCCGCCGACAGCGATCGCGACTGCCTGCTGCTGATTCGCGAGCTCCTCTCGTTTCTGCCTGCCAACAATCTCGACGATCCGCCTCGCGTCGAGGCGCAGGCGCCGCCCGAAGGCGCCGCCGAGGCGCTCGATTCGATCGTGCCGCCGGCGCCGCACCAGCCGTACGACATGCTCGACGTCATCACCCGTGTCATCGACGTGGAGACGTTTCTCGAGGTGCACGAGCACTTCGCCCGGAACCTGATCGTCGGATTTGCGCGGCTCGGAGGCCGCCCGGTCGGCATCGTCGCCAATCAGCCGGCGCATCTCGCCGGCACGCTGGACATCGATGCCTCGGTCAAGGGGGCGCGCTTTGTCCGCTTCTGCGATGCGTTCAACATTCCGCTGGTGACGTTCGAGGACGTTCCCGGCTTTCTGCCCGGTACCGCACAGGAATTCGGCGGCATCATCCGCCACGGCGCCAAGCTGCTGTTCGCGTTTGCCGAAGCAACGGTGCCGAAAATCACGGTCATCACGCGCAAGGCGTACGGCGGTGCGTACTGCGTGATGTCGAGCAAGCACATTCGCACTGATGTGAACCTGGCGTGGCCGACGGCCGAGATCGCGGTGATGGGCGCCGAAGGTGCGGTCAACATCCTCTACCGGCGCGAGATCGAAGCGGCTGTCGCCCCCGAGGAGGTGCGCGCCGCGCGCATCGACGAATATCGGAAGACGTTTGCCAATCCGTTCATCGCTGCGCAGCGCGGCTTCGTCGACGAGATCATCATGCCGCGCGAGACGCGCCGGAAACTCATCACGGCACTGGCGTCTCTCGAAACGAAACGCGAGAGAAATCCCCCCAAGAAGCACGGGAACATTCCCTTGTAAGTGCTAGAATTCTCTAGCCTTGCACAAGATTCTGATCGCCAACCGCGGTGAGATCGCGGTGCGAATCGCGCGTGCCTGCCGCGACCTCGGCCTGGCATCGGTGGCCGTCTATTCGGACGCGGATCGCTCGTCGCGGCACGTGAGAGCGGCCGACGAGGCCTGCTGGATTGGTGCGGCGCCGGCGTCCGAGAGCTATCTGCGCAGCGATCGTCTGATCGACGCGGCCAGAGCCGCGGGGGCGGACGCCGTGCATCCCGGCTATGGATTTCTGTCAGAGAACGCCGGCGTTCGCTGCGGCGTGCCGTGATGCGTCGCTCGTCTTCATCGGCCCGACCCCGGAGTCGATCTCGCTGATGGGCAGTAAGACCGAAGCCCGGCGCCTGGCCGCCAGCGCGGGTGTGCCGGTCGTTCCCGGCACTGATGGTCCATTGGCCTCGGATATTGGTCCCGAGCAGCTGAACGACGTGGCGGCGCCGATCGGCTATCCGCTGATGGTCAAGGCCGTGGCCGGCGGCGGCGGTAAAGGGATGCGCGTCGTCCGAGATGCCTCGGAGCTGGCGGATGCGGTCCGCGGAGCGCGGGCCGAGGCGTCGAGCGCGTTCGGCGATGCGAGCCGTGTATCTGGAACGCCGTCTCGAGCGGCCTCGCCATATCGAAGTGCAGCTGCTCGCGGACCAGCACGGGACGGTGCTGCCGTTCGTCGAGCGCGAGTGCTCGATTCAGCGCCGGCAACAGAAGGTCCTCGAAGAAACCCCGTCGCCCGCAGTGTCTCCGGCGTTGCGGAGACGGCTCGCGGAAGCGGCGACGGCCGTGGCGCGCGCCGCCGGATACACCAACGCTGGAACGATCGAGTTTCTTCTCGACGCAGACGGTGCGTTCTATTTTCTGGAGATGAACACCCGGCTTCAGGTCGAGCATCCGATCACCGAAGCGGTCACCGGCGTGGACCTCGTGTCGTGGCAGATTCGCATTGCCGCGGGAGAGCCGCTCACCCTCGATCCGGATCAACTGATCAACCCGCGTGGTCACGCCCTGGAATGCCGTGTGTACGCCGAGGATGCGGACGCCGGGTTCATCCCGTCGCCCGGGCGTATCGCCGGGCTGACGACTCCGGGCGGCCCCGGTGTGCGCGACGACGGCGGGGTGGACGCAGGCGGCGACGTGCCGGTGTTCTACGACCCACTCCTCTCGAAGCTGATTGCCTGGGGCGATGACCGGCGTCAGGCGATTGCACGCATGGAGCGCGCCCTCCGTGAGTATCGCGTCCTCGGCGTGCGCACCAGTGTCCCGTTTTTTCGCTGGCTGCTGCGGCAGGAGGCATTTCTGCAGTCGACGGTGCACACGTCGTATCTGGACGAGGTCTTGCAGCAGCGCGCTGGCGAGCCATTCGTTCCGGCCACCGTGTCACAGGAAGAGGTCGCTGCGATTGCCGCCGTGCTGGCGTTGAGGAGACGCGCGTCGTGGGAGGCAGGCGTCCGCCAGGACCAGCGAAGCGACCGGGCCCGCCGTGGCTGTACGGCGGTGGGCCCGGCCCGGACCGGCCGGTACGACCGCGTCGCCGGTTCGGCTGGCGGCGTCAGGCTCGCCACGAGGCGCTGAGACACTGACGTGGAGGTTGAGGTCCGGCGGAACGCACGTATCGAGTGGAAGTGCGCCGCGATGGGCCACGACTGGGTGGTCAGCCTCGACGGCCGCACGTGTCGTGTTGATGCGCGCCGGCTCGCCGCAGGGGTGGTCGTTGCTCATCGGTTCGGACGCGGCTAGCGCCACAGGGTGTGCGTCGCAGCTACGACGTGGCGTTCGAATCGAGCAGCGATGGGCTGGGTGTCCACGTCGACGGCGTGGCGGTGCCGGTCTCGTTTCCCGCCAGCCAGCGGCGGGGACGTCGTCAGGCGGCCGCTGGAACTGCGCGGCGCGGGACAACATGCCGCCGTGGCGCCGATGCCGGGGCGGGTCGTCAAGGTGCTGGTCGCGGTTGGCGATGTCGTCGCCGACCGGCAGCCCGTGGCGGTGCTCGAAGCGATGAAGATGCAGAACGACGTGCGCGCGCCGCGCGCCGGCCGGTCAGCGAGATCAGGGCGGTCGAGGGTTCACTGGTGGAGGCGGGAGCGGTGCTCGTCGTCATCGAGGCGGAGACGCGAAGCGGGTCGTGAGGGAACACAGGCAGTGACGTCGAAGGCAGGACGACTGACGGCGCTCATCGATCATCCCGTCGTGCGACGGGGCCGCCGCATCGTGCGCGCGCTGCTGCTGACTGCGCCGTGGCACTCGCCGTCGTCCTCGCCACGGCCGTGACGATCGATCGTCGGTTCCTTGGGCTGGATCAAGGAGCAAGCCGAAACACGTGGCGGAGAAGTATCTCGACCGGCCGCTGCACATCGGGAGCATCAGCTTCCGTCTCTAGACCGGCAACTTCGTCTTCGAAGACCTCGTCATCGAGGGGCTCACGCCGCAGTCACGTCCGTTCCTCACCGCCAAGCGGGTAGAGGTGTCCATTCCGTGGACCACGCTGTTCGACAAGCGGTTCGTCCTGCGGTCGGTCGAGATGGTCGACTGGAAGATGTACGTCGAGGTCGTCGAGGGTGGCAAGCACAGCCTGCCGAGGCTGGTGCCGACGTCGAGCTCGGATAGAAAAAGCGGCTGGACGACGACGCTGGAGTGGGTGCGGGCGCATCGCGGCGAGTTCACGTTCGAGGATCACACGGCGCCGTGGAGCGTGATGACGCGGAATCTGGACGTCACCGTGGCGAGACCCGGATGCGAGTATCGCGGGACAGGCGAGCTTCTCGAACGGCCTGGTCTCGATGCAGAATTACGAGCCGTTCCGCGCCGACATGAAGTCGTCTTTCGAATCGATGGCCGACGTGTGGTGATGGACAAGATCGAGATCGTCACCGACGGTGCGCGGTCGTCCGTGCACGGTGACATCAATCTGCAGCACTGGCCCGAGCAGAGCTTTCGCGTGGAGTCGACCTACGACTTGCGCCGCATGCGGGAGCTGTTCTTCGCCAACGAGGATTTCGAGCTCTCCGGCAACGGGCGGTTCGAAGGGTATTTTCATCTGTTCAAGGAGCCAATGCCGGACGGCACCAACCGTACCGGGCGCGAGCTGTTCGGCACGTTTGCCAGCGCCAGGCCGGGGTCGCGCCGCTCGATGCGTCGAGGCGGCCCGGACACGTACCGTTTCAACGACCTGCGCGGCTCCGTGCGCTGGACGCCGGAGAGGCTGGGGGTCACCGACGCGAGTGCCTCGCTGTACGGCGGAGCGGCGCAGTTCAGCTATGACATGGCGCCGCTTGGTAAACGAGGCGTGCGTCCGACGGCGACATTTGCCGCAGATTACGGCGGCCTCAGCGTCCGCGAGTTCTCCGACCTTCTCGAAGCTCGATGGATTGCGTCTGGCAGGAACGGCGGACGGGCGCATCGACCTGACGTGGCCGCTCGGGCGATTCGCACAGCGGCGGTTCGCGGGCAACGTTCGGGTGACGCCGCCGGCAGGCGTCGAGCTGATGACGCGCCGAATGCCGGTCGAGCTGATCGAGCTCGGACGGCTGCCTCGCGGGCCCGCGGCGCCGCTGGCGCCGCTGCATCCCGCTCGCCCTCGGTGCGGACCTCACGTTCTCGTCGACTCCAGGTCAGCTCGTCTTCGGCCCGAGTCGCGTCATGACCCCAGCGAACCTACGTCGAGATTCGAGGGATCGACGACGATGGACGGCCGCGAGTCGCGGTTGCCGTTCTTCCTCGCGAGCGCCGACTGGCAGGAGAGCTATCGCGTCTTCGCCGACATGATGACGGCGCTCGGCGCGCGTACCTCCGTGCAGGACATCGGCGGCTACGGCACGTTCGAAGGCGTGCTGCTGGACGACCTGCGGCGTCCGCGCATCGAAGGAACGTTCGATACGAAGCGGATGCGGGCGTGGGACGTCGAGTGGGGCTCGGCACGCGGGCGTGCCGTCATCGAAAACAACTACGCCGACATCCGCGAGGCGGTGATCAGGGCCGGGCGACTCGACGATCGAAGCCGACGGCCGCTTTTCGCTCGGATTTCCACGGAAGGATGGCGGGGAGGAGATCAACGCCCAGGTGCGGATCGCCCGGCGGCCGATCGCCGATCTGCGGCATGCCTTCGTGCTCGATGACTATCCCGTGGATGGCCTGCTCTCCGGCGAGTTCCACGTCTTCGGCAACTATCGAAGACCCGCTCGGGTACGGCACGGTGCAGGTGGCAGACGGCCGCGCCTACGGCGAACCGTTTCAGTCGGCGAACGCCTCGGTCGACCTCGAGGGCGACGGCATTCGCCTGACAGGGCCTGGAAGTGGCCAAGGGCGCCGGCCGCGGCACGGGCGCCGCCTTCGTCGGCTGGGATGTCGACCTACTCGTTCGATTTCGCCGGCAACGCCATTCCGGTAGAAGACGTGGCGCTCATTGCCAAGGCGCCGTTGCCGCTCTCGGGTCTCATCGATTTCACCGCGTCGGGCAGCGGCACGTTTTCCAAGCCGCGCTACAAGGTCAACGGCCAGATCCGCGACCTGTTTGCCGCCGACGAAGGCATCGGCCTGGTGGTCGCGGAGCTGAATATCGTCGACGACACGATGACCGTCCAGGCGAAGGCGGCCTCGGCGCGTCTGGCGGGCGATCTCGACGGCCAGGTCGAGCTGTCGTCGTCGATGTTCTCGGACCTGTCATTCACGGTGAGAGACACGTCGCTCGATCCGTACATCCGTGCCTACTTTCCGGAGAAGCTGTCGCCCTACACCGAGGCGGTGGTCAGCGGTACGGTGCGCGTGCGCGGCGAGCTGACCAAGCTCGAATCGCTGTCGGTCCAGACGGATATCGAACGGCTGAACCTGCGCTTCTTCGACTACCGCCTGGCCAACAAGGCGCCGTTCCGTGTCGTCCTCGGCCAGAACTCGGTCGAGATTCCGACGATGAGCCTGTACCGGGCCGGACACCGAGCTCGAGATCTACACTGCGCTGTCGCTCGAATCGGAGCAGATGCTGATGCGCCTGCGCGGCCAGGCCAACCTGGCACTGCTGCAGGGTGTGGTCGGCAACGTCAGGAGCTCCGGCAACGCCGTCCTCGAAGCGAACGTCACCGGCTCGCTGCGCGATCCGGAGGTGCACGGGACGCTGCGTATCGAGAACGGACGCATCCGTCACTTCGGCGCACCGCAAGGCATCGATCAGCTGAAGGGCGCGATCACGTTCGACTCGCGCGGCGTGACGCTGGACGGTTTGACCGGACGGGTGGGTGAGGGGCCGGTACGAGTTCGGCGGCCGCATCGAGAAGGTCGGGTATCTTCCCGGCCGCCTCGAAATCACCATCCGCGGTGAGAACATGCGGCTCCGCTACCCGTCGGACATGCTGTCGAGTCGTGGACGCCGACCTCACGCTTGCAGGGGACGCTGGAAGACATGCGCCTCGGTGGCGACGGTTCATCCGCAACGCCACGTATTCCAAGGCGTTTCCGAGCAACGTGTTCGACCTGCTCCGATGAACGCGGCGGTGAGCGCAGCGTGCCGGGGCCGAGGTCCCGTTGACCTACGACGACATCCATATCACCGGCAACCGCTGCGCGTGGAGAACAGCGGCGAGAACAGCGCCCGCCAACATCTGCGAGGCCGATCTCGAACTGCGCGGGACCTACGCGCGCCCGAGCCTCGGGCGATCAGCTGGAGTTCAATCCCGGGGGCGAGTCACGTCTGCTCGGCAAGCGTTACACGGTCACGCACGGCGCCATGTACTTCAAGAACCCCACCACGATCGAGCCGACCTTCGAGATCGAAGCGGAAACCCGCGTGCGGGTGCCCGGGGAAACGTATCGCATCACCGCCGCCGTCAACGGCACGTGCGGCATCGCCGCGTCGCTGGCCGACACGTCTTCGACTCGGATCCGTCGCTCTCGACGCGGGAGATCATGGCGCTGCTCGATCAGCCGACGTGGCGCCCGGTGACACGCTGCGCTCCATCGGGCCGCAGGGCGACAACACGCCCGTAGGGGCAGGCGGTGCAGGCACGCTGTCGCGCGCCGCGGCCAGCCCGGTGTCTTCGCCGATCGGTCGCCGCTGCGCGCGGACGGTGCGGTTTGACGCGGTGCGCATCACGCCGTCGCTCGTCAGTCCCAGACCCGCTGTCGTCGCGCCTCGAGCCGTGCCGCACGATCCTGTTCTTACAGCGGATCGGCGCGCGCGGGAATCTACCATACTGGCGGCAGCGTCTGTCGTCCACAAACGGGGTGAGATCATCGTGCTCGAATACGACGCACGGATCGTTTCTCGTGGCTGCTGTCGCGCAACGAGGACCAGACCTACGCCATCGAGGTCCGTGTGAGACACGCGTTCTGATGCCGTCAACTCCCAGGCGCGTTTCCCCTGGCTCGCGCGTCCACAATCTGTGTCCTGGTCACTGTGCTGGGTAGACTTCTGCCGGCGGGCGCTCTGGCGCAGGCCGTCCGCGTCCCCGCAAATTACGGATCTGCGTTTAGAGCAGGAAGGGCGCGTCGTCACCGATCCATCGCTGCAGTCGCTCTATCGAGACGAAAGTCTGGCAAGCCGTTGTCGCGGGGGACGTGCGTGAGTCGAGACGCACCTGCCGGCCTCAACCGTTTCGAGACGTGGAGCGTGGCCGGAAGGCGACGCCGGACGGTATACGCCTCGTCTATCGTCTATTCCCGCTGCATCCGATCGATAGCTGGAGTTTCGCGGCAACTCTTGGGTTGGCCGAGGGCGACCTGCGACTGAGGTCGTCAGGGAGAGCTTCGGTAGCGCGCCATCTGCGACGCGCCGGCCAAAGGTGGTCGCTGCGCCTCAGCAGATACTGCGACAAGGGATACCCGCGGCGCTGATCGATCACCGAGCTCGCGCAACGCCACGAAGCCCACCGTTCGACGCTGTGATTGACGACCGACGCCGGCCGCGCGCGATCGTCACAAGGTCCCTGAACTATCCCAAGATGAATCCGAGAAGGAAGTGTTCGTCGGGTTGCCGCGATCCGTGGGCGGGCCGTACGATCGCGAGACATATCGTCAGACGCTTCGACCAGTACGTGGACACCATGCGGCGGAAGGGCTACTACGAAGCCAATGCGGAACCGGTGCGCCTAGTTCAGATCCGACGGCGTCGTAAGGTGACGAGTTGCGGTTCGCCGCGGCCCCCGTGTGCAGGTGGTCTTCACCGGCGATCCGCTCTCGAAGTCGGAGCAGGAGCGGCTGGTGCCGGTACGTGCCGAGGCATCTGTTGCCGAGGACCTGCTCGAGAACGGGAGCCTGGCGATCGAGAGCTACCTCCGCGGGCGGGGCTACAGGGAGGCGCGCGCTCCGTACGACGGACCCCGAGGGCAGGAGCTGACGATCACGTTCGCTGTCATGCGGGGGCCCTCTGTATCAGATCGGTGAGATCCGGTTCGTCGGCGTCGAGAACCTTTCCGAGGAGGAGCTGCGTCGCGCGCTGCGATTCGAATCCGAGGGGCGCCGTTCATCGAGGGCGTCGTCGTCGCCGACGCGTACGATGATCGAGCAGAATACCGGACGGCCGGGTTCAACGAGGTGAAGGTCAGCCCGTCTACGCGACGATTACTCCGGAAACGGCCACAGAGGCCCGGCGGGTCGACTGACGATCAAGATCAGGGAGGGGCCGAAGAACGTCGTCGGCTCGCTGAGCTTCACGGGCAACACCGCGATCACCGAAGACGAGCTGCTGGCGCTGTCAAGATCAAGGAGGGCGAGCCGCTGTCGGGCGCAGATCGAAGAAGGCCGCCGCCCATCGAGGCCGCTACAAGGATCGCGGATTCGAGTCGGTCCAGGTGCACGCCGGCCTTGTCGAGGCGGACAACCGCGTCCATCTGCTTCGCATCGCGGAAGGGCCGCAGATGTTCATCGACCGGATCATCATCGATGGAAACGAGCGCACCAGCACGCGAAACCATCGAGCGTGAGCTGCTGCTGCATCCCGGCGATCCGACTCGGGGGCGTCGACCACGGATCAGAGAGCCGAAGCCGGCCTGCGCGCGCTCGGGCTGTTCCGCCAGGTCCGAGATCGAGGAGCGGCGTCACACTGGCGAAACGCGTCGCGACGTCGTGGTTCGGGTCGAGGAGGCGGCCCCGCACGACGCTCGGGTTCGGCGGAGGCGTCGAGATCGGCGAACGTCTGCGGCCCGGTGGAACGGCGCAGAAGAGCAGCTCGAGTTCGTGCCCCGCGGGTTTTTCGAGATCGGACGGCGGAATATCTGGGGCAGGACCCGATCGGCCAATCTCTTCACCGCGTGTCAGCCTGCGACGCCGACGAACCGTGATCATAACCGGGCCGCTCGACAGCGTCTACGGCGTCGAACGAGTACCGGGTGCTCGGCACCTTCCGTGAACCGCGGGTGCTCGGCACGCCTGCGGCGATGCTCTTGACCGGCATCGCCGAACGTGCCATCCGGCCCAGCTTACACCTTCGTGACGCGCGAGGCGCGCGCCGAAGTGGCCCGTCAGCGTGTTTCGCGATTACAACGTGTCGGGCCGGTTTTCGGTCAAGAAGGCCGAAGCCTTCGACGTCGATCCGAATCTGACCGACGAGCAGAAGCCGATCGTCGATCGCCTCTTCCCGCAGGTGCGGTTGTCGAAGCTGTCGGGTTCACTGGTATGGAACACGCGCGACAACAACAGCGATCCGTCGCGGGGCGCCATCTTTACCGGTGAGTTGGAGGTGGCGCCGAAGTTCCTCGGGTTCGGAGGTCGGCTTCGTCAAGGGACAGGCGGAGCTGTCCTGGTATCGTCAGCTGCCGGTCCGCGCCGCGCCGTGTTCGCCGTGCGCGGCATGCTCGGAGCCGCCCATGGCTTCAATACCGAAGTCGCGATCATCGCCGACGATCCCATCGTCGATGACATTCTGCCCGACACCGTGCAGACGCTCGAGGATCTGCCGGCCAGCGAGCGCTTCTTCGCCGGCGGCTCGACCACGCATCGCGGCTTTTCGATGGACCAGCTCGGTGAGCTCGACACCTTCACGCCCAGTGGATTCCCTACCGGCGGCAACGCGCAGGTCCTCCTCAACGGAGAACTTCGAGTGGCCCTGTTCGGCGATGTCGCGGGCGTAGGATTCGCGGATTTCGGCAACGTCTTCAAGCGAGCCGCCGACATCGACCTCGGCGGTCTTCGTCCCGGACTCGGTGGCGGGCTCCACTACAACTCGGGCCTCGTTGGCGTGGTGCGCGCTGAGGTGGGCTTCAACCCCGACCGGAGAATCCTGCCGGGAGGTCGCCGTGAGCGCGGGTATGTTCTGCACATCTCGCTTGGCAAGGCCTTCTGATGGCAGGATTGGCTCCATGATTCGGATGATCTGCTGCACGGCCGCACTCATCACGCTGCTGGGGGTCCCTGCACCAGGGCAGACTCGTCTCGATCGCGTCGTGGCCCGCGTGGGAACCGAGTCGCTGTTCGAGACCGACGTCAAAGCGGCGCTCGGCCTCGGCATCGTCGAGCCGACCGGCAGCCTCGATCCGGACACGTCGGCGCTGGAGCAGCTGATCGATCGTCAGTTGATGCTCGCGGAGATTCTGCGCGGCGTGCCGCCCGAGCCCGAGGCGGCCGCTGTCGACGAGGAAGTGCAGCGCATGCGCAGTTACGCCGCCGCCACGCTGAAGTCGGTCATGGATGGCAACGGCATCGACGATGTCTTTCTGAAACGGGCGGCGCGCGACACGCTCCGCATACAGCTATATCTGGACACGCGCTTTCCCGAGCTGGCGGTCAGCGATGCCGAGGCGCAGCAGTACTACAACAACAATCAGAGCGCGTTCAGTCGCAACGGCGTACTGATGACGTTCGACCAGGCGGTGGGCGCTGCGCGTGACCAGGCGGCACGCGAACGCCGCGATGGCCGTATCCGTCAATGGCTGGAAGGGCTCCGCCGCCGGACGGAAATCACCCGACCGGCCGCGCGCTGACAGGGCAGGTGGGGGTCTCTTGGCCCCGGCATCCGGGGACCCGGCGGGTCCAAAAGGACCCGCCCTACATCCGTCACTCAGCCGGTCCAAAGGGACCCGGCCTACGTTCGGGTCCTGAGCAGGGCGACGCTCAGCACTTCGATCGCGTTGAAGCCGGCATGGCTCACCAGCGGCGCCAGCACGCTGCGCCGCCGGAGATACACAACCGCCCAGAACGCGCCCAACGCACCCGTGATGATGCCTGCGTCGTATCCCTGCTGCAGATGGCCAAGGCCGAACGCGACGCTCAGCACGACCACGCCCGCTGCCGGGCCGCCAAGGTAGCGCTCGAATCGATGCAGCATGAACGCGCGTTGCAATTCCTCACGCACGCCTCCGCCGACGATAGCGACGAACGCGAACACGGCGGCGTCACGCAGGCTCTCGGTAGCCATCTGCTCCATCGGATTGACGGGCACGCTGCGGAGGGCCGGCGCGACCATCCGCAGCAGGTTGAGCAGCACGACGACGGCCAGGAACACCAGCGGGATCAATGCCGCGCCGGTCAGGGCCTCTCGGAACCGCGGGCGGGATCCCAACCAGAGCGCGTGCACCGACTCGCCGCGGAGGCGGGTAAAGAACACCATCATCGCCACGACCACCACCGTATCGATCAGGAGCAGCGGAGCGACGAGTGCGAGTGTCGGACCGGCAGTGGGTGCGGGTGCCCAGCCCGAGGCGATGAGAAGCGGCCCGATGATCAGTTGCGTCGGAACTCCCGAGCACGCCAACACTTCCATCGCCGCCGCCATCCTGTCCTGGCTGCGGATCCGACGGCGGGCGGAACCCGGTCCGGTGGATGCCTGGGGAAGGGACGGGGGTGTGAAATCGGCGCCCGAGGGCGCGGAGTCCGACGCGGAAGAGTGGGAGTCTGAAGGGAGGTGGCCGGTTTCGCCAGGCTCCAGACCTGATCCGAAGGCCTGCGTGGGGCGCATCTGTGAATACCTTACACTTCAGAAGGTCTTACGGCTGTGCTGGACCATGTAAAAACGACAGGCTAGGATCGGGAATAATTTAGCCTTCTCCAGACCCCCCCTGGTCAGGAAGGCCAGGGGACCATCAAAGTAATGTCATCAACCACTGCCGGTGAGCGGGTTCTTATCGTCGAAGACGAGCCGAGTACCCGATTGGGTCTCACCGAACTCGTGCGTACGTGGGGCTTCACCGCTGATTCGGCCGGCGACGGCCAAGAGGCGCTGCAGCGCATCACCGTTTTCCGACCGTCCATCATCATCAGCGATCTCGTCATGCCGCAGATGGGGGGCCTCGAGCTGCTCAGGGCGCTGCAGGACGACGGGGGCGATTTCACGGTGGTCATCCTGACGGCGCAGGGGACCGTGGAGACAGCCGTCGAAGCGATCAAGGCCGGTGCCTACGATTACCTGACGAAACCGATCGAGCCGCAACGGCTGAAGATCCTGCTGGACAAGATCGTCGAACGCCAGGACACATTGCGCGAGGTCAAGCAGCTGCGGCGGCAGCTTCGTGAGCACGGCACGTTCGGCCGGATGATCGGCAGCAGCTCGAACATGCGGAAGGTCTACCAGACCGTCGAGCAGTCGGCGCCGACCTCGGCGTCGGTGCTGATCTGGGGGGAGTCGGGCACCGGCAAGGAACTGGTGGCGCAGACGATTCATCAGCTATCGCCGCGGGCGCAGATGCCGTTTGTGCCGATCAACTGCGCGGCGATACCGGAGACGTTGCTGGAGAGCGAGATCTTCGGCCACGAGAAGGGGGCGTTCACCGGCGCCGTGGATCGCCGTGAGGGATGCTTCGAGCTGGCGGATCGGGGAACCCTGTTTCTGGACGAAATTGCCGAGATGACGCCGGCGACGCAGGTGAAGCTGCTGCGCGTGCTGCAGGAACGCAGGTTCCGGCGCCTGGGCGGCCGCAATGAGCAGACCGTCGATGTGCGCGTGATTGCGGCCACCAACGTGAACCCGGCCGAAGCCGTCAAGAGCGGCAAGCTGCGCGAGGACCTGTATTACCGGCTCAACGTGTTCGCGATCGAGCTGCCGACGCTGCGCCAGCGAAAGGAAGACCTGCCGCTGCTCATCCAGTCGTTCCTCGCCGAGTTCAACGCCCGCAACAACAAGAACGTGTCGGCGCTGGATCCGGCGGCGATGCGCATCCTCGAGCAGTACAACTGGCCGGGAAACGTGCGCGAGCTGCGCAACGTCATCGAGCGCGCGGTGATTCTGAGCTCCGGTGAATTCGTCGATCCGCGCCAGCTGCCGCCGCTCGTGACCGAGTCGCCCGATGTGGCGAAGCCGACGCTGTCGCTGACCCCGGGCACGACCGTCGAGGAAGCGGAGCGGCGCCTGATCCTGATGACGCTGGAGCACACGCGCGACAACAAGACCCGCGCGGCCGAGATTCTCGGCATCAGTCTCAAGACGCTCCACAACAAGCTCAATCGCCTGCGCGGACGCATTCCTGGAAAACGTCAGGAACCGGAGACGGTTACACGCTGAAGTCGCCCGGTCCGGAAACGGGCCGGCCGTTGCCGCACGCGGGGACGGGCGTCGCGCATGATGTGTGGCGGAATGTTTCATCGCGCTGCTGAGGTCCGAACGCTGCTGCATGTCTTCCTCTAAGCGGACACCGTCATCGTGCGTCTAGGGATTCGCGCCAAGCAGATCGCCGGCGTCACACTGACCGTCGGCCTGTTCGTCGTCGTCCTGAGCGCCGTGTACGTCTCGCAGATGGCGGAGGCGGTCCTCGGCGAGAACGAGCAGACGGCGAATCTGCTGGCCAAGCAGATCTTCCATCGCGCGTTCGAAATCGTGCCTGGCGCCGAGGATCCCTATCAGGTGCTGCGCGAGGATCCTGGTCTTCGGTCGCTGCTCGAATCATCCCTGTACGGGGAGGTGATCACCGGCGCCGCGATCGTCAACACCGACCTGATCGTCGTGACGAGCGACGATCGATCGCAGATCGACCAGCCCTACGTCGAGAGGGACGAGCTGAAGACGCTCGTCGACGCCGACGTTCTCACACAACTGCAGACGATCTTTCAGCTCGACGGGCCGACCTACGAAGTCCGCGAAGACATCACCTTGAACGACGAAGCGTTCGGCTCGATCCGCGTCAAGGTGAACACCGTTTTTGTGAAGGGCCAGATTTCCGGACTGCTGCGTACCGCGGTGTTGACCGGGGCGCTGGCGCTGGCCGTGGCGGTGGTCGTCGCCGGGCTGCTGGCGCAACTCCTGCTCAAGCCGATTCACGTGATCCGCAGCGGTCTGACCCGCCTCGGCAAAGGTGAGTTCGGGGTCACCCTCGATCTTCCGCCAGGTGACGAGTTCGGTGAGCTCGGGTCGTTCTTCAACACCGTCAGTCAGCAGCTCTCGGCCGATCGCTCGCTGCTCGCCGGCCAGAAGGCGAATCTGCAATCGGCGGTCGAGCATCTGGAGGACGCCGTCGCACTGTTCGACCCGTCGGGCCAGCTGCTGTTCAGCAATCCGGCGATGCAGCCGACGCTGCCGGCTGAGGCGATCGGCCGCGCCCTGCGCGGCCTGCTGCCTGATGGACATCCGTACCGCGCGCTCGTCGAGGAGACGCTGGCCATGCGCGTGTCGCGCGGCCCGGTGCAGGTGCGCAATCCGCAGGCTGAGGAGCAGCGCGCCGCCTCCGAGGACGAGCTGCTGGTGATGACGCACGCGGTGTCGGGCACCGACGGGGAACTCGTGGGCGTCCTGCTGGTCGCCCGCAATATCGCGCATCTGTCGCGGATGCAGTCGACGTTGGCCTACTCACGAAAGCTGGTGGCGCTCGGACGCCTGACGGCGGGGATTGCCCACGAGGTGAAGAACCCGCTGAACGCGATGATGATTCACCTGGAATTGCTCCGCACCAAGATCCGGAACGTCGTGATCCCGTCGGAGGCGTCGCACCCGACGATGGCCACCGCAGGCACGCTGGCGCTCAGCCGGCCATCGCCGTCGCCCTTCGTGCAGGGGATGATCGATCATGTCGAGGTCATCGAGAGCGAGATCCGGCGCCTCGACGAAGTGGTGCAGGGATTTCTGAAGTTCACGCGGCCGGAGGACCTGCGGCTGCAGCCGGTGCGCGTGGTTGCACTGTTCGACGAGATTCTTCCCGTCATTGAACAGGAAGCGCGCAAGAACAACATCAAGATCGGCCTCGAGTGTCCGGCCTCGGTGTCGAGCATCAACGGCGACGCCGGCATGCTGCGGCAGGCCTTTCTCAATCTTGCGATCAATGCGTGTCAGGCGATGCCCAACGGTGGCTCACTTCGGCTCGTCTGTGCACCAGCCCAGCGCAATCGGATCGAGGTCCGCTTCGAGGATACGGGGGTCGGAATCCCGCCCGAGAATCTGCAGAAGATCTTTGACCTTTACTTCACGACGAAGCATCATGGAACCGGGATTGGCCTGTCCATGGTCTACCGCATCGTTCAGCTGCATGATGGTGAGATCGAAGTGCAGTCGACGCCTGGACGCGGCACAACGTTCCGACTGTTGCTGCCACGCGCGCTCGAGCAGTAGGGGCACGAACCGCATGCGCATAGTTCCTGTGACCGCAATCGTTGACGCCCCATTCCGCAGCGCCGGTAAGACCGCGGCCCACCCGAATGTGCGCGCCATGGTGCGCGGCGCCTGTATATCGCTGGCGGCCGTGCTGTCGGCAGCCGTGATGCTGACGGGCTGTGCCACGACGAAGGCGGCAACGGTGATCGAAGCGCCGCCGCTGGCTGTTCCCCAGGCACCGGAGCGCGTGCTCGTGCCGGCCGAGCAGGAGCCGCTCGCGGCGACGCCGGTGGGGCCTGACACGCCGGTCGCATCCGTCCCACGCGTGCAGCAGCAGCCGCCGCCGTCGGCAGCCCGCCCTCGTACCGACGCGCACGGACGGCGACGCGAGGAGCGAAGCCGCACAACCGGCGAGCTCAACAGTTGTGCAAAACCCCGGCGGGACGCCGGAGGCGAACCGCCAGCTGCGGGTCGTCCCCTCGTCGTCGGAAACGGCGGTCGATCAGCAGAACGTGCAGAATCTGATCAATAAGGTGGATGCTGATCTCAAGAAAGTGGACGTCAGCAAGTTGAGCTCGAACGACGCAGCGAACTTCAGGGACAGCAGGCGGTTTTTGGAGCAGGCGGGGGAAAACCTCAAGAAGCGCAACGTAGACTTTGCGCTCGTCGCTGCCCAGAAGGCCGCCGATCTGGCGGCGACGCTCGCCAACCGCTGAATCCACACCTCGCATTCAGCTGAGTCCCGATCCCGAGTTCCGGATCCCGAATCCCGAGAAGAAGAGGCAGGAGGGAGGCGATGTGGCCTCCCCCGGTGCAAAGGTGGGTCTGCTAGCGGGTGGTGGCCCCCGCCACTTTCGCTGCGGGGGTGGGTAACTTTCGTTTGCTTCCCCCGTAAAAGCACGTGGCGTGCCACGCCGCTCACGTGAAAAGTCCCAGGAATTGGATAGGTTTCGCAGGTTTTGGAGCAGCGGACGTCGCCAACCTGCCTGTGGCGTGCATTGCCCTGTGTAAGGTGCGTCCAATGTCCCAACGACTTCTCAGGCTTAACCCTTTTTCGATCACGGTTTACCCACTAAAATGATCCTCCAGATATTGCGAGTGACCTAGAAGGTCGCCGCAATATCTTGTGGTTTTGGGCGTTGACAAACGCGGAAAGTGGGCGCACTATCGTGCGTCCGCTCACAACCCGCCGAGGCTCCGGCCCAAGGTCGCCCGAAGCCGCGTGGGCGTTCACCACACACATCATTTTCAGACGCTGACGCCCACCTGGCGTCGCGCCGGACGTGGACCCGGGCTGCAACGAGCCCCGGAATCGGAGGAGAGCATGGAAAGAGGCCCTGCCCGCGAAGCTGCCCCAGCCAGCCAGTCGACGCAGACTTCGCAGTCTCAGAGCGGAGCGCTCGATACCGGCGACCCGCGCGCGAAAGAGCGCGGAGAAGGTGGCCTCGCCACCCGGCATCGAGTTCCCGCGCCATTTCACGCTGCCTGGCGTCGATCCGTTCGACGAGGTGGAGTGGGAAATGCGCTCGGCCGTAATCGGCAACGAGAAGGGCAAGGTCGTCTTCGAACAGCGCGACGTCGAGATTCCGAAGTTCTGGTCGCAGCAGGCCACCAACATCGTGGTCTCCAAGTACTTCCGCGGGCAGATCGGCACGCCCGAGCGCGAGCGCAGCGTCAAGCAGCTGATCGGCCGCGTGGTGGACACCATCACCGGCTGGGCCCGGCTCAATCGTTACTTCGCGAGTGAGGATGCCCTGCAGGCGTTCAGCCACGAGCTGAAGCACCTGCTGGTGTATCAGAAGGCCGCCTTCAACAGTCCGGTCTGGTTCAACTGCGGCTTCGAAAAGGCGCCGCAGTGCTCGGCGTGCTTCATCAACTCGGTGCAGGACACGATGGACTCGATCCTGACGCTGGCCCGCACCGAAGGCATGCTGTTCAAGTTCGGCTCGGGCACCGGCAGCAACCTGTCGTCGATCCGATCGTCGAAGGAGCTGCTGGCCGGCGGCGGCACGGCCTCGGGCCCGGTGTCGTTCATGAAGGGCTACGACGCCTTTGCCGGCGTCATCAAGTCGGGCGGCAAGACGCGTCGCGCCGCCAAGATGGTGATCCTCAACGCCGAGCATCCCGACATCGTCGATTTCATCAACTGCAAGGTCGAGGAAGAGAAGAAGGCCTGGGCGCTCATCGACGCCGGCTACGACGGCTCGTTCACCGGCACGGCCTATACGTCGGTGTTCTTCCAGAACTCGAACAACAGCGTGCGCGTGACCGACGACTTCATGCGCGCGGTCCTCGACGACGGCGAGTGGACGACGAAGTCGGTGATCACCGGCCAGCCGATGGACACCTACCGGGCCCGCGATCTGATGCGTCAGATCGCCGAAGGCACGTGGGTGTGCGGCGATCCCGGCATGCAGTTCGACACCACGGTCAACGAGTGGCACACCTGCCCCGAGACGGCGCGCATCAACGCCAGCAACCCGTGCTCGGAGTACATGTTCCTGGACGACTCGGCCTGCAATCTCGCGTCGATCAACCTGATGAAGTTCGTCAAGGACGACGGTGAGCTCGACGTGCAGGGCTTCCGCGCCGCCTGCCGGACGCTGATCACCGCACAGGAGATCATCGTCCCGAACTCCAGCTATCCGACCAAGGCGATCGAGCGCAACAGTCACGACTTCCGTCCGCTGGGACTCGGCTATGCCAACCTCGGCGCACTGCTGATGTCGCGCGGTCTGCCGTACGACAGCGACGAGGGTCGGGCGTATGCCGGCGCGATCACGGCGGTGATGACCGGCGAGGCCTACGCCCAGTCCGCCCGCATCGCCCGTGATCACGGCGGCCCGTTTGCCGGCTACGAGAAGAACCGCGATTCGTTCCTGCGCGTGATGCGCAAGCACCGCGATGCCGTCGGCGAGATCGCCCAGAAGTACGTGCCGGCAGACCTGTATAGCGGCGCGCGGCAGGTCGTGGGACGAAGCGGTGGAGCTCGGCGAAGAACACGGCTATCGCAATGCCCAGGCAACGGTGCTGGCACCGACCGGCACCATCGGCTTCATGATGGACTGCGACACGACCGGCGTCGAACCGGACATCGCCCTGCGTCAAGTACAAGAAGCTGGTGGGCGGCGGCCTGATGAAGATCGTCAATGGCACGGTGCCGTCGGCGCTCGACAAGCTCGGCTACACCAAGCCGGAGATCGAGGCCATCGTCCATTACATCGACGAGAGGGAAACGATCGAGGGCGCGCCGTTCCTGAAGGACGAGCATCTGCCGGTGTTCGACTGCGCGTTCAAGGCCGCCAACGGTGAGCGCTCGATTCAGTACATGGGGCACATCCGGATGATGGGGGCGACGCAGCCGTTCATCTCCGGCGCGATCAGCAAGACGGTGAACGTGCCGCGCGAGGCCACCGTCGAGGACATCGAAAAGGCCTACCTCGAATCGTGGCGGCTCGGCGCCAAGGCGATCTCGATTTACCGCGACGGCAGCAAGCGGACGCAGCCGCTCAACACCTCGCGGGCCGGCGTCGCCGACACCCGAAACACCGAAACCGTGCGCGAGGTGGTGAAGGAAGTCGTCAAGGTGGTGGAGCGCCCGACGCGGCGCAAGCTGCCGGACGAGCGCCACGCCATCACCCACAAGTTCGATGTGGCGGGCCACGAGGGCTACATCACGGTCGGCCTCTTCGAGGACGGCACGCCGGGTGAAATCTTCCTGGTCATGGCCAAGGAAGGCTCGACCATCTCCGGATTCGCCGATGCGTTTGCCCAGGCGATCTCGTACGCGCTGCAGTACGGCGTGCCGCTGCAGACGCTCGTCGACAAGTTCAGCCACTCGCGGTTCGAGCCGTCGGGCATGACCAAGAACCCCGAGGTGCGTTTCGCCAAGTCGATCGTCGACTACATCTTCCGGTGGATGGCCACCAAGTTCCTGTCGACCGACGCGCAGTTCCGCGCCGGCGTGAACCTGAAGGAAGAGCCCGCCACGGCGCGGGACTCGGTCACGGCTGCGGTCCGGCAGGCGGAGGTCTTCGGACCTCCGACGCGAAAAGCCTGGCGGTGGCCAGGCTCGGCTTCGCGCAGAGAAGCCCAAGGCCTCCGAGTTCGCCGCCATGCGGAACCAGGAAGACGCGCCGCCCTGCAGCACCTGCGGTTCGATCATGATCCGCAGCGGCAGCTGCTACAAGTGCGCGAACTGCGGAACGACGAGCGGTTGCGCGTAGTCACGGATGGCCGGAGGCCTTTCGGCCCCGGCCATGACCCTCACGCAACCTGACGTCGTTCCCGCTATCTACCGGCGCGGCTTGGCGCCGCGCCTTGGGTCGGGTTGCGCCTAGCAAATAGGCCGGGCCTGGCGTAGCAGGCCCGCGTTTCACTCACATCCTTTCCCCTCATCCCATCTGGCGGAGTAGACTCTCGCCGCGGCTGTCTCATATACGGCTCTGCTAACCGGATTCTCATGATGCGAAAGATCACAGTTGGGCTATTCCTGGCGACGGCATCTCTGGCGATCGCGCTCCACGCGCAGACGCCGGCTGGCAACGGTCTTCGAGGGCGCGCGCGTCATCGTCGGCGACGGCCGCGCGCCGATCGAGAATGCCTCGATCGTCGTGGTCGGCAATGCGATTCACGCAGGTCGGCCGCGCCGCAGACATCAAGGCGCCCGCAGGGCGCCACGCGCGTCAGCCTGGCCGGCAAGACGGTGATGCCGGCCATCGTCGATACGCACGTGCACACGAGCCAGACGCGCGAGGCGCTCGACGCAGGACCTGCGCCGGCGCGCGTACTACGGCATCAGCGCCGTCATGAGCCTCGGTCAGGACAACGGCGAGGCGCCGTTTCAGATGCGCGCGCAGCCGCATGCCCGGGCTGCGCGCGCTTCTTCACCGCCGGCCGCGGCATCACGATGCCGGAGCCGGGACGCACCACGGCGCCGTACTGGATCACGACCGCCGCCGAGGGGCGCAAGGCCGTTCAGGAGCTCGCCGCGAAGAAGGTCGACATCGTCAAGATCTGGGTCGACGATCGCAACGGTCAGTTCAAGAAGCTGACGCCAGACCTGTACGGCGCGATCATCGACGAAGCACACAAGCAGAAGCTGCGAGTGACCGCGCACCTGTTCACGCTCGAGGATGCCAAGGGATTGCTGCGGGCCGGCATCGATGCGTTCGCGCACGGCGTTCGCGACCGCGACGTGGACGACGAGTTCATCGCGATGGTGCGGACAGCGGTCCGACTTCGTGCTGGTGCCGAATCTGCCCGATCGCGGCGTGCAAGACGGATCTGTGCTGGCTGCGGGGCAGCCTGACGGCCGAGGAGCTGCAGAAGCTGGAGAAGGCCAACACCGACCGACCGGACGCGCAGGCGGCGTTCGGCATCCAGGCGCGCAATCTGGCCAGGATGAGCGGCGCCGGTGTGCGGATCGCGCTCGGCTCGGACGGCAACACGCCGTGGGCGCCGCACGCGGAGATGGCCGACATGGTGGCGGCGGGCATGACGCCGGCGCAGGTGATCGTCGCGGCCACGCGGAACGGCGCGCGAGTTCCTCCGGATGAGCGATTCCGGAACGATCGAGGCGGGCAAGAGCGCCGACTTCATCGTCCTCGACGCCAATCCGCTGGACGACATCACCAATACGCGGCGGATCGCGGCCGTCTATCTGCGAGGAGCGATGGTCGCGCGGTAGGTGTCACTGAAACATTCCGTCGTCCTCTTAATGGGTCGGGAGTCATTTTTCGAGGACACTCCCGCACATCGAAACCGGGACTCGGGACATGTCCTCGAAAAATGACTCCCGACCCCATTTTCAAAGGGATGTGTGACGTGAAGATCTCGGCACTGCTTCTGGGACTGCTGCTGCTGGCCGCGCCGGCATTTGCGGCAGATGTGGACGGCAAATGGGCGGGCAGCATCGAGACGGGCAACGGCCCCGTCAACGTCACCTTCGACTTCAAGGCAGACGGTGCTGCGCTCACCGGTTCGACGAGCGGCCCTGACGGGAGTCAGGTGCCGATCAAGAACGGCAAGATCGACGGCAGCAACATCGCCTTCAACGTGACGCTCGACTTCGGTGGCATGCCGCTCGACCTCGCCTACAAAGGGGTCGTGTCACCGGCCGAGATCAAGGTCACCATCGACTTCATGGGCATGCCGTTCGAATTCGTCGTCAAGAAAGCGCCGGCGAAGTAAGGTCTACTTCGCGCGTAACAGCAGACTGCGGGTGTCGCGCCGATCCTTGTCGTCTCCGGATCGGCCGTGCACCATCGAACGATGGATCTCAGGTTTCAATGGCGCGCATTCAGCTACCGCTGGCTTCGTAATCGCGCCGAAATATCGGCCCTCCGTCGGCACGTGCGTCCGGGCGATCACGTCGTGGACATCGGCTGTCACAAGGGCGGCTTCCTCTATTGGCTCCGTCGATATGCCGGCGATGCCGGTCGCGTGTATGCCTTCGAGCCCCAGCGCGGGCTCGCTGAATACTTGCGGCGAATCATCGGCGACCAGCACTGGAAGAACGTCACGCTCGAGCCAGTGGCCGTATCGTCAGCCCGCGGCTCCATGGACTTGCTCGTGCCGGCCGCAGAAGGACACTCGTCACCCGGCGCGTCGCTGTCGCCGGCCAGCGTCACCGGCAGTCACCATCGTCAGACTGTTTCAGTCGTGACGCTCGATGAGTACTTCGCGAGCGGGCAGCGAATCGCCTGCATCAAGTGCGACTGCGAAGGGCACGAGCTGGAAGTGTTTCAAGGGGCGGAGCGGATGCTCCGGCGCGACCGCCCGGTGCTGCTGTTCGAATGCGAAGCGCGGCACATGTCGGGCCGTCAGCCCGAGGATGTGTTCACAACATCTTCAATCGCTCGGTTATTGCGGCTCCTTCTTCTCGCCAGCGGGACTTCAGCCGATTGAGCGCTTCGAGTCGAGCGTGCACCAGCCTGTTCGCGACGGTCGCTTCTGGCAGGCGCCTGATTACTGCAACAACTTTCTGTTTGTGCCGGGTGAATTGAAACAGCGGTGAAGCCGTCTCGGCGTCTCCGACCACGTTCGCCCTCGGGCTACGGCGGTCAAGAAAGGACCCGCCCTACGTTTGTCCGGATCCCGAATCCCGGATCCCGAATCCCGGTCCGTCACTCTTGTCAGTTCAATGACTGCGCTCTGCACCTGCTGCTACCGTCACCGACTCGATGCACAGCGGCGTCGGCGCGACGAGACAGTGATACCCGGGGCACGGATTGCAAGTGAACGGGTTCTGCACCACGCGATGCTCGACGCCCCATGGATGCCATCGCACGGAGCTCGATGAGCCCCAGATGGCGACTGTTGGTGTGCCGACCGACGTCGCCAGGTGCATCGGGCCGGAATCATTGCCGATATAGAGACGCGCTCCGCGAATCAGCTCCGCCAGTTCGGGAATCGACAGACCGGTGAGCACGACGGAGTCGGGAACCGACTGCTGCAGCTGGTGAGCCAGCGCTTCTTCGCCAGGACCGCTCGTCACGACGATGCGAAGGTGTTGCTGCCGCAGCCATGCGGCGAGCGCGGTGAAGCGTTCCAGCGGCCACCGCTTGGTGTCCATCAACGCTGCGGGATGAATCACCGCGTAGGCCGACGGCTGTCCGAACGCTGTGGCGAGCTGCGTCGACACACGGGTGGCCAGCGTTCGTCGCGCTCGAAGCGCAGCGGTGGGGCCGACTCGCACCGCACACCCATCCAGCGAAACGTGCCGAGCGTGGAGGCCGAGGTATGGATCGCGCCGTCCGGTTTTGGGAACGTCGCGCGGTACAGCGATGCGTACTGGTAGTGCTCGGCGCCGACCGCTGGTCCCCGTGCGGCCAGCGTGTACAGGAAGCTGGTTGGCCCGCCGTGAAGGTTGACGATCAGATCGAAGCGTCGCGTCAGAAGACGCCGCAGCGTATCGATCTTGCCGCCGACCGTGATCACCTCATCGAAATCCGGGTTGCCGCTGAAGCACGCGGCGAACCGGGCATCGACGAGCACGGAGACGCGAAACGCCGGGAACTCCGTCTTGAGTGCACGTACGGGACTGGTGAGGAGCAGGCAGTCGCCCATCGACCGCAGCCTGATGAGGAGGATGCGTGCGTCGGCGGGGAGGTGTGTGAAGAGATCGCGTGTGATCACGCGCACGAGTCCGGAGCGCGCCGGAGAGCGTTCGGCAGCGAACGCTCTCCGGTCAGCGCGATCATCGAGGTACTACTTCGCCGCGGGCGGGCCGCCGGCGGGCGCCTCGCCGCGGAACCGGCCGACATAGGCCGCCTTGGCGACGACCTTGCCCTGCAACGCCTTCAGCAGATCGTCGCGGCTGGTGGTTGGCGGCAGACCGAGGTTCGCGTTGAGCGCGTACAGCTCGAACACGTAGTGGTGATATCGCGGACCTGCCGGCGCGCCCGGTCCCATGTAGGCGTCTGGCCGCGCATGTTGTTCCCCTGGACCGATCCGGCCGGGAGGCTTCCCTCCGGCCAGCCGTTGGCCGCCGCCGGAATATCCCAGGCCATCCAGTGCAGCACGTCGCCGGTGCCGTTCTTCAGGGCCACGTCGATGTCGTGGAAGATGACCGCGTAGGCCACCGTGCCGGCCGGCGCGTTCGAAATCTTGAACGCTGGCAGGACGCTCTGGCCGCCGCCGGCCGACACGTACTTCGGCCGGGACGATGCCGCCATCCGGGAACGCATCCGTTTCCATCAGCAGCGGCGCGAGTTGAAGCCGCCGCGTCCACCGCCCCGGCCGCCACCAGGACCGCCAGGACCACCCAGGTCCACCCTGTCTCGGGGCACCGGCGCCCGGTGCACCTGGCGCCGGTGGCGCACCCTGAGGCGCCTGCGCCGAAATCGTAGCGGCGCCAAGGCCCATGACCAGGCTCAAAACCGCAACTGTGCGAGAAACTCTGTTCTGCATCATCACTCCGCTGAGGCAGGCATCAGCCCGCCGTCGAAAAGGACCGTGGGCCACAGCTGACGTGGCCCATCCTGTCCTGCGCCGGGCCTGCTGCGCGAGGCCCGGCCTACAGGAACGGTTGATTATGCCATTCCAGCGACGTCCGGAACGGCCGAGTTAGCGCCCCGGGCCGAAGCCCCGGCCCACGAGGATCTTGACGTGTTGATACGATGCGACTGGAACCACCTCGCCCGTGCCCGAACTCCCCGAAGTCGAAATCGTTCGACGCCAGCTCCACCGCGCCATGACCGGTGCCCGCATCCACCGCGTCGAAACCCGTCGCGATACCTTGCGCGGGCCGCTCCCCCCGGACTTCGCTGCCCGATTGGAAGGCCGGACGGTCCAGCGCGTGACGCGCCGGGCGAAATACCTGCTGGTCGAACTGTCCTCCGGCGACGTCCTGCTGATGCACCTGGGAATGTCGGGCTCCTTTCGTGTGATCTCTGGCCGCCGTGCCCAGGTTCCTGGTCAGTTCCATTACGACAGAAGCGACGATGTCGTTCACGACCACGTCGTGTTCGAGATGTCGTCGGGAGCCCGCATCGTCTTCAACGATCTGCGCCGGTTCGGCTCCATGGCCCTCGTGGCTGCTGACCACCAGGGCCCACCCGCCGTGCTGGACGGACTTGGGTCCTGAGCCGCTGTCCAAAGATTTCACCCCCGAGCGCCTGGCCGGTGTCCTCCACGGCCGCAGGACGCCAATCAAGTCAGCGCTGCTCGATCAGCGCGTCGTGGCCGGGCTCGGCAACATCTACGCGAGCGAAGCACTGCACGCCGCGAGAATCAGGCCTACGCGTGCCGCCTCGTCGCTGGTCGGATCCGGCGGCCAGCCGCGCCTGCCGCTCGTCGATTCTGTCGCCGCGGTCCGTCAGGTTCTCCGCAAGGCGCTGAAGCGTCAGGCTGCCAAAGAGGACGATGGGTTCTGCGTGATCGACCGGGAGGGGCAGCGGTGCCGTCGGCGCGGGTGTCCGGGCTCGATTCGACGCATCGTCCAGAGCGGCCGCTCGACATTCTTCTGCCCCGTGTGTCAGCGGTAACCCGCCAGCGCGTCCTGGAGCCATCGATGCGCCTGTATTCCGACCTCGCCTCCTGGTGGCCCTTGATGTCAGCGCCCGCGGACTACGAGGAGGAGGCCGCCTTCTATCAGCGGCTGATCCTCGAAGCCAGCAAGGAACCGCCGGTGACCCTGCTGGAGCTTGGCAGCGGAGGTGGCAACAACGCGTCGTTCTTGAAAGCGCGGTTCGAGATGGTGCTGGTTGAGCCGTCGCCCGGCATGCTGGCCGTCAGCCAGGCCCTCAATCCCGAGGTGCCCCATGTGATTGGCGACATGCGGAGCGTGCGCCTCGGCCGTGTGTTCGATGGTGTGTTCGTACACGACGCAGTGACCTACATGCTCACTGAGTCCGACCTGCGTCGCGCTATCGACAACGGCATACCTGCACTGCCGGCCCGGCGGCGTCGCGTTGTTCTGTCCCGATCACGTGCGGGAGAACTTCCAGCCGTCCACCGAACACGGTGGTGAGGACGGCGATGGTCGCGCCATGCGCTACCTGTCATGGGCGTGGGATTCCAGACTCCTCCGACACGACCTACGTTGTGGACTACGTCTTTGCGATGCGCGACGACCGCGGCATGGTGGACACCGTCTACGACCGTCATCTCGAGGGACTCTTCTCGCGCCACGACTGGCTGAAGTGGCTCGGTGAAGGCGGCTTCGAGGCCTCGGCCGTCCCTTTCGAGCATTCTGGAACTCGCGGCCAGTTCCCACGAAGTCTTCTTGTGCCGCCGGCCCGATCGCCAGACTCTCTCCGGGAAGCTGGACTGAACCACCGGCCAGGCGATGGGACTCCACGGCGGCCGCCCGGCCCCACGTCGGACGAGGCCGGAGCGTCCAAGCTGGCAACCGGGAGTCTGGCGCGGCGCCGACGCATGCTACGATCCCCGCCGATTGATTGCCGGCTGGAGGGCGGCTGCCTCCGCGTCGGCGGGCGGTGCCGGACTGATTTTCACTGTTTTCTGCTGTGGTTACACATGGCCTGCGCGCCAGGCGTATGTAAGCGTGTAAGGGGAGCTCGGGACCTGCGCGTCGAGCTCGGGAGGCTGGAATGAGAGTGTTCGCGTCCGTGTTGTTGGCGGCCGTGGCGGCGCATGTCGCCGACGTTGCTGGCCCAGTGGCCGAGCGTTTAAGACGCCGAACGTGCCGCGGAATGCTGACGGCACAGCCCAATCTGACGGCGCCGACGCCGCGGACCGCCGACGGCAAGGTCGATTTCTCCGGCGTCTGGGAGCCGGCGGCGGTGGTGGCCGTGGTCGTGGCGGTCGACGGCCGCCTCCGCCGGCCCCTGGCGGATCGGCCGCCGCTCGCCGCCTTCTTCGACATCGGCAGAATATCCCTGGCGGCGCGCCGATGACACCATGGGCGGCTGCGCTCGAAGAAGGAGCGCATGGCGAACGGCATGCAGGACAACCCGGACGCGCACTGCCTGCCGATCGGCCACATGCAGTTCCACACCCATCCGCAGCCGCGGAAGATTCTCCAGACGCCTGGCGAGATCGTGATCATCTACGAGTCGAACTACGGCCTGCGCCACATCTACACCGATGGCCGGAGGCGCCGCCTCCTGGCGATCAGGACGTGACGCCGTGGTGGTACGGCTACACGGTCGGCAAGTGGGAAGGCGACACGCTCGTGGCGACGACGACGCACATCTGCGTGACGGCATGTGGCTCGACGTCAACGGCACGCCGCTGACCGATCAGGGCAAGATCGTCGAGCGGTTCCGCCGCCCGAACTTCGGGACGCTCGAAATCGACATCACGATCGAGGATCCCAAGGCGTTCACCAAGCCGTTCACCGTTCGCGTGAATCAGCGCATCGCGGTGGACACCGATCTGATCGAGTTCATCTGCAACGAGAACGAACGGTCGTCGAAGCACTTCGTGGACATCCGTCCAGAAGCGGGTGCGGCAGCCGCACCCGCGGCTCCGGGCACACCCGCAGCGCCGGCGGCGCCGCAGCTCCCGCGACTCCGGCACGGCCGGCGGGTCAGCAGAAGTAATCTCTTCTCTACGACGTGTCGAGTCGCACGAACACAATGCCGGTGCCGGGGGCGCCGGCATCGTGCGTTTGCGGCGCCCTTCCGGCGTGCGTTTCCTCCGGGTTTGCTCCACAATGACCGGCACCACCCTTTAGCGACGCATGCGGTACGAGCTCTTTTTCGTTACGTCCGGCCCTGTCACTGCTCCGCAGGTGGCCTTCGAGCACTATTTCGAGAAGCGGCCGATGTACAAAGTCGGCCGTGGTATTGCCCGCTACGAAAACGCCGATACCGGTGTCGGGTTCACGTTCGACTGCACCGCCGAACCGCTCGTCGCCGCTGGAATCGAACGGCCATGGGCCCGATTCATCGTCGAACTGCTGCGGCCGTCGTTCTTCTCTGAGGAAGCCACCCGCGAGATCGAGCCGTTCGTGCGGCATTTCGAATCCCGGGTGCTGGAGACGCCAGGCGATCCCCCCGTGACCTACAGCCCCGCCGTGTTTCTGCGGTCGTGGCATGAGGCCAGCCGGGCCGCGTACGGACGCGCATCGGAAGCTGCCGCACAGCAGGGCGTGCCATTGTCGAGACTGCCGCGGCGGGAACTGCTGGCCGCCTGGCAGTGGAACTATCACCGCCGTGTGCTGCAGGCCCACGAAGGCGACGGACTGTTCGTGCCGCGAATCTGGTTTCTGCGCACGCCGCAGGGGATGTCGACGAGCGTCATCTGGCCCGAGGCCATGGCCGCACGCGTGCCGCAGGTGGAGTACGTCATCTTCAGCCGTGGCGCATTCGTGACCGGCAGGCGCGCCAGACGCTCGGATGTCGCGCTCGTCTCGTGGGACGATATCGCGCCGACCTTCAAGGGCAGCGCGGCCTACGACAGCCTGTCAGTGAGCTGGCGGGTGACCGAACCTGAGATGTTGTCCGAGCTCGGGAGCGTCGTGTCCCGGGTTCCACCCACGCCGAATCTTCCTGACCTGGTACCGCTCGACACCGTCCTGGACGAGGAAGGTTTCCCGGACGTGCCATGAACGCCGGCGGGGCCGCACGTGGGCGTCACCCCGCTTCCCGGCTCCGTCCTTCGAACCTCGGACCTCCGAACCCTCGAACCCTCGGACCTTCGGACCCTCGGACCTCGGACCCCGCACCCTCGCACCCTCGCACCCTCGCACCTTCGCACCGGTAGAATAGGATCATCGTGATCGACATCGATCTGGCGGCGCGAGCCTCCAACAGTCTGTTTGCCGCTGCCATCGCCGACACCCAATGGTTGCAGTCGGACCCTGAGCAGCCGGTGCTGTTCGAGGACGTCGGGCGTCTCTCGGGTGAAATGTGGCTGGCTCTGGCGACCTGCGAGGCTGATGTCGCGCAGCGGCGGCCGGATGACGGCGTCCGACATGAGCCGGGTGATCGACGAGTGGCGCGAGCAGGGGCGCTTGCCGATGAGCGAGGTCGGGCTTGGCGCACTGGCCATCCAGGTGGCGCCGCTGGCGTTCGTGCTGCATCCGGACGACGATCGCGACGTTGAGTCGCTGCGAACGCTGGTGGCCATGACGCGAGACGACGACATCGCGTACACCACGGCGCAGGCCATGCTCGTCGCCATGCGCGAGTGCCTGCAGCGGAATCGCGCGCCCGATCTGGCCGTGTTTGCCGCGAGACACGCCATCCCGTCAGAGCTGTCACGCGCCATCGCCCGTGCAGGCGAGCACGTGGACGACCTCGAAGCGGCGATTGCGGCTTTCGCGCCGCCGGACGACACCCGTCAGGCCGCCTGTCTGACCGGCCTGCTGCTCGGCGCAGCCGGCTGCGAGATCCCACGCCGGCTTGCGCTCGCCACGCCTGAACGCGCGGCGATCGACGCGGTTGTCGAGCCGTTTGCCCAGCTTCTGGCCGCCACAGCCGGTTGATTCTTATGTAGACCGCGGCTTCCTTGGGCGCCGTAGCGCGTAGCGCGAAGGTGGCCGCCTTCCGCCCAGCGGGCTACGGCGGACGATCGCGCGAAACAGCCCGGCATTCTGTATTCTGAAACCTGGCCTGCATGTCCACTGGTTCTGTCACGTTCACCGAACGCCTGCGCGAGCTCCTCGAACTGCTGGAGACGTGTGCGGGCAATCGTCATCTGCTCGACGACCTGACTCCTGACGAACGGGAACGGCTGCATCGTGCGCTCGCGGACATCAGCAATCCCGATCCGGCGACACGGCGTCTTCAAGTCAAGGCGTTGACCCGCGCTCGAAAGGCCGAGCGCGCGCGCAAGGACGACACCGTGCTCGATCAGACCGGCATTCGTACATTGCGCCGCCGTCCGGTGGTGACGACGCCCAACGTGTTTCCGCCGAAGACCTTTCAGCCATTCGACGTTCCGCCGGCGGACGAGCAGCCGGCGGTGCAGGAGGCGAGTGAGCCGCAGAACTGTTACGTCTGCAAGCAGACCTATTCGACCATCCATCATTTCTACGATCAGCTGTGCCCGGCGTGCGCGGAGCTGAACTTCCGGAAACGCACGGAGCTGGCCGATCTGCGCGGCCGCGTGGCGCTGGCGACTGGTGCGCGCGTGAAGATCGGATACCAGGCGGGGTTGAAGCTGCTGCGGTGCGGCGCGCAGCTCATCGTGACCACGCGGTTCCCACGCGATGCCGCCAAGCGCTACGCCCAGGAGCCGGACTTCGAGCAGTGGAAGGATCGCCTCGAGATCTTCGGTCTCGATCTGAGGCACTCGCCGAGCGTCGAAACGTTCTGTCGCGAGCTGCTTTCCCGCCGATCGCGGCTCGACTTCATCATCAACAACGCCTGCCAGACCGTCCGGCGTCCTCCCGACTTCTACGCCCACATGATGGCGGAGGAGAAAGCGTCGCAGCACGACATGCCGGAGCATCTGCGACAGCCTGCTCGGTGCCTACGAAGGGCTTCGCGCCTACCGGATGCTGCCGGAGTCGACGCGCGACGGTGCCGGGCAGGACGTGGCGCGACAGCTGTCGGACGTTGCCGGTCTCACGCACGCGGCCGAGCTCTCGCAGGTGCGGCTGCTGCCAGAGGAACTGCAGGCGCAGCGTGGGCTGTTTCCCGAGGGTCAGCTCGATGCCGATCTCCAGCAGGTCGACCTGCGTGACGTCAATTCGTGGCGGCTGCTGCTGGCCGACGTGTCAACCGTCGAACTGCTGGAGGTGCACCTCGTCAACGCGGTAGCGCCGTTCATTCTGAACGCGCGGCTCAAGCCGCTGATGCTCCGCACCTCGGATCGCGACAAGCACATCGTCAACGTGTCGGCCGTGGAAGGGCAGTTCTATCGCACGTTCAAGACGACACGCCATCCGCACACGAACATGGCCAAGGCCGCGCTGAACATGATGACGCGTACGGCGGCGGCCGACTACCAGGCTGATGGTATCCACATGAACAGCGTCGATACGGGCTGGGTCACTGACGAGGACCCGGTGGAGATCGCCGCGCGCAAGCGTGAGGAGCAGCGCTTTCATCCGCCGCTCGACATCGTCGACGGTGCCGCACGCATCGTCGATCCCATCATCGACGGTATCAACACGGGCACCCACGTCTGGGGCCAGTTTCTCAAGGACTACCGCAGGTACGGATTGGTAGGTCTTTTCGGGATCCGGGATCCGGGATCCGGGATCCGGAGATGTAGGGCGGGCCTCGCGAAGCAGGCCCGCCTTACCGGCCGCTCGAGGTTCGCGGGCCGGGGCTTCAGCCCCGGCATGCAATGAAATGTCATTCGCTCACGATGGTGAACGGCAGCGCCCGGACGACATTCGTTTTGCTGTTCTTCTTCTTGCCGGCGACCTCGGTCTCGACCTGGAGCAGATATTCCCCTGGCGGCAAGCCGTTCAGCTCGAACCGCTCGCGATACTCGAACAGCGGCGATACCGGCTCGCCGACGGCCGAGAGCACGCGCGACCGCGTCGTCGCGATCCCTCCGGACTGCGACAGAATGCGGCTCGTGACTGGCATCGTCGGCGACGCTTCATTGCGGTTGTCATAGAGCTGTGCCCAACGGAGAGCGTGTCGCCCGGTGTGAACCGACGGTTGATCGTCGGCTGGGTGGCCAGCGCCTCATGGACGGACGCATCCGGGCGAAGCGTGCGGCCGATCGGATCGTTCAGCGACGCCACGACGAGACCGCTGATCGTTACCGCCTTCTTACTGAAGTTCGGCACTTCGACGTGGCCGACGAGCGAGCCGGTGACGCCGCCCGGCTGATGAACGACGAGGCGGATCTCGTGCCGTCCCGGCGGCAGATCGAGCCGATCGAAGTAGCGAAGTCCTCCTGCGGTTGCGGCATCACGTTCGCGGAGATTGAGCGTGAAGCGCGTTGCGCGTTCGCCGAGCACCCGCCCTTCGGTGTCGATCGCCATCTGCGCGATCTCGATCTCCTGTCCGCCGTCCAGACGCAGATTCTCTGCATCCAGCTGCGCGCCGATCAGCACCGATCCGTACTCGCTGTCGACCTTGAACGGCGCCAGGAACATATTGAGGGCGAGTCCGCTGACCGGTAGCGGACTGCGCAAGGCGGTGAGCGTGCCTTCCGCGAGCGACAGCGGCAACAGAGTCCTGGTGTCAGTGTGAATGTCAGTGTCAGGGGCGGGAGCTTTGTATCCGCTTCTCGTCCGTACGCTGAGGCCAGGACGCTTCACTTTCACCTTGATGCGGTGAAACCGGCCATCGTCCGCGGCGGTGTGAGGAACATAGCCGAGGACGTAGAACGCGCTGTTCAGCTCAACGATGCGGCGGTAGTTGCCGGTGAAGTTGTTGGTGTTGACGACGGCTTCGCCGCCGGTGTCCTCGGCCATGACGCGGAAGCCGGCCTGGCGCTCCAGCTCCGCCGCACCCATCGCTGTCGTCAGGCCGTGCGGATCAATCGGGTAGACCGCGACGTTGTTTCGACTTGCCGCGCGGATGGCGTCGCGCTGGGCGAATGCTTCATCCGCCTGGCGGAAATCCGAGTGGTGGAACAGCGGAGCGCCGCCAACCCAGAGAATCGATTTCCGGCGTCCAGGGATCTCGCCCAGACGCTCGGCGAGCACTCGAATGAGGTCATAGGCATCACCGGTTGCACTGGATCGTTCACTGATATCGACGAGGGCGTCGTTCATGCCTTCCCAGCGAGAGCCGCCAAACCGATCGATGACCGACAGCAGGCGCGCCTTGTCGCTGGTGAATCCGTGGCTGTGGCTCATCATGCTGTTGACGACGATCACCGCCATCAGGTCGTCGGACCCGAGAGCCTCGGTGACAAAGCGCCGGGCCACGAGCCGGGTGCGGAGAATCGGGGCACCGCCAGTGCCGTCGAGCAGCATGACGTAGACGCGCCCGTCGGCGGGATTACTGGTGACGTCCCGTGGCGCCTGCCACTTCTGTTGCGCGGCGCCGGCAGCCGGACGCGGCGGCAGCGGAATATCGACCTGCCGGAACGAATCCACCGTCTGCAGCACCCCGTCCTCGTAGACCTCGAAGTCGTCGCGCCCCAGGCCGCGCACCGGTCGTCCCTTTCGATCGACCACGGTGACGTCCACGTCGACGTACTGGACGCCGCTTCGGAACGTCGGTGTCGACTCCTGACTGGTTCGTGGCGGAGGAGCAGGTGCCTGTGCAGCCGATGCGGCTGTCAGCAGCATGACGCAGGTAAGAACGAGAGGCGCAGTCGAGACTGCCGACGAACGACGACCGGCCATTTCGATCTCCTTCACAGAAGATCACGAAGACGACAAGCGAACGACGTGCTCACGAGACGATAGGCCGATGGTGAGCCGGAATCAAGCGATATCATTGGCCGTTCCAGCAAATGACCCGCGAATGGCGATTGGCCGTTGAAGCCCAGGTCGTACGCCTTTCTGGCCGAGCGCGGCGCCGAGTTGAACCATCGCGCGAAATACGGGCTGACGGCAGCGATGCTGGCCGTCGGACGGGGGCATGTGGACGTGGTCCGGATCCTCGTGGAAGCGGGTGCCGACCTGACGCTGCGTGGAAGTGGCGCGCCTGGATTCGACGGGAAGACTGCGGCAGACCTCGCTCGTGACCGCGGAGATGCAACACTGGTGGATCTCCTGAATCGGCACTGAAACCGAGGCGCGGAAATCGGTAGCCGGAAGGCTTCAGCCTTCCGGAAAGCAAGTCACAGCCGGCCGCATCTACTGTCCGCGGGCCTTGATACGCATCCCGTCCTGGAGCGTGTCCGGCGGATGCAGCACCACCGTCTGGCCTTCCGACAGTCCGTCCAGGATTTCGCCTTCTGTATCGTTGCGCTGGCCCAGCTGACCGGTTGTAGCTTCACTGCATTCTGATCGACGAGGAACACCGCCCATCCTTCGCCGCGACGGAACAGTGCGCCCACTGGCACCTTGACGACGGAATCCTGCTGCCACGTCACGACCCGGACCTCGACGCGATACGCATCGCCCAGCGCCTTGACGGCGGATGGCGGATCGACGAAATCGATCAGGACGTTGACGCGCTGTTCCTCGACGCCCAGGGCCGAGACCTTCATGAATCCAGACGGCTCGACCCGACGAACGCGGCCGTTCAGCGCTTCGCCTCCGCCCCACTGCTCGATGAGCACGGGCGTGCCTGGACGTATCTGCACGGCGTCGGTCGACAGGAAGTCGGCGACGATTTCGAGCTTCGACGGATCGCCGATCTCGAGAATCGGATCGCTCGTCGGCACCACGGTTTCGCTTTCGCGCAGCCGCTTGAGGATCACGCCACTGACCGGCGCCACGACGTCCACGGTGGCCCGTCCGCCGAGCACCGGTCCCGTCAGCCTGGCGCGAGCGAGCTCGAGCTCGTGCTGGCTGCGGGTCAGCGTGAACTCGGCGGCGCGCGATGCTTCCTCCGCCACTGGTACCTGCAGTATCCGCCGCTTCGAGATCATCTGCGGAGATGGCTCCCGCTTTGTTCAGTTCCCGCTGCCGGCCGAGCGTCGTCCGGGCCCGCGTCAGCGCTGTGGCGGCACGGTCGCGTTCCGCTTGCGCTTGACCCACGGCAGCCTTCGAGGCGGCGACCGCGGCATCGAGCTCACTGCGGGTTCGTGGATCGAGCAGCGGAGCGGCGGCCGGGGCAAGCCGTGCCACGATGGTCTTGCCCTTCACGACGGCGTCACCAGGCTCCAGCTCGACGCGCAGGAGCCGGCCGGCCACCGGCGCCGACACGACGAATCGATCGCGCACGCGCGTCTCGCCGTCTTCGTCGAGCGTGACCTGCATGGGACCGCGTGTGACCTGCGTGAGGTCCACTTCGATCGCTTCCGGCCACATCGCCATGGCGACAATGGCCAGGATGCCGATCCCCACGGCAATCAGTTTCTTGTGTCGTAACAGCCAGCGCATCGCAGTCGATCGAATCTCACCAACCGTAGGCCGGGCCTTTTTGGACCTGTAGCGCCAACCGAGGTGGTTCTGGACCCGGCGGCCGAAGCGGAAGCGATTCACTCCCTGATCTTGAGCACCGCAATCAGATCGAGACGATCGAGCTTCCGGCGCACCAGCAGCCCCGACACAATCGCGGCAGCAATGATGCCGAGGCAGGAGATCGCCACGGCGCGGCGCGAGACGTACAACGGGAAGCGGTAGACCTCACTGTCGATCGAACTGACAATGGCTGCAGACAGACTGTAACCCGAACAGCGCCCCCACCGGCAGGGCCGCCGTCGTCAGCAAAGCCAGCTCTCCCAGCAGAATCAGCGAAATTTCGGCACGTGTGAAGCCGAGCACCCGCAGGCTGGCCAGCTCGCGGCTCCGCTCCGACAGCGACACGCGGGCGGCGTTGTAGACGACACCGAAGGCAATCACCCCTGCAAAGATCAGGTTGATGAAGATCGACAGGTCCATGTTGGCGGCCATCGTCTCGCGGAAGCTGCGGAGAATCGCCCGCTTGAAGGCCGCACCGGCCACAGTGGGTGTGCCCTTCAGCTCGCGGGAGAGCGCCTCGGACTGCGCGGAATCCACCATCAGCAGTGCAGCCGTGGCGAGCTCGTCCTCGTGCATCAGGCGATGCAGCGCCGTGGCATCCATGTACGCAGACAGGCCCAGGATGTCGTCGACCAGGCCGGTGACTGTTATCTGCCGCTGCGGCCGTGAGCCTTCGAGTACCTCCACCGACACCGTATCCCCGGCTTTGACGCCCAGGACGTCGCCCAGCATCAGCGAAAGCACGACGCCGGCCGGCGGCAGCCGGATCGGGTCACCGTTCCGATCGACGATGCGCTTGAAGCGTTGAACGGCGTCGACGCCGGTGATGGCGAGGTAGCGTTGACGATGTCCGGCTCGGAGGCGGACGGCGACCATCCGCTGGGGCTCAACGGCAATACACCGGGAAGCCGCGCCAGCGCATGCCGTGCCTCGCTGTCGCGCGGCTCGACGAAGGTGACGGTCACGTCCTGACGTTCCGCCTCCCAGAATTGCGTCTGAATGAGATGTTCGATCGCGTCGCTGAACACGAACCCGATCATCAGAATGGCGACCGCGAAAGCGATGCCGAACACTGACGCGGCCGCCCGCAGCGGTGTGCGCGTCACGTTGCGCAGCACCATGCGGCCGGCGTTGCCCAGATGACGGGCGACTGCGGGCATCTCCAGCCACGAGCGCTGGTATCGTGCCGGCACTTCAGGTCGCATGGCCTCGGCCGGAGGCACGCGCACAGCCCGACGGACGGCGCCAAACGCACCCGACGCGGCGGCGGCGAACGTCAGCGTCGACGCGACCATGATCACGCGAAGCGGCACCTCGAAGGTGAGAGAAGGGAAGCGGAAGTAGACGTTGTACAGCCCGATCAGCATCGTCCCGAGCGACGCGCCGCCCAGCACGCCGAGGATGACGCCGAGCACGCCGATGGCCAGCGCCCACTTCAGGTAATGCCACCCGATCTGACGGTTGTCGTAACCCAGTGCCTTCAGTGCCGCGATCTGCGGCCGTTGCAGCGCGAGGGCGCGGGTGAGGGCGACGTTGAGGATGAAGGCGGCGACGAGCAGGAAGACCATCGGCAGCAGAAAGCCGAACGTCTGCAGCTGTGCGAGCTCGTTCTCGACCGTCCAGTGCGACAGCTGTGTTTCGCGCGGAATCGCCCCGCGCCCACCGTAGGGCTCGAGAATGCGGTCGATGCGCGTAATGATGTCGTCGCTGGAGGTGCCAGGCGCCAGCAGCAGCACCAGGTCGTTGAATCCGCCTTCCATGTCGAAGGCGGCGGCCAGCGCCGCCTTGTCCATCCAGAAGATGCCGAAGCGCTTGTCGTCCGGAACCAGGTCGCCCGGTGGAATCGTGTAGACGAACTCCGGCGACAGGGCTACGCCGACGATGGTGAGACGCCGGAGGCGGCCGTTGATGACTGCTGGCAGCTGGTCGCCGGGATTCAGCTTGTGCGCGGTGACGAAACCTTCGGACACCAGCACCTCGTCCGGACGGCCTGCTTCGATCCATCGTCCGCGGCGGAGGAACACGTCGTTCACGCGCGGACGTCGTGTCCGGCAGTATCGAGACCAGCTGCGCCGTGGCCGGCTCGTTCATCTGCGGCATGTCGAGCGTCACGACGGCGACACCCGCGTTTCCATTGCCGACACGCCGGGCAGCCTGGCGATCTCGTCGCCGACGCGCTGCGGCGCCCGCTTCAGCGTCGCAAAGACGTCGGCGAAGCGGTACCGGTCGTAGTAGGCGTCGCGGGTGGCGCGCAGCGATTCGAACGTCGACAGATACATGACGTTCATCGCCACACCGGATGCCACGACCATCGCAATCGCGAACGCCTGGCCCTTCATGGCCAGCAGGTCGCGCAGCAGCTTGCGATTGAGTGGCGAGATCCGCATCGGCTCGCTACCAGGAAAGCTCTCGAGGGATCGCCTTTTTGCCGGTCCGGTCCTCGACGCTGGTGACGCGTCCGTCGGCAAGCCGGATTACGCGGTCCGCCATCTCCGCGATAGCGGCATTGTGCGTAATCACCACCGTCGTCGTCCCGATCTCGGCGTTGACGCGCGCCAGCGCCTCGAGGACGACGATGCCGGTGGAGATGTCGAGGGCGCCAGTCGGCTCATCGCAGAGCAAGACGGATGGACGCTTGGCGATGGCGCGCGCGATGGCCACGCGCTGCTGCTCCCCGCCGGAGAGCTGAGCCGGGAAATGATCCCGTCGGGCGTCGAGCTTCACGAGCGTCAGGGCATCTGCCGGCGGCATCGGCGAATCGGAGATCTCCGTCACCAGCGCGACGTTCTCCTCGGCGGTCAAACTCGGGATCAGGTTGTAGAACTGGAAGACGAAGCCGACATACTGTCGGCGGTATTGCGTCAGCGCCGATTCATGGAAAACTCATCTCATTAATGATGCGGTAAGCAACGAATCGGCGGGTTTTTATGATGTAGATGGCGATGGCAAGTTAGATCTGTTAGCCGGTAATTCTGTACTAGGCAAATGAATTGGTTTAAACCGCCGGTTTCTAAAAACGATACCGCCTGGCAGCAGTTTACCATCAGCAAGCAGCAAACTCCTGGCTCGGAGCCATTTTCGCATGGTTTGGGTTTGGGCGATATGAACAAAGATGGCCGGCCGGATGTAATTATAAGAGAAGGCTGGTGGGAAGCCCCAAGGATCCCCGGCAACCCGACTGGACTTTTCATCCGGCCAATTTGGGGAACCTTGCTCGCAAATGTATGCCTACGATTTTGATACAGACGGCGACCAGGATGTGGTTTCTGCTTCAGCGCACCAACTAGGTATCTGGTGGCACGAGCAAATGCCTGGTGAATCAGGCAATGCCCAATGGAAAACACATTTAATATCCGATAAATTTACTCAAACGCACGCTTAGCCTTTACCGATATTAATTCTGATGGCAATCCGGATTTGGTAACAGGCAAACGTTATTTTGCGCACATGGGCAAAGATCCGGGTGAGTTTGACCCGCCGGTACTGTATTGGTACGAGTTTGTGCCAGGCAAAAATCCTACTTGGGTACCGCACCTAATAGATAATAACTCTGGCGCGGGTGTACATGTAGTAGTAGAAGATATAAACCAGGATAAACTTTTAGATATTATAGTGGCCAACAAAAAAGGAGTTTTTGTTTTTCATCAACAAAGAAAGTAATAAGCAACATGGAGCTATCTTAATGGCTTATATTCTTAGCCGATGATATTATCTGACTTTATTTTGCGGTTTTAATTAATAAAGATTTAAAAGCAAATAAAGCATCCAGGAAAGTTTAACTCAACTTATACCTTATGAAGATTTTACTTTTTTTATTCGCTATTTTAGTTGCGGATATTCCTTTTTCAACCAGTCAATCTAAAGTAAAACAGATTCGTTTATTTGATGGCAAGACGTTTAAGGGTTGGCAGGGAGATACACTTCGTACCTGGCGCATCCAAGATGGAGCTTTAGTAGGAGGGTCGCTTAACCAAACTGTTCCGCACAACGAATTTTTGGCTACAACCAAAAGCTATACTAATTATGTACTTAAACTTAAATTTAAACTAACCGGTAAAGAGGGTTTTGTAAATGGCGGCGTTCAGTTTCATAGCCAACGCATAGCAAATCCGCCCTACGAAATGGTAGGTTACCAGGCTGATATAGGGGAAGGTTTCTGGGCCAGTTTATACGATGAATCCCGCCGCAACAAGTTGCTGGTTACAGCTGATCCGGCAAAAGTTAAGCAAGTACTGAAACTCAACGACTGGAATGATGATGAAGTTCGCAGCGAAGGCCGGCGAATCCGGATTGTGCTGAACGGAGTACAAACCGTCGATTATACCGAAGAAGATTTAACTGTTCCTCAGTCAGGCCTAATAGCCTTTCAAGTTCATGGCGGCGGCAAAACTGAAGTATATTACAAAGATATAATTCTGGAGGAATTGCCGCAACAAGGTAAACGCCAGTAATGCAGCACTTTTTATGTAGAATACAAAACCAATTTCTTTTTTTCTTTTTAGATAGATACCATATACGTTAATTCATGTTTTATTGAAATACAGAGAGATTTCTAAATTTAATTTGTAAATGAATAATTTTGTTACCCGGCATTAATGCCTTTAATTATCCACCAAAAATAATTATATTATGAATTTACCCCGCTTACTTTTTTTACTTCTGCTTACCTTAATTCTGCAACCAAAGGCTTATAGCTCAACGCCTAATAAGAAGGTTGCAAGTGTTAAGCAGACTGCCCGTTACGATCGGGAATATACCTTAAAAACTACTATTCTCGGCTACTATGGATTAGATGGAAAACGCAATCCGGTACTCCAAGCCAAGAAAGGAGAAACCGTGCGCATAAAAATTGTGAAC
>CAWHJR010000003.1:0-93621 GCA_963829805.1 Euzebyaceae bacterium
CGACCCGGCCTCGCGACGCTGCCAGCGCGGCGCTGACGCCATCCGGCTGTCGGCCCGCGAGGCCTCGCTGCTGGAGTACCTGCTCGTGCGCGACGGGGACGTGGTCGACAAGTACGAGCTGCTCGACGGCGTCTGGGGCGCCGACGCCGACCACGACCCCAACGTCGTCGAGGTCTACATCGGCTACCTGCGGCGCAAGATCGACCGCCCCTTCGGCCGCAGGTCGCTGCAGACCGTGCGCGGCGTGGGCTACCGCCTGGTGGACGATGCCGCCTAGGTCTGTGCGCGCGCGCACGACGCTGGTCGCGAGCGGGGTCGTGGCGCTCGTGCTCGTGCTTGCGGTCGCCGCGCTCGCGCTGGCCGCGCAGCGGGTGCTCGCCGACCGGATCCACGACCGGGCCGAGGCGCAGGTCGCGGCGGTCGTCGACCGGCTGCGGCGCGGCGTCGGGCTCGAGGAGGCGCTGGCGCCGACGCGCGGGCTGCTGGCCTCGCCGGTGCCGCTGCAGGTCGAGATCCTCGACGAGGAGGGTGGCGCCCTCGTAGGTCCCGGGTTCTTCTCGCTCCCGGGGGTCGAGGGCGTGACGACGACCGGGGTGCCCTGGCGCGACCCCGTCGTGCGCGTGGGCGACACCGACCTGGCGGTCGCGCAGCAGGCTGTGGAGGTCGACGGCCGCGTGCTGCTCGTCGTGGCGGCCAGCCCGCTGGCGGAGGTCGTGCACAGCGTCCGGGCCGTGCTCAACGCAGCCGCGGTGCTGGTGCCCCTCGTCGTCGCGCTCGTGGCGGTGGTGACCTGGACCGCGATCGGACGGACGATGCGACCGATCGAGCGCATCCGCACCGAGGTCGAGGAGCTGTCCTCGCAGACCCTCGACCGCCGGGTTCCCGTCCCGGACAGCGGTGACGAGGTCGCCCGCCTGGCGGAGACGATGAACGGCATGCTCGCGCGGCTGGAGTCCGCCGCGGTGCGCCAGCGCGAGTTCGTCTCCGACGCTTCCCACGAGCTGCGCAGCCCCGTCGCGGCGATCCGTACCGAGCTCGAGGTGGCGCTGGCGCACCCGTCCGCCGGTGACTGGCGCGACGTGGCGGCCGGCGTGCTGAGCGAGACCGACCGGCTGGAGCGCATCGTCGACGGACTGCTGCAGCTGGCGCGGCTGGACGAGAGCGCCGCGCCCAGGGCCGGTGTCACGGAGGTCGCGCGCACGGCGCACGAGGCCGCTGCCCGGCTGCGCGGCGTCGGCGTGACCGTCGACGTGCCCTTCGACCTTCAGGTGGCCGCCACCGAGGGCCAGCTCGCCAGCCTGCTCTCCAACCTGCTGGAGAACGCCGCGCGCCATGCGGCGTCGCGGGTGGCCGTCGCGGCGTGCGCCGTGCCCGAAGGGCAGGTCGTGATCACCGTCGACGACGACGGCCCCGGCATCCCCGAGGCCGACCGCGAGCGCGTGTTCGCGCGCTTCACCCGCCTGGACGCCGCGCGCGGCCGCGAGGATGGCGGGGTCGGCCTGGGCCTCGCGGTCGTGGAGCGGCTGACCCACCACCTCGGCGGCGCGGTGACCGTTGAGCGCAGCCCTCTGGGGGGCGCGCGGTTCGCGGTGATCCTGCCTCAGGCCGGGCTCGCGACCTCGCGGACCAGCGCGGTGAACGCGGCGGCGGCCTCGACGTTGATGACGTGGCCGACGCCGGGCAGCTCGACGTAGCGGCAGCCGGGGATGGCCGCGGCGAGGTGCTGCACCGCGTGCGGCGGCGCGAGCCGGTCCTCTCCGCCGGCGACGAGCGTGACAGGGACGCTGATGCCGGTAGGCGGGTGCGCGGTGAGCTCCTCGCGGCCGTGCTCGGGCCGGGCCAGCGAGAGCGGGTCGTTCTCGGCCATCTCGTTGGAGAGGCGCTCGACCTCCTCGGGGTGGGCGCGGCGGTAGGCGCGGCCGAAGAGGCGCTGGAAGCCGGCGCGCACCCGCTCGGGGTCGTTGGCGACCGTGCCGCGCAGGGCCGCGCCAGGGCGGTCGAGGCCCATCCGCGTGGCGGTGAAGTCGTCGGGCTCGTCGTAGCGGACGGTGCCCGCCAGCAGGAGCGCGTGGAGTCGCTCCGGGCTCCGCACACCGAGGAGCTGCCCGACGATCGCGCCCATCGACAGCCCCACCACGGTGGCTCGCTCGATGCCGAGCGCGTCCAGCAGCGCCACCGCGTCGTCGGCCATCCCGACATAGGACTTGGGGGCCTGCAGCCGCGAGGAACCGCCGAAGCCGCGCTGGTCGACGGCGACGCAGCGCAGCTCCCCGCCCAGGGCCTCCAGCTGCGGCGCCCAGTCCGTCCAACGCCCGCCGTTGCCGTGCAGGAACAGCACGGCGGGCCTATCGCCGCGCGAGGCCTCGGCGCTGTCGTGCAGGGCGAAGGACGCGCCACGCGCTGCAACGTGCCGCTCCGGCAACCCTCCCCCCGTCACAAGGCGGGCAGGCTACGCGAGGTGCCGGTCACGGCGAGATGGCCCGGCGTTCACCGCCCCCAGACCTGTTGACATCGAACGACTTGTGCGGGATGGTCGCGGGCAGGAGCACGAGGGAAGGCGGACCCTATGGGCCAGTGGAATGCGATGACGTTCGAGGGCAAGGACACCATCCTGCGCGTCGTGCGCGAAGAGGCCGATCAGCTGATCGCGATGGCCTCGCCGAAGGAGGCCTGGACCGCGCCGACGTTCTGCAAGGGCTGGGCCGTCGCGGACGTCGTCGGCCACATCGTCGACACCACCGAGGGCTACTTCCGCGCGTTCGCGGCCGCCCGCGGCGACGGCACCATCCCCGAACCCCACGGCCTGCCGTCGATGCTCAGCCTCGCCAACCAGGGCGCGACCGCGTTCCGCAGCAGCACGCAGGACGAGATGATGGAGCGCCTGCAGAGCGACCTCCACAAGATGATGGAGATCCTCGAGCCGCTCGGCCCCGAGGAGTGGACGGGGCTGATGGTCACCCACCCCTACATGGGTCCCGTGCCCGCGTTCTTCTACTCCGCCGGCCAGCTCATGGACTACGGCGTGCACTCCTGGGACATCCGCGAGGCCACGGGCAAGCGCCACGCCCTCTCCGCCGAGGCCGCCGACCTCCTCGTCCCGTTCATGTTCGCCCTGCTGCAGGGCACGGTCCGCGCCGACGCCGACCCCTGCGAGATCGGCATCAGCGTCTCCGGCGAGAACGCCGGCGACTTCCGCGTCGCGATCACGCCCGGCGCCATGACCTACGAGCCCGGCGACATCAGCAGCCTGCCCGCGTCGATCAGCTTCGACCCCGCCGGCTTCGTCCTGCGCGCGTTCGGCCGTTGCAACACCGGCAGCGTCCACGGCGACATGGCCACCGCCACCACCTTCCTCAACTCGTTCTTCCCGATCTGACCCCAAACGCCGTTGACCTGGGCTTCTACCGGTCCAGTCCGCGCTCAGTCCGCACTGAGTCCGCACGAGCCTGGAAGGCGTCGTCCACTGCGCGGCGGGAGCGGTCCTCGCTGCTGGGCATCAGGTGGGTGTAGATCCGAAGCGTGAAGCCCGGGTCGGAGTGGCCGAGGTGGTCCGCCCAGCGCACGGATCGACACGCCTGCCTCCAGCAGCACGCGGGCGTAGTGGTGCCTGAGCGCGTGTGTCCCGTTGCCTGGCGTCGTCGGGACGCCCGCGGCCTCGAGCGCTGGCTTCCAGATCCAGGAGTTGTAGTACGTGCGCCGGATCGGGGTCGTGAGGCGGGTGGTGGAGATCAGCCCGCCGGGGCCGGGCGGGAAGGTCCGGAGCTGCTCGGCCAGGCCGCTGGCCACAACGTCCGGCAGCGGTACCTCGCGAACCTTGCCGCCCTTCGGTGGCGCGATGACGACCTTCGCGCGGACGATCTTGACCTGCTGGCGCACATGGAGCTTGCGGCGCAGGAAGTCGACGTCCTCGACGCGCACTCCGAGGGCCTCGCCCTGGCGCAGGCCGCAGCCGGCCGCGAGTAGCGGGATGGCGCGGTACCGCGCGGGGTGCGCCGCGATCACGGCGTCGACCATCTCGCCGCTCCACGGGACAACCTTCGATTCGCCGATCGCGGGCGCCTTGACGGCCCGCGACGAGCAGGGGTTCTTGGCGATCAGCCCGTCGTCCACCGCCGCACTCAGGACTGCCGAGAGCGTGCCGAGCACCACGCGGACGTACTGGGGCGCATAGCCCTCCTGACGGCTGCGCACCCACGTCTGGACCATCGATGGCCGGATGGCTCGGAGCTCGAGGTCGCCGAAGGCCGGGAGGATGTGCACGCGAAGGCGGGACTCGATCTGCTCCCGCGTCGACTCGTTCGACGTCTGCGAAGCCATCCACGCGGCAGCGAAGTCCCGCAGGAGGACGCGTCCCGCGTTGGGATCGACGTAGTCGCCGCGGACCATCGTCGACGTCACGCCGTCCAGCCATGTCTGCGCGTCGACCCTGCGCTCGAAGTGGCGGGCGTGCTCGCGTCCGTCGGGGTCGCGGTAGCGGGCCCGCCACTTGCCGTCCGGCCGCTTCTTGATCGAGGCCATCACGCCCTCCCGACTCGGTGGCTTCCTCGACTGCCGTCAGCCCGGCTCCCCCGGCCGGCCTGGTTCGGTCCCTCGACGGTAGCGCTGGACACCGACAGCGTCATCGCGCAGCGAGCCAATTCGTGGAGATCGCGGCGCCGGTACCGCAGATACCGCCCGACGCGCACCGCCCGAGGGCCGACGCCCTTGTGCCGCCACGAGTAGAGCGTCGCGACCGGGACGCGGAGGAAGTCGGCGACCTCCTCGACGGTCATCAGCTCGCCACTCGGCGCCCTCGCGGGTGATGTCTGATCGGTGTCGGTCATCGGGTTCCTCCTCGACAGGCAGTGCGCGGCGTCGCCGTGCACCGGCGGTGCCAGGTGCTCACCGTTAACCTTGGAGCGTCAGCGAATCGGACACTTGACACGTTTCGTGCCGACGGTACTGATGCCGGTTGGGATCGCACACGGGACGGCGGCTTTGTTACGGCGTTGGTGGCGGCGCCGCGTGAGTGATTCACGCCCGGGGTTGAATATTCCGCCCTCTCTTTACGCACAGCGCGCCAATCGAAACGAGGATCGTGATGCGCATTCACGTTTTGTGGGTCGTCGCCCTCGTCGCGATCGGATGTGACGGCGGGCCGGCGGAGACCACGGACACGTCTACCCTCACGATCGGCTCGACCGGCGACACCAGCGAAGGCAGCAGCAGCGAGGACGGCCCGACGGGCGGGCCGGCCGGCACCCCGAGCGAGGGGATCACGGACGTCTCGGGCGACACCACTGGCGACACGGGTGACACCACGACGGACACCACGGACGGCGACGGCACGAGCGTCGCGTGCAGCGGGGTCTACTCGTCGGGTGTGCAACTGGTCAGCGGGCTCGTGACCGACCCGATCCCCTCGCTGCCGAAGCCTGCGAAGGGCGAGGCGTTCGCCGAGCCGACCTACCAGACCTGCGTGGTGCGGGTCACCGACCACGCCGTCGAGCCGCCGTCGGGGTTCGCGCGCAACGACTACTCGCGCCGCCAGGCCTTCAACGCCGACAGCTCGCGACTGCTCGTCTACGCCAATGACGGCTTCTGGCACTTGTACGACGCGGTGACGTTCGCGCACATCAAGGAGCTCTCGGGGCCTGCGGGCGACGCCGAGCCGCAGTGGCACCCGACCGACGCCGACCTGCTGTACTACTTGCCGACCAACGGGGGCCTGGTCGTCCACGAGCTGAACGTCTCCACGGACGCCAGCCGGGTCGTCGGCGACTTCGCCGGCCGCCTGCCGTGGCCGAGCGCGGCACGCCTGTGGACTAAGTCCGAGGGGGCGCCGTCGGCGGACGGGCGCTACTGGGCCTTCATGGCCGAGACCGAGGACTTCACGTCGGTCGGCATCGTCGTGTGGGATCTCGCGACGGACACCATCGTCAGCACGATGGACATCGACGAGCGCCCCGACCACCTCAGCATGAGCGCTTCGGGCGATCATGTGGTCGTCTCGTGGCTGGACGGGGTGGTCGTCTTCGACCGCGACCTGAGCGACCCCCACACGATCCAGGCCAGCAGCGAGCACTCCGACATCGCGCTCGACGAGAACGGCGACGACGTGTACGTGTCCGTGGACTACCAGTCAAACGACGGCGCGGTGTTCATGGTGAACCTGCGCACCGGCGAGCGGACCGACCTGTTCCCCACCTACATCGCCGGCACGGCAACGGCGATCCACTTCTCCGGCAAGGCGTTCCGCGAGCCCGGCTGGGTGCTGATGTCCACCTACGCCGATACCGGCGGTGAGGTGCAGTGGCTGCACCGCAAGATCACCGCGGTGCAGCTCGCGGCCGACCCCACGATCTACCACCTGGCGCACACTCACGTGGTGGACAGCGGCTACTGGACCGAGCCGCACGCGAGCGTGAACCGAGACTTCACGCGAATCCTGTTCACCTCGAACTGGGAGGTCGACAGCAGCACGGACGTCGACGCCTACATGATCGAGCTGCCGGCCGGCGCGCTGGAGTGAGCGCGCGAGGCCCGGGCCCCAGTCGGGCTCGTGGCTCCTCGGGCCGGCGAACAGACGGTCGTTCGGTGGAGTTGGATCGACGGGGACGTCGAGCGCCATGAGCGTCCCATGACTTCCTTCTTGGCGCAGTGGGCGTCGTAGCGCGGCTTGTTGATGTCCCCGAACGCCGGGTCGAGGACGGGTGCGCCGTGGCAGGGGTCGCCCGCCGCTGGTTGATCCAGGTCTCACTACCATCACGGCGTGGCGACGCGGGCTTCGACAGTGACCCTCGCAAATGGAACGACGCTGTCGTACGCGGAGCAAGGCGACCGGTCGGGTCCGGTACTCGTCCTCTTACCCGGACCCACGGACTCGTGGCGGTCCTACGAGCCGGTTCTTGAACGCATCCCGCTGTCGATCAGGACCATCGCGGTTTCCCAGCGAGGACACGGCGACTCCGAGAAGCCGGCGACGGGCTATCGAGTGGAGGACTTCGCCGGCGACGTCGTGCCCATGCTCGACGCCCTCGGCGTGCAGCGCGCGGTCCTGGCCGGGCACTCGGGCTCGTGTCTGGTCGTCCGCCGCGTCGCCATCGATGAACCCGAGCGGGTCGCTGGCCTCGTGCTCGAAGCATCACCGACCACGCTCCACGGGCACGGCGGGCTCAAGGCGTTCGTGGATGCGACCGTTTCGCACCTGGAGGACCCGATCGATCCCGCATTCGCGCGATCCTTCGTGATCGACACCTCCTCCGATGCAGCGCCGCCCGAGGTGGTCGACCGGCTGGTCGACGAGTTGATGAAGCTGCCCGCCCGTGTGTGGCGGGAGATGTTCACGGGGCTCCTGCAGTACGACGACATGGCCGAGCTCGGACGCATCGCCGCACCAACCTTGCTGATCTGGGGCGACACGGACGGGCTGGTCGGGCATGACATGCAGCAGCAACTGGTAGGGCGCATTGCCGGCGCAGACTTGCTGGTTTACCCCGGCATCGGGCACACCCCACGATGGGAAGATCCGTCGCGCTTCGCGTCGGATGTCGCCCGCTTCGCTGAGGACGTACTCCCATGCCAGGCGTGACCGTCTGAATCCAGCACACCCGCCAACGTCATCCGGCGCCCCCACGGCTTCCAGACAAGCGTCCTCGATGGGGGTGTGCCCCCCAACGCCGACTGGTCGTCACATCGCCCGCGCGGCACAGCGTCGCCTCGGATCGCCCACCCTCGGGTCGCCGGCGCGTTCCGGGAAACTGCGCCGTCGTCGTTGCGCGCGGAACCGCCGATATGTCGCGCCCCGATTCAGTCATCGTTGAGAGACTCCCGGGCGTGATCTCCGACGCCGGAGACGGATCAGAGCTGCCGCTGGAGTTCAGGCGACGAAGCGAAGAACGCGGTGAGGGCCTCGGCGAGCGCCTCGGGATGGGTCAGAGGGGCAGCGTGCCCGGCGCCGGGGATCTCGTGCACCCGGGCGTTGGGGACGTGGTCGGTCACGTACCGCGCGCTGGAGGTGAAGAAGGGCTTGGTGTCCGATCCGAGAAGCACCACCACGGGTGCCTGGATCGCGCCGAGCACGGCCGGGTCAGCGGCGGGGTCTTCGGACTCCATCGATTGCTGGAGGAGGTTCAGCAGCTTCGGGACGTAGCGTCCTGCGGCCTCGAAGTAGCCGGCGTCCCCGGCCACGGCGATCTCCTGGTCGTTGAAGGGAAACGCAGCGAAGGCGCGAGCCGCAGCCGCCAACCTGCCGTCGGCGGCCAGCTCGCCCGCGCGGGCGATGGCGTCGCCAACAACGGCTTGCTCCTTCTCGTCCATCAAACTCAGGATCCCAGGCTCGAAGGGGGCCACCGCGTTCACCGCGTCGGACTGCGCTGCAACGGCGAGTGCCAAGGTGGCGCCGCCGGACCAGCCCACCAGTCCGGTCGGTTCCCCGATGCTGTCGATGTAGGTGAGGATGTCGTCGGCTCGCCGGCCGGGGCTGAGGTCGGGGTGATCGCCGCTGAGGCCACGGCCCCGCATGCTTGGTAGATGGCAGGTGAACCGGTCGGTCAGGTGTCTCACCACCCGGTTCCAGTCGATGTCGCCATCTCCGATGACCCCTTGCAGGAACACGAGCGGCGGCCCCTGGCCGTGCACGGCCCCGCCGATGGTGACGCCGTCGGAGGTGGTCCCGTAGTGGGTGCGTTGGTTGCTCATCGCTGTCTCCCTGGATCGCGTGCGGTCGTGGCTCCACACTGACCCAGCAGGCGTGCGAGAACGTCACCCGACCGGGTACTTGTCCGCGGTCCGGGGGGCACTACAGGTCCCGGCGGGCCACCTCGGCGGCGAGGTCGGTGCGTCCGTCGATGTCGAGCTTGGCGTAGACGTGGGTCAGGTGCTTCTTGACGGTGTTGACGGAGATGAACAGTCGTTGACCGATCGAAGCGTTCGTGTGGCCCTCGGCGACCAGCCGCACGACGTCGCGTTCGACGAGAGTCAGTGACGCCCAGCCGATCTGCGGGCGTCGGCGCTCGCCCCTCCCGCGGCGGGCATAGGCGATGGCGTCGGCCAGCGACAGCTGGCTGCCCGCTTCCCAGCATGCGGTCACGTCGCTGGGGTCCAGCGCGGATTGTGCCGTGTTGCGAGCACGATCGAAGCGGTCGGCCTGAACCGGAAAGCGGGCGATGCCCGTGTCGGCGTGGAACCGTTGCGAGGCGGCGAGCAGGCGAAGCGACCGCTCGGGCTCCCCGAGGGCCACGGCCAGGTCGGCGAGCGTCTCCATTGCCGCGGCGGCCCCGACCCGGTCGCCGTAGTCGTCAAGAACCTCCAGGCTGTCATGGGCCAGCTCCCACGCCTTTTCGAGGTCCCCGTCCTCCTCGGCAAGCCCCGCCAGGCCGAGCAACGATCGACCCAGCGTCTGGGGGAGCCGTGGGTCGGTCGACAGCGCGCGGCTGGCCTCCAGGTGTGCTCGCGCATCGTCGGACCGCTTCTGGCTGCGTGCGACCATGCCGAGCAGCCACTCGCCGATCGCCTCGTCCAGGCGGCTGCCGCCACCACGGCCGATCCGCACGATCTCCTCGGCCGTGGCCCGAGCAGCTTCCAGCTCGCCGGATGCATAGGCCGCCACGGCCAGCCAGTGACGCGACCACATCCCGTAGTGGGTCCCCTCGAGGGCTGGTCGCAGCGCGCCCTGTGCCTCGGACAACCACTCCTGCCCTCGGACGAGATCACCTTGCAGGACGGCGGCTGCTGCAAGCCCGGTGAGCCCCGCCGCCTCCCACCCGGGACGTCCCAGTTGCCGGCTGAGCTCGACGGCGCGGCGGGCATGTCCGCGTGCCTGGTCGAGCCGCCCGGACCACGCCAAGAACGCCTGAGCGCCCCCGTGAGCGGCCGGCAGATGGAAGGCGAGGTCGTTGGCCTCGCACACCTCCACGTCCTGCTGGAACAGGTCGTACCCAGCGTCGAGTGAGCGGCTGTGCAGGAGTGCTGCTCCAGCGAACTGGAGGACGTGGGCGTGGGTCGATGCATCCCCGCACCCCTTCGCGAGTTGGAGCGCCTCGTCGACGTCAGCTTCGACCTGCTCGTTGGTCGACAGGCCAGAAAGAATCCCTGACAGGGCTCGCTGTGACAACGCGACCGCCAGCGCACCGCCGACATCCGCGGCGCGTGCCACGGCGACCGCCTGCCTCGCCGACCGATGGAAGCTCGCGGCGTCGCAGGTGGCGAGAGCCAGGCCTGCCGCGGTATTCAAACCCCGCACGCGCTGTTCATCAGGGGCACCCGGGACTTCTGCGGCGTCGTGCAGCCGCCTGTGCACCTCCCGGGACAGGCCGCGCTCGAACCAGAAGCGGACAATCGGCTCGGTGATGCCCACCAGCCCCCGCAGGTCCCCTGTCTCCGCCGCCCAGTCCATCGCGGCACGCAGGTCATCCAGGTCGGCCGCAAGCCGCGCCACCCAAGGCTCAGGCCGTGCACTATGCAGACCCTCCCGCGCCCGCCCCGCCAGCCCGACATGGAACTCCAGGTGGCGGCCACGTACGCGGACGGGATCGTCCAGCCCGGACAGCCGCTGCCGCGCATACACCCGGATCGTCTCCAACAGCCGGTAGCGGGCCCTGCCCTGACGCTGGACGACCTGCAGCAACGACCGCTCGACCAGCCCAGCAACCAGGTCAAGCACGTCATCGCGGTCGATCCCCTCCCCGCCCACCACCTCCTCGGCAGCATCCAGTTCAAACGACCCCGTGAACACCGACAGCCTCGCCAACGCCAACCGCTGCACGTCGTCGAGCAGGTCGTAGCTCCAGTCCAGCGACGCCTCCAGCGTTCGCTGACGCGCCGGCGCTCCCCGCACGCCGCCGGTCAACAACCCGAACCGGTCCGACAACCCGGCCGCGATCTGGCCAGGCGCCAACACCCGAACCCGCGCCGCCGCCAGCTCGATCGCCAACGGGATCCCATCCAGGCGCCGACAGATCTCGGCCACCGCCGAAGCGTTGTCGTCACCGATGCGAAAGTCCGCGGCCACCTGCCGGGCCCGCACCTCAAACAGCCGCGCCGCGTCCGTTGCCGCGACCGTGCTGGCGGACCCAGCATCGAGGTCGGGCACCGGCAGCCCGGCGAGCTCAAAGGTCACCTCACCATCGACGACCAGCGGCACGCGGCTGGTGGCCAGCACGTGCAACTGCGGACAAGCCGACGACAGCCCGCCGACCAGCTCCGCGCATGCCTCAACGAGGTGCTCGCAGTTGTCGAGCACGACCAGCAGATGCCGAGCATGAAGCTGCTCGGCAAGCGTGTCGGTCAGCGCCTGTGCGGGTCGCTCGTGGACGTCCACCGCCCCACCGATGGCCGGTGCCACCAGCCCCGGGTCGCTCACCCCTTGCAGGTCCACCCAACAGGCCCCGTCGGAGAACCGCGACGCCACGTCCCCGACGACCTCCACCGCCAGCCGCGTCTTGCCGCAACCACCCGAACCGGTCAGCGTCACAACGCGGGCATCCGCGACCAGGTCGGCCACCCTCGCACGTTCACGCCCGCGGCCGACAAACGCAGCGACCCCAACAGGCAGTTCGCTCCGCATCTTCATGGATCCAACCGAATCGTACGAGCGCGCCAGATCAGACGCGGTGCGCCCCGGGGCGTGCATGAGGAGCGGGGATTCGACGATCGAAGCCAGGCTCCACGGCGATCACGGCAGCGCCGATGGCCTCGCCGCTCGCGCCCGAGTCGGCGACCTGCTTGGAGGGCGCGAGCACCCACGGTGTCCAGAACGCGCGGCGAGACAGGTCGGCGCGGGCAACACCCAACGCAGGGTCAGGGCGCTCGCGATCCGAGTACGCAGAACTCGTTGCCCTCAGGGTCCGCAAGAACAATCCACGTCTGCTCACCTTGTCCTACGTCGGCTCGCATGGCTCCCAGCGCGACCAGTCGCTCGACCTCGGCGTCTCGGTCGTCCGGTCGGAAGTCCAGGTGCAGGCGATTCTTCGTCGTCTTCGGCTCAGTGACCGGCACGAAAAGAAGTCCCGGAAGCCGATCCGCGGTCGGTCTGATCTCGAACTCGTCGGGGTCGTCGTCCACGACAACCCAGCCGAGCGCGTCTCGCCACCAGAGCCCGAGGGCACGCGGGTCGCGCGCATCAACGATGGTCTGCTCCCACTCGAGGCTCATGAGCCGATCGTAGAAAGCGGGTGCGTCGCGTGTCCCAGAACGCCGGCTCTGTGGGCCAATCTCGCGATCGGCCTCGGGGCGACGCCCTGGGTGCTGGCACTACCTGGGATCCACCGGCAGCCGCGCTGGCCGAGCTACTTCCACGGGCGCAACCTCCGGTCATGATCAGAGACCAGCTCGACCACACCGCTCCGGCCGACCCCGCCCTCGACGACCTCGAGGTCAACGACGCTCTCGACGCCGTCACCGGAGGCAAGGAAGTGGGCGGCGCCGATCACACCGCCGGCATCGCCAACATCGGCGACCAGACCTGATCCGCGCCGACGGCGGATCCAAGTCGACTGTGCTCCCGGCTTCGTCGAAGGCGTCCGCCTCGCATCTGCCCTGACCACTGTTGGACTGGGTCCTGCCGCTGCGACCCGCGTCACTGGGCCGCGGTCGAGTGCCGAAGGGGGTTCGCCAGTCCGCACTAAGTCCGCAAGATGTTGAAGAACGACGAGCGTCAGCTGCTGCAGAATCACAGGTGTGGAACTCACAAACCGGCAGGTCAGCGGCCATTTCGCGACATGTTGAGCACGGCCGCGAAGTCACGAGGCAGTTCTTCCCGATCTGACTCCACCGCCGGGAACCGAGCGGCGAGTTGCCGCGGGGTCCGCACCCGAATCAGCGGACGTTGGCGTCCCTTCCCGTCGAGCTGCGCCGCACGACCGTCTCGCCTCAGGCCCGCGCGTGGGTCCAGCGCCACACCGGGATCGACATCACCCGTGTCACGCGCCTCCCGGGCGCGTCGTCGACCGCGGTGCACCGCCTCGATCTGGCGGACGGCCAGCGCCTGGTCCTGCGCCGCTACCTGTGGCCCGGCTTCCTCGTCGACGAGCCGGAGGCCCCCCGCCGCGAGATCGACGCGTTGAGCCTCGCACACCGGTCCGGCTTGGCGGTCCCTGAGGTCGTCGCCGCTGACACCACTGGCGAGATCGTCGGCGACGGCGTTCCCTCGCTGCTCATGGAGCTCCTGGCCGGGAGGGCCGTGGCGGATCCGGATCTCCACCGGCTCGCGGAGGCCGCGGCGGCGATCCATGCGGTCAGCGCGGACGATCTCGGCCACGACTTCTTCGCTTGGTCTGAGGCCGAGATGACGACGCCTCCGCCCGGCACGCGTCACCCGCGGCTGTGGGAACGGGCGATCGCGCTGTGGACAGGCGCCCTGCCGCGGTACCGGCCGCGGCTCGTCCACCGCGACTTCCACCCCGGCAACCTGCTGTGGTCGCGGAGGCGCCTCAGCGGTGTCGTGGACTGGGCGAACGCATGTCGGGGTCCCGCCGGGTGCGATGTCGCCACGTGCCGGGCCAACTTGCGCGACCTCGCAGGAGAAGGGCCGGCCGAGGCGTTCGTCGCCGCCTACGAGACGATCACCGGTGAGCCGCTCGACCCCTTCTGGATCATCGCCGGCATCCTCGAGAACAGCCGCGACTACTGGACCGGGCAGACGCTCGCGCACGACGAGCCCGATCTCGCCGCAGCGGTCGCCGCGCTCACGTGAGAGGGCTTGCGGCTGCTGGTCCTGGTGCGCTGCGTCAGGTGGGCGGCGGAGCATTGCGGTCCTCGAGCGCAGCGGGCTGTGCCTCGAGGTCGGGGTGGTCGAGGAGGGCCGACACCAGGGGTTCCGGGCCGCTGACGTAGGTCCACGCGTCGTCGATCTCGGTCGTCACGAGCCAGGCGTGGTCGGCGGGCCACCACAGCTGGCCGCCCTGCGTGCCGCCCGGCAGGACGCCCACCGGGTCGAGCGCAGCGGCCAGCGGACCGCGCAGCAGCCAGTACCGGCGCCAGCCGTGGTCGAGGGGCGCCGCTCCGGGCCAGCGGGCCGCGAGGACGTCGCCCCACCCCTCCCAGACTGCGAGGTAGACCTCGTCGGGCGTGCCGGTCACGTCGGCGAGGACGTTGAGGAGAACCCCGCCCACCGACGGCGGTACCTGCCCGACTTGCGGCGGGGTTAGCCCGTCGCGCTCCCAGGCCTGCACCTCGCGAGGGTCCGCGGCGGCCTGCCACTCCGCGGCCGTCAGGCCGGCGTCCCTCCAGCGCCGCGGCCTGCCGTCGGCCTGCGTGAACGGATGCAGCAGCCGCACCACCGCGCCGAGATCCGCGAGCACCACCGTCGAGACGCGATCGTCGACGGTGGCCTTCGGCCGCAGCCAGGCGGCAACCCCGACGTCGGCGCACGGCCGCAGGTCGTGGAACGGCGGCACCACCTCCAGCCACCGCCGCGGCACGTCCACCACCCGCCCGCCGAACGTGACCCCCACGCCACGCCGCTGCCGCGGACCGCGCCGGTTCAGCGGTGAGGTCGACGCCACGCCCCAGCGCCCGGGGTCGACGACCTCACCCTCCGATCCCGCGATGAGCTGCACCCCGTCGGGCCACAGCGCGGGGCCGGCCCACCGCACCCGCGCGCCGGCCCACAGCCGATCCTCGTCGCGGATGCGCATGACCTCAGCATTGCCCTCCGCGGCGCCCGATCACCTGCCGGGCTCGCAAAGAGCGCAGCAATTGACCGCCGGTCAGTCGGTCGACGGGTGGGGTCAAATCTGCGTCAGCCTGGCGGCTCGTAGCGGGTGGCGGCCTCGACGTCGTGGTAGATCGCGAGGCCGACGGGCTGGCGGAGCTCCTCCGCGAGGTGGCCGAGGAGCCCCGCGGTGCGCGCGAGGAGCGCGAAGCCGCGCAGGATCTCGACGGGGAAGCCGAGGTCGGCGAGGGCGGCGCCGCAGACGCCGGCGCCGTTGAGCGGCAGGGTGCGGCCGAGGATCTCGGGGTGGACGCGACCGACGGCCTCGAACAGGCGGAGGTGGGGGCCGCGGAGGCCTTCGTCCTCGGCGATCCGCAGCAGCACCGGGGTGCGCGGGTCGCCGCCGCGGTGCATCGGGTGACCCAGTCCGGGGACGAGCTCACCGGCCTCGCGCGCCGTGCGGACGGCGTCGCGGGCCAGGGCGTCCCAGCACTCGTCGTCCTCGGGCAGCTCATGGCCGGCCAAGGCGTCGGCAAGGAACCGCCCACAGTCCTCGGTCACGCCGAGGAACCGCGACCCGCCGCCGAGGATCCCCGCAGCGAGCGCGCCCTGGAGCGCGTCCGGCGCGCTGGCCAGCGTCAGCCTCGCCGCGATCACGGTCGGGGTGAAGCCGTGGTCCGCCAGGGCGACCAGCACGGCCTCGAACACGCGTGCCTCGCCGCGTGTCGGCCTGCGCTGCGCGACCAGCCAGAACGCGAGCTCGGCGAACCCGACCTTGCCGAGGAGGTCCCCGGCCAGGTCCTGGCCCAGCAGGGTGATGGTCTCGGGTGTGGAGGTGCCGATCGAGGTGGGGTACTGGCTGGTCACGGGGTAACGTCGTACTCCCGCTCGTTGCGGTCGGTGGGCAGGCGGTGCTTGGCGACGCGCAGTGTGGACGTGCGGGGCAGGTCCGTGACGGCCTCCCAGTAGCGGGGCACCTTGAACCTGGTGAGGCGCTCCGCGGCCCAGTCGCGCAGCTCCTCGAGCGGGACCTCCGACGCGAGCACGACGAACGCCTTGATCTCCTCCTCCGAGAGGTCCGAGGGGACGCCGATCACGGCGCACTCGGCCACAGCGGGGTGGCTCTCGATCGCCTCCTCGACCTCCAGGGGCGAGAGGTTCTCGCCACGGCGGCGCAGCACCTCCTTCTTGCGGGAGACGAAGGTGTACGTGCCCTCGGCGTCGCCCGTCACGAGGTCGCCCGTGTGCAGCCAGCCGTCGACGATCGTCTGCGCCGTGAGCTCGGGCATCTCCCAGTAGCCGGGGGTGAGCACCGGGTTGCGCAGGAGGAGCTCACCGACCTCGCCGGGGGTGACCTCGTGCCCCTCGTCGTCAACCACCCGCCCGTGGTTGACGATGCCGTGCACGGGGTGCTGGCGGACGCGGCCGAGCGTCCCGTAGAGGCGGGTGCCGTGCGGCCAGACCAGCCCGTACTGCGTCTCCGACAGCGCGTAGCCGCCGACGATGCGCAGGCCGAAGCGGCGCTCGATCTCGAGGTGGCGCTCCTCGGGCGGCGCCGGTCCGGTGTAGCACAGGCGCAGGGACGTGTCGGCGTCGTCGGGGCGCTCGGGCTGGCGCATGAGGATCTCGAGCATCGCGCCGATGGAGTTGAACTCGGTGGCGCCGTGGCGGCGGGCCGCGTCGAGGAACCGGCTGGCCGAGAAGCGCTCCAACAGCACGAGACCGGCCCCCGCGTGGAGCGACCCCATCATCGAGTAGGCCGGCGCGTTGACGTGGAAGAGCGGCAGGCTGGTCATCAGCCGGTCGTCCGCGGTGAGCTCCAGCCAGTACGGGAACCCCTGCCCGGCCCACGCGTAGGCCCGGTGGGTCTGCATCACGAGCTTCGACCGCCCCGTCGTGCCCGAGGTCGGGATCAGCACGGCGACGTCGTCGGGGTCGACCGAGGGTTGCAGCGAGTCCTGCGCGTCGCCCGCGGCCCAGTCGCCGACGAGGTCCTCCACGAGGGCGACCGGGGGCGCGTCGGCACCCAGCGCCTGCGCGGCCGCCTGCCCCGGCGGCCTCGGCGAGCGACGCGTCGGTGACGACCAGGCGCGGGCGGGTCTGCCCGACCAGCCCTGTCAGCTCGACCGGGCCGGCCTCCGGGTTCACGGTCACCGCGATCGCGCCGCTGCTGGTGATCGCCAGCCAGGCCAGCAGGTACGGCGGGGTGTTGCGCGGGGTCAGCAGCACGAGGTCGCCGCGCCGCACCCCGAGGTCGCGCAGCTGCTGCGCGGTCCGCGCCACGGCGCCGGCCGTGGCGGCGAAGGTCAGGCTGCCTGTGTCAGAGCGCAGCCACGTCCCCGACGGGTCGCGCTCCGCCGCGGCGAGCAGCGTCGCCGGGATCGTGTCCCGCACGTCGCGCTGCTTCAGATCAGGTCGTCGGGTACGAGCCGGTCGTGTTGTAGATGTCCTGAATCACAGCGTCGACCAGCTGGGTCTGCACGGTGTGGTCGAGCTGGCCGGTCTCGCGCAGCTCGCGCACCGCCGGGACGGGATCGGCGTCGGCGAAGAGCCGCTCGTCGGAGTAGTCGACCTCCCGTGCCGTGGGGTCGATCACCCACCACGACGCCTCGAGCGCGATCCCGTTGTTGTCGCTGAAGTAGATCGACCGCAGGAAGCCGTGGTCGATCACGTCGGTGACGTCACAGCCATGGCTCTTGAGCCGGTTGCGCAGCGCGAGCAGCGCGTCCTCGTCCTGCAGGTGCAGTGAGAGATGATCGAACTGCGAAGCCTGCGCGAACGGCACGCCCGCGGGCTTGGCGTAGGTGTCCAAGTGCGCGTCGGCGTACTGGAAGAACGCAATGGTGTTGCCTTGCGACACTTCGAAGAAGTAGTGCTTGAACGCCGTCACAGCGAGCGTCGTCACAAGGCGCGCGCCGATGACGCCGTGCCAGAAGCGCACCGTGGCGTCCATGTCGGGGGTGATGAGCGCGAGGTGGTGCACTCCCCGCCAGCGCACCGTGTCGGTTGCCGTCATGGGGGCATCGTACGCCTCCGAATGATCGCGATGTCCACAGGCCCTGATCCACCGGCCCGTGGGCGGGACTACGCTGGCGCGGATGTCGCTGGGGAGGCCTGAAACCCGGCAGGCGACGCCCTTGCTGCTGCGCTGGCCGGTCATCGCAGTCGCCGCCGTCGCCTTGGTGGCACTGGTCGCCTGGCTGTGGCTGCCGCGCGGCGCGGCCGACCCCGCCGAGGCCGCTGGGGACGTCATGACCGACGACGTCATCGCGGGCCCTCCACCCCTCGACAGCGCGCCGCCGCCCGCACCCGCACCGGCGCCCCCCGCACCCGAACCGACCGAGGACCCACGCGCCACCACCCAGCCCTACGCCACCCTCCCCTCCGACTTCGGCACCGCCGACCTGGAAGCCCTGCGCGCCTCCGACGCGTTCGAGGTCTTCGCCGAGTGGGACCGCGCCATCACCGTCGAGTACTCCCAGCTCGCCGCCGGCAACTTCGCCCCCCAGGAGAACGACGAGGTCCTCTACGAATGGGACAACGTCGAAGACCTCTGGAACAGCATCGCCCCCGTCATCCGCGACGACGCGCTGCTCGCCGGCCCGGAGTGGACCGAACCCCTTTGGGACAACGTAGAAATAGTCACCGCTCACGTCGCCGTCCCATGGAACAACGAGACAACCCAGGGTCGGGGCGACGTTATTCGGTTCGAAGTTGTACTTGACCGAGCGAATGCCGCAGTTCTTCGATCGTACGTGGTTCTCATTGCGACTGATCAAGTCGAGGGTCGCCAGATTGGTTATGTCAATGCGCGGATGCCTGCGTTTGATTACCGCGAGGTGGACTTTGCCTCCGCGGCCGAACTTCGAACGGCATCGCTGGACCGCATATGGGAATGGGTGCAGGCGCAGGCGCCAGTGGAGGACGGCACGTGAGGACCCGTCGGCTGATGACTCTTGTTGTGGTCGCACTCCTGCTCGTCGGCGGCCCAGTCTCGGCACAGTCAACTCCGCCGACGGACAACGAGTACATACCAGGTGACCCCTGCGCGGCGGCAGGTGGATGCCCCTCGCCTCCTATTGCCGCCGGGGGCACCACTCAGCAGATCGCGGGGACGACGAACGTCAACTGTGGGGGGAGTGGGTGCGGGGCGATTCAGGTGCCGTGCGCGGTGACGGGGTTGGGGCCCTCGTGCACGATCCTCGTTCCGGTCGTAGGTGGGGCGGGCGTCGCCGGGGCGCCGTCTGCACCGCCTGCGCCGCCGGCTCCGCCTTCGTTGGCGGAGGCGCTGGCTTCGTGCCCGCGACCGGGGGCTTCCTCGATAGGGCGGGATCCGTATGGGGAGGGGGTGACGGGGCTCGACACGTGGTTGTGGGCGGTGACGCCCGCGGGGGCGTCGATCAACACGACGATCCGGGGGTATCCGGTCACCTGCAGCGTGTCGCCGGTGGGGTGGACGTGGGAGTCCGGTGACGGCTCGACCTACCGGCGCGACCATGCGGGCGCGCCGCACCCGATGGAGTCGGTCACGCACCTCTACGAGACCAAGGGTGACTACGACCTCACGCTGCGCGTCGACTGGCGACTGGAGACCAACTACGGGTCGGCGACGCTGCCCGTGACGCACACCGAGCGCTATCACGTCTTCGAGGTCCGCGCGGTCCTCACCAGCTCGGGCTGAACGCGGCCGTGCAACGCGGACTGTTCGTGCCGCCGTTCGGGCCGCTCGCGGACGCGCGGGTCGTGGCGGAGCTCGCCGCCGCCGCGGAGGAGGCCGGGTGGGACGGGTTCTTCCTGTGGGACCACGTGACCTACCGGGAGCCCGTCACACACGTCGCCGACCCGTGGATCTGCCTCGCCGCGGCCGCCGTGGCCACGGAGCGCGTGCGGATCGGCGCACTGGTCACGCCGCTCGCGCGGCGCAGGCCGCAGGTGCTCGCTCGCCAGGCGACGACGCTCGACCGGTTGAGCGGCGGCCGCCTCGTCCTCGGCGTCGGACTCGGCCTGGACCGCAGCGGCCGGGAGCTGTCCGCGTTCGGCGAGGAGGTCGACGACCGCCGCCGCGCGGCGATGCTCGACGAGGCGCTCGAGCTCATCACCGCGCTCTGGTCGGGCGACGTCATCGACCACGACGGCCCCCACTACCAGGCGCGCGACGTGCAGTTCCTCCCCCGCCCCGCCCAACAGCCGCGCATCCCGATCTGGGTCGCGGCCCGCTGGCCACACCGCGCCCCACTCCGCCGCGCCGCCGTGTGGGACGGCGTCTTCCCCATCGACGTCGACACCCCAGACCAGCTGGCCCAACAGGTCGCGCAGATCCGCAAGCTGCGCACCACGGAAGCGCCGTTCGACGTCGTCGCCCACCTCGACGCCGGCCACGACCCCGCACCCTGGGGCGACGCCGGCGCCACCTGGGCTCTCACCGCCGTCGGCGCCGCCAACTTCACCCTCGCCGACGCCCGCGCCCTCGCCGCCGCCGGTCCGCCGTGACCCCGCACCACGCGACATGCGTTGGCGCATTCGACCCCCGCGCGCGGCCGCATCCGCCGCGTGCCGAGGCCGGCCTCACACCGGCGCGCGCCGCGTGAGCCCGATCACCGCCGGTCGAGGCGGCGCGTGACCGCCGAGGGCGATCTCGACGGCCGGCTACGGGCGGCACTCGACACCGGGGACGACGGTCCGCTGCGGGAGGCGCTGCTCGCGGGGAGCGGGCTCCCGGGGCCGCGGATGAACCTGCGGCTGGTCACGGCGTTCGCGGATGCGGCGGGGGCGGTGGTGAGGCCGTCGGCGACCGGTGCGGCGGGGGCGGTGGCGAGGCCGCCGGCGACCGGTGCGGCGGAGCTCGAGGCGTTGCTGGACCGGTGGGCGGCGCTCGATGCCGAGCGGGCACCGGGCGACCGGCCGGCGGTCATCCTCCCGTGCGCCGCGATGGCCGCGTACGGCGCGGTCGGGGTCGCCAGGCCGGACTGGCGCGACGACGAGCTGACGAAGCTCCGGCGCGGCGCCCGGGACCCGCGCTGGCGTGTGCGCGAGCTCGTCGCGACGGCCCTACAGCACCTGCTCGCAGCGGACTGGAACAACGTGCTCGCGACGCTCGAGGACTGGGCGGTCGACGCCGACGCGCTCGTGATCCGCGCCGCCGCGGCCGCCGTGGCCGAGCCTCCGCTCCTCACGACGCCGGAACGCGCCGCCGACGCCGCGCGGCTGCTCGCGCTCGCCGTCGACGCCTACGCCCGAGCCGGGCGGACACGCGCGGCGCCGCCCGCACCGGACCGTCACACCGGAGACGCAGGGCTCACCGCACTCCGCACGACCCTCGGCTTCGCGCTCAGCGTGCCCACGGCGGTCACGGGCGACTTCACGCTCCTGCACCGCCTGGCCGCCAGCCCCGACCCTGACCTGCGCTGGGTCGCGCGGCGCAACCTCCGCGCCAAGCGCCTATCCCGCTGGCCCGACCAGGTCACCGCCCTCCGAGACGCCCTCGACATCACCCCGCCGGCCTGACCACCGGACGAGCGCTACAGCGCCAGCGGCAGACCGAAGAGCGGGAAGAGCCGCTCGACGTCGAGGAACGCGTTCATCGCCGCGATGCGCCCGTGGCGGATCTCGATCACCTGCAGCGCCCACGCCTCGTGCTCGCCGTTGGGGCCGCTGGGGCGGTACTGCCCGAACGCGGGCGTCCCGTTGGCCACGACCGGCACCAGGCGTGACCCCTTGCAGCCGATGCCGGGGCCCAGGTACCACGACCGGATGGCCTCCACACCCTGCAGCCACATGTCGTAGGGCGGCATGGACTGCGTGGCGTCCTCGTGGAGCAGGACGGTCAGCGCGTCGAGGTCGTAGCGCTCGAAGGCCTCGACGTAACGCGCGAGGAGCTCGAGCTGCTCGTCGTCCATCGGCGCGAAGACGTCGGTGTCGGCAACCTCGCGCTGGGCGAGCGTCGCACGGGCCCGCTGCAGCGCGCTGTTGACCGACGCGACCGTGGTCTCGAGGAGCTGCGCGACCTCCTCGGCCGACCAGCGCAGCACCTCGCGGAGAACCAGCACGGCACGCTGCCTGGGCGGCAGGAGCTGCAGTGTCGCGACGAACGCCAGGCGGATCGTCTCGCGCGCCTCCACCAGCACCGCGGGGTCGCCATCCTCGGGCAGGACGCGCTCGTCGGGGACGGGCATCAGCCAGGCCGCCTCCTCGAGGATCGGCCCGGTCGTCAGCTCCCCGTGCATCGCCGGCCCGAGGTCCATGGGCCGCGCCCGACGCTGCGGCCCGCGCAGCATGTCGAGGCAGACGTTGGTCGCGATGCGGTAGAGCCACGAGCGCAGGGACGAGCGTCCCTCGAACGCCGCGAGGTGGCGCCACGCCCGCACCATCGTCTCCTGGACGGCGTCCTCGGCCTCGAACCCCGAGCCGAGCATCCGGTAGCAATACGCGTTCAGCTCGCGGCGGTAGGCCTCGAGCTCATCGGTGCGCTCCATGACCTGACTCATCGCCCAACCGTAGCGTCGCGAGGCACGGCCGCGACATGGATGGACGGCGCATCGGGCTAGCCCGTCGGTAATGAGGGTCAACAACGGGCTCGAGGAGGCCGTCGCGGAGTCGCTGGGGGGCGCCGACGGCTCGTGCGCGATGTCGACGGGGGGTTGTCCCCCACGTGTCGAACCAGCCTGTGTCGCAGTCAGCAGTTCGAGCGCCCACGGAGGTGGCTCGGCGCGGTGGCCGAGGGTGGGCGGACGTCGCTGGCAGCCCGGCCTCCGCCAGTGTCACGGGGCGCTTGCGACCGTCCGACTCCCCCTGGTCTCGTGGTTGCAAGACGCGGCGGGCCCGATCCCCTGGCTGTCGGTCCCCATTGCGAAGCGGATGTCCAGCGGCTGCCGTGACGACTGCTGCACAGCGTTGTCAAGCAATGCCAGCTGCCGCTGGAGGGGAGGGCGCCGAGCAGCGGGCGCGATGTCGAGGAGATCCTCCAGGGCGGCTCGCATCCGACGCGCGATCTGCGGTGAGGTCGCACCGGCGAGGCGGATCTCGTCGAAGGCGAGCTGCACGTAGGCGTCCCAGTCCGGCGTCGGAAACGTGACGCGGATGGTCCCGTCGTCGTCGCGGAGGAGCCCGTCGGGGATCACTCGCCCGCTCAGCTGTCGCAGACCGTCGTGCAGACGGTCCATGCACTGCACCGCGGTGGTCGGGTCGAGGAACTCCGACTCCGAGAGTGATCGTTCGGCCATGTCCACCAGCAGGCGGAACCCGTACGCCAGGTCCTCGTCGAGGGTGCGCTCCAGCCCGGTGCGCAACGCGTCGACGACGGCTCGCCGGTCGAGGCCCCGGGCGTCGCCTTCGACGCGCACCAGCGCCGCCCCGGCCGGCACGAAGCCCCCGAGACCCGGCACGACGTGCAACACGCAGTTCGCGACGGCCGCCATCTCCACCAACCGTTGCCGGTCGATCCCGACCAGCACGCCGGACTGCGGTGCCGCGATCACGTCAGGAGGCGTCTCCTCGGGTACCACGCGATCCGGACACGACCGTTCGAGCAAGTCACGGATGTCGGTGCCAACCAGTTCGATCAGCGCCGAGACGCGCAGGGATCGCCCGATGTGGTGCACGTACAGCACCAGCATCGCGATGCTGGTCAGCACCAGAACGTAGGCCACCACAATGGCGAGGCCCGGGACTTGCCCGTCACCGTCGGTTTGCACCTCGCGCAGGGCGAGCATGGCGTGGGCGAAGGTGGCGACGAACAGCCCGATCGCCAACTGGCTCGGCCGGTCGCGGAGGAAGGTCTGCACGATGCGCGGTGAGAACTGGCCCATGGCCAGCTGCACCACGACCATCGTGATCAGCAAGACCAGCGTCGCCAGCGAGACCATCGACAGCGCGATCGTCTCGAAGATCGCTATGGCCGCAGCCGGGCCGCCCGTCATCCATCGCGGGAGCAACCCGTAGTCGAACCAACGGTCGATGGCGATCGTGCCGAAGGACAGGGTGACGCCTGCCAGCACGCACAACACCGGGATGAACCACAGGCTCGACCGCATCTTCAAGACCCGCGTCCTCATCGCGGCACCCCTACCCACACGTGGAACTGGGCACGCTTGCATCGCGAAGCCGAGGACGTCCCGCCACAGTTGAAAAGGGCCGCGGTAGTTGGCCCAACGCTATGACCCCGAACTCACCGAGCACCCGTACCGCAACGGCCGCCGCCGCCCAACCGTACGTCGCTAGGCTGCGCCGCGACATGGATGGCGTACACGACATGGGTGGCATGCACGGGTTCGGCCCGATCCGCCCGACGCCGCAGGAACCGCCCTTCCACCAGCCCTGGGAGGGGCGCGTCCACGGCATGGTGATTGCCGCGTCCGTGGCAGGGGTCGGACTGCCGTACGGGCGGCCGTATCAGGAGCGCCTCGACGCGGCGATCTACCTCACCGTCCCGTACTACCAGCGCTGGCTGCTCAGCCTGGAGCAGCGCCTCACCGCCATCGGCGCCGTGACGCGCGACGAGGTCGACGCCTACGAGGCCCGCATCGCCTTGCACCGGCGCGAGCCCGCCACCAGCAACCCCGAGCTGGCCGAGCGCTGCCAGGCCGTCCTGCGCCCCTTCGAGGTCGTCGACCCCTCCGAGCCCGTGCACCGCTTCGCCGTGGGGGACCGCGTTCGCGCGCGCCGCGACCACCCGGCGGGACACACGCGCCTCCCCCGCTACGTGCGCGGCGTCACCGGCAGCGTCCTGGCCCTGCGCCCGCCGCAGCTGGTTCTCGACGCGGTCGCGCAGGGCGAGGACGTCGTCGAACCGCAGTACAGCGTGATCTTCCGCCCCACCGACCTGTGGGGCGACGACACGGAGCCCGGCCGCGGCAGCGTCGTGGTCGACCTGTGGGAACGTCACCTGGAGGCCGCGTGAACCCATCGACTCGCGCTGCCGCGCTCGAGGACCTCCTCGTGGCGAAGGGCATCGTCTCCACCGACGCCGTCGACGCGGTCGTCAAGGCGTTCGAGGAGGACATCGGCCCGCACCTCGGCGCCCGCCTGGTCGCCCGTGCGTGGGTCGACCCCGACTACCGCGAGCGCCTGCTCGCCGACGCCACCGCCGCCGGCGCGGAGCTGGGCATCGGCGGCGCGGAGGGCGAGCACCTCGTCGCCGTCGAGAACACCGGCGACGTCCACAACCTCGTCGTCTGCACGCTCTGCAGCTGCTACCCGTGGCCGGTGCTCGGCATCCCGCCGGGCTGGTACAAGAGCCCGGCTTACCGGGCCCGCGCGGTCAGCGAGCCGCGCGCCGTCCTCGCCGAGTTCGGCACCGACATCCCCGACGACGTCGAGCTGCGCGTGTGGGACGCCAGCGCCGAGCAGCGCTACCTCGTGATCCCGCAACGCCCGCCAGGTACGGGGGACCTCGACGAGCAGGACCTGGCCGCCCTGGTCACCCGCGACGCCATGATCGGCGTCACCCGCTGACCGTGGACACCACCGTCGCCTGGCTGCTGTCCGAGGAGCAGGACCCGGCGATCCGCAGGATGGCCGCCCGCGACCTCTGCGGCGAGGCCACCGAGCGCACCACCAGCCCGCTGATCGAAGCTCTCCTCGCGTACGACCCTGCCCTCACCGAGCACCCCTACCGCAAGTGGACCGGCGCGCACTGGCGCCTGGTGTCGTTGGCGGAGCTCGAGGCGCCGCGCGACGACCCGCGCATGGCCCCGCTGGTAGAGCACGTGCTCGCGTGGCTGCTCAGCGACGAGCACCGCGCGCGGATCCAGACGATCGCCGGGCGCACCCGCCGCTGCGGCTCCCAAGAAGGCAACGCGCTGGCGGCGTGCACCCGCCTGGGCTACGCCGATGACGAGCGCGTCGCCAAATTGGCCGCCTCCCTGGTCACGTGGCAGTGGCCCGACGGTGGCTGGAACTGCGACCGCAACTCGGACGCGTGGCGTTCCTCGTTCCACGAGTCGCTCCCGCCCCTGTGGGGCTTGCACGAGCACGCCACCGCCACCGGCGACCACGAAGCGGCCGCAGCGGCCGCCCGCGCCGCCGAGCTCCTCCTCGACCACCAGCTGTTCCGCACCTCCTCCGGCGAGGTCATCAACAGGGCGTGGCTGGCGCTGCGCTACCCGCCGTTCTGGCACTACAACGTGCTGCAGGCCCTGTTGGTGCTCTCGCGGATGGACCTGGCAGGCGACCCGCGCTGTGCCGACGCCCTGGACCTGATCGAACGTCGCCGCCTGTCCGATGGCCGCTGGCGCACCGGCGGCGCCTGGTGGTCTCCTCCGGGGGCAGGCAAGTACCAGCCCGAGGTCGTCGACTGGGGCCGCAGCGGCCCGAACGCGATGATCACGCTCAACGCGCTGCGCGTGCTCAAGGCTGCGGGTCGCGGCTAGGAGAGCGCCGCGCGGCGCAGGCGCAGCGATGACCGCTCCACCACATTGGCGGTGAGCTCCAGCGCGCGGTCGTAGGCGGCGGCCGCCTCGTCCACGCGGCCCAGCCGCTCGAGCAGGTCGCCGCGCGTCGCGTGCAGCAGGTGGTACCCGTCGAGGTCCAGCTGCTCGACCAGCGCGAGCCCCTCCGCCGGCCCGCGCAGCTCCGCGACCGCGATGGCCCGGTTCAGCGCGACCACCGGCGTGGGCGCGAGCGCCAGGAGGTGGTCGTAGAGCGCCACGATCTGGCCCCAGTCGGTGTCCGCCGCGGTCGCCGCGTCACTGTGCACCGCGTTGATCGCCGCCTGGAGCTGGTAGGGCCCTGGACGGTTGCGGCGCAGGCAGCGGCGGACGAGCTCCTGGCCCTCGGCGACCAGGTCAGGGTCCCACCGCGAGCGGTCCTGCTCGGCGAGCCGGACCAGCGACCCGTCGGCCGCGGTGCGCGCGGCGCGGCGCGACTCGATCAGGAGCAGGAGCGCGAGGAGGCCGAGGGCCTCCGGCTCGTCGGGCATGAGCTCGGCCAGCACCCGAGCCAGGCGGATGGCCTCGGCGCACAGCTCGGTGCGGATCAGGTCGTCGCCGGCCCCGGCGACGTAGCCCTCGTTGAAGACGAGGTACACGACGGCGAGGACGGGCTTGAGGCGGTCGGGCAGCTCCGCGTCGCTCGGGACGCGGTAGGGGATCCCCGCGTCGCGGATCTTGGTCTTCGCGCGCGTGAGGCGCTGGCCCATCGTGGTCTCGGTCACGAGGAACGCGCGGGCGATCTCCTCGGTCTGAAGGCCGGCGATGAGGCGCAGCGTCAGGGCCACCTGCGCGTGCGGCGCCAGGGCCGGGTGGCAGCAGGTGAAGATCAGGCGGAGCCGGTCGTCGTCCACAGCGGTGTCGAGGGGCTCGTCGGGCGTGTGGAGCAGCGCGGCCTGCGCGTGACGGGCGTCGCGGGTGGACTCCCGGCGGATGCGGTCCAGCGCCTTGTTGCGCGCCGTGGTGATGATCCACCCCGCTGGGCTGGGCGGCGGGCCGGTCTGCGGCCAGCGCTCCAGCGCCACGAGGAAGGCCTCCTGCACCACCTCCTCGGCCAGGCCGAGGTCGCCCAGCCGGCGCGCAAGGACCGCGACCGCGCGCCCGGATTCCTGTCGGAAGAGCCGGGCGACGCGGTCGCGCTCCGAGGTCGCGCCGTCGGCCACCTCAGCCAGCGTCGTCCTGGAACGGGCGGACCTCGACGGGGCTCTGGCAGGCCATGCTGCCCTTGGCGGCCCACTGCAAGGCCTCGTCCAGGTCTTCGGCCGCGATGACCCAGAAGCCGCCGATGTGCTCCTTGGCCTCGGCGAACGGACCGTCGGTGGTGATCGTCTCGCCGTCCTGGACGCGCACGACCGTGGCGGTCTCGGGGCCGTGCAGCCCGCCGGCGAAGACCCAGCGGCCGGCCGCCGTGACCTCCGCGTTGAACGCGTCGACGTCGCGGTAGGCCGCCTCCGTCTGCTCCGGGGTGGGCTCCGGGTCGCCCTCGCTGTGGTGGACGCTCAGCAGGTACTGCTTCATGGCGGTTCTCCCTGTCGGGTACGGGCTCGGCTCCCTGCCGAGCATCTCCACCCAGGACACGAACGCCCCCCGCCCGATCCGACAATCTCGCGGAAGTTTTCTCTGAGCCCATGCCTGGTGGTGGGACGCCGCCAGCGTCGCGACGCCACGGCCTATACTCCCCGCGCCCTGGGGCAGCGATCGGGAGGGGTCGGTCGATGAGCGCCATCTTCGGCGAGCGTCTGACGTACCGCGACGAGCACGGGGACACCGTCGAGCTGCGGGTGTGGGGAGACGAGTTCTACGCGCGCCGGGAGACGCTGTCGGGCTACACGGTCGTCTACGACACTGCTCTGGGGCGCTACTGCTACGCGCAGCTGGTCTCGGGGTTCTTCACGTCGACAGGCGTGCCGATCAGCAAGCCGCCTCCCCCGGGGTTGCCGCGCCACCTCTCCGAGTGGCCCGCGGTGCGCCGCCGTCGCACCGCCGTGCGGACGCGAGCGCTCACCCCGCCGTCGCTCACCGCGGCCGACGACGTGCTGCTCACGCTGGGGCCCGCCGGCGGGCTCCTGCGCGGGCGGCGGGTCAGCAGCGGGCTGGTGCGCGGACTGACGATCCTCGTGACCTTCCCCGACCAGACGACGACCGTGACGCAGAGCCACGTCGACGCGTTGCTCAACCGGGAGGACTACAACCTCGACGGCAATCGCGGCAGCGTGCGCGACTTCTGGCTGGCGATGTCCAACGCCAAGCTCGACTACCGCAACGACGTCGTCGGGCCGTACACGCTTGCGCGGCCGATGTCTGACGTACTTCGTCCCGGAGGACACGCCTTCACCGGCCTCGCAGATCCTGCGCGAGGCCACCGACCTGGCGCTCGCGGACGGCGTCGATCTGTCGCTCTACGACTCGCGCGGCGAGGGGATCGTCGACGCGCTCAGCATCATGTACGCCGGCCAGACGATCTACCAGATGCCGTTCTGGCCGCACAACAGCGTGTTCGAACGCACGTTCCCCGGCGGGGTGCGGTCGTTCTTCTACACGATCACGAGCATGGGCCGGAGCCGGTCGGAGCTCTCGATCGGCACGTTCTGCCACGAGGCTGGTCACCTGCTGTGCCGGTTTCCCGACCTCTACGACTACGGCGAGCGCGACGGCGACCTGGAGGAGCAGTGCGGGCCTGGGTCGGTACTGCGTGATGTCCTCGGGCAACCACGTTGGCGACGGCCGCAAGCCGGCCGCGTTGTGCGCGTACCTCCGCGAGCTGGCGGGCTGGCCCGACACGGTGGTCTCACTCAACGGCGGTGGCACCTTCGAGGCCGTGCACGGCGACTACGCCCGGGTGCTGAAGTACGAGACGCCACGCCCCAACGAGTACTTCCTCGTCGAGAACCGCAGCCAGCTCCGCGCCGACGCGCTGCTGCCCGACGGCGGGCTGGCCGTCTACCACTGCGACACGTTGGGCTCCAACGAGCTCCAGGCCGGCACCGCGAGCAAGCACTACCAGTGCGCGCTCCTCCAGGCCGACGGCCGCCGGGATCTCGAGCACGGCACCAACACCGGTGACGCCGGCGACCTCTACCCGGCCCGCGTCGGGATCGTGCTCTCGGACACGAGCAACCCCTCATCGCGGCGTTGGGACGGCGCGGACTCCGGCCTGGTGATCGTCGACATCAGCGCTCCCGGGGAGCGCATCACCTTCCGCACCGGCGCCACGCCGGTGCCTCCCACGCCGCCTCCGACCGGGACGACGGCGGCCGAGTCGACGGCGTCGCTGCTCATCCCCGATGCACCGGCCGGCCCGGTCGAAAGCGTCCTCGAGCTCTCGGGCGCCGGCACGATCGCCGACATCCGCGTCACCGTCGATCTGCTGCACACCTTCATCGGTGACCTCAGCATCGTGCTGCGGCCGCCCACCGGCGCGCCGGTGACCCTGCACAACCGCACGGGTGGGGACCGCGACGATCTGCGCACGGCGTGGACGCCGGCTGGCCTGCCGGCCATGCGCGACCTGGTCGGCCGACCGTTCGCCGGCCGCTGGACACTCGTCGTCACCGACCACGAGCGCCGCGACGAGGGGCGGCTCAACCGCTGGCGCATCGACGTCGAGCCTGCGCCAGCGGGCGGCGTGGTGCAGGTCGCCGGCGCCGTGCCGGCCGGCGGGCTCGCGATCCCGGACGATGACCCTGTCGGTGTCAGCAGCAGCGTCACGGTCGCGGACGCAGGCACGGTGAAGCGGGTCGCCGTCACCGCCGAGATCCGCCACCCGTTCATCGGCGACCTGGTCGTGGAGCTCGCGACCCCTGCCAACGCGACTGCCGTGCTCCACAACAACGCCGGCGGCAACCGCCGCGATCTCGTGCGGACCTGGGAGGCGGCGACGACACCAGCCCTCGCGGCGCTGGCCGGGTCACGCGCTGCCGGAACCTGGACGCTCCGCGTGCGCGACACGGCGCCCGTCGACGTCGGCCGCCTAGTGGCCTGGTCGCTGCGCCTCGAGACGCAGTAACCACGGTGGCACCCACTGCCGCGGAGTAGTGGCAGAGGATCCCGGCGTCGTTGCGGCGTCGCCTTGCGAGGCCACCGCGCTCGCCTGGCAGGAGCGGAACCCGCACCCCGGACACGCGTGGCGCGGGGCAGTACTCCTCACCCTCGGACGTTCACGCCGGCGTCGACGCGCTCGCGCAGCCGTCGGTGACGTCGCGGCCTCGAGCGCCTGACCCGTCCTGCCAGGTGCGTCTGGCGTCGTGCGATGCTCGCGGCGTGGCCGAACCCCGACCCTGCCCCGGCTGCGGGCGTTCGCGCACGGAGCTGGCGCGTGACGAGCTGGAGCGGATGGGGCGGCAGGCCGACCCCGCCGCCGAGGACGTGCTCGACGCGATCGCGGGCGACCGGATGCTGGCCATGCCACCGGCCGCGCCCACCGGCGATGTGGCCGACCGCATCGCCGCCCTCGTCGCCTCCTGGCAGTTCCCTGTCACGCTGCTCGCGCTCGTGCTGCTCTGGATCGTCATCAACGTGGCCGCCCGACCCTTCGAGCCCTATCCCGTGATCGTGTTCGCCGTCCTGAGCGCGGTGCTCGCGACGCTGGCCGCACTCCAGGGACCGATCATCCTGCGCGTCCAGCGCCGCCAGCAGCAGCGCGACCGAGCGCGCGACGACGCCGACCACGCGATCGCGCTCAAGAGCGAGCTGGAGCTGCGCTACGTCGAGCACCAGCTCGGTCACGTCCTGGAGCGGCTGCCCCCTCAGTCGACCTGAAGCGCGAGGTCGCGGCCGAGGATCGCCGCGACGCGCGCCGCCTCCTTGGCCAGCGCCGTGCGCGGGACGCGGCCGCACTCGGCGAACCAGGTGACCGCGAGCGCATCGCCATCCACCACCCACGTGCCGGCCACGCGACCGCGCACGATCACGGTCGGCGCGATCCAGCCCGCCGCCTTGCTGACCTCGGCACGGCGAGCAGGGGCGATGAGCTGCTCGTCCTGCGTGCCCGGCCCCAGCACGTACTGGTCGAACCCCGGCAGCAGGCGGACCGCCCTGGTCGGCTTGGTGCCGGTGAGCTCGTCGAGATCCTCGGCCAGGACCTGCGCGCTCTGACCCTCGACCTCGACGGTGGCGAGCTGGTCGCCCAGCGCGTCGAACCACTCGCGCATCATGGGCTTTCGCGTCGACCCGCGAGTGAGCCAGCGGTCGAAGCCCTCGGGCGTCGCGGGTCCGTAGGCGCGCAGGTAGATCGGCACCGCGGTCGCGGCGGCCTCCTCGACGGAAGGTGGCGCGGGCCACTGCCGCAACCAGCTGGTGGGGTTCGTGAACGTCACCCGGTTGCCCTGGCCTGGCCCGAAGCAGAGCAGCCCCTGCCATGCGAACGGCTTGAGCAGCGATCCCCAGCCTGAACGCAGCGGATCACCGAGCCGGGCGAAGCGCTTGCGCGCCACGAGCCGCGCGACGAGCTCCTCGCGCGTGAGGACCTCGCCGTCGAGGAGCTGCGCCACGGCCTCGCCCAGCGCGGCCATCTCGGCGGGCGCCACGCCGGTCGCCTTCACCCACGCGGCCCTCTCCCAGCTGCGCGCCGCCGCCATGAGCGCGAGGAACGCCGGTGCCTGCGCCGGGTCCAGCACGTGCAGCGTCCCGCGCATCGCCCAGGTCTTGACGAGCCGCCGCTTGGACAGCGCGTCAGCGACCTCCCCCTTCCGCGGCGTCGCGCGCCTCACCGCGACCGCAAGCTCCGCCGCCGACCCGACCTGCGCCTGCACCCCACCCAGCGCCCCCGCAACGGCGACCGCCGACTTCCCTGCCCGCGGCTCCAGCAGCTGCCGCCGCAACCGCCACGCGAGCACCTGCTCCCACGTCACCGCCGCGGCCACGCGCCCCATCGTTCCCACGGGGCAGCGACCCCGTCAAACCAGCGCGCCCCCGCTCCCCGATTGACCGGCCCCGCACGGCCCTCCGACCACCGCCGAGGGCGCGATCGGCATCGAGCGGAACCGGTCACCTCGTGAGGCCGATGCGCGGGGTCGCCGTAGCGCTGGACATCCCGAAGCGCCAGCCCACCACCAAGCCGCAGGCCGCCATGAGGGCCACGCTGGCCAGCGAGTAGAGCATCCCCGCCAGGCAGCCCACGAGCAGGGGGGTGGCTCGCACCAGTTGCCTCCAGGCAGCTGCCGCGAGCCACCTCCCCGCCCCAGCGCGACGTGCGTCGCACCAGTTGCCTCCACGCAGGACTGCTGCGAGCCACCTCCCGGGCCGAGGCTCGTTGCAGCGTTTTGTCCGGCATATCGGACGAACGCTTCAACGAGCGGCGTCCTTGGGTCAGCGACCTTCCATGCGGGCTTGCAGCGTCGCGATCACGGCGCGGTCGCTCGCGGCGGCCGCATCGTCGCCCGCGGCGGTGTCGCGGGCGAGGCGGCGGGTCCAGGCGTCCAGCCGGGCCGCGTCGACCTCGGCCAGCGGGCGGTAGGGCAGCTGCAAGTCCAGCGCGGCCAGTTCCAGCGCGAACGCGGCGTGCGCGGCGGCCGTGGCGTCGGCCTCCTCGACCGCGGCGGCCAAGGCGTCCAGCGCGGCGCGCGCCTCGTCCGCAACCAGCGGCGGCGCGTCTGTGACCGCCGCGAGGTGCCCCTCGAGCACGTCGAGGTCCGCGGCGAGACCGTCCTCCGCGGCGGCGCCCGCCTCGCGGGCCAGCGCCTCCAGGGCCGCCGGCAGCTCCGCGTCGTGCGCGTCGGTCGGGACGGCGACGGCGGCGGTGACCAGCTCGTCGGGCGCCTCGGCCTGGAACTCGCCGTAGCCGGGGGCGAAGACCTTCTGTTCCAGCGTCCCCTCCATGAGGTGCTCCTCGACGCGGATGGCGCCCTCGACCGGGCCGCCGGGGCCGGGGAAGGTCTCGTCGACCGCGAGGACCGTGACCTCCTCGAAGACCAGGTCGGGGATGTTCTCGGGGTGGTAGACGTCGCCGACCTGCGGGTCGGCCGGCATGATCATCCCGCCCGGGCCGTCGACACCGGCCTCCCAGCTGCCCTCGTGGTCGGCGACCTCCCCGTGCTCGTAGTTGTCGACTTCCTCGCCCAGGTACCAGACCGAGCCGTCGTCGGCCTGGGCGAACCAGTCGAGCGCGACCTCGACGATCTCGAGGTCGCGGTAGGCGACGAACTGCGAGACGACCGCCTCGATACTGCGGCCGTCCCACTCGATCACGCGGGTCTCGGACAGCGGGGTCACCTCGATGCGCAGGGGGTCGCCCTCCTCGGTGCCCAGCGACACCACCTGCTCCACTGCCGTCACGGGGAAGAGCGGGTGCGTGATCGTCGTCGGGTTAGTGAACGTGGGCGGTTCGAGGTCCACCCGCGCGCCCGCGGTCGCCGTGGCAGCCACGTCCGCGGTCGTGGAGGCGGGTGGCGAGCTCTCGCCGGACGCGCACGCTGCCAGCAGGAGCAGCGCCGGGACCGTGAGGCGGGGAGCCACCGGTGAAGGATCAGTCGTCACCGGCCTCGTCGTCGCCCGCACCGTCGGTCTCGTCGCCGACGACGTTGAACCCTTCGTCAAGCTGCACGTCGACCTGGCGGCCGTCGGGGAGGCTGACCTCGACTTCGTAGAGGCTCTCCTCGTCGCCGACCTCCGTACCCGTGACGGTGCCGCCTCCGGTGTGCTCCAGCGCGGCCGCCTCGGCGCGGTCCAGGGCGCTGCCGGTGATCGGGGCTTCGGTGTCGTCGCCGCTGTTGGCGACGGCGATCCCGGTGCCAGCGGCGATCGCGGCCGCCGCGAGGGTTGCGATCAGGGGTGTGCGGCGCATCGGTCTGCCTTTCCTCGATGGGCTTGGCGGCCAGCATGCCCAGCACCTCCTGAAGGCAGCCTGAAGGCTCCTGAACGCCGCTACGAGCGCGCGGCGGTGAGCGCGTAGAGGTGCAGCGCGGTGGACACCGCGCCCGGGCCGACCTCCAAGAGGAAGCGCAGCTCGTCGCCGGTGCGGAAGAGCTCGCTCTGGAAGAACGCCTCGCCCACGGTCTCGCGAGTGATCAGGGGGTTCGAGCCAGCCGGCGTCCACGTCACGCCGTCGTCGGAGGTTGCGAACCCGATCCCCGCTGCGCCGCGCGACGGCGTGGTGTGGGTCATCACGAAGCGCTGGCCCGCCTGGACGACCTGCGGACCGTCGACCGAGCCGCGCGTCCACTCCTCCTCCCCCGCGAGGACCGGCTCCGGATCCTTCGTCCACACGATGCCGTCCGGCGACGTTGCATGCCCGATCGCGGCCACCTGCCCTGTCGCGAAGCCCACGAACCACAGATGCCACGCGTCGCCGCTGCGGATCACCGAGGGTTCGGCCAGGCGCACCGCGTCCCAGGTACCCGTCGCCCCCGGCTCCAGCACTGGCTCCGCGTCAACGGTCCAGGGCCCTCCTGGATCCGGGGCGGTGGCGCGCCCGATCACCGCGCGGTTCAGCGAACCCTCGTAGGTGTAGAGGTACGCGACCCAGGCGCCGTCGTCGGCGATAGCGGCCGAGGTCACGAACACCGTCTCGTCCTCCTCGGCGTAGGGGACGTCGCTGCTGCGGAGGACCGGCTCCTCGGCGGCCAGGTCCCAGGTCAGCCCGCGGTCGGTGGACGTGAGGTGGTGCACGACCGACGGCCCGGGCCACTGGCTGAAGGAGTTCCGGAGCAGGTGGAGCGTGCCGTCCACCTCCAGCACCGCGCCCGGGTTGGTGTACACCTCGCCGTCCGCCGGCTCGACGACGGGGTCCTCGGCCAGTGGCGAGAGCGCCGGGGGGTCGGGGACCGTGAAGGGTCGCGCGCACGCCGCGACCAGGAGCCCTACCGCAAGCGGCACGATGACCCTCCGCATCTGCGCCCTCCCCTTGTCCATATCCTACCCAATAGCAGCAGTTTAGTACCGAAACGGAGAAGTTGTGGCCCGCCGGACCAATGTCCTTTACGAGCTGTGGCGCACCTCGCGGCGGGCCTCCGCGGTCCTGGCGACGGCTTTGGATGGCCTCCCACTGGACGCCGGGGACTTCGGTCTCTACTCGCTGCTGCGCTTCTCCGGCCCCGTGACCCCCAGCGAGGTCGCGCGGCGCTCGGGCATGCCGGCCACGACCACCTCGCAGATGCTGCGCCGCATAGAGGGCCGCGGGCACCTGCGGCGTGACCCCAACCCCGACGACGCGCGCTCGGTGACCGTGGCGCTGACCCCCGCCGGCGAGGAGGCCCACGGCACGACCGGCGAGGCGTTCGTCGTGGCGCTGCAGGCCCTGCACGCGGAGCTCGGCGACGAGGTCGACGTGCTGATCTACAGCCTGGCCCGGCTGGACCGCGCCCTGGCCATCCTTGCGGGCGACGAACCCGACGACTTCTCTCCCGTTCGCGCCCCGCCCGACCAGGCCTCGCTGCACACGCTCACCTACGCGGGCCCCGCGCTGTCACCGGCCGAGGAGGACGAGGCCCGCCGCTTCCTGACCTGGCTGCGCTACCGCCGAACCGCTCCAGTGCCATGAGGCGCGCGCTCGTCGCGTTGCTGTTGGCCGGCTTCGACGGCACCCTCACGAGCCGCCAGACTCGGGGGCCATGGCCACGACCGGCGAGCCCGAGCAGATCCTCTTCGAGATGCGGGCGGCGTGGCGGGCGTGGCTGCAGGAACACCACGCGACCAAGCGCGGTGTGTGGGCCGTCACGTGGCGCAAGGCCTCCGGCAAGCCCGTCGTGTCCTACGACGGACTCGTCGAGGAAGCGCTCTGCTATGGCTGGATCGACTCCAAGGGCGGCAGCGTCGACGACGAGCGCACTCGGCTGTTCTTCACGCCCCGCAAGCCCGGGAGCGGCTGGTCACGGCCGAACAAGGAGCGACTCGCCCGGCTGGAGGCCGCAGGCCTGATCGCCCCGGCGGGCCGGGCGGTCCTCGATGCCGCGAAGGCCGACGGCTCCTGGACCAGGCTGGACGCGATCGAGGACCTGACCGTGCCCGACGACCTCGCAGCGGCTTTCGACGCCAACCCCGGCAGCCGCGATCACTGGGAGGCGTTCCCGCGCTCCCCGAAGCGCACGATGCTCGTGTGGATCGACGACGCAAAGCGCCCCGAGACGCGCCAGCACCGCGTCGACGAGGTCGCCCGCCTCGCTGCCCGCGGTGAGCGCGCCAAGTCATGAGCCCCATCGCCGTGCGAGGATGAACGGCATGGGTGCGCTGCCGGTGCTGCCGACCGCGCTGGTGGGCAGCTACGCGCAGCCGGAGTGGCTGATCGACCGCGAGAAGCTGGCCGGCCGGTTCCCACCGCGGGTGCGCGCGCTCGAGCTGTGGCGCATCGCGCCCGAGCACCTCGCGCAGGCCCAGGACGACGCGACGGTCCTCGCGATCCAGGCCCAGGAGCGTGCCGGCGTCGACCTGCTGACCGACGGCGAGATCCGCCGCGAGAGCTACTCCAACCACTTCGCGACCGCGCTGGAGGGCATCGACCTCGACAACCCGGGCACGGCGCTGGACCGCAGCGGCCACCCCAACCCCGTGCCGCGCATCGTGGGCCCCATCGCGCGGCCGCACCCGGTCGAGGTCGGCGACCTCGCGTTCCTCAAGGCCCACACCGACAAGCCGGTGAAGATGACGGTGCCCGGGCCGTTCACGATGTCCCAGCAGGCGCAGAACGACCACTACCCCGACGCCGAGGCCGCCGCGATGGCCTACGCAGACGCGGTCAACGCCGAGGTCCGGGACCTGTTCGCGGCGGGGGCCGACGTGGTGCAGATCGACGAGCCCTACCTGCAGGCGCGCCCCGACGCCGCCCGCGCCTACGGCCTGGCCGCGCTCAACCGCGCGCTCGAGGGTGTCACCGGCACGACCGCGGTCCACCTGTGCTTCGGCTACGCGGCGATCATCCACGACCGGCCGTCGGGCTATTCGTTCCTCCCCGAGCTCGCCGCGTGCCCGACCGACCAGATCTCCATCGAGACCGCGCAGTCGGGCCTCGACCTCGGGGTGCTGTCGGACCTCGCCGGCAAGACCATCATCCTCGGTGTCCTCGATCTCTCCGACCACGCCGTCGAGTCAGCCGAGACCGTCGCGGCCCGCGTCCGCCGTGCCTACCCCTTCACCCCGCCCGAGCGCCTGGTCGTCGCCCCCGACTGCGGCATGAAGTACCTCCCCCGCGAGAGCGCCGAGGGCAAGCTCCACGCCCTGACCGCCGCCGCCCGCATCCTCCGCGCGGAGCTCAGCCCGGAGGGTTGACGGACCCTCGGGGTCGGGAGGTGGGTAACGCTGCCCTCGACGCTGCCGACCTGGATCTCGAGGGGTTCCGGTGAGGCCGGGGAACCGGTTGCGGGCGCTGCCCTGGCTGATGACCACGAGGAGGAGGGAGCCGCCGGGGGCGCGCGCCGTCGGCGTGCTGGATGTGAAGTCGACCTCGCTGCGGGTGCCGGGCGACGTCGGCCGCGGCTGGCGCGTCGTCGGCGACGCCGTGGGGAAGCCGCAGGTCGACCCGGCCCCAGGCGAGAGCGCCCGACGTCGGTGCCGGCAACCGCGTGGAAGGGCGCGGTGAGCCGGCCTCCAGGGCCGTGCTACGACTTCGGCGCGATCCCACCCTCACCGACCAGGGGCCGGCTGGTGCCCTCCATCTTCCCGAGCTGGCGGAGGCTCGGCTCGGCGACGTCGCACTTGCGACACTTGAGGGGTGACGAAGCTCGCCCCACGGACCCTGCACCTGCTGCGGCACGCGAAGTCCGACTGGGGTGACGCTTCCCTGGCGGACCACGACCGCAAGCTCGCGCCGCGCGGCGTCGACGCCTCCGGCCGCGTCGCCCGGCACCTGAAGGACCAGGGGGTGCGGCCCGACCTTGTGCTCTGCTCGTCCGCGCGGCGCACTGTGGAGACGCTGCGGATCCTCGCGCTGCCCGACGACGTCGACGTGCAGGTGACCGAGGACCTCTACGGCGCAGCGGCGGCCGAGATCCTCGACCTGCTCCGCGAACTCGACGACGCCATCGCCTCTGCGCTGGTCATCGGCCACAACCCCGGGATGCACGACCTCGCGCTCTGGCTGGCCGGCGATGGGGAGCCCGCCGCAATGACCCAGCTGCACACGAAGTTCCCGACCGCCGCGCTGGCGACGCTGGACCTCGGCGCCACGCCGTGGGCGCGCCTGGATCCCGGCGGCGCCCGGCTCGCAAGCCTCGTGCTGCCGCGCGACCTGCCGTAGCGGCGCCCCATCAAGCCGACCGGGACCACGCTGCCGCTGCGTTCGATGCTCGCCGCCAGAGTTCTTCCAGCCGGCGGCAGACCTCGCGGGCGAACGCGAGAACGCCTGGCGTCACGCCGCCGCGTCCGCCGCCCCGCGGCCGCGACCTCGTAGGTGATGACCTCGGGCCCGTGCAGCATCCCGCCCGAGTTCGATGAGGGCGTCGACACCGTCGAGCCTGCCATACCGCTGATCAACGCCGGCTTCCGCTGGCGCGCCCGCGGACCACGACGCCATCAAGGCGCGCCTTCCGGCCGCCGTCATGCGCCGCCAGCCCTCCAGCAGCACGTCCTCGGGGCTGGTGTCGTCCCCGCCGTACGCGCCAGCCACCGTTGCAGCCCAGTCGGGGCTGCAGCTACATCGAGCTCCACTCTCCCGCCCGATCGCCAAGCAGTTCGGGTACCATTTGTGCATGCCAGGTAATACCCAACTTGCAGCACGGTTCGATGACGAGCAGGTGGCGGAGATCGACGAGCTCGTCAGCACCGGCCGTTTCGCGTCGCGCGCCGATGCCGTGCGCCACGCGGTCGCGGCATACCTCGAAGCCGAGCGGAGGCGCAAAGTGGGCGAGGCGATCGCGGAGGGTTACCGGCGAGTCCCCCAGACCGATGAGGAGATCGCAGGCGCAGAGGCGGCCGCCCGCGCGATGATCCTCGAGGAGCCCTGGTGAAGCTGCCGGCCCATGGTGAGATCTGGTGGGCCGAGCTGCCGGATGCCGGCCGGCGGCCGGCGCTGGTGGTGACGCGCGACGCCGCGGTGCCAGTGCTGCGCACGCTGACGGTGGCGCCGATCTCACGGACGGTCCGTGGCATTCCAACCGAGGTCGCCATCGGGCCCGAGGACGGCCTCCCGGAGCCGTGCGCGGCCTCGTTCGACAACCTGCGCACGGTGCCTCGGAGCCTGCTGATCGAACGAGCCGGCCGGCTCGCGCCGACCAAGTCGCATCGAGATCTGCCGCGCGATACGCGCGCTGGCGGACTGCTGACGCGAGCCCGCCGCCTGAGGTACCGCTGCCCCGTCTGTCTAAGCCCTATGGCACCGGCAGCCGCGTCAGCGTCACGGCGAGGGTCGCGAGGATCGCCAGTGCCGAGATCAACGCGAAGAGCATCTGCCGGCTCTGCGACGTGATAGCCGCCGCCAGTTCCCCCCGGAATGCCGCAGTGAGCTTGTGCTCCAGCGAATCCATCTTCAGGTCCATGCGGTCCGCCAGCCCGGCGACGTCGGCCTTGACCGCGGCGACGTCGGCCTTGAGCGCGGCGACGTCGGCCTTGATCTCGGCGACGTCGGCTTTGAGGGTGAAAACGTCGTTCGCCACGTTCTCCCACCCTCCGGGTGGCAGATGGGCCATGAGCGTCGTCGTCTCCTCCAGACCGAGGAGCGACTCCAGCCGGTCGAAAAGCCGGCGTCGCTCCTGCTCGCTGGGCGCCATCGTGATCCTCCTCTGCGCCATCGGCAACCATCGTCGAAAGGCTGGGTCGACCTTGACGTTAGGTGCGGGGAGGTGGCCGGGGATCGGCCGTGCCGCGCGTCTGTGGAGAACGCCCGACGGTCCAGACCGGGATCGCCGGCCAACCCGGCGGCGCGGCTCCGCGCAGCGATGATGGGCGCGATGGCGACGCGGCGTGACGTCGAGACGCGGGTGCGGCTGAGCCGCGAGCGGATCCTGCGGGCCGCGGTCGCCTTGGCCGACGAGCACGGCAGCGACGCGGTCAGCATGCGACGGCTCGCGCAGGAGCTCGGCGTCGATCCGATGTCGCTGTACCACCACGTGGCCAACAAGGACGCGCTGCTTGACGGCATGGCCGACCTGGTGGTGAGCGAGATCGCGACACCTGCCGCCGACCGGGACTGGAAGGCCGCGCTGCGTGCGCGGGTCCTGGCTGCGCGCGAGGTGATGCTGCGGCACCCCTGGGCATCCCGCGTGCTCGAGACGCGGGCCGAGGCCCCACCGGCGGTCGTGGCGCACTTCGAGGCGATCGCGGGGATCATGCGCGACGGCGGCTTCTCGGTGGACCTGGTGCACCACGCGCTGCACACCCTGGGCAGCCGGATGCTCGGCTTCAGCCAAGAGCTCTTCGACGTGTCGGGGGCGCTGGCGGAGGGGCCGGAGGTCCTGGCGCTCACCGCCCATCGCATGGCCCGCGACCTGCCGAACCTGGCGGCGATGCTGCTGCAGATCAGCCATGACGAGTCGACGGTCGTCGGGTCGGGCTGTGACGACCAGTTGGAGTTCGAGTTCGCGCTCGACCTCCTGCTCGACGGACTGGAGCGCCGCCGCGACGCTTGACAGACTGCGCTACTCTACGCTGTAGACCTACGGCGTAGAGGAGTGTGCAGCGTGAAGGCGATGACGGCCCAGCGGTACGGAGTGCCCGACGAGGTGCTCGAGCTCGTGGATCTCGACGCACCCGTGCCTGGCGACGGCGAGGTGGTGGTCCGCGTCCGGGCCGCGGCGGTGAACCCGGCCGACTGGCACGTGATCCGGGGCGTGCCGCGCGCCGCCAGGGTGCAGTTCGGGCTGCGGCGACCACGGCACCTCGTGCCCGGCTGCGATCTCGCCGGCGTCGTCGAGGCGGTCGGGCCAGGCGCTACCACCTTCCAGCCCGGCGACCAGGTCTACGGCAGCCCGTTCATGCGGGGGTTCGGCTCCTTCGCCGAGCTCGCCCGCGTGCCGGTGGACTCCCTCGCGCGCCTGCCCGCCGGCCTGACCTTCGAGCAGGCGGCGGCCGTGCCACTGGCCGGGATGACGGCGCTGCAGGCGCTGCGCGACCACGGGCGGCTGCAGGCCGGCCAGCACGTCCTCGTGATCGGCGCCGCCGGTGGCGTCGGCACGTTCGCCGTCCAGATCGCCAAGGCACTGGGCGCCGAGGTCACGGGCGTGTGCGGCACGCGCAACGTCGAGCTCGTGCGCTCACTCGGCGCCGACCATGTCATCGACCGCACGCGCGAGGACCCGACCAGCGGCACGACCCGGTACGACGTGGTGCTCCAGGCCGCCGGGACCGCATCGCCCCAGGCCTGCCGGCGCGTGCTCACCCCCACCGGCACGCTCCTGGCGATCAGCGGCGACGGCGGCGGCGCCTGGATCGGCCCGCTCGCCCGGGTGGTCCGCACCCTGCTGCTGTCGCGGTTCGTGCGCCAGACCCTGACCACGTTCACCGTGACCTCCAACGCCGCCGACCTCGGCGAGATGACGCGACTGATCGATGCGGGCGCGGTCACGCCGGTCCTCGACCGGAGCTACCCGCTCGTCGAGCTGGCCGATGCGCTGCGGTACCTCGAGACCGGCCACGCCCGTGGCAAGGTCGTGTTGGCTCCGATCCCGTGAGAACACACCGATGACAACCCGCCACCCCTGGCAACGATCCGGGGGTGGGCGGGCGTTGCAGGGCCCCACGTCCAGTTCGACTGGGGAGGGGCACTGCAGATGCGTGGGGTTCGCGTCAGTGCGGTGGTCTCGGTTGCGCTGCTCGCGGCAGCGCTCGTGCCGGCGCAGGCGGGGGTGGCGGCCGCGCAGGCGGCCTGCCCGAGCGTGGACTTCACACGCGACTACCCGCGCGACGAGGAGCTGCCCTGGAGCGAGAACGGGCAGGGCGTCGCCCACGACGCCACGCATTGGTTCTTCGCCCAGCAAGGCGCGCTGATCAGCCTGCCGACGAACTTCCCGCTGCACGCGGACCCCAACTTCGCGAGCTCGCCGAACGGTGAGCTGCGGCGGCGGCTCACCGACCCGGCGTACGGCGCGCTCGGCAGCCTCGGCATCAACCACTTCGGCGACATCGACGTCTACGGCGAGTTCGTGTTCGCCCCGCTGGAGCGGTCGGGCGGCTCGTACATCGCCGCGTTCAGCACGACGACCCTCGAGCTGGTCAGCTTCGTGGAGATCACGGGCATCCAGGGCGCCAAGGCGGGCTGGCTGGCGATCGACGCCTGGACCGGCCTGCTCTACACGTCCGGGCAGCACGTCGCCGACTACATCTTCCGCTACCAGGTCGACCTCGGCGTGCTCCGCGCCACGGGCGATCTCAGCCAGGCGCTGACGTTCGTCGACCAGCCCGTCCTTCGCGAGGGCGACGGCACCACGCTGCACCGGCCTGGCGACGGCCTCGCCGCCTGGCCCCTGCTGCACATGCAGGGCGGGGTGTTCACGCCGTGGGGCGACCTCGTGATCGTCAACGGCTACATCGACGACGACTCAGACCACGACCGCGGGGGCGTCCACATCTTCCGGCCCCTCGGCGCGAGCCGCACGGCGACCCAGTTCCACCTCGTCTCGGAGTCGGTCAACCAGACGGGCGCCGGCGGGTTCCGCTTCGCCTACGACGTCGACTGGGACGAGGAGCCGGAAGGCGTCGACTGGTGGGACCGCGCGCCCGGATCCCCGGTGGCCGAGGCGCAGGGCCAGCTGCACGCGGTCATGATCGACAACACGCAGTTCTGGGAGGGCGAGAGCGGCCCGGACGACCTGTACTTCAAGCACTTCGACGTCGGCTACACCTGCCTGCCCGACTTCGATGGCGATGGTCTCTCGACCGCGTTGGAGATCGACGACTACGGCCTCGACCCGCTTGACTGGGACACCGACGGTGACCACCTCTCCGACCACGACGAGGTCTGGCTGGTGGGCAGCGACCCCCACGCGGCGGACACCGATCAGGACTGGCTCCCCGACGGCTTCGAGTGGGCCAACTGGGGACACGTCCTGGTGGCGGACGTCGACGCCGATGGCCTGCTCGACGGGCTGGACGTCGAGTTCGTCCAGGTCGTGATCCGGTCCCTCCCCGCGTCGGCCTTCCAGACCAACGCCCGCTCGACGCTGCTGACGAGGCTGGACGAGGCCGAGACCCAGCTCGTCCGCGGAGGCGAGGATCAAGCCCTGGCCGAGCTCGAGGAACTCGTCCGCAGCATCGGGTCCACGTGCGGCACCCGCGGCCCGACGTTCCGGGACTGCACGGCGCAGCGCGACACGAGCGACGCCCTCCGCCTCCTGCTCGACAACCTCCGCCGCTGAGTGAGGCAGGCTCTGCGGCGATGGCCGCTCCTGATCACAGCGTCAACCTCGCAGCGAAGGCCGCCCTGCTGACCGACCCGTGGTCACCACGGATCGTCGCGGCCTTCAACGACCTCCACGTCAAGGTCGTGAAGGTCCAGGGCGCATTCGTCTGGCACGACCACCCCGACACCGACGAGCTCTTCCTCGTCCTCGATGGGACCCTGCGCATCGAGCTGGACGGCGCCGACCCCGTGACCCTCGGCACTGGCGACCTCTACGTGGTTCCTCGCGGCGTGCGACACCGCCCCATCGCAGAGGCCGAGACCCACATCGCCCTGATCGAGCCGGCGGGAGTACCGAACACCGGCGACCCCACCACCGCCACCCGCGACGCCTGGATCTGAGGGCAACGCCCCGCGTCGGGGTACTGATGAGGGACCACCAACGCGAGGAGGCGGCCATGGCCGAGCAAAGGGTGGACCCGAGCAAGGTGCTGACCGACGACGAGCTCGACGAGCAGCTCGAGGTGGCGATCGAGGAGACGCCCGACCCCACCGACTCCGAGCCTGACGGCGACGAGGAGAACTAGCCCCCGAAAGCGCCAGACGCGAGCTCAGCCCGCCGCCCGGAACCTCGCGTACCGCTCCGCCAGGAGCGAGGGATCGGGCTGGTCCGGGCGGCGCGACGGTCGGGAAGCCGGGAGCTCGATCTGCGATCTCCCGTTGAAACCGCGGTGTCGACGGCCGCGGTGCTGCTCCTCACCGCGGCCGCGGTGGCAGGCCTGTGGGAACAGGCGGTCCCATTGGGGCTGGGCAGCGACTCGAGGCGCTACACCGGCTGGAAGAAGTGCTGCGCCGCGTGGTCGGCGACCGCGTGCCCAAGTGCATTGCCGTCAGTCATCGCGGTGCGGAAGTGGATGCCCAGCCAGATGCGGGCGTTCATCGTGTCAGTGTCGAGTGCCGCCGTGGTCATGTACTGCCGGGCCGGCGTGGTCGACAGTGAGGGGACATCGAGGGCCGGGCTCAGTGTGGGCCCGAACAGGCTGCTCCAGCGTTCCGGTGGCGGCGCCGGTCACGCAGGCGTGCCCACTGGTGTAGTCGGGGTAGGGCGGCGAGGCGATCAGGGAGGTCCAGCCCGGCACGCTCTCGGTGGCTGGGTTGCCGTCGGCGGCGGCCAGCGCGATCGCGGTGACGGGCCGCCAGAAGTTCACGTCGTACTTCTCGCGCCAGCATGCGATGAGCGCGTCGGCCTGGCTGCTGGCGAGCAGGGCGAAGGCGCGCGCGGCGTCGACGACGTCGAGGCCGCGGTCCGCCACCTGGTCACGCATCGCGGTCTGGAACTGCCGGACCGCGTTCGCCGTGTAGAAGAGCGCGGTCGCGGTCTGCTCGGTCGTCCGCAGGGACGTCGTGCCGCCGTAGTCGCGCACCTCGGCGAACTCCGTCGCGTACTGCACGCTGTCCAGTGCCGGCGGGCCGGCCAGCGGGATCGCCGTCGGGGAAGGCAGCACGAGGGGGTCGACGAACCCCAGCCACGGGGCGAGCATCGGCGCGTTCGCCGGCGGGGTCGGACGCCACTCGCCCACGTCGAACGGGGCGGAACCCGGCTGCGGCACGCTGGTGTCGTCGCGCCCGTCATCGGTGCGCAGCTCGATCAGCGTGGCGGCGGCGGCATCGCCGACGCGCACGCCGTGGACCCGGCCAACCCCGCGAGGGATCGCGGCCAGCTCCGCCGCGTAGTCGTCGGCCAGCGCCTGCGCGGAGGCCGGGAAGTAGTGGCGCAGCACCCGGTACGCCGCGGTGGCGGCCGCCGCCGCCGGTGACGCATGGGCGTGGGCCCGCGGTTGCCGGGCCCACGGCGTGTAGCGGCCCTCGATCGTGACGACCGCGTCGTACATCGCGAGGTGCGTGAAGGCGTAGTACAGGCCTTGCACGGGGACGGGCACCGCGGCCTCGCCCAGCGTGCGCTCGGTGATGGCGTTCCAGCGTGCGATCACCCCCGGATCGCGGGTGACAGGCGGCGTCGCCGCGCCCATCCCCGGCACCCAGAGCGCGCCCGCGCAGATCAACCCGACCAGCAGCACCCGAAGTCCTCGACTGCTCATCGCAGCCCTCCGTTCTGTTTGAGAGATGTCGTCCACAGGTCGGGTGTGGCAGCGGCCGGTCTCGGGGCGGTGCCGCCTCGGTATCAACCGGGTATCGGGTGCCTTGACCTCCCCCGCGAGCGGGAGGACCGTGGCGTACGTGGGTATCGGGCTGCTGGGTCCGCTGCGGGTCACCGGCGAGGCGCCGGCTCTCTCGCCCCGCGACCGGGTGGTGCTGGCGGTCCTCGCGATGAGCCCCGGCGAGGTGGTCAGCGCGGAGCGCCTGGCCGACGCGCTCTGGGGCGACGCGCCGCCGGCCTGGTGGCCGAAGGTCGTGCAGGGCTGCGTGATGCGCCTGCGCAAGGCTGCTCGGGGCCGCAGGCCATCGAGACGCACCGCCGGGGGCTACCGGCTGGCGCTCCCGCGCGACGACATCGACGTCCAGCGCTTCGAGCGGCAGGTCGGCCGCGGTCGGCGAGCTGCTCGCGCTCGGGGAGCCCGAGCGCGCCGCGCTCGTGCTGGCCGAGGCGCTCACGCTGTGGCAGGGCCGCGCGCTCGCCGAGCTGGAGGGCTGGGCGCCCGCGCAGATCGAGGCGGCCCGGCTGGAGGAGCTGCGGCTCGACGCCGAGGAGACTCCGTGTCGAGGCCTGCCTGCGCATCGGGCCTCCACCGAGAGGTCGCTGGCGAGGCTCAGGCGCTGGTGGCGCAGGCGCCCCTGCGCGAGCGTCGCTGGGGGCTCCTGGCCCTGGCCCAGTACCAGGCCGGCCGTCAGGGCGAGGCCCTCCGGACGCTCCGCCGCGCGCGCTCGGTGCTCGCGAGCGAGCTCGGCCTGGATCTCGGGACAGAGTTGGCGGCGCTGGAGCAGGCCATCCTGCGCCAGGACCCCGAGCTGGTCGCGGCGACGGCCAGGCCGGGGCCGAGCCCGGTGTGCCCGTACCTGGGCCTGGTGCCGTACGACGTCGGATGATGCCGAGGTTTTCTTCGGGCGTGACGCGGAGGTGACCGAGTGCGTGCACCGACTGGACCTGGGCCGGGCCCTGGTCGTCGTGGGGCCCTCGGGCAGCGGTAAGTCGTCGCTCGTGCGGGCGGGGCTGGCGGCCGCGCTGGCCGGCGAACGGGCCGCCGTGTGGTGATCGTCACGCCAGGCGAGCGCCCGCTCGACGCGTTGACGCCGCTGGCGACGGTGCGCCAGCGCGCGGTGCTGGTGGTGGACCAGTGCGAAGAGGCTGTCTCCCTGTGCCGCGACGCCGCGGAGCGCGCGGAGTTCTTCGCCGCGGTGGCCGACCACGCCGAGCGCGCCCCGGTCGTGCTCACGGTCCGGGCCGACCGGTTGGGCGACCTTTCCGCCCACGAGGCCTTTGCCCGCATGGTCGAGCGCGGCCTCTACCTGCTGCGCCCGATGGACGAGGCCAACCTGCGGGCCGCCGTCGAGGGTCCGGCGCGCCAGGCCGGGCTGCTGGTGGAACCGGGGCTCGTGGACCTGCTGGTGCGCGAGGTCGCCGGCGAGCCCGGCGCGCTGCCGCTCCTGTCCCACGCGCTGCGCGGGACCTGGGAGCGGCGCGAGGGCCGGACGCTCACGGTCGCCGGGTACCGCGACAGCGGCGGGATCCGCGGCGCCGTGGCGCAGTCGGCCGAGGAGATCTACACCCGGGTGCCCGCCGGAGCAGCGGCCGCTGCTGCGCGATCTTCTCCTGCGGCTGGTCGCACCCGCAGCCGACGGCGAGCCGGTCCGCACCCGTGTGCCCCGCCGCACCGGTCGGCGACTGAGCGCCGACCACGAAGGGCTGCTCGAGCTGCTGGTCGACGCCCGGCTCCTCACGAGCGACGACGGGATCGTCGAGCTCGCCCACGAGGCGCTCGCGCGCGCTTGGCCGCGGCTGCGCGGCTGGCTCGAGGATGACGTCGAGGGGCAGCGGATCCTGCGCCACGTCACCGGCGCCGCCGATGCCTGGGACCTGATGGGGCGGCCCGACACCGAGCTGTACCGCGGCACCCGGCTCACCCAGGCCCTCGACTGGGAGGAGCACGCCCGCGCCGACCTGACCGCGACGGAGCGCGCCTTTCTCGACGCGGGCCGGCAGCGCGCGCAGGAGGAGCGGCGCGCGGCTGAGGACCAGTTCAGGCGGCAGCGTCGCAGCCGCCGCCGGCTCCGTGGCCTGGCCGCGGGGATCGCGGTGCTGCTCCTCGTCTCCGTCGCCGCGTCGCTGATCGCCGTGCGGCAGGGGGAGCGCGCCGACGCGGCCAGGCTGTCGGCGGCATCGCGGCGGGCCGCCGCGCTGTCCCTCGGCGCGGAGGACGTGACCAGGGCGCTGCTCCTCGGGGCCCAGTCCTTGCAGCTGCACGACTCGCCCGACGGGCGCGCAAGCCTGCTGGCTGCCCTGACCCGGAGCCCTGCGCTGATCGCGGCAGTGCCTGGCGACTTCACGACCGATGTCGCGGTCAGCCCCGACGGTGAACAGCTCGCCGTGGGCGACGGCCTCGGTTCCATCTGGTTCCACGACGCGGAGACCCTCGACTACCAGGGCTCTCACGGGACCCAGCCACTGCGGCTGGCCTACCGGCCCGACGGCCGGCGGCTGGCGGTGGTCACCACCACCTGGCGGGGGCCCGCCCCGTCGGGTTCGGTGTTCCTGCGCTTCCTCGACCCCATCACTCGTCGGCGCGTCGAGCCGATCCAGGTGGGTGGTTTCCCGGACGCGCCCTCGGAGGTGTCGGACCTCGACTACAGCGCCGACGGGCCGGCGCCTCCTCGTGACCGTCGACCTCATCATCGGCGACACGTGGGAGAGCGTGGTCCTTGTGTGGGATGCCGACGTGCTCGGCCCTCCCATGCAGCGCCTGGACTTCCGGGCCGTGTTTGGGCGGCATCCCTCAGCCCGGACGGGCGCGTGGCCTATGTCGGGTGCACGACCCGCCGGCAGTCACCGTCTACGACGTCGCCACCGGCCGCGCGGTGCGCGCGACCGCGCTGGGGCCGGAGATGGCAGAGGGGTCGCCGACCGGTGGCGAGGCCGACGGTCTGGACGTGAGCCCCGACGGAGGACGCTCGCCGTGCAGGACGGCGACGAGGTCGTGCTCTACGACGCGGCCACCCTCACCGAGCGGGCACGGCTGCGCGGGCACACGGAGGTGGTCGAGACGCTGGAGTTCTCCGGCGACGGGACGCTGCTCGCGTCCGGGTCGGCAGACGGCACGTGATCGTGTGGGACGTGGCCACCGGCAGCCGCCGCGAGCTGCTCCGCGGCCACGTCGGCGCGGTCGTGGGCATCGCGTTCCACCCGGACGGCTCCACGCTCTACTCAACGGCCGACAGCGGGATGCTGGTGTGGGACCTCGTGGGGGACCGCCGCTTCCACGCGCCCACGCCGCCCCTGATGCTCACCGACGCCGTCGGCTCGTTGGCGCTGCCCTCACCCGACGGGCGCACCGTGCTGCACATCGCCAACCCGCTCGTCGACCGCGGCGGGACCGACATCATCCGCTTCCTCGACGTCGCGACGCAGCGCTGGAGCGCGCCGCAGGTGGTGCCGGCGACCGTCACGCCCGCATGGCGCCCCGACGTACGCCGGGTGGCGATGGCCTCCATCCGCACCGGTGACGTGCAGGTGGGGACCCGTCCCGTGCCGTGGTCGTCGGGGAGGGTCGACTCACGACGCAGGCCCTCGGTGAGTCCGGCCTGGCCTACAGCGGCGACGGGCGCCGCCTGCTCGTCGCCGAGCGCGCCGGAGCCGTGTTCGCCGTCGACGCCGACACGCTGGAGCCCGTCGGCCCCCGTGTGGAGCTGAGCCTGCCGATCTCCGTGCTGGTCGCGGCCGCCGACGGGCGCACGGCAGTCGCGATGGAGGGCAACGGGGCGCGCCTGTCGATCCTCGACCTCGTCGACGGCCGGGTGGTCGCGGGGGGTCATCTGGGTGGCTCCTGGGCCTTCACGGGTTCGTTCTCACCGGACGGCCGGCGCATCGCGGTCGGCACCGGCCTCGGCGAGATCGGCCTGCTCGACGCCACCACCGGCGACCTGGTCACCCCCCTCGTCCCCAGCCACACCGGCACCATCCGCCAGGTGACCTGGGCCCCCGACGGCACCACCTTCGCCAGCACCGGCGATGAGGGCCTCGTGCACCATTGGGACGGCGGCACGGGCACCCTGCTCGCGACCATCGACCTCGGGAGCTCCGAACACGCCACGGGCATGGTGTTCCTCCGCGACAACGTGACCCTGCTCCTCGCGCACGCGAACGGCGCCGTCTCCCAGTGGAGCACGGACGTCGAGCACTGGATCGCCTTCGCCTGCACCGCCGCCGGCCGCAACCTCACCCGCGCCGAGTGGCGCGAAGCCTTCGACGACCGCCGCTACGAGCGCACCTGCCCCGGCGGCTGACCCTCACGATCGCGCGGTCCGAAGCCGGCAATCGGGCGGTCACGAGCCTATGCACGGTCCAGCGCAAGGGATCCCGGCGCTGACGGGGAACGGGCCCGCATCGTGCTGCCGCCGAGCGCGGGCCGAGCCACTGAGCGGAGTGCCGGAGCCCTCAGAGGTGGGCACCTGGAGCGACGCCGCCATGCCGGTGAACGACCTGGTTGCGGCGTGGCCGTTCCAGGGCACGGTGGTCGACTTCGGCCTGCGGGACGCGACGGCACTACTGGCCGCGCCCCTCCCGGTCGGTGATCGGCGACCCGATCTTCCTGCAGCGACCTCCGCCGGGCAGTCAGCCGCGGCGTGACACCCGACCGCCGGTCGCCCCGCCGCCGCCGGCCAGTACAAGGGCACCGAAGACGAAGCCGAAGTCGTACCAGTTGCCGTTGTTGTGGACCTCGTAGACGTTCACGGTGTCGTTGAACAGCGAGATTATGAACGTCACCGGGAGGATGGCCCCGTGCCACAGGCCGAGCCAGAACCCGGCAATGCCCTCGGGGCCGACGGTGCCAACCTCCGGATTGGGCCCAGGCGCGCAGGCCGCGGCCCCGAGCGCGAGGAGCACGACCAAGCCCACCATCAACCGCTTGTTCACGAGTTCACTCCCCCCACGACACGGCCGCTCAGACCTCCCTGGGCAGCCTACGACTCGCGCGGCAGTGCGCGCAGACCCTCGGCGACCTCGTGGAAGCCGTAGCGCGCCGCGATGTCGGGGTCACCGACGATCGTGAGGAGGGAGCGCGCCCGCGTCACCGCCACGTAGGCGGAGCGGGCGGCCTGCTCGGCGCGGTCCGCCTTGTCGGGGTCGAGGTCGAGCACCGCGACGACCGCCGGGCGTTCCATGCCCTTGAAGGTCGCGGCGTTGGTCTCGACCAGCTCGCCTTCCAGGACGTGGCGCGCGACGGTCGCGGCGTCACCGCGGTAGGGGTTGGCGAAGAGCGTGAGGACGGCGATCGCGCTGTTCGTGAGCCGGTCGCGGCGGCGCAGCGTGCGGACGACATCGCGTGCGGCGATGTCCAGCCGGTCGCTCGTGGTCGCGCGGTAGCGCACGGGCGGCCCTGACCCGGCGACGCACTCCACGGGCGGGTCGGGGTCGTCGAGGTGGCGCGCGAAGCTCGCGGCGACGGCGGCGATCTCGCGGCTGTTGCGAAAGCCCTCGAGCAGGTCGTAGTGGTCAGGGCAGAGCTCCTCGAGCGCGGCCGCGGCGCCGAAGAGGTCCTGCCCGGTGTGCGCGAAGGCACGGACCCGGCCGGCGTCGGTGACCAGGGCTCCGATGGCCACCACCCAGAGGTCGGTGAGATCCTGAGCCTCGTCGATGACCACGGTGTCGAACGGCGCCACCGAAGTGCTGCAGCGTGAGGCGGCCGGGCAGGACCTCGTGGTACTGGGCCCGGGTCTCGGCGGCGGTCGGCGTCGACGAGGATGCCGGCGGCCCGCTGAGCCCGACAGCCGTCGAGACCACGACCTGGCCGAGGGGGTCGCTGGTGACCGCGTCGGCCTGAGGGCTGCCCATCGCGCGGAGCTCGGCGCGCAGCTGCTCGAGGAGCCAGGCGCCGAGCACGACGTTCCAGCACACCAGCAGGACGCGGTCCCCCTCGGCGGCGCGCCGCGCGGCGGCCTGCAGCGCGAGGTAGGTCTTGCCCGTACCGGCCGCGCCACGGACGAGGACGCGGCGCTTGTGCGTGAAGCCGTTGAGCACCGCGGCGTGGCTCTCGGTGTGGGCGACGACGTGCGCCTCGTGCTCGGCGATCGTGACGGCCGCGGTCGGTTGGCCCCGCACTGGCCGGCCGCGCAGGGCGGCCGCGGCCATCTGCGCGGTGACCTCACCGGGCACGACCTCACCGGCTGAGAGGTGTCGCTGAGCGGCGGCGAAGAGCAGCGGGAGCTGGTCGGCGGCGCGCGAGTCCCACAGCTGCGTCGTGGGGAGGTAGGCGCCACCGGGTGCGTCCATCCGGCACTCGGGGACGGCGACCGCCCAGTGCACGGCCACCCCGCCCTGCCCGACCCGGTGCCGCTCGAGCAGGCTGTTGACCATCGACGTGGCCCGCTGGCTCTGCTGCACCGGATCGCGGATCTCCTTGCGGGCGCCACCGCCCAGCCAGCGGAACCACCTCGCGTGGCGCTCGTCGTAGCTGACCTCGCCGCCCTTGACCTCGACGACCAGCACGCCCCAGCCCGGGTCGATGAGCACGAGGTCGATCTCGGCGTCACCGCCGCGACGCCCCTCGGTGAGCCGCACGTTCGGCAGCACGAGGACGCCATCCGGCAGCTGCTCGACCGCCCAGCGCCAGAGCGCGCGCTCGGCAGGAGGATCGTCGTCCTCCCAGACCGGCTCGGGCGGGATCGAGGTGCCCACGCCGCAGAGCGTGGCAGGAACCGCGCTGCGGCGCGGCTACACGTCCGACACGGTCGCCTGGCGAGCCGCCTCGGCGACGCTCGCGATCGCGGCCTCGACGTGCGGGCGGAAGGCGGGGTTGAGCTCGGCCTCGGGCAGCGCGGGCCGCAGGCGCTCGAACGCGTCGAGGCCGGCGATGCCCAGCCGGTCGGCGAGGTAGAGCGACGCCACGGCGGCGGTGCGCCGCCGGCCGCCCCGGCAGTGGAGGTAGACGCGCCTGCCCTCCGCGCGCAGGGTGCGGACGGCGTCGACGGTGTCGGCCAGGACGAACGCGAGGTTCGGGTTGTCCTCGGGCGCCTCCTTGTCGTTGACCCAGACCTGGACGTGCTCGACGTGGCTGGGGACCTCGGCGGAGCCGACGCGGCACAGCGAGACCACGGCGTCCACGTTCCGATCGAGCGCGAGGGGCAGCCCCGGCTGGTTGCCGACCAGGAGGTCCGGGTCGTCGCGGAGCGGGTTGCAGAGCGCCCGCGGCTCGAAGCGCAGGGTCTCGTCGAGGAGGCTGGGCACGAGCGGCCACGCGGTTGCCTTGGTCGTGCCGCGGCGCGCTGTGAGCACCCCGAGGCGCACGAGGTCGGCGGCGCGCAGCCCCGGCCAGCCGTGCAGCACGCGGCGCCAGCGCCACGGCACGGCGGAGGCGCCGTAGCGAGCGCCCAGGAGCTGCCCGGCGATCGCGGCCACCGTGTCGGTGTCTCCGCCGATCGCGCACGGCCTGCACGAGTGCGCGCTGGAGGTGGCCGGCGTCCTCGTCCCCGCGGGTGTGCCAGATCGACGACCAGGCGGCCTGGAGCGCGGTCACGACGAACCCGTTGCTGCTGAACGTGGCGGGCTGCCGCGACTCCGCCTCGTCGAGGCGCGCCGCCCAGAACGCACGCCGGTCGCCGGGCAGCAGGGCCAGCCCTTCGCGGACGCCCTGGAAGCCCCCGCCGCGGACGGCGCGGTCGATGGCGGCGCACCACAGCACGCAGGCCTCGCCGGCCAGCGGGTCGCCATGGGTGAGCGCCGAGACGCCCAGCGCGGCTTCGCTCAGTGCGGCGTCGTCGCCGAGGTGCGCCAGCGCCACCGGTGCGGTCCGCATGAGGCTGCCGTTGCCCGCCGCCCCGCTGGGGTTGCGCCGGAAGTGCTCGCTCGCCAGCGCCGTGAGCTCGCCCGCCTTGCCCGCCCGCGAGAGGACCGCGCTCGTCTGGATGCCGACATCCGTCGGCCCACCACGGAACCACGCGAGGAAGGCCTCGCCGATCCGCTCGAGGGCGGTCGACCCCTCGGCGGTGACCTGCGCGATGCACACCGCCATCTGGGTGTCGTCGGTCCACTGGCCCGGCTTCCAGCCGAAGCCGCCGCCGCCGATCATCCCGATCGCGGCGTCCGCGCCTGGGTGCGTGAACTCGTAGCCCGCGCCCAGCGCGTCGCCGGCGGCCAGGCCGAGCAGCGCACCCGCGGCGCGGTCGAGGTCGATCCGGGTCAAGCCGCCCCGCCGAGCCGCCGGAAGAAGTCATCGAGCACCCGGACCCACGACCCCTCGTCCGCGTCCGCGGCGTCCGACCTCGCGGCCGGCCCGGGACCGCCGCCGATCCGCTCACGCAACCACGACAGGCCGTCCTCGGCGAGCGCGGAGAGTCGTTGGACGACCTCGTCGGCGAGGACGGTGAACGGATCATCACCGCGGTATCCCCCGCCCGCCCAATCGGTGAGGTCCTCTGGGTCGAGGTCGAGGGAGCTCTCGGCAGTCCACAGCGCGCGCTCCGGGCACCCGTGCGGCTCATCGAAGGGCGAGGCGCCGCACAGCAGGCACGTCATCCGCGTCAGCCGGGGGACACCCGGCTCCAGAACGCCGTCGGGATCCGCCCACGCAGCCGCTTCCTCGTCGGTGAGGGCATGGGAGTACGCCGCCTGCCAGAGGTGCCGGTCGGGCTGCTCCCCCGCGGGGACACCAGCGCAGGCCTCGTCCGCGCCCTCGTACCCCCGGGTGCACACGACGCAGATGACCTCGCCGAACCGGACCTCCATCCGACCTGGGCCGGCGGAGCCGAACCACGGCTCGCGCTGCGCCGCCTGCTCCTGCGTGACCCGACCCTCACCCAGCGCCACCCACCGATGTCTCGTCATGCTCCGATCATGCATGGCCGACACCGGCGACCGCGAGGCGGCCGTCGATCACCGCCCCGCAACCCTCTACACGTGGGCCCCATGACCGAGCGGCATGGGCCGCTCCGCCGCACCGGACTCGCGCCGTTGTCCACAGGCGCTTTCGCCGGGGCGGTGAAAGGGGTGACCGCTTGCCTAGCGTCGCGACGATGCCTCATGACCCGCTGCACGAGCTTCCGGGGGAGATCACGGTGCCTCTGGCCGAGATCACGGCCCTCGTCGCGGAGGTCGAGGACATGATCGGGTTGGTACGTAGCATGGCGACCGTGGACGCGATCCCGATGCGTGACGTGGCTCGGGAGCTGGGAATCGAACTGCGAGAGGTCGTCCAGCTCGTGATGGCGCGCCGCATGCGCTCGGTCACGAAGCCGAACGGCTACCCCTTGATCCCGCGTGAAGAGGTCGAGCGCTGGCGCACCGCAGCCGCCACCGAGGCACCCGGGCCCCACGGACCGTAAGGCAGCTGCAAGGCGACGCTGCGCTCCGCGAAGCGCACCCGGTGACACTCGAACGTGCCGCCGGGGCACCTTGACAGCCGCGGAAGACTCCCCCAGACAATCGCCCCGGGGGGCATCGCGCGGGTGCGATTTCGCGGTGCGTCCGGGGCCCTTGGGGAGCGGAGACCGCGTGGACGTCATCCTCAACTTCGCCGCGCTGCGGGTGCACCACCGGTATGCGCCTGCGCTGACGCTCGCGACCACGTCGGAGTTCCAGCGGTCGCTCGCCGGCGGGGAAGCCGGACCGCCGACCCGGGCGGAGGCGGCGGAGCTCGCGCGGGCGTTCATCGGGGCTCACTTCCTGCACAAGGCCGACGAGGTCGCGTACGGCGACCAGCTGCTCACGCTCCTGCACTCGCTGCGCTCGACGGGCGTCCGCGCGCCCATCGAGGAGCCGCGGCTCGAGGCCGAGCTGCGCGAGGCTCTGGACGGCGCCCCCATCGCGTCGTTCGAGGCCGACCTCGACCGCGCCCGCGACAGCGTGGTCGCGCGCTACCTCGTCGAAGAAGGGCCGGCGGCCGACGTCGCGGCGGGCCTCGTGCGGATGTTCACGCTGGCGAGGGTCGTGATCGAGGGCACCCCCACCGCCGAGCAGATCGACTCCATCCTGCGCGGCCCGATGGCGCTGCCCGAGGTCGTGCTGGCGCTCCCGAGCAGCAGCGAGGCAGACGACGCCCCCTCACCGGACGCGCAGGCCCGCAGCCTCGTCGAGCGCCTCAACGCGGCCGCCCAGCGCCACCAGCAGCTCTCCGAGACGCTCGAGGCCATCGAGTACCACGCCGCGGACGAGCTGGTGGTCGAGGAGCTGGGCGAGCAGCGGCCCCTGACGGCGCTCGAGTTCGCGACGAGCGCCGCCGCGACACCGGCCCTGGTCCTGGACGCCGACGCGGACCGCCAGGCGACCGTCCGCCTGCCACTCGAGCCGGAGCCGTCGTCTGCGCTCCTGCGGGCGGGGGCCCTGCGCAACGTCGTGCTGTCGGAGACCGCGGTCCGGCTGCTCCCGGAGTCGACCTCGCAGGTCATGCAGACCCTGCAGCTCGACCCCGCGCGGTCTCCTCTCCACAACATCGTGAGCGTGGTGACGGCGGAGCGCGACGTGGCGCTGCAGCAGGTCCGGGGCCTCGCGAAGGACCTGGCAGTGGTCCCGATCGTCATCGACCCCAGCCTCATCTTCGACCCGAGCTGGATCCTCGAGCCCGTGGACGATCCCGAGAAGCCCGCCCCGGTCGCGACGGCCGCCCCGACGACGCACGCGAGCATCGAGCCGCTCGGGATCGCCGACCTCCTGCTGGTGCGCGCCCACATCAGCCACTACGAGCGCGGCGAGGTCGCCGCGATCGAGAACGTGCTCGCGAACGAGAAGCTCACGCACACGATCCGCCAGCTCGACGTCGTGGAGACGCAGACGACCGACGACCGCGAGTCCACCGACCTGCGCACCCAGATGCAGCGCGCCGCCGAGGAGGCCTCCGGCCACACCACGGTCCAGGCCATCGGACCGGGCGTCGGGCCCGTGGCGGCCGAGGGCCCGACGAGCTTCGCCCGCTCGGTGACCGACGAGGTCTCGTCCAGCTCCACCAGCCGGCGGCGGCGCCTCGTCGTGCAGCGCCAGCTGCGCGAGCGCGAGGAGATCGCCGAGCACCTCGTCGACGGCACCGCCTCCCCGGCGACCCGCCACGGCGTCTACCAGTGGCTCGACCGGGTCTACACCGCGCAGGCGTTCAGCTACGGCTCGCGGCTGCTGTACGACGTGATCGTGCCGGAGCCCGCGGCGGTGTTCCGCGAGGCGCTCGGGCGGCCGCGCGGCGGCGGGAGCGGCCCCGTCCGCCCGGCGAGGTTCACGCTGGACCCCACCGACCTCGACGTCCACAACTGGGCGTACTACGCCACGGGGCACCGGGCGACCGGCGTGGAGCCGCCGCCTCCCCGTGAGGTCGTCGTCACCGAGCCCTTCGCCGCCAAGGCCAAGGACAGCTTCGCCAACGACTCCACAACCAAGACCGTCGTCCACGCCGAGACGCGCAGCACGCGGATCCCCAAGGGCTACAAGGCCGACCGCTACAAGGCGTGGATCCTCGGCAGCTCCTACGACGCCGGGTACCTGCGCGGCCTGGTGGGCTCGAAGACGTTCCAGGTCGCGCCACTCAACGGAGCGTTCTTCAGGTCCGGGTCGCTGTCAGCGGAGGTCGACAGCCTGCCGGTCGGCATCATGGTCGAGTCCGACGGCGTGAGCTTCGGCGCCCAGACGTTCAACGTCGGCGTCGAGGTCATCTGCGAGGCGACACCGGAGCTGCTGACCGCCTGGCAGGTCAAGGCGCACGGGCAGATCGTCGCGGCCAACCAGCGCCGCTTCGAGGACTACGAGGAGCACGTCGCCAACCGCGACGCGTCCGCCCGTGTCTTCCTGCAGGGCATGACGCCCGCGCGCAGGGGCGAGGTCCTGCGCACCGAGATGAAGCGCGCGACCCTCGCGGTGCTCACCGCCCAGAGCTTCTCCGGCTTCAACACCACGACCACCGACCCTGGCGGGTTCCCGTTCCCCAACCCGACCGCGACCGCGGCGCTCTCGGCGTACATCCGCTTCTTCGAGCAGGCCGTCGAGTGGGATCACCTCGCCTACGCGTTCTTCCCGTACTTCTGGGGAGCGCAGTCCTCGTGGGTGAGCAAGCTGCTCGCGCCGGAGACCGACGCGACGTTCGCGGGCTTCCTCACCTCGGGCGCGGCGCGGGTCGTCCTGCCGATCCGGCCCGGCTACGAGCGCGCCTTCGAGCGCTTCCTGCACACCGGCACCACGCCGACGACCCAGCAGCTGCTCGACGTCGGCAGCCCTCTGTGGGTCTCGCTGGTCGACGAGCTGCGGGGCCAGTCGTCGTCCGACAGGGCCGAGACCCCGGTCGGCGAGTCGTGGCGGTTCCGCCTCGCCAGCGACCTCGTCTACGCGCGCGACGACGACGCGATCCCGCGGTGGGCGTTCGCGCAGGGGCAGTGGCAGGACTCGGCCGACCCCGCGTTCTGAGACCGCGTTGCGGCCCTTCGACCCCCCGGGCATCGGGGACAGCGGCATCCAGCAGGACTTCGACGCGCGGCGCGTCGACCTGCTGGAGCGCGTGCTCAAGCGCGCGCTGGTCAAGTCGACCCCCCTGGACGCCTGGGTGGCCGAGGAGCGCCGGGTGGATCCGGTCCCCCACCCCGACGACGCCGCCCAGCAGGTCAGCCGCAAGGAGGCGGGCTACGAGACGATCTGCGACGCGGTCGCCGACGTGGGCCTGGGCGTGCTCGACCCCGGCGTGGCCGCGGCCGACCAGCGCCTGCGCGAGCTGCCCCCGGCCGAGCGCGACGCGCAGCAGCGGGCGTGGCTGGAGTCGGACAACCGCGTGGCCGCCCTCGCGCGGACGGTGCTCGTGCGCGAGCACCCCGACCGCGCCGACGAGCTGTTCGGCTGGGCGCGCGCGGGGGTGGACCCGAACGTCTACTGGGCGACCAAGCTGCGGTCGGTCCACATGGAGTACCTGCTCGACACCGCGGACTTCGGCGCGAACGAGCTGCTGCGCTTCGTCTACCTGCTCGGCGACACGCCCGAGCACCTGCGCGACGCCGCGCTGCGGTGGCGCGCGCCAGGGCACCTCGGCTGCGCCCCGAACTTCCCCGCCCATGCGACCGAGCAGCTGCGCCGCACGTTCACCAGCTTCAAGTACTGGTTCGACGACCCCTTCCGCTGCTCGGAGTTCGAGGGCCGCCCGAAGGCCATCCGCGAGCAGGCCGACGACGCGGCCAAGGCCATCAACAACCACGAGAAGATGGATCCCGGCGCGGACATGACCTACTGGTCGGAGAACCACCGGCTGCTCTTCGCGACCGCCGAGTACCTCGCCGGCCAGCTGTGGCCCGAAGACCTCTTCGTCTCGGCGCGCCAGCACCGCAAGGAGGGACCCGACGGCCCGCCGCGCGCGGGCGACCGCTCCGGCCGCGAGCACCGCGACAGCGGGCGCCGGCGCGTCCTGCGGTGGCTGGACGAGCGGCTGCGCCTCGGCTTCGCCGAGTTCAACGCCCCCGGCTACTACGTCGAGGACGCGATGCCGCTGCTGAACCTCGCCGACTTCGCGGTCGACGAGGTCGTGCGCACGAAGGCCGCGATGGTCCTCGACCTGCTGCTGTTCGACATCGCGGTGAACATGACCGGCGGGGCGTTCGCGGGCTCCGCCGGGCGCGCGTACTTCGAGCACAAGAACTGCGTGTGGGACCAGTCCATCCGCGACTTCGCCGAGGTGTGCTTCGGCACGCGGGGCCACTTCGTCGAGATGTCGAACGCGGCGGTGTTCCTCGCCACCTCGCCGGTCTACAGCCCGCCCGACGTGCTCGTGGAGATCGCCCGCCACCCGCCCTCGCGGGTGACGAGCCGCAGCCGCGTCTCGATCAACTTCGAGGAGGCCCGCGAGCACGGCGTCGGGTTCTCGAGCGCCGACGACATGGAGTTCTGGTGGAGCCGGGCGGGCTACGCGACGAAGCAGACGATCATCGGCTCGCGCAAGGTGGCGACCGAGCACGGGCTGCTCGACACGCCGCCGTTCAAAGAGGTCATCCCGATGCTGGAGACGGTCGCCAAGGCGATCGACACGGCCGAGGACGTCGGGGCGGGGATCCTCGGCGCGATCGGTGGTGCCGCGGTGGGGTTCGTGGTGGCCGGGCCCGTGGGCGCCGTGGCCGGCGCAGTCGGCGGGGCGGTGGTGGGCTCGAGCATCCCGGACTACACGATCGAGGACGCGGCGGACATGGCGTCGGTGCTCACCGAGGGCTCGGTGCTGTCGCGCGCGAACCTGTACAGCCACCGCGCCGGCGGTGCGCACCTCGCGAGCGTCCAGGACTTCCGCGCGGGCCAGGTCAGCTTCCAGAGCCAGCCGTGCGTCGGCGGCGCTGGCGAACGGCGCGATGGTGTGGACGAGCTACCCGTCGGCGGGGACGCGGGTGCAGTTCGAGATCGGCGCGACCACCTGGGCGCTGCTGGGGCTCATCGCGTTCGGGCCGATCGGTGCGATCGTCGGCGCGATCGCGGGGCCTGAGGTGAAGGTCGACGAGGAGCTGTTCAAGCCCGACGACCACAACGGCCCGAACTGGTGGACCGGCAACGCCGTGCAGCCCCGCGTGGTGCAGCACCGCGGCGCGGCGATCATCGCCTACGCGGCGCAGGAGATCCAGCGGCTGCTGTTCGGCAAGCGCACGCACGCGTGGTTCCCGAAGGCGCAGTTCGAGGAGACCCGCGGCCCGGAGAAGGCCCGCTGCAACCACGATGACGCGCGGTGGTTCTTCGGCCGCGCGGCGGACAGCTACGTGGCGCTGTTCTGCGCGCGCGAGGCGACCTGGTCGTCCGGCGGTCCGTGGCGTGACAGCGAGATCCGCGCCGAGGGCGACACCAACATCTTCGTCCTGCAGATCGGGGACGCGGCCGAGTTCGGCAGCTTCGAGGGCTTCGTGTCGCAGGTCCGCCGCGCCCGGGTGCACGTGTCGGGCTTGCACGCGGGGCAGCTGCAGTGCAGCTACGACGTCCCGCACGGCCAGCCGCTGGAGCTGAACTACGAGGACGGACCGCGCTACGGCGGCCGGCCGCTGCAGGACGACGGGTTCCCGCGGTGGCGCAACCCGTACACGCGGATCGCGTGGCAGCAGGACCGCTACGCGATCCAGCACCGGCGCCGGTCGCTCGTGCACGACGTCGTCGAGGGGACGCGCAAGGTCGGTGGGCATCTGCCGACCCTGGTCCATTCGACCCCCCTGACCTTCTACGCGCAGAACACCGCGCTGCTGCCGTGGCCGCTCTACAAGGGCGTCGACTCAGACCGCGCGCGGGACCATCTGATCAACGTGCTGCGCGAGCGCAAGCCCGACGTCGTCGGGCTGTCCGAGGTGTGGACGTCCGACGACCGCGACCGGATCGTCGAGGAGCTCGAGTCGATCTATCCGCATCACCTCGACGGCCCGCACGACCCGCTGCTCGAGACCCCGCTGGGCGACGTCGAGTTCTTCGGCGGCGGGCTCCTGCTGCTCAGCCGGCACCCGATCGTGGCGTCGGAGGGCAGCGTCTACCGGCAGTGCTCGGGCGACGACTGCCTGACGAACAAGGGCGTGCTGCACGCGCGGATCTCGCCGCGGGGGCACCCGTGCGACGTCGACGTGTTCCTGTCGCACACACAGGCGCCGCACCCGACCGTCGGCGGGACGACGGCCGGCGCCCGCGTGGCAGTGGAGGCGCAGATCCGCCACCTCGGCGCGTTCATCGCGGCGTGCCGCGACGCCGTGGCGCCGGCCGTCCTCATGGGTGATCTGAACGTCGACTGGTTCGCGCACCGCGATCTCTACGACCTGCTGATCTCCACGCTCGGCTTCCCTGTGGACCTGGCGCCGACCGTCAACTTCCTCGGCGCGGCGCGCCCGACCGCGACCAGCGAGAGCGACAACGGGACGATCTCGTCGTTCCACTCCGGCCGCGCGGCGCGCCCCTCGAACGACCCGGCGCGGTTCGGCCCGACCGCAGAGCGCCTCGACTACGTCCTGTCGTTCCCCGGCCTGCTCTACGAACAGCACGTCGAGCAGTCGCAGGTCGTGATCGAGCAGTGGGAGCCTGGCCGCGACCTCTCCGACCACTACGGCCTCACCGCGACGATCGACACGACGATCCAGCACTTCCCCGAGGACCGCCCGATCTCGGCGGTGCGTGCCCGTCTCCACGGCTTCCGCTGCCTGCAGACCAGCGGCGGCATCGGCGACGACGAGGTGCGCCTGCGGTTCGAGCTGCGCCCGGCGGTGGGCGCGTCGTCCTCGCAGGAGACCAGGGAGGTCGACGACGTCGAAGCCGGCACGAGGATCCTGTTCGACCTCCCCACCCTCGAGGCTCGCGAGCCGGGCGGCGAGATCGAGCTCGTGATCCACGCCACCGAGATCGACACCCTGTCCGCCGACGACGACCTCGGCAGCGCGATCCGCGCCTACACCGCCGACGAGCTGCTGGCGATCGCCGACCGCGGCCCCACTCGCCTCGCCTTCCCCCTGCTGCGCGGCGACGACGCCGAGTACGTCGTCGAGATCGTGCTCACCGTCGAAGCCGCCGCCAGCGAGCTGACCCGCACGAAGGAGGCCGTGCGCTCGAGCGGCTGAGCAGGCGTGGTTGTCCACAGCTTGCCGGGGGCCCACTGGCGAGGGATGCCCGGCCGAGCCACGGTCCGGCGCATGGCAATCCCTTCACCTGCGACAGCCCCCGCCCTCCTGACCGAGGCTGACGCGCTCGAGCGCGTCCGCCAGCTCGTCGGCCCCGCCCTCGTCCGCCGCCGCCTCTGGGCGATGTGGGTCGACGGCGACGGCCGGCAGCTTCCGGAGCTCCTCCAGATCGACGACTTCGACCGCACGCCGGACGTGTCCGCGCTCCGCAACCTCGGACAGGTGCTCGCCGGGACCCTGGTCGGCACCGACCTCGGCCCAGGCTCGGTGATCCTCACGCTCGAACGCAGCGGCCCTTCCCTCGACTCCTCGGACGCCCGCTGGTCCGAGGCCCTCCGCACGATGGCAGCCGAGGCGGGAGTGCCCCTGCTCGGCGTGTTCCTGAGCTTCGACGAGGGCGTCCGCGCCCTCTGAGGAGGCGCGGCGTACGGTCGTCCATCGTGAGCGTCGCCATCCCCGGACCAGGCATCGAGCTGCGCCCCTTCACGCGCGAGGAGTACGACGCGCCTCATCGACCTGGGCTTCTTCGATGAGGACGACCGGATCGAGCTGCTCGAGGGAGCGCTGGTCGTCGTGAGCCCCCAGAAGCCGGCGCACGCCGAGGTCGTCGAGGAGCTCAGCTCGGCGCTTCATCGCTGACGTTGTCCGATCGGGCCCGTGTGCGCTCCCAACTCCCCTTCGCGGCGACGGACCTCTCCGAGCCCGAGCCGGACATCGCCGTGGTCCCAGCCGGACTCCCCTCGCGGGCCGTCACCCCGACCGCGCGTTGCTGCTCGTCGAAGTGGCCGAAACGTCGCTCGCCAAGGACCTGGGGCCGAAGGCACGGGCCTACGCGCAGGCCGGGCGTGCCCGTCTACTGGGTCCTGGACCTCGTGGCACAGCGCCTGCTGGAACACCGCGACCCGACCCCCGATGGCTACCGCACGATCAGCGAGCATCACCGCGGCGACGTCCTGCCCGTGCTCGGCATCGACATCCACCTCGACGAGCTCCTGCTCCCCTGAGCGGTCCCGCGCTCTGCGCGGCAGGGCACGAGGTGAACGCCCGACGCCTACCCACCTCCGCTGACTGCCGTCACGGCCGGCCCATGAGGGCGAGTTGCAACCCCTCGGGAGCGGTCGCGCGCTCCGGTGTGACGTCCGGGTGCCCGGCGGCGAGGGTGCCGTCGGGCCGCAGCCATCGCCTCCTGCCGGGCGGCCCTTTGATGCGGAACCCGTAGCGGGTCTTGAGGTCGTGGTCGTGGGGGCACAGCCAGGCGAGGTCGTCGAGCCTGGTGGTCTTGGTGATCGCCCAGCCGCTGATGTGGTCGATCTCCAGCAAGTGCCGCGCAGCGCAGCCAGGCCGCTCGCAGTGATACCCGCGGGCCTCCAGAGCGGTGCGCTGATGCGCCGTGACCTGGCGGCCGACGTGCACGACGGTGCGCACGTCCACGCCGTCCTTGACGACGTAGGACAAGAACGCATCGGGCACCAGCGCCCGCACAGCCGACACCGGCACCGGCCCGACGCCGGCGATCTCGCAGGTCTCGCCGCCCTCGGTCCGCCCTCGGTTGAGCGCCGTGGCGTCGATCACCGCGATGATCTTCGACTCGCGGCGCCGCGTCCGGCGCAGCTCCCAGTCCACCACCGGGCCCGCCGCGGCGGCCGGCTGGACGTCCGCGTCCTCGCAGGCCTGCTCGGCGACCGCCTTCTCGACGGCCGGAGCTGCGGTGGTCGTCGTGGCGTGCCGCAGCAGACCCACCAAGGCGTCCGCGGCGTAGGCCTCGGCAGCCTCATGGCGCCCCTGCGCGCGCGCCTGGTTGAACAACTGGTCGATCAAGGGGTTGAGCGCGGCGTCGACCGCAGCGCCGTCACTTGCCGTGACCCGCCACGCGCCGTTGTGGGCGCCCTCGCCATCCACCCAGCGCCGCAGGAAGCGGTTGCGGTGGATGCGCTGATGCGTGCGCTCCGGGTCGCGGTCGGCGGCGGCCTTGGTGCGCCGCGCCTCGTCCCGCAGCCCCGACAGCGGCTGGCGGCGCGCGCACTCCAGCAGCGCACCCTCGGCCTCGGGGTCAGCCGTCGCAGCATCCGCCACCGCCGCCGCCTGATCAGGCGACAACGCACCCTGCCGCACCGCCGCATCAGCGCCATCCAGCCCCACCAGCTGCCCGCTGGTCGTCAGATCACGCTTGGCGTCCGCGGTCGTCGAGCCCGTCCGCTTGGCCATCCACTCCTCAGTGGTGCGCTCCCCGTCACGCCGCGCCGCCTCACTCTCCTTGACCCTCACCGCCACCCGGATCCGCCCGCCCGCCGCGAGCCTCTCCATCTCGGCGAAGGCCATGAACGCGGCCGGCGCGTCAGCCACCGGCAGCAAGAACGGATCGAACCGGTCGCAGACATCGCGCAGGGCGGCCTGCGCCTGCAGGACCTCCTCCAACCCGACGCCGTTGTCCATCTCGGTCACCGTACGGGTGGGGTGTGACAGCCCCCCGCCGGATCTCCACACGACTCACCACCCGGCGGTGTCGAGGGCACAGCCGGCGGTGGACGGCTGATCGCCCAGAAGGTCGCGTGGCTCACGCCTCGAGGAGCGCGCGGATCCGGTCCACGTCGACAGCCGCGAGGACGCCCATCTCCCCCTGTGTCGCCGTCCGTGCCCGCTCGAGCACGGATTCGACAGCGGCCATGCCCTCCCGGATGGCCCACGCGGCGCGCGGGACGACGCCCTCGAGCACCTCGGCCGGCGCGTCCACCCAGCGCCGCTCGGTGCGCAGGATGAGCGCGTGCAGGGCGTCCAGCACGGAGGGCTGCGGAGGTGAGCCGCTGGGACCCTCGAACGTCCTCACGGCTCCTGCGGACAGCAGCCTGGCGTCCACGCCCGTCCTAGTACGCATGCTGCGGGTGATCGCCGGCAGTGCGTGATCGAAGAGGACGTCGTACAGCGCGCTGCGATCGCCCGTGCAGGCCAGCGTCAGGTCGCCTTCCTGCGTGAACCACAGGTTGGCGCGCGGCCACGGCCCGTCCTCGGTGTCGACGAGCTCGACGAAGCCGTCGCCCGAGGGCACGGCAACGGTTGCGATCAGCGCGTTCGCGGCATCCCGGTCGGCGACTCGCCAACGCGCTTCCTCAAAGCCGGCGAACTCGCCCTCCGGCGTGAGCAGTGGCCGCGGCCCGTCGTCGTCGTACGGCAACCAGCCCGCTGCGGCGTAGCGGCGCTGCAGCGCCGCCAGGTCCCCGCACTGCGGGCAGGTCCCGCCACGAGATGCCGCGCGGATGGCGAGGTCCGCAGCCTTGTCTGCCGCGATCATCGCGGCGATGTCATCAGGGATGGGTTCGGGCACGGCGCTCTCCTCGAGTTCGGCGTGCCGCGACGGTAGGCAGGACGGCAGCGCTCGCGAGGGCCAGACTGTGTGAGCTGTGGACAACTCCTCGAGGTCGAGCGCCGGCGCCTGCGGCCGGGCGTCACGCTGCCGCGGATCCGCCTGCGATTCGCGGGCCCGTCGAAGGTCAGCGCCGTCGCGAAGCGCGCTCTCACGCATGACACCAACGACGAGCAGCCCTCCGGCCGCGTGACTGCCGGCCACAAGTCCAAGCCGAGCGAACTGAGGCAGTCCCGCCGCCGGCTCAGCACGGGTGTTGGGACTTCCTCGTGGTCGCGCCCTTGTGGGTCGCCTACGGCGTGAACCTCGGCATCCTGCTACGGACCTGCGATGCGGTCGGCGCCCGCATGGGGGTTCCCGCCACCGCCCACTACCGATGCGCTCGCACGCGGCGACACGTTGCCGCGCCACCCGCACATCCACTGGCTCGACCAGTCCAAGCTCGCGTGGGTGGCCCACCAGCGGGCGACCGGCAGCCGCGTCGTTGGAGCTGGCCGAGGATGCGACGCCGCTCCCGCGCCTGCGGCCTGCGAGTCAGCGGACCGTGGTCCTGCTCGGGCACGAGCGCCACGGCATCCCCGGACGAGGCATGGCCTCTGCTCGACGAGGTCGTGGAGATCCCGATGGTCGGCCAGGGCGCGAGCCTGAACGTCGCGATTACGGGATCACTCGTCCTCCACCGGCTCGCGGGCCTCGCCTGACCCCCGGTCTGGGAGTGACCGGAGGACCCGTAGCCTCAGCGTGTGGTGGTCCTTCGAGGTGTCCACGCGGCCGGCCTGCTGAAGCTGGCCGGCCCGGCGGTGTACCTGCGCGGGCGCGCCTACCTCAGCGAGGGTCGTGTGGTGCTGCTCCATGCTGCCGAGGTGGGCGCTGCGGCGACGGTCACCGGCGGTCGGCCCTATGACGTCGTGCTGCGCACCGAGGCCGACGTGTTCACGTCCACCTGCACGTGCCCGATGGGTGTCGACGCCGTCATGTGCAAGCACGTCGTCGCGACCGCCCTGCTGGCGATTGAGGGCCACCCGGATCCCGCGGCGAGCGCGGAGGATCCCCCGGCGCAGGGCGTCAAGGCCTGGTTACAGGCGCAGCCGCACGAGGAGCTGGTGGAGCTCGCGCTCCGGCAGGCCGGGGAGCACGACGACCTGTGGCTCGATCTCGAGCTGTCCGCTGCGGCCGAGACGGGAGACGCAGCACAGCTGCGGGCCGCGATCGAGGACGCCGTCGACATCGAGGACTTCATCCCCTGGCGCGAGGCCTGGGGCTATGCCCGCGGCATTGAACGGGTCATCGACCGGCTTCGCGAGCTGCTGGAGCGCGGCCGCGCAACCGACGTGATCGCGCTGTGCGAGCACCTCCTGGCGCGCCTTGTCCGTGCCGTCGGGCGTGTCGACGACTCCGACGGGTTCCTCAGCCAGCTCTTCGACGATGTTCGCACGCTCCACCTGCGGGCCTGCCGCGCCGCACCGCCGGACCCCGACCAGCTGGCAGCCAAGCTGCTGACCTGGGCCCTGGAGTGGGATCCGCTCGACGGCTTCCTCGACGCGCTGCCCGACTACGCGGACGTGCTCGGCCGCAGCGGGGTCGCGGCCTATCGGCGCGCGGCTGAGCTGCGCTTCGCGCTGCTGCCGCCCATCACACCCGGGCCGCAACGGCGCTGGGACGGCGACCGCTTCACGATCACCCGCGTGATGGAGGTGATCGCCCGTCACGCGGCCGACCTCGAGCTGCTCATCGCCGTGATCGCGAGGGATCTCGGTTCGCCGTACCAGTACTTGAGCCTCGCCGAGGCGTGTCTGGAGTACCGGCGCGAGGACCTCGCGCTCGAGTGGGCTGTGCGCGGCCTCGACGCCTTTCCCCACGACCGCGACGAGCGCCTCACCGAGCGGGCCACCGAGCTGCTCCTGCGCGCCGGCCGCACCGACGAGGCGGTCGCTGCGGCGCGCGCGCAGCTCCTGCACCGCGCCACCAGCACAGCGTGGGACGCCTTCGAGCGCGCCGGCCGCGCATCAGACCATTGGCCAGCGGCGCGCGAAGGTGCCCTGGAGGCCCTGCGGGCCGCCGGCGACACCGACGCGCTGGTGACGGTGCTCCTGCACATCGGCGAGCACACTGAGGCATGGTCTGCCGCGAAGCGCTCCGGGGTCACCCGAGCGACATGGCGAGCCCTCGCTCGCCGCGGCGCCGAGGGCCACCCAGAGGACGCCATCGTGGTGTGGCGGCGCGAGCTCGACGATGAGCTCGTGCCTGCCACTGACGGGGCATACCGGCGCGTCGCGGCGATCCTCGAGGACCTCCGCCCGCTCTACCGCGCCGCCGGCCGGCCTGGCGAGTGGACGGCATTGGTGGCCGCGGTCAAGGACGAGTACCGACGGCGTCCCAAGCTCATCGCGCGCCTCAACCAGCTCCCCGACTGACCCATTCTCCGTCTGCGCGCCGCTCTCGGGCTATCGATACAGCATCGGGCAGTCGACCAGCCGAACCGCGCCGCGTGCCGCCTCGGACTGCAGGTCTGCGGTGAAACCCGCGACCGAGAAGCACGCCAGCTGCGCTGCCGAGACGTCGTGGCCCGCGGCCGCCAGCAGCGACCGAGCTCGCCGCAAGCGCGCCAGGTGGCGCTGACCCATCACCTCGCCGACCTTGGCTTCGCCGAGCAGCCGCACGATCCCACGGTCGTCGAGCGCAACGACGTCGAGTTGCAGCACCGCGCGCTCTCGCGCATCGCGAACCTCGGTGGATCCGACGACGGCCACCGGACCGATCGCGTCCGCGAGGCCCTGCTCGAGGACCCATGCCCGGCTCAGCTCCTCGAAGGTCGGGCCTAGCACCTGTGCGCGGAAGGTCCCGGCCGAGGCCTGCCAAACCTGCTCGGCGAGACCGCCGCGTTCGAGCGCCGCCCAGCTCGGGCGCATGACCGCGTGATAGAAGCGCAGGAGGGGCTCGGCGGCCTCGAAGACGGGGCGCGCCTTGCGGAGGGGGTCCTCGCGCCGCCGCAGGAGGCCGGCGTCGACCAGCACGTTCAACGGGTGGGCGATGTCGGTGCTCGGGCGTGCGAGATACGAGGCAATCCCGCCGCGTGTCGTGCGACCCGAGACGACGGCGCCGAGCACGGCGTGGTAGAGCGCGCGGTCGCGCGTCTCCGCCAGGCTCGGGTCGTCGGCGAGCAGGTAGCGCGCCTCGCGGAACAGCGGGGATGACGGGTCGAGCACGGTCCGGCAGACCCACGCGTCGAAGTCGTCGCTCCCACGCGGCGTGTCGCTCCGTACGAACTCCCGCGCGTAGGCCGGGGTGCCGCCGACGACGGCGAAGGTGAGGACTGCAGCCACCGGGTCGTGGCCGAGGTTCCAGAACCGCGCGGCCGTCCGGTGGTCGAAGGGCGCCACGACCAGCTCGAGCGAAGACCGGCCGCGCAACGGCGCGCTGCCCGCCAGCAGCCGCCCCATCGTCGCGATGGCCGAGCCGCACACGAGCAGCCGCACCGGCGCCGATCCCAGCGCCCCGCCCGGTGCGAGCGCCGCCTGGAGACGCGACGGCAGGCTGCGATCGGCTGCGACCAGGTAGGGAAGCTCGTCGAGCACGATCACGGTTGAGCCGCGCGCGGCGAGCGACGCGATGGCCCGCAGCGCGTCGTCCCAGTCCCCGATGGCCAGCGGCGCCGGCGCCCCCATGTCCGCGGCGATGGCAGCCCCAAGACCGGCCAGCTGCTCCCCCCGAACTCCCTCGATGGCGTGGTAGTAGAAGCCGCCGGCAGCATCGACCAGCGCGCGCAGGAGCGTGGACTTCCCCTGCCGCCGGCGCCCGGTGACCAGTCCGAGACTGGCACCAGGCCCGCGATCGGCGGCGAACCGCACAAGCGCAGCCCATTCGCGATCGCGATCGAACAGAGCCGTCGGTCGGTCCATCCTCAGATCATAAGGTCTATACACCTAAGAACTGTAGTTCTTCTTATCGTCGGGCTGATGCGACAGCGACGGGGCGGTCCTTGAGCCGAGCCCGAGCGCATGCGAGGGTCCGGCGCGGACAGGCTCACGGGAAGGCGACGATGAGGATCGAGGTCCCTCGCGACGAGGTCGAGGCCGTCCGGACCTCCGTCGCGCCATTCGTCCACCGCGACGAGCGCGACGTGCGCGGGTCCGTGCACCTCACCGTCGTGGCCGGGCGCCGCCTCTGGCAGTCCGGGGCGGACCCCTGGTCGGTCTGGCTGCGCGGCGGGGAGCAGGACGGCGAGGTGGACATCAACCTCCCCGCCCGCCTGCTGTTCGCGGGCGAGGCCGGAGCGCTGGCGCTGGATCTCACGCCACTGACCGAGGACGGGTACCTCCGCCAGCCGGCCGTGCTGCGGGTCGGGGAGGTGGCGCTCGAGTTCTGGCCACACCCGGCCCCCTATCCGGTGGACGCCGACGGGCCCACATGGCCGGCGGCCGGCGTGGTGCGGGTCTCGCGAGGTGCCCTGACGTCGGCGCTGGAGTTCGTGCGCCAGGCGCCGTTCCGCCTAGAGCAGGAGGATCTCGGTTGGCCCGCCACCGCCGTGACGGCCGCCGGGGGCCAGCTGGAGCTCATGGTGCGCTGGCCGCAGGTGGGTCCGACGACCGCCACCATCGTGGCCGATGGCGAGGGCGCCGGCACCGCCACGGTCGAGGCCGAGGCGCTTCTGCACCTGCTGACCGGCCTGGAAGGCGACGTGGCCAAGCTGTCGCTGCCGGCCACCACGCGCGAACCGCTGTTCGTCAGCGACGAAACGGGGACCTGGACCGCGGCGTTGCGGCAGCTCCCGCACGACGTCGACCTGCTGCCCGTGCGCAGGCGGCTCGAGGCGCTGCTGCGCGAGGGCTTCGGCATCACCGAGCTGACCCGCGACGACGACGGCGACTACCCGTTCGCGGTTGCCGACACGGCGATGTATGTACGGCTGGCGCGGCGCACGGAGGGCGCGCCGGCCGTCCAGGTCTTTGCGACGCTCGTCGACGACGTGAAGTCAGGACCCGAGGTCCTCGAGGAGCTCAACGCCATCAACGTGGCCGCGCACCTCGTGCGCGTGTTCTGGGTGCGCAACCAGGTGCTCGCCGAGGCGGAGCTGATCGCCTCCGACCTCGACCTGTCCGAGCTGACCGCCGCGTGCGACGCCGTCGCCGGGGCCGTGCACTCCTACCGTGAGGTCCTGCATGCCCGCTTCGCCGGTGCGATCGACGCCCCCGTGCCCTGGGACGCGTTCACGGAGACCCTCGTGCACGTGCGGGGACCGTCGGGCTGGGCGGTGTTCCAGCCGACCGACGAGCCGCCCGGGGCCGACGCGTGGCCCTTCCCGGGCGTGAACGACATCTGGGTGATCACCGCCTTCAACCCCGGCGGCGTGCAGCGCGCGAACGACGAGAACACCCGCGCCCGCCAGATCCTCGCCATGGAGGCCGTGGACGCCGGCTGGACCATCCACGAAGCCGTGGGCGTCCCCGCCGACCGCGCCACCCGCGAGCCGAGCATCGCGATCTTCGACGGCCCCCGCGACGACATCCTCGCCCTCGCCCACCGCTACCAGCAGACCGCCGCCTTCCATCTCACCCCTGACACCCTGGAGGTCGTCGACTGCGTCACGGGCGAGGCCCGCACCTCCCGCGGCTGGACTCTCACGGCATGACCACTGGGTGAGAGCGGCACTGACCCCTGTGGTCGAGCGGGCGGACCCGCCGGACTGCGGGGCTCCGTCGAGACTCGACCACGTCGCGAGGTGATCGTCCAGGTTGCGGCCAGAGCGGTCCTGGGAGCCGCGGGCACGTCGGCGTCCTCGACGTGCCGACGCTCGTCGTGCGCTGATCACGCCCTGACGCGACGGTCTGCCCCACGGATCTGTCACGATCGTGAGAACGCAGGTCTGTCCAGCCATGAGCACACACTGACGACCGGTCCTTGATTAGCCGCGGCGAGCGCGCCGGACTTCGTGCTGCCACGCTGAAACGATCGACGGTCGGGTCGGCGGAACCCCCCCACCTTGCTGGTGCTCACGAGCGCCCACGGCGGCGACCAGGCGGGCGGGCTGGTGGCTGCATGGCTCCAAGCCGTGCTGCCCGAAGGAGCAGCGTTCGTGGTGGAGGCAGCCGCCTCCGGCACCGGGTCGGAGTCCTTCTGCGGCGCCGACGGCGAGGCCCACCGCGCCTACGGCGTGCCGCTCGACGGGATGCCTGTGGCCGTGCTGCTGGACTCCAACGTCCGCGCGTCCAGCCCAGCGCGCGCGGCCGCCGCCGACCGTCCACAGCGTCTGTTGCTCAGGCCTCGAGGTTGGCGATCTGGGTGGCCAGCAGACCCGTCTCGATGCCCAGCCGCGCCAGGGCCTCCGCATGCTCGCCCAGGTCGACGGGGTCGGGGAGCGCCTCGTCAGCCCTCGCGGCCCGCTCCAGATCGCCTCGCACCAGGAAGAAGTCGACGATGTGGCGCTTGGCGATCTCCACTGTCAGCTGCCGCCTTCGAAAGACGCGCGGCCGAACGATGGTTCGCGATCCTCGCACCGTGATGCCGCCGAGATCCATGAGCTGCGGATGTCGACGATCGACGAGCCCCGGGCGGAGGCCCGGGGCTCGAGTCGTGCTTGATGGCGTGCTCAGACGAACGTGCGCTTCCTGCAGGGAGAGGAAGGCGACGCCGCAGGCCAGGAGCGCGATGCCGACGACGATCACGACGGCGGAGAGGCCGTAGGCGATGACGCCGAGGTAGAGGGCGGAGGTCAGGGCGGTGGCGTTGATCCAGCTGGCGCGGGCCTCGTTGGGGATCATCACCGGGTCGCCGGCGTCGTCGAGGACAGCGTTGCCGGCCTCGTCGATCTGTGCGACCTCGCGCTCCATCTCGGCGTAGCGCAGGCCGCCGGTGCTGTCGAGCTGGTGGTGCTGGATGATCTGCGCCTGGGAGAGCATCGTGAACGGGCCGCGCACCGGCGTCGAGGGGATCGACGCGTCGTCGGGGGTGGTGACGTTCTCGGTCGCTGCCTGGTTGTAGGTGAAGGCGGCGCCGAAGATCCCGCCGGCGATCGAGCCGACGCCGATGACGAGCACCGCGAGGGCGGCGACCAGCAGGACGGGGCTGCGACGGGCGGTCACGGGGACGGTGGCCGGGGTGGTGGTCTGGGTCTCCGGCTCACGGATGAGGGTGGCGGACATTCTGCAGGGCTCCTCGCACTGTTGGTTGGTCTTGGGTCAACTCTGGCGGCGGCGCCGCTGCCGGGGCAGTGCCGGACGGCCCCCGGGCCGGGGGCCTAACGGCCCGGTCCGGGGGACCCGGCGTTCGTCACTGCCTGGTGAGGACGACCTTGAGCGCGCCGGTCTCCGCGGCGCGGGCGAAGGTGTCGTAGGCGGCTTCCAAGTACTCGAGCGGGAAGTGGTGGGTGACGAAGCGCGCCGCGTCGATCTGGTTGCTGGCGAGCAGCTTGAGCAGCATCGGCGTGGTGCGGGTGTCGACCAGGCCGGTGGTGATGGTGATGTCGCGGATCCATTCGCGCTCGAGGTGGAGCGTGGCTGGCTCGCCGTGCACGCCGATGTTGGCGACGTGCCCGCCCGGCCGGATCAGGCGGACGCACTGCTCGAAGGTCGCCGCAACGCCGACCGCTTCGATCGCGACATCGGCGCCCAGTCCGCCGGTGAGGTCCATGACGATCGCCTCGACGTCCTCATGGGTGGCGTCGATGGTGATGTCGGCGCCGAACTGCTTGGCGGCCTCTAACCGGCTGGCGGCGAGGTCGATGGCGACCACGTGGCTGGGGCTGTAGAGGCGGGCGCCCATGATGGCGGCCAGGCCGATCGGACCGGCGCCGACGACCGCGACGACGTCGCCCGGCTGGACGTGGCCATTGAGCACACCCACCTCATAGCTCGTGGGCAGGATGTCGGCGAGCATCAGCACCTGCTCGTCGCTGACCCCAGCGGGCACCGCGTACGTGGACGTGTCGGCGAACGGGATGCGCACCTGCTCGGCCTGGGTGCCGTCGATGAGGTGGCCCAGGATCCAGCCGCCGCCACCCAGGCACTGCCCGTAACGGCCCTCGCGACAGAACCGGCAGCTGCCGCACGATGTGATGCACGACACCAGGACGCGGTCGCCGACGGCAAGGGTCTTCACGGCTGTCCCGACCTCGAGCACGGTGCCGACGGCTTCGTGACCCAGGACGCGGCCGGGCGTGACCTCGGGGACATCGCCCTTCAGGATGTGCAGATCGGTGCCGCAGATCGTGGTGGCGTCGACGCGCACGATCGCGTCGGTGTCGTCGATGAGGACGGGGTCGGGGACCTCCTGCCAGGCCTTGTTGCCTGGTCCGTGGTAGACGAGTGCGCGCATCGTGTGCTCCTTGCAGTCGGGAGGGTGGGTCAGGGACGTGGTGGCGTGACCCGGGCGTTCGTCGTGGCGGGGCATCGGCACCATGCGGTAGAGGGGTCAGCGGACCCGGGAGGACCCGCGTGATCCCACGGTGGGCCGGCGCCGCCGCGTCCGGGAGGGCCGAACGTCCCCCGGCGTGCGGACGAACGGCCCTGCGGACCATGGTTCGCGCTTCGCGGTCGGTGTTGAGCTCCCACGCCGGCCCGTCGGTCTTCCGGGGGGTTGACCTGCCGGCGGGCCTAGTGGATTCTTCTAGTGAACCCACTGGGAGGCCGAGTCTTGAGCGACAGCGCGTGGCAGCCGACGGCATGCATCCTCTGCGAGTGCAACTGCGGCATCGAGGTGCTGCTCGGCGGGGCGGACGGACGGCGCTTCGAGCGCATCCGCGGAGACCGCGCGCACCCGGCCTCGCAGGGCTACACCTGCGAGAAGGCGCTTGCGGCTCGACCACTACCAGAACGGGCGTCACCGCCTGACGACCCCTTTGCGCAAGCGGCCCGACGGCGGCTTCGACGCGATCGACTGGGACACCGCGATCCGCGAGGTCGCCGAGCGCTTCGCCGCCGTCCGTGACACGCACGGCGGCGAGACGATCTTCTACTACGGCGGTGGCGGCCAGGGGAACCACCTCGGCGGGGCGTACGCGACGGCCACCTGCGCTGCGCTGGGCTCGCGCTTCCGGTCCAACGCGCTCGCGCAGGAGAAGACGGGCGAGTTCTGGGTCAACGGCAAGCTCCTCGGCACCTACGTGCGCTCCGATGTCGAGGACGCCGAGGTGGCCCTGTTCGTCGGCAAGAACCCGTGGCAGTCCCACGGCATCCCCCACGCGCGCACGACGCTGAAGGAGATCGCCCGCGATCCGCTGCGGTCGCTGATCGTGATCGACCCACGTCGCAGCGAGACCGCGGAGCTCGCGGACTTCCACCTGCAGGTCCGGCCCGGCACCGACGCGTGGTGCCTCGCGGCGATGGGGGCGGTGCTCGTCGAGGAGGACCTGCTCGACCATGCCTGGCTCGCGGGGCACGCGGAGCACGTCGAGGAGGTCGTCGCCCACCTCGGCCGCGTCCCGATCGGCGCGTTCTGCGCCGTTGCGGGCGTCGAGGAGGAGCTGCTGCGCCAGGCCACGCGCCGCATCGGCACGGCCTCGAGCGTGGCCTGTTACGAGGACCTCGGCATCCAGATGTCGCTGCACTCGACGCTGTCGAGCTACCTCGAGAAGCTGCTGTGGCTGCTCACCGGGAACTTTGCGATCACGGGCGGGCAGTACGCGCCGTCCACCCTCGTCAAGCTGGCCGGGGCGGGGATCAACGGTGGCGGCTCGAGCCGCACCAGCCCCGTCGCCGGCGCGCGGATCATCTCCGGCCTCGTCCCCGCCAACGTCATCGCCGAGGAGATCCTCACCGACCACCCGGCCCGCTACCGCGCGATGCTCGTCGAGAGCGGCAACCCGGCGCACTCCCTGGCCGACAGCCAGCGCATGCGCGAGGCGCTCGCGGCGCTGGAGCTGCTGGTCGTGATCGACGTGGCGCTCACCGAGACGGCCCGCCTGGCGGACTACGTGCTCCCGGTCCCGTCGCAGTTCGAGAAGTGGGAGGCGACGTTCTTCAACTTCGACTTCCCGCGCAACGTGTTCCACCTGCGCCGCCCGGTGCTGCCGCCGCTGGAGGGCACGATGGCGGAGCCGGAGATCCACGCCCGGCTGTGCGAGGCCCTGGGAGCGATCACCGAGGACGACGTGCAGCCGCTGCGGGCCGCCGCCGACCGGGGACGGGCCGCGTTCGGCCAGGCGTTCATCGCCGCGCTGTCCGCCCGGCCCGAGCTTGGCCGGCTCGCCCCGGTGCTGCTGTACCGCACGCTCGGACCGACGCTGCCCGACGGGGCGGCCGCCGCCGCCGTGCTGTGGGCCGCGGCCCACCGCTGCGCGCAGGCCAACCCCGAGGGGGTGCGCCGCGCGGGCTTCGAGGGCAACGTGCTGGAAGCCGGCGAGCAGCTCTTCGACGCCATCCTCGCGAGCCCGTCGGGCGTGGTCTTCACCGACGACGAGCCCGAGGCCAGCTGGGCCCGCGTGCGCACCCCCGACGGGCGCGCGCAGCTCGCGATCCCCGAGCTCCTCGCCGAGCTCGACACGCTGGCCGGCGAGACACCGCCCGGCAGCGATCCCGCGTACCCGTTCGTGCTGTCGGCGGGCGAGCGCCGGTCGTTCACCGCCAACACGATCTTCCGCGACCCCGCGTGGCGCCGGCGCGACGCCGCGGGGGCGCTGCGCATGGCGCCGGCGGACGCAGAGCGGCTGGGCCTGACCGACGGCGACCGCGCCCGCGTCACGACCAGCCGCGGCACTGCGGTCGCGCCGGTCGAGGTCAGCGCGATGATGCAACCGGGCCACGTCTCGCTGCCCAACGGGCTGGGGTTGGACTACCCGGGCCAGGACGGATCGGCGGCCGTCACGGGCGTCGGGCCCAACGAGCTGACCGCCAGCGACCACCGCGACTGGCTGGCGGGCACGCCGTTCCACAAGCACGTGCCCGCGCGCGTCGAGCGCGCCGAGCCTGCCGCGCTGGCGACCTAGCAGCCATGCCCCCCCGGACGCGCTTCGACGAGTGGCCGTGCCCGGTCGCCCGGGTCACCGACCTCGTCGGCGACTGGTGGACGCCCCTCGTCTTGCGCGAGCTGTTCTCAGGCCGCTCGCGCTTCGACGACATCCAGCAGGCGCTCGGCTGCAGCCGGGCCGTCCTGGCGCAGCGACTGGCACGGCTCCAGGACGAGGGGATGCTCGTGAAGGTCCCCTACGAGGAGCACCCCCCGCGCTTCGACTACCGCTTCACCGACAAGGGCCGCGCGTTCTTCGACGTCCTCGCGGCGATGTGGCGCTGGGGGTCGGACTGGCTGTGGGACGGCGAGCCCCCGGTCGTCCTGATCGACCGCGAGACCCACACCGAGGTCCGCCCGGCGGTCGTCGACGAGGACACCGGCGCGCCCCTGGACATGCGGCGCCTGCGCGTCGCGCGCAACCGGCGGGCTGCCCGCCACCTAGGTCGACGCAACAGTTGCGTCCCTCAAGGAGCGACGCAACAATGTCTTCGATCCGCTTGCCACGCAAGGATGTCGTCAACTTGCGATCGCCGACGAACAACCCCTTCCTGCCCGGGTCCGACCGCGTCCCGGAGGTGTGGGCCGGTCGCGCGGAGGAGCTGGCCGACTGGAGCGAGATCGTGCGGCCGCGGCGCGTCAGCGGCCTGTACGAGCGGGGCCGGGCCTACCTGGGTGAGTTCGGGATCGGCAAGAGCGTGCTGGTCAACCGCATCGCGGCGGACGCGGCGGACGACGGGGACTGGGTGCCGGAGCGCGTGCGCGTCGCCGTCGCCGCCGACCCGCTCCGGCTGCTGGCCGAGGCGCTGCACGACTTCGTGCAGACCCGCAGCCTGGGCGCCCGGATCGGGCGGCGCAGCGCCGACCTGCTCAAGCGCGTCGAGGAGATCACGCTCCCGGCCATCGGCGGAGGCGTGCGCCTGCGGTCGACCCCGCCGGATGCCAACGCGTACCGAGCGGTGAGACAGCTCCTGATCGAGGTGGCTCATCTCGCGCGACAGGAAGATCGGGCCCTGGTCGTCCGCATTGACGAGGTCCAGAACATCGCGCGTCCCGGGCCGCTCTCCCAGCTGCTCACGGTTCTGGGCGACGCGCTGGAGGTGGTCGAGCCCGAGCGCGACGCGGCGGGCATCACCCGCGAGCGAGCCCTCCCGGTGGTGGTGTACCTGTCGGGGCTGCCCGACTTCAATCGGCACGTCGGTGAGTCCGGGGCCACGTTCTCGCGGCGCTTCCGGACCGTGGAGCTGGAGCCGCTGTCGACCGGCGATCTCCGCGCCGCGCTCGTGGCCTTCGAAGGGGAAGGCTGGCCGGTCCTCACCTCCGATGGCCCCGCCTCGGTCCACATGGCGCCGGAGGCGATCGCGACCGTCGTCGAATCGTGCCTGGGCGACCCCTTCCTGTTCCAGCTGGCGGGCGAAGCGGCCTGGAACGCGGGCACCGGCGCCGTCATCACCAGCGAGGAGGCCGATCGCGGCTGGGCCACCGCACGCCGCGAGGTCACGCGCTACGTGGAGGGGCGGCTTGAAGGCCTCACCGACCTGCAGCTTGCGTTCCTGCGCGCGGCCGCCGCCCTTCAGGACGATCAGCCCCCGTCGGTGACGGCTGTCGCCCGGGAGCTGGGTCGCCGCTCCGCGTCCGAGGTCGCCTCGACCGCCCGATCGCTCGAGCAGGAGCACACCCTGATCCGCCGCCGTGCCGGCCAGATCACCTTCCGGTCCGGCGCGGTGGCCGCCTACCTGCGCGGCGACTGGCCCTGACGGCGCCTCGCGGATCGCGTCGTAATCTGGGGTCAGATGAGCGGCCTCGACGGGGGGCCGCCGACCCTCAGACGGGGAGTACCTGCCATGGGCCTGCTGTCCAACCTCAAGAGCAACCTGACCGGCGACTGGGCGACCGTCGCGGTGCTGCTGTCGCCGGCGCGCCCGGGCCAGCCGGCCCAGATCGCCGTCGACGTCACCGTGAAGGACAAGCCGATCCAGATCGACGGCGTGACCGCGAAGATCTCCTGCGCCGAGGTCGTCGACATCCCCAGCTACCGCGCCTCCGGGGCCGCCACCGACGTCCGCGTCACCACCAACGAGCGCCTCTTCGACCACGAGGTCAAGCTGGCCGGCCCCCACGAGCTGGCCGCCGGCGCGCAGCAGCGCTACACCGGCGAGCTCGCTCTCCCCGCGCACGTCCCCCCGACCATCCGCGGCCGCAACGCCCGCATCGAGTGGCGGGTCATGGGCGCCCTGGAGATGAAGGGCAACGACCCCGACAGCGGCTGGCAGGACGTCCAGGTCGGCTGACCCCGGCCACCGTCGCGGCGCGCGCACCCGCGCCGCGTCAGCCCTCGCGGCGGTACATCTCGGCCTCTAAGCGGCACACCAGCCGCAGGTGCCACGGTGCCGAAGGCCCGTTCACGTGGTCGGCGATCACGCGGACCTCGCGGTCGCTCCCGCCAGTCGTGCACCAGTGTCAGCAGGTAGTTGGGCCCATCCGACAGGCTGCCGTGCTCGACGTCCACGAGGAGCGCTCGGGCGTGGAGTCGCAATGCTGTCCTCGCGGGCTGGAGGCGCGTCGGGGCGGACCCGTGCGTGCGCTCGCCGGTGGGGCTGCGTGCCGCACGCTTGAGGCCAGGAGCAGCCGAGCGGCGCGTCGCTCCCGCGCGACCGGCGTCGGCGACCACGTGTGACGAGGTCGCAGTCCGCGCCGCTGGGCGCCGCTCGATGCGGTGCGCCGTCGTGCTCCAGACCTGACGCCGCGCCGTCTCTGCGTGGCGTTCGTGCAGGAGCGAGGGGTGAATCTCCTGGACCGCCAGCTCCATCGCGGTTCCGGACAGCCGCCTGGTGGTGACGACGGTGTTCGGCTCGTCGACGCGACAGGGTCTCGATGGCGCGGCGCGGCGCGGTGTGCACGTGCGCGTGCTGAACCCTCGTGGGGGTGGGAGCTACCACCCCAAGGTCTACCTGGCACGCCACGGCGAGCGGGTGCTGGGCTGCGATCGGCTCGACGAACCTCACCGGAGTCCGGCCCACGCTGGCGATCAACAGACAGCCTTCCTGTACCTCGACAGACGCAGCTCGTACCCCGTCTCAGCACCAGTGATCGTCAACGCCCGCCCTCCGCTGGTGGTCGCGCTCCACAGCCACGGCCGGACGTGGTGCAGCGGGCCGTCGGGTGACGCGCAGATCATGTCGCGGACCGCGAGGCGCAGCCCATGCAGAGCATCCAGGTCCTGTACCTCCAGCTCGACAGCGCGCTGGACACCGTCCAGCGCCGTTTCCTGCGCCCGCGCGAGTGCGACCGACTCGACGTCCACTGGCTCCTCCGGTTCAGCCACCGCGGCACGGATCCACGGCACATCCAGGTGGTCGAGGATGTCGAGCAGTACCGCCGCGAGTCGCGCTGCGACGGGATCGGATGCCGTCCCCCACCGGACTTGGATGAGCGGTGCGACATCCTCCCACAGGAGATGCGCGTAGCGGCTGCCGGCCGGGACCTCGGGAGGAGCGACCTGCATGGCCGGTGTCAGGTACAGCAGGTCGACGGAGCGGCCTGGGTGGTGGTGCCGGGCCAGCTCGAAGTAGGACTGCAGCTGCCCGCGGCGGTGGCTGCGCGCCTCCGTCTTGAGCTCGATCATCCACAGCCTGTCCTGCCACTCGACCGCGTAGTCCGGCGCGCACCCGCGTTCGGCGTCGTGCCGGGGTGGGAGATCGCACTCGTCGATGAACGCGCTGGGCGCCTCGGTGCGGACTTCCCCGAACGCGAGGTCGTCGAGCTGCTGCAGGAACGAGAGGCCTTCCGCACTGGGGGTGCTGCGGGTGTTCCACCTGGGGTACGCACCCCCCAGGATCAACATCGTCAGCAGCCGCTGGCAGTACTCCTCCCGCCCCAGCCTCAGGCGCGCACGAAGCCGGTCCGGATCCTCATACGTCATTGTGCTGTCCTCCTGGACTGAGTGAACCGAGGGGGCGACAGCCCTCCAACAGGACCGCGTCGGCGAGGATGCCACCGCTGTGACGAGGTCGAATCCGCACCGAGGAGGCGCCTGCCTCGACGCAGTGCGCCGTGTTCTCGACGGCGCTGACGAGGCCCTGCTCTGCGTGGCGTTCGTGCAGGAGCGAGGGGTGAACTCCTGGACCGCCAGCTCGCGCGGTTCCGGACAGCCGCCTGGTGACGACGACGGTGATCGGCTCGTCGACGCGGCAGGGTCTCGATGGCGCGGCGGCCGGTGTGCAATTGCGCGTGCTGAACCCCGTGGGTGGTGGGAGTGCCTCCAATGTCAAGCGCAGCAGCTTCGTTCTGCGCACTGCTGGCCCGGTTCCCGGACGTCAGCGTGAAGTCGACGCGGCCCATCACGTTGGAGCTCGGCGGCCAGGCCGTTCCGCTCGTTGCGGCGGCCGGAAGCTCCTGCACCCAGCTATATCGCGCGCGACGTCCGAGAACTGGTCGTTCCGGGCGAGCCAATTGGCGGGGAGGACACTCGCACCAAGGCGTGGCGGCGCACCGTCGCGGTGGCCGCTGCCGGGGTCGGTCCCGCTGTGGCAGTCCGACTGGACTTCGTGGTGTCGCCCAGCCGGCGGGCGGATCTCGACAACTTGGTCCGACCCGCGATCGAGGGCCTCCAGGACGCCGGCGTCTTTGCGCGCGCCTACGCAGGACTCGACGCGATCCTGGCCACGCGCTCGGTCGCCAGTCCTGCGCACCTTCGCGTCGGGCTGCGCGGGGAGGACGTCACCGAGGCTCCGATTCCGGGCCCTGTGCTGGCCGTCGCGCAGTCGCAGGCCCTGCCGCGTGAGGGCAACGTGGCCAGCAAGAGGGCGTGGCGCGATCTCGTTGCGGTGGCGTCCGATCCATTGCCAGCCGGCCCGGTCTGGCTCGACATCGCGGTGTCCGCACCCTGGTCGCTGAAGGACCTGCTCAAGCCGATCATCGACGGTCTCGAACCGTGGCTCGGCCGCGACCCGCACGGCCGCCTCGAGTTCTGCCCGATGGATCAACGAGTCGTCTGGCTCCGCATCACACGAGTCCGAGGAGTGGGTCTCGGGATCAAGGCCGGCCTCATTGCGGCCGCCACGGCGACCTGAGAGATGGGCACGATCATGAGCATCGGGGCCGGCGGGATAGGGGCGTCGTGCCACGACCTGGCGCGCTGGGGTTCGGCGCTTAGGTTCGACTCACGCGAGACGTCGACAGCCAGGCGCCGCGGATGATGCGTCCCAGGACCTCGTCGGCCGGAGCCGCCAAGTGGTCAATCGACTTGATGATGAAGCGCATGCGGCCGTCCGGCGTGAGCCTCGACGCTCAGGGCCAGGCGAGCTTCGTCGCACGGTCGGCGGCGACATCGAAGACCTCCCACCCCAGCTCACCCGCAAGCGCGCGGGCGTCCGCACGGTCGAGTGCTGGCAGTTCCAGCGCAGCCTGGCGCACCTTGTCGGTGTAGCAGCGCAGCCAGACGCCCGCGGTCGCCCCGCCATGCGATCGACTTCCGAGGAGAGCAGTCGGGAGCTCCCGCCTCAGGGACGGACTCCGCCACGATGGCGACGATGCGCTCCACGATGGCCCGCCCGTCCGGCCCCACGCGACGCCCCGCGAACCAGTGCTGGGGCAGCGAACTGTCCACCAAGGTTCCCTCCGATCAGGCCGGGATGGGATCCCCCGGATCGACGACAAGTGACCCCATGGCGGCCGGTTCCTCGAGTAGGGCGCGCACCTCCTCGACGGCCAGCGCGAGGTCGTCGATCTCCTGCTCGATAGGCCCGGCCGCCGTCAGGTAGACGAACACCACGCGGGCGACCGGTTCGCCACTCGCGTGCTCCACGGCGATCGCGTACGAAGCTCCCTGGGTGCGGTAGCCGCAACGTCCGCACCGCGAGGTCGGCACCCGCGGAGGCCGTCTTGTAGTCGACGATCACGAGTCCTTCGTCGTCCCGGTACAGCAGGTCGATGTAGCCCTCGAGGGTCAGATGCGTCCCGACGCCGTCGTGAGCGGGACAGCGACGTAGGTCTCGCGCCAGTGGGGCGCGTGGCGGCGCGCGGACCGTCGGCGACTCCAGCGCAGCCTCTGCAAGGCGCTGGATCGTGCGCTCGCGGCCGAGGACGCCCTCGGCAGCCGGCCTGCGCGGCGACTGCGGCCGTCGAGGCCCTCGCCGGTGGTCAGGTCGATGGTCTGCAGCACGGCGTGCACGGCGCGGCCGACCGCCGTGCCGTAGCGGCCCTTCATCCACGGCGGCAGCTCCAGGTCACGTGGCGACTTCGCCAGGCCGGCGGCCGGGCTCGTCGAGCTCGTCGGCTGCCGGCGGGCACCAGCGCGGCCACGCCGGTCGCGGCGACGACGTCGGGACGGCGGCCGCAGCGCATCGCCGCCTCGCGTGCGGCCTCCCAGGTCGCCGAGATCGGGCTCGTCGCCGGGCGCGGCAAGACGGCGCCACTCGCGGCCGCCTCGCGGCGGCACCTGAGCGCTCGGCACGCGACGGCGCCTCTTGGTTGGGCGCGCTCGTCAGCTGCCGCGGCGAGCAGCTGCGCGGCGGTCCAGCGCTGCTCGTCGGCGTCCGGCTTCGGCTCCTCCCGATGCAGCGAGACCACGAGGTGGTCGCGCGCGCGGGTGCACGCCACGTAGAGCAGGCGCAGCCGCTCGTGGTGGCCCATGCGCTCGTCGATCGGCGCGAGCGTCGTCGTACTCGGCGGTCGCCACGTCGCCGCGCAGCGGAACCCGGCCGGCCCGCCGCCGCGGTCCCACAGCACCGCGACGCCGCGGCGCGCCGTGCGGCTGGCTGGTCGTGCCGGACAGGATCGCGATCGGGAACTCCAGCCCCTTGGCGCCGTGGACGGTGAGGATGCGCACCGCGTCGTCGTCGGTCTCGGGCAGGACGGTCTCGGCGACGCGCGGCCTGCTCGGCGGCCTGGAGGCGCGCCCACAGCAGGTACTCGCGCACAGTGCCGCCGATGCCCGTCGCTCCAGGCCCGCGCCTGGTCGACGACGAAGCGCAGCCGCCGCCACGACCTCCCGCGGGCGCGGCCCGCGCCGAGGGCCAGCTCGAGCAGCCGCCGGTCGCGGCACAGCCGGTCGAGCAGCTCGCTCGGCGTCGACCACGGCGACCGCGTCGTGCAGCTCCCGCAGGTAGCGCATGCGCGTCAGCGACCGGGTGGTCGGCGCGCATCGACGTCCGGCTGGCGCGCGACGATCGAGAACCGCCCGCCGGCCGCTGGAACGTCGACGAGGTCGTCGTCGCCGCAGCCGAACAGCGGCGAGCGCAGCGCGGTGACGAGCGCCAGCGCCGTCGGACGGGTCGGCGACGGCGCGCAGCGCGGCGAACAGGTCGCGCACCTCGCGCGGTCGCGTACGACCAGCGAGCTGGTCTCGGCGCGGTAGGCGATGCGCGCGCGCGTCGAGCGCGTCTTCGAGGTGCCGCAGCGAGGTGCGGGCCGGCAGCAGGATCGCGATGTCGCCGAGCCGCGCCGGGCGCACCGCCTTGGTCGCCGGGTCGCGCACCGTCCAGCCCTCGTCGGCAGGCGCGCGCGACGACGGCGGCGACGTCGGCGGCTTCGAGCTCGCGCAGCGCGTCGGCGCCGGCGCGCCTGGGGTGCGCGTCGCGCCGAGCACGGTCACCGCGGGCCGGCCAGCGCGGCCGGTCCGCGCGGCGTCCGCAGCGCCTGGTACGCCGGCTGCGAGTCCGGGCTCCTCGACGATCAGCCGGCCGAAGACGTGGTTGACCCACTCGAGGACGGCTCGGCGCGTGCGGAAGTTCGTGACGAGCTCGACGCGGCTCGCCCGAGGGCCGCGCGGGCGTCGAGGAACGTGCGGATGTCGGCGCGGCGGAACCGGTAGATCGACTGCTTGGGGTCGCCGACGAAGAACAGCGCGCCGGGCCGGGTCGCCACATCGGTCCACGCCGTCGGCTGCCGGCGTCGGCGCCGTCGCCGGCGATGCAGGACGGCGATCTCGACCTGGATCGGGTCGGTGTCCTGGAACTCGTCGAGCAGCAGCCGCCGGTAGCGCTCGCCGGAAGTCGCGCGCGGACGCGGCGCCGGGTCGCGCGCGCAGCAGGTCGCGGGCGAGGACGAGCAGGTCGTGGAACTCCAGCTCGCCCGTCGGCGCGGCGGGCGGCGGCGGCGTCGCGCGTGAAGCGCTGCGACAGCGACGGCGACCTGGCGGATGCACGCGGTCTGGACGCGTCGCGCACGGCGTCGCGCGTCGAGCCGCCGCGCATGCGGTCCCGAGCGCGCCGGCACTCGTCCAGCGGCGCCAGTTGGCCTGCTGCCGGCCGTTGCCGACCCTGAACGACGGCTTCCGCTGCGAGCAGCTCGAGCGCCTCGGCCTCGTCGGCGCGCTGCGAGGCGCGTCCGCGTAGCGCCGAGCTCGTCCGAGGCGCGTGAGCAGCGTGTCGTCGCGCGAGGCAGTGGTCGCCCTCGCGCGACGATCGCCGCGCATCTGGCCAGCCAGTGCGCTCGAGGTCGAGCGGCGGGCACAGCGCTGACCGGCCACGGCACCGCTCGTCGACAGGTCCCAGTTGTCGTCGAACGCCATCGCCAGCGCGCGGTAGTCGTCGCGGCTTCATCCCCGCGCGCGTCGGCCAGCGTGAGCGTGCGCTCCCACGCGGCGTCGGCGAGCAGGTCGTCGCAGAAGCGCGGCGAAGCGCTCGTCGAAGCGCGACCTCGCTGGTGACCTCGTCGAGGACCTCGACCCGCGGCGGCAGCCCCGCCTCGACCGGGTGCTCGGCGAGGAGCCGCCGCGCGAACGCGTGCAGCGTGCCGATCGCGGCGCCGTCGAGCTGCGTCGAGTGCGCCAGTCAGCAGCTCCGCGTCGCCGTCGGCGCTGCCAGCTCGTCCTCGAGACGCCGCCGGACGCGGTCGCGCAGCTCGGCGGCCGCCTTCTCGGTGAAGGTCATCGCCGCGATGTGCTGCAGCTCGCACGCCGTCGTGCGAGCAGTGCCACGACCCGGTCGACCAGCTCGTGGGTCTTGCCGGAGCCGGCGCCGGCCTCGACGAACAGCGTGGCGTCGAGGTCCTCGTGCGATGCGGCGGCGGGCCGGCCGTCGTCCAGCGGCGTCACGGTGCCTCCTCGGGCTCCACGAGCGCGAGGAACGCCGCCAGCGACGCGTCGCCGCGCTTGCGCGACCAGGCTCGCCACGCGGTCGCCGGTCCCGAGGTCGTCGGGGTCGCAGAAGCGGCAGTCGTTGTAGCAGCCGGAAGCCGGGCTCCGCGGGCGGCCGGGGAAGAGGTCGCTCTCGATGGTGTCGACCAGGGTCGGACGGCGGCGCGAAGCGCTCGAGGCGCTCATCGTCGAGGTCGTAGCCGATCGCGCGGAACCCGCCCGCGGGCGGAGGTGAACCAGTACTCGGACGCACGGCGCGCGCTCGGTCGCCGAAGTGCTGCCGGGCGGCCAGGGCGTAGAGCGGCAGCTGGAGACGCGTGCCCGCCGGCACGGCGTCCGTCGCCAGGCCGCGTAAGCGTCGGCCTTGCCGGTCTTGTAGTCGGTGACGAGGAGGCGTCCGTCGGCGGCCCGGTCGAGCCGGTCGATCGAGCCGCGGAAGCGCAGATGCGGCCGTCGTCGAGGTCCACGCGGCACGTCCCCGAACGCGAGCTCGGCGCGAGAGGGCGTGACGCCGTGTCGCGCGCGCCGGCGCGTCGTCGGCCGTCAGGAACGTCTCGAGGTCGCGCATGATGCGCCGGCGGTCGCGCCGCCAGAAACCGGCTGGCCGACGAGGCCGGCTGCCTCGGCCTCGGTCGCAGCGCGCTTCGGCGATCGCGCGCAGCACGCTCGCGGCGAGGTCGTCCCACGGGCCATGGCTCGGGACTGCCGGCGGCGGCCTCGAGCATCGCTGCGCAGCCAGCGCTCGAGGGCCTCGTGGACGACCGTGCCGCGCTCCAGCGGCGTGATCGCGAGCAGCGCCTCGGGGTCCTCGACGGGCTCGATGCGCAGCAGGCGCCCGATGAGGTAGGCGTGCGGGCAGGTCGCGAAGGCCTCCAGCGCGGTCGGCGACAACGCGTCGCGGTCGGCCGCGGCAGCAGCCCCGCAGCCGCGGTGCCGGCGAGGTTGCCGTCGTAACGCGTGAACGCGCTGCTCTGCCGACCGCGCAGGAGGCGCCAGCCCTGCGGTAGCACGGCGTCGGCCAGGGCACCGGGGTGGTGCTCGATCCAGCCGCCCGGCTCGCGGTAGCGCGCTCAGCCGCCGCACGCGCTCCTCCCCGCGGTCGCGGTCGTGCCGTGCGTGCGGAGGCTGGCCGCGAACGAGGGGCGGTGGGCCAGCCAGGCGGCCGCCTTCGGCAGCGCTGCGCGCCGGCGTCGGGCTCGGGAGCGCCTCGCAGCGGTGTCGAGCAGCCAGCGCGAGGCGGCCGCTCCAGGCTGCGGCGCAGGTCGCCGCGCGGGTAGGAGAGCACCGCCCTGCCGGGCGCCGCGGCGAGCGCCGCGAGCACGCGCGGTGCTGCGCGCGCGATCCGCTCGGCGCGGAGCGCGCAGCTGACCGCCGGCGAGCGCGCGCTCGCGGTCGGGCAGCAGCGAGTCCTCGCGCACGCGCGTCGGCAGCGTCCCCTCCGCGCAGCCCAGAACGATCGACGAGGTCGGCGTCGAGGCCCAGCGCGCCCGACGAGCCGCCCGACGTGGACGCCGCGCCCGAGCTGGCCGACGCGGCCGAGGTCGTCGCTCGAGCTCCAGCTCCAACGTCGCGCGCAGCACGCGCGAGGTCCGCGGGCTCGCCGACCAGGTCGAGGGCCGCGATGCGGTCGAGCGCGGCGTCGACGCGGTCGCCGGCGACGCGCTCGGCCTCGGGCCAGCGGCCGCGGCGCTGCGGCGGCGCCGAGGTAGCGGTTGGTGGTCGTCCGCACCCACGCGACGAGGTCCGCCCACGTCGTCCGCATGGCCGCGTCCTCCAGGCGCGCGACGATCCAGGTTGCCACGAACGCCGCGAGGTCGTCCGCGGCGTCGGCTCCGCCGCGCAGCCGGCGATCCGCGCGACGCGGCGGGTCGCTCGTCGCTCGGCAAGGTGTCCGCCTCGGCGCGCAGCGCGTCTGCGCAAGCGCTGGCAGCCGGTTGGCCCAGTCCTCGCCCGCGACGACCCCCGCGGCGCGGCTGATCGCCTCCCAGCGGGCGACCGGGATCCACTCGCGCTCCGCGGCCGCGCACCGGCGCGGACGCCAGCAGGTCCAGGACGTCGTGGCGGCGCAGGCCGCGCTCCCGCAGCGCCGAGCAGGTCCAGCAGCCAGCGCCCGAGCATGCGCTCGCCCAGCGGCCGGACGGCGGTGCCGTTGAAGGGCACGCCGGCGGCGAGGAGGTGCTCGTGGCACAGGCGCGCGTAGGGCTCGTCGGTCGGGAAACAGCACCGCCATGCGGTGCAGGGGCACGCCGTCGCGCGCGGCCTGCGACGACGCGGCGGACCGCCTCCCGCACCTCCTCGTCGGCGTCGCTGACGCTGACGACCTCCCGGCGCTGGCGATCGACCGGCGGCGGCTGCTCTTCGACGCCCAGCAGCGCGCAGCGACTCCGCGGACGTCGGCGTCCGCCGCGCGCGACGCCCGTCGTTCCGGCGACCACCTCGATCGAGGCCCCCTCGAGTCCTCGAGGAGCGCCGCCGCCGGCGACGCGAGGACCTGCGGGAGGTGCAGGACGACCGCGCCCAGGTCTCCGACGACCGGTGCCCCGGCCGGACCACGGCATCGACGCGGCAGCCAGGAGGTCCACCTCGTCGTACCACCTCGACGCAGCAGCGCCCGCATCCGCCGGTGCAGCGCGACCACAGTCGCCGCCCGCTCCCCCGCGCGGCCAGCGCATCCAGCGCGGCGGCGTCGCACTCCACGAGCTCCCGATGCGCGCCACCAGCGCCGCGGCAGTCGCGGATGCGGCGCCACCGGCCCGAACATCCCCGGCGCCTCCGCCAACGCCTGCCGCGCCGCGGCCGCCAGCACGGGCATCGACACCGGCCGCCGCCCACCATGCGCCAGCGCCGGCGCCCCGAGCAGCTCAGCCAGCCGGTGCACGGTCAGCAACGTCACCCCGACGACGCCCCCGGCGCCCGCCCGAGCCCCGCCGCGCCGTCACCCCGACCGCGTTCGTCGGCACCACGATCGCGACGGGCCGCAGCGGATCCCCGCCCTTCAACGCCCGACGACCGCCCGCAGCGCCTCCAACGCCGCCGGCCCGTACCCCGTCCACCGCACCCCTCCCATGGCGAGCGCGATGCTAGGCCCGCGGTGTGACACGGCGTGGTGACCGTTCAGCTCGGTGAAGGCCGCATCATGCCCTCGATCGCCCGGAACAGCGCCTCCGTGGTGGCGGGGTCCGTCGCGATATCACCGAGGTACAGAGACGGGTACTTGTTCCATCCGCTGATGCGCGCCTCGGCGATCTTCGGCTGGAGCGCCGGGATCTGCTCTAGGACCTGTGCGGCCCGTTCGACGACGTCCGCGCCGATCTTCTTCACGAGGTCGCCAAGGTAGAACTGGAAGTACGCCCTCGTGGCCGGGCTCGGAGAGTTCGCGTTCATCGCCCACATGCCCGTGTCCTGCCCACCGATCCTGTACCAGCCCCCGACCCCGGGTGTGACGCCCCGCCCCCACGACAGCTTCACGCCGTGGCGCTCCACGTGCTCCAGCAGACGCTCCATCAGCGCGACCTCGGCGGGGCTGCACCGTTCCCTCGCCGCCTCGAGGAACGTCTCGCGCGTCCAGAGCTGCCCCGCGGTCGCGGTCTTCCGGCCGTGACGGCCTGCTCAGTCCGCCCGATCAGGCGAGGGACGTACGCCACATGGTCGCCGCCCTTGTATTGCAGCAACTCGACGCCCAGGACCTCCGCTGGGTCATCCGCTCGGTTGAGGAACTCGATGATGCGCACGAGCTCCGGCGGCAGCGCGTCGGCGACGAAGAGGAGACGCACCCGGCCCGCGAGCAGGTTCGCCTCCACAGTGCGCCAGAACTCGTCGGCCTCAAATCGGGTCGGAGCTCCGCGATCAGCTGCTCTGCTGTCTTCTGGGCTTCCAGTGCGGTCGTCTCGAGAGACTGTTGGAGCACCGAGATCGGCCAGATCGCACGCCGTTCGCCGCGTAGTCCATCATTTGCCCAACGACCTCTCGGCGGATGCGCGTGTCGGATGAGCGCTTCACCTCGACGAGTACCGGAACCCCCTCGCTATCGACGAAGAGGTGGTCCAAGCTCCATGTGCTCCCCGCGCCCTGCGCGCTCGGGATCCCCATCTCCCGCCGGATGAGCAACAACCTCGCCTCGCTGACGCCCGTCGTGCTCGGCCCCGCGATCACCTCTGGGAACTGCGCGAGGGCAATCTGAAGCACGGCTTCGGAGTCGTAGTCAGCTTGCTCGAGAACGGTGAGCGCACCACCAATTGCGAGGAAGATGCCATCGCCTGCCATGTCCGCCCTCCAGCTGAGCTACCGCGCCACAGGTGATCTTCGCGATGGGCGGGACCCGCCATGCGACCCATTGCGCCCGATCGTGCAGGTGGATCAGGCGGCCCTCGTGCTTGCCATGCGACCCCTCCGCTGAGTCGCGATGGCAACGACCCTCTCGATCGCGATAGCGACGTCATGGGGCTCTTCGTCATGAAGCGTGGGTGGGCCGGCTGGCGAACGTGTGTTTGTAGCGCTGGGCCGTGAAGGGTGAAGCCCCCTGAGACTCGCAGCTGTTCGAAGGCAGCGGATCTCGAGGAGGCTTCGGTGCAGGAGGCTATGGCAGGCGACGTCGTGATGCTCGGAATCGAGCGCATGCGGGTGCTGGCAGTCGCGCACATGCGGCGAGCTGGACATCACTGTGGAGACCACGAACGCGCGGGCGTTCTGCCGCGGGTGCGGCGTGATCGCGAGCGGGCACGGCCGCCGCGGGTGGTGGTGCGTGACGTCGACGGTTCGGGCGCAGGGTGCGGCTGCGTTGGCGCAAGCGGCTGTGGCGCTGCACCGTCTCCAGAAGCGGGGCATGTCCGGACGGAGCCGTCCGATGCGCTTGACAGACAATACGCCTGGCGCTCGCGGTTGCATCGGATGACGTCTGATGTCCACAGGGACTGGGGACTGGGGCCGTCCGACGGCTCGCGCCTTCTACGCTGCAGGTTGATGACCGTCGATGAGCGACTTACTCGCCTAGCGGCGCTGCCGGCCGTGCAGAAGGTCGCTTCCGGTGCGCCGATTGTGACGTCAATCATGGTCGCGGGCATAGAGGTTGCTGCCGTAGCTCGCATGGACGAGCCCGCCTTACGTCGGGCGTGGCGGGACCGGCACCGCGGTGGTCCCACTCCCCGTTGTTGGTCAGCGCGACGTCGGAAGGAGGGGACTCCGTCGCGGTGCTGGGCCCTCTCGATGGCACTGGTCCTGTCAGGGAGGTCGACGGCGACGCCCTCGAGCGGTTGCTCACTCGGACCGCAGGCCTTACTCGATTGGAAGCTGTGCGGGAGCTCGCAGCTGAACTCGACCGGGCTGATCAAGCCGGGATCCCCGGGACTGACGGCCCGAGAGCTCCTGACCGACTACACGCTCCGCAAACGTCTCCGCGAGGACGTTACCCGGTGGTCCGCGTTGGCCGCTGCGGCCGACCCGATCCCGCCCTCGGCTGAGTGGCGCGCGACTGCCACTGCATTGGGCTACGAAGTGGAACAGCTTCCGCGCCGCGGGTGGTTGTGGCGCCACGCAGGACGTCCAGTAGCAGTCGTCCATCCAAAGGCTGACCAGAACGAGTTCGCGAGGCTCGACGACCAAGGTCGCCCTCCCGAGGGCCTCCTGCTGAACCACTGCGCTCACGAGAACGCGCCATTTGGATTGCTCGCCAGCGGCAGCCGCTTAAGACTGTTCCGGTTCGACCCCGGCACGGGCGCCGCCGCCGCACGATACATAGATCTCGACGTCCAAGTCCTGCGCGCAGAGGATCGCCCCTACTTGGGACTGTGCGCCCGCGTACCTCGCGGATGGCGGCTTCGATGAGCTGGTCGCCGAGGCGGATCGGTTGCGGCACTGCCCTGCGGAAGCGGTTGGACGACACGATCCGCCAGCGGGCGTTGCCCGAGTTGGGGCGTGCTCTCGGACGGTGGGCGCGCATCAATGGACGCGATCCTACGGATGACGCTGTCCGTGCGGAATTGGAGCGTGCGGCGCGCACCCTTGTCTTTAGGGCGCTGTTTCCTTACGCCGAAGCCGCCGGCTACCTGCCTATGCACCACCCTCCCTACCGCCAGGCGTCGCTGAGTTCCTTGTGCGAGGAGGCGGCCGAGAGCCTTCACCGCCTCGACCCGCGCTCAACGTCCTTATGGGACCGTTTCTCCACACTCGTGAAGACCATGCGTAGCGGCAACCGGGCTTGGGACGTTCCTGCATATAACGGCGCCCTGTTTGCAGCCCGAGGTTTCGAGGGGGCCGCGACGCTGGAACGCGTGGAGCTGCACGACCCCGCCTTCGGCGCGATGTTGGCCGGTATTGGGCGCGACCTTGAGAGCGGCGGTGGCATCGACTACTCGACGCTGGATATCGGGCACCTGGGGACCATCTACGAAGGCCTGCTGTCGCTGCGGTTGACGGCGGCCGAGGAACGCGTCCGCTACGACGTTCGAAAGGACGCCTACCTGCCTGCCCAGCAAAACGACGCCGATGCCGAACCGGGCGACCTCCTGTGGCAGACGCATGAGGGGGGCCGCAAAGGCGGTGGTGTCTACTACACGCCAGCAGCCCTCGTTCGCCATCTAGTCCGCAACGCGGTTCTGCCGACCTTCCGCCAGCACCTGGAGAAGGTCCGACAAGCGGCGGAGATGGACCCGACGGCCGCGGCGGAGAAGCTGCTGGACTTCGCGGTCCTCGATCCGGCGTGTGGTAGCGCCCACTTCCTCGTCACCGTCGTGAACGAGTTGGCCGACGCGTCCGTTCGCTTCCTTGCCGAGACACCGCTGCCGAGCATCAGCATCGCCTTGGACCGCCTGCGGGTGGTGCCACAGCCGGGGCGGACATCGGCGACGTCGCCCTTTGCGGCGCCTGCTCTTGAAGCGCTGCGTATACGGCGTGGACGTCAGTCCGATGGGCGCCGAGGTAGCGAAGCTTTCTCTCTGGCTTGCGTCGTTCGTCCCGGGCCTGTCGCTCGCGTACCTGGACCGCAACGTCGTTGTAGGGAACGCCCTGATCGGGGTAGCGCGCCTCGACGCTCTTGGCAACTCCACCGAGAAGGGTCGCGATCGGTCGGTGCTTCTCGATCGCTTGGAGGACGCCGTCCGTCAATCCGCTGAGGCGGTCGCACGGGTCGCGGCCGGCGAAGACCGCACCAAGGAGGAAGTCGAGGCGAGTGGCAGAGCCGATGACGAGGCTCATGCAGCTTCGGCCAACCTCGAGCGTCTGCTCGACCTGTGGACGTCGCAGCCATTCGGTGTGACGGGCGCCCGCCACCATGTAGAGCTGTACGGGCTCGAGGTGCTTGCGTCGGGCTCAGCCACCCCGTACGACAAGCCGCGCTCATGGAAAGGGAGCGCCACTCCTTCTTGCACTGGGTCACGGCCTTCCCGCACGTGTTTATTCGCAAGCGGCCAGGCTTTCGACGCCGTCGTTGGCAACCCGCCCTGGGAGGAGGTAACCGTTGAGCGCCTTGCGTTTACGCGCAGTCCCGGGCCGGGGTCGCGGGCTCTGAACGAAGTTGACCGCGAGGCGGCGATTGACGCGCTCCTTACGTTAAGGCCGGAGCTGGAAGGCCGGCTTGCGGCCGAGCGGGATCGGGTTGCCGAACAGAAGGCCTACCTCTACTCAGGCGAGTACCCGCGAATGGCGGGGGACCCCGACCTGTACAAGTACTTCTGCCACCGATACGGGACTGTTATCCGCGACGGCGGTCACATGGGTGTCGTGTCTCCATGACGTCGTTCGTGGCCAAGGGTTCAGCGGGCTTCCGCTATTGGCTATTCGAGCATACTACCTGCCTTCGGATTGACTTTTTCATCAACCGTCGGCGTTGGATGTTTGAAAACCATCCCCAATACACCATCGCGCTCGTTCAAACACAGCGATCACGGCCGGCACCGGATCACGCCGTGGAGGCTGCTGGCACCGCGAGCTCTGCGGAGGAGTGGACACGGCAAGCGAGTTCGCCAGGATTGCGGTCTGCTTCCTGAGGCGTTCGGGCCCGATTGGGCGCCAGCACTGCTGCGCAGCCAGGCCGAAGCCAGACCTGCTCGCTAAGGTGCGCAAGGGCAACCGTTTCCCCTTCGGCGCAGGTGGCCGATGGCAGTGCTTCCCCTTGCGAGAGTTCCACGAGACCGACGACAGGGCCCTTTGGTGAGACGTCAGGACAGGCATCCCGTTGTGGAAAAAGGGGAGAGCTTCGATCAGTACAGCCCGCACGGGGCCGAGGAACGGTGGTGTCCCGACACGCCAGGAACGAGAGACAGGGCC